>JASGIJ010000001.1:0-4407023 GCA_047601965.1 Lacibacter sp.
TGAGCATTACTCTTTCCTTGGCATTAATCCAAACGGGTTAAGTGATGCGTATGCCAATTATCAAACACAAACAAGAAATCATACGCTTATCAATTATGAGTATTGCAAAGCAAATCCTGCAAACCATTATGGTTACAGTAATATAAACTGGGGCTTAACTGCAAGCGACGGTCCTTCACCATCATACTACCAGGCACACAGCCCTACAAACGATAAGGGAGTAATAACGCCTACGGCTGCACTTTCATCTTTTCCATACACACCAACTGAAAGTATGAATGCACTGAAATTCTTTTATTACAAACTTGGCGATAAGCTTTGGGGAGGTTATGGATTTTATGATGCATTTAAATTAGAAGATCCGTGGTTTGCCTCTTCAACACTTGCAATTGACCAGGGGCCGATAGTTGTAATGATTGAGAATTACCGGTCAGGTTTGTTATGGAATTTATTTACAAGTGCCCCGGAAATTAAAAATGGAATGAAAAGGTTGGGATTTACTGCTCCTTACTTATAATATCTGCCAATGAATGTAAAATCAATTCTTCTGTTTGTATTGCTGTTTTTTGTTTCTTTTTTTGTAAGTGCACAAAAACAAAAAAAAATTACTGCATTTGATGCAACAGCAAGACCAAAAAATCTTTCCGATTCTGCATTGCTTGATCTGATTCAAAAACAAACATTCCGTTATTTCTGGGATTTTGCACATCCTGTAAGTGGTATGGCAAGAGAAAGAAGCAATACTGAATTTGGTTACGGGCACGAAACGATTGCAGTAGGCGGAACTGGTTTTGGTATTATGAGTGTTATTGTGGCAACTGAAAGAAAATGGATAACAAGAGATACTGCTGCAAAATTTTTACTGAAGATGGTGAATTTTTTACTGAAGGCAGAAAGCTATCATGGCGCTTTTCCGCATTGGATGGATGGAGCAACAGGTAAAACAATTCCGTTTGGCAGAAAAGATGATGGCGCTGATTTGGTTGAAACAGCTTACTTGTTTGAAGGCCTGCTTTGTGCAAGACAATATTTCAATGCCAATAATGAAATTGAAAATGAACTGAGAAACCGCATTAACTGGATGTGGCCTGATATAGAATGGAATTGGTTTACGCAGGGGCAGGAAGTATTGTATTGGCACTGGAGCCCGAATAATGGTTGGGCAATGAATTTTCCGGTGCGTGGATTTAATGAATGCTTAATTATGTATGTGCTTGCTGCATCATGTCCCAATGAACGGTACCAGGTTAGCCCTGCTGTATATCACCGGGGCTGGGCAGAAAGTAATTTCTTCAAAAACGGGAAAGAATTTTATGGTATCAAACTTCCGCTTGGTTTTGATTACGGAGGCCCGCTTTTCTTTTCGCATTATTCTTTTCTCGGGCTTGATCCGAGAGGTTTGAAAGACCGTTATGCTGATTACTGGGAGCAAAACAGGAATCACACATTAATCAACCGTGAACATTGTATTAAAAATCCTAATAACTTTAAAGGCTACGGAGAGCATTGCTGGGGATTAACTGCAAGCGATACATACAATGGCTATGCAGCACACTCACCAACTGAAGATTTGGGAACGATATCTCCAACAGCAGCGTTAAGTGCATTTCCTTATACTCCCGGCTATTCAATGAAAGCGTTGAAGCATTTTTATTTTGATTTGGGAGATAGTATTTGGAGTGAGTATGGTTTTGTTGATGCGTTTAATGAAACGCAAAACTGGTATGCAAAAAGTCATCTGGCAATTGACCAGGGGCCAATTGTTGCAATGATAGAAAATTACAGAACAGGATTGTTGTGGAAATTATTTATGAGTTGCCCGGAGATAAAAACAGGTTTAAACAAACTCGGGTTTGAAAGCCCGTGGTTAAAATAGAAATTATGCGAAAAATATTTTTTCTGAGCAGTCTTTTATTTGTGTTGTGTGTAAATGCACAAACAACAGTCAAGGTAATGAGTTTTAACATACGGCTGGATGTAAAAAGCGATGGCGATAACTGGTGGGAAAAACGAAAAGACAAAGTGGCTACATTAATGAATTACTATGAAGCCGATTTTATTGGAGCACAGGAAGTGCTGCATCATCAATTGGAATTTTTAACATCACAGCTCAGCAATTACAGCCATATAGGTGTGGGCAGGGATGATGGTAAAACCGAAGGGGAGTACTCCTGCATTTTTTATAATAAAGAAAAATTCAGATTGCTTCAACAAGCAACATTCTGGTTGTCTGCAACACCCGATTCTGTTTCAAGAGGATGGGATGCAGCTTGCAACAGGGTTTGCACCTATGGTTTGTTTCAATCGAAAAAAACAAAAAAGAAGGTCTGGGTTTTTAATACACACCTCGACCATATGGGTACAACCGCACGGATAGAATCGGTAAAACTCATTGCACAAAAAATCAATGAACTTTCCCATACAGAAAATGTTCCGGTAATTATCACAGGTGATTTCAATGCAAAACCAATTGATGAGCCGGTTAAGTTCATGCTGACAGCTTTTTTAAACAGCAGAACTATCAGTGAAATACCGGCATATGGCCCTGCTGATACCTGGAATGGCTTTCAGTTTGATAAAATTCCGGAAAATTGTATTGATTACATTTTTGTAAAGCAGCATGCAAAACTTACGGTGAAAAAATTTGCAACAATTACTGATTCTTACGATAAAAAATATCCGTCGGACCATTTTCCGGTATTGGCGGAAATGACAATTAGATAAACATATAAATCAGAGACGATGAAAACGATTTTATTCTTATTTGCTTTTTTACCTGCTGCACTGTTAAAAGCAGAGGTAAAAATTGCTTCTGTATTTACCCACCATATGGTACTTCAGCGAAACGCACCTGTACCTGTGTGGGGATGGGCTGCAAAGGGTGAAAAAATTACAGTTCAGTTTAACAATCAAACAAAACAAACAACTGCTGATAAAACTGGAAAATGGATGCTGTACCTGGATAATGAGCAGGCCGGCGGTCCGTTTACGTTAAAGGTTAAAGGCAAATCAAATACAGTTGAGCTGAATGATATTTTAGTTGGAGAAGTATGGATATGTTCCGGGCAGTCGAATATGGAGTGGCCATTATCGGCAACCATTAATGCAGAGCAGGAAATTGCTTCAGCAAACAATAACCTTATCAGGCACATTAAAGTTGAACGCACAATCAGTGTTGAACCGCAAAATGATTTTAAAAGCAATGGTTGGGAGGTTTGCAGTCCGGCAACTGCACCAAACTTTACTGCAGTTGGTTATTATTTCGCAAAGCAATTACAAAAAGAATTGAATGTTCCTGTTGGTTTAATCAATACATCATGGGGTGGTACAATTGTGGAAACATGGATCAGTAAGAGTGGTTTGCAAACCCATCCTGAATTTGCAGCAATTGCAAATCAGTTACCAACAAGCAGAGAGCAGTTTGAGAAAGAGCAAATACTCAACATCAAAAAAAATGTTTCATCGTTCCAGTATACCGATGATAAGGAAGTAAAAACTGGTTGGGAGCTTCCTGCATACGATGATTTCCGCTGGAGCAATTTAGTGGCTCCGAAAAGTTGGGAGGAGCAGGGTCTTGCAGGTCTTGATGGAACTGTGTGGTACAGAAAAACAGTTACACTTACTGCTGAACAAACAGGTAAGGATGTTGTACTGTGGCTTGGAAAAATTGATGATTGTGATGTAACATTCGTAAATGGTGTTAAGGTTGATGAAACCTGTGTGTATGATAAAGTAAGACGTTATGTTATACCTGCAAAGCTGCTGAAGGAAGGTAAAAATGTGATTGCAGTTAAAGTGCTTGATACAGGTGGTGGCGGTGGTTTTTGGGGTGATGCCAATGATATGAAACTTGAAACCACTACAGGAACTGTTTCATTGGCTGGGGAGTGGAAAGCAAGGGTGGATGTTCATTCATCTGTTACTTCTGTTAATCCAAATTCAATGCCTGCACTTTTGTACAATGCAATGATTCATCCGTTGATCCCCTTTGCTTTTAAAGGAGTGATCTGGTACCAGGGCGAAAGTAATGCTGAAAGAGCTCAGCAGTATGCTGCAAGTTTTCCGTTAATGATCCAGGACTGGAGAAATAAGTTTAAGCAGGGCGATTTTCCTTTCTACTTTGTACAACTGGCATCGTTCAATGCAAACAATCAAAACCAAACAACAGGAAGTGCATGGGCTGAACTGAGAGAGTCGCAAAGAAACACATTGCAATTAGCAAAAACAGGGATGGCTGTTACTACTGATATTGGCGATGCAAAAGATATTCATCCAAGAAATAAACTTGATGTTGGCAAACGGCTTGCCCTGCTTGCATTAAAAAATGATTACGGAAAAAATATAGTTGCAGGCGGCCCCATGTACAAAAGCATGACTGTGCGAAACAAACAAATTGTAATCGAGTTCGAAAATACTGGTAAAGGTTTGGTTGCAACCGGTAATAAATATGGTTACCTGCAGGGCTTTATGATTGCAGGTGCCAATCAGAAATTTTATTGGGCTAAAGCATGGGTAAGAAACAATAAAGTGATTGTCTGGAGTGATGAAGTGGATGAACCTGTTGCAGTTCGCTATGCATGGACAGATGATACCAGTGAAGCTAATTTGTTTAATGCAGAAGGATTACCTGCATCACCATTCAGAACAGATAACTGGAAGTTGATGACAGACGGGATCAAATACACTTTCGGAAAATAATTAATAATGTTTGCCATAAAAAACAGAAAACATTTTTTTGTACTTGCTGTTTGCCTGATTTTTTCTTCTGCACTTTTTGCGCAGAAGGATAGGAAAGGTAAATATGGTGATGGTCCCGACAGCATTGCACCTGTTGGTATCATCAAAGGGTTGACTGATGAGCAACTTCTTGAAACGGTACAGAAACAAACTTTCCGTTTCTTCTGGCATGGTGCACATCCTTACAGTGGACTTGCACTTGAACGAAGCAATACTGTTTTAGCTGAACATTACTGGGATTATATCAATGAAGCATGGGATGAACCTAACTTCAGTCGCACAGAGTTCGGTCCTGACGCAGGTGCAATTGGAGGAACAGGTTTTGGTATCATGAGTACAATTGTTGCAGTTGAACGTGGATGGATAGGAAGAGATACAGCTGTGCGTCGCTTGATCAAGATCGCAGATTTTTTAATTAATGCAGATTGCTATCATGGCATTTACCCGCATTTCATGAATGGAAGAACAGGTAAGACAATTAAGTTCGACCGTTTAGATGATGGTGCAGATATTGTTGAAACTTCTTACCTGCTGATGGGTTTTCTTTGTGCAAGGGAATATTTCAATAAACAAACACCAAGAGAAGTTTATTTACGTAAACGCATTAACCAGATGTGGGGTGCTGCTAACTGGAACTGGCACACGAACAATCAGAATAAATTATTCTGGCACTGGAGCCCGAACAATGATTTTGATATGAACTTTCCTGTGTGGGGTTGGAATGAATGCCTGATTACTTATATCATGGCAGCTTCTTCGCAATATCATTCCATTTCAAAAGCTGTGTATGACGGTACGTGGGCAGGGAGCACAGGATTCAAAAACGGAAAAGAATATTATGGCTACGTATTGCCATTGGGTAATTACGATAAAGACAAAGGAGGTCCTTTGTTTTTTGAGCAATACACATTCCAAGGAATTAATCCGAATGGTTTAAAAGATTCACTGGGTAATGATTATTTCCTGCAGGGAAAAAATCATACACTGATTAACCGTGCTTATTGCATCGAAAATCCAAATCACTACAAAGGTTACAACAGTGTTTGCTGGGGATTAACTGCCGGCGACAGTTATAAAGGTTACGTGGCTCACAGCCCGGAAAATGATCGTGGAGTGATTCAACCTACTGCAGCTATTTCATCCATGCCTTATACACCAAAAGAAAGTATGGAAGCATTGCGGTATTTCTATTACCAGTTAGGCGATAAGATCTGGAGCAAATATGGTTTTGTTGATGGGTTCAGTATTCATCACAACTGGTATGCAAAAAGTCACCTGGCCATTGATCAGGGACCCATAATTACCATGATTGAAAACTACCGAACAGGTTTGTTGTGGAAATTGTTTATGGGGATTCCTGAAATCAGGAGCGGGCTTAAAAAACTTGGATTCACATCCAACATTCATCAATAAAATTTGTTTTTACTCTTAAATTTTTTAAAGTAAAAACTGATAAAGTATGACAGAGCAACTGATACCATTAATTACGCTGATTGCATTAGAAGTAATCTTAGGTATTGACAACGTAATATTTATTTCAATTCTTGCCGATAAGCTTCCTGTACATCAACGAAACACATTGAGGTACTGGGGACTGGGATTGGCAATGATTATGCGGTTGGTATTACTGGCCTTTATCAGCTGGATATTGCGGCTGGATGAAAATTTATTTACAATTTTTAACACAGGCTTTACAGGAAAGGATCTGATACTAATTACAGGGGGTATCTTTTTATTATACAAAAGCACAAAGGAAATATATGAAAGTACTGAACTGAAAGATCCCGATGCAAATGTGAAAGCAAAAACCGGAACATTCAGGCAGTTGCTGGGCGAAATAATATTGCTTGATCTTGTTTTCTCCATTGATTCAATCATCACTGCTGTAGGAATGGTGAATGAATTATGGGTGATGTATACAGCAGTAGTTGTAACAGTTGTTATCATGCTTTTTGCATCAGGGCCAATCAGCAGCTTTATCAGCCGTCATCCATCGTTCAAAGTGTTGGCATTGTGTTTTTTAATGTTGATAGGAGTTTCGCTTGTTGCTGAAGGACTTGAGTTTAAGATACCGAAAGGATATATTTATTTCTCAATGGCATTTGCATTTCTTGTGGATATAATCCAGATGAATACTGTAGGAAAACATGCTGCACAAAAACAGTCGATCACTTCTAAAACAAGCCAAAATGAATAGAAGAGATTTTGTAAAAGCAACTGCAATAGCAGGCACTGCTGTTTTGCTTGATAACATTGAGCTGTTTGCTGCTGCTGAAGAAAAGATCATTCGTGTTGCTGTGATTGGTTGCGGCAGTGTAAGCAACCGCTATCTTCCACAACTTTTGTCAAGCAAGCTGATTAAAGTGGTAAGCCTTTGTGATATAAAATATGAACGTGCTGTTGAACAAAACAAACAATACAATGTAAAAGCAGAAACCTATCCGCATATTGACGCATTGCTGAAGGGCGTTCCGTTCGATATGATGGTTACGCTTACAGATATGCAGGTGCATGGCGAACTGAATAAAAAGGCATTGCTTGCAGGAAAACATGTGTGGAGCGAAAAACCAATGGCGAATACATATGCTGAAGGAAAAGCATTGCTTGATCTTGCAAAAAATAAAAGGCTTCGTTTGTGGGGAGCTCCTGCAGTTGTAAACAGTCCGCAGTTTGAATTTATGAGTAAAACAATTCAATCGGGTAAACTCGGACGCATTGCAAGTGCACATGGACAGTACGGGCATACAGGACCGTTATGGAGTGCATTCTTTTATGAAAAAGGCGGAGGAAGTATGCCTGATCTTGGTGTTTACAACATGGCTACGCTAACTGGTTTACTTGGTCCTGCAAAAAGTGTAATGGCAATGACGAGTATTGTAAATCCTGAACGCACAGTTGATGATAAAGGGAAAATAAAAGTGGAGGCAGAGGATAATGCACACATTTTGCTGGAGCATGATAAGAATGTAATCAGTCATGTGATGTGCGGGTTCAATTATTTTGATCCGCATGGACATGAAGCCGGCAATCAGTCGCTTCACTCGATACAGGTTTACGGTGATGCCGGTAATATCCGTTTGATTGGTTATGACTGGGAAACGAATGGTGTTGTGTTAGATACTTCGTGGACAGAACCCCCAAAACTAATGAGTACCGATAAAGGCGGCTACGAATGGCAGGAAGGTGCAAGAGTTGTTGGAGAAAGTATTGTGAAAGGTATTGAACCAAGAATTAATGTTGAGCATGCGCTGCATGTGTTGGAAATTATTGAAGCCGCACGAAAATCATCAGCAACAGGAATGAAAATAAAATTGAAAAGTAAGTTTCCATGGCCAATGGTATAATGGCTGAACAAACCAGTAAATGAAAACAGAAGTTTATAAAAATTACATTGCTCTTTCCGAAGCAGTGTCGGATAAAATTATTGAGGCAGTAAAAGAAAATCCATCAGCTGTTCTTTGCCTGGCAACAGGTAAAACACCGGTACTCGCTTATGAACTGCTGGTGAAAAAAGCATTGTCAGCAAAAGTAAGTTTCAGCAATTGCATGTTTATTCAGCTGGATGAATGGATAGGCATTTCACCAAAAACAGAAGGTTCCTGTTACGATACATTGAACAGGCAGTTGTTTAAACCCCTCGGCATTTCTGCAACACAAATTATTATGTTCAATGCATTGACTGGTAGTGAAGACAATGAGTGTATGAAAATGAACGAAGCAATTAAAAATCTTGAAGGCATTGATTTGATGTTGGTGGGTGTTGGAATGAACGGGCATATCGGCTTCAATGAGCCGGGTACTGATTTTGAAACAGCAACTCATGTATCCATACTGCAGCCGGCAACGATTGAATCGGGTTTGAAAAAATTTCCGGGAGTAACAATTTCAGGTAAGGGATTTACGCTTGGCTTAAAGAATGTACTTGATGCAAAATTGCTGCTTGTGGTGGCAAATGGAGAAGGAAAAGCAGATATTCTGCAACAGGGAATAATTGGCGAAATAACCACGCAGGTTCCGGTTTCTGTTGTACGTCATCATGCCAATTCAATTCTGATGCTTGATGAAGCAGCAGCTTCTTTACTACACAGATAAATGAACTGATTGATTATGTTTTTAAAGAGAAATGCCAGGATGATATTTACGGCAGTTGTTTTACTGCTGAATGTAACTGTTGTCGCACAGTCTTTTATTCTTCCTGCAAAATGGAAATTCAGAATGGAAGATAACTCATCATTCAAAGAAGAAAAGCTGGATGATTCGCAATGGAACAGCATTGCAGTTCCTTTAGGCTGGACAAAAGCAGGCATCAACGAAGAACATTCTGTTGGCTGGTACAGGAGTGAAATAACATTGCCGACCGAACTGATGAATAATGATCTGGTTTTTTTTGCCGGAACAATTGATGATGCAGATGAAACTTATTTCAACGGGCATTTGATTGGAAGCACAGGAAAGTTTCCTCCCGGCGATCAGTCGGCATGGGATATACAACGCAAATATGTCATTAAGAAAGAGTGGGTGAAAAAGAAAAATACCATTGCTATCCGTGTGTACAATGGTATTGGTGATGGCGGGATCATGTCAGGCGATATCACCATCATCACCAAAAAAGAAAATGACAGATTGATTGCTTTACAATTGAAAAGTAAAAAATCTTATTTCCAGTTAACCACTTCAAATGGTTTGATCTCGGCAGTATACAATGCACAGAAAGATGTGGTTGAAAATGTCTATCCGCATATTTTCTCTTACTACGATTCAGGAAAAGCAGTAGCACCTTTTGTACAAAACATCCGGCTTCAGCAAAAAGTAAAACCTGTAAAAGCCGAATATGAAAACAATACCCATGTCATTAAAGTAACATATCCCGGTTTTACGGTTGAGTATGTTTCTCCATTTACAACTGAAGAAAAAATTTTCTATGCAGTGGTGAAAGGGAAGGCTGAAGTAATTAAGAACGTCGCTTTTGTTTTGGATAAAACGGAAACACAACTCATCAGCAATGAAACGGTGGGTATTAATCTTGGTACTGAAAAATATTTCCTCTTTTCGTTTTCGGATGCACAGGAAAATTATCAGCAGCAGGTAAATGATGCTGTGAACAGAATTTTATCAAAGAAATCAAATCTTGTTGCTGATGAAATCCGTTTTATGCGGAACGTAATTACAAAAGCTAAGCTGCCAGTTGGCATTTCTGCTGAAGAACGTAAGGTGGTTGAGCAAGGTGTCTCGATTTTAAAAATGAGCCAGGTTGGAGAAAAAGAAATTTTTCCTTTATCACATGGACAGGTGCTGGCTTCATTACGTCCGGGTGTGTGGGCTATCTGCTGGGTAAGAGATGCTTCGTTTGCGATTGAGGCTATGAGCAAACTTGGAATGTACAGCGAAGCAAAAAAGGCACTGGAGTTTATGCTGCAGTCAAAACCAACTGATCAATACATTCATTATATACATAGAGATGGTAAAGATTATGGCATTGGTGTTCCTTATATTATTTCAGTAACAAGATATTTTGGTAACGGAAGAGAAGAGAGTGATTATAATGAGAATGGTCCGAATATTGAAATTGATGATTTCGGACTGTTTCTTACAGCAGTGTATCATTATGTAAACGAAAGCGGCGATAAAGAATTTTTGCTGAAATGGAACAATGCACTTTCAGTTGTGGGTAATGCAATTGTTCACAACATCAATGAAAAGAAAATCATCCGCAGAGAAAGCGGTCCGTGGGAACATCATTTGCCAGGCAAAGAATTTATGTGGACAAGCGGAGTTTGTGCAAGAGGTTTGCAACTGGTTTCATCTTTGCAAAAGAAATATGGATTACCTTATCAGCAAATGCAGGAAGGTTATCAAACACTGCTGACAGGGATTAAAAGCAATTGTTTGATTGATGGAAAATATATCAAGGGGAATGCAACTGAACAAAATCCAGCAGATCATCACTATTTTGATGCAGCTACATTTGAACTTTTTGCCAATGGTTTAATCAGCGATAAACAGTTATTTCTTTCACACATGAAAGAATATAATCTGCATAACCGTGTTAACAAAGATCCTTCAAAAGGTTATTGCCGTTTTAACAGCAGCGACAGTTATGAAAACCAGGAATGGCCGTTTGCAGGGTTGCGTGTTGCTGTTGCACAAAATCATCTTGGCAGTAAAACAGAAGCAAAAAAATTAATTGACCGCATTACTGCATATGCAGCCAGAAACAATAACCAGGTGCCGGAAATATTGAGTAACGATCTTGGATTGTACCGTGGTGCAATTCCAATGGTGGGCTATGGGTCAGGTGTATACATTCTTGCTGTTACAGATTATTACAATCATAAATAAACGTTTATGAAAAAGCTTTTTGTTTGTTTATTTCTTTTGAATGCTGCTGCTGCCATTGCACAGCAAAAAACCTATTGTAATCCAATCAATATTGATTACGGTTATACACCCATTCCCAATTTCAGCGAATGGGGACGCCATCGTGCAACTGCCGATCCGGTAATAGTAAATTATAAAGGGGATTATTATTTGTTCAGCACCAATCAATGGGGTTATTGGCACAGCAGCGATATGCTCAGTTGGAATTTTGTTTCCCGGAAATTCCTCCGTCCATGGAATGCAGGTTACGATGAACTATGTGCACCTGCAGTTGGAGTTATTGGCGATACAATGATTGTATTTGGTTCAACATATACAAGAAATTTTACAATATGGATGAGCACCAACCCTAAAGCAAATGAATGGAAGCCATTGGTTGACAGTTTTGATATTGGCGGTTGGGATCCTTCGTTTTTTACTGATGATGATGGACGGTTGTATATGTACAATGGCAGCAGTAATAAGTTTCCGATGTATGGCGTTGAGCTGAATCGGAAAACAATGCAGCCAATCGGCACAAGAAAAGAAATGTATCTATTAGAGCCATGGCGTTTTGGCTGGCAGCGTTTTGGTGAGCACATGGATAATACGTTTCTTGATCCGTTTATTGAAGGGAGCCATATGACAAAACATAATGGAAAGTATTATTTGCAATATGGTGCGCCTGGTACTGAGTTTAGTGGTTATGCTGATGGTTTGTTGGTAGGCAATGGGCCGTTAGATTATTTTGAAGCGCAAAGTGATCCACTGAGTATTAAGCTGGGTGGTTTTGTACGTGGTGCAGGACACGGTGCAACTTTTACTGATAACTTTAATCAGTACTGGCATGTTTCCACAACGGTTGTTTCTGTAAAAAATACGTTTGAACGAAGACTTGGTATCTGGCCAACGGGTTTTGATAAAGATGGCAATATGTTTTGCAATACAACTTTTGGTGATTACCCTCATTATATTCCTTCCGGTAAAATTGATGGTTCTTCTTATGGTACTGATGGTAAATCGCCCTACTTCACCGGCTGGATGTTGCTTAACTATAACAAACCTGTGCAGGTTTCTTCTACCCTGGGAGGTTATCATGCTAACAATGCAGCAGATGAATTAATAAAAACTTACTGGAGTGCAGCAACAGGTAACAAAGGCGAATGGATTCAAACCGATCTGGGAACTCTGTCAACTGTAAATGCTGTACAAATCAATTATGCCGATCAGGATGTGGAGCAAAACAGGTTGGGAAAGTGGAATGAGCAGTATCATCAGTACAAATTGTATTATTCTGTTGATGGGAAAAAATGGACGGTTCTTGCTGATAAAAGCAACAATAAAACAGATATTCCGCACGAATATGTTGAATTGCAGAGACCTGTACAGGCAAGATTTATCAAACTGGAAAATATTCACATGCCAACAGGTAAATTTGCCATCAGCGGATTGCGGGTGTTTGGAAATGGTAATGGCGCAAAGCCCGGTGAAGTGCAGAACTTTATTGTTTTAAGAACTGAAAAAGATAAGCGGAGTGCATTTATAAAATGGAAACCCGTTGATAATGCCTTTGCCTATAATATTTATTACGGCACACACCCGGATAAATTATATACCAGCATTATGATACATGCCAACAATGAATACTGGATGAAAGCAATGGACGCATTGAAAACCTATTATTACTGCATTGAAGCAGTAAATGAAAATGGCACAAGTACAAGAAGTAAAATTTTAAAAGTTGAATAAGATGATGAAACGTATTTTAATCGTATCATTTTTGTTTTTAATGACAGCCCCGGCTGTTTATTCGCAGGCAGCTTATCCTTTCTGGAACGATGTACAACAGTTTAAAAAGCAGGACAGTATTTCATTTCCTGCTGCAAACCAGATTTTATTCATCGGCAGTTCATCATTTACACTTTGGAAAGATGTGCATGAATATTTTCCCGGCTATAGAATTTTAAACAGGGCTTTCGGCGGTTCTACTTTAAACGATGTGGCAAGATACCGTTACGATGTTATTTATCCCTATCAGCCAAAACAGATTGTATTGTATTGCGGAGAAAATGATTTTGCTTCAAGCGATACCGTTACAGTTGATATGGTTGTGCAACGTTTTAAAACTCTGTTTGATTTTATCAGGGCGAAATATCCCGCTGTTCCTTTTGCTTATGTAGCAATGAAGCCAAGCCCGAGCAGGGCACGTTTAATGCAGAAATATGCAGAAGCAAATCAGCGGATACAGCAATTGCTGAAGAAAGAAAAATTGTGTGTGTTTGTGGATGTGTACAGCAAAATGCTGAAACCCGATGGTACACCGATGGATGATATTTTTCTCGGCGACAATTTGCACATGAATGCAAAAGGTTATGCCATCTGGAAAAAATTATTGTTACCTGTTTTGAAAAAATAAGATGAAACGGATACTGATACCATTGCCTGATCATGATTTTGATCTGACTGAAGTGTCAGTTCCATGGAAACTATTCCGGCAGCAGAATTACCATGTAACGTTTGCAACCGAGGAGGGAAACAGAGCATATTGTGATCCGAAGCTGATAACAGGTGTCATCTTTGGTAAACTCGGTGCAACAAAGGAGGCTGTTGGTTTTTACCGTGAGATGGAACTGTCAGATGAATTTCTTTATCCGGTCAGGTATGCAGATATTATTCCTGGTGATTATGATTTGTTAATGTTGCCGGGTGGTCATGCAAAGGGAATGAGGCAATATCTTGAAAGTAAAGTGTTGCAGGAAAAAGTTGCTGTTTTTTTTGAACTGAATAAACTTGTTGGAAGCATTTGTCATGGCTGTATTGTTCTTGCACGGACAAAAAATGAAACAACCGGAAAAAGTATTGTGGCGAATAAAAAACTCACAGGACTTACAAAGTTTCTTGAACGGGTAGCTTATTACATTACGTTCTGGAAACTTGGTACGTATTACCGAACGTATCCTGCATATGTACAAGATGAAGTGAAGAGTGTGTTGAACAACGGTACAGATTTTAAAACAGGTGGTAACCAGTTTAAGCCTTATGTATGTGTTGATGGGAACCTTGTAACTGCACGCTGGCCGAAGGATGTTTATTTATTTGCAGAAACACTGGTAAAAAAGCTGGAAGGAAATGTGTAGTGATGAATGATGAGTAATGGTATGGTGCACAAGTGAGTGACACAACAAAAGCTAAATAGTAAAACAATTGTTGACTACATAAAAAAATAACGATGAAAAAAATGATCCTTGCAGTATTCTTAGTGACTGCAATACAGGTTAGTGCTCAGCAAACAAATGAAATGAAAATGAAAGTTTTCATTGATGCACTGATGAAGAAAATGACACTGGATGAGAAAATTGGGCAGCTGAATTTGCCGGGTTCCGGCGATATTGTTACAGGGCAGGCAGGTAACTCAGATATTGGTAAAAAAATTAAAGAAGGAAGAGTGGGCGGCCTGTTTAACATCAAATCGGTTGCTAAAATACGTGCAGTGCAGCAGGTGGCTGTTGAGCAAACACGTTTAAAAATTCCTTTGCTTTTCGGAATGGATGTTATTCATGGTTATCAGACAGTTTTTCCCATTCCGCTTGGGTTAAGTTGTTCATGGGATATGCAGTTGATTGAAAACAGTGCACGCATTGCAGCAGTAGAAGCCAGTGCGGATGGTATTTGCTGGACGTTTTCACCAATGGTTGATATTTCCCGTGATCCACGCTGGGGCCGTGTTGCAGAAGGGAGTGGGGAAGATCCTTATCTCGGCGCACAAATTGCAAAAGCAATGGTTCGTGGTTACCAGGGTAAAGATTTATCGCTCAACAATACCATCATGGCATGTGTAAAACATTATGCATTATATGGTGCTGCTGAAGCAGGGAGAGATTATAATACAACGGATATGAGCCGTTACAGAATGTATAACGAATATCTGCCGCCATACAAAGGTGCAGTTGATGCGGGTGTTGGAAGTGTGATGGCTTCATTTAATGATGTGGATGGAATACCTGCAACAGCAAACAAATGGTTACAAACTGATGTACTGCGTACGCAATGGGGTTTTAAAGGTTTTGTTGTAACTGATTACACAGGTATTAATGAAATGATTGATCATGGTATGGGTAATTTGCAAACAGTATCGGGTCTTGCAATGAATGCAGGTATTGATATGGATATGGTAGGCGAAGGATTTCTTACAACATTAAAGCAATCGTTGAAAGAAGGGAAAGTAACTGTACAGATGATTGATGCGGCTTGCAGAAGAATTTTAGAAGCAAAATATAAACTCGGTTTGTTTGAAGATCCTTACCGGTACTGCAATGAAGAGCGTGCCAGGACAGAAATTTTTACTCCTACACATCGTAAAGTTGCAAGAGAAACAGCTGCGCAAACTTTTGTATTGCTGAAAAACCAGGGCAATCTTCTTCCATTAAAACAATCCGGAACAGTTGCTGTAATTGGCCCACTCGCAGATAATAAAGAGAATATGCCTGGTACATGGAGTGTAGCGGCTGATTTTGACAAAGCCACATCCATCTTTACAGGATTGAAAGAAGTGGTTGGTGACAAAGTGAAGTTTGTTTATGCCAAGGGAAGCAATCTTGATGCTGATGAAAAATTTGAAGAACGTGCCGGTATGTTTGGAAAAGCTGCAGGAAGAGATAACCGCCCTGCTGATGTATTGATTAAAGAGGCAGTTGATGTTGCGAATCAAAGTGATGTTATTGTGGCAGTTCTGGGCGAAAGTGCAGAGATGAGCGGTGAATCATCAAGCAGAAGTAATATTGAAATTCCACAAGTGCAAAAGAATTTACTGAAAGCATTACTTGCAACCGGAAAACCGGTTGTGATGGTTTTGCTAACAGGCAGGCCGCTTGTAATTAAGTGGGAAAACGAAACTGTACCTGCCATACTCAACGTTTGGTTTGCAGGTAGTGAAGCAGGATATGCTGTTGCTGATGTATTGTTTGGCAATGAAAATCCTTCAGGTAAGTTAACTACTACATGGCCGCAGAATGTTGGCCAGGTGCCGCTGTTTTACAATCATAAAAACACAGGCCGGCCGTTAACAGAAGGAAAATGGTTTGAAAAATTCAGAAGCAACTATCTTGATGTGAGTAACGATCCTGTTTATCCGTTTGGTTATGGGTTGAGTTACACAACTTTCAGCTACAGCGATATTAAACTCAGCAGCACGGTATTAAAAGGTAATCAAACATTAACAGCAAGTGTTACGGTAACTAATACAGGCAAATATGATGGTAAGGAAGTAATACAATTATATATCCGGGATTTGGTTGGTACAGTTACACGCCCTGTTAAAGAACTCAAAGGCTTTCAGAAAGTAGCTTTAAAAGCAGGCGAAACCAAAACCGTTAGTTTTAAAGTAACTCCTGAAGATTTGAAGTTTTACAATTATAATCTGAAGTATGATTGGGAGGCAGGCGACTTTATAATTATGATTGGCGGAAATTCACGGGATGTAAAGACAGGTAAAGTAACGTGGAATAAATAATTCTTAAGTTAAGATGGCGAAACAGAAATTGTTTCGCCATTTTTTCTTAATACTTAACTTCGGCAATTCAAATGATAGTAGTTGATTAAAACAGAAAAAACCGGTTGATGAAAAATATTACTGTCCTCTTAATTCTTTTCAATATGTATGCCTGCACCGTTACAAACAAAACCGCAGCTCCTGTAAAGTTTGCAGATAATATTGTTGTAGCTCACCGTGGGGCATGGAAAAAAAACAGCCTGCCTGAAAACTCAATTGCATCATTAAAACATGCAATTGAACTTGGCTGTACAGGTGCTGAATTTGATGTGCACATGACAGCAGATGATTCGCTGGTGATTAATCATGATGATGATTTTCACAAACTGCCCATTGAGAAAACGAACTATGCCGATCTGCTTGCATTTACTTTATCAAATGGTGAAAAAATTCCAACGCTGAGGGAATACCTGTTAGCCGGAATAGCAGATAACAAAACCACGAGGCTTGTTTGTGAAATTAAACCTTCATCACTAAGTAAAGAAAGAGGAAAAGTAATTGCAGCGAAAGTTGTGCAGTTGGTTCACGATCTGAAACTGGAAAGCAAAGTAGTGTACATCAGTTTTGATTATGATATACTGAAAAAGATTGTTGAGCTTAATCCTGCAGCATTAACACAGTACCTGGAAGGAAATAAATCTCCTGAAGAAGTAAAAGCAGATGGAATTGCCGGAATTGATTATCACTATTCAGTTTTTAAACTTCACCCTGAATGGATTGAAAGTGCAAAGAAAAATAATATTGTACTGAATGCATGGACCGTTAATTCTGCAACTGATATGGACTGGCTGATAAACAGTGGTTTTAACTTCATTACCACCAACGAACCTGAATTGCTGTTTGATCGTATGAAAGCTTTAAAGAAGTAATTTGTATTATTCTTTTGAAATGTTCATCATGTAGTCAAACAGGTTTACTTCTGAACCTATTCCCAGTTTTTTTCTTAAGCGGTAGCGGCTGATTTCAACTCCACGTACAGAAATATTCATCAGTTGTGCAATTTCTTTGGTTGATAAATTCATCCGCAGGTAAGCACAGAGTTTGATTTCATTGCCGGTAATTGCCGGGTGTTTTTCTTTAAGGCTGGTAACAAAATCGCTGTGTACTTTATCGAAGTGCTGCGTAAATTTTTCCCATTCGTTATCCATGTTGTCATCATCACCAAGCGTCTTAATTAATTTTTTCAGCTCACTGATTGCATGCTGATTATCAATTTCTTTAATTACAGTTGATAAATCACCTTTTATTTTTGCAATCAGTTCACCTTTTTTTACAAGGTGCATGGCCGATGAAGCCAGTTCGGAATTTTTAAAGCTGATTTCTGATTCCAGTTTATCGTTGCGCAGGCTTACCAGTTCACTCTCCGTTTTATTCCGCTCAAGTTCATGTATATACCGAAGCCGGTTTTGCTCTTCCTGGTGTTTGGTTTCCTGTTCTTTAAATTTCTTTTCCTGGAATTTGTAAAGAGTGTATGCACCTGCTGCCACTAAAGCAATGTACAGTAAATATGCCCAGATGGTAGCATACCATGGGGGTAAAACTTTAAATGAGTAAAATGAAACCACAGATTCATTTCCGAGATTGTTACGAACCTTTACCTCAAATGAATAACTTCCTGAAGGCAGATTGGTGTATTCTTTGTCTGTACGTTTCGACCACTCAGACCAGTTATTATCAAATCCTTTTAAACGGTAACTGTATTCAAGGTTTGATTGATATCCAAAGATTGCTGAAGAGTACTCAAAAAGAATGGTTTTCCATTTGTGCGAAATGGCAGGTGTATTCTTTTTGTTCTGCTGCTGCTCATTGTTAATATTTGAAAAATATCCGCCAAAAAGAATGCTGTCGGTATTGCTGTAAATTTTAACGTTTCGCACCTGTACCTTTAACTCAGGGGCACTTTTTCTGTATTTTTCATAGTTGATATGGATAAACCCTTTTTCTCCTCCAAGAAAAATATTTGATTCATTAACAGGGTAAATGAATTCAAACCCGCTCAGCATTTTATTATTGAGTTCAGGCAAATGAATAATCACCGGTTCTTTTCCCGACATATCTACAACTCCAACAGATTTTTCATGAATGAACCAGATATTTCCTGCATGATCTTCTTTCAGATAACGTAAACTCAGATCCCCAAAAATTTTTTTGTAGAAAGAAGATTGTTCAAACCTCCTTTTGGATTTGTTGTATATGTAAACTCCGCTGATTGTTGCTGCAACCACTTCATTTCTTACTTTGTAAACGTGATTGTTAAGTATCGAAGGCAGTCCTTGCTTTTCTGTAAATAATTCATTTGCATAGGAGCCATCAGCTTTGGCACTTAATCGGTACACACCATGATATGGATGTGAAACCCATATATCTCCGGTGTTATTATCAATAGCAATAAATCTTGCCGATTCAGAAAAACCGGAAATTGAACCTGTTTCTGTAACAGAGTTATTTGCCGCATTAAAAGAAACGATTTCACGATAGGTGCCTGAAAAAACTCTGGCTACAGGAAATGTATTGGTAGCAGGTACAAAATTCCAGAAACCAGCCTTGTTAGAAATTTGAATGGCATTGTTGTTTTTTACATGAAACGCACCATCATGATGACCCATAAACAATTCGCCATTAATGGCAGCAAGGCCCCAAACTTGTCCTTTGGTATTATTCACCGGCAAAAAATTGCCTTTGCTGAAACTTAAATCGTCTGATGGTTGCAGTTCAACACTGTACAATCCGTTTGATGTGCCAATGTATAACCGGTTATTTTGAATTGCTGCTGTATAGCCCGAAGCATCCTGTCCGGATGGAATAATATGTTTGATGGCGCTGTTCTGTGCAATGAAATCAATGCCGTTATCAAGACCAAGCCATAAATTATTCTGCCTGTCACGAAAAATACTCAGCACATTATTATTTTGCAAGCCTTCCTGCCGGGCAAAGCTTTGAATAATATTTCCCTTCAAATCAATAATATAAATACCGCTGTTATTTGTTGCCAGGGCTATCCACTCGTCGTTTATTGTTGTTGCCGCATAAATACGTTCACTTGCAAACAATGAGGCGTTCGCTGTATTTAGTTTTTCAATACCGGACGGTGATAAGGTGAAAAGTCCGTTTTTCAAAGTTGTAATCAGCGAATTGTTGTTTTTTAGCGGCAGGATGGAGGTTATTGGGTCTCCGTTAACCAATGCCGATTTACCGGGAACCGGTACCCAGGCATTTCCATTAAATTCACATAAACCGGCTTTATTGTCATGCGCATATAAATGCCCGTTTGAAATACCCATATATGCCCATTCCCGGGGAGCCGTGAAAACTGAGATTTGATTTCCTGTAAGCTTAAAAATATTGTGGAGAGTGCGGAAATAGATACTTCTTTTGTAAGAGATAATATCCCAGACATCCCCAAACGATTTATGATTTTGCGGGATCAGTTCAAGTAAAGAATGAAATTCGAGGCTTCCGTTGAGGGCCGGGGCAAAATACCCCATTTCATCCTGACCACCTACATATATATTATTATCCCACCCGATTTCAACCGAACGGGTAATTGTTTTGTTAGGTAATGGATGCAGATTCCAGTATTTACCATCAAACCGAAGTAAGCCCTCGTTATTGGCAAAGTAAATGATGCCATTACTGTCTTGTTTAATATCCCAAGTTTGCAGCCCGGCGTTATAGGTCTGTTTATTATAGTTTATAACATCAGGCAGTCCAATTGTATTTTGGCTAAAAAGTGAGAAAGGCAAACTAATGAACAGTAATAGCTTTATCAATCGCATGAGGCAAAAATAGTTAGTGAATGTAAGAAATTTTATATGATGTAGTAATGAAGTAGTGTAAATCTGGTTAAAATCAATGATTTAAGAATGCTGATGTAGTAATGAAGTGTTGATTTATTTTATAATTGTAGGGGCAATGAATATTTTTAACCTTCAAATTTTTTAGGTTCTAAACCTCAATTTCTCACTAAAACGATTGCTTTATGAAGTTAAAAATCACACTATTGTGTTGGAGCGTTCTCATGATGGCTTTCTTCAATCAGGCCATGGCGCAGAGTTTTTCTGTTACAGGTTTGGTGAAAAGTAAGGCTACCGGTGAGGCATTAGCCGGAGCTACCATTTCAATTGATGGTACTTCAACCTCTGTTCTGTCTGATAAAGACGGAAAGTTTACTCTCAATGTTCAAAAAGGGAATGTTCTTACAGTAACCTATGCAGGAATGAAATCTTATTCCGTTGCTGTTACAAAGGCAGGCACTATTGAAATTCTTCTGGAAGAAAGTGCATCCACTACTTTGAATGAGGTTATTGTAGTTGGATATGGTACGCAAAAAATTACCAAGGTATCCGGGGCTATTTCGCTCATTAAAAGTGCCGATATTGAAAAAGTGAATGCTGTTCGTACAGAAGAGGCATTGCAAGGCCGGGCTTCTGGTGTAAATGTTATTCAAAGCGGTTCTCCCGGTTCAAAGCCAACGGTATTAATCAGGGGTATTCCTTCTTTTTCCGGAACTGACCCCGTAGTTATTATTGATGGGGTTCCGCAAACACTCACAGATTTTAACTCTATCAACGCATCTGATATTGAATCCATCAATGTATTAAAAGATGCCGCAGCTACAGCTATTTATGGTGTAAAGGGTGGTAATGGTGTAATTGTGGTTACAACAAAATCTGGCCGCAAAAATCAGAAAACTGAAATTTCCATCAACAGTAACTATGGTGTTCAGCAGGTAATGAATACCATCGGGGTGCTGAATGCAACTGAATATGCTGCTATTATTAATGAAGGCAGCGTTACAGCGGGCGGCAATATTATTTTCCCCGACCTTTCTGTAATGGGTGTTGGCACTAACTGGCAAAATGAAGTGTTTAAACAAGCTCCTTTGCAGTCGCATAACATTTCTGCAAGAGGTGGAAGCGATAAGGTTTCTTATTTCCTTTCCGCAGGCTACATGAGCCAGGGGGGTATTGTTGGTGGCATTGATAAATCAAGGTTTGACCGTGGCAACTTCACTGCTAACTTAAACTTTACGCTTACTCCCAAACTGAAGTTTATTTTAAATACAACAGGGGTATTGCTGAATTCAAAAGGGGTGCAGGAAAATTCATTTAACAGTGTGCTGGGCAGTGCATTGAACTTTGATCCTACTGTATCTGTTTACAACAAGGTTCCAAATACAGTTGGCAAATATGGTTACAGTAACCTGTTATTATCCGAAATTTTCAACCCGCTTACCAAACTTGATAATACATATAATAAGAATACAGGCAGTAAGCTTTACGGTAAGTTTGAATTTCAGTATGATGTAATCAAAAATCTGAAACTCACCACCCGTTTTGGTTATACGAAATACGATGGCAATGCCAAATCATTTACTCCGCTGGTATTTTATGGTCCGCTCAACGTAGAAAATACAATGAATGCTGATGGATCAACCGTAACAGGTAAGTATAACAGTGTTTCACACGAAAAAACCAGCAACTTTAATTATACATGGGAAACTTATGGTAACTATAATATTACGGTTGCAAAGGATCATGATATTGAAGCGGTACTTGGTTTTTCTATGGCAAAAATTTCTGGTAATGGTGCAAATGCTTTCAGGCAGGACGTACCTTTTAACTCATGGGAATTTGCTGATTTTACTGCTGCAACTGGAACAAACAGTGCAACTAATACAAATGCACTTTCCGGCGGTTACTACCAGTACTTCAGAAGGAACCTTTCCTACTTTGGCCGTGTAAATTATGATTATAAAGCAAAATATCTTGCTTCGTTCACAGCACGCCGTGATGGTTCTTATGCATTTGGAAGTGATAATAAGTTTGCTAACTTTTATTCGGGTTCAGCAGGCTGGGTAGTTACCAATGAAAGTTTCTTCCATTCAAACCTGGTGGATTATCTGAAAATACGTGCCAGCTACGGAACAATTGGTAATGAAAATGTAGATCCTCAATATGTAGGTATTGTAACCGGTGGCCCGAGCTATGGTTCAACAGCTAACAGTAATGGTTATAGTTTTGGTGAAGTGTTTTACCCGGGCTCAACTGTTGCTTCTGCTGCAAACAATGCATTAAGATGGGAAAAACAAGTGCAGGTGAATGCAGGATTTGACCTTGCATTATTAAAAAGAAAAATCAATATTTCGGCTGATTACTTTATCAAAAATGTGGATGGTTTGTTGTTTACTCCTTCTGCATCATTATATCTCGGAACTGTACCAATCCCAACTGCTAATATCGGTTCAACTGAAAGCAAGGGTATTGATGTAACAGTAGCTTATAACGAAACAATTGGTAAGGCATTTAATGTAAATACATCAGTTACATTCACAACTGCAAAAAATAAAGTAACCGCCACTAACAGCGATGGTACTGCAAAAATCCTGGGTGGTTCTTATTTCAACGGACAGTCACAAACAGTAACTGTATTTGAAAAAGGACAAACTCCCGGTTATTTCTATGGTTACAAAACAGAAGGTCTTTTCCAAACCTACGATGAAATTTCAAAAGCCGCTACTCAAACAGGTGTACAACCCGGCGATATCCGCTTTGTTGATGTAAACGGTGATGGTGTGATTAATGCATCTGATAAAACAAAGATTGGTGACCCCTTCCCTGATTTTACTTTGGGATGGAGCCTGAACCTTGAATACAAAAAT
The DNA here is from genome assembly GCA_047601965.1 of Lacibacter sp. Classification (GTDB taxonomy): domain Bacteria; phylum Bacteroidota; class Bacteroidia; order Chitinophagales; family Chitinophagaceae; genus Lacibacter. Next base: position 23,304 of record JASGIJ010000001.1, read on the forward strand.
TTTGATTTCACAGCATTTACTTATGCTTCTGTAGGTAACGATGTGTACAGGGCTTATGAACGTAATGCCAACTACACCAACAAATTCAGAAGTGTATTGGGAAGATGGACAGGTCCCGGTTCAACAAACAGCGCCCTTACTCCACGCTATTCATTTACTGATGCAAACAGCAACATACGTGTATCAGACAGATATGTGGAAGATGGTTCATTTGTAAAAATCAAAAACCTGCAGCTTGGATATAACTTCCCGGCAAAAGTTTTGAAAAATACATTCAGCCGCCTGCGCATTTATGTACAGGTGAAGAATGCATTCACATTTACTAAATACACCGGCTTTGATCCTGAAATCTCTGGTGGTATTCTTGAAACCGGTGTTGATCGTGGTGCTTATCCGCAATCAAGAGTGTATGCTGTCGGCCTCGACATCAAACTTTAATTGTTAAATCAAAAATTAGTACAATGAAGAATAGTCATATAAAAATTGTGAGTTTGTTTCTGCTGATTGTAGTTGTTTCTTCCTGTAAAAAATGGGTTGACTATAATCCGCACGAAGATTTTAAAATCACTGAACTTGATTATCTGCAATCTGAAAGCGATTACAGAACAATGGCCATCAGTGTATATAGTCCGCTGCAATGGATTAACCAGGTTGTTCCTATTGGCGATATCGCATCAGATAATGCTGTAAGTGGTGGCGAAAATGCATCAGATGTGCTGGCGCTTCAGCAAATTGATGATTATACACACACACCGGTAAATTCTGCTTTGTCTGAAATCTGGCTCGCAGCTTATGAAGGTGTAAACAGGGCCAATTACATGATTCAGTATAAAGACAAAAATCTTTCCGGTAAAACTGTTGATTTTGCTGGTAAAGACGCCCTTTATGGTGAAGTGTATTTTAACCGTGCTTATTACTATTTCACTTTAGTGAAAATGTTTGGTGATGTTCCTTTGTTCACCGACAGACGTTTAAGTCTGAGTGATTCAAAAACATTGCAGCGCTCAGCAAAGGCCGATGTGTACAAACAAATTGAACAGGATCTTACCAGCGCCATTGCTGTTTTACCTGCTGTGCAGGTGCAGAAAGGCCGCATTACTAAATATGCTGCGCAGGCTTTGTTAGGAAAGGTTTATTTGTATCAGAATAAGTTTGATCTGGCAGCGCCGCTTCTTGAAAGTATTATTACTTCCAATGCATTTTCACTGGTTTCTGATTTTGGTTCTGTCTTTTTACTTACTGGTGAAAACGGGCCCGAATCTGTTTTTGAAATTCAGTATTCAAATACTTCACCTTATTATAACTGGGGTGGTTACAACAGAGGCCAGGGAAATTATGCCGTACAACAATGCGGTATCCGTGGTTTAAACGGAAGCTCTGATATGCCTTATGCTGCAGGCTGGAGTACAAATCTTCCAACACAAAATCTGGCTTCTGCTTATACAGCGGGCGATAAGAGAAAAGATGTTACCTGTTTAAATATTGAAGCATACAAAACTGCGAATCCTTCTTATAACATTACTTACCAGGTAGCTCCTTATAAGAATACAGGTTTGTACAATCAGAAATATTTACCAAGAAAAGGACAAACATCCGGTCAGCTTGAACTGAACTATCTGAATAACTTCCGCATTATCCGTTATGCTGATGTTTTACTTATGGCAGCAGAAGCATATAACCGGTCCACTACACCAAATGATACAAAAGCACAGGGATATTTAAACCTTGTTCGTCAGCGTGCATTTGGCGATAACCTGCACAACATTACATCAACAGGTGCAACATTAAAACAGGCTATCTGGGATGAAAGAAGACTGGAACTTGGAATGGAAGGTGATCGTTTCTTTGATCTTGTACGTACAGGACAGGCTGCTTCTAAAATAACAGGATTTGTTACAGGTAAGCATGAAGTATTTCCTATTCCTCAGCAGGAAGTTGAAATATCAGGTTTAACTCAAAATTCCGGTTATTAATTACTGACCACTAAAACAAATGATTATGAATTTCTTTAAATATTCTTTTTTCACCGCATTCCTGCTGTTAACTATAACAGGATGTATAAAAGAGTACAACGATGTTGATTTTGCAAAAAATGCACCTTCTCCATCAAAGTTGTCGGCATTCTTTGAAATTACGCAGGATAATACCGGTCTTGTAACAATTACACCCAATGGTGAAGGTGCTGCATCCTATGATATTTATTATGGCGATGCAACAACCACACCTGCAAATGTTGCACCCGGCGGTAATACCAAACACACCTATGCAGAAGGTGTTTACAATGTAAAAATTGTTGCACATGGTTTAAGTGGTGCAACAACTGAAGCAACGCAAAAGTTAACAGTTTCATTCAGGGCTCCTGAAAACCTGGAAGTAACAGCAACCATTGATCCTTCCAGCAACTTTCAAGTAAATGTTTCGGCAAAAGCCACTTACGAAACATTCTTCAAAGTTTATTTTGGTGATGTGGCAAATGAAATACCCAAATCATTTCTTGAAGGAGAAACGATCAGCCATACTTATACCGCAACAGGTACTTATACCGTTAAGGTGGTTGCATTAAGCGGTGGTGCAGCAACTACTGAGGTTACAAAAACAATTACAATTGTTGATCCGTTGCTGTTACCCATAACATTTGAATCGGCTACGCTGAATTATGCGTTCAGCAACTTTGACGGAGGTAATGTAACTGTGGTGAACAATCCCCAGGCATCCGGAATAAATACCAGTGCAAAGGTTGGTAAAATGGTAAAGAATGCCGGCCAGGTATGGGGTGGAAGCTGGATTGGCTTAAGCAGCCCGATTGATTTTTCAGCAGGTAAATATTTTGTGATGAAAGTTTATTCTCCAAGAGTTGGCACAAAAGTGTTGCTGAAAGTGGAGAATGCCACAAACAGCGGAATCAGTTATGAAAAAGAAGTAACCACTACTGTTGCCAATGCATGGGAAAACATTGTATTTGATTATTCAGCAGTTAATACTTCAAACAGTTATCATCATATTGTTCTCATTTTTGATCTCGGAACAAATGGTGATGGTTCTGCAAACTTTACATGGTACTTTGATGATATCCGTTTAACCAACACATTGCCCCCATCATTAACATTGCCTCTTGATTTTGAATCAACATCTCTCACATATTCATTTACAAACTTTGATGGTGGTAATGCTACAGTTGTAAGCAATCCGCAATCATCCGGTATTAATACCAGTACAAAAGTTGGTAAGATGGTGAAAAATGCAGGGCAAACATGGGGAGGAAGCTGGATTGGACTCGCTGGCCCGGTTGATTTTTCTGCAGGAAAATATTTCCGCATGAAAGTTTACTCTCCACGAGTTGGTGCTAAAGTGTTACTGAAAGTTGAAAATGGAGCCAACACTGCTCTTAACTATGAAAAAGAAGTAACAACAACAAAAGCCAATGCATGGGAAGATTTGGTGTTTGATTACACCGGAGTTAATACAGCTAATACTTACGATCATATTGTTTTGATTTTTGACAATGGTACAGCAGGTGATGGTTCAGCTAATTTTACCTGGTACTTTGATGATATACGGCTCGCAAACACAGCTGATGTATTGGCAATTCCTCTGGACTTTGAATCTTCAACATTGAACTATGCGTTCACTGATTTTGATGGCGGCGCTGTAACTGTTATTGCCAATCCGCAATCATCGGGCATCAATACTAGTGCAAAAGTTGCAAAGATGATTAAAGGCGCAGGACAAACATGGGGCGGCAGTTATATTACACTTGACAACCCGATTGATTTTTCTGCAGGCAAAACATTTAAAATGAAAGTATACTCACCACGGGTTGGTGCAAAAGTGTTGCTGAAGGTTGAAAATCTTTCAAATAGCGCATTGAATTATGAAAAAGAAGTAACAACAACAGTTGCTAATGGCTGGGAAGATCTCACATTTGATTATACCGCTATTAATACCGCTAATTCATACCAGAAAGTTGTTTTGATTTTCGACAATGGCACAGCAGGTGATGGCTCAGCCAACTTTACCTGGTACTTTGATGATATCAGACTTAATTAATTGCTAAAACAAAAATTATGCTCACAAATAAAATAAAAATCTTCAGTTCTGTTGCTGCAATTGCATTCCTGGTTTGGTTCAGCGGATGTAAAAAAACAGAATACAAGTTTGGTGAAATAAAGTCACCAGCTGATCTTACACTTGCAACTACTGTTGTTGGCACCGATGCTTCCAATCCCGATGGAAACGGAACAGGTGCTGTAACTGTTGCAACAACAGCAACCAATGCCATTACTTACAAAATTGATTTTGGTGATGGTAACACACAAATGGTTCCGTCAGGTTCTGTCACTCATAAATATACCAACCCCGGTACATTTGAATATGTTGTTACAGTTAACGCTATTGGTACAGGAGGCTCAACATCTACCATTACTAAAAAAGTAAAAGTGTTTGTTGCGTTTACTATCCCCGCAGATATTGTTACATATTTAACCAATGGTTCATCTAAAACATGGATTTGCGACAAGGAATCAGCCGGTCACTTTGGTGTTGGCCCTGCTGATGCGTTTTCTCCAATCTGGTATGCAGCTGGCCCTAATTCAAGAGATGCCTGTGCTTACGATGATGAAATCACTTTTACAAAAGATGCATCGGGAAACATACTTATGACGGTTGATAACAAAGGTCAGTCATTCTCCATTGGCGCTGCAAGTACATTTTATGGTTTCAGTGGCGGTGATAACTGTTACAGTATTGTTGCACCCACTGCAAAGAAACTGGCATTTATGAATGCAACGTCTGGTTCAACCGCTGCTGTTTCAACTCAAATTCAGTTTGTGGTTCCCGGTAATGGTATTATTAATTTTGGTACTGGTGGTACAGCATATGAAATATTATCAATATCAGCAACCAATGTTAATCTGCGGAATATTGGTGCAGATGGTAACTCATGGTATCAGAAATTAAAAGCTAAATAAGCAATGAGAATTGCAGGGTGAAGTGTTGCTTTATCAGCAAACTTCATCCTGCACACTCATTCATAAAAAATGTTCATCGCATGAAATATTTGTTGGTGTCTTTGATGTTCGTAATGCTGTTGTCTTTTTCATGCAAAAAAAACAACGGCAGTTCAGTTGTTAACCCAACTGATCTTGTGGTAAATGCAATTGTAAGCACAGATAACAGCGGAAACGTGAGCTTTACAGCAACAGCAAAAAATGCTGCAACGTATGAATATGATTTCGGAAACGGAATTTTTCAAACAGTTTCAAACGGTGCTATAACATACAAGTACCCATCTTCGGGAAATTACACTGTTACCGTAAAAGCAAAAAGCTCAGGTGGCCAAAGTATTTCAAAATCTGTGAACATTGTTGTTACAGTAGCGCTTTCTCTTGTTTGGTCTGACGAATTTGACGGTTCGGGTGCTCCGTCTTCATCCAAGTGGGGATACGATCTTGGTGCAGGTGGCTGGGGGAATAATGAAGTGCAGAATTATACAAACAGAACAGATAATGCATCCGTATCAAATGGTACTTTAAAAATTACATTGAAAGCAGAGAGTTACAGTGGCAGTGCTTATACATCGGCAAGGATACTAACGAAAGATAAATTTTCCTTTAAATATGGCAAGGTGGAAGTGCGTGCAAAGCTTCCTGCAGGCGGAGGTACATGGCCGGCAATATGGATGCTGGGCAGCAATCTTGCAACTGTTGGATGGCCTGCCTGTGGCGAAATTGATATTATGGAACACAAAGGAAATGATGTGAACAGGATTTACGGCACATTTCATCATCCCGGTCATTCTGGTGGCAATGCTGATGGAAAAACAACAGTAATTACAAATGCTACCACTGATTTTCATCGCTATGGATTAGAGTGGACAGCATCAACAATAAAGGTTATGGTTGATGATGTGGTGTTTTATACATTTCCAAATTCAGCCAGTCTTCCTTTTAACCAGAATTTTTTCATTATTCTGAATGTAGCAATGGGTGGAACGTTTGGAGGAGCAGTTGATCCTTCGTTTACCAGTGCTGCTATGGAAGTTGATTATGTACGGGTATATCAATAAAAAAGTTTAACTCAAATCAAAAAGAGTCAATAGTAATAAACCTGAGTGATTCATATTTTTTTGTTTAATAAAATATCTATCACTCTTTTTCGGAATTCTTAATAACTGATAATATGAAAACGGATCTGAAGAATCTGTTTTGGGCAATGTTGTGTGGTTTATTCTGTATAACAACTCAAACGGTTACAGCGCAAAGTAAATATAAAAAGCTTGTCTGGTCGGATGAATTCAATAAACCTGGTTTACCCGATTCAGAAAAATGGGGTTACGATACAGCAAGAGGATGCCCGCAAAACTGCGGATGGGGGAATAATGAGTTGCAGTATTACACTTACAGAGATAAAAAAAATGCAAGGGTTGAAAATGGCAAACTGATTGTTGAAGCCAGAAAAGAAACAAAAGCAGATGCAAAGTTTACTTCAGCACGGCTTGTAACAAAAAGTAAAGGCGACTGGAAATTTGGACGTATAGAAGTAAAAGCCCGTATTCCCAAAGGAAGAGGCATGTGGCCTGCAATCTGGATGTTGCCAACAAACTGGGAATATGGTGGTTGGCCAAAGAGCGGTGAAATTGATATTATGGAACACGTTGGTTACTGGAAAGATTCTCTTTTGGAACAGTGCATACAGGAGCTTATAACGGAATGCTTGGTACACAAAAGGGGAAAGGAATTTACCGTACTGATTTGTATAATAAGTTTCATGTATATGCAATTGAATGGACACAGGAATCCATTTCGTTCTTTATTGACAAGAACAAGTATTTTGAATTTAAGAACGAACACACAAATACTGATGCATGGCCTTTCGACAAATCTTTTCACCTGCTCATCAATGTTGCTGTAGGTGGTAACTGGGGAGGAAAGTTCGGAGTGGATGAATCAGTTTTTCCGCAGCGTATGGAAATTGATTATGTGAGAGTGTACCAGTAAAATTTTGTTTACATTTCATTTGAAATTTTGTTACTAATAATATCTGAAAAAATGAACAGCAGATTTTTTAAGCAACTGTCTTTAGTTCTTCTTTTGTGTATTGGTTCTTCAATCATATATGCACAGCAAAAAAATATTGAACGCCGGGTTGATTCTGTTTTAAAACTGATGACACTGGAAGAAAAAATCGGCCAGATGAACCAGTACAATGGCCCATGGGCAGCAACGGGTCCATTAACAAATGATGATAAGTTGCTGGATCAGATTAAGAATGGAAAAGTAGGCTCCATGCTGAATGTTACCGGCGTAAAACGTACAAGGGAATTGCAGCAGCTTGCTTTGCAGTCACGCTTAAAAATTCCATTGTTATTCGGGCAGGATGTGATTCATGGTTTCAGAACAATTTTTCCCATTCCTTTGGCTGAAGCAGCAAGCTGGGATTTGACTGCTATTGAAAACAGTGCACGGATTGCTGCAACAGAAGCAAGTGCCGCAGGCATTCACTGGACGTTTGCGCCAATGGTTGATATTGCACGGGATCCACGCTGGGGCCGAGTAATGGAAGGCGCTGGTGAAGATACTTACCTCGGCAGTTTAATTGCCAAAGCAAGGGTAAAGGGTTTCCAGGGTAATGGTTTGGGAAATACAAATTCAGTAATGGCTTGTGCCAAGCATTTTGTGGCCTATGGTGCAGCCGTGGCCGGAAGAGATTACAATAGTGTTGATATGAGTCTTCGCCAGTTGTATGAAGTTTATCTGCCTCCTTTTAAAGCTGCTGTTGATGCCGGTGCTGCAACGTTCATGAATTCATTTAACGATATCAATGGAATTCCTGCAACCGGAAATAAATTCATTCAACGTGATATTCTGAAAGGCCAATGGAATTTTAAAGGCTTTGTTGTGAGCGACTGGGGTAGTATTGGAGAAATGATACCACACGGTTATGCAAAAGATAATTACGAAGCTGCATGGCTTGCTGCCAATGCAGGAAGTGACATGGATATGGAAAGCCGCAGTTACATCAATCACCTCGCAAAACTGGTGAAAGAAGGTAAAGTAAAAATGAGTGTGATTGATGATGCAGTGCGTCGTATTCTGCGCAAAAAATTTGAAATGGGCCTGTTTGATGATCCCTATAAATTCTGTAATGACGAAAGGGAAAAGAAAGAATGGAATAACCCTGATCATTTAAAAGTAACCAGAGAGGTTGCAAAGAAAAGTATTGTGCTGTTGAAAAATGAAAAGCAATTATTACCTATCAGTAAGCAAACAAAAACTGTTGCATTGATCGGGCCATTTGCAAAAGCTGTGAGCGATCACAATGGTTTCTGGAGTTACGACTGGCCGGATGATACTGCAAGAATCGTTTCATTATGGGATGGTGTAAAGGCAAAACTTGGTGCCGATGCAAAAATGCTTTATGCCAAAGGATGCAATATCAATGATTCAAACCGCACAGGTTTTCAGCAGGCCGTTGATGCAGCAAACAGTGCTGATATTGTTATTCTCAGCGTTGGTGAAGCAAGAGATATGAGTGGTGAAGCAAAGAGCAGAAGCAATCTTCATTTGCCCGGTGTGCAGGAAGAATTAATACAGGCAGTGGTTGCAACAGGTAAACCGGTTGTGGTGTTGATCAGTGCAGGTCGCCCGTTGGTATTTAACTGGGCCGCCGATCATGTTCCTGCAATTCTTTACACCTGGTGGCTGGGAACTGAAGCGGGTAATGCCATTGCAGATGTACTGTTTGGCGATTATAATCCTTCCGGTAAATTGCCAATGACGTTTCCAAGGACAGAAGGACAGGTGCCGATTTATTATAATCATTACAACACTGGTCGCCCTGCCAAAAATGACCGGGATAAATTTTACCGTTCGGCTTACATTGATCTTTCGATCTATCCCAAATATGCTTTTGGGTTTGGTTTGAGTTATACAAAATTTGATTACAGCAATTTATCGCTGAGTAAAACATCGCTCAAAGGAAATGAACCATTACAGGTGTCTGTTACAGTTACCAACTCGGGTAACTTTGATGGGGAAGAAGTGGTGCAGTTGTACATCCGTGATTTTTTTGGATCAGTTGTCCGTCCTGTAAAAGAACTGAAAGGCTTTCAGAAAGTGATGATTAAAAAAGGCGAAAGCAAAACAATAACATTCACTGTTACAACAAATGATCTGAAGTTTTATAACGATCAGTTGAAATATGACTGGGAAGCCGGAGAATTTGAGGTTATGGTTGGAAGTAATTCGGCAGAGGTGAAATCTGCGAAAGTGAATTGGACAAAGTAATCTTTTAAAGAAGATAAATTATATGTAATACCTGTGTTCAAATCGGGCACAGGTATTATTTATATTACTACATTTGACATGAACTTTAAGAAAAGCATAAGTCATGTGTCCTTGTTTGCCTGCCCTGAAACGAATCCATCCTGCAGTTAAGGTTTCATTTCTTTTTTTAATTGGATTATTCTTTTGCCATCAGTCAAATGCACAAGCGTTTGTTGGAGCTGGTATCGGATCAGAAAATTTACATCTTACACCCGGTCGGGCAATTGCGCCTGACCTTTCTTTCCAATATGTAGCAGACAATCGTCGTACTGCTTTTTATTTTGATGTTGCCGGATGGAAGCGCTCTGATGTGAATGAAACTTCTGTTATTGATGATCTTGGAAATGTAATTCTTGTTAAGGAAATGTATAAGTACACTCATTTATGTATGCAATCAGGAGTGAAGAAATATTTTAATGGTGACTTTGATGAAGACAAGATTTTAATTTTTGGTGGAGGTGGTTTTTCTGATTATTTGACGTTTAATAAATACACAGCTAACTCAGCAGGCACACAAACAATTATTTCTGCAAACGATAAATACAGGAGCAATGCACTTGCAATGCATTTCACAGGAGGACTCAGCCGTCATTTTTCTCTTCTTACAGTTGAGTTAAATACAGGATTGGATTTTATTTTTAAAGGAGTTTCTGAATTGTCCGGCACTTCTAATGTGCATACTCATGCAAGGTTGAAATTATTGTGTCCATTATAAACAAATCAAAATTTGATATATGAAATACCTTCTTTTTTTAGTTTTTGTTACGATTGGTCTTTATGCTTCGGCACAAAAAGTTTCGGTTAAGATTGTGAATACAAATAATGTTACAAGTCATACTCTGAATTGGACAATGCGGGAAAAATCTGATTTTAAAATAGGCGACAACATAATACAGGTAGAAAATACCGGGAGCAGTATGCAGCTTGCATATACAGCAAAACTCAGCAGGGAAAAACATGCATTGATCTTGCATAAAATGAATGCTGATGGCAAAGAAATTGCAACAGGTAAATTGGAAAATGGCGAACGGGTATTTGGCCCCGTGCCAACAGTCCCGGTCTTTTTCAGCAATAAACTACTGTTGTTTTATTTCCGGTACGAGGATAAGGATACAATGAAGCTTTACTTATCCGAGGTTGATGTTGAATCACTCACTATTAAAAAAACACAACAGCTTTACAAATTTGTGCAGCGGAATTCAGGGTTGTTCGGTATGTCATCGGTTATGAGTACCGAAATAATGACTTCAGTTTCACCTGATGATAAAAAATTACTGGTAGCTTACAAAAGTGGAACAGATGAAATGTATTCTGCTGTTTTTTCATCCGACCTTGCCGTATTACGTACAAAAGTTTCCCGGCCTGTTTTTCCTGATAAAGCTGAGATATCAGAAGTCTTCCTTGAGAACTCCGGTAATTGTGTATTTGGTTTGTCTTCTGCTTATGGGTCTGAATTTGAACACTTATTAACAAAAGGATTCTTTGTTCAGCGTATGGATAATTCAGAACGGATGATTCCATTTAATACCATTGGCGCAGGTTTTACACCCGAGCATTTGCATATTCAGCCATCTGCAGATTTTTCAAAATTGTATGCATGTGGAGATTATTCGGGCGACCGGTTCATGGAAGGAGTTTGGGTAGTTGAAATACAAAGCCAGCAATTTCGGCTGAATAAACCATCTGTTTTTACTTACCCTGATGATTTTAAAAAACGGATGTATAAAACAGGTTTTGGTACAAGAAAAAAAGATAATTATACAGTTATGCCTGTCGATTATCAATTAATTGAGTTTGCAAATGGCGATTTTGCTTTGGGAGGTTATGCAAAGTCAAAAACTGAAATGACTCATGCATCAGGGAAGACGTATATAACTTTATTAGCAGGTCCTGTGGTTACAATTTTTATGGATAAGGGTTTTAAACAGGCGAATTTCGCTATGATTCCCCGTAATCATGTCATACGAAGCGGCAGTGAGGGAATATTCGTTCCTTACAAGGATAAACTGGTTGTGTTGTATAATGATTATGCAAAGAATTTTGATGAAGATCTGTCAGACGCATCTGTTGACCGCATCCGTGTTAATATGGTTAAGGAGGTGGCATTAGGTTATGCAGTAATCAACAAAGAAGCTAAAATTGAACAGCGTAAATTGCTTAGTGAAGGAATTTCAAGAATGAATTATTTCAATACAATGAATTTTCAGAAATTATCTGATACACATTTCCTCATCCCATCGGCTGCTGATGATAAGAAAACAGATATGAATAAAGTAGCTGATGTAACGATTACAGACTAAACCTGGTACAGACTTGTATTCAAGAAAGGTATGTTGTTTTACATACCTTTTTTTATGATTTTAAGAGAATACTTTGATTGTTGTTAGCTGAAAAGCTAATCAAAGTCAGTTTCAGTTAGATTTGCTGAACTGAAAAAACACGATAATTTTGCAGTTTATTAAATTGAAAGAATGTTACTTCTTACCAAAATCTTCCACTTTGAAATGGCACATGCAATTGATGGTTACGACGGCATGTGTAAAAATATACACGGCCACTCGTACGAATTACATGTAACCGTAGGATCAACGCTTAAAGAACAGGAATTTATTCCACCTCCCGGCTTTTTGCTTGATTTTAAAGACCTGAAGAAAATCGTTAACAAAGCTGTGGTTGATTTATTCGATCATAAACTTGTTCTTTCACGGAATTATATTGCCAAACACAAGGAAGTAAATGAACAGGAAAACCTGGTTGTGTGGGATGCAGAACCAACTGCTGAAAACCTGTTGCTGTTCATGAAGCGTTTAATACAGCAGGATCTTCCTGCCGATATGAAACTGGTTGAGATGAAACTCTACGAAACCAAGAATTCATATGCAACATGGCGTGAAGGTGAACTGAGTTAAACATTCTTCAGAAGCATTATCCAATCAAAAATATGTCACGCAGTAAAACCCTGGCAGCACGTCTAGGCGAAGTTTTGTTAAACGGTCGTTGGATTGCCAATACCAATTACAAAGATCAGCTGCTGCGTATTGATTGGAAACAGGCAAAAACGAGAATAGGAACTCTCAATACAATTGCTCATCTAGCTTTTCACATCAACTATTACCTTGGTGGTATTCTGAATGTACTGAACGGAGGTGCACTCGAAATACACGATCGTTTCAGTTTTGATCTTCCGGAAATAACAAATGAACAGGACTGGGATAAACTGTTGAATGAATTTCTTTTCAATGCAGAAACATTTGTGAAGAAGGTGGAGCAAATGACCAATGAACAGCTCGATGCAGTTTTTGTTGATGCCAAATACGGAACATATTTACGGAATATTGAAGGTGTGATTGAACATTGTTATTATCACCTCGGGCAAATTTCCTTGATCAGCAAGATGATCAAAGAAACGAAAGAATGAGCCTTACTTGCTTTTTCCTGATTCTTGTTTTTGTGTAAACTTCTCTTTAATTACTTTTTGTACAGGTGTATTGCCGATTTTACTTTCAAGCCAGCTGATAATATCTAAGTAAACAAATGCTCTTGATTCAAAACGGTTGCCTTCATATTTGCGGATACGCTGAAGTAATTCTTCAAAAGCTGCTTTGAATTTATCGGGCGAAAGATTAAATGACTGGCGGAGGAACTTAAACATCTCTTCTTCCACTGCACTCAGGTTTTCCATTTTACCCATGAAACGGTAAACCGATTTGATGAGGTATTCAAGCAAATCAAAATTGCCCAACTCATAATGAGCAATCAAATGCAGCAAACGTGCATAGCATTGCAGATCGGTACGCAAATCAACTTTCCAGTTAATGATTTTGTTGAGGTACTCAATGGCTTTTTCATTGTTGCCGCTGCCAAAATACAAACAGGCGATTTTATAGTAGAAGGTGAGTACACGATGTCTGTCGAGAAATAATTCAAACTCTTCCAGCTTTTCTTCAATATGCGGAACAAGCCGTAATCCTTCTGTAAATGTTCCTTCAATAAAATGCTTGTTGATTTTTGCGATGTACAGGTACACAAAGCAGAGTATGCGGTGGTTTTCATTTTGCTGAACAACTTTACGCTGGGCAAAACGTTCAAACAGTTCAATTACTTCGCTCAGCTTTTTATCGTTCTGTGTATCAAAATGCGCACTCATTAAATTGTGCAGTCCTTTAATGTAGTGAGCTGTTTCAGCTTCAATCATTGCAGGATATATATCAAACAGATCAACCCATTTTTGCGTGTAGCGGTAATACATCAAAAAATCCTGGCGTATAAATGCAACCCATGCATGGCATTGGTAAAAATAAAGCTGCTCATAAAATCCCTTGAGCTTATCTGCATCTTTTGGCAAATGATCTTCGAGATATTTTTTTACTTCATCACCTTCTTTTTCATTACGAGCAACACCGTGCTGTATAAACCAGCTGTACAACTGCAGCGATAAGTTGGAAAGTTTAGTGATATAGGTGAGCCGTACATCCACAACTTCTGATTCAGCTGAAAGTTGCCCGGCCCTGTCCTGCATACTGCGGGTGATGTACAGTGCTTCAATCTTTTTTTCAAAAAACAGGATTTGCTGCAGGTAGGTTATCTGCTCGTATTGCCTTGCCTGTTCCTTCATCCGCTCAAGCACTTTTAATGTTTGCAGGTACAGGCCTTTGTTGTAAAGAATACGTGCAAAATCCATTTGCTCGTGCAGCTGTATGGTGATGTTGTCTTCCTGTTTTATCAGCCGTAAACTGGCAAGAATGGTTTTGTATAAATGGGCTTTTAAATTGGAGAGCTGCTGCTTGGCAATGCTGGGATTTTTTTTCAGCAAAATGGTTTCATCGTAATCCTCCATCTTATCCATTGCATCGAAAAGACGAATCACTTTCAGGTCACCATCTGAAGAGTGGCGCTTCATGTAGAGTTTAAAATTCCTTTTTTCACTCTTTTCAAGCGATTTTACCAGTTGAAACACCGTATCGGCCGAGCGGTTGGGCATCGTAATTCAATTCTGCTGAAACTCTTTGCTGTAAAGGGTTTTCGTTAAAAATATCCTCTTTATCTGTCGTAATTTGATGTAATATAGGTTTGCTGACCCTCTCAAACAAAATTAATTTTATCGCCCGGGTTGATTACTTCATAACCTTTAAAATGTAATCGAAGTAATACAACCTGTTTTTTTTACATTCATAAAGATTGATATGGCCGACAAACAAGTGTTCATTTTTGATACCACTCTCAGAGACGGAGAGCAGGTTCCCGGTTGCAAGCTTAATACTACAGAAAAAATTGAACTGGCATTAAAATTAGAAGATCTGGGGGTAGATATTATTGAAGCAGGATTTCCTATTTCAAGTCCCGGAGATTTTGAAAGTGTTTCGCAAATTGCCAAAGTAATTAAAAATGCTTCTGTATGCGGGCTTAGCCGTGCAGTACAAAAAGATATTGAAGTAGCAGCTGCTGCGTTGAAGCATGCACACCGTCCACGAATTCATACAGGTATTGGTACCAGCGATCAGCACATCAAAACAAAATTTAATTCTAACAGGGAGGATATTCTGCAGCGTGCCATTCAATGTGTAAAATGGGCTAAGAATTTTGTAGATGATGTGGAGTTTTATGCTGAAGATGCTGGCAGAACCGATAATGAATATTTAGCCCGTGTAATTGAAGCAGTAATTGCAGCAGGTGCTACTGTTGTGAACATTCCTGATACAACAGGTTATTGCTTACCCTATCAGTACGGCGAAAAGATTGCTTATTTAGTAAATAATGTACCCAATATTGATAAGGCCGTTATAAGTTGCCACTGCCATAATGACCTGGGATTAGCCACCGCCAATTCCATTGCAGGTGTAATTGCCGGCGCCAGACAAATTGAATGTACAATTAACGGTTTAGGCGAGCGGGCCGGTAACACCTCACTGGAGGAAGTGGTGATGATTATGAAACAGCACAACGATCTTGGTTTTTATACCAACATTAAAACTCAGCAGCTTAACCCGATGAGTCGTTTGGTGAGCGATACAATGCGTATGCCGGTACAACCAAACAAAGCAATTGTTGGAAGCAATGCATTTGCTCACAGCAGTGGTATTCACCAGGATGGATTCCTGAAAAATGCTCAGAACTATGAAATCATTAACCCTGAAGAAGTAGGAGCAGATGCAAGCAAAATTGTTCTTACAGCACGTAGTGGCCGTAGTGCACTGGCTTTCCGGCTGCATAAACTCGGCTTTCAGTTTACACGTGATGATGTGGATACTTTATATGAAAAATTTCTTGAAATAGCAGATACAAAAAAGGAAGTGAACGATGATGATTTAACAGCAATGGCACATGCCTATGTAACTGCAACAAGCGCTGTACTTTGATAAACTGATAGTTTTTATGCACAAAAAAATTGCAATACTCGGAGGTGATGGAATCGGACCTGAAGTAATAGCTCAGGCTGTTAAAATGCTGAATGCAATTGCTGAAGAATTTGGCCACCAGTTTGAATATAAAGATGCATTGGTTGGCGCTGCTGCTATTGAAAAAACAGGAACTGCATTACCACAGGAAACAATAGATATTTGCCTCGATAGTGATGCAGTATTGTTTGGTGCTGTTGGTGATCCCAGGTTTAATGACCCATCAGCTAAGGTTCGTCCCGAACAGGGATTACTCGGTTTGAGAAAGGCATTACAACTTTCAAGTAATATCAGGCCAATTATCCCTTATTCTGTTTTGCATCATCTGTCGCCTGTAAAACCACGGCAGCTGGAAGGTGTTGACTTTATCATTTTCCGTGAATTGTCGGGAGGAAACTATCTCGGCAATAAACAAACAGCAGAGGATCTCAGCCATGCAAGTGATGAAACTGTTTACAGCAGGGAAGAAATTGAACGCATTGCACATCTTGCTTTTAAATATGCTCACCGCAGAAGAAAAAAAGTTACACTGGTTGATATGGCCAATGTGCTGGATACATCAAGATTGTGGAGAAGTGTTGTAGCTGAAGTTGCAAAACAATATCCTGATGTGAATTTTGAAAGTATGCTTGTAAGCAAGGCAGTAATGCAGGTGCTGATTTATCCAAAGCATTTTGATATTGTGTTAACCGAAAATATGTTTGGAGATATTCTCAGTGATGAAGCAAGCGTACTCTGCGGATCGCTGGGTATGTTACCTTCTGCTTCAATAGGAAACGGCACTGCGTTGTTTGAACCGGTGCACGGATCATATCCCGATGCTGCAGGAAAAGATATTGCCAACCCGATTGGTGCAGTTCTTTCTGTTGCATTGATGATGGAATATTTTGGTTTAAGAAAAGAAGCACATGTGGTGTTTGAAGCGGTTGACTGGACACTGAAAAACAGTTTTGTTACAAAAGATATTGATCCCGTTAATTTTTATTTCACCAGCACAGTGGGTGATCTGATGAGTGATTTTGTAACAGGAAAAATTCCGGGAGCAATTCACAGAGAAAATATAGAGTTGAGAAAATCAACAATTATATAATGGAGTAAACGCTTCTCCTTAAAAAGCAAAAAAGTTCTTTGTAAATAAAAATGCAGGCGGTATATTCGCAGAACAACAAACATTTATGTTGAAAAGCAGATTACATAATGTCATTAACACTACCACAGTCATTATTGTGGTTGTCATTGTCATTTCTGCCATCAACGGAGGTGTAAGTTGTATTTGATTAAAAAAACGAATTGTTATACAACCCGCCTCCGAGAGGCGGGTTTTTTTATTTTTTACTATGGCATCATATTACAACAGCGAAACAGTTTTGTATCTCAATGGTGAGTTTGTGAAAGCTGCGGAAGCAAAGATGGATTTCTACAGTCAATCGCTTCATTACGGATACAGCGTGTTTGAAGGTATACGTTCATACAGAGCGGTAAACGGACAAACAAAAATTTTTAAAGCAACAGAGCATTATGATCGTTTAAAACATTCTGCTGATTCTTTAAATCTTCCTTATCACTGGTCGGCAAAAGAACTGATCGACGCAACTTACGAAGTGCTGAAACAAAATCAACTGCAGGATGCATATATACGACCTGTTGTGTACGCACCGGCGAATATGAGTTTTGTAAAAAATGAGCAATCGTTTATTGTTATTGAAGCGTGGCAGATGCAACCGTTTCTTGGAGAAAAATTGCTGAAGGTTGTAACAAGTTCTTTTCAGCGGCCTAATCCGAAAGCGTTTAAGATAACTGCAAAAGCTGCCGGTCATTATGTGAATTCAATTCTCGCAAGCCAGGAAGCAAAAGCAAATGGTTATGATGAAGCATTGCTGCTTGATATGAATGGCAATGCTGCAGAAGCACCGGGAGCAAACCTGTTTTATGAGAAAGATGGAAAACTGTTTACTCCTTCATTGGGAAATATTCTTCCGGGAATTACAAGAGCAACTGTACTGGAGCTTTGCAGTGAAATGAGAATTGATGTGGAAGAAAAAACAATTGAACCGGGTGAATTAAAAAATGCAGATGCTGCATTTTTCTGCGGTACTGCAGCTGAAGTAATTGGATTTGAAAGCCTGGATGATTATAAACTGCCCAAACAGTGGAATGATACAGTGAGCAGGAAAATACAATTGGCTTATGCTGAGTTGGTGCGTAAGTAAAAAACAGTTGAATAGAATTGCCAGCAGTAGAAGTGAGTGACACAACAACATTTAAATAGTAGTACAAAAGTTAAGTAAATAAAAAATTATGAGTAACGAATTGAACAAATACAGTAAGGTTTTAACACAGGATGAAACACAGCCGGCTGCACAGGCTATGCTGTACGGCATTGGATTAACTGACGATGATTTAAAGAAAGCGCAGGTTGGTATTGCAAGTATGGGTTATGATGGCAATACCTGTAACATGCATTTGAACGACCTTGCTAAAGTGGTGAAAGAAGGTGTGTGGGCTAATGATTTGGTAGGATTAATTTTTAATACAATTGGTATCAGTGATGGTATCAGCAATGGTACTGATGGTATGCGTTACTCACTGGTGAGCCGTGATTTAATTGCAGACAGTATTGAAAGTGTGTGTGGTGGTTTTTATTATGATGGATTGATTGCATTACCCGGTTGTGATAAAAATATGCCCGGTGCAATTATGGCAATGGGTCGTTTAAACCGTCCTTCGATTATGGTGTACGGTGGCACAATTGCTCCCGGTCATCACAAAGGTGAAGAACTGAATATCATTTCTGCATTTGAAGCATTGGGAAAAAAATTAGCTGGCACTATTACACCTGAAGATTTTAAAGAAGTGGTGAAGCATAGTTGTCCCGGTGCTGGTGCATGCGGTGGTATGTACACAGCTAACACAATGGCAGCAGCTATTGAAGCATTGGGTATGAGTCTGCCGTTTTCTTCTTCAAATCCTGCAATCAGTAACGATAAAAAATCAGAATGTTTAGATGCAGGTAAAGCCATTAAATTATTACTTGAAAAAGATATTAAGCCAAGAGATATCATGACCAAAAAAGCATTTGAAAATGCAATTGTAACGGTGATGATTTTTGGCGGAAGCACAAATGCTGTACTGCATTTAATTGCCATGGCAAAAAGTGTTGATGTTGATTTAACACAGGAAGATTTTCAACGCATCAGTGATAAAACTCCTGTACTGGCCGACTTTAAACCAAGTGGTAAATACCTGATGCAGGAATTGCATGCGCATGGTGGTGTGCCTGCGGTAATGAAATATCTCTTACAAAAAGGATTGTTGCATGGTGATTGCATGACTGTAACAGGAAAAACAGTGGCTGAAAATTTAGAGCATGTTGAGCCAATCAATTTTGAAACACAAAAAATTGTTTTCCCGTTAGAAACTCCGTTGAAAGCAACCGGTCACCTACAGATTCTTTATGGCAATCTTGCTGAAAAAGGAAGTGTTGCAAAAATCAGTGGTAAAGAAGGCGAACGTTTTGAAGGACCTGCAAGAGTATTTGATGGTGAAAAACATTTGGTGGAAGGTATTGCAAACGGAAGAGTGAAAAAAGGTGATGTAGTTGTTATAAGATATGAAGGACCAAAAGGTGCACCGGGTATGCCCGAAATGCTGAAACCAACTTCAGCTATTATGGGTGCTGGTCTTGGTAAAGATGTGGCATTGATTACCGATGGAAGATTCAGTGGCGGATCGCATGGCTTCGTCGTCGGACACATCACTCCTGAAGCTTTTGAAGGTGGTTTAATTGCATTGGTACAGGATGATGACATCATTGAACTGGATGCAACGAACAACAAAATAAACCTGAAAGTAGCTGATGAAGTGATAGCCGAAAGAAGAAAGAACTGGAAACAACCAGCTCTGAAAGTAACCAGCGGTGTATTATACAAATATGCAAAACTGGTGAAGGATGCAAGCGAAGGATGTGTAACAGATCAATAAAAAAATAGAAACTGTATTTGTTACGCCATTAATAAAAAATTAAAAACTCAGTGTTATGCAAACACTCACAATAAACGAAAAACAAGCAGAGGAAAAAAAGACAACAACCATCAGCGGCAGCCAGGCTGTTATGGATGCATTAATCAAGGAAGGTGTTAAAACTATCTTTGGGTATCCGGGTGGAGCCATCATGCCCATTTATGATGCGTTATTTGATTACCACGATCAGCTTCAGCATATACTGGTGCGTCATGAACAGGGAGCTATTCATGCAGCACAAGGCTTTGCAAGAGCAAGTGGTAAAACCGGTGTTGTGTTTGCAACAAGCGGTCCCGGTGCAACCAATCTTGTAACAGGTTTGGCTGATGCAATGATTGATTCAACCCCGGTGGTTTGTATTACCGGCCAGGTGTTTGCGCACCTGCTTGGTACCGATGCATTCCAGGAAACAGATGTGATCAACATTACTACTCCTGTTACCAAATGGAATCACCAGGTAACTGATGCATCTGAAATTCCTGCTGCACTTGCAAAAGCATTTTACATTGCAGGAAGTGGAAGACCCGGTCCTGTTGTGATTGATATTACCAAGAATGCACAACTGCAGATGTTTGAATATGAAGGTTACCGGAAATGTGATCATATCCGCAGCTACCGTCCAAAACCTGAAGTGCGTAAGCAATATGTTGAAGAAGCTGCAAAGCTGATTAACGAAGCTGAAAGACCGTTCGTGATTTTTGGACAAGGTGTAATTCTTGGTGGTGCTGAAAAAGAATTTAAAGCGTTTATTGAAAAAGCTGGATTGCCTGCAGCATGGACAATCATGGGTATGAGTGCTATTCCAACCGATCATCCGCTGGCTGTAGGTATGCTTGGTATGCATGGCAACTATGGTCCGAATGTATTAACGAATGAATGTGATGTGTTGATTGCTGTGGGAATGCGTTTTGATGATCGTGTAACTGGTCGCTTGGATAAATATGCAAAGCAGGCGAAAGTTGTTCATCTTGATATTGATCCTTCTGAGATTGATAAGAATGTGAAAACAACTGTTCCTGTTTGGGGCGATTGTAAAGAAACATTGCCAATGCTCACTGCATTGCTTGAGCAAAAACAACATACTGCATGGTTCAGCAAGTTTGGTGAATTCATGAATAAAGAAAAAGAAAAGTGTATTGATGCAGAACTGAATCCGGATACTGATATCATGACCATGGGCGAAGTAATTAAAACGCTCAATGAATTAACTGATGGTGAAGCCATCATTGTTACAGATGTTGGCCAGCACCAGATGGTAGCCTGCCGTTATGCAAAATATAAAAACAGCAGAAGCAATATTACCAGCGGTGGTTTAGGTACAATGGGATATGCATTGCCTGCAGCAATTGGTGCAGCCTTCGGCGATCCTTCACGTACAACTGTTGCCATTATTGGTGATGGTGGTTTCCAGATGACGATCCAGGAGCTGGGAACAATCATGCAATACAAGCCTGATGTAAAACTGTTAATCCTTAATAACAACTTTCTTGGAATGGTGCGCCAATGGCAGCAGCTCTTCCACGAAAAACGTTATTCGTTTGTAGATATCCAGAGTCCTGATTTTGTTCAGGTGGCAAAAGGTTACGGAATACCGGGAAGAAGTATTTCAAACAGGGCTGATTTAAAAGATGCACTGAAGGAATTCCTTTCTTCAAAAGGTACACACTTACTTGAAGTAATGGTAGGTAAAGAAAACAACGTTTTCCCAATGGTGCCACAAGGAAGGGGCGTAGCTGAAATCGTATTAAGTAAAGAAGAGATATAAGTAAAAAGTAAAAAATAAAAAGGCAAAAGTGGAAGATGAAATATTGTTAACTGTTGAAGAAAATCAACCTGTTTACAACATCAGGCACAGAGCTTTTTATTTTTCAAAGAGTGTCATTGAATTTATCAAAGGCATAAAGTACGACAGAATATATTTCTCTTTATTTGATCAGTTACTTCGAAGTGCAACTTCAATAGGTGCAAATTTGGTAGAAGGTGCAGCAGGTGTTTCAGGAAAGGATTATCTGAATTATCATGCAATTGCTCTTAAATCAGCGAACGAAACAAAATACTGGCTAGTGCTGATTAAAGAGACAGATTTGGCAAACCAAACAAAAACAGAAGAACTGATAAAAGAGGCTGATGAGATTTCTAAAATTGTAGCGAAAATTATTATAAATCTGAAACAGAAATGAACGTGTTTTGATTTTTAACTTTTAACTTTTTAATTATGGTAAAGCAGGAATTTACAATAACAGTATATACAGAAAACCAGGTTGGTTTGCTGAACAGGATTGCCATCATCTTCTCAAGAAGAAAGATCAATATTGAAAGTTTAAATACATCGCCCAGCGAAATTGATGGTGTGCATCGTTTCACTATTGTGATTGATGAGTTTGAAGAACTCGTCCGCAAACTCTGTCGCCAAATTGAAAAGCAGGTGGGCGTTTTAAAAGCATATTATAATACCAATGATGAAATTGTTTGGCAGGAACTGGCATTGTACAAAGTACCTACTGATGTAATTGCTGAACACGTAAAAGTTGAGCGCCTGTTAAGTCAGCATGGTGCAAAAGCTGTTGTGATCAGGAAAGATTATACAGTATTTGAAGTGTCTGGTCAGCGTGCTGAAACAGATGCACTTATTAAAGTGCTGGAACCATACGGACTTATTGAGTTTGTACGCAGTGCAAGAGTGGCAATCATTAAAGAGAGTGAAGGCTTCCACAAAAAACTCACTGAGTTTGAATACAGGGAACCAAGTGAAGCTGTTGATGAAAATGAATACCTCGATAAGAATGAAGAAGTGTTTACGATGTAATCACTGGTAATAAAAAGGAAACGATAAAACAAAATAAACAAAAAACAGAAAATCAAAATGGCAAATTACTTTAACACACTTTCGCTCAGGGATCAATTGAGTCAATTAGGAACTTGTGAGTTCATGGACAGGAGTGAGTTTGCAGATGGTGTGAATGCGTTAATCGGTAAAAAAATCGTCATCGTAGGTTGCGGTGCGCAAGGTTTAAACCAGGGTTTGAATATGAGAGATTCAGGTCTGGATATTTCTTATGCTTTACGTAAAGAAGCAATTGAACAAAAAAGAGCTTCATGGAAAAATGCAACTGAAAACGGATTTACAGTTGGTACTTATGAAGAGTTAATTCCTTCAGCTGATCTTGTACTCAACCTTACTCCCGATAAGCAGCATACTTCTGTTGTTAATGCAGTTATGCCTTTGATGAAAAAAGGATCAACACTTTCTTATTCGCATGGTTTTAATATCGTGGAAGAAGGTACACAGATCCGTAAAGATATTACCGTTATCATGGTGGCACCTAAATCACCGGGTTCTGAAGTACGTGAAGAATATAAAAGAGGTTTTGGTGTGCCTACGTTGATTGCTGTGCATCCTGAAAACGATCCTGAACAAAAAGGATTGATTTATGCAAAAGCATATGCAGCTGCAACAGGTGGTCATCGTGCAGGCGTACTTCGTTCATCATTTGTTGCTGAAGTAAAATCTGATCTGATGGGTGAACAAACCATTCTTTGTGGTGTGTTGCAAACCGGATCAATTTTATCATTTGATAAAATGGTGGAAAAAGGAGTTGAACCTGCTTATGCAGCTAAACTGATTCAATATGGCTGGGAAGTAATTACCGAAGCGTTGAAGCATGGTGGTGTTACTGCTATGATGGATCGTTTGTCAAATCCTGCCAAGATCAAAGCATTTGAATTGTCAACTGAAATCAAAAATATCTGGCGTCCGTTGTTCCGTAAACACCAGGATGATATCATGAGCGGTGAGTTTTCATCAACTATGATGAAAGACTGGGCAAATGATGATAAGAACCTGTTAACATGGCGTGCAGCAACTGCAGAAACTGCATTTGAAAAAACAGCACCTACTTCAGCTAAAATTGCTGAGCAGGAATATTTTGATAATGGTTTGCTGATGGTTGCTTTTGTACGTGCTGGTGTTGAGCTGGCATTTGAAACAATGGTTGAATCAGGTATTAAAGCAGAATCGGCGTACTACGAATCATTGCACGAAACTCCGCTTATTGCCAATACAATTGCACGTAAGAAATTGTATGAAATGAACCGTGTGATTTCTGACACTGCTGAGTATGGTTGTTACCTGTTTGATCATGCAGCAAAACCAATGCTGACTGAATTCATGAAAACAATCGATATTGATGTAATTGGTACCAACTTCAATGTTGGTAAAGATGGTGGAGTTGATAATAAAGAAATCATTGCTGTAAACCATATCATCCGCAATCATCCTGTTGAAGCAGTAGGTGCTGTATTGCGTAAAGCAATGACAGATATGAAAGTAATCAGCACTAATGCATAGTGAATGAATTTTGTGCACAACAACATACAACTTGATTTTACGGGGGCTTCGTTACGGATTAAAAAAGTCGTAACGAAAACCCCGTTACAATTAAACCGCAATCTTTCTAAAAAATACCAATGCAATGTGTATCTGAAGAGAGAAGATCTGCAGGTGGTGCGCAGCTATAAACTGCGTGGTGCTTATAATATGATGAGCAGTTTGCAGGCAGATCAATTGCAGAAAGGGGTTGTATGTGCAAGTGCCGGAAACCATGCACAGGGTTTTGCATTCAGCTGTAAAAAACTAAATACAAAAGGCGTGGTGTTTATGCCCGTTATCACACCCAATCAAAAAATCAACCAGACAAAAATGTTTGGTGAAGATTTTATTGAAGTGCGTTTAACAGGCGATACGTTTGATGATTGTGCAACAGCTGCAAAAAAATATACCGAAGAAAACGGTATGACTTTTATCCCCCCGTTTGATGATTTGCGGATCATTGAAGGGCAGGGAACGGTGGCTGTAGAAATACTCGAAGCACAAAGTGATATCGACTATGTGTTTATTCCTGTTGGTGGTGGCGGACTGGCTGCAGGAGTTGGGTCATATTTTAAAACTTATTCGCCCAAAACAAAAATTATTGGTGTTGAACCGGAAGGAGCTCCCTCAATGTATGAAGCATTGAAAGCAAGCAGGCCGGTTACGCTTGATAATATTGACCGGTTTGTTGATGGTGCTGCTGTAAAAAGAGTTGGCGACATTAGCTTTAACATCTGCAAAGAAGTGCTGGATGATATGCACCTGGTTCCGGAAGGCAAGGTCTGCTCATCCATCCTGAAACTTTACAACGAAGATGCCATTGTGGTTGAACCTGCCGGTGCTTTAAGTATTGCAGTACTTGACGACTATGCCGAAGAAATCAAGGGTAAAACAGTTGTCTGCATTGTCAGCGGCAGCAACAATGATATTGACCGCATGCAGGAAATCAAGGAACGAAGTCTTCAGCACGAAGGTTTGAAGCATTATTTCCTCATCCGTTTTGCCCAGCGGCCCGGTGCATTAAAAGAATTTGTAAATCATGTATTAGGTGAAAATGACGACATTACACGCTTTGAATACATGCAGAAGCATAACAAGGAAACAGGGCCGGCACTGGTGGGAGTGGAATTGAAAAGTCGTGACGATTATAATGTACTGATCGCTAATCTTAAAAAATACCAGATTAACTATACAGAGTTGAATAAAAACGACAATTTGTTTGGCTATTTGGTGTGAGTCGGATGTTGGTAATAGTGTTGTTTTTGAACATCTGTTAGTTGAATAATTCGGTAATTTTACCTGATTGCCGATTGCTTGCTGAAAAAGGAGAAGTCCTGTTTATATATTTAATTAACAACTAAAAACTTGCAAAGACGAATGGCGGGCAACAACGGTTTATACAATCCTGCTTTTGAGCATGATGCTTGTGGTATTGGTTTTGTAGCCAGTATTAAAGGAAACAAATCTCACCAGCACATTGATGATGCACTTACAGTGCTGGAAAACATGGAACATCGTGGTGCATGCGGATGTGAAAACAATACAGGCGATGGTGCCGGTATTATGATTCAGACTCCTCATGAATTTTTCTTTGAAGAATGTTTGAAACTTGGTGTTCATCTTCCTTCTTACGGAAAATATGCAGTGGGTGTTATTTTCTTTCCCAAAGAAATTAAGCTGAGAGAAGAGTGTCGTGATATTTTCAACAGAAGTGCCGAGAAACTCGGATTGGAAATTCTTACTTACAGAAAAGTTCCTGTTAATCCCGACGGAATTGGGCCAACAGCATTAAGCGTTGAACCGGAAATGGAACAGGTGTTTATTGCATCGCCCGATCATATCAACAATCCTGATGAATTCGAACGCAAGCTTTTTGTTTTACGCAACTACGCAACACATATCATTAACGATACTGTAAAGAAAGATGCTATTGGTTTTTACATTGCATCGCTTTCTTACAAAACTGTTGTTTACAAAGGACAGTTAACCAGTGGACAAGTTCGTGGTTATTTCCCCGACCTGTCGAACAAGAGAGTGGTAAGTGCTTTTGGTTTGGTGCACAGCCGTTTTGCCACAAACACTTTCCCGTCATGGAAACTTGCACAGCCTTTCCGTTACATTGCACACAATGGTGAGATCAATACATTACAGGGTAATCTCAACTGGTTAAAATCAAGCGAACATGGATTTACATCTCCATTCTTTTCAAAAGAAGAAATGGAAATGTTATTGCCGATTGTAACAAGTGGTCAATCTGATTCTGCTTGCCTGGATAACATGATTGAGCTGCTTGCAATGACAGGCCGCAGTTTGCCGCATGTAATGATGATGCTGATTCCTGAAGCATGGGATGGCAATGATCATATGGATCCTGTGAAGAAAGCATTTTATGAATATCATGCTTCGATCATGGAACCGTGGGATGGCCCTGCATCCATTTCTTTCACTGATGGTAAAATCATTGGTGCTACATTAGACAGGAATGGTCTTCGCCCATCACGCTACTGCATTACTACCGATGACCGTGTAATCATGGCAAGTGAAACAGGTGTTGTTTGGGTTGATCCGAAAACAATCATCAAAAAAGGACGCTTACATCCCGGTAAAATGTTCGTAGTGGATATGGAGCAGGGACGTATTATCAGTGATGAAGAACTGAAGGAAACCATCTGCTCACAAAAACCTTATGCAGACTGGTTGAATCAGAATAAAATCCGTTTGGAAGAATTACCTGAGCCAAGAGTTACGTTTACACATCTCAGTGATGAAACTGTGTTGAAATATCAAAAGGCATTTGGTTATTCATCAGAAGATATTGAAACCATCATTAAGCCAATGGCACTTGATGGTAAAGAACCAATCGGTTCGATGGGTACCGATACTCCGCTTGCCGTGCTGAGCGATCAGCCACAGCACTTATCTTCTTACTTCAAGCAGTTATTTGCACAGGTTACAAATCCGCCAATCGATCCGATACGTGAACGTATGGTGATGAGTCTGGCAGCTTTTGTTGGTAATAATGGTAATCTGCTCGAAGAAGACCCGATGCATTGCCATACAGTAGCATTGAAACAGCCAATACTTACAAGTAAAGAGCTTGAAAAAATCAGAAGTATTGATACTGGAAAATTTCAGGCAAAAACAATCCAGATTTATTTTAGAGCTGATGGTAAACCCGGTTCATTGAAAGCCGGAATTGATCGTATTTGCCGTTATGCCGAAGATGCTGTACACGACGGTTTTGAAGTGATTATCCTTTGTGATCGTGCTGTTGACAGCGACCACGTGGCGATTCCTACATTGCTTGCAACAGCAGCAGTTCATCATCATCTAATCCGTAAAGGATTACGTGGACAGGTGGGTATTATTGTAGAAGCCGGTGATGTTTGGGAAGTACATCATTTTGCATGTTTGATTGCATTTGGTGCAACAGCAATCAATCCTTACCTGGCACTTGCTTCAATTCGCAATATGAAGGCAGGCGGTCAATTACAAACTGACCTTGAATGGGAAGTTCTCCGTAAAAATTATATCAAGTCTATCTGTGATGGATTGCTGAAAGTATTCTCAAAAATGGGAATCTCTACATTGCAATCATACCAGGGCGCACAGATTTTTGAAATACTTGGTATTAACCAGGATGTGGTTGATAAATATTTCACTGGTGCAACAAGTCGTATTCAGGGTATTGGCTTAGATGAAATTGCAAAAGAAGCCCTGGCGAAACATTATTATGCTTTCAGTAAAAAAGATATACCGGTAGATCGTTTACCTGCAGGTGGTGTTTATCAATGGAAAAGAAAAGGTGAATTCCACTTATTCAATCCAACAACCATTCACCTGTTGCAGCAGTCAACCAAAACAAATGATTTTGCACTGTTTAAGAAGTATTCAAAAGCAGTAAATGATCAGAGTGAGAAGGCTGCTACATTACGCAGTTTGTTTGAATTTAAACGCAACCGTCCTTCCATCAGTATTGATGAAGTGGAAGCTGCAGAAAATATTTACAGGCGTTTTGCTACCGGTGCAATGAGCTTTGGTTCCATTTCGTGGGAAGCACACACAACACTTGCTATTGCAATGAACCGTTTAGGTGGTAAGAGTAATACAGGTGAAGGTGGTGAAGATGAAAGAAGATATACTCCGCTTGAAAATGGCGACAGTATGCGTTCTGCCATCAAGCAGGTTGCATCAGCCCGTTTTGGTGTAACAAGTTTATACCTTACTGAAGCTGATGAGTTGCAGATTAAAATGGCACAGGGTGCTAAGCCTGGTGAAGGTGGGCAGTTACCCGGTCATAAAGTAGATGACTGGATTGGTAAAACACGTCACTCAACACCTGGTGTAGGTTTGATTTCTCCTCCTCCGCATCACGATATTTATTCAATTGAAGATCTGGCGCAGTTGATATTTGATTTAAAGAATGCAAACCGCAAAGCCCGTATCAATGTAAAGCTTGTAAGTAAGGCTGGTGTTGGTACAATTGCTGCCGGTGTTACAAAAGCAAAAGCAGATGTGGTTTTGATCAGCGGTTTTGATGGTGGTACAGGTGCATCACCTATTTCATCTATCAAACATGCAGGCCTTCCATGGGAACTTGGTTTGGCAGAAACACATCAAACACTTGTAAAAAATAAATTACGCAGTCGTGTTGTTGTACAGGCCGATGGACAGATGAAAACTGCACGTGATATTGCTATTGCAGCATTACTTGGTGCTGAAGAATGGGGTGTGGCAACTGCCGCATTGATTGTGGAAGGTTGTATCATGATGCGTAAGTGTCATATGAATACATGTCCTGTAGGAGTTGCAACACAGGATGGTGAATTACGTAAGCGCTTTAAAGGCGATCCAGATCATGTGGTGAATTTCTTCCGTTTCATGGTAAGAGACTTAAGAGAAATCATGGCTGAGCTTGGTTTCAGAACAGTAGATGAAATGATTGGACAGGTTGATTGTTTACAGATGAGAGAAAACATCACTCACTGGAAATTCAGTAAACTGGATCTTTCTCCTGTTCTTTACAAAGAACCTGCTTCAGAATATACACCGCTTCATTGTGCAGAAGAACAGGATCATGGCCTGGCAACTGTACTTGACTGGAAATTGTTTGAAGCTGCAAAACCTGCAATCGATAAAAAAGAAAAAGTTACCGCATCATTTGAAATCAAGAATACGGATCGTACTGCAGGAACAATTCTTTCAAACGAAATCACAAAGAAATACCGTGCAGAGGGATTGCCTGAAGATACCATTCACTTTAAGTTTAAAGGAACTGCGGGACAGAGCTTTGGTGCATTTAATACAAACGGTGTAACACTTGAACTGGAAGGTGATGCAAACGATTATTTCGGTAAAGGATTGAGCGGTGCAAGACTGATCATTTATCCCGATAAAACATCTACATATACTGCAGAAGAAAATATCATCATCGGTAACGTGGCCTTCTATGGTGCTACAAGTGGTGAAGCATTTATTCGTGGTAAAGCCGGCGAACGTTTTGCTGTTCGTAACTCAGGTGCAAATGTTGTTGTTGAAAGTGTAGGCGATCATGGTTGTGAATACATGACCGGTGGCCGTGTGGTGATTCTTGGTGATACAGGAAGAAACTTTGCAGCTGGTATGAGTGGTGGTATTGCTTATGTATATGATGTTAAAAATCATTTCAACAGTAATTGTAATAAAGAAATGGTTGATCTTGATCCTGTTGGCGATGATGATGCAGTTGAATTAAAGCAAATGATTCAAAAGCATTACGATTATACAGGAAGCTCTGTTGCGAAGTTTGTACTGGATGATTTTGAAAATCAACTTCAGCATTTTGTAAAAGTATTCCCTTCAGATTATAAGAAGGTGCTTCAGAAAAATGCCGCAGCAGTAAGTGCAGGTAAATAATTTTTAAACAGACGAGTATTAAAAATAATTTTTAATGGGTAAGCCAACCGGTTTTTTAGAATTTACAAGAGAGCTTCCATCAAAGCGTAGTGTGGAAGAACGCATCAATGATTATAATGAGTTTGTTAATCGTTTCCCCGATGAAAAACTCAATCAGCAAAGTGGTCGCTGCATGAATTGCGGTGTTCCTTTTTGTCACAGCGGTTGTCCTTTGGGAAATGTAATTCCCGAGTTTAACGATGCTGTTTACCGTAAAGAATGGAAAGAAGCGTACCAGATACTTACATCAACCAATAATTTTCCAGAGTTTACAGGAAGGATTTGTCCCGCACCTTGCGAATCTGCTTGTGTGCTTGGCATTAACCAACCTGCTATAACAATTGAAGAAATCGAAAAGCATATTATTGAAATTGCTTTTGAAAAAGGATTTGTTCAGCCAAAGAAAATCAATAAACGTACAGGAAAAAAAGTTGCAGTTGTTGGTAGTGGTCCTGCCGGACTTGCTGCTGCAGCTCAATTGAATTATGCTGGTCATGTGGTAACAGTATTTGAACGTGACGACAAGCCAGGCGGTTTGCTTCGTTACGGTATTCCAGATTTCAAGCTGGAAAAGTGGGTGATTGATCGTCGTGTTTCCGTGATGGAAGAAGAGGGGATAACATTCCGATGCAATGCAAATGTGGGTGTAAATGTAAGTGTGAATGATTTGCTGCGTGAATACCATGCAGTAGTGCTTGCAGGTGGTTCTACTGTTCCAAGAGATCTGCCTGTTCCTGGAAGAGCGTTAAAGGGTGTTTATTTTGCCATGCAGTTTTTAAAACAGCAAAACAAACGAAACGCTAACATCGATCCGTTGGCTAAAGCTGATATCGAAAGCAACATTTATAGTGAAGAAATTCTTGCATCTGGTAAAAATGTTGTTGTTATTGGTGGTGGCGATACCGGAAGCGATTGTGTGGGCACAAGCAACAGGCAAAGGGCAAAGAGCGTTACGCAGTTTGAATTGTTGCCAATGCCGCCAAAGGAGCGAACTGAGTTTATGCCTTGGCCAACATATCCGATGACGTTGAAAACATCCTCTTCACATGAAGAAGGTGCTGATAGAAAATGGGCTGTTGCAACAAAAGAATTTATTAGTGATGACAAGGGAAATCTAAAAGCGCTGAAAATAGTTGAACTGGAATGGAAGTTTAGTGACGATGGTCGCCCGGCTTCATTTGTTGAAAAGCCAGGTAGTGAGCAAGTTATTCCTTGTGAACTGGCATTGTTAGCTATGGGATTTGTAAGTCCGCAGTTTAATGGCATGCTTGAACAGTTGGGAGTTGAGCTTGATGAGCGTAAGAATATTAAAGCAACTGAAAAGGATTATAGTACTAATATTAATAAAGTGTTTACTGCCGGCGATATGCGCCGTGGTCAGTCCCTGGTTGTTTGGGCAATCAGTGAAGGAAGGGAATGTGCCCGTAAAGTTGATGAGTTTCTTTCAGGGCATTCAATTCTGGAGGCGAAAGATAAAAACGTGGTAATTGCTAATTAAAACTTGACTTCTTTTGACGTAAATTAATTACATCCAAATCGTTGCAATAGGCCTAAGTAAATAAATAACAATTACTTAGGTCTATTTTTTTGCTTCTTTTCAAATAAATTATAAATAATAAGATATAAATAAATTTTTCTTTCAAGTTAAATATTTGCTATAAATTGCCATTATAATAATTTATTATAATTATTATTAATGTTAAACTTAAAATCGATTACCATGATCAAAAAAGTAACTCCAAGACAAATTGCCCCATTCCTGATTTTGGCGGCATTAGCAATTGGCTCCTTATTCATTCCGGCACTACCGAATTTTGAAGACAAAGCCGGAGCTTACAGTTCAGCAGATATTGCCTGGATTATTGTTGCTACAGCACTTGTGTTTTTAATGACTCCCGGACTTGCTTTTTTCTACGGTGGTATGGTTCATCGCAAAAACGTAATCTCCACAATGATTAAGAGTGTTGTGGCAGCAGGTATTGTTGGTGTTCTATGGGTAGTAGTTGGTTTTAGCTTGGCATTCGGCGACACCATTGGAGGTGTTATTGGTAACCCTTCTACGTTTTTATTTTTTAAGAATGTAGGTTCAGGTGCTCCCTGGAGTTTGGCTCCCACCATTCCTTTAATGCTGTTTGCACTTTTCCAGATGATGTTTGCAGTTATTACTCCCGGACTGGTTGTAGGTGCTGTTGCAGAAAGAATCCGTTTTACAGCCTACATTTTATTTACAGTTTTATTCAGTCTTTTGGTTTATGCACCATTAGCACATTGGAGCTGGCATCCTGAAGGATTTCTTTTTAAAATGGGTGCTCTTGATTTTGCCGGCGGTACTGTTGTGCATATTTCAGCAGGTTGTGCAGCTCTTGCCGGTGCACTTGTTTTAAAACGTCGTAAGGTGCATATTGAGCAAAAAGAAATTCCACCTGCCAACGTTCCTTATGTATTGATTGGTACTGGTCTTTTATGGTTTGGATGGTTTGGTTTTAATGCAGGTTCTGCATTAGGTGCAAATGCACTTGCAGTATCGGCTTTTGCAACAACCAATACTGCGGCTGCTGCAGCAGGTTTAAGCTGGATGTTTTTTGATGTTTTGCGTGGTAAAAAACCTTCTGTACTTGGCTTTTGTATTGGTGCTGTAGTTGGCTTGGTTGCAATTACACCAGCTGCTGGCTTTGTAGCCATACCTCAAAGTATTTTCATTGGTGTTGTAGCAGCAATCATTTCTAATATTGCTGTTTACTACAAACAAAAATCAAGATTGGATGATACGCTTGACGTATTCCCTTGCCACGGTTTGGGTGGTATGGCAGGTATGCTTATGACAGGTTTGTTTGCAACAAAAGCAATTAATGCGGCAGGTAACGATGGTCTGTTTTATGGTAACTTCTCATTCTTTCTTACGCAGGCAAAAGCACTGGTAATTGTAGTGGCTTACAGCTTTACTGTATCATTTGCTATTTTCAAGTTTATCAATTTCATGCTTCCGATCCGTGTATCTGAAGAAGAAGAAGAACTTGGTCTGGATGCTACTCAGCATGATGAAAAATATTTACAGGGAACCTTGCTTGTGGCAAAAAATGGCAAGGTTGAAGAAGAGCCTGTAAGTTTTTAATCTTAATAATAAGTTGCCATTCACTTCCTGATAATTAAAAAAGGTACAGCATTATGATGTGTTGTTGACGCAATACATCTGCTGTACCCTATTAACACTTAAAATCTTTAACAATGTTACGAAAATTATTGTCTGTTACTTCTATTCTTATTCTCTCATTTTTTTCTGTAAAAGCACAGGATTCTACAGGAAAACTTACAATTTCCGGCTCTGTTGATGCTTATTACCGATTTAATTTTCTGAATGCAAAAGATTCAGGGCATTATAATAACAAAACCAGCTTCACCAATTCGCAAAACTCATTTGAGCTTGGCATGGCTTCCATTAAAGCTGAATATGCAATTGGTAAAGTAAGCGCTGTTGCCGATCTCGGATTTGGCACAAGGGCGGCTGAGTTTTCTTACAACGATGCCGGTACACTTGCTGCAGTAAAACAAGCATATATTACTTATGCGCCTTCGGATAAAGTAAAATTTACAATGGGTAAATGGGCAACCCATGTTGGTTATGAACTGCTTGATGCTTATCTCAACAGAAACTACAGCATGAGTTATATGTTTTCTTACGGACCCTTTTCACATACCGGTTTAAAAGCAGATTTTACACTTGGTGAAGGATTTGGTGCAATGATAGGAGTAGCCAATCCAACAGATTTTGTGAGTGCTCCGTTTGCAAAAAAGAACCTGATTGCTCAGGTGAGCAAAACTTCTGAAAAAGTAAACGCATATCTTAATTATGTTGTTGGAAAAGATTTAGGAGATAATTTAATTAACCAGGTTGGGTTAACAGCCACCATTGCTGTTGCTGAAAAATTTGGTATTGGCTATGACGGAACAATTAAATCGTTTAAAGATGGAGTAAGCAATACAAAATCATCATGGTGGGGTTCTGCATTGTATCTGAACATTGATCCTTCTTCAACTTTTGGTTTAACTGCAAGAGGTGAATATTTTGGTGATAAGGATGGCCTTGCAGGTTTTGGTACAGGTATTTTTAACGGTACGCTTTCTGCAAACATTCATGTTGGAAATCTTACAATTATTCCGGAATTCAGAGTTGATGCTGCAAAAGATCCGGTTTTCTATAAAAACTCTGATTTAACAGCACCAAGCTCAAAAACATCGGGGCAATTTATACTTGCAGCAACATATCATTTCTAAGAAAAGCAATCGTAAAAGGTAAATCGCTTGTTTCATTTGTAAACAGGCGATTTGCTTTGGTAAAAAAGCATGGGGGTGTTAGGTAAGTGAGTTATTACACAACACTGATAAAATTTAGGTACTGCAGCATGAGAAAAGCAGTATTGAAATTTATCAGCCATAAAGGATGCCTTTTCAGTTTCCTTTTTTATATATGGCAGGCCCTCTATTTTTATAGGAGGCAATCGATAACCTTCTGTTTTTACAGAAGGTTTCGTTTTTTTTTACACGAATTATTCGAATTGCACTGATTACACGAATTAAACACATTCAATTTTCTTCTTTCAACTATAGCAATGGCTCCTGCTGACTTAAACAATGAAAACTGCCAAGTCCCCAGATGATTTCAGTTGAATCAATACCAATTACTTCTCTTGAAGGGAAACATTGCTGAATAATCTGCAATGCTTTATCGTCTTTAGCGCATTGGTAAGTAGGTACAATAACGTGTTTGTTGGAAATATAGAAGTTGGCATACGATGCAGGCAAACGCTGATCTTCATACACAATTTCATCGGGCATGGGAAGCTCAACAATATTCAACTGCTTACCATTAAGCAAACGCATTTGTTTTAACTGCTGCAGATTATGCTGAAGCAATTCATAATTCTCATCGGCTTTGTTTTCTTCCACAACTGTAAGTACTGTGTCTTCATTTACAAAACGAACTGTATCGTCGATATGTCCGTCGGTATCATCACCAACAATACCTTCATCAACCCAGAGAATTTGTTCAACACCATAATAGTTGATGAGATACTCTTCAATCTGCTGCTGGTTTAAATGCGGATTGCGGTTAGGATTTAACAAACATGCTGTTGATGTTAGCAATGTGCCAGCACCATTAAATTCTACAGAGCCACCTTCCATAACAATGCCGGGATGAAACACCGGTATGTTGTAATGTTTGCCAATGAGTGTTGGTATAATATCGTCCAGATCGTAGGGAGGATATTTATCGCCCCAGGCATTGTAACCCCAATCAACAATCACTTTCTTTTGCTCTGCATTTGGATTGATGAGAAAAGCCGGACCATGATCCCTGCACCATGCATCATTAGTGGGATGAAAGAAAAACTCCACCTGTGAAAGATCGGCTCCTGCCTGTTGCAGATGCTGCAACGCAAATTGTTTCATTGCTTCATCCGCCACATTGATTCTTACCTTTTCGCTTACTGCAAGTGTTTTAATAAACTGAGCATAGTAAGGATAAATGGTATGAATCTTTCCCGGCCATGAAGCTTCTTTGTGTGGCCATGAAAGCCATGTTGCTTCGTGCTGTGCAAATTCTGCAGGGAAAAAATAGCCTGATTGTTTTGGTGTGGTATGATCAAATGCCATGCTGACTAATAATGTTGATAAAAGAATAAGACGTACAAGTGTGCGACGCAACGATCCTGAACAGGGTTGCTGCAGCCGGTAACAAACAATTAATCTTCGTCGATAAAACGTTTTGTAATTGGCTGATATGAATCAATGCGCCTGTCTCTCAGGAAAGGCCAGTGTGTTCTGTAACGATCTGTTTCAGCAGTATCAATTTCAACGACAGTAGTTTCTTCCTCTTCGTGTGATGCCTTGTATATCAATGAACCAAAGGGATTGCTGACAAAAGACCCTCCCCAGAATTTCATTGCACCATTTTGCTCAAAGCCAACACGGTTAACACTCACTACATGCAAACCGTTGGCTACTGCATGACTACGCTGGATGGTTTGCCATGCATTGTATTGTTCGGTATTAGTTGCTTCATCCTGTGATGTTGCCCAACCGATAGCAGTGGGGTAGAACAGGATTTCTGCACCCATAAGTGCAGTGATGCGTGCAGCTTCGGGATACCACTGATCCCAGCAGATGAGTACGCCGATGTTTGCAAATTTTGTTTTAAAGATTTTATAGCCAAGATCGCCGGGAGTGAAATAAAATTTCTCGTAATAAGCCGGATCATCAGGGATGTGCATTTTTCTGTATTTGCCGAGGTAAGTACCATCGGCATCAAGCACAGCCGTTGTATTGTGGTATAAACCCTGTGTACGTTTTTCAAACAATGAAGCAATGATCACCACGCCCAGTTCTTTTGCCACCGCACTCAGTGCATCGGTTGAAGGTCCGGGAATAACTTCGGCCAGTAAAAAGTTGTCATAGTTTTCTTCATCGCAGAAGTACAGCGATGTGAACAGTTCCTGCAGGCACACGATTTGTGCACCTTTTGCCGCCGCTTCTTTTGTTTTGGCAATTGCCTTTTGCAGGTTTTCTCCCTTACTTGCTGTGCAGCTCATCTGCACCAGGCCTACTTTTACTTTACTCATGGTTATTGAACATTGAGCCGCAAAAATAAGTGTTCTTTCGGTAGTGATAATATGAACCTTAATTTGGGTTGATTTAGCTGATTTGCCAGTTAAAATCTGTAAGAATAATATGGGATAAATCAGGCTGTTTTTTTGAAGTGAATGCGCAGTGCAATGATAGCTGTTATAAGAAAAGGAAATGTTGAAAAGAGAATTTTATAATTAAGATCAATGATGCCGATAAAAAGAAGCAATAACATAAGAAGACCGATGAATAAGATTGCAGTGATTG
Organism: Lacibacter sp.; assembly: GCA_047601965.1. Taxonomy (GTDB): domain Bacteria; phylum Bacteroidota; class Bacteroidia; order Chitinophagales; family Chitinophagaceae; genus Lacibacter. The sequence goes on from JASGIJ010000001.1 coordinate 60,233, forward strand.
TTAAAGCCTTGCTTTGTTGTTTGCTGATGATGGTATAAAGTAGCAGCAATTGTCCGAACAGCGGAATGAGTATAAACGGATGCAAAAAGCTTTGCGGATTGCTGAACAGTTTGGAGAAAATTTCAGCTTCGGCCTGGAAAATGAAACTATGCTGATTCTTGCCCCATTCAAGATAACCAAACAGGGAAGTAATGAAGAGGCAGATGTTGATGAATCTTTTCATAAGCGGTGATTCAAATTATTAGGGTAATAAATATACTATGTATGCATAATATGTCATTAGATTGTTTTTGTGAAATGTTCAGCAATTAAATGAAAAAGGAGCCGGCGGCTCCTTTTTCATTTTGATTTTTTTTATGCCGAATTTCTGGCTGCATTAATAATTCCAAACGAGCAGCGCATAATGAGTTTTTCGTACACTTCTTTGCTTGCTGCTATGGCACCAGGCTCACTCATTGCCCGGCATTTGGAAATGGCATATTGCTGAATAGTGAGCAATGGTAATACAATACGTTCACGCATCTGGATGGATTGCTGTTCAACCGGGTATTCTTCCATCAGCTCTGTATTACCGCTGAGCATGAGTACATATTTTTTAGTAAGCTCAAATTCATTGTAAATCTTTTGCCAGATGACTCCATACACCGGATGTGATGATAAGTATTCAGTAAGCGGGAAATTACATTTACGCATACTCATTTCACAGTTATCGAACAATGTGCGGATGAACAGTGAATTGTGATACAGACTTTTTATTTCGTGAAAGCGTCCCTGTTCATCGAGGTTTTTTAAAGCAGTGCCAACACCATAGTAACCTGTTACGGTTTGCTTTAACTGGCTCCAGGAACCGACATAAGGAATGGCACGCAGATCTTTTAATTCCAGTCTTGATGAAGCACCACGTTTTGTGGGCCGGCTTGCAATGTTTGTATCGCTGTAATATTTGAGCGGACTTACATCAACAAGGTATTGCATAAAGTAAGGATGCTGTTTCAGTTCAACATAGGCATCATAACTCTTCTTTGCAATTTCAACAATCAGGTTTTCTTCTGCTTCCTGCAGGGTTACTTTGCCTGTTGAAAACAAATCGTTGCTGATGCCTGCATTGAGCAGTTGTTCAATGTTGAACTGTGCTGCTTCCTGTGTGCCGAAATTTGAACTTACTGTTTGCCCCTGTATGGTAACCTGTATTTCCTTGTTGGCAATGTTCTTGCCCATTGATGCGTAGAACTTGTGTGTTTTACCACCACCACGTGCAGGAGGGCCTCCACGGCCATCAAAGAACATAACATCAATGCCGTATTGTTTTGAAATGCGGGTAAGTTCTTCTTTTGCTTTATATATACTCCAGTTGGCCATGAGGTAACCACCATCTTTGGTGCCATCACTGAAACCAAGCATAATTGTCTGCTGGTTGTTCCGGCGTTTCAGATGCTGTTTATATACATCATGCTCATACAGTTCTTTCATTACAGTTGCTGCAGCACGTAAGTCATCAACTGTTTCAAAGAGTGGAACAATGTCAATTGATAAATTTTCTTTTGTCCATCCGCTTAACATAAACAACTGAAACACCTCCATTACATTTACAGCCGAAGTACACTGGCTGATGATGTAACGGTGACAACCATTTTCTCCATTGGTTAACTGTATGTTTTTTATGCTGCGTATCACATTCAGCGATTCTTCAAGCATTTCATCACTCACTCTGTTTTCCGCATCAATTGAATAACCGGGTAAGTATTCAAACGAAGGGATGTTTTGTTTTACAGCAATGGCCGATAATACTTTTCCATGAATACTGCTGTCCTGCCTTATATCAAGTGAAGCAAAGTATAATCCAAACAACTGAACACGGTTGATGAGCTGATCAACGGACTGCTGAAACAAGCCATTGTGCTGGTGAATAAGAATTTCTCTTATTGCAAATAATGTATCAAGCACTTCTTCTTTTGAAAGCTGTGTTGTATGGCCGGGAATGAAAATATTATCGTATAATTTTTTTTCTAACCCTGCGAGCAGTACATCCACCCCCTCAAATGTGAGGCGGCGTTTTAAACGGCGCACATCGAGGTAATAACATTTGATGATGGAGCCTCGCAGCTGTTCAGCAACTTTAAGTGTAATATCAGTTGTTACAAAAGGATTGCCATCCCTGTCGCCACCAGGCCAGAACCCCATGCGGATTAATGGTTTGCTGAAAGCAATGCCCAGCTGCAGCTGGCTTTTTATACTTGCATAAATTTTTCCTGCTGCTGCATAAAAAACATTTTCAAGATACCAGATGAGGCTGATGGCTTCGTCGTATGGAGTTGGTTTTTGTTTTTTAAGAAACGCTGTTTTACCTAGTTGCTGCAGGTATGAATTAATATGTGCAGCATTGTTTTCTGACAATGCTTTCGATAAATCATGAATAATGCCCAAAACTGATCCGGGATAAAATTGTGTTGGGTGGGCAGTTAAAACTAAACGAACAGAATAATCATCCAGTTTCTTTACTAAATCATCTTCCTTTTGCTGCAGTTGCACATCATTAAACAGTTGTTTGATGCTTCCCGTTCCCTGCATATCATTCACCTGCGAAAAAGCCGCATCTTCCAGTGCATCAAACAATACAATCTGCCTTTCAACATATTGTACAAAACGAAACAGTAAATCTATCTGTTGCTGTTCGGTTGTATAAGCGGTATGACGTTTGAAAAAATCATCAAGTATCTGAAGCGGACTTTGTTTCTTTTTATAACCATCTTCACAATTTGCTGAAAGAAGGGATAACAGAATACCTGTACGTTCAATGCGGTGAAAAGGCAATGACGTAAACAAGCTGTTGTAAAGTTGAAATTTAATTCCAACCTGGTTGCGGAACTGCTGAAGTCCTGCTGATTTTGACAATGACATAATGCTCCAGTTGTTTAATGCCGGCAAGCGATCGTAGAGGGCGAAAGATAAAAAGAATTCGAGGGTTGGAAAAATTTGTTTCACAAAAAAAGCCGCCTGTTGGCGGCCGGAGTGTTTCCAGGTTTAACTTTTTACTGAAATCTAACAATAATGAATTTTACAAAGCATGAATAAGCAGCGGCGCTATAATTGTTGTGTTTTGCTCACTTTCGTTTGTTGTTTTTTGCTTATTGCCTTTCAGTGGCTGATTTTTTCCATTGCAGGTTAATTGTTTGTGTTGAAAAGAAGCTGGTGTTATTACTCTTTTCTTCAGGTGTTTCTGGTTGTGCAAAAGAGGCTGGTTATTGCTTGATTTGAAACATGCACAATTTTTTCACGAATACTTAAAGAATCTCTGAACAAACTGATGCGTAACTGATCATGAGTTGCACAGAACCAGCCTGCTAATACAACAACAAGGAGAATTGCTTTTTTCATCTCGGTTTATTTATTGGCTTGTTGCCTGTTTTCAAATCTGTCGAAGATGAGGTCTATATCCCTGTCGGCTTCAACAACCATCTGGCCGATTGTTTTTAAATCAATTCTTCCTTCGCCTTTCATTTTTACATTCAGCATAGTTGACTGAATTGAACCTTTTGTAAATACGCAGCAATTGTCGTTTACTTCAAGGAATTGAAGATTATGAACAGGAACTGTGACTGTAACCTTATTTCGCAGTGAACCTTTCTTACTCTTTATAATTAAAACACCATTTACTGAGTAATATGTTACTCTTGATACAAGTCTTTTATCACCTGAAATGGTTATTTCACCTTCAGGGCCGTCTTTGAGAATCACATTGATATCATCGCTTACAATTAAGCGGAAAATGTTTTCAACGTTGAACTTTTTTTCTGCAGGTGCTGCTGTTGCAATTGTTGCGAGGCTGATGAAGCCAAGTGCCAGCATAATGATCTTTTTCATAATAACTGTTTTTTTGTTGCCGGTATCAAACCGTTATGATTAAGTTTAATGATGCAAAGATTGTGTTTACTGAAGGCTTGTGCAACCGCATAAACGTGTGAAACTCTCAGCTTTTCTTTGCTTACGTATATAATACGCTGTTTGAGAAAGAAAGGTTACTGGCCGGTCATCACATAAATATGTGGTTTTGCAGTTCCCGGTTACTTTTCCAGAAACTGTTATTTACATTTGAAGAGCAATACGCTGCATGAGAAAACTGATATTGATATTTTTTGTTATAGCCGCATTACCGGCTTCTTCGCAACGATATAAATATGCATTTAATCGCATCAGTACCGAAGACGGAGTAGGATTAATGTCGAATGTTGTTTACAGTATTTATCAAGATCAGAAAGGGTTTTTATGGATTGGCGGCAGCAATGGTATTCAGCGATTTGATGGAGGAAAATTTGTTCGTTTTGATAATGAAGGAACGAAAAAAAATCCATTACCAAGTGTTGCCGTAACACAGATTTTGCCAGCCGATAGTAACCGCATGTGGCTTGCTGCAGCAACTATCAGGCAGTTTGGAATTTTCAATCCATCCGATTTCAGTTATGAAATAATTCCGCTTCAAACGTCGCAACCCCTGCCTGCCCGTGCTGAGTTCAGAATGTGGCAGGACGCTTATCAAAACACATTCATCAGTATTAACCGTTATGGCAGGATTCTTATATACGACAAAATAAAAAAAGCGTTTACTGAAAATACGGTACTCAACCAATTGCCACGAAACTGGAAAGCATCATTCAATGTATTTCATGATGTTGTAAAAAAACAATACTGGATCAGTTGCGACAGCGGTCTTGCAGTGTATGATGAAAGGAGTAACCAGATGTGGAGTAAGCATAATAATCCTGAACATATTCCACTGCTTGGTCACTCACTTATTAAAACAACTGCCAGTGAATTTTATATAGATAGTAAACGGAGGCATTGGGCATTTTCGTGGGAAGGCCCGCAGGTACACCGCTGCTTTGATTCAACAGGATCTGTTTCTACAAGCGATACAGCAGGTTTAAATGGGGTAAATACAGTATATACCGAACTATATAATTTCTATGAAACGTCAAAAGGCACTTTATGGATTTACGGACTTGGCAATTTATATAGTCTTGATAAAGAAAATAACCGCTTTGTTTATCATCGTAACCAGTTTATTGATAATTACGGTATTCGGTATGATAAAGTTTTTCAACTGATGGAAGACAGGGATGGAATGATCTGGATTGCAACTGATCAGGGACTATATTATACTTCACCATTTGCAAAAGGAATCATTAATACGTATTTATCCGATGTTCCCGGCGAACTGAATGTAACGGATGTAATTCAGTTGCAAAGCGGCGATTACTGGCTTAGTACCTGGGGCAAAGGAATTGTAATGTTAGATAGAAATCTGAAAAAATATGCATCACCGCTTTATAAGAATATACCATCTTCAATAAAAGGAAATAAAGAAAACTACAAACTTACCTGGGCTATGTGTCAGCAAAAAGCAACCGGCAGAGTTTTTATCGGATGCCAGGGCGGAATGCTGATGATCTTTGATGTATTAACCCAAAAAACCCAGTATTTACAGCCAGCTGTTTTTGAAGGTAAAACCATCCGTTACATTGAGGAAGATAATCAGGGGCAGATGTGGTTTGGTACACAAGGTGGGCAGTTGATAAAGTATGATGGTAAAACTTTTTCATCTGTTGTTAATCTTGGCAGCGGTGCAATTATTTATAAAATTTTAATTGACAAACAAGGATGGGCATGGCTTGGAACACAGGACAAAGGTATTTATGCTGTAAACACAGTAACAGGAAAAACAGAACAGCACTATACAAATGAAGGTGAAGGTTCAAAATTATTTTCCAATACATGTTACGACATTGAGCAACTGAACGACAGTATTATTTATGCTTCAACCGAAGTGCTGCATATCATCAATAAAAAAACAGGTGAAGTTCAGCAGGTTTCCGATAAACAGGGGTTGCCTTCCAATTCAATTCACAGGTTAAGGCTTGATAAAGAAGGTTTTTTATGGATTATTACTGACAAAGGGTTGTGCAGGTACGATCACGCAAAAAACCGTTTTACATCATACGGTAAAAAAGATGGAATACTGATTGCAGATGCTGGGATGACTTCTGATTTTATTTGCCAGGACAATTATGTAATGTTTGCAGGAATTAACAGCCTGCTTTTTTTTCATCCCGATGCTTTTAAACGAACGATTCCTCCGCCGGATGTTACGTTAACAGATTTTCAGCTTGGCAACAAGTATATTTTAATTGATTCGCTGCAGGCTTTGCAGGAAGTAAGGTTAAAACAGAACCAGAATAATTTTACGATCAGCTTTGCATCGCTCGATTTCAGAAATCGTGATAAGTACGTGTACTATTACCGCATGCAGGGACTTGACAAAAACTGGATCAGGGCAGAGTATATGTCAACTACTTATACATCGCTTTCGCCGGGTCATTATATTTTTGAAGTAAAGGCTGAAACACTTGATGGGCTGAGTTCAGAAAAAATTACATCACTCAATATTTATATTGTTCCGCCTTTCTGGCGTACCTGGTGGTTTTCTTCAACACTGTTGCTGGTTTTTGCGATGATTGCTTATAGTATGCACAGGCTGAGGCTGCATCGTTTTTTTGCTGTTGAAGCAATCCGCAATCGTGTTGCCCGTGATTTGCACGATGATATGGGAAGCACGCTCAGCACCATTAATATTCTCAGCTCTATGGCAAAAGCAAAGCTGAATACAGATGCTGTTAAAACAGGTGAATACATTAATAAGATCAGTGATAACAGCCAGCGTATGATGGAAGCGATGGATGATATTGTATGGGCTATTAAACCGTCAAATGATAATATGCACAAAGTGGTGGCTCGTATGAGAGAGTTTGCCACGAATGTATTTGAAGCAAAGGAAATAGAACTCGACTTCAGAGCAGCCGATGAAGTAAATGATGTGAAGTTTGATATGGAAGCACGCCGTGATTTTTTTCTTGTGTTTAAAGAAGCAGTAAACAACGCCGCAAAATATTCAAAGTGTACACGGGCAGAAGTGGTGTTGCTGGTTGAAAAGAAACAACTGGTACTTCGTGTAAGTGACAATGGTTGCGGCTTTGATGTTAAAACTGCTGATAATGGTAACGGGCTTGGTAATATGTATAAACGTGCCGATGCTTTGCATGGAAAGCTGCGTATTCTGTCAGAAATTGGTAAAGGAACAGTGATACAGCTTTCCGTTCCGCTTATTTAAACAACAAGTTATGAACCGCACACTCAGTCATAAGTTCAGATTCTTTACTTTTCTCTGCATCACATTGCTGGTGTATGTTCATGGGTATAATTTAAACAATGCATACCTGGCACCATTTACCACAATGGATGAGCGGCTAACCTTTACAACATTTTTTGAATACCTGTTTGCCAATGGGTTACTGCGGTTTCGCATTCCGTTATTGTTCCTGATATCCGGCTATATTTATTCGTTGTATGATGCAAGACCTTATAAGGAACAAATAAAGAGAAGGTTTAAGTCGCTGATTATACCTTATTTTATCTGGAGTGCATTTGGATTGCTGCTTACATTTTTGCTTCAGCAGATTCCGTTTACCGCTAACATTGTTTATTCAGCAGGAATTGATCAGATGGGCGATAACCGTCCCTACTCCGAAATCGGATGGCTTGGAATGATTCCTCGGTTGCTTTGGGCAAATATTTCTTACCAGATGTGGTTTATTCTTGTTTTGTTTGTGTACAACCTTATCTATCCTTTTATCAGGTGGATGGTGATACGGTTGCCATACATATGGTTGCCGCTGGCGGGTTTCTTATGGTATATTCATTTTAATATAGGGTTTGCAGAAGGGCAAGGCTTGCTTTTCTTTTCATTAGGTGTGTGGATTGAAAAAAGAAATATTTCCATTGAAAAACCGCCATCGTGGTTGAGTATTGGCCATGCCTGGATATTTTTTGTGGGTGTTTGCATTGTAAAAACGTTTATGGCTTTTGAACTTGATCCGGGTGAAATGAGTACTTATTTTATTTTGCTCACTTTGTACCAGCTTTCCATTCCCGCAGGAATTGTTGCTATCTGGTTCAGCTCTGACAAAGTTGCGCAGTGGTTCTCGGCTAAGAAATGGTTTCAGCAGGCGGCAGGTTATTCCTTCTTTTTATATGGTATGCATATTCCTTTGCTTGCTTATGTTATGCATGCAGCGCTTATGTACTTTAATGATATTCCCGGTTATAGGTTACTTACTTATATTTTTATCCCGGCACTACTGGTGATTTTTTGTATTGCAGTTGGTATGTTTATTAAAAAAATAATGCCTAAAGTGTATCAGGTAATTACAGGTGGCCGTGGATTTTAGCACACATTTATGTGATGATTAATAGATGTTTCATTTTTTAATTTTGTAAAAAAACAACGAACATGATAAAAGTATTGCTGTATGAAGATAGTCCTCAGTTGCGAGAAGGACTTACGATGCTGATAGATGGAAGCGATGGGTTTACAGTACTGGCTGCTTATAAAAATTGTGATCATGCTGCTGATGAAGTGACTGCGTGGAAACCTGATGTGATACTGATGGATATTGATATGCCGGGAACAAACGGTATTGAAGGATTGAAACGTATCCGTGCTGTGAACAGTGATGTAAAGATTCTGATGCTGACGGTTTTTGATGATAATAAAAATGTGTTTGAAGCAGTGAAGAATGGTGCAAACGGATATATCTTAAAAAAAACACCTCCTGCCAAACTGCTTGAATATATCCAGGAAGCTGCAAGCGGAGGAGCTCCAATGACTTCATCTATCGCTACACAGGTTTTGAAAATGTTTTCACAGATCAACAACCCGCAGAGCGACGATTATAATTTAAGCGACAGGGAAAAACAGGTACTGCAATTGTTAGTTGATGGGTTTAGTTATAAAATGATTGCATCAGAAATATTTATTTCCATTGATACAGTGCGCAGCCATATTAAAAAAATTTATGAGAAACTGCATGTAAACTCCAAATCGGAAGCAGTAGCAAAAGCATTTAAAGACAAACTGCTTTAATCTTTGCGGCATAAATGCTGCAGGCTGTAATTATTATGTTATGGAAACAGAATTGCTTCAGAAATTTGTTTTGCAACTTTATCCGCTAAAGCCGGATGAACTGGAAGCGTTTGTGTCGGGCTGGCAGCCATTAACTGTAAAAAGAAAAACTATTTTAACAGCTGCCGGCGAAACAGAACGTTATCTCTATTTTGTACTGGAAGGAATTCAGCGGGCTTTTTATCTTGGGCAGGAAAGCAAAGAAGCAACAATTGTTTTTACTTATCCTCCTTCTTTCAGCGGTGTGGCCGACAGTTTTCTTACACAAACTTCCTCTCTTTATTTTCTTGAAACAATTACTGCAAGCCGCTTCCTGCGCATATCGTACGATCAGGTGCAGCAACTCATGAAGCAACATGCCGGTATTCAGCAAATGATTTTCAATGCAACTGCTGCTGCATTAAAAGGAGCCTTGCACAGACAGATAGAATTACTTTGTTACAGCAACGAAGAAAAGTTCAAAACATTGCTGCAGCGCAGTTCACATATACTTAATCTTGTTCCGCATAAATATATTGCATCTTATCTTGGAATGGATGCCACCAACTTCAGTAAGCTGCTTGGCAGCATTAAATTATAATCATCAAACATAAATCTTGGTTTTTACCAAGAATAAAGTTTTCCCCTGTTCAGAGCTTTGTTTAAAATTAAAAGCAATGAAACAGATCAATTCAGATATTTTACTTGACCAGTTACAAAGCGATGTCCGGGAAATTATTCTTCAGGCTTCACGGCTGAAGCAAACAGAATCGTTCCTGTTAAATCAATCGCCTTCGGTTGATAAGTGGAGTGTAGCACAGGTACTGGAACATCTTAACTTCTATTGCAGTTTCTATATTCCCGCTATTGAAAAAAAACTTCATCGTCATCAAACAAAACCACAACGGCAGTTTTCGCCCGGCTGGCTTGGAAATTACTTTACAAAGCTGATGAAGCCGTCTGATGCCAACAGGATTGTAAAGAAAATGAAATCGCCTGGAAATGCTTTGCCTTCGGCGCAGCCGGATGCAGGAAAAATGCTGGATGCATTTCTGTTGCACCAGCATCATTTGTTAAACCTGCTGCAGATATCAGGCTCTGCAAACCTGAATTCTGTAAGAATTCCAACAAGCCTGAGCAGGTTTGTAACATTAAAGCTGGGTGATACGTATCGCTTTTTCATTGCTCATGAAGAACGGCACTTTGTACAGATCAATCAAATCATAGTAAACTTACAACAAACAGCAGGTGAGCAAAACCCTGCATCATAAACTTTATTCATCACATCAAAACATCAATTTATGAACAAACAAAAAACGCTCAACATTGCTTCGGCCGTGTTGATTGGCTTCACAGCTTTTGCTGTATTTATGGTAAGTGTACAGGCGTTTATCAGTCCGCAATCAGTTATGGATCTTGTAGAGGTTAAACTCAGTAATACCGATGCGTATAGTTCCATACGTGGAGTGTATGGCGGTATCGGGTTGCTGCTTTTTATTCAGCTGGTTTACCTGGCAATTAAAAATAAACAGCAGGGACTTGTAGTGGTTGCATTGTTTGGAGGATTATATGCAATATCAAGAACCCTTACCATTTTAGTAGAAGGTAAGCTTGGGGCTTTTGGCACGCAATGGCTTTACACTGAAACGTTTTTATGCATCATGGCAATCGTATTGCTGCTGTTAAGAAGGTCTGGTATTTCAGGGGCAGCAAAGTAATTGCATTTTAAAAAATGAGTATCCTTATTCACATCAATATGTGATTGCAGAGAACAAGAACTGAAAATACATTTGCGCATCATTAATCATTAAACCTTAATTCATGAAAAGGATATTCCTTTTTTCAGCAGTAGTTTTATTGCTGAATGCGGGATTGTTTGCTCAAAAAAACACACGTAACTCATTTGAGTTAGCGGCAGGCATTCAATCGTACTATGCACCGTTGAAACATTTCACCATCCGGCAGCCACAACCTGTAGTTATTGCCGGGTACAACCACCATTTAAACAGGAAGCAGAGTATTGAGCTGGGAATACGCATTGGTTATAACCGGAATAAATTTCAGGGCGATGCAATGTATGTTGAAGCCCTTTTCCGCTACACACCTGTAATTGCAAAACATATACAACCCATTATTGGTACTGGTGCAGGTTATCAGCTTTCATTTTACCCCTCTTCATCATTGAAATGGGATAATACTGATTGGGTAAAAGGCCGCAGTTATAAAGCTGTTGTACAGGTGCCATTGCATTTAGGGCTTGGATACAGGTCAATAAAATCAAAGAAGGCAATAATTACACCTTATGTTCTTTACCAGGCAAATGCTTTGTTCCGTTACTCGCCTGATCTTACACCAATGCCTTCCTCAAATTTTTTATTTGGGATAAAATATTCTCCAACGAAATAATATCAACCGAACAATAACCTGATTAATATGAAAAAGAATTATTCTTTACTGCTCCTGTTTGCCGCTGTTATTTTCAGCAGCTGCCGGAAAGATATCTACAGTACGCCTGCTGCAAACATCAGCGGCAGTATTCCTGTGAATGAAGCTCATCCTATGAAAGACAGCCTTACTTCTATTGTGCACGCTTACCTGGCAAAAGGAATTCCGGGTGTACAGGTGATGGTAAAAAATGCAGATGGCTTATATATTGTAAACGGTGGTTATGCAAAAGTGGAAGATAAAACTCCCATGCGTGATAATATGACAGCTTGGTTGTACAGCATCACTAAAACTTATACAGCAGTTCTTGCATTAAAACTGCAGGAAAAGGGGTTGCTTAAATTAGATACAACTGCTGATGCCTATATTTCCCCGGTTATTATGAAACATATTGCAAACGGCAGCAAGGTTACTGTTCGCCAATTGCTGAATCATACCGGAGGTTTGCCCAATCATACAGAAGAACCTGCATATATGATGGCACAGTTTAATAACCCTTTTAACCAGCCTGATTTGCAGAAACAACTTGAATACATTTATGACAAACCTTCTTTGTTTACGCCGGGAACAGATTTTTTTTACAGCAACAGTGGTTATGCACTTATGCAAATGGTGATTGAAAAAGTTACGGGAAAAACATATAACCAGGTTTTGCGTGAAGAAATTTTACTTCCGTTCAATTTAAGCCGTACTTATATTGGTTTAAGTGAAGATCAGTTACAGATACTTGGCTTTCCCAATTATTATTTTGAACGATACAATAACGGCCAGTTAGAAAATGTAACAAAATGGAACAATAGTCTTGCTCAGAAACTTGGTGCATATGGTGGAATTGCTGCAAACGGAACAGATGTCATAAAATTTATGGAAGCACTCATGAATGGGAATATTATCAGCAACGCTTCACTTCAGCAAATGCGTACATGGGTTCAGGGTAAAGAAAGTACAGAACCTGATTACGGGCTTGGGTTAGAGTATTACGGACGATATAATGATGTTACACCTACTGTTACTTACGGTCATGAAGGTGATGGGTTAGGTGGAACAACCCAGATCATTTATATACCATCTAAGCAAACCTGTTTATTCATCACTATCAATGCTGGTCGCCAGATTTTTGGTGAGTACCTGTTTAAAACCACCGACTTTAAAATTGACCTGTGTAAATATGTGGCAAGTTATCAATAGTAAAAACAACAAGAACAACCAATAACAAAATAACAATCATGAAAAAGGGAATTTTATTTTTTATTTCAATAGTACTAACAGCAGGTTTTGTATTGATTGCCTGTACCGATAGCAACAAAGGCGCCCGGTTATCAGAAATCAGTAACGACAGTTTAATCAAACGTGGAGAATACCTGGTTGCAACTATTGGCTGCGGCGATTGTCATTCACCAAAAGTAATGACTGCAATGGGGCCTGTTCCGGATACAACAAGATTATTATCGGGCCATCGTTCTGATGCAAAAATGCCACCGGTTAATGAAGCTGCTTTAAAAGAAGGATGGGTCTTGTTTTATCCTGAAAACACAGCAATGGTAAGTCCGCTCGGAATTTCTTATGCAGCCAATATCACTTCAGATTCAACAGGTATTGGCAACTGGACGTTTAATCAATTTGTTATTGCCATGACAAAAGGAAAGTATAAAGGACTTGAAGGCAGCCGTAACCTGCTTCCGCCCATGCCATGGCCAAATTTTGCACACATGAGTAACGATGACCTGAAGTCAATTTATGCATACCTGAAATCAACGAAGCCGGTAAATAATATTGTACCTGTAGCACAAATCAATTTATAAACTGTAAAGAAAAATACTATGGAGCGGATTAAAATGTTCAGTGCGCCGCACAAGGCATTGCGAAATTTATTATCGCAGGTTTCTCTGCTGGCCGGAAAAATTGATTACAGCCAGATTGATGATGTGGTTTACCTGCAGGAAAAAGCACAGGTGCTGTTTGCATTGCTCAGTTCGCATGCGCATACCGAAAATGAATTCATATTAAAACCGCTGGAAGCGAAAAGCGCCGGCGCTTCTGATCATGATCTCAAAGAGCACGAACAGATTGAAGATCAACAGGCAGAACTGCAGCAACAAATGCAGCTGCTTAACGGTATGCAAACTGCTGAGCAGGGTTATTACCTGTATTTGGGCGTTAGTAAATTTCATGCCATGTACCTGGAACATATTCTGCATGAAGAAGAAGAAACACAGGCACTTCTCTGGAAACATTTTACTGATAAAGAATTGCTGCAGTTGCGTGCTGATCTGTTGCAGCATATGAGTCCTGATGAACGGATGTTGTGGATGAAATACATTGTTCCTTCGCAAACAGTTTCAGAAAATATTGAATTGCTTGGTGCATTAAAAGGTGTAATGTCTGCTCCTGTTTTTAATGAAGTGTGCGAAACGTTCAGGCCCGAAATGAATGAAAAGGAATTTAAACTGCTCGTAAATCAATTGTAATCTTTAAATGAAGAAGCCGTTTTCACATGTTTATGTGATCGGATTCACTGTTCAGCAATTTTAAATTTGAAGTATGAAAAAATTAGTTGTGCTGTTATTGTTTATTCAGCAGGCTGCAACTGCCCAGCTTACTTCGCTTCAGCAATTGAAGATTGACAGTATGGTTAACCAGTTTGTTGAAACAAAGCAGTTTTCAGGTGTGGTGTTTGTTGCAAAAAATAACCAGGTGCTGTACCAGCGGGCCGTTGGTTATGCTGATAAGGAAAACAAAATTCTTAATACAGTTAACAGCAACTTTAATATTGCTTCAATGGGTAAAACATTTACTGCAACAATGATTATGCAGTTGGTGCAGGAAGGAAAGCTGCGTCTTAATGAAGCTGTTCAGGATGTTTTGCCTGAGTATAAAATAAAAAAGGCAGACAGTATTACAGTGTTTCATCTTCTTACACACACCTCAGGTGTTGGAAACTATATGGTGCATACCGATTTTGAAGAAAAAAGGAATACGCTGAAATCCCTTGCTGATGTGATGCCTTATGTTGAGGCCATGGAACCAACAATGAACAAAGTGGGAGAGCGGTTTGATTATTCTAATTCCGGTTTTATTATCCTTGGGAGGATTATTGAAAAGATAACCGGTAAAAGTTATGAGCAAAACCTGGAAGAACGAATTTTTAAGAATGCAGGAATCAGCAATTCTTATATACATCATCCTGCTGTATTTCAGGCGCCAAAGGAAGCTGTTCCATATTTGACTTATACGGCTAACACATTTGTGAATGCAGTGAGCGATGAATTTCCTGCATTTTCTGATGGTGGTATGCAGAGTAATGCTGTGGATCTGTATCGTTTTGCAAACGCATTGCTAAGTAATAAGCTTATGAAACCTGAAATGCGTGATAGTATGTGGAATGGTAAAATTGAAATGGGACGTAAGGCGAAGTACAGTTTTGGCTGGATGGATAATGTAAATGAGTATGGTAAACATATTTACAGTCATGATGGTGGCGGCAAAGGTTTTTCGTCTGATTTGAAAATTGTAAAAGAAGATGGATATGTAATTGTTGTGCTCATCAACAACAGGGTAAACCCGAGAGATATTTCAGAAAATATATTGCGTATCCTCTACAATGGTACTTACAATAAGCCGGAAAAATATCTTGAAAACAAGTTGATGGAAGCAGTGGAGCAAAAAGGATTTAATTATGTTAAAGACAATTACAATGCTGTGATTAAGGACTATGGGTTTGACAAAACTCCTAATCCATGGGTGTACATCATGTTCTCTGATATGTTTGAAAGCATGAAGAAGCTGGACGAAGCATTTGTGATTTGCGAAATGGGCAGAAAAGAATTTCCAAAAGAAGCATCGCTGTGCGTTGTAACGGGACAGTTATTTTTATTGCAGAAAAAATACCGGGAAGCGTCTGCATGGTTTAACAAAGCGCTTGAAATTGATCCGAATGACGGATTTGCAAAAATGATGCTGAATAATGTGAACAGCAAACTCAAATAGAAAAGCTGAGTTTGAATTTTCCTGATCTGAAAAAATTTTTACTAAATACCTTATTATGAAATGGGCCATTAACCTTATCATCCTTTTTGTTTTATCCTGGCAGATGGCTGCGGCGCAATTAACCAGACAGCAGAAAGCAGACGCAATTGACAGTGTTGTTAAACTGCTGAATGAACGGTACATTTTTCCCGGAACAGCAAAACAGATGGAACTGTTTCTTCGTAAACAACAATCGAAAAAAGTTTATGATACGTTCAGCGATGGTAATTTGTTTGCCGCACAACTCACAGCTGATCTGCGCAGCATTTGTAAAGACAAGCATGTGTCAATCGGCTATTCGGCAGAAGCTGTTCCTGTACAGCGGGGCAACTTTATGCAGATATCTGATGAAGAAAGAGCAGGCTATGCAGAGTGGCTGCGGATAGGAAATTATGGTGTAAGAAAACTTGATGTTCTCAAAGGAAATATTGGTTATATCGATTTTCAATTTTTATGCGGAACTGAATTTGCAGGTGATTTTTATGCAGCCATGATGAATTACATACAGCATACCGATGCTTTGATCATTGATCTCAGACAATGCCGAGGCGCAATGAGCGATAATGTAATTTCCTTTTTATGCAGTTATTTCTTTTCGGATAAAACTCACCTGAATGATCTCTATTGGCGTGAACAGGATTTTACACAGCAAACATGGACACAGGTTGTTGTACCCGGAAAAAAATATCTCAACAAACCTGTTTATGTATTAACCAGCGGAAGCACTTTTTCAGGTGCGGAAGAAATGGCGTACGATCTTAAAAATCTTAAACGTGCAACAATCATAGGAGAAGTAACAGGCGGTGGTGCAAATCCCGGTGGAAATATTGGAGTAACAGAACACTTCAATATGTTTTTGCCGGTTGGGAGGGCAATCAATCCAGTTACAAAAACAAACTGGGAAGGAGTGGGGGTACAGCCTGATAGTTTAACCTTTTCGAAACTTGCTTTGCATAAGGCACATCTTACTGTTTTGCATACAGTGCTTGCTGTAACAAAAAATCAGCAACGCAGGGATGAGTTGCAGAAGTTTATTGCACAGGTGGAAAAAGACGCACCTGTATTTGTAAAAATAAGCTTCAGGTTAAAAGGATTTTCAACTGCAAAAGAAGTATCTGTTGCAGGAAGCTTTAACGACTGGTCGCCCAATTCGGCTAAGATGCATAAGCAGGGAGATGAGTGGGTGGTGGAAACATTTGCTGCAGCAGGCAGGCATATGTACAAATATGTAGTGGATGGAAACTGGATTGTTGATCCTGCTAATACAGAACAGGCAGAAGAAAACGGGTACACGAATTCTGTTATTGAAGTAAAGTAAAAATTTCAAGTCAACTATGTGTGCAATGCAATTACAACACACAAACATCAGCACATATTTTTCAAAGTAAGTGTTCTTCACATCAATATGTGATTGTAAATGTTTGTTTAAGAAATCATTTTTGCATCAAAAAATAATAATCATGAAAAAGCACTTTTTTCTTTTCGCCATACTGGCAATTTTCATTTTTTCTTCCTGTAAAAGGATAGAGATTGATATTACTATTCCGGAAGGGATGACTTATGTGAATCTTAATAACAGAACAGTTGCTTTCCAGCAGGGACCTGTTGTTCTTGATATTGACCATAACAGTGAAACTGATTTAATTTTCAGTGTATGGCTTGTTGGAGATCCGATACTTGAACAGGATAAGCGGCAGTTCAGAGTCTCATCGGGCATACATACACGACTCGCTGTAAATGCAAATGAAGAAACACCGGTTATGGGAATTGGCGACAGGATTTATCTTTCAGCTTTTAACGGATACAACTGGTTTGAAGTATCGTCTATCATACTTGTGCAAAGAGTTGAAGGATTGTATGGGCCTATTTTCTGGACCGGGAACTGGCAAGCAGCTTACCACAGGTATCTTCCTTTTCAATTAGTAAGAAATGGACAACGGTATAATGGATGGATTGAATTAACCGTTGACATTAGCCAGGAAAAAATTATTCTGCACAAAGCTGCTTACAGCAACTTGCCTGAAAAAAAAATCAGGGCAGGGTTTTGATCCTTCCATATGAAACACATAACCTTTTATCATCAAAAAAATAGTTTACTTATGCAATTCAACAACCTTATTTACCGCATTTTTATCAGCACTGCACTTATTACAGGATTGTTTCTTGCTTCCTGTAAAAAAATTGAGAATCAACCTCAACCACAAACATCATCAAACATAAAAAGAGTTGCAACCGAAGATGAGTCTATGGTATTTGAATATAATACTGATGGAACGTTACATAAAGCAACAATAAAGAATGACGATGCTACAAATGGCGATATAATTCATTACAATATCAGCTATAATGCAGCCAAACAGATTGCTGAGGTGGTTTCAGATAATAACGAGAAAATTATCCCGGTTTATGAAAATGGCGTGCTCGTACGTTCCTTTTTAAAAACAAGTGCCGGAGTTGATCTTGGCTTTACTGAGTATGAAAATTTTAATGCAAACAATAAAGCCGCTACTTTTTATACTGAAGTTGGCGGCATTATTTACCCGCTTACAATGTTGTTGTTTAAGTATGATGAAGCAGGCAATATTGTAAAAACGAATTTATATGTGCAGAACCCGGTTGCTCCCAATTCTCTGCTGCTTACAGGAAGCATAACATACAGTTATGATACCAAAAATAATCCGCTTGCGAAAGCATCAGATTTCCTGAAACTGTTATGGATTGCTGTTCCAAACAACAATGTGCTGACTGAAATCCATAAAGATAAAGACGGTGGATTGGAAGAAACTATAGAATACGTTTATCAATACAATAGTAAAAACTATCCTGTTTCAGGAACAGTTAAGCGTGTGCCGGCAACTGGTACAACTGAAACAAAAAATATTCTGTTTGACTATTAAATGAACAAGAGAAGTGTAAAAACGAAAGGGTAATATGTACTGCCGGAATTTCTCTCATTCTTTTTAAAAATACCGGGCAGCGTGTTCGTCACAAGTTTCAATAGTAAGTTTTAAGGCATACTTAAAGCAGCCCTGTCATTCCTGGCAGGGCTTTTTTGCTGAAGAAGTAATGCCAGCAAACCAGAAAACATTGTCAGTGCCGCAAGCAGCAAAATATAATTTGCGTAAGGTGCATCAGTAAAACTTATGGCTGCAATTCCCTGCAGCATTAATGTAACTTCGTTCAGGATAAGCCCGGTAATAAATATCCATACAGCTTTTGTTGCCGCAGCCTGTTTTGTATGTAGTAAGTTGCTCTGAATAAAACTGCCTAAAATGAACATTGAAACAAAGCCCAGCAAAACCAGGTGAAGAAAACCAATTACGATGGGCCTGATTCCAAACGCATATTTATTAAGTTCAGGAACTGCTGAAAAAGACTGCAATATTATTTTTAATACGAATGCCATTATTGAAAACAGCCACATCCATTTTACCAGACCATTTGTTGAATGTTGCAGAAAATTTCTGAGTTGCCAAACAAGTCTTCCCATGTAATATAAAGCCAGTAACTGAAATGTTACAGCAGCAATGCCTGCATAATGCATCCATTCGGGCAAACGCATCCACAGCATGGATAAAAACCAGGCAGGCAGAATAGAAATAACAAGCAGCCAGAAAAAATAATTACTGAAACGTTGCTGCAAACGGTTTATCCATGGTTGTGCATACAAAAGCAAGAGCCCGAAAACGGTAAAGAGAAACCATCCATTATACTGAAAGTGCAGGTAAAAATAAACTGAACCAAAATACAGACTTTGATGCAGAATTTTATTGGCCATTAACCATGCCAATGTTAATGTTCCGGCTGATGAAACGACATTGCAAACCAGTGCAGCATAAAACCATTTTTTTTGAAATGTAATATGTTGTGATGATATAATCTGCTTCCATGCAAGAGCAGTAAACCAGAATGAAACAAGAATTGACAGTGTTGAAAAAGCAATTGAGGGAACAGCATAACCCATAAAGGGAAATGTAAATAACATGCCATAACTGCTTATTTGCTGGGCCCACAATAAATTATTGAATTGCTTCTGTTGGAGGATGCTAGGCTTAAGTACATGAATAAGTGCCACATATAATGCGGTGGATACCCAGCCTGAAAAAGCAAAGTGTGAATGTCCGTGCAGCAGATGTTTATGATCTACCCAGGGTAGCGGAAAAAGGATTTTGTACCGGAGCAATACACCAACAAATGCCAGTACCACAAGGTTTAATAAAGCCAGTCTTGCCCATTTTTGTGTAAAAGTCATAGCAAAGGAATCAAATCAGTCAAAAAAACGAAAGTTGTGTATGTAATGATATGATCTGAATCACATTAGAAATACACTTTTCCTTTTTCAATTTTGAGTTCACCGGAGTTCTGCATGTGGCGGATGGTTCGTATTACAGTTTCAACACGCAAACCCGTCATGTCGGCAATTTGCTGGCGGGTTAATTCTATTTTCGACATCTCTTTTTCCGGCAATCCCCTACCTTTTTTGTATTCCTTGAGCAGGGTGGTGACACGGTGCAAAGGGCCATAAGAGGATATTTCTTTCGACATTAGTGATTTATACCGCAATCGTTTGGCCAGGATTTGTGTAAAACAAAAATGAATATCGAAATTATCTTTCAGCAAATTCAGAAAATTCTCTTTTCGTAGTCTTATTACAGTGCAATGTTCATCGGCTACTGCGCTGGCTGGGTAAGGTCCGTCGTCAAATAACGGAGGCTCTCCAAAGCTTTCACCAGGTTCAAAAATTCCCTGGATAAATTCTTTGCCCTCATCGTTTGTATTGGACATTTTAATTTTTCCTTCAAATACCTGGTAATAGAAATGAGCCAGATCTCCTTCACAAAAAAGAACATGTCCTTTATGATATGTATGAAAGGTTGCTCCCCATGCAAGCAGGAGATCAACATCAATATCGCATGTAATCTTTTTTTGTACCATTTTTAATGGGATAGAAAATCTTCTAAAACACAGTTTTAAGGTTGGTAAGTTAAAGGCAAATTTCTCAAAGTTGACAAATTCTGACAGGATCCTGACAGGCGGCTAATTTATATAGAGTTTTCCATATTATGACTTAGATCATAAAGTTCTTTTTTCAGCAGGTGTAATCTTGTACCGTTAAACATTCATCTAAATTAAAAGCGAATGAAAAAAATTCTTATCGTATTAAGTGCAGCCGCATTTATGTACGCCTGCGGCAATGATTCAACAAAAAGTGAAAATAAGGCTGGTGACCAGTCTCAAACTGAAGCAATGACTGACAACGGTAATCCTTCTTACGACCCGGAAAGGGGCGAAGGTAAGTTTAAGAATGTAGAGGTAAAACCTGAGTTAGACAAAGCAATGGCAGAAGCAGGAACTAAAGTATATGAAGTTAAATGTGCCAGTTGCCACAAACTTACAGATGAAAAGTTGGTTGGACCAGGTTGGAAAGGTGTTACCGGCAGGCACAAACCTGAATGGATCATGAATTTTGTTACCAATACAGATGAGATGCTGAATAAAGACCCCAAGGCAATGGCTCAACTGGAAATTTGTTTGGTACGCATGCCAAATCAAAGTTTAACGGATGATGATGCAAGACATGTATATGAGTATATGCGCCAGAACGATGGTGTGAAATAAAGAAGTGTATAACCAGCCATTGAATACACAGAAAAATCAAAAACCCCCATAACTGTTAATTATGAAATATTCAAAACTCTTACTGCTTATCCTTTTAACAGGGTCAGTAATGCACATGATGTCCTGCAAACCAAAAGGAGCAGGCAGCGCTGTAGGTGCAGGCGCAGCCGAAAAAGCATATGTTCCGCCAGGAAAGTATGATGAATTTTACAACTTTGTTTCAGGAGGTTTCAGCGGACAAATGGCTGTGTACGGCATACCAAGCGGACGATTGCTTCGTGTAATTCCTGTCTTTTCTGTTGATCCTGAAAAGGGCTATGGTTACAGCGAAGAAACCAAGCCTATGTTAATGACCAGTCATGGTTTTGTACCATGGGATGATCTTCACCATCCTGAACTTTCTCAAACAAATGGTGAAGTGGACGGAAGATGGGTGTTTGGTAATGGTAACAACACGCCCCGTGTTGCACGTATTGATTTAAAAACATTCCGCACTGCAGAAATTATTGAACTTCCTAACAGTGCCGGTAACCACTCTTCTCCTTTTATTACTGAAAACACAGAGTATGTTGTTGCCGGTACAAGGTTTAGTGTACCAATGGGTGGTAATACCGATGTGCCCATTTCAACTTACAAACAAAACTTCAGGGGTACAATCAGTTTCATCAGTGTAAGTAAAGAAGGTGCAATGGATATTGCTTTCCAGCTTTTACTTCCCGGTGTAAACTTTGATCTCAGCCATGCAGGTAAAGGACCAAGCCACGGATGGTTCTTCTTCAGTTGCTATAACAGTGAGCAGGCAAATACTTTACTGGAAGTAAATGCTTCTCAGCGTGATAAAGATTTTATCCTTGCTGTTAACTGGAAAAAAGCTGAAGAATACATCAAAGCTGGCAAGGGTGTAAAACAATCAGTTCGATATGCACATAATACGTATGATGAAAAAACGCATACTGCAAAAAGTGAAATCAGAACAGAAGTATTAACACTTGACCCTGTTACGCTGAAAGATATTTGTTACTTTGTTCCATGTCCAAAATCACCACATGGCTGCGATGTTGATCCTTCAGGTGAATACTTTATTGGCAGTGGTAAACTGGCAGCATTAATTCCTGTATTCTCTTTTGCGAGATTCCAGAAAGCAATTGCTGATAAGGTGTTTGATGGCGATTATAGCGGCATTCCTGTTGTGAAATACGAAGCTGCATTGCATGGTGAAGTGCAGAAGCCAGGTCTCGGACCTTTGCATACCGAATTTGATGGTAAAGGAAATGCGTATACTTCCTTCTTTGTTAGCAGTGAAATTGTAAAATGGAATATTAAAGAACTGAAAGTGGTTGACCGTGTTCCTACTTACTATTCAATTGGCCACCTTTGTGTTCCCGGCGGCGATTCTAAGAAACCATTTGGCAAGTATGTAATTGCATACAATAAAATTACCAAAGACCGTTATTTACCAACTGGTCCTGAACTTGCACAAAGTGCACAGTTGTACGACATCAGCGGCGAGAAAATGCAGTTAATACTTGACTTCCCCACCATTGGTGAACCACACTATGCGCAGGCTTGTCCGGCTGATCTGATTATGAAGAACAGCACTAAGATTTATAAGATTGAAGAAAACGGAAATGCTTATGCTACTAAAGGTGAAAAGGAAGCAAAAGTTGTACGTGAAGGAAATAAAGTGCATGTATATATGACCGCTATCCGCTCACACTTTGCACCAGATAATATTGAAGGCGTGAAGATGGGCGATGAAGTATATTTCCATGTAACCAATCTTGAACAGGATTGGGATGTACCACATGGTTTTGCTGTGAAAGGCGCTAACAATGCCGAGTTACTGATTATGCCGGGAGAAACCCAAACATTAAAATGGGTGCCCGACAGAACAGGAGTGTTCCCGATGTATTGTACCGATTTCTGCAGTGCATTGCACCAGGAAATGCAAGGCTACATCAGGGTATCTCCTGCCGGTAGTAATGTTCCGCTTACATTCAGTTTAGGTAAGCAGGGTGCAGCAGCAACCGATACAGTTAAACCCGCAAGTAAGTAATTATTAGTTAAGATGATTATCAGGAAACAGGCCTGTTCTTCGCCACAGGTGAGGTTCAGGTCTGTTTTTATTTACGAAAGATTAATTCTAGAGTCATGAAAGGTCAGTTAAGTTCCGCAGCAAGGATGGCTTCATTCATTTGTGCACTGGCATTAGTAGTTGTTATTTTCGTTCCCATGTGGCGCATTGATTTGGATGCTCCTCAATATCCCGAAGGCTTAACCATGAAAATTTATCCCGATAAAGTAGGTGGAGATGTTGAAATAATTAATGGCCTGAACCATTATATTGGCATGAAGACAATCCACGCAAAAGACTTTATTGAATTTACTGTTTTGCCTTATATTATCGGCTTTTTTGCTTTGTTCGGAATTGTAGTGGGTATAACAAGAAGCCGAAAATTATTTTATACATGGTTTATTCTTTTTGTTGTGTTTGGCATAGTTGCCATATATGATTTCTGGCGCTGGGAGTACGATTATGGCCACAACCTCGATCCCAATGCAGCTATCATTGTGCCGGGCATGAGTTATCAGCCACCGTTGATAGGATTTAAACAACTGTTGAATTTCGGGGCTTATTCATTTCCCGATATTGGTGGTTATATATTTCTTGCAGTAGGTGCGATACTTCTCGTTGTATCATTTATTGAATGGCGCAAGTCAAGAAATGCAATCAATATAACTCCTGTATTACTATTAACTGCAGCATTGCTGATGCAGAGTTGTTCATCCGGCCCGCAGCCCATTAATTACGGAAAGGATGCATGCGATTTTTGCAAAATGGTGATCAGTGACCAGAAGTTTGGGGCTGAAATAGTAACCGGGAAAAACAAGGTTTATAAATTTGATGATGTGCATTGTGTGGCTTCGTTTATTAAATCCAAATACCAGGAAAAAAAAGAAGTTGTAGCTGTTTACCTCACAGATTTTTCTCAAAAGGGAATGTTGATAAAGGCTGAAACCAGTTACCTCATGTACAGTGAAAGTTTACGCAGCCCGATGGGTGGAAATATAGCGGCTTTTGCAGTTCAGGACAGTTTAAAAAAATTTCAACAGCAGTATAACGGAACAATTGTTCAGTGGAATAATATCATAAAATAATGCGCCTTATCCTCTTTATATTTTCCTGCCTGCTAATTTCCGGCGCTTATGCCCGCACATTGCAAGTAGGGCCGGCAAAGACATACAAAACAATCACATCTGCAATTAATAAAGCTGCTGATGGAGACACATTGCTTGTCTTTCCCGGTATTTACAAAGAAGGGCAGATTACGCTTACTAAACGTATTGTATTAAAAGGGAATGGTTTTCCTGTACTTGATGGTGAACTGAAATATGAAATACTAACTATCAGGTGTAATGGAGTATTTGTAGAAGGATTTTTTTTTAAAAATGCCGGAAGAAGCAGTTACAATGATATTGCGGCTTTGCGGATAGCTGATTGCAGGTATGTTACAGTGCGTAATAATAAATTCAATAAAACATATTTCGGTATTTATGCCCAGCATGTTACTGCATGTACAATTACAGGAAATGAATTAATATCTGATGCTAAAGATGAAATTTCGTCAGGTAACGGTATTCATTGCTGGAAGAGTGACAGTTTGCATATTACGGGAAATAAAACTTCGGGGCACAGGGATGGTATTTACTTTGAGTTTGTTTCCAATTCTGTTATCAGCAGTAATATCAGTTTTCAGAACGTACGGTATGGATTACATTTCATGTTCTCCAATTCTAATACATATATCTCCAACCAGTTCAGCGATAATGGTGCCGGTGTTGCTGTAATGTATTCCAAAAATATTGGCATGTACAATAACACTTTCTCAGACAACTGGGGTTCTGCTGCTTACGGAATACTGATGAAAGATATTTCAGATTGTTTAACACAGGGCAACCGGTTTACACAAAATACAGTTGGGATTATGATGGAAGGAAGCAACCGGATAACGATGATCAAAAACTGTTTTGAGAATAACGGATGGGCAATGAAAATTCAGGCCAACTGTTCTGATAACATCATTACTCAAAATAACTTCCGGTCCAATTCTTTTGATGTAGCCACCAACGGAGATCTTGTACTGAGCAAGTTTGAAAAAAACTACTGGGATAAGTACGACGGATATGATTTAAACAGGAATGGTATTGGCGATGTGCCTTACCGGCCCGTTAGTCTATATTCCATGATCAGCGAAAGAAATCCATCAAGTATGATGTTATTCAGAAGTTTTATTGTAAGCCTCATTGATAAGGCTGAAAAAATGCTGCCTGTTATTACACCGGTTGATTTGAAAGATGATCAGCCATTAATGAAACCATTAAAATTATAAGGCATGATCATAGCAAGTAATGTAACGAAAACATTCGGCAAACTGAAAGCGCTTGATAATGTGAGTGTGAACTGCGCCAAGGGACAAACCATCGCATTAATCGGACCTAATGGCAGTGGTAAAACAACACTGATTAAATCTGTACTCGGAATGGTAATGCCCGACAGTGGTTTTATTACATTCGATCAGCACAATATTGTTCACAACTGGAATTACCGGGAGCGTATAGGATATATGCCGCAAATAGGCCGTTATCCTGATAATATGACAATTGCACAGGTGTTTTTGATGATGAAGGACATCCGGAAAAAAACTGCGGCCGCTATTGATGAAGAACTGATTGAGGAGTTCGGTCTTAATGAAATGATGAGTAAAAGGATGCGTACACTCAGCGGCGGAACACGACAGAAGGTGAGTGCTTCACTGGCATTTTTGTTCAACCCCGATGTTCTCATTCTTGACGAGCCAACTGCAGGACTTGATCCTGTTGCATCAGAAATACTTAAGCAAAAAATTCTGAAAGAAAAACAAAAGGGTAAGCTTACGCTTATTACATCTCACATATTAAGTGAACTGGATGATGTGGTGAGTGAAATTATTTACATGCAGGAAGGAAAGCTGCTCTTTCATAAATCGCTGGAGCAATTGCAGGCCGATACAGGCGAAACTAAACTGGCAAAAGCAATAGCACATATCATGAAGTAAGAAAAATTGATGAAATAATTTCAAAATCGTATGCGTACAATTGTAAAATATGTAGTGGTTGATCTGATAAAAAGCAGAATAGTTCTTGCATATACTGTTTTTCTGCTGGCTATTTCGTTTGGAATTTTCAGCCTGGATGAAAATGCAACAAAAGGAATCATGAGCTTAATGAATGTGGTTCTCATCATCATACCACTGGTGAGTATTATCTTTTCAACCATTTATGTTTATAACTCTTCCGAGTTTATTGAATTGCTGGTGGCTCAGCCGTTAAAAAGAAAAACATTGTGGATGAGTATTTATTCCGGCCTTGCAATTTCTCTTTCAGTTGCATTTGTTATTGGTGTGGCACTTCCGGTTTTAATTTATGATGGTACAGTAACAGGGTTGATACTTATTGTTTCGGGATTGTTTCTTACACTCATTTTTACGGCTATTGCATTACTGGCATCGGTACTTACCAGGGATAAAGCCAAGGGAATTGGCGTTGCAATCCTCGTCTGGTTTTTATTTACACTCATTTATGATGCAATTGTTTTGCTGTTGCTGTTTCAATTCAGTGATTATCCATTGGAAAAACCAATGATTGCCTTAACAATGTTTAATCCTGTTGATCTTTCAAGGATACTGATTTTGTTAAAATTGGATATATCAGCACTCATGGGTTATACAGGTGCTATATTTAAAGAGTTTTTTGGAAGCACCACCGGCATCGGCTTGTCTGCTTTTATGCTGTTGCTGTGGGCTGTAGTACCTGTGTGGATTTCATTAAAAAAATTTCAACGTAAAGACTTATAAAAATATATTATGATTACAGGAAATATCAATGAACAGATCAGTTTCGATAAGATTGGTAAGGCAATGCTGCACAAGGAAGAACGCTTTCATGTTATGCTGCTGAATATACCTGAAGGAGAAGAATTAAAGCCTCATATATCCAAAACTGATGCTTTCTGTATTGTACAGAAAGGAGAAGCAGAGTTTATACTTGAAGGCAAATCAACAATTATTAAAAAAGGCGATTTATTTTCCTTCAAAGCAAAACAGGAACATGCCGTAAAGGCACGTACTGATTTCAGCATGCTGATTGTAAAATAGTTATTTGGGTAGCACTTAAAAAATCTGCAAATGAAGAAAGATATTGAAAACAGAGATGATATTGTTAAACTTGTAGATACGTTTTACGACAGGGTAAAACCCGATGACCAGATTGGGTATTTCTTCACCAAAGTAGTACCCGTAGATTGGAGCAGGCATTTACCATTGATGTATAATTTCTGGGAAAATATCATTTTTCATTCTGGCACTTACGGTGGCAACCCTATGCAGGTTCATAAAGAAGTGCATCTCAAGTCTCCTTTGTGCAAAGAACATTTTGATCACTGGATAGAACTTTTTAATGCAACAATTGATGATTTGTTTGAAGGCGATAATGCTGAGATGGCAAAACAAAGAGCGCTATCCATTGCAACCGTTATGCAAATAAAGATTTCCCAGACACCCTGATGGAATTCAGTTCTTAAGAATATAGTTTACTCAAAATAAAAGGCACCCAACGGGATGCCTTTTATTTTGTGCGGACACTTGCTGTATATCATTTGCTTTCTGGCAGCAATACTTTATCAACTACATGAATAATTCCGTTTGTTGCAGGTATTGATGCAATAATGTTTGCGCCGTTTACTGTAATTTTTCCGTCTTTATTTCCGATTGTTATATTTTGACCGCTTGCCATTCCGTAAGTCATTCCATCGCCAAGTAAAGCATCTTTCAGCACACCTACATATACATGGTATTCAAGAATGCTGCGGAGCTTGTCTTTGTTTTCTGGTTTCAGCAAATCATCAAGGGTGTCTTTTGGCAATGCATCAAATGCGGCATTAGTTGGCGCAAAAACTGTAAATGGTCCTGCATTTGAAATTACATCAACGTATTCTGCTGCTTTTAAAGCTGCAACAAGTGTTGTGTGATCTTTACTGCCCACAGCGATTTTTACAATATCTTTTCCTGACTCATCATCTTGTACAGTTGATTGTCCGCCCCCGGTTGGTTGTTCTGCTGCACTTGTTGTACTGCTTCCGCTGTTATCGGCGGCATTATTGCAGGCAATAAATAATAAAAGTGCAGAAAGGATTGCTAAGTACTTCATATCAGTTTATGGTTTTTTGTGAAGGAAACTATTTCTCAATTTCGAAAGTAATTCTGTAAACGGCAGGTGGTTATGATTCAAATCATAATGATCAACTTTTTCTGAAATTGTTTGAAACAGGTTATTTACCGTGAATTTCTCCCTTTGTTGCGGTTCAGTTTCTTGCTCAAAAACTATAAACAGAGGTAAAAACAACTGAGTTCTGCTGTATCTTTTTCTGTATTGTATTTACCGGTTTCATCCGGGCAAAATTTATTTTTCAGCAGCAGCTTTACTGAAGCATTATTTTCTTTGTGAACAAAGGCAGTAATTACTTTAAGATGCAGCAGGTTATGCCCGTAGTTGATTATTTCCTGCACTGCTTCCTGCATAAAACCTTTTCCGTGAAAACAAGGCAGCAGTTCAAAGCCGATTTCAGCCGATTGCGCTGCTTTATTCAGGTTCCAGAGGCAAATGGTGCCCATTACTTTTTCAGGTAAAGAAACCGGGGTTATAATCCAGTAATAAGCTTCACCGGCATTCATTCCTCTTCGTATGTTTTCGAGAAAGAGTTCAGCTTCTTGCAATGAAGTTTTTTCAGGTCGGTTTAAATATTTATTTACCGTTTTGTCTGATCGCAGTATTTGAATAGCGGGTGCATCAGTCAACAACGGTTCCCTCAGCATAAGCCTGCTGGTAAAAAGTTGTGGATGTGTTGCAGTGGTCATTTTTTTTTTTACAGAATCATCCGGTAATAAACGAATAAATACTTTCAGCTGCTTTTACTGAGGCATTGCCTTCTGCGCTCAGGATTTTTTTGAGTTGCTGATAGCTGGCAATCATTTCTTCCCTGTATGGCGATCCTGGTAAAATCTTTTCGAGTTCTGCTTTTATATTTTCAACATTCATTTCATGCTGAATCAGTTCTTTCACCACTTCTTTATCCATGATGAGGTTTACTAATGAAATGTATTTAATGTTCACCAGCCGTTTGGCAATCTGGTAACTGATTTCATTTCCTTTGTAACAAACAACTTCGGGTATTCCAAAAAGGGCTGTTTCCAGTGTAGCTGTACCGCTGGTAACCAATGCCGCAGTTGATTGCTGCAGTAAAGGGTAGGTTTTGTTTGATACATAAGAAACATTGCTGTATTGCTTCAGCATGTCATCATAAAAAGCATCGTCCAGACCCGGTGCTTTTGCAACAATAAACTGGTATTGCGGAAACGATGTGCTGACCTGCAGCATAACGGGCAGTTTTTTTAAAATTTCCTGTTTGCGGCTTCCGGGTAGTAATGCAATAACAGGTTTGTGTGAAAAAGCAGTTTCAGTATTTTCAGTTTTTCTTTGTTCTACTTCCTCCACCAAAGGATGACCAACATATTCAACTGACCAGTTCCATTTATTTCTGTAGTATTCTTTTTCAAACGGAAGAATAACAAGCATTTTATCAATGCACTGTTTCATCATTTTTACCCTGCTCTCTTTCCATGCCCAAACCTGTGGTGAAATATAATATGCCACACGGATATTGTTTTCTTTGGCCCATTTGGCAATGCGCAGGTTAAAGCCGGGGTAATCAATCAAAATCAAAACATCCGGCTTGGTTTCCAGAATATCTTTTTTGCAGAAGGAAAGATTGCTGAAGATTGTGCGGATATTCATAATTACTTCGGCAAAACCCATAAAAGCAAGATCACGATAATGCTTGATTAATGCAGAACCTGCCTGTTGCATTTTATCGCCACCCCAGCAACGGATACTTGCATTCAAATCTATCCTGTGCAGTTCTTTGATAAGATTACTTCCGTGCAGATCGCCGCTTGCTTCGCCGGCAATGATATAATATTTCATACACTGCTAAGATAAGAAGGTAACAGCGAATGAACACGTTTATGCAACAGGCTGATCTGTTTTAAGCGGCAGTATGATGTCAATTTCACATCCTGCCCCGGCTGAAGTGTGGAGCCGGAATTCACCATCAAAAAACTGTACACGCCTGCGGATATTTTCGATTCCGATTCCTTCTTTTTTAACAGATGAATCGAACCCGATTCCATTGTCTTTAACATTCAGACAAATATTACTTTCAATCAACGAAATGGAAATATGAACAGCTGTTGCTTTTGCATGTTTGAGAATGTTGGTAAACTGTTCCTGAACTATACGGAAGATGGTTGTTTGAAACGCATTGTATATTTCTTCATTTTGCTGGTCAACATGAACTGTTACTTTCAGCTGCTTTTCCGGATCCATGTTGATGATCATGTTGGTAATACTGTCCTTTAAATGAAACGCTTCATCAAAGGTAGGGGCTAACTGGTGCGATAATCTTCTTAACTCCTGGATAGAATTATTGATGTAGCCAACTGAACGGGTAAGCACATCAGTTACAAGTTCTTTTTTATCAATACGGTGCAGTGCCATTTCAAGATTGAGTTTGGTCGCAGCAAGTATTTGCTTGATATTATCGTGCAACTCCATTCCCAATTGTAAGCGTTCTTTTTCCTGGGCTTCTATAATAGCTTTCAGCAGGTGTTTTTCTCCTTCTTTTGCTTCTGTAACATCCTGCATTATGCCAATCAGTCTTTTCAGTTTTCCTTCATCATCATAAAAAACCGAAACACGGTCGGAGATATATTTATATGAACCATCTGCACAGCGCAACCTGTATTCTTCTACAACAAATTTCTGTTGGCGTTTAATTACATCGTTTAAATTTTTTGCGATCCGTTCAAAATCTTCAGGGTGTACATTTTGCTCCCACCAGGTGTTGATGTCGTCAATTTCTTTAAGGTTATACCCCAGCATGGTAGTGATACCGTTATTGTAAACCGTTTTGTTGTGTATAAAATCTTTTTCCCAAATAATATCCCTGGTGGCACTGTTAATAATTTCATACCTCTCATTGGCAATCTGTATCAGTTCTTCTGCTTCCTTTCCGGCAGTAATATCTTTCCTGATACTTAAGAACTGTTCAATTTCTCCGTTTGAATTCTTAAAGGGAACAATGGTTGTCTGAACCCAGAAAATACTTCCGTCTTTTGCTTTATCTCTTACTTCACCCCTCCATACTTCACCTTTTAAAATAGTTCTCCATAACTCCGTAAACATTTTTTTGGGGTGATAGCCTGAGTTGAGCATCCGTTGGTTTTTCCCAAGTAATTCTTCCGGTGAGTACTTTGTTGTTTTGCAGAAGTTTTCATTTACATAAGTAATAAGGCCTTCTTTGTTGCTGATATCAACTAATGATGATTGGTCTATTGCATACCGGTAATCATTGATTAGTTTTTCCCGGTTAACTCTTTCTCTTATGTCCTGGAAAATAATACTGGCAAAACTTTTTCCATCCGGAGTAATAAAAACAGAGGCACTTGCATCACAGGGAATTTTTGTTCCGTCTTTGTGGCGGAAATTAAATTCTGCTCTGGCCCAACCTTTTTCCAGTACATCCTTTACTGATTGATGGAATCTGTGATCTGACAGGTCAACTGTTTCAGCTCTGTTTACTTGAAGTATTTCCTCTTCAGAATATCCTAATAAACTGCAGGCAGCTTTGTTTGCATAATAAATGGTTCCTTCAGGAGAGCCTAAAATAATACCATTCGGATTTGTATTAAAGTGTGCCTGGTTAATTGCTTCCTTTTCGTTCAGAAGCATTTCGTTATTACGGCGTTGTTTTTCGGTTTCAATAACCTCAAGGCAATGACCAATATCATGTGCTGCTTCGGTAAGTAATCTGATAACATGTTCATCAAAAAAATGACTTACAGGGGCATACAACGTAAATCCTCCAACTACTTTTCCGAATTTTTTAATTGAAGTGCAATAGATGAGCGGAAACCTCTTTTTAATTGTTCTGCCAGCCATGGTGCTACGCTTGGATCAGCCGTATTATCCTGGCAAACATAGTATGTGCCTTCACGTAGTGCTTTGCCGGTTGGTCCCCTGCCTTCAGGCGTATCTTTAACAGTAATTTTTTTAATGAAACTTAAATAACCTTCATTATGACCTGCAATTGCAAGAGGGTTAACCATTTCATTTTCGTCTATCAGCCCAATCCATGCCATCTTGAAACCTCCGTCTTTAATGGCTATTTCACAAATTCCATCAAAAAGTTCCTGCTCATTTCTTGTATTAATGATGAGTTGATTAACATGGCTGATAAATTGGTAAAGTGAATTGCTTTTATTCAGTTCTTTTGTTCTTTCGGCTACTTTTTCTTCCAGTTGCTGGTTTGATTGTTTAAGCATAGCCTCCATTTCCCTGAAAGCAGTAATGTTCTTATTAATCGTTATAATCCTTGTAAGTTTGCCATTATCATCAGTTACTCCCGATTTGGAAAAACGGATATTCAGCTTTTTGCCGTTTTTGGCAGTATGGATGATTTCTGTTTCAACGTGTCCGTTTTTATTTACTTCCTGCAATACCTGGTCTCTTGTTAAGTGCAGGTATTCGGTTTTTAATAACTCATAAATAACTTTTCCTGTTGCTTCTTCTTTCGTCCATCCGTAAATCTTTTCTGCTCCTTCGTTCCATGAAAGTATTTCCCAGTTCAGGTTAGTGGAAATAACAGCATCGTTGATGTTTGAAGTTAATATATTCGTGTACTCGTTGGCTTTCCTGGCTTTTTGCTGGTATTTAATATTAATCCAGATAATGAATAAAGTAATTAAAACAAATGCAAGAATGCCAAAGTAAAAAAACTGGCGATATATCATTTGAACCGCAAGTTTTTTTTCTTTTGGCTGAAACTGACCATCTCAGCTTGATCATGTTCAATTTCATTGGTCAGTAATTTTATACGGGTTGCGTAATCTACGTCCTGGCTTTTATTCAGGAGATTCACGGCCACATTTTTTTGACCAGCACGATGCAATTTAAAAAGGCTGTCTAGAAAAGAGTTTTTATCTTGAATAAGGGTTGTTAAAGTCTGATATCTTTTTTTATGTGCAGCAATTTCTTTTTCAAATAGCAAGGAGAGTAGTATAGTATGAGCTTTCAGTTCTTTATCAGTTTCTTCACGCTTTTCCAGGTAAATCATATTTTCATTAATCAGGAAGCCTTTTGTTGCCGATTCATATTCAGTAACCAGTCGTTGCAAATGGCTGGTGTGTTTAATAATTTCCTGTGCATGTTCAATTTCAGCGGAAGCTTTTTTTGATTGATTAGTAGCTTTTATAAAAATAAGTACAACAAATAAAATGGTTATAAAAACAGCAATGCTGGCAGAAATCAATATCCGTTCAGCTAACCGGCCAATTAGAAATGAATAAATACGTTGAGCTATGTTAAGGTTTTGGATAGGGTTCATTCTGGAAGAAAAGGTTTAGTATTATGTAGTACCACTTGCAAAGTTCCCCATTTTACTTTCTGATTAGCGTTTCCCGGATGTGTTCGGTCTTTTTTTGTATAAATTACTACAAATTATGTATTATCCCTACATGATTTTACTTTTCAACGCACTTTGCCCTCTATTTTGGTGGAAAATTATGGCTTGGGCATAATGACGTTTTGTTATTAAAATCCTTTGCTGTAAAGGCTTTCGGCGCTTTATCGGAAAATTTAAGGCCATAAAACACCCCTTTTTTTGGTTTGCACACTTATCCCGGCCTGTTTACTTTTGTGTTGTCAATGCAGCAATTCAGTTCTGCAGAACGATAGAAAACCCCGGAGTTTATTTATCCCGCCTTGCTTGCTAAAGCGAAACTTGCACATAAAAAGATAGTAGTAAACAACGTTTTTAAACATTAAAATTGATAGAAAAATGAAAACAACAGTGAAAAGTGCAGCATTCGGTTTAATGATTTTATTTGCAACCGTAGCAACATCATTCAATGCAAACGCAGCAGAAGTGATTACCGGAGCAGAATTAATTTCAGTTGGCAAACTGAACAATCAGCCGGTATTTCAACTTAACCTCAATAATAAAGTAAATGGTAAGTACGCTGTAGTGGTAAAAGATCAGTTTGGTGAAATTCTTCACCAGGAAATTGTAACAGGTGTAAACATCAGCCGCAGGTTCCAGTTAAATACTGAAGAACTGGGTAATGTAGATGTACGTTTTGAAATTGTTGATCTGAAAGCTTCAACGAACTCAACAGTTTTTAAAGTAAAAAACAACATGCGTGTTATTACTGAAACTGAAATTACAAAGGGTTAATAAGTAAAGCACTTAAACAAAAAATGGGTTGCCGGAGGCAACCCATTTTAGTTTGCATTATATTTTTACATAAAAAATTTGGCGTACAGAATCATCAGCCCGTACATCAGCGTCATAATAAAAATTCCAATAGCTGTTTTGTCTTTTTTGCTGTTGATGAAAATGGTAAACAAAACAATATTTGCAATTAAGCAAAGACTTCCAACTGCTGTGAGCAGGGCTTTTGTTTTAAAGAAATATTCAGTAAACTCGCCAAAACTGATAGATGGCGATTTGATAAAATAATAAAGAACCAGCCCGAGTACAGGAGCAAGGGCTCCAATTACAATTCCAAAAGGGATTTTATCGAGTTTTAACATCAGAATTTTAATTTAGTTTCAAGTATGTTTTTTAAAGCATGGTTTGTAAGATCAAACTGAACAGGAACAACACTCACATAATTGTGCTCAAGTGCCCAAACATCTGTGTCCTTTCCTTTATCAAAGTTTTTAAACTCACCTGTAAGCCAGTAATAGTTTCGTCCTGCCGGATCTTTACGTTGGTGAAATTCTTCCACATATTTAGCATAAGCCTGGCGGCAGATTTTAATACCCTTAATTAAACTGGCATCAACATTGGGAATGTTAACGTTCAGACAAAGATGCTTATCTGTTTTTCCTGAAGCCAGCACCTGTTCCACAATTTTCCGGGCATAAATTTTACTGGCAGAAAAATCAGCTTCCATACTAAAGTTGAGCAGCGAAAACCCAATGGATGGAATACTTTCAATACTTGCTTCAATGGCAGCACTCATTGTACCGCTGTAAATAACATTAATACTGTGGTTAGCTCCGTGGTTAATGCCGCTGAGACAAATATCGGGCTTGCCGTGCAGAACTTTGTCGACAGCAAGTTTTACGCAATCAACAGGAGTACCGCTTGTTTGCCATGTTTCAACACCATCCATTATATGCAACTGCTGCATTCGCAAAGGCGAGCCGATAGTGATGGCATGGCCCATACCGCTTTGCGGTTTATCGGGAGCTACAATTACTACTTTGCCTAAATCTTTTACGGCTTCTGCAAGGTTGCGTATACCGGGAGCTGTTACACCATCGTCATTTGTAATAAGTATAACCGGAGGTTCTTTTTTAACCCTGGTTTTTGTTTTCTCTAGCCTTGCCATAGCCGATTATTTATTCTTTGGTTGATGATTTTGCCACTACCGTACAAATATAAAAGTTTGCTCTGATCGGGCACTTAAAAGAGCCGGGGATATTTTTAAATGATTTTTTCATGAGATATATTTTGTTGTATATTTAGTGAAACGATTGTTATGAGAACTGCCTCAGATATTTTGCTTACCAAGCCGGCAATGTTCAATGTTATTGACCCCGATACCACAATCATTGATGCATTGCAAATGATGAATTCTGTAAACCTCAGTTATCTTGTTGTAAAAAAGGACAATGATTTCCTGGGAATTTTTTCTGAAAGAGATTACAGCCGTAATGTTACTCTTAAAGGTTTGCAAACCGATACTGCAACTGTAAAAGAAGCGATGAGTACTTCATTCCCATCTGTTGGAATGACAGAAACATTTGAATCATGTATGAATTTGCTCAACAGCCATAAAACAAGATACTTACTGGTATTTGAAAAAAAACAGCTGCGGGGAGTTATTACCATTCATGATTTGTTGCGTGAAGTAATGAACAGCAGGGAGCATGTTTTTGATGAGTATATTACTTTGGCCATTAAAGAAAGTGCTGCCTTGAAAGGCAAGATTTTTTAATTACTTCTTTTTGCTTTCTCATTTTGTATCAAGAAGGGCTTCCAGGCTTTTTACATCTATTGCTTTTGAATAATTGTAAAAGCTCAGAATATCTGTGTACCTGCTGTCGGTTTGCACGTATTGTTTCGGATTAAATCCTTCAACATAAATGTCCTTGTTAATTGTAAGCGTTATCATTTGAATGGAAGTGCGTGGAATTTTTTTATCGAAAAAATTGGGATTAAACCTCATGTAAGGTCTTTCGTTTGGAACAATAGTAATAAGTGAAGCCGGGTTTTCTCCATTATAAGCAGGCATTTTCAGTTGTTCTTCTGTAAAGCTTTTCTTTTCATGCAAAATCATATCAAGAAACATCGAGTTGCCTTCTTTTTCTGATTCGAGTGTCCAGTATTTAATCTGCAGGTTAAAATATTCACCGGCAGTAACAGGAATCCAGTATGGTTTGCCGGGTTTGGCAACGATCATGATTCCATTTGCATAAACTGTTGTGTAGTCATCAATTTTTTTCAGTATTTCAGGCGCCTGAAATACTTCGTTCATTTTTCCGTAAGCATCATCATGCGGATTTCTTTTGTCAATGTCTTCCAGAATTTTTACACCTGCAACTGTGCTTTCAAGATAATTGAGCCATGCAGTAACATGTTCAACTTCGATACAGTCTTTCCGCAGGTTACCTGTTGCAATTTCACGTGACAAAGGACAAAACCGGATGACTATTTCTGACGCCGGTATTTTTCCTGCTAGGTTCGCCGGATTGTATTTGTAGCGGAACATATTGGCGTAAATGCTGGCAGTAACAGTTGCTTCATAACCAACCGGGTTCAATGTAACAGGATTTTGATGCAAAGTTTCAAGCACTGTATTTATTTTCTTCTTGAACACTGCAAGATCTGCAGCCGCCAGTACATAATTGGCGTCGCTTCTGTATCCACCTTTTGATTCGTTGAGATAAGTATATGTCCATTTGCCCGGGGCATTGGGATCATATTTATATTTTGATTGTGCAGCAGAAGTAAGTGACATCGTTACAACATAAGCGACTAAGATGAATGAATAAAGTATGATTTTGTAAAAAAGAGGTTTCATTTTTTTAAACTTAATTGTGTTTTGTAAATTATGTACTGCTTTTATTGACGGGTTAAACTGAAATTAATCTTCACTGTTGTTTTTTCTTTTCCCTGCGATAAATCTTTGGTTTCTTCCTGGCTCAGCACTTTATCTTTGGTTGTGCCTTTGTACGGCCCTAATACTACTTTCAGCGGAACTTCAATTTCATTGTTTCTGGGTTCTTCCGGCTTTTCTTCGTTACCAAGGGCACAGGGTGCATTTACTTTTTTGTCAACAGTGGTTTTCATATTCCCTTTTTGCGAAGTTGCTTCCACTAAAATGTTATAAGTGCCATCTTCCAGAAAAACAATTTTTATTCTGCAATCAGCAACTTTCTGCCCTTTTGATACGCTTTCGTTTGATAAACCATTTGCTTTTGCCTCCACATCTTTTTTTTCATTAATCTGTGCAATGGTTTTTTGACCATTTGGGCATATATAACAAGGGTTGTTGATTGTTATTTCTGTATTTTCATTCAAATCGTAGCTGACATCACCATTTCCTTTTCTAAGTCCATTTTTGTTAAGCTCCCATTTAAGATCGGATTTTGATTTTATTTTAATTTCAGTTGTGATGATGCCATTATCACAAATTGCTGAGTTGCTGGTTGTTTCTTCTTTCTCGCTTTCAATTTCAATTGTTACTTTTCCTTCATAGGGACATATCTCTTCATTTTTCAGATCATCAATTATCTTTTTTGCCATTTCTTCCCCCTGTTTAGCACCAAAGCCTGCAAGGTTTCCTGAAGAAATTGCATTGGCAAGTACTTTCGAATTTTTTGCATTCATCACTTTGCAGGTAACCATTACCTGGTTGCCTGTGAAAACTTTCATCCGTATGTGAACCAGGTAATCACAGTTTACATCACTTCCGATTTCGGTTAATGATTTTTGAATGTCTTCTGTCGGCAGATCATTTAACAGGCATATTTTCCGGAGATCGTCCAGCCTTTGGTGAACTGAATTCTGCGTTTTAAGATTGATGCAAGGGAAATTTTCCTGTAGTTTATATGCAATCGTGTTTTCCAGTTGAAAAAGTTTATCCTGGACGCTGAACTTTATTGCCGGATCGCATTCAATTGAATATGCCATATAGAATTTTGGTTTTTCTTCAGCTCTTATCGTTACTGCAAAAAGAGTGATGAGTAATCCAGGCAGTATCAAATATTTTTTCATCATTATTTTTTTATACCAGAGTTGTTTGCATTCAATGCTGATTATTTTAAAATCTCACAATCAGGCAATACCTGCCTGATTTTTTTTATTTCGTCATCGGAAACATGAGTTTTGGCTATGCCCAACTGTTTAAGTTTTTTCAATCCTGTTATTTCCTGCAACAAAGTCTGAACCGGATTGGAATCGGCATGCAGTATTTCAAGCTGCGTTAATTTTGAAATTGCTGCCGGAAGTTTTTTAATACTGTTATTCAGCAACGACAGTTTTTTGAGGCTTTTGAAATCGCCGATTCTTGCAGGTAATGAAGAAACAGTTACTCCGAAATTTATAATATACAGTTCCTCCAGCGGATAATCTTTTGCCTTATCTAAAATGCTGTTCAGATCCACAATTGTTCCTCTTTTATCGCATGTAATAACAAGTATTTTGATCCCTTTGTACTCCGGCATCTGGTCAATTACAGCCTGTACTCCAGGCATTGAAACATTGATAAGCAGATAGGGCATTGCTTCAAGCCAGGCGGCATTGCTGACTTTTGAATTTTCATCTTCTTTAAACTCCTGAACTATTTCTTCTCTTAATGGTTTGGCCAATAACACAGGTGCACTTTTCCCTGCTGATCCTGCTTCCCAGATCTGGGTGTAAACATCTACTTTGTGTTTCATCATTTCCATCTGCAGCTCACTCATTTTGTTTCCGTCGGAGTTGCCTTCGTCTTGTGATCCCTGGTCTGTGCTGTTTCCTGTTCCCTTGCCTGAAGATGATGATGGCTGAGTTGCAGCGGCCAGTTGTTTCATCAGCTCTTTTATTTTTTCATTTGCTTTTTTTGCTTCATCAGGGTTATCCCAGTTTGTGGTTTGACGGATTTTTGCCATCTGCTGCCGTATCTGTGTTACTTTGTTCTGATTATTATTTTGAGCTGCTGATGAATCAACAGCAAATAATAATATCACCAGCAGGAATATTTTTAAACAGGCTCTCAGCAGAAATGAAAAAACGTTATTGATTTTACGATTATTCATTTTTTTCAGTTTATTGAATAATTAAATGCAGCAGATAGGTGTGCCAGATAATCTTTGATGTAATTCAGGTATTCAATTGCTGATTCATTTGGCAAATTCACTTTTACAGGCTGCATGTTTACAACCATCCGCCTGAGGTCTGCTATACGTATATAATCAGGATATGAAACTTTCAGATTGTTGTAGTGCAGGTTCAGTACATTCCAATATTGCGTTGCATATTTTTCGCAATAGGCTTC
The DNA here is from genome assembly GCA_047601965.1 of Lacibacter sp. GTDB lineage: Bacteria > Bacteroidota > Bacteroidia > Chitinophagales > Chitinophagaceae > Lacibacter. Next base: position 100,019 of record JASGIJ010000001.1, read on the forward strand.
CTTTTCTTTCTTAATCAGCAACGCAAGTGAATCCATCTGCTGCCCTTGTCCGTTATCCTGACCAGTCATTGCTGTAACCTGGCTATTCCACATTTTTATTTTTTCAAGGGCGATAATCCGTTCAGGATTGTTTTCAATATCGTCATATTTCTTTTGTATATCCATAGCCCGTTGCATAACAGCTGCATTCAGGTTTTGCAGTTGCGTTGCAATCTCTGCTGCATTTCCTCCTGTTTTTTGCTGAGTATTTGTGCCCTGGCTCATAACATACGCTTCACCACCGTAAGCCTGTGCCCATGCCTTTCTTCCTTCCGGGCCCATCTTTTTCATATTCTTTATTTCGCCCATCGAAATATTGGTTTGCTGCTGCAGCATCGAATCAGCAAGTGATTGTTTTTCTTCAGCACTCATTTTCTTTTTGTTTTTCATTTTGTTCACCTGCTCTTCCGATAAGCCATATTGCGACGCCATTTGACTGATTGCTTCATTCCTGGCATAATTTTCATCCACTCTTGTTTCCCGTCTTGTTTTTTTTATCTGCTCATCTGTTTCTTTGAGAAGGTCTTTTACCTTGTTAAGAAAAATTGTACGGTCTTCTGTTTTTGTTTTGCAACCATCAGCCGGCAGCGAAGGGATGTTATCAACAAATTCCTGAGTTTTGAATTGTGCAGTGCTGATCAATGAAGTAAACATCAAAAGCACCAGGAAGAATTTTGTTTTCATGTGTTTATTTTTTGTATGCCGTTTTGCGACTGTTTTTAATTTGCCATCAGCATGACCGGTAAGCATCACACCTGGTATGCTCTGTTTACAGGTATTTCATAATTCAAGCTTTTGAAGCGTTAATTTTTTTTCTGAGGCTGTTCTTTTGTCTCAGTTTTTTTCCCGGTATTCTGATTTTTGTTTTCATTGGTTGCAGCAATAGTTTTAAAACTCAGCTCATTGCCGTAGATTATTTCTCCGTTTTTCAGCATTACAAAAGCTCTGACATAATACTGTGTATTGGGCTTTAATCCACCAAACGTGACACCGCCAAGTTTCAACGGAGTCATTGGAGCATTTGCTTTAAAATAATTGATGGTGGGATTATGTGATTGAGACCATGTTGCACCACGCTGATCAATGGTATTGTAATCGTTGCTTAGCACAGTAAACTGGCAGGATGCACGGTCGGCTTTTACATCATAAGCTTTATTAGTTGTAACTGAAGTTTGTGCCATCAGATGCATACTTGCGAAAATGCAGCTTAAAATCACCATTATCTTTTTCATATCTGTGTTTTTATTGTGAGTAGTTAATATCCTAATGGATTGTAAGTAAGTTCAGTTGTACGGCTGATGTCTAATCCTGTTTGGGCTGTAATTTTTACTTCCATTACTTCGCCCAGTTCAGTGTTCCCAACAGAACCCTTTGCACCAACTTCTGTTTTATACCCAACATCAGTAGGTTGCCCGTCCTTATTAAATGTAAATTCAAAACCGGCTTTTGCTTCAGCAGTTGCATTTACTGCGCCTTCAACACCAAAATCTGCTTTTACACCTGCGCCCACAAATACCGATAGTTCCTTGTTCTTGAAATTCCATTTCGTTCCTGCAATGATTCCTTCTCCACATTCAATCTCCACGCTTTCACATTCAATACCAAAGCTGCAAACGATTAAACCAATTTTTGCTTTCTTTCCTTTAAAGGGGCAATCAGGTGCATTTTTATCAGGAACGTTCAGTTCATCTTCTCCTTTTTCTTTGGGTGGGGGAGGTGGAGGCATTTTAGGACAATCGCCCATTGCACTTGCAAATGAAGCGATGTTGCTGAATGCAAATCCCAGTTTTCGGAAGGAATATTCTGTGTACAGAAGACTGAAATGCATGGCTACAAATGATTTTCTTTTTCCGTTCAGTAATTGAAAATCATTCAGGTCGTATGTATTGTTGAGATATTGTTCGCAATAAACCCAGTAGGTAGTAAGCAAATCGTTGTATTTATTGTGCCTGATGCGGGAAAGTGTTTTCCATTGATTGAAATAATCAGCTATCAGGTTTGTAAGCTTGTTGCATCTTTCAACCATATATTGCTGCAACGCTTCCGGGTTATTTACGCTTTGCTTTATTACAGCTTCATCTTTTGATGTAGCCTGTTGTATATCCTGATCAAATTTCAGAATGTTTAAACTGTCGGCTTTAAGAAATTCTCTGTCAGCTTTGTTTAACTGATCTTCAAAATATTCTTCCATCAGGCTCATTGCAAACTCACCTTTCCTGTATAATACACGTCCCGGCCGTTTTTCATTTTCATACCATGCAGCTTTTTGTTCATTGCTCATGTTCAGAATTTTCATGGCATTGTTTAACGACTGATCACTTGATGCAATCTGCCCCAGCTTTTTTATAATTTTTTCTATCGAATTATCTGCTATGAGTGCGGCTTGTTCCGACCAGTTTGGAAATGGCGGCAGATGTAATTGCTCAATCGGAACATTTTTATTTGGCTCAGGTTGTTCTGCTCCCGGTGACCCCGGCTGGTTAAAATTTGAAATGTCAGGTTGCCTGTAATTTGGCTGATATTTCACTCTTTCATGTACTGTTTTCATCGTTTCGCTGTACATCCCCTGTACACTTTTAAACAATTGCTCCATTGCCTTTCGCAGGTCTTTGCGTTTTAAATAAACAGAAACAAGACCTTGAGATGCCAGACTGTAGTTTGGATTTATTTTGAGTGCCCGGTTATAAAAATATTCAGCGGAGCGGTCATCGTACAGTTCAAACAATGTGTTTGCAAGGTTGGTTAGAATAACAGGAGCATTGGGATACAATGATTTTGCATACAATAAAACGGGTAATGATGTTTTAACCGAATCAAGCATTCGCAGGATGGCGCCGAAATTATTTACAATCAGCGTATCACCCGGAAATGTTGCCGCTGCTTTTGCTGAAAAAATGACTGAAGTGTTTTTTGATGAACCCACACCTGCCATTACAACTGCTGTTGAACTCAGGCCCTGCGCAAATGAGAGTTTGTTTTCTTTTGCATTTTCGAGTTTTGCAAACTGCTGGTCTGCAAATGATTTTTCTTTTGCATCAAAAATCTGTGAATAAAACTGCTTGTAAATGCGTTCGGAAATTTTCACCAGTTCAGTTTTTGAAATAACTTTTGATGTGTCAATTTTTACTGACCGGTACATTGCATTGCTTTGACTGCTGGCTGCCATTGAAGTGCAAAGCAGCAACAGAATAAAGATTATTTTCAGTTTCATGATTCTTGTGTTCATCGTAAACTCATTTGTTTTTCTGTATAAATGTTGCAAGCCGGCTCAGATCAACAGAACGGGGAATTTCCTGCCAGAATTCCATGTGTCCGTTGTTACGGAAATATTCTTCTTTTGATTTTTCCCAATCCTGTATATTAAAACAGTTATACCCAAATTCATTATGAGCAATGGTGAAATACTGAATAGCTGAAACTGGAAGGGACTGATCCCAATAAGCAGGATTAAACCGCATTAACTGTAATCCCTGCTTTTTGCCATTTACATTTAGTATTGCGTCATCACTTCCGTAAAAAGCAGGAGCATTGAGTTCTTCCTCACTCATTGCACCGGCTATTGGTTTAATAAAGTTGTAAACTGCTTTGTCGCCTTCTTTATCTGTGTTGTAAAATTTTAATTTGGCCTGTACTACTTCTCTTACGGTTACCGGCAACCAGTAATTTGGCCTGGCAGGATTAAACACTACTATTTGCCCGCATGTTTGTGCCGGACAATTATAATAATGTACACCCGGAGCAATTTCTTTGACAAACGGAAAAACAAGAAACAGTTGCTTTAAAAAAGAACTTTCATCACCATCGTTATATAAACCACCATGACCACCCGTTTCTGTTTGATTTATGTAGAACGACCATGTTGGTGGTTCAACTGTCCATTTTTTTTCGTTGGGTAAAAGCATTTCAAACAGGAACCTGAGTTCGCTTTGTAAGCCATATTGCCAGGGTTTGATTATTCGTTTACCTGTTTGGCTATTGCAGGTTTCGTTTGATGATAACAGTATTTTTAAATCAAATCCTTTGTTTTCATTTAAGATGACCGATTGTTGCAGAAAGAAATTGATAAGTTCTTTTACATTCTTTTCGTATTCCAGAATATTGTTTGAATACAGTTGCGGTGAGAGCGGGCTGAAGTTTACTTTTTGATAAGTTGTTTTTCCTTTTTTCTGCAGCAGAAATGTTTGCTGTGCAGTTAAAACAGTACACTGAAATAAAAGCAAAATAATCAGATAGTTTTTATTTAACATAGCTGGGAAAAAATTTTGCAAACTCCCGCTGCCCTTTGAAATGTATCAAAGAACAGCAGGAAATCTGCAGGTTAATGGTACGGCCCGTTTTTATTCAAACTTTATATCAGTTGGTATTTCAAATGTTGAAGCAGGCAAACCTGTATTTTCATCAACTTTTGTAGCTGCCAATGCCATTTTCATTGAGCTTAAATCAACATCGGTTTTTAAAGGAATCCCTTTCCATACGAGATACGTTCCTTTCATTTTTAGTTTTTCATTGTCAATACTGTATTTGTCACATTTTTTTTCAAGAAAAGTTTCACTGCCAAGTTTTACCAGTTTCATATCTTCTTTAAATTCTTCTGTGAGATTTTCAAAATCAATGTTTGTTGATTGTGGAATGAGACTTGTTTTTGTTCCTGTTTTCTTTTCCGGATCGAATGTATAAACGAACCCATCTTTAGTAATTGTGCATGTATGCGATTTTACACCCATCATTTCAATTTCAATTTCTGTTTTTTCTTTTTCGCCATACTCATCAAACATGAGTATTTGTTTTGCATCCATACCCATGATTTGTGTTTTGTATTCAACTACGCCCGATTTGATAGCATATTTTCCTTTTTTTACAGCAGCCTCTGTGCTCTGTTTTATTTCAGATGCGGAAGTGCTTTTGTTTTTACATGCCGGCAATAAAATCAGTGCAGCCAGCAAAGCGATAAAAAATTGTTTCATAATTCGCATTTTATGGTTTATTGCTTTAATATTTTTAACTGAAATCATTGTTTTTCATGAGCTGAAATTTCTATTTTATTTTACCCAGTTTAAATTTGGTTCTGTACGAGAATAAAATGAGAAAGCTATGTTCAAACAGGTTGTTATTCATATCAACATAGGGTGAGTAACGGGCATCAACAAAAAAACCAGGATACACTTCTTTCTCATAAATAAGGTTCAGCAGCAGTAATTTTCTTTTTTGCTCTGTATAACTGCTATTGCTCAGGTAAGATATACTTTGATATAATTTATTGCCAATAGGTGCAATATATTTACAGCCGTTCCAGTAAGTTGCTGACAAAGTAAAATCCCATTTTGACTGTAAAAAAAAGTTGCCTGCAAACCCATCGCCAAAATTATATGGTACTGTTTGTGTCCGCTGGTAAAGGTGGTATCCAACGTAATGCAAGTCGGCACCCATTCTTTTAATCCAGCTTTTGTTTTCTTTCTTATTTATCTCTGCAGCAATCCCGAATGAATAATTGTGCGATGTTCCCACAACTGCACATCTGTTGGTATCAAGCTGACCTCCTTTATGTGGCATAATAAAGGCAACAGGAATTTTTACCTCGATTTTTTTGTCGGGTTTGGTCAGTGCAAAATCAATTGTTAAACCCGGGGTTAATTCTTCAGGATAATTTGCATTTTCTTTTTGTCTCAGCTTCCAGTCCAGCCATAAATCACCTTTTATTCTTTCTGTATTTACGATAAGTTGCATGCCTTCTTCCAGTGGTCTTTCAATAATATTATCGTAACTCATTAAAGCATCCGTGAGTTGATGTGTTTGATTGCCTTCAAGAGCACCCATGATAACCCGGAAATACTTATGCTGTACCTGTATTGAAAAAACAGGGATCGCTTTACTTAATTGTTTATCGCCGTAATCTTTTTGCAAAAAACTCCCTCCTTCCATTCTCAACCATTTGTTAGGTTGTAAAACAATTCGTGGGTAATGCCATGTGCCGAACAGAGTGTAACCAGTTTGAATTTTATTGAAGTACTCGTAGTCTTTAAAGTAAAAAAGATTATTATACGCAAACGAAATGCTGTTACTGTCCTTTTTTTCAACCGGGCTTTCAAAATGCATTGCTCCTGATTTATATTGCGCCATTGCTGCAGTTGCTATGAATGTTAAGAACGGGAGTATAATAAATCTGTAATTCATTTTTGGAAGCATTTTCGGCCTTTATTATTCGTACTGATTACAGTTTAATAAATTCCACCCGCCTGTTTAAAGCTTTGTTTGAAGGTGAATCATTTGGTGCAACAGGTTGTGCTTCTCCTTTACCATCGGTTTCTATCCTGGAAGCATCAATGCCGAAGGTGTTTACTAACTCATGTTTTACAGCCACTGCCCGTTTTTTTGAGAGATCAAGATTGCTTCCATCTTCACCATCAGCATCTGTATGGCCGGTAATTTTTATCCGCACTGCCGGATTATCTTTCAACACCTGTGCAATGTCTTTCAGTGTACCGTATGACTCAGGTTTAACAACATCTTTATTCACATCAAAATAAATTCCGTAAGAAATGAGTTTTCCTTCAGTGAGGAGTTTGTTACGGGTGTCGGGCAGGCCGGCAGCAACTTTAAAATTTGTTATAGCGCATGATGCATTATAGGCATTGGTCATATAAAACATCATTACATTGTATTTAAAACCTTCCGGCATAATACGTGGAGCATCAGCAACCTTGTTTTCATCAACATAAATGCGGATTCTTGTTTTTTGTATCCAGCAAGAGATATGAATTTTTTTGTGCGGATCTAATTCCATTTCCTTATTTCCGCTTCCTGTATTTGTGCTGTTAGCAAACGCATAGAATGAAATCCCGGAGTTTGTAATACCTGCTTTAAACCCTGCTTTTCCCGGATAGTCGCTATCTCTTTCCCTGTTCTTTATATCGTCAGCCACAATATTAAACTGAAAGTTAAACCTGTCATCTTCATTAACAGTTACCGGTATTACATCAAATTCAATTGTAAAATTTTCAGTTGTAGCTAAGCTTTTTTCCGGGTAATAAAACCCCTGTGCTTTTATTATAAGCCACTTGCCGGGATAATTATTCAGCGTAACTACTTCGCCTGATCCGTTCGAGTACCAAAGTGCGGGAAAGTCACCTATGTTATCCTGGCTGAAATCATCAAAGAATATAACCTTATCACCAGGAACAAAATCAAATTTTGAATACGACTGCAAACTTTGTTCGTTTGATTGAGCCTGGATAAAATTGCCAATTAATAGAAAACCAACGAGAATTAAATTTTTCATCATCTTGCTTTTTTTGTGCATTAAATAGGGTTAGTTTGTTTTTATAAATTCCACTCTTCTGTTCAACGCCTTATTTGACGGTGTGTCGTTTGGAGCTACCGGTTGTGCTTCACCTTTTCCATCAGTATCAATCCGTGAAGCATCAATACCAAATGTTTTTACCAGTTCATTTTTTACTGCTGCAGCTCTGCGTTTTGACAGGTCAAGGTTCGATGCATCTGCACCATCAGCATCCGTGTGCCCGACTATTTTAATCTTTACAGTCGGGTTCTCATTCAGCACATCTGCAATTCCTTTAAGTGTTCCATACGATTCTGGTTTAACAACATCTTTGTTTACATCAAAATAAACTCCATAGCTTACAATCTTTCCTTCAGTAAGCAGTTTGCTGCGCATGTCGGGAGAAGCTGTTGTAATTTTTATATTGGTAACATACGAGCCGGCAGAAGCACCCCTGTACAAACGGAATGCAAGGCGGGAAAACTTACTGCCTTCATAAATGTTTGTTGGTACATCCAGCACTTTTGCTCCTTTGGTGTAGATGCGCACCCTGCGGTTTTGCACCCAGATAATAACATGGTTCACCTGTTCAGCAACAACTAGATTTAAGTTAGATGAACCTCTGATTTTTTCGGGTGAGGCCTTGATATATCCTTTGGTTTCCCACAAGGTTTTTGCAATGGCAATTTCCAGTCCGCATTTTCCCGGCTCATTATTCTTATCCATTTCAGTGTGCTTGTCTTCTCCGTAGAGTAAAATACCAAGAGCATAACGTGGTGCTGCTTTTTTGGGAATAATGTCAAATTCAAGAATAAAGTTTTTTGGAAAATCAATGTCTTTGGTGTACCACCAGTTGCCATCTGTGTTGTTAAGGTTAAACCAGTTTCCCGGAGCAATATTTACTGTATTTACCTCTCCTGATTTATCAGTTGTCCAGAGAGCGGGGAAATCGCCAATGGCATCCTGGCTGAAATCTTCATAATACAAAACCTTATCACCGGGAACAAAATCATATTTGGTGAATGATTGCAGGCTTTGTTGTTCCTGCGGGGCAGCAGTGTCGGATTTTGGTTTATCCGTTTTTCCTTTAGGAGTGGAAGTATTACCCTTATTTGTTTCATTTGGGTTTGGCTTCATGGCGTTTTCAATTGAATCCAGTCCCTGGTCAATTGTTTTATCCACTTTCCGTTCAATACGCTGGTTTGTTTTGTTTTTGATTTTTTTCAGTACATCAATTTGTGCAGAAAGCCCAGCAGATAATGTAAGAAAGGCGGTCAGCATCAGCATTACTTGTATCCTTTTCATAATTATATGTTTTGAATTAGATCGTTCAATTACATACTAAAGCTATTCTGGCTTTTTCATCCCAAATCCCCCCAAAAGGGGGTTTTTAAAATGCTGTTTAATAAAATAGATTTGTGCTTTGGTTCTGTGTAAATTTGAGAGCAGGTGTTTTGAACTAACTTCCCTTGCCGGTTTTTATGCTCCGGTATAAATCATTTTCTGTGAAGAAAAAAAATCACTTACAAAAGATTTTCTGTTTATCAATCGTGTGTCTGTTGACGAAGATGGCAGTAGCACAAACAACAGCCAGCGATTCTCTTGAAACTTTACTTACAGCAAAACAACTTACAAGAACAGAACAAATAAACATTTATGATGCGTTGAGCCGTAATTATATTACAACCAATATTGGCAAGGCAAAACTGTATGGTTACCGGGGGCTGGCTTTGGCAATCGGGGAAAACAACCAGGAAATGCAGGCGCACTTTTACCGAAATATAGGTTCGGTATTTACAATAATGGGTGTTTATGACTCTGCAGCTTTTTATTTAGAAAAGGCAACCGCAACTGCCAAACTGGTGAACGATGCAAACCTGCAGGCTTATATTTTATTAGGTGTAGCCACTTTAAATGCACGAACGAATAACTACCAGGATGCTTTGCAGCAGTTTTTTAAAGTGCTCCAGGTTTTTGAAAAAAACGGTAACAGGCTTAACGAGCGCAAAACGCTGGGCAGTATTGCGGCCTTGTACATGTACCAGGAAAATTATAACCAGGCAGAGAAATATTATAACCAGGCAGAAAAAATAGCGCTTGAAATTGCTGATTCCAGCGGACTGGGTCAGGCTTACCAGGGGCTTAGCCGTATTTCACTAATGCGAAAGCAAACAAGCAAAGCTCTGGATTATGCAAAGCGTTCGGCTTCATGTTTTCATGCTTCAGGCGAAACTGTTTTTGAATCGGTGGCAATGAAGGAAATTGCCAATATTTATCTGGCTGGTAACGATATTAAGCGAGCCACTGAATTTGCGCAGGCATCATTGAAAATTGCAAAAACAGTAAATGTTCCCCGTTATATTTCAAATGCACTTGTTGTATTGTCGGATATTGCTTTTCATCAAAAGAATTATAATGAAAGTATGGCTTATGCAATGGAAGCAATTAAAAATGATTCCAGCGATGCCGATACCCGAACAAGAATGCTGGAGAACCTTGTAAAAGCAAGTGCTTTCAGTAACCAGCCGGGTGCAGCTGTTTCTTATTTCGGGAAGTACAGGAGCCTGATTGATATGCGCATTAATGAAACCTATCAGAAATCACTTTCAGAAATGGAAGTAAAATATGAAACAGAAAAAAAAGAATTCCGTATTACCTCTCTTGAAAAAGAAAAAAAGCTATACGGTTTTTTGACACTTACAGGTGCACTGGCTTTGCTTTTTCTTATTCTGATGCTTTACTTGCGGGAAAAAAACGAAAAACATAAAAAGGAACTTGCCGAGCAGAGAGTTGCACAACTGGAGCAGGAAAAAAAACTAATTGCTACAAAAGCCGTTCTTGATGGTGAAACTGCTGAACGTACAAGACTTGCCCGTGATTTGCATGATGGTCTTGGCAGCATGCTTTCGGTAATAAAATTAAACCTCAATGATGTAAAGAAACGGATAAACCTTGAAGGCGATAATGCTGAACATTTTAATCATGCACTTGAAATGCTTGAAAGCTCTGCAATAGAATTGCGGCGGATGGCGCACAATATGATGCCAGAATCGCTTTCAAAATATGGTTTGAAAGCATCACTGCAGGATTTTCTGAGCAGTATTCCCAATGCAAGGCTTCATCATTTTGGCGAAGATGAGCGCATTGATCCCAAACTTGAAATTATTATTTACCGTACAGCACATGAACTGGTGAACAATGCCATGCGGCATTCAGAAGCTCAGAATATTAATGTACAGATTGTGCAGCACCCCGACAGTATTTCACTTACTGTGCAGGATGATGGTAAAGGGTTTAATCCGGCAACAGTTATTGAAGAAGGGCATGGGCTGAAAAATATCGAAAGCCGTGTTGACACTTTTAATGGCTCAATGAATATTTTTTCTCAACCAGAACAGGGAACAGAAATTACAGTTGAATTTAAAATTACAAGGCAGGTATGATAAATGTTTTGATTGTTGATGACCATGTTTTACTGGCAGAGGGGTTAAAAAAAATCATTAACGAATCTTCTGTTGCAAGAGTAACAGATCTGGCACATACAGGAAAAGATTGTTTGATGAGGCTGAAGGAGCAGTTGCCTGATGTATTAATGCTTGATATTAATCTGCCTGATACAGACGGAATTACTTTGTGCAGTGAAATAAAATTACTGTATCCGACTTTACACATTCTTGCGTTAACCAGTTATGGTGAATATACAATGGTAAGGCGAATGATGGAAAGCGGCGCTTCGGGATATATTTTAAAGAATTCCATGGCAGAAGAAATGCTCGAAGGGATTGAAGCAGTGGCGAGTGGTGGAACATTTCTTTGTCATGAAGTTGATTTGCTGATGAAAAAGCAGGCAACAAGTGCTATCTGGCTTACTCCCCGTGAAAGACAATTGCTGCAACTTATTGCCGAAGGAAACACTAATCAGGAAATTGCCGGGAAAATTTTTCTTGGAGTGGAAACAGTAAACAGCTACAGAAAAAATCTGCTGTTTAAGCTCAATGCACGCAATACTGCCATGCTTGTAAAAATGGCTTACGAGCAAAAACTGATATAAAAAGAAAAATATTTTGTCAAACTAAAATTATTAGTATCTTAGCTCTAATAAAATTAGTAGCATATGGCAATGGCCAATCAAAATTTGAAATACCTGCGCAAGCTGCGTGGTTTTACACAGGAGGAGTTTGCCCAGAAAATCGGGATTAAGCGTTCGCTTATCGGTGCTTATGAAGAAGAAAGGGCAGAACCTAATTATGAAGTTCTTGAAACTGTAAGCGACCTGTTTAAAGTAAGCATTGATGATTTACTGCGTAAGGATCTGAGCGAAACGAAGGGCAGTTACCTTTCCAAACGCAGGCAAATGAAGATGGTGAGCGAAAGCAATGTTATCCATTTCGTGCCTGTAAAAGCTGCAGCAGGTTATCTGAATGGTTATGCTGATCCTGAGTTTCTGGATGAACTCAATACGTTTACTTTACCTATGCTTTCAAGCGGCACTTACCGGGCTTTTGAAATTGTGGGTGATAGTATGTTGCCAACGCCAAGCGGCAGTGTAATTGTGGGGGCAAAAGTTGAAAATTTTGATGATGTAAAAAATAATAATGCATACATCGTTCTCAGCCGTACTGAAGGGGTGGTTTACAAACGTGTTTTAAAAAGTAACCGCAGCAAAAACAAGCTTACTCTTGTGAGTGATAACCCGGCTTACCAGCCTTACCATGTAAATGCTGAAGATGTACTGGAATTCTGGAGTGCCCAGATGGTTATAAGTAAAATAGCGCAGGGGCAGCGTTGGGATGTGAGCAACCTGGCATCACTGGTTACTAATCTGCAGGACCAGGTAAATAACCTCAAAAAGAAAATGAATTAATCGTATATCCATCAATCAAAAACATCTGCGCCGCTCATACAAATTACAATGTGTGGGCGGTTTTTTTGTATAGTTTGCACCGTTTATGAAATGCTTATTGATATCGCTGCTTTTAACCACTTTTGTACAGGCCTTTGCAGGTGTTGAACCTGAACGGTCTTTGCAGGCAAACAAAGTTTTAGCTGCTCCGAAAATTGACGGAATTTTAAATGAACCGGTTTGGCAAAATGCACCGGTTGCTGAAAACTTTATTATTAACAGCCCTAATTACGGGGAATCTTCCGCATACAAAACAAAAGTGTATGTGTTATACGATAATTCATCTGTTTACATTGGCGCTTATTTGTATGATGATCCGAAAATGATCCGCAAACAGTTAACTGCAAGAGACGGAGAAATGATGCAGGATGTTGATTATTTTTCTGTTTTTTTTGATACCTATAATGATGATCAGAATGGTTTCCAGTTTACCGTAACCAGCCGTAATGTACAAAGCGATGGAAGGCTGAGCCCGGTTTTTTCATCATCATTTGGCCCTCCGAGCGACTATAGCTGGGATGCTGTTTGGGAAAGCAAAGTTACCATGAAAGAAGATGGATGGGTGGTTGAAATGCGAATTCCTTATTATTCTCTCAGGTTTGCAAAAAAGGATAAACAGGATTGGGGGCTCAATTTTCAACGTTATGTGAGAAGAAGCAATGAAAGTTCTTACTGGAATAAAATTAATCCGAATGAAAACGGATTTGTCAATCAATTTGGTCAGCTAACTGGATTGGAAAATCTCACACCACCTTTGCGGTTATCCTTTCTTCCCTATGTAACTGCCGGTTACAGAACCACACCTACAACAAAAGGAAGGCTGAATGATTTTTTGCGGAATGGCGGAATGGATGTGAAGTATGGAATAAACGAAAGTTTTACGTTAGATATGACGCTGATTCCAGACTTCGGGCAGGTAATTTCAGATAATATTGTAAACAACCTTACACCTTATGAAGTACAGTTCCAGGAAAACCGCCCATTCTTTACGGAAGGAACTGAGATATTTAATAAAGGCGGATTGTTTTATTCAAGACGGGTAGGGGCAACACCTTCAGGTTATTATGATGTTAAGGAACTTGGTTCAACCGACAGTACAAGAATTGTTTCCAATCCCGGTGTTGTTCAATTGCTGAACGCCACAAAATTCTCCGGCCGTACAAAGCAAAAACTGGGTATTGGAATTTTTAATGCAATTGGTTCGCCAATGTATGGCGAAGTGGAAAATACACGTACAGGCCAGGTACAACGTATTCAGTCGGAACCTTTAACCAATTATAACCTGATTGTTATTGACCAGGCATTAAAAGGACGATCATCGGTAACACTCACCAACGCAAATGTTACCCGCAGCGGTGTTGCCAGAGATGCAAATGTTACCGGTTTGGATTTTGCTTTATACAGCAAAAGCAATATGTATGCTTTGCAGGGAAGATTTGATTACAGCCAGATAATGGGAAACGAATCTTATAACGGATTTAAATCGCTGTTCAGCTTCAGTAAAGTGAAAGGAAAAATCCAGTATATCGTTTCCAATAACATTGAAAGCGACCGTTACAATCCGAACGACCTGGGCTATCTTGTTGCACCTAATGAAGTAATGACGCAGATTAAAATCAGTTATAACCAGTTAACACCCATTAAAAAATTTAATTCATTTAGTTATACACTTGGGATACGACATGAAATGATGTATAAACCCTTTGTGTTTTCCAATATGCGGTATAGTGCAAAGGCATTCTGGTTCTTTAAAAATTTCTGGGATGTAACTGTTTTATCTGATTTGCAGCCATTGTGGCAACATGATTATTTTGAATTGCGTACTCCGGGAAAATTTATGAAAAGAGTTCCGTTTGCTTTTATTAAAGTGAGTGGTAGCTCTGACAGCCGGAAAAAACTTTATGGCCGTTTTGAATTTGGTTTTGCTGAATCGAACGCACTTAAAAACGATCCTTTTTATATTATTAACCCGGGCTTCAGGTATCGTTTCAACAATAAACTAAGTGTGGATGTTGACTGGAATATGATGGAGGATTTTGGCCAGTTTGGTTATGCTTTTCTTCGTGAAACAAACGGTGAACCCATTATTGGAAGAAGAAGAGTGCTTGATGTTACAACGCTTATAACCGGTATTTACAATTTTACAAGCCGTATGAATCTTACCATGCGTGCAAGGCATTACTGGAGCATTGTGCGGTACAGTGATTTTTACAATGTAAATGCTGATGGCTGGTGGGTTGACAGGGCTTTTATTCCGGGGCAGAATCAGAATTTTAATGTTTGGAACATGGATGTGTTTTACACCTGGGATTTTAATTATGGCAGCCGTTTTATTATTGGCTGGAAAAACTGGCTTGCCAATGATTATGCTGTTGACGGAATAAAACACAGAAATTACCTGAGCAATGCGGGCAAGGTGCTGATGTCGCCAAAGGGGAATGAATTTACAGCCCGGTTAATTTTCTTTATTGATTATCATAAACTCAAACGAAAGAGAACAGAAGAAAGCAAATGATGAAATGAGCTCAGTTAATTTCCATTATTGATTTATTTACAATTGCAAAAACCCTGTCTTTCTTTTTTGGTTTTACCGGATACAGGCCGGTAAATTTTCCAAATGCAGGCAGCACAGCATACGTTTCAGTAAAATAAAAACAGGGAAAACGAAGCGACTGTTTGCCTAAACCCGAAATACTTATTCCGGGATGAATGTGCCCGGTAAAAAAATAAGTTTCACCGGCTGAAAGAATTTCATTGTTCATTTCGTGCACAAAAGAAAAACAGTTCATCTGCAGTTGCTGTTCATGCACTTCAATTTTGTTTTTTTTGTACCAGCTGTTTTCGAGAATGTCGTGGTTGCCTTTAATTAAATGAATGGGTAAGGCTGAAAGATCCCGCCGCCATTTTTCAAACAACAGCAGTTCACTATTCATCCTGCTGTGAAAAAAATCGCCTGCTACAAGCAACTGTTTGGGTTTGAAAAAAAGAACCTGTGAAATAAGGCGTTGTAAATCTTCTTTAAAAACTGTTTGCGGAATACCAATTCCTTCTTTTCTGAAATGGCCGCTTTTTCCAAAGTGAATGTCCGATACAATTAATGCCTGCTCCTGTTCCCAATACAAACAACTTTCGGGCGAAAGCCAGAGTGTTTGATTTTTCCATTCCAGTTTTGCAGGTTTGTGCATGGCGCAAAAGTAAGATGTGCGAAAACTTATTGTTCATTTATTTTGTGAACAGTGAAAAGTTTATATATTAACAATTAAAATCAACATTTATGACAGACTTAAACCAAATTCAGGATCAACTGAATATTGAACAGAAAGACATGCAGTCTTTACCACAGGGTTTGAATGTGCTTACTATTCTTACTTATGTTGGCAGTGCCATGCAATTACTGGGAGCGGTGTACACTTACTTCACCATAGGTGCGAGTTATAAAATGATGGAAGGAATGAGCGGCCAGGATATGGGTGATGCACCTGCGGGGCTTGGAAAAATTATGAGCGGAGCAAGTGAAGTAATCAAGAAGCAGTATGAAAACCGAACATTAATTATGATTGTTGCTGTACTGTGTGCAATAGGATGTTTTTATGGTGCATTGCAAATGCGTAACCGTAAAATGATGGGATTTAATGTGTATGTGGTAAGCGAATTACTTTCGCCTATTGTAAACCTTGTGCTGATTGGTGTTGGTGGTTTTGGTGCGTTTGGTGTTATTGGTTTGATTTTCCCGATTGTATTTGTGATACTTTATACGCTGCAAAGAAAACATCTTACAGCTTAAGTTAAAAAAAGAAGCCCCTTTTTTGAGGGGCTTCTTTTTTTAAGGACTATTCTTTCTTTTCATTATCTGATTGTTGCTGCGCATCGGCAGGAGCTTTCCTGAATTACAAACTTATAATTACAGAGAAAACACTCAGCAAGGGTGGATTACTTTTCAATTTTTTCACTGAGCGGCAACAACGGAAAAGGTAGTTGTTTTGTCACTTTTTTGCTTGTCCAAAAAATGACTCCGGGGATTTTTTTTATTAAACGGTGTTTTAAACAAGGGGAATTAACATGTCAACTTCAAATCCGTTTTCGGTTGTTTTACTTTCTAATGTACCTCCTAAAAAGCCAACCCTGCTCTGCATTTTTTTATAGTTTTCATCAAATGCTTCTACTAACCTGTATGCTGATTTGCTGTTATCAATTAACTGTAATGCCAGCTGATTTTCAGGTGTTGTATGCAGGTTTATTGTTACAGAGGCCAGTTCCGGCTCATTGTCTTTCACAAACGAACAATATTGTTCTATGCTTGTATAAAGCATGAGTTTGAGATCAGGCAAAAGATGATCGAGCGTGTTTACATTGCTGATGATCGAAACGCTCATGTTTTCAAAGCAATTGAACTTTTCAATGAGCATGTTAATGGATTCAATAAAACTGATACCTGAAGAAAAGGGTGTACTTATTGACTGATACAAACTGTCGACCCGTTTTATGACCGACTGCAACAATGCATAACCTTGCTGAAAGTTTGCATCAGCTATTTCATTTTTATACAACTGGCTAAAGTACAGTTTGGCGGTGCTGAGTTCCTGGTTAATTTCCTCGTGTAATTCATGTGCAATTCTGTTACGCTCTTTATCCCTGTCTTTAATAAACAGTTCGGTTACGAGCCGCTGGTTGTGCAATATTTGTGCTTCGAGTTCTTTCAATACCCTTTTTGCTTCGGAAATATCTTTTTGTACAGAAACCCATACGAGGCCATAGAGGTGATGTTGAAAAACAGAAACAGTTGAGCTGGTCCAAAATTGTGTACCATCTTTTCTGATGTTGAGTACTTCACCTTCCCATAAACCTTTTTCATTTAAGGCTTTGATAATATCAGCGGATGTTTGGGCAGGATCTTTTTCAGTGCGTGCATTTAAACAGCTTACGTGTTTACCAATGAGCTCGCCTTGTTTGTAGCCAAACATCTTTTCGAAATTAGGGTTGGCATACAGGAAACAGGCATCCTGTGTACTTACTAAGCTTACGCCATCTGCCATGTTTGTAACCACTTCGCTGAGAAGACGGTTTTCTTCTTCTGCATTTTTACGGTCTGTTATTTCGGTAAACATACAATCCCAGTATAAACTTTCCGGTTTGTTATTATGGGGGTGTGCAGAAAAGTTGCCCCAACGTTTCTGCCCGTTTACAGGTTTTAATTGTACGTCAATATCCAGCGGCTTTCTTGTTTTTATAGCCTGGTTTTTAAACCCGCATATCCTTTCCAGTTCGTTTTCTTCAACTAAATCTTTTAATGTTATGGGGTTTTGCTGAATGTATTCAAAATCGTAAGGAAGAAAACCGGTGACTGCTTTGCTTATGTATAAAATTTCAATCACCTCATTGTCCATAACTTTTACATGCATGAAAAATGCATTGTTCCAGTTATCAGTTACTGCACTCATTAACCTTGTTTTGGTTTCTAACGTTTTGTAGAGCTTGAAGATTTTAAGTTTTGAAACATGCAGCACATGGATAATACTGATGATAACAATACAATTAAACAGATAGGGAAGAGCAACTACCCAATTACCTGTACCGAAAAAAGGGTTGGGAGATATGAATTGCCAGCCAAAGTACATAAAAAGCAGTGTGTAAATTGTAGCAAGTATCCCTTGCTTATATCCCCCATACAACGAAGCAAACATTACAGCAGGATAAAAAGTAGTCCAAACCAATTTTTCATTTAATGTATGCAAAGGCCAAAAGCGCAGCCCAATTGCCAGAAGGACTAATAGAATTGTAACAATATAAGGGGTTATTAAAGGGATGATTTTCTGCTTCAACGGGCATTATTTATCATCTTAAATTACTGCTTTTTACTTCCGTAAAAAAATTAATCTATAAGGTAAGTGGAAATGCTTAGCGGCTGCAAACAGGCTAAATATTTTATATATATCGTTTTTTTTATCGGTTGGTATTCTAACAACCGAAATGATTTTTTTGAAATTTATTTCTTCAACAGGAAGATAATTCTGTACATGGAATTTCCATGTTGAATTGCTGAATAGAATTACAATGCGTACCAGCGTGCGACGCAACAGAAGCTACATAGATGCACCTGCTTTTGTAAGATAACCTGTATTAAAAAACCCCGGTTTGTGGCCGGGGCTTGTCGTTTATTTTTCTTCTTTCTGGTTATCTGATTGTTGCTGCGGATCGGCAGGTGGTAATTTGGCCATGCTTTCATCGCACCATTTTTTAATGGCGTCTTTTTGCTGGGCTGTGAGTATGGCATCTTTATGAATCCATGTGTAGCTGCCGAGCGGCATCCAGCCTTCGGTTACTGATTCGCTGATTTCATCTAATTTTTTCCGCTGGCGTTTTTCGTTGTAGGTTGTAAACTCATTAAAGTTGAGGTGTTTCTTTCCGTCGTTTACATGTTTTGCGAGCCACCATGCAACGGGCTGAACGTTGGCGTACCAGGGATAAACTGTATTGTTGCTGTGGCAATCGTAACAGGCTGTTTTTAATGCAGCGGACACATTATCGCTCATTGCAAACTTTGTTGTTATATCGTTTGGATATGGCCCTGCGGAAAGATTGCGTTTGGGCTTAATAAACTGGATAATGACCAGTATGGCAATGATTACGTAAAAAATTTTTTTCAGCATAACTGATATTTTTACTAAATATAAAAAGAAAACGAATGAAATGAACAATGAATAGTGAACAATGAATAACGAGCAATGAATAGTGAACAATGAGCAATGAATGGTAAAATTCAATGTTTCATGTTGCTGCATTAAAGCCTGTTTAGCTGTTCCTGCATCCGTTTTATGCGGTCTTCGATTTTTTCGCTGGAAAGACTGTTCCTGTTTAAACCATCGGCAATGATGGGAAAGCTGAGTGGAGTGAAACGTTCGGGGAAACGGATGATGATTTCACTATTGTTAATTCTGCTGAAAGCATTGCGTAAACGCACTTCTTCCATTTGCTGATCGTACACTTCCTGGTATGCCTGTCGAAGTAAGAGGTTTTGACTGTCGTATTCGCTGAATACATTAAAGAGCAGGCTTGCTGATGCCTGGAGGTGCCTTGCTTTTTTTTGTTCGCCGGGAGATGTTTGTACAATCAGTCCGCCGATGACTGCAATATCTCTGAACTTTCGTCTTGCCATTTCAGTTGCATTTACGCTGCGCTGAATATCCTGTGATAAATTGGTTAATGAAAAAAGTTCGGTTGCATTGCTGTCGTCAACCGGTATTGGCTGATCGCTGAGTAATTCAAACCCATAATCATTCATGGCAATGGAAAAGGTAAGTGGTGCAATTTTGCTGATGCGCCATGCAAGTATTGTGCTCATTGCTTCGTGTACCTGCCGGCCTTCAAATGGATATACAAGGAGATGATAGCCTTCTTTACTTTCAATCTGCTCAATTAACAGTTCATCTTCTTTTGGTATGTGCGACAGTTGCTGCTGCAGTTGAAACAGCGATGATAAGTGCTGTAACTCCGGCGGTGTGTTCTTTTTTTTGCCGGATGTTTTTGCTGATGCTGAAACTTCGCTGAAGGTTTCTCTCAGTTTCATGCCAAGATTAGCTGTTAAGCTCATGCGTCCGCCATTCCAGCTTGGTACAATTGTTTTTTTACTGGTTGATTTTGTTACAAGTGCTGTCATGTCTTTAATCTGTACGAGTTCAAGATTTTTTCCTGCAAGAATAAAAGAATCACCTGGCTGCAAACGGCTAACAAAATATTCTTCTATCATACCAACGTAACTGCCGGTTGTCATTTTTACTTTCAGCATTACATCACTTACAATTGTTCCGATGTTAAGCCGGTGGCGCATGGCAAGTTTACGGCTGAGGTTTTTGAACACACCGTCAATTACTTCAATTTTTTTGTAATCATCGTACTGTTGTAATGCTTTTCCTCCTCCCACCAGGAAATGCAATACATTTTCCCATTCATCCTGCTGCAGTTCACGGTAGCAATAAGTTGATTTTATTTCTTTAAACATTTCATCCGGAACAAATCCATCTGATACAGCGAGTGTGTTGAGGTATTGAATGAGCACATCAAAACACAGGAGCATTGGTTCTTTTGCTTCAACCAGGTTTTCCTGTATTGCATTTTTAAGTGCTGCTGCTTCAACTAACTCCAGTGAGTGGGTTGGTAAAAAATATATTTTACTGATTGCATCGGGACTGTGACCGCTACGGCCTGCACGTTGTAAAAATCTTGATACTCCTTTTGGCGAACCAACCTGTATAACTGTTTCAACGGGCCTGAAATCAACACCGAGATCAAGCGATGCTGTACAAACCACTGCTTTGAGTTTAGCAGTGTGCAACGCATCTTCAACCCATAAACGTAATTCCTGTTCAATGCTTCCGTGATGAAGAGCAAGTGCCCCTGCCAGTTGTGGTGCATGGTTTAATATTTCCTGGTACCATCGTTCACTCATTCCTCTTGTATTGATAAAGATCAGTGTGGTTTTGCTTTGTTCAATTATCGGAATGACTTTGTGCACGAGCTTTAAACCAAGATGACCGGCCCAGGGATAGTTTTCTATTTCATCGGGCAAAACAGATTCAACAACAATTTGTTTTTTCATGTTTGCTTTTACCACCACGCCAACCCCTTCAGGAGAGGGGAGGAGAGAAGAAAGTAATACTTCTTTAGCTGTATCCAGGTTACCTATGGTTGCAGAGATACCCCATATAAGTGGTTGCTGGCCGGTTACGTTTTTTTTTACGGCAACTATTCTGCTTACTGCAA
Source organism: Lacibacter sp. (assembly GCA_047601965.1). GTDB lineage: Bacteria > Bacteroidota > Bacteroidia > Chitinophagales > Chitinophagaceae > Lacibacter. Next base: position 120,994 of record JASGIJ010000001.1, read on the forward strand.
GCTCAACCTGAACACCACGTTTGCTGCCCATCAGTTCGTGCCATTCATCAGCAGCAATGATTTGCAGATTTTGGAAATACTCAACATATCCTTTTTGTGCCAGTAACAAATGCAGACTTTCAGGAGTAATAATCAGCACTTCGGGCATCTGTCTTTTTTGTTTTGCTCTTTCACTTGTTGTAGTATCGCCATTCCTGATACCAACTTTCCATTGCATGCCCAGTTCATTTATTACCTCCTCCATTGCACGACCAATATCTTTGGCAAGTGCTCTCAGGGGAGTAATCCATAAAAGCTGCAATCCGTTGTTTGCTTTTGCCTGATATGAACCGGGGTATTGATTGATAAAGCGGATGACCGAGCCGAGAAAGACAGAATAGGTTTTGCCGCAGCCTGTTGGTGCATTTACAAGTCCGCTTTTATTGTTGAGCATATGCTGCCATGCTTCTTCCTGGAAGGGGAAGGGAGCAATGCTTTTTGATAAAAGCCATGATTTGATAACCCTGTATCCTGATGATTGCTGAAGCATTTGCAGAAAGCAAATCTACATTACTGCTGCATGAATTGATCATTCTCTTAAAAACAAAGACCGGCAACTAATGCCGGTCTGTTTGTTTTATAGCGAAGATGGTTTTTTATTGGAGAAATGCTTTTCTCAATTCTTCCGTTTGTTCATCGTTTATTGGAACCATTTTTCCAATTGAACTTGACATAACAATTGATTTGGCGCTGAATTCAGCAACTTCCAGGTAATCGAATGTTTGCAGCAATTTGTCGCCAACAACAACCACGCATTCATTTTTGAGCAAAACAGCGGGTTTTTCCCTGGAGATATTATTTACAATTTCTTCCGATCCGTTTATTTGTGCACCAAAACCCAGCTGCATCATATCTTTCAAAAGATCCAGCTTTCAGGAATGGTTCTTACATTAATATCAACTCCTGTTGTTGCAAAAGCCATCAGGTAAGGTGATTGGGTAAGAATGATGGAGTTAACATTTGGATGTTTTTTATAAATTTCCTGGTGCAGGCGTGCTGTTAGGCTGGGTACTTTACCCGGTTCTTTTTTACCATTTTTAATTTGCACTACATCATCGGATTTTAAATCCCACCTGGGAACTCCGTTTGGTGTAATCAGGAAATCGTTGCCTTGCCATCTTGCAGAAACAGTACCATACGAACTTTTCATTAAACCATGCTGGCAGGCACGTTTTACAATCTGGCAGATTTCCAGTCTTTTTTCTCTTTCAAGACTTGGATAAGATACTGATTGCATTTCCTCGAAATCATCCTGCATCAATTCATCATGTTCAGAAATTTCTTTGTCGGTAAGAAAATGAGGCTTACCAATCTGGCTGCCGTAAATCTGTGTACGTCCGCAAAATTCTAATGTTTCAAAACGTTGAAATGCATCTGATAAATCATTGCCACCAACAACAGTACCGTGGTTTTCCATAATAATTGCTGAGAAACCTTTTTTGAATTCAACTGCAATTTTATCGCCCAGTGCTTCACTGCCGGGCAGTTCGTAAGGGGCATAACCAATTTCGCCACAAACCTTTTTTGCCTGGTAAATAATGTTTGTATTGGGAATATCTCTTACAATACTGAATGAAACCAAAGCAGGAGAATGTGCATGAATAACGGCTTTTATATCAGGCCTGATTTTATAAATGGCCCTGTGAAACGGAAATTCTGAAGATGGTTTGTGTTTTCCAACAATTGATCCGTCTGCTTTTACGCACATAATGTCCTCTGGTCTCAGCGATCCCTTGTCTATACCAGAGGGAGTTATCCAGATGTTTCCTTCGTCATCAATGACCGAAATATTTCCACCACTCGTTGTCGTAAGCCCCATTCCATAAACACGTGAAATAACTAATGTTATCTGGTCTCTCGGGTGCATTAATGCTGTGTCTAAAATTGCTGGCATATTTTTTTTACTTATTTAGGGTGTAAAATTGACACTTTTGCTTCATAATCATAATGAGAACAGTCAATTTGTTGAATGAGAAGTGTCATTCTCCCTTTTTTTCTGAAACAAAATGCATTTAAATCGGAATATATTCCCAACCAAACACTAATAATACCACATCAGTATAATCGTATTGATTTTTCCTGAACAAATTCTTATTTTTAACGATACTGGTGTTTTTAAGCCGGCAAAGCAGTTTACTAATGCACAATAATCAACTGTTTACTTTTAAAAAAATCTTTTCGGGCATTTTTGTCGTGCTGATATTTATCAGTGCTGCTAAAGCTCAATGTCCGCCAAATATTGATTTTGAAAAGGGTGATTTCTCTGATTGGACTTGTTATACCGGATCTGTAGCAGGAGTCGGCGGACAAAACATTATATCACTTTCCAATTCAAATGGCCCTTCATTTGATCAGCATACGATGTATGACCGGTTGACAAGTTCGGGTATAACTGATCCTTACGGCGGTTTTCCGGTGGTATGCCCAAACGGGAGCAGGTATTCAGTAAAACTGGGTAACACATCGGGAGGGGCGCAGGCAGAAGGATTATCGTATGAGTTTACAATACCTGCCGGTCAAAATACATACTCCCTGATTTATTATTATGCTGTTGTTTTACAGAACCCGAATCATCTGGAGTTTCAGCAGCCAAGGCTTGAGTTGGAAGTTACCAATGTAACGGACAATCAGTTGATCGAATGTTCATCATTTACTTTTGCACCGTTTGGAAGCCCGCTTCCGGGTTTTTTCATTTCTCCGCTGGATGATAGTATCTGGTGCAAGGCATGGACTCCTGTATCAATTAACCTGAACAACAAAGCAGGTAAAACAATCAGGCTTTTTTTTAAAACAGGAGATTGTACTTTCCGTCGTCATTTCGGGTATGCTTATATTGATGTAAACTCCGGTTGCAGCGGAGAGTTTACAGGAGCGTCTTATTGTGTGGACGATACTGCTGTTAATGTTATTGCTCCTTATGGGTACCAGAATTATAAATGGTTCAATGCAAGCTTTACACAGGAATTAGGAAACCAACAGACGTTAACACTTCAGCCACCTCCGGCATCAGGAACTTTGCTAGGTGTGGAATTAACGCCGTATAACGGTTATGGTTGTAAGGATACCTTGTTTGCAAGACTTGTTGATACGCTGAAACTCAAAGCTTATGCAGGTAAAGATGATGTTATTTGCGGAGGATCGGGTTCTGTTTTACTGGGTGAAAATGCGCAGGCAGGTGTTGTTTATTCCTGGTCGCCGGCAACAGGCTTATCTGATGCCGCAATTTCCAATCCGCTGGCCAGCCCGTTTTTTCCAACACAATATGTTTTAACTGTAAGGAGCAGTGGCGGCGGATGCCGGAATACAGACACTGTATTTGTAAATACCTCTGTTGTTGACACTACACTTCTGTTTTTTGGCAAAAAGGAATTTTGCAGTACTTCCAATGACAGTGCAGTACTTTTTTTACCTGCTGTAAACTCAATTCAATGGTATCTGGATGGTTCGGCGGTATCTGTTATCAGGCCAAACAGGTTTAAGGTTACACGATCGGGAACGTATTATGCTGCTTTAACAAATGCTGATGGCTGTAAATTTTCAACACGGTCAGAAACGATTAATATTGAACAGCCTGTGCCCGGCATACAATACCCGTTGCAATTTGCATTACAGAATACAGATGTTCAGTTGCAGGCAAGGGCATTTGGTATAACTACTGTCTGGAATCCGGCGGTTTATTTAAATGATCCGCTAATAGTAAATCCAGTGTTTAACAGGCCCGATGAAGGACAGCAAAGGTATTTAATAACTATTGATACAAAAGCCGGCTGCAGAACCGTTGACACGCAGTTTGTGAATACAATTAAAGAAGTAAAAGTATTTGTACCCAATGCGTTTACTCCCAATAACGACGGATTGAACGATAGTTTTTATCCTGTTACAATCGGAATAAAAGAAATGCAGGTGTTTAAAGTGTTTAACCGGTATGGTCAGGAAGTATATTCCATGAACTCAGAGTCAAGCGAAACATGGGATGGTACTTTTAAAGGCATGCAACAGGATCCTGGAAATTTTGTGTGGTATTTCAAAGGGCTGGGTATTGATAATAAAACTTACTTCCGGAAAGGCAGTGTTACATTAATAAGGTGATGTAGTTGTTATAAAATAAAAAGGGAATCAGATCTGATTCCCTTTTTATTTTGTTTTATAGTTGTTTAATTGGCTTTAATTACTTCATACCATATTTCACCATCATCCTGAACGAAAGGTTTGTATTGTGCTCCATCAACAACATAATATGTTTCACCATCTATTACTACAGTTTCGTAACCTGCGGGTAAGCTTTCAACAACAGCACCAACAGGAGGTGACACAACATAGTAGCGGCTGCTTCTTTCTTCATAATAAGTGCCGTTATAATAATAGTAAGGATAGTTGTGAACATAAATCCTTCTGTAGCCAACCGGTAAAATATCAACATAAATTCCAATTGGAGGAGCTATTACACTGAACATGCCGTTGTAAGGGCGATAGAATACTCCATCCCAGTAACGGTAACCGATACCTCCAAAATTGATGGTGAGATAGGAAGATGGTAAATAGCGGTAATAGTTATAACGTGCAGGCAGGTAATGATAACGCCAGCTTGGATTATAAGGGCTGTACACCGGGCGTCTGTAATTGCCATAATCAGGACGGTATGCAGGCCTGTTCTGGGGATAACGGCGGTAATCATAATTGTTACCACCCGGACGGCGGTTGCCTAATGAAGGGTTGTTGTTGGGTAACCTGCGGTTGTTGCCGTTATTCCAGTTGTTATTACCACGATTGTTGTCAGAGTTCCTGTTACGGTCAAACCCTCTTGTATCGTTGTTGCCATAATTACGGTTGCGGGCTATATCATTATTACCGTTGCCGTAATTTCTGTCACGGTTGTTATTGTTTCCGTAAACCCGATTGTTATCATTACTACGGTTACGGTTAACATTGCCAGAATTGCCATAATTCCTGTCTCTGGTTGAATTGCCATTTCCGTTATTCCATTCACGGTTTGGGTTACGCTGAACTTCACGTTGTGAATTGTTACCCCCGCTACCATTGTTGCGGTTAACATCACCTCGTTGCTCCCGGCCATTATTCTGACCACCTGAATTACCTCCGTTGTTTCCTCTTCCCCGGCCATTTCCCTGTGCGAAAGCAGGATCAACAGATAATCCACCCATTAACAATAAAGCCAATGCTGCTGTAAAGTAACGCCTGCTTAAAACAGAAGTTCTTGTTTGATTATTCGCTTTCATTTGAATGTTTTTTAAGTGTAAAGTTTTTTTCAAATCGTTTAAATATTTAGACGAGGTAAAAAGAACAAGAATCTTACCAGAAGAGTTGCTTTTGCATAATTATAACATTTCGGTTGCCGTGCAAAATAATCATGACTGATTATTTCGGATGCTGAATTTGTACCGTCAATATGCGGTATATATTTTATGACTGTATACAATGTATATCAGCCTATATTTGACCCGTTAAAAAAAATATTTCTGTCATGAAAAACTATATCGACTTCTTGCGTTTGTTTGTTGTTTTCATTTGCATTCCGTTGTTTACTATTAACAATTCCTTTGCACAGAAAAAAAACAATTTCGATGAAGACTGGAAGTTTCATTTCGGTCATGCGGGAGATCCTTCAAAAGATTTCAATTACAGTATTGCAAATATTTATGCCAAATCGGGTGCTGCTCAAAATACTGCCATTGATCTGAAGTTTAAAGACAGCAGCTGGAGAACTGTTCAGTTGCCGCACGACTGGGCGGTTGAATTGCCATTTGTTTATTCTCCCAATTTTGATGTTCAGTCACATGGTTACAAACCTGTTGGTGGTTTATATCCTGAAACAAGCATCGGTTGGTATCGTAAACATTTTACGGTTGCCAAAGCCGATTCGGGCAGTCGTTTTCAATTGCAGTTTGATGGCATCTTCCGTGATGCAAATATCTGGGTGAATGGATTTTTTATTGGCAAAAATATGAGTGGATATGTTGGTGCCAATTATGACATTACTGATTATCTCAACTATGATAAAGACAATGTGATTGCAGTGCGTGTTGACGTTTCACAATACGAAGGCTGGTTTTATGAAGGTGCCGGTATTTACCGCCATGTATGGCTGAAGCAATTACACAATGTACATCTTACCGATGGAGGGGTGTTTGTTTATGCCGATGTACAGAATACAAAAGCAACAGTGAATGTGGAAGCAACAGTAGAAAATAAAAATCTGCATGCAGCTAACTGTACAGTTTATTCTTACATCACCGAACGGAACGGAAAACTGCTTGCACAAACAAAAGAACAGCCTTTATCATTAGCATTGAATGCAAACGGAACCATCAAGCAAAAACTTTCAGTCAGTAATCCACGCTTGTGGTCGCTTGAATATCCTTACCTGTACAGGGTTGTTACAGTTGTTAAATCAGGAAGTGAAATTATTGATCAGCATGTACAACGTTTTGGTATCAGAACATTACGCTTTGATGCCAATGAAGGATTTTTTCTCAACGGAAAACATGTTAAGTTATTTGGTACAAATAATCACCAGGATCATGCAGGGGTTGGCAGTGCTTTACCAGATTACCTCCAATATTACCGCATTCGTTTATTAAAAGAAATGGGATCGAATGCATACCGCACGAGTCACCACGCACCAACGCCTGAATTATTGGATGCCTGCGACAGTCTGGGAATGCTGGTGATGGATGAGCAACGGTTGCTGAACAGCAGCCCTGAATACATCAACCAGTTTGAGCGGTTGATTAAGCGTGACCGTAACCATGCTTCTGTTTTCTTATGGTCAATAGGAAATGAAGAAGGATGGATACAAACTACAACAACTGGTTTGCGTATTGCACAAACATTAATTGCAAAGCAAAAAGAACTTGATCCTTCCCGCACTTGTACCTACGCAGCTGATGTTGCAAATGTGTTTAAAGGTGTGAATGAAGTAATTCCTGTTCGTGGATTTAACTACCGTCATTTTGGTGTGGCCGATTATCATCGTGATCATCCAACACAACCCATCATTGGTACTGAGATGGGCAGCACCGTTACTACAAGAGGTATTTATACAAAAGATACCATTCGTGCTTATGTTCCAGACCAGGATATAACAGCGCCATGGTGGGCAAGCCGTGCAGAAGACTGGTGGAAACTTGCTGCTGAAAATAATTATTGGATAGGTGGTTTTGTATGGACAGGATTTGATTACCGTGGTGAACCAACTCCTTACGAATGGCCAAATATTAATTCACATTTTGGTATTATGGATGTGTGCGGCTTCCCTAAAAATATTTATTACTACTATCAAAGCTGGTGGACGGATAAAGATGTGCTGCATATTTCTCCGCATTGGAACTGGCGTGGAAAGGAAGGTAAGCCAATAGATGTATGGGTGAACAGTAATGCAGATGATGTGGAGCTTTTCCTCAATGGAAAAAGCTTAGGCAAAAAAGAAATGCCACGCAACGGACATCTGCAATGGAGTGTTCCTTACCAGCCCGGAAAATTAGAAGCTGTTGCAAATAAGAAAGGAAAACGTTTAACAGCAAAAGTTGAAACAACAGGACAAGCTGCAGAAGTTGTATTGACTCCTTACAAAACAACCATGCTTGCGGATGGGCAGGATGCAACTGTGCTCAACGTTTCGTTGATTGACAAGGAAGGAAGAGAAGTGCCTGATGCTGACAACATGATCCGTTTTTATATTTCAGGTAATGCAAAAATTATTGGTGTAGGGAATGGCGATCCCAGCAGCCATGAACCCGATAAATGTGCAGAAGGTGCATGGCAGCGCAGCGCATTTAATGGCAAGTGCCAGCTGATTATTCAATCAGGAAAAGTTCCCGGTATTATTAAAGTAGAAGCAAAAGCTGCAGGTTTATGGACTGGTTCAACTGATATTATTACTGTTGCACCGGAAAATGTAAATGTTAAGGCAACGGATAAAAAATATGAATTGAAAGGTGAAGCTGCCAAGCCAAGAGAAACAACAAAAATGATTGGTGCTGATATTTCTTTTCTTCCCGAGCTGGAAGCAAGAGGAATAAAATTCACCGATAACGGTGTGCAGAAAGATGCCATTCAGATTTTAAAAGATCATGGATTTAATTATGTGCGTCTTCGCATATTTCATGACCCTGCACAGGACAGCGGTTATTCACCAAAAAAAGGTTTTTGCGATCTGAATCACACATTGGAAATGGCGAAGAGAGTGAAAGCTGCAGGTATGAAACTGTTGCTTGATTTTCATTACAGCGATTACTGGGCCGATCCTGGTAAACAATACAAGCCGGCTGCATGGAAAAATTTAAACTTTGAACAACTTAAACAGGCCTTGTATGATTATTCCAAACAGGTGATGACTGCATTGAAAAATCAAAACACAGTTCCTGATATGGTGCAGGTAGGTAATGAAATCAATCATGGCATTGTATGGCCTGAAGGAAATGTGAAGAACCTGGATCATCTTGCTCAGCTTATTAATGCTGGAACTGCTGCGGTGAAAGAAGTGGATGCATCGGTTGTGATGATGCTGCATGTAGCTCTTGGCGGACAAAATGATGAATCAGTTTTCTTTATTGATCAGATGCTGGCAAGAGGTGTACACTTTGATGTAATAGGTGAATCATATTATCCCAAATGGCATGGCACACTGGATGATCTTGAACATAACCTGAACGATCTTGTTCGCCGTTATGGAAAAGATGTGATTGTGGTGGAGTATTCTCAACTGAAAAAAGAAGTCAGCAAAATTGCATTTGATTTGCCCAATGGAAAAGGAAAGGGCACCTGCATCTGGGAGCCATTAAATACATGGGAATCCATTTTCGACAGGCAGGGTAATGCAAACGAATTGCTGAAGTTATATGATGAGATAAGTAAACAGTATCTTGATAAATAGTTTTACATGTTGCTTTGCAACATTTCCGTTTTAATATTCCGGAAGGATAACGATTAGTTCTGAGGGTGATGCTGATTAGGCGTCACCCTTTTTTAATTAGTAGATTTGTTTTACTTACCCCACTTGATCATTTACTTAATTGTCAACCAATGACAGCGACAGATATTTCAAAAGGATTAACTGATGAACAGGTAATTGAAAGCCGTAAACAACATGGAGCAAACGAACTTGAACTGCATGAAGACAGGGTGTTCTTAAATGTGCTCAAAGATGTTGTTACAGAACCTATGTTTATGCTGCTGCTGGCGGCATGTATCATCTACTTTGCTGTTGGGCAGTTTAAAGAAGGAGTTATTATGCTGGTTTCAATATTTATTGTTGCCGGCATTTCGCTTTTCCAGGAATACAGAAGTAAAAATGCAGTGCAGGCATTAAAAAAAATGTCGGCAGCAAAAGCAAAATTGTTACGTAATGGTTTAGTAATTGAAGTTGATGCAGAAGAAATTGTGGTGGGCGATTTGTTGCTTTTAGCCGAAGGTGAAATTGTTGCTGCAGACGGAATCATTATTGCAGCCAACGATTTTTCATTGAATGAATCCATTCTCACCGGCGAATCGTTTTCAGTAATAAAAAACACCGATGATAATCATTCGGTATATAAAGGAACACTGGTTACAAGCGGAAGTGCAACTATACAGGTAACAGAAGTCGGATTAAAAACCATGTTTGGAAAAATTGGTTTATCGATGAAGGAAGTGAGTGTTGTAAAAACTCCTTTGCAGCTGCAGATCCGTTCATTTGTAAAAAATATGGTGTGGATTGGTGCTGTTGCTTTTGTGATTGTTGTGATTGTAAACTATCTCCAGTCTGGGAATATCATACATTCTTTTTTGCATGGCTTAACACTGGCTATGAGTATTCTGCCCGAAGAAATTCCTGTTGCATTCAGCACCTTCCAGGCTTTGGGCGCATTCCGTTTGCTGAAAAATCAAATCATTGTAAAGCAGCCCCAATATGTTGAAACATTAGGTTCTGCAACAGTGATCTGTACCGATAAAACCGGAACGCTTACACAAAACAAAATGAGCATTGCATATGTGTATAATGCTGCAACAAAAGAATCTGTTGAAGTAAAGAACGGAACTGCATTGCCCGCCGAATTGATTGAGTATGCGATGTGGAGCAGCGAAACCAATCCATTCGACCCGATGGAAAAAACAATTCATCATTTGTACGAACAAACAGCAAAAGTTGACAAACGTAATTTGTTTGAACAGATACATGAATACCCTATTGATGGAAAGCCGCCAATGATGACGCATATTTTTGAAAACAAGGAAGCTGAAGTTGTGATTGCTGTGAAAGGCGGACCTGAAGGAATATTGAGACAAAGCAAACTTTCTATTGCTGAGCTGAAACATATAGAAGAACAATCGCTGGCTTACGCAAAACAGGGTTATCGAGTGCTTGGAGTTGGTAAAGCAATATGGGAAGGAAAAAAATGGCCGGTATCGCAGGAAGATTTTGAATTTGAATTTTTAGGGTTAATTGCTTTCCAGGATCCACCAAAAGAAAAAATTACAGAAACCATTCAAACATTTCGTGAAGCTGGTATACCTGTAAAAATGATTACAGGCGATTATGCTGAAACGGCATTAGCCATTGCTGAACAAATTACACTTGATCATAACAGCGAAGTGATTACCGGAAAGGAAGTACTGCATTTCAGCAAAAAAGAGTTACAGGAAAAGGTAAAACATGTCAACATCTTTGCACGCATGTTTCCCGAAGCAAAATTGAAAGTGATTGATGCATTAAAAGAAAATGGTGAAGTGGTTGCAATGACGGGTGATGGTGTAAATGATGGCCCGGCATTGAAAGCTGCACATATTGGTATTGCAATGGGATTAAGAGGAAGTGAAGTGGCAAAGAATGCATCTTCATTAATTCTTACCGATGATGACCTTGCGCACATGACCGATGCTGTTGCACTTGGCCGCAAGATTTATGATAACCTGAAAAAAGCAATTCAGTATATCGTTTCCATTCATATTCCCATTATCCTGATTGTAACATTGCCGTTGGTATTAATGTGGAAGTTTACCGATATATTTTCACCAGTTCATGTAATCTTTCTTGAACTGATTATGGGGCCCACCTGTTCCATTATTTATGAAAACGAACCAATGGAGCCGGGAACAATGCAACGGGCTCCCAGGAAAATGGGTAATACATTTCTTTCGTTACGACAATTATCAGTAAGCATGCTGCAAGGACTGATGATTACAGCCGGCTGTTTGGGTGCAGGTTGGTATTTCATGCACACAGGTGCAGATGATGCAACTATCCGTTCAGTTATCTTTATCACACTGTTGTTCAGTAATGTTTTTCTTACATTGGTAAACCGCTCGTTTTATTATTCGTTTATTGAAACACTTTCTTATAAAAACAATCTTGTTGGGCTCATCATTGGTATTACGCTGTTATTTATTGTCATTGCATTGTATGTGCCCGGTGTAAGAAGTCTGTTTGGTTTAACACTGCTGCCATTTATCATCGTTGCACAATGTGTTGCCGTTGCACTGGTTGCAACATTATGGATTGAAGTGTTGAAGTGGTATAAGCGGAAAAACAACTGAGAAGAATTCTTTCAATTTATCAAATGAAACATCATCTTTGCTGTATAGATGGAACAGCAAATGAATATTCAGCAACCGGATATAAGGTCTGTGCAGGTGATGCGTTATGTTACTCCTTTGCGTGAAGGCGGATCGTTGCCGGCTATTGCTGAAGCTGACGATGGCTTTTTGTATGTATTAAAATTTCGTGGTGCAGGCCAGGGGCCAAAGGCATTGATTGCAGATTTAATTGGTGGGGAAATAGCCCGTGCAATGGGCTTGAAAATTCCTGAAATTGTATTTGCCAATCTTGACGAAGCTTTTGGACGTACAGAACCTGATGAGGAAATTCAGGATTTACTTCGTGCAAGCAAAGGACTGAACCTGGGTTTGCACTATTTATCGGGAGCAATTACCTACGATCCTGCTGTTAAAAAAATTGATGAACATCTTGCGTCAAAAATTGTATGGCTTGATGCACTGCTGATGAATGTTGACCGTACAGCACGAAATACAAACATGCTTAACTGGCATAATGAACTTTGGCTCATTGATCATGGAGCTGCTTTGTATTTTCATCATACATGGTCAAATTGGGAAGAGCAGTCAGTAAAACCATTTGTGCAGATAAAAGATCATGTGCTGCTGCCCCAAGCATCATTACTTCAGCAGGTAAATGAAGAAATGAAACAGGTGGTAACTCCTGAAAGAATCAGGGCAATTGTATCAGTTGTGCCGGACGAATGGTTGCAGCATGAGGATGGAAAGGAACGCCCTGGTGAAATGAGAAATGTGTACTGCCAGTTTTTAATCAACAGGATCAGTCATTCCGATATATTTGTAAACGAAGCAATCAATGCAGGAAAATCACTTATTTGAGTATGCCGTAATACGGGTGGTGCCACGGGTGGAACGTGAAGAGTTCCTCAATGTGGGGGTGATTGTGTATTGTAAAAGGCCAGCGTTTCTGCAAACCATGTACACATTGAGTGAGCAGAAACTGTTGACATTGTTTCCCGGTGTTGATATTGCTGAAATCAAATCACATCTTGAAGCATTTGAACAAATCAGTAAAGGCGAATCAAAAGACAGCCCCATAGCAGCATTGGATATTGCATCACGCTTTCGCTGGCTCACTGCTAAACGTAGCACAGTTGTACAAACATCGGCTGTGCATTCAGGTTTGTGTAAAAATCCGGAAGAAACAGTTGCTCATTTGCATGAACAATTAGTTGCCTGAGAAAAATCTAACTGTTTAATTTGTTGTAACTGTCAAGAAAAGCTTTCTTCCCTATTTCAATCATTTCGCCTGCACGGTAAAATTCATACACAGCACAACTGTTGCGTGGAATTTCAATATACAAATCCGGTGGGTAGGTTTTGATCATCATTTCTGTTAAGCGATCCTGTGTAAAATCGTAGGAGGTATTGACTAAATCAAAAACGGACATACTTACATTCTTACTGACTGTAGATTTTTTTCTTCCCGGTAAAGTAAAAGATTGCAGCCAGTCTCTTGTAACAGGTTTTGCTTCAGGACTACTAACCGGTTCTTTTTGTTTTGTCTCAGAATAACCGTTAATGTTTACAGCAATGATATACTCATCTTCCTTTTTATTTACAAGATCAAGCGGTAAAGGGTTCAAAACACCTCCATCAACCAAAAAAGTTTCATCTTCCTGCACAGGTGTAAACACACCGGGAATGCCAATAGATGCACGAAGAGCCTTGTATAAATTGCCCGATGTAAAATGAACTTCTTTCCTGTTGATGATATCTGTTGCTACTGCAATAAACTTTATTCTTAGCTCTTCAATGTTTTGTTTGCCGGTAAAGCTTTCTAATTGGGCCAGTACTTTTTCCCCTTTCACAAATCCCTGCATGGTAAACGTAAAATCAAACAGGTTAAACACTTTCGATTTGTTTAACGTAAGCAGCCAATCCTTGTATGTTTTTAAATAACCGGCACAATACATGCCGCCCACAACGGCCCCCATTGAACAACCTGTAATGCTGATAATTTCGTAATCATTCTCTTCCAGTTGTTCTATTACGCCAATATGAGCAATGCCTCTTGCTCCTCCGCTTCCTAAAACCAGGTGTGCTTTCTTTTTCATGCTGAAATGTAGAAGTTTAAATTTACGAAACTCCTTCTGTTGCTGTTAAGTTTCCTGTAATGTATTTAATTCTTCTGCAAAAGCAAGTTTGATTAATTTGCAGGCTGAAAAATTGTGAAAGGCAAAGTGCTGCGTTGCAGATGTTATTTGTGAATAAGTAAATAAAGAAAAATATGAATGCTGAAGATATTGCAAGAATAAGAAAAGAATACACACTCAATTCGCTGGATGAAGAAACTGTGCTGCAATCACCATTTGCACAGTTTGAGCATTGGTGGAATGAAGCAACTGATTCAAAAATTGAGGAAGTAAATGCAATGACACTTGCAACAGTTGGAAAAGATGCAGTGCCGGAAGCAAGAACAGTACTGCTGAAAAATTTTGATGCGAATGGTTTTGTTTTCTTTACCAATTATAACAGTGCAAAAAGTGCGCATCTGGAAGAAAATCCCAATTGCTGTCTGCTGTTTTTCTGGAAAGAAATGGAACGCCAGGTAAAGATTGTTGGTGTGGCTGAAAAAATAAGTACAGAAGAAAGTATTGCTTATTTCAACAGTAGACCCGACGGAAGCAAGATTGGTGCATGGGCATCGCCACAAAGCATTGCTGTTGCAGGAAAGGCATGGTTAAAAGAAACATTTGAATTTTACCGTGAACGTTTTAAGCATGGCGAAATACCGAAGCCACCACATTGGGGAGGCTTTCGTGTAAAGCCGGTTAAAATTGAATTCTGGCAGGGACGACCAAGCCGTATGCACGACAGGATTGTTTACACTCTTAATGAAAATAAAAGCTGGGATATTAAAAGGCTTGCACCTTAATTCATGTCGTTTATACAAGTTTCAAATATCAGTAAAACAGTCGGGGAGAATATGGTTGTAAAGCATGTAAGCTTTACACAGGAAAAGCTGCAGCATATTGCGATTGTTGGTGAAACAGGATCGGGTAAAACAACCTTGCTGAAACTGGTTGGCGGATTTGTAAAACCGGATGAAGGTGAAGTGCTGTTTGAAGAAAAACAAATCATTAATCCCGAAGATGAATTGTTTCCTGGTCATCCCGGTATTACTTTCCTGAGCCAGTATTTTGAATTACGGAATAACTATTGGGTGCGGGATTATCTTGAAATGGCGAATAAGCTAACCGAAGAAAAAGCAATTGAACTCTATCGTATTTGCCAGGTTGATCATTTGCTACAACGAAAAACTGATCAGCTTTCGGGTGGAGAAAAGCAACGCATTGCACTTGCTCGTTTGCTCACCACTTCACCACGATTGTTGTTGCTTGATGAACCTTATTCCAATCTTGATGCCATGCACAAACGCACCATTAAGCAGGTGATTGATGATATCAGTGAGCAGTTGGGCATTACCTGTATTCTTGTAAGTCATGATGCAGCTGATGTGCTTTCATGGGCAGATAAAATTCTTGTGATGCAGAACGGAGAATTAATTCAGCAGGGAACGCCGCAGGAAGTTTACCAACAACCGGTGAATGAATATGCCGCTGGTTTAGTGGGTGATTACAATTTGATTGATATAAGTAAAGCACCGATTTTTGGTTCCTTTACTTCAAATGAACAATTGATGATCCGTCCTGAAAATATTCATGTAACAGGAACAGGACAATCGCACATATTTGGTATTGCACAACGTATTTCATTTTTTGGCAGTTATTATTTGCTTGAAGTGCTGGTTGAACAGCAATTGATTAAACTGCGAGCCAACAAATCTACTTTCCGGAAAGGTGAACTGGTTTTTCTTTCAGTTGATGAAAGGAACATTATTCAGCTAAGCAACTAAACTTCTGTTTTATCTGCTATTGTTCAGTTTTATTTTATTGTACAAGTGTGCGACGCCAATGCAGATGACTGATGTTGATGCAGCTGGTTACATAAAATCATTTTTCTTACTATTTCAACTGTCAGCAGGGCTCAAACTCTTTGCCTTGATGCCTTTGTGCCTTTTCTGTAAATTTGCGGTTTAATTTTTTTACATGCAGGGAAAGCAAGTTGAATTGATGTCGCCGGCCGGCAGTTTTGAATCCATGATGGCAGCCATACAGGGAGGAGCCGATTCTGTGTATTTTGGTGTGGAGCAGCTGAATATGCGTGCAAGAGCCACTATGAATTTTACCATTGAAGATTTACCTGAAATTGCTGAACTGTGTAATAAGCATAATGTACGCAGCTACCTCACTTTAAATACCATCGTGTACGATCATGATTTGTCGCTGATGAAAATGGTGGTGAATGAAGCAAAGAAAGCCGGTATTACTGCAGTAATTGCATCCGATCAGGCTGTGATTGCTTATGCACGAACGCTGGGTCTTGAAGTTCATATCTCGACGCAACTCAATATCACCAATCTTGAAACCGTACGCTTTTACTCCTTGTTTGCTGATGTAATGGTGCTGTCGAGAGAATTGAGTTTACGGCAGGTGAAAGCAATCTGCGATGGAATTAAAAAAGAAAATATTACCGGGCCATCCGGTAATTTAATCGAGATAGAAGTGTTTGCACATGGTGCGTTGTGCATGGCTGTATCGGGAAAATGTTATCTCAGTCTGCATACACAAAATGCATCGGCTAACCGTGGTGCATGTTTACAGAACTGCAGGAGAAAATACAAGGTAATTGATATTGAAGACGGGCATGAACTGGAAATCGATAATGAATACATTATGTCGCCGAAAGATCTCTGCACAATCGATTTTCTTGACCAGTTAATTGAAACCGGTGTTCGTGTACTGAAGATTGAGGGAAGAGGCAAGAGTCCTGATTATGTAAAAACAGTTACACAATGTTACCGTGAAGCAATTGACAGTTATTACAACCAAACATATTCTTCTGATAAAGCTGCAGAATGGATGAAGCGGATGGAAGAAGTGTATAACAGGGGTTTCTGGGGCGGTTACTTGTTTGGACAGGAATTGGGCGAATGGACAGATGCTTCAGGATCGAAAGCAACCACAAGAAAAATCTATCTCGGTAAAGGCAATCATTATTATCCCAAGGCAAAAATTGCTGAATTTAAAATAGAAAGTTACCCGCTGCGTGTTGGTGACCGTGTAATGATTATTGGTAAAAACTTTGGTGTAATTGAAACGGTGATTGAATCATTGCATGTAAATGAAACTGGTTCGGCTCAAGTGGCTGAAAAAGGTGATCTTTGCGCCTTCCCGCTGGATGTGGCAATTCATCATACGGATAAATTGTATAAGATTGTTGCAGCAGATGCGGAGGTAGAAACAACATGATCACCATCACACAACAACGGGAAAAATGTATTGGATGTAACTATTGCGTAGAAGCTGCGCCTGAGCGGTGGCGTATGTCGAAACGAGATGGTAGAAGCACACTTGTTGATGCAAAAGAAAGAAGAGGATTCTGGTCGGTTAAAGTAAATGATGATGAACGTGAAGCCAATGAAAAAGCTGCTAAACTTTGCCCGGTAAAAATCATTCACGTTAAGTAAATTAAGCCTTCCCAGGCCCGAAAAACAGCATTTAATAATAAAAGCTTATCTTTGCTGTTCTTAATGTTATTACTCTCTCTGTTTGTTTAGTTTTTCTTCTCAAATAATGATCGTGCTAACGTAAGGCGGATAAAGTATCATCGCACTGATTGATAGCCTTATCAAAGATTTTATAATTAAATATTTTATTGTGTCATTTAACAATTTACAGCTCATTGAGCCTTTATTGAAGGCCTTGAGTACAGAAGGGTACACTACACCCACACCTATTCAGCAACAGGCTATTCCTGCTGTTTTACAAAAAAGAGATTTATTAGGCTGTGCCCAAACCGGTACGGGAAAAACGGCAGCGTTTACCATTCCTGTTTTGCAGCTAATGCATTTGCAACGAATGGAAAGACAACAGCAAAACCATGTCATTCAAACATTAATTCTTACACCTACCCGTGAACTTGCATTGCAGATTGGCGACAGC
Organism: Lacibacter sp.; assembly: GCA_047601965.1. Taxonomy (GTDB): domain Bacteria; phylum Bacteroidota; class Bacteroidia; order Chitinophagales; family Chitinophagaceae; genus Lacibacter. The sequence goes on from JASGIJ010000001.1 coordinate 138,612, forward strand.
ATTAAAGCATACGGACATTTTCTCCCGTTCAGATACCAGGTTGTGTTTGGCGGTGTGCCGCAACACAGGCAGGTAAGTGGAATTAAACGAGGTGTTGATATTATTGTTGCGACACCCGGCCGATTGCTGGACCTGATGCAGCAGGGACATATTTCACTTGAGCAAATTGAATATTTTATTCTTGATGAAGCAGACCGTATGCTGGATATGGGTTTTGTGCAGGATGTACGGAGAGTGATTGCAAAACTTCCTTCGAAAAGACAAACATTGTTTTTCTCAGCAACCATGCCGTTTGAAATTAAACAGCTGGCCGATATATTATTGGTAAACCCAGTAAAAGTAGAAGTAACACCGGTGTCTTCAACTGTTGATACAATTAACCAATCAGTCTATTTTGTTGAAAAGCAGAATAAACGTTCATTGCTGGTTGAATTGCTGAAGAATGAAGAAATTAAAACCGTCCTGGTGTTTACGCAAATGAAACATGCTGCTGATAAACTTGCCAAACAATTGATCAATGCAGGTATTACTGCAGAAGCAATTCATGGCAATAAAGCGCAGAATGCAAGACAGCGGGCATTAGAAAATTTTAAAAAGAGAAAGACCCGTGTGTTGGTTGCTACTGATATTGCTGCAAGAGGAATTGATATTGATGATTTAACGCATGTGGTGAATTACGAATTACCCAACATTCCTGAAACATACGTTCACCGTATTGGCCGTACCGGAAGAGCCGGTGCATCAGGTACTGCTATTTCGTTCTGCGACTGGAGTGAAAAAATCTATTTAACAGATATTCAAAAGCTGATTAAGAAAACAATTCCGGTTGTGGCAGGTCATGAATTTGATATTACTGCTATGCACAGCAATACACAGGCAACTGAAACAACAACGGCTGCATCGCCTTCTGTTCCTTCTTTCAATAATCTTTCAAGAGGAAGGAGAGGACGGGTATTTACGCAGCGATAAGAATTTTAACAGCGGTAACAAACTGCATTGATATTCATTCCCGCACCAACCGATGCAAACAATATAACATCACCGGCGCTAAGCTGGTGATGTTCTACCTGTCCTTTTTTTACAAGATCATACAAGGTAGGTACAGTTGCAACAGAACTGTTGCCCAGCCAGTGAATACTCATGGGCATAATATTTTCAGGCGCCGGAGCTCCATATAGTTTGTACAGCCGGTGAATAATTCCTTCATCCATTTTTTCGTTGGCCTGATGAATGAACACTTTTTTCAGATCTTTTATATCCACACCACTTTTGTCTAAGCAATCTTTCATTGCAGCCGGAACATACTTCATGGCATACTCATACACTTTACGGCCTTTCATTTTGATGTAACGGATGCGTGGATCACTATCTGGGTAAAACGATTTTCCCATGTGGATATAATCCACTTCTTCCAGCGAATGAGTTTGAACAGATGTACTTAAAATACCCTGGCCATCTTCTGTAGTTTCTTTGTATTCAAGTACTGCTGCACCTGCGCCGTCGCTGAAGATCATGCTGTCACGATCATACATATCAATGACTCTTGATAATGTTTCTGTTCCAATGATCAATGCTTTCCTGGCGATGCCTGCTTTAAAATACGCATCGGCCTGGATAATACCTTGTATCCATCCCGGGCAACCAAACAAAATATCGTATGCAATACAATTTGGGTTATGAATGCCAAGCTGGTGTTTGATATGGCTTGCCAGTGAAGGAACCGCATCGGTTTGAATGGTATGTTTAATTACATTGCCGAAGTTGTGCGCCACAATCAGCTGGTCAATTTCTTCCGGGTTTACTCCGCTGTCAATAATAGCGTTACGTGCAGCAATAGCACCAATGTCGGATGTGTTGAGCTCATCGGTTGTATAACGCCGTTCTTCAATGCCTGTGATCTGTTTAAATTTTTCAACAACTTCCTGCGGTGGAGTTGGGAGCGGCTGCTGGTTATCAGCATAAAAAATATGTTGTGCAAAATCACTGTTCGTTTGTACAACAGGAGGGATGTAGCACCCTGTTCCGGTAATAATTGAACGTAACATAGTTGCTTAAAGTTTATAAAAAAAAATCTGCTGAAGGTTGTTTACCGTCAGCAGATGTACTGATACAGGTTACAGACAGGTTCAGTGATTAACTGAACAGTTTGCTTATTCTGCAGAAATATTTTCTTCTGCAGGGGCAGTTATGTCTTCCTCTGTCGTTTCATTAAGGGGTTTAATATCTTTAATGCTCAGTTGAAAATCGTTGTTCATGGAAATTTCCAGATGACGCCCTCTTAAGATATTCTTTGTGAGATCATCTTCCTGGAGCAAGGTTGCCAGTTCTTTTGCAAAAGGCGAAATCTTAATAGCTGTATTTAATTTGCCGTTATTTAACTGGAGATGAGAAAAGCTGAATTTGGTTTTTCTGCCCCCCGACGCCCTTTCAAAATCTGTATGATTCATATTAAGCGTTTGTTCATCTTTTGATGAGCGTTTCAGTAGAATTGCAATAACTGCCAGATACTTTTTCCATGTTTGCGTAAACATATTGTAATCTTTTTTTTGAAAGTGAAAGGAATGAAAAAGTCTTACTTTACGGTTTCAGTTAAGCGTGTAAACTCTGCTCCGTTAAAAATTCTTCCAAGATTGTAATCCTTGGTTTTTTCCCATTCATTCAGTTTTGAATCAGAAACAATACGCCAGAAATTTTTTGATTTTAATTCTTCATAATCATCCATGTGGATAAAGATTCCTTTTACTGTTTCTCTTGATTTAAAATGGATATTCACTTTCTGATTCAGGTTCGCTTTATTTTCTACGAACTTTTCAATCATTTCATTCGTCATACTAAAAAATTGATTAAATAAAGTAATGGTTTACCAATTATTATTGGTACGGGGTCTTTCTTCTCTTGGCCTTGCTTCTGAAACTTTAATAAAACGACTGTCATTACTGGACCCGTTTAGAGCAGCAATTGCTTTTTGTGCTTCAGTATCATCAGGCATTTCTACAAAACCAAAACCACGGCTTTGATTTGAGAATTTGTCAATAATTACTTTTGAAGAACTTACACTGCCATAGGCAGCAAAAAGTTGTTTCAGGTCTTCATCCTTCACATTAGGCCCTAAATTAGAAACATACAAGTTCATATTAGTGAATTGTTTAACTGAATAAATTGAGCTGAATACTGGTGTAAAGGAAAAATATGAAGACTGCGGAAAATTATTCGCTTACAAGAGATTACTCAAATGGACGCACAAAGGTACGTTTAATTTGGCAGATCGTGCTGTTTTACACAAACAGGCGTAAAGCAAACCAGGCAGTGCAAACTGCCTGGTTAAAAATTATCATCTGAAAATATTAATTAAGTAACAATAATATTTCTTCACCTTTTGGGAAAAGAATATTGTTTTCTAGGTGCACATGCTGGTGCAGATCTTCTTCAAATGCCTTGAGTTCGTTGATCACAAGATTAAATGTTGTACATGCGCCTTCGGGTGCAGTGTAATTGTTGGTAAGCTGCCTGATTTCATACAAAGCATTTCCGGCATGAGAATGTTCTGCTTCCATCACCTGTATCGGTCCGTCAAGATAAGTTGGAGGGAAGGAGGTAGGGCTGGCGTTCACTGATGCATGGTAAACTTCACGTATGCGTGGGAAAAGAATCACTTCTTCTTTCTGCAAATGCATCTGCAGTTCTTCCTCCACTTCAAGGAACAATGCAAACACTTTCTTCATTTCAGGAAAACGATCTCCATGCTTGTTGGCAACACGGTACAAATGTTCTTTGATGACAGGTGATGTTTGCTTTACATAACTATGATGCTTAAAAATAATATAGCTGATCAGTTGCTCGGGATCGAATGAATCAAAATCATGCTCTGCCGGACTGTTACTGTTGATCGCCCTGTTTACTTCGGCTGCAATTTCTTCAGGAATCAAACCGCTTTCTTCACAAGCCACAGCCAATGAACGTTTGCCCTGGCAGCAAAAATCAAGATGATATTTTTCAAATACAGATGCAGCTGCATGAAATTCTTTTACAATTGCACCCAGTGTGTGTTGAGTTGTTATTTCCATGTTTGTTTCTTTTCAGCAAAACTACTTTGCACTAAAAGCGACCGATATGATTACAATCACAAAACAAAAAGCTGACAGAAAACAAACAATTCAATCAAAAGAAAACCCGGAGAATTATTTCTCCGGGTTGTACAATTTGTTATTCACTCTTTCTACAAATCAATTTCTTCAACCGGTAATGGGCGCATGCAGAAGAACCAATCTTTGCAATACACATTTTTTTCTTTTCCATCCATGCGTTCTTTTGCTACGCCGCAACTGTTGGCAGGAGGAACAATTACATCTTCGCCTGGCTTCCAGTCGGCTGGTAAAGCCACTCCATGCTTATCAGCAGTTTGTAAACCAATAATCACTCGTTTCAACTCATCAAAATTTCTGCCCAGTGAAAGCGGGTAATAAATCATTGCACGGATAACGCCGTTCGGGTCAATGAAGAATACTGCTCTTACAGCTTTTGTGCTGCTTTCGTTTGGCTGAATCATTCCGTAAAGCTTGGCCACTTCCATGGTAATATCTTCAATCAAAGGAAATTTTACTTCCATGTTTTTCATTCCCTTGAACTCAATTTTTTCCTTGATTGTACGCAGCCATGCAATATGACTGTATAGGCCATCAACACTCAGACCCACCAGTTGCGTATTGAGTTTTGCAAATTCACTTTCGAGATTTGCAAAGGTCATAAACTCAGATGTGCAAACCGGTGTAAAATCGGCCGGATGGCTAAAGAGGATGATCCATTTGCCTTTGTAATCATCAGGGAAATGAATATTGCCCTGCGTGGTTACAGCTTTAAATGTAGGCGCTGAGTCTCCGATTCTTGGCATGCTTACATGTGTGCTGCCATTAACTTCTGTTGACATAATGTTGTTGTTTAATCAACACTAAATGTAATTGCTGGAATGAGCGTACAAACAGGAGCGCAGTCAGCAATTGAGCTGATTGTAGTTCTCATTTTCCTTTGCAGAAAGCGGATTTATTGAATTTAAGAAAGAATAAAATGGAGAAAAGCTTCCATTGAATGATTCAGTTCATCTGCAGCTTCCAGCATACCCATGTGTGCAATGCCCGAAACAATGTTTGCACTGCAAATAGATGGCATGGAAGTTTGTGAAACTGCATCGGCAGGATTTACTGCTTTGTCTTCTTCCCCGATAAAAAAGAAAACCGGAACTGCTGCATTCTTTAAAACAGCTGTTCTGTCGGGGCGGGCAATCATTGCTTCGTAATAAGCTATCAATGCTTCTTTGCTGAATTGTTTACCTTGCTCAATTAACTCCTCCACCTGTTCTTTTTGATTTGCTTTAAATTGTTCTGAAAACAAATTGGGGATGGTTGCTTTTACAAATTCAAAAGCAGTATGTTCTTTTATAAAGTCGATTGATTTTTTGCGGGCTTCTTTTTTCTCTTCACTGTCGGCAAAAGCAGTTGAATGAACAAGGCCAAATGCTTTTAACATATCAGCATATTTTTCAGCAAATGCAAGTGTAATGTATCCACCCATTGAATGACCAAACAGAATGCATTGACTGATATTTTCTGCATCAAGTATTTGCTTAACATCATCAGCCATTAATTCAATGCTCAGCAAATCATTGTTTAAAGTTGATTGGCCGCTTCCACGCAGATCAGGAATGATTAATTGAAAATTCGATTGCAGGTAATTGATTTGATTTTTCCAGATGCGCCCATCTTCACCAAAACCATGTATGAATACAACGGGGAAACCTTTGCCATAAACATTATAGGAAAGCTTAGTGCTGCCGGTTTCAATAATCTTTTGCATAAGAGAGTTTGTTTAATTCAACTGAGCTTTAGGTTTTCTTTTCATAATCTTATTGTACAACGCAAGAAGCAATAAAGCTGCAGTGAACAATAAAGCTAGTTTGCTGATAAGATCGCCATACTTTATGTAAAATGTTTTCCTGTCATTAACAGGCACATTCATTTTTATTGCAGCTTCTGTCCACCAGGGTTGTTCCTGCATGGCATTTCCGTTTGGATCAATAAAACAACTGACACCTGTGTTTGCACTGCGTAATACCCATTTTCTTGATTCGATTGCACGTAGCTTTGCATACAGTTCGTGTTGCTTATGTCCGGGTGTGTTACCCCACCATCCATCGTTAGTAATGACTGCAAGCATGTTGGCACCATTTGCAAAAAACTTACTCATGTATTCACCATAAATACTTTCATAGCAAATGGCGGGTGCAATTACATAACCATTTCTTGTTTTTAAAGGAGTGCGTTCTTCCTGTCTTGCATAACCACCTGCAGTGCCACCGAATTTTTCAAATACCGGTCCGAGGAATAATAAAAACTTCGGTAATGTTTCTACACCGGGTACAAGCATTGATTTGTGATAGAAAGCATAAACACCGCTGCTGTCAAGTAATATACTGCCGTTGTATACTTCGTAGTAATTTGAAGTTCCTTCAATCTGTCTTGCATAAATTGAAACCTTCTCATTAAACACATGGTAACTTTCAATGCCGGTAAACAAATTCACTTTAGGGTGGCGACGTAAAAAATCAAACAAAGGATTCAGGAAGAAATTCTGTTTTAAACCTGCTTCATCAAAACCATTGGGTGAGTATAACGCCGTTTCGGGCCATACAAGCAATGTTGTATTACTGTCAACTGCAGATTCGCTTAAGCGGATGAGTTTCTGCAGCTGCATTTCAAATGTTCCTGTTGCCACCTTTTCATACGGGTCAATATTGGGCTGAACAACGACAATATTTGAGGTTTGAGGTTTGGGGTTTGATGTTTGATGTTCGGTTGCAGGGATGAATATTGAAATAACAAACGGGATGAGTAAGGTAGCAACAACGCCGGTTATTTTCAGCCATTGTGTTTTAACTTTTTCAGATGGATTTGTGAGATTAAACAACAATACATTCACCAGTATTATCCATAAACTACCGCCGCTTGTTCCGGTAAACTCATACCACTGAATCCAGTTGGTGCGTGATGCAAAAATGTTTCCCAATGTTAACCATGGCCAGCTTAATCCCCAATCCTGCAGATGAATATATTCAAACGCCAGCCAGAACACAACCAGTGAAGTATAGCCAACCGGTTTGTTAAACCGTTTGTTCATGAACCTGAATCCCATCCACGGAATACACATTAGCAAACTGTTCACCACAATTGCCAGCCATGCGCCAATCATGGTGGAGTTCCATATCCACCAGGTGGTGGTTACATTCCATGTGAACATGGCAAGGTAAATCAACCCGAAAAATTTTAAACGGCTGAACTGCATCTGTTCAATCATCAACAATGGAATAAATGCAATGAAAACAGTAACGGTAATATTTGTAACAGGCCATGCCAGAAAAAGCAGGATGCCCGATAAAACAGAAAGCAGGAGTGGTTGATACTTTTTCAAATGAATGATTTTGGTAAATGTACTAAACCACTATAAAATTTCTATCTCAATTTATGGCAGTTCTATTCATTTACTAAAACAAGACCATTAGCAAAATCCTCAAAATCCTTTTCATACGAATTGAAAAGATTTTTTGTAGTAAACAGAACCAATTGGGTAATTCCTGTTTCGGTAGTTGCGTAATATCCAAAGTATTTTACTTGCATCCCTTGAATTTTACCGCCAAAAATCAAATGAAGTACTTTTATCTGGTTGATTGTTCTTATTTCCTGTTTATAAAGTTCAAAATCGGTGCAGGATTTTTTTGCATTTTCTATTACCATGTTTTTTAGCATGTCAAAAAACCCTTCAACTCTTTCATTAATAATCATGCAAAAAACTTCGGGAAATTTTCCCTGGTTGATTAATTGAAATTCAGCAAGTGAATTGGCTGAGAAATCAGATTTCAGCCATTTTTTTTCGTTGTACCATACTCCAAAATTATTTCTTTCGGATTTTATCAGTTTTTGGGAATTTGTTGGTTTCGTCAAAATTTTTACAGAGGTGGTATCAATAGGAAGCCCATCAACATCTATTACAAATTTCCATGTGCCGTCCTCATTCAGAATAACTTCCTTTCCATCTTTAGTTGTTGCAGTTTGTTGTGCGCAGAGAGAAGCTGATACAAAGACCAGCAAAAGCATAAAAGCTACTTTCATAAGTTTAGTTTTATTAAAATTAGAAAAAGTAGCTTTTCTTGCACGGATGATTGTTATCAGCATTATTATTCGGCCTGATAATACTATCTTGAATAGTTCGGACTTTCCTTTGTAATAATTACATCATGCGGGTGGCTTTCTTTCATTCCGGCGTTTGTTATTACTACAAATTTTGCATTCTGCAATTCTTTGATTGATTTTGCACCGCAGTAACCCATACCCGCTTTTAATCCACCGGTGTACTGGTGTACAATTTCACTTACATTTCCTTTAAAGGGAACCCGTCCTTCAATTCCTTCAGGCACTAATTTTTTTATGCCGTCTTCCACATCCTGGAAATAACGGTCGCTGCTGCCTTTCTGCATGGCGCCGATAGAACCCATGCCACGGTATTGCTTGAATTTTCTTCCTTCGTAAATAATGGTTTCACCTGGGCTTTCTTCTGTGCCTGCAAAAACACTTCCCATCATCACACTTGAAGCACCTGCAGCCAAAGCTTTCACCATATCGCCGGTGTATCTGATGCCACCATCTGCAATAACAGGAATACCTTTTGATTTTAATGCAAATGCTGCTTCCATTACAGCAGTAAGTTGAGGTACACCAATACCAGCAACAACACGTGTGGTACAAATTGATCCGGGGCCAATACCAATTTTCACTGCATCAGCACCTGCATCAGCTAATGCTTTTGCACCGGCACCTGTACCTGCATTACCTGCAATGACCTGCAATTTTTTGAAATTCTTTTTCAATCCTTTCAGTGCTTCCATTACTCCTTTGCTGTGACCATGTGCACTGTCAAGACTAACCACATCAACACCTACGTGCTGTAATGCAGCTGCACGGTCGTACAAATCGTAAGTGATACCTAATGCCGCACCAACAAGTAAACGTCCAAATTCATCTTTCACAGCATTGGGGTGACTTTGTAACTGAAGTATATCACGATAAGTAATTAAGCCGATTAATGTGCCATCTTTCTTAATTACAGGCAGCTTTTCAATTTTATGTTTACTGAGAATGGTTTTCGCTTTTTTCATGTCTGTCCCTTCAGGAGCAGTAACAAGGTTTTGTGAAGTCATTACTTCACTGATTTTTCTTTTCTTGTTTGTTTCAAAGCGAAGATCACGATTGGTTAAAATGCCAACGAGTCTTTTGTTCTGATCAACAATCGGGATGCCACCGATTTTGTTTTCCTTCATCAGTAATAATGCATCGCCAATGGTGGCATCTTGATGCAGGGTGATGGGGTCAATAATCAGTCCGCTTTCGCTTCTTTTTACTTTACGTACCTGGGCTGCCTGGTCTTCAATGCTCATGTTTTTATGCAGGATGCCAATGCCGCCTTCACGGGCAAGTGCAATTGCAAGACCGGCTTCGGTAACCGTATCCATTGCTGCCGAAAGCATGGGAATATTTAACTGGATTGATTTGGTGAGATGGGTGCTGATGCTGGTTTCTCTTGGTAACACCTCGCTGTATGCGGGCATAAGAAGAACATCATCAAACGTTAAACCTTCACCGAAAAATTTGTTGAGAACAGCTTTGCTGAAAGTGGAGTTATTTCTTGTTGCCATGTGCAAAGATAAAGGAATGAGGTATTTGCTTCCAAATTGGATGACAGGGTAGTACAGAAATACCCGAAACAGTGAATAAAAAAACCAACTTTTTGGGTATTGTAACAGCAAAATCATGGCGGTAGGTTTGCATCATCAATCATCATTAACCATTAAACCTTTCTAATGAAAAAGTTTTTATTAAGTGCTGTTGTGTTTTTATCAGTTACAGTTTTTTTGTCTGCATGTAAAGGCGATACCGGCCCCGCTGGCCCACAAGGCCCTGCTGGCCCGACTGGAGCTACCGGAGCAACAGGAGCAACCGGTGCTACCGGAGCCACGGGTGCAACAGGTTCAACCGGTGGTACCGGAGCAACAGGCCCGCAAGGAGCAACAGGTCCGCAAGGCCCGGCAGGTACGCCTGCACAGGTTATTTATTCTGCCTGGGTAACCAGCCCTTTTGCACAAAGAGATACAACTATTGATGGCACGTGTGTTCGGGTGAGGCACATTAATGCTCCTTCTTTATCAAACACGATTTTAACAAGCGGAGTAATGATTACTTATTTCCGTATAGGATCTATCGGGCCATATCAAATGCCATATGTTTCAGATGCAGGTGGTGCTACCAACCAGATTAATTGTATTTATGCTTTGCAAAAAATCTTTGTTTACAGGCATACATACAATACGTGCAGGTTTACATCTGCGGTGCCGGAGTCATACCCGGGGCAGCCTGTTTTGATTAATTTACCACAAAGCCTGGAGTATCGTTATGTGCTTATTCCGGGAGTAACATCTGGTGGCAGATTTTCATCCGGACCTGCGGCAGGTTATTCAGTAGCTCAGCTGAAGGCAATGAGTTATGAACAGATTCGTGCTTTGTTCAATATTCCTGTCAATGGATCAAAAGAGAAGTAAAACGGGTTCTTGGTCTATATCTCAACGCCCCGCAAGGGGCGTTTTTTTATATTAGTGCATACAGCTTTCCCGGCAAACTCTGTACGATTCCCTGTAATTCAAGCGAAAGTAAGGCAGCTGCAATAGCACTGCTGCTTACAGAACAATGCAGATTGATTTCATCAATATGCATATTTTCTTTTTTAAGTAACAACTGGTACACCAGTTTCTCATCTTCACTTAATTCAATAAATAATTCTTTTTGTCTGGCTTTTGTATTTTTTTGTTTTGATTGCCATCCCATCTGTTCAATTACATCTGTACCGCTGGTTATCAAAACGGCTTTGTTGTTTTGAATAAGGTAATTACATCCTTCACTTTTGGCATCGGTGGTTTTGCCGGGAACTGCAAACACATCTCGGTTATAACTGTTTGCAAGATTGGCAGTAATCATGCTGCCGCCTTTTTTTCCGGTTTCTATTACAATGGTAGCATCGCACATGCCGGCAACAATTCTGTTTCTTGTAGGGAAATTATGTTTATCAGGTTTTGTTTCCTTTCTGAATTCAGTAAGCAAACCACCATTTCCTGCAATCATATCTTTTGCAAGTGATTTGTGCTGCGATGGGTAAATTGTATCCAGCCCATGTGCAAGAACAGCAACTGTTGGCAATTGATGTTTCACTGCATATTTATGCGCAATGGCATCAATACCGTAAGCAAGTCCGCTAACAATCAGTGGTTCAAGCGGCGCAATATCTTCCATCATTTTTTCGGTGATCATTTTTCCGTAATCACTGTTGCTTCTTGTACCGATGACAGAAATAATTTTTGAAGTGTTAAGATCGGCAGTGCCACGGTAAAACAGTAATGTGGGTGGATCGTAACAGTTTAACAGTCGTTGCGGATATTCTTTATCTGCAAGAAAAAGAGGTTTGATTTTATATTTTTCGATAAAATCAATTTCATCTTCCTGTTCTTTGAAGGCAGAAAATTGTTTGATGCTGTTTGCCCTTACTTCACCAATACCTTCAATTTTTTCAAGTGTTGATTTTTTTGCATTGAATATCTTTTCTGCCGTGCCGAAGTGCTCGGTTAGTATTTTGGCATGTACGCACCCAATGTTTGGGACTTGTGTTAAAGCAAGCTGAAATAACAGGTCGTTGTTCATGCATTTAAAATACATTATTTGCTTAACACCTTCAACTCTGTGCGCCTGTTTTTTGGACGAATTTATAAGTATGTTACCCTATTCAATTATTTAGTACAAAGATTTTTGCAATATTCTTTGTAGCATTGAATGTTTATCAATTAACAAAAATGTAAAAGAGTTTTACAACATCAATTTGTTTCAACTATTCAAGAAGATGCTACTTAGAACCAAAGAGATTAAAGAAGATATTGAAGATTTGGCAAAAGAGAAGAAAGAATACAAAGCTGAAGGGGTTGATTAATTCAACCCTTTTTATTTGTTATCCACAATAGTAAATCTAGATTGTGCCATATATGTACAAAGCCTGCCAAATTTTCATCTGATTGTGAATAACGTGATGGAATGTGTAAATCAAATTGCTAAAACACGTTGTATCTTTGTATCACTTTCCATTAACATTTTTTAAGCTTACTAGCCCATTTGTAATTTTTATTATGCAAGAGAAAAAACCGAACATTTTAATCATTGGTAATGGTAACAGAGTTATCATTCATGAAAATGGTTCTGGTAAACCAAAGATTGAAATTCAGAAACGCTTTAGCCTTGGAAAGGTTCTAAGCTTTTTTAGTAATCTAGTGAAGGCGGTTGGTATATTCTTCTGATTACTATTTTCTGGTACGGATTGCTAGGGGGTGAAAATCCCCTTTTTTTTATTGATTCCTTTTCTGGTTCAGGTGGTTTGTTGAATGATTGTTTAATTGGATGCTTCCCTTGTCATGATATTTGATAAAAGAAACGATAGAATTGCAATTTGATTGTTAATATGTTCAATTCATATGTATAAAAGACTCTTATAAAAAATTCATCGATGTTCATGCATTTAAAATACATTATTTGCTTAACACCTTCAACTCTGTACGCCTGTTTTTTGCACGGTTTATTTCCGTTTTATTATCTGCAACCGGTTTTGTTTCGCCAAATCCTTTTGAACTGAGCCTGTTTGCAGGAACACCTTTGTAAAGTAAATAGTTAATGACCGATTTTGCCCTGTCAACTGAAAGCTTCAGATTATCGGCAGGCTTGCCAACATTATCTGTATGCCCGCTGATTTCAATCTGTACCGTTGGATTGTCTTTCATCAGTTGAACAATTTTGTCCAGCTCAATCATTGATTCAGGTTTCAGTGCAGATTGTTTTGTATCAAAGAAAATGTTCCTGAGTACAATACTTGCATTTACTTCAATGGGTATTAAAGGAATGTTGATGGTGTAAGGTGTATCAACTGTTTGTTCTTTCAGTAAAAAGTTTTCAGAATAAAATAAATAACCTTTTCTGTTTACATTAAACACATAGTTATTGCCAACAGGTAATGTAATAAGATAATTTCCTTCTTCGTCAGTCTGCACTTTGCTGATAGTTTGTGCAGTAAGCATATCAATTAATTCAACTGCTGAAGGAAGGCCGCTTTTTGTTTTGATGTCAAATACATTTCCCTTTACCCACAGCGTTCTGTTTGGTCTGTCTGTTTCGGGCAGTTCAAATGTGTATATATCAAGTCCGCCACGGCTATCAGCACCATCACTGGAATAATAAGCAGTTTTTCCATCGCTGGCAATAGTTAAAGAACCTTCATCGTCAATTGTATTAACCGGGTAGCCGAGATTTTGCGGTTTACTCCAGCTTCCATCTGCTTTTTTCTTTATAAAGAAAAGATCAGTGCCTCCATACCCGGGTAATCCGTTGCTGGTAAAATAAAATGTTTGATTATCGGCATGAATAAACGGGCAGCTTTCATCGGCTTTTGTATTTATTTCAGCACCCATATTTTGCGGCGTTCCCCATTTACCATTTGGTTGAAGATAACTTACATACAGATCGCTTCCGCCATAGCCAGAAGGATCTCTTGCTGCAAAATATAATGCTTGCTTATCAGGTGATAAACTTGGCTGGCTTTCCCAAAATTCAGTATTGATTACTCTGCCCATATTTATGCGTTCGCCCCAACCATTTTTTGTGAGATAGGAAACATACAGATCACAACTCCCTTCTCCATCCTGCATATTGCAGCCTGTGAAAATCAACATCCGCCCATCCTGCGAAATTGTTTGTGCTCCTTCATTTTCTGCAGTGTTGAGAATGCCCGGTAATGGTACAGCTTTGCTCCATGCACCATTTTTCTGTTCACTTACAAAAAAATCTTCGTGACCGATTCTTCTTGTAAATACCAGCGTATTGCTTTCAATTGTAACAGTTGGAAAATATTCAAGCAGTTTTGTGTTAATACTGTCGCCCAGATTTTGCGGCGCAAATACATAATTTTTGTGTGGATTTCTGATGGCATAGTTTGCAGCAAACTCATAGCAGCTTTTTCGGTAGTTCGCCGATTTAATGGTTCGCTCATTTAATTTAGGCTTTTGTAAAAACAAGTTAACAGCGTGAAGCGCTTCTTCAAATTCCCCTTTCCCTGCAAGAGCTATTGAATAAGGAAGCAGAAATGTGCTGAAATAAACTGAATCAAGATTCTTTGCTGTAATATAAAATTCAACTGATTGCCTGTATTTCTTCTGTTCAGAAAAAACACCGGCTTTACTTAAATAGGCATCAACAAATTTTTTATCGGCAGTGATGCATTCGTCCAGTAACTGATGAGCCTTTTCAAAGTTTCTCATCTTTGCTTCATTCAATGCATCAGCATACTTATATCCAAGCTTGATATCAACTTTTCCGGGATCATACCATTGCGCATTGGTACAAAAACTAATGAGCAGGCTGATCAGTAAAAGGATTTTTTTCAATGACGTTCTTTTTTGTAAATATAAAAACGAAAACAGAGAAAAGATGTTGTAAACGGAAGGCAAAAGTTAAAAGTCAAAACCCACGGAGGATTTAGTTTAAAAACCCGTTTCCGTCATGTTCTGTTTTAATTTTTGACTTTTGAATTTTCCGTTTTATGGAACGTTGATGTATTTGTGAATCTGCAAACTCAGCTCCCACCTGGGGTTTGCTTTGATGTAATCAATGATAAGCGATGTGTTTTGCCCGGCTTTATCCCATTCGGGTTGCAGATAGAGTTTGCACTGAGGCGAAACCTGTGCGGCGTATTGCTCGGCCCATTCAAAATCGGTTTTGTTGAAGATGACAACCTTCAACTCGTTTGCTTGCGGAAGTATTTCAGGCAGCGGGGCTTTGAATTTTTTGGGCGATAAACAAATCCAGTCCCAATCGCCACTTACCGGACTTGATCCCGATGTTTCAATATTTGTTTGAAAACCGGCTGCATGAAGGGCTTTCGTTAATGACGATAAATTGTGTAATAACGGTTCGCCTCCGGTTACAACAACAATGGGAAGGTTACCGGTTGCAGGTTGCAGCTTGCAGTTAACTTCTTCCACAGCTTTTTCAACAATCTCATCAATACTGAACTTTGGGTGTTTATCTGCATCCCAGCTTTCTTTTACATCGCACCAAACACAACCAACATCACAACCGCCCAAACGGATAAAGTATGCGGCTTTGCCCTGGTAATAACCTTCACCCTGTAACGTGTAAAACGATTCCATTACAGGAAGAAGTTGTTGCGGAGAAGTAGATTGGTCAGTCATTTAAAATGTAAATCCGGTAAACAGTTCAGTGGTTAATTATTTTGTTTTTGCATGTACGCATTGTACGTATTCATCAGCAAACCTGCAATAGTCATCAGTCCAACACCCCCCGGAACGGGAGTTATATAACTGCTTTTTGGGGCAACTTCGTCAAACTTTACATCACCTTTCAGTGCAAAGCCGCTTTTCTTTGTTGCATCAGGAACTCTTGTAATACCAACATCAATAATTACTGCACCATCCTTCACCATGTCGGCAGTTAAAAATTCAGGTTTACCCAATGCTGCAACAATAATATCTCCCTGAAGACAGATTTCTTTTAAGTTAACGGTTGCAGAATGGCATGTTGTTACTGTGCAATTGCCGGGATATGCTTTACGGCTTAATAAAATACTCATTGGTGTGCCAACGATATGACTGCGGCCAATTACAACGGCATGTTTACCACTGGTAGGAATATTATAATGTTCCAGCATGAGTAAGATGCCGTAAGGAGTTGCAGGTATGAATGTTGGGGTTCCGCTAACCATGTTTCCCACACTTACAGGGTGAAAACCATCCACATCTTTTGCGGGATTGATTTTGTTGATCACCTTGTCATCGCTGATGTGTTTGGGCAGGGGAAGCTGAACAAGAACGCCATCAATATTATCATCGTTGTTGAGCAGTTCAATTTCATTCAGCAGCTCCACTTCAGAAATCGTTTCGGGGAAACGTTTCAGAGTTGATTCAAAACCAATTTCTGCACAGTTCTTTGCTTTTGAAGCCACATACGTTTCACTTGCCCCATCAGTGCCAACAAGGATGGCTGCCAGGTGAGGCATACGTTTGCCGCTTGCTGTTAATGCAGCAGTTTTTGCTTTCAGATCATTTTTAATGGCTTGTGCTGCCAGTTTGCCGTCGAGTAATTGCATGCTGCAAAAATAATGCACCGGGGCCTGTTTTAA
Source organism: Lacibacter sp. (assembly GCA_047601965.1). Lineage (GTDB taxonomy): Bacteria > Bacteroidota > Bacteroidia > Chitinophagales > Chitinophagaceae > Lacibacter. The sequence goes on from JASGIJ010000001.1 coordinate 154,929, forward strand.
ATGAAGTAAGAAAAATTAAATATGGGTTGCAAAAGCAGATAAAAAAAGATTATTTTTCATTTCAAAACTAATCTGTTTGAGAAAATATCTGTTCATCTGCTATACCTGTTTCGTCTGCATAGCCCATGCACAAACAGTTCGCCAACCTTTAATTGGCAGTTACCCCGGAACAGGAGCCTACAGTAAAAATCATTCTGATGCATTTTCATTTATCATTAACCCGGCCTCGCTTGCAAATCTGCAGCAGGGTGGTGCAGGTGTATATAGTGAAAGGCGCTTTTCGCTGAATGCTTTCAGTCAATATACTGCTGTTGGATGTTTGCCTGTACATTCCGGTGTGTTTGGTGTACATGCTGATTATTTCGGGTACAGTAATTATAACGAAACTCAGTTATCACTTGCGTACGGCAGGTCGCTTGGCAGCAGAATTGATATTGGTGCAAAATTCAATTATTACAATCTTCGCATTCCTTCTTATCAAACATCTTCAACTTTTTATTTTGAAGCAGGTATGTTAATGCATTTAAGCGAAAAACTTCATGCGGGATTTAGTGTTTACAATCCGGTTGGAGGAAATCTGAATAAATCGGGGGATGAAAAAATTGCGTTCGTTTACAGAGGCGGGCTGGGATATGAAGTATCGGACAAGTTTTTTCTTTCTGCGGAAATTATCAAAGAAGAAAATAAAAACGTGGGTGTAAATGCAGTTTTTGAATACGAAATGGTCAGGCAGCTTTTGTTAAGGGCTGGAATAAATACTGTTACTGCTCAACCTTTTGCTGGTCTTGGTTTAAAATTCGGTCATTTCAGAATTGATGTAGCAACAGCCTGGCATCAGCAACTCGGATTAACGCCGGCGGTAATGCTGTTATTTGATTTTAAACGGAAAGAAAATGTAGCTGATTGAAAAAACTGTTATTCATATTGTATTTGATAATCCTGCATTTGTATAACTATGCTCAGGAAAATCCTGTTGTTGAACAGCAGATTGAAAATATTACAGAGGTAAATGAATCCGAAACGGAAGATGATTCTTATGTTCAGTTGCTTCAGCATTTTATCAGGCATAAGGTTAATCTTAATACAGCAACAGAATCTGACTTAAAGGAATTTCCATTTTTAACGGCTTTGCAGATCAGCAATTTTATCAGCTACAGAAAACTTTTCGGGCTGCTGGTAAATCTCTATGAATTACAGGCAGTGCCTTCCTGGAATATCGAAACAATTCAGAAGCTGGTACCTTACATTTTTATTGGTCCGGCTCTAACATTAAAACAGGATTTATTGGCCCGGTTAAGGAACGGGGAGCACTCCGTTCTTTCACGGATAGTTTTTGTTCCCGAAAAATCGCAAGGGTTTGTACGCCGAAACGATACATCTGCCTCTTCTTATTATCCGGGTTCAAGGTTGCGTTTGCTGATCCGTTATAAATACTCTTTTGGTAACAAACTGCAATATGGATTTACGGCTGAAAATGACCCTGGTGAGCAATTTTTTAAAGGCGCACAGAAATATGGGTTTGATTTTTACTCGGCTCATTTATTTGTACGAAACGCAGGCATAATAAAACACCTTGCCATTGGCGATTTTACAGTTAACATAGGGCAGGGTTTGATGCAGTGGCAATCGCTTGCATTTAAAAAAAGTGCCGATGTGCTGAATGTAAAACGGCAGGCAGCTATTCTGCGGCCATATAATTCAACAGGCGAATATTTTTTTAACCGTGGCGCTGGTATTACACTGGAAAAGAAAAAACTGCAGTTAACCGCTTATGCCTCGTTGAGAAAAGTCAGTGGTAATATAGTTGCTGATACATTGCAGGCGGAAGATTATTTTTCTTCGCTGCTTACTTCGGGTTTGCACCGTACACAAAATGAAACGGCTGACCGGAACAGAGTTCAAATAAATTCGTTTGGCGGAAACATCAGTTATAATCACAACAACCTGCATGTTGGTTTAAATGCTGTTCATTTCCGGTTTAATCGTCCGCTTGTGAAAGATCCGCAACCTTACAATAATTTTGCTTTTAACGGAAAGCAGTTAACAAATTATAGTTTTGATTGGAGTTATACCTTTAAGAATATTCATTGGTTTGGAGAAGCGGCCAGTCATAATCTGGAGTATTACGGGTTGCTGAGTGGTTTACTGATGAGTGTTGACCCAAAAGTTGATTTTTCATTTGTTTACCGGAATATTCAGGCAGGATATCAATCCATTTTTGGCAACGCATTTACTGAAGGAACTTATCCTGTAAATGAAAAGGGATTGTTTGCCGGAATTTCAATCAGGCCATCTTCAAAGTGGAAATTTGATGGATATGCTGATTTATACAGGTTTCCATACTTAAGATACAGGGTTGATGCGCCTTCAAACGGAAAAGATTTTCTGCTCCAGATAACTTACAGGCCTAATAAGCAAATTGAAATATACTCCCGTTTCAGAACTGAATCGAAAGCCCTGAACTTTAGCAATGAAGGGGCGTTACAAACAGCCGAAGTTAACCCGGTAAAACGGCTAAACTGGCGTACCCAGGCGCAGTTTAAGGTAAGTCAGGCAGTTACACTCCGTCAAAGAATGGATGCAATGTGGTATGATTTGGATGGGAAAGTACCCTCACAGGGGTTTCTTGCTTTTTTTGATGTGTTTTACAAGCCTTTGATGAAGCCATTTTCAGCAAATCTGCGACTGCAATATTTTGAAACAGAAGATTACAACAGCCGCATTTATGCATTTGAGAATGATATACTATTCAGTTATTCCATTCCCGCTTTTTATGATAAAGGAACGAGGTATTATTTGAACTTAAACTATGATATTTCGAAGAAAATTTCACTTTGGCTCCGCTGGTCCCAAACAATTTTCAGGAACAGGGGGTCGGTTGGTTCAGGGTTAGATGAAATAACCGGTAACAAGCGGTCGGAGGCAAAGTGCCAGCTATTAGTCAGGTTATAGCATTTTTTTGATGAATGCAGCAAAAAGCCATTTAATGGTGTCATTACCCTTTATAGGCGGAAAATAGTTTTAACATTTTTTTGTAGAAAAGCATAATCCCCTATATTTGAAGCACTTTTTTAAACTAAATCAATTAACATGAGAAAAACTGTATTGTTGCTCTTTGCAGCAATTCTGTCTTCGCTATTTGTTATGGCACAAGGCAGAAAGATCTCCGGTAAAATAACCGACGGTTCAGGTAACCCGGTAGCAGGAGCATCTGTATTAGTAAAAGGTACCACTAATGGAACATCAACCGATGCATCCGGTAGTTTTCAACTCAACATTGCATCATCAGCAAAAACATTGGTAATTTCTGCTGTCGGTTTTGATAGTGAAGAAGTTGCAATTGGTTCAAAATCTGATTTTGCTGTTAGCCTTAAATCAGCCGGCAGTCAGGAAATGGGCGAAGTAATTGTAACAGGTGTTGCTGGTGCAACCACCAGGAAAAAAATGACTGTATCTGTTACTAAAGTTACAGCAGAGCAACTTCAAACAGTTCCGTCATCCTCTGCGGGCAATGCTTTAGCAGGTAAAGTGGCTGGTTTGAAAACATCCTCTGTAAATGGTAACCCTGGTCAGGGTGCCGATTTGTTATTGCGTGGCGATAATAACCTGAACGTAAGTTCTTCTCCCCTTATTTTAGTCGATGGTGTCATCCTTTCTGGAAGTATTTCAGATATTAATATTGATGACGTAGAATCAATGGAGGTTGTAAAAGGTGCTGCTGCATCTGCCCTTTATGGTTCAAGAGCTGGTAACGGCGTTATTTCTGTAATTACAAAAAGGGGTAAAGGGATTGGTTTAAATAAGCCTGTTATTACTGTACGTAACGAAGTAGGTATGCAGGACCTGTCACATTACCTGAAGACTTCCGAATCACACTATTATGCGCTTGCAAGCGATTGGGCTACAGCGCAAGGTAAGTACACAAAATATGCAGGTGTAACTTACCCATCAAATTATATTGGTGCAGGCTTTAACCCTGGTATTGCTGGTAGCCGTGGTATTGATGCCGATGGTTATATGGATAATCCTTATGGTGTTTACAGGAATGCTCAGGCAGAATTTTTCCGCACAGGTATAAACGTTACCAATTTTATTTCAGTTGCAAACCGTACCGAAAAAAACAACGTATATCTTTCTTTTGAAAACAACAAACAGGAAGGTGTTGTGAAATTAACAGATGGCTATCAACGTCAGAACTTCCGTTTTAATATTGATCAAACAATCACTCCATGGTTAAAGTTCAGTGCTTCAAACTTGTTCATTAACAGAAAGTCAAGTACTCCTGGTTCTTCAAGTGCGTTGTTTTATAATATTGCCAGGATGGAGAAAGATGTTAACCTGAGTGCAGAAAATCCTGATGGACAGCCTTATTACCTGCGTGTAAACAATTTTAATGCTGAAATTACAAACCCGCTTTATCCTTTATACAAACAAAAAATCAGTAATCTCACTCGCAGGTGGGTTGCAAACTATACAGCAAATATTAAGTTTACTTCCTGGGCAGATTTAGATGTAACACAAACACTGGAGATCGAGAACTATAGGGGAGAAACAATTAACCCTCAGGATACCTGGACAAGATCTGGCGGTACTCCTGCAACAATGGGTATGTCGTATTCAGGTGGTGGAATGTCTCAATCAACCAGCGAATCAAAAACAGCCAATACTTCACTTACTCTTAATTTAAACAAGAAATTTGGCAATTTCAACACAAGAGGTAAACTCTCTTATTTGTATGAAAACAGGCATTACGAAAGCAACTATATCAGTGCTTCACAATTCAGAATTTCCGGAATTGAGAACTTTGAGAACTTTGCAAGTATTAATGATGCATCTTCTTACAAAGACAATGAAAGAGCACAAAACTATTTTGCAATCTTAGGTTTAGATTGGAAAGATAAAATTCTGTTTGACGGAATGTTCCGCTATGATGGTTCTTCATTATTCGGTGCTGATGCACGTTGGAATCCTTATTACAGGGCTTCTGCTGCATACCGCATTTCGGAAGATTTCAAAATACCTGGTATTGATGAATTGAAGATCAGGGCAGCTTATGGTACTGCGGGTATCCGCCCAGGATTTGACTGGCAGTATGAAGTATATAATCTGAACAATGGTAATGCAGTAGCAAGTCAGAAAGGCAACTCTTTTCTGAAGCCTTCTCAAACTGAAGAAAAGGAAATTGGGTTAAATGTTGATTTCCTGAAAAAATTCAATTTTGAAATTACTTACGCATCATCAATAACAAAAGATCAGTTTTTGAATGTGCCTTTGATTCCATTCCTGAATGATGGTTTTAACAGCCAGTATCAAAATGCTGGTGTTGTTAAATCTAACACACTTGAATTTACATTTGGTGCCAACTGGATTAAGAATAAAAATTTCTCATGGAAAACCAATGTAGTATTCTCAAGGGTACAACAAAAAATTACTGAATTACCTATTGCTCCTTATCTCGCAGGTGGTCAGGATTTTAACGGTGACCAGAGCATGTTTTACATAAAGAGTGGTGAAGTTTATGGTGCTATTTATGGCTACAAAATGGTACGCACTTTAGATGAAATGTCAAAGCAACTTCCTTCAGGTAAAACAATTGCTGATTACGTAGTAAACAGCGAGGGTTATGTAATTGCCAAAGGAACAGAAGGCAAAACTACTGAAGCTCCAATTAAACTGCTCAACTCTGATGGTTCTGTGTGGTACGGTAAAATAGGAAATGGTAATCCTGATTTTGTTGCAGGTATTTCAAATATTTTCACATACAAAAACTTCCAGTTCTATGTATTACTAGATTGGAAACAAGGTGGTGATATTTACAACGGTAAAGAACAGCGTTTGGCATTTAACTATGTAAGTGCTAGGCAGGATATGACAAATGTTCCTGCCGCTGAGAAAAAAGCTGCTTCTTACTGGGGTGCTGGTATGTACGATGGTAACAATGCCAATGCTTATTGGGTAGAAGACGGTACTTACTTAAAAGTTCGTGAGGTGTCAGTAGGTTACACAGTACCAGCAATTTCATTGTCAGGATTCTTTAATGGTTTTGTAAAAGGCATCAATGCAAAAGTTGTAGGACGCAACCTGCTTACTTTTACAAAATACTCTGGTTACGATCCGGAAGTAGGTACAATCAGGTATCCTGTGGATGGTATTTATGCAAATCCTATTTACAGAAATGTGGCGGTTTCGCTTACGTTTAATTTTTAATACAATAAACTGTTTAATATGAAGAAGATAAATAGATTTCTTTTATTCACAGCCCTGCTTTCGGTAGGAATGGCAGGATGTAAAAAAGACTTACTGGATGTTCCTAACGAAAATGATCCTGATTTCTTGAAAGTATATGCAAAAGGAGAAGACGTTGAGAACGTTGCAGCAGGACTTTTCAATACAGTATTTAATGGTGAACATGCATTTAACAGTACTGAAATGATGATGGCAGTTGCTGCTGATCATGTAACATGTTCCTGGGGTAACGCAGGTATGAGAGATATGAGTTATGAGCCTAGAAATAATGGCTGGAATAATTCACCCAGTTATTCAAACGGAGTTGTTTTAAAAGCAACTTATGATAACATGTACTCTGCAATTTCAACTGCAAACAAAGTAATCAAGGCGATTAACGGCGGTGTGAAAATTGGTGATAATGGCGTTAATAATGACAGGGCACTCGCAGTTTCAAGATTTACTCAGGGTTTGGCATATGGTAACCTTGCATTAGCGTTTGACAAAGCACATGTTGTAGATGAAGCCACTAGCGTGGATGGTGTTTTAGAAACCGCAAAACCATACAAAGATGTTGCTGCTGCTGCTATTGCTTATCTTGACAAAGCTATTCAGCTCGCTGGTACATCATTCACTATTCCTGGTAGTTGGTTTGGTGCACCTGCTGATATTTCAAGTGCAGATTTTAAAAAGATGTGTAATACAGCTGCTGCCCGTATCTTATCATATACACCAAGAAATAAAACAGAACTGGCTGCGGTTGATTGGGCTAAAGTAAAAACATATGCTGATGCCGGTATTACTTCAGACTGGAATGTTTTAATGGATGGTTATGTCAGCTGGTATTTTGAAGCTGGTGATTATCTTACTTATCCTGGTTGGGGACGTACAGATATGTATGTGGTTCATTTGATGGACCCTGCACAACCTCAGCATTGGGATGACCTGGCTTCTTTCCCTCATCCTGCTGCATCCACAAATCCTCCTGATAAGCGTTTGCTGAGCGATTTTGAATATCTGGCTTCAAATGATTTCCTGGCTGGTCGTGGTTATTATCACTTCTCTAATTACAGGAACTCACGTTATGATGCACAATATGTTGCTGGTATTGGAAACAAACCAGAAGTAATGAAAGCAGAAAATGATATGCTGCGTGCTGAAGCACGTGCTTATACTGGTGATCTGGCTGGTGCTGCTGCAATTATCAATGCTGGTACACGTGTTACAAGGGGACAATTACCTGCTGTTGGAGCAAATCTTACAGATATTGTAAACGCTATTCACCACGAAAGGCATGTAGAAATGTTTACTACTGGTATGGGTTTACAGTTTTTTGAAATGCGTAAGCTGAATTTATTGCAAAAAGGCACTCCATTGCATTTTCCGATTCCAGCAAAGATTCTGGAATTGTTTAAGCAAACAACTTTCTACACATTTGGATATTTGGCAAATGCTGATGGAAAAGGAACTTCTAATGGTGGCTGGAGATAATCCTGCTTGTTGATAATTCAAAAAAAAAATGGCTGCTCAAATCTGGAGCAGCCATTTTTCATTTTTTTTGGGCTCAATCCCCTAATTTTACCCACCAATTCGAGAAAATTTATATGCCTTCAATTGAAAACCGTCAATTTATAGAAATTGAAAAGCCAGTGAAAGAACTGGTAGATCAGTTAAAAGAACTCCGTAAAATGGCGGAGAAGAGCAGCAAGATTGATTACTCATCTATGCTTACACAAGTTGAGCAAAGTATTCTTGAAAAAAGAAAAGAGATCACTCAAAATCTTACCAGCTGGCAAAAAGTGCAGTTAAGCCGTCACCCTGATCGTCCTTATACTTTGAAGTACATTGATAAAATGTGTACCAACTTTGTAGAAATACATGGTGACAGAGGCGTACGGGACGACAAAGCAATGGTAGGAGGCTTTGCACAGCTGGGTGAAGAAACAGTCATGATCATTGGTCAGCAAAAAGGTATTAACACCAAAATGCGGCAATTGAGAAATTTTGGCATGGCTAATCCGGAAGGCTACAGAAAAGCTTTGAGGTTGATGAAGCTTGCCGAAAAATTCAATAAGCCGGTTATTACTTTAATAGATACTCCGGGAGCTTTTCCTGGGTTAGAAGCTGAAGAAAGAGGACAAGGTGAAGCAATTGCCCGTAATATTTATGAAATGATCAGGCTGAAAGTTCCGGTGGTTTGCGTTATTATTGGAGAAGGTGCAAGTGGTGGTGCCCTCGGGATCGGAGTGGGCGACAGGGTGCTGATGCTTGAAAATACCTGGTACACAGTAATATCACCCGAAAGCTGCAGTTCAATTTTGTGGAGGAGTTGGGAAAAGAAAGAAGTGGCTGCAGACCAGTTAAAACTTACGCCCGATCATATGCATAAATTTGGTTTGGTTGATGGAATAGTACCTGAACCTGCCGGAGGAGCTCATTGGGATTATGATGAAGCTGCACAATTGCTGAAAAAAGAATTATTGCCGGTTCTGGCTCAATTAAAGCAAATTAAGCCGGAAGACAGGGTTAATCAGCGAATTGAACGATACAATAAAATGGGTTTCTGGAACGAATTATAAGCCAATTAATATAAAGTAAATATCACATGAGCTTAAGGGATCAATTAAAAGGTACAGGTGTAGCATTGATAACTCCGTTCAAAAAGAATATGGAGATTGACTTTACTGCGCTGGAGCGTGTAATCAATTATGTAATCAGCAATGGAGCCGAATATGTTGTTACATTAGGTACAACCGGCGAAACGCCAACCTTAAGTAAGGAAGAAAAAATAGAACTTATTCTTTTTACATATCAAGTTGTAGCCGACAGAGTACCTGTTGTTGTTGGTATTGGAGGAAATAATACTCTTACTTTAATTAAAGATCTGGAAACTTTTCCATTGCATAAAGCTGTGGCTGTATTGAGTGCAAGTCCATATTACAATAAACCATCACAGGAAGGAATCTATCAGCATTACAAAGCACTTGCAGAAGTAACCCCCAAGCCAATCATTTTATATAACGTACCTGGAAGAACCGGTCGGAATATGAGTGCTGCTACTACATTACGTCTTGCAAAAGACTTCCCGGTAATTGCAGGTATTAAGGAGGCAAGTGGAGATATGACGCAATGCATGCAGATCATTAAAGATAAGCCTGCTGATTTTCTTGCATTGAGCGGGGATGACAACCTGATTTTGCCCCAGATTGCTTGTGGAATGGAGGGAGTTATCAGTGTTGCAGCAAACTGTTTACCCAAACAGTTTACTGAAATGATAAGACTTTCCCTCAAAGGTGATTTTATATCAGCAAGAAAACTGAACGATCAACTGCTGGAGGCTTATGATTTGCTCTTTGCTGAAAATAACCCTGCGGGTGTTAAGGCTTTTTTAGCTGAGCTTGGATTAATTGAAAATAATCTTCGTTTACCATTAGTACCTCTGTCTGATGGGCTTCACGAATCTGTTAAACAATACCTGCACAAAAACAGGCAGGTGTAATACTTTCAGGTATGTTACAAAGCAGGGATAAGATTTACGGATTCATTCTGCTTGTTACAGGATTACTTTTATGTAACATTCTTCCAGCACAACATACTGTACGAATTGAACTATCCGGCCGGCCTGATAAACATCTTAATGATACTTTATATATCGCTGGGTCATTTAACGGATGGAATCCACGATTTCAACCTGCTGCTTTCACAAATACAATTGATGGGAAATCTGTTGTTGAACTGAAAAATTTCCCTGCTGGTATCATTGAATTCAAGATTACAAGAGGTTCATGGTCAACAGTTGAAGCTGCGGCAAAAGGATCAGCAATCACCAACAGGGCTTACAAAATTATTTCAGATACTTTATTTACTATTTCTGTTGAAGCCTGGACAGATGATTTTCCACGCCGTCCCCCTGTATCAACAAGAAGCAAAAATGTATTTATTGCCGACACTGCATTTTCAATTCCTCAACTAAACAGAAAAAGAAGGATTTGGGTTTATTTGCCGGAAGAATATGTATTCAATAAAAAAGCCTATCCTGTAATATATATGCAAGATGGGCAGAATTTGTTTGATGTTGTTACATCTTCATTTGGAGAATGGGGAGTTGATGAATTAATGGATTCAATTCAGGTAAGAAAACAATGTATAATTGTTGGTATTGATCATGGCAGCGACAAACGGTTTACAGAATATAATCCATATTCTTCAGTTTATGGCAAAGGTGAAGGTGATGCTTATGTTGATTTCCTTGTACAAACTTTGAAACCATATATTGATAAAACCTATCGTACAAAACCGCAAAGAGAATCTACAATTATTGCGGGCAGTTCAATGGGAGGTTTAATTTCGTTATATGCTGTAATAAAGTATCCTGATGTTTTTGGTGGTGCAGGAGTTTTCTCACCAGCTTTCTGGCTTGCTCCTGAACTGTTTGCGAAGGCAAATGAAGCAAAAAAAATAAACGCAGCAGTTTATTTTGTTTGTGGAGAAATGGAAAGTTTGCAGATGACAAAGGATATGGACAAAATGTATCAGCAATTAAAACAGAATGGCGCAACCAAACTTTTTTACCGCCAGGTAAAAGATGGAATGCATAACGAAAATTTCTGGCGCAATGAATTACCAGCCTTTTACCAGTGGATGTATACAAATCAAATTAAGTAGGTTACTCCTTCAGCAGCAATTTCAGTTGCCGGGAAAATTTCTTTTGCTTCCTCTTCGAAAATTTCAAGTTGTTCAAATTTTGCTGAAAAGTGGCCAATGATCATTCTTTTTACATTTGCTTTTAATGCTATTTGTGCTGCTTGTACAGAAGTTGTATGGAAGCGTTTACTGGCTTTTTCGGCAAAAGCTGCAGTGTATGTAGTTTCATGGTAAATGAGAATCTGCATCTTTTATTTTATCAATCAGCGTCTCATCATATTTTGTATCAGCACAAAATGCATAGCTTTTAGCTTTTGTATTCTCATTAGTAAGTAAATCGTTTTTTATTGTTTCTCCTTCAGGTGTAATATAATCTTCCCCCTGCTGCAGTTTGCCAAAGCTTGCAGGCGGAATGTTATAAAATTTTATTTTTTCAGCATTGATTTTTCTGAGATTTTTCTTTTCTCTTACCAGGAACCCCCAGCACTCAATACGGTGCTGTGTTGAAAAGCATTCAACGGTATAATGTTTTGCATCCAGCAGAATACCTGCTTTTGTTATTGCATGAAATGTAAATTCAAAAGGGAATGTTGTATTTGCAAAATCAAACTGCATTTCAATGATCCTGATCAAATCAGCAGGGCCATAAACATGCAATGGCTGAATACGGCCAAGCAATGCAAAACTGTTTAATAATCCCACAAGTCCAAAGTAATGATCTCCATGCAGGTGCGATATGAAAATATGATTTATTCTGCTGCGCCTGATCCTGTAATTCAGTATTTGTATTTGGGTTCCTTCGCCGCAATCGAACATCATCAGGTCATCAGCAGTTGTAATAATCTGAGATGTTGGGTGACGTCCAAAGGCTGGTATTGCAGAGTTATTGCCAAGTATTGTTACAGCGAGCATGTGAAATAAATTCGTTTTCCAAATTTAGCATTCAGTTTGAATAATGAACATTTTTAAAACGTCTATTCATCTTCAAATAACTCTCTTTCAATTTCTTCCATTTGTACAATATCCCATGCTTCGCTTTCGGTAGGAGTAAAGTTCATCAAATCAAGAAATTCATTGTGGTCAAGGAATGTTTCAAGCTCTGAACTAAGTTCACAAATAACAAACGAACTTTGTTCTTCGTAAAACTGTTGCTGGCAGGAAAGAATACATTCTGCAACAGCTTCATCCATTGTCGTAATATACTTTAGGTTTAAAACAACATTTTTTATTTCCTTTTTCAGATATGAAAGCAACAATTGTCTTAGTTCATCTGTCATATTTTCAGAAAGTGTGCTTTCAGCAGGTGTCAGAACCTGGAATTTTTCCTTGGTATCAATTTTGACATTCATAGTTTTATTAACAGATAGTGTGTAATTTAAAGTAGAATTCAGTCAAAATTATTCGTTATAATTGTAAAAACCGCATATCCGAAATATGGATCATAATTTTTCAATACAAGTAAAAGAAATCATTTCCTTCAGCAGAGAAGAGGCGTTGAGGCTTGGAAATGATTTTATTGGAACGGAGCACCTTGTTCTGGGCATGATTCGGGAGGGTGAAAATACTGCCGTTAAGATTTTAAAAAACCTCCAGGTTGATTTATACGAACTGCGAAAGGAAATTGAACTTGCAGTAAAGGATAAAACAGGAAAAAATATTGCCAACATTAACAGTTTGCCCCTTACAAAGCAGGCTGAAAAGGTAATTCGTGTAACAGTACTTGAGGCAAAAGCATTAAAAAGCCCGCAGGTTGAAACCGAACACCTGATGCTGTCAATTCTTAAAAACAAGGAAAATATTGCCACACAGATTTTAAACCAGTTTGAAATTGATTACGACATTTTCAGAAATGAGCTGGGTATGGTAAAATCAAATGAACCACGTGCTGAATATGACGATCCCGGGGGTGAAGAAGAATTTGATGATGAAAAATCAAAGTATTCGCAAGCCAGATCGAAACAACAACCGGGTGCAAAAAGCAAAACTCCGGTACTTGACAATTTTGGCAGAGATATCACAAGAATGGCAGAGATGGGCTCACTTGACCCGATTGTTGGGCGTGATGAAGAAATTGAACGTGTTTCTCAAATTCTGTCAAGGCGCAAAAAAAACAACCCCATTTTAATTGGCGAGCCTGGCGTTGGTAAAACAGCAATAGTAGAGGGGCTTGCATTACGTATTGTACAGCGCAAGGTTTCCAGGGTGCTTTATGATAAGCGTGTTGTTTCACTTGATCTTGCAGCTTTGGTTGCTGGTACAAAATACCGTGGCCAGTTTGAAGAGCGTATGAAAGCCATTATGAATGAACTGGAGAAAAACAGGGATGTTATTCTTTTTATTGATGAAATTCATACCATTGTTGGTGCAGGAGGTGCAAGCGGTTCTCTGGATGCTTCCAATATTTTTAAACCAGCATTATCAAGAGGTGAGCTGCAATGTATTGGAGCTTCAACTTTAGATGAGTACAGAATGTATATTGAAAAAGATGGTGCATTGGATCGTCGTTTTCAAAAAGTGATTGTAGATCCGCCAAGCATTGAAGAAACAATTCAGATACTGCATAATATTAAACCCAAATATGAAGAGTTTCACAATGTTGCTTATAATGATGAGGCTATTAATGCCTGCGTAAAACTGAGCGACAGGTATATGACCGACCGCCTTTTGCCTGATAAAGCTATTGATGTACTGGATGAAGTTGGAGCAAGAGTTCATCTCAAAAACATCAATGTGCCTCAGGAAATTCTTGAGCTGGAAAAGAAAATTGAAGACATTAAGCAGGAAAAAAACAAAGTAGTAAAAAGTCAGCGTTTTGAAGAAGCTGCATCACTTCGGGATACTGAAAAACGTTTAGGCGAAGAGCTTGAAAAAGCGAAAACAAAATGGGAAGAAGAAAGTAAAAATAAACGATACCCAATTGATGAGGAAGCTATTGCTGAAGTTGTGAGTATGATGACGGGTATTCCTGTAAAACGAATGGTGCAGGCTGAGACTGAAAAACTTCGCCGTATGGCAGATGACCTGCAGGGCGCAGTAATTGGTCAGGAAGAAGCAATCAGCAAAGTTGTGAAAGCAATTCAGCGTAACAGAGTTGGCTTGAAAGATCCAAAGAAGCCTATCGGAACTTTTATTTTCCTCGGCCCGACAGGTGTTGGTAAAACAGAACTTGCCCGTGCATTGGCCCGTTATATGTTCGATAGTGAAGATGCACTCATTCGTATTGATATGAGTGAATACATGGAAAAATTCACGGTAAGCCGTCTCATTGGTGCCCCTCCCGGATACGTTGGATACGAAGAGGGTGGCCAGTTAACTGAACGTGTTCGCCGTAAGCCATATTCAGTTGTATTACTGGATGAAATTGAAAAAGCACATCCTGACATTTACAACATCCTGTTGCAGGTACTTGATGATGGTCAGTTGACAGATGGTTTAGGCCGCAAAGTTGATTTTAAGAATACTCTCATCATTATGACATCAAATATTGGTGTTCGCCAGTTAAAAGATTTTGGTGAAGGTGTGGGTTTTGCTACAGCAACACGTATTCAGAATGCTGAAGATAACAGCAAAGCTGTAATTGAAAAGGCATTAAAGAAAACATTCTCACCCGAATTCCTGAACAGGATTGATGATGTAATGATCTTTAATTCGCTTACAAAAGAACACATTTTCAGAATTATAGATATTCTGATGAAAGGTGTAAGTGTAAGGTTAAGTAATCTTGGCTTTAGCCTGGAGCTTACGCCTGAAGCGAAAGAATTCATTTCAGATAAGGGTTATGATGTGCAGTTTGGAGCCAGACCTTTACACAGGGCTATTCAGAAATACCTCGAAGATCCTTTAGCTGAAGAAATACTCAATCTGTCAATTAAAGAGGGAGATGTATTGATCGCTGATCTTGACAAAGAAAATCAGCAGATAAAATTCTCATTCAAGGATAAATCAAAGAAGCCGGCGAAATCGTCCGAAGCTTAAAACCAGATATTCAGGAGGCCGTTTTTTTTAAACGGCCTCTTTTTTGTTCTTTTGCATACATATATGGAAACAAAAAAAATTATAATAGCAATTGACGGTTGGTCTAGTTGCGGTAAAAGTACACTTGCAAAACAATTGGCAAAACAACTTGGGTACACTTACATTGATAGCGGAGCCATGTATCGTGCCATTACATTGTTTTTTCTGCGCAACAATGTTGATTGGACAAATGAATCTGAGGTATCGGATGCATTGAAAAAAATTCAACTGCGCTTTGAAAGTAATCCGGAGTCAGGTCAATCAGAAATTCTGTTGAATAATGAAAATGTGGAAGCATATATACGGGAGCTGAATGTAGCGCAGAAAGTCAGTGATGTTTCAACTATCAAAGCTGTAAGGGAATATGCTGTAATGCAGCAGCAAAAAATGGGAGAAGGAAAGGGAATTGTAATGGATGGAAGAGATATTGGTACAACCGTATTTCCAAATGCAGAACTGAAAATTTTTATGGATGCAGATAACTCTGTAAGAGCAGAAAGAAGATATAAAGAAATGCAGTTAAAAAACCCTGCCGTTACAATTGATGAAGTAAAACAAAATCTTGAAACCAGGGATTACATTGATTCAAACAGGGAAATCAGTCCGTTAAAAAAAGCAAACGATGCAATAGTAATTGATAATACTGATCTAACACCACAGGGACAGCTTGACCTTGCATTAAGTTACGTGTTGCACAAGCTCAATTGATTTTATTAAAAATCATTCTACACAGCGTTGTAATACATGGAAACACTTATTTTATTCGCAATTCGTTGTTACTTTATTTTTTTTATTTATTAGTAATAACTTTATGTATCTAAAAAGTTGATTTCATTTTGATAATCCTGAAGCAGGTAATATCTTCGTAGCATCATCTTCAAATATCCGTAAAAAAATCCTCTAATTTTCTTGTCCATCTTCCTGTGATCTGTTTTGTTGCCAAATCAGCAATCACTATATCCATAATGATAAACTTTTTCAAAAGGTCCGTTGAATAACCTTATTATCATTTTTTACCTCTAAACCTTTTTTATGAAAAAGTTTGTACTCTTTTTATGCTTTGTCGTTTCCTATGGTGTATTATTTGCACAAATTACATGCCCTTCAAATGTAAAACGCAATAATGGTAACGATTGCAAAACTCTTCCTGCCGGTACAGTTGCAACTGGTGGTGGAATTGAAATTGAATGGCCGGTTGCGCCAGATTCCCGGCTTCAAATTGCTCTAATTATCAGTTCACAAGGCACTGCTACTGTTGTTGAGAGTACAAAAGTTATCGATAACAGAGCAGGGAAAACCTTTATCAGTTGGTGTTTTGAAACAGACAATATCGGGCCTGTATCCCAGGGAGCATTACAGTACCAATTCTATTTGGATAAGAATGGAAATAATCAACAGGATATTACGAGCGATCCAATAACAAATGAAAATTCTTTTCTCTGCTCCAACGCAACGCTTCCCTTAACTCTTACCTCTTTTGACGTAGTTCAAAAAAATAATAGAGTTGTACTAACGTGGTCAACAATTCTGGAACTGAACAACGATGGATTTGATATTGAAAGAAAAACCGGAAACGGGCAGTATAAAAAAATTGCTTTTGTTGATTCAAAAGCACCAGGTGGAAACGGTTCAGCATACTCTTACAATTTTGAAGATGTAGATGCTCTTCCCAATGGTCCGGTTTATTATCGTATTCGCCAATTTGATTTTGACGGGACAACAGTTTATAGTGAAATCAGGGCGATTAAAATCGGGAATGGAACTTATTCCTTACTTTTTTACCCCAACCCAAGCCGTGGTACTACAAATATTGCTATCCCCGATGGTGCAGGTAATTTTGATTTGTTTGCCGATGATATAACAGGAAAAAATATCCGGCACTTTTCAAATCTTAAAGCCAGAAATGTTCAATTGACAAACCTTAAACCGGGTATGTATATAATCAGAGTTAAAGTACGTGCCACTGGAGAAACAATTACGGAAAGGTTGAGCATTCAATAACATTGTGGTGGCAGATTAAAGAGTTTTTTAATTTATATTAGAAAAAGTTTGCAGTTTTAAAAACTTGAAATTACTTTTATAGTAATTCTCGCCCTGCGAATAATAGTGATTAAGTTTTTAGTCCAATTCACTCCAATAATCAGCCACTTTCATCCAATGTCTTTTTGATTTATCTGTGTATTCTGGTGTAGAATATCCTGTAATTAACGTGGTGGTTTACTGATAAGCAGCGAAAAGTTTTAAAAACCCGAAGGGAACTTCGAGTCAATGGATTATATCAATAAATCAACAAAAACCGGAAGCGAAATCCTGTAGCGGGGAATAGTAAGTATCCTTCCCTTGCAATAACAGAAACATCGTCGAAAATAATTTTATATAGTTTGACAGGAAAAACCAGGTGAAACCGAAGAAAAAAGGGCCTCCGTAAGGAGGCTCTTTTATTTACAGGCAGATGATTACAATCACTGCAGCTTTCTATTTATCTAACATAGATCATTGAATTCAGTGTATCTAATGGTTTAACTTTAAACAGATTCAAAAGTGGATCTGTTTAAAGTTCTTTGGTAGTTGTTGACGCAAATCAGCACTGATGCTGAAATAATACGCCGTACAA
This sequence comes from Lacibacter sp., assembly GCA_047601965.1. Lineage (GTDB taxonomy): Bacteria > Bacteroidota > Bacteroidia > Chitinophagales > Chitinophagaceae > Lacibacter. The sequence goes on from JASGIJ010000001.1 coordinate 172,426, forward strand.
TACAGGAAAATAATTTTTTAATCATTAAAAGTATTTTATGAAAAAGATTTTACTCCTGTTATTACTGTTGGTCAGTTTGCCACTCTATAACAACATGGTAGCACAATGCGTTGTAAAGAATGTAATCGTTAAGGTTAATTCTTCATCTCCTTCAGCCACCCTTCCCGGTTATTGCGACATTAATTACGATTTTATTTTTACAATTGAAAACAACGGAGGTAATAAATTCATCTATCTGCATGCCTGGATGAATGATGATTATCCAAATTACTTTAATTGCCCTCTGGTTCCAAGTAATGCTAAAGCACCTGTTGCAGGCGACCTTGTTCTTTCAAAAATCAATTTTGGAATCCATAATGAAATACATGCAGGACACCCCGAGCCGACATTGGTCAACACATATTACCCTGACCCGACAGTAGTGCTGACAACAGCATCGGGATTAGACAGGTTTGTTTATCCTACAGGTGATAGTGCACGTTTTCTTGTAAAAGGAATTCAAATAACCGTTCCACTTGCATGTAGTGAAACAATCAGTATGAAAGCCGACTTATGGTCATCTCAAAGCCAGTTTGCTCAAAATGCACAATGTGTTTATTGTAATTTGGGATTTACTATTGATCCAAGAATTAACGGATTAATCAATTGTGCAATTCCGAGAACATTTAATGTGATCATTTCTTCAGTTGCTGAGTTTCCAATTACCGGTATGTATGAAGTGTATCTTGATTACCCAAGCAACCCTTTGCAAACAGGTTCGGTTGGTACATACGGTCCTGAAGACAGTGTTTTGGTTTACAGTTCTGCTTATACTACTGTTTTAGATGGTGGATTCAACCGTTATGTTGCTACTAATTTATCTTATCTCTATAATAGTGTAAAGCCACAATCTGATAAGAACTTGTGGGTTGTAGTTTCTGTAACCGGGTATCCGAACAAAGCAATTAACCTCTTGATGAACAGCTGTTCTCCATTGCCTTTGAAGTTGACCGATTTTAAAGTTGAAAAAACAGATCAGGGTGCAAAACTTACATGGGCAACTGATGGAGAAACGAATACCAATGGATTTTATGTAGAAAAGAAAATTGGCGGCACTGAATTTACATCTGTTGGATTTGTACAGGCAGAATCATTAAATAGCGAAATTACAAGCTTTGTTTACAATTTTACAGATCCGGTTTCATTAAATGGATCAGTTATATTCTACAGGTTGAAAATGGTCGATAATGATGGCAAATACACATATAGTGATATCAGAGCTATCAAAACCAATGGTGGTAAAATGTATTTGTTAGTACGTCCTAATCCAAGCAAAGGAACATTTATAGTTGACGTTCCTGCAGGTTCGGGAGTTTATGATTTGAGCTTGTGCGATTTGAGCGGACGGGTTGTTAAGAACCTGTATAGTTTGAACAATCAAACATTACATGTAAACAACCTTCTTCCGGGAGTATACATTTTGAGGATTAGTTTCAGGGAATCTGGTGAAATTGTATCGGAAAGAATTATTGTTCAGTAATAACTGAACAGGCGGTTGAGGTTGCGGGGTTCATTTTTTTGAACCCCGTTTTTTATAAGAAATTTTTTTCAGCCTCTGAAAGTTGTCGCTGAACATTAAAGAGTGTACTCAGTTTACGAATGACAGCTTCAACTAATGAATCCGGACAGGAAGCTCCGCTGCTGACAAGAATTTTGACAGGTTGAGATGTTGGGATGAAATTTTTTGTATGATGCTCTTGTTTATCATGAATATTGAAATGAATGATTTCATCAGCTGAAAGGATTTTTTCTTCGCTGTTTATGAAATAAACCGGCAGCTTTTCTTCGCATAGTTCTACAAGATGAGTTGTATTTGAACTGTTGTAACCTCCAACAATTACAGCAAAATCGGCTTTTGTTTCAAGCATTGCCGATACTGCTGTTTGGTTGTCATTTGTAGCATAGCAAAGCGTATCTTTTGTGTCAGCAAAGCGTTCGCCAATTGTATCATTGCTGAGTTGAAAATACTGCATCACAAGGTTTTTCAGATATTCAGCAATAGCCTGTGTGTCTGTTGCCAGTTGTGTTGTTTGGTTTACAACTCCAAAACGTTGTAAATCCTTTTCCACATTAAATCCTTCAGAATATAACCCCTTAAACTCTTCATAAAAGAGCAGGGCAGGTTTTTCCCCGGTGATGTATTTGCCCAATTCAATTGTATCGGCCATATTATTTACAATCACCGTTGGAGTGCCTGAACTGGCGTGTGAAAAAGTAGCCCTGGTTTCTTCGTGCCTGGGTTTGCCGTGTATGATGATGGAATAACCTTTTGCTGCAATCTGTTCACTTCTGTTCCAGACCTTTTCAACAAAGGGGCAGGTTGTATTGTACTGCTCGGTTTTTATACCTTTCTCTTTCAGCATTTGTTCAATTTCAAGTGTAGTGCCAAAAGCCGGGATAATAACAACATCATCGCCCGTAATTTCATCAAACGAAATTACCTGCTTGCCGTATGTATCCTGCAGAAAAACAACCCCTTTTTCTTTTAAAGTTGCATTTACCTGCGGATTGTGAATCATCTCACTTAATAAAAAAATACGCTTGCCGGGATTTTCTTCAATTGTTCTGAAAGCAATTTCAATTGCATTTTCAACACCGTAACAAAAACCAAAATGGCGGGCAAGATAAAACTGTACAACTCCCAGATCAATCAAAGTGGGGGAAAAATCTTTTTTTAACTTATCATCCTGTTTTCGTTTGTTCTTGATAGCAGAGATGAGTGAGCTGCGGTAAATATTAGGAACCTGAAATTTTTTCATACAATTTATAACAGATGCAAAGGTACAAGGTTGAAAGTGGAGTTTGAAAAAACAAAACAGATTTGCTTTTTGCTTCGTATCATTGGGTATCAAACAAAACCAAAATGTCAACTGCTTTTACACCTGCTGCATGGGCCCATTCAACCAATATATATGAAGTTAACCTGCGTCAATACACAGCAGAAGGAACTTTTGCGGCTTTTGCTGAACACCTTCCCCGTTTAAAGGATATGGGAATTGAAGTAATCTGGTTGATGCCTGTTACACCAATCTCTGAAAAGAACAGGAAAGGTTCGTTGGGAAGCTATTATGCCTGTTCAAGCTATGTAAAAATAAATCCTGAATTTGGAACTATTGATGAGTTTAAATCTTTAGTGAAACAGATACATGATCTTGGTATGAGGGTAATTATTGACTGGGTTGCCAACCATACCGGATGGGACCATGAGTGGACGTTAACGCACCCGGAATATTACACACAGGATGACAAAGGACATTTTAAACCTCCTGTTGAAAGCTGGGAAGATGTGATTCATCTGAATTTTTATAACCCGGCTTTGCGCAATGCAATGATAGAAGCAATGCGTTTTTGGATTACTGACTGTAGTATTGATGGCTTTCGTTGTGATATGGCTATGCTTGTGCCCGCAGAGTTTTGGTTTGAGGCAAGAACTGCGCTTGATGCAGAAAGGGAATTATTCTGGCTGGGTGAGTTCGATCAGTGGGGGGATGAACCTTATGCCCATGTGTTTGACGCAAGTTATACCTGGCATTGGATGCACACTACTGAAGAGTTCAGTAAAGGGAAGAGAAAAATGGTGGAGCTTGATCATGTGCTTTCGGACTATCATCAAAAAAAACCATTTGGACATCTGCATTCATTTTTTACCTCCAACCATGATGAGAACAGCTGGAATGGTACAGAATATGAAAAGTATGGTAATCTTGCCATTCCGCTTGCTGTATTCAGTTGCACTTGGAATGGTGTGCCGCTTATTTACAGCGGACAGGAACTGCCCAATAAAAAAAGACTGCGCTTTTTTGATAAAGATGAAATTGAATGGACAGGTGATATACAATTGCATAACCTATATAAAAAATTATTGCAGTTAAGAAAAGCACACCCGGCCTTGCTTGCTGCACACAGGGATGTGATTACATGGCGTATTGCAACTGATTATCCTGACCAACTCTTTTGCTTTGTGCGAATGAATCAAGGGAGGGCAGTAATTGTAGTATTGAATTTTTCTGATGCCCCATTAACATTTCAATTGCATGACTTAAGAGTGCGGGGTATGTTTGAAAATGTTTTTACTGGTGAGCATAAGGATGCAACAGATAGTTTTTTTGTTGATGCCTGGGGGTATTCCGTCATGATGAAATAAAACTGAAGCATATAAAAAGTCCCCTGAAAGTTCAGGGGACTTTTCGTATAACAGACTTTTTAAGTATTACGGTTCGTTTCTTAAGTCATTGATGGCATATGTATAAACACCTTCATACCCCGGGTATATCCCTTCAAGTATAATACTGTTGCCAGAAGATTCAAGTGCTGATTTTAAATCGTCAATTGATTTAATTGTTTTATTGCCTGCACGTATAATGATGAAGCCTTTTTTGATTACAGTCTGATCAGCAATAATACCATCAGTCAGATTTTTGATTGCAACACCACCTTCAATTCCATATTCTTTTGCTTTTTTTGAATCAAGTGTTTCAAATTCGGCACCTAGTTTATCAAGTACTGATGTTTTTACAATATCAGTATTTCCCGAACTGTTCTTTAATGTAAGCTGAGCTGTGCTTTCCTTTCCGTTACGGATATAGGTAACACTGATTTTCTGGCCGGGGCGATAGCTTGCAACTGTTCCGGTTAATTCTGTCCAGGTATTAACAGCTTTGTCATCAAGCTTAATAATCTTATCGCCTTTTTTAAGGCCAGCTTCCTGTGCTGCACTGCTGTTGATCACTTCACCTACTACAACGCCATCACCCTCTTTAATCTGCGAATCTGTTCCTTCGTCGCCGTTTGCTTCAGGACGTATACCGAGAAAGGCTCTTTGTACAGTTCCAAACTTAATCAGGTCGTCAATAACTTTCTTAACAATGTTTACCGGTATAGCATACGAGTAACCTGCATAAGAACCTGTAGGGGAGGCGATGGCTGCATTAATTCCAATCAACTCACCTTTTGTATTAACCAATGCCCCTCCACTGTTGCCCTGGTTAACTGCAGCATCAGTTTGTATAAAGCTTTCTACAACATTTGAATTAACACCTGCTTTACGTTGGTTAATGCCAAGAAAACGGTATTTAGCACTTACAATACCCGCTGTAACAGTTGTTTCAAGCGTCAGGGGATATCCTACTGCAAGTACCCACTGGCCAATTTTCACTTCATCAGAATTACCATAAATCAGATATGGAAAATTTGAGCCTTCAACTTTTATTACTGCCAGGTCAGTATTGGCATCTGCTGCAATAACTTTTGCCTTGTACTGTTTTTTGTTATGAAGAGTTACAGTTACTTCATCAGCTCCATCCACAACATGGTTATTTGTAACAATATAGCCATCGCTGGTTACAAATACACCACTGCCACTGGCCATTTGCGGAACATTTTGTCCACGGCCACCAAAGAAATCATCAAAGAAATCATCACCAAACAGGTCTCCAAAAGGACTGGTACGTTTTCTTTGCTGGTTGGAAGTTTGTGTTGGATTCGTTTTTGTTTTGATGTGTACAACTGCTGGTACAGACGAACTGGCAGCCGATTCAAAATCAACAGGTCCGGGTGCACCCCCACCATCAAACAAACCTGCATAATTTACAGGAAGTTGTGCCTGGCTTTGTGATACCGACTGATTGTTTTTAGAAAACTTACCATACAAAAAAATGCTTGTTAATGCGGTAACTGCACTGATCAGAACTGTAACAAGAATGTGTTTTGCGTTCATACTTCGTTTGATTAGTTATTTACAAATTTACTTTTTTACTTTTAGCAAATGCTATGCCTTTTGCTTTGTAAAATAACGAAGCTGACAGGATTTCAGTGCTACCTTCTCCCCACATTTAACAAACAGTTATGAAGGATTTCGTAGATGTGACGGAAGCATAAAAAATGAGTCTAAAAAAAATCCCACCAGTGATGGTGGGATATAAATAAGCAATTTGTTTTGTTTAAATCTGAACTGGTTAAGGGAAAATTCCAAGCTCAGTATAAGTGTGTGCAACTTTATCAATAGCAACAACGTAAGCTGCAGTACGCATATCAGGAATTGAAGGATTGTTTTTCCAGCAATTCATTACTTCGTTCACTGCATTAATCATTGTTTCTTCCAGTCCGCTGTAAACAAGGTCAATTTCATCAGGGCCATGCACAGCTGTTTTCCTGATTTTTTCATCTACTTTTTTACCAGTCAGTTCTTCCAGTTGATTAACAATTGTGATATTTTGATTTTCCTGGAAACGTTTTTCCAAACGGCCATAACGCACATGACTGAGGTTTTTTAACCATTCAAAATAAGAAACAGTTACACCACCGGCATTAAGGAACATATCGGGTACAACAAGAACTCCACGATTATTAAAGTCTTCATCAGCTTCAGGTGTTAAAGGACCGTTTGCAGCCTCCCCAATAATTTTTGCTTTTACTCTCGGGGCATTATCGCCATTAATCACACTTTCCAATGCAGCAGGTATTAAAATGTCGCATTCCAGTTCAAGCGCATCAGCATTGTTTTCACAGTTGGTTGCACCGGGGTAGTTTAAGATTGATTTGGTTGCCCTGCGGTGTGCAAATACTGCATCAACATCAAGACCGTCATAGTTATAAATGCTTCCTTCGTATTCTGCAAGCGCTACAATAATTGCTCCTGCATCCTGGAAGAATTTTGCAGAATGATACCCCACATTACCTAAGCCCTGAACAACAACTCTTTTTCCTTTTAAGCCGGTTGTTAAACCAAGCTTTGCCATCACATCGGCCATATTGCATATTTCACGGATGCCATAAAATACACCAAGGCCAGTAGCCTCACGACGACCATGAACACCGCCTTGTGAAATAGGTTTTCCTGTAACACAACCAGCAGCATCAATTTCGCCTGGGCGGAGAGACTGGTAAGTATCAACTATCCATGCCATTTCTCTTTCACCTGTACCATAATCAGGAGCTGGAACATCAATGCCGGGGCCAATGAAATTTTTCTTTACTAATTCGGCAGTGTAGCGGCGTGTTACTTTTTCAAGTTCGTAAGCCGAGCGGCCACGTGGACTGATTTTAATACCACCTTTTGCACCACCAAACGGCACATTTACAATGGCACATTTGTAGGTCATCAGTGCGGCAAGAGCCATCACTTCATCCTGGTTTACTTCAATTGAAAAACGGATACCACCTTTACAGGGTGTTTTGTGGTGTGAGTGCTGTACACGGTAAGCTTCGATTACCTCAATACTACCATCGTCCATTTTTACGGGGAATTTCATTTGGTAAACACTGTTACATTCTTTAATCTGGGCCAGAATTCCTTTATCCCATTTGGTAAAGGCAGCGGCTTTATCGAAGTTGTGTTCAACTGCTTCGAAAAAGCTGTAGTTTGTTTTAGACATACAATCGTAATTTAAGTTTATATGGAATATTAATCGTTCTTTTTTTCAAGTTTGGAAAGCTTGCGGTCAATCCTGATCAGGTATAAAAAAAGACCTGCAAGAATAGTTAAGCAAACTGCAAGTACTACATAAATTTTTCCGTGACTTTCCATTGCAGAAGTTTCATTGCCTGTTGTTTGTGCCGTTAACTGAACAGCAGCAAAAAGAAATGACAGGAGAAATAAATATATTTTACGCATGAATCCAGTTTTTTTCTTTGAGTTTAGAAATACGTACAGATAGTGATGATATCCATACCCCCAGCAAAGTCCAGCCAATAACTGCAGGCCAGAAAACCATTCGCATGGTGGGATCAAGATCCTGTCCACTCATGGCAGGGTTGCCTTCAACACCTTGTCCGCCGGGGTGAAGTGATTGTACAAGACGTGGCAATATCATTATCAGCGGCACGTAAATAAAATAAGCAAAAATGTTATATACACTGCTCACTCTTGCTCTTTTATCCATATCCGGCATAGAGTTACGTAAAACAAAATAAGCAAGGTAAATTAGTAAAGCAATGGCAACTGCTATTTGTTTTGGATCGTTACTCCAGGGTTCGCCCCATGTATAGGTTGCCCAAATTGCGCCGGTTACAAGTCCAAGCAGTCCGTAAATAATTCCGGTAGAAGCAAATTCTCTTGCGTAAATATCATCGGTAATATTTCCGCTGCGGAGATAACGGATGGAATAAATCATACTTACCAGCAGCAGTATCATTTGCCCAAACCACATAGGAACATGAAAGAAAAGATTCCTGATTGTTTGATGCAGGTTACCGATAATGGGAATGTTTATAAGCAAACCGGCGATGAATGTGTACAGCAACAGAACAATTGCTAAAATTTTCCACCACGATTTTTTAACCATAATTGATAATCTTAAATGAGAAGCAGGAGAGATTACTATTTGATTTCTGCAAACAACCTGAACAGTATAATGGTTTATTATTTTAATAAAACCTCTCTGCTTTTTTTACGTGCCGCAAAGTTAGGGTGTTGATATTAATCTTTCCATAAAAACGGGAACAAAATAAGACTGAGAACAATCACCATTACATCGAGTGCACAAAGCAGTAAAACCATTTGTGTTAAAGCGCCTGCATTAAAAACCTCACCAAAAGCACTTTTTGAAATTTTTACCAGTAACAGCAACTGTGGTATGATTAACGGAAACCCTAGAATTGCCATTAATCCTGCATTTTGATTAGCCCTTGCAGCAACGGCAGCGAGCAGGGTAAATACTAAACTTATACTGATACCTCCAAGACATGTAATGCCCAAAAAGCTGATTGTTTTATCAAATGGTGAACCTAGAAAAAAACTGAACAGTAATAAACTCAGCAAACTCATAACCAGCATAAGCAACAGGTTGTACATGAGCTTTGCCAAAATAAAATCAATGGCACCGGCAATTGAATAGTAGTACAACATGCGTCCTTTACTTTCCTGTAAAAAACTTTTTGCAACAGCATTAATACAAATGAACAGCAGATTCATCCAGAACAAACCGTTCCATGTACCTGCATCTGGTTTGCCCATTGCAAGGTATAAAACAAAGATGGTGCTGGCGATATACAGAAGTATGCCGTAAAAAGTATATTGCTGCCTTATTTCAAGCAGCAGGTCTTTTTTAAACAGTGCAGATATTTTTTTGACAGAAGGCAAAATGTAGATAATAGTTTATAAATGATAACAATGCCTGCATCTTGGCTCATACTTATCTTTTTCCCCAAGAACCACCTGTCCTTCATCGGCCGATTTGCGATAAGAAATGTTGGCAATATTTCCACACACCACACAAATGGCGTGCAGCTTGGTAATGTAATCGGCAATTGCAAGGAGGTTGGGCATTTGTCCAAAGGGTTTGCCTTTGTAATCCATATCAAGCCCAGCTACAATAACCCTTATTCCTTTTATTGCCAGCTGTTCGCACACATGGCTTATTTCTTCATCAAAAAACTGTGCTTCATCAATACCAACCACATCAACATCCTGTGCCAGCAATAAAATTTTTTGTGAGTTATCAATCGGGGTGGAAAGAATTGCATTTTCATCATGCGATACAATCTTTTCTTCATCATAACGTACATCAATTGCCGGTTTAAAAATTTCCACTTTTAAATTAGCAATACGGGCACGTTTTAATCTGCGTATAAGCTCTTCTGTTTTTCCGCTGAACATGGAGCCGCAGATCACTTCAATCCATCCTCTTCTTTCGCCACGTATATTTGGTTCAATAAACATTATCAATATTTTAGCTAAACTGTTTGTAACTTAACAGCCGGTTACCAATATCGCCAAAAGTAAGGACTATTCATGGAACGTATTACATCCCTTATTGAACAATTACAGCAGGCAGTAAAAAATAAAGCTGATGTAACTCAGTTACTGATGCTCAGCAACCAGCTGCAGGCTGAGTTGCAGGCATTGGTTCAGCAAAAGGCTGTTACACTTGGCTCACAACGTGTGGCTGTAGTGTTACCTGCCTCAAGAGTTAATAGTCCTGTTCAGAAAAATGTTCAGACACCTGCTGAAACAACAGTTCCACAACCTGTACAACCATCAGAAAAAATTACTGAAGTTTTGCAGGTAAATGAAGCTGAAATTGAAGCTGAACTGGAAGAAATCAGGCAGAAGGCAGAGTTTGCAAAAAAAATGCAGGCTCAGCAGCATCAAAATAAATCGGCTCTGTTGTTTGAAGAAGAACCTGAAATTCCAACACTTATTCATCAGCCAAATTATAAAGAACCCGAAAAGCCGGTTGAAGCGAAAGAAGTGAATGAAGTTGTTGCTCCCGGTACGCAGCTTTCAATCAATGATCAACTGGGTGAATCAAAAGCCGAACTGGCACATAAACTTTCAGAATCATCGCATATCAGGGATTTAAAAAAAGCAATTGGTATTAACGACCGCTATGTTTTCATCAATGAACTGTTTCGTGGCGATGAAGCCATGTATGAACGGAGCATTAAAACAATCAACAGTTTTTCAATTTATCCTGAAGCTCAGTACTGGATTGAACGTGAATTGAAAATTAAATTGGGATGGTTAAATGATAATGCAGCAGTACAGGAATTTTATGCTTTGGTAAAAAGACGTTTTTCCTGAACCCATTTGAGAATGGTGGCTGTAGCCCCTCCATTTTGCTGTACATAATTACCAGCAATTTTTCCGGCTTCTTCAACGTTCATTGAAAGCATTACTTCTTTCAGTTGTATTGAATTTTCTGCACAAAAACTGCCTCCTTCTTTTTTCAAATCAACGCTTTCTTTAAATTTTTGATAGTTGGGTCCCGTAATTACCGGCTTGCTGAAAACCGCAGCTTCAAGAATATTATGATGGCCACTTTGGTTAAATCCTCCGCCAATATAACAAACATCACCGTATTTGTACAGTTTTGACAAGTAGCCGATGTTGTTAATAATAAGTGTGGAGTAGTTTCCTAATGTTGGTTCTTTAACTGCTGCTTCTGAAAACAAAACAGCATCTGGAAACAATTCTTTCAGCCGTTTTATATTATCTTCTTTTATTTCATGCGGGGCAATAATGAGCTTTTGCCCATTCTTGTTTTCAGTAAAATATTCAGCAAGAATTTTCTCATCATTGAGCCATGTACTCCCCGCAACCATCGTTTTTTTACCGGCACAAAACTGTTCAATAAATTCAACAGGTTTCCATTCATTTGCTGCAGTTATTACACGGTCAAATCTTGTATCACCGGCAACAGTTGTTTTTTCAGCCAGCCCGATTTTATCCAGCAGCTCTTTTGAAAACTGATTTTGTACAAACAAATACGAAAAATTGTGCAGCATTTTGCGGTTAAAACTTCCCCACCATTTAAAGAAAGGCTGTGTTGGGCGAAATATACCTGATATGAGAATGGTTTCAGTTTTCCTGCTGTTTAATTCGTGCAGGTAGTAATGCCAGAATTCATACTTTACAAATACTGCCAGTTTGGGCTGAACGATATCAAGGAATATTTTAGCATTGCTTTTTGAATCAAAAGGCAGGTACATGATATAATCGGCACCACTATAATTTTTCCTGATTTCGTAACCTGAAGGGGAGAAAAAAGTGAGCAGGATTTTTACATTTGAATGCTGGCTTTTTATTTTTTCCAGCACCGGGCGCCCCTGTTCAAATTCACCCAATGATGCACAGTGCATCCATACAACTGAATCGCCGGGCTGTGCTTTCCATGCAGAAGAAAGTTGCTGTTGCCAGTTGCGCCTGCCTTCAGTCCATTTTTTTGCTTTGCTGTTCCAGTTAGCTGCTATAGTTATGGCAGTTTTATAAAATACAAGGAAGATGTTGTAAAAGAAAATCATGATTTGCAAAACTAAGCGGATTGCAGTTGCTTTAAAAAACTTCTGTTAATGAGTTATTGGGCTTAAATAAACGGCTTTTTTGATGTACTTTCGCTCCCGTTTAAATATGCAATTATGCGACCTATTCAGATGGTTGATCTTAAGCAGCAATACCTTGCAATTAAAAATGACGTAGATGCTGCAATTCTTAATGTTCTTGACAGTTCAGCTTTTATTAATGGAAAACCGGTTCAGGAACTGGCTGCAGATCTCAGTGAATATCTCGGGGTAAAACATACAATACCCTGTGCCAACGGAACGGATGCTCTCCAGATTGCCATGATGGCACTTGGTTTGGAACCGGGCGATGAAGTTATTACTCCTTCATTCACTTTTATTGCAACAACCGAGGTTGTTGCGCTGTTACGCCTGAAGCCTGTCTTTGTTGAAGTTGATCCAAAAACTTTTTGCATTGATCCCGAAGCAATACGTAAAGCCATTACGCCCAAAACAAAAGCTATCATACCCGTTCATTTGTACGGGCATGTGTGCGATATGAAAGCGATTATGGATATTGCTGCCGAACACAAACTTTTTGTAATTGAGGATAATGCACAGGCAATTGGTGCGGATTATACATTTCCTGATGGTACTAAGAAAAAGGCCGGGTCAATTGGAACAATTGGCTGTACATCTTTCTTTCCATCAAAAAACCTTGGTTGTTATGGCGATGGCGGTGCAATTTTTACCAATGATGATAAGTTGGCAGAAAAGCTGAAGATGGTTGCTAATCATGGTCAGAAAGTTCGTTACTATCATGAATTGGTTGGCTGTAACTCACGTCTTGATACGATCCAGGCTGCAGTATTAAACATTAAATTAAAAAAACTGGATGAATATATAGGTTCACGAAGAATGGCGGCAGATTATTATGATGCTGCATTCGCTGGTCATAAAAATATCACTGTTCCATTCAGAGCACCTTACAGTCATCATGTATTTCACCAGTACACCTTATTATTGGATGGTTTTGAAAAAGTAGCCGATGTACGAAATGAGCTGAATGCATTTTTAGCCGAAAAGAAAATTCCTTCCATGATTTATTATCCTGTTCCTGCACACAGGCAGCAAATGTTTGCAGCATTTGGAGGAGCTGATTATGAATTGCCTGTAACTGATTGGTTAACCGACAGGGTAATTTCATTACCCATGCATACAGAACTTGATGAAGAACAGTTAAAATATATTACTGAAGCTGTATTGGAATTTTTAAATCAAAAAAGCTAAATTAAAGTATGAAAATCGCAGTAGTTGGAACAGGTTATGTTGGTCTTGTTACCGGTACCTGTTTTGCCGAAACCGGAAACCAGGTAACCTGTGTTGATATTGATAAAAACAAGGTTGACAAGTTATCAAATGGTCAGATAACCATTTATGAACCCGGTCTTGAAAAAATCTTTCTTCGTAACCTGAAGGAGAACAGGTTGAAATTTACTACAAACCTTGCTGAAGGTATTAAAGATGCAACGATTGTTTTTCTTGCACTTCCAACACCGCCCGGTGAAGATGGCAGTGCAGACCTGAAATATATTCTTGGCGTTGCCGAAGACCTGGGAAATATTTTAACTGATTATAAAGTTATTGTTGATAAAAGCACTGTGCCTGTTGGTACTGCTGATAAAGTAAGAGCAGCTATTGCAAAAAATTATAAAGGTGATTTTGCTGTTGTAAGCAACCCCGAATTTTTGCGTGAAGGTGTGGCGGTTGATGATTTTATGAAACCCGACCGTGTGGTAGTTGGTACAACTGACCCTGATGCAATTAAAATCATGAGCGAATTATACGCACCTTTTGTAAGAAGTGGCAATCCGGTAATTTTTATGGATGAAAAAAGCGCAGAGCTTACAAAGTATGCTGCCAATTCTTTCCTGGCAGTAAAAATTTCATTCATGAATGAAATTGCCCGTTTATGTGAGCGTTTAGGTGCAGATGTGGATATGGTACGTAAAGGCGTTGGCAGTGATGAGCGTATTGGTAAACGTTTTTTATTTCCTGGTATTGGTTATGGCGGAAGCTGTTTCCCGAAAGATGTTCAGGCTTTGGTAAAATCATCCAACGAAGTGGGTTATGATTTTGAAATTCTGAATGCAGTAATTAAAGTAAACGAAGAACAGAAATTATTCCTCATTCCAAAAATCAAATCATTCTTCAATGATGATTTGAAAGGAAAACATTTTGCATTGTGGGGGCTTGCTTTTAAACCAAATACAGATGACATTCGTGAAGCACCTGCCTTATATATCATCAAAGCTTTAACCGAAGCCGGAGCAACCATTTCTGCTTTTGATCCTGAAGCTATGGCCAATGTAAAACAGATTGTGGGTGATAAAATTTCATTTGCTCAAAACCAATATGATGCACTTTCAGGTGCTGATGCATTGATTATTGCAACAGAGTGGAGTGAGTTCCGCACACCGGAATTTGAAAAAATCCAGTCAAGCCTGAAAAGCAAAGTTATTTTCGATGGAAGGAATGTGTATGATAGGGATCAAATGAAAGAACTTGGTTTCCATTATGAAAGTGTGGGAAGGGAAGTTGTGATGAATAATGAGTGATAACTATTTCTTGTTCCGCTGAAAATAATCACTAACAACAAATCCATAAAGCTAAATCAATAACACAAATGGACCGTAAACGAATTTTAATTACAGGGGCGGCTGGTTTTCTTGGATCGCACCTGTGCGACAGGTTTATCAAAGAAGGTTATCATGTGATAGCAATGGATAATCTGATCACGGGCGACCTGAAAAATATTGAACACCTGTTTAAACTGGAGCAATTTGAGTTTTATCATCATGATGTAACCAAATTTATTCATATACCCGGGAAGCTGGATTATATTCTGCACTTTGCATCACCAGCAAGTCCGATTGATTATCTTAAAATACCTATTCAAACTTTAAAAGTAGGTGCCCATGGCACTCACAATTGCCTGGGGCTTGCAAAAGCCAAGGGTGCAAGAATACTGGTTGCTTCTACTTCAGAAATTTATGGCGATCCGTTAGTGCATCCGCAAACAGAAGAATACTGGGGCAATGTAAATCCGGTTGGGCCACGTGGTGTTTATGATGAAGCCAAACGTTATATGGAAAGTATAACAATGGCCTATAACCGGTTTCATGGTGTGGAAACAAGAATCATCCGCATTTTCAACACATATGGCCCACGTATGCGCCTCAACGATGGGCGTGCTTTACCAGCATTTATCGGGCAGGCACTTCGTGGAGAGGATTTAACCGTTTTTGGTGACGGAAGCCAAACAAGAAGTTTTTGTTTTGTAGATGATTTGGTTGAAGGGATTTATCGTTTGCTGATGAGCGATTATGATCTGCCTGTGAATATTGGTAATCCTTCAGAAATTACTTTAAAGGAATTTGCTGAAGAAGTGATTAAACTAACCGGTACAACACAGAAAATAGTGTACAAGCCGTTGCCTGTTGATGATCCTAAGCAGCGCCAGCCCGATATAACAAAAGCAAAATCTATTCTTGGGTGGGAACCTAAAGTTTCAAGATCAGAAGGCTTAAAAGTTACTTACGATTATTTTAAAAATCTTCCAAAAGAAGAATGGAGCAAAATGCCAAAGGAATTTGTGAGCATGAAATAAGTTGTTATTAACAATGAAAAACAATAAATCAGCAACATATGTATCAATCATTAATCAATAAAGAAAAGAAGTTAGCGGTGGTTGGACTGGGTTATGTGGGGTTGCCGCTGGCACTTGAACTTGCTGCACACATGGAAGTGATTGGTTTTGACATCAATCAGAAACGTGTGGAAATGATGAAGCGTAATGAAGATCCCAGTAAGGAACTTGAATCTGAAATGTTTTTGAATAAGAACATTGTGTTTACAGATGATATTAATGTATTGAAGGATGCGGCTTTTTTTATTGTCACAGTTCCAACACCTGTTGATGATTATAAAGTGCCTGATCTTACTCCATTAATCAAAGCAAGTGAAACAGTTGGAAAAGTTTTGAAGAAGGGAGATTATGTTGTTTATGAAAGCACAACTTACCCCGGTTGTACCGAAGATGATTGTATGCCGGTACTTGAACAGTTTTCGGGTTTAAAGGGTAAAGTTGATTTTAAAATCGGTTATTCGCCTGAGCGGATTAATCCGGGCGATAAACAACATGTACTAAATAATACAGTGAAGATTGTTTCCGGTTGTGATGATGAATCATTAAAAGAAATAGCCGCCGTTTACGAAAGTGTGGTAAAGGTTGGTGTGCATCGTGCACCAAACATTAAAGTGGCAGAGGCAGGAAAAATTATTGAAAACACACAGCGTGATCTCAATATCTCTTTAATGAATGAATTGTCCATTATTTTTGACCGTATTGGAATTAATACCTATGATGTGGTTGAAGCAGCAGGAACAAAGTGGAACTTCCATAAATATACTCCTGGTCTTGTTGGCGGTCATTGCATTGGTGTTGATCCGTACTATTTAACTTATAAAGCACAACAACTTGGGTATAATTCAAAGGTAATTGCAAGCGGACGTTTTGTAAATGATGAAATGCCCCGATATGTTGCCAAAAAAATTATTCAGCATATTATTAAATACAGCCCAAGTGCTGCAAGTGCAAAAGTGCTTGTACTTGGAGCAACATTTAAAGAAGATGTAGCTGATATACGCAATTCAAAGGTGGCCGATATGGTAAAAGAATTGCTGGATTATAATGTAAAAGTTGATTTTGTTGATCCTCATGCTGACGCACAGGAAGTGAAGCATGAATATGGGTTGGATATGTGCAGCGGAATTACAAACGGGTATGATGCAGTGGTATTAGCTGTTGCACATAAACCGTATAAAGAATTTACTGAAGAATATCTGCTGTCAATTTGCAGGGAAAATGCATTGTTTGCTGATTTGAAAGGTATCTATAGAAATAAAATTTCACAACTCAAATACTGGAGTTTATAATGAGCAATTTTAGTAAAACTATTTTAGTTACTGGTGGTGCCGGCTTTATTGGAAGCCATGTAATCCGTTTGTTTGTAAACAAGTATCCCGGGTATAAAATTATAAATGGTGATGCTTTAACATATGCAGGTAACCTGGCAAACCTGAAAGATGTGGAAGGTAAGCCTAACTATGGTTTTGAGAAAGTTGACATTACTGATGAGGCAAGAGTAGAAGAACTTTTTAATCAATATCATTTTGACGCAGTAATACATTTGGCAGCAGAAAGTCATGTTGACCGTAGTATTATGGAGCCTCTTGCATTTGTAAAAACAAATGTACTCGGAACTGCTATCTTATTGAATGCCTGCCGTAAGCATTGGTCGGGCAATTATGAGGGAAAATTGTTCTATCATGTTTCTACCGATGAAGTGTATGGTTCGCTGGGTGAATCAGGCTTCTTTACTGAAGAAACTCCTTATGACCCACATTCTCCATACTCAGCTTCAAAAGCTGCCTCCGATCATTTTGTGATGGCTTATTATGATACGTATGGTATGCCGGTTGTGATGAGCAACTGCAGCAACAATTACGGATCGCATCATTTTCCGGAAAAACTGATTCCGTTAATGATCAACAATATCAAAAACAACAAACCGTTGCCTGTTTATGGTAAAGGTGAAAATGTGAGAGACTGGTTGTATGTTGAAGATCATGCAAGAGCTATTGATACCATTTTCCATAATGGAAAGTTGGGCCAAAGCTATAATGTTGGCGGATTTAACGAATGGAAAAATATTGATCTTGTTCATTTGCTCTGCAGTATTATGGATAAAAAATTAGGTCGTGCTGAAGGTGAAAGCGCAAAGCTGATAACCTATGTAAAAGACCGTGCCGGCCATGATTTACGTTATGCCATTGATGCAACAAAACTTAATAAGGAATTGGGATGGTCGCCTTCATTGCAATTTGAAGAGGGTTTGGAAAAAACAGTTGACTGGTATTTAAGCAATGACGAATGGATTAACAATATCACCAGTGGTGACTATAAAAAATATTATGACGAACAATACGAAAAACGATAACAGAATGAATCGTGAACAGTTGCTTGGAGCTGTTCACCCGAAATCGTAAATCTGCAATTTAAAATTAAAACCACCGATGCCTTTTATTAAAACTGAGTTCCCTGGTTTAGTTGTGTTTGAGCCGAAAGTATTTGGTGATGAGCGGGGATATTTTTTTGAATCATATAATCAAAAGATTTTTGAAGAAGCCGGGCTTTTTTATAACTGGGTTCAGGATAATCAATCAAGTTCAACATACGGTGTAATCAGAGGATTGCATTTTCAAAAAGGCGCACATGCTCAGGCAAAACTTGTGCGCTGTTTAAGTGGTGTGATTCTCGATGTAGTGGTTGATTTGAGAAAAGACTCTCCCTCATTTAAACAGGTTTATGCTATAGAACTTACCTCTGAAAAAAGCAATGCATTACTTGTACCAAGAGGGTTTGCGCATGGCTTTTCAGTTTTAAGTGAAAAGGCTGAAGTGTTTTATAAATGTGATAATTTCTATAACAAGCAGAGTGAAGGAGGCCTTTTATTCAATGATCCTTCTCTTGATATTGACTGGAAAATAGAAAAGGGGAAAGAAATTGTTTCAGAAAAGGATTTGCAGAATACTGCTTTTGAACAACTGGCTGAAGATTGCTTTTTTTAATTTCATTATAAAACAGGAATGGAAAAACCTCTGATACTTGTTACTGGCGGTAATGGGCAGTTGGGAAATGAACTGAAACAATTAACATTGGCCTACCCGCAATTTGAGTTTGTATTTACCGACATTGATGATCTTGCGCTGGACAATTTTAAATTGGTCGGAGATTTTTTTGCTGAACATCAACCTGCTTATTGTATTAACTGCGCCGCTTACACTGCAGTTGACAAAGCTGAAACGAACAGGGATGTGGTGATGCTTGTTAATGGAACCGTGGTTGGCAATCTTGCTGCAGTTTGTAAGAAATACAGCACAAGGTTTTTGCATGTTTCAACCGATTATGTGTTTGATGGCGAAAGCACAGTTCCTTATAAAGAAGATGATGTGCCCAATCCTTCAAATGTATATGGTGAATCAAAACTCCTGGGCGAGCAATTATGTTTGAAAGAAGATCCTTCTTCAATCATCATCCGCACTGCATGGGTTTATTCGTCCTTTGGAAATAATTTTGTAAAAACCATGATGCGGCTGATGGCCGAACGTCCTGAGCTGAATGTTGTGAGCGACCAGGTTGGCTCACCAACTTATGCTGCTGATCTTGCAAAAGCTATTATGGATATTATTGCTTCCGCAAAATGGGAAGGTGGAATTTATCATTACAGTAATGAAGGGCGGATCAGCTGGTATGATTTTGCCGTGGCGATAAAAAAACAGATTGGCAGCGAATGTGTGGTTAATCCTATCCCGACATCGGCTTATCCAACCCCGGCAAAGCGTCCTCAATATTCTTTACTGAATAAAGAAAAGATCAAAACAGTTTATGGTGTTCAGGTTCCTGAATGGGAAACCAGCCTGGAAAAATGTATATCTCTTTTAATACAAAAGCCGCTCAGTTGAGCGGCTTTTGTTGGCCTACCTGGATTCGAACCAAGACAAACAGAACCAAAATCTGTCGTACTACCATTATACTATAGGCCAATCTCCCCGAAGGGGCTGCAAAAATAAGGCTGATTAAAAAATCAGCCAAATTAAATATCTCATAATCATAATTTTTTTTAAACCACTTTTACCAGGTAATAATTCTTTTTACCTTTTTGCACCAGCAAATATTTACCATGTAGTAAAAGAGTGGCATCAATTTTCATATCTATTGCATCAATTTTCTTCCTGTTAATACTAACTCCTCCTCCCTGTACTGTCTTTCTTGCTTCGCCTTTACTGGGGAAAATTGTTGTTTCAGCCAAAAAAGAAACCACATCTGTGCCGGTATTGATTTTATCTGCATCAAAATCGAATTTGATTACCCCTTCCATTCCTTCCAGGTCATCAATACTTAAGCTTTCGGCTGGTGCTGTTTGATTGGCAAAGAGTTTTCCTGTTGTTTCTATTGCGGCTGTCAGTTCGGCTTCCCCATGTACAAATTTGGTTACTTCTTCGGCCAGCCTTTTTTGAAGAAGCCTTTTGAAGCATCTTGTTTATGCTGATCAATCAATGCATCAATTTCTTCTTTGCTGATGAATGTGAAAATTTTTATCCATTTTTCAGCATCAGCGTCGCCCGCATTCAGCCAGAACTGGTAAAACTGGTAGGCTGTTGTGCGTGAAGCACTGAGCCATACGGTACCAGATTCGGTTTTACCAAATTTTCCTCCATCTGCTTTTGTAATCAGCGGGCAGGTAAATGCAAATGCTTCGCCACTTGCTTTTCTTCTGATCAGTTCAGTACCGGTTACAATATTTCCCCACTGGTCGCTTCCGCCCATCTGCAGTTTGCAGTTGCGGTTTTGGTGAAGCCACAAAAAGTCGTATCCCTGCAAAAGTTGGTATGCAAATTCGGTGTAGCTAATGCCGGCATCACCCTCAATTCTCTTTTTTACACTGTCTTTACTCATCATATAATTGACAGTGATGTGCTTGCCTATATCTCTGAGAAAGCCAATAAATGAAAATTCCTTCATCCAGTCGTAGTTATTTACCAGCTCGGCACTATTAGGTTTGCCCGCAGCAAAATCAATGTATTGCGAAAGCTGGTCTTTGATAGCCTGAACGTTGTGAGCCAGGGTTGTTTCATCCAGCAAATTTCTTTCTTCACTTTTGCCACTGGGGTCGCCAATCATTCCGGTAGCACCCCCAACAAGAGCAATGGGCTTGTGTCCGTAATTTTGCAGATGACGCAGAAGCAAAACAGGCACAAGGTGGCCAATATGCAAACTATCGGCAGTAGGATCAAATCCCACATATCCGGTTGTAACTTCTTTTAAAAGCTGTTCTTCGGTACCAGGCATAATATCCTGAATCATACCTCTCCATTTCAGTTCTTCTATCAAGTTCATTTTCATGCAATTATTTCACTTTTATGTTGATTATGACTTTGTTCTAAACTACCACATCGTTGTTAATCAGCCAAATTTCCGGCAAAAGTAGGGCAGAGAAAGTCATCTACCGAAAATCGGGCAATAAACATTATAAACCAGCGTTTTTTATTTGGCCATTTTTAGATAGAGTTTGCAAAGCCATCCAGATATGCTTATTTTGTATTGCTAAGCAGCTAAACACATAAAAGTAGCCTCTTTGTAAAACTAATTGTTTACCAGAAAACTGACCGGATGATAGCCCGATCCACTTTTCTTCTTTCCGTTGCCCTGGTTTTAGCAGTAAACTGTATAGGACAAATACGGATATACTCGAATGAATTTATGAACATTGGAGCAGGCTCCCGTGCATTTGGTATGGGAGGTGCCCAAGTAGCTTCAGTAAGCGATGCCACCGCTGGTTATTGGAACCCTGCCGGGCTTACAGCAGTCAAAAATGATCCTTCACTTTCATTAATGCATGCCGAATACTTTGCCGGAATAGGTAAATATGATTTTGGTGCCCTTGCTATACCGGTAGCAAACAATAAGCGTACAATTGGTTTTTCTTTTTTACGGTTTGCTGTTGATGATATTCCCAATACACTTTACCTTATTGAGCCCGATGGAAGTGTGAATTATGCCAATCTGCGCTCTTTTTCTTCTGCTGATTATGCTTTTTTATTGTCAGTAGCTCAGAAGTTGAAAGAAACAAATAAGAAACTAATCAGCATCGGGATGAATGCGAAGGTTATTCACCGCAATGTGGGAACATTTGCCAAGGCATGGGGTTTTGGACTGGATTTAGGAATTCAGATGAAGGGAGAAAACTGGTCTTTTGGTGCAATGGCGAAGGACATTACAACTACTTTCAATTCTTGGTCGTTTAGTTTTACTGAGAGAGAAAAGGAAGTACTGTTTTTAACGAATAACGAAATCCCTGTTAAATCAACAGAATTAACTGCCCCCAGGTTAATTGTAGGAGGTGCATATGATTTCAGAATTTCAAAAGGAATTAAGTTGAAAGCAGAAGCCAATCTTGATCTGACTTTTGATGGCCAGCGGAATACGCTTCTCAGTTCTGAAGTTGTAAATGGCGACCCCAAGTTAGGACTGGAACTAAATATTAAAAATGCATTTTTTCTCAGGGGAGGCATCTTTAATTTCCAAAAAACTTATGCAGACGGAGATACGCTCAATCAAAAGAAAGTATGGATTTATCAACCGGGAGCCGGAGCCGGGTTTAAATTAGGCAACAGTTTTTATGTTGATTATGCTTTTACAAATCTTGCCAATCAATCGAATCCTTTATATACTCATATCATCTCTTTACGACTCGACCTTTTGAAATCTAATAAAAATCCGAAGAAAAATTACTGATAAAATGAAGCGATTACCAATCATAGCAATTTTATTCATATGCTCCTTTGCATCGGCACAGACGCAAACATATATGAACGAATGGATTGATTACAGCAAAACCTATCATAAGTTTAGTATTGCTGCTACAGGTGTATATCGGATCAGTCAGGCACAACTTACAACTCTGGGTATAGCAGGCGCTGATGCTTCGCACTTTCAGTTATGGAGAAACGGTCAGCAAGTGCCTATCTATACATCGTCACCAGCCGGATCTTTACCTTCAAACGGTTATATTGAATTTTGGGGTGAAACGAATGATGGTAAGTGGGAGAAGAGGATGTACCTTAATCCTGATTATCAGATTAATGACAAGTGGAGCATTTTTACGGATACTGCGGCTTATTTCTTAACAGTTAATACTACAGCTTCTGCTAACAGCAGGTTGGTACAAACAAATAATAATCTTGCTACACCGCAATTGCCTGAACCTTATTTTATTTATACTGCAGGCAATTACTATAAAAATAATCTGAATTACGGATATGCATCAAACGTGGGCAGCAATGTTTATTCTTCCTCATTTGATCGTGGCGAAGGTTATACAAGTAGTGAATTTGCTCCATCAGCAACTTTAACCACAACGCTTTCCAATTTGTATGTAGCTCCAACCGGGCCAAATGCTCTTTTGAAATTCTCTGGCGAGGGCAGGGCTACAAATGCAAGAACAGTTCGTGTTTCGGTTAATAATACACAGGTAACCGAAGTTGAAATGAATTATTTCAACTCAGTAATTGATGCTTCGGCTAATAACATTCCTTTATCTCTTCTCAGTTCAAACAGTGCTGCAGTAAGTTTTAAAAATACTTCTACAGAAACATCTGACAGGATTGTGATTGGTATGTTTGAATTAACATATCCACGTCTTTTTAATTTCGGTGGCCAGTCTGATTTTCAGTTTGAGTTACCGGCAAACAGCAATGAAACCAATCTTGTAATTGATAATGCAAACTTTGGTTCACAACCACCCGTTTTGTATGATCTTACAAATGGCTTACGGATTACAGCTTCTGTTGTATCACCAACACAAATAAGAGTTGTATTGCCACCTTCAGCAAGCGCAAGAAAACTTGTACTTGTAAGTGAAGATGCTTCAAATGTAAAATCAGTTTCGTCGTTTAAAACACGTACGTTTACCAATTACGGATTAGCTGCTAACCAGGGAGATTATATTATCATTTCAAATCCTTTATTGTATTCTGATGCAAACGGAGTAAACCAGGTAGAACAGTACAGGCTTTACCGCAGCAGTTCAGTTGGCGGAGGTTTTAATGCCAAAATTTACAATATTCAGGATATCATTGATCAGTTTGGTTATGGTATTAAGAACAATGCTTATGCAATTAAGAACTTCCTTCGTTTTTCAAATGCCGCTTTTGCAACCAAACCAAAGTATAGTTTGATTATTGGAAAAGGTGTTATATATAATAGCTACAGATCAAGTGAATCAAACCCGACTGTAGAAAAGCTGAATCTTGTTCCGGTGTTGGGTAATCCGGCCTCAGATATGTCAATGGCTGCAGAAGAAAGATCTATTGTTCCCTTTTTCCCGATTGGCCGCTTAAATGTTGTTGATCCCGCTGAGGTTAAAGCCTATCTTGATAAAGTAAAACAATATGAATCTTATTATAATACGAACTCATGCAATATGGAAGATGAGTTATGGAAAAAGAATGTGATCCATATTGGCGGTGCCAATGATTATGTAGGTGAACAAATCATGTATTATCTGAACCAGTATGCAGCGGTTATAAAAGATACATTGTGTGGTGCAACTGTATATTCTTTACAAAAGACAGGTGTGGCAGTTGTACAAAATATTGCTAGTGAAAACATCAGCCGTTTATTCAGAGAGGGTTTTTCACTGCTTACATATTTCGGGCATTCATCACCTACAACACTCGAATATAATCTTTCTGATCCTGCAAACTACCCTGCAATAGGTAAGTATCCGATTTTTGTTGTTAACGGTTGCCAGGCAGGTAACCTGTTTCTGTATGATGCAACACGGTTAACAGGTAATAAAATTATTAGTGAAAAATGGGTGCTTAACCCGCAAATGGGATCAATTGCATTTGTTGCAAGTACTCATCTTGGAATTGTGCATTATCTAAATCTTTATACAGAAGAATTTTATAACCAGGTTGCAAGGGTTGAATACGGCAAATCGCTTGGTGAGATTATGAAAAATGTTTGTGATTCATTGATTAAAAGATATTCTTTTGATGATTATTATGTAAGAATGCACCTGGAACAGATCACTTTGCATGGGGATCCAGCAATAAAATTTTACAGTACACAAAAACCTGATTATGGAATTAATGAAGCAATGGTAAAGGTATCTCCTGAATTTATTTCCATTGCAGAGGATAAATTTAATCTGTCGGTTAGTGTTTTAAATGCAGGGAGATCAGTAGAAGATTCATTAAAAATCAGAATTACAAGAGAAATACCCGATGGTTCAAAAAAGATGATTTTTGAAAAGAAAATTGCACCAGTATCTTATAAAGATTCAATAGTTATGGAGGTGCCAATTAATGCCTTTACTGATAAAGGGTTAAATAAAATAAAAGTTGAACTTGATCCTGATAATACAGCAAGTGAATTATGCGAAACGAATAATACAGTTACTAAAGAGTTTTTTATTTTTGAAGATGAAGTGCGGCCGGTATATCCGTATAATTTTTCAATCGTTAATAAGAAGGACATAACTTTTTATGCTTCTACTGCAAACCCAATTGGGTCAAGCAGAAAGTTCTATTTCGAAATAGATACCACTGCGAAATTCAATTCACCAATTAAGAAGGTTGATTCATTATCTTCATCTGCTGGCTCAATATCATTCAAACCATCCGGGCTTGCATTCAATGATAGTATTGTTTACTACTGGAGAGTGGGTGTAAAGCCGGCTGAAACAACTGAAATTGTTTGGAATAATTTCAGTTTCGTTTACATTCCTGGTGTAGAATCAGGGTTTAACCAATCACATTATTATCAGCACAAGCAAAGCACCTATACTCAGATATTACTTGATTCGACAAGCAGAAAATTTATTTATGATTCAACAATTGCAAAAATCCAGATCAGAACCGGCGTGTATCCGTATCATACCGGGTCTGATATTGATATTGCATATAATTTAGTGAACCTGGAAAGGTATAACTGTAAATATTTTACTTTCCAGTTTTATGTATTTAACAGTAAAACTCTTCAGCCATGGAAAAATACAACATTGCCTAACGGGGAAGGAAAATACAGAAGTGCGGCACCTAATTGTAACGGCGCTGACAACATACGGCTGTTCTTTGAGTTTTATTATAACGATCAGACTTACAGAAAAAGGGCAATGGATTTCATGGATAGTATTCAAACCGGTGATTATGTTTTTGTAACAAACCAGGGGGCAAATGTGGCCGGTTATCCATTAATTGATGCAAATATTTTAAAATCAGATACAAGTGCTTTTGGTTCGGGCAATTCATTATACCATAAATTTAAAAGTGTAGGCTTTAATTTGATTGACTCATTTAAGAGCACAAAGCCCATGCTTTTCATTTACAGAAAAGATGATAATGGGTTTGTTCCGGTTCAACAGGTTGGCGATTTTACAGATTGGCTGATAAGCGTTGTTGAAATTCCGTCGTATTATGACAATGGAAAAATTGAATCTCCATGGTTTGGTCCGGCAAAAAATTGGAAGCAGTTAATCTGGCAGGGAAAAGATAATGAAGTGGCAAGCCCTGATGTAACAAGCGTTGATATTATTGGTAAAACATCTGACGGTGTAATTATGCCTCTTGCAACTATTACAAATGCAAGAGATACTTTACTTGATTTTATCTCGGCATCTGGATTCCCTTATATAAAATTGAGCATGAACAATACAGATCATGCGAATATTACTCCGCATCAGTTATCTTATTGGCGTATTCTTGGCAGCTACCTTCCTGAAGGAGCTATTGCGCCTAATCTGGCATTCAGGATGAAAGATACAGTTGATGTAGGAGAACAGATTGATTTCGCAGTTGCATTCAGGAATGTAAGCGAAAATGCATTTGATAGTTTAAAACTAAAATTGGTTATCACTGATCGGAATAATGTGCCGCATACTTACTTGCCGCCAAAGAAAAGACCGCTTGTAGCAGGCGATTCAATTGTTGTTTCCTATACAATTGACACCAAAGATTTACCCGGTGCCAATACGTTATACTTGATGGTGAATCCGGATAATGATCAACCCGAACAGATTTTGTTTAATAATTTCCTCTACAAAGGTTTTTATGTAAAGCCGGATAATTATAATCCGTGGCTTGATGTAACATTCGATGGCACACATATACTTAACAGGGATATCGTTTCATCCAAACCTCATATTGTTGTAAAGTTAAAAGATGAAAGTAAATACCTGGCATTAAGCGATACGGCAGGTATGAAAATAAGTATCCGGTTTCCTGATAATGTTACAAGAGAGTATAAACCACAATCTGACAGTGTACGATTTACTCCTGCAAATCTTGCAAGCGGTGAAAATGCAGCCACAATAGATATTACACCGTTCTTTACGCAGGATGGGGAATACGAACTTACAGTCTCAGGAACTGATTATAGTGGAAATAAAGCAGGTAATCTTGATTATAAGGTGGCATTTGAAGTTATAAACAAACCAATGATTTCGAATTTGCTTAATTATCCCAATCCGTTTACTACTTCAACTGCATTTGTATTTACATTAACAGGTTCTGAAGTGCCGCAAAATATGCGCATACAGATTTTAACAATCACCGGTAAAGTTGTAAGAGAAATTACAAAAAGTGAGCTTGGGCCGCTTCATATTGGAAGAAATATTACCGAATATAAATGGGACGGAACAGATCAGTTTGGAAATAAACTGGCCAACGGAATTTATCTCTACCGTGTAATTACTAATAACAATGGTGCAGCTCTTGATAAGTACAAAGCAGAAGGCGACAATACTGATCAATATTTCAATAAAGGTTATGGAAAAATGTATCTGATGCGTTAACCACCATGTTTATTAACCTATTGTAAGGTAAATTGCATTGCAAATTATGATGAATGAAAAGAAAATATCTGTACAGCAATTATGGATTTTTGTTGCTGATTAGTTTTTTTATTTTGCATCAATGGAATGAGTATAAAAATCTTGTAACTGTTTATGATATTCTTCAAACAACCTTTCTTTTAATTCTTTTTAGTATTGTCTATTTCGGAGTATCTGTTTTAGTTATGCGGGACAAAAGACAAGCTGGAGTTTTTACAACTTTTTCCCTTTTGCTCTTTCTTTTTTATGGCACCCTGTCTTCCTTTCTTATTGAAACAGTACGGATTGTTTCAAATGGTGCTGCTTGTATTTTTATTGTTTTGGGATTGATCTGCTTAGCATTCTTTGTTATTAGACGCAGGCAATCTGGCTGGACGAAACTTACTTTGTATTTCAATTCCCTCTTTATTATCCTGATTTTTGCTGAATTGATGACGAGTGTTGTTTATTCCTTACGAACACAAAATCAGGTTAAGAAGGATTTGTTTTTTTTAAATAGCATTAAGGCTGTTGAAAAGAAAATGCCATCCGTTTATCTGATTGTACTTGATGAATATTCAGGTAATGAAACGTTAGAAAAAAGCAACTTTTCAAACCAAAAATTTTTATCTGGGCTTTCATCTGAGGGATTTCGAATAGTCAGGAATGCGCACAGCAACTATAACAGTACTATACCTTCTATTGCTTCACTTTTCAGTTGTAATTATGTTGGAGATAGTCTGTGGAAAAATCCTTATTCTACAGAGGGATATGTTAAGTGGTTGTCTGAAATTAAGAATAACCAGGTTATTTCGATGTTCAAGAAACTAGGCTTTGAAATTAAAAACTATTCTCCATTTCCAATTGAAGCTTCTGGCAAAACATATAACACCCGGTTTATTCCTACTCATACAACTCTGATTGTGAGTAATACAATTTTTGATGACATTATAGAATTAACGCCACTTTTTATTGCCAGAAGAATTGGAAGTGATAATGTTATGAAACGAATGCTGTTAAATATTGGCAGGGATAATTTTACTGCTATTGAACAGGTTCTTAAAGATGTAGATAAGCAAAAAAAAGAGCCGGTCTTTTGTTATACCCATCTTATGATGCCGCATCCTCCTTTTATTATGGATAGCTTGGGAAATGTTAATGTTGACTATTTCCGCAGGGCAAATTTGTCACAAGCGGAAAAGAATAATACTTATCTGCAGTATTTAAGATATACAAACGATATTGTTTTGAATCTTGTTAAACATATAAAGGCGGGAACAAAAGGGGAGTCTGTAATAATTTTAATGAGTGATCACGGTTCTAGATTTTTGGCCGAAGGATTAAATGGCGATGAGTCATTCAATTCATTGAATTGTGTTTATATGCCACCGGGTTTTTCTGCTGACTTTTATGATGGAATGACCAATGTTAATCAATTCAGGATTTTATTTTCGAGTCTTCTGGATGCAAAACTTCCTTTGTTAAAAGATTCGATTGTGTATAGTGGGCCGAAACCTGAACAATCATTTCGTTGACAAGATAAGTGGCAACTGTTTGCAGGCTATGCAATTTTTTTTCTTTTTACTCCCGTTATAAGCAGGTATGATATTGCCAGAATAAGAAATAATACATTAAGCAATCCCAGGAATTTCGCTGTCTTAGGCAAGTAGCTAAATTCAATTTTGTGTTTTCCGGCAGGAATTTTTATTGCCATAAATGTATAGTTACAAGGGTATATAGCAGTGTTTACTCCGTCGATTTTTGCTGTCCAGTTAAGATAAAAATTTTGCTTTAAAATAAGCATCACATCATCTGTGCTTTGTGTAATCATATTGTAGCTGTTTGGTGTAACATGCCTCACTTCAATTTGTCTGCCGGAGTTTTTGTTTGTAATAATGCGTAATGATGTTTGAGATGGCACTTCTTTTTTTAGAAAACAGGTCGCACTGTCATTATCTGAAAATCTGATTGAGTCTTTGTAGTATTCAATCTTGTCAGCAAATAAAACAAAAGGAGTTTTTTGGGTAACATCGTTCAATCCTGTTTGGAAGTAATTGTAATTGTCTGCAAAAAAAATCGGGTATGTTAATTGTTGTTTTGTAGTTCCCTGTTCTTTGCCGTACATACTCCAGTTTCCAATGAGTTTGTCAGTTGCATAGTCTGGTTGCCGGTTTTCTTTTACAGGTTTAAGTGTTGGCTCAGGAAAACCATCGGGCGATTGATTCAAAACCGACTGGATTTCTTTTACCGATTTCTGCCCAACAACAGTATAAGGCATATTCATATTGGCAGAAATGAATATGTCAATACAACAAAGTATTATCAGGGCTGTTTCTTTTTTCCTTAAAATGAAATAATAAAAGAATGCCAGGAAAAACAATTGAATTACGCTTTGAATAAACAATGCTGTTTTTGATGATATTGATGTCAGCCATTTTTTTAAATCAGCTGCATCTGCGGGAAAGCGAGTGCTTGTTAACAGCGATGTTTGAGTTAGTGCAAATTTCCCCGAATAAAAAATAGTTATAATCGTAATGAGTATAAGAACAATGAGAACTGATTTTATCTTGATTACTGGTATTGCTCTGTTCAAAATGTCCCTTGTAACAAAACCTGCAGCAAGGAAAAAGAAAAACAATGCATAAAGGCGGAAAAAGCCTGTAATCCGTATGTATCCTCCCAGAGGAATATTTTCTACAAAGAACCGGGTTAAAAAAGAACCTGTTGACAGGAAAAAAAATACAAGGCCAACACTTAAAAAAAGTTTTTGATAAAATTTTTTTGAATGTATAACCATAGTCATACAGGATACCAGAAATATCAAACCCATATAGCCATTTCTTGTTGTTACATCAGTAGTGAAAAAAGATTCTGATGCTGTTACAGTAGAAAACGGAAAAAGAAATGAAATCATTGATTGCAGAGAAAAAGGACTTGTTGTTTCTGCAAATGATAAAGGGGAGCCACGGAAAATAAAAGGCATTAACTCAACTACAGAATAAATATATCCGGCTGTCAGTGAAATAATTAATAAAAGCGTTGCAGATAATACATAAGTTATCTTTTTTCTGTTTTCCTTATTTCTCAACGCTAAAATAATACTGAGAATCCCGAAGAGGTAAAACGAGCTGATAATGAAATTTGAATGCGCTGTTACAATAAACAGCGAAGCTATTAAGCTTAGCTTAACAGCATTTCTGAATGTTGGGTTATGGATAATTATTATGAAATAAAAAAACAGCCAGGGTAAAATTGCCATGGAACTTACCCAGTTTGTATGTTGTGCATGTCCGATAAAAATTCCGGAGCCTGCATAACTTATTGCAGTTATAAAAGCGGTTTTATTTTGCTGAACAAGATGCTTGCTTAACCTGTACATACCTGTTGCTGCAGCTATACAATAAAAAACAAACTCAAGATGAATGGTATAGATTGAATAACCTGTTGTTATTGAAAACAACCAGGTTATGGGACTCCAGAAAGTACTTGAAATATCTGCATGCATCGGGTATCCATAATTTATGAATGGATTCCACCACGGTATATATCCATTGCGAATGGATTCAGCTATGAAATACTTTGCCGGGAAATAGCTTGTCAGCGCATCATTTTTAAGTGCAAACACAAATGTTGAAACGGGCCAGTAGATAAGTACGACAGCTAATGCAAGTAAAAAATAATGCTTGTATCGTAAAAAAAGTTTCAAACGGAAAATGTTCGGTGCAAAATAGCTAAATCGGGCTAATTTAGTAAAAGTATATATATTCAGTTGTTTAATTGCAGCAATGATTATGAAAGTAATTTTAATCTTTAAAGGTAACTGTGATGAAGATTTACAGCCATGCAGATGATGCAGGAATTTCGAGAAATGCAACTTCCCGGATAATTCAGTGTTGGGAGCAGGGCTATATTGATGGGTTCAGCATTATTGCAAATGAACAATGCTATGATATTATCAGAAAATCTCTTGAAGCTTTACCTCATAAAGAAGCAAATATTTCAGTCCATTTAAATCTAACTGACGGGAAATGTTTAAGTCCGACTTCTGTAAATACAGCTATTGCCGATGCAGGCGGAAAATTTAAGCTGACTTTTTTTAAAGCATTTTTGGCAACTTGTTGCGGTAGAAGAGTGCGAAAGAAGTTATCCGCTTTGATTTATTCTGAATGGGAGCGGCAGATACTGTCAATTAAAGAGATGTTGGGAGAGAGAGCAGTTTTTGCAATTGATACTCATAATCATATTCACTTAATGCCTTTGTATTATAAAGAATTTTTAAAATTGGCAGATAAGTATGAAATCAAGCACCTTCGAATTACTGGTGAGTTTTTTCATTATGGAAGTTTTGCTGATTTTTTCCGGTTTTGGTTCTGGAGAAATGTAATCAAACTGATCGTAGTTAAATTTTTGCTCTTTAGAACTAATGCGAAAGAATTGGTGCATAGGCAAAAAAGTGAAACGATTACCGGTGTGTTGTTTTCTGGTTATATGCAGCCGGAAAATGTATGTGCTTTTTTGCAAAAAGCTGAATTGAAAGGTTTAGGATCAGTAGAAATTATCTATCACCCAGGAAGGGTTCTAAAAGAAGAAGTTGTTGAATCTGTTTCGTCCAGATCAGCATCTGCTTTTTTTACAAGTAAATGGAGAGATGTAGAATTTGAAACTGCCAAGAGGACGAAAGACTATAATTTTTGCTAATAATTTTATTGCTTTTTGATATTGTACAAAGGCTTTAAAGAAAGCAGCAATATTCAATAATGGAGAAGTAGTTTTTGATGAATAAAGAAAAAATATCAGTTGTAACTTTTGATGAAATTGATCGGGAGCAATTCTGCAGCATGCAGGCTGTTGCATTTCGTGAATTACTTCAGGAAAACAAAATAGCAGAGAACTTGTTTTCTGTTGAGCATTTTTCGTGGAAATATAATACTCCTTATGGGAAAGCACAAATAGCAACTATTCAAGAAGACGGCAAAATTGTTGCATCCGTTTCAATGTTCCCCGTAAGAATAGTAAGGGGGAATGAGGTTATGACTGCTTGGAATGCCGGCGATGTAGCAGTTTTGCCCGGTTACAGGGGCAAGTTTTTCTTTAATCAATGCATGAATGCACTAAAGGAAAATAACAGGTGGAAAGATTTTCTTTATGGTTTTCCAAATCATAATAACCGTTCAGGAGCAAAACGTGCAGGTTTTTCACATATAAAAAATTTAGAGTTTTTTGTTATGCCTCTTTTCAGAGGGATTGGTTACACAAAAGCTAATTCAATTTCCCGTTTTTTTGAAAATCAGGATAGATATGCTGATCGTCTGTCGTCTCAACATGGGGCAATGATTTTACGTTCATCAGATTATATGAACTGGAGATATCTACAGAAGCCGGGTTCAGAATATTTATGTTATTCTTATGGTGAAGGTGAAGAAGTGTTTGGTAATGCAGTTGTAAGAATCGTTAAAAGAGGTGGCATAAAGGTACTTTTGATAATGGAGTATCATTATGTAAATGAAAAAGCAGTAAAATACCTTAACCGTTTTATTGGTCAGAGTGCTATTAAAAACAGGTGTTTGATTGTGACAATACTGATGACAAAAGATCAATTCAAAGGAATGAAAACCGGTTTTGTACAATTGCCAGCCTGGCTGCAGCCAAAGAAAATGGTATTTTGGGGTAATCCTCTTAAAAAGGAGGATGAACAATTACTTACAGATGATTGGTTTATTCAAACAGGTGATTGGGATGCTTTTTAATCAAAGTTTATTTTCTCATTAATGATATAAAGTGGCCTTTTTTTACTTTCACGGAAAAGACTGGCAATATATTCACCCATTAAGCCTATTACCAGTAATTGAATACCTCCCATAAAAGTTACAACAGTCATTAAAGATGCCCAGCCAGGTACGGTTTTGCCCTGAAAATAAGCTATTACAGCCATGGCCAGCAAAAAGAAAGAAATAAGTGAAACAAAAGTGCCTGCTAATAATGAAATGCGTAAGGGTTTAAAGCTGAATGAGGTTGTTCCTTTAAGTGCCAATTTTATCATTTTGGCAAAACTGTATTTGCTTTTGCCGTACAATCTTGCAGGCGCTTCAAATGATACTGACGTTTTTTTAAACCCGATCCAGCTAAAAAGACCACGGAGAAAAAGATCCCGTTCTTCAAATTTCAGAATTGCTTCTAACACTTTTCTGTTAAATCCTCTGTAATCAGAAACGTTTGCTTCTATTGGCACATCGGATATAAGATTAATAACGTAATAGAAAAACCTTGTTAATAAACTTTTAGCCCAATTGGAATCATCTGTTTTGGTTCTTTTTGTTGCAACCAAATCATAGCCTTCGTTTAGTTTTTCTAAAATACGGGGCAGCAGGGAAGGTGGATGCTGCAAATCTCCATCCATAGTAATAATAAAATCACCGGTTGCATAATCCATGCCTGCCATTAAAGCATTTTGATGACCGAAATTTCTGCTAAACGAAATACATTTTGCTCTTTCATCTTCTTCTGTTAAGCTTTGAATCTCAGGTAGAGTAGTGTCTGTACTCCCGTCATCAACGAAAATAATTTCGAAATCGCCGGGTATAAACTTTTTTATTTCGTGAAAAATCGGATATATATTTTCGGCCTCATTAAAAACCGGTATTACTACAGAAACGAATGGCATATACAAGGTGTATTAATTGTTGTTGAATCGGTGTAGGGGTCAGTAACAATAGCATTTAAAAATTTATGCCGCTGAACTGTTTCTGTACACTTCTATTCCCTTTTGCACGTATTTCCCAATTATATCAAACTCAAGATTTACAACTGAGTTTTTTACAATATGCTTCATATTGGTATGTTCAAACGTATAAGGAATAATTGCAACACTGAATTCACTCCTTGTTACATTAAAAACCGTAAGGCTGATACCATTCAGAGAGATGGATCCTTTCTCTACTATCAGATGAGCCTGTTCTCCGGGGTATTGAAAGGTAAAAAGCCAGCTGCCGTTTTGTTCAGTTACTGAATGGCAAACTCCTGTTGCATCAACATGCCCCTGTACCAAATGCCCGTCCAGCCGTCCATTAAATGGAAGACATCTTTCAATATTTAAATCATCCCCAACCTTTAATCCACCAAGATTCGACTTTTCAAGGGTTTCTTTAACAGCCGTAACTCTGTGTTGTTCATTTTTTATTTCTTCAACTGTAAGGCATACGCCGTTATGCGCAACACTTTGGTCTGGCTTTAAATCTCCCGAAACAGGCGAGCTTATCCAAAACGTTTTATTTGTTCCTGATTCGCTGATTGCCAATATTTTTCCCGTAGTTTCTATAATTCCTGTAAACATTACACAAATTTGCAAAAAAATGCCATTTAAAAATCCTTAAATTACATATTCCCCTTATCTTTGCGCCTCAAAATTCCTTAAAGGAGGTATATATTATGCTGATAATTGATTCAAAAGATTGCGAAAACATTGACAAAGCACTCAAAAAGTACAAAAAGAAATTTGAAAAAAGCAAAGTTCTTCTTCAGTTGCGTGAGCGTCAGTCATTCACTAAGCCTTCTGTAAAACGCAGAGGTGAAGTTTTAAAAGCAGTCTATAAGCAGCAAATTGCAAGTGGCAAAATTGAAGTAAAGTAATTCTTCAGTTAACTATAGCTGATAGCCGTAAGGTTTTTTGTAACTTTACGGCTATCTGTATTTATGTACAACAACAGCCGCCACGAACTCAGTTCCTTTCTTGAATATCTCAAATTTGAAAAAAGATATTCTCCTCTCACATTACGCTCTTACCAGGATGATTTGATTTCTTTTTTTGATTACCTGCAGATAAATTTCGGGGAGGTGGAATTGGCAAGCATAAAACCTGCTTATGTAAGAACATGGCTTGCTGAGCAAAAGGAAAAGGGGCTTTCATCCAAGAGCATAAACAGGCGCATTTCATCTCTCAAATCGTTTTTTAAGTACCAGTTACGGCAGGAGGTAATTGAAGTGTCACCTATGACCACTATCACTTCACCCAAACAAAACAAGCGGCTGCCTGTATATGTAGAGCAAAAAGACATTATAACATTGTTTAGTTATGTTGAGTTTCCTGATACATGGGAGGGGCTCATGAACAAAATGCTGATTGAGCTGCTCTATAGTTCAGGAATGCGTTTAAGTGAGTTGATATCGATAAAAGAATCCCAGATAGATCTTTATAAAAGCAATCTCAAAATACTTGGCAAAGGGAATAAAGAAAGGCTGATTCCTTTAACTGGCGAGGTTAAGCAACATTTAGAAGATTTTCTTACAGAAAAGAAACGGCTTTTTTCCGGGGAAGGCAGGGAGTATTTACTGGTAAACAGTAAAGGCAAAAAGCTTTATCCTAAATATGTTCAGTTGATTGTTAAAAAATATCTATCTCTTATTACAACTATTGATAAAAAGAGTCCACATGTACTTCGGCATACTTTTGCAACCCATTTAATGAATAATGGGGCACCTTTAAATGCAGTAAAAGAATTATTGGGGCACAGCAGTCTGGCTGCAACGCAGATATATACTCATAACTCAATAGAGAAGTTGAAAGATGTGTACAAAAAAGCTCATCCCAAAGCATAGCTGGTTTCTTTTATAAATCAGAACAAGTCTGTTTTTTATAAGTAAGGTTTTCTGCTGAAAAACACCTGTTAAAATGTATTAATTACGGGGTACAAAAATTTTGAAAAACCACATTACTTACGTAACTTGATTTTGACTGGAAAATACGTTACCCAAAATGAAAAACCAGTTCTTTCACATTTTTCTTAACCAACAAAAAATTGGAACACTATGAACGTGAAGATCCAAACTGTACGTTTTGACGCTGATGCAAAACTGATCGAGTATGTAAAACAGAGAGTACAAAAACTTTACAATTTCCACGACAGGATCATGCAGGTTGATGTATTTCTGAAATTGGACAATGTAGTTCACAACATTAAAGACAAGGTAGCCGAAATCAAAGTTCATGTGCCAAGGCAGCAGCTATTCGTAAAACAGACATCCAAGTCATTTGAACAATCCTTTGACGAAGCTATGGAATCACTCATCTCACAACTTAAAAGAAAAAAAGAAAAACAATACGATTCATAATCGTTTCATCCCTCCAAAACGGAGGGATTTTTTTTGTAGTTATTCAACTTCTATCCACATCAGAAATTTTCTTCATTAAAAATTTTTCCATTTACTGTTTTCCTTTACCTTTGCCTTCCCAAAAAACGGGGGTGCATACGTATGTGCATTTAGAGTTCTTTAAAATATGGTTTTATACTGAGCCGGATTTTTAATAATTGCAAAGGCAAATAGTTCAATAATGGTTCAGGATAAAACAGAAATGCCACTTTAGCTCAGTTGGTAGAGCAGCTGATTTGTAATCAGCAGGTCGTTGGTTCGAGTCCGACAAGTGGCTCAGTTAGGGCAGTTTCCAGAGCGGCCAAATGGGGCGGACTGTAAATCCGCTGTCTTTCGACTTCGGTGGTTCGAATCCACCACTGCCCACAAATTCTGAAAACAAGCGGAAGTAGCTCATTTGGTAGAGCGATAGCCTTCCAAGCTATAGGTGGCGAGTTCGAGCCTCGTCTTCCGCTCACAGTTCTTTATATAAGTTGATGTGAATTATTTCACTAAAACTCTACCAGCCGTTGTAGCTCAGTGGTAGAGCACTTCCTTGGTAAGGAAGAGGTCGTGAGTTCAATTCTCATCAACGGCTCTGATTTTTACAAGAAAGATCAGAGAACAGGAAGTTGAAGTGTGCGACGCAACCAGTGCTGAAATATGCATTGTTGCCGGTAACATAAATGGTTGATTTTTTGTAAACACAATTTAAAACAAATAAGATGTCTAAAGAGACCTTTAAGCGGGAGAAACCCCACGTAAACGTTGGTACAATTGGTCACGTTGACCACGGTAAAACAACTTTGACTGCTGCCATTACCGAAATTCTTGCAAAAAAAGGATTGGCGCAGGCAAAAAAATATGATGAAATTGATGGTGCACCCGAAGAAAAGGAACGTGGTATCACTATCAATACAGCACACGTAGAATATCAAACAGCAAACCGCCACTACGCTCACGTAGACTGTCCAGGTCACGCTGACTATGTTAAAAACATGATCACTGGTGCTGCTCAGATGGATGGTGCTATCCTCGTAGTAGCTGCAACTGATGGTCCTATGCCTCAAACAAAAGAACACATCCTTTTGGCACGCCAGGTAGGTGTACCTAAAATTGTTGTGTTTATGAATAAAGTTGATTTAGTTGATGATGCTGAATTGCTTGAACTGGTAGAAATGGAAATCCGTGAACTGTTAAGCTCTTATGGCTTTGATGGTGACAATACTCCAATTGTACAGGGTTCTGCAACAGGAGCATTAGCTGGTGAAGAAAAGTGGGTGAAAAAAGTTGAAGAACTGATGGAAGCAGTTGATACTTACATTCCTCTTCCTCCCCGTCCGGTTGATATGCCGTTCCTGATGAGTGTTGAAGACGTGTTCTCAATCACTGGTCGTGGTACAGTTGCTACTGGTCGTATCGAGCGCGGTAGAATTAAAGTAGGTGAGCCTGTTGAAATCGTTGGTTTGATGGAACAATCACTGAACTCTACTGTTACTGGTGTTGAAATGTTCAAGAAATTACTTGATCAGGGTGAAGCTGGTGATAACGCAGGTTTGTTGTTACGTGG
Organism: Lacibacter sp.; assembly: GCA_047601965.1. Classification (GTDB taxonomy): domain Bacteria; phylum Bacteroidota; class Bacteroidia; order Chitinophagales; family Chitinophagaceae; genus Lacibacter. Next base: position 210,376 of record JASGIJ010000001.1, read on the forward strand.
TATTGAAAAGAAAGATATCCGCCGTGGTATGGTTATCGTTGCTCCTAAATCTATCACTCCTCATACTGAGTTTAAAGGTGAAGTTTACGTATTGAGCAAAGAGGAAGGTGGTCGTCACACTCCTTTCTTCCAGAAATACCGTCCTCAGTTCTACTTCCGTACAACTGACGTAACTGGTGAAGTTAGCTTACCAGAAGGAACTGAAATGGTTATGCCTGGTGATAACATCAATCTTACTGTTACACTTATTCAGCCAATTGCAATGGAAAAAGGTTTGAAGTTTGCGATTCGTGAAGGTGGTCGTACAGTAGGTGCCGGTCAGGTAACTGAAATCTTAAAATAAGAAAGCCCCAAATACCTCTGCAAAGAGGAACTATGGAAGCTTAAAATAAAAGCAAAGTACCTTTGGTTTTAAGCCTTAGGTACTTTGCTCTTTAAATAGTTCTTTAGAACGCTTTCCTTTGTTACAAAGGATTATATACACGGGCATGGTGCAACGGTAGCATACGGGTCTCCAAAACCTTTGATCTGGGTTCGAATCCTAGTGCCCGTGCAGGTTTTTAAATCAACTGCAATAAGTTGAAAAATTGAAAAATACTTTTTTCAATTTGTAATTAGTCAAACAAAAAGTTATGAATAAGGTAACAGCTTACTTCAAAGATTCATACAGAGAGTTACTTGAAAAGGTAACATGGCCAACCTGGCAGCAGCTTCAGCAATCAACTATGATTGTATTAGTTGCCACACTTATCATTACTGCAGTAATTTGGGTAATGGATTTAGGTATTGCCAAATCTCTTCAATTCTTTTATTCATTCTTCAAATCATAATCTATGTCTGAAACTGCCAATGTGGAAACCAGTAAATGGTATGTGCTTCGGGTCGTGAGCGGCAAAGAGAAGAAAGTAAAGGAGTATCTCGATAAAGAAATTACCAGAAATGGTTGGGATACAGTTGTGAAACAGGTATTTCTTCCTGTTGAAAAGGTTTACAAAGTTGCAAATGGTAAGAAAGTTGTAAGAGAACGCAACTTTTACCCCGGTTATGTAATGATTGAAGTGGAAAATGGAAAAATGAGTGATGATATCCGTGAAACCATCAGCAACACCAGCAACGTTATCCATTTTCTTGGAAAAGAAAATCCAATTGCACTTCGTAAGGCTGAGGTAAATAAAATGCTTGGCAAAGTAGATGAAATGGCAGACTCTACGAGTATGGTTATGGGTGAGCCTTTCATTGTGGGCGAAACAATTAAAATTATTGATGGGCCATTCAATGATTTTAACGGCGTTATTGAAGAAGTGAATGATGAGAAGAAAAAATTAAAAGTAGCTGTAAAGGTATTTGGCCGGGCTACTCCTGTTGAGCTGAATTATATGCAGGTTGAAAAAATTTCATAATACTCCTTTTTACAATTAAAAAAAGTCCTTAGCTGTTCGGTTAAGGACTTTTTGTTTATACAGAAAAAGAATTATGCCTGGCTTTCTGCGGGAGCTTCTGTTGAAGGAGTAACAGGAGTTTCAGCTAATGGTAATTCTGCCTGTACTGGTGTGGGAGCAGGTGCAGGGGTTACAGTTTTTTTAGCTTTGGGCGCAGCTTTTTTCTTTGGAGCGGCTTTCTTTGCGGCAGCTTTTTTGGGAGCAGCTTTCTTAACAGCTGGTTTTTTAGGAGCAGCTTTTTTTACTACTTTCTTTTTTGCCGGAGCTTTTTTGGCAGCTTTCTTAACTACTTTTTTAATAGCTTTTTTAGCAGCTTTTTTTACCACTTTTTTTGCGGCTTTTTTAGCTACTTTCTTAACGGCTTTTTTTGCTGCCTTTTTCTTGGCCGGGGCTTTTTTAGCTACTTTTTTCCTGATCACTTTTTTAGCGACCTTTTTAGCAGGTTTTTTGGCTGCTTTTTTCTTTGCTTTTGCCATAATAATGAAATGGGTTTTATGAAAAGATGAATCTGAATGAAAAATTAAACCAAATTATTCAGTCAGTAAAAAAATATAACTGCAATTTTTAAACTGCTGTTTTTGGCAGATGTTTCATTGACTGAAAAGATTGTGTTTAATGTCAAAATAATCCTTCAAATCCTTTGCAGGTAAGGAAATCAGCCCTACCTTTGCCATCCCAAAAAGTTCTTTCAGAATTTTATTGTTTGGGAGTTGTGCCAAATGGTACAACGTTATCACCAAAAAACTTTTACAATGGCAAAAGAAATCACAGGATTTGTGAAACTGCAGGTAAAAGGCGGACAGGCAAATCCTGCGCCTCCTGTAGGTCCGGCCCTTGGTTCAAAGGGTCTTAACATCATGGAGTTCTGCAAGCAGTTCAATGCAAGAACTCAAGACAAAATGGGAAAAGTACTTCCCGTATTAATCACCGTTTACAGCGACAAGTCTTTCGACTTTGTTATCAAAACAGCCCCGGCTTCTATCCAGTTAATGGAAGCAGCAAAAATCCAGAAGGGTTCAAAAGAATCTAACCGTGCAAAGGTTGGTAAAGTAACCTGGGCTCAGATTGAAGCAATTGCAAAAGACAAAATGCCCGACCTCAACTGCTTTACGCTTGAAAGCGCTATGAGCATGGTTGCTGGTACCGCACGCAGTATGGGTTTAACTGTTGACGGAAAAGCTCCTTGGGAAAACTAATTATTCACCTTAAATTTTTTTAATCATGGCATTGACCAAAAAAAGAAAAGCAGCACAAGCAAAGGTGGATAATAATAAAATTTATTCCCTTAAAGATGCTTCTGCACTCGTTAAAGAAATCAACTGTACAAAATTTGACAGTTCAGTAGACGTTCACGTTCGTTTAGGTGTTGATCCTAAAAAAGCCGACCAGGCAATTCGTGGAACAGTAACATTACCTCATGGTACCGGTAAAACAAAAAAAGTTTTGGTACTCTGCACTCCTGATAAAGAAGCTGATGCAAAAGCAGCAGGTGCTGATCATGTAGGTTTGGATGAATTCATTACTAAAATCGAAGGTGGCTGGACAGATATTGATGTAATCATCGCTACTCCGGCAGTAATGCCTAAGATTGGTAAGCTGGGTAAAATATTAGGTCCACGTAACCTGATGCCAAACCCTAAAACAGGAACAGTTACAAATGATGTTGCTGCTGCTGTAAATGAAGTGAAAGGCGGTAAAATTGCATTTAAAGTTGATAAGGCTGGTATCATTCACGCTTCAATTGGCCGTGTAAGTTTTGCTCCTGAAAAACTGGCTGCAAATACCGCTGAATTCTTAAATGCAATCATCAAGGCAAAACCTTCCACTGCAAAAGGAACTTACCTGAAGAGCATTTATATAGCAAGCTCAATGAGCCCTGCTATTGCTGTTGACACAAAATCATTCATGAACTAATCCTTTCAGGGTTATTAAAACTAAAATCATGACGAAAGATCAAAAAAATGAAGTGATTGAAGTGCTGAAAGGCAAGTTCAGTCAATACAATAACTTCTACATTACAGATACTGAATCTTTAACTGTAGAACAAGTAACCAAATTGCGCCGTGCCTGTTTCGACAAAAATGTTGAAATGAAGGTTGCAAAAAATACGCTGATTAAAAAAGCGCTGGAATCTCTGGATGCTGAACGTTACGCTGGTGTTTACGATGCACTGAATAATGTAACTGCATTACTTTTCTCTGAAAATCCAAAAGAACCAGCTTTAATCATCAGCTCCTTCCGTAAGGCAAGCAATGGCGAAAAGCCAGTATTAAAAGCTGCGTTTATTAATGGTGATGTGTATGCCGGCGACAACCAGCTAAAGGCGTTAACACAAATCAAAACAAAGAACGAGCTTATTGGCGAAGTTATTGGTTTGCTCCAGTCTCCTGCAAAACGTGTTATTGCAGCATTGCTGCATAATGCTGAAACAAAAGGAGAAACTGCTGCAGCTGAATAACAATTGAGAAATAATTTCTCTAAACTATATTACACTGCCGGGATGTGTCTAAAATAAAACGGAAAACAATTTTTTTAAACCGCCGTCGGAGCAAACTAAAAGCAGTGAAGACGGTAAAAATTAAAACAAAATGGCAGATATTAAAGCATTAGCTGAATCATTAGTAAGCTTAACAGTAAAAGAAGTACAGGAATTAGCAGACGTTTTAAAAGCAGATTACGGTATTGAACCAGCTGCTGCAGCAGTAGTAGTTGCTGCTGGTGGTGACGGTGGTGGTGCCGCTGTTGAAGAAAAAACTTCATTCAACGTAATCCTGAAAAATGGTGGTGCTTCTAAACTGAACGTAGTTAAAATCGTTAAAGACTTAACTGGTTTAGGTTTGAAAGAAGCAAAAGAATTAGTTGATGGTGCACCTAAGCCTGTTAAAGAAGGTGTTTCTAAAGCAGAAGCTGAAGATATCGCAGCTAAACTGAAAGAAGCAGGTGCTGATGTTGAAATTGCTTAATTCAGCATTTCTTCTTAAATACTTTAACCCCGGCCTTGGCCGGGGTTTTTTGCAGGCAACGTTTTTTTTGATAATGTTTGTCTTTCGGGGTGATAACTGTTATTTTGCGAAAACAAATAAAGAAATTGAATTATCAGTCAGGCATAAAATATTTGTGGATTCTGTTCATTGCAATGTTATTTTTAACCAGCAACGAAGCAAGCGCTCAATGTACTACTCTGGGACAAACACCAGCAACTGCATTTCCTGTTTGTGGTACAAGTGTTTTTTCGCAGGCAAATGTACCCAGTTGTGTGAATGGCGAAATAAAAGTACCCGGCTGTAATGCCAGCCAGAACACATATTATGATGTTAATCCTTTCTGGTATAAATTCACCTGTTATTCTTCGGGTACATTGGGATTAACGATTAATCCTATTGATGCAAATGATGATTACGACTGGCAAGTGTGGGACATTACAGGTTTAAATCCTAATGATGTATTCACCAATACAAATATTGTTGTTGTGGCCAACTGGTCGGGATTAAAAGGTGAAACCGGTACAATGTCGGGATCCGGTTCTTTAATAGAGTGTGGTTCTTATGGCAGTTCTAATCCTCCAAAATACAGCAAACTTCCTAACATTATTGCAGGTCATACTTACCTGCTGATGATCAGTAATTTTTCCAATTCGCAAAAAGGGTATCAGCTTTCATTTGGTGGAGGTACTGCAGTTATTACTGATCCTAAAGATCCTGCTCTTCAACAGGTAAAACCAAATTGTGGTGGTGATGAACTGCGTTTGAAGCTCAATAAAAAAATGAAATGTTCCACTATTGCAACTAACGGAAGTGATTTCGCAGCATTCAGTAATGGAAGTATTGTTGCTACCGGTGCGAGACCAATTGGCTGCAACAGCAGTTTTGAAACAGATTCTGTGGTAATTACTTTATCGCAGCCATTACCACCTGGAAATTATTCCCTGCAACTAAAAACTGGAAGTGACGGCAATACGATTCTAGATCTTTGCGACAGAGCTATTCTTACTACTGATGCGGTAAATTTTACAATTTATGCTTTACAGCCTACAAAATTAGATAGCATTGCTCCGCTGCAGTGCTCACCTGGATCAGTAAGGTTTGTATTTTCAAAGCCAATCAAATGCAGTTCAATTGATCCGGCAGGAAGTGATTTTTCAATAAGCGGTTCATACCCGGTTGCAATAACGGCAGCTAAGGGAAATTGTAATAGTAATGGGCTCACTTCTGATATTATCATCTCTTTTTCCCAGCCATTGCAAAATGCCGGAACATTTACAGTTTCATTAAGACCGGGCTTTGATGGAAATACAATTATTGATGAATGCAATCAAATGACTCCTCCATCTATGATTTCATTTTCTGTGCAGGATACTGTGAATGCAGATTTTAATTATAGCCTGTATTATGGATGTATAACTGATACAATTATTTATAATCATCCCGGAGGGAATGCAGTTAACAGCTGGCAATGGGATTTTGGATCGGGAGGGGGTGCTACCAGCCAGGCAGAAGAAGTGATTTATAAAACTTTCGGACAAAAAACAACTGCACTGATTGTGTCGAATGGTTTTTGCAAAGACACTGTTTCAAAAAATATTTATCTTGATAATTACCTGAAGGCTCATTTTGAAATTGATACATTTAATTGTCCTAACGAGCCGGTTTATATGACAGGTCTGGATTCAAGCGAAAGGCCACTAACCTATTTCTGGAGTTTTGGAGACGGACAAACAAGCACCGACGAGCAACCTCAATCGCATATATTTCCCTCAACGTTTACAGATGCTAAATACACCATTACTCACACAATAACCAACGATCTTGGATGTACCAATACATACCAGAAAGTAATTACTATTGTAAAAACCTGCCGTATTGATGTGCCCACAGCATTTACACCCAATGGCGATGGGCTGAATGATTTGTTCGGACCGATGAATGCAGTAAAGGCTGATAATTTTATATTCAGAATTTATAACCGGTGGGGACAGATGATTTTTGAAAGTAACAACTGGCTTGATCAGTGGGATGGAAAATACAAAGGCATTGACCAGGAATCAACCACTTATGTTTGGCGCTTAACTTACATTGATAAAGACACAAAGAAAGCCGTTGAGCGAAAAGGAAATTTTGTTTTGATCAGGTAGCGATCAGAGTTTGCTGGCTGTTGATTTGTTGATCTTCTTTATAATTTTTCTTGCTCTTGAATGAAAAGCTGCAGTTTCATAATCCCATCGTTCTTCAATAACCACCAGCAGTTCGTGATTGATTTCAGGATAAATTTTTGCCAGCTTTTCAAGAATGGATAATGAAAATGCTTTTACTGCAATCGCCTCATTAACATCGGTAACAAAACTGAAACAGATGTCCATTACTTCGCCGTGTAAGTTTTCCGGTATCGGAACTTCCTGCAAAAAACGAACGATGTTTCTCTTGACTGCATTGTGAATTTTTTCTTTGTGCAGTGTTTCAACTAAAACCTGCATGTGTTTTTTTACAAGCTGTGGATGTGCTGCAGCAATATAGCTCAGCGGCCAGCCTGCACGTTGTGTAACACGGTATTCATCATTTAAAAAAAGGTTGACGAGTTCATCAAATCTTTTTTGCGAACTGCCAACCCATGCAATAATTTTATTGGTTTGTGTTTTTGAATGTTCTGCTAATATTTCTTCACGCAGGTTCATGCAGTCTTAATTGCAGCCAGTTCATTTAATGTTTTCCTGATTTCGTCTGCATCAGCAATTACTGTGTTTAATTCTTCTTTCATTTGCTGATTGATATAAGTCATCTTTGAATGCAATGTTGTTCTTGCCGATGTATGAAATTCAACTGCACCAGTTTGTTTTGCAAGTGATGTGATATTGTTGCTTCGTACACCACTGCCGGGCATAATAATCAAACGGTTGTCTGCTGCTTTTACCAATTGCGTAAGCATAGCAGCGCCTTCTGTAACATTGGGTGTTAAGCCCGATGTAAGTATTCGTTCGCAACCAATTTCAATAACTGTTTCAAGCGCTTCAAATGCATCTCTTGTTCTGTCGAATGCTCGGTGAAATGTTACACCAAGAGGATAAGCCAGTTCAATCAATTCGGCATTTCTTTTCTTATCAACAGTGCCATCAGCATTCAGCATGCCAATCACCACACCATCGCAACCAACTTCTTTGCAGCGTAGCACATCGGCTTTCATAGCTGTAAATTCATCATCGCTGAATAAAAAATCACCACCTCTTGGTCTGATCATTGCATACAAATCAATTGAAACAAGTTCTCTTGCTTTTTTTAAAAAACCAAAGGATGGGGTAGTGCCACCGTCAGCCGGATTGTCACACAACTCTAAGCGGTTAGCGCCACACTGCTGAATAACAGAACAACTTTCAAGATCAAAAGCAATCACTTCTAATTTGTAATTCATCGATAATTTATTTTTTATTCAGGCACACGATAGCTGAGCTGCAATGAATATTATCAATACCAGGTGGTATTAATTGCCTGATAATTTTAAGATTTATATCAGACTTTAAACCAGCTTTGAGTAGTAATACTACCTTCTTTCTTTTCGTTTCTTATAGCCATTGTAAATTTCTGCATTACAGAATAGCCGCCGTATTCTCCTTTTTTATTCAGTGCAATAAAACCAGCCTGCACATTTTTTGCATTTACACCATTATTTTTTACAATCCTTCTTACCGCTTCTTTACAGGCTGCCTCGGGGCTCTTGCCCTGCCGCATCATTTCTACCACAGTATGTGCACCACAAATTTTCACCATTTCTTCACCTACTCCTGTAGCAGTGGCTGCGCCCACTTCATTATCAACAAATAAACCGGCGCCTATTATGGGGGAATCGCCAACACGTCCACGCATTTTGTAAGCCATGCCACTTGTTGTACATGCTCCGCTCAGGTTACCTTCTGCATCCAGTGCAATCATACCAATTGTATCGTGGTTAAGCATAGCAACCGGCCATGGGTATGGTTCAGGTTCGTTGTTATTTTTTTCCAATATCTTGGGAATAGTGAGCGGATCATATTTCGAGGTCTTCAACCACTCTTTCCAGGCTCTTTCGCTTTCAGGAGTCAACAGGTTTTCCATTTTAAATCCTTTGCTTAATGCAAACTGCAAAGCACCTTCGCCAACCAATTGCACATGTGGTGTTTGTTCCATTACCAATCGTGCAACCTGTATGGGATGCATAATATGTTCAAGTGCCATCACAGCTCCGCATTGCCCTTTTTCGTTCATAACACAGGCATCCAGAGTTACCTTTCCATCACGGTCGGGTAAACCTCCGTAACCAACGCTTACATCATGCGGATCTGCTTCGGGAACCATTACTCCCGCTTCAACTGCATCTAAAGCCTTGCCTCCTTTACGTAAAATTTCCCAGGCTGCTTTGTTGGCATTTATATTTTGCGCCCAGGTGGAAAGAACAATTGGTCCTTTACTTACTGCAGGGCCGGCGCTGATATTTTTTACGGATAATAATGCAGATGAAAGTCCTGCAAGCTGGATAAAATTTCTTCTGTTAAGCATAATTGACAAGTGAGTGTGAAATGAGAGGTGAATGTAAGATGATTTTTTTCATCATTGATTAAACCTTCTTTAAAAAAACAGGTCTTTATAAAAAATGCCGCTTATTAAAGCCGTCATTCAAAACCAGCTACCACGAAAACTATGTTATGGCCGTTTCTAATCTGAAATGAACCCCTATGATATTGATCTCTTCCCTTATAGCAAGGTGATACAGAAATGTATCGCCTTTTTTTATTTGTTTAGTGTATTCTGTCGCCTCTAACTTCCATCCGGTGCATCAGTTCTTTTTCAAACTGCAGCCATTCTTTCCAGCGTTTACGCACTTTTGTTTTAGGCAGATAATATTCAGCCATTGTAATAAAGAACGTATAATGACCAGCTTCACTTTCCATAAACTTGCGGTAAAATTTCCTGAGATAGGTATCGTTAAGTCCTTCACTTAGCCGTTTAAAGCGTTCACAGCTTCTTGCTTCAATGAGTGCCATAATCAGTAAATCATCAAGAAAACGATCATCGGGATGACCACCTTTCTGTTTGAAATTCATCAGTTCATTTACATACGCATCTTTACGCTGCTTGCCCAGCTTCAGTCCCCTTCGATGCAGTTCTTTCAAAACCATTCTGAAATGCGACCATTCTTCAGATACAATGGGTGCCACTTCTGTAATCAGTTTTTCATACTGGCTGTGCCGTTGAATAATTGAAATGCAGGTGGTGGCAGCTTTCTGCTCGCAGTAAGCATGGTCGGTCAGAATTTCTTCCAGTGATAATTCAGTAAGATCAACCCACCTGGGATCGGTAGGGAGCTGAAGACCAAGAATATTTTTTACATCAATTGTTTCTTCCTGCATTGTACAAAAATAAAAGGACACTTTGAAACGAGTGTCCTTTTGTTGAGGAGATTCTTCACATCACCGGTTACACATGTTGTTCGGAAACAATACCAAAGGTTTAATTGTTAATGCTAACGGATTGACTTTACAAATTGACCAAACTTTTTACAGTATAACAATACCACGTTCAGGGTATAAAGCGGGTATTTTTTAAAATTGTGATGAATGAATGCCAATCCGCAATTTTGCTTAATTTCCCCCAATTAATATTACTTATGCGATTGTTACCTTTCATTTTATCATCAGTTGTTGCTGCCGGTATTGCAGTGGCCCTTAACACCAAAATCGGTCCGTTGCCTCCTGTTGGCAAATTTCTCAGTCCACAGCATGGGTTTTGGCAAAATGCAGAGCCGGACAACAAGAGTTATAGTGAAACGTTGAACTTTCCCGGTTTGAAAGATGCTGCCAGCGTTTATTTTGATGAACGGCTGGTGCCACATGTGTTTGCCGGTAATGATGCAGACCTGTATTTTGTTCAGGGATTTCTGCATGCAAAATTCAGGCTGTGGCAGATGGATTTTCAAACAGAAGCTGCTGCAGGAAATGTAAGTGCCATTGTTGGTGAAAAGGCAGTTCAATATGATAAGGAACAACGCAGGCTCGGAATGATGTACGCTGCTGAACGTGCATTGGAAGAAATTAAAAAGGATACTCAAACGTTGCTTGCTTTTACTTCTTATGCTGAAGGCGTTAATGCTTATATCAGCACACTTACAGAAAGTACCTTGCCGCTTGAGTATAAACTTTTGAATGATTCTCCCCGGGAATGGACAAACCTGAAAACAGCATTGTTATTAAAAATGATGGCGAAAATGCTTTCGTCAGGTACAGAAAATGATTTGCTGAATACAAACGCAAAGAATTTATTTATTGCTGATGAATTTAAAATGATTTACCCGCAGGTGAATGATTCGCTGGAGCCAATAGTTCCCAAAGGATCGGTTTTCGAAAATCCGGGTATTGTGCCGGTAATGCCCGTAACCGCCGATTCACTTTATTTTTCAAAAAAAGATACCGTTACATATACAGAAGTTTCAAAGCCTGATAAAAACAACGGCAGTAACAACTGGGTGGTAGCCGGATCTAAAACAAAAAGCGGAAGCCCTGTTTTATGTAATGATCCTCACCTTGAGCTTTCATTCCCATCTATCTGGTACGAGATACAATTAACAACACCCGGCAACAGTGTTTATGGCGTTTCTTTACCGGGAGCTCCATTTGTAATTATTGGATTTAACGACAGTATTGCCTGGGGAGTAACCAATGCACAGCGTGATGTGAAGGATTATTATGAAATACGGTTTAAAGACAATACAAAACAGGAATATTGGTTTAACAACAACTGGGTTAAAGCAGAACAACGTATTGAAAAGATAAAAGTAAAAGGGGGGGCTGATGTACTGGATACAGTTGCTTACACTGTTTTTGGTCCGGTAATGTTTGATGAAAGTTTTTCAAATGATCTATCGCATCAAAAAAACTTTGCTGTACGATGGGTGGCGCATGATCCGAGTAATGAAGGAGGAGCCATTTACAGGTTAAACCATGCAGATAACTATGCCGAATATGAAAATGCGATCAGCACATTTAATTGTCCTGGTCAGAATTTCGTATTTGCTTCAAAAGCCGGTGATATTGCTATCTGGCAACAGGGAAAGTTTCCGGCCCGATGGGATGGGCAGGGCTTGTTTGCAATGCCTGGTGCAGACAGCAGTTATATGTGGCAGGGATTTATTCCGCAAGCGGAAAACCCGCACAGCAAAAATCCTGCACTTGGTTTCTTGCACAGTGCAAATGAACGTCCTGCCGATTCCACTTATCCGTATTTTATTCCGGGCAATTATATCACTCCAAGAGGAATCAGAATTGTAAACAGGTTAAAGGAAATGAATGATATTACTGTTGATGATATGATGAAACTGCAGTACGATTATTTTAATGTATTTGCTGAAGATGCAAGGACAATTCTGCTGAGCTATGTACGGGAAAATGAACTGGATGTGAATGGAAAAAAATATGTTAACCTGGTAAGGAACTGGGATTTGCAGTCAACTCCAAACTCCATTGGCCAAACAATTTTTCAAACATGGTGGGATAGTCTTGAAGTAGAAATATGGAGAGATGATGTAACTGCTGTTACTCCTGCCGCTAACTGGCCCGAATCGCAAACATTAATGGAATTGCTGAAAAAAGATTCGGCTATGAAGTTTATTGACAATAGTGCAACTCCACAAAAAGAAACGCTTTATGATGTAGTAACAACTGCAATAAAGAATGCTTCAATTGACCTTGTGCATATTGAAGCAAATGGAAAACTTGAATGGACAAAACATAAAGATCCATCAATTTATCACCTGCTCAAAGCTGTGCTTCCATTTGCACGTACGGGTATTCCGGTAGGTGGTAATGGCGATATTGTTAATGCAGTTACCAAAAGTCATGGTCCCAGCTGGAGAATGATAGTGCAGCTTTCTCAGCAAACGGAAGCCTACGTTGTTTACCCCGGAGGCCAGGTTGGCAATCCGGGTAGTAAGTATTACGATCAGTTTGTTGATACCTGGGCAGCAGGCAAATATTACACTGCATGGTTCATGAAAAAAGGTGAGGAAAAAGATGCCAGGGCAAAATGGAGTATGCAATTCAAAAAATGATTACAGGGTTCGTTGTGTAAATAGTTTTAAAAGGAAATTCAAAATAAACTCAAATGAAATTTTTTGCTGCTTTTATAGTAACTGCATTGTTAAGTTATGCTGCCGGATTTTATTTTCCCTGGTGGAGTATTTCCATTGCTTCATTTGTTGTGGCGGCTCTTATTCCTCAAAAACCGGGAAGAGCATTCCTGTCAGCATTCATTTCTTTGTTTTTGCTATGGGGTGTGCTTGCTTTAATGATTGATATTAAAAACGATCATCTTCTGTCGGAGAAAATTTCTCAATTATTTTTTACAGTAAAATCTTATTCTTTAATTGTTGTTGTAACCGGAATGATTGCTGGTATTACGGGTGGATTTGCTGCACTTGCAGGAGCCTATCTCAGAAAAGGAAAACAATCGAATTAATCTTTTTGTAACACAAAGCAATATATTTTCGCAGGGTATGATTAAATACGTTGTACTAACTATACTGCTTTTCAATTTTAGCCAGGCGAGGGCTGCAATAGTTGCAGGAACAGTTACTAACCAGAAAGGAGAAATACTGGCATTTGCATCAATTACAATTAAAGGTTCAACTGAAGGAATTTCGGCAAATAACAAAGGGTATTTCGCTGTTAATCTCAACGAGGGTACATATACAATTATTTGCCGGCATGTTGGGTATGAACGGCAGGAACGCACAATAGTAATTGCTGGCACAAATGATGTTGAACTTAATTTTATACTCATTGAACAGCAGGTGAGCCTGAGTGAAATCGTTGTTAAGGCAGGTGATGAAAACCCTGCTTATGCCATTATACGCAAAGCTGTTAAAAAGCGAAAGCAGTATTCGCAGGAAAATAATTCTTACCAATGCGAAGTGTACAGTAAAGGAACAATGAGCCTGCGCAACTATCCCAAAAAGTTTATGGGAGAAACTGTTGATTTTGAAGATGGTGATACAAGTAAGAAGAAAATGATTTTTCTTTCTGAAACAGTGTCGAAAATTTCAGTTGAGAAACCCAATAAAACGAAGATTGAAGTTATAAGCTCAAGAGTGAGCGGACAAAGTAATGGCTTTGGATTTGCCGCTGCTTCATTTATTTCGTTTTACGAGAATAACATTCAGATCAGCAAAACACTAAATCCAAGAGGTTTTATTTCACCTGTGGCTGATAATGCATTCTACTTTTACCGCTATAAATACGAAGGTTTTTTTTCAGAGGAAGGCAAACTGGTTAACAGGATAAAAGTGATACCCAAACGAAAGTATGAACCTTGTTTCAGCGGTTATATCAATATCGTGGAAGATGACTGGAGCATACACAGCCTTGAATTAATGCTTACAAAAGAAAGCCAGATGGATTTTGCAGATACACTGCGTATTGAGCAGTTGTATCAGATGAAAGGTCATGAGCAATGGATACCGCAAAGCCAGGTATTGTATCCTGCAGTGAAATTTTTTGGTTTTGATGCCTATGGTGTTTTTGGAAACGTGTATAAAAATTTTAATGCAGAACCCCTGTTTTCAAAAAATGAATTTGGTTCCACTGTTTTAAAATATACTGAGGGCAGCAATAAAAAATCTATTGCTTATTGGGACAGCATCCGGCCGTTGCCGTTAACTGCAGAAGAACAAAAAGATTATTACAAAAAAGACAGCCTTGAACTACGGCGGAAAAATCCACTTTATCTTGACTCGCTTGACAGAATAAATAATAAAATTAAGTTGAACGATATTCTGCTTACCGGAAAAACATTTCAGCAACAGTCAAAAAAACAAAGTTTCGGATTTTCTCCATTGTTAACATCTGTACAGTTTAATACAGCAGAAGGACTGGTGCTTGATATGCCGCTGAATTATCAGAAGCAGTTGCATGACAGGAAAAGATTGCAGGTTGTGCCACATATTCGTTATGGTTTCAGCAGCAGAACCTTTTTGGGATGGGCAACAATTCGCTACAGAGACGGGTATAAATATTTTTCTGAGTTTTCTGTCAGCGGCGGTAAACGTGTTTTTCAGATGAATAATGAAAATCCCATTGAAGCATATCAGAATTCAATTGCAACATTATTTTACAAGAATAATTTCATGAAACTGTATGCTGCTGATTATGCAAAACTTGCTTTAAACAAAAGCATTGGTGCAGGTATTACCTTGGCAGCAAAAGCTGAATTTCAAAACCGGTTGCCACTTGTGAATACAACCAGTTACAGCTGGAGTAATTCAACTAAACTGTATAAACCAAATTATCCTGCTGAAGTTGTTGACGAACCTTTTGTTCCTCATCAGGCAAGTATCATTACAATTGACATGAGTTTTCAACCGGGAGCAAAATATATTGAATTCCCCGACAGAAAAATTAATATTGGTTCCCGCTGGCCGGTATTGAATTTTCAATACAAGAAAGGAATCAGGAATCTGTTTGGCAGTGATGTGGATTATGATTACTGGCAATTATCTGTTCGTGACAATTTTAATATGAAAGTGGCAGGAGAAATTCAGTATCATATCACAACCGGAGGCTTTGTGAACAGTAACAGGGTTGAAATACCGGATATGAAACATTTTGCAGGTAACAGGTTGCTTAGTGCAGGCGACTATTTAACCGTATTTCAACTGCCATTATATTATGAGTTGAGTAATACAGAAAAAATCCATGCAGCTTTTTTTACCGAATATCATCTGAATGGGTTTCTTACAAATAAAATTCCAGGTCTGAAACAATTAAACTGGCATCTGGTAACGGGAGCTGCAGGTATAAAGCTTCCACAGAAATCATATGCTGAATGCCATATAGGCGTGGAAAACATTTTACGTTTTTTCCGGGTTGATGTTGTAGCTGGTTTTCAGAATGGTGTTCATCCTCAATATGAAATAAGAATTGGTTCAAAAGTCAGTATCGCTAATTCGAAAGATTAGATATTGCAGCGTTCTTTTCTATTCTGCTTTCTTACCTTTGTCCTGCTTTAGAATTTTGCCCAACCTGCAATTGGGGTTCAAAGCAATAACGGACTAAAATTCAGAAACAATGGCACAACTGCATAACCGCATCTCCCGCAGGGAGTTGAAGGAGCGTATTCAAAACGATTCCACTCCACGTACAACAATTTCATTTTACTGTTACTTTAAAATTGAAGAGCCGAAAGTCTTTCGTGATGAACTGTACAAACAGTTTACTGCATTGGGTGTATTGGGCCGGATTTACCTGGCACATGAAGGAATTAATGCACAGATAAGCATTCCCTCAGATAATGTAGTAGCGTTTAAAAAGCAACTGTACTCTGTTAAGGAATTGGATGGACTGCGGTTAAATATTGCCGTAGATGATGATGGTAAAAGTTTTTATGTGCTGGATATAAAAGTGCGGAATAAAATTGTGGCTGACGGAATTGATGATCCGGCATTTGATATGGCCAACAAAGGAAAGTATGTAAATGCAGAACAGTTTAATATACTGACTGATGATCCCAATACAGTGGTGATTGATATGCGGAATCATTACGAATATGAAGTGGGGCATTTTGAAAAAGCCATTGAAATACCCAGTGATACGTTCCGTGAACAGTTGCCAATGGCTGCAGAGATGATGGATGCTGATAAAGAAAAAAACATCATCATGTATTGCACAGGTGGTATCCGTTGCGAAAAGGCAAGTGCGTACATGCTGCACAAGGGATTCAAAAATGTATTTCACCTGGAAGGTGGTATTATCAACTATGTAAACCAGGCAAAAGAAAAGGACTTACCTGTAAAATTTCATGGAAAGAATTTTGTGTTTGATCAGAGGCTGGGAGAGAGGGTAACAGATGAAATCATTTCATGTTGTCATCAATGCGGCAAACCGGCTGATACACATGTGAACTGTGCCAACGATGCCTGTCACCTGTTGTTTATTCAATGCGATGAATGTAAAGAAAAAATGGAAGGCACCTGCAGTAATGAATGTAAAGAATTCATGCACCTTCCCGAAGAAGAACAAAAGCGTTTGCGAAGTGGTATTGATAAAGGAAGAAATGTTTTTAATAAAGCAAAATCGAGGTTGAAGGAGTTGCGGATGGAATAAATGATACTTGTGAAAAATTTTGTTGCTGGTAATGGTTTTGACATACCTTTAGTAGGTTATTAAATCAAGTCATAACCTTAAAGCACACTTTAATGAAAAACAGGTTACTCATATTGCTCATCCTGGCGATGACAATTACTTCATGCGTTTCTTCAAAAAAATCAGCAAGCAAACAACTTCCAACAACAACATTTCCGGCAGCAGTTCCTAAACCTACTGACGATGGGTTGTCGTATGCTACTGCAATTGTAATTACAGAAACATCTGAAACAACAGGTGTGAAGGCCGAGTATAAGTGGATAAAGGAACATTACTCGAATTACACAATCAAAGGGCAGCAGTTGTCTTATAAAGACAAGAAGCCTTATGATATAATTACAATTTCGCTGGAAAGCGGGAAGGAGCTTAGTCTTTACTTTGATATATCGAACTTTTTCGGGAAGTTCTGATCTGACATTTCAAGCTAGAAGAAAATGAAGATATGGCATAGCTATAATCAAGTTGATACAAAAGTTATTGTGCTGAATGAAGAGTTTGTTTATTTGGCCAATCCTAAAGTGAATGAAGTGGATGATTATGTTCAATCATTCAAAGCAAAAATTATTCCTGATAAAAAAGTGTTTTGTATACCGCTTAGTTATATAAACAGGATAAGTTTAATTGAAGGAAAAACATATTTGAAAGTTGAATTCAGAGGGTCGTATGAAGATGTAGTCATAAGTGATAATAAAGTGAAGCAGGATGTGTTTGATTATTTCAAAACAAATTATAGCGGGTTTAAGTATGCAATTGAGAGTTATTCAAAAGTAAGAGCTGGGAAAAAACAATTAATTGCCCTTCTCGTAATTACAGTTTTGTTCAGTTGGTCGTTTTATTTAGCGAAAGGAATGGAAAAAGGGATTGTGTATGACGTAGAAGGTGAGCAATATCATTCACTGGCCGGAATAGTACTTGTTCTTTCATCGTTGGGTTCTTTGAACTTAATGATCATTTTCGGGGCACTTCTTATTCTAACAACTTTTCTTTTGATCAAGAATATTAAAAAACCTCCTGTTATTCATCACTTACTCAAATAATGAATAACAGGAGGTATACAATTGATATTTAATCTTTACTACTTCACCCAAACCACATACACCAGCCAAGCCAACAGCAATCCTGCAACAGCAATCCCCAATCCACTCAAACGCTTACGTTTAAAATAAATAATCAGGATAATTCCAGTAAGAGAAACGAGTGCCATTAATATGGCTGATACATCAATCAAAATACTCCAGCCGCTTCCGCTGTCTCTTCCTTTGTGCAAATCATTCAGTATGCCAACTGCACCTGCTTTGGTAATGGTTATTTCATATTCTCCTGTTGTACGGTCAATAAATGCATCTGCACCATAACCCGGCCCTCTGAATGAAGCGTTGCATTGAACATCATCAATTCTGAATTCGTTTAAAGCTGCTTTGATATTATGGGCTTTTCGGAAGTGCTCAACAATCTCCAGTTTTTTGATTGCATTTGTATCAGTAACGTTAACCCATGCAGGATCAACCTTCCCCTTTTCATTAAACGTTTTTAATTCACCTGCAAAGTAATCAGGATGATTTAAGGTTAATCCCGTTACTGCAAAAAAGAACACAATGGCAAAACTGATCATGGATACATATATGTGCAGCCATCTTGTAATTTGTGCAATACTTCTGTTCAGATTCATTGCTGTTTATTTCTTTTTGTAATCAAGTGAAACAGATTCAATTTCTGAATTTCCTTTCAGACTGTACTGCTGAGCAGATTCGTTGCAGTTGATTTCCTGGTGAACCAAATCATAACCTCCATGCTCACGTGAAGCTTCAAAGTAAATACTGTATTTGCCCGGCTTCAGTACTTTTCCTTTGTCATCTTTTCCATCCCATTTCAAGGTGTACTTACCGGGAGAACGGGTAGCACCGGTAACAGAATAAAATACATTCAGATCATTTGCAAAGGAATCTCCGTTTTTTCTGTACCATGCTCTCAGGTCACGGAGCCAGCGGGGTTTGTTATACCAAAGAGCAATATTTCTTACTGTATTTCCATCAGCATCTTCAATCCATACTGCAACAAATGGTCTTTTTGCAAAACCCTGCTGCTGTGCCAGCTCAAGAGTCATTGCAAGTTCATATTTCCAGTTTTTTTGATCTTGAATTATTTCACTTTTCACATTGCTTTGACTTTGTAATATTTTCCATCCGTTGCTTTCAATGCGTTCACCATTTTTTGTTATCAGTAAATATTCAACATCCTGAATTTTTGATGCAAGTGCAATACTTTCTGTAGGTTTTAAAACATTAAATGCTGTGGCAAGTGCACCAGCATCAGTTGCTGAAGAAGCAATAACCGTTGCACTGATAATTTCATCCGATGGATTACCTGTTCTTGGGTCTACAATATGTGAATACCATTTGCCATTAATCATTTCACCACGACGGTAATTTCCACTTGTTGCAACTGCCTTGTTGCTGATTTGCAGTTGATCAATCGGGTTGTCATTTTCAGCATCAGCTTTCGGGTCGCTGATCCACACTTTTTCATTGATATCACCATTAATCACCATGTCACCACCAATATTCAAAATCAGCCCGTTGATTTTTGCCGCAGCTTTTGCTGCATTTACAGCTGATTGAATAATGTATGATTTGGCAAACGAATTTAATTTCAGCGGAGTGGTTGTTAAATGCGTTGCAGTTTGATTGGCTTCATCCAATGCCCAATGCTTTTGCTGAACCAGTGCAACAGCGTTGTTTAATAGTTGCGGGGATGGTAACTGCCGACTGGCTGCAGCCTGTTTCCATACTTTTGAAATCAGCTCAGCAGAAGCATCCAGTGCTCCGTTTGTTTGCTTGTGCCATTGATCAAATAAGCTCAATACTGTAAACAAGTCCTTTGAAACGTGTACAGGTTGGTTGATGCTGTTGAACCATTGACTGAATTCGCTATTGGTATCGTAGCCGCTGAGGATTTTTGACAGGCGCTCAATTTCAGCCAATGCTGCTTTTTCAGCTATTGCAGCCTGTTTTTCTGACTGAGCTGAAATTTTTAATTCCATTGAAGTACCCAGCACATTTTCATAATGAGCTGTAAAGGTTCGTGATGTTTTGTTGAAACTGGGTTTGGGGTAAACAAATCCGGTAATGAAAAGTATGCATGCCAGAAGTGTTGCTGAAAAAAAGATCGGTTTCATATTAAGTCGTAATTACGATAAATGTAAATGATATTTCATTAGACGGAAAATTGTTTAAAAACCTACGCTGTTTTAGCTAATGATTTTAAAAAAATAAACCCCGGTATTAACCGGGGTTTGAATTGTCAAAAGAATTCTGATCAATAATTACGCACTTACTTTACCCTTCACCTTTGCAATTACTTCTTCAGCAATATTATTTGGTGCAGGAGCGTAGTGGCTGAACTCCATGGTTGAAGTTGCACGACCGGAAGATAATGAACGCAACTGTGTAACATAACCGAACATTTCACTCAACGGAACTTTCGCTTTAATTACCTGTGCATTACCTTTTGTATCCATACCTTCCAGCATACCACGGCGGCGGTTTAAGTCGCCTGTTACATCACCCATATACTGGTCAGGAGTTACAACTTCCACTTTCATAATCGGCTCAAGCAATGTTGGTTTTGCTTTGCGGCCTGCTTCACGGAAACCACTCTTCGCACACAATTCAAACGACATTGCATCAGAGTCAACATCATGGTAGCTGCCATCAAATACACGAACCTTCATGTCAACCATCGGGTAGTTTGCCAATACACCATTGTGCATAGCAGTTTCAAAACCTTTGGTGATGGCAGGAACAAATTCCTTAGGAATTGATCCACCAAACAAATCATTCACAAACTGGAACGATTTGCCAGAATTTTCTTTCAGCCATTCTTCATCAGCAGGCCCGATTTCAAATACAATATCAGCGAACTTACCACGACCACCAGACTGTTTCTTCAACACTTCACGGTGTTCAATCGTTTGTTTAAATGCTTCTTTATAAGCCACCATCGGAGCTCCCTGGTTTACTTCAACCTTAAATTCACGACGCATACGGTCAACGATGATTTCAAGGTGCAATTCACCCATACCGCTCAATACAGTTTGTCCTGTTTCTTCGTCTGTTTTTACACGAAGTGTAGGATCTTCTTCCACCAGTTTCGCAATAGCCATACCCATCCTGTCAACGTCGGCTTGTGCCTTTGGTTCTACAGCTAGGGAGATTACAGGCTCAGGGATGAACATGTTTTCTAAAGTAATTGGATGGTTTTCATCACAAAGTGTATCACCGGTTTTAATTTCTTTGAAACCAACAGCTGCAGCAATATCACCTGCTTCAATAAAATCAACAGGGTTTTGCTTGTTGGCAAACATCTTCATGATACGGCTGATACGCTCTTTTTTACCACTTCTTACATTCAATACGTAAGAACCTGCATCAAGATGGCCAGAGTAGCAGCGGAAGAACGCCAGACGACCAACGAAAGGATCAGTCATGATTTTGAACGCCAATGCAGCAAATGGTTCTTTTGCATCGGGTTTACGGCTCATTTCTTCGCCGGTATCAGGATCAGTTCCTTTAATTGCATCTACATCAACAGGTGAAGGCAGGTAGCGGCAAACAGCATCTAATGCAGTTTGTACACCTTTATTTTTGAAAGAAGAGCCACACATCATTGGTACAATTGAAAGATCAATTGTAGCCTTGCGTACAGCTTCATGAATTTCGTCTTCAGTAATTGAATCCGGGTTGTCGAAGAATTTCTCCATCAGCTGATCATCATATTCAGCAACAGCTTCAACAAGCTGGGCACGCCATTCTTTCGCTTCTTCCAGCATATCAGCAGGGATTTCGATTTCATCGAAAGTCATTCCTTCTGTTTCCATGTGCCAGATGATACCTTTCATTTTGATCAGGTCAACAACACCTTTGAAATCATCTTCAGCACCAATTGGTAATTGAAGGGGAACAGCTTTGCTACCCAGCATTTCACGCACCTGCTTAACCACGTTTAAGAAGTCAGCACCACTGCGGTCCATTTTGTTAACGAAACCAATACGTGGTACGTTGTAGCGGTTTGCCTGGCGCCATACAGTTTCAGATTGTGGTTCCACACCATCAACCGCACTGAACAACGCAATCAAACCATCCAGTACACGCATTGAACGTTCTACCTCAACGGTAAAGTCCACG
Source organism: Lacibacter sp. (assembly GCA_047601965.1). Lineage (GTDB taxonomy): Bacteria > Bacteroidota > Bacteroidia > Chitinophagales > Chitinophagaceae > Lacibacter. The sequence continues at coordinate 232,149 of JASGIJ010000001.1, forward strand.
TGTCCGGGAGTATCAATAATGTTGAAAGAATATTTCTTAGTATCAGGAGTTGCCTTACCAAGTACAGTAGGGAAATTCCACTGGCAGCTTACAGCCGCAGAAGTAATGGTGATACCTCTTTCTTTTTCTTGCTCCATCCAGTCGGTAGTAGCTGCACCATCGTGCACCTCACCAATACGGTGAATCATACCTGTATAACGCAGGATGCGTTCAGTAGTAGTGGTTTTACCGGCATCAATGTGAGCCGCAATACCAAAGTTTCTTTGAAATTTTAAGTCTGCCATGACTATTTGATTTGATGTTTGTTTTTATGTATTTATTTTTTTTGTAAACTCTTGTAATTCTGTTGAGCTTCTGTTGTGTCACTCACTTGTACGTTCGGGAAAAACATCAGCTTAAAAAGGAGGAGATTATTCCGTTATTATTCCGGAACACCTTAGCTGATATGTAAGATTTATACTCTCATAGACTGCCACTTGAAGAATAAGCCCTAAAACTCAGGAACGTGTTCACATTAGCTTTTCCTAATGGCGGCGCAAAGGTAATCATTTTATCTTTCCTGAAAGCAATTAAAAGAACTTTTTCAAACAAAAAATCCCCCGTTTCCGGAGGATTAATTTCTTTATTCTTAGTTGCTGTAATTAAGCTCTGAAGTGAGCAAAAGCTTTGTTTGCTTCTGCCATACGGTGTGTATCTTCTTTCTTTTTGTAAGCACCACCTTCGCCCTTGCTTGCACTCACAATTTCATTAGCCAATTTATCTGCCATACTGCGCCCATTACGTTCACGGCTGTAGCGGATAAGCCATTTAATGCTCAGAGAAATTTTCCTGTCCGCACGTACTTCTGCAGGAATCTGGAAAGTAGCACCACCAATACGGCGGCTGCGTACTTCTACAGCAGGAGTAACATTCGACAATGCTTTTCTCCAAACTTCATATCCATCCTCACCGGTTGTTTTTGCTACTTTATCCAACGCATCATAGAAAATGTTGAATGCAGTACTTTTCTTTCCCTGCCACATCAGGTTATTTACAAAGCGGCTCACCATTGTATCATTAAACTTTGGATCTGGTGCAAGCGCAATCTTTTTAGGTTTCGACTTCCTCATTGTATATAAAAATTACTTTGTTGGAATTATTTTTTTGCTTTTTCTTTCTTGGTTCCGTATTTCGAACGGCTCTTCTTACGGTCTTTTACACCGGCAGTATCGAGCGAACCACGAACGATATGGTAACGTACACCTGGTAAATCCTTCACACGACCACCACGTACAAGAACAATCGAGTGTTCCTGCAGGTTATGACCTTCACCCGGGATGTAGGCAATGACCTCAACTTTATTTGTTAAACGAACTTTAGCCACTTTGCGGAGGGCAGAGTTTGGCTTCTTGGGCGTTGTTGTATAAACACGGGTGCATACACCTCTTCGGAACGGACATGCATCCAAAGCACGGGATTTGCTTTTTGCCCTGATGATTTCTCTTCCTTTTCTTACTAATTGTTGAATTGTAGGCATTCGTAACCTTTTATTTTTAGGACGGCAAAGGTAGGAGCTTCCAATTAAACTAACAAAAACTTTGATTTCTTTTTGTTCAGGAATGGCTGTTTTCAGCACTATTTTTGCTGAATTTTTCAATTGTGATTGTTTTTATTTGAAACTCTGCTATTTTCAGTTATTAAAAAACTTACAACTGATACAGCAGATACCTATATAACACGCCTCTTTACCTTATGAGGGAAAATGCATCATTTTACTGTTCGCCAACTTATCTGACCTTCAAAATTCTGGTCGGGATGTTGTGTTTGTTCCCATTTGGTAAATCATTCGCCCAACTTAGAACAGATTTCTCTGCAACACCGGTTTCAGGATGTGCGCCCTTATTGGTTCAGTTTACAGATCATTCCACCGGAAACCCAACCAGCTGGAAATGGGACCTCGGCAACGGTGTTACATCTACCTCTCAAAACCCATCAACAGTTTACCTGGTTCCTGGCATTTACACAATAAAACTGGTTATTTCCGATGCTTCAGGCAAAGACTCTTTAACGAGGAATAATTACATTAATATATTACAGGTTCCCCAGGTTGCGTTTACTACTTCCAGCTCAACGGTTGGTTGTTTTCCGTTGCGCATTCAGTTTCTTGATAATTCTGTTCCTCCGCCGGGAACAACCATTGTGGCATGGGAGTGGGATTTTGGCGATGGTACAACCAGTAACCTTCAGAATCCGCTAAAGATTTACAGGTCAGCAGGTAATTTTAACGTAGCCCTGAAAGTAACCTGCAGTAATGGCTGCAGTAATTTACTGGTGAGGTCTTCATTTATCAGGCCCTCTCAAGGTGTAAGACCCGACTTTACTTCCAGTGCACCGGCAAGTTGCAGACCGCCCGAAAATATTTCATTTACCAATCTTACCACCGGCCCGGGTAACATAACTTATAACTGGGATTTTGGGGATGGTGGCAGCTCCACACAAACAAACCCGTCGTATGTTTACTCATCTGCAGGAACATATAATGTAACATTGATTGCAACTAGCGACCAGGGCTGTGCCGACACAATTACCAAAAGCAATTTTTTAAATATTGGCAACTATAATACAAGCTTTACACACAGAAGTGATATCTGTATTAATGATACAGTTGGATTTTTCAATAATACATCACCAACACCTCAATCATTCAACTGGAGTTTCAGCGATGGAACTGCATCACTGATAAAAAATCCTATTAAAATTTTTCCCACCCCCGGAACTTATACAGTGAAGCTGGTAAATAATTTCGGCAATTGTATTGATTCTTCCATCAGCACAATAAATGTCATCAGCAATCCGGTTCCTGATATACTTGCAAGTGATTCTGTTTCCTGCCGAACACCATTTACAGTACTTTTCAGGAATACAACTGCCGGAGCAACTCAATGGTTATGGGATTTTGGAGACGGAACAACTTCAACACAACAAAACCCCGTTCACACTTATACAACCGAGGGGCAGTTTTCGGTGCGGCTGACTGTTACAATGAGTGCAGGATGTACAGGAACTACTCTGAAAAATAACTTTATCATTGTACAAGCACCTGTAATTGTTATTCCTTCTTTACCGGGAGGTGGTTGCTTTCCTTATTCATTCAGCCCGGTTGCAAATGTTACAACGCCCGATAATGTAACGTCATGGCTGTGGAATTTTGGAGATGGAACAACTTCTAACCAGCAATTTCCAACACATCTTTATCCGGTTCAGGGGCAATATGATGTGTCGCTTACAATCACCACTTCAACAGGATGTACAGTTCCGGTTACTTATATACGGGGAATCAGAACAGGTACCAAACCTACTGCCGATTTTTCTGCTGCGCCTTTAAGTTCCTGTGCAGGTAAAGATATTCAGTTTACAGACATGAGTACGAATGCTCCCGATGAATGGCTCTGGAGTTTTGGCGATGGTGCTGCATCTCCTTTTCAAAACCCGCTTCATACCTACAGGGCTGCTGGGGCATTTGATGTAAAATTAGTTGTGCGCAGAAATGGTTGTCCCGATTCTGTAACAAAAGTCAGTTACATAAATATATTACCACCGGTTGCCGCTTTTGTTGTGGATTATAATTGTAATGTAACCACAAATGTGTCTTTTGTTGACAGATCAACAGGCCCGGTTACAAGCTATTTATGGAATTTTGGCGATGGGAATACTTCAACCCAACCCAACCCGATTCATACTTATGCTGCGGTAGGAACATACAATGTATCATTAATTGTTACAAACGGAAGCTGTACCGATACATCAAGAATGGATATTACGTTACTGAACCTGAATCCGGTTATTTCTGTTGATCAGTCTTCCAAATGCCGCAATCAGCCGTTTAATTTTTCTGTTTCAAATGTAAATCCTTCATATATCAGGAATTATCTGTGGGATTTTGGTGATGGAACAACTTCATTGGCAGCTGCAGAATCTCACCAGTATGCAGTAACAGGAACTTATACTGTTACGCTGACATATACCGATGTAAATAATTGCCAGTCGGTATTAACAACGAATGTTACCGTAAATGGCCCGGTTGCTTCTTTCAGTTTTGCGCCAACAGTTCAATGCACGGGTAAGGATGTAACTTTCAACAGCACATCGGTAAGTGACGGAGTAAATGCAATTACTTCGCTGACATGGAATTTTGGCGATGGAGCCATTTTATATACACTTTCCAATCCGGTTACTCATCAGTACGCAACCGCCTCTTCGTTTATTCCCAAACTTATTGTGCAGGATGCTGTTGGATGTACAGACAGTGTTTTAGCTTCCGTTGTACTTGATGTGTATGAATCCGTAATTGATTTTTCAGTAGCTGATTCATTGTCTTGCCCCGGAGCCCCGGTTTCGTTTGTGAACCGTTCAAGAGGACTTAACCTTTCCTATTTCTGGGATTTTGGTGATGGTACAACTTCAACTGCGGCATCACCTGCTCACAGTTACAGCGCACCCGGCACTTATACTGTAAAGTTGTATGGAACCGAAGCAATTGGCTGCGTTGATTCTGTTATAAAAGTAAATTATATAACTGTTGATGTACCACATGCAGGTTTTATTATGAGCGACTCATTTACGATTTGTCCGCCCATGCAGGTGCAGTTTACAAACACATCATCGTACTACAGATCTGTATTATGGAATTTTGGTGATGGTAATACATCAACCGATACAATGCCCCGTTATTCTTATAGTTTTCCGAATACTTATATTGTAACACTTACTGCAACTTCACCGGGAGGTTGTACAGATACACAACAAAAAACAATCAATGTTTTAAGTAACATTAACGGATCACTCAGTTATAATCCATTATCGGGATGTTTCCCAATGGGAGTGAACTTTCATATTACTGCAAACAGCGACAGCCTGAATTATCTCTGGGACTTTGGTGATGGGTCAACCTTGTTTGTAAAAGATTCCGTTCTGAGTTATAATTACCAGGCTCCGGGTTTTTATTTGCCAAAAGTAATTCTGCAGGATGCTGATGGATGCTTAACTCCGATTCTGGGAAGAGACACTGTGAAAATTTTCGGATCTGCAGCTAACTTTGGAGTTGACACAACATTGTTATGCGATAATGGCACAGTTCAGTTTACCGATTCAACAATCACAGCCGATATAATCACATCCCGCCTCTGGAATTTTGGTGATGGAACAACTTCTTCATTGAAAGATCCCACGCATTTTTATACAACACCGGGTACTTATTCAGTTACACTGTCAATTAACACAGTTAACGGATGTACAAATACAGTTACAAAAAACAATCTTATACGGGTTTCACAATCTCCTCAACTCAGTATCAGCGGGGCAGTGACATACTGTACCCCTGCATCAGTATCATTGCAGGGATTGCGTACAAACGCTGATACTGCTTCTATGAGCTGGCTTTGGAATTTTGATGGAAATACATTTACATCGCAGGATATAACCAATTATATTATTTCAACTGCTGCTGCTTACCCGGTGCAGCTAACGGGTACAAACAGCTTAGGTTGCACATCAGCAATAAACAGTTTAATCACTGTAAATCAAACACCGGTTGTAAATGCAGGGAATGATACAACTGTTTGTCTCGGCAGTTCAGTTGTGTTAAATCCATCAGGTGCTGATTCATATGCATGGATGCCTGCAACAAATCTCAGTTGTACCAACTGTACAAACCCGGTTGCATCTCCGGCTGATAATATCTTTTACAGTGTTACCGGTACAACACTTGCTGGCTGTACAGGTGTTGATTCTGTTTATATACGTGTTCAAAAGCCGTTTACAATAACGGCAGGTGCAGACAGAAGTATTTGTATTGGGGCATCCGTTCAGTTATCAGTAAGCGGAGCTGACAGATATTCATGGTCGCCCGGTTCAACATTAAATGATTCAACGGTTGCAAATCCCTTAGCGACTCCAGCGCAAACAACAACATATACAGTTACAGGAACCGACAGCCTGCATTGTTTTACAAGAATTGCAACAGTTACGGTTAATGTATATCCATATCCTGTGGTTGATGCAGGAGCAGATACAACCATCAGGGCAGGTAGTTCAGTTATGTTGTTGCCGCAGTTTTCATCTGATGTTACTTCGGTACTTTGGTCGCCGGGTTCTTCGCTTTCCTGTACAACCTGTGCAACCCCTGTTGCTTCTCCGCTTAAAACAACTGTGTACAGGATCATTGCATATAATGATGGTAATTGCGCCACACATGACGAAGTAAAAGTGACAGTGCTTTGTGATATGAAAAATATTTTTATTCCCAATGCATTTACTCCAAATGGCGATGGAATAAACGACCGGTTTTATGTAATGGGGCCCGGATTACAGGCGGTTAAAAATCTGCGTATCTACGATCGTTGGGGAAATATCGTTTTTGAAAAAGCGTATGTTAATGCCAATGATCCTTCATTGGGTTGGGATGGCACAACAATAAGCGGACAAAAAGCACCTCCCGGTGTGTTTGGTTATGTTGCCGAAGTAATTTGTGGTGATGGGGGAATTATCCCTGCAACAGGTTCTGTAATGTTGATTCGGTAATTTACTTACTAATGAAATAAGCGGTTGTTTTATCGTTACTTTTTAAAAAGTGTGTTTTTGTAAATCACTTTACTTCTTGAAATACTTTGGAGAAACGCCCATTACATTTTTAAACACTCTTGAAAAATGGTAAGGATCATCGTAACCTAGGCTTATTGCTATAGTTTTAATACTATATTGTTCATCCAGTAATAACTGACTTGCTTTTTGAATTTTCAATGAAGTAAAAAGATTTATTGGAGAATGCTTTGTCTTTTGACGGAATAAGGCCGACAAATGTGAGGACGACATATGTACATGCTGAGCAAAATCATCCAGTGTAAGATTTTTATCGAGGTTTGCTTTCATATAACTGATCACTTCTTCAATTGGATTTTTTTCGTTATTAATAGACTTTAGTTGTAACTTTTGAAAAGAAGCAAGAAAAGTATAAAGTCCGCTATTTGCATATATGAGATTGTTTGTGTTGTTTAGTAGTTCTAAATGATTTAAGATGTCATCAAATAACATAGCTCTTAATGCTGAATGTGCTGCAATAGTTGGTGAATAATTATTTTTCTGTTGCAGATAATTGGCATAATATTCAGCATTTTCTCCTGTAAAATGCACCCAATATATACTCCACGGATTTTTTAATTCAGCTCCATATTCGTGTGGAATACCTTTTGGTAAGATGAAATACTGATTTTGTTTAACTGTATATTTTTTGTTTTCAATGGAATACCATCCTTCGCCTTTTGAGCAATAGATTAATACATACTGCTGGCATCCGTGCTTTCGTTCCCTGTTATGAAAAGCAGCATTGGGGTAATAGCCAATATCAGTGATATAAAGTTTTTTGCAGAATGCATGTGCAGCACAGAATTTTCGTTTGCTCTGCGGAAGAATGCAGGCAACCTGGCCTTTAAAACCTTCTTTAATCTTGGGAGGTTTGTCTAATAAAGCAATCGTATTATCCATCTCTTTTTATTTTGAAATACTTTTAATGGCAGAGTTGATCTGTTAAATTCGATGTAATAAATGTAAATCTAATAATTTGATGTTTTAAAAAAAAACATAGTTATATCCATCATTTGAATCTTTTTTTCCATTGTTTTACAGCGCTTATTATTGAATCTTTGTTGATATAACAGCTTGCTTTATGACAGAAAATCGGATTGTATTAAACAACGGGTTTATCCTGTTGATCTCATTTATCTCTGCACTTGGTGGTTACTTGTTTGGTTTTGATTTCGCCGTTATTGCAGGAGCACTTCCATTTCTTAAGGAAAAATTTATGCTGAATGAATATTGGGAAGGCTTCGCAACTGCATCGCTTGCACTTGGCTGTATAGTTGGTTGTTTAACTGCAGGAAAGCTTGCCGATAAATACGGACGCAAACCTGGTCTTTTAACTGCAGCTGGCATTTTCTTCTTGTCCTCTCTGGCAATGGCATTTTCTCCCAACAGGGATTTTTTTATTGCTGCAAGATTTGTTGCCGGAACCGGGGTGGGAATGGCATCCATGCTTTCACCTCTTTACATTGCTGAAATAGCACCAACCAAGATACGTGGAAGAATGGTTGCGATTAATCAACTCACAATTGTGCTGGGGATTTTAATTACCAACCTCGTAAATTATTCGTTACGCAATAATGGTGTGGAAGCATGGCGATGGATGTTTGGCTTGGGTGCTGTGCCATCGGGTTTATTTTTAGCTGGTGCTTTGTGGTTACCTGAAAGTACAAGGTGGTTGCTAAAGAATGGATTCCAGGATAAAGCTGAAAAAATTCTCAGTAAGATTGGCGGGGCTGATTATGCAAAGGACATGATCTCTTCTGTTTCGTTAACAAAAGAAAAGCCGGTAAAGCTCAAATACGCTTCTGTTTTTGAAAAACAGGTAATGCCCGCTGTGATTGTAGGAATTGGCTTAGCTGTATTTCAACAGTTTTGCGGAATTAATGTCGTGTTCAATTTTACCACAACCATTTTTGAAAGTGTTGGCTTCAGCCAGGAAGATCAGTTAAAGCAAACCATCTTTATCGGAATCATTAACCTGCTCTTTACATTATTAGCCATGTGGCAGGTTGAAAAAATGGGGCGACGTGCATTGATGTTGTTTGGCTCGTTGGGATTGGCTGTTTTATATTTAATCAGTGCTGTTCTATTACAAATAAAATCGCCTGTTGCAGCATGGACACTTCTTGCAGCAATTGGCACCTATGCCGTTTCGCTTGCACCGGTAACATGGGTATTGATTTCTGAAATTTTTCCCACCAAAATACGAGGCATGGCTATTTCAGTTGCAGTGATTGCATTGTGGTTTTCGTACGCCATTCTTGTATTTACATTCCCCATTTTAGCAAGTAAGCTGGGAGCTTATACGCCCTTTTATATCTATGCAGTAATCTGTTTGCTTGGCTTTTGGTTTGTTGTAAAAAAAGTAAAAGAAACAAAAGGCAAATCGCTGGAAGATCTTGAAGATGCATTTGCAGGACATTAATATAAATAATGTATTTGAATTGAGAATTAATAACAAAGTTTATATAGTATAAAATTTTGATCATGATGGAAGTTAAAGCTTGGCAAGAAGTGGTGGTTATACCAACCTATAAAATTGGCGAAGAAGATAAAAACCCGATGTTTCTGGAAAACAGGGTGTACCAGGGAAGCAGTGGTGTGGTGTATCCGCATCCTGTTATTGATAAAGTGTATGATGTAAAAGAAGAGAAAGAATGGACAGCCCTTTTTTTAGAGAATGAGTATTTGAAAATAATGATTTTGCCCGAGCTGGGTGGACGTATTCAAATGGCTTATGATAAAACAAACGATTATCATTTTATTTATTACAACCAGGTAATTAAACCTGCACTTGTTGGTTTGGCTGGTCCATGGATAAGTGGCGGCATTGAGTTTAACTGGCCTCAACATCATCGTCCATCTACATTCGAACCTGTTGATTTTTCCATTGAAGAAAATAAAGATGGCAGTAAAACAGTATGGGTGAATGAATATGAAAAAATGTTCAGGACAAAATGTGCACTGGGTTTTACATTACATCCCGGCAAATCGGTCATTGAACTGAATGCAAAACTGTTTAACCGCACTCCGTTTCCTCAAACTTTTTTATGGTGGGCTAATCCTGCAGTTGCAGTTGATGAGCAATATCAAAGTGTATTTCCTCCCGATGTACATGCGGTATTTGATCATGGCAAACGTGATGTAAGTTCTTTTCCAATTGCAAAAGGAACTTATTATAAAGTGGATTATTCGCCCGGTACGGATATTTCTGTGTATACAAATATTCCTGTGCCCACATCATACATGGCTGTTGATAGTGAATTCAATTTTGTTGGCGGTTATCATCATGGGAAAAAAGCGGGAATGCTGCATGTGGCGAATCATCATGTAAGTCCCGGGAAAAAACAATGGACATGGGGATGTGGTGAATTTGGTAAAGCATGGGACAGGCATTTAACAGATGCTGACGGACCCTACTTTGAATTAATGTGCGGCATGTTTACCGATAATCAACCTGATTTTAGTTGGATAATGCCCAATGAAGTAAGAGAGTTTAAGCAGTTTTTTATGCCCTACAAAGAAATCGGGTATGTAAAAAATGCAACGACTGATGCGGTGGTTAATCTTGAAGTGATCGATCAGAAAATCTATGCAGGTGTGTATGTAACAGAACAGAAGTCGGTAACCATCAGGTTGAAAAAAGGGAATGAGATACTATTTTCCGTTCAGAAAGAATTATCTCCAACAGTTCCTTTTTCAGAAGAGTTAAACATCGTTGTAGATTTAAAAAACTTGGAAGAATATTGCATTGAAGTACTTGATGAAAAGAAAAATTGTTTGGTTAGTTATACACCGGTTAAGCGTAAAGAAGATGCAATACCTGATCCGGCAAAACCTATAGCAGAACCTGCTCAGATGAAAACAAATGAAGAACTCTACCTGGCAGGTTTGCATTTAGAACAGTACAGGCATGCGACCTACATGCCGGAAGATTATTACAATGAAGCTTTGAAAAGAGATGCTTCCGATATCAGATCAAACAATGCCCTGGGTCTATTAAATTTAAGGAGAGGATTATTTAAAGAAAGCGAAAATTATTTTCGGGCTGCTGTAACAAAATTAACAAAGCATAATCCCAATCCTTATGATGGTGAGCCATTGTATAACCTGGGCTTATCACTGAAATTTCAATCAAAGTTTGATGCGGCCTATAAATTATTTTACAAAAGTACATGGAATGCGGCCATGCAGGATAATGCTTTTTTGCAATTGGCACAGATTGATTGTGTGAATGCTGATTGGGCAACAGCTTTAGAACATATTGAAAATTCTTTGAAGAGAAATAATTGCAGTCCACGTGCAAGACATTTAAAAGCGATTGTTCTGCAAAAGTTATATCGGTTTGAAGAAGCAGTTAACTGGTGCCGTGCTTCATTGGAAATTGACAGGTTTGATTATGGCAGCCGGTATGAACTTCACAATGCATTGCTCCAGTTGAATGATTCAGAAAATGCAACAGTTGAATACAGCCGTTTAAAAGAGCTGATGCGGAATGACAGTCATTCTTACATTGAAATTTCGTTGGACTATTATCATGCGGGTTTGTTTGCTGAAGCATTTGAATTTCTGTTGCCGATAGCGGAAACGAAACAGGATGCGCTTGTTTTTTATTATCTCGGGTACTATAAGTTCATGCAACACAAAATGGACGAATGTCTTGCATGGTTTAATAAAGGATTTAATTGTTCTCCTGATAAAGTTTTTCCGAACAGGATAGAAGATGTGGAAGTGCTGAAAACTGTTGTTGAAATAAATAAAACAGATTATAAAGCATTTTATTACCTGGGCAATTTCTGTTATGCCAAAAAGCGATATGCAGATGCAAAACTTTATTGGGAAAACTCGGTAAACATTTATCCCGGGTTTGCCACTACGCACAGGAACTTAGGTATAGCGTATTACAATAAGTTTAATGAGAAAGCGAAAGCACTTGAATCGTTTAAGCAGGCATTCAATTGCGATCAGGCTGACGCACGGATTTTGTATGAATTGGATCAGTTATACAAACGCTTTCAAACAAAACCAAGCGACCGGTTATTGTTTTTGCAGCAACATCAATCATTGGTTGATGAAAGAGATGATTTATATGCGGAAATGGTTTTGCTGAATATGTTGTCAGGTAAAGAAAAAGAAGCAAAGGAAATGCTTCGCAAACGAACTTTTCATCCTTGGGAAGGAGGTGAAGGAAAAGTATCTGCATTGCATGTGCAGTTGTGCGTGGAAGAAGCAAGGGATGCATTGAAGCAGGGAAATGCAGATAAGGCTATTGCATTACTAACAGAGGCTCGGCATTATCCTGAAAATCTTGGTGAAGGAAAATTGTACGGCGCACAGGAAAACGATATTGATTATTGGCTTGGTTGTGCTTATGAAAAACTGGGAAATCAAAACGCAGCTGTTGAACATTGGAATAAAGCTGCTGTTGGAATCAGTGAACCTTCACAGGCTATTTTTTATAACGATCAACAGCCGGATAAAATATTTTACCAGGGTGCTGCATTAAAAAAACTGGGTAAAGTAGATGATGCAAATACACGTTTTCAAAAACTGGTTGATTATGGTATGCAAAATCTTGACAAAGAAATCAAGATGGATTTTTTCGCTGTATCACTTCCTGACCTGATGATTTTTGATGATGATCTCAATAAGCGTAATAATATCCATTGTAATTATCTTATCGGTTTGGGAAATCTTGGATTGGGGAATAATGATGAAGCAAAACTATATTTTGAAAAAGTGCTTGATGCAGATCCTTCACATATGGGTGTGTATGTTCATCAAAAATTAATTTGAAACGATCAGTTGAATAATTACCGATAATCGAAAAAGTATGACTACTACAAATCGTATTGTATTTACATTGCTTGTTTTATTTGTCAGTGTAAAATCGTTTAGTCAGCAAAGCTGTGCTGTTAAAGTCAATCTTTCAGGAAACTGGCAATTCAGTATTGACTCACTCGACAGGGGAGAGCAGGAACAATGGTATAACAAAACATTCTCAGAAACGGTTGTTCTGCCCGGTTCAATGACAAGCAATCAGAAGGGAAATGAAATATCGGTTCATACAAAATGGACGGGCAGTATTGTTGATTCATCTTGGTTTTTTAAAACACAGTATGAGCGGTTTCGTCAGCCCGGAAATATCAAAGTTCCCTTCTGGTTGCAACCAATAAAATCTTATACAGGAGCTGCATGGTATCAGAAAAAAATTACAATACCTGCAACATGGAAAGAAAAGGAAATGTTTCTGAGTATTGAACGAAGCCATTGGGAAACCACTGTTTGGATTGATGGAAAAAAGGTAGGCACACAAAATAGTTTGTCAACACAACAAGTGTTTTATTTGGGAACATTAAAAGCAGGTGTACACCAGTTGAGTATCCGGGTTGATAATCGTGTGAAGCAGGTAGATGTTGGACAAAATTCACACAGCATTTCTGATCATACACAAACAAACTGGAACGGTATGATTGGAGAAATTGCTCTTACTGCAAAACCCAAACTTTATATCGGTGATGTGGCCTTATATCCTGATGTAAAAAATAAAATCGTCACTGCAAAAATTCTCGTCAGGAATAGCAGTGGAAAAAAAGCAACTGCATCTCTTCAGCTTTTTGCTGTTTCATCAAACAAGTCAGCCGAAAAATTGAATCAGTTGTATAGGAAAGTAGCAATTGATACTGACAGTTCTTTTATCGAAATCAATTATCCAATGGGAAGTAATCCTTTGTTGTGGGATGAATTTCATCCGGACATTTATTCGATGAAGTTGATACTTCAATCAGATGCCGGTACTGATGAAAAGCAGGTTCAGTTTGGTATAAGAGAATTTAAAGCAAGAGGAACACAGTTTGAAGTAAACAACCGTCCAATATTTTTACGTGGTACATTGGAATGTGCCATCTTCCCTTTAACAGGATTTCCTCCAACTGATACATCTTCCTGGATGCGGATATTTCGAATAGCAAAATCTTTTGGTCTGAACAATTTCCGCTTTCATTCATGGTGCCCTCCCGAAGCTGCATTTGATGCGGCAGATCGTTCAGGTATTTACCTTCAGATCGAATGTGCATCATGGGCAAACCAGGGAAGTTCATTAGGAGATGGCAAACCAATTGACCAGTTTATTTATAACGAAAGTAAAAGGATTGTCAATGCGTATGGCAATCATCCATCGTTTTGTATGATGGCTTATGGTAATGAACCGGCTGGAAAAAACCAGGTTGCCTATCTCACCGGTTTTGTGAATTACTGGAAAAAAAACGATGCAAGAAGAGTATATACTTCAGGTGCAGGATGGCCTGTTATTGCAGCGAATGAGTATAATAATTCTCCTGACCCAAGAATACAGCGATGGGGTGAAGGTTTAACAAGTGTGATCAATGGAAAAAATCCATCAGCCGATTATGATTGGACAAAAATTATAGCAGCATACACAGTTCCTGTTGTGAGTCATGAAATAGGTCAATGGTGTGTTTATCCCGATTTCAAAGAGATCAGTAAATACAAAGGCGTATTAAAAGCGAAAAATTTTGAAATATTTCAAAGTGTGCTAACGGAAAATGGTTTAGGAAATTATGCGGATAGTTTTTTATTGGCATCGGGTAAACTGCAGACTTTATGTTACAAGTCGGATATTGAAGCTGCATTGCGCACAAAAGGTATGGGTGGATTTCATTTACTCGATCTGCATGATTTTCCCGGGCAGGGAACTGCATTGGTTGGAGTGCTGAATCCTTTTTGGGAAGAGAAGGGTTACGTTACTGCAAAAGAATATAGTGCGTTTTGCAATTCAACAGTTCCGTTGGTACGTTTTCCAAAAATGATTTACCTGAATAATGAAGAATTAATATTGCCGGTTGAAGTAGCACATTTCGGATCAAAGGAATTACAGAATGTTACGCCTGTTTGGGAAATAAAAGATGTAACCGGTAAAATTTTATTCAAAGGTTCATTGCCACAAACGGATATTAAAATTGGTAATGGTAACCAGGCAGGTAAAATTGTTCAGTCGCTTTCAACAATAGCTGAAGCTTCCAAATTAATTTTATCAGTCAAGGTTGGGAATTATCAAAACACTTGGGACTTTTTTGTTTATCCCGCAACACTTCCAAAAACTCCTGCTGATATTTTAATTGCACAAAGTTTTGATGATGCTGTTTTAGAAAAGCTGAATAATGGCGGTAAGGTTTTGATTACACTTCCTAAAGGCTCAATACGTAAAGAAGCAGGGGGAAGTATTGCTATTGGCTTTTCAAGTATTTTCTGGAATACAGCTTGGACAGGCGGGCAACCTCCGCATACGTTGGGCATTTTAGTGAATCCAAAGCATCCTGCATTCAACCAGTTCCCGACAGATTATCACAGTAACTGGCAATGGTGGGATGCAATGAGTCATTCAAATGCAATATTGCTTGACTCTGTTTCAAAAGGCATTAAACCTGTTGTACGTGTAATTGATGATTGGGTAACGGCAAGGTCGTTAGGCTTGATGATTGAATGCAAAGTTGGTAACGGAAAATTACTGCTGACTTCTATTGATTTGATTTCTGAAAATGAAAAACGACCCGAAGCAAAGCAATTGTTATATAGTCTGATTAATTACATGGAAGGAAAATTATTTAACCCGGCTGATAAAGTGGAATGGAAGATGTTAAAGAAGTTGGTAAATACTGAGCCACACTGATCTTGTACTGTTCATAACATTACTGAAGATATTGGATTGATCAATATGCAACGGTTTAACAATGCTTTCAGATCGTAAGAAATAAAAACCGGTTTGTGAATATTAATTGTCTGTAGTTTGCAGATTCGTCCGCACTTCTGCGTTTGCCATGTTTTTTATGCGGATGATCGCAGGCAAAAAATCTCCAAAACTGTTTTTGTCCACTGAGACATCTTTGCATGCTTCAAGAAAAATAACAGCAGCCGGATTGGTTTTGCTGCCGGTTTGTTCAATGCTGTTCTGTTCAAATATCAACCCATCAACACTTTTAGCAAATACAATTGCTGGTCTGGATAGTTTAAATACATTGTTATAGATGCGGATGTTTTGATGCACATAAAAACGTTTAATGGATTGGTGGTTTTCCGGGGCTATAGCTATCGTATAACCGTCTGATCCTTGGTTATAACCGCAATCTTCAAATACATTATTTCGGATAACAACATCATGAACTGGGCCGCTTTCGTACCAGTTTGATGCATCATCGGCTATTAAAATAGCATGCATGCCGGTTTTGTAAAAATAATTTTTCTCAATGATGACCTTTCGCCTGGTGGTGACTAAAATTCCTCTTGTATTGGTTCGTTCAAAACGGCAATTCCGGATGGTTAATTCCGGTGTGCAGCTGATGTTTTCAATACAAACTCCTTCCTGGATACCGGTTGGTATGGGTTGATCGGTTTGTAATTCCATTTCTCGCTCATTAAGCAAAGTGGCATTGGAGACTTTTCCATAGGCTAATGGTTGCAATGTTTGTGGATTTATAAAGACTATACTGTCGCCTTGAAAAAAGGCTTTGAATCCAAAGGTTTGATGATGCATGAAACGAACAGTAACTTTTTGAGGAGATGAAATTTTTGTAATCTTCAAATGGGTGCCATGCACATTTATCGGGTCGTCATGCGAGCCGGAGGTTGAACAACTGTCTATCAGGATTTTTCCTTTGCATCCCGAAAAGTGAAAGCAATCAGCAAATGAACTGATGATTCTCCCTGAACCTTTTTGTGGTACAGCCTGTATATTTTTATACATAAGATTTTCTGAAAACTGTGCAACAATACCCAGCCCGTGCATATAATGCATGCGGATGTTCTGCAACAGAATGTTTTTGCTTAACCAGATAAAACCACCGCAATTATCCCTGTAAGGGTCTCTTACGGTCAGCACATCACCTGCTTTAATTTTTACGTTTGAAAAATTCCCTTCAAATGCAACAACACCGGGTTTCTTTTCTTTTGCAATGCTTTTTATAAAGGCAGAAAAGCTGCCGTATTGCATTGTGTTTTCTGAAGGGTCAAAAACAATCGTATGATACGAATTGGTTTGCCAGCCTTCTCCGTAAAAAGAAATCTTTCCATTGCTTATCGTGTATTTGGAGTCGGGATGGATAATTGTTTCAGCAGATGTGTCGTTAATCTTCGTTATTGTCAGTTCGCTCATTGTAGGCCGGTCATAATCGAAAGACAAATTTTTAATCGTTATGTTTTTGCTGTTGATAATGGAAAATGAAATCATCTTGCCATGTAAAACAATCAACGTGTTGTTACCTTCTATGGTTAGATTGGAAAATCCATCCAGTGGTAAAGCAATATGTTTTGTTTTCGGCAAAGTATCGCTTTCTGTACAATTGGAAATATATAATTCTTTTTCAGCTGCACCATTCTCCCATACATCAATTCTGCCACCGGGTAAAACCAAAACCGGGTTCTGCTTTGTATGGCAAACAGCAATAGCTTTTTGCAGGGCAGTTGCAGCATTTTCTCCACTGTTGGCTTTTGCTCCATAGTTACTGGCTGTAACAATTGTTTGAGGCGAAGGGCGGCTGATCTTGTTTTTTGTTTGTGCAGCAGAATAGAAAGAGAAAAGTAAAAGAACAAATAACAGGGTTAAACAGTTGCTTATTTTTTTTGGGAGAAACTTGTTCATTGCCTCGTGGTTGATTTTTTTTATATGTCATGATAAAAATAAGCGATTGTTTCTATTTGTATTCAGACAACAAAAAGCCTGTTATATGATTTGTAAATGTTCAGCCGTGCATCAGGTTGTTTTAAGCCGGTTAAGTGTTGCGTAACGATTTTCTGTGTTGTATGTGATAGTAAACAATTCTGCCTGCATTCCGGGTAGCAAAACTTAACATTAGCCTGGGGGCTTCAATATTATCTTTGTATGAATTAATTGTTAAGCATTATGGCAACAACTAAAACAACCAAAAAACAGGTTAGGGAAAATGTACTTGCTAAAATTGAAACAGCGCTAAAGGATGTGGCTGTTACTGCGCATCAGAAAAAGTTTGCCAAAAAACTGAAAAAAGCCAGTCACATGATTGCAGATTTTGTATGGGAAACAAATACAAAGACAACAAAAAAAGTGGTTGTAAAAAAGGCCACTAAAAAAGTGGCGAAGCCCGTTGTAAAAAAGAAAATTGTAAAAAAAGTTTCAAAGAAAGCTGCGAAATAATCAGCTGTTTAAAAAACTCCGCCACCAGTAACCACTATCTTTAATAGTGCGGAGCTGTGTTTTAAAATCAACATGGATTAAACCAAACCTTGCAGTAAATCCTTCGCTCCATTCAAAGTTATCCAGTAACGTCCATGCAATATAGCCGCTGATATTTACACCCTCTTTTTTTGCTTTCAACAGTGCGCCGAGGTATTGCTGAAAATAATGAATACGTTCCAGATCATTGATCACACCATTTTGAATTGAATCTTTGAAGTATGCACCGTTTTCTGTTACCATCAGCTCTTTAATGCTTCCATAATTCCAGAAACGTTTCAGTATCCGGTAAAAGCTCTCTGCATTTACTTCCCATCCAAGTGCAGTTACAGGTACATTCCTTTTGGTGGCTTTTACTTCACTTGCCTGAATGTAAGGAATGAGGGTATTGTGTTTTACCGTTACTGCAAAATAGTTTTGTAAACCAATGAAATCAAAATCAAACCGCATCTTTTCAGTATATTTCCAGGCTTTTGTGTACATATGAAGCTTGTCCATCAGTGGAAAATCATCATGCGGATAATTTCTTCCAAGTGCAGGTTCAATAAATAAACGGTTGAGCAGAATGTCAATTCGCTTAGCAGCTGCAATATCTTCTTTTTTTTCAGTGAAAGGATTTACTTCACTGCAGGAAAAAGTTGTGCCGATTGTTGCATTATTGACAAGTTTCCGGATAATGCGTCCGCCTTCGGCCTGTGCAAGTACGGCGTTATGAATAGCTGGGAAAAAGTTGTCGAGTCCCGTTTTACCTGGTGCATGTTTTCCTATCATATAACCAAGCGATGTAAAACCCATCGGCTCATTTAAGATCAGCCAGTGTTTTACTTTGTCACCAAATTCAACTGCACAAAATGATGCATATTTTGTAAACCATTTCAGCATCAGTACACTTGTCCAGCCACCTTCGTTCTGCAATGCCTGTGGCAAATCCCAATGATAAAGAGTAACAAATGGAATCATACCAAGCTGTAAGCATTCATCAATTACTTTGTGATAAAACTGCACACCTTCTTTATTTACTCTTCCTGTACCATCAGGAAACAGTCTGCTCCAGGAAAATGAAAACCTGAATACCTTAAAGCCTAATGCTTTTGCAAGTAACAGATCATCTTTATACCTGTAGTAAAAATCACAGTTCTCTGTTGGCCTTGCTCCACCTTTAATTTTTCCAGTGCGCTTGGCAAAGTTGTCCCAGATCGAAGGACCTCTTCCGTCTTTATTCCATGCACCTTCATTTTGTGCGGCAGCAATGGCCACTCCCCACAAAAAATTGTTGCCGAATGATGAACGGTTAAGTTGTTGCATTGGGTAAAGTTGGCTGAAATAAAATTCATGTGTAAGAAATGAATGTTAAGCCAAAATGAAATTTATTTGCTTTTCAGTAAACCTTTTATCATGCTTAATGCTGCCATAACATTTTGTTAACCGTTTGGCAATAATGGAAGTACAACTTGCGGCTCGTTTAATCAACTGCATTGTACAGTATTATTAATTAAAACCAAACGAAGTAAATGAAATGGCTGTTTTCGGTGTTATGGGTTGTATTTGTTCATACAATCGTATCGCCACTTTATGCTCAGACAAACAAAGCAAAGGATCAATCTGATAATGTGGTTCATGTTTCTGGTATTGTAAAAGATGCAGAAACAAATGATGTGATTGAAGGAGTTTCTGTAAGTACATCGGGTAAAAAAAATCTTGGTATTACGAAGAAGGACGGAAGTTTTGATGTGCAGGTTTCTAAAGGAACTGTCATCTTAGTCAGTGCAGTGTCTTATCAGCCATACCGTTTTACTGCAAATGAAAACCTGCATAGCCAGGTTATTATTTTGCAACATGAATCAAAGGAACTTGAAGGCGTAGTGGTTACGGCACTGGGAATTACACGTAAGCAAAAGGCACTTGGTTATTCTGTACAGAATATTGGTGAAGGAGAATTAACCGATGCAAAATCAAATAACTGGTCAAGCGCTTTATCAGGTAAAGTTGCAGGATTGAATTTGTTTTCCGCAGGCTCAGGCCCGATGAATTCGCAACGGATAAGCCTGCGTGGTGATGTATCGTTAAACCCTGATGGTAACAACGCATTGATAGTAATTGATGGTATTCCTAAGAACAGTGGTATGACGGGTGCAGGCGTAACAAATGCATACGGTGCAGGCTCAGGAAATGATGTGCCAATTGATTTTGGTAACGGCGTTGCTGATCTGAATCCTGATGATATTGAAAGCATTACTGTATTAAAAGGCCCCGGCGCAACTGCCTTATACGGAAGCCGTGCTGCAAACGGAGCGTTGATCATTACTACAAAATCAGGTGTAAGAAAGGAAAAAGGCTTAGGTATTACATTTAATTCCAACACAAGTTTTAATACGGTTTTAAAATGGCCCGATTATCAATATGAATATGGACAAGGCACAGGAAAAGCTTTGAATTCAGCCGGACAAAAGTATTATTCGTATGGAGCCAGTGCAGATGGTGCAAGCACAAGTGGCACCTCGAGTGCATACGGTCCGAAATTCGATGGCCAATCTTATTTTCAATACGATCCTGCAAAACAGGGAGCAGGTTCGGAACGTACCTCATGGAAACCTTATACCGATAATATCACCGGCTTCTGGAGAATGGGTTATACCTTATCAAACAGTTTGTCTCTGGAAGGCAGCAATGAAAAGAACTCATCTGTCCGTGCATCGGTTACACATACAAAGAATGAGTGGATTATGCCGAATACAGGTTTTGAGCGGATTAATGCAGCACTTAGTACCAACTATCGTGTATCGGACAGGATAAAAATTACTGCCAAAGTAAATTACACCAATAAAAAAAGTGATAACCTGCCCGGTACTGGTTACAATAATCAATCCATTGCTTACTTCATGATTTTCCAGAATCCCAATGTGGATTTAAACTGGTACAGGGATAAATGGAAAAAAGGGTATGAGCAGGTTGATCAGATTCATCCGTTCAGTACGTTCATTGACAACCCGTTTCTGATAGCGTATGAAATGACCAATTCGGTAAGAAATAATAATATGATTGGAAATCTTGCAGCAACATTTCAACTTTCAAAAAAGTTTGATCTCATGTTGCGTTCAGGTGTTGATATGACAGGTGAGCAAAGACAGCAACGCCGCCCGTTCAGTACTGCTAATTTCCTGAAAGGTTATTTTAAAATGCAGAACATCACTGATTTTGAATCAAACTCCGATTTCCTGTTCAGCTATCATAATAAACTTGGAAGAAACTTCGATGTATCTGCATCAGCCGGTGCCAATGCAATGATGCGCCGTTACAGCCGGTTGGATGCTTATGTTGACGGTCTTGTTATTCCCGCTGTTTATAAACTGGCGAATGGTTCAGGTAATCCTGTAACAACAGCTACTGATGCAAATGAAAATGTAAACAGTGTGTATGGTTTGGCATCGGTAAGTTACAAAGGAGCATACTTTCTTGATGTAACAGGACGTAATGATTGGTCAAGTACATTACCTGCGGTTAATAATTCATTCTTTTATCCATCAGTCAATACAAGTTTTATTCTGAGTGAAATTTTTCATCTGCCAAAAGTGATTTCGTTTGCAAAAGCAAGGTTTTCTGCTGCACAGGTGGGCAATGATACCGATCCGTACAAAACAAAAAAATATTACGGTACTAGTGAGTTTGCTGCATCAGGTTCTGTGCCAACAACATTACCCAATGCCAGTCTCAAACCGGAGATTTCAACCAGCTATGAAGCAGGATTGGATATTCGTTTTTTTCAAAGCAGGTTAAATGTTGATGTAACTGTTTACAATAACTTAACCCGTAACCAGATACTTGAAGTGCCTCTTGATCCCACAAGCGGATATACAAGAGCCGTATTAAATGCGGGTTCAGTACGTAACAGGGGTGTTGAAGTTGTATTGAATGCGC
This sequence comes from Lacibacter sp., assembly GCA_047601965.1. GTDB lineage: Bacteria > Bacteroidota > Bacteroidia > Chitinophagales > Chitinophagaceae > Lacibacter. The sequence continues at coordinate 253,903 of JASGIJ010000001.1, forward strand.
AACCTGTTAAGTTGAAAAATTTTAAATGGAGCAGTACTGTAACATGGTCAAAAAATCAAAACCGTGTAATGGAGTTGGCGGAAGGAATGGATGGTAAACAGGATATTGGTTATGGTGGCAATGCAACCATCCAGGCTAGGATAGGCGGTACAACCGGCGCTATTTATGGATTTGGATTTGTGCGTTCGCCCGACGGACAGATTGTTTATACTGCTGATGGGCTGCCCGCACGACCTTCAGAAATACAATATATCGGTGAGGCATACGCTGAATGGAAAGGAGGATTTAGAAACGAATTCAGTTATAAAGCATTTCGTTTCAGTTTTTTGTTTGATGGGCAATACGGCGGAATGGTGTATTCGCAAACACATCATAAAATGACAGAACAGGGTAAGCTGAAACATACATTAAGAGGACGGGAAGAAAACTACATCATTGGTGATGGTGTTGTACTCAATGCAACAACCGGGAAATATGAAGCCAATACGAAGAAGGTGTTACCGGTTGATTATTATGTAGAATATTACAGGAGAGCAAATGTGGAAGCCAACAGTTTTGATGCATCGTTTCTCAAACTCCGTGAATTAAGACTGGAATACAATGTGCCTGCTTCTTACATGAGAAAGTTGTTTGTAAAAGCAGCATCGTTTGCAATTTATGGAAGGGATTTATACATGTGGACGAAGTTCCCCATGTTCGATCCTGAAACGGCAGCTTTAAACGGTTCTACTTTATTACCTGGTGTTGAAATGGGACAGATGCCATCAACACGTACAATGGGTGTTAATCTTACGTTCAAATTTTAATCAATCAGAAAATGAAACAGATAAAACTTTTTTCAACATATATTTTCACAGGTATTGTAGCAGTCGTTTTGTTAACTGCCTGTACCAAAAACTTTGAAGAGATCAATACGGATCCCAACCGGATTGAAACAATCAGTCCGGGCACACTCCTTAACCCTATTATTTATTCTGTTGCCAGTTACAATATGCTGCGCAGTGATGATATTACATTTAACCTGATGCAGGTGGCACTGCCTTATCCAAGTGCATCGGGTGGTTTACACCGTTATGATCTGTCTGAAAATGCAGGTGCAGGTACGTGGAATACCTATTACCGCTGGCTGAACAATGTAAAGGAAATGTATAATGCTTCAGTAAAGGCAGATGATAAAAACTACCAGGCAATTGCATTAACATTGAAAGCATGGATTTATTCCAATCTTACTGATTGTTTTGGCGATGTACCCATGAAAGAAGCAGTAATGGGCGACCAGGGAATTTACAGGCCAAAGTTTGATACGCAGCAGGAAATTTATACGGCCATTCTTACTGATCTTGATTCTGCCAATAACCTGTACATTACGTCCAAGAGTATGATTTACGGAACCGAAGTTTTATACTCCAATTCTGTTGCCGGCTGGAAGAAATTCACCAATTCATTAAAGATGCGTTTACTGTTACGTTTGTCGAAAAAAACGGAGATGAATGTATATGCACAATTGCGTGCAATGATTGATAACCCCACTAAATACCCGGTATTTACCAGCAATGCGGAAGCAGCTGTATTAAAACTCACCGGCATTACACCAATGGTATCGCCCTGGGGAAGGCCAGTGGATTTTACTTCCTATCGTGCAGTGGGTAAGTTTTTTCTCGACAGTTTAAATGCATTTAATGATCCACGAAGGGCAAAATTTGCAACACAGGCAAAGAATGCATCGGGTTCAACCAGTATTGGGTACATGGGTATTCCAAGCGGTTATGCAGGCAGTGAAAGCCAGTTTAATTATATTCCATCCAATGTAAACGTATCTCTGGTAACAGCGTCATCAACTGCAGCACCCATGATTTGTGTGATGATGCCTTATTGCGAAGTGGAATTTATTAAGGCTGAAGTGGAATTCCGGTACAATAATCATACCTCCGCAAAAGCAGCTTATGAAAAAGCGGTAAAAGCATCCATTGAACAATGGGGAGCTGTTATGCCAACTGATTATTTTACCAATGCTGCATATTCCGGCGCTACTGCTTATAATGAAACATTGCAACGCATCCTGTTGCAAAAGTATTACGGGTTGTTTTTTGTTGATTTCCAGGCTTGGTTTGAATACAGGCGAACAGGGTATCCTGTGTTACCGGTAAACGATGGCATTGTTGGCAAGCAGATGCCCACCCGTTTTCAATATCCCATTGCTGTCAGATCAACCAATACCGAAAATTACAATAAAGCAAAGGAAGCAATGGGTGGCGATGTGAATACAACAAAAGTGTGGTGGGAGAAATAAGCTATATTACTAACAATTTGTAATGACATGAAAAGGAAAGAATTTTTAAAATATTTCGGACTGGCAGGTACCGCATTTTCATTATCACCTTTAGCAGCTCATAGCCTTGCCACTGATAAACTGGCAGCGGGTTATAAAAAGATCAAAGGAAAAGTACATTCAAAAGGGAAAGGAATTGCAGGTGTTGCGGTTACCGACGGAACTGTGATCACCTTAACTGATAAAGAGGGTAACTACACGTTTGATGCGGTACCGGAATCAGAATATGTATATATCAGTACGCCTTCAGGATATGCATTTCCACAGGAAAATGGTATAGCAAAATTTTATCAGAAACTGAATACGGCTGATCAGTTTACGGCTGATTTTTCATTGGAGAAATTAGAGATGAGTGATGATCAGCATTACTTTGTTGTATGGGCCGATACGCAGATGATTTCAAAAGCTGATGCGGAGTTGCTGAAGGCACAATCGGTTCCTGATTTACAGCAACTGGTAAAATCATACCCGGCCAATAGTTTATTTCATGGCATTGGTTGTGGCGATTTGGTGTGGGATAAATTTGAATTATTCAGGGATTATAAAGAGGCAATTGCTGCAACTGGAGTTACCTTCTTCAATGTAATCGGCAATCATGATATGGATATTGATGCACGTACTGATGAAATGTCGTCAAAAACATTTAAACAGCAGTTCGGGCCAACTTATTATTCGTTCAACAGGGGAGCCGTTCATTACGTAGTACTGGATGATGTGTTTTTTATTGGTACCGGCAAACAGTACATCGGTTATATTACGGAAAACCAGTTACGCTGGCTGGAACAGGATCTGAAAAATGTACAACAGGGCAGTACAGTGGTGGTAAGTCTGCACATACCAACAAACACCGGTGCTGCACGTCGGAATAAAAAAGAAGCTGAGCTTGGTTCTGTTGTTGCGAACAGGAAACAGTTGTATAAAATTCTGTCGCCTTTTAAAGTTCATTTTATGTCGGGTCATACACACTTTAACGATGTGTGGGAAGATGGCAATATGATGGAACACAATCATGGAACAGTATGTGGCGCATGGTGGACTGGCCCTGTTTGTGGTGATGGAACACCGAATGGTTATGGTGTGTATGAAGTAAAAGGCAGTGAGTTAAGCTGGTATTACAAAGCAACAGGTAAGCCAAAAGAATACCAGCTGAACCTGTTTAAAAGAGGTGCATTGAAAGAATTTCCCGATGAAATTGTTGCCAATGTATGGAACTGGGATCCCAGGTGGAAAGTAGAATGGATAGAAGATGGTGTTGAAAAAGGGGCAATGGAACAAAGAGTTGCAAGAGATCCATTGGCTGTTGAATTGTATGCAGGCCCGGAACTTCCCAAAAAACACAAGTTTGTTGAACCGACATTGGCCGACCATATTTTCTTTGCAAAACCTTCTGCAAATGCAAAAAAAGTTGAAGTAAAAGTGACTGATCGTTTTGGAAAAGTTTACAAAGAAGCTCTTTTACTTTCGTAAGTGGCAAAACTGCAGGTTAAGCTTCGCTTTCAATTGAAGCGAAGCTTAACATACTGAGAATAAAAAGCAGTAAAAGAATATCCAAAATAAATGATTAAGTAGCCTCGTTCTTTCATGCTTTTAATGGAAATGCTCACATATCTCTATATATTACTGTACACACAGATATTCAAACCCATCTTCTTAACTTAAAAAAAGGAATCCAAACAAATCAACAGCTACCCACCTCATCACGCCCAACTTTAAACCCTAAACATCAAAAGCACTCAAAAACTCCCGGATGGCAAAATGATAAACAGTCTGTCCTTTTTTAACCTTCGTTTTGTAAAGTGCTTTTAGTTCCGGGTCGGCATTGATTGTTTTGGCATAAGCAACTGCTTCAGCAAACAATCCTCTTTTCTGCACCTGTTTTTTGCTGGGCTTAATCCTGCTCATATCGGGGTAGGCAGTAATCACAATTTTATCACCATAGTGCTTTACCACAATCTGTCTGCCTAATTGTCCTCTTACATTGTGTAAAAGGAAATTGTTTTCACTGGTTGCCATAAAAAAGGTTTAAGAATGAAGAATAGCAGTTTAACTGCTCTCTAAGCTAATAGAAAGTAATGGATAAAGCAACCATCCTTCGTTCATCCTTCGTATAAAAAGCCACTCATAGGGCAGTCATAACCCTGCTTCAGGCAGGGATACCCGCACCCTGATGCGGTAAAAAAAACATCTATGTTCACATCGTAAAATGAATAATAATGCTGAAAAGAAATTGGATGATAACAATTAAAGGCAATAAAAAAGCTTCTCAACGAGAAGCTTTTTTTATCCGTGCCCAGGACGGGATTCGAACCTGCACACCCTTTCGGGCACCACCACCTCAAAGTGGCTTGTCTACCAATTTCAACACCTGGGCTTGGGGGTTGCAAATGTAAAGTGCTCCTCCCATTCAATCAAATTTATTTGCAGGCTGGGTTGCATTAAACAACTATCCACTACCTGCTAACTCTACCAGCTTCCAGCTATCCGCTTTTTACTTCTTCAATATAATTCTGAACGTTGTGCCCTTCCCCGGCTCCGAATGTTTTACATACAGTTGTCCCTTATGATATTGTTCAATAATGCGTTTGCTCAGCGACAGACCCAGGCCCCAGCCTCGTTTCTTGGTGGTAAAGCCCGGCTTAAACACCCGGTTCAGGTTTTGTGAGGCAATTCCTTTTCCCGTATCACTCACATCTATCACAACTGTTTTTTCTTCATTGTGCATGTGGATCGAAATTGAACCTTTTCCATCCATCGCATCAAGTGCATTTTTGAGCAGATTTTCAATCACCCAGTCAAATAGGGGTGGCGATAAGGAGGCAATCATTTCAGGACTGTTTTTTAATACTTCAAAATGCACTTTACCCGTTGCCCGCCGCCTGATATACTCAACCATTTCCTCCACCTGTTTTACAGCATTGTGCGGCTCAAGTTGCGGAGTGCTGCCGATCTTTCCAAACCGGTCGCTCACTAACTGCAGCCGTTTCACATCCTTTTCTATTTCAGTTGAAATTTGTGCAGTACCCGGTGTTTCCTTCAGCATTTCCACCCATCCCTTTAATGAGGTAACAGGCGTGCCAAGCTGGTGTGCCGTTTCCTTTGCCATACCTGCCCACACCTGGTTTTGAGTGGCCCTGTTTCTTGTTTGCAGCGAAAAAAGAGTGATGATGATAAACAATGCCACAATAAGCAGTTGTATTAATGGATAATATCTTACTTCAAGCAACAGGGAGGAGGAACCATAATAGTATTTGTTAATAAATAAGGGATCCTGGCTGATTAATAACACAATGGGTGGGTGCTGCGATTTAAACTCTTTCAGCTTTTTGAAAATATAGTTGGGGTCGGCTGCAAGTTTTGCCGAATCAATATTAATAAAACTGATCACACTGTCTTTCTCATCCGTTTCAATAATGGGAATTGATTTCTGCTCATTCCTGATCAGAGAAGGCAGTTTGGTATCAGCATCGGCAGGTGCATTAATAAGAAACTTTCCGGCTTCTACCCATTGCTCCACTTTCATCCGTTCATCTTTTGCAATTTTTCTTGCAAGATAGTTGGAGTAAAAAACCGTTCCTGTAACAATGCCGATTGCTACAATTGCCAAAAGTGTCCGCCAGTTAAAATATTGACCAAGCATGCCCTAATTTATACAAGGTTTGGCTGCCAACTGCTATTTTTGAAAAAATATTTATCACACTTGCATTCACAACCTTCGGTAGCTGTTGTAATTCTTAACTGGAACGGGAGAAAATTTCTGGAACAGTTCCTGCCTTTTGTAACAGCATCAACCTGGCAAAACAAACGGATAATTGTAGCCGATAACGCCTCAACCGATGATTCGGTTGCTTTTGTTCATCAATATTTTCCTTCAGTTGAAATAATGCGCAGCAATGAAAATTATGGCTTTGCAAAAGGTTATAATTTCTTTCTGAAACAAATAGAGGCTGATTATTATGTGCTGCTCAACAGCGATGTGGAAGTAGTGCCCGGCTGGATTGAACCCATCATTGAACTCATGGAAAGCAACCCGGCAGTTGCCGCCTGCCAACCCAAACTGCTGGCTTATCACAATAAACATTTGTTTGAATATGCCGGTGCAGCAGGTGGGTGGATTGATGCCTACGGTTATCCTTTTTCAAGAGGCAGGGTGTTTGATGTTCTGGAAGAAGACAAAGGGCAATACAACGATGCAGCACCGGTTTTCTGGGCCAGCGGGGCAGCTATGTTTGTAAAAGCAAAGCTCTTTCATGAAATGAATGGCTTTGATGAATTCTTTTTTGCCCACCAGGAAGAAATTGATCTGTGCTGGCGCCTGCAGCGGCATGGTTATTTAATTTATGTTTGTCCGCAGTCGGTGGCTTACCATGTTGGTGGTGGCACATTGCCAAGCGGTAATCCGCAGAAAGTGTATCTCAACTTCCGCAATAACCTGGTAATGCTCACCAAAAACCTGCCTTTCGGTCAGTTGATCTGGAAACTGCCTTTCCGGTTACTGCTGGATGCAGTTTCGGCCTGGAAAGAACTGCTTATGGGTAAACCTGCCTACTGGAAAGCCGTGTTGAAAGCTCATTTTCATTATGCCGGATGGTTATTGAAACCCCGTAAAACAGATCGTGAAGTACAGGCCGGTTTGCAGGGCGTATATAACGGAAATATCGTTTGGCAGTATTTTGTGAAAAAAAGAAAGGTTTTTTCAGAAATTGTGAAAACTAAATCGCACTAAGTTTACAATCATCCCTTACATTTGCAACGAAAAAATAACTGCCATGGCCGAAGTAATCAATAAAGAAAACGAAAAAGATATTGCCAGTAACTGGGTAGCATCATCACGCTTTTTATTTTATGTAAAACTGTTTGCAATTGTTGCTTTTTTGCTCGGAGGTTGCTACAAACTGTACAATGCACGTTACAAAGGAAAACCACAGGTAAATGTTCCTGAAAGTACTTTGTACAATCCAAAATATAAATAAACATCTTCTTTATAAAGAAAAGCCGCCTGACCAGGCGGCTTTCTTGTTTTTGTAATATACTGTAGTGCAGATGGCAGCAGTTGTTGCGTCGCACCGGTTGAGTGCAGTAATGCTGTTGTACAACTATTTTTATAATTGAAAGGAAAGGTTTGCCATAAACAAAAAAAGCAACTTTCGTTGCTTTAAATGTGCCCCGTACTCCGATGTTTAATCGGAGTACGACCGTTGCGGGTCACCCCGGTTGAAAGATCGGGGCTGTTTACCAATTACCTTCAATTAATTTTTCGAGATAAATCCTGCTTTTCATTTTTTTAATTCGCAATTCTTCCCTGCGGGCATCAATCTCTGTATCAAATTCCTTGAATGCTTTTAATGTATAAGGTATGCAGTTTTTGGTGGCAGTTACATTGCCGCTGTTATGACGTTGTAATCTTTCCTGCACATCATGCGAATATCCAACATAATACCTGTTGCATTTCGGCGAGTAGAGTATATAAACAAACCAGGTTGCCATAAACAAAAAAAGCAACTTTCGTTGCTTTAAATGTGCCCCGGAACGGAGTTGAACCGTTACGACCGTTGCGGGTCACAGGATTTTAAGTCCTGCGTGTCTACCAATTCCACCACCGGGGCTCCAAAGAGGTGAAAAAAAATCCCGCATGGAGCGGGACTTGGAGCGGAAGACCGGGCTCGAACCGGCCACCCCGACCTTGGCAAGGTCGTGCTCTACCAAATGAGCTACTTCCGCTTGTAAAAGAACGTTGGGGGTGCAAATGTAAAGAAGCCGTTTTAATTGACAAAAAATATAAGGTATCTTTTTTTAGAACTATTTACTCAAAACTCATTACTCATAACTGTATGTAATATATCCCATCAGTTCTTTTTGCTTGCTGTAAATGCTTTCACGGGTTTTTAATCCCTGTTCATTATAACGGTATCTCCATGTAACATAGTTACTGCTTCCTGCCTGCACAGCGATCATTTGAGTTAACTGCGACTGATCATTGTACTCAAACAGGTAATCGGGTAATAGTTTTCTTGCTTTTTCATTAAAGCGTACAATGTCGGTTAACCTGTTGCTGTTATCGTAATAGTAATACCAATGCTGGGTTTCAATTCCTTTGCTGAACCATATTTCTTCACCTGCATTTCCCTTTTCATCCCTTTTAAATTCAATAACGGTGGTATCGGAATTGTTTTTTATGCGGAGTAGTTTAACCGGAGTGCCTGTTGAATCATACGACCAGAGATGTTTTTCAGACTCCTTTGTTTTGTATGCATACGCCTGCGAAGATGATTCAACTGCAACTAACCTTCCCTGCACATCATAGCTGTAGGTTGAAACATTTAAGGTTGTGTTTGAACTGTCGCTGCTGCGTATGAGCTGCCCTTTTGTATTAAACTGGCTTACCAGTACAGATTGAAGTGTTTGTACACTTTGTGTAAATGTTTTAATAAAGTTATAACCAGGTGCAATTTCCTGGTAGCAAATAAATTTATCCGTTGGCTCACCAGTTCCTTCAAATGAATTGAGTACAACTTTTTTTACCTTACCGGCTTTGTAAAGTTTCAGTTGCTCAGTTGTTTGTTTTGTTGTAAGTACATCTTTATAATAAAGTTGTGCGGGAGCTGCCAAAGCAAAACAGGTTGTTATCAGAAATAAAAGCGAAAAGGATTTCATTTGCATATTATTCAAAGTTATTTCATTCATATAAAAAACGCCGGCAAAGTTTAAAACTTGCCAAAAGTTGTCGGCTATTTTTTATTTTTAGCAAAACTTAAGCTATGTCGCATGGCAGGGAGCGGAAAGAAAAGAATTGTTTAAACTGTAATGCCAGGGTATTTGGCAGGTTTTGCCATGTTTGCGGACAGGAAAATACAGAACCAAAAGAAACGGCCTGGGATCTTGTAGTTCATTTCTTTAACGATATTACCCATTTTGAAGGAAAGTTTATCACATCGCTCCGTTATCTCATTTTTAAACCCGGTTTTTTAACGGCAGAGTACATAAGGGGAAGAAGGGCCAGCTATATGAACCCTGTTCGGATGTATGTGTTTACTTCAGCTTTCTTTTTTATTTTCTTCTTTTCTTTTTTTTCAACTTCATCGAATAAACATGAAAAAAAAGAAAGCAAATCAGCTGAAACAACACAAAACAATCAACACGATTCAACAGGCGTTACGGATAAAAAAGATACGGTACAAATAACCCAAACACCTGAACAGCGTAATCCTGTAAAAAACAGGAATGAGCTGAATCTGAGTATTGACAGTTCAAATGATTTTTACAGGTACAGTTCTGTTGCGGAGTATGATTCTGTTCAGCAAACTTTGCCTGCTGATAAAAAAGCGAACTGGATTACCAGGCAAATCAGCCGCAGACTGATTAATGTTAACAGCAGATATGATTATGATATTTCAGCTTTCTCGGCTGATTTATTGGATTATGTTCTTCATTCTTTACCCAAAATGCTGTTTGTTTCGTTGCCTTTTTTTGCATTGTTGTTTTCATTACTGTATATCAGGAAAAAGCAGTTTTATTATGTAGGGCATCTCATTTTCACAATTCATCTTTTTGTATTTTTCTTTTTATTTCTGCTTGTGATTTTCAGTATCGGTAAGCTGGAAGATAACACCGCATGGAATTTCGGCTGGCTAAAGTTTCTGCTCTGGATTTCGGTGTTTGTTTACCTGTACAAAGCCATGCGGCGAATGTACCAGCAGGGAAGAAGTAAAACAATTTTGAAGTTTATATTGTTAATGTTGCTGGCATTCCTTTTAAATATTTTCTTATTCACAGCATTTTTCTCTTATTCATTTTTCAACATATAGTTTATGAGCAATCAACCGGTGCAGGATTCGTTTTTAAGATTGGTATCAATAATGGATGAGTTAAGAGAAAAATGTCCATGGGATAAAAAACAGACAATTGAAACCCTTCGTCCGCTTACCATTGAAGAAACATACGAGCTTGCAGATGCAATAACTGATGGTAACTGGCAGCATATTAAAGAAGAGCTTGGCGATTTGTTGCTTCACATTGTTTTTTATGCAAAAATCGGCGAAGAGCAACAGCAGTTTACACTAACGGAGGCCATTAACGGCATTTGCGAAAAGCTTATTGCAAGGCATCCGCATATTTATGGCGATGTAACTGTAAATAGCGAAGATGATGTAAAGCGTAATTGGGAAAAGCTGAAGATGAAAGAAGGTAAGAAGTCTGTATTGGGAGGAGTGCCCGCCGGACTTCCTTCAATGATAAAAGCAATCCGTATCCAGGAAAAAGTAAAGCAGGTGGGCTTTGAATGGGAAAATAAAGATCAGGTTTTTGAAAAGATTGAAGAGGAGATGAACGAACTTAAAGAAGTGGTACTGGCAGGCGATACGGATAAGATGGAAGAAGAAATGGGAGATGTGTTTTTTTCATTGGTGAATTATGCACGGTTTTTGCAGATTGATGCCGACCATGCTCTGGAGCGCACAAACCGTAAATTTATGCAACGGTTTCTGCAAATGGAAAAAGAGGCAAACAGTGAAGGAAAAGAACTGGCAAAAATGACGCTGGACGAAATGGATGAAATCTGGAACAGGATTAAAATGAGAAATAAACAAGCTGAATAATATACTTTGCGCCACATCAAAATCATCAGGGATTTTTTTTATAAGAATGGCTATTTGCTCATTCTTGCAGGATGGTTGCTTACATTTTCATACCTGTTTCAGTATTATTGGTCTTACACATCGGCACCTGCCCAGGTTAAGAAAATGCTGCAGCGCAGTATTACAAGCAGAGAAGCCGATTTTGAATTACTCCTCAGCGATACAGGATTAATAAAACAGTTAAGCAACAGCACATACAGCAAAGCCGATTTTGAACGGCTGCTGAAAAAAGATTATTTCATCTTCGTTGCTTCAGAAGGTACGGATGGGTTTCAAACCCGTTTCTGGAATACGCAGGTAATTCTGCCCGTTAATGAGTTGTGGCAACGGGCCGACGGAGTTTGGTTTGAGAAGCTGATAAACGGCTATTACACGGTTTATAAAAAGCAGTTTGTATTTACAGATGGGAGTACTTGTTTTGCGATGGCCCTTATTCCTGTAAAGTGGGATTACTTTGTAATGACAGAAGATTTGAACAACGGCTTTGCTTACTTTAAAGGGATAGAGAAATATTATTCAATCTCTGATACATATAAATCCGAACTGGAAGTTAAAAGTAAAAACAGCGTAACATTATTCTGGCTGACGGAGAAAAAAGGATTCCCCCAGCCATTGAATAACATCACAGTTTTTTTGCGTCTTCTTGCTTTTTTCCTTTTTCTTTATTTCCTGCACCGCTCTGCTGCTGATATTGCAAGGGAGCAGTCGTTTATAGCCGGGGCTTCGTTTCTGATCATCAGTTTGGCAGCATTACGAACCGTCAGTTACTTTTTTCCGTTGCCGTTAAACTTCCGGCAATTTGATTTGTTTGATCCATCCGTATATAGTTCAAATAATATCCTCAAATCACTGGGCGATTTATTTATCAATGCTTTTTTATTGTTGTGGGTGATCTTTTTTGTGCGTAAGTACAGTGCTAAAGATTTACTTAAGATAAATATAAATAGTAAGGTTGGCATTGGAGCCGTTTCTGTTTTGATTGTTTTTGTTACAGTTCTGTTTGGCAATATCATCCGCAGCCTTGTTTCTGATTCACAGATTTCATTTAATGTTACAAACTTTTTCAGCCTCATTAACAGTTTCAGTTTTGTTGGCTTTGTTGTTCTTGGTTGCCTTGCACTGAACTATTATTTAATTATTGACAGGTTGGTTTTGTATTTAAAGAAGTTTGCAGGGCGGCAGGGTTTACAATACATTGCCATCGCTGTAACGGGGCTCATTTACCTAACAATAACATTCAGCTCGGGATCGGTATCGTTTCATATGAGCCTGCTTATCTGGCTGTTGCTTGTTATCCTGCTGATGAATGAACCTGATACTGAATTTGGTTTTCTTGCTTCAAGCGGACGTAATGTATTCTGGTTGTTTTTCTTTTCATTGTCTCTGACCATCTTGCTTGTAACACAAAATTCGAAAAAGGAATGGGATGACAGAATAAGAATAGCTGAAAAACTTAGTCTTCAAACAGATCCTTCGGCTGAAAATTTATTGAGTATTGCGTTTAGAAATTTACGGACTGATTTTTTAACTGACAACTTCAGCAGGTTTACAACGCCCGGCAGTAACCAGTATTTAAAAGATAGTCTGATTGGTGAACACTTCAGTGGTTACCTGAACAAGTTTGAGTCGGATGTTTATACTTTTGATGCGAATGAAGCCTCTCTTTACAATGATGATTCAACATCATTCAACACACTTAATACAATTTTTAATCTTCAGAGTAAGCCTACTTCCGTACGTGACTGGCAGTATCACGAAGAATCTTTCGATAAGTTTTATTACATCGCAAAAAAAGAAGTAAATGATACTTCGTTAAAGCAGTTGCTGGGTTATGTATTTATTCTTTCCAGGCCTAAGCGTTATGGCGATGAAAAATTTGCACCTCAATTGTTTTCCAGGGCTGTCAGTCAATTGCCTGAAAACACACCTTTTGATGCTTATGCAGTATATAAAAACCGGGAGCTTATCAGCAGCTTTAATGATTATCCGTTTCCTGTTCATTTAGATGCGCTGCAGAATGAAAAGCTATCATACAAAAAAGTTGAGCGGAATGGTTATAGTGAATTGTGGTACACATCGGCTAATCTTACCGTAATTGTTGTTAAACAGCAAAACCGTTTACTTGAAACAATTACGCTGTTTGCCTACTTGTTTTTTGTATTTCTGTTGATGCTGGCTGCTTACCGCCTGCTTTTATTCTTTACAAAAACAGGATTCAGATTATCAAAGTGGAAGGAAGAGCTTCAGTTAACATTCAGATCGCAGGTACATACAACAATCATCGGTATCAGTATTCTTTCATTTGTTGTAATTGGTATATCAACCATATTTTTCTTCATTAACAGGCACAGCAGAAATAATAAGGAACGCCTGAGCAGAACCATACGTATTATGCAGGGTGAAGTTGAAAATGCGTTGAAAGAACATGCAGTATTTGACGATGTGTTGAAGGTTTATGATGAGGTAACAGCAGGCGATTTGCAGGCAAAAGTTAACCGCATTTCGGAAATTCATGGTGTTGATATTAATATCTATGACCCTGCCGGAAGTTTGCGCATATCATCACAACCTTATTATTACAACAAAGGGTTGCTCAGCCGCAAAACTGATCCGGGGGCTTATTATAAACTATCAAGAGAATATTTAGTTCAAACCATTGAGGATGAAAAAGTAGGTTCCCGGTCATACATGAGTATTTATGCGCCTGTGCGTGATGAAGCCGGCAAAACATATGCCTATATTAATATCCCTTATTTCACATCACAAAATGAACTGAAGCAGGAAATATCCAGTTTTCTTGTAACATTAATTAACCTGAATGCATTTGTTTTTTTAGTTGCCGGGTTAATTGCATTTTTTGTTACGGGCCGTATTACCAATTCATTTGCCATCATCAGTGAAAAAATGAAACAGATAAAGCTGGGTATGCCAAATGAAGAAATTGTATGGAACAGAAATGATGAAATAGGTGAACTGGTTCAGCAATACAATAAAATGGTGAAGCAGCTTGAAGAAAGCGCCAGTTTACTTGCACGAAGTGAACGGGAAGGTGCCTGGCGTGAAATGGCTCGCCAGGTTGCGCATGAAATCAAGAACCCGCTCACACCCATGAAGCTGAGTATTCAGTATCTGCAAAAGGCTGTTGATTCCAATTCGCCCGATACAAAAAGCATTTCGCAGGGTGTGGCAAAAACATTGGTTGAACAGATTGATTATCTCTCCAATATTGCTTCTGATTTTTCAAGCTTTGCCAACATTGCCAATCCACGGCTTGAAAAAGTTGATCTTGGCCTGTCAATTAAATCGGTAGTTGATTTATTCAGCATGGACGATAAAGGCAGCATAGTTTACGAACCCGCAAATGAAACTGTTTTTGTAATGGCTGATAAAACACAGCTTAACCGTTTGTTCACCAACCTCATCCGAAACGCAATAGAATCGGTTGAAGACGGGAAAATGGCAGTTGTAAAAATCAGTTACACCATTAATAATGAAAAAGTTCTTGTACAGATAGTGGATAACGGGCAGGGAATTGATGCTGAACTGCAGGAAAAAATATTCTATCCAAACTTTACTACAAAAACTTCGGGCACAGGATTAGGACTTGCAATGTGCAAGAGTATTGTTGAAAATATGAAAGGCCTGATTTGGTTTGAAACAGAACACAAAAAAGGCAGCACCTTTTTTGTGGAGCTGCCGGTTTTGGATAACCAGTAAATCAAAGCAGGTTTATGCAATTATTGTTCTTCTTTTACAATGTTCAGTAAGTGCTCGTCAATTACCTGTTTAAAAACATTTTTTGGAAATGCACCTGGCTGCATCATCGGATCAGCATTCACCGGAATAAATAAAAAGGTGGGAATGCTTTGTATGCCGAAAACTGAAGCAAGTTCCATCTCAGCTTCTGTATCAACTTTATATATCACAATCTTTCCTTCATATTCCTTTGAAAGCTCTTCAAGTACAGGAGCAACCATTTTGCAGGGGCCACACCAATCGGCATAAAAATCAATAATTGCCGGAAGAGGGCCATCATATTTCCAGTCTTTTTGTGTTTCGTAATTGAAGATTTTATCCTTAAAATCCTGTGTTGTAAGTTTAACTGTTGCCATTGAATGAATTTGAAGCAAAATTACACGATTGCACCATACCAGTCAGGTGACTTTAGTTACATTATTCCTTCAGCCAGTTCAGAAAATCAGTGGCTTTTACTTTGTTTACAATAATATCATCACCTGTATCAATCGTCATTTTTACAAAAAGTTTGCGCAGGCCGTAATGTTGTACTTCCTGTATGCCTGCTTTATTAACCAGGAACTGCCTGTTTGCCCTGTAAAAGGCATTGCCGCACAGCAGTTCAAGTTCGTCAAGCGATTGATTAATGAAATATTTCTGGTTCTGAAATGTTGTAAGCAGTGTGTTTTTGTGTTCAATACTGAAATAAACAACATCAGATATTTTTATGGGTATGATTTTGTTTTTTGAGTTTACCAGTAAAGTCTGATTTTTAACGGAGTTGTTAATGGCTGACATTAAAAGATCGTAGTTGATTTGCTGATTTTCATTTTCAGGTTGTTTCAGCATTTTGTATTTGTTAATTGCCTGGCTGATGCTTTGCCTGCTGTATGGTTTAAGAATATAGGCAATGCCATTATTGTTAAAAGCCTGGAGGGCATGCTGATCGAATGCTGTGCAATACACAACCGGGGTAGTTGTTTGTACTTCTTTAAAAATTTCAAAGCTGTACCCGTCTCCTAACTGAATATCGCTGAATATTAAATGAGTATTGAGATTACTTTGGAAATATTGTATTCCTTCCTTTACTGTGCTGATTGTTTTTGTAACTGTTATCTTGCTGTCAATAGACTGCATGATTTCAACTAAATCGTCTGAAACGAGTTTTTCGTCTTCAATAATTACTACATTCATAAGTGTTGTTTGATTTATGACAGTTAATCTTATTTTTCAGTTTGTATTAATTTTATAGTTACAGCAAACTCGTTATTGTTTGTATTGATGATAATATCTTCGTTACAAAGCAACTTGTATCGTTCTGCAAGATTTTTCAGTCCTACTCTTGTTGTAACTTCAAATAGTTGCTTGGGCTGAATTTTGTTTTTCACAGTGATCATGCCCGAAAGTTGATTGTAGTTAATACTGATTTCAAGGGGCTTTTCTGTTGTGAATGCGTTGTGTTTGATGGCATTTTCAACCAGGGTTTGTAATGCAAATACCGGAACTTTCCCTTCGGCGGAGTACAATTCATTCGCAATGGTAAAATGCAGCATGCCATTGAAACGTACCTGCTGCATTTCAAGATAAGTGAGGCAGAATTTCAGCTCTTCAGCTAAATCAACCAGGGGTTCATTCACCGATGCAGTAGAAAACCGCAGTACATCCGATAACATCAGTAAATAATCTTCTGCTTTTTCCTTGTCTTTTTTTAACAGCAGCCTCAGTGTGTTAAGAGAGTTGAAAAGAAAATGCGGCTGCAACTGCATTTTTAACTGATCGTTTCTTGCTTCAAGATTAGCCTGTTTCAGTCTTTCATTTTCCAGCTCAATCATTTGCTTTTTAAAGTAAAGCAAAATGAGTTCGCACAAAATGATGATGATGATGTTGATAGTAAGAATATGAATCATTCTTGGAAAAAAGAAAAGGCTTTTTGGCATTGGCTTCAAACCTTTCTGTAACTGAACTGCGAGACTGTCCTTCATTGCCGGAAACGAAGTGATATTTTTGTTGCCTGTCTGAAATTGTGGCATTAATTGCCCTGATTTTTGCGAGGGATCGTTAAATCTTATTTGAGGAGGTGGAAATATTTTTTGAAAATAATAGAAGATAACGGCTGATAAAAGAAGACAGATTACTGTACTGAACAGTGAACGGATAATCAGCTTTTCGAGAAAACGGAATTGCACAGATAATGAAACCAGCAGAATATTCACCACCCAGAAAAGCAACGTAATCAATGCAATCATGAATATGCCTGGAAAAAATAGATTGATCTTGTTCAGTTCAAAACGTGCAAAGGGAGTTCCTGCCAGCAAGGCAAGCAGTGGTGTGGTTATTACCGCAACTGTAAATAAACGGTTCCTGATTTTTTTATCTTTTAGTATTTCATTCATTCCTAAATATTGAAGGCGCAAAATTGCAGCGCAAATCTTTTACAGTAGCGGATCTGACTGTTTATTTCACAAATGCTTTGTTAAGTTTTCTGATGCAGCTTTTTGCAGAATGGTTGGCTTTTTTTCAATTCTTTTTTTGTCTGTTTCAGTATTTGTTTTGTCCGTTTTAATTCCTTTAACATTTTGTTTCTTCCTGTTTTGAAAAATATTTGCCCGTTGAATTAATTAAACAGGTCTGTCATTTTCATAAAACAGGTTTGAAAAAAAACGAACACATAAAAAATACACTGATGAGAAGAAACAGGTTTTTATTCTTAAGCATGTCGGTTATAACCCTGGCAGCTCTTTTGTTAACATCGTGCACAAAATCAAGCAGCGATGATGATGATGATATTATCGGCAACTGGAAAAGAGGTTCAGAATTTGAAGGAGTGGGCCGAACTGAAGCTGTAACATTTACAATTGGTACAAAAGTTTTTGTTGGCCTTGGATATGATGGTACAGACAGGCTGAGTGATTTTTGGGAATTTGATCAGGCAACTGGAACCTGGTACAGAAGGGCTGATTTTCCCGGTGTTGCAAGAAACAGTGCGGTTGCATTTGCTGTGAATGGTAAAGGGTATGTAGGAACCGGTTATGATGGGTTAAAGAAATTGAAGGATTTCTGGGAATATGATCCTTCCACCAACACCTGGAAGCAGGTAGCCGATTTTGCAGGATCAGAACGATATGGTGCTGTTGCTTTTTCAATTGGAAGCAAAGGATATGTATCTACCGGTTATGATGGAAATTATCTGAAAGATTTGTGGGAGTATGATCCGGCAACGGATGAATGGTTTCAGAAAGCAAGTTTGGCAGGAAGCAAGCGGATGGATGCTGTTGCATTTGTTTACAGCAACAAAGCTTATGTTGTAACAGGTATTAATAACGGAAGCTACCTGACTGATTTCTGGGCTTATGATCCTGCTTCAAACAGCTGGGAAGAAAAAAGAAAGATTACCAGTGTAAGTGATGATGATTATGACGATGATTATGGCTCAAATATTACCAGGAGCAATGCAACTGTTTTTATGATGAATGATAAAGCCTACCTCTCAACCGGCAGTTTAAGTGGTGTAATTGGTACAACATGGGAATATAATATTGCAAAAGATACTTGGGCCCAGAAAACAAGTTTTGAAGGTTCTGCACGTGAAGGAGCTCTTTCGTTTACGGTAAACTCAAGAGGCTTTTTAACAACAGGGCAAAACAGCGGTAGTCGTTTTGATGATTTGTGGGAGTTCTTTCCTAACTCAGATCAGGACGATGATGACAATTAATTAAACGTTTTGAGGAGGAGCACAGCTTGAGTTGAGGTTAATACAAGCGCTGTGATTCCTCCTCTTTTCTTAAATCTCCCAATCAAACAAAACGATTTTGATAAGTGTGAACAGAAATAAAATTTGTACAACTGCTTTTCTCCTGACAATTGCATTTGTTTTCTTTTCCTGTACAAAAGTGGATATAGAGTTTGGAGTGCCGTCTGATGAAATTGATCCTGCAGTAACTTACTATGATGATTTCGAAACAGAAATTGCTACATTGAAAGCTGATTCATTTATTACTTCATCTCACCAGGTTTTTGCAGCAGGTTATCACAATGATCCCCAGTTTGGAGTTCTGAAATCAGGTTCTTATGCACAAGTAACATTGCCATCAACCAATCCTGTATTTGGAGTGAATGTTACGTTTGATTCTCTTGAGCTGATACTAAAACCAACAGGACAGTTTTATGGCGACAGCACAAAGCCTGTTAAACTAAATGTGTACCGGCTTGCACAAAATATAAAAACAAGTGATGGGCTGGATTACTATTATAATACTTCATCATTTTTGTATTTTCCTGATCCGATTGGTGAGAAAACAATCAGTCTGGCAGGGAAAACCGGTTCAGAAATCAGGTTAAAATTGTCGGATGAACTGGGAAAAGAATTCCTGGAAAAATTCCGTACAAGTGCCGATGAAATTTCATCTGAGGAGCAGTTTATTGATTATTTCAGAGGAATTTATATGAATACCGATTCTGCTGTTACCTCTTCAGTAAGTTATTTTAGTGCCAATGCCGATTCGGTATTTATCCGCCTTTCTTACCACGAAAATGGATTGTATCCTGTATCAAAGAAGCTTGATTTTACTTACGCAACAGCAAAGCAGTTTAATGAAATTTCTTTCAGACCTGTAAACACAGAGGTTTCCTTTTTAGGCGAAAAAACATCAAAGGTTGTATCAAGTACAAACACAGGGAATAAAGCTTTTCTTTTTTCACCTGCAGGCACTTACATTAAGGTGTCGTTTTCTTCATTGCTGACCCTTAAAGAGAAATATCCATACATGAAAGTGATAAAAGCCGTGCTTGTTGTAAAACCAAACGCTGCCTCCTATTCATTTCCTTATACAATACCTTCTAAAATGTATTTGTATTCAACTGATGAAACAAATGAGTTGCTGCAGGGTTTTTACGATGGGGCTTCGTCACCAAGTTTATTAACAGGAGATTTGGTGGTAGATCAGCTTTATGGCGAGAATACCTATTACAGTTATGATATTACAAGTTTTGTAAACAGCAAAATTACAGAAGGACAATTCTCAAACTCAGCATTGCTGCTTACTTCATCGCTTGACAGTTATGATACTGGTGTGCAGCGTTTGATTGTGAATGATCAGTCGCAGAAAAATTCTATCCAGCTAAAATTATATGTCCTTGGAATGTAAATAAGTTATATGATCTTAAAGAGAAACTATTTAATAGCAGGTTTTGTGTTGTGCTTTTTTGAAGGAATGGCTCAGAATGTTTCCTCTCCTTATTCAATTACAGGAATTGGCGATCTTGAAACAACAGAATACGGACGGTACAGTGCAACAGGAAGTGCATCAGCAGCAAGAAGAGATGATGGGTATTACAATTTTTCAAATCCTGCATCGCTTACTTCAATAACGTATAAAACGGTAAACCTGCATATGTTTACACGTGGAAGGGTAAGTAAATATAAAGTTCCCGGAATAGATTCAATTGCAGGCCCATCGAAAGATTTTATTATTAAAAGTATAGCTCTTGCTTATAAAGTAACGCCCAAAACTGCATTCGCTGTCGGGCTGAAACCTTTCAGCAGTGTTAACTATCAGTATTCGGCTAACGCATCTGTAAATGATGATCATGTTGATTATGTGAAATATACTGATGGTAGCGGAGGTATTTATCAAACTTATCTTTCACTTGCAAGAACGTTGGGGAAAAATCTTTCTGTTGGTGTAACAGGTTCCTGGTTGTTTGGATCATTGCACAGTAATGTTGAGTATTACAATCCGGCTTTATCTCTTGATGTTTTAAAACTTCAGTCGAATTTCTATGGCGGAGGTGGTTTGCAGGCCGGGCTTCAGTACTATACAGATCCAAGAAAGAAATGGCAGCACACTTTTGGTGTAACATCTGCATTATATACAAAACTGTCGGGGTATAACAGCACGCAGTATTACGAAGCTGATACATTGTTTAAAAGCCTTGATGATGAAAATATATCATTTAAGATGCCTGCAAATTTCAGTGCTGCATATAGCCTGCTGAATAAAAACGGCTTATCGTTTCACATACAAGGTGATTTTCAGAAGTGGGGAACTCAGAAAACGGCTTATTCAAAAATTAATATCAGGGATGCTGTTGGTTTCAGCGGAGGTATTGAGTACAGCAGCAGAATAAAAGCCGGCGATTTTTATATTGAAAAATATTATCTCGCTCTTGGTATGCGTACTTCTCAATCTTACCTCGTTATAAATGGAAACCGGGTTAATGATATGGCATTCACTTTTGGAGCAGGAAAAAATCTTTCTAGAATTATTGGTGTTAACCTGAGTATGGAAGCGGGTAAAAAAGGCTTGTCGTCGCTTAACCAGATAAGAGAAAACTACTTCCAGTTTTCGTTGGGACTTACATTAAAAGATATGTGGTATGGTACAAGAAAATTCGGTCGGTATGATTAATGCATGTTTAGAAAAGAAACTGTTCTGCAGCTTTTTGTTTTTAGTGCTGGCTTCTGTTTCATTTGCCCAGCAAATTAACGGATGCTGGTATTCGGCCGACAGAACAAGACTGTATGAAATAAAAAAAACTTCAGCACACAACTATTCAGCAGTGATTAAATCTTCCTCAAGAACTGCTGACAGTATTGGATATGAAGTGATCAAAGATCTTGTGTATAATGAAAAAAAACAGCGGTACGAAGGCGTGATGTACGCTGTTAGTGATGGTCAGCCCGCATCTGTAAAAATCACCTTTGACGAGACCAATCTGAACAGGATTGTATTAAAGCTTAACAGGCTTTTTTTTATGGATGTGGTGCTGAATTGGGATAAAGCAGATGATTAATTATCAGCTTTTGCATATTGCATCAGCCATTCCCTTGCTTCTTTTTCATGTGTGAACTGTTTTATTGGAACAGGGGATGGCTTTAATTTAAACAGTAAACTCATAATCAATGCAGCAAGCCCCGGCTTTGAAACCATTGCCATGGCAGAATAATTCAGAGGCAGCAGTTTGGTTGAAATTTCCCTTGCATCTTTATCAGGCATGGGTGATGGTGCAAGGTAGATCAACAGCGGAACAGGTTTGTTGTTGCTGATTTTTTTGATCATCTCACTATTGCTGCTGATGTTTTCAACAGTACGTTTTACACTTTTTGAAAGTGATACAAGAAATCCTGCATCATCAAACCAGTAAGTGGCTATTTCACTTTCGTATATTGGCCGGTCGGTTGGAATAGTTACCTGCATGATTTATTGATTGATTTTTCCTTTTCGTTTAACCGCCATCTGTGTATTGTTACTTGGCGTAATTGTGACTGAAACATTGTCGCCATCAAACACCAGTAAAAATGTTTCTGTGTGCGGACTTTCAATGTAACGTAATTTAAGCTGAAGGCTGTCGGTTGAAATCCAGTTATACGTTCCTGCTGTTTTAAATGGTGATAAACCTGCTGAACTGTTTTTTGCAGCAGCCAGTAATCCCGGCCCCGGCTTTGTTGTTTCGCCTGTTATCCATTTGCCTGATCCGAAATGAAAACTGTAAGTTGATGTGTCGTACTTCGCTGTTAAGATGCATTCATTTTTTTGAAATGATACAGAAACAGAACGGATACTGTTTTTTACTCCTTCAAGCATGTATTGTTTGTCTGCAATCATTTGTTCTGTTGATGTGTTGGATGAAACAGGTAAAGGTTGAAGTGATTGTGAGGCAAGTGTTGTTGTAAGTTGCTTGTATGATTTTTTATTGACAGGTAACGGTGCCGGTTGAAATGCAGGTAAAAGATAATCCCATACAAGATTCAGTTCATCCTGCATGTTTGCTGTTTCGCAGGTAATGACAACTACAGCATCCTGATCTGGCATAACAACAATGTACTGTCCAAATGCACCATCAGCACGAAATGCATTGTTTCTGCAGCGCCAGAACTGGTAGCAATAACCTTGTGCCCAATCGCTCGATATTTTATTGCTGTCGGTTGCCGGTACTCCAGGCATCTGTTCAATTTTTGTTGTTGTTGCTTCTTCAATCCACGATGAAGGAATGATTTGTTTTCCCTTCCATTCACCTTTCTGTAAAAGCAGCTGACCGAATTTGGCCATGTCTTCTGTTTTTAAACGCAATCCCCAGCCACCTGTGTTCCTGTTCATCGGGTCAGTTTCCCAATCCATACCGGTTATTCCCAACGGAGTAAATAAACGTGGGGTTAAATAATCAATTAATTTTTCTCCACTTACTTTCTGCACAATTGCTGAAAGCATGTAAGTGCCCAGACTGTTATAATTGAATTTTGTTCCCGGCTCATAAGTAATAGGAAAATGCAGAAAACCTTTCACCCAGTTGTTTTCATTGAAATTGGAAAGCACTGCTGTAGTTGGTTCAGGATACTGACCTGTTGACATTGTAAGCAGATCTTTTATTTTCAGCTGCGATAAAAACGGGATGATGCTGTCGGGTAAATATTCAGGAAAAAACGAAATGACTTTATCATCAACCGTTATCTTTTTTTCTGAAACAAGAAAGCCAATTGCAGTTGATGTAAAACTTTTACTGGTTGAATACAAGGTATGTTTTAATTCAGGTGCATATGGTTTCCACCATGTTTCAGCAACAACTTTTCCATGACGCACTAATATAAAACTATGCAATTCATTTTTGCTGTTGTTCACTGCATGGATAAAGTTGAGAATTGCTTTGGATGAAATGCCTTCTGCTTCGGGTGTGCTTCGCTGCAGCCTGCTTGTTTCCTGTGCTGATAAACTTAACTGTACAAGAATAAAGAAAACGGCAAGCGGTAATTGAATCAATCGCATAAGATATGATTATTGAGTATATTAAATTCCCTTTTCTCTTCTCACATCCATCAGGTAATCTTCAAATTCATTTAACGAAAAACTGCTGAGGTTTTTTGATGCGGAGAGTCTTCCTTTTTGCGCTGCAAGAACTCCGTAACGGATATCATCATAACCGCTCAATTCATGTGCATCTGGATCAATTGAAATCAGGGCACCTTTGTCCATTGCATACGGAATCCATCGCCAGTCAATATCCAAACGACGGGGGTGTGCATTGAGTTCAATCACCACACTGTTTGCAACGCAAGCATCAATAATTTTTTTATGATCAAGCGGATACCCGTTACGGCTTAATAACAATCGCCCGGTCATATGACCAAGAATGGTGGTGTACGGATTTTCAATGGCATTCATTACACGCATCATTGCTTTTTCTTCAGTCATCTTTAAGTTGCTGTGAACGGATGCAATGACAAGATCAAATGTTGAAAGAATATCATCTTCATAATCCAGCGAACCATCACCAAGTATATCGGCTTCAATGCTTTTAAAAATGCGGAAGTTTTTGAATTGTTTATTCAGCTCATCAATGTACTTGTGCTGCTGTTCAATCCGCTCAACAGATAAACCATTGGCATAACCTGCACTCTTACTGTGATCGCTGATGACTAAGTATTCAAAACCCTTCGACTGTGCATGCCTTGCCATTGTTTCAATGGTTTCGCCACCATCGCTCCAGTTACTGTGGCTGTGAATGATTCCTTTAATGGATGATGGCTGAATAAGATCAACAGTTGAATTGCTAGTATTGAATTCTTCTCTTAAACAGGAAGGAATAAAGCTGACGCCTTTCTGTTCAAATAAAATCGTTTCTTCTGCGGCTTCAGTAACATTACCCCATGCGGTTAAAAATTCTTCACTTGCTGATGTGCTAAAGAGTATCGAGCCGAAATTATTTTTGTTTGCAAAATAAAACCGGAGCAAAATATTTTCAGGTCCTTTTACAGTTATTGCAGTATCAGTTTTGTCAGCAACAGAAAAATTGTTTGTTGTAAAAAAGGTTTCAATACTGTTTGCATCGGCAGTAGTTATCCATTCAAGCTGATGAATAATTTCCATCTGTCTTCTGAATTCGCCGGTTAGCTGAAAATCAGCAGCTGGAAATTGTTGTTTTATTTTTTCATCAACAGCCAATGCGTATGCTTCAATATCGGCAAAGAGATGAATGTCTTTATGTTGCAGGAAAAATTCAATGGAGTCTTTTACATTGGCCTGTGTTTTTTCGCCAAAGCCTTTAAACAGCATCAGGCGGTTTTCTTGGCAGGCATACAGCAACTCTCCAATACTTTCAATTTCCATTTCTTTCCAGATGGTTGAAATTTTCTTTGGCCCCAAACCTTTAATGGAAAGCATTTCAATAATGCCGGGAGGAGTTGTTGAAATCAAATCGTTCAGTGCTTTCAACTGGCCCGTTTGCAGAATTTCAATTACTTTTTTAGCAGTGCTTTCACCAATGCCTTTGTACGAAGCAATTTTTGAATGATCAACTTCTGCAAGCTGTACAGGTAATTTTTCGATATTGAAAGCAGCTGCGGCGTATGATTTAGATTTGAATGAATTTTCGCCATGTATGTCCATCAATTTGCTCAGCAGCGAAAACATGTCTGCAACCTGGTAGTTATCGGGCATTGAAATAAAATGTATTTAGTCTGCAAATAAATTCAGCACAAAGAAAGTAATTTCCTGCAAAGCGGGGGGAGTAATTTGAAGACCGGAAAAAAGAAAAACTTCCCCGGGGGAAAGTCTTTCTTAATAATTAGTTGGTTAAAACTTAAAGGCGGATTCTAAGGCTACGGATTAATGGTTTTCTTATAGGGTTGACTGTTTGTGAACTTTTCAGTAATGTAAAATTACAACTGGAAAGGGATACCCTTCAAATCTTGTTTTTGAATTTCAGGGTATCCCTTTAGTGATACTGAACAAAAATCAGCAGAACTTAAAAAGTATAGCGGATAGCAAACCCTCCAAAGTTTCCAAAACCATAATAATCGCCAAATTCAAACGAAGGTTGCCAGTCGAGCGAAAGATTGATGGGTGTTCCATTAAACTTGTAATCAAGCCCAAGCACTCCATCAAGACCTACACTTGTACCGCCGTTGTAATATTTGTCGTTGTAAAATCCAACATGTGCTCCCGGTCCTACATACCATTTAAGACCACGGGCTCCGCTGATGTTGCCATGAAACTCATACAACCCGGTTACACGTGCACCTCTTACCCAGAAATAACCTATTCCTTCAAGAGCCGCATCTGATTTAACGAAGTGCTTCAATGTAATTGCTCCGGGATAGAATTTAACACCTAAAGCAGTTTTATAGCTGCTCCCTTTTGATTGTGCGTTGATTGCTTGTGCTGAAACGATTGCCAATACGATTGTGATAATAAATACTTTCTTCATAATTCTGAGTTTTAAAACCACTGCCTTGAAAAAATGATGCCAAACTTTTTTAAAGCTTATCAGCAGGTGCCGTTCGTACTGTTTCCTGTACCTTTGTCGGCTTATGAAGAGTAAGACATTAAAGAAAAATAAAATTAATATCATTACGCTGGGATGCAGCAAGAACATGGTTGACAGCGAAGTGCTGAGTGGGCAACTGCAGGCGAATGAAATGGAGGTGGTGCACGAAAGTGCAAAAAAAGATCACAATATTGTGA
Source organism: Lacibacter sp. (assembly GCA_047601965.1). Classification (GTDB taxonomy): domain Bacteria; phylum Bacteroidota; class Bacteroidia; order Chitinophagales; family Chitinophagaceae; genus Lacibacter. Next base: position 280,053 of record JASGIJ010000001.1, read on the forward strand.
TTGTAAATACCTGCGGTTTTATTGATAAAGCAAAAGAAGAAAGTATCAATACTATTCTCGACCAGGTTGAATTAAAGAAAAAAGGCAAACTGGATAAAGTAATTGTGACCGGTTGCCTCAGCGAACGCTATAAGCAAAACCTGGAAGATGAAATTCCTGAAGTGGATGCGTTCTTTGGTACAATGGAATTGCCACTCATCTTAAAACAACTGGAAGCAGATTATAAATCCGAACTGGTGGGAGAGCGTTTGCTGGCAACACCATCACACTATGCTTATTTAAAAATCAGTGAAGGTTGTAACCGTACCTGTGCGTTTTGTGCTATTCCGCTGATGCGTGGTACACATGTGAGCAAAAGTATGGATGATCTGGTACGTGAAGCAGAAGGATTGGTGAAGAAAGGTGTAAAGGAAATTATGCTGATTGCCCAGGAACTTACTTACTACGGACTTGATCTTTATAAGAAAAGAATGCTGGGTGATTTGATGAACCGTCTGGCCGATGTAAAAGGGTTGGAATGGATTCGCCTGCATTATGCTTACCCACATAAATTTCCATTAGAGATATTAGATGTGATGCGTGAACGGGATAATATCTGTAATTATCTTGATATGCCTTTACAGCATGGAAGTGATAACATGCTGAAAGCAATGCGCAGGCAGATAACAAGAAGTGAAACGGAAGAACTAATTGCCGCTGTTCGTGAAAAAGTTCCCGGTCTTTGCTTACGTACAACATTAATTGCAGGTTTTCCCGGCGAAACATTAGATGATATTGAAGAAACAAAACTGTTTCTTGAAAAACACCGGTTTGATCGTGTTGGAATATTTACGTACAGTCATGAAGAAGGTACAAGCGGTTTTGAGCTGAATGACGATGTGCCTGCTGAAGAAAAAGAAAGAAGGGCACAGGAAATTATGGCGGTGCAGCAGGAAATTTCGTATGAGCTTAACCAGGAAAAAGTTGGTAAAACATTCAAAACAATTATTGATAAAAAAGAAGCCGGGCGTTATTTAGGGCGTACAGAATTTGATTCGGTGGAAGTGGACAATGAAGTGATCATTCATTCAGATAAAAAACTGAAACCCGGTGAATTTGTAAATGTAAAAATTACCAAAGCATTTGATTACGATCTGGAAGGTGAAGTAATCAGCTGAATAAAAGAAACCCCTGCAGTTTTGCAGGGGTTTTCTTTTGTTCGTATTTAATATCACTCATTTCGAAGATTGTCTTTTTTCTCCTCTTTTCTGTTTTGATTTTCAGGCATTCTTTTTTTCATCATCTGGTCAACCATTTTATTAAAAAGCTCAATTTGTTCAGGCCTGCAAAGTTTTCTTATTTGCGCAAAGTTTTGCATAAATGCAAGTTCAAATTTCTTTTTATTGATGGTGATAAGATTTAAAAAGGAATCAATTTTAACAGAATCCATATCTCCTCTCTTTACAAAAACAAATAAGCTGTCGTGCAGAATTTTGTCTTCCTTTTTCAGGGCTTCAAGATTTGCTTTATGCGCATCTCTCAACACTTGTAATTGAGCAGCCTGTGCTGAATCAAAGTTCAGTTGTTTGCTGATGAATTCAGTAAAAGGCCGCCCTCCGTTACGGGAGGTTTTTCGTTGTGGTTTACTAAACAAAAAATACAGAGTTACTCCGTTCAATATCACCAGTAAAACAACTGCCGCCGTTAAAAAATTTGTTTTGTTCATATTGGGTATAAAATCAGGGTAAAGAGGTATAGCTGTTTTCTAATCCATAATCCGAAATCAGGGTTTCGATGTTAACAGGCTGCTGTATAGCTGAAGCATCGGCAGATGATGATTCAGATCCTCTCCATCCCCATACATTCAGCATCAGCATCAGAATAAAAATGGCCGAAAATGAATAAACCCACCTGAGCTGAACCGGGTTACGGTTCGGGAGAGGCTTCCCAAGCCGGGCTATGATACGTGTGTGCAGGTGCGGATTGCCTTCAGCAGGCTGCATATTCCGCAAGCTGCCCATCACTTCATCAATCCATTTGTCCTGTTTATTAGTCATATCAGTTTGTTTGACGGTTGTTTAATCAAAAACTTGCTATCGGGTGTTATTTTTATAAAAATCTGCCAGAATTTTTCTCAGGTTCTTCCTTGCCCGGAACAATAACGATTCTACCGACGACACAGAGCTTCCGGTGATTTCACTGATTTCGGCATAACTCAAACCTTCTGTTTCGCTGAGCAAAAAGGCAATTTTCTGATTTTCGGGCAGCTGGTCAATGGCTTTGTACAGGTATGCTGCTTTTTCCTTGTTCTCAGCTACAACTCCCGGGTGAACAAAATCGCCTGCATCACTTACCGGTTCGCCACTATCATGAAACAACTGGGTTAAAAAAGCAAAACGCTTTTTCCGTTTTTTACTCCGTATATGATCAATGCATTTATTTAATGTAATCCGGTACAGCCATGTGCTTACCTGCGCTTCTCCTTTAAAGGTATGCGCTTTATTGTAGGCTTCAATAAAAACATCCTGGGTTATTTCCTCTGCATCCTGCTCGTTCTGGAGTGTATTCAACGCCGTATTGTACACCCTTTGCTGGTGTTGCTGAATGAAATCCCTGAAGGCCTGTTCATTATCCCTGAAAGAAAGCATGCTGTTTATTGGAAGCAGTTAAGGTAAGAACTTAGTCGTTAACACCATGAAAAACTTGTGTAAATGACAGGAACGGCCGTAAAATAAACAGCTGAAATGTTACTTAACTTCGGGTGGTGAATGAATGACCTGATGGTTTAAAAATGTTCAAAAAAGAAACACATGTTTCCCGATACTTCTCTAAAAGAAATAAATGAAATGATGTTTGATGCGTGGACAGCATTTCATGAATACCGCAAGCTTCCGTTAAAAGCAAGAGCTACATTTATGCGTGGTATTGCCATTGAAATTGAAAACTGCGGTGATATTTTAATTGAAGCTGCCATGAAGGAGACACATCTTTCAGAAGCAAGATTGCGGAGCGAAAGGGCAAGAACAATTCTGCAGCTGAACCAATATGCTGATGCCTGTGAAAAAGGCGATTGGCTGGAAGCAAGGATTGATACTGCTGTTCCTTCAAGAAATCCGCCCAAACCCGATATCAGGAAAATGATGATCCCAATCGGACCGGTGGTTGTGTTTGGTGCCAGCAATTTTCCCTTTGCTTATTCAACTGCCGGAGGCGATACCGCCTGTGCCTTTGCTGCCGGTTGCCCGGTGATTGTAAAAGCACATCCAGCACATGCATATACTTCACATATTGTGGCTGATGCCATTTACAAAGCAGCGGCTTATCACAACATGCCCAAAGGAATTTTTAATCATGCATATGGTGAAAGTTTTGAAGTAGGGAAGGCATTGGTATTACATCCTTATACCAAAGCAGTTGGCTTTACCGGATCGTATGCAGGCGGTAAACAATTATTCGACTGGGCAAATCAACGCAAAGAACCTGTTCCCGTTTTTGCAGAGATGGGAAGTGTAAATCCTGTTTTCTTATTACCGGAAAAATTAAAATCATCAGCACAGGAAATTGCAGCTATGTATGCGTCGTCCATTACAGTCGGGTCGGGACAGTTCTGTACCAATCCCGGTTTGATTATTGGAGTGGACGGCGATGATCTGAAAACCTTTGTTCATGATTTGGGAAAAGCTATTCAGAAAGTGCAGCCTGCACCAATGCTTCATGCCGGTATTGTAAAATCGTATAAAGAAAAGAAAGGAAATGCGTTGCTGCAGGATGGTGTTCATCTTGTGGCTGAAAGTGAAATGGAAGTAAAAGAAGGAGAAGGCTTGCCCACTGTTGCCACTGTAAGCGGTGAAACGTTTTTAAAAAATCCGTTGCTTCACCAGGAAGTGTTTGGGCCTTATTCACTGGTCATACGCTGTAAGGACATGAACGAAATGCTCAGCATTGCCCGGCACCTGGAAGGACAATTAACTTCCACTATCATGGCTACTGAAAATGATGTAAAACAATATGAAGCATTGATTGAATCAATCAAAAATATTTGCGGACGGTTTATTTTAAACGGCGTTCCGACAGGAGTGGAGGTTTGTTTAAGCATCCATCATGGTGGTCCGTTCCCAGCAACAACTGATTCAAGATTCACCAGCGTTGGTGCCGATGGAATTAAACGTTTTGCACGACCCATCTGTTTCCAGAACTGGAGTAATCAGTTGTTGCCTGATGAATTGAAGAATGAAAATCCGTTGGGGATTTGGAGAACAGTGAATGGTGAACTCAGCAAAGCAAAGATTTAATTAGAAGCCTGTGCAAATGCAGTTGTGCTGTTTAATTCCTTTTCATGTTTCATCACAAACCATAATGTAATCACTGAAGAAAGAACAAAGTACAACATCAATACATATTTTATTGCTGTGAAGTATTTAGATGCACCAAACCAATCGCCTGTTTGAAAAAGAATGGCAGCGCCAAAACTGTTTTTAATGATTTCCCAAACAGCAGCGTATTTGTTTTTATCCATCAGCTCGGTATATGCATACACGCAAAGGAATACAAACAATCCATAGATGTAGATATAAGAAGCATTGAGAGCATTGATGTCTGCAATATTGCCGAACAAATAGCTGATGAACAGCAACACCATTACAATCTGCACCCAGCTCCACACATGCAATGCAGCCGAAGCTTTGGGATTGTACTTCTCAAAATGATACACATCATTAATTTTATAAACCGGGTATTTTTCAGCAACATCAGCAGGTCGCCAACCCGTTGGCATCAGCCAGATTCTGAATTTATCTTTCCAGCTTTTTGTAAGCCATGCATCTTTTACCAGTAACCACAAATGCAGGAAATTAATTTTGATGGGATTCCATGTCTGTACAGGTCTTGTGATGCCATACACCGGGGGAGTATCATTCATTTCCTGCTGAAATGTTCCAAACAGTTTGTCCCAGAAAATAAAAATCTGTGCATAGTTTTTATCAATGTATTCAGGATTGATGGCATGATGTACACGGTGATGCGAAGGAGTAACAATGATCTTTTCCAAAAATCCCATGCGGTTGATATGCTGTGTATGATACCAGAACTGTGCAAACAAATGCAGCGGTGCAACAACCGCAATCACCTGTTCAGGAACACCCAGTAAAGCAGCCGGCAGCAGGAAGATGGTGAATATGCGGAAGAAAACTGAAACACTTTGCCGTAATGCGCAGGCAAGATTATATTCTTCACTGCTGTGATGAATAATATGCGCATTCCAGAAAAAATTATATTCATGATCAAGACGGTGCGTCCAGTAACCGGCAAAATCAAGGGCAAAAAACGCAATCACATAGGTGAGCCATACATTTTTTACATGAACAATGGCCATGTGCTCCACCATCCATTTATAACTGATGATGGCAATGCTGAGCCCCAGTACATCTTTTGTAACATTGGTAATACCACTGCTTAAGCTGGAAATCATATCCATATTTCGTACAGTGTCTTTGCCTTTCCAGGCACCATAAAATTTTTCGAGAAGAACCAGCACTAAAAAAGCCGGCATTGCTATCAGCAATATTTTACCGTAGGTTTCCATGCAGCAATCAGTTGTTGGTACAAATGTAAAAGATTAGCAAAAAATAAATCAGAAATAATTTGTTTCAGGCTTACGGGTATTATTTCTTTTTTTAATTGAGTAACTTACAATTGCAAAGTATTAATTTCATTCCTTTTTTATCCTTATCAATTAAGAGTATGAGAAAATATTTGTTTTTACTGTTTGCCTGTATGAGTTTCCTGTATGCACAGTCGCAACACAAGCTGGTTAAACTGTGGGAAACGGATTCTGCCTTAAAAGTTCCGGAATCTGTTTTGTATGATCAGCAGAATAAAGTGTTATATGTGTCAAATATTGATGGTGAACCATGGGGTAAAGACGGGAAGGGATTCATCAGTAAAGTAAGTACTGATGGTAAAATAATAAATAAAGAGTGGGTGAAAGGTTTGAATGCGCCAAAGGGAATGGGTATGAGTAATAATAAACTGTATGTGGCCGACCTTTCAGAAATAGTGGTGATTGATATTGTAAAGGGTAAAATCATAAGCCGGCTTTCAGTTGTTGGTGCGCAGGGATTAAATGATATTACAATCGGGAAGAACAGTACGCTGTATGTGTCTGACTCAAAAAAGAAAATGATTTACAGTTTTCCAGTTGACTTTTTTAAGAAAATTTCCTGGATTATGGATAGCACCGATCTGAAAGGGCCGAATGGGTTGCTTGATTGTAATGATTTGTTATATGTGCTGGATGCAGGTTCTTTATATACATACAGGTTCGACAAGAGTATGGGAAAACAGTATGAGAAAATTACTGGTGAAATGGAAACCAGTACTGATGGAATTGAGAATGTGCAGGACAATGAATTTATCGTTTCAAGCTGGTCGGGTGTTGTGTATTATATTTATGCTGATGGTTCAAAACAGGTTCTTCTTGATGGGCGGGAACAAAAAATCAATTCAGCGGATATAGGGTTTAATCATACTGATAAAATTGTTTATATCCCGACTTTCTGGAAAAACACATTAGTGGCATACAAACTGCAGTAAAAATTTGTTTCAATTCTTCAAATAGTCAACAAACTGCACCGATGCAGCGTTTTAACTTTTGCCTTTTTATTTTTTAACGCAACAGTCGCTATTTTTACAGAAGTATGGATTGTATTTCTCATCGCCTCAGCTATGCTCAAACCGGAGCTTTTTCAAAGATCGTCCTGGATTATCTGGAGGGAGCAGAACCTGTTCGTTCGTTCTATCATCACCGTCCTGATTTAGAAGGGCTGAAGCAGGCAATTGAGCAACGGAAGTTATTTTCAACAAAACGGAATGTGCTGGTTGGTTATTTGCAAAAGCAATACAATACAATTGAAAGTTCAGATGCAGTAAACAGTAATATTGAACTGTTGCTGAAGGAAAATACATTTACCATCACTACTGCACATCAGCCAAACTTATTTACCGGTCCGCTTTATTTTATCTACAAAATCCTTCATGCCATCAAATCGGCAGATGAATTAAAAAAACAATTGCCCGCATATAATTTTGTGCCGGTTTATTATATGGGAAGCGAGGATGCCGATTTTGAAGAGCTGAGTCACTTTACAGTTGAAGGAAAAAAATACCAATGGTCAACGACACAAAGTGGTGCATTTGGCCGTATGATCATTGATAAGCATATTACAAAGCTGATTGATGAAGTAAGCGGTCAATTATCCATTCATCCGTTTGGAAATGAAATTATTCATGCACTTCGTGAATCGTATAAAGAAAAGCGATCCATTCAGGAAGCAACATTTGCTTTTGTTCATTTCTTATTTGCCCGCTTTGGATTAATCACAATTATTGCTGATGCAAAGGAACTGAAGCAACTGATGATTCCTGTTTTTGAAGATGAGTTGCTGAATCATACTTCATCCAAACTGGTTGAACAAACTACTTACGCACTGGAAAAACATTATAAAGTACAGGCTGGTGGCAGAGAAATTAACCTGTTTTATTTTGATGAAGATCTGCGTGAACGTATTGAAGCCCTTGGCGACGGTTTTGCTGTGGCCAATACAACCATCCGTTTTACAAAAGATCAATTGCTGAAGGAGTTGAATGAGCACCCTGAACGCTTCAGCCCGAATGTGATTCTGCGTGGATTGTTCCAGGAAACTATTTTACCCAATATTGCATTTATTGGTGGTGGTGGTGAAATTGCTTACTGGCTTGAGTTGAAATCAGTGTTTGACAATTACCAGGTACCATATCCTGTGTTACTGGTGCGTAATTCATTTCTGCTGGCAGAAAAAAAATGGAACAACACAATTGCAAATCTTGGTTTTGAAATAAACGATTTCTTTTTGAGCGAAGATGAATTGCTGAACAGGTTAGTTAAGAAAGAATCAAACAACACAATTGATCTGAAAAGCGAAATTATAAAAGCTGAGGAATTTTATACACAACTGAAAAATCAGGCAGCACAAATTGATGTAACACTTACTGCACATGTTGATGCTTTGAAAGTTAAAGCTTTGCATCGGCTGCATGAACTTCAGAAGAAAATGCTGCGTGCAGAAAAAAGAAAATTTGCCGACCAGCAAAGACAGATTCAGGCGATAAAAAATCAGTTATTTCCAAATAACAGTCTGCAGGAACGAAAAGAAAGTTTTCTCAGTTTTTATGCAAAAAGCGGGGGCTCATTTATTAATGAGTTGTACCAATTGTCACCCGTGTTAGAACAGGAATTTACAGTAATGACGTTTTAATTTTTGTTGTTCCTGATTGCTTTTACAGGATCGAACTGAAAACCAAAAGAAAAATAATTACTGCGGTAGTTAATTGTTGGTCCTCCGAGATAAAATGAAAAATTCATCTGGCATTGCAACCTTACCCAGGGTGCATCCGGAAGCCCTCCGCTCAGCACGATTGACGGTTCAAGAAAAGAAATTCTTTTTGTGCCAAGTTCAGTTAACTGATAATTTGCAAGATCATCAACCGAATAGGTTGTGTAAATATCAGAATATCCAATGTTAGTATAACGAAACGAAGTGCTGAATGTAAAAGATGGTGATGGGTGAATACTTAAAACAGGCTGTATAAAATACCTGTTTGTTTTACTGTTATGAAAACCCGTTACTGTGTTATTGGTTTTGTCGGTGATTTTGTTATTGCCAAAGCCATACCCGGCATACGCTTCAATGACAACTTTCTCGTTAGGGGAAACAGGATAAAAGATCCCTGCACCAAACTCTGCAGAATTTCTTTTGTATTCAACAATATCTGTTGTTGTGGTGCCATTTTCAGTATATGACAATTCGTCTCTCCCTTTAATTGTGCCGTTGTAACTTCCCAATACAGCAAAGTGTTTTGTTAGTGCATAAGCACCCTGTAATGCAAAGTTTGTTTCAGTGCCGCTGGCCGGGCTTGACATGACTGCATTTATTCTTGATTCATTTTTTTCTTTGAAAGCCGGTACATTTTGTATTGTGGGTGAATAAGCAAAACGTAAAAGTGTGCAGGACTGAAGTACAAGTGCAGCTGTTAATGTAATAGCAACACTGCTGAAACGAACCTGTTTCATAAAAAAATATTTATTTGTTGAAGTAAGGGAGGAGGGATCAGTCAAACCTGTTTTCCCAACCTTCATTTTTTAATTTATCAACTTTAGAAAGAACTTCTTCATTCATATTCTTCTTGTAAGAATCAATTTTTGATGAAATGTTTTCGTTAGATGTGCCGATGATTTGTGCTGCAAGAATACCGGCGTTTTTGGCTGCATTCAAAGCAACTGTTGCAACGGGCACACCGTTGGGCATTTGCAGGATTGACAAAACCGAATCCCATCCATCGATTGAATTGGATGATTTAACAGGAACTCCAATAACAGGTAATGTTGTAACACTTGCAATCATGCCGGGTAAATGCGCTGCACCACCGGCACCGGCAATAATCACTTTCAATCCCCGTTCTTTTGCTGATTGAGCATACTCAACCATGCGCAGCGGAGTGCGGTGTGCGGAAACAACAGTGAGTTCGAACGGAATTTCAAATTGTTTCAGAATATCGGCAGCAGCCTGCATTACAGATAAATCACTGTCGCTGCCCATAATTATACCAACTACAGGAGTTTGTAGTTTATAGTTTGTAGTTAACATTATCGCCTGTCTTTAAATTTTTGACCCTTAATATTTGCCTTATTGAGGTATGAGATAAACGATGTAATCATCTTTGTTATCTCATCAGTTCTGTTGTAAAAATCCTTAAATTTTTCTTCTGTTAAATAATTTCTGTCAAATGCCCTGTAAAGCTGAGATTTTACTTCACCAGCAGATCCTTTAGAATAGGAAAGGAAGTTGATAAATTCAAGTTTACTTCCTCTTTCAAAACCTTCGGCTATATTGTCCATTATTGAACCTGAAGCTGCATTAATTTGCTCAATCAATTTATAGTCTTTCTTTAATCCGCCAGTTTCGATATGAAAAAAAATATCTTTTGAAAGCAGGCGGGATTTTTGCCACATATCTAATTCCTCAAATTTTGTGATGGTTGCCATAGTTGTTAGTTTGCTCAAAACTACAAACTTAAAACTACAAACTATAACCTTCTCAAATCACCTGCTATCATCTTCATTTCAGCTTCAGCAAGTTTTGCCATGTAAAGTGCATTGATATAGCGGGTTTGTCCATTTATATAATCTAACTGTACTTGTCTTAATTCAAGAGATGTAATGGCCAGTTTCCTGAAACGTTCTGTAGCAATCAGGTTGTTTTCCTGTATGAGCAACAATGTGTTTTTTTCCAGATCAACAAGATCCAGGGCATTCTGAAAATTATAATAGGCACTCACTAAGCTTGTACTGACCTGGTTTTTCAACTGGTCAATTGTGAATTGCTGATTTTTAATATTGATGTCGGCTACTTTTTCCTGCCGTTTGATATTTCCTCCCTGGAAAATGGGAATTGCAATACCAATGTTTCCGGATGGGCCGAGATTGCGGCTGTACAGGTTAAAACCAGCATCGTTTTTACTTTGCGAAAAGTTGAAATTGCCATTGAGTGTTACCGATGGTAAACGTTGTGAAAGTATTTCCTTTTTTTGCTGAACCAGAACGGAAAGATTGCTTTGTGCAAGCAGGAGATCATAATTTTCACTCATTGATTTTTGCTGCAACGAAGTAAAATTCACATTTGCATCGGGATGAATAACATTGTCCACATCAAACATAGTTTCCGGGCCTCTTGCAAGCAGGTTATTAAAATTTGCTTTTGCAATACGGATGTTGTTTTCTATTGAAAGCAGATTCCCTTTTTGCTGGTATAAATCAACCTGCGCCTGTAAAAAATCTGTTTTTGGTGCGGTGCCAATTGTAAAACGGCTTTCTGCTATTTGCTTTCGCTCTTCAAAAAATTTAATTGTTTCAAGTAACGCTTTCTTTTGCTGGTTCAATTGTACAATCTGGTAATAAGCAGCTATCACATCAAACACTGTTGCATTCATTTGTCTTCTGAAATTCAGTTCGCCCATTTTTTCCAGTTCTTCCAAACGTTTTTTTGTAGCAAACATCTTCATGCCATCAAACACCTTCCAGCTTACCGTCAGACCCGAATTAATATTTCTTAGCACGGCACCGTTTCTTTTTATAGTAGTACCGCTTGATAACTTCTGTTCAAGGTTGTTTGAAGCAATGCTTGTGGTACCGGTAACGCCAATGGTGGGATATGCACCTGCATTTCCCCAGTTATTATTAATCTTACCTATTTGCTGTGTGTTTTTTTCTATCACTACATCAAAATTCTTTTCCACTGCAATCTGTATTGCTTCATCAACTGTAAGTTTAACCGGAGCCTGTGAAAAGGCCACAACATTAATCAGCAAGCCTGTCAATAGCAGTTTCAGTTTCTTCTTCATGCACGGTTGTTTTTTTAGATGAAAGGAATGAATACATGGCCGGGATTACAAACAAAGTAAGCACCAACGAAAACAGAATTCCGCCTACAATTACAATACCCAACGGAATACGGCTGGTTGATGCATCGCCCAGCGAAAGTGCAAGAGGTAATGCACCTAAACTCATTGCAAGACTCGTCATTAAAATGGGTCTTAAACGAAGTGTTGCTGCTTCCACAACAGCAGGGCGTTTTGCCATGCCGCTTCGTTTTTTCTGATTGGCAAATTCAACAATCAGAATTCCGTTCTTGGTAACAAGACCAATGAGCATAATCATTCCTATCTGTGAAAAGATATTAAATGTTTGATTGAACAACCACAACGATAAAAATGCACCGGCTATTGCCAGCGGAACTGTAAACATAATTACCAGCGGATCAACAAAGCTTTCGAATTGTGCAGCAAGCACAAGGAAGATCAGTACCAATGCCAATACAAAAGCAAACATGGTATTGCCTGAACTTTCTGCAAAGTCTCTTGAACTTCCTGAAAGTGCAGTGTTAAATGATTCATCAAGCATTTTATCAGCAATTGCCCGCATTTCTTCAATACCATCTCCAATTGTTTTGCCTGGAGCTAATCCGGCACTTACAGTAGCTGATTTATACCTATTGAAATGGTAAAGAGTGGGGGGAGTGGTTTCTTCAGTAAAGTTCACAAACTGATCAATTGAAATCATTTGACCGGAAGCAGAGCGAACAAACAAGTTTTTCAGGTCGGTTGGATCATCACGGTCATTCCGCAACACCTGGCCGATTACCTGGTATTGTTTTCCTTCTTTGATAAAATAACCCAAACGGCGGTTACTTAAAGATAGCTGAAGCATTTCCGAAATATCTGAAACGCTTACACCAAGTTCACTTGCTTTTAAGCGGTCAATTGTTAACCGGAGTTCAGGTTTGTTAAACTTCAGATCAATATCAGCGCCGGCAAAAACATTACTCTTATTCACTTCTTCCATGAACTTTGGAAGAATGCTTTTCAGTTTTTCAAAGTTGTTATTTTGTAATACAAACTGTACAGGCAGGCCTCCACGACGGTTAACTGATATGGTTTGTTCCTGTATTGCAAAAGCCCGGCCTTCATTGAACTTTGGAAGATTGCGGCTGATTACATCAACAATTTCCTGTTGTGAACGAACACGCTCTGAAGGTGAAACTAATACTGCACGTACAAAACCGGAGTTCACCGAACCTGAACCTGTAAACCCAGGAGCGGTAACAGAAATGAGAATTTGTTTTTCAGGCACACTGTCCAAAATCATGTAAGTAAGTTTGTCAATGTACTTATCCATTGCATCATAGCTGGTTCCTTCAGGAGCTGTTACCTGCAAACGAAACTGGCTGCGGTCTTCCATTGGTGCCAGTTCGCTTTGAATATTTTGCCACACAAACCAAACAATTACAAGACAGGCAAGAATGATAGGAATGGATACCCATCTTATTTTCATAAATGATTTGAGTAAACGGTTATACCCGCTTTCCATTCCGCTGAAGAATGGTTCCGTAACACGATATAACCATCCATGTGCATGACCTGATTTACGTGTAAGGAAAACGTTGAGTACAGGCGTTAATGTTAATGATACAAATGCAGAAACTAAAACTGCACCGGCAAGTACAATACCAAACTCCCTGAACAAACGTCCAACAAATCCCTGTAAGAAAATTACCGGCAGAAATACAATGGCAAGAGTGATGGATGTAGCAATAACCGCAAAGTAAATTTCTTTAGAACCTTCACGGGATGCTTTGTATTTATCCATGCCCTGTTCCATCTTTTTAAAGATGTTTTCTGTTACCACAATACCATCATCCACCACCAGCCCGGTTGCAAGTACGATAGCCAGCAGGGTTAATACGTTAATGGTGAACCCGGCGAGGTACATGATAAAGAAAGCTGAGATAAGTGATACAGGAATATCAATCAGCGGACGTATAGCCACAATCCAGTCACGGAAGAAAACAAAGATGATGAGGATTACAAGCCCGATTGAAAGAAACAAAGTTTCTTCCACTTCTGAAATTGATTTTTTAATAAACTTGGTCTGATCCATTCCAATATCCAGCCTGATGTCGGATGGAACTTCTTTCTTTAGCTGTTCATAGCGTTTATAGAACTCATCGGCAATTGCAACATAGTTACTGCCCGGCTGTGGTACAATTGCCAGGGCAATCATGGGAATGCCACTTTCTTTTAAAATGGTTTCTTCATTTTCCGGTCCAAGTATTGCCTGACCAATATCTTTCAGTTTAATATCTCTTCCTTCAATATTTTTTACAATCAGGTTATTAAAATCTTCTTCTGTATTTAAACGGCCGAATGTTCTTACTGTAAGTTCGGTAGTATTGCCTGAAATTTTTCCACTTGGCAACTCTACATTTTCTCTCAGCAAAGCATTTTGCACATCTTTCGCTGTTAGATTATATGCCAGCAGTTTTTCCGGTTCAAACCAGATACGCATGGCATACTTTTTCTCTCCCCAGATATAAACTGTACTTACCCCGGGAATTGTCTGAATGCGTTCGAGTAAACTGTTGGTTGCATATTCTGTTATCTGCAAAGGATTGCGTGAATCACTTTGCACCGTCATAGAAATGATGGGATCACTGCTTGCATCGGCTTTTGTTACAACAGGTGGTGCATCCAGATCAGAAGGGAGAGAGCGTACGGTTTGCGAAACCTTATCTCTCACATCATTCGCAGCTTCTTCTAGGTTATACCCAAGTTCAAATTCAACATTAATACTGCTGGCTCCCTGGCTGCTTCCTGAAGTAATATTTTTTACACCGGCAATACCATTGACTGCCTTTTCAAGCGGCTCGGTTATCTGCGATTCAATTACATCGGCATTTGCACCGGGGTAGGAAGTACGTACGCTGATGTTTGGCGGATCAATGGCAGGATAATCCCTGATGCCAAGAAATTTAAACCCGATTACACCAAACAGTACAATGATGATATTCATCACCAATGCAAGAACAGGCCGTTTTAAACTCAGTTCAGAAATCGTCATGGCTTATTGTACTTTTGAAAGTTTCACTTTTGCATCGGGTCTGATGCCAAGTAAACCAGTTGTTATAATTGTATCACCTACTTTCACACCACTGATGATTTCAACACTTGCTGAATCTCTGATGCCTGTTTGTACATCTACAAATCTGGCAACTCCATCATTGTACATGATAAGTTTTTTTCCTCTTGCCTGTGGAAGTACTGCCTGCGAAGGAACCAGAATTGCCTTGTCGTTTTTGGCAAAATCCATATCCACTTTCGCAAAAGCTCCTGCAACCAATGAAGCATCGGGTTGCTGAACCATGCAGCGGACATTTAAGCCACGGGAAGTTTCATTTACAGTAGATTCAGTAGCATATACTTTGGCTAAAAACTTTTTAGTGCTTCCGTCTGTTGAAAATGCGATTGTCTGGCCGTTGTGAATTTTTGTTGTGTATTTCTCCGGCACGCTGAATTGCAGTTTAAGCTGGTTTATCTGCCTGATGGTGGTGATAACAGTTGCAGGTGTAACATATGCACCCATTGAAATGTTTCTGAAACCAATCTTTCCGTTAAAAGGTGCCCGGATTTCTGTTTTGGCAATATTGGTTTTAAGAAGTTCAATATCGGCTTTAATGTTGCTGACCTGCAGAAAGCTCAGATCATAATCCTGCTGACTGATGCCATTTAATTTTAATAACTCTTTGTTACGTTCTTCTGTTTTTTGAGCAATCTGCAACTGCACTTCCAGTTTTTTCAATTGTGCAGATAAATCGCCATCAAACAACTTAACCAGTAAAGTTCCCTTGCTTACGTTGGCACCTTCGTTTATGAACAAGCCAACCACACGACCGCTCACCTCACTGTGCATTTCAGTTTCTTCCATTGGCAGCAGGGAACCTGGTAATTGCAAAGGCTCACTAACAGCACCAGTTTTAACAATATATCCAATAACAGCCATAGGGCCTTGCTGCCGCTGACCACCTTGTGTTGCAGCAGTCTGATTTTTCTTTTCCTTGCAGGATGTAAACAAAATGAATACTGCCGCTGCAAAAAGTTGTAATGTTCTCATGTGATGTAGAAAAGTTAAAGGTAAGTAAAGCCGCTTTTGCACATTCATTCAAAGGATGAATGGTAATAAGTTACTTTTTGCCGATTTCTCTCAGCTCAGTTATTGACGTTTTTTGTGCAAAAAAGCTGCGGCTCTGATTTATTTAAGTTTCAGAAAAGTACTTTTAACCGGCAAAATGGTTATGCACGGGAATTGAAGGCAGTAATTTCTTTATTTTGTTTTCACTTTGAGCAGGTGTTTAATGCGGTTGGCTTTGTACGTTAGCTCAGAACGGTCTTTACCTATAACTGTAACATGCCCCATTTTGCGTCCCGGTTTTGTTTGTACTTTGCCGTACAGGTGTACAAAAGCATTTTCCATTTTCAGCACTTCATCCAAACCTTCATAATACGCAGGCCCGCTGAAACCTTCTTCGCCTACAATATTTAATATCACGGCTGGCAAAATGGTATCTGTACAGCCAAGAGGATAATCAAGAATAATCCGCCACAGCATATCAAACTGTGATGAGAAATTACCTTCTATGCTGTGATGCCCACTGTTATGCACCCTTGGTGCCGTTTCATTTACCAGTACATCACCGGTTTTATCTACAAAAAGTTCTACCGCAAATAAACCAGGCGATTTCAGGTTGCGAACAACTGCCATTGCAATGGCTTCCACTTTCCAGAAAGTTTTTTCCGGAAGTTCGGCCGGAGAAATCTGGTAGTCGAGCAGGTTCAGAACCGGATCAAAAATCATTTCAGCAGGCGGATATATGGTTGTTTCGCCATTTTGTGCAACAGCTACAATAACTGCAATTTCTTTTTGAATGGAAACAAGTTTTTCGAGAACTGATGGAGCATCGAACCCACGTTCAAGATCGGCAACAGTTTTCAGCAGCTCCACACCACGCCCGTCGTAACCACCCATTCCAATTTTATGAGCTGCGGGAAGAAAAGTTTCAAGCGCTTTCAGTTCTTCCTTATTCTCTGTTATAACAAATTCAGAAGTGGGAATTTGATGATGCTGGTAAAATTTTTTCTGTTCAACTTTATTTTTGATAATACGGAGTGCCGAAGGCTTGGGAAATACTTTTACGCCTTCAGCTTCTAATTTTTCAAGCGCTTCAACATTTACACTTTCAATTTCAATGGTAATGGCATCAAGTGCCTTCCCGAAATTGTAAACCGTTTCAAAATCTTTTATATCTCCTTTGGTAAAATGATGGCAAAGGTGTGCTGCCGGACAATGCTCATCATTTTCTAATACAAATGTTTCAACAGGGTAGTTGGCTGCAACCTGTAATAACATTCTGCCTAACTGGCCACCACCGAGAATACCCACTTTGGGTTGTAAAGAAGCATTATGCATGGCGCAAAGATAGGCGAAGCATTTGACCCTCTTTTCTCTCCGGCATTTTTTACGAAAATTGTATTTTTGCCAGTCAGTTGAAGTTAATCAAGTTTTAATTAGCTCAATATTTAAAATAATTTTGTTTGATCACCGTTCATAAAGAATCCAGTATGCTCAACAAAAGCCTGTCTTATATCATTGGTTTTATATTGCTGTTTTCTACAGCACAGGCACAGTATTCACTGGAAGACGCCACTCCAAAAAGGTCATATAAAGTTTCCAGCATTTTCTCCAGGGTTGAAGATTCTGTAAAAAAAGAGTTTGCGGAAAAAGGCCTTAAATGGCCTATGAAGTACATGTTTGTCCGTTCCTTTAAGTATGAGAAACAAATGGAAGTATGGGTGAAGAATGATGTAAAAGATGCTTTTAAGTTGTTTAAAGTTTACAAAGTTTGTGCAACATCAGGAACATTTGGTCCCAAACGTAAAGAAGGCGATAAACAAATTCCTGAAGGTTTTTATTATATCAATGAATTTAATCCCAACAGTAATTATCACCTGGCACTCGGGCTTAATTATCCTAATATTTCAGACGCTATTTTAAGTGATCAAAACAAACCTGGGGGTGATATCTATATTCATGGAAACTGTGTTACAATTGGTTGTTTACCACTCACTGATTCGCTGATTGAGGAAGTATATTACTTAGCCTCAGTAGCAAAAGAACAGGGGCAGGATTTTATACCGGTACATATTTATCCTTTGCGTTACGACAGTCAGAAAGCAACCGAACAATTTAAAGTAAAAACAAAAAATAAGCAGGATGTGCAGGTATTTGCTTCACAAATACGGGATGCGTATGAGTATTTTGAAGATACGCATCAACTACCTGCAATCATGATAGCCAAAAAAGGGAATTACGTAATTGCTGCTGATCCGGATGTGCCGAAAGTAAAGCGGGTAAAAATTATTGAAACAGATAATCCTGCCGATCCTTATGCTGCATGGCAACTGGAAGAAAAAGTAGATAAAGTGCCCATGTTTAAAGAGGGTAGTGCGGCACTTCAAAAATGGCTTTATAACCTTACGCAATCCTTGGTGCCCATGCTGAACGGCAACCCATCAATGTCGCTGCAGGTCGAGTTTATTGTTGATAAAAATGGAAATACTGCACTTGCAACAGTTATCAAAGGGGGATATGCTGAATTAAATAAAGTAGTTAAGCAAAAATTCGAAAAAGAGCTCAGGTGGATACCCGCAGTTAAGAACGATCAACCCGTAAATACCAGGCTTAAGCAAAACCTCAATATTGTAGCGCCGGAAGATTTATAGCGTTTACTTCATTAATACCTGAATTGTTTCAGGGCTTTGCTGGCGCAGTTCAATTGATTTGCCTGTAGTAAGTTTTTCAATAATTTCATTATTGTAATGTCGTATACTGAGCAATGTTAATCCCTTTTCAACCTGTACATCAAAAATGCCTGATGCAGCAAGTGCCAGTTTTTCAATTTTCTCACTGCGGTCGTCCATGCAAAGCTGCAAGCTCACTGCATGAGTTTGTATAAGATTGGGTTTAATTTTCAGTTTAGCCATCATCTCATACAAATCACTCATTGGCTGTTCACCAATGAAAGAAAAATCCTTTGTATGTAACTGAAGCAATACTTGTTTGTCTTTAATAACAATAACAGGCGGAAGATTTTTTACCGGGTTGTTGTGAATTACAGTACCGGGTAATGAAGCATCAGCAAAGCACTTTACATACAGCGGAATATTTTTATTCTGTAATGGCTTGATTGTTTTTGGATGGATGACCTGCGCACCGTAATAAGCCATTTCAATCACTTCATCATAATTTAATTCACTGATGTATTGCGCATCGGGAAATTGTTTGGGGTCGGCATTCATCACTCCTTTTACATCTTTCCAGATTGCAACACTTTCTGCGTTGAGCATGAAAGCAAAAACAGCGGCTGTATAATCGCTTCCTTCACGGCCAAGTGTGGTGCTTTCATTTTCGTCAGTACTACCAATAAATCCCTGTGTAATTACAATATTATTGTTGCTGAACAAAGGCTTTACCTGCAGGTCAACTTGTTTTTGGGTAAACGGATAGTCAATGGCGGCATCACGAAAATTATCATCTGTACGGAAAATATCTCTTACATCAAGCCACTTATTACTGATGCCGCATTCATTGAGATAAGCGCTGATAAGTGCTGTGCTTAGTAATTCGCCGGCACACACAATCTGATCGTAATAATAATCGTATTCACGAACAGGATTATCGTGCAGTAACCATTCCACTTCGGTAAAGAAATCGTTATACTGATCCAGCAACGGGTTAAAATGAGTAACTAATAAATACTTCGCTTCGGTCAGGTGCTGAAGTTTTATGGCTTTGAACAGTTGAAGTGCTTCGTCTTTTTTTCCTGCAAAAAATGCTTCGGCTACTTTTTCCAGTGCATTGGTGGTTTTTCCCATGGCTGAAATAACAATCATCAGTTGTTCATCAGGAAATTGTTTGATGATCCGGGCAAGATTCTGAATTTTTTCATAGTTGCTTACGCTTGCTCCGCCGAATTTAAAAACCTTCATTGACTGGAAAATTTTATGAGAATAACCCGGAACATCTCCGGTTGTTAAAACGCAGCAAAGATAGTAGAGGGAAGTCTGAAATCAGTTTTCTTTTGATGGAAGCTTTACAGTAAATGTGGTGCCTTTATTTTGTGTGCTTTCCACTTCAATTTGCCCTTGATTAAGTTGCACAAACTCCCATGATACAAGTAAACCAAGCCCGGAACCGGCTTCTCCTTCTGTGCCGGCAGTATGGTTGTTTTTTCCAACTTTGAATATTTGGTCCTGCATTTCTTTACTGATGCCAATACCTGTATCCGTAACAGCAACATTTGTTATTCCGTCTGCAGAAGTTTTGCCCGAAATGGAAACTGAACCGCTCTTGGGTGTAAATTTTATGGCATTGTTAATTAAGTTACGCAGAATAAACCGGAATTGATTGGCATCTGCAAATACTGTAAGCGAAGGATCAATGTTTGCAGTAAGAGTAATTTGCTTGATAGATGCCTGCTCCTGGAAAACCGACAAGATTTCATGAGCCGCATCTGCAACAGATAAAATCTCCGGTTTGGTTTCTTCGTTTTTCATTTGTACCTGGGCCCAGGAAATAAGATCAGCAGTTAATTTTTTTGTATTGTCAATAAGTACTTTTGCTTCTGCCGCCAATTCCTGAAATTGTTCCTTGGGCATTTTTCCAATCTTATCACTGATAATAAAATCAGTAAATAATGAAACTGCACTTAATGGGGCTCTGAGATCATGAGAAACTATACTGAAAAACTTGTCTTTTGTTCTGTTTAAATCTTCCAGTTTTTCATTTTGGGTTTCAATAATCCTGTTTTTTTGTTCCAGTTGTTTATTGGCAATACGAACTTTTTTAAAGTTATTGTAAAGAATGACGATGGTGATTAATGTAAGAACAATTGAAATCAGAGAAAATACCGTAACAATAGTGTTGAATTTCATCTTTTCATGCTGCAGCTCATTCTCAACTTCCAGCAGGGCATTCTTTTTTTCTACTTCATACAGTTTTGTAAAACCGGCAACAAGTTGGTTTTTATCCTGTGTGTGCTTTATCCAGAGGCTGTCCGAAAGAACTTTGTAATCGTTAATTTGCTTTAAAGCCAGTTCCGGTTGATTTCGTTTAACATATAATTCAATCAAATCCGGATAAATTACATCGAGATAATTTGAGAGATAATAAGTACGAATAAATTTTGAAGCCTTGTGCAGATATTCTTCCCTGGCCGATTCGTTTTTTTTGATTTTTGCAATATTTGCCAGTTCAGTATATGCTTCAATTGTCGCAATTTTTTGCGATTTCTCCTTTAGTGAATCATAAATAACCAGGATTTTTTTCAGATAAACTTCGGCTTCATCAAATTTCCCCTGTTCTTTTAAAATCTTCCCCATCACTTTGTAGCACGATGAAAGAACCTGGATATTTTTTATTGAATCATTTAGCTTAATTGCAAAAAGCGTTAAACCTGTGGCTTTGTCCAGTTCATGATTATTCAAATAGCTTTCTCCAAGGTTGTGTGCTGCAACAGCAATTCTTTCTTTATCGCCATGCCTTGAATGAATTTCAAATGCCTGTTTATGAAAATGGATTTCCTGTTTAATATTTTTCAGGTACCTGTACGCATGCCCAAGTGATATGTAGCAGTTTGCAAGTCCTGTTGAATCGTTCAGTTCTTCATAACCTGTAATAGCTCTTTGCAGATTATCAACAGTAAGGTAAAAGCTTCCAAAGTAAGAGTAAATACTTCCAAGGTTTCTGTATGC
Organism: Lacibacter sp.; assembly: GCA_047601965.1. Taxonomy (GTDB): domain Bacteria; phylum Bacteroidota; class Bacteroidia; order Chitinophagales; family Chitinophagaceae; genus Lacibacter. The sequence continues at coordinate 301,266 of JASGIJ010000001.1, forward strand.
ATCTGCACTGCCTTTTTTATAGTCGGTTTTAAGCGACAGCTCCAGTGCTTCCTGGGCATATTTCAACGATTTAATCGGGTCAACAAATGAAATGTTACGGCTAATAAGGTTGTTGGTGTTGATACGGGTGGTATCGGGCAAATTAGCTCTTTCTAAAATGCGTATTAATGAATCTGTTTGTTGAGCGGGTAGAACTTTGCTGCCTGCAACAAAAAGCAAAAGGGACAGGATATAAATGCTCTTAAGCAATCTGCTTGATAAGGTTTTAAGTTTATGTATTTTAAGGGTAAATCAAAAATAGATAAAAATAAATCTGCACTTTCAATTCGGAGATACACTTTGTTTGTTTTACGTGTTTACACTTAATTAATAAAATAAGCTATCATTTGTTTGTTTATAGTTTGGATTAACAGCGCTTTTAAAAGTTAAACAACAGGCAGTTGCATCAACAAATGTGCTAAGGGATGAATTCAGAATGATAGCCGGCAGGAAGTAAGGTGCATAGAAACTGGTGGGTGGCAGGAATTGACGTTGTTTATTGTAAGGCTTTGCCAAAAGTTTCGGTGAATGAATCCATTTGGCCCTTTTTCTGCCATTTTTTCACACTATATGCTCATGGCACTATGATTGAGTACCAATAGTGAACATTTAAATATCCGAATCATGGGAAAAATTATAGGAATTGATTTAGGTACTACCAATAGTTGCGTAGCTGTAATGGAAGGAAACGAGCCTGTTGTTATTGCAAATGACGAAGGCCGCCGTACAACCCCGTCGGTAGTGGCTTTTTTGAAAAATGGTGAACGTAAAGTGGGCGATCCTGCAAAGCGCCAGGCAATCACAAACCCGATTAATACCATTAACTCTGTAAAAAGATTTATGGGCCGCCGCCATGATGAAGTTGGCGAAGAAAGAAAACACTGGAGCTACAAAGTAGTACAAGGTGACAATAATACCGTTCGTATTGACATAGATGGCAGACTTTATACGCCACAGGAAATTTCAGCAATGGTGCTTCAGAAAATGAAGAAAACGGCTGAAGATTATCTTGGCCAGGAAGTAACGGAAGCGGTGATTACTGTGCCGGCTTACTTCAATGATGCACAGCGCCAGGCAACAAAAGAAGCAGGTGAAATTGCGGGCTTAACCGTTCGCCGTATTGTAAATGAACCAACCGCAGCCGCATTGGCTTACGGGTTGGATAAAAAACATAAAGACCAGAAAATTGCAGTGTTTGACCTTGGTGGTGGTACGTTTGATATTTCTATTCTTGAATTAGGCGATGGTGTATTTGAAGTAAAATCAACCAATGGTGATACCCACCTTGGTGGTGATGACTTTGACAAAGTAATTATTGACTGGCTGGCTGATGAATTTAAAACCCAGGAAGGAATTGATCTGCGTAAAGATCCAATGGCTTTACAACGTTTGAAAGAAGCAGCAGAAAAGGCAAAAGTTGAATTATCTTCTTCAAGCGAAACAGAAATTAACCTGCCTTATGTTACAGCAGTTGATGGTGTGCCCAAGCACCTGGTAATTAAATTAACCCGTGCAAAATTTGAAGCATTAGCCGATAATTTGTTTGCAAGGTGTTTAAAGCCATGTGAAGCTGCATTGAAAGATGCGGGAATGAATACATCAGAAATTGATGAAGTGATTCTTGTAGGCGGCAGCACACGTATTCCCAAAGTACAGGAGATCGTAGAAAAGTTTTTTGGAAAGAAACCTAATAAAGGAGTAAATCCTGACGAAGTGGTTGCAGTGGGTGCAGCTATTCAGGGAGCGGTTTTAACCGGTGAAGTGAAGGATGTGCTGTTGCTCGATGTTACCCCTCTCAGTCTTGGTATTGAAACATTAGGAGGCGTAATGACAACACTTATTGCTAGCAATACAACCATTCCGTCAAAAAAATCGGAAGTATTCAGTACTGCGGCCGATAATCAGCCGGGTGTACAGATTCATGTATTACAAGGTGAACGGCCAATGGCAAAAGACAATAAGAGCCTTGGTATTTTCAACCTCGATGGCATTCCGCCGGCTCCACGTGGTGTACCACAGATTGAAGTAACATTTGATATTGATGCCAATGGTATTATGCATGTAACTGCAAAAGATAAAGGCACAGGAAAAGAACAGAAAATTCACATTCAGGCTGGTAGTGGCTTAACAAAAGATGAAATTGAAAAGATGAAGGATGAAGCCAGAGCCAATGAAGCAACCGATAAAGCTGAAAAGGAAAAAGTAGAAAAAATCAACATGGCCGACAGTTTGATTTTCCAGACAGAAAAGCAACTGAAAGAATATGGTGATAAAATTTCTACAGATAAAAAAGCACCGATCGAATCTGCCTTAACTAAACTGAAGGAAGCACATAAAGTACAGGACCTTGCAGGTATTGATGCCGCAACGGCAGAAATGAACACTGCATGGACAGCTGCAAGCGAAGAAATGTACAAAGCTACCGAAGGAGCACAGGCACAACAGCCAGGTGCAGATGCTGCTGGTTCTTCAGCAGGTGCAGGCAGCACATCGAATGATAATGTGGAAGACGCACAGTTTGAAGAAGTGAAATAAAAAAACTTCAGGGTTATAAAATATAAAGTCCCGGTGCATAACCGGGACTTTTTTATTTAATTTGCCTTTCTAAATGAAAAACATATACAATGCGTTCCATCTTTTTCTTTCTTTTACTCATTGCTGCCTCAGTTGCAAATGCACAAACAAACAATAAGATTAAGCTTGATGAAAATACAGTTGTAACCGATAGCGCCGGAACAGTTTATCCGTATGCAATATGGGCAAAACTGCTGGCTACCGGCGAATACAGTATTAAGCTGAATAAAAATAATACTCAAAATGGATTTGTATTGGTAAGGCTGACTGATGAACAAATCAGGAAGAAAGAAGAAAGTGCCCCCAAACCAAAAGAATCAGCATATTTTAAAACAGGCAGTAGTTTCCCGAATTTTAAATTGAAAGATATAAAGGGCAACACCTATAATTTAAAAGAATTGAAAGGGAAAATAGTTGTACTGAATTTTTGGTTTATCAACTGCTCGCCTTGTCGTATGGAAATACCTCAACTGAACAAAGCAGTTCAGGAATACAGGGGAGATGATGTGGTTTTTATTGCAGTAGCCCTGGACGAATTTGCTGAATTAGAGAACTTCTTAAAAACAACATTTTTTTCATACAATATTATTGATGATGGCAGGTGGTTTGCGCAAAAGAACGGAGTTACATCATTCCCAACCCATGTTGTTATCAATAAAGAAGGAAGAATTGTGTATCATACAAGCGGACTGTCTGCAGGAACAGTGCCTTGGCTGAAGAAAACCATTAATGAGGAATTAAAGAATAAACAGGAAGATGCTGAAAAGATTAATTAATGCAAAAAGCCCGGAAATCCGGGCTTTTCAATATAAAAAAGCAGATTAAATCAGGTCCAGAGCTTTAGCAAGAAAATAAGCAATAAAAGGTAAGGTTACCGTAATGTATTCAGCCCACGTAAAATACAGCACTACAAATGCGGCTACCGATAAAAAAAATAATAACCAGTTGAGTAAAGATGATTTCTTTTCCATGCAATGATTTTTTTGCGAAGATAAGGGAATGAAATCAGAACAATAATACCTCCTGAAAATATTTGAAAAGCCTTATTTCAGCAACGTTTTTCTGCCATAAGTCAACTTGGTTAGTAACTATTACTTTACTTTGTTTTTTTATCAAAAACTATGTTATGCGTACAATTGTAATGTTTCTTTTACTGATGGTATCCGGATTTACTGCTGCCGCAGGTGCCATTTATATCCCATCAAACCAGACTGATAATGTTAAGGCAGGTAAAATGTCTGTTGCCGCTGTTTTCAATAATATGGATGTAAAAACTTTTCTTTCAGTTACTCCCTCAAAAATTCAGGAAATGACAGGTACCAAATTATCATTTGGCCAGAAAGTTTCATTACGTATGGCACAGGCTGAAGTAAAGCGTAACCTGAAAAAAGGAAAGGAGATAAAGATGGCGGAGATGGGTAAAAAAGCCGAAGGCGGAATTAATTTTCTTTGGGTACTGGTAGGCTTAGTGCTTGGTATTACGGGTGTGTTGATTGCTTATTTAACACGTGAAGGGCATGATGATAACCGTGTACGATCTGCATGGATTGGATTTGGCATATCAGCAATTATTTCAATAATATTTCTTGTGTTGTATCTCTCTTTATGGATGAATGAGTACAACTACTATTATTAATTTTATCTAATGTAATTAAGTGGTGAGAATAAAATTGAAAAAGAAATTTGGATGTTTCAATCAATTATTTAATTTAGGGTATTATTAACCAAAAATCAGGCTCACTATGAGAAAAGTTACAATTCTACTTCTCGCAGTTATCTTCAGTATTTCATCAAATGCAGGAATGATTTATGTTCCTTCAAATGCAACAGACAATGCAAAAGCCGGCAAAGCTTCAGCAGCTAATGTATTCGGTCAGATGGATGCAAAAACATTTCTTTCTCTGACACCTGCTAAAGTTCAGGAAATGACTGGCACAAAATTAACTTTTGGCCAGAAGGTTTCTTTGAAAATGGCTCAAATGCAGGTTAAAAAACAATTGAAAAAAGGCCAGGATGTGAACATGACTGAAATGGGTAAAAAAGCTGGCAGCGGTATCAACTGGCTCTGGTTGCTCGTTGGTTTTGTTCTTGGTTTAATTGGTGTATTGATTGCTTACCTTACAAGAGAAGGTAGCGATGATAACCGTGTTAAATCTGCATGGATTGGTGCTGGTATCTGGGTAGTGCTGTGGATAATTTTGTGGGTTGCTGTATTTGCTTCTGCAACTACAACATTGAACGGAATTTAATTTTATCTGAATTATTGTAAAAGGGCCGCCGTTTGGCGGCCTTTTTTTGTCATTTTTTATTCTGTGAATTTTCAGTTAGCTTTTTTTTCTTAATTTACTGCATACAATAAAGCCATATTATGAGAAAAGTATCCCACATCCTTCAGCGAAAAGGAAAAAATATTGTTACCGTTGAACCAGGTCTTTCAGTTATCAGTGCATTACAGATGATGGCTGAAAAAAATATTGGCTCTGTTATGGTAATGGAAAACGGAGAATATCTGGGGGTAATGACTGAAAGAGACTACGCACGGAAAATTGTTCTGAAAGGAAAGTCATCAACAGAAACTTTAGTGAAAGATATTATGACAACTGGTTTACCACGGGTTACGCCTGAAAACTCAATTGAAACCTGTATGCATATCATGAGCGAAAGCAATATCCGCTATCTGCCTGTTTTTGATAATGATCAGATAGCAGGGATTATCTCTATCAATGATGTGGTAACAGAAACCATACTTTCACAAAGAGAAACAATTGAGCAGTTAAAAAGTTATATACAATCGTAACTTACCATTTAAAATTAAAATTCGGCCTTTGCATTTGCTCAACTGGTCAGCAGGAAAATTTCTGACGTAAATTTGTTCCTGCATGAAGCATTTATTTTATCTGAACAAATATTTCTGGAAGTACCGTTGGCGTTTATTGCTTGGTATCTTTTTCATTTTCATATCCAACTATTTTGCCGTTCTGGCGCCGCAGGTTACCGGCTACATAATAGATAAAGTACAGCTTTATCTCAGCGGCGAACAAAAAATCCGCACCACAGGGTATAACGATTTACTGATCAGATGGATTATATCAAAAATTGAAGCTTCACAATTTTCGTTTACCGGAGTTGTGGCACTTTTTGGTGTAATTCTCCTGGTGTTCGCTGTACTTCGTGGTTTCTTTATGTTTTTAATGCGGCAAACGGTTATTGTAATGAGCCGGTTTATTGAATACGATCAGAAGAATGAAGTATTTGAACATTACCTGCGACTGGATACTAATTTTTACAAACTTCATGAAACAGGCGATTTAATGAATCGTATGGCAGAAGATGTAAGCCGTGTACGTTCTTATACCGGCCCGGCCTTAATGTATCTCATCAATCTTGTGGCATTGATATCGTTGAGTGTTTTTTATATGGTGAAAAAAAACCCTGAACTGTCATTATATGCCCTGGCACCATTACCTATTCTGGCAATAACAATTTATTTTGTAAATACCATCATTAATAAAAGAAGCGAAGAGGTGCAGGCTAAGCTGTCCGACCTTACCACAAATGCTCAGCAGGCCTATTCAGGAATCCGGGTTATTAAATCATTTGTTCAGGAGAATGCAATTATCCGCTTCTTCCAGGCAAACAGCGAACAGTACCGGAACAGTGCAATGGGTTTGTATAAGGTTGAGGCTGTTTATTTCCCTGCAATGGCTTTAATTATTGGAGTTAGTACCATTCTGGTCATTTTTATAGGCGGATTAAAAAACCTGGAAGGAACAATTAAGTTAGGCGATATGGCCGCTTTTATCATGTACCTGACTATGATGACCTTTCCCGTTAGTGCCATTGGCTGGGTAGCAAGTACAATACAACGGGCAGCAGCATCTCAACGGAGGTTAAATGAATTTTTGTTAACCAAACCTGCAATTGAATCTGATCCCGGCTCTGTAACACAAAAAATTAATGGCGAAATTGAATTCAGTAATGTTGGGTTTACATACCCTCACACGGGCATTGAGGCATTAAAACAATTTAATTTAAAAATTAAGAGCGGCCAGAAAATAGCAGTAATAGGTCGTACAGGTTCGGGTAAATCAACAATCGCTCAACTGCTGCTTCGTTTTTATGACCCGTCTGTTGGGCAAATAAAAATTGATGGAGTTGATCTTGCTTCACTCAACATACAGAACTACCGGAAGCAGGTTAGCTACATCCCGCAGGAAGTATTTCTGTTCAGCGATTCAATACTTAACAACATCTCATTTGGCAGCGAAATTAAGGACGATGCATCAATTAAAACAGCAGCAGAATATGCTTCAGTTGATAAAGATATCAGGGCATTTGCTGCCGGGTATAATACGGTTGTAGGCGAACGTGGCGTTACATTAAGCGGCGGCCAAAAACAACGTGTATCAATTGCGAGGGCGTTGGTAAAAGACCCCGGCTTAATTATCATGGACGATTGTCTGAATGCTGTGGATGCAAGAACAGAAAGGGAGATTCTTACTCATCTCTCAGGATATTTAAAGGATAAAACAGCCATCGTTATTACACATCGAATTTTCTCTTTACTGCAATTCGATCGCATAATTGTTATGGAAGAAGGGCACATAGCCGAAGAAGGTACACACGAAGAATTGCTGCAGAAAAAGGGCCTTTATGCCGACCTGTTCAGGAGGCAGCAACTGGAAGAAATTCCTTCATGAAAACTTTAATTTCAGCATCTTGATGGAAAATTTTGCCAAATGGAAAAGAAATCTATCTTTGTCGCTGTTTGAAAAAGATTGAACAACTAAAACTTTAAAACTGTGGCGTACGAAAACAATGACAAACGGATGGAAAGTATTTACAGTAAACGTATCCGTGCAGGCAAGAGAAGAACTTATTTCTTTGATGTAAGATCAACACGTGGAAATGATTATTATCTCACGATTACGGAGAGCCGTAAACGTTTTACAGGCGAAGGTTATGACCGTCATAAAATTTTCCTGTACAAAGAAGATTTCAACAAGTTTATTAAGGGATTGAATGAGGCGGTTGATTATGTAAAAACGGAGTTGATGCCTGATTTTGATTTTGATGCTTTCAATCATGAAGATGCGCCGTCAAGCGGTGATTACGCAAACGAACCCGTAGTGAGTGAAGCAAGTGAATCGCCAGTGGCAGCAGCAGTACAGGAAGCAGCACCGGTTGCAACTTCAGAAGCCAGCAGCGGTAATAACCTGGCTAATGAAGAAGTAGATAAATGGTAAACCCAAACCAACTGATATATTGAAGCCCCGCTGTTGCGGGGCTTTTGTTTTTCCGGCTTTTTCCTGCAGCCTTTAAGCAAAATATCAGCTATGGATGGTTTCATGAATTGTGCTAAAATAAATCACTTGTTAAGATTAAATTCGTTGTGGTTAAAGTATATGAATTGTTGCATTGAATTCAAAACAAGCAGATGAATACAATTTTTCAAAACAGAGTTACCCGCCTTTTCCAGATTGAAAAACCAATCGTTCAGGGTGGAATGGTCTGGGCCAGCGGATGGCGGCTTGCCAGTGCCGTTAGTAATGCAGGTGGTTTGGGAATCATTGGCAGTGGCAGTATGTATCCTGATGTTTTACGGGAGCATATCCAAAAATGCAAGGCCTCAACTGAAAAACCATTTGCAGTGAATGTACCCATGCTTTACCCCGATATTAATCAGCATCTTTCTGTCATAATTGAAGAGGGGGTAAAAATTGTTTTTACCAGCGCAGGTAATCCAAAAACTTATACGTCTATGCTAAAGGAAAATGGAATTACCGTAGTGCATGTGGTGAGTAGCAGCAAATTTGCCCTGAAGGCGCAGGAAGCAGGATGTGATGCGGTTGTAGCCGAAGGATTTGAAGCCGGCGGGCATAATGGGAGAGAAGAAACAACAACAATGGTGCTGGTTCCGGCTGTAAAAAAAGCAGTAACAGTTCCGGTAATTGCTGCGGGAGGAATTGCAACGGGCCGGCAAATGCTGGCAGCGATGGTACTTGGTGCAGAAGGAGTTCAGATCGGGAGCCGTTATGTGGCAAGCCAGGAAGCAAGCAGCCATTTACTGTTTAAACAAAAGGTAATTAACAGTTCAGAAGGTGATACTGTTCTTACATTAAAACAACTGGCGCCGGTAAGGTTACTCAAAAATACGTTTTACAAAAAAGTTGCTGATGCCGAAATGAGTGGCGCAACCAAAGATGAATTGATACAACTGCTTGGCAGGGCAAGAGCAAAAAAGGGAATGTTTGAAGGTGATTTAGAAGAGGGTGAACTTGAAATAGGACAGGTAAGTGCTTTACTTGACGATATACTTCCAGCTGCGGAAATTACGGAGAGGATATGGAAGGAATTTCTTGCGGCTCTGTCTAAACCGCTTACATCTGAGCTGTAGCGAAGAATTTTGAACATTTTAACAGTAATTGCGACCCCCAGATGTATAAAAAAAAAATAATGTTTTTGTAACTTTATCAATCTATCATCGTTTAAACAATTGTTATGAAGAAAATTATTCTTGCTGCTGTTTTCATGACAGGTGTTTCAGTTTATGGTTTTGCAGGCACTGGTAGCGGTACTGAAACAGGTTCTGTTCAAGGTACAATCATTGATGCCGAAACGAAAAAGCCACTGGCAAATGTTACGTTTACTGCAATGATTAAGAAAACATCTTTTCAAAAAGAAATTGTTACAGATGCCAACGGCAATTTCAGGTTGAACAATGTTCCTGTTGGTGAGCAGACTTTAATTATTGATAAAACAGGGTACAAAGCAGCAAAAAAAGACGGCGTAACAATTAAAGAAGGGTTGGTTTACAAAGTTGATTTTGAAATGATACCTGCTGAAGAAGAAATTCATCAGCCGTTTATTTCTCCAATTACCATTCACTCATTTTAAGTTAAGGATAATTATAAAAAAATCCTCAGCAGAAATGCTGAGGATTTTTTTTATATAACGATATTTCTTATGCTTTTTTAAATGCCCACTTCATCATTTCTTTAAATGTAACTTTCTTACCATAAAGCAAAATGCCTGTACGGTAAATTTTTCCGCTGAGCCAGGTTGTAAGAAGAAACCCTCCAACCAATGAAATCATGGACAAAGCTAACTGCCACCACTCAACTGTTTCAGGAACACCAAATGGAATACGGCCCATCATTACAACGGGTGATGTAAAAGGAATAATACTTCCCCATACAGCCATTGAGCCACTTGGGTTCTGAATAGCATTCATCATAATAAACAAAGCAAAAATGATAGGCATTGTAATGGGTAGAGCCAGTGATTGTGCTTCCTGCGGATCTTCGTTGATGACACTCCCAACTGCCGCAAATAATGATGCATAGAATAAATAGCCAAAGAGGAAATAAAAAACAAAAAGAGAAACGATTAAAAGCCAATTGGCACTAAACACAATGTTTTTTATTTCAATTGCCTTTGTGGCCATACTGCCGTTTTCTGCCATGTTGGGCATTGTTTGGTTCACCTGTTGAGCATGTTGCAGCAAATCGGAAGAGATAAAAATACTGCTGAGGGATGAAAGGGCAAATATCAGAATAATCCATAAAAACAGTTGTGTAAGACCAACGGCTGCAATACCAATAATCTTGCCGAGCATTAACTGGAATGGTTTTACACTACTGACAATTACTTCCGCAATACGATTGGTTTTTTCTTCCATTACACCACGCATTACAGCCTGGCCATAAATAATCATAATTATGTAAATGATAAAACCACATACATAACCAATTGCGACAGCAAGTATTTTATTGTCTTCTTTTATTTCATCCCCTTTTACCTGGTATGAACGATAATTCAGAAAATCACTGCTTTCACTTTTTGAACGGATAGAATCAAGGATTGACCTGTTTACCCCACGTTCCATCAGCAGCATATTTTCATTGATCTTCTGAATTTGATTTTTAATGGCTTCATCCGTAACAAAGCCTAACTGTTTTTCTGAAAACAGGCGGATGGAATCGGCTTTCTGTTTATTTGCAGAATAAATAACTAACAAACCTTCAAAGCCTTTTTCTTTGTAATTAGAACGGGTTATCCCGGCAGGATATTCAAATTCTACCGACGAGTTGTTTTTAAAGCTTGTTTTGTACAGCTCACTCTGATCATCTACTGCAATTTTTCTTTTTTCATTACTGTTTGCACTGATCATGGCGCCGCCAAAGATCAATCCAAACATCAGCAGCGGAAGTAAGAAGGTGGAAAGCAGGAAAGTTTTATTTCTTACCCTGGTAATGTATTCTCTTTTTATGATGAGTAAAATCTTGTTCATATTAATTGTGTTAGGCTGTAACAGTTTCAAATTTTCTTGCAGTTGGGGTTCCTTCAACAAGGCGGATAAATATTTCGTTCAGTGAAGGAAGAATTTCATGATAGCCAACAATTGTACTTTGCTGATTGATGAAATGCAGCAGCACGTCATTTGACTTATACCCTTCGTTGATCTTCAGAATAAGTTTGTTTTCATTTTTTGAAACAATACTGAAAGAAGGATGTTCAACTGATGCAGGTAAACGATCGGCTTCGGCTGAAAAAATATTTTCCTTAAACTGCTGCTTAATTTCCTTTACACTTCCATCCAGTATTTTTTGCCCTTTGTTCACTAAAACAATATGGTCGCAGATTTCTTCCACCTGCTCCATACGGTGAGTACTGAAAATGATGGTTGTGCCTTTTTGCGACAGGTTAAAAATTTCGTCTTTAATCAGGTTTGTGTTTACAGGATCAAGGCCGCTGAAAGGTTCGTCCAGTATTACAATTTTTGGTTCGTGCAATACCGTTGTTACAAACTGTAGTTTCTGACTCATTCCCTTCGACAGATCGTCCACTTTTTTATTCCACCAGCTTTGCATTTCAAATTTTTCAAACCAGTATTTAACTTTCGAAAAAGCATCCTGTTTACTCATGCCTTTCAACTGGGCAAGGTACATAGCCTGTTCGCCCACTTTCATTTTCTTATAAAGCCCACGTTCTTCCGGCATATAGCCTAATTCAATTACATCAGATGACGGATCGAACTTTTTTCTGTTTAAATTAATACTGCCGCTATCGGGATAAAATATTCCCGTAATCATTCTGATGAGTGTTGTTTTGCCGGCGCCATTAGGCCCGAGTAATCCAAAAATGGAGCCTTTATTGATGCTGAAGCTGATATCATCAACGGCTTTTTGCGAAGAGAAATATTTCTTCAGGTTCTGAACTTCAAGTATTGTATTCATACAAACAGTTAGTGTGATATTGTTGAAATATGTTACAAAATAACAATGAAAAAAGCTGCAAACTTAATTTGTTGATGAGTGGCAAAGCATATCAGCAACAGCAGCAGCTACCCGTTCCCCGTCCATTGCAGCACTCACAATTCCTCCGGCATATCCGGCACCCTCGCCGCAGGGGTATAATTTTTTCAGGTGTATGTGCTGCAGTGTTTCAGTATTTCTCGGAATACGTACAGGCGAGGATGTTCTGGATTCCGTTGCAACAGCAATAGCTTCATTGGTAAAATACCCTTTCATTTTGCTGCCAAATTCTTTGAATGCTAAACGTAAATCTTCAAAAACAAAACCGGGTAATACCGTTGAGAGATCAGTACTTGTAATGCCCGGTAAATAAGAACAGTGTGGCAATGAAGATGAAATTTTCTTTTCAAACACATCAACCATCCGCTGTGCAGGTGCAGCGAATTTTCCTCCTCCGGCAACAAAAGCTTTTTGCTCAACAGCCTGCTGAAATTTCATGAGTAATAAAGGATCATTTTCGTTGAACGGTTTATTTCGGGCGAAATACTTTGCCGCATCTTTTTCATCAATTGTAACCACCATGCCGCTGTTGGCAAATGCGTTGTTTCGCTTAGAAGGGCTCCATCCATTTACCACTAATTCGCCCGGGGATGTTGCAGCCGGGGCAATAATTCCACCGGGGCACATGCAAAAACTGAAAACACCTTTTCCTTTTACCTGCTCAACCAAACTGTAAGAAGCAGGAGGCAGGTAGGGCCCCCGTCCGTCAATGGCAGTAAAGCATTTGTATTGAATGGAGTCAATAAGATCCTGCGGGTGTTCTATTCTCACACCTAATGCAAAAGGCTTTGCTTCGATATAAATGTTGTTTTGATGAAGCAATTCAAAAATATCTCTGGCACTATGCCCGGTTGCAAGAATAACGGCATCGGCTTTCAATACAGACGAACGGTTTACTTCAACGGCTTTCAGTTCCTCTTTTTCAATAATAAAATTTGTGAGTTTGGTTTCAAAATGAATTTCACCTCCGCATGAACGGATAAACTCACGCATGGAAGTAATAATATCCGGAAGCTTATTGGTTCCTATATGCGGATGACTTTGATAGAGAATTTTTTCTTCTGCGCCAAAATGCACAAAAAGTTGAAGAATGCGGTCAATATCGCCACGCTTGTTACTGCGGGTAAATAACTTTCCGTCGCTGTAAGTACCGGCTCCCCCTTCGCCAAAACAATAATTGCTTTCAGGGTTTACTTCACCTTCTTTATTCAGCACGGCAAGGTCTCTTCTTCTTGCACGAACATCTTTCCCTCTTTCAATTATAACCGGTTTTATTCCCAGTTCAATTAGCTTAAGGGCAGCAAATAAACCTGCAGGCCCTGAGCCAACAACAATTACCTTTTTTGGGGCAGCATGGGTGTCTTTGTGTTCAAACTTTATGGTTTCTCTTTGCTGAAAAGGTTCATTGATAAATGCCTTTAAAGTAAGATTGATCCATGGCTGCCTGCTCCTTGCATCAATTGATTGCTTGAGGATGTAAAATCCGTTTACCTTATTTGCAGGAATTGCAAGGCTCTGAGCAATCTGTTCAGTAACAGTTTGCCGGTTTGAAGCCTGCGAAGGCAAAAGGCGAAGAGTGATTTGTTGTTGCATGTGTCAGGTATTTAGCCTAAAAACATTGGTTAAACAGCAAATATAATTTAAGTATTGCCGAATAAAAATTATCCGTTTGTTTAAAAAAAAATATTTTTTTTGTGCCTGCAAAATTGGCTACCTTTCAATTGTTACATTTATTTATGAAAAAGGCGATATTAAAATTATTTCTTGCAGCAGGATTATTTGTTTTTGTTTCCTGTAAGCCGGTTTTTAAAACTTCCTCCCTTCAGTATAAAGATTATAAAGTAGAGAATGCAACGGTTGATACAGCTGTTACATCTTTCCTGAAGCCGTATGCGGATAGTGTTAACAGCACAATGAATATGGTTATTGCCACGCTTGCTACTGATCTTGAAAAAAGGCAACCGGAGGGTACTTTGGGAAACCTGATGGCAGATGCAATGAAGGCAATGGCAGAAAAGTATTATAATACACAGGTAGATGCGGCTTTTGTAAATTATGGTGGCATCCGTCTGCCTGTTGTTAAGGCCGGTGCAATTACCAAAGGGAAAATTTATGAACTGATGCCCTTTGATAACATCATCATTATTCAGAAAATTCCCGGCACGGTACTGAAAGAGTTTTTGGATCATGTGGCTTCAAGAGGCGGATGGCCTTTAGCTGGAATTACCATGCAGATAAAAAACAATAAGGCGGAGAATGTACTTATCAAAGGCAAACCACTTGATTTAACTGCTGTTTATACCATCGCTAACTCAGACTACGTTGCTAATGGCGGTGATAAGAGCGAAATGCTGAAAGCAATACCTCAGATTAATAACGGCTCATTGTTCAGGGATGCGTTGATTGAATATTTCGCATCGTTTGCAAAAGCGGGAAAACAAATTTCTGTTTCAATTGAAAAAAGGGTGATCAATGCTCAATAGAAGAAAATTTATTCAACAATCAGCATTAACAGCAGGTGCTTTCATTACATCGAAGTGGAGTATGGCCGATGATGCTGCATTACAAAGGCTTGTTATACTTCATACCAATGATGTACATAGCCGGTTAGAACCGTTTCCAATGGATGGAAGCCGCAACCAGGGGCTGGGTGGTGTTGCTGCCAGGGCTAAACTGATCAGCGACATTCGTGCAAAAGAAGAGAATGTACTGTTGCTCGATGCAGGCGATATTTTCCAGGGAACACCTTACTTTAATTTATACAAAGGAGAACCTGAGATAAAGGCTATGACCATGATGGGGTACGATGCCTGCACAATGGGTAACCATGATTTTGATGGCGGACTTGAAAATTTTGCCACACAGTTAAATCATGCAGGTTTTCCTGTTTTGATCTGTAATTATGATTTTACCAATACAGCAATGGAACAGAAGTATGTTCCGTATAAAATTTTCAGGAAAGGAAAACTGAAAATCGGTGTTACAGGTGTTGGTATTGAAATGAAAGGCCTGGTTCCCGATAATTTGTTTGGTAATACCGTTTATCTTAATCCCGTGCAGAAACTGAATGAAACTGCATTGTTGCTGAAGAAAGAAAAAGGATGCGATATGGTGATATGTTTATCACATCTCGGTTACCAGTACAGAGAAGATCCGAACAGAGTATCGGATATAATCCTTGCCAAGGAAACTGAATTTGTTGACCTGATTATCGGTGGCCATACACATACTTTTCTTGACGAACCGGTGTTAGTGAAAAACCGTTCAGGAAATGATGTGGTGATTAACCAGGTAGGTTGGGCAGGGTTACAATTAGGTAGATTAGATTTTGAATTTTCCAAAGAAAAACGCAAAAATTTTTCTGGTTCGGGAACAATTTCAGTAGGTAAAAAATCATTGTAATAAAAAATTTTTTTTTCCACAAAAAGTGTTGATATTCGCTGTCCCCCCTGTTTTTTTATAATGGCAGACATTATAGAAAAAGCTAAGAGAATAACAGACTAATATTAAATCATTATATAAAAACTGCTTTAGGAAAAATGATGAAAACGGCAGATCAGGTATGGAAAAGTTGTTTGACTATCATTAAGGATATAGTGGAGTGGCAGCATTTTAAAACTTGGTTTGAACCAATCAAACCGGTTGAATTGAGAGATAAGATTTTGACGATTCAGGTACCAAGTCAGTTCTTTTTTGAATACTTAGAAGAACACTATGTAACGTTGTTGGCAAAAACACTGAAAAGAGAGTTAGGTAAAGATGCTAACCTGGAATATCGTATTATGATGGATAGTGGTAATAATAACAACCAGCCTATCACAATGGATGTTCCCGGTCATGGTTATAAAACTTACACAAATAACGAAATGGATTTTCCGCTGGTGATTAATAATCCTGTAAAGAACCCGTTTGTAATACCGGGTTTAAAGAAGGTTCAGATTGATCCTCAGCTTAACCCTAACTATACATTTGATGCATTTATTGAAGGCGATTGCAACCGTGTAGCCCGCAGGGCCGGCAAAACAGTTGCTGATAAGCCAGGTGCTACTTCGTTTAATCCATTAGTAATATATGGCGGTGTTGGTTTAGGTAAAACACATCTTGCCCAGGCTGTAGGAAATGAGGTGAAACGTCAGCATCCTAACAAAGTGGTGCTTTACGTCAGTTCAGAAAAATTCATTAACCAGTTTGTTGATCACAGCCGTAACAATGCCATCAATGATTTTATACATTTTTATCAGTTGGTTGATGTTCTGATCCTTGATGATGTGCAGTTCTTTAACCGTGCTGAAAAATCACAGGATGCTTTCTTTGCCATTTTTAATCATTTACATCAAAGTGGTAAGCAGTTAGTGCTTACATCTGATAAGCCCCCTAAAGATCTGGAAGGCGTACAGGAACGATTACTCAGCCGTTTCCGCTGGGGTTTAAGTGCCGATCTTCAGATGCCGGATTACGAAACACGTATCGACATCCTGGAAAAGAAAATGAAGAACGACGGGCTTGAGATGCATAAAGATGTTGTTAAGTATATTGCTTACAACATTAACACCAATGTTCGTGAACTGGAAGGTGCCCTGATTTCATTATTGGCACAATCCTCGCTGAATAAAAAAGAGATTGATCTTGATCTCGCAAAGAAAGTGCTGAAAAATTTTGTAAAAACCTCATCGAAAGAAATTACGATTGACGCTATCCAGAAGATGGTGTGCGATTATTTTGATGTGCCTTACGAAAAGCTGTTGCAAAAAACACGTAAGCGTGAAATAGTACAGGCAAGGCAGATCACCATGTATTTAGCCAAAACCTTCACTAAAAATTCGCTGAAAACGATTGGTGAACATTTTGGTGGAAGAGACCATACAACTGTTATCCATTCCTGTCAGACAGTGAAAGATTTAATGGATACCGACAATATGTTTAAAGAAAGTGTACTTGAACTTCAGCAAAAAGTTCAGTTAGCGGCAATGTAAATGAGCATTGAGAATAAAAATCCCAAATTCATATTTGAATTTGGGATTTGTTTTTTTTGGCACTTTAGTAATAGACAGCTATTTTTGCAACCCTTTAAGGGAAACAATTGGTAAAACAATTGTTGAGCGGGAGGTAGTTCAGCCCGGTAGAATACCTGGTTTGGGACCAGGGGGTCGCAGGTTCGAATCCTGTCCTCCCGACTGAATTGGACAAGGTGGCTTTCATGCCACCTTGCTTATTTATATCCTCTTCTGAAAGCCCCGCCAGTTCTGCATTTAAAGAAAGAAGTAGGTTAACTTTCGTAGTTCGAAATGCCTCGTTTTTCATATCATAGCTTACGCCATCAGGAAACAGCAGTTTTTGTATCTGTTCTTTTTGTTTGACATCGCTGGAACTCCATGCCAGAGCTAGTTTGGAAGAAAAGGTAACAGCTTCAGTAATGATTTCATCAAGGTTCGAACTACCTGAAAAATTTTCTCTGGATAATCCGGCAATTTCAGTCTTTTCTTTTGCATATTTTGCCAGCAGTTTTTCATACGTCTCTTGTGACATTACTCCTTCAACAAAAAACTTTTCTTCAATCACATCTATTTTTTTCTGTACATCCTGCAAAGATTTATTGACTTCCAGTTGCTGTTGTTTATTTGCATCATTGATCTTTTCAGTTGAATCCAGCAGTTCATCAATTAACAACGACATGTATTCTTCTTTGATTTCATATTGCGAAAGAAACTCCATGAACTGAGCATTGACTTTGGAAGCATTCTTGTTAGCACAACAACCCTTTGTGCGGCATTTATAATACCACAGGTTCTTTGCTTTTACAACATAGCCGGTATAACCTTCACCACAATGGGGGCAATGCATAAAGACCTTAAGTGGTATCTGGGCGATTTCTTTTTGATGTGCAACGCCATATTTATTTGCAGCAGCTCTGATGTTGTTTACCTTCAGAAACACTTCTTTTGAAACCAGCTTTTCATGTTGGCCATCAATCAAACGTCCATTGAGCATTTTATTTGCAATCAGGCCACAGTAAAAAGGATTACTGAAGGTCATACTCAGTTTTTGTTTGTAGATGTTTAAACCCTTTGCTTTGAGTTGGGCTAGGATTTCTTCGTTTTTCATGCCCTGCAATTTCCATTCAAAAGCCTTGCGTAAAAGTTTACCTTCTTTATTAACTACAATTTTGCGTTCACCATTACTGCGGATAATATCATAACCCATTGGAGGTTTCATGCACCAGATACCACGTTCCAGTTTTTCTTTGATCCCGGCAACAGCTTTTTGTTTTCTTAATTCATTATCGTATTGTGAAAACAGGAACTGCATGTTTTGCTGAAACACACCACCAGGATTACTGGTATCAATGGGTTGAGTAACGGCAACAATGGTAACACCATATTTTTCACGTAAGTCCTGTGCAAGTTTAATGGCTCCGCCACCAGTTCGGCTAAAACGATCCAGAAGATAAACAAGGATATGACTGACCTTTCCTTTTTGTTTGCGGATAAACTCCAGCATCGACTGGAACTCTTTACGTCCATCAGTCTTTGCACTTTCATAAGTACCACCAAAAAAGTTCAGGATGTCAAAACCATTACGTCCTGCAAATTCTTCAATTGTTTTACGTTGCCAATCCAGGCTGAGGTTTTTATCAAACTGTTCTTTGGAAGAAACACGGGTATAAACAACGGCTCTTTTAACAGTAGGAGCGAACTGCGGTGTGTCTTTTTTCTTACTCCATTGGGCGAAAAGTTCATTCGTAATCATGCGGCTTTGTTTTGCTGATTCAAATATACAGTTTGTTGATTATCAATGAAATGTGAATTTTCATAACAGGCAGTTTCCACCAGTAGTTTTGCCAGCATTTTAATATTGCTGACCACTTCTTCCGCTTCCGTAGCGGATAGGTTTTCAAGTCCTGGGGTGTTCCGTACTTTTTCAACTGACAGGGGTTCACGTTTTGCTTTTTGTCTTTCCTGAATTAAGGAAACAAGTTTTACTTCTTTCGTAGTGTTGTTCATGTAGTAGGTGTTAGGTTAAATAAAAATGCGGCTGCTTTAAACCGTTTAAAATAGCCGCATATAATTCAAATTATAATTATTAGAAGATGTCGATTTCGCCGCCCTGGTTAAACCTGCCGAACTGTACCGCCTTTCCTTTCTCCGGTACTTCGATCACCACATCCACATCATGTTGGAAACTATTTTCTCCACGAAAGTTTCCATTCTTGGTTGACTGGAAAATATAGATGAATGATTTGTCCGGGTACTGTTGTTTTAGTTTGTTCAGGTCTTCAGGTTTTAGCTGAAGCTTGTTCACGCTGTCCAGAAAAATAAAATCATAACGGTTGAGGTTAGCCGGCAGGATGGAAGCAACAGATAAGTTGGGATGAGCTACAGATTTTTCACGCAGCTTTTGTTGCAACGTTAAATCCAGCCCTTCCTCTTTTGCTACATACAGCACGTTGCCATGATGTCTTGCCAGGTAACCGGCAAAATCAATACAGAGATAAGACTTACCCATTTTAGGTTTACCGAATACCATTGCTGTAAAGTTGGAAGATGGATCACCAATCAGATCGAACCACTTACCCTGTAAACCGATGGTATTAAACTGAAGGTTTGCAAAATCCATGCTGTTCATAACAGCAGGTTTGGAGGGGATGCCTTTGAGTGTATTGCAACTACAACCAAGAATACCGTTTAAACCATTGAGTTCATTTGGTTCGATGGATAGTGTTTTTTCAGAGGGGTTGTTTAAAAAAGATTCTAAGTTTTTAGTGATCAACGTCAACTCATCAATGTATGGATCGTTTGCAGGTATTTTTTGTTTATCCACCATGCGGGTAATCCGTTGTAATAAACCATCTGCTTTTTTCTTCATGCCTGGTTTGCCATTGAGATTGATATAAGCCTTGATCAGAGAAACACTTGAAAACACCTTTTCTGTACCAACGATTTCTTTTAACTGATTGTGCGTTTCCGGTGAAAGTTCAATTTTAGTTTTTGCCTTCATGGTATTATAGAGATCAATCAGTTTTTTCTGGATCATGCGTATCTGACCAGCATGAGCAGAAGTTTTACGGATGCGCTTTTCTAAAATGGCTTTTTGCAAAGAGTTGACAAAGCGAAGAACATCTTCTCTAGTTTTTGTTTTTCCATCGAGGTTTACAAAGCGGCGGATGAAGCGGATTTCATCGGGGATGCGTTCAACCATTGTTACGGCAGAAGCAGCAGCTTCTTTATGATTGCGCATTGCCTTTTGCTTTTGCAATGTTTTTTCAATCAGCTTTTTTTCGTCCTCTTGTTGTTTTGCTTTAGTTGTTTGCTTTTTTGTGGCTTTGGACGTATTATTTACATACTCATTGAGCTTTGATAAATAAAGGTCAATGGTTTTCTTAATGGCTTCGCTGCTTTGATAGGAAGTCCATGAAGATCCATTGTTTGTTGCCTTCAAAAGGAAAGAATGTCCTTTTCTTAGAGCTTCAGGAAAATCAGCAGTTACAAGAGACTGAATTTCAGATATGTAATTATTAATGGTTATCATTTTTTCACTTTTTTGGATACTGAATTTGTGTCGTTTAGTTTTGTTATAAATTTCATTTTATGAGCATCTTTCAGAAATATTTACAAGAGCCTCAAGTTGAGGTCGTTCATTATGACGACGATGGAAAAATCTTTAGTATTTCAGCAACTAATAAGGAGGAATTTGATCGTTTGTTTTCATGGGTTGATAAAGATGTTGTTAGGCAAAAAAGAAATGACCTTCTTGAAAAAACCAACAGAGGTATGGTATCATATATTCATATTTTTTCTAGTAGTCGTAGCATTAAAGAGGGTCTTATTAATATCAAAAAAGAGATTATTATTTCTGATGATTTAAATAAGTTTTAAGCTGCCAGTAATTCAAGCTCTAACATCAGTGCTTCTGCTTCCAGTTCCATTTGAAATACATTGTTTTCCTGTTTTTCTTCTGTCGTACCTGGTAATTCAATTTTTTTCCTGTTGCTGTATTTTGTTTCAGCGTGATGTAAATCTTTTAACTGGTGTGCATGAACTGTTACCGATAAGGAATGATTTTTTTGCAGCAGTTCCACCAGCTGATATATTTTAGAATAATGCAGCAACGCCACCATCTTATCTGATACTTTTTCAAAATTGTTTTTCTCTACTAATTGTAAAATCTGTTGATCCAGGTAAATGTCTCCGCCTTTTGCACGGGAAGCACTAGTAATGAGTTTATAATAATCTCCCTGCCGGAAAAAAGACAACCCGTTACTGGTCATTAAATGGCCATGATAAGAAAGTGATTTAATCAGGGGCAATGCTTTTAAAACAGGCACGACTACTTTATCCTGTACCTGTTCAGCAGGGTTCCAGTTTTCAGGAAGCAGGATTCCTTTTTTTGTTTCACCATCAATCGTTGTGTAACTCACCAGTTTGCCTTTAAAATCAGAGAACGCCTGCAACAGATTACCCGTGATGATATGACGTGTTCTTCTGTCAGCATTATTTTGTTTGCAGTATTCTTCCCAGTTGGTTAAAAACATTTTGAAGGAGTGTTGTGCCACATCGGTACTTGCACCGATGATCGCCATCACATCTTCAGAATAAGAAGCAGGGATGGCCAGGTATTTTGCACTGCTGGCAATGGCAAAACGTAACTTGATGGCAGAAGGAGCAAACGGATTTTTCTTTTTCAGATCAATCATAAATCCTAAAAACACAGCAGGGATGAGTTCATGACCATTGTTATAAGTCTCTACTGGAAAATTTAAACTGCGGCCGGTATAATAAAAATGAAAGATCCGTTGCAGGTATTGTTTTCTGTTAAATGCGGTTTTTGTCAGCTGATCTTTTTTTGCCATTCTTGCTGTTTGTAATTCATGCTCCCGTTCTTTACAAGCTGCATGATAAGCCGCATCACCCTGTTTGTTTTTTATTTTCAGCATGGCTTTTTCTTCCGGTATCTGTACCATCAGTTCATCATACTTTGCATCCGCTTCATTCAGTTCAGATTGAAGTGTATCAGCCTGGTACTCATCAAACTGTTCAATTAATTCAGCTTGCAGTTGTTTAGCTTCTTTTCCTTTTAAGGTTTCCTGTAAAAGATTTTCCAGTTCAACAGCAGAAAAGGGTTTTTTGAGTACGTTGGCTTTTACGGTTTCCAAAACACTGTCTTCACCAAATGCACTATCCGAGCCTTTACCCATCTTGATGACTTTACTGGCAGTTGTTTCAGCTTCGAGATTCATGGCTTCCACTTCCAGATCATATTCACCGGTTTGTTTTAAGTACTCCGTAAAATCATTGTAACGCTCTGCCACCTCATTATAAAAATCCTGCTGCATTTTTGTTGACAGCACGGCTACACGTCCAGATACTTTATGTGCTGCATCTTCCATCATCATACCTTCACTTCCACTATCTGCTTTAGCATCTTTTAAATGCAAAGGATCATCAAGTAAATCATTGATGTCTTTGTTTTCAAGCAGGTAATCTTTAACGATCTTATCACCATACTTATTTAAAAAATCAGGCACATCTAAAATGCGGGAAGAGTTTTTCTGATTGGAAGCCGTGTTTGCATCAAGGGATTTTAATTTCTTTTGCAGCATCATCATGAGCCGCTTTTCAGCAGGGATAGCTGAAGTGACATAATCATAAATTGGTTGCAGGATTTGTCCCGTTCGGTTAATGCGTCCACGTTTCTGTACTTCTGTATTAATATCCAGCTCTGCCTGTAGTACAATCATCACACGTTGTCTTACCTGGTCTTTGTGAACTTTTGCAGTAGGGATGGCATGAGCGGATGCACCGGTGGAACCGGATTGATTAATCATGAGTACATCCACTTCATTGTTATTAAACTGGCGGAACGCATCATTGGTGTTGATGCGTTTTCTTGCAAGCACTAATGCTTTGGATGCTTTCCAGTTCAGTTGCAGTTCATATTTTCTGCCTGTTACTTCTGCAACAGTATAACCGGCTTTCTTTAACTTCTGGATAATGGCATCAATAGGAGAGATTGTAATTCCGGTAGAAGCAGTTTGTATGCGCTCACTGATACGCTGGTATTCTGTTTGTGCTTCAACTGGTAAATCAGCAATTGAAAATTTCTTAAATACGGATTTGCCATCCACATCTTTTTCTGTGTAACGCAGGATGCCTTCGAGTCCACGTCTTAACACTTCTGCAAAATCAGCATTGATGGTATCACCATTAGTAACCGGCAATCCTTCTTCATTTTCCATCCCTTCAATAAAACTGCCCATTGTGGAAGCAAAAGCAATCACTGGTTTTTTACCTTCTTTTAATCGCTGAATGGCACGATCAGCTACTGCATCAGCTTTAAGCGAAAACAACATCTGGTTAATCACCTGGAATACCTTGGAAAAATAAGGCAGGTTATCTACACCGGCCTGTGAAGTACCTTCACGCATTTCCACTTCCTTGCCTTCCGCTACAGCAATCTTATCTAATTCCTCGACCTGGTTGTCAATAAAATTGGATTGAAAGGCAATGATGTCACGGAGGATTTCCGTGATATTATCGGCAATGGCTTTGTGTTCTTCTGCTTTATCATCAAGAGAAATATAATTCACTTCCACACCTTCAAAACTGCGTTCACGGCGGATCATTTGCCCCTCAGCCACCAGTTGTGAAGAAAGTACTTCCTGTAAAGCCACACCACCTCTTGTGATGGCTTCCACTAAATCATCCTTACTCATGTTGCAATCAGCAATGGAAGTTTTCATGGCATAGATGGGCATATTATCAGGACGTTTGGCAAAAGTGGCGGAGAGAAACACAACACCTTTTGTATGTGCCACCACATGCTGCAAAAATTCACCGGTATTAGATGAGCCACTGGAGTTATGTGCTTCATCCATGATGAAAATATTTCCTTCGGATATAGAACGCAGAAAGTTCGGCTTCTCCGGTTTTTTCTCCGGTGAATTAAACTGCGAATAAGTCGCCACAACAAAATCATATTTAGCAGGAACACTGCGGTCTGCAATGATTGCATTCTGTTCAGTCACTGCCGGAGCCTGGTAAATCACATTACCCTCTTCATCCTTAATATCTGTTTTGGATTCTTTACTGTTAACAATGAACGGTTTGAAGTGTGCAGATCCGATGGCAGCAAGATCACGGTAAATATCAGAGAAAAGGTTGGCTTTCTCTGTAAGAAAGACAGGTTGCATTCCCTGCATTACTGCATAACGGATCATGGCAGCTGCCACACGTCCTTTACCAATCCCTGTCTGATCACCGATGATCATCCCTTGTCCTCTTGCTTCGATATTATAGATTGCCATTGCCACCGCATCAATCTGTTCAGCAGACAATACTTTACACAACGAAGCTTTGTTAGGATATTTTAAACGGTGACGGACAAAGTTGTCAATATCACCACCTACTTCTGCTTTAATATCAAATACCGCTTTTTTTGTTTCAAAAGCCATGCTGTCGGGAACCTGTGTGTTTAACACAATACAACTTTCTGATGCAGGTTCATAAGGAGCACCTAACTCTTCGCCCTGCTGGAATAAATTCATTAAGTCTTTTGCTTCCTGTTCAAGTGTTTTCATTGGTTTGATCAGTTCATCAGCAAGGATGATCGAAAATCCTGCTTTAGTTATTTTTTCTTTGGATGCGTTTAACTGAAGCGCAGGGATGCGTATCACACGTACCTGTTTGCCATTAAGCGTAAATGAATAAGCAATCAGTAAATCAGTTTCTCTTGTTACCTGTAATGCATTTTCACCAACAATGAAGTAATCATTTTCATAAGGGAACAACACTACTGCACCCGGATTTTTTATTTTGATCTCTTGCAGTTGCTGCTCAAAGAGCATTACTTTTTGTTTGAGTGGATTTGTGTTACCAAATTCCATTGCTGTAACAACACGATCATACAACTCATCAAACGTGTTAATCTCTTTGTCTTTTTCTGCATTGTAGAGAGGTGCTGCACCTTCCGCAACAGCTTTACGTCCGTTGATTAAA
The DNA here is from genome assembly GCA_047601965.1 of Lacibacter sp. Taxonomy (GTDB): domain Bacteria; phylum Bacteroidota; class Bacteroidia; order Chitinophagales; family Chitinophagaceae; genus Lacibacter. Next base: position 326,188 of record JASGIJ010000001.1, read on the forward strand.
ATAAGCCGCACATCAAAGGAAGTTCCCTGGCGTGAATACAGCTTCGATCCGTTGATGTTGATCACATCCATCACATAATAACGGCTGCAGAGATAGTTAAAGAAGATACGGTTCTTACCTGCCTGGATACGACCTTTCTCATCCCATGTTGTATGACCACCGATGATGATCGCAGCCCTGCCATGATCTTTCATACAGTCCAATGCACGGAGTGCCATCACATGTTCCAGTGGTTTTATCGGGAATGTTTCATACATCACATTCGTATCCATCATACCAAAGGGAGGGTTGGTAATGACTGCATCAAACATTTTTTCAAATCCACGGAAAGCTTTGGTTGCATCCTGGTTTAATACCTGTTTAAACCCCTGCGTTTCTAAATTGCTTCTGCGTAAAGAATCAATTTCATTGACGGTGCATTGGGAGGGATGTGCAGCAATGGTGAGTAATCCATTACCAGCGGATGGTTCAAACACACTCACAGCTTCATGCAGATGACAGAACACACCTGCGAGATAACCAATCGGTGCAGGTGTGGAATATTGCTGTAATAAAATAGATTGTGAAGTACGGTGAGAGAGATTCACCTGCGATTGATAAAGATCAACAATGGAAGCAAAACGTTCTTTTGTAAATACGCCTGTTGCAAGTGTTCTTGCACGGTTCACAATGGCCAGTTCCGCCAGTTCTTTAACCGTTGTTTTATCATTGATGTTAAAAGAAGCAGCGAGTTTTTCAACAGAAGATTTGTTGTGTTTTGTTTTCTGTTCCAGTGCAGCAGTCATTGCCTGTACAAATTGCTGATTGCTGTTGATCAGCATTGCAGTTCCAGATAAACCAAGAAGACCTTCATCAGCAAAAGACAGATGAGCATCCATTGTAATAATCAGGTGATCAAGCAAACGGATTTCCATCAGTGCTGCACTTTCTTTGAGTTTGCTTGTTATTTGTTCATCTGCTTTAGAAGGTTTGAGATTACCGGAAGGATGGTTATGTGCAACGATCATGGAGACGGCTGCACATTTAAGGGCTGTGCCCAGAATAATGCGGATATCAGCAATTGTACCGGTGATGGAACCTTTGGAATGCCGGTAATAACCAATGACATGATTTGCATGGTTGAGGTAAAGAACAATAAACTGTTCCTGTAATTGTATTTCCCCTTGCGAAAATGTGGTGCGTATAAACCGGGCAACAGCAGCCGAAGAAGTGATTGCTTCAGACAAAAATTTTCCCGAACTGCGGTAATAAGAAACCTGCAGTTCGGGAACCTGCACTTCCGGTATATCTCCCAGTACGATTTCAGGAAGGGTTGTGTAATTCATTCAATGAACGCTTTGTTGTGTTTGCTTTACTGTTTATTCGCTAAAACCATATTGAATAGGATAAAAAGGAAGCACGGCTCTGTTTGACCAGATATTGATAAACAGTTTGTTTCCGTGTGCCCATTCGGAAGCAATCAGATCATTGCTGCGTGTAATACGTTGGATTGCCCATTCAGCATTTGATTGCACACCATTACCATTATGCCATCCTTTATATACAATATTCGGATTGGATTCATCAATCAGTGTAGGTTCTTCTGTAAACTGAAGGGCAGGTCTTGTCAGAATGTAATTCTGAATCGTACCTGTTTTTAGCAGAATACTGTTCAGTACGGCAAGACTGTCTTCACAACAGGTGCTTTGACTCGCAGCTGCTGCCATACATTGAATAAGATCATCTACAATTTCTGTTGCGGATTGTCCGTTGGGTGGGCTGCCAAGCGGATGACGTACATAAATATTTTTCAGCGGCCCTTCACCAATATCCAGGCGAACAGTTAACTCATCAATGATGTCAATTGTTTTAACCTGTTCCTTACGGATCATTAATGATTTGTTGGGGTATTGAATAACAATCAGTCCGCCTGTATCGAAAATAAAACTGTTGGTCATGTTTTATCGTTTTGTTTGATCAGATACTTTTTCTGCAATGCTTTCACCAATGATGGAACCGATAAAACCACCCATCATTACATAAGGGACAGAATCTTTATTGGCTTCCCTTGCATACCAGTAAGCAACAAGGGAAGTTAAAAGTGTGCACATCGAGACAATGGTTTTTTCTTTCATGTGATAATTCATTACTTCTTTTAGCCACATAGAATTCGCCATAAAATTTTTTCAGCGTTTGTTTTAAGTTGCTTCCAAAATTTTATGGCTCATTTCACGGTGTTTTCTTTTTTAAGTTTTGATTAATGCATGGCGCTGTATGTAACAGCGCCGGATAGCAAGAGCAGGAACCCTTTCAGAAAGCGGTTCGTTCGCTTTTGCCGTTTGTATTGTTTTGCAAGATCATTTTGCTGTACAAGTAAGGTTTGATTGGCAGCAACACAGTTTTGAAAACTGTTTTTCAGTTCATCATATAATCTGTCTTTTGTGCTGATCACAGTATCCTGGTGAGTGATCTTTTGTTCAAGAGACTGAACAGTCAATTCATATAATCTGTCTTTGATCGAACTGTTTTGTAAATAAGCTTTCGAAGTTGTAACCAGCGAATCATACACTGGTGACTGTAAACTGTCTGCTAATACTTCTGCCTGTTGTAATACCTGCTCTAAACTGTTTTGCAGTAAAGCAGATTTTTGTTTGACTTTTTTTAACTCTGTTTGTGTAACAGCAAGTTGTTGATCAAGCAGTTTATTTTTCTGTTGCAGTGAATCAACCAGGTGAAATGCTTTTGCTTCCAGTTGTTTTTTCTGCAAGAGCAATTCTTTGACATCATTTGCGGGATGAATAATTACTTGATCATTTGTTGCATCAAAGGGATTGAACAGGGCCAGAAGCAGGGTAATAAGTAAAGCTGCTGCTGAAATGGGATAAAAGATGTTTTTCATTTTGATTAATTAACGGTTTTGTGTTTTTGATATGTGATTACTGATCTTTCTGAGAGAAATTTTTGCGTTCAAGCGAATAGCCAAAATATCCTGCTGCCACCAGGCTGGTAAAAGAGTAAAACATAAATTCAGGGATGGCTTTGTTGTAAAACTGCTGTGCAATCCAGCTGATGATCATCACTATTACCAGCAGTGCATTCACCGATTCTCTCAATGAAAAATCGCCGTTCTTGTCACGGAAAATTTCCTGTAAAAATTGTTTCATGTTTGTTGTTTAAAAATGAATGAGCGTGGATTAATCCTGCATCACCGTGTAACCGATCACTGCTGCACCAGTACCGATCAGCAGTGCAGAGAGCAGGACTATTCCTTTTTTTTTGTAGCCCTGCTGACTGCACGTTCATCCAGCAGCGTATAAGTAAACTGGTTACCATACAACTGGCGGTGCCGTTCGCAGAGCGACATGAACTGGTTAAAATCCACAGCAGAAGCAAAGACCTGGCAGCCTGCTGAATACTGATCTACTGTTTTGGTTGTGCCGTTTTCTGCTGCACGATGAATGTTGATACCAAACATGCCCTTGTCCTGGCGGCCATTCATAAAATCCAGAACAGCATTACGGTCATAGTCACGCATAACGGTGACAGGCAGCCGTTGTATCAGTGCCATGTATTTACCACGATGCAGACCGATCATATAGGCATTGAGGTATTGCCCTTCTTTTAAAATGGCTGTGCCTTGCGGGTTCATGGGGTTTTGTAACCAGTAAGTGCCGGGATCGGTGGTTGCAGCAAAACGTTGTTCCACCAGTTTACCTTCACTGTTATGAAAGAATACATGAATGCTGTCATCAAAACGATTCGGCAACACACTGTTGGCACGGATGCCAACAATGTTGAGTTCAAAGGGGCGGACAAAAACGCTGTATCCTTTTGCAGAAGGATGTCTTTTAAAGTGTTGTTCATAATTGTTTGTTAGGGGTTAAGCAACGGCTATATCCGGTTCGTAATTTTTGATCCATTCTTTGACCGAAAATCCAGGACAGGGCACAGCTGCTTCCAGGTCACTGTGACCGATGATCACAGCCGCAGGATATTTAATGGAGAGCACCAGCAGTTTATTAAACAGTGCTTCTTCCTGCACAGGTGTGCGTGTGTCACCGAGATTACCTGTTTTGTTTCTTCCTCCCGCATATGCCACATGGATGGCTTCATTGTCCACAGCAGGAATGTTTTTAATGATGTCGTTTTCTGAATGGATCTTTTTGATTTCACCACTGCGTTCAACGACATAATGAAAGTCGCCGTAGAACTGTGAAACCTTTGGATCAAATGTGGCTGTACTGTGTACAACAATGTGACGGATATGTCTTTTCATAGATTGTTTTATTACGGTTATAAATAGCGTACTGATTTTGATTCGACTAAAAAGTAATTGCCTTTGTTTTCAAACAGCGTATAATCCAGTCTTCTGCTGACTTCATTACCTAATACTGTATTAGCAGGAACAGCAACCGATTCTTTTGCATTCAGCCAAACAGTAGAAGCAGTGCTGGTGACAATGGGTCTGCCATCAATACCCGACAAACTCCATTTGTTACCATCATACTGCAGACCAATCCGCAGAAATTCAAACTTGATTTTTTCTTTATCAGCAGCTTTGGTAAAACTGTTGAGTAAGCCGTTGACAATGGTTTGTCTTACACCATTGATACGCCCCAGTTTAAACTGCTCGTTCGCTTTATTGTAATCATCGGAAGAAGTTAATTTCTTCAGCAGTGAAATAGTTTGATTCAGGTTTTTGGTAATCGCTGCTTTGTACAACTCTTTCCCTATTGTTGCTGCATCTGTATTTGTTTTGGATGATTGTGTCAGTACATTGAACATGCTTTCAGTAATAGTATCGGGCATGTTGATTTTTTTTAGTGCACTGACTACCTCCGAACCAAAATCACCATCTGCACCATATTTAGGAAGAACAGAAGAACCATAACGGTTGATCAGTGCGAGCTGCAATTGTTTCACTTTCTCACCCTTACTGCCTTTCTTCAAAGGGAATGCATCATTACGTGCAGGCGTTATGGACTGCGCTGTTTTTTTTACTGCTGCAATTTTTGGTTGCAGTGCAGTATATACCTGGGTATTTGCAACGGGTGTCTGGATTTTACTCAGCAAAACATCCATGTCTGTTGAACCGGATTGTTTTTTCTTTTTCAGGTACTGCCAGCCAAAATATCCCAGTAAACCTGTTACACCAATGGCAACAGAAGCAATAACTATTTTCTTTTTCGACGCTTTACCTTTTGTTGTTTTCTTTTGTTTCATAGGGTACGGATTAGGGTACGGTTATTAAGAACAGTTTTATGCTGTTGGTTTTTGCTGTATCAGTTCCATCATGGGTGCATATTCCCAGAACTCCAGTTCAGCTTTTAAATCACTGTTGAGTTCACTGCCATATTCTTTTTTATAAGCAGCAGCTACCTGTAAAAAATCTTTCTGTGTCGGGATTTCCATAAAGACAGCTTTAATGGCTTCTTCATCTGTTCCAGGTAAGAACCAGTAGGTTTTTTCAAAAGCAGCATGCAGGCGTTTTGCCCAGGACTGGTATTGAGTGCTACTGATTGTTGAACCGGCAGCAAATAAAATCGTATCAGGCTTGGCCGCCAGTATGGCAATGGCTTCATTGTATTCGCTGGTGGTTAACTCGCTTTTTAAATCAGCCATTAAACTGGCATTGTACAAGGTCTGATAAGACTGAATTACTTTTTTAAACAACTCCTTCGTCGGTATTTTGCGCATCACCATGCGGACTGTTTCTTCATCAGTACCCCAGCCAAAATAATTATCGTTTTCAAAAGCCATTTTCAACTGTTGTGCAAAAGCAGCAGGATTACCTTCTTCAAATGTTTTCTTCTGTTCTTTGGAAGCTCTTGCTTCACGGATCAGGTTTCTTCCCAGCCAGATACTGCCACCCAGCACAACCAGCCCGATCAGGGCATAGATCATGTTTTCTTTTACAGAACTGTTTGGTTGTGTTGAAGTGGAAGTTGCTTTCAAGGGAAGAAAGGTTAGAAGTGGATTAAACACCTAAATACTTTTTAGCCATTGCTGTTTTAACAGGATCATGCTGCACAATATGCGCCAGCCTGGAAAGTTCTTTTGTACTGAGTTTTTTTGCCAGTACAGAAATGGCTTCCATTTTCTGATCGGCTTCCTGTTCTGTTTTTTCTTCCAGTGTTACCTGGTACTTAAATGATTTCATGGTTTTTTAATCAGTTCTTTTTTTGTTCAATCAGTGTAAGGATTTCTTGCAGCAGGGAAGGGTCATCAACAATGGCATTGATGATGATGTTAAACTGGGCTGCCTGTTCCCTGTTAAAGCATTGTTCAAATTTGCGCAGGTAGGCCAGTTGTCTTTTTTCTTCTTCTGTAATGTCAGCGGTACTGTTTTTTTCAATGGTAATCTGTGAATCACTTGCAGGTGCTGAAGCCTGCAGGCGTTCTTTTTCCTGGTTATCCTGTTCAATGATACCGGTGAGTGCTTCACCTCCTGGTATCTTGGATAACATCTGCGGGTTACGCCGCACAAATCCTTCCAGTGCAACCGAAGCAAGTTCACCAAGGTTGATGTTGCCGAGTTTGAACTTGTTGTCTTTGAGGTGCCGGATTTCTTCTTCCAGTTCTTTGGAATATTTTTCCAGCTCAGCTGTTTCTTCTCTTGCATCCTCCAGTTCTTCTTTCAGACGGTTTAACTCGTATTCACGGTCACGGGCTTCCAGGCGTTGCTGGATCATATCTTCTATTTCGCCAAGCCCGTTCAGTGATTTTTCTGTTTTGTTACGCTGCACCATATAACAATACTGATCGTTACGTGGTGACAGATGCGAGTTGTAAATCAGGATGCGGACTTTCTCGGTGTCTTCATTCATGTAAAACTCATAGCTGTCAAACTCTTTTGGATCGTCTGTTTTAGAAACCACTTTCAGATTGTCCACAAAGATTTCAAAGGGACGTGCTTGTCCTTTCTCTGCCTGTGCTTCTAAGAAGTGTTTGAGTTTGTCAATCTTTAACTGGTCATATACATCATTGGTTACGGGCATCTTGATTCAGGTTTACAGGTATAGCTTGTAAAAAACGGGCATTGAGGGGGCTGAGAGACAGGTTGGTAATCCTGATCCTTCCCCGGTGTTCATATTGCAGTTCGTTGGCATGATCTTCATTAAGATCAAATAGTCCCACATCACTTTCAATACGCAGATCATTTTCCGGCTCAATCAACAGGAAGACCTGGTTGTAAGCCGTAATCTCACGTACTTCTGTTGGCTTCAGCAGCAGGTGACGGAAACGAATCAGATAACGTGAATCATAACCCATTTCCTGCATACGTCTGCGGATATAATCTAAAGCGAGTTCTCCAGTCATGATTGCTCTTTTTCAAACCAGATAATCAGGTTCAGTTCATAGTTGAGATCCTTGCCGTGAAAGAGTCCCAGTTCATCTTTGTAATACGCTTCAAGGATTGGTGATTCTGTTTCAATCAACACTTCTGTTGCATATCGTTTTCTTCCTTTTAACCATTCTCCCGGCATAGAACCAACGAATGTGTAATCGGCAAAGCGGATATTTCTGTCATCACGGAATACTTCAGACTGAAAGAAAATATCAGTCGCATCAGGACTTTGTAAAGCCAGTACACCAGCTTTCTCCTGGCGACGGATCGTAAACAACGGATCATAGGTTAACAGCACTGGTGGCGGATCAACAGGATCAGGAGGTGGAGGCGGTGGCGGAGCAGCAGAACAGGAACCATTACCTGAAGCAAAAAAGGAATGCTGATTATCCACTGTCACTGTCATCAGATCACCCGCACTGCTTGCTGTTGGTTTGTAATTGTGATTATTACTTCCATACTGACTCCATGTTGCAAGTGTGGTGTTGTTGATGGCAGCCGCCACTTTTGCAGCAATAGAAGCAGGCGTATCACCATCATCTGCAACAACAGTTAACACAACAGAATAAACACCCGTATTGTAACTGAAACCAGGATTCACCGCAGCACCCACCTGGAATACTTGTGTAAGTTCTGCACCTGCAAGTGTACTGCTCAGTTGAGTAAACGAGGCAGCGCCCGGATTGGGACAACTGTTATTGGATGTTGTACCACTGCCACCAGGATCACCCGACGAACCATCTGGTATGACTGCTGTTGATTGATCTTCTTCTATAATCTGTGCATCCGTATAACAAACCACACTGGTTTCAACAGCTATGATTTTTTTCACTGTGCCTGGTAACGCTACCTGGAAATAATTGATCTCGCCTTTCCGTGTGATCTTCTGTTTTTGTAGTATCGCTGTCTGCTTTAACATGAGTGCTAAGTTGTAAGTAATAAGTTATAAGTGGTAGGTCGTAAGTCATAAGTACAAGTTGTAAGTAAACGCAAGGCTTTTAACTTTTGCCTTTTTACTTATCACTTATTACTTACAACTTATCACTGTTTCACCTCCACATCTAAATACAGTGATACACGATACACAACAAAAGCAAGTCTTGTATCAGGATTGTCTTTGTATTCCACTTTTACTTTGAAGTTGCCTGGTGCAATACCACCCAGTGAATAATAACGATCATTGGGAGAAACGTTTAAACCACTCATCAGCAGTTTACTTTCATAAGCTTCGGGGAAGATTTCTTCACTGTTGATTTCCACTTTGGCAGAACCACGGTAATACATCAGGTCATCACGATCTGACGTAAAGAGGATGCCGTGAATCTTCTCCACTGTTTTATCCAGCTCAAAGGTTTTTGTGTGTAATTCGTTAGCAGCAGTCACATCAATATCATAACGCTTTTTGATCCGTTTGTTCATGCTTTGTTTTTTTAAGCGACAGACCCACCGGCAGTGCGGTAGATCATCAGCAGTTCATTTTTATTTTTTTCATTCTGTCCGTAACCAGCTCCCGGAAGCGAAGCCCATTCTTTACGGCATTTCTGCAAGGCATCATGGATTCTTCCCGCCATCACATCTTCCAGTGCCTTTCTTCTGCGGATCAGTTCAATGGCTGCTTTATCCTGGCTGAGGGGACTGAAATCTGGTAACCCGATTTTTTGTTGCAACTCTGTCCATGTCTTACTGAGTATCTGGTAAGCACCGGCGGCTGTACTGGTAATGCCCCATTTTTTTGTGGCTTTGTTGGGATGTTTGGATAAATCATTGACAAGACCACCGCCGAATAATTTGCGGTAACCATCCTGACCAAACGTGCCTTCAGCATATTGCAGCATGATCAGAAATGCTTTCAGGTTTTTTATTGCAATAGAGTTATTTTCCATAAGGTGAAAGGTTCAACCGGCAGGCAGTGCTGTCTGTAAAGACAAACACTGCAACGTCCTGTTGATCGGTAAACAATGAAAACAAAAACAGTTAAGGAGTGGTGATTGTACCATGCAGACCGGCATAGATATACGTATTAGCCGGGATGCCTTCCATTGAACCCAGTTCAATCGTCATCTCAATTAAAATATCATCCTGGATCAAACGGGGATTAGCGAGTTTGTAATAACCCACAGGTACATTTTTGTTGCCTGTTGTTTTAAACACCACGTTACCTGTTTCAGGAACGATTTGTTTTTTATTACTCTTCAGTGAGAACTCACCATTGGCAATCGTGTTGAAATTCTCCAGCCCTTTAAATTCAGTGGCGATGATTTTATCTTTTGTACCATCAGCCGATGTACCTGCAAGCAGGAATACACCACTGACAAGAAAAGCCTGGTTCTTCGGCAGTTTTGCATTGGAGATATTACGCAAACCGATTTCTTTGTCATCCTGCGTTTCAAACAATTTGATTGTTTTGGAGTTCACCGGTTTGATGGAGTAGATCGTTGAATCTGCCAGTCTTAATTCTCCTTTTACCAAACCTTCTTTGATGTGTGCAGGCAGTTCACCAAAAAATTTTTCCATCTCTGCACGGGATCCTTTTGATGCAGAGCCCGTGTTGGTGAGTTTGGTGAGAGTTTTCATACGCTGGATGGGGTTCATGCGGCGCAATGCACCCAGCAGTTCGCCATCATCCATTCCTTCAAGACCAAGTAATGCGCCCTGGTTGTTGTATTCTTCAATTCCTTCAAGTAAACCTAACATAGTTGTTGTGATTAAGTGTTTTTAATAAGGTTGCTTTTGTTTAAAAAATAAATTCGTCGGGATCAGCTGATCCCATTTCGAGTTCAGGCATACCACCATTGAACTGGATGGCACTGTCGGCAATCTGTTCTTCAATGGCACTGAGTGCAGCCAGGTCATTACCGGGGTAATTAAAATACTGCAACTCACCGATGCCGTTAGTAGCGGCAGCAGTTGTTGTTTTCTTTTTGAACTTATCGAGATAGAGTTTCTCAGAAAAGTTTTCTTTGTAAGCCTGAAGACGTTCTTTTACACCATCCATTCCTTCCAGGCCACTGACAGTGGATGTGCTTTTCTGGAATCCGTTGGCCGCCATCATGCCAAGCCCCAGCAGTTGTGTGAGTTTGTTACCTGAATAATGTCCCAGACCTGTGGTGACAATCCCCACAGCAAGGGAGGGTCTGCCAATGGCAGCTCCAATGATACCACCACCCAGCACACAGATCAGAATGTCTTTACCTGTTTCCAGGGCGGAGTTTTTAATGTTGCCTTTGGTGGCAAGCGGTGAACCCAAGCCTTCGAGAAAACTGTTTCTCCTGGCTTGCTTGGCATATGATCCTTTCTTTTTTTTAGCCATGATGTTTTGTTTAAAGTGTTTTTACAATAAGGCGATTGCTTTTTTGCGTGTATGTTTTCGTTTTTGTGGTTTTGATTTACGGTGATGTTTTTTTCTTCTCTTTGGAAGTCCTCCTAATGAAGACGGTGGGGAAGGCGATGATTTTTTGCCCGGTTTAAACATAGTAAAACCAATGGCCACAAGGCTTAATCCACCAGCGCCAATGAGTACGGGTTTTAACCAGCTTTTATTCTTATCCCAAAAGCTCTGATCAGCTGTGTTACCATCTGCATTGTTTGTTGTATCTGTAGCAGTTGTATCAGCAGTTGCAGTGTTTGTCGCTGCCGTTGTGACAGCAGTTGTAGTTGATGCAGGTGAAGGTGATAAATCATCTGTTGCAACCGGAAGCATGGCATTACTGGTATTGTAGCTGTTGTTTTCAGCAGGCAGTGATGCATCCTGTTCTGCTCCTGTGTTGATAGCAACTGTTGCAGCCGGTGCAAGCGGATTGGTAGCAGTAGTTGGGATCGTTGTGGTATCAGGTGTTGGTTGATTGTTTTCTGCTGCCTGGTTTTTCTGTTCATCAAAATCCTCAGAGCCTTTTGTCTTGCTGACAAAAATGTCTCCTATTTGTTTGAGTGCTGCAATGATACCGGAGATCACACCTGTTGCAGCAGCAATGGTTGCAAGAGTAATGGGTTCTCCTAACTGACCCATCACTAAATCATTCTCATCAGTATAAACATCCGGGCCGAGTAACTGTGGCAGAGTAGTGGAAGTGTTCATATATTCCACACCGCTGAATCCATAACCATTTAATCCATTCACTGCTTTGTCTTTGTTGCCTTTACCGGAGAGGATTGCTTTTTTTAAATTCTCCGGTTTACCACCGGCACCATAAAAAATATTTTCCAGTTTTTGTCTTACTGCAATCAGACGCTGAAACTTTGCCGGATCAATATTTTTAGCAGTTGCCTGTTCAGGTGTTATATAACTCCAGCGTAAACGTCCTGCTACATTTTTGATGTTGAGTTTCATGGAAGCTAAAATGCCATTACGCAGAAGCACAGTAGCAGGATTAATCTTGTTGACTTTGTTGAGGATGTTTTTAATGCCTTTCTTTTTTGCTGTTGCAGCAGCAGGTTTGGCAGCAGTTGATTTTGATTTACCAGCTTTTAATTTTTGCAATATTGAATTGCCTTTTTTTGCTGACTTGGTTGTTACAGCAGCAGGCAGCGTTGTTTTCTTTGCTGCTTTTTTAGCAATCTTGCCAAAGCCATTAAAATCATCATCAAAGCCACTGAGGTAGTGCAGATCCATAGGGTAATCTTTTTTTTCTGAATAGGGTACTTCGTAATTAAACTGATCGGTTACACAATCAATAATGATTTCTTTTCCGTTTATAAGCACGACGGGGTAGATATGCTGAAAGTAATCACGGTGATACTTCGTGATACGAAGCAGGTGCGGGATTTGCAGGTTGCTGAGGATAGAGGAGATAAACACCGTATAACAATCGCAATCCACCCCTTGTTTTCTGTCGTGCCAGGTTCGTGCAGGACTTCTGATTTCTTCATAACCATCTCTGTCTTTGGTGTAAGCAATATGGTCATAAACAAAACGCCAGATCGCTGCACAGCTTTCATAGGTCGCAGGTTGTTTTAAGTACTGCGCAAGTGCTTTTGTATGATGCAGGGTTTGTGTAACAACTTCAGGAATGAACTTCACCGTATGCGATACGTTCGCATTGTGACGGATCATCGAAGTCTGTTGTTCTGCTTTTGGAATCAGATGATCAAACTTCGGTCCATCCTTTATCTGTCGTTTTTTACTTGCTTCCATTGGGTACGGATAAATTGGTACGGGGTACGGATTAAAAAAATACAATTCACTTTTTTATGCAGATGTTTTCTGCAGGTTTACTTCTGTTTTGTTTTCATAGGGAATGCTGATCAATCCAAGTTTGATTTGTGTTTGTGTACGGATCAGCATTGTGATGGCTTCCTTGTTAAAAAGTGATTTAACCAAACTGAATACGACAGAAAACACATTACTCACCGGTATCTGGATATAAACCGGATCCAGTTTGATTTCTGAAGTTGCTGGTACTTTCACTTCTTTACTACTTGCCTGTGAACTTCCAACCACTGTATTTTTATAAAGCACAGTCACAAAAGGGAACTGCATCACAAAACTTCCTTTGGCCGGGTTCTTCAGCAGAACATCCACCCTGATCACCAGTCCATCCCAACCCAACTTGTAAAGTGAAGCTTTTGGAATGATCTGCAGTTCCGCAGCACTCCGTTTTAAATTGCTTACATATGTCCATCCGGCAATTGCAGCAAGACTGAGCGTTGCGCCTGTTACAAGTTTGGTGACCAGTTTCATTTACGTGGATTTCTTTTGCGTTCGATGTAATCAGCTGTGACTTTATAACCCAGCCAGATAGCACCGCCAATAAAGGCTTTAATGGCATAGTCCAGCAGCCCGGTGAAATCAAGGTTAGCCAGCAGGATACAACCGGTAAGAAATACACTGCTGGACGTATTGCCATTTAAATCGTCTTTCATCTGTTAGCGTTTGATGTTTTTAATAGGTTTTATTTTATGCGGCTTGTGCTTTTGCGCCAAGCGTAACAACCGGAGCAATTTTTTGCGGAATCCCGAGTGCCATCACAATCCCTCTGACCTGTTCAATCGTGTAAAACATTTTTGTTTTGTTCGCATGGTCAGGTGCTTTACTCTCAATCCAACGGCGCAGGGTTCTGCCGCTTACACCATAGATAGCTGTGAGGTCTTTCATACGGTAGGGCCTTATGATGAAATTGCCCTGTTCATCATAATAGGGTTTTTCTTTTCTTGCCATAGGTGATTAAGCGTTACAGATTTGCTGAATCGCAATCACCTGGAACAGGTTCAATAAACCCGGTGTCTGCTTATCAATAAAATATTTTCTCCAGTACTGGTAGTTCTGAACCGTTGGTTCTTCACTGAACTCCATCACGGCTTCTGCCATCGCTTTTAGTTCCTGTTTGTAATTGGGAAGTGATTCACGGATGGTTTTGATTTCATCATACCAGGCTTTTGTACCGGCAAATCCATATTCATTGCTGCGGTCTAACCACACTGTAGGAAGTGGCATGGCACGGTTATGTTTGTTCACATAATAACGGGCAAGCAATACACGCTGACAGAAAATCGAAAATGCTTTTGAAGGATCTTTTGATAATGAAAGAAATTCTGCAATCTTTTCTTTGGCTGCTTCAATTTCCTTCAGTGAAAACTGTGTACAGTTCCACAGGCTGCTGTTAGCAAAGTTCCAGGCAGTGTTTGTCATAGCGGCAAGTTCATGTTGTTTCTGTAATCCTTTTACAACTTTTAAAGCTGTTCTCACCGATTGTTTGCTGAATGATTGTGTTTTCATAAAATTATTTTTGTTGTTTAATCCTGATTGACTACACAAACATACGATGGGGCAAAAGGGTCACTTTCCACTTTGAGCAAGTTTGTAACAGTTATTGAAAGAAGTTCTTACTAATTAAATTTTGTTGATCGTTTTGGCAGATTTTGTCGTGTGAAAGTGTTACGTGAAACAGTAACAAAAAAGCCACTTCATTAGACTGAACCCCAAATTTCAGACAAATTACAAGATTAATTTCGATAATGATGAGCCCGGTATTGTATCGGGCTCATTCCGTTTAGATTGAGTTTAATCCGGTCGTTGTTGTAATAGGTGATGTATTCTTTTATTTCCTTTTTCAATTCTGCAACAGACTTATATTTTTTTAAATAGAACAATTCTGATTTTATAATTCCAAAGAAATTTTCGATTACTGCATTATCCAGACAATTTCCTTTTCTGGACATGCTTTGCGTTACTCCTTTTTTATGTAACAGATGTTGATACTGTTTCATTTGATATTGCCAGCCCTGATCAGAATGGAGCAGTACTGATTGCGGGTTTACTTTTTTAAAAGCCTTGTCCAGCATTGTCATTACACTCTTAAAACCTGGGCGTTCAGAAAGCTCATAACTTACAATTTCCTGGTTGTATAAATCAATCACAGGTGATAGATAAAGTTTTTTACCTGACACGTTGAACTCGGTTATATCAGTTGCCCATTTTTGATTGGGTTTTTCTGCTTTAAACGATCTGTTCAAAACATTGGGCGCTATCTTACCCTGTTCTCCTTTGTAAGATCTGTACTTTTTTACTCTGATCAGACTCTTTAGTTTTAAAACCTGCATCAATCGTAAAACTGTTTTGTGATTGATAGTTTGACCATGCTGATGCAGTAACAAAGTGATCCGTCTGTATCCTAAACGGCCTTTGTGTTTGTGATAATAGTGTTGAATCGCCGCTTTGGTTTCAAGATATTTATCAGCAATGCCGCATTGCTTTGCATAGTAATAAAAATTGCTTCTTGCCATTTTCAGGCAGCTCAACAGTATAGCCAAATCGTATTTATGCCTTAGTTCTATGATGGCTTTTGCTTTTTGCTGGTTTGAACTAAGGCTTGAAGCTTTTTTAGCAATTCATTTTCTGCTCGCAGATACTCATTCTCCCTTAACAACTCTTCTTCTCTGGTTAAGGGTTTTGCTGATTTTCTCGGTTTTCGTTTTATCGGATGCTTCATTGTTGAAGGCCTGCCTTTGCATTGAGGATTTAAGCCAGCTTCTCCCTTTAATTCAAAAGCCGTTCGCCAGCTTATGATAACCGATTCACTCGGTATATTAAATCGAACACAGGCAGAACGTAAAGATAAAAGTTCCCGGTCTATCGTTTCTAAAACCTGTCGCTTAAAAGCAGGATCATAATGCTGTTTCCCTCTCGGCTTTAAACCCGCTTTACCATACATTTCATAAAACCCTACCCATAGCCGAAGATTGGATTCTTCAAATCCTTTCGCTGCAGCCACTTCTCTGACAGAGCGGTTCCCTTTTACTACGGCTTCTACACATTGAAGCCTAAATGCATAATTGTACTTCTTTCGTTTAAACATAAAAATGCCCCCAATTAGTGTCTAACTTTTTGGGGGCACTCTACATCGAAGTGGCTTTTTTGTTTTTTAAAATACATTTACAGTACAGGAACAATTTGAATTTCTTCAACAAGATCTTTATCAATTTCAGACACTATTGTAACTTCAATTTTATAGTTGCTGAATGCTAATAAAGGTACTTGAAAAATAGTGGTTTGAATTTGATTACTTTCCATTATAAGAACAGTAGAAAAATATTCACCTTCGAGTAAATTATTCAAACCGTCTGGTTTAAGATTATAAACTTTTACTAAAGTCATATAATCTAACAGATTAATTTGTGGCTTGGTAGAAATTTGAATCTGATTAAATTCTCCATTTAAGTTGTTAAGTGTAACAGATTTTGATGTCATGTGTAAAAGTTTAAATGAATTTAAGAATTATAGTTATTCTTCTGCTTTACCTGGCAATCCTAACTTCTCAAAAATAATTTTAACCTGTAGCGTCGTATACAGACGTCCAACTTTATCTCCCACAGCTTCATCGTGTTTTTTTATCCAGTTTTTTATGGTTCGATTTGTTACTCCGTAAATATTGGCAAGCTCTGTGATACTATATGGTTTGATTTCAATTGTGTTGTTAGTGATACTCATTTTCATTTGTTTTAGCTGTTAGATTAATGCCGGGCTTCTGTAATTGCGTTCTTAACCATAGTACTCCAGGTAGTCGGATGCTTCAATAGCAAGCAAGGTGCACATTTGGTTAACGTTCAATTTGTGTTTGTTCATCAGATTTGCAAGTAACTGGCGCATCAGTTGTGGTTTTTCAGGTTGAACATCTAATTCAGGGGGTTCACGTCTTCTGATTTTCTGATCATTAAACTGCTGTATTAAATAACGTTTTTGGTTTGCTGTGAGTAATTCCAGATCATCAGCTCTGTACAGCAACGAGATCATACTTTGCTTCCATTTCCTTTTGAGATCGGCTAAAAGAGGAAGGGTGATGTTCTCATTTTTAAGATCTTTCAGAATCTCTTTTGAAGGCATTAAAAATTCTGCGGCAAATAAATTGGCTTCGTGGTTTACGTCCCTTTCATGAGGGACGATTTTAAATGTATGCATGATCAAATGTGCCAGTTCAAAGGCCAGAGAAAAACGCTGTCTGTCTCCAGGTAAACTGCTGTTTATAAAAATAATGGGGTATTGATCATCGGTCAGCATACTGCGGCTGTCAACTCTTTCTGTTCCAAAATTGAAGCTGCAAATTATTACCCCATTTAGCTCCAGTAATTTTGCGATATTACTGAAAACCGGTTCTGTCAGATTCCATTTTCTGCGAATCATTTGCGCAATTTTTTGAGGAGTATTTGTTTCTGTTACTTCTGCTACAGGTAATGTTGGAACTGGTTTTTCCAGGCTGCGTGTAATTAGCTGCACATGCAGACGGATAATGTTCATTTGTGCTTCAATTGGATTGAGGATTTTAGCCGGAACCTGTTTACGTTTACGGTAGGAAAGATTAACCGGCAGCATTTCTCCTTTTTGCATAAAGAACTGTGGAGGGAAGTTTGTTGCTTCGGAAAGAGCAATTAATAATTCTCCATCTGCTATTACATCTCCATGTTCAATCCTGGAAATATTTGATTTATAGCTTTTAAGCTTTTCAGCAAGGGCGGATTGGGTAAGCCCTCGTGCTTCTCTTGCCAGTATTACCATGTTGGGATTTATCGTCTGATCCATAATTCCTTTCTTTAAAATCGGAGAACAAACATAGCAATAATTTGTAAAAAACAAAAAAAAGTTTCAAATAGAACTAAAAAAAACTAATAAATATAGTTTTAATACTGGAATAAAAATCCCTTTATGGATTTATTGGGGAGTGATTGGGAATGGTTGAAAAGTTAAGAGAAGTATTCGAAATGGCTTAATGAAACGTTTGATTCTTTGTTGGTTTGGAAATTATTCGCTGTTTTAAGTGTTTCGATATTACTCATAATAGAGGCAAATTTTGTTTTAAGTAGTCAGGATTGGTTTTTTGAATCTGCTAATGCTTTACTATCTTGCAAATAAACAAACCTAAATAACCATGAATTTAAACCCAAACCGTAATAGTAAAAAAGCTAATTCTTTTTAGCTTAAACAATGCTTACCTGCATTTACTTAAAAAATCAAATCATAAAACTGTTTATCCAATTCAACAATGGCTGCTATGGCTTTTAATGAGGATTCCAGAGTAAAAATACCTGCGATATTACATTTAACCAGATTGGGATACACCTACATTTCCCGTAAAGATCATTTCAAGCGAATTGAGGAAACCAATATTTTTCCATCGATCTTCAATGAGAGCTTTACACGAATAAATCCAGGTGTTTCTGAAACGGAGTTAAATCGTTATCTCGAAGAAATAACCTTGAAACTCGATTATGATGATCTGGGAAAGGAATTTTATAAATGTCTTACAGCCACTTCTGGTATTAAGCTGATTGATTTAAAGGACTTCAATAATAATAGCTTTCATGTTACAACAGAACTGACCTGCAAAAACGGAGATGATGATTTCAGGCCTGACATAACCGTTTTGATTAACGGAATCCCGTTAGTGTTCATTGAAGTTAAAAAGCCAAATAATAAAGAAGGAATATTGGATGAGCGCAACCGTATTAACCGGCGTTTTCATAATAAAAAATTCAAACGTTTTGCCAATATTACTCAGTTTATGGTATTCTCTAACAATATGGAATATGAAGACGGAGTGATTGAGCCAATACAGGGGGCCTATTATGCAACTTCTGCTTATCGGGATCTCAACTTTAATTATTTCCGTGAAGAAGAAGACCTGAAACTGTCACAGATCCTTTCTGCTGAAAATGAGGTAACAGAAAATGTCATATTAAAAGATAATAATGTTGAGGTTATTAAACATGCACCTGAGTTTACTATAAACAAACATCATAATACTCCAACGAACCGCATATTAACATCGTTACTGAGCAGGGAACGTCTTGCATTTGTATTAGGTTATGCCATTGCCTATGTTGAAGAGGAAAATAACGGAATTAAAGAAATACAGAAGCATATCATGCGCTATCCTCAGTTGTTTGCAACCAAAGCAATTGAGCAAAAACTTAATGAAGGTGTTCGCAAAGGAATTATCTGGCATACACAAGGATCAGGTAAAACAGCACTTGCTTTTTACAATGTAAAATATCTTACAGATTATTTTCAACGCAAACAGGTTATTCCCAAATTCTATTTTGTTGTTGATCGTATTGATCTTGCTATCCAGGCTTCTGCAGAATTTGCCAATCGTGGACTGAAAGTTAAGGTCGTAAATTCCAAATCAGAATTTATAAAAGACCTGCAAACCATAAGTGCCATACACAATGCAAGTGGTGAGGCCGAAATTTCAGTAATCAATATTCAGAAGTTTACAGAAGATTCAGTTGTGTTGACTAATGTATCTTATGATCTTAATATTCAACGAATCTATTTTCTTGATGAAGCACATCGTTCCTATAATCCCAAAGGCAACTATTTAGCGAATCTTATTAATTCTGACAAACAAGCGATTAAAATTGCATTAACCGGTACTCCGTTACTTAAACAGGTTATTAAGGAATATGACAGTAAAGCATTGTTTGGTGATTATATTCATAAATATTATTACAACCGTTCAATAGCTGATGGTTATACACTACGTCTGATACGGGAAGGGATCGATACTGCTTATAAAATGCAGATGAAGGAAATCCTTGCACAGATTGACGTATTACAGGGAGATATTAAAAAGAAACTGGTTTATGCTCATCCAAAATACGCAGAACCGCTACTTGAATATATCATAAATGATCTGCAGCAATTCCGCCATTCACAAAGCGACGACTCTCTCGGCGGTATGGTGGTTTGTGATTCTTCAGAACAGGCAACTGTCTTATTTGAACTGTTTGAAAAGCGTTTTGGCATACAGGAAACAGATGTGGCTAATCTTGCAATGGCGGCAGAAGATAATCCTGTTTATGGAGTAGGTAAGGAAAAACCACTTACAGCAGCTTTGATTCTATATGATGTAAATGATAAAGATATTCGCAAAGATTTAATTCAGGCATACAAACAGGGCAAAGTGGATTTGCTGTTTGTGTTTAATATGCTGCTTACAGGTTTTGATGCAAAGCGTTTAAAAAAACTTTATCTCACCCGTGTCATCAAAGATCACAATCTTTTACAAACACTTACCCGTGTAAACCGGCCTTATAAAAAAAATCGTTTTGGGTATGTGGTTGATTTTGCTGATATCACTTCTGCATTTGACCGAACCAACCGAATGTACTTCGACGAATTGCAGGCAGAGCTTGGCGATGAAATGGAAAGCTACAGTATGCTTTTTAAAAGTGAGGAAGAAATCAAAGCTGAAATTGAAACGATCAAAGAAACTTTATTCCATTACGATACTGTAAACCGGGAATTGTTTCAACTTCAGATCAATGAGGTAAAAGATAAAAAGATTTTACTTGAGCTGCTGAAAGCACTCAATACGGCAAGGGAGTTAAAGAATATTATTCGCCTGCAGGGTCAGGATGAACTGCTTCAAAAACTGGATTTTGCCACACTTAATCAGTTGCTCAATGTTGCCCAGTCGCAGTTAAATAAACTCAACCAACTGGAAGCTTTGAATAGCGATACAGATACTGTAAATCTGATCAATACTGCTTTAGAAGATGTAATCTTCATGTTTACTAAAATATCAGAATCTGAGCTGGTAATTGCAGATGAACTTAAGAATCAGTTACGGAAAACAAGGGAGGCATTGCAGAATAATTTCGATCAGGATGATCTACATTTTATTTCATTAAAGGAAGAACTGGAACGGATATTCAAAAAGAAAAATCTTGATGAAGTAACACAGGAGCAAATGAAAGACAATATTGTTTTGCTTCGTGCCATTTACGACAAGGTAAAAGAACTGAACCGGAAAAACGATTTGCTGAAAGCCAAATATCAGCAGGATGAAAAGTATGTTCGTATTCACAAACGGCTCTTGGAAAAAGGAACTCTCTCCATAAAAGAAATGCAATTGTACGAGGCTCTTCAGGCTATTAAGCAAACTACCGATGACCAACTTCTCCGTAACAGCCGTATTTTAGAAAATGAGTCGTATTTTGGCGACTATCTGATGCAGTTGTTAGTTAAGGAAATGAAAGAGGAACGACATATTCCACTTGATTTTTCAACAGCCAAATCGGTGAACAATCTTATATTAAACGAATATCTGAACCAATATAACGGAGCCAGGGCATGACGAAGCATATAAATTTTATTGCACAAACTAAAGCGCTGATTGATAACCTGAAAGCTGTTTGTGCTAACTATGGTTTAGGAAATGATGGGAATGAATTTAAAATTATCACTCAGGTATTCCTGTATAAATTCATGAACGATAAGTTCCGGTATGAAGCAAGAAAGAAAAACAAGCAGCTTGCAAAGGCCGGAAACTTTCAGGAAGCATTGGAGAAAATGCCAGATGACGAGTACTCGTTTTTATTGGCGTCCATTGGGCCAGATGTTCCAAAGCTTTATCCAAGCGAAATGATAACAAGGCTGTACAATAATCAGAATCAGCCCGATTTTGCAGTTTTGTTTGATAATACGTTGCGAAGTATCAGTAATAACAATACTGAAATATTCTCTGTAAAATCAGCCAGTGGTTCCAAGGATAAAATGTTTGATGAGCTGAGCCAGTTTATATCTGATGCTTCACAGCGTGATGCTTTTTGCCGTGCTCTCATCAACAAGCTGTTTGAATTTAGTTTTGAAGATATGTTTGGTGAGAAGTACGATTACTTCGCTACCATTTTTGAATACCTCATTAAAGATTATAATACCGACAGTGGAGGTAAATATGCAGAGTACTACACACCTCATGCAGTGGCGAGAATTATGGCCGCTATCCTGGTGCCAAAGCCTGTTAAAAGTGTAACCTGTTATGATCCAAGTGCGGGTTCTGGAACTTTACTCATGAACCTTGCACATGCAATAGGAGAGGAGAACTGTAATATTTATTCGGAAGATATTTCGCAGAAATCATCAAGCATGCTGCGGTTAAACCTTGTGTTGAATAACCTTGCACATTCCATCCCTAATATTATCAAAACAAATACAATTGCCGAGCCCTATTATCTGAACCGTAAGTTTGATTATATTGTTTCTAATCCTCCGTTTAAACTCGACTTCAGCGATTTCAGAAACCAGTTGGAAAAAGATGCATTTAAAGAGCGTTTTTTTGCAGGCATTCCCAAAGTACCTGCTAATAAAAAAGAAAGCATGGCTATTTACCTGCTCTTTATCCAGCATATCATGTACAGCCTCAGCAAAACAGGAAAGGCTGCAGTGGTGGTGCCTACCGGCTTTATTACTGCACAAAGCAGTATTGAAAAAAGTATTCGTGAACAGCTGGTTGAACGTGGATGGTTTCGTGGAGTGGTAAGTATGCCCAGTAATATTTTTGCAAGTACTGGTACAAACGTAAGCGTATTGTTTATTGACCGTGAAGCTGACAATGAACATATTGTATTGGTGGATGCAAGCAAACTTGGTGAAACCATTAAAGATGGGAAAAACCAGCGTACAGTTTTAACAGCACAGGAAGAGCAGCGCATTATCAATGCAATGAATGAAAAGAAAGCCGAAGATGATTTTTCTGTAGTGATTAAAAGTGATGATATACGACAGAAAAATTATTCGTTTTCTGCCGGACAGTATTTTGAAGTAAAGATTGAGTATGTTGATATTACTGCCGAAGAGTTTGCGAAGAAGATGAACAATTATCAAACGAACCTTTCAAACTTATTTGCAGAATCTGCTAAGCTGGAAAAGGAAATACAAAAGCAATTGGGGAGTTTAAAGTATGAGTAGTTTAAGAAAGTGTAAAATAAAGGAACTTGTGGATGTTCATAATAATAAGCGAATTCCATTGTCAAATAGGATAAGAGAAAAACTAGAAAAAAAATATCCTTATTATGGGGCACAAGGCGTAGTTGATTTTGTTGATAACTATCTTTTTGATGGAGAGTATATCTTAATAGCTGAAGACGGGGAAAATCTAAGATCAAAAAATCAGAACATTTGCAATTTAGTAAATACTAAATTTTGGGTAAATAATCATGCACATATTATTTCCGCTAATGAAAACAATTTAACAAAATATCTCTTTTATAATTTTAGCCTGTTAAACTTTGAGCCTTATATAACTGGATCTGCTCAACCAAAGCTTAATAAAGAGAATTTACTGAATATCACAACCTTTGTACACACAAAAGAAGATCAAGATAAAATTGCTTCGATTTTAGCAAGTTTAGATAAGAAAATTGAACTCAATAATCAGCTAAATGATAATTTATTTTACAGATTTAGTCAATCTTAACCTGCCCATTCATCAGCATGGGTATTAACCAGTCTCGAAGAGTTACAAGTTCGTTGTTTTCCGAATGGTTAGCCGATATTTCTGTATTGATTGTTTCCAAAATCGAATTAATTCGAGTAAAAAAATTCTCTTCCTTTGATAAGCAAAATTTCAAACCCAAGATATCGTTTGGTGAAATGGCTGGATATGCCGAAACCGATGATTCTGCAATTTGCTGTAATCTATTTATTGTCCTATCCGATGTCAGAAAATAATAAATCAAATCGTTTGACAATCCTTTGTGTTTGCTTCTTAAGTGAGCAAATCCTGATGAAGCGATTAAATTATTTAATGGCTTTTTAATAATACCAAAATGGTTTTGATTTGGCCTAACAGTAGAAATCAAAATGTCATTTTTTTGGACTATTCTTACTGCCCGGCTTGGAACATCTGTCGATTTCGGGTAAATCCTGACAATAGAATTAATAATATTTCTTGTTAAGCTACTTGTATCTAGATAGTTAATATATTCAAAACAATTTTCACTTCCAGCATTCCACTTATTACAATCTACTATATTATCAATTTTAGCAACAACCCATTCGGCAGGTATTTCTCTTTTCAATTCCTCATTCCAAACCATTTTTCCGCCAGATGACTTGTAAGGTTTACCATTTTTATCAGGAAAATCAAACTGTACAAACCAATAATCATAGAGTGTTTTTGCAATCTGCTCTAAATTATCATTTACTTGATTGTTTAAATCAATTAGTCTCTGAATAGTAAAGAGTAATTTTGAGATTTTATATTGAATGCTTAATGACGGAAGATTTACTTTGATATTGTAATAGCTATCAAAAGTCATACTGGGTACACCTGTGCCACTATTAAGTCTTTCAAGATTTAGGATTTTCAAGTAACAATATAAAAAATAAGGGTCAGCAAGGTGTTCGTTTATTTCTGTGTAATAAATTGTATCAACCGTCCAAAATGGTTCTTTTGCAAATTGAATGTTGCTAAGTGTACCTTTTCTTGGCAGTAGAATGCTCTCTTTGTTGTACAAATATTTATTTCCAAATCTCATTATACCCCCACTGCCATAAATTGGGATAACACCATCTTGTATATTTTTATGGTCCTTTCCATTCTTTATTCTAAGTAAGTCTCTTAAGTAGTATTCTTTCATAGTTAGCCAATGAATTTTCGATGAGCAATTTTAACGTTCGCCTGGTTTACCATTGCATAATTCAGGGTCGTATCAATTTTTACATGCCCCAATAATTTTTGTACCTGTTCAATAGGCATCCCTTTATCAATCGCCATTGTTGCTAATGATCTTCTGAACTTATGCGGATGCACTTTTGAAATTTTTGATTTGATTCCCAGTTTACGAAGTGTTGATTCCACGCCTGCAATGGAAAGTCTTGCAAAAGGTTTTGATTGCGATACAAACAGTGCTTTATTATCGTCCTTCCTGTTTTGCAGGTATTGTTTCAAATGGAGTTTTGTACGTGCATCAAAATACACTTCCCGTTGTTTATTACCTTTACCAGTTACAATACAGGATCGCTCATGAAAGTCAATGTCATTCCTGTTAATTCTTACAAGTTCTCCAACTCTTATTCCCGTTGAGCTTAAAATTTCAACAAGGGCAAGGTCTCTTATTTCTTTGCAATTATCCCGCAGTATTTCAAGGTCTTCATCGCTTAAGAGTTCTTTAACTGTTTTGGCTGATTTTACTTTATGTATTCGTCTTACTGGCGACTTTAAGATATAATCCTCATCTTCAAGCCATCCAAAAAAACTGGAAAAAATCCGACGGATATTGTCAATTGTAACCTTGCTTGAATTCTTTTTTTCCTGGTAGCCTGATAAATAAAACCGGAGATCGTTGGTTGAAATATCAGTTACCGTTTTATTAATCTGGTTCAGCATTGTTTCTATCGTTGAAAAATAATACTTTAACGATTTTTCAGAACAGCCTTCTACTTTTTTTGCTGAAATAAAAAGAGAAAGCAGCGTTTCATTTGTGGTTGCTGACGGTTGATTTTCTGCCTTCTTGTAACTTATATCAACGGTATGGAAATTTTGCCGGAGAACTTTCTCCAGCATTTGTAATTGTTGAAAATTTAAAACATTCGCCATTTCGTTCATGATTCCTTGCTTTACAACTTCTTTCATTGGGATTTATTAATTGATCAAAGCCTGCAAAGAAAGGAAAGCAATCAAAAATAAGCTATGAATTAAGTAAATGATAATTTATTTTACAGGTTTAGTCAATCTTAACCTGCCCATTCATGAGCATAGGTAATAACCAATTTCTGAGATTTGAGAGTTCTTGGTTTTCCTGTTCGGAAATATCTTGGCACTTGAATATGTCTTTTGCTTTTTTGTTGTACTGATCAATTATTGATTTATCAGGTAAACCTACTGGTAACATTTTTAGAGTTGTTCCAGATACTTCTTTAAACGTAGAGCCTACAGCATTGTTTTCAATAACAGGAATCATGTTCTTGATTGTATAATAGACAAACTCGGCAGAAAATCCTTTGTCTGTTACAAATGATTTAAACCCCTGATTGGTAGTCACATCTGTTCTTGAAATCGCTAAATATCCAATAGGCGCTCTTGAACTTAGAAGTATTGTATTTGCAGGCATGATTGTAAGTGAAGCCGCTTTAATTCCTTTGTAGGTTACATCCAACTCTCCTCTACTGATATATTTCTTGCCAGTATTTAATGACAAGTCTTTTGGTGTAATCCATGCAGTGCCATTAGTAGAAAAGTATTCCGCAACATCACGTGACGGAGTACTGCCACCAATAATACTTCCTAAATCTTCTAAAGTTCCAACGCTCCAACTCTCCGGTACTTCTCTCTTCAGTATGTCATTCCAAACCATTTTACCGCCTGAAGATTTATATGGTTTGCCATTCTTATCAGGAAAATCAAACTGCACAAACCAATAATCATAGAGCATTTTAGCCATCTGCTCTAAATTATCATTTACTTCAGTCATCATTTCACAGCTGGAATTATGCTAATTCTGATTTTTATTGGCTGCCAAATAAGAAGTCAGGCCAACTGCATAAAAAAGCGAAAGTGAATGGATAAAAATATGCCTGAGAGAAGAATTTTCAGGTAGTTTTATTTTCATTCAGTAATTTCCATCCAAATTTCCGACCATTATATTTTGGATGTCCACATTTTAAATACTGAGAAAAAGCTACTTCAGGATATAGCAAACGGTGACGAGCTCGCTTTCAAAGAGTTTTTCGAACTCTATCGGAACAGGCTCTTTGTATTTGTAGAGCAGCTCATTCATTCAAAGGCTGATGCTGAAGAAATTGTACAGGATACATTTTTAAAAATTTGGCAAACTGCACCTCGCTTGGCAGAAATTGACAAGCCAGGTTACTATATATATACAATTGCCAGAAATAAAACCCTAAACCACATTCGTAAAATTACGAACGACAAGCAATTAATGAATATGGTTTGGGCAAACCACACTGAACTTGATTATACTTTAGAAGAAAAACTTCGGACAAAGGAAGTTCAGCAATTAATTGATAATGCTGTTGCACAGCTGTCGGATCAAAAACAAACAGTTTTTCGGCTTAGCAGAGAAAAGGGACTTTCCCATGCCGAAATTGCTCTTCATTTGGGGCTGTCGCAAAGCCGTATTAAAAATATTCTGGTTGAAACGTTGAAATTCATTAAAATCTCTCTCCAGCAACACTCCGATTTACTTAGTATTTTATTCTGGGTTAGCTATAGCCGCCATCTTTTTTAAAAAAAACATTGTTTCAAGCGGTCCTTTGCTAATTGAACAAGTGTTTATACTTCATATAGGTCAATCAAATATTACCTGTATATTAATTTATCAACAATGTCTATGAATCAGGATCGATTGCAGGATTTGCTTGCAAAAAACGCTGGAAGAAAATGTTCCCGGGAAGAGCTTGAGGAGCTTTATCACCTAATTAGTGAAGCGAAGCTTTCTTTAGTTGAACCCTTACTTGATGAGCAATTTAAAAACATAGAAGAAAATCTTCACAAAATTGATGTTGATTGGGAGTTTATGCTGCAGGAAATTGTAAGACATAGACAGGAAAGCGGACCAGGAAAGATTATTCGAAATATGTGGTGGAAGCGCATTGCAGTTGCGGCAGCAGTTCTTTTACTTGTAAGTTTTGGGGTTTATTATTTACAACAAGAACAAAAAATTGAAACTGATAAGGTTAATATTTCAAAAGTTGTTCCTGATATAAAGGCGCCTGATTTAAGTAAAGCGGTAATAAAGCTTGCAAATGGTGAACAGGTAACAATCGATAGTGCAATAAAAGATGGATTGGTTTTGAATGGAAACATGAAGTTGGTGAAACTTCCTTCAGGAGAAATAAGTTATGTAATTGAAGGTCCAACAGATGAAGCAGTGGTTTACAATACAGTTTCTAACCCTAGGGGTAGCAAAGTGGTGTCAATGCAGTTAAGCGATGGTACAATATTTTGGCTGAATGCAGGATCTTCAATAAAATATCCAGTTGTGTTTAGTGGAGCTGACCGTAAAGTGGAAATTACGGGTGAAGTTTATTTTGAGGTGGCTCATAATGAAGCAAAACCGTTTATTGTAAGAAAAGGAGAAACAGAAATTAAGGTATTGGGTACTCATTTTAATGTAAATGCCTACGATGAAAAGGAAGAAATGGAAATAACCCTTCTTGAAGGATCCGTACAAGTGCAAAATAATGGAAACACATTGTTGTTAAGGCCAGGTCAGCAGGCTGCCATACAACATACAATTAAAATCGTTGATGGGATAGATATTAACCTTGTAATGGCATGGAAGAATGGATTATTTGCCTTTAAGGGAGCAACGTTGCAGGAAGTTATGCGTGAAATTGCGAGATGGTATGATCTGAAAGTGGTGTATGAAGGGCCGGTGCCTGAACGACTTTTTACAGGAAAAATACGTAGAAGCTATAACCTGTCTGATGTGTTGAAAATTTTAGGTGAGAACAGTATTAACTATGAGGTTAGAGGAAAAGAAATTGTGATAAGAAAATAGAAAACAAACGACTTAGTTCAAATAAAAACCGGGTGTGTTGGTAGCACAGCCCGGAGAATGGATGAATTAATACAATTGAAATAGTCTGGCAAGACTTCTTATTGTTTAACCCAAACCAAAACAAAGTTATGTATTTAATGGCTCCGGGTAACAATTCTCTATGGAGGGTTATGTTATCATTAAAAAAAATGCTGCGGATTATGAGACTGACTACTATCTTCATTTTTTTGGCCTCCCTTTCAGTAAGTGCAGGAGGCTACTCTCAAAATGTTTCAATTTCAGAGAAAAACGTTTCCCTCGTGAAGGTTTTCAAAATCATTGAAGAACAAACTGGCTATGATTTTTTTTATGATGTTTCCGTTATGGAGAAAAGTAAAAATGTGTCAATTAAAGTATCAAATGTGCCGATTGAAGAGGCATTAAGCATTTGTTTCCGAGGTCAGCCTTTAACATACATCATTTTAAGTAAAACTATTGTAATAAAGTCAACGGCTGAATCAAAGGTAGCTCTGCCGGATTTTAATATTCCTCCTCCGCAAATTACAGTACGTGTAGTTGATTCAATTGGAAATCCTTTGAATGGAGCCACTGTGTCAAACAAGACGAAGAAAAAATCCGTTGTCACAAATGCAAAAGGTATAGCAGTTTTAAATGCTGATGAGGGAGATGAACTTGAGGTTTCTTATGTAGGCTATTTATCTTATTCTATTAAGGTTACAAGCAAATTTGCAAATTCCACTGTTGATATAATGCTAAAACCTAGTTATGCAGCTATGTCACATGTTGTTATCTCTAGCGGCTTGGTTAATAGAAGGGCTGAGAGTTTTACAGGTGCTGCGACTACAGTTACCCGTGAAGAACTGCTGCGGGCGGGTAACCAAAACGTTTTACAAAGTCTGAAAAACATTGACCCTACATTTCGGATTGTTGAAAACCTGTCACTTGGTTCAGACCCTAACAATATGCCAGAAGTAATATTAAGAGGTAAGTCTAGTATGCCAGACCTTAATGGTTCATACAGTGGCACTAATCCTAATCAGCCTCTGTTTATACTTGATGGTTTCGAAGTAACTATTCAACGCATTTATGACCTTGATATGAATAGGGTAAAAAGTATTACGTTGTTAAAAGATGCGGCTGCAAAAGCTATATACGGTTCAAAAGCAGGAAATGGTGTTGTAGTTATCGAAACTAATCAACCCCAGTCTGGAAAGATGAAGGTAAGTTATACTGGTAATCTCAATATTGAAGCTCCAGACCTTACAGGCTATAATTTAATGAACGCTAGCGAGAAACTTCGATGGGAAAAGGAGCATAGTATGTATTATGCAGGTTATACACCCACATCTAATAATCTTGACATTTTGTACAACCAGCGTTATCAGGATGTTCATACCAGGGGTGTAAATACATATTGGTTATCTAAGCCTCTCCAATTAGGGATCGGTCAAAAGCATAACCTAATGTTGGAAGGAGGCGATACTTTAATGCGTTATGGAGCATCTTTTTTTTATAATAACATTGAAGGAGCTATGAAGGGCTCCAGCAGAAAGACTTACGGGGTTAATGTTAATCTATCTTATCGCTACAAAACTCTCAACTTTAAAAACCAGATAGATGTACAACAAAATAATTCTAACAATTCACCCTACGGTAGTTTTTCCAGTTATGTTTCCATGAATCCTTATTTTCAGGTAGATTCTGCAGGTGGATTTAAAAAAATATTGGGTGATGCCACGGCAATTTATAATGCGAACTGGGATCTGGTTAATAACCCACTTTATAATGCCTCGTTACCTATCATAGATAGAAGTAAATATGTTCAGGTGTCTGATAATTTTTTCTTGGAGTGGCGTATCTTACCCAGTTTAAGATTTACATCAGGAATTGGATATACCTATCAGAAGAACGGTTCAGATTATTTTCTGCCGCCTAGTCATACTAATTTCATAAACTATACGGAAAGTAATGGCCTTATTAACTATAAAGGTAATTGGACCGCTAGTGATGGTAGTTCTTCCTCAATTGAAAGCAATATAGGTATTAACTACAACTTGTCTCGTCACAAACATTTTTTCTTTGTAAACTCCACCTTGAATATAAGTGATATGAAAGCACAATCCAGAACAGTATTGGCTGAAGGATTTGGTAGTGATAATATTTCTGACATTTCTATGGCCTCTTATTATCAGCGCAGTGGTTCGCCAAGCGGTAGCGATAATCATATACGAAGTATCGGTGTGGTGGGTATCGCTAACTACGCTTATGATAATAGGTTCCTGTTAGATGCATCGTATCGTACCAGTGCATCCTCAATTTATGCGGCTAATTCACGATGGGGTAACTTTTGGTCGCTTGGTGCTGGTTGGAATATTCACAACGAACGAGGGTTCCACTTAGATAATATTTTTCAACAGTTAAAATTAAGAGGATCCTTCGGATATACAGGTTCGCAGAATGTTGATGGCTTTTCTTCTTTAGCAACTTATAACTATGTCTCTACTTCTTATACTGGTGTAAAAGGTGTAGTATTAAGAGCTTTACCTAATACAAGTCTTGGGTGGCAAAAGAACCTTGATTATAATATTGGTTTAGACTTTGCTATTTTAAATAATAGGTTGTCAGGTAGAGTAGAATTGTATAAGAAAATAACCACAAATATGGTTACCTCTATGACAACTCCTCCTTCGGCTGGTTTTACCTCATATATAGCCAACTTAGGAAAAATAGTGAACACTGGTTATGAATTTGCCTTGCGTTACCAAGTTTATAATAATGCAGCAAAAAGGGCGTTTGTAAACTTGTCCGTTACGGGAACTCAAAATATCAATCGCTTAAAAGATATTGGGGATGCCTTTAAATCGTACAACGACGAACAAAACAAAACGGTAAGCAATACCAATCAGCTTTATACTAAACCAGTCTCCCGTTATATCAATGGGCAATCGCTTACCTCAATCTGGGCTATGCACTCGTTAGGTATTGATCCTGCTTCGGGAAACGAGTTGTTTCTAACTAAGGACGGACAACGCACTTATACCTGGAATGCCGACGACCTAATAATAGCCGGCGATTCTGAGCCTAAAATAAATGGAACAGTTTCTGTTAATGGGGGATATAAAGGCTTTATACTCTCATTAACCTGCTCTTATCGCTTTGGTGGTAAACTTTATAATTCAACATTAGTAGAAAGACTTGAGAATGTAGATGGCCGATCGAACCTTGACAAGCGCATTTTGTCAGCCTGGACTAAAGAGGGTGATATCTCCCTTTATAAAAAACCTCAGGCACGTTCGGGTGCTGCTGTTTCAACCGTTACTTATACTAAACCAACAACTCGATTCATACAGAATAATGATGAGATATATTTCTCTACCATTAATATTAGTTATGATGTTAATTCTCGCAAGGTATTAAGTGCAATAGGGTTTGAACGTTTAAGAGCCACTTTTTATACAAATGAGTTGCTAAGAATATCTTCTATAAAAGTAGAACGTGGAACTTCCTACCCTTTTGCCCGCAATTTCTCATTCTCTTTACAAGCCACCTTTTAAATAAAAAAATATGCAGTTTAGAAATATAAAATTGATGTTGATTGGGTCTTTGCTCCTGATGCTTGGGGCTTCCTGCAAGAAGTGGCTCGATGTTAGGCCAACAACACAATTAAACAGGGACGAACTTTTTAGTACTGAAAACGGATATCGGGATGCTCTTTCCGGCATCTATTCAGCAATGGCTTCTCCGAGCCTTTATGGAAGAGAAATGACATTTGGTACGATGGATGTACTGGCTGGGTATTATTTACCTCAAAGTCAAGGCACCTATAACTACTATATGTTTTACTATCTGTTTCCTTATAAGCGCAATGATGCCGGTAGAAATACTGCTTGTGTGGCTATCATTGATAATATATGGAAAGGCTCTTATAATGTTATTGCCAATCTGAATAGTATGCTTGAAAATATTGATGCTCATAAATCGGTTTTCTCGGGAGACAATTATAATATTATTAAAGGAGAGGCTTTAGGACTGCGAGCATTTGTACACCTTGATCTTCTGAGAATGTATGGTACTTCTGTTGTGGTAGATCCTACGGCCAAATCCATTCCATTTGTTGACACGCTTACAGGCGGTGTTGTGAGCCCTTTATTAAGCGTAAATGAAGCCTGTGATAGAATAATAAAGGAGTTAGAAACCGCTTTGTCTTTAATGGATAATGACCCAATCAAAACAGGTGCAACTCCAACTTCTACAGTACTCGCAACTTCCGTTGGTACTACAACTCTTGCTGCTTACCATAATCGTAGGTATCATTTTAATTACTATGCTGTTGCAGGAGCGCTAGCAAGAGCTTATTTGTGGAAAGGCGATAAGGAAAATGCATTGAAATATGCAAGGATTTCTATTGATGCCCAGGCAACTCGCTTTCCATGGATAAATCCTGCTTATCTTGCTACTATATCTTCCTCTTCATCGGCCAGAGATAGGACCTTCACATCTGAGCATTTGTTTGCGCTGAATATTCCGGACATGGAGAATTATGTACCTATTTATTTATCTACTGCTGGTACCGATTTTGGATTACAATTGTATAGCACCACTGCAACGAGAAATGCAATCTATGAAAACAATTCGGTTGATTTGAGGAATCAGTATCTTTTCTTCCTTAGCGGAAGTACTTATAATTTCTCCTCCAAATTATATCAGGACGCTATTGCTTCTACGTGGTATAAATACCAGATGCCGTTGATAAGAATTTCTGAAATGTATTATATAGCGGCCGAGTGTGAGCCTACGGTAATCAATGGACTATCATGGTTAAATAAGGTAAGGGTTGCAAGAAAACTGGATACTCTTGCTAATACTGCCATTACAAGTTCTGCATTATTACAGAATGAAATACAAAAGGAATATCAGAAGGAGTTTATCAGTGAAGGGCAATTATGGTTTTATTACAAGCGAATGAATAAAACGACATTGCCATACAATAGCTCTTTTACAAATACAACGAGGTATGTATTCGATATGCCAGATGATGAATATACGTATGGCGGTCGTTAAATATTTCTATTTTATAACCTTTTAACTAATTTATAATGCGACATAAAAATATAATATCTTTCACAACCACATTTTTTATATTAGTAATCTGTTTAGTTTCGTCTTGTAAGAAGAAAGGACTAACATATGATTCCCCTAACTCAGTTTATTTTACCTCAGATAGCACTGTGTATTCATTTGTTGAGAAAGCAAGCACCGTTGCTAGAGATACCGTAAAGGTTACCGTAAAATTGATTGGGAATAAAATTAGCACGGACAGAGAAGTAGCTATAATAATTGATAGTTCAACCGCTGTTGAGGGAACTGATTTTACGGTATTAACTCCAACTGTAGTTAAAAAGGATTCCAGCTATGCAACATTAAGAATTAGTATAAACCGTACTGCTAGTTTAAAGACTAATTCAAAAAGTATTTGGTTCAGGCTGAAAAATACTAGTGATTTTTTAATTGATTCGACTAGTTATCCGCATTTGCGACATAAAATACGGTTTACAGACAAACTGGAGAAACCTTCTTGGTGGAACACTTACTTTCCTATGTATAATTATTCAGATACAAGAATGCAATTTTACATTGATGTGTTTGGCTCAACAAAGGCACCAACAACAAGTACCTCAACTGGAGTAGGGTTGAGTTTGGCAGCGGTGATCTATGCGCTAAAAGATGCTTTGAATATTTACAATGCGACTCATTCTATTCCATTGTCTGATGAATTTGGTGTGATTACTTGGTACTATGCCAGTTATGAATAGCTATTTTTTTTTAATCATTAAATACTAAACAGATGAAATCAGTGCTGTTTTCAAAATATTTTTATTACTTCTTGCTTTGTTTTTTGGTTGTATTTGAATTTGGCTGCTATAAAGACAAAGGGAATAATAAATACAACGACCTTCCAGGAAAGTTGACAATTAGTTTTACTACTTCATCATTCACAAAAACCATTGGAGTTGATACGTTAGTAATTGACCCAATTATTACTTATACCGGCGATACAAGCGATCTTTCTTACGAATGGCAGATATTCAGAAAAAAATCACCTTATGTATATGCTACAATACAAAAAGGGAAAAGGTTGCAATATAGATGTGGACCTGATGATTATATAACCACAAATAGCACTTATTCTCTACGTCTGGTTGTAACAAATAAAAAGTTGGCTGTAGGCATTGGAGTTGATTCAGCTACTAACCAAACATATTCAAATGCAATCTCCTTGTCTATTGTGAAAGCTTCGTATAGAGGCCTAATGGTGCTACATGGTGATGGTACCCAATGTGATGTAGGTCTAATTGAACATGATATGTTTTTACCTGGTACCTCGAACACTGTAACAACCAGAGTTACGCCCAATTTTTATTCATTAAACAACGCAGGTGCTAAAATTAATGGAGTAGGTAGGCAAGTAAACAAGTATAAATGGGGAACCAGTTCAACCCTAACTAGTGAAGTGTACATCTTTACTGATAAAGGGGGAGTCCGCACTGATTATTTGCTCCTTCAAAAGGCGGCTACTGACTATTCTTCTCTATTTACATTTCCTTCCCATGCTTCAGGAAACCCACAAAGTTTTGTTCAACGAGGCCAGAACCAAGGCCGAGCTGTAATCGATAATGGACGGGTATTCTATGGAGACTTTAACGGTCCGCTTTTTTATAATAATTCAACAACATCATATTATGCTTCACCATATGCACTGCCAACCGCAAATAGCTATTGTGATCGGGGAGTTGTAATATTCGATACTGTTAGCAAAGCATTTTTATATTCTCAATATATATCGGGGACAACTACTGTGAAACCTTTTCCTTCAAGTACAGTTTCCGGAGTAAATCTGCAGCCCAATGATATGAAAGCAAGACTGCTTTTTGCAGAACTTCGTTCATGGCCAACTGCAGCCGATAACGGTACCGCCGCTAATGTTACTGATGCAATGGCTGTAATGCAGGATTTAGTAACAGGAGAAAAGTATTTAGCTGACTTCAATATGTTCACAACTGATGCTACAAAGATATCTATTGGCAGGTATTCGATGAACGCTCTTCCTGACATCAATAATGCCAAATATTATGCATTTGGTTCAGGAACGAATGCAAATTATTATGCTACTGATCAGTCTATTTATAAATATCTTTTTTTAAATGGTAATACTGCAAGTGCTGTATATACAGTTCCTTCTGGAGAGCAAATTACAATGATGAAGATATTAAAGTATGAGTACATTTATCTTTCTACTGCATATTATAAAAATACCAATAAGATTATGATTGTGTCTACAAAGAATAGTCAAGGACAAGGTAAAATATACACTTTTGATGTAGACATAACAACAGGAGCGTTGACACAAACGGGATCATTTGATGGAACTGAATCAGGTGGCAGCCGATTTGGACAAATATTTGATGTTAACTTAAAGGACCAGTAATATGATAATGAACATTAAGATTGGTTTTTTTTTCATCATGTTTTTAATTGAAGTTAATTGTAAAGCTCAACATTTATCCGATAGTGTTAAATCAATTGCATACCCGGTATTGCCTAAGATATCTAATAGTAACATTCCCGGCGCTCCGATCCTTACCCAACCAGTACTGATTACAGGAACTGTCCAGGAAATACGAACTGAAAAGCACGGCTTAGTATATCCACTTTTTTACGATTGGAATAAAGATGGAAAAAATGATTTGTTGTTAGGTGAGTTTGAATCAGGGCAAACCGGATCTAATATTAAAGTTTATCTGAATGAAGGAACCATCAAAAGACCTGTTTTTAGTGGTAAATACTTTTACGCTACAGATGTGAATGGCGACACAATGACCACATATGAATGGTGTTGCATTGGCACAAATCCACGTCTGGCTGACTTAAATAATGACGGAATAATTGATATTCTTTCTGGTCAATATAGCCCTGGTGAGATTAATTGGTGGCCAGGAGGATTGAAAGGATTTGAACCACGCCGCTTTGTTGACCAGGAAGCTATGATCAAAGACAACAGAATGCTTGATGTGTCCAATCTCAATCAAGCTGATCCTACATCTTCAATGTATTGGATATATACATCTGCAGGATTTGCTGATGTTAATGGTGATGGTTTGGTAGATATGTTGGTTGGCGGTATAACTAAAGCGGAATTGCGTTATGCATTAAATATAGGTACTGCTGCAAACCCTAAATTCGGTAGGCGCAGAAATTTATTGGGTATAGATGGATTGCCTTTATCTGTAGTTAATCGCCCTGGTATTAAACAATGGGAGGAGGCAAAGAAAGCCAACTTGCCCCCTTTTTTTGCTGGTATACAGAAGAGTTTTATAACGCCGATTGATTGGGATGGAGATGGCGTGCTTGATCTTCTTGTAACTCATATGTATGGAGATAGCTTTACTAAAGACCCGGTTATTTTTTTTCGTGGAGTAAATACTGATAAAGGATTGAGATTCGAATCAGCGGTTTCATTGTTCACCGCAAAAGATGCTGCAAAAACGTTTCCTGGATGTCAGCCTAATATTACCATTACAGATTTTAATGGCGACGGTGTATACGATTTAGTAATTGGGATTTCGCTACCTACAGTGAACGGTTTTCAGATAGATTCGACTGTTGCGTGGAGCTATCTGCATGAGTTGGGTATAGAATCGCCAGGCAAGGATATTGGTAAAGTAGTTGAGTGGATGGGGGGTATTGAAAAAGCTAACGAGAAAATGGCTGAACAACCTCAAATGAAGCGCTTCATACTGGGTAAGCTAACTGAGGAAAAATATCTGACGCTTCGTCATAGGGGCTATGTATACGTAATGCTGGGTAAGAAAAATCCAGTTAAAGCTGTGCAAAGAAAAAAGGTTAAGGCTGAAGAAGAGGTACAACTTATCAATACAAATACGCAAAGTAGTAGGAACGAAGGGCCTGTGACATATTCTGTAAAGACACCTTCCGAAATATTTGTAAACGAAAATGATAGCATAGAGGTAATAATCAACTTTAAAAAAGGGTGGTATGGGTACGTTTCAAATGAAATAAATATAGCAGAAGGATGGATTCCTACCGGTGTGGATTTTGAGTTTCCGGTTGGCTTAAAAAAAATAGGTGAAACCGTTTTGCCTAGTGCTATATTAAAAGGGGCAACAGAGATATATAAAGGAAATCATATGAGGTTTGTACAACATTTTATGTGCATTGGTAAAAATGATTCTGATAAATTAATAAATATGGGAGACCAGAATATCAATATTACGATTCACTATCAAATTTGCAACGAGGAACAATGTTTGCCACCAGTTGAAGAAAAAATAATGGCTACAGTAACTCTGAAATCTAAATAATTTTATAATCAATCTAATCGATTATCCAACATGAAGAAGTTTTTGTTAATAATACTTTCGTTTGTTTCAATTTCCGTTCAAGCAAATCAGCTAATTATGAAGTTGCATGGTGACTATCCTGCAGCTCAAAAAGGAGAAAAGCTTTTTCTAATATGCAAAGGAAAGTGTGTGGATTCTGCAATCGTTAAGAATAAGAAGTTTACGTTCAAACTGACTAATTTATCACCTGATGAGTATTTGATCACAAGAGTTGGTAAAGAAGGCCGTCGTGAGTCCATGCTGTTATATCTTGATTATGTTGATACCTATGTGAAACTGGAGAGAGAAACTGATAATATGTTTAACTCTTATTTCATAAAAAACACAGTAACCGGAAATCCGACTCATGCCGTTGTGAGTGAAATAAACGATATAATTATGAAAGGGACAGGTAAACATCCAGCAGAAGATAGTATGATTAAAAACAAATTGATCAATGCTGTAGAGCGAAAAGATATGGCAGCAGCCATCCTGTTATGGAAGTATTCCTCCTTATATACTTATATTGTGGCACCGGATAAGCTTAGGATTTATGTATACGAACTTCCTGATTATGTTAAGCAAACTTCAATAGGTCAACAAGTAATGACTACTTATGAAAAATTATTTAATCTTATTCCAGGTGGACAAGCTCCAGACTTTACGATGAATACCCCTGAAGGAGCAGAGTTAACATTATCTACATTTTTAAAAGGGAAGAAACTGGTTTTAATAGATTTTTGGGCTTCCTGGTGTGCTCCTTGTCGAAAAAAGAATCCTGAATTAGTGGCTTTGTACAATAAATTTCATGATAAGGGATTGGATGTATTAAGTGTATCACTTGATATTGATGCTAATAGATGGAAGAAAGCAATTGAGGTTGATAAATTACCGTGGGCACATGTATCAGAGCTAAAAGGTTGGAAAAGTAACATTTGTAATTTGTATAATTTCAATGCAGTTCCTGCACTATTTCTTTTAGATGGTAATGGCAAAGTGTTGGCTTCAGGCCATGACTTGGACAAAGAGTTATCAATTTATATAGAAAAATATTGTAATTAACATACATTCCTGATAATACTTTCAAAAGTCTGGTTATTGATCGTCTTATATAAAAAATCATTTTGTATTAAATACAAGAACAATAGTATCTGTAATTGTGTATACGAGTAAATCGATTTTGAAACCACAGAGTGGCAAAATTTTGCTGTACGTAAAGATGTATAATATGATTTCTCTATAATTAATTGGTACATATATGATGATTAAAATCTCGAAATTTTACTTTATTCATAGCTTTTTTTAGCGAATAGTAATTATTAAAAAGCGTAGTCAAGTCTGATTTTTAAATAATAAATATTTTCTTTTATAGAGTAGATTTTTTTGAAAATATTGAGAAAACATTTTTCTATATTCTTTGGTGAAAAAAGAAATTCTAAATCTATTGTTAACAAGTATTCAAAACAGGAGTAAATAATGTTTGCGGATCAAAAAAGTTTTCCTGCGAAGAGTAAAAAAAAGTTCGCACAATGAAAAAAATAGTACTGTTTTTTTTGTTATTGCTGGCATGTTTTTTAGCAAATGCACAAGTACAAAATCCTGTAAAGTGGAGTTATAAATTAAAAAAAATAAGTAATACAAAATACGAAGTGCATATTACTGCAACCATTGGACATGGATGGCATATTTACTCACAAACTACACCTGATGGTGGGCCTGTACCAACAGCAATTAAATTTTCAAAAAATCCATTGATAATATTGGTAGGTGCTGCAAAAGAAATGGGCAAGCTAGAACAACTTCATGAAGAGTTGTTTGGTGTGGATGTAAAACAGTTTTCCAACACTGTCAATTTTATTCAAACCGTAAAAATAAAAGCATCTGTTAAAACTGCTGTAACAGGTACAATCGAATTTATGGTTTGCAACGACCGTGAATGCCTTCCACCTTCAACTATAAAATTTACACTTCCCCTTCAATAAGTAATCATGAAGAGAAGAATGATTATAGTGCTGTTCCTGTTTCTTGGTTTACTTTTAAAAGGACAGAGATTGTATGCCGAAGATTCAACTGCTGTTTCAGTACACTACAGTAAGCAACGCATCAATGAAAAAGAAGTATTGTTGTTACTGCAAGTAAAGGTAAAGCCGGGCTATAAGTTATTTGCCTTGCAAAAAAAAGATAGCGATGTGTTGTTTTCAACCATTACGTTCGATTCTGCTGCAACAAAACATTTATCGGGAACTGTTACTGAAAAAGGAACAAAAAAAACAGAACTTGATGCAGCCACACAGGCCAATGTAGAATACTTTACCGATTCAGTTGTGTGGCAACAAAAGATCAATGCCAGTGAAGCTGATAGTTTTGTGGTGAAGGGCAATGTAAATTACCTGTTTGCAAAAGCCGATGAATACATTCCCGGTGAACAGCAATTCAAGTTTTTTATTAAACCTGAACAAACTGTTGAAGCTGCCACTACGGGTAGCGAAGGTTCAGTAACAAACAAATCATTACTGTGGATCTTTCTTGCAGCATTTGGCGGTGGATTGTTGGCATTGCTTACGCCTTGTGTGTATTCGATGATTCCGGTAACTGTAAGTTTTTTTACCAAACGCAGTAAAACAAAAGCAGAAGGTATCCGCAATGCTTTGTACTATGCAGCATCAATTGTGGTGATCTTTACACTGCTGGGCTTTTTGGTAACGCTCATCTTTGGTCCGGCTGCATTGAATAATCTTGCAACCAACTGGATCGCCAATCTTGTATTCTTTGCATTGTTCCTGGTGTTTGGATTTTCTTTCCTTGGCGCATTTGAAATTACATTACCCAGTTCATGGACAAACAAAAGCGATTCAAAAGCAAATACCACCAGTTTTCTCGGTATCTTCTTTATGGCCTTAACACTGGTGCTGGTATCGTTCTCCTGCACTGGTCCCATTATTGGTAATTTGTTAGTGCTCGCATCAAAGGGAAGTTATTTTGGTCCGCTGGTAGGTATGCTTGGCTTTTCTACAGCATTGGCATTACCCTTTGCGTTGTTTGCATTTTTCCCAAGTAAATTAAATGTACTCGGTAAAGCAGGAGGTTGGTTGAATGCTGTGAAAGTTACACTCGGCTTTTTGGAACTTGCATTAGCATTAAAATTTTTATCAAACGCAGATCTTGTAAAAGGCTGGCGTATATTAGATAGAGAAGTATTTATCACTTTATGGATCGTCATCTTCGTATTGCTTGGAGTTTATCTTTTAGGTAAACTCAAATTTCATCACGATGATGAATTACCAAAAAATGATTTTGGGTTGCCATATCTCACTGTTACACGATTAATGTTTGCCATCACTGCATTTGCAATTGCTGTGTACATGATACCTGGTTTATTTGGTGCACCATTAAAAAGCATCAGTGCATTTGTGCCACCAATGGGCACACAGGATTTTGTGATGGGAGCAGGCGCACACACAACAGCATCTTCTGCTAATACATCAAGCAACGATCAACCGTATCCATCGAAGTATTATGAACAGATGAAAATGTATGAGCCGGAAGTAGTAACCAAGTATGGCATGATCACTTACTTCGATTATGATGAGGCGTTGTCTGTTGCTAAGAAATTGAAGAAACCATTAATGCTTGACTTCACCGGCATCAACTGTGTCAACTGTCGTAAGATGGAAGGGCAGGTGTGGAGCGATGCGGAAGTGATGAAACGATTGAAAGAAGATTTTGTGATTGTATCGCTTTATGTAGATGTACAGAACGTGGACTTACCTGAGAATGAACATTATTTCTCCAAAGCACTCAATAAACAGGTGGAAA
Source organism: Lacibacter sp. (assembly GCA_047601965.1). Lineage (GTDB taxonomy): Bacteria > Bacteroidota > Bacteroidia > Chitinophagales > Chitinophagaceae > Lacibacter. The sequence continues at coordinate 367,468 of JASGIJ010000001.1, forward strand.
CACTCGGCGATAAAAATGCCGATCTGCAGGTAACAAGTTATGGCGCTAACTCGCAGCCCTATTATTTTTTCCTCGATGCAAATGAAAAACGCATCGTACCCGATGGCTACGGTTACGATCCTGATATTCAAAAGTTCAAACAGTTGCTGGATGCTGTGAAAGAAAAATTCCAAATCAGTTTAAAGTAAAAAAACAAGACGAAGTTCAGTTTTTTTAAAAAGTATGTTCAGCAAGTAATTTTAAATATACATAATTAAAGATTTATAATAAATACCCAATAATGAATCGTAAAGCAAAACACAGTTTATTCTTTTCCCTTTCCATCAGCGGTTTGCTGCTGTTCACAAATGTTGGCCATGCGCAGCAACGTCCTGCAACAGATTCAACAAACAACGTAGGCAACAGAACGATGCGTCCGCCTGCTGCAGGAGGTGTGCGTCCTTATTCGGAAGTGGTGCCACCATCAGCAAGAACAGATAAAGGATTATTTACCGTACACAAAGTAGGTGAACGTTACCTTCTTGAAATTCCTGATTCGTTATTGACGAGAGAAATACTGGTGGTGAATCGTATTGCGAAAGCAGCTGCAGGTAGCAGAGCTGGTTTTCTTGGTTATGCCGGTGATATGATTGGTGAAAATGTGATCCGTTTTGAAAAAGGCCCGAACAGCAAATTATTTCTTTACAGTGTATCACACCAGGAAGTATCAAAAGATACCAGTGAGAATGGGATGTATCGTTCCGTTATGAATTCAAACCTGCAACCTATCGTTGCTGTGTTTGATATTAAATCACTGGCAAAAGATTCAGCAGGTTCAGTGATTGATTTTACTGATTACTTGAATACCGATAATGATATTCTTTATTTCGAAGCAATGACCAAGCGCCAGCTTTCATTAGGAATGATGCAGCCCGATAAATCATATATCAGCGGTATTAAATCATTTCCTCTGAACATTGAGATCAGAACTATACGCACTTATATGCGCACACCAGCGCAAACACTGGGAGCACAAAGCTTTGGCCTTGCAACTGGTGCGCCTGCAACTTATGAACTCAACAGTTCATTTGTGTTGTTGCCAAAAGCAGCCATGAAGCCAAGATATTTCGATAACAGGGTAGGTTACTTTGCAACGGGCTATGTTGATTTTGATGCTAATCCGCAAGGAGTAAAAACAACGGGCATGATCACACGCTGGAGGCTTGAACCCAAACCGGAAGATGTTGACAAGTATAAACGTGGTGAATTGGTTGAACCAAGAAACCCAATTGTGTATTATATCGATCCTGCCACACCAAAAAAATGGGTGCCTTATTTGATACAAGGTGTAAATGACTGGCAGGCTGCATTTGAAAAAGCAGGTTGGAAGAATGCCATCATTGCAAAAGAAGCACCAAAGAATGATTCGGAGTGGAGCGTGGAAGATGCAAGACATAATGTGATTGTGTACAAACCATCTGATGTGGCGAATGCAAGTGGTCCGAATGTGCATGATCCAAGAAGTGGAGAAATTATGGAAACACATATCAACTGGTATCACAATATTATGGAGCTAGTACATAACTGGTACATGGTGCAAACCGCTGCAGTTGATCCCAAAGCAAGATACATGCAGTTTGATGATGAATTAATGGGACAGCTGATCCGTTTTGTTTCATCACATGAGGTTGGGCATACACTAGGGTTACGTCACAACTTTGGCTCTTCTTCAACTGTACCTGTTGAAAAATTGCGTGATAATGCATGGTTGAAGGAACATGGTCATACACCATCTATCATGGACTATGCACGTTTTAACTATGTTGCACAACCAGAGGATAATATAGATCCTGCAAATCTTTTTCCTCGTATTGGAGAATATGATAAGTGGGCCATTGAATGGGGATACAGATGGTTTCCTGAAACTGACAGCAAAACAGAAAAGGAAACCCTCAACAAATGGATCATTAACAGAATAACTGCTAATCCGTTTTTGTGGTTTGGTACTGAAACTGATCCCAACGACCCAAGGTGTCAAAACGAAGATCTTGGTGATAATGCGGTAAAAGCTGGTTTGTATGGAATTAAAAATCTGCAACGTATTTTACCAAATCTTGTACAGTGGACAAAGGAGCCGGGTGAAGATTACACAAACTTAAAAGAAATGTACAATGAAATTACTTTGCAATTTAATAGGTATTTAGGCCATGTAGCAAAAAATGTTGGGGGTATTTTGACAACACCTAAGACTTCGGATGAGAATGGTGTAGTAATAGAGTTTGTATCCAAAGCAAAGCAAAGAGAAGCTATTTCTTTTTTTCAGGAACAATTATTTGCCACACCAACCTGGTTGCTTGACAAAAATATATTCTCACTTACAGGTACAGGTGACTTTAGCACTATCACTACAATGCAAAGTACGATACTTAATAGGTTAATTAGTGTTGCAACTATCAATAAGTTGTTGCAATTTGATGCTGTTTATCCTGCACAAGCATATACGGCAATCGACATGCTCAATGATCTGAAACATGGTATATGGAGTGAGCTGCGAATTGGAAAACCTATTGACCTTTATCGTCGAAACTTGCAAAAGCTTTATGTAGAACGTTTGATTTCATTAACTATTGAAATTCCTTCTAGCTCTTTGCCACAGGGGCAGCAACAACCAATCCTTAGTAAGTCCAATGATGGGTTGTCGATAATAAAAGGACATATACAAACACTACTTGTAGAAATTCGTGCTGCAATTCTAACTAGTAAAGATGCTGCTACCAAGCTGCATTTGCAGGATATGGCAGATCGGATAGGCAAAAATCTTGATAAGAAAAGTTGAAACGATTTATGGACATAAAAGAGCTGACTATTTTAAAAGCAATTAATGACGATTGTGGTTGCTATATTGAATCATCATTAACCGATAAAATTGAAAGTAAGTTCAGGCATTTATGGGGTTTAGTAGGCAATACTCCAATGATTGAAATTGCTTATAAATACAATAGAGAATGCAGGAAGATATTTGTTAAATGCGAGAATTATAATCTTACAGGAAGTATTAAAGACAGGATGGCATTGTATATACTTCAGCAAGCATATCGCCAAAATAAGATCAAGCAGGGGGATGTTATTGTTGAAGCAACAAGTGGAAATACAGGAATTGCTTTCAGTGCAATTGGTAAGGCATTAGGACATGAAGTAAAGATTATCATGCCCAATTGGCTGAGTAAAGAGCGTATTGATATTATTAAGAGTTTGGGGGCCGATGTGGTACTTATTAGTAAAGAGGAAGGAGGTTTCCTGGGTAGTATAGCACTAAGCGAAAAAATGGCGGAAGAAAATTCATCTGTTTTCCTTCCAAAACAGTTTGAGAATTTATATAATGCTGAAGCACATGAAAAAACCACTGCGAAAGAAATCTGGATGCAGTTGCAGTCGGTTGATCTTACACCCGATGCATTTGTAGCAGGAGTGGGAACAGGAGGTACGGTAATGGGTATGGGGCAATATTTACGTAAACGCAATCCCGGAATTAAAATACATCCATTAGAACCGGCAGAGTCTCCTACACTATCTACTGGTTACAAAGTGGGGTCGCACCGCATACAAGGAATTTCTGATGAATTTATTCCAGCTATTGTAAAACTTGATCAATTGGATAAAGTGGTAAAAGCATCTGATGGAGATTCCATAATCATGGCTCAAAAGCTGGCAAAGCAACTGGGCCTGGCTGTGGGTATTTCATCTGGCGCTAATTTTTTAGGTGGTGCCGTCCAGTTACAGAATGAAATGGGTAAAGATGCGGTGGTGGTGACCGTATTCAGCGACAGCAATAAAAAATACCTCAGTACAGATCTGATGAAAGAAGAGCCGGTTAAGGAAAGTTATTTTACACCAGAAGTGGAATTAATTGACTACAAGGCCATCGAAAGATTATAAAATAGTATTGCAGTTTTTCTCATGTTGATAAACTTCGAAGAATGTTTCTACTTTCTTCCCCGTTTGTCGCTTTACAAAATGAGGAAAATCAGAGTCACGAATGCCGGTAAATTGATCTTCCCGGTACCGTTATAAAAAAACATTTTTGAAATGGATCATAATCTGAAAAAGGTTTCTGAATTTATCAGTTTTTTTAAAGAAAGACAATCCAATTTTATTGGTTATCCCTCGGCAGTTGATCAGGATTACTCTGAATTATTTCCGTTGATGAACTGTTATTTGAACAATATCGGCGATCCAATGATCAATTCGCATTTCGAAATGCATACCAAATGGTTTGAAAGAGAGGTGTTGAATTTCTTTGCTGATTTGTTTAAAGCACCGACAAACAACTGGTGGGGATATATTACAAATGGCGGATCGGAAGGAAATCTGTATGGCCTTTACCTGGCGAGGGAATTATATAAAGAAGCAATTGTTTATTATTCGGAGGCAACACATTACAGCATTCAGAAAAATATTCATTTGCTGGGGATTCCAAGTATTGTCATCCGAGCAAAGGAAAACGGGGAAATGGATTATGATGATCTGAAAGATATTCTTCAGCATCACCGTTTACAGCCTGCTATTATTCTTGCGAATATCGGTACTACAATGACTGAAGCAAAAGATCATTTACCTTCTGTTAAAAAGGCATTAAATACGTATGCTATCCGCAATTATTATATTCATTGTGATGCTGCTTTAGCTGGAACCTACCTTGCATTGATGGATAAAGGCCATTTTGATTTTTCATACGGGGCAGATAGTATTGCTATAAGCGGTCATAAATTTATTGGCTCGCCCATGCCTTGCGGAGTGGTGCTGGTTAAAAATTCTCATAAGGAGAGGATCAGTAAGTCCGTTTCCTATATTGGATCTAACGACACAACCATCTCAGGTTCACGAAATGCAATTACTCCTGTATTTCTATGGCGTACTATAGAAAAACTTGGCAAACAAGGCTTATTGCAAAGAGCATCGAGCTGTATTGAACTGGCAGCGTACACGGTTCATCAGCTGAATGCTTCAGGAATCAAAGCATGGCGAAATGATGATGCATTAACTGTTATTTTCCCTCAGCCCAATCATTGGATCTGTAATAAATGGCAACTGGCGAGCGAGAACGGTTTTTCACATCTTATATGTATGCCGGGTGTAACAAAAAATCAGATCGACCGGTTTATTCATGACTGTACTGCTTAAGTAAAGTTGCAGGAGTTGAACTGCAAAAGATTTTTATGTTTAAAGCCAGCATACAATAATAAAAAAAGGTCAGGATCAGTTTAATAATAAAGAAATGATGGTTATAGTGGCACTTTTCAATAATTTCTGATAAATTGTTTTCAACCAATAATAATCGGTAGTATGATTAAGTTATATTATTTCCCTGGTTAAATTCTACTAATTAACAGCAACACAAACGGCTAAGGAAAACTAAGACTCCGCTACCCGAAATATCATTTTTATTTGCAATAAGATTTTTATGAAAAATGATAGGATTATTTTTTAAACATAAAGGCAGATCAGCTTTTTTCGTTGCAAAATAAACTGAGCATGAAAGGTGCGGAATACCTGTTTTTTTTACAACTTTTTAAAAAGTTAAACTGAAAAGTACAGGATAATGATTTTGATCCGAAAAAATATTTTTATACTTTACACAAAGTTTACTTTATGTATAAAATAATCCGGCTTTTTCTCAAAAGGATTGTTACCCGTTATCTTTTTTTTATATTCACAAGCTTTTTTTTCACAGCAATGGATAAATGCGGGGAAATGAAACCGGGTTTCTTCAGTTCCTGCTTCTATTATGTTTTCGGACTGTCAATGATGTGTTGCTTATGTTGAGATTATAGCAATTCGATTTATTACAATGTGTTGAATCCTCTAAATTTTTCCGATTTTGTCCACATAAGTCAGGTTTTGTCACTTTATGTCGCCAAAAAGAGGATACATTTTTTTGTGGAGCGTGATTAAATCTTCGATGAAATTATTCGAAGAATGTAAAGCCCTCCCGACAAAAAAAGCTTCACAGTAATGTGAGGCTTTTTTGTTTTGTACAATCGCTGAACTGAATTTTATTGTTCAATGGCTCCCGGATGCGCAGGGGAAGTACGCAGCGCAGCGAAGTACCGGAGCGAAAGCGTAGCCCGCAGCAGCCGGAACAGGCGCCGATTGAATGATTGCAGCTTACAGCAGCCCCCGGCTTTACAAATAATATAACTGCTGTTGTGATAAAGATCACTTAACAACGATTGCAACCATGGTAATTTGCAGGCAAAGAATATTAAAATGGCGCAATCATTTCATGAATTAATTAATGGCGAAAAACCCGTGGTGGTTGATTTTTCGGCAGAGTGGTGCGGCCCCTGTAAAATGATGGCCCCGGTTTTGAAAGAAGCTAAAGATATAGTGGGCGAAACTGCAACCATTATTAAAATTGATGTGGACAGGAATCCTGCTGTTGCAGGATCGTACAACATTAACAGCGTACCAACTTTGATTATTTTTAAAGGCGGACAAATTAAATGGAGAAAATCGGGTTTTGTTCCCGCTAAAATATTGGTATCAGAAATTAATAAACTTGTTTAACAATGCAGGAGTTCTGGGATCAGCGGTATGCTGAAAACGATAGTGTATATGGTGATGAGCCAAATGATTTTTTTAAACAGTTTATTGATACAAATAAACCGGGAACAATTCTGTTGCCTGCTGAAGGCGAAGGAAGAAATGCAATTTATGCTGCAAAAAAAGGGTGGGAGGTTGATGCGTTTGATTTTAGTGAAGTAGCAAGGGAAAAAGCATTGTTTAATGCAAAGGGTGAACATGTTTCGGTTAATTACAGCATTGTGGACATTGAAACATTTAAAGCAACAAAGCAATACGATGCAGTTGCATTAATTTATGTGCATCTTGATCCAACTGTACGAAAGAGATTTCACCAGGAAATTGTTCAGTCGTTAAAGCCGGGTGGTTATTTGCTGCTGGAAGCTTTTGCTAAAGAACAATTGCAACATAATTCGGGCGGGCCAAAAAATGCCAGTCATTTATATGATGCTCCATCCATCTGTTCCGATTTCAGTTTTCTGCATGTGCGTAATTGTGAGCAGAAAGAAATTGAACTCAAGGAAGGTGCATTTCACAAAGGAAAAGCTGCTGTGTTACGTTTAAAAGCACAGCGCATTTAAAAAACAAAAAAACAGATCACTTGAAAGCAATACTTTTTACCGGCTGGAATTTTATGCGTGCCCTGCGTGTTTTTTTAGGCGGAGTTATTTTATACCAAAGCATTCTTGCACATGATTCAATGTACGGATTTGCCGGTGCATTGTTTATGCTTACCGGAATTTTTAATATTGGCTGTTGCGGTGCAGGTGGTTGCAGTACAGGTTTCCCCACTCAACAAAAAACAAACGCACAGGCAATTGAAGAAGTTGATTATGAAGAAATCAAATCGAAATAAATAATCTGTTATTTCTTTCTTTCACAGCAAGGTTTTACAAAGCTCTGTGACAGGCCAAAGGTTGCTGTGAAGAAAGAACTGTATTCGCCATTACGCCAATCCACTCCTATGTTAGCGGTTCGTTCTTTTTGGGTAAATAATTTGTTTTAAATAACCTTATTTCCCAATGCTATCCGATCTAAAAATTCTTCCATCAATCCATTTTACATTACCCATTTTTGCTCTCTTAAAAGTCGCAAACATTTTTTTTCCTGCATTATATTTTATTGAGGCTGAAAGTCCACCTATAGTGTCGCTTGGTGCAGAATGACCTGTTTTTAAATCTATTTTGGCAACTAAAGTATCTCTTTCTCCTAATGGTTGTATTTTTAATTGCATTTCGTCCAAATTAGACATTGGGTCATCTCCTTCAAATTGAACTTCTTTAAATGTACTTGCTCTCAAATCGGAATTATCAAAATTTGCACCAACAAGGTTACACTTATAAAATTCGCAATTTCTTAAATCACAACTTGAGAAGTCAGCACTTTGAAACCATCCATAAAACTTTGATCCATTTAAATTTGAGGACTTAAATATTACACCACCAGCACCAATATAATTGAAGATAGCATTTGTTATAGAACCTGAGAAAATCGACCATGGTGAAAAATTACAATCATAAAAATTAGGAGAAATTAAATTACAACTAGTAAAACTAGAATTATCAAATTTACACATTAAAAAAGAAGAATTTTAAAAAATACAATTTTCAAAATTTACATTTTTAATGTTTGCTCCTTCTAATTTAAAATCTTGAAATACCACATTTTTTAAACTTATATTCGTGATATTTTGATTTATTATGTGCAACTTTGGAATTGTAATGTTTTTGATTTTAATTAATGAAATTACCGAAAAAAAAGAAGTCAAGTATTGAGGATTGTCGTTTATTAAATTAGTTATATCATTAATCTCTTTATTAAGTATTTCTTTTTTTAGTAGGGTGTCAATTGAGTTTTCGGTTATTAAAGCTATAGTTCTTTCTTTAAATTTATTTATTGAGTCTACAGTTAAATTCTTTTTTGAAATTTTATTTACTTCTAGTTGTTCAGATAATGTTTTTTTAGCAATTGATGTCTGTTTTTGACTAAAATATATTGGAATACTACCCAAAAGAAGTGTACAGAATGCAATAGAAAATGTATATAAGCCTATGTTTTTGTGATACCACTGTGTAAACTTTGTCTCATCATTTTTAATGTCTTTTATAACTTGTTTGTTTTCATCAAGATTATTAGATTTTTTTCGTTTCTTTTTTTTGACTGAGCTCATTTTTATTATTGCGAAATTTAAGAATGACCGCTAACTTTTCTGGGCTTGCCGAAGTTCGGGAATTGACCGACTGTCCACCCGGAACTGAAGTTGAATTTACAACTTATTTCTTTTCACTTCATCTTCTGCCCGTGGCTCCACGAAACACAGTGATGAAAATAAACCGAATTGCGAATGTTGCGAAGGAATGCTTCATTTACCTTTTTATATTTTCTTCTTTTCACTCACTTCATCTAATAAATAAAAAACTGAACGATAATTTTTTCCTGTTGTTTCGCTCATGCTCATTTCACAAGGCTTGCCCGATGAATAGCATTCTTCTGTTGATTGCTGTTTTACTTCCGCCGCTTCTTTCTTTGTTGCTGATTGCAGTAAGCCGGGATAATAAAATCCCCTGTCGCCAGCCATGCCACAACAACTTGCTGCAAACGGAACAACCGTATGTTCAGCAGCTGCATTCGTAATTTTTGATAACGACTGCTGCAGGTTGAGTTTATGTACAGAGCATACGGGATGCACAACTATGGATTCTTTCTTTTGAGTAATGTTCAGCTTTGGTAATAATACTTCCGATGAAAATTCAATGCTGTCCATGATTGTCATCCGGTCGAAGTATTGCTGGTTTTCAGCAGTAAGGTATGGACGACTTGTTTTTAAAGAATAAGTACAGGACGTAATATCAAGTACAACAGGAATTTTTCCATTGCCCGTTGCATTCCATAAATACGCAATCATTTTATTAGCTGTGTATTTATAAGCATCACTAAAACCTTTTGAAGAAAATGCCTGTCCGCAACATTGTCCCGTAATGTTTTCAGGAATTACAAGATTGATGTTTGCTTTTTCAGCAAGACTCAACATTGAATCAACAATAGTCTTTTCTTTTTCTTTATCAGCTCCCATCATCCTCGTCATGCATGCAGGGAAATACAGTACATCGGGCTGCTGGTTTTTTGTTGCAGGAATTTGTACCGGCCCGGTTAACTGTTTTGTCCAGGTAGGGAAGGCAGGAATAATTTTTCTTACAAGCATGGTTAGTTTGTACATGAATGTACTGCCCAGTAATTTGTTAAACAGGTTGCCTGCATGTAAACCAAATTTTACAAGATGCTCAGATGCTTTAAAGTTGCGTGCAATCAACAATGCAATTTTATTGGCTCTTGCTGAATGATTTTCCCTGCGTAAACGTTTGACCAGGTCGCCTGTATTAATTTCAACAGGACATTCAGTTGCACACATACCATCCACTGCGCAGGTGTCGAGTCCGTAATGTGTATAATCCTTCAGGATTTCATTGTATTGTTCTTTTTCTCCGTTGGCTTTCATTCTTGCCAGTGTACGGCGTAATACAATCCGTTGCCGTGGACTGAGCGTATATTCCCTGCTGGGACATTTGTGTTCGCAATAACCACACTCCACACATTTATCCACTTCATCTTCCACAACAGGAAGTGATTTGATATTTTTCAGGTGACACTTGTCATCGTTGTTGATGATGACACCGGGATTTAAAATGTTATCAGGATCAACAAGCTGCTTCAGTTGCTGCATGATGGCATAACCATCCTGTCCCCATTCATCTTTTACATAAGGAGCAATCTGTCGTCCTGTGCCATGTTCAGCTTTTAATGATCCACGGTATTTCTTTACAATCAGTTCTGCAAGGTCATTATTAAAAAGTTCAAACTTGCTGATCTCTTCTGTTGTTGCCACCGGTTGCGAAACAAGAAAATGCAGGTTGCCTTCTTTTGCATGTCCAAACACGATTGCATCATTATAACCATGTTTCAAAAACAATTGCTGCAGATCAACAATGGCATTGCCAAGATCGTCAACAGGTACAGCCACATCTTCCAGCATTACGGATGATCCTTTTGCACGAACTGCTGCAACAGATGGATACATTCCTTTACGCAGCTTCCAGTACAAAGCCTGTGTTGCTGCATCTTCTGTAAACTCAGTTTTATGAATAACAGGCAACTCATTTATTTTTTCTGAAGCATTGCTGAACAGTGTTGCTAGTTCTTCTTTACTGTTTGATTGATATTCGCAAAGAATACAGGAAACATCATTCGCTAAATCTTTTATAAAAGCAGGCGTGTCTTTTAACTGCTCAATGGAACGCAATGCAGGGCGATCCATAAACTCCAGTGCTTCCACATTGGTTTGCTTCAGCAATGGAATTGCATCGCAAGCCGATTTGGGTGAATCAAAAAATAACAAACCTGTTTTCCTAAACGGTTTGTCAGGTAAAGTATGCATTGTTGCTTCTGCAATAAATGCAAGTGTACCTTCAGCTCCAATCAGCAGGTGTGCAAAAATATCAAGCGGATGTTCGTAATCAAGAAATGCATTGATGCCGTAACCAACCGTATTCTTCATCTTATACTTACGGCGTATTTCACTGCTCAATGATTCGTTTGAAAGAATATCTTTTTTCAGTTGTAAAATTCCATCAGAAATTGTTTTCGATTCGGTCATGAACCTTGCATAATCTTCCTGCACTGCTGTGCTGTAAATGTTGCCATCGGGTAAAACAAACTGAAGATGTTTTAATGTATGATAGGAATTATCTTTTACACCGCAACACATACCACTTGAATTGTTGGAGAGAATGCCACCCATCATCGCAGCATTAATGGAAGCAGGATCAGGACCGATTTTCTTTCCTGATTTTTTGAGCATATGGTTTACCGTTGCACCTGTAATACCCGGCTGAACTGTTACTGAAGCAGCCTCTTCATTTACTGTTATTTTATTCCAGTACCTGCTTACATCAGCAAGAATGCCTTCTGTAACTGATTGGCCGGATAAACTTGTGCCGGCTGTGCGGAAGGTAACAGGAGTATTTGTTTTTTTGGCAAGCTGCATCAGTTGCTGAACTTCAGCAATGCCATCGGGGAAAACAATTGCCTGCGGAATTAATTGATAAAATCCTGCATCAACAGAGTATGCATGACGTTCAATTAATTTATGTTTTAATCTCTCTTCCGGAAAAATTGCAGACAGTTCAGTAATAAGCGGATTCATGTTCAAACTTGTGAACGATAAAGGTAGGTGATAATCAGATGAAAGAAATGAAGAACCCGTTTTGACAGTTACTGCAACAGTCAAAACGGGTTTAGATTTAATACCGGAATATTATTTATTTGTCCGTTGTAAAAGGTGATGCCGGTAATCCTTCTTTGTTATACAGGTTTGCACCTGCAGGATTATCGGCCCACGCATAACGCACCGTTACAGGACTTACAATTTCATCGCTCCAGACAATAACTGTATTTCCTTTTATGATTGCTTTGGCCCAAACAAATTTCTTATCGGCTCCGGCAATGGAAAACTGTTTTAACTCACCGTTTCCTTTTGCAAGCAAACCACTTCCGGTATTTGTAAAACTTAGAATGATTTTATTGCTTTCAATTTTCATTGAGCCGTACAAAGGACCGGATGCAACCAGTTTCTTTTCGCCATACAGATTTTTTTCAGCTATTAATGCAAGGCGGTGACCAACTGTTTGCTTGTCTTCAGGATGTACATCATTCCAGTCGCCCGCATCTATAATCACTGCCATGCCGGTATTGGGAACAGATAAATTATTCAGCTGCTGCTGACGTAATGCAGCCCATGAACTTTCTTCCGGCTGTGTTTTTGCTTCCATGAAATTTGCAAGCTGCACATAGTAAAAAGGAAGTTGCTGATTCCATTTGCTGCGCCAGTCTTCAATTAATGTCTGCATCAGATCTTTATAGTCACCCGGACGACCGGCATTGCTTTCACCCTGATACCATAAAATTCCTTTTACCTGGTAGTTGGTTAAAGGAGCAATCATTGCATTGTATAAACCAACAGGTTTCCAGCGGATAAATGTTTGACCGGGTGCAGCAACAGCTTTAATGCCTGTTTTGTATTTCCATACACCTTTCAGATCAACAGTGTCGGTTGCTGTTGTTAACTCGTAACGTTTATCCAAAACAAAACCAGCTTTACCACCATAACTGACTACACGGATAACTATGCTGTTCTTTCCTTCTTTGAGAACAGATGCAGGCAGTTCATATCTCCGTGGAGGATATTGATAACCGGTTGTGCCGACAAAACGGTTATTGATGAAAACTGAATCCGCATCCACAATTCTTCCTAATTCAAGTTTTGCAGGTTTGCCAACCATTGAAGCCGGTACATTGATTTCTTTCCTGAACCAAACAATTCCGTTGAAGTTTCCTGCATCGGTATCGGCCCAGTAACCGGGAACAGTCAATTGTTTCCAGTCGTTATCGTTCAACGAAGTTTGTTTCCAGTTTTGTTTTTGCCCTTCATCAAACTCATTGGCATAATTATTCCAAACACTGCTTAGATATTGTTCCTTTGATTCAATTTGCCTGATGAGCTGATCATTTTTAAACAACTGGGCTTCGTTATAATAAGCCGGGAATTTTTTTATTGCCTCTTCACTGATCCATGCTTCAGCAGGAGAACCTCCCAATGCAGCATTGATGATGCCGACAGGTATTTTGTACTTCGCATTAATTTCTTTCGCAAAGAAATAAGCCACACCTGAAAAGCTGCCGATGTTTTTTGTGTTGGCTTCCTGCCATTCACCACCATCAACATCGGTTTGCGGTGCATGAAAATTATACTTGTCGGGAACAAGGAACTGCCGGATGAACGGGTTATTTACAGTTGCAATTTCATCAGCATATTTGTATTTCAGCCTGTCCATCCACAGCTCCATGTTTGACTGGCCGCCGCAAACCCATACATCACCAATCAAAATATTCTGAAGTAGAATTTCATTTTTTCCGGTGATGGTCATATTGAACGGGCCACCTGCCTTTTGCTTTGGAAGAACAATCATCCATTCGCCTTTTTCATTGGCAGATGAAGAGTACTGTTTGCTGTTAAACGAAACAGAAACTTTTTCATTGGCAGAAGCCCATCCCCATATTTTCAGTTCAGCATCACGCTGAAGAATCATTCCGTTACTGATGAGTCTTGGCAAACGCACCTGCGATGAACAATGAAATGCAATAAAAAAAGCAAAGACTGTAAATAACCTGTATTTCATTTTACAGAATTGAAATTGTTTTACTCAGTACATTACTTGTGGTTTTGTTTTTTACAGCAGGCTGTCCACCACCAGCACTCAATACAATTTTTCCGGTTGGCTGGTATGCTTTACCCGACTGATCGATGATTGATAGTTGTTCAGATGTAAGTGTAAAGATGATGGTTTTGCTTTCGCCTGCTTTCAACGCAATACGTTTAAATCCTTTCAATGCTTTTATCGGAGCTTCACCTTTTACATCAGGGTACGATACATACAACTGTACTACTTCTTCGCCATTTTTTGTTCCAGTGTTTTTAACAGTAACAGTTACTTTGCAGTTAACGCCTTTTTTCAATTGTGCAGGAACAGCAAGATTGGTATAAGTAAACGTTGTGTAACTCAAACCATAACCAAAAGGATACAAGGCGTCACCTTTAAAATAACGATAGGTTCTTCCGGTCATTCCATATTCACTGAAGCCGGGTAAATCATTATCGCTTTTGTAGAAAGTAACAGGTAAACGTCCGGCAGGATTATAATCACCAAACAAAACATCAGCAACAGCAGTACCGGCACTTTGTCCGCCATACCATGCGTTCACAATTGCAGGAATGTTTTCATCTTCCCATGGAATAGCGATTGCACTACCGGTAAGCATGACAAACACAACAGGTTTACCGGTAGCTTTTAATGCTTTCATTAATTCAGTTTGTACAGCAGGAAGCATAATGCTTGTTCTGTCGCCACCTTTAAAACCGGGAACAGTTACAGGCATTTCTTCACCTTCCAGTTGTGGTGAAATACCACCAGCGAAAATGATGGCATCCACATCTTTCAACCTGTTGGATAATGCTGTAAAATCAGTCTTTACATAATTACCTGCTCTCAGTTTTACGGTTGCATCACCTTCGCTCTGCCGAAATGATATTTCAATTTTATAAGTTGAACCTTTTTTAACAGTTACATTAAACTGTTTGCTGCCCCAACGGTTTTTCTCCCACGCATCAATAATGATACTGTCGTTTATTTTCACCCGGTACCCATCATTTGCCTCTACTTCAAAATTCATGACTTCATCTTTTTCTGCAACTATTGAGGTGGTATAACGGGCAGAATAATGAATCGAAGCAACTCCTTTCACCGGTACTTCACCTTCGCTCCAGAAATGATCAATGTTTTTTTCAATCTGTGTTACAGCAGGGGAGCCTTCTAACTTTTCATTGGTAAAATACTCGGCCTGCACACCTGGTTTGCCGTTGAAGAAAAATTTCTTTTCAGTTTCGGTATAAGCAAGCAATGTATCGTTAGTGAAGTTGATAGCTTTTTCATATATCACTTCCACATCTTTTCCCAGTTTTGTTTTAATACCATCAAAAATGGTTGATACGTACGAAGGTGTACCATTATAGTTACCAAGCACTGCAATTTTATTATCAGCATTAGGGCCAATCACAGCTACTTTTTTAATTTTCTTACTGAGAGGTAATGTGTTCGTTTGATTTTTTAACAGTACAATACTTTGCTGTGCCATTTTTAAAGCAAGTGCTTTGTGCTGAGGAGCTTCGAGCACTGAGAATGGAATCTGTGCATATTTCACTGCAGAAACAGGATCAAACATTCCCAGGCGGTAACGGATGGTAAACAAACGCCTGAGTGAAACATCCAGTTGCGATTCTTTTATCAATCCGTTCTTAACGGCATCAACCAGGGTTCTGTACGCATAGTTGCCACATTCAACATCTGTGCTGTGAATCACCGCATCAATTGATGCAGCTGTGGCGTCTTTATGTGTTTTGTGATAACGGAAAAAATCATCAATGCCTCCGCAATCGCTTGTTACATACCCTGTGAATTTCCATTGATTGCGCAGTATATCATTCATCAGTAAATCATTGCCGCAACAGGGTTGGGTGTTAACGGCATTATAGGCACACATTACACCCGCAACATTTGCATTTACGATTAATTCTTTGAACGCAGGTAAATAGGTATCCCACAAATCATAAGCAGTGGGATTAAAATTATCTGAATGTCTTGATGGTTCAGGTCCGCTGTGAACTGCAAAGTGTTTGGCACATGCGGCCGCTTTTAAATACCTGGGATCATTACCCTGCAAACCATTTACAAAAGCACGGCCAAGCATTGCCGTTAGAAAAGGATCTTCGCCATACGTTTCCTGTCCACGGCCCCAGCGTGGGTCACGAAAAATGTTGATGTTGGGTGTCCAGTAGGTTAAACCCCAGTAACGCTCTTTTGTTTTACCAAGCTCAATGGCTTTGTTGTGAATGGCCCTTCCTTCAGTTGCAGAAAAATCGCCCATGAGTTTTATGGAAGTGGTATCCCATGTGGCTGCCATTCCAATTGCCTGTGGATAAGAAGTTACTTTAAACGGAGTGCGTGCCACACCATGCAATGTTTCGTTCCACCAGTCGTAAGCAGGAATACCCAAACGTGTAATGGCCGGAGTTGCATTCAGCATCTGTGCCACTTTTTCTTCGAGTGTTAAACGGCTCACCAAATCATTCACCCGTTGTTCAACCGGTAAATGATAATTCCACATCGGGAATTGCCTGTAATCCTGTGCATGTACTGAAAACGCAATGCATACTGCTGCCAGTAAAAAAATCCTTTTCATCTATTTTGTTTTTTTATGTTATCAACTTTTGAAACTCTTTTCATCTTTTGTTGCGTCGCACACTGCAGCTTTCTGATTTCTGCTGTGCAAATACTTCCAAAAGGTATAAACATCTCAAAGATTACTGCAATTTTTTCAGATGAAAAAATCTGAGTTTATCAATGAGTCAATTGTTTTAAGGGTTAAAGTATTTCTCTCACAGATTTCACTGATTGACACAGAAGAAGAATTGTGTTTATCTGTGTAATCAGTAAAAATTATTTATACGGATTAATTGTTTGAATCAAACCGTTTTCATCATGTGTCAGTTCTGTTACTTTCACACTTCTTAAATGAGTTACACCTTTGCTTAAACTGCTGTCGTGATAAAACAAATACCATTTGTCTTCAAATTCGCAAATGGAATGATGCGATGTCCATCCAACAACCGGCTCTAAAATTCTTCCTGCATAGTTAAACGGCCCGTATGGATTATCTCCAATTGCATAGCAAAGAAAATGTGTATCGCCTGTTGAATACGAGAAATAATATTTGCCATTGTATTTATGCAACCAGCTTGCTTCAAAAAATCTCCGGTCATTATCGCCTTGCAGCAAAGGCTGATTGTTTTCATCAAGAATTACCACATCTTTTGGTGCTTCAGCAAACTCCAGCAAATCGTCTGTAAGTTTTGCAACCTTTGCACATAATGCAGCTTCTTGTTCTTCGGGCAAAAATGCAAAGGGACTTTCAGGTTGTTCAGCATTAAATGTTCCTGTGCGCCAGCGTTGCAGTTGTCCGCCCCAGATACCACCAAAGTACATGTAATAACTTCCCTCATCATCTTTCAACACAGCAGGATCAATCGAGAAACTTTCTTTGATTGCTTCCGGTTGCGGAACAAATGGCCCGGCAGGTGAATCGCTGATGGCTACACCAATACGGAAAATTCCATCATGAGCTTTTGCAGGAAAGAACAAATAATACCTGCCATCTTTCTCAGCAGCATCAGGAGCCCACATTTGTTTTTCAGCCCATGGTACATCGTTCACATGCAACGCAAGTCCGTTATCCGTTGCTTCACCTGTTGGCGAATCCATGGAAAGAATATGATAATCTTCCATTGCAAAATGACTGCCGAGATCATCAAATGCATCGCCTGCATCAATATCATGCGAAGGGTAGATGTAAATTTTTCCATTAAATACATGCGCCGAAGGATCGGCCGTGTAAATATGTTTTACCAATGGCTGTGAGATAGCCCTTTTATTTAACTCGTCGAAGTTGATATGTTCAATTGAATCTTCAGGCATAAGGTGAATGATGAGTGATGAGTTATGAGTTGCGGCGTTGTTTGAGTTCCAGTTCAATCTGCAGTTCTTTTGCTTTGTTTATTTCGTAAAAGAAAAGCAGTGCCACTGAAATGAGAAATGGAATAGCAGGGAAAATGCTCACCAGCATTTTAATCCCATTAATGGCTGTTTCTGATTGTGTGCCTGTGATTTTTGGATCGTAATGATACTTAGGCAGTATCCATAATATTAAAGAACTTCCGATACTTAAACCTGCTTTTAGTCCAACCATCATGGCAGAAAAAATTATAGCAGTTGATCTTCTGTTATTTTTCCATTCGCTGTAATCAGCCACATCAGCAATCATTGTCCAAAGTACAGGTGTGCTGATACCGTAGAAAAAACCATGAAGAATTTGTGCAATAAAAATGATTCCGATTGATTTTGGCGGAAAAAAATAAAAGAAGATAATGAACAGCGTTGAAATAAACAGCGAAGACATGAACACATTGCGCTTTCCGTACCTGTTGGTAAACCACGGTGAAATCATGATACCGATTAATCCTACCAATATACCTCCGCCATTAAATACACCTAAACCTAATGAGGTATCGTTTTCAAATGTTGGGAGAAAATTTTTAAAGGGTTCGAGGAAAGCTGTGAGTTCTGCTTTGTCAACATAGTTTTCAAAATAATAAGCATACGAGCCACCTTTTAATGCAAGTGTTACAAAAATTAATGTGGTAACAACCAACATAATGACCCAGGGTTTGTTTTTTATCAGGTCAGATAAATCTTCTGATAAACTTGATTTTTGTTCTGGTTTTGGAACAATTCTTTCTTTCGTTGTTAAAAAACAAATGATCAGCATAATTGTTCCGATAATTGCTAAAACCGTCATTACTTTAGAAATGCCGATTGCCTTTGATGCAATGTCGGTACCGCCACCTGCTTTGATAATAAAATTGTACATGAACACCTGTACAAAAAACTGGGCAAACATCACTGCAACAAAACGATACGAAGACAAACTGTTGCGTTCTTTCATGTCGCCGGTTATCACACCACTTAAAGCAGAATAGGGTAAATTATTGGCCGCATACAACATCAGCAACAATGCATAGGTAATTATTGCATAAATTAATTTTCCCTGGTAGGCGAAATCAGGAGTTTTGAATGCGAGTAAAGCAACTACTCCAAGTGGTATTGCTGTCCATAAAATCCATGGTCTGAATTTTCCCCATTTCGTATTTGTTCTGTCGGCTATTGCTCCCATAACAGGATTGAACGCAAATGCAGCAAATAAGCCAACAATAAGTGTCATCAAAGATGCATGTTCAGGCTTCAGACCAAATATATTCAGATAGTAATAAGCGATCCATGTAACCAACGTCTGAAATACTAAATTTGCTGCAAGATCTCCCAAGCTGTATCCAACCTTTTCGACTACTGATAATTTCTGCGATTGATTGTCCATTGTAATTAATTTGTACTGCTGATGAGTTGATGAATGATGTTAATTTTTTGTTTTTAATTCAGCCACTTTATAAAATGCTGGTTTGGGTTTAAACTGCCTGTCGAATAACAGCGGATAATTGGTTCTGCCTTTAATGGGCCAGTCATTTAACCATGATTGTCCGTCATTTAATCCCCAGAATGTAATGCGGCTGATATTGTTTTTATATTTCAGAAACAAGCCGAAAAGGTTTTGATAACTCACTGCCTGTTCTGCAAGAACAGAATCAGGAACGCCTGCAGTGTAAGGATTCATCTTCGCACTGTATTCAGCTTTCATATTTACATCAGCTGCATCACTATCCCATGGATTAGGAATCACACCAAGGTCAACTTCAGTAAACATTACTTTTATACCCAATGCTGCATATTCTTTAATAGCATCTTCAATATCTTTCAGTGGAACTTTGTTATAACGCCAGTGGCCCTGTATGCCCACGCCATCAATACGCACACCCGCAGCCTGTAGTTTTTTTATTAATGCAATGGCGCCGGCTCTTTTCTTTGGTAATTCGATATTATAATCATTATAATAAAGTTCTGCTTTCGGATCGGCAGCCTGTGCCAGGTGAAATGCCTTGACGATATAATCTTCACCAAGCAGGTTGTAGAAAATTGATTGACGGAGTGAACCATCTTCCTCCAGCGCTTCATTCACCACATCCCATCCATTTACTTTGCCTGCATACCTTGTTACAATGGTATTGATATGTGTTGTCATGAATTGCAACAGTGAATCTTTATCCTTTATTGTTTTTACAAAATGTGCAAGCTGGCTGTGCCAGATTAATGTATGGCCAACAATAAACTGTTTATTTTTTTGTCCATACGCAACAAACTGATCAGCAAGTTTAAAATCATAATTGTTCCATCCGGGATGGATCACTTCACATTTCATAATATTCTCCGCAGTAACTGCATTGAATTGTGTTGTGATTATGTTTGCTGCTGCAGGGTCTTGCTGCTTAATTTGCGGGGCATTTAATGCAGTGCCAATGAAGAAATCTTTTTTATATAAATCTTTCAACGAGGCATTTGTTGTTTGTGCTGTGCAGCTTATAACCGAACTGTTCAGTGCAAAAAGTGCAATGAACAAAAATGTCTTTTGTCGCATATCGTTAATTTTTTTCAGCATTAATTAGATAATGCAGTGTTATCGTTTATCAGTTACCCGGTGCATAAGGGAACCGGAGATTTTCATAATACTCTAAACTCTGATCAGGCTTTTCGTATTCAGACGGAACAGGCATCTTTGAATAAGTCTGGAAATAAAGTAAGCAGGCATTTCTCCACCATTTTGCTTCTTTCAGTTGAATTCCCAGCAACATATTTACTTGCTGAAAGCGTTGTTCGTCCACTTTTCCTTGCTGTTTATTCCATTGTTGCTGCATCCATTTCACACTGTCAACTCCAATATTGTAACGGTAACAAAGTTCGTTCCACAATGTTCTTCCGCTTTTCATTTTATCATTCCATGATACATGATGAAACCACAGGAGAAATTTTTCATCACAGGTGTTTACATCGTTCCATTGCGCAGCAGCTTCAGGTTTGTATTGTGCAATGGCATTGCTTCCTGTAGCGGTGCGGTCAAATCCAATTCCGTTTGCATCGGCTTTGTGATAATAAACAGGATTCCAGTCTGCACGTTGTAAATTATTCACCCATGGTCCCGGACCATAATGATGACCTGTTGCCATGATGTGATGAAGACCAACAGGGTTCATGTAATTCACCAGAATTTCTCTGGAGGAAAGCATCATGCTTTTCACTTCTTTTACAAATGCTGCATCGTTGGTAAAGCTCATCCGCAGCCATTCATCTGCAACCTGTTCAGATGAAAGTGAATGATCCCAGCTTAACCTTCCCAATGCATACCAGTTGGCTTGTGCAAACGGATGACCTGTCCAGTTAATATCAGCACCAATGTTGGCAACACCTGCAATGCCACTCAATATATGCTGATCAATACTTCCATCAACAATCTTTGCAACGGTACTGCCTTTGCCGTTGCAGTAAGTATCACTTTCCAGCACCTCTTTAAACAAGGGTGCTAAATAAACAAGATGTGTTCCCTGGCCCAGATATTCCTGTGTTACCTGGAACTCCATCATCAATGGTGTTTTGGGCATTGCTCCGAATAAAGGATGAAATGGTTCTCTTGGCATAAAATCAATCGCACCATTTTTTACCTGTACCATTACATTACTTCTGAATGTTCCATCGAGAGGAACAAATTCACTGTACGCCTGTTTATGCCTGTCATCAGGGACTTCGTGGCTATAAACAAAAGCACGCCACATAATGATACCGTTGTGAGGAGCAACTGCATCAGCCAGCATATTTGCCCCATCTGCATGTGTACGGTTGTAATCCTGCGGCCCAGGTTGCCCTTCACTGTTAGCTTTCACCAGAAAGCCGCCAAAGTCGGGGATGAGTTCATAAATTTCATTTATTTTCTTTTTCCACCATTGCTGTACATCTGCATTCAAGGGATCAGCATTTGTTAATCCTCCTATCTCAACAGGTGCACTGAATCTTGCCGTGAGATAAACTTTAATTCCATACGGACGGAAAACATCGGCCAGTGCCTTTATTTTTTGCAGGTAAGGTTGGGTTAGTACTGTTGCATTTGCATTTACATTGGTGAGCACAGTTCCGTTAATACCAACAGAGGCATTAGCTCTTGCGTAATCAATATAACGTTGATCAACATAATCAGGAAGGGTATGCCAGTTCCAGATGGAAAAGCCCGCATATCCACGCTCAACTGTTCTGTTCAGGTTATCCCAATGGTTTAATAAACGGAGTTTTACTTTGGGAGCTGAAACAATATGTAGCTGATCAATGGATTGGTTTGTTTGCAGCAACCGTAAAAAATGAAAAACACCGTATAACAAACCAATATCTGTATCAGCAGTAATGATGATTTTCTTCTGCTTGGTTTTTGTTGTGAAGATTAAAAAACCATCGGCACCTATTTTTCTTAAGTCAGTTCTTGATATATACGACGAAACAATTGATGAAGCTGTATTTGCAACAAGCAAACTGCTCTGCGTTGAAGCAGATGATACTATGCTGTATTGTTTTCCTAATAAACCGGTTAATGCCTGTTGCAATTCTTTTTTGCATACTGAAGATGTTGCTGAGTTGCCGGCTACAACTGGAAATTGTATTTGTTCCCTGTATGTATCAAGTAATTGTTTGCTGGAAATTTTTTCATAACGCATCCAAAGGCGATAGTCATCCTCTGCATTCACAACAGAAAAAGATAAAATGAAAAGCGTAATTAAGACAATCGTTTTATTCATTGCAAAATGGTTCAGTTACTTCTTGAGCGAAGATTTACGTATAATCAGTTCCGATTTTACAATTACAGTATTTGTTTGCTGCATAGTTGTTTCATTATTAATGAGGCCAATCAGGTTACGGGCTGTAATTTCTCCAATATCAATACCGGGATAATTAATGGTTGTGAGTTGCGGCTCAACTATTTTTCCAATGGCATCATTATTAAAACCAACAATTGCAATGTCTTCAGGAATACGGACTCCATGTTCTTTCAGTGTTTGCATACAAACCGCAGCAGAAAAATCGTTGGTGATAAATGCGCCATCAGGCAACGGTTTCATTTTCATGATTTCCAGAGCAGCCTCAATACCTGATTTTTCGCTGAGATCTTTAATGAGTAAATACTTGTCGCTGTATTTAATATCATTGTCAAACAAAGCGTCTTTGTAACCTCTTAAACGCTGCGCATATACATTTCGGGTAAGGCTTGCCGTAACCAATACTATTCTTTTGCATCCCTGTTTAATTAAATGCTGTGTTGCTTCATATCCGCATTTATAGTTGTCAATAATAACTTTGGGATTATCTGAATTTTCATCTACCCGGTCAAAAAATACTAAAGGAATTCCCCGGTCAATGTATGGTTGGAAATGTTCCATTGAATTGGTATCGAATGAAAGCGAAGCTATTAACCCGTCAACACGTTTGTGAAAAAGGTTGGAGGCGTTGGCTGCTTCTTTTTTTGAGCTTTCGGAAGAGTGTGCAATAATGAGATCGTAGCCTGCTTCTGTACTTACCTTTTCAATTCCTGCCAGTACCGATGTAATGAAGTTACTGTTTAGTTCGTGTACAATAATTCCGATTGTATGTGATTTTTGCTTGCGCAAACTGCTTGCAAAGCTGTTATGCCTGTAACCAAGTTCTTTTGCTGTTTGCTGAATTCTCTTTCTGGTGTTTTTGTTTATGGCAGGATGATCCTTTAAAGCCCTGCTTACTGTGGCAGTGGAAATATCTAATTTTTGGGCAATATCATAAATTGTTATTTCTTTTTTTCCTTTCATAATCTTCAGTCTAGTTAACTCAATTTTTTTTACTTTTCAAAGATGATTTGCGGATGATGAGATCCGATCGTAAAATAATTGTATTTGTTGCTGCTTTTATTGATTCTTCCCTGAGCGGTTTTATCAGGTTGGTGATTGCTACCTGCCCGATATGATAACCGGAGTAATTTATTGTAGTCAGATTTGGGTCAATTACTTTACTGATAGGGTCATTATTAAATCCTGCAAAGGCAATATCATCGGGGATGGCAATGCCATTTTCTTTCAATGCCATCATACAATGCACGGCAACAGTATCGTTAGCACAAAAAACAGCATCCGGCCTTTTGCCCGGCTTCATCTTTAAAATAAACTGCGCAGCTTCTTCTCCTGCACGTTCGCTGAGATTACATATATATACAATACTGTTGTCAAAGTCAATCTGGTGATCTTCCAATGCTTTTCTGTAACCCCGTAACCGTTCTGCATAAATATCCCTCAGCGTATTTCCTCCAATATGCATAATACGTTTGCAACCTTGTTCTGCAAGATGTGATGTAATGTTATAGGCCGCTTTAAAATTATCAATCACTACCGAAGTACTTTCGTTGGTAGGGAAAGCACGGTCGAAAAAAACAACGGGAATTTTCTTGTTAAAGAAGATTTGCAGATGATCAATATTTTCCGTGTCGTAAGCGAGGGAAATAAGCAATCCGTCTACCCGGCTGCCATACATTGTTTGAATATTGTTTTTTTCTTTTTCAAATTTTTCAAGGGATTGAGCTATAATGAGGTTGTAATTTTCTTTGCTGGCTATATCTTCCATACCCGCAAGCACTGCCGACATAAAGTTGCTGTTAAGACGAGGAACAATTACACCTATTGTTTGTGTTTTTTTATTTCGGAGGTTACTGGCAAAATTATTATGCCTGTAACCCATTTCTTCGGCTTTTTCCAATATCCGTTTAACAGTCAGTTTGCTGAGGCTGCTGCTTTTTTTCAGCCCACGGCTAATGGTGGCGGGAGAGAGTTTTAACTCCCTGGCAAGGTCATAAATCGTTATTTCTTTTTGCATTTGCAGCGAATAATAAAATCCGTTTGTCTGACTAAGGTAGAGTTTTTTTTAAAAAAATATGCAATCGGTTGCATTTTTAAAAATATTTACTACATTAGCTCTGTAATTGTAAAAGGCTGGAGTTTTTCCGGTTGTATGTTTTGTGATCTGCAAGCCAGAACTAAGTTGTCTTTGTTGACTGCCGTTGTGCAAGTTTGCAGGCTGATTGGATTTGATGAAGCATTGTGTAAACTGATTATTGATACAAATGCTTTTTTTTAGATTGATTTATGCAACCGATTGCAATTTAATTTCAGACCTTAAAGGTTACGTCAAAAACGAATGCTGTCATTATGAGAAGATTGTACGATACACTTCCATGCTCCCGTTACAATACCTGTTCTTTAACCGGAGCTGCCGTCTTATCATCCCCTGAATATGTTCATTTTTTTGTTTTTGCTGATCAAAGAGATAATGCTTCTCCTGACCAGTTTAACAGCAGGTTGCCTTTGTTGAAGACTGGCGTCTTCAAATTTCCTCCAGCTTCTCCAACTAAACTTCCTCCACCGATTGAAATACATGTATCCAGAATAAATGATACAGTAAACAAACAGTTGATGTGTTTATATACGAATCCAGAAATACTTATTAAAAACAATGAATTACAACTTTGACCAAAAAATTACACCTGCGATTGTTATTATGTTTCAAACAAAAAACCAGAGTTAATTATGCCAAACAAAAAATTCGCTTTGCCATTCTTTAAAAGAATGTTAGTGAATGCGGCCTTGTTGATTTCAACGCTGCTTTTACAAATCCTGTTTACGCAATCAGTATTTGCACAGGATATAACCGTTAAAGGCAAAGTAACGGGAGAAGGGGGATTGCCTTTGCAAGGAGTTTCAGTTGTTGTGAAAGGTACCACCAAGGGTACTACAACAGATGCAGCAGGAAATTTTTCCATTACTGCATCAAAAGGACAGGTTCTTGTAATTTCTGCAATCAGTTACATTACAAAAGAAGTGAAGGTTTCTGATGCTGTTGTAGCGGTACAGCTTGAATCAGTTGATAAGTCGTTAGGTGAAGTAGTGGTTGTTGGTTACGGTACTCAGCGTAAAAAAGATGTAACAGGAGCTGTTGTTTCTGTTGGCGAAAAAGCTTTGAGAGAAGTTCCAGTGGCAAATCTGCAGCAGGCGTTGCAGGGAAGGGCTGCAGGTCTTGAAGTGCAGCGTGTGGGCACAAAACCAGGTGCAGGAGCGGTTATCCGTATCCGTGGTGAAAGAACAATCAATGGTTCAAACGATCCGCTCATTATCCTGGATGGAATTCCGTTTGAAGGTGGAAATTTGAATGATATTAACCCGGATGAAGTTGCCTCAGTTGACATCTTAAAAGATGCTTCGGCTACTGCTATTTACGGTTCAAGGGGATCGAATGGTGTTATTCTTATCACTACAAAAAAAGGTAAACCAGGAGAAGCAAAACTTTCTTACAATGGATATTACGGTATTACTAAAGTAAGCAGAAGGTATGATGTATTTAATGCACAGGAATATGTTGCCATGCGGGACTTGGGTAATAATGCCAGTGCTCCGTACATGGCTGAAGAACTTATTGCAAAAACAAAAGGTGTTTCAACCGATTGGCAGGACTTAATGTATAAAGATGGTTTTGTAACCGATCATAACCTTTCTGTTTCGGGTGGTTCAACCGGTGGAAGTACATTTTCATTAGGTGGTGGATATTACAAAGAAACCACCGTGTTGCCTGGTCAGGATTTTGGCCGTTTTACATTGCGTGCAACTATTGATACCAAAGT
Organism: Lacibacter sp.; assembly: GCA_047601965.1. Taxonomy (GTDB): domain Bacteria; phylum Bacteroidota; class Bacteroidia; order Chitinophagales; family Chitinophagaceae; genus Lacibacter. Next base: position 393,868 of record JASGIJ010000001.1, read on the forward strand.
GGGCAAAAAACTAAAAGTTGGTTTAAATACAATGAACAGTTTGAGCCTTACCAATGGTTCACAGTTTAACAATCCTATGTTTCCCATCGTTACCTTAAGCCCGTTGATGGCTCCGTATGATTCTGTTGGGAATATCGTATTGTCGCCAACTGGAAATACAACCGACCGTGTGAGCCAGTACAGCCCGCTTTTCTTAAAAAATAATAATGGTCAGTGGATTGATAAAGTACGTCGCTTACGCACATTTAATACTTTATATGCCGAGTACCAGATTATTACCGGTTTAAAATACCGTTTGAATGTAGGTTTGGATTACCGCCAGCAGGAAAATGATCAGTTTCAAAAATCAGACAAGGCTTTATCGCCAAGTTATTTCAGGCCCAAAAAAGGCAACACTGCAAGTGTAAATAATGCTGAAGGGTGGGGTTATACACTGGAAAACATTCTTACTTACGATAAAACAATTGGTAAGCATAAATTTACTGCAACAGGTTTATACAGTTTCCAGGAAGATCATAGCCACAATACTTTTGTAAGTAAAGATTCCATTGATGAAGATTTTATCCAGTTTTATAATCTCGGACAAGCCAATGCCTCCAACAGCAGTAAACCGGTTGTTAGCGGTTCGGAAGTTTCTTATGCATTGGAATCCTATATGATGAGGCTTAATTATGGATATGATGATAAGTATTTAGTAACGCTTACAGGCCGTATTGATGGATCTTCACGTCTGGCACCGGGTAATAAATACAAGCAATATCCTGCCGTTTCTTTTGGATGGAATATCAGCAATGAAAAGTTTATGCAGAAGTTCACTTTTCTTAATAATCTGAAATTGCGTTTTGGTTTAGGACAAACTTCCAACCAATCCATCAGCCCTTATGCTTCTTTAGGTCTTGTATCACCTTATAACTATAATGGTTATTCATCACCGTCAGCTCCCGGAGGTACCATCCGTTATAATTACGGGCCTGCTACCATTGTAACCGGTTATAACCTGGTAACATTACCTAACCCGGATCTGGATTGGGAATATACCAAAACCATCAATGCAGGTTTGGATTTCAGCTTTTTGAATAACCGCATCTCCGGTTCGTTTGAATGGTACAAATCAACTACCAATAACATTCTGTATGGTATTGTATTGCCTGTTACATCTGGTGTAAATGGCAGCTATACAACCAATATTGGTGATATGGAAAACAAAGGGCTTGAGTTTACAATCAGTACGGTGAATGTTAAGTTGAATAATGGCTTTACGTGGAGTACAGATTTAAACCTTTTTGGTAACAGAAACAAGTTATTGAAGTTAACAGATGGATTTACCAAAAACATTGCCAGCCAGTTGTTCTTAGGAGAACCATTAAGTGCAATTTATGATTATAATAAACTCGGCATTTGGCAATTGAACGAAGCTGCTGAAGCTGCCAGGTTCGGTAACCAGCCGGGCGATATTAAATTAGAAGATGTAAATGGCGATGGAAAAATTGATCCGAACAACGATCAGAAAATTATCGGAAGCGGACAAGCTAAAATACAGGGAGGTTTAACCAACCGCTTTACATTTAAAGGATTTGATTTTTCATTTGTAATGTATGCACGCTTTGGTGGGTTATTAGTGAGCCAGTTGCATCAGCCTTTTGCAAATTATACCAATCTTACTGATGGTGTGAGAAATGCGATTAAAACAAATTACTGGACACCTACGAATCCTACCAATGATTTTCCAATAGCCAACTTTACATCACGTTCACGGCCTATTACTACCGATGGAACAACGTTGGGTTATTATGATGCCAGTTTTATAAAAATGCGCAGTATTAATTTGGGCTATACATTTTCTCCTGCTGTATTAAGTAAACTGAGAATGCAGAATTTCAGGGCATATATTGCCATACAAAATCCATTTGTATTGTACTCGCCTTATATGCAGATTGGTGGTGTTGATCCCGAAGCTACAGGTACAGGTAACCAGGGTATTCAAAATCCCGGCAACCTGTCAGGCAGAGCTTTAACTATCGGGCTTTCTACTCCTCCAACCCGTTCATTTAACGTAGGGTTTAATGTAACATTCTAACAAAATAACTTCATCGTATATGAAAAAAATATTTTCTAAAATAACAGTAGCTATGCTCAGTTTCAGCATACTGCTTTTTGTCAACAGTTGTCAAAAAAAGCTGATTGAAAAACCTTATACGGTTTTTACAACTGAATATCTTAAAACCCCTGCCGGGTTACAAACTTCAGTTGTAGCACTGTATTCGGGTATGCGTTATATGTATGGCCCTAATGGAGCACTTAATACCACCAATTCCGGTACTGACGAATGGTCTTTAGGTGACCAGGGAGCCAGCAGCGGATTGGATTGCGGTGCTTATAATTTAAACAGCAGCAATGGCGATATTTTAACGCCGTGGAACAGGAGTTTTAATAATATCAATCTGGCAAATGCTGTAATTGAATTTGCGCCGGATGTACAAATGGATGCTGCCGCCAAAGCAACCATAATTGCGGAAGCACATTTCTTCAGAGCCTTTTATTATTTCATATTAGTACAGCAATTTGGTGCTGTGCCCTTAGATTTGGGAAGTGGGGATTTAGCATTTAATCAAAAACCTTTCCAGGGATTTAACAGGCTGGTTCCCGATTTGTTGAAAAAGAATTATCAGTTAATTATTGACGACTTTACTTACGCTACGCAAAATTTACCGACTAAACGCCCGGCAAACGGAGGATTTTATGCATACAAATCTGCTGCGTATCATCTTTTAGCTAAAGCATATTTATTCAGGGGATATAGTTCAGTAAAACAAACAGGCGATTTTAAAAGCGCATGGGATGCTGCCAAGTATGTAATTGACAACCAGGCTGCTTTAGGTACTGCTTTGTTAACCGATTATGCAGATATACATAAAGAAGGAAATGATTACAATGCCGAAATTTTGTATTCAGTTGAAAGAATACAAGGCAGCCCGTTTGATAACGAAACAAATGATGTTAGTAATGAATTTTCCGGTAAAGCCAATATGTCGTGTAACTGGTACAATGCCAACTATCAGAATAACGTATCAATCAACGGTGCATTCCCTTGCGACAGGGTGATACAATACATGCGTCCGTTACGCCAGCTTTGCCCCAACCCCTGGTTGTATGATTCTGCATTTGCTGATAAAATAAACGACAGCAGGTACGATAATACGTTCAGAGTTGTATGGTTAGCTACTAACAACAATGCGGCAGCTTCCGGTATTAATACAGGCGATACTGCTTATTATCTTGTGCCCAGTAAAGCTTATGGTGATTCATTACGGGCATTGGGTACAAAAAAATACAGGATTATTGATCCTACACAGTTTTATTTAGTGTCTCGTCCCGCCATACAATTATATCCTTCTCTTAAAAAGTATGACGATACAAAAAGAGCCGTTCCTAACGATGCATCCGGTCGTCCGTATGTTGTGTCTAAATTATCGGAAGTATATTTATTAGCAGCCGAAGCTGCCATATTAGATGGACGACCTGGAGATGCATTGACTTTAGTAAAAGTGCTTCGGAAAAGGGCTGCGTACAGGGCAAGTTTAGCATCTAACCTAACGCTGTTGGCGCAAAGAGAAGCTGTAATGACAAATATTACAAATTCGGATATGACAGTTGATTTTATCATGACTGAACGCTCAAGAGAGCTTTGTGGCGAAAGTTTGCGCTGGCCCGATTTAGCGTGCAGGAACCTGTTGGTAGAATATGTAAAAAACAGGAACCGTAACCTGGTTGCTGCACCAAAAGTGCAGGCATTTCACAACCTGCGGCCAATACCGCAAAGCCAGTTGAATGCAATGAATGATCCTGATAAAGCTAAATATCAAAATCCGGGTTATTAATATTCCATTGTAGAAAACATTAAATCTGAAAAAATGAAAAAAATTAGAATAAAAACTTTGTTGCCTGCAGTCTTTCTGATGTTGGTTTACTCTTCATGTACCAAAATGAAAGAAACAGGTATTTTAAATACCGGTAACTATACCGATACGGCAACTGTATTGAAAGATGCAGCCGATATTCCTGTTGGTGTGGCCATTGATTATCCTGCCATGGTTTCCAATGCTGCTTACTCAGCTATTGTGAAAAGAGATTTCGACAGGGTTACTTTTGGTAATTTAATGAAACATTCATCCATTGTTGGCAACACCGGGGTGATGAATTTTACCAATACAGATGCACTGGTAACTGCGGTTGGTTCAATGGATATTTTCGGACATACATTAGGCTGGCATTCACAACAAAATGCTACTTATATTAAAGATTCCTCCGGGCTAACTGTTCCTGCGGCTGTAGAATTGGCTACAAACCCTGGTTTTGAAGCTGGAGGTATAAGCAACTGGTCTGTTTTTAACAGCAACGGAGCTACTATTACTGCAAGTTCTGTAGCAGGTGAATTCAGAACAGGAACTACCTGTATGAAAGTTGTGAACCCAACTGCATGGCCGGGTAGTCAATGGAGGGTGCAGGTGTCAAGTGCAGCATTTGCTACCACGCCAGGCAAACAGTATGTGATTTCTTATTATGTAAAAGCAGCTACAGGTGGAGGCTCTATCCGCTTATCAACAGGCCCTACCAGTGCTCAATACCAGGGCGACCAAACAATTGGTACAACTTATCAACTCATATCCTGGACGATTACTGCAAGCCTTTCTTCCACTACGTTTTTGTTTGATATGGGACAGGTTGCCAACACATATTATATTGATGATGTAAGTGTAAAAGAAGTAATAACAGTTCCTACAGGGGCAGCAGTTGCCGCCAAGCTGGATGCTATACTGGGTAATTACATCACAACAATGGTAAACCGTTACAAAACAAAAGTAAAAGCATGGGATGTAATTAATGAGTTGCTGGATGATAATGGTAATCTGCGTAACAATACAAATAGCCCTGCTCCATCAAGTACAACAACCGATTGGTTTGTGTGGAGCAACTACCTGGGAAGAGATTATGCGTACAAAGCATTCAAATATGCTGAAGCTGCCGACCCAACTGCATTGCTGTTTATCAACGATTATAACCTGGAATCAAAACCCGTTAAATTAGATTCATTAATTAAAATGGTTACTGAACTGAAAACCCGTGGTGCAAAAGTTGATGGTATTGGCACGCAGTTGCACATCACAAGAAATACCAGCTATGATGGTATTGACCAGATGTTTATAAAACTGGCTGCAACAGGTTTGAAAATTCATGTGTCTGAAATGGATGTAAGAATGAATCCAAATGCAGTAGCAACGTATTCTTTAACGGCAATGGAAGAAAATTACCAGGCAAAGATGTATAATTATGTAATTGCATCTTATCTCAAAAATATTCCAAAAGCACAGCAGTATGGAATTACGGTGTGGGGTGTAACAGATAATACAAGCTGGTTGTACAATAGCGGAAAGGATTTTCCACTGTTATACAATTCAAATTACGGAAGAAAGCAGGCTTATACAGGTGTAGTGAATGCTTTCAAAGGACAATAATTTTCTGAACATTGAAATACCACTAAATATAAATTTTCCGGTAAGACGATATGCTTATTGTCTTACCGGAAAATCTTTGTAAAACGCTGCATGTACTGCTCACTTGTAAATAAAAAATCAGTTTGATTTCTTTCATGAGCGCTAAATTTCTTTTATACCTTTTTATTAGTACAGGATTTCTTCTTCCTGCTGCAATTTGTTCTCAACCTGTACGGGAAAAGATTTCTATCAATCATCATTGGTTTTTTTGCAAAGGCGATCCTGCCGGTGCCAAGAACTTAATGTATGATATACGCCCTGTTGTTACCGACAGGAATGATAATGTAATCGCAGATACAAAACCTACTGAAGGAGTTAAAACAGAAACAGCGGATACTGTTCTGAAAACATGGATTTTACCTTCTGCCAATGAATTTATTTCAGACCCTGCAAAACATTACCTGCGCCCTGCAGGTAACCCGGGTGCTGATGTTTCTTATGTTCAAAATAAATTTGACGACAGTAAGTGGGAGACAGTAAATCTTCCCCACGACTGGGCTATTAACGGACCGTTTTACAAAGAGGAAAATGCAATAGTGGGAGGAGGAATGGGTCGCCTGCCAATCCAGGGAGTTGGTTGGTACCGCAGAAAAATAGATATCCCAGTTTCTGATAAAGGGAAAAATATTTACCTGGAAATAGATGGTGCAATGTCGTATGCCATTGTTTGGTGTAATGGTAACCTTGTTGGCGGATGGCCTTACGGCTACAACTCTTTTCGTCTCGATCTTACACCATTTATCAAACCGGGAAAAGATAACCAGCTGGCAATAAGAATTGACAATCCAACCAATTCAGCACGATGGTATCCCGGAGCTGGTCTTTACCGCAATGTATGGCTTACAAAAGTAAATCCTGTACAGGTAAAACATTGGGGTAGCTTCATTACTACAAAGAATATTTCAGCAACATCAGCAACTGTTGATCTTGCTGTTCAGATAGAAAATAAATCAACCAGTGAAAAAACAATTAAAGTAATCACAGAAATTTATTTGCTGGATAATGGATTGAAACGAAAAGGTAACAGAGTAGCTGTTTTTCCTCAGAAAATAATCAAAGCAAATGCCGGGCAGGAACTGAAAATTAATAATTCAGTACAGGTAAAAAATCCATTGTTGTGGGGACCTCCACCTGCACAAAAACCAAACCTTTATGCTGCTGTTACAAAGTTGTACGTAAACGGAGTTGTGGTTGATGAATATGAAACCCGTTTTGGAATCCGTTCTTTAGTCTTTGATCCGGTAAAAGGTTTGCTGGTTAATGGTCGGCCGGTACGTATGCAAGGTGTAAATCAACATCATGATTTAGGAGCAATTGGTGCTGCATTTAATATACGTGCTGCTGAAAGGCAGTTAGAGATGTTAAAAGAATTGGGTTGTAATGCCATTCGCCTGGCTCATAATCCTCCTGCACCGGAACTTTTAGACTTAACAGATAAAATGGGCTTTCTTGTTATTGATGAAATATTTGATAGCTGGGAGCGGAAAAAAACACCACTCGATTTTCATTTGATCTTTAAAGATTGGTATGAAGCCGATACAAGATCATTTATACGAAGAGACAGGAATCATCCATCCATCATTGCATGGAGTTATGGGAATGAAGTGGGAGAACAATACACGGCTGATACAGGTGCAATTATATCAAAGCGGATATATGATATTGTGAAAGAAGAAGATCATACACGACCGGCAACTGCATCTATGAACTATGCAAAACCAACGATGCCTTTTCCTGCGGTAATGGATATAATCAGTTTGAATTACCAGGGCGAAGGAATTCGTGATGCACCAGCGTATGCTCATTTGAACGGAATCAGAACAACACCACTGTATCCGGCATTTCATGAAAAATTTCCGGGTAAATTAATTGTGAGCAGTGAAACTGCCTCAGCTCTCAGCACACGAGGTTCATATATTTTTCCGACAACAAGTGGTAACAGCGCACCCGTAAGCGATTCAACAGGAGGTGATCCGGTAAATAAGTATGTGAGTGCGTACGAACTTTATACTGCACAATTCGGGGCATCGCCCGATAAGGTTTTTGCGTCGCAGGATAAGCACCCGTTTGTTGCAGGTGAATTTGTGTGGAGTGGTTGGGATTATCTTGGCGAACCAACTCCTTATTATTCGGCACGAAGTTCTTATTCAGGAATCATTGATTTAGCCGGGTTTAAGAAAGATCGGTTTTATTTATATCAATCACGCTGGCGTCCGGAATTGCCTATGCTGCATATTTTACCGCATTGGAACTGGCCAAACAGAGCAGGACAAATTACACCTGTGCATATTTTTACTTCCGGTGAAGAAGTTGAACTTTTCTTAAATGGCCAATCACTTGGTAAAAAGAAAAAAGGAGCGTATGAATACCGGTTGCGCTGGGATGAAGTAAAATATGAACCAGGTACTCTTAAAGCCATTGCCTATAAGAATGGAAAAAAATGGGCCGAACAAGTTATGCAGACAACAGGTGTTTCATCTGAGCTCACTTTATTGGCTGACAGGAAAACTATTAATGCTGATGGAGATGATTTATGTTTTATTACTGTAAAAGTAACTGACAAAAACGGGCTTACAGTTCCTGATGCAAATAATACAATTTCATTCAGCATTGAAGGTGCGGGAGAAATAGTTGCAACTGATAATGGCGATCCTGCTTGTCTTGTTTCTTTTTCATCAAAGACCCGGGATGCATATTTTGGTTATGCTTTAGTCATTGTGCGTTCATTGAAAGGAAAGAAAGGAAGTATCAGGTTAAAAGCAACTTCACCTCTTTTAAAAGATGGAATAATAGAAATTCAGACTAAGTAATATTCTGGCTTCATTGAACAGGAAGTGGTGATGGCAGTGATGATAAAACAAAATTATTTATAACGGAACTGATTAATCGTGTTAGTTTGTTTAGGGTCGAATCAAAAAATGGGGGGATGTTCTCATTCTCCCCTCCCTTTTTAAAAAAAAGGTTGATATTTTTTGAAGTGAATCAATCCATTTTACTGAATTCTGTCCTGTATTTAGATGGTGTGAATTTTTTTAGCTCTTTGAATTTTTTACTGAAATGAGCCCAACTGTTGAAACCGCTTTCATAGCAAATTTCAATCACTGGCATATTTGTACTGGTTAAAAGCTTGCAGGCATGTGCTATCCGTAATTCCTGGAGAAAATCAAAATATGTTTTTTTGATATTCTTTTTAAAAAAGCGGCAGAATGTAGGAATGCTCATGTTGGCTACTTCCGCAATCTGATTTAAAGTAATGGGGTGGAGGTAATTTTTGAATGAGTAGTCAAAAATGATTTCAATTCCCGGATTTATTTGTTCTTCAGTGTTTGTGAAATTACTGGTATGAATAACATATTGTTTGGAAATGCTGATTTCATGAAGACAGGATAATAATTGCTGAACTTTGGAAAAAGACTGCCTGCTGTCAAATGTATTTATCAGTGTTTCAATTTTTGTTTTCAGGTTATCCTGCAGTTGGATGCCGTTTGTTTTGGTAAGAAGATTACTGATGTTTTTTAATTCGGGCATTGCAAGAAATTTATCACCGAAGATTTCTTTCCTGAAGTGAACAACAATTGCACAGGAAATCATTTTTGCATGTTGTTTTCTGAACCAGTGCGGAAGGTTGCCTGCTAAAAAATAAACATCACCTTCTTTGTATTCACCTACGTAATCACCCATCAGCAATGTTCCGTTGCCTTTTGTTATCAGGATCAACTCATATTCATCATGTTTATGCCAGTTGGTTTCAAAAGCAGGGGTACGGTATTCCCGGCAGGCAAATGACTGCTGATTCTCTAAATGAACTTTTTGAATAAGGGTTCGCATAAAACTGAATAATTGCTATTTTCTCACAAAAAGAGATAAAAATCGCAATAAATTGATAAAATAACGGATTTTTTAAGAAAAATTGCAGTTGAAGCAGTTTGATATTGTTATCAACTTTGACTACTAAATTGTTTGGCCATATGCTTTTATTAGGAATAGACGTAGGAACTTCATCCATCAAGGCTTCTGTTGTAGATGCACAAACGCAGCAAAGTATAGTATCGGTTTCTTACCCGGAAACTGAATCTGAAATTATTTCCAAACAATCAGGCTGGGCAGAACAATCACCCGATATGTGGTGGGAACATGTGCAGCAGGCCATTCTTAAAGCCAATGCCACAAAAAAATTCAACCCGAAAGATATTGGTGCAATTGGTATTTCATACCAGATGCATGGATTGGTTGCAGTGGATAAAAGCGGGGAAGTGTTAAGAGACAGTATTATCTGGTGCGATAGCCGTGCAGTAGAAATCGGTAACAAAGCTTTTGATGAAATAGGCCCTTCCTGCTGCCTGCAGCATTTATTGAATTCGCCCGGCAACTTTACTGCAAGTAAACTGGCATGGGTTAAACAAAACGAGCCGGAGCTTTATGCAAAGATTGATAAGATCATGCTTCCCGGCGATTACATTGCTTTGAAGTTTACTGGTAGTACCACAACAAGCATTTCTTCTTTATCGGAAGGTGTGTTCTGGGATTTTGTAAAGAATGAATTATCAGAAGATGTGTTTAATTATTATGGTTTCAGTAAATCGCTGATTCCTGAAATTAAAGATGTGTTTTCTGATCACGGGCAACTCAGTGCTGTTGTTGCTGATTCACTTTCATTAACTGCAGGTATTCCAGTTACCTATAAAGCAGGCGATCAGCCAAACAATGCTTTATCATTAAATGTGCTTGAGGCAGGAGAGGTGGCAGCAACAGCAGGAACAAGTGGTGTGATTTACGGTGTGAGTGATGAGTTAACATTCGACCCCTTATCACGCATCAATACATTTGCGCATGTAAACTATACACAAACACAAAAGCGTTTGGGAGTATTGCTTTGCATTAACGGCACAGGTATTTTAAACCGCTGGATGAAAAATTCAACAGGTAATCCATCCTACCAGCAAATGAACGATGCAGCATCAACTGTTTCAGTTGGCAGCAATGGTTTGTTTGTGCTTCCGTTCGGTAATGGCGCAGAGCGTATGCTGGAAAATAAAATGGCAGGCGCACATATCCAGAATCTTGATCTGAATATTCATAACACTGCTCATTTGTACAGGGCTGCACAGGAAGGAATTGCTTTTGCATTCCGTTATGGCCTGGATATTATGCGTGAAAACAAAATGAGTCCTGCTATCATCCGTGCAGGAAAAGCCAATATGTTTTTAAGCAATGTGTTTACTGAAAGTTTTGTTAACACGTTGAATATTCCTGTTGAACTTTATAATTGTGATGGAAGTGTTGGCGCTGCATTGGGTGCAGGCATTGGTGCTGGTGTGTATGCAACCGCTAAAGAAGCATTCACACAATTTAAATCACTTACAAAAGTTGAACCTGGAAAAGGGTTACAGCAATACGATGAATTATATCATCAGTGGAGAGAACTGCTGGTGAAAACTTTGCAATAGAAAACCTTAGTATAAACAATCACCCTGAATAACCCTCAGGGATAAAACTGAAAATTATGACAGTAATTACAGGACAAAAAGAATTCTTCAAGGGCATTCCTCAAATCAAGTTTGAAGGAACCGGAACAGACAACCCTCTGGCATTTCGCTGGTACGATGAAAACAGGATTGTGGCAGGTAAACCAATGAAAGACTGGTTTCGCTTTGCATGTGCTTACTGGCACAGCTTCTGCGGCAGCGGTGCTGATCCGTTTGGTGAGCCTACTCATCTGTTTCCATGGAGCGAAAAATCTGACCCTGTTGAAAGGGCAAAGGATAAAGCAGATGCAGCTTTTGAATTTATGACGAAACTGAGTCTGCCGTTTTATTGTTTTCATGATGTGGATGTGGTTGATTACACAAATGATGTAAATGATAATGACAAACGTCTCCAGGCATTAACAGCTTATCTTGCCGAAAAGCAAAAAGCAAGCGGAATCAAACTGTTGTGGGGCACAGCCAATCTGTTCTCTAACCGCCGTTATATGAATGGTGCTTCCACCAATCCTGATTTTCATGTGCTCACTCACGGTGCTGCACAGGTAAAAGCAGCACTTGATGCAACGATTGCACTGGGTGGCGAAAACTATGTGTTCTGGGGTGGAAGAGAAGGTTATATGAGTCTGCTCAACACCAACATGAAACGTGAAAAAGAACATCTTGCAAAATTCCTGCATGCTGCAAAAGATTATGCAAGAAAGAATGGCTTTAAAGGAACCTTCTTTATTGAGCCCAAACCATGTGAGCCAAGCAAACATCAATACGATTATGATTGTGAAACTGTGATCGGTTTCCTCCGCCAGTATGGTTTGATGGATGATTTTAAACTCAACATTGAAGTAAACCACGCAACGCTGGCTGGTCACACATTCCAGCACGAACTGCAGGTAGCTGTTGATGCAGGATTACTTGGTTCAATGGATGCCAACCGTGGCGATTACCAGAACGGATGGGATACAGATCAGTTCCCCAACAACATCAACGAACTGGCCGAGGCAATGCTGATCATTCTTGAAGGCGGTGGCTTTAAAGGTGGCGGTATCAACTTTGATGCGAAGATCCGCCGTAACTCTACTGATATGGAAGATCTGTTTTATGCACATATTGGTGGTATGGATACATTCGCAAGGGCATTGATTGTTGCAGATGATGTACTTCAGAAATCTGAATACAAAAAACTTCGTGCTGAACGCTATGCTTCCTTCGACAGTGGAAAAGGAAAAGAATTTGAAGAAGGTAAATTAACACTTGAAGATCTGCGTGCTTTTGCTGTTGAAAATGGTGAACCAAAAGTTGTAAGCGGAAAACAGGAATACTATGAAAACATCATCAACAGGTTTATTTAATTGTTTTTTATAGTGAATAAAAACCCCGTCAGTGGCCATATGCCCTGACGGCGGTTTTTTTTATAACCGATTTGATCCCCAAACTAAAAATTATCACTCATGGCATTTATCCCAAGCACAACAAACGAAACAAGCATTGTTGGTTCAAAAGGAAATCCGTTATATGTTTTCTTATTAACATTGGTAGCCACATTAGGCGGTTTGTTATTTGGTTACGATACAGCAGTTATTTCAGGCGCTGTTGATTCGTTAAAAATGTACTTTCATTTAGATGAAGCAACTTATGGAAGTGCGGCTACTTTTTATCATGGTGCAACAGTATCAAGTGCATTGATCGGTTGTATTATCGGTGGTATTCTTTCGGGCGTACTTGCAACAAAACTTGGCAGAAAGAAATCATTGCTGGTGGCTGCCATACTTTTTGTTGTGGCATCAGTAGGTGCTGCCTATCCTGAATCTGTATTTTTTACAAACAGTTCTTCTGTAACTGTATTGTTTGTATTCAACTTCTATCGTATTGTCGGTGGTATTGGTGTAGGTTTAGCTTCAGCAATCTGCCCCATGTATATTGCTGAAATTGCACCGGCCAACATCCGTGGTAAACTGGTTTCATGGAATCAGTTCGCCATCATCTTTGGTATGCTGGTTGTATATTTTGTAAATTACTTTATTGCAAAAGGTCAGTCGCAGGAATGGATTGATACAACAGGCTGGAGGCTTATGTTTCTGTCAAATGCATATCCTGCTGTTTTGTTCTGCATCTTGCTGTTTTTTGTACCTGAAACACCACGTTATCTTGTATTGACCGGTAATGAGGAAAAAAGTCTTTATGTACTTTCAAAAATAAACGGTAAGGAAACTGCACTCGCTATTCTGAAAGAAATTAAAGAAACCATTCATGAAAAAGTTGAAAAGGTTTCTGCTTTCGGCTGGAAGGTGATTATCATCGGAATTTTATTGTCTGTATTTCAGCAGGTGGTTGGTATTAATGTGGTGTTGTATTATGCGCCAACCATTTTTAAAGGACTTGGTTTTGGAAATGATGCAGCCATGTATCAAACCGTTATCATGGGATTTGTGAATATTGTGTTTACACTCGTTGCCATTTTTACTGTAGATAAATTCGGACGGAAGCCTTTGCTCATCATCGGTTCATTTGGTATGGCTGTGGGAATGTTTGCTATTGGCTTACTGGCATTTTTTAAACTGATTGGTATTTCAACGCTGGTATTCATCATTATTTATTCAGCATCCTTTATGATGTCGTGGGGGCCAATTTGCTGGGTACTCATTTCTGAAATTTTCCCCAACGCCATCCGTGGCAGAGCAGTTGCAATAGCAGTGGCAGCACAATGGATTGCAAACTTTGTTGTGTCGGCTACCTTCCCGTCGCTTGAAGCATTCAGCATACCATTTACTTATTGCCTGTATGGTGTAATGAGTGTATTATCGGCATGGTTTGTATGGAAGATGGTTCCTGAAACAAAAGGAAAAACTCTGGAGCAGATTGAGCATATCTGGAAAAACTGATGTGAGTAATGAACGATGAGTTATAAGTGATGTAAGAAACAGAATGCGGCAGATAATGTGGATTACACGAATTGAAGAAAGTGAATGATATGTATTGATTACATGTCTGACACCTTTATCAATTCGTGTAATTATTTTTACTGGTAATAAAAGAGCAAGAAGTGTTAAGTTTGTGTTTTATCAAACAATCAATTAATTAATAAGTGTTATGAGTGATTATTTAATGCATCAAACTATGCGCTGGTATGGTCCGCATGATAAAGTGAGTTTGTCTGATATACGCCAGGCAGGTTGTGAAGGTGTTGTAACTGCATTACACCAGATTCCGGTTGGTGAGGTTTGGACTGTTGAAGAAATTGAAAAGCGGAAGAAGCTGATTGAGAACGCAGGTATGACGTGGACTGTAATTGAAAGCCTTCCTGTAAGCGATGATATTAAAAAGCAACGGGGCGATTATAAGTTGCATATCGAAAACTATAAACAGAGTTTGCGCAATGTGGCTGCATGCGGGTTGAAAGTGATTACTTATAATTTCATGCCTGTACTTGACTGGTTACGTACTGATGTAAACTTTGAAATGACTGATGGCAGCCGTGCACTTTATTTCAACCGTCTTGATTTTGTGATCTTCGATTTAATGCTGCTGCAACGACCCGGCGCCGGGAATGATTTTTCACAGACAGAAATTGATCAGGCAAAGGCGAAGTTTGCATCCATGAGTGAAGAAAAGAAAGAAAGTATTTTCAGAAACTGTTTGCTTGGATTACCGGGAAGTGATGATGCATTTACCGCAGAACAGGTTTTAAGTGCATTGAAATCGTATGAAGGCATTGACAGGAATCAACTCAAAAAACATTTGTTTGATTTTTTACGTGAAGTGATTCCGGTTGCTGAAGAATGTGGTGTAAAGATGGCGATTCATCCCGACGATCCTCCATATACAGTTTTAGGACTTCCGAGAATTATGAGTACAGAACAGGATGCTGCTGATATGCTGGCTGCAGTTCCATCGCCAGCCAATGGGTTGTGCTTTTGTACAGGTTCGTTTGGTGCAAGGGCTGATAATGATATTCCGAAGATGCTGCATCGTTTTGCAGATCATGTTCATTTTCTGCATCTCCGTAATACAAAGCGTGATGACGATGGTAATTTCTTTGAAGCCGATCATTTAGCTGGTGATACAAACATGTATGAAGTGATCAGGGAAGTTTTACTTATTCAGCGCAGGAGAAGAATTTCTCTACCCATGCGTCCCGATCACGGACACCAGATGCTGGATGATCTTACGAAGACAACCTACCCGGGTTATTCAGCAATAGGCAGGTTAAGAGGCTTGGCAGAACTGCGTGGTGTGGAATATGCACTCAACAATGCCATACAGTAAAAAAAGAAAATCTTTTTTTGATTTAAATTTGAATTGATTTTTCTGTCAGGCCAACTTAGCTCAGCTGGCAGAGCATTTCATTCGTAATGAAAGGGTCGTCGGTTCGATTCCGATAGTTGGCTCATCAATGGAATGTATTCATCTGCACATTAACTGTTCACCATTTCTCTTGCAGTAACCAGGGATGATTCAGTTATTTTTTCCCCACTCAGCATTTTGGCAATGGCTTCAACCTGTTCATCCTGTTTCAGCAACCGTATTTTTGTACGCACCTGTGCATGGTTTTCTTCTTTATATACAAAATAATGTGCAGAGGCTTTTGCTGCAATCTGCGGCAGGTGTGTAATCGTAATCACCTGGTGATTGCGTGAAAGTTCTTTTAACAGAATGCCAACCTGTCGTGCTGCTTCACCGCTGATGCCGCTGTCTATTTCATCAAAAATCATCGTTGGTAATTCAATACTTTCTGCAACGAGCGATTTGATGCATAACATAAGCCTGCTTAATTCTCCGCCACTTGCAACTTTACTGATGGGTTCAAAACGATTACTCTTATTGGCATCAAATAAAAAGCTGGTTTCGTTTTTGCCAAAACCATTCAGTGCTGTTTCTTTCAGTTCAACTTTCAATTGTGCATTGGGCATGCCCACACGATTGAGTAACTCGTTTACTTTGTCAGTGAAAGGCAACGACTGTTTTTTTCTTTTCTGATGAATGGCTTCAGCTTCTTTTTCAAGTTCCTGTTTTAATTGATGTACTTCTTTTTCTTTTGCAGCAATACTCTGTTCCATGTTAAATACAACCTGAACTTCTTCTTCCAGCTTTTGCTGCAGCAGAAGCAATTCATTGGTTGATTGCATACCATGTTTTTTCTGGAGTTTGTAACCCAACTCCAGCCGTTCACTGATCTGCTGCATCCTGGCTTCATCAATGCTGATACTGTTCTTCAGGTGATCAAGTTCAGAAGCAATATCGCTTAATTCAATTTGTGCCGATTGTAAACGGCTGGTAATATCAGCAAAATCTTTGCGTACATCTTTGTAATGCAGTAAACGTTGTAAAACTGATTTTAACTGTTGCACTACCGGCGTATCTCCATCTTTTAAAAACTGTACAGCATCAGTAAGTACAGTTGAAATGGCGCCGGCATTATTCAGCAATTGTAATTCCTGGTCGAGTTGTTCCAGTTCGTCTTCTTTGAAAGAAGCATCCGTAAGTTCATTCAGCAAAAACTGTTTGTAATCCTGTTCTTTCTTTGCCTGCAATTGCTGATCTTTCAGCTGCTGCAGCTCTTTCTGTATTTTACTGAATTGGAGAAAACGGCTGTGGTATTGTGCTACTTCTTTAGTGCATCCCGACAGTGCATCAAGTACCTCACGCTGAAAACTTTCTTCACCCAGTTCAAGCGTGTCGAATTGCTGATGCAGATCAACCAGGAGAGAAGTGAGTTCTTTGAGTTGCGTTAAGTTAACAGGTGTATCATTAATAAACGCTCTTGATTTTCCATTGGGTGCAATCTCTCTTCTTAAAATCAATTCCTCTTCTTCATCCATTTCCTGCTGCTGTAACCATTCATTTACTTTTTGGTGTTGTTCTGCACGAAAGCTTACTTCAACAATACATTTCTTTTCTTTATTCAGTAACACATTGCTTTCGGCCCTGTTGCCAAGTACCAGGCCAAGTGCCCCGAGTAAAATGGATTTGCCAGCGCCGGTTTCACCTGTAATCACATCAAGACCCGGTTGAAAGGACACCTGCAATTCATCAATGATTGCAAAATTCTTTATGGAAAGTTTGAGTAGCATAGAGAAGAGTCAAAACTAAATGAAATGATGCAAATCAACCAACTGCTGAGTTGAAAAAGTTATTAATGACTTGATAACAGATTTTTTAATTAGTTACCTGTATCAATTTCTTCAAACACAATTCCTTCATAAGGCGATTTCAAACCTGCTTCAAACAAACAGCCCAAATTACCGTTTGGCATTACCACAAGATTAGAGTAGGCTGAAGGACCGTTGTACAGCACTTTTTTAATAAACCAGGACCTGCCTTTGTTGTAACTGATTTTGATTGTCATATTTGTTCGTCCTGTTTTATTATCGGGATTTGAAAAGGCAAGAAATGATTTTTGTTTAGGGAAACTGTACCATAATAAACTTCCCTGGCAAATGGGTTCGGGTAATGCAGTATCTGCTTTTAAATTGGTCCATGTAATTCCGCCGTCCTTGCTCAGTGAAACCTGCCGCAGTTTATTGCCGCTGTAGTTACGCATATTCAGCATAAGAGTTTTGCCGGGCAGTTCTGCAACAGTGCATTCGTTTACTTTATCCTGCGGAGTGCTGCCGCCCAGTTTCCAGTTGTTACCGCCATCATCCGAATAAATAATATGCGAAAAATATTTTTTTGTTGCAGCTTCAATATGATCGCAGGGTATAACAAGTCTGTTTTTGTATCTACCTTTTCTGATCTGAATTCCATTCACAGGACCGGTTGCATACCATGTCCAGTCATCCTGCTTTACATCTTTTGTAATTTCTTTTGGCGAAGACCAGTTTATACCATCATCAGTTGATGAAAGTAAAAAGATCCTTCTTGTGTCTTTTGATTTTTGATTGATGATGTCGCTTTCATGATCTGTGCCGAGATTCCATGTTGAAAGCAGAAAGATGTTTCCGGTACGTTGATCAACAACAGGGGCGGGGTTGCCGCAGGTGTTTTCTCCATCGCTCCAAACAACCTGCAGTTTGCTCCATGTTTTACCATTGTCGGTTGAACGTTTTACTACAAGATCAATATCACCAGCATCGCTGCAATTGTTTTTTCTTGCTTCAGCAAATGCCAGTACAGTAGCATTGTTTGTGGTGATGATAGCCGGTATCCGGAAACACTGGTAACCGTTTTCTCCATTCTGAAAAATGTAATGGAGTTGTTGTGCCTGCAGTTGCTGAAAAAGGATTGTTATAACAATGAATGCAATTGCTTTTTTCAAGTAGTAAGTTTTACAGATGTTGAATGGTTTGACTAAAGATAACTGATTTTTTTGCCGGAAAGGCGGTGAGAAAATCAGGAGAAAGCGAAACCACAAAGGGCAAAATTCAAAGCACAAAGAGCATGAAATTTTGATGGTAATAAAAAAGGGCACTTAAAAAGTGCCCTTGCTATGAATATTATTCAGAATTAAAGATCAACTGAATCATTGAGATCAGTGTCAACCAGGATACGGCCACAGTTTTCACAAACAATGATTTTCTTACGCTGCCTGATTTCGCTTTGGCGCTGAGGAGGAATGGTATTGAAACAACCGCCGCAGCTTTCTCTTTCAATCGGAACAACCGATAAACCGTTACGGTAACTTTTACGAATACGGTCGAAGCTTGCAAGTAAGCGATCTTCAACTGCAGATCTTGCACCGGCAACTTCAGAGTTTAACTGGTTTTCTTCTTTTTCTGTATCAACAATAATTTTATCTAATTCTCCTTTTTTGTGTTCCAGGTTTTTTTCTTTGTTGCCAATTGATTTTTTTGCTTTTTCGAGCAACTCGCTTTTTTCAACCAGTTCTTCGTTGGCATCTTTGATATGCTTTTCGGCCAGTTTTATTTCGAGGCCCTGCATTTCAATTTCTTTATTAATCGCTTCAAACTCCCGGTTGTTTTTTACGTTCTCCGCCTGCTTTTCGTATTTCTTCAGCAAAGCCTGCGATTCTTTAATGATTTCTTTTTTGCTTTCAATAAATTCCTGGATGCCGTTAATTTCTTCTTCAATTCTGTGCTTGCGTGCATTTAAACCTTCAATTTCATCCTCAAGGTCTTTTACTTCCATTGGTAATTCACCTTTCAGAATCTGAATCTGATCCAGTTTGCTTTCAATTTTCTGAACACGGATCAGCGCTCTTAATTTTTCTTCTACAGAATAATCTTTTACGGTAGGCATATTAATGTTTGAAGTTTTTTGTTTGTATCCGGCTTTTATAAGCTCTGCTCAACCCTGGTTGTGTCACTCACTTGTACGTGTGGTATTTCTGCTCATCTTAACTGAAATACTCTACAGGATTTGTTTTCACACCAGTTTTGAGGACGGCAAAGTTAAGGAATTTCCCGCTCAACCAATCAGCTAATAATTCAATTGTAAACTGTTCGCTTTCCCAGTGCCCGATGTCGGCCAGGATCATCCGGTTTTCAGTATCAAAAAATTCATGATACTTCACATCGCCGGTAACATAAATATCAGCTCCGGCGGCAAGGGCTGTTTTGGTTAAAAAGCTCCCGGCTCCGCCACAAACAGCTACTTTCTGAACCGGTTTATCGGGCAGGGGGGTGTGCCTGATAATACTCAAATTGAATTGATTTTTAATTAGTTGAAGCAGGTCTTTAGCCGAATGTGGCTGTTTTAAGTCGCCAATCATTCCTGCTCCAGCAGATTGAAACTTATTGTCCAGTTCAACAATATCATACGCCACTTCTTCATATGGATGGGCTTTGATCAGGGCTGAAATGATTGATTTTTCAAGCCACGCAGGGAATATTATTTCCAGCTTTATTTCCTTCTCTTCATGCCTTTCACCAATTTTGCCGGCAAAGGGATTGGTACCCTCTGAAGCTCTGAACGTTCCGGTTCCGGTAACATTGAAACTGCACTCATCATACAGCCCAATTGTTCCGCCACCGGCTTTGAAAATAGCTGAACGTACCTTTTCAGCCTGCTCAACCGGAACAAAAGTGAACAGTTTTTTCAGAAGCTGGGGTTTGGGCTGAAGTATTTTTGTATTGATCAGGTCAAGTTTTTCCGCCATTTTAGCGTTTACTCCTGCCACCACATTATCAAGGTTTGTGTGGATGGCATAAATGGCCACATCATTTTTTATAGAGGCGATGACTGCTTTTTCAACATAATTGTTGCCGTTAATCTTTTTCAACCCACTGAAAACAATGGGGTGGTGGGCAACTACAAGATTGCAGCCTTTTGATTTTGCCTCCAGTATTACGTCTTCAGTTGCATCAAGGCTAACAATAATTCCGGTGCATTCCCATTTTGCTGAACCGGTGATGAGACCGGCATTGTCGTAACTTTCCTGCAAAGAAAGCGGGGCTTTCTGTTCTAAAAAGTTGATGATTTCTGCAATTTGCATGGGTTAAAAATAAGATAATTCAGTTTGAAACGTTAATAACCGGCAGGATAACAACTGAAAAGCCAAAACAAATTATTACATGAAGCATCTGTTCATTTTCATTTTTATAGTACTTACAATGGTTGGTTGTAAGGTTAAAAAAACACAGGAGCAGATTGCTGAGGACATTATTGTAAAAGCAATGACAGATGGCCGATGGGCAGTAACTGCTTACAATGATGGTTCTGATTATCTTTCCGAATTCAACGGCTATGAATTTCAGTTTAAGGCCGACCGGACCGTTGATGCAATTAAAGCAAGTGTTACTGAAGTTTCAGGAACCTGGCAAGGCGATGGACTGGCAATGACGATCACTTCAAACTTTCCTACTGGCGCAAGTGCAACTCTTCAACGCCTCAATGGTTTATGGAAGATTGTAAATAACAACTGGACATGGGTAAAAGCCACCCAAACCATCAATGGCAAGCTGACTACTCTTGAACTGAGAAAGAAATAAATTATTTTTTGCTGTCAGCAGTTCTCAGGTATTCATAAATTGATAGAGCCTGTTCTTCACTCAAACCCAATTCGGGCATTTTCACCTGGTAAAATTCGGCTTTCGATTTCAGCCTTGGATCAACCTGCTGCATTTGTGTAGTGTTGGTGATAACATTTAATATCCACTCAGGTTTGAATTTTTTGGTAACGTCTTTCAATCCAGGCCCTGCAATCATATCATCAGTAAGCCGGTGGCAACTGCTGCATACACTTTCAAACAATGTTTTTCCAATGGCTGCTTTTTTGGTATCAGGTTCGGCCGGGAGTATAACATTTGTAAATTTTCCTGTTCCTTTCTGCGTATCATAAGCGTCATTTTCATTTTCAGCAGGAGGCGGTATTACTGGCTTGGAAGATGGCTGTACGGTTACACCTGCCGATGCACTGTTTTCATTGTTACATGCAGTCAGTACTGCCAGAAATGCGATGAAAAGAAATAATAATGCTGAGTTCTTCATGTCCGGTTTTTTGCAAATGTATTAATTCAGGCAACAGATTGAATGTTTAAAATATGCATTGCCGATACAATACTGCATCTGTTTATATCAAATTGAAACTGAACAAAGGAAATGAAAATCTGCTTAATCAGTCAAACCGATTAATTTTAGGCATTGATAGATTTTGATTATGACTTTTACACAACTCGAATATCTCGTTGCTGTTGATACCTACAGGCATTTTGCCACTGCAGCGGCACATTGTTTTGTAACACAGCCTACGCTTAGTATGCAGTTGCAGAAACTTGAAGATGAATTAGGAATTAAATTATTCGACAGGAGCAAGCAGCCGGTTATTCCTACAGAAGCAGGTATTGAAATCATTGCACAGGCGAGGAGAATTTTACAGGAAAAAAGCGTGATCCAGGAACTGGCGCAGAATAAGAAAGGTGTTTTAACAGGTGAACTCCGGATTGGCATTATTCCAACACTCGCTCCTTACCTGTTACCTCTTTTTGCAAAATCGTTTAATAAGAAATACCCTTCTGTAAAACTGATTGTGCATGAAATGATGACAGAATATATCATCCGCAGATTAAGGGAAGGACGTATTGATGCAGGTTTATTGGTTACTCCTTTGCAGGAAAATGGAATTAAGGAAGACGTATTGTTTTACGAGGAATTGCTTGTTTATGTTTCGCCTAAGAACGCTGCTTATAAAAAGCAGTATGTGCTTGCAAAAGATATTGACCCCGATAAATTATGGTTACTCGAAGAAGGACATTGTTTCAGATCACAGATTGTAAATCTCTGCGAATTAAAGAAAGCAAGCGAAACAGGATCGCAGTTTGAATATGAAGCAGGAAGTATTGAAACGTTACGGAGAATGGTAGAACTGAATGATGGTATCACAATCCTCCCTGAACTTTCAACACTTGATATGTCGCCCGACCAGCAAAAATTAGTCAGACGGTTTAAAAAACCAGCGCCGGTAAGAGAGGTGAGCATGGTGGTGCACAGGGATTTTATGAAAAAGAGATTAAAGCAGGCACTGAAAGATGAAATCATACTTGCCGTTCCTGATAAGTTTAAAAGTAAAAAGATTCAGCACATTGTACCCTTGTAAAAAAAGAATGCTTCTTTAACCTTTTTTACATTGTTTTGTTAGAATATTAAAAAGAAACAGGATGATTCAGATAGGACAAACAGCCCCGCAATTTTCTCTTTATGACAGTGCAAAAAACAAAGTGAACTTATCGGATTATAAAGGCCGGAATGTTTTGCTGCTTTTTTTTCCGCAGGCATTTACAAGTGTATGTACAAAAGAGCTCTGTTCAGTAAGGGATGATATTGCAAGGTACAGCAATGCAGATGCCCAGGTGTTGGGCATTTCAGTTGATTCGCTTTATACCCTGGCGAAATTTAAAGAACTGCAGGGCTACAATTTTCCTTTATTGAGCGATTTTAACAAAGAGGTTTCAGAATTGTACGGTTCACTTTACACAAAATGGAATTATGATATGGAGGGCGTTTCAAAAAGAAGCGCTTTTATTATTGATAAAGAAGGGGTGGTTCAATATGCCGAGGTGCTGGAAAATGCTGGCGAAGTTCCTGATTTTAAAACGGTCAACCAGTTGCTTGAACAATTGAAATAATTAGTAATCAGTTATTTGAATGAGAATATGCAAATAAAGGGTTCTTATTAATTTTTAACAAAATGTGCTAAAAAAGCTTGGTTTTTGTAAATAATAAATTTAGATTTGCTTCGTTGAAACGGATTTTATCCATATTGACCATTATCCTTTTAATGACCACAGTTGCAAGCGCTCAGTCGAACAGACCCGGCAATGGAGGCAGTGACAACGTGGTTAAATCCGTGCATTTTTACCCCAACCCGGCATCATCTTTCATCAATTTTGAATTTAAGGATATTAATCTTTCCAATTATTCATTACGAATTTTCAGTTTTATCGGTAAAAAAGTTCTGGAAGTAAATAACCTTTCTTCCCGCTATGTTGTAAACCTGAATGATTTTTTCCGTGGAGTTTACATTTTTCAACTGACTGACAGAAGCGGCCAGGTAATTGAAAGCGGAAAGTTCCAGGTAGTAAAATAATTAAAACGAATATTTTAAAAATAGAAAGGCGGGTATTCCCGCCTTTTTTATTACATCACCTGAACAATCAGGAATTTAAGATAATGTGTGTTTTCCCAGCCCCACACGATCGGGTGATCGGAGCTTTGGGTTTGAAAAGTAACCTGGCGCAATTGTCGCCTTGCATCTTTGGCAGCCATCTGAATAATTTCAAGAAACAAATCGGGCTGCACAAGATTGGTGCAGGAAGAAGTAACAAGAAAGCCTCCCGGCTTAACCAGCTTCATTCCACGCAGGTTGATTTCTTTGTAACCGGTAATTGCTTTCTGGATGGTTGCCCTTGATTTGGTGAAGGAAGGCGGATCCAGCATCACCACATCGTATTGCTTTCCTTCTTTTACCCATGTTTTCAGCACATCAAATGCATTTACACATTCAAATTTGCATTTATCCGCTACGCCATTCAGTTCGGCATTTTTGTTGCACATAGCAATGGCACTTTCAGAAATATCCAGTCCGTGTACCGATTTGGCTCCGTAATGAGCCGCATGAATTTCAAATGTGCCGGTATAGGTAAATGCGCCAAGCACATCAGCTCCTTTTACAATATGCTGAATAGCCCGGCGGTTATCCTGCTGGTCAAGAAAGTAACCGGTTTTTTGGCCATTGGCAAGATCAACATGAAACTTCAGTCCGTTTTCGTTGATGACGATATTGGTATCAAAAGGATCGCTTAAAAACCCTTTTTGCTGCTGCATACCTTCCAGCTCACGGATAGGAACATCGTTACGTTCGTAAATACCTTTTGGATGAAAAATCTGCTGGATGGCTTTCACAATTGCATCCTTCCAGGTATCAATTCCAAGAGCAAGCGTTTGAATAACAAAATAATCGTTGAATTTATCAATAATGAGCTGTGGTAAACCATCAGCTTCGCCAAAAATTAAACGGCAGTTTTCCTTGTAACCCATCTGCTGCCGGTGTTTCCATGCTTCAGTTAATTTCTTTAAAAAGAAATCATCATTAATCTCTTCATTCTTTTTGCGGGAAAGTATGCGAACGAGTATCTGCGATTTAGGATTGATATATCCTCTTCCCAAAAATTTATCATCATGTGTAAAAACATCTACAATATCTCCCGGCGAAGCATCTCCTTCAACCCTGTTTACTTCATTGGCAAAAACCCAGGGATGACCATTTGCAACACGTTGCGAAATTTTTCTGTTCAGTATTACTTTTGTCATAGCGGGCAAAGTTATCTGTTAAATCTTTTTTAGAGGCAACGATTTTTATTTTTAACCTGTCAGATAAAAAATGGGATTATGAAAGTTGTGATATTCATACTGGCTGGTTTTATGACTGCGGGTCTTAACAGTTGCGAAAAGCAAACCAATTTAACCGGACAATTTCAGGCAAAGTATGTGGCGGGTTTATGTGGGCAGGATATTATCCAGGTTCTGGATACCGCTTATTTTGAAAAAGGGATGAACTGGACTAACAGGGCAGGCGAATCATTTACCCATGTGTTTACAGTAGCAAATCACTGCGAATTTGCAGCTTCAGGAATTAAAGTTGGAGAAACCTTTACTTGTGTACTGGTTGATTCGTCATCATCAAACAGCTGTGCTGTTTGCAAGGCTTACATGGAAACCCCGCCTAAAAGCTGGAACATAAAAGTGACCAGGTAAATTAAACGATAACATCTCCCGTAACAATAAACAGCATACCCGAAAACTTCAATTCATTTACGTTTTGGTATCAGCAAAAGGTGCATTTGCGCCAATTTGTCCCAATTCATTGCTTGGCAATATTCTTGACGAACTTACCTTTGCCGACAATTTTACCTTTTATGGAGAAAAAAACGAACGAAATGACAGAGAACAATGGCTCTGAAGCAAATGAAACTATGCTCAGTTCTGAAATGAATATGGATGAAAATGCAGCAGGTACCAACCTGTTGAATGAGGAAGTGGCTGAAGAAAGCGAGCTCGAAAAACTGAAAGATACGGTTGAAGAAGAAAAGAAAAAGTATCTCTATCTTATGGCCGAGTTTGACAATTTCCGCAGGCGTACAGCCAAAGAACGTCTTGAGCTGATCCAGACTGCAGGAAAGGATGTGATCATGTCGCTTCTTGAAATCCTGGATGATGCCGACCGTGCAGAAGCAGAAATGGCGAAGAAGGGTACTACCGATGAAGGGGTGAAACTTGTGTTTCATAAACTGCGTACCAATTTGCAGGGCAGGGGGTTGAAAGTGATGGAAACAAAAGGGCTGGACTTTGATGCTGATAAGCACGAAGCCATTACTGAAATTCCTGCACCAACTGAAAGCCTGAAGGGAAAAGTGCTGGATGAAATTGAAAAAGGGTATTTGCTCAACGATAAAATCATCCGCTTTGCAAAAGTGGTGGTAGGAAAATAAGAACTATGTCAACCAAAAGAGATTTTTACGAAATACTGGGTGTAACCAAGTCTGCAACCGCCGATGAGATTAAAAAAGCTTATCGCAAGGTGGCAATGCAATTTCACCCCGACCGTAATCCCGGAAACAAAGAAGCGGAAGAAAAATTTAAAGAAGCTGCAGAAGCTTATGAAGTACTGAGCGATGCGGATAAAAAAGCCCAGTACGACCGTTATGGTCATGCCGGTGTAAGTGGTAACGGACGGGGAGGTTTTGGTGGCGGCCATAACATGAATATGGATGATATCTTCAGCCAGTTTGGAGATATTTTTGGCGATGATGTGTTTGGAAGCTTCTTTGGTGGCGGAGGTCAGCGCAGAGGCAGTGGCGGCGGAAGAGCAAGGGGAGTGAGGGGCAGCAATCTCCGTGTTCGCATCAAAATGAATTACGAGGAAATTGCCAAAGGCGCCAGCAAAACCATCAAAGTAAAAAAATATGTGAGCTGCAGCAATTGCGGCGGCAGTGGTGCAAAAGATAAAAGCAGTGTGCAAACCTGCGGTACCTGCGGCGGAAGCGGCCAGGTGCGCAGAGTGCAGAATACTTTTCTGGGACAGATGCAAACTGTAACAACCTGTCCGGCCTGTAATGGTGAAGGAACCACCATTGCCAATAAATGTACACATTGTAAAGGCGAAGGAAGGGTATATGGCGAAGAAAACATCACTATTGATATACCGGCAGGTGTACAGGATGGAATGCAGCTGAGTGTTGGTGGTCGTGGTAATATGGGAGAACGTGGCGGTCCGGCAGGAGATTTAATTGTATTGATTGAAGAAGAAACACATCCGCAACTTCACCGGGATGGATTAAATGTGGCTTACGATTTACATATTTCATTCCCTGATGCAGTGTTTGGTGTACAGGCCGAAGTGCCAACCATCGACGGCCGTGCAAAAATTAAAATACCTCCGGGTACACAAAGCGGGAAAGTGTTTCGTTTAAAAGGGAAAGGTTTCCCTGCATTGCAGAGTTATGAAAAAGGCGATCAGCTGGTGTATGTAAATGTGTGGACGCCGCAGCATCTTACAAGCGAAGAAAAAACCATGCTGGAAAAAATGCAGCAGAGCCAAAACTTTCAACCAAAACCGGAAAAAGGTGAGAAAGGTTTCTTTGAGCGGGTGAAAGAAATGTTCAGTTAATAAGAACTTGAAAAATTATAACAGATGGAGAATTGCAATGCAGTTCTCCATTTTTATTTTCGCTTTGTTAATTTTTAAATATGGCAAACAATACAAACGACCGCTTTATTTATTCCATCCCGTCGAGGTTCAGGCGCATTGAAAACCTGCATATTCTTTTATGGCTGCTGAAAGATATTTGCTGGGCACTTTCTTTCAGGATTCCCGGCCTTATCATGATCATTCCAACAATGGCTGCAGCACTGATTATTACCTGGCAAACACGTAAAATGATTTCTGAACTCATGCATAACCTTGCAGTGGTGCTTTGGATTACAGCTAACTGCACCTGGATGATTGGTGAATTTTTTGGCATTGATGAAGGGCCGGCAGGATTAAGGCATTTTGCTTTAATTCCTTTCGGGATGGGGCTGGCCATACTTGCTGTTTACTACCTGCTGTATTTTTTTAATAGAAGATTCAGGGAAAAAGTAGCTGAAAAAAACGTGCATGTGATTGAAGACGAATTAAGCCTGCAAAAACACAATAATGCTTCATAAGGTTGGCGTTCAATGGTTATCTTTGCGCTCCTGATAAATTGTTTCATGTTGAATGTGTAAAGTTTTGCATTCAGGGCTTTAAACCTTCAACTTTCAACTTTAAACTATATTATGTACCGTTCTCATACCTGCGGCGAATTAAGAAGTAATCATACCGGCACAACTGTAACATTGGCCGGATGGGTACAAACTGTAAGAAAGTTTGGAAGTATAACGTTTGTGGATCTGCGTGACCGTTATGGTATTACCCAGCTTCTGTTTGGAGAAGAACTGAACAAGCTGTTGGATGAAAATCCGCTGGGTCGTGAATTTGTGCTGCAGGCAACAGGTAAGGTAAATGAACGCAGCAACAAAAATCCAAATATTGCTACAGGTGATATTGAAATAGTAGTTGATTCGTTTAAGGTGCTGAATAAGTCAGCAGTTCCTCCGTTTACCATCCAGGATGATACGGATGGTGGGGATGATCTTCGCATGAAATACCGTTTCCTCGATCTGCGCCGCAATGCAGTTAAGAGAAATATTGAACTGCGTTATGCAGTGAACCGTGCTGCAAGAAATTACCTGCACAACAACGGTTTCATGGATATTGAAACTCCGTTCTTAATTAAATCAACTCCTGAAGGTGCAAGAGACTTTGTGGTACCAAGCCGTATGAACCCGGGACAGTTTTATGCGTTACCTCAAAGTCCGCAAACATTCAAGCAATTGCTGATGGTGAGTGGTTACGACCGTTACTACCAGATTGTAAAATGTTTCCGTGATGAGGATCTGCGTGCTGATCGTCAGCCGGAGTTTACACAGATCGACTGCGAAATGGCATTTGTGGAGCAGGAAGATATCCTGAACATGTTTGAAGGATTGATCAAATCAATTTTTAAAGATGTAAAGAACATTGATTATACAGACAAGGTTGAACGTATGAGCTGGGAAGAAGCAATGTGGCAATACGGAAACGATAAACCCGATATCCGCTTTGGAATGAAGGTTTGCAACATCAAATTCCCATCACACACATTTACTTCCAAACAAAGCTTGTCTGCATTAATTGATGGCGCAGATTTTAAAGTGTTTGATGAAGCAGAAACTGTTGTAGCAATTGCTGTGCCCGGCTGCAGTGAATATACACGCAAGCAAACTGATGAACTCACCGAATGGGTGAAACGTCCGCAGATTGGAATGAAAGGGCTGGTATTCATCAAATGCAATGCAGATGGAACATTCAAAAGCAGTGTAGATAAATTTTACAGTGAAGAAAAACTAAAAGCCTTTGCTGAAGCTGCCAATGCAAAAGCAGGCGATTTGGTTTTGATTCTTGCAGGTGCAGAAGAACGTACACGTAAAGCCATCAGTGAACTGCGTTTGGAAATGGGTAAGCGTTTGGGCTTACGCAAAGAAGATGAGTTTAAATTATTGTGGGTGCTTGATTTTCCATTGTTCGAATTTGCACTGGAAGATCAGGATGGAGGCGGAGCCGGCCGTTGGGTGGCAAGGCATCATCCGTTTACAAGTCCCAAGCCCGATCATATTGAAACCATGATCAGCAACAATCCGAAAGTGGAAGACCTCGATAAGTATCTTGAACATCCGTATGCCAACATCAAAGCCAATGCTTATGATATGGTGCTGAACGGAAATGAAATTGGTGGTGGTTCCATCCGTATTTTCCAGCGTGAACTGCAGGAAAAAATGTTTGCAGCATTGGGCATGGATGCAGAAGAACAGCAGCACAAGTTTGGCTTCTTATTAGGTGCGTTTGAATATGGCGCACCGCCACATGGAGGTATTGCATTTGGTTTCGACAGGTTATGTTCCATTCTTGGTGGTAGTGAAAGTATCCGTGACTTTATTGCTTTCCCGAAAAATAATTCAGGACGTGATGTAATGCTGGATGCACCTAGTGAAATCAATCCAAAACAATTTGATGAATTGCAGATAAAACTGGATCTGAAATAAATGAAAGGACTTTTAATTTACCGAATCGCATCATTTATCATTGTTATTGTTGCAGCATTTCTTGGATTTGCTTCCTTGTTTGCTTTACTTATGGCATTGGGTAATCCTGCATTATTGCTTTCTGTTTTTGTAATTGTGGCTGTTGTTATTTACAGCTTTACCAGCTTTATATTTCTTATAAAGGGAATTGATGGCAGAAATCAACTGCAGCCCAAATTAAAAGACTGGATTAAGGTAAATGCATATGTGGCAATTGTATTTGTGTTCATGAATATTTTTCAGTCAATTACAATTATCAGCAATCCGGTAATTTTAAATGAAGCATTGAAGCAGATTTCAGCAGTTCAGAAAACAGCGGCTCCGGTGTCAATGGATGTAATGATCAAAATCGTAAAAGCGGTAATCTGGTTTTTGCTTGTTTATGCAATTATTTTGGGTATGCATATCTCAGCTACTTTCCGTTTGCTGAAACAATACGCCCATTTGTTTGAAACGCAAAACCGGAACGATCAGTTTTAACATCTGCAGTAATTATTCTGCACAATCTATGTTTGTTTCTTTCGTTTTGAGAAAAATTTTCTCTCATGCGGAGTGTTATTTTCATCCTGTTACTGGCTGTTGTAGTTGTTTCCTGTAAAAAGAAAGATGCAGATACTTCAGGACAAACAATCCTGAATGTACAATACGGTACTGATGCTAAGCAGGTGATGGACGTTTATTTGCCTGCAAACAGATCGGTTACAAGCACACCTGTTGTGGTAATGATTCATGGTGGGGGATGGCAGGAGGGTGATAAAACAGATTTTACTCCAATGGTGGATACATTGAAGAAACGATTGCCTGGATATGCAATTATTAATATCAGCTACAGGCTGGCAGCAAATGGACAGAACTTGTTTCCTGCACAGGAAAATGATGTAAAATCCTGCATTGAATTTATTTACAGCAAAAGAAGTGAATATAAAATTTCTGATAAGTATGTGTTGATAGGGGCAAGTGCAGGCGGGCATCTTGCATTACTGCAATCTTATAAATACACTTCACCGGTAAAAGTAAAAGCTGTTATATCGTTCTTTGGTCCAACTGAATTAACACAGATGTATAACAATCCGCCTAATCCGTTAATTCCAATTCTGCTGTTGAATGTTACGGGAACAATTCCCTCTGTCAATGCAGCAATTTACAATAACTCATCTTCTTATAATTATGCTGTTGCTTCATCAACCCCAACCATGATGCTTCATGGCGGAGCCGATATTGTTGTGGCTCCATCCCAATCAACTTTACTACGGGATAAGCTGAATAGTTTATCTGTTCCCAACCAGTTTGTTTATTATCCCAATGGGGGGCATGGCGACTGGGATGCGGCAACTTATACCGATGCCTTTACAAAAATGACCAGCTTTATAAAAACCTATATTCCATAGCCATTCAAATTTGTACCTTGCTGTTATGCAGCAGGCTCCATTAGCAGAACGATTAAGACCAAATACATTGAACGACCTGGTTGGTCAGCAGCATTTAACCGGGCAGGGCAGTATTTTGCAAAAAGCAATCACAAGCGGTCATATTCCCAGCATGATTTTGTGGGGGCCTCCCGGTGTTGGTAAAACAACCATCGCTAATATTATTGCTCATACAGTTAATGCAACTTATTTTCAGCTCAGTGCCATCAGCAGTGGTGTAAAAGAAGTACGGGAGGTAATTGACACGGCAAGGAAAACATCAAAAGCGATTTTGTTTATTGATGAAATCCATCGGTTCAATAAAGGTCAGCAGGATGCATTACTTGGTGCAGTGGAAAAAGGAATTATTACGTTGATAGGAGCAACAACTGAAAATCCATCGTTTGAAGTAAACAGTGCCTTGTTGAGTCGTTGCCAGGTGTTCGTATTAAAAGCACTGGAAGAAAAAGATTTATTACAACTGCTGAATAAGGCATTGACAGAAGATGAAATCCTGAAAACAAAAAGTATTGAACTGAAAGAAACAGAAGCATTAATCAGGCTAAGTGGTGGTGATGCAAGAAAGCTGTTGAATCTGCTTGAAATAGTTACTGATATTTCAACAGAAAAGAAATTAGTCATCACAGATAAATTTGTGCTGCAAACCATTCAGCAAAAAATGGCTTTGTATGATAAAAGTGGTGAACAGCATTACGATATTATTTCAGCTTTTATTAAATCTATCCGTGGAAGCGATCCCAATGCAGCCGTTTACTGGCTGGCAAGAATGATTGAAGGGGGAGAAGATGTAAAATTCATTGCAAGAAGATTGGTGATACTTGCAAGTGAAGATATTGGGAACGCCAATCCAAACGCATTGTTACTGGCAAATGCTACGTTTGAAGCAGTAAATAAGATTGGTTATCCTGAATCAAAGATCATTTTATCACAATGTGCAACATATCTTGCTTCATCGCCCAAAAGTAATGCAGCAGTAATGGCTATTGGTATGGCTGAAGCTGCGGTAAAACAATTCGGTGATTTGCCAGTGCCTTTGCATATCCGTAATGCGCCAACCAAACTCATGAAGAATCTTGATTACGGAAAAGGTTATCAATACTCACATGATTATGAAAACAATTTTTCTTCGCAGGAATACCTGCCTGAAAAAATAAGCGGCACTACATTTTATGAGCCGGGCAAAAATGCACGTGAAGAAGAACTGCGTAAATTTTTAAAACAACTCTGGAAGGAAAAATACAATTACTGATGGCTTCACAACTAAACTGGCAACTGAAGAAATTTGAAGAACTCACTCCATATGAATTGTATGAAATCATCTGGTTAAGAAATGAAGTATTTGTTGTGGAGCAGAACTGTGTTTTCCAGGATGCGGATCATAAAGACGAAAAGGGCTGGCATTTGATGGGATGGAACAATGAAAAAAAACTGACAGCTTATTGCAGATTACTTCCTGCAGGTGTGTCTTACAGTTATGTTTCTATTGGAAGAGTTGTTACAAATCCAGCTGAAAGAAATACAGGTGCGGGCCGGGAACTGATGCAGCAGGCAATTGCATTTTGTGAAAATTTGTTTGGCAAATCTGATATTAAAATCGGTGCACAGTATTATCTGAAAGATTTTTACGGATCACTTGGTTTCACACAAACAAGTGAAATTTATTTAGAAGATGGTATTGAACATATAGAGATGATTCTTTACGGTGATACTAAGTAGTTTTACGAATATAAAAAGGTAAAATCACTTAAAACCTAAGCCCACTGAGGGTTTCCAGTAATTTCGTAAAGAAAAAATTTTGCAGAACAAGAATTGTTTTTTAACATTGTGTGTCAATATCCAATAATTAGAGAAACCAATTTTCCAATACCATGAAAATTCGTACTGCGACATTATTCATTTTTTATGTCTTTTTCTTTTCAGTCTTTTTCTCTCATGTATCATCTGCACAGATTGGTTTATCATCTGCCAATGCCCGTTTTGAAATTGGATTAAATGCCGGTCCAATGAGTTTTCTTGGCGACCTTGGTGGAAACAGGGGAAAGGGTACTTATGGCCCAAAGGATAACAACCTGCCTGTAACAAATATGATTGGTGGTATTTCTGCTACTTATTATCCATCAGAGTGGATTGGGTTCAGA
This sequence comes from Lacibacter sp., assembly GCA_047601965.1. Lineage (GTDB taxonomy): Bacteria > Bacteroidota > Bacteroidia > Chitinophagales > Chitinophagaceae > Lacibacter. The sequence goes on from JASGIJ010000001.1 coordinate 427,062, forward strand.
GCTGCTGTTAATATTGGACAAATGGAAGGTGATGATCGTTTGATTAAACAAAATCAGCCCTCCGATACGTATGAAGGTGCCCGTAAATACAGAAACCTCACATTCCGCTCTCCATTATATGAAGCTTATGCAGGAGTGGAAATATATCCTACTGTGTTATTAGGTATACGCAATGGTAATGGTGTTCCCCGTTTGCGTCCTTACTTAATTGCAGGGATTGGTGCTTTTAAATTTAAGCCCCAAGGCTTGTATAAAGATCCGGCAGGAAATGAATCATGGGTGGATTTACAGCCGCTTCACCTGGAAGGGCAAGGTTTTGCTGAAACATCCATTCCCGATTATAAACTTTATTCTTATTGCATACCAATGGGAGTGGGTTTGAAATATGATATTACTGAACGGATAACCTTTGGTATTGAACTCATACATCGTAAAACCGGAACTGATTATATCGATGATGTAAGTAATAAATATATTGATCCTGCTTTGTTTGATGTATATCTCAATCCCAGCCAGGCAGCTATTGCAAAATATATGGCAAACCCCAGTTCATTCTATCCTGGTGATCCCGGATATACGCCTTACAGAGTTGGAAAGAAAAGAGGTAACCCGGAAAGAAATGACTCTTATTTTGCAAGTACATTTCGTTTAACATGGAAGATTGGAGATGTATATGCCGACTGGTTTAAAAATAAAAATTCAATGAAGTGCCCGCAATACTTCTAGCACGAATAATCCTTACCCAAAATCAAATCATATGAAAATCCAAACCCCGAAAACTAAAATAAAAACCTTATCAGCACATCCTGAATTAACAATATGGTTGCTTCGTATAGGTCTCATCACACTTTATGTTATCATGTTTATATACAAGAAAAAACTTTATATGTAACCTTCTTAAGCAAAGTATGTAGTAAATGTTAGTCCGTACCCTCTTTTTACTTTTTCCAATCCTGTGAAAATCTGAAGAGAACCAGTGACGATATTTATTTGACCATGCTTTGCTTTGTTTCTCTTGGTCCGTACTCTATCCTGTTGCCCCCTTATTTAGGGGGCACTTTTTTTATAAAAGGATTATAATTCAGCTTTCAGGAATGTTGCGGTATGACTTGCTTTGCAGCTGAGTAATTCTTCAGGTGTTCCTTCAAATAAAATTTCTCCGCCACCATCACCACCTTCAGGTCCAAGATCAATAATATGATCAGCCACTTTTATTACATCCATATTGTGTTCAATTACCAAAACAGTGTTACCACGATCGGTTAATTTGTTTAACACATCTAATAAATGCTGAATATCCTGGAAGTGTAAACCGGTAGTCGGTTCATCTAAAATGTAAAATGTTTTACCGGTATCTTTTTTAGCAAGTTCAGTTGATAATTTTACACGCTGTGCTTCGCCACCACTGAGTGTTACTGCACTTTGCCCAAGGGTGATATATCCAAGACCAACATCTTCCAGCACTTTTATTTTCCTGTACAGGTAAGGAACTGGCTGAAAGAATTCAACTGCTTCTTCAACTGTCATGTCAAGAATATCAGCAATAGATTTTCCTTTGTAACGTATCTCCAGTGTTTCACGGTTGTAACATTTGCCATTGCATTTTTCGCAATGCACATAAACATCCGGAAGAAAATTCATTTCAATGACACGCATGCCACCACCTTCGCACACATCACAACGCCCTGTTTTTACATTAAACGAAAAACGACCGGCATTGTAGCCACGGATTTTTGCTTCAGGAACAGAAGCAAATAATGTTCTGATTTCTGTAAAGAAACCGCAATAAGTGGCAGGATTACTTCTTGGTGTGCGGCCAATGGGCGACTGATCGATTTCAATTACTTTATCAATATGCTCCAATCCTTTAATGCTTTTGTAAGGCATTGGATTGGCTTTTGAATCGTAACAATGTTTGCTGAGAATGGGATAGAGTGTTTCATTGATGAGTGTGCTTTTTCCACTGCCACTTACACCTGTAACAACAATCAGCTTACCAAGTGGCAGTTTGATGTTTACATTCTGCAGGTTATTACCTGTTGCACCTTTCAGTTCAATCAATTTTCCATTGCCTTTCCTTCTTTCTTTGGGAACAGGAATGGTTTTTACTCCATTCAGATATTTTGCAGTATCGCTTGAAGATTTTAATACTTCGCCCGGAGTACCGGCTGATACAATGGTGCCTCCATGTTTTCCTGCCTGTGGCCCTACATCAATCAAATGATCGGCAGAAAGCATAATGTCTTTATCATGTTCAACAACCAATACACTGTTGCCAACATCACGCAGATTTTTCAATGCATCAATTAAACGGTGATTATCTCTCTGGTGTAAACCAATGCTTGGTTCGTCAAGTATATAGGTAATGCCCTGCAGTTGAGAACCAATTTGTGTTGCCAAGCGTATACGCTGACTTTCGCCTCCGCTCAATGTGCGGCTTGGACGGTTTAATGTCAGATAGGTTAATCCTACATTCAACAGAAACTGCAAACGCTCCCTGATTTCTTTCAGTACATCTTTTGCAATGGTTGCCTGCTTTTTACTGATGCGTAATTCAATACCGTCAAACCATGCAGCAAGATTATCCAGATTTAATTCACTCAGTTCGGAAATATTCCTGTCTTCAATTTTAAACCAGAGACTTTCTTTTCTTAACCTGGCTCCACCACAGGTACTGCATGTTTGCAGGGATGTAAATTGAGTAACCCATTCACGAAGAAACTCTGTGCTGTGTGGCGATAGAAACCATCTTTTCAGCATAGGAATAATTCCTTCATAGCTACCGGTATATTCCTGTGGTACAGTTTCATCGTTTGCATCAATTTCCAATGAAGGATTAATGCTTTTATCACCAAACAAAAGCAGATCAATTTGTGCTTGTGTTAAATCTTTTACAGGAACATCAAGTTTGATTTTATTTTTTTTAGCGAAAGCAACAACCTGTTGAAACACACTTGCCTCTCTCTCTTCACCTAACGGTGCAATACCACCTTCTTTTACCGTTTTGCCTGTATCGGGCAAAACTGCATTCATGTCAATTGTATAAACATTTCCCAATCCTTTACAAACAGGACAAGCGCCATAGGGAGAGTTAAACGAAAACGCATTGGGTGAGGGTTCTTCATAGCTGATGCCTGTGTCTTCGCACATCAGGTGTTTGGAGTAAAAAACCACTCCGTTCTTTTCTGTTTCAACAAACATCAGGTCTTTCCCCATTTTTAATGTTTGCTGCACACTTTGGCTGATGCGCACACGAAAATCATCGCTCACTTTCAAACGGTCAACCACCACTTCAATATCATGAATTTTATAACGGTCAACCTGCATCTTTGGAGTAAGATCCATGATCTCACCGTCAACACGAACTTTTACAAAACCTTTCTTGCGTATATCTTCAAACAGTTCCCTGTAATGACCTTTACGTCCACGGACAAGTGGCGCAAGCAATGAAATTTTCTGCCCATCAAAACGGGTGAAAATATTTTCAACAATTTCTTCTTCACTCCACTTCACCATTTTCTTTCCGGTGTTGTAAGAATAAGCTTCACCAACTCTTGCAAATAACAGGCGAAGGAAATCATATACCTCAGTAATAGTTCCCACTGTTGAACGTGGATTTTTATTGGTGGTTTTCTGTTCAATGGAAATAACAGGGGAGAGGCCGGTAATTTTATCCACATCGGGTCGTTCCATATCGCCCACAAACTGCCGGGCATAAGCACCAAACGTTTCCATATAGCGGCGCTGACCTTCAGCATAAATGGTGTCGAAGGCGAGCGATGATTTACCACTGCCACTGATGCCGGTAATTACTACCAGCTTATTTTTTGGAATCTGAACGTCAATGTTTTTTAGGTTGTGCACTCTTGCACCTGAAACTTCTATCTGGTCTTTGATTGATTCACTCATAACGATCTTTGCCGGTTTGGCCGGAACGAACAACGAATGTACCTGAAATTTTTATGAGCTGCTGCTGTAAATTTTTGGATGGAAGACAATAAAAGAGGAAGAAATTTCAGAGCCGGGCATCCCAATATTAAATAATTGTTATGTGGAAAACTTGAATAATAAATGCGGACAGTTTTTTCAAAGGTCTTTCTAACTTGATGCTGCTTTTCAGCCAACCATATAATTTAAAACTTACACAAATGAGCATTTCAGTTTACAATGCAGTACCAATGACGTTGAATGATGGTGAAACGCAACACCAGTTTACGCTTAAGTTAAACCCGGCAACGGATAGTTTTCGTTTGGAGAATAGTTCTATTCGCCGGAATATTTTCATTGGTAAGCGCATGTTCAGCAATTTGTTTCAGCAAATAAGAAATGAATATGGCTTTGTGCTTGGGAGGATTCATTATGACAATGAAGAAATGAGGTACGGATCGGCTACAACGGCTGAACATGAACATTTCCGTTTTGCTTTAAAGGAAAATAATGGTATTGAAGTGCAGTTGGAGGATGAAGCAGTGCCAGGTAAAAAATTTACAGCTTCTGTGCCATATCATTACGAAAATGCTTCAGAAAAGGCAATGCAACTGCAAACAATTATTCCTTCTGTTCTTGCTGCGTTGATTTATATTAAAGCGATGCATCCGGCTATGTAAAACAATTGTTAGTTAAACAAATTTGGATTGTAAAATCATTTCGTCTTACATTTGCGCCAGTTCTTTCAATCTCTTATCAAGAAAGGCAGAGGGTAATGGCCCGATGAAGCCTTGACAACCTCTTCACTCATTGAGTGAAAAAGGTGCCAATTCCAGCCCCCTTAGTATTTGGGGAAAGATAAGTCAGATAAATTTTGTTACTGATTAAATCATTATAAACAAAAGCTCATCTGATATTATCGGATGAGCTTTTTTGTTTTACGTATGTCTGAAACAAAGGGTTTCCCGGTAAAGTCTCTTTTGATAAGTATTGCAGAACATGTTTAACAGTTAATCATCAAGTAAAAAGCAAAAGAGATGAAACAAACAATCGTTACACAAAGCATTGACAAAACTTTTACAAATGCCTTGTTGCAATCATCGGGAAAGCCCACTACATTTGTCGGGTATTTCAAAAACATGAACAACAACAATTCTATAACTACTTCTTTAACTGCAGCCATGCAGTGTTGTTGTTGTATGTGCTGTATGCCGTAAGGCATAAATATCTTTTCCGATCCCTTTTTTGGGAAGGTTTACAATAAGTTTTCTGTTTTATTCACTTCAATCAAATTTTAATACTATTTAAATTATTATACAATGAGCAACAATCTTCGTTTTGAAACTTTACAATTGCACGCAGGACAACAAATTGATCCAACAACAAAATCACGTGCAGTACCTATTTACCAAACAACTTCTTATGCATTTGATAACAGTGAGCATGCTGCCAATCTGTTTGGTTTAAAAGAGTTTGGTAATATCTACACCCGTATCATGAACCCAACTACCGATGTGTTTGAACAACGCATTGCTGCATTGGAAGGTGGTGTGGCTGCATTGGCAACAAGCAGCGGACAAGCTTCACAGTTTCTTGCACTCAATAATATTTTGCAGGCAGGCGATAACTTTGTAACTTCTTCTTTTTTATACGGTGGTACTTTTAACCAGTTTAAAGTTGCATTTAAACGTTTAGGTATTGAAGCCCGTTTTGCTGATGGTGATGATGTGGAAAGTTTTGTAAAGCACATCGATAAAAATACCAAGGCAATTTATCTTGAAACAATTGGTAACCCACGCTTAAATATTCCTGATTTTAAAAAGTTTGCAGACCTGGCTAAAGAATATGATCTGCCGCTGGTTGTTGATAATACGTTTGGAGCTGGTGGTTATTTATTCCGTCCGCTCGAACATGGTGCAAACATTGTTGTGGAAAGTGCAACAAAATGGATTGGCGGCCACGGCACATCTATTGGTGGTGTAATTATTGATGGTGGTAATTATAACTGGGGCAACGGAAAGTTCCCGCAGTTTACCGAACCAAGTGAAGGTTATCATGGTTTAAAATTCTGGGAAATATTTGGTGAAGGTAATCCGCTTGGTTTGCCTAACATCGCATTCATTATTCGTGCAAGAGTGGAAGGTTTGAGAGATTTTGGTTCAGCATTAAGCCCGTTCAATTCATTCTTATTGTTGCAGGGACTTGAAACATTATCACTGAGGGTTGAACGTCATGTTGAAAATGCACTGGCATTGGCCGAATGGCTGGAAAAACATCCTGCAGTGGAGTATGTGCTCTATCCCGGTTTAAAAAGCAATCCATACCACGCACTGGCGAAGAAATATTTAACCAACGGTTATGGTGGTGTATTGCAGGTAGCTGTTAAAGGTGGAAAAGAAGCAGCAGCAACATTTATCAACTCGTTGAAACTGATCAGCCATCTTGCAAATGTGGGCGATGCAAAAACATTAGCCATTCATCCTGCAAGTACAACACACGAACAATTAAGTGAAGCAGAACAGGTGGCAGCAGGTGTTGCGCCAAACCTTGTTCGCCTTAGTGTGGGTATTGAACATATTGAAGATATTAAAGCTGATCTTGAACAGGCTTTTGCAAAAGCAGCCAGTAAAGAATTAGTATAAATAAATTGTTGACCAACGCAGGTGCTGCTGTCACCTGCGTTGTGTCACTCACTTGTACGCTTTGTTCTTTATTCAGCACAATGAAATACAGAACGCCGAAGTGAGTGACACAACAACAGACGAACAAAGATTTAAAGCCGGTAACAAAAAAATGGCAACTGAGATTTTTAATTACAACAAACCTTTCCGATTAGAATCAGGAGCATTACTGAATGAATATCATTTAGCTTATAACACATTGGGAAAACTGAATGAAGCAAAAGATAATGTGATCTGGATTTTTCATGCATTAACTGCAAATAGTGATCCGGCAGAGTGGTGGCCCGGTTTGGTTGGTGAAGGAAAACTGTTTGATCCGGCTGAATATTTTATTGTTTGTGTAAACATGCCCGGCAGTGCTTATGGCAGTATCAGTCCGTTGGATAAAAATCCTTTAACCAACGAATCCTACTATCATGAGTTTCCCTGGTTTACCACAAGAGATATGGTTCGTGCTTATGATCCGTTGAGGAAACATTTGGGCATTGAAAAAATTTATCTCGGCATTGGAGGAAGCATGGGTGGCCAGCAATTACTTGAATGGGCCATTGAAGAACCTCAGTTGTTTAAGCATATTGTGCCTATTGCAACCAATGCATTTCATTCGCCCTGGGGTATTGCATTTAATGCATCGCAGCGTTTAGCTATTGAAGCAGATCATACATGGAAAAATAAAAATGATGATGCTGGCAGCGAAGGATTAAAAACAGCAAGAAGCATTGCCTTGCTTTCCTACCGTCATTATGATGCATATGGCATCAGCCAGCTGGAAGAAAGCAACGATGTAACTGATGATTTCAGAAGTGAATCGTATCAGCGTTACCAGGGCGAGAAATTAGTGAAGCGTTTCAATGCATTCAGTTATTATTTTCTCAGTAAGGCAATGGATGCTCACAATGTAGGCCGTAACCGTCCTTCAATTGAACTTGCATTGCGGGAAATAACTGCACGCACATTAGTGATTGGTATCAGTAATGATTTGTTGTTCCCATTAAGTGAACAGCAATACCTGGCCAATACCATTCCCGGTGCCCAGATGAAATCAATTGAATCGTTTTACGGGCATGATGGATTTTTACTGGAATATGAAAAAATTACAAAAGCTATCAGTAATTTTTTACCACATAAAGAGAAAACAGAATTTCAAAATCAATTAATCAGTAAGTAATGTCAGCGAAGAAACAATTAGTAATCGGTTTGTTTGGATTTGGCGTAGTAGGTGAAGGTCTGTACAAAGTATTGAATCAAACACCATCATTAAATGCACGCATTAAAAAAGTATGTATAAAAAATCCGGGTAAAAAAAGAAATGCATCCGATGATTTGTTTACCACAGATAAAGACGTTTTATTAAACGATCCTGAAATAAATGTAATTGTTGAAGTAATCAATGAAAGCGAACCCGCTTTCGAAATTGTTTCAACAGCATTGAAGAATGGCAAGGAAGTGGTAAGTGCCAGCAAAAAAATGATTGCTGAGCATTTGCCCGAATTGCTGAAACTGCAGCAGGATACAGGTATTTCGTTCCTGTACGAAGCATCCGCCTGCGCATCTATTCCTGTTATCCGTAACCTGGAAGAATATTATGACAATGATCTGTTACATGGCATTCGTGGAATTGTAAACGGTAGTACCAATTACATTCTCACAAAAATGTTTGAAGATAAACTTGACTTTAAAGAAGCATTGCTGCAGGCACAACAATTAGGTTTTGCTGAAGCTGATCCCACATTGGACGTGGATGGATGGGATGCAGTGAATAAATGGGTTGTTCTGTTGCTGCATGCTTATGGCATCATCAGCAAACCTACGGATGTACTGTTTAACGGAATCCAGAATATCCAGGGAACTGATGCAGAAGTGGGCCGTGAAAAGAATTATGAAATACGTTTGGTAGGACAGGCAAAAAAATTACAGAGCGGAAAGGTTGCGGCATTTGTTTTGCCGCAGTTTGTGAAGCACGATGACCATTTAAGTTTTGTAAAAAATGAATACAATGGTGCCGTGGTTGAAAGTTCATTTGCTGATAAACAATTCTTTTATGGCAAAGGGGCAGGTTCTTTCCCAACAGCATCTGCAGTATTGAGTGATATTTCAGCTTTGCGTTATGATTATAAGTATGAGTATAAAAAACTTTATTATCATCAGCCAAATGAATTAACCGACGATTATTATTTGAAAGTATATGTTAGCTTTGACGACTGGAACAATATTCCGAAAGAGCGTTTTGAGTGGATTGAAGAGTGGCATGCAGATGATCGTAAATATTTGGTAGGTGTACTGCACGCATCTGAATTAAAAACGAATAACTGGTGGAGAGAAAATGGTACATCGCTTATTTTAAAACCCGAGCCGATTATTGAAGATGTTGAAATAAGAAAGCTCAAAAAGAAAAGCCTTGAACTGGCAGGCTTAAATTTTAATTAAGAATGAGTTATCAGGAAGTAATAAAAGAACTGGAAGACTTGTTGCAAGGCAAAACGCCTGCTGCAAGTCTTCAGTTGCTTAGCAGCAGATTTGAAGGAAGCATTGTGTTCTCAACAAGTTTCGGGATTGAAGACCAGGCGATCAGCCACATAATCTTTGATCAGAAACTTCCTGTTGAAGTGTTTACGCTGGATACAGGTCGCATGTTTACCGAAACATACAGCACATGGCGCCAAACACTTGAAACATACAGTCAGCCGTTAATTAAAGCTTATTATCCCAAAGCCGAAGCATTGCAGGAGTTTGTTTCGGGAAAAGGGCCCAATTCATTTTACGAATCAGTTGAAAACAGGAAGCAATGTTGCTTTATCCGTAAAGTTGAACCATTGCAGCGTGCATTAAAAGGAAAAAAAATCTGGATTACAGGTTTACGGGCAGAACAAAGTCCCAATCGCCAGGGAATGACCCAGTTTGAGTGGGATGAATCGAATCAAATCATCAAATATCACCCAATTCTCCATTGGACATGGGATGAACTGAAAGCATTTATTCAGCAAAACCATGTGCCTTACAATGTACTTCACGACAAAGGATTTGTCAGTATCGGATGTTCTCCATGTACAAGAGCCATCAGGCCGGGCGAAGATTTCAGGGCCGGACGCTGGTGGTGGGAAGACAACAGCAAAAAAGAATGTGGCCTGCATGTGCATGCAGAGGATAATGGTCAGTTAAAAAAATGATAGCGGTCAGCAATCGTTTGCACAGTTTATCACAATTAATGTGAAAGAATTAATGTTATTTTGCAGCCAAAGTCTACGTGTAAGGTGGACTTTGACGAAACAGAAAAAAATATATGAGTCAATATCAGTTAAATTACCTGGAGCAGCTTGAAAATGAGAGTATTCACATCTTTCGTGAGGTAGCAGCGCAATTTGAGAAACCAGCACTTTTATTTAGTGGGGGAAAGGATTCCATTACATTGGTACAGCTTGCAAAAAAAGCTTTTGCACCCGGAAAAATTCCTTTTCCACTTGTGCATATTGATACCGGCCATAATTTTCCTGAAGCATTGGAATATCGTGACTGGCTTGCAAAAGAAGTTGGAGCAACCTTAATTGTTCGTAAAGTGGAAGACACGATTAAACAACGTAAGCTTACAGAACCTAAAGGAAAGTTCCCAAGCCGTAACTGGTTACAGACTTATACATTGTTAGATACGATTGAAGAGTTTGAATTTGATGCCTGCATTGGCGGTGGCCGCAGAGATGAAGAAAAAGCAAGAGCAAAAGAAAGAATATTCTCTGTTCGTGATGAGTTTGGTCAGTGGAATCCGAAACTGCAGCGTCCTGAATTATGGAATACATATAATGGCCGCATACAAAAAGGAGAGAATGTTCGTGTGTTCCCAATCAGCAACTGGACAGAACTTGATATCTGGAATTACATCCGTTCTGAACAAATTCCTCTGCCTTCTATTTATTTCGCTCATGAAAGAGATGTGATTGAACACGAAGGTCAGCTTGTTGCAATGAGTGAATATGTACAGCCAACTGCCGGTGATGTGATTGTAAAGAAGAAAGTACGTTACCGTACTGTTGGAGATATGACCTGTACCGCTGCTGTTGAATCAACTGCAGAAACACTGGATGAAGTAATTAATGAAATTATTTCTACACGTATCAGCGAACGTGGTGAAACACGTATTGATGATAAGGTAACAGAAGCTGCAATGGAAGACAGAAAGAAGAACGGATATTTTTAAAACAGACCGAAAGTCGGAAAGTCAGAAGACCGGAAGACAAAACAACTATTTTGAAATTTCATCGGACTTACGGACTTACCGTCTTTCCGACTAAAAAAAGAATATGGACTTATTAAGATTTATTACTGCCGGAAGTGTTGATGATGGAAAAAGTACATTGATTGGTCGTTTGCTGTACGACAGTAAAAATATTCTGATTGATCAGCTGGAAGCACTGGAGCGTTCAACAAAGAACAGGGAAGATGGAACAGTTGATCTTGCTTTGTTAACCGATGGTTTGCGTGCTGAAAGAGAACAGGGAATTACCATTGATGTGGCTTACCGTTATTTCTCAACACCAAAAAGGAAGTTCATTATTGCAGATGCTCCAGGTCACGTTCAGTATACACGAAACATGATTACAGGTGCAAGCAATGCCAACCTGATTATTATTCTTGTTGATGCACGTTTGGGTGTGATTGAACAAACACGCCGTCACTCAATCATTGCTTCTCTGTTAAAGATCAGGCATGTGGTGGTTGCTATTAACAAAATGGATCTTGTTGAATATTCACAGGATGTATATAACAACATTATTATTGATTATACAGATGTTGCAAAGCAACTTGGATTGGAAAATGTAACATACATTCCCATCAGTGCATTAAACGGAGATAATATTGTTGATAAATCAGAAAACATTACCTGGTACGATGGAAAGCCGTTACTGGATTTTCTTGAAGAAGTGGAAGTGTCATCTGATGTAAACCTGAAAGATCAACGTTTCCAGGTGCAGTTTGTGATCCGTCCGCAAACAGAAGACCTCCACGATTATCGTGGTTATGCAGGAAAAGTTGTAAGTGGCATTTATAAAAAAGGCGACAAGGTAACTGTGTTGCCTGCAGGAATTGAAACAAGCATCAGTGCTTTGGAAATTGCCGGTAAAGAAGTGGATGAAGTATTTGCTCCGCAAAGTGTAACTATTCAGTTGGCTGATGATATTGATATCAGCCGTGGTGATTCTATTGTGAAGTCGGATAATCTTCCACAAGTAAGCAATGAACTTGAAGTGCTGCTTTGCTGGATGGATGAAAAACCATTAATTCCCGGAAATAAATATTATCTGCAGCACAACAGCCGTCTTGTACGTTCAGTTGTAAAACAGGTAGAATATAAAATTGATGTAAACACACTTCAGCATTTGCCACTGGAAGGAAATGTAAAACTCAACGAAGTGGTGAAAGCAACAATAAAAACTGCTTCGCCCATTGTTTATGATCCTTACGATAAGCTGAGTGTAAACGGAAGTGCAGTATTAATCGACGAAACAAGTAACAGTACAGTCGCAGCCGTACTCATCAAATAAATTTTTTTAAACAAATTACCTACTTGTAAAGTAGACTAAAAAAGAACAATGACCAACCAATTAAAAGGCAAAGTAATCTTAGCAGGTGCAGGCCCTGGTGATGCAGAACTGATTACTGTGAAACTTCAGCAACGGCTTGCTGAAGCTGAAGTGATTATTGTTGATCGTTTGGTAAATCCCGAGATCATTGATTTGTATGCAAAGCCTGATGCGCTTGTATTAATGACCGGTAAAAAAGGATACAGTGAGGGATCTGCATCGCAGGAAGATATCAATAAATTGCTGGTGGCACATGCACAGAATGGTAAGATTGTTCTGCGTTTAAAAGGTGGTGATGTTGCTTTCTTCAGCAATGTATTGGATGAATTGCTGAGTTTATCCGAAGCTGGTATTTCGTACGAAATTATTCCGGGAATTTCAGCTGCATCGGGCGCATCAGCCTATGCAGGAATTCCTTTAACTGCAAGGGGATATGCAAAAGGTGTACAGTTTGTTACATTCAATCCTTCCAGTTTTCATAGCCGTGATAAATGGAAATGTTGGGCAACAACCAACGATACACTTGTGTTTTACATGGCCGCAGGAAACATCAATGCTTTAACTGAGTTATTATTGCGCCATTCCAAACGACCTTCAACACCATTAGCTGTGATTGAACAAGCTACAACAGGTTTTCAAAAAGTTCATATAACTACACTTAACGATTGTTCTGCTGATTTTGCAGGAAAAACATTCAGCTCTCCATCGCTCGTAATAGTTGGAGATGTGGTGAAACTGCATGAGAAATTCAACTGGTATGAAGCCGGTAAAACCGGTTCAGTGTTTAACGAATTAATTACTGTACAACAACAATCAACTGTATGTTAGGTGAAGCACGATTAAAGCAATTACATGAATTCATTGAAAGCTATTCAAAAGAAGAGCTTATCTGGATCAATGGTTATTTATCCGGCATTGTTGCCAATGTAAAAACCAATGGTTCCATTCATGTTTCAGATAAAACATCAACGAAAAAAATTACGCTGGCGTTTGGTACTGAAACTGGCAATTCAAAAAAACTGGCGACACAGTTAACAGCTGTTGCCAAGAAAAAAGGATTGACTGTAAAACTTACTGATCTCAGCCAGTACCGTTTGACTGATCTTTCAAAAGAAGAATTTTTCTTTGTTGTGATCAGTACACAAGGCGAAGGCGAACCACCTGTATCAGCCAAAAAGTTTTACGAATATATTCACCAGGAACAATTGTCACTTTCCAATCTGAAGTTCAGTGTACTTGCATTGGGCGATTCATCTTACCCGATGTTTTGCAAAACCGGAGAAGATGTGGATGAACAATTTAAAAAGTTTGGTGCTAAACAAATTGTTCCATTGCAGAAATGTGATGTTGATTATGATACGGATGCCCAGCAATGGTTTGAGAAAGTACTCGCTGTTGTTGAAAATAATACAGCGGCTGCTCCTGTTGTTGCAAAGGAACCAGTTGCTAAAAAAGCTGTCGGTAAAAAATATTATAAAGGAAAAGTCATCTCGAATGTCAATTTAAACGACAGGGGATCTTCACGACAAACTTATCATGTTGAAATTGCAACGGATGAACCAGTTGAATATGAGCCGGGCGATACATTTGGTGTGATACCTAAGAACAGGATAGCAGTTGTAGAACGGATTCTTGCATTAACACAGGTTGATGCTGAAAAAGTAATTGAAACTGCAAAAGCTACTGCTACAGTAAAAGATCTGTTGACTTATAATCTCAATATCTGCTACCTGCTTTCTTCAACGGTGAAAAAGTATGCAGCTATTGTTGGTCAGCAGATTCCAGATACAAGAATGGATTTAGTTGATTTGCTTCGCATTTATCCTGTCAAAGATGCAGCGCAGTTTGAAGAAGTGCTGAAGCTCTTAACACCAATTGCACCACGATTATATTCTATTGCATCTTCACCAGCTGCACATGGCGATTCTGAAATTCATTTAACTGTTGCATTAAATTGTTTTACCAGCGATAATGAAAAAAGGTTTGGCTTGTGCAGTGAGTTTCTTGGTGATCTGAATGAAAATGAAGAAGTGACTTTCTTTATCAATAAAGTAAAAGGGTTTAAACTTCCAGCTGCTGATAAAGATGTGATCATGATTGGTCCGGGAACAGGTGTTGCACCTTTCCGTTCTTTTCTTGCTGAACGTGATGCAACCGGTGCACCGGGTAAGAACTGGTTTTTCTTTGGTGAGGAATGTTTTGTAACTGATTTTCTTTACCAGACAGAAATACAGAATTATGTTGAAACAGGGGTGCTCCATAAAATTGATCTGGCTTTTTCTGAAGATCAGCAGGAGAAAGTTTATGTGCATCACCGTATGAATGAAAAGGCTGATGAATTATACAACTGGATTCATAATGGTGCTTATGTGTATGTAAGTGGTGAAAAAGATCCGATGAGTAAAGAAGTGGAAGAAACATTGCTGCAGATTTTCAGTGAACATGGAAATAAAACTGCAGACGAAGCAAAGCAATACCTCGAAGTTCTGAAACAGGAAGGCAGGTATGAAAAAGATGTTTACTAAAATTAACTACTGAAGAAATGAGCGAACAAAATAAATTATCTGGTGTAGAAAAAATCAAGGCTGCCAGCAAAGGTTTACGGGGCACTTTAAAAGAAAGTCTCGAAAATCAACTGACGGGCGCATTGTATGAAGATGATCAGTCGTTGATTAAATTCCATGGCATGTATCAGCAGGATGATCGTGACAGGAGGGAAGAACGTTCATCAAAAAAACTTGAATGGTTGTATTCATTCATGATCCGTTTAAGATTGCCGGGAGGTTTTCTTACGCCAGAGCAATGGATCGGTCTTCATCATATTGCCGGCGAACATTCAACAGGTACAATCAAAATAACCACAAGGCAAACGGTTCAGTTGCATGGCATTTTGAAATCACATATCAAACCAACAATCCAATCATTCAATACATTTCATCTTGATTCAATAGCTGCATGTGGAGATGTTAACAGGAATGTTACCTGCAGTGCTCATCCAAACGAATCACCTGTTCATCAGCAGGTATTTGAGTTCGCAGATAAGATCAGCACAATGGCCTTGCCAAAAACAAGAGCTTATTATGAAATATGGCTGGATGAAGAACAGATAGCTGATAAAAAAGAAGATGATCCGCTTTACCAGGATCGTTACCTGCCAAGAAAATTTAAAGTAGGTATTGCAATTCCTCCAAACAATGATGTGGATGTTTTAACAAACGATGTTGGTTTAATTGCAGTGATTGAAAACAATCAGCTTATTGGATTCAATATTGCAGCAGGAGGAGGATTAAGTTCAACTCACGGTAATCCTTCAACGTATGCACGTTTGGCCACTGTACTTGGTTTTGTTGAGACAGAGAATGTATTGAAAGCAGTTTATGAAGTGATGACCATTCAGCGTGATAACGGCAACAGGAGCGATCGTAAACTGGCACGTTTGAAATATACAATCGACCGGATGACGGTGGAAGGGTTAAAAACTGAATTGGAAAAACGTTGTGGATTTAAACTTCAGCCAATTAAGCCTTATAAGTTCGAAAGCCGCAAAGATCATTATGGCTGGAAACAAAATCACGAAGGCAAATGGTATTATACTGTGTTTGTTGAAAACGGAAGAGTGCTAGATGATAATCAAGTTGCATTGAAAACAGCGTTGTATGAAATTGCGCAAACAGGAAAAGCCAATTTCAGGTTTACAGGAAATCAAAATGTAATTCTTGCCGATATTGCTGAAGCAGATAAACCTGCTATT
The DNA here is from genome assembly GCA_047601965.1 of Lacibacter sp. Classification (GTDB taxonomy): domain Bacteria; phylum Bacteroidota; class Bacteroidia; order Chitinophagales; family Chitinophagaceae; genus Lacibacter. Next base: position 442,994 of record JASGIJ010000001.1, read on the forward strand.
GAAGAATTGCTGAAGAAATTCACAATTGATCAGCACACAGATAATGCCGGTGTGTTGAGGAAAAATGCAATGGCTTGTGTTGCTTTCAATACTTGTCCGCTTGCTTTGGCTGAAGCACAACGTTATCTTCCAACATTGATTGACAAAATTGAACCGTTGCTGAAAAAACATTCAATTGATCAGGAAGAAATTATTTTACGCATGACTGGTTGTCCCAATGGTTGCGGACGTTCTCCTGCTGCAGAAATAGGTTTTGTAGGAACAGCTTATGGACAATATAATCTTCATATTGGCGGTGACAGAACAGGGGAGCGGCTGAATACTAAATTTGCGGAAAATATTAACGAAGAACAAATACTGCATACCTTGGATGATATTTTTGCAGCTTTTGTAAAAGAAAGAAGCGAAGGTGAAACATTTGGGGATTTTTCTAACAGGAAGTGGATTTTAAGCAGTATCTAATGCAAAAAACTGTAGAAAATAAAAATCAGCTTTACCCTGTCTTTCTGAAATTGAATGACCTTCAAACATTGCTTGTTGGAGCAGGTAATGTTGGATTGGAAAAGCTGCATTCTATTTTGTCAAATTCACCAGAAGCATCGGTTACTGTTGTTGCTCCTTCTGTGAAACAGGACGTAAAGGATTTGCTTGAAAAGCATCCATCCTGTAGTATTATTGAACGTACGTTTGAGTACAGCGATCTTGAAAAGAAGGATCTTATTATTCTTGCTACTGATGATAAAGAACTGCATCAACAAATAAGAGCAGAAGCAAGAAAAAGGAGTTTGTTGATAAATGTTGCTGATACGCCGGTATTGTGTGATTTCTATCTCGGAAGTATTGTGCAGAAAGGATATGTCAAACTTGCAATTTCAACAAATGGGATGTCACCTACAATCAGTAAACGGCTGAAAGAAGTTTTAAATGATGTGCTGCCCGATGAACTCGATGAAGTGATTGAGCAGCTAAACGAAATACGCAATTCTTTGAAAGGGGATTTCGCCGAAAAAGTTCAGAAACTGAACGAGATAACGAAACAATTAACCACCAGGGATTAGGAATGATCAATAAAAAAAAGGAAGATGAAAACAGAAAACGAAAAGCAACTGAAACCTGGTCAGGCTTATGCTGATAGTTTGATTTTTAAAGTACGGAAGCGTATCAGCAAATACAAGTATTTTATTTTAGGTGCGGTGATCTTGATCGCAGTCACGGTTTATGTAACATTATTTCAGGTGTCTGAGTTGGATGAAATTAAGCACTTTGTAACTAAAGATCACCACCTGTTTTTCTGGATGTTGCTGCTAGGTTTTTTTGCTGAGGTTGTGGCTGGGTCAATGGGCATGGGCTATGGAGTTATCTGCACCACTACTTTGTTAATATTAAATCTGCCTCCTGCAACTATCAGTGCAAGCATACATTCAGCAGAGAGTTTTACAAGTGCAGCAGGTGCAATCAGTCATTATCAATATAAAAATGTAAATAAAAAGCTTGTCAAAATACTTTCTATTCCCGGGGCTATAGGGGCAATTTTAGGAGCCCTTGCATTAATACAATTGGGACATCACAGTCCTGCATTTATCAAACCCTTACTGGCATCTTACACTTTGTATCTTGGGGTCAGGATATTAATGAATGCATTCTATAAACATTCAGAAGCCAGGAAGCGGAAAAAAGTAAACATTCCTGTACTAGCAACAATTGGCGGATTTATTGATTCATTTGGTGGTGGCGGTTGGGGGCCATTGGTTACAGGAACATTTGTAAAAGCAGGTCGCACACCAAGGTTTGTGATTGGTAGTTCAAGCTTTGCAAAATTTGTTCTTACACTTGCAAGTGCATTCACTTTTATTTTCGCAGGAGGCTTCAGCCAGTGGAATGTTGTAGCCGGTTTATTAATTGGCGGAGTAATCACTGCACCTTTTTCTGCTTTAATTACTTCTAGGGTTCAGGTTAAAAAGATGTTCATCTTTGTTGGCATTGTGGTAATCGCCTGCAGCCTCATTACTCTTGTGCGTTTTGTGTTAGCGTTGTAAAATAGTGTAGCAATACTTCTGCGGGGGAAATAAGACTTTAAAAGTCTACTAAATTTATAGGTAAAGTAAGTTTTTCATTACATTTGTAAAATAATTGTAAAGCATAGCTTTCAATAACTAAAAACAAACCAACCAGCCTTCGGGCTTTTTATTTAGTTTAAAAGTCTACTAAAACAGTAGGAAATAAGAGAAATATGTATCAGCAGAAAATCAAAACCAACTCAAAGCTTTTAATTTTAAGTGTATTATTATTACTGACAGTTATACCTGTTTTTTCACAAGAGTCATCGTTGATTCAGATCAGCGGACGTGTAACAGACCAGGAGAAAAAGCAACCATTGTCAGATGTAAGTGTTATGGTAAAGGGATCTTTATCCGGAACAATTACCGATGCACTGGGTAACTTTGTTCTGAAAACAAAAACAAAACTCCCCTTTGTATTAATTTTTTCATCTGTTGGTTTTCGTCAGCAGGAGGTGGAAGTAAAGGAGATAGGTTCAGCTTTTCATGTATCACTGGCAACACAAACTGTACTGGGAAATGAAATTGTTATTTCTGCTTCCCGTTTACCGGAGAATATTCTGAAATCGCCAGTAGCGATTGAAAAACTCGATATCCGTTCCATTAAAGAATCTCCCGCACCAAGTTTTTATGACGCACTTGCAAATGTGAAGGGTGTACAAATGACTACTTCAAGTTTAACCTTCAAAGTACCAAACACAAGAGGTTTTAATATTCCCAACAATTTCCGGTTTATGCAATTGGTAGATGGTGTGGATATGCAGGCAGCAACATTAGGTGTTCCCTTGGGTAATGCAATCGGGCCAACCGAACTGGATATCCAAAGTGTGGAAATAACTCCTGGTGCTGCATCAGCATTGTATGGAATGAATGCAATAAACGGGATGGCGAATCTTATTACTAAAGATCCATTTCAAAGCCAGGGTTTAAGTTTATATCAACGAACCGGTGTAAATCATGTTGATGGAATTGATCATGCCCCTGCATTATTTACCGAAACTGCGATCCGTTATGCAAAAGCAGTCAATAACCATTTTGCATTTAAACTGAATGCTGGTTATTTAAAAGGAATTGACTGGCGTTCTGATACAAGGCTTGATCAGAATCCGAATAATTTAAAAAGTGCCAACCCGGGTTTTTCTTCATTAAATAGTGCTGCTAATACAGCTTTTGATGGATGGAATAAATATGGTGATGATGCACTTGCAGGAAGTAATGTGGTTTCAATCACCGGTTTAACAATCGATGGAAAAACCAATCAATCACTTCGTGTTGCAAGAACGGGCTATTGGGAAAAAGACCTTGTGAGTCCACAAGTGAGTAACCTGAAATTTGACGCATCATTTTTATATCGCTTTACTGAGCGTTTAAGTATTAACTATTCTTACCGCATTGGACAAATGGATGGTGTGTTTCAACGGGGAAATAAAATCAGGCTACAGGATGTAGTTGTGCAAAACCATCATCTTGAATTTAAAGGAAAAGATTTTGTCATCCGTAGCTATGTATCAATTGAAAATACCGGAAACTCATACAATATAAAACCACTTGCTGATAATCTAGATCTTTATACCGGAGGAAGCAATAATACCTGGGGCGCAAAATATAAATCAGCATTAAATGCTTATGCAGCAGCACATGGTGGTGTTTTAACGGCGGATATTTTAGCTGCAGCAAATGCTTATGCACGTCAGCAGGCAGATGCAGGAAGGGCAGAACCGGGAACAGCTCGCTTTAATATTGTCAGAGATTCTATTATTAAAATCAATAACTGGGATATAAAATCATCAGCAATTCCTGATGCACCTGCAACAGGTGGTGCTGCATTGATTCAGAAAAGCCGTTTGTATCATACCGAAGCTCAGTGGGATTTAACAAGCAAAGTAAAATTTGTAAACTGGCTTGTAGGTGGTGATGCACGTATTTATGAAGTGATTCCTGATGGTAACAATTTTGTTGATTTTACACGACCAATTGCAGAACGTAATGTGCAATTGAAAGACGGAAGCTTTGGCAGCAATGTATATTATAAAAAATTTGGAGCCTTTACCCAGGTAACAAAAACATTCCTGAATGAAAAGCTGAAACTGTTTGCTTCGTTGCGTTACGATTATAATCCGGAATTTAAACCTAAAGTCACACCTCGTATTGCAGCAGTTTATACATTGAAACAAGTGCACAATTTCAGAGTTACTTACCAGCAAGGTTATCGCTTCCCGGCGTTGTTTGAAGCTTTATCGTTTGTAAACAACGGAAGAGTGAAGCGTGTTGGAAGTCTTCCTTATATAAATGAAGGGCTGGATTATCTTGATAACAGTTATACTCAGGCATCAGTTATCAACTTTAACGCAGTAGTTGCTGCACAAGGTAATACCGATGCAGCAGCTTTGGCTAACAAGAATTTACTTGTTGTTGCTAATCTTCAAAATGCAAGACCTGAAAGGATTAACTCTTTTGAAGTCGGGTATAAAACAGTTTTGCTGAATAACAAACTTTTGATTGATTTTGATGCTTACAGAAATATATATAATAATTTTCTGGGGCAGGTGCAGGTGTATGTACCAAAAGGTGAAACAGTTGGTTCTGATGCGGCTGCAATTGCAATGCTCGACAGGAACAGGGATGCTGCGACAGCTACTTCAACCACAGCTGCAAGTAAAGGGCAGGATCGCTACAGAGTTTACACCAACGCCAAAAATCAATACCATAATTATGGTGCTGCTTTAGGTGTTACGTATAACTTCTATAAAAAGTTTACAGTTACCGGTAACATCAATTATAATAAGATGAAGCAAAATGCAGTAAATGACATTTTCGTCACAGGATTTAATACACCTGAGTGGTCAACAAATCTTTCGTTTGGTAACAGGGAAGTTGTAAAAAATCTTGGATTTAATATTGTCTGGAAGTGGCAGGATGCTTTTTTATGGGAAAGTCCTTTGGTCACAGGTAATCTCTCTGCTTTCAGTACTATTGATGCGCAGGTAACTTACAGGTTGCCCAAAGCACATACAAGTGTAAAAATTGGCGGAGCAAATCTTTTCAATAACCGACATTTAGAATATGCAGGAGGGCCGGCAATCGGTGGTTTGTATTATGTAGCAATTACTGTTGATGGTTTATTAAAATAAACAATTGTTTGGCAGTAAGATTTTTTTCGTAAGCAGAGTATAACGTTTCCGGATATATTTCACTTAAAAAATGAATATACTTCTTCTTTTAATGAAAACCTTTTAGAACGTAACTTTGCAGCTCAAAACAAGATCAACCAGAAAGTTATGGGCAAGAGACATCCGCAAACAGATGCGATACGTTTACAGCAAAGAACAAACGAGAAAGAACATAGTACGCCTTTATTTTTGACCAGCAGTTTTGTATATGATTCTGCAGAAGATATGGCTGCCGCTTTTGCAGATGATAGTCTTGATGTAAATATCTACTCCCGTTTTTCTAACCCGACAGTTGATGAGTTTATTGCTAAAATTGCAGCGCTTGAGGGGGCTGAAGATGGTATTGCAACAGGTACCGGCATGGCTGCTGTTTTTTCAACTTTCATGACTTTTCTTAGTAAAGGAGATCATATTCTTTCTGCCTCTGCAGTATTTGGTTCCACACACACCATACTCACAAAATATTTACCGAAGTGGGGTTTTGAGTCATCATACTTTGATATGAACCGGCCAGAAACAATTGAAGCGTTGATTCAACCAAATACAAAACTGCTTTATGTTGAAACTCCTTCTAATCCCGGGCTTGATATTATTGACCTGGAATATGTTGGAGCAATATGTAAAAAGCACAATATTCTTTTTGTTGTTGATAACTGTTTTGCAACACCTGCAGTACAGCAACCAATAAAATTTGGTGCTGATCTTGTTCTTCACTCTGCAACTAAATTTATCGATGGGCAGGGAAGGGTATTAGGTGGAGTAGTGGCAGGAAGAAAAGAGCTGATTCATGATTTGTATTTATTTGTTCGTAATACTGGCCCATCTTTAAGTCCATTCAATGCCTGGGTACTTTCAAAAAGCCTGGAGACATTATTCATCCGCATGGACAAACATGCAGAAAATGCATTGCAACTTGCAAAGAAGCTGGAATCGAATTCAAAAATCAGTTGGGTTAAATATCCTTATCTTCCAACACATCCTCAATATGCAATTGCTAAAAAGCAAATGAGCAATGGTGGTGCTGTTATAACGTTTGAACTAAAGGGTGGTATTGAAAGCGGCAGGAAATTTCTGAACTCACTGCAAATGCTTTCAATGACGAATAACCTTGGCGACAGCCGTACAATTGCATCTCATCCTGCATCTACAACACATTCCAAATTATCGGTTGAGGAAAAGAAAGCTGTAGGAATTACAGATGGGCTTGTTCGTGTTTCAGTTGGGCTGGAACATATTGATGATATTCTTGCAGACATTGAACAGGCACTTGAAAAGTGCTGACAAAAAAAAGCCCCGGCTTTTGGCCGGAGAACTTTTTATCACCTGATAAAACCAAAACTCTTTATTTATCGTGCAGGAATAACATCGTTTGTTCCCTTCACTTTTTTGAGAAGCATGATATATCCACAGCAATCTTTTTTTCCTTTATTAACCTGTACAGGTTTAATCATATGCCACTCTGAAAACTTGGGCATATATGTGTAGCTGATAATGTTTCCTTCAAACCCGTAGAGTTTTTTGTAAAAAACCTGCTTCTCATCATAATCAAACATTCTTACTTCGTTCATTTTGCTGCTTGGGTCGCCAATGAAAACAATGTGGTACCATGCTCCCTGCGTCATTGGTACAATAACCGGCATTTCAAATTCACTTTCCATGGTCATGCTGGCTTCTTTCAAAACCATAAAACCACTTTGCTCAAATGTTTTCTTTAAACTATCGACCTGTAAAATAATTGTTTGATTACTGCAACTGCGCTGACGGATTACATCTTGTGCATGAACTGAAGTGCTCAGTAAAAAAAAGGCAAAGATGACAAGTAAGCTTTTCATTTCAGTACGGATTTAAATTTTCGGCCTTTCGGTTCGGATATTGGGTACGATTTGTACCACAAGATAGAGTTTTTTATATGATATTGGAGTCTTTGCATCCGTATGTTTTATTACTACGTAAGAACACTTACAATTAATACTGTTAATATACGATTATCTAATACCAAGAATCATGCCTTGCAAGGTTTTTAACTTCTAAAAGTATAAAAAGAATTGGCCTGTGCAGTACAGGTTATGACCAGATCGTTAATGCAAACATGCGGCGGCAGCGATGCAGTATAGTAAATTGCATCGGCCACATCTTTTGCATCCAACGGTTTATAACCTTTGTACATTGCTGCTGATTTATCTTCATCGCCTTTAAAACGTACCATTGAAAATTCTGTATCTGCAGCACCGGGATGAATGGCTGTTACTTTAATGTTGTGTGGCAACAGATCAATACGCATACCCTGGCTTATTTTATCAACAGCCGACTTGGTTGCACAATACACATTTCCCCGTTCATATGTTTCTTTTCCGGCAATAGAACCCAGATTAATGACATGCCCGCTTTTTTGCTGAATCATGAATGGCACAACGGCCATGCTTACGTACAAAAGACCTTTTACGTTGGTATCAATCATCGTTTCCCAATCACTTAAATCAGCATCCTGGAAAAGATCCCTGCCTAAGGCAAGCCCGGCATTGTTAATTAGCACATCAATCTTTTTCCATTCTTCCGGTAATTGATTGATGGCATTAAAAACATCCTCTTTTTTCTGTACGTCAAAGGGCAGAAGAAGAACTTTTGAGTTGAACTTTTGTTCAATCTCCTTTTTCAGTTCCTGCAGTTTGTTTTCTCTTCGACCATTTAGAATTAAGCTGTATTGGTTCTCAGCAAATATCTCCGCACAGGCCTTCCCAAAACCAGAAGTAGCGCCTGTAATAAAAACAATCTTACTCATGCAATGAAATTACAGAGAAACTGCGTTTAATGATTTAAGGGCTAAACAAATCTTGAGCAGTAAGAGGAAAAACTATGCCCGTAAAAGCTCCGGAGTTCTGATGAAAATCAGCTTTTTTGTTTTGCATAATTATTTTGATTGGTTGATATTAGTGCTAACGATTGTTAACAAGGGTATTTCGTACCCTAAAACTTATTCTATGCTTCCTGATATTGAAATTGCCCAATCCGCTGCCATCAGGCATATTAAAGAGATTGCCCGAACCCTGAATGTAAGTAATGACGACCTTGAATATTATGGTAAATACAAGGCTAAACTTCCGCTTAATTTGATTGATGAAGAGAAAATTAAACAGCATAACCTGATTCTTGTAACTGCTGTAACACCTACTCCGGCAGGTGAAGGAAAAACCACCATGACTGTTGGTATTACAGACGGGTTAAACAAAATCGGGAAAAAAGCCGTTGCCGTATTGCGTGAGCCTTCACTAGGACCGGTATTTGGTATGAAGGGTGGAGCAGCAGGTGGAGGTTATTCGCAGATTATTCCAATGGAAGATATTAACCTGCACTTCACAGGTGATTTTTCTGCCGTTGAAAAAGCCAACAATTTACTGTCGGCATTAATTGATAACAATCTTCAGAATAAAAAACGCAACCTGAATATTGATCCCAGGACCATTGTGTGGAAACGGGTAATGGATCTGAATGATCGTGCATTGCGTCATATCATTATTGGTTTGGGAGGTTCATCCGATGGCATGCCAAGACAGGATGGATTTAATATTACCCCAGCTTCGGAAATTATGGCCATTCTTTGTCTTTCTGAAGGCATGGATGATCTCAAACAAAGGTTGGGAAATATCTACATCGGTTCAACCATGAAAGGCAAACCTGTTTTTGCACGTGACCTGAATGCGGTTGGTGCTTTAGCAGTGTTGCTGAAAGATGCAATCAAACCCAATCTTGTGCAAACGCTGGAAGGAAATCCTGCTTTGCTGCATGGCGGACCATTTGCAAGTATTGCACAAGGAACCAATTCTGTGCTTGCAACAAAAATGGGATTATCATTGAGCGAATATGCAGTAACTGAAGCCGGCTTTGGTGCTGACCTTGGTGCAGAAAAATTCTTTGATATTAAATGTGCATACAGCGGGTTAAAACCAAAGGCTGTAGTTCTTGTTGCAACGGTAAGAGCTATGCGGCATCATGGTGGGGCGAAGAAAGATGAATACAATTCAGCTTCGCCGAAACACGTAGAAAAGGGATTGGGAAATCTCGGCAAGCATATTGAAAATATGTTCATGTTTGGATACAAACCTGTTGTTGCCATTAATTATTTTCCCGGCGATGCGGAAGAAGAAATTCAGCTCATAAAAGATTTCTGCAGCAACTATGGTGTAGAGGCAATTGTTTGCAAAGGGTTTGCCCAAGGTGGAAATGGTATGACGGAGATTGCTGCTGCTCTTGTAAAACAAATCCAGGAAGAACCCGGCGAACTGAAACCGTTGTACAACGGTCATCATTCAATGGAAGAAAAGATTGAAACAATTGCAACAAAAGTTTACGGTGCATCAACCGTTGAATATTCTGTAAAAGCAAAAGCACAGCTTGAACAGATCAAGGAACTTGGCTTTGATAAAATGCCTGTATGCATGGCAAAAACGCCCAAGAGTTTATCGGATGATGAACGTAAAACAGGACGGCCTAAAGGTTTTATTATTACAGTAAGGGAATTTGAATATGCTACCGGTGCCGGTTTTGTTATTCCTGTGCTGGGTGAAATGATGCGTATGCCAGGTTTGCCAAATATTCCTGCAGCTGAAACAATTGATATTGATGCAAACGGAAAGATTACGGGATTAAGCTGATAGAATTTAACTGAACCATTCACCCAGTTTCTTTAAATCAACATTGCCGCCGGAGAAAATGATTCCCACTTTTTTACCGGCAAATACATCTTTGTTTTTAAGAACTGCTGCAAGTGTTACTGCCGAACTTGGTTCAATCACAATTTTCATCCGTTCATAAACCAGTTTCATCGCAGCAATTATTTCCGCATCATTTACAGTAAGAATATCTGTTACATATTGCTGAATAATGGGGAAGGTTTTATCGCCCAGCTTTGTCAACAAACCATCGGCAATGGTTTTTACAAAAGGTGCTGTTTCTATTTTGCCACTGCGGAATGATAATTCAGCATCTGCTGCACCTTCCGGTTCGGCAGCATACACTTTTGCTGATGAAAAATAATGAGCACTGAGTGATGTGCCGCTTAATAAACCACCACCACCAACCGGTGCAACAATCATATCAAGACCGGGAATTTTTTCCAGCAACTCTTTGGCACAGGTTGCCTGCCCGGTAATCACCCGTTCATCGTTGTACGGATGTATAAATGCTGCACCTGTTTTCTCAACAATAGATTGCAATGTTGCTTCTCTTGCCTGTTGATTGTTTTCGCAAAAAGTAATTTCCGCACCATATTCTCTCACTGCATCAACTTTTACCTGGGGTGAGTTTTCCGGCATTACAATAAACGCTTTTGTTTTCAGTTCTTTTGCAGCATAAGCAATGGCCTGCGCATGATTGCCGGATGAATGTGTGGCCAATCCATTCTGCAGCTGATCTTTAGGTAAAGAAAGTGACGCATTCATGCCGCCACGGATTTTAAATGCGCCGATTTTTTGGAAGTTCTCGCATTTAAAAAATAATTCAGCTCCTGAAAATTTATTCAATGTTGCTGAAGTAAGTACAGATGTTTGATGGATAAAAGGTTTTATCCGTTCGTGTGCCTGTTGAATATTTTCTTTACTGATGCTCATAAATGTTTCTTCAATGCTTTATGATCTGTAATTGAAGCAATGCAGTCAATTTCAATATCGCATCCGTAATTCAGCTGGTTGCAGGGAACAACGATTCTTGCAGGACGGTGATCTCCCATTATCTCAGCATAAATGGAATTAAATGCAGGCCAGTTCTGAATGTTGCTGAGAAATACATTTACTTTCAGCATATGCTGAAGATCACTTCCACTTGCAGTCAGTATTGTTTCAATATTCTTCATGCAGCAGCGAACCTGTTCTTCAAAACTGTTTGTTTGCGGTTCACCTTGTTCGTTAATTGGTAACTGTCCGCTCACATACACAATGCCGTTGTGTACCACAGCTGGGGAATAATGCCCTTTTGGTAAAGGCATACTTTCAGGATATACTTTTTTTATTTCCATTTAGCGTATGGCGAAATTTTTACAATCCATTTTAAACAGACAGGTTTTAAAACCGGAATTCTTTTTTTTGTGTCTTCAAGCAAGCCGGTTTGTTTATCAATTTTAAAAATGACTATTTCATCGCTGTCACGATTGGCAACAAGAAGAAAATTTCCGGTTGGATCAATGGTGAAATTTCTTGGATGCAATCCCAATGTTGGCTGAAATCCTGTAATACGAAGCATTCCTGTTTCCTGGTTAATACTGAAAATGGCAATTGAATTGGCATCGCCACGGTTACTGCAGTAAAGAAAACGTCCGTCGGGTGAAACGTGAATATCAGCAGATCCTTTATCTCCTTCAAAACTGAGGGGATGTGATGAAATGTTTTGTAAGAAGTTCAGTTTTCCTTCTTCATATTTAAATACACTCACTGCACCACTCATTTCTTCCATTAGATAAGCAAACTTACCATTGGGATGAAACTCAAAATGTCTCGGTCCAGCTCCGGGTTTTACCTGAACAAAAGAAGGTTCGGCAGGTGAAAGTGCCCCACTTTCCGGTGCTACTTTGTATGCCATTATTTTATCAAGACCCAGATCGGGAGCGAATAAGTATTTGTAATCGGGTGAAAAAACAACTGAATGTACATGTGGCCCTTCCTGTCTTTTTTCATTCACACCTTTTCCTTTGTGCTGAATGATCTGCCGGGGCTGACTAACAGAGCCGTTATAGTTTATTCCGCTTACAGCGATTGAACCACTTGAGTAATTGCCGGTAATAACATATTTTCCTCCTTTACCAATATTGATGTAGCATGGATGAACACCACCGCTGATTGTTTGATTGATGAAGCTGAGTTTTGCAGAGTCTTTGTTAAAGCTGAATGCAGACACAGAACCTGAATTGTCTTCATTAACAGCATAAACAAATTTCATGTCGGGCGAAACAACAAGAAACGATGGGTTAGAGATTTTTGCATAACTCATTTTTGTTGCGTCGCCGGTTTGTTCATTAAATTGATAAACATAAATACCATCGCTTCCGGTTGAGGTATATGTACCAACTATGAGAAAGGGTTCCTGGGCATTTGTAAATAAAAATGCAAAAACAGAACATATAAGTCCGCCAATTTTTTTCATCTTAACTATTGAATTTTTGTCAGTGCGTCTGTAATCATCTGGTAAGTTTCTTCATCACTAAGTTGTTGAGGAAAGAAAGTTTCACCAATCACTTTTTCGTAGAGTTCGATGTATCGTTTGCTGATAGTATCAACCCATTCATCAGTCATTTCAGGAACAGTTTGTCCTTCCTTGCCCATAAAGTTGTTTGCAATAAGCCATTCACGTACAAACTCTTTACTGAGTTGCTTTTGCCGTTCACCTGATTGTTGTCTTTCTTCAAAACCATCTGCATAAAAATATCTTGATGAGTCAGGTGTGTGAATTTCATCCATTAAATAAATCGTATCACCAATTTTTCCAAACTCATATTTTGTATCAACAAGAATTAAGCCTTGTTTGGCTGCGATTTCTTTTCCTCTTTCAAAAAGCTGCAACGCATATTTGCTCAATTGTTCCCATTCAGCCGCAGTGCTGATTCCCTGCTGAATAATTTCGGCGGGAGAAATGTCTTCATCATGCCCGGCTTCGGCTTTTGTTGAAGGGGTAATAATGGGTACAGGGAAATAATCATTTTCTTTTAACCCTTCGGCCATTGCTGCGCCGCACAGTTCTCTTTTACCTGAAGAATAAGTACGCCAGGCGTGACCAACAAGGTTACCCCTTACCACCATTTCAATTTTAAACGGAACACAACGTTTGCCAATACTGACATTTGGGGCCGGCACCTGAACTAACCAGTTGGGGCAGATATCGCTGGTGGCTTTAAGCATATAAGCTGCTATCTGGTTCAGAACCTGCCCTTTATAAGGGATGGGGCGGGGAAGGATAACGTCAAAAGCTGATATACGGTTACTGGCAATCATCACCAGCCAGTCGGTACCTATGCTGTAAACGTCTCTTACTTTGCCTTTATAATAACCTGTTTGATTTGGGAATTGATAGCTATTCATACAGCTAAAATAGAATGGCTGTGTATGCCTGCCAAGTTTTTGTTTTCACAGGGGCAAAATGGTTGCAAAAGATTTTTTTTCTAATATGGGGAGAATTCCTATTTTGGCCGGTACAATTCATTAAAAACAACTGAATATGAAGAAAAAGCTATCAAGTCTTTTCTTGATGCTAACGGTTTGCCTGCTATCTATTTCCTCAATGGCTCAATCCGTTATAATCAAAGGAAACGTAAAAAATTCAAACACTAAAGAAGGTATCCCCGCAGTTTCGGTTGCAATTAAAGGAACCCAGCAAGGTGTTTATACTGATGAAAAAGGCGAGTTCAGTCTCTCAGTTTCAAAATTCCCCGTAACACTCGTAATTTCTTCTGTTGGATATGAAGCAAAAGAAGTTACTGTAAACAGTGCATCCGAACCGTTGAGTATTGAACTGGCTTCTGTTTCAACATTGGGTCAGGAAGTTGTAGTTTCTGCAACGAGAGTAGCTACAAAAATTCTTGAATCACCGGTAACAATTGAAAGAGCAAGTGCTGCTGCCATCCAGGGAGCACCTTCTGCTTCTTATTACGATGTCATCAACAACTTTAAAGGAGTTGATATGATGGCTTCGTCACTTACATTCAAAACGCCAACAACAAGAGGTTTTCTCGGAAGCGGTAATGTACGTTTCAATCAACTGGTTGATGGTATGGATAACCAGGCTCCGGGTCTTAACTTCTCTGTAGGCGGAGTTGTTGGGTTAACAGAACTTGATGTTGATAATATGGAACTGCTTCCCGGTGCATCTTCTGCTCTTTATGGTCCGGGAGGAATGAATGGTACTTTGCTTATTTCCAGCAAAAATCCATTCAAATACCAAGGCCTTTCAGTACAGGTGAAGCAGGGAATTATGCATACTGATAAAAAATTCAGAGATCTTTCTCCTTACTTTAACTGGAGTATGAGGTGGGCACATAAAATTACCGATCGTCTTGCATTTAAAATAACAGGCGAATTGGTGCAGGCAAAAGACTGGCTTGCCGGTGATTACAGAAACTATAACAAGGCAACCGGGCAATTTATTGCCGGCGACAGGGTTTCTGATCCTGCATATAACGGGATTAATGTTTATGGTGACGAAGTTGCAAGAGATTTGCGTTTAGTTATCAATACACTTGCTGCGCAAGTACCACAATATGCCGGTTTTGCTAATACATTCACTTCTCCCGTATATGTATCAAGAACAGGTTATTCTGAAAAAGAATTGATTGACCCTAATACAGTAAACTTTAAAGTTGGCGGATCCATCAACTATAAAATATCAAGCAGAACCGAGGCTATTCTCAGTGGTTATTGGGGAACTGGTAGTACTGTTTATACCGGAAGTGACAGATATAGTTTGTTAGACCTGAAGATGGGACAGTTTAAATTTGAACTGAACAGTAAAAACTGGATGCTGAGAGCTTATACTACGCAGGAAAACTCAGGCAACTCTTATAACCTTACTGCCACAACATCTTTCTTTAACGAAGCGTGGAAAGGAACTCAGCAATGGCTCACAGAATATGCTGCTCAATATTTAACCAGCAGATTTGTTCAGGGATTAACCGACCAGCAGGCCCATACACAGGCAAGAACTTATGCCGACAATGGAAGACCGGTACCCGGCACAACTTCATTCAACAGCCTGTTTAATTTCATTAAAGGAATTCCAATTGGTAAACCACAGGCAGGTGCTCCTTATGGCGGTGGCCGTTTCTTAGACAGAACTGATTTGTATAATGTAGAAGGCCAGTATAATCTTTCAAGCATAACAAAAGGTTTTGCTGAAATTCTGGTAGGCGGTAACTATAAAAAATATGTACTTAACTCACAGGGAACATTGTTTGCAGATAGTACCGGTACAATTGGCATTACTGAAATTGGTGCTTTTGTTCAGGCAGCTAAAGAATTGTTTAAAGAAAAGGTAAGGCTTACGATCAGCGGACGTTTTGATAAAAATCAAAACTTCAAGGAAAGATTTACTCCGAGAGCTACAGCGCTCATCCGTTTATCAAAGAACAACAACCTGCGTGTGTCTTATCAAACAGCTTACCGTTTCCCCAGTACACAAATGCAGTGGATTAACCTGTTTGTTGGTGGTGACTACTGGCTTATTGGCGGTAACAAAAATTTCCGTTCATACTACGGGTTAAACAGTAATCCTGCTTATGCGGTTGTAAACGATGTGCCAACCAGCGAAGTTGTTACCGTTACTGATTTAAAACCCGAATCAGTAAGTTCAATTGAGCTTGGTTATAAAGGGCTCAATCTCGGAGAAAAACTGCTGATTGATGCTTATACTTATTTTGGCGAATACAAAGATTTTCTTACCCGCCGTTTGGTAATGCAGGATCCTTCAACTGCCAAAAAGAAATTTTCAATTCCGGTTAACTCTTCAACAAAAGTTAAAACATTTGGCTTTGGAGTAGGACTTGATTACAGGTTAGCTCATAATTTCTCTGTTGGTGCTAATTTCTCCAGTGATAATTTAACCGATGTTCCACAAGGTTTCCAGGCATCATTCAATACACCAAAGTACAGGGCAAACATCAAATTTGCCAATACCGGATTTGGGAAAAACGACAGGCTGGCTTTCAGTATTATGTATAAATGGATGGATGCTTACAAGTTTGAAAGTGATTTCATTAATGGCATTGTGCCGGCCATTAATACGCTGGATGTACAAGTCAGTTACAAAATTCCAAAAACAAGATCGGTATTTAAACTTGGAGGAAATAATATCTTAAACCAATACTATGTACAAGGTCCGGGTAATCCTGCCATTGGCGGATTGTATTACGTAAGCTTTGCGTACAATGTATTTTAATTAAAACCTCTAAAGAAAAAATTATGAATAAGATATTAATTAAGTTAAATAAAATACAGGCAGCAGTATTGGCGCTTTTGCTGTTTGCATCCTGCAATAAAATTTACGAACCAATACCGGCTTCAACAGCGTCTCCGGATACAACCAATACAGTTGCAAAACTAATAGAAGCTAATACCAGCTATTCTTTTTTTACAGCTGCGTTGAAGAGAACAGGTATGTATGCAAGGATTAATACTCCTGGAAATTCATTTACGGTATATGCACCATCTGATGCTGCATTTACTGCGTCAGGTATTTCTCTTGCGGCAATAAATGGAATGCCACTTGCACAGCTGACTCCTTTAATCAGTTATCATATATTACAGAATGAGAAGCTGATGAATTCACAGGTTCCGGCCGCTACTGTCAGTACGCCAAACCTTGTTCGTGTAAGTACATTAAGTATCGGCACACTGCCTGCATCTGCCACTGCTAATTTTCCATTATGGATGCCAGGGTTTCCGGGAAAAAATGCATCAGCGTCATATTTAAATAATATACCGGTTGTTCAGGGCGATGTAGTGAATGCTGCCAATGGGGTTATGCACAGTGTGGCTGCGCCTGTTGTACCTCCAACAAGAGTGTTGCTTGATTCAATAAGCCGTGATACATCACTTTCATATTTTATGGCTGCAATTGTAAGGGCCGATTCAGGCGTGTCAATATCTACATCAGCAAGTTTGCAATATGGTTTGTCGTTAGGCGTAACCAATTTTACAGTATTTGCGCCGAGTAATGATGCATTCAGAACGCTGGTGTTTGGTTTGGTATATCAAAAAGTGTTTGCTCTTACTGGTGATGCTGGAATTGCTGCTGCACAGGCAAATGGTGCAGTTGCAGCAGGCCCCGCATTTTTGAGTACAAACAATGTTACCACTCAACTGGTAAAGGGAATCGTTGTTTATCATATGTTGGGTAAGAGATATTTTTCTGTAAACTTTCCAACAACTGCAGCCAGCTATCCTACGTTGTTGAACACAGCTATTTCTACTCATCCCGGTTTATCAATTTCAACAACTTTGGTAAGCAATTTTGGAGCAGCCGTTTCGGTTAAAGGAGTTGCAAATGCAACCGCAGCATCAGCTGTTGCCACAGCAACAGGTGTTGACCGTAATGCAGTCAATGGTAATTTGTTTAAAATTAACCAGGTGCTGATGCCACAATAATTAGTTCCGGTTTTTTTCAAAAGGCTGACAGCTATGACTGTCAGCCTTTTTTATTTTTTTAAGCAACCGATTCCTGTAATTTTGCTTGCTTTTTAAACAAATCATGAGTTGAATATAGTTCTCTTCGATACTACAGCTCGCACTACACTTTATCCCTTTACGGCTATCAGGCCTGTTGCAGAAATCAGAGCAGGCATTTTAACAAACAGGGAGAGATGGGAACTTTTACTTCAATCCAACTCATATACACTTACTGAGGGGTACTTACAGGACAAGTATCCGTTTGTGCAGGCAGATGATTTTTTGCTGATCAATGCAGCACTGATTCCATCGCTGGAACTTGTTCAGTCTGTAAGAAATTTGGCTTTGGAGAGGGGGATTACCCAGAACGGTATTGTACTGGCCGTAAGAACTGCTAACCGGCTTTCTTTTGGCTTTACTGCTGATGATTGCAAAAATGTCAGCTTTGCTGAATGGAAGAACAAGGAGCAGTTGATTCAGTACCCGTTTGAACTGGTCCGATTCAGCGAAAAAAACAGCAAAGCCGATTTTGATCTCATCACTCGTAATAAATCATCTCAGCCTGTTTCATCAACCAATCATGTTATTGATCCCGAAGCAATATTTATTGAAGAAGGGGCCGTTGTTGAACATTGTTTTTTGAATGCATCTGCCGGTCCGGTTTATATTGGGAAAGACTGCCTTGTAATGGAAGGCAGCATGATACGTGGACCATTTGCTGCACTGGAAAAATCGGTGGTGAAGCTGGGCAGTAAAATTTATGGAGCAACAACTGTTGGAAGACAATGCACTGTTGGTGGTGAAATCAAGAACAGCATCTTTTTTGATTATTCCAACAAAGCACATGACGGATATATTGGCGATGCAGTGATAGGTGAGTGGTGTAATGTTGGGGCAGGTGCTTCCTGTTCAAATATCAAGAACACTGCCGGTGAAGTGAAAATATGGAATCCGCATCTGCATCAATGGATCAGTGCAGGAAATAAATGCGGTGTTATGCTGGGTGATTATACAAAAGTTGCCATCAATTCATCATTAACAACAGGCATGGTGAGTGGTATTTGCAGTAACATAGTTACAGAAGGGTTATCGCCAAAGTACATTGCTGATTTTACCTGGAATATTAAAACGGGCGAAAAGTATATGTTTGACAAAGCTACCCGTGATATTGAAAACTGGATGTATCTGAAAAATAAATTTATTACAGACGCTGACAGAAAAATTCTGCAGCATATTTATAATCAAAAACCTAAAACGACAGACCATGCGTAAACAAGTAGCGGCCGCAAACTGGAAAATGAATTTAACGTATCAACAGGCAGATCAGTTGATCAATGATATTATCAGCACACCACATAGTGTAAATGAACATCAGCTGGTGGTTTTTGCCGTACCATTTCCTTACCTCACAATGGTAGTTGAAAAACTGAAAGGTAAAAAAGCAGGAGTTGCAGCTCAAAACTGCTACACACAAAAATCAGGTGCTTATACCGGTGAAACTTCAGCTGAAATGCTGCAATCAATCGGTGTTGGTTATGTAGTGCTTGGACATAGTGAAAGAAGAGAATACTTCAATGAAAGCAACCAGATGCTTGCTGAAAAGGTAAACATTGCATTGTCGTATGGTTTAACACCAATCTTCTGCTGTGGTGAAGCACTGGCAATTCGTGAAGCAGGTACTCAAAATGAATTTGTAGGAAATCAGTTGAAAGAAAGTTTATTTCATTTAAGTGCTGATGATCTTCAAAAAATCATTATTGCTTACGAACCAATCTGGGCAATAGGCACAGGAAAAACTGCAACTTCAGAACAGGCACAGGAAATGCATGCGCATCTGAGAGGAGTACTGGCTGCTCAATATGGTAAAGAAGTTGCTGAAAATATTTCCATTTTGTATGGCGGAAGTGTAAAAGGTGCAAATGCAAAAGAAATCTTCGGTCAGCCTGATGTTGATGGAGGTTTAGTTGGCGGAGCTTCTTTGAAAGCTGATGAATTTGTACAGATCATTAACGGTTTGAAATAAACCATGCAAAGGGATAAAAATCTTTATCCGCTCTCACATCAGCATCACAATGGACTGATGGCTGTTCTGCTTTTGAAGAAAGGCCTGCAGAAAAATGCTGATACTGGTGTTATGCGTGACTTTATCCTTGCCGCATGGAATGATGAACTGAACGGACATTTTATTGCAGAAGAGGAGCATTTAAAACCTTCTCTTCTGCAATTACCTCAGTTGCAGCAATTGTATGACCAGATGATGCAGGAACATCAGCAGATCAGGTTGGTGATTGATGCACTGGAAAAAAAGAATAGTCAGATAGAATTAATTGCTTCCTTCAGAGATTTGCTGGAGAAACATATCCGTTTTGAAGAACGGGAGTTGTTTCCTTTTATTGAACAACATGCAACTGTTGAAGCCTTACATGAAGCTGGTAAAAAGTTAAGCCATTTGCCCAATGGCAACTGTAGCTATTTCCCGGTAAAATTCTGGGAATAGATTAAAGCATTACTTCATAATAAATTGGGCTCTTTCCAATCTGTCGTTGATAGCACGTCCCAAACCTTCGTTGGGTAAATGTTCAGCAAGAATTACATCAGCTTTCAGTTTGTCTGTTTCACGCAAAATGCGGAACAGGTTTTTTGCTGCTTCATCCAGCGAAGCATTTTCCGATAAAATGAATTGCTGATCCTTTGGAATATCCGGATGATATTGAGAGAAATTGATGAGGATAATTTTTTTGTCTTCAAACCTGCGTATCATCTCATCCGCTTTTCCCATATACAACGGTGTATGGGTTGCGTAATGACTTTTAAGCTGACCCGGTGCATCAGGGTTCTCTGTAATTTTTTTGATTGCGTTGATTTTCTTTCCAACTGCTTTTTCAATAGCTTCAACCGAAATTCCTCCAAGGCGATATACTTCCAGCTCATCATCATCATTCCAGCCAACAATTGTTGATTCAACTCCAACAGCACATTCGCCGCCATTAAGGATGTAAGGAATTTTTCCTGAAAGGCCTTCATAAACATGCTCCGCAGTTGTTGGACTTACATAACCTGAAGGATTTGCACTTGGTGCTGCCAGTGGAAAATCAATTTGCTGTAATAATTCAAGTGTTAATGCATGGTTGGGAACACGTATGGCAACTTTGTTGCTGCCTGCAGTAACAAGATCGGGTACTGCGTTTGTTTTGTTGAACAGAATTGTCAATGGCCCCGGCCAGAAAGCATCTGCCAGTAATTTTGCTTCTGCTGGAATATGCTGAATATAATGCTTTGCTTTTTCAAGCGAAGCAACATGCATAATCAAAGGATTGAATTGCGGCCTGTTTTTAGCTGCGTAAATTTTTAATACAGCATCTTCATTTAATGCATTCGCAGCAAGCCCGTAAACGGTTTCAGTAGGGATAGCTACAAGTTCCCCGTTTGATAAAAATGCAATTGCCTGCTGAATATCTGTGCCTGTTGTTGTCATTTCTAAATTGTTACAGGTAATTCTTCATGATGATAGCTGTCAATTTTATTCAGATGCAGAAGAGTGGTGTTTTTATCTTCACTTGGTTCATACATCATATCAAATTTAGCACCGTAAACAAATTCATCTGCAATGTAAGAACCCCGGCTTACAACAGAGTTGGCATATTCCTCATCATAACCTTTTACAAAAACAAGGATTTCAGCTTCGGCTTCTTTTATTTCAGCACGGCTTAAATTATGAAGCGGACTTTCTTCATTGACAGGATGAACAATCGTCCAGTTACTTGAAAGTGTATTTGCTTTTGAAACATCAAGGTCAAGGCTGAAAAATCTGTTCTTTTTTTCGCTGTTGCTATCCGGCATTTTCAATACAAGCGTAACCTTTACTTCCACATCGGTTAAGAAATGATTTTTATACGGTGCAAAACGGAACATAAGGGCGTAGCCTTCTTTAAATGGAGCAAACAAAGCATTTTTGCTGAATATTATAAATGCCTTTGGTTGTGAAAACCTTCCATACATTAAGCCTGTTGCAATGGCAAACATCAGCAAGCCGGTTATTGATTCAAAAGCTGCCACAGAGTTTGCTGTTAGCGAAATAGGGTACACGTGCCCGTAACCTACAGTAGAAAGAGTTTGTGCACTGAAGAAAAATGCTTCCCAGAATTTACCTTGGAGTGATTGCTGTTCCAGCCCGCCTAAATGATGAACTCCGATAAGAAAATAAATGCAGGCAAATACAATGTTTACTGCCACATAAGCAAGACCCATAAAAGCAAGGAACTTCCATGTCGGTATCTTCAGCATAAACTGGTAAATACTGAAAGTCTTCAGAAAAGAGATACCTCTGAAGCGGACGTTCGGACGTCCGCCCTTTTCAAAAAAACGCCCACCTGCCTGGTTGCTGTTTACATTCAGACCGGTTTCCCTGTTTTCTTTTGCCCGTTTATTAATAATGTTTTTTGCTGATGCCATTGGCTTGAATATGTGTAAAAATATAAAAGTATGTTTGAAGCAGGCCCTCTTCAGGAATATTTGTTGATGCCTTTATGTAACGTTTATTGCTTTTGGGTATTCTTATTTTAGAACAATATCTTTGAGAAGCAGATAAAATGATCGTTGATTTTGTAATCGTAACTGTAATAAATGAAAAAACTCAAGTGGATAATGATAGCTGCAGGCCTTTTTCTGCTGAAAAGAGGTTTGAGGTACAGAATTACTGGCGAACAATCTGAGTGGCTTCAGGATATTCCCAAAGGAGAACTGATTAACAGGGAGAAGTATATACTGATGAAATGTGCAGAAAAATCGGTGTTGCATATTGGCTTTGTTGATAGCCCATATACCAGTCAGAAAATGACTGACGGAAGTTTGTTGCATCTGAAATTAAAAAAGAGTGCAAAGAAAATTTACGGAGTTGATACGGATAATGAAGCGGTGCAATTATTTAAAAGTGTTACCGGCGATGAAAATGCATCTTCTGACGGGTGGGAAGGGTTGTCATCCGATTTTGTTGCAGGGTTTGATATTGTACTGGCTGGTGAATTGCTTGAGCATCTTGATTTTCCCGGAAAATTAATTGACCGGTTTTACGATAAAATGTACAAAGGGCAGTATTTGATCATTTCAGTACCCAACATCACATCACTCGATGCAATTGCAGCATCGCTTAACAGGTCAGAATCAGTTCATCCCGATCATCATTGGTACTTTTCACCGTTTACGTTATTGAAAAAATTTCCTGCTGATAAATGGCAAATGATTGATTTTGCTTTTGGTTTATATGACAGTCTGAACGATGCAGAAAATGATAATCCTTTGCTTAAGCACTATCCAAATCTGGGCGATTGCTTATTGCTGACAGTACAAAAAAAGTGAATGAACAGACAGTAATTGCTTTGCATTCTTGTTATCTTTAAATTAATGAAAATAGGTCGGGCTTTTTCTTCCAGTATTATATGGCGTGGAATTTATTTTATCTCAGTACTGTTTTTAAATATACTGATATCAAGGTATTTTAAAGCCGAAGGCAGCGGGCAGATTTATTATATTACCAGTGTTTTTGCTTTTTTTGTTTTGCCTCTGGGTTTTTGTCTGGAAGTGCCGATGGGATACTACCTGTCGAAGAAAAAAATTAATGAAACCAGGCTTGCCGTAACTGCAGTATTTTGGTGTTTTATAATTGCATTGCCAACTTATCTTATTATTTTATTTGTTAAGCACAGTACGGCCGGATTAAAAATTGATTTCGATTTTGTTTTTTCTGCTTTTGTTTTTTTAACCGGTAATATTCTGATCAGTTTTTTTGTCGGACTTTTTTATGCAAAGTTTGATTATGTTTTGCCGAATTTATTATTAGTGTCGGTGAATGTTTTATTGATGTTTTTTTTGCCTGGCAACCCGTTGGTAAAAACTTTTATTAGTGATACAAGCTATATTAATATTTATTTTTTGAGTTACTTTCTGCAGGGCGGGCTTCTGGCATTTGCTTTTTTTATTAAGTATGTTAAACTTAGCGACCTTGGTATAATTCCCATTCAGATGTTCCGGTCGTTTATTGTGTTTGCTTTTGTTGTTTTAGTAACGAATATTTTAAGTTATTTGATAAATCGTGTTGATTACTGGTTTGTAAACAAATACACTTTATCGCCTGAATATCTGGGTAATTACATCCAGGCAAGTAAAGTGGCTCAAATGTTTTATCTGATACCTTCGATACTGGCCAGCGTAATATTTCCTGCAACAGCATCGGGAATCAGTAAAGAAATAAACGAAAAACTGCAAACCGTTTCAAGAGGTATTGTTTTATTTTATATTCTGGGTTGTTTGGTAATTGCTTTTGCCGGGTACTGGTTATTTCCATTTGTATTTGGTTCAACATTTCAATTGATGTATTTGCCTTTTATTTTGCTTATACCGGGAATTATTGCTCATTCTGTTGCTCATTTATTGGCTGCTTTTTTCAGTGGGGAAAAAAAGCTGGCGGTTGGGATAATAACGAACCTTTTAACTCTTATTGTAATAATTGCCGGAGATATTCTTCTTATCCCGAAATTCGGAATCAACGGTGCCGCCATTGTAAGCAGTTTGGGTTATATCGTTCTTATGATGGCTTTACTGTTTGTACATCAGCGGAAATACAATAGCCGCTTCTTTGATTTTTTAATCTTCAGAAAAAGCGATATGTTACTGCTTCGTACTTTTTTTCAACAGGCGATCATACATAAAAAAAGAGAGCTATGAAAGTGCTTTGGTTATGCAGTTGGTATCCCAACTCAGCAGATCCTTTTGATGGTGATTTTATTGAACGTCATGCCCGATCGCTGGCTACACAACAGCGTGTTGATATAATTCATATTTTACAGAATGTGGATTTGCTGAAATGGAAAAGTATTAAACCCGAAATCAGGGATGAAAAAAATCTTCATGCTGAAATTTTTTATCTGCCGTTTTTGGGCAACAAAATCAAACCTGTATCGCAAGCAGTTTTTAATCTTTCTTATTATTTGCACAGCCGCAGAATCATAAAAAAATACATTGCTGAAAAGGGCAGGCCGGATATTGTACATGTTCATGTTCCTGTAAAAGCCGGATATGTAGCATTGTGGTTGAAAAAGAAGTGGAATATCCCGGTTGTGGTTACCGAGCATAACTCCGGGTATTATAAACATATCCCTGGAAATTATTTTGATCGCAATTTTTATTTTAAATCTGTTACAAAGCAATCGTTTGAAAATGCAGAACTTGTTACCTCTGTTTCAAAATGGTTGCTGAAAAGGTTAGAAGAAATTTTTCAAATCAGGAAGAGTAAAGTAATACGTAATGCAGTTGACACAACCCTGTTTTTCCCTGTTAACACAACGAACCGGGTAAAGCAGTTTATTCATGTTTCAATGATGCCGCCTCTGAAAAATGTGGAAGGTATTTTAAAAAGCCTTGCATTACTGAATCATATAGATACAAACTGGAGTATGCAGTTTATTGGCCCGGCTTCAGAGCAATACAAGGCTCTCTGTACAGAACTTGGTTTAGGTAATCAGGTTGAATGGAAAGGTGCACTTTCCTATGGCGAAGTTGCTTATTATGTGCAAAGGGCCGATGCACTGGTGCATTTCAGTCATTATGAAAATTTACCCTGTGTGGTCAACGAAGCTTTATGTTGCGGAATACCTGTTATTTCTTCTGATGTGGGTGGAATATCAGAACTGGTAAATGAAACCAACGGTTTATTGGTTGAAAATAATAACAGCTCAGCACTTGCAAATGCACTCAATAATTTTTTGCAAAAACCAGACAGGTATAATAAAAAAGAAATCAGTTCTTCAGCAACAGAAATGTTTAGTTATTCCGAAATCGGTAAACAGATGATGGATATGTACCGGGAAATTGTAAATTCTTAGCCCTTCAGCTTTTGTACTAAATCAATATACTCCTGCATGGCATCCTCTTTTGTTTTTCCCTTCAGTGCTTCCCATGATTGATATTTTGCTTTAGCTACAAAGTCAAATGGATTGGCAGGCGCATCAATATTAATATCGCCTTCTGTTCCCTGTTTGTACAAAGAGTATAACTGTAACAAGGTTTCGTTGCTGGGTTTTTCACTCAGTGTTTTACTTTCAGCAACCGCTTCTTCAAAAAGTTGTTTAAGGTCCATTTTGCAATCTTTTAGCGAAAATAGGGGAAAGTAGTTTCAGATTCTTTTTTCTAACGTGGCAAATTCTAGTTTTTGCAAATGATTACCAGTTAAACCATCTTCATGAAAATCCTTTCGTTCGCCTGTATCAACATAACCATGGCGTTTGTACCATGCAATCAATTCGTCTCTTACAGAAATGACTGACATATAAACAGTATCGCAACCCACTTCTTTCGCATACGCTTCTGCTGCCTGCAGCAGTAACTTACCCGTACCTTTTCCCTGTAGTTTGGGCGAAACACTCAGCATTCCGAGATAAAGCCTGTTGCCATGTTTTTGCAGGTTTACAGTGCCGGCTAACTGGTTGTTTTCATCCGTACACTTTAATGTTGCACTTCCGGGCAAATTCATGGTTTCAATTACATTGTCCTCATCGGTACGCCTGTTCCCTCCAATTAAATGTGCTTCAGTTGTCCAGCCTTCTTTTGAGCTTTCGCCACGATATGCGCTGTTCAGTAAAGCAACAATACTCTTTACATCAGCTTCGGTTGCTTTTTCAATTTTCATACAATCCCTTTTTATTCTGCTGCAAAATTAATCTCTGTAGTTTAATGCCGGTTTCCCGTCGCCAAGTAATGCTTTGTATTGATAATCGCCCAGCATTTGTTTAAACTCTGCTTTTGCTTTTTCAATTAATTCGGGATGAAGGAATAAATCAATGGCAGTCATAGCCATTGTTTTTGCAGAAACCATCATTCCTTTTGTGCCAATTTCTGTTCCCCCGCATGCTACTGCCTGCCAGCTATGTGCAGGAGTACCGGGTACCCATGTAGCAGTGCGCAAACCAACCGTTGGTACTGCATAACTTACATCGCCCACATCGGTACTTCCTCCACCTGCATCCATTTCAACCTTAAGTGGTTTAATGATGCCTGCATTTGAAATTGAAGGAGCCGTAAATGTAAATGTTGACTGAATTTTCTTTGCAAATTCTGTTTCTTCAGGAGTATAAACAACGCCACCTGTTTTTTCAAGATTTTTCTGCATTACTTCAGCCAATGTTTTGTTCAGCAGCAGATCATGCGTGCCGCCAATCATTTCGTATTCCATTTTTGTATCTGTGCCGAGTGCTGCACCATTAGCAGTGTTCACAACCCGTTGAAATATGTTTTGAACAATATCTCTTTTGGGATGACGTACATAGTAATACACTTCTGCAAAATCGGGAATAACATTCGGGGCTTTTCCACCATTTGTAATAACATAGTGAATGCGTGTTTCCTGCGGAATATGTTCACGCATCATGTTGACCATATGATCCATTGCTTCAACACCATCCAGGGCCGAACGGCCACGTTCAGGCGAAGCAGCTGCATGTGCTGATACGCCATAAAAACGAAACTTTGCCGACATATTGGCCAGCGCACTTGTCATGGTTACACCATTTTCGTTTCCCGGATGCCAGTGAACAGCAACATCCACATCTTTAAACAAACCTGCTCTCACTAAATATACTTTGCCGCTTCCACCTTCTTCAGCAGGGCATCCAAACACTTTAATTGTTCCACTGATCTTTTTTTCTTCTATTAATTTTTTTATTGCAATTCCTGAAGCAACTGAAGCCACACCAAATAAATGATGGCCGCAGGCATGACCGGCAATTTTTCCTGCACTCGTTTTTTCAGGTGCATTTGTTTGCGAAAGCCCTGGAAGTGCATCAAACTCAGCTAACACTGCAATAACCGGTTTGCCACTGCCGTAAGTAGCAACAAATGCCGTAGGGATGCCTGCAACACCTGCTTCAACGGTAAAACCATTATCCTGCAATTCTTTTTGCAGAAGGCTGCTGCTTTTAATTTCCTTATAACCAACTTCCGCAAAATCCCAGATCTGAAAGGCCATGTTTTTATAATGATCATACCCCGACTGTATTTGAACAGTGGCCTGATTTTTCAGCAGATCATCTTTTGAAACAGCCTGTTTCTTTTGTGCAAGAAGGCTTGTGCATAACAATAAAATGGGAATAAAAAGGAACTTTCTTCTCATGTTGTTGATTAATTTGAAAACACGGAAGTTAAGAAGCAAAGATTGAAAAACATCAATCATTGCAAAAATTACAGGAGCGGTGAACTGATGTTATCCCATTAAATCATACATGCCTTTAAACACGCAGATTACCCCAATGATGGTAAGCCCGTAAAGTGCAAAATCAAAACCGGTATTGCTGTTAAAGAATAACAGTGTTACAAAACAACCAAGAGAAAGCAGGGCAATACCAATGCCACAGTACACAAAGGCACTGTTTCTTTTTTTTGTACAGCATTGTTTCCATTTTTCAACTGTTTCCCTGATGATGTTTTCGGGAACGCCTGTTTGATTAAAGCGGCTGGAGATTTCTTCAATAGTAAGTCCCTGTTTTTTCCAGGACATAAGCTGGGCATAAGAATCCTGAAGATTGGCTGGTTGCATGGCAAGTTTGTTTCGTTGCTGTAAAATAATTTTTTTTTGAAAACTGGACAAAAATTAGAAGGAATTTCTGGTAATGGCAGTTTGCCCGGTTTCCTGCAAAAGCCGGTAGCTCTGATGCCTGTCATTTGAATGTTTGACAGTTCTCATTGCCAAAAAGAGATTCTGTAAGTTGATTTGTGAAAAACCTGGTCATGCGCAATCTGTTAATGATTCTTGCCGCATTCATCGTTATCACGGCTGTTCCCTGCGGACTGATGATGATGATTAAACCCGATGGCAGTTTACTTCAGCTTGATATAAACCTCATCAGCCATTCTTTTCTCAGAAATTATTTTGTGCCCGGTGTTGCACTTACTTTCTTTGCGGGAGGGATAAACCTGCTTGCTTTATGGATGCTTTGGAAGAATAAAAAGCATGGATTGTTTTGCAGCATAGCCGGAGGACTGATGATGATTGCATTTGAAGTGGTACAGATTGCTGTTATACAAACCTTTTCCTGGCTGCAGCTTGTTTACCTGCTCTGCGGATTTTTTATGGTGCTGATTGCCCTGCAGTTAAAACACAAAGAGCTGATTTAAACAAAAGCTCAAATCAACTCTTCGGAAAATTTATTTGCGAATATCTCAGCTGTTAATACCGCCGCTTACTTCTATGCGCTGACCCGTAATCCACTTTGCATCTTCGGTACACAGAAATGCAACAACAGAACCAATATCATCTGCACGACCAACCCTGCCCAATGGCGATAAACCGCTCATGCGTTCTTTTGCCTGCGGATTGTTCCTGATAAATGCATTGTTGAAATCGGTTTCAACTGGTCCGGGTGCAACTACATTGGCTGTAATTCCTTTTGCGCCCAGTTCTTTTGCCAGGTATTTGGTTAATACTTCAATGGCTCCTTTCATGGATGCATAAACGGAATAACCGGGGTTTGAAAACCGTGTTGTACCTGATGAAATATTGATAATACTGCCACCACTGTTTAAAAGGGGAACTGATTTTTGTGTAAGAAAATAAACGCCTTTGTAATGCACGTTCAGAAATTCGTTGAAGAGTTCTTCGGTTACCTGTTCAAACGGAACTGTTGCGCCCATGCCTGCATTGTTGATAAGGAAATCGAAGGATGAAACATTCCATTTGCCCTGCAACGTTTGTTTCAGCTCATTGATAAATGCATCCAGCGATTGAAAATCGCTCATGTTTAAATGAAGTGCTGCTGCTTTTTGTCCAAGTGCTTCAATTTCCTGAACGGTTTCCTCTGCTTTTTCCCGGTTATTGTTGTAGGTAACAATAACATCGATTCCTCTTTTGCGATGCTTGTAGCCATGTCTTTTCCAAGTCCACGACTTCCACCTGTAACTACTGCTATTTTGCTCATATTGATTGTTTGAACAATAAAGTTATTAGATTGTTGAATTATGACATGATGAAAGTGAAATACGGTAATTTTAAAAAAAGCGGGAAAAATATTATTAAGATTCAAACAAACTTGTAAAGCGTTTGACACACTACACTTAGAAAAATAATCTGTGGAATAATTACAATTGAATTATCGGGAAGAAATGATTTTTTTTATTTGAATTATTATGCTTGCCAGAATAATACATATTGCTATTGAAGCTCCAAATTTTTCAAGACAAATTCCAATAATTACTAAAGCAGGGACAAGAAAATAGAAAATTAAAATTTCTCTGTAAATTCTTTTTCTATTTTTTATACTTATCAGTAAAAGTATAACCCCCATTACCGGAATTATTATTACCATACATGCCGGATAAACGAGGTAAACATAAGTTTCAGGTTCATTCTTGATAAAAGCTTCAATGAAATACCATAGAATCAGCGCCATCAAAATTGCTGAAAGTAGAATATTAAGTATTCGACTGATTTTTGTGATTAGCATATGCCTGGAGCAGTTAATTAAAAATAAAGCTTTTTGTCGAAAGCCAATTGCAACCAGAACCCCGAAGTGTGCGACGCAACAGGAGATGCCCGTTGCTGCAAATGCCGGTCACAAAAAACGCATGGAAAAACGAAGTTTTTTCTTCTTTAAACTGTCGTTGGAGTTTGAAACCGCCAACGGGTTAATGGTGGGTAAATTCCATTATCTTTGCCGCCTTGTAAAATGAGGAATTCTGTTCATGAAGAATATTAGAAATTTTTGCATCATTGCTCATATTGACCATGGTAAGAGCACCCTGGCTGATCGTTTATTGCAAACGACCAACACCATCAGCGAACGTGAAATGATGGACCAGGTGCTGGACGACATGGATCTTGAAAGAGAAAAGGGTATTACCATTAAAAGTCATGCCATCCAGATTAATTATAAACACAAGGATGGGCAGGAGTATATTCTGAACCTGATTGATACTCCCGGTCACGTGGATTTCAGTTATGAAGTAAGCCGTGCACTGGCTGCCTGCGAAGGTGCTTTGCTGCTGGTGGATGCCGCACAGGGTATACAGGCACAAACCATTTCAAATCTTTACCTGGCAATTGATAACGACCTTGAGATTATTCCCGTCATCAACAAAATTGATATGGACGGTGCAATGGTTGAGGAAGTGAAAGACCAGATTATAGAGCTGATTGGCTGTAAGCCGGAAGAAATATTGCTGGCAAGTGGCAGAACCGGTTTGGGTGTAGATGGAATCCTGGAAGCGATTGTTGAACGTATTCCTGCACCCAAAGGCGATCCTGCTGCTCCATTGCAGGCACTCATTTTTGATAGTGTTTTCAACAGTTTTCGTGGTATCATCGTTTACTACCGTATTTTGAACGGAAGTATTAAAAAAGGTGATAAAGTAAAATTTGTAAGTACGGATCAAGAATATGAAGCAGATGAAGTGGGGATTCTGAAACTGAAGATGACGGAGAAGAAAGAAGTGGGTTGCGGCGATGTGGGTTACATTATTACCGGTATTAAAAATGCCAAAGAGGTAAAAGTGGGAGATACTATAACACTTGCTACCAATACCAACCCGCTGGCTATCCAGGGTTTTGAAGAAGTAAAGCCAATGGTATTTGCAGGAATTTTTCCCGTAGTTACTGAAGATTTTGAAGAGTTGCGTGATTGCATGGATAAACTGCAGTTGAATGATGCTTCTCTAACGTTTGAACTCGAAACATCGCAGGCGCTGGGCTTTGGTTTCCGGTGCGGCTTTCTTGGATTGCTGCACATGGAAATTATCCAGGAGCGTTTGGAAAGAGAGTTCAACCAAACAGTAATTACAACTGTACCCAACGTAAGTTTTATAGCTTATACAACAAAGGGTGAAAAAATACTGGTAAACAATCCAACAGAAATGCCAGAGCCTACGGCTATGGACAGGATTGAAGAACCGTTTATTAAGGCACAGATTATTACCAAGCCTGAGTATATTGGAAATATCATGACGCTTTGTTTGGGCAAACGTGGTATTCTCATTAACCAAAGCTATCTCACTCAAACAAGGGTAGAGTTGATTTTTGAAATGCCGCTTACTGAAATTGTGTTTGATTTTTATGATAAACTAAAATCACAAACCCGTGGTTATGCATCGTTTGATTATCACCCGATCGGGTACAGGGAAGCTGATATTGTGAAGATGGATATTCTGTTAAATGCTGAAAAAGTGGATGCATTGAGTGCACTGATTCATCGCAGCCGTGCGCAGGATTTTGGTCGCAAGCTTTGTGAAAAGCTGAAGGAATTACTTCCCCGTCAGCAATTCCAGATTGCCATACAGGCGGCCATTGGCGCAAAAATTGTAGCCCGTGAAAATATCTCTGCCATGCGTAAAGATGTAACTGCAAAATGTTATGGTGGTGATATCAGCCGTAAACGTAAGCTCCTGGAAAAACAGAAAGAAGGTAAGAAACGTATGCGCCAGATTGGAAACGTTGAAGTGCCGCAGGAAGCATTTCTTGCTGTATTAAAACTGGACGACTAAATGGTTTCAATTAAAAATAAAAATATGTCAGAGCATCACACAAGTGATGCTCTTTTGTTTTTAAAAGATTCAGGAAATTGCGTTAACTTAACTATATAAACCCAAAAGACATGAACCATTTCGCATTAAGTAAAGAGCCGGATCTTGTAATTACTGCAAGATTTATTGAGAAAGGTGATGACAAGCCTCTGAATGGAGATGAATATACTGTGCGTTTGTATGACAGGGATATTGCCGATGATGAATTTCTTGGAGAAAGCAGGCTGGATGCTGAAGGGCATATACGCATTGCCTTTGCACATGATGCTTTTGTAAACGATTCTGCATTTAAAGAAGCTAAACCTGATTTTTATTTCATTGTAATGAAAAACAAGCAACCTGTTTATACCACAAAAGTACTGGAAGAAATAAGCCTGGAGGATATTGAACAGTTTAAAATGGGAGAAGGTGAGATTGTTGATTTAGGAATTTTTTTAGTTAATGTGGAGTGATGTTGCTGCTGTTACACCGTGCTTGTAAAAGATAATGTCATCCTGAGCTTGTCGAAGGGTGAGTGAGAAGAAATCCTAAACCGAAAATATATTCTCAATTATAACAATGCTATGAAACTTCACCACAATTATTTCGTTTACATTGTTGAATGCAAAGATAATTTCTACTACACGGGTGTTACCAATGATCTTGAACGCAGGCTATGGGAACATAATACCGGGTACAATAAAAAATGTTTCACTTTCAAAAGGCGACCGGTTGAATTAAAATATTACCAGCGCTTCACAAATATTCATCAAGCCATTGAATGGGAAAAGCAATTAAAAGGATGGGGCAGGAAAAAGAAGCAGGCTTTGTTTGATGAAAACTGGGAGATGATTCATCAATTGGCAAAGTCTTCAGCTGCAAAACAAAATCCCGGCAACCCTTCGACAAGCTCAGGGTGACAGCAACTATCAGCAGGTGAATATAAAATCAACTGTATTACTCTGATTTTAAAAGATCGGCAAAACTATTTATTTCAAATACTGGTACTGAAAATATCAGCCTTTTTAAGAAAAAATTCAGATGGCAAAAAATAGTAAAAGAACTATAAATGCTGTTATCCTTTTCCTGACCTCTTTTATTTATTTTTTTCTTGCGTACAAAGGGTATAAGAAGCAGCATATTGATTTGAGTGATTGCGATAGAATTGTGAGTATGATTATTGATAAGGGAGTTGGTTATCGTTATGGCAGCAAGGGTAAATCAAAATGCTTTTATATTGAATTGTCGGGAGTTGATAAAAAACTTGGTGTTTACAGAATGCGGAAAAATTACGATGACCTTATTAAGCTGTTTAATGTTGGTGATACTGTTAGAGCATATTTTCGAAATAATTCAAATCAACAAGAAAATATCAATATTGATTTAGTTCAGGTGGAAAAGGGAAATCAAATTTTATTGCCCAAAAAGGAATACGAAAGGAAGGAAGGTTCGCTTATTTATATCGGACTTACTTTTGGAATCCTAACAGTTATACTTTCATTTTTATACTACAAGGGACGAATTCTCCGACATTCGAACTAAACGGAACATATTTAAATAAAAAAGCTGTTGAAGAATATTCAACAGCTTTCTTTTTTAGCAATGGGTTATTGCTTATTGGAATTTCTTTGCGTCTTCTAAAAATTTTGCCAGACCAATATCTGTCAACGGATGTTTAAGTAAACCAAGAATTGGTTCTAACGGACAAGTACAAACATCGGCTCCTAATTCAGCAGCACGAATGATGTGTAAAGGATTGCGGATAGATGCAGCAAGTATTTCTGTTTCATACCCCTGGATGGAATAGATATTTGCAATTTGCGCTATCAGTTCCATGCCGTCCCAACCGCTGTCATCAATACGGCCAAGAAATGGAGATACATACGTTGCACCGGCTTTTGCAGCAAGAATTGCCTGCCCGGCACTGAATACTAAGGTGCAATTGGTTTTAATACCATTATCAGTAAACCATTTCAATGCTTTAATACCATCTTTAATCATTGGCACTTTCACTACAATGTTCGGATGTAAAGCAGCCAGAACTTTTCCTTCAGCAATAATACCATCAAAATCAGTACTGATTACTTCTGCACTGATGTCGCCATCTACCATTTCACAAATGGTTTTGTAATGCTCCATAATTGCATCATGGCCTTTAATGCCTTCTCTTGCCATTAATGATGGATTGGTGGTAACGCCATCAAGAATACCTAATTCATTTGCTTCTTTAATCTGAGCAAGATTTGCCGTGTCGATAAAAAATTTCATACTAAGTGAGAGTTTAACGTGTTGAAGATGAAGGAATGAAAAGTTTGTTTGAGGTCATCTTCAAAGAAAAAAAATCGGCAGGTTACTTACATCGCACCGCTACAACCGCCTACCCTTGCTGCGTTCCCACCCTGGGGGAGTTCAGCAGGAGCTGGTCGTGCAAGACCTGCCGGCCGCAAAGATAAGGGATGAGGAGGAAAAATGAGGAATGAAAGATGAAAAAAAGAAATGAATAATGGAAAAAGAGTTTAAAAATTTCAGATAAGATTATGCAGTAAAAAAATGCATGAGCTAGTTGATATTCATTTATTTCACCCCATTAAAATTGGGTCTGTTTGCCAGAGAATTAATCTGTGTAACACCAATCAATTCATCAGCCCTGCTTCCTAACTGGCGATAGTAAATAAGAATAGTATAGTTGTTTTCTGTTTCGAACCAGTTGCCTTCTGTTACTTCAGTACTTAATAAGCCTGTGCGTTTATCTTTTATAGCATAAATATAATCGTACAAACCCTGCTTCAGCATTTGTTTGTTTTCATATAATCCGGTTTCTGAATTAAAGATCATCCGGTTTGATTCTGATAAATCGTAATTCGTCAGTTCGCCAAATAAAAAAACATCCTTATCAGTCAACTCTTTTGCATTGGGTGTTGCATACCTAAACCACACAGTTGCATAGTCGCCCTGCCAGTAAGGATTGTTTTGTTCAATATTTCCCAGTTGAAACATGCCGTTCTGATCCCGGTAATACATGTACCGCAGCGTATTACGTTCAATGTCGGGTTTTACATAAAGCGTCTGCCCTTTATTATTGTAATCACCTTTTTCAATACGGTCGGTTTGCAGGCGAAAACTGGTTAAATCAACCCAACGCCATTCTTTTTGCGCCTGGAACAAGCCGTCTGTTTCTGTATTGTATTCAAGTACATTTTGACGTACAAAAGTTGGCTTCAGATTGGTAATGCAATTATCCCACCTGTTATTTTGCAGTATTACAACTTTAATTTCCTGGAACAGGTTTGTTGGTTTAATGTTCTGGACATTTACGGTGAGCTGCAGTTTCTGATATGTTTTCTGAACAGCAGAATTAAAAGGCTGTAATACAGTTGCACCGGTGCTGACTCTGATGTCACTTACAAGAAAACGTTTGGTGAATGCCACTTGTGATGTGTCACCATTCAAGAAAACTTTCAGCAGGTAATTACCACTTCGTGTAGGTGCAGTATTCCGGTCGGGCAGGGTACTTGTATAATGTGTATAGCGTGTAAGTGCAATGGATGAATTACGGTAAGTACCGATGCGGACATTTGAAAATCCTTTCATGTAATCAAACTGGCTTATCTGTGCCGGAGTCCAGTCTGCATTGCAAAGAATAAATGTATAGGAATAATATTTCACACCCCCATCCATATCATCAAAATGGAGCTCAAGCTGATCGCCACTGTTAAGCCGCATAACAGGATAGGAAAGCTGATCGCCTGCAACATGGAATTTTATGGAGCGTATATTGCTGCGGTACACTTTATCGGCTTGTTGCGAAAAGCCGTTTGCAGCAATAAAACTCATTAAAATTAACAGGAAGGTATTTTTTAATTGTTTCATCATTTAAGAATCCATTAGTTTTACAGCTATTCAAAGTTAAAGGTTTGAACATTGCCAGCTTCATAGCACAACGGTTGGTTTTTCAGAAAGACCAGTCATTTTCCCGTTTCATCATCCGCCTTTCAGCAGTTGCTACTGCTGTAAGTGTTGCGGTAATGATTCTTGCATTTGCTTTTGTTGAAGGATTTCAATTCACCGTCAGCTCAAAAGTATTCAGTTTCTGGGGGCATCTCCGGGTACAGCAACAGCAATCATCCACTTCGGGCATTGGCGAAGAAATGCCGATTAAGAAAAACGATACAGTACTGAATATATTGCGTTCAAACAAAGCGGTGAAGTATGTTGATGCGTTTGCAACCAAGTCGGCCATGCTCAAAACAAAAGAGTCTATTGAAGGCGTGTTGCTGAAAGGTGTGGAGAAAAATTTTTCAAAAGAACGGCTTGCTTCCTTTATGGTGGATGGCAAATGGCTGCAATTTGACGACAGTTTGCAGAACAATGGTATTTTAATTTCAGAATATACAGCAAAGCGTATCAGCGCAAAAACCGGGGATAAAATTCTGATCTACTTTGTTGATAATATCAGCACTGCACCAAGGGTAAGGCCGGTAACAATTAACGGGATTTATAAAACAGGTATTGAAGAGTACGATAAACTTCTTGCAATTGTTGATATTAACCTGATTCGGAAGCTGAACGACTGGAACATGAATGAAATTGGTGGTTACGAACTTACATTGAATGATTATAAAAAGGATTATGAAATAAACAGTCAATTGCTTGATGAAATTCCTGTACAATGGTTCAGCACACCTATGCGTGAAGTATATCCGAACATTTTTGATTGGCTGGCTTTGCAGAATACGAATAAAACTGTGATCCTGGTAATCATGTGTATTGTGGCTGTCATCAATTTAATTTCCTGCCTGATTATTCTTGTGCTGGAACGTTCAAAAATGATTGGCCTGCTGAAAGCAACAGGGGCAACTACAAACCAGATCCAGGTAATTTTCTGGAACCAGGCATTGATTATTGCATTGGTGGGAATAATTGCGGGAACAGTTCTTGCATTGGGTATTTGCTGGTTACAGGATGCAACACATTTTATCCGCCTGGATGAAACAGCTTATTATGTTTCTTACGCCCCTGTAAAAGTGATCTGGTGGCAGGTGCTGATGGTTAATGCTGTTACATTTATCGTAAGCTTTATTGTGTTGTTTATTCCTTCGTTGATTGTACGAAAAATCACGCCTGTAAAAGCGTTGAGGTTTGAATAAAATATAAAACCGGGGTTGGGAGCAGAGAACTAAAACCATATAAAACTGCAAGCATCTATCCCGTAAGTCCTTTCACCCAACTTATCAGTGCTTTTTCCCAGCCCATCATTTTAAAAGCTGTGTAAAATAAAAAGATGGCAAAAATTTTCTTTACTGTTTCCTGCGGAAGCATCAAACTCCATTTACTGCCTAAGTAACCACCGGCAACAAACGTAACAGCCATAAGCCCTACAATTTTCAAATCAATGTTTCCGGCTTTGTAGTAATTCATAACGGCCAGAATGCCTACCGGTAACAATAATAAACCTAACGATGTTCCCTGTGCCTGGTGTTGGGTAAAACCCAGAAAGAAAACAAGTGCCGGAACAATGATGATTCCTCCGCCCACACCAACCATGCCGCTGAGAATTCCTGCTGCAAATCCGATAATTAAAATGGCAATGATGGTAGTTGTATCCATTCTGCGGGGTAGCATGTAAGAAAATTAGTTCTTCATTTTTTCTTTGTAAAAGTCAATAGCTTCATTGATTACTTCGTAAGCTTCTGTTTTGTTTTGAAAGTTGTCAATTTCAACCACTTTGTCTTCAAGCGTTTTGTATTCTTCAAAGAAATGTTTCAGTTCATTAAAGAAATGCTCAGGTAACTCATCAATGTCACGGATATGTTTTACCGTGGGATCGTTTGATACAACGGAAATGATTTTATCATCTCTTTCACCATGATCAACCATCTGCATGTTTCCGATAACTGTTACTTCAACTAAACACAATGGCTGAATTGGTTGGGAACAAAGTACGAGAATATCAAGCGGATCACCGTCCTGTCCAAGTGTTTGAGGAATGAATCCGTAATTGATAGGATACATAAATGATGAGAAGATAATACGGTCGAGTTTTAACAACCCGGTATCTTTATCTAATTCATACTTACACCTGCTGCCTTCGGGAATTTCAATAATTGCATTTACTGTTGCAGGAGATTTGCTGCCATAATGAGCGCCATGCCATGGATGAAGAACGGTTATCATAAACTCTTTTTTTCTGAACGGCAAAGTTAATCAGTTTAACCCATCCTGAGAAAAGTGATTATGTAAACGGCATTTCCTTGCCCGCTGAATACTAACGTGTAAATACAGCGGAAACAAAATTTTGGCAGATGTTGCCCGGATAATATTTTTGCCGCTCATTAAAAATCAGCACAATCAATTATGGCACTCGTAGGTAAAAAAGCACCTTCCTTTAAGGCGGCTGCAGTAGTAAAAGGATATGAAATAACAGAAGAATTTTCGTTAGACCAGTACCTCGGAAAGAAATATGTTGTTTTCTTTTTTTATCCCAAAGATTTCACATTTGTATGTCCCACTGAGTTATGGGCTTTCCAGGAAAAACTGGCAGAGTTTGAACAAAGGAATGTAGCCGTTGTGGCTTGCTCAACCGATACTGAACAATCGCATTGGGGATGGCTGAACATGGATAAAAAAATGGGTGGCATAAAAGGCATTTCTTATCCCATTGTTGCTGATACAAATAAAACCATCAGCTCTGCATTTGGTGTGTTGAATGGTGAATATTATACCGATGAAGATGGTAATCTCAAAGCAACATCAGAACTGATAGCTTACAGGGGATTATTTATCATGGATAAAGCAGGTGTGGTTCATCATGAGCTCATCAACAACCTGCCCATCGGACGTAATGTAGATGAAGCGTTGAGAATAGTTGATGCATTGCAGTTTTTTGAAGAGAATGGTGAAGTTTGCCCGGCTAACTGGCAAAAAGGAAAAGAGGGAATGCAGGGTTCGCACGAAGGTGTTGCTTCTTATCTTGCAGAACATTTAAATTAAGTGCTCTGATAAAATACAAAACCGCCTTGCTTTAAAAGCAGGCGGTTTTTTTGTTTGAGCAGGTTCCAGGTTTACTTCGCTATAATTTGAGCCGTTGAAATAATTTCATTTTCTTTTTTCTGCTTATCAAAAAAGCGGATGGAAATATTGTATGTTTCGCCGCTAACCATTGGCGATCCTGTGTTTAAGGTTGCTTTGAGTGTTGAGGCTTCCGATGCAGGCAAACCCTGCTGTTCAGCAAATGCATCGGGTAAATTGAGTAATTCTTTTTTATTCTTATCAGATAAAATAATCTGGCATCCCGGGAACACCTTGTTGTCTTTTTGCTGGTAATTTTCAACACCTGTTACCACTACCATAAAAGAAGTACCAAGTTTTACTTCGTTATTTTGTAAGCGGTTTCCATCGGCATCAGCCAAATACACATCGTCAATTGAAAAGCCATTGTAGTTGGTTGATAAACCGGTTGTCATATCTTTTTTTGTGCCTTTGCTGAAACTTCCTGAACAGCTACAGAAAGCAATACTTGCAATCAGAAGGAAATATGTAATCTTTTTCATTTGTTATGTTTTTGTTGTTGAATGATTTTTATTTCGGGCAATTTGTACAGGCTGCTGTATTTGTATAGAATGTGAAGATGCCTGATGATGCAAAACGTTTATCGTACTTTTCACTTGTTCCTGCAATTACAAAATTGCCAAAGCGTGAAAGCATGGGCCTTGCAGTACTGGCCGAAGGGGTGGTAGTAACAGGAATAATTGTATTTGCTGTTGTATGCTTTATAAGAATATTTCCTTTTGGTACTTCTAAGTTTGTTGCATTGGTATTAAAGCTGATCCATGACCCGTTATAGCTGATGCCAATTCTTACTCCCTGGTCTATTGGACTGTCACCATTTCCTTCTTCACCATTTTTTCCCGTACTCACTCTTTTTACTGATCCTGTTTCAATATTGTAAAGAAATACATCCTGCATTCCATTTGTATCGCCGGGCACAACATTGGTTGCAGTTGTTGCATACGCAACCGTTTTTCCATCGCCTGATATTGCAGGAGCGACCACACGGCTTGCACTTTCTGTTCCCTGGTCTCTTTCAGCACCTGTTGAAGTCATGCTGATGCGTTTAAGACCAGTTGTGCCTTTTTGCCAGAGAAAAATATCCCAGAGATTATTGTTGTCATTTTTAATTAAACGGTTGCTTGCTGAACAAAATACTATTCGGGTCCCATCTTCTGAAATGGAAGGAACGATTCCGCCTGCACCTTTCCCGGTTTCATAATCTTTCGATACAAGTTCAGTTGTTCCGGATACAAGATCATGTACAAAAACATTTAACCCTCCGCTTGATGCGTCAACGATATTGCTGGCGTTTGAACTGAAAGCAATGATATTGCCATTACCTGAAACAGTGGGTTCCATACTGTCGGAGTTGGCACTTTCACCTGCGGGGTTTTTACTTACTAACTGTACTTTTCCTGTCGACTGTTTCCATACAAATACATCTCTTGCTCCATTATTGTCATTAGCTGATAAGTTTGTTGCGTAAGATTCAAATGCAACTGTTTCACCATCTGCAGAAATTGATGGAGTATGACAATCTGCATTCGCTTCTTCGCCTGTTACACTACGGCTGATGAGTTTTGTAATACCTGTTGATCTGTCTCTCCAGAAAATTTGCCTGAATTTTCCTAATGAACCATCAATACCTTTTGCATAGCTTACAAATGCAATAAAACGGCCTTCGTTACCACCTGCTGCATCGCTCGTGCCGCCAATAACGGGAGCAGCGGTTTCATAATAAGTAGAAGTTACTTTGTTATCTGTACTGCGGCTGACCAGATCATATTTGATGGTGGGCGGTGGGTTAGGAGGTAATGTTTTTTTACAATCGCATTGAATAATGACAGGATCGCTGGAGGAAGCAGAGGGAACAACTGGAGTATTGGTGATAATTTTACAGGGTCTCGGACCTTCTGTCTGCTTCAATGTCCATGGATTTCCTGCTGGAAATCCTCCCAAATTTCTCAGACCATTCGAACTTACCAAATAGGTCCGTCCATAATCATCTGCAATTTTAAATTGCTCTCCTGCCTCAACACCTGTTATATTTATTTTAGCAATTGTTAACGGGGGAAATCCACAATTAACTAAAAGAAGTAAATCCTGGTTGGTAATTGTTCCGCTGTTTTCATAAATAGTACAGGTTCTTGGCCCTTCAAGTTGTGAAATTGTATATTTCTGACCGGTACTTAACTTTTGCTGAAAGTATACAGTAGAAGTTGTTGAATCAATTACGATGGTTTCATTTCCATTAAGTGAGAAAATAAATTTATCATATTTCGATCGCAAGCTGTTACCATACGAAATGCCTATTCTGTATTGACCAGAATCCTGCGAAAAAAGAGTGCTGTACATTATAATGAAAGAGAAGAAAACAGAAACAATTTTTTCATTCATGTTATTTAATTGAATGTTGTGAAAGTTTTGATAGTAATTTAAAAACCTGTCCATGTTCCGCCGGTTTCAGCATCATAGCTATATTT
This sequence comes from Lacibacter sp., assembly GCA_047601965.1. Classification (GTDB taxonomy): domain Bacteria; phylum Bacteroidota; class Bacteroidia; order Chitinophagales; family Chitinophagaceae; genus Lacibacter. The sequence continues at coordinate 484,426 of JASGIJ010000001.1, forward strand.
ATTTGTTACAGAAGTTCTTCCTTTTAACTGCTGGTAATAAATCCACCCGATTTTTGTTGCTTGTATGGTTACTGTTGCTTCTGTTCCATTTTCAGCATAAGCAATCACAGTTATTTTTTCCATTTTAATTTGAGATATTAAAACATTCCTGTCAACAGCCGTTCGAATGGTGCTTATTTCACCAGATGGAAGTATTTCTCCATTATTTCGGGCCCGCATTAAATCGGCAGAGGCTCCACTTATGTTCATTTTAAAAGTTATTTGTGTATTATTTTTTCCGCCTTGTGAGCTGTTGATAATATAAATACATCTTTCAAATCCTCTTGCAACAGCATCGCCTTTCATTTGAGTGCCGGATGGATTGATAAGCTTGAGATAAGTTTCTGTTTTTTGTGCTAACGAAAAAAAAGGCAGAAAGAGCATTGCAAATAGAATTGTGCGCATAGAATTGTTTTTGAGTTTTAATAAGCTTAATGAATTATTTTGCCATACCATATTGTGTATATAAACCTGACCCAGGATACTGTGCATCTATCAGGTTTAATATTCTTGCCCCTTTAATGCACGACCAGAAAGCATTGTATGTTTTGGGGCCCTTCTCAATTTTACTGCACTGCAGCTGCCAGTTGTTTGGAACAGAGAATGTACCTGATGATTCTGCCTGATCATACCTTGTGCTACCAACCATCCCGTTAATGGCAAGTAATTTCCATTTGTAAGTTTTCCCGCTGAAAACAAATTCTTCATTCGATTGATGAATGTTCATGCCTGCATAGTTACCCGTATAAACATGATACATTTGCAGAATGCCTGTAAAATCGCTGGTCCATTTTCCTTTGAAGTCGGAAGCAGCAATTGCAAATTTGTTGTAGTTCTTCATTTTAGATAGATGATTCATCAAATCACTATCGGTATCCCATTGTACTGTTTCCGGGTCGAATTTAAATTCCTGTATGAAACTGTTTTTATCGGGGCAAACAAACTCTATCCAGCCTGTTTCTCCCTGGCGAAACAGTACTGCAAATTTTTGAGCACCTGAGCTGTTTTCTTTTACATAGCCCATTCCAAGATAAGGCCTGTTATAAGTGTTGATATAAGCAGTTTTGTAATTGGTAAGATTACTATATCGTGGTGCAACTAAAATATTCCATGCTGCATTTATCAATGGTGCAGGATCAGCAGGAAAAATGGTGCCTTCTTTTGGATAATGCAGTAATACTTTTATACTTCCTTTTGTTACTTCCACCCAATCTTCCTGCACAGTGCTTGTCCAGCCATCATCAAAATTTGTTGTGTTGAATTTAAATCCATCAGAAAGAGGCGTCTGGTTATTTGTTTGCGTTGGTTGAGTTGTTTGTTGTGTGGTTTGTTCTGTTGTTTCAACGGGGGCAGGTGGTGAAGTTTGAGTAGTATTGGTTTGAACCGGATTGTTGTTGTTCCCTTGTGCAGGTTGTGTAATGTTTATTTCTCCAAAATATAAACTGATGTCGGTTTTTGTAATTTCAAAGTAAGTGATAACTGATTGATTATTTTTTTTAAGTAAAACATATTTATTATCACTTTCAATCGCTGATACATTCCATCCGTTAGCCGTTAAAGATTTATTCAATGAGTCATTTGAAAACCCTGATTGCACAGGTAAGTAAAGAATTTCAATACTGGTAACGCTGGTGTTTAATTTTTTTGCTTCTATTTGCAGCAGACTTTTACCTGCCATTTCTGAAACAAGTCTTTTATCCAGTTTGCTTCCTGCCGGCAAGGTAATGTTGGTTATAGTTGACTGAGTAACCGGCGAGATTTTTTTCTGTGACAGTGCAGTGAATGCACATAGAATATAAAAGAACAAAAAAAAGAAGATTGTAGTTTTCCTGGCAAGAAATGTTTTCATAAAAAATATTTATCTGTTATATTATTTCCCAATCATGTTTTTTAGTACGTTAAAATCAATTGCATTGTTGATTTGTTCCATAAACCTGACAGCTACAGTATCTGTATGATCCCATTTGAGAAATACAAAGAGAAACTGTGGAGAAGATGCAGGAAGTTTGGTATTAAAATATTGCGGATTGGGTTTGATAGAATTCTGCAAAAGGGATCATCTTCTGTGGTAAATAAGTACGATAAATGATCATGCGGGTCTTGTTTGACGATGGCCGGCTGATTTAATTCATTTGCAGGAGCTTTTAGCTGTTCATCAATTTTGTCAAATGCAGGTTGAAACCGTTCATTGTTTTCTGCAAGAAGTTTTTGGTAACGTTCTTTTACCTGGTTATAATCCATCCGCAGGTATTTTTCCATCTTGGCAGGTTCATTCTTATATTCCTGCTCTTTATATTTTTTTTCGATTTCAATTCTTTTCAATACATCACGGCTACCTTCTGCAGACATTTGCATTTGTGCGTACAGCGAACGTTTCCTTTTCTCAAGAAATTCTTTTCTTGTAACAAATGAAAAAGGAAGTTTTCCATTATAAGTAATCAACCATATTCTGCTTTTTCCTGTTTTGCCAAATCCCAGTGATTCATCCCTTTCTCTAAACGACCAGTATCCATCCTGTTGTTTTGGCATTTCATACATTACATTAAAACCTTCTGCAAGTGCACGGTCGCCAAGTGCAGTATCAAACACTTCATACTCAAACCAGTTGGCAACAATCTTTAAGGTGGTAGATGTTTCATGAGCTGCCTTCATTTTATTATCATCGCAGTAATAATGCATTCCCAAAATGCTGTAAGTAAAAACATTCGTTGGTAAATTACCGGCCGGGCGACTATAACTTCCATTGTAATTTATTTCCATACCCTTTGGCGAAAAATTACTCTTTATCATATTGTGTAAAAGAGCAACCGACTTTTTTTTCCTCGCCAGATCTGCAGGCGAAGCTGTTTGGCTGCCAGGCAGGCCAGCTTTCCACGTTCCGGGTTGTTGATGCAGTTGTTCAGGATCGCAATCCTGTGCATGAATACTTGATGCGAATAAAATCAGCAAGGGAAAAAATAAATATTTCATAAACAGATTAATTAATAATGACCTTAGCTTTCTCCTTTACTTTATCTTTTGCTTTATTCAGCAATGAACTTTTTTCTTTTTTTTCAGGAGTTGATTCAGATGTTGATGAAGAAGGTTTGCTTGTGTTTGAATTTGATTGAGTACTGCTATTATTCGCTTCTTTGCTGTTTGAAGAAGTGAATTGTTTCATACTTGTTTTCGTATTACTAATAATGGGGCCTTTCAACCATTCTTTTACAAAAGCTGTAACTGATGCATTTACATCTTTACCAGCACGGTAAGCAGCTTTCCATTCAGCACTTTTCTTTTCGTATTCTGGGTTTGTAAATTTCTTCTTGCCGTATTTATCGGCGGCAGTTAATGCTGCATTAAAATCAACAGTTGCTGTAAGTGCCAGGTATTTTTCAAGTCTTCTTTTAATCAGTACTGAAGGATCTTCAGGGAAATTCTTTTCCCATTTTGTTTTGTTAGGTGTGGGATCACTCCATTCAGCAAGCATTTTCTTTTGATCAGCAACAGCTTTTTCCATAGCCTGAATTGTGGCTGCAGGCATCTGTTTATTTTTTTTCATATCAGCAAGTTGCTTTTCCATGTCTTTGACGGATTTCTTTTGCTCATCAATCATTGTTTGATCAGGACGCCATGGTTCGCTTTCAGGTTTTGCAGCTTCTCTTTTCTTTTTATATGTCTCTGAAAATTCTTCGCTGTTTGCATATTGCTTTATGTACAGGCAAAGCTCCTGTGCTGCACCCGTTTTATCACCGTTGATGATGGAGGGGAGCATTTTTGCATATGGAATCTGAAATTCATCATACTCACTCTCCGCACCTCCGTTGAAATTTCCCAGGAAATTGCCCATAATATAATATTGGGCACTATTATGTTGCATCCCTAATTTTTCAATAATACCATCAGTTGTTTTAATTGCTGATGCAATGAAGAAAACTCCCAGTATGGGCAGAAGTAATTCTTTTTTCATATAGCTTTTTTGCATTATTAGTGCTTGTAAAATTGTGAAACTGAATCAACTTGAACAATCCCAAAAAAGGGGGATATTTTTTGAATGGACATGCAGGGGTTATGGCCAGGAAAATGAATAAAAACGATTTTCATTTTTAACCAAAGTAATTTGGTTATTTTATGTAGTAAAGCGCTCCAGCACCACTACTTGTATTGTGTTTTATCTTCTGTGACCAAACAGGAGAAAACAAAAAGTATTTAGTAAAGGGGAGGGTGTATTAATTGTTGGGGAAGATCAATCAAAAGAAAAACTGCTTCTTAATTTCTGCAAGAATAGCTTGTGAGTTGTTCAGGATTTCTTTAAAACATGATTTATTTTATTTATTTGACAGGACTGTTTTGAGATTGTATAAGTAAGTGAACAGCAAACATTGTTAACAAAAATTTTTTTTGCTTGATTTGTGATTTTTATTAAGTTACCTGGATTTGACAAAACCCGAGAAAATTCCTGAGCCGGGATGTTGTGCATCATTCATCCAAAGCACTCTTCCGTTTTTAATAGCAGAAAAATATACATCAAAAGTTTTGGGCTTTCCTTCAATATCAGTAAAATACAACTGCCAGTTGTTAAGCGACTTAAATATTCCATCGCCCTTTGCCTGTGCTATATCTGTACGACCTCCATAGGAATTCCCCATAACCAGCTCCCAATGATATCTGGAGCCTGGTTTAAAGACAAACCATTTTGTGGAGGAAAACGTACTTATGCCCATGTATGCGCCAGTATAATAGTTGGAATAAAAAGTATTGCTTGAAAAATGATCTTTCCACTCACCTGTATTGTTCAGGTCGGAAGCATCTACAGCAAATTTGTTTCGGCCTGTCATGTTGTCTAATTTATTATACACTTCGGGTTCATCTGCTTTTATTGTTATCCCTTGGCTGTTATCAACCACATAGCCACCTGAATACTCACTAATTTTTGCCCACCGGATGGTTTCGGGGTTAAAGCCAAATTCATTGGCAAAGGATTTACTGTCCGGACAAATGATTTCTATCCAGCCACCACTGCGACGGAACATTACAACAAAAACATTTTTGCCAGTTGATTTTTCTTTTACATTTCCCATTCCAAAATATGGCCGGTTGTAAGTTTCTATGTAAGCAGTTTTATAATTACAGAGGTTTGCGTATCGTGGTGCAACCAGGATATTCCATGCTGCATTGGTCAGCTTATCAGGGTCGGCAGGAAAAACTGTTCCTTCTTTCGGGAAATGAATCAGCACTTTAATGTTTCCTTTTGATACATCTACCCAATCTTCCCGAACAGTGCTTACCCAGCCATCATCAAAAGTTGTTGTATTGAATTTATAACCGTTTGAGACGGCAACCGTGTTTTTTTTATTTGTTGTTGAGAGCGTGCTTTGCTGAGGAGTATTCTCTGCATTTTCATTTTGCAGTTGAACAGTGCTGAGAAGCTGGTTATACTCATCAGTAAATTTTTGCAAAGTTGTATTGCAAATGATACTTACACAGGCACCATGCCTGTGGTAGGTAGTTACTGTTGTTATTACATTACTGCCATTAAAAATCCATTTGGCAGAGCCGCTTATTTTTTTCCAGCCTCCTGTGATATCTTCTGCCGAAGTTTTTACAGGAGCTTCTTTTATTTGAAAAGGAGCTGCAGCAAGTTCATTCCACTCACTTTCAAAGTCGGCTTCAATGGTTCCCTTTGAAATTGTGTTTTTATAAATTGTTATCTGTGCCCAGTTCTTTCCTTCAATTTTTTGAAACTGAACAGCATTTTCTTTTTGCTCTGCCAGTTTCCATCCGCCTGGTAATGTGTAAGTAACAATGTCGAATGCTTGTTGTGCTGAAGCCACGGTTGAAATAAATATCATCAGTATGAAAAATATATTCTTCATTCTTTTTTTATAAGGCGGTTATTGAATTAATAATTGCTGCAATGTTTTAAAATCAAAATTTTTAATAAAGTGGTTCAGGATGCCTTCAGAAAAAGGCTCGCCTGCCTTATATCGGAATCTTACTTCAAAAAACATTGGTTTGCCATCCTGCATATTTTTAAAATACTCGGGGTTCCATTTGTAAATATTTTCTTCTTGTGAGCCTGTGTTGAAATTTTCCAGGAAAAAACTTTCTGCATGGTTTCTCGTTTTATCGCCATACAGTTCCTTGTTTTTAAAAGTTACGGGGTCTATAACAGCTGGTTCATTTAACCAGGCTTCAGTTTTTGTTGCCAATAGGTTTTCAGCTTTTTGTTTTTTTAGTTGATAGTTGTTCTCAATTGTTTGCAGGGCTGTTTCTGCTTTGTTTTTATCGTCACGGCTGCTATTAAACATTGCAGTGTTTCCGTTTTTTCTGTAAACCTCCATGTATTTGATACCATCGTTTCTTTTTCGTTCAAATTCTTTTGAATAGAATTGTTTTTCCCTTTCATAAAACTTCAGCAGGCTTTGCAGAAATTCTTTCCGGTTTACTTTCACCAGAACAGGAGTACCCGGTTTAGAAATGTACCAATACCTGAATACATCATTATGACGGTAATAATTGTTGCTTTTTGTATCTTCAAAATAACTGTTGCTTTTAATTAGTTTATCTGCTTCTGTTTCAGCCATGTGCTGGTAATTGCAAAATGAAATATAAGCGCCGTTTTTCTTTATGTTATCTGCATAATAATCGGCTCCTCCATCGTGTAAATTTTTGTTCAGTACCGGGTTCGCCATTATTCTTACATCCACCCCGTACTCATCACTGGTAATTTTTTTACCGTTCACGCATAAATACTGGTAAAACCCTACTTGCCCGGAATAGGTTGTATAATGCTGTAAGCCAGTAAGGTTTTCAAACGGAGGCTTATGAAACCAGTATTTGGCAATACCGCCATTCAATGAAAAGTTTTTTAGAAAGAGCTTTTCCATTTCTGCAATCGTTTTTAAGGCGGTTGCTTTTTCTGTTATGCTGAAATCTTTTGGCAGTTTTGGATTTGCTGCAGTTAAATTGCCGGGTTCGTTTATACGTTCTGCTGTTTCGTTGCAGGTTTGATTGTAGCCTTTTGTAAATAATAAGGCAAATAGAACAATAGTTATTATCTTTTTCATTGTTTGAAATTTATGCTGAGTGCCATCTTTTTTCTATTCATTTGAGAATACCCTTACCTTCTGTTGAAAAACCGCTGTTAACAGTGAGCTTAGTTTCAATGCCCAATACTGTAGCACTTACGTCTCCTTCAGTATCCGGAGCATTAATTCCTGCTTCTATATTGGCTCCTGCTTTTACACCCACATCAGTAATTCCTTTTCTTCCAATTTCGAGTACCAGCGAACCCTCCAATTCTACTTCAAGTTTTAATGGACCTTTATCTATTCCAATACTTTCACTTGGTCCGGCTTCAATTGTCAGGGTTACAAACGAATCGGCAGCAGTTTCCCACCATTCCTGATTCCAGTCTTTTACCTGTGAATGGTTTTGTTTCATTTCTGCTTCAAATAGTTTCAAACCTAAAATGTCAATTTTAAGGTTTGTGGTTACATCATTACACTTTGTTTTTATTTTGCCCCAGCCTAAGTTTAATGTGCTTGAATCCTTGCAGTTAAACTCATCGAAATCAGCAAGATTATAATTTCCCAGCTCATCATTATTGGTGTTGCAATAGCTGATGGTTTTAAATTCATTTGGAATACTCAGGTTTAGTGCATTCAGGAACTGAATTTTGTAATCAGCTTTCGTTCTTTCAAATTCATCGGGGAACTGTGCATACTGTTTCCAGAAGGCGTCTTCGGTAAGCATCAATTTTAGTGCTTTCAGATAAGTATTGTGCAGTTCTTCCAGTTTTGGTGCAATTTTCTGCAGGTATTTTGTTATTAAAGCTTTCCGTTCGTTACAAAGTGTTTCCGATTCATCTCCACCTTCTCTTTTTGTGTTTGCACTGATGTTTTGACTTTTTTCTTCAATCTTTTTCAACTCCAGGTTATAGGCTGTAACAATTTGTTTTAACTCGGCTTTTATGTAATCTTCGTATGCTTTTTTTGATGATTTAAGCCGGAACGCAATTCCTCCATCTTTATACATGGCATCAATCATAATTTTAGCCTGGTGATAGAAAGCCGGATGTATTTCTTTGTCATCTGTTTTCATATTGGAGTTGTTCATGTATTGCTGCGCATCTTTGATAAATTTTTCCTGTTTTGGAGCAATGAGCTGACTTCTGCGCTTGCTTAATTCAATTGATTTTTCATTTACCTGCTTGTGAAAATGAATCCATTCCTGTTCCACAGCAACTAATTCATCGTACGACCTGGGAATGGCGGGTGTTTTAAATTTGTGTAAACCCAGCGGGTCTGTATCGGGTTTAAATTTTTTGCTGAATTTTAAATCAGCAGGAGATAGTTTGTAGTTTAGTTTACGCAGTTTGTTTTCTTTTTCTGCCGAATAATTACCCTCTATGGATTTTTTTAGCAGTTCAACAGCTTTGTCTTTATTTCCTTTGCTTTCTTCAATCAGTGCCTGTGTAAAATTTGCCTGCGGATGTTTTGGAAAACGAATGATTGCATTCCTCAGATATTTCTCAGCATTTACAACATCGCCCAAGCCAAACCATGCCTGGCCAAGGTTGTTGAGAATTGTGCTGTTTAACGGATATTTTTTATCTAAATAATTTAACAAAGGAATAGCCCATTCTTCAGCACCGGCCATTGTTAAGAAAGAAGCATAGTTGTTTACCAGGTTATCGTCAGTATTTTGTGCAGCAAGCTTAATAAAAAAATAAAGCGCTGCTTTGTATTTTCCCATCGTCCACAGCATTACTGCTGAATTGGATAGTGCGGTTTTATTTCCCTGCAATTTTTTCAGAATCAATTGATATGCTTCTTCATTTTGCGTCAGTTCTTCTTTAGTAAAATGCTTTTGAACTTCGATGTTTACTTTTTGCAAGTAAGCAATCAGGTTACTGCTGTTAACAGTATTATTGTTTGCAATTAAAATTCTTGCAGCATCTTTTGGCGGTATTTCACTCAAAGTTTTGTTTACCTGCTTTTCATTAGTCTGAGTGGGAATCTCGTTCAGGTTGGGTAATTTAATTCCCGACTGCTCCATCATTTTTTTTTTGCTCAGGTGTAAATTTGTCCATTTGCATCTGTGCTTCTTTCATTTTCTTTTCTAACCCGGTCTGCGATGGAGTTGGAGTCTGTTTGGGTTTTGGTTGTGCAGATGAAACTGCTGTAAATAAAAAAAAGACAAGCGGCAAAATGATATATTTCTGCATAAAACCAGTTTAATAATATTGGTAAGTTTTTGTTCTTGGGTTTGTGCTTCCCCTGAAGTATTCGATTTCTCTCATAATCTTACCATTTGAATCGTACTCATAAGTATAAGAGTTAGGTGTATAAAAAGAGTTCCCGGTTGCGTCCCGGTGTGTACCTTCTTTAAGCGATCTGAGTGGTTTTAAATTAGCTGGTTTTCCAAGGAATTGCTGGAAATAGATGAGGTGCTCATTCCTGTTGTCTGTTTCGTCGGTATAATATTCATACACGGTTAATTCATAGTTTCCTGCTGTGTACCAGGAGCGTTCAAGCCGCATACTGTCGCACTGACTGTTTGAATAAAAATAGGTGTAGGTTTCAACGTTGCTTCCATTTGTCATTTTTTGTTCAGTAAGCTGGCCATTACTGTTGTACTTAAAATTGTACAATACAGACGGATTGCTTGCAACTGTTTTAGAAACTGCTGCACCTTTCTCATTTAACTGGTATGTATAAACCCTGCTATCTGTAGTACTGTAACGTTCTGTTCTGGTAAGGGAATTGCCGGAATATTCATGGCTAACCACATAACTTGTATCGCCGGTTGCATTCACCTGGAAAAATTTCAGCAATCTTCCTTTGTTATCGTATGTATAAATTGTCCTTCGGTTGTTATCGTCAGTTACTTGCTTAACTTTTCCGGCAAGCAGGTTGTAGGGTGTGTCTTCCTGTTTCTTTTTGCAGGAGAAAAATAAAGAGATCAGTATCAATGCTGCAATGAGCTGGTTCATTTCTAATTTTATTTTGATCATGTAAATCTGGGTTATCTTTTCAAAAATGAAAATCCCTGAAAAACAGGATTTTTTCAGGGATAAGATTGCCGCCGGATATATTAATACTAATCTGCTTTATTTATAACGGGTTTTCGTTTGCTGATTTCATGTTGCTGCTCTGTTGTTTCGTTTATATCACAAATAACTGAACAAGGACCGGAGTTTTATGTCATTGAAGAATCTGCAAATATGTAGAAAACAGTCAGATTGTTTTGTCTGTCTGGGAAATAATATCATTCTGAATCTGCCTGTTGCAGAAAACGTAATTCACACATTGTTACAGCGATTAAGAGTTATCAAAAAGCATAATTATGTATGGCTGAAATTATTAGTAAAGCATTCTTCAATCACGGATTATTGCGGAACAACAATCACTGTCATTCTGGTTCCCCAGGCGGCACCATATTTAATAGTTATAGGTGCACTTACGGCTGCAGTATGCTGAATATACAAGCGGAACCGCCATGTGCCGGGACCAAGTGTAACCATTCTTAAATCAGAAGCAGCACTAAAAAAATCATTATTGGTTGTTCTTACGTCTAATCCGCTTATTACAGCATCATTACCTATTGACATAAAAGCAGCTAAATTATAATCACCACATCCAAAGCAACCATAGTTTTGGCCCCATATATTCATTGAAAAAAGCACTCTGCTCGTTTGTGTTAATGTAATTGTTTGGTCAAGTCCGGGTAATTCATAATAACCTTGCGTATTAACTGCAACATCACCTGTAAGTGCAAATTGATACATGTTATTATAGAGGGTATTTGTACCCGAACCCCAACTTGCTGCTGCATTGTTCCCGTTGCTTTGCAATACCTGTCCCTGTGTACCAGTGTTACCCATTACTGCAACGGCACCGTTTGGTTTTACAGCCAGCCGTTCATTAAATGTTCCAGCGGCATCATAACCAATCGCCACATCAGCATTTGGATTATCGGAGTAAATCTGTAAGCGGTTTCCTGCAACGCCAAAACCAACATCACCTGTGGCTCCCGGATATAAAGTGATTTTCTTCCCAAGTATTGCAGGAAAAGAAAGCGGGGCATTGGGATTATTGTTTCCAATCCCTAAATAACCATTGCCGTTTAAACGCATGCGTTCAGCAAACGCTGTACTTCTTCCATAACCAAATACAATATTATCTGATGATTGGTTGGTGTAGATTTGAAGTTGCCCGCTCTGTACACCTAATCCATAGTGATTGGTCGAGCCATCTCCCCATAAAACAATTTTATTACCAACACTGCTTGCAAATGAAAGCGGTGCAGTAGGTGTTGTGGTTCCTATGCCAATAAAACCGGGATTGGCGTTGTAAAGATTGGTACCGCTTAAAGTCCATCCGGTTCCACTGTTATCATCAGCAGCGGGCACCCATGCAGTACCGTTATATTTTAATACCTGTCCACTTGTTGGAGCTGTTGTACTTAATGTTCTTCCCAGCAATTTGCTTACAACTGGTGATGGGTAACTGCCGCTGAGATCGCCTGCTGCAGTTCCTGATGGTGCGGCAGAACCTGCACTGGTTGCATAAATGGAAGTAGGCACTGTTACCATTTCGGTTGTACCCATATCAACAAAGTTTGTTTCGTTAGCCGGATCAATTTCTACCTGCAAAAATTTTGCTCCGCTTGCCCATGTTATACTACTCATGCTGCCGGTTGTACTTAAAGAACCTGTGCTTCCAATTACAACCTTAAATCCCCCGTATGCATTTGTTGTTACACTTCGTGTTTCACTGTACTGAACCACACCTGTTGCAGAAGCATCATGAATGGTCAGGCGAATTTTTATTGTTTGGTTTATCAAAGCATTTCCGCTGCCGTTACGGGCTACACCCTGAAAATTTAATTGTTGAGCGTTCGCTAAACCCGATAACACAGACAAGAGCAGAAAAGTAAGCAGAATTTTATTTTTCATGATTTGTATTAATTGATTGTTGTATTAATTCACTTTTATCAGCTTATAATCTCCTCTGTAAACAGTTCCGTTATTGGCATGGAAAACTACCTTCAGCAAGTATGTACCTGACGGTAATTTGTCAACCGTAAATGTTTTGTTGTAAAGCGGGGTATAGTAAGTACTTTGCCATGCATTTATAACTGAACCTTTTATATCTATCAACTGCACTTCAAGCTTCCCCGGTTTTTTGAATTGAAAATTTCCTGTGAAATAATCCCTTGCGGGGTTGGGAAATAACTTAACATCAGTACTGCTGATTTGAATAATATTAATTCCGGTGGCAAGAGTAACCGTTCCTTGTAAAATGCCATTCGTAATAATAATATTGCTGTTGGAATAAGTATCAATGCTGGTTAGTTCGCTAACGCTCCAATCTAATTGAAATGTTCCGGTATAGCTGCTGTGGCCTGTGGTGTTAAAAGTTGAAGTTATATTTACCTGTGCATTTGCAGTCAACATCAGCAGTACAAAAAATAATATACCGGCGATGCGTTTTTTTTCTTTTGAAGCAGAGAAAATTAATTGCATAGGCCAAATGTAAATGGAGGTACAGTTGCAGGCAATCCCCGAAAAAGGGGAGATTTGCCGTTGCTGAAAAATCATGGAAAAAGGGGAGGAACTTGAAGGTGTTTATTTTCTTTATTTGTAAACTGACTGCATTGTTTTATTTTAAAGTATGAAAAGAATTGTAATACTGTTAGTGACTGCCTGTTGTTTTATAACGGTTTCTGCACAGCAGGATAAAATGGATAGTATCAGAAATATTCTGAAGAGTGAACTGACTATTACAGAAAGGGCACTAAAAATGAAAGACCTGGCAATGTATTGCGAAACAGTTGACCAGGCATTATCGGTTACGTATTACAATGAAGCAATACAATATGCCTTAAAAAATAAACTGACTTATGAAACAGCAGTAATTTTTCAAAACAAATCATATATATATACGGCCATAGCAGAATATAAGAAATCACTTCAGGTGCTGGATAGCGCTTTGATTTTTCTACGGCAAACTGATAATCCGAAAAAAGCTGAGTTCGAACCAAAGATATATCACTTGATTTCGGCAAATTACAGGTATTTGAATGATTTTAAGCAGGCTGTCAGTTATCAGTTGAAAGCTATTTCATTATTTGAAAACCTCAGGATGTACACGAATCTTGCAACTGCTTATAATAATCTGGCAGGATTTTATAAAGAAACATCTGAGTTTGAAAAGCAATTAGACTGCGGAGAAAAAATTTTAAAAATTGCTGCTGTAACAAAAGATAACCAGCATTATTTCGTTGGCTATTTTGTAAAAGCTCATGCTTATACAAACATGAACCGGTACAAAGAGGCTGATGAACAAATAAAGAAGGGGAAGCAATATTACAGTGAAAGTATGTACAATGATGTGTTGATTTCATTTTATCTTGTTTCAGGCCTGATCAATATGAATCTTAATAAACTGAATGAGGCGTATACTGATTTCAGCAAAAGCCTGGAAATATCCGTTCTGCGAAAACACACATTTTCAATTGTGCAATCGAAGATGCAGATTGCCCGGGTACTCACATTACAGAAAAAATTCAGTGAAGCAGAAGTTATACTTAAAGAACAGAGTAAGGAAATAGAAAACAGTAATGAAGTATCGCAGAAGAATGTGCTGCTGAATTACCAGTCACGCCTGTATGAGGCATGGGGTAAAGATGCTGAAGCACTTTCTTACTATAAGAAGTATAAAGAGTTAAATGACTCAATTGCATCAGAGGAAAACAAACAGTTTGTAAGTGAAATGGAACTGAAATATGAAACGCAAAAAAAAGATGGCCAGATAAATCTTCAACAATCTGAACTGAAGCGGAGGAAAATACTTAACTACATATTTATTGCGGCGGGTTTTGTAATGTTACTGCTTGCATATCTTTTCCATAATACAATCAAACAGAAACAAAAACTGCAGCAGCAACGTATTAATGAACTCGAAACTGAAAAGCAATTAACGGCCACTGAAGCAGTATTGAAAGGTGAGGAGCAGGAACGTACAAGACTTGCAAAAGACTTGCATGATGGACTCGGGGGAATGCTCAGTGGTATCAAATTTTCAATGAATACAATGAAAGGTAATTTAATTATGACGCCTGAAAACCAGCAGGCATTTGAGCGAAGCATGGATATGCTTGACAGCTCAATTAAGGAAATGCGCCGTGTGGCTCATAATATGATGCCCGAAGCATTGGTGAAATTTGGCCTTGATACTGCATTGAAAGATTTTTGCAACGAAATAAATCAGAGCGGTGCTTTGAACGTAAATTACCAGTCAATTGGAATGCAGGAAGCAGAAATTGATCAGACAACAGCAATCGCTGTTTACCGAATAGTGCAGGAGTTGATCAATAATACAATGAAACATGCATCTGCCAAAAATTCTATTGTACAGCTTTGCAAAGAGAACAGCCAGCTAAGCGTTACTGTCGAAGATGACGGAAAAGGTTTTAATGCAGAAATTCTGAAATCATCAAAAGGTATTGGATGGTTGAATATTCAGAACAGAGTTGAATTTTTAAAAGGAAAAATTGATGTAAATTCAGCAGAAGGAAAAGGAACTTCTGTTTTAATTGAAATAAATGTATGATGAAAATCCGTGTATTTATTGTTGATGATCATTATATGGTTGTTGAGGGAATTCGCTCCTTGCTTCAAACTGAAAGAGAAATTGAATGGATGGGTCATGCAATGAATGCAGATTCCTGTTTAGCTTATTTGCAGCAACAGCAACCTGATGTGATTTTAATGGACATCAGTATGCCCGGCAAAACAGGTATTGATTTATGTAAAGAAGTGAAAGAAAAATATCCTTCTGTTTTTATTTTGGGTCTTAGTACGTTTAACCAGCAAAGTTTTATTCAGAAGATGATGGAGAACGGGGCATCAGGATATATTCTGAAAAATGCCACGCAAAAAGAGCTGATTGAGGCAATTCAAATGGTTGCAAAAGGAAAAACATATTTAAGTGATGAAGTTGCTGATCGGTTGAAGGAAACCATTAATACCCAACCTGTTTTAACAAGACGGGAAAAAGAGGTGTTGGATCTGATTGCTGAAGGCATGACAAACAATGAAATAGCCGGAAAACTTTTTGTAAGTGTAAGCACTGTTGATACCCACAGGAAAAACCTGCTCACCAAGCTTGATGCAAAAAATACTGCCGATCTCGTTCGACTTGCTGTTCGTTTTAATCTCATCTCTGTAAATATGTGATCTTGGTAATTTTACGGAGTACTATCGAAATATGCGCAGTTTGTATTCAGTTTCTTTAAAATTCATTTTTTTGGCAGAAATGATCTTTTGCTTCTGCTTATTTTTCTTTAAATGATTTATTCACAATAATTTGAATAGATTTTTTCTTTTGCAAGTGTTTCAGGAAAACTGATTGCAAATAATAAGGGTACAAAAAATACCTCTTAGTAGTATTGACAGGAATTTTTTTTTCGATTAATCTTGCTCTATCACTCCCAAGTCCTGCTGTATCACAAACATTTTTCCTGTACCATTTTAATTATTAAACCCAAATGCAATGATTAATGAATCATTGAAGTTCCTCTGTGAGGAAGTGAATAAGTATTTGAATTTAAAGATAACTAATACAACTCCGTCTGTTCCGAGGCTAGTTGTAAGTAATATATCTCTGTCATCAGAAGCCAATGCAGATATTGCTCCTGATATAAAAGATAAAGCGGTGTTAAGCCTGGTGAATGTGGAAGAAGATAAGGTTGCCAAACAACAGGAAAATTATACAAGAACAGATATTACAACTGTATATAAAAGCCCTCCGCTGTATCTGAATCTCTACATTCTTTTTGCAATGAACAGGAAAAAATATGATGACTCATTGAATTTACTTGGTGCCATCATCCAGTTTTTTCAACATCAGCAGGTTTTTACACCAGTTACTCATCCATCACTCGACAGTCGTATTCAAAAGCTGGTGGTTGATTTACACAATATGAGTTTTGAACAAACCAATCATTTGTGGAGTGTGCTTGGCGGAAGATATTTTCCATCGGTAATGTATAAAATACGGCAAGTGACGATTGATGAAAATGCAGTGATCAGCGAAAGTGGATTTATAAAAGAAGTTCAGTTAAATGATAAAATGAAAACGCCGGTATCATGACGAATTCATTCAAAATATTATTTATGGTTGAAGTGCTGCATGATTTTTATAAAGACGGGAAATGCAGCGACTTCAGGTTTATTCCCAACAAAGAAACTGAGCAACTGCTTCGTGATTGCAAGGCATTGTATAAAACGGTTGGGAATAAGTTAGTGGTGCTGATAAAAACGGATGAAAATGGCAAGGCGTTTATTACTCCAAAATCAACCGACAGGTTTGTGTTTTACATGGAACTCATGCAGCCTCTGTTTATGACAGTGTCAGGTCTTGAACTTGCTGCATTGTCAGCCAAACGTTTTTATTTTACGAATATCCACCAGAATAAAGTAACTGTTGCTGTAAACAACGATGTGCTTTATCTCACAGAAAAAATTAATGGATATGATGGAGGTGCAACTTATCATCCCGGTGATGTTGCGGATGAATCAGATGTAATTTATGAATGTATAAAAGACAGTACCGGTCATATCCCTCCCAATTCTGGTTTCTGGATCAGCCGTGGAAAAAATCAATATGCTGCTGCAAGTGATCTGCTGCAGTTTGTACCTCAGCAAAAAAGTTTCACCGTATCACCTGCATCAGCTTCAGTAAATATATCCGTGTTTGGATTAAATACAGTTAATAACAAGTTTGAAGTTTTGCTGCTGCAGCAAACATTAAATTATGAATCAGCAGTATCAGAAGTTGTTGTTGATTTATCTTCATTGACCGAAGAAAAATACAAACTGCTCATTAACGGTAAAGAAATGTTTGTGTATGTAAGCAATGCGGCTGTTTACCAGAATATGTTTGGCGTGATTGATTTGTATAATCATCTGCCTGACGGAAATGATTTTGCATTTACAGATGTGAATGGTAAGCTAAAAGACCAGATCGTTGCCGGTAAAAATGTGTGGCTGAATTACAGCATCCGTTTTGCAAACAGAGTTGCATACTGGAAATATCTTGTACCAAATAAAGGTGTTCAGGCAATCGACAGCAGCCCAAATTATGCATTCAGTGGTAATGCAAACCCGGCTGATACGTTTACATCGCAACAACCAATTCCATTATCAGAGCAACCTTACGAATTTAAGTTGACCCTTTTTGAATCTGTAAGTTCCGAACCGCCGCTGGCACCAAATCCTGATGTGCATGCATCAGGAATGCTCACAAAAAACGGAACAGATTACTACTGTAATATCTATTTAAATTATTAAACCATTATTAAAAATTAAACGTCATGGCAACAACGTACAAAACTCCCGGTGTTTATGTTGAAGAAATTCCAAAACTGCCACCATCTGTTGCACAGGTAGAAACTGCAATTCCTGCGTTTGTGGGTTATACAGAAAAAGCAGAACGCAGCGGCGAAAGCTTAACAGGAAAACCTGTTCGTCTCAGTTCGCTTGTGGAATTTGTTCAGTTTTATGGAGGAGATATTAATCCATCTTCCATATCTGTGAAAGTTGATGCTTCAAACAACTATGCAGTTACAGAAGTTACAATGAGTAACACACAACGTTATTTTATGTATGATAGTCTGCGTTTGTTTTTTGATAATGGTGGTGGTGATTGTTATATCGTTTCAGTAGGCAAGTTTGGTACAGCGCCAATAGCAGGCGATGAAGTTGCTGGTACAGGTTTAAGAGGTGGTGTAAAAGCACTTGAAAAAGCAGATGAACCAACTATTATTCTTTTTCCTGACGCTGTTAATATGGTTACAGGCGGCAGCGATGATCCCGGATATTATTCATTACAGCAAATGGTGCTTGAACAATGTGCTAAACTCCAGGACAGAGTAGGTTTGTTTGATGTAAAAGAAAATGTTAGTGGTGGACAAAAAACCGGA
This sequence comes from Lacibacter sp., assembly GCA_047601965.1. Lineage (GTDB taxonomy): Bacteria > Bacteroidota > Bacteroidia > Chitinophagales > Chitinophagaceae > Lacibacter. The sequence continues at coordinate 502,441 of JASGIJ010000001.1, forward strand.
GTAGATAATTTTAGAAATAATATTGGTATTAATAATTTAAAATATGCAGCTGCTTACACGCCATGGGTTTACGCAACCTATCCACGTGAAGTAGAGTTTACTTCATTCAAAGATGCTGTAACGCCTTCAGGTGGGGGCGGCTCAATTGATCTTGGCACAATTTCATCTGATCCTGTAACCAATCAGTTAGTTGCAGATACAAACAGTGCATTCAATGAAATTGCAAAGGTGAATACAGTTTTAACAGCTATTAAAAAAGCTGATAAAACAAATGGTAATCTGAATCTTGCTGCAACTGCTGCTCCATCATTAAAAGATAAGTTCAGGGAAATTAAAACTGCTGTTGATGCTGCAGCTAATTCAACTGATGCAAAAGCAGCAATGGTGATCCTGCTGAATTTCTGCCGGCTTTCATTGCTTGAATTTCAAAAGCTGAATACAACATTAAATAATCCTTCTGCTTTGCGAGGTGATGTAAATTCTTATGCAACATCAGAAGCATTGTGGAGAGGTGCGGCTAAAGCATTTATTCTGATTGACAGAAATGAAGATGCAAGAGCTTTAACCAGTGTGGCGAATAATGCAGCAGCTGTTGATGCACTTTATCCATCTATTGATGTAAACTGGCTGGGGGGTGCTATCACAACCATTGTTCTTCCCGGTTCACCAAAAGATTATGGTGATTCAGCAACTGCAACAAATCATCCGGCGATTGGTCGATTGATTGCAATCGATCTGCAGATTGCTTTCGATAAACTTTCTTCTTATGCTGATACTGTTTTGAATGCTGCAACTGCGTACAAAAAAGCAGCCCAGGATGCATTGTTTCAAAAACATCCTGTTATCAGCAATATTGTTTCAAACATTACGAAGGAGTGGAATAAAATTCCACCAAGTGGTGCCATTGCCGGTGTTTATGCAAGAGTGGATAATGCAAGAGGTGTTTGGAAAGCGCCGGCAAATGAAAGCCTTAATTCTGTTTCTGCTCCATCAGTTCAGATTACTGCTGATGAGCAATCCAACCTCAATGTTGATGCGGTTGCAGGAAAGTCAATCAATGCCATCCGTTCATTTACTGGTAAAGGAACATTGGTATGGGGAGCAAGAACGCTTGCAGGTAATGATAATGAATGGAGGTATGTAAGTGTACGCCGTTTCTTTAACATGGTTGAAGAGAGTTGTAAAAAATCAACTGAACCATTTGTGTTTGAACCCAACGATGCTAATACATGGGTGAAAGTGCAGGGCATGATTGAAAACTTTTTAACGGTGCTGTGGAGACAAGGTGCTTTGCAGGGAGCAAAACCTGAGCATGCATTTTATGTAGCTGTTGGTCTTGGTAAAACAATGACTGCACTTGATATTCTTGAAGGAAGAATGATTGTTGAAATTGGAATGGCAGTTGTTCGTCCGGCTGAATTCATCATTCTTAAGTTCTCACATAAAATGGCAGAGAGCTAATACAATGTGTGATGTACGATGAACGAAGTTTTATAACTACAAACTATAAACAACAAACTAAAAGCATAATAATATGGCAACATATCCACTTCCAAAATTTCATTTCCAGGTGCAATGGGGCGGTGTAAGAATTGGCTTTACTGAAGTAACAGGTCTCGACATGCAGGTTGAGGCAATTGAATACAGGGAAGGAAGCAGTCCGGAGTATTCAAAAATAAAAATGCCCGGCATGCACAAGTTCAGCAACATAACATTAAAACGTGGCACCATCCAGGGCGACAGTGATTTTTATAAATGGATCAACACCATCAATCTTACTGTTTCTGAACGCAGGGATATTATTATCAGTCTGCTCAATGAAACACATGCACCTGTTATGACATGGAAAGCAAAAAATGCTTTTCCGGTGAAAGTACAGGCAAGTGATTTAAAGAGTGATGGAAATGAAGTGGCGATTGAAACACTTGAACTGGCACATGAAGGATTGAATATTCTCAATTAAAGAAGTGAATGTTCAATTGTGAATGTGTTTCATACAATTCAACTTCTGATTAAATAGTAAACGCAGTTTCATTATGGCAACTTCGCCCGGTGGATATTATCCTCCAGTTGGATTTCATTTCAAGGTTGAGTTTGTTGGTATTGGTAATGATAACGACATCCGCTTTCAATCTGTTTCAGGTTTGGCGATTGAATACGATACTGAAAGTTTTAAAGAAGGCGGTGAAAACCGTTTTGAACACAAACTTCCCCTGCGTACAAAGTATGCTGATCTTTCACTGAAACGTGGAATGCTTACCGATTCAAAAGTAATTGAGTGGTGCATGAAAGCATTTATCAACAGGGAATTTAAACCTGTACAGGTAAATGTGATTCTGCTCAATGAAAAGCATGAACCGTTAAAACGTTGGGAAGTGATTGATGCATGGCCAAAGAAATGGAGCGTAAGTGATTTGAATGCACAGGAAAACAGTGTGGTGATTGAAACACTTGATCTTGCCTATAAATACTTCAACGTAAAATAAATACTATGCCTGTTGAAATAAGAGAGCTTGTAATAAAAGCAACTGTAAACCAGGATCAGAATAAAACTGCATCCGGTGCAGGTTCATCTGCTGGTAATGATACAAATGAAGAAAGGGAATCTGTAGTTCGTGAAGCGGTGGAAGAAGTGTTACGCATTATTGAATCAAAAAAAGAACGCTGATATGCCCGAAGGTCAGTTTGAAAAATTGAAAATATTCGCTTACAGCGATCCCGGTTGTGAAAACCAGGTAGGCGAGCCGTTTACTGTTATGATGAATCCTGAAAATTATACACAGGAAATCAAAATGGAATTTGAAAACGGGCAGGGGCAAGGTACAAGCGGAAGCCAGCCAAGATTTAAACTGAAACCACCGGAAGAATTATCGTTTGAAATTTTATTCGACAACACAGGTATCATTGATAAAAATCCAAGAGATGATATTTCGCAGGACATTGAAAACTTTAAACAGTTTTTAATGGGTTATGATGGGGATATTCATCAACCAAAATTTTTCAAGTTTGTGTGGGGCACTTCTTTGATGAAAGGAATTTGTGTACTGCTCAATATTGCTTACAAATTATTTAATCCAAACGGGAAGCCCATCAGGGCAATCTGCAAAGTTTCGATCCGTGAATTAAAAGAAGAAGAGCGAAGAGTTGCGGAAGAACGGAACAGCAGTCCCGATCTTACTCATTACCGTACGGTTAAAAAAGGCGATACACTTCCATTGATGTGCTATCGTATTTATGGTCATTCAAAATATTACTGGCAGGTGGCGAAGGTAAACGGGTTGAGCAATTTCAGGGAACTGCAACCCGGCGATGAATTGTTTTTTCCGCCAATAGAAAAAGTTGTGAAATAAATGCCTGAAGAAAGAACCATACCATCCGATCAGCCAAAGACAGTTGTTACATCAACAATCATGTCGGGTGGTAATGCAGTGCCTAAAACATACAATGTTCTTTCCATTATTGTGAGCAAAGAAGTAAACCGTATTCCATCGGCAACAATTGTAATTGCAGATGGTGATCCTGCTAAACAAAGTTTTGAAATCAGCAACGCAGCTGATTTTGAGCCGGGAAAAGAAATTGAAATAAAACTTGGTTACCGCAGCAGTGAAGAAACAGTGTTCAAAGGAATTGTTGTGAAGCACTCAATCAAAACAAGAAAGAAAAATTCCTTGCTGCTGATTGAATGCAAAGACAAAGCAGCAAAGATGACGGCGAAATGCAGGAGCAATTATTTCAAGGAAATGAAAGACAGTGATGTGATTGAGCAGCTCATTGATCATTATGGTTTGGATAAAGATCTAAGCAGTACAACTGTTGATCATAAACAGCTGGTTCAATACAATTCAACTGATTGGGATTTTATGCTGTGCCGTGCAGATGTAAATGGATTGTTATGTATTGCAAGCGATGGAAAACTTTCGGTAAAGAAACCTGAGTTTTCTGCTGAGCCTGCACTCACTGTTCAGTATGGAGCAACTGTACATGAACTGGATGCAGAAATTGATGCAAGGCTGCAATACAAAGCCGTGAAAGGAACGATGTGGAATTACACCGACCAGAAATTGCTGAATGATGTGGAAGCGGAAGATCCATCCGTTCCTTCAGCAGGTAATCTTGATACTTCATCGTTGGCTGATGTGTTGGGTGAAGATGAGTTTATGTTATACCACAGTGGAAAAATTGAAGAGCCTGAACTGAAAGAATGGGTGAATGCAAAAATGATGAAAGACCGCTTGGCAAAAATCCGTGGACAGGTAAAGATTGATGGAACAGCTGCCATACTTCCCGGACAAATGATTGAACTGAAAGGTGCCGGTGAACGGTTTGAAGGAAAATTATTTGTTACAGCTGTTCGTCAGCAATATGAAAACGGGAATTGGCAAACGAATATTCAGTTTGGTATTAACCCCGAATGGTTTGCACAGAGTTTTGAAGTACAGCAACCAATGGCTGGTGCTTTACTTCCCGCAATTGAAGGTTTGCAGATTGGTGTAGTTACAAAACTTGAAAATGATCCTGATGGAGAAAACAGGATCATGGTTCGCATTCCTGTGATACATAAAGAAGATGAAGGTGCATGGTGCAGGGTCAGCTCTTTGGATGCAGGTGATGAACGTGGAATGTTTTTTCTGCCGGAGATAGGTGATGAAGTAATTGTTGGATTTATTAATAATGATCCAAGGCATGGCGTGGTGTTGGGCATGCTTAACAGCAGTGCAAAACCTGCGCATCTTACAGCTGCTGATGATAACAATGAAAAAGGTTACCAGAGCAGGAGCAAAATGAAAATGATTTTTAATGATGATAAAAAAAGCATCAGCATTGAAACACCGGGTGGACATAAAGTGCAGATTGATGAAGACCAGAAAATGATTCACCTGGAAGATATGAATGGTAACAAGATTACAATGGACAAAGATGGAATTACAATTGAAAGTATCAAGGATATAAAAATGAAAGCAGCATCGGATATGAAAATGGAAGCAGGCAGTAATGCAAATCTCAAAGGTGGTGCACAAACAAAAGTAGAAGGCGGATCGGGTGCTGAAATTTCAAGTGGTGGAACAACAAATGTAAAAGGAAGTATGGTGAATTTGAATTGATGAGTTGAATACTTAATTGAAAAGAAGAAATGTGTAATGCTGTACAAGTGTGCGACGCAACCAAAGATGAATTGAATGACTGAAGCTGGTTACAAAAAAATCAACTTCAGATTTTATAACATAAAAATTTTATCACATGCCAATGGCAGCAAGAGTTGGAGATATGCATACCTGTCCGCTGGTAAACGGCACGGTGCCACATGTTGGTGGGCCTGTGCTTCCGCCAGGATGCTCCACTGTTATGATTGGCGGGCAACCCGCTGCAAGGGTAGGCGATATGCTCACTTGTACAGGTCCGCCCGACAGCATTGTTGCAGGATCATCAACCGTAATGATTGGTGGTATGCCTGCAGCAAGAATGGGAGACAGTACTGCTCATGGCGGAGCAATTGTTGCAGGTTGTGCAACTGTAATGATTAATTAAAGTTTATGGCATTCGATCAGCAAAATAATTTTTTAGGAAGAGGGTGGAGTTTTCCTCCAACATTCAACAAGCAGTTGAAAGAAGTGCAGATGACTGAGAAGATTGATGACATTGAAAAAAGTCTGCAGATACTTTTAACTACATGCATTGGTGAGCGTCTGATGCAGCCACGCTATGGCTGTAACATGGAGGATTTGTTGTTTGAAAGTTTGGACACAGCAACGAAAACAATTATCATCGACAGGATAAAAACGGCCATTCTTTTTTTTGAACCAAGAATTGATGCAAAGAAAATTGAACTGAATACACAGAATGAACTGGAAGGAGAAGTGATTGTGGAAATTGAATACGTTGTTCCTTCCACCAACTCAAGATACAATTTTGTTTTTCCCTTCTACCGTAATGAAGGAACTGAACTTGATTTGTTAACCGGCAATCATCCTTTAGGAAACTGATGGCAAAATGCAGCGATAAAAAAAACCCATTACAGCGAAACGGAATAGCACAGAAAGAGCGGTTGCTGCCCGGTTTGCAGAAGGGGTATGTAAATGTGGATGAAAAAACATTTGCAGACTGGATTTTTTTTGCTAAAGAGTTTGCCGGTTACCTGCATTATTACGAATTGAATGCTGCAAGATCAGGCGATTGGGTTTCGTTTTTCAGTAACGATGTGTCGGCTGTGCTTGGTACAATTGCTGTGCAGGATACTGATATGTATAAGCGGAATATCAAACAGCGTTTTGACTTCCTGAAAAAAGATGATTATGCGGATCATCTTCCTGCTGCTGAGCGAAAATTGGATGAACTCTTCAGCGCTTTGATCAGTTTCTGTGCTGCATTGGATGAATTTTACCGTTTGCTGCCGGCAGATGTAAACCTGAAAAACGGAATTGAAAATTTAATTAAAACAAATCTTTCTCCTGCATTACAACGGATGCTGTGTTATTATAAAGCAACAAAACATCTTGGTTATCTTAAAGCAGGAAATGTTGATGGATGGAAAATTCTGGGTTCGCCTGTGCAGGAAATTCAAACATTTATTACAGGCAATGGTTTAAGTAATCTGTGGTTTGGTTTTTTAGCAGCCACTTCGTGGAATGATTATGTTGACAACTACGTCAAAAAAGATGAAAGCATTTTTGGTGATGATGCACTTGATCTGTATTTCAAAAGTCTTTACAATGTAACAACAGATTATACTGAAGCGCAATGGCTGCAATGCATGAAGATGAATCATGCTGCCAATCATCATTTATTTGCAGGAGTGTTTGATCAGTTTTTAATGGCTCACAGCAAACTGGTAGCAGATGCTGAAAAGGAACTGCAGCAAAGTCTTGAAAAGCGAAACACACATCCTGCACATTATGCGTTGTTCCTTGCATTTCTTCGTTTGTTCAGGTTTGCACAAAATGATCTGAATACAATTACACAACGCCATCTTGATTTTTATTATAAAGAAGTATTGCAGTTAAAACAGAAAGCAGCACAACCAAACAGTGTGCACTTGCTCGCAGAGCTGGCAAAACCTGTGAATGAATTTATTCTTGAGAAAGATACATTGTTCAAAGCGGGTAAAGACAGTGAAAAGAAAGATGTGCTGTATGGATTAACAACTGAAACAAGTTTTAATAAAGCAGCAGTAAAAAGTCTGCGTGCAGTTTATATTGGAACTGCAGCCGATGATGATACGATTGGATCATCTTTTAACGGCAGAATGTTTGCAGCACCAATCATAAATTCAGCCGATGGGGCAGGTGCTGAGTTAACAACAGAAAGCAAGGAATGGCATCCGTTTGCCAATAAGATGTATGTAAACGGAGATGTGGCCGATATTAAAATGCCGCTTGCTGAAATTGGTTTTGCCGTTGCCAGTCATTACCTGTATTTGCAGGAAGGTGAGCGGAAGATTATGCTGCGGCTTTCAACAGATGACAATGCAGCATTGAAGAATAAACATTATGCAGTTTATCTCACTACCGAAAAGGAATGGTACAAAGTTGCATCAACAGTTACTGTTGATACAAATAATCACCTGAACAAAGGAACAGAACCCTGTGTTGAGTTTTCGTTTACGTTAACCGGCGATGAACCTGCAGTAACCAACTATTCGGCAAAAGTGCATGGCGGCACCTTGAATGTAAATGTGCCGGTGATGAAAATTGTGTTGCTGAATGATGAAACTGTTTCTTATGATTATAATGCCTTAAGAAATGTACGCATTGAAAAAATGGAAGTGGCTGTTGAAGTGGGTAGTGTAAGCAGTTATTCCAAAACTGGAATTAAAAACCTGCAGCTTTCATCTGATAACGGAATTATTGACGGTTCAAAGGCATTTCAGCCATTTGGTACAATGCCTGTTGCCGGAAACAGGTTGGTAATTGGAAATAAAGAAATACTCTCTAAGAAAAATTTCAAACTGAATTATAATATTGAATGGAAAGGAATAAAAGATTTTAAAGGTGAGGACATTGGTTATGGTACACAACCCGATGGAGGATGGTTCCCAAACGTTGCAATCAAATATCTTTCTATGGGTATTTGGAAGGATTGGGTTACGGAAACAGAATTGTTTCCATTTGGTATTAATGAAACAACATTTATATCGCCAGGAATGATTGCTGATGAAACTGTTTTAGTCGATCATGCGGATGACTATAATACTTATGATCTCGGTTCATCAAACGGATTTATTGCATTGCAATTAACAGAAGGATTCGGACATAAAGCATATCAAAAAGATTTATCAGAATATTTAATTAACCTGGCAAATAAGGTTACTCCAAATCCTGAGCCTGTAGAACCTTACACTCCAGTCATTCAATCACTCTACATCAGTTATTCAGCTTACAGCGATGTGGTGGAGATTAATCAATCAACAAAAAATGAGTTTGATCACAAAACAGTCAGCCTCTTTCATTTATACCCGTTTGGTGATGCAGAACAACATTACTATTTGACCAAACAGAGTTTTCATTACCTGTTGCCGCAGTTTATGCATATCAATGAAGTAGATAGCAAACCTGTGCAGCATGAAGCAGAGTTTTATATTGGGTTTGAACATCTCTCAGGTAAGCAGGCTGTGAATGTTTTGTTCCAGGTAATGGATGGAAGTGCTGATCCCACGATCAGCAAACCTGATGAACATATTCAATGGAGTTATCTCAGCAATAATCAATGGATCAATTTTCAAAAGCAGGAAATCAGTGATGCAACCATGCAGCTGATCCAGTCGGGCATCATCAGCTTTATTATTCCTGCCGATGCAACAACTGCCAACACAATTCTTCCTGCGGGTTATTTGTGGATCAAGGCATCTGTTGAAGAAAAATCAGAAGCGGTGTGCAAGTTGTTATCGGTAAATGCCCAGGCAGCCGTGGCCATGTTTCAAGACAAACAGAATGCTGCTGATTTTTTAAATACAGCTTTGCCGCCTGCTACCATTTCAAAATTAAAAGATCCGCTGGCTGCTGTTAAAAAAATCACCCAACCTTATTCCTCTTTCGGCGGAAGAGCATTGGAAAACAGTGATGCGTTTTATGTACGTGTAAGTGAGCGCCTGCGTCATAAAGCAAGAGCAATCACGATCTGGGATTATGAACATTTGATACTGGAAGCGTTTCCGCTGATTCATAAAGTGAAATGTTTAAACCATACCAAAAGTGAAGATGCAGATTATAACGAAGTAATGCCGGGACATGTAACCATCATTACAATCCCGGATCTGCAGCGGCGAAATGATATCAATCCACTAAAGCCGTATACCGACCAGGCAACATTAAAATCTGTTGAAAAATTTTTGAAGAAACGCATCAGTTGTCATGTACAGCTGCATGTGGTGAATCCTGTTTTTGAAGAAGTGCAGTTGAAGTTTAAACTGAAACTTGCAAAAGGTTATGATGACTTTACGATCTACTCTAACAAACTGAAGGAAGATATCACAGCTTTTCTTTCTCCCTGGGCTTATTCAACAGGTGATATTGGATTTGGAGGTGATGTGTACAAATCGGTGCTCATCAATTTTATCGAAGAGCGTCCTTATGTTGATTTTATTACGGATGTGCTTTTGTGTCATTATGATGATAAAAAAAACATTATCAGTGCGGATAGTGATCACATCATCGCTACAACTGCTAAAAGTATTCTTGTTTCTGTGCCCGCAGCAAAACATGAAATTGAAGAAATGAAAATACAGCCGGCCAACGAACAATATGAATGTGCAATGATTGCGGAAAAGAACGATTCAAAGAAATAATTCATGCAGGAAAGTATTACCATACAAAAAACTCCGGTACTTACTGACAGCAGTAATTATGATTTGCTGCGCAAAAAAGGATTGGAATATATTGAACAGTTAAGCAGCAGCATCTGGACGGATTATAATATTCATGATCCCGGCATCACAATGCTTGAGTTGCTGAGTTATGCTATTACTGATCTCGGCTACCGCACATCTGTTGATGTAAAAGATCTGATTGCCGAACCTGAATCAAAAATGCCAAAAGATGATCCGGCACGTCAAGCTTTTTTTACTGCAAGAGAAATATTAACGGTTAACCCTTGGACAAATGCCGACTATCGTAAACTGCTGATCGATATTGACGGCATCAAAAATGCCTGGCTTAAATGCAAGGAATGTGCCTGTAATGATTTGTTGATTTATGCCAAATGCAGCACCAGTAAACTGCAATATCAAAAAACAGAACACCCTATCATCATCAAAGGATTTTATGATGTGATGGTTGAATTTGAGAACGAAGAGAATGCTGGTGATCTTAACAGTGGAAAAGTAAAATATAATTTCACTTTTCCTGTGGCCGATGGCTTTTCCACTGCAATGATTGAAATGCGTTTGCCTGCATTCCAATTACTGGAGGAGCAAAAGGATTTGTATAAAAAAATCAGGAATCCTAAAAGTGAAATTGAAAAAGTTGTTGTGAAGTTTATTTCTGGCAACCGGAATGATAATCTTGATGTGCCGTTCAATCAGCTTGCAAATGTGTTGCGAAGGGCAGTGTATGCAACAGTTGAAGTAACATACAAGCCAGATAAATCGCTTGCAGCAACTGAAACAATTTTGTTTTCAGATGTGGCTATGCATGTCTGGTTCAGGAAAGATGCAGACAGGAAGCAGGTGCAACTGAAAGATATCAAGCAGGCAATTGAAGATGCTTCAGCTTCTGGCATTTTTGCTAAATGGCTTTCATTGATTCACCGTGCAGATGAAGTGATGAAGTTGACAAAAGACCGTCTGCACAATCACCGTAATTTATGTGAAGATTATTGCAGCATTAAAGCAATTGCTGTGGAAGATATTGGTGTGTGTGCTGATATGGAAGTGGAACCCTGGGCTGATATTGAAGCAATACTCGCAGAAGCGTATTATAAAATTGATCAGTATTTCAGTCCCGACATAAAATTTTACTCGTTGAAGGAGCTGATGAATGAAGGAGTGCCTGTTGATGAAATATTTGAAGGCCCAAAACTCAACAATGGTTTTATTAATAACGATCAGCTCGATTCAACCAATCTTAAACAGTTTATTTACACATCTGATATTATTAACCTGCTGATGGATATTCCTGCTGTGAAGAATATCAAAAATTTTGTACTCACAAAATTTGATGCTGATGGTAACCTGGTTAAAAGTGAAGATTGGGTAATGGAAATGCAGTACAATCATCAGCCAAGATTGTACATGGAAGCGTCCAAAATTCTTGTGTACAAAAACGGGCTGCCTTTTCTTCCTGATCAGCTTGAGCTTAATGATACATTACAGGTGATAAAAGGCGAGCATACACAACCAAAATATTCTGTTCTTGAAAATGACCTGCCGGTTCCTAAAGGAAAGTTTTATAATCTGAATGATTATTACCCGGTTCAGTATTCTTTGCCACTTACGTATGGTGTTGGGTATGATGGTTTGCCTTCAACTGCATCTGTTGAACGGAAATCACAGGCCAAACAACTGAAAGCTTACCTTATGTTTTATGAACAGTTGCTGGTAAATTATCTTGAACAGCTAACCAATATCAAAGAGTTGTTTGCACTTGATACATCTGTGAGTAAAACTTATTTCAGCAGAATGCTTACCGAAGCTGAAATAAAAGGTGTAGATGATCTGAACAACGGACTGGATGATGCATTGTTACATGGATTGGTTGAAACACAGGATGAATTCTCCGACAGGAGAAACCGGTTTCTGAATCATTTGCTTTCACGTTTTGCAGAAAACTTTAACGACTATGCACTGATGCTGTACACATACAGCACAAGTAAAGCGGTTGCAGATGCCAAACTGGTAAAGGATAAGATTCATTTCCTGCAGGATTTCCCTTACATGAGTGCCAACCGTGCAAAAGCAATTAATTATAAAGATACTTCGCATGTATGCAGCAATGAAAATATAGCCGGTTTACAAATGCGTATTCAACGTTTGCTTGGAATGGATTCGTTTGCAGGTTTCTTTGAACTGTATGAAGAGAAAGACGAAGATGGAATTTCTTTTGAACGCAGGTGGCGGCTCAAAGATGAAAATGGAAAAATTCAATTAAGCAGCAGTACAAAATATGCAGATGCTTCGCTTGATGCAAGTGAGCAAAAAGCAATGGCAGAAATAAATGTGGTAAAGCAGTTTATTAATGATGCATCACGCTACGAAATAAAGAAAGTAAAAAAATGGGTGCTGAATCTTATTGATTCAACCGGAGAAATCATCGCAACCCGGAAACAACATTTTGCTACAAAAGCATCAGCTGAAACTGCACGTGATGAAATTATTGCTTATGGTAAAAAAATGCTGGCAGCTGATAAAGTGTATGTGGTAGAACATTTGTTACTGCGACCGAGAAACACGCCTTTATCTCCTGGTATTCCTGGCGGAGATCCTTTGCTCACAATTTGTATTCCTCCTGATTGTGAAAAGAATCAATTATGCGGAGAGGAAGATCCTTATTCATTCCGTATTACGGTTGTGCTGAGTGGTGAAACAGGAATTGCCAACAGCGGGATTGAATTCAGGCGTTTTGCAGAGCAAACGATCCGCACAGAAATTCCGGCGCATCTCGGGGTGAAAATCTGTTGGGTATCCAACGATCAGTTAATGCAGTTTGAAAAAGTTTATTGTGAATGGTTATCGGTTCTTGCACAACCTGAACCTGATGATGTTTTGCTTCATGATAAATTGAGTGCATTGCTGGCTGTGTTTGAACAACTTAAAAATGTATATCCTGATGCCAAACTGCACGATTGTGTGGATGGTGACGACAGTAACAGGGTATTTCTTGATAACACCATTATATAATCATTCCGTTTTTAACGGATAACATAAAACCTTTACGTTATGCTTCCGGTTCAAGTTGAGTTTCCGAAGTTTGTTCCTGATCAGTTGCTTACGTCAGATGATCTGAACCAGTTATTTGGATACCTGGATGAACAAAACCGAATGACCAGGACCAATCTCATTGGTATTGGAATTGTTTGCGGTTTGCAATTGCAGGTTAACAATGCACAGACTGAAGTAAAAATTACAAGAGGTTGTGGTGTTACTTCACAAGGCTACCTGGTTGCTGTTGAAACAAACGCATACACTCAGTATAAAGAATACAAAGTTGATACAGCCCGTGTTTATGATCGTTTTTATAAAACGGATGGTAGTGGTAATAAAGTGGCGATGAAAGTGTGGGAGCTCCGTCAGCCGGCAGTTGATCCAGACCTGCATGATATTGATGCTGGCTTTTTGAAAGACAAAGTCATCCTGTTGTTTGTTGAACTGAAGGAAGAACAAAACAAAAACTGTAATCCCAATTCATGTGATGATAAGGGAACACATGTGTCAGTTTCATTTTTACCAATGGCTGTTTCAAAAGATGATGCACAGTTGCTGATGGGTGCAACAGGAGGAAGTTTTGGAGTAAATACATACACTGCATTGCCCGAGCTTCGCATGAAACGCTGGGATGTTCCAAACACATCACCTGTTTACAGCCAGGATATTTTTGAAAGTTATCTTAAACTGCTCGACAAATCTTTTATTGATAAGGTTGAAACAACACTCAAAAATATTTATACTGTTTTCGGGTCGGTTGTTGCGCCGGGTTATTCATTAAACCCATTCAGTAATCTTTCAGCAAAATTCAGTTTTCTTTATAACGGCAGTTTTAATTTAAATCAATTGCTGCACCTGCAGTACTTCTATGATCTGTTCAGCGACTTGCTGCTGGCTTACCAGGAATTCAGGAAGGCAGGAACACATGTGCTGAGTACATGCTGCCCTGATGAAAATTTGTTTCCCCGCCATTTGATGTTAGGCGAAGCAGTTCCATCTGTAACAAATGGTATGCTGCCTTTCAGACATTATTTTATTTACTCGCCTTTGTTTGACCAGGATGGAATGCTGAATGAATTACGCAGCCTGTTTAAACGCATGGTGCTGATGATTGATCAGTTCTTTTTACCAACAGTACAGGGTGTGAACACGAAGGAAGATAGTTTTATCCGCATCACACCAAGTATGTTGTGGGATGTGCCACTTTCAAACAAAGCAATTCCTTATTACTATAATGTAAACAGCGGATCACAACCACTATATCTTGAATGGGATTACCGGCGCACATTGCTCAATGATGCCAAACGTAATCTCTCGTATCATGCTGCACAATACAATTCATCCGATGAGTTTGTAACAGCTCCGTTAAACTACGATTTAGAACCTTATAATTTCTTACGGGTAGAAGGAATTGTGGGTAAACCATATTCACATGTACTGAAGCAGGTAAAAAACCAGATTACAAAAAACCGTTTGCCCATTGATATTATTGCCTTGAATACAGAAGTAGCAAGTTCTTTTGCTAGGAGCATGAGTTTTGCAAACAGGGCAAATATTTCCTTTGATGCAATGGAAATGATTTGTTATTTCCAGGATATTGAATCAATGTACGACAGCCTGCGCAACGAAGTGCTTTGTTCGTTATGCAAAGAGTTGAGATATTATTTTGATTTCACTTTTGGATTGATGAATGCATTCATCAAAAAGCAGGTTGTTGCTGGAGAAACATCGCAGGTAAGCTTGTTTGATGTTTGTAATAATGAAGGATATGTGCTGAAAGAAAAATCGCTGGGATTAATGATCGAGTTTCTTTACCGCAAAGGATTAACTGATGAAACATTAACCATCGAAACTTTCTTCCAGGCATTTGGAATAAATGTGCAGGATATCAATAATGATGATATTCCTGATAATCTTACATCACAGCAATCAGTCATCTATCTCGCATTGCTCAACTTCTTTAAAATTCCGTTGGGAATTATCCGTCTTTCAACTTTGTTGACAGAAGATCTTGCAGACTTTGATGCAAAAGCTTATTGTGCCGCTGCATCTAAGCTGGCCGAGTATGCAAAAAGTCTGAAATCATTGTTCGCTATTTTAACCGGTGGGGCAAAAGCTGTTTCTTCTTTTTCTTCGTTGAATGTAAATGATACAGCAGCGGCTGGTACTAATTTATTTTCATCTCTCACTACCAGTGCTAATACATTGCTGCGTTTGCTTGCGGCTATTCTTTTAGTGGAAGATTTTCTGGATCATCTTGATGTGCTGATTTACAACTGCAAGTGCAGTGCATTATTATCGTTAAAAAATGATTATGCAGAACGTTATAAAAAGCTGACAATGCTTCGCCAGTTTGGATATTTCACAAAACAGCATCCCGGTATTCAGCATAAGGCAGGCGTGCCAATGGGTGGAACATTTATTATTGTTTATCACAGTAAAAAAAGAAGAGCAGCATCCATTACAAACCTGTTACGTACAAATGAGTTTATTAAAGCAGGAGCAACCGCAGAAAAGGGATTCAGCTTTGGGCGTAAGGAGGCAGCAGTGATTGAAAAGGAAACATTGATTGCAGGTATTGTTGTTGACAGAGAAGGTTCGCCCATTGAAGGGGCACAGGTAAGTGTGGAAGAAACCGGTGAAAGCACAATCACCAGTGCAAAAGGTGTGTTCAGATTTACTGGAAGCATCATCCCTTATACATTGTTGGTTGAAGCTGCCGGTTATGAGGATTACCGTGAATTAAAAACGGATGATGATACAAGAATACGGGTAGTGATGAAAGAAGCCAACAGCAATGTGCTGGATGAATTTGCTACAGGAATTGTATTTGCTGATTTTTATTTGCCTTACAGGTGTTGTTCTGATTGCCCACCTGTGCAATACGTCATCAATGAAACCGTTACGGAACCAACTCCTAACCAGGGACCGAAAGCCGATGCAGGTCCTGACCAGTCAATCACATTGCCTGCTAATACAGTTACATTGAATGGCTCTGCATCAACCGATCCTGATGGAAGTATTACATTCTTCCAGTGGGCAAAACTTTCAGGAACAAATTCATCATTTGTTACACCTAACAGTTCGCAAACGGATGTGAAAGACCTGGAAGAAGGGATTTATATTTTTGAATTAAGTGTAACTGATGATAAAGGATCAATTGCAAGAGATACCATGCAGGTGACTGTAAACCCGGCACCCCCACCTGAAAATAAACCACCGTTTGCTGATGCTGGAAAAGATCAGTCAATTGTTTTAAACGCCAACGCTTTTGTGATACTTGATGGAAGTAATTCAAAAGACGAAGATGGAACGATTGTCGCATTTAAGTGGGTGCAGGTTAGTGGTGCAGCTGCAACGATTGTTTCGCCTTCATTGGTACAAACAGTGGTGAATGGTTTGCAAACCGGTGTGTATGAATTTGAATTAACGGTTACAGATAATAAAGGCGCAACCGGCAGCGATAAGGTTATGATCACAGTTGCACCTCCTGCAAATGAACCACCAAAAGCTGATGCCGGTCCTGATCAGTCAGTAACAGTGACTTCAACAAACAATGTGATTACGTTGAATGGAAGTAATTCTGTTGATCCGGAAGGAAGTACGTTAAGTTTTCAATGGAATGTTGAAGGCGGACCTAACACTCCTGTAATTACTGATGCAACAAAAGCCATTACAACAGTAACAGGTGTAACATCGGGCGAATACAAGTTTTCATTGAAGGTAACTGATGATAAAGGTGCAAGTGATGTGGATACAGTTGTAGTGAGTGTAAAAGTAACAGAACAACCTCCGCAAAAAGTTTGCGGACCGGTAACAGATATCATCGGTTTGTTTAAAAAACTTGAAGGAGTTGATGCGCAACGTTTCCCGACATTTATTAATGCAGATGGTTTTGCATCGTATGGAAATGTGAAAGAGTTCTTTGCAAAGCTGGAAAGCATCGCTAATGAACCCGTTGCTGTTCAGCTCGACTTCTTCTCAAACTTTGCACCTGAAACTATTGTAAAATGGTTGAGCGAATTACAGAAGCTCATTCCAAACCGGAAAGATATCCGCTTGCTTGCATTGGCGATGTATCGCATACTTACACAAGTATCGATGTACATAGTTTGCATTCAGCCCGAAGATTTTGATGTTGCCAAAGTGCCGATGAACAGGGTGTTCAGTTTGATCAATTCACATGTGAAGCAATGGACGGATCTTGCTGCAACAGGAGTGCTCACTGCAGCTGAAAAGAAAATGATCCAGTTGATTGGTGATGATATTGAAAAAGAAATTGGTCGTGTAGAATCTAACGGTGAAGCAGCTGCCAAACCAAAATATCTCAAAACATTAAAAACAATTCTTGGAATCATCCGGACGATTGTATAATGAATGGAGTTTCAAAACATATCATCAAAGAAGCGGTGCTTGATTTTCGTTATAACGGAAATACAGATGGTTTTGCTTTTCAGCGGGAAGTAAAAGAATGGTTTGATGAATTCTATCCAACACTTGAGCAAATGCTGAACAGGTTATCGGCAGAAGATGAAGTAATTACTGTTGATGAACTTGAAATTGAAGTTGAATTAAATGCATCCGACTGGAAAGAACAGGCAGCACAAAAAATAACTCAGAAATTGCAGGATAAACTTGAATTACTTAATCATGGAATTGTACAGGCACAAAGTTTTCAACGAAAAAAACAGGATCAGCAGTTTAAAGATTTGTTCCTTTATTATTTAATGAATGGTTATCTGTCGTGGGAGGTTTCAGGCATTTCTTCATCACAATGGAATGAAGAAATGCAAAACATGGTTACTGTTGCAGATAAGGAATATGTTACAAAGCTGAAGAATATACTGCTTGCTTCAGCACATGCTGCACAACGGTTTTCTCAAATCATTCCTTTTCAATCGGCCGTTCATTTGTTTTCATTACTGCGGAAAAGCAATTCTGTTCCGCAGCAGCAATTATTACATGATTTACAGTTGCTGATGAAATATTCAGCAGTCAATCATCTGAACAAATTAAAGCAAATGGGTTACCATGTGTTTTTGCAAAGTGTAATTAATGAAACTGAATTGTCGAAAGCGAAAGATGAAGTATTGCAGTTGCTGAAAAAGAAAGCCGTTGCTAATCCGCAGCTGAATTTAGTTGAAACCTTTACATCTTTTGATCTTCAGTCCGACTTGTTCAAACAAATACAAACTGAAGTTCCGGAAGTTATTCAGAATAAATTAAAACGTGGAAGAAAACCAAAATCAGAATTACCTGTAATTGGTAAAACAAACAGTGAATTGTTTACTGCCGAAAAAATCATTGCAGATGAAATTTATATTTCTGATGCAGGTCTTGTGTTGATTGCTGCTTTTCTTCCGGCACTTTTTGAAAAAACGGCAGTAAGTGAAAATAATCAAATTGGTGATTTTAATAAAGCAGTCTGCATGATTCATTTTCTTGCTAGCGGTTCGGAGCGTATGCATGAATATGAATTACCTCTTTCAAAAATTTTATGTGGAGTTGATCTTGAAACAGCAATTGATGCTGAAAATTTTCACCTGAATGCTGCAATGAAAACAGAAGCCGACGCTGTGCTGTCGTCTGTTATTGAGTACTGGAGCATTTTGCAGAATACATCTGTTGCAGGTTTGCGTGAATCATTTCTGAAACGCAATGGCAAGCTGAGCTTTGATGGTAAGGACTGGCTGCTGCAGGTGGAACAGCAATCGTATGACATGTTAATTCAGCATTTGCCCTGGAATTTTTCCATGATCAGGTTGCCATGGATGAATTGCTTGCTGAAGACCGAATGGATTTATTAAACCCAAATCATACATGTATGAAATATCCAAACAGGCTAATTAAAGAAGGCGAAAGCAACACAACCATTGTAAAAGCCATTCAGAAACGACTGATGGAATTAAACATTGGTGATCTTACCGGAACCGGTGTGTTTGGTGCAAAAACAAAAACAGCCATTAAAATTTTCCAGGCAACACATCGTGATCAGATGGGTAATCCGCTGGAAATTGATGGACAGGTTGGTTCATTAACATGGGCCGCATTGTTTGGTACAGAAAATGTTGTTGTGTCGGATGATGCGCCGAATAATTTGCTGGCAGAAGTTCTGAAAGTTGCATCAACACAAGTAGGCGTGATGGAAGATCCACCCGGAAGTAACAAAGGCCCTGAAGTGGATCAATATCTTGCAAGTGTTGGATTGCATCCGGGTAATTTCTGGTGTGCTGCATTTGTGTACTGGTGCTTTAATAATGCATGTACGCAACTTGGAAGAAATAATCCTGTTTATAAAACCGGTCATGTTATGACACACTGGAATAAAACAGCAGGAAAGAAAATTGTAACGGTTGATGCAATTGATAAACCATCACTCATCAAACCCGGACATATTTTTATTTTGAATACAGGTGGCAGTTCTGGTCATACAGGTTTGGTTGAAAAAGTAGAAGGTGGATTTATTCATACAATTGAAGGCAACAGTAATGATGGAGGAAGCAGAAATGGTATTGGCGTTTTCAGGCTGCAACGTAAGATCGCAAAAATCAACCGGGGATTTATTGAATACAAGTGAGGAGAAATGAATAATGAATAATGAATAATGGGTCTATGACTATGAGCAAAAAACGATAAACAACAAACGACAAACTATAAACCAACGTGTTTTCATCTGCAGAAAAAACAAAGAATGTAAATGTGCAGCGGCAGCAACAGCAGCCGGGCAATACCTTCTTTCGTAAAGCAGGTGAAGAAAGTTTTTTTGGATCAACAGAAGCTTCCTCATTCTTTTCTCCGGCCATACAGGCAAAGCTTTCTGTAAGCAGTCCCGATGATCCGCAGGAAAAAGAAGCCGATGCAGTAGCCGAACAGGTGATGCGTATGCCTGAGCCTGTTGCATCTCCTCAATCAAAAGAGGAAGAGAAACTTCAAAAGAAAGAAGATGAACAGGAAATGGTTCAGGCAAAACATGAATTGCCTTTAATAACTATCCAGCGAAAATGCGAAGCATGCGAAAAAGAAGAAAAAGCCCAGGCTAAACTTTTCCACATGATTCAGCGAAGCGAAGATGTTTCTTCATCTTTTACTGATGATGCATCAGCAGAGACATCTTCCGGTTACAATATCAACCGTAAAGAACTTTCCATCTATCATTCCGATGTTATTCAGCGCAGTGGCAGGGGCCCTCCCGCAGGCCACATGCAAGGAACATTTGAGCAAAATCTTTCTTCTTCCAAAGGAGCAGGAAGTCCTTTGCCATCAACCACAAAACAATTTATGGAAAGCCGCTTCAATGCAGATTTCAGCGGCGTAAGGATTCATACAGGCAGCTATGCCGAAAGCTTGAGCAACAGTATTCATGCACAGGCTTTCACACATGGCAATGATATTTATTTCAATTCCGGCAAATATTCTCCTCATACCGGGGCCGGCGGAACTTTGCTTGCACATGAGTTAACACATACTATTCAGCAAGGTGCAAGTGCTTCGCATCAATCATCAACTGTTTCTCCCAAAATTATTGCACGTAAAAACAGTATTCAACGCAGTGCAGGTTCAGTGCCATCGCAATTAACCAATGCAGTTGAAAAAGCAAAAACTGTTGAAGGAAAAATTGACGCCAATAAACCACAGGCCGATGGTAACCGCACAGGCTGGGAACATTTACTTGATATTTTCAAAACAACATTTGGTGAAGAAATGATTGTGAGTGGCAGTGGCACAAGTGTGCAGGGTGCTGTTGCCGAACAGGATATTAAAAAGAAACGTGAAACAACAGGAATGATCGTTGATAAAACAACGGTTACAACTGCCAATGCAATACCCAAAACAACAACAGGTGCAAGAGATGCCATGCCAAGCTGGTGCGGCATTTTTGTATTCTGGTCGTTGAATAAGAGTGGCGTGCCAATGCCCAAATGGAAACTGGGTGAAAGTATGATAAAACCAGAGGCTGTGCGTGCACCCGGATCAACACCATTGCCGGGCGATATTGCTTACCGTAATGCTTATTCACATTTTGCAATTGTTGAAACTGCCAATGCAGGAACAGTACGAACTGTTAATGGTAATACTGCGGGTGAAGATAATTTGGGTGGACAGGTGCAAACAATTGAACATCCAATGAGCGCATGGACTGCATTCTTTGATCCGCTGAAATTAATGCAGGGAAGTTTGGGTAATGGTGAATCAGCCGCTGCCAATGCAGAACCTAAAACGCTTGCTGAATTGCGTAAAAATGTTTTGCATGTTGACACGAAACAGGAAGATGGAGAACAAACTGAAGAAACTACTGTTCAACCCAAACATGAATTAAGTAACTGGAATGTTGATGCAAAAGGTTCGCTGCAGAATCAGCAAACAGCCTTACAACGAAATGTTGATGAAAATGAATTGCAGAAAAAAGAAGAAGACAAGAAAGAGGAAGAGAAATTGAATGCAGGTGCAGTAAACCAGTTACAGAAAAAAGAAGCTGAAAGTTTTGCTGATACTGAAGCAAGCGAATATGCAGATAGTGAAACTGAATCATCAACAACTTCAGTTCAAACGAAACAGGAAAACGAAAACAGTTCTTTAATAAATAATGAGCATGTTCCCGTAATGGTTAATGCTGTACATGAACGTGGTCCACCGGTGCAATGCAGAAGCGAAGAAAGTGTTCAGCGTTCGGTAATTGATGATGCACTTGCATATACAAGTCTGGGCGCATTACTTGATTGTGTTCAAATAACCGATCCGGATGCAACATCAATTTGCCTGTTGCGCAAAGCAAGAGATGTAGCCTTGCATATTCCCGGTTACCGTGCATTAAGAGTGGTGCTGGGAAGAGATCCGATAACTGGTGAAAACATTGAACGCAACGGACATAATTTCCTGGAAGCGGCTTTTGATATAATGCCAGGGGGTGAGTTATTGTATCAAAAACTGAATGAACAACATCAGCTGGATGCAGCTGCTGAATGGATTGATGGACAGATTGCTAATCTTGAAACAATCGTTAATGATCTGTTCAGCGACTTTGATCAGTTCTGGAATGGTTTAGGTATTGATGATTTCACTTCGCCCATGCAGGTATTATCGGATGGTGCAAACATTGTGTTGCGTTTTATCAACCGCATCATTGATTTTGCAGTGAATGCTGCTGTGGAATTGCTGGAAATGGTGAAGGAATACCTGTTGCAGAAAATTGTTGATTTCATTAAAGAACAAACCACTGCGTACCCGTTGTTGACGGTGATTCTTGGTGAAGATCCGGTTACAAAACAGCAGGTTGATCGCAACGGAACAAATATCCTGAATGCATTACTTGAGCTGGGTGGTGAAGAAGGAGTTGCACAACGTACGCAGATGCAGGAAACAGGCACATTCCAGAAAGTGGCTGGTTATATTGATGAAGGAATTGCAGTGTTTGGTGATCTGTATGATTCGATAGTACAGAATTTCAGTCGCATCTGGGATATGGTTACGATTGATGCATTGATGGATCCCGTTGAAACCTTCAGGAGCATCTACAACATTTTTGCTGAACCAATCAACCGTGTACTTGATTTTGTTATCCGTGTTGGAAGAGAAATTCTGAAGCTGGTGAAGGAAGTGCTGATGCAACGGTTAAGTGCATGGGCAAGAACGGTGAGAGGATATGCATTGGTGACTGTTATTATTGGTAAAGATCCGTTTACGGATGAAGCTGTTCCATTTACAATGGAGAATGTAATAAAAGGATTCTTCAGTTTAATGGAAGGTGGCGAAGAACAGTACAACCAGTTGAAAGAAAGCGGAGCAATTGACCGGACAGTAGCAAAAATAACGGCAGCGGTCAACCGGTTGAACATGACTCCTGCAGCTATTGTTCAGTTGTTTATTGATTTGTGGAATTCATTCTCCATCAACGATCTGATGGATCCCATTGGTTGCTTCAGGCGCATACTTGCACGTTTTGGCGAACCGATAGGACGGCTGATTGCTTTTGTAATTGAAATCGTGAAGATTGTTATTGAAGCGATATTGATTGTGATGAACTTCCCGTTCGATCTCATCAATAATATTATTACAAGAGCAATGGCAGCGTTTGACCGTATCAAGCGTGACCCGGTTGCATTCCTGAAAAATCTGCTACGTGCAATCAAGCAGGGATTCATACAGTTCTTTGATAACATACTTCAGCATCTCATAACAGGATTAACAGGATGGCTGATGAGTGAATTAAGAGATGCAGGTGTTCCTGAACTCACTGATTTCTCTTTGCGTGGTATAATTGCCTGGGTGTTGCAGGTGCTGGGCATCAGCATGGAAAAAATCTGGGAAAAACTGGCAGCACATCCACGTATTGGTCCGCAACGTGTGGCACGCATACGCAGTATGATCAATACACTGGAAGGTATCTGGACATTTATTAAAGATGTGCAGGAAAGAGGCATGGCTGCCATTTGGGATAAGATACAGGAACAACTCAGCAATTTGTGGAATACAATTCTTGATGCAGTGAAGAACTGGGTGATGGAACAGATTATTAACCGTATTACGGCAAGGTTGTTGAGTATGCTCGATCCCACAGGTATCATGGCCGTTGTAAACAGTGCAATTGCGATTTACAGTGCTATTCAGAGTTTTATTAAATACCTGCGTGAAATGCTTGAAGTGGTGAACAGTTTTGTAAATGGTGTTGCAGATATAGCTGAAGGAAATGTTACAACTGCTGCCAATTATCTTGAACGTACCATGGCCAGAGCAATGCCGATCGTTATTGGTTTCCTCGCCAACCAGGTTGGGTTGAGTGGCATTGGAAGAAGAGTAGGTGAAATGATTGAACGAGCAAGAGAGATGGTTGATCAGGCATTAACATGGCTGGTGAACAGGGCTGTAGATACGGGAATGAATTTGATTGACCGGTTGATGGGAAGAGGAGGAGATACTGCTGATCCTTTAGTAGCAGTAAGGCAGGATTTGCATCGGGAAGAATCTTCTCGTTTAACAAATGGGGCTATAAGCCATGAGGATGCAAATACTGTAGCGCAGAGTGTTGCTGTAAGAAATAATACAACTGTTAGTTCTATTCAGGTAGTCGATGGAGGTGAACATTGGAATTATAATATTATACAGCGAACAGCTGAAACAGGCCCTGTAAAAAAAGAAACAGGCTGTTCAGAACCCGGCACAAGTGCTGCAGGCATAGGGAATATTTCACGACATGGTTCTCAAGGATCAAGCTTGCGTAATGGTCCGCAGATTCATTGGATAGAATCAGAACATGTATTGCCTTTTGCAACGGGTCGAACATTGTGGGAAGCTTTGTCATTAATTCTTCCTACACGTGGTTCAATGGTTGACAGAGCGCAAACCACAATAATGATTTATTATGGTGCAGCTAGAATTAAAACTCCACCTGATAATACTATGAGTGCAACTCTTTCTCAACTTGTAGAAGAATCTGGTTTAGCAGGAGCTTTCCAAACTACCAGTGCAATGCAGGAAGATGTGAACAGAGGCAGCCATACTGGCGGCACGCAAATGTTGGAATCCCAGGTAAGTGAATTGCTACATACATTATTGGCTAATGTGGAATCTGCCAAAGAAAATGCTGTAACAAGAACAAACGATGCTGTACAAAGAGAACATGTAACTGTTGCTGATGGTTGTACAAAAACAAATGGGGAAAGACGTGGGGAAGCTACACCTAAACCCACGCCAAATCAGGTTGAACAGGCAGCCTCTCAGCAATATACTGATGTTGTGAATTTAGTAACTCAGGAATTGCATAGGTTAATTGACAGAAGATTAAGAAGATAAAATATTCTTTTAGTAATTAAAAAAAGTAATTAATAAAATGTCTAAAACTATCTACCGCCGCATGCGCCGCCGCACTGCTTCACACGAAGCTGCAAATACAAACAAAGAATCCAGGCTGGAGCAATCTTTTTTTGGCGAAGCTTCGCATGAAACTTTTTTTCAGCCTTCGCCAGCTATTCAACGCAAGTGCGAAAAGTGCGAGGAAGAGGACAAAAAGGTACAACGTCAAAAAGACAAGAAAGAAGAAGACAAAAAACTTCAACGTGCAACTGATAAAAAGGAAGAAGAAAAACTGCAGAAAAAAGAATCAGCTAATTCTCCGGGTTCATCCGTCGGAGTAAATAATTATGTTGCTTCGCTGAGCGGGAAAGGCCAATCACTTTCAGCTGATGCCAATCAATATTTTTCTTCAAGAATGGGGTACGATTTTTCTGATGTAAAAATTCATACAGATAATGAAGCCGCACAATCAGCTAATGAAGTAAATGCAAAAGCTTATACTGTTGGGAAACATATTGTATTTAATGAGGGGTATTACAATACTGGTTCAACGGAAGGTAAAAGACTAATGGCACATGAGTTGGTACATGTATTGCAGCAGCAAAGCCAGGTTGTTGCCAGGGATTTAAAGGAGAAAACAGAAAAAGAGTTTTCGATAAAAATTACAAAAGGTGATAAGGACTGGAAAGATGATGAGGTTCAGTTAGTGATGAGTGCTTTAAAACGTTTAAACAAAAAGGAGGCAACCGTAGTGGTTGGATATGAATTTGTAAGATGGTCAAATGCTGCTGAAAGAATGAAAAAGGATAAAACGTACATTCCTCCTGAAAAGACAACAAATGAAAACTGTCTGCATGAGCAGAATTTTAAAAAAGGAATTAACAGAATTACTGCCTACGACTCCTGCTTTGGAGATCCTGAAGCTGTTAACGAAACGGAATATGGTTTAAGTCCGGGTGAATTTCGTTTGCTGCACGAAATTGGTCACTTAATGCAGGCTGCCGAGTTTCGTATGGCATTTCTTGAATTTGAAAAGCAAAGAGGAACTAAACGTGAAGAAGCATCAGAAAAGGCAAAGGATGTAAAAGATAAATCGCAACAAAAGTTTGATGAACTTACAAAAGGAAAGGAACCAATGGAAAGTTCTGATCCTTCCAATGTTGAACAATTTGCAGAGAGTTTTGCGGTGTATAAAGCAAGCCCGGGCGAGTTAAAGAAAAAGAATCTGAAGTTATTTAACTGGTTTCAGTCAAACGGGCATTTGAAGAATATAAAATAAAAAATTTTAGTTGTATATTAAGGTTACAATGCTTTACGCCTTACATCAACATATCGCCCCTTCTTCATCGCTTGAATCGGCATTAACTGATTTAAAGAAAATTATTTCGCACCGTATTCAAACTCATTTCGATGAACAGTATGTTCATTTTCATCAATGGCTTAACCAGCAATTCAATGGCAATCTAGTAAAGCAGGACATGCTTGATAAAATTCCGCAGTTGCAGCATCCCGACGAATGGATTATTTTAATGCTGGCGTTGGTGCCGCATATCAGTCCCAACTTTTTTGAAAGCATCATGCATGAACATTTGCCAAAAGGTGGCGACTTCGCTGAGTTTGGTGGTGTAAAGGGAACCAATCACCGCAGCATGCTGCCAACCGGTGAAACGGTACAGTTTATTCTTGCAGGAACAAATATTGAAGAGCGTTTGAATGTACTCAGGTATTTTGCAGAAGATCATTTCTTCTTTAAACAAAATATTCTCTGGCTTGAACCGGTAAAAGAAGGTGAACCGTTAATGAGCGGCCGCATCATTCTTGCTGAAGATGCAGTAGATAAAATTCTGCTGAATAAAGAAACCACTCCACGTTTTGGTTTGGATTTTCCTGCCAAACGTATTGTTACAGAAATGAACTGGGATGATGCAGTACTCAATTCTCAAACTGCACAACAGGTAAATGATATCAGCACATGGTTGCAGCATCATCATTATTTGTTTGAAGATGAAAATCTGAAACGGAAAGTGAAGCCAGGCTATCGTGTATTGTTTTATGGCCCATCTGGAACAGGTAAAACATTAACTGCAGCTTTGCTTGGAAAAGAGTTTCAGAAAGAAGTTTACCGTATTGATCTTTCTCAAATCGTTTCCAAATACATTGGTGAAACAGAAAAAAACCTTGAATCCGTTTTCCGCAGGGCAGAATCAAAGAACTGGATTTTGTTTTTTGATGAAGCCGATGCATTGTTTGGAAAACGAACGAATGTGCAATCATCACATGATAAATATGCCAACCAGGAAGTAAGTTATTTGCTGCAGCGTGTGGAAGATTATCCCGGGCTGCTCATTCTTGCTTCCAACTTTAAAACAAATCTTGACGAAGCATTCATACGCCGCTTTCATGCGGTGATTCATTTTCCCATGCCCAATGCTTCAGAGCGTTTGCTGCTATGGCAAAAGGCCTTGCCTGCATCACTTCCACCCGATGAAACCGTTAACCTTCAGGAACTGGCTAAGCAATATGAAATGAGTGGTGCTGCTATTCTCAATGCGGTGCAATTTGCCACACTCAGTGCATATGCCGCTAAGCAAACGCATCTTTCCAAAGCATTGCTCATTGAGGGAATCCGCAAAGAATTTATTAAAGAAGAAAAGTCAATTTAACCTCCGCTCATCATTTAAGTTTTTGTAAAACTTATTTTTAAAGATATTTACAGCTTTAAATGAATCAGCATGTACAGAAGTTTCTTATTAACATTCGTATTAGTTGTTGTGATGTTTTCGTCTTTTGCCCAACCTTCACGCTGGCAGCAAAGGGTGAAATATGTAATGGATATTAATATGGATGTTGCAACTAATCGTTACTCAGGAAAGCAAAAACTGGAATACACAAACAATTCGCCTGATACGCTGGATAAGCTTTTTTATCATCTCTACTGGAATGCTTTTCAGCCAAACAGTATGATGGATGTGCGCAGCAGGGAACTTGGAAAAAAATCAATAGGCAACAAACCTGATTGGGATGGAAGGGTAAGAGACCGTATTTACAATCTCAACGAAAACGAAATTGGCTATGAAAAAGTAAAATGGCTGAAGATGAACGGTGTGCTGCAAACAATCATTGAACACGAAACCATTCTTGAAGTGAAACTTACAAAACCTGTTCTTCCCAGGCAAAAAGTGGTACTTGAAATGGAATGGGATGCACAGATTCCGTTGCAAATCAGAAGGAGCGGAAGAGATGCGGCGAATGGTACAAAATACTCCATGAGTCAATGGTATCCCAAACTCTGCGAATATGATAATGATGGTTGGCATCCCAATCCTTATGTTGCCCGTGAGTTTTATGGGGTATGGGGCGATTATGATGTAAACATCAGCATTGATAAAAGTTTTATTATTGGCGGAACCGGTTATTTAACCAATGCATCGCAGGTTGGTTATGGTTATGAAGCTGCAGGAACAAAAGTTGTTCGCCCGGCCGGAGACAAGCTTACCTGGAAATTTACAGCGCCCAATGTACACGACTTTGTATGGGCTGCCGATCCTGATTTCAAACATATTGTTCAGCCAGTGAAAAACGGCCCTGTTATTCATGTGTTGTACAATGATAATCCTGCTGATAAAACAAATGATGATAAATGGAAAAAAGTTGCTGAAGCTGCAGAAATGGTTTACCCGTTTATTAAGCAGAATTTCGGAGAGTACCCTTACAAACAATACTCTTTTATACAAGGGGGAGATGGTGGTATGGAATATCCAATGGCAACTTTATTAAGCGGCCCGGGTTTGGGAACTGTATTTCATGAGTGGCTGCATACCTGGTACCAGATGTTGCTGGGCACCAATGAAAGTTTATATGCCTGGATGGATGAAGGGTTTACTGAGTACGCAACTGATCTTGTTGAAAATTTCTATTATACAGAAATGGCGAAGAAGAACGGAACAACTTATGTCAGCAAAGGATTGCCGCTTTATCATTCGGGAAATTACAACGGGTATTTTGCACTGGTGAAAAGCAGGCTGGAAGAACCGTTAACCACACATGCCGATCACTTCAATAGCAATTTTGCTTACAGCCTGGCATCTTATTCAAAAGGATGCGTGTTTCTTGAACAGCTTGGTTATATAACAGGTGCACAGGTAAGAGATAAAATTTTATCAGAGTATTACAAACAATGGCGTTTCAAACATCCGAATGTAAATGATTTTGTTCGTGTGGCAGAAAAAGTCAGTGGTTTGCAGCTCGACTGGTACAAAGAATATTTTGTGAACACCACCAAAACCATTGATTACTCTATTGACAGTTTGTGGGAAGAAGGTGGTAAATCAAAAATCAGGTTAAAGCGTGTGGGCGAAATGCCAATGCCAATTGATGTGGTACTTACTTTCAGGGATGGAACACAGCAGCAACATTATGTGCCGATGTATTTAATGTTTGGCCAGAAGCCAGCTGAAGATACAATCCAGCGAATTGTTTATCCTGAATGGAAATGGACACACCCGGCTTATGTTATTGAATTTGACAAACGGTTAAAAGAATTAACAACAGTAGAGATTGATCCAACGCAACGTATGGCAGATATTGACAGGAAGAATAATAAACTTGAATTAAAATGGTAAACTGATTATAAAAAACGAAACCGGCTGAGAACAGCCGGTTTTCATATTTACCAATTTGAGACTATCTTCCATAATATTTGTTTACCGCTTCAACCCTGTTATTAACATGTAGTTTCTCATAAATGTGATACACATGTTTGCGAACAGTTTCAGGGCTAATAAATAATTCCTGCCCGATTTCTTTGTATATTTTTCCTTGTGCCAGCCATTCAAGAATTTCTTTTTCACGCCGGGTAAGTATTGCCGGGTCTGTATCAGTTGACTGAACAAAAGCGGGAGCATTTGTTGCTGCTGAGTCCTGGACAGGAAGATCTTTAAATGCATTCACAACTTTCATCGCAATCTGGCTGCTCATCGGGGCGCCGCCTTCAACCAGTTCATTTATTGCATCAAGTAACTTTGAAGGAGAAGATTTTTTCAGAATATAGCCACTTGCTCCTGCCCGCAGTGCATTGAAAATTTTTTCATCTTCTTCATAAACTGTACACATCATATAAAGTATATCAGCATCCTGGGGCTTTAATATTTTTACAAGATCAATGCCATTCGTAGAGCCTAGTCCAATATCCATCAACACAACTTTTGGCTTTAGCTGGGGAATTTTTTGCAGAGCCTCTTCACCTGATGAAAACGAACCGGCTAAAACACAATTATCACTCAATTCAATAATTTGCTCTAATGCCTGCCTTATATCAGTCACATCTTCAACAATACATACAGGTATTTGCTTCATTTTACAAAGTTGATGGTTAATATTTATATGAAAAATACCACAAAGCGGTAATAAAAGTGGTATTATCTGTTATAATTTAATATATCAGCGTTTAACAGCCAATATATATTTTTCTTTAAAGAAATCTTCACTAAAAAGCTGATCAATTTCCCAGGCAAACGGGTGAAGTCCGCTTTCTTTTATTTCTTCGGTAAGGTCACCACCTTTCAGGCATATCAACCCGCCATAAAATTTTTCTTCACCGGCTGATGCAGATTGTCCTTGCCCTTTTGCTTTAAGAATGGGCATACTCCATTTCCACAGGTCTTTTAGTGGTGCTACAGCCCGGCTCACAACAAAGTCGAATTTGCGGTCTTTGATTTCTTCCGTACGGGTATGTTGTGTGGTTACATTTTTCAACCCAATGGCAGCGGCAACCTCATTTACCACTTTTAATTTTTTGTTGATGCTGTCTGTTAAATGAAACTGCACTTCAGGATAAAAAATAGCTAAGGGAATGCCGGGAAAGCCACCGCCGGTTCCTAGATCGCAGATTTGAGTGCCGGGCTGAAATTCGAAAACAGCAGCAATTGCGAGTGAGTGCAATACATGTTTTTCATAAAGGCTTTCAATGTCTTTCCTTGAAATGACGTTAATTTTATCATTCCATTCTTTATATACAGCTTCCAGCTTTTGCAACTGCTGAACCTGTGCTTCCGAAAAGTCAGAAAAATATTTAAGTACTACTTCCAATTGTTTCCCGGTTTTTTAAATAATGTGTTGAAGAATAAAAGATAATAAAACCATTGCCATATATCAAGAAAAGGATAAAGCCAGAATAAATCCTTTTCATCAAAAATCTTCATACTGCGGTAATAGATAATACCCTGTAAAATGAACCTGAATGCAAAAACACACAAAGCAATCCACCAGTTGAAATAAATAATACTTACTGCAAGCAATGGGTAAAAGATAAAATGCGAAAATGAAAACAAGCCCAGTAAAAACTTATGCGATGATTTGTAATGTTTACTGGTAGTGTAATGTCTTGCTTTCTGGCTGCGCCATGTTTTCCAGCTTGTTTTTGGCTGCGACAGGGTGAACGCTTCCTTTTCTAAAACGACTGCTGTGTTTTGTTTGGTAGCCACTTTATTTATAAACAAATCATCATCGCCACCCTGTAATTGATTGTGCGATGAAAAGCCTTTGTTACGGAAAAACAATTCCTTTCGGTAGGCAAGATTTCTTCCTACACCCATGTATGGCTTTCCTGCAAGTGCATAAGAAAAATATTGAAGTGCAGATAAGAATGTTTCAAACCTGATAAGCTTGTTCAGCAGCCCCGGTTTTTTATAGTAAGCGCCATAACCTAAAACAATTTCTTTTCCATTGGAAAAAGCGGCTTGCATTATTTCAATCCATTTGTTACTGGCAGGTTTGCAATCAGCATCGGTAAGTAACAGCAACTCATGTTTTGCCTCTTTAATACCAACAGAAAGCGGAAATTTTTTCCCCTGAATAAACCTTGCTTCCTGCTTTAACTCAACAGGGCGGAGGTTGCGGAAAGGTTTGGAAAGGTATTCCAGAACATATTTACTGTCGTCGTATGAGTTGTCGTTTACTGCAACCACCTCAAAAGTTGACCGGTAATCCTGTTGCAGTACTTCAGGCAGGTTTTCAGCAAGGTTCTGAGCCTCATCCCTGGCACAAACAACTACGGAAACAGCATGCTGGAAAGAACTTTCCAGTTTTGGCTTTTTGAAAAAAGCCAAACGCACAAAAAAATACAGGTAATAAAACGCTTGTACTGCTGTCGCCAAACAAAAAACAGCAAAAATGATTTCGGGCCAATACACATTCATAAGAAGCTGCGAAAATATTGCATCTGCAGGAAACGGTTGCTACAATGTTTATACGGTGTGTGGATAAATGCCGGATGCCTGCGGCTAAATGCAAAAAGGTTAAAAGATTTATCTTGCACCCCTTATGGCGGCATTACAGTTTCAATTACAGCATAACGATCCTCATTCAAAGGCAAGAGCAGGGGAGATTACAACCGATCATGGAACTATTCAAACCCCCATTTTTATGCCCGTGGGAACAGTTGGCAGTGTAAAGGCACTGACTGTAGAACAATTAAAAAAGGAAGTAAAAGCGCAGATTATTCTGGGTAATACATACCATTTATACCTGAGACCCGGAAC
This sequence comes from Lacibacter sp., assembly GCA_047601965.1. Lineage (GTDB taxonomy): Bacteria > Bacteroidota > Bacteroidia > Chitinophagales > Chitinophagaceae > Lacibacter. Next base: position 534,616 of record JASGIJ010000001.1, read on the forward strand.
AGAAGTGCTGGAAGCTGCAGGAGGTTTGCACAAGTTTAATGGATGGGATCAACCAATTTTGACTGATAGTGGTGGTTACCAGGTTTTTTCTCTTTCCGGTACCAGAAAGATCAAAGAAGAAGGAGTGACTTTTCAAAGCCATATTGATGGCAGCAGGCATTTGTTTTCGCCTGAACGTGTAATGGACATTCAGCGGAGTATTGGCGCTGATATTGTGATGGCTTTTGATGAATGCCCACCTTATCCCAGCGATTATAAGTATGCTAAAAATTCAATGGAGTTAACGCATCGCTGGCTTGACAGGTGCCTAAAACAATTTCATGAAACACCTGATAAATACGGCTACACGCAAAATCTGTTCCCGATTGTACAGGGTGGAACGTATAAGGATTTAAGAACAGCTTCATCTCAATTTATTGCATCCACCAACTTAACAGGTTGTGCAATTGGCGGACTTAGTGTAGGCGAACCGGAAGAAATGATGTATGAGTTTACTGAGCTCTGTTGCGATGAGTTGCCGGTAAACAAGCCCCGCTATTTAATGGGAGTTGGTACGCCATGGAATATCCTGGAGGGAATTGCATTGGGTGTTGATATGTTTGATTGTGTGATGCCGACACGTAACGGCCGCAATGCAATGCTTTTTACCAGTAAAGGAGTCATAAACATTGATAATAAAAAGTGGGAAAAGGATTTTTCACCGATAGATGACGGCATTGATTGCGGATTGAGTAATTATTACAGCAAATCCTACCTGCGCCATCTCATTAAAGCAAAAGAAATAACCGGACTTACAATAGCCAGTACACACAATCTTGCATTTTATTTGTGGCTGGTGAAAGAAGCAAGAAAACATATTATTGCCGGTGATTTTGCAAGTTGGAAAAAAGAAATGGTTGAAGTGTTTAAAACAAGATTATAAGTAAAATAATCAGCTGCTTAAACTTTATTTATGTTTTGTTTGTTTTGTAAAACATAATCCGTTTAATTTTAGATTGGATTTCTTGCCGGTATGTTGAATTCAGAACAAATACACTCATTATTACAACAGATTGCTTTACACGACAGCCAGTCGGCTTACAGGCAATTATTTATAGGGCTGCACAAAGCCTTAATACGTTTTGCTTACGGCATCCTTAAATCAACTGATGATGCGGAAGAAGTTGTGTCGGATGTATTCATGAACATCTGGCAAAACCGTATAAAATTTGCAGGTGTTGAATCGCCTTTGCTTTATATCTATACTTCGGTTAAGAACCGTTCATTAAATGTTCTCACCAAACAAAAAAGGCAGGATGCTGCGGATGCTGCACAATGGCTGGTACCATTAAACAGCGTTTCTTTTAATCCGGAAGAATTAATGATTTCCCAGGAAACAGTTTTTCGCATCCGCAAAGCCATTGATGAACTGCCTGCCCGCTGCCGGTTGATCTTCATTTTGGTTAAAGAAGATGGGCTGCGGTACAAAGAAGTGGCTGAGTTACTCAATATCTCCATAAAAACGGTTGAAGCCCAGATGGCTATTGCCATGCGCCGTATGGCTCAATGTATGCACTTGCAATTGCCGGCAAACGAAAAAGTTCATTTTTTCAAAAAATAATTTTCCCGGCTTTAGGGGTAAGTACATTCTTTTGTTGTTTACTACATAAAGAAACAGCATCTCTATACATGAGTCAGGAACAATTTTGGATTTTATTATCAAAGAAAATTGCAGGCGAAGCCAGTGAGCAGGAATTGGTGGAACTGGAACAATTAATGCAACTGCATCCTGAATGGCAGTATGCTGCTCAAAATCTTACTGATCTGTGGGAAGATTCCCGTAAGCATAATGAAACAGGCACTTCGAATGAAGAAGACGCATACCTGTTGCATATACAGCGTATGAAAGAAAATAATATTGAGTTTAATGACAATTTATTTTACTCTTATCCCGCTGAAGAAACTCCTGTTTCACATTTCAGCATTTACCGTAATTGGTATATTGGTTTGGCCGTTGCAGCCTCTTTGATTTTTGCAGTGCTTCTGCTTCCTTCACTTTTCAATAAAAAACAACCTGTTGTTGCTGCCGTTGAACGAAATGAAATAAGCACAGGCAATGGTTCCCGAACCAAAGTACAGTTGCCTGATGGATCACTTGTTTGGCTCAATGCCGGCAGCAAACTGCATTACGATAAAAACTTTGGTATCACTTCTCGCCATGTATCCCTGAGCGGGGAGGCTTTTTTTGATGTGGTAAAAAATAAAGAGAAGCCTTTTATCATTCAAACTTCGAGCATAGATATTAAAGTTGTTGGTACAGCCTTTAATGTAAAAGCTTACCCCAGTGACCGTACAACCGAAACCAGCCTGATACGTGGTATTATTGAAGTAACAATCAAAAACCGGCCAAACGATAAAATCATTCTTTCGCCCAATGAAAAACTGATTGTAGAAAACAACCCGGCGGAAAAAAGAAAACTGACATCTACAGGCAGAGCTGAACCGGTCGTTTCTATTAATCCAATCAAGCCAAGTAAAAAAGATAGTACGATCACCGAAATACAGTGGGTGCAGAACAAACTGGTGTTTGATGATGAACCGCTGCGGGAAATTGCTTTGAAAATGGAACGTTGGTATAATGTAAAAATTGAAATTCAATCGGAAAAGCTGATGGATAAGCGCATCTCAGGGTCATTTATTAATGAAAATATTGACCAGGCCATGGAGGCGCTGAGTATTACCGGCAAATTCCATTATAAGCGAACAGGTGAAACAATTATTATAAACCCATAATACCAAAACTGAATGCTTAGCCACAACACTTCCTGATTTAAAAAAAAGAAGCGGAATTCTGCTGTTACAGAACCCCGCTGGTTAAAAGATTAAAAAAAAGTCTCCTGGCGGAAGACATTTTTATTCACTTTTCAAATGAAAATTATGAAAAAAAACGGTGCACACCCTGTTTTTCATACAGGACTGCTATCACTAAAGCTATTTCGGATTATGAAATTGACGATTCTTTTGTTAACAGTTGCTTTGTTACAAGTATCTGCTCACGGGTTTTCACAGGAAAAAATCACCCTGAAAGTAAAGACAACAGAACTGAAAAAAGTATTTCAGACAATAGAAAAAAACAGCAACTACCGGTTTCTTTTCGACGAAGGATTATTAAAAGGCAAACCTAAAATAAGCCTTGATGTTGAGAATGCCGGTATTAATGAAGTAATGATGATCATATTAAACAACACAGGAATTGGTTACCAGCTATTAAGTACCAACCTGGTTGTTCTAAAGGAATCATCTGCAAATCTGAATAACATCAATGTTGTGCAGGTTACAGGCAAAGTAACTGCTGCAACCGGCGAAACTTTACCCGGAGTTTCGGTAACTATTAAGAACAGCACAAGCGGTACTACAACTGATGTACAGGGTAATTACAGTATTTCTGTACCCGATGATGCCATTCTTGTATTTACTTATATTGGTTATACTACTATTGAAGAAAAAGTAAATGGACGTTCTGTAATTAATGTACAACTTCAGCCATCCACTCAAGTTATGAACGAAGTGGTGGTGGTGGGTTATGGTACACAACGTAAAAGAGATTTAACCGGATCGGTTTCTTCACTTAAAGGAGAGGAGATATCAAAGATGGTTTCTACAAACCCTATCTCTTCCTTACAGGGAAAAATTCCTGGTTTAACCGTATCCAACACAGGAAGGGCAGGATCAGCTCCGGTTGTCCGTATTCGTGGTGTTAACAGTACAAACAGTGCAAGCCCAGTGTATGTTGTTGATGGTGTATTGCATGATAATATTGATTTCCTGAACCCTGCCGATATTGAAACAATTGATATCCTGAGGGATCCATCGTCCATTGCTATTTATGGTTTGCGTGGTGCGAATGGTGTTATTGCCATTACATCTAAAAAAGCAGCACGGGGACAAACACGTATAAATCTGCAAAGTTCTGTTGGTATTCAAAGAGTGCAAAACAAGATTGCATTAACTGATGCAGCTGGGTTTAAAAAATTGTATTCAGCACAACTTGCAAATCTTAACGCTGCTCCGTTTGATTATACAAATTATAATGCCAATACCAACTGGCAGGATTTGATTTTGCAGGATGCTGTTATTACATCACATAACTTAAGTTTTTCAAACAGTTCAGATAAAACAACCACTTATCTCAATATTGGTTACACTAACCAGGATGGGGTATTGAAGTATGATAATTTTGAACGTTACCTTGTTCGTATCAATGAAGAAATACGCATCAATAAAAATATAAAAGTAGGAGGAGACATCAGCGGTTATCATTACAAGAGTAACCCACCCGCTGCTTCTGTTACCAATGCTTTATGGGCAGCTCCGATTGTACCCGTACAATATGATGCAACAACATACTATAGCATGCCATCGTTTCAACGTGCACAGGTTGGAAATCCTGTTGCAGCTTTAAACAGAAACAACCGTAATTCTGTGGAAGGAGGGTTCCGTATTATTGGAAGTATTTTTGCAGAAATTAAGTTTTTGAAAAGCTTCACATGGAAGTCTGTTGCCTATACTGATCTTGGTTTTAATACCGGCAGAAGCTATACACAGCTGCCTTTCTCTTTCATTAACCTTGGCGAAGGTGCTGCTGCCACAACTATTACTTACGATAATTCTGTTCGCACTTCAGTATCACAGGAACAAAGCGAATCAAGAAGGTATCAGCAGGATCATACGTTGAGTTTTGATAAGCGTATCGGTAATGGGCATACAATAAATGCAGTGGCAGGTTTTACCACTATTTACAGCCGCAGCTCTTATGTAAACGGAACACGCAAAGACACTGCAGTGAATGTGCCTGATAATTCAGATTTCTGGTATCTTGATGCAATCAATGTAAACAATCCTATTTCAAACGGAGGTGGAGGCAGTGAAAGTGCTATTGCAGGCGGTTTTGCAAGGGTTGGTTATACTTACAATGGAAAATATCTTTTGAATGCAACGATACGCAGAGACGGAAGTTCAAAGTTCGCTCCTGAAAACCGGTGGGGTACGTTTGGAAGCATTGGTGCAGGTTGGGTTATAAGTGATGAAGATTTTTTCAGAAATGTAAAAGGTATTGATTTTCTGAAATTACGTGGAGCATGGGGACTTACAGGTAATGCAAACGGCTTTGCAGACAATTTATATAAACCCGGAATTCAAAATGCTTCAACTGCAATTTTTGGTGACAATATTTATACGTCCATACAGGCTGCTTATATTCCTGATCCAAATCTCCGTTGGGAAACAGTACGTGGCCTTGATGTAGGTTTTGATGTTCGTGCATTGAAAAACAGGCTGAATGCCGAAGTAACTTTCTATGACCGTACAACAACTGATATTCTTACAGCAGTAACATTACCAAACGAAACACGCAGTTACTTTACCAATCTTGGAAAAATCACCAACAGAGGCATTGAAATAAATCTTGGCTGGAACGATAAAATTGGACGGGATATTACGTACGGTGTTTCAGCAAACTTCAGCTATAATGATAATGTTGTAAATTCCATTGGCGATAATTTCAATTTTGCCATTATTGGCAATGGTGGGGCCAACCTCACTACTTCAGGTAAATCAATCGGCTATTTCTACGGCTATACTCAAACTGGTGTTTACCAGTCAACTGCCGATCTTGCAAAACAACCTTCATTTGTTAGTTCACTTCCCGGCGACATCTCTTATCTCGACAGGAATGCTGATGGCAAACTCACAGCTGATGATCGTGGTTATATCGGAACTCCATTCCCTCCATACAGCTACGGTGGGAATCTGTCGTTTGGTTATAAGGGATTCGATTTACAACTTGACGCACAGGGATCGGCCGGCCATAAAATTTACACACAACGCCGTACATCAACATTTGCTGTGTTGAATTATGAAGCAAACCGTTTAAATGCATGGACAACTCCCGGATCAACCAATGTTGAACCAATTCTGGATAACACAAGGGGCAATAATTTTTTAATGAGCACCTATTATCTTGAACCGGGCGATTATCTCCGCATCAGATTATTGCAGGTAGGTTACACATTTGAACAAAACTCACTGTCTGCAATCGGTATCAAGAAGGCCAGAGTTTATCTCAGCGGACAAAACTTAAAAACATGGAGCCGGGTTACCGGATACTCTCCTGAACCATTAATTGGCAGCATACTTGGCGGTGGTGCTGATAATGGCGCTTATCCGGTTCCTGCAGTTTATTCTGTTGGTATCAATGTTACTTTTTAAAACGACTCTAAAAAATATTTGAAATATGAAATCATTCACACAACTTACTCGCAAAGCACATTTAGCACTGGTGGCAGTGTTGCTGCTGCTTTCTATAACTGGTTGTAAAAAGTTTCTGGATACACAACGCCAGGGTGGTTATGATGATACGAATTATCCTTATCCCGGCGGTTCAGGTCCTTACGATCAGTTTATTTTTGGAGCATATAATGAACTGCGCAGTTTTAATTTACACAGCCAGTCATTTATTACTGCTACAAGCATACGCAGCGATGATGCAGATAAAGGAAGTACTCCGGCCGATGGAGGATCGAATGCCATTACCATGGATAACTTTCCGGTTTTAGCCAGCAATGGTTTTTGTAATACACTCTGGTTGGGAAACTATTCACTTATAACCAAGTGCAACAGTACCATTAAAGAAGTAAACTCAAATGCAACAATTGTTGCGCCCGAAGCAATCAAACTGCAAACGTTGGGCGAAGCCCGTTTCCTTCGTGCATATGCCTACTTTAATCTTGTTCGTTTGTTTGGACGGGTTCCGTTAATTGACACTTTGTTTAGTGATCCTGCAGCACAGAATAATGTGGCACAGAGTACCGCTGCTCAGATTTATGCATTCATTGAAAGCGATCTTACATTTGCAGCATCAGTTTTACCACTTAACTGGGATGCCCGTTTTGTTGGCCGTGCTACAAAAGGTGCAGCGAATGGGTTACTGGCAAAAGTTTATATCACACAGCAAAAATGGGCACAGGCAATGACTGCTGCCAATGCAGTCATGACTTCGGGTCAATATGATTTGTCAACTTCTTACGATAAAATTTTCAGGGAAGAAGGCGAGAACAGTAAAGAATCTGTTTTTGAAGTACAGGCAACAGCATCATCAGCCATACCAAGTGCTAACGGTGTTCAGTATGCACAAATACAAGGTATCAGAGGATCCGGAATCTGGGATCAGGGCTGGGGTTGGAATACACCAAGCGATCAGTTGGTTGCTGCTTATGAAGCCAATGATCCACGTAAAGCAAGAACAGTTTTATTTACAAGTACTTCAACTGTTCCTGGATTAACCATTTATGGCGAAACAACTCCGGTAGGATTACCAAACCCACGTTACAACAACAAAATCTATACAAACCCTTCACTGCGCACTTCAATAGGCAACCGTTTTGGTTATTGGATGAACATACGCATTTTACGTTATGCTGATGTTGTTCTCATGTACGCCGAAGCTGCAAATGAAGTAGGAGGAGATGCAAATATCACTGCTGCAAGAACTGCACTGAATACTGTAAGAGCAAGAGCCCGCCAGGGAGCCGTTGCTGGTACTTTGCCCGACATTACTACAACCGATCAGGCAACATTACGTACTGCAATCCGTCAGGAGCGCCGTGTTGAACTTGCAATGGAACACGACCGTTTCTTTGATATTGTACGTTGGGGTATTGCCCAGGATGTTTTACAGGCTGCAGGAAAAACAAACTTTGCTAACAGCCGTGATGTATTGCTGCCAATTCCGCAAACGCAAATTGACTTAAGTGCAGGAAAGCTTACTCAAAATCCGGGTTATTAATTTGTTGATCTAAAAAAAATAAGACATGAAATTATTACATATCAAAAATAAAATTGCAGGTGTATTGTTACTGAGTACAGTAATTGTTTCCTGCAAGCCTGATGGTAATCCAAATAAACTTCCATCGGTAAATCCTGCCGATTATGCCGGCAAGATTGATGGTTTCAACAGTTCAGACGAAGTATTGCCTGAAAGCTTAATTGCTTACTGGAGTTTTGATGATACAAAAAATGAACTGAAAACAGGAACTGCTCCTGGCTCATCTGCCGGCGATACTTATGTTACTGATGCAGTGCGGGGAAAATCGTTAAACCTCGCTGCCGGGTATGTTTATTTTCCAACACAGTTCCAGAAGTTCAAAACTGATACTTTGAAAAGCTGGAGCATCAGTACATGGATAAAAATAAAAAACAACGGATCAAAGCGCACAATGCTGTTTCAGCTGGCACGCCCCGGAATATTTACCGGGAATATCAATTTTGCACTAAACACTAATGGCTATCCGGCAACCAACGATTCGATCTTGCGTATTCAGCCAACCTTTATGACAATTGGAGGAGGAACACAGGATAATATAAACAGTTTAAACGGACTGGACAAAGTAAGTCTTAATAGCTGGGTGCACGTCATTCTTACTTATGAATACACAACAGGCGTATTTAATATATGGATGAATGGAGTGAAAGTTGGCGGATATCCAAACCGTGGCACAGGAAACAATTTATACAAATCGTATGAGCCAAGTGAAGTTATCATCGGTTCAAATTACAACGGTATTCCCGGTAAATCGGTAAGCACTGATGTTTCTTTTGCACCAATGACAGGCCAGGTTGATGAACTGAGAATATTCAACAGGTCATTACCCGATGCTTTTATCAAAGCTTTGTACAATTTGGGTAAAGCCAATAAATAATCGTTATTTAAAGACGCATGATGTTTGCACAAAACATTGTGCGTCTTTTTTATTTGTGTAACTCAGGATTTCAGATTAACAATGCGGAATTTTTTTTCAATACTGCTTAGTACTGCTTTTTTTGCTTGTTCACATTCGCAAAAAATACAGGAACCGAAAACTGTTTTTTCATCAAAAGAGGATGAAGTAATTTTTACTGATGTGCAGCGGGCAACATTTCAATATTTCTGGGACGGTGCTGAACCAAACAGTGGCCTGGCACGTGAACGTTTTCATACAGATAATGTGTACCCGCAAAATGATAAAAGCACCGTTACAAGTGGCGGTGGTGGATTTGGTTTAATGGCAATTCTGGTTGGTATTGAACGAGGTTTTATTACAAGAGAAGAAGGAAAACTGCGTTTTGAAAAAATTGTTCATTTTCTTGAAACGGCCGACAGGTTTCATGGCGTTTGGCCACATTGGTGGAATGGTGAAACGGGTAAAGTAAAACCTTTCAGCCGGTATGATGACGGGGGTGATTTGGTAGAAACATCTTTCATGATCCAGGGATTGCTTTGTGTACGGCAGTACTTTCAAAATGGTTCTGCATCAGAAAAATCATTGGCTGCAAGAATAGATAAGCTTTGGAAGGAAGTTGAGTTTGACTGGTATCGTAATGGTAAAAATGTTTTGTACTGGCATTGGAGTCCTGCTTATGACTGGAAGATGAATTTTGCCGTACATGGTTACAATGAATGTTTGATCATGTATATTCTTGCTGCATCATCTCCTTCACATGGAGTACCTGCTGAAGTATATCATGAGGGTTGGGCTGAAAATGGAAAGATTAATGAACATCCTGCTTTTTACGAAGACATCAAACTGCAAATGAATCACCAGGGTGAAACCGGAAACGCAGGGCCGTTATTCTGGGCACATTATTCTTATCTCGGTCTTGATCCACGAGGGTTGAAAGATAAGTACGCTGATTACTGGCAACACAATGTTGGTCATGCAATGATCCATTACCGTTGGTGTGTTAATAATCCCAAAGGATATAAAGGTTACGGTCCTGATAGCTGGGGATTGACTTCCAGTTATTCCATTCGGGGTTATGCCGGCCATGCACCAACTGATAAAAGAGATATCGGTGTTATCTCTCCAACGGCTGCATTATCATCCTTTCCTTATACACCAAAAGAATCAATGGCTGCCATGAAAAACTGGTATATCAACCAGAAAGGAAAACTCTTTGGTGTTTACGGTTTTTATGATGCTTTCAGCGAAACAGCCAACTGGTACAGCCCCCGCTATCTTGCAATTGACCAGGGGCCAATAGTGGTAATGATGGAGAATTACAGAAGTGGGTTGCTTTGGAAATTATTTATGAGCTGCCCTGAAATTCAACAAGGGCTGAAGAAACTGGGTTTTGAAAGCCCGTATTTGAATAAATAACGGAGAAACGGAATGATTGATATCGTCAGTAAAAAAATAAACACTGATTAGGGGATCACAGGGATTACTAAAGACATCTTAATGTTAGAAAAGGAAAAGGCTGCATAAACAAATTCTGCTTTACTTTGCAGCTCTGATGAAAATTTTAGACCGCTACATATTAAAAGCTTTTCTGAAAACTTTCTTTTTCCTGTTGCTCATATTTACAACAATTACCGTTGCAATTGATGCCAGTGAAAAGAGTGAGGATTTTGTGCGCAGCGGACTTGGATTTGCTGATGTAACTGCTAAATATTATTCAGGATTTATTCCTTATATGACCGGGTTGTTATTCCCGGTTTTTGTATTGATATCTGTTGTTTTTTTTACATCAAAAATGGCAGGGCGGAGCGAAATTGTTGCCATGCTCAGCATTGGTATGAGCCTGCGCCGTTTCCTGGTTCCGTACTGGATCGGAGGTGTTTTTCTTGCATTGGTACTCGGCTTGTCAAATCATTTTGTAATACCCGTGGCGAATGTTATTCGTACAGATTTTGAGAACCGGTATATTGATATGGGCAATATTCAAAAACAGCAACGTCAATATCTTAGCAACCTGCATTTCAGAGTCGATACTTTTACATATGCGGGTATGCGTAACTATGATACAAGTTCAAAAATCGGCAATGGATTTTATCTTGAACGTGTAAAAAACAACGAGGTTATTTATAATCTCCGTTCTGAAACGATACAATGGGATACTGCAAAAAAGAAATGGAAACTTGAAACAGCCATTGAACGGAAGATTAACGGGATGAAAGAGGAGGTGAAAACACTGTCGGGTTATTATTTGCAGTTGGGATACCGGCCAGCCGATTTGGCACAAGACGAATTCAGAAAAGATAAACTTAAAACACCCGCATTAAACCGTTTTATTAAACAGGAAGAAATACGGGGTTCAGAAACCATCAGTGCGGTGAAGTTTGAACGTTACCGCCGGGATTCAAGTGCAGTTACAGTTATTATTATGACAATGATTGCGGGAATACTTGCCAGCCGTAAGGTACGTGGAGGAAGTGGCCTTCACCTGGCACTTGCTTTTATCATAGGTGTAACCTATATCATTTTTGATAAGTTTGCGATGGTTTTTTCTACCAAGGGAAACCTCCACCCGTTACTTGCTGCATGGATACCGAATGTTTGTTTTGCCATTGTGGCCTACTGGTTGTATAAAAAATCACCCAAATAGGAATAATTCCTCAACTTTTCGTTCATTACTTTTAGCAGCGAAGCCCTAGTTTAAGTAACTTTGGCCATCTACCACACAAAAATTGTATAACAACTATGGGAATAATGAAGAACCGCTTTATGGCAAAAGTAAATGCTGCTAATGCGGAAATTAAGGACATCATCAAAGAACATGGCAATAAAGTTATAGGCGAAGTTACCCTTTCACAAGTTTACCAGGGAATGCGTGGTATGACAGGTTTAGTAACAGAAACTTCATTGCTTGATGCAAAAGAAGGAATCCGTTTTCGTGGTTATTCTATTCCCGAATTAATCGAAAAATTACCAAAAGATCATAAAGGCCATCAACCTCTTCCTGAAGGTTTATTTTATTTAATGCTGGTAGGCGAATTTCCCGACGATGAAATGGCCGAACACGTTACCGATGTATGGCAAAGAAGAAGCCATGTACCGAACCATGTGTTTGCTGCAATTGATGCATTGCCCATCAATACACATCCAATGACAATGTTTGTTGTGGGGGTTATGGCTTTACAAACTGAAAGTTATTTTGCCAAGCAATATGCTGAAGGAATAAATAAGAAAGATTATTGGGAGCCTACGTTTGATGATGCAATGATTCTGATTGCACGTCTCCCACGTATTGCAGCATACATTTATCGCCGTAAGTATAAAAATGGTGATCATATTCATCCAAATGGTATGCTTGATTGGGCGGGTAACCTTGCTCACATGCTTGGTTATGAAGACAAGGAATTTATGGAGCTGATGCGTTTGTACATGACCATTCATGCCGATCATGAAGGTGGTAACGTTTCAGCACACACTACACACCTTGTTGGTTCAGCATTAAGTGATCCTTATCTTGCTTATGCAGCAGGTATGAACGGTTTGGCTGGCCCTTTACATGGCTTGGCCAACCAGGAAGTTATCAGGTGGATTTTTGAAATGCAGGAATCGCTTAATACTGATGCACCCACCAAGGAAGAAATTGCAGAATATGTAAAGAAAACGCTGAGTGAAGGAAAAGTAGTGCCGGGCTATGGTCATGCTGTATTACGTAAAACTGATCCACGCTTTACAGCACAGATGGAATTCGGCAAAAAATATATTCCTGATGATAAGCTGCTCAACACTGTTTGGAATATTTATGAAGTGGTTCCGCCAATACTGCAGTCATTGGGCAAAATCAAAAATCCATGGCCGAATGTAGATGCTCACAGTGGGGCATTGCTGGTTCATTACGGAATGGTTGAGTATGAATTCTATACTGTATTATTCGCTGTAAGTCGTGCTTTAGGCGTAATGGCCAGTTTGATCTGGGACAGGGCACTTGGTTTGCCGATTGAACGTCCTAAGTCAGTAACAACTGAACTGGTGAAAGCATGGTTAGATGGAAAAGATAATATCTGGGGCGAGTAAGCTCCTGAATGATAAAAGAAAAAGCCGCTTATTAAGCGGCTTTTTCTTTTAAATATGTATTCTCTTCGTTATGTTGTTGTGTACAATAAACAAAACACCAACAACAATAAATGGAAGGGTGATTGATGCAATAATTCCCAAACTTATCCATGCAGATTGTGTTCTTGCATAGTTCATATTATACACCAATACACTGAATGCGATGCCAAGTATGATAAAGAGAATACCTCCGGCAAACTCTTTTTTCCATGCAAATACTAATAAGGCTGTTAATAAAAACGATGGAATGAGATGAATTAAAAATGCCAGTATCTGTTTGTATAAAGCTGTTCCCGGAGAAAATGAATCAAATGCAAAGATGCTTACAAATAAAATGGCTGCAATGCAAAGCAGGCGGGGTATCCAGTAAAGAATTTTTTCAGAAGTTTTCATTTTGATGAAATTTTAAACGTCATCAATCAGAATATCACAGCAAAGTTAACCTGTTTTCAGCCTGTAAATTATAAAATAGGCCAATGCTATGAGCAGCAGAATAATAAAAGCTGCTGTAATGGTAAGTGTTTGGCTGGGAATTCCTTTTAGTTTTTTATGCCGACGTTTGTGCAGTTGCATTGTCAGTCTGCGGTTAATTTCAGCCACAACCACCGGAACATCTTCTTTATTTTTTACCTGGCTTAAACCTTCTTCAGCATCACTCATCATTTCAGAAGAAGCAAGCCGCTTCTCCAGTTCATGACGTTCTTCAGGTGAAAGCTTCCCCTCCAGGTAATTTTGCAATTCCTGTTCACTGATGTCATCATCATCTTTCAATATATCGAGCAAATTATCGCTCATGATTCATTTGTTTAAGCAAAAGCATTTTCAAATTGCGCTTTCCGTTTTGAATATAACTTTTTACCTGCATCATGGTAAAACCCGTTGCATCGGCAATGTCAAGATAGCTTTTTTTCTGCAGGTAAAACTGTTCAATGCAAATCCGCTGCTCAGGTGCAAGGTCCTTTAATGAACCGTTTAGTTTATCAAGCAGTTCATCTTTTTGTAAATGTTCAGCAGGGTTTAATTCTTCTGCCGGTGTTGCCATCATCTTTTCAGTTATTTCTTTCGGGGTTTTGTTTTTATCCCGCAGTTTCATAAGACAATGGTTTTTGGCCACCATATAAATCCAGCTTTTGAAATAATCAACCTTGTACTTGTCCAATTCCTTAATTGCTTTTTCAAAAACCTGCTGCACGGCATCTTTGGCTTCTTCTTCATTTTTTAAATACTTCATACAAACGCCAAACAATAGCATCGTATATCGCTGTAATAATATACCAAGCCATTTGCTGTTGCCATCTTTGTAATAAAGACTGAGTAATTCGTTATCGGGTATGGTTGACTGTGATAGCTGCACAAATACAGTTTACATGAACAAGTTAGTAATTTTACATTATAGATGAATAAGAAAGCAAAATTCCATATATTCATTGCAAAGAATTTTGAATGAACAATGCAGTTTGTATAGTTCCGGTAGCGCCAATAAGAAAGGAACGGAGGCACGAAGCTGAAATAACGTCCCAATTATTGTTTGGTGAAACGGTTGAATTACTGTCATCTTTTGATGATTGGGTGGAAGTAATGTGTGTTTATGACGGATACACTGGTTATTGTTTGCGCAATCAATTAACCGAAGTTGATGAAGAAACAGCCCTGCAGCCACAGGTACCTTTAGTAAACACATGGAGCGGCGTAATGATGGTGAACGAAGTGCCTATGCATGTTCCATTTGGAAGTGCTGTTCCCGGTTTGTTAAACGGAGAAGCCGAGTGGGGTGGTAACCGTATCCGCAGCAGCAGTAAACTGGTAATGGAGGGTGCTTATGTATTTGATGAAGAGAGTGTAAGACAGGTTGCTTTTACTTTTTTAAACACTGCATATTTGTGGGGGGGCAGAAGTGTTTTTGGAATTGATTGCAGCGGCCTTGTGCAGAGTGTAATGCGTTTCTTTGGAAAAAAAATGCCAAGAGATGCATCAAACCAGGCAATGGTGGGAGAGGATATTGGTTTTTTGCAGGAGGTTCGTTGTGGTGATATTGCTTTTTTTGGCGATGCTGAAGGTTCAATCATACACACAGGTATTTTACTTAACGATCATGAAATAATTCATGCCGCAGGCAAAGTGCGTATCGACAGTATTGATAATGCCGGTATTTTAAGTAAAGAAACAGGTATGCGCTCGCACACATTACGGGCAATAAAAAGAGTATAGCAAACAGGCGATTTCTTCTGTTTATTCATGCATCACCATTACAGGCACCTCACTGTGAAATAGTAACTCTTTAGTATGGCTTCCTGCAAAAATTTTTTCAAGTATGTTGTGCTTATGGGGGATCACTATTAATAATTCAATACCGAATTTTTCAGCATATTCATTTAATCCATGAACCATATCCGGGTTATCAATGAAATGATAATGCGGGTGATACTGTTGAAACATTGTTTCAACCAAACCACTTTGAAAGGGTACTTCATTTGTCCAGTGGCGATTGTTAAAATCAACATTCAGTACATGAAGCTTTGCTTTGGTTTGATCAAGAACTTTTCGCACAGTTTTTTCCGGAATTGTTTCAACAACTTCCCGGAAGTCAGTTGTAAGCCCGATATCATTAATCGTATTATAAACTGCATTTTCAGGAATAATTAAAACCGGGGCACTTATATTTTTCGATACGCTGAGAGTGTTGCTTCCAATTAATTTTTCTTCAATTTTACCCTTTCCGGTGAGCCCCATAATCACCAGCGATACAGGAACAGTTTCCAGAACTTTAGTTGTAAAATCAACCAATCCTCCCTCGAATAAAAGGTATTCAACTTTTACAAGTGGTTCTTTTTCTGCTAACTGAGCTGCAAGGAGTTTTAATTCTTTTTTATTGATTTCCCGCAAACCTTCAGGGCTTATTTCTGCACCTTGGTAAACGGGGTACATTACCGGAGGTTCATAGGCGTGCAGAAGTATAACTTTTTCGCCTGTTTGTTTTGCATAACCCAGTGCATAAGCTGCTGCATTCATCGAAGTAGTTGAAAAGTCAACCGGTACAAGAATGGCGTCCATAGTAAAAAGTTTTACTAAAGCTAATTATACATTATACGGTACGTAATGATGATAATCAGAGCAGCGACAATCTCTAATCATGGGAAGAGGTGAGCAGTATCAGAGCAAACCTTTGGTTGAAGGGAGATAGTTGCTGAGCGGATCTCTCTTTACAGCCATGCGTATTGCCTTGGCAAATGCTTTAAAAATGGCTTCAATTTTATGATGTTCATTGTCGCCGTGACATTCAATGTTGAGATTGCATTTAGAAGCATCGCTGAACGATTTGAAGAAATGGAAGAACATTTCTGTTGGCATCTCGCCAATCTTTTCACGGGTAAAAGTTGCGTTCCATACAATCCAGTTACGGCCACCAAAATCAATCAGCACTTTTGCTTCGGCTTCATCCATCGGTAATGCAAAACCGTAACGTTCCATACCCCGTTTATCAGCAAGTGCTTTTGCAAATGCTTCGCCCAAAGCAATGCCGGTATCTTCAATCGTGTGATGTTCATCAATGTGCAGATCGCCTTTGGTAACAATGTTTAAATCCATTTTTCCATGACGTGCAATCTGGTCGAGCATGTGATCAAAAAAACCAAGCCCTGTGCTGATGTTGGCTTTTCCGCTTCCGTCTAAATTCAGTTCAACATGAATTTTTGTTTCGTTGGTGTTGCGATCGTGTACAACTGTGCGTAAACCAAGTTTCAGAAATTCATAAATTTCTTTCCAGTGAATGGTTTCAAGAACAATGGTTGATGCACGAAGTTCAGCAACCTTATCCTTTATTTCTGCCGCACCAAGATTTGCATCATTGTTTATCCAGATAGCTTTACAGCCGAGGTTTTTTGCTAATTGTACATCAGTGATACGATCGCCGATTACAAATGAATTGGCCAAATCGTATGCAGGATTATTGATGTATTGTGTAAACATGCCAATGCCCGGTTTTCTTGTGGGAGCATTTTCATGCGGGAATGTGCGGTCAATTAAAACATTACTGAAATGAATGCCTTCGTTTTCAAAACTCTTTAAAACAAAATTGTGAACAGGCCAGAATGTTTCTTCGGGAAATGAAGCAGTGCCTAATCCATCCTGGTTGGTGGGCATCACCAGCTCGTAATCAAGTTCAGCGGCAATCCGTCGCAGGTAACAAAACACATCGGGATAAAAACTGAGTTTATCAAACGAATCTAACTGATATGTTGGGGGCGCTTCGTTGATTAATGTTCCGTCACGATCAATAAACAATACACGTTTCATCGAATTGTTTTAAGGTAGTTGTGATTTATTTAATTTTTGCTCTGATGGCTTTTACCTCAGCAAGTGTAACATGACTTGCTTTATTTCCAAAACTTTTACGTACAAAAGTTAACACATCCGCTATTTCCTGGTTGGTTAACTGTGGTTGCGCCGGCATTGGATTGGAATAATACTGTCCGTTTATTTCCACTTCTTCATTAAAACCTTTTACAAGTATATGTACCAGTTTTTCTTTTGATCCTAATGTAATTTTGGTTTTAATAAGAGGCGGATTCATTCTCGGTACACCACTTCCATCAGGTTGGTGACAGGCCACACAGGTTTTGTTATAAACTTTTTTACCCCTGACCATTGCAGCCTTAACATCATATGGTTGCTGCATTTCGATAAATGATAATATTGAAAAAGCCCCGGACAGTAATATGAGGTTAAAAACAATCTTTGCCATTCATTTATTTATTGCCTGTGTAAATAATTTTCCAAACTGTTCCTCCCTGGTCATCACAAATATAAAGTGAGCCATCTGTGCCCATAGCCAAACCACATGGACGATGCTTTGCTTTTGACGGAGAAAGATTTTCTTTTCCTCCAACAAAATCGTCAGCAAAGATTTCATAATCGCCTGCAGGTTTTCCATCTTTCATTGGAAGAAAAACAACATTAAAACCTGCCTGTTCTAACGGTGCCCTGTTCCAGCTACCATGGAAAGCAATGAATGCTCCGTTTTTATATTTTGCTGCAAACTGGTTGCCGGTGTAAAATAATAATGCGTTTGGCCCCCAATGTGCAGGGAATGCATACAATGGATTTTCTTTTGTGCCGCAAAGTCCTTCAGTTTTACCATCACCACCATACTCAGGCGCAAGTAATTTCTTTTTTTGAATAGGATCGTAGTAGCAATAAGGCCAGCCAAAATCCATTCCTTTTTTTGCAAGAAAAAATTCTTCTGCAGGAACTTCAGCATTGAGCTGATCATTGAACAGATCCGGATGAAGCTGGCTAAGCTGATCTCTTCCATGCTGCATTACATATAATTCATTTACTGAAGTATTCCAATCCAGGCCAACCACATTACGTAAGCCGGTTACATAACGATTGCCTTCAGCATACGATTGATTCAACTTGTCGGCTCTGAACTGCCAGATACCACCTGCAGTTTCAAGAATAGGGCAGGGCATTTGACCTTTTGATCCGGCAGTACGATCAACTTCCTGGCAGGCATTGGAAGGTGCGCCAATGTTTACATAAATAAACCCGTTATTATCAAGCGTAATTGATTTGGATGAATGCTGGCGCTTGTTCACAAGACCGGTAATAATTATTTCAGGCTTATCTGGATTTTCAATTTCATTTTTATCGTTGAATTTATAACGATACACCTGGTCATCGGAAGACGCATAGAGATAACCATTTTTGATAGCAATACCTGTACCGCCAAAATTGCCGAATGCAAATTTTTCATCGGCAACACCATCACTGTTTGTGTCTCTTAGGCGAATGATTCCTTTCCCGTCTTTTAACCGTTCAAGTTTAACATAAACGTCGCCGTTACCGTTAACAACAATATGACGGGCATTCCCAATTTTGTCGGCAACAACAATTGCTTTAAAACCCGCAGGTAATTTAATGTCGCCGGGTGCGTTGTTTACAGGATCGCCTGCGCAGGCAGAAAATACAGATGCGATGATAAGAATGAATGAAGAAAAAAGTTTACTCATGATGCAATGGTTTGATTGGTTAAAGTTAATCTTAAACAATAAATTTCTGCAAAGCGTTCAGTAATTCATCATTCTCTTTTGCCGTTCCTACAGTTATCCGTAATGATTCGCCGCAGAGAACAACTTTGCTTCTGTCTCTTACCACAATCTGGTTAGCAAGCAGGTACTCATAGATGGCTTTTGCATCTACCACTTTTACTAATAGAAAGTTGGCATCTGAAGGATAAACCTGTACAACCACTTTCAGGTTTGGTAATTCTTCTTCCAGGCGTTTTCTTTCTTTCACCAGTTCCTTAATCATTTCATTTACTTCTTCCACATTGTCCAGAGCTTTTAGTACCAGTTCCTGCACCGCTTCGCTGATATTATAAGGAGGTTTGATTTTATTGTAGATGCCAATAATTTCTTCACTTGCAAAAGCCATACCCAAACGCAAGCCAGCAAGCCCCCACGCTTTGCTGAGCGTTTGCATGACAACGAGATTCGGATAATCCTTCAGCAGGGTAATACATGAACGCTGGCGGGAGAAGTTGATATAAGCTTCATCCACCACTACAATTCCATCAAAATTGTTGAGCACCATTTCGATGTCTTCAAAATGAATGCTGTTGCCGGTTGGATTGTTGGGCGAACAGATCCAGATGATTTTTGTATTTGCATCAACTAATGTTTCAAGATGAACAAGATCAAGCTGGTAATTTTCCAGCAGCTGTGCTTTCCTGATCTCTACATCATTAATATTGGCACTTACTTCATACATACCGTAAGTGGGCGGACAAATAATCACATTGTCTTTTCCCGGGTTACAGAATGCACGGTAGAGCAGATCAATACATTCATCGCTGCCATTGCCAATAAAAATCTGTTTGGGTGAAACAGCTTTGATGGCTGACAATTTTTCTTTGATCTTTTGCTGATAAGGATCGGGATAACGGTTGTACCATTTGATTAATGGTGAACCAATACTATTTTCATTGGCATCAAGAAAAATCTTTGCCTCACCGTGAAACTCATCACGTGCTGAAGAGTAGGGTGTGAGCGCTTTGATGTTGGAACGAAGTAGATTATTTAAATTAAACGACATAATATTTTTTGTGAATGGTGAAAGTAACTTAACGACAAACCATAAACTAAAAATGATAAACTATAAACTCTGCATCCTCTTCCTTACCGCTTCTGCATGTGCTCTCAGTCCTTCTGCTTCAGCCATTGTTTCAACAGCTTTGCCGATTTGCTGCAAACCTTCTTTACTGAGTTTCTGGTAAGTAATCTTTTTTACAAAGCTGTCAACACTTACGCCACTGTATGCTTTGGCATAACCATTGGTTGGCAATGTGTGATTGGTGCCGCTTGCATAATCGCCCACACTTTCCGGTGAATAGTTGCCAAGAAAAACAGAACCAGCATTAAAAATCTGTTCAGCAATTGCTTCTTCACTTTTGCAGCTGATGATTAAATGCTCGGCTGCATATTGATTTGCCAGCTCAATCATTTCTTTTTCTGATTTCAGCAAAATGGCTTTACTGTTCTCCAGTGCTTTTTCAGCAAATTCTTTTCGTGGAAGAATATCGAGCTGTTTTTCAGTTTCAACAAGTACTTCATTAATCAGTTGCTCCGATGTACTTACCAGCAATACCTGCGAATCAACACCATGTTCAGCCTGCGATAACAAATCAGCAGCAACAAATGATGCATTGGCCGTTTCATCAGCCATTACACAAACTTCGCTTGGCCCGGCCGGCATATCAATTGCTACGCCATCTTTCTGTACTAACTGTTTGGCACAGGTTACATACTGGTTACCCGGTCCGAAAATTTTATACACTTGCGGAATACTTGCTGTGCCATAAGCCATTGCTGCAACTGCCTGAGCTCCGCCAGTTTTGAAAATTTTTGTAATGCCAGCCAGTTTAGCTGTATATAAAATAGCAGCATTTACTTCGCCGTTTTTACCGGGAGGTGTGCAAAGAATAATTTCTTTACAGTCTGCAATCTTTGCCGGAACAGCCAGCATTAAAATTGTTGAAAATAACGGGGCTGTACCACCGGGAATATATAATCCAACTTTTTCAATGGCCACCGCTTTACGCCAGCAAAGAACACCGGGCATTGTTTCAATTTTCTCAACAGCACTGATTTGTTTTTTATGAAACAGTTCGATGTTTTGTTTGGCAATGTTGATGGCTTCCTTCAGTTCATCACTTACTTTTTTTTCAGCCTCTGCTATTTCAGCTTCAGAAACCAGTAACTCGTCAACAGTTACTTTATCGTAAATGGTAGAAAAACGTTTCAGTGCTTCATCACCATTTTCTTTCACCTGCTTCAGGATATTGCTTACACTTGCTTCCAGCGAAGAAGAATCCAGCGCTGGTCGCTTCAGCAATTTGCTCCAATCATTTTTTTTTGGCTGTTTAATTACCTGCATCTCATTTCATTTTCAAATTTTCAAATCGCCTCATTTCCACATTACATCACCATCTTCTCAATTGGTACAACTAAAATACCTTCAGCACCAGCTGCTTTCAGCTGTTCAATTTTTTCCCAGAATTCATCTTCGCTCAGCACACTGTGAACACTGCTCCATCCTGTTTCTGCCAATGGTAATACAGTGGGGCTTTTCATGCCGGGTAAAATAGCAATGATGCTGCTGAGTTTATCGTTTGGTGCATTCAGCAAAACATATTTGTTGCGTTTAGCTTTTTTTACTGCTTTAATGCGGAACACTAATTTATCCAGTAACAGTTGCTGCCCGTTGGTAAGTTTGTCGTTCTTGATTAACACTGATTGTGATTGAAGGATAGTCTCCACTTCCTTTAATCCATTCATGAACAGGGTAGAGCCGCTGCTTACAAGATCAACCACCACATCGGATAAGCCAATGCCGGGAGCAATTTCAACTGAACCACTGATTTCGTGTACCTCAGCAGAAATATTATTCTTCTTTAAAAACTCAGTAACAAGAAACGGATAACTTGTTGCAATACGTTTGCCATCCAGTGTTTGTGCTCCAAGATATTCCTGGCTTTTGGGAATAGCTAAACTTAAACGGCATTTACCAAAGCCGAGCTTTTCAACAATTTCTGCTTTCTTGTTTTTTTCAAACAATACATTTTCTCCAACAATGCCAATATCAGCTACACCATCTTCCACGTATTGCGGAATATCATCATCTCTTAAAAAGAAAACTTCCATTGGAAATGTATCGGCTTCTGTTTTTAAACGGTCTTTTACATTGCGTAATTCAATGCCGCAATCTTTCAGCAGCTTCACTGAATCTTCATTAAGTCTTCCGCTTTTCTGGATGGCAATCCTGAGTTTGGCTGGTTTTTCTGCACTGCCTCCGCTGAGTTCGCTGAGTGGGGTGAATTTTTTTTCCTGCATTGTTATGTTTTTTTGTTACACGAATTGATCTTGGTTCTGACAATAAAAAAAGGCCTACTTACGTAAGCCTTTCACTATTGTAAATACACAAAGCAACATCGGCTTACCGGTTAGGGCAAGTATGATGATGATGTGTATGTGTGTTTAAAATCATGGCGCAAAAGTAAGGCTCAAACATCAAATGGCAAAGAAATTATTACGGAATGTCTGAAACAAACGATCATTTGCTTTGCAGGGATGTTAAAACGAAATTTTCAATTGCAGATAGATATTTCTTCCCGGTCTTGGTATGTTTCCCCAATCAAGATGCTCATGGTATTTTTTATCGAATATATTTTCAACACCGGTTTGTATTGAAAAATTTTTGTTGAGCAATATTGTGTTGTAACCAAGCCGTGCATTGAGTAAAAAATATCCTTCCGTTTCATCCTCACCGGATTTTATATTGATGCGTGTTTGCTTTGCAGCAGCTTCAGTTTCCACCTGAACAGAAAAGCGGTTAGGTTGATAACGGACCGAAGTAACATTTTTCAGCGGCGCAATCAATGGCAAAGGTTGATGCTGATCATCATTTGTATATGTATAACGTAACGTAGAAACAAAATCAACTGATGGTGCCGGTTTCAATAATGCACTTGCTTCAACACCGGTCATTATCCCAAAGGGAATATTAATGAATATTTTTACACCGTTTGCTCCAATCGTCATTGTGCTGAATGATGGTTCTTTAATGCCAGTGATATAATTAAAGATTTTTGAATAGAAATAATTCAGCTGAATCCTGTTTTTGTTCCAGTTGTATGAAACAGAAACATCGGCGGCCAATGCATGTTCACATTTAAGTTTAGGGTTGCCTACATAATCATAATTATCGTTGCTGTTGAATAAATAAAAGCCATAGAGTTCACTTGCACTTGCCATGCGTTCCGCATAGGAAAGGTTGATGTTTGCTTTTATTTTCGGACTGAAATCTTTTGTAACCGAAGCCGAAATGTTTTTCAGCAAATCGTTCCTGTTTGCATTTGTATAACCTAAAATGCTGATATGGTCTTTTGCTTCCTGCGAAGCAAGATTGCTGAGAATGTAATCAACTCTGGAATTGAGCTGCAGTTTGGTCGTACTGTCAACCTGGTAAAGCCATGAAACTGAAATGCCGTTTTGTATTTTACGGTTGTCGGGCCATGTGAGCATATACATGGGTAATTGACCTGTTTCATACATCGTCATGGATGCTTTTAAATAGGTTGAAGAAGCATCAGCCCTGAACAATAAACGTTGTTTTTTATTCAGCACCATTTCAGCTTCACCATAAAAGCCTGCAGTTTTGCTGTAGCCCGGCATATCCATGTGTATGGCTATGTTTGGACGATGTGTATCATCCATATAATGCCGGATATTGTTTGCATAAATCTTCAATTGCCATTGACTGATTTTTTTGTTTGCCTGCTGATGATGTACACTCAGCGATGCAATTTTTGCTGTGGCATAACCAACATCCATCGGCAGGGCAGTGTAGCCAATATTCCAACCGTCGTCTGCAATCAAATCGGCTTTGTAATAGGTGTTTTTGTTTTGCTGAAATTTTGCAGAAAGCGAATAATTGATTTTCTCATATTGCGAAAACGTGATTACTTCACCTCCACCACTGCGGTAATTGCTGCTGTTGCGGTATGTTGCACTTGCCCTGAAAGCCCAGCGTTCTGTTGCATAATTCAGCTTTACCGATTCGTAAAAACTTTTTGCTGCAGTCTGGTATCCGCTGCTGATCGTTCCGCTGAATGGATGAGCAGTTTTAAAATCAGGTTCAGCAATTTTCATGTTGATTGTACCACCAACGGAAGAGCCGGATAAAAAACCTTTGCCTGCTGTTTGCACCTGCAGGTTATCAAGATTTAATGGTTCAATATAAATTGTTGCAGGGTCCATTCTGTCGGTACATGCACCATGTATGCGCATACCATCAACCAATACATTTACCTGGCTGCTGCTGAAGGAACGTATCGATGCTTCCATACCATAAGCACCTCTGCGCATTAATGATATTTCAGGAACCCGCCCCATTATATCTTCCAGCGTGGACGATTGGTTGGAACGAAAGAAATTAACGAGGTGCTGCTGGTCGCTTTTCTTATTTCCATTCACAACAACTTCATTTAGCTGCACCACTTTGTTACTGTCGGTTTCTGCTGTGCTGATTTGTGCATTTAGCTGTAAACTCATCAAACAAAAAAGAACAACCGGGAAAATCTTTTGCATATAGAAAATATAAAGCAGGGAGACAGGCTCCCTGCCATTGATAGATTAAAATTCAACATCAAAATATTGAGTACTGTCGGCAACAGCTCCACCCGATGTAAAGTCAAGATTCAATCTCCACAAACCTGTCATGGTAAAATTTACTTTTCCTTTATAATGACCATTGCCTACATGAACCGGATTTACATTGTTAGGCGAACCGTGCCCCATTGTTGGCATTTCAGGAGTAAGTACAACTGAAAGACTGCTGTCGGCAGGCCAGCTCATCATGGACACTTTTTTGTAAATGGCTATTTCCATATCATTGATGCCAACTTTTGGTGAAGAAGGTTCAATCAGTGAAATGAAATACTTGCTGCCGTTATGCAATGCTGTAAATGATTTTTGTTTTGACTTAACTGGTTCATTTACGGTGACAGGAAAGGTAAAGCTGCCTTCTTTTCCGTTACTATGGTTGTGTACAGTCATTGTTACAGCCCATGATCCTCCCATAGACGACATAATAAATGTTACACTCCCTGTGAACAAATGATTCACAGCTTTTTCAGATGCAGGACTTTCACAAGGTGCGGCATGTTTCATTGTGCCCATATCCATTAATGGTGCTAAATGAATATGTGCATCATCGATACGTTTACCCGAAACAGAATCGTACAATGCAAAATAAAATTTTGTGTAGCCTGAGGTGATGGTTGTTTCTTTTGTATAAATCTCCACTTTGGCAGCTGCACCTGCAACATATCCTTCTGTGAGTTTGGTTAAACCTTTCACAGGATCAATAATTATGTCGTTGTTTTTTGTACAGGAACTTATAAGTACAAGAGCAGTTATGATGCTGCATGAAAACAGCAAAGTCAATTTTTTCATTTCAAATATTTTTATGGGCATGATGTTGCAATGCAATTATGACAGAACATGTCAATGCATTAGTCATTAGCTCTCAAATCATGATTAAAAGCAATAAGAATACAGGCTTTGCTTAATGCAAAGCGTTAAACAGAATGTTTATGCAACTGCTGCTGATGGTGGATGGAAAATTTCCTGCAGAAAGAGGTAAGAATATTGGCAACTGAATTCAGAATTATAGCTGGAAACAATTGCTATTGAATGAATGGTATAACTGTACGAATGAACAATGCAGGGCGATGTTTCTTTGATTTGCTTTTCCTGGATGGGTGTTTGCTGGTTTTGCTTTTCTTCGGCTTCACGGAGTTTACGTTTAAAAAAGCAACGTCCTTTACATCCCAGCTCCGGCTTGTTCTTGTTAATACAAAGTTTCTGGCTGATATAAGCTCTGTTGGCATGAAACCAGATTGTTAGCCCTGCAACGTAAAAGACCTGCAGGAATAACGTACAAAGCAGTATAACAGCAATCACTTTTTTCACAGGGCAAATTTAAGTAATGCAACAGGTTAAAATATGCGTAGAATCATGTTTTTGAGAAAAACTTAATTTGTTTGTTTTCTCACTGCATAAATCAGTTCATCAAGGAATTCCCCGTTTTTGAAAATATTTTTTTCAATTCTTGCTTCGAGTTTAAACCCGGCTTTTTCCAGTACACGTTGTGATGCTGCATTGGTTCCGTAAGGTCTTGCATAAATTCTTGTAATATCAAAGATGCTGAACCCAACCGGAACAATTTGTTTGATTGCTTCTGTAATAATTCCTCTTCCCCAATAGGGTTCGGCCAGCCAGTAACCAAGCTCGGCATTTTTGCACATAATATCTTTCTGCGGGTGTAGCCCGATTGCACCAACCGCTTCTCCATTTATATCAATGGCAAAAATGTGAACGGGATCACCCTGTGTTGCCATCGTAATAAATGCTTTTGCATGATCTGTAGTGTATGGATGCGGAAAAGCATCCGTCAGAAATTTTGCAATCTTGAAATTATTGGCATGTTTTACCAGGCTGTCAATATCGCTTAATTGAAAAGGCCGTAAAATGAAATTCATGTAAAAAAATTGGTCAGTTAATAAATTTACAACTGTTACCAGCTTCCACCGCCACCACCTCCAAAACCTCCACCTGAAAAGCCACCGCCGCCAAAACTGCCCCCGCTGCTGCCACTACTGCTTGGGGTGCTGTAAAATGTTTTACTCATTTCGTTCATTGAATGATCGAGACTGTTTAAAAACATGTACGTGTTGAAGTTTGTTTGATTGCCCGAATACCAGGTTGGGGGAGGAACATCAAGCCCCTTCAGTTTGTCTTTCCATTTATCGGCCATGTTAAAAACAATAGCATAGGGTAATACTTTATCAAAATAATGTTCGTCCTGTTTTAAGAAAACAGCGAGCCTGTCTTTTTCAACTGTTTTAATAAATTCTTTAAAACCAGCCAGTTTTTTGTACAGGTCATTTCCTTTTGGTGTTTTTTTAATCATAAACGAACCGAAAATGATAATGCTTATTCCGCTGATGATAAGCGACAGGGCAAGCCAAAAAGGATCACCCCAGTATTTTACCAGGTGGAAAATACCTGCTGCACTAATTGCCAGACCAAGGAAGATAAAAAAGTAAGCAAAGCCTCTGGAGTATTTTACATAATAGGCACTTCTGTCAACTTCGCTTTCCAGTTCTTTCTTTGCGGCATCCATTGTTTTATACAAAACATTTTTTAAACTGCTTAATTCAACTGATGAGCGGCTTTCAAAAATACCATTGAAAAAAGTCCGCTCAAATGTCATTGCAGATGCAGGCAGTTCTTTCAGTTTAATGAATTCGTATTCGGTGTCTTTAATTAATCCCATCAGCGATTTTTTCTCTGTCTCTTTTACCTGCAAATAACCAGCGGCTCCCCAATATGGAATTAATGCAGTCAGTTCTCTTTTATCAAGTATATCGTCAATAATATAACCCGCAACACTTGGACTTATATTTTCCGGAGGATAAAATTCAGTTGTGATGGTTAAGGTTTCGTCTTTGCCCCATTTACGCCACACATAAAACATCAGTAAAGAAACAATTGCAGGAAGCAGTAACCATGCCATGCCACGCAGCATAAAATTCTGTTTGATTAAGAAAGCCGGTGGAAGTACAATACCAACAGTTACGCCTTCATTTGGCTGAAGTTGTGCAGTGGTATGCCCTGCAAAAAATTTGTTATCAGACCAGGAAGAAACAGTAGTGTTTTCTCTTGACCCGGTTATTCCTGTTGCCACAAAATAAAAAGGAGTGGCTGGTACAGCATCATAAAGTGTAATGGAAAAACTTACCGAATCAATTGTTGTATCCCACCGGTCACCAATAATATTTAAGTACAATTCCGACTTATCTTTAAAAAAGTTGATGGCATTCAGCATCCGGTAGTGAATGATGTATTGCTGATCACCCTCAACATATTTATCCTTATCTCCAATTTTAATTTCCTTGTAACCGCCTTTGTTTGAAACAGAATACTTCCAGCCGGGTACATCAATATTTTCTATAATGGTTTTTGCATAGCCGTTTGATTCAAGCTGGCGGTCGGCTTTTTCAGTTCCGGCAGGCAGCGTTTCAATTTTGTATTTGTATGGAATGATTCTGAAAATGCCATGATGGCTTTCAAAGAAATTTACGTTGATGGTTTCTGTAATATCAAGTGAAGCATCTTTATTTACAAGTACATCAACATGATATTGTTTTATGGTAAAGCCTCCCTGCGCATTTACTGCAAAACTGATTGCAGAAAAGCAGAGAAGCTGCAGTAAAAATTTTTTCACTTTAGCTGTTTTAAAACTTTACTTCTACATTTTTAGCTTCTTCCTTGTTTTCAAGTTCAAAGAATTCACGGGCTTTAAAGCCGGTCATGTTGGCAACAAGCACACCGGGAAACTGTTGAATAGAAGTATTGAAATCACGCACAGTGGCATTGTAATACCTGCGTGCACTGCTGAGATCAGTTTCAATGTTTTGTAAAGCTGTCTGCAGTTCCAGGAATTGTGCATTGGCTTTCAGATCGGGGTAGCTTTCTGCAATCGCCAGTAAACCTCTTAATGCACCGCCTAATTGCTGATTGGCTGCCTGCATACCTGCCACATCGCCGGGAGCAACGGCAACAGCTGCATTACGTGCCTGCACCACTTTTTCCAATGTCTGGCTTTCGTGTGCCGCATATCCTTTTACAGTATTCACAAGATTGGGAATAAGATCAAAACGTTTTTTCAGAAACACACTGATATCGCTCCATGCGTTATCAATTTTAATTTTTGCTTTTACCATACCGTTGTACATGCCAATGAACCATAGTACAAGCAGGACGATGATGCCGAGGATAATAAAGAGTGCCATTTTTGTAAGTTTATAACTGAAAGTTAGTGAACGGTTTAGAAATATGATAATTATTTATGCTGTAAAAATGTCAACCATCATAATGTTGTATAGTTTTATATCCGTCAGAAGAGGGCGTCAGACGGAGTTTACTCCAAATAAAAAGCCCTGCCGTTATTAACAGCAGGGCTTTTATATCTTATGAATTCCGGTTCAGAAATTAAATATCTATCGCTTCACCATAAGCAGCTGCAGTTGCTTCTTTCACTGCTTCGCTCATTGTCGGGTGGGGGTGAACTGCATTTAAGATTTCATGATAAGTTGTTTCAAGCTTTCTGGCAACAACCACTTCTGCAATCATATCAGTAACGCCAACACCAATCATGTGTGCGCCGAGGAACTCGCCATACTTTGCATCAAAGATTACTTTTACAAAACCTTCAGTTGAACCTGCTGCACTTGCTTTACCACTTGCCATAAACGGAAACTTACCAATCTTCACTTCATAACCTGCATCTTTAGCAGCTTTTTCAGTGTAACCAACACTTGCAATTTCAGGAGTGCAATAGGTACAACCGGGAATGTTGTTGTAATCCATTGCTTCAGGTGTATGATGGTATTTCTTTTCGAGGTAACCAATATGTTCTGCCGCATTGATGCCCTCTTTACCTGCAACGTGTGCAAGAGCCTGGCCGGGTGAACAATCACCAATTGCATAAATACCCGGAACATTTGTTTGCTGGTATTTATCAACTACAATTTTCCCTTTTTCGGTTTTAATACCATTTTCTTCCAGGCCAATGTTTTCAATATTGGCAACAACACCAGCAGCACTTAACAGGATGTCGGCTTCCAGTATTACTTCGCCTGTTTGTGTTTTTACTTTTGCTTTTACACCGACACCACTTGTATCAACGCTTGTAACTTCCGCATTGGTCATAATGGTAATGCCTTTTTTCCTGAATTGCTTATCCAGTTCTTTTGAAATTTCTTCATCTTCAACCGGTACAACTCTCGGCATAAATTCAACAATCGTGATTTTAGTGCCCATGCTGTTGTAGAAATCAGCAAACTCAACACCAATTGCACCACTGCCCACAACAATCATTGATTTGGGTTGCTCAGGAAGAACCATTGCTTCACGGTAGCCAATGATTTTCTTTCCATCCTGCGGCATTGAAGGCAACTGACGGCTGCGGCCACCTGTTGCAATCACAATGTATTTACCTTCAACAATGCTTTTTGTTCCGTCAGCAGCAGTTACTTCCAGTTTGCCTTTACCGGCAATTTTTCCGTAACCCATAATCACATCAATCTTATTCTTCTTCATCAGGAACTGAACACCTTTGCTCATTTTATCGGCAACGCCACGGCTGCGTTTTACCACCGCACCAAAATCGTGCTGTACACCTGTTGCCGTAATACCATAGTTGTTACTGTGCTTTAAATATTCATACACCTGCGCACTTTTCAATAATGCTTTGGTGGGAATACATCCCCAGTTTAAACAAACACCTCCAAGACTTTCTTTTTCAACGATTGCTACTTTAAAACCGAGCTGTGATGCACGGATAGCAGCGGGATAACCTCCAGGTCCGCTTCCGAGAACTATTACATCGTATGCCATATTATTTTAATTGAAAATTTAGTTGTTGATAATTGATTATTGCCGGTTGCGAAGGTAGTTGATGTGGGGGAAATGGCAAAAGGCCGGCTGATGTATAAACAGATACTCTTCTTACAACTGCATTTCCACATCAATAAGCCCCGCTGCAATGCGGGGCTTATTGATAATACAAGAAAGGTAATGTTATTAGAGTTGTTCCATTATTTCAGCCATATTAATTCCTGTATGGCTTTCATCATACACACATTTGCCATTTTTGATAAGCAGTATCTGTGGTGATTCGTGATCAACTCCAAATCTTTCGGCTATAGAATTGGAAAGCGGACGATAGGAGAGCAGATCAAGATAATAGAAAGGAACTTCCTGGGGAGCTTCAGCTTTTTCCAAACGGGTTTTGGCAACAGAACTGATGCTGCAGCGGGTACTGTGTTTGAAAATAACCTGTGGTTGCTGTTCAGACTTACGGATTAATTGCTCCAGTTCATCGTTAGAGCTTAAGGGTATCCAGTTCATGTAAAATTGGTAAATTTTTTATCAGGCTCTGAAAGGTTTGTTTTTTGTAATAGTTGGACAACCGTAGCTTTTTTGGCTTCCGGCGCAGGAACTAAACAAAAATGCTGCACTGGCAGCAATAACAAGCGAAAGAATAATTTTCTTCATATAAATCGGATTTGTGGGCAAAATTAGCCGTTTTTACACAATACAACGTAAAACTGTTGAATTTATGATGCTGGATGGTTTATTTGTTTAATTATTTTTGCCAAATGAGTAACCAGATACCGATCGGCTTCGATCCCACCAGTCAACCAGCAGATATGAACTTACAGTTAAAAAGACCTCTTGCCATTATTGACCTTGAAACCACAGGAATAAACATCGGCAGCGACCGTATTGTTGAAATTGCTATTGTTAAAGTAATGCCCGATGGTACCCGCCAGGTAAAACGTAAGCTTATTAACCCGGAAATGCCTATTCCACCTGCTGCAACAGAAGTGCATGGTATCAGCAATGATATGGTAAAGGATGCTCCCACTTTTAAACAGGCAGCCAACGAAATAAAAATGTTTATTGCCAATGCCGACCTGGCTGGTTATAACTCCAACCGTTTTGACATTCCCCTGCTTGTTGAAGAATTTTTAAGGGCCGGGCTTGATATTGAACTGAACGACCGCATTTTGCTGGATGTACAGCGTGTATTTCACATGATGGAGCAACGTACCCTTTCGGCTGCCTACAAATTCTATTGTGATAAAACCCTGGAAGGAGCACATAGTGCAGAAGTTGATGCAACAGCAACGCTGGAAGTACTGGATGCCCAGGTGAAACGTTATCCGCAAATGGGAAATACAGTTGATGCCATTGTGAAATTCACAGGCGAAGAGCAGATTGTGGATTTTGCAAGGCGTTTTGTAATGGAAAATGGAGTAGAAGTATTTAATTTCGGCAAGCATAAAGGTAAACCTGTGACGCTTGTGCTGAAGCAGGAACCTCAGTACTATGACTGGATGATGAAAGGCGATTTTCCGCTTCATACAAAACAAAAACTAACCGAAATTCTGAATCGTACGCTGTTAAAAAAGAACTAAACACTTTATACAAACACCAATGTTTTGATTCTCTTTTTTAAATAAAGTAAATTGTGCCTTTAAAGATTTAAAGACTTAAGGATTGGAAAATTTAGTAATCATACCAACTTACAATGAAAAAGATAATATTGAAAATATTATCCGTGCAGTGTTTACCCTGCACAATGATTTTCATGTGTTGGTAATTGACGATGGCTCGCCCGACGGAACAGCTCAGATTGTAAAAACACTTCAAACTGAATTTACAGGCAAATTATTTATTGAAGAAAGACGGGGGAAACTTGGATTAGGTACAGCTTATATTCACGGGTTTAAATGGGCTATTGACAGAGGTTATCTTTATATCTGCGAAATGGATGCTGACTTCAGCCATAATCCCGCCGATCTGGAACGGCTGGTGAATGCTTGCAAAAATCAGGGTGCAGATGTTGCAATCGGCAGCCGTTATGTAAAAGGCGGCGCTGTTGCCAACTGGCCACAGAACAGAATATTTCTGTCGAAAGGCGGATCGCTTTATACAAGAATCATTACATGGATGCCCATCAAAGATCCTACTGCCGGTTTTATTTGCTACAGAAAGCATGTGCTGGAATCAATGAACCTGGATGGTATCAGTTTTGTTGGCTATGCGTTTCAGATTGAAATGAAATTTGCTGCATGGAAACTCAAATTCAAAATAACTGAAGTGCCAATCACTTTTGTTGACAGAAAGTTTGGCATCAGCAAAATGAATAAGGGTATTGTGAAGGAAGGAATACTGGGTGTACTGCGACTGAAATGGCAGAGCCTTTTCAAAGATTATCATAAACGGATAAAGAATGCCGGAGATATTGTTACTAAATTTACTTCTGACAATGCAGTTGCAAAAACTGACTCCTGATAAAGTTTGAATGAATTCAACTAAAAAAGCTTTTCTCCAGTTACATATTGCTGTTTTTCTTGCAGGGTTTACAGGTGTGCTTGGCCGTTTAATTGAGATCAACGAAGGCTGGCTGGTATGGTACAGGTTAATTCTGGCATCGGTTATGTTGTTTGGTTACCTGTATTTTACCGGTAAACTTGTAAAGCTCGACAGGAAGGTTTTGCTGCAATGTTTTTTTGCCGGTTCATTAATTACACTTCACTGGGTTTTATTTTACGGTAGTATTAAGTATGCGAATGTATCGGTCGCATTGGTTTGCTTTGCAGCAACAGGTTCGTTTACTTCGTTTCTTGAACCATGGATCAACAAGCATCCTTTTGATGTATTTGAAATGATACTGGGGTTACTGGTGCTGGTGGGAATTTATTTTGTATTTCATTTTGATACGCAGTACATGACCGGCATATTGCTTGGTTTGGGTGCAGCGTTTCTTTCAGCATTGTTTCCCATTTATAACAGGAGGCTTGTACAGAAAATTCCTGATGCAAAGGTGATAACATTGTATGAGCTGATCGGGGGGTGGTTTACACTTAGTTTTGTGTTGCCGTTTTATTTAAAACTATCGCCTGCAAAATATTCTTTTCCCACAACGATGGATTGGTTGTGGTTGTTTATTCTGTCGCTGTTCTGTACCATTTTTGTTTTGCATCTGGCCATCAGCTCACTGAAAAAGATTTCAGCATTTACAGCTAATCTTACCTACAATCTTGAACCGGTGTATGGTATTACACTTGCGTTTGCAATCTTTCACGAAAACAGGGAACTGAATATCGGTTTCTACATTGGCATTGCCATTGTTATCTTCAGCGTATTTGCACACAGCTGGAGAGTGTGGAGGAAGAAAGCGTAGTTAATACAAGTTTAAGGTTTAAAGTTGCAGATTGGCAATACTTCTCCCTTCATCATTTCTTGTTTTTTATTCAAAATTTTTCACACAAGTGCTAATGCAACAAAAACGTAATTCGTGTAATCTTTTTCTTCTCTGTTAAAACTCCAGTATAAATCCAATGGTGGGTGTTATGCTTGGATCATTGTTTTGCAGAATAACAGGAATTGCATTGCTGCCATCAATAGCAATGGGCTTATTGTTGGTTGTTGCAAAGCCTGAATTATCAGCAGTGCGTTTAAATGTGTATTGAGGAAATGCCGGGCTTTTTGCTGCATACCAGTTCATTACATCAAGAAACACATCCAGCGAAATTTTTTTCCAGTTCCATCTTTTATCAATACGCACATCACCTGAATGAAAAACGGCTAAATGATTTTGATTGAGTTTGGTATAATCAAGAATTCCTTCGCCTACACTCAGGTAATTAACCCTGCTGGCAGTT
This sequence comes from Lacibacter sp., assembly GCA_047601965.1. Lineage (GTDB taxonomy): Bacteria > Bacteroidota > Bacteroidia > Chitinophagales > Chitinophagaceae > Lacibacter. Next base: position 568,840 of record JASGIJ010000001.1, read on the forward strand.
TCATCAAACGGTGTATAGGGTGCACCACCCTGGTAACGGAATTTCAAACCAATTTCCCAGTTGCGCTTAAACTTATACCCCCATGTTACACTCAGCAAATGACGGTTGTCCCACGCACTGGCAATATATTTTTCATCAGCACCACTATACTGGCTTACAAAGAGTGTATAGCTGAACACGCCGAAGAAACGGTTGGTTAATTTCTGTTGCGCAAAAAATTCAACACCATAGGTTTTTCCCTTTCCTGCAGTTGTTACTGCTTCATTACCTAATACATTAAAATCGCCGCCTTTGTTGGCAAGATTAATACCATCACGTACACTCACCGGCATGTTTGCATATTGCTTGTAAAAAGCTTCGATGGTGAAACGTGTGGTGTTCTTTGGTAAATATTCAAGACCGATTACATAGTGATCGCTGCGCTGGTATTTGGAATTTTTATTGACGTTATTACCGGCATTGTCTTCAAAACCGAGAATGGTGTAAGGCGATAGTTTGTAATAACGTCCCACACTTGCATTGAGCGACCATTCATCATTCAGCACATAACTTAACCCGATACGTGGACTTAAAGTTCTGAACAGGTTCATCCCATCTTTGGTAAAACTGTTTCCATCCATTCGTATGCCGAGGTTCATACCAAGACGATCGTTAAAAAACCGCTTGCCCACCTGAGCAAAAGCACCCAGCTTTACAAAGTTGAGAGATGAATTGAATGTTGCTTTTACCTGCGGCTGAATGATGTTGTTATTTGTATCTCTTATTTCAGCTCTTATTCTTGCAAAACCTTTATTGGTGAATTGTACAAACTGCGTAGCAGCACCGTAACTGATTTTCCATCCGCTAATGGTTTTATTTACATCAAAACGGAGTTTGTTTTCAGTTTCGTTTGAGTTAAGATCAAGTGATTGTTGCGAAGGCTTTGGATTGAGATTGTCTTCAAACCTTGTAATGCCATTGTTAAAAGCATTTCTGCTCAACGCTAAATTCCAGTAACCATTCTTTACATTTCTTTTCAGCGTGGCACCAACTGTATAATTCCATTGGTTGATGTTGGGATTGCTGTTAAGTATATAAAGTTTTTCAGGAGTGGCATCGGATGGAGCTGCAAAGCTGAATTCATCAATTGCTCCAACACCCAGCAAGGTCAGTGTTGTTTTTTTATTGATCTGATGCGTGATTTTATATTGAAAATCCCAGTAGTTTGGACGGATAGGTAAATCAATCGCTTTAAATAAAAACTGCAGGTAACTTCTTCTTGCACTGGCAAGGAATGAAGTTTTTTTATTGTTGAACAAAGGTCCGTCGAGTGTGGCAGCAAGTTCAGTTCCGCTTAAACGCACATTACCCTGTAGGTGATTGTTGTTGCCTTTCTTTTGTTTGAATTCAAACACACTGCTCAGTGCATTATCGTAACGGGCATCAAAAGCCGAAGAAGAAAGTTTTACATCTTCAATAAAACTTACGTTGAGAATACCTGTTGGCCCGCCACCTGAACCTTGTGTTGCAAAGTGATTGATAACAGGAATTTCAACTCCATCTAAATAAAATACATTTTCTCCCGGTCCGCCACCACGGATGATGATATCGTTCCTGAACGCACCAACACTTCCTGAAGTTCCGCCAACACCAGGCAATGTGTTGATCACACGGCTGATGTCGAAGTTGCCACCAGGATTTGATTTAATTTCTTCTGTAGTTAAACGCTGTACCGAAAGCGGAGTTTCAAGTGTAGCAGCTTTTGCTGTACGGCGGCCAGTGATGGTTACTTCGCCAATCGTTTTAATTTCTGTTTCCAGTTCTACTGTAAAGTTCAGTTCATTGCCCGATGAAAGATTGATGTTGTAAAGAGTGTATGTTTTATAACCAATTTTTGAAAACTGGAGATTGTATGATTTGGTGCTGATGCCTGCAATGCGGAAACGCCCCAATGAATCGGTGGTGGTTCCCCATTCAGTATTTTCAACTTTTACTGATACGGCTTCCAATGGAAGTTGGCTTGCCTTATCAATTACCTGGCCGGTTATGGTTCCTTTGTTTTGAGCTAATGCTGGCACAATAAATCCTGAAAGAAAAATCAATAGCGAAAAAAGTCTGTTCATACGTTTAAAATTCCATTGGTAAAAAACATCCGGCAGTGTAAATTGTTTAATTTATCTTGAAAAATCTTAAAAAAAGTGTCATGAGATTTTTTACCTGTACAATTCTCCTGTTTTTTTCCCTGGTATCATTTTCACAAACCAAAAAGCCGCTTGATCATTCGGTGTACGATCAGTGGCAATCGGTGCAGCAGCCCCAACTCAGTAATGATGGAAAATGGGTTGTGTATATGGTGAACCCGCAGGAAGGCGATGGAGAATTGATTATTCAATCGGCCGATGGCAAATACAAAAAGTCAATTGCCCGGGGCTACAGTTCAGTAATTACACAAGACAGCCGTTTTGTGATTTTCAAAATCCGCCCTTTTTTCAAAGATACCCGTGAGGCACGTATCAAAAAGAAAAAGCCGGAAGACATGCCAAAGGATACTCTTGGAATTGTGGAGTTTGGTAAAGACAGTGTTTGGAAAACTCCCCATGTAAAAACATTCAAAGCTCCTGAAAAAGCTGGTGGCTGGATTGCTTACCACATGGATAAAGCATTACCAGAAACACCCAAGCCCGCAGCGAAACCTGATTCGTTAACACAGATTAATAAAATGGTTTCAATGGCCGACTCACTGATGAGAGTTGCCGACAGTTTGAAGAATAAAGCCAATGAAGCAAAAACAAAAGGTTTAAATGTGTTGCAGCAGCCAAAGAAAGAAATGAAACCTGCTGCTAAAACAAATGATGAAACTGTTGAGGAAGGTACAGAACTGGTGGTGCGGAATACAGTTACAGGTGAAGAAAAGAAATTTAAACTGGTAAGCGAATATTATTTCAGCGAAAAAGGAAATGTGCTGCTCATTGAAACCACAAAGAAAAATAACGACAGCACCAGCAAGGCTTCTGTTTTATGGATGAACACATCAACTGGTAAAATTGATACAGTGATAAAAGGTTTTAGTGATGCAAAGAACTTTGCATTTGATGATGAAGGAACCCAGCTTGCTTTTGTTGCTGAACGTGACAGTGTATCAAAAGCCCTGCGTAAGTTTTATAAACTGTGGTATTACAAAGCAGGGATGGACAGTGCCCAGATGAAGGTTGACAGGAGTACTGCAGGTGTGAAAACAGGTTTAACTGTAAGCCCGGACAATTTCAATAAATTCAGTAAAAATGGAAAAAGGTTGTTCATTGGGTTAACCCCGATCCGCCAGCCAAAAGATACATCGCTGGTGGATTTTGAAACTGCCCGGCTTGACATATGGAATTATAAAGATGATGAACTGCAGCCACAGCAATTACTGCAATTGAATATGGCTTTAAGAAAGAGTTATCTTGCTGTTATACAGGATGGCACAAACGGTGTTACACCTCTGGCTGATGAATTGGTTGACGGGGTTGAACTTTGCGATGATGATAATGGTGATGTTGCGTTGGGAGAATCCGGCAAAGGCTATCGTATACAAAATCAGTGGGAGCAGTTTGGTTACCGGGATTTGTATTTGATTAATGTAAAAACAGGCGAACGTAAATTAATTGCTTCCAAAATAAGAAATGGCGCCAATCTTTCACCCAAAGGAAAGTTTGTGTATTGGTACGATTGGAAGGGCCGTCATTATTTTGCTTATGAAATTGCATCGGGTAAAACCATCAACATCACCAAAGAAATCAAAGTTCCTTTGTTTGATGAAGATGACGATCATCCAGATGATCCTCCTCCGCACGGAACAATGGGCTGGCAGGAAGATGATGCAGTTTTGTATGTGTATGATAAGTACGATATCTGGAAAGTTGATCCGACAGGAACTGCAAAACCGGTTTGTATCACCAACGGAGTTGGCCGCAAAAATCAACTGACATTCCGAAATACAACGTTAGACAGGGAAGTTCGTTTTGTGAAAATGGGACAGACCTTACTGCTGAATACATTTGATAACAAACAAAAAGGTAGCGGCTGGGTTGTATATAAACTTGGGGATGCTTTTACGCTAAATGAATCAGTGGCTGTAACCAATCCTGTTTCCATCAGTGCTTTCAGCGTGGCAAAAGCAAAAAACAGCGATGCAATTATTTACACGGCCATGTCGCCGCAAATGAGTGGAAATGTGTTCTCTTCCACACTCAGCAATGCACAGAATTTTGGATCAGCAATACAGTTAAGCAGTATCAATCCTCAACAAAAGGATTACAACTGGTACACTGTTGAACTGCATAAATGGAAAATGTTTGATGGAAAAGAATCTGAAGGTTTGTTATTCAAGCCGGAGAACTTTGATCCCAATAAAAAATATCCTGTCATTTTTTACTTCTATGAACGCAATGCCGATACAAGATATAGTTACAGAACACCTGCGCCAAGCCGTTCAACTGTAAATATCGCTTATTTCACCAGCAATGGTTACCTGGTGTTTGATCCGAATATTTACTATAAAAATGGTGAGCCTGGCGAAAGTGCATATAACTCCATTGTAAGTGCTGCCAAATACCTCAGTAAAATGAAATTTGTTGACAGTACAAAGATGGCTATACAGGGACAAAGCTGGGGTGGTTACCAGGTTGCCTATCTTGTTACACGTACAAAAATATTTGCAGCAGCAGGAGCAGGAGCACCTGTAAGCAATATGTTTAGTGCCTATGGAGGTATCAGGTGGGGTACAGGTATCAGCCGCCAGTTCCAGTACGAAAAAACACAAAGCCGTATAGGATATACGCCCTGGCAGCGTCCTGATCTGTACACAAAAAATTCACCCTTGTTTAAAGCTGATAAAGTAGCAACACCTTTGTTATTGATGCACAACGATAAGGATGGTGCAGTTCCCTGGTACCAGGGTATTGAATATTTCACAGCTTTAAAACGCCTGGGGAAACAGGTTTGGTTGTTACAATATAATGATGAAGATCACAACCTTGTTGAACGCAGAAATGCAAAAGATTTATCTGTTCGACTTCAGCAGTTTTTTGATCATTACCTGAAAGGAGCGCCAATGCCCAAGTGGATGAAAGAAGGCGTACCTGCAACAGAAAAAGGAATTGACTGGGGATTTAAAACCGAGTGATGAATGATGAGTGATGAGTGATGAATACAGCCGTCCGATGCCCTCGTCTGACGATGTAAATTGTATAATGAGTACAGTATTGTTTGATTTTAATTTCAAAAACTTATAAAGTTTATGATGCGTTTGTTTTTGCTTCTTTGCTGCTCTGTTTTTATTTTTTCCTGCAGCCGTAATACAATTTATATTGTTCGTCATGCAGAGAAAGCAGCAGCTTCGGGAAATATGATGAGCAGTGATGTGCCTTTAAGTGAAGCAGGACAACAAAGAGCAACTGCATTAAAGAATGTATTGGCAGCAAAGAATGTCAGATACATTTTCTCTACGCAAACCATTCGCACCACATCTACCGCCAAACCGTTGGGCGAACTGATGAGTGTGCCCGTACAGCTTTATTCACCAAAAGATACGGTTGACCGTTTTGTTGCCCGTGTAAAATCAGTAAAGAAAGGAAATCTGCTGATTGTTGGGCATAGCAATACAGTTGATGATCTTGTCAATAAAATGATGAAGCAAAACCTGCTGACCGATTTGCCCGATGCGGAATATGATAACCTGTTTATCATTCAGCGGAAAGGGAAGAAATATTTTTTCAGCAGGGAGAAGTATTAAAGTCATTATAGACCTTCAGGGTTTTCAAAACAATGAAGGTCTTGTCGGCACTAACGAAAGAAAATATTTAAAAAGTTTTTGATCATAATTGCATTTCATAGATATAACAAATCCCTGTTGACGTATCGCAAAAATATCGTGAACTTTCACTAAAACCTGCTTGTCTGAATTGTAGCGATTTATTTGTTGGTAAAAACCAATTTGGAGTCTCCGAAGGATTTGTCCATTTAGTTGTGTCTGTTATAAGGTTGTTTTGTTTAGTAAATTCATTCCACCATTTTTTTGACGGCTTGAATTTTAAAAACATAATATATTCCTTTGTAAAATGTGCAGATTGCCAATATTGCCCGTTGAGTAATTCAATATCGTTTGGCGCATTTGCACCTGTCCAATACTTATAAGTTTCCTGCACATTATTAGTTTTTGTTTCAGAGCAACTTATCAGTAGTGTTATGATAGAAAAAAATGCCAATAACAATTTTAACTTTGGTAGAATCATAAGTTTAATTGTTGTAAGATTTGTTAGACTGTTGTCCTTTCAGATCTTCAAAGTTTTCAAATACCTGAAGGTCTTGCTGGGCCAAAGCGAAAAAAATATCTTCGTGCCTTTGTATTCTTTGCTTCTTTGTGTGAAACAATCTACAAATCCCTGTCGCCGTTAAAATTCTGTAATTCATTTGCCACAGCAGTTAAGAATGTTGCACCAAGACTTCCGTCAATAATGCGGTGATCATAACTCATGCTTAAATACATCATGTGGCGGATGGCAATACTGTCGCCATGCGGCGTTTCAATCACCACCGGCTTTTTCTTAATGGCACCAACAGCAAGTATGGCAACCTGCGGCTGATTAATGATTGGTGTGCCCATCAAGCTGCCGAATGTTCCTACATTGGTCATGGTAAATGTGCCGCCGTTGGTATCATCTGCTTTCAGCTTTCCGTTTCTTGCATTATCGGCCAGTGCATTTACCTGCTTGGCTAACCCAACAAGATTCAGCTGATCAGCATTTTTAATCACCGGAACAATTAAGTTGCCGTTTGGTAAAGCAGTAGCCATACCAATATTAATATCTTTCTTTACAATAATACGGTCGCCATCAACCGAGCTGTTGATAAGCGGGTATTTCTTGATGCATTTTACAATTGCTTCAATGAACAAAGGAGTAAAGGTGATTTTTGTTCCTTCTCTTTTTTCAAAATCCTTTTTCATTTTCTCTCTCCACTGTACAAGATTGGTTACATCAGCTTCTGTAAAACTGGTTACATGCGCACTGGTTTGTTTGCTTTTGATCATATGATCAGCAATCAGTTTACGCATGCGGTCCATTTCAATAATTTCAACATTGCCACTGTAAACAGTTGGTGCCATTGAAGCAGCGGGAGCAGGGGCTGCAGTTTCAATCCTGTTCATTGGTACAGCAAGCACTTCTTCTTTCTGTACAGGTTGCTGTGTTGCATAAACAGGTGCAGTTCCTTTTCTTGTTGAAACATATTGCAGTATATCTTTCTTCGTTACTCTTCCTTCATTACCTGTGCCGGGAATGGTTTCCAGCTCACTCATCGTAATTCCTTCCTGCGCAGCAATGTTTAACACCAATGGTGAATAAAAACGGATGCCGTTAGCTGCTGCATTTACTTTAGCACCGGCAGGCTGGTAAGGAATTTCTTCAGCAATAATTTCTTCGTTGGGAGATGTAAACACCGGTTGAGGTGCAGGAGCAGCCACTGGTTCAGCAGCACCGGTTTTTATTCTTGCAATCACAGCACCAATCGGCACCACATCATTTTCATTAAATAAAACTTCTGCTAAAATGCCTTCAGCTGTGCTGGGCACTTCGCTGTCAACTTTGTCAGTGGCAATATCAAGTAATGTTTCATCCATCTTCACCATATCGCCCGGTTTTTTATGCCAGCGCAAAATGGTTGCTTCCATGATACTTTCGCCAAGTTTTGGCATCACTAAATCAATTACGGCCATATAAATGATTTGAAGTTTTAGTTTTTGTGAACCAGCAATACCAGCTTTTTTCATCGCCTGTTGTGTCACTCACTTCGGGGTTCTGAATACTGTCGGCAATAAAAGCTGCAACCGCTGATCGGCTCAAAGGTAAAGATTTGGAATTGATTATTCCTGCTCATCCCTTATAAACTGGAACATCATCAGCATAGCATTGGCAGCAGTAAGTTCAATATTCTTGAGCCTGTCGTGCCTGAACTGTAAACGTTTTGCAACCATCTTTTTTCTTGATCCAACGGCTACCCAAACAGTTCCAACAGGTTTATCTTCTGTGCCACCGCCGGGTCCCATAATACCACTGGTGGCAATGCCATAATCAGCAGTGGTAACACGCAGCAAACCATCAAACATTTCTTTAATGGTTTCTTCGCTTACGGCTCCTTTTGTTTCAAGTGTTTCGTGGTTCACACCAAGGATGGTTTCTTTTGCATCGTACGAATAAGAAACAACTGTTCCTTTAAAATATTCCGATGATCCGGGAATAGAAGTAATGAGGTGAGCAATATATCCGCCACTGCAGCTTTCGGCAGTAGCAATTGATTTTCCTTTTTGTTTCAGCAAATCACCAAGGGCTTTTTCAAGTGGCAGATCTTCCGTTACTACCAAATGATCTTTTACAATCTGCTGCAATTGGTTGAACTGTGCATCCAGTTCTTGTTCCATCATTTCTTTATCAGTAACCGTTGCAGTAAGCCGCAGTCTCACCATTCCATAGTTGGGCAGGTAAGCTAACTTGATGAACGAAGGCAACTGGTTTTCCCAATGTTCAATCAGATCGGCAAGAAATGATTCACCCACACCGGCAGTTAACAGTGTGCGGTGCAGGATAAACGGCATCTTGTATTCACGTTGAATTAATGGCAGCACTTCGTCAGTCATGATTCCTTTCATTTCATGCGGCACACCAGGCATGGAAACAAATACACGTCCATCTTTACGGAACAACATACCAGGCGCAGTACCTCTCATGTTCATGAGCACAGTACAAACATCCGGTACTTCGGCTTGTTTGGCATTGCGTTCAATCATAGGGCGATTAAGACGGGCAAAAATATTTTTTACATGCTCCAGCACTTCGTTGTTCACTATCATTTTTCCACCGAAGTATTCACAAAGCAGGGGTTTGGTAATATCATCAGCAGTAGGTCCAAGACCGCCTGTAATTAAAATAATCTGCGAATCCCTGCTTTCTTCATCCAATGCCTGCCAGATGTCTTCTCTTGTATCGCCCACAGCAATACGACGTTTCACCCACACACCAATTTTATTCAGCTCCTGTGCCATCCATGCACTGTTGGTGTCAATTGTCTGACCAATTAACAGCTCATCTCCTATCGTAATAATCGAAGCATTTATTCTTGAATCGTTCATGGTTTACTTAAGCATTTGTTTGAAAAAAAGGCGATAGTTTCAGGTACAGCATCTCCGGCATTTTTGACCGGGCAAATGTTTTTGCATCGAGAAAATATAAAACAACACGACCGATGGTGAGCAGCTTGCCTTCTTCGTTATAAACTTCATGATGAAATTCAATCCTGTGATCGGCCGGTAATTCTCTTAATTCGGTTTTAATGGTAATCAGGTCATCATACCTTGCTGAACGCAGGTACTTGGTATGCATTTCCACAACAGGCATAATAATCCCCATTTCTTCCATTTCCTTATACGTTAAGCCAAGTTCACGAATGGCTTCTGCACGGGCTACTTCAAAATACTGTGCATAATTTCCATAGTAAACCACATTCATCTGGTCGGTTTCGGCATAACGTACTCTTATTTTCGTCTCACTTATGAACATCTTATCTTTTTGTAAAAGGTGATTAATAATTTCAAATTTTGCACCCTTCTTATTTATTAATCATTCCGTCAACACTTACTCTTCCGGGGCCGCAAAGCAATATTGCAAGAAAGCCTGAAAGGTACATGACTGACATTTCTCCTTTTCCAAATATTTCACTGTTATGCGCAGCAAAAAAAGCATAGCCCATAGTAATAATCAGCGGTATTACTGTAAAGCGGGTAAAGAGTCCGATCATTATAAATATTGCGCAGAAAAATTCGGCAAACACCACCAATGCCAGTGTTATTGTTTGTCCCAGCCCTAAAAAGTTTACAAAGTTATTTTTCATGTCAGCGAAGTGGATGAGCTTGCTGTATCCATGGTTCACACACATGGTAATACCCAATACAAGGCGCAGTATTAAAAAGGAAATGTTAAATGCAGTGGCAGAATATTTAACAGATAATAGTTTTTTCATAATTACATTTGATTTGCGAAGCGAAATTAACGGAACAGAAACTTTTATCCACAAAAAACTGGAACGGTGTTTGAAAGAAAGAGGAAGAGTATCTTTATTTATTGAACAGATTTTAAGGAACCGGTTAAAATATTTACTAAAGATGAACGTTTACCCGCCAATGAACAACCGCATTACTTACATTGTTTTCATCCTGATTTCCTGTTTTTCATTTCAGGTTTCAGCCCAGTCAACAGCAATCTATAATGATCCTGAAGCAAAGTTTAAGCAAGCGCAGGAGTATTATATGAACGATCAGTACAGTCTTGCACTTCCGTTGCTGCGAGAACTGAAGCAGCAGGTTGAAGCTGCCACTATACTGAACCATGCCATCCAGGTACAGGAAATTGATTACTATCTGCTGGCATGCAGTCTTCAGCAGAATGATGAACGGGCTGTTGCCCCTGCGGTAGAGTTTATAACAGTTGTGCATAATATGCCACGTACACAGCAACTGAGTTTTCACCTTGCTAACTATTACTTCCGGAAAAAGGAATTTACAAGTGCGTTGGAATATTATGAGAAAGCTGAAATAGCCAGTTTGAACAATGACCAGATTTCTGAAGCAAAGTTCAATATGGCTTACAGCTATTTTCAGCTAAAACGTTTTCAGCAGGCAAAGCCATTGTTTAATACCATCAGGCAACTGCCAATGGACAAGCATTATCTTGATGCCAATTATTATTATGGTTTTCTTGCTTATGCTGATAAGGAATATTCGGAAGCACTAACCTGTTTTGAAAAAGTACAGAACCATCCTGAATACGGAAAAATTGTTCCGTTTTATATGGCAACAATACTTTACTTCCGTGGCGATAAAGAAAGAGCAATTAAGATTGCGGAAGATGCGGTGAAGAGGCCAAACATGCTGTACGATCTTGAAATGAAGCAACTGCTTGGTCATGCTTATTTTGAAAAGAAAGATTACAAGAGAGCGTTACCATTGCTGGAACAGTATGTAACCAAATCTGAAAAAGTAACACGGCAGGATTTATACGAACTGAGTTATTGTTATTACCAGGCAAACCAGTTGCCAAAAGCGATTGACGGATTTAAACAATTAAGCGGGGGTGAAGATTCGTTAAGCCAGAGTGCAATGTATTTGCTGGGTGATGCATATCTTAAAACCAACCAGAAAGAAAATGCAAGAAACGCATTTGCATTTTGCTCGGCCAACAGCAGCAACAAACAGCAACGTGAAGTTTCATTGTTTAACTATGCTAAACTTTCGTATGAGCTGGGTTACCAGGGTGTGGCCATCAGCGAGTTTAAGCGTTTCCTCAACGAATATCCTACCAGCACTTACAGCAAAGAAGCAAAGGAGCTGTTAGTTGGACTGTTAACGGGAACAAGTAACTACAAAGATGCGATTACGATGATTGAATCGTTGACTGATCCGTCTGAATCAACAAAAAAATTATATCCACGGATATTGTATGGCCGTGCTGCAGAAATGATTAATGACGGGCAGCTAAGCAAGGCAGATCAGTTATTGGATAAAATTCTGAAAGATCCTTACAATGCGCCTGTGCTTCCGCTCACTAATTTCTGGAAAGGTGAAATTGCTTACCGCAACGATCAACTGGATGATGCGGTCCGTTATTATGATAAGTTTTTGCAAAGCGGCAGTGCAGGCATGGGTGAGTCAACAGTGAAAGAAGCTAATTACAACATGGGCTATTGCTACCTGCGCAAAGAAAATTTTGTAGTAGCACAGGGTTTCTTCCAGAAGGTTGTGGGAAGTGTGGCACTTAATTCAGCACCAATTGACCAGGATGCATACATCAGGCTGGCCGATTGTTATTATATGCAACGCAATTACAAGCAGGCATTGAGCATGTATCAGAAAGCACTTGATTATTCATGGCCCAATGCTGATTATGCTATGTACCAGAAAGCTATGCTCACGGGCATCAATAATGGTAAAGGAAAAATTGATTTGCTTACGAATCTTCAGCGGTTGTACCCACGCAGCAATTTTGTTTCCGATGCCAACATGGAAATTGCAAAAACTTATATGGCCGATGAAAAATATCAATCAGCCATTCCTTTCCTGAACAATGTTGTCAATGCTCCGCAGAATACCGGTTTCAAACAAACTGCGTTGTTACAGCTGGGTGTTTGTTATTACAACATGGATAAGAATGAAGATGCGTTGGCTCAATATAAAAAGCTGTTACAGCAATATCCCAACAGTGAAGAAGCTGATCTTGCAATGGATAATATCCGTTCAATTTATGTTGAAATGGGTAAGCCGCAGGATTATGAAAACTTTATCCGCTCAACAGGAAGAGATGTTTCACAAAGTCAGGCCGATTCATTGGCGTATGCAGCTGTTGAAATAAAACTGGAAGCAAATGATTGCACCGGTGCTACACTGCAAATCAATAATTATCTCAGCCGTTTCCCCAACGGAGCAAAAGCAATTGATGCCAACTATTACCGCAGTGAATGTTATATGCAGCGAAAAGATTGGAAAAATGCATTACCCGGTTATGAGTACGTAGCCAAACAGGGCAACAGTAAGTTTGCTGAAAAAAGTGCATTGGTTGCAGCCCGTACTTATTATTTTGAAATGCAGGATTATAAAAATGCACAACCTTATTATGAAATTCTGAAACAGGTTGCGGCAACGGATGAAAACAGGCTGGAATCAATGCGTGGACTATTGCGTTGTCATTACCAGTTAAAAGAGTACAAACAGGCTGCAGATGTTGCAAGAGAATTGCTGATTACAAAAGGAATTGGTAATGATGATAAGGCTTTATCAAATCTTGTTACCGGACGTAATTATCAAATTAATGGTCAGTTTGATCTTGCCATTCAATCTTATCGTGCTGTTGTGAGTATTAACAATGCTGAGTGGGCAGCTGAAGCAAGGTATGAAATTGCCAATTGCCAATACCAGCTGAACAGTTATTCCAATGCAGAAAAAGCAGCGTTTGAAGTCATCAAGAAAAGCGGATCTTATGATTACTGGGTAACGAAATCTTATATTTTGCTTGGCGATATTTATTACAAGCAAAAAGATTTCTTTAATGCAAAAGCTACTTACCAGAGTGTATCGGAAAATGCAACCAACCCGCAGTTAAGACAGGAAGCTGTTGATAAACTGAAAGCAGTTACCGAAGAAGAAAAGAAAAATTCAAAAATTGACGGATAAACAGGAATTGAAGTTGATGGAAAGCTATAACCCGGAACGAAACATGAACATGAACAGAATAATTTTAGGAATCGTTTTTTTAAGCCTTTCAGGTGTGTATTCTTTTGCACAGGATACAACAAAGAAACAATCAGTTGAAATTACATCTGCATTTAAACCGGTTTTGAAAAATGCGGTGAAGCTGAAATTTAATGCCACACCTCCGGCGCCGGATAACACGAATCCCAACCTGAATTATAATATTCCCATACAGAATTTATATTTCAATCTGCAGCCGGTTTCCATTAAACCACTTGCTTTGCAAATTGATTCGGCTGGCGAAGCACATAACAGTAATTATATTAAAGCTGGTTTCGGCAGCAACAGCACTCCTTTAATTGATGCCGGTTTTTCATTCGGAGATGGAAAGAAAACAAATTTTACAGTACTGGCCAGTCATCTTTCACAAAAAGGAACGTTGCGTGCACAAAAGTTCAGCAACACAGCACTTTCGGCTCACTTAAATACTGTGGTTAAAAAAATCGAAGTGTATGGCAAGGCAGCTTATCAGCAGCAAACATATTATTTGTACGGAGCCGATCCTTCAACAGTTAATTCAAAACTTGATTCACTGAAAAAGCCATATCAAACAGTGAATCTCAGAGCAGGTTTAAGAAATGCAGCAATATCTCCTTACGGGGTAAGTTATAATCCCGATCTGAATATTAATGTGTTTAATGATTCCCGTTCAAGTGAAACAAATGCAGAATTAAATGTGCCAGTTGAAGTGCGTTTTGGAAGCAGTTTCGGATCATTGTTACGGGTAAATGCTGATCTCACAACTTTTAAACCAGCCGACAGTGCAAAGGCTTACAGCAATAATGTGTTTTTTCTTAATGCCGCTGCTTTTTTTAAAACTTCAAAGCTTTATATCAAAGCAGGGGTAAGACCTACCTGGGATAATGCAAAACTGAATGTGTTGCCCGATGTGCTGGTTGATTTTCATTTACAGGAAAAGAAAATTATTCTTACAGCAGGATGGTCGGGGTATGTGCGCAAAAACACTTACCAGTACCTGGTATCACAAAATCCCTGGATTAATCAACCGGGAACTCAGTTTAATACCAGGATAACAGAATTGTATGGCGGATTTAAAGGCACATTATTTAATTCTCTTAACTACCGGGCCCAAACAGGTTATCTTGAATATCTGAATCTTCCTTTGTTCAGCAATCACCTGAAGCCTTCAGTGTTTACAGTTTTAAACGAAGGAAAACTACAGGGATTGCATACGCAGGGCGAACTTGGTTTTGTGTTACAGGATAAATTCACCGCCAGTGCTAAAGCAGATATATACAGTTTCTTTGGTCAGCAGAATTATAGTAATGCATATCATGTTATTCCTGTGCAATTATCGGCCTCACTTCGCTGGCAACCGATAAAGCGTATCATTGTGTCTGGCGATTTGTTTGCCTGGCAAGGGGCATTGTATAACACAACTACAGTTACCAACCGGTTGCCATCAGTATTTGATTTGAATGCAGGTCTGGAATTTAAAGCACATAAATATGTAAGTGTGTGGGCACAGTTTAATAACGTATTCAATAATACTTACGAGCGTTGGAGAAATTATGAGGCTTTAGGGTTTAACTTTGTTGCTGGAATAAGACTTACATTTGACCAAAAGCAGCAATAAGCATGATTGATCTGGTATTGAGGTATCTGTTAAATCATAAGGAGGTGTCTTTAAAAGGAATTGGTACATTTTCTTTGAGAAATGTATCATCGGTTATTGATTTTCCTGACAGGTTGCTGTATGCCCCCAAAACCATACTTGAGTATTCTGCATCGGCTTCGGATAGTGAAGATTTTCATCGTTGGATTGAAAATGACCAGCAGCTTTCTGCTCATACAGTAAAAGATAAACTGGAATTTTTTGTAAAGGATTTTCAGCAAAAACTCAGTAAACACAAAAATGTTGAATGGGAGGGTATTGGGGTGTTCAGCAAAAATGAAGAAAACCTGTTGAGTTTTCAGCCGGCATTTGATACATTCATCGGCGAGCCGGTTAAAGCTGAGAAAATTATCCGGAAGGATGCTGAGCATTATGTGAAAGTTGGCGAAGAGGAAAAAACCAATATTGAAATGGAAGAGCTGTTGTTGAAAAAACAGAAGCGAACCATTAAAGCCTGGTGGATTTTTACAATAGTTTTGTTCTTGCTTGGAGTTGCAGCTTTGTGGTATTTTTCTTCCGAAAACAAAAGTGAATGGAATACCCAGGGAAACGGAAGTAAAATTAAACCCGGTAAAAATGAACCAACATATAAACTTCAATAACCAGTTTATCCAAAACGTTTTGCTTTATGAATCACCTGGTAAATTATTCTTCTTGTCCGGCTTGTAAAAGCGAATCGCTGAAACTTGTGTTTTCAGTGAAAGACTTTACTGTTAGTAATGAATCATTCCCGGTTTGGGAGTGTAATGAATGCAGTTTCAGGTTTACACAGGATATTCCCTGTGAAACTGCAATAGGTCGTTATTATAAATCCTCAGCTTATATTTCGCATACCGATACAAAAAAGGGGATCATCAACCGGCTGTATCATATTGCCCGTTACTTTACAATGATGAGTAAAGAAAACCTTGTAAAAAGGGCCACGGGTAAAAGGGTTGGAATGATGCTTGATATTGGTTGTGGAGTAGGAACATTTGCTCATACAATGTCTGTTGCAGGTTGGAATGTTGTGGGTGTAGAACCTGATGCTGAAGCAAGAGAGCTCGCAATAAAAAAATATAATTGCGATGTTTATCCTGCTGATGAACTCTTCAGGCTACCTGAAACAAATTATGATGCAATTACTATGTGGCATGTGCTTGAACATGTCCACCGCCTGGATGATTATCTTATTCAATTAAAGAAACTGCTGGCACCAAAAGGTAAAATTATTATTGCAGTACCCAACTATACCAGTTTCGATGCAAATACTTACAGGGAATTTTGGGCTGCTTATGATGTGCCAAGGCATTTGTATCATTTTTCTCCCGCTTCAATGCGAAAGCTGATGGAGCGGCACAATTTAAATGTGGTAAGTACAAGGCCTATGTGGTTTGATAGTTTTTATGTTAGTCTTTTAAGCGAAAAATACAGGAAGGGAAATATGGTAAGAGGATTATGGAACGGTTTATATTCAAACCTTCGCACTTTGTTTAACAGGGAAAAGTGCAGTTCTGTAGTTTATATTATTGAACAGAAAGTATAATGGATACTCCGGTTTTAAGTAACAAAGATGTTTATCCCGGCGATGAAGTTCTGAAATCAGTACTTGGAAAAACATTTCCGGCTTACAAAGAATTTATTTCGGCTGTTACAGGTAAAGAATACGGATTAGAACCTGTATGGAATTATTACAACGATGGAAAATCGTGGTTATGTAAAGTGATATATAAAAAGAAAACTGTTTTTTGGCTTTCAGTATGGGAGGGCAATTTTAAAACAGCTTTTTATTTTACTGATAAAACCAAGAATGGAATTTTTGATTTGCCTATTGCTGAAGAAATAAAAGAAGATTTTAAATCAAGGGCATACATCGGTAAACTTATTCCGCTGGTGATAAGTGTAACAAAAAAGAAACAGTTGAAAGATATTCTTGCAGTGATTGAATATAAAGTAAAACTGAAGTAAGCAGTTTTTTTACCTGCTTCCTGCATTTAAAATTACATTTGGTTACCTGTTACTGTTTCCTGAAATAATACCTGTAGTTATAATTGGCACCGTATATAAATCCTGTTAATTGATATCCTGAACTTCGGAAATCGATATTATCAAAATACCATTCAATGTACCTGTTGGTATTAAAATTGAACAATTTGATTAATAAATCTGTTCTTGAATTTGATTGCCAGTTTCCATCAGCATCATAATATCCCCCATCTACTTTCCTCATACTCCAGTTGCCCGTCATTGATCCGGTTGTATCCGTAAAAGAAGCGGTACCATTTTCATAGAAATTAAAAACGCCATTTTCGTAACCGGTTAAAATTAATTCTTTAGTTAAAAATCTTCTTTTTTCTGCATTTGTTACTTTCCAGGATCCAACTATCCGGTTTTCAGGCAGCCATTTTTTACAGGATGATAAAAGAAATAAAATGAGTAAAAAAGAAAGAGGGTAGAGTTTTGATTTCATAATTCGTTTAATTTATGAAACACAAATACAATACCTTGATGATGGATGCTGCGGGTTTTTGTATTGATTTAGAGAATTTTTAACCTGTCAGCCGGCTTCACCTAAACCTTCAGGAACTGTTAGCAGAACCTTGTCAATACGGTGGCCATCCATATCCACAATCTCGAATGTAAATCCTTTCCAGTCAAATTTATCACCTGCATGTGGTATGCGCTCCAGTTCATGCAGTATAAAGCCTGCCAGTGTATCAAACTCATGTTCGCCTTCATTCATCCATTCTGTTTTTTCAAAACGTGAAAGGAAATCGTAAAATGGAACCTGCGCATCTACAAGGAAAGTTCCGTCATCTCTTTTGAGAATAGAGTAATCTTCAATATGAGGCTGGGGTAAATCTCCAACAATAGCTTCAAGAATATCATTGAGGGTAATCATTCCCTGTACACTGCCGTATTCATCAACAATAAAACTGCAATGCATTTTCTTTTCTTTGAATTTTTCAAGCACCTGGTAGGCTGAGTTGTTTTCTGGCACAAATAACGCAGGCTTCATCATGTCTTTAAACAAGGTAAAGTCGTCCGAAACATATAGATCTTTAATAGACACCATGCCCTTGATATTATCTAAGTCGCCATCGCAAATTGGATAAACCGAATGAGGCTCGGTGTTGATTTTTTCTTTGATGGATATTTCAGAGTCATTCAGATCAAACCAGATAATATCGTTCCTGTGTGTCATCAGGGAGGTGATGTTTCTGTCACCCAAATGAAAAATACGCTCAATAATTTCCTGTTCAGCTTCTTCTATTGTTCCCTGTTCTGTTCCTTCACTGATGATGGCTTTTATTTCTTCTTCTGTTACATGGTTATCCTGTACAGTTTTTACATTAAAAATGCGGAAGATGAGATTGGTGGTTGTATTCAGTAAAAAAGAAAAGGGTGAAACAGCTTTAGCAAATAATTTCATGGGTTGTGCAACTGCCATTGCAATTTTCTCGGCTCGCATTAACCCCATTCTTTTAGGTACTAGTTCACCAAGTACAATTGAAAGAAAAGTAACAATTACTACAATTATACCTGTAGCAACACTATCGGCATATTCTTCAAGAAAAGGAATTTTTGCAATAAAGGGAGCAAGGTCTTTGCCAAACTTTTCGCCTGAGTAAACACCGGTAAGTATCGCAATAAGTGTAATGCCTATCTGGGCGGCAGACAAAAACACTTCAGGGTTTTCGGCAAGTTCAAGGGCAGTTTTGGCACTATGGCTGCCTTTTGCTGCTAAAGTTTCCAGTCGTGCCCGACGAGCACTCACCAACGAAATTTCTGCA
Organism: Lacibacter sp.; assembly: GCA_047601965.1. Taxonomy (GTDB): domain Bacteria; phylum Bacteroidota; class Bacteroidia; order Chitinophagales; family Chitinophagaceae; genus Lacibacter. The sequence continues at coordinate 587,558 of JASGIJ010000001.1, forward strand.
ATAACAAATAAACTGTTAAGAAAAATCAGGACAAAAAGTATAAATATCTCCATTGTAGTGAATGTGCAAATTTACAAAGCTTTGCTGAAGTAACCGTTAGTAAAGGGTTATATATCAGTTAACCTGTAATCCGCCGAATTGATTTTTGAAAATTGCTGCGGTTTGTGAGCCAACCAACATGCCCAGTAATGCCCCGCCGGCTACATCAAACGGGAAATGTGCGCCAACATAAACCTGGGCATAACTAACTACAAAAGCCCAGGCAAAAGCAAGCCATATCCATTTACCGGCAAAGTGTTTCATTGTTGCAAATAAAAACATTGCAATGCCAAAGTGATTAGCGGCATGGGAAGAAACAAAGCTGAAACTGTAGCTGCAGGGGATGAGCATGCGCACAGTTTCTGACGCTACCGCATCGGCACAAGGCCGGGGCCTTTCAATTAATGCTTTGATGATTTGTGTGCTTATCAGGTCGGTTAAAGCAAAAGTGGTAAGGAAAAACAAAATCCACCAGGTGAATTTCTTCCTGAAATTGATGAAAACAAAAATGAGCAGGAACAAATAAACAGGGACCCAGGTAAACTGATTCCGGGCAAAGGGCAGTAAGGTGTCAAACAACCCGTTACTCCACTTGTTGTTAATGTAATAAAAAAAAGTCCGGTCGAAATTGATGAATGGTTTAAGCATCAGGCTTCAAATATAATTATCCGGGAACGAAACATGCCCCGAACCGACAAAAACTTTATATTTTCGCAGCACTTGTTAAGGAAACTATGGGTAAACGTTTTCAGTTGTCTCCCACATCCCGCTGGGCTCTCCAGTTGTTTGTTTTTTTTATGCTTGCATTTACAATTATGCGGGGGGTAACTTTTTTTACATTTCACCCTGTAAAAATTTCTTTTTTTGATGCACTGCCTTCTTTTTTCCTTGGTTTGAGATATGATTTGAGGTGGGCCAGTATTATACTTGCACCATTGCTTATTATTGGAAGTATTCCACAATTATCGCCCTTCTGCTCCCGGCATCACAGGAGGGTTTGGTTAATTTATCTTGTTGTAATGAGCAGTTTCCTTTTGTTTTTTTACGGTGCTGATTTTGGCCATTTTGATTATGTAGAAACAAGGTTAAATGCAAGTGCTTTGAATTTTATTGAGGATTTCAGAATTTCCATGAATATGCTCTGGCAATCCTACCCAATGTTCTGGATATTCCTGCTGCTTTCCGTTCTTGTTTGGTTGTTATACAGGTATTTTCACCGGTCGCACAAGAAAATAGATTATTCGAAGGAAGTTAAGTTCAGACCATTTCGTATGATCTGGCTGATACTGTTACTTATTGTTGGCATTTCGGGAAGCAATCCTGTAAAACCTTTAATGTGGAAAGATGCGTTTTCACTTGGTGATAATTTCAAAGCATATCTTGCTCTTAACCCGCTTGAAAACTTTTTTACTACGTTACGTTTCAGAAAGCCTTTTGCGGATGACGGAAGTGCAAAAGACCAGTTTGAAACTGTAAAGCAACTGCTGCAGTTGCCTGAGCAGAATACATTGCTCAACTTTCAGCGGCGGGAAACATTTCAGCAGCCTGGAAAAAAGATGAATGTTGTTCTTGTTTTGTGCGAATCTTTCAGCATGTATAAAACAAGTGTAAGCGGTAACCCTCTTAATGCAACCCCTTATTTTAAGCAACTTGCTGATGAGGGACTTCTTTTTGAACGCTGTTTTTCACCTCATTTTGGTACTGCAAGAGGAGTATTTGCTTTAACAACAGGTATTCCCGATGTGCAGCTCAGTAAATTTTCAACCAGGAATCCCGAGGCCCTCGATCAATATTCCATCCTTAATTCTTTTTCGGATCATCAGAAGTTTTATTTTATCGGAGGTAACAGTGAGTTCAATAATTTCAAAGGGTTGCTTGTAAACAATGTGAAAGGGTTGAAGTTGTTTGAAGAAGGAATGTACCAAAGCCCCAAGTTTAATGTATGGGGTATCAGTGATAAGAATCTGTTCAAAGAAACAAACCGAATTTTGTCTGATCAAACAGAACCATTCTTTTCAATTATTCAAACAGCGGATAATCATCGGCCGTTTATTATTCCTGAAGAAGACCGCCCCTTTGTAAGTAATAAACTTGTAGCCCCTGAACAATTAAAGAAGTATGGGTTTGATTCGCAGAAGGAATATGAAACACTTTTGTACTTTGATTATTGCCTGCAACAGTTTATGGAAAATGCAAAAAAGCAGAATTGGTTTAATAATACGCTGTTTGTGTTTATTGGGGATCATGGTGTAAAGGGAAATGCATCTGCACTTTACCCTGATGCCTGGATCAGCGAACGCCTTTCGGATGAACACGTGCCTTTATTATTTTATGCGCCGGGATTAATTAAACCTGAAAAACGGTTTGAGGCTGTGAGCCAGATTGATGTGCTGCCAACTATTGCAGGGTTACTTAATCAGTCATACATCAATACTACATTGGGCAGAGATTTGCTTCGTAAAGGAAGTGGTGAAGATTTCGCATTCATTATTCATCATGATGAAGGGAAAATCGGGATTGTGAATAACGATTTCTATTACATTCTTAATCTGAATTTGCAGAAAGATACATTAGTCCCTGTTCATTTTAATGAAGAATCATTAACAGGTGATGCTTACAGGAAAACAAAAGATAAAATGGCAGTGCAAACAATTGCCATGTACGAAACTGCACGCTGGATGCTGTTGAACAACCAGAAACAAAAAGTGAAGAAATAGTTACTTTGTTTTCTTTGCAACAATAATTAATCTCGGTGAATTGGTTATATGATATGGTTCAAATGTATAGGAGCCATATACCTCCTGAATCTGCAGGTCATGATAGGAGAGCATGTCATTAAAATCACCTAATGAAAACTTGGCAACCTGTTCTGTAAACTCTAAAGGCTCATCCAGCCTGTTTTCATCTTCCACCACAATTTTTTTGTAAAAATAATTTTCATCAAGCCACCTTGTAATCTGAAAATTAACACCATCTTTTTCAATCTCACTTTTATACTGCAGATGGTTTTCAATATAATGAGCATTGAGATAATCAATCACAAATATGCCATTATGCTTTAGCGATCCTGCTATTGTTCTTATAGCATTATCATGCTCTCTTCTTGTACGGAAAAATCCAAAACTTGTAAAACAATTAAAAGCGTAGTCATAATAGTTCATCCGGTAAGGAAGGCGCATATCATGAACATAAAATTCCAGGTTCTCTGATTCATGTTTTTTTGCTTCGGTTATGCTGTCAGCGCTGATATCAATACCTGTAACAAAAAATCCTTTTGATGCAAGATGAATACTATGTCTTCCCCTACCGCATCCAACATCAAGTATTTTGGCATTTTCCGGGGGATGAAGTTTGGTCAGCAGTTCGTCAATAAAAACAGCAGCTTCCTGTTCATTCCGGTTAAAGTACAATTGATGATAGTATGGTGAATTAAACCACTCTCTGTACCATGACTGTTTATTCTGCTCATGCAATTTCATTCTGCAAAAATAACCAAGCGACGAAAAATATGGATGATCTGTTGTTAAGTTTATGGAATTTCAACAATAAGCCAGTTCCGGGTTCGTCTGCTCCAGACAATGGAGTAATCTTTGTAATGCGAAAGCTTATAAGTTTTTGCTGTGGCTGAGTTTACCAGCCGCATCCATCCATATTGATAAATTTCAAACTTAAATACAAATGGTTCGCCGGGTTTAAGTTCAACTGCATCAAATTTTCTTCCATCATCCGATAAATAAACAACCATTACCTGGTCGCTTGTATTTTGCAGGTAAATCCAGCTCATATCGGATTGCGGATTTGTTTTTGGTGGTGCAGGTGGATTTGTATTGGGAGTAGCGGTTCCCTGTCCACTTCCGGTTGTTGGGTTTCCTGTATTACCACCCGCCGGAGTGTTAGTTGCACTTCCTTTTGCATAGTTCCAGCCCTGGGTAATTGCAGTGAGTCTTTCCGTTTTAGGAGGATGGCTGCTGCTGCCCTGATCGCTTGCAATTTTTTGCATGGCTGCTTTCGCCTCGTCAAGTGAAGCACCCAGCCGTGCCATGATGTATCCTGAAAAAAAATCTGCTTCAAGTTCTTTTGGAGGAGTACTTCCTTTCCCATCCACAACATGGTTCCGGTAGTGGTGTCCCATTTCATGGGCAAGCACGCTGATAGACGACCATTTAGACCCGGTAACATAATCTATCTTTTCAAGAAACTGGTTATCGTAAACAATCCAACGCTGACCATTTTGAATGGTTGCGTAGGCATTGTTAATGCCATTTTGTTCCTGCACCCTGAAATTTTCGTTCCACCTGATACTGTCACGCATAGCATAGATATAATCACGGGCTTCATATACACTTGCAAAACGGTTAGGAGGTAACATTACGTTATCAGGAATGATGAAACCGCATTGGTTCATTCTTTTTTGCTGTGCATCTGCTGCGAAAGCAAGCAGCAGAAAACAAAATATCAGTCCTTTTCTCATAGTTGATTTTTTTTGTTAAGATAAGTGAATTTAGCCACGATTGTTGAGTTGAGGATAAATTCGCCTGCTACTTAACGCTGCAGACGTTGCAGATGTGGGACAAACAAGAGAAAAAGAATTATTTTGTCTTAACCAGGATATAAACTGAATAGATCAGCCCTACTGCCTGAATGAGCATTCCAACAGTAAGCAGAAAGCCCGAACATGGATAGTGCAGTATTTTTAGAAATGCACCAGTTAATGTAATCAGCAAACCAGCCACAAAAAGGAACAGCGGGTACTTTAATACTTTAAACATCCGAATTGATTAATCATTCACTTTAAAATTAAACTGTACGGTTACGGTTGATTCGTCCGCAGCTTTGTCAAACTGTATATTACGCAAATAATTACTGATGGCTGTGGCGTAAGCCTGGCTGCGTGATGTGGAGTTTTTCCCAAACCCAATAAAAGTTCCTTTCCCTTCAGGAGAAACTTTTACAATTGCATAAATGGTTGCCTTTTCCAGATCACCTTCAAACGAATAGTATTTGACAATTTTCCTTGAGCCACTTGTAACCCTTGGTCCGCCAGCTGAACTTCCTTTGCCACCATTTCCATTGTAATTGTCGCTGTTTGGATTTCCACCGGGTTTACCCTGGTCGCCACTTCCTCCGGCAATACCTTGATTACGGCTGTTGTTATAAGTATCAGAATTGTTGCCACCTGTTCCTGTACCACCAGTATAAACAGCTTTTGGTTTAGGAGGTGCGGGTGTTGGATTAACAACAGTAGTAGTTGATGGTTTTTTAGTAGTTACAGTATTATTGGTAACGGGTGTGTTTTTAACAGGGGTTGTAACTTTCTTTTCGGGTTTTGTTACTTCCGGTGCATCTGCATCATCTCTTTCACTGGTCTCTTTTTCAACTTCATCAGTTGGTTGTTGTATTTGCTGCTGAGGCGGACTTTGTTCCTGCTGAGTTTCCGGAGCAGGATCGCCCGGAACCAGTGGTTGAATATCGCCGAAACCAATATCACTATTGCCAAGGTTTACTTCAATACCTTCTTCAACTACAGGTGGTGTTGGTACTGCCATTGCAATGGTTACAATGAAGAACAGCAGCAGTAAAACCGCATGAACAGCAATGGTAATTATTGCTGCCTTTAAATTGTTTTGTGTTCCGTTTGCTGTATTTGCCTGCATGGCGTTGATTTGATACATCGAAATTAAATCTTTTCACTGTAACGATGGAAAACTATGCCAGATTGCACACATTCAATGTTGTTTTAAGTTATTCTTAACGGGTAATGCTGCATTTCTGAACATACTGCTGTTATCAATAAGCAGCCCAAGAATGATGAGGACAAAGCTAATAATGTGAATATGCGTAATTTTTTCACCGAGATAAGATACTGCTTCAATTGTACTGAACACCGGAATAAGATTGCCAAACAAAGCTGTGCGACCAGCACCAATTTCTCTGATAGATCTGTTCCAGAGTAAAAAAGAAAGTACCGAAGCTCCCACGCCAAGATAAAGTATAACTGCAGTTGTTTTATATGTCCATTCTACCGGTTTGGTATAAGTCAGTTCAATTAAAAAGGCAGGGAAAAGACATACGGTGCCAATAAGGAAAATAAAAAACAGGAAACCAATGGGAGATATACCTGGTGGCTTTTTTCGAACAAAAATATTATAAACTGCAAAGCTGAAAGCACCAAGCAATACCCATCCGTCGCCACTTGTAAATTTAAGATGTAACAGGTTTTTCCAACTTCCATTTGACAACAGGAACAGAATTCCCGAAACACACATTATTATACTTAAAACCCTTAACCAGCTAATACGCTCCTTTAAAAAGTAATGCGCAAGTATAATTGAAAAAACAGGTGATGATGTTGTACCTATCAATGCAAGATTAATAGCAGTTGAACTGTGCCCCGCTATGTACACAAATGTATTGAACAGGCTTACGCCTGTTAAAGAGGTCCAGAAAAAATAAGCTTTGTTTTGTTTAACCACAATCCATGCCTGAGCAATATGTTTCCAAGCTGCAGGCAGTACAACCATTACAGCCGTAAGCCAGCGATAAAATGCAAGTGAAATGGGAGGAATATCTTTTATTACAGCACGGGCTATTATAAAATTCCCGCTCCATATAATGGTAGCAGCAAAAGCCAACAGTATTCCTGTTAAAACTTGGTTTTGTTTTTTTACTGTTGGGATCATTTTTCAAAAATGAAAAAAATATAACGAACGGTCAAAATAGTTTTGTAAATACATAATGTTTTTGGTAAGCTACTTAATAACGAACCCCATTTTTGCTTAATAACTTTCCTTTTGAATCTTATCCGGCTTCAGGTTTTGTGTTTTTTAGAATAAGCAGTCTTCAAATCATTTATAAAAAAAGCCACCCGAAGGCGGCTTTAAAGCTTGTGGAGAATACCGGAGTCGAACCGGTGACCTCTTGCATGCCATGCAAGCGCTCTAGCCAACTGAGCTAATTCCCCGATGGGTTGCAAATATAATTGTTTTGCAATACAATCTAATTTCAACTTTTATTGTTTTTGTTTCGTTCTTCGGTGATGGTTTGTTTTATTTGTACCAACGATTTGCTCATCTTTAACAGGTAGCCATATGGATATTCAATTCAACAAAAATGAGGATGTGATGAAGCTTGCTCTTTCAGAAATGAAGCAAAAGCTGGACAAGATTTATGAAGGTGGAGGTAAAAAATCAATCGAAAAACAAAAAGAACGAAACAAGCTTACTGCACGTGAACGCATCGCTTACCTGTGTGATAAAGATCGTCCGTTTATTGAAATAGGTGCTTTTGCAGGTTACAACATGTACAAAGAAGAAGGTGGTTGCGCAGCTGGCGGAACTGTTGGAGGAATAGGCTATGTCAGCGGTCGGCAATGCGTAATCATAGCTAATGATCAGACAGTAAAGGCTGGCGCATGGTTCCCGATAACCGGCAAAAAGAATTTGCGCTTACAGGAAATTGCGATGGAGAATCATTTGCCTGTCATTTACCTTGTTGACAGTGCAGGTGTTTACCTGCCATTGCAGGATGAAATTTTCCCCGATAAAGAACATTTCGGCCGCATATTCCGTAACAATGCAAGGATGAGTGCAATGGGTATTCCACAAATTGCAGCTGTTATGGGTGCATGTGTTGCAGGCGGCGCTTACCTGCCAATCATGAGCGATGAAACATTGATGGTTGAAGGAAATGGATCAATCTTCCTTGCCGGACCTTATTTAGTAAAAGCAGCAATAGGAGAAGAAGTGGACCAGGAAACACTTGGAGGAGCAGTAACGCATACTGAAATAAGTGGCATTGCGGATTATAAGTTTAATACAGAAGATGAGTGCCTGGATGAAATAAGAAAGATTGTAAACAAATTTGGTGAAAATAAGAAAGCAGGCTTCGACAGAATTAATTCCATCTTACCCAAAAAAGATCCGCATGAGTTGTATGGAATTTTTCCTGCAGAAGGAAAGCCTTATGATATGCTGGAAGTAATTGAGCGGATTGTTGATAACAGCGACTTTGATCAGTTTAAACAGGAGTATGGTAAAACAATATTATGTGGCTATGCAAGAATAGATGGATGGGCTGTAGGAATTGTTGCCAATCAGCGGACTGTTATTAAAAACAGAAAAGGCGAGATGCAGATGGGCGGTGTGATTTATAATGACAGTGCTGATAAGGCTGCAAGGTTTATTCTTAACTGCAATCAAAAAAAAATCCCACTGGTTTTTTTGCAGGATGTTACCGGCTTTATGGTTGGCAGCAAGAGTGAGCACAACGGCATTATTAAAGATGGAGCGAAAATGGTAAATGCTGTGGCAAACAGTGTTGTGCCGAAAATTACAATCATCGTTGGTAATTCATTCGGTGCCGGTAATTATGCCATGTGTGGTAAAGCATATGACCCACGGTTTATTTATGCATGGCCATCGGCAAAAATTGCGGTAATGGGAGGGGAGCAGGCTGCAAAAACATTGTTACAAATCCAGGTAGCTGCAATGAAAGTAAAGGGTAAAGAAGTTTCTCCTGCAGATGAGAAGAACTTACTGGAAAGTATTAAATCGAAATACGAAGAACAAACAACTCCGTATTATGCTGCAGCAAGACTTTGGGTAGATGATATTATTGACCCTCTTGAAACAAGAAAGTTGATCAGCGAAGGAATAGCAGCAGCCAATCACAACCCTGAGATTGATGAAATGAAAACAGGAGTGTTCCAGGTGTGAGTGTTTAAATAATTACTTTATCTGATTAATAAGAAGTATCCTCTTTTTACAATGTTACCTGCACATACACTTTTCGCTTTAATAAAATAGATGTAAGTGTCGGCATTTTGATTTATTCCTTTATACATGCCATCCCAGCATTGATTAGGGTTGGTTGTAAAAAACAATCGTTGTCCCCAGCGGTTGAATACGCTGAATTCAACATCTGTAAGTATTCCCCATAATTTGATGCCATAACAATCATTCAATCCATCGTTATTAGGAGTAAATGCGTTTGGCATCAGGTATAGTCCCTGGTTACTATTTTTTATATCAACCAAAATGCTGTCTGTTGAACTGCAGCCAAAATTGTTTGTACCTGTTACATTATACATGGTTGGTACTATTGGTGATGCAATTGGGTTTGATATTGATGTATTGTTTAATGATAAGGCAGGAGACCATAAATATGTATTGGCTCCGGAAACATTTAATTGACTGTAGTTTTGAGAACAATCAATATCATTTGATTTGGAAAGTTGCAATACAGGTAGGGGATGAACTGTGATTGTTGTTGAAAGGCTTGAAGTGGTATTACAGGTTGTTTCTGTAATGTTTACCGTATAATTTGTTGTTGTGGTTGGATTGGCAACAGGTGAAGCAATATCAGGATTATTAAGTGTTGAGGATGGATCCCAATGATAAATACTACCACCAGATGCGGAAAGTATTACTGATTCTTTTTCACATATTGATTTTGATTCGTTAATACCAAAAACGGGTTTTGCTTTGATCGTTATTTTTACTGAATCTGTATTTGTGCATAGATGATTATCTGTTACAGCTACAATGTATGTTGTGTTTTGTGTTGGAGTTGCTACCGGGTTGGGAATTGCAGCATTATTTAATGTGGAAAAAGGAGCCCACAAATAGTTTACACCTCCTCCTGCTAATAGTTGTACCGATGTATTGCTGCAAATGGATGTGTCAGCTGTTTTTGTAATTGTCGGTTTTTTATAAACAATAATATTTATTGAATCCTTAGAATCGCAGCCGCTGAGAGTTTTACCTGTTACTACATATTTTGTTGTTGTTAAAGGAGCAGCTACCGGATTTGCTATTGTTGTATTTGAAAGAGTGTTACCTGGTGACCAAAGATATGAGATGCCTCCGGATGCATTCAAATGAACTGTTCCTCCTTCACAAACAGATGTGTTTCCTGAAATTGACAATTTTTCATTTGCTACTTTAACCTGTACACTGTCGTATTTCATATAAACCGGTGCAAAAACTATGTCGTCAATAGCGAATTCATTGCCGTTTGATAACTGGTTTTGCGTAACAATTGAAATTTCTGCATTAGAACTATCTCCTGAATTCCACAAAACGAAATGTTTGTCCCAAATGCAGGTTGTATTGTTTGCATTGAAAACTGCACCCTGGTTCACTCCATTAACAGCAAACTGTAAACTTGAAGGGTTGGTATAACCCAAGCTTTGTACCCATGCCGAAAAAACATAAGTGGTGTTTGGCGTTACTGGAATAGTTTGTGACCAAACCTTCATGTTTTTTCCTGCCGATCCATTAACCATAAGCATATTCCCCGAAGAAGTAGTATGATCTTTACAATTAGACAGACCGGCATTCCATGTTGTACTGCTGTTTCCAACATTATACAGCCCTGAATTTATGCCTGAAGAAGGGCTATAAATGTAAAATGATGTGAAACCTGTATTGCCATTACTGAAATCTCCATTTGTAATGAGATTTATTCCTGTTGTTTGAGCAGTGAGGTAATAAGTAATATTGCCTGGTGAATTTGTAATGGGGTTTTGAGATGTTGGGTTGTCAAGATTTGCCGATGGGCTCCAGCAATAAGATAAGGCCGGTATGCTTTTTAATTGTTTCGTATTTCCTGTACAAATAGTTGTGTCTTGTGTTTGAATTACCTGGTTGTCATAGATATTGCCAACAATTATATCTTTTGTAGCCGTGTCTGAACAAGTACTGAAGTTCTTAATCATTTTAACTTTATAAGTTCCGGCTATTGTATATGTATGGTTAGCAACTGAACTTCCGGTAACTGAATTACCATCTCCAAAATCCCATTTAATCGAATTGTAATTGGTTTCATAGGTGGAAAGCTGAAGGGAAAAAGGGGCGCAAGCATCCTGCTTGATATCAAAATCTGTTTTTGCACTGCATTCAATATATCCACAACTGTCAGCAACAAAATCACAGTAAGGATTAGCCTGATTTATAATAGCTGATCCACCTGTTGTGCCGTTGAAAGCGCTATTTCCTTGTTTGTTTAACAAATTATCAAAAGTATAGTAAGCCATTAACCCCGTTTGCGTTGTTGGGTTGGGTATTGAAGTGTTCATATACATACGAATTTCAGATTGAGTTCTTACAACATTCCAGATTCGTACCTCATTGATATATCCAATTAAATTTTCAATAGCTCCTCCTGCATCAAGTAATCCAATTGTGGTTTTATAATTATTTTGAAAAAGATTTCCAGTTGCTGCTACCTGGTTCATCAGAAAACCATTTCTGTAAAACTTTAAATTTGAGCCATCATAGGTCATCGCTACATGATATGTTTTGTTGAATTCAAATAAACAAGGCGATGAAGCAATAAAATAGCCATCTGAGGTGGTAATTTCAGCAGAATTTGGTCTTAATAAATAATTTACGTTTGCAGGAGAGTTATGTTTTGATACCAAGTCGCCTGCATATAAATAGTTATTCAGATAATAGGGAGTTGTTCTGACAAAAGCAGCTTCAATTGTAAGTTGAGTTCCGGGTATGTCTATTTCTCCTACTTCAACAAAACCAGGTGCAACGGCTATATTTAACCAGTTATTACAAGTTTGAGCCGAAATGTTTTTGGCAGAAATAAAGATAAAAGAAATGATAACGAATTTCTTTAAGGTGCAATATAACCGGGTTAAGTTCATAGATAGAAAGCAGCTGTTTACTTGTAAAGTTATCCAAAACATTGATTAAAAAAACAAAAAAGCCACGCAAAGCGTGGCTATAAAATATTTCAGAAAAATTATTAAGCTGCCCTTAATTCTTTTCCTTTCAGCAATGCATAGCCGCCAAAGAAAACTGTACTGAAAACGATGGTAGAATAAATTCCCATTCCGTAAAAAGGAATACCATCAACATAAGTTTGCATTAAACCTGCAACTGTTTTTGGATGGTGATAACCGCCACCGCCGATCCAAACCATGAAATTGCTTGCAATAAAATAAAGTGTTGGAGCAGTTAATGCACCAACACCAATCTGCCATACATTTTTTGAATTAACAAAGAAGCCGATAACTGTTAAACCGGCAAAAAGCAAGTAGTTCAAAAACTGTCCACTGTAGAAACCCGGAATAGCTGTTAAGCCTGCAGAAAACAATGCCTGGTAAATTGTATCGCTGATAAGCATGCTCAATAATGGTAAAGCAAATGCATATTTTTTATCCTTTATAATTGAACCTGCAAACAAAGCAATTGCAGTTTGTGGCTCAAAACCAAAAGGACGGTTAGGAAGAATACGGTACGTTGCTGCAACAACAATTAAGGCAAGCAATGTGAAAACGATATTTTTATTCAACTTCATAAACTATACTTGAAGGGCAAAAATAGTTAAAAACCACTCCACAAAACGCATTTTGTGCCCGATGCTTTTTTCCTCAATATGTGGATAAACATGAAAGAATTATATTCGGCCTGTGGCAAAACATCTTGAAACAGGAAAGCAGGGTGAAGAAATGGCTGTGGAATGGCTTTCGCAGCAAGGCTTTACCATTTTGCATCAAAACTGGAAATACTCCTGGTTTGAGCTCGATGTTATTGCAGAAAAAGACGGAATCCTTCATTTTGTTGAAGTGAAAACCCGGACTACAGACACTTTCGGTCATCCAGAGGAGGGTGTTACTGATAAAAAACTTCAACGTCTGATGAATGCAGGAGAGGAGTTCCTTCATCAAAATCCAAACTGGAAACGCATTCAGTATGATATTCTCAGTATCCGCCTGTTCAAACAAAAAGCTACTGAGTACTTTTTTATTGAAGATATTTCATAGCTGACAGCATTCTAATATCTCGGGTTAACGCCTGTATAACTGAATGGAGTAACAACCATCAACTCTTTTTTTACATCTGCACTCACTTTTAATCCTTTAATAAAATCCTGCATTGTTTTTTTAGTGATGGTAGCATTTCCTCTTGTTAATTCCTTCAATGCTTCGTAAGGGTTTGGATAATTTTCCCTGCGGAGAATTGTTTGAATAGCCTCTGCAACAACTGCCCAGTTATTATCTAAATCCTGCCTGATCTTGTCTTCATTCAGCAACAATTTGTTCAAACCTTTTTCAATTGATTTAAGCGAAAGAATAGAATGAGCAAACGGAACTCCAAGGTTGCGTAAAACCGTTGAATCAGTCAGGTCACGCTGTAATCTTGAAACCGGCAGTTTGGCTGAAAGATGTTCCCACAGTGCATTTGCAATGCCGAGGTTGCCTTCGGCATTTTCGAAATCAATCGGGTTTACTTTGTGCGGCATGGCACTGCTGCCTACTTCACCTTTCTTTATTTTCTGTTTGAAATAGTCTAATGAAACGTATGTCCAGATATCACGGCAAAGATCAACCAGGATGGTGTTGATGCGTTTAATGCTGTCCATTTGAGCAGCAAGATTATCGTAGTGTTCAATCTGTGTAGTGAATTGCTGGCGTTGCAAACCCAGTTTTTCTTCAACAAACTGGTTGCCGAATTTTATCCAGTCGGTTTTTGGATACGCCACTTTATGTGCATTAAAGTTACCGGTTGCACCGCCAAATTTCGCAGTGGTTGGTAGTGTTGATAGTTGCTGCAGCTGATTTTCCAGACGTTCAACAAAAACCATGATTTCTTTACCAAGACGGGTAGGAGATGCCGGTTGTCCGTGTGTGCGGGCAAGCAAAGGAATATCTTTCCAGTCTTTGGCTAAACTTTTCAACTTCAGAATAAGGTTTGAAAGCCCCGGCATCAGTTCATTTTCCAGCGCATCTTTCCATGAAAGCGGGATGGAGGTATTATTAATATCCTGTGATGTTAAGCCAAAGTGCACCCATTCTTTCAAATGGTCGAGTTTCAGGGCTTCCAGTTCCCTTTTGAGGAAATATTCCACCGCTTTCACATCATGGTTGGTAATACTTTCGAGGTTTTTTATTTCCACGGCTTTATCAACCGAAAAATTAGCTGCAACTTCCTTTAAAGCCTGCTGTTGCTGTGCTGAAAGTTTAAAGAATTTCTTTTCAGCAAGAAAAAGGAAATAATCAATTTCCACCTGGACCCTGTATCGGATAAGTGCAAACTCTGAAAAATAGATATCTAAATGCTGAAGCTGGCTGCGGTAACGGCCGTCGACAGGAGAAATGGCGGTAAGATTTTGAAGTTCCATGAAACGTGTTTGTAATTTTTATGCATGGTAGTCCTGAATGAACAAACCTATCAACATAATTCTTTTCTTTGCAACGCAAAAGTAAATGAATTGAAGAAGATTAAAATTGGTGCAGTTAGTTATTTAAACACAAAGCCCCTGATGTACGGGATGCAGTCGGAAGAATTTCTGAAGGATCATGAATTAATTCCTGATTACCCTGCAAAAGTTGCCGAAATGCTCAAGAACGGAACAGTTGATGTGGGGCTTGTTCCGGTTGCGTTGTTACCTGAATTACCAGGTTATTTTATTGTGAGTGATTATGGAATTGCGGCAGATGAGGATGTGGCATCGGTTTGTTTGTTTAGTGAGGTACCGGTAGGGGAGTTGAAAACTGTTTACCTCGATTACCAGAGCCGTACTTCTGTAGCATTGTTTAAATTACTTACAAAAGAATTATGGGGAATTGAACCGGTGCTGATTGATGCGAAAGACGAAAGCTATCTGACCAAAATACATGGAACTACTGGTGCTGTAATTATTGGCGACAGGGCACTGGAAGCAAGAAGAACATCAACTTATGTCTATGATTTAGCAGGAGAATGGCGTACCATGACCGGCCTGCCATTTGTATTTGCTGCGTGGGTTAGTATAAAGCCGATGAGTAATGAATGGATCAGTCGTTTTAACAAAGCAAATGCCGAAGGGCTTAACCATATTGAAGAAATTGCCGAGCAACAGAAATACCCGGTTTACGATCTTGTAAAATACTACACAGTTAACATTAATTATTTTCTTGATGATGAAAAGAAAAGGGGTATGCAAAAGTTTCTTGAGTTTTTAACAGTGTAAGTTTTAATTTTAAGCGTGTCGGCAAAAAGACTGCTCCATATAACCTTTTGTTTTATACTGATTATAGCATCCGCACAGCTGCCTTTAACTGCACAGCAACTCCGGTATAATTTCAAAAACTACACACCGTCGGACGGATTGCCCAGCTCAGAGGTTTACCAGGTACTTCGGGATTCAGATAATTACATGTGGTTTGCAACCGATCATGGTATTTGCCGTTATAACGGGTATGAGTTTAAAGCATTCAACCTGGCTGATAATTCAATACTTGGGATTTGCGAGGATTACAAAAAAAGAATATGGGCTTACTCTTTTTCAGGAAGACTGTTTTATTACGAGAGGGGAGAGTTTAAAGATTATCAATGGAATGACAGGCTAGTTGCCAAAATAAAATCTTCAGTTATTAACGCAATTTATATAGATAGTTTAGAAACCCTGCACATTTCTGCATCCGGGCCGGCTTATTATACAATTTCCAAAGGGGGGGATATAAAAAATAATTTTCACATTGACAAGGTAGCACAATGTAAGTCGTTTCAAATTTCTTCGTCAGATTTCTTTACAGCAGTGGAGGGCTATCCTATAAATTTGAATCAAAGTCTTGTTCAATGGTATACATCTACTCAAATCAGTATTTATCATCTCAATAAACAGGAGGTTAAAATAGTCATTCCTCATACTGTTCAATCTGAAAGGTGCAGAGTAAAAAAATTTGCTGATGGTACAACCTTTTTTTACTCAAAGGATTGTATTGTGAAAGTTGCTTCGGATAATAAGTATATTTTTCACAAGACTTCATATTCAATTGATGATATTGTTTTTTTTAATGGATACTATTACTTGGCAACTGGGAATGGCTTGTTTATTAAAAATAGTGATGGGACTATTATTGATGAGTATTTTAAAGGTATACACATAACCAGTATCGAAGCGGATTATGAAGGGGGGCTGTGGATTAGTAGTTTGACAAATGGTGTTTTTTATATACCCCCCCCTGCAAATTCGTCATTTAGCAAGGAAAAAAGAGATTATCAGAGTAAAATCTAAATCTTTAGTATTGCTTGAAGATAGTAGCTTTCTTGTAAGTATAGGTGCCAATGAAATTTTAAAAGCTAAAATTGGCAGGTCAATTGAAACAAAATACTTGAATGTACTCGATGCAATTTCATTTTATAAGCATAGTTCGAAAGTTGTTATTGTAGGAAGTTCAGTTAAAGTGTTTGACCAAAGCGGAGGAAGGGCATCTCATCAAGGTCAAATAGGAGGTTATAACTTAAGAATAATACCTAGTAGTGCAAATATTATTAGAAAGGGTGATTTTTTATATTCTGGTACAGTTGGAGATGTTCTGCAGTTTCGAAATAAAGATTTATCACGAATTTTTGAAGTACCTAAAATTAATTTTCGTGTTTCAAAAATATTTTTGAATCATGAAAATGATATTTTAATTGGAAATCAATTTGGGCTATGGTATTATCGTGATGCACTTTTGTTTCCCTACGATTCATCAAAGCAAATTTTCAGGTCAAGAGTTACTGATATAAATGAATTTAAGCAAAAGTATCTTTGTATTGGAACAAGAGGAAAAGGATTACTCATTGAAAAGACTGATTCTCTTTATCAGATAAATGAAGCAAACGGGTTGTGTAGTAACAATATTCGCAAAATATTTATTGAGGGTAATCATATTTGGCTGGCAACAAACCGGGGTATTTCGATAATTACAATTGAATCTGAAAACCCTTTTAAGTATGCTATAAAAAATTTTTCTGTTCAGGATGGCCTGCTTTCTAATGAGGTGAATGATATAATTGATTATGGAAATCAGGTAATTATAGCATCCAGCTCCGGGATATCATTTTTAGATAAATATAAAGTATTGATGAGGAAAATACATCCATTACCTTTTTATATAGCAAGTATCAGTACAAATGGAAAAAATGTTCAAACTCGGACGTTAAAAGATTTGGGTTATAACTTTCGGAATGTTTCAATAAGCTTTGATGCGCTTAATTACAGCAATCCCGGAAAAAATAATTACAGGTACCGATTATCGGGTTATGATACAAGCTGGATTTATACAAATGATCGTACAATTCAGTTTAACCCTGTGCCTTACGGGAACTTTAAATTGGAAATTCAGGCGAAACGTGAATTTGATTCGTGGAATCAGGCGGGAAATACATTTTCTTTAGACATGGTTTGTAATCCTCCGTTTTGGTCCTCCGTTTGGTTTTACGCACTTCTTTCTGCTCTTTTTGGATTCGCATCTTTCATTTTTTTCCGAAGGAGGGTTTCCGTTTTGAAAAAGCGACAGAATGAAAAAGAAAGCCTGCAACGTAAGATTTCTGAAACAGAGCAAATGGCTTTAAAATCGCAAATGAATCCGCATTTTATTTTTAACTGTCTTAATTCTATTCAGCAGTATGTAATAGAAAGTGATGTGGAAGGAGCCAACCGTTTTATAACAGGGTTTTCAAAACTCATCCGGCAAACACTTGATTTTTCTGCAAAAGACAAAATTTCTTTAGAAGAAGAAATGAGTTATTTAACGAATTATCTCGGCCTTGAAAAAGCAAGGATGGAAGATCAGTTTAAATATGAGGTTTGTGTACAGTGCAATCATCAATTATCTGAATTACATGTTCCCCCTCTACTTTTGCAGCCTTACGTTGAAAATGCGATAAGGCATGGCGTAAGGCATTTGAAAAACAGGGAGGGAGTAATAAAGCTGACATTTAAAGAAAAAGGAAAAATGCTGGAATGCACAATTGAGGATAATGGTATTGGCAGAAAGCTGGCAATGCAGTTAAAATCAAAAAACCCGATTGAATACCAGTCAAAAGGGATGTCGCTGACTGCAGAGCGTGTGGAGTTGCTTAATAAAGCAAGAGAAAATCCGATTCAGATTAAAGTTGAGGATATTGAAGATCATGCGCACGAAATTTCAGGAACCAGAGTAATTTTAATGTTTCCACTATAAAATAGTATATGATCAAAGTATTAACTGTTGATGACGAGCCTAAAAATCTGCGTATTCTGAAGGAATTACTGCGGAGTTATTGTCCGCAGGTGGATCATGTTGGTGAAGCCGAAAGTATGGAAAAAGCCATTGAGATGATTCACACTCTTCAGCCCGAGCTGGTTTTGCTTGATATTGAAATGCCGCATGGCAATGCGTTTGATTTGCTTGACAAAATAATGCCGGTTGATTTTGAAATTGTTTTTGTAACAGCATTTGAGACATACACATTGAAGGCATTCAAATATTCTGCTCTTGATTATTTACTGAAACCGGTGAATATTGATGAATTAAAAAACGCTATTTTAAAAGCACAGCATAGAGTTGACCAGAAGAATTTTAATCTGCAGCTTACTAATTTGCTGAATAATTTAAGACAAAAAGAGTCAAGCCATCAGAAAATAGCTATCCCATCCAGCAATGGCGGATTTGAATTCATTTCTTTCAATGAAATTGTTTTCTGCGAAGCCAATGGCCCTTACACGTATATCATTACTGATGATGGGCGAAAATTAGTTTCTTCAAAAAACATCAAGGAATTTGAGGAAATATTACCAGCCAGCGTTTTTTTCAGATCGCATCATTCATTTCTGATTAATCTGTCAAAAGTCAAAAAGTATATTAAAGGCAGAGGCGGGGAAGTGGAAATGGAAAATGGGTCAGTAATTGAACTGGCAATAAGGCGAAAGGATGATTTTTTGAAACGGATTAAGTTGTAACACCCTTAAATTCCTGTGGGGCTCAAATAGCTTTTCTTCAATATTTTCACACTTGTTGCCAAAAGAGCACAGTTATTAAACGGGTCGTTTCTGCCAGCACTTATGGCGTAAATTCGCTTTGCTACTATGAATTGAAATATGCCGTTGCTGGCCTGTGAAATCATCTATACTCAAAAAAGTACCACTTGTCCAATTATTTTTCCATCTAATATTTACGAAATGAACAACTCTGCCAGGGTTTTATTTTAT
Organism: Lacibacter sp.; assembly: GCA_047601965.1. Lineage (GTDB taxonomy): Bacteria > Bacteroidota > Bacteroidia > Chitinophagales > Chitinophagaceae > Lacibacter. The sequence continues at coordinate 606,554 of JASGIJ010000001.1, forward strand.
TTCATTAGTGCCCTTTTTTTGGTTGCCGGTTGCAAAAAAGAAAAACCGAATAACCCTCCCACTGCAGATGCAGGTTTGCCTCAAAATATTCAGTTACCTGTGAATTATACATTGTTATCAGGTAGCGGAAGTGATCTTGATGGCTCCATTATTAATTATTCATGGGTACAAACAAATGGCCCAACTACTGCTAAAATTGAATCGCCCGCCTCAGCTGCTACTAAAGTTTCTGGTTTGATAGCAGGGGTTTATTCCTTTAAATTCTCCGTAAAAGATAATGCAGCGGCAATTGCTGAAGATACCGTTTCGGTTACAGTAATCCCAGGTCAAAATAAAATCCCGGTCGCAAATGCAGGTATACCACAAGTTATTCAGCTACCTGATAACTATACATACCTTGCCGGGAGTGGAAAAGATGATGACGGAACAATCAGTACTTACAAATGGACACAAACATCAGGCCCTTCAACAAGTACTATCGAATCATCCGGTTCTGCGGTAACAAAGATATCTTCGCTTGTAGCGGGTGTTTACCGGTATCAATTAATGGTAACAGATAATAAGGGTGACGCAGGTGTAGATTCAGTTTCAGTTACTGTTCTCGCAGCACAAAACAAAGTACCCGTTGCAAATGCCGGAGTAAATCAAACAATAGAGCTTCCGCTTAATTACGTTACTGTTACGGGAAGTGGAACAGATTCGGACGGGAGCATTAAGGGATATTTATGGAGTCAACTGTCTGGCCCTTCAGTATCAGTAATTGAAAATCCAGCAGCTGCTGCAACAAAAATTTCAAGTTTGGCCGAAGGTGCTTATGTTTTCCAGTTCATGGTTATAGATGATAAAGGAGCAACTGGATTAGATACGATGTCTGTATTTGTGAAATCTGCTTCGATAAAAACATTGACTTTACAACCAGGGGCTGATGAAGGACAGGATGCAAGGGTTTCATTTTGGCATAATTGCTATTCGGGAGTATCATCAGGAGTAGATTATAATCTTTCTTATTTGGAAGACTTGGAAATGACAGCATGGACATTTAATTCTGATGGCTGTGCAACCGGTGAATACAGGTCATATCTTAAGTTTACAGGCTTGAGCACTATACCGCAAAATGCAACTATTCTGTCAGCAAAATTATCACTTTATGGGGTGAATAACAGTATTGGATCGCCACAAGGTAATTCCTATTATCCGGGTTCTTCTTACAACTCTTTCGGAACAAATGATTGCTGGATTAAACGAGCTGTTGGAAATTGGGATGAGTCAACAGTGACGTGGAATAATCAACCAGGGGTTACTGAGGTAAACAGGGTGGCTATACCTGCTTCAACATCTCAATGGGGCTATAGTGTAACGGATATAGATGTAACGGAGATGGTGAAACCAATGGTAAATACAGCAAATTCAAACTTTGGTTTTTGTATAATGCTGCAAGTTGAGCAATATTACAGAAGTGTGAATTTCGGAAGCAGTGATAATGTCGATCCTGCAAAACGCCCTAAACTTATTGTTACATATAAATAAAAGTTTTTGAAAGAAAACAAATATTACATCAGACTTTTCTTTTGTTATAGTCTTTGACAAAAGGAAATGAAATATATCAATCATGAAAAGGGAATTGTTCTTACGATTATTTAATATAATAATTTTAGTAGTGGTTTTGGGGCTTATATCTGCATGTAAAAAGAAAAAGATACCAATTCCTAGTACGCCCTCTTCTCTACTTGCTGCAGGGGTGTCAACTTCACAGATAAACTTGGTTTGGACTGATAATGCAACAAATGAAACAGGGTATAAAATTGAAAGGAAAACAGGGTCTTCTGCGTTTGCTGAAATAGGATCTGTGAACTCAAATACCAGTAATTTCAGTGATGTTGGCCTGGCCGCAAATACGATATATACCTATCGAATTTATGCTTATAATGGTGGGGGCAATTCGGCCTCATATTCAAACGAAGATACCGCAAAAACATTTGAAATTGTACCGGATGCTGCAACGGGCTTAAATGCTGCAGTCTTATCACATAGCAGTATTTCGATTGCATGGACAGACAATGCAACTAATGAAAGCGGATATAAAATTGAACGAAAAACTGGAAATGGTACGTTTTCATTAATTACAACATTAAGCTCAAATAGTAGTTCTTATATTGATAATGGATTAATTGCTTCTACGCAATACACTTACAGAGTAATTTCATTTAATTCAGGAGGCAATGGGGCTTATAGTAATGAAGCAATCGCTACAACAATACCTGATATTACAACTGGTTTGCTTGCTTATTTCCCTTTTTCAGGGAATGCGGGCGATAGCAGCGGCAATAGTAATCATGGTAATGTTTACGGAGCTACTTTGACTTCTGACCGTTTTGGCGCTGCAAATAAAGCGTATTATTTTAATGCTTCAGGATGTAGTTCATACATTCTTTCTACAATTAATACTTCATCCATTCAAACTGCTCTTACTATCTCCGTTTGGGTTAACCGTGTTGGTGATGGGTGTTCTAATCCAAGATTTCTTGATTTTTCGACTTCATTTGGAGGTTCAACTATTGCACCTGGTGTCTTGCAATGGGTATGGACAAACTCGAATTCTACAACTTTTGAATCTTTTACTTCCAATAACACACAAGTTGCGTCTTGGTCTTCTTTTGTTGCGGCTCCTAACAATAGTTGGACTCATTTAGTTTATACAAATGATGGAACCACGGCACGTTTTTATCAAGGCGGCTTGTTGGTACAGACACTAGCATCAAGCGGAAATCCTATATTAGGTTCTTATGCATCTATAGGAAGAATGAATCACCCCAATTATGATGCTTTTAATGGCAAAGTAGACGATTTAAGGATATATAACAGGGTATTAAATCAAACCGAAATCAATTATATATTTGCCCATTAATTAAAGTTATTACAGAGCCGCTTTAAAAGCGGCTTTTTTGTTTACAGATATTTGCGATATTCGGCAAAATATTATGAATGGATTCTCGTCCTTTTATTTCAATTTGCATTCCCGCTTATAAAAACGAAGATTTTCTTGAGCGGTTACTTAATTCAATTTCAATTCAGATTTTTAAAGATTTTGAGGTCGTTGTTTCAGATGACAGCCCAAATGATTCATTACAAAGTTTAATTAATACCTATAGTGCAATTTTCAAGATTCGTTATTCCAGAAATGATACTCCGTTAGGTTCACCAGCAAATTGGAATAATGCGATACAACTTGCCAGCGGAGACTGGATAAAAATCATGCATGATGATGACTGGTTTGCTAATGAACAGAGTTTAAGTAAGTTTGCAGAAATAGCTTATGCATCGGATTGTGATTTTATATTTAGTGGATTCGTCAATGTAGATTTGAATAATGGCGCTAAGTCAGTAAATGTCATTAATTCTTTTCAAAAATGGATGTTAAGACGAAATCCATTGTATCTATTCCGGAAAAATTACATTGGACATCCTAGTACCACACTCATTAGGAATAACTCTGAGATTTGGTTTGATGAAAAGATTAAATGGGTCGTTGATTTTGAATTTTATATTCGAAAATTATATGAGTATAAAAAGTTTTGTGCAATTCAGAAGCCTTTAATTAATATTGGATTAAGTAAAGAGCAAATTACAAAAACAGCTTTTCGAAACAAAGCAATCGAAATACCTGAAAATCTTTATTTACTTCGTAAAAGCGAGTCAAAAATCTTAAAGTATATTTTTGTTTATGATTATTACTGGCGCTTGATTCGTAATTTGGCTATACGTAAGGCCGATGATATTGAAGTTAATGACATTGAGCAAACAGAAGTACCTGCACCTTTAATAGATATGGTAAGAATTCAGTCTTTCTTTTCTATATTAGTATTAAAGATTGGAGTTGTTTCTAAAATACTGATGTCAGTATCTTGGGTTATATTTTTGATTACTAGAAAAATTAAGTAATTATCACAAGCTTTATTTATTTCTTTCTACATACAATCAGGTTGTTCATATATAGATCATCTTTTTGCGGTAACACTTTGCCAAGTACTATGGAATAAATATTCAGGAACCCTATTACTAATTTGTCAAGCCAGGGGCGTAGTATTAATAATTTGTTCAATTTGCATAATACGTGCATATATATATACATAATCCGTAGCTGCATTATTGTTTGGAAATGAGTGCCGATTTTTTCATATTTAATAATCTCGAAATTATTTTTTTCGAACAAATGCTTAAGCCCAAATGAAGTGTATCGTGCATAGTCATTGGGTTGTTCATGTTCAGCTATTGCGAAAGGGCATGTTACAAGAATATATCCTCCAGGTTTCATTACTCGGTGAATTTCAGGTATGATTTCTTCCAGGTTAAAAACGTGTTCAAAAACTTCACTGCTAAAAACACTATCGAAGTGGTTGTCAGAAAACGGTAGTTTATGGCCATCATAAAATACATCAATATTTTCGTTTTCATGTGAATGCCCTTCACCATTATAATCAACGCCGACATAATTAGAGGTTTTAATAATTGATTTATAAGGTTTGGAGCCACATCCAAAGTCTATTAATAGTCCGGTTAGATAATGAGAATTATTTTGTATGCCTTTTAATAGTTCTTTTCTAAGCAAGTAGCCAGGAAATGAAATATTAGGATTAAAATTCTCTGGGACTCCATTATGCTTCATGTTATTATATTTGTATATTATTAGTAAAATCAAATGCATTTCAAAAATATCTGAAATGGTCAAAGAAATAGAAACTTTTTTTCGAAAATATTTCCCTAAACGTCTTGAAAACAAGAATTTATACCAAAATCTTTTAAAGGGAAAAAAGGGAATTGAGATAGGAGGACCTAGTCAAATATTTTCGAGTAAAGGTATTTTGCCTTTTTATGATTTTGTTGAATCGCTCGATGGAGTCAATTTTAGTAATGAAACTGTTTGGGAAGGAGCTATCAATGAGGGCAAAAATTATAAATATGGGAATAGAATAGGTTACCAATATGTTATGGACAGTGTAAATTTGAGTGGAATAGATTCTAATACTTATGATTTTTTACTGTCCTGCCATAGTTTAGAACACATAGCGAATCCATTAAAAGCCTTAAATGAGTGGAAAAGAATTTTAAAGCCTGAAGGATACTTGCTGGTTATTTTGCCACATAAAGATAAAACATTCGATCATATAAGACCTGTAACAGAATTGCAGCACATAATTGCCGATTTCAAAAATGATGTCGGCGAAGATGATCAAACTCACTTTAATGAAGTGATCAATTTGCACGACTTAAAACTTGATGAAGGACTTGCAAACAGAGAACATTTAATTGAAAGAGTTTCGAATAATTACTCGAACAGATGTTTGCATCAGCATGTTTTTAATGCTCGTTTAGTTGCTGAATTATTAGATTATGCTGGTTTGAAAATTTTAGATTTAAGTGTAATGTATCATAATATTTTATCACTATCTCAAAAGGATAAATATGATAAGCAAAGTAACAATGTATACTTTTTGAAATCTAATCTTTTGTATTCTAATCCAGATTATCCCTCCGATTTTACTAATTGAAATTTAATACGGTTCTAGTGAAAGTTATTTCAGTAACAGTGCTATATAATCCAGGAATAGAAGTTTATAATAACTTTTTATCCTATTATTCTAAGGTTGATAAAGCAATTGTTTTTGATAATTCTGATGTGCCATTAGAAGAAATTACTTCGAAGTTTAAAGAACTGCCTGAATGCATTTATATATCTTATGGAGTGAACACTGGAATTGCCAAGGCTTTAAATATAGCTGTTGAAAAGGCATGTGATCTTGGCTTTGAATGGATGCTGTTAATGGATCAAGACTCATATTTTGATACTAACCAATTCGAAAAATATCTTTTTTGTTTAAGAAACCTTCTTGTCTGCAATGATTTCGGGGTTATTGGTCCATCAGTTGAAAAAAAACTGTATTCAGAGGTTTCGGAATGCCAGGTTCATGATGCCCCTCATGTAATTACATCTGGATCTCTTATTAGTTTAAAGGCCTGTAAAAAAATCGGTTTATTTGATGAAAAGCTTTTTATAGATGAGGTCGATACAGATTTTTGTTACCGGCTTCGTTTGAATAATTTTCGTGTTTTAATGCTGAGAAGTGTTCTAATGAATCATGCACTTGGGAAAAATTTAATTGTACGCAACTGGCATGTTGGGCCCAAAGTTGAACGTAATATTCATCAGCCAATCAGGATTTATTATATTGTCCGCAATTTTCTTTATACCTATAACCAATACAAGAAATATTTCCCTCAGGAAATGAGAGCCAATAAAAAAGTAACCATAAATCGGGTAAAAAATAGTTTTTTATATTCGGGCCAAGGCTTTAAAGTAATTTATTTTACTATTAAGGGGATACGTGACTATTATCGTGATGAATTTGGCAAACTGAAAATCAAAAAGTGAAAGAAGAATTCTTTTCAAGTATCAGTTTTATTATTATACTGGAACTTGCTGAATCTGCTACTGTTGATTTAAAAGAGTTGTATTGGCATTAACATTGTGAGTTAGCAAATACTGCTTATGTAAAACATTTACGTTTAAAATGCTTTTGTAAGATCAGTTTTATAAATGCTACTGATGACCAAATTTAGTTTTATTTTGCTTAAAGGGAGATAGGGTAGAAGGTTACTTTAAAGCAATCAAAATTTTGGAAATTGAAAATAGCTGTCAATACAAGATTATTACGCAAAAACAAAATGGATGGTATTGGATGGTTTACCTACAATACACTGAAGTATATTGTTCAGAAGAACCCACAGATTGAGTTTCATTTTTTGTTTGATTCTGAAATTGATGAATCCTTCATCTTTGGCGAAAATGTACATTCACATGTGCTGTTTCCCCCGGCAAAACATGCTTTGCTTAACATAATCTGGTTTGAGTGGAGTGTGAAGCGTTTCCTCAACAAAGAAAAACCTGATCTGTTCTTTTCGCCTGATGGTATTTTATGTCTTGGGTGGAAAGGAAAGCAATTCGGCGTTATTCACGACATCAACTTTCTTCACAAACCAAAGGACCTGAAATTCAGCAACAGGAAATATTACAACTATTTCTTTCCTAAATATGCAAAGAAAGCTGCTGGTATTGCTACTGTTTCAGCATATAGTAAACAAGATATCTGTTCATCGTATACTATTGATGAAAACAAAGTTGATGTGGTTTATTGTGGTGTTAACTCATTTTATCACCCTGTTGATGCAGCAACTGTTGAATTAACCAGAAGACAGTTTGCCGATGGTCAGCCGTATTTTGTATTTGTGGGAACATTAAGCCCAAGGAAGAATGTGCTTGGGTTAATGAAAGCATTCGATCTTTATAAAAAAGAATCGGGCGACAAAATGAAGCTGTTGATTGTGGGTTGGAGCATGTATAAAACAGACGAACTGGTTGAACTTAAACAACAACTTCAATTTGGCAGTGATATTATTTTCACCGGCAGACTTGGTGATGATGAATTAAACAATGTTCTTGCTTCAGCTCTTTGCCTTGTGTTTGTTCCGTTCTTTGAAGGGTTTGGGATTCCGGTTATTGAAGCAATGCAATGTAATGTGCCTGTAATTGCATCAAATGTTACTTCGGTTCCGGAAGTAACGGGTGATGCGGCAATATTGGTTGATCCTGAAAATACAACTGAAATTAAAGATGCCATGATCAGAGTGGTGAATGATCATGAACTCAGGTTGTCTCTAATTGAAAAAGGTAAACAACGAAAAGCATTGTTTACCTGGGAAAAAACTGCTGAGCTTTTGTGGCAAAGCATCAGCAGGATTCTGTAATCTGAAGTTGGTATCAAAGCAAAAACGTCCATGTAACTTTTGCTCCGTACTTACCCCAGTCCTTCATGGCTTTGTTTAAATCCTTTTCATAGGCACCCCATGTTACTGCTTTTCCTTTTTGTTTTGGATTGAGCATTACTTCTGAAGGTTCTTTTAAATCAACTTTTGTAGCAAACCATGTAATTTGCAAACGGGGTACTGCCAAACCAAGAATCATTCCGGGTAAACCGCCAAAGCTTTCTGGTCCGCTGCTTACTGCAATTTCTTCAGTATAAAAGGCAACGATATAAACCGAGTCGCAGATTTTTGTTACTGCCTTCCTGCATTCAAAACCAGCTATTGTTCGTGTTTCGCTGGAGATTTTCCATTCATATTTCTGCATGCTGTCTTTAACAAGATATGTTTGCTCAAATACATCACGCTGAATTGAGACGGTGTTGTTTTTCAGGTCATGAATGTTCAGGTCATTTTCGCTGGGTTTTCGCCCCCACACATATTTGTTATCAGTATTTTCTTTAGCAAGTTTATATACTGTTTTGTTTTCAGTGAAATCAAGTGAATAAATATCTGATACCATTTTAGGAAAGATTTTTTTCTGTTCCTGAATCCAGATGCTTTCTTCATCTTCTTTATCATAAAACGAGTACTGGTTCATTCTTTTCTCAAATTCAATATGCCCCGAACTGATGAATTTTACCTGTGAAAATGCAGGAGTGAATAAACAACTGAGTATAAATAAAAAGAATATTCTGGTCATAATTAAAAGTTTACAGGTTTGCCGTTTTTAGTAAAGTTCCAGATAAGGGAGAGCAACCAGTAGCGTTTGATATTCTGGAATGTGTTTTCTGAAATAAAGTTACTGTTGATGTTACGTTGCACTGAACTGTTTTGATTAAACAAATCAAATACTGATAGCTTTACCTCAAATGCTTCTTTTTTAGTGAAGCCTTTTCTTACAGATGCATTTATAACTGCAATATTTTGCTGTGTTTTAAAAATTTCATTTTTCTGGTAGATGTTTATATCCCCTTCCAGGTCAAAATAGAGCTTTTTCTTTTGAACTTCATAGAGGTGTAGGGGTAGCAATTTAAACTCCAGTATTTAGTTGTATTTGTGCTGATGGTTGATTTTGAATAATTCAGTGAAGGCTCAAGGTTGAAATTGAAGTTGATCCATTTGTCATTCCACATCCCCATACCAATGCCAAGGCCAATTCTGTAATAAGTATTAAAATTCTTTATGCCGTTTACAAAATTTATATGGCGGCTGGTGTTTCCGCTGGAATTGATATTTAAGTTTAAGGAAGGTGCAATTTCAAATCCATACATGGTCCAGAAATTTCCGTCGTAATTTCCATTTACATTTACTTTCTGGTTAACTGTTTTTCCCGAATCTATCTGGCTTGAATTGGTGATGGCATTGTTGGTAAATGAGTAATTACCTGAGAAATAAAAGTTCTTGCTTTTAATAATTTTAAAGTCACTAACCTGGAAAGAAAAATTATGACGGAACGCCTGCTTCAGATTTGCATTACCAATTGAAATGTTCAGCGGATCAATATTATCAATAATCGGATTTATCTGCTGAAGTGTTGGGTTTTGTGTACTGCCATTATAGTTTAACGTAATTGATCTTTGCTTTTTAGGAGTGTATTTGATACTGGCTGTTGGTAAAAGCCTTGTAAATACCCTGCTGTTTTTATATCCCTTATTCAGCTCCTTAAGTTTAAAGCCCGTACGTCCGATTTGTGTTCCTATGCTGAATGAATATTTTTTTTCAGTGAAACGGAACGATATACCTCCTGTATGATCAGTTGCTTTGTAACGGAAGTGATTACTCAGTGAATCAACTTTTGAATTGTATTGCGTTGATGCTGCAGGTTTTTCCAGTGTGTTACTTTCTGCATTATTATTATTAAAACTGTTTTTGTAACTCAGTTCCAGAAACAGTTTTTTTGTAAGAGATTCGGTAAAGATTAATTTGTTTTGGAACACGGTATTTATTGTGTTGTTTGTTTTCTTCTGATCTGTAACCTGTGTTTTGGAAATTTGTTCGTTTGTATCAAAATAGTTGGTGGTTGAATTCAGGAATCCGGTACCATCAGCACTATTGTTACTCCAGTTGCCGGTGTAGCTGAATGTTCTTCCCTGTTTTTTGAAGCGTTTTTTCCAGCTTAATTCAGAGGTAAAGTCTTTGCTTTCGTTATTGCTGCTGATGGTACGTGTTATATTGTTAATGGGTTTGCTGCCTTCACTTTCTGAAAAACCTTCATAGTTGTTATACCTGGTGCGGTTGATGACAGATCCGTTTGCTTTGAATTTGATTGTATTGTTTGAATCAATCTTCCACTCATAAATGCCATTGAGTTTATTTCTCCGGCCCGATGTTTTGAAGTTTTCAACAGAGCTGTTGCTGAAGCTTCCGGTTGGTAAAATTGTTTTGGTAAAAGATGTGTTGCGGCCATGTACACTTTGATCGTTAAACTGGTAATTACCACTGAAGCTGTTTTTATCTTTATTCCATTTGTTTGCATAACCCAATCCTGCTGTGGTTGATTCGGGAATACCATTTCCGTAACTGAATTCATCGCCCCGGCTCCAGATCATCATTCCACCATCTTCTGTTACTTCAACATTCATGTTGTCATCCGATCCATAATTGCGCCGTTCATTCCAGTTCAGTCCTTCAAAACTTGTGTTGTTGTGTGTAACATAAGCTGCAATCTTTTGTTTTTTCTTAAAGGAGTTAATCATGGCCTTTCCATTTCGGTATTTGTCAAAGTCACTTCCCGCTTCAATTTTTCCAAAAAAGCCTTTCTTTTTATCTTCTTTTAATTCAAGGTTAATTGTTTTCTTTTTCTCTCCGTCATCAACTCCTGTAAACTCAGCCTGTTCACTTTTTTTATCAAATACCTGAACTTTGTCAACCACATCTGCCCGTAGGTTTTGAGTTACTACTGCAGGGTCATCACTAAAAAATTCTTCACCATCAACCAATACCTTTTCAACTTTTTGCCCCTGCGCTGTTATTTCACCTTTTGAGTTTACCTGTAATCCGGGTAATCTTTTTAACAGTTCCTGTACGTTGGCATTGGGGCCTACTTTAAAACTGTCTGCTTTAAATTCCGTTGTGTCGCCCTTTATGCGAATGGCCGCCACTTTTTGCTGAATAACGATTTCTTCCAGCAGTTTTGCTTTTGGAATAATATGGATGAAATTTAGATCAGTTATTTCGCCGGTTTTACTTTCAACAAAATCCGAAAAGGTAGCATAACCGGGGTACGACACTTCAAGAATGTATTTCCCCGGAACAATCTTTTCCAATGAAAAAGTGCCGTTGTCGGCTGATCGTGTAAATTTTACCAAAACCGAATCGGCAGGTTTCAGCAAACTGATGACTGCATTCCTGAGCATCTTGTTTTCAGAACTGTCTTTTACAGTTCCTTTAAAACCTGATTGTGCCTGGCTTTGCTGAAACGAAAAGAGAAATGCAATGCAGGTGCATAGAATAGCAGAAATAGTTTTTTGCATGTATTTGGTTTATAACTGTGATTCGTGCGTGATGCGAAACACAGGGTGATCAATTTTCTCAAATAAGTCCTCAATAACGCAAACATCGGGACTTTAGTTTACGTCTACGAACCGTTCGTAGGTTTTAAGAATAATTTAAGAAAATATTTTATTTGAAAATAAGTTGCATCTGTTCTCTTTTTATTTGAATTGCTGATAATGAATATGAGTTATTGATGTTTTTTACTTTACTTTTAAATAAATGCAAAGCCATATACTAACTCCGGCTTTGAATAAAACCTAAACTGTTATACATGAATCAGGAATCTTCACCAGAACTCAGGCGTTACGAAGACTATCATTTTATTGATACAACAAAAACTGTTTGGAATTATTCACGTTTCGAAGGTGATGATATTTCTAATTTTCAAAATGGTACAAACTACAGGTGTTATGAATTGTTTGGCTCTCACCTGATGGAAGTAAACGGTATAAAAGGGTACTACTTTGCTGTTTGGGCTCCCAATGCAACATTTGTTTCTGTTTTTGGAAGTTTCAACAACTGGAATAAAGAATCGCATTCATTATTTGTGCGGCTCGATAACTCTGGTATCTGGGAAGGATTTATTCCCGGTATTGAACAGGGGCAATCGTATAAATATCACATTCATGGATATGCTGGTCAGAAGTTGGATAAAGGTGATCCTTATGCCAACTACTGGGAAGTAAGGCCCAATACCGCATCACGTACATGGGCTTTGGATTATGAGTGGAAAGATGAAATGTGGATGAAGAAAAGAAAAGAACACAATAAACTTGATGCACCTTGGAGTGTGTATGAAGTTCACCTGGCAAGCTGGATGAGGCCCGACAGATTCAATGAAGAAGTGTACAATACCTATGATTTCTTTCGTGAAAACCTTGTGCCTTATGTAAAGGAAATGGGCTTTACTCATATTGAACTGATGCCGGTTATGGAGCACCCTTTCGATGGAAGCTGGGGTTACCAGGGTACAGGTTATTTTGCAGCTACATCAAGGTATGGAACTCCACAGCAGTTTATGCAGCTGGTGGAAGCTTTTCATAATGAGGGAATAGGAGTGATACTTGATTGGGTACCTTCTCATTTTCCTTATGATGCACATGGTCTGTTTATGTTTGATGGTACACATACCTATGAATATGCAGATATGCGTAAAGGTTATCACCCCGACTGGAACAGCTATATTTTCAATTACAAACGTGGCGAAGTAAAGTCATTCCTCATCAGCAGTGCAATGTTCTGGCTTAAGAAATACCATGTGGATGGGCTGCGGGTTGATGCGGTTTCATCCATGCTTAAGCTCAACTATTCAAGAACAGCAGGACAGTGGGAGCCCAATGAACATGGTGGTGATGGAAATCTTGAAGCCATTGCATTCATCAAAGATCTGAACGAAACAATTTTCAGGGATTTTCCCGATACACAAACCATTGCAGAAGAAGCAACCGACTGGCCGGGTGTAAGTAAACCAACTTATGCCGATGGTCTTGGCTTTGGTATGAAATGGATGATGGGATGGATGCACGATACACTGAAATATTTCAAACAGGATCCGGTGTACAGGCAACACCAGCAGGACCAGTTTACCTTCAGTATGATGTATTATTATGATGAAAATTTTATGCTTCCGTTAAGTCATGATGAAGTGGTACATGGCAAAAGCCCGATGCTTTACAAAATGCCGGGCGATGAATGGCAGAAATTTGCGAACCTGCGTTTAATGTACAGTTATATGTTTTCACATCCGGGAGGCAAATTACTGTTCATGGGCAATGAGTTTGGTGCCACAAACGAATGGAATTACAAAAGTGAACTGCAGTGGAACCTGCTGCAGCATGCATCGCACCACGGTATGAAAGAATGTGTAAAAGAATTATGCCATTTGCTGAAAACTGAACCTGCTTTATATCAAAACCAGTTTAACCAGTTCGGGTTTGAGTGGGTTGATCTCAACCACAGAAGTGAATCAGTGATGGTGTACAAACGCAAAGGTAAAAATGAAGATGATGATGTGCTGGTTGTTCTGAATATGACGCCGGTTGTGCGGAATGATTTTAAAGTGCATGTACAGAACAAGCAAAACTGGAAGGAAATATTCAACAGCAACGATGAGAAATTTTGGGGCACGGGTGATGTATTTAACCCTGAAATACAGGTACGGGTAGTTGACGGGCAGAACAAGTGGTACGAACTGAACCTGAATTTGCCGCCACTTGGGGCTGTTTTCCTTAAGTAAAATCGGGGTAACTATTTAGAATCAATTTCAAAAGTAAAACTACGTTTGTTCATGTTCGGAAAATTGTTACTTTTACAGTAATCCAAAATTTAAGTCCATGAAAAGCTGGTACATTCTTTCAGCACTCATTTTATTTACATCATTTAAAGCATTGTCGCAAAACCGTGACAGTTCAAATGCTGTTTTACAAAGGGCCTTACTTGCCAAACAGGAGCGTCGTATTCAGTTAGCCATGAATCTTTTTGAAAAAGCTGTGCAATACGATACAACCAATATTGAAGCCTTAAAAGCAATGGGTGAATGGGGCCTTGAAAGTAAAAACTACCGCCAGGCTGTAGAAGCGTTTACAAGATGGCACAAACTGGAGCCGAATAACGAATCAACTTTTCAGCAGTTAGCTAATTTATATTTTAATCTTGGCCGTTACCAGGATGCATTAGGTTTTGTAGAAAAATGGGAAAAACTGCACAGAGATAAACCCATGCACTATGTAGCCGGCATTTGTAATTATTATCTGGAAAACTATCCACAGGCCATTAACCGGTTGTTATATGCTGCAGAAACAGATACCACAAATGCCAATTTATATTATACAATTGGCCGTAGTTACCTGGAAATGGAGCGGTATAAACAAGCAATACCTTACTATCAGAAGGCTGCAGATACCGATACCAAAAATGCCCGGTACGTTTATGAAATGGCAATGGTATATTATGCTATTCCTGATGATAAAAATGCTATAGCCACATTTGAACTGGCAGCTCAAAGAGGATGGCCGCAAAGCGCCGAATATTTTGAAAGCGTTGCTTATTGTTATATGAATCTTGGCAATTTCCAGAAGTCAACAGAAATGCTTCAAAAATCAATTGATAAAAGACCGGGCAGCATTTCCGTTCGGTATGTGCTGGCCGAATCGCAATACAAAGGCGGACTTTACCAGGATGCCATCAATAATTGGGACCAGGTGCTGCAGGTAGATAATAAAAATGCACGGGCTTTGTACATGATTGGAATGTGTTACCAGAAAATGGGTCAAAAGACAAAGGGATGGCCTTATGCGATAAGGCAATTGAAATGGATCCTTCGCTGAACAGCCTTAAGCAGAAAAAAATGGACATGGGAATGTAAACCCAAGATAAATAATTCAGGAGGGTAGCGTATATGCTGCCCTTTTTGCATTAAGAAAAACTTTATTCCAGGCAGCGGTTACGGGTGTGCAGAGAGTCTATTAATAAAAATTAACCACCTACTTCTGATATTGACTGACCACCAACTGATTCATGGCTGCATTAAAAATGATGCGCAATGCCAGCAGCAGCTCTTTGAGCGGTTTGCAGGTAAGATGCTGACCGTTTGCCTGCGCTATGCCACAGACAGAATGGAGGCAGAAGACATTTTGCAGGATGCATTCATAAAAGTGTACAAAAATATTTCGCAGTTCAAATTTGAAGGTTCGTTTGAAGGATGGATAAGGCGGATTGTTGTAAACACTGCTTTAAAATGCTGCCAGAAGAAAAAACTGAAGTTTGATGAAGTAAAACCTGAATCAAATTATTCAGGCGAAATGGAACCATCTGCATACAACCATTTGAACGAAGCTGAACTGATGAAACTGATTCATGCTTTGCCGGAAGGTTACAAAGTGGTTTTTAACCTGCATATTATTGAAGGCTACAGCCATGAAGAGATAGCAGCAATGCTCAACATCAAAGACAGCACTTCCAGATCACAATTAGTGAAGGCAAGAAGATACTTACAAAACGAAATTCTCAAAATGCAAAAAAGCATTGCGGTATGACAGATAAATTATTTGATGAATTTGTAAAAGGGCAACTGGAGCATTACGACTCCGGCGCACCTATGAACGTATGGCAACGCATACGGGAAAAAGAAAAAGACGACAGGAAAGGCTTTTTCTTTTTCAGAAGGTTTTTATTAACCGGCATTTTGCTGTTCACAGTTGCCGGTATTGGATACTTTGTAACAAGACAAGTGAGCAAAGGAGAAACTGCAAACATTAATCTGGAATCTTCAGCTGTATCTCAGCAAAATAAAACAGGTATTAATAACCAACAAACAAAACCAGGTATTCAGTCAATTGCCCCTGTGGGCAATCAGGTATCAGAACCAGATCAAACATCCGGAAAAAATCAACAAGCATCAGTTATACATTCAAAAGGCGATGAAAGCAAATCTGCTTTACCTGTTGGCCAGGCAGTTTTAAAAACAACTTCTATCGGCATAAATGATAATAACAATTCTGTAAAAAATAAAGTCCGCAAACAACAGTCTTTTACACGTTTGTCAAAACAAAAAGCGGGTATCCAAATAAGCAACCAGGAAGTGAATACTGATATTGCAGATGATCAGCCGGCAACTGATCAAACACTTCATCCGCAATACCGGCAACTTGATGTGACGATGGCAATGAAGAAATTTGCTGCAGGAAGCCTGAAACCGGCTTCAATTCCGTTTCCGGTAAATCATCCCGGTTGTCCCACAATTAACGGTCCAAGACGAAATGATCTTTATATTGAAGTTTATGGTTCACCCGACTATACCATGCGTTCATTTTCCAACACTTCGCTTTATAATAACTACGTCAGTCAACGTCGTTCAAGTGAAGATAACAGGAATGGTTTTAGTGCCGGAATACGAATTGCAAAAAATATTGGTGAGAAGTTTTTAGTAAAAGGCGGCGTTAATTACTCACAGATAAATGAACGTTTGCGCACAATTAATTACAACGAAAAGCAGTTAACACAGATCATTACCATACGAACTGTTATACGGGCTCCCGGCGATACATTATTCATCAGGGATACCTCTTATTTTGAGCAAACGGGAACACGCTATATTACAACTTATAACCGTTACAGGTTTATTGATATTCCGGTTATCTTTTCGTATGAATTCGGCAATCCGGAAATCCTGAGCTTTTCGGTTAATGCCGGTCCGGTATTTAATATCACATCATTTTACAGGGGAAAAGTGCTGGATACTGCTTATTCACCTGTTCAGATTTCAACATCAAAAGGTAACGGACCAAATAACTGGCGCAGTAATATTGGGGTTGGGGTGTTTGCAAGTCTTTCAATTTACAAACCAATGGGCAGCAGGATGCAGTTGTTTGCTGAACCATATTTCCGCTACAATTTCAGACCGGTTACGCAAAGCTCAGCTTTTGTTGTGCAGCGTTATTCTGTTTCAGGGATGCAACTCGGCATCAGGTATAATTTGCATAATGAAAGGCAGCGTTACAGGTAATACCTGAATCAAATAAATACGGATATACAATACCGGGAAAGCACCTTTAAACATTTATATGAAAAAATTAATTTATAGTATTCTTTTAATCATCTTCGGTTTTGCCTCCTGCAAAAGAGATACAAATGTGTTTGTGCCCGATGCCGGGCAGCAACTCGACAGTGCGTGGACTGCAAATGTTACGGCAAGCAACCAGGTGCTTATTTTATCAAAGCAACTGGAAGGAAGCTTATCAACAACTACATTTAACAGTGCCGATACATTGCTTTCAACCAATGCAGGAGTGCAATTCATTTTTCCAAAAAACAGTTTAACAGTTAGCGGCACCGCAACTTCGGGAACAGTGAAAACTGAATATATTCTAGTGCAGAAAAAAGGCGATTTTATCCGTTATGGCATTCCTACGGTTTACAATCGTTTGCCACTTGAATCGGGTGGGGCAATTCATATAAAACTTACATCAAACAACCAGGTTGTAACGCTTGCCGATTATAAAAAAATTACAATAAAATATAAAGACAGCGAGCCCAAAAGCAATATGAGAGTGTTCTATGGAAATTCTCCTGTAATTACAAACTCTCTTGATTTCAGTTGGTTGCTGGCTACAGATCAGTCGTTGGTTAAAGTGTGGGATTCATCCACTTTTAAAGGCTATGCTGTTGAAACATATAAAACCGGCTGGATCAATGTTGACAGACCTTTGTTAGACTCAATAAATGCACGTGTGGAAGTAAAAGCTTATTTGCCCAATTTGTTTTCCAATGCAAATACTGCAGTATATGTTGTGTTTAATAATTACAAGACTGTGGTGCAGCTGAGTGGTAATTCAACCGGCAGGTATTTTTCATTCCCTAATATTCCTCCGGGACCAGATGTGAAATTTATAAGCATTTCAAAAGTAGGAGGCTCTTATTACCTTGGTGTAAAGGCAGAAAAAATTTCACCAACAACTGCAGTATTCATCAAACCGGAGCTTACAACAATGCCGGCAATCCAGTCTTTTTTAAACAGCTTATAAATACAGATAAAGATATTCGGTGAAAAATCCTGCGTGAGCAGGATTTTTTGTTTTCACATACGTGAATATAGACGGGCTGTTTATACAGGCATTTTCAATACTTTTGCCGCCATGCGCAGTGTGAAAACGAAACAAATACGTGTAGCAATACTTGATTTGTACGAGGGGGCTCCCAACCAGGGTATGCGTTGTCTTCGTGAAATTCTCAACCAGTTTGCTGATGAACATTCTCTCAATCTTGAATGGGATGAGTTTGATGTGCGTTTAAAAAACGAAGTACCCGAACTTTCAGCTTACGATATTTTCATTTCATCAGGCGGTCCCGGAAGTCCGTTGGAGAGCGAGGGAACAGATTGGGAAAAACTTTACTTTAACTGGATTACTTCTGTAAAAACATGGAATGATAATCCGCTCAACGGGCAAAAGAAAAATGTTTTCTTCATCTGCCATTCATACCAGCTTGCCTGCCGCTTTTTTGAAATAGGCAATGTGTGCAAACGAAAGTCAACAGCCTTTGGCGTTTTTCCTGTGCATTTAATTTCCGGTTCGGGTGATGAAGCAATTCTCAACAATCTTAAAGATCCGTTTTATGCAGTTGACAGCCGGGATTACCAGGTTATTCAACCCGATCATAAACGGCTCAAAGAACTTGGCGCAAGATTGTTGTGTATTGAAAAAGAACGTCCGCATGTGGCGCTGGAAAGAGCTGTAATGGCAATCCGCTTTAATGATCATATGATCGGCACACAGTTCCATCCGGAAGCTGATGCATTGGGTATGAGTATGTACCTGCAAACAGAAGACAGAAAAAAAACTGTGATTGAAAACTACGGTTTTGAAAAATGGCAGAGCATGATTGAACACCTGGAAGACCCGGATAAAATTCTGTACACCTATTCGCACATACTGCCCAACTTCCTGTACAATGCTGTTTTTTCAACGGCAGAGGTTAATGCATTATAGACGGAAAGACAGTAAGTCAGAAAGTCCGAAAGAAAAAACATTCGTTCATCTGTGGCAAAAAACTCCGTGACCTCCGTGTCTCTGTGGTTCAAAAAATCCAAATTTCATTTGTCCCCGAAAACAGATATTTTTAGAAAGAAAATTTTCTATATGGTTCCATCTCTCCGCAAAGCATTTAATCAGCAGTTTACAAAAGAGAAGTATGATGCATTTTTAAATGAACTGCACAGTTATCATCCCGGCGATATTGAATTCAAGGTTTGTGAAACACCAGTGTTTGCAGATAAACAGTTCAGGGATAAGCTGCTTGATGTATGCGAATCAATTATTGATGTGATCTGTGCTCCAGAATTTATAAAACTAACCGACAGGGCAATACCTGCAGGCGAAAAGGTTCCCAACGAAAATGATCATGCACACATGATTGCATTTGATTTTGGTGTCTGCATCAATGAAAAAGACGAACTGGAACCTCAACTCATCGAAATGCAGGGCTTTCCAACCTTATTTGGTTTCCAGGCTTATTACCCCGAAATTATTGAGCGGCATTTTTCCATTCCTGGAAACTATTCGCAGTATCTCAACGGTTATACCAAACAAACCTACATTGACATGCTGCGTAAACTCATTGTGGGACATCATGCAACAGAAAATGTAATTCTGCTTGAAATAAAACCTGAAGAACAAAAAACAAGAATTGATTTTTCCTGCACAAAAGATTATACAGGTATTGAAGTGCTGTGCATTACCAAACTGATACGTGAAGGAAGAAAACTCTATTACATGCGTAATGCTGTGAAAACAGAAATCAAACGTATTTACAACCGTGTGATTTTTGATGACCTCAATGCACAGAAAGATTCTCTGGGCGATATTGTTGATATCACTGCTGATCTTGATGTGGAGTGGCTGCCACATCCCAACTGGTTTTACCGCATCAGCAAGTTTACACTTCCGTTTATTCAGCATCCTTATGTACCGGAAACATTTTTCTTAAATGAAGTAAAACAACTGCCCGATGGTTTGGAAAACTATGTGCTGAAGCCTTTGTTTTCATTTGCCGGACAGGGTGTGCTGATTGATGTTACACAGCAGGATATTGATGCCATTAATGATCCTGAAAATTATATTCTGCAGCGTAAAGTAAGGTATGCCGATGTGGTGGAAACGCCGGATGTGCCTGCCAAAGTTGAAATACGGATGATGTATGTGTGGCCTGATGGCGATGCACGCCCACATGCCGCCATTAACCTTGCAAGGTTGAGCAAAGGAAAAATGATTGGTGTGCGTTACAACAAAGACAAAGAGTGGGTGGGAGGTTCGGTTACGTATTTTGAAAAAGATGTGTGAACAGGATTGAGATAGAAACACAGATTAAACGGATGCGACAGATTTGCACTGATTTTTTTCTTCACTGCTATAATTGTTCATTGGCGCAGGTCTCCTGACCTGATGCCAAACGTTACTTAAGTTTTCCCAGAACATAAGATGCTGGTACTAGCCCGATATATCTTGAATCAATTGCATCCTGAACATTATCACCAATAACAAAAAACAGTTCTTCCTGCTCTAAATCCTGAGTCCATTTTCCTTTATGCAATACAATAACTGAATCTGAATTAGTGATTTTTTCAGGCAGATGTACAGGTCCAAAAAAGTCGTGATTTTGACAGCATTTGAATTTTATGAATGAATTTTCAACAAACTTGTCTAATGCATATTCTTTCAACATGATTCTTTTTTCCAGTTTCTTCTTTTCATCAAATGATAAGTTCAGAATGGTACTATCCTTAGTTCTGTAAATAACCTGGAAGTTTGTTACTTCAATATTCAAAAGGTCTTTTGATTGAGCTAAATAAAAACGTTTGCTGGTTTTGGGAAGAATAAACTGGATGTTATTTACATACGGGATTCCATTCTTAAACTGAATTGTATCTCCCTTTTTTGCAATGATTCTGAAAATTGATGTTTTTTCAACTTTATCTATGAAGTCGATATTTCGTATAGCAACGATATCACCAATTTTATAATCTTTTTCTTTTGAAAAATGTATTCATGTCCTTTCATGAGCGTATTTTCCATGTTGCCGCTGTTGACTGAAATTGTTAGATTGTTTTTATTCCTGCAGGTGACCAGAATAAGGATAATAATGATGTGGTATATGAATAATTGTCTTGAAAGGCGCTTTAGCATATCGTCTTTGTTATTATAAATTATCTTTAGTAATTTTTCAGAAAGTTACTGATTCGTTTGTTGAGACTATGATAAGTTTTCAGTTCTTGTTACATAGAATTACCAAACGTACAAGAGTGCGACGCAACAACAGCTTAATAGCAGCACAAACTTCTGCAACATAAAAACCCCGGCGTGCAAAGCTCGCCGGGGTTTTTTATTCGTGATCAAAAACACCTGAAGGTTTTGGAAACCTTCAGGGTTTAGTTATACCGTTTCTTCTGCATAACTGCTAACGGGTTCGCAGGTGCAGATTAAATTTCTGTCGCCGTAGGTATTGTTAATGCGGCTTACACTTGGCCAGAATTTATTGGCTGCAACATAACTCAGCGGGTATGCTGCCTGCTGCCTGCTGTATGCATGTTTCCAATCATCGGCAGTAACAACAAACTGTGTATGCGGTGCATGTTTGAGCGGGTTATCGGCTTTATCGGCTTTGCCTTCTTCAATTGCTCTTATTTCTTCTCTTATGCTCAGCAATGCATCGCAGAAACGGTCGAGCTCAGCTTTGTCTTCGCTTTCTGTTGGCTCAATCATAATGGTGCCGGGCACAGGGAAACTCATGGTAGGAGCGTGGAAGCCATAATCCATTAAACGTTTGGCCACATCTTCGGCTTCAATGCCTGCTGTGTGTTTAAACGGACGAAGCTCTACAATAAATTCATGTGCACATGTACCGTTAGAACCTGTGTAAAGAATATCGAAATCTTTTTCCAGTCTTGCCTTCATGTAGTTGGCATTGAGAATGGCGTATTCAGTTGCTTTTCTTAAACCGGCTGGTCCAAGTAAGCGGATGTATGCATAACTGATGAGCAGGATAGATGCAGAACCAAAGGGAGCTGCGGAAACAGCCCCGTGAGGCGTGAGTTGTGAGTCGTGAGTGGCATCCACTGACGTATGACCTGGTAAATGTTTTGCAAGATGTGCTTTTACACAAATTGGTCCCATGCCAGGGCCACCACCACCATGTGGAATTGCAAATGTTTTATGCAGGTTGAGGTGACAAACATCGGCACCAATTAAACCGGGAGATGTTAAGCCTACCTGTGCATTCATGTTTGCACCATCCATGTACACTTGTCCGCCGTGCTGGTGTACAATTGCACAGATTTCTTTTACGCTTTCTTCAAAGATGCCATAAGTACTTGGGTAAGTAATCATGGTACCTGCCAGTGTAGCGCTGTATTGTTCTGCTTTTGCTTTGAAATCGGCCACATCAATATAACCGCTTTCCAATGCTTTTACCACCACCACTTTCATACCAGCCATTACTGCACTTGCAGGGTTGGTGCCATGTGCTGAAATTGGAATAAGGATGACATTGCGATGAGGGTTACCGTTAGCAAGGTGATAATTGCGGATGGTTAATAAACCGGCATACTCGCCCTGTGCACCACTGTTAGGTTGCATGCTGCAGGCATCAAAGCCGGTGATTTCGCAGAGGTATTGTGAAAGCTCATCAACAATCTGTCCGTAACCTGTTACCTGGCCGGCAGGTGCAAAAGGATGCAGCCTGTTCCAGTGTGCCCAGCTTAAAGGAATCATTTGTGTTGCTGCATTCAGTTTCATGGTGCAGCTACCTAATGAAATCATGGATGTGTTGAGCGAAAGATCTTTGTTTTCGAGTTGCTTGATGTAACGCATCATCTGGCTCTCGCTGTGATAGCTGTTGAAGTTGGGGTGCGTTAAATAGCTGCTCTCTCTTTTCAATGCAGCAGGGATATGTTCAAGAGCTGCTTCTTCATCAACAGTGAAATCAACCGGATCTATATCGTTTACAAAACAGTTGATGAGATCAAACAGATCGGTTGTGTTTGTTGTTTCATCAATTGAAATAGCAACAACATTGCTGAAATAACGAAGATTGATTTGCTGGCGCTCGGCTTTTGCTTTAACCGCTGCAACATCATTTACTTTAACCGCAATGGTATCGAAGTAAAAATCACTTACCAGTTCAAAACCTCTTTGCTTTAAAGCTTCAGCAACAGTTTGTGCAAGTAATGCCACTCTTGAAGCGATTGCTTTGATTCCATCGGGACCATGATATACGGCATACATTGCAGCCATATTAGCCAGCAATGCCTGTGCAGTACAGATATTTGAAGTTGCTTTTTCACGTTTGATGTGCTGCTCTCTTGTTTGCAGCGCCATACGTAATGCACGGTTGTTTTGTGCATCCACACTTACACCAATAATACGACCGGGGATGGTGCGTTTAAATTCATCTTTTGTGCTGAAGAATGCAGCATGCGGTCCGCCATAACCAAGCGGCACACCAAAACGCTGTGCAGAACCAAAAGCAGCATCAGCTCCCAGTTCGCCGGGAGGAGTTAACAATGCAAGTGCCAGCAAATCGGTTGCCATGGCAACATATGCACCGGCTGTATGTACATTATCAATAAAAGAGCGGTAATCTTCAACAGCGCCAACATTGTTGGGGTATTGAATCAGTGCACCAAAATAAGTTGAATCGATGGTTGCTGTTTTATAATCACCAAATACCACTTCAATTCCCAGCGGTTGTGCACGGGTTACAACCACATCTTTTGTTTGAGGAAATACTTCTTCATCAACAAAAAACTTAGGAGCATTGATGGTATCGCTTTTATTTACTGTGTGGAAGAACATGTTCATAGCTTCGGCAGCAGCAGTTGCTTCATCCAGCAAAGAAGCGTTGGCGATGGGTAAAGCTGTAAGATCAGAAACCATTGTCTGGAAGTTGAGTAAACTTTCCAAACGTCCCTGCGAAATTTCTGCCTGGTAAGGCGTGTACTGTGTGTACCAACCCGGGTTTTCGAAAATATTACGGAGAATAACACTGGGCGTAATCGTATCATAATATCCCTGGCCAATATAGTTTTTGAAGAGTTTGTTCTGCAGTGAAATTTCTTTCAGGTGTGCAAGCAGGCTGGCTTCGTCCATTGCTGCAGGTAAATGCAGTGGCTCTGCTTTACGGATAGATGAGGGAACGGTTTTATCAACCAGTTCATCCACACTGATTAGTTTCATAGCACCGAGCATAGCTTCTTCGCTTCCAATTGTTCCGATGTGCCTTTTTACAAATTCGTTCTGTTGAGTTTCAAAAAGATTCATATTATTTTCTTTATTCGGGATCATTCAGGAGTTCTTTTGAGAATAAAAGAACAGGTAAAATAAAAGCGCTGCAAAGTTACGTTTGTAACCTATTCAAATAAACACGTGTTAGCTGCATGGGGATAGGTTGTGCAAACGGTTTCACAGGAAAATTCAGTTTCTTTGCTTAATGGGTGATTCTTTGTTACAAAACTGGGAGAAAAAATCGGGTGAGCGGCAAAAGGAATACAGCCGTCTTTTAAAACGTGCTGATAAAAACAAAGTGCTGAAGTTGTTGCCCGAACTGCATGAGGAGGCGTTTGAAAAAGTGGATTGCCTGCAATGTGCCAACTGCTGTAAAAATTATTCGCCCCGCTTTAAAACGCCCGACATTAAACGTATCAGCAAGCATTTACGGATGAAGGAAGGGGAGTTTATTGAACAATACCTTTTGCTGGATGAAGATGGCGATTATGTGGTGAAGACGAAGCCCTGTCCTTTCCTCGGCTCAGATAATTATTGCTCTATTTATGATGTTCGTCCATCCGATTGTGAGCGCTTTCCTTACACCGATGAAGATGTGATCTTGAAAAGACCCCATCTTACCCAGAAAAATTCAACATTTTGCCCCATAACTTACTTTGTGCTGGAAAAATTGCTGGAGAAAAAGCCATTTTAACCACCGGTAAATATTTTTTATCCGTTTTCATTTAATACCTAAATTCATTTGCTGAAATGGATTGTTTCGCCGGTTATTTGCTTAATAATTCTTCTCAATCAAATGTTACTTCAATGAAATCTGTCTATTCTGTTATCGTGCTGGCCTTTTTGATTACCAGCTTTACATCGTGTTCAAAGTTTTTCTTCGATGGAAAAAAAGCTTCTCCTGTAATGATTACCGACATGGGAGAAATGTTTTCAACTTACAACCTCAGTAATTCTGAGAAAGAAGAAATTCTCCGTCAGCTCAATAATAAAGCGTTGCTTGATGAAATTATCCGCTATTCAAAAGAGAGTATGTGGCCCGATGCCGTAAATACTTTAGATGAAAGAATTACCGGCAGAGTTACGATGATGAAATATCATTTTTACAAAGTTGCCACTTTCGGCAACAAAACAATTGTAGCAGTTCCAAAAGAAAAAAATACACATGTGCCTGCGGGTTTTGTACCCACAAGCCCCATGTATATCATTTTTGTAAGCTCGGTTGTTGTAGGGAAATAAAAATGTACTCTTTTATTTTCGTTTGGCCTTGAAAGAAAGGTTTACACCAATTACATGAAAGGTTCTGTTATAGCTTTTTGCAAAATCAGGACGATAGATATAATATACTTCAACTTTTTTGTTTTTTGCGTATTCGTATTTCAATCCTAATGTATTGCGGATATTATCTATCGGGTATTCGTCTGTTTCAAATGTAAAATAGGGCTCAACCGATGCATAAACATTCATTTTCTTTGTAAGTGAGTAATCAAGTTCCAGTCTTGTACGAACAAAGAAGTTTGAATTTCCACTTACATCATCGTCATCTGCAATGAATTTTTTGTATTGAACCATCGGCCTCAAATTCAGTTTCATTTTAGTAAACAGCTTCGTTTCATACGTTATTCCGGCTCCGTACCTGTTTGCATTTCCATTTGTTGTGAGCGACAGCCTGTAATTGGCAATCAATGCAACTTTTTTGGTCAGGTCATAGCTGCCTTCAAGTGAAACGTAACTCCCATAATAGGTTGACAGGTTATTTACAAACCTTGCCTGGTATTCAATTTCAGTTTTGATTTTTTTGCTGAAATTGTATTGAAAGCCGGTTCCAATACGGCCCTGTACATCGGTTGGGTCAGAAATACTGGTTTGAGCAGATAGTGAAATGCTCATGCTGAAAAACAGGATCAGTTGTGTGATTTTTTTCAAAGTAATCAGGGTTTTTTGTTTTCGTAATAGTAAACGGTAAGAATGGCGGAGTCCTTAAGGAAGTCTAACCGGTTAATATCAACTCTTTTTATTTCAAGACCGGTTTTGTTTTTCAGATCTTCTATCAGTTCGTTTCTTTTGCCCGCCTGCACCAGGTGAATGTTTTCATAGTAAACGATTTGAGAAAGTTCCCTGCGCATCAGCCATGTTCCGTCGAGTAGCTGAACGGTTACAATAACAATCAGTCCCAGCAAAATCAATTCGTCCCAACCTCCACGGCTAACGGCCATGATAAGGCCAACTGCTATTGACACAAACAAATAAGTCATGTCTTTTGCTGAAATATTTTCTGTACGGTAACGAAGTGTCGAAAAAACTGCAAACAAACCAAATGCAGCACCCATTGTCATTTCCACTTTGTTCAGCAAAAAAGTAATGAGGAAAATCACAAGGTTAAAACCAAAAAAAGTAAGAAACAGGTCAGAACGTTTATAAAGCCTGTAATAAATGAACCTGATTAAAATAAATACAGTTAACAGATCTGCTGCCAGCCTGACCGCAAACTTGATGTTGAGTTTATCAAACAAAACGAATCCCTTTTCTGCTGTTTCCTGGTTAATAATCTGAAGTAATTGCATGATAATTTGTTCTTTTTTGAATTTGACGGATTTTTTCTTTAAACCTGTTCTTTTTTACATTGTTGTATAATGACATGATTCCAAAACAATATTTGCTGATGCTGCCTTTACGCAGGTGCATAGTATTCATTACCTGCTTAAATGCCGATGAACAGCTTTTGTCTTGCTTAACTTCGGCTATAACCAAATCAGGAATGGATACTTTTTTTGACCCGTTTATAAACTCAAGACCGGTATCAATAGTTACACGTTCAGCAGATTTTTTTGAAGCCAGGGTTAATCTTGTATAGTTCACCTGTATTGATTCATGAAGCAAATTGAAGGGAGTAATATTTATTTCACGGAAGGCTTCGTTGTTTAAAAATTTTAAAGGTAATTGTTCGTTGCCGGTTAAGGCAATGCGTGGTTTCATTGTACGCCCTTTGTTGGTACGGTGTTTTACTTCAAGGAAATAATTTTCTGTTTCAACATATTTCCGCAGCCTGATTTTCAGCCTGTTTGCATGGCCAGCATGATGGTGATGATAAAATGCCAGGTCATTGCTGTCGTAATATTTTGTTTCATACCTGCACTGCCGGTTTTCGTTAACAGTAACGATGTAGTAATGACTGATGCACTCTTTCAGTACATCCTCTAACAGCTCAATTGAAAAAGTGAACTTGGTATCAACTCTGCTCAGTAAAAGCGAATCTTTGGGTAACTTTTTCAACGGAAGTGTTTCAAACAGATGAATGACTGAAAACAACGGTTGATTCATTTTGCACAATGCTTTGTTTTAGGGAAAAGTTTACAAGCACTTGCTTCACTTATGTAACCATAATTGCAAACAAGCAGGTATCCGTTTAAAAATGATGTTGGCTGGAAAAAAAAGGTTGGGTGTTGAATTGTTAATCAGGTACAGGCAAAAAAAAGCCCCAACTTGAAAAAGTGGGGGCGGCTAATCAGTTACCATTAACCATTAAACCTTATCATCGGTGCAAATAGATGAATTTGTATGAAAGGTGGTTGCATATGTTGGTCAGGAAAAAGCATGATTTCAATCAGATTTTTTAGAAAGTGAGATTTTCGCAGGCATAAAAAAACCTCTTCCGGCTGAAAGAGGTTGCTAATCAGTTACCATTAACCATTAAACCTTATCATCGGTTCAAAGTAAATATATTTTTTTTAAAAATTTATTTTCGGGGCCTATTTTTTCCATAACGGCCGGAAATTTTTTGCATATTCGTCAAACGGTAGCGTGATGTACTTGTTTTCACCGTAATATTTGATCATCATTTCCATTTCTTTCAGTTCAAGATAACCTGCAATTGGCTGGGGGCCGCTTTGATCGGCCGGAAGAAAAACTGTGGTTGGGTAGGCTAGTTCCCCTTTTGTAAGAGTAAGAGCTATATCGTTTGTTTTATAAGCAGGATTAAAACTGTAAGTTTTGCCATTCCAGGTAACATCTTTTTTTGTTTCAGCATTTAATTTAACGGCATAGAATTTCTGATTCAGGTACTTGATTAATGAAGGGTTGCTGTACGTTTTTTTATCCATCACTTTGCACCAACCGCACCAGTCGGTGTACAAATCAACCAAAATAGGCCGTGGTTCCTGTTTATACTTCATTTCAGCTTCTTCAAGTGTAAGCCATTGTATCGTTTCTTTCGGCAATTTTTTCTGAAAGGAACTGAATACTGCTGTGATAAAAAGAATAAAGAATAAAAAGGAAACTTTTTGCATGTTATTTTTGTTGTTTCACAAAATTAAACGTTCCGGCATGCATAAAATTGTTATTTCTGTTACGGGGGCAAGTGGCTCGGTTTATGCCAAAATTCTCATGGAGAAATTGTTAAGTGTTCAGGATCAATGGTCGGACCTGGCTTTGGTGATGACGGAGAATGCGAAAGACGTGTGGAGGACAGAAATAGGAAATGAATCTTTCAGTCAATACCCTGTTAAAACTTACGCAACAACTGATTTTTTTGCTCCGTTTGCTTCAGGTTCCGGTCAGTACAATACCATGATTATTGTTCCCTGTTCGATGGGTACTCTGGGACGTATTGCAGGAGGAATTTCAAACGACTTGATTACACGTGCAGCTGATGTTGTTTTGAAGGAAAGACGGAAACTGATTTGTGTTGTTCGGGATACGCCTTACAATCTTATTCATATCAGGAATATGGAAACAGTGACGCTTGCCGGCGGAATTATTTGCCCTGCAACACCTTCGTTTTACAGCAAGCCACAAACGATTGAAGAGGCTGCGGCAACAGTTGTTGACAGAGTGCTCGACCTTGCAGGAATTCATATAAAAACCTACAGGTGGGGCGAAAATAAATAGGATGTGTTGCTTTTATTTAGCCGTTAATTCTTCCCATGCAGCTGTCAATGGCCGCTGAAGCCCGTCGCCTTTCCATTGTGTTTCAAAAGGGAGGGTGGTTGTTTTAAGAAATTCTTCTTTTGTTTTACCGGCTTTTATTTCTGTTTCTGTAAATGCGATAATACTTTCAATGTAACCTGCAAATGCTTTCAGATCATCCGCCGTGCCGGTTACTTCATAATCAGTTCCTGAGTGGCCAAAAACAAATTGTGTTTTTTTGCTGAACTTTTTTTGCGCAGTTTCAAGAACGGTTATCCAGTTTTTCATGCTGGCACCTGCACTGCGGTCAACAAAAGGATGGCGGCGGTTAAATACCAGATCGCCCATATGAACGATATCAGCATGTTCAAAATGAATCATTGCATCGCCATTGGTATGCCCGGCGCCAAAGTAGTGCAGCGTAATTTTTTCTTTGCCTGTCTTTTCACTCCAGGTTTTTGTAAATGTCTGATCAGGGAAAAGCTGTTTATCTGCTGTATTTGCTTTTTGTGCAGCTGTTTGCTGGTTGATCTTTGAATTTTCATGCGCCAGCACATGATCCACCAATCCCTTGTAACTGATATTGCCGCTTGTATGATCGCCGTGGTGATGAGTATTGATGAGCAGTTTAAATGCTTTATCCGACCGCTTCTTTAATTCTTCAATTAAGTGATTGCTTTGGTCGGGGAATTGTGAATCAACCACCACAATTCCTTCGGTACTTAAATAGAAAAGAATTGTACCGCCACGTTCTGTAAAAATGCCAATATCATCAGTAAGCATTTTTATTTTCCAGGCTGGTTGCTGTAAAACTGCAGCGATGATATTTTTCTGAAAAGCAAGTGCTCCAAATGTGAGTGTGGCTGAATGAAGAAATGTTCTGCGTTTCATTTGCAATGATTTATTGTTTCAAACAGCAGTTAAGTTAAACGTAAAAAATGAAACATCAAAAACAGGTATGCTGAACAGGTGTTTTAGTATTCCAGTTCTTTTAATTTCGGCGCTTTAAACCATGTAATGGCAGCAACAGCCATCGTAATGCAGCCTCCAAAAACAACCGAAGGCACAACTCCCATCAATCGTGCCGCCACACCACTTTCAAACATACCCAGTTCATTACTGCTGTTGATGAACATACTGTTTACACTCATTACTCTTCCTCTTAATTCATCGGGTGTTTTCAACTGCAGAATAGTGCCACGTATAACCATGCTGATACCATCAAGCAACCCGCCTGCAAACAAAGCAATAAATGAAAGCCAGAACCATTTTGACATACCAAATAAAATAATACTCAATCCAAAACCGGCAACTACAAAAAGCAATAACCTTCCTTGTTTTTTGCGAAGTGGAAATACAGTAACAAGTATAATAATCAGGATGGCACCAAAATCGGCAGCAGCATTTAACCAGCCAAAACCAATGGGGCCGACTTTTAAAATGTCTTTTGCAAACACAGGCACCAGTGCAACCGTTCCGCCAAACAGCACTGCAAATAAATCAAGCGTTAATGCACCCAATACTTCTTTTGTGTTAAAAACAAAATGCAATCCTTCTTTTACACTGTCCCATGTTTTTTTATCGGCTTGCGGTGGGGCAGGTTTATTACTGATTGTTTTAAAAATGAAAAAAGAAAGAATGATGAATGAAATAATAACACCGAGCGTACCGGTTACTCCAAGCATGGCTATTAAAAAACCGGAAAGTGCATGACCTGTTACCGATGCTGAGAGAAAACTTCCCTGGCTCCATGTAACAGCATTGGGTAATATTTCTTTGGGAACAAGTTGTGAAATAACAGCACCAAATGATGGTCCGCTGAATGAACGGATAACACCGGTACAAAAAATGATTATGTATGCCAGTACCACAACACTTGTTTTTCCGAAATGCGAAAAGAAAAAAGCGGTTGAAATGAGCAGCAGCAGCAACACACATAAACTATAAGCCACAACGGAACGGAGTATCAGGTTTCGTCTGTCGCTCTGATCTACAACATGGCCGGCATAAAGTGCCATTGAAACAGCAGGAATAACTTCGGCCAAACCAATTAAACCAAGAGCAAGCGGATCGTTGGTTAATTCATACATCCACCAGCCAACAAGGGTTCCCATCATACGTAATCCCATGATGAATAAAAACCTTGCAATAAAATAATTTCTGAATTCTGTTACCTGTATGGAAACAAAAGGACTGTTACTGTTTGACACGCTGCAAAGCTAAGATTTTTCATGTACGGTGCAGGATGGAGAATGCAGGTAGTATGATGCACGCATTCACCACCACACCCTCTTACGGCAAGGTTAAATAATGCTGCCCCGGTTCATAATCCCTTTCAAGCGCATCAAGAATTGTTTGCAGATGTTTTTCGTTACCAAGAAAATCTGCATTGCTTGTATCAACAAAAAGAGTTTTGATATTATGCTGTTTAATGTATTGCGTGTAGGTATCCTGCAGATTTAACAAATATTCATCAGCAATATTCTGTTCATAGCTACGGTTACGTTTGCGGATATTATGCTGCAACCGGCTCACAGGGGCATGCAGATATATCAGCAGGTCGGGCTGAATTAACTGCTGGTGAATAATATCAAACAGGCTTTGATACAAACGGAATTCATCAACCGGTAAGTTCACTTTCGCAAACAGCAGGCATTTTGTAAAAAGATAATCGGAAATAGTAAATGAATTAAACAAATCCTGCGTATGCAGTAAATCTTTCAGTTGCTTGTAACGTTCGGCCATGAAAAATAATTCCAGCGGAAAAGCAAACTGTTGCGGATTTTCATAAAACTTGGGTAAAAAAGGATTGTCGGCAAATTCTTCCAGAATTAATCTTGCATTAAAATGCTTGCTCAGCAGGTGTGCTAATGTTGTTTTGCCGGCACCTATATTTCCTTCTATTGTAATAAAATGATAATTCATTTTTGCGAATGGTCAGTGGTGAATAGTGTATGATGAAAACACTTTTCTCCGGTATTCAGATTCAGGCGGCAAATTAAGGCAAGCTGGGAAATACAAAAATCAAGTTGTACAGTTTGTGGAAAAGTAATGCTTCAGCTGAGCGAAAGGTTTGGTTTGCTTTTTTACGATAGTTTTTTTACTTCAAGCAAATCCTTGCATTCTTTCAAAAGCGTTGTGATTTTTCTTTGATAAACCGGGTGAATTTTTCCGGGGCAGATTTCCGCTAAGGGAATCAATACAAATCGCCTGTCC
This sequence comes from Lacibacter sp., assembly GCA_047601965.1. Classification (GTDB taxonomy): domain Bacteria; phylum Bacteroidota; class Bacteroidia; order Chitinophagales; family Chitinophagaceae; genus Lacibacter. The sequence continues at coordinate 638,800 of JASGIJ010000001.1, forward strand.
TGAATGGAAGGGTGAGGGAGCGTAACTGTTGATGAATGAAAAATGAGATTATCAAAAAACAAAATATCAAGGTCAATGGTGCGGGGGCCATATTTTTCAGTTCTTATCCTGCCCAGTATTGCTTCAATCTGCAATAAGGTTTTCATCAGATCGTTGGGAGGAAGTTTTGTGCTGATCACAACAACCTGGTTCAGGAAAGCAGCTTGTTTTGTATTACCCCATGCTGCAGTTTCATAAATGGACGATTCTTTAATGATGTGCCCGCATTGTTCAACGATTTGTTGTTTTGCTTTTGCAAGAAAAGCTTTTCGATGTCCCTGGTTACTTCCCAATAAAATAAATGCTTTGTGCAATTGCATAATGTAAAAGTAGTGGTAAAAAGTTTTTCCGGGGAACCGTAATCAGATAGATTTGCAGAATGAATCAGCCATACAGTCAGTGGAAAGCAATGCTGGCTATATCAAAAGCAAGTTTAAAAGCAATTTTCAGAAATCCGAGTACAGTTGTTTTCAGTATCGGCTTTCCGTTGGTTTTTATCCTGGTGTTTGGGTTTATTGGTGGAAGCGGCCCTTCTGTAAAAATCGGGTTTACTTCAACAACTGATACCACAGCCGGTAACGCAGTGTACCAACTTCTCACAAAGTATAAAACAATCAAGGTTTCAAATAAAAATCCGAAAGAGCTGAAAAATGATCTGCTGAAAGGAAGAATAACAGCCATCCTGGATATTCAACCAACTAATACCGGTCGTTTACCTGCCTATAAAATAAGCATACAAACATCAACAGCAAGCATTGACAAGCTGGCCATTTTACAGGCATCGTTGAAAGATATTATTGTAAATATTGACCGGCAGAAAATTCCTGATGCACCTACTTATGCCAGTATTGATTTACCTCCGCCCATGCCGGGCCGTGTTTACCGGATGATTGATTTTATACTTCCCGGTCAGTTAGGTTTTTCATTATTAAGTGCAGCCGTGTTTGGTGTTGCATTTCTTTTTTTCAATTTAAGACAGGCACTTGTGCTGAAAAGATTTTTTGCCACACCTATCAGGCGTAGTTATATTTTGTTTGGTGAAGGAATCAGCCGTGTGTTGTTTTCTCTTATTACAGCAGTGGTGATTATCCTGGTAGGTCATTTTGCATTTAAGTTTACACTGGTGCATGGTTTTCTTACATTCATTGAACTGATGGTGCTGAGCCTGGCGGGATTAATTGTATTTATGGGCTTTGGATTTATTGTGAGTGGCATTGCAAAAAGCGAAGGAACGATTCCTCCTTTTGCCAATATGGTTACATTGCCGCAGTTTTTACTGGCAGGTACTTTTTTCCCTGTTGATACTTTTCCCAAATGGCTTCAGCCGGTTTGTAATATGTTGCCATTAACTCATTTGAACGATGCCATGCGCAGCATAGCTTTTGAAGGAAATCATTTGATGGATTGTGGCAGGCAATTGGGCATACTTGCTATATGGGCTGTGGTTGTTTATGCAGTTGCCATAAAAGTGTTTAAGTGGGAGTAAGAGAGAAATCAAAAAGTCAGAAGTAAAAATCAAAAATAACCGCAAATCCTGAACAAATAACTGTAAACTGTTTTTCCATGCGTTCAATTAAAATGTTTTTGTTTGTGCTGATTGGATTGTTTGCTGTACTTACAATCATCGGACTGTTTATACCATCATCAGTAAAAATTTCAAGAGGTATTGTTATTGATGCCGACAGTGCCAAACTGCAGCAGGCTGTAAGCAATGTGCAAACATGGGCAAACTGGTTTCCCTGGATTAAATCTGACAGCGGTGCCATCGTTCAGCTTTCGCCTGCTCCCAACCAGCCCGGATCTTTTTTTAAATGGAAAAGCCTGAACTACAAAAGCGATGGCATCATTACCATCAAAACAATACAGCCCGATCTTGTAACCCTGCACTACCAGATGAAGGATATGAATGATGCAGAGGGAGGTTTCCGTTTGCGGCCACTTGGTGCCCGGCAAACCGAAGTGCAGTGGTTCATGGAATATAAACTCAAATGGTATCCGTGGGAGCGGTTTTATGGGATATTCCTCGATAAAATCATTGGCCCTTCGTTTGAACAGGGATTGCAGAATCTGAAAGAACTTACCGAAAAGCAGGAGCCGCTCAATACCTGAAAAATCTTCAATTAATTTTTCTTTTGCAAGCAACGGTTTAATTTGTGCAGTTGTCAACCAATTGACAAACTGAATGACAAACCATCGTCAACTGATTAAAGACTGTTTAAAGGGTAAGCCTGCAGCACAAAAAGAATTGTACGACACTTTTGCCGGAACAATGCTTGGTGTATGCTACAGGTACACCAAATCTATGGACGATGCGGAAGATGTATTACAGGAATCGTTTGTGAAAGTGTTTACCAATTTAAAGCAATACAAAGATGAAGGGCCTTTAGGCGGCTGGATAAGAAAAATAGTGGTGAATACAGCACTGAACTATTTAAAGCGATCCCGCAGATACCAATCCGATCTTGTTTTTCATGATGAAGGAATGCACCCGGTAACGGATGATAATCCTGAAGTAAAAGTTTCAGCCAAAGAGCTTGCTTCACTCATCAGGCAGTTACCAACCGGTTACCAAACAATTTTTAACCTGCATGCAGTAGAAGGTTTTTCGCATGTGGAAATAGGGCAGATGCTGGGAATAAAAGATGCCACCTCCCGTTCGCAATACCTGCGTGCACGGTCGTTACTCATTGATTGGATAGAACAGGCCGAATCTGTTAACCCTAAACCAGGCAAGTATGCACAATAACGAATTTGAAAAGAAAGTTGAACTGCGCCTGGAGGAATTAAGTTTTTCTCCATCGCATGTTGTGTGGGACAAAGTTGAACTTCAACTGAAACAACAGAAGCGGCGCAGAAGGTTTTTCTTCTGGTGGTTACCTCTTGCTGTATTGTGCACCGGCACTGCAGGATGGTTTGCATACACTGTATATACTTCAAATTCAAAACCTGAAAACAAGGCCGTTGCTTATGAACAATTGCAAAACACTGAAAACAAAACATCAACTCAGCCTGTAACTGCAGTAACAAACGAAAAACAGGCATCTGATGCTGATAACTCAATCCCGGAAAACAAAGCGGTTCCTGATAACAAAAAAACAGCGGAAGAAACTTTCAAAAAACCGGAACAGCAACCTGCTGTGCGGCAAAAAGAAACCATTGCTGTTTTTAAACCGGTTGGAAAACATAAAAAGGAAACAATTGTAAAGACGAAAGAAGAAAAACTACCTGCTTCTGACATTGCAGAAACAACCAACGATGAAACGGTCAAAACAACGGTTCAGGAAAGTAAAAAGGATGACCAGCTTATCAGTCAAGATTCATCTGCCCAATCAGCTATCGTCAATGTTGAAGAACAGCAGCAACAAAAACAAGCAGACAGTTCAATATCTGTACAAACAGAAAACCCGGTTAAGAAAAAGCGGGTGGAATGGTATGCCCGGCTTGGTGCAGGCGCATCAACTATGAGCCAGTTTTCAACAGATGTATTTTCGCCTTTCGCTGCTGACAGAAGCAACTCCGGTACACAGGCTTCACCCGGAACAGGCAGCAGCATTGGTTCCGGCCCGTCGGCTATAAAACCGGGCGTTGGTTTTTCGGCAGGTGTACAGTTACGGACGATTGCAAAGAAACGATCTTCCTTTTCTGCAGGTTTGAATTATGGTTTTTATTCCACTTCAATCAAAACCGGCAGCATGGTTTATTCCAACACGCAGTTTAATGTAAGCAACTACAACAGTGTTGTTTCAAATTACATGCGCAGCGGCGACAGCAGTATGTTTCAAAACCGTTATCATTTTATTGAACTTCCGGTTTTGTATCATCTGCAATTAACAAAACCACAAAAGCGTCCATTCGTACTTAATACCGGGCTTTCTTATAATTACTTAATTGCATCCAATGCAAATTATTATTCAGGTCAGCCTGGAGCATACTACTATGACCGTAATTTGTTTAACCGTTCACAACTGCGGTTTCACATCGGCTTATCATCTTCCTTCATAAAGAAAGAAAAATATCCTTTGCAGGTTGGGCTGCATTATCAATTTGGATTGTCGGGGCAATGGAAGCAGCCGCTTACACTTAACCAGCAACTGTCGTACACCGGTATTGAAGTGTTGTGGAGGTTGCATAAATAAAGTTGCAAAGCGGTGCAACGGATGCTCTTTCATTATTGTTCATTATGTAAACTGCGTTTATGAAAAATAGATTGATTTTCTTTGTTACAATTATTGCTGTTGTTTTTGCCGGATGTACAAAAGATATGGTATCAGAAAAATACACGTTCTTCCGGCCTGTATATAAAACCAGGGCAGAAGTAAAGGCAAATATAAAAAGTGATGTGCCTGTAAATGTATCAACACCCGGTAAGTTATTTGTGAAGGGAAATTATGTTTATCTCAACGAAATCAACAAAGGCATTCACATAATTGACTTCAGCAATCCTGCCTCTCCAAAGAATGTTTCATTTATAAATATCCCGGGATGTGAAGACATGGCTGTTCGTGGCAACTACCTGTATGCCGATTGTTATACTGATCTTGTTACAATGGATATTTCTGATCCGCTGAATGTTGTTGTAAAGCAATTTATTGAAGGTGTGTTTCCTCACCGTGTTTATGTTGGTGGTTTTATTGCTGATACAAACAGGGTTATTACAGAATGGGTACGTGTTGATACGGTTATTAATCACAGAATGGAACAACGGCAGCCGGTTTGGTTTGCAAATGATGTGCTGATGTCTTTTGCAAGTACAAGCAGTTCTTATTCGCCTGGCAGCGGTGTAACAAATGGTGTTGGTGGATCAATGGCACGTTTTGGTTTGATGGGTGAACGTCTGTACACCATCAGCTGGAGCGACATGAAAGTGTTCAACACTGCGGATGCCTCAAAACCTGTATATGTAAAAACAATTGCCATGAACCAGGGAAGTATTGAAACAATTTTTCCTTACAAGGATAAACTGTTTATTGGTTCACAAAGCGGCATGTTTATTTATAATGCAGCCAACCCCGATAATCCCGTTAAGCAGGGACAATTCAGTCATGCAAGGGTGTGCGACCCTGTTATTGCCGATGATAATTATGCGTATGTAACATTGCGCAGCGGAAGTTCATGTATGGGATTCCTGAATCAGCTTGATGTAATTGATGTCAGCAATCTGTCTGCTCCGGTGCTTGTGAAGTCGTATTTACTTACCTCACCTTTCGGTCTTTCAAAAGATGGTAATACGTTGCTGATCTGTGATGGAAAAGACGGGCTGAAAGTTTTTAATGCAGCAAATGCATCCAATGTTTTTCAAACGGGGAAAGTAACTGGTATAGAAACATACGATGTAATTGCGTTGAACGGAATTGCATTAACAGTTGCAAAAGATGGTTTGTATTTCATCAATTATACCAATCCATCAGCTCCTGCTGTAGTTGGAAAGGTTACAATTACTCATCCATAATAATTTGTTGCGATGTACATAAAAGAGGGATTTATTTTAGTGATGATGCTTTGTTTGTTTTCAGCAGAAGCACAAAAAAAAGCAGCAAAAGGAAACCTGGTGGTAAATGCACAGCTTGCATTACTGAATGGAGATGATGAAACGGATGGGCAAATTACATTAACCCCAGGTTACGGGTTTAAGAACTGGGTGATTGGTGCAGGCACAGGGTTTGATTATTATAAGTACAGAACAGTTCCTGTATTTGCTGATGTAAAAAGATATTTTGGTACAGGCAGCAGAAAAATGTTTGTATATGGAAACATTGGACTGGATGTGCCCTGGCCAACTTCAGAACAGAAAATGTACAGGAACAGTTGGTGGGGAGCAAGTGAAAGCCGGTTTAAGAATGGTGTTTATACTGATGTTGGATTTGGCTATACATTGTTCAGTAATAAAAACCGTGGCTTTTTTGCAGCAGCAGGTTACAGCACAAAAATGCTGACAGAAATTTACCAGGAAGGTATCTGGAACGGAACAACTACGATTCAAACAACAAGGAGTTTGGAATACACGATGAATCGTTTCCTGTTCAGGGTTGGATATAAGTTTTGATTTTTTTTAGATTACAAAATATGTTGTCGAAAGCAAAAATACTATCCCTGTCAATTTTCTTATTTGCATTGTCTTGTAATAAAAATGATGATGGCGGTTTGGTGAAAGAAGGAAAAGGATATATTTGGATTAGTGGCGGCTTACGGTATTGCGCTGAGCAAATACATCTTGACAATGGTGATACATTGGTAGTGGACATGAAGAATATAATTTCTTTTAAAACCGGAGACAGAGTAATTGTAAAATATAAAGAAGTTGGCAAGAATGAGTTTTGCCCTGCCTTTATCACTTCTAAAATTATAGCTATTAACCTTGAATAATGAAAGAGGAATAATTATACTGGAGCATAAGTTTTAAAACATACAATTGGAAAATTTCCGTTCTTTCTGTATTACTCATCCGCTCATCACAAGTCTGTGTTAGATAAAATAAACTTCAGATTTCTTTTTATTCCCGAAAACTTTGTTCTTTTCAACGGTGAGTGTTTAAAAATCTGTTTGAAACTTTCTTCTGTCATTTCTTCCCATTGCGCAAATGACAGGTTAATTATTTCAGGAATGGGAGTGAAGCTGACTTCATTGCCCGGTTTGCTGAACCTGTTCCACGGGCATACATCCTGGCAGGTATCGCAACCAAACATCCAGTTATCAAATGTTCCTTTCATGCTGTCATCAATCAGTGCATCCTTTAGTTCAATGGTGTAATACGAAATACACTTGCTGCCATTAATGGTTTTATCAGGGAGAATAGCATCCGTAGGACAACTGTCAATACATTTTGTACAACTGCCGCAGTAATCGCCTGCAAAAGGCGAATCATATTCCAGTTCAAGATCACAGATAACAGTTGAAAGAAAAAAGAACGAACCGTTTTGTTTGCTGATGAGATTTCCATTTTTGCCAACCCAGCCTAAACCACTCCGGTTTGCCCATGTGCGTTCAAGAACAGGAGCACTGTCAACAAATCCCCTGCCGTTGATGTCTCCAATTTCCTGCTGAATGAAAAGAATCAGCTCTTTCAGCTTTTCACGGATCACTTCATGATAATCTTTTCCGTAAGCATACTTGGAAATTTTAGGTGCATCTTCTTTTTGTTTCTCTGATGGAAAGTAATTCATCATGAATGTAATCACACTCTTTGCACCGGGAACTAATTTTGAAGGATCAATACGCAGCTCAAAATAATTTTCCATGTACTGCATACTGCCGTTCATTCCTTTGCTGAGCCATGTTTCCAAACGGCGTGCATCATCATCTAACTTTTCAGCACGGGCAATACCGCAAAACGAAAAGCCGAGTTGTTGTGCTTTTTGTTTAATAAGAGCAGTATGTTGCTGTTTGGCAGACATGATTATTTTTCTTCTACATGCAAACGGTGGAAGATGCGGTGAACAGCAGGGGCAAGTATTAATCCAATGTTGGTGATGAATATTACACCGCTGAATAATGCATACAAAGACGAAAACCACTTGCCTGCAACGGTATCAATGGTAACAACAGGTCCCATGCCACTTAATATCATGGATGCGTTGTGCAATGAATTGAGCCAGGAAATATTGGCGGTGTAATGATAGCCAAGTACCCCAATCATCAAACAGACAAAAAGAATAAGCAGTGCAAGAAAAATATTCCATGCAACCCGCTTGTAAAATGTTTTTTGAGAGGCAAGCGGTTGATGTTTATGCTCGTATTTTAAATGCTGTTTCATTGCAGATCGTTTAGTGGTAATTATTTGCAGGTGCCCAATTCACTCTCCACAGCTTCCTTTATTTGATTGTACAATTCTCTCTTCTGCACATCCTGTTCTTTCTTTGAAAGAATGATGGCTGCATAACCACGGCAGTAATCAATCCACACAAACGGACTGTTTTGTGAAACACAGTTCACCACTTTACCATCTTTTGTTTCAACCCATGTTCCAAGACCATAATTAAAACCTGTCATGAAAGGAGGCGTGTATTTGTTGATGGCACTGCCTGTTTGAATTTTTATGAGTTCGTTTACCGATGCTTCGCTGAGGATTTGTTTGCCGTTGAATTTTCCTTTGTTCAGCAGCATGCTTAAAAAGTTCATGTACTCCTGTGCAGTTGATTTTGCACCATCAAATGGACTGATGGCTGAGGTATAATTGCTGAACGTGGTGAAACGCATATTCAGCGGACGTAATAATTTCTCCTGTATTAAACGGTCGAATTTCTTTTTGGTAATCACTTCCAGTACACGGCCTGCAATGTTTGGTCCCATCTGGTTGTAATGAAACCATACACCGGGGTTATTGGCAATATCTCTTTTCTCTGCATAGTAATTCACTTCTTCTTCCAGCGTTGCAAAACCTTTACGCTGAAACATTTTTCCTGCTCCGGTTTTATCAGCTTCAATACCAGTTGTATGATTTAAACATTGCCTGATGGTGATATATCCCTTCAGCCATTTGGGGAAGATGGGTAAGAACTTCGACAGGTTATCATCCAATGAAATTTTTCCTTCATCAACCAATATCATCACCAATGCTGCAGTTAACCACTGGCTGCTTTCACCAATGGGAGCCTGCACATTCGGACGGAAATCGCCAATCACTTTCTGGTGAATAATCTTTCCATCTTTATAAATCAGGAAAGCAAGATCATCACCCAGTTGCTTCTGGTTGTTCAGCATTACCTGGTCGGCCTGTGTAAAGCTTTGTGCAAACAGGGAAGATGTTGCAAAGAAGCAGGCCATTATGAAAAGAAATTGTTTCATCTGGTATGTTTATAGTTTATTGTTGATAGAAACACTGATAACACTGATCAAACAGATTTTCGCTGAGTTTTTCATTTTGCACTTCTCATTTTTTATTTTTCATTTTCACTCCTCTTACTTCCCGCATACAGTTCATACTCCAGCAAACGGCAGTCTATAGTACTGTTGTAAAATTCAATTCTACGGTTGGCTTTCAACCCAATTTTTTTTGCAAGATCCATATTGCCGGTAAATACATAACCAAAATAACCCCTGCATTTCTGTTTCATAAAATCACCAATACGTGCATAGGTTGCTTCCAGTTCTTTCAATTCACCCAAACGTTCGCCATATTCGGGATTCACCATCATTACACCAGCTTCGTCTTGCGGTACATTGGTTAATGCAAAATCACAAACAGCAAATTCAATCAGTTTGTTTATTCCTGCAGCAATAGCATTCTTTTTTGCATTATCTATTGCCTTTGGACTGTAGTCGGTAGCAATGATACGCAAACCGGGCACATCTTTAATCTGTTCTTCCAGCAGCGCATCTTCTTTTAAGTAAACTTTATCATCATATCCCTGCACATGCATAAAGGCATAGTTGGTGCGGAACAAACCCGGCCTCCTGTTGGTAGCAATGAGTGCTGCTTCTATTGCAAGTGTACCCGAACCGCACATAGGATTAATAAACGGCGATTGCCTGTTCCACTTTGATGCAAGAATGGTTGCTGCAGCCAAACCTTCCAGCATGGGTGCCAGACCGGGAATTTTCCGGTAACCATGTCTTGCCAGTGAATCGCCCGATGTATCAATAAACAGTTCAGCATCTTCATTTTTCCAGAACAGGTGAATAACGGTGCCGGTTAACTCAGCTCCTGTTGAAGGACGTTCGCCACGTTTTTCCCTGATGCGATCCACCACCGCATCTTTTACACGCAGGTTGGCAAACATGCTGTTGTTGATGGTGGGATTGCTTACATTACTTGTAACTGAAAAATAACCGGGATGAGGTAATATGTTTTCCCAGGGATAGTTTTTTACATACGAATAAACATCATCTGCATTCACTGCACTGAACGTACGCAAACTGTACAATACCTGGCTGGCACAACGCAGGTTGAGGTTGAGTTTGATGCAGTCATTCATTGTTCCCTTCAGTTTAACACCGGTAACAAATGCTTCTTCAATTTCAAACCCCAGCTCCAGCACTTCCTTTTCCAGGTAAGGAGCAATGCGTTTATGGCAGGTAATGGTGATGGAAGAAGGAGTGGTAAAGAGATTCATTTGAGTTGTAAGTTATTAGTAGTAAGTTATAAGAAGTAAGTTATAAGTTGTAGGTGGTAAGTTTTAAGTTAAAAGTAAAAAATCAAAAGTAAGAAGCTAAAACAGTGTCCTTTTCTTACAACTTATTACCTATTACTTACCACTTACCACTTACCACTTCTCTACTTCGCTACTGCAATTTTTACTTTTTTATTCTTGATCTTTTCGTCCTTGATGAGATGAAGTGTATGACTTGCTTTGATTTTCTTTACCGCCACAAACGAAAAGAAATCTTTCACCTCAATTAAACCAATGTCTTCTTTTTTCAATTGTCCTTTGTTGCTCAGGAAACCAACAATATCAATCTTGTTCACTTTATCTTTTTTACCCGCCGCAATAAACAACGTTGTCCATTTGGGTTTATCAGGTATCTCTGCTTTTTCCGGCAATGTAATCACCTCCGCATCTGCAGGAATATATCCGGGTATTTTTTCTTCGGGCCCGATGATCACAATGGCAGTACCGCTTGCTTCCATACGTGCTGTGCGACCGTTGCGGTGTGTAAACGTATCTTCATTATGCGGCAGGTGGTAATGCACAATGTAACGGATGTTGGCAATATCCAGTCCACGGGCTGCAAGATCAGTTGTGACCAAAACATTCGATGTGCCGTTACGGAATTTGCACAAAGCTGCATCCCGTTCACGCTGCTCCATAGCACCATGATAAAACACATTCACAATATCACGCTCTTTCAGCAATGCACTGGTACGCTCCACTGCTTCACGGTGATTGCAGAATATAATGGCAGAACGGTTGCCCAGCATACAGATGAGCCGGAACAATGTTTCAATCTTATCTTTCTCTTCGCTTTGCAGTGTTTTAATGGCAAGACCGGTATCCATATCTTCCTTGCCCGAAAGAAAATCAAGTGTAACAGGTTCTTTCAATCCAACAAAAGCAGGAATTTCTTCCATTTGTGTGGCAGAAGTAAGCATGCGTTCGCTGATGTTGGGTAAGGATCCAATGATGAACGACATTTCTTCCTGGAAACCCAGTTCAAGCGATTTATCAAACTCATCCAGCACCAGTGTTTCAATGGTAGCAGTGCTGATGCTTCCTCTGCGGATATGATCGGCCAGGCGACCCGGCGTACCAATCAGCAGGGCAGGAGCCTGTTTTAAATTGTTTTCTTCAATCTCCCGTTTATGACCACCATAACAGCAGGTAACTTTTAAATTCAGCTGCAGACTTTTAAACACAGTCTCAATCTGCATGGCCAGTTCACGGGATGGCACAATGATAATGGCCTTTGTTTCAGCAGGGCTTTTCCGTAACTGCTCCACTAAAGGCAATAAAAAAGCCAGTGTTTTGCCACTGCCGGTGGCCGATAGTAAAATAAGGTCTTTATGTTTGGCTGTGGCTTTTAATGCCGCTTCCTGCATTTCGTTGAGCGCCTTGATATTCAGGTTGCTGAGCGCATCTTTCAGCCAGCCGGGTTGTTGTTGCATAGCGGCGAAGGTAACTAATTGTCTGAACTGGGATGTTGGAGATGAAGGGATGAGTGGGATAGGAGGAAGGCAGTGGTGAGTGCTGAATAGTGAACGGTGAATGAAAGCATCCTGTTTGGCGGATAATTTGAGCCAGTGCTACCCGACCCGGTTTTCGAAGATTTGCTCTTTATAACTGGAAATAAAACGTACACATTTGTTGAATGATGGTCATAGTTTCTGAAACAGGGTGCTGTGTTCAGGAAATAAAGGCTATTGTTCGGGAAACAAAGGCTCCTGTTTGGGAAACACAAGGCCATGTTTGGGAAACACAAGGTCCTGTTTGGGAAACATAGGGCCATGTTTGAGAAACAAAGGCTCATGTTTGGGAAACATAAGGCCATGTTTGGGAAACAACGGTCATTGTTCAGTGAACAACAGCCATTGTTCAGTGAGCAACAGGCATTGTTGGGCGGGCAAAAGCAGTTGTTTGTGAGGAAGGAGTAAAGAAAGAATCCCCCGTCCGCCCTGCCCGTCCGGTCAGGCGGGGGGTGTAAACCCTGACGGCTGTGAGCTATTGTACAATAGCCGGTTTTAAACGTTTAGAAACGTTTGCACGCACATGCGCAAAAGTTGTATTGGCGCAATTAAAAATAGAAACGAAAGGAAATTAAAAACCTGAAAATCAATTAGTATATTGTTTTATTGATATGTGAAAGTTGCGTATATTTATGAGTTGGTGGCAAGCGTAAAGCGACATCCTACAAATTTTCAACTATGCCTGACAAGAGCGAAAAAGAAAGACGAAAACAAATAATGGATGACCTTAAAAAAAAGGCTGACCAAGAGTTTGAAAGTAGCCTTCCGATGGTCAGAGAAAGTTTTCAGAAGTTATTTGACCATTTAGACACAGAACTAACCGACAAAAACTGTGACGATACTAATAGTTTGACCAAAGCATTTTTATTAGAATCAAATATTCAAAATGTGGACGAAGTTTTAGAATGGTTGGCTGAACATGGTGGATATTGCGATTGTGAAATTTTGGCGAACGTTGAACAAGAATTTGAATAACTATGTGCAAGCATCTTCAAGTTTTAGAAAATTATATCAAAGAGAAAAAGATAACTGAAACCTTTAGAGGTCAAGCATGGAGCAATAATTGTAACGAATGGGTTTATTATGATTGCATCTTAGATACAGAAAATCTAAAACTAAAATTTTCTTTAGACGAATGCGTAAAGACACATGATTACATAGACATCAAAGTTGCAAATGAGCTTGGACTTGTTTGCGAAATTTGCAAAGATGGAATTATGGGTTTTAATCCTAAAAGCCCTTTGACAAAAAATAAGATCACGGTCAATTAAAACGCCAGCCACCAACAACCGGTTTTGGGCAAGCGTGGCTGGACAATCTAATTTCAGCTAAGTGCATCTCCGGTCTTCAGTTCCGGCTGGACGTTCAATTTTGAGCTTTAGTTCTTAACTTCATCTAAGCAATAAAATCAACAGCGGTTCCGGGCGGACAGTTGGAAAATTCCACACCTGACCCAAAGCCGCCGCACGTTAGGCGCAAATTGACAACGACCAAAACATTACATAATGGACATTTTACATCTTCCTGAAAGAGTTAAAAATATTATAGACTTAGGAGAAAGTCACTTCCGAGAGTTCAAGACTGGTTTTGAAGGTCCGCCTTCTAATAAAACAAAAAGAAATCCTAAGGATGTCGCTTTAGACATAGGAGAAACACTTGTTGGATTTGCAAATGCGGACGGAGGAGACTTGCTAATTGGCGTTGAAGATAATGGAAAAATTACCGGTCTAGACTATAATGAAGACTCAATTGATAAGCTACTGAATGCTTATAAAAGCAATGTACATAAGGATACTCCATTATTAAACGTACTTGCAAAACAAATAGAAATTGATGGAAAAAAAATCCTTCTTTTTTCCGTTGATAAAAGCACAAAATACATTCATCTAACAAGTGATGGAAGATGTCTACAACGGTCAGATAAAGAAACTCTGCCAGTTGCTGTTGAACAATTACGCTTTGAAAGGCAAGAACAAATTTCAAGGGAGTATGACAGAGCATTTGTTGATGGAGCACAATTAACAGACTTAAATATAGAGCTAATCAATAAAGTTGGGCAAGTAGTCTCGCCGGGGTTATCGCCGGAAAAAATTCTGCAAATATTAGGTTTAGCAGAATATTCCAAAGGACATATTCAGCTTCGAAAATCTGCCTTATTACTTTTCGCAAATGATATTCATAAATGGCATCCGAGGTCTGAGGTTAGAGTTATGCGAATAAAAGGATTAGAATTAAAAACCGGACATGATTACAATGTACTTTCAGACGAAATAGCTAAAGGTAATATCCTCGAACTTTTAACGACTTCATGGGAGAAACTACGACCACATTTAGTAGAAACTAAATTTTCTCCAGACGCATTATTCAAACAACGAGTGATGTATCCTGAAGATGCATGTAGGGAAGCATTAACAAATGCTATTGCTCATAGAGACTATAGCAATGAAGGAAGAAGTATTGAGATAAAAGTATTTGATGACAGGATGGAAATTGTGTCACCAGGCGGTTTGTTATCCAATATTAAGATTGCAGATTTAAAGAAGCTAACTGGGATACATCAATCACGAAATTCTCAAGTCGCAAGAGTTTTGAAGGAAATAGGTTACATGAGAGAAATGGGAGAAGGTATTAGACGTATTTTCTCTTTAATGAAACAAAACGACCTTATGTATCCTGATTTAATTAGCGACCAAAATATTTTTTCCATAATACTTCACAGTAAATCCGTTTTCAGCGAAGAAGACCAACGATACATAGAAGGATTTGATTTCTTAAACCTATCAAGAGAAGAGACTCTTATCGTTTTATTAGGCAAAAATGGAGACCTATTATCACCTCAACAAATATATAATCATTTAGAACTTGTGGATTGGGATGATTATAGAAAAATAATTGAAAAGGTAATGAGTAAGGGAATCTTGGTTAACGCTATTTCTGAACAAAAGAAACGAGTAATTGCAAATTCAAGAAATCTATCAAAAAGAGATATTAAAAGACTTAAAGTAAGAACCCCTTTGGAATGTGAAGAAGGGGTTAAAAGGTTATTTGAAGCTTTGAAAATTGTTGGCTATGCTCCAAAAATATCTAAAGATTATGTCGGAGAGTTACAAAGAAAGTTAGGCAAGGGTGCAACTTACTATTTCGCAAGTACCTTAGACTTATTAAAATCCTTAAAGGCACTTAATCTTGTAGACAATGCAAACTCTCCAACAACAATTCTGAGAGCTGTTTGGGGTGATAGTTCAAAAGCCGTGGCACAACACAAAACAACTCAGGTTAAAACCAGTATAAAAGATATTTATATTGAGAATATTGACTATTACACCCAGCCACAAGAACTTGAACAATTATTTTCAAAATTCGGAGAAGTTCTTAAAGTAGTAATACCGAAGGACTTTTATTCTAATAGAGGTAGAGGGTTTGGGTTTATAACAATGAAGTCGCAAGACTCTGCTGAAAATGCTGTTAGAGAATTAAACAATACAATGTTCAAAAATCGTTTAATAAGACTAAACTGGTCAAGATGAACCTCAAATGCGCCTAACAAAAGTATTTGCAAAAGCAGGGCTGGACATTGGAACATCATCTATGTGCAAACATCAGCCGCAGTTCGGGCTCGACGTTCAATGTTCGGCATTAGTTCTTAACTTCAAGAACATATTTTCAAATGGGCATTTGTACCGGGCTGGACAATCAATGAATTCCCTGCCTTCGCAAATACTCGAACGTTAGCGGCAATTAGACCCACCATGTATAACATCACAGACACAGATAGGGAATTTGACAGTTTACTGAAAGACAAAATCTCAGATTTTGAAAAAGACTTTGAAAAAAACTTCTTCACGCAGGAGGCGACATTGGAATTGTTATCAACAGGAGTAAACATATCACACGAGTTAAACTACAAGTCCAACCACCTAATTTGGAATGTTGCTTGTTTTATAAATATTGCTTCATATGACTTGAAAGTGATTGTGAAGTCAATGGTGTTTGCTAAAAGAGAATGGGAAAAACGACTTTTTGCTAGACAAGCTGCGCTTTTAGTTTATGAGACAATGAACGACCTTTTCGATTTATTTGGAAAGGACTTCCGCAAAATTGTTTCAAGGCTGCCTGACAAAGAAAAATTCGAGAACGAATTGAGGAATATTACTAAGGAACTAAATATTTATAAGGCATTATATTTTGAGCAATTAAAAAGTATTAGAAATGTTTCAATAGCACATAGAGATAAAGACACATTGGAACAGCTCAAAACCATTCAATCAATTAATTGGGTGGACTCAATCAATATGGTGTCTGGATTTGACAGAATTCTCAATAACACAGGACGATTGTTGCAAGAATTGACTAGTAAAAGTCATCAGTTAGACAAATTATTATAACTGCCGCCATCGCCCTGGTTCGTGTTTTCATCAAGTCATGGCGCAGCGGGTTTAAACATGTACATCTGCTTTACTTAAAAAGTACAGTTGTTTTATTTGTTAGTAAGGTTGTTTTTATTGGCAGATTCAATGGCCTGCTCCCTCGCTTCTTTATATTCCAGGTAAATAATTGCAAGCTGAAGCAAAATTGACAAAAGAATAAGCCACCAACCTGTTTGGTTAACTACCGCAACCGGAATAACAACAAACGGCGCTATAATGATGTGCAGTATTCCTGTGATTCTATACAAATCAGTTACATGACTTTTTACTTTTATAAGACCTGTTCCAAAAAGAATATCATTCATTCCTATCAGGATAATAATTATTTGATTGATGTGTTTGGCAAAGCTGTATTCCGACATAGCAAACAATGTGAACATGAGGAGAGGAATACATACCATAAAGATGATTGAAGCTGTTTGAAGTACCGGGTTTTTATAAAGTTTCCCTAATTGGTAAAACCCATAGTATAACAGAACCCCTGCGATGATAAACACGGATGCCGTTAAAAGAAATATGGAAGGTAAAAATTTGTTCGGGGGAAGTAAAGGCGAAAGTAACACTGAACTTATAAAGTAAAAGATACCTGTGATCAATAATACTGTCAGAAATTCAGGCGATAAAGAATGGTTGCCGTCTTTCTCAGCCTCATTTAAAAAGGCCGCATCGAAGGAAAGAGCATGAGTAATTAACCGAAGGGTTGAAATTCTCGGCGCAACTTCACCGGATTCAATACGCTGAATGGTGCGTATATCCACACCACAGGACTCGGAGAGTTCTTTTTGTGTGATTCCTTTTTGATTCCTGATTTCGTTGATTCTGATTCCAAGTTCAGGCTGTTTCATAACCAATTGATTAACGTTTTTCAAAAGTAGTTTGATTGTGTACAGGAAAACAAACATTCGCCTGAGATTTTATACGGCATTCTTACGGCATTTGCTTTTTTTGAGATAAAAGGGATAAAAAGAAGATGTTTTCAAGAAGTAGTTTACACATTCGAAGGAAGTTCACTGCAACAGTTGTGCAGCAGCTGAATGTAAAATCCGGTACAGCCAATTGAAATAATAAATACCTTTACAGTTCTTAAACCACTGGATGTATTATTTCAAAGCGGATAGGGTAAAGTAAATAACCTGGGTTCAGTACCCTGGTTATCTCTTCATGTTCCGGCCATTGCTGCCGGTTTTACCAATCGTTTTATTCTTTAATAAAGCAAGGCAGGCTGTTGACCAACATGCCTTGTTCTCATTCTTTAATTTTATACATCATGTCAAACGAACATCAATCAATTCATGATTTCGATTTTAATTTAATCTGCGAATATTTTTCATTTATGGAACGGCAGGGGCCGGGCAGCCCTGAAGTAACTGTAAAGGCTTTGAGTTTTATTGAAAACCTTTCCGCAGCATCACACATTGCCGATATTGGCTGCGGCAGCGGCGGACAAACAATGGTGCTGGCACAACACACCCCTGCACAAATAACCGGTATTGATCTCTTTCCTGTTTTTATTGATTTGTTTAACAGCAATGCCAACAAACACAATGTGCAGGAAAGGGTAAAAGGAGTTGTTGGTTCAATGGATGCACTTCCGTTCAGCAATGATGCGTTTGATCTTATCTGGTCGGAAGGGGCTATTTACAATATTGGTTTTGAAAAAGGATTGCAGGAGTGGCGCCGTTTCCTGAAAACAGGCGGATACATAGCTGTTACCGAAGCATGCTGGTTTACAGATGAGCGTCCGGAAGAAATTGATTTATTCTGGAAAAATGCTTATCCCGGTATTGATACCATTCCCAATAAAACCGCACAGTTACAAAAAGCAGGGTATATGCCTGTTGCTGTATTTGCACTGCCGGAAAGTTGCTGGACAGAACAATTTTATATTCCGCAGCAAAAAGCGCAGCAATTGTTTCTTGAAAAGTATGCAGGGAATAAAGCTGCGGAGGACCTGGTTGCAAATGAACGGCACGAAGCTGCATTGTACAATCAGTACAAGGCATATTATGGTTATGTGTTTTTCATTGGAAAGAAGTTGTAAAGCATACGGGATGTTCTGCATTGCAGAACATCCCGTATTTTACATTCATATTCCTCACGGCAATCTCTGCTGATAAATAGTTTTACGTAAACCGGCTGAAGTATTATTACAAAAAATAATCTGTTGGTGATGGTTGGTGAATGATCAGAATCAAATGCCGGTTTATGATTTTGTTTTAATTATATCGGTACATTTACTCTGTGTATTTACACATATTAATAAAGTTGCCGGTATGAAAACGAAAGCCCTTATTACGAATCGGTACATCAGCGAAAAGGAGTTGCCTTATACTTTATTCAGCGTACTCACTACTGTTGTAATGTTGTTTTACATTCCAGTAATTCTTCTTCCTCCAATTTCCGATAGTTTAACAGCGGTGATATTTGGTTCGGGTGTTCTTCTTATGCTTACAGGTATTTTATTTTTCAATGGCAGGTGGCGTTTTTGGGAAATGGTGATCATCATTTTTGTGCAGAATTTTGCCATATTCTGGGCTGCATACCGGTATGGTCAGTCGGTTGGTTCAATGCTTTTTTATTTTCCCTGTATGGTGGCATATATGTATATGTTCCTGTATAATCCCGGAAAAATAAAAACCGCAGTAAAAGTGGGAATTATAATAATCTCGTTTATTGCTTCACTATTTTTTACCGGTTTAAACGCAGAAAAGTTTGCTCATATTCCTGATAGTTATGTGGCAAAGGTTTATAACATCAATCTTCTTTTCTCAGTTGTTGCAACATTAGCTGTGCTCGTATCGCTTTATTATCACTTTGTACGGCTGCACAGAAACATTCTTGGTGAGCAGCATAAACAGCACCAGCAGGAGTTGCGTGAAATTGATATGCAGCATGAAAAAGAGGAGTATTCACTTTTACTTTCCCTGCGTGACGATATTGCACAAACGCTGGTTACAAGCCGCATGTTTATGCAGATGGTTCCCGGCCAGCCGGAGCTGGTAAAAAAGGCTGATGAAGGAGTAAAAGATGCGATTAACGGATTGAACACTATTTCGCTTGAGCTGAGTCCGGCTATGCTGATTGATCTCGGGTTTGAAAATGGTATTTCAGTTTATGCCGAACTGCTTGGTAAAAAACTTCAACTTCCCATTCATATCAGTCTTGAAAAAACAGACCATGAACTTGACGATATCAGCAGGCTTTCGCTTTTCAGGATCATCAGGCAGTGCATTGAAATTATTGCTGCAGAGGGTGCTGTTACTTATATCAAGGTTTATCTTCATTGCAACGACAAGGTCTGCATTTCAATCGAACATGATTCTGAACTGCATAATTTTGCAGAAATATTTCAGGAGAAAGACCAGCGGGATCTTTCAAAGCGGCTGGATTATTATGAAGCTGTTGTAAGCGAACAGAAAGGAAAAATAAGTTTGCAGCTTGATATGTTGTGTTTACAGGAAAAGTAAATTTTATTATTCTGAATGATTGGTATCTTAATTCAACTTGCAGTTTCATGGGTGCTTATCTGGTTTTTTGATAAGAAAAACTTATCGGTTTTGGGCTGGCGCCCCACAAAGCAGCGCCTTGCTGATTTCGTTTTGTTTTTCCTGGTTTCAGTTTTCTTTTGTTCCGCAGGTTTTTTACTGAAGCTGTATTTTGGAAAACAACAGTGGCAGCTGAATCCCGGTCTTTCAGTTCATCTCATTTTTTCAGGAGTATGGTGGAATATCAAATCCGTATTGTTTGAAGAACTTATTTTCCGTGGAGTTTTGCTTTATATGCTCATTACGAAACTGGGTGCAGTGAAGGGAATCATTCTTTCTGCTGTTGCGTTTGGCATTTATCATTGGTTTTCGTTTGGCGTAATTGGGAATCCTGTACAAATGGGAATTGTTTTTATCATTACAGGGATCATGGGACTTGTTCTGGCGTATGGTTATGCAAAAACCTTTTCCCTTTATTTACCGGCAGGAATACATTTTGGCTGGAATCTTACACAGATATTTGTTTTTTCACAAGGACCAATCGGGAAGGGCATATTGATACCGGTTGACGCAAAGCCTTTCAGAACAGATTCCTACTTTGTATTTTTTCTTGTAACATTTCTGCCGCTTATTCTTGTTTTGTTCACCGGCTACCTGCTGATACGTAAACGGAAGCAGGCTGAGATAGAAATATGAAAAACGGTTTGCTATGAATTTTAAAACAAATCTTCAGAAAGCCAGTCTTAATCTTTTTGTCTTTTCATTTTTTATTTTCTTTTTTCTCATAATACTTTTCACAGCACATAATAAAACCGGTGAATGGCAGTTGTTCAGTTCTTTTTCCAAATCAATTCCTTTTATGATCGGGATAGGAATTGTTACAATTCCCGGTTTTATTCTTCATCTGAAGTATTATCTGTCTGATAAAGGGAAATCGTTGAAATCCAAATCGGGATTTTTAGAAATTTCCAACGCAAACAACGATGACCGGGTGAATTACAGCGAGATAAAAAGCGTAAGGTTTTATAAATCTCTCTGGACAAAATTTCCCTGGTCGGATTATTGTTTTATACGGATTAATTTAAAAAACGGGGAAGTGATTTGTTTAACAAGTTTGCTGTTTGATCCTATTAATACAAAAATTTTATTTAAACAGATGAATATTCCGGTTGAAGAAAGCGAACTTTTTTTCCCCTGGCCTTTTGCAGTCAAAAATGAAAAAAATACCAATTAGCACGCTGCCGCTTTAAATGCATAAAAAATCCCGGGCACTCAAACCGTACCCGGGACAATAAAAAACAATAAACATTAAAACGCCCTGTTCTCCAGATGCTCCGGAAGTTTTAACCGGTCCATTCCTTTTTTCAACCAGTCAGGGGCTTCTTTACCTTTTAAGTAATAATCAAAAAATTCCATCATACGCACACTGTAATCTTTGCGGTTTTCCAGTTTTGATAAACCATGATTTTCGCCTTTGTATTGTATCATCACCACCGGTTTTTTCAAACGGCGTAAAGCATTGTAATATTCAATACCCTGTGTAAAATCAACCGCTCCGTCTTTATCATTGTGCAACATCAGCAAAGGAGTGTTTACTTTCTTTACATGATACACAGGTGAGTTGCGCAGGTACGATTCCCAGTTTTCCCAGGGAGCACCATGGAATCGTCCTTGTGATGCTTCAAAGATGGACATGTTACCGCCGCCGCTGTTCCAGTAAATCAGGTCGTACATGCTCACCATGTTGGTTAACGGTGCTCCTGCGGCTGCAGCTTTAAACATATTGGTTTGTGTAATCAGAAATGCTGTTTGATAACCACCCCAGCTGTGACCATGAATACCGATTTTAGTTTCATCAACTATACCTGTACTGATGGCGGCTTTCACTGCAGGTAATACACACCATACTGTACTCATACCCGGGTCATCCATTTTGTAAACGATATCAGGAATAAAAACAGCATAACCATTGCTGGTGTACATGGTGGGATTCCAGCCTGTGCCGCCAAAACCGGGGTTGTTGTAGTTATGTAATGTTTGTGATAACTTTTCGTAATAGTAAACAACGGTTGGGTATTTCTTTCCTTTTTCATAACCTGCGGGAAGGAATAATGCACCCTGCAGTGTATCGCCTTTATCTGAAACATAGTTGACGAGTTGTGTACCTGCACTCCATGTGTATTTTGAATAATCGGGTGCATTTTTTGTAAACTGTACAGGATTGCTCAGCTTCTCATTTGTATTAAAGAATTCTGTTGGCTTATTGAAGTCTTCCTTTGAGAAAACAAATGTGTTGGCATTTTTTGCTTTCAGTAAAGTTCCAACCGATACATCTTCCCAAACCAATACAGTTGCGCCG
This sequence comes from Lacibacter sp., assembly GCA_047601965.1. GTDB lineage: Bacteria > Bacteroidota > Bacteroidia > Chitinophagales > Chitinophagaceae > Lacibacter. The sequence goes on from JASGIJ010000001.1 coordinate 660,727, forward strand.
GGTTTTAATCCGTTGCTGCCGGGATCAAGTGTGGCAATACCGCTTTTCTTTGTCCACTCACCATACATGCGGAAATAGTTTTTCTTTTTCAGATCAAATCCTTTTTCTTCTTCATCCAGTGTATAACGGCCGCCATAACGTATCTGTTCTTTCTTTCCGTTCAGTGTGAGATTAACAGCGCTGCTTCCGTTTGCTGCCACCTGCCAGATGTCCCAGAGGTCACGGATGAGAATATATTTACTGTCGCTGCTCCAGCCAATAACCGGAGTAAGCGGTTTGGTTACATTGTGATCATCTTCTGTATTGACAAAAGATGTCGGGATTTTTTCTGTGATGTTAATTGATTTGTTTGTTACAAGATCGTACACATAAAAATGACCATCTTCACCATACACAAACTTTAATCCATCAGGTGAAGGACGTGGTGTGGATGAGTAGGATGGACGATAGAATTTTTCTTTGAATTTTGTTTTTTCACCTGTCTTCAGGTTGATGATGTACAGATCAGCATAACTCTGTCCGTCGAGATTCTGATCCAGTTCATACGCATCAATATCTTCAGCAACGGCATATAGCTGTTTGGGCATGATTCCTATTGAACGTGTTGTGCCATCATTCAACTGTGTAAACTTATTGCTGGTTACATCAACCATTGCAGCATAAGCGAAATTCTTATCCTGCATTTCCATTACCTGCTGACGGCTTTGCAATCGTTTATCCTGCCAGTGCCAGATGGTCATATCAGGTTTTGTTGCATCGTTGGCAGGTTTTACTTCCGGTTTGTTTTTTGCTTCGGCTTTTTCCAATGCACGTTTTAAATCAGCAACCGATTTAATACTTGTATCTGCTTTAATACGAACCAATACCAATGAATCGGGTTCTTTTACTGCTGCGGGTTTTGTTTTGCCTGTTGTATCATCTTTCTTAACGGGTTCCAGTTCGGCAATACCAAAAAACAACCTGCTTAAATCTTCACTCCAGTAAGGACGGCGCATACCGCTGATGGTCATCTTTACAGGGAAGTGCAGTGAATCTTTCTCCGGATCATACGTAAACAATGTTGGTGTTTGTAATAAGTTCTTTGCGCCTAATACAACCCCTTTATCCGTTTTATACTTTTCATCTTTTTTCATTTTCAATACAGCCACTGCATCTTTCTCCTCATCCCAGCCGAGGTATTTATAACTTACTTTATCATTATCAAGCACTGTTGTTTGTCTTGTACCCAGGTTGAAGAGATATAAACCATTGCCCGATTTATTGCCTGCATCAACAGTATAGGCCAGCAGGTTGCCTGCTTTATTAAAACTGAACTCACCCACATTGCCAATGTTCAGCGCTTTGCCTGTTGAAAGTTCAATGATTAACAGGTCGCCACCTTGTGCATCATCCGGTTTGGCAGCAGGGTTACGTTCCTTTACAATTTTAACGGCAAGGTGTGATGATGCTTTGCCATTGAAAACAAAACTGCCTGCACGTTCAAACTCTGTCTTTTTATTGTTGACAAGATCAAGCAAATACAGCTTATCAAATAACTGTTTGCCCGGTGCTTTTTCATTGGCTTTTACTTCTTTGAACTTGGCTGATTCCTTAAATACCAGCCATTTTCCGTTTTCAGAAAAACTGAACTGCGGGTAACTGCTGAACCCGACAGGGAAGCGCCGTTCAATTGTATCGTTTAATTTTTTTACCACCAGTTCCGCATCTGCTTCTGCTGCAGTGATGGGATAGGCAGCCCAAACACCATCGGGTGAAATGGTTAACTGGTAAGTGCTGATGGAACGCCAGCCGGGAACATCTTTCCAGCTCATGGGCTTTGACTGACTGAATACTGTTACAACCGGTAACAGGAACAAAATGAAGAAGAGTTTCCTGAACATATTGCTTTGGTTAATGAAGTGAAAGAAGAAAAGGAAGGTAATTACTTTTCGGATAGCAACAACGGTTTGCTGTATGAACTTGAAGGGTGGTTGGTAAAGGTGAAAAGTGAGCGAAAGAAGAGGATGGGAGACAAGAGAAGGAGTGATAGAGAGGATTGGTGTTGGAACAGAAATTACGGGTGTACTGTGTGAATCCTTGGGTGACCGAAAATGTTATGTAGTCTTTTTCTTGCTCATTTTCTTTTGCTTCTTATGATTATCACTTTCAATTTTTTTATTCATATATGTACGACAATCTTCTTCTTCTTTAATCAATTTTTCAGTTGGCCAAAGCTTTTTTTCTTTAGGTAAATATGTATTAATAATGTCGATTATTTTCAAAGCAGTATAATCAAATGTGTTCATGAGTTCAAATCTTGTTGTGTCTATGGAATTAGAAACAGTCAGAAAATGAATGCCGCCACTTGTTATACACGGATTCGCCTTGAAAATTATGCTGTCTGTCAATAGCCGGATAAGGTGGAGTATTGAATCAATAGAACTTTGTCTTAAAGTGCCAGCGCAAATAGTGTCAACTTCTTTACTTTTTTCTTTCCAATAGCTATTTTGTTCGTATGTAAAAATAAAATTTGTTTCGTGAATTTTTATAGTTGGTTGAAAACGTCCAAGATTTGAGCCAAGTCCTGCTAAGCCATAATAAAGATAAAAGGCAGGTTTTACAGTTTCCTTTATTGCATCATTCGTAACCGAACTTGCCTGACTGAAACTTTTCAGATTAGTGATAATTAAAAGTGATGTAATGGTTATTAGAATTTTCAAAAACAGGATTGTTATTTAGAAACAACAAAACTAAATGTAAAACATGTGTCAACTGATATACGAATGTTAAAGATTGTGTTTCTCATTTGCTGGTAAGTCTCAAAAAATACACGCCGAGTTGTGTCTCCTGACCAACCGCATAAATCACTTTTATCTTTTGTTTCAGTCATAATCAAATCATACTGCTAAAAGTTGGGCAGTTGTACAGCGTTTTTTATCGAGACACAACAACGGCAATCAAAATATTTTATTCTTTCTTCCCCTGTGGTTCTTTTTCTCCAGGATGTCGTTTGCCATTAATTGATTTTATATATGCAATAATCTTTCCAGCCTGTTCAGGCGTAATTGTATATCTCCATGAAATCATTCCTCTATCAGGAACACCTTCAAGTATTGTATGTAAAATATTTTTTATGCTGCTTCCATGTAACCAGTAATTGTCTCTGAAATTTGGGCCAATTGACCCTTGTCCTTCATTTCCGTGACATGTACTGCAAGTTTGGCTAAAAAGTGTTTGCCCTTCATTTATGATGTCTTTGTTTTTACTCTTTGAAAATCTGTTAAGATCACTTTCTTTATCAGAAATTTGTTGTTGCCATTTTCTGAGTGTTTCTTCGTCCTGTTGCAGAAAGATTTTACTTTGAATTGAGTCCTGTTTCTTTTTCTCTATGCTTGACGGAATTTGCTGAATGAAAATAACAAGACTAATTATTTCTTTATTACTGATATTATCAATAAACGGATTTATTGTTTCTATACTTTTTTCAAATGAGCTTAATTCATAAGCTAAATTCTGGTAAAGTTTTGTTGTGTCAGTAAGTATATTATTATCATACTGAGATGCTAATTCAAGTAATTTAGTCTTGCTTATTTCCTGATAACCTAAGTGCTTAAAGGGAGGCATTTTACTTTTCGGTATCATACTTTCAGGATCAAGGATATGCATAACATGCCATGCGTTTGGAGATTTCCCACCTTGCCCATCGAGTCTGATTTTGTCTGTTTCGGTAAATGACAGTGTGTGGCAACGGTTACATTTTTCCCTGTTAAAAACATACTCGCCATATAATGCAAGAATGTCTTTTATACTATCAGATTTTATATTACTGGTTGAAATATTGTTATATGCAGGTAATGTAAAAGATGTGACAATTACTGCAATTGTAACAAAGAAAATTGTCAATGGTTTTTTCATATAATTAATGAGGATGTTTTACGATAAAATTTAGTATAGGCCTAAGTTATATAAATGATTTTTTTGATTGTAATTTTTTATGAAAAAGCAATTCTGCATACCGATTTTTTAAATCTTCCCCTTCTTCAATTCTTTCACTGCATAATCGCAGGCTCTTGCTGTAAGTGCCATGTAGGTAAGTGATGGGTTCTGGCAGGGCGATGATACCATACATGAACCATCAGTAACAAAGAGGTTCTTTATATCATGCGACTGGTTCCATTTATTCAGCACAGAAGTTTTCGGATCGTTGCCCATACGTGCTGTACCCATTTCATGTATCACACTTCCCGGCATCATTCCATAATCAAACGGCCGTACCCAATCAAGTTCTGCAGCCTGCAGCATTTCAACTGCTGTGTCCTGCATATCCTTCCGCATCCTCTTTTCATTGTCGCCATACTCCATTGAAATAACCGGCAATGGTAATCCCCATTTATCTTTTTTATCTGTGTTCAGGCTTACGGTGTTTTTATAATCGGGTAGTGTTTCACCATATGCTTCAAAGTAAGCATGCCAGTCGCCGGGCTTGCATAAATTTTCTTTCCATTCGGCACCAATACCTGCAGCACCAAAACCACGGGTCCAGTCGTTGCGGCCGGTGTAGTTTTCAAAACCAAAGCCACGCAGGTAAGGCTGATCATTTTTGGTTACGTTACGGAAACGTGGCACATACACACTCGCAGGCCGCTGACCATAATAGAAACTATTCTTTAATCCGCTGTAACCACCTGTTGCACCAATAGCTGAATGATGATCCATGAGGTAATGGCCGAGTGCACCGCTGCTGTTGGCAAGTCCGTTGGGAAATTCATTTGTTTTTGACTGAAGCAGTATCTGTGTGCTGCCGATGGTGGATGCGTTGAGGAAAACAAGCTTTGCAAAAAACTCAATGCTTTGTTTTGTTTCAGTATCAATGATCCGTACGCCTTTCAGTTTTTTTGTTTTGTTATCGTAAATCAAACTTTCAACGATCGAGTAGGGGCGAATGGTGAGCTTGCCGGTTTTCGCAGCATCGGGTAATGCGCCTGCATTACTTGAATAGGGTGCACCGTACGGGCAACCCCTGTGACAAAGGTTGCGGCTGTGGCAACGGTAACGGCCGTTATGGTCTGCCGTTAGTATGGCCATGCGGCCGATGATTAAATCACGGTCGGCAAACTTTTTTCTCATCCTTTCACGGATGTGTTTTTCAAAACTGTTCATTTCAAACGGCGGAAGAAATTTTCCATCGGGGATCGCTGCAATACCATCTTTATTACCGCTGATGCCCACATACGATTCAATATGGTCGTACCACTGAGCAATATCTTTATAACGGATGGGCCAGTCAATACCAACAGCTTCTTTCTGGTTGGCTTCAAAATCAAGATCGCTTAAACGGTAGCAATGTTTCGACCAGAGCAGAGAACGTCCGCCAACCTGGTAACCACGATACCATGCAAACGGTTTGTCCTGTACGTAAGGATGATCGCTGTCTTTTACAAGAAAGTGTTTACTGTCTTGCCCGAACAGGTATAATGTTTTCTGAATTTCATATTCTTTTTCTTCTTCCAGGCTCACCATGTTGCGCAGGGGAAGTTCCCAGGGATCCATCATGGCAGTTGGATAATCTTTCGGATGTTCTACCATCCTTCCACGTTCCAGAACCAATACTTTCAATCCTTTTTGTGTAAGTTCTCTGGCAGCAATGCCGCCTGTGATTCCTGAGCCAATAACGATTGCATCGTACGTATTTGCTGTTATGCCTTTGCCGGTAATGTTGAAGTTTTCCATTATGCAGATTGTTAGAAACGGAGATTGGTTTTTCCGTAGTTAAGTGTGTTGCTGTCCGCTGGTATTTCGCCTTTGTAAGCATCGGGCACTTTTACATAATTGCTTGCTTTTGTTGTGCCTTCCTGCGAAGTAAAGAAGCCGATCATGGTAAACCGTTTCAGCGTTTTAAACCATGCGTAGCTTTTATCTTTTGCAAATGCTTTCTGATCAACATCAAGCATAAACTGCATTTTATCATTTGCATTACTGAAGCTGCTGCTGATGTGCGACAGTCCATCATGAATGACTTGCTGCTGATCAGCAGTCATGCACTGGCTGAACACCTGGTCGAGAAAAACCTGAGTGTTTACCTGCGAAGCGGAAGCAGTTTTTGTTGCAGGGATGATGATGTCGATTATTTCAGTAACGAGTTTAAATTCTCCGCTGCTGAAAAAAACAGGGCTGTAGCTGCTGATGTCCTTATGGGTCCAGCTGCTTAAAAAACCGGCAAGTACGGAAGGAAAGAGTACATGGCCGGAAACAAGCCCGAGTGATTTAACTGCGTCACGCCGGTTCATCGTTATTTATTGAAAAGTGAGGATAAAAATTTCAGTGCGTCAAAGTAAGGGAATGAGCTGCAGAAAAAAAATGATATTCAGGCAGTAAGAAATAAAATCCATCAAAGGAAGAATTGCATAAATGAAAGGCATTTGGTTCCGGAATCAATGTTGAAACTGAGAAAGAACAGGTATTTATCCGGCTGAATTGTTAATAGAAAGTTGATACACGGTAGCAAAACGAGTCAAAAAAGCAAGTATATTCGCCGATCACTAAAACTTAGATTATGAAATCACTTTTACTTGCAATTGTTTTGGTTGTTTCTGTATCGCTTCAGGCACAGGTAACACTCACCACTTCACCTTACACTGAAAATTTTAACAATCTTGGAACCGCAGGCTTACCTACAGGATTTTTGATAAAATGGTCTGCAACATCAACATCTTTGGGCAATGATTCTACTTTTCAGTTAAAAACTGTTAAGTGGACAGATTTTAACCGTGGATTTAAAAATTTTGCATCTTCTACAACTGTTACAGATCATGCTGCAACTGATGTTACACAAGCTGCTTCAACTGACCGTGCATTAGGTGTACGTCAAACAAGTTCATCAGGTTGGGATCCCGGAGCTTCATTTGTCTTCCGTATTGCAAATACTAGCGGTAAATACAATTTTAAGCTGAATTTTAAATTACAATCACTTGATGACACATCACGCAGGGTAACAACATGGATTGTTGATTATGGAACTGGCGCAACACCAACTTCTTTTACAACTGTTACAACAAGTCCTGCAACACTGACAACAGGTGGTTATGGAATTTTTTCAAATACATCTGTATCTATTGATTTTGGATCTGCACTTGATGATAAAACAGGTGATGTGTGGATAAGATTATGGGCTAGCACAGGCTCAATAAATTCAGGTAACCGAGCTTCAACTGCAATTGACGATTGGAGCTTATCATGGGACCTTGCTGCAGGTACAAACGATATCATCCGTGATGAAAATTATATTAAACTTGCCGGTAATCTTAAATCCGGTTTAAATGTAACATTCAACAAAACCATTCCCGGAGCATTGAAAATGCAGCTTGTAAATATGAACGGCCAGGTATTATGGCAAAAGCAGATGAGCAAAGCTATCCAGGGAAATGTTGAATCAGTAATTCCTGCTAAAACTGTTACAAGTGGTGTGTATATGCTCACCATCAGCAGCAAAGAAGGTACATACACAAGAAAAATTGCTGTGCAATAAATATTGTTTTTTTGGCGATCTCTGAAATCAAAAGAGAAGACGAACAATTTATTTCGCACAAGGAAAGCAAAAGGGGCTGTTTCAACAAAACAGCCCTTTTCGTTTGTATGTTCTTTTTTTTTGAGGATTAAAGTGTAACAAAAAATGTTGTATCATCGTAAAGGCATTAAAAAAACCTGTATGAATAAGCAAAATCAATTTGGCGAAACAGTTGAAGGATACTCCATTCCCGTACTGAATGAACGTGAAATAAGGGCTGCAGCAGGAATATTGTTCTTCTTTACGTTCCTGTCACTCATGTTCATCATTTTCAAAGGCGATTTTTTGATGATTAAATATGTCATCACTGTTTTTTTGCTCGATTTTATACTCAGGGTATTTGTTTCACCCAGGTATTCACCAACACTGATCATCGGCCGGTTGATTGTTCGCCGGCAAACTCCTGAATATGTAGGTGCAGCTCAAAAGAAGTTTGCCTGGATTATTGGTGTTGTGCTTGCTGCTTCTATGTTTGTGCTGATGGTGCTTGTTAACACTTACAGTATTATTACAGGTCTTATCTGCCTGGTTTGCCTGATCTTTCTTTTTTTTGAATCAGTATTTGGCATTTGCCTCGGTTGCCTGTTTTACAATATGGTGTACAAGGAAAAGGCACAGCATTGCCCCGGTGAAATCTGTAAGGTGAAAGACAGGCACGAAATACAAAAGGTTTCACTAAAGCAACTGCTCATTATTCTTGCAATGATTGCATTGGTGGTGCTGGTTGCTTTTTTCTTTAATGATTTCTTCAGCATTAAGCCGCATGATTTATTTGGATCGGATTCATTGCACTGATGAATATCCATCGTCATTTTATTTGTGATTGATTAAAAACATTGTTGAGCGGGAAGCCGTATATCTTTTCATTCAGTACTTTTAGTACCACAGCTTTTTTGTTTCCCCTTACAATGATTTTATGAAACACATAATTTTCTTTACGCTCACTTTGTTCACCTGTGTACTGTTGTTTGCACAAAAAGAACCTGCAAAAGTTGTAGCCGGTATTCCTGTTAACTACAGTGAAGATTCTGTTGGTACTTATACTTTGCCTGATGTGCTGCAGCTGAACAATGGTAAAATGGTTACCGATGCTGCTGCATGGACAAAAAAACGCCGGCCTGAAATTTTAAAACTTTATCAAACATACCAGTTTGGAAAAATACCGGGTAAACCGGCGAATCTTCATTATGATGTGTTTGATAAAGGCACAACAGTATTCAACGGTAAAGCAATCCGCAAACAGGTAACTGTTTATTTTAGCAATGATACAGTGCATAAAATGGATTTGCTGATTTATTTGCCTGCCAATACAACCAAACCAGCACCATTGCTGATGCATATTTCTTTTTCTGCCAATTGCAATACAATAGCTGATGATGGAATTCAACAAGGCTTTGTGTGGAATAGGGAAGGCAAACGCATTCGAGCCAAAGAAGGAATGAGTTTTGGCAAGCTTAATATTGAGCCGTTTATTGAACAGGGCTTTGCTGTTGCAACTGTTTATTATGGAGATATTGAACCTGATTTTTCGAATGGACTTCAATATGGTATCCGCAATACATATTTAAAACCGGGACAAACAAAACCTGCACCTGATGAATGGGGAGCTATTGCAGCGTGGGCCTGGGGATTAAGCCGTGCAATGGATTATTTTGAAACTGACAGCCAGATTGATGCAAAGCGTGTGGCTTTGTTTGGTGTATCACGACTTGGCAAAACAGTTTTATGTACCGGTGCTTATGATACACGTTTTGCAATGGTGATTGCCAATTGTTCAGGCGAAGGCGGTGCAGCTATTGCCCGACGAAACTATGGCGAAACAATCAAGTTATTATCGTTGCCAACAAGATATGCGTACCAGCTTTGTGGTAATTATCAATTGTATGGTGATAAAGTAAATCAGTTTCCTGTTGATGCACACATGCTCATTTCATTAATTGCTCCACGGCCTTTGTTATTGCAAACAGGTGATGTTGATTATTGGTCTGATCCCAAAGGTGAATTTCTTGCAGCTAAAGCAGCAACACCCGTTTATCATTTGTTTGGAAAACAGGGTATGGAAACAGATGAATGGCCTGCTGCCGGGAAACCGGTATTAAATCCATTAGGTTATTCCATGCACAGTGGCGGACATGGAACGGTTCCGACCGATTGGGAGATTGCATTACAATTCATGAAAAAATATTTATAAGATGATGAACAAAAACAGCAGAAGAGATTTTATTAAAACAGCGGGAATGGCTGCAGCTGTTTTTCCTGTTGGTATATCGTTTAATGATGTACAGGCAAAAGAAAAAACAGATATTCCATTTCAATCAGGCAGCAAAGATGAGGAAAATAAACTTGTGTTGAATGTGCGTGACTTTGGTGCAACAGGCGACGGAGTAACGAAAGATACATTGGCTATTCAGCAAACCATTGACCGCTGTTTTGTATTGGGAGGAGGCGAAGTATTGTTCCCTGCGGGAAATTATTTTACGGGAGCAATTGCACTTCGCACAAATGTTTTATTAAGGTTGGAGAAAGATGCCATCATCAGCGGTTCTCCCGACTTTAATGATTACCCGGTGATGCAGGTTCGCTGGGAAGGTAAATGGGTGAAAGGACATACCGCATTGATTTATGCTGTTGATGCAGATAATACAGGTGTAGTTGGTCCGGGGCATATTGCAGGAAATCATGCATTAGGCGGAAGACCCAATGATAAATATCCTTTGCGTCATCCTGCATTGATCGAACCCATCAGTTGCAACAACTTACGATTTGAAGATTTTTCTACTGATTATTACCTGATGTGGTCTATTCATCCTACTTATTGCAATAACATGGTGTTCAAAAATCTCACCATACGAAGTACAGGTGGCAATGGCGATGGAATTGATATTGACTCCTGCAAGCATGTAGTAATTGATAACTGTGATATTTCAACCTGCGATGATTGCATTTCGCTGAAATCGGGCAGGGGAATGGAAGGATATACATTGCTGCGTACAACTGAAGATGTTACGATTACCAACTGCACATTAGCCGACAGCATCTTTGCCTGTATTGGCATTGGCAGCGAAACATCGGGAGGAATACGTAATGTAAAAATTGAGCGTTGCAAATTCACTGCGGCAAAAACACATGCCATTTACATTAAGAGTCGTCCCGGCCGGGGTGCGTTTATTGAAAACATTGCGTGCAATGATTTAGATGTATCAGGAATGCAGGGAGGTTTCCTTCGTTTTAATATTCTCGGCAGCGGATTGCAGGACCAGGTTCCCGTTCCGGGAGATGAAGGTATTCCAACGATTAAAAATTTCAGCTTTAATCATATTCGTGTGAAAGATGTACCTGTGCTTGTTGAGGGAACTGCCATTCATCCATCAAAACCAATGCAGGGATTTACATTCATCAACGTTAGCGGTACCTGTGCAAAAGGAATTTCGTTAGCCAACATACAAAATGCGAAACTGAAGAATTTAGATGTATCAGGATTTACCGGTCCTTTGCTGGGTACATATAATGTTAGTGGTAAAGGTCTGGAAGGAGCAGTTGCAATTGATGCACCAAAAGTTCCTGATGCAATTATTGCACCTGCAGTGAAATATGAACTGAAATAACTTGCTGATAAAAGAGTGGCGGCCAAAGGCCGCCACTTTCTTTTTATTTTCCAAATAGTAATTCTTTAAACTTTGCTGCAGCCATGTGTACCTGCACAGTCCAGTCTTCAGCAGCACTGTCATCTGCGCCGTCAGAAATATATTTCAGGCAGAGGAAAGGAATATGTTCTTTCATTGCTATTAAGGCAAGGGAGTATGCCTCCATTTCAACCACATTATAAACAGTTGCAGAATGGTTCATTTCAAAATTATCGCCGGTGCCGCAAACAGCTTCAGTTAAATCTTTAAACGGCAAACCATATTCCAGCACAGGATCAATATTTGATAAGGGAGTTTCGTACAATTGAAATCCAAGTCCTCTTACATCCATATCCCGCTGTATAAATTTTGTACAGCAAACAACATCTCCTTTTTTAAAATGACTGCTGCCTGCTGAGCCAAGATTAATAATCAGTTTGGGCCTTTCTTTTGCTATCTGCTTTGTAAGCATGTATGCAGCGTTTACTTTACCAATGCCGGTGAACAGGTGGTTAAATTCTGCAAATTCAGTGGATGCTTCTGATTCCAGCGCAAAAACAAAAAGAGCTTCTTTCAGTAATGTATCATCCATAATTTTAATACTCATGCTGCAATTTATGATTTTGGATTTTATTTCAGTGGTTGTGAACGGGATCAATTGAAGGAAATGTAATGTGCAGCAAATGGATTTCAGTATTCGCCTGTAAAAACTAATCAGGGATAAAGCTGTTGAAGAACAATGAAACTTATATATGGAAGGAGACGGACAGTTCACATCCTTTGCCGGGTGAAGAATGCAGTTTCATATTGCCTTTATAAAGTTGAAGACGGCTTTGGATATTTCTGAAACCAACTCCGGTTTTCATACTTTTTGTATCAAAACCTTTTCCATCATCAGTTATTAAAATTTGTATTATGCCTGATTGGTCAATGGAAATATTAATTGTTACAAGTGTAGCTTCAGCGTATTTGATAATGTTGTTGAGTTGTTCCTGAACCACCCTGTAAATCAGAAGCTGCTGTGGTTCATTCAGCTTGCTTTCATCAAGATGATTTGTTTCAAATTGTATGCGGATGTTTTTTATTCTTGTTATATCACTGATCAGGCGTTCAATTGATTCATGAAGTGAATTTTCAGAAAAGGAGGGAGGTTTAATACTGGCCGATAAAAGCCTGATTTCCTGCTGGGCATCAGCAACAATTTTTTTTGCTTTTGTAAGTTTTTCTTTATTTGGCTCATCAGTTAAATCAATTGATCCCAGGTAAAGATTTACAACAGAAAGAAGTTGTGATACATTATCGTGTAATTCTTCCGCCCACCTGTTCCGCTCATTTTCCTGCGCTTTGATAATAGATGAAGCAAGTCTTTGTTTATGCTTTAGTTGCTGATCAAAATAATCCGCCTGCAGGTTTCGCAGTTCAGTTACATCCTGCATTTCGCCAATCATTTTTATTGGAAATCCTTCTGTACTGTTCCGTGTAATATAAATACTGCTGATAACATTGTAATATTGGTTATTGCCTGCACGAATGCGGTATTCTGTCTTCCATAAAGATTTGCCGTTGCCAAAAATGCCAAGATATTCTTTGAGTATTCTTTTCCTGTCTTCTGGATGTATGTGTTGATAATAAGTCGCAAGAAAATCTGTAGAATCAGCTGCCGGCTCAGGTATAAAGAATGTCATCTTTTCATTGGTAACAACACGTTTCGACAGGAGATTAATATCAATAATTCCGCTGTGTGCGGCTGCATTTAATGCGGCAAAGTTCTGTTCAAGTATTTCTTTATTCTGATTGGCCAGTTGAATGTCTTTGTAATATTTATTACTGAGTGTATAAAGAACAACAGCAAGTGTACCAACAAAAAACAGTCCTTTGTACGACTGTATTTTTTCTAAAAGATGTACATTGTTACCTGCCATACTGTGAGCTACCTTATCGCTGATTAAAATCCAGATAACACTGGTTATAAGATAAATCAGCGTAATTTTTACAGCAGGGGAGTTAAAGATTACACGTATTCTATTCCTGATAAGGTGGAAAAGATGGTTTCGGGTCATTCGTATCCAGTTAGAATATCTTTGCACAAAAATATATTAATTTATGATTAAGTTTTTCGTTGTTTTTTTCAGAAGTTATTGAAAGTTGCCCTGAAGAAGATGATTATGGCGAAGGCCTGGAATTTGTTTAATTGTTTTTTCATTGATTATCTTTATTGTTGTTCAACAATTGCTATATGAAAGAAGTATATATTATCTCTGCTGTACGTACTCCTATGGGTAGTTTTGGAGGAAGTTTAAAAAACTTATCAGCAACACAGTTAGGTGCAGTTGCCATTAAAGGCGCATTGCAAAAAGCAGGGCTGCAGCCTGAGCAAATACAGGATGTACTGATGGGTTGTGTAATACAGGCAAATCTCGGACAGGCTCCTGCACGGCAGGCAGCTAAATTTGCAGGCTTGCCCAATGAAGTGAACTGTACCACAGTAAATAAAGTATGTGCCAGTGGTATGAAAGCTATTGCACAGGCTGCACAAAGTATTTTGCTTTGCGATGCGGATATTGTTGTTGCAGGCGGAATGGAAAGTATGAGCAATGTTCCGTTTTATGTTGACAGTTTACGATGGGGAAATAAATACGGCAATACAACTCTTATTGATGGTTTGGCAAAAGATGGTCTTACAGATGTGTATGATGGCAAGGCAATGGGCAATGCAGCTGAGTTGTGTGCAAAGGAATGTGGCATCACTCGTGAAGAACAGGATGCATTTGCGGTTGAAAGTTATAAACGTTCTCAATCTGCATGGGAAAAAGGGTTGTTTGATCATGAAATTGTTCCTGTTGAAATACCACAACGTAAAGGCGAACCAATTGTATTTGCAAAAGATGAGGAACCTTTTAGCGTTAAGTTTGATAAAATTCCTTCACTCAATCCTGCGTTTATCAAGGATGGAACTGTAACAGCCGCAAATGCAAGTACCATGAATGATGGTGCAGCAGCATTGGTATTGATGAGTAAAGAAAAAGCAGATGAACTGGGATTAAAACCCATTGCTAAAATTCTTTCTTATGCTGATGCAGAACAGGCACCAGAATGGTTTACAACAACACCTTCATTGGCCGTGCCAAAAGCAGTTGCCAAAGCAGGGTTACAAATGAACGATATTGATTACTGGGAACTGAATGAAGCCTTTGCTGTTGTAGGGATTGAAAATACAAAACGTATGCAGCTCGATCCTGCAAAAGTTAATGTACACGGTGGTGCTGTTTCATTGGGACATGCATTGGGATGCAGCGGTGCAAGAATCATTGTTACACTCATCAATGTATTAAAAGCAAACAATGCAAAATATGGTGCAGCAGGAATTTGTAACGGTGGCGGCGGTGCAAGTGCAATGGTAATTGAGAATGTGTAAAAACATAGAAGAAAGAAGTTAGAAGATAGAAGAAGCCCTCTGAAAGTTCAGAGGGCTTCTTCTGTTATACACGGCCCGGCCGGAAAGAATGTCTTTTTTTTACCACCTGCCTGTTACTGCACAATTTCATATTTGTGCAACACAAAAAAAATTAAGGTATGCAAAGAAGAAAATTTCTTACGATCTCAGCTCTTGCTGCTGCACCTTTTTCAGCAATGGCAAAAATAGTTGAACGGGTTTCAACAGCTGTTCCGTTTGTGGTTAAAAAAGGCGATAGCAGGTTTGGCAATGTGGTGAAATTTTTAGGTGTACACCCCAATGACCTGAAAATTTCTTCAAAAGATACTGACGGGCAGCTCTCCGTTTTTGAATACACAGGGTTGGGCAAAGTTGGGCCTGCCTTACACGTACATTTTAAACAGGATGAAATATTTACAGTTACAGAAGGTGAATACCGTTTTGTAGTTGGTCATGAAACGAAATTGCTGAAAGCAGGCGACACCATTTTTCTTCCCAGGAATATTCCCCATACATGGATACAGACGAGTGAAAAAGGGAAAATGATTTATTTTCTGCAACCTGCAGGAAAGATGGAAGAATTCTTTATAATCATGAATGGTTTTAAAGAGCAACCCTCACAGGAAGAGATTGATAAAATCCATGCTGAACATGATATGAAAGTGCTGGGGCCGCCTTTAACCCTGTAATCAGGTTTTTTACCTGACCGAAATAGAGTATCTTGAAGAAACATTAACCAATCAACCCCCGTGTCTGCAGAAGTATGCTGCTGAAAGATTTCATACCGCCGCCGGCTGTAAGTGAATTTGTACAATTGTACCGGATTGTGCATTTCGTATTTGAGAAAAATCAGGAACTCCCGTTTAAAGCATACCCGCCAAGACCTGAACATTGTCTTGCATTTTATCCATATGATACCGAGAAAGTGGAGTTCGCTGAAAGCGGTAAGCAGATACATTCACTTCCCGTTGCCTTGTTCGGGCAACAAACAGGAGTAACCAATCGCTTTGTTGGAAGAGAATTTCTTGTGTTTCAAGTTGTTTTCCATCCCGGTGCTTTATACCGCATTACAGGCATTCCTGCATTTGAACTGAACAATGAATACTTCGATGCAGAACTTGTTTTTTCTTCCGGGATTAAACTGATCAATGAGCAGTTATATCATGCGAAATCTTATGATGCAATGATCAGTATCGTAACTGATTTTGTACTGCAGCTCATCAGCAAGGTAAAAAAAGAACATCATCCGGTTGATAAAGTAAGTCAATTGCTGATTGCTCAGAACGGAAGCCTTCCTGTGAGTTACCTGGCAAAACATTCTTACTTATCAATCAAACAGTTTGAGCGTAAGTTTAAAGAACGTACAGGCATCAACCCAAAACTTTTTGCAAGGGTTGCCCGCTTTGACAAAGCGTTTCGTTTAAAGAACTTATATCCCCATTATGATTGGTTGCGGATAGCATTGGAATGCAACTATCACGATTATCAGCACATGGTAAAGGATTACACAGACTTCACCGGCATGACTCCAACTGCTTTTCATGAAATTGAAAATAAAGCACCGGAACGGAACTTTGGCCTGGCAGAAGTTTTTTATGATACTGCTGTATAAAACTGTCTGAAAAAAAACGATAACTTTTTTTCTGCAGGTGGTTGTACAGGCACAAAAAAATCCCTCCTCCGCTTTAAGAAGAAGGGATGATAAATGAAATTGCTTTTTAATTTCCCGATATCACTTTTACAACTCTGTACACTACTCTTCCGCTTTGCTCTATCCGCATTTTGCCAATAATGTCAAGATTGTCGGGGAATATAGTTGCAGGATCCCATGGTGTAAGTAATGCATCCTGTAATGTTCTGAACAGATCATACGAAATACTGTTGAATTTTACATCTCCGCCTGTGGGTGAAAGCACAATCGCATTTCCCCAGCCAATCTGTTGTGTTTGTTTTTTATCCATACTTGCCTGCAGAAATGGTTTCCAGATATTTTTTTCAGCATTTACAAAATCTCCGGCATCATTTGAAAAATGATAGTTCATCACTACGTAGTTGAAATCCTTTGCAGGGTTTGCATCTTTTGCCTGTGCCCAGTCTTCTTCATGAAGAAAGAAATGGCTTGTTACAGTTGTGAAAGAGCCGGTTTCCATCTGGCTGTATGGAACGTTGGGAAATACTTTTGTAATGTCAAAAACTCCTCCCGACCATGCTGAGTCAATATTGGGAAATGTGTTAATGAATAAAAAATTAGAAGAGTTGGGTAAATCATAACCGCCAATTTTTTCAAGTAAAGCCCAAAAGCTCATTTTTTTTGCATCAACAGCTTTTTGTGCAACTTTACTCCAGTAGTTTGTTTCACGTTTTATAAATTCATCAATTTTATTATCCGGTACATGGCGGTATTGATACGAAGTGATCTGTGCCTGTTGCTGCAATGGAACACAAAAGCCAATCAGTAAGAGGTACAGCATTATTTTTCTGGACAAGAAATACATTGTTTTCATGTTGCTGTTTTTGAGTTAAAAAATGTTGAGTAAAAAGCCGGCCTGAAATTATTTTGAACTGAGGTCGGCCCGGTAAACTAATAACTCACTCCACCTGCTTTCAATTGCTTTTGCATAATCCATCAGGTAATAATTCCATGCACCTTCGCCATGAACAGCGTTGAAACGTTCGGGCAATGGTTTCCGGTAATTATCGCTTAATTCTTTCAATCCGGCTTTTAATCTTGTTACCGTCGAAAACTGTGGAGGCCCCGATACAACTGCTGTGTACACCGCTACACTTTCATTGCCGGCAACCCATACTTTTTTCAGTTTTTTTACAAGTTCTGTTGCCTGCATTACCATGCCCGGTTTAATAAACATGTGGTTGATGATGATTTTGTCGCTGTAATCAGAAATTGCAACGTTGCTGAGATCTGTTTCAAACTCATAATAGCCGGATGAGCTGCGATCGGTTGTTAAAGGCATAACATTTTTCATCCAGTCTGTTGTGTGTTCAGAGCTGAGATCACCCCGTTTGTCAAGTGTTTCCCAATCGCTTGGCCCCTCGGTAATGTGATAACCACCTGCATCCTGTCCTGTTTGAATTTCAAAAACACGCCATCGCCAGTCGCCGCTATGATATTTCTGTGCGTGGTTGGCAAGAGCTTTTTCAAACTCCGCTACTTTGTCTGGTTTTGGGAACAGCCTGTTAACAGTTACTACATTTTTTGTTTGGCTTAATCCAAATAAAGGAATAAGCATGCAGAGAAGAAACATCTTTCTCATGTTTGATTGGTTTAATTGTTTAAAAAAATGGAGGGTATTGTTTGGACAGGGGGGAAAGAAAGAATAAGGTAAACCAAATAAATGAAGAGTGCAAGCAGTTTCTGATTTTTACAACGTGCAAATCATATTTTTGCAACTTTCAGTGTTTGTGTTACTGAAAAAAATAATACGTTTCATGCTTTCATTTTTCAGAAATAGTTTACTGTGTTTTTTTGTTTTCATTTCCTGCCCGGGATTGTATGCACAGGAAGTAAACTTCGATTCATTGCAGCCTGTAAAATCTGTTAACAGTGAAAAGGATATCGTTGATATTGCAAAAGAGATTTTAGGCTTTCAGTCTTCAAACAAAACTATTATTAAGCCCGGCGATAAACCTGTTTTTTCCGCACTTCCTGCAATCGGTTATACATTGCAAACACGTATTGCAGCCATTATTACAGGAAATGCAGCATTTTACACCAGTAAAAAAGCTGGTACACCTTTGTCGGTTATTAATGCATCAGCTTACTATACACAAAACAAACAATTCACCATACCCCTGCAAATAAGTGTATGGAACAGGAAAGGAACGTATAATTTAATTGGTGATGTACGGTATATGAAATATCCGCAAAGCACTTTCGGGCTTGGAAGTAATTCATCATTAAAAAATGAGAACCCACTTGACTATAATTGCTTTCGCTTGTATCAGTCGGTTCTCCGGAAAATTACTGGTCATTTTTCCGCTGGAATTGGGTATAACCTTGATCATTATTGGAATGTTACTGAAAAAGGATTAACCAATGGGCAGCAATCTGATTTTTCAATATATGGTTCAGAAAGCAATGCAACCTCTTCGGGTTATTCGGTTCATTTTATTTTTGACAACAGAAAAAATCCAATCAATGATAAAAAAGGATTGCTTACTGCAATTTCTTACCGTAACAATGTTACCTGGATGGGCAGTAACAATAACTGGCAATCGCTTACTTCAGACATCCGGAAATTTATTCCACTTGATCGTTCATCCAAAAACATCCTTGCTTTGTGGTTATACAGTTCTGTTATTCTTGATGGTAAACCTCCTTATCTTGATTTGCCATCAACCGGGTGGGACAGGTTTACCAATACAGGACGTGGATTTATACAGGGGCGCTTTCGGGGAAAGAATATGCTGTACGCAGAAACAGAATACCGGTTCAGTATAACAAAAAATGGATTACTCGGCGCTGTATTGTTTGCCAATGCAGAAAGTTTTTCAGATGCATCTTCATTGAAACTTCAAAAAATTCAACCGGCTGCAGGGTTGGGGCTTCGAATGAAACTCAACAAAAAAAGCGACACAAATATTGCTGTTGATTATGGCTTTGGTACACAGGGTATGCGTGGCCTGTTTATAAACATTGGCGAAGTGTTTTAGCGATTCGCTTTAATTCTTCTTTGCAACACACATCCAGTCCCATGGATATGGCTCATTTAACCAGTCAGGCGGGTTGTGAAACTCAGTTGCCCATTCGTAATTTATTTTTTCCACACGTTCAACAGTAAACCCTTCCAGCGATAATAATAACTCCAGTTCTTCTTTCAGATAATGTTTGGTAGGCACATCGTCAATATCTGTAACGCCCTGTTTAATATTTCTTGCAAGGGCATAGGCTTTCTCTACCGACTTGATTTTTTCTTTATGATCATCATCTACATTCCACCGGTTGGCAATAATGTTTGTATATAATTTTGATTCAAGGGAAGGAACAACAAGCACAAGCGAACCTCCGTTGTTTAAACAGATATTCAGCGCTTGAAAAAAGTTTATGCGTTTTTTCAGCTTGTCGGTTAAAATAGCATTGATGCAAATAGCAACATCGCAGGGAATAACAGTAAGGTTATCTGCACTCATGTCCATCCTGTGGTAATCCACGTTGCTGTAATCTTTACATTTTTCTTTTGCAAGCACAAGGTTTTTTGCTGATATATCTGTTGCAACAACATGCTTAAACGCCGTTGAAAGTAAAGGAATCCATTTCCCTACTGCACAGCCGAGGTCTGTTACAGTTTTTTCTTTTGATGCAAGTTCTTCAATGGCTGATACAATTTTTCCTGATTTATCATTTTGAAGTACATCAAAAATTTCTTCGTTGTAATTCGGAGCAATCCGTTCCCAGTATGTTCTGTCCATTGATTTTCTTTTGAAGTGGTTAAAGATAATTTTTTTACAGCAGAGATGAATCTGTTTTATCTTTAGCGATAATTTTTATGAATGAAACAGGTTGTTGTTTTTGTGATTGCAGTTTTTTTAGTTGCTGCCTGCACAAAACCTAAATCGCAAACAGTAGAATTAAAACAATACAACTGGCAAACATTTGTGATGGGTGTTGATCTTAGTTACGTGAATGAAATTGAAGATGCCGCAGGTGTTTACAAAAAAGACGGGAAACAAACTGATCCATATGTTATATTCAAATCCATTGGCGCCAATACAGTACGTGTAAGATTATGGCATAACCCATCCTGGAAAAAAAATGTAACCGGCGGGAAGATGTACAGTGATCTTTTTGATGTGGAAAAAACAATCCGCAGAGCCAAAGAACAGGGAATGGCAGTAAATCTTGACTTACATTATTCTGATGACTGGGCTGATCCCTCACACCAGGCTTTACCTGCTGCCTGGAACGGTTTGTCTTTAGCTGCGCTGAAAGATTCTGTATATAATTATACGCTTGCAGTACTCAATTATCTTAAATTAAAAAACCTGGTTCCGGAAATGATTCAGGTGGGCAATGAAACCAACAGCGGAATGCTCTGGCCTGCAGGAAAAGTCAATACAGAAAGTGATTTTGTAAATTTTGGTTTGTTGCTCAACAGCGGAATAAAAGCTGTCCGTGATTTTTCAGCAGCATCAACCATCAAACCAAAAATAATTCTGCATGTGGCACAATTGCAGAATGCTGATTACTGGACTGCAAACATTACATCAAAAGGAAATGTTACTGATTTCGATATTATTGGCGTTTCGCATTATTACAAATGGAGTAATATTAATGATAACAGTACAATAGGAAGTACAATTGCTGCTTTGAAAAATAAATATCAGAAAGATATTATGATTGTTGAAACAGCTTTTCCATGGACGGGTAAGAATGCCGATTCGTACAATAACATATTTTATACTGATCAAAGTACTTTGCTTGGATATCCTGTTTCGGGGGAAGGCCAGCAGAAATATTTGAAAGATTTAATTCAAACAATTGCCGCCAATGGCGGTAAAGGTTTAATGTATTGGGAGCCTGCATGGATTACCTCAAATATGTTCGACAGGTGGGGAACCGGCTCTTCATGGGAAAACAATGCCTTTTTTGATTTTAATGGCAATTTATTGTCCAACTGTAATTATATGATGTGGGCTTATGAGTTTAAATAATCAGTCGGGTATAATCCGGGTGAAACCGGCAGAAAAAACAGATGCTGTGCTTATTGCAGAAATGAGCCAACGTACTTTTTATGACACATTTGCAAAGGATAATACCAAAGAGGATATGGATATGTTCCTGCAAAAGCAATTTACCAAAGAAGCGTTGATAGCAGAAGTTGAGAATGGCGATGGATTTTTTTTGCTTGCTTATTACAATGATATACCCTGCGGGTATGCCCGGTTAAGACTGAGCAAGCCGGATAGTACTTACAGTGATAATGTGGCAGAGATTGCCCGTATTTATACCGAGCAGGGAATGATTGGTAAAGGAGTTGGGGCAGCTTTGATGGATCATTGTATAGCTTTTGCCCGTGATAATGCAAAAGAAATGATTTGGTTGGGAGTTTGGGAAAAAAATGAAAGAGCTATTGCCTTTTACAAAAAATGGGGTTTTGTAAAGTTTGCCGAGCATCCCTTTTTACTGGGGACAGATTTACAAACCGACTGGCTGATGAAGCGTATGCTGTAAAAAATAATTACAGTAATATAATATTTCCCGTAAACCGGCGTTAAAAAGGACTCAAACCAATATCATGAAAAAAATTCAGAAAACCCCTGCTTCCTACACACGTAAGGATGTACCTTTTTTCCTGTTTGTGGTGTTTTTTTCGCTTGCATTGATTATCAGTTTTGCAGCGCTGGTATAAAACTCTTCTGTTGTTTATTCCTGTTTCAGAATTATTTTCTGGGCCTCATCTTTTTTTATTGCTTCAAAAATTCCGGCTACTTCGTTGAATTGTTTCGGAGGAATGATGTGATCTTTTAATTCAAGTCTGGTAGTTACTGTTAAAGTAAGCTGCGTTTCATTTAATGTAACATTATTATAGTATTGAACGAAGTTGTTCTTTAACTCTTTTGTTCCCGGCAAGCTTTCTTTTTTAAAATTTGCAGGCAGCTTAAATGTAACAGAATCAGTTTTTATATAGGGAAAATCAAAAAGGTAGTCGTATTTTCTTGTTTCCGCAGGTTTAATCGTTTCATCGTTCAGTTTGTACTGGCGCAACGGAAAAAAATGTTTACTGCCTGCTTTAAAATCAAAATACTTGTAATAACTGAGGGCTATTTCAATATTATGTCCATCAGCAGAATCATTCAGTATTTTAAACTCAAACTCATCAGGGGCTTTGTATCCAAAAGTATTTACAAGCGCCTTTTTTATTTCATCTTTTGTTTTACCATCAGAATAGTAATAAATACTTTCCCAGAATTCGCCCGACACAAAAACACGGCTCCTGATTAATGAGCTCCCATCTTCAAAAAGTTCTGCCGTTGCTTTTGAAATCCAACGGTTATTTAAGCTTCTGCTTGCAGGTGTTTTAACAATTACACCACCGTTTTCAGTAATCAGCAGGGCATTCCTGTTTTCTGTAAAACTTCCTAACACGCCGGGTAATGTTTGCTTTCCTGTGCATTCGAGCCAAACCGTATCGTTGGTAACAGGCACGCAAAGGATAACATGGTTAAAACGGTTGGTGGCAAATTCAGGGTCAACCGGGTATGCATTTGTGCCGGCATTGATCAGGGCTGCATACGATTTGATGCCTGCGGCTTTGAGAATATTTTTCATGTAATGGGTTAGGCCTTTACAATCACCGTACTTTTTTTTCTCAGCAAAAGAAACAGGAAAAGGTTTGTATCCGCCAATGCCATATTGAATGCTTACATACCGGGTTTCTTTTTGCAGGTAGTTATACAATATTGCTATTTTTTCCTTTTCTGTTTTTGCGTTTGCAATAAGAGAGGTGAAAAAACTGATTTTTTCAGGTGTAAAAGGATTTTCTTCTTCATAAAAAGGGAAACTCCATTTGCCAAAATCTTTCCATGTGGCAAGTGATCCTGCATAGTCATCATAACTGAAGTTAACGGGCGATACATCTACAAGCGGCATATAAACTGCAGGTCCGTACGAACCACTTTCAGTTTGAGGAACTTTTTTATTTTTCATTTCCCAGGTAAATACCTTTTTGCCTTCTGCATCTGTAACCACCGGTTTCAGATCAGTGTTATAAGTTTTGTACTGAACTGGAATGGATGATTTAACAACATACCTGCTTAACTTAAACGATTCAGTGCTGGAGCCAAAGTACCATTGAGGAATATCTATATAACCGCTCATTACTAAGTTATATTCTGTTTCAATTGTACAGGGAGGAGTAGGAACAGGAAAACTAAGTGTATAAACTTTGTCGTCAGATGCGAGTGTTATTCCGTCATAAGCTCCTTCCTGTTGAAAATCTTTCTTTTTAAACTGAAGTACCTCAACCCCGAGATCATTGTAAACTTTTACGGATACTTCATCAAGCTTTCTGAATTTATCTACACCAATATTTACTGTAGTATGCTTAATAGCGTTCCGGTTCAGCATTGTATAAATGGTATGCGTATAAAGTTGCATTTTAGAAGCTGATTGAATATCAACAACCATTTCTTCCAGTTGATAGTAACCGTCTGCATCTTTTTTAAGACTGTCGGGGATCAGCATTGAGGAGTATTTTAACAACTCCTGCGAAAAACCATTTACGGTACAAGTCAGAAACAGAATAATCAGGAAATTTCTCATGGTCTTGGTTTTGCTTTCTTCTTAAATACAATCTGCTCGTTTATTTTATCAAACAGCATTCTGTAAAACTCTTTAAAATACGGGTATTCATCGGCATAATAAACCGGCCGTTTAATTTCCAGTGTTATTCTGAAAGAAATGCTGTTGTCATTTTTTTGCATAAATCTTTGCAGTATAATACTGGTATCGGGCATAATCATTTTCATATTCTTTGGCAGTTCCTCGGGCTCAAAGTTGCTTGGAAAACGGATAGTTGTAATAAAATTATACTGCTGTGTGTAGCCAAATTCAATATCAGTAAACCGCAGGTCTGAAATAAATTCATTTTTTTCCAGCTCGGTTAAAAAGTTAGGCGAATAGAAAAAGAAGTCGCCACTGGAATTTAATTGCGAATTAAATTTTACACTTGTGCTGAAGGGGAGAGAATCATTTTTTTCATTTTCTGTTGTTAAAGAATCAAATTTAAATTCAGGATGTGGTTCAGAAAAATGTTCTTTCAGCAGATTGTCTTTACCCTTGCTTAATGAATATAAACGTGGCATTCTTGCATATTCATATGCAAAAACCGATGCGTCGCCATTTATTTCACCTTTTTCATTTATTTCGGCTGAAACAGTTGTAAGTATGCGGTACTTGTGTTTTGTATCGGCAAGGGGTATAAAGCGTTTGTTATTCAAATCAACAACATAGCCGTCGGCGAACTGTACACTATATGGAATCAAAAAAGGTGGCGTGAAAACATTTGAAGCATCAATAACATAAACCTCCTTGTCGGCCTCCACATAAACTAATACATTGTTGAACTGATAAATGAATGGATAAAATGGATTTATTTTTCCATGGTCTCTCGTGCTGACCAAAATAGGATAGGATGTAAGACCCGCATCTCTTAAAAGGTTTAACAGCAGAAGATTTAAATCGGCACTGTTGCCTGAATGGTCTTCCAGGGCTTTCTTTACTCCTTTTTCACAAATAAAATAACTGTTGCCGTTCCATGTAACATTTTTCTTAACATATTCAATGAGGGTAACGAGTTTTTCATATTCCGTTTTCATTTTTTTTAAATCATCTTCAAGCGGAAGATGATTTAAAACATTCTTTTTTATTTGCCTGCCAAAATCATCATGATCCAGCAGTTCGGTTATAAGTGCATCCCATGTTTGCATAACCGGTTGCTGGTTGATTGACCTTAACTGGAAATCCACTCTCTGTAAGTAATCTTTCGAACAACTCATGTAAGGCTCTTTGTCAAGACCCGGAATATTGGTCATTACAAAACGCTTCATGTTATTGATGCCTTCAGTTGTTTCCTTAATTGGCAGGGTGTGTTTAACCAGGTAAGTAAAATCAAATATTGAAGGTATGGTGGCATTGTATTCGCTGTATCTGACAGGATAACTTCTCTGAAAACTCCAGTCTTCAATTTCAAACGCATTTTTTTTGGCATCTTCATACCGGTATTCAATTACACTGCCGATTTTTACATTGGGCAAAGTGAAAACGATCATATCATGATCTTTGTCCAGCTTTTGGGTCATCACTGTTTTCTTTTCCATTTTTGTTTCAACTACTTCACCTTTTTCGTCAAGGTTATAAGTATAACCATCAATGCTGGTAATTTTTTCTCTATTGCCATTCTTGTAGAAGGGAATGCGTACGTTAGCAAGTTCAAGTGCTTTTTCTTTCAGGATTTTTATTCTGATGCGGTATCTTGTTTCATTTACAAAATCAGCTGAGGAAAAAAAGTAGTTTACTTCTCCATAGTCAATCAGGTATTCGGCAGCAGCATCTTTATCGTAACTGCATTCTTTGTATAAAAGATCAGCTTTGTCAATTTTTCCGAAGGAAGGAATCTTTTGTGCAAACAGGGAGGAGGTGCATAACGTAAATGCTAACAGCAGGTGCAGCGTTTTCATAAAATGTTTTTTGGTTAACAATAATATTAAACTGTTCTGAAAAAACAAGGTAATATTAAAAAGAGAACCTCCTGATTTTCGTCAGGAGGTTCTCTTTTGATATATGTTCCTTTATCAGAATTGTTCTAATCCACTGAAGAAAAAGCTGCCCTCAATTTTTGCATTTTCATCACTGTCGCTGCCATGTACTGCGTTTTCACCTACGTTGGTGGCATAGAGTTTACGAATGGTGCCTTCATCAGCTTTTGCAGGATCGGTTGCGCCAATAAGTGTGCGGAAATCGGCAACAGCATTGTCTTTTTCAAGAATAGCTGCGATAATTGCACCGCTGCTCATAAACTCAACCAATTCACCAAAGAAGGGGCGTTCTTTATGAATTGCATAAAATTCACCGGCTTTTTCTACTGAAAGTTTTACTTGTTTTAATGCAACAATGCGAAACCCTGCTTTGATGATTTTGTCTAAAATAGCACCTGCGTGGCCGTTTTTCATGGCATCAGGCTTAATCATTGTAAACGTACGATTACTCATAATTTCTTTATTTTTTGCGCCGCAAAGGTAGGAAAGAAAGGCTGAATTGTGAATACTGAATGGAGGATTGCTGGTAGCAGACGGTCAGTTATCCTCACGCCAATCAACTTCAAAGCTCAAATTTCAAACTCAAAACATCATTGCTTTCCCCTACATTTGCAACCGCTGTTATGCAGGCAATAAACGAACTATACCCACTATTAAACAAACCAGCCAGGGTGGTTATTACCACTCATCAGAAACCCGACCCTGACGCTATGGGTTCTTCGCTGGCGTTATATCATCTTCTTGTACAATTAGGTCATGAAGTAAAAGTAATTTCCCCAACCAACTGGGCTGCATTTCTTGACTGGATGCCGGGTTGTGATAAGGTGCTGAATTACGAGGCAACAACCGACAAAAGCAATGCTGTACTGCAACAGGCTGAATTGATTTTTTGCCTTGATTTTAATACTCTCGGGCGAACAAAAAGGATGATGCCTGTATTGAGCAATGCGGATGCATTACGTATCCTGATTGATCATCACCAGGAGCCCCAAACTGAAGTATTTGCTTTTGGCATCAGCGATACTTCAAAAAGCTCTACCTGTGAAATGATTTATGATTTCATTATACAGAGCGGTAACAGTGACAAGCTGAACCTGGATATGATGCAATGTCTTTATGCCGGTTTAATAGGCGACACAGGTAGTTTCCGTTTTGCAGCAGCCTCCGCTTCGGTATTTGAAATGGTGGCAGATTTTAAACGGAGAGGACTTATACATACGCCGATTCACGATAATATTTACGATAATTTTTTAGAAAACAGGTTCCGTTTTATTGGTCATGTTTTATCACACAGGCTTGAGATTGATTATGAGCTGAATACGGCCTTTATGTGGGTGAGCAAGCAGGATTTGCTCCGTTACCAGATTAAAACCGGAGATACAGAAGGGCTCGTAAACATGCCTTTAGGAATCCAGGGGCTTAAGCTTTCAGCATTGGTGATTGACCGTGACGAAAAAAGAAAATGGAGCTTCCGCAGCAAAGGTGGCTTTGATTGTAATACTTTTGCCCGCAAGCATTTTAATGGCGGTGGCCATTTTAATGCAGCAGGAGGAGAAAGTGATGAAAGCCTCGAGGCAAATATTCAACTCTTTAAAAAAGTTATTAAAGATTATAAAGATCAATTAGAAACGCTTTAAATATTAACAATGAAGACAATTCAATCCATTTTTATTGCTCTGCTTGCGGTTACAGTTTTGGCAAGTTGCGGCGGAGGTTCTTTCAAGAAAACGAAGGGCGGTTTGCTTTACAAAATTATTTCCAAAGGCGATGGTAAAAAGATTGCTGCCGGAAAATTCTTTGAATTACAATTTGGAGAAACCCGCTACAAAAATTCAGGAAAAGATACGTTGCTTTCTGATCCTTCAAGAACAATGACCCAGGTAATTCCGTTGGATTCTGCGTCAATTCCTCCAGATTATTATGCAATTTTCAGCCAGGTGAAAAAAGGCGACAGTGTTATCATCCGTCAGTCAACTGATACAATTTTAAAAATGAATCAGGGCATGGCTCCTCCATTTCTTAAGAAAGGTGGTTTTATTGTAAGTTCATTTAAAGTTGTTGATATACTTGACACAAAAGAAGAAGCTGAAAAAGCAAATGTGCGTATTATGGAAAATGCACGTGTTCAGGATTCAGTTAAAAAGGTAGAACAGGCAAAAGTTGATGATAAACTCATCCAGGAGTTTTTGAAGAAGAATAATGTTACAACAGCTTCAAAAACGGCTTTGGGTACTTATGTTGAAATCATTAATGCCGGAACTGGCGCTAAACCCGACAGTGGCAAACAGGTTTCGGTAAAATACACTGGAATGAGTTTTGAAGGAAAGAAATTTGATTCAAATGTTGATACTGCATTTCATCATACCGATCCTTATTCATTCGTAATTGGCCAGATGGGATCAATCCCTGGCTTTGAAGATGCTGTTAGGCAAATTGGCAAAGGCGGAAAGGTAAAAGCATATATTCCTTCAGTTCTTGCTTACGGTTCTATGGGTTCACCTCCCAATATTAAAGCCAATGAAAACCTGATTTTTGAAATTGAATTGTTAGATGTAACTGCTACCAAGCCGGCAACTGCTCCGGTAAATCCTGCGGGTCACTAATCAATCAGTAATTATATTTAACCGGAAATACGTAAGTATTTCCGGTTTTTTTATGCGTTTGCGTATGCATTTAATAACGTAATTACTTCTGTTGCTTCTTTTACATCGTGTACCCTCAAAATTGCAGCCCCTTTCTGCAATGCAATGGTGTTAAGTACTGTAGTGCCGTTTAAAGCATCTTCGGGAGTAATGCCAAGGGTTTTCCAGATTGTTGATTTACGGCTGAGACCTGCAAGTACAGGAACTTTAAACATCCGGAACACTTCCATACTTTTCAGCAACTGGAAATTGTGTTCAGTTGTTTTGCCAAAGCCAAACCCGGGATCAATTACAATATCTTTTATTCCGGCAGTTCTGCATTGTTCAATCTTCTTGATAAAATAATCAACCACTTCTTTTGTTACATTTTCATAAACAGGGTTGTTCTGCATATCATCAGGTGTACCTTTCATGTGCATGGCGATGTACGGAACGTTCAGAGCCGCAACAGTACTAAGCATTTTGTCATCCATATCTCCGGCACTGATGTCGTTAATCATATCAGCACCTGCATGAACAGAAGTATTTGCAACTGCGGAGTAAAATGTATCAACCGAAATAAAACAGCCGGGATGAGTTGCTTTCAGCAGTTCAACAGCAGGCAACACTCTTTCCATTTCTTCTTCAGCAGTTAAACGTTTGCTGCCCGGCCGGGTTGATTGTCCGCCAATATCAAGAATGGCCGCCCCTTCATTGAGCATTTGCCCGGCTTTTTGCAGCAGTTCATCTTGCTGCTGCACACGGCTGCCACTGTAAAATGAATCAGGAGTAATGTTTAAAATGCCCATTACAACCGGTTTTTCAATTACCAGTAATCTTCCTTTGCAGTTGAGTGTGTACATTGTATTTTTGAGGAATGTGTTACAAACACGAATTAACGAAACAATTTTAATATAGCTGATGAGCACAATTGATCAATACAAAAAGGCTGTTACCGAATGCAGGGACATATTCAAAAAGAAAACCAGTGATTATGGAACATCGTGGCGGGTTTACCGCACCATTTCAATTGTTGACCAGATTTATATCAAAGCCAAACGCATACGCACTATACAGGAAAAACAGCAACAGAAGATAGGTGATACAATTGCTTCTGAGTTTAAAGGTATTCTCAATTATGCCATCATTGGTTTAATTCAGCTTGATCTTAAAGAGGATGCCGGCGAAGAACTGGCCGTTGAACAGGTGATTGAAATGTATGATCAGAAAATTACACAGGCACAGTTGCTGATGCTGGATAAAAACCATGACTATGGTGAAGCGTGGCGTGAAATGAGCCAGGAAAGTTTTGTTGATCTCATTCTCGCCAAGCTGCAACGCATCCGCCAGATACTTGCCAACGATGGAAAAACATTGGTGAGTGAAGGAATTGATGCCAACTATTATGATATTATCAACTATTCAGTTTTTGGATTGATACTGATTGAAGAGGGAGTACATCAGGGGTAGAAAGAGATGTATGATGTATGAAGTAAGATGAAAGATTTTTGACCATTCACAATTCACTATACACCATGAAATCAACTCTCACAATTATACGCTGGTTTGTTGGAACCTTATTTATCTTCTCTGGATTGGTTAAAGCGAATGATCCGTTGGGATTAAGTTATAAGATGCAGGAGTTTTTTGAAGCTTGGGGGGTGCAGGGATTTCATCATTATACCCTGGCCCTGGCCGTACTTATGAATGCCTTTGAAATTATTGCAGGCATTGCATTGATTGTTGGATGGCGGATGAAGCTGTTCAGCTGGTTGTTATTATTGCTGATTGTTTTCTTTACGTTCTTAACTGGTTATGCCTGGCTGGCAACAAACCCTGATGGCTCACCTAAATTTTCTGGTTGTGGTTGTTTTGGCGATTGCCTCCCATTAGTACCCTTTCAATCGTTTTTGAAAGATATTTTATTGTTAGTGCTTATAACTGTAATTATTTTTTTCAGGAAATATATTCAGCCTCTTTTCAGAAGTAATAAACTTAATTTGATATTTATTGGGCTTTCGTTTTTTTTCTCTTTCGGATTTCAATGGTACACGTTAACATATTTGCCGGTAGTTGATTGTTTGCCTTTTAAAAAGGGGAACAATATTTTAGAAATGCGAAAAGTTCCGGCCAATGCTGTGCCTGATAAATTTGATTATGTTTTCACATATGAAAAGAACGGGAAGCAGCAACAGTTCTCAATGAAAAATCTGCCCGACAGTACATGGAAATTTGTTGAAAGGAAACAGATATTGCTGGCAAAGGGAAAAAACAACGAAGCAAAAATCAAAGATTTCGATTTAAAAACAGAGGCTGGAATGGATATTACTGAAGATGTGTTGCAGCAGTTAGGCACATATTATCTTTTGTATGTCCGCTCCACCGATGGATTGAAGCCAACTGATACATGGATTCAGCAGGCATCGTTGCTGGCAACAAAAAATAAAGTGATTATTATTACAAGTGTGCCTGATGCTGCAAAAGCACTCTTTGCCACAAATGCTTCACTCAGCCAGTCAATTTTTCTAAGCTGCGATGTTACGGCCATTAAAACAGCAGCAAGGGCAAATCCGGTGTTGTATAAAATGGAAGGAGCAGTTGTGCTTGATAAGTGGAGCAGTGCAGATTTTAAACATATCAAATAAACAGCAGAAATATTGGTATCGTTTTTTCTTAAAAAATTCTTTTACGGCATTCTTGTTTTGGCAGGAGTTGTTACCGTTGTGTTCTGGATGTTCCAGGGTTTTGGTGATCCTGCACGATTGGTATTGGGACAAACCGGCGATAGTGCAACCATAGCCAATATCAAAAAAGAATTATATCTCGATCAGCCAAAATGGAAGCAGTTTTTATTGTACGCAAATGATGTTTCTCCTATTGCAATTCATTCAAAAAATGAAATTGAAAAGAAACAACTGAAAGGCTTTTTTATTGGTGGCGAAAAAAAACTTTCAATAAAAATTCCCTACCTGCGCCGCAGTTATCAGACAAAAAAACAAGTAGGTGAAGTACTGATGGAAGCGCTACCCGGTACAATTATACTTGCATCTGCAGCAATGTTACTTGCAACATTTTTAGGTGTTCTGCTTGGTGTAATTGCTGCAGTAAAAAAAGATACCTGGATGGATACATCAGCAGTGTTCAGCAGTATTATCGGTATTTCAGCGCCTTCATTTTTCATGGGTATTCTCATTGCTTATTTGTTTGGATTTGTGTTAAGCAAATACACAGGACTAAACATGACAGGCAGTTGGTTTGATATTGATGTAAAAACGGGAGAACATTATTACACACTGCAAAACTTATTGTTACCTGCTGTTACATTAGGGATTCGTCCGCTGGCAATTATTACACAGCTTACACGTAGCTCCATGCTGGATGTACTGAACCAGGATTACATACGTACTGCTTATGCCAAAGGATTGAGTAAACGTTCTGTTATCTGGATACATGCCTTGCGTAACGCATTAAACCCCGTTATTACGGCAGTAACCGGCTGGTTTGCCGAACTGCTGGCGGGTGCTTTTTTTGTAGAATATATTTTTGGCTGGAAAGGAATAGGCAAGGTTACAGTTGATGCATTGGAAAAACTGGATTATCCTGTTGTTATGGGAAGTGTTTTATTGAGTGCTTTCATCTTTGTAATAATAAATATGCTTGCTGATGTTTTGTATGGTGTGGTTGATCCAAGAATAAGAATCGGGTGATTTTTACGGCTGCTTAATAAACGAAGAAGCTGTCTTACGGGACAGCTTCTTTTATTTTACATTGATGATAAATGGGTACAAAATGTATTTTACATCCACTTGCTGAGATAATTGTTAAACTCATGTCTCAGCTCTTTTATTATTTTTTCAAAGCTTGAAAAATCTTCTTTTATCTGGTCATGTTTAGCGGCATGAGCGTCGTTCATATGCCCGGCATGGCGCTCTGCATCAAGCTTTGCATAATGTTCATGTTCGTTAATGTCGTGCCGGAGTTCCTGCAGAGTGTTTTTTTGAATGATAAATTGATTTTGAAAATGTTCTGCTCCTTCGAGTGCATCGTGGCTGCTGTTTTTGCTTACTATTTCGGAAAGCCTGTTTTCGAGAATATGCAGATCTTTTTCGTAAAATTCAATTGAAGCCAGCCATTCATGGTGATCGTTACCACAATGCTCAACGGTTACATAGCTCATGGGAGTAAAATTTTATATGGTTAATCGTTTCGTATAACGTAACCAAAGTTTCATTATCAACTCAATAAAAAGTATGACTTGAATCAGTAAAACAGATGAGATATTTCAGGACGATTATTTAATGATCACTTCTTTTACCGCATGCTCATTAAACAGTTCATTAATACGGTTGCGGATTTTTTCTTTCTGGTAAACCAGTTCCTGTTTCAGCGGGGCTACAGTTGTTGTAATGATGAGCTGCTGGTTAACAAGTTTAATATCATCCGTGTATTTGGCAATGGTTTTTCCCATCAGTTCTTCCCAAACATCTTTTATTTCCAGGGCCTGTACTCTTTGTTTGAGTTTGCTCTGGTTTAAAAATTGCTGAATGGCCTCCTGTAATGATACTTCACCCATGATGCGAAGGTAGTTGATTGTTATAACTCGATCACCTGTATTTGCATACCAAGCTGCTGAAATGTCTGTTCAATCCGTTGCTTGTGTGTGTCGGTTAAAAATGTTTGTCCGCCCAGGTGTTTACAAACATATTCAAGCAGGTTGTGCATGCGTTGTTCATCCAGTTTTTCAAACACATCATCCAGCAGTAAAAAAGGAGCAAATCCCTTTTGCTGTTTAATGGTTTCAGCTTCGGCCAGTTTAAGACCAAAGAGTAAACTTTTGCGTTGTCCCTGTGAGGCTGTTTGCTTAAATGCTTCTTTATTCATTTCAAACAACAAATCGTCTTTATGAATTCCTGCCGAAGTCCGTTGCAGCAGGTAATCTTTTTCTCTTGTCTGTTTCAGCAATGTTTCAAACGGCTGTTGCAGCAGCTGACTTTCGTACAGTACTTCAACTGCTTCATCCCTGCCAGCAATAACCTTGTAAAATGCAGTTACAGATTGATTGAAGCCCGGCAAAAAGTCTTTTCTCGACTGGAAAATAGAATTGCCGGCATGGAGCAACTGTTCATCAAGCACATCCAGCAACGCATCGTTTCTTGTTTGCGTTTGGGCACATGATTTGAGATAGCTGTTGCGCTGCTGCAGTATTTTGTTGTAAGCAATGAGTTGCTGCAGGTAACCGGCATTGATTTGTGAAAGAACCGTATCTAAGAATTTTCTTCTTTCTTCACTGCCCCCAATAATCAGTTCCACATCATCGGGCGCAATTACCACGCAGGGATACTTGCCGATGTGCTGTGAAAATTTTTCATAGGCTGCCCCGTTACAACTGATTTCTTTTTTACCGGTTTCACGCAGTACGATGGTGGTGTTTATATCCTCGCCGCTGTTATGCATCATTCCTTCCAGCCTGAACCCGCTGCAACCATGCTGCACATTGTTACCATCGGAGCCCGAAAAATAGCTTTTGGTAAAACAGAGGTAATGGATGGCATCGAGCAGGTTGGTTTTGCCAATGCCGTTGTCGCCGGTAATTGCCACAATATCCTCATCAAAATGAAACTGTTGATGGGTATAGTTTTTAAACTGTGTAACTGCAATTGACCGGAGCGAAAGCATGGGTGCAAGATAAGAAATGAATGATGAGTGATGAGTTGTGAGTGATGAATGTTCAGTTGGAACAAATAACAGGCAGGTTTTGGAAATCCGGGCTGATTGTATTCATAAGGGATGTATGATGAAAATGCCGAATATTGACTGGCTGTACAAGAGTGCGACGCCACGGCTGCTGATGGGTGTAATGCAGCCGGTTACACCAAAAATCCACAGCCGAAAACAGGGTAATTTTATTTGGCTTTACACCCTTATCTTTGCCACTCTAAAAAATTGAAACGTGGCCACTAAATTCACTAAAGAAACTTATTTATACTGGTACGAATTAATGCTCCTGCTCCGCAGGTTTGAGGAAAAGACAGGGCAATTGTACGGAATGCAGAAAATTCGTGGTTTTTGTCACCTTTACATCGGCCAGGAAGCGATTGCTGCCGGCTGTATGACAGCTACCAAGCCAGAAGACAAAATGATAACAGCGTACAGGGATCATGGATTGGCAATTGCCAAGGGTGTGAGTGCAAAAAGCTGTATGGCTGAAATGTATGGGAAAGCTACCGGCTGTTCAAAAGGAAAGGGCGGAAGTATGCACTTCTTTGGAGCTGATGTAGGTTTTTTTGGAGGTCATGGTATTGTGGGCGCACAAATTGGTACAGGTGCTGGTTTGGCTTTTGCTGAAAAGTATAATGGTACTGATAACGTATCTCTTACTTTTTTTGGTGATGGCGCTGCACGCCAGGGTATGCTGCACGAAACATTTAACCTGGCCATGTTGTGGAAACTGCCTGTTATTTTCATTTGTGAAAATAATAACTATGCAATGGGTACTTCGGTTGAGCGTACAAGTAATGTGATAGATATTTACAAACTTGCTGATGCTTATGATATGCCTGCCGACAGTATTGATGGTATGGATCCGGAAGCAGTTCACGAAGGTGTTTCACGTGCGGTGAACAGGGCAAGAAAAGGTGATGGCCCTACTTTGATTGAAATTAAGACTTACCGTTACAAAGGTCACTCTATGAGCGATCCTCAGAAATACCGTTCAAAGGATGAAGTGGAAGCGTACAAAGAGAGAGACCCCATTGAAACAGTTAAGAAAAAACTGCTGGAAGGTTTTGGTGTTCCGGAAGCTGATATTGAAGCAATCAACGAAAGAGTAAGACTGGAAGTGGAAGAATGTGTAAGGTTTGCAGAAGAAAGCCCGTTCCCGACTGAAGATGAAGTGTTGAAGGATGTGTATGTTGATCAGAACTATCCGTTTATTGTTGATTAAAAAAGGAACCTCAGCATCGTATAAAAAAAGCATTTAACAAGAATTCATAAAACAATGTCAGAAACTAAAAAAACAACAGCACAGGAATTAAACGAAGTGCATGTCATTAAAAAAGCGAAGGATTTTTGGGGACGTTTTTCAAAACCAATCACAATCATAGGTGGATTAGTGATTTTGCTTGCAGGCGGATGGTTGGTATATAAACATTTTATTAAAGATCCGAAAGAAACGAAAGCAAGTGAAGCAATGAGCCGTGCAGAAGTATATTTTGGAATGGATTCACTTGACCTTGCTTTAAACGGTGAAGCCAATACTGCCGGTTTTTTGAAAATAATTAAAAACTATAGCGGTACCGAAGCAGCAAACCTTGCACATTATTATGCAGGCTCCATCTACCTTCGTAAAGGCGATTTTAACAATGCAATCAAATACCTGGAAGATTTTTCTACAAGTGCCACACAAATCCAGAGCGCTGCATGGCGGATGCTGGGTGATGCTTACATGAGCACTGATAAAAAAGATAAGGGTGCTGAAATGTATGAAAAAGCAGGAAAGCTGAATGATAAAGATGAATTCACTTCATCAGAAAATCTCTTCCGTGCTGCAATGGCTTATGATGTAAATGGCAAAAAAGAAAAAGCTGCTGATTTACTGAAGATTATTGTTGAAAAATATCCTAAAACAAACGCCGGCAACATGGCCGACAAATACCTGGCAAGGCTTGGTGTTACAATTGATTAATTAAAGCGGGGCCAACCCAATGTTTTATGGCAGAGGTTAGCAACAGTAATTTATATGATTTAAATGCAGGCACTCATGATTTTTCGGGTGCCTGTGTTGTGCTGGTACGTACCGAATGGAATGCAGCAATTGTGGATGAGCTGGAAAAAGGTTGCCGTAACAAGTTAGAAGAATTTGGCGTGGGTGATATTGTTACTATAACAGTACCTGGTGCAGTTGAAATTGGGTTTGCAGTAAAAGCATATTGGGAATGTAAATCAAGACATTTAAAAACACGTCCGCAGGCATTTATTACTCTTGGATGTGTTATTAAGGGTGGCACACCGCATTTCGAATATGTATGTAAAACAGTTACAGAATCTGTAACGCAGCTTAATTTTATGCTGGATGTTCCAACTGTTTTCGGCGTATTGACTGTTAATACAGTTGAACAGGCGCATGAACGTCTTGGAGGTATCCACGGGCATAAAGGAGAAGAAGCAGCAATAACTGCTTTAAAAATGATTTTGCTGAACTTATCTTTAAAGAAATAATCACTCTGCACCGGCAGAGGTTTCAAATGAATATTCAATTATTTATTCCCTGCTTTGTTGATCAGCTTTATCCGCAAACAGCCTTTAACATGATTAAAGTGCTGGAAAAGCTGGGTTGTACTGTAAGTTATAATACGAACCAGACCTGTTGCGGACAACCATCGTTTAACTCCGGCTTTCAGGATGAAGCACGGGCTGTTGCAGCAAAATTCATTAAAGATTTTGCCGGAACAGATTATATCGTTGCTCCCAGCGCTTCCTGTACCGGCTTTGTACGCAATTATTACAATACGTTGTTTGATAACTCTTCGGTTCACAACGAAGTCAAGAGCCTGCAGAAACGCATGTACGAATTCACCGAATTTCTGACGGATGTACTGAAGGTGGAAGATGTTGGAGCATCACTTGAAGGAAAAGCAACTTATCACAACAGTTGTGCTGCATTACGTGAATGTAAAATAAAAGAAGGTCCACGTAAATTACTGAAACATGTTCGTGGTCTTGAACTGGTTGAAATGAACGATAACGAAACCTGCTGTGGCTTTGGTGGAACATTTGCAGTGAAATATGAAACTATTTCCGTTGCTATGGCCGATCAGAAAGTAAACAATGCTGTTGCTACCGGTGCCCAGTATCTTATCTCAACCGATCTCAGCTGTCTTATGCACCTTGATGGTTATATCAAAAAGAAAGGCTACAACCTCCGCACATTACACATGGCTGATGTGCTGGCAAATGGATGGTAATTCAGGCAAAATGAAAAATGTGAGATAAAAAATCACAAATGAAAAAGGGAGCAACTTCATACTTTTTCATTCTTCATTCTTTATTTTTAATTTCTAATTCTTTTTTATGGCTCATTGGTTAGTCAAATCAGAACCGTTTAAATACAGCTGGGACCAGTTTGTAAAAGATAAACAGACTTTCTGGGATGGTGTACGCAATTATGCTGCACGCAATAATCTGCGTGATATGAAGAAAGGTGAGGAGTTGTTTTTTTATCACAGTAATGAAGGACTGGAAATTGTTGGAATTGCAAAAGTGGTGAAGGAAGCTTACCAGGATCCAACTACCGATGAAGATGCATGGGTGGTGGTTGATCTGAAACCTGTACGCAAATTAAAAAAGCCGGTGACACTTGCACAGATGAAAACCGATAAACGTTTGGCCAATATGGATTTGCTTCGCCTTGGACGTTTAAGTGTAGGTAAGGTAACTGATGAAGAATGGGAGGTGGTGCTGGAGTTAGCAGGAGAGAAATAGAAAATTTTAGCTACATGAAAAATGAAAAATTAAAACGGCTTCTTGATTACCTTCCGTTTTTAATCCTTGTAATTTTTTTTATAATACTTATTGTAAAAATTGCAACAACAGAGTATACATTTCAATGGAAACATATACTTGGGTTAATATTAATCTGTATTAATACTTTACTTTTTTGCTACAATCATAGAGCTGGTGTACTCTTTTTATGTTTTGTGCTTCTGGTTGGCTTATTAAGTTTTATGTCTTATGATGTTAGGATCAGAACGATGACTTATACATTAGGGAAAGACGAAAATTCTCAAACCCCTTTATTCCGGGGTCAACCGATATTTCTATTATGGTTGTTGCTTCATTTTATTTTATCTTTTCGTTATTATGTTGGTATCCTCTCAAAAAAATACTGGATTCAGTTTAAAGAAGAATTACTGAACAAAAGCTGAGTCAGCTTTGTAAGGTTTAATGCTTCTTTTTTCTTTAACAATTCTGAAAGGTTACATATTTTGCATTTCAGGTATCAATCATTGATTCTGCTCTTAAAGGAATCAACTATGAAGAAAGCATCAGCAGTTGAATGATTTGCAATGCCGGCAAATGAATTCAGCAAGTACTTCGCTGCTACTGCATCAGCAATTCTCATCTCAAAACATCAATTAAAATTTTAAAAATGAAAAAGATCATTTTAGCTGTCATTCTGTTGGCAGCAGCAGGCGGAGCTGTATACTTTTTTCTGCAAAACAAAAAAACTGTTGAACAGCCACAAACAACTTTTAAGCAAGCCATTCTCGGCGACTGGAAGATTGATTCCATTGTAACGAAGACCGAAAACAAAACACCGGCTTTTCCTGCACTTATTGCCGACAGTAATTACAACAAATACCAGTTCAGGTTTAAAGATGATGGAACCATTGTACAAATGCTGGGCGATAGTATCCTTCCTGTAAAGCATGGATACGAATGGAAAGACAGTGCGAACCTTGTTTTCATTGAAGGTGACTCATTAACAGAGAAAATACCTGTTCAGGTTGTATCTCTCAATGAAAAAGCACTCACAGTTACAACTGCCGACAGTACAACCATCTTTTATAAAAAAGCAGGCAAATAAGATCGTGATTTGTTTTGAGACTGTCAGCCTGAGCTTGTCGAAGGCGGTTGTTTATGCGACAATGTTTCGACAAGCTCAACATGACAGTTTCAATATGTTTTATGTAATTCAAACGATTCCGCATCTGTATAAAAAATAATTTATGAAGTACTATTTCACAGTGTTCTTTATGCTGTTTATTTTTTCCTGTAAACAGCATGCTGAGAAAGCACAAACTCAAAACGCAGCTCTTGTTGATATAAAACAAAAAGATGTTGAGTATAAAGATGCAGCGCTTGTTGCAGATACAACTGCAACCCCTTCCTTACCTGAACCTCCACAGGCAGGCGATCATTCGGATAACAAAACAGAAACAAAACCATCACAGTCGCCGGAAAGCAAACCCGACTGGAATAAGAAAATCATCAAAACTGCATTGTTGAACTTGGAAATAAAAGATTATGGTAAGTTCAATAAGCTGGTGCATAATTCTGTTGATCAGTTTGGTGGTTACATTGCTGAAGAGCAGCAAACACAAAATGGATATAAAATTGAAAATATCATCACCATTAAAGTACCTGTTGACCAGTTTCAGAAGGCAGTTGATTTTTTTACAAGTGGCGATGGAAAAATCAATGAAAAGAAAATTACTTCCGAAGATGTAACAAGCCAGTATATTGATACCAAATCAAGAATGGAAGCAAAGAAGCAGGTTCGTCTCCGTTATCTTGATTTATTAAAGCAGGCAAAAAATATGGAAGAAGTGCTGCAGGTACAGAATGAAATCAACAGCATACAGGAAGAAATTGAAAGTGCCGCAGGCAGGATCAATTATCTCACAAATGCTTCTGCCATGAGCACCATTAATCTTACATTCTACCAGGTAGTAAACGAATCAGCAAAGGATAGTGATGAAGTAAGTTTCTGGCAAAAAACAAAAGATGCTTTTCTTTCAGGCTGGAGTGGCATTGGTGATGTATTGATTGGCTTAACGTATATATGGCCATTGATTATTGCTGCTGTCCTGCTATTTGTTTTTGTAAAGAAGCGATATACATTAAGAAAGAAAGTAAAAAATACACAGTCGTAAGAATAAAACCCCGGCGTTACTGCCGGGGTTGTGTATTTTCTTTCACGATTTTGATAAACTCGTTTCGGCTGATCATTCTTGCGCCGAGGCTTTCTAAATGTTCGGTGTAAACCTGGCAATCAACAAGCACAACACCTTCCTGCTGCAACTGC
The DNA here is from genome assembly GCA_047601965.1 of Lacibacter sp. GTDB lineage: Bacteria > Bacteroidota > Bacteroidia > Chitinophagales > Chitinophagaceae > Lacibacter. Next base: position 701,027 of record JASGIJ010000001.1, read on the forward strand.
TGCACGTAGCTAATAAATGCATATTTACTGGCATTGCTCTGTTTGGCAAACATGCTTTCTCCAAAAAAACAATTAGCCATCCTGATGCCATACAACCCTCCAGCTAATTCATCTCCTTTCCAGGCTTCAATACTAACTGCATAGCCCAGCTCATGAAGTTTGTAATAAGCTGCTTCAATTTCATTGGTAATCCATGTTCCATCCTGTCCCTTTCGTTTTTGCAAACTGCAATTACGGATGACTTCTTTAAAAGCTTTGTTGATTGTTACACTAAACGCATTACGTTTAAGCATTTGATTCATGCTTTTGCTCACATATAATTCATCAGGAAACAAAACAAACCGTGGATCGGGGCTCCACCAAAGCGGTGGTTCATCATCATTAAACCAGGGAAAAATTCCGTTGCGGTAAGCTAGTAATAAACGATCAGTTCGAAGATCGCCGCCAATAGCAAGCAAGCCATCTTTCGATGCTTCTTCCAGCGGAGGAAACCATAATTCATCAGTAAGTACTTGCAGTGGCATAAAAATAGGAGAGGTCAGGCAATTACTTCAACAGTTGCACCAATGCCTCTTTCAGTAATTGCATCACACTTTGGTTTCAATTCATCATACGATCCGTTTTTCACTGCATATTTTCCTTTTGTGTGAATAATCCAGGCACATTGCTCGGCCTGTTCAGGTGTATGATCACAAATGTCGATAAGGGTTTCAATCACCCATTCAAATGTATTCACCTCGTCATTCCACATAATTAAATGACAGGGGGCTTCTACATCTGTCAGTACATCTGTAACTTCTTGTTCTTTCGTATGAGTGGAATTCTGAATCATTCTTCAGCAAATTTAAATAATCTTTAAAAAAAATCATGATTTGATAAAGGGAAAGCAACTTATATAGCATCATCTTTGTCATACAGTTAATTGTAATGAAGTTTCCCTTTATCCATAAAAAGAAAGAACAGGAAAATGCTTCTCCAAAAGGGAAGGCAATTGTGCTTTCTATCAATTCCACCAACCGTGGACTTGATTTTTTGGTGGAACTTTTTCAGCAGATAAGACCCGCCAATGCTAAGAAAGTTGCTGATGCTGAATTGCAATTCAAAGCATTTCTTTACCAGCTGCAGCAAGATAAATCGCTGATGTTTTCGCTGCGCAGGGCACTGCTTTCACAGTTTGTAAACAGTGAAGTAAAATCGGCATTAACTGAAAGTGGATTGATTGGCTCAAGAGGATTTATCCAGGAGTTTACATCAAAAGTGAAACACAAGTTGATCCCTCCATTGTTGCGGACTAATGATTTTCTGTTTGTGATTGAACGTATTTTTTACAAGCAGGATGATTATGTGTGGATGGAAAAAATTGATGAAGATCTGTGGGTTCGGTTTTTTGAAATGATTGGTATTGAAGTAAATCTTTCTGAGCCGGTATTGATTTCTCAACTGGTTGATTCCATGCAGATTCTTTCCTACAGGCTGGCAATGATGGGGCTTGAAAAAGAAATTACCCGCCAGTACAAGGAAATCAACAACGCTGTTTTCCCTTTCCTCGAACAAAACAGGTTAGTGAACCTGCTGGTGGAGAAAAAAAGAAAGCAATACAATGAACATGAAGAAAAACTGATTCTTGCAGGTATAACAGAAGCATTGCACAATTGTCTGCAAAGCATCAGGTGGATCAAGGATCAGCGCAAAATTGTGGGTACAAGTCTTGCCGAAACATTTTTGCTTACACGTATGGAGCAACATGTTGAACGTATGTTTATGATTCTTGACGGAGTGGATCATGACAATCAGTTTAACACGAGAAGATTTATTCATTATTTTATTACGGTTGTAAAAAACCAGAACAGAAAAAACAGTTTAGGTGAATTTCTTTCGCAAAACCTCGGCATTCTTGCCTACCAGATTTCTGAACATGGTGGCAGGAGAGGAGAGACTTATATTGCAAAAACAAGAAAAGAGTTTTATAAACTATTTGTAGGGGCACTGGGTGGTGGTTTTATTATTTCATTTATTGCCATTTTTAAAAACCTGCTTACCAAAGTTGCAATGGCACCTTTGTGGCATGGTGTTGCTTACAGTATCAATTACAGTATTGGTTTCCTGCTTATACAATCAACCGGTTCAACACTTGCAACAAAACAGCCGGCTTTTACAGCATCTTCAGTTGCAAGTTCGTTAGATACAAATAAGATAAAGGGAAGCCCCGATCTTGATAATCTAGCCGTAACAATTGCACAGGTTTCAAGAAGCCAGATTGCATCCTTTGCAGGAAACCTGCTGGTAGTTTTTCCGCTTACTTATTTACTGGCAATGTTATTTTATGCAGCTACTGGTTCAAAAATTGCAAGTGGTGCTGAAGCAATGGCATTGCTAAACGCACAACATCCCTTTCAGTCGCTTGCATTGCTTTATGCCTGCTTTACAGGATTCTTTCTTTTTCTGAGCGGTTTGATTGCCGGCTGGGTTGAAAACTACGTAGTTTATGCACAGATGCCGCAGCGTATAAGACTTCATCCATTTCTGCACCATCAACTAGGAAAGAAACCAATGAACTGGCTGGTTGATTTGGTTGAAAACAGGCTTGGTTCAGTTGCAGGTAGCATATCACTCGGTTTCTTTTTAGGAATGGCTTCATTTGTTGGAAAAACTTTAGGAGTTCCGTTCGATATCAGGCATATCACTATTTCGGCGGGTAATACAGCCATTGGTTATTTCGGTTTGGATAAACCGGTTGATTATACTCATTTGTCTGTTATCCTTTTTGGCGTTGCAATGATTGGTTTTTTAAACTTCCTGGTGAGTTTTGGTTTTGCATTTTATGTGGCCGTAAAATCAAGGGGAATCCGTTTAAAAGACTATCCTGAATTTATTGGCATATTGTGGCGTTACTTTAAGAGCCGTCCCGCCGATTTTGTAAAGCCGCCCAAAGCCTAGTTCGTTTTATCTGGAAAAAACTTTCTGATCAGCCATATACTGTTTGGCGAAAAAGCCTGAAAAAAATAAAAAGAATCGCAAGAAAAATTTTGTAAAAAAAAATCAGCCCTTATCTTTGCACTCCCTTTAAGGGAGCATAGCTCAGTTGGTTCAGAGCATCTGCCTTACAAGCAGAGGGTCCGCGGTTCGAGCCCGTGTGCTCCCACAGAGAACCCCGAAGAAATTCGGGGTTTTTTTATTGCCTTTATTTTTCGTCTTGCTTAGCCTGGGATTTATCAGCTTTCTTCAGAAGGAATAAAGAAATCAGCTGCTTTTTTTACAATGTTTCCCCAATAATAAGTTTGATAAAATGATTCGGGAGTGAAGGAATTTTGGTTTGTTGATTCAGACACTGCATTGGCAAAAGACTGCCAGTCATTATCAGCAACAATTGTGATTTTGTTGCCGCAGATGCTCCTGTCAACTCCTGCTGCTCCGGTTTCCGTAGCAACAACGTTTGTATTGAAGCCAAGAGCTTCAATCATTTTTGTTTTTACACCACCGCCACTATTTACCGGATTTAATAAAACATCCGCAGCTTTGCTGTAAAGATCAATATCGTCAACAAATCCTGCGTAAAGAATGTGCTGCCCGTTCCATGCTTTCAATTCATTGAAATGCGGTGGTAAACGTTTCCCGGCAATTAAAATAGTGTAGGAAAGGTCTGTTTGGTTCAGTAGTGGGTTTATTTGGTCAATAATCGTTTGTACAGCATCTGTGTTGGGCTTATAATCAAGCAAACCGTTAAAAAATAAAAGCGTATCTGCTGTATTTAAGCCATGCCTTTGACAAACAATTTCCTTACATTCTTTTTTATCAGCAGGAACAGTTGGCTGATTAATACCGTATGGAATAAGGATGCACTTTTCTTTGTCCAATCCCATTTGCTGAATCATCGTTTGCCTGTCTTCATCCGAAATGCAAAAAACAAAATCTGCGTTTTTCAAAAAAAAAGTTTCATACCATTTCAACAATCTCCACCAGCTTTTGCCAATTGTTCTGAAGCGTTGATATTCGACATTATGAGTGTGAATAATTAACCTGCAACCACAGGTTTTTTTCAAAAGCAAGCCAAGCCACCCTAAATAAGGATGTTCAACAATTATGGTCTTAATTTGATTTTGCCTGATTATTTTTTTTAAACGAAAGAATGCAGACAGATCAGCATACCTCAGCTTCCCTTTTTTTAAAACAGGGTGAAATGTATAATTTTTTACAAGCGACTGATCATTGTCGACAGTGCCGGCCACATGCAAAACGCATTGCTCACCCAGGTATTGATTAAAATGAGCAATGAGTTTATGTCCACCTGAAAACGAAGGCAGATATGGATAAGAAACAATATTCAGCACCTTTTTCATGTGGTCATTTGTTTAGTTCGCCGCTTAGCGGCTCATTTTTCTTTGCCACATAGTAAGCCAACTAATCATGCCGGTTTGTATGTTTTGCTATGGGCATTTCGTCAGGCCTGTTTGTCAGCAGTTCTCCAGTTCATAAATAACCCACCAATTACAATCAGGTAAATAAGGATGGTTGAGATAAGCAGGATTGTATTTCCAAGCTTGTATGATTTTGGTTCGAACCGCAATTCAATTTTATGATTACCTGCCGGAACATATATCCCACGTAATGCATAATTAGTTTTAATGATTTCGGTTTGTTTGCCATCAATGTATGCATTCCATCCTCTTGGATAATATATCTCACTTAATACGGCAAACTGATTGCCTGCTGCATTCGACTCGTAGTTGATGATGTCATTTTTATTTTCAATCAAGCGGATATTTGCAGTTGAATCATAAACAGGGGCAGAAGGAATCAATGATCTGAACCTTGTTTGTACTACTGCTGTATCTCTCAGGTTGGTGCTGTCGAGCGCTTTCATTTCTTCCACACCATCAGCTACATACTTTATTCCTTTAACAAACCAGCATGGTCCAAATGCACCGGGGTTCATTTGTGCAACAGGCTCACCATTCTGCGGATTTTGTACAATAAAATATTTTGTGTTGAGCATGTTGAGAACCTGCATGTTGTTTTTCATGATCTGGTTTTCTATCAGGTCCTGGTAAATCTGAAGCTTTGCAGCATGATAGCCACCAACGGAATTATGATGATACGCAGTATTCGATTCGTTGGTAAAATCAGTTGTAGTATTTAGTACACGGTAATAACCATTATCCTGCTTTATCATTTTATCTGCATTTGACATGGTAAATGCATTATCAAAATCAGATGCGTCAACAAAATTGTTATCGTTGAGGTAACGTTTGTCAACCAATAACAGATCAAAGGTGCTTAACAAAAGAATGATTGCTATTGCGGGTACAGGTTTCAGTTTCTTTGTATAGGCGAGCCAGATTGCACCTAATGCAAGACCAATAAATAGAATTGAACGGAACAGGTCGCTGCCGAATAAACCTTTCCTGTCTTCCTGAATAGCGCTTATGAAACCTTTACCGAAACTTTCGGCTTGTTGCTGCATTTCCGGTGTTGGCTGCTGACCTTTTGCTGCCTGCTGCAACATTGCATTCGCCATGTTTTCTTTAATGCCCTTATCGTTTGGTGATGTATAATCAAACGTGAAATAAAGCATAGCAAGAATGGCAACAATTGCTGCTGCAGCAATTGCAGTTTGTTTAAATGCTTTTTTCAGTTCATCGGTTGAAGCAATTCCAAACAACAATCTGTTGACAGCCACTGCTGCCAGCAAAACAAAACACAATTGCGGTATTACCAATCCCATTGATGGAGCACGGAATTTTTTATACAGCGGCATGTAATCAAACAGGAAATAGTTAATGCTTTCAAGGTTGTTACCCCATGCCAGCAAAATACCAAACATGCCTGCACCGAACAAACTCCATTTCATCCATCCCTTTTCAAAAAACATTGCAAAAACAAACAGGATCATTACAACTGCACCAAAGTAAACAGGGCCGGATGTTGGCTGTTGTTTACCCCAGTAAGAAATACCGTTGGCAGTTTGCAAAGCCTGTTCTTCGGGGTAACCTACTTCCGTCAGTTTCTCTGCAAATTTTGAAGTTTTATATTCATTTCCTCCATTGCTGCCACCGTACATGCCGGGAACAAAAAGTGTAAATGTTTCCGCAAGCCCAACACTGTACTTAAATGCATAATCTTTGTCCAGTCCACCACTTGTAGAGTTTTTAACTGTAGTCTTCTTTAACTCACTTACACCGCCACGCATACTTTCTTTTGCATAATCCCAGTTGGTAAGGGTGATAACGGCATTGCTTCCCAAAGCAATAACTCCCACAACAGCTGCAATTGCAAGAGCCTTCACTGCACTTGTAATTTCTTTTTGTTTAATACTGTAAATAAAAAATCCAATACTGAGCGCAGCTAATATGAGTAAAGTATAATAAACAATCTGCAGATGGCTTGTGCTTAACTGCAATGCAAATCCGGTAGCAAGTGCAGCACTTCCCAGCCAGTATTTCTTTTTAAATATCAGCAGCAAACCGGCAACAATCAATGGAGCATAACCAAGAGCAAGCATTTTTGTATCATGACCGGCACTGATGATAATAGGGTTGTAAGTAGAATAGGCATAGGACAGGGCTCCCATTATGGCTACCCACGGATTTATACCTAACGCTAATGCGAGTAAATAAAATGTTAAGCAGGCAAGGAAAAAGAAATTTGCCGGTTTGGGCAGATTTAAAGTGAGCAAATAACTTGCATAAACGAATGATACACTATGTGTATTTTCCATTGCAATATGGTAACCCGGCATACCACCAAACATGCTGTTGGTCCAAAGCGGAATATGACCGGTTTTATCTTTGACTTCCAGCGACTGATGCGCCATTCCTTTCCATCCGATGTTATCATGTGCATTGAGCACTTTGCCTTCAATTGCAGGTTTGCAATAAACAAGGGCTACAACAATAAATATGACAACTGCAACTACATGCGGTATGAGTTTCTTAAAATCAAATTTCATAGTGAAAATTTTCTGTTCAGTGAGGCAAAATAATGGTATTTTGGGCTATTGACAGCATTTTAACTATATGAAGTTGTTATTGTTTTTCAACCGGGTGGCTTTTGTTCTGAATATCCTGTTTTTTGCATGCCTTGTGATGCGGTTAAAGCCGTTTATTTCGTGGCAGGAGCTGGCTTCAGTAGTTATTATCGGAGGATGGTTTTTGAGTATTGTGATGAACTTTATGGTTACAGTTTGGTTAATGGTTTTAGTATTCAGAAAAAAGGAGGGATTATTCAACTGGCTGAGTTTATTTAACCTGGCTGTTTTTATTTTTCAACTGCTTTACTTTATTGTATGATTCATCAGATTATAAAAAACAAACCAACCCGTTTGTTTATCATTCTCGGAGGTTTTTTTATAGCCAATGCGCTTATTGCAGAAATTATTGGCGTAAAAATATTTTCATTGGAAAAAACGCTTGGCTTTGCCCCTCTTGATATTCATTTGCTTGGTAATGACTTATCGCTCAACCTTACTGCAGGTGTTTTACTGTGGCCAGTGGTTTTTATTATGACAGATATCATCAATGAGTATTATGGTATGAAAGGAGTACGTTTTCTTTCTTATCTCACTGCAGGATTAATCGCTTTTGCTTTTCTCATTTTCATTTTTGCAATGAAACTTGTTCCGGCTGATTTTTTTATCACCAGCAAGCAGGGTAGTGGTGTGCCTGATATGGACAAGGCTTACAACAGTGTACTTGGCCAGGGAGGATTTATTATTGCCGGTTCGTTAACAGCTTTTATATTGGGACAGTTAATTGATGTGTTTGTTTTTCACAAAATAAAAAAAGTAACCGGTGAAAAGAGTATCTGGCTCAGGGCTACCGGATCAACCATTGTATCGCAGTTCATTGATAGTTTTGTGGTGCTGTTTATTGCTTTTTATGTAGGAACGAGAGTAAACCGCACAGGAAATGATTTCGTATGGCCTTTCAGTTTATTTATTGCCGTTGGGATTGTAAACTATATCTACAAGTTTTTTGTTGCAATAGTATTAACTCCTGTTATTTACCTTATTCATGGATGGATTGAAAAATATCTTGGTCATGAACTGGCAGCAGAAATGAAAAAAGCTGCAATGAAAGATGAATGATTTAAAATATTTCTTTGAGCATTTTTGCCACAACCTTATCAATGGGAAGGGTAACGGTATCTTCTGAAAAATCATTCCAGTCAATTAAACGAACCACTTCCGATTCCCCCATCGGATCGGCAACCTGTTCAGGAGTAAAATCAAAAGGTGTTTGTTTGAAATCAACTTTGATTGGTTCATTTGGATGAACAAAATAGTAGATGGAAATAATCTGGTAAGCAGGGTTAAAAGCACTCTGCTGGTAAAAATCTGTTGTATAAATGTGATCACCCACCGTAACATCAAGATTCAGTTCTTCCATCATTTCTCTTTTCAGGCAATCTCTTGTTCCTTCGCCGATTTCTAAACCACCTCCTGGAAATTTGGTGATGTAAGCGCCACGTATAAATTCATCACTTACCAGAACCTGCTTGTTTTCATTGAGAATAATTCCATAAACCCGGATATTGTGCATCAGAATAATTTTTTTCGCATGAAATAAAAGCCAATCAATAAAGAAAGAATAAGAGAAATAATTATTGGGAAATAGAAGGCGAACTTGGTTTCTGCACCAGGTATTGGTACATTCATTCCGTATATACTTGCTACCAAAGTTGGTAATTGCATCATAATTGTGATGGACGTAAGGCGTTTCATCGTCTGGTTCTGGTTGTTGCTGATGATACTTGCAAAAGCATCCAGAGTAGAACTTAAGATGTTGGTATAAATATTTGCCATTTCCAGCGCCTGGCTGGTATCAACAATCAAATCCTGCAGTAGTTCGTCTTCTTCCTCTGTCAGGGTAAGAAAGTTGGTACGTTGCATTTTCATTAAAAGCATTTCATTGCTGCGTAATGCTGTAACAAAATAAACAAGGCTTTTCTGAATGCGCATCAGGTTCAGCAGCTCTTCATTACGGTTGGCATCATAAAGTTTTTGTTCAAGCAGATTACGCCTGTGATTGATTTCTTTCAAAAACTCCATGTAACCCTGAATCACTTTTTCAAAAATTTTCAACACCATCATACTGCGTTTGTCTGGGTGACGGTTTTGAAACGTATTCAGGAATTTTTTAATAGCACCGTTGTCAAAGGAATTTACAGTTACAATCTGGTTGTGCGTTAAGATAATGCAGATAGGAATTGTAATGTAAAAAGCATCGCTGTCGTTAAATGAATTGTTTTCGGCGGGCGTTTTCAGAACAATCAGTTTTACATTGTCCTCAAGCTCAAAACGGGAACGTTCATCAATATCCAGCGAGTCGGCCAAAAAATCAATCGGGATGTCAAGTGCATCTGAAATTTCTGTAAACTCTTCCTGTTTCAGCGGCGGGACAATATTTATCCAGGCACCGGTTTCAGGTTTCTCTATTTCGAGGGTATGTCCGTTTACGTTTTTAAAAAATTGCAGCATGGCGTCGCAAAGGTAACGACCACATGCTTAATCTGCTACGGAAAATTCTATCGCTTCATTTTTTCTGTTACGGATAGTTTTGTAGTGATGTGTATTATGAAACAGATTAAAATAAAGTAATTCACGCACAGTAATCATACCAAGAACAGGGTGGGGCAATTGATAGTTATCCATATTTTCATCTTCCCAGTAATACCGGACCTGGTCAAGGTATTTTTTTGCTATTTGTTCAAAACGTTGAATCAGTTTTTCTTTTGCACCTTTTTCTTCACGAATAACAGGAATATAGCGTGCTTCAGTCTGGTACCCCTCTTCAATTTTATTGTAATATTCATTTTCCAGTTCTTCGTAATGCGAGGAACTGCGCATGGGTTTGCCAAATTTCCATTTCAATAAAAATTTGGGTGTAAAAATGCCAAACCAGCTTCTGTAAAGGGTTAAGGAAAGGTGTTCCAGGTTTTCAGCAGCAGACCACTGTTCTGATTTATAAAAAAACAGGTGATCATCCATTTGCCGGCAAATTTCAGTTATGTCGGAAATAGTGTTTTCAGCATGGTTCAATATCTGAAACTTGTTAAGATGGTAGCGCTTAATAATCATGGTTAGGGTTTTAGGATAAGGATTTTGGATCATTATTGGTTATTAAATTTCTATTCGCCCGTTGAAAACAAACTTTGCAGGCCCGCATAACCATATATCCTCAAAGTCGGTTTCAGAAAGTTTAGTAAACTTTACTTTCAATTCTCCCCCGGGTGTGATTACTTTTTTCTCCTGTGTGCCTAAATCTTTACTACTGGCAGCAATGGCTGAGGCTGTTACACCTGTACCGCAAGAGAGTGTTTCTGCTTCAACTCCACGTTCGTAAGTACGCACACTCAAGTAAGTCGGATGAACTTCAACAAAATTAACATTGATCCCTTCTTTCAAAAAAGGGGGGGAATTGCGGATTGATCTTCCTTCAGCAAATACATCGGTTTTTACGTTATCCTCATTCCACTTGATAAAATGCGGTGAGCCGGTGTTTAAAACAGAAAAATTTTCGTGTTTTTCAATTGCATGTACGTCTTTCATTTTTAATTCTATCCAATTATTTTCACCTGTTACAGCTTCGTGAAACCCGTCTGTAGCAAGGAATGCAGCTGATTCGTTAATAATATTCAGTTGCTTTGCAAATGCTACAAGACACCTTCCTCCATTACCGCACATACTGCCTTCATTACCATCGGCATTGTAATACAGCATCTCAAAATCATACCCATCTTTCAGCTGCAACATCATCAAACCATCGGCTCCAATGCCAAATCTTCTATCACATAAATAGGATATTTGTACGCTGCTTAACTGCGTAAATTTACCAAGACGGTTATCTAATATAACGAAGTCATTTCCAGTACCCTGGTACTTATAAAAATCTATAATCATATTCCGGCAATAATTTCAAGCGATTTTTTAATTAAACCTTCAACGGCGGCAGCCCCGTCTTTGCTGAATTCTTTTTTTACACGATTAGCAACAATGACATTTAACGAAAGGCACTGGTGCCCCATCAACCTGCCTAATCCGTAAATAGCCGAAGTTTCCATTTCAAAGTTGCTGATGCGGTGCTGGCCAAACTGGAAGTGCGTTAACCTGTCAACAAATGACGGGTTTGATAATCCAAGTCTCAAAACTCTTCCCTGCGGCCCGTAAAAGCCCGGACAGGTGACTGTAATACCACGATGGTAGCCCTGAACAAAATGCTTCAGCAATTGTGAGCCGGCACCATTTATATAAGGGGCCGATAAGGAGTTGTGTATTTGCGTATGTGTAACAAATGCCTGCAGCAGTTCTTTTTCTTCATCATTATTCTCACGCCGGTAGAAGTGAAGAAGATTATCTACTCCCAATCCATGTGTAGATGCAACAAATTCATCAACCGGAATATCGGCCTGCAATGAACCGGAAGTGCCTAACCGCATGATGTGCAGAGAAGTCAGTTCAGATTTTACAGTTCTGCTTTCAAAATCAATATTGGCCAGTGCATCCAGTTCATTCATCACAATATCAATATTATCCGGGCCAATACCGGTTGACACAACGGAAATACGTTTTTTACCTATATAACCTGTATGTGTAATAAATTCCCTGTGTTGTCTTTTATGTTCAACGGTATCGAAGTATTTAGAGACTTCTTTTACACGATCAGGATCACCAACGGTTATTACTGTTGGAGCCAGTTCATCGGGGCGCACATCAAGGTGATAAATTGCGCCTCTGTTGTTAATGATTAATTCACTTTCAGCAATTCTTTGCATAGTTACTTGAGATTTGTACGAAATTACTACATTTGCAACTCTTTAAACGGTCCTGTGGCCGAGTGGCTAGGCAGAGCTCTGCAAAAGCTCCCACAGCGGTTCGAATCCGCTCGGGACCTCCAAAGAAAAAAAGCGTCAGATGTACTGGCGCTTTTCTGTTTAAATTTACGTTATGCGATACTCAAACTACATAGGGATACTGGTTGGGTTAATTATGATTGGTGCAGCCACATTTCCTTTGATATACATTCCTTCAATTGATGCAACAGTTACCGGCTTTGGTTCTGCTGTAGTAACAAAGTTTGGTAAACCTGCATTGCTGAATGTTTTTTTGTTTGGTATTAATATTGTTTTATTCCTGGTTCCAAGATTGTGGGCTAAACGGATAAACCCTTTCGTAGGGGCTATAGGATTTGCATGGGCTTTGCGGAATGTTGTGCTGCTTGGTATGTGCAGGGGGGAATGTCCTGTAAGACAGCCATACTTGTGGATTTATTTTATTGCCTCTTTTATTTTACTGGTGATGACATTATTGCCTGAGCTGAAAGTAAAAAACAACAAATAAAGATTATCAAGCGTCAGGCAACAGATGAAAAAACCGGTTCAGTTTCCTCTTCATCTATCGGAACTTCCACACGGCTGAGAATATCTTTTAATGCAGCTATGCGTTGAATCATGTACGGAACAGTATCAAGTCCGCTTACAAACTTCAGGATATAGGTGTAGATACCAATCAAGTCGCCTGCCTGCAGTGTTTTACCACTTGTGCTTGATGCAATGACAAGTGATACTGTAATAATCACCATCACCAATAATTCCATTACACCAAAATTCCATGCTTCCTGGTTGCTGATACGAATCTGCCATTTGCGGAGTTTATTATAGTGCTCGTTGATGCGTATTGAATTTTTTGTTGCCAGAACATTGATCTGTTGCTCTAACTCATCGTTACGGAATTTATTGAGCCTGCGCATGCGCTTGCCATAAATATAACTGGTGATGGTAACAGGTATCAGCATCAGCATACAAAGCAACACCACCTGCGAATCGTAAAAGCAAAGCAAAATCAGTGAACCAATAATGTTATAGGCTGCTTCAATTACATAATTCAGATCAAATTCCAGGAAGTCAATAAACTCTCTTGATAAAGTTGAGTGGGCACTGAGCTGTGATAATTCTTTGTTTTTGTTTCGGCTCATTAACCGAACTACCAATGAAGTATAAATATCAGAATAGGTGCGGGAGTCGTACATGTGGCGGATGGTTCCTGTAACAACCCACAATAGATGAGCGGCTGCCAATAAGATCAGCCCGTTATACGAGCCTTTGATTAAACCGTTCACAGCTTCGCCAAGGAAATACGGGCGAAGCAATAAACCCAGCATTTCAATACCAAATAAGCTATATGTAAGCAGCAATTTGTACTTGTGCTTTTGCAGAATCGTTTGAACAACCCATTTTCCAGGCATAAAATCTCCTTTCGTTTACACTTTTTGTAATAGACTTAACAGAATTACCGGAGTTTAGTGAAAGATGAATTTTCTTTCCGGCGAATGGATTAGTAGGAACTGTAAAGATAAGAAGGGGGGATGGCAGTGCTACCTGTTATTTTGTTCTCTCAGTGTGACAGAATTTCCTTTTGTACCTGTAATTTTTTTACGGCAACCAAGTGCACCGCACTGGCAGTCAAATGTTTCGGCTGATTCATTGAGCAGATCCGAATAGTCCATCGTCAATTCTTCACCGGCTGAAACTTGCCTGATTGCAACAAGATTCAGGCCTTTGTAGGCAGTGTTTGGGCTACAGGAATGGTTTTGCGGAGCCCATTCGGTTGGGTTATTATCCCATAAAACATATACTTCGCTGCTGAGGGGAACAGCATAATGTTTGAATAAAAGCTTTTCTTCAGGCAGCCAGTTTTCTTCCACATAACGTTTGGTAACGATGCGTTGCGGTCGTTCTTCACCTTTGAAAATAACTTCGCCTGCGGCAATAGGCTGAGTGGCATAAATACCAAAACCCGCAATCGAATTTCCTTTCATTACATATTTCTTCTGGAGGCGTTTGTGGCGGGCAATGCCTTCATCAATGATATGCTGCAGGAAACCAGCCTGGCCAATGCCATCGGCTTTAATAATGTAATCAGCACTGCCTTCATAGCCATCGGTATAAAAGACAGAACAGGTGAAATTGACTTCAAGGAAATAAATCGTTCCTTTTTCATCCATCCTGTAATCCATCCTTGCATAACCAACACCACCAAAGCTTCTGAAAATGCGTTGTGCTGCTTCAGTTAATTGTTGTTTGATGGAAGAATCTGTTACAGGAATATTGCTTTCAGGATGCAGTTCGGATGTTTTAAGCGAATAGGTTTTGAATGATTTTCCCCGCGGAAAAATAAATTCAATTGGCTGAAACACTTTGCAGACTTTCTCATCTTTTGCATCAGCTGCAACGAGTACTGTAAATTCCCTTCCTGCTATAAACTCTTCCACCAGCAGTTGAGGATATTCTTTCAGCAGCAATTCTGCTTTTTCCTGTAGCTCTTCAATGCTGCCCACTTTTGATGAATCATCAATGCCCAGACTGTCGCCTGCTTTTGCAGGTTTTACAAACAAAGGAAATGAAAGATGCTGTACCTGCTGTTGCAGGTTATGTAACGAGTCGATTAAAGCATAATTAGCTGTTGCCACACCTTCGGTATAAGCAACATATTTCATTAATTCTTTTGGCGGATCGTACAACAATGTTGTTGGTCCGGTAAATGGAAGATTCAGTAATTCCAATGTATAAATCACATCAATGGAAGGAACTTCCCATTCAAGATATCCTTCACAGAGATTTACAAAACAATCGTATCCATTTTTACTCAGCTCAAGCAGTTGTTTATAGGTAGTGAGTTTATTTAATAACACATGATCAAACTCAACATCAGGTAACAGGTGTGATAAATTACGTGCAGGATCGTAGTATTGATAATCAACAGCAGAAGTGGAGTAATCGGGTTGAAGTACACAGATCTTCATAATCGTTCAGCAGCATTATCTCACTGCAATAGCCTTTTTTTGTTTTTGATGATGACGTTGCAATGCGTCTTTTAAAATGTGCAGTATTAACCCGGAATAAGGTTGATTGCTGAGCCGCACAATTGCACCGATGGATGTATAATTTTCATCTTCACTTAAACCACATTGTGCATTTACTTCCAGCACATACATTTTACCGGTTGCTTTATCCATGCGTATATCAACCCGGCCATAACCTGTTCCGCCAACTGCGCAATAGGCCTTCCAACTTAAGTCCATAATCTTTTTCTGAAGATTGATAGGAGGCAGGTGGTATTGATAAAAATCCTCGTATTCGCCCATTGGCTTTTCCTTTTCATACATCTCCCATAAACGGTCGAAGGATAAAAATTTTTCTGTATCGGGAAGGTCTTTATGAAAAATACGTTCAACAGGTGTATAAACTTTTCTGCTTCTTGGCGAATGACAGGAACCTGAAATAAACACCGTGTACTCCGGCCCGTTAATAAATTGTTCAGCGACCAAACCGCCAAATGTAAAATCCCATCCACGGTAACCTTCAAATAATTCTTTAACAAGTGCTTTCAGTTCTTCATCATTCTGCACAACGTTCTTTACACCAAGCCCCATACTTCCTCCACTTACAGCCGGCTTAACAATCAATGGCGTTCCAAGATGTTTACAAATTCCATTGAGTTTCTGATCTGCTTTATGAATTGGAATCCAGGCTGCATGAGATATGTTTTCTTTATCAAACAATTCCTTCATCACAATTTTTGAAGTGGTGTTATCGTAAAATACAGGATCGGCTCCGGTGTAAATCAGTTTCTTTTCCTTGAGATAATGAATCACCGAAACACCCGGTGTTCCATTCACTTCATCACCATCACACAAATTCAGAACAACAGGAGTTTGAAAAGATGTGGTTGTTGCAATATCATCAATTACCTGTTTAAAGTCGGCTTGTGTAACAGGTTGCCATTTCCAGTTGAGCTTTAATTCTTCAAAAACTTTTGTGTATTCACCAATGCTTTGCGTGAAATCGTAATAGTAGTCAATATTTGCATCGTTGGTTTGCAGGCTGGGAGCTAATACCCAAACAAACGGTGGATGCAGAAAAGAGAAATGGAACGGGTTGGAATGCATGCTGTAAAATACAGGTTTATTTATTGGTGGTTGAATTTTGATTGAATAAAATCAGTAAAACTGTATTGCTGAACGATTTGCTTATCTAAGTCTTTTGCCCCCCTGATTGTTCCAATACAGTTTTCTTCGCCGCAAAGGCAGATAAATGGTTCTGCCATAAACCATTCAGTTGAGGGATAGAAAAAAGTAAATTCATCGCCGGGCTCAATGTTTTTTAATGCAGTAAGTTTCATTACAGTTGTATTAAAAAAAGCATTGGGGCTGCAGCTGTGGTTGATGTATTGCAAAAATCCGGGCTGAAGTATTATATGCTGATTTTCGCCTGTTTGAACTGTATAGCGTGAAGCTTCCTTGTGAATTTCTTTTGCATGGAATTCGCTGATAATGTCGCCTGCATTAAAATGTTTGGTAGAAATAAGAAGATGGTGGTTTGATTTTGTTTGCAGGTGTACTTCTGCAAAATCGTGGTGTTCTGAAACAAGTGTTGTTGAAAGGGTTGATGGGTTCATGAAAAGAATTTAGTGTTATTTATTGAAATTAGGAATAGATAACAAATAATAGGTGCAGTTTAACGTAATGTTGAATGAATGTGAATAATTACAATTCATTGCTGTTATGCAAAAAAAAGAACCCGTTTCAGTTTTGAAACGGGTTCTTTTTTAAAAGAAACCTTACTGGTTTTCTTTATGCAGATTACATGTGCTGTTCAATCTTCTTAACAAAGTTAGCTTTTGGCTGTGCGCCTACTAATTTGTCAACTACTTTTCCGCCTTTTACAAAAAGAATAGCAGGGATAGAAGTAATGCCAAAGTTCATGCTGATCTGGGGATTCTCATCCACATTCACCTTGCCCACCTTTACTTTACCTTCATATTCTTTTGAAAGATCTTCAATAATTGGTCCTATTGCACGGCAGGGACCACACCATTCAGCCCAAAAGTCAATTACACTCAGTTTGTCTGAACTGATGACTTCGCTCTGGAAATTTGCATCTGTGAATTGTAATGCCATAATATGTTCCTTAATTTTTTTGTGATTGAAAATAGAAACGCAAATTTAAGTCCATTCGCCCCAAACTGTTGTTCTGTCATTATCCACACCTGTTTACATCTTTTATTGACTGACTATTTATTTCTACAGGCCAAGTGATGAGGTGCTGCTGAAATTTTGTCTTACAGGATTTGTTAATCAGTTTCTTTTTAATGGCTTATAACTCGCTCCAAAGAGCACGAATCCGCTAAGTATTGTAATAAATCCAAGTATGGAAAATGCTTTTAAGAGGATATTGCCAATATTATCCCTGCTTTTATAGTCCATTGTGTGCAACATCCAGAGGAAATCAAAAACCCGCCATTTGTGATTCCGGAATTTTTGTATTGTGCCCAATTCGCTTGATATATATACAGTTGTATTGGAAGTATGTTTAAAAGTTACAGCATAAGCCGGTAAAGGTTGGTCCCGGTACTCATGGTGCGTATTTGTGCTGGTAAGATATTCAACAGATTCAAGTTCAGGTATGCCATTAAAATGCCGGGCTGCAATGGCAATTGCTTCATCTTTAGTAAGGTTGCTGCGCAATTCTCCCGTTTCAGCATTGATCAGGCAAGTCATTGATTTAGCTTCATGAACATTATTCAAAGTCACAAAGCGAACCTGGTAAACAGGTTTTCCCAAAATATCAATGAGTTGAAAGGAAAGGATGGAATCAAAGACATGTACTTTTTTTATATTATTAAAAACTATACCGGGCGATACCAGCGAAATATCGGCAGTTAAAAGGGGTGGTTTCTTTTTTTGAAAATCGCCATGTATTTCATCAATATTACTCCAACTGAAGTACAAACCTCCGGCAGTCCATAATAAAAACTGAATTCCCAGAATAACACCAAGATAACGGTGAGCTTTCCTGATATAGTAATGTTTGCTTTTTGCCATAAGCCGTTTTAATTAAAAAAGAAACCCAAAGCTGTAAAAATAATTATTCAGCTTTGGGTTCATTTATAAATATGTAAAATTTTTTACCTGTGGTTGCTGTGTTCTTTTTTCTTTAAGTCCATTTTGCATTTGCTGCATGTGCCAGGCTTATCACTGGTAACATCAGGGTGCATCGGGCAATAATATCCTTTTGAAACAGCTTCTTTGGTTTTGCTCTTTTTCTTTTCAAGGTCCATTCCGCATTTGCCGCATTTGCTGGGTTTGTCACTTACCTGGTCGGGGTGCATTGGGCATACATATGAAATGGTAACATCAGTTTTCATGTTTTCTTTATCACCTTTATCTTTCTTTACAAGGTCCATGTTGCATTTGCCACATTTTCCGGGCTTTTCACTTGCCTGATCGGGATGCATCGGGCAACTGAATTTTCCAGTATGTTCTCCATGATGCTGGCCATTTTTTCCCATATCTTTTTTTACAAGATCCATTTTGCATTTGCTGCATGTGCCAGGCTTATCGCTCACTTGATCTGCATGCATGGGGCAGATATATTTTGCTTCATGCATTCCCTGGTGTTTTTCGCACTTATCACCTTGTTCACATTTGCAGTCAGGGCCACATTCACCTTCAGGACAAGTGCATTTTTTAACCTGTTCTGTTTTTGCTTTTGTTTTAGTTTTGGTTTTTGCTTTTCCCTTCTGGGCAAATAAACCAACAGAAACGATTGTGAAAATTACAGCGAGCAAAAGTTTTACTGTTTTCATATTTGAATAGTTTTGTTTAAAAATGTATTGCAAAGATAATTATGCTGTTTGCTTGTTTCTGAAAGATCGTATTTTTTAAGAAAAAGATGAGAATTTATTACTGCAGGTTGCTTTTTGGTTTGATGGGAATCCAGATATCTTCTTCCGAGTCAGGACTTGCATTCTTATAAAGCTTGCCTAATACTTCAAAGTGCGGACGGTTATCGAGTACGTAACCTGAAGAAGGTAACCATTCAGTAAAAATGTATTGGAAAATGCTGGTATCGTTACCGGAACCTTTGTAATGAAAGACAGCATACAAACCTTCCTGTAATGTAAACGACTGCATATTTTCCGGAATAATACTATCATTACTAACTTCTACTGCTGCCCATTTTTCAAACTCATCAGCCAGATTTGCCGGATTATAGCCGGCCGGATAAATATTTATTGAAAAGAGTTCTTCATTTACATTGTTCATGATTTCTTTTCTGCGAGGCATAAATGTTTTCCATAATAAAGCAGTTTTATTATCTGCAAGCGACATAGACATACGAATGCCGATTATTTTTTTTGACTGAAGTAATTGAATATTTGGTTGAACCTGGGTCATAACATAAAGTTAACAGCATCAGATTGCCAGAAAAAAGAGCTTTTGGATATCATGGCTATTTTTTTATAAAACCCTTTGCTGTAAAGGGTTTTAACGTTTGATTCTGAAATTTAAGGCCATGAAAACAATGAATTGTTGACTTTTAAACAACAAAAACACTTTTTACTTTTGTCTTGTCAATACAAAACAGCAGTATTGAAAGCGATAAAATATAATCCGGAATTTATTTATCCCGCCTTGCTTGCAATAAGCGACACTTGCCCTGAAAAAGAATTATCGTAAAAAAGAAACAATAACTATTAAAATTGAATAACATGAAAACAACAGTGAAAAGTGCAGTAATTGGTTTATTTACATTGGCAGCCGTAACATTCGGGTTAGATGTAAAAGCAGGTAATGAAACTCCTGGAGCAGAATTAATTTCTGCTGGTAAATTAAACAATCAGCCGGTATTTCAGCTTAATATCAATAATAAAGAAAATGCGAAATATGCAGTTGTTATTAAGGATGATGCTGGTGATGTTATTTACCAGGAAGTTTTAACCGGCGTAAACATCAGCCGTAAGTTTCAGTTAAATGCTGAAGATTTTGCAGGTACAAATGTGCGTTTTGAAATCATTGATCTGAAAAGTTCAACTGTAGCAAGCGCATTTAATGTAAAAGATAACCAGCGTATAGTAAATGAAACAGATGTTGTAAAGAAATAACAACATCCGAAAATAAAAGAAACAAACGGGGCGCCTGCAGTGCCCCGTTTGTTTCTTAGTATAGTACTGATATATTATCCTGCTGTAATTATTGTTACGCCAAGTTCTGGTTTGTTCAGCAGAAATTCCGACATCTCATCATTCATCTCAAATCCTTTCTCTACAGTGTACATGCTTACTTTCCAGTTTTCTTTTGGTTCGTTAAGATTAAACTTCAAGTTGCTCTTGCCGGGGTTTTTCTTCACATTACGTTCTATGAATTGAACGATCTCTTCTGTCAAAAATCTCGGTTCAATATCCACTATCAGCTGACGTGTCATTGTGCGTTTAACTGTTTCAAGCAGTAAAACATTTGCAATTTTAAATTCAAAATCATCTGTTTTGTTCCACCTGTTTTTAAATGTGCCTGTTATAAACACAACAGCTCCGGGAGTAAAGTGATCTTTAAATTTTACAAAGTCTTCGCCAAACAAAGCAAATTCAGTATTGCCGGTATAGTCTTCGATTACACAGATGCCAAACTGCTTTCCTGTTTTTGTTACACGCTGGTTGTGTGCTGTAACCAATCCTGCCAGTCTGAACTGCTGAAACGGATTTGCATGAAGCTGAATAGCTTCTTTAAACTCATTAAACTCACTCAGAGGGGTAATCTTGTAATGCTGCAGTTCAAAACGGAAATGATCAAGCGGATGGCCGCTGATGAATATGCCGGTAATCTCTTTTTCATGATCAAGCTTTTCAGTAAGCGTCCACTCTTCACAGTTCTGAATTTTTGGAGTTGGTATTTCCATCATCATCGAATCACCAAACAATGTATTGGTATTGCTTTGCACATTGGCCTGGTAGCGGTTTCCAAAACTGATGATACGTTCAAGTGTATTCACTGTATCACCATTCATCACATGAAAATATTGGGCACGGTGAAATTCTTTGAAACAATCAAAAGCGCCGCCGTACACCAGGCTTTCCAGTGATTTTTTATTTACTGTGCGCTGGTTAATACGTTTAATAAAATCAAATACATCTTTGTATGGCCCCCGCTTGCCACGTTCATCAATAATACTTTCAATGGCTGCTTCGCCCACGCCTTTCAATCCGCCTAAACCAAAACGGATTTCCCCGGCTTTATTTACTGCAAATCCTGTTAATGACTCATTAATATCAGGACCAAGTACTTTAATTCCCATGCGTTTGCACTCTTCCATAAAGAAGGTGATTTTTTCAATGGCACCGGCATTGTTTAACACAGCACTCATGTATTCGCCGGGGTAGTGGGCTTTTAAATAGGCTGTTTGATACGCAACAAATGCATAGCAGGTTGAATGCGATTTATTGAAAGCGTATTGTGCAAACGCTTCCCAGTCGGTCCAGATTTTTTCCAGTTTATCAGCAGGATGGCCTTTTGCTGAAGCTCCTTCCACAAACTGTTTTTTCATTTTGTCGAGGACTGCTTTTTGCTTTTTACCCATTGCTTTACGCAACACGTCGGCATCACCCTTTGTAAAGCCTGCAATTTTTTGTGCAAGCAGCATTACCTGTTCCTGGTAAACTGTAATACCATAAGTTTCTTTGAGATATTCTTCCATTTCCGGCAAGTCGTACGTAATTTCTTCCTTGCCGTGTTTGCGATCAATAAAGTTTGGAATGTAGGCAATAGGACCGGGACGGTACAATGCGTTCATTGCAATGAGATCACCAAACTGATCGGGTTTTAATTCACGGAGATACTTCTGCATACCCGGACTTTCAAACTGGAATGTTCCGATTGTTGATCCGTGTTGATACAGTTCAAATGTTTTTGTATCGTCCAATGGAATATTATCAATTTCAATATCAATTCCATGATTGAGTTTGATAAGCTGCAACGCATTTTTAATAATGCTGAGTGTTTTTAAACCAAGAAAGTCCATCTTGATAACACCCGCTTCTTCAATTACACTTCCTTCAATTTGTGTTAACCACAGTTCAGATTCTTTAGAGGTACATACAGGAATCAGCTCCGTTAAATCTTTTGGTGCAATGATGATCCCTGCGGCATGAATACCGGTGTTACGAACTGACCCTTCAAGGATTTCTGCTTCGTGCAGAATTTTTGCCGGTAAATCTTCGCCACTGTAAACCTGCCGGAGTTTTTTTACAGTTTCCATTTCATCAGGACCAAAGTTTTCTTTTTCCGACAAACTTTTTTCACCCGTAAATGGCGCATGCAAAACACGTTTAAGCGATACGCCGGGGCGTTCAGGAACCAACTTTGATAGGGCCCGGCTTTCAGGTAACGGTAAATCCATTACACGTGCCACATCGGCTATGCTTGATTTGGCAGCCATTGTACCGTAAGTAATGATCTGTGCTACCTGCGCTTTACCATATTTGTCAACTACATAATCAATTACTTTTTGTCTTCCTTCATCGTCAAAGTCTGTATCAATATCGGGCATTGACTTACGGTCGGGGTTAAGGAAACGCTCAAACAGCAAATTGTATTTAATGGGATCGATGTTTGTAATACCAATGCAATAAGCCACCACGCTTCCTGCAGCCGATCCACGACCCGGCCCAACAAACACTCCCATGTTTCTTCCTGCTTTGATGAAATCACTTACAATTAAGAAGTAGCCGGCAAAGCCCATTGTTTTAATGGTGAAGAGTTCAAAGTCAATCCGCTCACGGGTGCTTTCCTCAATTTCATGGTAACGTTCCTTTGCACCGATATAGGTAAGATGTTTTAAAAATTCCCATTGATTGAGATTGGCATCATCGTGAATCTGAAATTCTTTAGGCACGGGAAATGCAGGCAGCAGAATATCTTTTTTCAGATTAAGCACATCAACTTTGTCAACAATTTCATTGGTATTGTCAATTGCATCAGGAATATCTTCAAACAACTTTTTCATTTCGCCGGATGTTTTAAAATAAAACTGATCGTTGGGAAATGCAAAGCGTTTGTTCTTCACCATCACATCATCATCAGTAAATTCTCTCAGAGCCGGTGTTGATTGTTTTTCGCCTGTATTAATGCACAATAAAATATCATGTGCATTAAAATCGGTTTGATCAACGTAGTGCGAATCATTGCTTGCAATAATTTTTACGTTGTATTTTTTTGCAAACTTCAGCAGTATGGCATTTACTTTGTCCTGTTCAGCCATGCCATGCCGTTGAATTTCCACATAGTAATCCTGTTGAAAAATATTCAGCCACCATTTAAATTCATTTTCAGCTTCTGCTTCACCTTTTGTCAAAATCATTTGCGGAACCATCGCTCCCAGACAGCAGGTGGTGGCAATCAGCCCTTCGTGGTATTTATGAATGAGTTCCTTGTCAATACGTGGATATTTGCTGTACATGCCTTCAATAAAGCCCAGCGAAGTAAGCTTTACAAGATTTTTGTACCCCTGTTCATTTTTTGCAAGCAATACCTGGTGATACCGGTTGTCACGCTGTTCTTTGCTGAAGGTTTTTATATGCCGGTTTTCCGTGAGATAAAATTCACAGCCAACAATAGGCTTTACTTTTAAAGAACCATCTTCATTTTTGTGTTTATATGCTTCAGCCACAAACTGGAAGGCGCCGAACATATTGCCGTGGTCGGTAATGGCCAAAGCAGGCATTCCATCGTTGATAGCTTTTGTATATAAAGCAGGAATGGAAGCTGCCCCATCCAGCAATGAGTATTGTGTATGAACGTGTAAGTGTGAAAATTTGCACATAGTGAGGCGTCAAATTTCGCCTTTCTGCCGGTATTAACAGGAAAGAATAATCCACATTTAGCTGAAAATATGGCAGGAAGTATGACCATATTTACTTTTTTTGACCTGTAATTTGGCCTGTTTCTTGCTCATTCAGGCCGATGCACTTACTTTTGCAACGGTCAAAAAAATTCAGTCCAGTGAAAAATATTATTCTTGGCATATCATTATTGTTCCTGCTTGGCAGTTGCAGTACTGTGAAGAATATATTTCAACCTCAAAAGAGCGTTGTTTCTTCACAATCTGAACCTTCATCACAATATATTGAGCATATCGAAATAAAGTCGCCGGGCACTCCGGCTTCGTCTTACAATTCATCTGCCTCATCGGGTAAGAATAGTGCTTTATTTTTTCAAACAAAGAATATAACTTCTGCAGGATCGGCAATGCTTGAAATGTTTTCAATCAGCCAGTTTAAATATGCCATTCGTTTAGATGTTCCTGTAGAATTGATTCAGAATAAAACCCTGTACGATTTTATTGATGATTGGTGGGGAGTTCCGTATCGTATGGGGGGAATGACACAAAAAGGAATTGATTGTTCTGCGTTTATGCAAACCCTCTTTTTTGGTGTATTTGCCTTAAAATTACCACGTACTGCAAGGGAACAGAAAACTGTTACAGAGTGGATACCGATGAATGGTCTCAGAGAAGGAGACCTGGTTTTCTTTAACACAAGGGGTGGTGTGTCGCATGTGGGGATGTATTTGCATAATAATAAATTTGTTCATGCTTCCACATCAAGCGGTGTAATGATCAGTGATTTGAATGATTCTTACTGGAGCCGCAAACTGATAGGAGCCGGGAGAATTTTACAAAGCATTTTACCACGACCATAATCTTTATCTTTGTATAAACTCAGGCTTCATTAAACTGAAGCCTTTTTTATTTTTTATGCTGACGAAACGAATTATTCCCTGCCTTGATATTAAAGACGGGCGAACTGTGAAGGGAACAAACTTTGTTGATTTGCGTGATGCCGGCGATCCGGTTGAACTTGGGGCATTGTATGCACAGCAGGGCGCAGACGAGCTGGTGTTTTTAGATATTACAGCTACTGTTGAAAAAAGAAAAACACTGAGTGAACTGGTGAAACGTATTGCCCGGCATGTAAACATTCCTTTTACAGTTGGTGGCGGTATCAGCACAGTGGATGATATGAGTGTGTTGCTGAACTCAGGTGCTGACAAAGTAAGTGTAAATACGGCGGCATTTAAAAATCCGCAACTCATCAGCGGTATTGCAAAGGCTGCCGGAAGCCAATGCTGTGTACTGGCCATTGATACCAAGAAAGAAGAAGATGGTGAATGGTATGTGTATCTCAATGGCGGACGAACAAAGACAGATAAGAAATGTTTTGATTGGGCGAAAGAAGCTGTTGATCTTGGTGCCGGTGAAATTTTATTAACGAGTATGAACAATGATGGAACCAAACAAGGTTTTGCATTAGACATTACGCATAAACTTTCAACATCATTATCCGTACCGGTGATTGCAAGCGGTGGTGCCGGAACCATGCAGCATTTTGCTGATGTGTTTGAACAGGCTTATGCCGATGCTGCTTTGGCTGCAAGTATTTTTCACTTCAAGGAAATTGAAATTGCTGATTTGAAAAACTACCTGAAAGAAAAGGGCATTGCTGTTCGGGTGTGATAAAACTCGCTTAAGAAAAAGTTGAAGAAAATTAATTTTGTACAAGTGTGCGACGCCAATGCTGTTGACAGAAGCAAAGGTGATTGTACCATAAAAAAAGAAAAGTGAAACCAGATTTTAAAAAGTATGCAGACGGATTAGTACCTGCCGTTATTCAGGATTATAAAACAGGCAAAGTGCTGATGCTTGGTTTTATGAATGAGGAAGCGTTACAGAAAACAGAACAGTCGGGACAGGTAACATTCTTCAGCCGCAGCAAAAACCGTTTATGGACAAAGGGTGAAGAAAGCGGTAATTTTTTAAATGTAAAACAGGTATTGCTCGATTGTGACCAGGATACTTTATTGATTAAAGCTGAACCGCTTGGCCCAACCTGCCACACGGGTGCTGATACTTGCTGGAGTGAAAAAAACCACAGCGATGATTTTTTGTATTATCTCCAGGATATTATTGACCTGCGGAGGAAAAGCACTGATGGAAAAAGTTATGTAAAAAGTTTGTTTGATAAGGGTATAAACAAAATAGCCCAGAAAGTAGGGGAAGAGGCAACGGAGGTGGTTATTGAAGCAAAAGACAATAATGAAGATCTGTTTCTGAATGAAGCAGCCGATTTACTGTTTCATCTTATGGTTTTATTAAGAGCTAAGGATGTTACTTTGCAGGATGTGGTTTATGTTTTGAAACAACGTCATTCGAAATAATATGAGAAATTTATTTTTGATTTTTTTCTTTTCAGTTTCTGTAATTGCAGCACATGCGCAAAAAGCTTTTACTGTAAAAGGGGTAATAAACGGGGCAAAGGAAAATGCAAAAGTAAGTTTGCGTTTTGACAATGCTCAAAGTGAAACAATTGCTGAAACAGTTGTAAAGAACGGAAAGTTTGAACTGAAAGGAAATCTTACTGAAACAGCCATTCATATACTGGTGGTTGAAGGCAGCAGCCAGAACCTGGGCATTTTTCTTGATCCCTCCAATGTAATTGTAAATGGGAAAATAGATTCTCTTCCATTCGCATCTGTGAAGGGTTCGCAATCGCATGACGATTTTAATGAGTTTAAAAAAGTATTTGATCCTTATTTCTCAAGGCTTGATGTGCTGGGTAAGCAGATTTCAAATCCCGCCATGCAGGCCAAGCAGGATTCCCTTTATACAATTGCACGCAGTGTAATTGAAGACCTGAATAAAAAAGCAGATGAATACATTGAAACACATAAAGAATCTCCCGTTACACCATTATTGCTTTATGTGCTTTACAATTTTTTTCAACAGCCCGATATACTTGATCAGCGTTTTGCTAAACTGAGCTCCGCTTCTCAAACCAGTTTTTATGGCCGGATGATCAATGAAATTGTTGAAGAAAATAAAATTGGTGCTGTTGGTTCTAAAGCAATGGATTTTGCACAAGCCGATACTTCCGGTCAAATGATTTCTCTTTCATCGTTTAAAGGAAAATATGTGCTGGTTGATTTCTGGGCAAGCTGGTGCGGACCATGCCGCATGGAAAATCCGAATGTTGTGGCCGCTTATAATAAATACAGAGATAAGAATTTTACAGTGTTTGGGGTTTCTTTAGATCGTGACCGTAATGCATGGATCAACGCTATTGCAACCGATGGCCTTAGCTGGACACATGTAAGTGACCTCAAATTCTGGGGAAATGAGGCGGCCAAGCTTTATAAAATATCTGCTATTCCGCAAAACTTTTTGGTAGGCCCTGATGGAACCATTATAGGTAAAAACCTGCGGGGCGAAGAATTACAGGCAAGACTGGAAGAGATATTTAAAGCGGCAAATTAAGTACTGAGAGTAACTGCTTTGTTGCAATAATTCCTGCTGTCAGCACAATATTTTAATCCCGTTCAGGTCTTTTATTCTTCAGGATTTTCAACTATGTTTGTTGCAAATCCAATAATCGTGAAAAGAACAATCCTGCTCTGGCTGTTGCTGCATTCAGCTTTTTTTATAAAAGCTCAATATCTTCCACCTTCTGATACAGCCGGAAAAATAATTGAACAAAAGGATAAGGTTATTCATGCAGGTACAATTATTAAAATCGAAAATTTAGGCTTTCGTGTTAATTCTGAACTGGCAGAATTACGCCCTGCCATTTCTGCTGATGGTAATCTTTTGTTTTTTATCTGCGAAGGGCATCCCGAAAACTCACATGCATATGAAGTACGCAATTCGCAGGATATCTGGTATTCAGAAAGAGATACGCTAACCGGTAAGTGGCAGAATGCCGTACATCTTGGCTTTCCGTTTAACACTGCTAATTACAATGCTGTTTACTGGGTTTCTCCCGATAAAAACCAGCTGCTCATACGTAATGCATTTGTGAGTGGTGATTATTACGGCAACGGAGTTAGTTTAAGCGCAAAGCAAAAAGATGGCAGATGGAGCAAACCTGAAATGCTGAAAATTAAAAACTATCATAAGTACGACCGGGGTTTTCAGTCAGGCGCAACGATGTCAAACGATATGCAAACGTTGATCCTGTATATGTGTGAAGAGCCAAAGAGTTATGCGAATAAAATTTACGTATGCTTTCGCCAGGATGACGGTACCTGGAGTGAACCGAAAAATATCGGTAAGAAAATAAATATTCCCGGTTATACACAAATGACACCTTACCTGGCTGCAGATGGTGAAACGCTTTATTTCAGCAGCGACAGACCCGGAGGTATTGGTGATTTTGACATCTGGAAAACCAAGCGGCTGGATAATACATGGATGAAATGGAGCGAACCTGAAAACCTGGGCGAACCAATTAATTCAAAAGATTTTGATGGATTTTTTACGTTGGATGCCGGTGGTGAATATGCCTATTTATCAAGCAGCTTTCAATCACTTGGCAAAAGTGATATTGTTCGTGTGAAGTTGCTTGAGCGTGAAAAGCCCAACCCCGTTGTGCTTGTAAGCGGCAATGTATATAACGCAAAAACAAAACAACCACTCAGTTCAAAACTCGTGTATGAAATTTTGCCTGAAGGAGTTGTTGCGGGAGAAGCATTGTCATCGCCCGGTGATGGAGCATTTCAAATGACACTCCCTTATGACAAAAACTATCTCATTCGTGCCAAAGCCGATCATTTCTTTGCTCAGTCGGAAAATTTAAATCTTGATTCACTTGTAAAAGCCGGGTATAAGGAAATTCATAAAGACTTATATCTTGTACCCATTGAGGTAGGGCAGATTGTGCGTTTAAATAATGTGTTCTTCGATTTTGATAAATGGGATCTCCGCCCTGAATCATTTATTGAACTGGGAAGGGTTATCAGCATGCTGAAAGATAACCCTGCTATTTCCATTGAACTGAGTGCTCATACCGACAGCAAAGGATCGGATGAGTATAATTTTAAATTGAGTGATAGCCGGGCAAAATCATGTGTGGAATATATTATTTCAAAAGGGATTTCTCCTGAACGTGTACTGTCAAAAGGTTATGGTGAAACAGTACCTGTTGCTACAAATGAAACAGATGAAGGCCGCCAACTGAACAGGAGGGTTGAGTTTAAAATTTTAAAGAATTAGAAAGCTGATATAACCTGCTTAATAAAAAAACTCCGGCATTATTCATGCCGGAGTTTTTTTATTACTTGTTTTTTCAGCGTTTAGGCTCTTCTGTTGATTTAGGATCGAAGTACGCTTTGCTGTAATTGATCTTCAGCAAATCATAACGTTTAAATTCTGTCTGCAAACGCTTTTCAAAATCGCTCCAGTTCCGTTGCTCTTTACTGCTCCACAATACTTCACTGAGTGCAGCAATACGTGGAAAGACCATATATTCAACTTTGTTTGTATTGTCCATGTATTCTGTCCATACATTGGCTTGTGCTCCACGTACAAACTTTGTTTGCAATTCAGGAAGTTCTTTTGGTACAGGTTCATAGCTATAAACTTTCTGTATAGTTGTAAAACCGCCGATTGTTACTGAATCTTCCCTGCTTGTTTGTTTGTGATCAAAATAAACATGACTGCCGGGTGTCATAATCACATAATGGTTTTCTTTTGCTGCTGCAATACCACCGGCTTCACCACGCCAGCTCATTACCTGTGCATTGGGTGCAAGACCACCTTCCAGTATTTCATCCCAGCCAATGATTGTTTTACCTTTTGCATTCAGATACTTTTCAATGCGCTGAATAAAATAACTCTGTAGTTCATGTTCATCTTTCAAACCTAAATCCTTCATACGTTTTTGACAGGCAGGGCATTGTTTCCAATGTGTTTTCGGGCACTCATCACCACCAATATGAATGTATTTCGATGGAAATAAAGCAACCACTTCATTCAACACATTTTCAAGAAAAGTAAATGTTTCATCTTTACCTGCGCAGAATACATCATCAAAAACTCCCCATGTTTCCTGTACAAGTTTTATTTTTCCTTGTTGTACTTCCTGTACGCTCTTGATCGAAACCATGTTTAATGGAATAGCTGTTGTTTTATTGGGGAAACAACTTAACCAGGGATAAGCTGCAATTGCTGCACTGCTGTGACCGGGCAATTCAATTTCAGGAATCACTTCCACAAAACGGTCTTTTGCATATTGCAACACTTCTTCAATTTCTTCCTGTGTGTAAAAACCTTCATGAGCTGTATTATCATTTCCTTTACCGGGATAACGGCCAATGATGGTTCCGTTACGTTTGCTGCCAATGGAAGTAAGCAATGGATATTGTTTGATTTCCATGCGCCAGCCCTGGTCTTCCGTTAAATGCCAGTGAAATACATTGAACTTGTGGTAGGCAAGAAAATCAATATAACGTTTTACAAAACTTACAGGGAAAAAGTGGCGGCCAACATCAAGATGCATACCACGGTATTCAAAACGTGGGGCATCACTTACAGTTACCTGCTGAATGCTGAGTTGTTTTTTACTGCTGAGTGATGAAAGATTTTCAACAGGAAGTAACTGAATCAGCGTTTGCATTCCGTAAAACGTTCCTGAATAAGTATCGCCTGAAATTTCAGCAGCTTTAGCACTTACATTCAGATCATATTTTCCTTCAGTACCTGCTTTGACCATTTTTTTTGTACTGAAGCGGATATAATTTCTGGATGCAGATGCAACAGTTTTTAATTCAAATCCATAATATGTTTTCAGATGCTGATTTAAAAATGAAGCGGATGCCTTGTCGCCTTCATCTTTAGCAACCAGAACAGTGGAAGGAGTGATGACGAAGCTCCCTTGCTTTACTTTGAGTTGTTGTGGTTGTGGAATAATATTCACCTGTTGTGCATGAACGGTTATTCCAATCAGTAATAATAACGCCGGAAATAAAATTTTCATGTGTTTGTTTTTATCGTTGTTCTTGTTACTTGTTCTGTGACTATAATTTATTTTAAAATAGGTAAGATGATGGATGAGGCATTCTTTGCATCATGCCAGATTCTGATGGTTGCTTTCTGGTAATCGCTTTCAGTTGCTTCGTATATGTTCACAAATTTCTGCGGGTTACGGTCAGCCAGCGGAAACCATGAACTTTGAATCTGTATCATTATGCGGTGACCTTTTTTAAATGTATGGGCCACATCTGGCAGCTCAAATTTTACACGTTCAACTTTGTTGGGTGTAAATGCTGTTGGGCTTTCAAAACTGTTGCGGTAACGTCCACGCATAATTTCTCCACGCACCAGCATCTGGTAATCGCCCATTGGATAAGTTGCAGCAGGAGTTCTTCCCATTGGTGCTGTTTTTCCATCATACGAGAAATTACTGGGGAATACATCAATCAGCTTCACCACAAAATCAGCATCAGTGGTAGAAATGCTTGTGAGCAGATCTGCAATTACTGAACCGCCCAATGTAACATCATCAGTCAACACATCTGTCTGGAAAGAGAGTACATCTGTTCTCCTGTTGGCAAAGCGCTGGTCATCGGTCATGTATTCTCTTGTTCGGTAAAAATGTACATCCTCTGTATAAGGAACAGGCTTTGCAGGATCGCTGATGTATTCGCTGAAACTTTTTGCTGCAGCAGGTTTGCTCCAGCCGAGTTTTCCGTTATCCTGTAAATAGATGGCTTTATTTTCAACATTGGCAGCAGGCCATTGTGCAAATTTTCTCCACTTGTTTTCACCTGTAAAGAAAATATTTGCTTCAGCAAGATCATCAATGTTTGCTTTGCCTTCGAGGTGATGGATAAAGAAAGGCAGCTCAATCTGGTTTTGATAATAAGTGGAAGTGTTGCTGCCGAATCTTACATTGCCCATGCTTGTACCATCTGCACTTGACCACTGACCATGATACCACGGGCCCATTACCAAACGGTTATTATTCTTTGCTTTGTTTTCAATGGATTTGTATAAACTCCAGGCGCCAAAACAATCTTCCGCATCAAACAAACCACCAACAACCAATGTTGCCGTATGCGATGGAATATTATGTACAAAATTTCTTGTGTTGCGGGCTTTCCACCAATCGTCAAGATTCGGATGTTTGTACATATCCTGCCAGAAAGCGATACTGTCGCCAATCAGCTCCGCTAATTTTTTTGTAGTTCCGGCTTCGAGATAAAATTTATACGCATCTTTTGTAGGAAAATCAAAACCCGGTGAGCCAACTGTTGTCGGTTTTGGCCTTGGTTTCCCAAATGAAGAATAAAATGAAAAACCATCCATCTGGAAAAACGCACCGTTGTGGTGAAAATCATCTCCGATAAACCAATCGGTAACCGGGGCCTGGGGACTAACAGCCACCAATGAAGGATGATTACTCATCGCAGCCATTGTTGAATAAAAGCCGGGATAGGATATACCGAATATGCCCACTTTTTTATTGTTGTTGGGAATGTTGTTCACCAGCCAGTCAATGGCATCATATGTATCACTTGCTTCATCAATATCTGTTCCTTTTTTGTTGGGGTTGAATGGACGCACATCCACAAATTCACCTTCACTCATCCATCTTCCTCTCACATCCTGTATTACAATGATGTAATTTCTGCGCATGTAATAACGCCAGTGATTACCCCAAAAAGCTCTGAAGTTATTTTCACCATAAGGCGCACAGGAGTAGGGTGTACGGTTCATTAAAATGGGATGTGCTTCGCTGTTATCTTTCGGAATATAAACTGAAGTAAACAGTTTAATGCCATCACGCATGGGAATCATGATTTCTTTCTTGATGTAATTACCCCTGATCCATGCAGAATCCTGTGTGTTGGTTGTTTGCGCCTGCAGTGCTGCGAAAAAGCAAACTGCAACAATAAATAAAATGAATTTCCTCATGTAGTGAATTTAAGTAGGGAAGGTAAACTTTTTGATTGAAACAGAATTGCCGGTTATACAGTTGTACAATCGTTTGCTCAATATTGTTTTTGAGCAATAACATCCCATTTGCCCGGACTTAGTTTAAGAAGGGAAATAGTGTTTGAAGTAAATGACTGTTCCAGTTCCTGTTTTGAAAAATATTGCCAGGCTTTAATAAAATCGCCGGGCTTTATATCCCGGTTGGCAATGGTTACATGCGGATAAAAAGGACGTTGCTCTGCTTTGATAGTATGGCTGAACGATAAAATGAAATATTCTTCAACTGTTTTTTGTAATAAGGTGAGCTGCTGATTTTCTGTTACAGAAACAAAAATGACACGGTTGCTGAAATGAGCGAAATTATTCAGACTTATTTCAACTGGTGAAAGCGTTGTTTGAAAACTGTTGAATGTTTTTATGAGTGAATCTTCTTCTTCATTTGGAAGCCAGAACGGTGCAATCATGGTAATATGTGCCGGCGATTTCAATGCAACCTTGCAACCGAAATGATCTCTCATCCAGAGTTTGTATTGATGAACTTTGTGGTTAATTTCTTCCGGGCAGAGAACCGCAACATAAAACATGCTATGCGTGTCAAAATTGTTCATTCAGCATTGAAGTTACAGCTGTTCAGAACAACTTCGGAATTTCGTTTGTAAACGTAACAATGCTCATCCACAACATGACTGCAACCACCATCCATCCGCCCCAAAGCAACCATTGCGGGTGAGAATAATGAGCAAGTTTCTTTTTCATCATCACCCATAACATCAATCCTAATGAAAACGGAAGAATAAAACCATTTAATGCTCCTGCAAGCACCAGGATTAAAACAGGTTTTCCCCAATAAAGAAAAATCCCTGTTGAAATAACAATAAACAAAATGGTGGTAACTCGTTGCTGTTGTATAAAAACAGGATGAAGTGTTTTAAGAAATGTGATGGATGTAAATGCAGAACCTACAACAGAAGTAATGGCTGCACTCCACAAAACAATCCCGAATAATTTATAACCAATATTGCCAAGAGCAGATTGAAAAACAGAAGCTGCAGGATTGGAAGCATCCAGCTGAAAACCTTTTGTCAGCACACCAAGCACCGCAAGAAAAAGTAGAACACGCATGCATGCTGTTATAATAATTCCGCTGACAGCGCTGCGTTTTACTTCCTGCATATTTTGTGCTGACTGATCTTCCAGCAAGCGGTGTGCACCTGCAAAGGTGATATAACCACCTACCGTTCCTCCAACTAAGGTAACAATGGAAGTCAGGTTGATTGTTGAAGGAATGAATGTGCGGAGAACAACTTCTGCTACAGGAGGCTGTGCAAAAAACACAACGTAAAACATCAGTGCAAGCATTAATACACCAAGCACTTTCACAAACACGTCCATTGCTTTGGCCATATCCTTTGAAAGAAAAAGTACAATGGCAATAATGGCGCTGATGATGCTTCCTGTTTTTACACTAACAGGTAATAAAATGTTTAAACCAAGTCCGCAACCAGAAATATTTCCAATATTAAATGCAAGTCCGCCAAAGCAAATTAGTATGGTGAGGAAATGACCACTGCCCGGAATAACTTCATTCGCCAGTTCTGATCCACGTTTGTTATTGGCTGTAAGTATCTGCCAGATGTTGAGCTGTGCAATAATGTCAATAATCACCGATACAAGAATAACAAAACCCATGCTTGCCATGAGCTGTTGTGTAAACACGGTGGTTTGTGTAAGAAAGCCCGGGCCGATGGCAGAAGTGGCCATCAAAAATGCAGCACCGGCTGTGCGGCCATTCAGTTTAAACAACTTTTGCAAGGATGATATTGTTTTGGATAAATGAGTGGTTTAACGTCCTGCATAATTCAACTGCAGTTGCACCATCGCCATGAATACAGGTTGTATCGGCAATGATTGGAATTTCTTTTCCATTGACAGAAGTAACTGTTTGCTGCAATACCATCTGCATTGCCTGTTTAACTGCACTTGTTGTATCGCTAATCAATGCGTTGGACTGGGAGCGTGGAGTAAGTGTTCCTTCATCTGTATAAGTCCTGTCGGCAAAAACTTCGCTTGCTGTTTTTAATCCAATACGCTTCGCTTCGCTGATGGAATAACTACCACTCAGTCCAAACAAAACAAGGTGCTGATCAAAGTCTTTCACTGACTGAGCAATGGTTGCAGCAATCAGTTTGTCTTTTGCTGATTGATTATACAATGCACCATGTGGTTTTACATGCTGTAGTTTGGTTCCCATCTGTTGTGCAATGGTTGAAAGCAGCTGCAACTGTTCAGTAACAATTGCATATAATTCTTCCGTTGATTTGTGCATTTCAGTACGACCAAAATTTTCTTTATCAGGCCAGGAGGGATGTGCACCAACAGACACATTGTGCTGCATGCAAAGCTCAATAGTTTGCTTCATTATTTCTTTATTGCCTGCATGAAAACCACAGGCAATGTTTGCAGAAGTGATGTGCGGAATAATCAGTGCATCAGTTGATAAACCTTCACCAAGGTCACAATTCAGATCAATGGTTGTTATGTTGCCGGTTTTGTTCATGATGCAGAACCAAGTCGTTTAATGACTGATTTAATTTGTTGCAGTTTGTTCAGCTCTTCCAAATATAATTCTTCTGCTTCCATTAAACCGATCAGCCGAAACTGTATTTCATCGCCGGGCTTTTTTTGCGCAAGTAAAGAAAGATCAGCAGCGCATACTGTTGCAATGCGGGGATAACCACCAACTGTTTGTGCATCGGCCATTAGTACAATCATTTCGCCTGAAGAAGTTAACTGAATTGCGCCTTCTGTTACGGGTGAAGAAATGATTTCACAAGGTTGATTGGTTTTGAGTAAACCACCTTTTAAACGATAGCCCATCCGGTTGCTTTGTGAACTGATGATGTAATTACCTGATAAAAATTGCTGTTGCATTTCTGCATGTAAATAATTCCATTCAGCTCCTGCAATAACCCTGATTGTTTTTGTGTTGAAAGCAGGGGAGTGATCGTAGAGTTTAATTTCAGCATTTGATCTTAATACTTCCAGCAACTGTTGTTGTGTATGATTCAACTGCTGATTTGTTTCAACCGTATCATTTTTCTTCAGCGGTCTTCCATGAAAGCCACCGGCCTTGATGAGTAAATCAGTTGAATGGCTGTAAAGAAATTCATCTGCCTTCAATCCACCTGCAACAGCCATGTAAATCCGGAAACCTTCACGCTGCTGTTTCAATTCCACAACAGTATCTTTTGCAATAAACACAGGTTGATTTAATGGAATAGTTTCATTGCTCTGTTGCGGTTGCAACCCACCACCAGTAAATGCTGCAACCGTATCTTTCAGAAACAGGAAACGATGTGGCGATTGGGTGATTTCCATTACAGCATCACCTTCATCATTTCCAACAAGAACATTTGCAAGCATCGCCGAATACTGATCCATTGCGCCGGTTTTGCTGATGCCATATTGCAAAGATCCAGTTCTGCCGCAATCCTGCAGCGTAGTTAAGAAACCGCATTGTTCAATATGTAAAATGCTATTGTTCATGATTGGAAACTGGAGCAAGTGAATGAAACTCTTCTTTTGTAATTGCAACAAATTGAACTTCATCACCTGCCTTTAGCAGGAAAGGGTTTTTAATTTCTTTGTTGAAAATTTTCAATGCTGTGCGGCCAATGATATTCCATCCGCCGGGAGTTGACATGGGGTAAATGCCTGTCTGATTTCCTGCAATAGCAACTGATCCTTCTGCAATATTGAGTCTTGGCGTAGCTTTTCGTTTTGTAAACAACTGCTGATCTAAAATTCCCATATACGCAAAGCCGGGAGTAAACCCGGTCATGAAAACTTTATATGGCACTGAAGTGTGCAAGCGAATAATTTCTTCTTTTGGTAAATGAAGTTGTTCTGACAATTCTTCAAGATCAATTCCAAATTCTTCATCATAGCAAACAGGAATGATGTGTTTGGTTTGATAAAACAATTCTTCATTTTGCTTACCGGCTGTTGCAAGGATTTGCCTGAGCTGATCTTTCACAGATTCAGCAATACTGCTTTTTGTCCGGTTAATTTTTTCTGGCCGATAAAAAACTGCCAGTGAGTTATATGCAGGAACCGTTTCAATAAAACCTGGAAACGGATGCTTCTCGATTGTTTGTTTTGCGTGCATCACCTGTTCGTGTGTGTTGAAGTCAATGCTGTTACCAAACGAAAGCAGGATTGCTTTTTCACTCAATGATATAAAACTGATCTCATGCATGTAAAGTGAAAATACAAAATCAATCCAAACAAAAAGCCCCGGCTATGATGCCGGGGCTTTTATATTTTTAATACTGCTGATTAATCAACAATCGTAATCTTGATCAGGTTGGTCGGCAGATGTAAATGAACAGGTGTGCTTCCTGTGTTTACAACAATATCTCCCGGCTGAAGAATGTTCTTTTCCTTCAGAATCCTGATCTGGTCACCAATAATTTCGTCCACACTAACTTCTCCGCTGTAGTAGAATGCTGCTACACCCCAACTCAGACTCAGCTGGTTTAACAGTGATTTTTCTTTTGTAAAAATGTAGATTGGTGACTTTGGACGGAAGCTGCTCAACATAAATCCTGTATATCCGCTTTGTGTCATACCAATCAGTGCATGTGCACTTACGTCTTTTGCAATTTCGCAGGCGTTATAACAAATTGCATCACTGAGGAACGAAGGTGAATGCGACTGAGGTTTCAGATCTTCTTCACGATCGTAGTTATAATAAGCACTCGATTCAACTTCTTCAATGATTTTGCTCATTGTTTCAACAACCAATGACGGATGATCGCCTGTAGCTGTTTCACCGCTCAGCATTACTGCATCTGTACCTTCAAGTACTGCATTGGCAACGTCGGTGATTTCACTTCTGTTCGGTTTTACACGGTCAATCATACTTTCCATCATCTGAGTGGCAACGATCACCGGTTTTGCACGGTGAATACATTTTTTGATGATGTCTTTCTGAATCAAAGGAACCTGTTCAACCGGAAGTTCAACACCAAGATCACCACGTGCAATCATGATACCATCGCTTTCAATGATGATGTCACGGATGTTTGCAACCGCTTCAGGTTTTTCAATCTTGGCAATGATTTTTGTTTTGCTTTTGCGTTCTTCCAGTTTATTGCGGAGAATAATAATGTCTTTCACATTGCGTACAAACGAAAGCGCAATCCAGTCTAATTCCTGTGCAATAATAAATTCAAGATCCTGCAGATCCTTTTCAGTTAATGCAGGTAATGAAATTTTTGTATCGGGTAAATTAATTCCTTTTTTGGATGAAAGTTTGCCACCAAGAGTTACCTGTACCTGAACATCATTTTCACGTGTAATGCCGGCAACTTTTACCTCCAGTTTTCCATCATCAATTAAAATGATATTACCAGGCTTTACATCTTTGTGCAGGTTGGGATAAGAAACATAAATACGGTCCTTTGTTCCAACCAGCTTTTCATTGGTGAAAGTAAGAATATCGCCTTCTTTAACCTCAATAGCTCCATTCTCCATTTCTCCCACCCGGAGCTTGGGGCCCTGGAGATCGCCGAGGATTGCAATATTGAGCGATTCGTTTTTGTTGATGTTACGGATGTGCTCAATAATTTTTGTTTTGTCTTCGTGGCTGCCATGTGAAAAGTTCAGACGAAATACATTTACACCTGCATTTACGAGTTCAAGCAGTTTGTCATATGTATCACATGCCGGGCCAACTGTTGCAACAATTTTTGTACGACGGTTCATATTTTCCTGTAATTCTTTGATTTTTTATTGTTTCGGAATTTTTGCAACAGTTATCAGCTTGCAAGTACGTTTGCAACTTTCATCCACTCTTCACTTACCCTTTGTTTTGCTTTAACGGCTTTGTCAAGGGGGGTATAGAACAAACGGTTATTTACGATGCCAATCATCATGTTGAATTTCCCTTCAAGCAAAGCTTCAACTGCAGCATATCCTAAACGGCTTGCAATAATCCGGTCAATGCAGGTAGGAGATCCTCCACGCTGTATGTGGCCAAGAATACAAACCCTTGTATCAAGATGCGGCATTCTTGTTTTAATAATTTCTGCTACTTCATTTGCCCCGCCGGTTTCATCGCCTTCTGCCACCACAATCATGTTTACAAGTTTATGACGGCTTTCTTTTTCTTCCAGTGAATCTACCAGGTCTTCAATATCGGTTTTTGTTTCAGGGATGAGAATATGTTCTGCTCCTGTAGCAATACCGCTGTGCAGTGCAATATAACCGGCATCACGCCCCATTACTTCAATTACAAATAAGCGGTCGTGGGCATCGGCAGTATCACGGATTTTGTCAATTGCTTCAACCGCTGTATTAACGGCTGTGTCGAAACCAATTGTGAAATCAGTTCCGGCTATATCCTTATCAATTGTTCCCGGTAATCCAATACAGGGAATATCATATTCATTTGAAAAACGCTGCGCACCACGAAAACTACCATCACCACCAATAACTACCAAACCGTCAATACCATGTTTCTTCAGATTCTCGTAAGCAATTTTGCGCCCTTCAGGCTCAAAAAACTCCTTGCAGCGGGCTGTTTTTAAAACGGTGCCTCCCCGTTGAATAATATTTGAAACACTGCGGCTGTGCATGGGAATAATATCATCATCCAGCATGCCCTGGTAACCACGCATAATACCAAATACTTCAATATTATTATAAAGGGCTGTTCTTACAACTGCTCTTAAAGCAGCATTCATACCTGGTGAATCTCCTCCCGAAGTAAGTACACCAATCTTTGTAACTTTTTTATTCATTGTAATTCAGTTAGAAACGAAAATCACTTCCTATATAACCAAGCATCGTGTAATTGCCGTTAAACGGCTTATCAGGCCGCAAAAGTAAGGAAATGGCGTGAAAACAATTGTTCGTCATTATGATTCAAACGTTTGCAGTACCTTGAGAAAAATTATTTTTTATGAAAATACTTTGTATTCTGTTACTTACAGGTCTTTTCGCTGCAAAAACCACAGCACAGATGATTTACCCAATGACGAAAAAAAGTTCAGTATCTGATAACTATCATGGCACTGTTATAGCCGATCCTTACCGCTGGCTGGAAGATGATAACAGTGAAGAAACAAAGGCATGGGTGATTGAAGAAAACAAAGTAACGTTTGATTACCTCGCAAAAATTCCATTCCGGGATAAAGTAAAAGCAAGGTTGAGTGAAATGTGGAATTATCCACGAATTGGTTCTCCATCAAAAGAAGGAGGCTGGTATTATTTTTATAAAAATGATGGCTTGCAGAACCAGAGCATCATGTACAGACAAAAGGGACTTGACGGAACACCTGATGTTTTTGTTGATCCCAATAAATTATCAGCCGATGGTACGGCTGCACTCGGAGGAAGTTCATTTTCTAAGACGAGTAAATATTTTGCATACCAGCTTGCACAGAGCGGAAGTGACTGGCAGGAAATTTTTGTGATGGATGTAAGCACTAAAGAAATTCTCAGCGATAAAATTCAGTTTGTAAAATTCAGTGGTGTTTCATGGAAGGGTGATGAAGGTTTTTATTACAGCCGTTATCCGCAGCCCGATGAAAAAAGTAAACTGAGTAAGCAAAACCAGTTTCATTCCGTTTATTATCACAAAATGGGAACGCCGCAAAGCGATGATGTGCTGATTTTTGTTGATAAAGAACATCCGCTGCGAAATGCAGGTGCAGGTTTAACAGAAGATAACCGTTTTCTCATCTTAAGCACAACCGAAGGAACAAGCGGAAATGAACTTTGGGTGAAAGATTTAAAAGCGGGTCAAAAAGAATTTTCACTACTGGTACCCGGCTTTAAAACTGAACCTGATGTGATCGAAAATGTTGGTGATAAACTGTTACTGAAAACAAATGACGGAGCGCCTAATTATAAAATTGTACTGGTTGATCCCAAACATCCCGAACCTGCTAACTGGAAATCAGTTATTGCAGAACAAAAAGAAGTATTGCAGGGTGTTGGTACAGCAGGTGGTTATTTATTCTGCTCTTACCTGAAAGATGCTTCAACAAAAGTATTTCAATATACAATGGAAGGTAAACTGGTAAGAGAAATAAAATTGCCCGGCATTGGTACAGCAGGTGGTTTTGGCGGAAAGAAAGAAGACAAGGAATTCTTCTACACATTCACTTCTTTTACAGCACCTCCAACTATTTACAGGTACAATATTGCAACCGGTGTTTCAACCATCTTCCGCAAAACAGAAACCAAATTCAAAAACGAAGATTACGAAACCAAACAGGTATTTATTACCAGCAAGGATGGAACAAAAGTTCCTGTATTTCTTTCGTACAAAAAAGGATTGAAACTTGATGGCAACAACCCTGTGCTTTTATATGGTTACGGTGGTTTCAATATTCCATCAACACCCGGTTTCAGCATCAGCAATGCATTCTGGATGGAGCAGGGAGGCATTTATGCAGTAGTGAACCTGCGTGGCGGAAGTGAGTATGGCGAAGCATGGCATAAAGCAGGGATGCTGCAGAACAAGCAAAATGTATTTGACGATTTTATTGGCGCAGCTGAATACCTTATTGCTAATAATTACACCAGCAAAAACAAACTGGCAATACGAGGTGGTTCAAACGGTGGATTGCTTGTAGGTGCATGTATGACCCAGCGGCCCGATCTGTTTAAAGTGGCACTGCCGGCAGTTGGTGTTATGGATATGCTGCGTTATCATTTGTTCACCATTGGCTGGGCATGGGCTACAGAATACGGCCGCAGCGATAATGCTGAACAGTTCAACTATCTCTACAAATATTCTCCGCTGCATAATTTAAAAGAGGGAACATCTTATCCCGCAACGTTGGTTACAACAGCCGATCACGACGACAGGGTTGTGCCTGCGCACTCATTCAAATTTGCTGCACGTTTGCAGGAAGCAAATAAAGGAACAAATCCTGTGCTGATACGTATTGAAACAAAAGCAGGGCATGGAGCAGGAAAACCCACCAGCAAACAAATTGAAGAGGCTGTAGACATCTGGAGCTTTGTGATGTACAATATTGGAATGGAAATGAAATGATTACTTTGATTGTCTAGATTTCACGCAAAGCTTCAAAGGATACCAAGCACGCAAAGTAAATAAAAGACGATTCCTTTTTATGTTTTGAGGTATCGCTTTAATTTATTTACAACTTTGTGAAAAACAGCATTCAGCTTTGTTCTCTTTGTATTCTTTGCGGCTTTGTGTGAAATCAAATTTGATACAGTTTTCAGATTGAAATCGGTAATTTCATTCGGTGAATTGAGTCAGGAAGTTGAAATAATATAAACCCAGCCACAACTTTGTAACGCATGAAAATTCTTGTTACCGGCGCAAACGGTTTACTTGGTCAGCACCTCATCAGGCAATTGGTTGATGAGGGTAAGTTTGTTGTTCATGCCTGCGGAAAAGGTGCAAACAGACTTTCGTATGGAGAGAAAAACGGAGTGTTTTATCATGAACTTGATCTGACTGATTTTAAAACATCACAAACCTTGGTCGAAAAACTTTCCCCACACATCATCATTCATGCAGCAGCTATTACACAGCCCAACGATTGTGCTGCGGACAAAACACTTTGCTGGAAAACAAATGTCGGGGCAACAAGAACTTTGCTTCGTGCAGCGCAAAAAACAAAATCATATTTTATTTATATCAGTACCGATTTTGTGTTTGATGGTACAGACGGACCGTATGATGAACATGCAGTTCCCAACCCGGTCAATGATTATGGTGAAAGCAAACTGCTGGCGGAAGAAATGGTGGAGCTGAGCAACCTGCATTGGGCAATTGTCCGTACAGTACTGGTTTACGGTGGCAAGGTTCCGGGTGGCCGTACCGATTTTATTCATTGGGTGAAAGACAAACTCAATGCCGGTGAACAAATAAAAGTAGTGGACGATCAGTTGCGTACACCTACCTACGTTGAAGATCTTGCCAAAGGAATTATCCTGGTACTGATGAAACATGCAAAAGGTGTTTATCATATTTCAGGAAAAGATCTCTGCACACCTTACCAACTGGCGATCATGGTGGCAAATCTTTCCGGCTTTGATACTTCCTTGATTGAACGTGTAACTGCTGATTCGTTTAAAGAGCCTGCCCGCCGCCCACTCAAGACTGGTTTTATTATTACAAAAGCAGTGAAAGAACTGGGTTTTGTTCCCGTGAAACTGGAAGAAGGAGTGAAGAAGGTACTTGAGCTTGGCTGATATCCTGTTTTTTAATTTTGTGTATGAATCTGCTGAAACAATATACAGAAGGGCAGATGGATGCTGCAATTGAATGGCTGCAGCAGTATGTACAAACAGCAGATGAAGAAGCACTGCACCAGTTCAGGGTCAGCTTGAAAAAAATACATGCAGTGATGCATTATTTCAGGCAGAACGAACATCACTGCAAGAAAATCAAACAACTTAAACGGCTTCAAAAAGAACTTTTTTCAGAGGCAGGATTTATCCGTGATGCTGAAGTAAAAATGCGTTGGCTGGAACGAAACCGGAAGCCATTGTTATTGAAGGCATCTTTGTTGCCGGAGAAGAAAGAAAACTTCCGCCAATATTTTTCTGCTCAGTCAAAAAAGAATATTTCCCTGCTGAAAGCAATCAAAGAACAGCTTGTGGTATTAACGAAAGAAGAAAAAGCTGCAACTGTTTTTGCATATTCATTACAACTGAAAGAAAGTGTTCAGCAACTTATTTCTCAACATCCTGCAAGCAACGACTGGCACGAACTCCGTAAAAAAATAAAACAGCTGTTATATGCCTGGCACTGGAACCGGAAAGAAGAACAGTTGAAACTGCTCAAGGTAAATGAATTGAATAAGCTTGATCAGTTACAGAATGCTATAGGTGCATGGCATGATGCAGAGAATTTAAAAGAATGGTTTGGCAATGAACAGTTTTTCCTGAATGAAGATATGCAGGTGAAAAAGCAATTCAATTCAGCATGGAAAAAAGTACTTGCTGAAGTTGAACAAAGTGAAAAAACAGTTGAGCTGTTATTGAAAAAGAGATTAAAGTCTGAATGAGTTTTAATTTCTCATTGGCAAAAACACCTCCGCCATCATACACCTTGCACTTCCGCCGCCACTGGTTTCAATCGTTGATAAATCAGCATGAATAATGGGGTTAAAGCTTTCCAGTTCTTTTACCTGTTCAGCAGTAAGTGATGAGTAAGCCTGCGAACTCATCACTAAAAATTTTTTGCCTGATTTGTTTTGAACCTGCAGCATATTCCCTGCAAAATGATTCATCTGTTCATAACTGATGTCGGTGATTTTTTTGCCGCTTTTTTCAATTGTATCTGCCACATGTTTCCGTTCTTTTTCATTCCTGATGCAGCTTAAACAAATCACTGCATATTGTTCTGCAATACACATCATCACATTGGTGTGATAAATTTCTGTACCGCTTTCATCCGTACTCAAAAATTCACAGGACTGGTAATTCATTTCCCTGCACCAGGTTTCAAACACATCGGGGTCTGTTCTTGGTGAAAGACATGCATACGCAATCCGGTTTTCCCTGTCAAGAACCATACTTCCGGTTCCTTCTAAAAACCTGTTTTCGTGTTCATGAAAACTGAGATCAATTTTATTGCTGATGCTGAACTTATTACTGATGGCATCCATCACATGCAGCTTGCGCTCGGCCCTGCGGTTCAATGCAAACATGGGGTAAAGTACAATGGAACCATCACTGTGAAAACTGATCCAGTTATTGGGAAAAATGCTGTCGGGAGTGTGCGGAACAGGCGTGTCCTGCACAACAGTTACATCAACACCGGCATCTGTTAATTGCTGAACAAGAGCATCAAATTCAGCTGCTGCTTTTTGCTGTATATCAGCATTGTTTCCCTGTTGCTGAAAGGTATTGTTTACTGCAGTTTCGGCATTAAAGCCAAAGGCAACAGGTCTTATCATTAAAATGTGTGAAGTTGTTTGCATGAAGAGAATATAGAAGTCAGAAGATAGAATTTAGAATTCAGGAGATGGAAACACGAAGCAATGTTTTTAATTTTTCACTTTTACCTTTTCACTTATAACTTGTCTCTCAGCAACGGCATACTCATACAATGGCTTCCGCCTCTTGCTCTTGAAAGTTCGGCAGAAGGTAAAAGGATGAGTGTATTTTCCAAACTGTCAGGATCAAC
Organism: Lacibacter sp.; assembly: GCA_047601965.1. Lineage (GTDB taxonomy): Bacteria > Bacteroidota > Bacteroidia > Chitinophagales > Chitinophagaceae > Lacibacter. Next base: position 745,809 of record JASGIJ010000001.1, read on the forward strand.
ACCGTTTTCAAACTGTTCAAATGCTTCAGCAGTTGTTATCACATTAAAGCCAATTTCTTTAAATGCTTTGGCAGTATGATCGTTGCGGTCGTAACCGATAATGACACCCTCTTTCAATGCAACTACATTACAACTATCGGTCCATTGTTCCCGTTCATCGTGCGGAAATATATTGCCACCGCTGTAAATAATTTTCACCTGTTCTGGTTTTGTACCAAAATCTTCAATACTTATTTGCCGCAGCAGCGATTCTATGCCAGCCAGTTTTTTACCTGTACTGTAATCTCTTGTTTTGATATATGGTTCGCTTGCTGATTTGTAGAACTGTAAAATCTCTACCTGTTCCATTTCCAGTGAGCGGGGACTGTGCGAAAGTTTATTAATGTAGCTGTGGCGGCTGATGTGTTCGGCCCTTAGTATCTTTTCTGAAAAGCGGCCATAAAGCACCCACACATTGCGTTTTACCTGCGTGAAAATGGTATCAATGTGCATTTGAGCCCTGTTCTTCGGAATTTTTACAACAGATATTTTTTCAATTCCAAGCTCTTCTCTGCTGAAAAGGGAATGAATGATTTCATTGACAGCATTGCTGCTGGTACGTATGCTGCAACCAATTACAATATGTTTGGGATGAACCATCATTACATCGCCACCTTCAATGCTGATGATGCGGTGTTTGCGTTCTTCTTCTTCATATAAAAAGAAATCGCTTTCTTCAATAATTTCCATGATCCGTTCAGGATGATCTTTAAAGAAATAACTAAGCGACAGAAACTTCGTCAGCAACGATTCTCTTCTCCTTGCAACAGTAGCCATCCGGCTCAGCAGGATGTATCCCTTCACCATAATGCCGATATCACGGGTAAAAATAAAGTTGGGAATGGGGGGGAAGATGTACTGATCTTCACCTGTGCCATTTTCTTCTTCCGGTAAAATACCTGTAATAAAAACCTTGGCCAGCAGTGCAGGATCGTTAATGTTTTCCAGTCGTTGCTGAATGGCAAAACTGGATTCTTCATACGAGCAAATGGCCGAAATGAGACTCAGCTTTACTTTTTCGTCTTTAATAATTTCTGCCAGCAGTTGCTGTGTGTCCAGCACTTTATCGCTGTTGAAATATTCTTCTTTGCCGGGAATAAAACACCATGATTTTTTTTCCGGTTCTGCAGTTGCCTGGTATTGTTTGATGTAGTTGATCTTTTCCCTGTCTAAAAAATAGAGCAGGAGCTTTACATAATGATTGTACTCCTTCTGCATGCTTTTCAGGTGTACAATATCATCGTACAGGTTATCGGCAAACGTACCGGGGATGATCTTTCCAATGCCACCATCGGGGCTGTGAATTAATAATTTTCGTAAACGTCCTAATTCGCTTTCAACGTAATAATTATGCTGCGTCATAAAACAGGTTTAAGTTTCAGAAATTGCCGTAAGAAATGATTGCAAATGTTCTTCAGCCGGGAAATACCGGCGAAGTTTTAAACGTAAACTCAGTCATCGGGCAAACTACCTTCACCTGCTGCAATAAGGTTGAGAAAGTATGGCAGCATCAGGTTTGCAGAAATATGTTTCTGGTAAAACATACTGCAAGGTAAGCGATTTAGTATGAAGCTGCAAGTTTACAATTGCTATTGTAAAAGGCTATGTTTTTGCTGGATAATCCACATCAATCAGTTTGAAAAATTCCTGTTCATTCAGCTCTTTTATGCAGCCTGGTTTTAAATCACCCATTTTTAATTCTTCTATGGAAATACGTACCAGGCGCAGACAACGACGGTTAATGGCCTGGCACATTTTTCGCACCTGGCGGTACTTTCCTTCGGTTAAGGTCATCATCAGCCAGGTATGCGGAAACTGTTGCCTGAAATCGTTCATGTGGATATAATGATCGTTTACATCCGTAACAATTTCGATAGAATCGGGAACAGCAATATAGGGCTCGCCATCTTTCACCTGAATGGTAACTCCTGTTCTTAATTGTTGCAGCAATTCATCCGTTACATGATTCTTTACCATAACGAGGTAAGTACGTTTGTGTTTCTTTTCTGATGAAAACAGGAAGCGTGTTACTTTTTTATTTGTGGTTAAAATAAGTAAACCTTCCGAATGGTTATCCAGTCGCCCGATGGCATGTGTTCCTTCCGGAAATTCAAAATCAAGATCGCCGAGCAGGTTTACATCATGTGAACTGACAAACTGTGAAACCATATTGTATGGTTTGTTGATGATAAAGTAGCGGTGTGGAATATTATTCATTCATTTTTATGTGAAAATGTAAATTGATTCAGTTTCAGTAAGCACCATCTTCCTGCCAACTCAAGCCGAAAGATTTCGTACGGCATCTTCTTAAAAATATTTTCGAACGAGGGTATAAAAACTGCTGCAAACTAAGCCTTTTAACTTTAAAGGGGCAAATTGCGCTCAAAACCTGTTTAATAAGGCCGGCAACGGCTAATACAAAAAAATATTGTTTACATCCGGTTTAATTCATGTTTGTTGAAAACATGAGGAAAACTGTTGAAAAGATAAAAAATACTGAAAATTGAATCCAAACCAATTCGCCTATATTTGTCGCCTTCCTAAATTGAAAAATAGTGCGTTTAAAGAGTTTAGAAATTAAGGGTTTTAAAAGTTTTGCCGATAAAACTGTGGTTAGTTTTGATGAGGGTGTAACCGGCATTATTGGCCCCAATGGTTGCGGCAAAAGCAATATCATCGACAGTATCCGCTGGGTTATTGGTGAACAGAAGATCAGTCATCTGCGAAGCGAAAACCTGGAGAGTCTTGTATTCAATGGTTCCAAAACAAGAAGTGCTTCCGGTTTGGCCGAAGTAAGTCTTACGTTTGAAAATACCCGTAACCTGCTTCCAACCGAATTCAGTACCGTTACTGTAACCCGTAAGTTTTATAAAAGTGGTGAAAGTGAATATCGCTTAAACGATGTGCAATGCCGTTTAAAAGATATTCAGAACCTCTTTCTTGATACGGGTGTAAGTACAGATAGCTACGCTATCATTGAACTGGGTATGGTGGATGATATCATCAAGGATAAGGAAAACAGCCGTCGGCGGATGCTGGAACAGGCTGCCGGTATCACCATCTACAAAACAAGAAAGAAAGAAGCGAAGAATAAGTTAGATGCTACCGAGCAGGATCTTGCACGTATTGAAGATTTGCTGTTTGAAATCAATAACCAGTTAAAGACTTTAGAAAACCAGGCCAAGAAAGCGGAGAAATATTACGAAATCAAAAAAGATTATCGTGAAATAAGTATTGAACTGGCGAAAGCTGCACTGGAAGGTTTCAACCTTACCTGGAAAACATTAAATGAGCAGCACGAAGAAGAAACCAACAAACGTGTAGAACTGGAAGCAAAAATTGCAACGGAAGAAGCAGCTATTGAACAGGAAAAAGTTGGCTTTATTGAAAAAGAACGTGAACTGCAGGTAATGCAGCATACGTTTAATGATTTGCTGCAAAGCCTCCGCACAAAAGAAAATGATAAAAACCTTGCCCAGCAACGTTTACATTACCTGAAAGAAAAAGAAACCAGCTTAAAGGATTTCTTATCAAAAGCAGGTGGACAGTTAAAGGGTATTGAAGAAAGTATCCAGTTTACTGAATTACAGATAACCGAAGAAGATCAGAAACTAAACGATCTCGGAACACAGTTGAACGATTTCCGCACAGCAGTGGAAGAGAAACGTAAGGTATTTGATGAGAAGAGAAGTGGCATTGATGAACTGCGTAAAGAAAACCAGGCTATACAGCGCAGCCAGTTTGAAGCAGAGAAAAATGTGGCTGTTGGTGAAACCACCATTCAGAACCTGCAACGTACCATCTTCCAGTTAAAAGAAGAACAGAGTAACCGCAGGCAGCAGTTACAACAGTTAGAAGAAGAAAAGCAACAAAAAGAATACGAACTTACAAACAGCAGGGAAGAGTTACTGCATTTGCAGGAGCAGCATGAGTTTACAAAAGAACAGATTCTGCAAACGCAATCGGCTCTTGAAAGTTTGCGTAACCAGCTTGCTGATGAAAACAGGAAACTCGATTCTAAAAAGAATGAACATGACTTGTTGAAGAGTTTGGTTGATTCAATGGAAGGTTATCCTGAAAGTGTAAAGTTCCTTCATAACAATCCGCAGTGGAATGTAGAAGCGCCGTTGCTGAGTGATGTGATTTATTGTAAAGAAGATTACCGAACAGCTATTGAAAACCTGCTGGAGCAATACCTCAACTATTATGTAGTTGACAATATGAAAGAAGCGTTGAATGCAGTTCAGTTGCTTCATGCCAACCAGAAAGGGAAAGCGAACTTCTTTATGCTTGACCAGTTCAATGGTCAGCAGGTGCTGAATGATCTTCCTGCCGGCACAATCCATGCATTGAGTGTGGTTGAAGTTGATGCAAAATATCAATCGCTTATTAATTACTTACTCGGACAGGTTGTAATTGCAGAAGATGAAAACAATCTACCTGAAGGATTTAACGGTGTTATCCTGGAAAAGAGCGGAAAGTTCTTCAAAGGAAAATATGCATTAAGCGGTGGCAGCGTTGGTTTGTTTGAAGGAAAGAAACTGGGCCGTGCCAAAAACCTGGAGCGTTTGCATGAAGAGATTGTAGCCCAGGAAACGGTGGTGATGGATCTGAAACACACCATCCAGATGCGCCACAGTGAAGTAATTGGTTATAATGAGCAGTTGAAAGAAAATGCAATCAAGGAAACAGAGAATATTATCAACCAATTGGTAAACCAGGTGTATGGTATTGATAACCGTATGGAAAACCTGCGTGGAATGGAATCCAATGCTGTAAAGCGTTTAGAAGATCTTGAATTGCAGCAGGAAGAAATTCATGAAAGTCAGCAGCAGCATCGGGATGAATTAGAAAAGTACAATACCCAGTTGGATGATTTATCCGGTCGCCTGGAAATAATTGAGCAGGAATTTGCATCGGCTGAACTGGAGTACAACCAGGCCAACCAATCATACAACGATTATAATCTTAATTTAACCCGCCAGCAAAGCAAAGTAACAGCGCTGAAGCAGGAGTTTGAATTCAAACAAAATCAGTTGCAGGATTTGCAATTGCAGATCACTACTAATTCAAGTGCATTGGAAGAAGCATCGAACCAGATCAGTGAAAGTGAAGTGGTGTTGCTTGAAGCGCAGGATGCATTGGTAACCATGCTTCAGAACAAAGAAGCCGAAGAACGTAAGCTGAACGAAGCTGACCAGTTGTATTACAATCTGCGGAATGCTTTGGGTGAAAAAGAAAGCGAATTACGTCATAAGCAAAAAGAAAAAGAACAGGTTGATCATTTACTGAATGAAATAAAAGATAAACTCAACGATCTGAAGCTGCAGTTAAGCGGCACCAAAGAACGTTTGCTGGTTGAGTTTAAAGTAAACCTGGAAGATGTAATTGAAGAAGAACGTACAGGCAACGAACCGCTGGAAGAATTACAGGCGAAAGTTGACCGTATGAAAAAGCGCTTGGAAAACCTGGGTGAAGTAAATCCTACCGCTATTGAAGCATTTGAAGAAATGCGTAAACGCTACGAGTTTATTCTTGAGCAGAAGAACGACCTTGTAACAGCAAAGGAATCGTTACTGCAAACCATACAGGAAGTGGAAGCAACAGCCAATCAGCGTTTCCTCGAAACGTTTAACCAGGTGCGTGAAAACTTCCAGAAAGTGTTTAAGGCATTGTTTACGGAAGAAGATACTGCTGATATGGTGCTGGATAATCCTGAAAACCTGGCTGAAACAGGAATTGATATTGTGGCCAAGCCAAAAGGTAAACGTCCAAGCAGTATTTCGCAGTTGAGTGGTGGAGAAAAAACATTAACTGCAACAGCGATGTTGTTTGCAATTTATCTTATCAAGCCAGCGCCTTTCTGTATTCTTGATGAGGTGGATGCGCCGCTTGATGATGCGAATGTGGGCAAGTTCACCAATATGATCCGACAGTTCAGCAACAACTCACAGTTCATCATTGTTACCCATAACAAACAAACAATGGGTGCAGTGGATGTAATTTATGGTGTAACCATGCAGGAAGCAGGTGTAAGTAAATTAGTACCGGTTGACTTCAGGAATCTGAATTAGAAGATCAGGCGTTCAAAGCAATGAAGAATCTGGATTTCAATCTTAAAATTATTGATGATATATTTGTTGACAAGCGAATGGAAGAAATTCGTTACCAATCAGAATGAATATTGTCTATTTTATTTTAATCTTATCGGCAGGAGTATCAATGTTTGCCAATATTTTAACCAGATTGAAAATAAAAAAGGAAAAGGCTGAAAATAAAACTCTTTCCCTGATTTCATTTTTAGCTGTCTTTAATCCCGGTGTTTTATTTCCGATGTCAATTGTTGGCGATAGGAAAGAACAGATGTACAGGAGAAGAGCTAATTTCTTTCTTTCATTGTTTTGGCTTTGTTTTATGTTGGTTTTTGTTGTGTTGATTTTGAAATCTTATTAGATATGTATTTCGCAACACGACTGTTATTTCTTTTAAGCATTACTGGTTTTTTGTGTTCCTGCACCGTCAGCAAAGATCCCGGCGTAATGAATTTATTCAGCTGCAGAAAGGGAAGATAAAAGATGATACAAGTTTTGTGTATACGCTGCCTTATGAACTCAATACAAAACACCGCCTTGTGCAGGGTTACTTCAGTCACTTCTCACATAAAAACAGGGCAGCACTTGATTTTAAAATGAAGAGAGGAACTGTTATCTGTGCTGCACGTGGTGGAGTAGTGGTAAGAGTAAAACAGGATGGCAAAACCGGCGGATTGAATAAAAAGTATCGACCCGAAGGTAACATGGTCATTATTCAGCACAACGATGGATCAAGGGCTGGTTACTGGCATTTAAAACAAAACGGAGCAATGGTAAATGCCGGCGATACGGTTGTGCAAGGCCAGCCAATTGCATACAGCGGTAAAACAGGCTATACTGCTTTTCCTCATCTTCACTTTCTTGTGTGGCGGAGTTCACAATCGGGATGGCAACAGGTTGCCACAAGGTTTCTGACAGTAAAAGGAATAAAATATCTCCGCCCTTTTAAAGTATATAAGCGAAAGTAGCAGAAGCAAAAACACAAATTGAAGCGAATTACACGAATTGAATGCAGACGTGAATGGTGAATCGTGAGTGCACACGCCAATTCGTGTAATAAGATTCAACAGCATATCCCTGCCATAACAATAGTTTACGAATACATCACTAATTTATCCGCAATTTCATTCAGCTTTTCAGCATTTTCAAATACATAACTCTGCCCGGCATTGTACAAAAGCTTCAGGTTTTTTTGTTTCACATTTGCCATATCAGGCGATGCATTTTTTAATTCGGGTTCCAGGCGGTAATAATCTTTTTTATCAGCTTCATCCAGTGTATCCCACATTTTCATTAAATGGTAATGTACTGTTTCGCTGTTGCCACTCATCATAATATCAATTAATACGGGCAGCCATTTAATTAAACCTGCATTCTTCAACGCATCAAATTCATATTTCTCTTTTACGCTTCCGGTGCCGATACTTATCAGCAGCATATCTTTCGCTGATGGTTTATCCGGCTTGGGAAGTTTGTATGTTCCGCTTAAGATCCTGCTGTCGGAAAAATTCAACCCTCTTGCTTCACTGTATGCACACAAAGCCGGGTTGTTTACAAACACACCGCCATCAATTAAAAACTGTGGAGCCTGGTTGACGCTGTAAATTTCTGCTGGTTCAAAATAAGTAGGTGCTGCACTTGTTGCTCTTGCAACATCCTTTACTCTGAAATCTTTCACTTCACCACCTGCTTTGTGCGAATCAACACTGTTAAAAAAAGCTGCCCTGCGGTCGTAAAAGTTATAAGCAGTAATTAAGCTGGGTTTTACCAACTGGCTGAGCAATGTATCGCCAAGGTATTCATGAAGAAGGTTGGTTAAACTGTCAACGGGAAATTGTTCATTCCATAATTCAAAGTGTTTAAAGTGCTGCCAGAAGTTTCTGTGAAAAATATCTTTGCCATGATTCATGTAAAGATTCAACGCATCTGACGCAGAAAACTTTGGTGTTTTATTATTCTCATCGCCGGGACAGAGGTAAATGCTGGTTAAAATTCCACCCGTGCTTGTTCCGGCAATTAAATCGAAATAGTCTCCGATTTTGGAGTTGCGGTTACCGGTAAGTGTTTTTAATCTTGTTTCAATGTATTCAACAATTACTCCGGGAATAATTCCCCTGATGCCGCCTCCGTCAATACTGAGAATGCGGATTTTTGAGGTTGATCTGTTGGTCATGACTGTAAGGTTTTCAGAAAAATACAATTTCCGGCCCGTATCTAATAGCGTAAAAAAACCAGAGTGGAGATGAAATTTTCGCTGATAAGATTTTTTTTTTCATTCATTTCGGCGATATTCGGTTATTAATTCAACTTCATGCAACGAATTTGCCTGTTTCCCGGAACCTTTGATCCCATTACGGTAGGCCATCTTGATATTATTTACCGCTCACTCGATTTATTTGATAAACTGTACATCGGTATTGGCAGAAATTCAGGCAAGGAGCCAATGTTCAGCGAAGAGCAAAGAATTGAATGGATCAAGGAAATTTTTAAAGCAGATAAAAGGGTGGAAGCACTGGTTTATGAAGGTCTTACCATTGATTGCTGTAAAAATATCGGTGCAAAGTTTATTTTGCGTGGCATCCGTTATGTAAACGACTTTGAATACGAAAAGGCCATTGCTGATATGAACCGCAGTCTTGATACGGATGTTGAAACAATCTTTCTCACTTGTTTGCCGCAATATACATCGGTAGCATCCACGCTTGTAAGAGATGTAATACGCAATGGTGGAAATGCTTCGCAGTTTTTGCCCGATGTGGTTAATAAAACAATCCTCGAAACAAAATCAATATAATTTCAATACATCCTTCACCGATGGAAATGTATTGCTGAAATAATCTTTCAGATCTTTTTTCTTTACCCATTTTACTTCGATAATCTCTTCTTCTGTTTGAGGTGTGATGTTCTGACTGCCTTTTACTTTCATTTTATACCAGTGCGAATCTTTCAGCATGTGTTTGCCGAATTCATCATAAGTATGATACGTGATAGTAAGTAATTTCTTCAGCTGGATGTTGGTAAGCCCGGTTTCTTCCTCCACTTCACGTACAGCACATTGTTCAATGCTTTCACCTTTGTCTAATTTTCCCTTGGGTAAATCCCATTTGCCTCTTCTGAAAATGAGCAGCACTTCGCCTTTTTCATTTTCAACCACACCACCTGCAGCCGTAACAGGTATAAAATGTTTAAAGAATGCTTTCTTCAGTTTTTCAAGATCATTATCCAGTAATATACCGGCATGAAATTCGTCTTTTACAATTTCGTGCAGCAATGATTTGATGGCGGGGCCGGTAATTTCATCAATAAAAACAGCATCGGGGTGATGCATGTATTCACGAATGGTTTCATCCACTTCATTGCAGAGGAAAACCGGTTTTTCGCCAAAGTAGATTTTGATGTACATAAGTAAATTTCAAATTTCAGTTTTCAAATCTCACCTTTGCGGCATGACAAATGAACAAGCCGTAGCTGAAAAGCTGTTACAAGTTAAGGCCATCCGTTTAAATGTAAAAGAACCTTTTACATGGGCCAGCGGATGGAAGAGCCCTATCTACTGCGATAACCGTAAAGTTTTATCGTTTCCTCATGTGCGTGAGTTTGTAAAAAGCGAAATGTGCAATGTTATTTTTGAACAGTTTCCCGAAGCTGAACTGCTTGCGGGTGTTGCCACTGCAGGTATTGCATGGGGAGCAATGGCGGCCGATCAGCTGAAGCTGCCTTACATCTATGTTCGTCCGAAACCGAAAGAACATGGTCTTGGCAACCAGATCGAAGGCTTTTATGAAGCCGGACAAAAAGTTGTGGTGGTTGAAGATCTTATTTCAACCGGCAAAAGCAGCCTGGAAGTGGTGGAAGTGCTGAGGCAGGCAGGAGTGGAGGTGATTGGTATGGTTTCCATCTTCAACTATGGGTTTGATGTGGCGAAGGATGCCTTTGCAAAAGCAGGTGTTGAATACCGTTCGCTCACCAATTATCCAACACTTATCGGGCTGGCAATTGAAAAGCACATTGTGGAAGCATCAGAACAGGATGTTTTGTTAAAATGGAGTGCCGACCCTGCACATTGGAACGTAAATTGATAATTTCATTGAAAAAAAACATGAAGAGTATCTTTCTTTCCGCTTTTTTGCTCATAGCTGTTGCCGGTTTTTCGCAGTTTAAGAAACCAATTGTGGTACAGATAAAAACCCCGCAGGCGCAGTGTGTTGAATGCAAACAGAAAATTGAAAACTTTCTGAAAGGCGAGGAAGGCGTGGCAAAGGTGGTGGTTGACATCCGCAAAAAGATCACCACTGTAACGTACCTCAGCGACCGTACCAATATTGAAAACATTAAAACCGCTATTGCCAATATAGGTTTTGATGCGGATGATGTTACAGCAGAAGAAGAACAATACAAACGCTTGCCCATTTGCTGTAAACGAGAAGCTGATGGTGGTGGCCCTCCCAAAAAACAATAATGATGGATGATAAAGGAACGGCCTGTTGCGATCAGCAACAGGCCGTTTTGTTTTAGGATGATTTGTGCTAAGCTGTGACCGGCTTTTGCAAAACAGTATGTTGAAGCGGACTTGCTGTTTCGCTACCGGATTAAAAACTGTTTTTCTCCGGTTGATATTTTTCTTGCTTCTTTTTGAATTGACTGCAATTTGTTTTTTTGCGGTTCCTCAAAAACAAATACCGAATCAGGTTTTATATAAAACAGTTTTATGCCCCTGCGTTTATCTTCAGTTTTGTATTCATAAATAAAGTCGGGCAAACCCCTGTTGTTGGATTTGCAGTCAAGAAAGTTCGAAAGTGCGGAGTGTTTGTGAAATCCTTTATTGTATTTCAGTCTTCTGTCGCCGAAATTGGTTTTATCTCCTGTAACAATATGGTACGAGTTTTCAGCCTTGTTCCATGTATAACCATGCATAAAGGAATTGCAGCCAACTGATAAAAGCACTAGTGCTGCAACACTAAATTGATAGAAGTGATTTTTCATAATCAGATTGTTTCTTATTATCATTTTGGATGTTACCTGCTCTCATGCAAGAGTCACTTGCGCCTGGAAGAATCTATGCTGTCGTCAATGTTTATTTAGTTTATGGGCTAGAATTGCTTGTTTAAATTGTGGTACTCAATTTTTGACATATACGGAAAGTATGGTAATGCCTCAATGAGTTCCTTTGTCTTAGGTTCGTCAACGTTTTGAAATATCAGTACTGCGTCCTTTTTTGAAACAGAAATGAAAAAGCTTTCTAAAATATTCTCTTGTTTCCATTGGTTTACAAACTCCATTTCCTTTTTGGGTAAATCAGGAGTGCTTTTAATTGTTTCTATTCCGGTGTCTGAAAGAGTAATTAAAACGAGTATCCGGTTCATGCTATAAATTTTTAGTTGTTATTGATTCGTTCGCATTGCAGAAACCCAAAAATAAATGCAACAGACCAATCATGCAAAACATCTTCTTTTTTGTGAGCTGTTATAAATGAAAGTAATGGCAGTGAAACAATGAAAAATAAGCATACTTATTTTTTTGTTTGCGCAAGGTTACCGGCATTCATTTTTGAAAGTTAATAATTGGCACAAGCGAGACGCTTGCGCCTGCGGGGGATAAGTATACTTATTTTTTTGTTTGCGCAAGGTTACCCGCATTCATTTTTGAAAGTTAATAATTGGCACAAGCGAGACGCTTGCGCCGGTGGGTGGCTGCTTTTCTTTCAGTGTCAAATAAATTATTCATTTGTTGTCTGTCTGTTGAATGGAAATAGAACTGCTGCTGCAAGTCCGTAAAATGCTAACCAATGTCCTGAAAACCCTCTCCCTTCATTTGCTTTATAGTGATGATACTCTTGTTCAGTCAAGGTCTTGATTAGCTTTCCGTGATTATGTAAAATATATTGTCCGTCCTTAATGTCAGGAACACCAAGTTGGGAAGTCATAAACAACATAAAATTTATGATGGCATAAAAGAAACCTCCAATTGCAATTATTGTCAGCCAAGTCGGAGTTTGTCTGAAGATAATTTTAAAAAATCCAAAAGGGTTCTTCCTGTTCAGTATTCCTGATTGTTGATATTCTTTAAGTTCTTCATTTTTTTTCAAGTCAAGAACTGTCGGAAGCCAGACAACAAAAATACCTATGTGTAAAATCCAAACAAAAGGAACTTTGTCTGTAATGTCAAAGTCGGCAAGTGAAAGTAAATGAACAATTAGTCCTAATGTCCAGCCCGTAACTGCAAAATAAAATAGAAACTTCTTCATTGTCTGTTCGCTTATTTATTGGCCACAGGCGCAAGCGTCCCGCTGCCACAGGCGCAAGCGTCCCGCTTGTGCCTTAATCAATACCTGTTAAACAATATAACACAATTCAATCAAACCCTTTTTACCATGAAAATCTCTTGCGCTGCTGTGCAAATAATCTTCTTCGTGTTCAACAAATCCTGCTTCTACCGGATTGTAATGAATGTATTGTAACTTCTGATAAAACATTTCGGCAGAATGCAGAGCAACAGGATGGTTGTGCTGTTGCCATAATTGCCAATCATTATTATTCCCGTTTTTTGCACCTGCACGTTTCATCATCCATATCATCCACTCTTTTCTGCTTTCTCCCTGGTGTTGTTCGATTGCTTTACGTAAACTACGGGAGGTAAAGCTTTTCATTTCTCCAATAACTTTATCTAAGGCACGGCCTTTTGTTCCAACAATCATATGAACATGGCTGCTCATAATGCACCAACCGTATATTTCAAGATCTTTTTCCTGCTGACAATATTTCCAGCTTTCTATCAATATGTCTTTATAGTTTTTACGTATAAACAAATCAATCCAGTAAACAACTGAAAAGCTTATAAAATACAATTGATCATTATCGTCAAACTTGTACTTCGTGCTCATGTGCCCGCAAAATAATATTCATTTTTGAAAGTTAATAATTGGCACAAGCGAGACGCTTGCGCCTGTGGGGAAACAACTGAAAAGCTTATAAAATACAATTGATCATTATCGTCAAACTTGTACTTCGTGCTCATGTGCCCGCAAAATAGTATTCATTTTTGAAAGTTAATAATTGGCACAAGCGAGACGCTTGCGCCTGTGGGGGCTGCTTTTAGTCGCAATGAAAGTTAGCCACTCTTTTTTGTTTCTGTTAAGTTCGTCTTGTCCAACAAAAAGTCTAAAATTGTTGTCTTGGTAAAATGTAAGTCCGCTAAGATAAATTCGATTTACAGAATCCAAGTTGTTTTCAATGTAGTCAACTCGACTTCCAACTTTCCAACCTGCCTTTTTTATTTCGTCGTTCCAAATGCTTGAAAGAATAAAATGAGCTATTATTCCTTTTGTTGTGTCACTAAGTACAGAGACTAAGTCTTTTGTCGCTGACTTTCCCATCTTAACCAATGCGTCACCTGATGAACTGTTCATAACAGGATACCAAACGTATTGCATTGCAATTCCTATTTGTTTATTATTAATGCTGTCAATCAAAGAATTGATTTTTTGTGTCTGACCAAAAGTTGTCAAACAGAAAAATGTCAGGGTTAATATGGTTATGAAGTGTCGCATTAAAGTAGCCGCTAACGAGCAACTATTGCCGATGGTGGGAAATTTTATATTCGTCCGCCCGGAACCGCTGCTGGGCTTTTTGATAAAGTTAAATATTAAGAACCAAAGCTGGGCTTTATTCGTCGAGCCCCGAACGGCAGTACAACAGAGTTACTGCTGCTGATTGCTCCAATGTCCAGCCCCACTATTGGCAATACCAATGTTAGCGGTAGTTTATCTCACAATCTTGTCAATGTGTTTCTTTTTGCCTTTATATTCAAGTTTTGTTTCGTAAGTTTTTAGATACCGAAGAAGCGATTTGATTTTTTTTATCTTTTCGTCTTCTTCTTTTTTTTCTTTGTCTAGGTCTGGTATTTTATCTGTGTCAGTCTCAGGTTTCCATTTGTAATGAATGTAGGCATTTCTTTCGTCTGAAATAGAAAGTATTGTCTTAACGTTCTCTTGTCTTATTGTCGGTAAATCCAATAACTTAATTAGCCAAGTACATTTACCAATTATGTTGACACTTCTAATTATCTCTGTTTGGATTTTATTGTCAATTTTTTTTGATGAACAAGCAAGATGGACTATTCTATTTAACGTGTGTTCAATAAAAGTCGCATAAAGAGCAACAGCAAATTCAAAATGCCCTTTCTTAATTTCTGTCTCAGCAACTTTTATCAGTGTTTCTCTGTGGTCAACAAAAATTTCCCAATTTATATTGCCTTTATTTTTTGCCATATAGCCTCTGAGTTTCTCAAAGACTATTTTTTTGTCTGAAAGGTCTGATTCGGAAATGATTCCTTCTTTATGAAGTGAGTTAATAAAATCAGGTAGTATTGATTTCGCTAACTTGTCTTGCAATGCCTTGTCACTTTTTTCACTCTTTGTCATTGTGAAGTCTAATTAAATTACCGCTAACGCATAAATTTACGAAACTTTTCCACTTCCAAACTTTCGCTTTTTAATACTTACTGCCTCATTATCAATGTGCTTTTTGTATTGTTTTGCCAGGAAAAACTTTCGCAAATACAACCATACACTTTAGGGAACAAAGGTCTTTGCTCGTCAAACAATGGCCTTCGGTTGGCAAACAATAGCCTTCGGTTGACAAACAATAGCCTTCGGTTGACAAACAATGCCCTTTGTTTAGCAAACAATAGCCTTCGGTTGACAAACAATGCCCTTTGTTTAACAAACAATGGCCTTCGGTTGGCAAACAATGCCCTTTGTTTAACAAACAATAGCCTTCGGTTGGCAAACAATGCCCTTTGTTTAACAAACAATGGCCTTCGGTTGGCAAACAATGCTTATTGTTCAACAAATAACAGCCAGCCTTTTTCAACCAGAACCCTGTGTTTGGAAAAAGGGGACAGTCTTCACGAAAACAGAAATCGTTGTAAAACGGATGCTGCGGTAAACTGTGCACCCGAAAAAGTCAGGGCTGCGGCACAAACACGGAAGTTTCATGCCTGCCTTCGTATGTAAGGGGAATGGTTTTAAAAATACCGGCAACTCCGGCAGTAATGGTTCCGTTTGCCCGGATCAAAACCGTTTTGTTGGTGAGGGCACTCCATGCATTTTTAAACACATTCTTCATATCGGTTTTGATTTTGAGCGGGATTACAAAATCTGACTTTTTGGCAACATGGATGAGCGTATCGCTGATAGCCCGGCCCAGGTACACTTCATCAACATACACATCACACTCCGTTTTTTTTACCTGGAAACCAATTTTGTTGGGGTTGTTGTAAACCAGTTCCATGGAAACAACGGATTCTGAAAACCCAACCGATTCAAATTTCAGGTTCCTGAATTCTTTGTAATCAGGAATTTTAAATGTGTTGCAGGAGAGGGCAGTGAGGCAAATGAGGAGCCCGGCAAGGGTAAGTTTTTTCACAACTGTGTATTTACTGCAATGTACTGCAAACTGCTGAAATTTCTTTCGTATCACCAATTACAAAACTTAAATTTGAACTAAAATAGTTAGCGTAAAACAACCGGAGTTGTGAAGGATTGATTGACAAATATTTATAGTGTTCAATTTGTTTTATTTAAAACTTGTTTTCAGTTAGTTAAGTGTAATTAATTGATTATTAAATAGAAAATTATAAGCCAGTTTTTACTTTAAAACACTTGGTTAAAAGCGGCTTGTTTCAGTTGAATTTTATATATATCATATGAATAATTATTTTATTGATTTACAATATTTTGGGGCAATTAAATCGTATTTGAATTTAATTAACTGTTCAAATGTGTTTTTTTCTTCAGATGTATGGCTTGATAAAAGCCTTCATTTGAACCGAACCGAACTGATTGGGGCAAATGGCCCCCTCCTCCTCACCGTTCCGTTGGTGGGTGGGCGGGATAAAAAACAGAAGCTGAGGGATGCCCGCATTTCGTATGCCGAACCCTGGCAGCGCATTCACTGGAAGAGCATTCATGATGCGTACCGCAAGGCCCCCTGGTTTGATGACTATGCCCCGGGGCTGGAGCAGTTGATGAAGCGTAGGGAAGATTTCCTGGTTGACCTGAACCTGAAAACCATGGAATGGGTGCTGGAAAAGCTGAAACTGAAAGTTGTCATTTTGTCGGGCGAAGCTGTGCAGGGCGAAACAATTGCCCAACTGTCTGCATTGCAAAAAGAAGGTTCCGCAGGTGTTTTGTTTCCACCTTACCAGCAGGTGTTTGCCGAGCGGCATGGCTTTATTCCCAACCTGGGCATTCTTGATCTTTTGCTTTGTGAAGGCCCGGCGGCCAAAAAATATCTCATAATGGGAAACCATTTTTAAAAAACAGGCATCATAAAAGGAGACAGGTGTCTATAAAACAATTAACTTGTTGTCCCAATTTTGATCCATACATAATGAGAAAGTTACTGACTGTTCTTGTGGCGATTGTTTTTCTTAATCCGCATTTATTTGCCCAGGATTTTTCAAATAAAGGCAAGGAATTCTGGGTTGCATATGGCAGCCATGTATCTATGTACAATGGAAGCGGCGTACCCAATACAGTAACGGGCGGATCGCAACAGATGGTTTTATACTTTACTTCCGATAAAAATGCAACGGTTACAGTTACCATACCGGCAACAGGCTGGGCAAAAACCTATTCCATTATTGCCAACCAGGTAACTTCATCCGACACCATTCCCAAAACCGGTCTCTTTGATGCAAGGGTGGTAAGCGAGGGAAAAAGCGATAAAGGCATCCATATTACCAGCGATGTGCCGGTAATTGCCTATGCCCATATTTACAATGGTTCCGTTTCCGGCGCCAGTTTGCTGTTTCCCGTTAATACACTGGCAAGGGAGTATTACTCCATCAACTTTACACAAACATCAAATGAGGCAAACTCCTATTCTTATTGCTATGTAATAGCTACGGAGGATAATACTGCTGTTGAGATTATACCCAGTGTGAATACATTTAATAATGCCAAAGGCGATACAATACGGGTAACATTAAACCGGGGAGAGATTTACAATATTTTTGGCCGGCAATTGGGTACTGCCCTGAATGGCGCTCTTTACCTGGGCGAAGATTTAACGGGTACAAGAGTACGTTCGGTGGCAACAGCTACCAGCTCCTGTAAAAAGATTGCTGTGTTTTCGGGATCGGGAAAAATCAATATTCAGTGTGCGGCAAATGTTTCCGGCAGTGCCGATAATTATATTCAGCAGGCTTTTCCCAGCAATGCATGGGGGAAAAAATACCTCACGGCCCCCACCAATAAAATGCCGAATAACTTTTTTCGGGTTTGTGTGAGCGACCCTGCAACGGTTGTAAAAAGAAATGGCATTACGCTTACCGGCCTCATTAATAATTTTTATTACGAATACCGGAGTTCAACCGCCGATCTGATTGAATCGGACAAGCCGGTGATGGTTGCCCAATACATTACCACAAGGGCACAGTGCAGCAACACAGCTTTTTATTATGGAACTGAAAACCTCGGCGATCCGGAAATGATTTACCTGAGCCCGATTGAACAAACCATTGAAAGGGTAACGATTAACTCAACCGGGAAAGCGTTGATACGGGAACACTGGCTGAACCTCATTATCCGCTCGGCAGGTACAACTTCCCTGCGGATTGACGGAGTTGCTCCGTCAGCAACAGCCGTTACGCATCCGCAGGATCCCAGCTATAAATACTATCATATCCCGCTTTCGCAGGGATCGCATACCATTACTTCCGATTCAGGTTTCAACGCCATTGCTTATGGCTACGGCAGTGCCGAAACTTATGGGTATAACGCAGGAACAAATGTGAAAGATTTGTACCAGTACGTTACCACCACCAACCAGTACGCCACCATTAACAGCCCGGTAGCCTGCAAAAGCTCACCGTTTATTTTCTCCATAACACTTCCGTACGTTCCTTTATCCATGAAGTGGAAGATTCCAAACTATCCTGATTTTGTGAATAATGGCCCGGTTGTACCCGATTCATCATTTGTGGTAAACGGCCGCACAATTTATATGTACCGGTTACCATCATCATATGTATATAATACCATTGGTACCTATCCCATACAGGTAACGGTGAACAATCCAACGGCTGATGGTTGTTCGGGCGAGCAGGTGATTGACTTTGATCTGCAGGTGTACGATCCACCTGTTACTGATTTTTCGTGGCCGGCAGCACTTTGTACCGATTCAACAATACAGATTACAACGAACAATACAACCGGTGGCCGCCCCATTATTAAACATTTCTGGGATTTTGGCGATGGTACGTATGCTTATACCAATAACCCCGGAAAGATTTATACCACTCCGGGAACATATAAAATCAGGTATGCTGTTTTAACCGATGCAGGTTGCCTGAGCGATACAACAGAGAAAACAATTACCGTAAGCAAAACCCCTGTTGCCAGGTTTGGTTTTACTGCGCCGCAGTGTAAAGACAAGCAGATTACCTTCAGCGACTCATCAACACTTGCCGGTGGGGTGGGAACAATCACTAACTGGAACTGGAACCTGGCTGTTGGTTCGCCCATCAGCAACACAAGCAATGTCAATGTAACCGGAACATACCCGGCAGCACAGGTGTACAATCCAACGCTGCAGGTTGTTACCAGTACAGGCTGCGCCAGCCCGGTTTATACATTTCCTTTAACGGTACATCCCAATCCTGTTCCTGATTTTACCATGAGTTATGCCTGTTTGCCCGATGGTGTGGTAAACTTTACCAATACATCAGCCATTGCTGATGGATCACAGGCTTTGTTTACTCATTTGTGGAATTTTGGCGATCCTGCAACAGGAGGGTTGAACATTTCAGCCATCAACAATCCATCACACAAATATTCCACAACCGGGCCATATAATATTAAACTGATTGTTACCTCAAATAATGGTTGTATTGATTCGGTTACCAAAGCACAGGGCAATATTTACCCGCAACCCAAGGCCGGTTTTACATCAGTAGCTGAAATATGCTGGAAAGCGCCGGTTACATTTACCGATGCTTCGAATGGAATTACCCACCCGGTAACAGCATGGCAATGGCGTTTCATTAATTCGTCGGGAACAGTGGTAGGCACATCAACCAACCAGCACCCGGTGTTTAATTTTCCATTGCCGGGAACTTATACCGTACAACATTGGGTGTTTACCAACCAGGGTTGTGTAAGCGATACGGCTGTTAACAGTATCATCATTCATCCGTGGCCCGCTGCTGATTTTATTGCAGCCAATCCGCTTTGCGAAAAGAACCAGGTAACATTCACCGATAATTCAGTTGCCAATGTTGGTACTGATGTCCGCTGGTACTGGAACCTTGGCGACGGAACAATTGTAAACGCATCGAATAACAATCCCGTTACCCATACTTATACAAACTGGGGCGATAAAACGGTGAAGCTGCTGGTTGAAAACAGCAAAGGTTGTTTGAGTGATACGTTAACCAGAACGGTTCATATAAATCCATTACCAAAAATTGGTTATGTGTTACCGGAAGTTTGTTTGAGTGATGCCAATGCATTGTTTGCTGATACTACACGTATTGCTGATAACAGTGAAGCACTGATGACGTATTTATGGAATTTCAACACGGGTATTCCTGCCATTACTCCGGCACCTGTACCGCTGACAAGTACAGGCAAAAATCCGGTGATTCATTTCAGCAAAGCTGATAATTATTTACTGTCGCTGATTGTTACTTCAAAAGATGGTTGTAAAGATTCAGTAACCGGCATTCCGTTTACTGTGAATGGTTCAATTCCAAAAGCCGATTTCACATTATTACCAACAAACGGGGTGTGCAGTAACCAGGATGTACAGATAAAAGATAACTCAACAGTTGACTTTGGTTCAGTAACCAGGGTTGAAATATATTGGGACAATCTCAATGCTCCAACAGTGTTTGATACAGATGATACACCGGCACCCGGAAAAGTATATGCCCACCGTTACCCCAATTTCCAGATGCCTTTAACCAGAACTTTCCAGGTTCGTTACAGGGCATACTCAGGTATTGTTTGTGTAAACGATGCAGTAAAAACAATTACGGTGAATGCCAGTCCGCTTACGCAGTTTCTTGCCATGCCGGGCATTTGCCATGATGCTGTGCCGAGGCAGATAACACAGGCAACTGAAACAGGTGGTTTACCGGGAACAGGTGTGTTTACAGGCCCGGGAGTAAGTACAACAGGTATGTTCAATCCGGCCACAGCAGGAGTGGGTGTACATACCATCCGTTATACATTTACAGCAGCAAGCGGATGTACACATTATTCTGAACAAACCATTGAAGTGTGGCCACGCCCTGTTGCAAAGTTTGGTACGTTACTTCCATCCTGCGAAAAAAATGCAGTTGTTTTTTCTGATAGTTCAGTTGCAAATTCTGCAAGTCTTGTAACATGGAACTGGAACTTTGGTGATGGATCTCCGGTTGTTTCACTCAGCAGTAACACAACCATTCAGCATACATACGCTGCATACGGAACATACAACAGCATTTTGCAGGTAATTAATAACAGGGGTTGTACAAGTGTTCCGGTAACGGTGGCGGTTAAGGTAAATCCATTGCCACGGGTTGATTTTTCATTACCAACAGTTTGCTTACCGGCGGGTACGGCAGCGTTTACTGATCTTTCCACCATTCCTGATGGTACGCAAAGCCAGTTTACATATAACTGGAATTTTGGTGACGGATATGCAAGCCCTGCAGGATCGGACAGATCAACCATAAAAGATCCTGTGTACAAATACAGTCAGCTTGGCCCTTATACAGTGAAGCTTGTTGTTACATCATCTAACAATTGTGTTGATTCGTTAACAAAACAGCTGGTTGATGTATTTCCGCAGCCCAAGGCATCTTTTACTTCTGTTGACAGTATTTGTATTGGTGAAACAATTGATTTTACCGATGAAAGTGATGGTATTGTGCGAAGCTTAAATAAATGGCATTGGGAATTTGGAAACGGATATACTTCTGCTGTTCAGCATCCATCCTATCTCTACCCTTCAGCGGGAGTGTACAATGTGCAGCTTTATGTTTATACCACCGAAGGTTGTGTGAGCGATACGGCAAGTAAAACAATAAACGTATGGGCTTACCCGGTAGTTAGTGCAGGTCCTGATCTGAATGTGCTGGAAGATGGCATCCGGAAAATAGTTGATGCTGTTGCAACAGGTTCGGGTTTACAATTCTTGTGGACACCATCAACCTACTTAGATAATACTTCGCTGTTAAACCCCACCATCATTCAACCAAAAGATGATATTACCTATACATTAACGGTTGTAGGCAGGGGTGGTTGTACAAGTGCCGATGATGTGTTTGTAAAGGTGCTGAAGATGCCTAAACCTCCAAACACATTTACTCCAAACGGCGATGGTATTAACGATTTCTGGGAAATTTCTCACCTGAACGATTATCCCGGTTGTATTGTTGAAGTATATAATACAGCAGGAACATTGGTGTACAGATCGGTTGGCTATTCCACTCCGTGGGATGGAAAATGGAAAGGACAACAACTGCCCGCAGGTACTTATTATTATGTAATTGATCCTAAAAATGGTCGTGGCCGTTCAGCAGGATATGTAACTATTCTACGATGATCCCTTTGAAAATTCAGAATGATGTTATGCGGAAAGTAAAACTGTTGAGTATATGTGTGTGGGGATTATTGATGATTACGGTTCATGCAACAGCGCAGCAGCGTCCCCATTACACGCAGTATATTCTCAATAACTATATTGTTAACCCTGCACTGACGGGTATTGAAAATTATACCGATATTAAAATCAGTCACCGTAATCAATGGGTTGGCTTTCCGGGTGCTCCCAAAACTATTTATCTCACAGTGCATTCGCCAATTGGCAAATCAGATTACCGTACCACACCAACATCGTTCCAGGTGCCGGGCGAAAACCCCAGGGGAAAAGCATACTGGCAGGATTATAATGCTGCAGAAGCCCATCATGGAATAGGAGCCAGTGTAATTAATTATAAAACGGGGTACATTAACCGCTTTTATGCAACGGTTTCGTATGCTTATCATATCGGGTTAACTCCAAAGCTCAATTTATCGGCTGGCTTTGCCGGGGGAATTTCTTCGATCAATATTGATGCATCAAAAATTGAACTGGCAAATCCTGTTGATCCGGCAATTGGAGGAACAGCTACTGAGCTGCGCAGAATAAGACCGGAGCTGAATGCAGGTTTGTGGCTATATTCCGATCAGTTTTTTGCAGGGTTTTCTGCACAGCAGATTATTCCGCAAAAAGTAACATTAGCAACAAGCGATTTCTATAAGTCAACCTTGGTTCCTCATTTTTTTGCAACAGCAGGGTATCGTTTTCTTGCAGGTGATGATGTAAATATTATTCCTTCTGCAATGGTGCGGTATATTCCAAGCATGCCTGTGTTTTACGATTTCACCGTTAAGGCACAATACCAGGACCGGTTCTGGATTGGAGGCAACTACAGGGTGAAGGAGGGGTTTGCAGCGATGGCCGGATTTAATATTTCCAACACATTCAACGTAAGTTATTCATACGATGTAAATAATTCAAAATACCTGCTGCAATACATGCAGAGAGGTACACATGAAATTGTTCTTGGATTTACTCTTGGTAACAAGTGGGGCGATCTGTGCCCGACAAGAGTGTGGTAAGCACTTACAATCTTGATATTTCAAGCTTTCGTACCACAACACGGTGCGGTAGCTTTTTCATCTTTGCTGAATCGGGTAATTGCTGCTCATTGCCAAAGAAAAGAGGTGCAGCATCTGTAATGATGATGATCTGTTTATTTTGTTTTTTCAGTTGATCAATTGCTTCCACATCATTCAGGTAAACAAAGTCAGGCATTTCAGTTAACTTTTCTTTCCATTGTTTTTCTATGATGCTGTCTTGTCTTTTGCGCATTTCCAGCATTTTCCTGTTAAATAGCTTTACCTGTGCCATGCGTTGTTTCGACATTTCTGCCGACTTTCTTTGCTGCTGCATTTGTTGCTGTTGCTGATCGAAGAATTCATCAGGAAACTCAGGAATGAAAAATTCGCCTTCAGGAAACCTGAAAACAAAAGACTGATTAAATGTATCGTTAGTTCTCCGTTTGTTGTTCATGTAAAACTGCTCCTGAACAGGTACTCTGAAATGCTTCATATTCTGCATCTGCCGTTGAAAATCGAAATTGTAATAGCTTAATTCTTTTCCGGCTTTTGTTTTACGTTTCAGCATTTCCTGTACAGAATCAGGATTGATCATATCTCTTTCATGTGGAGGAGGTGGTGGAAAATGATTCATGCCAGGCCTCATCACTAAATCCATCCATTCGCCCGGAATATCTTTTACAACCAGTTTATCAAACAGAACTTCTTTGCCATCTTCGCCCCACAATTTTACTTCCTGTTGTTTCTGTTCCTTTGAAATATCCATGTGCAATTTTCTCTTCTCATCAATTAATGAAACGGTTTCATTATTCTTCTTTACAACTGTTTCAGGTTTGATGAAAATTGTATTGTGCGTAGTGTTATTTTTAACTGATGATGTTGATTGCACAGGTGTTGAATGTGCATTGTTTTTCACCACCCATCCGGTAGTTGCAAACACAATTGTAAAGAAAACCAATGCTGCCAGTCTTGAACTGATTTTATTTTTTTCAGTTGGCAGATTCAATATCCGCTTGATCCTGTTTTTCAGTAAATGTTTATCATCGCCCAATGCCATTGCCAATCGGGGAGCAGCTCTTCTTGCTTTTTCAACATTCAGTAAAGCTTCAGCATACACCGGTGCATTTTGCTGAAAGTTCATCACGAAATCATCGCAACTGTTTTCCCTTTCACGTTTTGCAATGCTGATGAGTAAAAGTGCAAATGGATTAAAGAATAAAATTGTTTCAGCTGTTGTAAGAAGAATGTTCCAGAAATAATCGTTTCGTTTGATGTGCGATATTTCGTGCAACAACACTGCTTCAAGCTGTGCAGCTGTTAAATGCGTTACTGCTGTTACAGGTAAAAGAATGATTGGTTTCAGAAACCCGATTGTTGCCGGAATATCAAGTTGTGTACTGATGTACAGTTTTGTTTTATTGCTGATGCCAGTTGATTCAACCAGGTAATTGAAAAAATGCTGCATGTCTTCAGCAACTGATGTCATCCCGTTTCTTTTCAGCGAATTCACTTTGTAAACCTGTACAAATAATTTCAGCATAAACCATCCGAGAACAAACAGGTAAGCAACAGAAAGATAGGGAAGGATAAAGTTGAATTTGTATTCAATCCAGTTCAGCAACAATTGCCATTGATTACTTTTGGTAAACACTGTAAGAACAGCAAAATTGCTGTTAGTGTGTTCAATAATGACCGATGCAGACTCTTTGAGTTGCTTGGTCCATTGTAGAAAAATTGTTGAAAGGAACCATGCAAAGCCTGCTAAAGAAAAAACAGTACTCAGGAAATTTTTTACTGATGCCTGTTTAATCCTGAACAGAAGCAGGAGCAAATGGTACAATAAAAACAACAATGCCATCTGCCAGAAACTGGCGGTAATTGCTTTTCCCAAAGCCTGTAAAAAGTCTGATTGCAACAAATGCTGCATAATTACTGCTGTTTGAGATTATCAATCAGTTTCTGGATTTCTTCCAGTTCTTTTTTTGATGTTTTGTGATTCCCAAGTGCCTGCATAACCAATTGCGTTGAAGAACCCTGGAAAAGTGTATCGATCATTCTTCCCATGAATTGTTTTTGAGCTTTTTCCCTGGAAAGAAGAGGTGCGTATTTGTGTGTTTTACTGGTTTCGTCTCTTTTTACCATTCCTTTTTCATGCATAATCTGCATCAACTTAAGTGTGGTGGTATAACCGGCATCTTTTGTTTTACTCAGCTCTTCATGCACTTCTCTTACTGTAGCCTGTTCCCGGTCCCATAGCACACGAAGAATTTCAAGTTCACTTTCTGTAGGTTTTGTCTGTTTAGCACTCATGATATACGACTTGTTTCGTATCAAATATACGAGATGGCTCGTAAAGATTAAAGCCGTTCAAAATATTTGGGATAAATTAACAGGAGAGAAGGTTAACCGGGAGTTATGTGTAAATAAAAGAAGCCGCCTGTAAACAGGCGGCCATAATTATTAACCAAATCAAAACCATCTTTATGTCTTATTTCTTTTCAAGCCTTACCGTATCTATAATTGTTGTTTGTCCGAGCACAACTGTTGCATTTCGTACTGCAGTTTTGTGAATTGTATCATTGGGAACGTACGAGAAACTATAATTGCCATCCGGAATATCACGGAAAAGATAAAATCCGCCCGGACGGGTTGTAAATGTTGAAGCAATTGTGTCGGGGCCTTTAATAGCATACACCGATGTAACAACTGAATCGGGCATTACAATACCTTTTACAATACCTCCTGATGAAGTGAAGGAGATAAGACGTAGTACAGGCTTCAGTAAATAGCTGCCGCTGTTACCGGCTTTTACAATGGATTTCCCTGCATCAAAATCAAGAATCAGGCGATAAAGCAAACCACCTGAAACAGTTTGATGAAGCTGAACTTTTAAGCCAGACTGCTGAGCACTTGGTGTGGTGAGGAAAATTTTTGCGCCGTTCTTGGTGATAATGTAATTATTGTCGCCCAGCACAAGCCTTATTTGAGAAATTTTTCCTGCCGGTATTTCTGCATCAGCAAGGATGGTATCCTTTCCGTTGGTTAATTCAAGCAGGTTGTAAACGCCGGGGTAAGTACCGGTGAGCATTATTTCGCTTGAGTCGTTTAGCTTCAGCCAAACTTCCCTGATGTCAACCCACACTTCTTTTACATTCGGATCAGGAGCATCTGTCAACTTAATCTGAATTCTTGATTTATCATACTTACTCCCGTTTTTCTGACAGCTCTGAATGCTGATCAAAACCACAAACAGAATTGTGGCAACTGTAAATAATCTTGTAAGATTTTTTTTCATAACACCTCTTTGCTTTGTATTTTTTTGATGATGATATGTGAGGGGTTTTCATGGTAAGACAAGAAAGTAACATGAAATATCATGCCAGTTTAAGATAACTGATCAACTTTTTTTGCACTGTACGTAAAGTATAAACTGTTTACTTAATCAGAAGCAGGTTGATATTAAATATCATTAAAATATATGCGGCTTTCTTGAAGAAAGATTAAACTGTGGTTTTTTAAATAAAAAAAATAGCCCCCATATAGAAATACAGGGACTACTGATAATGGTCTGATTAGACTCTCTATAGAGTGCTAACGTGAAATATTGGTTGCATACCCCAACTATTTTTTTTGGGTATTCATTTCAATGTTTAATTCTGTGTTGCCGTTGAGCAAAGAACGGTATTTGTCAAGCGTTTCTTTTGTCTGTAAAGTGCCGTTGATAGTAAGGCTGTCGTTCTTCAGCTGTACAGAAAAGCCGTTGCCGTTAATCAGGCTGTCTTTCATTAGTGCAGCAATAAAAGGATTGTTACTTTCGGCGTTCACAACGCCATCAGATTTTTGCTCAACTTTAATTTCGATTGTCTGATTTTTTCCATGCGCTTCTGTGCCACTTATACGTGCAAGGGTTGGTGCAATTACAAGTGAAACAATTGACATCAGTTTGATTAAAATGTTCATAGAAGGACCGGAAGTATCTTTAAACGGATCACCAACGGTATCACCTGTTACAGATGCTTTATGCGGATCGGAGTTTTTGTAGAAGATTTCACCATCAATTTCAACTCCCTTTTCAAAACTTTTCTTTGCATTATCCCAGGCTCCGCCGGCATTGTTCTGGAACATACCAAGCAGCACACCACTTACTGTAGCACCTGCAAGAAAACCGCCCAGCGATTCTGCACCAAAAATAAATCCGATAATGAGGGGAGAAAGAATGGCAATTGCACCTGGCGCAAGCATTTTTTTAATGGATGCTTCTGTGGAGATGGCAACACATTTATCATATTCCGGCTTTCCTGTTCCTTCCATAATACCCGGAATCGTGCGGAACTGCCGGCGTACTTCTTCAACCATTGCCATTGCTGCTTTTCCAACAGCTGTAATGGCTAATGCTGAAAAAAGAAACGGAATCATACCTCCAACAAAAAGTGAGGCAAGTACTTTGGCTTTATAAATATCAATACCCTTGATACCGGCTACTCCAACAAATGCGGCAAAAAGTGCCAATGATGTTAAAGCCGCCGAAGCAATGGCAAAACCTTTACCTGTTGCAGCCGTAGTGTTACCAACTGCATCCAGCACATCGGTTTTTTCACGAACATCTTTTGGAAGCTCACTCATTTCTGCAATACCACCGGCATTATCTGCAATAGGCCCGAAAGCATCAATTGCAAGTTGCATGGCAGTTGTAGCCATCATACCAGCTGCGGCAATAGCTACGCCATATAAACCAGCACATTCGTATGAACCCCAGATGCCGCCAGCGAGAACAAGAATAGGAAGGAATGTTGATTCCATACCCACAGCCAAACCACCAATTACGTTTGTTGCATGACCGGTTGAAGACTGATGAATAATGCTCAGTACCGGGCCCTTTCCCATTGCTGTGTAGAATTCAGTAATGATGCTCATTAAAGCACCCACCACGAGGCCAACGGCAATTGCTCCGAGTACACCCCATTTGGTAAAAGTTTCACCACGCAGGATCATCGTATCAGGAAGAATAAAATATACTAATGCAATTGAGGCTATGGCAGTGAGAATGATAGAACCCCAGTTACCCATGTTCAGTGCTTTTTGCACATTGTCGGTATTGATTGCTGCATGATCACTTACACGAACCATCCATGTACCAACAATGGAAAAAAGAATACCTATACCTGCAATAAGCATTGGGAGTAAAATCGGGGCAATACCACCAAACTGATCAACCGATTTTGTTTCCTGTCCAAGTACCATCGTAGCTAATACTGTTGCTACATAAGAACCAAACAGGTCAGCGCCCATACCAGCAACATCACCCACATTATCACCAACGTTATCTGCAATGGTTGCAGGGTTACGTGGATCATCTTCAGGAATACCTGCTTCAACTTTACCAACAAGGTCGGCTCCCACATCGGCAGCTTTTGTATAAATACCACCACCAACACGGGCAAACAGAGCTATTGATTCAGCGCCAAGCGAAAAACCAGTCAGCACTTCAATAGCTGTCAGCATTTCATGACCGTTTACATCAGCGCCGGCAGGAACAAAGATTGCTTTTAATAAAATAAACAATCCCCCGAGACCAAGAACTGCAAGGCCAGCTACCCCAAGTCCCATTACAGAACCACCGGTAAAAGAAACCTCAAGAGCCTTACTTAAACTGCTGCGGGCTGCCTGGGCAGTGCGTACATTACTTAATGTAGCGCTGCGCATACCAATATAACCTGCTGTTGCACTCAGCACAGCACCGGTAACAAAAGCAAGTGCAATACTCCAGTGGCTGGTAGGATTTGTGGTTGACATAAAACCTAAAAGCAATGCAACGATTACCACAAAGTAGGCGAGTATTTTCCATTCAGCTCTCAGAAAGGCCATAGCACCTTCTGCAATATGATCGCTGATGTCACGCATACGTTCATTTCCGGGATCCTGTTTTGATACCCAGTTAAACTTAACAAACATGTACAATAAACCAATAACGGCCATTGCCGGAACGAGATAAATCAGATTCTGCATAATCAATTTTGTGTAGTTCTAAGTTTGGGAGTCCGTTACTTTTTTTCTCATATAGAAGAACGGGGCCGGCAAAGATAGGGGAAACAGGTTTAAAACCCTATGCAGGCAGCGGGAACAAATATACTTTTCTGCTTATTTGAGATACACCGGATTCTTTTACAAAATGCAGTCTTCTCTGCTTTTGTACTGATATATATATGAGCAGGCAAGGAGCCGTTTTTCTGCAGAATAAATATCCCGTTTGTTGCCGATTTGCTTTGTATTTTCATTTTTTAAAGTAAAAAACCACAAGCTCCGTCATATTGGTATATGAGCGGTGCAATGGAGGCAATGGCCAATCAGCAAAATATTATTTCAACAATCAGCAGCTACAGCAGGCAGTTATTTGGTTTTATACGCAGCCGTGTAAATACAAATGAAGATGCTGAAGACATTCTGCAGGATGTATGGTACCAGTTAAGCAGGTTGCCTGCGGTAGAAACAATAGACAATGTAAGCGGATGGCTGTACAGGGTTGCCCGTAACCGTATAATAGATAAATCAAGGAAAAAGAAAACAGGCTTTATTGAAGATTTTGTTTATGAAGATGAGGATGGTGCACCATTGCTTCCTTCATTTATGAAAGATGATGAAGCCGGCCCTGAAATGCAATCCATGCAAAAAATGTTCTGGAATGAGTTAATGGAGGCACTGGAAGAGCTGCCCGAAAAACAACGGAATGTTTTTATCTGGAACGAGCTGGAAGATATGACCCTCCAGGAAATTGCAGATCAGGAAAACGAAAACATCAAAACAATTATTTCACGCAAGCATTATGCTGTAAAACATTTACGCAGCAGGCTTGAGAATTTATACAACGAATTTTTAACTGATTAAACTTATAACAATGAACATGAAATACAAAAAGTGGTTTGTACTGGCACCATTATTATTTGTTGCCGTAGCTGCGCTGCTGGGCTGGGTGGTGATGCTTTTATGGAATGCCATCCTGGTTCCGGTACTTGGAGTGGGTATTATTACTTTCTGGCAGGCAATAGGACTGTTTGTACTGAGCAAAATATTATTCGGAGGTTTTCATGGCGGCAAACACCACAAATGGAAACACTATCAATACCGCAAAGAAAAATGGGATAGTATGACGGATGATGAAAAAGAACGCTTTAAACAGGAGTGGAGCAGAAGGTGCGGCGGTTGGAACCCCATGCGGAAATCATCTGATGAAAATATTCAGTCGTGAGGTGAATAAGACTGAGTTTTGATTTTGGTTAGTGATAAAGGGCGGTAACAATGTTATCGCCTTTTTCTATTGTGCAATTTGTTTAAAGGCATTCCCTAAATGCCTGGTAATATCACCCGCCAGCATTGCTTCCTGCGATAAATGAATTGCAGCAACATCACCAGCCAGCCCGTGTATATACACACCAAGCAGTGCAGCTTCTTTAGCAGTATATCCCTGGGCAAGAAGACCAGTAAGAATACCCGTTAACACATCACCACTTCCGGCAGTTGCCATTCCTGCATTTCCTGTACTGTTGTAATAACCTTCGCCGTCATTACAGGCAATGAAACTGTGATGCCCTTTTAATACAATGATGCAGCCAAGTTCTTTTGCTTTTTGCAAAGCCTGTTCTTTTCGTTCAAAATCATTGTTTGTTTTTCCGAACAGGCGTTCAAACTCTTTGGGGTGGGGAGTAAGTATGCAGTTTGCATGCAGCAATTGCTGAATATCATTCAATGTTGAAAGAAGGTTAATTGCATCTGCATCAAGAACAACCGGCTGTTTTGCTTGTTGAAGCAATTTCACCAACATGTCTCCTGTTGCTTCATGTAAACCCAAACCGGGGCCAATGCCAACAGCAGTATAACGGTTCAGGTCAGCCGGAACGGCAGCAAGAAACTTCTGTTCATCATCCGCATCAACCATTGCTTCAGGAATACTTGTTTGCATAATCTCATATCCGCAGGCTGGTATATGTGCAGTTGCCAATCCCGCACCTGTTCGTAAACAGGCTTCGGTACTTAACACTGCAGCTCCCATCTTGCCATAACTGCCTGCAACAAGCAGTGCATAACCGAAATTACCTTTATGCGAATAAGCGTTTCGTTGATGATAAATGTGTTTAATGATGGCAGCATCGGTTACATGAAGTAATGTTTCTGTTTGTGCATAATACGAAGGAAGTAAGCCAATGTTAAGAATATGCACCTCGCCTAAAGCACTTTCATTTTCCGGCACTAAAAAACATTCTTTGTATTGCTGAAAACTCAATGTATGTTTTGCCCGTACAACTGTACAGCCTTTACAACTCATATCACTAAACATACCCGTAGGTACATCAATTGAAATAATATCAGCAGGAGAATTGTTCAGGTGTTCGGCTAATTGTTTAGTTACAGTTTCAAGTGGTTTACGCAAACCCGTTCCAAGTATAGCATCAATAGCAACATCGCCTTCCTTCAGTTCAGGAAAAAATTCTGCCGACTGTATGAAGATGATATTTCCTTTTGCTTCGTGTAACCTGCTGAGGTTTGTTTGAAAGTCTTCCGTACCAAGATGACCAAACTCAAGAATATATACAGTAACAGTACAGCCATGTTCAATCAGCATTCTTGCAACAGCTAAACCATCACCTCCGTTATTTCCTTTACCGCAAAAGATATGAACAGGACGTGTGGTGTAATGGTTATGAATAAGCCATTCCACACATCTGGATGAAGCCCTTTCCATTAAATCAATGGATGCAACAGGCTCCTGTTCGATGCTGTAAGCATCCCAATCCCGTATTTGCTGTGCTGAAAAAATCTTCATGAATTAAAGTTACTCCTTTAAACAAGAAAAAAGGTCTGATAAAAATCAGACCTGTGTAACCAAGGACATCGAAAAATAATATGTTTAACCGTAATGTTATTTCTTCCCAAATGTAAAACGTACCGATACTCCAACTGTTGCTGCCCTGAACTTCACCGATTGTAAAACCGTCAGCTCCGGTTTCCAGTCAATGGATAAATTAACAGGTACTTCGGTAAACTGGTAATCAAGCCCGGCTATACCGGTAATGCCAATGTTTTCATCGCCCTGGAACCCCGCATACAAACCCGCACCATAAAACCACTTCAGGTTTTCAACTGTTTGAATAGGTTTAAAAAATTCATACAAAGCAACAACAGAGTAGGGCGATTTAAGATTCAGAATTCCCTCCACCGCTTTGCCTTCATTAATAAAGTAACGGTAGGATATACCTGTTGAATTAATCTGGTCGGTACTGCCAAGACGAACACCAATTTGATGACGGTATTGTGCAGATGCAGCACTGCTGCCAAGTAACAGGATTACAATAATAACAGGTAGTAAGTTTTTATTCATAATGTAATTGTTGCCTGAATACTTTCTAAAATAATGCCAACTGTAACAGCCCCGTTTTCTTTTGTGAAAATTTAAACAAAAACAGATACTGCGTTTCTATAACGCTGCTTTTTAAAAAAGCTTTGTGAAAGAAAAGTAAAATATCGGGAAGAAGGCAGAATGAGCTGTCGGGTAATTCTTTCAGACAAAAAAGGAGTGCTTACTTAAAACGATTCACCAAAGGCAATATAAAACCCGCTGTTTCCATTACTGCCCATTGCATAATCAAGCCGCAGGTTTGTTTTATCTTTTTTATCAACAAGAAAGCGGAGCCCCATTCCATAATTGAATTTTGTAGCAGCAGTGCTTAATGCTGCCGCATGGCTGTACAAGTTAGAACCTCCACCAAAAAAGGCGGCACCAATTCGCCAGAAAACAGGCATACGGAATTCGGCCTGCAAACTGCCCAGGTTTTTATCCCTGTAACGGCCATAATAAAAACCACGTACAAACTGATCGCCACCCAGGTAAGCATAATCATAAAAGGGCGGTGTGCCAAACGTAAATACATGTACAAAACGTGAAGAGAATGTGATGTTATTCTTCCATGTTTTATAATAACGGGCATCGGCTGTTAAGCGTGTATAATTCAACGATGAAAAATTGTACGACAGATTCGTCATTACAAAAAATCCCCTCGTGGGTGTAAGAATATTATTCCGGCTGTCGTTTAAGAAGGAAAGCCCTGCACCAACATGTTCAGCATTGATAAGTTCATCAAACGCAATGCTGTTGTTCTCTGGTTCCACTTTTTTGTAACTGCCAAGCCGCAGGTTTAAACCACCAAACATATTTTTTGCAATCTTCTTCAATGCATACACATCAGCTACAAACCGGTTACTGTTATAAAGTGTTTTATTCTCTTTTGGGGCAGCAGAACCAACGCCATAATAATAATCGGGGTAGTGCGAATAATGCAGCAATCCTTTGGTAAACCATTTTTCATTACTGAGAAAACTGTTCCATCCCGTTTCAAGAATCAGTTGTTTATTCCACGTGTAATTTACCTCCACCTTAAAGTTGGAAGTGCGTACACTTGTATCGGCACGGTGGTTAAATGTTACTAATGTTACAGCCCCGATATATGTTTTTGTTTCGGGCGAATAACCAATGGAAGGAACGGGTAGTATTTTCATATTTTTTGTTTTCACCGAATCCTGCGCTGTTACCATACCCACGGCAAAAACAAACAGAGTTAAAACAAACAATCCAAATCCCTTTTTCTTCAGGTGAAAAACAAAACAATCAGCTGCATCATAATGGGCTTTTGAATTTATTTCTATATTCATGGTGCCAAACTTAACCGTTTTTTGTTTTATGCTTTTCTTTATTTCCTGACAATTTCTTATCTCCAGCAATGAAGCAGTTTCCTCTACATATAAGCATGATTATTACCGCAGCAGTAATCATTTCAGCTTTTTCTTTTTCACCTGCAGAAAAAGAAAAAAAAGTTTCAGCAACAAATGCCTTAACAGGTGAGCAGCTTGCACGTATTTACTGTGCCACCTGTCACATCTTTCCCGAACCTGCATTGCTTGATAAAGCCACATGGAAAGAACGTGTGCTTCCCAACATGGGCTGGCGGCTGGGAATACGCAAAGCGGGTGATAACCCTTATGAAAATATTGAAAAAGATGAAGTGGCTCTGGTGCGTGCACTCAACATCTTTCCAACAAAGCAGCTCATACTGCCTGAGAACTGGAAAAAAATTACTGAATATTATATACAAACTGCACCTCCCAAACCTCTGCCGCAAAAAACACCACCATCGTTCGACAGTTCACTTAAACAGTTTCATGCACAGTCAATCTCATTTCCGGAAAAACAGGTGCCTAAAACAAGTATGCTCAAATATGATTCTGCCGCTTCATTGCTGTATATAGGCGATGCACAGAATGAAGTATATATTCTGCGCAGCAATCTTAAACTGCTTGCATCCATTAAAGTGGAAAGCCCGCCGGTTGATCTCTGTTTTAACAGCGGTTACCCCCGTGTGTTATGTATCGGTTCCATCAGCCCTTCGGAAAAAAAACAAGGCAGTTTTTATTCGCTTGATTCTGTCGGCAGTGAATACAGCCACTTTGAAAAGCTGGGTCGTCCGGTATCGGTTGAAGAAGCAGATCTGAATGGTGATGGAAAAAAAGATTTGATTATTTGCCAGTTCGGCAATCATTCAGGTAAATTAAGTTGGTTTGATGCAGGTGATCCGCAGAAAGAACATGTACTGAAACTGCAGCCCGGTTCACGCCGAACTGAAACAAGAGATTTTGACAACGATGGCAAACCCGATATAATGGCATTGTTTGCACAGGGCAGGGAACAGCTTGTGTTATTGTTTAATAAAGGTGAAGATGAGTTTGAAGAAAAGATTGTGTATGAATTTCCGCCGGTTTATGGTGTGAGTTATTTTGAACTTGCCGATTTTAATAAAGATGGTAATCCTGATATTCTCATCACTAACGGCGATAACTGGGATATTACTCCCATACGCAAAAACTATCATGGAATACGGATATTAATGAACGATGGAAAAAACAATTTCAAGGTTACGAAGTTTATTCCCTTTTATGGTGCAAGCAAAGCTGTAGCAAGAGATTTTGACGGCGATGGTGATCTGGATATTGCTGCTGTTTCTTTTTACGATGATCCTGCCGATCCCGGCCAGGCTTTTCTTTATCTTGAAAACAAAGGCGGTTTGCAGTTTACATCTTCCTCAACTGCTGCAGCAGAAAATGGTAAATGGCTTACCATGGAAGCTGCCGATATTGATAAGGATGGAGATGAAGATATTATACTCGGTTCATTTGTTTATTCAATGGGTGAACTCACCAACCTCATATCAAAAGGCATTGAAAGCTTTCCTCAGATTGTTATTTTATGGAACGATCATAAACGGAAATAATGCTGTTGTAATAAAACAGCCGCTTTATTTTGCTTCAGTATTTCTGTATCATCTTCATATCAATGTTGCACGTTTAAGAAGTGTGGTGTTTAAAGAATAACTACCTTGCTGCATTACAGTAATGATATGAAATACTTAATCAATGTATCCCTGCTTTTACTGTTACTTTTTTTATCAGTACACAGTATTTCGCAAAGCAAACAAACTCCGGCAGCAGCTACTACTTATCTTAATCCTGTACTCGGCGGCGATTATCCCGATCCCACTATTGTACGTGATGGGAAAGATTATTACATGACTCATTCAGCTTTTGATTATCTGCCCGGTCTTACCGTATGGCATTCAACTGATCTTGTAAACTGGAAACCCATCAGCTATGCACTGCGTACTTATTTAGGATCAATATGGGCGCCCGACATTTGTAAATACAACGGTAAATATTATATCTACTTCACCGTTTCAGGCAGGGGCAACTTTGTGGTAACAGCCGCTTCGCCTTACGGCCCGTGGAGCCAGCCTTACGATCTGCATGTGGGAGGTATTGATCCCTGCCATATTGCTGATGAAACAGGTCAGCGGTGGGTTTTCCTCAGCGGTGGTATGCGTATTCAGCTTGCTGCCGATGGATTGTCATCCATACAGGGCACACTCGAAAAAGTATATGACGGATGGAAGTATCCCGATGAATGGGATACAGAAGGTTTTGCACTGGAAGGACCTAAAGTAAAAAAGGTGGGCGACTATTATTATCTCATTTGTGCCGAAGGTGGCACGGCTGGTCCCGCCACATCGCACATGGTTACGGTTGCCCGTTCCCGTTCCATCAACGGGCCATGGGAAAACGCACCCAACAATCCATTGATACATACCTACAGCGATCAAGAAAGATGGTGGTCAAAAGGACATGGCTCTTTAATTGATGCACCCGATGGCAAATGGTGGATGCTCTATCATGCCTATGAAAAGAATTTTTTAACCATGGGCAGGCAAACCTTAATGGAACCGGTAGTGTTTACAAAAGACGGATGGATAACAGCGCCAACAGGTGCAAAGGTGAACATGCCCATCCGCAAACCCATCAGCAGTACACAAAAAGATGAACGGCTTGCAAAGCTCAGCGAATTCCGTGTAGGGCTTGAATGGAAGTTTTACAAACAGTTCGATTCAACAAGGGTGCAGGTAAACAACGGAGTGCTTACGCTTAAAGCAAAAGGCAAAACACCACACGAATCATCGCCCATGATGTTTGTACCCGGTGTACACAATTATGAAATAAGCGTACGTATTGACAAAGACTCTGCTACTGCAGCCGGCATTCTCCTGTTTTACAATGCCGATTTTTATGTAGGTACTTCCTTCGACAGTAAAAAGCGTTACCGCTGGAGAAAAGGTTATACAAAAGCAAGTTTTGAACACAGCGGCAACAACCTGCTCTGGTTAAAAATCAGGAACATCAACAATATCGTTACAGGTTATTACAGTTATGATGGTGTTAAGTGGACGAAAGAATCCTGGGGCATGGATATATCCGGTTATCATCATAATACCTTGTATGATTTTATGAGTGTGCTGCCGGGACTCTTTGCATCGGGGCAAGGAGAAGTAAGGTTCAGCGAGTTTAAGTTTACAAAGCTGGAGTAGTACAATTAATTTACTGAAACTATGAAAGTATTTTATATAATATCTGGTTTGTTTTTGGTTGTTTTCCTGTGTTTAATTCCTTTTCCCCGTCATATAAAAGAATATGATGTGCAAAAGAACGGAACGCTTGTAGATGTTAGGATTGAAAATCTTCCAGGCAACTGTACAGGAACAAAGATTAAGTATTTTATGAAATTTATGTACAGTGGCCAACGATTGTCAAAAAAGATAAGTTGTCACTTTGCAGAAACTCATAAAGTTGGTGATATAATAAAATTAAAGCATATCGAAGGCACGAATATTTTTCTGTTTGAAAATGAAAAAGTCGAAAGCGAAATTATTTCATTGATTATTTTAGGAATTGCAGGAGTCGGATTTATAATGTATGGAGTAAAACAGAAAAGTAAAGGCAACGTAAAAAAATAATATGAATAAAATCGAGATTCCCTTAAGTAAAACAAAAATACTCTTGCTGTTAATTGGGTCATCTGCCTTTGTTGTTTTTGGAGTACTTTTCATTATTACCCCTGAGAAATTTGTATCTCCAATAATGAGATCTTCGGAAATAATCAGAATTGTCGGAGTAGCGGGTGTTTTATTCTTTGGAGCAACAGGTGTTTATGGGATAAGAAAAATGTTTGACAAAAAAGTCGGTTTGACAATTGATGACAATGGAATTACTGATAATACAAATGCAACAAGTATTGGACTTATTAGATGGACGGAAATAATCGAAATCAGACGAACACAAGTAATGTCCACAAAGTTTTTGCTTATTTATATAAAAGATCCAATCAAAACATTGGAAAAGGTCACGGGAATGAAACGTAAATTGATGGAAAGTAATATGAAAGTGTATGGCACACCCATATCAGTAACCTCAACAACTTTAAAGTATAATTTTGACGATTTAGAAAAATTATTAAAAGAAAGATTTATTGAACAACAACAAAGAATGAATCAGTGATATACTAAGTAAACTGTTCAGTAAGACGAAGTTTAGAATCTCGTCATTCGATTAAAAAACAAACTTAATTTAACAACTCAACAATGATAAATCCATTCAAAAAAATACTTCAGTCATTAATTGTATTGCTGTTCATTTCTTCAGCTGTTGTGGCACAAAACAACAATGAGGATTATCTCAAATACTCCTGGAAAAAAGTTGCCACGCAAATGCCTGATCAATGGTACAGCACTGCAGATGCACAGCGTGTGGCCGAAACAGTTCTGTTTTGTCAGCAGGATAATGGCGGCTGGCAAAAAAACAAACCTTATCATCTTCCCCTCACAAAACAGGACAGCAGCAAAATCACCGGATCAAGATCAGGTGTTGGGTCAACCATTGATAACGGAGCCACTACAACCGAAATGATTTTCCTTGCAAAGATGAACACAGCCGGTGCAAATGAACGTTATGCCAAAGCATTTAACAGGGCACTTGATTTTTTACTGGAAGCACAGTATAAAAACGGGGGCTGGCCGCAGTTTTATCCCTTCAGGGATGGTAAGTCGGTTTCGTATGCATCACACATCACCTACAACGATAATGCAATGGTGAATGTATTACAGCTGCTGCGTGATGTGGCAGCTTCAGCAAAACCTTTCAACGCAATACCTGTTGATGCAGCAAAAAAAGAAAAGGCAAAACAGGCTTACAGCAAAGGCATTGAATGTGTATTAAACACACAAATTAAAAAGAACAATCAGCTAACGGTATGGTGTGCGCAGCACGATGAGTTTACCTTGCTGCCTGCCAATGCAAGAGCGTATGAACTGGCATCGTTCAGCGGGTCCGAATCGGTGGGTATTGTGTATTTACTGATGGAAATTGAAAACCCCTCGCAGCAAATCATCACAGCCGTTACATCGGCTGTGAAATGGATGGATGCACACAAGCTTACAGGAATAAAACTGGAAAACAAACCCGGTGCCGATGGCAAACGAAACATGTTGGTGGTGCAGGATGCCACTGCTGTTCCGTTACTGGCAAGGTTTTATGATCTTGAAACAGAACAACCTTTCTTCTGCGACAGGGATGGAATTAAAAAACCAGCACTTGCCGATATTGGCAGCGAACGCCGCAACGGTTACAGTTGGTATTCCGATGCTTTTCCTCCGCTTCAGAAGCAGTACAATAAGTGGCTGGCGAAATGGAATGTGAAGGAATAGGTAGTAAGTAGTAAGTTGTAAGTAGTAAGTTGTAAGTGATAAGTATTGAGTAATAAGCAACCAGCGTCACTGCGAGGTACGAAGCAGTCTATACAACTACGAAGCACAATCATCATCACATACATGCAGATTGCTTCGGTACAAGGCCGGTGCACAAAGCCCACTTCCCCCGCAATGACGCAACAAACCTCATTGCATAAAAAAGAGCGTCTCTGCAGACGCTCTTGTGGTGTAAACAATCTAACCAAAAACTTCAATCTAAATGACAATACGTGGCATTGCATCGCTGTACACCAACTGACCCTTTGGCCCAACCGCACCCACACGACAGTAATACTTACTGCCCGGCAGCAGGTTGCTGAATACAACACGGCGGCTGGTGCTGGCAACACTTACCCAGTTTACCGTTTGTGCCGTATCATCGGTGGTGTACTCATGTAAATAAGCTGTAGCGCCCTTTACACGGTTTACCATCACCTCCAGTTCGCCACTGTTGGCACCGTTCATCACCTGCAGGTTTTCCGGTTTGGTAATAACGCTGGGCACTGTTTCCTTGCTTACGTCGAAGCCCGACGAAAGCAGTTTGGTGGCATCGCCATCGGCCACAAAGTTTACATAATTGGCCAGGCTGCGCAGCAAAACAGTCAGCGCTTCACGCATATTGTTTTTGTTGGCAATAGCAGTGCGGCTACCCGATTTGGCATCAATTAAAGCCGAACTGTAATCCGTGGCGGCAGTAGTAACATCGGTAAGGGCCGGAACAGGAGTAGGGAAGTAAGGATTTCCGCTCATGTTGCTGAGAATGGTGTGTGTTTTCGATTCAAGATTTCCATCGCCCAGGCGATCGAAGTTTAATAAAACTTTTTCCATGTTTTTTGGTTTTTAATGGATGAAAGATAAGGCTGGTGCATGCGGTCAGCCGTTAGCGGTAGCAAAACAAAAACATGCCCTGCACAAACGCAACCCCGCTTTGCAGTATTGACAATGTGCCCAAAAATGTTATGTACCAATGAAGGAAATGCACACACTTTTTTTTCAAAAACTGCAGAAAGAGCAAAACCCATAAATTATTTTCGTAATATTACTGGAGCCGGTTTTCAAACAATTACCCTTTTTTACCGTGAAAACCATGTGCCTGTTTTTCTGCACTTGGTCATTGTTTGCCAAACAAAGGGATGTGTTACACAAACAAGAGGCTGTGTTTAAGAAACAGAAGCCCATGTTTAAGAAACAAAAGGCTGTGTTAAAGAAACACAAGGCCATGTTTGCGAAACAGGAGGCTATGTTTAAGAAACAGAAGCCCATGTTTAAGAAACGAAGGGCTGTGTTATAGAAACACAAGGCCATGTTTGCGAAACAGGAGGCTGTGCTAAAGAAACAGAAACCCGTGTGTAAGAAACGAAAGGCTGTGTTAAAGAAACACAGGGTTGTTGTACGTAAATGCTGATTAAGATAAAACAATAAACAGCTGGTAACCTGGGGTAAGAAGCAAAGCATTTGTTACAGTAACACGGGCAAACCTGGCTGCATGGAAATTACAAGCACATGAATTGATCTGAAGTACTATGAATAACCTAAATTAGCAAACAAAAAAATTACTTAACTGAAAGCAATGGCTAAGCAAAAAGTAACTGTAGAAGAACCTTTAGAAAAACAACTCTGGAAAGCAGCCGATAAACTCCGTAAAAACATTGATGCTGCCGAATACAAACACATTGTTCTGGGTTTAATTTTCCTCAAATATATTTCTGATGCGTTTGAAGAACTGTATGCAAAACTGAAAGCAGACGAAGCAAACGGTGCCGACCCTGAAGACAAAGACGAATACAAAGCTGAAAATGTATTCTTTGTTCCGCAGGATGCAAGGTGGAGTTATCTGCAATCAAAAGCCAAACAACCCGAAATAGGAAAGTTTGTGGATGAGGCCATGGATGCCATTGAAAAAGAAAATGCTTCTCTGAAAGGCGTATTACCAAAAGTATTTGCAAGGCAGAATTTAGACCCCACCAGCCTGGGCGAACTGATTGATTTGGTAGGCAATATTGCTTTAGGAAGTGCCAAAGCAAGAAGCGCCGATATATTAGGCCATGTGTTTGAATATTTCTTAGGTGAGTTTGCATTGGCAGAAGGTAAAAAGGGCGGACAGTTCTATACACCCCGCAGCGTTGTGGAATTACTGGTTGAAATGCTGGAGCCTTACAAAGGCCGTGTATTCGATCCCTGTTGTGGCAGTGGTGGTATGTTTGTACAAAGCTTAAAGTTTGTCGACAGTCATGCAGGGCGTGTAAACGATATTTCCATTTACGGACAGGAAAGCAACCAAACCACATGGAGGCTGGCAAAAATGAACCTTGCCATACGAGGCATCGACAGCAGCCAGGTTAAATGGAACAATGAAGGAAGTTTTTTAAACGATGCACATAAAGACCTGAAAGCTGATTATATTATTGCCAATCCACCGTTTAACGTAAGTGATTGGGGAGGCGATTTAATGCGTACCGATGCACGCTGGCAATATGGTACACCACCTGCAGGTAACGCCAACTTTGCATGGATGCAGCATTTTATTTATCACCTGTCACCAGGCGGGCAGGCAGGTGTTGTACTGGCAAAAGGTGCGCTTACATCCAAAACCTCCGGTGAGGGCGACATACGAAAAGCATTGGTGGAAAATGGTTTGATTGATTGTATTGTAAACCTGCCAGCCAAGTTGTTTTTAAATACACAAATACCTGCTGCTTTATGGTTTATGAACAGAAACAGAAGCAATGGTAACTACCGCAACCGCAGCAACGAAATATTGTTTATTGATGCCCGCAACATGGGGCATTTAATTAACCGACGCACCCGTGAACTTTATGCAGAAGACATTGCAACAATTGCCAGCACTTACCACAACTGGAGAAATAAAGATGGCAAGTATGAAGATATAGCAGGCTTTTGTGCAGCTGCACCTGTTAGCAAGGTAAAGGAATTGGATTATGTACTTACACCCGGCCGTTATGTAGGCCTGCCCGATGAGGAAGACGATTTCAATTTTGCAGAACGCTTTGCCAGTTTAAAAGCAGAACTAAAAGCACAATTAAAAGAAGAAGCTCAACTCAATGAAATCATTGCTGCTAACCTTTTAAAGATTAATATCAATGAGTGAGTGGAAGGAATATAAGTTGGGCGATATTGCTGAAGTCAAAGGTGGTAAACGTTTGCCCAAAGGTGATATGCTCGTTGATTACGAAACACCACACCCATACATTAGAGTTACAGATTTTGGGAAAAAGTGGGTTAGAAAAAAAGGATTGCTATTCGTTACACCTGAAATTCAAAAATCGATTTCTCGATATACCGTCGATTCTGGTAATGTAATTCTTTCAATAGTTGGAAGTATAGGATTTGTTGGGCGAATTTCTGACGAGTTGGATGGAGCTAATCTCACAGAAAACTGTGTAAAGTTCTTGATCAATAAAAAAATGATTGATGATGACTTTTTGTACTATTATTTGATATCTAATATTGGGCAAGAAGAAATAGAGAAAAGGAATGTAGGTTCAACTCAACCCAAATTACCAATTTACAATATTAAAGACATTGACATTTTTCTCCCCCCTCTCCCCGAACAAACTGCCATCGCCTCCGTCCTCAGCAGTTTAGACGATAAAATAGACCTGCTGTACCGCCAAAACACAACTTTAGAGAAAATGGCTGAAACGTTGTTTCGGCAGTGGTTTGTGGAGGAAGCGAAGGAGGAGTGGGAAATGGGAAAACTTGGTGATGAATTTGATTTTGTAATGGGAGCATCGCCTCCAGGTGAAAGCTATAATGAAGAAGGAAACGGTATTCCGATGTACCAAGGCAATGCTGATTTCGGTTTTAGATTTCCAACCAATAGAGTATTCACAACAGACCCAAAAAGGTTTGCTGAAAAATTTGATACTTTGATAAGTGTAAGGGCACCTGTTGGAGAACAAAATATGGCAAATGAAAGATGTTGCATTGGGCGTGGCGTTGCAGCTTTCCGATATAAGAAGGATAATTCATTTTATTCCTACACTTACTATAAAATGAAATCATTGATGGACGAGATTAAGCAATTTAATGAGACTGGAACTGTCTTTGGTTCTATTAGCAAGTCTGATTTTGAATCTATTGACAATTTAATTCCAGACTTGGAATCGATAACTAGATTTCAATGCGAAGCCAAGCCTTTCGATGAAAAAATAATGATCAATCAAGCCCAAATTCGCACTCTCACAACATTGCGGGATACATTGTTGCCAAAGTTGATGAGTGGAGAGGTAAAAATAAAATTATAAAATGGAAGACATCTTCAAACCCCAAAGCCTTACTATTGGCGAACTGTTTGGTAATAAAGACGCCTTATATCAAATCCCCAGATATCAACGCCCATACTCATGGGGAGAAGATCAGTTGAGTAAACTATGGGATGATCTTAGAGAAGCACAACAATTTGAGCCTAATTATTTTTTGGGTTCTATTATTACAGCTAAACCTGAAGACGCCTCGAATTATCTGGATATTGTTGATGGTCAGCAAAGGCTTACCACACTTTTAATTTTGCTTTGTG
The DNA here is from genome assembly GCA_047601965.1 of Lacibacter sp. Classification (GTDB taxonomy): domain Bacteria; phylum Bacteroidota; class Bacteroidia; order Chitinophagales; family Chitinophagaceae; genus Lacibacter. The sequence continues at coordinate 789,300 of JASGIJ010000001.1, forward strand.
TATGTCGGGATTTGTATCCTGATATAAATTCAGATGTTTTAGAAAAAGACCCCTTTGCAATTGATAGTTCTGCTATTAAATCTTCTATCCGCTTAAACGACAGGTTCGAACGGTTACGGTTAAGAACGCATTCCAATCACGAAAGTGATTTTCAGGAATTAATTATAAAAGAAGGTAAAGCCAAGGACAATAAACGACCTTATAAAAAAGACTTGCGTATAGAACAGGCTCCTTTGTATAAGTTTATGAACACATCTGCTTTTTTTCGTGAAAAAATGGAAGAGCTGGGTGAAGAAGAAACCGGGCAGTTCATCAACTATTTGTTCAACAGTGTAAAAATAATCAGGATTGATTGTCAGTCAGTGAGCTTTGCTATCAAATTATTTCAAGTACTTAACGACAGGGGGCTAGACCTTTCAAATGCCGATTTAATCAAGAGTTTTTTAATTGGAAAAATTCACAAGCAATATGAAGATGATACTGAATTGAGAAAACAGCATGAAGATCAGTTTATGGATGACTGGAAAAGCTGTGAGACAATGGCTATAGATACTGAAGAAAGCATGAATAATCTCTTTGTGATGTATGAATATTACTTGTTATCAAAAAATCCTGAACGTTCGCTTTATGATGAATTAAGAAACTTATTCGATACAAGGGATGCAAATGAAGTAATTAAAGACTTTAAAGACTTTGTAAATACATACAAAGTAAAAGTGTATAATGCAGCAAATACAACTATCTATTCTTTGTTTTATTTAAGGTGGAGTGTGTATTGGCGCACGATAGTTACAACCGCTTTATATGTAAGATATCCTGAGTTTGATGCCTTTTTATCTAAATTCAGGCGGTATTATTATCTGAACTGGTTAGCTGGAAACACACTTTCAAAAATTAAACAAACTTCTTTTAATCTTATCGGGTATTTGAAAGATCACAAACCTTTAGTAGAAATTGAAAGTGAATTGACAAAACAATTAAATAACGATATAATACAAAGAGCGATTAATAATCTTGACGGAGATATTTATTTTGAACCTTGGTGTAAGCCTTTGCTATTTATGATTGAATATGAACAGCAGGATAACCCTCCCTATTATACAATGGGAGACAGAAATATTCAAACAGAGCATATTTTACCACGAGCTTACAATAAAGTTGAAGAGTGGCAGTTTGCTAATGATATACCATACTTAGACGAATGGATAAATACCGGAGCGAACCTTACATTATTAAGTGGAACTAAAAATTTGGATGCAAGAAATTATGCTTTTGAAACCAAGATTAAATCTTACGATGGAACAGGTTTGGAAAGTGCAGACGATAAAAAAATTAGCTCCTTTAAAATTACTCAACATATTGTGAACGATTACAACAATAATAAGTTCAATAAGCAATGGAGTGTAGATGCTATGAATGGAAGATGGGTATGGTTCTGTGAGCAGGTTGAAAAACTTTTGGATGTAGATTTAGAAAAAATTAAAAGGAATCTAATTTCAAAGAAATGACTCGAATAACGGAAAATAGCATCGAATCATTTGCTATTGAGTTGCTAAGCAAACTCGGCTATGAATACATTTATGCACCTGATATTGCACCTGACGTAGAAAATTCAAAAAGCATTGCAGATAAACGGGAAAGCTTTGAGCAGGTATTATTAATAAACAGGCTGCAGCAGGCGGTAAAAAAAATCAATCCATCAATTCCATCTGATGCACAGGCAGAAGCCATTAAAGAAATCCAACGTATTGCCTCACCTGAGTTGTTGGCTAACAACGAAGCGTTTCACCGTTTATTAACGGAGGGTATTCCAGTTTCAAAACGAGTGGATGGAGATGACCGTGGCGACAGAGTTTGGCTCATTGATTTTAAACATCCTTATAACAACGATTTTGTAGTAGCCAATCAATTCACCATCATCGAAAACGGGAACAACAAACGGCCTGATGTAATGCTGTTTGTAAATGGAATCCCGTTAGTGGTAATAGAATTAAAGAATGCGGCAGACGAAAACACAACCATTAAATCAGCGTACAAACAAATAGATACCTATAAAGCCATAATTCCGGGTCTGTTTACTTACAATGGCTTTGTGGTTATATCTGATGGGCTGGAAGCGAAAGCAGGTTCCATTTCAGCAGGTCTTAGCAGGTACATGGCATGGAAGTCAGCCGATGGTAAAGCAGAAGCATCGCACCTTGTAAGCCAGTTAGAAACGTTAATACAGGGCATGCTGAACAAAGAAACCCTGCTTGATTTAATCCGTCATTTTATTGTGTTTGAAAAATCGAAAAAGGAAGATGCCGCAACAGGCATTACAACTATTTCAACCGTTAAAAAATTAGCAGCATATCATCAATACTATGCTGTAAACCGTGCAGTTGAGTCAACGTTAAGAGCAACCGGTTATTCCTTAGAAAAGGAAACCCCTTTAAGTATGCTGATGGAATCGCCTGAGAGTTATGGTTTGCCCGGCGTTAAAAAGCAACCTGTTGGTGACCGTAAAGGCGGTGTGGTTTGGCATACACAGGGCAGCGGAAAATCATTGTCGATGGTTTTCTATACAGGAAAAATAGTGCTGGCTTTAGATAACCCAACCATTCTTGTTATTACCGATCGTAACGATCTGGACGATCAGCTCTTTGATACATTTGCTGCATCCAAACAATTGCTGCGGCAAGATCCTGTACAGGCCGACGACAGAAACCAATTGAAAGAGTTATTGAAAGTGGCTTCGGGAGGTGTGGTGTTTACTACTATTCAAAAGTTTCAGCCGGAAGAAGGCAATGTGTACGAATTACTTTCCGACAGAAAGAATATTGTGGTGATAGCAGATGAAGCTCATAGGACACAGTACGGTTTTAAAGCAAAGACCATTGATGCAAAAGATGGTGAGGGGAATGTTGTAGGTAAAAAAATTGTGTACGGCTTTGCTAAATACATGCGGGATGCATTACCCAATGCAACATATCTGGGTTTTACAGGAACACCCATTGAAAATACAGATGTAAACACGCCTGCAGTGTTTGGCAACTATGTTGATATTTATGATATAGCCCAGGCGGTTGAAGATGGTGCAACAGTTCGTATTTATTACGAAAGCCGTTTGGCAAAAGTAAACCTGAGCGAAGAGGGTAAGCACCTGGTTGAAGAACTGGATGAAGATCTTGACCAGGAAGATTTAACCAATACACAAAAGGCAAAAGCCAAGTGGGCGCAGCTGGAAGCTTTGATTGGCAGTGAAAACAGGATAAAGAATATTGCGAAAGATATTGTTACACATTTTGCGCAAAGACAGGAAGTGTTTGAAGGCAAGGCAATGATTGTATGTATGAGCCGCAGAATTGCAGCTGATTTATACGAAGCAATAAAAGCTTTGAAACCAGAATGGCATTCGGACGATTTGAATAAAGGTGTAATAAAAGTTGTCATGACTTCAGCTTCATCCGATGGGTCTGTAATATCTAAACACCATACAACCAAAGAACAAAGAAGAGTCTTAGCTGAAAGAATGAAGAATCCTGATGATGAATTGCAATTGGTGATTGTACGGGATATGTGGTTAACAGGTTTTGATGCGCCCAGTATGCATACCCTTTACATTGATAAGCCAATGAAAGGACATAACCTGATGCAGGCCATTGCCAGGGTAAACCGTGTGTACAAAGACAAACCGGGTGGTTTAATTGTAGATTATCTTGGTATAGCATCCGACTTGAAAAAGGCTTTGTCGTTTTACTCTGATGCAGGTGGCAAGGGCGATCCAACCATATTACAGGAACAGGCTGTGGAGTTAATGCTGGAGAAACTGGAAGTTGTTTCGCAGATGTATCATGGTTTTGAATACGAAAGTTATTTTGAAGCTGAAACATCAAAGAAACTATCGCTGATACTTGCAGCCGAAGAACATATTCTTGGATTAGAAGATGGAAAGAAACGATACATTAACGAAGTAACATCCTTGTCAAAGGCTTTTGCCATTGCTATTCCGCACGACCAGGCAATGGATGTAAAAGATGAAGTTTCGTTTTTCCAGGCAGTTAAAGCAAGATTGGCAAAGTTTGACGGTACAGGTTCTGGAAGAACAGATGAAGAAATAGAAAGCACTATCCGTCAGGTAATCGATAAAGCATTGGTATCGGAACAGGTGATTGATGTTTTTGATGCAGCAGGGATTAAGAAACCTGATATTTCTATTCTTTCAGAAGAGTTCTTAATGGAGCTGAAAGAAATGGAACATAAAAACGTTGCATTGGAAGTGTTGAAGAAATTGCTGAACGATGAAATAAAATCGAGAGCCAAAAAGAACCTTGTTCAAAGCCGGACATTTTTAGAAATGCTCGAAAACTCTATTAAGAAATATCATAACAAAATACTTACAGCAGCAGAAGTCATTGAAGAGCTGATTAACCTGAGTAAAGACATTGTTGAAACAGATAATGAAGCTAAACACATGGGCTTAACCGATTTTGAATATGCTTTTTATACTGCAGTAGCTAACAACAACAGTGCAAGAGAATTAATGCAGCAGGATAAGTTAAGAGAACTTGCTGTGGTGCTTACAGAAACCATCAGGCAAAATGCATCAATTGACTGGACGATTAAAGAAAGTGTAAAAGCAAAACTGAAAGTGGCGGTAAAAAGAATTTTAAGAAAGTTTGGTTATCCTCCTGATATGCAAATGCTGGCAACAGAAACGGTGCTGAAACAGGCAGAGATGATAGCGAATGAAATAATGAATTGATTTTTTTGGGCATGGTGCTTTCATGGAAAGTTTGTTACATTAATAAAATCTTTTTTAATTAAAGTATTGTTATGGAAATATCTAAAAGCGATTACATAAAAGCATTAAAAGCTGATGGAGTGTTAAATGAACGTCGTAAGGCTGTATTAAAATCCATTTATACAAGTCCGGCTCATGAAGCTTGCCCTGCAATGATTGAACAAAAAACAGATGTCAATATACGCCAGGTTAATTTGGTTTTTGGTTCGTTGGCGAAAGCTGTTGCGCAGGAATTAAATATAGAACGTAACACCGAAAATTTTCCATACGATCAATGGTGGCTGTTACTTGCAACGGGTCGTGAAGAGCCAGAAGGATATTATTGGAAACTAAATGTTGAGTTTGTAAAAGCAATTGAAGAAATGAAATTGTTTCAATGATTCTTCTTATCGGCTGGTGTCCTCACCAACCGAAACCCGGAGAACTAAAACTCTTATTAACGATAAACAAGTAATTCATGTTTTTTAATTTTCTCATACTGTTTATTCTTTTCACCGGCTTATTTTTCTTTATACTGAATACGGTTAAGTATTTAAGAAAGGGTGCCAAATCAGAAACTGATTCATTAAACATCAAATACAATGTGTTGGCGTTTATTGTTTTGATAATCGCCATCATTCACCGCATAGAGCGAATCTGGTTTTAATTAGTTGATCGTTTCGGCTGCGGGAGACACAACCGATAGGGGAACCCAAAAGGAGTCAAAAGCATCTCTGAAAGAAAACCATGCAAAAAAGTCTTTATCCTTTATTCATCAAATAATAATGTTTAATTAAAAAATATTTATTGTTTTTCAATAAATAGTATTATGTTTGCGACATGATTTTAAAATTTAAACCATTATGTCAAAAACAAACAACTTCGTTTTTTGGGGCTTATATGTTGTAGCCTGGGTCATTTTCGTAGGCTTATCTATTGAAGCAGGAGGCTTAATTGTAAATTTCTTTTTCAGTTTGTACAAGCCTGCATTTGTTCAGAATCTTTATCAAAAGCTGGACTTACTTCAAATGTATAAAGAAAGCCGGTTCTCCTTTTTCGGCATCTATAGCTTTATCCTGATCATTTCATTTTTAAAAGCTTATTTGTTTTACATCGTTATCAGGCTGATGCACAAAATGGATTTGTCAAAGCCGTTCAATGTGTTTGTTTCAAAACAAATTTCACAAATCAGTTATTATACCCTTTCAATCGGGCTGTTGAGTTACATTGCCCGGCAGTTAGTTAAAAATTTAATGCATCACGGTTTTGTGCCCGACAACCTGAATCAATTCTGGGCCGACAGTCAGGCATTCATTTTAATGGGGGCTGTAGTGTATATTATTGCCACTATTTTCAAAAAAGGCGTGGATATTCAAAACGAAAACGATTTAACTGTTTAAGCATGGCAATAGTTGTAAACTTAGATGTAATGATGGCGAAGCGTAAGATGAGTTTGAATGAGCTTTCAGAGAAAGTTGATCTTACCTTGTCGAACCTGTCCATCTTAAAAACAGGAAAAGCAAAAGCTGTACGTTTCAGCACGCTGGAAGCAATCTGCAGGGTATTAAACTGTCAGCCCGGCGATATACTGGAGTATGTGGAAGAAGGGAAGAAGCCGGGGAGTGATGAAACGATATTGTAATTTTTATCATCGCTGCGAAGTACAATCATCATCGCATTCATACAGATTGCCCGCCTTTATTGTGGGACAGGCTTCGGCACAAAGCCGGCACACATAGCCAGCTTACCCCGCAAAAACGTATTGCCTGGCATTACCGGGCAGGGATGTACAAAACAAAAAGGCTTCACAATTGTGAAGCCTTTTTTTGAGTGCCCAGGACTGGATTCGAACCAGCACATCCTTGCGAACGCTGCGACCTGAACACAGTGCGTCTACCAATTTCGCCACCTGGGCATTCAGGGCTGCAAATGTAAAGGGAAAAAAAGAAATGAGAAAATGTAAATTCATTTATTGTTCAGGTTTACCAACCTGTTTCCATCCAAGCAACAGCACACCAATCACAATGAGGATTGTGCCGGCAATTTGTGCAGCAAAGATTGGTTCGCCCAAAATAAAATGAGCCTGCAGTATGGTTGATACAGGGCCAATGGTGGAAATGATGGCTACATTATTTGAGCCGATTCTTTTTGTACCCGACGATACCAGCCAGCTTGGAATAACTGTTGCAACAATTGCAATAAGCAAACCATACCAAACAAAGGAACTGCCGCTGTGCAGTATGCTGTAATTTCCTGCAATGATAAAATGCAGAAAAACTCCTGCGGTTGAAAACAACATGGCATAGGCTGTAAACTTTGTGGCACCCACAATGGGAATCATTCTGCCGCTGCCAACTATATAAACAGCAAAAGTGAGCGAGCAGAGAAAGATAAGAATACTGCCAAGAAAAAAGCCGGGGCTGTCTTTTGAAATAGAAAGCTCGCCAATGTAAGCGAGTATGATGCCTGTGTATGTAAGGGCCACCGCAATCCACTGCATTTTGTTTGCTTTTTCTTTAAACACAAATGCATTAATAAGTAAAACAAAAGTGGGATAAAGAAAAAGAATGAGCCGTTCGATACCGGCAGAAATATATTTCAGTCCGGCAAAATCGAAATAGCTGCTGAGGTAATAGCCAAACAAGCCCATGAGCATGAGATAGAACCATTGCCGTGCTGTTAATTTGCTTTGCTGTTCTTTACTGCTGGCAAACCATGCCATGAGTAAATAAAAGGGGAGGGAAAACAACATGCGTAATGCTAAAAGAGAAACGGCATCAACTGCCGTTTCACGAAAAGCATATTTTACAATCACTGCTTTGGTTGAAAAGAATAAAGAGCCGATCAGCGTAATCATAACACCGGCTAAAGAAAGCCTGCTGATGGTTTTACTTTGTTCTTTCATGAAAACAAGTGCGGGGTTGTGTGTTTGTTACACACTTACATTGAAATCTCTCAATGCATCGTTTAAGCTGGTTTTTAAATCGGTGCTTGGTTTACGCTGACCAATGATCAAAGCACAGCCTACGCCAAATTCGCCTGCAGGGAACTGTTTGGTATAAGAACCCGGAATAACCACACTGCGTGCAGGTACACGTCCCTTCATTTCAAAAGGAACAGGTCCGGTTACATCAATAATCTTTGTTGATTTGGTTAACACCACGTTTGCACCCAGTACGGCTTCTTTTTCAACAATCACACCTTCCACCACAATACAACGGCTGCCAATGAAACAGCCATCTTCAATAATTACAGGGCTTGCCTGCAACGGTTCAAGCACGCCGCCAATACCAACGCCACCGCTCAGGTGCACACCTTTACCAATTTGTGCACAGCTTCCAACGGTTGCCCATGTATCAACCATTGTGCCTTCATCAACATACGCACCAATGTTTACATAGCTTGGCATCAGCACAACGTTTTTAGCTAAGTACGCACCATATCTTGCCACAGCATGAGGAACGGCACGAACGCCCAGTTCTTTATAATTCTTTTTGAGTAACATTTTGTCGTAAAACTCAAAGGGAGCCACATCCCATGTTTGCATTTGCTGAATACCAAAGTACAGGAGAATAGCCTGTTTCACCCATTCGTTTACCTGCCAGCCATGTTCGGTGGGTTCAGCAGTACGTAAACGGCCTTTATCCACTTCTTCAATTACTGCACGTACAGCATCACTGTATTGATTGTTTTTCAGAAGCTCACGATTTGCCCATGCTTCGAGTATAAGATTTTTCAGTTCCATATTTCAAATTTGCTGCGAAATTAGTCAATCGTGAATTGCGGAGGCTCAATTTATTTTTTATGATACCAGCTTCCGTTTATTAAGCATCGCCTGTTGCCACGCAAGCTCTTCAACATCCGGTAATCCTATTCGCCCAAATGCACTCCGGTAACTCATTCACCATGCAGCATTCACAATTGCCCGCTCACCATTGCATATTATTTCGCAACTTTGCCGGCGATGAATATAGGATTCGACGCCAAGCGTGCATATCACAATCAAACAGGTTTGGGGCATTACAGCCGCACATTAATACGGTCGCTTGCTGCCGGTTTTCCGCAGCATCAGTATTACCTTTTTAACCCGAAGCCCTCTTCTTTATTTTATTTTGATGATGTAAAGAATGTAACGGAAGTGCAGCCTTCTTCTTTTTTGATGAAGAAACTTTCATCTGTATGGAGAAGCAATTGGGTGAAGAAGGATTTAAAGAAACACAACATTGATCTGTATCACGGGCTGAGCCATGAAATACCGGTAAATCTGCACAAAACAGGCATTCAATCTGTTGTAACCATTCACGATTTAATTCATGAACGTTATCCTCAACAATACAAAGCTGTTGACAGAAAAATTTATACAAAGAAATTCAGGTATGCCTGCGAACATGCTGATAAAATAATTGCTATCAGCAACCAGACAAAACAGGATATTATTGATTTCTACAACATACCTGCAGGTAAAATAGAAGTGTGCTACCAAAGCTGCAACCCTGCGTTTGGTGAGCGTGTGCCGGAAAGTACCTTACAAAGAGTAAAAGAACATTACCAGTTACCCGATCGGTTTTTTCTTTATGTGGGATCAATCATTGAACGGAAAAACCTGTTGAATATCTGCAAGGCCATTCAGCTTGCAGGCGATGAGATAACCATTCCGCTGGTGGTAATCGGCAACGGATCGGCATACAAACAACAGGTGAAAGATTTTACTTACCTCAACAACATACACGAAAAAGTTATTTTTTTATCAGATACCAAAACGGCAAAGTTTTCGCCCAGCTTTCAATCGGCAGTTGATTTTCCTGCCATCTACCAGCTTGCAACGGCTATGATTTATCCTTCGGTGTTTGAAGGTTTTGGTATTCCTGTTCTGGAGGCATTGTGGAGCCGTATTCCTGTTATTACTTCTAACGTATCATGTTTACCCGAAGCAGGCGGAGAGGGCGCTTTTTATGTTAACCCCGAAAGCCCGGAGGAAATTGCTGCACAAATGAAACTCATTTTAAGTGATGAAGAACTTGTAAAGAGGCAGGTTGAAAAAGGTTGGCAGCATGCCCTGAAATTTTCAAATGCAAATACTGCAGCAGCGGTAATGAAGCTGTATGAGAAAGTAATGGGTGATGAATGAGTTGCCTCGTTGGTCATCCTTGCTGGAGGGGGATCAGGATGAGTAACAGTACTTCTTACATCAAACATATTTTTGCTTCCGTATTTTTGCAGCTATGATGATTGATTGTACAAAGAAGGAACTGGAATTACTTCAGGTGATTGGCGAATGTGCGCAGCAACTGAATGTACCCTGTTACCTTGTGGGTGGTTTTGTAAGAGATAAATTATTACAAAGGGATTGTAAAGATATTGACTGTGTTTGCGTAGGCGATGGTATTGCTCTTGCACACGAAGTAGCTGCACGTTTTACTCCTCAGCCGCAGGTTGCTTTTTTTAAAAACTTTGGTACCGCCAATATTAAAGTTGATGGTTTTGAAGTGGAGTTTGTAGGTGCAAGAAAAGAAAGTTATGCAGCTCATTCACGCAAACCCGAAGTGGAACCCGGTACGCTGGAAGATGATCAGAAGCGGAGAGACTTTACCATCAATGCACTTGCAATCAGCTTAAACAAACACGACTTCGGACAACTGGTTGATCCGTTTCATGGTGTGGAAGATTTAAACCTGAAAATCATCCGTACACCTCTGGATCCGGGAACAACGTTCAGCGATGATCCCCTGCGTATGATGCGTGCCATACGTTTTGCTTCGCAATTGGGCTTTTCCATTTTAACTGAAACATGGCTGGGTATTATTGAACATGCAGACCGCATCCGCATTGTTTCGAAAGAACGCATTGCTGATGAGATGAATAAAATTGTGTTGAGTCCAAAGCCTTCGGTTGGGTTTGATTTACTGTACAGAAGTGGTTTGCTGAAAATCATTTTTCCGCAAATGGTTGATCTTGCAGGTGCCGAATACATTGATGGAAAAGGGCACAAAGACAATTTCTATCACACCATCCAGGTGCTGGATAATATTTCTGAACATACAACTGATTTGTGGTTGCGCTGGGCTGCTATTCTGCATGATATTGGCAAGCCTGCAACCAAACGTTTTGAGCAGGGGCATGGCTGGACGTTTCATGGGCATGAAGTGGTGGGAGGAAGAATGGTGCCGAAAATTTTTACGCAACTCAAACTTCCGTTAAATGAAAAGATGAAGTTTGTGAAAAAACTGGTTGAGCTGCATTTACGCCCCATTTGCTTAACAAAGGAAAATATTACCGATAGTGCCATCCGCCGGTTATTGTTTGATGCAGGAGATGATTTTGATGCGTTGATGTTGTTATGTAATGCAGATATTACTTCCAAAAATCAGCAAAAGGTGCAACGTTACCTGCAGAATTTTGAAATGGTGCGTATGCGTTGCCGTGAAGTGGAAGAAAAAGATCACATCCGTACATGGCAGCCGCCAATTACAGGAGAAATGATTATGCAAACCTTTCATGTTCCTCCATCAAAAGTAGTTGGCGATCTTAAAACAGCTATAAAAGATGCTATTCTCGACGGGCACATCGAAAATACGTATGAAGCTGCTTTTGCTTTTATGCTCCAAAAAGCAAGGGAAGTAAATCTTGTTCCTGTGAGGGAATAAATCTATTTTTGTCAATGGGATTTGACTGAACGGTTGTTTTACTTTTTCAGATCCCAGATTATTCACTTCAAATTGATTTATGGCTGTTTTACGTTTCAGGATATATTGGGAAGATGATGATGCGGTTTACAGGGATGTTGCAATAAAACATACGCAGAATTTCCGGCAACTGCATGAGGTGATATTAAAGGCTTTTGAGTTTGATACCAAACACAAGGCAACATTTCACCGCAGTAATGATCACTGGCAGCGTGGACGGGAAATTTCACTGGAGAAATATGAAAAGCAGTACAAGGCAGAGCCTTTGCTGATGGAAGAAACAACTGTGGGAAGCGAAATACGTGAACCCAACCAGAAGTTTATTTATGTGTATGATTTTAATAAAAACTGGACGTTCCTGGTTGAATTGATCAATGTGAGTAAAGATGAAAATCCAAAGCTTACTTATCCCTGTTCTGTTCGCAGTGAAGGTATAGCTCCGAGCCAGTACGGAACGAAAGGTCTTGTTGGTGATAAACTTGCTGAAGTGGAAGAGAAATATGATCTCAGTTCAGTAGGCGATGGTTTTGGTGAGGAAGGGGAAGAAGAAGAAGGTACGGGAGGTGAAGAAGAAGAAGGAACAGAAGAAGATGATGCTGCGTTTTAACGTTACGTCGGCTCACTGGCCTGACGGGTGTTTTAGTCATTATATTGTTCAATAAAATAAACATACAGTTGAGTTCTGTACAAACTCATCCGTATATGCACAAAACAGTTATTCTTATTGTTGGGCCTACCGCTGTTGGTAAAACAGCAGCATCCATTCAGCTGGCACAACATTTTTCTGCAGAAATTATTTCAGCCGATTCAAGACAATGCTTCAGGGAAATATCAATTGGTGTTGCAAAGCCTGCAACAGAAGAATTACAATTGATAAAGCATCATTTCATTCATTCACATTCTGTACAGGATGAAATGACTGCTGCAATATTTGAAACATATGCATTGCAGGCAGTTGAACAGATTTTTGAAAAACATGATGTTGCTGTAATGGTTGGCGGAACCGGGTTGTACATCAAAGCCTTTTGCGAGGGGATGGATGAAATACCTGCTATTGCTGATGATATCAGAAATGAATTGAAACGGCAATACAAAGAAAACGGGATTGAATGGCTGCAGCATCAACTTGCGAAACTTGATCCTTTGTATGCAGCATCGGGCGAAATGCAAAATCCGCAACGGCTGATGCGTGCATTGGAAGTGTTGATGCAAACAGGACAGTCTATCATCACTTACCAGAAGGGAATTAAACAAAAAAGGAATTTCAATATTATAAAAACCGGGCTTGATTTACCAAGGGAAGAATTGTATGACCGGATCAACCTGCGGGTTGACCAGATGATGAAAGAGGGCTTGCTCAAAGAAGCTGAATCAGTTTATCATCTTCGTCATCTCAATGCATTGCAAACAGTAGGGTACAGGGAGCTGTTTGATTATTTTGATGGTAAATTAACCCTGGACGATGCGGTGGCAAAAATTAAACAGAACACAAGGCATTATGCCAAGCGACAGTTAACATGGTTCAGAAGAGATGATGAAATAAAATGGTTTCATCCTTCGCAAACAAATGAAATGATAAAATGGACAGATGAATATATAACAAGAGCGGATCAGTACTGATCCGCTCTTGTTATATATTCATTCAGTTGCTTAAAACTTAAATCCAACTGTTGCAACAATCTGTCCGTTGAAATAGTTGTCTTTTGCATACGGGTAAGAATAGTTGGGATTAGATAAAGTGTAAGGCACGTGAAAACTTCTTCCAAAACTGTGAGCATACGTTAAATCCAGAAACATTCCTTTATCTCGATAGCCAATACCAAGGCTGGGAGTCATTCTCCATCCCTTAATATCCGAATCTCCAATGAAGTCTTTACTGAAAGGACTGCCCATGTAGTTAAAACCTGCACGAACCATAATTGTTTCAAATTTCAATTCACCCCCAATCTTTGCATTAAAGGTCATTTTATACGTGTCGTCAATTGAAGTGTTTAAACCTTTAAAGTATTCTACTTCGCCCGGGTCGGGAACATTTTCACTGCTGCTGTACGACATTGCTTTGTAGTTTACCAGTTCAAAATCGCCGGTAATAAATGCTTTTTGTTTTGTAACGTCGTTTATTTCACGAAAAACGTACGATAAACTTGCTCCCAGTTTCCAGGGTGTGGTAAGCTGGTAATTGTAAATATTTTCACTTCCGTTGATACCTGCTTCGCTGTTAATGTCGTAAGTATTATAAGTGTAAGAAGTTGGTTTGTTGGGATCGTTGTTTAGCCTTTTCGCCAGGTTTTCAATATTACTTGTAACACTGGCATCTGTTACATCCTTCAGAGAAATAAGGGAAGGAGAGTGAAAGGTTAATCCGATACGGAAATATTCAACAGGTTTAAAAATCAAACCAAGTTTGGCATTAAAGCCCGTTCCGGTCGTTTTAAGATTTTCGGTGAAAATAAAACTCTCGAAATCATTATTGGTATTGCCTGTTCCATCTTTTTCTGTTACAGTCGTTTTTCGCTCATAATTAATGATCGGAATGCCGATTGTAATACCGTACAAAAACTTATTGTTCCTGTTCCATGCCATTGCAAAAGCAGCTTCCGTCATGCCGCCTGCTGTTTGATAAGAAAACTGCTGATCAAGATTTTTATCGGTGCTTGCATACGAGAACAAACGTCCCAAAGAATCAAGATCCAATAAATAAGACTCGTACGCCTGGCTGGCACCCAGAGGGAATTTTTTTCTGATATCATCAATACTGGATGCGTTGCTGTTATCAATTTCCTCAATCCATTTAAATGAATAGGAACTGTTCAGGTTGCGCCCGCCATAAGAAAAACCGGAATTATAGTTTGCAGCTCTGTTAATGGCAAAAGACATTGTGCTGCTTGCATTTTCATTAAAACGGCTGCCCCAACTTAAGATAATACCACTTGCCCCAAAATTCATTTTGTTTTTCTTTCCGGTAGTGGTTTTATCATTGTAAAGCATTTTGTCGGAGTTGAGATTAAACCCCGGGCTTAATACAATTTCGTTTGTTTTGAATTGACCTAAACCTGCCGGATTAATAAAGGCAGAACTGATATCTCCACCCAAAGAAATATTTGCACCACCAATTGCCTGAATACGGGCAGAACCTGTTGTAACGGGCTGGTAAGAATAGCGTAATGCATCAAAAACATCCTGCGCCTGAATTTGCTGTAGTGAACACATAGCAATAACTGCTATGAAAATTTTTTTCATAAAATGGTTATTTGTGGAATTTCTTTAAAATCAAACACCTTTAATTACGACGGCCACCTGCAGAACTACCTGATGAACTGCTTCCTGAAGAAGAACTGCTGCTGCTACTACTGCTGCCCGAAGATGAAGACGAGCCGCCACTGTAGGAACGAGTGCTTGTTCCTGAAGAAGAAGATGATGATGAGCCGGTATTCCAGTTGGAGTTAGAGGATGAATTGTTATTGCTTCCTCCGCCAAAGAATCCTGTTCTTCCGCCACTGTTTGAGTTGTTGAAATAACGTCCGCCGTTGTTACCTGAATTTGTTTTTCCGTTAAAAAAGTTTGAGCTGGCGTTACTAAAACGTTGTACAGGTGAAGAATAACGAAAACTGCTGCTGTGAGAAGGAGCTCCGGGGCCGGCAACAACAATCAGGTTGTTACCTCCGGGTATAATTATATAATTGGGATATCCTTTGTAACCATATCCCCAATAGTTGTTATAGTAACCACCGTGTCCATAATAATTATTCCATCCGTAGCCAGAACCCCAGTAATTATAATTATTCCAGCCCCATGTATTGTAAGGACTATTCCATGTATTCCAGCCCCAACTACCGTAGCGGGGAGAATCCCAGTAATAATCTTCATAATAGCGGAGACGGGGATCACGGATTTGCTGACGTAAACGGCGGTCTTCCAGATTGCGGTCGTTGTACGAAAGCCTGTTATCTTCATCTCTGTCAACAGTAGCATATGTATTTACTTCCCTTGCAGGTGAATAATATACATCATCCGGGGTTTGTCCTGTTCGGTATGTTGCACAGGAACTAAAACCTGCCAGTGCTAAAGCAAAGAGTAAAATACGTGTTCCCATAATTTTAGAATTTAGGTTTGTAATGTGAAGTTACTACTTTTGCAACTTCGTGTAAATAACTATTTTATAGCAACAAAGAACAAGCCATAAGACGTGCTGAATTGTGTTTTGGCTGTTAAATTAATGGTAAACATTTCATAAAGAAAATTAACAATGGCAGAGGCAATTACTTCAAGAGAACAGGATTATTCGCAATGGTATAACGATCTGATTTTAAAAGGAGGATTGGCTGATTATTCAGCAGTAAGAGGCTGTATGGTAATTAAGCCTTATGGATTTGCACTTTGGGAAAACATGCGTGATCAGTTAGACAAAATGTTTAAAGAAACCGGGCATGTAAATGCCTATTTTCCGCTTTTCATACCCAAGAGTTTTCTCAGCAGAGAGGCAGCCCATGTGGAAGGTTTTGCAAAAGAGTGTGCTGTGGTTACACACTACAGGTTGAAGAATAACCCTGATGGTACTGGTATTATTGTTGACCCTGAAGCCAAGCTTGAAGAAGAATTGATTGTGCGGCCAACATCTGAAACAATTATCTGGAATACATACAAAGACTGGATTCAGTCTTATCGTGATCTTCCGATTCTTGTAAACCAGTGGGCCAATGTTGTTCGTTGGGAAATGCGTACAAGATTGTTTCTCCGTACGGCTGAATTTTTGTGGCAGGAAGGCCATACTGCTCATGCAACTCCTGAAGAGGCCGTGGAAGAAACAAGAAAGATGCTGGATGTATATGCTCAGTTTGCTGAAGAGTGGATGGCTGTTCCGGTAATTAAAGGAGTTAAAACAGCCAATGAACGTTTCGCAGGTGCTGTGGATACATATTGCATTGAGGCATTAATGCAGGATGGCAAAGCTTTACAGGCAGGTACATCGCATTTTCTCGGGCAGAATTTTGCCAAAGCATTTGATGTAAAGTTCAGTGATAAGGAAAATAAACTCGAATATGTGTGGGCTACAAGCTGGGGTGTAAGCACAAGGCTGATAGGTGGGCTGGTGATGGCACACAGTGATGACCAAGGTTTAATTCTTCCTCCTAAAATTGCACCGCTGCAGGTTGTAATTGTACCGATTTTCAAAAATGATGTGGAAAAAGGTGCTATTGATAATAAGGTTACCGAAATAATTCAAAACCTGAAAGATCTTGGCATCAGGGTTAAATATGATGATCAGGACAATGTAAGGCCGGGCTGGAAGTTTGCCGAGTATGAATTGAAAGGAGTGCCTGTTCGAATTGCAATCGGGCCAAGGGATTTAAGTAACAATGTGGTTGAAATTGCCCGCAGAGATACAAAACAGAAACATTCAGCAAGTATGGATGGGCTGGCATATTATGTAAAAACATTGCTCGACGAAATTCAGCTGCATATTTTTGAAAAAGCAAAACAATACCGGGATGAACATATAACCAAAGCAGATACCTGGGATGAGTTTGTTGATATTTTAGAAAACAAAGGCGGATTTGTTTCGGCACATTGGGATGGTACTGCTGAAACCGAGGAAGAAATTAAAGCAAAAACAAAAGCAACTATCCGTTGTATTCCTTTGGATGGTGAGCAGCATGAAGGAACTTGTATTCTCACCGGAAAACCATCAAAGCAAAGAGTTTTGTTTGCACTGGCTTATTAAGCCATCAAATACAAAAGAACAAAAGCACAACATTTGTTGTGCTTTTTATTTTAAAAATATGCTCACACATAGTAAGTTTGATGATGCTGTTTTTCTTACTGACCGATTTTTATTCCAGGGCCATTCATTTTATGGAAGGGCATATGGTCACTTGCCCGAGTAAGAAGCTGATGCAGATGGATTGTCCGGGGTGTGGTTTGCAGCGGAGTTATATTTCAATGTTAAAGGGCAATATGGCTGAAAGTTTGCAGTTATACCCGGCAGCTATTCCTATACTTATTATGTTTGTTTTTCTTGCTCTGCAGTTGAAATTCAGATTCAAAAAAGGAACAGTCGTTCTTACCTGGATGTATATTTTCTGTGCATTAATTATCGCTGTGCATTATATTTACAAAGTACTTACAAGCCAAAACTTCTAATTGATGGAAACAAATCAGCAACAGGATTATTTAACACCTAATCAAAACGTACAACCACCGCTCCCTAATGCTACTGTATCTCTTGTGTTAGGTATTCTGTCAATAGTTATTTGCGGTATTGGGTTTGTATTAGGAATTATTGGAGTTGTAATGGCGAATAAAGACATGTCTTTATACGCAAACAATCCCGGTGTTTACAGCGAATCATCTTATAACAATACCAAAACAGGAAGAATCTGCTCAATTATTGGTATTGTTGTTTCGTCGCTGTTTGTTGTGTTTTATGCGGCGTATATGATCTGGATTTTTTCAATGATCAAAGATTTTAAATAATAAACACTTTTCAATCAAAACCAAACTTTATGGATCAGCAAAACAATCAGGTTCAACCTCCGCTTCCAAACGCAACTACAGTTTTAGTACTGGGTATTTTATCAATTGTAATTTGTTTTATTACCGGCATTATTGCATTGGTAATGGCCAAAAAAGATCTTGCACTTTATGAAGCAAATCCCGGCATGTACAGCCAGGCATCTTACAATAACCTAAAGGTTGGCCGTATCTGCGCCATCGTAGGAATTGTATTGCAGGCTTTAGGTATTCTGGCATACATAATATTTGTAGTTGTTCTTGTTGGAGCAATTGGTGCATCAGGCGGGCTGCATTAACTTCTTATAAATAAAAAAAAGCCGCTTGCGGCTTTTTTTATTCCTTTGTTGCAAGGTAATTGTAATCGGCAATCAGTTGTTCCAGAAACATATCCACTTCCAGGTTACTGTGAATATTCAGCACCTGCTTAATGCGTCCTGCAATACGGTGTGCTGTATCGTACCGTTTGGTTTTATACGTTTGTGTTAATACAGATTTAATCGTGTTAATATCTCTGTCACTTAATTTTAATACTTCAGGAAACTGTACTTTATAATCTTTCTGTGTTATTTCCATAAACACTGTATCGTGAATGGAAGTATTGATTTTTGTACTCACAATTGCTGTTCCTGCAGCTAAATCGCCCAGCCGCTGGTTTTTTCTGGTGACTGCAATAATAATCACTACAACAATGCCAAAAAATCCAACGTATATTAATTGAATGAGTATATACAAACCGGGAAATACAAATGAAAAAATCAGCGGCCATTCCCACACTCTGAAAAACCAGCGGAGAAAGTACTGACTGATGGCAGGATCGCCACCTTCAGTACTCATTACTCTTATTGCCATTGCTTTTTTACCTATACTTTGCCCGTGAAAAGCAATTTCACATACAAGATGGTATAAGAGCAGCGGAACAGATACAAGCAGAATGTCAAGCCCAAGAACAAAATCGCCTTCCAGTTGCAGGCCGTTATACAATAACTGCCGCATGAGCAGGGCATAAATAACCCAAATGGTTAAATCAATAAAATAAGCAAAAAGCCTTTTATGAAAGGGAGCTATTTCAAACTCAAGTGAAATATTAAACGGGGTGCTGATCAGTACATCGGGCATGCTGAAATTTCTGTTTGTAAAATAAAACAATTAATCGAAGTAAATGAATTGTAATTAAAAATTACTTGCTATTTTCATACGTATAACTCAACTATGCGGGAAGCACTTTTTATTAAACGAAATGCGCAGAAATGGAATGAATACCAATATCTGCAAACTGAAGATCCTGATCAAACGGCTGACAGGTTCATTACACTGCTGGATGATCTTTCTTATTCCCGTACTTTTTATCCGCACAGCAAAGTAACACGCTGGATTAACAGTCTTGCTGCAAGTATTTATCAAACAATTTATCAAAATAAAAAGCAGCGTATTTCACGCCTGTTTACATTCTGGCAGTATGAGTTGCCATTGATGTTCAGGAAATATCACCGCATGTTGCTTTATACGTTTATTGCATTTGCTTTGTTTACTTCAATGGCTGTTCTTTCTTCTTTAAAGGATGATGGTTTTGTAAAAGGTGTGCTGGGTGAAAACTATGTAGCCATGACGGAAGAAAATATTGAAAAAGGCGACCCTTTCGGTGTGTATAGTGATGAAAGTCCTTTTTCGATGTTTGTACGCATTGCTTTCAATAATATTAAAGTAGGTTTTTTGATGATTGCCGGAGGAATACTTACAGGATTGGGAACCATGCTTGTCTTTTTTCAGAACTGTATTATGCTGGGCAGTTTTCAGTATATGTTTTTTGCAAAAGGATTGGGTTGGGAGAGTGTGCTGGTCATCTGGATACACGGAACACTTGAAATTTCGGGAATGATCATTGAAGCCTGTGCCGGTTTTATTCTTGCATGGGGATTGTTATTTCCCGGAACATTTTCACGATGGATTTCTTTTAAACGTGCAGCAAAAGATGCCATGAAGATTTGTATTTCACTTATACCCATCACCATCACTGCGGCTTTCCTTGAAAGTTATATTACACGGCTCAGTTCAAATGCGTATGATAAAAGCGTAAACACTTCAATTACTACAAGTACAAGTGTTGCCATACTTGCCTGTTCACTTGCTTTCATTATCTGGTATTTTGTTATTTATCCAATCAGGCTTGAAAAGCGTATTGCAAAAAAATCTTTACTCAAAGAAAAAATAAAAACGCAGATATGATGAGGAGGGTCGTTTGGCTGATATTGTTTTTATTTGGTTTATTTCCCCTAGCTTATTCGCAGGAGGTTGTTGTTGATACTGTTGCAACTGTTGATACAACCTACACAGAAGATGGATATGATGATGAAGAAGATGATGAAACTTTTCTAACTGATACAATGTTATTTGTCAACAAATCAGTTTATCCGGCAGACAGTATCCGGTCATTCCGCAACAGAAAGGATTTCAGCTACAGCAAAAATATTGACAGTTTACTGAAGGCCTATCAGGCACAACAGAAAACGCCTGATATAAAAGTGGAAGAACCTGTGCAGCCAGCTCCCGATTTTCCCTTTTTCCGTTTTCTTCTCTGGACAATAGGCATTGGCGTTGTGCTGTTTGTTATCTATCGTCTTTTCCTTTCAGAAAAAGGTTTGTTTACATCACCAACCCGGAATAAACGGATTGAACTGGAAGACGAGCCAGTAACTGATGAACAATACCTGGAACAACAGTTAAATACAGCAATACGCTCAGGAAATTACCGGCTTGCAGTGCGTTATTTATACCTGCACTCATTATCAAAAATTGCAGAAAGAGGATGGCTCATTCTTTCGCCCGATAAAACAAATTACCAGTATGTAAAAGAACTGTCGAAGCCGGATCTGAGAAATGATTTTGCACGCATTACACTGCATTATGAATATGCCTGGTATGGAGATTTTGCCATTGAACAGCAAGTGTTCAATGCAGTAAAAAGTGAATTTGATCAGTTTCAGCAAAAAATGAAGCAGGCATGATGAAGGTTGCACTATATGGTTTGTTTTTTTTATTGATTGCTTTTGCTGCCTGCAGGGGTAATAAAAACAAGCAGAGCCTGCCCGATATGCGCCATACGTATTCAAAAAAGAGTACCAAGCCTTTTGGAACATTTGTGGCGTACGATATGCTGAATCATAAATACGGGATTGACAGGGTTGAAACAGTTAAAAAGGATTTTAAGAAAAACTACAATAACTCACTCACCTACAAAAAAGGCTTGTATGTTATCATTGCAAAAAATGTACTTCTTTCCACTGATGACCTGGAGCTGATGATGCGTTATGTTGAAAACGGTAACCAGGTTTTTATTTCGGCCGAATACATCAGCGAAGAACTGCTCGATACACTGAATATTGCTGCCCAGTATGGCTCCATCTTCAGTGTATTTGCAAATGGCAGTGATAACAGGATGCGTATGACCAATGTAAGTCTGAGCGATTCGGCCCAGCAGGGAAAAGCAAAATATGGTTATTTCTATTTTCCAATGAATGAGCGTTTTATCAAGGCCGATAGTGCAGGTGCAGCAATACTCGGCGTGAACGATTCAGGTGCGCCGGATTACATTTCTATCATTCATGGAAAGGGCCGGTTCTTTCTTCACCTGCATCCCGAAGCCATGAGTAATTATTTCCTTCTTACCGGCAACAATAAAGAATATTTTGAAAAGGTTTTCAGTTATACTTCGACCGACCGTTCAGCAGTTTACTGGGATGATTATTACCGCATAGGAAATATTCCCGATGAAGAATTTTCCATGTTTACAGTTTTCCTGAAATATCCTATGCTGAAGTGGGCGCTTTTTGTTGCACTTGCTGCCATCCTGTTTTATGTGGCTTTCGGAAGCAAACGCAGGCAGCGCACTGTTCCATTGAAACCAAAATATAATAACGACAGTGTTTCGTTTGTTGAAACAATCGGCCGTCTCTATCTGCAGAAAAAAGACAATCATAATATTGCGGATAAGATGATTACTTTTTTTATGGAACACATCCGGTCGCATTATTATCTTAATACATCACAACTAAACAGTGAGTTTTTCTCTTCTCTTGCACGGAAAAGCGGAGTAGCTGAAAACCAGGTGAAAGAACTTTTTGAACAGATCATTCTCTTGCAGCAGTCGGATAAAATTTCAGATGAACAACTGCTTAATTTAAATAACAGGATTCAAATTTTTCTAAAAAAATAAATGATTATGGATAATCAATTCTTTGAGCAACGTACCGATCTTTCGCAACTGAACAATGCCATTGCAACGATACGTGAAGCAGTAGGAAAGGTGATAGTGGGACAGGAGCAGATGGTAGAACTGATGATTGCCGGTATTCTTGCCGACGGACACATACTGATTGAAGGTGTACCAGGTGTTGCAAAAACATTATCTGCAAAGCTGATGGCCAAATTGATAGATGCTGAATTTTCACGCATTCAGTTTACACCCGATCTGATGCCGAGTGATGTACTTGGCACTTCGGTGTTTAATCCAAAGGAAGCAAGCTTTCAGTTTAAGGCCGGTCCGTTGTTCAGTAATATTGTTTTGATTGACGAAATCAACCGTGCCCCTGCAAAAACACAATCGGCTTTGTTTGAAGTGATGGAAGAAAGGCAGGTAACAGTTGACGGAACAACTTATCCCATGCGTTCACCTTTTATGGTGCTGGCAACACAAAATCCAATTGACCAGGAAGGTACTTACCGTTTGCCCGAAGCACAACTTGATCGGTTTCTTTTCAAGATTGAAGTTGGTTATCCGTCTCTTGATGAAGAAGTGATGATATTGAGTAACCAGCACCAGGCCGATAACCGTCATTTGCTGAATGAGATCAGCAAAGTATTATCAGCAGAAGAAATTGCACTATACAGGGAAACAATAAGGCAGATTGTTGTAGAACAAAAACTGCTGGAGTTTATTGCTAAAATTGTAAACGAAACACGAAACAATCCTTCACTGTTTCTGGGTGCTTCACCAAGGGCTTCACTTGCTATTGTAAAAGCGTCCAAAGCATTTGCAGCTTTGCGTGGAAGGGATTTTATTACACCGGAAGATATTATTGAAGTGGCACCGCATGTGTTACGCCACCGTATCATTCTCACTCCTGAAAAGGAAATGGAAGGGATTACTGCCGATGAACTGATTGACCGTATTATTAAATCATTAGAAGTACCGAGATAATTATGTTCTGGCTCATACTTCTTGCAGGTACAATATTATTTCTGGCAGCAAAATTTTTGCTGAAGCCGCTTTATTTCAGCAACCGTTTTTTCCTGGTGCTGGGCATCAGTGTAGCGTTGTTTTTAGTTGCATTCTTTTTTCCTGTACTGGAAACGCCGGCAACCATTTTTTTCTTTGTACTTGCAGCAACAATAGCAGCCGATTTGTTTTTCCTGTTTGTAATAAACCGTAAACCTGTTATCAAACGTCATTTACCGGAGCGGTTAAGCAATGGCGATGAAAACCCGGTTTTGATTTCAATTGAAAACCGTTACCCGTTTTCAATACATGCTGAAGTAATTGATGAACTGCCTTTACAATTTCAGCAGCGGAATTTTTCTATCAAACTTTCATTTAAACCCGGCGAAGAAAAAGAATTGCTGTATAAACTCCGCCCTGTTGAAAGAGGTGAGTACCATTTTGGTTCAGTTCAGGTGTTTGTTCAATCACTGCTGGGATTGGTTGAACGGAAATTTACAGGTGCGGAAGAATGTATGGTGCCTGTTTATCCTTCATTTATACAGATGCGGAAGTACCAGCTGCATGCCGAAGCAGTGCAGACAAAGGAGAACGGTAACAGGCGGTTACGTAAGATCGGGCACAGTATGGAATTTGAACAGGTGAAGGAATATGTGCAGGGTGATGATGTGAGAACGCTGAACTGGAAAGCAACAGCAAGAAAAGGTGCGTTAATGGTGAATTCATTTACTGATGAAAAAAGTCAGCAGGTATATTGTGTAATTGATAAAGGGCGCCTGATGAAAATGCCTTTTAATGATTTAACACTGCTTGATTATGCCATTAATGCATCACTGGTTATGTGTAATGTGGCATTGCACCGGCAAGACAGGTTTGGCCTGATGACGTTCAGCAATAAAATGGGTTCTGTACTTGCTGCCGACCGCAAACCTGTTCAGTTGGAAAAAGTGCTGCAGATTTTATACAACCAGCAAACTGCTTTTCTGGAAACTGATTTTGAAATGCTCTACATGCGTATCCGTGCAGGTATTAAGCAACGCAGTTTAATTATTTTATTTACCAATTTTGAATCGCTGACAGGTATGCAGCGGCAAATGGCTTACCTCAAGCGCATAGCCAAATATCACCTGTTGTTGCTGGTGTTTTTTGAAAACACTGAACTAAAAACCGTAACAGTGAAAGATGTAAAAGATATTGAAGACCTGTATGTAAAAACCATTGCCGGCAAATACGCCCATGAAAAAAGGCTGATTGTAAAAGAACTGCAGAATGCAGGTATATTAAGTATTCTTACAGCTCCTGAAAATGTAACAGTGAACACAATTAATAAATATATCGAGATTAAGACGAGACAGGCGATATAAGAGTTGAAAATTGAAAGCGCTGAATTTTACTTAGATATTCATTTCATCCGCTTTAAGAGTCCCGATTTTTATTTTGTATGGATAATAATTAATCATTGCATAAACTGCAGTATTGACAACTCCGTAAAGTTGCCTTTCAATTTTTCATTCTCCATTATTCATTCATTTCAGCTTCCTTACCTTTGCCGCCAATGAAACAGGAAACTCAAAACATATTTGCAGAAGGACAGGTGTTATTAGTGGATAAACCTTTGGAGTGGACATCGTTTGATGTGGTGGCAAAAATCCGTAATGTCATCCGGATAAAAAAGGTTGGTCATGCAGGTACACTTGATCCGCTTGCAACTGGTTTGCTGATTCTCTGCACCGGAAAATTTACAAAGAAGATCAATGAGTACCAGGCTCGTGAAAAAGAATACACCGGCACTATTACTATTGGATCAACAACTCCAACCTACGACCTGGAGAGCCAGCCGGAGAATTTGAAAGATTATTCCTTTGTTACAAAAGAACTGATTGAAGAAACCACCAAACAGTTTGTTGGTGACATTATGCAAGTACCTCCAACACATTCAGCTATTAAGCGTGATGGGAAACCGGCTTATGTTCTTGCACGAAAAGGAATTGATGTGGTGCTCGACCCAAGACCAGTCACCATCAAAGAATTTGAAATAACAAGTATTGATCTTCCTGTCATTGGTTTTCGGGTGGTTTGCTCAACCGGAACATACATCAGGAGTCTTGCACATGATTTTGGAAAAGCATTGGGCTGTGGTGCGCACCTCAGCAAACTTTGCCGCACCAGAATAGGAGAGTTTACATTGAATGAAGCAAGAACACTTGAACAAACACTGGAGTGGGTGAGAGAGATAAAATTGTCAGAAGGGGTAACCGATTCCCAATGAGAAATTGAAGTTTTCGTAGCGCCAGTTACGATCCTGTTCTCTTTTTCCATACAGATTCTGAAAACTTGTTTTCGGAATGCGCCAGCCATCATTTTTCTCAACAAATGGATACGAAGGATTTTTTACACGTAATCCGAAATCAAAACGTATCAGGAATAAGCCAACAAAATCAACACGAAAGCCTGTACCGACACTCACGCCAAGATCACGATAAAAATTTTTGAGTTTAAACACAACCGTATCGTTGCCAAGGTTTGCTTTGTTTCTGAAGTTCCACACATTTCCTGCATCCACAAACAATGCTCCACGCAGCACAAGTGTGTTGGGCCATATGTTCCAGATATTGTAACGGTATTCAGCATTCGATTCAAAAATCATATCACCGCTGCGTGTAAAAAACTGGTTACGTCCGCCGGTACGCTGGTCGAGCGAACTGGAGCCGGGGCCGATACTCCGCAGCGGCCATGCACGCATACTGTTGGGGCCGCCACCTGTAAACTGTTTAAAGAAAGGCATGTTGGAATACTTGTTATCATACAAATAACCGGCACCGGTGGCTACCCGTAAAACAATATTTGATTTAGGTTTAATGATGTTGTATTTATATTCAGCATCGGCTTTTATGTATTCAAAAAGTTCGCTATCGAACAGTTTGATCATTTTTTTTAGCCGTCCGAATACAGCACCTGATTCTTCAAAGTTGAACCTGAATGAACCATAATTGTTACTGAAAGGATTTTTCTTTGACCTCATTTGTGGTTTGGAAAAACTTATGTTGAAATTTCCCAGTACAAAACCTTCGTTAAATGATGTGCGCAGAAAGGGGGTATTGGCTAATTGCGTTTTAAATGTATCCGACAGATTGTACAGGTTCACATATTCAATATTGAGCGGGCTCAGTTTCCAGATAGCATTGTTTTTTGTTTGAAACTGCCAGCCAAAGTTGGATGAAACAGATGTAAGCGCAAACAAACCTTTTTTATTGAGATTACGGTCGATAATTGATACGGAATTGGTGTTGATTGATTTTTTATTCAGCCATTCTTTGTTTTTCTTTTTAAAAAGCCACTCAGGTATTTTGGGGATGGTGATGCTGTTGCTGTAAGTTCCTTCCACTGCCTGCAAACCGGGGTTGATTTGCCCAACACCCATTTCCACACCGGCACGAAGTGTTTGACTCAGTTGTACACCTTGCTTGCCAATATTCCTGTCCTGCAGCGAAAGTGTAAGGCCAAAGCCTACAAGGTTACCGGCTGAAGTAAAGATGGATTGAGTCTGGTTGAAAACGCTTTCAAGGTTGGTGCTGAATGAATATCGTTTGGAGGGAACAAGTAAGATGCTGTAGTCAATCTTTGATGAATCGGTTTGCGAAACCGTTGGCTGAATTTTGATGACCTGCCACAAATTAAGTTTATTTAATTCTTCAGCAGTGCGGCTTACATCGGTCATTTTATAAATACTGTCGGGCCTGAGAAATAAATGCTGACGGATAAAAAACGGTTTAAATTTTTCCTCTTTATACTTTACATGAATCTTACCTCTGGGAGAAGTGATGTATGCAGTCGAATCAATTCTTTCGCCATTATATTCTGGATAAATGGTGATTTCATTGTTGCGGAACAAAGTAAATACTGATGAATCAACTTTGGGCTTTAACCGGATAAATACATTAATCAATGGTTGCTCTCTTCTTTTTTGAGCTTCCTGGAAAACTTCCAGTTGACGGATTGGATCAAATGCAAGTTCGGGATCAAGCAATTTCAGGAATACCGTATCTGCATCTGCCCACAAAATATCCCTGGTAATTTTATAATAACCATTGTTGCGGAATAATGTAATCAGCCTGTCCATTTCAGCCGAAACCCTCTCTTCGCTGAAAGGATCGCCTTTTCTTAAATAACTTTCCGACTGATGTTGCCGGATAATGTTCTGCAACGGAATAAGTGCTTGCTGATTGGAATCGCCGGGAAGCAAAGCAATTGAATCCATCCTGAAAACAGGGCCGGTATATACTTTAAAATAAGATGTTGTTCTTATTTGTGTACCTCTGAAAAAGGTATGCACCGTGTCAATCCGGAAACTGTCTTTCACAAAACCATTATAGTAACCGGTGGTTTTAAGAAAGATGTTCATGTTTTCGCTGCTCTGTCTTAAGTAGGAGGTGTCGAAAACAGCAGGTTTAATGAGCCGGTTAAAAATGAGGGCTGATTGCTTTACTTTCAACTGCATGCTATCGGCCAATTGGGTATCGAGGCGTTCGGTTAAAACTGTTTTCTCGTCTTTTTTAAGACTGTTATTGAAAATTTGAATTTTATTATCATAAACAAAAGCCTTTCCTTTGGGAACGTCTTTTCGTTTAACAAATTTTCCGGTACTGCAGGCAGCTAAAAATGCTGAAGCAAAACAAAAAAACAGTATTTTAAATATTGCCCGGTAACCTTTCATAATAAGATAAACATGCTGAGTAAAAACGAAGTCAAATATATTCAAAGTTTAGGCCATAAAAAAAGAAGGCAGGAAGAAAGGTTGTTTATTGCTGAAGGAAGTAAAATGGTTGCGGAGTTTATTATGGAAAAACCCGAGCTGGTTTCCCGGTTATACGCAACCGAAGAATTCTTTCAGCAGCATCCAGAAGCAATTGGTATTACCGGGAAAACTGTTGTAAGCACTGATGACCTGCAACGTATTTCCCAGTTACAAACCGCCCATGAAGCACTTGCTGTAGTTCACTATTTTACTGAAGTGGAAATTGATGTAATTGAAAAAGGGCAGGTTCTGGCGCTTGATGGCATACGTGACCCGGGGAATATGGGAACGATTATTCGCCTGGCTGATTGGTTTGGAATTGATACAATTGTTTGCTCACCAGATTGCGCAGATATCTATAATTCTAAAGTAGTGCAGGCAACCATGGGCAGCATTATGCGGGTTGATATTGTGGAGAAAGAATTATCTGCGTTCCTGAAGAAACAAACAGTTCCTGTTATTGGTGCCGTGCTTGGGGGCAAAGAACTTTCATCTTTCCATTTTCCTGATGATGCGTTGGTTGTTATTGGTAGTGAAGCCACCGGCATTTCAGAAGAAGTTTCATCCCTGCTAACACACAGACTTACCATTCCACGGTTTGGGCAAGCAGAATCTTTAAATGCTGCCGTTGCAACAGGTATCTTCTTATGGGAAATGAAGCGTTAATTTCGGTTAAACAGCACTGATGCCAACTCTTTGCTGCACACACTGATTCTTCTCCAGTTCATTGAGCATAAACTGTGCAAGATCGCCGGCGTTAATCCTGTATTTATTTGGTTGTGGGGGATAATTGATGCTGGTGATATAATTACCTGTCGGGCCATCGTTACTAATATCAGGACTACATACAAATGTCCAGTCAAGCCCTGATTCGTTTAAATACTCAAAAGCTTTGCGGTGCTCATTTCCAACAGGGATATATTCAGGAGGATAGTTTTCCTGGTCAATGAGCAAACTGTTTTCATCAAAGTTTAAAATGCCCATTCCTCCCAATGCAATGATGCGTTTTTTACCGGCTTTTTTCATTTGTTTGATGATATTCTTTATGCCGAGTGATCTTGCTTTATCCGTACCATCAAACGCACCACCAATTGTACTGATGACGGCATCGCAATCCTTCAACGCATCATATACTTCACCTTCATCAAACAAAGCGCCTTTAACCAATCCGAGGTGATCATTTTCAATTTTGAGATCAAATACATTTCTGCCAAAGGCTTTTACCTGATAGTTTCTCCAGAGAGCCTGTTGAACAACCTGTATTCCTACCTGGCCTGTTGCGCCAAAAACAATCAGTTTCATGAGCAAAACATTTCTTACAATTTACTCCAGTTTTTGAAATCTGTTAAAATTTTATTTATACTCAACCATTGGCACAGAATTTTAATCTTTGTAAGAAAAAAAGGATTGAGAAAATATTTACTTCTTTCAGTATTACTGTTTTTAAGTCATTTTCTGAAAGCTCAGAAGATTGACAGCTTATTCTTTAATCTTTATACCGACAGTTTAAAAAAAGGTTCGTGGAATTATATTAATGTGGACGCAAAACTCAGCAACGGTAACTATATGCCGTTGACCAACCAGCATTTAAACTTCAAAGTAAGCGCCGGGAAACTGGAAGGAAACAGCATCTGGCTCGATTGGGATTTTAAACCTCAGTTTATTACTGTTGACATTGAGCTGAAGAAAAACCCTTCTGTAAAAAAGTCAATTACAATCTGGGTGAAGAAAAATGATGAACAACTGAATGCGCCTGTGCAGGATTCATTGCTGCAGAAAATTAATAAGCGAACGAAATCAGGTTCAACAAAGAAGAAACGTGGGTTGTAAGTTTTTCTCAAAGCTGCCCCAACACTATCAAACGCCAGATTCTTCCAAAAACAATTGATATTGTAAATAAGCTCAAAAGAATTGCTGCAATCGTTTTTCTTCTGTCTTCCTTAACTTTTAAATGTAGTAAAGCAAAAAAGAAAGAAATAAAACCTATAACTGAAACATAATACTGAAATCCGAATTGAAACAATTCTTTTATCCCAAAAAGAGCTCTTGTCTTTCCATCCACTCGAAGATATTCTTTAGCTATTTCAATATTTATGATGATCGTTGCAATTATTGAAATGATGCTTAATAAAACAGCAATATTCAGAAAGTATTTTCTCATGCAGTTGAATTTGCATTAGCTGGTTTGCAAAAAAATCAGCCACCACTTTTCTTCTTCACCGGAGGTTTTGCAGCCGGTTTCTTTGGTTGTACGGGCTGTTCTGCAGGAATAACGCCTTCTCCGATTTTTTCACGTTCTTTAAAGTCAATTCCTTCGGGTATCGGTGCTTCGCCGTCTTTTAATTTAAAGTCGAATACCTTTTCAATGTGCTGCCATTGCCCGCTCTTCCATTGAAAGCCTTCATAATCTCCATCAGGAATCAATGTGTAAATTTTATTGGGCTCGTTTGTTTCAGAAACAAGATGATCGTAAATAATCATGTCCATTTCTTCATCGTACTGCACACGGGCACGACCATCTTTTTTGTATTCCAGTAAAAAGCGTGCAACAGCAGGCTTGGGAATGGTATCTTCTGCAAAAGAAAATGCTGACTGCTGACCAAACAGTGGTTGATTCTGTTCGTCAAACGATAAAACATCAATCCACTTTCTTGTTGTTTTGATGTTGTTCTCATCGTAGCCCAGCAATGTATAATATTTTTTACCCTTGTTTTCTTTTTGAATGATTTTGTAATACACAGCACCAATCCAGCCGAGGTTGTCGGCAATGGTATCAGTTCTGTCTTCTGTAAACTCACTTACATCACGCAGCGGAATAAATTTCTGTTTACCTGTCTGATTACGCAGTTGAATAAAGCCACGCTGGCGGCAATAATTATCATCTTTCACCACCTGCCAGGTAAAAATGCGGAAACTGCTGTCGGGGCTATAGAGTTTTGAAATGGTTGTTAACGAATCAAAGGGGAAGTTAAACGATTTGTCCATGATCAAGGCACGAACAAGGATGCGTGTGAAATTACTGTCGCTTCGAAAACGCACTGCTGCATCTTTTCCATTTACAATCTCATAACTGAATTTCTTCAGCGAGTCTTGCTTTAGTTTGAATTGCTTCAGTTCAGCAGGAGTTAAACGCTGGGCATTCACAGCAAATGCTGAAAGCAGGCAGAAAAGGGTAAACAGTTTTTTCATTATTTCATTAACTGATCAAGTGTAAAATTATTGTGTTATTTGCTGTTTACAGAGATCATTGGCAAATGCTAACAAATCTTTATACACTGCATCAACGGTGGAAGGATCGGGTTTTTCTTCTTCCCTTGTAGGAAGATAAACAGTAAAGGCGCCAAATTTTTTCCCAAACAGCATATCATTTGGCATGTTGCCCACCATGATTGTTTTGCTGAAATCAATATCGGGGAAATCATTTTTTGCCTGCAATGCCATGCCGGGATTTGGTTTACGGTTGATGTCGTTATTATCTGTTGCAGTACAATAATATGTTTTAGTGATACGGCCATCATTCGCTTCAATTTCATTGACCATCTTTTCCGTAATGATGTTCAGTTCATCGGAGGTCATTAAACCTTTGCCAACACCAGCCTGGTTACTTGTAACGATGATGTGTTTGAATAATGGAGTAAGCTTTGCAATTGCTTCCAGCGAACCGGGTCTGAAATGAAAATCTTCCCAGCGTTTTATATAATCACCAATCACTTCTTCATTAATGACGCCATCACGGTCAAGAAATAATGTCCATTCTTTATTGATTGATGGAAGGGGATTTAATGGAAGAGGAGAAAAGAAAACGCTGTTCGCCGGTTGCTTTTGTGTTGGAATATATTGAATCATGTTTAGTCGTTTGTAGCGAAATAACGTTCTTCCACCAACTGGCAAATAATATGTCCCAGCAAAATATGGCTTTCCTGAATACGTGGTGTAACAGTTGAAGGAACATTAAACAAATAGTCACTCAGCTCTTTCAGTTTGCCGCCGGTTTTGCCGGTAAAACCAATCGTAATGATTCCTTTTTCTTTTGCTGCCCTGAATGTTTCTACAATGTTTGCTGAGTTGCCGGAAGTGGAAAGACCGATTACAATATCACCGTGATGACCAAGGCCTTTCAGTAAGCGTGCATAAGCCACATCAAAACTGTAATCGTTGGCAATGGCTGTGAGATAAGAAGTGTTTACATGCAATGCTTCAGCCGGTAATGCTTCCCGGTCGAGGTAAAAACGGCCGCTCAGTTCAGCTGATAAATGTTGCGCATCAGCCGCACTGCCACCGTTACCGCAAAACAACACTTTCTTGCCATTACGGAATGCTTCTACAATGATGTTGCTCACTTTATCGAGCTGTGCAATGATAGCATCATCGCTCAGCAATTGTTGTTTTACTGAAACAGAGTCTGCAATCAGTTGTTTAATCTGTTCACTCATGCGGCAAAGATAAATTAATTGAAAGCGAGTTGAAGAATAGCTTCCGTCATTTTACTCCAGGCATATTTCTTTTTCTCTTCCCTTAGATCTGGAAGAAAATGTTCCGGCCCCGTTTGCATGAATTCAGCCATAGAAGCTGCAATTGATGCTGTATTTGGTTCGCAAACCAATCCCACTTTTCCATGCGGTACAAATGCAGGTAATCCACCCACATTGGTAACAATCATGGGTATTTCAAAATGATAGGCGAGGGGAGTAACGCCGCTTTGCGTTGCATTGCGGTAAGGCTGCACCACCACATC
This sequence comes from Lacibacter sp., assembly GCA_047601965.1. Taxonomy (GTDB): domain Bacteria; phylum Bacteroidota; class Bacteroidia; order Chitinophagales; family Chitinophagaceae; genus Lacibacter. The sequence goes on from JASGIJ010000001.1 coordinate 822,000, forward strand.
AGAAGCACAGAGATAATATTTTACTTCACTATCAGCAATAAATTCAGTACGCAAAATCAATTGATCCTTTATGCCAAGTTGCTCAACAAGATCATCATACAATTTCCTGTCTTCGTAAAACTCACCGGCTACTAATAATTTGAAATTTGAAATTTGGGTTTTACTGTTTTTTAAAGCAGCAACAGCTTCATACAGCATATCCAGTCCTTTGTATTTCCGGATGAAGCCAAAGAACAGGAAGATGAATTCATTTTCATTAATGCCGAGATGTTTTCTTGCTTCAGCTTTTGGAACACTGTTGCCGAAAATATCATACAATGGGTGAGGTTCAAGCTTTGCCGGTTTTGTTTGGGTGAAACTGCGCAGATCATTCAGCACTTTTTCACTCATGGTGATAAATGCATCAACCGGTTTTATAAAATACTTTGTAAATGCATAATCGCCGATGCGTTTTTCATGCGGTGTAATATTATCGGCAATGCAAATGATTTTTGTGTGCCTGTTTGATTTGATGCGCCTGAGAATTGTTCCCAATGCAGGGCCCATCAACGGAAGCCAGTAACGTACAACAACCAGATCGGGTTTGAGCTTTTTTATTTCATTGCCCACCATTAACCAGTTGAATGGATTAATGGAATTGACTTTTATTTTGATGCTGAGATCTTTTGGTGCAGGCTCTGATGAATATTGCGTTGTGCCTGGAAATAAAAAACCGGGATACTGCAAGCTGAATGAATAAATAGTTACATCATGACCTTCCTGCTGAAACTGGCGGGCAAGACGCTCATTGTAAATGGCAATGCCACCACGCAGCGGATGAGCCGGGCCGAGGATGACTATTTTCATAACCCTGCTTTTTCTTCAATCAGATAAAAATTCCGTTCAGAAGAGTTTCTTGAAATCAGTTCGCCAATAAATCCTGCAAGAAATAACTGCACACCAACAATCATTGCTGTTAATGCAATAAAGAATGCCGGTTTATTGGTAATGCTGAAATTGCTTTCAACCAGTTTGGAAATGATTAAATAAATGCTGCTGATGAAACCTATGAGAAAGAAAATAGTTCCCCATAAACCAAAGAAATGCATGGGACGTTTACCAAACTTGCCAACAAATGTTATTGTAGCAAGATCAAGAAAACCATTTACAAACCTGTCCCATCCAAACTTGGTGATGCCGTATTTTCTTTTACGATGCTCCACTACTTTTTCACCAATCTTTCTGAAGCCTGCCCATTTTGCCAGCACAGGAATGTAGCGGTGCATTTCGCCATATACTTCAATGCTCTTGATTACTTTCCTGCTGTATGATTTTAAACCGCAGTTAAAATCGTGCAGGTAAATACCACTCATGCTTCTTGTGGCCGCATTGAATAATTTCGATGGAAGATTCTTTGTAAACTTGTTATCGTACCGTTTTTTCTTCCAGCCACTCACCAGGTCAAAACCATCAGTGATAATCATTTTATACAAATCAGGAATTTCATCAGGACTATCCTGCAGATCAGCATCCATTGTAATCACCACATCGCCCTGTGCTGCTTTAAAACCTTCGTTTAATGCAGCAGATTTTCCATAGTTACGTTGAAACTTAATGCCCTTGATATTTGCATTGGCAGAACGTAACTGCTGAATGGTTTTCCAGGAATCGTCTGTGCTTCCATCATCAATCAAAATGATCTCATACGACAATTGTTGTTCGTTCACCACACGTTCAATCCATGCACACAGTTCGGGTAATGATTCAGCTTCGTCTTTTAACGGTATAACAATGCTCAGGTTCATGAATCAGATTAAAGAGTTTGGGGCATATCGTTCTGAGGATTTTTTTTCTTCACGATAGCTGAAATAATTAATGAAAAGATGAACCATAAAATACAGCTCAATGCAAACCCAAGTGCTATTTTTCCAATTGTATATGGATTTTTGTTTGATGCATCTGCAAGTGCTTTATCAATCTGTTCTTGTTGTGCACCAAACTTTTTCATCATTTTCTCTGTCATTTCCATTGTTGCCTGTTGTAATGCCTGAGCAAACTCTGTATCAATAAAGTTCAGTAAAAGGTAAGATAATAACGAGGTGGCAAGCGATGTAATAACAAAAACGCCAAAGCTGATTTTTAATGCCTGTGAAAACTCCAGGAAACCTCCATTGTTGCTTTTTGCTTTGAGTGTGGCAAGTACTGCAAATACTATCGGTATAACATAGGCGATGTATGCCACAGGGCTCATAAATAATTTTACACCTCCCAGGTAAAGGATTACATAAAATAAAACCCCTGCAAGGGCGCTGATAAGACCGTATTGAACAAGTGGATTTGATTGTTTGGTTTCCATAAAAAATTAATTAAGTTTTATTTGATTGCTGTTAATAATACCAATCACTTTCCCTTTTAACTCTTTTCCAATAAAGGCAGAATTGCGGGAATTTGACCGGATATGATCTTCTGTAAATGTATATGTAGCAGAAGGATCAAATAATGTTACATTGGCCAATTCATTTTCTTTAATTGCAGGCATTGTTAAACCCAGTAGTTTCCGGGGGTTAATGCTGATGAGTTCAATCCATTTTTCAGAAGTTAACTTATCTCCAAAAACGGCACCCATCACACCATAACAACTTTCAAGTCCGATCATACCAGGTTTGGCAAATTCAAATTCACAGATCTTACTGTCAAATTCGTGTGGTTCGTGATGTGTGCTGATGCAGTCAACTGATCCGTTTAATACGGATTCTCTCAGCAATTCTCTTTCTGCTGCAGTTCTCAGAGGCGGATACAATTTCAGATTCGTATCGTAAGTCTGTAAATCTTCATCGCAGAAATATAAATGTGCCGGAGTTACAGAACAGCTGATGGCAGTACCATTGCTTTTTGCCCGGCTGATGTAGTCAATACTTTTAGGCGAAGTTACTCCCGTAAAATGCAGTTTCGAATCTGCGTAACGGGCAAGTTTGCTATCTCTTGCAACCTGTATTTCCTCTGAAAGCATTGGCTTGCCGGGCAGGCCAAGTCTTGTACTTACAATGCCTTCGTTAATTAGTCCGTAAGTACCGATTGTTTTGTCATCAGGAATCTGGATGATTGTTCCGTCAATTGCCTTTACATACTGAAGTGCTTTTAACAAAAGACCGGACGACTGAACCGGCAGCAATCCATCAGAAAAAGCTACAGCACCTGCAGTTCGCATATCATACATTTCAGCTAATTCTTTTCCTTCTGTTTGCTTGGTTACAGCTCCCAGAGGATGAATATTTACAACTGCATTTTTTGATTTTTGAACAATGTATTCTACCTGCGATTTTCCTGCAACAACCGGGTTTGTATTAGGCAGCACCATTACTTCAGTAAAGCCACCTGCAGCTGCGGCAGCAATCCCTGTTTCCAATGTTTCTTTATACTCAAAACCCGGATCGCAGAAATGAACAAACAAATCAACCCATCCCGGAGAAAGATGAAGATTTGAATGCTCAATTACCTGATCTGCTGAAATATTCTGAAGTTGACCAATTTGTTTTATCCGGCCATTATCAATTAAAATGTCCTGTGTGGTGGAGTGATAAACTGAACCCGGATCAATAATGTGTGCCTGCCTGATGAGAATAGTCATGAATGAGTTCCAATTAATGCGCTGCTAAGATCGTTTTTTTTGATTGATTTTGTACCAAATAGATTTAAATCTTACATTTGCAGCCCGCTGAAATTCAGTAATGGATTTCAAATTTCGGTTTCGGGACGTAGCGCAGCCCGGTAGCGCACTTGCATGGGGTGCAAGGGGTCGCTAGTTCGAATCTAGTCGTCCCGACTGAATAAAGCTTCACAGAAATGTGAGGCTTTTTTATTTGTTGATGTGATGGTAACACATCCTTTCATGAAACGGGAGGGATGCCGGTTCGAATCTAATCGTAACGGCTAAGTAAAACTTCACAGAGATGCGGTGCTTTGTAACAATTCGTTCATATTCTGTTGATGGTTTGATAACACCCCGTTAAAAGAGCGATAACAAAGAGCAGGCAGATTTGCGTTCAAATCAAAAATGCTCTTATGAGGTTCTTTTCAAAACTATTAAAACTATTGTGCTTTGCATTACTGGTTATTACCGGTCCAACTGCATTGATTGCGCAAACAATTTCTGGAAAAATAATTTCAAAAACCGACCGTGAACCAATTGCGGCGGCTTCAGTAAAAATTAAAGGCAGCGACCAGGGAACTTCTGCCAGCGAACAGGGAGAGTTTTCACTGAAGGCAGCAAAAGGTACTGTTATCATTTTTTCGGCAGCAGGTTTTCAAAAAGCTGAATACATTGTTTCAGATCATAACAATATTGTTATAGAACTGGAAAAAGATGCAAAATTTTTAAACGAAGTAATTGTAACGGCCCTTGGAATTAAAAAAGATAAAAAGAAACTCGGGTATTCAATACAGGAAATAAAAGGAGATGAATTAACAACAGCAAGAGAAACCAATTTAGTCAATCAATTGTCTGGAAAAATTGCCGGTGTTACTGTTGTTGGCAGTCCTTCAGGTATTGGAGGTTCGGCAAGGGTAAGTATTCGTGGAGAGCGTTCGGTTGATCTTAACAAAAATCAACCATTGTATGTAATTGATGGTGTTCCTGTGAGTAACGCAGTTACAGGAGCTTCGGGCAGAGGTAATCTTGAAGTGGACTTTGGAAACGGTGCAGGTTTTATTAATGCTGATGATATTGAAAGTATGAGTGTGTTGAAAGGGCCTGCTGCCTCGGCTTTGTACGGTTCAAGAGCGGCAAATGGTGTAATCCTTATCAAAACTAAAAGTGGCAAAAGGCAAAAAGGAATTGGGATTGAGGTAAACAGTAATGTAACTTTTGAAACAGCCCTGAAACTTCCCGAATATCAAACAGTTTATGGGCAGGGAAATGGAAGTGGTGGCGGATTTGCGTTTGTAAATGGGGGAGGCAGCGGATTGGCTGATGGTACAGACGAAGGCTGGGGACCAAAATTGAACTCAGGGCTTTCATTTCCTCAATATAATTCTCCCAGAACATTAAATGGCCAGGTGATTGACTTTACAGGTGGTGATATGAATGCTCCTGCAGGAAGTATCATTACTTCTACTCCCTGGGTTGCAGATAAAGATAATCTCAAAAATTTTCTGGAAACAGGAAATACATACACTAATAACGTTGCAGTGGTTGGTGGAAATAAGGATGGTGATTTCCGGTTAAGTTTCACCAATCTGAAACAAAAAGGTATTGTACCCAATACTGATCTTAAGCGAAACACATTTTCTTTATCGGGAGGATACAATTTAACAGATAAACTTACTGCACGTGCTTTTGTAAGTTATATAAACAGCGCAAGCGGAAACCGCCCTTCAATCAGTTACGGTACTGAAAGTATTATGTATTTATTCAACTGCTGGTTGCCGGCTTCTGTAAGAGTTAGTGATATGAAAAGATTGTGGCAGCCGGGCCTGGAAAACCAGAAGCAATACAGCTGGAACTATAATTATCATGATAATCCTTACCTCACTGTAATGGAAAATACAAACGGACAGTACTACGACAGGCTCATTGGAAATATTTCGCTTAACTATGAGTTTACTGATTGGCTGAGTTTACAGGTGCGTACCGCAACTGACTGGAGTAATGAAAGAAGAGAGTACCGCCGTGCATTCAGCACACAACGCTTTCCCTTTGGAGAATACAGGGAAACCGCAATTGTAAATGAGGAAAGGAACTCTGATTTTCTTTTCAGCCTTAACAGGCCTGTCAACAATGATTTTACTGTTTCGGCTACGTTTGGCGGAAATCAGATGCGTCAAACATCAAGATGGAAGGAAGATGTAGCAGGGCAATTGAATATTCCGGGTATTTACAGTTTAAATAATTCACGCATTGCTTTGGTAGTTGAACAAAGTAATGTTGCTAAAAGGATTAACAGTTTGTACGGGTCAGCAGGAGTTTCTTATAAAAATAAATTGTTTGTTGATTTTACCGGCCGGAACGATTGGAGCAGTGCACTTACTCTGCCGGAAAATCTGAAGGCATTTGGCAGTGAAGACAATTCTTATTTCTACTCATCAGTTGCAGTAAGTGCTGTTATGAGTGAAATGATAAAACTGCCATCCGTAATCAGTTTCTTTAAACTAAGGGGCAGTTTTGCACAGGTAGGAAACGATACCGATCCTTTTGCATTTACACAAACATATAACAGGAGTGAACCTTTTGGTGCTTACCAGATTTACAGCGAAACGAGCAGTCTGGCAAACCTTAACTTAAAACCTGAAATAAGTTCTGCCTATGAATTTGGAACTGACCTTCGTTTCTTCTCAAACCGGTTAGGCATTGACGTTACCTATTATCAGAGCCGCACAAAAAACCAGATTCTGAATATCCCTCTTTCCGGTACAAGCGGTTACAGTACACGTAAAATAAACGCCGGGTTAATAAAGAACAACGGACTGGAAGTGATGTTTACAGCATCGCCGGTAAAAAAGAGCAACTTCAAATGGGATGCTTATGTGAATTTTTCAACAAACAGGAGTAAGGTAATAGAACTTAGTGACGGGCTTACAAATTATGTGATGGCCAGCAGAAGGGTGAGTGTGGAAGCAAGAGTAGGAGAAAGAATGGGTGATTTGTATGGTATAGGCTTTGCAAGAGTACAAAGCTCTGATGCGAATGCACCATATTATGATGCTTCAGGAAAATATACAGGGCAAATGGTATTCGGCACAAATGGAAGGCCTGTCGCAACTACTAACAGAATAAAACTGGGTAATTATAATCCTGACTGGTTGATGGGCATCGGAAACAGTTTCAATTACAAAGGCATTCGCTTCAGTTTCCTGTTCGATATACGTAAAGGTGGTGAACTGTATTCAGAAACGCAAACAGTAGGTCGTGAAGGGGGTATTATTATTGAAACACTTGAAGGCCGTGCAGATGGTTACGATCTTACAAAAGCAGGAAACGGAGTGATTGGAAAAGGTGTTGTGTTTTCAAACGGAACAAGCGGCACAATTACTGAAAATACTAAAAAGGTTACTGCACGTGAATGGCATACAGCATGGACTGGTGGCCGAAGCATAGCTGAAGGTGTAATGTATGATGCATCATTTATTAAGCTCAGAGAAATACAAATCGGATATACTATTCCTGATAAAGTATTTGGTAAAGTTCCGGTGCGGGGTGCCACCATTTCTTTCATTGGCCGTAATCTTTTTCTTTGGGACAAAGTACCTCATATTGATCCTGAAACAATGTCGTACTCCGGAGGTACTGCATTGCCCGGCATTGAATACATGAGTATTCCTTCAACCCGCAGTTACGGCATTAACCTCAGTTTCAAACTGTAAAAATTACTTTTTAAAATCAGAAAGATGAAGAAGTCAATCATAAAATATTTTCTGCCTGTATTAGTTGTGTTGTTTTTTACAGGCTGTACAAAGAACTTTTCAGATGTAAACACCAATAACAATAACCCTACTGATGTAACTCCCGATTTATTATTGAGTGGTATTATTAAAAGTACAATGGATCAGCAGGTAAGTGAGGCATGGGGAATTGGCAATATTGTTGTTCAGCATCATGCAAAAATTCAGTTTGTAAACGAAGACCGTTACGGCTGGAATGAGATGAATGGTATCTGGAACAATGTGTATGGGAACTATCGTAACCTTCAGAATATATTTACAAAAGTGGAGGGTAACCAGTCAAGCCCATATTACGGTGCTGCATTGGTTTTAAAAGCATGGATGTTTTCTCTTGTAACGGACGCATATGGCGATGTGCCCTACTTAGAAGCGGGAAAAGGAAAAACGGAAGGATTATACCAGCCGGTTTACGACAAACAGGAAGATATTTATAACGGAATTCTGTCCGATCTTTTAAAAGCAAATGAAGTACTGGCTGCTGCAAACGGAAATTTTAGCGGTGATATACTTTATGGAGGAGGAGCTTCTGCAATTATTAAATGGAGAAAACTGGCGAACTCTTTACGTTTACGTTACCTGATGCGGATTTCAAAAAAGAAGAATGTAAATGCCGATATGCAGGCAATCATTAATGATCCGGTTACATTTCCTGTTTTTACTTCCAATGCTGATAACGCAGAATTAAAATATCTTTCTGCTGCGCCTAATCAATGGCCGTTATATGGAACAAGGGTTGGTTCGTTTGACGAATTCAGGGTAAGCAAAACACTTACAGACAGGCTGTCGGCAATAAACGATCCAAGAATAAAAGTTTTTGGAAGACCAACTCAAACATCTGTTGCTGCCGGTAACCCTCAAATTTCAGGTGTGCCCAACGGATTGAGTGATGTGGATGCACTTGCATACAACGGCGGTGTACAGGGTGTATCAAGAGTTGGTTATACTTTTGCATGTTTGGTTTGTAATGATGCCGGACAGTCAGCACCCGATCCTGCAGCAGCCCGTGCATTATTAATGACTTATGCTGAACTTCAGTTTATACTGGCTGAAGCACGACAGAAAGGAATGATTTCAAGCGGCGACGCAGCTTCTTATTATACCAATGGAATTACTGCAAACTTTGCTTATTGGCAATCGGTAGTGCCCGCAGCCTATAATCTGAATATTACAATGCCTTCTGATTATTTAACTCAACCATCAGTAGCTTATGCAGGAACTGATGCAGAAAAATTAGCAAAAATTGCACTTCAAAAATGGGTATCTCTTTATTTCAATGGCCTGGAAGCCTGGTTTGACTGGAGGCGTACAGGTTTACCTGAAATTATTCCCGGTCCTGCGAACCTTAATAACAACAAAGTTCCGGTGCGGTACATTTATCCACTTTCAGAGCAATCGCTCAACGGAGTAAACAGGGAAGCGGCAGTTCAAAGACAGGGAGCTGATAATATGAACACAAGGCCATGGATTGCACAGTAAAATTGGTTTGAATGCAAGTTTTTCTCATACTTTTTACAAGCGGGGCTATTCATGGCTCCGCTATTTTTTAAATTAGCAACATGAAATATTATTTTTTCTTCTTCTTCACCTTTCTTCTTGGCATGATTTCAGGTTTCGGCCAACAAAAGAAAATCAGCATTATCCAGGTTCCATCGGGAGATCGTTATTGCAGCATTGATCCAAAAGGAATATCTGTTTTACCCAGTGGCCGGTTTGTAACACCTGCAGGTGAAACTATCCGTATTACACACGACCCGTTTGGTATGGCTGTTTCCCCCAATGGTAAAGTGGCTGTTACACTGCACAATGGCGTGTTTACGATTATTGAGTTATCATCGCTTAAATCTGTTCGTGTGCCCAGCTATAATCAAAAAATTAATTCGCCCCTTGCACATAATCCTGTTTCATTAAATGTATTTTCTGATAAGCCCGATACTGGCACAGTCATTCCTTCGCCGCTCAGTAATGGTTCGTTTTTAGGTGTAGCATTTGCACCCGATTCAAAAGTTATTTATTTAAGTGGTGGCGATAACGGTGCAGTGATTGTATATAATACTGAAACATTACAGCGGCTTGATTCCATTTCACTGAATGGTAAAGTAAACGGAGAAGATTATCACGACAGTTTCACCTCAGATTTAATTTACAACTCGTCCAGAAATGAGCTGCTTGTTTTAGACAGGGGAAATTTCAGGATGGTAAGAATTGATTTAACAACACGGAAAATTACAACAAGTGTGAAAGTCGGCCGTCAGCCGTTTGGTCTATCACTCAGTCCTGATAGGCAAACAGCTTTTGTAGCCAATGTTGGTATGTATGAATACCAACTGATCCGGGGTATGGATTCCTCTAACTACAATTCCATGATGATCAACTGGCATCCGTACGGAGATAATACGCCTGCATCAATCAACGGTACCGAAATTGACGGAAAGATTATTCCGGGAGTAGGAAGCCCGCATGCACCTGAAGCAATGAGTGTGTTTACAATAGATTTAGCCAGCAACAAAATCATTGATAAATTTAAAACCGGTCACCAGGTGGGGCAAATGATTGAAGATGCTGAAGTGGTAGGTGGTGCAAGTCCCAACTCAATTGCTGTTGGCAGCAGGTATGCCTATGTAACCAATGCAACCAATGACAATATTTCAGTAATTGATTATAAAACGAGAAAGATTATTACACATATACCAATTACAGTTGATAAACGGATTGATAAATATCGTGGGTTGCTGCCATTTGGTATTACGTTAAGCAAGGATGAAAAAACCTTGTATGTGGCATTGCTGGGTTTTAATGCAATAGCAGTAATTGATGTAACCACTAAGCAAACCAAAGGACTTATACCAACCGGGTGGGGGCCAGCAAGAGTATTGTTGAGTAAAGATGAAAAAGAAATCTATGTTATCAGTTGCCGTGGATACGGAGCAGGACCAAACGGAGGGAAAAATTTTATAAAACCTATCCAGGGAACTTATGTAGGCGATATACAACTGGCTACTTTTCAGAAAATAAAAATGCCCGGTGCTGCGCAGCTTGCTGCTTATACCAAACAATCCATCAGCAATACAATGCAGGAAGTTGTTTTGGTTGATGATGGAAAAAATCCTTTGCCACCGTTGCCGGGTTTGCGAAAAAGCCCAATAAAACATATTGTATACATCACCAAAGAAAACCGTACGTATGACGAAGTGATGGGGCAGGTAAAATCAGGAAAAGGAGACGAAACGCTTGCCAGGTTCGGAACCAATGTTAATGTATATAAAAGAGATTCGCTGAAAGTTGCTGGCGCCGATGTAATGCCAAATCATGCAAAAGCTGCAACTGAATTTTCGTTCAGTGATAATTTTTATTGCGACAGTGATGCTTCGATTCACGGTCATCACTGGATGATGGGTGTTATACCAAACGAATGGGTTGAAACAAATTCAAGCGTAAATAAAACAGCATCCATTTTTTCAAAAGCACCTGGCCGGCGTTTTCCCGGAAGTACAGGAAGTATTGACCCGGAAGATTATGCAGAAATTGGCGGTTTGTGGGAAGCGCTTGAGCGGAAGAAAATTTCGTTTTACAATTTTGGTGAAGCAAACGAAACAGCTCATGTACGTGAAGAATGGCACGACACACTTACCGGTGCTGCACATGCTGTAATGGTGCCCATGCAAAAAGCTTTGTGGAGCCGTACTTCGCACAATTATGCAGGGTACAATACCAATATTCCTGATCAGTTTCGCATGGAGCAGTTTGAATCTGAGTTTACAAAAATGTGGCTGGAAGGAAAAGAAGAGATGCCGCAGTTAATTACTATGCAGGTGCCTAATGATCATGGGGCCGGGCCAAGACCTGATGATGGTTATCCCTATACACATTCTTACATGGCTGATAACGATCTGGCAGTTGGCAGAATTCTTCACTTTCTTTCCCGCACAAAGTACTGGAAGAATATGCTGGTAATAATTACAGAGGATGATCCGCAGGGAGGTGTTGATCATATTGATGCTCACCGCAGTGTTTTGATGATGGCAGGGCCATATGTCAAACGGAATTATGTTTCTCATACACATGCTAACTTCGGGTCTGTATTGAAAGTGATTTACAATATTCTCAATACAGGATATGTTAATCAGTACGATGTAACTGCATCTTTGCTGAATGATTTTTTTACCGATAAGCCGGATTATACACCGTATAGTTTTGTATTTCCTGATAAACGGATATTTGATGCGGAGCAGGCTATGAAAAAATATAACCGTACTATTGACTGGCGAAAAGTTAAGCAGGGTCCAAAAATGGACGATGAAGGCGAGCAGAGAGAAGATCACTATAAACAAATATCAAACAAATGAGAAAGATTTATGTCATTGCTGTTTTCAGTTTTGTATTATTACAGAACGTAGAGGCACAGCAAAACAAAGTTACACTTCCCAATGGCTGGAGCCTTTCACCGGCTGGCCGTTCGCTGGCACTTGGTGATTTGCCATTAAACATGGCCGTTTCAAAATCAAAAAAATGGATTGCTGTAACCAATAACGGGCAAAGTGTGCAAAGCCTGCAGCTGATTGATGTTAAAACTGAAAAAGAACTTGACAGAGTTATCATTCCCAAAGCCTGGTATGGATTAAAGTTCAGCGCCGATGAAAAATTTTTGTATGCAAGCGGTGGTAACGATAACTGGATTTTAAAGTATGCTGTAAAAAACAGCAAGCTGATTTTGAGCGACAGTTTTTCTCTTGGCAAAAAATGGCCTGTAAAAATTTCGCCTGCAGGTATTGAAATAGATGATGCCGCTCAAACTATGTATGTTGTAACAAAAGAAAATAATTCATTGTATGTAGTTGATCTGCTTACAAAAAAGATTCTGTACAGAGATTCTTTGATGGAGCCTGCTTACAGTTGTCTTCTTTCGCCCGGAAAAAAGGAATTATACATTTCCTTATGGGGTGGAAAAAAAGTGCTGGTGTTTGATATTGCTGCAAGAAAAATTACTGCACAGATAAATGTGGGAGAAAACCCCAATGAATTACTGTTATCGAAAAATGGAAAGCTGCTGTATGTTGCCTGTGCAGGCGATAATGCAGTGGCTGTGATTGATATCGCAAAACGGAAAGTACTGGAAGTGTTAAATGCCGCATTATATCCAGATGCGCCTACCGGTTCTGCCAGTAACGGATTGGCGTTAAGCGAAAACCAGAAAACATTATATGTTGCAAATGCTGATAACAATTGCCTCGCAGTATTTGATGTTGCCAATCCAGGGTTCAGCAAAGCAAAAGGATTTATTCCTGCAGGCTGGTATCCCACCAATGTAAAAGTTATTGGAAAGAAAATTTTTGTAAGTAATGGAAAGGGATTTTCATCGCTTCCCAATGCAAAAGGTCCTGATCCTACGAAACACGATCAGGAAGTTAACTATCAGCATGGTGATTATAAAAACAAACAAAGCCAGCTGCAGTATATAGCAGGTTTGTTTAAGGGAACGATGAGTATTATTGATGAACCTGCACCTGCAAAACTTTCTGCCTATTCAAAACAGGTGTACGATAATACACCCTATTCAAAAGAACGGGAAACGCATGCAAAAGGTGAGCCTGGTAATCCCATACCAATGAAGGTAGGCGATGCTTCGCCGATTAAATATGTGTTTTATATTTTAAAAGAAAACAGAACATACGACCAGGTGTTGGGTGATATGCCCGGAGGTAACGGTGATACCAGCTTACTTTTGTTCGGCAAAAATATTACACCCAACCAGCACAAGCTGGCTGCTGAATTTGTTTTGCTTGATAATTTTTATGTTGATGGTGAAGTGAGTGCTGATGGTCATAACTGGAGTACTGCTGCCAATGCAAATGACTACTTAGAAAAAACCTGGCCAACTTCTTACGGAGGAAGGGGTGGACAGTACGATGCAGAAGGAAACCGTGAAGTTTCAAATCCTGACCGTGGTTTTATTTGGGACTATTGCAAAAGGGCCGGAGTAACATACCGTACCTATGGTGAGTTTGCCGATGATTATAAACCCAATATTAAAACGCTGGAAAATCATTTTTGTCCGTATTATACAAGTTGGGATGAAAGTATAAGGGATACAACAAGGTTTTATCAGTGGAAAAGAGAATTTGATTCATTACTGGCAATAAATGCTGTGCCCCGTTTTAATTCTTTACGTTTTATCAACGATCATACAGAAGGGCAGCGTATCGGCCGCCCCTCGCCGTTTGCACATGTGGCTGATAATGATTTAGCAGTTGGATTGTTTGTTGAGTATTTATCCAAAAGCCCTATCTGGAAAGAAACCGCCATTTTTATTGTGGAAGATGATGCACAAAACGGACCGGATCATGTAGATGCTCACCGTACAACAGCGTATGTAGCAGGCGGGTTTGTAAAAAGAAAATACATTGATCATACAATGTATTCTACATCTTCCATGCTGCGTACTATTGAATTGATTTTAGGCTTACCTCCCATGAGCCAGTACGATGCTGCTGCTGAACCTATGTGGCGTTGTTTTTCCTCTGCCCCCGATTTATCTCCGTTTCATTCTGTACCTACATTGGTTGATCTGAATGAAAAAAATACAAAACATACAGCAAGTGCAAGATTGAGCGAAACATTTGATTTTACAAAAGAAGACCGGATACCTGATTTGCTTTTTACAGAAGTAATATGGAAAGCTGTTAAAGGCGAAAACAGCGTTGTACCTGCACCACGTAGAAGTGCTTTTATTAAACTAACAGATATTGACGATTAATTTATGATACGTTTTTTGTTAACTGCATTAACTGCATTTACATTTTATCAAACTTATGCACAGGCAGACTCAACTGTAAAAGAACTTGGTGAAGTAATTGTTTCGGCAAACCGTATAGCTCAGAAAGAAACTGAAATACCTTACACAGTTAAGTCAGTCAGTAAAACTGATCTCAACCGGTTTTCACCACGCACTGCCCCTGAAGCTTTAATGGGATTAAATGGTGTGTTCGTTCAGAAAACAAATCATGGCGGAGGCTCAGCATTTGTAAGAGGTTTAACTGGAAATCAGACTTTAATTCTGGTAGATGGGATCCGTTTAAATAACTCAACATTCCGCTATGGCCCTAACCAGTACCTGAATACAATTGATGCTTATACAATTTACCGGATGGAAGTTGCAAGAGGCACCGGTTCGGTACAATATGGTACAGATGCGATGGGAGGAGTGATTCATGTTATTACAAAAGATCCGCAATGGAAAAACGAAGAAAACAAGAATTCAAAATCATTAAGCGGTGCAGCAATTGCAAAATGGATGAGTGGAAACATGGAGCAAACAGCAAGGGCAGAGCTGCAATACAGTGCCGGTAAGCTGGCGGTAGCAGGTGGCATTACTGTACGAAAGTTTGGCGATGTTATTGGTGGCGATACAACAGGTAAACAATTTCACAGCGGTTACAATGAACTGGCTTATGATGTAAAAATGAAATGGAAACTGAAAGAAAATATTCAGTTTACGGCAGCACAGCAGTTTTTGCAGCAGAAGAATGTACCCGTATATCATAAAATCCTGTTGGAAAATTTTTTGCTCAACGAAATGGATCCGCAGCAGAGAATGTTGAATTATGCCCGTTTGCTGGTACGTAACAACAACAAATTTTTTCAGGTGCTTGAACTCACAGCTTCATTTCAGCAGTCAGTTGAAGGACGAAACAGCAGGAAAAACGGAAGCATTGTTGAACGCAGGGAAAAAGACAAAGTAAATACGGCAGGAGTAACATTTGATATTACATCTGCAGCAGCCAGCTTCTGGAAGATAAATTCAGGTGCAGAGTTTTACAACGACAGGGTTTACAGCACCCGCACTGATGTTAATCTTTCAACCAATGTATCAGCTGCATTGCGGGGGCTCTATCCCAATAACAGCAGGTACGGAAATTATTCGCTGTTTACTCTTCATCATTTTTTCTTCAGGAATATAAATATTGATGCCGGTCTTCGTTATAACAGGTTCAACATCCGCATCAGCGATACAAGTCTTGGCAATGTTAAGATTAATCCTTCAGCTGTTGTTGGCAATGCAGCCTTCCTGTATAAACTATCCGGGAACCACAGTCTTTTTACTAATTACAGCGGAGGGTTCAGAGCTCCCAATGTAGATGATATGGGTACGCTGGGTATTGTTGATTTCCGTTATGAAATTCCTGCTTCAGATCTGCTCCCCGAAAAATCGCACA
The DNA here is from genome assembly GCA_047601965.1 of Lacibacter sp. Classification (GTDB taxonomy): domain Bacteria; phylum Bacteroidota; class Bacteroidia; order Chitinophagales; family Chitinophagaceae; genus Lacibacter. Next base: position 837,626 of record JASGIJ010000001.1, read on the forward strand.
ACTTCGAAGCAGGTTATAAATACAGGGGCAAAAAGTTACAGGTAACGGTCAGTGCTTATTATATGCAATTGCAGCAAATTATTACAAGGGTTAAAATTGAGGGTGAGCAGATTAACGGATATAATGTGTACAAAAAGGAAAATACAGAAGAAGCATATATAAAGGGGGCAGAAGTTGATGTTAATTATAATATTGCAAAGGGGCTGAACATATCTGCTGCATCATCATATACCTACGGTCAGAATACTGCTAAAAGAGAACCAATGCGCCGCATTCCTCCATTTAACGGAAGAATTGCTGCAACATATAAGCGAAGTGCTTTTTTTGCAGCAGGTGAAGTGATGTTTGCATCAGAGCAAACAAGACTTGCCCAGGGCGATAAAGATGATAACCGTATTCCGGCTGGAGGCACACCTGGTTTTTGTATCATTAATGTTTATGCAGGTTACGAATGGAAACAAATACAGTTTAATACAGGCTTGCAGAATATTACAAATCAGGATTACCGCACACATGGCAGTGGCATAAACGGCTATGGCCGCAGTTTATGGATTAACGTACAATTCGGATTTTAGTAATAATAGTTTCGTGTAACTCTTTTATTCTATTGTACTCTGAAATAAAAGATGTCGTAATAGTTTGAATTAAGCCAGGGCTTTTGTTTACCACCTGATTTTTCTTTCACTTCACGGCCTGTTAACTTAAATACATTTTCAATTTGTGTATTAGGAACAGAAATGTATTTTACCAATGAGCCTGTGTACAAACCATTTGTTCCCGCAACACCATCGCTTGCAACTGAACCGGGATCTGTTGCAAATGAAATTAAGGTATTATCGGGAGGAGAAATAGGAGCAAGGCCGCCATCATCATTTTCACCAAACGATCCACGCTGGAACGGATTATTACGGCAGGCATCAAGTATAACTATATTCAGCTTTGTATTTGCATCTTCCATACGTGCCAGTACCTGCGACACTGAAGGACAATCTTCCCTTACATCGCTCTTTGAACGCAGGTTGGCATCAACAGGAATGATGTAATTCTGGTCATCTATCTGTATGCCATGCCCCGAATAATAAAACAATCCAACCTGGTATGATGCAAGCTTATAACCAAATTCTTTAATTGCTGCCCTCAATTGAGTTGCATCTCCGTCAATCACTTCAATTACTTCAAAGCCGCAATCACGCAACACCTGGGCCATTGAACGGGCATCGTTCTTCGGATTTTTCAATGCTGTTGTGTAGCGGTATCCCTGGTTACCAATTACAAGTGCCAGTTTCTTTTTATAGTTACTGGTATTTAAACCAGCTGTATTTCCAGTGGTAACAATTGTTGTATTGCTGGGTTTTGTGTTGTTACCTGGATTTGTGTTATTGTTAGGTTTTGTATTGTTATTACCGGCATTGTTGTTAGGCTTGGTATTTACGTTAGGTTTTGTATTGCTGTTATTATTTGCCGGGGGATTGGTTACAGGAGGTTTGGAATTATTTACAGCAACTGGATTATCAGAATTGTCGTAATTGCTTTTTACCCACGCATCATAACCTGCAGGTGTGGTAGTGGCGCCGAGGTATTTACCCTGGTTCCAGTAACCTTCTTCGGGTAAACCATCAAAGTGAAATAGTTGTCCTTTGCCGTGGTAACGTTGATCCTTCCATTCGCCATTGTATCGTTCACCATTGGTATAATAATAAATTCCTTTGCCGTTAAACTTATTGTCATTAAAATTTCCTACATAGTAATCGCCTATATCAAAAAAGTAAGTACCCTGACCATTACGATAACCATTTTTGAAATTACCTTCATAGTAGCCATTATTGTAAACATATTTACCATATCCGTTTTTACAATCGCCACTTATGCAACCGGTGTTGCCTTCTTTCACTAAAGAACTTTTTGGGGTAACAAGATCATTGTCTTTCCAGTAGCCGATCTTCTTTAAGCCGGTATTAGGATCATAATTAATTCCCCAGCCATTCCTTTTACTGTCAACAAAAAAACCAACATATTTTTCCCCGGTAATAAAAAAGTACGTACCATAACCTGTCAGCAGATTGTCTTTAAACTGACCCACCCATCGTGTACCATCATCCCAATAGTAAGATCCGTAACCATCCCGCAAACCATTTTTGAAATAACCAAAGTACCGGTCATTGCCGCTGTAATATTTCATGCCATAGCCATCGCTGCAATCACCGTTTAAGCAACCCACAGTTCCAACAGGTTTGCTGTAATACGATATTTTGCCAAGATATTTTCCCTTCTCAAAAATGCCCGTTTGCTTTGTGCCGGTTGTGTATGTTTTTTCACCTTCGCCATCAAACTCACCATCTTTAAAATCACCAATGTATTTGGTGCCGTCTTTAAATTCCATCACACCAAATCCTGAAAATACATTTCCCATGCTTTCTCCAATAAATTTTTCTCCGGTACTCCAGGTGTAAATACCAAACCCTTCACGTTTGTCATCATAAAACTCTCCTTCATACACATCACCATTGGCGTACTTAAACTTTCCGAAACCGGAGCTGCAGTTACCACTTAAACAGGTTTGTGACTGTGAAGAAGTAAAAAGAGATAATAAGAGTAAAAGCGTTAATCCTGTTGCTTTCATGTTGGGCAAATTTGGCGTAAGATACTTAGCTTTCAACATTTTTTCAATACCGTCTGCAAGGTATTAACAATTGTGAGTTTTTTTATTTTAGCAGGTGCATACTCCCTTATCTTTGTTTCAAACAATATACTTGCCACATGCATTTTCAATTTACCGAAGAGCAGCTGATGATTCAACAGGCTGCAAGAGATTTTGCCCGCACTGAATGTTTACCAGGAGTTATTGAACGTGATGAACAGCAGAAATTTCCAAAAGAGCAGATAAGCAAACTTGCTGATCTGGGTTTTATGGGAATGATGGTGAAGCCTGAATATGGAGGTTCGGGGATGGATACAATCAGCTATGTACTTGCTATGGAGGAAATCAGTAAAATTGATGCCAGTGTGAGTGTGTGTATGAGTGTTAACAACAGTTTGGTTTGTTATGGTTTGCAGGAGTTTTGTACAGAAGAACAAAAGCAAAAATATCTGGTGCCGCTTGCACAGGGAAAAAAAGACGGAGGGTTGTACATTGGTGCCTTTTTATTGAGTGAGCCGGAAGCCGGAAGTGATGCTACATCACAACGAACAACCGCAGAAGATAAAGGCGATCATTATGTGCTGAATGGAATCAAGAACTGGATCACTAATGGGTCTTCAGCTTCAGTTTACCTGGTTGTTGCACAAACCGATTCTTCAAAAGGCAGCAAGGGCATCAATGCATTTATTGTTGAGAAAAACTGGCCCGGAATAACTGTAGGAGTAAAAGAAAATAAAATGGGCATACGTGGAAGTGATACGCACAGTATTTCTTTTCAGGATGTGATTGTACCAAAAGAAAACAGGATAGGAGATGATGGTTTTGGCTTCACCTTTGCAATGAAAACACTGGCTGGAGGCCGTATTGGAATTGCATCGCAGGCGCTGGGTATTGCAAGCGGTGCATATGAACTGGCACTGAATTATTCCAAACAGCGCAAAGCATTTGGTAAAGAAATTATGCATCACCAGGCAATACAGTTTAAGCTGGCTGATATGGCTACAAAAATTGAAGCAGCCCGTATGCTGTGTTTAAAAGCTGCATGGGATAAAGATCAGCATAACGATTATGCGGTTAGTTCATCAATGGCGAAAGTTTTTGCCAGCGAAACTGCGATGTGGACTGCAACTGAAGCTGTACAGATACATGGTGGGTATGGCTATGTAAAAGAGTTTCATGTAGAACGTTTGATGCGTGATGCCAAGATTACACAGATTTATGAAGGTACAAGCGAAGTACAGCGCATTGTAATAGGAAGAAGTATTCTGAAATAAACTGAATTTGAAAATTTGTAAATGTGCTGATTTGTAAATGATCAGCACATTTTTATTTTAATACATTTGCTCATGGCTGTAAATAAGCAAGCATACAAAGAGATCAGATCGTTTCTTGATTCGAAAGGAGTTACACTTGTTGCTGTTTCAAAAACAAAACCTGCTGAAGATATTATGGAGTTGTATGAACTCGGCCAACGGGATTTTGGCGAAAACTATGTGCAGGAGTTAACTGAAAAAGCAGAACAACTTCCCAAAGACATCCGCTGGCATTTCATTGGTCACCTGCAGAGCAATAAGGTGAAATATATTGCACCCTTTGTTCATTTAATTCATGGCGTTGACAGTTTTAAGCTGCTGAAAGAAATCAACAAAGAAGCCATTAAGAACAACCGGACCATTGATGTATTACTGCAGGCCTATATTGCGCAGGAAGAAACAAAATTTGGCATGAATGAAGAAGAGTTGCAAACAGCTATTACTGAGTTTAAACAACTGGAAAACAAACAGGTGAACATTTGCGGCTTGATGGGTATGGCAAGTTTTACCGATGATATGGAAAAAGTAAGAGGTGAATTTCACAATCTTAAAGTAATATTTGAAAAACATAAACTCACCATTCACCATTCACCATTCAACATTCTTTCCATGGGCATGAGCGCAGATTATTCTGTTGCTATTGAACAAGGAAGCACAATGGTACGTATTGGAAGTTTGCTTTTTGGTGCAAGAAATTATGGTCAGTCAGCTTAATGCTGTTATTATTTTTTTTCTTTCTTTTTCCTGAATAAGAGATAAACCAGCAGAATTGCTCCAGTCATTAATAACAGTGGCATTATGTAAACTGAAAAAACATTTTCCCTGGCAATTTTTCTTCGTTCTTCCATACTTATTTTGTTTACCCTTACTTCATTTTTTGAGTTATACTCCATTACCCAGAAATCACCATTAGGAGCAATCAATCCACTGGCGGGTTTCCAGTCGCCGGCAGATTCATAAATAGTTAAAACAGCTTTTTTCTTGTCAATTTTTTTAATAAGCTTTCCTGTTGCAATAAAAAGGTTCGCATTTTTATCCGACCAGATGCTCATAATTGAATGGCTGCCAGAACCAGTACTGTCAGTTACATTTTTTTCTCCCACATCTTTCAGATACAACTGCACACTATCACCTTTTTGCAACATGTACAGATCTGATTTGTTCGGAAAGAACAATAACCCTTTTTTGCTGAAATGAAGGCGGCCTATATCTGAAAGCGATTTTGTTCCAATGATTGCTTTTTTTCCGGTTGAATCAATTTGCCAGAAATAAGAAGGGATGCTTCTTTCTATATAATACATATATCCAAGGTCATCTCTTGTAAAGCTGTTCCATTCGGGAAACCCTTCTGTACTGTCTTTTACTTTTATGATTGTACCATCGGGCTTACGGCACCACAAATAATACCCCCATGTATTTAATTGCTCACCGTTGTACCAAAGATGTTCGCCAAAAAGTTGCCCGTTTTTGTCAAGGTATAATTCGTGTGAGTGAACATTTGGAACTGCAACAACTTTGCTGCCATCAGGTTTTATCATCCATACCTGCGACAGATCAGTATAAAACACATTCCCTTCTTTATCTATTACAATTCCAACTCCAGGATCTGCAACAGCTGTACTTGCTATGAAAAGACTGATGAATATGAAAAGTTGTTTGAGCATTTGAAAGATTTTGTCAAAAATAAAAAGAGCTGTTCAACAGCGAACAGCTCTTTCAAAAATACGCACAATTATTTTTTCAGCTTTGCGTAATCAAAAACCAGGTTGCAAAATGCTTTTACACCCACATCAAGCATACTGTCGTCAATGTAAAAATCGGGGGTATGATGACCGGTTGGGTTGCCTCCTTTGGGCATTCCTCCAAGGTTAAAAAAGAATGCAGGCGCCTTTTCTCCGTAAAAAGAAAAATCTTCAGCACCCGTTGTCCAGTTACCCTGTCCAACATTTTCTTTACCTGCAGCTGTTTGTAAAGACGGGATCATCATACTCACCAAGCCAGGTGTGTTATAAGTAACTAATGTTTTTGTATCAATGATTACTTCAGCAACAGCTCCAAAGGCTTCAGCAATATTTGTTGCTGTTCTTCTGATTCTTTCATGAACTTCCTTTTGCATATTGGCATCAAGCGTACGGATGGTGCCGCTGAAACTTACTTCTTCGGGAATAATATTTTCTCTTACGCCTCCATTGAATTTACCAACTGTAATTACAACCGGGGCTTTGGTTAAATCTTCTGAACGGCTTACGATTGTTTGAAGCCCGTTAATGATTTGTGAGGAAATCATAATGGGGTCAATTCCGCTCCAGGGTGCAGAACCATGAGCACCTTTACCTTTTACTTTAATTACAAACCAATCGCTGCTTGCCATAAATGCTCCGCTTTTGTAACTTATTTTTCCTGTTTCCAGCCCTGCAGAAATATGCAATCCAAAAATGGCATCCACCTTCGGATTATCCATCACACCTTCTTTGACCATTAAAGGAGCGCCGCCTTCTTCATTACCGGGGGGGCCTTCTTCAGCAGGCTGAAAAATAAATTTTACAGTACCCGGTAGGTCTTTTTTCATGGAGGCAAGAACTTCTGCAGTTGCCATCAGAATTGAAGTATGTGTATCATGACCACAAGCATGCATTACAGGAACCTGCTGTCCCAGATAATCTGCCATTGTTGTTGATTTAAATGGAATATCAACACGTTCTTTTACCGGTAACGCATCAATATCTGCTCTCAATGCAACAACAGGCCCGGGTTTACTACCTTTCAATAGCGCAACCACACCAGTTTTTGCAATACCGGTTTGTACTTCAAGACCAATACTGTTCAGGTGTGCAGCAATGTATTCCATTGTTTTGTATTCCCTGTTGCTTAGTTCGGGATGTTGATGAAGATACCTGCGCCATTCAATCAGTTTTGGTAATATGGCTTTTGCTTTCTGATCAATTAGCTGCTGAATGTTTTGTGCAGGTAAATTGAATACTGTTGAAATAAATAAAAATAAAGTAAACAGTTTTCTCATGTTTTGTACAGTTGATTTAGGCTCTCAATTTAATTTATTTTCTGAAAGATATACGCATCGTATTCTACAAAGTCTGCTGCTTTGATTTCAATGCTTTTCACTTTCCCGTTTTCTATTATAACCGGTGCAGCAAATTTTCCATAACCAGGATGACTCCATGTAAGCAGAAAGGTATTGTTATTCATGTAGTCAAGTGTGCCGGTAAAATTGGGGTGATGGCTGAGAAAAACTTTCAATGTTTTGTTATCTCTTACTATCTGCATACTTCCATACACAGCATTAAAATATGATCCTGCAAATGCATCAGCATTCAAAGGCAGGGAATTTTTCTGGCTGACCAATGTATTCCAAACTGCCCACTGTGCATCTTCCTTTTTTCTTCCCTGTTGCTGAAACTGCAATAAGAAATCGCTTCTGTTTACATATTTTACTCCAAGATATGCGTCAAGAACCTGGTAGCGTAATGCTTCAAAAAAACTTTGGTTATCGTTATTGGTTAAAATAGTAATGCCCAGATTTTCTTCGGGTACAAAACATACATTGGTAACAAAACCAAAAGCGCCTCCTGTATGCCAGTACACTTGGCGTCCGTTGTAATCAGTCATATTTTCTCCAAGGCCGTATGCCCTGAAATGTGTTGGATAGTAAGGCGATTTTCTTGAACCGGTTAAGATATTTGCATCTCTTGTTTTTTGTAAAACATCCCAGGGAATAACCTGCTTTCCGTTTACTTTCCCACTGTCTAATTGAAATTGAAGCCATTTGCTGAGATCTTTTACACAACTAACCATACTTGTTGCAGGGCCAAGATTATCAATCTGATCGTAAGGTAAACGGCTCAGTTCACCAAAAGAATTGGAGTAGGGTACAGCAACGTTGATCCTGTTGTTTAACCCCGCAGTATTCATATATGTGTTTGTCATGCCAATTGGTTTCAGGATGTTTTCGCTGACGTATTGCTCCCAACTGCTGCCTGTTACTTTGTTCAGAATTTCGCCTGCTACAAGAAAGGCTGAATTGCAGTAACCATATTCCTGCCTGAACTGTCCGTTTGGTTTCAGCAAACGCATTTTGTAAATGATGGAATCTTTTGGAAGATTACTGTTCCAGAATGTGAAATCACCCTGGAATGTTTTTGTGCCGAGACGATGACATAACATATCCCGTACCGTTGCAAGTTTTGTTGAAGTTGAATCGTATAAACTGAACCATGGTATGTATTTGGTTACTTTATCATCCAGCGACAGTTTTTTTTCATAGTCGAGTTTTGCAATGGATGTTCCGGTAAACAGTTTGGAGTTTGATGCTATAATGAACAATGTGTTTTCATCAACTTTACTGTTTGTTTCATTGTCTTTTACACCGTATCCTTTCATTGCAACAGTTTTCCCGTCTTTAACAATTGCAATGGCGAGACCGGGAATGTTCCAGTCTTTCATACCTCTTGTAATGTAAGCATCAAGGCTATCTGTTATGAATGAAGATTGCTGAGCTGATGCAGAAAATGATGCTGTCAATGAAATAAAAGAAAGCACCCAATTTAGTTTAACAAATTTCTCTTTCATTAGCATAAGTTGAACATTGAAAATACTGAATAAGGTTAGAAACTTAAAACCATTTATAAAACAAAAAACCGGGAATATATTCCCGGTTTTGAAATGATTTATTATCTACCAAAATATTTGCTTATCTCTCCCACAGAATTTTCTTTCCAAATACTAATGTATTGTCGGTGAATTTTACTTTGCTTAATTCAACTACCCATATATTACCACGAAATAAACCTGCTACAGGAAATTTTGACAGGTAAGCTTTTTTTGCCACGTCGCCAACAGCGCCATCTGCCGCTTTAAAAACTCCGGTAAACTGGATTCCCTGAATTTTTGCTTTAATGAGTTTATCAGGAACAATTGTACCAGCAACTTTATTATTTTTCAGGGCATCTTCAATATGTTTCGTGTCACTGTCCGATTTAAAAACAAGCAGTTCATTGCCGGGTACATAAGCATAATAGCACGAAGCACAGTAAGGTTGATTGTTTATTGAAGTTGCGAAATTAATTACTGATTGCTCCTGCAGAAAAGCAACAATGTGGTCATCCATTTTTAACGTATAATCATTATTTGCTTCAGCCATTGTTTCGGTTTTAGTTTAAATGCAAAATTATTTTATGTTTTTCACTTGTTACTGATGCACATCAGTATTGTAAATGATTGTAATGTTCAACGGGTGCTTATTTGTATTCGCCATAAACAGCCCTTAGCTCGTCGGCAATTTCTCCAAGTGTACATTTATTTTCAACAGCTTCAATAACAGCAGGCATCAGGTTTTCGCCTGTTGTTGCACAGTCGTTGATTGCCTGCAGGCAATTATCAACTTTACCCGGGTCTCTGTTTGCTTTAAGCTTGTTTAGTTTGTCTGTTTGTAAAGTTCTGATGCTGTCATCAATTTTGAACACCGGGGTATCATTTTCCTCTTTTACCTGGAATTTATTTACACCAATAATAATTTTTGAATTGTTTTCAATGTTACGCTGGTATTCGTAAGCACTTCGTGCAATTTCATCCTGCACAAAGCCTTGTTCAATTGCGCTCACACTTCCACCCATTACATCTATCTTCTCAATCAAATCCCAGGCATTTTGTTCTATTTCATTTGTAAGTGCCTCAACATAGTAACTGCCTGCAAGCGGATCAACTGTATCGGTAGCTCCGCTTTCAAAGGCCACAATTTGCTGTGTACGCAACGCAATACGGGCAGCTTCTTCAGTAGGTAAACTTAAAGCTTCATCATAACCATTTGTATGAAGCGATTGCGTTCCTCCCAGCACTGCTGCCAGCGTTTGAATAGTTACCCTTGAAATATTATTCAACGGTTGCTGGGCTGTTAAAGTGCTTCCGCCTGTTTGTGTATGAAAGCGCAGCATCATTGCTTTGGGATCAGTTGCACCAAGTTCTTTCATCATCTTTGCCCACATTCTTCTTGCAGCACGGAATTTAGCCGCTTCTTCAAACAGGTTGTTATGTGAATTGAAAAAGAAGGAGAGGCGTTTGCCAAATACATTTATATCTAATCCTTTCTCCAGTGCAGCTTTTACATAAGCTTTACCGTTAGCAAGTGTGAAGGCTATTTCCTGCACAGCTGTGCTTCCTGCTTCACGAATGTGGTATCCGCTGATTGAAATAGTGTTCCACCTTGGCAATTCTCTGCTGCACCATTCAAAAATATCGGTAATGATGCGCATGCTTGGTTTAGGCGGATAAATATAGGTGCCTCTGGCAGCGTATTCTTTCAATATATCGTTCTGGATTGTTCCTGCTATTTTTTTAAGATCAGCACCCTGTTGTTTTGCCAGTGCAACATAAAAGGAGAGAAGAATAAAACCAGTAGCATTAATTGTCATTGAAGTTGAAACATCTTCCAGCTTAATTCCGCTGAAAAGCGTTTGAATATCTTCAATACTGTCAATGGCAACACCTACTTTTCCTACTTCGCCTTCAGCCAGCGGATGATCGCTGTCGTACCCGATCTGAGTGGGAAGATCAAATGCAACACTCAAACCCATTACACCCTGGTTTAAGAGGTAATGGTATCGTTTGTTGCTTTCTTCAGCTGTTGAAAAACCTGCATATTGCCGCATTGTCCAGAGTTTGCCACGATACATATCGGGCTGTACCCCACGGGTAAACGGAAACTGACCTGGCAATTCGTTTTGTAATGATGATATATCAGTGGTTGTGTAAAGGGTTTTTACTTCTATGCCTGAATCGGTGTGCAGTTTTTTTTCTTCCATATGAAGGAGTTTTGAAATAATCTTATCCCATTAATTGCTTGGCTTCTTTATTTATAAGGGTGGCTACAATGTTCTGAAGTGAAGCGTTTTCTTCCTGCGAAAGCAATTCAATGATTTTTGCGCTGAGATCGGCACCGCCGGCATTGGCGGGTAACATCGATGCAATTTGATTAATGATAAATATATTCTGTTCTTTCAGATTTTTTACAGCATCCCAGGCAGCAGCAGAAACATACAATTGCTGACTTACGTTGTACTCAAATTCTGTTCGGATATTCTGAATCATTGACAATTGCAGTTGCTGGGCAGTAAGTTCGTTTACGTTACTTCGGCCCAGTAAATTGATGAGGCCAATCCGTTCGCACAAAATAGCCATGCGTTCATAAGCCTGTAACTGAAGCCGGATCAGTTCCTGGTTAACGGGTGATGATTGTTTTACCTGCTGCCGCTGTATTACTTCCTGCTGTTGTTGCAACTGCTGTTCCTGTATTACAGCTTTTTTGTTAATTCTTTTCAGGTAAAAGCCAAGAGGGATGAAGACAATTAATGCTCCGCCGATGAGATAATAAAAAATTGGGTCCATAAGTAATTTGTATCTTAACAAAAATAGGTGTTTGCTGTTGAAAACCATATTTGCAGCAAAGAATGGGTTATAATATTTCTATAACTTTGCTTTTTAAGAATAAGTATGGAAACAATTAACTCAACCCCGGTAAGTTTTACCGAAAGTGCCATTAGTGAAATCAAGCGTTTATACACGTTACAGCCAGAGGGAAGATTTCTTCGTGTGGGAGCTAAAGGTGGCGGCTGTTCCGGTTTAACTTATGTGCTTGAATTTGATGATAAAAAAGCAAACGATGAAGTTTTTGATGTGGAAGGTGTTCCCTGTGTAATGGATCAAAGCCATGGCATGTATTTGTTTGGTATGCAGATTAACTGGGATAATGGATTGAATAACCGTGGTTTTACATTTACGAATCCCAATGCAAGTAAAACCTGTGGCTGCGGAACCAGCTTTTCAGTTTAAACAACAAAATTATTATTGATGCGCCCTTTTTAAGGGCGTTTTTTTTACCCTCTTAACGGTATTGACTGAATCTGGAATTTTAGCTAACTCGCATTCTGTATTGAAAAGCGTATCAATTTTCGTTATTAAAAAAAGAAATACATGAAAAAGATTTTTCTGCCATTGGTAATACTCACTTTGGGCGCCGGTTTGCAAAGTGTTGCCCAAAAGAAACGAGCTGCTGCTGTTAACTCTATCATCATCTCCTTTCCCGATGAACAAAATAAGAAAGGTGAAAACAATACTACCGGTAACCGGGAACTAAGAGTTATTTCGGCTGAGTTTGTGATGGAAATGAAAGTTCCTGAAGGAGGTGCAAATGGGGCAGCAGTAGTATATCACCCAAAAGAAAAACTATATTATGCCGCTCAGGCGGGTAACAGTATTTTTCCTCTGATCATTTTTGATAAAGATGGAACCATTGTTTCAAAAGAAGGCCAGGAAACAATGATTGATGTGCGGGGACTTTGGTATAACCCGAAATCAAAAAAAATAGAAGGGAATGGTTATGATTATGCTGGTTGGTTTAGCTATGATCTGGATAAAAACGGATTGCCTGAAAAACTTGTTACTGAAAAAACAGGTCTTTATCAACCCGATAAAAACAGTCCCGGTGTATTGAATACAGATGATGATGAAGTGCTTTTTCTTGATGGTTTAAATATTGTTTGTTACAAAACCGACGGAACAGATAAACGCAAAGCAATCCAGATTCATATTGGTTCGGTTAATGCTAGTAGTGAAATGAAAATTTCAGGAACCGAATTTGAGAACAATTACAATAGCCGTTCAATTATTTATACAGGTATTAAGGGATCGGAGATTGGTTTTCTTAATGTAACAAAGAAACAGGTGGAATTATACGATATAAAGAGTGGTTACATGAGCCAGGTTATTAAGTTGCCGGTTTCATTTACATTGGAAACCTTTTTTAATTTTTCATACAGCAATGGAATCTACTGGGTTTTTGATAAGCAGAAAAGAAAGTGGATGGGATATAAATAAGTGCTGCATGTGTTGATTAATGATGTTCTGAATCAAAAAGCCTTACTGCAGCATATTCTGATAGTTATTTTCTGTAAGAATATATTTTTTCAGGATAAAAAAAGACCCCGGCTCAAGGCCGGGGTTTCTTTTTTATAAGCAATTAGTTGGTCGTATTAATTAATCGTATGTCTTGCTTTAGCAAGTGTTTTATCTTTTTCAGGCTGACCTAATGGTTTACTTTTTGCAAAGTCAATAAGAATAGGAGCAGCTACGAATACTGAAGAGTAGGTACCGGTAACCACACCAATTAACATTGCAAAGGCAAAACCTCTTGTTACTTCACCGCCAAACATGAAGAGAATAAGGAGTGTCAGGAATACTGTAAGTGAAGTCATAATTGTACGTGCCAATGTATCATTCACTGCTTTGTTAATAATGATTGCTTTATCCTGACCAAACATTGTACGGCTGTATTCACGTACACGGTCAAATACAATTACGGTATCGTTCATTGAGAAACCAATCACCGTCAAAATCGCAGCAATAAAGTGCTGATCAATTTCGAGCGGGAACGGAACAATATTTCTCAGGAAAGAGAATACTGCCAATGTTACTAATACGTCGTGCAGCAACGCAATGATTGTACCTAATGAATATCTCCAGTCACGGAAACGGATGAAGATGTACAATGTGATTGCAAGCAAGCCAAGTATAGTTGCCCAGATGGCTCCTTTCTTCAGGTCATCAGAGATAGTAGGCTGTACAGTTTGTGAGCTTTGTTTGAATTGTTTATCAAACTGCTGGTAAGTTGTACCTGCCGGTAAAAATTTAGTCAACCCTTCAAACAACTTGCTTTCAACAATTGAGTCAACATGCTGACCTGGTTGTTCAATCAAATAATCAGTTGTAATATTCAATTGTTTGTTATTACCAACTGTTTTGATTACAGGAAATTTGCCAAATACTTTGTTCAGTTCATCAGCCACTTCCTGGTTTTTCATTTCCTTGTCGAACTTCACAGTATAGCTGCGTCCGCCACGGAATTCAACACCATAATCAAAACCATTGAAAACGGCACTTACACCAAGGATTAACACAACCAGTGAAATACCATAAGCCACTTTCCTGTATTCAATGAATTTGTATGCTGCATGTTTAAACACACGGCGTGAAATTCCGGTAAAGTATTCAAAGTGACGTTTTTTATTGGTATAGAAATCGGTGATCAATCTTGAAACAAGGATACCGCAGAATAAGCTGAGTAGGATACCGATGATTTGTGTGGTTGCGAAACCTTTAACCGGACCCAGACCAAAGTATAACAGGATAATTGCTGTTAATAATGTTGTTACGTGTGCATCAAGTACCGGAGCAAGTGCATGTTTATAACCATCTTCAACAGCCAGCTGGTAGCTTTTGCCTTTGGTTAATTCTTCCTTGATACGTTCAAAGATGATAACGTTTGTATCAACCGCCATACCGATGGTTAATACCAGACCTGCAATACCTGCAGCAGTTAATGTGGCGCCAAATGAACTTAACACACCAATTGTAAACAGTAAGTTTAAAATCAATGCAATGTTTGCTACCCATCCGCCGGTATTATAATAAACGAGCATCAGAACAAAGATGACAATGAAAGAGATGAGGAATGACATAGCACCACCCCTGATTGCTTCACGGCCGAGTGTTGGACCAACTACTTGTTCCTGAACAATTTTAGCAGGAGCAGGAAGTTTACCTGTTCTTAAGATACTTGCCAGGTCAGTTGCTTCCTGAATTGAAAAACTACCGCTGATCTGTGAATTACCACCGGCAATTGCACCGTTGTTAACGCCCGGAGCCGAGTAAACATAATTATCAAGTGCAATTGCAATTGCATAATGTTTATTAAACGCATCACCAGTCATTTTTTCCCAAATCTTAGCACCGGCATTATTCATACTCATGCTTACAAGTACTTCGTTATTCCGCTGATCAAAATCCTGCCTTGCATCAGTAATATATTCACCAGTCAATTTAGGACCCTCAGATCCTGCAACAGTTTTAATTGCAAAAACCTGCAGCAGACTTTCTCCTTTTTTATTTTTTCCTTCAGGTTTTGCACCATATAAGAAACGGAGAGTGGAAGGGATTGAAGATTTTACAATATCAAGATTAATGTATTGTGAGAAGATGGCCGTATCAGAAACCCTGATTAAGCCAACTGTAGCACTGCTGAATCCCTTTGCAGGTCCATCGAGTTGTTGGTACAATAATGATGAAACCGGTTGCTCAGAAGCTGATGTTTGTTTTGAAGTATCAACTTTAGCTACAGCATTACTGTCAGCTTTTGCAGTATCAGTAGTTACTGCTCCGCTGAGATAAGCCTTTACTTTTTGATCTATGATGGTCAGGCTTTGCAGAACGGTCCTGTCGTTTTGATCGTTTACAGTATAAGTTTCCCAGAATTCAAGATTTGCTGTTGCCTGTAAAAATCTGCGAACACGCTCGGGATCATCCACCCCAGCTAATTCAACTGTGATAATACCTTTGTTTTCATCGAAACTGATATTTGGCTGGGCAACACCAAACTGGTCAATACGTGCTGTTAAGCGATCGTATGTGCGTTTGATGGCATCCTTAGCTTCAGTACGGATGGCATCAATAACTGCTCCGTTACCGGCGTCAATTTTAATATTCTTGTTTTTACCACCAGCAAAAAGGGGAGCAAGTTTTCCACCTTTTGAAACTTCGTTATATGCCTGTTCAAAAAGAGTAACAAAGTCAGCATCGCTGTTGGCTTTCTTTTTTATTGCGTTGTCAAGTGCCTGATTTAAAACAGGATCTTTAGGATTGTTACTCATTGAGCGAATCAATCCGTCTAAACCTACCTCGAGTGTTACGTTCATACCACCCTGCAGATCAAGTCCGAGGTTTAATTCTCTTTCAATTGCTTTTTGATAAGTAACATTCGGATACAAAACAGGAAAGTTGAAGATTTTCTTCTCTTTCAAACTGTCAATGTAACGGCGATAAACAACATTTACCGCAGAGTCCCTGCTTTCGGGAGATGCGTTGGCGAAGTTCTTTTTTACAAACTGTTCTGCCCTGGCTTTTTGTTTGCTTTCAAAACTGTTTACAATCCAGGTAAAGCTCAATTGATAAATTGAGATCAGGATCAAAGCAATCGCAAAAAACCTTACCAAACCTTTCAGTGCCATAATTTGAGATATTAATTGGGTTCTTTTTAAGGACGGCAAAGATAGGGGATTCAGTCTGAAAGCGAACAGCCCAAACCTACTGTTTTCCATCAGTAACAGGGCAGGCCGGGGTTGCTCATTATGTGTTATTTTTGGGCATGTTCAAAACGGTAAAGATTTTTTTAACCTGGCTGGCAGTTCTGATTGTTTTCCAGGCTTGCAAAACAGCTCATCCATTGGCAGCAAACGAAAATTTCCTTGAGAGCACAATGGCTGCAAATCCCGCAGCATTTGGCTACATACTTAACAACAGAGATTCCTTTAAAGTACAGGTTATTTACACCCGTATTGACCGTGATAAACACAACCTGCCGCATTTTACCGACTACTATTTTAACGTAAGTAACAGTTATTTTTACCCAGCCTCAACAGTGAAAATGCCGATGGCCTTCCTTGCACTTGAAAAGCTGAAAAAGCTTGGTATTGACCGGAGTACAACCATGATTACTGAAAGGGATTATTCAGGTCAAACTGCTGTTTATAACGATCCAACTGCTGCCGGTGGAAGACCAACAGTTGAGCACTATATCAAAAAAATATTTCTTGTAAGTGATAATGATGCCAATAACAGACTTTACGAGTTTTTAGGCCAGCAGTATTTGCATGATGAATTGAGAAAAAAAGGGTATAACGATGTGCAGATTATCCGCCGGCTTGCGATCAATATGCCGGAAGATGAGCACCGGACCACCAATCCTGTTTCGTTCAGAGACAGTTTGGGCAAGATTATATATGAACAGCCGCTTGGAAAAAGCAGTATGCCTTACATCGTTCGTACCGATAAAATCGGGAAGGGATTTATGAATGATGATGAAGTGCAGATAGACGAGCCGATGGACTTCAGCCGCAAAAACAGGATTTATTTAACAGACCTGCACAGTATTTTGCGGAGCATAATTTTTCCCGAAGTGGTTAAGCCTGATAAGCGTTTTGAACTTACTGAAAGCGATTACCGCTTTTTATACCAGTACATGAGCCAGTTGCCTTCGGAAACAAAATACCCGGAATACGATACTTCCGTATTTTATGATTCGTATTGCAAATACCTGATGTTTGGAACTGAAAAGCACAAGTCGTTGCCAAAGCAGATCAGGAGTTTTAATAAGCCCGGCTGGTCGTATGGTTTTTTAACGGATGTGGCATACATCGTTGATTTTGATAAGAACATAGAGTTTATGCTCAGTGCAACAATTTACTGTAACTCGGATGGTATTTTGAATGATAATAAATATGATTATGAAACGGTTGGTTTACCGTTCTTAACACAGCTGGGTAAAACCATTTATGAGTATGAAGTAAAGCGTGAACGGAAGCATCAACCCGATTTGACCAAGTTTAAAGTGACTTACGATAAATGATGAAGCAATGTTTTTTTGTGCTGATGTTATCAGCTGTTTTATTTCTTTCCTGCAGTAAAAAAGATCCTGTGCGGAGTACAACTTCAAGTTTCCTGGTGGTGAACGCATCACCAAATGCAGGAAATATTTCTGTATTACAGAATCTGAAATCAGCTGGTGATTATGCGTATCTCACCGGCTTAACAAAAGCTGCTCAATACGTAACAGTAGATAGTGGTTTTAATGATTACAAAATAAAGAAAGCTGCAACTGAGTACAGCAATATTTTGTTTGCAAATAGTGACCAGCATTTTTCTCTTTTTGTTTACGACACACTTGTAACAGGAAAAGTAAAAAGCTTTTTTGTGAAAGATGAGGTTGATTCAACAGGCATGGGAAATACGTCGAAAATCAGAGTTGTACAGGTTAGCCCCGATGCTGATACGCTGATACTTGTTACTCCGGCTATCAAGGACGGATCTGATTCTGCTTTTAACGGCTCCCCTTATTATGGCAAATATTCAGATGATGTGATTTACAGCAGTGTTGGATATGATGAATTTTACACTGGTGTAAGACCGGTTAAAGTGTACAGTACATTAACGAAATCATACGTTCGCACTTACCTGTTCAACTTTAAAAAAGGCGGCATTTATTCGTTTGTGTTTAAAGGTTACCTGAGCAGGGGTGGGGCCGATTCCCTGTCGCTTTCCGTAATTAAACACAACTAACAACCAATAGCCATTTGTGTAGTAAATTGCAAAGCAATTAAAATTCAGCAAATAATCTTTCTTAAAAATGAAACTCTCTTCCCTGTTAGACAGGTTCAGTGAACCCGAAACATTAAAAATGGCAAAGCTCGGCCGTGAATTACGGGCAAAAGGTGTTGATGTGATTGATCTCAGCCTTGGTGAACCCGATTTTGATACACCACAGCACATTAAAGATTCTGCCAAGAAAGCTGTTGATGATAACTACAGCCACTATACGCCGGTAGCAGGTTATCTTGATCTGCGTGAAGCCGTTTGTACCAAGTTAAAACGTGATAATAACCTCGACTATAAACCTGAAAACATTGTTGTATCAACTGGTGCCAAGCAAAGCTTAGCCAACGTCATTCTTGCAACTGTTGATAAGGATGATGAAGTGATTATTCCTGCTCCGTTCTGGGTAACTTATTCTGAGCTGGTGAAAATTGCCGGTGGTATTCCTGTTATTCTCCCAACTACCAGGGAAAACAAATACAAGATTTCTGCTGCTGAACTGGAAGCGGCCATTACTCCAAAAAGTAAAGTATTCCTGTTCTCATCTCCCTGTAATCCTTCAGGTTCAGTTTACAGCAAAGATGAACTGAAAGCTTTGGCTGATGTGTTTGCAAAGAATCCTGACATCTTCATCATCTCTGATGAGATTTATGAATACATCAACTTTGTTGGCAAGCATGAAAGTATTGCTCAGTTTGATGCCATCAAAGACCAGGTGATTATTGTAAATGGTTTGAGTAAAGGTTATGCCATGACTGGTTACCGTCTTGGATACATTGCTGCTAATACAGATGTTGCAAAGGGTTGTGAAAAACTACAGGGCCAGTTTACCAGCGGTACAAATGCTGTAACACAACGTGCAGCTATTGATGCGCTGATTGGTGACCAGGCTCCAACTGTAGCCATGACCAAAGAATTTGAACGCAGGAAGAAAAGAGTGATGGAACTCATCAGTGAAGTACCGGGATGGAGTGTAGCTGAACCAGATGGTGCTTTCTATGTTTTCCCACAGGTTGATTCTTACTTCGGAAAATCAAATGGCGATGAGAAAATTCAAAATGCTGATGACCTTTGTATGTACCTGCTCAACACAGCGCATGTATCAACAGTAACAGGTCGTGCATTTGGTACACCTAACTGTATCCGTTTGTCATTTGCAAACAGCCTCGAAAAAATTGAGACTGCTTATGCAAGAATTAAAGATGCTTTAGCAAAACTGAAATAAGTGAGATAGAAACACTGATTATACAGATTAGTGTGGATGTTCACTGATAAATAAAAACAGGATTTACAATTGTAAATCCTGTTTTTATTTATGCTATCTCTAAGCGAATGTTATTTCTTCTTCGCTGCTTTTTTCTTTACTGCAGTTTTTGTGGCGGCTTTTTTAGGAGCTGCTTTCTTTTTGGTTGCAGCTTTCTTTGCAGCAGCTTTTACTTTTTTATCAAAAGCACCCGGCACTTGAGTTTCAATCATCTTTTTAATGTCTTCAACCGGAAGCATGGCCAGTTCATCAGCTGTATATTTTTCACCATCTTTTTTCTTTTCCACTTTCAGCATTTTTTTGCCAAAGCGGATGAAAGGTCCCCAGCGGCCATTTTCAACAGCAATGTTTTCATCGGGCCAGCGAACAATAAAGCGGTTGGCTTCTTTTTCCACCTTTGCTTCAATGAGCTCGGTGATATCGCTTTGTGATAAATGATCGAAATTATAGCGGCGTGGTACGTTAATGAACAATCCATCCCATTTAATAAACGGACCAAAACGACCTTTACCTTTTGTTACCGGTTTACCTTCGAAGAAGGCCACAGGTGCATCGGCTGATTGTTTTTCCCTGATCAGTTCAACTGCACGTTCCATGGTTACTTCCAGCGGTTCTTCACCTTTGGGAATAGAAACAAACTGATCGCCGAATTTTACATAAGGACCAAAGCGGCCAATATTCACCGTTACTTCCTGTCCTTCGTATTCGCCTAATGAGTGTGGTAATTTAAATAAATCTAATGCTTCCTCTAAACTGATGGTTTCAATACTTTGATTTTTACGGAGAGCTGCAAACTTTGGTTTTTCTTCTTCGCTTGCTTCGCCAATCTGCACCATCGGGCCAAAGCGTCCCATGCGTGCAACAATCTTTTTACCTGTAGCCGCATCAACACCAAGTTCTCTTTCGCCTTTTATCCGCTCTGCATTTTCAATTGTATTTTCAACATCTTTTTTAAAGGGCTTGTAAAAATCCTTCAGCATTTCGCTCCATATTAATTTCCCATCGGCTACCTCATCAAACTCTTCTTCAATTTTGGCAGTGAAGCCATAGTCCATTATGTCGTCGAAATACTGTTTTAAAAAGTCTGTTACAACTAAACCAATACTTGTCGGAAACAGTTTCGACTTTTCTGCACCTGTATTTTCAAATTCTGTTCCTTTCGTTACTTTGTCGCTTTTTAAATGCAATACACGAAATTCTCTTTGTACACCTTCTTTGTCTCTTTTTTCAACATATCCTCTTTTAAGAATTGTAGAAATAGTGGGGGCGTATGTTGAAGGCCGGCCAATACCCAGTTCTTCCAGTTTTTTTACCAATGAAGCTTCTGTATATCTTGGTGCAGGACGAGTAAAGCGTTCAACTGCATTCATTTCTTTGAATGGCAATTGCTGCCCGGTTTTTAACGGCGGCAGCATACCTTCCTGCTGTTCATCTTCCGTTACATCTTCTTCATCTTTGTCTTCCCGGTATACTTTTAAGAAACCATCAAACTTCAAAACTTCACCTTCAGCTTTCAGTTCTTCTTTGTTGGTTGATATAGAAATTGAAGCGGTTGTTCTTTCCAGTTCTGCATCTGCCATCTGGCAAGCCATTGTTCTTTTCCAGATGAGTTCATACAATCGTTTCAGATCTGCATCATCCACTGTTGTATTTTCCATGTAAGTAGGCCTGATAGCTTCGTGAGCTTCCTGCGCACTTTCATTTTTGTTTTTGTATTTGCGGAACTGGTGATAACGATCGCCATACATTCCTTTAATGGTACGTGTTAAGTCGCCAAGAGCGGTGTCACTCAGGTTCACACTGTCGGTACGCATGTATGTGATCTTACCACTTTCATATAATTTCTGCGCCAGCTGCATGGTACGGCTAACGGAGTAACCCAGCTTACGGCTTGCTTCCTGCTGCAGGGTGGAAGTAGTAAATGGAGGAGCAGGCGATTTCTTTCCGGGACGAACCTGGATATCACTTACTTTATATATAGCACCTACACAGCTTTTCAAAAACTTTTCTGCATCCTCAGCTGAATCCTGTTTCTTTCCTTCGGCTTTGAAGGTAACGTTACGGTCGCTGAGATCTTTTGCTGTAAAAAATGCTTCCAGTTTAAATGAAGAAACAGCCGTGAAAGCATTGATTTCCCTTTCCCGTTCTGCAATTAAACGTACAGCCACACTTTGCACACGGCCTGCACTGAGATTGTTTCGCATACTCATCTTACGCCACAAAACCGGGCTTAATTCAAACCCTACAATACGGTCGAGGATGCGGCGTGCCTGTTGGGCATTAACGAGATCCATATTTACAGTGCGTGGACTCTGCACAGCTTTCTGAATAGCAGGTTTGGTGATTTCGTGAAAGACGATGCGTTTGGTTTTAACCGGATCAAGACCCAATACTTCACACAAATGCCAGCTGATAGCTTCTCCTTCACGGTCCTCATCCGTTGCCAGCCAAACCTCATCGGATTTTTTTGCAAGATTTTTTAAGTCTCTCACCACCTTTTCTTTTTCGTCGGGAACAATGTAACGGGGTTCAAAATTATTATTCACATCAATCCCCATTTCATCCTTTTCCAGGTCACGGATATGGCCATAACAACTCTTTACTTCGAAATCTTTTCCGAGAATTTTTTCGATGGTTTTCGCTTTCGCAGGGCTCTCTACTATTAATAAATTCTTTGGCATATTATATATGTGTAGGCCGGTCTTTTTAAGGAAATCGGCAGCACAATATTATAAAATGCTGGTGAAATGCAAGAAAAGATTAGAAAATGGAATGGAAACCGGAAATGAAAAACAAAAAAAATCAAAGTGAAAATGAGCATTTTTTGTTTGACAGAAATGCTGATTACAAAAATTCAAGAATCGCTTTTTTTACTTTATTATCCCGGTATATTCTGCGGTGTCCTAAACCTTTTGTTACCATAAACTGAAAATTGGGATGAGCATCCTGCTGAATTTTTTCAGCATCTGCCCACGGGGTAACATCATCTTCCTGGTCATGAATCCACAATACTTCTGCACTGATCTTTTCTGCACATTTCCGCACAGAAATTTCATGAATTGGTCTTTTACTTTTTTCCCGAATAATATTCCTGATTTCTTCGGTTACCTCATCATCAATCTTTAAAAAATCTGAAAAACTTTTTAATGCACTTTCAGTTTCGGTGGCAGGAGCAATTAATACCAGTTTTTTATGTTCCTGGTATTGCTGTTCTTCCATAAAAAGACTTAATGACAACCCGCCAAAAGAATGTGCAATAAATGAATGTACAGGGCCGAACTTTTCGTACACGGCATTAATCATGTCTTTATAAAGAAAAGCATTTACTGTTTTTCCACTACTATCGCCATGCGCAGGGCCATCAAAACCAATTACCTCATATCCTTTTTTCACCAGCGGCATAACAAAGTGATCAAATTTCTTAACTGTTGAAGAAAAGCCATGAATAATTAAAACCTTTTTAGGCTGCGGGTGGTTCCACCTGTAGCCAACTAAATTATAGCCATCCATTTTCAGATGAAGCTTCTCTGCTTTGTCAAAAACAGCAGGGGTTTTTGCTTTTTTTCCTGTGTACGGTGTACAGAATAATTCAAATGCCTTTTCTGCTGCCTTTCGCTTTGAAAGTTTGGCAAAAAAGTTCAGCTTGGTTCTGTAGTACCCAATCACTAATTTTTGAGCGAGTTTCATTTGTTTTTTATTTAGTACGCCGCTTTGCGGCAGGTTTTTATTATTCGATGATAGAACCAAAGTTTTTCATGCCCTGTTTATGAAATAAACACCGGTGGTTGTTGCAAAATCTGCTTTTCAATAGTTATGTCATAATATAAATTACCTTGCGGCAACGTAATTTGTCTGGCTGCAATTTACTTCATCTGCTTCATTAACTGTTTTGATATTTGATAAATGAAGATTGTACTTATTGGTTCGGGTAATACAGCAACAGTTCTTGGAAAGAAAATATTCCGGGCAAATCATACAATTGTACAGGTTTACAGCCGAAATCATCAGCATGCCGCTGATCTTGCAAAAGAATTAAATGCAGAAGCTGTCAGTTCTTATACTTCCCTTACTGATGGGGCAGATATTTATATTATAGCAGTAAGCGATATGGCTGTTGCAGAAGTAGTAAATGAATTGAAACCGGTAAAGAAGGTTGTTGTGCATACAGCCGGATCAGTTAGTATGAATGTGCTGAAGAATGCATCATTGAATTATGGTGTATTGTATCCTTTGCAGAGTTTGCGTAAAGAGATGAAGCATATCCCGGAAATTCCTTTTTTAATTGATGGCTGTACCCCTGACATAAAAGCTTTGCTGTATGATTTTGCAGGGTCTTTATCAACTGATGTACAGTTTTGCAATGATGATCAAAGGTTACACATGCATCTTGCAGCGGTAATAACCAGTAACTTCACCAATCACCTTTATGCGTTAACTGAAAAATTTTGCGGAGAACATCAGCTTTCATTTCAATTGCTGGTTCCATTGATAACAGAAGTGGCTGAACGCTTAAAAGAGGGTAATGCTGTTGATATGCAAACAGGTCCGGCAAGAAGGGGAGATGACGTCACAATTCAGAAGCACCTGCAATTACTGAAGAATGAAGAGCAATTGCAGCAATTGTATTTGCAGCTTTCTGAAAGTATCCGAAACATGTATACTAAAAATAAGAATCAAGGATTATGAACCTTTTAGAACAATTCAAGCAGATTAAAACATTTGTTTTTGATATGGACGGAGTGCTGACAGATGGCACCCTGATTATAACAGAAGGACGGGAATTTTTACGAACCATGCATGCACGAGATGGATATGCAATTCAACTGGCTGTTAAAAAGGGATACAATGTTGTTATTATTTCAGGAGGTATTTCCAAACCGGCTGCTGAACGACTTGAGTATCTTGGTGTACGCAACGTATATATGAACATAAAGGATAAAGAGGAAGTACTGGCGCAATTTCTCTTATCACATTCTTTCAAGCCCGGTGAAACACTGTTTATGGGTGATGATATTCCGGATCTTGATGTAATGAAAATGGTGGGATTGGCGGCCTGTCCTGCAGATGCTGTTCCTGAAATAAAAGCAATTTCAAAGTTCATATCAACATTTAGCGGAGGCAGGGGATGTGTTAGAGAAGTAATTGAAAAAGTAATGAAATTGAACGGTGACTGGATTACCGGTTCATCTGAAGTTGCCTCGCAATAGCAGGTAACAAATTGAATAATAGGGTAACTGCCCTTCAATTATTATCTTCACAGCAGAAATAGCATAATGGAAAAGATATCCGGTTTTTTTAAGCTTATACGCTGGCCCAATCTTGTGTTTATTGCCTTAACACAAATTTTATTTTTCTTTTGTGTGGTAGAGCCTGTTTTGTATGGCGATGCATTTCATATTTCAAACGAATTAAAGGAGCTGTTCTTTATTCTTTGCTTATCATCTGTTTTTATAGCTGCTGGCGGCTATGCCATCAATGATTATTTTGATTTAAATATTGATCTTGTAAACAAACCTTCACGTCTTATAGTTGATAAGTCAATAGGCAGGCGCTGGGCAATTTTTCTTCACATGCTGTTTTCTTTTGCAGGAGTGTTAATGGGCTTTTATATTGGCCTGCAAAATGGCAACTGGATCATAGGTTTTGCCAATACAGGTGTTGTGTTTTTGCTTTGGTTTTACAGTACCACCTTTAAAAAGAAGCTGCTGAGCGGAAATATCATCATTTCGTTTTTAACGGCATGGGTTGTATTTGTAGTTTACCTGTTAACTGTTCATGAAAAAGTTGATTTGCTGCACCTGGTTTATCCGGGCTCTCAGCAAAAGCTGCTCCGGCTTGCAATTCTTTACTCTTCATTTGCTTTTATAATAACACTGATACGTGAAGTGGTGAAGGATATTGAAGATATGGATGGTGATGCCCGTTATGGCTGCCGTACAATGCCCATTGTGTGGGGTGTTGAATTTTCAAAAGTTTTTGCCAGCATATGGATGGTGATTTTGCTGGTGCTGCTGCTGATTGTATTACTTTATATTCTTCAGTTTAAAATGTGGCTTGCTGCTGTATATAATGTTGTGCTGCTGATATTGCCTGCGGCTTATTGTATGAGTTTATTGTTTAAAGCAAGACAAACACATAATTATTCTGTTTTGAGCAGATGGATCAAAGCTGTCATATTTACCGGTATTTTATCAATGGTGTTTTTTAAATTTTTTGCTTAATGGAACGGATTATACTTGCATCAAAATCGCCAAGAAGAAAACAACTGCTTGAATGGGCTGAAATTCCGTTTGATGTAATGGTAAAAGATACGGATGAAATGTATCCCGCTTCTCTTCCATTGAGCCAGGTGCCCGTATATATTGCACGGAATAAAGCTCTTGCGGTAAAAGAAGAACTGAGCCACGAACGTTTAATTCTTGCTGCAGATACGGTTGTTGTTTTAAAGGATAAAGTAATAGGTAAGCCTTCAAACCGTACTGATGCAATCAATATTCTCAAAGACCTTTCAGGCAATACACATGTTGTAATTACGGGAGTTGTACTGTTAAAAAATAATGAGGAAGTTTCTTTTTCAGATACAACAGAAGTAGAGTTTCATCAACTTACAGATGAACAGATTGTTTATTATGTTGATCATTATCAGCCATACGACAAAGCTGGTGCCTATGCCATCCAGGAATGGATAGGTGTAATTGGGATTAAAAAAGTAACCGGTGACTTTTACAATGTGATGGGCTTGCCCGTAAGCCGTGTAGTGAAGACTATAAAAGAATTTGCGGTTTGACGGATGGGATTTGAAATCTTCATCCTGTGTATTATTTTTAATGCAGCTTTTTTGTCAGGGTCAAAATAAAACTGATTACCATGAATGAACGCCTGCTGCAATTTATCTGGCAACATCTCTATTTTAACAAAGAACAGCTTGCAACAATTAACAGCGAAACTGTAACCATTCTTTACCAGGGAATGTTAAACAGTAACCAGGGGCCAGATTTTCTTCATGCAAAACTCAGCATCGGTAATGTGCAATGGGCAGGAAATATTGAGATGCATATACGTACAAGCGACTGGAAGAGGCACGGGCATTCAAATGATGAGCATTATAATAATATTATTCTGCATGTTGTGTGGGAACACGATGAAAATGAACCGCAACCAATACCGGTTATTGAATTAAAAGGAAGAGTATCATCTGCTCTACTCAACCGGTATTATGAACTGATGCAGCAGAAGAGTTTTATTCCCTGCGAAAAATCAGCAGCAGAAACACCGGATATTATCTGGAACAACTGGAAAGAAAGAATGATTGCAGAAAGGTTGTTTGAGAAAAATGAAAAAATCAACCAACTGCTGAATGCAACAAATTTCCATTGGGAAGAAACTTTCTGGCAACTGCTTGCACGGAATTTTGGAATTCCTGTTAATGCCGATGCGTTTGAAATAATGGCGAAATCAATACCAGTAAACATATTGGCTAAACATAAACAGCAGATTCACCAGCTTGAAGCAATACTGTTTGGTCAGCTTGGTTTATTGAACGGAACATATAAAGAAGATTATCCCCGGCTTTTGAAGAAGGAATATCAATATATGCAAAAGAAACATCGCCTGCAGCAACCATCCTGCCTTGTGAGTTACCTCCGGATGCGTCCTTCAAATTTTCCTACTGTTCGGTTAGCCCAGTTAGCCATGCTGATTTATCAGTCGCATCATTTGTTTTCCAGAATACTTGAAGCCGGAAGTGTACAGGATGTTCAACAATTATTTTTTGTTACAGCCAACGATTACTGGCATTATCACTATCAATTTGATGAAGAAGCTTCTTTCCGTAAAAAGCAAACGGGTAAGGTGATGACCGATAACATTCTTATCAACACTGTTATACCGGTTTTGTTTGCGTATGCACAATATAAAAACAGGGAAGATCTGAAACAAAAAGCTTTGTTGTGGCTAAATCAGTTGCCGAAGGAAAAAAACACAATTACTCAAAAATGGGAAGAAACAGGTATTCAGCATGTAAATGCATTTGATTCGCAGGCATTGCTGTACCTGAAGAAGCATTACTGTGATAATAAAATGTGTTTAAGTTGTGCTGTTGGAAACAAGCTGCTGAAAAAATAACGGACGGGAGAAAGTATTCCGCCGGTCGTTGATATATTTCAATATTATTACAACCAGTTGAACACAACATTCTGTTCAATATCGGTATGCAGGCTTTTTGCAACAGGGCAGGTAAGCGCTGCGTTCTGTAAAATGATTTTTTCTTTTTCTTCTAACTGCAATGTTGCCGGAAAAGTAAATGTAACATCCACAGCACTTATACGCCTCGGATCACTTTTCATATGTTTAAGAATGTCAATGGTTACGCCGGTAAGATCAATGTTCATATCTCTTGCCTTAATGCCCATAATGGTAAGCATACAACTGCCGAGAGCCGTAGCAACGAGATCGGTTGGAGAAAACCGCTGAGCTTTTCCCTGGTTATCAAGCGGCGCATCTGTTTCAATAACCGAACCACTGAACAGATGTGTTGCTTCAGTACGTAAATCGCCTTTGTATAAAATAGATGATGTCATAAACTTGTGAATTATTATTGAAAGTTCGGGCAGCAAGATAACATAATGCCGCATCTATCGTTTAAATATGTAAATTTACTTTCAAACAATAATTCAGGGTTTGTGAAAAAAATAATTTTCATTTTTTGTTTTCTTACAACAGCACTTGCTTTAACAGCGCAGAAAGAGCCCACACGTAAAAGCCTCCGTGATGAAAAAAGAGAGGGCCGGAAAGAAAAAATCAATACAATCATCAGGCAGCAGGAAGAAGGTGCATTGGTTTTCAATAAGCAAAATGTGTTTGGTTTCAGGCTCAATACTGATGGCTGGAGTGCGATGTATGAAAAGGGATATTTAAAGAGTGTAAAGGTTACCAATTTATTTGCTCTTGAGCTGGGTGAAAAAAAACATCCGAAAGAAATGAAAATGCAAAGTGCCGGTAATGGATGGTTTTCAGTAGGCTCACCCTATGTATATGGAAAAAGAAATACATTTTACCAGCTTAAACCAACTTTTGGTCAGCAGCGTATGATCGGAGGCAAAGCAAACAAAAACGGTATTGCTGTTTATACTGTGTATGAAGGCGGAATTTCAGTTGGCCTTTTACGTCCATACTATATCAGAATATCTGATGCGAACTCTCAAAGCGGAACAAAAGATATTAAATATTCACAGGCCGACAGTACCGACTTTTTAACTCCGGGTAATATACTTTCGGGTACAGGTTTAAAAAACGGATGGAAGGATATACAGTTTGTTCCCGGTGTACATGCAAAAGCTGCACTCCGGTTTGATTATGGCCGGTTTAACGATATGGTTTCGGCCATTGAAGTGGGCGTAAATGTGGAAGCATATTCAAAGAAAATCGAAATCATGCTTCTGAATCCTTCAAAGCAGGTGTTTTATAATGCGTATGTTTCCATTTTGCTTGGGAAGCGGAAATAGGTTATATAAACACATCTTTTTACGGCGTACTGATATATTCACTGTATCATTTAACTTTGCCGTTTTAATTACTGAAAAATTATGCAGGAAATTGTTGCGAATGATTCTGCTGCACAGCAGAAACCCAAAAAGCCTGATTGGCTGAGAGTGCGGTTGCCAATAGGCGAATCTTACCGTCATGTACGCCATCTTGTTGATAAAAATAATCTTCATACAATTTGTGAAAGTGGTAACTGCCCCAACATGGGCGAGTGCTGGGGCGAAGGCACAGCTACTTTCATGATTCTTGGAAATATCTGCACCCGCAGTTGTGGTTTTTGTGCAGTTGCAACCGGTAAGCCTGAAGAAGTTGACTGGAATGAGCCTCAACGTGTAGCCGAAGCTATTCATTTGATGAAGGTGAAACATGCTGTTATTACTTCTGTTGACAGAGATGAGTTACCTGATGGCGGAAGTACAATATGGTACAATACCATCCGTGCAGTAAAAGCATTGAACCCTGAAACCACGTTGGAAACTTTAATTCCTGATTTTAAAGGTGAAATGGAAAATGTACACCGGTTGGTTGATGCACATCCTGAAGTGGTATCGCATAACATTGAAACAGTTGAGCGTTTAACCAGACAGGTACGCATCCAGGCAAAATACTGGAGGAGTATGGAAGTACTGCGTTACCTGAAACAAAATGGTATGCGTGTGAAAAGCGGTATCATGCTTGGTCTTGGTGAAACAAAAGAAGAAGTAGTGCAGTCGTTGCATGATTTGGCGAATAACGGAGTTGATGTGGTTACAATTGGTCAATATCTTCAGCCCACACCCAAGCACCTGGCGGTACAGCGCTTTGTACACCCAGATGAGTTTGCAGAATACAGGGAAATAGGGTATGAGTTAGGGTTGGATTATGTGGAAAGCGGGCCACTTGTACGTTCAAGTTACCGCAGTCAGAATCATGTAATTCCAGGTTATGGCAAAGCCGCCTGGGAACGGGAAAAAGCAAATAAGATATCCTGATACTATGTTTAAAAAATTACTAACAGGAGCAGTGTTGTTTTTAAGCACTGCTCCTTTTTGCTTGGGGCAACTGCACTGGAAAAATGTTGATTCGTTGTATGGGCAGTTGCCTGCATCGGTGCATGTTTTCACTACAAATGATTTGATCGATGGTAAACCCAATATTGCATTTTATGTAATTGCCGATTTGAAAAGCAGGGCATTGCAGTTTACCACCGATACAACTTACCAGCGAAGGTTAACACCTGCTGGTTTTTATGAAAAGAATCACCAGCCACTTGCAGTTGTGAACGGTACGTTCTTTGATTTTGGCAGTAACCGTAACCTGAATGCTGTGATTAAAGGAGGTAAACTTGTTTCGTACAACATCCATACCGTTGCTTTGAAAGGAAAGGATACATTGACTTATGTACATACATTCAGATCTGCAATTGGAATTAATAAAAAACGCAATGCAGATGTTGCATGGCTTTATACCGATTCTTCAGCAACTTATGCAAGAGCATTTCAATCAGCACCTAAGCCATATACTGATTCGTTGAAAACGATTGAGGATAAAAATCAATTTAAGAAACTGCGCAAGTGGAAAATGCAAACTGCTATTGCAGGT
Source organism: Lacibacter sp. (assembly GCA_047601965.1). GTDB lineage: Bacteria > Bacteroidota > Bacteroidia > Chitinophagales > Chitinophagaceae > Lacibacter. The sequence continues at coordinate 868,173 of JASGIJ010000001.1, forward strand.
GGCCCTGTGTTGGTTCAAAACGGTGAAGTAAAAATTACCAACAATGAAGAGCGGATGTTTGGAGGTAAAGCCATTGATGATAAACATCCCCGCACTGCCATGGGTTATACAGCAGATGGTAAACTGATTATTCTTGTTGTGCAGGGAAGATCTGATAAAATTGCGGAGGGCGCATCATTAAAACAACTCGCAAGAATAATGATTGATCTTGGATGTGTTGAAGCATTGAATTTAGATGGGGGAGGAAGTAGTTGTTTATTAGTGAACGGAAAAGAAACGATTCAGCCGAGTGATAAAACAGGTGAACGGCCTGTTCCGGGAGTATTTATTATTCAATTGAAAAAATAAATAAATTCGTTGTTCTTTACGGGATGTAGCGCAGCCCGGTAGCGTGCTTCGTTCGGGACGAAGAGGTCGCTGGTTCGAATCCAGTCATCCCGACTTTTTTCATTTTGAAGGTTTAGGAGAATTTAATCCTGAACCTTCTTTTTTATCTTATCTCAACCGGTTTCTTTTGAATAACGCAAACAAATTCATTGTCAGTTATCGTCCGAAGTGTCTTTTATTAACAGTATTTCCATTTTTTACAGCCTTTGCAGTTAATTGAACTTCATCATAAACATTTCAACATTGTTGCTATTAAAGCCATTAACCATTAACTCTTTACTGCACTAAAAAGGAGTATGCAGAAAAGAACAGGAGTTAATTTTCTTTCCGCAACCAAAACTATCACGCTTCTTTTGTTTCATTACCCATAAAGCGTTTGGTCAGCCATTTTCTCACCGGTATATCGTACAGCCGGGAACATAAATAAGCAAACAAAATGGTTGTTGCCAATACAATGATGCCGCCAGCAAATGCTGCTGCCGTTGTTGGCTTATATTTATCAACCCACGCCATGAAGAGATAAATGAAGGGAAAGTGTATGATATAAATGGGATAAGAAATTTCTCCTAAAAAACTACTGATCCTGGAAGAAACATTCTCTTTCACCTCGCCGCAGGCTCCAAGGTAAACTATTGCGGGAAATAAGATGAGGATGGACAATGAATCATAAAGACCATTCCACAACAAATGTTCATGACCACCAACTCTTGGAAATACAAGTACGGCCAATAACAGCAAACTGCACCAGAAAAAAGCATGTTTTATCTGCCCTGGTTTGGCAATACGTGAAAGTAATAAGCCGGCAAAGAAAGGATAACATAAGCGGGTTAACCCAATGCGAAACTGTGTCCACTCAATTGACCAGCCGCCAATAACATCGCCATGCGGACTTGTTACTGATAAATGCATCAATGCTGCACCTGCAATAAAAACAAGAACAGCCAACATTGTATTGGAGAATTTACGGATGAAAAGACCATACAGAATGTTGCCAATGTATTCAAAGAAGAGTGTCCATGCGGGACCATTTAACGGGTGCATTTCGCCCCAGCCTCTTATATCTAATGACTGGCCAACCGGAATCAAAGTAAAGCCTATCAACATTACGAGTAATAATTTCCAAACCGGTACTGTCTGTATCACCGGAAAAGCTGAGGAGCCCTGCAGATAAAAGGTAACGGCACCAATAATCATTGCTATAATAATCATGGGGTGCAACCGGATAAGCCGCCGTTTAAAAAAGCCTCCCAAACTCATATTATTCCAGCGATCGTCGTAAGCATAACCGATAACAAATCCTGAAAGCACAAAAAAGAAATCTACAGCGAGGTAACCATGATTGATAATTTGTTTGGTATGGTCGCCACCTGAAAATGTTTCAAAAAGGTGAAACATAACTACGGTTACTGCAGCAACACCACGCAATCCATCTAAGGTTTTATAATGACGTTTGCTGTCTTTAAAAGTAGAAGCACCCTGAATGGCCGGAGCGTTTTTTACCGGATCACCTGCGAACGGAGTGGTGGATGAAACCATATAGCTGTAAGTTTTTTCTTGTTCAGATATGAATTAATGAGTACAAAGATTACGAAAGATGGAATTACCAGCTTTTAAGGATCAATACCAGGGCTTCCTTCTTTCTGTTTTTAATATGAAAAAAAATCATTTGTAAACGATCCTTTGAAGCATAAAACTACTTGGTTGTAATTGGCCCTGCTTGTTGAATCGTCAAAATTACTTGTTGTATATTTACATTAATCGTATAAATATGAAGAATTAATGGACAAAATTTTAAAATATTGTACTGTTCCCATTGATGAAAACAGGTCTTTCATTTTTGATCATGTTCACATCGCCTGGAATGAGCAGATCACTTTTCATCAACATGCCGAACCGGAACTTTCTTATATACTGAAAGGAAGCGGCATCCGTGTGGTGGGTAATCTTGTTGAACCTTTCACTGCCGGAGAGGTGGTTTTTCTTCCTTCTAATATACCTCATTCCTGGTCTTTTGATCCAAACGACTATGATGAAGAAGGAAAGATTGAGAATATTACAATTCTGTTTCCGACATCACTGTTTGATAAATGTATCCAGGTTTTTCCTGAAACCCGGCCACACATTTTAAAGATCAAACAATGGAAGCAGGCCATCCGGTTCCAGGGAAACATATTGCAGCAATTGCAAATGAACTTAACCGCCATGCGGTGGCAAAATGATATGGAACGGTTATCATCATTTATTAACCTGTTTTCGATTATTGCATCTTCAGAAGAAAATCTGGCTGTGGGCTCACGGAGAAAACAAAACCGGAATGCTGTAAAACTGCAGGATATCTACAGGTTTATCTATAACAATTATCAACGGGAAATATCGCTGGACGATGTTGCAAGTTATGTACGTATGAACCGTACCAGTTTTTGTGTTTTTTTTAAAAGAGCAACAGGCAAATCCTTTTTTTCTTCTTTGAATGAATACCGGATTAATTCCTCCTGTTTAATGCTTCGTGAAACCACAAAGCCGATTGCAGATATTTGTTATGCTGCAGGATTTAATGACATACCCCATTACAACCGCACTTTTAAAAAACTGAAAGGTGTTACCCCGAAAGAATACAGGAGCAAAAAACTGCAATAAAATCTGGTGAGCAGAAATGGCTTACTGCTCCACCGGCGGATAAAGCTTTGCAGAAATGTGAGGCTTTTTATTTGCAGCAATTCTTTTTTACAGGACATTATAAAATTCTCTTTTGAATTAAAAAAATCCTGACCTTTCCTTTTTTAAATAGTCTTACACACTTTGTTAAAAATACACAGATGAAAAAGTTATTGCCCGTTGTATTATTTATTCTCACAAATCATGTTTACTCGCAGGTACAGAATCCATCAATCTATTTCCCCAAAGCCGATTTAATGACGATTGGCACTTATTACTATCCTGAACATTGGCCCAAAGAACAATGGCCAAAGGATATTAAAAAGATGGCAGAGCTTGGTTTTGAATTTACACATTATGGCGAATTTGCCTGGGCTTTTATTGAGCCGGAAGAAGGGAAGTTTGATTTTACATGGCTGGATGAAGCGGTTGCACTTGCACACCAGAACGGAATAAAAGTAATTATGTGTACATCCACTCCAACACCACCGGCATGGCTGGCGCAAAAGCATCCGGAAATATTAATGATGAATAATGAAGGAACAACCATGCAGCACGGATCAAGACAACAAATTTCCTGGTCGAGCAAAGTGTACAGGAGTTATGTGGCTAAAATGGTGGAAGCAATTGCCAAACATTACGGAAATGATAAACGCATATGGGGCTGGCAACTGGATAATGAACCATCGCACTATGGTCAGTACGATTACAGTGATGCCGCACAACAAAGTTTCCGTACATGGCTTCAGGCAAAGTATAAAACAATAGATGCACTCAATGCAACATGGGGAACGGCTTTCTGGAGTATTCTTTACAAGGATTTTGACCAGATCAGGATTCCTAACCAGAAAGAACTGATTGCACAACCATCACCTCATGCTGTGCTTGACTTTAAACGTTTTTCTGCTGAAGAGGCCAACGATTTTCTTTCATTTCAATACAAAATACTCCGTAAATATATTCCCGGCGATCAATGGATCACATCCAATCTTATGCCCGAACATGTGGATGTGGATCCTACAAAAATCAACGGGCTTGATTTTCTTACTTACACTAAATACCTCGTTGCAGGTTACGACAAAGGAGTAGGTGAGCAGGGTTTTCGTATGGGTTCGCCCGCAAGTATTGGTTTTGCCAATGATCTGTTCCGTTCGTTTAATGGCGTAACCGGTGTAATGGAATTGCAGCCGGGACAGGTAAACTGGGGTGTATTTAATCCGCAGCCATTGCCTGGTGCTGTACGCATGTGGATATGGCATGCATTTGCAGGAGGTAATAAATTTGTTTGTAATTACAGGTTCGACCGTCCTGTTACAGGTGGAGAACAATATCATTATGCCATTCTGAATGCAGACAAGAAAACAGTAAGTACCAGTGGTATTGAGTATGCAAAAGTGATAGAGGAGATTAAACAAATCAGGAAGTTCTATGATGCTTCAGCAGTTGCACCACAATACTATCAGCGCAGAAAAGCTGCAGTTCTTTACAGTGTTGATAACCGTTGGGAAATGGACAACCAGCCGCAAACCAATCAATGGAATTACCTGGCGCATCTCAAACGTTATTACAATGCTTTAAAGCAGGCGGGGGCTCCTGTTGATATTATCACCGAGGAAAAAGATTTTTCAACGTATCCATTGGTGGTAGCACCGGCCTACCAGCTACTTGACGCACAACTGGTGGAGCGATGGAAACAATATGTTTTAAACGGGGGACACCTGGTTTTATCTTCCCGTACCGGTCAGAAAGACCGTAATGGTAAGCTGTGGGATATGAACTGGGCTGAACCAATTTATGAGTTAATCGGAGCAAAGGTTTCGTTGTATGATCTGTTGCCTGAAAATGTAGAGGGTACAATCAGTATGGGAACAGCCACTTACAAATGGAACAACTGGGCAGATGTGCTGGAGCCAATGAGCGGAACAAATGTTTGGGCAACATATACAAACCAGTTTTATAAAGGAAAAGCCGCTGTGGTTTCAAGAAAACTTGGAAAAGGAACGGTCACATTTGTTGGCCCGGATACAGATGATGGTGAGTTCGAAAGGGCTGTTGTGAACAGGGTTTACAAAGAAGCAGGTATTCAAACTGCCACTTATCCGCAAGGTGTGGTAGCTGACTGGCGTGATGGTTTTTGGGTAGCTGTAAACTATTCTGATCATCCTTATAGCTTTACTCTTCCAGCATCTGCCAAAGTATTAATCGGAAGCAGGATATTGCAACCGGCAGGTGTGGTGGTTTGGAAAGAATAAAGCAATTGCTGATTGTAAATGTTTTTGATTTTTAGTGACAAACGTATACGGCTGACCCTTTGTCAAATTTTAGTTTTTTAACTAAAAACGAGCCTTTTTTGGGCTACCTTTGCGCAGCATTTAAAAAAGGTGAGAAAAATGAAGACAGTAAACATCGTTATACTTGTTGTTATAGCTGTGGCAATTGGTATCCTTATCAGCAGCATAGGCGATTTATCAACGTACGATTCGATCAGTTCGGCCAAAACAAAACCAGGTAAGTTTTTGCACATTATTGCAAAATTAGATACTACTCAAGGCAAGGCAATTGTGTACGATGCATTAAAAAATCCCAACTATTTAAGTTTTCATATTGTTGATTCGCTGGGCGGAAAATCAAAAGTGGTTTATCTCAAAGGGCAACCGCCAACAGACATGGTTAAAAGTGAACGTATGGTACTGAAAGGAAAAATGACTGACAGTGCTTTTCTATGCGATGACATTCTCATTAAATGCCCCAGCAAATACACCGACGAAAAGACCAAAATCAATACCGCTTCCAAATAATTTCTGCCGGTTTGTGATTTGCAGCTTGCGAATTCATTCAGGCGTTTAATACATTTTTACTATGCCAGCATACACAGGTGAACAGTTATTACCCGGACAGATTGGAAATTTTCTTACAGTTCTTTCCCTGGTTTCATCGTTGTTTGCAACGATTGCGTATTATAAATCAGTTAAGGGAAAAGATATTGCCGAACAGAATAGCTGGAAAAAAATTGCCCGTGCTGCATTTTTTACGGAGGTAGCATCCGTTATCGGCATTTTTATTACACTCTATTACATTATTTACAATCACCGGTTTGAGTATGCTTATGCATGGAAACACAGCAACCTTGAACTGGAAATGAAATACATTCTCAGTTGTTTCTGGGAAGGTCAGGAAGGCAGTTTTTTGCTTTGGAGTTTCTGGCATAGTGTGTTAGGCGGAATAATTATTCTGCGTGAAAAGGAGTGGGAAGCACCGGTAATGGTCACCATCAGTTTTGCCCAGTTTGCACTGGCCACAATGGTGCTCGGTGTGTATTTCTTTAATTTTAAAATAGGCAGCAATCCTTTTGTTTTAATGCGTAACGAGGGAATGTTAAGCCCCGAACAGTTCCCGGTAGGTTTTGATTCTGCCGGCCATTTAAAAACTGATTATTTAAGTTTTATCAGTGATGGTAACGGGCTCAACCCGCTGTTACAGAATTACTGGATGGTGATTCATCCTCCTGTACTGTTTCTCGGCTTTGCTGCCACAATTGTACCATTTGCATTTGCAATTGCAGCCTTATGGAAAAAGGATTTCTCTGGTTGGATTCCGGTAGTTCGCCCGTGGGCAATTTTTGCATCGGCAATACTTGGTCTTGGTATAATGATGGGAGGTGCCTGGGCATATGAAAGCTTAACCTTTGGTGGTTACTGGGCCTGGGATCCGGTTGAAAATGCCTCTCTTGTGCCGTGGATTATTGGCATCAGCGGCATACATACTTTAATTGCCTTTAAACATACAGGGCATTCACTCAGGGCCACATTTCTGTTTTTTATTCTGCAGTTCCTGTTTATTAACTATTCAACTTTTTTAACACGAAGTGGAATTTTAGGCGATACCAGTGTTCATGCTTTTACTGATCTGGGAATGAATGCACAGTTATTTACATTTCTTTTTGTATTTATAATTCCCTCTTTATTGCTTTTTGCATTTAACTATAAAAAAATTCCAACAGTTGCTAAAGAAGAAGGAATTGATTCACGGGAATTCTGGATGTTTGTAGGTTCACTTCTGTTTTTTATTTCAGCTTTGTTTATCATCGGCAAAACATCGCTGCCGGTGGTTAATAAATTGTTTGGGTCGAAGTTTGCACCTCCGCAGGAAATTGAGTATTCCTATAATAAAGTGCTCATTCTTTTTTCATTTGTAATTGGAATTTTAACAGCTCTCAGCCAGTATCTGAAGTACAAGCAAACAAACCGCACTGCATTTATTAAAAGTATATTAATCCCGACAATTGTTGCTGCTGTTATATCGTTTGTGATCAGTGTTTTTGGCGATATAAACTATAACAAGTTCGGCATAGGTTTTCTCGCAGCAATTCACATCAGCATTTTTTCTGCTGTTTATGCTGCTGTTGCCAATTTCATGTACATTTTTACAGGGATAAAAGGTAAAATGATTAAAGCAGGTGCTTCGCTTGCACATTTTGGTTTTGGTCTTGTGTTAATCGGAGTGCTGATCTCTTCATCTAAAAAAGAAGTGATCAGCTGGAACCGTAGCGGCATTATGGTCAACTTTGGAGAAGGCAGTGCAGAGAACCCGGCTGAAAACCTGACATTGGTAAAAGGCGTTGCAACTGATATGGGTAAGTATATGGTTACCTATTTAGGCGATTCAATTAAACACCCCGATCCAAAGCATTATTTTAAAGTGAAATTCCAGGACAAAAAATCAGGCGAAAGTTTTATGCTCTTTCCTGATGCGTTTGTGAATTTCAGAGGCAATGGTCAGTTAATGGCGAACCCCGACAGCAAGCATTATCTGCACAAAGATGTGTTTACTTATATCACATCGCTTCCCGATCCTGAAAAAAATAAAGACACGGCATCTTTTGTTTCGAAGATTATGAAGCCCGGCGATACTGCTTTTTACAGCCGTGGTTATTATGTACTGGAAGGTTTGAGCAGAAATATTACAAGAAAAAATATTGAGGCTGCTGCTACTGATTCTGTTTTTGCAGTGAACATTACTGTTGTTTCAAAAGACAGCAGTAAATATAGTGCTGAACCTGTATTGATTCTCAGCGGCAGCCAGGTACGTACAGTTGCCGATACTGTAATGGCACAAAATCTTGTGTTTGCATTTACTGGCGCAGAAAAGGATGGAATTAAATTAGGGGTTAAAGAAAGTGATGCTGTGCTGCAGTATGTAACATTAAAAGCATATATATTCCCTGTAATAAATATTCTCTGGCTGGGTATTATTATTGTTACGTTGGGTTCTTTACTTGCAATGTATAATCATATTCAGAAGAACAGAAAAGCTGCAAAACAGAAGTAATAAATTTATAACCAACCCGATCGTTTAAAAATATAAAACAATGATGTGCAGGCCAGCACAGTTCCAAACAAAACGAAGTAAAACCCGTAATGCATTTCTGCCTGCGGAATAAACCTGAAATTCATGCCGTAAAAACCTGCCACCATTGTGGGTACAGCAAAAATGGCGGCCCATCCGGCAAATTTTTTCGATACATCACTCTGCGAAATGGAAATAAGTGAAAAGTTGGCTTCAAGAGCTGTATTCAGTAATTCTCTTGTATTATCAACCATTTCATTTATACGTAATACATGGTCATAAATGTCTCTGAAGTAATGTTGAATTTCAGGCGAAATGGATTTCATTTCAAAACGCATCAACCGGTTACAAACATCAATCAGTGGCGATACAGCACGTTTCACATCAAGCAAATCTCTTTTTAAAAGATAAATATGTTCAGTTGTTTCACGGCTGGGTTTTTCTTTAAATATTCTTGCTTCAATTTCAACAAGCTCCTGCTCCAGTTCATCTACAACAGGAAAATAGCGGTCAACAATAAAATCCATTACCGAATACAAAACAAAGCCCTGACCTTTGCTCATCATTTCAGGCATGGTTTCGCAGTGAGCCCTCACTTCTGTATAAGGAACATTTGATCCATGTCTTACCACCACAATAAAATTCGGACCAACAAAAAAATGCGTTTCACCAAATTCTGTATTTCCTGATAAGCCGCTTTGCACAGTACGAAGTACAATGAACAGGGAATCGCCGTACAATTCCAGTTTAGGCCGCTGGTGTGCTTTGTGTGCATCTTCCACAGCCAGGTCGTGCAGACCGAACTCTTCCTGTACTTTGTCAAGAATTTCTTCCGAGGGCTCGTACAGTCCAATCCAAACAAACTGCGATGGATCTTTTAAAACCTCATGCACATCTTTTAACTGAATATCTTTTACCCGGCAACCATTTGAATACGCAGCGCAATTAACAATTTCATTCATACATTTTTTTTATAAGCAGCAGATCAGGATTGAAAGGTCGGTAAAAAGATGAAAGAATGAACGGGGCCGGTTAAAAGTTTTTGATTGCACTTAAACTGAAGCAATAATTTTCAGAAATGCACAAGGCAGCGTTGTTTACTTTCAGGCTGTCTCTTGTATTAACCGTAGATTGATTAATTTACAGCCTGATGAGTGTATTGAAAAGCATTTCTCTTTTTCCTGTATTTACGTTAATATGTTTATTGAGCGTATTATACACATATGCGCAGGAACAGCCATTACCTCCACCTGATACAGCTACTGTTATTAAAGTGGTGAAGGCAGAATATGGGGTGAATGATACAATTTTTGTAAAAGCACTTGTGATTAATGGTGAAATACTGGGCGGAAGAGAATTGAGCGAAGTGTTTGTGTGGGGAGGTAATCCAAAAGATGCCGCTAAATACTGGGCTAAATGGACGAGATTACGCAATGCAGTTTACGTTACGTATCCAATGGCAAGATCGGCTGGTTTTGTAATGATTGATGTAAATAAACATCTCGAAAAGGTTGACGGCAAAGGGGAGAGGAAGGCTTATATTAAATCAAGGGAAAAAGAATTAAGAGCTGCTTTTGGCGATAAAGTGTCCGATCTTTCAATTTACCAGGGCAAAGTATTAATGAAACTGATTAACCGGCAAACAGGTAATAACTGTTTTGAAATAATAAAAGAAATGAAAGGGGGCTTTACCGCCGGTTTTTATCAAACACTTATGTTTTTTGCAGGAACCAGTTTAAAGCAGGCATGGAGTCCTGCTGAGGATAAATTCGATAAAGAAATTGACGAGATTGTACAGGAAATTGACCGGATGTATTACGGTTCTCCCGCATATTCATCTCCTTCGGCTGCACGGTAATGCGGCCTCAGTTTTTATGCTTATTTTCACGCCCAAAATTTAATACTCATGAAGTTAGATATACTTGCATTTGGTGTTCATCCCGATGATGTGGAACTGGCATGTGCAGGAACATTGATGATTGAAGCCGGCAATGGGAAAAAAGTGGGTATTATTGATCTTACCCGTGGCGAACTGGGTACGAGAGGAACCGCAGAAACAAGAAAAAAAGAAGCTGATATAGCAGCGGAGATTATGGGCGTGCATGTTCGTGAAAACCTTGGTATGCGTGATGGCTTTTTCCGTAATGACGAAGAACATCAGTTACAGGTAATAAAAAAAATCAGGCAATACCAGCCGGAGATTGTTATATGTAATGCTGTTGAAGACCGGCACCCCGATCACGGACGTTCGTCAAAGCTGGTTTCTGATGCTTGTTTTTATGCCGGATTGCGTAAAATTGAAACTTCATTTAATGGTACGGAACAAACTGCATGGCGTCCTAAATATGTTTTTCATTACATTCAGGACCGGTATCTTGAACCTGATTTTATATTTGATATTTCCTCTGTTTTTGATAAAAAACTTGAAAGTATAAAGGCATATACAACTCAGTTTAACAGCGAGGGTGGCAGCGAACCTCAAACGTACATTTCCACTCCAACTTATTTTGAAACCATTATTGCACGTCACCGCATGTTCGGAAAACGTATTGGGGTTGAATATGGAGAGGGATTTATGACGGAAAAGAGAATCGGCATCCGTTCTTTCGATGCATTCATTCAGGTTACAACCTGATCATCAGAATTTATGTTTTGAAGATTTTGAAAATTCCGGAATTTTCTGACCTTAATTTCCGGCTGCCAGTGATTGTTTGCAAGTAAAGAAATGTCATTTTTACAACAAATGCTTGCTGCAATAGCGTTACCTTTGCTGGAATTTTCTATTTTCTATATGAGTACTCCAAAATTTCCCCATAGCAAGGCTCAGTCATTTCATACTGAGTTGAAGCGAAGAGTAAATGCGTATTTCCAGGAATCGGGCAAAGCACCAACAGGGAATTCTTTCCTGTTTACAAAGGCAACAGTACTTGGTCTGGCATTTGTTGCCTTGTATATTCACCTGGTGTTTTTTACTCCCGGTATATTTTTAGGAATTCTTGAGTCTGTTCTGTTTGGCGGAGTGGTTGCTGCTGTTGGCTTTAATGTTATGCACGATGGTGCTCATGGCAGTTTCAGCAAACACAAATCGGTAAACCTGCTGGCAGCTTTTTCGTTAAATGTTCTTGGTGGCAGCAGTTTTATGTGGAATGTAAAACACAATATTATTCACCATGCTTATACCAATGTTGACGGGGTGGATGATGATATTGACATTCAGCCCTGGATGCGTATGAGCAGTACACAAAAGAAATACAAGCTGCACAAATACCAGCACCGTTATTTCTGGTTTTTGTATTCATTACTTTACATCCTGTGGATTTTTGTTCTTGATTACCAGAAATATTTCAAACATAAAATCGGAACCATGCAGTTGAAGAGAATGCATATTGCCGATCATGTTATCTTCTGGCTGTTTAAAGCCATCAACCTGTTTATTTTTATTGCATTGCCAATATGGATGGTTGGTTTTTTACCCTGGTTACTTGGTTTTCTTGTAGCTACATTATTTGCTGGTTTTGTATTGAGTACAGTATTTCAGCTGGCTCATACCGTTGAACATACTTCCTTTCCCATGCCCGATGAAGCAGACGGACGTTTACAGGATGAGTGGGCCATTCACCAGCTGAAAACAACGGCCAACTTTGCAACAAAAAATAAACTGATTTCAGCACTTGTTGGCGGGTTGAACTTCCAGGTGGAACATCACCTGTTTCCCAAAATTTCACATGTACATTACCCGGCCATCAGTAAAATCATTAAGCAAACATGCAGTGAATTTAATATTCCTTACATTGAATATCCAAAGATGCGAATGGCTTTTGCATCGCATGTGGCTTACCTGAAAGAAATGGGTAGAAAATAATCTGCACAAAATATTCTAAAAAAATGGAGTTGTATTACAACTCCATTTTTTTTCGTAAACGAACCCGGAACAGGCTGAATGTTTTACTTTCACCTTACAATAAACAAATCTGTATGGATCAGTCAAGACGTTCATTCCTGAAAAATATTTCCTTAACTGCTGTGCTGCTGGCAGGTGGTGGTTTTAAATTTTTGTCGGAAGCTGAAGCAGGGGCATTGAGAAGAAAAATGGTATATCGTTTTGTGCTTGCTTCCGACGGGCATTACGGACAGGCAGGAACAGCTTCAGATGATTATTTTGAAACGATTGTGAAACAGATCAATCATTTTCACCAAACCAATCCGCTGCAATGCTGCATTATCAATGGCGATATTATTCATAACCAAAAAGAGTTTCTGCTAAAGGCAAAAACGCATCTTGATAAACTTACCATGCCTTACTATACAGGCAAGGGTAATCATGATTTAGTAAGTGATGAGTACTGGAAAGAAGTGTGGGGCGAACTGCCGAACCTGGTACTGAAGAACAAACATTGCCATATCATTATTGCCAATACGTCGAATGAAAAAGGTGAGTATCTGTCGCCTGATCTGGGTTGGCTTGCTGAACAACTTGAAGCATCAAAGAAAAAGAAAACAGTTTTTCTTGTTCTGCATATTCCGCAAAAGAAATGGACGGCCAATGCAATTGACACGCCTGCTTTCTTTGAACTGTTGAAAAAATATCCCAATGTTAAAGCCATTTTTCACGGGCATGAACATGATCAGGATGGAGTGAAGATGGAGAATAATATTCCCTGTTTGTTCGATAGTCATTTTGGCGGCAACTGGGGAACAAAATACAGAGGTTACAGGGTAGTGGAGTTGCTGAATGATGGTTCGATTCTTACTTACATCATGAACCCTGTTGAAAAATTGAATGAAGCGGGTTATTGATTGAGTTTCACACAAAGGCACAACGAATGCAAAGCACACAAAGTAAAGATGCCAAATATTCTTTGTTGCTTTTTTTCTCCTTTGTTCCTTTGCGTGAAATTTTGTAAGATGGTGAGTCTCCCAGAGGGCGACCCACCGTAATATTATTTGTTCATTATATAATGCGTATCCATCAACTTCCAGTTGTTATCAAAGAATCCTGCAAGCTTTACTTCATTTGTTCCTGACTGCAACATACCAATGCTGAAAATCATAAAATCGGGAAAGCCGCTTGCACCTGCAAAATACTGGTTGGCATTTGCAGCATTCATTCCTTTTAAACCTGTGCCTGCAATGACTCCAACAGAATTAACTGCTGAATTTTTTAACGGCCATACAAAATAAGCGCCGAGATCATCGCCCTGCATCACTTCTGTTCCAGCAGTAATTTTATTACGTTCAATGTGTATAGGACAATCCTGCAGTAACAGCTTGTAAGCACTGTTGGTTGTTGCATTTCCATAGATGATGATGTTTCTGCTTGCATATGATTCTGGTGAAAAGTCCTTGTCAGCAATGATATCCACCGCACCATTTCCACGATAGTACCATGTTTCAGCATCATAGCGGGCTTTGTTGTAACTCCATGTGTTTTCAGCAGCAGTTCCTTTTGTGCTGTACACAAAAACCATGTTGTAATTAAACGGTTCTTTGAACGTACCATAACGCTGCGGGTTCTTTTCTTCAGCCGATGGTTTTGTTGCAATCGTCCACTGGTTGTTCTTCTTTACAAGGAAGAGGAGATCATGTTCACTTTGTGTTGTATAGCTGATGCAGTTGAGGCTGTCAAGTTTTATACTGATGGTTGCATTTCTTCCAAAATCTTCCAGGTTTATTTGCAGCAATGCAATGTTTTCAGTTGTGCCTGTAATTGTTTTTTTCTTTTTATCCCTGTTGAGCTGAATGCGGCTGTATTGCAAAGGTTGTTGCTGCTGTTCAACTACAATCCACCTGTATTTTGCTGAAATGCCCGGGCTGGCAGTTGTAAAATCTATGATGTTCATGGCACTGTCGGGGGCAATGGTATGCCATTTAAAATAGTTGAAGATCGGTTCCCAATCAACACTATGATCGCCAAACCAATGTTCTCCTCCGGGGTATTCATAATAACTCATGTCTTTATGAAATTCTGCCAGTTGACGTTTCATTTGTCTTGCATAGTTCACCGAAACAACCTTATCCGAATCACCATGAAAAATATAAACACCCAGCGGTTTGTAATTCGATGCAAGCTTCGGAACATCGCTCTGGTTACTTGTTCTCAGCAACAGTTGTTCCATTGGTGTAGCGCCTTTTTCAGGAATTAATCCATCTGCTGAGCCATAACCCTTGAGTGTGGGGTAACCGGCGCAGGGTGCAATAGCTGCCCATAAATCAGGATAAGTAGCTCCGAGAAACCAGGTGCCATGTCCGCCCATTGAATGACCGGTTAAATAAATACGAGAAGGATCGGGTTTAAATTTGTCTTTAGCAATGCTTAATACTTCCAGTGCATCCAACCTTCCCCAGTCTTCCCAGTTAAAACCTCTTGGGCGGCGGTTGGTTGCTGCTACAAGATTGCCCCAGTCTTTGGGTTTGTATGCTCTTGCCTGGCCTATTGCTTCCACACCTGCACCATGTACCGATAAAAACAATGCAGCAGGTTTGGATGATGGGGAAGTTTGTGGTGCAACAGCATAATACTGCAAGCTGCCGTCAATATTGCTGATGAATGTATTGCTGTATTGTTCGCCTGTTTGTACAGAACTGATCATGACTGTTTTTTCATCAACCGCTTTTCCTTTACTGATCAATGTAACTATACATGTATGTTCGCCTTTACCTGTTATGGTTTCACCATTCATTTCAAAGATGACTTTACGTGTTGACATAGCTGGCACAACAGGAATGACGCTGATTTTTTCTTTACCATTGAGAGTACTCTTCAGCTGGTAATTTTTTAAAGGCTGATTACTGTTGTTGATCACAACAATTGCTCCTTTTAACGCATTGTTTGTTTCGCCGGCAACAATGAATGGCAGAGTAGGATCGCCGGTATTAATCTGCACAGGTTTTTCAGGGAAGATGAATTTTACAATCATCATTCCACCCGAACGAACCAGCAGTTCATTCAATCCTTTTTTCAGTTTAACAGGAATGTATAACCAGCCCGAGCTGTATGGATCGCCTGCATGCAATTCGCCATTTACATACACTGCACTGTTGCCGCTGATATTTAATAAAGCAGTTTGTTCTTTAGCAGATTCATAGGTCAAGTAAATATAACCTCCACCGCCTCCGCCAAACATAAATCCACGCTTCATGAAACGGTGAGCAGAATCGGCCGTAATGGTTTGCCATTTCTGTTCCTGTCCACGCATGTTTACAAGACCTGAAGCCGCACCTTCAACCGGTTGTTTGAATGTATTGGTATAAAGCTGGTAAGCAAGTTTGTCGAGATACAATGCTTCCCGGCCATAACGGTGAATGCCGTTTACCGTTAACCCTTTTGTGAAATAATATTCTGTTTGTGCAAATGAATGAGAGAATGTAAAGAGAAAGATGATCAGCAGGGCTGATTTAAACTTTTTCATGCAGTAGAATTTATATGCTGACTAAGTTAATGATAAGTAAAAGCCAAAACTCAATAGTAAGTGGCTTTTATTTGATCGGTTGACAGAAAACAGATTTGCTTAACTTTAATGACCACACCTAATTTTATTTTATGAAATCTTTTCTGCAGATTCATTCCGGGAGAATTCAGCTATTAGTAATCCTTATGTTTTGCATTAATTCAGTAATAGCGCAAAAAATCAGCGCTCCGGTTGCTTCTATCAAGGAAAAGCTTAATGTTCCTTTTGGAACTATTGTAAAAATAAAAGTTGAAATAGTAGATGGAGATACATTGCGAATGAAAGCTTATACAAGAATGTTCTTATTTCGTGTATTAAGTGTTGGGGACAAGAAATTAACTACACCAGCAATCATAGAATTTAATGATGAAACCGGCAAGTTCCCAAACGAAATGGATGGATTATATAAATATTTATATGGAAAAACTTCAGGTTCTCCTTCTTCAAAAGAAGAAGAAACAATGAAAAAGAAATATGTTGGAAAAGTATTCGAAATAATTGGATACGAAACAGGAGGCTTTGTTGGCGAACCAGTTGATTATTATAAATACCAACCAGGTAAACAGGATTGGAGTTTTCATTTTAAAAATTGCTTGATTGTAATAGGACTTGCCAATAAAAAGTAACTCAGATGGAGAGTATTACTTTTTCTATGACCTGCAGAAAATTTATGATAGATAGATTGACCGGGTATTAATTTACTTTATTCTGAATTTTTAAATGATTTAGTAATCGCATTCATAATGAAAAAAACTTGGCTATTATTTATTCTTCTGATTTGTAAATCCACTTTTTTACAATCCCAGATTGGAATGTCTTATGCTGGCATAAATGGACTGTGTATCATTGATTCAATCAGTGTTAATGAAATAGCTGGTCAGTTTACTTTAAGCGATGGATTTGGTGGTTATGCCTTTTTGATAAATAATAATTACACGTTCATAAAAAGGAGTTTTGACTGTTTAGTCAAGTCGAATGTTGACAGCGGGAAATGTACAATCAAAAACGGAAACCTTGTCATACTATCATCTGAGGAAGAAAAGATCGTTTTTAATTTGTTCAGGTTTGATCGTTTTTATTTTTTTATTGCTCCTGATCAAATCAAAAATTTCATTGCAGATATTGTTACAACAAAATCAGAACTAAAAAATGCCAAGCCATTTACAATGGATAACAAAATATATAGTGCAGACTTTCTCGTGGCGTTTAAGTTGACAGGAAAATACTAT
The DNA here is from genome assembly GCA_047601965.1 of Lacibacter sp. Classification (GTDB taxonomy): domain Bacteria; phylum Bacteroidota; class Bacteroidia; order Chitinophagales; family Chitinophagaceae; genus Lacibacter. Next base: position 885,238 of record JASGIJ010000001.1, read on the forward strand.
GGTAAAGAAATGTCAGATTAGCTATTTCGAAAGGTTTCGGTTTTGTTGAATTTTTCTTTATGGATTTTTTCTGCAACTGCATCCTTGAAAAAATCTTCAATCAATGCTTCGCTTTCTTCTTGCCCTGCTTATTTGTACCGGAGGCTTTTTTATTATTCAATCAGTTTATCATCCCGGCAAAAAAGCAATTTCATTCAGCAATGTAACGACACCAGCTTCCAAAGCCTCCGATCTGATCAGCATTGAATTAAAACAAAAAGCAGCCGAAGCAAAGGCGTTTGCCAATACACATCACTATAACAACTCTGTTTGTTTCCTCGTGGATATGAAAATCCACTCAGGACAAAACCGTTTTTTTGTTTATGACCTCAGCAAAAACAAAGTATTAAAATCGGGAGTTGTTACACATGGCCGTTGCAATGAACGCTGGCTGGAAGGACGACGTTACGGCAACGACCCCGGCTGTGGTTGCACATCGCTGGGCAGGTACAGGATCGGTGCTTCATACAATGGGCGCTTTGGTCTTGCATATAAACTTTACGGACTTGATTCAACCAACAGTAATGCATTTCAGCGTTTTGTTGTGCTGCATGCACATGCGTGTGTTCCGGAAACCGAAGTGTATAATGAGATTTGCCAGAGTGATGGCTGCCCGACGGTTGCTCCGGGTTTTCTGCAGCAGCTGAAAACATATATTGATCGTTCGGGAAAACCGGTTCTGCTTTGGGTTTATGAGTCTGGCAAAACAAATGCGGCAGGTAACTAATCATAACTGTTTACTCATCTTCATCATCTTCATAATAAGCATCCTCTCCATAAAATACTTTTTCCCATTGAGCAATGGCTTTGTCGTCGAGGCATTCAATAATATCAAAAATGGGGTCGCTTTTTCTTTTCCATGTTATTTCCTCTCCGTCAATATAGGTTGAAAGACAAACAGCATAATCACTTTTAAAGTGAACTTTGATCAGCAAAAGTCCATCGTTTTCTTTTTCTCTTATCAGGTAATAACAACCTGCTTCCAGCAATTCATACGAATACATACATCACAGTTTTAAACATGAACAATAACAGCCGGCAATCAGAATAAAATGGAAAGTAAGTGTGGTAGTAAGTGGGATAGTAACGCAAAGTTAGGATGATAACGCCAGCGGGCAAGGGCCAATATCCGCACCTGTGATTTTTTAATAAAAAATTAAACAGGAGGGTTGATTTTCAGGCTGTTGAAAAAGGCTTATTCCAATTCGGTAACGCTTATTTTCTTTCCGCTGAAGCCGATTTGCAGTATTTTAATGGACATGACTGCTTCACTGTTTTGCAAAGCAGGGAGCCAGTCGTATTGCTCCATCCATGCTTTCAGTAATTTAAAATCGGGACGAACATTGCTGTTGGGCCTGGCTTCGTACATACAGGGTTTTCCTTCTTTGTTGATGAGGATGCTGATAGTGATTTTTCCACCCGCAGTTTTCTGTACGTATTGTTTAAAAAATTTATCAATATGGTCATCAAGACTTGTTTTGCTGTTTTTCCAGCGGGCTGTTTGCTGCACACGGATGTACGCATCATCAAAAGCTGTATTGCCAAACTGCCTGCAACTGTCTAACCGGTACACTTCCTGCTGCTGGGCCTTGGCCTGAGCAAACGCAACCAGAAACAGGATGATTAACAGGTTCTTCATATCGGGTAAATTATAGTTGGAAAGAAAAAAGCCACCCGGAGCAAATCACAAGTTTGTTTGTGCAGCTGCCGGGTGGCGTATAAAAAAGTTGAACAATTCTTATTTTTCAGTTTTATGAGTTGCGTTCCAGATCGCAAACCAGATAATCCAGATAACAATACCGCCACCTCCAAACAGAAGCATGGTTAATGTTTTTTGTGCACCTGTTGATAAAACCATTGTAAGGGCAATGATAAGATAAACAACATAAATGGTAAGAAGAGTATAAATTCTTTTGTCCATGGTAATGATTTTGTTGCTGCGAAATTGCAGAATATTCAATAAAAGTCCAAAAATTATTCACAGGGTTGTGAACAAATAGTAGTGCTCTGGGGGAAAGTGGTTTTCCTATATTTGCCCGCTGGTTATGAACGGTTGCGTTGACCTGATTGGAAACTAAATGTTCAGGAATGAACTGCCGTACAGAAGTGCGACGCCAATGCAGCTGATAAAAACGATGAAGCCGGAAACATAAACATTAAACAATAAAGCATAAACATATAGATGGCTGAAGAAAAAAAGAATTTGTTTGATTATGATGAGGACTCGATAAAAACCCTCGACTGGCAGGAGCATATCCGCCTGCGTCCCGGTATGTACATTGGTAAGCTGGGCGATGGCAGCAGTCCCGATGATGGTATTTATGTGCTGATGAAAGAGGTGATTGATAACTGTATTGATGAACACACCATGGGCTATGGTAAGCATGTTGATATTACCCTTGAAAAAGGTACTGTAACCATTCGGGATTATGGCCGTGGTATTCCATTGGGAAAAGTGGTGGATGTGGTAAGCAAAATCAACACCGGTGCCAAGTACGACAGTAAGGTGTTCCAGAAATCGGTGGGTTTGAATGGTGTGGGTACAAAAGCTGTAAATGCGCTGAGTAATTATTTTAAAGTAACTGCTTTCAGAGATGGCAAAGAAAAAACGGCCGAGTTTCAGAAAGGTATTCTCATCAAAGAACATAAAGAGCAGAAAACAACTGAAGAAAACGGAACACTGGTAACCTTCATCCCCGATGATACGGTTTTCAAAAACTATCATTACCTCCATGAGTACATGGATAATCAGTTCTGGAATTACTGTTATCTCAACGCCGGGCTGGTGATTAATTTCAATGGCAAACGTTATGTATCAAAAAATGGTTTGCTTGATTTGCTTCAACGCAAAACCAATGAAGATGAATTGCGTTATCCCATCATTCACCTGAAGGGAGAAGATATTGAAGTTGCCATTACACATGAAAATCAATATGGCGAGGAATACTATTCATTCGTAAACGGACAGTTCACCACGCAAGGCGGTACGCATCTTGCTGCATTCCGTGAAGCGTATGTAAAAACCATCCGTGACTTTTATAAAAAGGATTACGATGCGGCTGACATTCGTGGAAGTATTTGTGCAGCTGTAAGTGTACGTGTACAGGAACCCGTATTTGAAAGTCAGACCAAAACCAAACTTGGTTCGGCTGTGGTGTATGAAGGTGGCCCAACAATGAAAAACTTTGTAGGCGATTTTCTTTCGAGAGATCTTGAATTATACCTGCATAAAAATCCATCTGTAGCTGAAGCGTTGAAGAAACGCATTGAGCAAAACGAACGGGAACGTAAAGAACTGGCCGGTATTAAAAAGCTGGCAAACGAACGTGCCAAGAAAGCTAATCTTCATAATAAAAAACTTCGTGACTGCCGCTATCATTACAACGAAGAGGTAACAGGAAAGGATAAAGACAAGGTGCTGGAAAAGCAAAAGGAAACAACACTTTTTATTACCGAAGGTGATTCTGCAAGTGGTTCCATCACCAAATCAAGAAATGTGGAAACACAAGCAGTTTTTAGTTTGCGTGGTAAGCCGCTTAACAGCTTTGGCTTAACCAAAAAGATTGTGTACGAAAACGAAGAGTTCAACCTGCTGCAGCACGCACTCAACATTGAAGATGATTATGAAAACCTGCGCTACAACAACATCGTTATTGCAACCGATGCTGATGTGGACGGGATGCATATCCGTTTGCTGCTGATGACTTTCTTCCTGCAGTTCTTCCCCGACCTGGTGAAGAATGGTCATGTGTTTATTTTGGAAACACCGTTGTTCCGTGTACGTAATAAGCAGGAAACAATTTATTGTTACGATGAAGCAGAGAAACAGGCAGCCATTAAAAAACTGGGCGGCAAACCGGAGATTACCCGATTCAAAGGTTTGGGTGAAATTTCACCGGAAGAGTTTGCCCGCTTCATTGGTCCTGAAATGAAAAAAGAACCGGTGATGTTATTACCCGAAACACATATTCAGCAGGTGCTGGAATATTACATGGGCAAAAACACACCCGACAGGCAGGAGTTTATTATCGATAATTTGAAAGTTGAATTAGATAAAGTAGAAGAAGAAGTGTAATGAGGTAGCACGAATTTTTACTAATTACACGAATTTGAAAGAAACATAGATTGAACAGGTGTAAAAGATGTTTGCTGATTTTTAATTCGTGTAATTCTTGCAATTGGTTTAATTCGTGTTTCTGATTCGTGTAATTAGTGCAATTAGTTTAATTAGTGATTTATGTTTGAATTTCACGCCGACAGGAAACGCTATTTTGATATACAGGTACTCAATACCGAGCAATACGTTATTCCTTTTATTGAAAAGGCATTTGCAATTAAACCCGGTATGCGTGTACTGGAAATTGGTTGTGGTGAAGGTGGCGTGTTAAAAGCATTTATTGATAAAGGTTGCACCGGTGTGGGAGTGGAGCTTGATGAAACAAGACTGGTGAATGCAAGGGAATGGATGAAAAATGAACTGCAGCAAAACAAAGTCACTTTTCATTCAAAAGATATTTACAAAACAACCGATGAAGAATTTGGCGGTGCTTTTGACATTATTGTGCTGAAGGATGTAATTGAACATATCCACGATCAGCCAAAGCTTATTGAATGGATGAAAAGTTTTTTAACAACCAATGGTGTCATCTTCTTTGGTTTTCCGCCCTGGTATATGCCCTTTGGTGGTCACCAGCAGATCTGCAAAGGCAAATGGTTAAGCAAGTTGCCTTATTATCATTTGCTGCCGGCACCTGTTTACAAATGGCTGTTGAAATCAAATGGCGAAAACTGGGAAGAGATGCTGGAGATCAAAGAAACAGGTATTTCCATTGAGCGGTTTGAACGTATTTGCAAAGGCAAAGGATATAACATTATAAACAACACACATTTTTTGGTGAACCCTATTTACGAATACAAGTTTGGGTGGAAACCAAAAACACAGTTTGGATTGATTAAAGCCATTCCGTTTGTGCGGAACTTTTTCACCACCTGTGTTTATTATTTAATTCAGAAGAAGAACTAAGCATTTATGATACATATTGTTTTTAACGAAGCTGATATTGATGTATTGCAGAAAGCAATTGAACTGGACGAAACATTGCAGGGCGAAGTACTGCAGGTAAAAGATGATTACGCTGTTGGTCCGCTCAAGGATATTTATACCGAAGAAGGTATTGAATTCCGCAAAAACTGGTGGCGTGAAGTACTGGCCGGTGGTAACCTTGATGGTAATGCAGATACAGATGAAGTGGATGATAACCGTTTGGTGGCATTCATCATTGAACGCCTGCAGGCAAACGATGAAGAAAAAATCTGGATCTGGTGTGCACAGAACAAACATGATGTAAGCGGTTATTACTGGCTCATGAGTCAGTTGAAAAATTTCCAGGGCCGCATTTATATTCTGTACCTCAACAACCTTCCGTTTATTAATGAAAAGGGACAGCTGTTTTATCCTGAATGGATCAGCCAGATACAGCCAAAGGAAATGCTGAAAGCAAAACGTCTTGCACGACCAGTAACTACAAGTGAATTTGAAGTTGATCCGGATGAGTGGGCAAAACTCTGCAACGAAGAAAAAATGGTTCGCCTGCTGGAAGGTGGTAAAAAACTTTCGCAGCGTGATGTTGATTTTTACGATGCTGATCTGAAAAATTTTATTACCAACGACTGGCAGAAAGCAAATAAAATCATCAACCAGTTTTTAAGTAAGAACAAACATACTACCGGCGATATGTTTATGCTGTGGCGTTTGAAATTATTGATTGCAACAGATTTGTATGATGTGCAGGGTGAAGTAAAAAACCTGAAAGATTTTGAAGTGAAAAAGAAATCCGGTCAGTTGTTTGATGAAGCGGGACAATCAGCACAAGTGAGTGACACAACAGAAGCATAATAGCAGTACTGGAGCTAAGTACATAAAAACAGATTTTGAAAAATGAGTGCAGCGAAAAAGAAAGAAAGTGTTTTTGATTTTGATGGTGGTATACAGGGACAGTATAAAAACTGGTTCCTTGACTATGCATCCTATGTAATTCTTGAACGTGCAGTGCCGGCCATTGAAGATGGTTTAAAGCCGGTACAGCGCCGTATCCTTCATGCCATGAAGGAAATGGATGATGGACGTTTTAATAAAGTAGCCAACATTATTGGTCAGGCCATGCAATACCATCCGCATGGTGATGCAAGTATTGGTGATGCGTTGGTGAATCTTGGTCAGAAAGATTTGCTGGTTGATACACAGGGTAACTGGGGCGATGTGCGTACAGGCGATGATGCAGCTGCAGCACGTTATATTGAAGCAAGGCTTTCCAAATTTGCATTGGAAGTTGCTTTCAACAACAAAACAACGGAGTGGCAGTTGAGTTATGATGGACGTAAGAATGAACCGGTTGTTTTACCAATGAAATTTCCATTGCTGCTTGCACAGGGAGCCGATGGTATTGCCGTAGGGTTATCAACAAAAATTCTGCCGCATAACTTTTGCGAACTCATTGATGCAAGCATCAAACACCTGCGTGGAAAACGTTTTGAACTCTTACCCGATTTTCAAACAGGTGGAATGATTGATGTGGCCAATTACAACGATGGAAAACGGGGAGGCAAGGTTCGTGTACGTGCACACATTGAAGAGTTCGATAAAAAAACATTGCTCATTAAAGATGTGCCGTATGGTGTAACCACCACACAGCTCATGGAAAGCATTGTAAAAGCAAACGACCAGGGAAAGATCAAAATCAAAAAGGTAACCGATAATACGGCTGCTGAAGTGGAAATACAGGTTGATCTTGCTCCCGGCATTTCGCCCGATATTACCATTGATGCGTTGTATGCATTTACTGATTGTGAAATTTCCATTTCGCCCAACGCCTGTGTTATTGTAAATAATAAACCTCAGTTCTTATCTGCAAGCGAACTCTTACGTTTCTCTGCTGATCAGACAAAAGATTTGCTGCGCAGGGAACTGGAGATCAAACTCGGCGAACTGCAGGAAAAATGGCATTACACTTCACTGGAAAGAATCTTCTTTGAAGAACAGATATACAAAGAGCTGGAGAAGAAGCATGAAACATGGGATAAAGTAATTGCAGCAATTGATAAAGCCTTTGTTCCGTTTAAAAAACAGCTGCGCAGGGATATTACAAGAGAAGATATTCTGAAGCTGACTGAAAAACCGGTCAGAAGAATTTACCGTTTGGATATTGATGAACTCAACGAGCAGATCAAAGGACTGGAAGCTGACATTAAACAGGTACAGTACGATCTTGATCACCTGGTTGATTTTGCAGTGGCGTATTACGAAAACCTGCTGAAGAAATACGGAAAGGGTAAAGAACGTAAAACCGAAATCAAACCGTTTGAAACCATCCAGGTTAAACAGGTGGCTATTGCCAATGCCAAATTATACATGAACCGTGAAGATGGTTTCATTGGCACATCGCTCAAGAAAGATGAGTTTGTTTGCGATTGTTCTGATTTTGATGATATCATCGTGTTTACCAAACGTGGTATCATGAAAGTGGTGAAGGTGAATGATAAAAGTTACATTGGTAAAGACATTATTCATGCCGCTGTGTTTCAGAAAAGCGACGAACGCACTACCTACAATATGATTTATGTTGATGGTAAATCGGGCATCAGCTTTGCCAAGCGTTTTAATGTAACCGGTATAACAAGAGATAAAGAATACGATTTAACCAAGGGCGATCCGAAAAGTAAAGTGCATTACTTTACTGTAAATCCCAATGGTGAAGCCGAAGTGGTGAAGATTGTGCTGAGTCCAAGTTGCTCTGCACGTAACAAGGAATTTGATTTTTATTTTGAAGAACTCGATATCAAAGGTCGTGGCAGTTTGGGTAACCAGGTAACCAAGTATCCTGTTAAGAGTGTTAAGTTCAAAGAAAAAGGCCGTTCTACTTTAAGTGGAAAGAAGATGTGGTTTGATGATAAGTTCGGACGTTTAAATACAGAAGAAAAAGGACAGTACCTCGGCACTTTTGAACCCGAAGACCGTATTCTTGTTATTTACAAAGACGGTAATTATGAAATCACCGACCAGGAAATGACGCAGAAGTTTGATTCGGATAACATCCTGCTCATTGAACTGTACAATCCTGAAAAAATCATCACCGCTGTTTATTTAGATAACGATAAGCTGCAGTACAATGTGAAGCGTTTTAAAATTGAAACCAGCACATTGAAAAACAAATTTTTCTTTATCAAGGAAGGAGAGAAGAATTATGTGGAAGCAGTAACTACCGATGAAGAACCGGTATTGTTTATGAAGAGCGGAAGAGGAACACAGGTACGCAGTGCAAAAATCAAACTTGCAAAAGTGGCTGAAGTAATGGGCTGGAAAGCAGTAGGAGCTAAGCTTACCGATTTCAGCAAGAGCATTGAAATGGAATGGGTGAAGGAAGACAACAATGCCCAGCCGGAGTTGTTTGAGTGATGAAGATAATTCTCAATAAAAAAAGGTGACGGATTGATCTGTCACCTTTTTTGTTTTGTGGCTGCGGAAAAGAATCATGTTTGAAGTAAATTAGCTGATGGAACACTAACAAATAAACAGGATAAGATTTTGTTCCGTGATGACGGCAAGTCGGCTGCGCCAGACATCGCCTGAGAAATGCGGAAACTCGGCAGTGAAGGAAGGTGTTAAAGTTTTTGGCAGTCTTTCATTATCAACTCACTATTAGTTTTATGCGTAAATTAATACTATTTTTTTTTATTTTATTACTCTCATGTTCAGGTTTTAATGAAAAGAAAGTGTTTTATGGATATCCTAAAACCCTTTTATACAAAGGAAATTTTAAAAATAAAATCGAGCAATCTTTGTTTGAATTTTTTGAAGAATCTGGTAAAAAAGTAAGTGTAGGTAGTTATCTCAATGGGTTTAAAAACCAACAATGGTATTATAATATTGAAGATAGTCTTATCCAAATAAAATGGGCACATTTTGAAGATAAGCATCTTGGTTTTGAAACAAATGTTTTTGATTTTGCTGATTCCGCTTATTATGGTGATTATTATACTCAAATTGACTATAAAATGAATGGTGGAGACATGACTATGGGCGTGACAATTAATAGCCCTTTTAAAGATTCTTTAGAATTATTTGGGTATAAAAAATTATCTATAAATCAGGTGCAACAGATGGGATATAGCGTCGATAAATTTGATTCATTAGATATCGGTAAAATAAAAATCTACTCTCTATTAGCGAATAATCAGGTAGGGAAGGAAATTTATATTAATACCGCATTTGGATATGTTGACTCTCAACATATCCAATTAACTCTTGTTAGTAATGGTAAAATCAAAAAGCAATATAATGACATATTTTTCGAAGGGGTTCTAACCAATTTATATATCAAGAAGCAAAGATTTTATTTTCCTTTTCAAGAAGTTAAAAAATAATAATTATTCCTTCGCTGCCGAGTCTTCCCAGTAGTTCCCAGGCGATGTGTATGTGTCGGATAGCTATGTGCGTATGGGCTGTGGCACTCGCCGTGATACAAGGATTAGCTTTTGTTCTATGATGACGGGAGCCGGCAGTGAATGAAAGACATTATTTTTTTTCCCTAAACACAACATGCCACATTCCTCTTAAATCGCCTTCCTGATAGCCTGTTGCAGAATCGGAAGGGTAGTGTTGTTTAACAGCTTTCAGAGTTTCGGGTTTTATTTCACTGTTGATATTGCCATGACAGTTAAGGCACATTGATTGAACTAAAATGGGTTTAAACACATGTGTACTGCCCGATGAATCTTTTTCAATCATCATTTTCAATTCCTTCTTTTCATTTTTCAACTGTTGAAAAGCGGCCAGCACTTTCATTTCCATATCTCCGGCAGCATTATCCGTATTCCTTACTTTGCCGGATGTTCTTTTCACCAATACGGAATCAGAAGAATAAACAGCGGTAAGATTATTTGCTTCTTTATTACAAAATTCAACAGCACCCGCAAATCCTTTCTCCTTTACAGTGCGCATTAAAGTATTGCGGAGTGTATCAAATGTTTTTGCAGTAACAGAATCAGCAGCATGTAAAAAGTAAGCATCATCTTTAACGGGAACAATCACTTTATTTTCTTTACAGGCATTTAATGCAACTGCAAAGAGAACAATAATAAATGGGGCAGAAATAAATTTACCGGTAAAATATCCCATAGCAATTCTTTTTTTAAAAGTAAGTGATACCGGATTTTGGTTGTGTGACAGAATGCACATTCGACCCCATTAACTCCTGAACCTGAATATCACACTGCCGTTCTTCTTATCATCCGCACTTAAAAAAACTTTGTAATACTGTTCACCGTTTTGCACACGCATAATGGCTGTATTAGGAGGAATGCGTCCCTGGTTTTCTGCATACATGGTCAATGTATTATCCCTGCCTTTGATTGCTTTAAGTTTCAGCGTAATCGGTTTATCACTCAGTGTTTTTTGCGAAGCAACCACTTCTCCGTTAAATAATACAGTAATAATGTCGCCATCTATTTCTGCATTATCATAAAGGTTTACAGTAATTTCTTCTGCATCAATGGCAATGGTTTCATAAACCTTATTGTCACGCTTTTCCAAACCATTGGGAAGCTTCGGTGCCGGAATATTGGGTCTGATATCCGGTTTGGTTTGCAGGTCGTTTTTATTTTCAACCTTGGCAATAACCGGCGGGTTAATCTTTGGCGTATCTTTTTTAACCGGTGGTTTGGCTACAGGTTTTGTATTGTTTTTTGCAGTTGGGTTCTCTGGCTTTTTATTTTCCTGTGGTTTTGTATTGGTGGGTTTGGGAGGGGTTGAATTCATCCGCACATTGCTGTTTGAAGGCGGCGGTGTTGTAAGTAAATTTTTTGCTAATTGTTTGCGGGATAAAGAGGTGGTGCCGCTGCCGCAATTATCTTCTTTTCTCGTCGGTTTCCAGGTTCCTTCCAGCGTTTCTTTATCACCCTGTTTGAAATAGGTTAATGTATGTATCTGAAAACAATCCTTAAACCAAACCGGGGTATTGGCTTTCACCCTTGCCACTTCTTTGGAAACAATCGTTTTACTCTTTGCATCAAATGTGCCTTCCACTTTGCAAATGGTATAGCATTTTTTTCCATCAATAATAAAGTAGGTGGTTGAGGTACCTTCAACAGCTGAGCCTTTGATATCCAGTTCAAGAAAGTACTCAGTCCGTTCGTTACTTCCTTTTGCATCAAACGAACCGCTCCATTGCCCGCTGTATTTCTGGGCCGGCAGAGTAGCTGAAATAAACAAAAAAGCCAACAGTAATAATTTCTTAGTCATCATGTAAGTTATCCTTTGAAGCAGGTTGCAAATTAAGGAATTGAAAAAAAATGCAGCGTGAAAGGCTTTGTTAATTTTCCCTGCATCTCATGAGTAATGATTTGTTACCTTTGTGCCTCTTTAAAACAGACGAAATAAATTTATGAAGATCAGTTTTCCAGATGGTGCAGTAAAGGAATTTGAACAGGGAGTTTCTGCCCTTGATATTGCAAAATCAATCAGCGAAGGATTGGCAAGAAAAGTATTGGCCGCAAGTATAAACGGACAGGTTTGGGATTTGTCAAGGCCGATTAATGAAGATGCTACCTTGAAATTGCTGACGTGGGATGATAAAGAAGCACAATTAACCTTCTGGCATTCTTCTGCTCACCTCATGGCCGAAGCTGTTGAAACCATGTTTCCCGGGGTGAAATTCTGGGTGGGGCCTCCATTGGAAAGTCAAAAGGGTTTTTATTATGATATGGATCTGGGCGATCGTAAAATGAGCGAAGAAGACCTGGCTGTTCTTGAAAAGAAAATGAATGAACTGGCAAAACAGAACAATTCATTCGTTCGTAAAGAAATGAGCAAGGCCGATGCCGTAAAATACTTTACTGATAAAGGTGATGAATATAAACTTGATTTGCTGCAGAACCTGAATGATGGCGAAATCACTTTTTACTCCCAGGGCAACTTTACCGATCTCTGCCGCGGGCCACATATTCCGCACACAGGTTTTATAAAAGCCATCAAATTAACTTCCATTGCCGGTGCATACTGGAAAGGCAATGAAAAGAATAAACAGCTTACCCGTGTGTATGGTGTTACATTCCCTTCTCAAAAAGAACTGGATGAGTACCTGGCCATGCTGGAAGAAGCCAAGAAAAGGGATCACCGCAAACTTGGTAAAGAACTGGGTATTTATACAATGGATGATGATACTGGTCCGGGACTTCCGTTATGGATGCCCAACGGAACCATCATTATTGAAGAGCTGGAAAAGCTGGCAAAAGAAACAGAAGCGGCTGCAGGTTACAAGCGTGTTGTAACGCCGCATATTGCCAAGGAGAGCATGTACCTCACCAGCGGTCACCTTCCTTATTATGCTGACAGTATGTTTCCTCCAATGGAAATGGACGGGGAGAAATATTACCTTAAGGCAATGAACTGTCCGCATCACCATAAAATATTTGACGCAGAACCAAAGAGCTATAAAGAACTTCCTTACCGTATTGCTGAATATGGAACTTGTTACCGTTATGAGCAAAGTGGTGAGTTGTTTGGTTTGATGCGTGTACGTTGTCTGCACATGAATGATGCACATATCTATTGCAGCAAGGAACAGTTTGCACAGGAGTTCCGTGCAGTGAATGATATGTACCTGAAATATTTCAAAATCTTTGGTATTGAGAAATATGTGATGCGTCTCAGCCTGCACGAGCCATCTAAGCTTGGGCAGAAATATGTAAACGAACCTGAATTGTGGAACCAGACTGAAGCAATGGTTCGCCAGGTGTTGATTGAGTCAAACATTCCGTTTGTGGAAGTACATGATGAAGCCGCATTCTACGGGCCAAAGATTGATGTGCAGATATGGAGCGCTATTGGCCGTGAGTTTACATTGGCTACCAACCAGGTTGATTTCAACAGTGGTAATAAGTTTAAACTCAGCTATACCAACCAGAATAACCAGCCCGAAGTACCATTGATTATTCACCGTGCACCATTGGGTACACATGAGCGTTTCATTGGCTTTTTGCTGGAACATTATGCAGGAAAATTCCCGCTGTGGATTGCTCCATTGCAGGTAAAAATTCTGCCCATCAGCGATAAGTTTATGGATTATGCAAAAACTCTGTTGAATAAACTGAAAAAAGCTGATATTCGTGCTGAAATTGACGATCGCAACGAAAAGATAGGAAAGAAGATCAGGGATACAGAGCTTGCCAAAGTTCCGATTATGCTGGTTGTGGGTGAAAAAGAAATGAATGAAGGCAAGGTTGCAGTTCGTAAACAAGGCAAAGGCGATGCCGGAACAATAGATGCTGATGAATTTATTGCGGCTGCGGCGGCTGAAATTTTTGAGAGAAGATCGTAATCAGGAAAATTTCTCCTTCCCCTGGGAGAATCAATAAAAAAATAAAATTTTACCAAGCCCCCCTTTAGGGGATGGGGGTAAACTAAATATGGCAATTCCACAAAGACCGCCAAGAGGTCGTTTTATTCCCCGTAAAGAACCAGAACATCGCATTAACCACATGATCCGTGTACCGGAAGTAAGATTGGTTGGCGAAAACATTGAAGTTGGTGTTTATCCCACACAAAAAGCATTACAAATTGCACAGGAATTAGGGCTGGATCTTGTAGAGATTTCTCCGCAGGCTGTGCCTCCTGTTTGTAAAGCTATTGACTACAATAAGTTCCTTTACGAAAAGAAGAAGAAGGAAAAGGAGATGAAGGCAAAGAGTAAATCGGCCGAATTGAAAGAGATCCGTTTTACTCCCAATACTGACGATCATGACTTTGACTTCAAAGCCAAACATGCTGAAAACTTTCTGAAGGAAGGTAATAAGGTGAAGGCATATGTTCAGTTTAAAGGGAGAGCTATTCAGTTTAAAGAAAGAGGGGAGTTTGTATTGTTGAAATTTGCTGAACGGTTAAAAGAGATTGGACAGGTAGAAGGATTGCCGAAGCTTGAAGGAAAGCGGATGCTGATGATCATTTCGCCAAAAACAGCGAAGAAGAAAAAAGAAACTGCCGAATAATGCAAAAGCCGCCTCACAGGCGGTTTTTTTTATGGGATTCAGGCCGGGAAAGGAAGATTATTGGAGTATCAGAGCATTTTTTCAACAAATTCTTCCTACATTTGCGCTCCCAAATCGGGAAGCTCTTAAAGCTTACTATTTCCCAAATGGCTCCATAAGTGTTCTGCCGGTGCAGGGCCGCCAGCCGGGTATCATTCAAAAGTGCATTAAAATGCCAAAGGTAAAAACCAATTCGAGTGCCAAAAAAAGGTTTAAAGTAACCGGCACAGGTAAAATCACTCACCAAAAGAGTTTCAAACGTCACATTCTTACAAAAAAATCAAAAAAACGTAAGCGCAGCATGCGTATTGACGGAGAAGTTGCAAAATCCCATGTTGATTTTGTAAAACGTTTATTGCGTCTTAAATAATCATATTTACCAGTAAACAAACTTCAATTTTTTAATTCAAAAATATTAAGATATGCCCCGTTCAGTAAACGCAGTTGCTTCCAAAGCACGCCGCAAAAGAGTCCTTAAACAGGCCAAAGGTTTTTATGGCAAGCGTAAAAACGTTTATACAGTTGCCAAAAACGTAGTTGAAAAAGGTTTAACCTACAGTTACGATGGCCGCAAACTCAAGAAAAGAGATTACCGCCGTCTCTGGATTGCACGTATTAACGCTGCAGTAAGAGCAGAAGGTTTAACTTACTCTCAGTTCATTAACAAGCTGAAGGTTAAGAACATTGATCTTGATCGTAAAATACTCGCTGATCTTGCAATGAATGAACCTGAAAGCTTTAAAAAGCTGGTAGATTCTGTAAAATAAGAATCAGAAAATAAATGATACAAACGGGTGAAGAAATTTCACCCGTTTTTTTGTGCTGAAAATCTTGCCGCAGTTAATTGGATTTTACAATAAGTTTGCACTCAAAAAAAAGAGAGTGGCAAAGAATTACAACCCATACGAAATGACCAATGCTACATATACTGATCTGGTCAATCAGACTTTTAATTTTCCACAGGATGGTTTTGAGGTAAAGGATGGTTATCTCCAGTTTAACGGAGTTGATATTAAAGCATTGATTGAAAAATATGGGACGCCTTTAAAATTATCGTACCTGCCCAAAATTGGAATGCAGATCAAAAAGGCAAAGAAGATGTTTGATGCTGCTTTTAAGCGTCACAAGTATGAAGGAAAGTATTTTTATTGCTACTGTACAAAAAGTAATCACTTCTCATTTGTGGTAGAAGAAGCGCTGAAGCATGATATTCATCTTGAAACATCTTTTGCTTACGATATTGAAATTATTAATAAGCTTTATCAAAAAAAGAAGATCAATAAGGATATTCAGATCATCTGTAACGGGTATAAGCAAAAAACATACATCACCCGTATAGCCAAACTGCTTAACAGTGGTTTCAAAAATGTAACTCCCATTCTTGATAATAAAGAAGAACTGCAGCAGTATAAAAAAACGGTCAAGGTTCCTTTCAAACTGGGTATCCGAGTTGCTGCGGAAGAAGAACCAACGTTCCCTTTTTATACTTCAAGGCTTGGAATAAGAGCAAGGGATATACTTGAATTTTATGTTGATAAGATTGAAGGCAATGAAGACCGTTTTCAACTGAAGATGCTTCATATCTTTCTCAACAAAGGCATTAAAGATGATATTTATTACTGGAGCGAATTAAACAAAGTCGTGAACCTCTATTGCCAGTTAAAAAAGATTTGTCCGGAGCTTGATTCAATTAATATCGGCGGAGGTTTCCCAATTAAACATTCACTTGCATTTGAATATGATTACCAGTTCATGATTCATGAAATAGTTGGCACCATTAAAAAAACCTGTAAAAAAGCAGGTGTGCCAATGCCAAACATTTATACCGAATTTGGCAGTTATACTGTTGGTGAAAGTATGGCACATATTTATTCCGTACTTGGCCAGAAAACACAAAACGACCGTGAAAACTGGTACATGATTGATTCGTCTTTCATCACAACTTTGCCCGATACATGGGGTATTGGTGAAAAATTCCTGATGTTGCCCATTAACAAATGGGATAACGATTACCAACGTGTGGTGCTGGGAGGTATTACCTGCGACAGCCATGATTACTACGATTCAGAAGAGCATATCAATGAAGTGTTCCTTCCAAAACTGAACGGTGAATCACCCGAACCTTTGTACGTAGGATTCTTCCATACCGGTGCTTACCAGGATCAGATCAGCGGTTACGGCGGAATTAAGCACTGCATGATTCCTTCACCAAAGCATGTGATTGTGGGATACGACAAGAACGGTAAACTGGTTGACTGGCTTTATGCAAAAGAACAAACGGCACAAAGCATGCTCAAGATTCTTGGCTATTAAATTTCAAACATGAAATACTTATTTTCCTTCATCTTCATGATGTCGCTGGCTTTGTATGGCCATTCGCAAACAACAGAGGATTCAGTAAAAGCAACCATCAATAATATGTTTGCAGCCATGAAGAATGCAGATTCAACTGCATTAAAAAATGCATTCTCTTCAACTGCTGTATTACAAACCATCAGCCGTAATAAAGAAGGACAGACAATTGTGCGAAATGAAGAAGTGAGTGAATTTGCCACATCCATTGGGAAACTTTCACAAGGCGATGCTGATGAACGCATCACATACTCAGCCATTCACATTGATGGAGCTTTGGCAAGCGTATGGACACCTTACCAGTTTTATTACAAAGGAAAATTCAGCCATTGCGGTGTAAACTCGTTTCAGCTTGTGCGCATCAACGGTGAATGGAAAATTCAATACATTATTGATACGAGGAGAAAAACAGGTTGCCAGTAATTACGGTTTACCAATCATCGCTCCTAAAACTTGATACAGGAAAACCTTCTGTACTGAACAAATCTCCCACAACAAAATCTTTAAACGCATAACGTACTGCAACAGGATCTTTCACATCGGGTGAAGAAACAATGATTGTTCCTGCGCTGATGACGGCTTTTGCAGGACGGAAAATTTTATTTGCCCCGGCAACTTCAAACTGGCTTAAGGTTTTTCCGTAAGCAGTTAATCCATTGGGAGCTCCTGAAAATTTGATCGTAATGTTATTGCCACTTACTGTAATTGATTCAAACGAAGGACTTTCAAATGCATATCCTTTCAATCCATAAGTTTTTGCCAGTGCCATATATGCAAGCCGTTTACTTCCTGTTGCTTTATCCATCGGGTGAATATTAAACTCTTCACCAATATCCATTAATACGGCCATGCCGCTGTTGGAGATTTTTGTCAATGCTTTGCGTTGTGCATCACGCAAAAAAGCAGAATTAAACACAGGCGCATTTACGGCTGCATAATTCATGTAATTGTATGGAGCAATCTGGCAATAGTAAAAAGGAAAATCGCCCTGGCCGGTTTGTTCCCTGATTTGCTGAACAAATGCTGGAAACAGAGTTTCATATTGCGCTGCTCGATCATAGTTTGTTTCGCCCTGATACCAGATGCAGCCTTTAATCGTATAACCAATGAAAGGTTTCAGCATGCCGTTATATAAAACAGTGGCTACTTTGTTATTCAGTTTAACAGTATCTGTTGCTGAAGGAATTTTTATCTCTGGAAATTTCTTCAGCGTTTCTGCATCCATAAATGCTTCAACAGCTGAGCCACCATAGCTGATGTTGACTAATCCAATGGGAACATGCAGTTGTTCATATAACATCTTTCCAAAATAATACGCAGTTGCACTGAAATTGCTTACTGCTTCAGGTTCAGCCAATCGCCATGGAGAAGATTTGCTGGTATCCTGCGGCGTTCTTTGTACAGAACGGGGAACGGTATATAAACGGATATTGCTGTTGGAAGAATTAAATACAGCATCATTGCTTCCTGCAACAGGCTGATCTTTGAATCCCTTCATCGGCATTTCCATATTCGATTGTCCGCTGCACAACCACACTTCACCAATTAAAATATTATTGAGAGTTACAGCCGCTCCGTCACTGATCATAATAGAATAGGGGCCTCCGGCTACAGGAGTAACCACTTTTGTTTTCCATTTTCCATCAGCATCGGTCTTTACTGTATATTTTGCTTTGTTCCATGATGTAGTGATGTGAACTGTGCTGCCAGCTTTTGCCCAACCCCAGATTGCAGCATTTGTTTTTTGCTGCAACACCATGTTATCAGAAAAGAAAGCAGGCAATTTTATTGCAGCAGAAACCTGCAGACCAATCAACAAAAACAACAAAGACAAAACGGAGAAACGATTTCGTATAGAGTGAGATAACATAATAGAAAGTTTTGAGGATCGAAATTACTTGTTTCTTGCACTTGCAGTTGTTAGCTACCGTAAAAAAGAAAAAACAAACCATCAATACCTGTTTTCGGATTAGCATTTTCTTTTTTAGTAATTTTCCCCGCTGATTCATTTGCCGTTTATGAAGGATAACAAAGAAGGCTCTCATAAGAACATATGGTACGGCGCAGGTCGCCAGCGGATTGAAATTCCCAAAACCATCCTCAAAGCAAGGGTGCAGGGAAATTCATTGCTGAAACATCTGCACATCTGCTCTATTGGTTATTATCCCAAAGCAAAAGATCACTTCACTTATCGCAAAAAAGGTCTTCCTGAAAACTTTCTTTTTTATTGTGTTGATGGAAACGGGTGGTTCCAGGTGGGTAAACAGCGTTATGAAGTAGGGCCAAATGAATTTTTTATTCTGCCGCAGAATGTTGAACATTCGTATGGCAGCAGCACCACTCATCCGTGGACAATTTACTGGGTACATTTCGGTGGAGATTCTTTACCACAGCTGAATGAAGTACAGGAAGTACAGAAACACTTTAAACCGGTGTATGTAAAAAACAATGGCGAAATCATTCCCATCTTCACCAAAATTTACAAAACACTTGAGCTGGGTTACAGTATCGACAACCTGTTATTTGCCAACATGTGTCTTTCACATTTTCTTACATTGTTTATTTATAACCAGCGTCATTACACAGCTACATCAACAGATAAACTTGATTGTGTTGACAGTGCTATTCTCTTCATGCAGGAACATATCAATGATAATATTTCACTGAATGATTTAAGCCGGCAATACAACTATTCTGTTTCAAGGTTCTCCAACCTGTTTAAACAAAAAACAGGATATGCCCCGATTGATTATTTTTTGCAGATGAAAATGCAGAAAGCCTGTCAGCAGCTTGATTTCAGCGAACGCTCCATCAAGGATATTGCATTCAGTATGGGTTTTGATGATCCGTATTATTTCTCCAAACGTTTCAGAACCATCATTGGCATGTCGCCAAAAAAATACCGCACAAGACGTATTGATGAAGCAAAGATGAATAACGCTTAAGCCAGTTCAGCTTTTGTATACAGCCGTTGATATGCAAACGGCGTTTTACCAGTTATTTTCCGGAAAGCTTTGTAAAAGTTGGTGATGTTGTTAAAGCCGCTTTCAAAACAGATTTCTGTAATGCTGAGTTTATTTTCAATCAGCAGTTTACTTGCATGGCCCACACGTAGTTCCTGTAAAAAACTGTTGTATGTTTTTCTTGTATGTGTTTTAAAATAACGGCAGAAAGAATTGGGGCTGATGTTTGAAACGTCAGCAATCTGTTTTAACGTAATTTTTTCTTTGAAATGAGCAAGCGTGTAATTATACACTGCATTGATTTTATTGGTTGATTTTTCTTCAGCAACAGGTTTAAACCCGCTCGATGAAATAGGCTTCAGGTTTTTGGATAAAGCAATTTTGTTGAGCACCTGCAGTAACAGAATGATCCGTTCTGTTTCATGTGCATGCAGCATTTTTTCCAGTTGGGTTATTACAAACTGTTTCGTTGTTCCTGTAATGCAGATACCTCTTTTTGCTTTACTGAGTAATGATTTGATTTTTTTATTTTCCGGTAACTCAAGAAACTCATCGCCCCAGAAATTTTCACGGAAATGTGCAACAGTTGATTCTGCTTTCAGCTTTGTATCCTTTTGGAAGTACTGGTCATCACAACGCCAGTAGTGGGGGAGGTTAGCGCCAACAAGAATCACATCATCTTTCTTAAAACGTTTGATTGAATCGCCCATGAACTGGATGCCGCTTCCTTTCTGTACATGCAGTAATTCAAGTTCAGGATGAAAATGCCAGCGGTTGTAAAAATAGGGAACCACATCACGACGGATGCTGAAACTGTGATCGGGATTAGTGCTTACTTTCAGTAAATGCGGGTTCATTTAAACAACCGGTTTTTTGAACGATGATTACAAAATCTTACCACAAAATAACGATATCTGTCAGTATAATGCCAATATAGTTTAGTAATCAGCCAATAAATGAAAAATCTGTTTTTCAACTAATAATTACTTTTACGCCACGATGTTGCTTGCTTTCTTCAGCTTTTTCATCGATTGCAGCATCCAAACAATATTCGACCAACAATAAAGGTGTGTGAAAATGAAACAGACAGTTTTAAAAGTTCATCCGTCTGATAATGTACTGGTGGCATTAAAGGATATGGTTAAAGGCGATACAGTTACCTGGCAGAATGATACTGTTCTGATGCAGGAAGATGTTGCAGGAAAACATAAAATATTTCTGCACGACTTAAAGCCTGGTGACAAAATCATTATGTATGGTGTTACTGTAGGTACTGCAGCTGTTGAAGTACATCGTGGCGAAGGGATGACCGTGGAAAATACAAAACACGCCACCGATCAGTTTGATTACAAAGGATCACATTTTCACTGGACAGCTCCCGACGTTTCTAAATTTCAGCAACGGACATTTAAAGGATATCATCGTAACGATGGTCGTGTTGGCACAGCTAATTATTGGATTTTTATTCCAATGGTTTTTTGTGAGAACCGCAATCTTGATGTCATCAAAGAAGCCATGCACAATGAACTTGGCTATGCTGTAACCGGTAAATACAAAACCTACACACGACATCTTGTTAATGCATACAAAAACGGGAAAGACATTGAAACAGTTGATATAGAAACTGTGCTTTCTTCCGGTAGCAGCAACCGTGTTTTTAAAAATATTGATGGCATTAAATTTCTGAATCATTCAGGTGGCTGCGGAGGTACAAGGCAGGATGCTGAATCGCTTGGCAGGTTACTTGCTGCTTATGCCGATCATCCGAATGTAGCTGGTGTAACAGTGATGAGTCTTGGCTGCCAGCATTTGCAGGTGCGTGATTTTGAAAAATATTTAGCAGAACGTAATCCTTCTTTCAATAAACCATTGCTGATTTTTGAACAGCAGTTGAGCAAGAGCGAACCTCAGTTACTTGCAGAAGCTATTCAGAAAACTTTTGTGCAGCTGATAGAAGTAAACAAGCTTGAACGCAGTGAAGCTCCGCTTTCGCAATTATGTGTTGGTGTAAAATGTGGTGGCAGTGATGGTTTCAGTGGTATTTCCGCCAACCCGGCAGTTGGACATTGTGCTGATCTGATTGTTGCTTTAGGCGGCAAAATATTACTGGCTGAATTTCCTGAATTGTGTGGTGCCGAACAGGATTTGATTGACCGTGCAGTGAATGAACCAACCGCAAGAAAGTTTATAAAGCTGATGACGGATTATAACAATGAAGCCATTGCTGTTGGTTCAGGATTTCACATGAACCCATCTCCCGGAAATATTAAAGACGGGTTAATTACAGATGCAATCAAAAGCACTGGTGCCTGCAAAAAAGGAGGCACTTCTCCGGTTGCAGATGTACTTGATTATACAGAGCCTGCTGTAAAACCCGGATTAAATCTTGTTTGCACACCTGGTAATGATGTGGAAGCAACAACAGGCAAAGCAGCAAGCGGAGCAACGTTAATTTTGTTTACAACCGGTTTGGGAACACCAACCGGAAATCCTGTTTGCCCGGTTATCAAAGTATCAACCAATACAGCACTCGCCAAAAAAATGAGTGACATTATTGATATTGATACCGGAGCTGTTATTGAAGGTGAAAAAAGTATTGAAGAAATGGGAGAGGATATCCTGGAATATGTGATCAAAGCCGCAAGTGGTGAAGTAATTCCAAAAGCAGTGTTATTAAACCAGGATGATTTTATTCCGTGGAAAAGAGGTGTTTCTTTATAACGATATTTAAATAGAAAAATATGTTTCAGTTAAATGAAAAAACAACAATCGTAACAGGTGGCGGCAGCGGAATTGGTCGTGCCATATCAAAACGTTTTGCCAAACAGGGAGCAACCGTTTATATTTTTGATGTGGATGAAAAAGGCGCCAGGCAAACAGTGGAAGAAATTACTGCTGAAAACGGTTCAGCAAAAAGTATCATCGTTAATATTTCTGATCAGCAGAAAGTAAAGGAAGCCGTTGCACAGGTAGTTGCAGAAAAAGGAAGTATTGAAATACTAATCAACAATGCTGGTGTTGCACATGTTGGCACTGCCGAAAGTACAACTGAAGAAGATTTCTCCCGTTTGTTCAACATCAATGTAAAAGGTGTTTACAACTGTCTGCATGAAGTGCTTCCGTTTATGAAAGAAAAACAGAAAGGTGTAATTCTCAATATGTGCTCCATTGCTGCATGGGTGGGTATCACTGATCGTTTTGCTTACAGCATGAGCAAAGGCGCAGTACTGGGCATGACACTTTCAACAGCAAGAGATTATATCTCCAGCAATATCCGTTGCAATTGTATTTCTCCGGCAAGAGTATTTACACCTTTCGTGGAAGGATTTATTGCAAAAAATTATCCCGGTAAAGAAGAGGAAGTATTTGACAAACTTTCAAAGAGTCAGCCAATTGGCCGCATGGGTAATACAGAAGAAGTTGCTCATCTTGCATTATATCTCTGCAGCGATGAAGCTGGATTTATTACAGGATGTGATTACCCAATCGACGGAGGATTTATTAAACTGAATAATTAAAAACAGAACACAGAGATGTAAACAGAAGGAAAAAGAGTAACACTGAGAGAAAACTGATAATTAAGATTCTGTTTTACTCAGTGCAACTCAGAAAAAACTCATTTGACTCTGTGTTGAAAACAAAAAAAATAGATTATGAAACTTATTCGCTTTGGTGAAGCAGGAAAAGAAAAACCCGGTGTGTTGATTGATAATGTTGCTTATGATGCATCGGCCTGGTTTGCTGAATATGATGATGCATTTTTTGAAAACGATGGATTGGAAAAATTACAGCACATTGTTGATACCTGCGGTTTACCTGTTGTTGAAAATGAACGTTTGGGATGCCCGGTGAAACGTCCTTCGAAAATTGTTTGCATTGGTTTAAACTATAGTGATCATGCAAAAGAAACAGGTGCGGCTATTCCTGCAGAACCTGTTATCTTCTTTAAATCCACTACAGCACTCATCGGGCCAAATGATGATGTGATGATTCCGAGAGATTCAGTAAAAACAGACTGGGAAGTGGAACTTGCCATTGTGATTGGCAAAAAAGCTTCTTACGTGGAAGAAGCTGAAGCAATGGATTATATTGCCGGTTATTGTTTGCATAACGATATCAGCGAACGTGAATTTCAGTTAGAGCGTGGTGGTACATGGGATAAAGGAAAAGGATGCGATACGTTTGCACCAATCGGCCCATGGCTGGTAACAAAAGATGAAGTGGCTGATGTACACAATCTACGTTTGTGGTTAACCTTAAACGGACAAAAAATGCAGGATGGAACAACGGCTAATTTAATTTTCAACGTTCCGCATTTAATTGCTTATGTTAGCAAATTCATGACATTACTTCCCGGCGATATTATTTCTACCGGCACACCTGCAGGTGTGGGACTTGGAATGAATCCGCAGGTGTACCTGAAACCAGGCGATGTAATGGAACTTGGCATTGATGGTTTAGGAACATCAAAACAAACTGTAATTGCATTTAAAAAATAAAAAAAGAAGCCGCCTGCAAACTATAACAGGCGGCTTCTTAAAATAAAATATCTCTTAACAAACACAATGATTGCTTCATGACAAATCAAAAGAAACAACCGTATCTGTTTGCATTTATTCTTGTAACAAGTTTATTTTTTTTCTGGGGATTTATTCACAACCTTGACCCAATACTTATACCTCACCTTAGATCTGCATTTGTATTAAATAATGTAGAAGGTGCTTTGGTTGATTTCTCCGTATTTGTAGCTTATTTTATTATGGCTATCCCTGCCAGTAACATTATGCTTAAGTATGGATATAAAACTGGGATTATTATTGGTCTATTAATCTTTTCCATTGGTTGTTTTTTAATTTGGCCTGCTGCAAATATGATGTTTTATGTGCTGTTTTTATTGGCACTTTTTGTTATTGCCTGCGGTTTGGCAATTTTGGAAACTGCAGCAAATCCATACATCACTATTTTAGGAAAACCAGAAACTGCTACGCAAAGATTAAATTTTGCCCAGGCTTTTAATGGTTTGGCAGCATCCATTGCACCGATTATTGGTGCAAACCTGATTTTGGCAGATGAGCCATTAGAAAAAAGCCAGATATTAGCTTTAGACCAGGCTGCAAGAGATGCTTATGTCCATACGCAAACAAGTTTAGTAACTCCGCCGTATTTGATTTTAGGGGTTATTCTTTTGGTAATTGTTGCGTTATTTTATTTTGTACATCTTCCCGATAAAAGAGAATCGGAAGAAGCAGGTAAACAAAGCTTCTTGCATGCATTTAGTTTGCTGAAAATTAAGCATCTGAAGTGGGCTGTAATTGCTCAATTTTTTTATGTTGGGGCACAAGTTTGTATCATGAGTATGATGGCCAACTATCTTATTGAAGCCTTGAATGCAAACAAAAAAGAAGCCGGTACTTATTCTATGATTTTAGGTGTAATGTTTTTTGCAGGAAGATTTGTTGGTACATTTTTAATGAGATATATCCATCCTCCTAAACTATTAACCATTTATTCTTTTATTTGTGTGTTGCTTTGCTCTTATGTTGTATTGAGAGATGGAATGACAACAGTATATGCTTTGTGTGCAGTGTCCTTCTTTATGTCAATAATGTTTCCAACAATCTTTGCTTTGGGAATTAAAGATTTGGGGGTTGAAACAAAATCCGGTTCTAGCTTAATCATTATGTCAATTATCGGTGGGGCTTTGTTGCCATTGTTATGGGCATTTATTGCAGATAAGTCTCAAATACAACATGCATATATTGTCCCGTTAATTTGCTTTGCTATAGTTGGATATTATGGATGGAAAAAATATAAACCTGAAACAAGGCTTGCTTAATCACAATTGAAAAAATTTTTATGCGACGTTATTGCTTAGCACTTGATCTGCAAGATGATCCTCAGCTTATTGCTGAATATGAACAATATCATGAAAAGGTTTGGCCTGAAATCATTGCATCCATTAAAGATTCAGGTATTGTTGGCATGGAAATCTACCGTGTTGCCAACCGTCTGTTTATGATTATGGATACTGCATTGAATTTTTCGTTTGAAGAAAAAGCAATGGCAGATGATGCAAATCCGAAAGTGCAGGAGTGGGAGAAGCTGATGTGGAAATACCAGCTGGCCTTGCCAACTGCCAAACCGGGTGAAAAGTGGATGCTGATGAATAAAATATTTGATTTAAAAGAACAATGATAAAAGTAATTGACACCCACCAGCATTTCTGGAAATACAATCCGGTTGATTACGGCTGGATTACCGATGACATGAGTGTAATCCGTAAAGATTTTTTACCAGCTGATCTTTCCGTTGTGCTGAAAGAAAATGGAGTTGATGCATGTGTTTCTGTTCAGGCCGATCAGACAGAAGCTGAAACCGACTGGCTTTTGCAAATGGCAGAAGAAAATGAGTTCATTGCGGGTGTTGTTGGCTGGGTTGATTTACGAAATGCACAGATTGAAGAACGGTTAAAACATTACAGTCGTTTCAAAAAACTAAAGGGCTTTCGTCATGTGCTGCAGGGTGAAGAACCTGCATTTATGCTGCAAAAGGATTTTCTCAACGGCATCAGCAAACTGCAGCAGTTTGGTTTTACCTATGATATTCTCATCTTCCCTCAACATTTAGATGCCGCATTGCAATTGGTGCAGCAGTTCCCTAATCAGCCTTTTGTTATTGATCATATTGCCAAGCCTTTCATCAAAGACGGTAAGATTGATGGATGGAAGGATGGCATGGAAAAAATAGCCCGTCACCAAAATGTGTATTGCAAGCTGAGCGGTATGGTAACTGAAGCTGATTGGAAGAACTGGACACCCGAGGACTTACGCCCATATATTGATGTGGTTGTAAACGGCTTTGGAACCGGCAGGGTAATGTTTGGCAGCGACTGGCCTGTTTGCCTTGTAGCTGCACAATACCAGCAATGGATTTCTTTACTGAAAGATTATTTCACCTCATTTTCCATTCAGGAGCAGGAAGCAGTTTTCAGTAAAAACGCTTCAACTTTCTACCGTTTATAATTTTTTATTTCTTTACTCATTCTGGCAAGGGAATTGAACCTTAAATGAGTAGCAGAGAAGACAATATTTCTGCTATGTCGTTGAGATGGACAATTTATGCCTGTAAAGGGCTTGTTAAAAGACCCAAAAAGGACAAAAGGTTCAGACCAACCCAATAATTCTTGCTATTTTTACGTAATTAAATATGTCAAACCTTTTACAAAATATGTTTAGTAAGAAAAGTTTACTGATCATTCTGGTATTGCTTCTCGGAGGCAGTATCTTTTATGCAGTCCAATCATCCTCAACACGCAAAGAACCAACCAACCGTTTTGAGCGCATTTTACAATTAGTGGGCGAGTTCCTGGAGGAAGGCCATTTTAATCCCAAAAAGATTGATGACAAGTTTTCCAAAGAAGTATTTGCAAAGTTTTTAAAAAGTCTCGATCCTGATAAAACGTATTTTCTTCAGCAGGATATTGACCAGTTGAAAAAATTTGAAACAAAAATTGATGATGAGATTCACGGAGCCAAGCTTGAATCCTTTTATCTCTTCAACACAATTTATAAACAGCGTGTAGAGCAAGCTTCGCTTCTTTATAAAGAAATTCTTCAAAAACCATTTGACTTTACTTCAGATGAAACATACACTGACGATGATGCAAAGACAGTCTTCTCTAAAACAGAAGCAGAACGTAAAGAAGTTTGGCGTAAGAAATTGAAATATTATACACTTGAGCGTTATGTTGATTTGGTTGAACAGCAGGAAAAAAATAAAGGTAAGGATGGTTTTAAAGCAAAAACGAATGTTGAGCTTGAAAAAGAGGCCAGGGAAAAAGTGATGAAATCGTTCGACAAAATGTTCGATCGTTTCCGTAATCGTTTTAAAGATGAAGATCGTTTCAGCGAGTTTGTGAATGGTATCACAGAAACAATGGATCCGCACACAACCTATTTCCCACCAATTGAAAAAAGATCTTTTGATGAAAACATGAGCGGTGAGTTTTTTGGTATCGGTGCTTCTTTAACTGAAGAGGAAGGAAATATAAAAGTGGCAACAATTGTAACCGGAAGCCCAACTGCAAAATCGGGTGAGATACAGATTGGTGATATCATTCTTAAAGTTGGTCAGGGTAAAGAAGAACCTCAGGATTTAGCAGGTTTTGAAGTGCCCGATGCAGTGCGTTTGATTCGTGGTAAGAAAGATACAGAAGTACGGCTGACTATCAAAAAGCCAAGTGGTGAAATAAAAGTTGTTTCACTCATCCGTCAAAAAATTAATCTTGATGAAACGTTTGCAAAAAGCGCCATCATTAAAGGAGCAGATAATTATAAAATCGGATACATTTATCTGCCTGAGTTTTATGCCAATTTTCAGGATGCTAATGGTGCACGCTGTGCAGCCGATGTAGCAAAAGAAATTGTGAAACTGAAGCAGGAAGGAATAAACGGAATTATACTTGATTTGCGGTTAAATGGTGGTGGCTCTCTGATGGATGTGGTGCAAATGGTTGGTTTGTTTATTGAAGAAGGCCCTGTTGTACAGGTAAAGAGCAGGGATGAAGCACCATCTGTTTTGCGTGATAAAGACAACAATGTTTTATGGAATGGACCCCTGACTGTAATGGTAAATGAATTCAGTGCATCTGCATCCGAAATTTTTGCAGCAGCCATTCAGGATTACAAGCGGGGAATTATTGTTGGCAGCACAACAACTTATGGCAAAGGTACTGTGCAACGCAGCATTCAGTTAGAACGCACAAGCTGGACAAGTAATAATCCTTCGGAACTAGGTGATATTAAACTCACACTTCAGAAATTCTACCGCATCAGCGGCGGAAGCACGCAATTGAAAGGAGTAAGTTCTGATATTGTATTGCCTGACCAATATGAGTACCTGAAACTGCGTGAAAGAGATGAACCGGATGCTTTGTCATGGGATGAAATCGGCAGTGCGCAATACAAAATTTGGAAAAGTGATGTTGATCTGAATAATATTGTTACAAAAAGCAATGAAAGGATAGGTAAAAATCCTTCTTTCCAGCAAATTAAACAGGGAACTGAATGGTTGTCAAAATACAACGATAAAGTGTATTCGCTTAATGTTGTAAAATTCAGACAGGAAAAGAAAAATTTAAGCGAAAAAATTAAGAAAATTGATTCTTTAACCAGATTGCAGGTGCCTTTGAATGTTGAAAACCTGGTTGTTGATATGGACAGAATTAAGAGTGATACTTTAAAAGTTGAACGCAATAATGCCTTTATCAAACGTTTAAAAAATGATCTTCATCTTGGCGAAACTGTAAATATCATGAGTGATATGATTCAGCAGTATTTTATTGCACAAAACAAACAGTCGGCAAAAATGAATAACTAAACGTTTCAGCAAATAATAATCAGAGCCGGACTTCAGCAGTCTGGCTCTTTTTTTAATCATTTGCTGAATAAAATGCCAGCCACACAATAATTTATAAATTTGAACATTCTTATCCTGAAAACCACTGCTTATCAGAAAAATCGGTTTTACCATAATATTACTTTTCATCATTTTGCTGGCCAACGCTCAGCAGGGATTACCATTGTCCAATCTTCGTACAAAAAAAATAAGCACATCGGTCAGCCCCGTCAGGATTGATACAGTAAGTATTGTTCCCAATTCAGTTTTCATTGCAGGATATGGCAGGGAAGATTTTCAGATTGATGAAATTAATGCAAAACTTACCTGGTTGAAACGGCCTTCAATTGATACAGTAACGATTACTTACCGGGTATTTCCTTATAAGCTTAATGCTTCAGTGCAACGAATGAATTTTGATGATGTGAAAAATAATTTTATCACAAAACCAATCGAAACTGATTATGGAACTTCGGGGAAAGGCATGTTTGATTTCGGAAATGTGAATTACAACGGAAGTTTTGGAAGAGGTATTTCATTCGGAAATAACCAGGATGCAGTAGTAAATGGATTGCTGAACCTCCAGATAAACGGAATGATTGGCGACAGTATGCAACTATCTGCTGCATTAACTGATAATAACATTCCCATACAGGCCGAAGGAAATACGCAGCAGTTAAATGAATTTGACCGGGTCTGGATTCAGTTGAAAAAAAAAGGCTGGCAGCTTAATCTCGGAGATATTGACATACGAAAAAATGATGCATACTTCCTGAATTTTTATAAACGTTTACAGGGTATTTCCTTTCTGAACGATGTGCCTGTTTTTAAAAATAGGAAGAACTCCACACTTGTATCCGGGGCCATTGCAAAAGGGAAGTTCAGCCGTTATGTTTTTCAGGGTTTGGAAGGTAACCAGGGACCATATCGCCTGCAAGGCCCTAATGGAGAATTATTTTTTATTGTGCTTGCCGGAACAGAACGTGTTTTTATTGATGGTGAATTAATGCAACGTGGCGAAGACCAGGATTATGTAATCAACTATAATACTGCCGAAGTAACATTCACGCCGAAAAGGATGATTACAAAAGACAGGCGTATCCAGGTTGAGTTTGAATATGCAGACAGGAATTTTCTCAACTCACAATTTATTGTTGGCAATGAACTGAAACTGAATAATAAGTTTACTGTAAGAATAAATGCATTCTCAAATGCCGATTCAAAAAACTCATCAGTAAACCAGGTGCTGACAAAAGAACAAAAGCAATTTATGTTTGATGCGGGTGACAAATCTGATTCAGCATTGTATTCATCAGTGGCAAAAGATACGTTTGATGTAAATAAGATTGTTTATCGTTTAATTGATACAATTGTCAACAGTATCACTTATCAATCGGTTTTAGTTTATACGGTCATCGATCAGCCTGAAGTTTATAGTGCAGCTTTTACTGATGCAGGAAACGGCAATGGTGATTATATACTTGAAAATGCCGGCGCAAACGGCAGGGTATATAAATGGGTTGCTCCTGTGAATAATGTAAAACAGGGCAGATATGTTCCTGCAATTCACCTGGTGGCACCACGCACTCAGCAAATGCTTACAGTAGGCGCAGATTATAAATTCAATGATAATCTTTTAATTAAATCAGAACTGGCCATGAGCCGTTATGATGTTAATACTTTGTCGTCAAAAGACAAAGCCAATGACGATGGTTGGGCGGGAAGAATGGTTGTAGAGTATGCAGATAAGTTCAAACGAAAAAAGGCGAATTCACTTCAATATAAAATTACAGGAGGGTATGAGTATGTTCAGAAAAGCTTTAAAGCACTGGAACGCTTGCGTGCAGTTGAATTTACAAGAGAATGGGGACTCCCAGTTTATCTTACTCAAGAAAAAGAGCGGATAATAAACGGAGCTGTTGAATTTGCGAAAGGAACTGATCATAAATTCAGCTACAGTATTTTAGATTATAAAAGAGGAGAAGTGTTCAGCGGTTTAAGGCATAACGTACAACATTCATTGGGTAAAAAAGGCTGGACATGGCTTGGAAGCATCAATTATTCTTCAATTGACAGCGGAAGCAGCAAAGGCTTCTTTGCACGTCCTTCATTTGATCTTAAGAAAAAGTTTGACCGGCTGAATCAAATTGAAATGGGTGCAAAATATTACCTGGAACACAGCCAAACACGAAACGGAATAACAGATTCTTTATCGTTACTCGCATTTATGTGGGACACCTGGACATTTTATGTTCATTCAAAAGATGCACCAAATAAATGGGGTGCTAATTTTTATACCAGGAGGGATAAACTTCCTTTTGGAAAAGAATTTGAACAGGTTGACCGTAGTTTTAATTATAACGCTTATGTTGAATTAATGAATAACGAACATCATCAGTTCAGGTTAAATGCTACACTCAGGGAACTGAAAGTTTATAATGCTCAGTTAACAAATGAAAAACCGGAACATACATTGCTTGGCCGGGCTGAGTACTTCATTAATGAATGGAAAGGTATGGTAACAGGAAATGTTTTGTATGAAGCCGGAAGTGGCCAGGAGCAGCGGAGAGATTATTCATTTCTTGAAGTGCCTGCAGGTCAGGGCCAATATACCTGGAACGATTACAATAATGACGGAATACCACAGTTGAATGAATTTGAAATTGCGGTTTATAAAGATCAGGCAAAATACATCCGTATTTATACTCCCACACTCGATTTCATTAAAGCTAATTACAACCAGTTTAATTATAATATCAATTTAAATCCCCGTGCTGTAATTGATATTAATAAGGCGAAAGGGCTTAAAAAAATGCTTTCAAAAATAGCTGTTCAATCTTCCATGCAGTTATTTAAGAAAGAAATTTCCGACAAAAACATTAGCTGGAATCCTTTTTCAAAACCGGAGACAGATACAAGTTTGATTTCGTTAACTTCCGTTATTGCCAATACTTTATTTTTTAACCGGGCCAGCCTTGTATGGGGCGTTGATATAACACACCTTCAAAACACTGGACGTTCTATTCTTACATACGGACTTGAAACAAAAACGCTGAGTGATTTGTCTGCACGTTTCAGATGGAATAAAGGGAAACATTTTACGTCTTCAGTTACAGTAAGATCAATAACAAACCGGCTTGAAACACCCAAATTCGGTAACCGTAATTATAATTTAAAGCAATGGGTTGCCGAGCCTTCTGTCAGCTATCTTGATGGAACAAAATATCGTTTTACGCTCAATTATAAATTTGAAGAAAAGAACAATATCGAAGGTGCAAAGGAAAAAGCAAATATTCATTCTGTAATTGCTGAGATGAAATACAGTGTTTTGTCAAGCAGTACTATTAATGGCAGGTTTCAGTTTAGTAAAATAAATTTTACCGGTGTAACTAATTCTACTGTTGCTTTTATTATGCTGGATGCATTATTACCGGGGAAGAATTATTTGTGGAGTCTAAATTTTTCACGCAGGCTCTCTAACAATATGAAAATTGATTTTCAATATGAGGGCCGGAAGCCCGGAACAGCAAAGACTGTGCATACAGGTTCAGTGGGAGTTAGTGCGCTGTTTTAAAAAAAAATAGCGGCAGGGTAACCCTGCCGCTAAGTAAAACACTTTGATATTTTTAACTGAAAAGTCCGCCTTTGCGCAAAGTTTTTGAACTTTCACCAATTTTGAAACCGTTGTTATAGATTTCAACTTTATACACACCTTCAACGAATTTTGTACCGGGTTTCCATTCAATTGAAACAGGGGCTGATTTGCCTGCTGCAAAATTTACACTGGCTTTTTTTGTAAAAACTCTTTCTCCTTCATCTCTTGTTGTAAAACGTCCGCTGCCTAATGCCTCATTGCTGATTACCTGGCCGGTAGGATCTGTAATAACAACAAACACATCTTTTGTTGCATCTTCACCCACACGGTTGAAAACACTAAAAGTTAAACGGATTTTGTCAACACGTTTGGCAACATCTTTCTCTTTTTCTTTACCATTACGTCTTTCATCAATGGTAACGATGTTGATGTTTGATGCATTGAGAGTGGAGGCAACATCTAATTTTTCTTCAACTACTTTCTTGTCAGCAGTTGTTTGATCGTACTGAACCTGTAAGGCCTGCTTTTGTGTAGTCAGTTCTTCTTTTTCAGTTCTCAGCTGAAGGTTTTCACCTTTCAATACTTCAATTTCCTGAACATAGCCGGTAATTTTTGAGTTCAGTTCAGTAATGAGCCTTTTTGCTTCAGCAAGATCAGCAGCCGTTTTATTTTGCTTGTTGAGCAATGTTTGAATACGGTTTTTTAAATTGGCAACCTCAGAATTTTTTGTTTTTACCAGGCTGTCCATACTTGCATTCATAGTAGTAAGTTCATCCAGGCGCTGCAATGCTGCGTTGTATTCGGTTTGAATTGCATTTTTACTGCTGTCGCTTGTTACCAGTTGCGACTGTAATTGTGTTGTTGCTTCTTTACTTTTTGATTTGTCCCAGATCATATACCCCCATGTACCAAGTAATGCTGCTATCAATAACCCGTAAATAATTGAGCGGTTATCTTTTTTAGGAGCTGGTGGAGGAGTATCCTGCGGAGTTGCAGAAGGATAATTTGAATAAGCCATAATGTTTGTTTTTTATTTTTTAAGTTATATTTTTAACCAATGGCTAACCAGCAATTATACAAACCCGAAAATCTACTGGTACTTGATATTGAAACAGTACCGCAATACCAATCGTTTGAACAACTACCGGAGCCTTGGAAAGTCCTCTGGACAGACAAAATTTCCAAAACCATGCCAGAAAATTTTTTGCCTGCTGAAATGTATGAACAAAGAGCCGGAATTCAAGCAGAGTTTGGAAAAATTATTTGCATCAGTACCGGTTTTTTTTACTACGATAAAGCAGCCCGTTTGTGCTTCAGATTAAAATCATATGCACATGAAGATGAGAAACAGCTTTTAAAAGACTTTTCATCAACACTTGAAAATTTTTATAAAACTGTTCCTGATTTTAATTTTGCAGGTCATAATATTAAAGAATTTGATATACCGTACATCAGCCGCCGTATGCTGATCAACCATCTTCCCTTACCATCATTTATGCAGTTCAGCGGGAAAAAGCCCTGGGAAACAAATCTGATTGATACACTTCAACTATGGAAATTTGGTGATTATAAAAACTACACTTCGCTGAAATTACTTGCTGCAGTTCTGAATGTTCCAACATCAAAAGATGATATTGACGGCAGTAAAGTAAAAGATGTTTACTATGTGGAAAGGAACCTGAAACGGATTGTGGATTATTGTTGTAAAGATGTTATATCGGTTGCGCAGATATTTCTTCGCTTTCAAAACTTACCTTTGCTGCCGCCTGAAAACATTTTTATAGCTTAACAGGCTTTTACGGTAACATGAGCGTTGATAAAATCTTAAACGACTGGAAAAAGAAAAACTTCAAAACAGTTTATTGGTTTGAAGGTGAGGAAGAGTTTTATATTGATCAGTTGGTTGGTACAGCCGAGCATCATATTCTGAGTGAAGCGGAAGCTTCTTTTAATCTTACAATTTTTTATGGTAAAGATTCAAACTGGGCCGATGTGGTGAATGCCTGTATGCGTTATCCGATGTTTGGTGATAAACAGGTTGTTATTTTGAAAGAAGCTCAGCAAATGAAAGAGATTGATAAGCTGGAAAATTATATAGATAAACCGTTACCCTCAACCATTTTTATTGTTGCTCATAAAGAAAAGAAAGTTGATGGCAGGAGCAAGCTTGCGAAACTGTTGAAAGAAAAGGCAGTGCTTCTCACAACAAAAAAAATGTATGATAATGAACTCCCGTCTTGGACACAGGATTACATTGAAGGCAAAGGTTATCAGCCAACTCAAAAAGCAATTCAGTTGCTGGTTGATCACATCGGCAACGATCTCAGCCGGATTGCCAATGAAGTTGAAAAGGTGATTTTAAACCTTGGCACCCGAACCAACATTACTGAAGATGATATTGAAAATTTTGTTGGCATCAGCAAAGAATATAATGTGTTTGAACTCCAGAATGCGGTAGGCAAAAAAAATCTGGCAAAAGCATTACAGATTGTACAGTATTTTGAAGGAAACCCCAAAGCAGCTCCTATTCAGTTAGTATTGCCATCGCTTTACAGTTATTTTTCAAAAGTATTTATGCTCTTTGGTGCGCAGGGCGACGACAAAGCTGTTGCTGCACAAACAGGTATCAATGGATGGTTTATAAAAGATCATAAAGCCACTGCTTCTATGTACGGTTATGAAGGTGTACAGGCTGCATTATTACTCATGCACCATTATAACCTCCGCAGCGTAGGTGTAAATGATGCAGGAACAGAAGATGCATCACTTCTGAAAGAAATGATTTTTAAAATGATGAATTAACCCTAACAAAAACCATAAACTTCTTTTATGTCTTTAATGAAATCAATTTCCGGTATTCGGGGAACAATTGGCGGTGTACCCGGCGATAACTTAACTCCTTTGGATATAGTAAAATTTACAGCTGCTTACGGAACAATTCTTGGCAAAGGGAAAAAAGTTATAGTAGGCAGGGATGGACGTATGAGTGGAGAAATGGTTCGCAGCCTTGTTGTGAATACACTGATTGGTTTGGGAATTGATGTTGTTGATCTTGGTCTGAGTACAACACCAACAGTTGAAATGGCAGTGAAGTTTGAAGGTGCAGATGGAGGAATTATCTTAACAGCTTCGCACAATCCCAAGCAATGGAATGCACTGAAATTACTCAACGAAAAGGGAGAATTCATCAGTGCAGAGCTTGGTCAGCAAATGCTGGCTATTGCAGAAAAAGAAGCATTTGAATTTGCTGAAGTTGATGAATTGGGTATTTATGACGATGACGATACATTACTGCAAACACATATTGATGCCATTCTCGTTCATCCGTTGGTGAACAAAGAACTCATCAGTAAAAAAAATTTTAAAGTGGTGGTTGATGCCATCAACAGCTCGGGTGCAGTAGCAGTACCTGCTTTATTAAATGCATTGGGAGTAACAGATGTAACGGTTCTCAATGCTGAAATGCACGGCAATTTTGCACACAATCCAGAACCATTGCCCGAAAACCTGGTTGATTTATGTTCGGCAGTTGTTGACCAGAAAGCAGATATTGGAATTGCTGTTGATCCGGATGTTGACCGCTTATGTTTTGTGAGTGAAGATGGTTCTTTGTTTGGCGAAGAATATACACTGGTTGCTGTTGCTGATTATATTTTATCGGTAAAAAAAGGAAATACTGTTTCTAATCTTTCTTCAACCAGGGCATTAAGGGATGTAACCGAGAAGCATGGTGGCGAATATTTTGCAAGTGCAGTTGGCGAAGTGAATGTGGTGAAGAAAATGAAAGAAGTGCATGCAGTGATTGGTGGCGAAGGAAACGGAGGAGTAATTGATCCTGCACTTCATTATGGAAGAGATGCATTGATAGGCATTGCCTTGTTTTTAACGCACCTTGCACAAACAGGCAAAACATCCAGTGAGTTAAGAAAGTCTTATCCCGATTATTTTATGAGTAAGAATAAAATTGATCTGCCGAAAGGAACAGACGTCAAAGCTATTCTTGCCAGAGTAAAAGATGAATATGCTGCACAACCCGTAAACACAGAAGATGGTGTGAAAATTGAGTTTGATAAAAGCTGGGTTCACCTGCGTGCCAGCAATACAGAGCCAATTATCCGTATTTATTCCGAAGCTTCATCAGCAGAACAGGCGGCTGATTTAGCAATGCAGGTTATGAATAAGATAAAAGCAATCATGTAATATTGATCAATATCAGTGCTGCGTTTAAACTCTTCGTTTTACCTTTGCGTTCCTGAAACAATAGCTGATGAATCGTATATACTTTGATAATGCGGCAACGACTGCGATAGATCCGAAGGTGCTGGAAGCAATGATGCCGTATCTCCAGACAAATTTTGGTAACCCTTCTTCGATTTATTCATACGGCCGGGAAACAAGACTGGCCATTGAAAATGCCCGGAAAACTGTTGCAAAAATTCTGAATGCACATCCTGCTGAAATCTTTTTCACCAGCGGTGGCACTGAAAGTTCAAATACTGCAATCATTTCATCGGTTCGTGATCTTGGCTGTAAACACATCATCACATCGCCCATTGAACATCATGCAACGCTTCATGCCGTTGAGTATTTAGATAATCTTGATGAAGCAAAAGTGAGCTATGTAAATATTCTTCCCAATGGCCATATTGATATGGAACACCTGGAAGAATTACTGGCTTCATCCGTAGAAAAAACACTGGTTACACTCATGCATGCCAATAACGAAATCGGCAATATTACCGATATCCATGCAGCAGGGAATCTCTGTAAAATGTACAATGCCATTTTTCATTCCGATACGGTGCAAACGGTTGGTCATCTTCCGATCGATCTCCGCAACACACCCGTTCATTTCATCAGCGCCTCTGCACATAAATTTCATGGCCCCAAAGGAGCAGGCTTGCTGTACATCAACGAAAACGTACGCATAAAACCTTTTATTCACGGAGGTGGACAGGAACGTAATATGCGTGCAGGAACAGAAAATATTTACGGGATAGTAGGTTTTGCCAAAGCGCTTGAAGTTGCTTCTGCAAATATGGAACAGGATTCATCTTACATCAAATCGATGAAATATTATTTAATTGAGCAGCTCAAAAAACATATAAAAGGAGTTAGTTTCAACGGCGACCCGATTGGTTTAAGCAATTACACTGTATTAAACGTCAGTTTCCCGAAATCAGAAAAAACAGAAATGCTGCTGTTTAATCTTGATATGGAAGGAATCTGTGCTTCAGGTGGTAGTGCATGTACAAGCGGAGCACAGCAGGGATCGCATGTAATACGTGCAATCAACTCAAATCCAAACCAGGTTCCCGTCCGTTTTTCTTTTTGTAAATACAATACAAAGGATGAGGTTGACTGTTTGGTTGAAAAATTGAAGGGAATGATATAACTCTCATCTGTTTCACTGACAATAGTCATATTTTGAACAGTTGTTAGTAATCAACTTCGGTAAAAAATTTGTTATGTCATCCCGCAGGCAATTCATTAAAGATGGCTTGTTGACATCAGCAGGAGTAACGATTGCTTCAACTAGCCTCACATCTTTCATTATCGGACAAAAATCAAAAGTTATTATTATCGGCGCAGGTTATTCCGGACTTGCAGCAGCCTATCAACTCAAAAAGAAAGGAATTGATGTACTGGTTCTTGAAGCAAGAAACCGTGTTGGAGGAAGAGTGTTTACATTCAATATGGATGCAAAGGAAAAGTTGAATGTTGAATTAGGGGGTGAATGGATTTCAGCTTCGCACGAACGCATTTTAGGTCTGTGCAACGAACTCAGTCTTTCTTTGCAGGATAATTTGCTTGAAGCAGACCTGCTTTACAAAAACAAATATGCTAAACATGATGCCTGGGGTTACAGTACCGAATGGCAGAAGAAAATTTCAAAACTGAAACTTGATTTTACCGATCTGCGTCCGGAAGAGCAAAACGAAATGGACAAACTCGACTGGTGGCGTTATCTTTTAAACAATGGTTGCGATGGTGCTGATCTTGATCTGCAAAACATGATTGACAGCATTGATTTCGGTGAAAGCATCCGGCAGGTATCAGCATACACATCATTGAAACATTTCACTTCAGTTGCAGAACGAAAAGAATTACCCTATAAAATTGTTGGAGGTAACAGTAAACTTGCTGAATCATTAGCCAACAAGATTGGAAAAGAAAATGTAAAGCTGAACTACCAGGTAAAACGAATTGTGCAAGGTGATAATGTAAAGGTTACCTGTACAAATGGTGAAGTGTTTGAAGCAGATAAAATTATCTGCACTATTCCAACACTTGCATTGAAGAAAATTGAATGGTTGCCTGCTTTACCTGTTGATAAAGTAGATGCCATTAATGAACTGCAGTACAGCCGTGTAAATAAAAACCCGATCTTATTTAATAAGCGTTTCTGGAAAAATGAACGGTTTGATATTATTACAGATACACCGGCACATTTTATTTATCATGGCACAAAAGATCAGCGTTCTGCAAAAGGCGTACTGATTTCTTATTCCATCGGGGATAAAGCAGATGTGATTGCTAAACAAACGGAGGGCATCAGGGCTATGTTTATGCAGGAAGCATTGCAAACTGCATTTGGCAATATCAGGCCAATGATAGAAAAACAGATGAACTTCTATTGGGGCGATGATGAATTTTCAAAAGGAGGTTTTTCTGTTTACAGGCCAGGCCAATGGTTCAGGTTAAGACCGGTGTTGCAAAAACCATTCCTTCACACATTATTTGCAGGCGAGCACATAGCCGATTTGCAGGCTTCAATGGAAGGTGCTGTGGTTACAGGCGAACTTGCAGCAGCAGCCATATAATAAAATATGTTTTTTTGATTTTGCAGAAGCAGCGCAAACGTTACTTCTGCAAAATTTTATTGTATATACAAAGTGAAAGTAAATACCTTTCGCCTTTAAACTATTGATTATGATTTTACGTAAAACGATGTTTGCTGCAGCAGCCGTTACCATATTATTGGCTGGTTGCAAACTGATGCCAAAAGAAGAAGAAAAAAAAGCTGCATCATCCAGCTTCCCCGATTTTATTAAACAATCAAACATTTATGAAGTAAATGTGCGCCAGTACACACCCGAAGGCACATTCAAAGCATTTGAAAAATCGCTGCCACGGTTAAAAGAAATGGGAGTTGATATATTGTGGTTTATGCCCATTACACCTATCAGCAAAGTTGACCGGAAAGGTGCATTGGGAAGTTATTATGCTGTTGCAGATTATGAAGCTGTGAATCCGGAGTTTGGTACAATGGATGATTGGAAGGCACTGGTGCAGAAGGCACATGAAATGGGATTTAAAATTATTACCGACTGGGTTCCCAATCATTCAGGTGCAGATAACCGCTGGATTGAGAGTAACCCCGATTTTTTTGTAAAGGGAAAGGATGGAAAACTGGCTTATGCATTTGATTGGAGCGATACAAGAGATCTTAACTATTGGAACCCTGTTTTGAAAGACAGTATGATCAACGCCATGAAATTCTGGTTAACTGAAACAAAAATTGATGGTTTCCGTTGCGATGTTGCCGGCGAAGTACCACGCAGTTTCTGGCAACATGCTATTGCTGAACTGAAGAAAGTGAAGCCGGATATTTTTATGCTGGCCGAAGCAGATCAGTCCTGGTTACACGATGCAGGTTTTCATGCAAGCTATGCGTGGGATTTTTTTGCAACAATGAAAAAAGTGGCGAAAGGAGAAGCATCAGCTAAAACTCTTGATACTGCCTGGATGCGTTTTGACAATACATTTGCACCCGATGCTGTAAAAATGTTTTTCACCAGCAATCATGATGAAAATACATGGAACAAAGCCGACTACGCTACAATGCCCGGCGCTGTTCATGCTCCTTTTGCTGTATTA
Organism: Lacibacter sp.; assembly: GCA_047601965.1. Classification (GTDB taxonomy): domain Bacteria; phylum Bacteroidota; class Bacteroidia; order Chitinophagales; family Chitinophagaceae; genus Lacibacter. The sequence goes on from JASGIJ010000001.1 coordinate 925,543, forward strand.
ACACAAACATGGAGAAATTCTGTACCCCTGATTTACAGCGGGCAGGAAGAGCCTTTTCTTGATTCACTTTCATTTTTCTATAAAGACACAATCACGTTTGCAAAATATGAGAGAGCAGCTTTTTACAAAACATTGCTCAATCTCCGCAAAAACACTCAGGCATTAGCAATAGATGCTGCTTATACAAAACTTGAGTCGGGAAATGATGATGCAGTGTTTGCCTTCACAAGAGAAAAAGGAGGGAAAAAAGTGCTGGTTGTGCTGAACCTTTCAAATAAACCTCAAATAACAGCAATTAAAGGAAATATTGGCGGTGAACCTGAAAATGTATTTGCAGGTAAGAAAGAAAAAGTTACTGACGGTCAGAATTTTTCATTAGCACCATGGGGTTATCTTGTTTACAGTTACTGATTCATAAATGATCAAAATCAAAAGGTGAAAATGTTGAAAGATATTTTCACCTTTTTTATTTCTGCAAGCCGGGCAGCAAAAAATATAATTCGGTCGTCCTTTATAAAATACTGGCTTTATTTTTGCAAAACAGAAATTCATGAAAAAAGGGAACCTTGTTTTTTATTTCGTCCTGTTTGTCTTTACAAATCTCAATGCGCAGAACGTTCGCTTAAACCTCTTTGCTGGTACAGCCAATTATAATGGCGATTTACAGTCAAAACAAATAACATTTCAACAGGCAAAGTTTTCGGTTGGTTCCTGGGTTAGTTACGACATCAGCTCTAAAATAATGTTACGGGGAGGGTTGCATTATGCACAGGTGCAGGCTGCAGACAGGTATCAGTCAAATCCTCAAAATGTATTACGTAACCTGAGTTTTGCTACAAATATATGGGAGCTGCATGCCGGTGGTGAATATCATTTTCTTGGTATGGATGAAAGAGTGTTTTCTCCTTACGTTTTTGCCGGAGTTGCCGGTCTTCATTTCAATCCCTTTGCAAAAGATGCTGCTGGTAACAAAATATTTTTAAAACCTCTTTCAACCGAAGGGCAGGGATTGGCAGCTTATCCTGATCGTAAACCTTATAGTCTGACTCAGTTTGCCATACCATTTGGAATTGGTGTACGAATGGTACTGACCGATAAGGTAGATGTTGGTGTTGAATTTGGTTATCGTAAAACTTTTACAGATTATATGGACGATGTAAGTACATCTTATATCAACCCTGCAGCATTTGTTAATCCTGCTTCATTCACAATGTCATACAGAACACCCGAACTCGCAGGGCATACAACCGATCCATACCCTGTAGAGTTTGAAAAAAGAGGAGGAGAAAAGTATAAAGACAATTACTATTTTATAGGCATTACCTTCAGTTATAAGCTTACAGGCAAAGACCGGTTTTCCGGTTTTCAAAAGGAGGGCGGTCAGGAAATCGTAAATCAAACCTCGGTTGCCCGACAAATGTGTTCTGATTATTAAGTGCCATTCGGTTTACATTATTTTCTTATCCACAAACGCAAGTAAATTGTTGAAAAACAGCCAAAATAAAGGCTGTTTTTCTGCTTTCATCCTCATGGTTTTCGGTATCTTTGGCCGCTTTATTTTTTACTATGGATCAAAACGAAAATACAATGGAAAACGGCCAGGAAAATGTAGGTCGTATTATTCCTGTAAACATTGAGGAACAAATGAAAACCGCCTACATAGATTATTCTATGTCGGTTATTGTTGGGCGTGCATTGCCCGATGTAAGAGATGGTTTAAAACCTGTTCATCGCCGCATTTTGTTCGCTATGAACGAACTCGGTTTGCAATACAACAAAGCTTATAAAAAAAGTGCGAGGGTTGTGGGTGAAGTGTTGGGTAAATATCATCCGCATGGCGACAGTTCAGTGTACGATGCAATGGTGCGTATGGCCCAGGAATGGAGTATGCGCTATAAATTGGTTGATGGGCAGGGTAACTTCGGTAACCAGGATGGAGATGGCCCTGCTGCTATGCGTTACACAGAGGTGCGTATGCAGCGGTTAACCGAAAACATGATGGAAGATATTGACAAAGAAACAGTTGATTTCCAGCTCAACTTCGATGATTCTGAAAAAGAACCAACTGTTCTTCCAACACGTATTCCCAATTTGCTGGTAAATGGTTCAAGTGGTATTGCTGTGGGTATGGCTACCAACATGATGCCGCATAACCTCAGTGAAGTAATTGACGGATGTATTGCGTTTATTGATAACAGGGAGATTACCATTGACGAGCTGATGAAGCATGTAAAAGCTCCTGATTTTCCAACTGCCGGAACAATTTACGGTACAGAAGGAATTAAAGCAGCTTATCATTACGGAAGGGGAAGAGTGGTATTGCGTGGTAAATTAAGTATCGAAACAAAAACAAGTGGCAGGGAACAAATCATCATCACCGAAGTTCCTTACCAGGTTAACAGGGATGCGTTGACGGATAAAATCGGTCAGCTTGTAAATGATAAAATCATTGAAGGAATTGTTCACGTTAACAACGAAAGTAACCAGAAGGAAGGTACAAGGATTGTTATTGATCTGAAACGGGATGCCTTTGCCAATGTAATTGTAAACCAGCTTTACAAATTCACTGAGCTGCAAACTTCTTACGGCATCAACAATGTTGCACTTGTAAAAGGCAGACCAAGAACATTAAATCTGAAGGATCTGATTTCAGAGTTTGTTGAGTTCCGTCATGAAGTGGTTGTACGCCGGGCAAAATACGAATTGCGTAAAGCAGAAGAACGTGCACATATTTTACAGGGTTATTTAATTGCTCTCGATCATCTTGATGAAGTAATTGCATTAATCCGTAGTTCAGCAACACCCGAAATTGCAAAAGATAACCTGATTAATGCGGGTTGGGGTTTAGATGAAATTCAGGCAAAAGCCATTCTTGAGCTGCGTTTGCAGCGTTTAACAGGAATGGAGCGTGATAAAATCAAGAACGAATACGATGAGTTAATGAAGCTGATCGCTCATCTCAATGAATTGCTGGGCAATGAAAGTATGCGTTTTGAACTCATCAAAACAGAGTTACTTGAAATCAAAACCAAGTTTGGTGACGAACGTAGAACCGAAATTACTTACCTGGATGATGAAGTAAGAATTGAAGATTTGATAAAAGAAGAAGATGTGGTGATCACTATTTCACATCTCGGCTATATCAAACGTACATCAGCTTCTGAATACCGCCAGCAACGCAGGGGCGGCCGTGGAGCCATTGGCAGCAAAACAAGAGAAGAAGATTATGTAGAACACCTCTTTGTTGCATCTACACATCATACGCTGTTGTTCTTTACTGAAAAAGGGAGATGCTACTGGCTTAAATCATACGAAATACCTGAAGGCGACAAAACAAGTAAGGGAAGAGCTATTCAGAACCTGATGCAATTGCCACCTGATGATAAAGTAAGAGCAATCATAAATGTTCCGAAACTTGATGATGAAGAATTTGTTAAAAGCAATTACATCGTACTTTGCACCCGGAAAGGAATCATTAAAAAGACACTTTTAGAAGATTTTAGCAGAAGGCGTGCAACCGGAGTAAATGCAATTACAATCGTAGAAGGGGATCAGTTACTCGAAGCAAAAATGACTGATGGTAATTGCGAAATCATGCTGGCAGTAAAAAGCGGAAGGGCAATTCGCTTTCCGGAGGAGAAAGTAAGACCAACCGGACGTGGTGCAATTGGTGTAGCAGGTATTGAAGTGGATGATGAAAAAGATGAAGTGGTTGGTATGATTTGTGTAAATAAGAAAGATATTTCAAGAACTGTATTGGTTGTAAGCGAAAAAGGTTATGGCAAACGTACAGCCGTTGACGAATACCGTATTACCAACAGGGGAGGAAAAGGTGTAAAAACAATCAACGTAACTGAAAAAACAGGGGCTTTGGTTGGTATGCTCGAAGTAACAGAGATTGAAGACCTGATGATCAGTTGTAAAAGCGGCATCACAATCCGGATGAAAGTAAACCAGATCAGTGAGCAGGGCAGAGCAACACAAGGTGTTAAACTGATCAGGGTTGATGAAAGCGATGAAATTGCAGCTATCACCCGTTTGGATCACAGTAATGGAGAAGAAGATGAATCAACCGATGCTGCAGCAGCACCAGATGCTCCTGAAGCAACAGAAGGTTCATCAGATAACCAATAAACGAATATTAATTATCAAATAAAAAAGAAAATGAAAAAATTTCTTTTCGCAGCGATTGCTGTTATGTTAAGCCTGGGAATTTCGGCTCAGGATATTAAGAAAGTGAGGAATTATTCCGACAAGAAAGATTGGGTTAAAGCAAAAGAGGCTGTTGATCTTGCATTGGCCAACGAAAAAGAGCAAAAGAATTGGGAAGCCTGGTATTATAAAGGATTTATTTACGGCCAGATTGCGAAAGATGCGAATCTTAAAACAACGGTTACAGATGCCTGGATTCAATCTTTTGATGCCTTTAAAAAAGCAATGGAACTGGACACCAAACAAACTGAGATTTACATGATGACCAAAAACTATCCTGTTTTTGAAAACTATGTAGAGCTTCAGCGTGAAGGAAATAATTTTTACAACAGCAAAGATTTTACAAATGCCCTTGTAAAATACAAGCAGGCAGATGATGTAGGCCGTTTTATTTATAAATACAAGTGGGCATTAACTGCTGTTGATACTATTTTATATTATTATGCCGGTGCTGCTGCCATGCAATTGGAAAATATGGAAGAGGCTGTTAACTATTTCCAGAAAATTTGTGATTCAAGTATTGCTGGCGAGGGTTTTGATGTATGCTACCGCTATGTAACTTATTATTATGATAAAAAGAAGGACGAAGAAAAAGCACAGAAATATGCGGCATTAGGACGCAAACTTTATCCAAATGATACTTATTATGATAAGCTTGAAATGGATAAAATGAAAAAGAAAGGAGTAAGTCCTGAACTTTTTGCCAAATATGAAGTTGTGCTTGGAAAAGAGCCGAAGGATTATGAAATGAGATACGATTATGCCGCAGAAATGTTCAACTATCTCTACATGGACCAGAAAGTTCCTGAGGCAGAAAAACCTGCTTTTTTTGAAAAGATTATTTCGCAGTTAAAGACCTGTATTGACCAGAATCCGAAAGAGCCAGATGCACATTTGCTTCTTGGAAAAACATATTTTAACGAGGCGGCCGGAATACAGGAAGACCTGAAAAAAGTTACCGGTAAAACTCCTGCTGATGTTCAGAAGAAAAACGATATGAAAAAGAAGATGGAAGAAAAAATGAAAGAAGCCCTTCCTTCTCTTGAAACAGCTTTGGGAATTTATGAAGGTATGACTGAAGAGCAGTTAAAAGACCGCAGAACCAAAAATGAATACAAATCAACTTTGTATTTACTTACCGATGCTTACAGATTCCTTGGAAATGCAGAAAAGGAAAAAATGTATCAGAAGAAATATGATGTTCTGAATCAGTAATATTTTAGTTCTGACCTGAAATATATTTATCCCGGCTTTTAAAAAGAGGCCGGGATTTTTCTTGCAAAAAACACTTTGTAACTAAATTCTTTAAAATAGCAGGCGATTTATGAAAAGGCTTGAATTTGTCCCCTCTATTTTACCATTTATCCCCCTTTTTGCACAGGAAAATTTTTGGATATTTGGAAGTAACCATAATCAATACCTTCAACATCAGGCTTTTACTTAAAAAGGAACTTTAAAACCTGGTATGAGATTTTAAACCACAGAGGATGAGAACAAGTATTGCTTTGCTGATTTTTTTAACTGCGCAGCATCTTCATGCGCAGCAGGCAAAACTTGTGACTGTAGCCGAAGGCTGGGCACAGAACTCTGTAAATACCGCCGTCTTCCGCAAAAATTCATTGGTTACCTTCAAAGACACACAGTTTATTGCTTTTTATAACGAGCAACGTTATGTGGTTTTGGGTAAACGGAAAACAGGCTCTTCAAAGTGGATTATTAAACAAACTCCGTATAAGGGAAATACCCTTGATGCACACAACGTCATCAGTATAATGGTTGACGGTAAAGGTTACCTGCACATGGCATGGGATCATCACAATAATCCGCTGAACTACTGCATGGGCATTTCACCAGGCTCGCTCGATCTTACAGGGAAAATGTCCATGACGGGGCTGCATGAACAAAGAGTAACCTATCCTGAGTTTTATAAACTGGCAAATGGTAACCTGTTGTTTTTTTACAGGGATGGTGGTTCAGGTAACGGAAATCTAATTATCAACCGGTATGTTCTCAAAACAAAAAAATGGGAACAACTGCAAAGCAACCTGCTTGATGGAGAAGGTAAACGTAATGCCTACTGGCAGGCTTTTGTAGATGTAAAGGGAATCATTCATATTTCATGGGTCTGGCGTGAATCGCCCGATGTTGCCAGCAACCATGACCTTTGTTATGCCCGTTCAACCGACGGAGGTAGCACATGGACCACTTCAACAGGCAAACAATACAATTTACCCATTACTGCTGCAACTGCTGAAATTGCCTGCTCCATTCCTCAAAAGAGTGAGCTCATTAATCAAACCTCCATGTTTGCTGATGCTGAAGGAAGACCATTTATTGCTACTTACTGGAGAGAGTTGAACGATAGTATTCCTCAGTATCATCTTGTTTTTAAAAATGGAAATAACTGGAATGTGCAGGCTATTGGATTCAGAAAAACTCCATTCAGTTTAAGCGGCACCGGTTCAAAACGCATTCCCATTTCCAGGCCACAAATCATTTCATGGCAAAATGGTAAAGTACTTGCTGCTGCAATTCTGTTCAGGGATGAGGAGAGAGAACAAAAAGTTTCTGCAGCAGTAAATTATAATATTGAAAAAGGGCAATGGATTGTGTTTGATCTTTCTCAGGAAACAGCAGGAACATGGGAGCCTACTTACGACACTGAATTGTGGAAACAGAAAAGAATTCTGAATTTATTTGTACAACGAACTGAACAGGTTGATGGTGAAGGAAGGTCTGAAACCCCTCCTCAAATGATTCGTGTACTTGAATGGAAACCGGGATTTAAAAAATGATTGATCTAAAAAAGAAAAAACGAATGATAAAAAAATCACTTTTATTTATGTTCGCAATAAGCAGCGCCGCAATTTTTACATTGTCATGCTCTGCCCAGCAAAAAGTATCTTATAAAAAAGATAAGGCATTAATAAAAACATTTGATCAGAACTTTAAAGATGCAGGAGAGCAATACAAAGTACTGGCAAAAAAACTGCCTGCTGATCTGTTTCCTAAAACATATTTTCCAACAACAGGAAAATATGAATTCAGTAAATCTGAATGGTGGTGCAGCGGTTTTTATCCGGGTACGTTACTGTATATCTACGAGCAAACAAAAGAACAGGCATTGTATGACGAAGCTGTACGGATTTTAAAAATTCTTGAAAAAGAAAAGTTCAACACAACAACGCATGATCTCGGGTTTATGATGTTTTGCAGTTTTGGTAATGCAAACCGCATTGCAACTAAACCGGAATATAAAGAAATACTCCTTACCAGTGCTAAGTCATTGGCAAGCCGTTTTAACCCTAAAGTAGGTTGTATTAAGTCGTGGGATTCTAAAGCATCAGATTATCTGGTGATCATTGATAACATGATGAATCTTGAACTGCTTTTCTGGGCTGCAAAAGTAAGCGGTGATTCTTCTTTCTATAAAATTGCAGTTACACATGCAAACACTACTATTCAGAATCATTTCCGTCCCGATTACAGTTCGTATCATGTTGTGAATTATAATGCTGAAACAGGTGCAGTGCAGAAAAAAAGAACAGCACAAGGTGCTGCCGACGAATCGGCATGGGCAAGAGGGCAGGCATGGGGCTTGTATGGTTACACCGTAATGTTTCGTGAAACAAAAGATCCTGTTTATCTCAACCAGGCCAAACACATTGCCTCATTCGTATTAAATCATCCGAACTTACCTGCAGACAAAATTCCTTACTGGGATTTTGATGCACCGGGAATACCCAATGCATTGAGAGATGCATCAGCAGCTTCTATCATGGCATCTGCATTTATTGAACTGAGTTATTATGTTGACAGGAAAGAGGCGAAGCTTTATTTAAAAACAGCTGAAAAAATTCTCCGTACATTATCATCTCCTGCTTATAAAGCTGCATATGGTACAAACGGAGGATTTCTGATTCAGCATGGAGTAGGGCATACGCCAAATAAAACAGAGATTGATGTACCCCTTACGTATGGCGATTATTATTATATAGAGGCGATGGAGCGCTACAAAAATCTTGGGAAACAGTTTTAAATATTGCCAATGAAAAAACGATTCTTTTTTCTTTTGTGCATTTTACTTGCAGTTGAAATTTCTGTTGCACAAAAAACATCTGCAGTACCGCCAAATGATCGTAAACTCTGGTTAGCAACAATGGATAAAATTGCCAGGCCGGTGTTGTACAATCTTGCGCAGGATAAACTGAAAGCTGTACTGCCGGTTGAACTTTCCAAGCGAACTGACAATGCCGTTGCAAGAACCAAAGCCGCCTACCTCGAAGCATTTTCACGCACATTGTGCGGTATTGCTCCATGGCTTAACGGTGAAGATGGATCAGCCGAAGAAAAGGCATTACGCATTCAATACAGGCAATGGGCTGTTAAAGGAATGGCCAATGCGGTCAACCCTTCAGCAAAAGATTACATGGATTTTACAGGAGGGCAATCATTAGTTGATGCTGCTTTTCTTGCCAATGCCTTTTTGCGTTGCCCGTGGTTGTGGAATAATATTGATACAGTTACCAAACAACAGGTGGTTGATGCCTTCCGCATGTCAAGAAAAATCAAACCATCTTACTCCAATTGGATTTTATTTTCCGGAATGATTGAAGCTTTCTTCTGCAAATACAATTACGACTGGGATATTGTAAGAGTTGAATTCTGTTTCCGCCAGTTTGAACAATGGTATGTTGGTGATGGTGTGTATGCCGATGGCACTGCTTACCATTGGGATTATTACAACAGCTATGTGATTCATCCATTTCTGAATTGTATTTATGATGCAGTGAAAGAAAAGAACAATTCCTTCAACTGGTTTCAGGCTAAGCAAAAACAAAGAAGCGAACGATACGCTATTATACAGGAACGTTTAATCAATGCTGATGGAAGTTTTCCTGCTACAGGCCGTTCCATTGTTTATCGTGGTGCTGCGTTTCAGCATTTGGCTGATGTGGCATGGCAGAAGAAATTACCAGCCGAACTGCATCCGGCACAGGTACGCTGTGCTTTAACAGCAGTGCTGAAGAAAACGATGGAAAGCCCCTCAACATTTAATAAGCAAGGATGGCTTGCAATTGGTTTGTATGGTGCACAACCGGATATTGCTGATGTATATAACAATACCGGCAGTCTTTATTTGTGCAGTACAATCCTTTTACCCCTTGGATTACCAGAAACAGATGCTTTTTGGAGTGATCCTGCAGAGGAATTTTCATCACAAAAAATATGGAGTGGTAAAGATGTGCGTGGCGATCATGCACATGATTAATAAAAAATATGAACCGGGTTTCACTGAAACCTAAATCACACGATGAAAAAGATTATTATTACAATTGCTGTTTTATGCTCGTTTGCTGTAAACAGCAGCGAAGCGCAGCAACCAAAACACAGTTTCCAGTTAGGCGATTCAGTTTTTTTGCTGGATGGCAAACCTTTCCTGATGATTTCGGGTGAAATACATTATCCAAGAGTACCTCGTGAAGCATGGCGTCAGCGAATGAAAATGGCAAAAGCAATGGGATTAAACACCATTGGAACATACGTTTTCTGGAATGTTCACGAACCGCAAAAAGGTGTGTATGATTTCAGTGGTAACAATGACATAGCAGCTTTTGTAAAAATTGCACAGGAAGAAGGTTTGTGGGTTGTGTTACGGCCAAGTCCTTATGTATGTGCTGAATGGGAGTTTGGTGGTTATCCTTACTGGCTGCAGAATGAAAGAGGGTTAATTGTACGCAGTAAAGAACCAACATATACAAAAGCATATACAAACTATTTAATGGCAGTAGGCAAACAACTTGCTCCATTGCAGATTAATCATGGCGGTAACATACTGATGGTGCAGGTAGAGAATGAATATGGTTTTTATGGCGATGATAAATCTTATCTTGAACTGAACAAAGAACTGTTTATTAAAGCAGGCTTTGATGGATTGCTTTATACTTGTGACCCCGCTGACCAGATGCCAAACGGACATTTGCCCGGGCTGCTTCCCGCAATAAATGGGTTAGACAGACCAGAAGCTGTGAAAAAAGTAATTCGTAATAATTATAATGGCAAAGGACCTTTTTATATAGCAGAATGGTATCCTGCCTGGTTCGATTGGTGGGGAACAGCACATCATACTGTTTCTGCAAAGGAATACGCCAACCGTCTCGATACTGTTTTGGCAGCAGGAATATCCATCAACATGTACATGTTTCATGGAGGCACAACAAGAGGATTTATGAATGGTTCTAATTACAGGGATGATGTGCCTTTTCAGCCGCAGATCAGCAGTTATGATTATGATGCACCTTTAGATGAAGCAGGAAACGCAACACATAAGTTTATGCTGTTCCGTGAAGCAATTCAAAAAAATCTTCCTGCAGGAACAGTATTACCTGAAGTACTTGCAAAAAAAGAAAGTATTGCAATCAACAATATCCAGTTCACACAAACAGGGTCTTTGTTTTCCATTCTTCCGGCTCCTGTTAAAAACAAAACACCGTTAACTTTTGAAGATATGAAACAACCCTACGGTTTTGTTTTGTACAGGTCAACACTTGCATCGCATCAGAAAACTATTTTAAAAATAAATGGCCTGAGAGATTATGCAATTGTGATGATTGATGGTAAAAGAGTGGGAGTGCTCGACAGGATGAAAAATACTGACAGTCTGGAAATTGAAGCATCAGCCAAACCCCAACGATTGGATATTCTTGTTGAGAACATGGGACGCATCAACTTCGGACCGAATCTTCTCAAAAACAAAAAAGGGATTATTGAAAATGTAACACTTGGAAATAAAGTGATTGAAAACTGGCAGATGTTTGGTTTGCCTTTTACCAATCCTTCAACATTAAAACTTAAAACGGGTGCCAAGCCCGCTGAAGATATTCCCGTTGTGAAGAAAGGAAGTTTTGTACTTGATCATCCTGCCGACAGTTATCTTGATTTTACACAATGGGGCAAAGGCTTTGTTTGGGTAAATGGTCATAACCTTGGACGCTACTGGAGTATTGGACCGCAGCAAACAGTATATGTTCCTGCCGAATGGTTGAAGAAGGGGAAAAATGAAATTATAGTACTGGAATTACTGAAACCAAATGAATATAAATTGAAAGGATTGCAGGAACCGGTGCTGAATAAACTTCAATAAAAATGATTCACATTTGCACCCGTAACGAATTGTTGTATAATTTGCCCAAAATTTTTTAGTTATGACTATTGAAATTATTAAAGATCAGTTTAAAAAAATATATAGTGCAGAGCCGTTGTTATTCCGTTCACCCGGAAGAATTAACCTGATTGGAGAACACACCGATTACAATGAAGGATTTGTTTTACCCGCTGCTATTGATAAAGCTATTTTTATTGCAGCAGGTAAACGAAACGACAATGAAATACATTTATACTCACAGGATTTTAATGAAAGTTTCAGCACAACTATAAGTGATGTTAAACCAGTTAAAAGCTGGGCAACTTATATTTTAGGAGTGGTGAGTCAGTTACAGCAGGCAGGTTATGAAGTAAAAGGTTTTAACATGGTGATGGGCGGTGATGTTCCGATTGGTGCAGGGCTTTCATCATCAGCAGCAGTTGAATGCGCCACTGCTTATGCGTTGAACGAACTTTTTGGATTTGGTATTGAAAAAATGCAGATGGTGAAAATGGCGCAGAAAGCCGAGCATGAATTTGCCGGTGTTAAATGTGGCATTATGGATCAGTTTGCAAGCATGTTCGGACAGAAAGAACATGTAATGAAATTAGATTGCCGCTCACTGGAGTTTGAATATTTCCCGCTTGAAATGAAAGATGTAAAGATTGTGTTACTTGATACACAGGTAAAACATTCACTTGCATCTTCCGAATACAATGTACGCCGTTCGCAATGTGAAGAAGGAGTTGCAGCAATTCAGAAAAAACATCCCGGAGTAAACAGTCTGCGTGATGCTACGCTTGAAATGCTGGATGAAGCTGTACCTGCAGGTACAATGGTGCACAACCGTTGCAAATATGTAATTGAAGAAAAAGAACGTTTACTGAAAGGTTGTGAAGATTTGCAGAATCATCAGCTCGAAGCATTCGGACAAAAAATGTTTGCAACACACGAAGGATTAAGCAAACTCTACGAAGTAAGTTGTCCAGAACTTGATTATTTAGTTGATGCAGTGAAAGGCAACCCAGCCGTACTTGGTGCAAGAATGATGGGTGGGGGATTTGGTGGTTGCACTATCAACCTTGTAAAGAAAGAAGCAATCGATGCACTGATTGAAGAAGTATCTGCTTCGTATGAAAAAGCAATGAACAAAAACCTGAAGGCTTACATCGTGCAGATTGAAGACGGAACTTCAAAATTTTAAGATGATGAGATTTGATTTAAAAGAACATTCGCATAAACGTTTGAATTTATTAACAGGAGAGTGGGTACTTGTTTCACCACATCGTACCAAACGTCCCTGGCAGGGAAAAGTGGAAGCGGCTGCAAAAAACGACCGTCCTCAATATGATCCCGGTTGTTATTTATGTCCCGGCAATGTGCGTGCTGATGGAACAGTGAATGAACAGTACACCGAACCATTTGCTTTCACTAATGATTTTTCTGCTTTACTGAAAGATACACCTGATGGTGAGTATTCACTTGATGGTTTGTTACAGGCAAAAAGCCAGAAAGGAATCTGCAGGGTGATTTGTTTTTCACCACGTCATGATCTTACACTTCCGCAAATGACGGAAGAAGCAATTGTAAAAGTAATTGAACTGTGGCAGCGTGAATTTGCAGAGCTGGCAAAAAACGACTGGATTAAATACATCCAGGTTTTTGAAAACAAAGGCGATATTATGGGATGCAGCAATCCGCATCCACATGGACAGATATGGTCGCTCAACGATGTGCCTGCAGAACTGGTGAAAGAAACCAACCAGCAAAAAAACTATTTTGAAAAGAACGGAAGAAGTTTGCTGAGCGATTATCTTCAGCTTGAATTAAAACAGAACGAACGCATTGTTTGTGCCAATGAACATTTTGTGGCATTGGTTCCTTTCTGGGCAGTATGGCCTTACGAAACAATGATCATCAGCAAGCGGCAGGTGCAAAACGTTACTGAGTTTACAGATGAAGAAAAGAAAGCACTTGCATCTGTTCTCAAACAACTCACTGTACGTTACGATAATTTATTCAGCACATCATTCCCTTATTCAGCAGGTATGCACCAGGCGCCTGTAAATGACGGTGAACATGCAGAATGGCATTGGCACATGCATTTTTATCCGCCGTTACTTCGTTCAGCAACTGTGAAGAAATTTATGGTGGGTTATGAAATGCTGGCAAGTCCGCAGAGAGATATTACTCCCGAATGGGCTGCTGAAAAACTGAAAAGCTTACCGGAAGTTCATTATTCAGAGCAATAGTGTACTTTCAATTATTCATTTTTAATTTCTGATTTTATCATATGCCACGTTTAGCTTTTAAAATGAAATTGCACAAAGGCCAGGAGGCAGAATATAAAAAACGCCATGATGAATTGTGGCCTGAACTTGCTGAACTGCTGAAAGTAAACGGCATCAGCGATTATTCCATTTTCCTGGATGAAGAAACATATTTCCTGTTTGGTGTGCTGAATGTAACAGATGCGGCCAACATGGACGAGTTGCCTAAACATCCCGTGATGAAAAAATGGTGGGCATACATGAAAGATATTATGGACAGCAATGAAGATAACTCACCTGTAAGCGTTCCGCTGAAGGATGTGTTTTATCTTCCCTGATAAGTTTACGATAAAATCAAACCATACAAGGTTGAATTGTTAATGCTTTAATAATTCAGCCTTTTTTTTAATCTGTTTACTTCAAAACCCAACCTTTTCTTTCAACTCCGTCATCTGTAAAGAAGAACATCGATTATTTCAGCAGCAACAACCGCTGAAATAAGATTTAACCAAAAACCATACAGATGAACAGGGGATACATAAAGCTGGTGCTGTTTGCACTGTCAGTTTCTGTTTTTATTTTATCGTGCCGCAAACAATCATCCACAACCACCGACGATGGCTCGGGCACAACAGGTGTAACCGATGATGGTTATACCACCAATACAAAAGACACAACATTTTCAAATGCAGTTGTAGTGAAGTTCTCTGGAACAACGGCCACAGTTACCAACCCCTTTGAAGGAAATGGTGTAAGTGTTACCATCACCAATGGAGATGTAGTAGTTACTTCAACAGTTACAACAACCGAAATTAATTATGTATTGTCAGGCCGTTGTACAAACGGCATGTTTAAACTTTACAGCGATTACAAATTCAATCTTGTTTTAAATGGAGTAAGTATTATTAATGATAATGGCCCATCCATCAATATTCAATCAAGCAAAAAAGTAACAGTAAATGTTCTGAACGGAACAAACAACCGGCTGATTGATGGAAGTACTTATGCAACCAGCACCGAAGATCAGAAGGCTGCATTTTTCAGCGAGGGTCAGCTCAACTTTACGGGATCAGGAAATTTAACTGTAACCGGTAACTATAAACATGGAATTTGCAGCGATGGTTATATAAGCGTTGAAACGGGAAATATTACAGTTGCCAAAGCTACTACTGATGCTGTTCATTCAAATGATTATTACAAAATGAGCGGAGGAACTGTTACCGCAACAGCATCCGGCGATGGAATAGATTGTGAAGAAGGTTATGTTTCCATCAGTGGTGGTACAATTACAGTAAACAGTGCAGATGATGGAATTACCGCTTCGTATGATGGAACCGATGCAACCATTACTCCGTATGTATCAATAACAGGGGGCACAATTGCTGTTACATCAACAGGTGAAAAAGGGAATGGTATCAAGAGTGAAAGTTATACTGCCATCAACAGCAGTAATGCAATTACACTTACCATTTCAGGCAAAGGAGGAAAAGGAATTAAAACAACCGGGAACCTGACGGTTACCAATGGAAACATCAGCATTGCCACAACAGGAGCAGCTTACTACAATACAACTGATGCAGATATTGCTGCACCGGCGGGTATTAATTGTGATGCAGTATTTACATTCACAGCAGGAACGTTAACCATTACAAGTTCAGGAGCAGGGTCAAAAGGAATCACTGTTGATGGAAGTACAGTAATTAATGGCGGCAGCATCAATATCACCACATCGGGCAGCACTTATACCTATAACACAAGCAACACAAGTGATCCGAAAGCTATCAAATGCGATGGGGCAATTACAATTAATGCAGGTGCCGTCACTATTGCATCAAACGACGATGGAATTAAATCGGATGCTTCGGTTACGGTTAACGGCGGTACAATCAACATTACCAAATCGTATGAAGCGTTTGAAGCACCTGCTATCACCTTTACCAATGGTAATACAAGTGTGGTTGCAACCAATGATGGCATTAACTGTACAAAAGGAACCGTGTCTGGCGGAACTGAATCAAACGACGGAAGTCTTCTCACCATTTCTGGCGGAACAATTGCAAGCAGTTGCAGCAATGGCGATGCAGTTGATGGCAATGGAAATATTATCATGACAGGAGGTACACTGATTGCACAAGGCCCACCTTCTTCACCTGAACTTGCTTTCGATTATAACGGAACCTTTACTATCTCAGGTGGTGTTATCATTGCATCGGGACCCAATTCCGGAAACATGATTGAAGCTACAAGTACAACATCGGCACAAAATGCGGTACTTGTAAAAATTAATGGTAATGTTTCTGCCGGTACATTGTTTACTATTACCGATGCATCAGGCAACGCACTTGTAACATATGCCCCTCAGCGTTCAGCATATTATTTTGTGTACTCATCATCATCGTTAGCTACCGGTTCAACTTTTAAGATTTATACCGGGGGTTCTTATTCTGCTGCAACCAATACCAGCGGACTTTATTCAGGTGGTTCTTATACAACAGGTACACAAAAAGGAAGTTTTACTGTGTCTGGTAAATTAACCACTGTGTCATTATAAGAAAATTTGTTAATGGTTCATAAATTGTCAACGCCCCGGTTCACCGGGGTGTTTTTTTTAATCCCAGAAGAAACCAAATGATATTGATAGTGCAGGTAGAAACGGATTTTTTGATGAAGATTAAATTCGTCTTCATGGTCTCTGCGTCCTCCGTACTTTTTGAATATAACTTTGTGTTTTCCTCTTACGCCTTAAATTTGCAGAATGATTCGTTTACTGCTGACCATAACAGTTTTTGTATTACTCGCCGGCTGCGAAAAAAAAGTTGAATTTCAACTCAACGAATCTGCGCCTTTACTTAGTGTTGATGCAAGTATTGAAACAGGCCAGGCACCATTTGTGGTACTGACAAAAAGCCTCAATTATTTTTCAAGTATCAGTTCAGCAATGATTGGAGAATCGTTGATTAAAGATGCAACTGTAATTGTCAGCAACGGAACAAAGAGCCATCAGCTCAAACGGTACGATGTAGTGCTTAACGGTTCAACGCCTTTCAGCTATTACAGTGCCGATCCTTCTGACCTTGCAACCTTTTTTGTAGGTGAAACAGGCAAAAACTATCAGCTTAAAATTACCTGGCAGGGAAAAGAATACAACGCCGCTACTTCAATACCTGTAATACGCAGGGAACTGGATTCAGTATGGTGGGCAAAAGCACCTGCCACACCCGATACCAGCACCAAGGTTGTAGTAAAAGCAAGAGTAACCGATGCTCCCGGCTTTGGCGATTATGCCCGTTATTTTACCCGGGTAAACGGTGGTGCTTTTCTACCCGGTTTTAATTCTGTGTTTGATGATGCATTGGTGAATGGCTCCACTTACACAGTAGATGTTGACAAAGGTATTGACCGTAATATTGAACTGAATTTTGATGAGTATGGCTTTTTCCGCAGGGGCGATACCGTAACTATCAAACTCAGCAATATTGACAAAGCTACTTACGATTTCTGGCGAACAGTGGAATACAATTATTCCAGTATGGGTAATCCTTTTTCATCAGCCATAAAAATTCTGGGTAATGTCAGTAATGGCGCATTGGGATATTTCGGGGGGTATTCCAACCAGTTTAAAACCATTATCATCCCCCAATAATTATCCACAACCATTTTATATGTAATTCAGATTACATTTCCGTTAACGATATAGCCTTATTTTTACCGACTTAAAAATTTTAGAAGACAGATATGGAAGCAACTGAAAAAGTTCATTGTTTAATTATTGGTTCAGGACCTGCAGGCTATACTGCGGCAATTTATGCATCAAGAGCCAACCTGAACCCGGTTTTGTACCAGGGAATACAACCCGGCGGCCAATTAACCATTACAACAGAAGTGGAAAACTATCCAGGTTACCCCGAAGGTGTGCAGGGCCCGGAAATGATGGTTGATTTTGAAAAACAGGCAAAACGCATGGGTGCCGATATACGTTACGGCATTGCTACAAAAGTTGATTTCAGTTCACAGCCGCACAAGGTGTGGATTGATGATGAAAAACTGATTGAAGCAGATACAGTAATCATCAGCACAGGTGCAAGTGCAAAATGGCTTGGCCTGGAAAGTGAGCAACGTTTAAATGGATACGGTGTCAGTGCATGTGCAGTGTGCGATGGTTTTTTCTTTCGAGGTAAGGAAGTAGCTATTGTTGGTGCTGGCGATACTGCTGCTGAAGAAGCTTTATACCTCAGCAAGCTTTGTACAAAAGTACACATGCTCATCCGCAAGGATTTTATGCGTGCAAGTAAAGTAATGCAGGACAGAGTAATGAATGCTGCCAATATTACCGTACACTTCAATACTGAAACACTCGAAATTCTTGGTGATAAAAAAGTGGAAGGAATGAAAGTGAAGAATAACAAAACAGGCGAGGAGAGTGTAATACCGGTGCAGGGATTTTTTGTGGCCATCGGTCACGAACCCAACTCCGGTATCTTTAAACCGTTTGTTGATATGGACGAAGCAGGTTACATCAAAACCATTCCTGGTACATCCAAAACAAATGTAGAAGGGGTGTTTGCTGCAGGCGATGTGCAGGATAAACATTACCGCCAGGCTATTACCGCAGCAGGTAGTGGTTGTATGGCAGCACTGGATGCAGAACGGTATCTTTCTGCAAAAGGAATTGTGTAAGAAAAAAGATGAAGAGTAAAATATTTCCCCGTCTGACATTTGTGTCAGACGGGGATTTTTTTGGGATCAGCAATACTTAAAGTGAGATGCTCATATTTTATTTTGATTTATTGCTGAGAAAGGGATTTATAAGTCATTGTTGGTTTATATTAAAATTTTAAGGAAAGATATTTCTTGCCATTATATATAGATTAATATTATTTATTGCGAACCTGCATATTAATTATCTTGCCTTAAATAAAAGGCAATGAAAATGCGTGTGCATTTAAAGGAGCATTTAACTGCAGAACAGGAGCTGCCTTACACGCTATTCAGTATTATCGGTTCAACCATTTTGCTTTTCTTTATTCCTGTTGCAATCAGCAAGCCATTCCACGATTACATGGCAGCATCTTTTTATGCAGGCGGAATTTTACTGTATATCCTCAGCAAAATTATATATCGTCGCTCGCTGTTTCTGTCGGTATTGCTTGTAACCTTTGTTCATAATTTTCTGATTTTCTGGGTTTGTTACCGTTATGGAAAAGCAACAGGAGCTATTTTGTTTTACTTTCCTTTTATGGTTGCTTTTCTTTACATTTTTTTAGCTCAACTCGAAAGATATAAAACAGCAATAATTGTTTTTATCAACATTTTCTTTTTTGTTTTATCGGTTTGGTTTACTGAAATGCGTTCTGAACGATTCGCATATCTTGACAAAGGATTGATGGAAAATCTTTATATGGTTTGCCTAGTCTTTTCCATCGTTTCCACATTGGCCATTCTTGTTGCTCTTTACCGCCATTTTATTCACCTGCATGAAAAAGTAATGGAAGAACAGAAAAAGCAGCACAACCTTACGTTGCGTGAAATTGATCTGCAGCATGAAAAGGATGAGTATTCTTTGTTACTTTCTTTGCGTGATGATATTTCTCAAACACTCGTAACAAGCAGGATGTATTTGCAAATGATGCCGGCAGCAGAGGCATTAGTAGTAAAAGCAGATGAGGGATTGAAAAGCGCAATTGACGGACTTAGCAGTATTTCACTGGAATTAAGTCCTTCTATGCTGATTGATTTTGGCTTTGCGCAAGGAGCTGCTGTTTATGCAGAACTACTCAGCAAAAAATATAATCTGCCGGTTGAAATTGTGCTTGAGAAAGATTCGGATGATTTGCCGGATATTGACAGACTTTCGCTTTTCCGCATTATACAGCAGGGCATTGGTATTATTGCAGCAACAGGTGCTGAGTTTCTGAAAGTAAGGATCAATTGCCGTAATAAAATCTGGGTATCTTTTTCTTACTCCCCGGCAAAACTGCAGTTGGCTGAGCAGTTCAGTCATCCGCAAAACAGGGATCTTTCAAAACGGCTTGATTATTACAATGCAAAAATAAAAGAACAGGCTGGACGGATTGAACTTATGCTTGATTTGAGGAATCAATGATTCAATTGCAAATGAAGACAACCTTTACAAACAGAATAAACAACGATTTAAGGGAAAGTAATATTAGCTGGAAAATTATTTTGTTTTTTATCCCGGTTGCATTTGGCAGTTATCTTTTCCATGAGTTCGGGCATTGGATTTCTGGAGAGCTTTCCGGAAATAAAATGACGATGGGTTTAAATAATGCAGCTCCGCAAAGTGGGATGTTTCTGAAAGAATCGCATGCGCTGTGGTCTGCAATTGGAGGACCGGCTTTTACCATATTTCAGGCATTGCTCTTTTTGATTGTTACGTGGGCCACAAAATCGGTGTATGCTTATTCGGTTGTTTTTTTTGCTGCGTTTTTACGCTTTTTCTCCATTTTGTTTGGCGGCATAAGTCTGCAGGATGAAGCAAGGATTGCCGGTATGCTGGGAGTAAATCAATATTTTACTGCAGCGCTTGTTCTGGCAATATTATTTCTGATTACCTGGCAGAGTACCCGGCTAATGAAACTGAACATGAAAGCAGTTGGATATTTTACCGTTCTGTCAACGTTTGCAATACTGTTGGTAATTAAAGTAGATGATATTATCAGGTAAAGCAACTTTTTCGTTGCTGAGTGTTTCCCCAAATACTCAGATTTTAATTAACCAAAATCTTCTTTTCCATAATTATTTCGCTGCCATTTGTTGGTTTATTGGTAACCGGGTCAGTACCTGTGGCCAAAATTTTTACATGGTATGTTCCGGCAGGAATCTTCTTCAAAACTGCTTCAACCGATGAAGAGCACCGGCATTTACATCCCATTCCATCCCAGTACTCTGTTATAGTGATAACCCCTTTTTTTATTTCATAGTTCAGCTTTACTTTTCTGCAGCACATGTGTTCTTCTGTTCTTTGATACACAAGAGAATCTCCCCTTAGCAATAAAGTATCCTGCCAGGCAGCCTGAGTGTTTTCAGGAGCTGCATTTTTGTTTTTTGAAAGATTGTTACCGGCAGCACATCCATGTACATTGTATTTGAATATGGCTTGCTGTGAAGTACCAGTGAGAGAAACTGATATTGTAATCAGTAAAACGATCAGGGATTTCATGCCTCAATCAGAATTAATAAAACAAGTTATCACTGTGCCTGAGAGCTTTTTATGATTACTGTCAATCTTTTGCCTACTATCTGTCATATCCGTGGCAAATAGTGTTTAACTAACTTAATGTTTCATTACAAAGTCCTCTGTTATGAAAGTTCTTGAAATTCCGTTCGGCATGTTCGAAGGTTCGTTCTTTCTTCTTTTTCTGCTGCTGCTTGCTGTATGGTGTATTGCACTTGTGGCTATTGCAAATGGGCGTTTCAATGATAATACCACCAAACTTTGCTGGTTCCTGATTGTGCTTTTTCTGAATGTGATTGGCGTACTTCTTTTTGTTTTCTGGGGAAGAAAAGAAGTTTACAGCGGAAGCAAAGCAACACAGTAAAGGCAGTTGATGCTTTTGTGCATGAATTAAAACTATAATCACAATATATGAAACGTTTATTTCCGTTATTCGCTTTTGTACTTTTCTTTAATTGCAGCGGAACTGTACCGTCTTCGTCGTCTGCCGAAGAAGCATTGCTGGGAGCAGAACTTAATTATGAAAACAGCAATATTGTTTTGCTTGTTGTATCAAAGGGCTGTACTGCAAAGCAAGATTTTACTTTGCAAATGAAAGAGGGGAAACTGCTTGTTACCAGGAAAAAGAAAGATGAATGCAAAATGATGCCTTTTGCTGCACGTATTACATGGACGTTTGCAGAAGCAGGCATTAAACCTAATAAGCCTTTTTATATTCTGAATCCGTTTATCTCTAATCCACTTACAGCCGATTTACAATAGTGAAAAAGAAAATGTACATTAAGCCATCCAGGGCATCGCTTATTGCCGGAATGATTGCTGTTGTGATCTTCCTCGTTTTCGGGATTGTGTTTTTATTCCTGCTTGCCGATGAAAGCTCTTCTGTAGGAATGATTGCTGTTTCTGTCTGGATCGTTTTTGTTTTGCTTATTGGCGCACTTTTTCTTTATAAGTTCATCAACTATAACAAAGGAAACAGTGGAGATGAAGAATTTTTTTTCAGTGATGAAAGAGAAGAAGAAGTGCCCACATTCGATGAACGCCTGCGTAAACTGGAAGCTTTGTATAAAGACAAACTCATTACCGAAGCTGAATACAGGAAGAAGAGAGCAGAGATTATGCAAAGCAAGTGGTGAAATGATTTCGTTATAAATGTATACAGGATGTAACTTTACTGCACCCGCATCGTCATATTATGAACCTTGTGTGTTGAATGTATTCATCATTCGGAATACCAGTCGCAATAATCCTTTGTCATCATTATAATTTACCGTTGACATTTTATGTAAAGAACCGGGTATGAAAAACTGGATTATTTTGTTATGCTTAGCTTGTACAGTAACGGAAACAACTGCACAAATCACTGTACCCGGTAATGGGTTTAACAGCAACTGGAAATTTATTAAAGCTAAAATAACAGGAGCAGAAAGTGTTACTTACAATGATGATACTTGGCGTACTGTAAACCTCCCGCACGACTGGAGCATTGAAGATTTACCCAATACAAACAGTCCGTTTGATTCGCTATCTGCCTGCGGCAAGGAAACAGGTTTTACAATTGGCGGAACAGGTTGGTACAGGAAGCATTTCAGACTATCGCAGCTGGATTCAGGAAAAATAATTTCCATTTTGTTTGATGGAATATATATGAATGCCGATGTATGGATTAATGGTCACCATCTCGGTAATCATCCGTATGGGTATACTGCTTTCAGATATCAGCTTACCAACTATTTAAATTTCGGAAATGCTGATAATGTAATTGCAGTGGAAGTAAAAAACGAAGGATGTAATTCACGCTGGTATTCCGGTTCAGGTATTTACAGGCATGTTACACTTGAAGTTAAAAACAAATTGCATGTTGCACCCTGGGGGATATATATTAAAACAATCAGTGCAGATGACGAGAATGCAAAACTTGAGGTAAAAGCAAGCGTGTTGAATGAACTTGCAGCAAATAGTTCTTTCACTTTTAATTGCCGTATTGTGAATGCGGCAGGTGTTGTTGTTGCGCAAAATAAACTTCATTCGTATGCAGTAAAGAATGTGGCGGGCGAACTGATGGTTCCTTTGTTTGTTTCCAAACCGCAGTTATGGTCGCCTGAATCTCCATCATTATATAAGGTGGAAACAGAACTTCTGCTGGATGGGAATGTTACAGACCGAACAGAAACAAGTATTGGTATAAGAACTTTCCGGTTCGATAGTGAAAAAGGGTTTTTCCTGAATGGAAAGAATCTGAAACTGAAAGGTGGAACTGTTCATGCAGATAATGGCCCGCTCGGCGCAGCGGCCTTTCAACGTGCAGAAGAACGAAGGGTGGAATTGTTGAAAGCTGCAGGTTTTAATGCTGTACGCTGCAGTCACAATCCTCCGTCTTCTTATTTTCTTGATGCCTGCGACAGACTTGGTTTGCTGGTGATTGATGAATCGTTTGATGTGTGGACAAGAGGATGGGTGAATGATGATTACCACGTTTATTTCAACGACTGGTGGCAAAAGGATTTAACGAGTATTGTACTGCGTGACAGAAACCATCCCAGCATTTTTGCCTGGGGTATCGGCAACCAGATACGTGAAGGAAGAGATAGTATTGGAGTTGCATTGGCTTATCAGCTTGCCAATTTTGTCCGTTCATTAGATCCAACAAGAGTTGTAACTGCTGATGTTGCAATAACAGGAAGAGACTGGAGAAACGGTTCGCCTGCTGAATGGGTTAAATGCGATCCTTTGTTTGGAGCGTTGGATATTTGCGGTTACAGTTATCAGTCATCACAGTTTGAAAATGATCATCAGCGCCTGCCCGGAAGAATTATGTATTCAATTGAAATTGATCCCAGGCATTCGTTCGATAACTGGATGAAAGTGATGGATCATGAATACATACCCGGCAATTTTGAATGGACAGCGATGGATTACATTGGTGAATCAGGATCGGGCTGGTATCACTTTTCTGAACGTCCTGCATCTTATTTTCCCTGGCATGTTTCTTTTTCCGGCGATATTGATATTTGCGGTTTCCGCCGTCCACGTTCATATTACCGTAACATTCTTTTTGGCAATGAAAAGAAATTATACCTGTTTGTTGCATCGCCGGTATCAACATTTGGGAAAGGAGGTAATTCGTACTGGGGCTGGGAAGATGTGAAAGCAAGCTGGACCTGGCCGGGAAATGAAAATAAACTTTTTGCAGTAACAGCGTATTCATCCTGCGATAGTGTTCAGTTGTGGTTGAATAATCAGTTGATGGGTACAAAGCTCACATCACAACTAACTGAATTCAAAGCGTCGTGGCAGATACCTTATATAAAAGGTGAATTGAAGGCACTTGGTTTTATGAACGGGATTATTGTTGAAGAACAGAAACTGATTACAGCAGGGGGTGTTTCACAAATACGTTTAACAGCCGACAGGTTAAAACTGAAAGCAAACGGTGAAGACCTGAGTTATATTACTGTTGAGCTGACAGATAAGAAAGGAATTGTGAATCCTTTATCTGCAAATGAAATATACTTCAGTACAAAAGGGGTTGGAAAAGTTGTTGCGGTATGTAATACTGATCCGTTAAGTTTAGAAAGTTTTCAGCAGCCAAAACGAAAAGTATTTGAAGGAAAATGTCTTGTTGTTGTGCAGTCAACCGGTACAGCAGGTGCAATTATTTTAACTGCAAAAGGAAAAGGTTTAAAAGAACAGGAGTTGAAGATTATTTCAGAATGAACTGATGCATTAATCTGTTTTGTGTAATTGATACGTGTTGTAATAATTAACCTGTTTATTTGATTTTGAAAAAAACCGGAATAAATAATTTGATTTTTTTATTTTCACTCTCTTAAACAGTGATAATTCAAAGTATAAATCAACTGTTATCACACAAACACAATCACCTCATCACTTTTCAAAAAATATGTTTATGGCAGAGAAGCAGTTAAATCCGAAAGTGGATGGATATATCAGCCGTTTAAAAAACTGGAAAGAAGAAGTGGGAAAATTAAGAGCAATAGCTCTCAGTTGCGGGCTTACAGAAGAATTGAAGTGGGGGACACCTTGCTATACTTTCGGGGAAAGTAATATTGTGCTTATTCATACATTTAAGGAGTATTGCGCCTTTTTGTTTTTCAAAGGTGCGTTGTTAAAAGATACTGAAGGCCTCCTAATTCAGCAAACAAAAAATGTACAGGCAGCACGGCAGGCAAGGTTTACTTCAGCATCAGAAATTGGAAAAAAGAAAGCCATTCTTAAAACATTGATTAACGAAGCTGTTAAAGCTGAAAAGTCTGGCTTGAAAGTAGAACTTAAAAAGACTGAGGAATACGAAATTCCCGAAGAGTTTCAGCAAAAACTAAATGAGCTTCCTGCTTTAAAAGCAGCGTTTAAAGCATTAACTCCGGGAAGGCAGCGGGCATACCTGCTTTATTTTTCTGCAGCAAAACAATCAGCTACACGTATTTCCAGAATTGAAAAATATGTACAGCAGATCTTTGAGGGTAAGGGGTTGAATGATTGATAATTTATTTCTTCGTTCCCTGAATTTCATCAATCAAATGCTTGCCATAGCAGCCAGCGGGGGTTTGATAGCCTGCTTTATAATTTCCTGCAAGAATTTTACGTGCTATTGTAAGAATGCCCCACGCAGTAACACTGTAACCATCAGCACAAACAAACTGATGAGTGAGTTCTTTTCCTTCTGCATTTTTTACTTTGCCCCAGATAACTGTACTTGCGTTTGCCCGTTGCTCATCTGTTGGCCCGGCAGGGCCCTTGTCAATTTTTTGCTGAATATAACTTCTCATCATTTTAGTACGCAGCAGCCAGTTGAACAGGAACTGAAATTTCAAAATGCGGTAAACTGATGGTTTCATACCGGTAAACACTTCCACATTTGGTATACCGGTGGTATGATAGGCAGTTGAAATATCGCCCCATTGCAAACTCATTACAAACCGTTGCTGTCCGTTTGCATCAAGCCACATTCCTTTATAACCCAAAGGCTTCTTTACGAATTTGCCATTGATACGTACAACCGCTTTTTCTCCAATACGTGTAGCCATTGTTGTAGCAGTGCCATGACTTGTTTGCGAACGGGAAGCGATGAATGCAAGTTGCAGATGTGTTGCATCCGGCATTAATTCCTTTAAATGTAAGGCACAGCAGTCGGTAGGTATTACATCAAATCCGGCACCGGGCATGAGCATTACACCTGCATTTTCAGCTTTGCTGTGATAGGTTTTAATTAATTCAAAAACAGGAATGTCTCCATTAATATCTATATAATGTGTACCGGAGGCAATACAGGCTTCCACCATTTGTTTTGCCGTATTTGCAAATGGCCCCGCTGCATGAATTACCAATTGTACATCGCTTAATGACTGCTCAATTTCGGCAGAATGATTTAACGAAAATATCCTGTACTCGCAGTTCAGTTCTTTTGCAAGTGTTGAAATAAGATTTTCATTTCTTCCTGCAAGAACAGGGATAAGCTGAAAGTCCTTGGCATATCGGGCAATCAGTTTTCCTGTGTAGCCGTTTGCTCCGTAAAGCAGCAGTTTATTTTTTTGCATGTGTGAAATTAAAATTGAATCAGGGAAACAATTTGTTCAAGAAAATACTGATCGGTTGTATCAAATGTGTTCAAATCTTTACTGTCAACATCAAGGACTGCCACAACTTCATTATTCCTTACAAGAGGAACAACAATTTCAGATTTGCTGAGACTGCTGCAGGCAATGTGGCCGGGGAATTTTTCCACATCGGGAACTATGATTGTTTTTGCTTCAGCCCAGGAAGTTCCGCATACACCTCTGCCTTTATGTATGCGTGTACAGGCTACAGGCCCCTGAAAAGGACCAAGTACGAGTTCATTCTCTTTCACAAGATAAAATCCTATCCAGAGCCAGTTGAATTGTTCTTTAAGGGCTGCACAAACGTTGGCAAGATTGGCAACAAGGTCTGGCTCACCTTCCAGCAAGCCTTTTATTTGCGGAATAAGTTGGGTGTATTGTTCTTCTTTTGTTCCCTGAATAATATGTAAGTCTTCAGCCATTGCAAAAATTTGTGCAAAGGTAGGTAAGCAATCTTGCAGATTTGTGTATTTGCTTATGCCTGTTAAAACTGCAACCTATTTTGGATTGCTTGCAAGAAGAAAATTACAAAGTTTGTATAAAACTCTGGCGCCGGAATTTTCATCGCCTTGTGAAGTGCTTGTTCCTACTTCAACCAAATCAAAGCCGATCAGTTTTCTGCCACTTTGCAATATTTTGCGGAAAAGATAAAAGAGTTGCTCAATTTCAAAACCGCCCATTACCGGTGTACCTGTGTTGCGGCAAAGTTTTGGATCAAGGCCGTCAACATCAAAACTGATATAGATGGTTTGCGGCAGTTGCTCAATAATTTCGTTTACAATCATCTGCCATGTTTTTCCTTCGTACATGCTTTCCTTCATGTCTCTTTCAAAAAAACAAACAACTCTTCCTTCGGATTGATTGATAACGGCAAGTTCATTATCACCATAATCTCGGATGCCAATCTGAACCAGCTTATTTATTTGAGGTATTTCTTTTAAGGCATTGAACATCACAGATGCATGTGAATATACAAATCCTTCATACGCCTCCCTTAAATCGAGGTGGGCATCAATTTGCAGAATGCCAAACTCCCCATATTTTTCAGCAATGGCTTTATAATAACCAAGAGGCGTACTGTGGTCGCCACCAAGTAAAGCAACTAATTTACCCTTTTCCAAAAGAGCCTTTGTTTGCTCATATACCCAGTTGTTGAGAAATACGCTTCCCTCATTTACTTCCCGCAGGGTTTTGCACATGAATTTGTTATCGTTCACATTTTCATCCTGGGCGATGTAGTTGATATAGAGCTCGGCTTCTTTACGCAGATAATCGCTTTTCAACAAAATTTTCCGGTCTGTATCAAGCATATAGATCCCACGCCGCCACGCATCGTTGGTATCATTATCGTACAGCTCTACCTGGAAGCTTGCTTTAAAGATATGTTCGGGGGCTCTTGCTGTACCTGCTTTGTAGCTTACTGTTGCTTCCCATGGCACAGGCAGAATAATAAGGTCAGCATCTTCCTCGGCAAAAGGAAGACCAAAGATGTTGTTGTTCGGGTTTGCAGCATCATTATGATCGAACTGCGAGAGATCTGTCATTATAAATGGATTTGAGAAAACTTTGCAAAGTTATAAGACAGTTCAACACAAAAGGAAAGTTGCACAGGAAGTTTTGCACACTGTTTAATTGTAAAGCAGTATTTCAACGGATAGATTCAACAAACAGGTGTTATTTAATTTTTCAGGAAGGAAAAAGCGAGTTCAATTTTTGTACAGCAGCTGATTTGCAGAATAATTTACAAAACCTTTTCATGAACAAACAAATTGTGTCGTTAGTAAAAAATGCCTGATATTCGGGTGATATTATTAATCACTGTTTAATTAACAGCAGTACTATGCAAACGATCGCTTCTTCGCCCGAAAACCAATTATCAAAAGGTGGCCGTAACATTTTTGGCATTTCCTTAATAGCAGCATTAGCAGGTTTTATTTTTGGATTTGATACAGTTGTTATTTCCGGCGCTAATGAACCAATCAAAACTATCTGGCATACAACAGATATTTCGCCGTGGTTTCATGGCCTGTTTATTATGAGCATGGCATTATGGGGAACAGTTGTTGGCTCTGTTACCGGAGGAATCCCCACGCAAAAATATGGCCGCAAAAAAGTATTGTTGTGGGTGGGTATTTTATTCAGTGTTTCAGCAATAGGAAGTGCTTTTGCAATGGATCCTTATACGTTTTCTTTTTTCCGGTTTATAGGAGGTTTGGGTATTGGGGTTTCATCAGTAGCAGCTCCGGCCTATGTTTCTGAAATATCAACACCTGCAACAAGAGGAAGGTTGGTTGCCATGTATCAGTTTAATATTGTGTTCGGGATTCTTATCGCTTATCTTTCCAATTATCTGTTGCAGGGAGTAGGAGGTGCTAACGACTGGCGATGGATGTTAGGGGTTATGGCTGTTCCTTCATTAATTTATACAGTAATGGTGTTTGGAATACCTGAAAGCCCACGCTGGTTAATTTCGGTGAAGAAAGATATAATATCTGCCAAACGGGTTTTGCTGCAGTTGGGTGTTGCAAACCCTGATGAAGAAATTTCATCTATTAACGCAAGTGCGGCCCACGAAGAGCAAACCGGGCAAGGCGGTAAAGGTTTTTTTGCAAAGCGGTATAAGACAATTTTATGGCTTGCATTTCTTGTTGCGTTTTTTAACCAGTGGAGCGGCATTAACTTTATTCTGTATTATGCGCCTGAAATACTCGGTAGTGCTGGTTTGGCAGCCAAAGATTCACTTGGCAACTCTGTTTTAATCGGAGTAACTAATCTTGCGTTTACTTTCGTTGGCCTGTACCTGATTGACAAGGCGGGAAGAAAATCCTTGTTATTGCTCGGTTCTGTTGGTTATATCATTAGCCTTGCAATGGTGGCATGGGCATTTTACAGCGGGGCAAGCGCAGCATTTTTATTATTCTTCCTGCTGTTATTTATTGCATCGCATGCAGTTGGGCAAGGAGCAGTAATCTGGGTATTTATTTCCGAAATATTTCCAAACAAAGTACGTGCATCAGGTCAATCGTTTGGTGCAAGTGTACATTGGGTTTTTGCTGCTGTAATAACTTTAATCACACCTGTGTTTCTTGATAAGGAGAAAGGAATATTTGGCGACAGACCCTGGCCGATTTTTGCATTTTTTGCGTTTATGATGGTTTTACAACTGGTATGGGTATTAACAAAAGTTCCTGAAACAAAAGGGGTTTCGCTGGAAGACCTGGAGAAGAAACTGGTAAAAGAGTAATTGAAATAACAGCAAGCTGCCGGGAAATATTGCAAAGATGATTTGCAAATAACAGATGATGTATCTTCGCTCGCCGGTTGGCAAAAAACAACAGAATATTGATCATTAACAGAAAGGATATGCCAGATAAACAAACAGCATTTGAAAAAGTAGCAGCAAGGCTGCAGGATTTGAATTTTACAGTAGTAAGCAAAGATGATTCACGCCCCTGGGGTGGCTTTTTTGTAATAGATGAAGCCCAGGCTGCCGTGTTCGCACATCATTTTTTTCCGGATGAAAATTTTGAAGCACTGAAAATTACCAATAAACTCAGTCCGAAAATACTGCTGGTAGCTCCGCACAAACGCCTGAGCTGGCAATACCATCACCGCCGTGCAGAAATCTGGAAATGTATTGGAGGTGTTGCAGGTGTTGTTACAAGTGATACCGACGAAGAAAAAACTGAGCATAAACTGCATGCAGGAGATATTATCAAATTGAAACAAGGTGAGCGTCATCGTCTTGTTGGATTAAATGACTGGGGTATTATTGCAGAAATATGGCAGCATACTGATGAATCAAACCCCAGTGACGAAGACGATATTGTCAGAGTGCAGGATGATTTCGGGCGATAGTACTTACCTGTTAATCCTTTAAATAAAATTGCTATTGAACCGCAAAGGATAATAAGTGGTGTAACCATTTATTATCCTTGTGGTTTTGAAAATTCTTGCTGTGCGTATTGCCTAACCGATTCTTTTTTTGTAATGGAAAGGCTTAATGCAATCAGAGATACTGTATAATCCTGTTTTCGGTTTAATCATATCCATTCTTCTTTCACACTTTTCATCTCCTTCCGACCAGTGCTATTAACACCCTTTCTAAGGCTATTGGAAAATAATCCATCAATTCAGTAAAACCTTCCATTGAATGCCCCGGCATCCTGCACTACTTTGAACTCCTGAATTTGAGGCTGTTTCAGCCCTGTTCAGAAAGTATCTGTTTAATCATTTTTTTGACTGCAGCTTGCTATGTTTATTAAGAAATACTACGAAGAATTTGAGCTAAATGAGGTTCGCCAAACAAAAGGCAGAACCGTTACCGAAACGGATATTGTTATTCACGCAGGTCAGTCCGGCGACTTTTTTCCTCATCACATGGATGAAGAATGGTGCAAAACCCAGCCTTTCGGAAAACGAATTGCACACGGCACACTCATCTTCACTGTTGCCATTGGCTTAACAGCCGAATTTATTAATGAAGTATCAATGACGTATGGTTATGAACGGCTGCGTTTTATTAAACCGGTTTTTATTAACGATACAATTAAAGTTACTGTAACTATTAAAGAAAAAAAAGATCACAAAAAACCGGAGTTCGGCTTAATTACTGAACTGGTTGAATGTTTTAACCAGAACAAAGAGCTGGTTATGATTTGCGAACATATTTTACTGGTTAATAAAAAGAAATTTTAGTTATGGCAGCAATCGTTATGAACGGCATCACATGGGGGCACAGCAGGGGTATAACACCTCTGCTTGCTGTTTCCCAGCGTTACAGCGAGCTGCATCCTGATGTTGAAATCAGGTGGAAGAAGCGAACCCTTCAGGAGTTTGCTGATTTTCCAATTGAAAAACTTACAACCAGTTACGATCTTTTAATTATTGATCATCCATGGGTTGGCTGTGCTGCGGCAACCACTTGTGTACTGCCGCTCAATGAATATTTACCTGTGGAGTACCTGCACGATCAGGCTAAACATTCAGTGGGACTTTCCCACTCAAGCTATAATTACAGCGGTAAGCAGTGGGCGTTGGCAATTGACGCAGCAACACCTGCAGCCAGTTACCGTAAAGATTTATTACAGTATCCCCCTGAAAGCTGGGAGGAAGTACTTGAACTGGCAAAGAAAGGAAAAGTTGCTGTGCCTGCTATTCCCATTGATCTGCTGATGAATTTTTACACGTTCTGCATTGCAAATGGAAAAGAACCTTTTCAATCGGAAGAGGAAGTGATTGATGAAGCAACAGGCATCATGGCAATTGAAACCATGAAACAGTTGTACAGTTTGGTTGACAGAAAAATGTTCAGTTGTAATCCTATTGCAGTTGCAGAGCTAATGAGTTCAACAAACAATTACTGGTATTGCCCGTTTGCTTACGGTTATTCCAATTATTCACGAAAAGGTTATGCAAAGCATCTGCTGCATTATGCAGATGTTGTTTCGTTTAATGGAAAGAAGTTGAGAACAACCATTGGCGGAACAGGATTAGCAGTATCTGCATTTTCACAACACAAAGAAATTGCAGTTGATTTTGCAAAACTCATCGTATCGGGCGAATGCCAGCGTACTATGTATGTGCAGCATGGAGGGCAACCCGGTCACCGCTCAGCATGGTGGGATGCGGATGCCAACCGTATTACCAATAATTATTTTGAAAATATATTACCGGTGATGGACAATGGTTACATGCGTCCACGCTATAACGGTTATTTATATTTCCAGGATCATGCCGGAGATCCTTTGCAGAAATGTTTAATGAATGATGGCGATCCGCTGCAGGCATTAAATGAAATAAATGAATTGTACCGGCAAAGTATTTTAAAACAACCAGCAGTATTATAAAATGAAAGGGTTGCCCTTAAAAGGAATTACAGTATTAGAGTTCAGCCAGTATTTATCGGGGCCATCAGCCGGTCTGCGACTGGCTGATCTTGGTGCGAGGGTAATTAAAATTGAACGTCCCGGTACTGGTGAAGCAGGCCGGAAATTAGCAATTAAAGATTTGTGGGTCGATGATAATTCGTTGCTGTTTCATACTATCAACCGCAATAAAGAAAGTTTTACAGCCAATCTCAAAAGCGAAGAAGATCTGATGGTTATCAAAAAACTCATTGCAAAAGCCGATGTACTGATTCACAACTTCAGGCCTGAAGTGATGGGTAAAAACGGACTTGATTACAACACCGTTCAGCAAATCAATCCACGTATTGTTTATGCGGAAATTTCAGGTTATGGAAAGAAGGGCCCCTGGAAAGATAAGCCCGGTCAGGATTTGCTGCTGCAGTCAATTTCAGGATTAGC
Organism: Lacibacter sp.; assembly: GCA_047601965.1. Classification (GTDB taxonomy): domain Bacteria; phylum Bacteroidota; class Bacteroidia; order Chitinophagales; family Chitinophagaceae; genus Lacibacter. The sequence goes on from JASGIJ010000001.1 coordinate 958,290, forward strand.
TTATACTACCGGCAATGGAAGTAACGGGCCTGTTCCGTTTGGTATTTCTATTGGTGATATTATTGCCGGTTCTCAACTGGTGCAGGGAATTTTAGGTGCGTTGATACGTCGCAGTAAAACCGGTAAAGGTGCATTGATTGAAGTAAGCATGCTTGAATCCTTACTCGATTTTCAATTTGAATTACTTACTACTTATTTCACCACAAAACAACAACCCAGGCGAAGCATTGTTGCAAACGGACAGCCATTGCTTGGCGCACCATATGGTATTTATGATACAGCAGATGGACACATTGCCATAGCTATGATGGACATTCATGTGCTGGCGGATACAATTGGCTGTTGCGGTTTAAAGCAATTTGGCAAGCATGAAACTTTCAGTAAAAGAGATGAAATAAAGAACATTCTTGCTGCCCATCTTTCTAAACAAAATACAAATTACTGGCTTGATCTTTTGCATGATGCGGGTTTGTGGGCAATGAATGTGCTGAATTGGGAGGAAATGACAAATGAAAGAGCATACCAGTCGTTGCAGATGGAACAGGTAGTAACAGCAGGGAATAAAAATATTATTACAACACGTTGCCCGATACGAATTGATGGCAAAAGAATATTAAATGACAGACCAGCTCCACAGGTTGGTGAACAGAATGAAAAGATAAGGAAGGAATTGGGAGTGGAATAATGAATAATGAACAGTGGAAATTCTCTTATTCACCATTGATCATTCACAAAAAGAAAATGAAACTATTAGAAGATATATTAGTGATTGACTTCAGCCAGTTTTTATCTGGCCCGTCAGCTTCGTTGCGTTTAGCCGATATGGGTGCTGAAGTAATAAAAGTGGAGAAGCCCGGCACTGGGGATATATGCCGTGAACTATATGTGTCTGATACAACAATAGAAGGTGTATCAACCATTTTTCATGCCATTAACCGCAATAAAAAAAGTTACTCGGCCGATCTGAAAAATCCTGATGACCTTTCTAAAATAAAACAACTCATTGCAATGGCCGATGTGGTAATGCATAATTTCCGGCCGGGTGTAATGGAACGCATTGGACTGGATTATGAATCTGTAAAACAAATCAAACCCGATATTATTTATGCAGAAGTAACCGGTTACGGAAATGAAGGCGAGTGGAAAGATTTACCGGGACAGGATCTGTTATTACAATCAGCTTCAGGTTTAACTTGGCTCAGCAACAACAACAACGAAAATCCAACACCAATGGGTGTTGCAGTAGTTGATATCCTTGCCGGTACGCATATAACACAGGGAATACTGGCGGCTTTGTTAAGAAAAATTGAACATGGCGAAGGGGCTTTGGTGCAGGTAAGTATGTTTGAAAGTATTCTTGATTTCCAGTTTGAAGTACTCACCTGTTATTATAATGATGGAAGACAGTTGCCGGTTCGTGGTGCGATAAACAGTGCACATGCTTATATTGCAGCTCCTTACGGACTGTATAAAACAAAGGATGATTACATAGCCCTGGCAATGACCAATATTCCTACACTCGCTGAATTATTGCAATGTGAAAAATTGAAGCAGTTCAGCAACAGCAACGACTGGTTTTGCAAGAGGGATGAAATTAAAAAAACACTGGCTGAACATTTGAGAACTGATACATCAGCAAAGTGGTTGGGAATTTTGGAAAAAGCAGATATTTGGTGTGCGCCTGTACTGAATTATGATGAGTTGTCAAAAGAAGAGGGGTACAGGTTACTTGAAATGGAACTGAAAGTAAAAACCAGTAATGGGGTAACCGTAACTACTACACGTTGCCCGTTAAGAGTGGATGGAGAATTATTACTTTCAGAACGTGGAGCACCAATGCTTGGTGAACATAATGATGAAATTGAACATCAGTTTGGAATTATTAATGAGATGCATAAAATAAGCCGCTAAGTTTGATTGTAACGAATGATTGCTGATACACATATTCACATATGGGATTTTAACCGGGCAGAATATACCTGGCTGAAAGGCAATACATCTATCCTCAACCGCACATACAGCATTGATGAAATTGATACCGAACGGAAAGAAAGTGGTATTACGGCAGGTGTATTGGTACAGGCTGCCAATAATTTTGAAGACACAGACTGGATGTTGCATGTGGCAGCAAATAACAATTGGATTAAAGCTGTTGTTGGATGGTTACCATTAATGAATCCTGAAGCAACGTTAAAGGCGTTACAAAACAAATACGGTAAGGAGAAATTTTTTAAAGGTGTTCGTCACCTGATACATGATGAGCCTGATCCAAAATGGTTATTGCAGCCTGCCGTAATTGACAGTTTACGAATTTTAGCTGAACATAATATTCCGTATGATGTGGTGGGTATTTTGCCTGCACATATTGAAACAGCTTTAAAGGTTGCAGAGAAAGTGCCCGGATTGAAAATGGTGTTTGATCATTTGAATCAGCCCCCAATTGCAGCAAAAGAAAAATTTGGAGTGTGGGGCGATTTGATGAAAGAAGCTGCACAGCATCAAAACTTTTATGCAAAAATTTCAGGGCTTGGAACTACTGCTGCCAATGCTGATCAGTGGACGGGTGATGACATCAAACCATATATCAGTTTTGCCATTGATGTATTTGGTACAAGCCGCTGTTTTTTTGGAGGCGACTGGCCTGTTTCACTTCTTGCAGGCACTTACATGCGCACCTGGAAATCATACAAAGAAATTGTTCATGAATTAGTTGATAAAGAAACAGCAGAAAAAATGCTGTATTCAAATGCAGCAAATTTTTATTCTTTTTAAACCAATCTGAAAGCCAATGGAAGTAATAAACGGAGTATTGTTTCATGCAGTAGGCGCATCCAGTGCTTCGCTTTGTTACACGCCGGAGAAAAAAGTGAAAGGCTGGAGCTGGCAGACATACTGGCTTGCACAGGCTGCAGTTTGCTGGTTGCTTCTTCCGTTAATCATTGCATGGATAACCATTCCGCAATTGATGACGGTGTTAAAAGAAGCACCCGTGGTTTCCATGCAGCGATCGTTCTTTTTAGGAATGGCTTATGGTATTGGTGGTACAGCATTTGGAGTTGCCATCCGTTATGTAGGTTTTTCACTGACGTATGCAATATCGGTTGGTATCAGTTGCATACTCGGCACATTGCTTCCTCCAATCATGAACGGAACACTTGACAGCATTTTGCTGAGTAACGGTGTGTCGTACCTGTTTGCAGGAATTACTTTTGGAATAATGGGTATTGCTTTTTCAGGTCTTGCAGGAAGAAGTAAAGAAAAGGATCTTGAAAAGCGGCATGCAAATTCATCTGAATTTTCATTGGCAAAAGGGTTGCCGCTTTGTTTGCTTGCAGGAGTGTTGTCGGCGTTTTATGGTATTTCATTAAACCAGGGACAACCTATTGCAGATGTGGCAGAAAAAATACGGGGCAGGCAATTACCAGGGAAATGTTATTTATATTTTTTCAAATACCGGTGCATTTATCAGTACAATGATTTATTGTTTGTACCTGCACTGGAAAGAAAAATCGATTGGAGAATATACATCCGCAGGAAAAAGTCTTGGATTGAATTACCTGATGGCTATTCTTACCGGTTTTTTATGGTATGGACAGTTTTTCTTTTACGGACTTGGTCATGTGCGGATGGGTAAATATGATTTTTCAAGCTGGGCAATACACATGATTATGCTGGTATTGCTGAGTACGGTTACAGGACTTGTGTTAAAAGAATGGAGTAACAGCAGTAAAAAAACAATAAGGCTGCTCATCGTCACTATTCTGATACTGATTACTGCTGTACTTTTGCTCACCCAGGCAAACCGGTTAGGAAACACAGTTTAATTGAATGTCGAACGATCAAACATATTTTTCTTCTTCTATTCCGGTTTATATGATCGGTGCAGGTGGAATTGTAAACTCTGCACATTTACCTGCTTATAATATTGCAGGATATAAAGTGGAAGGAATTGTTGATCTTGATTTTAAGAAAGCAACTGAAACAGCTGCTAAATTTCAGATACCAACAGTATTTCATTCGCTGGACGAAATGTTGAAACATGTTCCCGGAAAAGTGGTGTTTGATATTGCAGTTCCCGGCAAAGCAATTATGGAAATTTTGAAGGTGCTTCCCGAAGGCTCATTTGTGTTGCTGCAAAAACCAATGGGCGAAGATATGGTGTCTGCAAAGGAAATTCTTAAACTGGTACGGGAAAAGAATATTACTGCTGCCATAAACTTTCAGTTACGCTATGCCCCTTTTATTCTGGAAGTTAAAAGAATGCTTGCTGAAGGTTTGCTTGGCGATATAGATGATGTTGAATTAAATGTAAATGTTTACACCCCGTGGAAACTCTGGGATTTTTTATTTACTGCCCAACGTGTTGAAATACTTTATCACAGTGTTCATTATGTTGATCTGGTAAGAAACCTGCTGGGAAATCCTGTTGCGGTGTATGCAAAAACAACAAAGCATAAATCAATGCCACAGCTTGCTTCGGTACGCAGCAATATCATCATGGATTATGGTGAAATGATCAGGGCAAATATCCTCACCAATCATTGCCACAATTACGGAACGCCCAAACAGCAATCCTATATTAAAATTGAAGGAAGCAAAGGAGCTGTGATGATTAAATTCGGGGCACTGATTAATTATCCCCGTGGCGCTGCAGATAGTTTTGAATATGTTTTGCTGGAAGATGGAAAAGAACCTGAATGGATAGAAAAGAAAATAGAAGGTAGCTGGTTCCCTCATGCTTTCATTGGAAGTATGGAACAGGTGATGATGGCGGCAGAAGGAAAAATTGAAAGACCTGATAATTCTGTTGAAGATTGTATTTACACAATGGCCTGCGTGGAAGCGGCGTACAAAAGCAGTGAGCAGGGTGGTGTAGCTCTGTATTCAATATAACCTGGGAACTCTTATAGTTATTATTTATAACTGCGAAACAGTTAAATGCAAAAGGCCACGAATGAATATGTGGGAAAATAACGGTGTTAAATAACAATGAAGAAATTAATAATTGTATTTTTTTTAATAACAGTGCAATTTTCCAACGCACAAGTTGGCTGGGGCGATAGAATAAAAACTCCTCGTGAAAAATTTGCTGTTCAGAAAATTGTGGATGCTGAAAAATCATTGGGCTTGAAACGGGGAAATCATCTTATCCTTTTCAGATACAAGCAGGGTCCGAAAGAAGGCTTTACGATCACAACAAAAAATAATGAAACGAAAATAGAAGGGAGTGACGAGACTGGTCTGCTTTATGGATGTTTGGAATTTGCCTTGCAATTAAAGAAACTAAAAAAATACCCCAAGACATTAAATATTACAGATGCACCGGAAATGGTATTGCGTGGTGCCTGTATAGGTGTACAGAAACCTTACTATCTGCCCGGAAGAAATGTGTACGAATATCCTTACACACCTGAAAACTTCCCCTGGTTCTACGATAAAAAATTATGGATACAGTACCTGGATTCGATGGTGGCGAACCGAATGAATTCATTGTATCTCTGGAACGGTCATCCGTTTGCATCGTTGGTGAAATTGAAAGATTATCCTTATGCAGTTGAAGTGGATGAGGCAACATTTAAAAAGAACGAAGAGATCTATCGCTTCTTAACAACAGAAGCAGATAAGCGTGGTATCTGGGTGATCCAAATGTTTTACAACATCATCGTCTCAAAACCCTTTGCTGAACATCACAAGATCAAAACACAGGAACGTGAACGGCCCATCATTCCATTGATCGCTGACTATACAAGAAAATCCATTGCTGCATTTGTAGAAAAATATCCCAATGTTGGTTTAATGGTTTGCTTAGGCGAAGCCATGGAAGGAGTGGGCAACGATGATATTGAATGGTTCACCAAAACAATTATTCCGGGTGTAAAAGATGGATTGAAGGCATTGAATAAAACAGAAGAACCGCCCATTGTGTTGCGTGCACATGATACGGATGCACCGGGCGTGATGCGTGCATCTTTACCTCTCTATAAAAATTTATATACCGAAGCAAAGTTCAACGGTGAAGCGTTAACGTATGCACGACCAAGAGGAACATGGGCCGAGTTGCACCAGACATTAAGCAAACTCGGCAGTGTGCAGATTGAAAATGTACACATTCTTGCCAACCTCGAACCATTCCGTTATGGCTCACCCGATTTTATTCAGCAGAGTGTGATCGGTATGCATGAAGTGATGGGAGGAAATGGCTTGCATTTGTATCCGCAGGCTTCTTACTGGGATTGGCCTTACAGTGCCGATAGTGTGAAGGGCAAGCGTTTATTACAGATTGAGCGTGACTGGATTTGGTACAGTGCATGGAGTCGTTATGCATGGAAAGCAAAGCGTAACCGTGAAGAAGAAATTATTTACTGGGGCAAACAGCTTGCGTCGAAGTTCGGTTGCAGTGAGGCTGATGGAAGAAGAATATTAACGGCATATGAAGAGAGCGGCGAGATTGCTCCGAAACTGTTACGTCGTTTTGGCATTACTGACGGTAACCGTCAGACGTTGACGCTTGGAATGTTGATGACACAACTCATCAATCCCTTCCGTTATGGTTTGTTTACGTTATTATATGATGCGGAAGCTCCGGAAGGAGAGATGATACTGGATTATGCGGATAAACAACAGAAAGGAATGAGGCATATTGGAGAAACGCCACCACAAGTCGCTAATGAAGTGGTTGTACATGGCAACAAAGCTGTTGCAGCTATCATGGAAGTATCAAGAAGAGTGACGAAAAACAAAGAAGAGTTCAATCGTATTGTCAACGATATGTACTGCTACAAAGCAATGGCCGATCATTTCAGCAACAAGGTAAATGCAGCGGTACAGTTGCTGAAATATAAGTACAGTGGCAACGTTGCTGATCTTGAACTGGCTGTACCGATGCTCGAAAAAAGTGTAAGCGATTACAAAGAACTTGCTGCATTAACAGCAGGGTCTTACCTCTATGCCAACAGTATGCAAACACAGCAACGAAAAATTCCGATGCGTGGTGTCAATGCAACCTTCAAGCATTGGACAGAAATGGTACCTGTGTTTGAAACGGAGCTTAAAACGTTTAAGTATAAGATTGATTCATTAAAGAATGCATCAAACGCAACTGTGAAAGAACGCAAGCCTTTTCTACAGGTTGATGCAAAGCTGAATCATGTTCCGGTTATCTTGAATGAAGGCGCAATGATTTTCAGCGATACTAGTCTGCGCATTAAACAACTTGCTCCTGAACTGAAAGGTATAAAAGCAGTTCAGTTTTCGTTTTGGCAACAGTTAAGAACACCAACTGAGATCAATTTCTATACCGATAAGCCGGTGAAAATATTAGTGGGCTACTTCAAAACTCAACGTGCTGCATTCACAACCGATACCGTTTTTGCTAAAGCACCTGAGCTGGAGACCAATGCCAGTGCCGATGATTATGGTCAGGCAGAAATTAAAATCTCCAACGCAATTGCTATTGATGGATTACCATCGGTAAATATTCATACTTATTCTTTTAAAGCCGGATCGCATACACTGAAATTGGCAAAAGGAGTTTGTCTGGTGTTAGGCTTTGCTGATGGCACACAGATCATTCCAGTGTATGATGCGATGCTGATGAGTGATGCAAAGAATAAAAATATTGATTGGTTATTTGAATAGTCTCTCATGGATTACACAGAATAGCACAGAAAAATCTGTGTACATCGGTGGTATCTGTGAGCAAAAATTAAAAAATGAAAAAACTGATTCTTTTTGCTTTTGTTACAGCCGTTTGCTTTACAGCAACGGCTCAACGTTTTTATGATGTAACCAAATACGGTGCAAAAAATGATAGCAGCAAAATTGCTACGAAGCCAATTGCTGATGCCATTGCTGCTGCATCAAAAGCAGGAGGTGGTACGGTTTATTTTCCTGCGGGAAAATATTTAACCGGGCCGATTCATCTTAAGAGCAATATCACCATCCTTATTGATGCCGGTGCTGAGTTGCATTTCTCAGATAATTTTGATGATTACCTGCCAATGGTACAAAGTAGATACGAAGGTGTGGATGTAATGAGTTTTTCACCCTTGTTCTATGCTTACAAAGCGGAAAACATTGCCATTACGGGAAGAGGAACGATCAATGGTCATGGAAAGAAGTGGTGGGATTATGCATTGACGTTTTATAAAAATCAAACAGAACGGAATAAATACCAGCTGTTGTTCGACAGTTTGAATAAAGATATTCTCTTGCCCGATGATCCAACACAAATGAAACGGGGCTTTTTACGCCCGCCGTTTATACAACCCTTGTATTGCAAGAATGTATTGATCGAAGGCATTACCATCACCAATTCACCTTTCTGGACAGTAACGCCTGAGTTCTGCGAAAATGTAACCATTAAAGCTGTCACCATCAACAATCCGCCTTCACCAAATACTGATGGTATCAATCCATCCAGTTGCAAGTATGTGCACATTTCCGATTGTCATATCAGCGTGGGTGATGATTGTATTACGATTAAATCAGGAAAAGATCTGCCTGGCAGAACAAAGGCAACGCCTGCAGAAAATTATACCATCACCAATTGCACCATGCTCAGCGGACATGGCGGTGTGGTGATCGGCAGTGAAATGAGTGGTGATGTAAAGAAGATTACCATCAGCAATTGCATATTCGATGGAACCGATCGTGGTATTCGTATCAAAACTACAAGAGGAAGAGGTGGTGTTGTGGAAGATATCAGTGTAGATAATATTGTAATGAAGAATATCAAAGCACAGGCGATTGTGCTGGACATGGAATATTCAAAAACAAAACCGGAGCCGGTGAGTGAACGCACACCGAAGTTCCGCAATATACGCTTGAGCAATATCACGGCTTACACCAGGCAGGCCATGTACATCAACGGGCTGGATGAGATGCCGGTGAGTGAGATCAGTTTAAATGATTGTGTGTTTGAAACTGAAACAGGAATCACTATCCGCAACGCAAAAGACATTGAACTGCATAATGTAAGGGTGAATACGAAAACAGGCGCTTCTTTGTCGGTTGAGAAAACTGAACGGTTAACAGTGAATGGATTTGTTTCTGCAAAACCATTGGAAACTGCACCTGTCATTCGTTTAACCAATGTACAGGATGTATTGTTGCAGAACAACTGGCCGTTCAACGGTACAAAAACATTTTTGGAAATAAAAGAAGCTGCAACAAAAAATATTCTGCTGAAGAATAACACACTTGGTGATGCAGCAGTAATTGTTGCTGATGATGTAAAGAAAGAAGAAGTGAAGCAATGATGAAGAAGGTTTGCTCACGGATTACACTGATGTGCATAGATTTTTTTCTGTGATAATCCGTGAAATCTGTGAGAGATAAAAAAAGATGAATGGAATCGTTGCCGTACAAGTGAGTGACACAACGAAAGCTAAATAGAAATCGAAAAGATGACTTACAAAAAAACATACATCGCATTTGCATTATTGATCTTGTGCAACACAATTGTTTCGGCACAGGATTTAAAATTGTGGTACAAACAACCTGCAGTTAAATGGACAGAAGCATTGCCCATCGGCAACGGTCGCATTGGCGCCATGGTGTTTGGTGGTGTGGAGAATGATCGCATTCAGTTCAATGAAGAAACATTGTGGAGTGGTGCGCCAAGAAATTACAGCAGACCGGGTGCGTACAAATATTTAGATACGATCAGGCAGTTATTGTTTGCAGGCAAACAAAAAGAAGCGGAAGCGTTGGCCGAAAATGAATTCATGGGGTTGAAAAGTTTTGAAGCCGAACGCAGCGGATGGATCGCCACAGTTACTGCTGATAAAAAATATGCAGCTGCAAATTTCGATGACAGTCAGTGGAAGACAATGACCGTTCCGCATTGGGATGGTTGGGAAACAGTTGGATTTGAAGCATTGGATGGTGCAGTGTGGTTGCGCACCAGTTTTGTGTTGCCTGATAACTGGAAAGAAGAAGATATGGTTTTTGATTTCAACCGTATTCGTGATTGGGATTATACGTATGTGAACGGACAGTTGGTGGGCACGCAACAAAATACCGAAGGAAGAAAATATACGGTTGCAAAAAATCTCTTGCACAAAGGAAAGAATACAATCGCAATACTTGTGTTGAATTTTTCGAACAAAGGAGGTGTGTATGGTTATAAGGATACGACGATTCATACAGGCGTTTACCCAGTGAATAAAGAGAATGAAAAAATATCGTTGAATGGACAGTGGAAATATTATGTCGTAAATGATAATCCGCCGCCGGTTGGCACCTATCAGGCCGATTATCAACCATTCGGTGATCTGAACTTGCAGTATGCCAAAACAACGGGCTTTGCCAATTACAAACGTGAACTGGATATTGCCAATGCCATTGCTGCTACAACTTATACATTGAATGGAGTTGATTACAAACGTGAATACTTTGTATCGGCACCTAACCAGGCATTGATTACAAGACTTTCTTCAAACAAAAAGGCAAGCATCAGTTTTACAGCATTGCTTACAAGCCCGCACAGAAGTTATACCATTGAAAAATTAAATGCCAACACGGTTGTTCTTTCTGTAAAAGTGCGTGTGGGTGAATTGAAAGGTAAAAGTTATTTACAGATAAAAACAGTTGGCGGAACTGTTTCAATCAGCAATGGTCAATTGGCAATCAGCAATGCAGATGAAGCAACGATTTATTTAACAGCAGGAACCAACTATAAAAACTATAAAGACATTACAGCCGATCCTTCGCAACCATGTGTTGCTGCATTAAAGTCGTTGGAAGGAAAAACGTATGCGCAGGTAAAAGCAGCGCATGTTGCCGAGTATAAAAAATGGTTCAATACATTCTCCATTACAATGGGCGATGGGAAGAAAGCTGCATTGCCAACTGATGAACGTTTGAGCAACTTTGCGAATGGCGATGATCCGTCGTTTGCAGCATTGTACACGCAATACGGAAGATATTTGTTGATCTCTTCTTCACGCCCCGGTACACGTCCAGCTAATTTGCAAGGCATCTGGAACGATCTCACAAATCCGCCATGGGGAAGTAAGTACACAATGAATATTAATGCCGAGATGAATTACTGGCCGGCTGAGTTACTCAACTTATCGCCCATGCATGAGCCGTTGTTTGATATGATCAGTGAACTGGCAGTAACAGGAAAACAAACAGCGAAAGATCATTACAATGCGCCGGGTTGGGTATTGCATCACAACACCGATCTGTGGCGTGGTACTGCACCCATCAACGCCGCTAATCATGGAATTTGGGTAACAGGTGGTGCATGGTTATGCCAGCATTTGTGGGAGCGTTATTTGTTTACACAGGATAAAAATTTTTTACGTAACAGGGCTTATCCGATCATGAAGGAAGCGGCTTTGTTCTTCAATAGTTTTTTGGTTAAAGATCCAAAGACGGGTTATCTCATCAGCACACCATCCAACTCGCCTGAGCAAGGTGGATTGGTTGCGGGACCAACAATGGATCACCAGATCATCCGTGCATTGTTGCAACATGTAATTGAAGCAAGTGAAATTTTGAATGTAGATGTTGCTTTGCGTGCAACGCTGAAAGAAAAATACAAACAGATTGCACCAAATATGATCGGCAAACATGGACAGTTGCAGGAGTGGATGCAGGATGTTGATAATCCCAATAACAAGCATCGTCATATTTCGCATTTGTGGGGCATGTATCCGGGCAATGAAATCAATTACGATGAATCGCCTGCAATGATGAATGCTGCAAAACAATCACTCATTTTCCGTGGCGATGAAGCAACGGGCTGGAGTCTTGGTTGGAAGATCAATTGCTGGGCACGTTTTAAAGATGGTGAACATGCATTCACGATGGTGAAGATGTTGTTGAGCCCGGTGAAGGGTGGTGCAGGAAGTTATCCGAATTTATTTGATGCACATCCGCCGTTCCAGATCGATGGCAATTTTGGTGGCGTTGCGGGTATTGCAGAAATGCTTGTGCAAAGTCATACAAAGTATATTGATCTGTTGCCTGCATTGCCTGCTGCGTTTGCAGATGGAGAAGTGAAAGGTATTTGTGTGCGTGGTGGATTTGTGATGGATATGCAATGGAGTGCAGGCAAACTGGTGAAGTTGGCAGTGCGTTCTAAAACAGGCAATGATCTGAACTTGCGTTACAATGGAAAAGTGGTTACGGTTAAAACAAAAGCAAATACGGTTTATAATTTCAATGAAAAGCTTAAATAGATACGGGTTGGTTAATGATGTTTTCGGCAACAGTATTTCAAAAGAACTTCTGTTGCGTCGCACACTTGTACGTTCTTATCAACATGCAGCAACCCACCCCTTAGTCCCCTCCCTGGAGGGGATAGCCCCACACAGCCCACGCTTGTGTAACGGTTTGCTGCTCTTTGTGCTTCTTTTTGTTTTCGTGTCTTCGTGGCAAAAAGCAAATGCGCAACGCCAGGATATTTCATTGAACGATAACTGGCTAACCATTGCAACAAACAACGACAAGCTACTTCCTGCCAATACCTATCAATCAGCAAGTACTGGTGATTGGAAGAAAGTAAACATTCCGCATAACTGGGATCAGTACGAAGGTTACAGAAGATTGTTGCATGGCAACCGTCATGGCGACTCCTGGTACCGCAAAACATTTGCAACGAAACAATCAACAAAAGACAAACGTTTCTTTTTGTTTTTTGAAGGAGTAGGATCGTATGCAACAGTTTATCTCAACAACAAAAAAGTAGGGGAGCACATTGGCGGAAGAACAACGTTTACATTGGATGTAACGGATGTGATTAAAACAGATGGAACAGCAAATCAACTGGCAGTAAGAGCTTATCATCCATCCAACATTCAAAACCTTCCCTGGGTTTGTGGCGGCTGCAGTGATGAACGTGGTTTCTCAGAAGGTTCACAGCCGATGGGTATTTTCCGTCCTGTGCATTTGATTGTAACGAACGATGTACGCATTGAACCGTTTGGTGTGCATGCGTGGGCTGATTTAAAGAAAGATGAAACTAATTTATGGATTAACACAACAATAAAGAACTATTCACAAAGAAGGAGAACAGTTATTTTAATCAATGACTTATTCGATGCTTCTGGGAAATTAATTTCTAGATTTTCGACTGCCCCACATCTTACTCAGATGAGGGAAAAGGATTCAATGGCTATTTTGTCAATAGCAATAAAGGTGGATAATCCTATTCTTTGGTCAGTTGAAAATCCCTATCTCTATAAAATCATCACAACAGTTAAAGAGAACAATGTTGTGCTTGATAAAACAGAAACTGATTTTGGTTTCCGTACCATCAACTGGAAAAATGCAACCAATCAATTTATCTTAAACGGCAAACCTGTTTTCATCAACGGTATTGCTGAGTACGAACATTTGCTGGGACAAAGTCATGCATTCAGCAAAGAACAAATTGTTTCCCGTTTCAAATGGATGCAGGCTGCAGGCTTCAATGCATTTCGTGACGGGCATCAGCCGCACAATTTATTATACGGACAGTTGTGCGATGAAAAAGGAATTCTGTGGTGGACGCAACTGTCTGCACATGTGTGGTACGACAGCAAAGAGTTCAGGGAAAATTTTAAACAACTCTTGCGTGAATGGGTAATTGAACGACGCAACAGTCCATCTGTTGTGTTATGGGGTTTGCAGAATGAAAGTAAACTGCCGGAAGATTTTGCCAGAGAATGCACGGAACTTATTCGTTCACTTGATCCAACTGCATCAACCCAGCGTTTGGTAACAACCTGTAACGGTGGAACAGGAACAGATTGGGATGTGCCGCAAAACTGGACAGGTACTTATGGTGGAGATCCCGACACCTATGCAGGTGATGTAAAGAAGCAGGTGTTGATCGGTGAATATGGTGCATGGCGCACCATTGATCTGCATACCGAAGGCGGCTTTGTACAGAACGGCCCGTTGAGTGAAGATCGTTTTGCACAACTGATGGAACAAAAAATCTGTTTGGCAGAATCGGTGAAGGACAGCAGTGCAGGACAATTTTTCTGGTTGCTTACATCGCATGATAATCCAGGTCGTGTACAAGGTGGTGAAGGTTTGCGTGAACTGGATCGCATTGGTCCTGTCAATTACAAAGGTTTGCTTACACCATGGGAAGAACCGACGGATGCCTATTACATGTTCCGCAGCAATTATGCTGATAAGAACAAAGAGCCGATGGTGTACATCGTTTCGCACACTTGGCCCAACCGCTGGATGAAGCCCGGCATCAAAGACAGTATTTATGTGTACAGCAATTGCGACGAAGTGGAATTGTTCAATGACATCAACGGATCATCATTAGGCAAAAGAAGGAGAAATGGTATCGGCACACATTTTCAATGGGACAAAGCAAATATTCAATACAACTTATTGTATGCAGTGGGTTATGTAAATGGGAAGGCTGTTGCACGAGATACGATCGTGTTGCATCATTTGCCGCAATCACCCAACTTCAAACAGTTATATGTAAATGCAAAACCTGTGACAAAGCCAGCAGCAGGTTATAACTATATCTACCGCATTAATTGTGGTGGGCCTGAATACAAAGATGAAAACGGAAACACCTGGTTAGCTGATAAAGGGTTTGCCACATCATGGACAAAACAGTTTACGGAAGTGCCGATCAACTTTGCAAGTCAGCGAAGAACATTCAGTCCTATTAAAGGAACAACTGATTGGAAACTGTTTCAAGCATTCCGATATGGTAAGGACCAATTGCAATACGAGTTGCCATTGCCGGATGGCGACTATTTAGTTGAACTGTATTTTATTGAACCCTGGTTAGGTGTTGGCGGCGGCATCAATGCAAAAGGCATGCGTTTGTTTGACGTTGCAATTAATGGTAAAACTGTGTTGAATGATCTGGACATCTGGAATGAAGTGGGGGCAAACACTGCGTTGAAGAAAACGGTGAAAGCAAATGTAAAAGGCGGCAAGCTCATCATCTCATCTCCTGAAAGTAAATCGGGACAGGCAGTTGTTTCTGCAATTGCGGTTGCATCGTTAAAGCCTGGTGTTAAACCTGTTGCTGTATCATCACTTATCGGTAATCTTTCCTGCAGTAATTGTAAAGAACAAAGCTGGTTGGATATCGGCGATAAAGTGTATGCTGATGAAAATATCCGATTCAATTCGTTGCCATCGAATTTGTTTGGCGCAGATTGGTTGCAGTTAAAGAATAGATCAATTGCTAAAAACATTTCATTTACTGCTAAAGAGGATCTTGATCTGTTTATTGCAGTAAAACCAAGTGCTAAGCAGCCAACAGGTTCTGAATTTACAAAGACAGAAATTATCACCGATGAAGCTGGCGGCACAAGCTACAATGCTTACAGGAAGCAGTTGTTAAAAAATGAATCAGCAACAATTGAATTGAATCAACATTCGTTG
Organism: Lacibacter sp.; assembly: GCA_047601965.1. Taxonomy (GTDB): domain Bacteria; phylum Bacteroidota; class Bacteroidia; order Chitinophagales; family Chitinophagaceae; genus Lacibacter. The sequence goes on from JASGIJ010000001.1 coordinate 973,659, forward strand.
GTTGCTTTTTTACCGGTGAATAAAATGCAACCGGCATACGATCTCAAACCTGTTACGCCATACAGAACAAATGTTGCAATCGTTGGCGAAGGCGTAATAAAAGATTCTGTGAATGGCAGGTTATGTGCTGTTGTTAAAATAAATGCTGCAGCAAACATTCAATGGCCTGTGCAAACAGGTGTGGCTGATATTTATTCCATCACTGTAAAATATTATTACCCGAAAGAACAGGTTGTAAAAGGGAAACTGTCTTTATACGATGCAGGTGGCAACAGGATGATGCAGGAAGATGTTCAGTTTACTTTTACACGCAGCGGCAAGTGGAACCAGTTTACGGTGAATACCGGTTCGCAGATCAACGCCGGTAATTATGTGGTGAAGCTGGAACTGGAGAATGGGGAACAGCTGGCGGTTTCGGGAATCGAAATACAATAATGGTGAATGGTAAAACAGAAATGATAATGAAGCAATGCTTATTTATAGCGCTAGTGTTTTTGTTAAGCTTTCAACTGAATGCGCAACAACTTTCTGTTGCAAATCTTCGTTGCGAAAGCAGAACAAATCCGTTGGGTGTAGATGCAGTGCAGCCTAAACTCAGCTGGCAGTTACAATCCAGGCAACAAAGCGTTTTGCAAACTTCTTACCGCATTCTTGTTGCCGATGATGAAGCGTTGTTAAAAAAGAACATAGGCAATATCTGGGATTCAAAACAAACTAAATCTTCCGCATCTATACAAGTTGCTTATGCAGGCAAAGCACTACAGTCAGCAAAAAAATATTTCTGGAAAGTGCAGGTGTGGGATAATAAAGGAAACACATCTGCATGGAGTAGTGCAGCTAGTTGGCAAATGGGTTTGCTGCAAGTAAAGGATTGGAGTAATGCCAAATGGATCGCTTATGAAAACCTGCCTGATAGTTTAAAGATCATTCCTGCTGAGCATGGCAATGGAAAAAAAGAATGGGGCAAGCGACCTGATGTGTTACCGCTGTTCCGCAAAACATTTACTGCAACAAAAAAGATCAAACAGGCCACTGTATTCATTTGCGGATTAGGTCAGTTTGAATTCAGCATCAACGGTAAAAAAGTAGGTGATCATTTTTTAGATCCGGGCTGGACGAAATACAGCAAGCATGCACAGTATATAAGTTTTGATATCAGCAGTTATCTTAAGAATGGCGTCAATGCAGTCGGTGTAATGCTTGGCAACGGTTTCTATTATATCCCCGGTGAACGTTATCGTAAAATGACCGGTGCTTATGGTTATCCGAAGATGATCGCAAAGATTATTGTTGAATATACCGATGGAACTGCAACAACGATCATCAGCGATGAAAGCTGGAAAACTTCTCCTTCACCCATCACTTATTCAAGTTTGTATGGTGGTGAAAATTATGATGCAACACTGGAACAAAAAGGATGGAACGAAGCAGGCTTTAATGACAACAGCTGGAAGAAAGTTGTCATTGCCGAACCGCATGTGCTGGTATCACAAACAGCCCCACCTGTAAAAGTGATGCATCAGTTCAAACCAATCAGCACAAAAGAAATTAAAAGCAATGTGTGGATGTATGATATGGGGCAAAACATGTCGGGCATTCCGCAGGTTGTTGTTAAAGGGAAACGTGGCGATACCATTCGTATCACACCTGCTGAATTACTGAAAGAAGATGGTACGGCCAATCAACGGGCAACTGGCAGCGCAAGTTATTATCAATACATTTTAAAAGGCGATGGAGAGGAAACATGGCATCCTCGTTTTACCTATTATGGTTTTCGTTATGTACAGGTTGATGTATTGCCTGCAGGAAGCAATGCAACAGCTGATCAAACAAAAATTATTTCAGTTAATGCATTGCATACAAGAAACAGTGCCGTTGATGCAGGCACGTTCAGTTGCTCCAATGAATTGTTCAATCAAACAAACAGTCTCATCAAGTGGGCCATCAACAGTAATATGCAAAGTGTGTTTACCGATTGTCCGCATCGTGAACGTTTAGGTTGGCAGGAGCAATTGCATTTGATGGGAACAGCACTGCAATACAATTATGATATTCATGCATTGGCGAAAAAGATCACTGCCGATATACGTGCAGAACAAAATGCCAACGGTCTTGTTCCGTCAACCATTCCCGAATACACCGAAATGCATTTTGCTGATGGATATTTCCGTGATTCGCCGGAGTGGGGCAGCAATGCTATTTTGTTTCCCTGGTATTTGTATCAATGGTATGGCGATAAAGAAGAGTTGAAGACGAACTATACAACCATGCAACGTTACATGAATCATCTGCGCAGCAAAGACAGCAGCTATTTACTGATGTATGGCTTGAGTGATTGGTATGATCTCGGCCCTAACCGTCCGGGCTTTTCTCAACTGACACCAATGGGATTAACAGCAACCGCTTATTACTATCACGATCTCGTGGTGATGAATAAAATTGCAACATTGTTGGGCAAGAAAAAAGATGCGCTGTATTACGAGGCATGGGCCGATACGGTGAAGCAGGCTTTCAACAACATGTATTATCATCCGGACACAAAACAATATGGAAGTGGCAGCCAAACGTCGAACGCAATGGCAGTGAGTTTTGGTTTGGTGAATGAAAAAGATAAAGCGGCAGTAATTGAAAATATCGTGAAAGATATTCAACAACGCAACTATGCATTAACCAGTGGTGATATTGGTTTTCATCATTTGCTGAAAGTGCTGAACGATGCAGGTCGCAGTGATGTGATTTATAAAATGAATAACCGCAACGATGTGCCGGGTTATGGCTACCAGATCGCCAAAGGCGCAACTGCATTAACAGAATCATGGCTGGCAGCGCCGATCGTCAGCAATAATCATTTTATGCTCGGGCATTTGATGGAATGGTTTTATGCGGGGCTTGCAGGCATTCAGCAAACAGAAAATTCCATTGCTTATAAGGAAATAGTGATCAAGCCTGAAGTTGTGGGCGATGTAACCAATGCCAAAGCAAGTTTTCAATCGCCCTATGGATTAATTAAAAGTGAGTGGACAAATTCAGCAACTGCCTTTAACTTGCAGCTGCAAATTCCTGCCAATAGTACAGCTGTAGTTTATGTGCCTGCAAAGAAGGGACAAACTGTGTTGATGAATGGAAAGAAAGCAACGGTTGTGCATACAGATGGAAGCGCTGTGGTGAAAATTGGTTCAGGTAATTATCAATTTAGTGTAGCAAATAATTAATAAAAGAGTTTATGAAAGCATTAGTGTGTCAGCAACCGGGTTCATTTGAATATGTAGAAAAAGAATCACCCGCAATACAAACAGGTCGTGCCATTTTAAAAGTAAAACGCATTGGTATTTGCGGAACCGATCTGCATGCCTTTGAAGGCACGCAACCTTACTTCGCTTATCCACGTGTGCTTGGTCATGAGTTGGGTTGTGAAATTGTACAAGTAGATGCCGATGCTGGTTTTGAAGTGGGCGAACGTGTAACACTCATTCCTTATTTCAACTGTGGTGAATGTATTGCTTGCCGCAATGGCTTACCCAACTGTTGTGCAGCCATCAATGTATTTGGTGTGCATGTGGATGGCGGTATGATGGAATATATTTCAGTTCCCACATCTGCATTGCTGCATGGTGGCGATATGAGTTTTGATGAACTGGCATTGGTAGAACCTTTGGCGATTGGTGCACATGGCATTCGCAGAGCAGGTGTACGTGCAGGTGAATTTGTATTGGTGATCGGTGCAGGCCCGATCGGTTTGGGTATTATGGAGTTTGGTCGTATTGCAGGCGGACAGGTGATTGCAATGGATGTTAATGATACACGTTTGAATTTCTGTAAGGATAAACTGAAAGTACAGCATACCATCAATCCATTGAATGAAGATGTGATGCAGCGCTTGAAAGAAATTACCAATGGCGATATGCCAACAGTGGTAATTGATGCTACAGGTAATCAAAAAGCCATCAACAGTGCGTTCCTGTACATGGCGCATGGTGCACGATATGTGCTGGTTGGTTTGCAGAAAGGAGAACTGATTGTTGCACATCCTGAATTTCACAAACGTGAAGCAACACTTATGAGTAGCCGCAATGCCACACAAGAAGATTTTGATCATGTGATGATGTGCATGCGCAATAAATTGGTTGACCCTTCAACTTACATTACCCATCGTGTACAGTTTGAAGAAGTGAAAGACAATTTCAAAAGCTGGCTCGATCCAAAGAATGGAGTAATTAAAGCAATGGTTGAACTGTAACTTCGCCGCAATTATTCACCTGCTCAAAAACGATTATGCAATACAGAACATTAGGTAAAACGGGTTTGAATATTTCAGCGATCAGTCTTGGTACATGGCAGGTAGGAGGTAAGTGGGGTAGCGCATTTGATGAAAAAAATGCAGATGCGATTTTAAATACAGCAGTCGATAACGGCGTCAACTTTATTGATACGGCTGATGTGTACAGCGATGGTGAAAGTGAAAAGGCGATCGGTCGTTTCCTTAAAACAAGAAAAGAAAAATTATTCGTTGCAACAAAATGCGGCCGACAAATTCAGCCGCATGTGAACGAAGGTTATACGCCGGCAGTATTGCGGAAATATGTAGAAGACAGTTTAAAGCGCTTGCAGATTGAAACACTTGACCTGATTCAACTGCATTGTCCGCCGACAGCAGTTTATTATCGTCCCGAAATATTTGCTTTGTTTGATGATTTGAAGAAAGAAGGTAAGATTCAGCACCTTGGTGTAAGCGTGGAAAAAGTGGAAGAAGCATTAAAGGCAATTGAGTTTGATAATGTAACAACGGTGCAGATCATCTTCAATATGTTTCGTCAGCGGCCTGCTGAATTATTTTTCGAACAGGCAAAGAAGAAAAATATTGGGGTGATCGTTCGTGTGCCATTGGCAAGCGGATTATTAACAGGTAATTACTCAGCCCAGACTGTTTTTGAAAGTGGCGATCATCGGCAGTTCAACCGTAACGGCGAAGCCTTTGATAAAGGCGAAACATTTTCCGGTATTGATTACGGAACAGGTTTGCAGGCGGTGGAAGAGTTGAAACAGATTGTTCCTGCAGGTAAAACTTTGTCGGCATTGGCATTGAAATGGATATTGGATTTTGATGCTGTGAGTACAGTTATTCCCGGTGCTTCAAAACCTGAACAGGTGACACGTAACCTCGAAGCATTGAATGAACAATCGCTGAGTAAGGAACAGTTACAGCAGGTGCAGGCTGTTTATGAAAAATATATCAAAGCATCGGTGCATCATTTGTGGTGAGTTTTGAACCACGAAGGCGCAAAGACAGGAAGATGCACAAAGTAACTTTCCGCCTTCCCGTCTCACCGGCGAAAAAAATAAAATGAAGTTGAAAAAAAATACATTTCTAATTCTTGCATTCCTGTTGTTGAGTTTTATTTCAACAGCACAGGTTCGTTCAGTTGTAGATTTTAACAACGGATGGAAATTCTTTTTAGGGAACGATAGTCTTGCAAGTAACGCCAACTATAACGATGCCAACTGGAGAAGTTTAAACCTGCCGCACGACTGGAGTATTGAAAGTAATTTTTCCTCTTCATTTCCTGCTACCAACCAGGGTGGTGCACTGCCCGGCGGTATTGGCTGGTATCGCAAAACATTTACGGCTCCTGCTTCATCTGCCAACAGAAATACAAGAATAGAATTTGATGGCGTGTATAAGAACAGCGAAGTATGGATCAACGGGCATTACCTCGGTAAACGTCCTTACGGTTATGTCAATTTCTCGTATGATCTCACACCTTATCTGCAATACGGAAAACAAAATGTTATTGCAGTAAAAGTTGATAACAGCCTGCAGCCCGATTCAAGATGGTACAGCGGCACTGGTATTTACAGGGATGTAAAATTGATCACAACAAATAGTGTAGCCATTGCAGAATCCGGCGTGTTCATCACTACACCAGTCATTCATCAAAACAAAGCAACTGTTGCTGTTCAATACAAAATATCAAATACTGGTAAGCAAAAGGAAATCGTCAATCTATATACCGATGTGTATGATGAAGCAGGGAAGAAGATCGCTACATCAAAACATATTGTATTGCGTACAATACCGGTTGGCGGTTATGCATATGCCGATCAAATACAGATCAATTCACCTATACTTTGGTCAACAGCAAAACCTTATTTGTACAAAGCAATTACAAAAATTGAACGCAATGGAATGCTGGTGGATGAAGTAAAAACAACTTTCGGCATCCGTTCGTTCCGCTTCGATGCAACCAATGGTTTTTTCCTCAACAATCAACCCTTGAAAATTCAGGGCGTTTGTCTGCATCATGACCTTGGTGCATTAGGTGCAGCATTCAACCAAGCGGCAGCAAAACGTCAGCTTACAATTCTCAAGCAAATGGGTTGTAATGCCATTCGTTTTTCGCATAATCCACCTGCATCAATAATGCTTGATTTGTGCGATGAAATGGGTTTTCTTGTGATTGATGAAGCATATGATATCTGGAAAAAGAAAAAGAACAAATACGATTATCATCAGTACTTTGATGAATGGGCTGTAACAGATGCACAGGCAATGGTAATGCGTGACAGGAATCATCCTTCAGTCATTATGTGGAGCATTGGTAACGAACAGCGTGAACAATTCGACAGTACAGGAACAATCATTGTAAAAAAACTGGTGGCAGCAATCAAGTCAGTTGATACCACACGACCGGTTACAACTGCATTAACCGAAACATTTTCTGAAAAGAATTTTATTTCACAGGCAAACGTATTGGATGTACTTGGGTTTAATTACAAACTGTACGATTATGAAGCATTGCCGAAACGTTTTCCCAACCAGAAGTTTATTGCAACTGAAACAGCTTCAGCTTTGGAAACAAGAGGTGTGTATCAATTTCCTGCCGACAGCATCCGCATCTGGCCAGCCGATTATAAAGCACAGGATACGTTTTCAAACATAAATGGTAATAAAGATTATACAGCCAGCGGTTACGACAATACACATGCTTACTGGGGAGCTACACACGAAAAAAGCTGGCTGGCAGTAAAGCGTAATCCGCATATTGCCGGACTGTTTGTGTGGAGTGGATTTGATTATCTCGGCGAGCCGTTACCGTATGCAAAATTTCCAGCCCGCAGTTCTTATTACGGCATTATTGATCTGGCAGGTTTTCCAAAGGATGTGTATTACATGTATCAAAGCGAATGGACATCAAAACCTGTACTGCATTTATTTCCGCACTGGAATTGGAGTGCAGGAGATACGGTAGATGTGTGGAGCTATTACAACAATGCCGATGAAGTGGAACTTTTTCTCAATGGTAAATCATTGGGAAAAAGAAGCAAAACAGATACAACAGTGCATGTAAGCTGGAAAGTTGCTTTTGAACCGGGCACCTTAAAAGCTGTGAGCAGAAAGAATGGAAAAACAGTGTTGACAAAAGAAATGAAAACAACAGGTACGCCCGTAAGAATTGAATTAATTACCGATAAGAAAATAGTAAGCTCCGTCAGCAAAGACCTGGCATTTGTTACAGTTCGGCTTCTTGACAAAAACGGGCATGTTGTCCCCGATGCAGATCAGTTGATTGAATTTACCGTTACAGGTAACGGCTTTCTTGCAGGAACCGACAATGGTTTTCAGGCTGATACTGTTTCATTGAAAAGTAAGTTCCGTAAAACATGGAAGGGGCTGGCTCTGGCTATTGTTCAACCGGGTAAAAAACAGGGAAATATTACAGTAATGGCAAAGTCAGCCGGTTTGAAAGAAGCTGTAATCATGCTTAAAACAAAAGAATAAGGCGCAAATTGCGTTTTCGGGAACGTTTCCGTAAAATTTCACCTAATAGTAAAATCTTCCATCTTTATAGCGAAACCTTACATTTTTGCGGCATACAGTCAATGTACCTTTAGATCGTGAATAAATGCTTGATTTTTTTGGTTTAAAAGCATTTTTTTTAATGATTAACAGTTGCCGAATAATGCACAGTTTGCTTGCTGAATTAAGAATTAAGTTCTCCGGTGTTGGAAGTAAAACTACTTCCGGTTTATTTCAATTTATTTTATTCCTTTCGGTTTTAGGGTTTGCAGTTAAATCAAATGCACAGCAGGCAAATACTCCTGATCAATACAGGAAAACGCTCACTGATCGTTCTGCCAAAATTGTCAATACATTATCAATTAAGGATTCAGCAGTTTATAATAGAGTTGTAGAGCTGCTTGTAAACCAATACCTGCAGCTCAATACAATTCATGACCAAAGTAAAATTGTTACAGACAGCATTAAAAATCTGACACTTTCTGCAGATGAAAAAACGCCTCTTATTAAAAAAGAGGAAGAAAAAAAATCTGCTTCTTTATTGCAGCTTCACAACCAATTTTTAAATCTATTAAAGAAGAACTTGTCAGACGATCAGATTGAACTGGTGAAAGACGGAATGACTTATCGTGTTTTGCCTGTTACTTATGGTGCCTACCAGGATATGATACCTGCACTTACCGCTGAACAGAAAGCAAAAATTTATACATGGTTGAAAGAAGCAAGAGAACTGGCAATGGATGAAGGCTCATCAGACAATAAACACAAAGTTTTTGGACGGTACAAAGGCCGTATAAACAATTATCTCTCAGCAGAAGGATACGACATGAAGAAAGAGGAAAAAGCATGGCAGGAGAGAATTAAACAGCGTAAACAAAACGGTTGATATATTTTTTTAAACCAGGATTCACTAATAAAAAATACAGTTTATGAAACAAAAACGACTGCTTGTATTACTCCAGGTAATTATAGCACTTACTGTTTCCCTGAATTTGTACGCACAGGTTACTGTGAAAGGGAAGATTGTTGACAGTAAGACCTCCACACCATTGGCAGGTGCAACCATTAAAGTAAAAAATGGGACTGCATCAACTGTTTCTGATGGTACTGGTGCCTTTACAATTAAAGCTCCGTCATCGGAGTCTGTTTTAACGATAACCTACATTGGTTACAGAGTTTATGAAACAAAAGTTGGTGATGGAAACATCACTATTCTCCTTGAAAGTACAGGAGCAGATCTGAATGAAGTGGTAGTGGTGGGTTATGGTACACAGTTAAAGAGAAAAACAACTGGTTCTATGGCTACAATTGATATGCCTAAAATTGCTGAGCTTCCTGTAAGTAATTTAGCCGAAGCACTGAAAGGCCAGATTCCCGGCTTGAATGTTGCCGGCGGCAGCCAGCGACCTGGTGAAAATGCCACATTAAGCATCCGTCAGAATTTTGGCTATAGTAAAGATGGAAACAGCCAGGTACCATTAGTTGTAATTGATGATATTATTCAGTTAGATCCTAATACCGGCTTACCAACTTTAGATCAGTTTAATAACCTTGATCCTTCACAGGTGGAGAGTATTACTGTTTTAAGAGATGCTTCTGCAGCTATTTACGGATCACGGGCTTCTCAGGGTGCAATCATTGTAAAAACAAAAAGAGGAAAGATTGGCGCACCAAAGATTTCATACTCAGGCAAATTTGAAATAAATGATGCTGTAAGCCATGGTAAATCCATGTCGGCTTATGAATATGGAATATTTACAAACAGGTTTGGTCGTTCAGCAGGTTGGACAGCTTCAAATATGTTTGATGATAATGAACTGGAAGCATTAAAATCATTGAATTATGACTGGCTGAAAGAGGCATGGAGCGCAGGTGGTGCAATGCAGCATTCAATTGACGTAAGCGGTGGTGCTGAAAGAGCAACCTATTTTGCCGGTGCAAGTTTTTATACTCAAAAACCTAATTTGGGATCACAGGATTATAAAAAATGGTCGTTCAGAAGTGGTATTGATGTTAAAGTAGCAAACGGTTTAAAATTCTCAGCTACGATTGGTGTTAACAATGCTAAAGTGGAAAAATCATTTACAAAAACTTCTATTAACGATGGTTCCTATACCAGCGGATCTGAGCAAACTGACTATGTTGCTTTATTACACATGCCAAAGTACGTACCATGGCAATATACAGTGAACGGTGTTACGAATTATACGTCGCCTGCATTAGGAACTTACAGGGCAAATACTACTCCTGTTGGGCAAAATAATATTTCCGGCTGGAACTATTTTGCCATGTTAAACAGTGGTTCTTATACCAGGGATGATAACAACAGTTACAGCACCAGCTTATCACTGAATTATGAAGTTCCTTATGTGAAGGGCCTTTCATTAAAAGCTACTTATGGTTATAATTATTCCATTTCTAATGCTGATCAGGCAATGCTTGGTATTATCCTGTCAATACAAAAGAATACAAACACAACAGGATTGCATTTATATAAAGACTCTGCTGCACTTTGGTTTACAGGTCTGAATAATAGCCGTTCAACTGTCCGCTTTTCTGATGTAATGGGAAAAGTTCAGCAAGGGAACTTCTTTGTGAATTACGACAGAAAGTTTGGTTTACACAGCGTTTCTGCAATGGTATCTGTTGAAAAAGGAATTCAGAATTACGTGAAAAATTTCCAGATTTATGATAATCCGAATTATGGTGCATTTAATGGTTCTTCACCTTCTGCCGGTACATTGAATATTTCCAATTCATATGTATTTAAAACAGACTTTGGAAGTTTAGGTTACTTAGGTCGTCTGGATTATGACTATGACGGAAAATACATGGTTCAGTTTGCTTTCCGTGAAGATGCATCAACAAAATTTTCACCTGATCATTATTGGGGCTTTTTCCCTGGTGTTTCTGCCGGTTGGGTAGTAAGCAGTGAAAAATGGTTTCCAAAACAAATGGATTGGATGAATTTCCTCAAAATACGTGCATCAATTGCCAAAACAGGTAAAGACAATGTGAAAGCCTGGCGTTGGATGCAGACTATGAGCTATGCTGCTGACAAATCTTTCACTTTTGGCAGCAATGGTGGCGTTATAGGGCCAGCTTTAACTCCAGATGCAGCTCCTAATCCTGATTTAATGTGGGATACAGATATTAAAAAGAATATCGGAATTGATATTGCACTTTTTAACAACAGACTTACGTTTACATACGACAGATATCTTGATAATAACCGTGGTTTATTAATGACTATGGCAAGCATGGTAGGTGTTCCTATTACAGTAGGTGGTGGTTTTGCTGAGCAGAATTATGGAAATGTGAAAGCATGGGGCTCTGAATACAGCTTAACATGGAGAGATAAACTGAAGAATTTTGCATATAGTGTGGGTATTAACTTCGGCAGAAGTGATAACACCATTACCAAGTGGTATGACGTTGCATATAACTATCCATCGCTGGTTAAAGAACAAGTAGGTTCTTCTACTATTCGCCCGACTTTTGGTTTCATTACCTGGAAAAATACTTCAGGTGGTGATGGTATGTTGCGTACTGATGATGATATTAACAATTACTGGAATTACTTAACCGAGCTTGCAACCGCTGCAGGTACAACTCCTGAATACCTGGGTATTACTGCAAAAACCGGTTTGAAAAAGGGAATGTTGGCTTACGCTGATCTTGCCGGAGCTTTAGATGCAAACAAGAAAACAATTGCAGGCCCCAATGGCAAAATATTAGAAGATCAGGATTTTGCACAGTTAGCAAAACGTAACAGTAGCTATGGCTTTACAACAAATATTAATTTATCATGGAAATCAATAAGCCTGAATACTCAGATCGCTACATCCTGGGGTGGTTATAACAGAATTGATTATATTAAACAATCAACGAGTTCAAGTCAGATGTTCTGGTCTAAGGAATCGTTCCTGACCGATATGTATGATTTTACAGACAATCCAAATGGTAAATGGCCGAATGTGGCACAGTATGATTTTAATAATCAAAACTCCGATTTCTGGAAAATTTCCAACTTCAGAAGTTTTGTACGCAGTTTATCTGTTGCTTATAGCTTACCAAAGAAAATTACAACCAAAATGCACATGGAAGCCCTTCGGTTCAGCCTGGCAGGATTTAATCTCTGGGATTTTTATAACCCTTACCCCGGCAAGTACCGTAATATGTTCGATGACCCCAAAGTGGCATATCCTACATTGCGTACATGGGCTTTGGGTGTAAATGCTACATTCTAACATTTAAAACATTAACTTTTATTAAGATAAAAGATATGAAAAAGATAAAAATAGCAGGAATACTGTTGATAGCCATTTCGCTTGCAACAAGCTGCAAACAGAAATTCCTGGAAGATATCAAAAGCATTGATAAGTATGATACAACCATGTTTGGCAATGAGGTACTAACAAAATGGTATATCGACAGGATGTATTATGACTATTTCTCTGCATATAAATCTCCTTTACTAACAGTTGCAGGTCTTTATAATCAAAACAGGACCAATGCAACAGAAGAAGTTGGAGGTTCGGTAACTGATTATACCAATCCGCAGAAAACGTTGATTGATGCTGTAAACGGGGATACTTATTTTGGAACCCAGTTAGGAGCAAATCCTTCCAACATTTCCTATACACGTATCCGTAACTGCAATTATTTATTGGAAAAAGTGGAGCAACCGGTAGGTAGCACTCTTACTTCTGATTTTAAAAAGCAGGCAAAAGGTCAGGCGTTTTTCTTAAGAGGTTTTCAATATTTCGATCTGTTGCGGGTATATGGTGGTGTGCCAATTGTATTAAAAGTTCAAAACGCATCAGCCACTGATACGACCATAAAAATTCCCCGTGCTTCAGTAACGGATGTAGTCAATCAAATTGTTGCTGATTTTGATTCGGCAGCTGCCCTTTTACCTGCAACGTGGGCTTCGACCGATTATGGCCGTTTTACAAAAGGAGCTGCATTGGCTATGAAGAGTCGTGTGTTATTAACTTATGCAAGTCCTTTGTTTAATACTGATTGGGATAATACGGGTAATGCACGTTGGCAAAAAGCATTGGATGCAGGTCTTGCTGCCGAAACTGCTTTAACTGCTGCAGGTAACGGTTTGTATGGTACTACAGCAAAAAACTGGGCAGAAATGTGGACTGTAAATGACAATGCATTTAATAAAGAAGCAATTATAGTTCGCCTGTTATCTAACTCCAACGCCTCTTCAGGTGTTGAAAACAGTGGATGGGAAAGAACAATCCGTGTTTCGATGCAAACCGGAGGTGGAGGTATATCAGCGCCTAAAGAAATGATAGATTTGTTTCCTTTAGCAGATGGTTCAAGACCTACACTGGCAAACGGATATGATTCAGCACGGTTTTTCTTAAACAGGGATCCCCGTTTTTACCGCACATTTGCTTTTTCTGGTATGAAATGGCCAACAAAAGAAGCAACATCTGATGTGGTATGGTTATACAGGTGGATTTATACCGGTAATAAAATTGCTTACAGTGACAATAACCAGGTAATCAGTCCTGCCGTTGTACGAAAAATGACAAACCCCGCCGGTTCAAGTACAATCACAGGTCTTGCTTATTCCGGAACTGATATTTTTGAATACAGATATGCAGAATTACTGCTGAACATAGCTGAATGCTACGCTGCTAAAGGCGATATCAGCAATGCAGTGACCTATTTGAAAAAGATACGTCAGCGTGTTGGTATTCCATCGGCTAACAATAATGGCCTTGGCACACCTGCAGATAAGTATGCAGCTATTGAAGCATGTTTATATGAAAGAAGAGTGGAGCTGGCTTACGAAGGAAAACGTTTCTGGGATCTGCAACGCTGGATGTTGTACAGTGATGACGCATCAGCAGGAAATACTTGCAGCAAATTACGAGTTACACCTTTAAACGGAACAGCACGTAACGGCAGATATTGGCAGTATAAAACAACGGCTTCAAGCGCTACTGATCCTTTAACTTCGGCACGTACAGGAATTTCGGTGGATCCTGACGCTTCTGATTTTGCTACTCAGTTAAATAATCTTAAAACGTTTTTTGATAATAATATTGTTGTACGTGGAACAGATAAGCCAATGGATAATATTTCAGGAACCGCTGTTACCATTAACTTCAGGCCTAATTATTACCTGTTTGGTTTAACTTCAACTGTGTTATCATTAAATCCATGGTTGCAGCAATCAATCGGATGGAACGATTACAGTGGTGCAGCCGGAACCTTTAATGCACGACAATAAAAAAACAAATATTTTGAAAGAGAAGATCACCAAATCTTCTCTTTCTTTTTTAGCCCTTAGAACATGTTTGCTGCCATTATTTCGTCAAATGATTTAAACAATTTTAAGATGACACACACAGTAAAAAAACTGTTTTCAGCAGCGATATGCTTTTTTATACTTTTTTCAGCAAAAGCCCAATATCCGGAAATTACAGCCGATGTTAAACGGGCTTCCGATTCTTTACTGGCTGTTGCCAATGCTCATTCTGATTCAATGTGGAAAATTGCATGGCCGCTTATTCAGCAGGATAACAACAATGGTAAACCATATATTGATTTTGCCAGCAGACCTACTGATTTGCCACAAGCCGGTATCCCGGCATTTCCCGGTGCAGAAGGTGGAGGTAAATATTCTTTTGGCGGCCGTGGTGGTAAGGTTTATGTGGTAACGAATTTAAATGATGATGGCCCGGGTAGTTTTCGCTGGGCCTGTGAACAAGGTGGTGCAAGAGTAGTGGTATTTAATGTGGCAGGAATTATCCGGTTAAAAACTCCTGTTATCATCCGTGCTCCTTATATTACTATTGCCGGGCAAACAGCACCGGGAGATGGTGTGTGTATCGCTGGTGAAAGTGTATGGATCAATACACATGATGTGATCATCCGTTATATGCGTTTCCGCCGTGGTGAAACATGGGTGGGAAGAAGAGATGATGCAATTGGTGGTAACCCGGTTGGAAATATTATGATAGATCATGTGAGTGCAAGCTGGGGATTGGATGAAAACATGAGCATGTACCGCCACATGTATAACGACAGTACAGGTAAACCTGCTGAAGATAAACTTGGAACTGTAAATATTACTATTCAGAATTCCATTTTTGGAGAAGCACTTGATACATACAATCATGCTTTTGGAAGTACGCTCGGTGGCGAAAATTGTACTTTCATGCGTAACCTTTGGGCTAACAATGCGGGCCGTAATCCTTCAATCGGATGGAATGGTATTTTCAACTTCGTAAACAATGTTGTATTCAACTGGGTTCACCGTTCAATTGATGGTGGTGATTACCGTGCACAATACAATATCATTAATAACTATTTCAAACCCGGACCAGCAACACCGAAAGATAATAATGTCGGTCACCGGATTTTGAAGCCCGAAAGCGGAAGGAGTAAACTCAAATACCAGGTGTACGGACGTTGCTATGTAAATGGAAATATTATGGAAGGTTATCCTGAAGTAACAAAAGATAACTGGAATGGAGGTGTTCAGGTAGAAGATTTGCCCAACGCAGGTAAGTACAAAGATGCAATGAAATGGAACAAGCCTTTGCCTATGCCCGTATTTACTGTTTTAAATGCTGAAACTGCAAAAACATTTGTATTGGCAAACGCCGGGGCAACACTTCCGAAAAGGGATGCAGTTGATACAAGAATTGTTAAGCAGGTAACAACAGGAAAAATTGAATTTGATCCGAATGTACAATTACCGGCTACGCAGTTTAAGCATCGTCGTATGCCAATTGATTCATACAAAATCGGAATTATTACAGATCCTGTACAGGCAGGTGGTTATCCTGAATACAAAGGCACTCCTTATACTGATAGTGATAGCGATGGTATGCCTGATGCTTACGAAATAAAGAATAATTTAAATCCGAAAGATGCATCAGATGCTTCAAAACTTACAAAAAGCGGATACAGCAATATTGAAGTTTACCTGAGCAGTGTGGTTGATTTAAAAAACGTACTTCCGGTTGCAACAGTTAAGAAATAAATACTGACATGATATTGTGCTGATCTTTTCTGTGAATCGTGCACAGAGCAGTATCTTTATTAGAATTAAATTATACCGGGAAAGTGAATTACAGATTATTCAATACTCGTTTTTTCATTATTATTATCTGTGTTTTTTATGTACAGGCTTTACTTGCGCAAAAGCAGGTAAAGCCTGTTCCTCCTTTATACAGTGCGAAAGGAAAGTTGGTTTACACTGCAGATGCGCAGGGAAATCGCATTCCTGATTTTTCGTATTGCGGTTACAAAGCATCGGAACAACCAATTCCGGATGTTGCAGTAAAGGTGGTGGTACCTGTTGCAAAAGGCGATGCTACGCTCCGCATTCAATCGGCATTGGACTATGTGGCTTCTTTACCTGCTGATGCAAATGGTTTTCGTGGAGCAGTGTTGTTGCAGAAAGGAACTTATGAAGTGTTTGGACAATTACGCATTACAGCATCAGGCGTGGTATTGCGTGGCAGCGGCATCAACACAACAACTATTGTTGGTGCAGGTACAGGCCGTTTGGCATTGATTAAGATTGTCGGAAAGAATACAATTGCAAAAGAACAGATAGAATTAAAAATTACCGATGCCTATGTGCCGGTAAATGCAATGAGTTTTCATGTTGATGAAGCAATCAATAGTAAAGATCATTCAAACAAAATTATTATCCGTCGTCCATCAACTTCCAACTGGATACAATTACTCGGCACCGATCATTTTGGAGGCGGTATTACTGCATTAGGCTGGAAGCCCGGCGAACGGGATTTGTATTTCGATCGCAGCATTACAAAAATTGAAGGCAATACAGTTTATATTGATGCGCCGATTACAACTGCATTCGATACAACGTACGGCGGTGCAATTATTTCTTTTTATAACAATGACGGTCGCATCAATAATTGCGGTGTTGAAAACATTAAACTGATTTCTACGTACGATAAAGCAAATCCAAAAGATGAAGATCATCGCTGGAATGCCATCAATCTTGAAAATGCAGAAGACTGCTGGGTGCGGCAAATAACATTTCAGCATTTTGCTGGGAGTGCGGTGAGTGTATTGGAAACATCCAAACGTATTACGGTTGAAGATTGTATTTCATTGGCACCTGTTTCTGAAATTGGCGGACAACGTCGTTATACATTTTTAACCACCGGTCAGCAAACTTTGTTTCAACGCTGTTATGCTGAATATGGTTATCATGATTTTGCTGTGGGATTTTGTGCAGTCGGCCCGAATGCATTTGTACAATGCGAATCTATTCTTCCATACAGTTTTAGTGGGGCTATCGATAGCTGGGCAAGCGGTGTATTGTTTGATGTGGTGAATGTAGATGGCAATGCGTTGCGTTTTGGCAACCGTTACCAGGATGGCAATGGTGCAGGCTGGGCAGCAGCCAACAGTTTATTCTGGAACTGCAGTGCAGCACGCATCGATTGTTACAAACCACCCACTGCACAAAACTGGGCATTCGGCAGCTGGAGCCAGTTTGCCGGTGATGGTTACTGGAACGAATCAAACAATACAATTACTCCAAGAAGTTTATACTATGCACAATTGCGTGAACGGTTGAATAAAAATGTAGATACGCAGGCGCAGATCATGGATGTACCAACGGAAGCAAGCAGCAGTCCTAGTATTGAAGTGGCACAGGCGCTTACAAAAGAAGCAGTAAAACCAAAACAGCAATTGAAAGATTGGATTGCGCAGGCAGCAACAAGAATAAAAATCAATACTGATGCAGCAGCTGCAAAGACAATTGATCAGATTGGCATTAAAAAAATAGCATTACCAACACTTGCTCCGGCATTAACCATTAAGAACGGTGTATTGGTACGAGGTACAGAATATGTTGCAGGAAGAAGAACAAGTGTGCAATGGTGGAGTGGTGGTTTGCAGGCAAAAGATATCAGAGAAGCAAGACCGCATATCACTCGTTTTGTGCCGGGAAGAAGCGGCAGAGGTTTAACCGATAACCTTGATGAAGTAGTAACTGAAATGAAAACAAGCAACACGGTTGCTCTTGAACATAATTATGGTTTGTGGTACGACAGAAGAAGAGATGATCATGAACGTATCCGCAGAATGGATGGTGAAGTATGGCCTCCGTTTTATGAATTACCTTTTGCAAGAAGCGGAAAAGAAACAGCATGGGATGGTTTAAGCAAATATGATTTGACGAAGTACAACCTGTTTTACTGGAGCAGATTAAAACAGTTTGCTGATCTCGCCGATCAGAATGGGTTGGTGCTGGTACATCAGAATTATTTTCAGCACAACATTATTGAAGCAGGTGCACACTATGCTGATTTTCCCTGGCGCACAGCCAACAATATCAACAACACCGGATTTAATGAACCGGTGAATTATGCAGGTGATAAACGTATTTTTTATGCAGAACAGTTTTACGATCTGTCGAATCCGGTTCGTAAAGAGCTGCATAAAAAATATATCCGCCAGTGCTTATCAAATTTCAAAGACAACACAGGAGTTATTCAACTCATCAGTGAAGAATACACAGGCCCTTTACATTTTGTAAAGTTCTGGCTCGATGTTATTCGTGAATGGGAAAAAGAAACAGGTAAGCATCCGTTGATTGCATTGAGTGTAACCAAAGATGTACAGGATTCGATTTTAGCATTACCTGCTTATGCTGCAGTGGTTGACATTATCGACATCCGTTACTGGCATTACCAGGCCGATGGTACTGCGTATGCACCAAAAGGAGGAGAGAACTTGGCTCCACGTCAGCATGCACGTTTATTGAAGCCGAAGAAGACAAGTTTTGAACAGGTGTATCGTGCAGTAAAAGAATACCGCACAAAATATCCAACCAAAGCAGTGATGTATAGCGGCGATAGTTATCCGGAGTTTGGTATAGCTGTATTGATGGCAGGTGGCAGTATGCCGGTGTTGCCTGAAAATATCGATGCATCCATTCTGAATGCTGCAACGGGTATGAAACCGGTTGCACCTTCCAATGCAAATGAATATGTGCTGAGTGATGGTAAGACGAGTATTATTTATAACACAACAACTAAAAAATTCGAAAGACGATAAGTGATGAAGAACAGATTGATAGTTTTGTTTTTATTGGTTGCCTTGTTTGCAAATGCGCAGGTGAAGCAATTGAAAGTTTCAGGCAACAAACGATTTTTTCAAACAGTTGACGGCAAACCTTTCTTCTGGATTGGTGATACCGGTTGGTTGTTATTTGTGAAATGCAGCAGGGAAGATGCGATCCGTTATCTCGAAACAAGAAAGCAGCAAGGCTTCAATGTGATACAGGTAATGGTCTTGCACGATATGAATAATACTAAAAACGTGTATGGCGATTTTGCATTGCTCAACGAAGATGTATCAAAACCAAATGTTACTCCCGGAAATAATTTTGCAGACAAGCAAGCTTATGATTATTGGGATCATGTGGATTTTATTGTGGACGAAGCTGCAAAGCGTGGCATTTATATGGCCATGGTACCTATCTGGGGTAGCAATGTAAAAGGCGGTAAAGTAAGTGTGCAGCAAGGTGAAGCGTATGCAACATTTCTTGGTAACCGTTATAAAAATAAATCCAACATCATCTGGTTAAATGGCGGTGATGTAAAAGGTACAGAAGGTCTTGAAGTCTGGAAAAAGATCGGCACAACAATCAAACAACTGGATGCAAAACATTTGATGACCTATCATCCACGTGGCCGCACTTCATCAAGCGATTGGTTTCACAATGAATCATGGCTTGATTTCAATATGTTTCAAAGCGGTCATAAGGATTATGCGCAGGATACCAGCAGTAACGAAACCAATCATTACGGAGAAGACAACTGGAAGTTCATCAATGTGGATTATAACCTGAAACCGGTAAAGCCAACGCTTGACGGCGAACCTTCGTACGAAAACATTCCGCATGGTCTGCACGATAGTTTGCAACCACGCTGGACGGACGCAGATCTGCGTCGCTATGCTTACTGGAGTGTATTTGCAGGTGGTGCTGGGTTTACCTACGGCGAAAACTCAACGATGCAATTCAATAAGATGGGCGATTGGACGGCGAACTATGGTGTAAGAATGAACTGGAAAGAAGCCTTGCTTTCGCCCGGTGCAACACAAATGGTTCATTTGAAAAAACTCATGTTAAGCAAGTCCTATTTTGATCGTGTGCCGGCGCAGGAGTTGGTGAAGAAGAATGGAGAAAAATATGATATGATTTTAGCGACGAAAGGTAAAGATTATGCTATGTTTTATACGTGGAATGGGAGTAATATTTATGTGAACACAAGTAAGATAAATATAGCTGGTATAACCGATGCTTATTGGTTTAATCCAAGAACAGGTGAAAAAACAGTGATTTATAAAGCCAGGTTAAATGATATTAAGGCATTCGACCCTCCTGGTGAAATGCTTAATGGTAATGATTGGGTATTAATTATTGAAAAATCAAAAGCGAAATTTTATGGTAACTAAAAGGTTATGGTACATAATATTTTCACTTTTTTTTGTTCTGATAAACTCATGTTCTTCAAAAGCATACTTGTTTACTTCTTTTCATGAACCAGCAGATGCAGGTTTGCGTATGTTGTACAGTTATGATGGTTATCACTGGACTGATCTTGATACTGTTTTTCTGAAACCAACTGTTGGTGCTGATAAAATAATGAGAGATCCTTCAATGATTCAAGGACCTGATGGACTTTTTCATTTGGTTTGGACAACAGAATGGAGAGGCGGAAATGGCTTTGGACATGCAAGCAGCCGGGATTTACTGCATTGGGAAAACATTGGATATTTACCAGTGATGATGTTTGATCCTTTTGAATCTAAAGTAGAGCCTGTAAAATCAAATGTTGTAAATGTATGGGCACCAGAAATATTTTATGATGATGAAAGACAGGAGTATATAATTGTCTGGGCAAGTTGTTTGCCAGGGAAATTTGAAAGAGGGGTTGAGGATGAAAATAATAATCATCGTCTTTATTTTACCACTACCAAAAATTTCAGGGCATACACAGAAACAAAACTGTTTTTTGATCCGGGCTTTAGTGTAATTGATGCAGTGATTGTAAAGCGCAAAAAAGATGATTATGTTCTGGTGCTCAAAGATAATACAAGACCTGAGCGTGATATAAAAGTGGCATTCAGCAATTCGCCCTATGGGCCCTGGCATGATGTGTCAAAAGCTTTTACGGATAATTTTACAGAAGGGCCTTCTGTTGTAAAAGTGAAAGACAGGTGGCTGATTTATTACGACGCTTACAGGAAGAAAACCTATGATGCATCTGCAACAACCGATTTTGTACATTTCAGTAACGTATCGGATAAAGTGAAAGTGCCTGAAGGGCATAAACACGGAACGATTGTAGTGGTGAAGAAGAAAGTGATTAAAAAACTGAAAGCAGCTGTAAGGAAATAAAAGCACGGATCATTTATTACCATAACCGCACACAATGACAAAGAGGAAAAATTTTTGCATGATTGTAGTACTGCTGCTGGGTTTATCAGCAAGCAGTCAGACAAGTGATTCATTAAAACATTTCTCTGCTGTTATTAAAGAAAACATTTACAAGGATTACAAACTGATGTACCGCAAAGGAAGCGGATCATTGGTATATCCTTTTCTTACCCCGGGAAGTAATCAATATGATAATGTATTGTGGGATTGGGATTCATGGTTAAGCAATATTGCTTTGCGCCAGATACTTTCTGACGTTGGAAATGCAAAAGACAAGCAGGAAGCTGTTCAGTACGAACAGGGTTGTGTGCTCAATTTTTTACAATACGGAAACTGGGATGGTTATATTCCTATTGTCATCTGGGCCGATTCGAAACCAAGAGATATCCGTCCTGAAAATATTTACAATGTAAACATGCACAAACCAGTGCTTGCACAACATGCTGCATTCATTACCAAACAAAATGGCGGTGATGCGCAATGGCTGAAAGAAAAGTTTTTTCACCTGCAGGCCTTTGTGAACAACTACAAAGCTCATCACAGGGATAAAGCAACCGGCTTATTTTTCTGGCAAAGTGATGTGGCGATTGGTGTGGATAATGATCCTGCCACATTTTACAGGCCGGCAAAAAGTTCAGCATCGATTTATCTCAACTGTTTAATGTATAAGGAAATGCTGGCAATGGTTTATTTGGCCAACCAGTTGCATATTTCTGAAGTTGGAAAAGAATTTGAACAGGATGCTGTTGATTTGAAAAATGCTATTCAGAAAAACTGCTGGGATGAACGTGATGGATTTTTTTACAGCGTGGATATCAACTTAAGACCTGTAAAAGAAAATCCCGACAGTACATTGGGCCGCACTTTTGATATTCACAGCGGTTATCCCCGTGATTATGATTGTTTGATTCAGCGTATTGAAGTATGGACAGGCTTTATGCCTTTATGGTGTGGCATTGCAACAACTGCACAGGCAGATCGTATGGTGAAAGAACATTTTCTCAATACAAAAACATTTAACTGTGCAGCAGGTGTACGCACTCTTTCAAAAATGGAGAAGATGTACAGTTTACGGGCAAGTGCAAATCCATCAAACTGGCGGGGACCTGTTTGGGGAATTTCAAACTATATGGTGTTTAAAGGCCTGGTTAAATATGGTTATACAAAAGAAGCAAAAGAAGTTGCAGCAAAAACCATCACCCTGTTTGGAAAAGATTTTGAAAAGAATGGGGCACTCCATGAATACTATGAACCTGAAACAGGCGAACCACTTTTAAATAAAGGATTTCAAAACTGGAATTACCTTGTATTAAACATGACGGCATGGATGGAAGGTAAACCCGTTGTTGAAGAGTTTAATTGAATAAAGAACATGAAGAGAATCGTTTATATACTGTTATTATTATCGGCAAGCGTGAATGCGCAGGATACTGTTCATTACACAGGAAGTACATTATCGAATGTAGATTATCATCACGGGCAGCTGCCACCTGTTGTGGGTGTACATAATATCCAGGTGATGCGTGCAAACAGGGCTGATACCGGTGCAAATAACTGGACCTACAATCATCAACCCATGCTTGCTTACTGGAATAATACATTTTATCTTGAATACCTGAGTAATCCTGTTGGTGAACATGTGCCGCCGGGAAGAACATTGCTCATGAGTTCAAAAGACGGATATAACTGGTCTGCTCCAATCGTTATTTTTCCTCCGTATAAAATTCCTGATGGAATGGTGAAAGAAGGTGGAAAGGATACAGCAAAAAATACATTTGCTGTGATGCATCAGCGTATCGGATTTTTTACATCAAAAGCCAAACGGTTATTTGCAATTGGTTTTTATGGAATTGTACTTGCTGCAAAAGATGATCCGAATGATGGTAACGGTATTGGTCGTGTGATCAGGGAAATAAAAGCAGATGGAACATTTGGCCCCATTTATTTCCTGCGTTACAATCACGCATTCAATGAAAAAAATACAAGCTACCCGTTTTATAAAACATCCAAAGACAAAGGTTTTGTTGCTGCATGCTATGAATTTCTCAACACGCCGTTGATGATGATGCAGACAGTTGAAGAAGGCGACAGGACAGATCCATTGATTCCGCTGAAGAAAGATTTCAAAGCATTTAACTATTACCATCTTCCCAATGGAAAAGTGGTGGGCTTGTGGAAATATGCATTGACAAGTACAAGTGCTGATGAAGGAAAAACCTGGCATTACAACCCGTTAAGAGCACCGGGTTTTGTAAATGCAAATGCAAAAATATGGGGACAACGGACTGCTGATGGCAAATATGCAACAGTGTACAATCCATCTGAGTTTCGCTGGCCGCTTGCAATCAGTATCAGTGATGATGGATTGAATTATAAAAATCTCCTTTTAGTAAACGGTGAGATTACATCCCTGCGTTATGGCGGTGCGTACAAAAGTTACGGGCCACAATACGTTCGTGGAATCCAGGAAACGGATGGAAAGCCTGTTGATAATAATATGTGGATCACTTACAGCATGAACAAGGAAGATATCTGGGTAAGCAGGATCAACGTTCCTGTGAAAGATAAAGTAACCACAGATGTGAATGATGATTTTAAGTCAATGGCTGATGGAACAGAATTAAACGAGTGGAATATTTTCAGCCCGGCCTGGTGCAGGGTGCAAACTGAACAATTCAATCAGCAGAAAGTACTGGCACTGCACGACAGTGATCCGTTTGATTATGCAAAAGCAGAACGGATATTTCCAGAAGCAAAAAGAGTAGTGGTTGAATTCACTATCACACCCAAACAAAACAACACGGGTAATCTTGAAATTGAACTGCAGGATAAAAAAGGACAGACAACATTACGGTTGATGTTTGATTCAACAGGAAACCTGTTAACCAAGCAAGGCTATCGGAATAAAAGTCTTGGTAAATACAATGCAGGTGAACCGGTAACAATTAAAATTGAACTGAACACAACTACACGGTTTTATAATGTAACAATCAATAACGGTAAAGCTTCTCCTAATCTTTGTTTCCAGCCGGTAGAATCAGTTGAGCGTTTGGTTTTCAGAACAGGCTCTGTACGTCGTTTCCCCAATGCCGATACGCCAACAGACCAGGATTATGATTTACCCAATACTGATAAGAAAGATAAAGAAGCTGTTTATTTCATTCATAGTGTAAAAACAAATGAATAGTCTGAACCACGATTAATAGGATTTTAATGATGAAGAAGATGATGATATATCGGATAATAAATAGTTTGAGTTTTGTTAGGAAAGAGGATTTTCAGAATAACTCAATTAAATTTTTGTTGTGTTTCTGTGTCTCCGTGTCTCTGTGTTTTAACTCATTCTCTCAACAAAAACCTTTTGTTCTTAAAGACGATCAGTTTAAACATTATGTTGATTATTTCAACACAATGGAAACGCCCAATATTGAACAGGCCATTCCAAACGCACAGGCTTGGAACTGGATGAAACAAAATATTCCATTGTTTGAATGTCCGCAGCAAAACTTTGAAGAGATGTTTTATTTCCGCTGGTGGACATTACGTAAACACATCAAGAAAACAGAAAAGGGATTTGTGTTCACTGAGTTTCTGATCCAGCGTAGTTATGCCGATAAATACAATCTCATCTCCAGCGGTCTTGGTCATCATATCTACGAAAGCCGTTGGCTGCACGATAAAACTTACATGGATAACAACCTGCATGTGTGGTATCGTGGCAACGATGGTAAGCCGTTAAAGAAATTGCGTTTTTACAGCGGCTGGAATGAAGATGCCATCTACAATCGTTTCCTGGTGAATGGAGATCAAAAATTTATTCTTGATCTGTTGCCCGACCTGCAAATGAATTATGCAGCATGGGAAACCGAACGTAGGGCTGCAAACGGTTTATTCTGGCAATACGATGTGCGTGATGCAATGGAAGAAACCATCAGCGGCAGCAGAACTGAAAAAAATCCACGGCCTTCCATCAATGGATATATGTTTGGCAATGCAAAAGCAATTGCTGCAATCGCAGGTATGAAAGGCGATGCAGCTGTTGTTGCCTTGTACAACCGCAAAGCCGATTCATTAAAACAACTTACGCAGTCCAAACTCTGGAACAGCAAACATGCTTTCTTTGAAGTGTTGAAAGAGAAAGGCGATACGGCGGCGAATGTAAAAGAAGAGATCGGGTTTGTTCCCTGGTATTTCAATATGCCCGATGCACAATACAGTACAGCATGGCAAAGCCTGATTGATACAAAAACGTTTTGTGCGCCTTTTGGTATTACAACAGCCGATCGCAGTCATCCGCAATTTCGCACACATGGTTGCTGCAAGTGTGAATGGGATGGTGCCGTTTGGCCTTTCGCCACTGCACAAACATTAACGGCAATGGCGAACCTGCTGAATAACTATCAGCAGCATTATGTGGCTGACAGTAATTACTTCAGCTTGTTGAATACTTATGTTGAATCGCAGTACTATCGTGGCCGTCCGTACGTTGGTGAATATCTTGATGAGAAAACCGGTTTTTGGTTGAAGGGTGATGAAGAACGCAGCCGTTATTATAATCATTCAACATTTAATGATTTAGTGATAACAGGCTTGGTTGGTTTACGTCCGAGAGCAGATAATATCATTGAAGTGAATCCTTTGGTTCCCGCCAATAAATGGAAATGGTTTTGTTTGGATAATGTGTTGTACCATGGAAAAATCGTTACCATCATTTGGGATAAAGACGGATTGAAATATAAAAAAGGAAAAGGCTTGAGTGTGTGGGTGAATGGAAAGAAAGTGGCTTCATCGTTGAAGCTGGAAAAAATAACTGGAAAATTATGATTGGTTTATTTGCCACAAAGTCACAAAGACAGAAAGCAGCACGAAGAAAATCCTTTGTGCATCTCTGTGTTCTTTGTGTCTCCGTGGTTCTCTTTTCTCCTTTGTTTTCTCATTCGCAGCAAACAGAAAAAGTGTATCTCTCCGGCACCGGTAATGATCAAACGGTGAACTGGGATTTTATGTGCACCGGCGGAATGAATGCCAATAAATGGACAACGATTACTGTTCCATCTTGTTGGGAATTGCAGGGATTTGGTAAATACGATTATGGTTATGCAAAAGATAGTGTAAGAGGAAAAGAAAAAGGATTGTACAAGCATCGTTTTAACGTTCCTGCAAACTGGAAAGGCAAAGCAATCAATCTTATGTTTGAAGGTGTGATGACGGATGCAGAGGTGAAAGTAAATGGCAGGTCAGCAGGAGAAATTCATCAAGGTGCTTTTTATGCATTCAAATATGATATTACAAAACTGCTGAAGTATGGTAAAGAAAATTTGCTGGAAGTAACTGTGTCAAAACATTCAGCCAATCAATCGGTGAATGAAGCTGAACGCAAAGCTGATTTCTGGATTTTTGGAGGAATCTTCCGGCCGGTATGGTTGGAAGTGTTGCCTGCTGTTCATATTAACAACATCTCAATCAATGCAAAAGCAGATGGTGAATTCAATTGCTCAATCATTACAAGCAAGAAAACGGATGCATTTGCTGGTATTAAAATTATTGATTCAGAAAACAAGTTAGTTGACTCGATCAGTGCAGTTAATGTCGGTTCTGGTAACGGGATGTATATTTTAAAAAGAAAATTAAAAGAAATTAAACAATGGAGTCCGGAGTTTCCATATTTGTATAAAGCCGTCTTCTCCATTTATGATAACGGAAAATTGTCGCATACGGTTACTCAAAAATTTGGTTTCCGCACAGTTGAAGTAAAACAAAGAGATGGTATTTATGTCAATGGTGTGAAAGTGAAAATGAAAGGAGTGAACCGTCATTCCTTCCGTCCGGAGACAGGAAGAACGATGAGCAAACAAAACAGTATTGAAGATGTGCAGCTCATCAAAGACATGAACATGAATGCAGTGCGGATGAGTCATTATCCACCCGATGATCATTTTTTGGATGTATGTGATTCGCTTGGGTTATTTGTAATGGATGAATTAACCGGCTGGCATGGTCATTATGATACAAAGGTTGGTTCAAAACTGGTGGGGGAAATGATTGCACATGATATGAACCATCCTTCCATTATTTTCTGGGCAAACGGAAATGAAGGTGGACATAATCTTGACCTGGACAGTTTGTTTACGCAATATGATTTTCAACAACGTCCTGTTGTTCATCCATGGAATTTGTTTGGTGGTTTTGATACACAGCATTACCGTGAATACAATTATGGCATTGGCAATTATGAAAACGGTAAAGAGATTGTAATGCCAACCGAATTTCTGCATGGATGGTTTGATGGTGGTCATGGTGCAGGCCTGGAAGATTACTGGGAAAAAATGTGGCATAATCCGTTAAGTGCAGGTGGTTTTCTCTGGGACTTTGCAGATAATGCAGTTGTAAGAAAGGATCTGCATGATTCGCTTGATACAGATAAAGACCGTGCAGCAGATGGAATACTTGGACCGCATCATGAAAAGGAAGGAAGTTATTATACCATCAAAGAAGTGTGGAGCCCGGTTTATTTTGAACGGAAAGAAATTACAGATGCATTTGACGGAAAGCTGAACATTGAAAACCGTTATCATTTCACCAACATCAATCAATGTACATTCACATGGAAGCTGCGGAAGTTTGGTTTGAGAAATATAGAAGAGAAAGATGGAACTGCAGTTGCTCCTGATATTAAACCCGGTGACAAGGGTGTACTTCAGTTACAAATGCCGGCTGAATGGAGTGACTATGATGTGTTGTATGTAACAGCCACAGATTTTTATAAGCGTGAATTATTTACCTGGAGTTTTATCATCAGCAGTCCAAAACGCACAGGCGAAAGAATGGTTGTGAAAGAAGGAAACAATGCAATCAATTCTTCAGAAGCTGATTCTTTATTGACTGTTTCAATCAAAGATGTGATTGCAGGGTTCAATAAAAATAATGGTCTGCTTGTTTCAGTGAAAAACGCAAGTGGTAATCTGCCGTTTAACAACGGACCTGTTGTGCAGGAAGCTGTGAATAATTTCAAAGGCATCAAACATTACATGGATGGAAAGAATCTTGTTATCGAATCAATATTTAATAAGAAAGATTCTTACAACACGATTAAGTGGACAGTTTATCCATCAGGCTGGATAAAACTGGATGTGAGTTATTTTCCATCAGCATACTTTACCAATTTTGCAGGCATCAACTTTTCATTTCCTGAAAAAGAAATTCAGTCGGTTACTTATATGGGCAACGGGCCATACCGTGTTTGGAAGAACAGGATGAAAGGCGGACAGTTTGGTGTCTGGAATAAACAATACAATGCAACTGAAACAGGAGAGAATCCATGGATCTATCCTGAATTCAAAGGTTATTATTCCAATTTTTATGGAGGTTATTTCTTTACAAAGAATAATCGTTTTACAGTTGTAAGCGATACAGAAGGAATGTTTCTGCGTTTGTTTACGCCTGCATGGAAAACAGATCAGTGGCATAATTATGAACCGTTGTTTCCTTCAGGTGATATTTCATTTATGCAGGGTATCAGCAGCATTGGAACAAAGAACCAGCGTAATGAAACAACCGGGCCAATGGGTTTCAAAAATATTTATTACGATTACGAAAAAGAACCTTCAAGGGCTTTGCATATTTCTTTATACTTTAATTTTTCTGCACAATAATGAAAAGAAATTTTGTTTTACTGATTGGATTTTTGAGTGTGCTTTCAATGCAGGCGCAAGTGTCTGTTACTGATCTCCGCTGCGAAATGCTGGTAAACCCATTGGGGATTGATGTAACACAACCACGCTTAAGCTGGCAGATCAATTCAACACAAAGAAATGTTCAGCAGCAGTCGTACCAGTTGATTGTTGCTTCGTCTGTTGAAAAGCTGAACCAGAACATTGGTGATTTATGGAATTCAGGGCAGATCAGTTCTAATCAGTCGGTGCATGTTGTTTACAATGGTAAAACATTGCAAAGCAAAACAACCTGTTATTGGAAAGTAAAAATCGTTACGAATAAAGGCACAAGTGAATGGAGCAAACCTGCTTATTTCAGCATTGGATTACTGAATAAAGATGACTGGAAAGGGAAATGGATTGGTTATGATAAAGCATCCGCATGGGACAGCATGGTTATGCATGCAAGATTATCGGCACGTTACCTGCGTAAAGAATTTACTTCTGCACAAACAATCAAATCTGCCAAAGTTTATATCGTTGGTCTTGGTTTGTACGAGCTGTTTATTAACGGAAAGAGAGTTGGAAATAATGTATTAACTCCATCACCCACTGATTATCGTAAAACAGTTCAGTACAATACATACGATGTAACAACAATGCTGCGTACAGGAAAAAATGCTGTTGCTGCAACCTTGGGCAATGGACGTTTCTTTAACATGCGCCAGAATTTTAAAACCGATCGTTTACTGAATTTTGGTTTTCCCAAATTGTTACTGCAGCTGGAAATTGAATATGCAAATGGTTCAAAGCAAATCATTGTAACAGATGAAAGCTGGAAACTGAATGTGGATGGACCTGTGCGCACAGCTAATGAATATGATGGAGAAGAATATGATGCAACAAAAGAACTCACCGGCTGGAATAAAATTAATTACAACGATTCGAAATGGTTAACACCTGAAATTGTAAAAGCTCCTGATGGAGTACTTCGTGCACAGATGAATGAGCCAATGCGTGTAATGAAAACCATCAAACCTTTATCAATTAAAAAAACTGGTGCTTCAACTTATATTCTTGATATGGGCCAAAACTTTGCAGGTTGGTTACAACTGAAAGTAAAAGGCAAAGCAGGAACAAAAGTAACCATGCGTTTTGCGGAAAGCATACAGCCAAACGATTCATTGTATACTGCCAATCTTCGCAGCGCCTATCAAACAAATATTTATACACTGAAAGGAACAGGCGTGGAAGTCTGGCATCCATCGTTTATTTACAACGGTTTCAGGTTTGTTGAAATCACAGGTTATCCGGGTGTTCCCACTGTAAATGATTTTGAAGGAATGGTTGTGCAAGACGGATTTGCAACAACCGGTTCATTGCAAACATCTGATACCATCATCAACAAAGTATTGAAAAATGCATGGTGGGGAATTTCATCCAACTATAAAGGAATGCCGGTTGATTGTCCGCAGCGTGATGAACGTCAGCCCTGGTTGGGCGATCATGCAATTGGTTGTTATGGCGAAAGTTTTTTGTTTGATAATGCTAAGCTTTATGCCAAATGGCTGAACGATATGCAGGATGCCCAAACGGAAGAAGGAACTATTCCTGATATTGTTCCTGCCTACAAAAAATATTATACCGATAATGTTACATGGCCCGGAACTTATTTAACAGTCACTGATATGCTGTACAGGCAGTTTGGTGATGCTGCATCGGTTGTAAAACATTATCCATCCATGCGTAAGTGGATGAAGATGATGGAAACAAAGTACATGAAGAACTATCTCATTTCAAGAGACAGCTACGGCGATTGGTGCGTGCCTCCTGAAAGTCTTGAACTCATTCATGCAAAAGACAGCATGCTGAATACTGATGGTGAACTGATTGCTTCGTCTTACTATTATTACCTGCTTGGAGTGATGCAGAAGTTTGCTAAGATCAGTCATAATGAACAGGATGTAAAAGAATATGCAGCACTTGCTCTAAATGTGAAACAGGCATTCAACAATAAGTTTTACAATGCATCGAAAAAATATTACGCCAATAACAGCATCACGTCTAACTTACTGCCTTTGTATTTTGATATGGTGGATAATGCAAACAAAGAAGCTGTATTCAATAATATCTACACAAAAATCAGGATTGAAAAAAACATGCATATCAGTACAGGTGTGATTGGTACACAATGGCTGATGAGAACGTTAACGAAATTTCAGCATCCCGATATTTCATTCACACTTGCATCAAACAAAACATATCCCAGCTGGGGTTATATGACTGAGAGTGGTGCAACAACCATCTGGGAATTATGGAATGGTAATACAGCAAATCCATGGATGAACTCACAAAACCATGTGATGATACTTGGTGATCTGCTGATCTGGTTATATGAACATGTTGCAGGTATCAAGTCAGATGAAACAGAAGTTGGTTTCAAAAAGATTATCATGAAACCCGAAAATATTGATGGGTTGAATTTTGCAACTGCTTCTTACAATACACTCTATGGAACGATTAAGAGTAGCTGGAAGAAAACAAACCAGCAGTTTATCTGGGATATAACTGTTCCTGCAAACAGTTCAGCAGTGGTTTATATTCCTGCATCTTCAGGTGAGGATGTAATGGAAAATAATTTTGCAGCAGTAAAGGCAAACGGAGTGAAGTTCATTGGTATGGAAGGAAGAACATCTGTGTTTGAAGTCGGTTCAGGCAGTTATCATTTTGTGTCAACGTTTAAATACAGGAAAGGAGTGGTGACAGATGAATTTATTTTTAACCGTTCATCGTTTCCTGAAAGTCATGCTTCCACCATTGCTGAAACACCGGATGGTTTGATTGCTGCCTGGTTTGGCGGAACAAAAGAAGGTTACAGTGATGTTTGTTTATGGACAAGCCGATTTGTAAAAGGTAAGTGGACTGTTCCTGAAAAAGTTGCTGATGGTGTAATGAATGATTCAGTGCGTTATGCCTGTTATAATCCTGTTTTGTTTTATGCACCCAATGGTGAATTGTTATTGTTCTACAAAATAGGACCTAACGTTGCCGGCTGGACGGGCTGGATGATGCGCAGTAAAGACAATGGCCGTACATGGAGCAAACGTGAAGCATTACCTGAAGGATTTTTAGGACCAATTAAAAACAAACCTGAATTCATCAATGGAGTTTTGCTTTGTCCAAGCAGTACAGAAAAAACAGGTTGGAAAGCGCATATTGAATTCACTACGGATTATGGTAAAACATGGTCGAAGACAGAAGCGATCAATGATCCGAAAATTTTACAGGCCATTCAGCCAAGTATATTAAAATACAGTGATGGACGTTTGCAGATTTTATGCCGCAGCCGTAATACAACCATCAACGAAAGCTGGAGTTACGATGGCGGTAAAACATGGTCTGCAATGAAGCCTACTGCATTGCCCAATAATAATTCAGGAACAGATGCAGTAACGTTGAAAGACGGAAGACAGTTACTGGTATATAATCACACATTACCCGATTCAACATGGTACAGAGGAAAAGGACCACGTACTCCGTTGAATGTTGCAATCAGTAAAGATGGTAAAATATGGTATGCAGCTGTTGTACTGGAAGATTCTCCAATCAGCCAGTATTCATACCCATCAGTTATACAAACAAAAGATGGAATGGTACACATTGTTTATACATGGAGAAGAGAGCGGATTAAACATGTTGTGTTAGATCCTTCTAAACTGGAGTTGAAAGAAATTGTAAATAAAGAATGGCCGGGAGCATTAAAAGTAACCGGAATAACTACTAACGATTAAGGTTTTTAAAATGCACAACTTGCCATTTATTGATCTTGCGGTGATTGCCTGTTACATGCTTGCGATGATAGGCATCGGTTTTTATTTTTCACGTAAGAATAAAAACAGCGACCAGTTTACCAAAGCTTCAGGAAAAATTCCCGGCTGGGCAATTGGTTTGTCCATCTATGCAACCTTTCTCAGCAGCAACACATTTCTTGGAGTGCCGGGCAAAGCATTTGGCAGCAACTGGAACGCATTTGTGTTCAGTATATCCATGCCGCTGGCTGCATGGTTTGCATCAAAATATTTTGTGCCGTTTTACAGGAACACAGGTGAAATATCGGCATACACCAATCTTGAAAAACGTTTCGGCCCTTGGGCAAGAACTTATGCAGTTGTTTGTTTTTTACTGACGCAGTTTGCACGGATGGGTTCCATCTTTTTCGGTATTGCATTAAGTCTGCAGGCATTAACCGGTTTCAGCATGCAATCCATTATGATTGTAATGGGTATCTGTATCATTATCTACACTGTACTTGGTGGAATGGAAGCTGTGATATGGACAGAAGTTGCACAAGGTGTGATTAAAACACTCGGCGCATTGCTCATTTTATTTTTAGTAATCAAAGAAATTCCAGGTGGTATTTCAAAAATTACAGCCATTGCTACTGCTGATCATAAAATAAGTCTTGGCAGTTTTAAACCTGATTTTACACAATCAACTTTCTGGGTGATTCTCCTGTATGGCTTCTTTATCAATCTGAATAATTTTGGTATGGATCAGAATTATATTCAGCGTTACCATACAGCTAAAAATTCAAAACAGGCAAGTAAGTCCATCTGGTTATGTGTGTGGATTTATGTGCCTGCGTCGTTTTTGTTTTTTGTGATTGGCACAGCACTGTATGCATTTTATCAATCGCAACCGGGATTGATAGATCCTGTAAAACTGCAGGTGGCTGCAGAGCGTTTAGGTGCATCAGCAACACAGGAGCAGATTCATCAACTCGCTGCATCATTCAAACCTTCTGATTATGGCGATAAAGTGTTGCCGTTTTTTATGGTGAATAATATTCCCACAGGTTTGGTTGGTCTAATTGTTTCGGCATTGTTATCGGCGGCCATGAGTACCATCAGCAGCAACATGAATGCATCGGCAACTGTTTTCACCGTTGATATTTACCAGAAATATTTCAAGCCTGAAATATCGGATAAACAAAAATTGTTCCTGCTGCATGTTTCCACCGTTGTGTTTGGTTTGATTGGCTTAACAACCGGTCTTGCCATGATTGGTGCAAAAAGCTTACTGGATATCTGGTGGGAGCTGAGCGGCATTTTTGCAGGTGGCATGCTTGGTTTATTCCTGCTGGGACTTATCAGCAAAAAAACAAAAAACACAGAAGCCATCATTGCAACCATTGCAGGTGTGATTGTGATTTTGTGGATGACTTTTTCTGATCGTATTCCTGCTGAATATTCATTTGTAAAATCATCTTTACATAAAAACTTGATCATTGTTGTTGGTACACTTTCTATTTTTCTTGTGGGTGTACTGTTTACTAAATTCAAAAAACAATCTTCTTAACAATACAATCATTTTATATGAACAATACTAAAGAAATCATTTTAGTTGCCAGTGGCGATTCCCGTCCTTCAGCAAATATCACCTGCTGGCCTGCACAGGAGCAAATGGAAAAACAACTCAGTGCAGTATTGGCAAAAAAAGGTTATACCATAAAACGTGCACATGCTTATGATGCTGTAAAGCAACATGGCTTGATCGATTCGCAGAAAATGGGTATGGAAGTATTCAGCCATATTGATGAAAATGCAGCACTGATTGTGGCAGAAAGTTTATGGCAATACAGTCATCATGTCCTTGCAGGATTAACAACACATAAAGGACCCATCTTAACAGTTGCTAACTGGAGTGGTCAATGGCCCGGTCTTGTTGGTCTGTTGAATTTAAATGGTTCGCTTACAAAAGCAGGAGTTAACTACAGCACATTGTGGAGTGAGAATTTTGATGATGCATTTTTCCTGGATGGTTTGAACGAATGGTTACAAACTGGAAAGATTACACACGACTGCAGTCATGTAAAAGATTTTGATCTCATCAAAATTCCTTTACATGAAGAAGAACAGGGAAGAGCATTTGCAAAAGCATTCCGTAAGAAAAAAGCAATCATGGGTGTGTTTGATGAAGGTTGTATGGGAATGTATAATGCCATTATCCCTGATTCTGTTTTGCATGAAACAGGCGTCTTTAAAGAACGTCTCAGCCAGAGTGCATTGTATGCAGAGATGTTAACGGTGAAAGATGAAGAAGCTAATGCGGTATTGCAATGGCTGCTTGATAAAGGAATGAAGTTTAACTGGGGCACTGATTATGCAACTGAATTGACAAAAGAACAAACACTTGAGCAATGTAAAATGTATATCGCTGCAGTACGTTTGGCTGATTGGTTTGGATGTGCAACAATCGGCATTCAATACCAGCAGGGACTGAAAGATATTTGTGCAGCAAGTGACCTGGTGGAAGGTTTACTCAACAACACTGAACGTCCTCCGGTGTTTGATGCAAACGGAAAAGAATTGTTTGCAGGAAAAGCGATTCCTCACTTTAATGAAGTGGATGAATGTGCAGGACTTGATTCACTCATTACTTACAAATTGTGGAATGAATTAGGTATGAGTGGAGAAAATACCTTGCATGATCTTCGTTGGGGACAATATTATAAAGATGAAAAGACAGATGCATTTGTGTGGGTGTTTTTAATTTCAGGTGCCGCACCTGCAGCACATTTCATTAATGGATATGCTGGTGCAAGCAGTGACCGTCAGCCGCCAATGTTTTTCCCTAAAGGTGGTGGTACGCTGAAAGGAAACAGCAAACCGGGTTCAATTGTATGGAGCCGTATTTACCTGGTGAAAGATGAACTTCATTGCGATCTGGGTGTAGGTGAAGTTGCTGATTTGCCCGAAGCAGAAACACAACGCCGCTGGAATGCAACAAATCCTCAATGGCCCATCATGCATGGCATTGTGAAAGGAGTTTCGCAAAACCAGATGATGGCAAAACATAAAGCCAATCATATTCATGTAGTTTATACACCTGATGAAGCAACGGCTCACAAAGCCTGCCGCATCAAAGCAGCTGCTTTAGCTGAGCTGGGTATCAAGGTTCATTTCTGTGGTGATGTGCAATTGTAACATCTTCCATTAAAATAGTTGGATGTTCCATTTGCAGAAAACAGAACATTTGTAGTATTGAGGTTTCTAATTTTTTCTTTCTAAAATCAATGCCATATAGCAATGAATAACAGTGAAAGCAAGTTTGTGCCGGTGATGATTACACCGTTTGATCTGAAAGCCAAAGTTGATCTTGATGTGGTAAGTATTCTTGTTGAATTTTACCTGGCTGCAGGTGTGAAAGGATTTTTTGCCAACTGCCTCAGCAGTGAAATGTTCAGCATTACTGAAGATGAGCGTCTTGAATTAACACAGCATATTGTCAACAAGGTAAATGGTCGTGTGCCGATTGTTGCAACCGGTTCGTTTGGTTTAACCATTGCTGATAAAGCAGAGTTTACCAAAAAGATTCACGATACAGGAATTGATGCTGCGATCATGATCACCGGTCACTTTGCAAAAGAAGAAGATGGGGAAGATGTGCTGCTGCGAAACTTTGAACAGATATTCAAACTCACAGAAAATATTCCGATGGGTATGTATGAATGCCCGGCTCCTTACAAGCGCATTATTCCTGCTGATACATTCCGCCAGTTACTTTCTGCAAATCGTTTAATTTATCATAAGGATACATCCATCACGCATGAAAATGTAAAAGACAAATTAGATGTGCTGAAAGAAACAGGCAATACAAAGCTTGAGTTTTATGATGCACATACACCCAATACACATTTCAGTATGCTGCAGGGCGCAAAAGGAATGTCATCTATTTCAGGAAACTTTTATCCCGAAGTAATGGTGTGGATGGTGAATAATGCAACCAATCCAGAAAAGCAGGATGATGTTGCATGGCTGCAGGAACAATTAACAAGTGTTGATCCGTTGATTCATGTGGCTTACCCAATGAGTTCAAAATACTTTTTGCAGAAACGTGGATTGCCTGTACGTACAATCAGTCGTGCAGTTGCAACCAAGTTAACACCTGATCAGCGCAAAACGCTTGACCTGATTTATGATCGTTTCCAGATGTGGTGCGACAGGTTGCAGATTAAACAGGTGGATATTCCTTCACTGATTCCGGTTAACTTTTCTGAAAAGATTTATTAAACGATCAATATGTCTGTCAATCCATTCAAAATTATTTTTCCCGGTAAGTTAGTGGTTGGCAATGGCACATTGCCGCAACTGGCTGATGATGTACTTGCAGATCATCCTTCAAAAATATTTGTTGCAACCATTGAACCGTTGCTGAAAACCGTCAATGAATTTGTTGCTGTTTTCAAACAACAATCAATTGAAGTGATGATTGATACTTCGATTGTTGCCGAACCTTACTTCAGTGATTTTGAAAAGCTGATGAAAAAAGTGGAGCCATTTAATCCGGATGTGGTGATTGGTATTGGTGGCGGAAGTGTGCTGGATGTGGCAAAACTTGTAGCTGCACAATTAGACAATCAACAGCAATTAAGAGATTATGTTGGGATTGGTTTGCTGAAGGGAAGAACAAAAAAATTAATCTGTGTGCCTGCTACTTCAGGTACAGGAAGTGAAGTATCGCCCAATGCAATTCTGGTTGATGATGCAGATAACCAGAAGAAAGGAATCATCAGTCCGTTTTTGGTTCCTGATGTGGTGTATATTGATCCGTTACTGACGGTTTCTGTTCCTCCTTCCATTACAGCTGCAACAGGCATGGATGCGTTAACACATTGCCTGGAAGCTTACACCAACAAATTCGCACAGCCATTCATTGATATGTTTGCATACGAAGGCATGCGCTTAATTGCATCAAACATTGTTACTGCAGTTAAAAACGGATCGGATGTTGAAGCAAGGGAAAAAGTAGCGATGGGAAGTTTATACGGAGGTTTTTGTCTTGGACCGGTTAATACTGCAGGTGTTCATGCATTGTCATATCCTTTGGGAAGCATGTATCACCTTGCACATGGTTTATCCAATGCAGTGCTGCTGCCTTATGTAATGGAATACAACATTGTTGCTTCGCCTGAACGTTATGCAGATGTTGCAGTAGCATTAGGTTGTGAACGGCAGAGTGATGCATGGGCTACTGCAAAAGCAGGTGTTGCAAAAATTAAAGAGTTAAATGCTGCCTGTGGCATTCCTTCAACGTTGAGGGAAGTGGGAGTGAAAGAAGAAACTATTCCGCAAATGGCACAGGAAGCAATGAAAATACAAAGGCTGCTGAAAAATAATCCGAGAGAAATTAAGGAAGAAGATGCAGTGGCAATTTTTAAATCAGCTTATTGATGAAGAAGAATAAAAAGTTTACAGGGGTCATTGTTCCGGCTGTAACACCTTTAACAGCTGCATATCAAATTGATGAGATTGCAGTACAAAAAATATTTCAGCAGTTTTACACACATAAGGTTTCTCCGTTTATTCTTGGTACTACAGGTGAATCCGCATCCATTTCAACAGAGTTGAAAGAACAGTATGTGATTGCTGCCGAAAAAAATAAACAAGCGGGTACTGTTTTATATGCCGGTATTTCATCCAACATTGTTGCTGAATCAATTGAGTTTGCAAAGTTTTGTGCTGATCATGCTGTAGATGCTTTGGCAGCGACTTTACCTTCGTATTATGCATTGACGGAAACACAGATGAAAGTTTATTTTGAAACACTCGCTGATGCTGTTCCGTTGCCGTTAATTATTTACAATATTCCTGCAACCACGCACATGAGTATTCCGTTGCAGCTGATTGATGAGTTAAGTCATCACCCGAATATTATTGCTGCAAAAGATTCTGAACGCAGTGATGAACGTTTAAAACAATCACTTGAATTGTGGAAGGATCGTGAAGACTTCGGGCATTTTCTTGGCTGGGCAGCAAAATCGGCGGATGCATTGATTGGAGGAAGTGATGGATTGATTCCAAGTACAGGTAACCTGCTTCCTGAAATTTATGAACAGATGCTGAATGCTGTTGAAGAAGGAGATCATACAAAAGCTTATGAAATGCAGAAGCTGAGTGATGTGTATGGCAATCTTTATCAAGCTGGAAAAACATTAGGCGAAAGTTTATGGGCATTGAAAGTATTGATGCGCAGCAAAGGTTTGTGTGAGGAATATGTAATGCCTCCGCTGCAGAATTTAAGTAAGGAAGAAGCCGCAGGTTTGATTGAAAAACTTACAGTGCTACAATCAAACACTGTTGATACTCTATAAAAGTTAAATAGAGTTGTTGCCGTACAAGTGTGCGACGCAACAGAAGTAATTAACAAGCACAAAAGCTGATTACAAAAAACAGTACGACATAAACCGCCGTCAGGGTTTTCAACCGCTGACGGGGTTTTAAAAATAAAGATGAAATGAGTAAACCAATTCTCGCAATTACAATGGGTGATCCGGCAAGTATAGGACCGGAAATAGGAGTGAAAGCATTATTGCAACCGCATATTCATGAAATCTGTAAGCCATTGCTTGTTGGTGATGCTGTGGTGTTTCAGCAGATTATTGATTTGCTTCATCTCAATGCAAAAGTGAATGCTGTTTCAAAAGTAGCCGATGCAAAATTTGTGTTGGGTACAATTGATGTGTTTGATTTGAATATTACTGATATCAGCAAATTGCAGTTTGGTAAAATTGATGCTATGTGTGGTGAAGCATCGTTCCAGGCTGTGAAAAAAGCAATTGAACTGGCGCTTGCAAATGAAGTTGATGGAACTGTTACAGGACCTATCAACAAAAAATCAATCAATGAAGCTGGTCATCATTTTGCAGGTCACACAGAAATTTATGCGCATTTCACCAATACAAAAAAATATGCAATGCTGCTGGTGGAAGATAACATCAATGTGATTCATGTAAGTACGCATGTATCGCTGCGGCAGGCTTGCGACCTGGTGAAGAAGGAACGTATTGTGCAGGTGATAGAACTGATTGTTGATGGATTAAAACGTTTGGGAAAAACAAATTTAAAAATTGGTGTTGCCGGTTTGAATCCGCATTCAGGTGACAATGGTTTGTTTGGTACAGAAGATATTGAAGAGATTGCTCCTGCAATTGAAGAAGCAAAACGTTTGGGTTATGATGTGGAAGGACCTGTGCCGCCTGATACCATGTTTGCAAAAGCAGCAATGGGTGCATACGGTGGAGTTGTGGCAATGTATCACGACCAGGGACATATACCGTTTAAACTTGCAGGCTTTAAATGGAATGCAGAAAAACAACAGATGGATAGTGTGAAAGGTGTGAACATTACATTAGGTCTTCCAATTATACGCACATCAGTTGATCATGGAACTGCATTTGAAATTGCCGGAAAAGGAATTGCCAGTGCAGATGCAATGATATTTGCAATTGAAAGTGCGGTACAACTGTCAAAGCATAAATAAATGATAGCCGTTATTGCAGATGATTTTACAGGTGCAGCTGAGTTGGCTGGTATCAGTCTGCGTTACGGACTGACAGCTGAACTTAGCACAGGTGATGTTACTGCAACAACTGCAGATGTGCTGATTGTATCAACTGACAGCCGTTCGTTTGAAAAAGAAAAAGCTTTAGAAATTACTTCAACGGCTTTAAAACAGGTGCTGGAATTAAAACCTGTTTTCATTTATAAAAAAATTGATTCAGTTCTGCGTGGCTATGTTACAAACGAACTGAAACTGCAGATGAAACTTGCAGGATTAACAAAAGCATTTGTATTGCCTGCCAATCCTTCATTGGGAAGAATTATCAGCAACGGAATTTATTATGTGCAGGGTATGCCTGTTGCTGAAACAGGTTTTGCAGCCGATCCTGAATTTCCTGCAAAGAGTTCGTTTGTTGAACAGATATTGAATGATGCATCTGTTGCAGTTGTAAAATCGACAGATGAATTGTCTGCCGATAAAATTTTTGTTGGAGAAGCATCTACTGAAGCTGATGTGAAGCAATGGGCTGATAAAGTTGATTCAGCTTTTGTACTTGCAGGGGCTGGTGATTTTTATACAGCGCTTCTTGCAAAAAAGTATCAGCAAAGAAATCAGCCGCAGCTACAGTTGCAAGCACCTTTTATGTATGTGTGTGGCACAGCCTATGATCAGTCGGTAAATTATGTAAAAGCTGTTGCTGAAAAAAAGCAGGTAGTTGCATACCTCAGTGAAAAGCTGATAACAGGAGAGGAAGATGAGCAATGGTTTTTGCATTGCAAAGAGATGATTAACAGGGAACAGAAAATCATTGTTGGTTTTGATGCAGCAAAAATCCCAGCAGGAACAACAGCGGTAACGCTTCGTTCTGTAATGGCGAAAGTGGTAAAGAAACTGCTGCAACAAAATCAAGTAAAAGAAGTATTGGTTGAAGGTGGTTCTTCAGCCATGGCTTTGTTTCATGAAATGAATATTTATCAGCTCATTCCTGTAAATGAATTAAGCAGGGGAGTGGTGCAGATGAAAGCAGGTGAATGGTTTATTACTGTAAAGCCCGGCAGTTATCCTTTGGCAGAAGAAGTTAAAAAGATATTTGAATAGAGTTTACAGGTTGCACAGTTGTTCACAGATTTTTTTCTGTGTTATCTGTAAAATCTGTGAGAGATAAAAAACGATTGTATGGATCACTTGCACTTTATTGATTACTTAATTATTCTAATTGTTCTTGGTATAACATTATACCTCGGTTTCCGTTTTGCCAAAAAGCAAAATACAACTGAGAAATATTTTTTGTCAAAAGGGAATTTTCCTGCCTGGGCACTTGGTTTGTCGTTATTATCAACCTTAATCAGCAGTGTAACATTTCTTGGTTATCCGGCACAGGGTTATACCAGCAACTGGATTTTATTGGTGCAGGGTTTAATGGTGCCGGTTGTTTTATTAGGAACGATCTGGTTTATTGTTCCGCTTTTTCGTAAAGTAATCGGCCTAAGTACTTACGAATATTTTGAAAAACGTTTTGGTGGATTTGCCCGGTATTATAGTTCATCGTCGTTTATCATAAGGCAGTTTGCCGGAATGGGAACAGTTTTGTTTTTAATTGCAGTGGCTATTCACGAAATGACAACTATCAGCCCGTTTATTATTCTCGCTGTCATTGGGTTTGTATTGGTAATGGTCAATCTCAAGGGAGGAATGCAGGCTGTCATTTGGCTGGATGTATTCCAGGGTTTTATGTTGTTTGCAAGTGGTATTATTTGCCTTGCTGTTTTATTGTTTTCAATTAAAGGAGGAATTCCTGAAGCAATAAAAGTTGCGACTGAAAATAACCGTACTGGCTTTGGGCCTTATGATATTAAATTTACGCAGCTCACATTAATTGTAATGATCATCAACGGGGCTTTTTATGCAATCCAGAAATACGGAACTGATCAAACAGTTGTGCAGCGTTATCTTACTGCGAAAACAGATAAAGCTGCCGAAAAGGCTTCTTTGCTTGGAATCAGTTTAACAGTTCCAATCTGGACCATCTTTATGCTTATTGGTACAGCACTTTTTGTTTTTTACAAACAAAATGCATTGCCTCAAGAGATGAAGGCTGAGGCTGTATTTCCTCATTTTATCATGACACAGCTGCCAACGGGCATTATTGGTTTTATTGTTGCTGCATTAATTTCTGCTGCTATATGCAGTCTCAGTGCCGACTTAAATTCACTCGCTGCTGTAGGTATGGAAGATTATTATAAAAAGTTCCGTCCTGGCCGTGCAGATTCAGAATACCTTTTGATGAGTAAAACATTTGTAGTTGTTTCAGGCTTGATTTCCATTGCAATCGGGGCATTGTATCTTGTTACAGGTAATGAAGGAGTGTTGGGTGTAATCTTTACCATATATGCAATTTTCTCAGGAGGCATTGTTGGGATTTTCCTGTTGGGATTATTCAGTGCTAGAGCAAACAGGCAGGGAGTTAACATCGGCATCATAGCCTGCATACTTTTTACAGCATGGGCTTTTCTTACCAGTACTCCCATTGGTGTTAAAAATCCAAAGCTTTTGCTTGACTTGGGAGATTTTAATTTCACTCATCACAAACTCATGCTCGGTGTTTATAGTCACCTGATTGTAATTGGGGTTGGATATTTTGCCAGTCTGTTTTTTCCAAAACCTGAACTTGCACCAAATTTGTTGTTCAGCAGCTGGAAGAAAAACAGGCATTTATAATTTTAAAACAAGAAAGAAATGAATGGAAAAATCAAAAAAAATAAGTTGAAATTATCAGCCTGTCTCATTTTTTACTTTTTACTTTTTATTTTTTACATACCTGTATCAGCGCAACTCAATACAGACAATCAATACGTCAAACCATTAAAAGAAGTATTGAATGATGTGCAGAAAAAATATGGCATCACGATCAAGTATGCAGATAGTATGGTCGTAAATAAGAAGGTAACTTATGCCGAATGGAAATACAGGCCTGATGTGGAGGTAACACTGGATAATATCCTGAAGCCGCTTGAACTGAAAGCAAAGAAAGAAAAAGATAAACAGTATAAACTCAGTGTGTATGAATATTACCGCTGGTCTGTTGAAGATGGCTGGGCTGAATTAGACCGTATTGCAGCACAATACAAAACATTGGATGAA
Source organism: Lacibacter sp. (assembly GCA_047601965.1). Lineage (GTDB taxonomy): Bacteria > Bacteroidota > Bacteroidia > Chitinophagales > Chitinophagaceae > Lacibacter. The sequence goes on from JASGIJ010000001.1 coordinate 1,017,064, forward strand.
TGGGAAAAACGTAAACAGGATCTGAAACCTTGTTTAAAAGAAGCATTGCAATTAACACATCTTCCTGCAATGCCCAACAGCAAACCAATCATTACGCCCAAACGTGTATTTGATGGTTATACAGTTGAAAATATTGCAATTGAAATTTTACCCGGCTTGTGGGTGAATGGTTCTTTATACAAACCGTTGAAATATAAGGGAAAAATTCCTGTGATATTAAATCCTGATGGGCATTGGGAAAAACAACGTTACCGTTCCGATTGTCAGCACCGTTGTGCAGCGTTGGCAAAAATGGGAGCAATGGCTTTCAGTTATGATTTGTTTGCATGGGGCGAATCGTTGTTGCAGTTTAAACCCGAAGATCATCGCAGAAGTTTATCAATGACCATCCATGCATTGGGAAGCATTCGTATTCTTGATTATTTACTGGCACAAAAAGATGCAGATACAAGTCGTGTTGCAATGACCGGTGGTTCAGGAGCAGGAAGTCATACTGTGTTGATGACTGCATTGGATGACCGTATTAAATTTTCTGCACCTGTTGTTTCGCTTTCATCCTATTTCTATGGTGGTTGCCCTTGTGAAAGTGGAATGGATATTCACAGCTGCGGAGGAAGAACGGATAATGTGGAACTGGCAGCAATGGCAGCACCACGTCCGCAGTTGATTGTAAGTGATGGTGGCGACTGGACTGACCGTATGCCTGAACATGATTTTCTTTACCTGCAGAAAATGTACAGCTGGTATGGCAAACAGGAAAATGTTTCGAATGTGCATTTGCCTGAAGAAAAACATGATTTCGGAATTAATAAACGTATTGCTGTTTACAATTTCATGGCAAAATACCTGAACCTGAATTTGAACGCAGTACAGGATACAGAAGGAAAAATAGATGAATCAAAAATCACGATCGAACCTGAAAAGAGTTTGTATGTGTTTGGAGATAATGGTGAAAAGCTTCCAGCCAATGCTATTCATGGATTTGAAAATCTTGAACGTGTATTTGCTGAAGAAATTGAAAAGGCAAGAAACAATCAACGCTATAAAATTGGATTGATCGACCTGATGCTTCTCAAGCGTCAAAAGCTTGGTGCTATTACATTAACTGCTCAACTAAAAGCTGATGGAGTAGAAGTGGATATGGGCGGACTTGGTACAAGACCAACATTTGATAACCAGTTGCTGAATGATACTGTGCGCAATCAATTCCTGAAAACTGCGAAGGAAAATAAAGTGGAAATCTTTTGTCTTGCAATGACGGGTTATTATGCACAATCGTTTTGCGGAAGAGAAGAATACATCCGCAGTATTGAAGACTGTATCAAAACCATGAAACTGATGAATGTGAAATATGGTTTCCTTCCATTAGGTGTGCAATGTGATATCAAAAAAAATCCTTCTGTTCGTGATTCTGTTGTTGCCCGTTTAAAAGTAGTGGGTAGAATGGCTGAAGCTGCAGGTATCATCATCAGCATTGAAACATCATTGAGTGCAAAAGAAGAAGTACAGTTGCTGAAAGAAATCGGTTCTCCCAATATCAAAATCTATTTCAACTTTTCCAACCCGTTGAAAGAAGGAAGGGATCTCATCAGCGAATTAAAAATTTTAGGCAAAGACCGCATCAGTATGATTCATGCCACCAATAAAGACAGTGTGTGGCTGCAGAACGATCCGCAGATCGATATGTACAAAGTGAAAAAGACACTGGATGAAATGGGTTGGAGCGGATGGCTGGTTATTGAACGCAGCCGTGATGCCAAAAAACCAACCGATACCAAGTATAATTATGGTGCCAATACAGCTTACCTCAAAAAAGTGTTCCAGGAGTAAAAGCGAATAGTCAGGAACAGACCACAAAACAGCTTTATTTTGGTTTTTTTGCCAAAATCAGCTTTAAATCAAAGAAAATCGAAATAAATATTTTCGTTTTCTTTCGTTTGTCTGCGTTTGTTTTCTATATTTGGACTATACTTTTGTTTTATGCTTCCAGGAAACCGAAGAGAAAAAATCATTGAATTGCTGAAAGAGGATGGCTCAGCCAAGGTGCTGAATCTGGCCAAACTCTTTAAAGTAACTGAAGTAACGATCAGGCAGGATCTCGAAAAATTGGAAAGCGATGGTTTAATTACCCGTGAACATGGCGGTGCTTACATCAAAAATGTAAAAGACCAGGTACAGGCTTTTTCGCTTGCACACCAGGAGAATATGGACAAGAAAGAAAAGATCGCCAACAAATGCCTGGAGTTTATTGAAGCTGGTGACACCATCATTCTTGATTCAGGTTCTACTGCAACAGAAGTGGCAAAGAAACTGAAAGGCATGAAAAACCTCACCGTAATTACCAATGCCTTGAATATTGCGATGATGCTTGGTGCAGAACCCGGCATTGAAGTAATTGTAACAGGCGGTGAATTTAAACCACCCACTTTATCGCTTACAGGTCAGAAAGCAGCCGATTTTTTTAAAGGTCTTAACGTACAGAAACTCTTTCTTGCTACAGCAGGCATTTCATTAAAAGCAGGTTTAACTTATCCGGGCATCAGTGATATTGTGGTGAAGAAAGCAATGATTGAAGCAGCTGAAACAACTTATTTAATTGCTGATTCAACCAAAATGGGCAAAGCAGCATTTGCAAGTCTTGGAGCATTATCACTCATTGATTATATCATTACAGATGAAGATATTGATGAAAAACATAAAAAGGTATTCAGGGATAATGAAATTGAATTAATCATAGCAAATTAATATTATGAGCACAAATCATTACAAGCAGTCCACATTAGGTGTGATCATTGGTAACAGGGATTTTTTTCCTGATAAATTAGTTTCAGAAGCAAGAACAGAAATACTGGATCTTTTTAAGAAGCTGGGCATTACACCCATCATGTTAAGTGATGCAGATACAAAACTTGGCGGTGTGGAAACATTTGCTGAAGCACAGAAATGTGCAGCGTTGTTTAAGCAACATGCAGAACAGATTGATGGTATTCTTGTGGTACTTCCAAATTTTGGTGATGAAAAAGGTGTTGCTGAAACCATCAAATGGTCGGGGCTGAATGTACCGGTGCTCATCCAGGGTTATCCTGATGATTTGGGCAAACTGGATGTGGTGAACAGGAGAGATGCCTGGTGCGGAAAAATTTCTGTATGCAATAACCTGTATCAGTTTGGTATCAAATATTCATTAACAACAAAACATGTGGTTCGTCCAACAGATGAATCATTTATCAAAGACCTTAAAGAATTTATAGCTGTTTGTCGTGTGGTAAAAGGTATGCGTAAAGTTCGTATTGGTGCTGTAGGTGCAAGGCCCGGAGCTTTCAATACAGTACGTTACAGCGAAAAAATTCTGCAGCGCAATGGTATTTCAGTTACAACAGTCGACCTGAGTGAAATCCTCGGCAACGCTAATAAGTTAACTGCAGATGATAAATCTGTTAAAGAGAAGCTGGAAAAAATTCATGCATATACCAATACTGGTTTAACACCCAATGACCGATTGGTGCAGATTGCAAAATTAGATGTGGTGCTGGCTGATTTTATGGCAGCTAATTCACTTGATGCAACTGCTATTCAATGCTGGACTTCACTGCAGCAAAACTATGGTTGTAATGTTTGTACAAGCATGAGTATGATGAGTGAAAACATGTTGCCTTCTGCATGCGAAGTGGATGTAACAGGTACGCTCAGTATGTATGCTATGCAGCTTGCAAGTGGTTCACCTTCTGCACTGGTTGACTGGAATAATAACTATGCTGATGATGATACAAAATGCGTATTGTTCCATTGTGGTAACTGGGCTAAATCATTTTTACCTGATATTACTATCAGCACAGCACCGATTCTTGGAACAACTGTAGGAACTGAAAATACCTATGGTGCTCTGGATGGCCGCACACCTGCAATGCCATTAACCTTCGGCCGTATCAGTACCGATGATTGCAAAGGCATCATCAAAGCTTATGTGGGTGAAGGCGAATTAACCAATGATGAATTGAAAACATTTGGCAACAGGGCTGTTGCACAGATCAACGATCTGCAGGGCCTCATGAAATATGTTTGCCGTAATGGATTTGAACATCATGTAGTGATGAATGCAAGTAAAACAGCAGGCATTTTAAAAGAAGCATTTGAAAACTATTTAGGTTGGGAAACCTACAATCATATTTAATCGTTCAACTTATCTGTGTTAATCTGAGAAATCTGTGGGAGAATAAGATATGAATACAAATGAACTGAAGAAAAAATCAGCCGAGTACCGTAAAAAAATACTCAAATACATTGTGGGTGCCAAAGCCGGACACACAGGAGGAAGTTTGTCGAGTACAGATATCCTGAATGTGTTGTACAATAAAGTGATGAATGTATCGCCACAAAACTTTACATCGCCCGACCGTGACCGTTACGTACAAAGCAAGGGGCATTGTGTTGAAGCTTTATATGTTGTACTGGCCGACAAAGGTTTTTTTCCGGCAGAAGATCTGAATACACTGTGCAAATACCAATCGAAATACATTGGTCATCCAACACGTAAAGTAAATGGAGTGGAGCAAAACACCGGAGCATTGGGGCATGGTTTGCCTATTTGCGTAGGTACAGCACTTGCTGCCAAACTTGATCAGAAAGATTACCGGGTGTTTACATTGATGGGTGATGGTGAGTTGCCCGAAGGAAGTAACTGGGAAGCTGCATTATCAGCTGCGCATTACAAGCTCGACAACTTATGCGCTATTGTTGATAAGAATACATTACAGATAACAGGCCCTACTGCTGATGTGTGTAATACTGATCCGCTGGATGAAAAATGGAAAGCTTTTGGCTGGGCAGTTCGTGAAGTTGATGGTAATGATGTGGAAGCTTTGACAGCAACTTTTGCAGCACTACCGTTTGAAAAAGGGAAACCATCTATGGTAATTGCGCATACAACCAAAGGAAAAGGAGTGAGCTTCATGGAAAATGAAGTTAAGTGGCATCATGGAGTTCCTAATAAAGAACAGTACGAGCAGGCGATAAGTGAACTTGATGAAATCCTCACAAGTTTACATGATTAACAAAGCATTTCTGTGTTAATCTGTATAATCTGTGAGAAGTATTTTAGAATCAGTGAGAGAAAATTAAAATAATGGCAGAACAAATAAATATTATTCCGGGAGGAGATAAACCAAACCAGGATGTGTTTTCAGAAACACTGCAGCGTTTGGCAGAAACTGATCAGAACATCATTGCTGTAACAAGCGATTCAAGAGGTTCAGGAAAACTTGTTCCGTTTGGTAAAAAGTTTCCGAAGCAGATTGTTGAAGTGGGTATTGCAGAACAGAACCTTGTTGGTGTAGCCGCAGGACTTGGTTCATGTGATAAAAAAGTATTTGCGGTATCACCTGCATGTTTTTTAACGGCAAGGTCACTGGAGCAAATCAAAAATGATATTTGTTACAGCGATCATCCTGTTACTGTAGTTGGTATCAGTGCCGGTGTTAGTTATGGTGCTTTGGGAAGCACACATCACAGTCTGCACGATTTTGCAGCATTACGTGCTATCAACAATATTATCATTGTTGCTCCTGCTGATAATTATGAAACCGAGCAGGCAACAATACTTGCTGCTGAAAGTAAACAACCCGTTTATCTACGCTTCGGTAAAAAAGTAATGCCCTTGCTGAAAGAAAACAGCAATGAAGTTTTTGCTTTTGGTAAAGGAAGAGTGATTACTGAAGGAGATGATATAGCTATCATCGCCAATGGTGAAACAGTTGATCCGGCAGTAAAGGCTGCAGCATTGCTGAAAGAAAGCGGCATTAATGCAACAGTGGTAAGTATGCATACAATTAAGCCGCTCGATACGGAATTGCTTTCTGCACTTGCAGGAAAAGTAAAAGCGATCATTACAGTTGAAGAGCATAGTGTAAATGGCGGGCTAGGTGAAGCATGTGCTTCTTACCTGTTGCAGAATGGTTATTACAAACCGTTTAAAATTATGGGTATTCCTGATGAATACACGGTGAGTGGTTCACAGGTTGAAATATTCAAACATTACGGAATAAGTGCGGAAGGAATTTCGGAACAGGCAAAAAAAATGATGCCGTAAAAAAAGGAAAATGATTGCTGTACGTTTTAACATCATCTGCCTTTTATTATTGTTGTCTTTTTATTCTGTAGCTCAAAACAAAACAGAACAATGGGGACGCTTTGAAGTTGTGTTGAATAGTGAAGTAAAGGGCAATCCTTTCAGTGATGTAAAGTTATCAGCTGTTTTCAGCAATGCTGATACAGCCATTACTGTAAACGGTTTTTATGATGGTGGTACAACATTCCGTATTCGGTTTATGCCGGGAAAAACCGGCAATTGGAAATATAAAACCAGCAGCAATATCAAATCTTTGAATAACAAGCAGGGGAGTTTTGAATGTGTAAGCCCATCTTCAGCAAATCATGGCCCTGTTGCTGTCAGCAATATGTATCATTTCAGTTATGCTGATGGCAAAACATTTTATCCTGTGGGTACAACTGCTTATGCCTGGAATCACATGAGTGAAGGTTTGCAGCAAATGACATTGGAATCATTTGCAAAAAGTGGTTTCAATAAAGTAAGAATGTGTGTGTTTCCCAAGAATTATGATTTGGTTGTGGAAGAACCATCTATCTATCCGTTCCAATTAAAAACTGCATCTGCTTCAACAAAAGATAAATGGGATTTCACACAATTCAATCCAGCATTTTTTGCAAAACTTGAACAGCAGATTGATGAATTGCAGAAACTGGGCATTGAAGTTGACATGATTCTTTTTCATCCATACGATAAAGGAAGGTGGGGCTTTGACGCAATGCCGATGGATGTAAATTTTCAATATATACATTACATCACGACACGACTTTCATCGTTCAGGAATGTGTGGTGGTCGGTTGCTAATGAGTGGGATCTGGTGAAAACAAAAACACATGATGAATGGATTACGTTGACCAAAGAAATCAATCATGCAGATCCGTATCATCACCTGTTATCTATTCATGGAAGTACTGCAAAATATATTGAATACTGGATGCCGGAGTTTACGCATGCAAGCATACAGGATGAAGCACCGGTTATGAATTGGGGTGCTGCATCTATTCTTCGTAATGCATATTACAAGCCGGTTATTTATGATGAAGTGGGTTATGAAGGAAATTTAAAACAACGCTGGGGACGATACAGTGCGGAAGAAATGACTTACCTCATGTGGATGGGAATAATTGGAGGCACTTATGTAACACATGGCGAAGCTTACATGTATCATGGAAATACCGATACTATTTTCTGGGCTAAGGGTGGATACTTCAGAGGGGAAAGCTGGAAGCGTGCTGCTTTTCTCCGTAAAATACTGGAAGAAAATCCTGCGCCACTTGAACCTGCTGATGTAAGCAGGGATATGCGCACTGCTACAACAGGTAAAGGTGTGTACCTTATTTATTTTGGAAAAGAAATCAATGATAGCTGGTTGTTTAATCTGCCGGCAAGAAATGCACAGTTTGAAAAACCAAAAGCAGGAATGAAATTCAAACTCGAAATTATTGATACATGGGAAATGACGGTGCAACCGGTGAACCAGGAATTTACATTGGGCGAATTAACAGATTACAGGTTTTATGATAACAAGATGCAGCGGGTGAGATTGCCCTTAAAACCTTACCTCGCATTACGCATCACACAAGTAAAATAAAACGGTTAAAGAGGATGCCATCAATGAAAAAATATTCTTACAAACTTCTTCTCCTGGTTGTATTGCTGTCATCTTTTGTAGTAGGTTGTACAAATAATTCCGGTCAGAATAAAAAGAAGAAAATAGCTGTTGTTGTTTCCACGCTTAATAATCCATGGTTTGTTTTCCTTGCAGAAACAGCTGCAGCCAAAGCAAAGGCATTGGGTTATGATGCACGGATTTTTGATTCGCAAAACAACACTGCATTAGAAAGCGATCATTTTGAAAATATCATTGTTGCCGGGTTTGATGCCATTCTTTTTAACTCAACTGATGCAGATGGTTCTGTTGCCAATGTACAGAAAGCAAAAGATGCCGGTATTCCTGTTTTTTGTATGGACAGGGAAATCAACTCACTCAACACTGCTACATCACAGATTTTAAGCGACAGTTATTCCGGTGCTGTTTCGATTGGTAAATATTTTACACAACAGCTCAATAAAAAAGGTGTGTACGTTGAATTGCTTGGATTAGTGGGTGATAATAATACATGGGCAAGAAGTAAAGGATTTCACAGTGTGGTTGATCAGTATAAAGAATTTAAAATGGTTGCGCAGCAAAGTGCCGACTTTGATCAGAACAAAGCCATGGAAGTGATGGAATCAATTTTACAGGCGCACCCGAATATTGATGGAGTGTTCTGCGGAAACGATGCAATGGCGCTTGGCGCTTACCAGGCATTACTTTCTGCAGGAAAAGCCGGTAAAGTAAAAGTGTTTGGTTTTGATGGGGCAGAAGATGTGATTACATCAATCAAAGACAATAAAGTTGCAGCAACGGGTATGCAGTTTCCAAAAGTAATGGCAGAAACAGCAGCAGAATATGCTGATGAATATATAAAGGGCAGAAGAGATTTTCCACAGAAAGTTCCTGTAGCAGTTGAACTGGTTACTGCTAAAAATATCGGCGATTATATTGCTTACGGAAAAAAATAATGACGGTGAACAAATACATAAAATATAGTTTGTTGTTGGTTGCTGTTGCATTGCTTGCATACAAATCAGTGTACTTCCGGAAACTGAGCGACAAAAAAAATATCGTTGTGTCAACGTTTAATGCGGCTGAATTCAGTAAGAAATTATGGAACGAAAAAATGCCAGCAAAAATCGACAGTGCGGTTGATTTGCTTTCGCTGATTGATGCTGTTACTAAAAACCCGGAAACGGCCATCAGCAAACAAACCAATGCCCTGGCAATTGGTAATTACCGTTATGCGTTGGTAAAATTAAATGCAACTGTAAGTGAAGTGAAAGAAGATGAAATATTGCTCATAGCACCAAGTGCTGATTCTGTACTGAATGTATTGCTGGCAACAGAATTTATTTATGGTAATGCTGTTCGTGATGCATCGGGTTTGGTTCAGGTAAAAGATTTTCCAAACACATCCGACCTGAACAGTATTTCAGAAGAGTTGAATAAAATCATCCGGGCAACAATTATTCCTTCGTTTAAAACATCGATAAAGAAAGGTGATAAAGTAAATGTGGTGGCAGCAATTGAACTGAATAAAGAACATATTCACTGGCAGGGATTGGAACTGCTGCCTGTACGTCTTCAAATTGTGCAATAATGCTTGAAGCAAAACATATTACCAAACAGTTTTCAGGAGTTACAGCGTTGTCGGATGTAAATATGCAGTTGCATCCCGGCAAAGTAAATGCCATCATTGGAGAAAATGGTGCAGGCAAATCAACGCTCATGAAAATTTTTTCCGGTGTTCATACACAATATGAAGGAGAGATTTGGCTAAACGGAAAGAAAGTTCAGTTTGCAAACACAAAAGAAGCAGAGGCTGCTGGTATTGCAATCATACACCAGGAATTAAACCTTGTTCCATATTTATCTGTTGCTGAGAATATTTTTTTGGGACGTGAAATCACCAATATGCTGGGCATGGTGGATAAAAAGCAGATGAATAAACAAACTTCTGTTTTACTTTACCGCCTGAATCTTCATATTGATCCTGATACAAAAATTGCTGAACTGAAAGTTGGTCAGCAGCAGCTGGTTGAAATTGCAAAAGCATTACACACAAATGCTGAAGTGATTATTATGGATGAACCAACCTCTGCCATTAGCGATAAAGAAGTGGAGAATCTTTTTTCAATTATCGGTCAGCTCAAAGCAGAAGGGAAAACCATTGCATACATTTCGCACAAGCTGAAAGAGTTGTTTATGATTGCTGATCGTTTTGTTGTGCTGCGTGATGGTGCTTCGGTTGACGAAGGAAATATAGCCGATGTAACACAGGATGATCTCATTCAGAAAATGACCGGCCGCAAATTGAATCTTGAAAAAAGCGGTAAGACGATTGACCATGCGGAAGAAATTCTCACTGTTAAAAAAATAAGCCTTAAACATCCACTACTTCGCTTTTCTTATATACTGAAAGATGTTTCTCTTTCATTGCACAAAGGCGAAATACTTGGCGTGTATGGTTTGATGGGTGCAGGAAGAACAGAACTTATGGAATGCATCTTTGGTCTTCATCCAAAAAACTCTTCAGGCGAAGTGATGGTGAGGGGCAAGTATTGTAAAATCAAAACGCCGTCCGATGCAATTGCATCAGGTATTGCACTGGTGCCGGAAGACAGGAAATTGCATGGTCTTATTCTCAACCAGAATATTCAATCGAACATCAGTCTTACAGTGTTGAAGCAAATCGAAAAGTGGGGGTTGCTGCTGAGTAAGAAAAAGGAAAAAGCACTTTCGTCAAATTATATCAGTAGGTTGGCGATTAAAACTTCTTCCGAAAAAAATCTTGCAAAAAATCTCAGTGGTGGTAACCAGCAAAAAATTGTTCTTGCAAAATGGTTAGCTACCAATCCGCAGATATTATTGCTCGATGAACCAACAAGAGGAATTGATGTCAACGCAAAAGCTGAAATCTACAAACTAATGAAAACATTGGCAGATGAAGGAATGAGTATCATCATGGTTTCATCTGAGTTACCTGAAATACTTGCTGTATCTGACCGTGTGCTGGTGATGTGCGAAGGAGAAATTACAGCCTCCATTCCAATTGAAGAAGCTACCGAAGCAGGAATATTAACTCATGCCATTCATAAAAAAGAAACAGTATAATGACAGCAAAGCTTACGATCGGGTCAACTTCATTAAAACGATTTCAGTCGCTCATCGCACTGGTTATCCTTTGCATTGTTCTCAGTATACTCACTGATAAATTCTTTACGGCTGATAATGGATTGAATGTAATGCGGCAGATTGCTGTCAATATTTGTATTGCTACTGGTATGACGTTAGTTGTACTTACATCCGGTATAGACCTGTCGGTTGGTTCTGTACTTGCCTTGTGTGGCGCCGTTACTGCCGGTTTGCTCAAAAATGGAATTGAAGTTCCGGCAGGCAATCTTTTTATCGGTTTTACTTTGCTTGGTGCAATGCTCGGTGGATTGATTTTAGGATGGTTGCTTGGTTGGTTCAACGGATTCACCATTACAAAATTTAACGTACCTCCTTTTGTGGCAACCCTTGCTATGTTAACCATTGCAAGAGGTTTCACGATGTTATATACAAAAGGTCATCCAATCAGTAATCTTGGTAAATCGTTTGCCTTTATTGGCTCTGGTTCATGGCTGGGCATTCCTGTTCCTGTCTGGATTGCAGCAATAGTTGTGTTGATTGCAGTGTTTGTTACACAAAAAACAAAAATAGGAAGGTACATCTATGCAATTGGAGGAAATGAGCAAGCTGCAAAGCTATCCGGTATTAATATCAATAAAGTTAAGATCACTGTTTATTCCATTGCTGGTGCGTTGGCTGCTCTTGGTGGAATTATTGTTACTGCACGACTTGATTCTGCACAACCCAATGCCGGTATCAGTTATGAACTGGATGCTATTGCTGCTGTTGTAATTGGCGGTACATCTTTAAACGGAGGTAAAGGCAGTGTGTGGGGAACCGTTATGGGTGCGGTGATTATTGGTGTGCTGAACAATGGTTTAGTGCTTCTGAATGTTTCGCCTTTCTGGCAGCAGGTAGTGAAAGGTGCTGTAATTTTGCTTGCTGTTATTATTGATAAGATGGTAGAGAAGAAGGAGTGATTTTTTTTGTGCGACCGGCATTTGTATTTCAATATTGCTTCTGTTGCGTCGCAAACTTATACGTTTAGTAATTCTATTGAACAAATTCAGTAAATGATTACAGAAATAAATTTGTGTTCATAATTAAATCTGTGAGAAAAAAATAAAACAATGTCTGAGAAATATATTTTAGCAATCGATCAGGGTACTAGCTCCACTAAGTCATTAATCTTTGATGAAAACGGGCAGGCTGTTGCCAAAGGTTCTGAACCTTTGTTTACTCATTATACCGACAATGGTTTTGTAGAACAGGAACCTGAAGTGATTTATGAAAATGTACTTGCTTCAGTGCAAAAATGCCTGCAGCAGTTTACTGAAAAAGGATTTGATAAAAATAAAATTTCAGGTATCGGCATTTCCAATCAGCGTGAAACGTTTGTGCTGTGGGATAAAAATGGTAAGCCTTTGCACAATGCTGTTGTATGGCAGTGTAAACGTTCTGTGCAGCTCTGCGAAGAATTAAAGCAACAAGGGCTTGCAGAAACGATTCAGCAAAAAACAGGATTGGTGATTGATCCCTATTTCTCAGCAACAAAACTTATCTGGTTAGCAAAGAATAATGATGCTGTAAAAGCAGCTCTTGAAAAAGGTGAAGCCTATTTTGGAACAGTTGATGCCTGGTTGTTGTACAAATTTACCAATGGACAATCGTATGCAACAGATTATACCAATGCATCACGTACCATGTTTTTTAATCTTCATTCACTGCAATGGGATGAAGAGTTGATCAATGTATTTGGCTTAACAGGTATTCAGCTGCCGCAGGTAAAGCCATCCTCTTCTTTTTTTGGAGAAACAACAGTGAACGGCATTTTTTCAACAGCAGTACCGGTAACAGGAATGATTGGAGATTCACATGCTGCTGCTTTTGGAGAAGGTTGTTTTGAAACAGGAACTGCAAAAGCAACATTGGGAACCGGCTGCAGTATTTTAATGAACATCGGCAACAAGCCTGTTCAATCTGCTAATGGAATGGTCACAACGATTTGCTGGAGTACCGAAGAGAGAGTTGATTATGCATTGGAAGGTGTGATTGTTTCCTGTGGTGCAACAATTGAATGGATAAAGAACGAATTAAATCTATTCAGCGACAGTAAAGAAACAGAAGCAATGGCCAATGCTGTTGCTGATAACGGTGGTGTGTACCTTATTCCTGCCTTCAGCGGACTTGGTTCGCCCCATTGGCAAATGGATAGGAGAGCGTCAATTGTTGGTTTGAGTTTTGGGTCAACTAAAAATCATATTATACGTGCGGCACTTGAATCCATTCCATACCAGATTAAAGATGTAATAACAGCTATGGAAAAAGATGCCGGTGTTTCATTACAGCAACTGAATGCAGATGGTGGTATTACTTCCAATAAATTTGTGATGCAGTTTATTGCTGATCTTTTACAGAAACAAGTGGTGAATATTGGCATTGCCGATGTATCGGCTTTAGGAGCAGCATTTATGGCCGGATTAAAAGCAGGCGTATATGAAAGTATTGATGCATTAAAACAACTGAATCTTACAAAAAAGGAATTCCATCAAAACCCTGAATCCAAAGCAGCTGCTTATTACAGGGGATGGGTCAAAAGCATATAAACTACGAACAAAAAAGGCTTCTCATTGAGAAGCCTTTTTTGTTCGTGAAGACAAATGCGATTTATAATTTGTATTGAACCGAAATATTTGCTGAAAGATTCAGGATATCAATTCCATCTTTCAATGTCCTTCTCCACGATGAAGAGTTATCCTGCCATTGATAGTTGTATGAACGTATCAGATTAATATTTGAATAAAGATTAAAGTGCTTAAACGATTTATTCATTTTACAACCTAAAACAAGATCAACCCATTTTCTGTAATACTCATTTGATGATAAAAAGGCATCATAAAAGAAATCTTTGTTTCTTTCGATTCTGTAAACAAAAAAACCAAAACTATTTGTTGAAGATTTAATAAAATCAGCTGTTACAGACTGCATGGCAGATCCAGGGCCAATACCGGCACCAAGCACTTGTCCGTAATTTGTATATCCATGAACAACAATATTGTGTGTGTACCAATAAGGAGTAATTCTGATATTAGTTTTGGCAGAACGGCTCAGGTCAGAGATTTCAATATTAACGTTCAGCTTTCTTTTGGCAATTGGTATTGTTTGTTTATTCCAACTATATATGCCCTGGAATGAAAAGGGTCTGAAATAAAATCACGAAGGTTCCATGCGTGATCATTACGGCCAAATTCAATGTAGATATCGGACCTTCCTTTATCAAATACTTGTTTTACGAATATAGAAAACAACTGGTCTCTTTTTTTTTGATCTTCATTATGTGTTTCATTTTTTAATAATGCTCCTAAAACCGGCAGGTATCCGTCTAAAGTATTCCTTCGGTCAGCTTCATATAGGTAAAAAACTCTGCCAATACCAAGAAAAAGACCTTTTACAAAAACTGGCTGATAAGTAATTGCAAGCCCGTTAATATACCTGTTTGCATTTAGTGGCTTTGCTGAATATAACCTTACACTACTATTAGTTCTGTTTGTGTCTGGAGGAAATTCTCCCGACCCTCTAAGATTTCCGGCAATCAATTGAAATTCAAAAGAACCGATTTTAGATTTTATTGGTTTTTCTGTTTGAATAAAAAAATGTGCAAATCCGGGAGCGGAATTACTCATTAATAAACTGTTGGTTTTACCAGGGCCCCACCATCTGTTTTCAGAAGACACGCCTGTTGCAATAGAACGGTATGTGAATTTGATATAAGATTGCCCGGGATAAAACATCCTGATTTTTGAATACTTTTCTGGCAGATCTGTTTCGTTATAAAAAAAATAGCGGACAGACCAAAGCCGATCACTATAATTTTCAGGAAAGGTTTGAAATTGTAAATTCTGGGCTAGCAAAACTTCAGGTCGTAATTGAACTACAAAATGCTTTGTTTTCAAGTAAATCCCGGTAGAAATAAGACTTTGTAAACCTTTATTCGGAATGATTGCCCCATCATTCCATCCAAAAGGTGATTTTCCGTTATAGCGGGTATTGATTTCAGGAGATAAGATGCGCAGGTTAATGGATTTTTTAACGACTATTTGCTTTACAGACTTAACTGAATAGAAGGGGAGTGAGTCATCAGATAAGGGAAATAACATTTGCGAAATTCCTTTTGATAAATGCCTTTCTTTAAATTCAATATTTTCTGATTCTGAATTCAACCTGATGGTTTGCGAAAATGAATCAGTCGTTATGTAAAAAAAGAAAATAGATAAACATAGAAAAGATTTTCTCATCTGAAGAATTGTAAGCAATACAATTAGTGGTTTTAAAATTCGGTTATAGTTTTTAGTAGGCATTTTTTTCTCCCTTAAAAACAT
Source organism: Lacibacter sp. (assembly GCA_047601965.1). GTDB lineage: Bacteria > Bacteroidota > Bacteroidia > Chitinophagales > Chitinophagaceae > Lacibacter. Next base: position 1,032,260 of record JASGIJ010000001.1, read on the forward strand.
TAATAACAGTCTGTATAATAATTTGTAAGTCCAGCCAAAAACTCCAGTTTTCAATATACCAGATATCATGTCTTATCCGAGCCTCCATCAAAGACGGATCTTTCGTTTCGCCTCTGAACCCGTTAATCTGTGCCCACCCGGTAATACCTGGCTGTACAAAATGACGAATCATGTATTCATCTACAATCGCTGCGTATTTTTCTGTATGTTCAATCATGTGAGGTCTTGGACCAACAACAGACATATTGCCAATTAATACATTGAAAAACTGAGGGAGCTCATCAATGCTGGTTTTCCTGATAAACTTTCCTATTCGTGTTAACCGGACATCATTTTTCTTCGCCTGAATATCCTGTTTTTCGTTATCAGATTTCATTGATCTGAATTTATAGCAATAAAAGTTTTTATTTGCTCTACCGGAACGTAACTGTTTAAACAGAACAGGCCCTTTTGATTCAAACTTGATCAGCAGTGCCAATAAAGGATATAACCAACTTAAAACAAACAAAATAATCAAAGCCGAAAAAAGAATATCAAATCCTCTTTTTAAGACTCTTATTTCACTGTCTTCGAGTGAAATTTTTCTTACGGATATAACAGGAATAGACGCAATGTCAGAAATGCCAAAGTTTTCTGTATATTCATAATAATCAGGAACAATTCTAACTCTTAATGCCTTTCTCTCCCCGGTTTTAATAATGTCTTTAATTTTGTAATTTAAACTGTGAGGCAAGGCAATAATCAGTTCTTCTACATCCGGATTCTGAGTTAATACGTAATCAAGATCAGATATTTTCCCTAAATATTTTTCAAGGATAACAGGTTGTTCTGTGTCTCCGATAAAACCTAAAAGCTTGTAATTATAAGCAGAATTCAAAAGAACCCTTTGGTAAAATTTTATTCCCTGTATTTCAGTGCCAACTATAATAACAGGTATTTTATAGCGATCACTGATTTCACTTCCATAATACCACCGGGCCAGATATTTCTCGATCGCTAGAAAATAAAAAAGAAGGAATTCGAAAACAAGCAAAAACCATTTGTTTTGTACAGGATCTCTTGATAAAAAATATAATGCTGGAATTACAGCAAGAAAATGTGTTAAATATGTTTTTATCAACGCAATCCATTCTGCAGATAATATCCGATCAAGAAACCCGTTGTAAAGCTTCGTGAATTTAGCAGAGAAATACCATGCTGATAAAATATAACCGATTAAAACAAGAGACCGGACATCAAATAAATATTCGTGGTTTTTTTTAAATAAAATACGTACCACAACAAAACAAAAAGCAATAACAAAAAAATCAAGAAATAGCCTCTGTAAATATTTTGTTTTTGTTGAATCCCGCATTAGATAGGTTTTTTCTGTAGTTATAGTCATTAAGTTTATCAGGAAATAAACTTTTAAAGCTTTTTAAAAATACTGCTTTTTAATTGATACCTGAAACTCTTTTCTCATTTTTAACACTTAATAAGTACGGATATATATACTGATGAATTTTTCGTATAATTTTTGAAGCAAGTGTAAAGTATCCGCTTAGTTTGTATTTCCGTATAATGACAAGGTCTTCACTTGATTTGAGTTTTTGAAGCCCCAGGGTTGTACTCTTGCCTCCAAGCCTCATCTTTACAACCCATTTGTTTAAAAAGACTTTACGAATATTTTCATTTGTGAACCACCTTAACGAAATTTCATAATCTCCGGCAATTTTATACTTCTCTTCATATAAACCATATTTTGTAAAGATGTTTTGCTTAACATAAATTGTAGTATGAAGCGGTATCCAGCCAAATTGGAGCCGGTAACGTTTAAAACCAGATGATTTATAAATTCGTTTAATTTTATTGATGTCACTTTTGTCTACATACATTCCATTCGCATAAACTAAATCAGCATTAGTGCTGTTAAAAATTTCAGCTACTTCTGATATTACATTTTCACTATAAAACAAATCGTCTGAGTGAAGTATTCCGATAATATCACCGGTTGCCATTCTTATCCCTTTATTTAAAGCATTATACAGTCCATTGTCTTTTTCAGAAATGAAAGTGAGATTTTTTAACCGGCTTTGATAAGAATGGATAATATCAACTGTACTATCGGTTGAACCTCCATCAATAATAATGTATTCAATATTTTGATATGATTGACATATCACAGATTGCAGACATGTTTCAATGTTAGCAGCATTATTATAAACAATCGTTATAATACTAACTTTCATCATATACTTCTTTATAAAACTGTGAAGTTTCTTTGTAGCATTTTTCCCAACTAAATCTGGCAGATTGTTTAAAACCAGAGTCAATCAATTCTTCTTTTCGTTGCCCAAGAAGAAAAATATTTTTTTTGAAACAACCTATTTCAGCTTTTTCCATAAGCAATACTGCATCGCCTGAAATTTCAGGAATGGAGGAACTGTTAACTGCAATAACAGGGCATCCGGCTTTCATAGCTTCTACAACTGGAATACCAAACCCTTCATAATTTGATGGATATAATAAGCAAAGAGCATTGTTGTAAAGCAGGTTGAGCTGCAGGTTTGAGATGTTACTTAAATTAATCACTTTGCCAGCTCCTAATTTTTGAATTTTCTTAATTTCACTATCCGTAAACTTTGAACCAACTGTAACTAGTTTAATATTGCCTGGCAATTCACTAACTGCTTCCACTGCAAAATCAAAATTTTTATAGAATGCTCTGCCACCAACATACAAAACGAACTTATCTTTCTCAATACCATTTTGTTTAAGGTAATGCTCTGCTTGCTCAGAACCGGCAATAGGATAATACTCGTCACTAACTCCGTTATATATAACTGTTGTTTTCTTTTCTTTACCAGGCGCACAGAATTTCTGCATATCCCGGTATGTATTTTCTGAAACACAGATAATACCTTTAGATCGTTTGATAGCAGAGTACTTAAAGTGGTTGTGCAGAATTCTTTTATGAAAAGGGAAGTAATAATTATGGGTAAAGTCATGAAGGGTCGTTACTTCACAATAACTGTCTGTTGTTTTTAAAGGCCGGTAAAAACTTGAATGATATAAATAATAATCTCCCGTATTAACCTTTACACTGCTTAATCTTGCCAGTAACTGAGATTTTATTGTTGACGTCAATAGCTGATCGGTGGGAATAATGATTTTATTCCGGCAGAGATTTTTGAAATCATGAATGTTTTCGATAAACCTCGTTGAATAGTTGTCGCCAAGAAATCTGGAAGTAAGCTCATACCAGTAATTACTGATGCCGCCTTGTTTTTCTTTTGAATAAATTATATTATCAAACAAAAGATTCATTACGATTGCGATTTCTGAGTTTGATAAAATAAATCAATTTCATTTATCAGCTTATTTGTGAATATTGAATAGTTAAATTTAGTGTTAGCTAGCAGCTTTGCTTTTAAACTCATTTCTGTAACTATATCAGGGTTGTTAGTTAAATAAGTAATGGCATCTGTCCAGCCATTAACATCTCTTACCTTTACTTTAAGTCCAATACCTTCTTTTTCTACATCTATATAGTTTGTGTCAAAATCTGTTATAATAACAGGTTTACCTGCTGCAAGGGCTTCAATTAATACAGTTGCACCATTAGGTACATCATTTTCCTGCAATACAGGTATTAAAACAGCAGTTGAATTGAGGTAATATTTCGAAAGAAGTATCATTGAAATATCTTCATCTTGATTAAGATTATAGAATGTAATATTTTTACAGTTTGTTGCTGAAATACTTTCGCCCAATCTGCCAAATACTTTTAAATTAATGGATTGTTTTCTTTTGAAAGCAGAAACAAGTGTTGAATAATCCCTATTTGCAGTTCCAACTGCTGCAAAATAGGGCATACTGCTATAGTCAAACTTATTTTCTAATCTTTCAGTAGTTGAATTATTATTAAAAAATTCAATATCAGCACCCCAATCTACCCATTTAGAATGTTTGTATGGGATTTTGAAATTTTCTTTGGCCATATTGTATAACCGTTCATTTGCAAAGACAATCCTGTCAATTCCCGCAAAAACAATATATCGTTCAATAAACTTAAACCACTTTGATTTTACAGACTTCACGTAAGTTAAATTATACGAGAAATGACAAAGAACAAAAACCGGTTTTCTGCAAATTTTAAGTAATCTCAAAAAACCAAGAATGATCAGGTGCATATCATGACCGGAGTAAATAATATCAAAATTTTTGGAAAGAGATATACATTTGAATTGTATCAGCAGCTTGGAAAAATTCACTCCCAAAACTTTGCTCAGCTTCTTTTCCCATTTGTTCAAGTGTGTGTCTGGGCAAACCCATTCAACTTCATGTCCATGTTTAATAAGAGCATCAAAACCAAATAAATTATGAGAAGGAACAGTTTTATTGTTCACTTGATTCTGATCAATCGGAAAACTCATAAGTTGCAGGATGCGCATCAGATTAATTTATTCAGGAAAGTTTTGGTTTGAATGATTGTAACTTGCTTAAAACGGTTTCGTAATTTAACCGAACATAAGCAATAACAAAGAAATACATCTCAGGCGAAAAGTAATGCCCTTCTCTTAAAAGTTTATAAAAGAAGTATAACAAAATTGAAAGAGAAATGTAATCTGCGTCCTTAGTATAAAATCGAAGTATGTAATAGAGAATCAGAAACAGCCCAATCAATCCAAACTCCGACATTACTCTTAATAATAAAGAGTTTGCATCTTCCTCATTTGCACTTGTAATTCCCATATTCTCAAGATTAGCTCCCACAATTACATCTTTAATATATTTTTCAGTGCTGATAGGGTGTGATCCAACTCCATGGCCTATTACAGGGCTATCCTTAATAACCTGGGTTGAAACATAAAAATTCGATAATAAAGCAAAAGTGCTTAAGTTAAGACCCGTAAAATCATATTGACGGCTTTTAACAAGGCTGAGTGTATCATCAACTCTCATCTTGATATCGGGACTGAAAGTATACGCTACAAGACCAAAAAGAAAAATAATGGTTACTGCCTTTATAAATTTGAAAAAACTTCCTTTGTAAGCAAAGAAAAATGATGTAAGAATTCCCAGGTATCCAACTGAGGAAAACGAAAGGATCAGTGCTGCAAAAATGACAATAAATTTGATTTTGTTTTCTTTCATTTTTTTCAAGTAAAAAAGAAAAGCTGGAGTTACCAAACCGGCAAAATGTGCAGGCTCCAATAATACTGACCGTAATCTGTAATCTGATTCATTGCCGTATCCAAAAGGCAGGATTCTTGAAAGCAGATAATAGAGATCTAACTTAAATATAAAGTTCAGGAAATATAAAAATAGCCCAAGCGCAGATAAGAAATATGCTAACCGGCAATATTCAGTAAATATTTTTTTAACGGGATAGTCTAAATATTTAAAAAGAAAGTAAAAGTACCCGGAAACATAAAATATGCCCGTCACCTGAAATATAATTCTTTGAAGGATGTTTTTAAAAAGGAAGATGCTTATTATCCCCTGAAATAAAATTAATATGCTTATAATTGCTATCCTTTTTGATATTACAATTTTGTCCGGCTTTGTTACTAAAACAAGAAAGAAGTTTAAAGCGATTATAATATATGCCAACTTTAAATCAAATCCGGCTTTTAAAACGAATGACTCACTTGAAATGATAAATAATGTACTATAAATTAAATACCTGTTGACTGTTAATTTATTGTCCATTCTAATTACTTCTTGATCATCTTTAATATATTTTCTTTACTGAGTGCCGGCTGTATGGCTATTTTCAGTAACGGTAATATCCTGTCAAATTGTCTTCTCCGTATCCTGTTAAGCAAAACAAAAAAAAGGTTGAAATAAACAAAGGGAAAAAGTAAAGGGTAGAAATTGCGTGTGAAAAGAAGTTTGCTTTTAAGGCCAAAATAGTCGCTTAATTTTGTTTTCTCCTGTCTGTTTTCATTAATCGTTGAGCTTCCTTTGTGCCATACTATACTTTTCTTTGCATAGCCGCAATCCCATCCAATTTTTTTTCCCCGTAATGTCCAGTCCATCTCTTCAAAAAACAAAAAATAGTCTTCATTCAACAAACCAGCATTTTTCATAAAATCTCTCCTGACAAATAGTGCTGCGCCGATCGGGTAATTTATTTTATGTGGATTATTAAAAAGATTGTTATCTAAATGTTTTCCGTTAAATATTTCAGTGGCCGTTGTGGTTAATTTATTATAATACCCGCCAACTCCCTGTAAAATATCTGGATGCGCATATGTAAGTATTACCGAACCACAAATGCCAATCTTTGCATTCGTGTGCATGTATTCGACTAAAGTGGAAAGAGCGTTCTGATCTGCAATAGTATCGTTGTTCAAAAGCCACACAAAATCAAAATCATTTTGTTGTAGTGCATACAACATACCTATATTATTGCCGGCAGCAAACCCGTTATTTACTTTTGATCTGATTACAATTAAATCTTTGTTCCTCCATTCAGTTTTGTAATTTTCACCATGTTCAAGAAAGATAAAACTCAGATTTTTTTTATTACTAATGGGAGTAGTATTTTCGTCTGAAGAAAAAACCAATTCCGTTTTTATATACCTTTCAGCCCATGTATGAATTTCTCTTACTGATTCATTTTCAGAGAAATTGTCAACCAGAACAACTTGGTAGTTTGAATAATTCAATGCAAAAACGCTTTCAAGACAGTCAATACTGTCCTTCCAAGTTTTGTAATTCAGTATTATTATGTAAACTTTTTGTTCCAACTTGTGCAGTAAATATCAGGTTACTTTTTATAATTTGTCCAGTCTTGTAAAGGAGCAAGCCCAATTAAATCTGTATGTGTGGCATATCCGGGAACAGGAACAGCTAAAATTCTCTTTTTTTTGAAGATACGAACTGATTTTAAGAATAAGGTGAGAATAAAGGTTCGGAGAAATTTTAGTTCTTTTAAAGATTTTAGTAATGGAATTAATGGTGCCTTAGTTAAACTAATGAAAGCTGCAAGATCATATGGATACCTATTTCGAAATATTCCTGATGTAATTACTTTCCATACGCACAGGTCTTCCTTTAATGTGCTGACTTTTGCAGCAAACGTCATTGTTGTTGACCATGCCGACCGGAAATGTATTTTATCTGTTACGAATAGCCTGCAAAACTGACCTCCTTTTTTTGAGTACGGACTTAAACTTGAATTGTTATTGTAGTCTCCATAGTAATCAACGTTGTCATAAAGTGTAATATAGTCGGCTATTTTCAACCCCGATAGTAATACATCTGCAGCTCCGTCAATATGTATATAATCATCTTCAATAAAATATACAAAGTCGTCTTCATTGAAGTTTTTTATTGCAAAACTGATTGCATGAAACATTCCTTTAGAATTGCCAGTGGATGTTTCGACTATATTTAAAGATTTTGATTGCAGATACTCTATAAGATCACCTGTGCAGTTATCAGCAAGTATCCACAGATTTTTACTTCCGAAAACACCAATAAAGTTTTCAATACAGAATTCTTTCGTTGCAAAGTCCAGTTTAATTTTTGGTTGTTTACCCGCATTAGAAATTCTGTAGATATAGTGTATCATAACTTAAAGACCTTTCTTTATTTAGGCTGTCAATAGTATTTTGTTTTTTCTGCAGTAATAATAAGCAAAAAGAACTATGGAAAATTCTGTAAGCACAACAGCTACTGAAATATTAGTTATATTGATTTTCGAAAACAGGTATGTTGCTGTAATAAATAAAATATATAAAAAACTAGAGAAAACAAAAGTATAAGTAAACTCATTTTTATAACCAAACGGTATCAGTACCTGCAGGCCTAAAATATTGCTGATACTGCTGAGAACTATTGTAACAACGAGAATATTTATTATGTAAACAGTTGGCAGCATTTCAGTTCCCCCGAGAAAGAGAACAAAATATTTTGTGGTAACAAAAAGGAATGCAGCGAGGAAAAAGTTAAACAGAAATGCTCCTGAAAGAATTTTTTTAATAAACCCAGTATTTTTTTCTTTGCTGATTTTTGGAAAAACTGTCTGGCTCAGGATAGTTTGGGGAGTTTTAAAAAATGTAATGATCTTTTCAGCCAAATCATAATGTGCGACTTCTTTCATACTCATGAAAAAACCGATGAGTACTTTGTTAGAATTAACAAATACACTCATTGCAACTATTGATATGAAAATTGTAAGTGAATCTGTAAAATAATATTTAAGCGTATTGTAATTTTGCCAGGAAAATTTTACCCTGTCATTCACGAGGATGATTTTTAATGATAAAATGCCCGATATTATAGTCCCGACAAGAAAGAAAAGAGGAACAAGCACATAATCGCCTGGATGCTTTATAAACAAAAAGATCAGTACTATCGAAATAAGTTTACTTATTACCGATACATATGTTATATAACGCATTTTTTCAATCCCCTGAAAATACCAAACAGGGAAGAGAAGTTCATTTATACAAGTCCATAACGAAAGAATAAAGAGCAGTTTCTGATTTTTTGCCTGATTCAAAAACAGAATTAGCAAGATCATAATGATGAGAGATAATAGAAATAGGGTTGTTTTTATTATTGTAACACTGCTGAAAACCTCATCTATTTTTTTTGAATCATTTCTGTAGATGCTGACAAATCGTGTGGCGGATACATTAAACCCGAAGCTTACAAGTATAACAAGGTAGGCTGCAATTGCCTGTGCAAAAACAACAAGGCCCCAAACATCTTTTCCTAAAACCCTGATCAAATAAGGATAAGCTATCAGCGGTAAAAGAATATTTAAAACCTGAAGAACTGATAAATACGAAAAGTTTTTTACCAGAGTTATATTATTAGCAAGAATAGAAAGCAGTTTTTTTCTTCCTTCTTTCATTTAGAGGGGATATTTGAATTTAAACAGTTCAATACAAGCTAAGCAAATCAAGGTTGATTTTTTCCCAGATCAGATGCTTATATGATTTTTCCACCAGTACTTCAGTAACAGATACAGGCTGAATAAAACAACGCCAATTAGTGCACCTGCAAGTCCGCAAATAACAAAGCCATATTTCTCTTTTTTTAAAGGAAGATAGCTTTGATCAATAATCTGAACAACAGGTGTTTCCTGACTAAGTGCAACTTTTGCAATTTCAAGATTCTTAACCACCTCAGCAAAGATGGTGGCAATCATTGTTTTGTCACGGGCTGTTATTTCAGCTGCAACAGGAGCGGTACGCAACGCAGGGTTTACATCAACAAGCATTTGTTGTGTTGATGCAGCACTGTATGTTTTGTTATTTAGTAATGCGCCTAAACTGTCGGCTCTTCTCTGGAGTTTGGCTACATTCAGTGCTTTTACTTTTGTCTTTGTTTCTACATAACGGTCAGTAGCTATTTTTACCAAACGTTCACTGAAATACTTACTTAATAATTCATCTCTTGTTGTTGTTGTAACTTCAATAAAAGAAGCTTTGTCATCAGGCTTTTCTACAAGAAGATCTTTCTTGATAAGCTGCTTAATCATTAATTGTAACAGGCTGTCTTCCTGTCTTGGAAAATTTCCATCTTTATATTTAGCAAATGTGATTTCTTTTCCGATTTTTTTATTGTGAAGCCATTTGTTTTTCAAATCAGTTACTTCAGCAAATTTGTCGGCTAAAAGAATATTACCTGATGAATCGTAATTGGTAAGCAATGTTTCTCTGCAAAGATTTTCACTTTTCAGAAAAAGCAACACATTGTTACCGGAAAAGAATCCACCACTTGTACCCATTCCCAAATCAAAACCAAACTGACCCGCAAGTGCTGATAAGCCATTTACTCCTGATTTATTTTCTTCAACAACAAAGCTAAGTCTTGAAACATATTTCGCTGGTGTTAACCATGAAAAGGTAAATCCACCGCTAATGCCTATTGCAACTCCTAACAGAACTACATGCCATTTTTTTACAAAATACTTCCAAATCCCTCTCAGAATAACGATTACTTCTTTTAACGATATTTCATCACGGGATTTTACTTGTTCCTGGCTCATACAAATATTGATTAGATGGATAGTTTACTTAAAAATTAAAATCAAACCCGTCATAATCGCTGAAAGGGCAGATACGAGTATTCCTGCTTTGGCTGCATCAAAACCTTTTCCCTCCGGTTTAACCGGTACATAAATTGAACTTCCGGGTTGTACTTTTGGCCTGAATTTTAATCCAAGAAAATTTGTTGTGCGGGCAGCCCTTCCATTTGGATAAACTACAAATGCACCTCTTTTTAATGCATTTTTTGTGTAGCCACCTGCAGCAGAAATATAATTTGTGAACCGCATACCTGGATCGTACTGTACTTTTACAGGGCTTAATACCTGACCGTCAATAGTAACTGTATTATCAAGTCGTGGTACTACCAGTTCATCACCATCTTTTAGAGTAATATCATCAACTGTACCGGGGTTAGCGATAATTTTTTTCAAATCAAGTGCAACAAAAACCTGTTCATTTTTTAAATCATTATCCTGATATGTAAAAGCTGAATCAGTTGTGGTTGTTTTTTTATTTGAAAACAGAAGCAGGCGCTTAATATTACTTGTGTCAATATCAATTTTCTTACGAATCAGTTTTGCTCCGTTCAGATTGGCGTAGGGGAGTGTGCCACCTGCTCTTTTAATTACAGAGCTCAGTCTTTCATCCGGGTAAGCAAGTGTATAAACTCCTTCATACATAATTTCGCCGGAAATTTTTACATTAATCTGCTTCACTTTTGCAGGATCAGACTTAATGCTGATTACATCGTATGGCTGAAGGTAAAAATCGGTGCCGAGTTTACTCATATCCTTTGTAAGTGCCAACGAAAAAATTTCAGTAGTAGCGGTTCCTTTTTCAGTAACATTAATATCCTTTTTCCGCCGGCCAACTTCAATTCCTGTAGCTGTTGCATAGTCGAGGAACCCGCCAGCCTGCAAGATGACAGATTGAAGTGTTAGTGAATCTTCAAACAGATATTGACCGGGATTTTTTACCGGGCCATTGATTGTTACTGTGAATTTATCTTTCAATTCAAGAACAGAAACAATGTGAAGGCTGTCTTCTTTTTGCAGGAAAAAATTTTCTGTACCCGATAAAACTTCCTTAAGATTGATGCTGATGATTTCTTTTGTTAAGTCAGTTCTTTTACGTGAAATAGTAGCCCTTCCTGTAAAAGCATCTTCCCTTAAGCCATAAGCCTTTTCAATCAACTGTTTTATTCCCATACCCGGTTCCAGCGAGTATGTGCCTGGTTTTATTACTGAACCAGTTATGATAATTCTGTTCTGGTAGCGGTTTATAACAGTGTCAACGTATAACGAATCGCCGTTTTCAAGCATGAATACGGAAAAAGTGTTTTCGGGAATGTCAATCACCTTGCGTTCAATTGCTGTTATACGTGTTCCTGTAATACGGCCTTTGTAAGCATTCCGTTGAAAACCTCCGGCATATTCCATTACTTTGTTCAATGTTTCCCCTGGCTTGATTTCGAAAATGCCTACTTTATTTAAACCGCCTTCCAGAACTACCTGGTTAGCTGTATACGGAATCCGTATAACATCATTATCTTTTATAGCAATATTGGAAGATTGATCTCCGGTTTGAATAAATTTATACAGATCGGCAACAACAATTACTTTATTGTTCCGGATCAATTCTATGTTCCTGAAAGATCCATTATCTAAAGGCCCGCCACATGCGTATAATGCATTAAATAATGTTGCAAGAGAGGGGAGAGATATTGTTCCCGGCTTTTTAACGGCACCAACTATTGTAACCTGTATTGTTCGTATTGAGCCAAGTGTTAATTGAATTTTTGTATCGCCGGATGAAAGAGTAGGATAATATTTAGTAAGCCTCGATTTTATTACACCGGTTGCCTGTTCAATTGTTAACCCACTTAGATTAATTAAGCCAGCATATTTAATATTTACAAAACCATCAGGCGAAACAACCAGTTTTTGACTGGAGATATTATAACCATAAATATCAAGCTGCAATTCGTCTTCCGGACCTAAAACATAATTTCTGGGAGTTGCCATTTTAAGATTCGGAACAAACAAGGGATCTGCTCCTGCAAACAAATCGGCTCCAAAAACTCTTGATTTGATTTCTAGAGGCTGAAAAATTGTTTGCTCGCCCTTCAGTGTTCTTTTTCCAGGAGATTTTATTTCCGCTGCTAGATTTCCGCTTGTAGAACCGGTAACAGAACCTGAAAGATTTTTGATCCTCGTAAGTAAAAGCTGCACTTCAGTTTCGGGCATTCCTCGTTTTTGAAATTCAAGCAGTAACTGATCTTCTGTTAAACCATTTGCCTGTGCCTGCTGCACATATTGCTGCAATTGTATATCTGATATTTGTGATGATTTAAACTGACTTAAATCTGAAGGAATTTGGGCCGCAAGATTTATTGTCAGCAAAAGGCACAAAAACAGCAAAGTTGCTTTAAGTGAATATTGCATTTGAGAATGGTTGAAATATTTGTTTAGCAATGGTATGAAATATTATCAAAAAGGGCAAAGCTTCGCCACCTCAGTCACATTTTTGTTGCAAAAAGAGGTATTACAATCAAAAAAAGCAATCATAATAATACAAACGGCAGTTACACAAATAGATTATCTCTTTTATATCAAATTGATTAAAAGAGTTTAATGCGTGGATTTTTTATAAAAGAAACAAAGCCAGGAGAAATGTTCCCATCTTTTCGGTAAACAGCTATTTTGTATTCGGTTATGATTAGCACTCCGCAAAAATAGTAAACTCATTTTAGAAACTACTGATTTAACTCACATGAAATTATAGTTAGTGTCATATTTCATTATGTAAAAACTATTGAATAAACGTCAAATTTTCACTGGCATATTTCAGATGTTCAGGTAAAGGTTGATCACCAATGATTTCTTTCAGGTTTGTATCAGATTCTACGAATAGTTTTGTATTACTGAATCAAAAGTTAATATTAGACCAGGAGTTTAAAACTCATTCTTCCGGATTCGGGTATAACAAAATTTGTATTTAAGTACTGATCAAATCAAACGGTATTTTTCATTTTTTTGTGCACATTCACATTTTACTTATCTTAACCGCAAATCAATAGAACATGTCGAAACAGCGCAAAATCACATTAAGCGAATCCGAAATTCCAACACACTGGTACAATATTGTGGCTGATATGCCCAACAAACCATTGCCGCCATTACATCCAGGAACCCAACAACCCATCGGACCAGAAGCACTTGCTCCTTTGTTCCCGATGGAATTAATTAAACAGGAAGTTACCACCGACAAATGGGTTGAAATTCCTGATGAAGTAAGAGATCTTTATTCTATCTGGCGTCCAACACCGTTGTTCCGTGCTTATGAACTGGAAAAAGCATTGGGTACAAAATCAAAAATATATTACAAGTATGAAGGAGTGAGTCCTGCAGGTTCGCACAAACCTAACACTGCAATTCCGCAGGCATATTACAATGCAAAAGAAGGTGTAAAGAAAATTTCAACTGAAACAGGAGCAGGGCAGTGGGGTAGTTCACTTGCATTTGCATGTAAACTTTTTGGTATTGAATGTGAAGTGTTCATGGTTAAAGTAAGTTACGAAGGCAAGCCTTACCGTAAACTGATGATGAATACATGGGGAGCAACGGTGCATCCATCACCAACAACACTTACACAAGCCGGAAGGATTGTTTTGGAAAAAGATCCGAACTCACCAGGCAGTTTAGGTATTGCTATTTCTGAAGCAGTTGAAGTTGCAGCAACAAACGACGATACAAAATATGCGTTAGGCAGTGTGCTGAATCATGTGCTGATGCACCAGACAATCATTGGTCTTGAAGCGAAGAAGCAATTGGAAAAAGCAGGTGATTATCCTGATATCGTCATTGCACCTTTTGGTGGTGGTTCAAACTTTGCCGGTATTACATTCCCATTCCTACAGGATAAATTAGTTGAAGGAAAGAATGTACGGGCTGTTGCTGTTGAGCCAACTTCCTGTCCGAAGTTAACCCGTGGTGTTTTCCGTTATGATTTTGGTGATACAGTTGGTATGACTCCTTTGTTACCGATGTACACTTTAGGTCACAACTTTGTTCCTTCACCAATTCATGCAGGTGGGTTACGTTATCATGGTGCGGGTGCCATCATCAGTCAATTACTGAAGGATGGAATTATTGAAGCTGATGCCATCAACCAGATTGAATGTTTTGAAGCAGGTGTGTTGTTTGCACGTACAGAAGGAATTATTCCTGCACCTGAAGCAAATCATGGTATTGCTGAAGTTGTTCGTCAGGCAAAACAAGCCGATGAAGAAGGTGTTTCAAAAACAATCCTGTTCAACCTGTGTGGTCACGGACATTTTGATATGAGTTCTTACGACCAATACTTATCAGGTAAACTGGTTGACTTTGAAGTAACACAGGAACAAATCAATTCATCACTTGCTGAGTTGAATACACCGGTAATAGCATAGACAGGTTTATATTAAAATAAAAAAGGAGATGAAAATTTCATCTCCTTTTTTGTGATTTTACCATTAAATAAGCCCGTGCAATTTAATTTCCCTAATTTTATCCTGAACGACTGCTTATATGAAATTTCTGAATTCAGGAAAAGAGGATGCTTATCATCATCTGAAATTGCGTATTGCAACAGATGACGAAACTGCTTTCAGGCAGTTGTTCGAACAGTTATTTCCTCATCTTTCGCAATTTGCTTTTTCATTGGTAAAATCAAAAGAAGCATCCACGGAAATAGCAGATGAAATTTTTATTCGATTATGGCATAACAGGAAAGAAATTGCTGCAATCGAAAACCTTAAAGTTTATTTATACAAGGCTGCAAAAAACTCTTCCCTCAACTATCTTGCAAGAACAGCTAAACGAAATGTAGAGGAACCGTTTGATGAAGTGCATGTTCAGCTGATGGACGGGCTTACCCCGGAAAGCCTGATGATTACTAACGAAATTCTTGGAAAAATCCGTGAAGCGGTTGAGGGGTTACCTCCTCGTTGCAAAATGATTTTTAAACTCATACGTGAAGATGGACTAAAGTACAAAGAAGTAGCTGATGTGCTGAATATCTCTGTAAAAACTGTTGATGCTCAAATGGTCATTGCTGTAAATGCTATCAGGGAGAAACTTAAAATGCATCTTGACCTGCCGGTAAAAAAGATTTTTCAAAAAAAATAAGATTTGTTTAGGGTGAAGTGTTCCTTTCTGTGTCTTAACTATAAGACATATGAACATGACAATCCAACGCATTACAGAACTGTTCGCAAAAAAGCTTTCGGGAGAAACCACGGAGGAGGAGCTCCTGGAACTGGAAGCTTGTTTAAAGGAACACCCTGATGAGCAGTATTTGCAGGAAATGATCAGTAACTGGTGGAGTTCGGGTCGTTTAAAAGTGGAGGCGGATAACAAAGAAGATCATTTTCTCTATATAATGCAGCGCTCATCGTTGCCGGCATCGCCTGATGCCCTGCGGCACGAAGCTCCGGTTATTCCTATAGTTAAAAGAACAAAATGGTTTCGCATAGCTGCAGCCGCTGTGGTTACCGGTATTATTTTATTTGGAATATGGCAATTATTGCCAGGCAACAAGAGTCAATCGCTCGCTGCAAACCCCATTCATGATAATGAAATTGTTTCAAAACCGGGTACCAAATCAAAACTGATTTTACCCGACGGTACACAGGTTTGGCTTAACTCAGACAGTAAGCTGGTGTACAACAGTTCATTCAATGATTCACTTCGTGAAGTAACACTGGAAGGTGAGGCTTATTTTGATGTGGTGAAAAATGTTAAGAAGCCGTTTATTGTTCACACAACCGGGATAAAGATTCGTGTGCTTGGCACTGCATTTAATGTAAAATCATACCCGCAGGACGAAACCATTGAAGCAACGCTGGTACGTGGCCTCATAGAGGTGGAGAAAAACAACGAACCGCAATCATCCAAAATTCTTCTTCACCCCAATGAGAAACTGGTTTTCAACAAAGTGATTAACAAAGTTGCAGCAGCCGAAACAGTTTCAAATGAAAATACAGCAACACCAGTAAAGTCAAATCTTCCTCAACGCATTTCCATCAGCACTTTACCAACTTCAGTAAAAGACAGCAACCGTATTGAAACTTCATGGGTTTACGGCCGTCTTTTGTTCGATGGTGATACGTTTAAAGAACTGGCAGCAAAAATGGAGCGCTGGTACAATGTGAAAATTTCATTTGCGAATAATAAAGTGGCGAATTACAGGTTTGGCGGATCGTTTGAAAATGAAAATATCGAAGAAGCATTACATGCTTTGCAGATGATTCATCCGTTCAATTTCAGTATGGCTGAGAATGAAATTATAATTGATAAGAAATGAGTCTTGACGACTTAAAATAAAAATCGGGGAAATGCGGCAACATTCCCCGACGAAGGCTGAAACCGAAACTCCCGGAGATCGGGAAAATCAACGGAGTTTCAAATTTTATAACCCAAAACTAAAGGTATGAAAAAAAGTGTACCTCGTGGTAAGCTGCGGCTTTTGCCACACCGTTCTTTTTTAAAATTGTTTCTCATTATGAAGATGACGTTTGCATTGATTCTGATTGCTGCAATGCAGGTATTTGCAGGGAGCGGAAATGCCCAGAATGTTACACTAAACATGAAGCAGGCTGAAATTCCCAAGGTTTTCCGTGCCATTGAAAAACAAAGCCCTTACCGTTTTCTTTACAATTACGATCTGCCTGCCCTTCAAAAGAAGGTGGATGTAAATGTGAAAGATGTTCCTGTGACTAACTTACTCAACGAACTGCTTTCTGGTTCCGGCCTGAGTTATAAAATGATGAACGGAGGACTTGTTGTTATTACTTCTTCTGCCAGTATTCAGGAAACAAAGAAAATTACCGGTAAAGTTGTATCTGATACAGGCGAGCCGTTGATTGGAGTAAGCGTGCGTATTAAAGGTTCAAACTTCGGAACAGTAACTGATTCAAAAGGATTATTTTCCATTGAAGTACCCGATGATGCAGTTTTAATCATATCGTATGTGGGCTATGAATCCGTTGAAGTAACTCCCGGCAACCTTTCCAGTATTTCCGTAACGATGAAACAATCTGTTAACCAAATGGAACAGGTTGTGGTTGTTGGTTATGGTACACAACGAAAGAAAGATGTTACAGGTTCTATTTCCACATTATCTGCCAAAGACCTTGAGAACAGACCGAATACTCAATTTGGTTATGCAATTGAAGGTAAAGCTGCAGGCGTGCAGGTGATACGTTCATCGGGCCAGCCCCAGGCCGGTTTTTCAATTCGTGTTCGTGGTACATCATCTATTACTTCTGGAAGTGAACCATTGTATATTGTTGATGGTGTTCCGACTCCCAATACAAATGATATTAATCCTGCCGATATAGAAAGCATTTCCATTTTGAAAGATGCTTCATCCGCAGCCATTTTTGGTGCCGGTGGTGCAAATGGTGTTGTGTTGATTACAACCAAGCGTGGTAAGAATCAAAAGCTGAAACTGAATTTCAACACTTCGCTTACGATGTCAAGTGCATGGAAGAGAATGGACATGTTGAATGGTACACAGTTTAAAGATCTTGCTACTGAAATGGGCAAAACAACCGACTGGACCAAGTATAACAAAAACACAAACTGGCAGGATGAAATTTTCAGAAATGCTTTAACGCAGAACTATCAGTTATCAGCAACCGGTGGAACTAAAAAAACAAGCTATTACTTATCTGGTTCGCTTATAGATCAAAATGGAATTGTACTCAACAACAGTTTAAAGCGTGCAACAATTAAAGCAAATGTTGATCAGCAAATCACCAGTTTCTTAAAAGTGGGAACCAGTCTCGCATATGATAACTGGAAAGATGTGGATGTGTATGAAAACAACCGCAATGGTGTAATTACACGGTTGTATACAACAATTCCGAATATTGGCATTTGGGATGTAGATAATCCTGAACAATATGCAAGAAGTCCGTTTATAACCGATCTGGAAAATCCTGTATCAACAGTTTATCAACCGGAACATTTATACAAAAGCAACCGGGTTCACGGAAATGTTTATGCTGAAGCAGTAGTACTGCCGGGTTTAAAATTGAAGAGTTTATTTGGATTTGAAAATACTACAGGCAACTTTACTTCATTCCAGGACTCAGTAAAAACAAGGTATGGAAAATCTCAAAAAGGGATTGCTGTAGAAAACAATTACAAATACAAGTATTGGGTTTCTGAAAACACAGCCAACTACACAAAGAAAATAAATGAGCATTCAATAGCAGCAATGGGAGGTTTTATTGTTGAACGGGGTGTAAATGATAATATTTATTTATCGGGCCATGATTTTACAGGTGCAAAAAACAATTCTGTTACTTCAGCAAATGTACAATCACCTGAAATTCCTGATTTTGCCCAGCGTTCAAAAGTTTCTGTTATCGGAAGGTTTAATTATTCATACAAAGACAAATACCTGCTTACATCTAATTTCAGGGCAGATGGTTCAGGTCAGTTTTCACCTAAGCACAAATGGGGATACTATCCTTCATTTTCTGCAGGATGGAGAATTTCAAGGGAAGATTTCTTTCAGAATGTTTCTGGTATCAATGAACTGAAATTGAGAGTAGGATGGGGTGTATTTGGTAACGACAGAGCAAGGGCTTATGCCTGGTATGGTTTGGTTGATACAATGAGCCGCTATCTCATAGGAGGAGAACGAACAGCATTTATCAGTACAACTCTTGAAAACCAGGATTTAAAATGGGAGCAAACAGCACAAACTGATATTGGTATTGATGTAACTATTTTAAATAACAGGTTATCGTTTACCGCTGATTACTATTATAAAAAAACAACAGATTTATTATTGGAAGTTCCGGTTCCCACAACTACCGGTTTTTCAACTGCATTGCAAAATGCCGGCAGTTTGGAAAACAGGGGCTTTGAGTTTTCTATCAGCACAAGGAACTATGTACGCAGTAACTTCAAATGGAACACAGAATTTAATATTTCAACCAATAAAGGAAAAGTGCTGGATATAGTTGGTACAACTATTCAAACAGGAACAATCAACCCTGCCGGTACAAGTATGAATACTGTAATTGTGAAAGCAGGTTCACCGCTTGGTTCATTTTATGGAAGAATTTCGCAGGGTGTTGATAAAAACACCGGGAAAATTGTGTTCATGAAAAACACTGCAGGTACTGCCGACAGTATTGGAATAATTGGAAATGCAAATCCTAAATTCATTTACGGTTTAAGCAACTCGTTTACAATTGGCAACTTTACGATTGACCTGTTCTTACAAGGTGTTCATGGTAACCAGATTCTAAATGCAACACGTATTCTAACTGAGTCAATGGCATTGCCAATGAACCAATCTGCAAGCGTATTAAGAAGATGGAAAAAAGTAGGCGATGTTACTGACATTCCTAGTGTTCCTTCAATTTCTGACTGGACAAATTCAGCAGTATCAACACGCTATGTTGAAAATGGTTCTTACCTGCGTGTGAAAGCTTTAACACTGGGATATACAATTCCTTTTGAAAAGAAATCAAAGATCAGCCGCTTTATGGTTTATCTCACAGCCGAAAACCTTCTGACCTTTACTAATTATTCCGGTTTCGATCCTGAAGTAAGCGCTTTCAGTGGTAAAAGCCAGGAGACAAAAGCCCAAAATGCTGCACCGGGTGTTGACTTTGGAACATACCCGCAGGCAAGGGAATTTATTCTTGGTCTAAACATTTCTTTTTAATACTTCAAATCAAACGAAATGAAAAAATATTATTTCTATCTCCATTATATTTTGCTGATCCTGGCAATAATTTCGCTGGGTTCATGTAAAAAATTTCTTGAGGACAAACCAAAAACCTCACTTACCACAGGTAATGCTTTCAGCACTGCAACTGATATTGAAAATGCACTGACGGGTGCTTACAATATTTTTTATGGTTCTGATTATTATCAGTGGGAATACGTAATGCTGAGTGATGTACGGTCAGATAATGCTTATCCCGGTGGTGGTAATGAAGAAACATTTTTTGATTATGACAGGTTTATTCTTCCTGCAAGTAACGATCATAACTATGCCAACTGGCGTGCTATTTACAAAGGCATAGCAAGATGTAATATTATACTTGAAAAAGTGAATGGTATTACCGATGCTGCATTAACAGCCGAACGTAAAAAGCAAATCATTGGCGAAGCAAGTTTCTTAAGAGCGTTTCATTATTTTTCATTGGTAAAAATGTATGGTGGTGTCCCGCTTGAACTTGAATCTAATTCTGCTGATCCCGGAATTACACGAAAAGCCAGGGCAACAGAAGCTGAAACATACAATCAGATTGTAAAAGACCTTGAAGTAGCATTGGCAAACCTGCCCGATAATTATTCAGGCGCATCAGGTTCTTCAACAGCAAATATTCCGTCGGTAAATAAAGTACGGGCTACAAAAGGCGCAACCAATGCATTGCTTGCAAAAGTATGGGCACAGCGAACCGACAGAGATTACAACAAAGTGCTTCAGTATTGCAATGCAGTTATATCAAGTCCTGCAGGTTATTCATTGCTGGGCGATTATGCACAATTGTTTGATGGTGCTCATGATTTTAATGCCGAGTCAATTCTTGAAATTCCTTACGAAGAAGGTAACTGGTCTGCATCAAGCTGGGGAATTCAATTATACCTTGCTCCTGAAGATGGATGGCAGAAATATTGTGTTCCTTCAAAAGATTTGGTTGCAGCTTATGATGCAATTGGTGACGCTGTAAGAAAAAATGCAAACATTGTGTTCTGGAACAAAGATGCCAATGGTGATAACATCAGCTGGGCAGATGAGAACTGGAACCCTTGCCAGGACCCGAATACAAAAATTCCTTTCAATTACAAACAAAAACACCCCGGTGGATGGGCGAGTGGTGATGATTATTACATGTTGAGACTTGGTGATATTATTTTATTGAAAGCCGAAGCTCAAAACGAATTAGGTAGTACTTCTGCAGCAGCAGCTACGGTTAATCTTATCAGAACAAGAGCTGGGTTAACAGGGGTTTCAACCTCACTTTCACAGGCTGCAATGAAAACAGCAATATTAAATGAAAGAAGACTGGAACTTGCGTTTGAAGCACATCGTTGGGATGATCTTGTAAGAGCTAATGTAGCCACTACAGTTATGCAGGCGTTGAATGAATATACTTACACATGCCAGGGTGGTGTATTAAGTGCTCCTACCAAAATGGATTATTCCCATTGCGATAAAAATCATTGGGTATTGCCAATTCCACAATTGGAAATTGATGCGAATCCTAACCTGAAACAAAACACAGGCTACTAAACAAATGATGTGAAAGCACTCTTTTCATTCTGGGTATTACTGGGAGTAACAGTTATCCTGATCATTTCAGGAAAGTGTTCAAAAAGTAATTCACAATCAATTTCTCCTGAATTTATATCAGATCAACCTGCCTTACAAGGCAGGTTGATCTTTCATAGCTATTCGTGTTATTCATGCAACGATTCAAAATTGATTTTGTATGATTTTAAACAAAAAAAACTTTCGGTAATCAGTGATTCATGGAATATCACAAATCCAATGAATGCACATTTTTCTCCTGATGGGAAGTCAATAGTATTTATGGGAATTGCATCCACTACCGGGTGGGATATTTTCAGGTGGCGGATAGGGTCAGATAAAGCACCACAAAATCTTACATCTTCATTCGGAAATACAAGGGACGAAGACCCAAAATACTCTTTCGATGGGTTGAAAATTATTTTTAAACAGAATGGCATCATAAAGGAAATTGATACAGCAGGGCATATTCTCAATAGCTTCACTTTACCAAATTCGGAGGCTTCCATGCCTTACTATGCAAAAGGGGATAGTGTGATTTTATATTCGGGAAACGAAAGTGGTGGAAAAACCTCTGACATTTACAAACTGTCCTTGCATTCAGGTTCAGTTCTGCTTGTGGCAGGAAATAAAGGAGTGGAAGAATATTACCCAATTGTAAGAGATGATACCAGTTTTCTTTTTACAAGATGGTATAGTGTTTCTGATTATAACGACCAGGTTTACCTGGGTTTTCTTGATGGGAGATCTGCTCAGCGGCTTTCGGTTAATGAAACAGGAGCAAATTTTTCAGATCCCTTTCCTGTGAATGATCGGTATATCATCCTGTCAAGTACAAAGAATAGCGGAGTTGGTGGATACGATTTGTATTTGGCCGATATTGTAACGGGAAAAAAATGGTCGCTTGATCTTTACCAAAAGGGAATAAATTCAACGAAGGAAGAACTTGGAGTTTCTTATATTCAATGAGTATATCAAGCAAACTAATCAGTCAGGCCACATATAAAAACTAAAGTAATGAAGAAGTCGTTGTTTATTGTTTCTGTAATTTTTTGCAGTATCTTTTATAAGTATAGCAATGCTCAGCAAAAGCAAAAATTTGATGAAAATAAACTACAGATTCAGTGGGAGCTGATCACCAATCATTACAACAAACAGGATAAGGCTTCATCTGCAATCACAATCAATAACAACAGTAAAAAAATATTTCCATCAAATGGATGGACGGTTTATTTTAATTCCAGCAGGGATATTGATTCCACGTCTGTAACAGGCGGTGTTCGTATCCTGCATGTAAATGGTGATATTTTTAAAATAGTACCAACTGCTTCGTTTAAACCAATTAAACCTAATCAATCTGTACGAATTGAATATCTGTCAGCAGGACTTACGTTGAATTACACTGCTGCTCCTTCGGGTATGTATATTGTTTGGGATGCAGATGATAAAAACGGTTATTTACTTTCAAATGTTTCCTATAAAACCTTGAAGGATGTAACCGACGGGATTACAACTCCGCAAAAAATTTATGCGCAGAACAGTGTTATAAAAGACATTCCAGGAAACCAGTTGCCGAAAATATTTCCAACGCCTGTTTGTTATAAGGAGCAAAATGGTGAATTTATTTTAACCGACCAGGTAAGTATTGAAGCCGATCCGTTATTTCAAAAAGAAGCGGAATATTTGTCAGCAGAACTAACAACCTTGTTTGGTAAAGCATTTATTGTTAATTCAGGAAATAAGAGCAGCAAAAAAATCATTTTGCAGAAAAAGGAGCTCAAGAGTGAAGCATATGAACTGGTTTCAACAAATGACAAGGTAATTATCAGTGCTTCATCCGGCCCCGGAATATTTTATGGAATACAGTCGTTGCAATCATTAATGCCTGGTGAGGCATGGAAGCAAAAACAAACATCAATAAAAATCCCACTGGTTGAAGTAAAAGATGAGCCAAGATTTTCTTACAGAAGTCTGATGCTTGATGTTGCCCGTAATTTCAAATCAAAAGAAACGGTTTTCAAAATACTTGATTTAATGGCTTTGTATAAAATGAATGTGTTTCATTTTCATTTCAGCGATGATGAAGGATGGCGTATTGAAATTCCCGGTTTGCCTGAGCTTACTGAAATCGGTGCAAAGCGGGGTCATACGTTAGATAGTAAAACAGTGCTGCCACCATCATATGGTGCAGGGCCTGTTGCAGGAAAGTCGCAGGGGAGTGGTTATTATACAAGAAATGACTTTATTGAAATTCTGAAATATGCTGCAGCAAGACATATCCAGGTAATTCCTGAAATTGAAACACCCGGTCATGGTCGGGCTGCGATTAAATCAATGGATGCCCGTTATGAAAAATTCATGCAGGCTGGAAATAAATCAGAAGCCGAGCGTTACCTGTTAAGAGATATGAATGATCGATCTGTTTACAGTTCGGCACAACAGTGGACAGATAATGTGATGTGCGTTGCATTACCATCGGTATATAATTTTCTTGAAAAGGTTGTTGATGAATTGAAGTTGATGTACAAAGATGCAGATGCTCCGTTAACAACAATCCATATGGGTGGAGATGAAGTTCCTGCAGGTGCATGGGAGAAATCACCTTTATGTTTACAGTTAGTTGGCAAAGATCCGGCAGTGAAAGAGATCAATGATTTGTGGTATTATTATTTCGGCAAGCTGAATCAAATACTGCAATCAAAAGGTTTGTTTCTTTCCGGTTGGGAAGAAGCAGGTATGCGAAAAACTTACAGGGATGGGGAGCCGGCCATGATTGTTAATCCACGTATGGCTAATGATGGAATTCAACTGCATGTGTGGAATAATATGGTTGGATGGGGAAATGAAGATTTACCGTATCGACTTGCTAATGCTGGTTATAAAGTGGTGCTTTCGCCGGTAAGTAATAATTATTTTGATCTGGCATATTCAAAATCGCCTGATGAACCGGGTTATTATTGGGGGGGATTTGTTGATATTGATAAACCGTTTTATTTTATTCCGTTTGATTACTATAAAACGACTAAAGAAAATGCAGCAGGCGATCCAGTTGATCAATCGTATTTTGTAGGGAAGGATCGGCTGACAGAATTCGGAAAATCAAATATTGTTGGAATCCAGGGATTGTTGTGGAGCGAAAATGTGCGAAGCAACGAAATCCTTGACTATTTGATGTTGCCCAAATTACTTGCCGTTGCTGAAAGGGCATGGGCCAAAGATCCACAATGGTCAGTCGTTCAAGACAAACAAAAATTCCAGGAAGCATATAATGAAGCATGGAGCATTTTTGCAAATTCGATAGGAAAGCGTGAACTGCCCCGGTTAGACTTTTATGCAGGTGGTTTTAATTACCGCATTCCATCAGTTGGTGCTGTTTTGGACAATGGAACTGTAAAAGCCAATCTTCAGTTTCCGGGACTGATTATATATTACACAACTGATAGAACTGAACCAACAATCAGCAGTAAGGTTTACACAAAAGCAATAGCTGAAAAAGGAATCATTAAACTAAAAGCATTTAACAGCAATGGAAGAAGCGGCAGAACAACAACAATTGAAAACAATTGATATCTCTGCTTAAATCGTTTTCAGATTTTTTATCACTCTTTCTACCATGTCTTCACTTATGTCGAGGTGAACAACAAACCTTATTTGTTGCTTACCTGTGGCAAAGCAAAGAATATTCTTTGCTTTCAACTGTTCAATGAACTGGCTGGTGTCGATGCCATCTTTCAAATTAAAAATAACGATGTTGGTTTCAACCGGCAAAACAGATTCAACTTTTGAATGAGTGAGAAGCGCTTCCTCGATCATCTTTGCATGCTTATGATCGACGGCCAACCGCTCTACATGATTTTCCAAAGCGTACAAACCTGCAGACGCAATTAAACCGGCCTGTCTCATACCACCGCCAAATACTTTGCGGATACGCCTAGCTCTTTTGATCATTTCTTTGGAGCCAAGTAAAACGCTGCCAACCGGAGCACCAAGTCCTTTGCTTAAACAAACAGAAATTGTATCAAACAATTTTCCAAATTGATGCGGGGTTTGCTGCCGGGCAACAAGTGCATTAAAAATCCTTGCTCCATCTAAATGTAACTTCAGTTTATTTTGAAGGCAAATTCCTCTTATTGATTCAATATCAGCTAATTCATAACAACTACCGCCGCCACGATTGCATGTGTTTTCTAATACAACAAGGGTCGTAATGGGCTTATGAATATCATCGGGATTGTTTATCGCAGCTTCAACCTCGCTTGCAGTTACCCGGCCACGGTTGCCTTGCAATAGCTGTACAGAAGCACCTGAATTGAAGGCAATACCACCGCCTTCGTATTGATAAACATGCGAACTGAAGTCACATATGATTTCATCAGCAGGTTTTGTGTGAAGCTTAATAGCAATCTGGTTTGTCATAGTACCGGAAGGGCAGTATAAACCACTTTCCATACCAAACATGTCTGCAGCGGTTGCTTCCAGTTTATTAACCGTTTCGTCTTCGCCAAACACATCATCACCAACTTTTGCAGAAAACATGGCTTCGAGCATTGGTTTTGTTGGTTTTGTAACCGTATCGCTTCGTAAATCAATCCATTCCATATTCTAATTGTTCTTCGATTTGTAAAACTAATTTAAAAATAAATGTCTGACTGACAAGATTCTGTATCTTTTTGTAGTTCAAATTGTTACAATATGCACTACAAACGTTAGAATAATACCCAATTTAGGTTCATTTATTCACATAGACTATGAAAAACGAGTATTGATTTGTACCTTTGTACTTGGCAGTTGAGATTCTTAACCAGTTTTTTACACTATTCGGTCAAATTTCCCTGTCTTACGAACGTTACAAAACATTAAGAGGAAAAAATCATGCGGCAGTTAAAAATTGCAACACAAATTACCAACCGTGATTCACAAGCGGTTGAAAAGTACTTACAGGAGATTTCCAAAATTCCTATGATCACTCCTGAAGAGGAAACCACCTTGGCCCAGCGCATCAAGATGGGTGATCAAAGAGCTTTAGACAAATTGGTGCAATCGAACCTTCGTTTCGTAGTATCTGTGGCAAAACAGTATCAGCACCAGGGGTTATCGCTCAGCGATCTGATTAATGAAGGAAATCTTGGTTTGATTAAGGCAGCTCAGCGTTTCGATGAAACAAAAGGTTTCAAATTTATTTCTTACGCAGTATGGTGGATCCGTCAATCAATCCTGCAGGCATTGGCTGAACAAGGACGTTTGGTTCGTCTTCCACAAAACAAAATCGGAACTTATAATAAGGCAAATAAAGCATACATGGCTTTTGAACAGGAGCATGAGCGTGAACCTTCAACTGAAGAGTTAGCTGATATCCTGGAAATGAGCGAAACTGAAATCAATAATATTTTCCAAAGCAATACAAGGCATACTTCATTAGATGCTCCGGTACACGAAGCTGAAGATGTGGCAATGGGTGATTTGCTTGAAGGAAGTGATGATACTGATGAAGACGTGATGAAAGATTCGCTTCGCAACGAAATCCGTCGTGTATTGAAATCTCTCAGTCCACGTGAAGCTGAAATTGTAAATGCATATTTTGGACTGGATGGTGAAAATGGAGTTACAATTGAGCAAATTGGTCAAAAGTATGATCTTACTAAAGAGCGTATCCGCCAGATAAAGGAAAGAGCAATTAAGCGTTTGCAAAAAGCACGCTACAGCAATGCTCTGAAAAGCTATCTTGGTAATTAATTGGTCATAGTGGGTATTAAGTATCTGTCCCCGGTGTAAAAGCCGGGGATTTTTGTTTTTAGTCAGATTAAATAAATGAGTAGAAGTGGTAAAGCAGTAAACTGGTTATAGTTCCCACGAGTGGGCGGGCTTTCTTTTGGTTTTGTACCGAAGGGCTATTTAACATAATGTTAATTATACGAAATAAATTAACTTCTGAAATAAGCTAGTTCGGTGCTGAAATCAAGTCCTGGATAGGCTTCTGCAATAGCTTTGGTCCTTTCGTAATGTTGTTTGAGGAATTGCTGATGTTGATTTGATCCGGCATGAAAAGGTTTGTGATTTTTTGCAGTAACAATTTGTTTTATTTCTTTCATCAACTCTAATGTAGGTTCACGGAAAGCAAACTCTGAAAACTTTTCCATTACAAACTGTGTTGCAGCGTAGTTTGGATGAGCCAGATCAATATCATAAAACCGGTAATCACGCAAAACATCAATTACCAGTTCATAAGCCGGAAAATAAAACAAACGGTCGAATTTATTAACCAAATGATGCACTGTCTCGATTAAACGGGCCTTGCTACGGTTATTTTCTACAACACCATCTCTTAAATGCCTCACCGGACTGATGGTGAAAATGATTTTCAGCTTCGGGTTAAAATGAAATATCTGATGCATTGCATTATCAATTGTGGCAATTTGCTCATCAATTGGGATCAGGTATTTATCAAAAATTTGAGCTGGAGCTTTGTGGCAATTAGCCACAAACCGGTGATCTTCCTTTAATTTATATACAAATGAAGATCCGAGCGTAATAATTAACCAATCGGCTTCCTTCAGGAACTCATGGGCAGTTTGCTGGGATTGGTTAATTCCGTTTAAGGCTAATTCAATATCTGGATTTGAGAACCGGCTGTGATGATCCCAGCTTTGCCAAAGTTCGTTAAGTTGAAAAAGATCGGCAGCTTTATATTGTTTATTCTGAATATAAGTAACCAAACTTCTGCAAACACTGATAGGTTCAAATAAAATACCGTTAGGATTTTGTATAATATTGAATTTCAAGTCGCTGAGATTATTTCCAATGTGCTCTGTAAAGCAACTGCCTACCAGCATTATTTTGTGCTGATAGCTGATTGGTGAAGGCAATGCCTTGATATCGATGTTACTGAAAAAGTTCATTTGCTGAATAGTTCATCTGCAAGCTTTCGGCTTTGCAGTAATTCGTTATAATTTAAATGGATAGATGAATCAAAATAAGCAACCAGGTTCTCTGTGTCCATATTTCCCACTAAATCATTACCTGCCATCGGGCAGCCGCCAACTCCCTTCATTGCGCCATCAAACCTTCTGCAACCGGCATAATAAGCTGCTTTCAGCTTCTCTTTCCAGTTAAGTGATGTCGAATGCAGATGCACACCAATTTCAATATCTTCCAGTTCATGAACAAGAAACCTGGTTATTCTTTCCACTTGACTTGCCGTGGCTAAACCAACTGTATCGGCTACAGAAATGATCTCAATTCCTCTTTCTGCTATCTTTTTTGCCCAGTTAAAGACAATTTCTTCATTCCATTCGTCGCCATACGGGTTGCCAAATCCCATTGACAGATAAACGACGAGTTTTTTACCTGATTGGATACAGATCTGCTGAATGGCTTCAACTCTTTTCAATGATTCACTGATACTGCTGTTGGTATTTTTTTGCTGGAAAGTTTCTGAAACCGAAAACGGGAACCCGAGATAACTGATTTCATCAAATACAGCCGCTTCAGTTGCGCCCCGTTCGTTGGCAACAATGGCCAGTAATTTCGTAGAAGTTCCATCAAGCCTGAGCCGGGGAATTAAATCTTTTGTATCAGCCATTTGAGGAATCGATTTGGGCGAAACAAAACTGCCGAAATCAATGGTATCAAATCCAACTTTTAATAATTGGTTGATGTAGGCTGCTTTTTGCTCAGTTGGTATAAACGTTTTCCATCCCTGCATTGCATCACGGGGACATTCGATCAGCTTAACCTGGGATGTAGCCTGTTTCATCAAAGTATTCTTTGCTTCATTGCTTCATAAAGAATCATGCCTGTAGCGACTGAAACGTTCAGCGATTCAAATCCGCCCATCATTGGAATTTTAAACTGCTCATCGCAGATTTTCATCAGTGCGGGAAAAATTCCTTTTTCCTCCCCTCCCATTACAATGGCCGATGGTTCTTTAAAATCACAATCGTACAGCATTTTTTTTGCAGTCATTTCGCTTGCAAAAACCCTGATTCCGTTCAAGTGAAGATCGTCCACAGCTTTCATCAAACTATTAACCCGGCAAATAGCTATTTGCTCCAGAGCCCCGGCACTAGTAAGAATGGCATCTTCGTTCAAAGCCCCTACTCCTTTTTCGGGAATGATGATTGCCTGAACGCCGCAGCAAAAAGCTGTGCGGGCAATTCCACCAATGTTCCGGATATCTGTAATACCATCAAGAATTAAAAAGAATGGCGTCTCTCCTTTTTCAACAACCCATGAAATGACTTCCTGTAAATCCTGGTAGCGGATTTTTGACAATTGAGCTACACATCCATCATGATCGGCCAGGTTAAAACTTTTCAACTTTTCAACCGGCACTTTGTTGACAGGGATGTTTTGTTTGCCTGCCAGCTTTTTTATTTCTTCTGCCACATCACCATGCATCGTATTCAGCATGTAAATCCTATCGATAGGCTTTCCTTCCTGTAATGCTTCCAGTACTGAAATTTTACCTGCTACCAGTGAGGATTTCTTGGGACGATTTTGTTTTTGCCTGAACTGTTTCACTTTGCAAAGAAATGATTTATCAAATAAAAAACCCTGCAAGATTTTAACTTACAGGGTTTTCAGCTTACAAATTGTTTCGCTTATTTCAATCCAAAAGCTTTTTTCACTTTTGAAACATAATCTAATTTTTCCCAGGTAAACAATTCAACTTTTACTTTCTTTTCTTTACCATCAGGGCTTTTAAATACTTTTTCAACAACCTGTGGTGCACGACCCATGTGACCATATGCAGCAGTTTCGCTGTAAATAGGGTTACGCAATTTCAGGCGTTGCTCAATAAAGTAAGGACGCATATCAAAAATGCTCTGAACAATTTTTGCAATTTCACCATCAGTAAGTTCAACTTTAGCTGTACCGTAAGTATTTACGTTAACTGAAGTTGGTTTTGCAACACCAATTGCATAAGATACCTGTACGAGAATTTCGTCGCAAACACCTGCTGCAACAAGGTTTTTAGCAATATGACGTGTGGCATAAGCAGCTGAACGGTCAACTTTTGAAGGATCTTTCCCGCTGAATGCACCGCCACCATGTGCACCTTTGCCACCGTAAGTATCAACAATGATTTTACGGCCTGTTAAACCAGTATCACCATGAGGTCCGCCAATTACAAACTTACCGGTTGGGTTAACGTGGTAGGTAATGTTGTCGTTAAACAACTTAGCGTATTTCTTGTATTTTGATTTAATACGTGGAATAAGAATATTGATAACATCCGCTTTGATTTTTGCCAGCATTTTGGCTTCAGAATCAAAATCATCATGTTGAGTTGAAATAACAATTGCATCAATACGAACCGGGCGATTGTTATCATCGTATTCTAATGTTACCTGGCTTTTTGCATCGGGACGCAGGTAAGGCATTTTGGAATTTTTTTCTCTGCGGATTGCGGCCAGTTCAATCAAAAGATTATGAGCAAGGTCAAGTGCCAAAGGCATGTAATGTTCGGTTTCGTTTGATGCATAACCAAACATCATTCCCTGATCGCCAGCTCCCTGGTCTTCTTTATTTTTTCTTACAACGCCCTGGTTGATATCAGAACTTTGCTCGTGGATAGCCGATAATACGCCACAGGATTCAGCTTCAAATTTATATTCACTCTTTGTATAACCTATCTTCTTAATTACACCACGTGCAATTTCCTGCACGTCAAGATATGCTTTCGATTTTACCTCGCCAGCTAATACCACCTGACCAGTAGTTACAAGTGTTTCACAAGCAACTTTCGACTGTGGATCAAAAGCGAGGAAATTATCAATTAGTGCATCGCTGATTTGATCAGCAACTTTATCAGGATGTCCTTCAGACACTGATTCGGAAGTAAATAAATACGACATAAATTATTTTTTCTTAATGGATTTGAAGTCGCAAATATAAGTGATGATCGTCTTTTCTGCTATTGTTTGCTGTAATAAATACGCACAAACATTTTTTGTGTAGGATGTGTGCCTCCTCCTAACTGAACCCGTCCGTGTGCCAAAGGATTCAGGTAGCTCTCACCAACATATCCATTTGAAAAAACGGCATAATTAGGCGCTGAGAGTTTAAAATCCCTGTTAGAGGTTTTATTTGTTACTATTCCCTGTACAAAACGTGTGATATTCAATTTATATTCAGCGATTGTATTGCCCGAATTATCAGAGATATAACTTGGATAGCCCCCTGTGTAAGCGTTATCAACCGTTAAACCGCCTGTAGACGAATTGTACGTAAAATAGCCTATACTGTCTTGAGGAATTGTTGTTATATTGCCACTGGCATCATAACTGAACAGGTGCAGAACCGGTTGAGTTAAAATCTGCTCAACTGAAACAGGGCCTTGATAAATCTGCCTTGCAACAATTTCTGCCCGGTGAATAATATACGGGCGGCCATTAAGAGTGTCCAGACCGGGAATCTTTATTTTCACTGATGTTCCCGGGGTTGTAAGAACATAGGCCATTGATGAAGGTACACCGGAAGTAATGGCGGGTTGTGCAAGACTTCCATTATAATTTCTGTAAATCTTATTTGCATTTGCACTGCGAACTGTGTCATTTACAAAAGTAAAAGTAGTAACTGTGGTATCCCAGGTTGCAGTTGTTACAGTACGTAATTTATACCTGTAATAGAGATTGATTTTTGTATCACTACCTGTTAATGAAAAGTAATGGATGGCATTTCCACTTTGAGTTGAATCCGGCACAAGTGCAAATCCATTGAGAAACACTTTAAAGATTGAATCGCTCCTGAAGGCACCATTTACATTATCCTGTTCAAGTAATAATTGGGCAAAAGCATCATTTAAGCGAATACGAAGCTGATTATAAATAGTATCAGTTTTGTAAGCAGCTTTATATCCTGTACGAAGGCTGTGTGCTGAAAATGTTCCAGAGCCAAGTAAATCAGAAGTTGAAAAACTTGCAGCTTGATTGTATTGGTATTTTTTTGCAGCTTTAAAAGTCGGATCAGTTATTTTGTACAGATTCACTTTGGACAAAGTATTGGTATCACCATATGTCCCTGTAAAAGAAAGCGACAGTACACATGAATCTAAGAACAAACTATCTTTTGATACGGGATACGAAAATGGATATAATGTTGGCAACAGTTGAAAAAACATAGATGCTGTTGTAGTTCCAAAAACAGGATCGTTTATATATCCCAAAATATGGTTACTGCCTTTAACAGCATAAGCCGTATCAGATTCAATGAAAGACGTTGTTGAAACCGGCAACATAATAGTATCAGTAATTAAACCATCAGAGCCCGGTAACAAATCACCTCCTAAACGTGTGCTTTCCAGTTTTGTACAACCGGAGAAAACAATCATCAGTAATCCTGCAACAACAAAATAAAGGTTTCTCCTTTTATAAGCAGAGCTAAAAAAATTCATACGCAAAAAGACAAAATTATTTCGACGAAAGGTCGGTATATAGTTGTAAATACTCTGTTAAATCACTTTCGGGCTTAAATGGAAGAACTTTCTTTCCACGCACTTTGCCAAACTCTTCCAGTAATTTTTTATCAACTTTTTCAGCTCCGAATGTAATTGCATCAGCATAGCTGGCACCGCCACGAAACATAGCTGTGTTATTCGTATCCTTGTATGGTTCAAGATCTTTATCCTTAATATTGGCATGAATATTTGCCAGCTTCAGAAATTTAGAACCAAGCTTCTCTTTGAACGTATTCTGGCCAATGGTGAAAACAAGCTTACTGTTTCCGAAAACAGGTTCTTTTTTATAAGCTGTTTGCAGGTACATTGGAATCAGACCTGTCATCCATCCGCTGCAATGGATAATGTCAGGAGGCCATCCGAATTTTTTTACGGTTTCAAGGGCTCCTTTGCAAAAGAAAATTGTACGGAGATCATTATCATCAAACCATTTCTCATTTTCATCATGATAGATGAACTTACGTTTGAAAAAATCTTCGTTTTCCAGAAAATAAACCTGAAGCCGTGCATTTGGTAAAGAGGCAACTTTAATCTGGAGTGGGTAATCGTCATTGTCTACTGAAACATTAATACCACTAAGACGAACTACTTCATGCAAGCGGTGACGGCGTTCATTAATAACTCCGAAACGGGGCATTATGCAACGTATTTCAAATCCACCTTCGTTTGCTTTTATTGCCAATTGGTTAACAATTGAAGAGAAATCTGTTTCCTCCAGGTATGGAGACATTTCGCTGGCAATAAATAAAATCCTTTTCTTTGCTGCTACCATTTGTGAATGTTATTGACCTTAAGCTTATTATTTAAGGTGTGCAAAATTAATGGATTTTCACGAGATGGCTTGAAAAACAAGGTATTTAACTTCTAAAAACGGTATTTGATGGTTATTTTTCACCATTCGGAAGATATAAATAAGTTTCTCAAAACTATTCGTAAGCCTGGTAGTAAAACAGGTTTTGTGCCTACAATGGGGGCGTTACATGCTGGTCATCTGTCGCTTATCGAGCAATGCAAAAGTCAATCTGATTTTACAGTTTGCAGCATTTTCGTTAATCCAACCCAATTTAATGATCCTACTGATTATGAAAAATATCCGGTAACTCTTGATAACGATATTGTTTTACTCGAAAAGGCTGGTTGTGACGCACTATTTGTTCCTTCTGTAAAAGAAATATATCCATCTGGGGTGTCTCTGCTCCCCCATTATGATCTCGGTTATCTTGAAACAGTGCTTGAAGGAAAGTACAGGCCAGGGCATTTTCAGGGAGTTTGTCAGGTTGTTCAGCGTTTACTGGAAATAGTTGAGCCTGATGTCTTATTTCTGGGGCAGAAAGATTTTCAGCAATGCATGGTTATTAAACGAATGACTGAATTAACAAATCTTCCCGTAACCGTAACAATATGCTCCACACTTCGTGAAGCCGATGGACTTGCAATGAGCAGCAGAAATATGCGGCTTAATGAAACAGAAAGAAAAACGGCAGTAAAAATTTATGAAACATTAACGATGATGAAGCAACAACTGCAGCCCGGTTCTGTTATACAAATTAAACAGGCTGCAACTGAATACCTGCTGAATGAGGGATTTCGGCCTGATTATACAGAATTTGCAAATGCCGGAACACTTGAATTAGTTGATGACTGGAATGGAACAGATAAAATTGTAGCGCTGATAGCTGCTTATCTTAATGATGTCCGCCTGATTGATAATATGATTATAACATAACAGATTAAATTTTTCTTCGGAATATTACTTATAACTTTGTTATATGGAAATTGAAATTCTGAAATCAAAAATACATCGCATAGCTATAACAGAAGCCAATCTGCATTATGTTGGCAGCCTTACACTGGATGAAGATTTAATGGATGCCGCCAATATAATTGAAAATGAAAAAGTACAGGTGGTAAATGTCAATAACGGCACAAGGCTTGAAACTTATGTTATAAAGGGAAAGCGGGGAAGCGGTGTATGTTGTTTAAATGGTCCTGCTGCCAGGCAGGGAAGTGTGGGTGATGTGGTGATTATTATTTCTTACGCAACTATGCATTTTGAAGAAGCTAAAAATTTTAAACCCTGGTTGGTTTTCCCGAAAGGAAACAATAAACTCTGATACTTACACTGTTTCTATGCTGAAAAAAAAGATCATCGTTGCTCTGCAATTCGTTTTCTTTCTTGGATTAGGGATTTTCCTGGTGTGGTGGATGGCAAGAGGAATTGATGAAAATGGCTGGAAACAAATCAGGGAATCACTTCGTCATGCAAAATACTGGTTATTTGCACCTGTATTACTCATGATGCTGCTCAGCCATTATGTAAGGGCATTGCGCTGGAAAATATTAATGGAACCCCTTGGTCATAAACCTAATTCATTTCTTGTTTTTAATGCAGTAATGGTAGGCTATTTTGCCAATCTTCTTTTCCCCAGACTTGGAGAAGTTTTAAAATGCACCATTCTTGCACGTTATGAAAAAGTTGGTCCCGACAAACTTATTGGTACTATCGTAGCTGAAAGGGCTGTAGATGTTGTTACACTGCTCGTAATTTTCTTTCTTACAATTGTTTCACAAATAGATGTTGTCGGCGATTATTCCATGTCTCTGCTCCGCAAAGCTTTCAGCAATGGCGAACAAGGATTTTCTGTAACAAAAACATTAATTATTACAGGAATTTTGCTCGCAGTTCTTGCAGCATTTTACTTTGTACTTACCAGATTGAAGCATATTGGTTTTATACAAAAAATCAGGAATATACTGAAAGGTATCCTCAGTGGTGTTGTAAGTGTGCGGTATATGAAAAAGAGGGGGCTGTTCATTTTCTACTCTGTACTTATCTGGTTATTGTATCTTTTAAGTGCGAGAATTGGTTTTTATGCTTTAGAAGAAGTATCGCACCTGGGAATTAAGCCGGCTTTGTCCATAATTTCATTTGGAAGTATTGGTATGATTGTTACACAAGGAGGTATAGGGGCGTATCAATATGCAGTGCAGGAAACACTTTCACTTTATGGCATCAGCGAAATTATTGGTTTTATTTACGGCTGGGTTTTGTGGTTGGCACAAACAGCAGTGGTTTTGGTTGGAGGAGTTATATGTGCAGCAATTTTACCTTTTATGCACAAAAAAACAAATGAAGAAATTCTCCTGGAAGAAAAGGAAACTCTTTCTCAACAGATAAACACATGAAAGCTGTTCAGCACATAACAAAAAAGATTCTCCATGCGGCTCAATTACAGCAAAATCTTTTGCGATGGAAAACATTCGGCAAAACAATTGCTTTTACCAACGGCTGCTTTGATATTCTTCATGCCGGACATATTCATTCTCTTTCACAGGCAGCATCCTTTGCCGACATTTTAATTGTCGGGCTTAATTCGGATGCTTCAACCAAGCGACTGAAAGGTGAAGGTCGCCCGGTGAATAATGAAGATAACAGGGCTTTAATGCTTGCCTCATTAATTATGGTTGATGCTGTTGTGTTATTTGATGAAGATACTCCCCTGCAACTGATAACCACCATAATGCCCGACGTTCTTGTTAAAGGTGGTGATTATACAATTGATACCATTGTTGGGGCAAAAGAGGTGATTGCAAACGGAGGAAAGGTTGAAGTAATTCCTCTTGTTGAAGGATTATCAACAACCAACCTGCTCAAAAAAATCGAAACACTTTAGCAGTATAAAACTTAACGTTGGGTAAATCTTCTGCTTCTTATTTTTACTGAAAGTAAAAACAACGTGTATGGCTTTAGAAAAACGAAGGACGATTGTTCGTGACATCAGCTGGCTTTCTTTCAATGCAAGGGTTTTACAGGAAGCAAATGATCCGTCTGTTTCGCTTCGTGACCGTGTTCGCTTTCTCGGCATTTTTTCAAACAACCTCGATGAATTTTTCCGTGTACGTGTTGCTACATTAAAACGTATGGCCGAGTTCAGGGAAAAGAGCCGGGGTAAAATGCATCTTGAAAAAAATCCACAACAAATACTTGAGCAGATACAGGAAGTTGTTCTGCAGCAGCAAAATGAATTCAACCGTATCTGGAACCAGGTGCAACAGGAACTGAAAAGAGAAAAAATTTTCCTGGTAACCGAAAAGCAACTGAATAAGGAACAGAAAAAATTTGTTGAAACTTTTTTTGATGAAGAAATAAGACAGGAAGTTATTCCGCAAATGATCGAGAGCAATCCGCAAACTCCTTACCTGCGGGAACGTTCACTCTATCTTGCGGTAGCCATGAGCGATAAAGCAAATGCATATAAAAAGAAATATGCGTTGATTGAAGTTCCGGCAAAATATAAACGCAGGTTTGTAAAGTTGCCTTCAGTTGCAGGTGAGCATTATATCATACTGATGGAAGATGTAATCCGTCACTGTTTACCCAAAATATTTTCTTTTCTTGGTTTCAACGAATACAAAGCGCATATTATTAAAGTAACCAAGGATGCAGAAATTGATTTAGATAGTGATGTGAGTTCAAGCTTCATTCAAAAAATTGAAAAAGGTGTAAAGAACCGACGCAAAGGAAAGCCGGTTCGCTTTTTATACGATAAAGAAATTGATGCCGGTTTGCTGGAGTATTTAATCAGGCGGTTAAACATTTCAAAACGGGATAATATTATTCCCGGCGGAAGAATACACAACTTCCGTCATTTCATGGATTTTCCAGGCGATGTTTTCTCTGTAAAACATGAACGCAAAAAGCCATTCCCTCACCCTGCATTAAAAAAATCAATCCGTGTTACTGATGAAATCCTGAAACAGGATATTCTGTTGCACTTCCCCTATCATTCTTTTGATTCTGTAATTGACCTGTTGCGTGAAGCAGCAATGGATCCCGATGTAAAAGAAATTAAAATTACTGCTTACAGACTGGCCGATACTTCAAAAATCATCAATGCATTAATCAATGCAGCACGTAATGGTAAAAAGGTAACAGTGATGCTTGAATTACGTGCCCGTTTTGATGAAGAAGCAAATCTGTACTGGAAAGAACGACTGGAAGAAGAAGGTGTGAAAGTATTGATTGGTGTGCCAAACATGAAAGTGCATGCCAAGCTTTGTCTTATAAAAAAGCGTGTGCACAACAAAACAATTCAATATGGTTTTGTAAGTACTGGAAATTTAAATGAAGGAACAGCGAAAGTATATGGCGATCATTGTTTGCTTACCTGCAACCGTAAGATCATGGCCGACATGAATCGTATTTTCAGCTACCTCGATAAACCTTTGATAAGCCGGATGAAGTTGCTTCGTCAATGTAAAACATTGGTTGTTTGTCCAACTGGAATGCGCAGGCAATTGCTGAAATTGATTGATACAGAAATCAGGAACGTAAGAAAAAAAGTACCTGCATCGATGATTCTGAAGATGAACAGTCTCAGCGATGATCTGTTGATTGAAAAATTGTATGAAGCAGCGAAAGCAGGAGTTGAAATAAAATTAATTGTCAGGGGTATCTTCTGTATGCTTACCGAAAACAGAAAGTTCAGGAAAGATCCAACGGCCATCAGTATTGTTGATCAGTACCTCGAACACAGCCGTGTGTTGATATTTCACAACAATGGCAAACCAAAAGTTTATTTATCTTCGGCCGACTGGATGGTTCGTAATCTTGACCACCGCATTGAAGCTGCTGCAGAAATTACAAATGCTTCAATTAAACAGGAGTTGATTGATTATGTAAACATCCAGCTGAAAGATAATGTGAAAGCGAGAATATTGGATAACGACCTGGAAAATAAATATGTAAAACGTAAGGGAAAAACAATTCGTTCGCAGGTTGAAATTTACAATTATCTCAATCAAAAAAATCCGAAACAAATTGAAACTGGCAGCAATTGATATAGGAAGTAACGCAGCACGACTGCTGATTACAGAAGTAGTTGAAAATGGTAAATCTCAGCCACAGTTTAATAAACTTAACCTGGTACGTGTTCCCCTGCGTTTAGGATTTGATGTGTTTGAAACAGGTGATATTCCCAAAACAAAAATCAATAAAGTTGTTGAAACAATTAAAGCATACAAACATCTGTTGAGTATTTATGATGTTAATTATGTAAAAGCTTGTGCAACATCCGCTATGCGTGATGCTAAGAATGCTCCTGAAATCATCCGCAAAGTAAAACTGGAAACAGGTATTGAAATCAAAGTTATCAGTGGCGATGAAGAAGCTTCTTTTATTTACGAAAATCATATTGCTGAAAATTTAGAAAGGGATCACTCCTACCTCTACATTGATGTGGGCGGCGGAAGTACAGAACTCACTTTCTTTAGCGGGGGAAAATTAATTTTCAAGGAATCGTTCAATATCGGAACAATCCGTTTACTGAAAGGATTGGTGGAAGAAAAGCAATGGGATGAGATGAAAAATTTCCTGAAGATCAGTACAAAGGGACACAGCGATATTATTGCAATAGGTTCAGGAGGAAATATCAACAAAGTATTTTCCTTATCAAAAAAGAAAGACGGGAAGCCCTTATCACTTGAATTACTTCGTGATTTTTATAAAGAGCTGAGTATTCTTACAGTTGATGAACGTATAAAACTTCACAAGCTTCGTGAAGACAGGGCCGATGTAATTGTTCCTGCATTGCAGATTTATA
The DNA here is from genome assembly GCA_047601965.1 of Lacibacter sp. Classification (GTDB taxonomy): domain Bacteria; phylum Bacteroidota; class Bacteroidia; order Chitinophagales; family Chitinophagaceae; genus Lacibacter. Next base: position 1,071,643 of record JASGIJ010000001.1, read on the forward strand.
TTAATGTAATGCGCTGGACAGATACTGAAAATATATATGTTCCAAAGATTGGTTTGGCCGATGGACTTGTACATATTCTTTATGATGAAGTAAAAAAGAAGAAGTTTGATACTTCAACTGTAATTTTGTAGCAACTTTCATCTTTTTAATTTTTTTCCATGTCAGTGAATAAAGAAGTAAAACGCATTACCACCAACACGCTTCAGAAAATGAAAGCATCTGGTGAAAAAATTTCCATGCTCACTGCTTACGATTATTCATTTGCAGGAATTTTTGATGCAGCAGGAATTGACATTATTCTTGTTGGCGACAGTGCGAGTAATGTAATGGCAGGTCATGAAACTACATTGCCTATTACACTTGATCAGATGATTTATCATGCACAGTCTGTACTACGTGCAATAAACCGTTGTCTTGTTGTGGTTGATCTTCCTTTCGGTACTTATCAATCCAATTCAGACATTGCACTTGCTTCTGCTATACGTATCATGAAAGAAACAGGCGCACATGCCATTAAATTAGAAGGTGGCGAAGAAGCGGTTGATTCCATTAAACGCATTGTTGCAGCTGGTATTCCGGTAATGGGTCATTTAGGATTAACTCCTCAATCCATTTATAAATTCGGGACATATACTGTTCGTGCAAAGGAAGAAGCTGAAGCTGATAAATTGCGCAACGATGCATTGCTGTTACAGGAAGCCGGATGCTTTGCAACTGTTTTGGAAAAAATTCCGGCAACACTGGCAAAAGAAGTTTCACAAAGTTTGCATATCCCAACTATTGGCATCGGTGCCGGTGGTTATTGTGATGGACAAGTGTTGGTAATGCATGATATGCTTGGCATCAATACAGAATTTAAACCACGGTTCCTTCGTCAGTATCTGAATCTTCATGAATTAATTACAGGCGCAGTTCAGCAATATATTAAAGATGTGAAGAGTAACGATTTTCCCAATGAAAATGAATCGTATTGATAATGTTATAGTTAAACCGGTTACATATTGAATGTGTAAAATAGTTTTACACATTTCGTGTTTATCTCAACAATATCATGACATTGTTTCTGATGATTTACATCTATCCTCTCCTATCTTTGCCCGCCAAACGAAACAATAACATGAAACATGCATAAAAAATTTTCATGCTTATACTAATGAATGTTTTTATGTAATCAGTTTAACCAAAAAACTTAACTCATCACACATGAATTCAATAAAACTTTTTTTTACATCACTGTTTTTATTCACGTTTATATATTCTTCGGCACAGGAAAATCAAATTGAACTGGATCCCATTACTGTTACTGCAAGTGTAACACCTTTAAGTGCATCTAAAACCGGCCGTAATATTCTGTTGATTAAAGGGGAAGAACTTAGCAAATTACCTGTTAACTCTGTTGATGAACTGATCCGTTATTTACCGGGTATTGAAGTACAGAGCCGTGGGCCAATGGGAACACAGAGCAACATCACCATCCGTGGTGGTACATTTCAGCAGGTGTTGATTATTCTTGATGGTGTTCGTTTAAATGATCCTTTAACCGGGCACTTCAATTCATACATTCCTGTTTCGCCTGCTGAAATTGACAGGATTGAAATTTTAAAAGGCGCTTCATCTGCTATTTATGGTACTGAAGCTGTAGGCGGTGTGGTACACATCATCACCAAAACATTTGCTGCACAAAAAGGAAAACAGCAACAACAACTCACCGGCCAGGTTACTGCCGGAGAATATGGTTTGCGGAATGCAAAAGCAGGATTTGTATGGCAAAAAAATAAAACTGCAATATCGGGTGGTGTGCAGCAGAACGTAACCGATGGTCAGCCGTTGCGTGGCACCAATGGTTTTTTCAATTTAACAACAGTTTCCTTATCAGCTAAACAATTTGTAAGCAACAACGCAAGTATCTCTTACAGGTTTGGATATGATGACAGAAATTTCAACGCACAGAATTTTTATACAAACTTTTTAAGTGACAGTGCAACAGAAAGAGTGATCAGCCGTTGGCATCATCTCAACTATACCTATCAAAAAGAAAAACATCGTTTCTCATTTGATGCAGGTGCAAAAGATGCATCAGATAAATACCAGTTCCGCAAAGCATCGGCAGCAAACACCAACCGTTCCAATATATACCAGGCTCTTGCCATGTACAGTTATAAAGTAAGTGATAAAGCTACACTTACTTCAGGTGCACAGTTAATTGAACGCAGTGTAAAATCAAACAACAGGGGCAATCACAGTATTGCAGCAACCGGATTGTTTGTTGTGTACAACCAGGAAGTAAATGAACATTTTAATTTTAGTCCGGCAATACGTGTTGACTGGAATGAACGTGCAGGATGGGAACTGGTGCCGCAACTGAATCTATCTTACCGTTATGAAAAATTAAAATTAAGAGGAAGTGCAGGCCGCAGCACAAGAGATGCCGATTTTACTGAACGCTATAACAACTATCAGCCTTCACTTGTTTCTTCAGGAAGCCGCATTGGCAATCCTGATCTTGAAGCTGAAACATCCTTCAGTTATGAAGCAGGAGTTGATTACTTTGCCTGCGATGCATTGAAAATTTCTGCCGGCTGGTTTCAACGCTTTCATAATGGTTTGATTGATTATTTAAATACAGCTTATGCTGATATGCCGAGAAAAGATAACCTTGCTCCGGGTGGTATTTACAGTTTGGCAAAGAATATTGAAAAAGTAAATACAAGAGGTGTTGAAACAGATATTCAGTTTCATAAAAGTTTTGCTGCACATCATAACATCAACATTGCCTTAGGTGCATTATGGATGAAAAGTACCAGCAGCGATACAGTGCCATCACTATATGTATCCAACCATGCAAAGTTTTTGTTCAACTATAGTTTACAGTACCGTTATAAACTCATCAGTATTGCATTGAATGGTTTGTACAAGCAACGTACACCACAAACAGGTAATGCAGCTTTTGTGCAGATCAGCAAAGATTATTTTTTATTGAATGCAAGAGCTGAAGCTCATTTCATGGAAGACAAGCTGGGTGTTTTTATCCAGGCAGATAACCTGTTCAACAAACGTTACAGCGATATACTTGGAACAGTAATGCCCAACAGGTGGCTCATGGGTGGTATAAGAATTTCTTTATAATCATACTTTTGAAGCATCCTGAAAAACGTTTCACACAAAGCAACAGAGGATACAAAGTTCGCAATGCTTTGATTTTTCTTGTGTGCTTTGCCTGCTTTGCGGGCTTTGTGTGAAACATGTTTTTTTTAGAACTGCCTCATCAAAGTTTTCAGGATATTTACATTCTTATTAAACGATTGTTATGCATGATATTTTAAGACAACTTGGAATTAAAGACGATAATGCCGGTGTTTCAACAGGAATAAACTGGATGAAAACAAACGGTGAAACCATTACTTCCTTCTCCCCTGTTGATGCCAGACCAATTGCTGCAGTAACACTAGCAGATAAAGAAGCGTATGAAACAGTCATAAAAAAAGCGGAAGAAGCATTTAAAATATGGCGCACATGGCCTGCTCCAAAGCGTGGCGAAATTGTACGCCAGGTTGGCGAAGCATTACGTGCAAAGAAAGAAGCGCTTGGCAAACTTGTATCGTATGAAATGGGAAAAAGTTTGCAGGAAGGTTATGGCGAAGTGCAGGAAATGATCGACATCTGTGATTTTGCTGTTGGCCTCTCCCGCCAGCTTCATGGTTTAACCATGCACAGCGAACGTCCGCTGCACCGCATGTACGAACAATGGCATCCGTTGGGAATTGTTGGAATAATTTCAGCATTTAATTTTCCGGTAGCTGTGTGGAGCTGGAACAGTATGCTCGCATGGGTTTGTGGTGATGTATGTGTGTGGAAGCCCAGCGAAAAGGTTCCTTTGTGCGGTATTGCCTGTCAGCACATCGTTTCAGAAGTGTTTGCAAAAAATAATGTTCCCGAAGGTGTAAGCTGTTTAATACAAGGTGGCAGGGAAACAGGTGAATGGATGAGCCATGACCAGCGTATTCCATTGGTATCCGCAACTGGCAGTACAAAAATGGGCAAAGCAGTTGGCGCTGCCGTTGCTGAACGTTTGGGAAGAAGTTTACTGGAACTTGGTGGTAACAATGCCATCATCATCAGCGAACATGCCGATCTGAATATTGCCATACGTGGTGCCTTGTTTGGTGCAGTTGGTACGGCCGGGCAACGTTGCACAACCACACGCAGGTTGATTATTCACGAAAGCATTTATGATACAGTCAAAGAAAAACTTGTTGCTGCTTACAAACAACTGAGCATTGGCGATCCGCTGAATGAAAGTAATCATGTCGGGCCGCTCATTGATAAAGATGCCGTGAATGCTTACCTGTTTTCCATTGAGCAATGCAAGGCTGAAGGCGGGCATTTCATTGTGGAAGGAGGCGTGCTTGACGGAGTTGGTCATGAAAGCGGTTGCTATGTAAAACCATGTATTGCAGAAGTACAACCACATTTCAAAATTGTACAGCATGAAACATTTGCTCCTATCCTTTATCTGCTGAAGTATAAATCAATAGATGAAGCCATTGCCATACAGAATGAAGTACCGCAGGGCTTATCATCTTCCATCATGACAGTAAACCTCCGTGAAGCCGAACAGTTTTTATCAGTTGCGGGAAGCGATTGCGGTATTGCCAACGTCAACATCGGAACCAGTGGTGCAGAAATTGGCGGCGCTTTTGGAGGCGAAAAGGAAACTGGCGGTGGCAGGGAAAGTGGCAGCGATGCCTGGAAAAATTACATGCGCCGGCAAACCAATACCATCAATTATTCGTCTGATTTACCATTGGCACAGGGAATTAAATTCGATCTGTAAGGCAGAGGGTTCCCGTATAACCATTAAGTCAGGTAAAAATCTGCAAAATGTGGGTAAACGGTATGTTTAATTCACCGCTTTCCTGCAATTTTACAATTATATAAAAAAGTGTAAATGAACAGTTCAAACAAATTTCTTATTGCGTTAGGTATCCTTACCCTTTCCGCTACCTTCTCTTTCGCCCAGACATCAACTAAAGATGATGAATTTAAAGGCTGGCATTTAAAAGACAAAACAGCCGATGGTTTTTATGGTATCAGTATTCAGCAGGCTTATGAAATGGTAAAAAACAAAAAAAGTTCTACCGTTATTGTTGCCGTGATTGACAGTGGTATTGATACATTGCACGAAGTATCTCAAACCCATCCTCTGGCGTAACCCCAAAGAAATTCCCGGCAACGGAATTGATGATGACAAGAATGGTTATGTAGATGATATTTACGGATGGAATTTTCTTGGCAATAAAGACGGGAAAAATGTAGATGAAGATTCTTACGAAGCTGCCCGCCTTTACCATGCGTTAAAAAGCAAATACGGCGGTACTGTTGATGAATCAAAATTATCGGCCCAGGAAAAAGAAGAATACAAACTTTATACAAAAGCCAAAGGCGATATTGAAAACGGCGCAACCGATGCACAACAACAGGTTTTGTTTCTCCGTGGCCTGTATAAAAAATCAGGCGAAGCCGACAGTGTGCTTCAGCTGAAGTTTAAAAAAGAATATACCGGTAACGACCTTGTAACATTTAAACCATCTGGTAACAAAGAAACAGAGGCAAAATCAACCATGCTTGCTTTGTTCAAGGGGTTTGAAATGATGGATGCAACCAATCATTTTATTATGGAAGAGTTTACCAGCTATTACAAAGGACAGGTAAAGAAAGCCGACGGCCCTACTGTTGCACCAAAAGAATACCGCAAGGAAATTGTAAAAGATAATTATGATGATTTCAACGACCGTTTCTATGGCAACCCCGATGTTATGGCCGGCACTCCTTTTCATGGCACCCATGTTAGCGGCATCATTGGCGCTGTAAGAAATAATGGTATTGGCGTGGATGGTGTTGCCACCAATGTTCGTATCATGGCCATCCGTGCAGTGCCCGACGGTGATGAACATGATAAAGATGTTGCTTTAGCTATCCGTTATGCAGTTGACAATGGCGCAAAAATTATCAACATGAGTTTTGGCAAAAGTTTTTCGCCCCAAAAGAAATGGGTGGATGATGCAGTGCGTTACGCTCAAAGCAAAGGAGTGTTACTGGTACATGCTGCGGGTAATGATGGTAAGAATGTTGACAGTACAGAAAACTACCCCAACCCTAACTTTGTTGATACAAAACTGAAAGCACCCAACTTTATTACCGTTGGCGCAAGTGGCGACAGCAAAACAGGAAGCCTTGCTGCCGATTTCAGCAATTATGGTAAAAAGGAAGTGGATGTGTTTGCTCCCGGTGTTAAAATCTATTCCACCATTCCCGGCGGCAACACGTACGGTTTTGCACAGGGAACAAGTATGGCAAGCCCTGTTGTAGCCGGTTTGGCCGCTTTCATTCTTTCATATTACCCCGAGCTGAGTGCCGAGCAGGTAAAGTATTGTATTGAAAAAGGAGCACAAAACCCCATTGCACAGGTTACAAAACCCGGCACTGAAACAAAAGAAGATTTCAGCAATTTCAGCCGTACAGGTGGTATTATCAATGCTTACGAATCAATAAAGGTTGCGGCAACCCTTAAAGGAGAACGCAAAAAAGCAGTGGCTCCCAAGCCCGCCCCTAAACCAAAAGTGAAGAAAAAAACAAAAGGATAACATTTTACAAAAGTCCCGCATTTTACCTGCGGGACTTTTTGTTTACTTTCACATTCCAATTGTTTAATATGCCAAGACCAGGACCTGCCGACTATTCTTTATTCAGCGCACATTATGTAATGAGCGTAAAGGAAAATGATTTACTTGTGGCCTTGAAAAAGCAGCAAAAACCTTTGCTTGCATTTTTAAATTCAATTCCCGAAGCAAAGGCTGATTATGCTTATGCTGAAGGTAAGTGGACGGTAAAACAGTTATTACAGCACATGATTGATACAGAGCGCATCTTTGCTTTTCGGGCTTTATGGATTGCCCGTAACAGCAAAGCCCCGCTTATAAGTTTTGATGAAAACATATTTGCAGCCGCTGCCGATGTACAAAACCGTACCATTGCTTCGCTGGTCGAAGAAATGCTTACTGTAAGAAAAACCACTGAATTCCTCTTTAACAGCTTTACCGGAGAAGATATGACGAAGAAAGGAAAGCTGAACGATCATTTTGTTACAGTCAATGCGCTCGGTTATATCCTGGTGGGGCATGTAACACATCACCTGCAGGTGTACCAGGAAAGGTATGCATAAAGAAGAAGCTGCTTTAAAAGGTTTCACACAAAGCTCACGGCGAAGACAAAGGCACAAATAAAAACCTTTGTGAACTCTGTATTCTTTGTGTCGTTGTGTGAAGCTGTATCTGGAAAGGCATGCATAAGAAAAGCTGCTTTAAAAGGTTTCACACAAAGCTCACGGCGAAGACAAAGGCACAAATAAAAACCTTTGTGAACTCTGTATTCTTTGTGTCGTTGTGTGAAACTGACTTTTTAAAACAGCCTCAAATAAAATTACTGCAAACCTGTAAGCCGGATTTTGTCGTGAGCTATCATTTATCTGTCCCGCAACTTACGCAACGGGATCAATCTGCCTACCCTCCGTCATCGAACGAGCCGCTCTCAGCCGACGGTTTATGTGGCATTTCAGCACGCAAGGTTTACCCACTTCGTATGTTACCATAAAAAGTTGTGAGCTCTTACCTCACATTTTCACCTTTTCCTCCAAAGAGGTAGTTATTTTCTGTGGCACTTTCTGTTCCCCGATCTTTCAATCGGGGACCCGGCTCTTCACCGGTACGTTGCTCTGTGCTGTCCGGACTTTCCTCTCCCGCCAAAGCGGGAACGATAGCTTAGCTTGCAGCAACAGCAAATGTACGAAGAAGAACTATTATGAAGCAGGGTTTAGTGCTGCCATGAAGCTGCATAGGCGTCGCATACTTGTACAGTGGGAAAGAATTGAGTTGACGGTTGAATCACTTACGCTTTTAGGATAGTTACACATCAATCTGAATTTAAACTTTACTATTCCGTTTGGTAAGCATATTAACTGGTAAGAAACGGGCCTGTCAATTATTTTTCCATGGCTGACCGGGCTGTGGTGTATCCGCTGGCGGACAAGGGAGCTCCGGTAAATTATTTTGTGATCGGGTGAAGTTGTCGATAATACATTGCGAATATTTTTTAATTACGGTGCGCTGTTGTGGCGATAAAATATTCATGATGAATCTGCTGATTTTAAATTGATTTACATCCTTGTTTGTTAATATCAGCATATGTATGGCATAAAAATCAATAGCTGCAACCTGATCAAATTTTTGTTTTACCAGTTTTGCAAAGCTTGCAGAATCAGATACTACATAAACTGGGTTCAGAAAATTCATTAACGCCTCGCATCTCTCCTGCGAATTTCTTGCAAGACTTAACGCTTTTTGAAATTTCGTTTCGTACGGCTCGGGCCCGCCGGGTATTATTTCTCCTTTCGCATTTACCAAAATAGCAGAACCGGTTTTCTTTAATTGATAGCCACCCGGTGCTTGTTTTCCTCCCGCAAAAACTGAGTCATAATCAAAAGGAACGAGGATTTCATTTTTAAGATTAATAATGCCGATTTTGCCATTTTTCTTTGCTGCCACTCCGCTATCAGTAAATGTGTACACCTGTTCATAAATTGCTGGTACTGCTATTTTAAAACCGGCATTCAGTATTCCCCATTTACGGGTTCCGGCATCTTTAATAATGATGTGCTTATTAGCTGTAACCCTGTATGCTGAAATAGAAGCAGGGTAAAGTTGTTTACCATCGTACCCCAAAATGCCAATGCGGGTATTTACAGTTGTATCTATCCGTGTGCCTTTCGTTGAGAAAAATACATTTACACCTGTTTGTACAAAGAAGGCCCGCAGGCTGCTATCCAGGCTTATCCAATCATACTTTTGCGGAATAAGCATTTTTTCATCTTTCGATAAAATACCAAACTTACCACCGGTGCTTTCTCCGGCGTTGCCTGAAGGAACAGCACCATTTACCACCACAAAAAAATCGAGCAGTTTTTCTTTTAACTGGTATTTTTCTTCTGCTGCTGGTTTATTGTTTGCAACGGAAGTGGCTGCGCTTTTTGAAAAATCCATCAGCGTGCCCGATTTGTTGATGAAACCATATTTTCCATTCTGCATAACCGCAGCCCATCCTTCTGAAAAGACTCCTATATAAGTGTATTTGAAAGGAACAATTGTTTTACCTGTGTTATCAATAACACCATATTTTTTGTTCAGCGAAACACCGGCCAAACCCTCGCTAAACTCATTCATGCCATCGTAGAGAAAAGGTATTTTTAAAATGCCATTGATGTCTATGGCACCCACCTTTCCGAGTGTATTATTTTTCAGTTCCTGCACTCTTAATAAGCCGTCTGTTATTTCAGGAAAAATATCAAACAGGTGCCATTTAAAATCGCACAGCTGTTTGCCGGTATAATCAAACAGCGCATAAGGCCCCACATATACCTTACTGGCAACAAGCCTGTCCTTTAAAATTTTTATATCGTGGTATTCAACAGGTAAAATTAATTTTCCATCACGCCCCATCAGCCCTTTTTTTTCATCAGGGTATTTTCCATTCGCTACAATCGTAAAACCGTTTTTGGTTTCATAAATACGATCGTACGTAACAGGAATAATTTCTTTACCTGTCTTATCTATTGCACCCCATTTACCACCTGTAAGCTCGCTATAAAGCGATTTTGCACGGGCGCCTCTATTTACAAAAGCAATGCCGTTCATGAAGATGGTGCCGTCATCATACTTCTCCGGTATAACAAATTCCCCTTTCGTATTTACATAACTAACCTTGCCATTGAATTTTGTTTTTACTTTACCAATACCATCCGAAAAATTAGTGATCTCTTCATAATTAAAAGGTACAATCAGTTTGCCTGTTTTATCAATATAGCCGCTTTTACCCGATTGATTGGTTACCGGAATGATACCATTTACACACTTAACACCACCCCTTAAAGTAAGTATGCTGTATTGAAAAGGAATAACGGTTTTACCACGGGTATCAATAAAACCAACTTTGCCATCTGCATTCTCTGCTTCCGCAATACCTTCGCTGAAGCTGCCCAGTCTTTTATATATATACGGCGCAACCAGTTTGCCTGTTTTATCAATCACTCCACTCAAGCCATTTTTTTTAACAATGCTTACACCATCGGTAAATTCATCTGTTAAGTAATCGTCTTCGTATATAACGGGTATTACTTCTTTACCGGTTTTATCTACATAGCCGAGCAACTTACCTATGTAAACCGGAGCCAGCCCTTCCTTAAAACCACCAACCCGGTCGTATTTAAAATTTTGGGAACATACTTCGCCATTGTAAAAAATACCAATCAGTATCAAGATGGGGTAAATAGATCGCATAAGAGGAGTTTGCCATAAAAGTAAAACAGTGGTTTATAGCAGATATACCTGCTGCACGGTATTTTTGTTCTTCCGTTTGGTAAGCATATTAAACGGCAAGAAAATAAGCAGCACAAGCGGGACTCTTGCGACTGGCAGAGAAGATTAATTAAAATGGTTCGTGAAGAAACAAACCAAGGCGATGGTGCTTTTATTCATCTGTCTTGAAGTCAATTATATAAGGTTTAAGTGCAAACCCATTCTTACTTCTAAATCTGTTTGTTACCAATGCCTGATATTGCTTATTTGGCTCAACTTCAACTTCTATGGTTATAGTTTTATTGTTATTGCTCCAACCTATAAGTTGTTTAAATTTATAGATATAGTTCTCCCCAAGCGGACCGTAATCAAATCCTCTGTGGTTTGTGTCCATTTCCTCGGAAAAGTTTATTGAAATTTGGATAATGCCTGGCTTGACTTTTTGATTTCCATTTTCAAAAGGTACTATTGAAACGACACTTGGTCGTTGGTTTTCGTATTCCCTGTAAAGCTCTTCTAATGTTTTAGGTAACAGGTTCGTTGAATTAACTATCCGTTCAACTTCTTTTTCATTGGTATAATCAAGTTCAATAAGCTCTTTTATTGCTTTGGTTTTGTCTTTTGAAAGATTGTAATATCGTTCGCAAATTTCGTAACCAATATAATAGCCCAAATCTCTCACTTTTAATTCATTCCTGTTTTCCCCATACAACCAATTGTAATTATTTGTCATTACAAAAAGGTCAGTTACAAACTTATCAACTACAATTTTATGGTTGGCTTTTCCAAATTCAATTGCCGGTGCATCAGATTTTGTATTTGTAACCTTACAAGAAATATATTCTGCAACTCCTTCATACAAACACATCGAAAGCAAATTTTCTACTAACTCCTTTTGTTGCGTATGTATGTATTCGTGAGTACATAAGAGAGGTATTTCTTTGAATGGGTTTTGTGTTTTATAAAATGATTGTCGCCAACCTGGTAACTCATCTATTATGGTAGTCTTGTCTGCCAATGACAATTCACTTCCAATCAAAACTTTGCTTCCCTGAATTGTTCCACCTGTTCTAAAAGCACCAATAGTAAAATAAATTGTTGATGGCTTTAAATCAGGGTAAGCTTTTTTCAGCTTTTTAATATTGGCATTTATCTTGGGATAAAGATTTTTTACTTTTAATGTATTAGGTCTGATAGAATTCCAAAACTTTGGATTTTGCGTTATCCAATCAATGAACTCTTTTGCAGAATAATTACGCACTTCAATGATCCCTTTTAACCCTTCTGTCCCTTTTTCAAGATAAAGTTTTTCCAAAAGTGCGTATTGTTGGGCACTGTCTTTTGCAGCAATGATTTTGTCATATGCAATCCAAAAGTTGTCTATGTCAGTCGATACAAAGACTTGTTTGGTCTTTTGAGCCAATAGACCATTTGTCAATCCTGAAAATAGTAAAAAACAAAGTATTCTTTTCATTTCGTGTTTTTGATTTTTTTTCACAGGCGAGTCTTCTGCAAGAGACTCGCCGTTAATTATTGATTCAGTTGTTGGTGAAAATATACTACAACGGCTGTGGTGGTTTTATTTAGCAGCAATACCAACAGCGGTTTAGAATTCTGTTGTCTTCATTGTTTATAGCCAAGTCGGGTTAATTCGTTTTTAACTTCCGTAGCAGTTTTAAATTTTGCTTTTTTGCTTGTTCCGTCACGCCAACTACATTCACAACCTCCGTCAAGTTTTCGGCTTACTTCTTCAAGAAATTTCCATTCTAATAGTGCACTCGTAAGTTCGTAATCAAAAACATAAGTGCCGTAAAGTGTTCCGCTAACCTCATAATGTCGTTGTTCCCACGAAGCAATAATAATTAACTCTTTTGTTTTGTCTGTGTCAGCATTTGCGAAAAAAACTGTTTCAATGTTTGGGTCGCCGCCTTCGGTGTCTATTGTTCCCAAGGTGGTTTTGCTGTAATTGTTTTTGTCTAATTGAATAAATACAGCTCCTACAATTTTGTGATATGTCTGTTGGTCAGGGTCATTCTCTATTGGCAATTTGTAAGTCTGGTCGTAAAGTGAAATGATAACAGGAAGTTCATTCCATTTTGTTTCTAAAACTCTATGTGTCAAAGTAGAATTGCCTGGTTTTTGCCGTTCGGCAAATTGTTCGGCTGTTTCTTTGTCTTGTCGTTGCACGAGTTGTCCAAACGAATAAGCCGTCCAAAAAAGCATAAATGTTATGTTAATGTAGTGTTTCATCTTGGTTGCCCATAACTCCTAAAAATACGCAACTGCCGCATTTCAATAAAACAATGTACTAATTGATTTTCTCTGCCTTGGTTGGTGGCACAGGAAACAACAAGTTAATAACCGTTACACACCACTAACTGGGGCGATGGGGTTTTACGCAGTTCATGTTATGTGGTCGTTGTTGAGTTTTGTTGCTCAAATTCATTCATCCATTTTTTAAAACGCTCTTGAATGATTTGGTCAATATTTTCTCTATTTGCACCGTCCCAATACCACTGAACTTCGTCTACTGTCAGGTCGTCTTTGGCAAAATAAAGAAGATAGAAGTCCATGTACGCTGCATCCATATCCAAGTCCTGGCAAATATTCATTAGCTCCCGAAGTGTTTTAAAATAAGTTTCGGGATGGTCAACCGAGTTTATGATTAGATAATAGACGTAGTTTTTAAGAACAGCATCTTTGTCAGCATAACTAAAGCCTAAGTCTTCCAAAACTTTTCTTGTCAGTTCGTGAAGTTCAAATTGATTGAAAGGTTTTGTCTCACCAGCCAGCATGTAAAGATTGTCTGACTGATACCCTGCCTCCATCATCTCAAGTGCCCAGTCAATCCAAGTCTCGTCAATGTTTTCATTGAACGATTTTGATTTTAAGATTTTATATGTAGATAAGACTTTCACTGATTAGTATTTGTCTGATTGTGCCTCATCCTAGGGTTGTTGTACACGAAACAACAATTTAATTCCCGTGAAACAACACGAACCGGGGCGATGGGTTACAACTAAGACTGATATTTTTATGAAGGAGTTCATTAAAGCTTGCACACAACGGCCAAGTATTGCCAATGGTGGGGAATTTTATATTCGTCCGCCCGGAACTGCTGCCTGGCTTTTTGATAAAGTTAATTATTAATCCTACGCCAGCTTACGAAGGAAAAAATCATTTTCATATCCTTGATTTAGTTGTTGGTGAAAACACGCAACAACGGCTGTGGTGGTTTTATTTAGCTGCAATACTAACAGCGGCATAAAGGATATTAACCGGTACGAAAATATTCGGCACAAGCGGGACGCTTGCGCCTGGCAGGGGTAGTATTATCTATCTTTCTAATTTCACTAACCCTTTATTTTTGTCTATGTCGTACAAGTAATTTAACAAGAACGCATGTGTCCAACTAAGATTACAACCTGTGCTTTTAATCCTCTTTGTCCCAATAATTATTTCAAAATCTGAAGTCGCTCCGTCCATAGGGCAGCCTCGTTTCAACGGCAATCTTAAAGGCAGCGAATTTGCAAGTAAGCCTTTAAAGCCCTGAAATTCTTTTTGTGTCAATTGTCCTGAAATGTTTTTGGGCTTAGCATTTTTGTCGGCGCCAGGATTGTTAACAGAATACATGAGTGGGTTATCAGCGAAGGTCACCTTACCTAAACTGTCAATAGTGATTTGTTTTGTTCCACTCCATGGACTGGAATATTGAAGTCGAAGAAACTTAAAATCGGAAGTAGCCTCCTTTAAATTGTCAATATTTACGAAGAAAAATGTGTCCCGTGGGTTGGAATAGTTATAATTGTTCTTAAGGCTTATCGTGTCAGACGTTAACTGAACGATTTTATAACTATATATTTTGTCCATCCATTTTGTACCGGTTTGGTCTGTCTGCAAGTATCGCTGTTTAACGAATAAAGTATCGTCTTGCAAATAAAATTTGGCAGTATCAGTGTAAGAGTTGATTGATGAATAAAGTGTACTGTCATTTAAAAACTTTAAGTATTCAAGTCGCTTCCCAATAAATGTCTTTCCGGATATACTACTTAAGTCTTGTCCATGCAGAACTGTCGAAATAATGAAAATTAAAATTGTAAAGAATGGTCGAAACATGGAGCAAATATTACGCACAATGAAAAAGGCTTGGCGATGTGGCGGTATTCCGTGATTCGTCCGCCCGGAACTGCTGCCTGGCTTTTTGATAAAGTTAAATATTAATCCTACGCCAGCTTACGAAGGAAAAAATCATTTTCATATCCTTGATTTAGTTGTTGGTGAAAACACACAACAAAGGCTGTGGTGGTTTTATTTAGCAGCAATACCAACAGCGGCAAAAAAAAACACGAACTGGGGGCCATGGGAAGATTAATTAAAATGGTTCGTGATGACACGAACCAAGGCATGGGAGCGGCAGCCGTGTTATGCTTTACGGACCTTCTCCAATTCTTAACTCGTCGATTATTGTTTCTTTGTCGGTCTTTAATGTAAACTGTCGAAAAGGATAAAACACATGATTAGTCACAACAAAATATGGGTCGCCCTTGTCCATTTTAAGAATGTCATGAAAATCTTTTGTGTCACTATTGTTTGGTATCGATATTTTGGTCGGGTCGATAATAATTAGAACATAATCCTTTTTTGCTGTCGCTATAACATCTTTGTCACCCAATACAGCCCAACCCAACTTTTGTTTGCTGTCAACGTCTTTTGTCACGAGTGCAAAAAGCAATGATTTGTATTCTTTTGACTGTTTGCAATAATTAAGTGCTGAGTCAACGTTGTTAAATGTCGCACTTGCAATATCTGTGTCAGAGGTTGCCGAATTACAACTTGTCAGCAAAATGAGCAAGAGAGGTATGTAAATTGTCATTTGTCTAAGCACAAGGATGGTATTTTAGGTTGCCGCTAACGTTCGAGTATTTGCGAAGGCAGGGAATTCAGTGATTGTCCAGCCTGGTACAAATGCTCATTTGAAAATATGTTGTTGAAGTTAAGAACTAAAGCTGAACATTGAACGTCGAGCCCGAACCGGTGCTGATGCTTGCAGATAGCTTATGTTACATTGTCCAGCCCTGCTTTTGCAAATACTTTTGTTGGCGGTTCGTTGTTTCACTTGGAATAATGAATAACATTTACTTTGTTCTATTCAATACATATCCATATGATGCGTCACCCACTCTCGGCTGAAGAGTGTTGTCTAAAATGAATATTAAACTGTCACTGATTTTCCAAAAGTGCTTAAAGTCGTCCGGTGCTCCGGTAGTAAGATTATAAACAGTTATGATTGCATCTGAAATCGTCGATTTAGAAATACTAATATTGCCTGAATTTGTAATTCTTCCATTTTCATCTTTGGCAACATATACTCGGGCCATCATGTAAGTACTTGGCAATTTGGTCTGAGAATTCTGATAAATCGCTAATGCAAATTTTAATTTGGTACAACCTTTATCAAAGCAAGGCAGTTTATTCTCGTAAACCGCATAAACAGTGTCGCCATTTTGGTTAGTTTCAGGATACCAGGGCGGAAACTTCTGTTCCTTTTCTGTTCGTTGTCCAGAGCATGAAGTCATAAAGACAAAAGTAAACTGAAGTAAAAGAAAAAATTTCAGTCCTGATTGAATATAATATCTGTTCATTTTATTTTTTTTGGTCAGGTAATTTTAGTTTGAGGCCGTCTATACAATGACCGCCAACTCATAAATATACGCAACTTTCACATATCAATAAAACAATATACTAATTGATTTTCAGTTTTTTAATTTCCTGTTTCCTCATGTTTCAATTGCGCCAATACATTTTTTGCGCATTTGTGTGCAAACGTTTCTAAACGTTTAAAACCGGCTATTGTACAAAGCTCTGCAACTGTGAGGCAAGGCCTGTTGCTTCTCTTAGTATCCTTCATCTTCTTTTCAACTGTTGAAGGAAAGAATTTACATCCGCCGTTGTTGCATAGCCCAGCCAACAACTTCCTGCACTGTTGCAGTATGTTCAGCCCTTTTTACAAAGTTTTTCAAAAACAACTGCTTTTTCTCTCTTAACAATGCTTCCTGCTCACTGAACAATGGCTTTCGTTCACCAAACAATGCCTGTTGTGCGCTGAACAATGAGCATTGTTCTCTGAACAATGGTTGCCGTTCACTGAACAGTGGCCGTTGTTCACCAAACAATGCCTGTTGTTTGCTGAACAATGAGCGTTGTTCACTGAACAATGGCTGTTGTTCACTGAAAAATGACCGTTGTTTACTGCACAATGAAGAACAGTTCACGGCTGCTGATAAAAGTTTCACGGAAAAAAAGGGCAGTTCTGCGAAAACAGGCTGCCGTAGTATTACTGATAAAAAAGATGGGTTTTGCTCTTTCTTTCCCTTTTCAGCAAAAAGCGGCTGTTTAAAAACGCATCTGCTTCATTGGTACATACTGTTTTTTCTGTACAATGTCAATACCTGTTCGTGGTATTGATTTTTTCAACTGCCTGTAATTTCTTTGTTGCTGCTAATGGCTGTGCTAATGCAGCCGTATTTTGATTAACCGAAAATCCATTGAAAAATGCAACGTGTATCGCTCAGCTTCAACCGTTATACCGACGGTGATCTTGAATCGAAAGTACATACCATCATCAGCAATCTTACCGGTAATACGCTCTTCCCCTCGCCTGTGCCGTCAGTTGCCGTTCTTTCTGCTGCTGCGGCAGCTTACAGTGAGGCGCTGGTAACTGCAAAAACAGGAAACCGCAGTGCCATTGCTGAAAAAAACAGCAGGCGTTTGCAGTTAATTGATGTGCTGCGCAATATTGGCAGTTATGTAAACTTTGTTTCTGCCGGCGATATAAGTGCAATTTTAACTTCGGGGTTTTCGCTTACCAAAGAACAGTCGGCTGTGGTAATAGGCAAGCCTGAAAATTTTCGTGTGGTGAATGGTGTAAACAGCGGCGATCTAGAATTAATGGTAAACCGTGTAAAAGGCGCCACGGCTTACCTGCATGAGTTTACCACCGATGCATCGTTACAAACCCAGGGCTGGATAAGCCTTGCCAGCAGCAGCCGTAAACTAATCATCAGCAACCTGCAGGCGGGTGTGCGGTATTATTGCCGTGTGGGTGTGGTGGGTACAAGAGGTCAGTTGGTGTACAGCGATCAGTTGTCGAGGATTGTGATTTAGGTTGGGCTGGGAAGAGGAATTGAATAGTGCGGAAAAAGAATGAATGCAGTGCTGAAGTTAAAAGTTAAGCTGGTAATGTTATTCCGTTGGGTAAGGGTATTAACCGGCAGAAAATACTCTTTATCTTTCAACTCATCACTTATAACCTGTTACTTACTACTTACAACCTACTACTTACAACTCAGCTTTTCTTAAACTGGAAAAACACTTCCGTAGCTCCGTAACCATACAAGGGATGATACTGGTTTACAAACGATGTTACTTCCGTTTTCAGCCGCAATAAATCATGTATTTCATCTCTCAGTCTTCCTTCGCCCACACCATGTATAAAAATCATGGAAGGAAGATGATGCAGCACTGCCAGCTCGTAATACTTTTCA
The DNA here is from genome assembly GCA_047601965.1 of Lacibacter sp. GTDB lineage: Bacteria > Bacteroidota > Bacteroidia > Chitinophagales > Chitinophagaceae > Lacibacter. The sequence goes on from JASGIJ010000001.1 coordinate 1,089,593, forward strand.
AACTCGTTTAGCTGTGCAGTGAGTATTTCAAAATTGTTGAGGTGCTTCCAGTTGTTGCTGATCTTTTCAATGTGCAGATCAACCACTGACCTTGCAGGTGGTATGTGCTGCCTTGCCTTGCTGGCATCATATACTTTAAAACCCGCTGCTGTTAACTTACTCATGTCCACTTTTTCTTTGTGTACTTTGTCGGGGTAAGTTTCCATCAGTTGGTACGAAAAACTGGCTTCCTGTTTTTTCAGCATTTCTTCAATGCGGTTAAACAGTTGCTTTGCTTTTAACTTCAGCGATGCTTCAAAATAATCGGCTTTCTTTTTATCGGGTTCTGCAAGACTGAATTCAAAATCAAACCGTGGAGCATCGTTCAGCTTTTCAAACTCCACATCATGAATATAAAAATCGTTGTAAGGAAGAATTTCATTCTTTAAGTTAAACTCGGTATCGCCGGTATAACGGAGGTGATAATCAAACTTAAAAGCTGTATCGGTATTATTGACTAAGTAAATACGGAAGTACTCCACCACATCATCATCAAAAATATCTTTATCAAACACCGGCAGAAAAGCAATCCATATCCCCTCGCCCACCTGGTAGTTTTTAATGTTTGAGCCCTTTTCTTTTTTTACATTGTCAATGTACTTTTTCTGCGGTTTGGGAAGCTCGGCTTTTTTTTCAGTAAAGCGTTTGTAATAGGGATATTCTATCTGGTCGGCATAAACGGGAAACTGCACCCCGCCCACATCCACCGTTACCATTTTTTTGTTGATGATGTCAACCACCTCCCCTTCTTCGTTTGAATGAATGAGTAATACTCTGTCGCCTATTTGAAATTTCATCTTATTGAATACAATTTTTGTAACACGAATTTGCAATACGAATTACACGAATTAAAACGAATTACACGAATTTCTTTTCTGCACTGCTGATCGCTGGCAAAAACAATCAATAAAATCTGCTTCATCCGTTCAACCAGTGTTTCTATCTGTGTTACACATTGATAATACTGCAAAAATAAATAACCCCGGCAGAACAAAATCTGACTAATCAACCGTTTCATTCAGAATTTGTTGCCGGGGCATTCCTAACACACCACTGAGGTTTTAACCCCATTTATGTTTGTGCGGACGTTCGTCGTTATGTGTTTTCATCCATTCATCAATACTGATTGGCCCGCTGCCTTCAATGGCAAAGAAAGCCAGTAAAATAAGGATGAGGACAGAAAACCACAACTCACTGTGAGAGTGAAACAGTCCGCCGGAAGAATTAATAAAAATAACTGCGCCCAGCAAAACGGGAATCTGAATAACACTTGCGGAGCGGGTTAATAATCCCACCATAATTAAAGCGCCACCAATAAGGTGTGCAAAAATTACATAGTGTGAGATGAAGCTTACAGAAAAGAGATTGACAAACTGAGCCTTGCCGACCAAGTTGGTAATTTCAGTCATATTGTTGATGTACTGAAATCCCCTGATTACAAGAATGCCGCCCAAAGCAATACGGATAATGTCAATCCATTTGGGATGATGAGCATCGCCCCATTTTTCAATGCGTTGTACGAAATTCATAAAATGCGTTTTAGTGTGTGAAAGAACGTATGTAAAAGTTACAACAGATTTTCTGCAAATGCAAGCACTAATTATGCACGAATGAATGAAGCAAGCTGAAATAAAAAACCTGTAAGGTTTTATAAATCTTACAGGTGTGAACCATTATTGCAGGCAAAAATCATCCTGCACTATGAAGTTAATGTTTGATTTCTCTTTTTAAATACACTGAATAATCTTCAATCTTTGTTGCATACTCCTGCAGAATAAGCGGCGAGGTGAAAATGAAATCGGCGGTTGCACGGTCGGATGCAATGGGAATGTTCCAGGTAACAGCTAAGCGGAGTAATGCTTTTACATCGGGGTCGTGTGGCTGTGCTTCCATGGGATCCCAGAAAAACACCAGCACATCAATTTTTCCTTCGGCAATCAATGCACCAATCTGCTGATCGCCGCCTAATGGCCCGCTGAGCAGTTTGGTTACGGGACGGTCTAATTTATCTTCCAGCAGTTTACCTGTTGTGCCTGTTGCAAAAAGCTCATGTTTGGTTAAGGCTACACGGTTGTAATAAGCCCAGTCAATTAAATCTGTTTTGCGGTTATCATGCGCTACAAGGGCAATCCTTTTCCTTACTTGCATTTTGCGGGTTAAAGCCATACAATCTGTTTATATAATTGGCAATGGGTAAATTTCGCAGCAAATGTAGTTATTGCTGTGCTGCCAGCTTGCTTTTTCTGAAGCCATAAATAAAATAAATAATCAACCCCAGCACCAGCCAGCTTAAGAACCAGGCCCAGTTACTTTTGGTCATTCCGGTAAGAAGGTATAAACAGGTAATTAAACCCATTAAGGGTATGAGGGAATATTTTTTTATGTAAGCAAGTGCACTGAGTATAAGTGCAAGGCCCCAGAAAATAATTAATGAAATATTGGGAGTTGCAGCATCCATGAACGAAATTTTTCCTTCGGTGTAATCTTTGTTATCTGCAAAATCGAAATGAAACATGTTTGTCCAGTAGTTCTTTGCATAGATAGTAAGCAGCAGCATTGCACCCAGTATAATCAAGGGAAAGATGTACTGTCCGTTGAAGTGCGGCATTGTAAACTTTCCAGCCTCTTTTTCTTTTCGTGGAATTAATAAAACCCCTCCGCACACAAGCACAAACGCAAACAAAGTGGCAATGCTTGTAAAATCAAGTACAAATGTTTTATCTGTAAACAAAATAGGAATACCAACAACCAACCCGGTAACAATGGTGGAAAAGGAAGGTGTTTTAAACGTGTGATGAATTTTTTGAAAAACAGGAGGAAGTAATCCATCCCTGCTCATCGTCATCCAGATGCGTGGCTGCCCCATTTGAAACACAAGCAGCACACTCGTCATGGCTACAACCGCACTTACTGCAACAAGCACCTGCATCCATGCAACGTTCAGATTTTTTTCTTCAAAGATGAAAGCAAGCGGATCGCCCACGCCATCAAAGTTTTTGTAATGCGATGCACCGGTTAATACCAACGTAAGCAAAATATATACGACGGTACAAACAACCAGCGAGTAAATCATTCCCCTGGGTAAATCTCTCTGCGGATTTTTGCTTTCTTCGGCCAGCACACTCACCGCATCAAAACCAATATAAGCAAAGAACACGCCGCTTACAGCAGCCATTACTCCGCTAAAACCATTCGGCATAAAGCTGTGAACGCCTTCATCGTTTGCAGGAAGCCAGTTGGAGGTAAGACCGTTTGAAAAAACAAGATAACCACCAACAAGGATCACCAATGCTACCACCACCATTTTCAAAATCACCATTACATTGCTGAAGTTGCGGCTTTCCTTAATACCCCGGTAAACAAGATAAGTAATGAGAATATTGATGATCAGCGCAGGCAGATCAATAATAAAACGGAAACTGCCAAGTAAGGGTGCGGTATTCCAGGCTGTAAGAATTTCCTGGTTGGATGTGCCTGCAACTATTCCATCTTTTGCTTCTGCATAACTGGTACTCAGCCATGCAGGAATGTGCAGCCCGACTTTATTCATAAATGAAGTGAAGTAATCACTCCAGCTGAACGCAACATAAATATTGCCGATTGAATATTCCATAATCAATGCCCAGCCAATAATCCAGGCAAACAGCTCACCAAAACTTGCATAAGCATAGGTGTAGGCACTTCCTGCTACAGGAATGCGGCTTGCAAATTCAGAATAACACAAAGCTGTAAACGCACAGGCAATTGCTGTGATGATAAACAGGATAACAACACCCGGTCCGCCGTTAAAAACAGCACCGCCAAGACTGCTGAAACTTCCTGCACCAAGAATAGCCGCAATACCGAAGAAAGTAAGATCACGAACAGTGAGTACCCTTTTTAATCCTCCTCCGCCGTGTCCTTCCTCATGGCCTTCTGCTAAAATTGAACTGACATCTTTTGTGCGAAACAACTGATTACCCATACTATTCCTGGTTTACTTTTTTGAAGTGTTCAAAATAGGGAAAAATTGTGAAACGGAGCGGCGATGATATGTAAAAACAGGAAATACGCCTTGCAGAAATACTTTTATGCAGAAATATTTACAGCAACGGTTAATAATCTCTTTGTACAAGAAACTGGGCAAGTTGCTTCAATGGCTCTTTTCGTTTGTTCATTACAGCAATTGATTCCAGGTGATGCATGGCTTTTTCCAGGTATTGATTTTTCAGTTTCATTGCCCAATCATCCACACCTGCAGCTTTGAAGATGTGCAGCACCTGTTCAACTTTATCAGCCGGGTTTGTTTGCATCAGTTCAAGTAATTGCTGCTGCTGTTCTTTTGTTCCTGATTCCAGTGCATAAATCATCAGGAAGGTTTTTTTATTGGCTTTGATATCACCACCCACCTGTTTGCCAAACTTAGAAGGATCGCCAAACGCATCTAAATAATCATCCTGTACCTGGAAAGCTATGCCGAGGTTGCGGCCAAACTCATAAATATGTTCTGTATTGCCGATGCTTGCACCACCAATCATTGCACCCAGCTTTAAGCTGGCAGCAAGCAGGACGGATGTTTTTAATTCAATCATGCGTACATACTCTTCAAAACTCACCGATTCTCTTTTTTCAAAGTCCATATCCATCTGCTGCCCTTCTGAAACCTGCAAAGCAGTTTTGTTGAACAAGGCTAATAATGGCTGAAGAATGGACGGATTTACTTTACTCAAACAATCATACGCCTTTGTAAGTGTAACATCACCTGCAAGTATTGCAGTATTCACTCCGTGTATGGAATGTACCGTTGGTTTTCCCCTGCGCAGCGGTGCTTCATCCATGATATCGTCATGAATGAGTGAAAAATTATGAAAGAGTTCAATGGCCGAAGCTACATGCCAGGCATCAGCTTTTACTGCATCAAACAACTCATTTCCCATTAAACACATAACGGGACGAACACGCTTTCCTCCAATGCCGAGAATGTATTGTGACGCATCATATAACGAAGCCGGTTCTTCAGGGAATTGTCTAACGCTGAAATATGCTTCAAACTGCTGTAATAATTGTTCAAAAGACTGCATAACTTATCGAAGTATGAAGAAGGAGGAATGAAGTATGAACCATCATGATTATTTGTTAAGTCCAATTGTCATGGAGCTTCCATATTCTGCTTCCTACTGCTTCTGTTTTTGTTAAAAGTAATTGATATTGTTCAATTGTGATGTAGTTACAATCTTTCGAAAATTGCAACCATGATTTTGTTTCTTCAAGTGATCCATTTGAATCAATAAGATGACGTTTGAAATTAGCCGGATATTTCCGTTTACCCCAACCTTCTGCAATGTTTACTGCAACTGATCTTGATGATCGCCTGATCTGATCTGTAAGACTGAATTTTTCTTCAGTCGGGAAATGAATTGTCAGTTGAAATATCTCCATCGCCAGTTCATACGAAAGATTATACACTTCAAGGTCTTTAAATGTTTTTATAGGCATAATTGCAAAATTTCAACGATCATATAAAATTCAACATCTTCTTACCTCATCCTTCTTACTTCCTACTTCTTCCTCATCTTTCTTTCTCCAAACGATTTTGGCGTATTTTTTCTTGATTTTTCTGAATGCGTCCTTGTCTTCATCACATTACGTTCTGTTGATTCAACATGCCCAAGTACCAGTTCATAATCCAACTGGCGTTTTTCCAGATTAGCTGCCACTACTTTAATCGTCACCTTATCGCCCATACGGAATGACCTGCCGCTGCGTTTTCCAACCAAACAATAATCTTCTTCTATATGTCTGAAATCATCGAAATCGCTCAGTGAAAATAAACTAACAAGTCCTTCGCATTTATGTTCAATGGTTTCAACCCAAAATCCAAATGAAGCCACACCACTTACCACACCTTCAAACTCTTCGCCAAGATATTGGCTCATGTATTCAACCTGTTTGTATTTGTTGGCTGCACGTTCGCTTTCCATTGCTGCACGTTCCCGTTCGCTGCAATGCTTGCACTTTGCTTCCATTTTTTTATCGGGCTGAATATCATTGTCCAGGCATTGCTGTAATACACGATGAACCAGCACATCGGGATAACGACGGATGGGCGAAGTAAAATGACAATAGTGCTCAAAGCCTAAGCCGTAGTGACCAATATTTTCAGCGGTGTAAACAGCCTTGGCCATCGTGCGGATGCCGAGCGCTTCCAAAACATGCTGCTCTGGCTTGCCGTGTGCATCCTGCAACATCTGGTTAAACGATGAAGCAATTTTATTGGGTGAAGAGATATCAAACACATGACCGTATTTTTTTGCGAATACCATAAAAGGCGCAAGCTTAGCTTCATCAGGCGTATCATGTACACGGTAAGGAAACGGAACAGGCTTATCCTTTACCGTTATTTTACCAATGTACTCAGCCACATGTTTGTTTGCCAGCAACATAAACTCTTCAATAAGCTGATGTGCTTCTTTACTTTCTTTTACGGTAATGCCGATTGGTTTACCCTTTTCATCCAGCACAAAACGTACTTCCTGCGATGAGAAATTAATTGCTCCTTTTTTGAAACGGTCTTTGCGCATTTTTTGTGCAAGTGTGTTCAGCAGCAGAATTTCATCTTTATACAAACCTTCGCCTGCTTCAATTATTTCCTGCACCTGTTCATAGGTAAACCGATGGTTGGAATGAATCACTGTTCTTCCCAGCCATACATCTTTTATTTCGCCTTTGCTGCTCATTTTAAATACAGCAGAGAACGTGTATTTGTCTTCATTTGGACGAAGCGAACACAATTCATTTGAAATACGTTCGGGCAACATAGGTAAAACCCTGTCGGGTAAGTAAACGGATGTTGCACGCTGGTAAGCTTCATCATCCAAAGCTGTTCCCGGTTCAACATAGTAACTTACATCAGCAATGTGCACACCAATTTCATACAAACCGTTTGAACCTTTTTTGATGGAGATGGCATCATCAAAATCTTTTGCATCAACAGGATCAATGGTAAATGTGAGTACATCACGGAAATCCCTGCGTTTATCTGCTTCCTGTGTACTTACTCCTTCAGGAAAACGCAATGCATTTTCCATTGCTTCATCCGAAAAGCTTAATGAAAATCCTGCTTGTAGTAAAATCTGTTTCATCGCAAGATCATTCTCATCTTCTTTACTGATTTTTTCAAGCACTTCACCTTCAGGAACACGTTTTGATTTATCCCATTCAATCAGTTTTACCACAACTTTTTCGCCATTAACAGCGCCGTTTAGTTTATCTGCCGGAATCAGCAGATCAGGCATTGGCCTGTCGGTATCGGGAATAAAAAAGCTGTAATTTTTTTGTATGCTGATGTGACCAATAAACTCTGTTTGTTTGCGGGCAACAATTTTTGTTATATGTCCTTCCATTCTTCCACCACCGCCGTGTTTGGAAATTTCCACTTCAACAGTATCGCCGTGAAGTGCAGTATTAAAGTGTTGCGGACGAACAATAATATCCCGTTCAAGATCAGTAACACTTACATAGCCCATTCCGCTTCTTGTTATTTCTATTTCGCCCCTGTAAACAACAAGATTGTGCTTACGTTTTTGTGCAGACTGTTTTGATGAGGAGGTTTTGTTTTTGTTGATTTTCTTTTTATTCATTTTGTATTTTTCAGTGAGAAGTTACGGATAAATGATTTAACCGTTTTGTTCAGCTTCTCTTCTTCATTAAATAATATCCGGTGACTGATTGGCAAAACATAAACAGGTGATTCTTCCAGTTCTTCCCTGAACTTTACCAGGCGCACTGCATCTTTTTCAGTAGTAATCACCACTTTTTCCGGATGATCAATTTTCTTATAACGCTTACCTATTTCTTTCAGATCATCAATGGTGAAAATGTAATGATCGCTGTAGGTAATGCTTTCGTAAGTATAGGAGTTATCGAGAATGTATTTTTTTAACGGATCGGTATTGGCAATACCGGTTACCAGCAGTACTTCCACATTTTTGTGCAGTTGAAACTGTTGCTGCGGATGAAGTATATGATAAGGTGTACCGTATTCAATGGCAGAAAAGAATACCTGCTGATGAGGTAATGGATTGATTTCATCCAGCATTTCCTTCCGCTCTTCTTCCGACAAATCAGGTTTGCATTTGGTAACGATGATTACATCGGCACGTTTGTAACTTCTGCGTTCATCCCTGAGATCGCCGGTTGGCAAAAAGAAATCACGGGTGAATGGATTGTTATAATCAGTCAATAAAATATTCAATCCTGCTTTTACTTTCCTGTGCTGAAAACCATCATCCAGAATGATAGCCTGTGTTTCCGGTCTGTCGTGCAGTAACTGCGGTATAGCTTCCAGCCGTTCTTCTCCAACCGCAACGGCCACAGCAGGAAACTTTAAATGAAACTGCATGGGTTCGTCACCAATTTCAAGTGCAGTGGTGGTATCGCCTGCAAGTACATAACCTTTTGTTTTTCGTTTGTAGCCCCTGCTGAGTGTGGCAATGGTAAATTCATTGCTGTGATTGCGCAGCAAATACTCAACCATGGGCGATTTGCCTGTGCCACCCACACTTAAATTTCCAACACAAACAATGGGAATGTTAACTGAAACTGATTTGAGAATGTTTTTATCGTATAATTTATTCCTCACCCAAACTGCTGCGCCGTAAATCAATGCAAACGGGAACAGTAACAAACGCACAGACTGGAAAGTAATATCAGCTAAATTCATAAACTCGTTGCGGCGTTATACAATAGTCTAAAGGTATATCAAATTCATTGCTGTCGGTAATGGAATCAAGGGCTTCAAAATAACTTAACCCTATTTTTAACGTATCGGGGCGGCACTTGCTGAGAAAGCGATCATAATAACCTTTACCATAACCAACCCTGTTCCCTTTTAAATCGAATGCAAGCAAAGGAACAAGTACAAGATCAATCTGACTTTCTTTAACAGTATTTCCATTCACAGGTTCATGAATACCCCATTCGTTTTTCATTACATCCACCATTTCATCATACTCAATATGCAGCAGTTCATTTTTTTCATGATCCATTTTCGGAATTACAATCTTCAGTTCGGGGTTTCTGAATTCGAGATAGTGCAGAATATGATCGGTTTCAATTTCATGATATTCTTTAATGGCAAGATAGGTATGCACATATTCAATGTGTGGCAAAGCTATTTGCTGAAAATGGATGAGAATTAAATCATCGTTCCTGTTACGATCTCCTGTTGTGAGGCTTACCCTTTTTTCTTTGTAAATTTTTCTTGCCTCTTTTTTTGTCATTCTTCTTTTTCTTTGTTTACGAAGATAGAAAAGATGGTGGTGCCGTAATTACGTTCGGCCCTGAAATAAGGAAAGTTTTTATAACTGTTGCGTGGAGTATGTTCCAGTACAAACCATCCGCCTTCGTTGAGTAAATGATGTTCAAATACTTTCTTTGGCAAATCGTCAATTGTACCCAGTGCATAAGGCGGGCCTGCAAAAATGAAGTCGAACTGTTCGTGACATTGTTCAATGTATTTGAACACATCCATTTTTACTATGTTCATGTTAATGCCCAGCTTTTTACTTGTTTGCTGGATAAACGCAGCCATGTTAACATCCTTCTCCACAATGGTCTGATCGGTGGCACCACGGCTTGCCAGTTCGTAACTGATGCTTCCTGTGCCGCCAAATAAGTCCAGTGTTTTCAGACTTTCAATATCAAGATTGTTTTCGATTATGTTGAACAAACCACCTTTTGCAAGATCGGTTGTTGGTCTTGTATAAGGCATATTGGCCGGTGGCTGAAAAGTGCGGCCTCCATATTTTCCACTTATGATACGCATGAAACTACTTCGTCGAGTGATGCTGATAAATAAGCAGGCTGATTACCTGCTGCCGGGAACTGATACTTCAGTTCATCCTTTAATTTCAGGTTGAGAATATAACTGTACAGTGTATTGTATAAAGCTGAACGCTGATCAATCCAACCCTGCAGAATAACCGTTGTTTCTTCCTGCGACAGGTTTAACTGCTGCATGGCGTTGAGAATATAATACAATGCATCTTCAGGCGTCTGGAACTGGTAGGTTTGCAGCAGCAACCATTTCCCGTTCTTTTCAGCAGTTAGCTGCAGCTCATTAAACCCTATTGTTGCTGTAATTTTCGTTTCAGCAGATGGTTTTTCAGTGAGCAGTAATGACTGCACATGATACCATTCGCCTTTTGCAAAGCGTTGATTAAGCAAAGAAGCTGTTGCTTTCGGCACGGTGTAATAATTCACCAGTGATTGTTCCAGCACTACATCCCGCAACAGCAATGAGTTGCCTTGATAGCCATTCATCATTTCTACTAAACGGTGTTTGGTCATTTCAGCATTGAATGCTGATGGAATAAGTGCATTTCCGGCTCCGTACTGTACAATTATAATACGCTTGTAATTGGGATGAACCCAGGTATGCTCAGCCGAAATGGAAGAAATAGTTTGTTGCAATTCTTCTGCAGTCACTTTTTCATTCTGCTGATACACTACCCAACTAGCGACTTTTTTTTCAACCGGAAGAAACGATGCAAAACCAATAAAACCATTGCCTGACTGCACCAGCAGGTAAGCCTGCGATGTGTCAGTTGCCTCGATGTTCTTTTCAGTAATATGTAAAACAGGTTGTAACAATTCTCTAAGTTCTGTTGCTGCAATAATACAATAAAATGCTGAATGCTGAAGACGCAATAATGCCGAATACGCAATGCAAAATGCTTCATGTGAATGTAAAACAAAAGGTTCTTTGAACTTTGCATTAAGCTTTAAGCTTAACACGTTCTGCCCTATTTTTGCTGAAAGAACTGAATTGGAAACAATAGCCTCAAAGAATGATTTACAGGTTGAAATTACTAACCGGCAAATACTGTCGGTATCACTGCCTATCAGTTTAGCCTTGCTGGTTCCTTTTCTCAACTTCACAGCCAATAATTTTTTCATCAGCGGACTGGGTGAAGATGCGTTGGGTACAGCGGGCATTACCGGTGTGTATTTTCTGATTGTTGCCGTTATAGGCAATGGATTAAACAATGCCATTCAATCATTGATTGCCCGCAGAGCCGGTGAAAACAGGGTGGAAGAAATTGGAAAAATCTTTTCACAGGGTGTACGCATTGCATTGATATTTGCTGCCGTTGGAATTGTGCTGACGTATTTTTTCGCCCCTGTTATTTTTAAACAAACACTTCATTCAGCAAGTATTGATACAAAAGCTGTTGACTTTCTGAAAATCAGGGTGTGGGGACTCCCCTTCCTTTACCTGTTCCAGATGGGAAATGCTTTTTTAGTGGGCACAAACAACAGCCGTTATCTTATGATCGGCACTTTGTTTGAAGCCGGCGCTAATATCTTTCTCGACTATGGTTTGATTTATGGTCATTTCGGGTTACCAGAACTTGGCTTTAACGGTGCTGCTTACGCTTCTGTTATTGCTGAATTTATCGGGATGGCAGTAGTATTGTTGCTGATTGTGTACAAAAAACTGAATATCCGTTTCCAGTTGTTTCAGCACTGGGCTTATAACAAAGAACTGAGTAAACTTATTCTGAACATTTCTGCACCTCTGATCGGTCAGTTCTCTATCAGTTTAATCAGCTGGCTGGTGTTTTATATTTTAATTGAACATCATGGAGAACGGGCACTGGCAGTTTCAAATGTAATGCGGAATATTTTTTCTCTGGCTGGTGTATTTGTGTGGGCATTTGCTTCAACTACCAATGCCATGGTGAGTAATATCATTGGGCAGGGACGAATCACTGATGTGATGAAACTGATTTACCGCATCATGACCATGAGTTTTATTTGTGCAGTGCTCATGTTCATGATGTTTAACCTGTTTGCAAAAGAACTGCTGTCGGTATTTCAGTTGTCGGATGATTTTATTGATGCAGCAGTACCAGTTTTACGTACTGTAACAACAGGGATGTTGTTCATGTCCATTTCAGTTGTATGGCTCAATGCAGTTACAGGAACGGGAAACACAAGAGTAAACCTGCTGATAGAAGCTGTAACAATTATTTTATACCTCGTTTATATTTATTGTGTACTTGAGGTGTTCAAACTCAGTTTAATCTGGGCATGGGCATCTGAAATACTTTACTGGACAGTTATTTTCATCATGGCTTTCAGTTATATCAAAAGCGGAAAATGGAGAGGAAAAGTGATTTAGATAAGCAATAGAAACACAGATGGAACGGATTGAACAGGATTTACTCGGACGAATACAAATTAATTAAAGACAGTTTTCATCAGCAGCATTCGTGTTTCTATCACAACCGCAGCAACCCAACTTTATACAATGTATTCACGGGTTTGTTATCCCAGAATAATTCAAAATCTTCCAGGCCTTGCTGTTCATAGTTTTCTTTCAACTCACCTAATGTGAACGATTTGTTGTTTTGAATTGATAGCTGAGGTAATATTTCTCCAAGCCACTCTCCTTTTGCTTTATCAACCTGTACCTGCATTGTTTGCTTACGGTTGGTGAGTGTTAACTGCATTACTTCCCACAGGTTTCCTTTTTTTGATTTGGTAATAATTTCTGATTTCAATAATGTACCGAGGAATACCACTCTTGCCAAAGGTTTAAATACCGGCAGTTCATCAGCAGTAACAATTTTTAAAATATAATCGGGAGCAATACTTGTTTTAGGAATTTTTACTTCAAACCATTTATGCAAGGGATCATCCAGGCAAAGACCCTGCATATAATTAAACAATGATTTTTTTAAACCAAAGCTGAATCTTTCATGATCGGCTCCTGAATCATCCACATGCTCCACATCATTATCAGCAAAAAGAATTTCGGTTTCTTTTGCACGACGTACCTTGAATTTTTCCGGGCTTAATCCAATCGGGCTATGAGCCGTCATGGTAAACCTGTGCCAGAAAGCTGATTGCATAATCCCTGCTTTAAACATCTGGCGCACCATCTCCAGCGAATCAATGGTTTCCTGTGCAGTTTGTGTGGCAAAGCCATACATGAGGTATGCATGCACCATAATGCCGGCTTCTGTAAAATGTTTGTTCACCCTTGCCACCTGTTCAACGGTAACACCTTTGTTGATGAGTGCAAGTAAACGGTCGCTGGCAACTTCCAGTCCGCCACTTACTGCAATGCATCCGCTTTCACGCAGCAGCAAACAAAGGTCACGGGTAAAACTCTTTTCAAAGCGGATATTCGTCCACCAGCTTACAACAAGATTGCGTTTGATGATTTCAAGTGCCAGTGCACGCATCAGCGAAGGTGGCGCCGCTTCATCTACAAAATGAAAACCATTGTTACCTGTTTGTGCAATAATGGTTTCCATCCTGTCGCACAATAAGGATGCTGCAATAGGTTCGTACAGTTTAATATAGTCAAGCGAAATATCACAGAAGGTGCATTTTCCCCAATAACAACCATGTGCCATGGTGAGTTTGTTCCAGCGGCCATCTGTCCATAAACTGTGCATTGGATTAGCCACTTCAATAGCAGAAATGTATTGATCCAGTAACAGGTCGCTGTAATCAGGAGTTCCAACATCAGCCTGCTTGTAATCTTTGCAATTGCTGTTGGAAAAATAAACTACTTCGCCTTTATCAAGAATAAATGTGCGCTTTAATTCTTCTTTACCAATTTCGTTGTTGATGAATTTCAGCAACTGTTCAAGCGGAGCTTCACCATCATCAAGAGTAATCGTATCAAAAAATTCAAACACCCGTTGATCTTTCAGCGAACGTAATTCTGTATTGGGAAAACCTCCACCCATGGTTACATGAATAGATGGATGATGTTGTTTGATCCATTGTGCACAACGGAATGCTGCAAACAAATTGCCGGGAAAAGGAACTGATATCGCCACCAGCTTTGGTTGCAGCTTGCTGATGTGCTGCTGCAACTGTTCAATGGTGATTTCATCAACCAGCGACAGTGGCTTTTGCAGTTCGGCATACAATTCATCAAACCTGTTGGCGCTGCGGCCAAGATGCTCGGCATAGCGACTGAAACCAAAATGTTCATCCACACATTCCTTTACAAAATCAGAAAGATCTTCCAGGTACAATGTCGCAACATGTTTGGCTTTGTCCTGCACACCCATTGATCCGAAGGCCCAATGCAGATCAGTCAGTTCATTAAACCTGTCGGCTTCGGGTAAAAAGTTGCGTGATGCAATGAAATGCGCCATGGTTGGTTTCTTTCCCTGCAGAAATGCAACGGCATCGTCAATGGTGCGTATGTACACATCTTTTTGTGCAAAGATGCGTTGTGCATTTGCACTCAGCTGCTGTTCGCTCTTTACTTCGCTGAACAAACGCTTTAATCCCTGTTTGGAAAACAGCTTTACCGTTACTTCAATTCCAAGATCGGCATGAAACGATGAAATGCCTTTGGTATTGAGAAAACCTTTCAGGTAAGCCGTTGCAGGGTACGGCGTATTTAGCTGTGTAAAAGGGGGCGTAAATAAAAAAACAGTTGTGTTCAATCGGAATTGTTATGCCGCAAATCTATATCTATTTCTTTAATGGTTTGTGTTTGCCACGCAGAGGTAAACACAAAGGAGCGAAACAACATCTGTGTTTATCTGCGAAACCCGTGATCAACAATGTATTTAAAAATTTTCCTGCGTGTATTCGGGGCATTCTTTCGTTTATACTTTCCACGTAGCCAGCAACTGGCGGGCTTCTTCTTTAATGGTATTGTCATCCTCGGCTGTATTGGGTAAACGCAGCATGTAGTTCAGCAGTTCGGCAGCTTTCTTTTTATTGTTCTTGCGGTAGTAAGCTTTTGCAAGCTCCAGGTAATTCAGATTAAAGTTGGGCGAAAGCGAACGCACTTTTTCATAATAGTAAATGGCTGAATCAAGCGAGTTGGCCTGTACTCCACCGTAAAAAACTTTGATTGCTGCTTTCTGCACAGCATTGAGATTACTTACTTCAAAATGCCAGCGGGCAATAATGAAAATTGCCTTAAAGTTATTGGGATTGCTTACAATAGCCCTGTCGGCATAGTTTTTTATTTCACGTACATATTCCACTTTTTCCTTTCCATCTTTTAACAGCGACATGCGTGCATAAGCCAGCGACATTGCCACGTTAGCCTCACTGTCGTTCGGGCTTATTTTCAATGCCCTTTGTGCATATATTTTTGCAGCCGCATAAAAATCCATCTGCCTTTCTTTCGTTGATTGTCTTCTCCCGATACGGCTTGCCAGTTCACTGCAACGGGTTAATGCATATAAATGATGTGACTGGAGTTTTACAACATCTTTAAACTTCTGGTAAGCTTCCTCCTCTTTCATTTGCTTTTCAAGAAGGTCGGCCTGTTTTACCATATCGTCAACCTGTTGCGAAAAAACCGGGAAGGCGGCTATAAAAAGGAATGATAAGATGAATATGTGTTTCAGCATGATCAATTTAATACGTTTGTTTCAGTGTTATACCCGTTCGCCCTTCGAACTGTTCAATGGGAGGCGAACATTTATCAATATCAATTACTATACCTTTTATAAACGGAAATTCTTTTTTTACGGCATTACAGATGTTTCCGGCCACTGTTTCTATAAGACCGGTTGGTACCTGCATGTGCTGCTTAACAATTTCATATAAAACAACATAATTAACAGTTTGTTCAATTGTAAGTACAGGTTTTTCCGGTTCATAACTTACGGTGAGGTTTACTTCAAAAGGCCCGCCGGTGATTTCCTCGCCGGGGTAAATCCCGTGGAAGGCATGAAATTTCAGTTGTTTAAGATGTACTTCAATCATGTTCCGAAAATAAAGAAGTTATGCTGATTGGGTGATTTTTTTTGAACAGATTTGATAGAAACACAGATGACACAGATGAGGCTGATTTGAGCAGATTTTTTAAATCAGGACTTTTGTGTTTTGGTCATTTTCCTTATTAGCTTAATTATGTAATCAATCAAGTAAATAATTATTAAATAGGGGATATAATAAGCAAACAGGTATATAGCTTTCAGTTGCCATCCTATTCCGGAAATACTTGTCACAAGTTCATTTACACGTTCCCTATTTTCTGGCTTTACATTTCCATAAAATTCCTTTTCATTCATTCCATCAATATTATAACCGTAGTATGTTAAAAGGATATGATCAGATTTGTAGTTCCACCACGCAAAAAGAACACTTAAACCTGAAGTAATTATTAATCCAAAAAAGAAATAAATCAAAAATCTGTATTTAAAGATATTTTTATTCTGAATTTTAATTATCAGAAGAGGGAATAAAATAAACAAGGCAAGGGATAAGAAAAATATTGCATCAAAGACAAATTCCATCGCTGGCATTTTTAGGTATTCGTCTTAAAAATACATCTAAATGCAATCAGGTAAACAAAATCAGTTAAACTTAACTCTCATTCAGCAACATCCATGAAGTTCCGAATTTATCACGCAGCATGGCAAAGCGGTTGGCAAAAAATGTTTTTTCCATTTTCATGAACACTTCACCATCTGCTGCCAGCAAGTTATACACCCGTTCGGCTTCTTCTGCTGTATCCAATCGTAATGTAAGGTAGGCGCTGCGCATGGGTTCGGCATTGGGCACATCCGCACCTCTCACCAGTGTACCTCCTATTTCTATAATTGCATGCATAATTGGCTTGGCCCATTCTTTTGGAAAATGTTCAGGAGCCTGCTCATGCTGCATCATCATCACTATTTTTCCGTGAAGATGATGCTCGTAAAACTGAAATGCTTGTTCGCAATGGCCGGGATAGTTAATATAAATGTCAAGGTTCATGGAATTGTTATTTCAGTTCTGAAAGGATCAGCTTTTTCTGTTTCAGTGTATTTCTCATCGCCTTTTCTCTGACAACAGGATCAGCGCTGTTGATCAGTTCATAATATTCAACAGGAACTACCTGCCACGATAAACCATATTTGTCTTTACACCAGCCACAGGAACTTTCCTGTCCACCGTTTGTGGTCAACGCATTCCAATAGTAATCTACTTCAGCCTGGTCTTTGCAATTAATCACAAACGAAACTGATTCATTAAACTTAAAGTATGGGCCTGCAGCCAAAATATTAAATTCAATATCACCTATTTCCATAACTGCTGTTTCAAAACTGTCCTGTCCACCTTGTGTTTTTGCTTCTGGCGGATTTTTATATTGACGATATTCTTTCAGTTTACCATCTTTAAAAATTGAAAGGTAATAATCTACTACTGCTTTTGCATCCTTATCAACCCAAAGTGAGGGCGTAATTTTTTGCTTTATCGTATCCGTTTTATTTGCTGTTGCCTGCGTATTACTGTTATCGGGAACAGTTTGTTGATGATTTGTACAACCAGTTAAAACAGCTATGATTACTACTGCTATAAACTTTAGTGTAAAGTGTTTCATTGCATCATTCATTTAAAAGTGATAATAAAATTTTCAACTCTGCTGATGTTGTTAAACAAGGTGGTTGGGAGTTTTGATTATGCAGTATTCCCAAAAATTTTACCCAAAGAATGAATATACAAAACTTCCACCTGATGTTATAGTTGGTTAACTGTTTAAATTTTGTTTTTGTGCTGTTTCATCTATTGCGCCAATAACCGGGAATAAGAATTGATATGATTGGATATTAATTGAAATGGTTCGTGAAGACATGAACCAAAGTGTTAGTTTGTCCTACAATACTTGCCCAAAACCGAATGTTGGAAGTAATTTTTATTTATGTTTTTTCATGATTTGTTGATGAATTTCTGAATCAGTTGGATTGACAATAAAGTGTCGTGCCATACCAATATTTGCTCTAACTAATTTATCATGCACTACTCTATGGCGTTCTTTTATAATTAAATAAATCTGGACATACTTTTTTGCAATTTGAATAACTTCTTTTGTTTTGATATCGCTTATTAAATAACGATGTACAATAATATTCCTGTTGTCGTACAAGGAATTAAGCTTGCCAAGGATCGCCTTGCTGATTATTTTTTCAGAAGCGGCTCTCTCATACACTTTTCTTTCAGGTATAAACTTTTTTTGGCGTTTACTTTGATAAAGAAGAACAGGATCAATTATTTCCTTTTTTGTGTCTAATTGCTGCTTCATAACTAATGAAAGCCGAAGGAGCCCGTCAATTAAAGTAGCAGATAAACAGGTTTGTTCAATAAATGATCTTTTTGAATCAACAGCATCTGCTAGCATATTATGGGCAGCGCCAATACCACTTAAAAAATTTGAAACTAAATAAAATTTAGATTTTGCCATTAGAATAATGATGTCGAGTAAAACTTGCCGCTAACTCTTAAATATACGCAACTATCACATATCAATAAAACAATATACCTTCTGATTTTGATCTCATTAATTTTCAGCATTTGCAAATAATTATCTTACTGCAATAACAAAGCACAATATTCATTTGCCAAAAAATTATTTGCCTGAAGAGAATACGGGGGCTGATCTGTACGATTTCATCTTTTCTTTTAAAAAGCTGCGTACAGGGATGTCAATATATTTCATAACCAACCAGGCAAGTACTATGAGCAATAACGTACATACCGGTATCAGTAATTTTAAAAGTCCCATCGCTGGTTTGTACACTTCCATATAACTTAAAAACACCCACAGCAACGGATAATGAATCATGTACAACGGGTACGACAGATCGCCTGAAAACCGGCAGATGTTTTCATGAGCCGGTTTTAAATGTGTACCTGCTGCAAGCGCCACTAAAAAAGGAAAGTAAACAATAACAATCAGCGGTTCTGTTATGTGGTTCAGGTTTTCGTCATACGGAACAAGAAAAGCAGCATTCCTGCAAGAAAAGAAAACAGAACCCTTGCTCCTCCTCCTGCATAATTATCTGCTCCCCATCCAATACTTAAATTGTTATAATAAAAAGCAGTATAGAAAAGCAGAAGGGCTGCCAGCACTGTAAGTATCCTGTGCAGGTGAATGTTCATTTTCCAGAGCAGTACTGCGTAAAAAATATTGGCAATGTATTCCCAGAACAACGACCATGTGGGTGGGTTAATATAAAAGAGATTGTAATACCGTTCGGGAATACTGGGATAAGGAATCATCAATCCGGCACTTAGAAACATCAACATCGTTTTTACCGGGCCGTTAGCTGCAAAAAGGTTATGAAACGGATCGAACAGGAAAGTAAGCAACCCCAGCACAGCGCCAACAAATACCAGCGGCTGCAACCGTATCAGCCTGAGTTTAAAAAACTGCAGTACTCCCAAATCCTTCATCCTGCTGCCGTAAGCATACGCAATTACAAAGCCAGACAGACAGAAGAAAAAGTCAACTGCAAGGTAGCCGTGTGCAATAAAACTGTTGTTGTAATCCGGTACGGCAAATTCCATAAAATGAAACACTACTACCGATATGGCGGCAACGCCTCTCAATCCGTCTAATACCTTGTAATGTGCTTTTGAGTTTAATAGTACTGTTTGCCGGTTTGTTGTTATCTTTTCCATGCGTTAGCAATGTTAACCAATCCGGCATTTTAAAATTTGTCATTTCACTTCATTTTTAGGTTGTTTTGTGACATTGCCTGCCGGTATTGATTGGATGCAGCACACACCCTGCAGTGTGCTATACCAGTAAATTATATTGTAAGGCTTCCATTAAAACAGGAAACAAAAAAGCAACCGGGAATACCGGGAAATAAATATCAGTCTCTGCCACCGTTTACTTTAGCGGCTTTCCATAGTTTATCAGCAATTGATTTATACCTTCCCCAGAAGCTGTAATAGGTTAAGGAAGCATGCGAAATAATTTTTGCAGTAAAACGGTTGTTTAACAGCACATGCTGCAACCTGTATAACAAAAGCAGCAGAACAAAGAAAACAAGATTGCTGATGACAAACTTTACAACTGGATGAATTTCAAAACTGCTTAATGCAAGCCTGTACAGCAAACCGGTGCTGATAAAATAAATGATAACAGTAAGTGCGAGTAACCCGTGTGATGTTTCGATTGCCTTACGTGGACAAAAGTTCATGCAACGCATACAACTTTCGCAATGCACCGTCCAGAAAGGCTTGCCGCTGATTTCTTTAATGGCCCCTGCAGGGCATTCCTTTATGCATATACCACAGTTATCGCATTCATGATTGGCATAAAATGTTTTGGCAATGATAAACCGCCCGATAAAATAATACAAAAGGCTGATGGGAGAAATCAACACATCCTGTAAAATTTCTTTGTGCGACGGAAAAGGACTTTCACCATTTACAATTCTGTTGAAATATTTTTTAACCCGTTCATGAATGGTTTGATGAATGTATATAACTGTGCTGTTGTTTAATGCAGGGTGCAGCGAAATCCAGTTGGAAGGCATATCGCAGGGAATCTGCCCGGTAATTCCGTATCCTTTGTTCCGCAGCAAAAATGAACTGATGAAGAAAGCAATGCCCGTAAGACCGGGAGTAACCCACTTCCCTATCTTCATTCCGCCTCTTGTATTCATCAGTATCACATTGTTTGTGCCTTTGGAAAAATGGCGGATAAAATCAAGTGTTGTTTTGGGGTAATTAAATCCGTGAATGGGTGAAATAAAAAACAGCAACGCATCTCTGCTTATATTCTCCGGATGATGTGGCTGACAGTTTGCAATATTGTGTAAATGACATGCAATGTTTTGTGATGATGCAAACTCATATAGCCATAACGCAACCCGTTTTGCATTACCTGTGCCGGAAAAATAGAAGATAATTATTTCAGATGGTTTACTCATCAGTTAAATAACCCTGGCATTTGCTTATCCTAAAAGTACAACCAAAACCTTGTGCTATTGCAAAGTAAGCGTTATCATTTCCTGCTGAAAGGCAGTAAATATATCTTTCAGTTTACTGTCTGCATCAGTGCCATAGTTTACACAAAAAGCATGCACTACTTTTTTATTGGGGAAGTAAAACAGGTTGGCCGAGTATCCCAGATCTCTTCCTTTGTGGCCCAAACCATAATCTGCATAATTCAAAAACGACTTTTGCATACCATAACCGTAGTAATTCGGATCATCCATTTTACCGTAAGTAAGCATGATGTTTAACGACTTGTGAGTAAGCAATGTTTTCTTTACAAACAAGGCATCAATAAACCTGTACATGTCAAAGATGTTTGAAAAAACTCCGCCGTAACCATTACCGCTGCCGGTTACAAGATTTGACACATTCACAATTGTACCGTTGTTATACAAATCATAATAACCCTGCGCAGTACCGGACGGCAAAGCATTATGCGGCTGATAAAAGGTATGTGAAAGACCCAGCGGTGAAAGAATTTTCTGGTGTAGCAAATCGGCATGTTTTTTTCCCGTTGCTGCTTCAATAACCATTGTTACCAGCACTGTGTTGGTATTAGAATAAACAGCAGTATCGCCGGGATAAAAAACGGCTTCCTTGTTGTAAATAAACTCCAGTAACTCTTCTGCACTCCATACTTTGTTGGGATTGTTCAGCACAGCGAGATAAAATTTGCTTTCAGTAATCAGGTCGGGTAAACCTGTTTCATGTTTCATGCATTGCCCGAGAGTAATTTTGTCGCCGTTAGGCAGATGGCTGATTACTTTGGACGGAAGCCATTCGGATATGCGCCGGTTTAATGAATTGTAGCCTAACCCGCTGCTGGTTGAATCTTCCATCAGTTTAAATACAAGTGCACCTGTAAACAGTTTGGTAATGCTTGCCACTTTGGAAACTGTACCGGGCGTGAAAGCAATATTCTTTTCAATATCTGCTTTTCCGGTTGCTCCAAACCATGTGCCATTTGCATCGCTCACTAATAATGAAATACCCGGCAATCCCTTCATTTTGTACTTTTCAAGCAAAGCCGTGAATTGAATATTCTTTGGGTGCTTGCTGCTGGTATCAGCCCATGGCGATTGAATAATGACTGTTTGAGTATGTTCAACCAGAGCCTTTTTACAGGCAGATATTAAAAGAGAACTAACCGCAAGAAGAAAAAAATGTTTTTTCATAACTCACTTTTTAAATGTGAGAAGATTTATTGATGCACCAACCCCTATTTGATTGTAGGGCAAAACCGGAACATAGGATTTTACAAATGGCATTTGCACTCTTGCCTGGTAATGCAGAAAAACGGTAACAGGCATTTTACTCTTTGCTGCAACAGTATAGCCGGAACTTAATGTAAATGCTGCAATTGCCTGCGGTCGTCCTATGCCTTTAGCGTTTTTATATTCGCCCTCCTCCAGCTTCAGCACTGCAGTTGCAGGAACAGAATGAAAAGAACCGGCACCTATCGCTGCCCCGGCATACAGTTTTGTATTGAATTTATACTTATAACCATAGTTTACGTAAAGGGGAATGCCGTGTTGCAAAAAGCGGTGATAGAAATATCCAAGTTTTGCTTCACCATACCATGTGTGCTTTTTCTTTTCTTTGAATACTTTTTCCCAACCCAGTTCAAAACCTGGATGCACGGGGTTTTTAAAATAACCCGCCAGAATACCAAACGGATAGGCTGAAGCATTGCTGGTAATTGTTATTGAAGCAAACTGTTTCTTTTGTCCAAACAAGGAAAACTGTACCAAAAAGAAGATGAGAAAAAAGAACTTCTTCATACAAAGAAAGTTTAGCAGGTAAAAGAACATTGCCTGTACCTTAAGTTTACTTATGGTACAGGCAATTCGTGTTTTTATACAGTATCGAATGTAATCAATTGAAAACTGAAATACAAGATCATTCATCATGTTTGCTGATGATGGACGACACTCTTTCTTTTTTGAAGAAACCGGAATTAAGCTTCAGGAAAATCTTTTTTACTGCAATACAACCTGCTCGGTTACAGTTCCGCCTTTGACATAATAAACAGCTTTATTGAACAGGCTACAGGGAATTTCATGAACACCCTCGTTTAATAATTTTCTGTAAAACAAATGCCCCTGGCTATCGTAAACTGATATTTCTGCCTGTTTCAGCATCTGCACTTTAATTGCATTTCCGGCAACCGGGTTACCAAGTACAAGAAATACTTTGTTTGCAGGATAATAATCTACTGTTCTTACCTTGCTGTAACTGGTTTCTCCCTGTATGTCGGTTTGAAGCAAACGGTAGTAATTGATGCCAATGGAAGGTTTTTTATGTTCATAACCGTAATTAAGCAAGCCAACATTATTTCCGGCAGCATTTACAAGTGCAATCTGTTTCCATTCTTTTCCATCAATGCTGTGCTGAACAGCAAAATTTTTTGTTCCCTCTTCGGTTGCTGTTTGCCAGTTGAGCAGTACTTTATCGTTTTTACAATGTGCAGAAAAGGCAACAAATGTTACAGGAAGTGTTGTAATTGTTTCATCAACCGGAATAACAAGGTTATAAGCCCAGCCTGTACTTGCAATAAAAGTTGATACAGAACTTCCGTCGAGATTGGCACGTTTCACAGAATAACCGGCATCTTCAAACCAGTATATTTTGTTGTTGGCAACGTCGAGTGTAATTCCAATCGGCCCGTAATTGGTTACACCTGAAGCTGAAGTTACCACATCAGCCCGGCCTGTTCCGTCGAGGTTAATCCGCTCAATTTTGTCGGCTTCATAGTTTGGCCAGTACAATTTTGAATTTTGTTTATCTATATAAAGCGTATATGCCCAACCTGATCCTGTAACAAACACTTCAACTGAACTGCCGTCAAGGTTGGCCCGTTTAATACGTTTGTTGTAATCTTCGAACCAATAAATTTTTCCATTCTTTGTACCAACAGTAATTCCTACTGGCCCCCAGGTAGGAACCCCGGATGCATTACTCACCACAGTTGTGCGGCCAGTTCCGTCAAGGTTGATCCGTTCAATTTTATCTCCTTCATAATTAGGCCAGTAAAGATGATTGTTTTTTGTGTCAACAAACAATGTATATGCCCATCCGCTGGCAGTAACAAACACTTCCACGCCGCTGCCATCAATATTGGCACGTTTAATCTCTTTGTTGTAATCTTCAAACCAGTAAATCTTTCCATGAGGCACATCTACTGCTACTGCAACTGGCCCCCATGTTGGCACACCCGATGCATTTGAAACAACGGTTGTTTGTCCTGTACCATCCACATTTATTTTTTCAATTCTGTCATTATTATAGTTCGTTAAGAATAACCGGGAGTAGTCGCTTTGTGCTTTTACTGCCGAAGGAATGAGAAATAAAAAAGCAAGACCAATGATGAGCAGGCTTTTCAGAATGATACTGTTAAAATCTGATTGAACAAAAGAGGCTGTAACGCCGTTAGCTTTGGGTGCAGGTATATTTTTCTTCATGGATACAGATTTTGGGTAATGAATCTAAATATTTGATATACAAAAAAAAGAAAATGAACCAACGATTCATAGCCGTTAAACTGATACTTCCGTACATTACAGATTAACACGTATTCCTTATCAGACTTTTTTTTATTGCCAGGTAAACATTACTCAAAAAGATAAAGACTTGCGGAATCACAAGTCTTTATAATGCAATCACTAAACAATTTTTTATTTGATTGTGACACCATTCTTCCGGTTATTGCATGAAGCTGATGTTGTATTGCTTTTGCCCGGTATTAAATTTTACCTGCTGGTTCTTATTTGCAAAGCTGAGGTTTTTTACGGGCAGCAATTCATCATCCGTAAACGGACTTCCCGAACGTTTCCAGAGCATCAATGTAATATTCACCACCGAAGAAGTTGATTGATTAAAATAACCGCTTGCATTAATCACTTTACTGATTTCACTCACAGGGTTCACTCCTTTTGCCTGCATTACTTCCATACTATTCCATCCCCTGAGTGTAACCATTGCAAGCTGGTATTCGCCATTATCAATGATGGTTACAGAATTTCCTTTTGTTATTCGCTTTGTTTCTTTTATTGCTGATTTCAGTTGGGGCAATGCATAATGTCCTAAACGATAATCAAAATTTGTATCACCTGTTATACGGTCGATGCGCAGGATGCCGTTGGGCAATGGCATATCAATTAAATTGAGTTTGATGTTTGGATTTGTTTCCAAAGCAACATCACGGTAATAAGCACCGTTTTCAAACTTTTTAAAATCATATAAACGTAAAGCTTCCCACTCGTTCTTTTTGTTTTTAATCAGATAGTTCATGGCAACAACACCGGGAACACTATCGGCCTGCCATGGAAATGCACTGTTGTAAGAAAGACGGTTGTAGTTTTCACTTGCACGGAATGTTTCACCTGCGCCAATGAGTTTTACCTTGCACCATGCCCGTATTTCACTTGCACCAATGTTTGGATAATCAGTAATGAGAATATGCGAACTGTCAGCATAATGATTGTACACAGTTCCTTTCTTCATTTCAGTTTGCCAGGCACCTTCGTTTTCTTTGGCTGTCCAGAAAGGACTGTTTTCAGGAACAAGCAAACCAAGAAATGCTTTGCCCATCCAAAACACACTTCCCCTGCAGCTATAGGTTTGCACAGCCGGTTCAAATGCTCCGTAGAAACCAAGCGTTGGAATATCATCTTGCAGAAAATCAGGATTTTTTAAGAACTGCAGCAATGTACCTGAAGCAATTCTCCGCATCCATCCATAATTAACTGCAGGATCATTATTCAATCCCATCAATGCAAGTGGAATAACCGATCCAAAACGATAGGTCATACTTCTGCCCCACATAATCATTGTACCATCACGGCCAAACATGTAAGGATAACTTGTTTTTACTTCGCTGAAATTGTGCAGAAATTGCTGTGCATACTGCGGGTAATATTTCTTTCCGAAGAATTCGCTCCATAATGGGCCGTACATTTCAAATGCCCACATGCTGTAATAATCATAAGCAGGCGCATCATGATACCATCCGTTGCCACGGTAATGGGCTAATGATTTCTCCACGTATTCAACCAGCAGTTTTTCATTCACTGTATATCCCTGGCTTTTGAAAAAACTCAATACAAAAATGTTGAAGAACTTCCAGTTGTTGCCAATGGTTGGCCCATCGCCATAACTTAACATCAGTGCAGCAAGATCGTCTTTTTGTTTTTGTGTTAACGGTTGCCACAGAATTTCAGGTGCAGCAAATAAAGAAACAGCTAACCCTCCAAATTCAACAAGTATCTGGCTTGGCCCACCGTTTTTTGCACGGTGTTTAATAAATGTTGCTTTTGTTGAATCACTGAGATTAACCAATTGATGACGGTAATAATCTCCAACCTTGATTCCGTTTATTTCCAATGCCGGATTTTGTTTCAACAGCGGAGCAGCAACAAACAATGTACGGCAAAGCCCTTCCAGTTTTTCAGTTGGTATTTGTGTCTCTGCTCTTGGATAACTCTTACCGGGCATTTTCGGAAAACGCATCGCATCATCCATGTTATGAATATAACTGAACGCTCCTTCCAGTAAATACGTTGCAGCATCGTACCAATGCTTTCTTGTAATGCCGGTATGCGGACTGAGTTTATAATCGGGCCGGTCAATTCTGAAAATAGTTTTGCCATTTACCTGTTGAGAAATGGCAGGTGAGTGAACATTTTTTTTCTGTGCAGATGTTGTAAGACCAATACAAACACACAGAACAAGAACTGTAATACGTTTCATGTTTTTACTTCATCATTTATTAACGGCAGGCTGTTTCAATTTCATTTCTTCATAATACGCCTGCAAAATGTAAAAGGCTTTTTTCTTTTTGCCTTCACTGCTGTACAAGCCTTTCCTGTTCCAGCCATCCTGGTAATTTGGATTATTACGTTTTGGTGAACGGAAATCAGTTAACACCCAAGGTGAGATACCAACAAAATTTTCAGGCATACGTTTCAGCATGGCAACCTGTTCTTTGTAATACCATTCCTGGTATTCTTCGCTGAAGATGGTTAACGAATCAGCATGAACTCCCCCCCTTGCACCGGCACCTGTTTCGCTGATGAACAAAGGTTTTTTATAAGGCGTACCCCAATTGGTTGTACGGCAGTTGCTTGGAAATCCACCATACCATCCAAGATATTCATTGAATGCAACAATATCAACAAACTCTCCAAGCGGATCATCAATCAGGTTTACATTTTTTCCTGAATTATAATTTACTTCCAATGCTGCTGAAACCATTCTTGAACTGTCCAGTGCCTTTGCAGCTTTAATAAGATGATGCATAAACTCTGTACGCACAGGGCTGATGGGTGTTTCATTTCCAACCGACCAGATGATAACGCTTGCCCGGTTACGATCACGGGTAATCATTTCTGTTAACTGAGCTTCAGCTTTTTGATATACCTCTTTATTGCCAAAATCAATTGTCCAGTACACTGGAATTTCACTCCACACAAGCATACCTAATGAATCAGCCATTCTTGTCATTGCTTCATCATGCGGGTAATGTGCAAGCCTCACCATATTGCAGCCGAGTTGCTTTGCTTCATTTAACAATAATGCAGCATCATGTTTCCCAAATGCCCTGCGGCCTTCCTGTGCAAGTTCCCCATGAACAGAAATGCCCCGCATAAAAATGGGTTTGCCATTGAGCAATACGTTGTTGCCATATGCTTCAATGGTACGGAAACCAATCTGATCCTCTGTCTGGTCTTCACCTGCAGTAATAATGACTTTGTACAGCTTTGCATTTTCTGTTGACCATAACTGAACCGTCGGCAGAATTATACTGAAATCAATTACAGCTTCGTTTGATGCAAATGTTTTCTTGAGTTTGAGTTCTGGAATTTCAACAGTAAAATTTGCCGGAACAGTTCCGTTGAATTTTATGCTTCCTGCTGCAACTGCATTTTTTGTTTTTGGAATTTCACCTGCAGCAGCTTTCGTTAACTGCAATGAAAAGTCTTGAATAAAAGTTGATGGCATTTCCACCAGTTCAACTGTACGTGTGATGCCTCCATAATTCCACCAATCAGTATTTACAGTCGGGACTTCTTCCTTGCCACGTTTGTTATCCACTTTCACAACAAGAAAATTACCTTTCTCTTTCAGCAGTGATGCAGGTACTTCAAAGTTGAATGGAGTAAATCCGCCAAGATGAAAGCCAAGTTTTTTACCATTCAAATAAACATCGGCCCTGTAATTCACTGCACCGAAATACAAAAACACCCTGTTGCCTTCATTAGCTTTTTTATAGTCAAATGATTTTTTGTACCAGACTGTTCCTTCATAATAAAGAAACTCCGGCTTTTGCGAATTCCAGTCGCCGGGTACATTTAAACTGTATTTATCAATGTAACCATGTTCTTTTCGATCCCACCTGTTAACCTGTACATCTGAATTCCAGAATGCTTCTTTATCATCTTCCTTACGTTCTTTAAAACGGTAATCATAAAAACCAGTTTCATAAGGATCAATGATGTATTGCCAGCGTCCATTAAGACTTGTTGTTTTCCTGTTTGGGATATTGGTAATAAGAGAAGTCTGTGCAAAAAGTGATGATTGTAACAGTATTACAAGAGTGAGTATAAACAAAGCAGATCGTTTCATAATTTCATGTTTAGTAATTTCCTGTTAAACTAATTCGAGATTCATTTTATGTAATTACAACTTTACTGTAACCTCTTTTCCTGCATATTTAATTGTTTTATTAAATTTTGACGAAGGCAACACTCCGGTGCAATTTGTGGTATTAACCATAACAATTTTAAATTCCCGGCTTTTCAACATTCCGGGAAATTCGCCTGCTCTTTCACCAACAACAAGTTTTCGTTCTTTGTCATTCCATGAAAATTGCACAACAGAATATTTACCTTTTTCATAATCGTAACTGTTGTTATCATCTTCATACAAAGTAAATGTTGCATCAGCCCCCGGGTATATCCTGATTTCAAGCTTATCCCATTTCTTTTCTTCAGCATATTGCACTTTCGGTCCCCACGGAATAATCGAGCCTGCTTTAATATAAACAGGCATACTGTTTATTGGGGTGGCTTTGCTGATATATTTTCCACCTTGCAGAATTTCTCCTGTCCATAAATCAAACCAGTTCGCTCCTGCTGGCAAATAGACTTTTTGCAGTTGAGTACCCTTTTCTGTAACGGGTGTTACAAGTATAGACTGCCCGAATAAAAATTCATTATCGATATTGTAAACGTTTTTATCGGCAGCAAAATCCATAACCAAAGCACGGATGATTGAACCTGATTTGCTGGTAACATTCCATGCTGTTGAATAAGCGTAAGGCAATAAACTATAACGCAGATTGATGAATTTTTCCTGTACATCAAAAATGCTGTCGCCTCTTTCACCAAACTGGTAAATCTCCCGTTTAATATCTGTTCCATGCGAACGCATCATTGGAGTGAAAGTTGCAAACTGCATCCATCGTGTATACAACTCAGCGAATTCAGGATTTTTTGCTCCCCCTGCATTACTGAAATGCCCTGCAAAGAAACCTCCTATATCTGTATTCCAGTAAGGAATACCGGTAAGAGAAAAATTCAACCCAGCGGGAATTTGTTTGCGGAATGTAGTCCAGTTGCTGGCAACATCTCCGCTCCATGTATTTGCAGCATAACGTTGCTGGCCGGCGAATGCAGAACGGGTAAGAATTGTTACACGTTTTGCTGATGTTGTTTTACGTTGATGATCATAAATACCTCCTACATGTTGTATAGGAAATGCATTAACCACACTTCTGTATGTACCAAGATAAGTAGGAAGATTAAAATCTTTTTCCTGCAGGTTCATGTGATCAGGTTCAGATGAATCGAGCCACCATGCATCAACACCAAACTGAAAAACGCCTTTGTTTAATTTTTCCCAATACATATCCCTTGCAACCGGGTTATACGGATCATATGGCGTAACACCATCATGTGGTGGCCAGGTTTGAAAATTGAGCAGCATCTTTTTTTCTTTGAACGCTTTATATAATTCTGTTTTCGGGCCAAAGCCGGGCCATGCTACTACAAACAGATGTGCTTTCATTTTATGTACACTGTCAACCATCAACTGCGGATCAGGAAAAGTAACAGGATCAAAACTCATTGCGTTCCAGTTACTGTCTTTTCCCCAATATTGCCAGTCTTGTATTATACCATCCAGCGGCACTTTTAAACTGCGGTATTTTGTAACTACTTCCAGTAATTCGTTTTGTGTTTTGTAACGCTCTCTTGATTGATTAAATCCAAACGACCACAACGGCATCATAGGTGCCTGTCCGGTTAACTCACGCAGTTGGGCAATTACTCCATCTGCGTTTCCCCCCAATAAAAAATAATAATCGGCACAATCGCCCACTTCTGAATCAAACGATGTTTCCTGCGGGTTATCAGTAAATGTTGTTGCAGAATAATTATCCCAAAAAACACCATACCCTTTAAGCGACTGAAAAAACGGGATGCAGACTTTCATGTTTTCCTGCCGTAGAAAAACCTTCTGATTCCGTTGATTAAGCTTGCCGTTTTGCTGCTGACCTAACCCATAAATCGCCTCATCTTTATCAAGCATAAATGCCTGCCTGACATTATAGGTTTCCTTGCTTACATCTTTTACAGGTGTAAATTGAATTCCATAATCTTTTTCAGCAAACAAATGATCAGTCAGATTACTGAATGAAACTTTTCCTGTTACAGTGTTAATGGCTACTGCAAGTTTATTTGTTTTGACAATTGTATTACCATTTTCCTGTAAAACATTAAAAGCAATTTCACCGGGAATTTTAATAACAGAAATACTTTCCTTTTTAAACGATGATCCTTCAGGAGATTTCAGTATTCTTACAATTTGCGGATTGAAGAACTGGATTTCAATATCAATTCCGTTAACTGTTGTTTTAATTCCATTACCTGTTTTATTTATAACCTGTGCACTTACAGAATGAACAAACAGGAGCAGAATGATAAAGAATTTTTCTTTCATCTTCATTTATTTAAGTGAAGCTACTTTTTTAAAATAACCGGTTTTATTCCCTTATGTGTTGGCTTTGATTGTTTAATTGTTCCGTCGGTATTAAATTCAAGTTTGTCAACACAAACTTCCCGGTTATAACCTGCTGCCTGGCCCATTGTAATTCCTTTTGGGTAATTGAACCGGTGATAAACAATATACCATTCATCTTTTCCCGGAACCTGTATAACAGAGTTATGTCCTGTGCCATAAATACGGGCTGACGAATCTTTTGCAATCACAAGATTGTTTGCAGGAATTGTAATTGGTCCTGTTGGCGAAGTTGATGTGCCGTAACGCACACGATAATTTTCACTACGTGTATCATCTTCACTCCATAAAAAATAATACAAACCATAACGGAAGAAAACGGTTGCTCCTTCACGGAATGTTTTATCAGATGGTGTAATGATTTTTGTTGTTTCTTCTTTAATGGAGATCAGATCATCATTCAGTTCAGCAACGGCCATGTATCCATTTCCCCAATAGAGATACGTTTTTCCGGTTTGTGGATCAGTGAACACATCAGGATCAATCTGCTGGCCACCATTCTTTCCATCAGGACGTTTATCAATGAGCGGTTTACCCAGATCAGTAAAAGGCCCGGTTGGTTTATCTGCAACTGCAACACCAATTTTTTGCGCTGCACAGAAATAGAAAAAGTATTTGTATTGATTGTTGATTTTCTTTTCAAGAATGCAGGGAGCCCATGCATTGCGTTTCGCCCAGCTTACATCTTTAACTAAATCAAGAATCACTCCTTCATCTTTCCAGTTAATTAAATCGGTTGATGAAAATGTTTTGAAATAAGTACCCGACCAGTTATTAAAACCATCACTTGTGGGATAAAGAAAAAACTTTTTTTCTTTTTCTGACCAGATAATATCAGGATCTGCATAATAACCTGCAAAAACAGGGTTATGATGATCGTTTACAAATACCTTCCACGTTTCCACCTGTTTGCTTTTAATTGAAACAGTATAATTCACTGCACCTTTTGAGAAGTTTTGCGGAGTTGATGGCGTTACAGTAACACCGGGCTGATTGATAAACGAAGGATTAAAGCTTTTCAGGTTTGTTGCAGGCTGTACCGATAAATAAACTGTTTTATTGGTTGTATCAATCTGCGTATTGATTGTACGAATTTGTTTTGCGGATGCTGTACTGATAACGGTTGCAGCGGTTCCCCATTTACGCATGAGTTGTTCTGCCTCACCAGTTGAAACAGATAATACAGTACCATGCCGTGGGTGAAAGTTCATAAACACATCACCATCTGCAATTTTAAAATTTTTAAAATCAGTTGTTTTGGTAAACTGGTAACGGCCGCTGGTGTACATATCATACATGAGAATATAACCACTGCCATCATTGAGTTTGAATGTACCGGCACCTTCAACCGGGCTTGTTGTTTGCTGCACATAATCTGCACTGAACATTTTATAACCACCGGATAACTGATCCGAAACTGCAACTTTAATTCCGGGTTTCCGGTCTTCTGTTTTAAAGAATAAATAAAACTTTCCATCCTTCTCTGCAATATCTCCATCAATACAGGCCGCATTATCCGGGCTGAAGAATAATTGCTTTGGTTCGGTTTCCAGGTCAGTAAATGTTTCATTGGCATAAGCATAATAAATTTTATCAGGATCCTGTCCATGCTTCATGGAAAAATAGATCATGTATTTTTTTGCTTTTGCATCATAAATGGTTTGTGGTGCCCATACACGAAGTAAACTGTCGTTACCGGGAAAGCGTTTCTGAATATTCACAACGGCCGAAGTCCAGTGAACAAGATCGGTTGATTTCAATAACACCATTGCACGGTTTGAGCTCCAGCCAAGTGCTGAAACCATATCTGTTGCAACCATGTAAAATGTTTTACCATCGGCTCCACGCAGTATATGCGGATCACGGACACCGCCGGTTGAACTGATTTCTTTTGATGAGATGACAGGCTTGTTATCATTTAATGCAAAAAACTTCAACCCGTCTTTACTCACTGCATAATGAATGGATTCGTCTTCAATTTTGTTTCCTGTGAAATAAACAAACAGGTAAGCATCATGCTTTTTATTGTCGACAGCAGGTTTTATTTGTGCATAGGAATTAAAAAAAGATATACCCAGGAATAAGCAACTAAATGCTGCCGGCTTTAAATTATTTTTTATTCTTCTAACCAACTTCATGTTCATTAGCGGTTTTGTAAAATTTATGTGTTGATTTAATTAAATGCTTTGCCAACAATGATCTTATCGCCCGAGTCATCCACTTCAAACAAATGCGGAACACGAATATAACGACCATTCACATTTTTATGACTGTGCAATACCATCAGCAATTTCCCTTCAAATGTTCTGAACAACATTCCATGCCCGAAATCGGGAGGTGTGATGGGTACTTTTTCCTGTACCCAGGGGCCATTTAATGTTCCGCTTTGCGAATAGGCAACTCCCTGTGTGTACACATCAAACACCCAGCTTGTCCAGATCATGCCCAGCTT
Source organism: Lacibacter sp. (assembly GCA_047601965.1). Classification (GTDB taxonomy): domain Bacteria; phylum Bacteroidota; class Bacteroidia; order Chitinophagales; family Chitinophagaceae; genus Lacibacter. The sequence goes on from JASGIJ010000001.1 coordinate 1,122,915, forward strand.
TCCTGTTTGTGTGCGAAATAAAAAAGGTCCATCTGTAACTTTATTCGGAACAATATTTCCTTTGTCATCCTTCTCTTTACTCCATGGCGATTCTTTTGCACGAAACAGAATTTTTTTTTCACCAACAGTTCCGCTCATATCTTTTTTCAGTTCAATTTTTTCTACCGTACCATTCCAGTTCTGCAACCATTCATGGCAATAAATCATGTAAGGCTTCTTATTTTCAATCCATAAAGTAGCATCTAATGTTGGTTTGTTTGCAGGAAGAAAAACAGAATCACCAAACGGCAGATATGGCCCTTCTGCCCTGTCGCTCACCAATACATGACAAGCACGCCGCTCAATTATATTTCCTTTAAATGTATCAATCTTTACATTCCTGTTGGTGAACGTGGCGAAATAATAATACTTGTTTTTGTAATGATGAATTTCTGCCGCCCAGATCATTGGATGAGTACCCATCCATGAAGTTGAATCTGTTTTGACAGCAACAAAAGGCCCGGTCCATTTTTTTAAATCCTTACTCTTCCATAACAAACCACCGGTGCCTGTCATGTAATAAGTGGATGTATTTTTATCCGCAAGAATAAACGGATCACTTAAACGGATCGAATCAAGATCAACATTTTCTTTTATAACCGGCTGACGGTACTGTGCAAATGCTGCAATAAAACTGAAAAGAAAAAATACAGTAACCGGCAATCGTTTTACAAAACTCATGTTGTTTTATTTTTTCTGGTACACCCGTACGTAATCAATTTCAAACTTACGTGGAAATGTTGTTGAAGAAGGATCACCACCATTCATTCCGCCCAATGCGAAATTCAGCAGCATGTAATGTGGTTGTTTGAAGGGATTAAATCCACTCCCATCTTTATTCACCAGTTCATCGAGATTGACTTTATTCAGTAACTGGCCATCGCAATACAAAGCAATAAATTCTTCAGTCCAGTCCATCCGCCAGATGTGAAACTGATCTGCCCATTTATTTCCACCTAATGAATCAGTTTTAAATGTATTACTGAACCAATATGCTTTACGGTCACTTCCAAGACAAGCAATGTTTGCAAGCAATTTTCCCCGGTAATATTCCATGATATCAATTTCTCCATTACCGGGCCAGGGTTTGCTTACACCCAACGTCCACCATGCCGGCCACATTCCGGCACTGATATCAATTCTTGCACGCAATACAAAACGTCCATACAACCATTGATGTTTGTTTCGTGTAATTAAACAAGATGAAGTGTAATCAATTGTTGAACGTTTCTTTCGCCAGTCTTTACTTTCCGGAGTATAATTTGGATTAGATCTTGCTTCTTTTTTTGCTTCAATCACAAGCAATCCCTTTTCGCAGTTTGCATTTTCAGGTTGATACCATTGAAGTTCTTCGTTACGAACAAAACCCTGTTCATAATTCCAGTTAGATGTATCAGGTCTTCCCTTTTGATTAAACTCATCTGCCCATATCAAAGTATAGTGGTCGTTACCGGTTGTTTGCTCCAGTTTTTTTACAGGATGACTGCAGGCAATCATCCATAACAAAAAAGGAAAGACCCTGATTACATCTTTATTCAACATTCAGAAAAAATTAATTTCCCTCAACCAATTTAATCACATAACTATAACTGTACGTTTTGCCCAACAAACGATATGGATCGTGTGGCAATGCACCCCAACTGTTATCACCTCCTACTCCACGTTGGTTCAGGTCAATGTGTAAATGAACATTTGTGGCGGGAGGCAAATCAGATGGATGCTGTTGTTTTTTGGTCATACCCGGATCAAGGTTTTCTGTGGAATAATTCAATGCACTGAAACAGATTGGCTGAATTCCCTCCACATAAATGCCGGCACCTTTGCTGTTGGTTAATGTTAACCAACGCACATCTGTTTTATAACCATTTTCCTGCGGGCGTATATAGTTTGCTGTAAACTGGTTCTTTACATTGTCACTATAAAAACCAATGAAGGATGATTCTTTCCTGTCGCTGTAATTTTCCCATGGTCCTCTGCCATAATACTGCAAATTGTCAAACTCTAATGGCAATTGCATGCGCATACCAAAGCGTGGAAGCTCAGGTAAATCTCTTCCGCTCAGATCAATTGATGCAGTAACCTTCACACTTCCGTCATTCTGAATAAGATATTCAACTGTATATGGAACCGCAATACCAGTTAATTCAAATTCGGCTTTTACAGCAACTCCTTCCTGCGTTTGTTCTGAAACAGAAATGTTCTTCAGTTTCCTGTTTTGATGAGCCGAACGCCATATACCTAAACTCTGCTGCGAACTGCTGCCAAAATCGTTATCCGTTGGTGCACGCCAGAAATAAGGTTCGGGAAAACGGCTGAGCTGCATTCCGGATTTTGATGAGTAACTTCTTACAGTTCCCCATTTAAGATCAATTTCACCAGTAATATTTCCTGATTGAAAACTTAGCTTATCGTTTTCTTTCTGAATTTTTAAAGTACCGCCTGCTGATTTTGATTTTGAAAAGAAATCGCCGCTGAGTTTAAACTGTTCCCTTGCAACTTCGTGATCAACTGAAAGTAGTTCTGTTTTACTTTTATCTGAAATTTTTGCAAAAACATTTATAAAATACTCGCCATCATCTGTAATCTTATCTGCAGGGATATTCAACTTTATATCTTTCTGCAAACGTGGTGCAATTTCTGCATTAAATGAACTGCTGTAAATTTCTTTACCATCTTTCAACAATGTCCACACAAAATTGTATTGGTCAAGATTTGTAAAATCGTACAGGTTTTTGATTGTTATGATACCCGCTGCAATATCTTTTGCTGAAAAATAAATTCCCTGGTACACTTTTTTTACTTCATTCAATCCCGGATGAATCGTTCTGTTGGCTGCAATCAAACCATTTGAACAAAAGTTTTCATCGTTGTAAAGATTATAACTTCCTAAGTCGCCGCCATAGCCCCAGAAAGTGTTTCCATTTTTATCAACCTGTTTGTAACCCTGGTCAACCCAATCCCAGATAAATCCGCCCTGCATGTTTTTGCTGTTCAGAATAATATCAAAGTACTCTTTAAAATTTCCATTACTGTTACCCATTGCATGTGAATATTCGCACATGATGTACGGACGGGTCTTTGTTGTATCAGCAGCATAACGTTTCATATGGCTGATGGGTGGATACATCGGGCAAACAATATCTGTATTAAAATTTTCACCTGCACGTTCAAACTGAACCGGCCTTGTATTATCTCTTTGCTTTATCCATTTATATCCGTTTTCAAAAGCAGGCCCGTTCTTACACTCATTGCCCAAACTCCATGTAATGACAGATGGATGATTTTTATCTCTTTCAACCATTCGTATATGCCTGTCTAAATGCGCCGCAGCCCATTCAGGTAAAAATGAAATATGTTTTGATGGAGGATCGGGATCAAGGCCATGACTTTCAATATTGGCTTCATCAATTACATATAGTCCGTATTTGTCGCAAAGCTTATACCAGAGAGGATCATTTGGATAATGAGAACACCTGACTGCGTTCAGGTTATATTGTTTCATTAACTGAATATCCTTTATCATCAGCGATATGTCAGGAACATGGCCATTCACATCATCGTGTTCATGGCGGTTGGTTCCTCTGAAAATTGTTGGCATTCCATTTACAAGGAACCGTGCATTTTTAATTTCAATTTTTCTGAAACCAATTTTTGAACCGGTTGTTGCTACAACTGCACCTGTTTCATTTTTCAGCGTAATGATGCAGTCATAAAGATCAGGTTGCTCAGCACTCCACTTCATGACATTTGCCACTGAACCACTGAATAAAATTGATTGAAGACTGTCGGGAGTTGTAACAAACTTTTTCGATTGATTGTAAACAGTACGTCCATTTTTATCCAGGACAGAAACTGTTACTGTTCCATTTTTAACCGTATTGTTTTTGAATTTTCTTAAAGTAATATCAGCGCTGAATATTCCTTTTTTATAGCTGGCATCAAGATCAGCTTTCAGAAAGAAATCCCAAACGGTGAGCTTAGGCATTGCAAATAAAAACACATCCCGCTCAATACCGCTGATGCGCCAGAAATCCTGGTCTTCCAAATAGCTGCCATCATGCCAGCGAAATACCTGCACAGCTAACAGGTTTTTACCTTCTCTTAAATAAGATGTGATATTAAATTCGGCAGCAGTTTTAGAAGCTTTGGTCATGCCCACTTTCTGGCCATTTACATATACAAAAGCACAGCCTGTGATGGATCCGAAGTGCAGAATAATTTCTTTGCCTGCAAATTCTTCATTTACGGTAAATTCTTTTCGATAAGTACCTACTGGATTGTTTTCTCCAATGAAAGGCGGGTTTCTCGGGTGAGGGTAATTAATGTTTGTGTAGATTGGAATTCCAAAGCCTTTTATTTCCCAGTTGGAAGGAACAGCAATATCGCTCCAACCGGATGTATTGAGATCTGTACGATAAAAATCCTTGATGCGGCCGGCATATTTATCCGCATAAATAAATTTCCATGTGCCGTTTAATGATTGATGAAAAGATGATTTGCTGTAATCGTCAGCAATCACATCTTTTTCATTTGAAAACAACATAAATGTTGCATGTGGCACTTCTTTATTTAATTCATATAACCGGGGATTTTCCCAATCGTTTAATTGTGTTTGCTGCGAAAAAGAAATAGATACAACACTTAAACAAAGAAGTGAAAAGATTGCTATCCGGTGGTTCAACTTATATTTCATCATTAAAATTATCTGATTCTGGTAAAAAATCAATTAGTCCGACTGAAAAAATGGCTGATTAAAGGAATATCTGTTAAGGATTTTAAAACGGTAATCAACAATTTATAATAAAGCCAGGGAAGCAAAGTTCCCCAGCTTTTTTTTGACTCAAAACAACTGCTTATTAATAACTATCTTTTTTGATTGTAAAGCAATAATTAATTTGTCTTTGATTCATCTGCAACGGCATCCTCCCAGTTATCCCATTTTGGTACGCTTGCATCATAACCATTGTATCCAAAATTCTGACTCAACTTACCCTGATTATTGGCTGTAATAGCAGAGTTTGGTATTGGCCAAAGCATATTACATTTATCCATTTTATAATTCAGTGTTCTGTTATTGGATATTACGCCACCTCTGTTGTATAGCCCGCCATAACGAACTACACGCTTATACCAATAGCTGCCACCTGTGAGATCAGTGCCTGAAAATTTATCATACGTGTTAACATCATAAGTATTGCCCCATTCGTCTGGCTTGCCACTCAAAGCAAGGCAGTATGAAACACGGCTTAACTCCATGTGACGCCACTCTTCCAGGTACAATTCACGGGCACGCTCGTCCATGATATCACCAATTGTAACAGTGGTGTAAAACTGCGTACTTCCGGCTCTTCTTCTTATTTCGTTTACGTCAGAAGCTGCGCCTGCAGCATCGCCCAAATAAAATTTGGCTTCAGCACGGAGAAGATAAGCTTCTGCCAGGCGATAAAGATACCAATCGCCATTACTTCCTTTTGTTGCACCTGTGTAAGCATTTGCACCCAGGTTAGCTTCAGCTTCCGCATCCGTAATGAATGTTTTATAATGAGGCCAGTCAAACCAGCAACGGATAGTATCTATACATAAAAGAGCGTTTGTTGTTGGATGATATAATTTAAGATTCTGACCACGATAGGTTGTTGAAGATGTTCCGTACTTTATTGAGTCCATCCTTCCCCAGTTACCTACTCTGCTGTTGTGACGCAGATCATCAACATCTTCCACACCATTTACAACCCAAAGTCCATGTTGTGCATATGGTGTTGCCCGTATAATTCCTATACCACGACCTATCGCCCTGCCATAATCAAGATCAACCCTGTAATTGGCATTATTACGGGCATACAGATCAACTGCATTTTTACCATCAGGCGATTTCAGGTTTCCTGAATTATAAAAAGGGCCGAAGATACGCATGGTGGCAAAAGCTATGTTTGATTGAACACCACGGTTTGGCATTCCCATGATGACTTCTGTGTTGGTTGCAATCAGTTTGTTTTCGGGGCGATGTAAATCCCAGATCACATTACGGGTGATGGGCCAGGTTTTAGCTTCACCTCCGGGATAAAACGTACCGAAAGTATTTCTCATCAGTGAATAACCGGATGAATTAATTAACACATCAGCCACATCTTTTGCTTTTCGATATTGACCCGTAGCCAGGTAACATTTAATAAGCAACATACGACATGCTCCTTTATTCACCATGCCTACGTAAGTCATATCTTTTTGCTCAGGTACCCATTCCACTGCTTTTTCCATATCCTGCGTAATCATTTTCAGGATGGCTTCTTTTTTTGTGGAACGATAATTCTGTTTGGGTACTTCCAGAATTTTTGTAATAAGGGGAACATCACCATATTGAAAAACCAGACCGAGATAACGGAACGAACGATGAAAGTAAGCCCTGCCTTTAAATGTATTTTTAGTTGCTTCGCTCAATCCTTCTACCTGATCTACGTAAGTAAGTACAGTATTGGCATATTTGATACCGTTGTATGTTTCGTCCCAATAATGGTTGATGTAATTACCATCGTTACCTGCCGGTCCTGCGGCACCACCAGTAGGCGTTAAATTATCAGCAAAATTGTAGTTCACAGTATTTCCATCCACATCGGTTTTGCCATAAACAGCAAGATCAGAAAATAAATACTCTGTACCAATAACAACGGAGTTGGTGTTTGCTGAAGTATTTGTCCAGTAAGAACGCAGATGACGGTCGCTGATAGCCAATGCAGCTTTTAATCCTGACTCTGTATTGAATGTAGTCGTTGGCTCATAGAACGACAGCGGATCGGGTTCTAAAAAACTTTTTTTACAACCCACAAAAATTACCGAGCCTAATAATGTTATCAGTGTAAGCAGTGATAACGTTTTTCTGTTTTTATATTTTAAAGCACTCATAATAGTTTTTTTAGAACGTTACGTTTAATCCAAATGAGAAAATACGGGTTGCTAAACCTCCTGTTTCGGGATCACCGTATTCCCAATCCTTTTGCCATACACCTACGTTGCGAATTGAACCAAATACTTTTACTCTTTCAATATTCAGTTTGTTTGTCAATGCTTTTTGCAGTGTATAACCTAAAGTCAGGTTTTCAAAACGGATAAATGAGCGGTTGTAGAGATGGTCTGCCGAAGCGCCGGCAGGAGCAGTAGCATCTAACCTTGCATACTTGTTTGTGGCATTTTCTGGCGTCCAATATTCCTTTGTAAACGTGTTATAGTTGTAAGTAATGAGTGAACCTCCATTATCTTTATTCAGGTAGTTGCCCGAAAGACTTTTATGCCCCATGTAAGAATAAATATTAAACGAAATATTCAGGCTCTTAAAAAACGTAAACTCATTACGTAACTGCCAGTTAACTTTAGGTGCAGTTTGTCCGAGGAACACTTTATCCTTATCATTATATACAGCAGTTGTAGAACCGTCTGCATTTTTCTTATCATCAGCAGTATAATTATTAGCAATTTTGGGATCACCGGGGTTTTGGCCTAACTTTTTGGCTTCTGCTGCTTCGCTTACCTGCCATATACCTGTAACCTGGTAATTCCAGATAGCGCTGATAGGTTGTCCAATGAACCAGCCATTATCTTTATCGTCCATCTCCCTTGTTCCGATTATATTTCCACTTGCATCAACTATATTTTCTGATTGATAGTAAAGATGTTTGATAGTGTTTTTGTTGTAAGAAAGGTTCAGGCTTGTTCTCCATTCCATGAAATTATTTTTCAGGTTCAGAGAATTGATAGAAATTTCAAAACCCTGGTTCTGCACTTCACCAAGGTTGGTGGTGATGCTGTAAAATCCTGTAAATCCCGGAAGTTTTTGGGCCATGATCATATCATGTGTTTTCATTGAATAATACTCAACTGATCCTGAAATACGGTCGTCAAGAAAACCGTAATCAAGACCTAAATTCAATGACCTTGTTTTTTCCCATTGCAAATTTGGATTTGCCATACGATCAACCAACAGGTATTTCACTTCTTCCATTCCGCTTCCCACAATATAACCCATTGTAGCTCCAAGACCTGAACTTAAGTTGGCTAAGGATACATAGGGATCGCCCAATGAACGGTTTCCGTTTTCACCATAAGAAATACGCAGTTTACCCGTACTCATTATGTTCGTCCATTTGAAGAATTTTTCGTTTACAAACGACCAGCCAAGTGCCACTGATGGAAACACAGCGTAAGGATTTTTTTGTCCAAATGCTGAATATCCATCACGACGAACTGTAGCTGTAAGCATATAACGATTGTCGTAAGAATAGAAAGCACGGGCTAACAAGGCATCAGCAGTTTGGTGTGAGTCTTCCGTTGTAACGGTTGTATTTTCCTTTGTTGCATTAGCTGTGTTGTGGAAACCAAGCGCATCTGATGGAAGTATGTTACGGGCTTCAATTCTGTCTCTCCAGTATTGGCGTTCTTCAGCTTCCTGCACCAATGTAAGGCTTACACGGTGTACACTTGCAAATGTTTTTTCCCAGGCTAATGTATTGTTCAGCGACCAGTCAAAACGTTTAGAATGCTCTCTATCCACACCACGGTTTATAGGCAATGTTTCCGGTTGAGCAGCCGACATAAAATAACGGTTGTAGAACCATTGGTAACGTGGAGAAGCATTAAACGAATAAGTGATGTTAAATGGAAGTTTTACTTTTGCGTTAAGGATGGTGTTAAGTACTGTGTATCCTTTTTCAAGTTCCAGATATTGCCTTTCAAAATCGTAATTGTAACCTCTTTTTAAAATACCATCCCCCATCGGATATTGCGACAAAATACCGCTTGCATCCAGGTAATGACTGAAAGGTGAGTTACGTATCTGGTTGTTATCCCAATAATTCAAACCTAAACCTGGTTGAAGATCCCCGTCACTACGGTTTTGGAAGTTTATGTTTGCCCCGATTTCAAGCCATTTGTTTACTTTTCCTTCTAATTTCAGATTAGAACGTACTGCCTGGTAATTATTATAGTTAACTGCACCTTCGTTACGCAGGTAGCCCATTGACATATAATAATTCATTTTATCGTTAGCGCCTGATACGCTTACGTTATAATCCTGGTTAAAACCAGTACGGAAAGTATGTTTATACCAGTCAAACGTGTTTCCTGCCAAATAGTCTTTTAATACACCTCCTTCAAGCCCTAAACGTCTTGCATAAATACTGGCATCCGATTCACCTGTTGAATTAACACTATATGCCCTCCACTGATCAAGTGTAACGCCATACCTGCTGAGATTTTCAGGAGAATCATAAAATCCGGGTTTGCTCAGTGTAGCCGTTGTCTGGTATGCTTCATATTTACCAGTTGCAGCATTCACACCATAAGTTGGAGTTTTGTACCAATCTTCACGGTATTTCATATATGCTTCCGGCCCAAATACATTGCGGTAAGAACTTTTTACAGTAGCCCCAAAGTTGGAAGTGAAATTCACCACAGGTTTACCAAGTTTTCCTTTTTTGGTAGTGATGATGATAACGCCGCTTGCCGCTCTTGATCCATAAACGGCCGCTGCAGAAGCGTCTTTCAACACATCAATCTGGCCAATATCATCGGGATTGATTTCCGACAGTTCGCCATAAAAGATCATTCCGTCAAGAATAATCAATGGATCATTATGTCCGCCATCTGTATAAACAGAGCGCTGGCCCCTGATTTGCATTGAACCACCACCTTTAGCTGAAGGATCATAACCTACACTTAAACCTGGAGTACCACGAAGGATGTCCTGCACTGTGTTGGGGTTTTGATCCGATATTCTGTCAGGGCGAATCTGAACAATTGATCCTGTAAGGTCTTTCTTTCGCATTGTACCATAACCTACAACTACCACACTGGTGAGTTCCTGTCCGGCTGCGGTTAATGCTACATTTAAAGTTGTGTTGTCAGAAACAACTAACTCTTTTGTATCAAAACCAACATACGAAAAAACCAAGGTGGCCCCTTTTTGTACGGTAATGGAGAAATTACCTAATGCATCTGTTGTTGTGCCAGATGTGGCCCCTTTAACTGTAATACTCACATTTGACAAGGCATTGGTTCCATCAGTAACCTTTCCTTTTACAAGTAAGTTTTGTGCGAAAACCGGAGTTAAAAATAATAAAACAGCAAGAGTGAGAAGGGGGATTTTAAGCATGTGTACATTCAGTTTACTGAAAACATGCTGTTTCCCGTTGTTTAGCAAGCTAATACTCATAATAGCTAGATTTTTCGTTAATAATTTTTTTAAGCGGTTGTTTGGTAACCGTGCACAATTTAAAACAGGAATGCAGCCAACAAAGGGGGGCAAATAATCAAAAAAGGGGGGTAAACTTTGCTTTTATAATTTTTTCTACTTTGTGAGAGCAGCAAGCAAACGAATATATCCGGTTCTTTGGTTGTCAAAATACCAGTGCTATTTTTTACACAATAAAATGATTTCAAAAAAGCACAGCATTAAAACAGAAATACAATACAACAGGCATTTATAATTGTATTTAATTTCATCATTTAAAAGGTTACCGGATTATGTATATGATTTAAAAAACATGCTGGCAGTATTTGTATAAAATAAATGTTGCATCATCAATAAATTTAAAAAGCCAGGGAAGCAAAGTTCCCCGGCTTTTTTTTGACTCAAAACGACTGCTTATTAATAACCTGTGTTTTGCTCTAATACAGCATCTTTATTCAGGTTAATTTCTGTTTGTGGTATTGGCATAAGTAAATTTTTTGCACTGATACCAATAACCGGATTCATTGTTTGTACGTTTAATCTTGTAACCCTGTCAACTAATGTACCGGTACGCATCAAAGTCATCCTTCTGTTTTCTTCAGCAAGAAGCTCTCTTGCTCTTTCATCCAAAATAAAATCCAATGTTACTTGTGAAGCGCTTACAGCGGAAGCATTTGATCTTGCCCTCAAAGTAGTTAAAGTTGTTGCTGCACCACTGGTGTTACCTTGTCTGAACTGAGCTTCTGCCTTCAGCAAGTATGTTTCACCAAGACGCATTAAGATAAAATCTTTATTTACCATTGCAAATCCAAACTCATCATTCGGGTTAAACTCATACCATTTGGTTGTATGCGGCGCAATTTTGAAAACAGTATCAGCTCCTGCGTAAGGTACCTGTTGTCCGTAGTTAGCAGCTCCAACTGTATTATAGTAGAATTTCCTGCGCAGATTAAATTGCGAGTTACGCATATCGTTTGCTTCATACAAATCGTACACCACCCAGTTTGTTAAGCGCATACGTGCAATACCACGACCGCCCAATGAATCACAAATCTTCATTCCTGAAATCTGATAATATGCTGCTCCCCAATTACGACGTTGCTGAGGGTTATTGGTAATACCGCCTACAACATTGGTTGGGTTTTCCTGTTCCATTACCCAAATAGCTTCCCTGTTACCTTGATAACGACGCTGGTTACCATACCAGAACATGTCATTAAAGGGATCGCCGGGTAAAGAAGATTTGATACCGTAGCGGCTTGAAGTGAGAGTATATTTGCCACTGTTAATAATTGCATCGCATTGCGCTTCGGCAAGTGCAGGTTTGCCTGAACGGATGTATGCTTCAGCTAATAATTGCATCGCCTGATACCTGTTTGCACGTGCAATTGGTTTGCCATCGGCATTTGTTTTTGTTGTTGAACCAAGATTACTTGGCTCGGGAAGATTTGCAGCCGCAAATGTCAGGTCTTCAATAATAAGAGCATTTATGCTGTCAAGTGAAGCACGTGTAAAATCTGTTTTAGGAGCAGTCAAAGGTTCCTTAACCAATGGAACTTTACCAAAACAGGTAGCAAGAATGTTGTAAGCATATGCTCTGAAGAAACGGGCTTCACCATTAATGCTGTTTTTATTTTTGGTGCTCATATTACCTACATTACCACTCTCAATATTTTTAATAATGATGTTGGCATTATTAACCATTCTGTATCCCCAATTCCATGTATATGAAGCCGCTCCATCAGTTGAAATCAGCTGCGTGTAATCGTAATATGGAACTTCAATTCCCTGCTTTTGTGTTGGAGGCACTAAAGCAATATCTGTTCCGGCATGCCACACACTTGGCCAGCCCTGCGGATCACTATAACTGAAAAACGTACTTAACAGGTTGTGCATCCCGATTACCGATGCTTCAAATCCCAGAGAATCGGTAAGAGTTTGCGGAGCGTAAGATGAATACACTTCTTCATCAAGAAATGTTTTTTTGCAGGCACTGAGTGAAATCAGAAACCCTGCAAAAACAGCTAGTATAATTAAATTAGTTTTCTTCATTGTAATGAGTTTAAATGGTCAATTAACGGAGTGTTACGTTTGCACCAAACACAATTTGTCTTGTTATTGGATAGTTGTTTGTCCAGTCACCAGAACCTCTGAAAGAATAGTTGTGTTCAGGATCCCAGCCAATCCATTTTGTGAATGTGTAAAGGTTTCTTCCACTAACATATACTGTTAAAGCACCGAGTTTCATTTTATCAAGTAAAGACTGATTGAAATTATAACTCAGAGAAACGTCTTTGATTCTTGTATAGCTGTTGTTTGAAGGATACCCGTAACCTTTTGTGTTGGTATAAGCCAACGAAGGTCTTGTCTGGCTTTTGTTATCAACAGTCCAGTAGCCTGTTTGTACAGGAATGTTCATACGTCCTGCTTCATCGGCATAAGTAAGAGTTACGTTATTCTTTAATGCACCCTGTACTGTTTGAATAAAGATATTCAGTCCAAAATTTTTATAATTGAATGTATTTGTTAAACCACCAATCCATTTAGGAGCAGTCTGGCCCTGAATGATTCTGTCATTAGCATCAATTTTTTTATCTCCATTGATGTCGGCAAATTTCAGATCACCAGGCTTTGCACTGGCATCCCAACCAGTAGGATCTTCACCAACCTGCCAAACTCCCACCATTTTGTAATCATAAATTACACCAATAGGATGACCAATAAACCACCTGTTACCTAAATCATCTTTCTTATCACCATAAATATCAATCAGCTTATTTTTATTTGCAGACAGGTTAAGTGTTGTTAACCATTTGAAATTTTTAGTCGAAATATTATCAGAGTTAATGACTACTTCAATACCACGGTTTTGAGTTATACCAAGGTTATCATAAATACGGCTGTATCCGGTAATTACCGGTATATTACGATACAGGATACAATCTTCTGTGCTGGTACTATACAAATCAATTGTACCATTAATTCTGTTGTTTAACACCCCAAAATCCAATCCGATGTTGAAAGTTTTTGAAGTTTCCCAATGCAGATTCGCATTACCAAGATTGTTGGCCAAAACACCTATCATTCCTGCACCACCAAATGGAAAACGTGCAGTGGCATCGGTAGTAACTGTTCCATAAACACCAATTGCTTCGTTACCTGTTGCACCATAAGAAGTACGGAGTTTCAGGTTGCTGACAAACTTCACATCATCCATGAAACTTTCTTTGCTGATGTTCCATCCTAATGCAACAGAAGGGAATACACCATACTTATTTGTATTGGCTCCCATCACAGACGACCCATCACGACGTGCAGTAATTGTGAAGAGATATTTACTGTTGTAAGTGTAGTTAATCCTTCCCATTTGAGAAGCAATATTGTATTTATCCTGATAAGAACCGGCTGTTTGAGTTGCACCGGCACCAAGATTGTAGAAAGATAATTCATCATTAATAAAATTGCTTGCACCCGCACTTGTAGTCAGATACTTTCTCTGCTGACCGCTGTAAACGCCGGTGAAATCAATATGATGCAATCCAAAATCTTTGGTATAGGTCAAAATATTCTCAACTACCCAGCTATTGGTTTCTGAACTGGAAGTGCTTGCACTACCAATTGTATTACCGGTATTACGTCCTTCATAATAGCCATAACGGGTAGAAATATAGTTTGAACCAGCATTAAGCCTGTATTTGAGTCCTTTTAAAATACCGCTGAATTTAACTTCAGCATAAGCATTTGCATTCAGATTATTGCTTCTGTCAATTCTGTCTGCATACACACCAAGCATCGGATTTTTGTATAACAACTCAGGATTCATTGGATAAATTTCATAGTTACCGCTTGAGTTTCTTAATGTACCATAAGGACTCATTGCAGCAGCAAGATAAAAATTAGCCCTGCCTCCATCATAGTTATTGGCAGCATAGAACATAGAAGTACCAACGGTGAGGTAATCAGTCAGGTTAACATCCATATTTGAGCGAACACTTGCCCTGTGATATTGATATCCTTCCACGGCACCTTTTTGCTTCAGGTATTCGCCTGAGAGGTAATATTTCACATCCTTTGTACCACCGGAAATGCTCAGGTTATGATCCTGAATTACTCCCTGGCGTGTTACTTCCTCCATCCAATCAACTGTTTTACCAGAATTGTAGTTTGCAATTTCATAAGCATTTGGTAACACATTTGTCTGAGTCTGTGTAGGATTCACCTGTTTCCACCAATCAGCATATTTTTTAACGTATTGTGCAGGACTTGAAGCTGTCAACTTGTTTGTGATATTATCAAAACCTGTGTATCCACTGTAACGTATAACGGGTTTTCCTGTAGTACCTCTTTTTGTTGTGATGAGGATTACACCATTTGATCCGTTCATACCATAAATAGCAGTTGCAGAAGCATCTTTCAGAATTTCAATTGAAGCAATATCATTTGGATTGATATCGTTTGTAACACCTCCTGATTTGTTGAAAGGAACCCCATCAACAACAATTAAAGGAGAAGTGCTTGCAGAAATTGAATTCTGTCCTCTGACCAAAATACCTGCAGAACTTCCGGGAACTGAAGAAAACTGGGTAATATTTACACCAGCAACCGAACCCTCAATAGCATGAAGAACGTTGGTAACAGGAATTTTTTCAAGCCTGGTTTTAGGAACCGATACAACAGAGCCTGTTACATCGGAACGTTTTTTGGTACCATAACCAACCACTACAACTTCATTCAGTTGTCTGTTTGTTGCAACAAGCTTAATCTGAACGGCAGCCGATGAACCGACTGTAACTTCAGTAGCTTTATAACCGATGCTTGAAACTTCAAGTACATCGCCTGAAACAGCTTTAATTTTAAAAGTTCCCTGTGCATCAGTAATTACTGATACATTTTTCCCTTTTACACTTACAGTTGCGCCTACAACAACTTCTCCATTTTCAGAATCAGTTATAACACCAGTAACTGTTTTGTCCTGGGCTGTTCCAAAAAACGGGAGTAAGAACACTAACAAAAGACTGAGTAATTGCTTAGGAGTTCTGATTCCCAAGCCTTGCTTCCGGAATGTAAACCGGGGATGATGGCAATTCGTTTTGCTCATACGACAGCAATTTTAAGTTTTTTAATAAGCAGTTAATGATTACTGTTGTGCAATCATTTCGCAGAATTTAACAGTCAAATTTGGATCAGAATTTTACTTTTTCGGGGGGGACAAATAGTCAAAATAAGGGGGTAAAATCAATTTTTCGGCATTTTTTCAGCGTAAAATGAAAAAACTCACCTTATTCTGGTTTGTTATTTGCAAAAGGCTTCCTGTATTTTTTTACATAGTCAGATGGTTTCATTTCAAACAGCTTAAAGAATTGTTCCCTGAAATATCGCACATCGTTAAAACCGGTAATATAAGTTACCTCTACAATGGTTTTGTTGCTGGTAATTAAAAGTTCGGCCGCCTTCCGCAAACGGAGGTACCTGATAAATACATTGACAGTTAACCCGGAAATTGTTTTGATTTTTTTGTAAAGCGATGGATGGCTCATGCCTATTTCTTTACAGAAAGTCTGGATATTGAAATCAGGATCAGCCATGTGCTTTTCAACAATGGCGATACAGGCTTCAAGGAATTCTTTATGCTCGCCTGATATTGATGCTGTTGGCTTAAGCGTAACGGTATGAAAGAAATAATCCTGCAGGCGGTTTCGTCCTTTGAGAATGTTTTTTACACGTGCAATGATAAAATCTTTATCAAAAGGCTTGGTAATGTAATCCTCTGCACCTCCTTCAATTCCCTGCAGCTTCACATCGCCCGAAGAACTTGCCGTTAATAATATAACGGGGATATGTGCAAGTGATGATGTTTCCTTGATCTTTTTTACAAGTTCAATTCCGTTTACCTGCTTCATCATCACATCACTGATTACAATATCAGGCATTTCCCTGCGGATGACTTCAAAACCTGTGCTGCCATCATCGGCTTCATAAACCGTAAACATTTCTGAAAAAATCTGCCTGATATAACCACGAAGCTCAGCATTATCGTCCACCACCACCATGGTAGGCATACCAGAAGTAATCTTGTCAATCACTTTCGATTTATTCTTTTTGTGTTCAATCTCGTCGGCAAGTAATGTTTCTGACTCAGGCTCTTCCACAAGTTCCTGTAAAATGGTTTGGCTGGTTTTTAATTCTTCACTGATATGCTGTTTACCAAAATGTTCTTTTCCTTTCAGTAATGTGAGTGTAAAAGTTGTTCCTTTTCCAACTTCGCTTAAATACGAAAGGTTTCCATGATGGGCATGAGCAAGTTTTTGCGAAACATATAATCCGATGCCAAAACCGGTTTGTGCAGCTTTTTCCGTGTTTTCGGCCTGGTAAAACGATTCAAATAATTTTGCACCTGTTTCAGTTGGAATGCCGCTGCCAGTATCCCTTACTGTAACTTCCAGTTTGGTATCCGATTCAATAATTTTTAATTCAATTTCTCCTTTGCTGTTTGTGTATTTAAAAGCATTGGAAATAAGATTGAACAATACAATTTCAATCTTTTCTTTATCTGCATACACGGGAATTTCCAGCTCGCTTTTTTTGAAAAGAAAATTTATTTGTTTGGAAATGGCATGCTGGTGAAAGCTGAGATAAACTTCATTACAAACTTCAGCAAGGTCGAAATGTTCAATCCTCATCTGCTGATCAACCGACTCCACTTTTCGGAACAAAAGCAACTGATCAACCAGGCTCAGCAAACGCTTTGCATTCCGGTGAATCATCAGTGTTTTTTTATGAAACTCATCACTGATATTTTCTTTGGTAAGTTCTTTAAGTGGATTAATGATAAGCGTAAGTGGTGTTCTGAACTCATGCGATATATGTGTGAAGAAGGAAATCTTTTTCTCGGTCAGTTCTTTTTCTTTTTCACTTTCCAGATGTGCCAGTTTAATTTCATAACGCATACGTTCCTGGCGTTTGTTATAAGATAAATACAAATACACAGCACCAACAACCAGGATTGCGTAAATAATATATGCCCACCACGAACGGTACCATGGAGGTAATACAATAATTTTTAACAGCTGAGTTTCGCTACTCCATACACCATCTGCATTGGTCACTTTGATTTTAAACTGGTAGCTGCCTTCCTGCAAACGGGTGTAATTAGCCGTACGGATATTGTTTACATAGTTCCAGTTCTTATCCCAGCCTTCTAACTGATAAGCATATTTTATTTTATCAACGCCGGAATATTCCAATGCAAGAAAATCAAGCGAAACAACAGCCTTGTTAAAAGGAACAGTGATCTCCCTGATTTTTTCCATTTCCCGTTTACTTACATACGAATCATCATCTTCAACAGATGTGTTATTGATTTTGAGACCGGTCAGAAATATACGTGGAACTGATTTTCTGTCGCTGGTGC
Organism: Lacibacter sp.; assembly: GCA_047601965.1. Classification (GTDB taxonomy): domain Bacteria; phylum Bacteroidota; class Bacteroidia; order Chitinophagales; family Chitinophagaceae; genus Lacibacter. Next base: position 1,140,584 of record JASGIJ010000001.1, read on the forward strand.
TATCAGGGTAAAAAATATTAAATCCTTTGATCCCTCCAAACAGAAATTCTCCCGACCGTAAAGCAAGTCCTGCATTAAAACTAAACTGGTTGCTTTGCAAACCATCCGACTGGAAAAAGTTTCTGCAGGAATTTTTTTCAGGATCAAAACGGCAAAGGCCATTATAAGTACTCAGCCACAAACGACCTTTCTTGTCTTCAATCATCCGCAGAATTGTATTGCTGGGCAATCCGTCGCTTGTTGTTAAACGTTGAAATGTTTCTTTTTTTCTGTCGAACAACAACAAACCACCTCCCTCAGTACCAACCCAGAACTCATTGTTCTTCCCTTCATGAATACAACGTACCGGGTAACCTATCGGGTAAACTTTATGTTTTTTCTGAACACGGTCAATTAATATCAATGAATTGTAATTCCCTGCCCATAATTGTCCGCTTTTATCTTCAGAAATACATTGCACATTCACAATCTTATCATCAAACAACTCAAATTTATTTGTGCTGCGGTTGAAAATATACAAGGTTCCGTTGTTAACTGTACTGGCCCAGATTTTTCTTTGCCTGTCTTCATAAACAATCCAGACATTGTTTTCGTAATTTTTTGTAAGCGGATTAAAACAGGAAAAGTGTTCAAAAGAATTCGAGTTATTCTTCAGCCTGTTTATCCCGCCAAAGTAAGTTGATATCCATGTATCATTCAGTTCATCTTTAATGATACTTGTAATAAAATTGCTGCTTAGTGAATTGGGTGATCCTGCATCGTGCACAAACTGGCTGTATTGATTTTTTTCCCTGTTCCAGTAACGGAGTCCGGCACCATCTGTACCAATCCAGATATTTTTCTTTTCATCTTCACAAAAAGAAAGAATGAAATTATTAATGATGTTGTTTTGCCCGGACGCATTGTACGTTATATGCGTAAATGTATTAGAGCCGGGAAGAATCAGGTTGATGCCTCCACGCAATGTTCCAATCCATTTTCTGTCGCTTTCATCCTGGTAAATCGCATATACCGCATTACTGTTTGTTACAGGCGTGCCCGATGTATTTACGTAAGTCAATGCTTTTGAACTGCCCTGTTTAAAGTACATTAAGCCGCCACCATCGGTTGCAATCCAAAGTGTATTCTTTTTATCATTCAGAAGATTGATGACACGATACTTTCCCTGTAATTTGTTTTCAGAAACCGTTCCATCATTAACATTGAAAAGAAAAAGACCTTCATCATTACCAATCCATAATTGACCGTTTTCATCTGTTTTAAAACAATTGGCAGAAGTAACAGGACTGCTGACTGTGTTGAATGATTTTGTTGCAGGATCAAAAAGGCATAAACCTGCTTGTGGAATAAACATCCATACTTTCTTACGGATCGGATCATAAACAAGGCACGATACGCTGTAATTTGTTTTTCCATCTCTGAACGGAATCTGTACACCTGCCTGGTCATTCCCTTCAAAATAAATTAAACCTTTTGTTGGCGTGGCGATGAGTATAGACGCCCCTTCATTGACAGAGTATACATATGGCGCAACTTCAGTGAGATTCTCTGCTTTGCTCCTGCCAAATGGAATGTATTTGGGTGTTTTGAAAGAAGAGTTGATAGGATTGAAAATGCTGATCCCTTTTGATGTACAGATCCAGATATTATGTTTGGCATCACCAGCCATTGTGTAGATGTGATTATCAACAAGAGACAATGAGTCGCCGATGATATTCCTGAAAATCTTAAAACCATAACCATCATACCTGTTGAGCCCATCGTATGTGCCAAACCACATAAATCCATCATGATCACGGTAAATACTGGTAACAACATTATTGGAAAGCCCCTGTTCAATACCCAGGTACTGAACACGAATAGAATCAGAAGCGAAACTTCTGATCGCCAGAAAAAGAAAAGAAAAAATCAGGCAACGCAACTTCATATCCATCGTGTAATAGTCAAATCGGGGAATGAAAGTACAGAATTTTGTGCGGGATTATTAAATGTACAATTAACAATTATTCACATTTATAAAAAGAAAAGGCAATCTGTTTGGATTGCCTTTGTTAATCAGTTATTTAGTACATTAAATAAACTTCAGTACTTCTTCACCAATTGCTTCAGTACCAAGTATCTTTTCTGCTGCAGTTGATTCATCAGCAATATCTCTTGTTCTGAAACCAGCTTTCAGTACTTTATCAACAGCGTTAATGACTGTTTCAGATTCTTCTTTCATTCCAAAAGAAATATCCAGCAACAATGCTGCTGATAAAATAGACGCCAGCGGGTTGGCAACACCTTTACCGGTAATATCATGTGCTGATCCGTGAATAGGTTCGTAAACTCCTGTACCATCACCGATAGATGCACTTGCCAGCATACCCATTGATCCAGCAATTTGTGAAGCTTCATCGGTAAGAATATCACCAAACAAATTAGCTGTTACCACCACATCAAAACGACGTGGATCTTTGATGAGCAACATTGCTGTAGCATCAACAAACTGGTGTTCCACCTCCACATCAGGATATTCCAGTGCTACTTTTTGAACAACTTCACGCCAAAGTCTTGAGGTTTCAATTACATTGGCTTTATCAACAGAACATAATTTTTTTCTTCTTGTTCGTGCAGCATCAAATGCTTTACGTGCAATACGCTCTACTTCAAAACGGCTGTATTCTGCAATATCAAAAGCAGTATCGCCATTATTCTTACGGCCTTTTTCGCCAAAATAAATATCGCCGGTTAATTCACGGAAGAAAAGAATATCTGCTCCTTTTAAAATTTCAGGTTTAATGCTCGATGCGCCAAGCAGTTCATCAAATAATTTAATGGGACGAAGATTTGCATACAGCCCCAACTCCTTTCTCATCTTCAATAATCCCTGTTCTGGACGAACTTTTGCAGAAGGATCGTTATCGTATTTGGGATGACCAACTGCACCAAATAAAACTGCATCTGACTTACGCATTTTCTCCAATGATTCATCGGGCAAAGGATTACCCGTTGCTTCAATAGCAACATGACCAATCAATGCTTCATCGTATGTAAACGTATGACCGTATTTTGCTGCGATTTTATCTAATACTTTTTTACCAACTGCTGTTACTTCCTGTCCAATTCCATCGCCAGGAACAATTAAAATGTGTTTTGTTGCCATTTTTTTGAGTTTTACAGGCACTTAGGCACAAAGGCACAAAGTTTCCCGCTTATTTAATTTTACTTATTAATGAGGATAACATCCTTTCAAGTTCGTACGTCTTGTTTATGATGTTATCAAAAAGTTCTTTAGAATAATAACCAAGATTGAATGCAATTTCCAACTGTGTTTGTAATTCAAACAATGAAGCCAGAGATATCTGTAAGAACCGCTTGTAATCGCCTGTTGAATTTCTTCCATAACCTTCTGCAATATTACTTGGTAACGACACAGCACAGCGCCTGATCTGACTAACAAGTCCATAAACTTCTGTTGAAGGAAACTTAGCACTTGCATGATAGATCTCGGTAACAAGATTCATCGATTTTTGCCAAACCAGTAAATCACGATATGTTTTAATCTCAGACATTTTACTTTGTGCCTTTGCTACTCAGTGCCTTTGTGCCTCTTAAATATTATTCAACATTTTCTGTGTTGCCTTTATTGCTGAAACAGTCTGATCACTGTCAAGTCCTCTTGTTTTAAATTCCCGGTTATTGATATTCCAGGTAATGATTGTTTCACACAATGCATCACTTTTACCACCCGGAGGAATACGCACTGCGTAATCGGTAAGTACCGGAAGTTCCACTTTCTTTTGTTTGTAGATTTTTTTCAACGCATTCATGAATGCATCGTACTGACCATCGCCCTGTGCATGTTCTTCAAACGATTCGCCATTGATTACAATACTTAATGTTGCAGATGGACGGAGATCTTTGGAATGTGTCAATACATAATTCTCAATCTTCACTGCATCCGTAACCGTATTGCTGTCGAGAATGTCTGAAATGATGTAAGGAAGATCGGCCTGCGTAACCACTTCTTTCTTATCGCCCAGTTCAATGATACGTTGCGTAACTTTTTTCAGATCGCTGTCTGATAATTGAATACCCAGCTGTGCAAGGTTGTTTTCAATATTGGCCTTACCACTGGTTTTACCCAATGCATATTTGCGTTGACGGCCGAAACGCTCCGGCATCAGCTCACTGAAGTAAAGATTTTTCTTTTTATCACCATCAGCATGAATGCCTGCAGTTTGCGTAAATACGTTTTCGCCCACAACAGGTTTGTTGGCAGGTATGCGAATACCTGAAAATGTTTCAACGAGCTTGCTTACACTGTATAAGGAATTTTCAACAACAGAAGATTTGATCTGCGGCATAAAATCATGCATCACTGCAATAGCACTTGCAAGCGGCGCATTACCTGCACGCTCACCCATACCATTTACTGTTAAATGCAAACCATGCACTCCTGCTTTCATTGCTTCCAGTACATTGGCTGTACCAAGATCATAATCATTGTGGCCGTGAAAATCAAAATGAGTGTTGGGGTAACGCTGAACAATTTCTGAAACGAATTCAAACACTTCCGAAGGAGTTAATATCCCCAGTGTATCGGGAAGCATAACACGTTTTACCGGTTGCGTTACAATAAAATCAAGGTATTGAAATACGTATTCTCTTGAATGACGCATACCATTGCTCCAGTCTTCAAGATATACATTGGTTTCAATTCCTTTTTTCTTTGCTGATTTTATGACAGCGGCAATCTCTGCAAAATGCTGTTCAGGTTTTTTCTTCAGCTGGTGTGTAAGATGATTGAGTGAACCTTTGGTTAACAGGTTCATCACTTTTGCACCGGCTTCCTGCATCCATTTAATCGACACATCACCATCAACAAACGTCAATACTTCCACCCTGTTCAGTAATCCGTTTGCTTTTGCCCATTTGGTGATTTTCTTAACTGCATCAAACTCTCCTTCCGACACACGTGCTGAAGCAACTTCAATACGATCGACTTTTACTTCTGTTAAGAGTAATTGTGCAATCGTTAATTTTTCAGATGCAGAAAAAGATACTCCACTGGTTTGTTCACCATCACGCAGTGTAGTATCCATGATTTCAATGTAGCGTTGTTTATTGGGCATGTAACTTTACTTTAATAAATCTTAATAAGGACTTGCTGATGCAAATTGCTGAATATCCTGTTTCATTGCCTGCAGGTAATCAATATCATCAAAACCATTCATCAGGTTATGCTTTTTATAACCGTTAATATCGAATGATTCTTTTTCGCCGGTTGCAAGTATTGTAACTGTTTGTTCAGCAAGATTTACTTCCATTTCAGTTTTTGGATCAGCTTCAATTGCTCTAAAAATTTTATCCAGGAATTCAGGACTAACTGTTACAGGAAGTATACCAATGTTAAGCGCATTTCCTTTAAAAATATCAGCGAAGAAACTGGATATTACACAACGGAAACCGTAATCGTAAATAGCCCATGCAGCATGTTCACGACTGCTTCCGCTTCCAAAGTTTTTACCACCAACAAGAATTTTTCCTGAATAGATTGAATTGTTCAATACGAAATCCTGTTTTGGAGTATCATCGCCATTATAGCGCCAGTCACGGAAAAGATTATCACCAAAACCTTTTCTTTCAGTTGCCTTTAAGAAACGGGCAGGAATAATCTGGTCGGTATCCACATTTTCAATCGGCATTGGAACCGCTGAACTTTTAAGGACTGCAAATTTATCGTAAGCCATATTGAGTTTAAAGTTTTTAGTTTGTAGTTTTTAGTTCTGATGATTCGTACATCGTACTTCTTATCTCGTACATCAAATTAACTCTCTCGGATCTGTTACCACTCCGGTTACTGCTGCAGCTGCTGCTACCAGCGGACTAGCCAATAATGTTCTTGCACCAGGTCCTTGTCTTCCCTCAAAGTTCCTGTTACTTGTACTTACTGCATATTTACCGGCAGGAATTTTATCATCATTCATTGCAAGACATGCAGAACAACCGGGCTGACGTAATTCAAAACCAGCTTCAGTTAAAATATCAAGAATGCCTTCATCTTTAATCTGCTGTTCAACAATATGAGAACCGGGAACCAGCCATGCAGTGATGTTCGCAGCTTTTTTCTTTCCTTTTACAATACTTGCAAACGCACGGAAATCTTCAATACGTCCGTTGGTGCAACTTCCGAGGAACACATAATCAACCTGCTTGCCAATGAGTTTTTCATTTTCAGCAAAGCCCATGTAAGCAAGTGATTTTTTGTAAGATGCTTCACCATCTTTTACCTGCGATGCAACGGGAATGTTATGAGTAATCCCTGTACCAAGACCGGGATTTGTTCCGTAAGTAATCTGTGGTTCAATCTGGTCGGCATGGAAATTTAATTCGAGATCAAATTCTGCATCAGCATCTGTCTTCAACGTTTTCCAGTAAGCTAATGCTTTATCCCATGCTTCACCTTTTGGAGCTTTCTCTCTTCCATTCAGATAGTTGAAAGTAGTTTCATCAGGAGCAACCATTCCACCACGTGCACCCATTTCAATAGAAAGATTACATACTGTCATCCTTCCTTCCATACTCATATTTTCAAATACTTCACCGGCAAATTCAATAAAATAACCTGTTGCACCACTTGCAGAAATCTGCGAAAGAATAAACAACGGTACATCTTTCGGAACAACGCCTTTGCCTAATTTACCATTGATGGTAATACGCATCTTCTTTGGCTTTGGCTGCATAATACACTGCGAAGACAATACCATTTCCACTTCACTTGTACCAATACCAAATGCAATGGCACCAAATGCACCGTGTGTTGATGTATGTGAATCACCACAAACAATCGTCATACCCGGCTGTGTAATTCCGTTTTCAGGACCTACCACATGCACAATACCATTTTTAGGGTTTCCCAAACCCCAATGCGAAATACCATACTTGGCTGAGTTTGTTTCCAACGCTTTTAACTGGTTGGCCGAAAGCGGATCCTGTACTGGTAAATGCTGGTTGATGGTTGGCGTGTTATGATCGGCAGTTGCAAATGTCCGTTCAGAAAATAACACAGGAATATTTCTTGTTTGCAATCCAAGGAATGCAACAGGGCTGGTTACTTCATGAATAAAATGACGATCAATAAATAACACATCTGGACCATCTTCGATCTTTCTTACTACGTGTGCATCCCACACTTTATCAAACAGAGTAGTCGGTGCGTTGCTCATGTTTTTTTCTATTTTAATTTATTTGTTTGAAATGATGGAAAAAATACTTCGTGTGTAACTAATTCTCCAATGATAAATGGCAAAAATTTTATTCGTTGTTTCTTTTCCGGCCCCGAAGTTCATGGATATTCCTAAATTTGAAAAACTTTATTTTCCTATACTAATGATCGGTATTACCGATTGATCAAGAAATGGAATTACGTCAGCTGAAATATTTTGTCCGGTCTGCTGAGCTGCTCAATTTTACTGAGGCAGCCAATGATTTATTCATCAGCCAAAGTACATTATCCCAGCAAATAAAGCAACTGGAAGATGAGCTGGATATGCTGTTGTTCGACCGGGTTGGCAAGCGTGTTCGTTTAACAGAAGCCGGCAACCTGTTTCTTACTTACGCCCGCCAGTCGCTGCAGGATGCAAATGATGGCAAACAGATTATTGAAGATCTGAAAGGATTAAAAGCAGGAACATTAAAGATTGGTGCAACCTATGGTTTATCTGCACTATTGAATTCAACCATTGTTGCGTTCACAAAATTATATCCGCAGGTAAAAGTGGCTGTTGATTTCGGCACATCGGAAGACCTGTTGGAAAAACTGAAAATAGCCGAGATTGATTTTGTGCTTTCGTTTCTGCAGCCGCCCGATACCAATGTATTTGAATCGGAGATTTTGTTTGATTCAAAACTTTCGCTGATTGTTCATACTTCGCACCCGTTTGCATCAAAGAAAAAAATTGATATTAAAGAATTGCAGAACATTCATCTTGCATTGCCGGCAAAAGGATTTAATACAAGAGATTTTTTAGAAGATGTGTTTGCAAAAAATAAAATCAGCCCGGTAGTAAATGTTGAACTGAACGATATTAACATGCTGCTGCAATTGGTTGAAACAGGAAACTGGTGTACGGTGTTAACCATTGCATCGGCTAGCGGCAGAACTAATTTACGAACTGTACCCATTACCGGCATTGAACTCACAAGGGAAGCTTCCATTACCTGGCTGAAAGATGCTTACAGGAAAAAAGCTGCCACCGTTTTTGCGGAGATGATAAAGAAGCAGATTGGATAGAATACAATAGAAACGCTGATGACACAGATGAGGCAGATTAACGCTGATTTTTTAGTTTGTTGTTTAGAGTTTGTAGTTAGCGTACAACTGACATCATACACTGGCTTTTCTTAATCTGTGCAATTCGCTCAAATCCGTTCGATCTGTGTTTCTATTTCTTACAGTAGTCCAATCAACCGCTGATCGGTATAATCTTCAATAAACATCAGCACATTATCGTATTGGTCAAATTCATGCGGCTCATGTAAAGTTGTAATCACCACTGCTTTCATCCCTGCATTTTTTGCCGACTCCACTCCTTTCGGTGCATCTTCAAACACAATACAATCAGCAGGATCAAAATTCAGCTTTTCAGCACACCGCAAATATGTTTGCGGGTGAGGTTTGCTGATGGTTACATCATCAGCACTTACAATTGCACCGAACAATGAACGCAGCTTTAGATTATCAATTACAAAATCAATATTGAAAGTAATCGCTGCAGATCCAATAGCCATTGGTATTTTATGATGATGTGCATTTTGCAAAAAAGTGTATAAACCTGGAATCAATCCAAGCCTTGGTTTAAATGCAGCCTGGTACACTTTCTCCTTTTCATATCCCATCTTTTGCCTTTCTTCCAATGAAAAACGGCCAGGCAAAATACGTTCCACCACTTCTTCATTTTTTCCATAAGCTTCTTCTTTCATTCGCTGCATGCTGATGTTAGCACCAAGACTGTTCAGTATATCATGCCATGCCACAATATGAAAATCCATATCATCAATCATCGTTCCGTTCAGGTCAAAAAGAAAAGCCTTCTTTGTTTGTAAATCGCTCATCGTATTTCTTACTTGTTTAAATAAAGCCGGGCTGCTTCATGGCAGCCCGGCTTCGTTTTTCGGTTGCAAAGATAATGATTGCAACTGTTTATCTTCTTTTCAATTTTCTGTTACCAGAAATAAATGTAGAATAACACACATGCTATAACAACACCCAGCGAAGCAATCACATCCCATTTGTTCCAGCTTTGCCTGATCAGTTTTTTATAATCATCTGTAAACGTAATTGCATCAATCTGCTGTGCCGTTGGTTTGGGTGTAAAGAATGACACCACCACCATCATCAGCATAATAAATACAAGTAACCATATTTCAAAAATGAGCCAGTTAGTTTTCCAGAACCATGTTGTTGATTCCCAGAAAGTGCCTGTCATTACATCATTACCTGTATTCGTAAAGATATTGGTAAGCAAACGGGCCATGCCAATAAGGAAGCCAACAATTAAACCGGCTTCACCAGCTTTAGGTGTAATTTTTTTAGAGAATGCACCCATCACAAAAACAGCCACCATTGCAGGAGCAAGCAGTGATTGAATACCCTGCAGGTAAGAATACAAACTGCCGAGACTCATCATCACCGGAATCCAGATGATACCAAGTATTACCACTACAACAGTTGCAATACGTCCTACCAAAACATACTTCGCTTCGCTTTTACCTTTGAACATTGGTTTGTAAAAATCTTCTGTAAAAAGTGTAGCGCATGAATTAAAGAAAGCAGCAAGTGATGCAACAAGTGCTGAAATAAAACCAATGGTTACAATTCCTTTCACACCAGCCGGTAATACAAATTTCACCATTGCACCAAAAGCTGTATCAGGATTTTCCAATGTAAAACCGCTGTCGGGGCGTGCAGCCAATGCAGCAGCAACCATTCCGGGAATCAGGAACATGAATACAGGCAACAACTTAAAATAACCTGCAGCAATGGTACCTCTTCTTGCACGCTTCATCACCACATCATTTGCTTCGCCTTTCTGTTGACCAAGAACCCTTTGAACAATATGCTGATCAGTAGCCCAATACCAGAAACCAATGATAGTTGCACCAATAAATACCCAGAAGCCCGGATACTCATCAAACAACGGATCACCCGTTTCAAAATGGAACATGTGATTGGTACCGTAAGCAACCCCATCAGCACCTACACCCAGTGTTTTGGAATAATCAATCATAGCCTGCCATCCATCAGTAATACTGCCACCTCCAAGTGCCGACAATCCTAAGAAAAGCACAAGGAATGAACCGATGATAAGAATGGGAGTTTGAATGGCAGAAAGCGTCATTACACCTTTCATTCCACCAACAACAGTAAAGAATCCCGTTAAAACAATCAGGCCGATTGCTCCGTACCAGAAAGGAAGTCCCAGCAAACTCTCCATAAAAATACCACCGGTAAATGCGGTAACACTTACTTTGGTCAATACATAAGCAATGAGTGTAATGATAGACAACCACGAGCCCGTTGCATGTGTATAGCGTGCTTTCAGAAAATCGGGCATAGTGATAATTTTACCCAACTTCGTATTCATTAGTTGATAGAAAGGTACAAATAACCATCCCAGAATAAGAATCATCCAGCCCTGCATTTCCCAGTGTGCCATGCCCACACCTGATTTTGCACCAGTGCCTGCAAGACCAACAAGGTGTTCGGAACCGATGTTTGCAGCAAAAATAGCTGCACCAATTACATACCAGGGTTCACCCTTGCCAAACAGGTAATCTTCACTGTCGGCACCGAGTTGTTTACGTTTATCTTTTTGAATAGAACGCCAAACTGCCCATGATACACCCAATATTCCAACGATGATAATTACCCAGTCGAGCCAGATAAATTCATGTGAATGCCAATCCATAAATTTTTAAGTTTAAATTGTTTATTCGTATTGGTTTTATTTATAAGCAATTTCGCTCCAGCGCAATTCATTTTTGAATTGATAGAGATCAGTATTCTTACCGATTTTCACATATTCAATACCTGCCATTTCTGCAAAATCTTCCATGTGTTCTGAAGTCAGATTCTGGCTATAGCCTGTATGATGTGCCCCACCTGCAAGTATCCATGCTTTACAACCATCGTTCATGTTTGGATATGGTTTCCACAATACCCTTGCAACAGGAAGTTTAGGTAATTCAGCAACTGGTGCTACTGCTTCCACTTCATTTACCAATAAACGGAAACGGTTGCCCAAGTCAACAACTGATGCATTCAATGCTGGACCTGCAGCTGAGTTAAACACCAAACGAACCGGATCAGCTTTACCACCAATACCTAACGGATGAATTTCACATTTAGGTTTACCATCAGCAATGCTTTCGCAGATTTCAAGCATGTGCGAACCAAGTACTAACGGATTTGCGGGATCGAAATGGTACGTATAATCTTCCATGAAACTGTTACCACCTTTTAATCCTGTACCCATTACTTTCATTGCACGTACAAGCGCTGAAGTTTTCCAGTCGCCTTCGCCTGCAAAACCATAACCTTGTCCCATCATACGTTGTGCACCAATGCCGGGCAATTGTTTCATGCCATGCAGGTCTTCAAACGTATCGGTAAAACCTTTGTAGTTACCATCCAGCAGGAAGTATTTGATACCAAGTTCAATTCTTGCAGCATCAACCAATGATTGATATTGGCTGCCGCCTTGTTTCAAGCTATCAACAAGAATATATTTTTCATTGTATTCAGCAATGAGTTTATCAACATCAGCATCGCTTACTTCATTTACAAATTTTACTAAATCTCCAATACCATGTGTGTTAACACTGAAACCAAACACTCTTTCAGCTTCTACTTTATCACCATCGGTTACAGCAACAAAACGCATGTTGTCGCCAAAGCGAACAAATCTTGCACCTTGTAAATCGTTCCAGCCTGCAGCTGCACGTGCCCATACATTGATCTGATCAAGAACCTTGGGATCCTGCCAGTGACCAACAACCACTTTTCTTTTTAACCGCATACGGCTCATGATATGACCAAACTCCCTGTCGCCATGTGCACTCTGGTTGAGGTTCATGAAATCCATATCAATAGTTGCCCAGGGAATATCACGGTTGAACTGTGTGTGCAGGTGCAACAAAGGTTTTTGCAAAATGCTTAAACCCCTGATCCACATTTTTGCAGGAGAAAATGTATGCATCCACGTAATGATACCAATACAATTTGCTGATGCATTTGCTTCAGCGCAGGTAGCATAAATTTCTTCTGTTGATTTTACGGTAGGTTTGAAAACAACATTAACGGGAATTGCTTCTGAATTATGAAAAGCAGTTGCAATTTCAAGTGAGTGTGCTGCAACCTGTTTCAATGTTTCTTCACCATACAGGTCCTGGCTGCCTGTAACAAACCAAACTTCTAAATTTTTAAACGGTTTCATATTTCTTGTATTTGTGATCAGATTGATCGTTTAGTTAAATGTTTATTTTGAAAGAATATCTACACTTTTAATTTTTTCAGGAAACCAGATAGTCATTTCTCCAACACCCCTGTTAGCCCACGCATAATATGGAATAGCAACAAAAGGCTGCTTTACTGTTTTTACTTCGTTATTATTTACCAGTACAGCGTTTGCTTCTGATTTTATCACAACAACTCCGTTGAGCAATGCAGACTGAAATTCTGTTGTAAATGTTGCTGATGATGGAATTACCAGGTTGGCTGTGCTGCCATTATTATCAGGCCATTCTGCACAATACATGATAGGTCCACGTTGCAAAGCAACTTTACCCACATCATCTTTGAGTTTATCATTTGCTACAACCCTGCGCACCTCCATTGGTAATTTTACTTCCAGCACATCATTCTTTTTCCATATCCTGTTTAAAACAGCATAACCATTTTCGATTGTGTAATCAACTGTACTTCCGTTGACCGTAATAGAAACTTGTGAATTTATTCCTGCTTGAAAACTGTATAAATCTGATGGTATTGCCTGGTTCACTGCCCAGCCGGGAATACGCACTTTCATGGCAAAAGAAAGTGTTCCTTTTTTGGGAGAAACAATGAATTTCAGATCACCATTCCATGGATAATTGTTTTGCTGTTCAACATCAACAGCTTTGCCATTTACTGTTAAAGCTGCTTTACTGTTAATGAAAAGATTTACAAAAACATTATTATCCTTCAGTGCATACATATAACCCGGAACAGATGGCAATAATCTTGTCATGTTTGTAGGACAACATGAGCAATCGAACCAACCCGAACGTTCCTGTTCCAAACCACCGGGAAGATGATTGTGCCTTACTTCCATTGCATTGGTATAGAAAAAAGACTTCCCATCTAGACCAACACCAGAAATGAGACCATTGTATAAAATCTTTTCCAGTACATCAATATATTTTGAATCGCCGTGCAGTTGAAACATGCGTTGATTCCAGTACACATTTGCAATGGCTGCACAGGTTTCGTTATAAGCAGTTGCATTGGGTAATTCATAATTATCACCATAACGTTCGCCTGAACCAACTGCACCTGCTCCACCCTGTACATAAATTTTCTTCGTCACCATGTTTGTCCAGATGCTGTCAATTGCTTTCAGCATTGCTTCATCACCAGTTAAAGCAGCTACATCAGCAACTGCTGCATACAAATAACCGGCACGTACTGCATGGCCAATTGCTTCACGTTGATCAACAACCGGAATATGATCCTGCCAGTAAGCTCCGTTTTTCCAGGGATCTTTACTCTTTGTGTCATAACCATTGTAATGGCCACGTTCTTCAATGAAGTATTTCGCAGTTTCCAGGTATTCTTGTTTGCCTGTAATACGGTAGAGTTTTACAAGACCCATTTCCACAACCTGGTGACCGGGTGCAACATGCTTTTTATTATGTCCAAAAAATGAGCAAACCAGATCAGCATTTTTTAAAGCAATGTTGAGCAGATTCTTCTTTCCTGTTGCATAATAGTGTGCAGCAGCTGCTTCGTATAAATGACCGGAGTTGTACAATTCATGACTCAGCTCTCTTTCCTTTTCCCAACGGTTAATACCAGCCCATGAATGCGGGTGAAGCGGATCAATGGTTCTTGCTGTATATAAGTAGCCATCCGGCTCCTGAGCTTTGGCTACTTTTTCAATTAATGAATCAATATAGAGTTCAAGCTTTTTATCAGGAAAAAGGCTTAATGAAAAAGAAGCCCCCTCAATGGTTTTATAAATATCTGTATCATCAAATGGATAAATTGTACAAAATTTACCGCTCTTCGATGCAGCCATTTCAAAGTTTTTTACACGCCCCGTTTTTTCACAACGCTCAAACGATGCAGGGATTGTAACAGTATGATTCACTTTAATCCGGGGCAACCAGAAATTGTCGGTGAGTTGAACACTTGTAAAATTTACCGGCTTAAATGAATAGTCTTTTTGTTGTGCGGCAGCAAAAAAAGCTCCTTGTACAGCAACAAGTATGAACAGAATTTTTTTATATAGCATTGATGTAAATTTTAATTATCAGTTTTGACCATAATAACTATCTGGCCCATGTTTACGTTCCCAATGTTTACGTTTGATGGATTCTTTCAATCTTGGCGCTCTTGCATTAATCTGCTCAGTAAACAATGCCGTTTTAGCAATAAATTCCAATACGGCGCTGTTATGAACTGCTTTGTGCGCATTCTTACCCCATGTAAAAGGTGCGTGATTTCCAACGAGAATCATTTCTACTTCTTCGTAGCTCAAATGCCTGTCGTTAAAACAATTTAGAATCTGGAAACCGGTTTCATATTCATAATTTCCCCTGATCATTTCATCGTTCATTGGAGCAGCACATGGAATATCAGCAATGGTATAATCAGCATGTGTTGTTCCGTAAATCGGAATATCCCGCTGCGATTGTGCCCATGCTGTTGCATAAGTTGAATGTGTGTGTACAATGCCGCCAATCTTTTCCCAATGCTTGTACAACACTGCATGTGTTTTTGTATCGGATGAAGGACGGTAAGAACCTTCAACAGTATGTCCGTCAAAATCAACAATCACCATTTTATCGGGTGATAAATCTTCGTACGGAACACCGCTTGGTTTTATGGCAAATACGCCTAAGCTTCTGTCAACTGCACTTACATTTCCGAATGTAAACAGTACCAATCCTAACTGTGGTAATTCCAAATTGGCTTTGTAAGCCTCTTCCTGGATATGACTATACTTACTCATAACTATTGTTTTATCGTATTAATTCGTTAAACGAAATTTAACTTAAGGTTTGTGCTTCCATAAACGCACCAACTTTTTTGTATTGTTCGTAACGTTTCTGGTAAACCGCAACTTTTGCAGGGTTGGGTTGATAAGCTGCATCAAATCCCTGTCCCATTGCTTTCATTGCATCTTCCACTTTTTCATAAACACCACCTGCTGTTGCTGCAAACATTGCAGCACCAAGTGCACAGGTTTGTTCTGATTTATGAATTTTGATTGGCATGTTCATCACATCTGCCATCATCTGCATAATGAATGGAGATTTTTTAGCCACACCACCTAAACCAATCAAACCTTTTACAGGTACACCCTGTTCAACAAAACGTTCTGCAATTGCTTTTGCACCAAAGCAGGTTGATTCAACAACTGCACGGAACAAACGAACAGCATCACTTCCTAAATCCAATCCGGTGATGGATGCAGTGAGTAACTGGTTTGCATCAGGAGTTCTTCTTCCGTTAAACCAGTCAACAGCCAGTTCAGTATGTTCATCAATTTCAATTTGCTCAGCAAGTTTGCTTAATTCTGGAATGATGGCATCTTCTGTTTCTTTAATCAACTGTGCTTTTGTTGCTTCATCAACCACTGCTGATTTTGCAAGAATACTTTGCAGCGGCCATGTAATTAAACGCTTGTACCATGCATATGCATCACCAAATGCAGACTGACCAGCTTCTAAACCAATCATGCCTGGAATAATTGAACCGGGCACCTGTCCGCAAATACCTTTCACTAATTTCCCTTCCACATCTTTAACAGGAGCAACCATCATATCACAGGTTGATGTTCCCATTACTTTACTTAAATGATATGGTTCAATTTGCCCGCCAACTGCACCCATGTGTGCATCGTAAGCTCCAACACCAATCACAGTTGTTTCAGGCAAACCTAATTTAGCTGCCCATTCTTTTGTAATTGTACCAACCGACTGATCGGCAGGGTATGTATCCTTGAACAAACGATCAGTAAATCCATCTAAGACAGGATCAAGTGTTGCAAAGAATTCATTGGGAGGAAGTCCACCCCACTCTTTTGCCCATAAAATTTTATGACCAGCAGAACATACACCACGTTTCATTTGATGCACATCATTACCACCCGTTAACAGGAACGGAATCCAGTCGCAATGTTCAACAAAAGAATAAATCGTGTTTCTTACTTTTTCATCGGCACGTAATACATGCAACAGCTTTGCCCAGAACCATTCAGAAGAATAAATACCTCCTACAAATTGTAAGTAGTTTGTATCAAATTTTTCAGCATGTGCATTGATCTCTGTAGCTTCACCCACACCTGTATGATCTTTCCACAACACAAACATGGCATTGGGATTTTCTGCAAACTCAGGGAGTAACGCAAGTGGAGTTCCGTATTTATCAGTTGCAACAGGAGTTGAACCGGTTGTATCAACAGAAAGTGCTTTGATGTTTGCAGCAACTTCAGGTCCAACCTTTGCCACACATTCTTTAATTGTTGCTTCCAGTCCTTCCACATAATCCAAAGGATGCTGTCTGAACTGGTTTTCGCTGATATTGCAATACAATTGTTTTTTCCACCTCGGATAATAAAATACAGAAGAGGCAAGTTCTTCACCATTGGCTGTATTAACGATGATGGTCCGAACTGAATCTGAACCATAATCAACCCCGATTACGTAAGATGTATGATTGCTCATTTTATTTTTATTTGTCTATGTAACACTAATTAATTCTGGCAAATAAAAACTGCTGTTTGCACAGCAGTTTTATCTGCAATTTATTTTCTGCTCATTACCTTTTTTACCTTGGCAACAATGCTTGCTGCATTCAGTCCGTATTTCTCCATCAGTTGTGCAGGAGTTCCGCTTTCACCAAATGAATTATCAACACCAATCATTTCAACCGGTGTTGGCTTGTTACGGCTTAATAATTGGCACACTGCATCGCCCAAACCACCATTCAGCTGATGTTCTTCAGCTGTAACAACACAACCTGTTTTTGCAACAGACTTCAGAATGGCATCTTCGTCCAGTGGTTTGATGGTATGTATGTTGATGATTTCTGCATCAATGCCTTCCTGCTCCAGTAATTCACCTGCCTGTATTGCTTCCCAAACAAGATGACCAGTTGCAACAATGGTTACATCTTTTCCTTCGTTCACCATCCATGCTTTACCAATTTCAAATTTCTGATCAGCAGCTGTGAAAACAGGAACTACAGGACGACCAAAACGCAAATAAGCAGGGCCTACATGATCGGCCAATGCAATCGTTGCAGCTTTGGTTTGATTATAATCGCAGGGATTAATAACAGTCATGCCCGGCATTGCACGCATCATAGCAAGGTCTTCAAGAATCTGGTGTGTTGCACCATCTTCACCCAATGTTAAACCTGCATGTGATACAGCAATTTTTACATTCGTATTTGAATAAGCAACACTTTGACGGATCTGGTCATAAACACGGCCCGAACCAAAGTTTGCAAATGTTGTTGCGTAAGGAACAAAACCTGAAATAGCCAAACCTGCAGAAACACCAATCATGTTTGCTTCTGCAATTCCGCACTGAACAAAACGTTCAGGATTATCTTTAATAAACGCATCCAGTTTCAGCGATGCTACCAGGTCGGCACAAAGCGCCATTACTTTTGGATGAGTTTTTCCCAACTCAGCCATACCGGCACCAAAGCCGCTACGTGTATCTTTCTTTTCTGTGTATGTATATTTTTTCATTTCGCTTCAAACATTTAATTAATAGTCACCAAGAGTTTGTGGTAATTGTTCAAGTGCTTTTGCCAGTTGCTCATCATTAGGAGCAGTACCATGCCACTTGTGTGTGTGCATCATAAAATCAACACCAAAGCCCATTTCTGATTTCATTAAAATAGCAATGGGTTGTCCTTTTCCTCTCAACTCTTTTGCTTTTGTTACAGCATCAACCACCTGCTGAATATCGTTACCATCTGCAAGATCAACAGTTGCCCAGCCAAATGCTTCGTATTTAGCTTTGATGTCTCGGTTGTTCATTACTTTATCAGTAGGTCCGTCAATCTGTTGTTTGTTCCAGTCAACAATTGCAATCAGGTTATCTAAATTATAATGCGGAGCAAATTGCGCAGCTTCCCAAATTTGTCCTTCCTGCTGTTCACCATCACCCATTAAAACAAATACAGTACCGTCATCGCCTTTAATTTTTTTTGCTTTCGCAGCACCTGCTGCAACTGAAAGTCCCTGTCCAAGTGATCCAGATGCTACACGGATACCGGGAAGGTGTTCATGTGTTGCAGGATGGCCTTGCAGTCGTGAATTGATTTTGCGGAATGTTGCTAATTCGCTTACAGCAAAATATCCCCTGCGTGCAAGTACAGAATAAAATAATGGAGAGATGTGACCATTGGAAAGGAAGAACAAATCTTCACCTTCGCCTGATGGTGAGAATTTCAAAAATCCATCACTACCTTTTTCTTCATTAATTTTCATTTCTCTGAAGTACAAGGTTGTTACTACATCAGCACAACCCAATGATCCGCCGGGATGGCCCGACTGGCAGGCATGTACCATCCGTACAATATCACGGCGTACCTGCGAAACAATTTCATTTAATTCGTTAACACTTTTCATTAGTTCTTATTTAATTATCAATTCACTGAAACTTTATATTTTGTTACTGTATGATATTTTTCGCCCGGCTTCAGCAATGTTGAAGGGAACTGAGGCTTATTGGGTGAATCAGGGAAATGCTGTGTTTCAAGACAAAGACCTGTATGAATGTTGATTGCTTTACCATCGGATGTTTTGATGGTGCCATCAAGGAAATTCCCTGAATAAAACTGCAATCCCGGTTCGGTTGTGTACACTTCCAGTTTTCTTCCGCTTAATGAATCAGCTAAAGTAGCTACCAGTTCAAGATCAGTTCCTTTACGGGTGAGCACAAAGTTATGATCATAACCACCTTCAACAGCAGCTATGCGTTCGCCAATTTTATGTGGCTGAAGAAAATCAAACGGAGTGCCTTTTACATCTTTCAGTTCGCCTGTTGGAATCAAACCTTTATCAACCGGTGTGTATTTATCAGCATTTACCTGTAAAGTATGATTGAGAATAGTGTTGTTAACATCACCTGTTAAGTTGAAATAACTGTGATTGGTAAGATTTACAACTGTAGGTTTATCGGTTTCAGCTGAGTAATCAATCAGCAGTTCGTTATCATCTGTTAATGTATAAACAACTGTGATTTTTAAATTACCGGGATAACCTTCTTCACCATCTTTACTTAAATAAGTTAATGTAAGAGATGCAGTGCTGTCGGCAGGTGTTACATCCCACACCACTTTATCATATCCTTTGTTACCGCCATGCAGATGGTTTTCACCATTGTTAACAGCAAGTTTGTAAGTAGCGGTATCAATTTTAAAGATGCCTTTGCCAATGCGATTTCCGTAACGACCAATGAGTGCACCAAAGTAAGGAGGTTTAGCAAGGTAACCGCTCAAACTATCGAAGCCGAGAACGATACTGCTTTTATTTCCTTTGTTATCAGGAACAATCCATGATGTAACTGTTCCTCCATAATTAGTGATTTTTACTTCAACACCTTTGCTGTTCGTGAGTGTGTAAAGATCAACTTCCTTACCATCAGCCTGGCCCCAGGCAACTTTTGTAATTTTTTTGTTTGCTGATGTTTCTTTACCCGCTTTCTGTGAACTGTTCTGGCAGGCAGATAGTACAACAACTGACATCAGCGCAATTCCTGTAATTTGTTTGAACGAAAACATATATCAATTTTTATTTTTCAGTTTTTATAAATGGCCATCCATCTTCATCCCATCCCAACTCCTGAATAATGAGCTTTGAACGGCCTTTATCCAACGCATCATAACCATGATAAATCATGTAATCTTTACCGTTAAACTCATAAACTGCGTTATGGCCGGCGCCAAACCATTCTCTTCCATCGCCTTCAACAATGAGTGATCCTCCATTGCGGGCCATAGGTACAGCTTTTTTATCAAAATATGGCCCTGAAATACGCTTACTTCTCCCCATTACAACTTTGTAATTGCTTTTCTCGCCACGGCAACAATAATCCCAAGAAACAAACAAATAATAGTACTCTCCTTTCTTAAAAATAAAAGGAGCTTCAACAGCCGCATCACCCGCAGAAGTATCGGGCAGATTAAAAACTCTCGGGCGGGATGCAATCGTGTACCATTCTTCGGGCTGTGCAACTGATTGCATATCTGCATTCAGTTTTACCAGCTTTATTCCATTCCAGAATGAACCAAATGCAAGCCATGCAACATTGTTTTTATCAATAATAATATTTGCATCAATTGCATTCCACATATCCCTGCCGGGAACAGATTGAATAACCTTGCCTTTATCTTCCCATTTAAAATCGGGCGATGAAGGGTTCAGTGTTTTGTTCACTGCAACTCCGATACAAGAAGTATTTTTTCCAAAAGCTGAAACAGCATAATACAAATAATACATCCCGTTATGAAAGCTGATATCCGGTGCCCATGTATGTCCACGATAACCGGGAACAGCATCAACAGCCCATTGCGGAGCTTTTGCAAAAACAGGTTTTTCTTTTTTCCAGTTCTGCATATCGGTTGATGAAAAAACAGAGATACCAAAGCCTGTGCAAAACAGGTAATACGTATTACCCTCTTTGATCATAACAGGATCATGAACTGAAGTTTGACGTGCAGGTTTTATAGTGCCAACAGAATCGGGTTTAAATTGCGCCGATACAGTAATTATAATCAAAGTAAAAACTATCGTCAGGTAAAACTTCATTAAACCTTACAACATTTTAATACGTAAAACAGTAAATGAATAAGCCGGTGATATGTATTCGAATTTCCTGCCTTTAACTGCAATGACTGATTCTTTTGGCGAAACAGCCATTGGCTGATTAAATGAATTAACCTGTAAAAGTTCAGCACTCTGCATCAGCACCAGTTTTCCTTCTTTTGCCAGTTTTTTTACACCTTCAACTGAAAGAACTGTTGATTGTTCTTTTCCTGAAGCATTCACCACTTTTATAATCAGTTCATTGGTTGCAGCATCAATTACAGCCGATGCATACAAGCTATCCTGTCCTGCAACAACTTCATTGTTGAGTGAAACAGGAACAACTTTTGAACCTTTGTTTAATGAAAATAATTTCTGCACATAATAATCGGGGGTGCCGTAAATATTGAGATTATCAACCCAAATTAAATCAGGAGCCCATTGCCAGCCATCAACATGTGCAAACAATGGCGCATAAGATGCCATATTCACCACGGCAGCATTACGTTCAAGACCTGTCATAAACGCAGCCTCACTGATTGCCGATAACCAGGTGTTGCGCATATTACCCGTTGTTTTGTCAACATGCGATGCATATTCACCGGCAAATACTTTTGAACCGCTACGTGGATAATTATCGTAACGTTTTGCATTACTGAAAAACCATTCCGGTTTGCGGTAATAATGTTCATCAATAAAATCAGCATTCATTTTACGCAGTTCACCATTCAGCAAATCAAAACGTGCACCTTCAGGATCGGTACCTGAACTTGTTATCAGTTTAAAGTCTGGATATTTTTCTTTAATCGCTTTCTGAAAAATCTTTAAGCGTTCAACGTATTGCGGCCCCCAGTTTTCATTACCCACTCCCATCATCTTTAAATTGAATGGTGCAGGATGTCCCATTTCGGCTCTTTTCTTTCCCCATATTGTGGTGATATCGCCATTGGCAAATTCAATTAAATCAAGTGCATCCTGTACATAAGGATCAAGCTGATCAAGAGGAACAAGTTCAGCCGTATTAAACTGGCAGGCCATTCCGCAATTGAGGATCGGCAAAGGTTCTGCACCAATATCTTCAGCTAACTGGAAATATTCAAAAAAGCCCAGGCCAAATGTTTGAAAATAATCCGGCGCTGCACGGTTTGCAAATTCAACATTCCAGCGGTTCATGATGAGCTGGCGTTCTTCAACCGGCCCGATCGTTCTTTTCCATTGATAGCGGTTGGTTAAATCAATACCTTCTACAATACAACCACCGGGAAAACGGATAAAGCCGGGCTTCATATCAGCCAGCATCTGGATCATATCTGCACGCATACCACCGGGTCTTCCTTTCCATGTATCTGAGGGAAACAGGGAAATCATATCCATATCAATTGTACCTGTTCCTTCAAACCATATTCTGAACTGGCCTTTTAATTCTGTCGCAGTTGATGTAAAACTTACTGACTGTTTTTTCCATTCGCTTCCTGTGGCTGCGACTTCAGTTACTGCTGAACCGATGATTTCATTCTTTGCATTCAGTAATTCAAGATGAAGTTTGATGCCGCTTGCTGATGTACGGTACAATACAGAAAAATCATATCGTAGATTTTTCTTAATACCCATACCACGAAAACCTTCATTGGTTAAACTGAGTGTGCCCGGTTTGGCACTATTCAGTACTACATGCAGAAAACGGGGATTGGCAAGGTTAAGTCCTGCCCTGTTTTGCACAGTTACAGCACCTTCAACAAAAGGTTTTTGATCTACTTTCCATCCCATCAATGGTTTATTAAATTCAAACGAACGGTTCTTGACCAATTCTGCATAAATGCCTCCGTCTGCACCAAGATTAATATCTTCAAAAAATACACCCCACATGGTTGGCTGCACATCGCCAATGCTCTGACCGGCATTTATGGTCAACACTTTTTGCTGCGCCTGTGATTGTATTGCAAAAAATGAAAAGAGTGATATAAAAAGAAAAAAGTTCCTTTTCATTGATTTTTATTTGAGCGTTAAAACAACAACAGAAAATGCGGGTAATTGAACCTGTAAACTATTACCTGAAAGTTTTGCATTACTGAAAACAGCAGGTTGAATTTTACCAGGTTGATCAAATGAATTATAGTCCTGCAATTTTTTTGAAGAAAGAATACGACCCGAAACAGAACTGAATTTTGTACCACGGATATCAATAGATACTGTTTGAGGTTTTGATGCATCAATATTCACCAACGAAACATGCGTAACTCCATTGTTATCTTTTGAAGCTGAAACTGAAACAGCTGGTAATTTTTCATTGCCAAAAATATAATCGGGTGTTTGTACAGAAGCAGGGAGCATGGTTGCATCTTGGTGAACATTGTACATTTCCATTACATGATAGGTTGGCGTAAGAATCATTTTTTCTTTGTTGGTGAGAATTACTGCCTGCAGCACATTTACAGCCTGCGCAAGATTCGCCATCCTTACACGATCGCAATGATTCTGAAATATATTGAGTGTAACACCGGCAATCATAGCATCACGCATGGTGTTTTGCTGAAAAAGAAATCCCGGATTTGTTCCCGGCTCAACTTCGTACCATCCACCCCATTCATCAACAACCAATGCAATCTTTTTGTTAGGATCGTATTTGTCCATAATTGTTGAATGCCTGCGAACCAGTTCATCCATCCAGATTGCAGATTTCATTGTAGCAAAATACTGTTGTTCGCTGAAATCAGTTGCCGAACCTTTTTCGCTCCATTTAACTGTTGAATAGTGATGCATGGCCACAGCACTCATCATGCTGGCCGGTATTTCACGCATAAGCACTTCAGTCCAGTTATAATCTGCGTCACTGGCACCAGACGCTATTCTGTATATACCACCAGAATTACCCCAGTCTGCCATGTAAGTTGCAAACTGGCGGTAAATGTTTGCATAATATTCAGGTTTCATGTTGCCGCCGCAGCCCCACGCTTCATTTCCTACTCCCCAGAATTTTACTTTCCATGGTTCGTTTCTTCCATTCTGAACCCGCCAGGAAGTCATTGGGCTTGTGTTTGCTGCACCATTTGTATATTGAATCCAATCGGATAGTTCCTGAACTGTACCGCTTCCAACATTACCGGATAAATAAGGTTCAGCTCCAATTAATTCACACATATTCAAAAAATCATGCGTACCAAAGCTGTTATCTTCTGTAACACCACCCCACCAACGGTTAACGATTGCCGGCCGTGTATTCTTTGGCCCAACACCATCTTTCCAATGATAAGTATCCGCAAAGCAACCTCCGGGCCAACGCAAATTTGGAATTTTTAACTTTTTAAGAGCGTCAACAATGTCATTTCGTACACCATTGGTATTAGGTATGATTTTGTTTGTATCACCAACATAAAAACCACTGTAAATGCAATTCCCCAAATGCTCTGCAAAGTGACCATAAATATGTTTACTGATTTTATCTTTTCCCAAATCTGTTTGCAAAACAACATTTACTTGTGAGAAAGATGTAGTTACCACAAAAAAAATCAGACTTACAACAATTGCAGTCTTTTTTAGATTTAAAGCTGTAGATTGATAAAAACTTAGCATGGCAGCAAAGATGAAGTTTAAAAATAAAGATGAATCAAATATAATCATTAATAATTAATTGTCAATTTTACATTTATTTTTCGAAAAAAAAGTTTTCCACACCCGGTTTTCATCTACGAATCACTACCTTTAATTTTTCTATTTTTCTTATGAATAAGTATCAAAAACAAACCCGTTTATTAGCTGCTGTTGACTGTATAGTATTTGGGTTTGATGGCCAGAAGCTGAATATTTTACTGATAAAACGTGGATTTGAACCCAAAAAAGACCATTGGAGTCTTATGGGCGGTTTTGTTGAACCAAGTGAAAGCGCCGATCAGGCTGCAACAAGAATATTGAAAAAACTTACCGGGCTGGAAGGTGTTTATCTTGATCAGTTTCATACTTTTTCAGAGCCAGACAGAGACCCTATTGAACGCACATTATCAATTGCGTATTTTGCACTAATTGACATCAGTCAATACGAAAAGCAAATCAGTGAAGAATATCACCCCGAATGGTTTCCATTAAACAAAATTCCTGATTTGATTTTTGATCATAACCAAATGATCAACCTGGCAAAAGAAAGGCTGCGTTACAAAGCAGCTCTCCACCCCCTTTTGTTTGAGCTGTTACCGGCTAAGTTTACCCTCCCGCTTTTGCAAAGTCTTTTTGAAGATGTGTATGAAACCACTTTCGATAAAAGAAATTTCAGCCGCAAAATATTATCAACAGGTTTACTGTTAAAGCAAAAGGATAAAGACAAAGGCAGTTCAAAGAAAGGCGCATTTTATTACAAGCTTGATAAAAAGCACTATCAAAAAAATTTCCATAAATTTCTTCATTTCATTCCTAACCCGAATGGCTTAATATAAACTGCTAAAGGCAGAAATTCCTGGTTGTGTAGCAATGTAAAAATTGCATTTAAATTTCATTCACACTACTGTGAAAAACTTTTTTAGCAAAAGTTGAGTAGTTTTTGCAATTTAAAATCCAGATTTACATGAAATTATTATTGCCGTTTTTATGGAACAGACGAAAGAGATTACTGCATTATTGAATTTAATTGATGACCCTGATTTTGAAGTTTACACTACCGTTAGTGAAAAAATTATCTCTCTGGGAAGAGAAATTATTCCCAACCTTGAGCATTTATGGGAAACAACTCCCGACGAACATACGCAGGAGCGGATTGAAATGTTGATTCATAGCCTTCATTTCAGGGAACTGCAGATTGAATTCAAACAATGGATCAATAATGAAAACAGGGATTTACTGACCGGAGTTTTACTGGTGTGCCGTTATCAGTATCCAGACATTAATATAACTGCAAGCTATCAGGAAGTTGAAAAACTGCGCAGGAATATATGGCTTGAACTGAACAGTTATCTTACTGCACTGGAAAAAGTAAATGTGGTGAATAACATTCTTTTCAACTACTATAATATTAAAGGAACTGAGATTAACTACACCCAACCAGATGACTTTTTAATACACAAACTTCTTGAAACGAAAAAAGGGAATGCAATTTCAACAGGTTTACTCATTGTAATACTCTCCTACCTGCTTGATATAAATGTTTACATGATTAATATCCCGAGGCAGTTTATTCTGGCTTATTTTGATGATGATCCCGAAATCAGCAACGAAAGTGATTTTCCTCCTGAACATATCCAGTTTTATATTGACGGTGCTTCCGGGCAGGTTTTCTCGCACAAAGATGTTGAAACATATTTTAACCGGATAAAAATAAAACCAGCCAGTTCTTTTTTCAGACCTTTAAGTTACAAGCGAATTGTACAGTTGCTGATTGAAGAATATGCAAACTGTTTTAATGATGCAAAACAGGCATATAAAAAGAACGATCTGCTTTCACTTGCTGAAATGTTAAATGGAGATGATGAATAATCTGATTACGTGGAATGATTTTGAGAAAATTCAAATCATCACCGGTACAATTGTAAAGGCTGAAGAATTTCTCAAAGCGAGGAATCTTTCCTTTAATCTTACGATTGATTTCGGCAAATCGGGCATCAAACAATCATCGGCACAAATCACACACCATTATACAACCAATGAACTGGTGGGAAAACAAATTATCGCAGTTGTTAATTTTCCACCAAAGCAAATTGCAGATTTCATCAGCGAGTGCCTAGTATTAGGTGTGTATGATGAAAATAACCAAGTAATTTTGCTTACAACTGATAAACCAACAAAAAACGGAGAAAAAATTGGATAATCAACCGGTATATACTGCTTTCTTTTCTTCTCCAATTGGTTTCATTCGTTTGCAGGAAGAAAACAATCAGTTAGTTTCTGCTTCGTTCAGAGATGGAGCAGAAGAACTTCATACAAACGAAACACCATTACTGAAACAAGCAGTAAAGCAACTGGAAGAATACTTCAAAGGACAACGAAAAGTTTTTGACCTTCCACTGCATCCTTCAGGCACAACTTTTCAAAAAGAAGTTTGGAATGAGTTGCAAAAAATTCCCTGCAGCGATACAATCACTTACCTGCAATTGGCCAAGAGATTGGGTAATATAAAAAGCATTCGTGCGGCGGCTTCAGCTAACGGAAAAAATCCTTTGGCAATTATCATTCCCTGTCACAGAGTTATTGGCGCCGGGGGAAAACTAACAGGTTATGCTGGCGGTTTGCATCGCAAACAATGGTTGCTGGAGCATGAAAGCCGTATGAATGGACAGGCATTATTGTTTTAGCTTAATTACATGCCCGTATGATCAATGTATCAAGTTTTCCGACCGATAAATTCCATTTAACGAGCACCGTTCCTTTTATAATCACCTCTGCTTTTTTAGCAGCAACACAGGCACTATCGCCTAAGACAGCATAATTAAAAACTGAATCTTTTATTTGAACCCGTAAAGTGTCACAATTCTTTCCGTCTAAACTGTGATATAAATAACCCGGTTGTTTGCTGAGGTGAGCATAAATAATTGAATCTTTCTGATAAGTAAATCCGCTGCTATAACAATGGTCTTTTTTTGTTGTAGCAATGTAAAAAAGTGAATATACCAGTATTCCTGCGATGGATACAAGAAGCTTTACTGATTTACTTTTCATAAAACATATTTTTAAATTCTAAAGACACTCTCCAGGCAATAAACGCTGCCAGCAAATCGAAATAATCAAATGTAAAATACTGCCTCAGAAATAACTGGATTACTTCTGCAAATAAAAGCACAGCTAAAACTAAATAGTTGTAATATGCTTTTGTGGTTGGACTGAATGTAAATAAAAAGTTAGCCAGCGAAAAATTCCATAAAAAGTCGGGAAGTATATTAATTAAAAACAGCAGATTGTTGCCCGTTTCAATTTTTACTGTGGAAGGAAATAAATCGGACAACCACACCCCTTTTCTGAAAAAAACATAGATAACCACGCCCGCCAAAAGCGGCGAAACACATAACCAAGCGAGCCTGCGAAACATGTTACTTCAAATCACTGCTTGTAAATGAAAGTGGCAATAACATCCCTGCATCGGGAATGATATAAACTTTGCCATGCATTCCTCCCAATATCAGCCGGATGGGAACATTCGTTTTGCTTTTGAATTCCTGCAATGCCTGTCTGCAGATACCACATGGCGATATGGGATGATCGCTTTCGCCGTTGTTGTTAAAATAACTGATGGCCATTGTTTCAATCGGAACTTTTGGATATAGTGACGAAACAGATGCCAATACTACCCGTTCTGCACAAAGTCCTGCGGGAAACGATGCGTTTTCCTGGTTACTACCTGCAACAATTTCACCATTACTCAGCTTGGCTACTGCTCCAACCTGGAAACGGGAATAGGGTGCATAAGCATGTTGTGTAACTTCTCTTGCTTCATCAAGCAACCATTTGTCTTCTTCGGTGAGGTCATCAATAGAATCATAAACCTCATAATCAAAATGATAATCCTGCTTGTTCATAGTTTCTTATTTAGACAAAAAATCCCCCGAACATGCCGGAGGATCCATCATAAAAGCTCGGTATCAAATATACATTAATTATTTAATTGTACGGAAAATTCGTTTCCACCTTGGCCCCTTGTTCCAGCTAAAGAAAATGAGGGAAGCTTTGCCTACCACATGATCTTCCGGCACAAATCCCCAATACCTGCTGTCGAGTGAATTATGCCTGTTATCTCCCATCAGCCAGTAATAATTCAATTTAAATGTGTAGCGGTCGGTTAACTGCCCGTTTACATAAAATTTACCGTCTTTCATTTCAAAAGTATTGCCTTCATAAGTGCGGATAACACGTTCATAACGGGAATAAATTTCAGGAGTAAGTTTTATAGTTGCTCCTTTTTGCGGAATGTAAAGAGGGCCGTAATTATCAATTGACCATTTACAGTTGATGGAATCATTTGGAAAAACGTCCTCCCCTCCAATACCACGAATACCAGGTTCATATTGATAATTGACAGGTGTCAGCGATTCAACGAACGCTAATTTACTAAACATTCCTACCTGATCTTTTGTAAGAAAAACTTCATACATGTTATTCTCCAGATCTCTGATTTCGCCAGCCGATTCCCTGATGCCAAATTGTTCCTCAAGCCAAATAAAATCAAGTGGCTGACCTTTTGTTTTCAAAACATAGTTTGTTTCAGATGCGGGAGGAATATCGTTGATTTTTCCATTAATATAAACAACACCATTTCTTATTTCCATTGTATCGCCAGCAATAGCCACACAACGTTTAATAAAGTTTTCCCGCTTATCAACCGGTCTTGTAATAATGATATCCCCATAATTATCCCACACTTTTTCCCGGTCGCCGCCTGCCATCCGTATTGCTTCGTAATAGGTTACCTTTGATCCGAAATTTTCTTCATCGTTTATAACAGTATCACCAACTGGCAGGTTAAATACCACCACATCGTTACGCTTAACAGGCTTTGCAAACCACCTGCGGTATTTAAGATTCAGAAAATCGAGGTAAGATTTTGTTTTAACAACAGGTAATGTATGATGTACCAGCGGAAATGCTAGGGGTGTATTGGGAACCCTTGTACCATAAGCCGTTTTACTCACAAACAGAAAATCATTTACCAGCAGCGACTTTTCCATTGATGGCGTAGGAATAACATATGCTTCAAATATAAACATACGTATCAGGCCAGCGGCCACAATAGCAAATATGGCAGCATCAACCCATTCCCTTACTGCTGATTTTTTATGAAGCTTAGCACCTTCCGGTCCAATGTATTTGTCTTGTTTATTGAACCCGATAAAAATAAAATATGCAAATGCAACCAATACGGTTAATGCATGTTCATAAAATTTAAACTTGCCAAACATTTTTACAAATTCAATCAAAATACCAAGCGAGATAAACCAACCGGCAATGGGAATAAACTGCAGAAAGAACCAGTATTTTTTCATACCAGCCAGTTCAACCATTATCCATGTATTGTAAAATGGAATAAACGCTTTCCAGCCCTGTTCACCGGCTTTTTTAAACATGCCGTACAACCCGGCTGCAGGCAATAAAACAATTACTAACCCAATAAAAAAAAGCCAGGCAATTTCGCTAAATGACATATGTTAAATTTAAATGCTTACAAAAGTAAGGGTTTCGGTTTTGCAGCCCGGCTGATGGTTTAAAATATTCAAACTTATTTAACGCCGGGATATTTTTTTAATACACTATTAATAAATCTGCTTACGTCCTCTGCCTTATTGTACACCATAAAATGCCCACCACCGGAAATATTGTAATCAGCTTGAATATTACCGATTGGGAAAATTTTATCAGTTATACCATGAATATGTGTGATGTTTTCAGGAATTGTTACATTATTCCAGTTTACGATTACATTTATTGCCCATTCCAGGTAAACATCATCTACATTTTGCCTGAATTGTGTAACCAGTTTCTTTTCTTCATCTGAAACTGCTCCCAAAAAGAAATCTTCAACCGGGTACAGCACAGGATTTGGTTTTGTTTTGATGATTTTGTGAAGCTTTAACTTTCCCGCAGCTTTCATCCACCATGGAAGTTCATTTCTTGTTTTGACACTTGAGACAAGTATAATATGCTGAACCGGATATTGCTTAGCCATTTCAACTGCAATCATGCCTCCAAAAGACAACCCCAGCAATACCGGATTGGGTTCATCAATTTGTTGAAGCATACGTTTCGCATAATTTTGAATCAACTCATTTTTTTGGGGAATAATCCATTTGAGATAAACAGGAACAACATCAGTTAATTGCAGCCTGGTAAACACCTGTTCATTTGCACCAAGTCCGCTGATGAAATAAATTTTACGGCTCATGTGCGGGGTATCACAAAACTGTAAACATCTTCTTCTGTAATTGTTTTACCTGAAAGAATTACCAAACGCTCAATTACATTTCTGAATTCCCGAATGTTACCACTCCAGTTATGTTTCTGAAGAGCATCTATTGCGTTCTGATCAATTCCTTTTTTGGCCTGGCCATACTCATCTGCTACCTGTTGTAAAAAATGATCGGCAAGTAAAGGAATATCTTCTTTCCGCTCATTCAATGATGGCACATGGATGATGATGACACTTAACCTGTGATACAGGTCGAGACGAAAGTTTTTTGCCTCAACTTCTTTCAGCAAATCCTTGTTCGTCGCTGCAATAACACGTACATCAACAGTTATATCCTTTTCGCCCCCAACCCGTGTAATTTTGTTTTCCTGCAAGGCTCTTAATACTTTGGCCTGTGCAGTAAGACTCATATCGCCTATTTCATCAAGAAATAACGTTCCGCCGTTAGCCTGCTCAAATTTTCCAATACGTTGTTTGATTGCAGATGTAAAAGATCCTTTTTCGTGGCCGAATAATTCGCTCTCAATCAATTCGCCGGGAATAGCAGCACAGTTTACCTCAATAATAGGAGCCGCTGCACGGCTGCTTTTTTCATGTATCCATCTTGCCACTAATTCTTTTCCTGAACCATTTTCGCCGGTAATTAACACACGGGCATCAGTTGGGGCTACTTTGTCAATTGTATCCTTAATTTTTCGCAAAGCAATGCTGTCGCCAATCATTTCCTGCACCTTACTCACTTTGCGCTTCAACACCTTTGTTTCTGTAACAAGCGTTTGCCTGTCCATCGCATTGCGTATGGTAATCAGCAACCGGTTTAAATCCGGCGGCTTGGCAACATAATCAAAAGCCCCTTTTTTCACAGCCTCCACTGCTGTTTCAATTGTGCCGTGGCCGGATATCATTATAACCGGTGTATCCGGGCTGATTTCCCTGGCTTTTTCCAAAAACTCAATACCATCAATACGGGGCATTTTTATATCGCAGAGTACTACATCATATTCTTTGGCCTTAATTTTCTTTAGCCCTTCCTCTCCATTTTCAGCATCATCAATTTTGTATCCTTCATACGAAAGAATTTCTCCCAATGTTTTGCGGATTGCTTTTTCATCATCAATGATCAGAATATTACTCATGAGGTTTAACAAATTCTTTTATGGAATAAATTTTCGATTGATTCAAAGCTAACAAAAACCATACAACTATGAGAATGCTTGGTATTTTCTTTTTGTTTGTATCAGGAATTGTTTGCAGTTCCGGTAACCCGGATAATACAAATAAAAAAATCAATGCTCCGTCAAAGATTAAAGAAATTCCGTTACCACCGGGTTTTGAAAGGGTAAACGTTCAGGCTTCTTCATTTGAAGAATATTTGCAAAACATTCAATTGAAACAAAGTAAAACGGTGTACTTATATAATGGTCAGAAAAAGTACAATCAATCAGCGCAGTATGCAGTTTTAAATATCAGTGTTGGGCAAAAAAACCTTCAGCAATGTGCCGATGCGGTAATGCGTTTAAGAAGCGAATATTTAAAACTATATAACAAACCCGTTTGTTTTAAAGATAACAATGGAAAAAGCTATTGCTGGAGCAATTACAGTAACAGAGGCTGGCAAACCTATCTTGATATTGTATTTGGCATGTGCGGAACTCTTTCGCTTGAAAAAGAGTTGAAAAAGAAATCATGGAGCAGGGTTACAGCAGGCAATGTGTTAATTAAGGGTGGTTACCCCGGGCATGCAGTAATTATTGTGGATGTTGCCAGAAACCCGAAGTCTGGAAAAACAATCTTCCTTCTTGCACAAAGCTATATGCCGGCACAGGATATTCATATTTTAAAAAACCTTGTTGATCAAAGCATTAGTCCATGGTACACTGTGCCGGAAAATAACCCAATACAAACTCCTGAATGGACTTTTTACGAGAATCAGTTACGTGGATGGTAGCAAAAAGCTGCATAATATACTGTTCAGAAATTGGGTTTTTCTGCGATTGTGCAGGCCAATTACACTTTCTAATTTAGAGTAATCAAAAAATCAATCCCTATGAAGTTAAATTCAATTTCAACTCAGCCTTTATGGAAGATTGCAGTTAAAATTTCTGCATTGGGTATATCTCTGGTGTTTGCTACTTATGGTCTTGTATGGGTGATACTGAATATGCTTAAACTGGTTATTGAAGGAATTTTCTATTAACACGAATTTCACAGTTCATTGATTAATAATGAAAAGAGAAATAAATAAAAAAGCCGGATAGAAATCCAGCTTCGTTTAAAATCCAATATCCTATGAAAAACCGTCACAAATATGACCTAATTCTTTCAAAAAAAAAATTATATAGGCACTTATTTGTCCATAATAAAAAATGCCAGCTTCATAAGGCTGGCATTTTTTATTATAACTAACTGATTATCATTTTTTCATGTACATCACTTCCTTAACCAGCTTTACAGTTCTGGGCACATCTGGAAGGTAAGCGCCAACCAAAGTTGGGGCATAATGCATTGGTGCATCAGCACTTGTGATACGGCGGATTGGTGCGTCCAGGTAATCAAATCCTTCTTTTTGAATGCGGTAAGATATCTCAGAAGAAACTGATGCGAAAGGCCATTGTTC
The DNA here is from genome assembly GCA_047601965.1 of Lacibacter sp. GTDB lineage: Bacteria > Bacteroidota > Bacteroidia > Chitinophagales > Chitinophagaceae > Lacibacter. Next base: position 1,174,149 of record JASGIJ010000001.1, read on the forward strand.
TTCAACAATCACCAAACGATTGGTTTTCTTAACGCTTTCGAGAATTGTAAACCAATCAAGCGGGCGGATTGTACGTAAATCAATGACTTCAGCTTCAATTCCTTCTTTTGCCAGTTCTTCAGCAGCTCCAAGAGCTACTTTCATCATTTTATTAAAGGAAACAATGGTTACATCACGACCAGGACGCTTAATATCAGCCTTACCGATTTCGATAATATATTCACCTTCCGGCACTTCTCCTTTGTCACCATACATCACTTCACTTTCCATAAACATAACCGGATCACTATCACGGATGGCTGCTTTTAATAAGCCTTTTGCATCGTAAGGATTTGAAACAGAAATCACTTTCAGCCCGGGAATATTTGCATAATAACTTTCGAAAGCTGTTGAGTGTTGAGCACCTAACTGACCAGCCGATCCATTAGCTCCTCTGAAAACAATTGGGCAACCAACCTGTCCACCACTCATTGCAAGCATTTTAGAAGCTGTGTTCAGTATCTGATCCAATGCCAATACGGCAAAGTTCCAAGTCATAAATTCAACAATAGGACGTAACCCGTTTTGTGCTGCACCAACGGCTACAGCTGCAAATCCAAGTTCAGAAATCGGGGTATCGATTACACGTTTAGCGCCAAATTCGTCCAGCATTCCCTGGCTTACTTTATAAGCACCATTATATTCAGCAACTTCCTCTCCAAGTAAAAAAACCTTCTCATCTCTGCGCATTTCTTCCGACATGGCTTCCCTGAGTGCTTCACGCATTGCAATTGTTCTCATTTGAATAGCTTTATTTTAAGAGCAGCAAATTTATTGATAGAACCCCAAACACCCAAAATCAGTTTACAACAGGTTATAAACGCTTATTATCCGGTGAAACCCGTTTTTTTTCATTTGCTTACTTAAATTGCTGAAAAAAGTATTGAAAACGATTCTTGTATTCGGAGCCGGAAAATCGGCTACAGTGCTGATAGATTACCTCAAACTGGTTGTTCAGGAAAACAACTGGAAACTCGTTGTTGCAGACGCCAATCTTGAACAGGCGAAAGAAAAAACAGGCAACCATTCATTTTGCAGTGCTGTTGAAGTAAATGTTACTGATGTTGATGAAAGAAGAATTTTAATTGAGGCTGCCGACATTGTTATATCTCTCCTCCCTCCTTCGCTTCATATACTTATTGCTGAAGATTGCGTGGCAATTGGCCGCAACCTTTTAACTGCATCGTATGTTGATGCTGCTATCAGAAACCTCGAAGCTGAAATTAAAAGCAAGGAATTATTATTTGTATGTGAGTCTGGACTTGATCCCGGAATTGATCACATGAGTGCAATGAAACTGTTTGATGAAATCAGGGAGAAAGGCGGCACTATCACATCGTTTAAATCGCATTGCGGAGGTTTGATAGCTCCTGAGAGCGACACTAATCCATGGCATTATAAAATCAGCTGGAATCCAAGAAATGTTGTAATGGCTGGTGCTGCAGGTGCTGTTTACAAAGAAGAAGGAAGCGTTGTTGTGAAAAATTATGCGGAAGTCTTTGACAACTGTCCGCTTATCCAGATTGACGATTTACCGGCAATGGCCTGGTACCCCAACAGGGATTCGTTAAGCTACATTCCTATTTATCATTTGCAGCAGGCAAACACATTTATTCGTACAACGTTGCGTTATGCTGATTTCTGTAATGGATGGAAAACATTGGTTGATCTTGATCTTACAAGCGCAAATGATCAGCAGGAAATAACAGCTTGCAAAACTTTCAGAGATTGGTATCATCTTAAACTCAAACATTTCGAATCAAAGCAAAAACCATTTGCAGATTATCTGTGTGAGCAGTTTAATGAAACAGAGCAGCAAAAAATATTAAATCAACTGAATTTTCTTGAACTGGATAAAAATGAACCATTACCTGCAAATGCACAAACAAGTGCCGATATTCTGCAAAGCCGTTTAGAAAAAAAACTTGCGTTATTACCAGCAGATAAGGATTTAATTGTCATGCTGCATGAAATTGATTATTTGATAAATGGAATTTCTCATACAGTCAACAGCAGTCTCGTAGTAAAAGGAGACGACCATTTGCGGACAGCAATGGCAAAAACAGTTGGATTACCGCTGGGCATTACAGCTAAATTAATTCTGCAGGAAAAAATCAAATTGAAAGGATTGCACATACCAGTTGTAAAAGAAATTTACGAACCAGTATTAAAAGAACTGGAAGAACTTGGTATAGCTTTCAAAGAAACTCACTACTAATTTTCTGCAATAATTCTTTTAATTCAGCAACACCTTCTGTAGCCGGTTTTTCAATGGCAGTTACGTTGTAAACTGATGATGTATAAGGAATCTTTTTATCAACAATAAATTTGGGAATAGATGAATGTGCTACTGTAACCAATCCTGCTGCCGGGTAAACAACCAGCGATGTTCCAACTACAACAAAAATATCAGCCGACTGAACAACAGGAACCGCTTCTTCAATCATAGGTACCGGTTCTTCAAACCAAACGATATGTGGGCGGAGTTGTGCCCCATCGGGAGCAATATCTCCCCAATGAATATCGCCTTTAATATCATAAATTAATTGAGCATTTTTCTCGCTGCGCATTTTAAAAATTTCACCATGCAGGTGCATTACTTTTTTTGAACCGGCACGTTCATGCAAATCATCAATATTCTGGGTAATGATCGTCATATCAAAATCATTTTGTAATTCAGCCAAGCCAAAATGAGCAGCATTGGGCTTGGCCTCCAGCACATTTCTGCGGCGATAATTATAAAACTCAAGAACAAGTTTGGGATCTTTTTTCCATGCACGGGGAGTTGCTACATCTTCAATATTATAACCTTCCCATAAACCATCACTGTCACGAAAGGTTTTTAAACCACTTTCAGCACTTATTCCTGCGCCTGTAAGCACAACAAGTTTTTTCTTTTGCATACATAAATGTAGAAGAAATCAATTTACGCATTGGGATATCGGCCAAACATCGCTTCGATTTTTTTATACCGGAAATCAAAGATTTGTTTCAATTGTTTACGTACCATCAAAGAGTTAACAATATCGCCCAGCCACCAGAATGGAAGCCTGTAATGAACAATATCTGTCATCTCCACTCCCCCGTCAATCAATTTAAAATGATGCTGGTGATGCCACAACTGGTAAGGCCCGAACCGTTGTTCATCCACAAAAAATTCACCGTCTTTTACATGTGTAATTTCCGTCATCCAGTAAAAAGGGATATTCAGGATTGGCCTTACTGTATATTCAATGATTTGCCCCTGGTAAGTTTTATTCAGCAAATTGGATGAATGAATTTTAAACTTCAGGAAATCAGGAGTAATCGTTTGCAGATTGGAAGGGTCAGAAAAAAAGTTCCAGATTGTATGAATATCTGCAGGAATCTTTTGAGTTGTTTTCAATGTATGAGTCGCCATACATGCATTAACAAAAGAAAGAAAAGATGGTTGAGAAAACGTCAGGTATATTTTCTAAAATAAAAAACCCACCTCTCAGTTGAAAGATGGGTAAAAAAAAATTGTGCCCAGAACAGGAATCGAACCTGCACATCCGTGAAGATACCAGATTTTGAGTCTGACGCGTCTACCAGTTCCGCCATCTGGGCAAAGAGCTTTGTTTGGGGGTGCAATATTACAGAAACTTTGCTATCGAGTAAAAATATTTTTCAAAACCGTGAATATTCTAAATCTTATATTGCAAAACGTTAAACGAATTGCATGCTCACTATTGGACTCATTAAGGAAGGAAAAATTCCAGCCGACAACCGTGTTGCACTTACCCCTGCTCAATGCAGGTGGTTGCAAAAAAACTCCCCTGGCTTTAATATAATTGTTCAATCATCACCCAATCGTTGTTTTACTGATAAGGAGTATCAATCTGCAGGTATTGAAGTGAAAGACGACATCAGCGAATGTGATGTCCTTCTGGGTATAAAAGAAGTTCCGGCTCACCAGTTAATTCCCGGCAAAACCTATCTTTTCTTTTCCCACACCAAAAAAGCGCAACCACATAACAGGGAACTGATGCGTGAAATGGTAAACAAGAAAATTACACTGATTGATTATGAATGCCTGGCACACGATGATGGGCAACGGATTATTGGCTTTGGTTTTTTTGCTGGTGTTGTTGGCGCTCACAATGGTATGATGGCCTATGGTAACCGAACAGGTGCGTTCAAGCTTGGCCGGGTTCATGAAGTAAAAGATTACCGCCAATTGATACATACCTACTTCGGCATACGGTTACCAAAAATAAAAATTGCAGTTACCGGGAGTGGTCGTGTCGCACATGGTTTACTTGAAATCATGAACCTGCTGGGTGTAAATGAGGTTGAACCCTTCGATTACCTGCACCGCAGTTTTGAATATCCTGTTTATGTACATTTAAAAGGAAGAGATTTGTATGAACGAACAGATGATGGCACTTACAACAGAGATAACTTCCATGAACACCCGGAAGAATACAAATGCTGCTTTCCTCCTTATGCCAAACAAACGGATATTTTATTGAATGGTGTGTATTGGGATAAAAATGTTCCGCAACTTTTTTCAGTGGAAGAATTTAAAAGCACCAGTTTCAATATTCAGACGATTGCTGACATTACAAATGATACACATGGTTCTGTTCCGGTAAACCTTGGTGATTCAACAATTGCTGATCCTGTTTATGGTGTTGATAAAACAACTGCAGAAAAAACGGCACCTTATCTTCCAAACTCAGTTGATCTTGTTGCCATTGGCAATCTGCCCAATGAATTACCACGTGATGCTTCACGTTATTTTGGTGAACAGTTGATGAAACATGTACTGGATGATCTTGCAAAAGGCGGCTCCACAATCATTGACCGGGCAACTATGCTAAAGAACGGATTATTAACCGAAGAATACAAGTACCTGGAAGAGTATGCAGGATTGAAATAGAATTTACAAGTAGAGATAATAATCGCTGAGTAATGCAATGAACTCATTTGTATAATCGCCATTGCTGTTTTTAATAGCAATTTCTTTGATGATTCTTTCCTCTTTTCGTTTACCAAAAATCAAAATACTTCTGAAAAATGAATGTGCACTTGTTTGTCTTACATTCATTTCTTCATTTAAAAACAACTGAACTGCTTCTGCATCTTCCGTAAATTTTGCTGAGCGATGATAAGGAAGCAAAACAGCAAATGATCCGTCAGTAGTTAGCTGACTGTTTACAACCTGCAACAATTCATGCAACTTTAACCCTTCATCGTGTTTAGCAACATTCTTATTGCCTGCGGCTGATTTTAAATCTCCTTCATAAAACGGCGGATTGCTGATGATGAGATCATATTTATGCAGAAACTGAAATTGCCTTACATCTGCATGAAACAACTGCAACCTGTTATGCCAGACCGATGCTTCAATGTTCTCCTCCGCCTGCATGAAAGAAGGTTCATCTATTTCAACAGCATCAATCAATGCAGTTGTTTTTTGTGCAAGCATCAGCATCAGTAAGCCTGTTCCTCCACCAATATCCAGAATATGTTTTGGCTGTTGTACTTTATTTGCCGCCCAACTACTGCAATAAGCGCCAAACAAACAACTGTCGGTGCTTACTTTCAATGCAGCCCTTTCCTGCTGGATTGTAAATTGTTTGAATTGAAAATAATTGTTGGGCATATGATGAATCCTGATGGATGAATTTCAATGGCTATCTACTGAAAACTACCATTCAGCTCTTGCACTCGGACTAACACTTAATGATGAAAAATCATTTGCAAGAAATTTATAATAACCCGTAATGGCAATCATCCCGGCATTATCGGTACAATATTCAAAAGGGGGTACAAAAGTTTTCCAATGATATTTTTTACCCATTTCAACAAATGCGTTCCGCAGGCCACTGTTTGCACTTACACCGCCTGCAAGACAAATTTGTTTAACACCTGTTTGCACTGCAGCTTTTTTGAGTTTGTTTAATAAGATGGAAACGATTCTTGCCTGTACACTGGCACATATATCAGCAAGATTTTCTTCAATGAATTTTTTCTGCTCTTCTTCCATCGCCAGGAACTCTTCTTTATAAACAAGACTTGTTCCTGCATTTTTCAGAAAATAAAGAATAGAAGTTTTTAACCCGCTGAAACTGAAATCAAGTCCCGGTATCTGTGGTTCAGGAAAATGAAAACGGCCTGCATCACCCTTCTGAGCATACTGATCAATCAACGGTCCGCCGGGATAAGGCAATCCAAGCAGCTTCGCTGTTTTATCAAACGCTTCGCCAGCGGCATCATCAATTGTTTCGCCAAGCACTTTCATTTGAGTGGGGCTTTCGCATAAAACAATTTGTGTATGCCCGCCACTTACAGTTAAACATAAAAAGGGAAACGCTGGTTTCTCTTCTCCAATAAGATTTGCAAGCACATGTGCCTGCATGTGATGTACTGCTATTAACGGGACATTCAACGCCAGCGAAAGTGATTTTGCAAACTGAGTACCTACCAGTAAACTGCCAATTAAACCCGGTGCCTGAGTAAAAGCAACTGCATTTAAATCAGATAAACTGCAACCGGCAGCATTCAGGCACTCATCCACAACTGGCACAATATTTTCCATATGTGCACGACTGGCAAGTTCAGGAACTACTCCACCATATTTTTGATGAACTGCTTGTGTGGCGATGATGTTGGACAGAATTACCCCATCACGGCAAACAGCAGCCGATGTTTCATCGCAGGAAGATTCAATTGCAAGAATAATAGCCAAAATGAAAATTTGAACTGCAAAAGTAATCAACTAAGGCAAGTAAATAAGCTTTGTTATTTTAACTGTTTCGCCAGCCATGCAGATATTCATTACCGGCTTAGAAGTATAGCAAACAGTTACACGTTTATTATTGATTAGTGATGTTCCGGGAGGGGTTTCTACAGGCATTATTCTTGAACCATTCTCCAGTTCAATCAATATTCCGCAACCATCTAATTGAGATGTATAATCTTTTATTATTCCGTCGGCGCAAATACTGTCTGTATTTTTTCTGCAGGAACTTATAGCTGTAACTACCATCAAACAAAGAATAATAACCCGTATTCTCATACAATGAAAACAATGTTATTCAATAAATCGTTGCATCAATAAACAACTTTTTATTTGCTTCTGATGGCTACAACAGGATCCATTTTGGCCGCAATAAATGCCGGGATAATACCAGCGAGTATGCCTGTAATAATACAGGTCATTACAGCACCCATAAATAAACGGAGAGAAATAAACACCTGGAAATTCATAAACTTGGTAAGTACAAATGTAAGCCCGAATACAAGAACCAATCCCATAATACCTCCCAGCACACAAAGGAATGCGCTCTCCATTAAAAATTCACTTAAAATTGTTCTCCGCTTGGCACCTATGGCTTTTTTAAGCCCAATAATATTGGTACGCTCCCGAACAGTAACAAACATAATATTGGCTACACCAAAAATGCCTACTATAAAAGAAAGAATGGTAATGGCAATACCGCCAACAGTCATACCATTAAAAATTGCAGTTATTTGTGTTGCGCCGCTGCTAACATCATTCAGCGCAAAATTATCTTCATCCTTTGGACTCAGTCTGCGTACACCACGCATTACCCCACGCAATTCATTTTTCAGATCAGCTATTGGAACGTTATCCTTTCCCTTTACAATCATAAACCCATCACTTCTCGACTCATTTCCTACCTGGCTGGCAAAAACATAAGGTATCATAATTACATTATCAAAATCCCATCCGCCAATCATACTTTGTCCCTGCTTTTTTATCACGCCGATCACATTCACTTTACGCCCTTTAATCATTACCGATTTTCCAACAGCATATTCAACATTGTCAAACAATTTCTCTGCAACATTATAGCCCATTATCATACTCGGCGAACCATAACTGAATTCACTCATTGTAAGATAACGCCCCCATCCTATTTCCAGAGGTTGTATTCTGTCAAACTCTTCAGTGATACCATACCAGTTAACATTGGGAAGAGATACGTCTTCATAATCAACACTCGAAGAATTGAAATAGGTATATGCCACATTGCTCGCAAGTGAAACCTTTTGTTTAACAGGAGCCATTTCTTTATACTTGGTATTCGGTCTGCTTATATATTTCCACCAGGGATACTCACCCCCACCGCCCCAGGGCCATTTCTGTACATAAATTGTATTGCTGCCAAAAGATTTAAATTCATTTTTTACATTTTGCTCAAGGCTTCCCACTGTTGCCATTACGCTGATGATGCAAAAAATTCCAAACGTAATGCCCAGCAAACTTAAAAAAGTACGCAGTTTATTCTTTTTCAGTTCCTGCACGCCAAACAACAGGCTGTTCCAGAAAATTTCGAAGGTTTTACGCATAGATCAAATGTAAAATGATTTCCTGATGTATTAATAAAATTATTACAAACGGAAACAGCCCACTGCTTACCTTTGCGGCCTTAAAAACAGTCAGTAAGCCGGCAAGTCTGAAAGACCGATGCATTTGTATGCAACTTTCAGATTTACTGTCCTTTCAGACTTTCGGACTATACAATGAAATTCGAAAACGAAATAAACCGACGCAGAACTTTTGCCATCATCTCTCACCCCGATGCCGGTAAAACAACCTTAACTGAAAAGTTACTGTTGTTTGGTGGCGCCATACAAGTGGCAGGTGCGGTAAAAAGCAATAAAATTAAAAAACATGCTACCAGCGATTTCATGGAAATTGAACGGCAGCGTGGAATTTCTGTTGCAACCTCGGTGATGACGTTTGAGTACAATGGCATTTTAATTAACCTGCTCGATACTCCCGGCCACAAAGACTTTGCTGAAGATACTTACAGAACGCTCACTGCTGTTGACAGTGTAATTCTTGTAATTGACAGTGTGAATGGTGTGGAAGAACAAACACGCCGGCTGATGGAAGTATGCCGCATGAGAGATACACCGGTGATTGTGTTCATCAATAAAATGGACAGGGATGGTAAAAACCGGTTTGATTTACTGGAAGAACTCGAAAAAGAACTCAGCATCCATCTCCATCCCATGACATGGCCCATTAACAGCGGCAAAGATTTTAAAGGAGTGTATGATCTGGATAAAAAAAGCCTGGTGTTGTTTACTGCCAATACTAAAGCAGCAGATGAAGATGTGGTTAAAATCAATGATCTGGGCGATGCAGTCCTCGATCAGAAAATCGGCGAAACAGATGCCGCCACACTTCGGGAAGATGTGGAACTGGTGGATGGTGTTTATGGCGAACTGAATGCTGAAAATTATCTCAAAGGAAAAGTTGCCCCCGTTTTTTTTGGAAGTGCTGTAAACAATTTTGGCGTTAAGGAAATGCTCAACACTTTCGTACGAATTGCACCAACTCCGCAGGGAAGAGAAACCTCCACCCGTCATTTAGATGTGGGTGAAGAAAAGCTGAGTGGTTTTGTATTTAAAATTCACGCCAACCTCGATCCTAAACACAGGGACAGGATTGCGTTTATGCGCATCTGCAGCGGCAGGTTTGAACGCAACAAATATTATCATCATGTGCGCCTTGATAAGGATGTGCGTTTCAGCAATCCCTATTCGTTTATGGCCAGGCAAAAGGATGTAATTGAAGAAGCGTTCCCCGGCGATGTGGTTGGTTTATTTGATACAGGTAACTTTAAAATTGGCGATACACTTACTGAAGGCGAAAACTTTTACTTTACCGGCATACCATCTTTCTCCCCTGAATTGTTTAAGGAAGTGATCAACAAAGATCCGATGAAGACAAAGCAACTGGAGAAAGGTTTGCTGCAGTTAACAGATGAAGGTGTTGCACAGTTGTTCACCCAGTTTGGCGGCACTAAAAAGATAATTGGTTGTGTTGGTGAGCTTCAGTTTGAAGTGATTCAATACCGTTTGCTGCAGGAATACGGAGCCAGTGCTGAATTCCGTTCCATGCCGTATTACAAAGCCTGCTGGATTACAAGTACAGACCCGAAAAAATTAGACGACTTTACAAAATTCAAAACCAACAACATTGCAAGAGACAAAGACGACCATCTCGTTTACCTTGCACAAAGCGAATGGTTCTTAAATACCGAACGGCAGAATAATCCTGATATTGAATTTCACTTTACCAGTGAAATTCATAAGGAAGGATAAAAAATATTCAGTTAAAAGAAAAAGCCGTCAATTTAAATTGACGGCTTTTTTTATGCGGTTTAAACTTTTCCAACTTTTTCCATCATCTTCTCCACTAACTTATACGTAGCAGGACAGTATTCCACATTCTGCTTGTACACATGTACCCAGTCAGTAAAATTCTTTTTTGTGTGATGAGGGAATGTTGCACAATCAACTGGTCGTATTTCATAAATGCTACACTTGTTATCTTTTAAATTCAGGAACTGGCAGGGTTGCTTTTTATTCATCATATCACCAGTACTTCGTTCCTTGTACAACCATTTTTGAGTAAACTCTTCAGGTGTTTGGTTAAAATGGGCTGATATGCGTTTAATATCCTGTTTTGTAAAAGTAGGCGTCATTGTTTTGCAGCAGTTTGCACAAACGAGGCAATCAGTTTCTGCCCAAACTTCTTTATCAACTTCCTTTGCCAACTTGTCTAATCCTTTTGGCTTTACAGTTTCCAGGCGGGTAAGAAAATAACGGAAACGGCGGCGGTTGGTATTCATCAAACGTTTGTAAAGGGGTAAAAATCTTGGCTTGTCTGACTGCATTTCTTTTTTGTTTTAAACAGCGAATATAAGGCAATAGAAACACAGATGATACTGATGATACAGATTAACACAGATTTTTTGGATATGCTTTATGGTTTCCGGATTTTACTGCTTGTACCTTGCGTCTTCTTCTTTGTTCCTTGTACCTTTACTAACTATGTGGGAACCTTACAAAAAAGGATTTAAAGGATATCTGCAACTGGAACGTTCCCTGAGCGAAAACTCGGTGGAAGCCTACATGCATGATGTGGAAATGCTTACGCAATACCTGCAGGCTGTAAATGATTTAAAAGCACCCGATGAAATTGTACTGAAAGACCTGCAACAATTTTTAAAATGGATTGCAGAACTTGGTATGAGTGCCGGCAGCCAGGCAAGAATTATTTCCGGCTTACGGCAGTTTTATAAATATTGTTTAACTGAAGAAATTACAGCAAAAGATCCTACTGCCCTTCTTGATGCACCAAAGCTGAAACGGGCTTTACCTGATACGTTGAGCTACGAGGAAATTGAAAACATCATTAACCAGATTGATTTAAGCAAACCCGAAGGCGGAAGGAATAAAGCCATTCTTGAAACCATGTACAGTTGCGGATTGCGTGTAAGTGAAGTAGTGAACTTGAAGATATCCAATTTATATCTTGATGTTGGTTTCATACGTGTAATTGGTAAGGGCGATAAAGAACGGCTTGTACCCATTGGCAGCAGTGCTGTAAAATATATTACAATTTACAGGGAAGATATACGCACGCATCTAAAAATAAAACCCGGTAAAGAAGATTTTTTATTTCTTAACAGGCATGGAAATCCTTTAACAAGGGTAATGATTTTTCTTATCATCAAACAACTGGCATTTGAAGCGGGAATTAAGAAAAATATTTCACCTCACACCTTCAGGCATTCATTTGCCACACACTTAGTGGAGGGTGGCGCCGACCTGCGTGCCGTACAGGAAATGCTGGGACATGAAAGCATCACCACTACTGAAATCTATACGCATTTAGACAGGGAATATCTGCGTTCAACCCTTGAAATGTATCATCCCGGTTTTGGCAGTCACTCCAGCCGTTGATAATTTTTATTTACAGATTCGTTGAAAAGAAGAAGCAGTTATCAATCCTCTGATTATATTTATGTATGATACGGATACTATTATTCACTGTTTTTATACTTCTTTCTTTTTTACAACCAATTGCTGCACAAAAAAAAGGCCGCAGTAAGACAGAAGTTATTGCTTATTACGCAGGCAGCGGCAAATTAATTGACAGTTTTCAAACTGATAAATTAACACAAATCATTTATTCATTTGCACATTTAAAGGGAAACAAACTGTTCATCAGTAACGCCAGAGATACTGCAACCATACAAAAATTAGTTGCATTAAAGAACAAAAACAAAGATTTAAAAGTATTGTTGTCACTTGGTGGGTGGGGCGGTTGTGCTCCCTGTTCCGACGTATTTTCTACAAAGGAAGGCAGAGATGAATTTGCTGCATCAGTTAAAGAACTGCAGTTATATTTTCAAACAGATGGCATTGATCTTGACTGGGAATACCCAACTATTGAAGGCTACCCTGGTCATACATTTCAACAGACAGATAAAAAGAATTTTACTGAATTACTGAAGAGTTTAAGAAAAACGCTTGGCAAAAAATCAATCATCAGCTTTGCTGCCGGCGGCTTTGACACCTACCTGGAGAAATCAGTTGAATGGAAAAAAGTTATCCGCATAGCAAATAATGTAAACCTGATGAGTTATGATCTTGTAAGCGGTTACAGCAAAGTAACAGGTCATCATACAGCTCTTTATTCAACTGCACAGCAAAAGCAATCAACTGACAATGCTGTTCAGTTTTTCCGGGCGAATAAAATTCCTTTAAACAAAATTATTATTGGTGCAGCTTTTTATGCACGTACTTGGGTGAATGTTGATAGCGTGAACAATGGGTTATACCGTTCAGGAAATTTTCAGAACATGATTTCCTACAGCCAGTTTGACCGCCATCTCAGCACTGATAGTGGTTATATTTTTTACAAAGACAGCAGTGCTGCCGCTACTTTTGCTTACAACAAACAGACAAAAACATTTGCAACGTTTGATGATCCATATTCAATAACAGAGAAAGTAAATTATATTAAGAAAAATAAGCTCGGCGGAATTATGTTCTGGGCATTGCCTTATGACCATTTTAGAAATGGGTTGCTGGATGTGATTGACCAGGCAAAAAAGAATCAGGCAGAAAACCGTTGATAAAACTCAAAGCAGGATAATTTTTCCAGTGCTGACAATCTTCTTGTTTTTTGAAACAAGCTGAACAAAATAAACACCTGCACTTAATTGGGTTTTTAACTGAAAGCCGGGTTGCCTGCCTGAAAATTTAATTTCATTTTCATTAAGGATTACCTGTTGACCTGATGCTGAAATTAATCTTACAGAAAATTCAACAGGCATCTGATCAGGAAGCTGAATATTTACAAATACCCCGGCTTTTACCGGATTGGGAAAAATGTTCAGCCCATTAGGTTTACCAACAAAATCTGCACTGGAGCTTTTTGACAAAGAACCGATACTCACCTTACTTATACATCCGCAACAAGAATGATGCCTGCATATTATAGTTGTGTAACCAACAACACAAACCTCACGAAGCTCAATTTCATCTTTTTCAAGTAAAATCTCATACCGGTATAACGCAGCCTCTTTTAAACTGATCTCTTTGGTTTTATAACCTGCACAACTGATTCTGAGTTTATAATCAGCTGCTTTAAGTTTGAATGTTTCAATTCTGCCAAACTCATCAGCAACAAATGTAACTGTATCTTTCTTGTATTCAGAAACAGCAATCATTGTAGCGCTTGCAATACCTGTTCTTTCATCACTATCTTTTACAATAAAATTTTTCTTATGCGCTTTCTTTGTGGTGATAACTATTACTTCTTTTGGAGGGCGGCAACTGAAAATCAATCCTGAATCTTTTAATACCGAAATGCTTTCAATTTCGTCAGGATTAATTTTCTTCAACTCATTGGATTCGTAAATAATGCCATCTACAACAATAAGCGGCTCATCTTTCTTTTTTAATGCAGGGAGACAAACTGTTTTGAAATGCACAGTTGTATCTTTTGAAAAATTATGATTTCCTGCTTCAAAGCCTTTATTCAGATCTTTTGGGGAGTTTGTGCAAATAAAACAGAGAAGAAGACCAAATACAAATTGATCAGTAATATTTTTTTCATAACAGCAGTTTGGTTTTAATAAATCCGGTGAGCTACTTTTCAGGAGCAGCTCACCGGGAAACCTTACTCTTCAATCACCACACTTGACTCTTGCTGTTTATCCTTTTTCACAAGAGCAGAAACTGTTTGTGCCATTTTCACAAACTCAGCCCTGTAGCCTTCTTCATCTTTACCAAGAGCACCTGTAGCCTGGCGAATCACTTTTTCATAAGTAGCACCGGCCTTGAATTCTGAATTTCGCAGCAGCATTCCAAACTGTGCAACTGCCCCGGCAAACCGGAAGTTTTCAGATGTTTTATCAAAAGGTATTTTTTCATCAGTTACCGGGTGAACAATCAGTTTGCTTACTTCACCATCGGGTTCTTTGTAGCGGAACTTGATAGTCATAATTTCATTTTTCAGATCAGACTTTTTATTTGTTTTCACCTGCTGGTATTTCAAATCATCCACATCGTCCACAAACTCACTCTCCACTCCTGCAGGAATAATTTCATACAACGCTGTTACAGTATGACCACTACCCAACTCGCCTGCATCTTTTTTATCGTTATTAAAATCTTCTTTGTTCAGCATGCGGTTTTCATAACCAACCAAACGATAAGCCTGTACAAGTAAAGGATTAAATTCGATCTGCAGTTTTACATCTTTCGCAATGGTAAACATGGTGCTGCCAAATTCACTCACCAATACTTTTTTGGCTTCGTTCATACCATCAATGTAAGCATGATTGCCATTGCCTTTATCAGCCAGCTTCTGCATTTTATTGTCTTTGTAGTTGCCCATTCCATAACCAAGCACAGTAAGAAAAACGCCACTCTTACGCTCCTCTTCAATTAAACGTTCCATTGCATCATCGCTGCTCATTCCAACATTAAAATCACCATCGGTACAAAGAATCACACGGTTATTACCACCTTTCTTAAAATAGTCCTTTGCTGTTTTATACGCCAATTGAATACCTGCTCCTCCTGCAGTTGAACCACCTGCATTTAACTGCTCGATTGCTGCAAGAATTTTTTCTTTATGTGCACCACTTGTTGAAGGGAGCACCAAACCTGCAGCTCCGGCATATACTACTATGGCAACATTATCCTGTTCACGCAGCTGGTTTACTAATAATTTCAACGATGCTTTCACTAATGGAAGTTTATTTGGTTCATCCATTGATCCACTTACATCAATTAAAAAAACAAGATTGGACGGAGGTAAATTTTCAGTTGCAATTTGTTTTCCCTGCAAACCAATCATCACCAGTTTGTGTTGTTTATTCCATGGACAAACACTCATTTCAGTATTAATGCTGAAGGGATCGTTGTTAGTTGGTTGCGGATAATTGTATTTAAAATAATTGATAAACTCTTCAATACGTACTGCGCCTGCCGGCGGCATCTGCCCGTAATTAATCATGCGGCGTACATTGCTGTAAGAAGCTGCATCCACATCAATTGAAAAAGTGGAAAGTGGTTCATCTGTTACTTTACGAAAACGGTTTTCAGTAATACCGTCATAATCTTCTGTATTAAAATTTTCTTCTTTTTCAAAATAACCGGGAGATGGAGAAAAATTACTTACCCTTGATCCATAAATTTTATCCTGAGCAAGAGCAACTGACCCTGTAACACTTATTTTCTTTTGAATGGCATATCCAACCACAACAACTTCATCCATTTGTTTTGTTGAAAGTTTCATTGATACATTAATGGAATTTTTACCTTTTAGCTGAACTTCAGTTGTTTCATACCCAACGTACGAAAAACGTAGTGATGCATTCTGATTGGAAACAACCAGTGAAAAAGTTCCTTTCTGATCAGTTGATGTACCATTCTGTTTTCCTCTTTCAATTATTGAAACACCAGTAAGAGGCGTTCCGTTTACATCAGTAACAACGCCGGTTACTGTTACAGATTGAGGACAGAAAAAAGCGGTGCTGATAATGGCAGCAATCAGTATAGCTGCGGTGAAGATGTAACGCATAAATATTGATTTTACAAAACAGATGCATGCATTTTCACAATTACACAAGCAATCAAAAAAATATTTTCCCTAACTTCCGCACTTTAACTTTACAGCTTGGCATTTATTCGTGATAAAGAAAGAAATCTCTATACTGATGCAGAACTGGTAGAACTGTACCGGAAGGATGGCGATTTGAATGTACTGGCAATGCTGTACCAGCGTTATATGGATTTGATTTACGGTGTTTGTCTCAAATATCTCAAAGACCCCGAGTCGGCAAAAGATGCCGTTATAAATATTTATGAAGAACTCATTACCAAACTGAAACAGCACGAAATAACCAATTTCAAAAGCTGGCTTTATACCCTCAGCCGTAATCATTGCCTGATGCTGCTTAGGAAAGAGAAAGGTCATACCACGGTAGAAATTTCAGGTCAGTTTATGCAAAATGATGATTTGATGCATCTGGATGCTGTAAAACAGAAGGAAGAACAGCTGAACAGCATGGAAAAATGCCTGGAACAGCTTTCAACTGAACAAAAAATCTGTGTTACTTTGTTTTATCTTGAAGGAAAATGCTATAACGATATTACCGGGCAAACAGGGATTGAATGGAATAAAGTGAGAAGTTATATTCAAAATGGCCGCAGAAATTTGAAACTTTGTATGGAAATGTCAAATGCTGACGCAGAATGAACTACAATGCCTACGATATTGAACGTTATCTCAAAAGGCAAATGAATGCTGCAGAAATGCATGCATTTGAAAAAGCCATGATGGATGACCCGTTTTTATCTGATGCAGTTGATGGCTATCGTTCGCAAATGGAACACATTAATATCAGGGCCGATCTGAAAGAACTCAAAGCACAAATCAACGATCGGGAAAACAAAGCAACTGTTATCCCTGTCTCCTTCCGAAAATGGATGAGTATTGCTGCGGGATTTATTATTGTACTTAGTCTTGCAGTGGTGCTTTACAGAATTTATTATCACTCACCTGAAGAAAACAATACAATTGCAGCTATAAAGGAAAAACCAAAAGATACATCTGCTGTAATTCCGAAAACACAAGTTGATTCAAATACTGTTGCTGTAAATGAACCTAAAGCAGCAATAGAACCGGCACCTGTGTTTATTCCGTCAAAAAAAGTTCCTGCGATAGTATATAAAGACAGTTTAAAAGAGATGACAGATGATGTTGCAAACAATGATAATTCAGTTGCAACAAATGAAATAAAAGTCCAGCAACCGCCAGCAGCAGCTGCACCGCCACCAACTACCAGGCCTGTTGTGGAAAAATCAGACAATGCCAGAACGGAAAATACAGGAATTGTGTCATATGAGTTTAAAAAGCAGGCAAATAATGTGAAGCTGAATAAGTTCACCGGCAAGGTGGTTGATGAACATAACACCCCACTGCCCTTTGCCAATATTACCGAACTCAACAGCGGCATTGGCACGTATGCAGATGTAAACGGTAATTTCAATTTAATCTCTGCTGATACTGTTCTTCGTATTGAAACAAAGTCAGTTGGTTATTTGGGAATTGTATCTCACCTCAATTATAATTCAAATCAGAAAATTGTATTGAAAGACGAATCGGTTGTGGCAAATGCTCCAACCAATAACGATTTCCTTGAAAAATATAAGAACAGGAAATCAAAGATGGAAGAAGAAATTAATGAAACCGAAAGCGAACCTGTTGACGGGTGGAAAAACTACAATACATATATTGCCAATAACGTACGGGAACCAATAAAATTCAAAGAACAACAAACAGGTATTACCGGCAAAAATGTTGTACTTTCTTTTGATGTACAACCCGATGGCAATATCACAAACTTTAAAGTTGAAAAATCGAACTGTTCTTCCTGCAACAGTGAAGCCATACGGTTGTTGAAAGAAGGGCCGAAATGGAAGTCAAAAACCGGCAAAACAGAACGCACTCATTATACCGTTCAATTCTGATAAAAGCATTTCATCAAAAGCTTCGTAAACATTCAAATGGTTTTCTATCTTTAGGCACTAAACTATTTGAACATGAAACAATTTCTTTTAACAGCAGTTTTTGCCGGCTTGTTTTTTTCATTAAATGCACAGCAGTTAAAAACGCCCCAGCCATCCCCAACACAAACGATCAAGCAGGATTTTGGATTGGGAACAATTGAGTTATCTTACAGCAGGCCAAGCATGAAAGGACGTAAGGTGTTTGGTGATCTTGTGCCTTTCAATGCCGTTTGGCGTACAGGAGCAAACAGTGCAACCACCGTTACATTCAGTGATGAAGTAACAATTGGAGGCACAAAAGTTGCTGCAGGTAAATATGGACTGCTTTCTATTCCCTCTGCCAATGAATGGACAATAATTATCACTAAACAACTTGATGTTACTTCACCTGCTGCATACAAACAGGAAAGCGATGTGGTTCGTGTAATAGCAAAACCCATGCAATTGCCAATGACCATTGAAACCTTCACTGCCAACTTTGGTAACATTACCAATAACTCTTGTGAACTGCATTTATTTTGGGAACAGACACTTGTTTCGTTACCCATTACAACTGATGTTGATGGAAAAGTAATGGCACAGATTGATAATATTTTCAATAAAGACAACCGTCCTTATTACGGCGCTGCAGTTTATTATGCTGATAACGGGAAGGATCTGAATAAAGCAATTGAATGGTTTGACAAAGCAATTGCACAGAATCCAAATGCGTTTTGGGTACATTACCAAAAAGCAAAAGCACTGGCAAAAGCAGGCAGAAAATCTGAAGCACTTGAAGCATCAAAAAAATCAATGGAGTTGGCAAAGGCTCAAAAAAACAGCGACTACGTAACTCTGAACGAAAAATTACAAAAGGATTTAAAATAATCAGTTTGAATAAACAGTCAACAACAAAGCCTCACTTTTTAAAGTGAGGCTTTGTTATAATCTGTTGAATTTATTTCTTTATTAAATAGCCAGGTAAATTAGGCAATGTAACAGTGGTTGTCAAATCAGTTGTGTTGAAACGGTTCATGTAATAATAACTACGGTCACAACAGTCGTCGACAAGATATTTGTACGTGAAGAACATGGAATCAGTGACAACATTATTTAACGACAAATAATAAACAGTATTTACATTACTTACAGAAAAAGTGGTTGTAAGACTGGTATCACCTGTTGTATAAAAATTGGGAGGTACATTCTGAAGAGTTCCGGTTTGCTTGTTTTTTGCAGTAATTTTCAATTGAGTTGTATCATATATTTTTGCCGGTCCAATCAGTAAATCTTTGCCTGAATTATTCGTAATCCTGAACATAAACACTGCAATATTCAAATTAGGGCAATCAACACCTTTACAACTTTTTCCGCATCCGTTTATTAAGTAAGCTGTGCCAACAATCAAAACACCAATAAAAATTCCTTTTTTCATCTTTTGCTTTTTTCTGAATGTAATTTGTGATACAGCGCAAAAATAAAGCCATTTATTGCACAGTCCGTTTATTCTTTCCTGTTAAAATTTCAATAAGAAGCGATAAAAGTATAACAGCAACGGCTCCTATTACATTTAACCATAAAAAGGAAATTACATCCATGAAATAAACAGCAATGACAACAAGTTCAGTTAAGATGGCAGCAATGAATACTGCATTTCCTTTCACCTGTTTAAAATAAAATGCAACCAGGAAAATCCCGAGTATGGTTCCATAAAACCAACTACCCAGGATATTTACAGCCTCAATCAGGCTGTTACCAAGGTTATATGCAAAAAAAGCAATGATTACTGAAAATACCCCCCATAATAAAGTATAGTACTTACTCCATTTATATTCATCCTCCAGCGATAATTTCTTTTTTGAAAATTTCTGATGAAAATCAATCATGGTACAGGCGGCGAGGGAATTCAGTGCAGCGGCAATACTTCCCCATGCAGCAAGAAAAATGATGGCAATAATCAATCCCACTAAACCAGCAGGCAAAGTGTCGCCAACAAAACGAAGAAAAATATAGTTTGTATCGTTTGTATCTGCATTCGGATCAGCTTTTTTAATGAGATGCTTCATTTTTTCCCGTAATGCCTGACCTTCTTTGTCGGTTTTGCTCAACTTTGCCCGCAAAGCATCAACAGTGGCTTCATCATCCTGATGAAGAGCTTTTGCAAGTTCGTTAGCAACTACTGCCTTTTCTTTTTGAATTTCTTTAAATGCAGCAGCATCAGATTGATACTGGGCTGCAAATGCGCTTTTCAACACTTTTGTTTCCTGGGTTTTGTTGAAAAAAGCGGGAGCGTTAAAAAAACTATAGTAAGCGAATAATAAACAGCCTATCAGTAAAATAAAAAACTGCAGCGGCACTTTCACAAGCCCATTCATAAGTAAACCAAGTCTGCTTTCCCGTGTATCCTTTGCCGTAAGGTATCGCCCTACCTGGCTTTGATCAGTTCCAAAATAACTGAGAGCAAGAAAAAATCCACCAATCAATCCACTCCATATATTGTAGCGGTCCTTCCAGTCGAATCCGTTTTCGTTAACACCGGTAGTAAACACATTCAGCTTTCCGCTCTTGCCAGCAATATGCAATGCATCTGAAAACCCAATACCACCCGGCAATGATTTTACCGCATAATATGCTGCAATAAACATTGCGCCATAAATAATAAAGAACTGCAGCTTTTGTGTATAAGCAACTGCTTTTGCTCCCCCACTTACAGTATAAACAATCAATAAACCTCCCATTACAATATTGGTGAGATAAATATCCCAACCCAACATACTGCTCAGCACAAGTGATGGTGCAAAAATGCTGATGCCGGTACTCAATCCCCTTGACAATAAAAAAAGAAATGATGTAAGTGTTCTTGTTTTTACATCAAACCTTTTTTCCAGAAACTCATATGCTGTAAATAATTTCAGTTTATGAAAAATAGGAACAAATGTAATGCTCAGTACAATCATTGCTATTGGTAAGCCAAAGTAGTATTGTACAAACCGCATCCCATCGGTATATGCCTGGCCGGGAGCTGTTAAAAAAGTAATGGCACTTGCCTGTGTTCCCATAATACCAAGCAAAACAATCCACCATGGCATTTGCCTGTTACTTAAAAAATACCCCTCAAGATTTTTTGAACTACGGCTTTTGTAAATACCATAAGCCATTACACCCAGCAGAGTAATAATTAAAACTATCCAGTCTGTGAGTTGAAAATTCATGAAAAATGTTGTGTGAAAAAATAAAAGAATACAAGCAAAACAATCAGAGTTGCTGCTACAGCAACATACCAACTGCTCCATGAATTCCCGTTTTTACTTTCCATTTTATTTTTTTGCAGCCGGCATCAGTTTATTATTCGGCCATATTGGCGTCGCACACTTTTGCAATCAATTTCTATTCATCTTCTTTTGGTTTCATCATATAACTGATGAGCCATGTTAACCCAATGCCAAGCATTAATCCATAAGCAATACGTTTGCTTAAAAAACCAATTAATAAACCAAGTCCCAAACCTATCAATAAAGTACGTTCTATACTTGCCTGTTTCTTATTACTCATTTAGCTTATTACTTTTTACTATTACTTTCCTCCTGATGGTTTCGCCAGCAAATTAGCCATTAATCTGTAAGCACCGGGCACTCCGGCAGGAAGTTCCCGGAAAAATACAAGTCCGGTGTAAATAAATCTGCCTTTTCCGTAATCAGCAGCAATTAAACTTCCTGTACGCTGCGGTTCACCCGCATCATTCATACCCACAAGTGAAACAAAATGTTCATCCATATTATCGGCTTCATAAATACTGCGTTCCTGTATCCATCCTTCAAAATCCTTTTCAGTTATTTTATTGGGGTAATTAAACAACTGATGGTTGGGAACCAGGAAATTTACTTTTGCATTTTCTTCACTTACCCTGTTCCTGGAAATATTAAAATTGTAAGGCGACATTTTTGCTTTCACAGGCCCGATCTGGTTACTTGTATTATACTGAACTAATAAAACTCCCCCCTCTTTTACATATTGCATCAATGCATCGTAACCATTACTTAACCATTGATGAACATTATAGGCACGCACTCCGGTAACAATGGCATCGTATTGTCTAAGATTTGCAGAAGTAATATCTTTTTCATCGATGAATGAGACATTATATCCCATTTGAATTAAAGCTTCAGCAACTTTATCGCCAGCGCCTTTTATATATCCTACTTTTTTACTCAAAGTAATAACACGTGCTGATGTAAAAGGGATTTCAGTTTTTCGGAAATATGATATACGGGGTATATGGTCATAATTAATATTAATCTGGGACTGATTATATTTTATATCGCCGGAGGACATAAAGATATTGATTGGCCCAGAAAAAGGGAAACCTAATCCTTTAACTTCAAAACTCTTTGATTGATCCTTGCTGAATGTTCTTAAATCTTTTGGATTTACCTCCTCTAATTCTGAATTTATATCAGGAGTAAGAAAATTCAAATATGGGTTTGCAAATGAAACATCTTTATTTGCTGCAACTGTTATGTGAATTTTTGTAGCATTTACTTTTGTGCCAAATAGAAAATCGGGTTTTACGGAGATTAAAATTGGAGGAACTACAATTAATGGCTGATATATTTCTCCTTTAACCGGATCAGTAAATTTATACATGACCGGCTTTTCAAACACAAACACCTTGTCTTCTATTTGTAATATAAAACTTGCAATAAATGATGGATCATTTTCAGCCTTCCCGATTAAAAGCTGATTACTGACATCAAAAGATCCTTTCGGGTTTGTATTACTCAACCAATAAGGTTGAGATAAAGGCTGATTTTCAGTAATCAGAAAATTAACTCTGCTTCTGATTGTTGAATTCTTTGTAAGCAAATTTGAAGCAACTGCAGCATCCTGCTGATTATTCAAATGTGCAGACACCATTTGAATAACAACATCACTTCTGTTGATTGCTGTTAAACTTACATGCAAAGAATCTCCCTGCACTGCATATTGTTCAGTTGATGTAGCTTCCAGGTACAAACCTGCACAAGCTTCAATCAACTGCTTAATCTCATCAAGCTTCTTTTTCTTCCAGTCACCATCATTAATTTGTTCAACAGCTTTATACAATTCCACTAATTCTTTTACTGATGCTGATGGATTTTGGAAAGAATAATTAGCAATTAAATGATCAATCATTGCATTCACAGCAGTTCCACCTTCGTACCTGCTCCAGTCGGTAACAATTCCATCAACCAGATCATTCTGCATTGCATCTCCACCTGTTAATGTAAAAAACTCTGTTTGTGAACCACGTTGCCTCGGCACACCAAATCCCTGGCTTTTATGCATGCTCCTGCTTTCGCTCGACATTTCACCATAGCTTTTTCCAAGCAACGGATTAAACCCACCCACATCAATTTTCAACTGATCATTGCTTGTTGTATTGTTACCGCCAAAATTGAAAGTGTTCCAGAATATGCGTTTTGCTTTCCAGGGTTTCACACCAAAAGCAAACTGCTCAGGAAAGCGATTGGGATCAGCAGCAGCATCATAAGCTTCACGGGCCAGTACAGCTGAAGCTGAATGATGCCCATGCCCTGCCCTGCTGTCGGGAGGAAAACGTGTAATGATTACATCGGGTTGAAACTTACGGATCACCCACACCACATCGCTCAATATTTTTTCTTTATCCCAAAAGCGCAATGCTTCATCAGTTGATTTTGAAAAACCAAAATCATAAGCACGGGTAAAAAACTGTTCAGCACCATCAATACGCCGTGCAGCCAATAATTCCTGCGTGCGTATTAATCCAAGTTCAACACCTTGTTCATCACCAATCAGGTTTTGACCACCATCACCTCTCGTCATACTCAGGTAACCGGTGCGGAACAAACGTTCTTTGCTGAGGTAGGTAAGTAATCTTGTGTTTTCATCATCAGGATGTGCAGCAATGTACAATACACTGCCAATCACTTTCAGCTTTTTTATACCAAGCAGAATTTCGGCGCTGTTCAGCGACTGTGGTGTTTGGGCTGATGAAATAAATACAAAACAAACAGCAGCAAGCAAACTTGAAAATTTCTTCATGCAGGAAATTTAGAAAACGAAGATAACTGTTGAACAAAACGATTTTTTGCCGATGGTGTAAATTTTATGGTAAAAGAATTTACATCATTGCTTTCTACGCCAGGTTGCCAAAAAACAAATACGCCAATAAAACAGCAGTGATTACTCCAACAAGATCGGCCAGTAACATCGCACCAATGGCATACCGTGTATTCTTTACCGCCACAGAACCAAAGTAAACAGCGATTACATAAAACGTAGTATCGGATGCGCCCTGCATAATGGATGATAATGTTCCGGCAAAAGAATTAGGTCCATAGGTTGCCATTGTACTCACCATCATTCCCCTTGCACCACCTCCACTTAACGGGCGGATTAATGCTGTTGGTAACGCATCAACAAAGCGGGTATCAGTACCTATCCACACAAAAAAAGCTTTGATTACATCAATCAACGCATCAAACGTACCACTGATGCGTAGCATACTGATGGCTACCAGCATTCCCACTAAATAGGGAATAATTTTTACTGCGGTTTCAAATCCGCCTTTTGCACCTTCAACAAATGCATCAAACACATCAATCTTTTTATACAATGCACCAAGCACAATCAGTAAAAAAATAATTAAAATAAGACCGTTACTTAATATACCAGAGAAAGACTGCAGCCGTTCGGGATTCAGTGTTTTAAGATAAACCACCAAACCAGTAACAATTGCTGTAATACCCAGCACCCACATCAAAATCACCGGCTGAATAAGATTGATCCGTTGCTTAATAGAAACAATAATCATTGCCGCCATTGTTGCCACAAATGTGGTAATCATGCAGGGAATAAAAATATCGGTTGGATTGGCGGCTTTCATGGAAGCTCGTACTGCAATTACACTCACAGGAATTAAACAAAAACCTGCTGCATGCAAACAGAGAAACATGAGTTGTGCATCGGATGCGGTTTCTTTATTTTTATTCAGTTCCTGCAAACTGGCCATTGCTTTTAAACCAAATGGTGTAGCTGCATTATCAAGGCCCAGCAAGTTGGCACTGAAGTTCATCATCATGTGCCCGTGTGCCGGATGATCTTTGGGAACACCGGGAAATAACTTTGAAAAGAACGGGCCAATTATTTTGGATAGCAATCTTATTCCACCTGCTTTTTCAGCAATACCCATCAAGCCCATAAACAAAGCCATAATACCGATGAGGTTGATACAGATGTTCACCGCAGTTTTGCAGGTTTCAATCACACCGTCAATTGGTTTCTGAAATTTTGCTGTAATGAAATCGTACGTAACAGGTTTTACAGAAGAGAACTCGCTCACAAGTAGTTTAATTGTATCGGATTGTACGTTATCAGTAACAATGTATTTTGTTTCAGCATCAATCTTATCAATCCGTTTAAACCCAAAAGGAGCAGCAGCTTTTGCAAAACTGTCGGGTGTTGCATAGCCAAACTTCGCAACATCGCCTAGTGCAACATATTTGTATTCATCTTTGGCAGTGCCTGTTACCATCCGGGTAAAAACATCTTCCTGTCCTTTTGAAAAAAAGTATTTATATCCTGCCACCAAAACAGCGATGATGATAAATGCACTCCAGATTCTGCTTAAAGCCATACCGATTTCGAATTTTAGATTGAAGATTGCAGATTTCAGCGAAATCACCAAAAGCATTTTGCCTCCGCAGTGCTCCTTTCACTGCTAAAACTTATCTTTGCGGCCTTAAAAAAGCAAAATAGAATTGTTGCAGTACAAGTGAGTGACACAACGAAAGTTGAAGGAACGATCAAAGCTGGTAAACAAATCTAAAATCGACCATCTAAAATCTAAAATCAATAATGGGTTTAAAAGCCGGAATTGTAGGGTTACCAAACGTAGGAAAGTCAACATTATTTAATGCGGTGAGCAACAGCGCAAAAGCGCAGGCAAGCAATTACCGCTTCTGCACCATTGAACCAAATGTTGGTTTGGTGGATGTACCCGATAAACGTTTAAATAAACTGGCCGAACTGGTTATCCCTGACAGGATTGTTCCTACCCAGATTGAAATTGTTGATATTGCCGGGCTTGTGAAAGGTGCAAGTAAAGGCGAAGGTTTGGGTAATAAATTCCTGGCAAATATCCGTGAGGTGGATGCCATCATTCATGTAATCCGTTGTTTTGAAGATGAGAATGTATTGCGTGATGAAGGAGCCATTAACCCCGTAAGTGATAAAGAAATCATTGATACAGAGCTGCAGCTGAAAGATCTTGAAACCGTTGATAAGAAATTGCAGCGAGTAGAGAAAATGGCCAAAACAAACGATCCGAAAGCAAAAGATGAATTACATGCACTGCAAAAATGCAAAGCTCATCTTGAACAGGGAAAAAGCATCCGCAGTCTTGATCTCAACTCTGCTGAACTTGACCTTATCCAGGATTCATTCTTCCTTACACAAAAGAAAGTAGTGTATGTTGCCAATGTAGATGAAGCCAGCATGCACACAGGTAATAAATACTCACAGGCGCTGATTGAAGCGGTGAAAGATGAGGATGCAGAAGTAATTGTTATGAATAACTCCATTGAGGCCCAGATCAGTGAAATGGAAGACCCCGATGACAAGGCTCTTTTTATGGAAGAATACAAAATGGTTGAGCCTGCACTTGACCGTTTAATTCACAGCACTTATCACCTGCTGGGGCTGCAAACTTATTTTACTGCCGGTGTACAGGAAGTAAGAGCATGGACATTCCACAAAGGCTGGAAAGCCCCGCAATGTGCTGCTGTCATTCATACCGATTTTGAAAAAGGTTTTATTAAAGCTGAGGTAATTGGATATGACGATTATATTACCTTTAAAACTGAGGCTGCCTGCCGTGAAGCCGGTAAGCTGAGGATTGAAGGCAAGGAATACATTGTAAAAGATGGCGATGTAATGCACTTCAGGTTTAATGTTTAAATCAATTTAACTGAATTGAAAAAGCCGGGTAATTCCCGGCTTTTTTATTGCTCTGCAGATGATGGGCAAAAAAATTCCCCAGGCAAAAACCCGGGGAAAATTTTACTGAGTGGCTCTTTACGAGTTCTTTCAGCTTATGATTTCTTAGCGTATTTTTTCTTGAATTTATCAATACGTCCGGCAGTATCAACAAGGATATTCTGACCAGTAAAGAAAGGATGGCTGGTGCTTGAAATCTCTAATTTGATGAGAGGATATTCATTACCATCTTCCCATTTGATTGTTTCCTTAGAAGGAGCAGTAGAACGGGTTAAGAAGGCATAGCCATTACTCATGTCTTTAAACACTACAAAGCGGTAATTTGCCGGATGAAGTTCTTTTTTCATATTCTGGGAGTTTTCAGCACGGATTTGGCCGTGCATTATTATTTTTTTAAATGAAGCCGCAAAATTAGGGGTTACTGCCCTTTCAGCCAAATGAATTTTGACCTTCTTTGCCGGGTAAGCACAAAAAAAGAAGCACCAAATTAATCCTTATATCTGCTTTCGCTTTTATACTAACTAACCCAGTGCTTCCTGGAATCAGCTTCATCTTTTTTACGGATTTCACTGCTCCATCCGCTTTCTGTCCTATTTTACTAAAACTTTCTGCGGTATTGTGATATAAATCTACGATCAAAAAAATACTGATTCCAAATTTTTACACTGTTTGATATACACCAGTTCCGCACCTTGTAATGCACAGAAAAAGCTCGAAAAACGGGCTTTATGAACAGTTTATGAACGCATATTCTCGTACTGGAGCGGGATTCCGAGATTCCAGCCTTTGGAAGCCTGGATCACATCCTGCAGGTCGTCAATTTTTTTCCCGGTTACACGTACAATATCATCGTTAATGGAAGCCTGTACTTTTAATCCGCTGTCTTTAATCTGCTTCACAATTTTTTTGGCATCTTCCTGTTTAATTCCGTTTCGCACAAAAATTTCCTGCTTTACCAGCTTTCCGCTTTGATAAGGTTCTTTGCTCTGGTCGAAAGCCTCGGGAGCAATACCCTGTTTGTGTGCCCGGCTGATGAGCACATCAATCAACTGGCGCATTTTCATTTCATCTTCCACTTCAATACTGATCTTGAATTCTTTCCGGTTGAGATCAATCACAACATGATTTCCTTTAAAATCAAACCTGTTGGTGATTTCTTTGGTTGTAACGTTTACAGCGTTATCAAGCGCCTGTGCATCTACTTTGCTTACAATATCAAATGATGGCATAACTGTTTTTTTGGATTAAGTCAGTAACCTGTTTCGGTAAAAAGAACTGTACAAATGTAAATGTTCGCTGATGAAATTTTTCATCAAAACATCAAATTTCTCAAAAGAGAAGCCCCGGTTGAAACCGGGGCCGACAATCAACATGAGAATATATAAATCGTGAAATACTAATTATCTCCACCGCCTTTAACCCTGTTCTGCTCATCACCTGCTCCACCTGCTTTACGACGGTTATTGCTGTTTACTTTTCCTTTGCTTAAACGATAGGTGAATGTAAAGGAAGCCACTCTTGAATCACCATACTGCTGAAACTGTGTATTAACTGCTCCGTATTGGATATTTCCTTTAAAACGCTGGCTCCACAATACATCACGAACACTTAAACGGAGTGTGGCTTTTTCCTTGAGTAACGTTTTGCTTACACCCAGGCTCATTGTTCCAAATGAACCAATGCGGAAAACGCCTTCAGGTGTTGCTGTTCTGTAAAACCCGCTGATTTCTGTATTCCATCCTTTTTTGAATTTGTACGATGCAGAAGCATTAAACATAGCGGTTGTTCCTTCAACAGATACAAAACTGTTATTGACGATTCCTCTGAATTTGTTATTGGAAACATTCACATATACATTTCCGCTGAAACTTTTTATTTGTTTGAAAGCACTCAGGGCTATGCCGATTTGCTGACGGCTTGCAATATTTGCAATGCGTATAAATGTTTGATTCGTTTGTTCATTTTGTTCCAATACCTGCTGAATAATGTTTTTTGATTTAGTGTAGTTTAATGTTGTTGTAAAGAAATTATTGTAGGTATAACTCATTTCAACATTATGACTGAATTCAGGCTTCAGGTATGGATTGCCCGATTCAAATGTGTACCTGTCTAAAAATTCAACAAACGGGTTCAGGCTTTGATAATCCGGACGGTTGATGCGGCGGCCGTAATTCAGGCTCAGATTGTTTTTTTCATTTACTGCATATTGCAGGTATGCTGTTGGAAATAACTGGGTATAGTTTAAAGTAAATCTTTCGCCTGTTGTTTTTTGATAACCATGTGCAATTGTATTTTCCAAACGTAAACCAAACTGACCAGTAATTTTTTTGCTGAGTGAACGGCTGTAGTTTACATAAACAGCATTAATATTTTCATCATAAATAAAATGATTGCTCCGTCCATAATCACGAACAAGTTTATTATTAATTAAACTGTCGTACACTGCATTATTATCTGTTTCAACAAAACTGATTTTTATTCCTGCTTCAAACTTTGCACCTTTCTTTAATGGATGCACATAATCAGCCTTTGCACTAAAAATGCCGATTGACTGAGGCAGACTGCCGTAAAGGGTATCTGGAATTGCATTAGGGGCACCGTTTGCATTGAAATAATAGTTGCTTAAATTTTGTGTACTGGGAGCATTGTAATGAATATAATCAACATCAGCAGTCAACTCCTTGCCGGTACTGTCAAACTGATGACGGAAGTTTACATTTGTGCTTATATTTTTCCAGGTACTTCTGCTTTCTGATTTCGCATAGGTTTTACTCTGTAACACATTAGCAGCATCAAAAATATTTATATCACTTTCATTTCTGAAAACACCGGGGTTGTAAAAACCGTTTACAACAGCACCGATAGTTGTTTTTTTGCTGATAGAATAATCAGCTCCAAGTTTTGCATTGTTCGATGTTCCAAGATTTCGCATTTTCGACACCTGGTCAAATTGAGAAAGAACGTCTTTCGTTACTTCATCACTGAATTTGCGTTGAATTGATAGGCGCTGAAAATTGTTTCGTTCATAGCGGCTTACTGAACCAAACAGGTTCACTTTATTTTTCCTGTAATTGAAGTTGATGTTCTGGTTATTTTTTGCGTATATACCTTGCGAATAACCAACTGTGGCTGTAACATTATAACCAAATTGTTTTGTCTTTTTTGTTTTGATGTTGATGATGCCGCTGTTGCCTGCAGCATCATATTTTGCCGGAGGGTTGGTCATTATTTCAATTTGATCCAGTTGAGATCCCTGCAAACTGCGGAGATAATTCACCAGGTCGGCGCCGGATAAATAAGCAGGTTTCCCATCAATAAATACCTGAACACCGGTTTTGCCTTTGAGGCTGATGTTTCCGTCTTTATCTACAGAAACACCGGGCGATTTTTCCAGCACTTCCAGGGCATTTGCTCCGGCATTTGTTGGCGATGCCTCCACATTTACCACCAGTTTATCAGCTTTTTGTTCAAACAAAGGTTTTTTACCGGTTATCACCAGTTCTTTCATGTTTTTCGATTCGGTTTGCATAACCAGGGCTGGCACTAATGTTTCAGCGCCATCCCTGATTTGCAGTACTTCCGAAATCACTTTTTTGTAACCAACAGATGAAGCTCCTACAAGGTAGTCACCCTCCTTTACTGCTTCAAACACAAATACACCGTCATTACCAGTTAATGCTGCTTTTACTAACATTGTGTCTTTTGCCTTGTAAAGAGAAACTGTAACTCCCTGAACCGGCTTTTGTGCGTCATCTGTTACCCTGCCGTTTACTTTTGAAAGTTTCTGCGAAAAAACTGCTGATGACAAGGTTAGCATGGCAGTCAACAAAAAAAATAACTTCTTCATACTCTTTTGGTTTATATTGTTTCGGTTTAATGATTAATAGTACCAGCTTTTTAATATTACATGCCAAAAGTAGGTTCTATGTTTTGCATAGTACATTGTTTTATGGTAAATGGCCATTCAGCCTGATGTTCGGTCATAATTTAAAATTTTTGGATTTAGAGGGCTTGAGAAATTCCTGAACCGTGCCAGTTGAAAAATGAGACGTACAAATGATTTTTGAGTTACAAAAATTCACTCTTTCTGTAAGAATGGAATTTAAAACAGATGGACGGAAATAAAAAAGCCCCCTTTCGGGAGCCTTCCATCATATTCCTGATTATTATTTTGCCGCTGACCCAGCTTTCTTTTTACTGATAAAGTAAAGAGCAATACCAAGTATAACCAGCCCGATAGAAATCAACTCGGCCTGCGTTGGCTCAAAAGGCAGATCATGATACTTTGTATTAACCCTGATTTTTTCAATGAAAAACCGTTCAATTCCGGTTAATACAAGATAAAGGGAAACCAACCCGCCTGCTACTTTAATGCGCTTCTGAGCAAAAAGAAGTATTCCAAAAAAGAGAAGACAAACCACTGTTTCATAAAAAGGTGTTGGGAAAACAGGCAGCGGCAGATAATTACAATGCTCACCATCTTCACAACCAGCCAGTTTTACGCCCATACTGTTCACATTATGCGGATAACTGTAAGCCACCATCCAATCCGGTAAAAAAGATGGAGCCTTAAATGAAGCTCTTGGTATATGATCTACGTCGGTAACACCTCTGAACTCTTCAGCCAGGTATGCTTTGTTTTTTTGAAGGGCTTTTTCAAATTCGCCGGGTTCTGCAATACGAACAACAGCAGTTGAATCGGCAACATAAGCACTGTTTGGAATTCCCCAATCGCCATCACCGGCAACCTGGCAACCAATACGCCCTATGGCATATGCAATCATCATTGCAGGGCCAAACGCATCTGCCAGGTGGCGCAATGAAATGCCTTTACGCTTTGCATATATAATAATGGCCGCAGCTGCACAAATCAATCCGCCATAAAAAGTTAACCCGCTAAAAGAAACGAGTGAACCTACAGGGTCGGCAATAAACTCCTCCCAGTTTTCAAGATTATGAAAAATCTTTGCTCCTCCAAACCCGAAGATGGCAGCCATTACCGTCATATCTCCTACCCGTTCGTGTGGCCATACACGTACCATACGTTCTTCGGGCTTGCTGGTTTTCTGTTTGTTTTTTTCATACCATCTCATTCCGCCAAATAACAAAGCCAGCACAATACCAGCACCCCAGCTACCCTGTGATGAGAAGATGTATGATTGGGGGTCAATACTTTCATTACCGGCACTCATAAAAGCACCGATAATTTTATACCCCATCAAAAACCCAAGCAAAGCATTGAGTAAAATTTCCCCGGTTGTTGCAGGCTTTCCAAAAACTCTTTTTTCTTCTTTTGGATGAAGAAACCCCTGCTTTTCCCTGCGTTGCAAACCTTTGGTAAGTACTATGGCAGCAGCTATAAATGCTATTGCCACAAAAAAACCAAAAGAGTTTAAAAACTTCAGCCATGCCGGTGCCGAACCAAACACTTCCCTGAAGAAATAGTATAAATTAGGATACATGTTTCAAATTTGTGCTGCAATGATAGGCTAAAATACTTTATTGAATTGTGAAATCAGTCATTTGAACTTTTTCAACCCCGGAGCAATGCCGGGCGTTTTTTTGCAATATCAAAAACAAACTCTCCAAAAAGTGTGTTGGCCCACGCAAACCATTTACGGCTGAACTTTGAAGCATCATCTTTGTGAAACGATTCATGAATAAAACCTGTGCCGGCATGTGTACTCACCAACATTTGAAGGCACTGCCTGATTTCCTTTTCTTCAATACTTGTAATGCCACGCAGAATTATGCTCATTGGCCAGATGGTATCAACGCCGGTATGTGGGCCGCCTATTCCTTCGGCTACTTTTCCTTTGTAGAAGAATGGATTATTTTCCGACAATACCACTTTTCTTGTGTTTAAATAAAGCGGATCGTTTGCTTTTACTGCTCCTAAATATGGTAACGATAATAATGAAGGCACATTCGCATCATCCATTAAATGAAAACTGCCAAAACCATTTACTTCAAACGCAATAATTTTTCCAAGCTTTGGATGATTTACAATACCATCCTGCAGATACGCTTTCTTTACCTGCTGCTGCAATTCCAACGCTTCGTTTGCAAGCTTTGTTTCATTTACTGCAGGCAATGCAAGCAAAGTGGCAAGTTTGCCCAGTACTTCGATTGCAAACAGGTTGCTTGGGATAAGATATGGAAACAAAGTACAATCATCGCTCGGACGGAATGTAGAACAGATTAAACCATTGGGCTTAACCGGATAACCATAGCCACTTAACGGAACACCATCAGTTGCCCATGCTGTTGTACGCTGGAAACTGTAAGGCCCGTGACCTTTTAACCGTTGCTGTTCTTTGAATGTTTGCAATACAAGACGCATGGCCTGTTTCCAGTTACTGTCGAACATTGTAACATCTCCTGTTTCTTTCCAGTAACCATGTGCAAGGCGGATGGGATAACATAAACTGTCTATCTCCCATTTACGTTCATGAATGCCGGGTTTCATTTTTGTAATATCATCCTTCCACTCACTTATTTTGTTTTCATCTTTATAAAAAGCATTGGCATAAGGATCAAGCAAAATACATTTCGTTTGGCGGTTGATAACACCTTTAATCAATTCCTGCAGAGGCTTATCATTTTTTAGCAAAGGAAGATAAGGCCATACCTGTGCTGTGCTGTCACGGAGCCACATAGCATCAATATCGCCGGTAATAACATACGTATCAGGCTTTCCGTTGATGACTTCAAAATCAACTGTTGTATCAAGTGTATTGGGAAAACAATTTTCAAACATCCAGGCCAGCTCAGGGTTGGCAATTTGCTTTTTTACCTGCAGAATGGTTTCTTCAACTGCTTTGCTGGTAAAATTCCGTTCGGCAAGCGGGGGTCGTTTTGATTCGAAAGAGAGATTTCCTTTGGCGAAAAGTTTTGAATGATCAATCATTAATCCTGTTGTAATTAATCCTGCCGTTTGTAAAAACTGTCTGCGGGTTTTCATGCTGTTCAATTATAATGTTTAGTAAATGAATGCACAATCTAAGAACAAAAACGTTGATTAAAAAAAATCCCCGGCTGTTTACCGGGGATCTACTTCATCAAATAAATAATTAATTACAATGCTCTTCAAATGCACTGATAAGATTTTGTGCAATTAATTGCGCAGGACGTCCTTCAATATTATGACGCTCGATAAAATGTACCAACTGACCATCTTTAAACAAAGCGATGGATGGTGAGCTTGGAGGATAAGGCAACAAATGTTCACGGATTTTTTTCACTGCATCGTTATCAAAACCGGCAAAGCTGGTTAATAACTGGTCAGGACGTTTGCCGCTGTTGTTCACAGCCATCAAAACACCTGGTCTTGCACTGCCTGCCGAACATCCGCAAACTGAATTAATGAAAACTAAACTTGTGCCTTTTTGTGTTAATGCTGCATCTACAGCTTCAGGAGTCAACAATTCATCAAAACCACCTTCAATCATTTCCTCCTTCATTGGATTTACTATTTCTGCCGGATACATAGTTGATTATTTGTTTTATGATAAAAGGCAAAATTAAAATAAAAGTTACAACAGTAATCAAAACAGGAAATTTTGTCGCACATTATTACAATTAATTGACTTTTTGTCGCACAACTGGTAACAAAACCCGTACAACTGTCGCAAAAAAACGGGTGGAACATCGTTTGATGAATCCATACCAAATTCGTTAACAATAAAAAATTAATATCATGACATTAGTAAAAGTTCACAACCCGGTTCAAAAAAACATCAACACTTTCTTTGATGAGTTCTTTAATGAGTTGCCTGCATTTGGCAAAACAGTCAACAACCTGTTTTCGCCTGCGGTAAACATTGTTGAAACTGCCGGAGCTTACCATCTTGAAGTAAACGCACCCGGCCGTAAAAAAGAGGATTTCAACATTCTGGTGGATAAAGGACTTCTCACCATCAGCTATGAAAAGAAAGAAGAAGTAAAGAATGATGATGTAAAAGTTGTGCGCAGGGAATTTAATTTCCAGAGTTTCAAACGCAGCTTTACTCTTGATGACAAAATCAATACAGAAGCCATCCAGGCAAAGTATGAAGACGGGCTGTTAAAATTATTACTGCCCAAAGTTGCCGAAGTAAAAGAAGCTGCCAAACATATTTCAATTCAGTAATGGCAAGTTGGTTTTGGTTTTACTCCCTGGTGTGTTTACACCGGGGATTTTTGTTAAAAGAGTTTATCATTGCAAAGACATAAGTATATTCGCATATATCAGCATGAAAAAGATCATCAGTTTTTTCCTGTTTTTAGTTGTTTTATCAACGGGTAAAGCACAGGAAGTTAAAGACACAATCCCAAATCAGATTACTGATACTGTATTACGCA
Organism: Lacibacter sp.; assembly: GCA_047601965.1. Taxonomy (GTDB): domain Bacteria; phylum Bacteroidota; class Bacteroidia; order Chitinophagales; family Chitinophagaceae; genus Lacibacter. The sequence continues at coordinate 1,209,414 of JASGIJ010000001.1, forward strand.
TCCGTAATATCAATCCTTATTTTACATTGCATGTAGACAGTTCGCTCAGCTACAAGCTGGAAATAAATAAGGATCAGAAAAACTATTACTGGTTTCTGAAAAACTCTCCTTTGGGACTTCGCATCAACAAAGACAACGGCCTGCTTACGTTTAAGGCCGACAAATCGTACTTCCTTTCAGGAAAACTGAAGTACGATGCTGAATACAAAGTACAGGTGGGTGTGCAGAACCTCAATAACCCAACCGATAAAGTTGATACTTTTTTTACCATCGTATTTTTTAATACAGAAATCATTGCATCAAAAATCCGGCCTTCGGTTTCAAACACCGTGCATGTAGATGAAGGCGATACCATCCGTTTTCAGCTTGCCTGCGAAAACGGAAATTTCCCTATTGAAATTCTCAACTTTGAAAGCAATATACCCGTTAAAACCATTGCGCCTATTTCAAAATGCGGCGATGAATTTGTATGGTGGGCACCTTACGATTTTGTGAAAGACACTGATCCCGGCAAAGTAAGAAATGTACGGTTATTGTTTACAGGTTCCGACAAATTCAGAAACAGAGATACGGCAGTTGTGCAACTGGTAGTGCACGAAGCCATCAACTACCCGTTAAAAAAGCAAGAATACGATAAAGTGGCGGCCGATTTTAACAGGTACATTCTTACACTGAAATACACCTTCCGCACTTTGGATAAAAAGATCAGGAAAACAAAAAATTCAAGAGTTGCATTTGATATGACGGCTTCTTCATCTGCCCTTGCAGGAACAATCCTCAGCACATCAACCAACGACCAGCAAAAAAATCTTGGCCGCATATTCCCGGCTGTGGGTGTTACCCTTGTACCGGTGAAGGAAGCAGTTTCGCCCAACAAAGTAAACGATCAGAACTCTGTTTCACTGGTACGTACCAGCATCAGGCGGCTTGAATATATACTCCAGGAAAATGCATTGATTGGCGAAAAAGACCCCGATATACTTCAAAAAACCGCCAAGCTGAAAACCGATTTAAAACAGATACAGCTCCAGTTAATTGATGTTCCTTTGGAAGAACTGCAGGACGATGCGAATAATGCAGACAAATACTTCAACAACCCGAGGGTAAACAAAAAGTACAGGAACAGGAAGAATTAAATTGCACATTAAGGCTGACAGAAGAAAATGGCCTTTGTATGTTGTATGATGGGCATTCTGCAACGTATGATGAACTTTGTACGAGTATGATCGCTTGCATACAGCTTATGACGGGTGTTGTGTGTGAAAATGATATTTTAGATATTTTGAATGCAAAAAGGCAGGTTTTAGCCGGGAGTAATGTGATACCGGTAACCGGTAGTAGTGGGTAGTTGGCTTATAACAATTTTTTTTTGATAAGCAGCAATTAGCTACAGGCAGAGAAAGCTTTTTCAGGAAAGATATCTACGCATTTTGTATTGTACTGCTTATTAAATGGTACAAACAATGAAGAATGCGTAATGCGTATTCTTCACTGTCTCCCCCCTTAAATACTCATTTGTAATTATTTATACCAAGGCAGCAGTTTTTTGCAAAATTGATCTATTGCGTCTATTTTTGAGTTAGCTGCTATAATACCGAGACAGTCCAATGATTAGAAAATTTGCAACTATTTTATTAACTTTTGCTCTGACAAGTTCCTGCAATTTGAAGGACAAGACGAGTGTTGCAGAAATCCCAAAAACTGACAATGGACAAGTATATAAAAATGATAGCTTGACTTCTATATTCAACTCAAACAAGCAATTTTTAAAAGACACTTTACTCAAAGACAAATTTGGAGTAATTGACAATTATTTTTCAAAATATCAATCTGACACTTGTGGCATCTTTTCTCACAAAAATTCAGAACTAAAAGAAGAATTTGAAGGAATTAGAATTGTAAAAGGGATTAGGACAACTAAACAAAAGGACACAGTTCTTGTAATTCCAAATTTTAACTATTGTGACGATGGAGAATCGTATTGCTTTTACGACAAAACTTTACCAAGGCTTTACACAGACTCATATTGTTGCCACCCTGACAACTTCTTTGTATGCACAGACATTGACGAAGACGGAACAAACGAAGTTGGAATTTTTTACTCATCTTGTTCTAGCCGTTATAAATCTTTACGAATTTATAGTTTAAAGAATGACACTTGGAAAGAAATCGGAATTGGGACATTTGACATAATGACCAAAGACCCGACAAAAGTAAAATATAGCGACTTGGTAAAAAAAATCGGCAAAGACAAATTTCAAATTTGTAATTTTAACGAAGGACAAACTGAATGGGAAACTATAACAATAAAATAATTACAGCAGCTAACATCGGTTTGGCAATAGTGGGGCAGACAGTTGTAAATTCAACATTTGTGCTACTATTGGGCTTTTGTGCAAAGGCTGGGCTGACGTTTTTCAAATGCCCCACCATCGCCAAGCCGTGAACCGTTTTCCATCCTTTACTGCACAATCAGCTTCACCTCTCCCACAAGTCCCGCAGGCTGCAGCGGTTTATTTTTTAAACGGAAAGGCGCATTGGTATAAGTAATCCGTTTGTGAAGAGGCAGGGTTTCATCACCTATCAAGCGGTTATGCCAGGTGTTGGTTACTTCAATGTCAATGGTATTTGTTCCCTGCTTTAATGCTTTGGCAATATTAACTGAAAAGGGATATGTCCAAAATGTTCCGCAATCAATACCGTTTACTTTCACGGTGGCAATATTGTAAACAGAATCCATCTGCAAATTTACCAGTGTGTTATTGCCGTTCCATTCAAAACTGTTGCTGTAAACTGCAGTACCTGAATAAAACCGAACGGAAGAATCAGGAAAAGATGTCCAGCTTTTCAACACATCCATTTTTACGGGTTTAACCGGCCCGCCAAAGTTTTTATCAAACTGAACTGTCCACGGTTTTGCAGAAAGATCAATTTCTTTTCTTTCTTCATTAACAAGTTCCTGCATGGAGTTAGATGCGTTCTTTGTTTTCCTGAATACATAAAAATTTGAATTTCCCGGTCCAACTCCCACAGTAAAAGAATTTCCTTTGTGCCCTAAGCTCATATCTGTACTGCTTCCGGTAACAGGGTCAAACCATTGTACATACTTATTCTTTCCATCCCTGAACTTTATTTCAAACTGTTGAGATGTATTTGTTTGGTTGGAAACAAAATAAATATCTGCATCAGCAGTTTTCCTGTGTGTCCATGCAAAAGCATTGGGGAATGTTTTATTTTTTGAGATGATCTCCACATCTTTTTCAATACCGATTTTTGCAAAATCTATATCAGTATAAGGAGCAAGAAACAGTTTGCCTTTTTTACCGGGCTTTACTATTTCTTTCATCAGTTTCTGTACCTCAGCATTACTGTCGTTGAACCCCGCCCCGGTCGCATATTCGTTGCCCATAATGATTTTTGCACCGGCTTTGAGCAATTCCAGAATCTTTTTTGCCACAGCAACAGACATAACCGTATTGTTGGGATTCATCGCATCTTCAGCAGGGAAAACAAGTACAGCATAACTTGCCCCGCCGGGCAATACCACTCTCCCGTTCTTCACTTTCATCATCATCAATGCATCCGGATTAAATGAATCGTAAATGTAACCATTCAGCGGATCAATCCAGTCTTCCGCATCGGGCATGTTTGCTGAGTTGGGAACACCATCGGGTATTTCTCTCAATGGTAATCCGCTGTTCTGTAATCTTATCTTTTCTGATTCCACTCTTTCTTTTCCAACAATGCCGGGCAGCGTATTTATAAGACGTTGTGGTAATACCGAACGGCGGGGAACTTCCTCACCGGTAAACACAGCAATATCGGCAACGGGTTTACCCATTTGCAGCAAAGCCTGGCACCGGGTTAAATAATCAATCCATACTTTGCTTTGTTTAAACCATGTCTGATCACGCTGGAAAAATAAACCCACTCCATTCATTGACATGCCGGGCTTTTTGTCCATCCACGGGTTGTGAGTAAACACATGAAACGCAATTTTATTAATGCCGAGAGCAAAGTTTCTGTCGCCAATGATTTTTAAACTGCCGGGATGTTCTGTCCAGTCCATCCGTACAGTTGTAAAGGATTCGGCCAGTACAATGTTTTTTCCGTAGATATGCGCTGCATGAACAGCATCAAGCATATCGTTTGGTTTATCGTGTGTGGGACTGTTGAGCCAGAACTCACCCATGGGATAATCGGTGTGTTTAAAATACATCATGCCATCACTCATCATTGTTGGCGCCACACTTTCTGAACTGAAGCTGCTGCCTTTTGTTGCGGCAAGTTCATGAAGTGTTTTATAAAAAACATCACTAACCAGTTCTGCAATAGTTTGCCGCACATCGTGCAATATTTTTTCTGATGCTTCTGCATTGTCAACGGGAACACCCGTCAGTACAAGCAGGTAAGGCATTAAATCATATCCCCTTCTTTGTTTAAACTCATTGGCAAAACTGCTGCTCCAGTTCTGGCTTCCGCTTTCCCAACTGTCAATATGCATCAGTTTCAGCACTTCTTTTGCAGTTGCTTCATCTGTTTGTTCAAATGCTTTTGCGTACCAGTTGTTAAACTGAAGTGTGATGATGTCTTTATCAAACTTATCGCATTCCAGACCTAACCCTGCACCAGCCGTATAGTTTGTATGACCGTTAGATGTATGACCAACACGAACAATAACCCAGTTATTTCCTGCGGGTGGCAACCATTTCAGATTTCCATCAGCATCCATTTTTCCTGTAAGGTTGATGATGCTGTTTAACGGAACAGCATGTTGAACAGGAACCTGCTGCTGTGTTGTGTTTTTGCTGATGCGCCACATAGAACCGTTCTTTGATTCGTATTGATGAATCATCGGCTCATCGCTCAAATAAATGCCTTTGATTTTTAACGATTGTTTCCATTTAGCTGCATCAAGATCTTCTGCTCCCGGCTCTGAACCTTCTTTGTTGTAAACAAAACGGTAATACCTGGCCGAAGTTTCAGGTACAGAATAAGTAACATCTTCATCAGTATCCTGCCAGCCATGACGGGGAGCTTCCAACACCGCCACTGTTTTAAAATCTTCGCCATCTTCACTTGCTTCCACTTTTAAACGAAGCGATTGATAATTATTTCCGGCTGATTGAATTTTTATGGAACGACAGGTGAAAGAACGGGGATATTTATACTGAATCCAGCAGGCAGAATCACTTTTGAATGTTTCGCTGCTGTTTGCCTGAAAAGAAAGAAAACTTGCCTTTACCCCTGTGCTGGTGGTAACAGAAGGAACCTGTGTTACTTCATGAAAAGCATTGCTGCAATTGGCAGGGTAAGCATACACAGCAATATCGTTATAATAATCAATTTCAGTATCGGGCTGAGCAAGATTCATAACACTTGTATCGCCACCTTTTACATATGTTTTTGACCAAACTAATTTCTGCATTGATTTATCAGGCGTAATCCACGGGCCACCTGCCAGTTCAAACCCGTCGGATGTATTCATGGCAATCTGCAGGTTAAGCCGCTTTGCTTCTTTCATGGTAAAAGCAATCAGCTTCCACCATTCCGGAGTAAGTGTACGTACCTGTGGCTGAAAAGGAATGCTGGAAGAAGTATCACGAACGGTCATGATAAAAGCACCACCAATGCCAACCTGTTTCATCGCTTCAAGATCGGCCTTGATTCCTTCTTTTGATACGGAACCGTACATCCAGTACCAGAACACCCATGGCTTTGCAGATGCCGGAGGATTGAGAAAATTTTGTTCAATACTTTTCTGTGCCGCTACATCTGTTAAGAACAAACAGGCAAACAAAACCAATAACAATATCTTTCTGTACATCAGCAAACAACTTCAAATAATCAAAACGCTAAGTTACTCTTTCCTTTGTCAACAGAAGTGGCGACAGCTATGCCCCTGTTATCTTTTTTATCGACGGCACAGTAAAAGTGGTACACAACTCCTTTCCATTTCACCACGTAGCTTTTGTGTGCATACTTCGCATCATATTCTTCCGATGGTTTGATGAGATCATCGCCTTTCCAGTCGGTCCAGTTAACCAGGTCGTAACTGCAGGCAAAACGGTTAAAGGTTTCTTTTTCCCTGCCGGTCCAGAATGCACCAAAGTAAAACATCACCCACACATCATTCATTTTCTGCAGTACAGGATCGCCGGTAATGCCCTGTCCATGTTCCATCACAGGATCAGCATGGTAACGTTTCCATGTAACCATATCATCACTCACAGCCATACCAATGCGTTCAAACCAACGCCATTTGGGTTTATTGCCGCTGCTGTCGCCATTGGCATTGTAATACATGATAAACTCACTGCCGAGTGATTTGCTTTTATCCCTGATGACTGTGCTCTTGTATAATTTCCGGTTTTCCCACCAGCGAATATCTTTATCGTCGATACTCAAAACCGGTTGCTGCATACGGTTCCATTCATGTGGTTTTGAAGGATCACTTGCAGTACTTGCAATACCAATCGCTAACGGGCCTGCTTCGTAACCATAATCTTTACCACCGATGTAACTCATCCAATATTTGTTCTGAAATTTTTCCAGTTGATAATTGCCTCCCCATTTTGTATTCTGCAGAGAAATATATCCTGCCTTCTGGTTATTATCCCAATCGGTTGTGTCGGAGAAACTCATGATGCGGCCGAGAGTTGTCCAGCGAAGAAGGTCTTTACTTTTGGCGATCCATGTTTCATAACCACGACCATCAAACTGGATATAAGTCATAAACCAGGAATTGCCCTTGCGGAAAACGGAAGGACAATCAATTTTTTTAGAACTGTTTTGCGGAGTAATAACCAACCCATATTTGTAAGGCGTTTTTACTTCGGTGTACACTTTCTGCATAACATCCTGCGGCACCTGTGCATTTACTTTTGCCACGAAGACACAAAGCACACTAAGAAGCACAAAGAAGAAGTTTGTTTTCCCTTGTGCCCTGCTTCCTTGTTTTCTTGTGCCTTCCTTATTTAATTTCTTTCGCTCTTTCACCTGCTGATTTCTTTTTTGAATTAAACGGTACTAAATAAAAACTGTAATGATAATTCTGTGCTTTGATCTGGTATTGCTCCAATGGTGCAGCCACATCGCTCCAGCTGTCGTTACCACCTACGCCCATCTGTATTAAATCAATGTTGAGTGTAATAAAGCCTGCCGGTTTTAAATCGGTTGTATGTTTTGCTTTTGAAATATTTTCTTCCGTATATGGCCATGCACTCATGCTGAATAAACTGTCGGCAACAATTAACAACCCATCTTTTGATGAAGGATGATACAGGTACATCCATCTTACATCGGTTCGGTTGCCATTTTCCTGCGGCACAACATACGGCTCCATGAAATTGCTGATGTTTTGATTGTAAAGGCCAATATCAGAACCATATTTCCTGTCGATATAGTTTTCGTAAGGTCCACGACCAAAGTATTCAATCTGATTATAACTGTTGTTGATTGCACCCTGCATTCCCACTTTGGGAATATTGGGCAGATGCTGATCTGCTTTTAACGTATAATCAACTTTAATCACACCATCTTCATGTATTGTATAATTGACAACAACAGTTGCACTGTCATTGATTAAACTGAAGTTTGAACTAATTAACAGATCACCTGAAGCAGAATGATCAACCGTTGTGCCTGTGGGTTTTAATTCATAGTCGTACCATTGCTTCATTTTACGTTGAGGCTTCCATCCTCTTCGGTCGTTATCAGTAAGCGGACGTTTGAAATGCGGTAAAAATGGTTGGGCAATTTGTTCTTTGCCATTGTATACATAAGAAGATAATCCTCCGCCAAAAGTATTCATGATACGTACATTGAAGTTTTTTCCTGTAACTGAAATACCATTCAGACTTTCTGTAACAGACAACCTGCCAAATGATTTAGATTGAATGGGATTAATATCTGCTTTCTTTAACTGCAGCTGATTCGATGCTATCTCAAATCCACTTTCAGCCCATGCAGTTGCTTTCTGCAAAACAAACTTTACCTCAACATGATATTCTGAACCGGCTTTTGTTTTCGGCAGCCATCTTGCAATTGGAAACTCAACAGTAGTTGCAGGTGCCACATCAATTCCACCAACCTGCTGCGTGGAAATTATTTTTCCATCTTCTCTCACAGAAATATATGTAGTGTATGCATTCACATTCTTTACTTCACTCCTGTTGATGATGCGGATGAATCCTTTTACTGAATCAGCCCACTCAACCTGTATGGGTTGAAAAATACGTTTGCATTCATACATGGCTTCTTTTGGTCTTCCATCGGCAGTTATAATTCCTTTGATGGTGAAATCATCGTAATACTTTTCACCAAAGTCGCCACCATACGCATAGTACTTCACGCCATTTGCACCAGTTTTTTCCAATGCCTGGTCTTTAAATTCCCAGATGCATCCGCCAATAATGCGTGGCGTATTGCGCCATTGATTCCAGAAGTCGATTAAATTACCTGCACTGTTGCCCATTGCATGTGCATATTCGCAAAAGAAAATGGGACGATGATCACCGTTAGGTTGATTGGCCAGCAAAGGTGCGGTATATAACGCCGGATACATTCTGCTCACCACATCTACATAATACTGATCGAGCGGATTTTGTATGCGGTGTGAATGATCATTGCTCTTTAAATAACGTGGATCGCTGGGATCAATATAACCTTCTTCTTTTGGACTGCCCATTGCAGGTTCGTAATGCAAAGGACGGGTGATATCAAAATCTTTGATCCAGCCGGCCATTGCTGCATGATTTGGTCCGCTGCCTGCTTCATTACCCAAACTCCACATAACAATGGCAGGATGATTTTTATCACGCAACGCCATGCGGCTTACACGTTCAATATAGGCTGCGGTCCATTGCGGATCATGATCGAGTTTACCACCAAGACCATGTGTTTCAAGATTGGCTTCATCAATGACCATAATACCAAACTGATCGCAGAGATCAAGCAAATAAGGATCGCTGGGATAATGCGACAGGCGAATACAATTAAAGTTGAATTGCTTGATGGTTTTTATATCCTGAAAAATATCTTCTCTTGTTAATGCCTTGCCTCTTGTTGGATGATGATCGGGACGATTGACTCCATACAAGTAAGTTAACTTTCCATTGATGAGTAATTTGCTGTCGCTCTTCCTGAATTCGATGGATCGGAAACCAACATTGCATGTTTTTACTTCAAGAACATTTCCGGCACTGTCTTCAAGACTCAATACCAGTTTATACAGGTTGGGTTCTTCAGGACTCCATTTTTTGGGATTGCTGATAGTTGTTTCCATCAGACCAAACTTTACTCTATCGAGGCGTGGATGAATTTCATTAATGATTTCAGCTGCTGGTTTCTGCAATGGCTGTGTCAATACCGGCTGGTTGTTTGCATCAAACAACTGTGCTTTCAATACATAACCATTCATTTCACGACCGGTAAGGTTTTCAATTCTCGGACGAATGCTCAGCACTGCATCTTTGTATTCTTTATCCAGTTTTGTTTGATAAAAGAAATCAGCAATACGCAGTTTTGGTTCAGCCATTAAATACACTTCACGATGAATGCCACTCATACGCCACTGATCCTGGTCTTCTAAAAAACTTCCATCGCTCCAGCGGATGACCCAAACAGAAATTACATTTTCTCCTTCCTGCAGATAAGGTGTGATATTAAATTCACTTGGAAGAAAACTGTCTTCAGCATAACCGGCAAACTTTCCGTTAATCCATAATTTATATGCAGAACTTACTCCACCAAAATGAATAGAAATATTCTTGTCTTTCCATTCAGCAGGCACAGTAAATGTTTTTTGATAACAACCAACACCGTTATAATCTTTCGGCACATAAGGTGGATTAACAGGGCGGAAAGGATATACCGCACTCTTGTAAATCGGTTGATCATATCCCTGCATTTCCCAGTTGGAAGGAACAGTAATTTTTTTCCAGCCACTGACTTTGCTTTTATAAAAATCTTTTGGCTCATCGCCTGGTTTTAATGCAAATGCAAAATCCCATTGACCATTTAATGAAATATAACGACCGCTTTTTTCCCTGTCGTTTGTTAATGCATCTGCAACGCTTGCAAAAGAATATGCAGTTGCTCTCGACAGTTCCCTGTTGATGCCGCTTCCCAACGGATCTTCGTATGGTTCACGGTTGTAAACAGAAGGTGCAACAGGAACAGGTGCAGGGGTTTTATCAACCAGCTGAGCCTGGGAGAAGTGAAAAGTGAAAAGTAAAAAGTAAAAAAAATGCAAGCCTTTAATTTTTGACTTTTGCTTTTTGCATTTGCTGAACAAAACATTCCGGCGTACAAGTGTGCGACGCAACGATGATGCCATCTGTACTTCAGTTGATAACATAATTATACTTACTTAACTGCTGTTAAAAATTCATTTTTAAACGTAAAGCCCCAGCCCGGCACATCGTGCGGCACTGCAAATCCATCATCAAACTTCACGGGGTTATCAATCAACGGATCAATCCAGTCGAATGATTCTGTTCCTGCACCATTGGGAATTGTTGAAAGCAACGGTACATCATAATCCTTGTAATAATGCGGCAACACAGGCACATTGTATGCGCCGGCAAGTGCAGCACTGTTGCGCCATGCTTCCACTCCGCCCAAACGCAAAATATCAGGTTGCCAGATATCGAGTGCATTACGCTTTAATAATTCACGCAAAGGAGTTGTACTGTATTCACGCTCGCCCATTGCCAATGAAATACCAGCCTGGTTGCGCAGAATACTGTAACCTTCATAATCGGCATGATCAATTGGTTCTTCAAACCATTGAATACCGATGTTACGTGCTGCTCTTGCCAATGCCAACGCATCAGGCACATTCATTCCCTGGTTAGCATCCATCATGATTTTAATGGATGGGCCAACAGCTTCACGAACAATCTGCAAACGTTCAAGATCTTCACGCCAATCGGGTTTACCTACTTTTATTTTTACTGATTTAAATCCTCTTGCTGCATAACCTTTTACTTCATCCACCAGTTCATCAATGCTGTAACTGATCCAACCGCCACTGCCATAAGCAGGAATTTTTCTGGCTGAATTGCCCAGCACTTTCCAAATAGGTTGTTTTAAAATTTTGCACCATGCATCCCACATGGCAATATTGTATGCAGCCTGTGCCCAGCGGTTGATCCCTTCGTTTCCAAAATATTCATTGGTATGATTTAAAGCTGTATAAACTTTCACAGTATTGCACACATCTTCACCAATTAAATTTTGCCCCTGGTCTTTTAATGCACCAATGATTGCCTGCGGACTGTACTGAAAACTTAATAAATATGCTTCGCCCATTGTTCCGCTTTTGGTATAAATGCGCACAACAATAAACGATATTTCAGTTAATGTATGTGTGGCATCAGCAATAGGTTTATTCAGTTTTGCTTTTGCAGTAAACAGTTCAAAATTTTCAATCTTCATGTTCTTAGTTTTTCTTTTTCAATAACTCCATTTCTATACAAGCCTGTATAAAAGGTCCAATGGCTTTCAGATCATCATCTCTTCTTGGCTCATTTACATAATATTCATACGTACCATCACGGTAAGGTGTACCACCTAAACCTGCACCTGCAACAGCCTGGATGAAATGATATTGACCACTTGCATCGGTTGTTACAAATTGTTTGATCATTCCATTGTATGCTTTCTGCAATGCTGTATTAAATTTTGCCGGTAAATAATGCAGGCGTATGCCTTTGGCCAATGCAAATACAAACATGGCTGTGCCTGATGATTCCAGGTAGTTCTTTTCTTTATTTGCTTTATCGGTTACCTGCCACCATACACCACTCTTTGCATCCTGGAATTTTACAACAGCAGTTGAAGTGCGGTTTAATATTGCAATCAGCTCTTTCCTGCGTGGATGATCTTTTGGGATAAAATCAAGCACATCCACCAATGCCATCATATACCAGCCCATGCTGCGGCTCCAGAACTCAGGTGAAACGCCTGTTTGCTTATTTGCCCAGCCCTGCAGTTTACTTTCATCCCAGCCATGATACAGTAAACCTGTTTTTGCATCACGACCATATTTTTCCATGATCACAAACTGGTTGATGATATCAGTAAAATCTGCCGGTTGATTTTTTACAACTGCATACGCTGCATAAAACGGTTCAATCATGTACAAACCATCGAGCCACATTTGTGATGGATATTTCAGTTTGTGCCAGAAGCCTCCGGCTTTATTACGTGGCTGAATGCTGATCTGGTTACGCAATGTTGTGGCAGCAGTTAAATACTTCTGCTCTTTATACAAATCATACAAACGAAGTAATTGTCTGCCGGGAGGAATATTATCACTGTTGTATTCATCCATTACATAAGTACGGATGCTGCCATCGGCAGTAATAAAATGATCAATAATGTGCTTGGTATAATCAATATAAGTCTGATCTTTTGTTAATTGGTGCAGGCGTTCAAAGCCCATCAGCACCACACCAATTTCATAATTCCAGTTTGCAGGACGGTTACCTTCCGGTAATTTATCCTGTTCCAGGTGACTGGCATATTTTTTCACCACCATTGAATCCTGGTACTGTTTCATGATGGTTGCTGCCATTTGTTTTGCATATTCGATCTGTGCATTCGCATTGAAAGCAACAATCAACAACAGTAAAACAAGTATTCGCTTCATGATATGCCGGTTTAACTTTTGTGTTCTTTTGTGTCTTCGTGTATTTGTGGTTCAACAGATTTTCTACGCCAGTAATTTGCCAATATACTTCCGCTGATATTCATCCAAGGGCTAAACACTGCTGCTGCAAGACCAACTGTTCCCAACTTGCCCATACTTCCTGCAATGCCGCTGGCCATACCTCCGTTCTGCAAACCTACTTCAAAAGCAATGGTTCTGCTTGAATTTACATCCAGACCAAACAAACGGCTGAGCCAGTAGCCAAAGAAATATCCTGCTGCATTATGAATGACCGAAGCAATAAACAACAACACTCCCACACGCATCAGGTTTTCCCTTCCTGCAGCTGTTGTTACGGTGGTGAAATAAATAATGCCAAACATCGAAATCAGCGGCATCAGTTTATCTAATTGCGGAAACTTGTTGTACAACAAATGATACAGAATACCCACCACAACTGCTCCTGCAAAAAAGCCGGATAGATTGGCCGATTGCAGTACATGCACATCTGTTATATTTTTCTGCAGCACTGTGACTAACAATACAATCCACGCTGCACTGATTGCTCCTGCAATGAATATTTTTTTTGCTTGCTCTTTTGTTGCACGTTTTAAATAATCGTGCAGCAATGCAGCACCAATAGGAACCAATACAATCTTTACAATCTCCATCATCATATCTACAAACTTCACTTCAATCAAAGTACCTGCCAATGTTTTCATCAGCAATGGAGTCAGCAATGGTGCAACCAATGTTGCCATAGCTGTTACAATTACACTCAGCACAAGATTTGCTTTTGCCAGATACACCATCACATTACTTGCCAAACCGCTGCTGCAACTGCCAATCAAAATAATACCAGCTGCAATCTCCGGTTCAAAATGAAAAACTTTTGTGAGTAATAAACCCATTAACGGCATCACCGAAAAATGACAGAACAAACCCACCAGCACACCTTTTCCTGTTGTTGCAATACCGCTGAAATCTTTCAGGCTCATGTGTGTACCCATGCCAAACATCACCAGCTGAATGATGACAAGTATTAATGTCTTATCCCGCAGGTTTACACTGCCCCAGCTTTTAAATGCTTCAGGAAAAATCATTCCTGCAACAACGGCTGTAATAATCCATGCTGTGTATTGATAACCTTTTAACGATGGCACTGATCCCAAACCAATTGCTAAACTCATGGCTGTGATTAATGCAAAAGGTTTGTACAATGATTCATGCTGCGTTGCAACACCTGCAACAACAAGTACAATACTTAGGAGCGATATGTACAGAAAATATTTCTTCATAAGCCCTTTCTCCCTCCCTCTTCCCCTAAAGGGGTGAGGCGGTGCTTTAAAATTTTATTCAACACGATGTCTACCACTTGATCTTTCTATTTTTTATTCAGCAAATTCAATCAGTTAAAACCCGTTGCAAATACAGGGTGCTTCTAAGTCCCCCTTCAGGGGGATTTAGGGGGCCAGTACTGTTTTCAAATACTCCATTGCCACCGGCGGACTGGCCAGTATCGGCACTTTCTTTTCTGCTTCGGTTAATGTATCCACCACTCTTGCCATGCTTGCCTGCGCCAATACAATTACATCTACTTCATTCACCAATTGCTTTAATGCATCACCCACTTTTTTGTCGTGTGTTGCAGCATCTCCGCTCATCAATGCTTCAAATGCACCTTCGCATAAAACAGATTTCAGTTCAATTTCTTTTCCTGCAACAGCCGCCCTTCTTATCACTAAATCACTTGTTGGATTTAATGTGGTTGATAAAGTTGCAATCACACCAATTCTTTTTCCTGTCTGCACTGCTTTGTCTGCCATCGGTTGATCCACACGCAACACAGGTACGCCTGTTAATGTTGCTGCTGTTTCAACGGCCGGACCAATCGATGAACAGGTGAACAAAATATAATCAGCGCCTGCTTCCTGTGCCGATGCGGCATAATTCACCACCCGCTTTGATGTATCGGGAGTAAGTGCTCCACGGGCAATGGTGTTCTTGATTAAACTGTCATCCACAATGTTGAATGTTTTCACACCAGGCAGATACTTGCTGCACAACTCTGCAAACACAGGCACTAATGTTGCTGATGTATGTATGAGTCCTAAAGTTTTTTCCGGCATCTTTATTTTCGTTTTTATTTTTTATTGAATCAGCTTTTACTTTTCTGTTTAACTTTTGTTGTGTCACTCACTTGTACGTTCTGTAATTCTATTGATCTTATTTGCCACAAAGTCACGAAGGCTCAAAGTAGCTCAATGTCTTAGTGAACTTTGTGTTTTTGTGTCTTCGTGGCTAAAAGAGTCCGAAATAATTCTCACCCCCCACCTGTCCGCCTTTAAAGTTCACCTGCAGACCATTCATCTTTTTATCCGTTGAATAAGCTTTGCACAAAGGCGCACCACTTACGAATGATGCAATCATTTCAACCGCATCAATATCCATTGCCCTTGCTGCATAACTGCTGGTATCGCCACCGGCAATCACCACACGTTTTAAATTCGAATGTTTCACTGCATGTTTTGCAATAGTGCCCAACGCAGTTCCCAGTTTTTCCGATGAAAGATTTTCCGGTTGTTTGGTTCCTGTATGAACGATGACATTTTTCTTTTTCTGTAACAGTACTGCTACATGATTCATGACAGCTGCATCCATCACTTCTTCTTCACAAATCTCAACTGCATCAATAATCACTTCTTCAAAACCATGTTCCTTCGCCCACTCAATCTGAGCAGCAGTAACGGGCGAACAACTGCCGGAGATCACCAGCAAAGGTTCTGCCTTAGCCAGCTGCTTCCATTCTGTCACTTCATTCAGTAAACCTTTTTTATTCCAGTAGCTGCCTAATGCTGCTTCTACACCTGAACCTCCAACACTGAACACTGTTCTGCTTTCATCAAGCCCATCTATCCATTCACCAACCAAAACCAGCTGCTCTTCATACATCGCATCAATCAACACAACTTCTTCAACTGATAATTTATTCTTCCATTCAGTAACAGGTTGCTGCATCTGTACTAAGTCAATCAGCCCAATTTTTTTTGTTGTCTGTTTGCCGATATGCAGACGCAGATCACTTTCATCAGCAGGTGTAACCGGGTGTTTACTCATGGATGGATGACGATCGAGCCGGTAAATATTTCCATTGCTGCCAATGCCCATGCGTGCAAACAAATTTCCAAACACACAATAACGTCCAAGCAATGGAGCACCCCCCAATACAGGAATTAATTTATGCTGAAACACTTCAGCACCACAATCAATTGCTTTGCCAATACTTCCAACAGTTGCTGATGAATCAAACGTAGAACATACTTTATAATGCACCTGCTTTGCACCGCTTGCTTTCAGTTGCTGAAAAGCCGGTAACAGGATTTTTTCCATTTCTGCAGGCGACAATGATCTTGTTTTACCAGCCACACCAATAACATCAATATCCGGAAACTGCTTTAACTGTTCTGCTGTGGGCGGTTCAATAAACAACACAGCTTTGGCTCCGGCTTTTGTAATAAACTCCAGTGCATCAGTGCTGCCGGTAAAATCATCACCGTAAAATGCGAGTAATATGTTTTGTTTGTTGTTCAAACTCATATTGGTTTTGCTAAGCAGGGCTAAAGCCCTTTTATTCTGTGGCTTTCAATTGCCCCGCCCTTAAGGACGGGGCAATTGAAAATATAATTCATAAGGGCTTTAGCCCTGTTACTTTTACCCAAATTTCTCCACTGCTGCTGCAAACTCTTTGTATTGCTTTGCTGCATCTTCCAGTGTTAATCCATCAACTGCTGCTTTCCACGCCTGCTGCAACGCCACAACACCTGCTGCTGCACCCATCGGGTGAGCCATGATGCCGCCACCGGCCATGTACAACAGATCAACGGTCTTTGTTCTTCTGTAAGTTTCAAAAGCCTGTCCGCCCCACTGACCCGATGAAACAACCGGCACCACAGTTTTATGACCGAACATTTTTGTTAAACATGCTTCAATTGACGACACTACACTATCATCACTCTCCCAGAATTTATTACCAATACCGTTTACATGCATCTGGTCTGCACCAGCCATGCGCCAAATTTTTTGATACGCTTTGTAATCAATTCCCAGCAAAGGATGTCTTGTCATCATTCCCCAGCCGTTGCGGTGTGCATGTACAGCAAGTTGCCGTTGATCCATGATTTTTTTTGCACCTGCCAAACCAACACTGTTAATGCTGATCATGGCGCAGGTGCCTCCACTGTTGACAATCTTCTCATAGCGTTGCAGCATTTCATCCACTTCACCGCTGATGTTGAAAGCATACATCACTTTCTTTCCCGTTTTATCTGCATGTGCATTGATGACGTTCATTACGGCATCAACACGGTCATTGAAGTTTGAATTGGCAGATGAAGAAAGCAGTTCATCATCTTTTACAAAATCAATTCCTGCTTCAGCCAATGTTTTCACCATCGAAGCTGTTTGTTCAACCGACAAACCAATGGATGGTTTGATAATGGTGCCGATTAACGGACGATCCTGCACACCTGTTAATGTTCTGCAACCTTCAATACCAAAAGCCGGGCCTTTGAACTGGTTGCCGAATGATGCAGGCAGATCAATATCCATCAGTTTTAAACCGGTGAACTGTGTGATCTCATATAAATTTCCCTGCAATGTTGAAACCATCACGGGAAGATTGTAACCAAAGTTTTCAATACTCCACGATACTTTTACAATTGCACGATGATACTTACCATCCTTGCTTGTTGCACCGGGAATAGCAGGTTCATTTACTGTTTCCAGTACTTCAACTGATTCCACCCTTGCTGCAAAGCGTTGTTTTAATTCTTCTGTTTCGCCGGGCACTGCGACAAATGTTCCCGATGATTGCTCTCCTGCTAATACTGCTGCAGCTTTTTCAGGTGCATACGGCGTTTCGATATAATATGTTGCTGTTATCCGTTCCATGTTATTTGCCACAAAGGCTCTAAGGCACTATGCAGCTCTAAGTTTTTATTTTAAAATTCTGCAAACCGCCGTCATGATATACAACCACTGACGGGTTAGGTTTTATTTATCTGTTTTTTCTTTGTGTTTCCTGTCTGCCGCCAGGCAGGCTTTCTGTCTTCGTGCCTTCGTGGCTATCGCATCAACGGCAACCAAACTGTCATATCTGTTTTACCACGGTTGGCCCATGCGTAATACGGAATAAGTTTAATCGTTACCGGTTTGAGTTTTGTATTTACTTCTTTATACAATGTATTGTTCCACTGGTTCTGTTCAATCAATCTTGCTTCGCCTTTTAATGCCATCATATTCCCGTTATCAATTTTCATTGGGATTGGTTGCAGTCTAATATTGGCAGGGATCACCACATCAAAAACTTTCTGCTGTGGCAAATCTGCCGACTCTAAACAATATACAATTGGCCCACGCTTCACCGTTACCTGGTTTCTTGTTTCTTCCACCAATGGATTGCTTTCAATGAGTGTTGCAGGCATATTCATATTCAGTTCGATCTTATCTCCTTTTTGCCATTTTCGTCCTGCTATTACATAACCAGCTTCCGTATCTCTTACTTTCGGATAAGAACCGTTTATGCTCAGAGAATATCCCTTGCACCATGCCGGTATCCTTAAAAAAATATTTACAGGATTAGCTGTTGCTTCTTTAATTGTGATTACAATCTTTCCATCCCACGGATAATTAGTTGTTTGTTCCAGTTTGATCTTTGTACCATCATGCAATTCTGTTGCAAGTGTATTACCACTATACATATTTACATACAAACCTTTTTCACCAATACTGTACATGTAATTGTTTACTTCAGCAATGGTACGCACTACGTTCGGCGGACAGCAATTCGATTTGCTGATATAAGGAATACGTCCACCTTCCCAACGCAGATGATACGGATAGTTTACTGTGGATGCCAGTGGATTTGTATAAAAATATTTCGTACCGTCCATGCTTACACCACTGAGAACGCTGTTGTACAAAGCAAGCTCAACAATATCTGCATACTTCGATTCGCCTGTTAACAAAAACATCCGCCAGTTCCATAACACATTACCGATGTTGGCGCAGGTTTCATTGTGTGCACTGAAGTTGGGCAGCTGGTAATCCCTTCCGTAACTCTGGTGCACTTTCTGTACGGTATCCGGTTTGTACGAAGTACCATCCACACTCACACCATCATACAACGCACCACAACCACCGGTGATATACATTTTAGTATTGATGACATTGTTCCACATTTTATTCAACGTGTTCATTAATGTTTCATCGCCTGTTTCGGCATACACATCGGCCACACCTGCAAATAAATAATTAGCCCTTACTGCGTGCCCGGCCACTTTGTTCATTTCACGGAAAGGTGCACGGTCACTGTTATCATCCGTTCCTTCAACCGTACCACGGATGTTGATGAGATGAATGACGAGATCGAGATATTTTTTTTCGTTTGTTGTACGGTACAATTCGGTTAAGCCCATGTAATGCGATGGACAAATAGCATTGCGTGCAAGCTCCGGTGTTGCTGTGGCATAAAACTCAATCAGGAAGTCGGCTGCTTTCTTTGCAATGTTGAGCAAAGTTGCTTTACCTGTTGCACGATAATGCACACAGGCGGCCGTCATTAAATGACCAAAGTTGTAAGCTTCAAAACTCAACTGGTCATCAAACATTTTATCCTTACCGGTTTTCTTTTGTTCGATGATGTTCTTCGTATAAATATAACCGTCATCTTTCTGTGCTTTGCCGATCACGGCAATAGCTTCATCCATCAATGCTTCCAGCTTTTTATCTTTTGTATTGGCATACATCGCTGCAACTGCTTCCAGTGTTTTGTAAAAATCACCGTCATGAAACGATGGGCCACGGAAGCGACCGGTATCTAAACCCGCAGCCACTCTGAAATTCTGAAACGAATAACAAATATCCTTGCTGGTATAGGTTTGCCAGAGTTGTGGCAGCATAGCATCACGACAAACAGCAAAACGTTCAGCCCAGAAACCTTTTGTCCAGCTAACATCACTGATGCCAACACTGGTGAGCTTTGCATGCGCACTGCCTTGTGTGTTTACCAAACCATTTTGCGCCACTGCACTCAGCGACGAAAACAATCCTGCTATGATTAAATACTTTTTCATTTGTTATTTTTTATATCACTAAGAACACCATGTTTACACAAAGGGTACTAATTATAATTAACTGTATAATTCTTTCCTTTCTCTACAATCAATTCGTAATTATCGTTGCCTTTATCAGTAACCACGCCTTCGTTACAAACCGGTTTTGTTTTACTGTTCAGCTTCAGCACACCTGTTCCTGCTGCGCCTGTAATTTTTATTTGCGTTGTGCTTACATACAATTCAATATTTCCATTTGGCGTGGGCACTTTGCCTTGCATCCATTCCAAGCCACCTAAGTTTGGTTCCACCGCATAACTTGCATAACCGGGTGCTGTTGGTTTTACACCGAGATAATATTTTCCCAGCAAATACAAGGGACTTGCACCCCATGCATGACATAAGCTTTTTCCAAATTCACGACCATACATGGCATAATGTTCAGCACCTTCTTTGGAAGGATTGTATTCTTCCCAGAAACTTGTTGCACCGAGTTTCAACATGCCGCCCCAGTAATCTTTCATTTCCTTCAACACATAAGACTGTTCGCCCATCGCACACAATGCTTCCAGTTCATAAAAGCGCATGTAAGGTGTGGTGATCTTTTGAATATCATCATTCAACAGCACCGATGTTTTTACCTGGTTCTTTTGTTGCTGGTTAAAATAATCAAAGAAGATGGAGAACATGTTGGCATAACGGGTTACATTTTCTGTTTGCTTGCCATCCACACGGCTGTGCACCAACGCCTGCTTCTCGTCGTTCCAGTAAATCTCGAACAATTTTTTGCGCATATCAGCAGCCAATGTGTTGTATTGTGTTGCTGCATCTTTATCATCAGCAATGTTTGCACACAAAGCCATTGTTTCAAGACTGCGTGCAAGCAGCAACTGTTCAAAACTCACTTCGCCTTTTTTGCTGAGTCCGGCAGCCCAGTCAATAAAAATCCAGTCGCCGGACATCCATTCCATTAAACCATCTTTATTTCTTCTTGCCAGCACATAATCCATCAGCGTTTTCATACGATCATAGTTCTGAGCAATAAAACTTTTATCACCTGTGTAGAGATAATAATCATAAATGCCCAGGAACCAGAAGAACGTATAATCCATGATGGTGTTGATGTGACCTGTTACCGGATCTTTACCACGCAAGGCATACGTAGTACGTTTTACTGTTTCGCTATCGAAATAGAGATAATAGTTCATGAGATAGCTCTGGTAGGCATCACCACTCCATACCCAACGGTCACGCTTAATACCATCAATGAAAAATTCTCTTGTGTTTAATTCAAACGTATATTTCGCTACATCGTAAATGCGGTTGATCTCTTCATCGTTACAGGCAAAGCTGCCACGTTCTTTTACATCAGCATACTCATACAACATCGAAACCGAATCGAGTGTTACGCCTTCATCGTATTGCACATTTACAAAACGATAGGCTTTCGACAGTTTCATCATTTGATCTTTCTTCTCTGTGCTGCTTACTTCTACTCTATCCAATGTTTCGCAATGTTTTGTTGACAGTGCTTCTTCTTTTGATTCGCCATAGTAAACAGATAGTTGGCCTTTACCTTTTAATCCGTGTAGTTTGATGAACCCAAATGTTTCTTTTCCAAAATCAACCAGCATGGAATTATTTCCCTTTTCAGTCGATACTGCTGTTTGTCCTTTTACAGGCAATGCAAACTGAGAAGGCAATTGTGAGGGTGAATTAAAATTCCAGCTTCCTGCATTGAGCCATTTGGTGGAAGAGATGTCAGATGCTTTTCCTGTTTCATCAATCCATTCTTTGTCTTCAAATGTTACCAGCCATGTAGCATCCGACACAATTGTTTTTCCTTTTACATATACAGCAGGCACATTAGCCTGGTTAAATACTTTGATATTGATTTTATGTTTACCAGCAGGAACATTAATCTGTTTCGGACTACCTTCAAATGCTTTCCCATCAAGTTTTACATTGTATTCACCTTCTACGTAAATGTCTACTGTCTCCTGTTCAGGCACATCAAACACTTTATGAAAATCCATCAACACATAATGGCTATCGATTTTCCAGAACACAGGAAAAAAAGTACCACGTTCTGTACGGCGGTTTTGCATTTTGTTCGCCAGCACTATTTCAAAATCGCCGGGATACCATATCCAGGTTGCTGCAGAAAAAGTATCCGGTAAAAAAGAGTTATTCATTCGCTTCACGTTAATTGCTTCGCTGTTATCTACTTCGTATTACTTGCTTGCGTTATTCAGGCACAGCATTCATCACTTAAATATCCTGTCCGTATCTTTCTTTGGTTATTTGTTGCAATGATTTGCCACGGGTTTTTGGTGTCCAGATCGTTCCGATGATCAGTGCCACAAGCAGCAGCCCGATCATAATGTAGGCTGCAGTATAAAACCCTTCTCCGTTTTCGCCATAAATATGAACAAAACCCAATCCCCATACTGCTGCTACGCTTCTAACGGCAAAGAACATAATACCCTGCGCAGCTGCCCGGTATTTGGCAGGAAAAAGTTCCGAAGCCCAAAGCGCATAAAATGCCTGCACGCTTATGCCGGCATGTATACCCCAAAGAATGGTGAAAGTCCATAGCGCTACTAAATTTTTTATGCCTATAAAAATAAGAATGCACCAGGCCACTATACCTATCGATGTGCCGAAGACATAAAGCCAGCGCTGATTGACTTTATCAACCAGCATAGCAAAGCCAAAATACGTTACTGCAATAATCACGATCCATTGTACTGATGAAATCATATTGGCCTGCCCGTTGGAAAGACCACCTGCAGTTTCATAAATATGTTGTTGAAAGAAACCCATCACTGAAGCCACCATATTCCAGCTGATGTAAATACCTGCCAGGAAAAGCATGGTTTTGATATTCACCTTGTTGGTAAAAAGCGTACCAAACGATGAGAAAACGCCTGGTTGCTTTTCTTTGGTTTGCAATTTTTGTGCTTCTTCCCAGTCTTTCGATTCATTAAGTTTCCGTTGCAAAGTCCATGCGATGAACGCCACAACAAACAAAGACCCGAAAATAATACGGCTGCTGAATACATTGATAGCGTCAATGCTTGCATCGTTACCAATAAAGAACGCAGCAATTTTTTGTACATACTCAAATAAAACACCGGCCGAAGCATCTGCTTTACCGGGAGCAAGTAGCATTCCCAGGATTAAAATAATCATTGGACCTACTCCCCAGGCAAACTGTGAAATACCCATATTCTTTCCACGCTTACCCACTTCCGAATTTTCTGAAATATATGTCCATGAAGCAGGAACACCCACTCCAACTGAAATACCCGTAACCAGGAAACCGGCCAACAGCATAGGAAAGTTAACTGTGAACATGATAATGGCAATGCCCAGCATATACAGCAGCATGTTATAGGTGTATATGGTTTTTCTTCCGTATTTGTCGGCCAGAAAGCCACCGAAAATGGCGCCGATAGCTGCACCGAAGCAGTTGGCACTAATCGCATTCAACCAACCGAGATGCCCTTCGTTAAGACCAAGATAATTTTGCCAAAGAGTTAATCCGCTTGCACCTGCCACAATTGCTCCGGCATCGAGGTAATTTGTGAGCGATACAGCAATCGTACTTTTTAAACTTCCTTTTTTAAGTTCCATATGTTTATTTAATGTCCGTTAAAAATGATGTAAAGAGATAGTATAACAAGTCCTAATAAAACAAACAGGATTTTCACCTGCTTATCTGTTTTTGGTAAAGCTTCAGTTTCAATGGCAGCAGTTACTTTGTTTTTACCGAGCAATGAAATCACAATTGCAGCTAAAAATAATACAGCAAAAATGTAAAATGAAATCAGGAAGTAATGAGGCCACCAGCTGTTTTCACCCGTCTTTGCATCAGGAGGTAAGATCCAGAGATTGAGCATACCGACAAACAAACTGAATGCAGAGCCTGCTGATAAAATGATGTTCACAGCAAGCTTGGTTGTACGTTTCCAGAAAACACTCAGTAAAAATGTAACAGCAAGTGGTGGTGCCAGGTAACCTAAGATCGATTGAAAAATATCGAAGAGCGTTTTTCCCTTGATGTTATCAAATGCAATGGCCATCAACACCGCCAGCACACAACCGGCAATTACAGTATAGCGACCAACATTGATCTGTTGTTTCACTGTTGCCTGCGGATTCATGTTGTTGACATAAATATCTTTTGTAAAAACAGTACTCAACGCATTTAAAGATGAGCCAATGGTTGCAACCAGCACAGCAATCAACACACAAATCACCAACCCATTCAATCCTGCAGGAAATAAATTGGTCACCATGGTCATGTAGGCTAACTTATCATCAGTAAGGTCAGGATACAATGCAAAACATAAAATGCCCGGCAGAATAAACATGGGCAAGGCCAATACCTTCAACCAACCGATAAAGTTTACACCGAGTTGTCCTTGTTTTAAATTCTTTGCACCCAGCACACTTTGAACCATGCTTTGATCAGTACAAAAAAATGCAACAGCCGATACTGGATAACCCAGCAACAATGCATGCCACGGATAACCGGGATCGGATGAAGGATGAATTAAGTTCCAGAAATGACCGGGGGTCTTTTGAATCAAAGCTGTAATGCCTCCCACTTTCTGAAAGCCGATATACGTTAATGCAAGTGATACAACAATCAACAAAATCATCTGGAACACATTCACTTTTGCAATGGCTTTTAATCCACCCATGTACGTAAACAAACCGGAGAATGCAACCAATACAATTGTTGATTGCCACATGGGAATACCTAATATCTGCCTCACCAGAATTCCGCCGCTGAATAAACCTAAACTCAGCCAGCTGATCAGAATTTTAATGAGTGCATATCCTGCTAAAATATCCTGCGTGCTTTTGCCATAACGTTTACCCATGAACTCAGGCATGGTGGTTACCTTGCTTGCAATATAACGGGGTGCAAACACCATTGCCAGTAACAACAGAAACACAAAAGCATACCATTCAAAATTTCCGCCAACAATGCCTGCAGAAAAACCAATGCTTGCAAAGGCAAGTAAAGATGAAGGGCCAACATTTGTTCCCCACATATTAAAACCAATGTTGTACCAGTTTAATGAATGACTGGCAAGAAACAATGTTTCGTCTTTTTTCTTGTTGCGGAAACTGGCAACATAACCAATTACCAGCAATGCAATCAAATAAATTGCGACGATGGCAAAATCAAGCGTTGTTAGTTTATTATAGAT
This sequence comes from Lacibacter sp., assembly GCA_047601965.1. Taxonomy (GTDB): domain Bacteria; phylum Bacteroidota; class Bacteroidia; order Chitinophagales; family Chitinophagaceae; genus Lacibacter. The sequence goes on from JASGIJ010000001.1 coordinate 1,234,412, forward strand.
TTCGTTCACTTAATAATTATGAGTTATGAATGATGAGTTATGAGTTGTTTCGCTTCTTTTTCAGAGTTAATATACTGCTTCGGATCATTTTTAATAATTCCAATGCATCTGCATTTAATGAATCATATTCCTTCTTTGTTAGAAGATCGATTGAACTCATTATCTCAAGCCAATATAAAGTTTCATCCGTTTCTTTTTGTGCTATGGAAAGTTTATGAATGAAGTCTGCTGTACTTTCTGCATTATTTGCTTCCCGTATGTTCGCTCCAACAGAAGTTCCGCTCCTGAGTAACTGCTTACTTAAAACATATTCTTTTTTTGAGTCCGACAAATGTTTATACACTTTTGCAATCCGCACTGCAAAAGCAAAAGATTTATCTTTCAAAACACTTTTTCCTCCACTCATAACTCATAGTTTATAACTCATAACTTGCTAATATCTCCATTATTTTCACCGGCACACCCGTCTTCAAACTCCTGTCCATCGCCTGTAACAATGCAACTGTTCCGATTCCTTCTTTCATATCAGGATAAGCCGTGAAGTCTTGTTCAATCGAATCAACAAAGTATTCCAAGTAGTTTTGATACTCGCCTGCGTGATGACTTTGTCCTTCAAAACGGAAATAATATTTCAATGTAGCATCGCCCCAGTGAATAATTTTTTCTTCGCCTGTTTTATCGGTGATGGAATAACGCAGTTCATGATAATCAGCCTGCGATGCTCCTTCTGTACCACGGAGGATGCAGGTCATACCGCTGTCACGCTTCACCGGTTGCGTAGGACTTGTATATGTTCCGCTCACTCTTGCAACTCGGCCATCAGTTGCTTTAAAGATGAAGTGCATCGTGTCTTCATTTTTTAAACCGGCTGCTTTACCGTTTGCACTGATCATTCCATAACCCATCACTTCTTCGATGTTGGGTAAATACCACCGGATAAAATCAACAGGGTGACTCAAACCGCCATACAACCACTTGAATGAATCTTCCAATGCCCATTTCTTTTCAAGGAACCAGCGGTGATCAGCATTGTAATGACTTTCGATCGTAATGAGTTCACCAATTTCGCCAGCTTCAAAATCTTTGCGCTGCCGCCTGTAAGGTTCAAAGAAACGGGAGCTTTGCCCAACGAAAACTTTCTTACCAGTTTGTTGTTGCAGATCAAGCAATTCTTTTGCCCTGCTTAAATCATCAATAAAAGGTTTGGTGCAAACAACATGCTTACCACTCAGCAATGCCTGTTTGATATGATCGGCATGCAAATGATCGGGCGTATAAATCGCAATGATGTCAATCTCTGCATCGTTCAGCAGGTCTTCATACTCTGTTGTGTATTCATACACTTTAAACTCATCAGCCCGTTGCCTGACCAGTTCAAGATTTTTATCACAGATCATTTTCAGCCGGAGCTTATTACTGTTAATCACTGCAGAAATTGTACTGCGTCCTTCACCAACTCCTAAAATTCCGATTGTCAACATTGTTACTGTTTTACTTATAACTTAATACTTACTACTTATAACTTTTCCAAAAACACCCAGGTCTCTCCTTTCTTTGTTCCTTCAATTCCTTCCTGGTATTTTTTCATGATCTTATTCCATTCATCCACTCTTGGATTGTTCTCCGTTGTTTTCGGGTTGAGATGATCAAGGCTTTCACCTTTGGGAATACTGATCACCAACATTAACTGACGTCCATTCCTGAACAGTAACAACTGCTGAAAATCTGCATTACAAAAACCTTTTGCTACTTCAGGCCATTGTTCAAACTGTGTGGCATGATAATTCAAATATTCTTTCTGCAGTTTTTTATCTGCAACAAGATTGGCAGTAAGAATAATATGCTCCCATTCTTTTGCTACCGCTTTATCTGTACAATGTTTCTTCTTACTAAACTCATAAAACATATTGTGATAAGCCTTCACCACTGCTTCTGGAAAATGATTCTGCAGCCTGCCTTCCATCACACCTAAATCCTGCACTTTACTAAAGATGACATAATGATTCTGCCATTGATAAATGGCGCTGCTGTCCATATTGTTCTGCGCAAGTAATTGTTTCAGCTTTGTTATATCCAGTGTTTGTCCATCCTTCACCACCAGTTCAATTACTTCGTTATGTTCTTCGTTAATTGCCCGGAGCTTTGGTGTTTTATTCGCTGCTAAGTATTGAAACCGTTTTTCTAACCCGGCATTTTGTTTTACACTGTCGTGCACCTGCGGGCCATTGTTACTCCACACATTACCCGGACCATTGGCATTCTGTAAATACTTCTGTGAAGGTGTCCAGTTATTTTTTACAGTGAAGTGCGAAGAACCTTCATCGTTATAAATATAAAACCAGTGCGAGGGCAAATGTGCAATGGGTGATTTGTAAATACTGTCAATATAATTTTCTTCAATAACCGAACCGGGCTGTGCACTTAATGTGTAGATACCGGCACAATCGTAATTCCATTTGCCGTAATGATGAATTTTGTTGGCAACAATCCGGTTACCTTTCATCATATTTTCTTCGGGCGACCAACCCCAACCCAGACTGATACCGCTGTACGATACATTTTCAATTTCATTGTGACGGATACTTGTTCTGCTTACAAAACCACAGCCAATACCCACCGTGCCCCAGTCTTCATTCGTGGCATTGGTAATAAAATTATTCTCAATGAAAATCACATCACATTTCTCCCTGTTATCTTTCGGGTTAAACGGCAAATGAATTTCTCTTCCTTCGTCACCATAATTACCGGCTAAGATGGCTGTACCACCAATATCGCTGAACAGGTTATTCTTCGTCATGTTATCCTGCACACCTTTTTTCAGATCAATACCAGTTGCCGCCAAATGAAGAAAAGAACAGTTCTTAATTCTTGTACGCACAGCATAACTCATTTCAACCGCTGCTGCCTGCCGGCCAATCCATGCCAGGTTATCCAACATCGGCTTTGCTTTTGTTCCAGCAGGCTTTAACCGGTATGCTTCTGTCATATATAATCCCACCTGGTGTGGTACATGCCCCTGCAGTGATGGACGCAACCAACCTGTATGCTGAAAAGAAAGACCATCCATCACCAGATTTTTTACAGGCGCATCAATGGTTCCTTCCACACGGATTAATGTTTCAGTAAAAGGCGCCAATACTTTTGCCGTTGCTAAGTTTTCGTTGCTGCGGGGCCAGTAATAAATTTTTTTGTTCGCAACATCGGCATACCATTCACCCGGTTCATCTAAGAACTGCAGTGCATTGGTTAAATAAAATGCAGAGTTACCTGTTTCGGTACTGATCCACGGCGCAGGCCAGGGATGTTCGTTTTGAATTTTGCTTTCGGGTTGATGAAAAAACAGTTTTGTACTGTCGCCCATTACCTGCACTTTCTTTACACGCAGACTGGCAACTTCCCACCATTGATGAATAAACAGTTCCAGCCCGTTTGTCTTATCTAAATTCAGAAAAGATAATGTTGGTATCACACAGGCAGCTTCAGCTTTGTTCCAGTTTACAATGCGCAGCATCGTATCTCCGTTGGAAGACTTTGCCCGTACAGCTTTTACATCATTCACCCACAACTGCCGGAAGTTAAAAGCATTGCCATTCACCATTGGTAAATCGGCCACCCATATATTTGGTTGCATATTCTTTTGCAAACCACTGACGTTTGCCGTTACTCTTTTCCAGTTGCTGATTTGTACAGCACCACTTAAAACAGGCTTTTCATTGGCAGCAGCTTCAATAAAGGTGGAACTTTCACGGGTGCCATTATCTTCCGGCCGTATAACAATGGTCTCCAGCACCTGGTAAGTACCGCCCTTTAATATAATGTGTATGCCCTGTGCAACCGAAGGATCGTTTACACGCCGCAAATCCCTTGCTTTGTGCAAAGCCCTGTTAAGTGTGGCAAAGGGTTTTTCTTTTGAACCATCGTTTGTATCGGAACCTGTGGGGGAAACATAAATGTCGGCTGCCCGTACGGACAGTTGAAGCAAGAAAAAAAAGACCAGGAGCGAAACAGGCAATCGTTTCATTTACTACAGTTAAAACATTGAAATGGGCAAATATAAATAGCCAATAAATGTAGCCCCGATGCCAAAGCTGAAAAATGTATGGTATCGCTAAAAAGATGGAAGATATTACTATTCGGGAAGAATTTGACCGGATGGCTCCTTTGCCTGCTGCTGTTGCAGGAATAGCATGAACTGAAAAAGCGGAAACAGGAAGATTTTACTGTTCGTTAAGGACGAATGATTCTTTGGTGCAAAAAGAATAATGCACGTTTCATTTACATATTTTCAAATGATGGCAACAATAACTTTTCTGTTACCACATGCAAGCACAGAAATCATTGCTCTTTTTCTGCACTTCATTCTTGCGCTAGCATACTGTTGGTTTATTCTGTGTTATTTAAGATTTTAACTCCAAGAAAACTGGATTTCGTTTAGACGGTCAATCCTCCATTTGCCGTCTGGAGAACTGTCATTTTTATATCGATGTCTTATTTCAGCTTTCTTTTGTAATATTTTACTAAACCTGGTATCTCCTTTTTGCGGTTTCTCATCTGGGTAAACACTTCTTAACTCTTGATAGCCTTTAATAAACTCTTCAAGTTCGATTTTTCTTTGAGTTAATTGCCATTCCCAATCAACACCTATCTCAGTTAATAATTCTTCTCTTTCCTTTATAAGCTTTTTTAGAACTCCTTTTTTATTTTTTCTGCCAGTGTTCCTGAGTGTTCTTTGGTCATTTACCCATTTAGCCAGTTTTTTTATTTCAAATTCTTTGTCTGTTTGCGAAGGGTTAGCATGTCCATGCCTTTTTTTGAATTCCTCAAGTTTAAAATAGTTTTCTAACCAGCTTTCATCATCAGGGGAGCTTCCTCCACTAACATTCGGTGTCTGCCACTTAAAGAAAATCGAGTTCATCTTTTGCTCCTCATAATCTGTCCACTTTGGCGACACTATCCCCTTTCGTCTCACTTTTTGAGTCGCACACCATTGGCCCAATGAATGATAAGGATGCTTTGGGTTTTTATGTTGTGGCACATGTGCATAAGTCATGTTATGCTTTTTCATATAAGCAACGAGTTCAGAGAAATGCTCCTCCCAAATTATCATTCTTCGAACAATTTTTCCATCTTCAAAAGGGAATCCTCCACTTTCTAGCTGTTGTATTACTTGTAATGGAATTTCCTTTTGCTTACTAATTAGCCATTTTATCTTACGAAACCATGAATATAATGCTCTATCATCTGTGTCTTTATATACCACTCCACCACTTTTGGGATTGTCTCGTTTGTAATGAAGCCACTTTTCAAAAAAGTAAGAAAATTTCTCTAAATCAGAATTTGTGAACTGCAAATCATAGTTCCTGTCTGTTTGAATTTCATCAGGAAGCTCAGCTGTTCCTAATTCTATTTCTTTTGCGTTTAGTTTATTTCTATCAGGAAACAGATTTAATTCATCAAGTTCTGCTATTTGCTCTGATGTTTTCGACTTTATGTGCACTTCATCTGTCACCAATCCTTGTTTACAAAGCGTTTCTAATAGTTCAGTAGTTAATGGTTCTAAGTTTTTGTCTGTTTTATTTAAAATAGATTCAAAATAATTCTTTATTTGTGCTACTATTTTTTTCCCTTGTGGGTCACTTGGGCGAAAATCCATTGAAACCGCTGCCTCAACGTTTACAAACAATCCAGAATTTGTCAAGTTTGTTGATCCGATTACCAACCTTATCCAATTTTTTCCTTCAAACATGAAAATTTTCGGATGGAAAATCATTGCTGATTGGGTGTGAAATATATAAGTGGAAATTGAGTTATCAATAAGCTGTTGTAAAGCATCTTTTGAAGTGCCATTGTCGTCAACACCAATATAGAAACATAAATCCTTGTAATTATCTTTTGCTTCCAATATAAAAGGCATTAGAAGTCGTACTCCTGAATTAGAGGCAAATGCTACGAGACTAAAAAATGTTTCAAATTTCGGATCTTGAAATGATGTCGCTAATAGATTGCCAACAGTATTTTCATTATTCGGATTGAGTCCATGGCCGATGAAATTAACTTGCATAGGAAAGAGTCAGCGCAATTAGTTTAATATAGTGTTGTTTCCAATAGCATTTTTGCTATCTCTCAAATATACTCAACTAACCCATTACCATAAAACAAAATACAACCTGCATTTCAATGCTTTGCTGTTACAGCAGTTGCAGGGTTACTGCTTTTATACAACTTAAGGCAGTTGTTGTAAAAAAGTATCAGCACAGGCAACAACTGCTGTTTACTTACCCGCCCTGCCGGTACAGCAGTGGCCGAAAGTTGCTGCATGGCGGGTTTTGTTTGCCAAACAATGCCTGTTGTGTAACAAACAATGGCTTCCGGTTAACAAACAATGAGCGTTGTTTAACAAACAATGGCTTCCGGTTGACAAACAATGAGCATTGTTTAACAAACAATGGCTTCCGGTTGACAAACAATGAGCGTTGTTTAACAAACAATGGCTTCCGGTTGACAAACAATGAGCATTGTTTAACAAACAATGGCCTTCGGTTGACAAACAATGACCATTGTTTAACAAACAATACCGGCTGTGCCGCAGAGCCGCTTCTTGTTTTTGCGGTAAAAAAGGGCAATTGTGCTTGTACTGCCCACCGTACTATTACGGATAAAAAAACAGGGTTTTGCTCTTTCTGCCGGTTCTTTTAAAAAGGGCTGCTGTTTCTGTTGTTTTTTTTCATTGGCACTTAACATTTTTTCCGGCATTGTCAATACCCACCCTTATACCACAAGCGGGTATTGCAGGTAAGCGGGGTTTGCCGTTGCTTTGCGTTCATAACCGGCCGATGCTAGCTCGGTCACATTTTTAAACATCTCAAAAAATCCAAAAAAATGAGAAAAGCCCTGATTAATTTCGACCGTTACACAGACGGTAACCTCGAATCCAAAACACATACCATCATTTCAAACATGAGTGGTAACCCCAACTTTGAAACGCCTGTACCCAGTATTGCCAGTTTAACCAGTACAGCATCTGAATTTACTGCCGCACTAACCGATGCAAAAACCGGAAACCGCAGTGCCATTGCCAACAAAAACAACCAGCGTGTGGTGCTTGTTGAATTGCTGCGCAGCCTTGCCACGTATGTAAACTTTGTATGTAACGGCGATGCCAGCAAACTGCTGTCATCGGGTTTCGACATCAGTAAAGAAACGCAGCCATCAGACATTACCAAGCCGGCAAATTTCCAGGTACTGAACGGTGTTAACAGCGGCGAACTGGAAATGATGGTGAATGGTGTAAAGGGTGCAAAATCGTACCTGCATGAATTTACCACCGATATGAGTACAGATACTCCTGTATGGAACAGCATTGCCAGCACCAGCCGCAAGTTTACCATTAACAACCTGCAGCCGGGTTTAAAATACTACTGCCGTGTAGGGGCAGTGGGTGCCAAGGGACAATTGGTGTATACCGATCCTGTTTCCAGAATTGTGATTTAGTTGTTCAAAAAAAGTGGATGAAAGAAAGCGCCTGAAAGGGCGCTTTTTTATTGGTTGCTGTGTCACCAAACGAAAGTACAAGCTGCATTCCGGTTGGTTAGGATACCAACCGTTAAGAAAAGGACGCTTTTTTATCGGTTGGTGTCTCACCAAACGAAATTACTTACCACATTCCGGTTGGTTAGGATACCAACCGTTAAGAAAAGGGCGCTTTTTTATTTGGTTTTATTTAATCAACACCAAGATCAGTGGTAAATGATTTCTCCGGTAAAATCTCAAAGTAATCAACACCAATTTTGTTAACAGTTATTCCCATCACACCTATATAAATTTCGTATTTGCTCTTCAGGCTTCCGGGGTTTAGTAACAATTGATAATTGGCCGCACAAACAGCGTCGGTTAACTGCGTAAATGAAATAGTTTGCGGATCATAATTTGGTGTCCAGCTGATTAGTTTTTTAAACTTATCGCTCAGTTTACTGCTGTAAGGGTTGTAACTGTCGGGTCGTGGCACTTCCAGTTTTAAAATACTTTCCAGCTCCGTCCATTTGTTTTTATCGGCCGGAGGCAGGTAATCTGAAATCCTTTCAGTAAGCTGTATTTGATTATGCGTTGCTGTTAATGCCTGAACAGAAGAAACAATAGTTGAAAACACTTCATCACGCAAAGTGGTAATTTCAGAATCAATATTTAAATACTTTCCAACTGTGTCAACCATGTTCTGTACTGTATATATCTTCTCTGCTTCCTGATCCGGGATGTTAATGCCGAAATACGTTTCTACTTCCATTAACAGTTCTACGCTATCAAGTCACATAACAATTGCATTTTACTTTTTGACTGAGAACATTTTTACCTGCACAAATTATTTAAAAATAAACTGAATCAACCACTTGTGCCAACACAATACAGGTTTGTTGTTGCGCTGTTTGCACTGCAGTGTATGAATCAACAAGGGTTGTAACGCTTTATGCAGCATTTGAAACAAAGCCAAACTTCTGCACAAAGAATCACAACCCTTACAAATGTTCAGACAAGGGAACTTCTAGTTTCCTCAACTTGATATTTTTAAACCAAACGCCACTTCCATGATCCTGCAGGCAGATGGCTCCTTTCTTTGCAATACCATAACCGGGAGCATCTTTCCATTTGCCTTCTGTTTTGCGTTTGTACCAGTCAGGAGTCCATGCTTCAAACTCAACTACTTTTATACCGTTGAGCCAGTATTCACGGTGGGCACCTTTCACCACAATCCTGCTGACGTTGTATTCACCAACAGGTTTTGTGGGGCGTGAAACGGCATTGTACATGGCATAATCCGATCCTGTTTTTTGCCAGTCTTCGAGCTTTTCAGGAAAACCGACATCATCAATGAGCTGGTATTCCGGTCCGCTGAGATAAGGTGCATCAAATTCTTCCGTTACATGATACATGATACCGCTGTTACCGGCTTTTGAAATTTTCCATTGAATCGTCAGTTCAAAATCCTGGAATGTTTCAACAGTCATAATATCGCTGCGCAGGTCGCTCTTATCTGTTTCACTGCCCTTGCAATACAGTTCGCCGTTTTTGGCAGCCCAGCAATCGGCACTTTTGTTTTTATACATTTTCCAGCCTTTGAGGGTTTTACCATCAAAGAGTAACTGCCAGCCTTCTTTCTTTTCTTTCGGGGAGAGTGTATTATCCTTTTGTTTCTGGTAAAAAGAAAACAACAAGGTACTTACGGCAACAAGCATGAGTAAAAAAATGTGTCTGTATTTCATTATTTGAAATTTTAAATTAATTAAGAAACAACTTTCAGTTTAACGGGATCCCATTTCACAGCTTTGTCTGCAAAATAACTGTCGTTACACAACAGTGCAGGTGCTGCAGCACGGTAACCAAACAACGCATCTTCGGCAACTGTTTTCTTTTCACGTATTGCATTGAAGAAATTAGTAAAGTGATCGTAATGCGCACCTTTGTACCCATCTTCAGCCCTGAACACAGTTGTATCGGGCGGCACCATGTGTTTACGTTCATACACATATTTCTGATCTTTCAGCTTGGTTGAAAGTAATGGATCATCAGTTGCTGCATAAGCTTTGTTACGGGTAAGTGTAACTTTATCCCATTCAACATTCATACTTCCTTCATTCCCTACAAGACGTAAATACGTACTATCGGCAGTACCATCAACAAAATTCACACGCAGTGATAAATTGAAATCAGGATGTTCGGGTGTTTCAGCATAATCAAACATACCCATCAGGATATCGGGAACTTCACGGCCATCTTTCCAGTAACGGAGTCCGCCCATTGCCATAATCTTTTGCGGGCCTTTTGAATTGGTAATAAAATGCAGACTTGAAAACAGGTGAACAAACAAATCGCCTGATACGCCTGTACCATAATCTTTATAACAACGCCACCTGAAATAACGTTTGGGATCAAACGGACGATCAGGATATTTATTTAAGAAACGTTTCCAGTCAACCGTATTTAAATTTCCATCAGCAGGAATATCATATTGCCATGCACCACCGGGAGAGTTGCGTGCCCAGAAACCTTCGGCATAATTCAGTTTTCCAATGGCACCAGCAGCCAGCAGTTCTTTTGCTTTTTCATTTCCCAATGAACTCATGCCCTGGCTTCCTACCTGGAACACCACTTTGTTTTTGTTCTGTGCATCAATCACTGCATTGCCTTCCGTAATATCATGCACCATTGGCTTTTCGCAATACACTGCTTTGCCTGCATTCATGGCATCAACAGAAATATCTTTATGCCAGTGATCGGGGGTTGCCACAATCACTGCATCAATATCTTTCCTGTTCAGCAGTTCACGGTAATCCCTGGTGGTGTAAATATCATTGCCGTACTGCTTTTTAGCAATGGTTAACCTTCCATCATACAAATCGCAGGCGGCAACCAGTTTTACCCCGGGAACAGTAATGGCTGTATTGGCATCAGCTATGCCCATACCTCCAGCCCCGATCAATGCAATCTGCAATGTATCGTTTACACTGCGGGGTTTTGTACGGTTCATTTTTTCTGTTTTTGCAGATGAAGCATTCAATGCTTCGGGTAACAGCGCAGCGCCAATTACGCCTGTACTTAATTTCTGAATGAATTTCCGGCGGGATGAATGTTTACTCATGTTAATCGTTTAAAAGTTCTGAGATGCTTTAATCAATTATGTGAATGACAAATTTCAAAACTATTATAAATGAAAGAATTCAGCTGATGCCTGAACATCTTTCTGTGATGCAACCGGGAAGCCACAGCAATCTTACTTCACTTCAATCACCGTCCGTAACCTTGCATCAGCACTCGAACTTCCAACGGTGATGCGGAAAGTGCCGGGCTCAATTACTTCCTTCATGTCTTTATCATACATCTTCAGCAGATCGGGTGTTACGGCAAACTCAACCGTTTTTACTTCGCCGGGCAGCAGACTTATACGCTGAAAACCTTTCAACTCACGAACGGGGCGGGAAACTGATGCCAGTTCATCCCTGATGTACAACTGCACCACTTCATCGGCTTTTTGCTTTCCGCTGTTTTTTATTCTGAAGGAAAGCTTTGCCGTTTCACCAATGTTGATCACCGGCTTATCCACTTTCATATCTGCATATTCAAACGTTGTATAACTTAAACCAAAACCAAAAGGAAACAACGGTTGCCCGGTTAAGTTGGTATAATCATCTCCCCTGCCTGTTGGCTTGTGGTTATACACCAGCGGCAACTGTGCTTCAGCTACCGGAAAGGTTACAGGCAACTTACCCGATGGTGATTCGCTGCCAAACAACACATCTGCAACCGCAGTGCCACCTGCATCACCGGGATACCAAACATCCAGCACCGCAGGAATTTTATCTAACCAGTTGTTCATGGTTATTGCACTGCCGCCAACAAGTAACACCACAACGGGTTTGCCGGTTGCTGCAATACGCTGAATCAATTCTTCCTGCTTACCGGGTAATGAAAGAATTGCCCTGTCGTTAAATTCACCTTCATCAATACCTGCCACAACAACAGCTACATCGCTGCTCTTTGCAAGTGTTACTGCTTCATTTATTTTTTGCTCGCTGTTGTCTTTTACTCCCACATTCCAGATTAACCGAAGAAATGCATTACCGGCAGGTTCAAAATATTCAAGGCGCAGATCGTACGACTTTCCTTTTTCAAAATAATAATCGCTGAGCTTTGTTGAGTACGATTGTTTTTTCCAGTTATCAATAATAAGTTTGTTGTTGATGTATAACCTGTAACCATCATTGCCATCAATCCCGATTTTATAATTTCCTGTTACGGGCGATTGCAACTGTGCTGTAAAGCGTGCCGAAAAGAAATCGTAATTGATTTTTTCCGGATCGGGCGAAAACAATGTCCATTGAAAACGGATGGCATCATCAACACGTTCAACCACAGGTTTTCCTTCCATTGTTACATTGTTGAAATATTCACTGTGTACACCTGTTACCTTCTTCCCGTCTTTTGTTGTTGATAAATTTTGTGACGGAACAACTGTCCATGTTTTGTGTTCACGCCCGGGGCCGGGTGCATATACAACCTGTGTATGGTTTGCTTTGGTTTTGATTCCGTCGAGAATAGAAACTTTCGTATTGCCGGGGCCGCTGTAACCGCCTAATCTTGCTTCCACCGCATCGGTACCAATCACTGCCATTTTTTTGTACGATGTTTTTAATGGCAACAATGGTTGCTGAGTTGTTTTGAACGGTTCATTCTTCAGCAACACAAAAGATTTGATGGCTGCAATGCGTGCCAGTTCATGATTACCTGCTGAAGTCCACACACCAGCATCTGCTGCTTTAGCATAAGGATGTTCAAACAAACCCAGTTCAAACTTGATGCGGAGTACTCTTGCTACAGCCGTGTCTATTACAGCCTGGTTCATTGAACCGTCAAGAAAATGCGGATCGAATAATGTATGATGCTCGTAAGCAGTTTGAAAAATAACATCCAGTCCGTTTTCAACAGATACCTTACCCGACTGCGGATAATCTTTTGTAGTGAAGTGCAGTACATTGGCACCACCTGTTGCACCTGCATCTGAAATAACAAAACCATTGAAGCCCCATTCTTTGCGGAGCTTATCATTCAGCAGCCAGCTGTTGGCAGTGCAGGGCGTACCATCCAATGAATTGTAAGCTGTCATTACACTTCTTGCTCCAGCCTTGCTGATGATTTCTTTAAAAGGGAAAAAATGCGTTTCCTGCAGGTAGCGTTCGTTGTAATGAATGGGATAACTGTCCCGTCCACCTTCGCCATGATTCACAATTAAATGTTTAGCTGTGGTAATCACTCCCCTGTCTTCAAATGCTTTTACATAAGCCACTCCCATTGCAGCCGAAAGAAAAGGATCTTCACCATAGGTTTCTTCCACCCGTCCCCAACGTACATCGGTTGCAAGATTAATAACGGGAGAAAGTATTTGCCGGATGCCTCTTGCTTTTGTTTCCATAGCGATGGCAGCTGCAACTTTGCTCACCAATGCCGTATCCCACGTTGATGCCAGGGCAATTGATTGAGGAAAGGAAGTTGCTTCAAAACGCACCAGCCCGTGCAGGGATTCATCAAATGCAATAATGGGAATGCCAAGCCTTGTTTGCTCAACAAAATATTTCTGAATGGCATTGATTTTTTCTAAAGTTTGTGCACCTGTTTGTCCGGCTTTGTAGTTGAGTATTTGTGCTGCTGCTCCCTGTTGCTGCTGTACAGTATTTACCTGGAAACCAAAGATGCCGTTTTTATATTGACCGGAATTGTTACCAAGGTCGCCGGGAATCATAAACAACTGCCAGAATTTTTCTTCCGGCGTCATTCGTTTTAATAAATCCTGTACACGTACTTCAATTGGTAATTCAGGACGTTTATAATCAGGAACGGATTGTGCAACTAATTGTGCTGATACAACACTAACAAACAAAACAAGGAAATAAACTTTCTGCATAATGATGATTCAATTATATCCGGCTCAAGTTATTCAACTTTATTATGCGGTGCATAAAAAAAATTCTCTTTGTTTTTTTTGCCACAGATAAACAGAGAACACAGCGTTTCTTTACCGGGAATAAAGAAAGAAAAGACGACTGCTTCTTCCAGCGTTACTCTGCACAGCTTTTGTTCATCGTGCAATTTCTTTGTGTTCTTTGTGGTTTTTATTTACCATGATATACACGAAGAATGCTCAACGTTTTTCTTTCTTCCTTTATTTGGCTTCAATGAATACAGCAGCAGATTTTAATCCTTTGCTTTCTGCTGTAACAGTCATTTTTCCTTTCATTCCCTTTTTTGCTTTCACAATTACCAGTGCCATTCCGTTGAATGCAGGCTTTACATTACTCTGAAATGAAAGAAAACTGGTTGCATCACCATTATCCGTAGCAACGATTTCACCAGCACCTTCAACAGAGAAACGGATAGCAGGATGTGAACGGGGAACCAGCAATCCATTGTTATCGGTTACTTTCACTGTAATAAAACACAGATCATCTTCACCTGCTTTGATCACAGAACGGTCAGCACTCATTGTAAGCCTGGTCATTTCACCTGTTGTCTTTACAACATCAGTCGCCCATTGCTTTCCGTTTTTATAACAAACAACTTTCAGTTCGCCGGGTTGATATTGTACATCATTCCATTCTAAACGAAAATCCTTTCCTGCAGTTTTAGATTTACGTCCAAGACTTTTACCGTTTAAAAACAACTCTGCTTCATCGCCTGAAGTATAAACATGTACAGGTGTGATGGAATCAATCCGTTCGGCCCAGTTCCAGTGCGGAAGAATATGTGCCATTGGCAAATCAGGACGCCAATGTGACTGATAGAGATAAAAACGGTCTTTCTTAAATCCGGCAAGATCAATGATGCCGAAATAACTGCTACGTGAAGGAGGATTGTTTTTGCGGATGAGTTCCAGTTGCTTTTCCAGTTCGGCTTTTTTGTTTGGATCGGTTCTGAAGTTGAGCAGGTTGGTTTCATCCGAATTATATGGAGTAGGTTCACCGAGATAATCAAATCCTGTCCATACATATTCACCAAGCAAATGAGGGAAACGTGCATTGGTTCTGAACTGATCGTCGGGAGTACAACCCCAACCCGGTTTTGCCTGGTCGTAAGAAGCTATCTGCCAGTTTTGATATTGATTGGCACCGAAGAAATATTCACCTCTTGATGTAACACAGGAAGATGTTTCGCTGCCAATGGTTGGTTTGTTGGCATAACGGGGATCCACATCCCATTTTGGTTGCTGGCTGAAGAAATAATTCACTCCCATAATATCCATGGCCATTGCCGCACCAGAACCACGACCACCATCCGGATCATTGTACCCGTTTGATACGGGACGTGTCGGATCTTCACGGCGAACGATATCTGCAAGATGTTTGGTTAAAGCTACATTCTGCTGATCCATCACTTCATTACCAATTGACCAGATGAAAACAGAAGGATGGTTTCTGTCACGATGTACAAGAGCAGTTAAATCTTTTTCATGCCATTCGTTAAAAATTTTATTGTAATCATATTCACGCTTGGGTGTTTTCCATACATCAAATGCTTCATCCCACACAAGAAATCCCATTTTATCAGCAAGTTCCAGCAGCTCAGGTGCTGGTGGGTTGTGTGATGTGCGCAGTGAATTACACCCCATCTCCTTCAGCATTTTCAACTGCCGTGTTAATGCACTCATGTTAAAAGCAGCACCAAGTGCACCCAGATCGTGATGATTGCAGGTGCCCTGTATTTCCACACGTTTGCCATTTAATAAAAAGCCATTGCGTGCAGTAAATTCAATTGTACGGATACCAAAAACGGAATTGTATGTATCAATAATTTTTCCGTTAACAAGAATCACCGTTTGTGCAAGGTACCTGTTGGGTGTTTCAAGATTCCAGCGTTTGGGTTTAATAACTGTTGCCTGTGATGTTGCTGTATTCTGTTCACCCGCAATCAAATCAATAGCTGCATCTTTTGCAACAGTAACTTTTGTTGTTGGTTTGTTGAAAGCATCAAGTTCAAACAGGGTTGTGCGTACTGTTGCTTTCACTGTCTGCTTTGATTGATTATTGACAGTAACAGCAATATTCACCAAAGCCTGCTGATCGGTAATTTGCGGAGTGGTAATGTATGTTCCCCAATGATCAACATGCACAGCATTTGTTTTCACCAGCCACACATGACGGTAAATACCTGCGCCGGGATACCAGCGTGAATCCCATTTTTCTGTATCAAGACGAACGGCTAATACATTTTTCTTTCCGGGTTGAATAAACGGTGTTAAATCCATCCGGAACGAACTATAACCGTAAGGCCATGTGCCCACATATTTTCCATTGAGCCATATTTGTGCGTAAGCCATTGCTCCGTCGAAATCAACAAAGATCTGTTTGCCTGCATCAGTAACAGGAACAGTAAAATGTTTCCTGTACCATCCAATACCTTTCCAGGGAAGTTTACCAGTTGCACCTTCCAGCTCAATCCTGAAAGGCCCGGTTATGGCCCAGTCGTGCGGTAAATCCAATTTCTGCCATGCAGCATCATTCACATTCATTGCTTCAAGACCTGAAGGTTCATCTTTTCTTGTACCATCGGCCTGCAGACCATAACGTGCAAAAAGCCATCCTTCATCAAACAAAACTGTTTGTGCCGATCCCATTCTTTGAATCGGTTTGTTTTGTGCAGGCGCAGCGTTTACAATTGCTGAACACAATGCAACGATGAACAATAAATGCGTGTAAACCTTTTTTTGCTTATTCATGTTTCAGAATTTTTTAGTCTGTTCAGCCTGATGGATTCAATACTTATTTCCTTGTCCCGCTTTGTATCCTTTTACCGAATAATAAAGAATGTACAGGTAGCAGGGAATCATTAAAGCAAAAAATACAAGCTGAAAACTATAACTTTCTTTCAATACAGCAAATGCCTTGGGTATTAATGCTCCACCGGCAATACCCATGATGAGAACTGCAGAGCCTTTTTCAGTAAACTTTCCAAGACCACTGATTGCAAGCGGAAAAATGGCTGGCCACATTAAAGCATTTGCCAAACCAAGTGCAGCAACAAAAGCAACCGAAGCATATCCTTTTGTAAGAAAAGCGGCAATTGTAAAAAGAATGCCAAGCACAGCAGAATACTTTAATGCTGCCTGTTGAGAAATGTATTTGGGAATGGTGATTAATCCAATAACATAACCAATAAGCATGGCAGCCAAAGTGTAGGATGTAAAGTACTTTGTTTCATCGGTAGGAATATTAAATCCTTTGCCATAAGTACCAATTGCATCACCTGCCATTACTTCCACCCCCACATAAACAAAAATGCAGAGGGCTCCTAACCACAAATGCGGAAAGCTGAACAAACTGTTCCGTTGCGAAGTTGCATCACCATCACCTGTTTGTTTATTCATTTCCGATGCTTTGATTTCGGGCAGTGATGATTTCATCACCCACAAAGCAATACCTACCAATGCAACCGCCATGATCACATACGGTACATACACTTTTGATGCAAATTCATTCAGAATAAGTTCTTTGCTTGTGGCATCGGGTGCGGCACTTACTTTTTCTTCCAGTTGATTGATTCCTTTCAGCACAAAAGCACTTAATACAATCGGGCTGATGATGCCTGCAGCTTTGTTACAGATACCAACGATACTTATACGCTGTGCTGCACTTTCTATGGGCCCGATGATGCTGATGTAAGGATTGGATGCTGTCTGCAGCAATGAAAGCCCGGAACCGATAATAAACAAACCTGTGAGTGACATGCTGTAATTTCGGTGAGTAGCGTATTGTCCAAAGATGAAAGTACCCACAGCCATCACCAGTAAGCCAACTGCCATTCCTTTTTTCATACCTGTTTTTTCCAGTATCCATGATGAAGGAAGTGCAAGAAAAAAATAAGCCATGTAAAAAGCAGTTGTTACCATAAATGCTTTTGAATCGGTATCAAGTCCGAAGGCAAGTTTTACATACGTTATCAACGGCCCGTTAAGCCATGTAACAAATCCAAATACAAAAAACAAGATGGCAATGATGATGATGGCACTTCTGTTACTCTGAGTTTGCTGCATACAGTAAATTTTACTGATAAATGTACCTGTTTCAGTTTATTTTACCAGATACAACCGATTGCGCAAGTTGTGTTTTTCACAGGCATTGAACATGAATACATTTATTTTGTAGTTTTCAGTTTTTCTAAGGATAATGAAAAACGTTTGGTTACATGAAGTTTAAACTCATTATTGTTTCTGTTTCGCTAGTTCTGTTCATTGTTTTGTTTAATTATTGTACAACAAAAGAAACGGCTCCTGGATATGCAGGAACAGAAACCTGCCAATCATGTCACCAGAAAGAATTTGCACTTTACACCCTTTCCGATCATTACCATGCCATGGATACCGTTTCGCCGCAAACAGTGAAAGGAAATTTCAACAACAATTCGTTCATATATCATGGCGATACAGCTCTTTTTTACCGCAAAGGGAATAACTACTTTGTTCGTACAACCGACTCCACCGGCATAAAAAAAGAATTTATTATCAGCTACACTTTTGGATGGCAACCGTTGCAGCAATATCTTGTTCGTTTTGATGATGGAAGAATGCAGGTTCTTCCTTTTTGCTGGGACACAAGAGCTAAAGAAAAAGGCGGACAACGATGGTTTCATTTATACGATAAAGAAAAAATTGTTCCCGGCGATGAATTATTCTGGATGGGTTATAACCAAAACTGGAATTACATGTGTGCTGACTGCCATACCACCGCATTTGAAAAAAACTTTGACGACAGCAGTAACAGCTTTCACAGCAGGTGGAAAGAAAACAAAGTATCCTGCGAATCATGTCATGGCCCTGCTTCACTTCACCTCAAATGGGCAAAAACAAAGAAGAATGACCCATTGAAAGGTTTTCGTTTCAGCCTTGCCAATAAACCCGTACAGTGGAATTTTGACAGCAGCAATAAAACAGCCCAGCCTTCTGAAATCAGCATCAACCATAACCAGATTGAAACCTGTGCACGCTGCCATGCAAGAGCAACACGGTTTACGGATGCATACACACACGGAAATTCATTCCTGCAATCGCATACTCCGGTTACCGCAAGTACAATCAATTATTATATTGATGGTCAGATAAGGGAAGAAGATTATGAATATGCTTCTTTTCTGCAAAGTAAAATGTACGCAAAAGGTGTATCCTGCACCAACTGTCATGATGCACACAGTATGAAAGTCAAAGCAATTGGTAATGCATTATGTAATTCCTGCCATGCAGCCGGCAAATACAGTGCAGCCATTCATACACATCACAAGGAAAACAGCACAGGGTCGCAATGCATAAACTGCCACATGCCCGTTACAACTTATATGGTTGTTGATGACCGCAGGGATCACAGCATACGCATACCCCGCCCCGATCATTCTTTAACAACGAATACTCCCAACGCCTGTAACAAATGCCATACCGATAAATCCGTACAATGGGCGGCCAGCAGTTTTACAAAATGGTACAAAGACAAACTTCCTGCTGAAAAAACATACGCAGAGTTGCTGTACAACATTTCATCCTTTGTTAAAGAAAGTGAAGCTTCGTTATTTCAATTACTTTCTTCAAAAAACTATCCGGCAATAATTAAAGCAACAGCGCTGGAACAATACAATGTATTTGCCACTGCAAGAACAAGAGAACAGGTGATGAATTATATTTCTGATAATGACCCTTTTTTACGTTTAAATGCATTAAAAGCACTTGCATCTTATCCGCAGGAGATGCTTGTTCCTGCTGCCACACCGTTATTGGCAGATGAAGTTGCAGCCGTAAGATATGAAGCAATGGTAACAGTTGCCCCGTACAGTAATACACTCGATGAAGAAACAAAAAAACAGTTTACCGCTGTAATGAAGGAATACTTAACTGTTCAGCAAAAACTAAGTCACCGGCCAGAAGGTTATTTAAACCGTGGAATCATTTTGAGTATTACCGGTAATAATGAAGATGCTGAAAGAACTTACACAGAAGGCATCAGGCGGTTTCCTGCTTTCCTGCCTTTTTATATTAACCTGGCTGATCATTACAGGCAAACAGGTAACGAGCAAAAATCAAAGGAACTGATCGGCAAAGGACTTGCATTACAACCATCCAGTGCCGATTTGAATTATGCAGCCGGGTTATGGTACATCAGGCAAAAAGATTATAAAACCGGTATGATGTTTCTGCAAAAAGCAGCTTCGTTAAATCCTTCTGCAACTCAGCTTGTTTATGCTTATGCCACCGGTTTGTTTTCAACAGGTGAACAGGAAAAAGCAATAAAGATGTTTGAAGATTATCTGCACACATATGGAAACAATCCAACGATAGTTGATGGTTTAATTTCCTTTTGCAACGAAACAAATCAAAAAGAAAAAGCAGCTCAATACAGTATGAAGCGAAAGGAAGTGTTTGGATACTGATGATATGCCTGATAACTTGTTCAGTTAGTAATAAAATCGCTCTTCATAAGTTTTATATCTCAATCGTGTTGACTAACTGCTATTACAATAGAAAATATGTAATTGTCATCAAACCTTTTTGCTATAATTTACATCTATTACACAGTACCAGGCTATTGTATATCTTGATAGCTTCAAGTCTGTTCACACCATGTCAAACAAAAAAAATAAAGACAGCCACAGTTTACGATTGCAGAACATTGTACGATTGCTGGGCGGAGTTTCTTCCGATACACTTTTAGGGGTTGCTATACATAGAGTATTGACAGGAAAGTCGGACTGTGATATTGAATGTTTATTGTCTGACATACTTAGCCAGATTTCAGTAAACGAACCAGTAATGAAGAAATTACTGGGAGATGAACTGGTTGAACAAATAAAAATGTATGCTCAGAAAAATTAATGTGAACAGCTGATCCTGTAACATAACCAATGATTGCACTTTTAAGGTCATGCAATCAGATTTTTTATTATCCAAATAAGGTTAAAGACAGCCAGCCTCTTCCTTCTATTTTACTGCTAAACCATTTGCAATATTTCTGTAACAATTTATTTTGAACTGAAATATGTTTGCAAGATTAAAAAATTGATTTTAATTTTGTTATTCACTGGCCGCCACCTGCTCCGGTCAATCTTTGCGTTATAAGCAAAAAAAAGTTAATACAGATGTATTTTACTGTATAACTGCAGCTAAGAAATTTACCTAATTATTAATTACCGGATATTTCAAAAGAACATTTGTTTTTCTGAAGTACTTATTTATAAGTTGCATTTAATCATTCATTTGATTTAATGCATATTATCACCTTTAAAACATCAAAAGTATTTTGAAGCCCAAAATCACGAAAAAGCCCAATATCCATTCTCAATTGAATGATGAAGCAGTATTGTCTCTTACATCCTCACCTGCCTTATTGGATTTATTATCAATTGTTCCGGCAAAAACCCACAACTCTGTTGTAATTACTGATGCCAGGAGAAAAATCATATGGGTAAACGATGCTTTTACAAAAAACACCGGTTATACGCTGAGTGAAGCGAAAGGCAAAGTACCCGGCCACATTCTTCAGGGCAAAGGCACCGACAAAAAAACGGTAGATTGGATGCGGAAAAAACTCAATGAAAAAGAGCCGTTTGAGTGTGAGATTTTTAATTATACGAAAGAAGGTAAAAAACTCTGGTTTAAAATTAATGTTCAGCCGGTTTTTAATAAAAAAAATGAATTGGTTAATTTTCTGGGAATTGCTTCAAATATAACCAGGCAAAAAGAACTGGAACACATATTAGAAGACCAGAGAGTGTCTGAACAAAAAAAATTACTTCAAACATCAATTGAAGCACAGGAAAAAGAAAGAAATGCAATTGGCTGGGAACTTCACGACAATATTAACCAGCTTCTTGGTGTGGCGGTGCTGTACAACGGAATGATCAGAACAGAAGTAAACCACAAAGAACTGATCAGAAAACAAGCTGAAATTTTGCAAATATGTATTTCCGAAATACGCACACTTTCACACAGACTTGTTACACCATCGCTTCGTAGAGATTTTGGGGAAGAAATCAAAAACCTGGTAAGCAACACACTCCCTTCCTATTTATTTGATGTTAAACTTGAATTAACATCAACCATTACAAAAAAACTACCTCCTGAAGTGCAGCTACACCTGTTTCGTATTCTGCAGGAGCAAATGACGAATATTTTAAAGCATTCATCAGCTGTAAAAATTTTCATCCGGTTTAAGTTTTCAAAAGGAAGTCTTATCCTTTCAATTGAAGATAATGGTGTTGGGGCAGATCCAACCGCTGCGTCACAAGGCATTGGTTTAACAAATATATCAAACCGTGTTAAGCTCATTAATGCAGATGTAACGATAAAAACAGCGCCCGGAAAAGGATTTTCATTAATTGTAGAAATTCCTTTTATGAAATGAAATCCGGAACAGACAAATAAATATTAAAAACTTTCCCCGCCCTGTACTTTCAGTTTACTTTATCAAAATAGCCATCAGCATTGTAGGTAACAATAAAAGCCCTGGCAGATGACGGCGACAATAAACGAAAGGTTCTTGTAAGAAATTCATTCTTTAAAGTACGCTTACCTTTTCGGGTTTTGTTAAAATCATATACATCAGCAAACGAAATAATTTCGCCCGAATCAGTTGAAGAAATAGTTACAATATTTCCCAATGCCATTCCAAAGTATTGATCATTATTCAAATCAACTCTGGCCAGCCTGTACGCAGAATATAATGTGCTGTCACTTATCAGCTTTTGCGGATGTTGAAGAACGGTTTGTTTTAGCCGGTTAAAATCGGCATCCGAAACTTTGTACAAGCTCCCTGATCCGATCAGGAAATGGCGCAACAAATCTTTCTCCAGCGGAGAATCCATTTTTGGATGGAGCAGAACAACATTAAATAAAAAGCGTTTATATCCACGCAGTTTTTTCACTTCAGCCTGCGCCGTTACGGATGAATCAGCAGCCAGCACTGTGAGCGGAATAAAAAACAGCAAAAAAATTACTGAGCGGATCATTAAAAATAAAATTACAACTTTCACTGTAAAGGCAGGTTGCTAAATGACAGTACTGAGAGAAAACTTTGTTTTAATTTGCACATTCTTACTAATGAAAGATTATTACGCCATACTCGAAATTCCTGTTACGGCTTCTGTTCCTGAAATAAAACAGGCATACAGAAAACTCGTAATGATTTTTCATCCTGATAAAAATAATGCCGATCCCTACTCCCTTTCCCGCTTTAATGAAATAAAAGAAGCCTATGAAACCCTGATCAATCCATTAAAGAAAGATCAATATCTGCAGCAACGTTGGCTGTACAAAGCAACTGGAAAAAACATTGGAGAAGAGCTTATTACTCCACCTAATATTCTTAAGCAGGTACTTGAATTAAATAAAGAGATTGCAGGCATGGATATTCACCGTATGGATCATGCTGGAATTGTTAACCAGGTAAAACAATTGATGAATACCGAAGTGATGGAAAAACTTTTTGCCTATAACGAAAAAGAAATCAATCAAACAATCCTGCACACATTAATCAGGACAATGAATGTTTTACCACTTAAACAAACAAAAGAGATGGTCAATTACCTCTCTCCACTTGTACAGAATGATGATACGGAAAAAAAAGCATTACATCGTTTGCTTAAAAACAAACAAAAGCAACACCAAAAGCAAATGCTGCAACCGGTTATCGTTTTCTTGCTGGTAATAATCATCTGCTTTATTATCTGGGTTTCAGGAAAGAAGTAACAGATCATACAAGGCTCTTCTCATTTCCTTAGTCTTATCTTTGCAACATGCATTATGTCTCTGCTGAAGGTTTATCCAAGAGTTATGGAATTACTCCATTGTTTTCAAACATTACTTTTCATATTGAAGAAGGTGATAAAATTGCTCTTGTAGCACGAAATGGTTCGGGCAAATCAACTTTACTGAAAATACTTGCCGGGAAAGAAACAGCTGATGAGGGAATCTGCCGTTTACACAAAGATGTAGATATTGCACTGTTTGAACAGGAACCCGGTTTCGATGAAAGCAAAACAATACTGGATAATATCTTTCAGCACAGCCATCCGGTTATTGATGCTATAAAAAAATACGAATCTATAAGCGAAGAAGGTTCTGTTGAGCAACTGAATGCAGCTATTGTAAAAATGGATGAACTGGGTGCATGGGATTTTGATGCAAAAGTGAAACAGATTCTCGGCAAACTTAATATTCACCACCTGCAGCAAACCGTCGGGACACTTTCAGGCGGTCAACGAAAAAGAGTTGCCCTTGCAAGAACACTGATTGATATTGGCTTTGACCACAAACATGTGCTGCTTATTATGGATGAACCTACCAACCATCTTGATGTTGAAATGGTGGAATGGCTGGAGCATTATCTCAACAAAGAAAACATTACTCTCCTGCTTGTTACACACGACCGCTATTTTCTTGATGCAGTTTGTGAAGAAATCTGGGAACTGGATGGCAGTAATCTGTATCGCTACAGAGGTGATTATGAAAATTACCTGGAGAAAAAAACAGCAAGAGTGGAAAGTGAACTGGCAAGTATAGATAAAGCAAAAAACCTTTACCGTAAAGAACTTGAGTGGATGCGTAAGCAACCTAAAGCCCGTACAACCAAAAGCAAAGCAAGGCAGGATAATTTTTATGAAGTAGAAGCCAAAGCCAAACTTCGCATGGAAGATCAGCAACTGCAACTGAATATGAAAATGAACAGACTTGGAGGTAAAGTTGTGGAGATGAAAAAAGTGTACAAAAGTTTTGGCGACAAACAAATACTCAAAGGGTTTGATTACACATTTAAAAAAGGCGAACGTGCTGGCGTTGTTGGAAAAAATGGTGCCGGTAAATCAACCTTTATTGATATTCTTCAGGGAATACAGCAAGCCGACAGTGGCAAAATTAATGTTGGTGATACCGTAATATTCGGCAACTATTCTCAAAGTGGTTTACTTGTAAAAGAAGATATGCGTGTAATTGAATTTGTAAAAAATATTGCTGAAAGTTTTCCTCTGGCTTCCGGCGGTTCTCTCAGTGCAGCGCAGTTTCTTCAGTTGTTTTTGTTTGATCCCGATAAGCAGTACACTTTTATTTCAAAATTGAGCGGTGGTGAAAAAAGAAGATTGCATTTACTTTCCATTCTTTTTCGCAATCCAAATTTTCTAATATTAGACGAGCCTACGAATGATCTTGATTTACCAACATTAGCTGTACTTGAAAATTTCCTGAGTGAGTATCCCGGATGTTTATTGATCGTAAGTCACGACAGATATTTTATGGATCGCCTTGTTGATCACTTATTTGTTTTTGAAGGAGATGCTGTTGTCAGAGATTTTCCCGGCAATTATTCACAGTTGCGGATATGGCAAAAAGAACAGGAAAAGCAGGAAGCAGAAACAAAAGAACCTGAAATTAAAAAAGCTGTACCTCAAACCCCATCAATTGAAGTAAAAAAACGTTTCAGCTTTAAAGAAAAAAGAGAGTTTGAACAACTTCAGAAAGAAATTGAAGAGTTAACAACAGAAAAAGAAACCATCACTCAAAAACTCAACAGCGGATCTTTGTCTTTTGAAGAACTGCAGACATTTTCAAACCGCATTGGTGAAGTAACATCTCTGCTTGATGAAAAAGAAATGCGCTGGCTGGAATTAAGTGAATACACAGACTGATTTCTCAAGCATAAAAAAAACCGGCAAAAGCCGGTTTTCTATTTTTAATGCAGAATTTAAGCTTTATTATAAAGCAGTTTGTAATATTCATCAGCCATCCTGTTACTATCGAACTGGAAGCGAACATCACGCATACCATTATGAACAATCTGGCGCCAGAGTTCCGGATTATCATAATACAAAGGAAGTATCTGATTTTCCAGAATTTCGTACAGTTGTTCCAGATCGTATTCATCCTGCTCATGAACATGCATTGCTGAATAATCAACAGGAGGAACAATAAAACTGTTATTGCCATGATTTGCAAATTCGCAAATCCATCCATCGAAAGTGCTGAAGTTTACTGCACCATTCATTGCTGCAGTCATACCACTGGTGCCACTTGCTTCACGTGGTACACGGGGGTTATTCAACCAAATATCAGCAGCCTGCTTTAACCTTTTACTTAAAGCCAGTTCATACCCTGTACATACAGCTACATTTTTATACTGTTTGCTGAGATGAACAAGATTATTAAAATCGCTGATTGCAGGATAATCTACCGGGTAAGGTTTACCCGCCCAAACAATTTGTATGGGATATTTTTTATTACTCAGGAGTGCTTCAAAACGATTCTTATCTCTCGTTATTAATTCAGCACGTTTGTAACCGGCAAAACGACGTGCCCAGACAATGGTTAAGACATTTGGATCAAATAATTTTCCTGTCTGATCTGCAACAATATCAAACGCTCTTTTCTTCAGATATTTCTTACGGTCATCAAAACGTTCTGTATTGTTTTCATCCATTGAAAAATACAATTGCTTATCGGCCCAGTAACGCCAGTTCTGTGCATTGGTGATACTTGTAATGGGAGCTACATTTTCGTAATGACCCCACATTTTCCGGCTTACCTCTCCATGCAATGCACTTACGCCATTTGCAATATGCGCAAACCGTAATGCAGCCAGGGAATGATTAAACTGATCACCTTCAATTCCCGTAAGCTTTCTTACCTGATCAACAGGCATACCACAGAAATAACTCATCTTTTCGCACAAATACATATCGTGCTTTTCGTTTCCGGCTTCTTCAGGAGTATGAGTTGTAAATACAAGACGTTTTTTTACATCCTCAATGTTTCCGAATTTTTTATAGAGATAAAATGCTGAAGAAATACCGTGTGCTTCGTTCAGATGATAAACATCTGGATTAAAACCCAACTCATCAATCAGTTTTGCTCCTCCTACACCCAATAAAATAAACTGGGCAACTTTGGTTGCAACATTTGCATCATACAGGCGGTGACAGATTGTTTGAGAAACATAATCATTCTCAGGCAAATCAGTACTGAGAAAAAACATTGGTGCCGACTTGAATGTTTCAGGATTCAGGTACCAGGCCTTAACCCACACCGGATGTTCATGAATGTTTATCTGAAATTTGATGCCTGTATCTTCCAGGAAGTTGTAAATTTTTTCATTCCACTGCACCTGTAATGTCTGATCCTGATTGCGGGCCTGATCGTAATAACCATACTTCCACAAAATACCAATACCAATTAAATTCTGTTTTAGTTCGTAAGCACTGCGCATGTGCGAACCTGAAAGAAATCCCAATCCTCCACTGTAAATTTTGAGTGGTTGGTGAATAGCAAACTCCATAGAAAAGTATGCTACTTTTTTTGAATACTCATTTCCCGATTCGTAAGGAACACTAAATGGATTAAAAGTCATATAAATCAATAGTTTGCTGAATGGGGCGCAATATACTTTGAAATTTCCATATGAGAGTACTGCGCAGTACAGGTTTATTCACCGCAAAGGTTTTAGATAATTGCTGTAGCCTCAATTTCAATAAGTAAGCGGCCGTCAATAAGAGATGAAACTTCAACCATAGTAGCTGCAGGTTTTATGTTTTTAAACACTTCTCCATGAGCTTTTGCAGCTTCTTCCCAACGGGAAATATCTGTAATAAACATCCGGGTACGAACAATATGATGAACTGATGCCCCTGCTTTTTCCAATGCACCTGTTATTTTTTGCAGTATGAATTTTGTTTGAAGATATACATTACCCTCACCAATTACCTGGTCACCATCCACAGCAGTTGTTCCGGCCACTTCAACAATATTCCCTATCCGAACTGCACGTGAATAGCCAACAATATCTTCCCAGGGAGAACCACTGCCAATGTTTATCCGCTCACTCATTTTATATGATTGCAATTTTAAAAGTTACTTTCTCTTTCTGGCTGAACCGCTTTTAATTTTTTTAGCCGGTTCTTTTTTCCGGGGATATGTGCCTTCAAAAAAACATGTTATATCCCGGTATGAACCGCAGCCGTTTTCTTCTTTAATTGATACCGATGAAGAAGTGAAATTAAAATTTATTGCACATCCGTTTGTACCTTCCCTGTAAATTCCTTTACCCGTACCTGTCCATTCCCCGCTTCCCTTTATTTCACCAACACAATCGCCGTTTTGCTTACTGAAGTGGATAAAAAATTCAAATGTTTTATCGGTTCTGCCATCCCTGATTGAAACAAGATTTTTCTTATCGGATAAATAATCAGCCGAAAATTTATTCCTGCGTTGCAATGTATCAATCGGGTTGCCCATTATCACATCGCTTAAATCCTCGTTGCTGTTTGTTACTGCCACAATAAATTTTCCGGAAGCATCCATGTAATAAATTGTTTCACTTGTCCATGGCTCGCCTGTTGGTGTTTTGCGTTCCTGTACAAAGGAAATATTCAGTTTGCTGTCAATGCGGCAATATTTATCTCCCAAGCCCTTTGGCAGGTTCTTAGTTACATCAAGTACGCCGAGAAATCCGTTTTTCTTATCAAAGTAATACAACTGGGCTGCGTTTACTTTCCCATTTACTGATTTGATCAACACAAAATCACCTTTTGAACCATCAGGAATTTTACCAATTACAAATAGCTTAAGTTGTTTGGTTGAGGGGTACAGTTTTGTAAAAACAGAATCAGGTATAAATGTTTTAAAAGTGGCAAGATTGATTTTTGATGAATCATTATTTTTTTTTGCCAGCATTGTATCATTTATCAAAACCGGAAACGGAAGGGTTTTAGCAAGTGTTACAAGGTCAGATGATGTAAGCGTTTCATCTGAAATAACCTTTGGCGCTTTATCCCCGCAGGAAAAAGAAACGATTACAATGGTTATCCAAACCCATTTTTTCATACTTGTGTTTTAGTTGTTTCGGATTAAGATTCTGCAGGCATAAAAATAGGCTTTTGTTTGATTTGCAGGTCATTCAATGAAAAACAGTAATACCCAGCTTGGCAAAGCTGATTTTTTTTACCAATTTTTCATAAACATCAAAATATTTTTTTAGATTTGTCTAAATAATAATTTTGAAAATGAATTTTTCTGCATCCGAAGAAAATTATATTAAAACTATATGGCGCCTGCAGCAAAGCGACAGTAATGTAACCACGAATGAACTGTCAGCCGAATTGCAAACAAAACCAGCATCAGTTACGGATATGCTCAAAAGGCTGAAAGAAAAGAAAATACTCAATTACGAACCTTATTATGGTGTAAAGCTCAATTCCGATGGCAGAAAAATTGCATTGAACATTGTACGCCGCCACCGGTTGTGGGAATATTTTCTTGCGGAAAAGCTTGGTTTCGACTGGGATGCTGTGCATGATATTGCTGAAGAACTGGAGCATGTAAGCAGCCCCGAACTGATTGAACGTCTTGATCAGTTTCTTGGTTTCCCCAAATCTGATCCGCATGGCGATCCAATCCCCGACAGCAAAGGACGTATTGAAACAGCAGCCAATCTTTCATTAATACAGTTAAATGAAAACCAGCATGCAATTGTGGTGAATGTAGCCGACCAGGATAATGCCTTGCTTGAAATGCTGAAACAAAAAAAAATTGGCATTGGCACAAAGCTGGAAATAAAACAACGTTTCAGCTACGATGGGTCAGTTGAGGTTAAAATACGCAACCTTCCGCTCATTACATTAAGCGAACAGTTGGCAAAAAACATATTTGTAAAAGCAGTGTAGCAGTTGTATGAAAGTATATCAGACAGAAAATTCGTTAAGTGAAGTGCATGAAACAGTTGATGCAACTAAACCACTGAAAGGCTGGAGAAAATTACTTGCCTATGCAGGGCCGGCATATCTTGTAAGTGTTGGTTATATGGATCCAGGCAACTGGGCTACTGATCTGCAGGGCGGTGCAAAATTTGGTTATCAGCTAATATGGGTGTTGCTGATGAGTAATTTAATGGCACTGTTGCTGCAAAGTTTAAGCGCAAGGCTTGGTATTGTGAGAAGACTTGACCTTGCGCAGGCAAACAGGGAAACTTATCCGCCAGTTGTTAATTTCAGTCTTTATATACTTGCTGAAATTGCGATAGCAGCCTGCGATCTTGCCGAAGTGCTTGGGATGGCTCTTGGTATTTATTTACTTACAGGCCTTCCGTTAATTTATGGTGTTGGAATTACAGTTTTTGACACGATTCTGCTTTTATGGTTACAGAATTATGGCATACGCAAACTTGAAGCATTCATCATTTCGTTAGTAACAATAATTGGCATTTCATTTTTAACAGAAATATTTCTTGCAAAACCTGATCTGGCCGAAGTTGCACATGGGTTCATTCCAACTGCATTAAATCACCAGGCATTGTACATTGCAGTAGGTATCATTGGAGCTACGGTGATGCCGCATAACCTGTATCTGCATTCGGCTCTTGTGCAAACAAGGAAGATCGGTAATGACAGGAAAAGCATCAAACAGGCATTGAAGTTTAATTTCATTGACAGTACAATTGCATTAAATGCCGCTTTTTTTGTAAATGCAGCTATTCTTGTACTGGCGGCTACAGTTTTCTTTAAATCGGGTAATACACAAGTGGCAAAAATTGAAGATGCACACCAATTACTTGCCCCGTTGCTCGGAACAAAACTTGCGCCTTTGTTATTTGCTGTTGCACTAATTGCAGCCGGACAAAGCAGTACTGTTACCGGAACATTAGCCGGGCAAATAGTTATGGAGGGTTACCTGCATATCCGCATCAGCCCTTTATTAAGAAGATTAATTACCCGTTTAATTGCAATCATCCCTGCTGTAATTGTGATTTTGATTTATGGTGAAGAAAAAGTAGATGATCTCCTTGTATTCAGCCAGGTTGTATTAAGCCTTCAGCTGGGCTTTGCAGTAATTCCACTCATACATTTTGTAAGCGACAAGCAAACAATGGGTGAATTTGCAATAAAATTCTGGTGGAAGATTGCCGCATGGATTGTTGCAGCTGTACTTGTATTTCTTAATGTACGGCTGGTGATACAGGAAATTATTTCTGTTTATAACCAGCCCGGAATGTTTTTATGGAAATTTCTGATACCCATTTTTGCAGTATTGTTTGTATGGCTGTTTCTTTCAATGACATTCCTTCCGTTAATAAGGAAACAATTAAAAAGAGAAACAAAAATGCACAGCGAAATTCCATCACTCAGCACTTTTGAAGTGCCCGTTGTAAACACAATTGCAGTTGCACTTGATTTTTCCGAAAATGACGAAAAACTGATTGCACATGCAGTTAACCAGGGAAAAAAAGAAGCAACCTATCTTTTCATGCATATTGTTGAATCAGCCCCTACCCGTTTGCTTGGCGAAGCAAGTGATGATGAAGAAACAAGAGAAGACCGCAACCGTCTTGAACATTATGCTGCTATACTTCAGCAACAGGGATATAAAGCAAACATTGCTCTTGGTTACAATAACCGTATAAAGGAAATTGTACGGATTGTAAGAGAAAACAAAGCCGATTTGTTAATAATGGGTGCACACAGGCACAAAGGTTTTAAAGATTACATCTTTGGTGAAACCATTGAAGCTGTTCGACACGAAGTGGAAATTCCCGTGCTGATTGTGAATGTTTAATTATTGCCCTGTTTTTTTGCAAAAGCATCAAGTCCGCATTGCAGCCATTTCAAAAAATCCCCTGCCTTTGGAGTGTACCCTTTTGTTTTTGTCAGCGCCGTTTCATTTAAATCAATAATTGCATATTGAGGTTGTGATACAGCACCAAAATTTTCACTTTGAAATGTGGCCCATTGGTCACCTACTGTAATGATCTCTTTTTGAATACCTGTTTTTGTTTTAAACGTTTGCTGTTTTGCTGCCCGTAAAACTTTTCGTTCATCTACATACAATGAAACAACAACAAAACTGTCTTTCATCAGTTTATTTACTTCAGGATCGGTCCAGATATTTTCTTCCATGCGGCGGCAGTTCACACATGCCCAGCCGGTAAAATCAATCAGCAAAGGTTTATTTTGCTGCCTGGCAACTTTCAATGCCTCTTCGTAATCCCTCAGCGGTTCAATTGAATTTTCACAATTCACCGGGTGCTTATACATACTGTAGCACAACGGTGGTGGAAATCCACTGATGAGTCGAAGGTTTGCCGCCTTTGTATTTGTAACTCCGGGAATCAGGTAAATGGTAAATGCTGAAAATAACACAATAAAAACCCATCGTACTGCACCTATCTTTATTTTACCATCATCATGCGGGAAGCGGATTAACCCTAAAAGGTATAATACAAGCAATAGTCCAACCACAATCCAAATACCAATAAACAGTTCTCTTGGAAGTATGTGCCATTGCTTTACCAGATCTGCATTGCTTAAAAACTTTACAGCCATTGCCACCTCAAGAAAACCAAGCACAACTTTTACAGTGTTAAGCCAGCCTCCGCTTTTTGGCAGCGATTGTAACCAGTTTGGAAACATGGCAAACAATGCAAATGGCAAAGCAAGACCTAAACCAAAGCCTCCCATGCCAAATGTTAATTGCATAGCTCCCCCATCTTTTGTTAATGCTCCTGCCAGTAATGAACCAAGTATCGGGCCTGTACATGAAAACGAAACAATAGCAAGTGTTAATGCCATAAAAAATATTCCCAACAGGCTGCCAACACTTGCCTTTGAATCGGCTTTGTTTGCAAAACCTCCAGGCAATGTAATTTCAAAATAGCCAAAGAATGAAATGGCAAAAACAACAAAAATCACAAAGAAGATGATATTTAACCAAACGTTGGTTGAAATGTTGTTGAGTATTTCAGGATCGGTTTGATCAAGCAAATGAAAAGGTAAACTAAGCAACAGATAAATCAGGAAAATAAAAAATCCATAGAACAATGCATTGCGGATGCCCTTGCCCCTGCTTCCGCTGCGCTTGGTAAAGAAAGAAACGGTTAGAGGTATAAGCGGAAATACACATGGAGTAAGCAGGGCTATAAAACCGCCGATTAAACCAAGAAGAAAAATTCCCCACAAACTCTTGCCCTCGGTTCCTTCATCTCCACAATTACTAACAGACTTACTTAAATCAATCGAATTAATTTTGATACGGCCCGCCTGCGACACACCGCCTTCAAGCGGTACATCAAATGAAAATTCCTGTGCTGGTAAAAACTCACCGGAAGAACCGGTTGCAAATACAATTGTACCTTTTAAAACCGCAGGAACAGTTCCATTAATAGTAACCGGCTGCACAAATTTCACTTCATCATCCGTAATAAACACCTGCTTGTTTTCGAAAACAGGATCTGAGAAAATCGTTCCTCCTTCCTTTACTGTAATTGAATTTGTTTTTACAATATTACTGTCGGTAAAGTTGATTGACAGGGTATCAAGACCTTCAGCATTTTTGCTGAACAAGTAAAGAAATTTTCCTTCCGTTACTTTTCCGGTTATCTGCAGCTCGTATAAATTGTTGCTGATTTTTCTGCTTTCAACTTTCCAGTTAACAACAGAAACGGTATCCTGTGCACAGAGTGTTCCTGAAAAGAAAAACACAAACAAAAGCGCAAGTACAAGTGATCTCATGCTTATTCATTTTAAAAATCCCGCTCTTAACAAGCGGGATTCAATATATTATCCTTCTAACTTAACTGTAAATTTTGCTTTGTCGGGGGGAAGGCATTGTTTGTCATCGCACACCATAAATTCTATATCACCAACAACAGAAGTTTTTACTTTGCTCTTTACCACAATCACCTGCACAAACTCAACTTTGCCTGAAAAAAAGCGGGAGCGTGAATTAGTGGCTTTATCAAATGCATCCGTTACTTTACCTACTTCTTTTACAGCACCTGATACAGTTATAAGTGGGTTTTTTGCAAATGTAACTTTGGTAGGCAACGCAATGGCATCACTGCTTTGTGTTTGACTGTAAAGGTGCCATCCCGGTTGAATTGTTGCAATCATCCGTATTTCATACTTCTTGTCGGCCAGTTTCTTAACAACATAATCCCATTTTACTTTTGATCCGCTTTGAGCAAAAGACAATGCAGAAATCAGGACAAGAACAAAAGAAACAAATAATTTTTTCATTATTCTTTATTATTTATCAATGCAAAGATGCCTCCAAATCATATGCATCAATGTCATTTTTGTCACAAAAGAAAATTTTACAATTTCGTTTAGGATTAACGCACTTTAAATTGCAACCGAAGCCTGTATCAGCAGCGTATTCAGAATTTTTCTTCCATCTGTATTTCCAAGAATTGTACTTGTAGCTCTTTCAGGATGAGGCATCATACCAAAGACGTTGCCTGCTTTGTTCATAATACCTGCAATATTTCTGATAGCACCATTTGGATTTGATTCAGCAGTTTCGTTACCGGATTCGTCACAATAACGATACAGAATCTGGCCATTTGCTTCCAGTTCATCCAGTGTTTTTTCATCAGCAAAATATCTTCCTTCGCCATGTGCAACAGGAATTTTTAACGCTGTTCCACCGGGGCCATTGAGAAAAATATTTTTGCAGATAAATTTTTGATTTGCATTTCTTAACAAAACACCCGGCAACAAATGGCTTTCGCATAAAATCTGGAATCCATTACAAACACCAAGTACCTTTCCGCCATTGTTTGCAAAGTCAATCACACTTTGCATCATGGGACTGAAACGGGCAATGGCACCACAGCGCAGATAATCGCCGTAAGAAAAACCGCCTGGCAAAACAATACAATCATCTGTTGTAAACATACTCAGATCCTTGTCTTTATGCCACAGCATTACTACCTCCTGGTTTAAATCATTTTGCAGCGAATCCTGCATATCTCTGTCGCAATTACTGCCTGGAAAAACAACGATTCCGAATTTCATTTGCTTTGCTTTATTGTAGTTTGATTGCCTGAATAAGCCGGTTTTTCCGGCAATTTTTGTCAATGAAAGTGCAAAGGTAAGGTTTGAGGTCTTTATCCTACCGGTTCAGTACTACATAATTAGTCACAATCCACACAAGACTTAACCAGAAGAATAGTTCAGGAAATATTTTTTTCTTAGGGAAAAAGCCAAATGCAGCGTGGAAAAGGCTGACAGGAATTACTGCCAATACCCAATGGGTAAGACCGGCATAACTATTCATAAACGGAATAAACAAGGCTATTATAAGATAGAACACCATGAAATTCCAGCTTTTTCTTGTTTGCACCAGCATTCTTGACGACGAGTTGAAACTTATCAACAACCCTACCAGCAATGGAATTACAATTAAGCCAAGTTCTACCCAGAATTTCCAGTCAAAAGAAACAGAAGGAAGACGCAGTGTTTGCGGAGGGATAACTTTTGCTATCAAATACCAATGATCCCAGACAAATAAATAAACAAGTAAGAAATAAAAGGGAGAAAGGATTCCCAATATTGCAATCAGCCATTCAGTTAAATAAAATGGCCTGAACAGCAACAGTGCAACAATCAGCAACAGCAACAAATACACAGAAGGGAAATAAAAAAAAGCAGTAAGCCCAAAGCCAAACCCAATGTTATACAAAACTGTTTTGGGATTTGACTGATGATAAAGCCCTACCATACCGGGCCATGCCCAAACAAGTACAGTATTAATGATCAATACAGGAGAAAGCACATTCCACTCCGGCACAATTGCAGTGATAACAAGATAGTAAAGGGCCAGCAGGTAATTGGGGGTATGAAACAACTTCTGTTCATTGATTAACCCGTTAAACATTATAGCCTGAGTAAACACAAGCAGGTAAACAATAACAGGATAAACAAATGGGAAAACCATCCCAGTTGAGTGCAATGCCTTGATCAGTAACCCGTAAAGCACACCATCGGTTTCACTTGTTTGTGGCATTACCGGTGAAATAAAGTAGGGCAACCTGATTAATATACCCAGGAAAAAAAGAATAATAACATTAAGCGGATTGTTGCTTGAAAAATACCTGATCACAATAAATATAAAATTCAGCCACAAACTTTCCGAAAGTATTTCATTTATCCAAATAAAATTAAGCCGGAAGTTGTTGCTTCCGGCTTTTGGATATTTTCAGCAATGACTAAAATTCTATGCGGGCAAAACTGAATGAGTTTCTGTAAAGACATGGTACAATCATTTCACGGGCCCCTACCTGCTTACCCATACGGATCATAAATTCGTATCCTTTGTCAAGACTGCGTAAAGGAGGTTGCTTTGCAACCTGCCCTGAGGGATCAAGCGACTGAGCATTCAGCATTGGCGATCTTCTGTTCCACTCGTTATACAAAAACAACAATTCACTTCCACTGTTCATAATCTGGTAACTCAGCAAATTATCGTTATTATCATCGTACTGACTTTTTGCCACTACACTCTGCCATATAATTTTACCTTCCTTATCAAGCGAAAGCACCATAATGTTTTCAGCATAATATCTTGCCGGGCTTGAAAAGCTTCCGTACGGTGATCCAATACCATACATTCCCCAACTACCGTAGCCCCAGTTATTCCACGGATTCCATCCCCAGTAACTTCCGGGGTACAGCGGGCTTCCCCACATCCATGGATTATCCCAGCGGTTGTAACTGCTGCCTCTGGAACTTCCGTATGTACTTTCGCCGGTTACTAAAATCCCCCCATCTTTTTTTACAATTAAATGCTTCAGGTAATAATCATTAAAAGCAAGCCTGTTTGAAGTTTCGCCTTTTGCAGCCGACCTGAACTCATCACTGAATTCCGTTGCTCTTTCAATACCGGGACTGTTGAGATCCTTATCTACTACTGCTGAAAACAACCCATCAATATTTCCATGCCTTGTTTTCGAATACAAAGAAGTCAGAACGTACCGTCCGTTGGTATTATCCACTTTAATACGCAGTTCATCAAGATAAACTTTATCAAGTTTCAGTGCATATGTTTTTACAGTATCGGAATAAACAGGCAACACCACAAGTTTTGCTTCATTGATAAACTCCCGCTGCGATGGCCTTGTTACATGGCTGAATAGAAAATTACCTTCATTATCGAGGTAAAAATCAGCAATTGATTCTTTTATTGTTTCAAGGTGATAAGTGAATCCTGATTTGCGGATTGGCATCAGGTTATGGCTGAGCAATACTGTTTGTATCTGTAAATCATCCCGCTGCTTATTTTTTATTTTGAATACCATCAGCTTCTGCTTGTCATCACTGATGATAACACTGTATATTTTATTATCTCCGAAAATTCCTATCTGAGTTGTATCAAGTTCCAATGGCTCTCCAATTTTCTTACCATTCCCATCAATCATTACTCCCATGCAGTAAACGGTGCTCTTTTTCTGAAACTGATACAGAACAATTCCATGTTCGGGGTGCCCAAACACATCCACATTAAATGCACGATCAGGAATAAAATCAAGAATTATTTTGTCCTTCTGTTTCATTTCCGAGTCGTAAACAGAAATGATATGATTTGCCCTTGTATTTTTATAAACAAGGTATTGCGAATTATACTTTCCCAATATTTCAAACTTTAACTGGCGTAAATCTTCCCTGTCGGGTTCAGAGTAATAAATGCGTTGAGCTTTTACTGTTACTGAAGCAAACAGCAGTAAGATAAATCCAAACAGCAGGTTAATCGTCTTCATATTTCAATTATTCTTTCTAAAATTACGTTGAAAGCAAAGATTTCGTATGCAAGATGCAGTTAAAAATTAAATTGCATAATAAATTCCCAAAACAACTCATTCATGGCAACAATTTGTATTACCGGAGGAACAGGACTGATTGGAAATGCCCTTGCACAATATTTATCGGCCAAAGGTCATGCCATTATTATTTTAACCCGTAACAAAGATGCTGCGCAGAACGGAAATGTTTCCTATGCACATTGGGATGTGGAGAAAAAGATTATTGATCACAAAGCCATTGCCGCTGCCGATTACATTATTCATCTTGCCGGCGCCAATGTTGCTGAAAAAAGATGGACAGACAAACGAAAAGCTGAAATTCTCAGCAGCCGTGTGCAAAGTGGCCTGCTGCTGGTTAAATCTCTGGAGGAAACTCCAAACAAAGTAAAGGCAGTTATCAGCGCTTCAGCCATTGGCTGGTATGGGCCGCATCATGGAACTCCTTTTACAGAAACCGATCCCTGTCATAATGATTACTTAGGCAACACCTGCAGACAATGGGAAGAGGCAATTGACCCGGTTACTGCTCTTGGGATAAGATTAGTGAAGCTGAGAACAGGCATTGTGCTGAGTAATAGTGCAGGTGCATTTGCTGAATTTAAAAAGCCTTTACGGTTTGGCCTGGTAACAGTTCTTGGAAGTGGTAACCAGATGATCAGCTGGATTCATATTGATGATATTTGCCGTATGTATGAATATGCAATGGAACATGAACAAATAAACGGAATTTATAATGCAGTTGCCCCCAATCCTGCCAGCAATAAAGATTTGAACCTTACCCTTGCAAAAAAAATAAAAGGCAAAGCATACATCAGCATTCCTGTTCCGGCATTTGTACTGAAACTGGTACTTGGAGAAATGAGTATTGAAGTACTCAAGAGTGCAACAGTCAGCTCAGCAAAAATTCAAAAAGAAGGGTTTCAGTTTTTATACCCTACGATTGATGCTGCACTGAATGAATTAATACGACCCTGATAATGGAGTTATTTAATTCTTCTTTTCATCAGTAATAATCTGCGGCTGCTTCATTGGAGGAATAACAAGATCGGGGCTAAGCTCCGGTAATTTTGCTTTGGCTTCTTTTTGCTTGTAAACCATCGCATCAACAAAATACCATTTCTTACCATCATTTGACAAACCGATTAATGTAGTTTCTGTCATGATGCTGCCACTCAATACTTCAACAGTTATTGTTTGGGGAATGGTGCACTGCATCACTTTTTTATACGTAACAACAGCTGATGGATTTCCAATAACAATTGACTTTACTTTTATTCCAAACTGCTGGCGATATTTTTCAACCGAATCAACGCCCTGCTTAATTTTTTCCTTGCTTGCCTTATCGCTTACAAGCGTGGGATAAGTAAAAGAAGCATAGGCTTCAAGATCAAGAGCAGAAAGTGCTTTAGCCATTTTCAAAGCTTCTGTTTTAATAACAGTTGCCTGGTTCTGTGCAAATGAAAAGATTGAAGTGCAAAAGAAAACTGTAAAGAGTATGATAGATTTCTTCATTTCAAAACAATTAAAGATCACGCTTTTTATAAATGATGAATACCATTGCCCAGAAAACAAATATGTAAGCAATTGTAAGCAATGCCTGTTGATTGATGAGGCTGAGTGTGTGGTCATAGGTTTTTGGATCAAGCTTTCCAAGAAATGCAGGTACAGGTGTTAACCTGTCGGACGCTTCGGTTGGAAGAAAGCGTCCTGTTTCCCACAGCTTTCTGTCCATATATGCTGAAGCAATATTTTCAGCAATGATTTTGTAAAAAATAAAAGCCCCGAGTGCAATGAATGCACGCCTGATGATGAGGCCAAGCAAAAAAGCAAACGAAAGCTGGGCAAATACCTGCAATCCAAACAAGGCTGTATAATTAATCAGTTGAAATTTATCTTTCACATCAGCACCTGTTGTAATAAAGCCAATACTTACTGCAACAATAAAATACAATGCAATAACTATTATAGAAATAATTACCACGTTTAAAAACTTAGCCAGGAGAAACTGGTTCCGGCTCCACCCATCAATTACATTCTGCCGGTTTGTTTTATAAGTATACTCATTAGTGATAAGCATAATCACCAGTATTGCCGGAATAATTGTAAACAAAGACGAAGCAAATGCTGTAGTACGGAAAACTTCAGGAAATTCAAAAGGATTTCCCATCAGCATCTTCAGTATCTGCGCCGATTTTTTTGCATCAGCTGTCTGATCCTTGTAGATATAATAAAACATGCCATTGATGCCGGGGTATGACAACACAGTTAAACCCATCAGCCACCAGAAGCCGGGATAATTTTTTAATTTAAGCCACTCTGTTCGTAATAATTGAAACATATATCTTTTGTTAACAGGTTAGTTATTGGTTAATTCAAAGAATTTTTCTTCGAGTCGTTTTTTCTTTACAGCTAATTGCTGCAGAATAATTCCATTACTGAAGCAAAAATTATTTACCTCTTCCGGCTTCGCCGTTCCTTTCGGGAAATGAATCTGAATCGTTTGTTCATTAACAGTAACGCCTGTATTTCCGGGAAAATTTGTGATGATGTTTTTCAATTGAGTAAGATCGGCTGCTGCAATTTCAATCATATCTTCATCCACCAGCACATCATCCACCGAACCGGTTGTAACCAAAGTTCCTGTTTTAAGAATGGCCACATGCGTACAAACTTTTTCCACCTCATCCAGCAGGTGGCTTGCCATAATAATCGTATGACCTTTCTTGCGCAATTCAATAATCAGCTCACGTATTTCCATGATGCCAACAGGATCAAGTCCGTTGGTTGGTTCATCCAGCACAAGGATTTTCGGTTCGCCCAATAACGCCGAAGCTATAGCCAAACGTTGTTTCATACCAAGACTGTACGTACTGAACCGGCTGTTGCGACGCTCATACAACTTCACTTTCTGCAATACAGAATCAATTGCAGCTTCGTCGCCACGTCCGCTGATGCTGTTGGTAATTTTTAAATTATTGACAGCAGATAAGTAATGATAGAAGTTGGGCGTTTCAAGCAATGAGCCGATATGTTTGCGTAACTCAGGCGAAGCAGGTTTTCCAAACCATGAATAACTGCCGCTGTCGGCATTCAGTACATCAAGAATAATACTGAGCATGGTGGTTTTTCCACTTCCGTTTGGACCAAGCACACCAAACACTGATCCTTCGGGCACATCAAACGATATGCCTTTCAGCGCATGGATTTTTCCATACGATTTTTTTAAGTCCTGAACCTGTAGTACACTCATAAAAGAAAAGTCAAAAATCAAAAGTAAAAATTAAAGACAGCTTATCAGCACAAGCCATTACATGCTTGCATTAAACACAAATTAAAAATAATCTTTTATTCCCCGCTTTGATAGTGTGAATGATAAATGCTGGTAAAACCTCCAAGAACGGCAAAGCCACTGTCAAAATCCAGTTTGTGAAGTTTGAGATGTTCAATATCTTTCAACAATACTTTGCGGTATTGTGGATCAAGCGTTCCGCCATTTGTACCCAGCGCTGCAGATGGATTATATTGATACTTCGGATCACAGATTGTTCCTCTTGGATACATAATGCCGGGCATTCCCTCACCTCTTATATCAAGATTATTCGGATGAACTAATCCAAGCATATGCCCGTATTCATGCGCAGCCGTAGTTGAGGTTTGCAATAAATTGCTCAGTTTAAACAAACCTGTATTTGATCCTATTCCATCAACAAATGAAACATCCTGTGGAGAATATTCTTCAATGCGGAAATAAAAATTTTTCGGATCGGTATTGTACCAAACGGTTTCGGGTTGAAGATTTGGTTCATAAAATCCTTTTACCACAAATTCTATTTCATGCCATTCTTGTTTGTACCTGATACTTGCCCTGGGCTCATTCCAGTGCTGCTGTATATCGTTTGCAATTTGCAATGTAAGTTGTTCATTCGCCGCATCGCCATAAACATAAAAATGCGAATGGATGATGAGTTGATTGGAAGATGGAATAAGTTGAACAAGTGCCATAGGTAAATATGATAAAAAAATGAGCCACTTACAAAGCGACTCATTAAAATTACATTTTATTTAAATTATCTCTGTTTAATTCCTTACCGGCTTTCCTCCCTTTAACACACTTTGAATGCGTTCAAGCGTTTTACGTTCTGCTGAAAGCGATAAAAAAGCCTCACGTTCAAGATCAAGCAAGTATTGCTCTGAAACAAATGCAGGTTCACTTAAATCACCGCCACACATAACGTAAGCCAGTTTCTTTGCAACCACTGCATCATGTTCTGTTGCATAGCCTGCGGTTTTCATACCGTTGATACCTGCAAGCAATGCACCCAATGCAGAACGACCAAGCACTTTTACATCTTTACGCTGAACAGGAGTAACATAACCTTCATCGTACAATTCAATCACAGCTTTTTTTGCTTCAGCAATTCTTCTGCCCTGGTTCATCACCACTTCATCAAGTCCTTTTCTTAAAATACCCAGATCATATGCTTCTTTTGCTGACGTAGCAACTTTTGCAGTGGCAATGGTTAAGAAACGGTTTTTCAATGTAATGGTTTCCGGTTCGTCTTCGTGCATTTCATCAGCTGCACGAAGAACAAACTCTTTTGTACCACCACCACCGGGAATTAATCCAACTCCTAATTCAACCAAACCAATATAGGTTTCTGCAGCAGCACAAACTTTATCACTGTGCAGACTAAGTTCGCATGCACCACCTAATGCCAATCCATGCGGTGCAACAACAACCGGCACGGATGAATATCTTGCCCGCATCATTGTATTCTGGAACATGCGGATGGCCATGTCGAGTTCATCGTATTCCTGTTCAATAGCCAGCATAAAAATCATTCCCACATTTGCACCTGCGCTGAACAACGATGCATCATTGGCAATCACCAGGCCTTTGTATTTCTCTTCAGCCAAAGCAATTGATTTCTGAATTCCTTCCAGCACTTCACCTCCAATACTGCCCATTTTTGTATTCCATTCAAGACCCAATACATCATCACCTAAATGATATGTACGGCAGCTTGCATTTTTCCAGACAGTCTGGTTTTCGAAATTCTTCATTACAATAAATGCATCGCCACCCGGAATTATTTTATAGGTTTTACTTGCAGGATCATAACAAACACGTTTGTTGTTTTCAACTTTGTAAAATGAAGTTGCACCGGTTGCAATCATTTCATCAACCCACGCAGCAACATTATATCCTGCTGCTTTCATGGCTGTAACTGTTTTAGCAACACCCAACACATCCCAGCTTTCAAATGCACCAATTTCCCAGCCAAAGCCAGCCATCATTGCATCATCAACCCTGTACAGTTCGTCACTGATTTCAGGAATGCGATGTGAGATATAAGAAAACAAACCATAATGAAACTGCTTGTAAAACTCACCGGCTTTATCGCTGCCGCTGCACAACATCTTTAATCTTGTTTTGAGATCGTCAATTGGTTTTGCAGTATCAACTGAAGCAAACTTTGGTTTTGTTCTTGGTTCATAGTTCATAGTTGATAGATTCAACGTATGAATTTCTTTCTCCCCTTTAGGGGTTGGGGGCATTTTCTTAAAAAAGCCTTGCCCTGTTTTATCGCCCAGCCAATTATTCTCAATCATTTTATTGAGCCAGCCGGGAATAGCAAAAATTTCTTTTGCTTC
Source organism: Lacibacter sp. (assembly GCA_047601965.1). Taxonomy (GTDB): domain Bacteria; phylum Bacteroidota; class Bacteroidia; order Chitinophagales; family Chitinophagaceae; genus Lacibacter. The sequence continues at coordinate 1,277,191 of JASGIJ010000001.1, forward strand.
ATCATCGGGACAATTTTCTGCAACTCCTTTCGCCACTTTCACCAATGTATCAAGACCAACAACATCACCGGTTCTGAATGTTGCTGATTTTGGCCGACCAATGACGGGTCCTGTTAATGCATCCACTTCATCAACACTCAGCTGCATTTTATCCATCAGGTTCATAATAGCCATCATCCCAAACACACCAATGCGGTTGGCAATGAAAGCAGGTGTATCCTTACATAAAACAGTTGTTTTGCCAAGAAATAAATCACCATAGTTCATTAAAAAATCAACTACTGATGGATCAGTATATTTTGTAGGAATAATTTCCAGCAAACGCAAATAACGTGGCGGATTAAAAAAGTGTGTGCCGCAGAAATGTTTTTTGAAATCATCACTTCTGCCTTCTGCCATCATGCTGATGGGAATGCCTGATGTATTGGAAGTAATGAGTGTTCCGGGCTTACGGTATTGCTCTACCTGCTCAAATATTTTTTGCTTGATGTCTAAACGTTCCACCACTACTTCAATAATCCAGTCGCAACCGGCAATGTCTTTCATATTATCGGTGAAGTTGCCCGTTGTAATTTTCTTCACCACATCTTTTGTATAAACCGGCGAAGGGTTGCTTTTAACAGCAGATTGCAATGCATCATTCACTAACTTATTACGCTCAGCAGGTTTTGTACTTTCTTCAAAACCTTTCGGCACCATATCCAGCAATAATGTTTGTAAACCTACTCCTGCGAAATGACAGGCAATGCGTGAACCCATAACACCGCTGCCGAGTACAGCGACTTTTTTGATTGTTCTTTTCATTTTTCTCACTGATTTCGCAGATTTACACAGATCATGTAAAACCTGCTGATTGATTGATTAATTAATGATTCGAATTAAATTTTCTTTATCGTTTAGACTTACTGCATTAAAATTTACAAGCAAGCCCACTTTTTTATCTGCCAGTTTCAGATAAGTCAGCAATTGTTTTTTATGAACATCCATCAGTTTCTCAACCGATTTGATTTCAACAATCACCTGGTCTTCTACCAATATATCCATTCTGAATCCAATTTCTAATTGCACTCCTTTGTAATCTACAGGAACTCCAACTTGTGTTTTGACTTGTAATCCTTGTTGAATCAATTCGTAAGAAAGGGCGGCTTCGTACACACTTTCAAACAGCCCGGCTCCAAGTGTATTGTGTACTTGAAAAATTGCGCCACGAATTTTATATGTCAAGTCGTTAATACTCATCAGTGAAAATCTGTGTAATCTGTGAGCTTAAAAATTGGTTAGTTATGCAACTATTTAGATCGAAGATAGGTATTTTGCTTTTCCTGAAATAAAAAAACCGGCTCTTTTAAAGCCGGTTTTACAATTCTATAACGATCGGAATTAACTCACTCCTGCTCCTGCATTAATCACCGATTCGGGTTTTACAAAATGCAGTTTGCCTTCTTTGTCTTCAGCCATTAATATCATTCCATTGCTTTCAATTCCACGCATTTTCCGTGGAGCAAGATTGGCAACCACAACAACCTGTTTACCTACAATTTCCTCCGGTTTGAAATGAAGTGCAATACCACTTACAATCGTCCTTGTTTCAAAACCAAGATCAATTGAAAGTTTCAGAAGCTTATCTGCTTTCTCCACTTTTTCTGCTGTAAGAATTGTTCCAACCTTCAGATCAATCTTTGCAAAATCGTCGTAAACAATTTCAGGTTTCAGAGCAGCGGCTTCAGGTTTTGTTTCTTCAACCTTAGCAGTTGCCTCAGGTTTTACAAGACCACTTTTTAATTTTTCAACCTGGTATTTAATCTCGTCATCTTCAATTTTCCTGAACAGTAATTCCGGTGCACGCATTGCATATCCGGGACGAAGCAGGTTCAATGTTCCTGCATTTTCCCATTCAAGCATACGTTCAACCACCTTCATCATGTGCAGCATTTTCTTCGCTGTGTTTGGCAAGAAAGGATTGATGAGTATTGCAAGGTTTGCGCTTAACTGCAAACACAGATGCATGGTATTATCAATGCTTTTTTGCGCTTCAGGATTTTCAGCCAGTTTCTTTGCAACAATCCACGGCTCTTTTTTCTGCATGTATTGATTACCCTTGCGGCTTAGATCAATCACTTCAAACAATGCTTCACGGAATTTATATTCTTCCAGCAAACGCTCAACTGTTACTGCCGATTGCTTAATGCTGTTGATGATGTCTTTGTCATCATCATCCAGTAACTCCTCGTGCAGCTTTGGCACTTTACCGCCGCAGAGTTTATGCATCAGCACCCATGTACGGTTAATGAAGTTGCCGAATATGCTTACCAGTTCGCTGTTTACAGCATCCTGGAAACCTTTCCACATAAACTCACTGTCTTTTGTTTCAGGAGCAATCTGTGTTAAGTAATAACGCAGCATATCAACACACTGTGTACCGCCGTTTTCTTTCTTCACAAAATCATTGATATAATCACGCATGTCGAGTTTCCAGTTGCGGCTGGTACTCATTTTATCGCCTTCCAGGTTTAAAAACTCATTTGCCGGAACATTCGTCGGCAAAATATTTCCATGCAGTTTCAGCATGATGGGGAAAATGATACAGTGAAAAACAATGTTATCTTTTCCAATAAAATGAACCAGCTTGGTATCCTTATCATACCAGTAAGGTTCCCAATCTTTATCATTATCAATTGCCCATTGCTTGGTTGCACTTACATAACCAATAGGTGCATCAAACCAAACATAAAGTACTTTTCCTTCAGCATCTTTCAGCGGCACTTTAATTCCCCACTCAAGATCTCTTGTTACTGCTCTTGATTGTAATCCACCTTCAATCCAGCTTTTGCACTGGCCAACAACTGTTGCACGCCAGTCATCTTTATGTTCTTTTAAAATCCATTCACGTAAAAACTCTTCATGTTTGCCAAGCGGCAGATACCAATGCGATGTTTTTTTCTTAACCGGAGCTTTACCACTGAGTGTACTAACGGGATTGATCAGCTCATCCGGACTTAATGTACGTCCGCAGTTTTCACACTGGTCACCAAATGCCCTGTCGCTTCCGCAGTTGGGACAGGTACCTTTGATATAACGGTCGGCTAAAAACGTTTTTGCCTCTTCATCAAAATACTGTTCGGTTTCTTTTGTTTCCAGTTCACCACGGTCGTGCAGGTACGTAAAAAATTCCTGCGCCGTTTCATGATGAATGGGTTCACTTGTGCGGTGGTAAATATCAAAGCTCATGCTCAGGTCATCAAAATCCTGTTTCATTGCTTCGTGATACTTATCAATAATTGCTCTGGGAGTAGTTCCTTCTTTTGTTGCCTGGATGGGAATAGCTGTACCATGTTCATCACTACCGCATACAAACACTACATCACGCTTTTGCGCACGCAGGTAACGCACATAAATATCTGCAGGAATATACGCTCCCGCCAAATGACCAACATGCTTTAAACCGTTGGCATAAGGAAGCGCACTTGTAATTAAATAACGTTTCGGTAAACTCATTTGGTAATCGTCTTTAGTATTTCTGTTCATCGCCTGTTGCGTCGCACTCTTGTACGTTTGGTCATTCTTTGCAGCAGGGCTTGCAAAAGTACCATAATCAGCAGCATTACCCAAACCTGTAAAAAGAAAGCTGCCTGTGCAATGACAAAGCAGCTTTCTTTCAACTTGTGTAATTCGTGAAATTCAAAATCATTCGTGTTTCTATTTCCCTTTCTTCCGCTTTTGCTGAAACATCCATTTCAGGTAATCGGGTTCTGCAAATGCATTATCCCAACTGTTATGATTTACGCCGGGATATTCAGAATAATTCACTTTTACTTTTAATTCCTTTAAACGTTCCACCATTTGCCTGGAAAGATTTACATCCACTACTGCATCGGCCGCACCATGAAATACCCAGAAGTTTGTATTCTTTACCCGTGCATCATAAACCGTTGTATTACCGCCGCCACAAATGGGCAAAGCAGCTGCAAATAATTCAGGATAACGGTAAACAGATTCAAATGTTCCCATCCCTCCCATCGAAAGACCTGTGATATAAATTCTTGTTTGATCAACAGCTTCTTCTTTGGCAATTTTTTTCACCAGTTCGTTTGCAGCAACCAGGGGCCAGTTAGGTTCACCTGCATAATCGAACTCAATTTTCAACGGCTGTTTGGTACGGTCAATTTTTGTTGCAGCCCAGAATGAATTCTCAGGGCATTGCGGAATAATTATTATCGCTGGATAATTCTGCCTGTTTTCATCTTTAATAAACAAACGGGCACCATGCATCAATTGCTTTTCATTGTCATTTCCTCTTTCACCTGCACCATGCAAAAACAAAATCACCGGATATTTTTTTGTACGGTCGTAATTCAACGGGTAAAGAATGCGGTAAGGCAGCACCTTTCCTTCGCCCAATACAAATTCTCTTTTTTCATACACATTCAGTGCTGGATCATAATTGCTTTTGGCAAGAAGTCCGTTTGTATTTAACCAATCGCTAAAACGTTCAATCCATTTATCAGAAGGCAGATTCTGCATCCGCATACCAAAACCATGTCCGCCTTTTGAATACATGTGCAGTTCAGCCGTTTTCTTTGCGCCAAGCCATTGATTGTACAAATCAACGCTGTGCTGGGCAAGATTCAAACCATCATCGGTTGCAGCTACAATAAAAGCAGACGGAGCATCACTCAACAATTTTCCCTGCATTTCCTTTGGAAAAAAAGCATAAACAGGGGCAATAAAGCCGGGCCTGTTTTCTACAGTATAATTATATCCTGCCGATGCAGCCACTGTACCACCAGCTGAAAAACCCATAATACCGATGCGGTTAGGATCAAGTTTCATTTCATCGGCATGCTTGCGTACATAAGCAATAGCTGCTTTTCCATCAGCAACAGCCAACGGAATAACCGCATTATTTTCATCATCAAATTGCTTGGTGCCCCAAATGCTGTTCATTTCAGTAACAGGATCAGTTGTTTTACTGTGAACTAACCGGTACTTTAAAACAAAACAGGTAACTCCTTTTTTCACCAGCCATTTGGCCACATCGTAACCTTCACTGTTAATGGATAATGCACGAAAAGCTCCTCCCGGGCAAATAATCACCGATGTACCATTTGCTTTTCCCTCTTCGGGAGCAAATACGGTAAGTGTGGGTTTGCTTACGTTGTACACAATCTTTGTCTGCCAGCTATTATTGTTATTTTCAGCTTCACTCCATGTCCAGTTTTCTGAACCGGAAGCTGTTCCTTCATATAATTGAATCACTTTTTGCTGGGCATTTAAACCAGCCATGAATACTATCAAAAAGCAGTTTAAGGCAATTAAACGTTTCATAATAAACTCGTTTTAAAAGTTCTAAGCTACTGAAAAACAGTAATCAACAAATAAAATTGTATTATTTATTCAAAATGAATGAATATTCATTCATTTTATTACCTTTGCATTATGGACAAGAAAGAAATCATTCTCCAGACAGTTCTTAAACTGGTAAACCGTGAAGGTTTTTACCACCTCAACATGAAAAATGTAGCAACCGAAGCAGGCATTGCAGCCGGAACCATCTACATCTATTTCTCCAGCAAGGAGCAACTTATCAATGAACTGTATAAAAAACTGGTGAAGGATTATCATTCCGCCATCCTTTCAGGCTACAACCCCGACAGCAGGTTTGAAAGTAACTTCCGCCAGATGACTTCCAATGCCATCGGCTTTTATGCTGATCATAAAGACTATTTCAGTTTTATTGAACAATACACCTACTCTCCTTTTCTCTTCAAAGAAACACTTGAAGAGAGTCTGACGATTCTTGAGCCATTGAAGAAATTACTGCAACAGGCCAAACAAAACAATGAAGTGAAAAACCTGCCGGATGAGTTGTTACTCTCACTGGTATCGGGGCCTCTTACAAGCTTGATGCGTTTATTTATTGCAGGCAAAGCCGATCTGTCACAGGAACAACTGCGCCAACAATTAATTGATGCATGCTGGAAAAGTATAATGATCTAAAAATATAGGAACAAATGAAGAAAATTTCAGTGATTGCCTTCCTGCTGTTGAGCTTCCAGGCAATCAGGGCACAGGTGCCGGATCCCGTACTCAAAAATTTAATTGATAAGGCTTACGAAAAGAATTCGGCAGTAAAAATCAACGGGTACAAAATCAGGCAAACAGAAATCGACAGACGAACTGCAAAACAAACCTATTTACCAAGAGTTGGCTTCAGCACAACTTACACAAGACTGAACGACGACATTCTCTTCCCATCCGATTTGCAAACATTATTGCTGGGCACACAACGACTGCTGATAAAAGAAAAAGTTGGATTGGGATTTAATAGTCAGCTCCCTTCCAGTATTCAGCTGAAAGAAGTACCTCCCATCCAGGAAAAAAATATTTTTAAAGTAACCGCCAATTCGCAGGTGGTTGTGTTCAGTGGTTTAAAAGTACCCATGGCCATTAAAGCAAGCCAGCACCAGGAAAATATTCTCCGCATCTCCAACGAAAAAGAACGGGTACAGGTAATTGCTGATGTGGTTACAACCTACGATCAGCTTTCACTTGTACTTGCATCTGAAAAAGTGTTGGCAAGCACCGAAGATTTGCTGAACGAACAGAAACGTTTTGTTGAAAATGCCATCCGCAACGGTTTGGCTACGCCGTTAGAACGTCAGAAAATTGAACTGGCACAGGAACGTTTGCACGTAAAGCAGGTTGAGTTTACATCAAACAAAAACACCTTGATTGAAAAACTGCACCAGCTTACAGGTTTGCCGGTTGATCAACTGCAAATCATTCACCCGGTACTGCAACCAATGCTGATTAAAGCTGACTCATTGAAAGAAGCCGAACGTCCTGAAACAAAAATGCTCAACGAAGCAATCATTGCCACTGAGTATAAACGTAAAATGGAACTCACCGATTACCTGCCTAAGGTTGCAGTGTTTGGTCAGTACGAATTCCGCAAGCAGGATTTATCTATGCTTGATCCTCGCTGGTATGCAGGTGTGCGCTTGCAGTGGAGTATTTTTGATGGTTTCACTGCAAAAAACAATGCGGAGAAATCAAGCATTGATAAACAGGTGTACAGGGAACAGCAACAGCAGATTAACGAGCTGTATGAACTTGCTGTAACAAAAGCAACAATGGAATGGAAAACTGCCAACCAGAAAATAAGTATGGCACAACAACAGGTTGCTCTGGCAAACAAAATGCTCGACTTTGTAAGCAAGCAATATCAAAACGGTTTAACAACGTTAACCGAATTACTAAATGCATTAAACGATAAAGAAAAAGCAGGTCTTGATCTGCAAAACGCCTTTTTCGAACAACGGAAAGCAAGCATTGCTGTGCTCCAGTACAAAGGCATTCTTCCTCAATACTTTTAAAACTTACTATAATGAATAATATCAATAAATATCTTTTACTCGCAGCTGCCACTTCAGCTGTATTGTTTTCCTGTAACAAAAGAACTTCCATCAATCAGCCACAGGGAAAAGTGAAAATGGAAACTGTTGCCATTGCACCCAAACTCGCAGGTCGAGTGCAGAAAATTTTTGTAAGTGAAGGTCAGCAGGTACATGCTGGTGATACGCTGGCAATACTTGATATTCCTGAAATTAATCCCAAACTTCAGCAAACAACCGGGGCTGTTGAATCGGCACAGGCACAACTTGATCTTGCACACAACGGTGCAACAAGCGAACAGATCAGCCAGATTGATGGTCAGCTTGATGCTGCACAACAGCAACTTCTTTTTGCTGAACAATCATTTAAACGCATTCAGCAGATGTACAGGGATTCACTTGTACCAGCACAGCAATTTGATGAAGTGAGTATGAAATATAAAGCTGCTGCTGCAATGGTGAAAACACTCAATGCAAAGAAGCAGGAAATTTTAAAAGGAACAAGACCTGAACAAATCCGCATGGCGAAAGGACAGGTTGACCGTGCACATGGTGCAACCAATGAAGTGCTGCAGGCTGAAAATGAACGTTACATTATTGCTCCTGCTGACATGCTGATTGAAACCATTGCATTGAAAGTGGGTGAACTGGCTTTACCCGGTTATACAATGATTAATGGTTATGAAACAAGCACACTTTATTTCCGCTTTACCATACCTGAATCAAAGATTCATAATTACAAAGTGAATAATACAGTTACAGTAACTGTGCCGTTTACCAATATCAGTATCCCTGCAAAAATTACAGCTATCAAACAACTGGCAAGATATGCAGACAATACCAGCACATCACCTTCGTATGAACTGGGTGAAACAACTTACGAACTGAAAGTGATTGCAACTGATACTTCAAAGACAAGCGATCTTTTCCAGAATTCAACCGTATTACTGAACAACAAATAATCCGCTGATGAAAACATTTTTCACATTAATTAAAAAAGAAGTCAGGCGGATTTTTAAGAATCATGTAGTGATGGCCATCTTCTTTGGTGCGCCGCTGTTATATGGTTTGATGTTTGGCTATGTGTACCAGAAAGCCAAGCTGACTGATCTTCCCATTGTGGTTGTCGATTATGACAACTCTCCTTCCAGCGATAAACTCATTGATGCACTGAATGACAATGAAGGTATAAAAGTGGTAAAAGTGCTGAACGATGCCGTTGGAATTAAAAAGCTGATTATTGATCATGATTACCAGGCAGTGATTACCATTCCTGAAAATTTTGAAGCAGCCATTCTGCAACGTCGTTATCCTGAAGTAGTGGTTGACATCAACACATCCAACATTCTCACTGCCAACTTTGCAACAAGAGGAATACAGGCTGTGCTTGCAACAACTAACGCAGGCATTGAAATTGAAACATTGAAAAAACAAGGGCTTGCACCTCAATATGCAGCCGAACGTTTTGAAAGTTTTAAAGTGCAGTACAACCGCTGGTTTAATCCAGGCAACAGTTATCTCGATTTTATGTGGCCCGGCTTAATGGGTGCAATTATGCAGCAGATCTTTTTCATGGGACTGGCATTATCATTCGCAAGAGATTTTGAAGACAACTATTTTGCAAAGCTGGTACGCATCAGCAAATACAGTACATACCATATTTTCCTGAAGGTGATTCCGTATGCAGTATTTGGTGCAGTGATGTGGGCAGCTGTGGCAGCAATGTATCATTTCTTCAACATTCCACTTGCAGTCGAATCGGGTTCAATGCTGTTATTAACAACACTATTTTCACTTGCCTGCATCTTCACCGGAATATTGTTTTCAATTATGATTCCGAATCAATTGAGAGCAACTGAATTCCTCATGATCATTGCAACACCAAGTTTTGTATTGAGTGGATTTACCTGGCCACAGGTGGTAATGCCTGATACGTTAAAAGCAATTGCATCTTCTATTCCACTAACCAACTTTCTTGCAGGTTTCAGAAAGCTGGCAATTTATGGCGGTGCAGCAGATGATGTAACCAACCAGGTAAAAGGATTAGCCATTCACACAGGAATTACATTGATGTTATCAATCATTTTACTGCAGATAAAAATTAACAGACAAAAGAGAAAACAACAGTCATTACAAAAAAAGCAGGCATAAGCCTGCTTTTTTATCTTTGGAAAATAAAAATTAATAAGAAAGAAAACGGGCGTAAACCTGTTGTTGAAATGCAAGTCCCAGTCTTTTCATATTCCCGGCTGATTGATTTCCCCTGGATTGATAAATGATTTGTTTCCCGTTATTATCAAAAGCAATGTTACCATTTTCATCCATCCAGGTAAAACCGTTATCATAAGAATAAAATGCAAACTGTTTTTCAAACGGGTTAAACAGGTTCTTGCTCCATTTGTATTCATCTGCTGTAATACCCAATTGCTGCAGAACAGATGCCGGAAGATCAACCTGAGATGCAATCTGGTTCATTTGCTTTCCTTTAAACTCATCTTTCAGCACATTACCTGCAAAAAGTAAAGGAATATGTGAACGCCCCGGCTCATGTACTTCATTTTCGTTTTTGGGTAACCGATGTCCATGATCGGCAACAAGTATGAATAATGTATTATTATACCAGCTTTCCCTGGAAGCTGATTCAAAAAATGATTTTAAACTCTGATCGGTATAATAAGCCGTGCTCCGGAATTTATTTGGTACATCTTCCCCGGGGAACTTCGCTTCGGAAGGAAGGTCAAATGGTTCGTGATTGCTCAGAGTAAGTACTGTTGTGAAAAAAGGTAATGAATCTTTTTTGAGATCTCCAAGAACCCTTTCAAAAACGATATGATCAAATACACCCCATTTTGATCCGATTTCATTCTTTTTGAAATTTCTGATATCAACCAACCGCTCAAAATTTTTCTGTAAAACAAACGACCGGAGATTAAAAAAGTCTGTTTCACCACCATAATAAAAAGAAGTATGATACCCGTTTTTATATAATGAAGAAGAAAGCGCCGGTAGTTTATTAGCCTTTTCAGGAATGGTTATGATACTTTTTGTAGCAAGCGAAGGAAAGCCTGTAATTACACTTGTAAAACCAATATCAGTTCTAAAACCCGTTGCATGAAGATTTGTGAATAAAAGACCGCCTTTTGCAAGGCTGCTGAAAAAAGGTGTAACATCTTTTTCTCCACCAAGTTCTTCAATCAGATCAGCAGTAAAACTTTCAAGTATAATTAAAACTATATTTGGACGGTTTGTTTTGAGAATTGAAACTACAGAATCCCTGGACTGAAATAAACTGTCGCAAACAGCAGAAGCTTCTGCAGCAGGCAGCATTTCATAAGTTTTGTTTATTAATTCATTTTGATCAATAATATCTCTTACAAAATTCCAGCTGGCGTTTATAGCAATATGATTCAATGTTTGGTTAGAAGAATAATATGCAGAGGAAATAGTAATGGGTGAATTTGAAATTCCTCCCCTTCCGGCTATTATAAATACTCCGCCCATAACCAAAACCAGCATAATTCTTGCAATAAAAGAAGGGTACGTAATACTCTTCAATGGCAATTCCCATCGCCTGAAAAAAAATACGCCTGCAAAGATCAATATTACAAGTGCACCAAGCGATATAAATACAGGCGAAGAAAGTGAACTGATAAAAGAATTACGTGGCGAATCTATTGTAAGCATTACTGCTCTGTAACCAAGTTTACTGCCCCACTCCCTGTACAAATTAAAATCAATAACAGAAATCACGCTTATAAGGCAAATCATTGCAATCATATAAAACCTGTAAAGCTTCTGCCATTCCGGTATTTTCCCAATTAAAAAAGCAACCATTAAAACAAACAATGGAATACTCCCGATGTAAGCGGTTGCTGATAAATCCATGGGCAAGCCCACTAAAAATGATTTTAATGTTGATACTATTCCTTCACCTTCCCACTTCGGCTTAACCGATAAAAGAAATACGAACCTGCACAAAGCAAAAAATAACAACCAAAAAAGAGTAAAGCGAAGTATTCTCCGTATCAAAACTTTCATAATAATCAAGTATCCGTCTGCAAAGATCATTAAATTGAGTCAAGTTCTGTTCATTCCAAGCAGTCAATTTATTATTTTTAGTTTATGAAGCGAAAACACTTTTTGCAAACTGTTTTACCTGCCGGTATGGTTTTATATTCCCCTGCTTCTTTGTCGTTGAGCGGCGAAGAAGCAGAAACCAGCCCAATAATTATTCCTCCCTATTTAAAACCAGGGGATACAATCGGTATCACTTCACCTGCAGGATATACTACATTGAAAGATATACAGCCTGCAACAGATCAGATTCAAAGCTGGGGATTTAAAATAAAAATCGGCGATACAATTGGCAAACGGGATTTTACTTTTGGCGGAACCGATGAGGAACGCCGTACCGATTTTCAGCAAATGATTAATGATGCTTCTGTAAAAGCTATTCTTTGCGCAAGAGGCGGCTATGGCTTTGTACGGATTATTGATCAGTTAGATTTTTCAAAACTAAAACAACATCCCAAGTGGATGATTGGCTTTAGCGATATAACAGTGTTGCACAGTCATGTAAACAGGAATATCGGGATAGCAACCATTCATTCAAAAATGTGTAACAGTTTTCCTGAAGACTGGAGCAAGGCAGAACCCGTTCAAATTGAAACCATCCATTCTATTCGTGATGCTTTGAAAGGTGTAACAATGAGCTATTCGGCGGTACCAAATGAAAAAAACAGAATTGGCACTGCAACAGGAACACTTGTTGGCGGAAATTTAAAAACACTTGAATCATTAGCCGGAAGCAGAAGCGATATTAAAACAGCCGGAAAAATTCTTTTTGTAGAAGACACTGGCGAGTATTTATACAGCATTGACCGCATGTTCTGGAATTTAAAAAGATCAGGGAAACTGGATCATCTTGCAGGTTTAATTATTGGCGGCTTTAAAATAAAGCCTAATGATGATCCGAATGAAGAATTTGGAAAAACACTGCATGAAGTTGTTCTTGAAAAAATAAAAAACTGTAAGTATCCTGTTTGTTTTGATTTTCCTGTTGGACATCAGAAAAACAATTTTGCGTTAAAATGCGGAGTGAAACATAAATTGCATGTTTCAGCAAAAGAGTGTACGTTAAACGAAATAAGATGATCAAAATTCCACCATACTTAAAAAAAGGTGATACAATCGGCATCACCCTGCCAGCCGGCTACATGACCAGAGAAAAGGCTCAAACCTGTATTGATACTTTACAGAAATGGGGTTATGAAGTACTGGCAGGAAAGACACTGGGCAGTAAGTCCAAAACATATTTCAGCGGAACAGATGAAGAGCGATTGAATGAATTCCAGGCCATGCTTGACGAACCATCAGTAAAAGCTATTCTTTGCGGACGTGGCGGATACGGAGTTGGAAGAATCATTGATCAACTTGATTTGACGTCTTTCAAAAAAAATCCAAAATGGATTATTGGCTTCAGCGATATTACTGTGCTGCATGCACACATTAACCGTAATTACAAAATAGCTTCATTGCACGCACCAATGGCAGGGGCATTTAATGAAGGTGGTTTTAAAAACAAATATGTATTGTCGTTGAAAAATGCACTGGAAGGGAAAAAAGCAGGTTACTCATTTAAACCTCACCATTTAAATAAAAATGGTACCATTACAGCTGAATTGGTTGGCGGAAATCTTGCATTGCTGACTCATCTTATCGGTACAAAAAGTGATTTACAAACAAAAGGGAAAATTCTTTTTTTAGAAGATGTTGGTGAACAGCATTACAATGTTGACCGCATGATGCACCAAATGAAACGAAGCGGAAAGCTGGACCATCTTGCCGGATTAATCATTGGAGGTTTTACAGATATGCAGGACACAGAAAGGCCTTTTGGAAAAAAAGTATATGATCTGATACATGATTTAGTAAAAGAATACAATTATCCTGTTTGTTATGGATTTCCTGTCAGTCACGATAAAGAAAACTATGCGTTAAAGGAAGGTGTGGTTCATAAATTAATTCTTACAAAACAGGCATGCTCGTTACAAGAAGCTGAGTAAACCTGTTCGTTCCACAACAAAAAACGGGAAGACAATATTATTGTCTTCCCGTTTTTTTGAGTCTTTTAGTTTTATTTATTGCTTGTGATACGCATTTTGTAAAATGAACGCCATACAAATACAAAAGAAATTGCAAGGAATGCTAAACCAGCATAAGGTGCATAATCTCTGAATGATTCTGATATGGCTATTTCCATTGCCAGCAAACCAAACAAAGTTGTGAATTTGATAATGGGGTTCAATGCTACAGATGACGTGTCTTTGAACGGATCACCAACAGTATCGCCCACAACAGTAGCATCGTGCAAGGGTGTGCCTTTGGCTTTCAATTCAACTTCCACCACCTTTTTAGCATTATCCCATGCACCGCCGCCATTGGCCATAAATACAGCCTGGAATAAACCAAATACTGCAATACCAATTAAATAGCTTACAAATAAAGCAACCGGGCTTGTTGCGGTATTTTCACCTCCAATACTTGCCGGAGAAGAAAAACATGCAAATGCCAATGCAAAAAAGAAAATTGCAATAAAAATATTGAACATTCCTTTTTGCGCATATTGAGTACATATTTTCACAACTTCAATTGATTTGTCGCTATCAGCTTTTTTAGGAGCATTGGGATCAAGGTTGATGTTGCGTTTAATATATTCAACTGCACGGTAAGCCCCTGTTGTAACCGCTTGCATTGAAGCACCGGTAAACCAGTAAATAACAGCACCACCCAGCATAAATCCGAGAATTGTATATGGGTTTAACAGGTTAAGAATACTTTCAGGTTCTACTCCAAGAGTGTTTTTAATCATCAAAATCAAACTGAAAATCATTGTGGTTGCACCAACAACTGCAGTACCGATTAATACAGGTTTTGCAGTAGCTTTAAAAGTGTTACCGGCTCCATCATTTGCTTCCAGGTAATATTTAGATTTTTCCCAATCAGGAGTAAATCCAAAATCTTTTTTAATTTCTTCGCTTACGTTCGGAACTTCCTCAATCAACGAAAGTTCATAAACAGATTGTGCATTGTCAGTAACAGGTCCGTAACTGTCAACAGCAATTGTAACGGGCCCCATACCTAATAAACCAAAAGCTACAAGACCAAATGCAAATACCGAAGGATAAATCATAATGTCAGACAATCCATACGTGCTTACAATAAATGCAACGAACATTAATACCACAAATACAAGACCCTTCCAGAAAGCAGAGAAATTACCTGCAACCAAACCGGAAAGAATGACCAGAGATGAGCCACCTTCTTTACCCGCATTTACAATTTCCTGTACATGACCTGATTTAGGAGAAGTGAAGATTTTTGTGAACTCAGGGATCAATGCTCCACCAATAGTTCCACAACTGATAATGAGTGAAAGAATCCACCACATATCTGTATTTCCGTTTAAATCAGGAATTAAAAAGTAACTGGCAACAAATGTTACAATAATTGAAAGTACAGAAGTAATCCAAACCAGGTTGGTTAATGGCTGTTCAAAATCGAGGTCTTCCGTTTTTCCATACTTTGACTGACTGATTGCCGAATTAATATAAAACGCAACAACAGAAGTAATGACCATTAAGATACGCATAACAAAAATCCACACAAGCAGAGAGGTTTGAATACCTTCTCCGCCCGTTACGGCAAGAAGAATAAATGAGATCAATGCAACACCTGTTACACCATAAGTTTCAAAACCGTCAGCAGTTGGACCTACGCTGTCACCAGCATTATCACCTGTACAATCAGCAATAACTCCTGGATTTCTTGGATCGTCTTCACCAATTTTAAAAACAACTTTCATCAGGTCGGAACCGATATCTGCAATTTTTGTAAAAATTCCACCGGCAATACGTAATGCAGAAGCACCCAGAGATTCACCAATGGCAAAGCCAATGAAACATGCGCCGGCAAGATGTCCCGGCATTAATAATAAAATTACCAGCATCATGGTTAATTCCAGTGAAATTAACATTACGCCAATACTCATACCTGCATTGAGAGGTATGGTTAATAAATTTAAAGGATTGCGCTTTAAGGAAGCAAATGCCATACGGGCATTGGCCAAAGTATTCATACGTATGCCAAATGCAGCAACAGCATATGAGCCCAGAATGCCGACCACTGTCCATGCTAAAATCAGTAATACACCACCAACACCAAACAAAGACTCGCCTGCTTCATCTTTAGCGAGGAAACCAAAATAACCTGCAACAGCTGCACCTATAAAAAGAAACAGTGTAGCTAAAAATTTTCCTTGCTGCTTCAGGTAAGCAGAACATGTTTTGTAAATAACTTCTGAAATATCCAGCATGCTTTTGTGAGCTGGCAGATTCCTGACACGGGTGAATTGATAAAACCCGAATAATAAACCAAGTGTAGTAACTAAAAATCCCCAATACAATATGCTTTGATTTTTTATTGCATCGGGGATTTTCAGATCTGCTTCACCAGCGTGAAGCAAAACCGGAGCAACAAGTGTTGCTAGAGAAATGGCAAACTTTTTCATTTTATTAAATGTTTGTTTCGAAGGATATAAAATATAGTGAAAGAAAAATTCACTTCTTTTAATTAAAGTCTAAAACAAAAATCAAATATAAGCGCTTATATATTTTTTTTATGACGCAATGTACGCAATCGTTACCGTTATTACTTACTAACCAAAAAAAAAATTACAAATGGCTACTTTTTTTTATTTGTATAAAGGTTTATCTTTATTAATGTTCAAACATTAAAAACAACCGCCCGGAATTTTTCCCAACCCTGAAACCCTTAACTGCAGCCGATTTCGACAAGCAAATTTTATTTAAATGACTGTGATCAGAAAAAGTTGTGATAACTGTCACACAAAAACCTGTAATTAGTCATAGGGAAGCAAAGAAACAGAGTGAAATTTTGCACTTGTCAATTAATCAACGTTTAAACATTCTTTTTATATGATACAGAAATTCACATTCTTTTTAATCGCTGCTTTTTTGTTAAGCGGCAGTATGAACGCACAAACTAAGTACACAGTAAAATCCTACACTCTTTTAGTGAACGGCACTTCCAATGTACACGACTGGAGCTCAAAAGCAACAAGTATTAACGTAACAGGCGACTTTGCAATCAACAATGGTGGTATTGAAAAAATCAATTCTGCTTCAGTAAATGTTGTAGCAAAATCGCTCAAGAGTACTAAGAACTCTGACATTATGGATGAGCGTACTTACAGTACTATTAAGGCCGACAAGTTTCAATACATCACTTACATTATGACAAAGGTTGTTTCCATTCAAAAGAACGGAGCAGAAACAATTGTAACAGTGAGCGGTAACCTTACTATTGCAGGTGTTTCCAAACCAACCGACCTGGTTTTAAAATGCAAAGTTCTGGCAAGCGGCGATTTACAGATTACCGGAAGCAAAAAAATCCAGATGTCAAACCACGGCATTAAGCCTCCTTCTTTTATGCTTGGGGCAATGAAAGTTGGAGATGAATTGACCATCTCTTATGATGTAGTTCTTAAAAAATAAACGAGAAAAATCTTCTAAAACGTAAAACAAATAAATATGAAACGTTACATGACAAACTGTGTGAGAAATTTAGCTTTTGCTTTGCTTGCTGTTTCTCCTCTGCTTACAATGGCTCAACAGCCAAAAATTCAAGGTTTAAGACCTTACGATCAAACAGGTATTAATGTTTTTGAACCCAAAAAGGACTCTGATGTAAAATTTGACGGAGTGAAAGTTCGCTTTGGTGCAGGCTTTACACAGCAAGCGCAAAGTTTGAAACATTCCAGCACATCAACAACTGCTTTATACCCAAGGTTAGCACCCGGTTTTGGTATTGCCCAGGCAAATCTTTACATGGATGTACAACTTGCTGATGGTATTACAATGAATGTTACAACTTATCTTTCTGCCCGTCACCACAATGAATCATGGGTAAAAGGTGGATATATCCAAATGCAAAAATTACCTCTTAAAGGTGAGTTCTTTGATAAGTTAATGAAAAACCTGACTGTTAAAGTTGGTCACTATGAAGTAAACTATGGCGATGCACATTTCCGTCGCAGCGATGGTGGTCATACATTATACAATCCTTTCATAGAAAACTATATCCTGGATGAATTTGCTACAGAAGTTGCAGCAGAGGTTTATTATCAAAAAAATGAAATCACTGTAATGGGTGGTCTTTCTAATGGATTAATTAATGGTGGATACCAAACTCCTGTTTCAGGTACAACTGAATACAAGCGTGGTCCTTCAGTTTATGGTAAAGTTGCTTACGACAAACAAGTGAGCGAAAAAGTCAGAGTAAGAGGTGCGGCTTCTTTATATCATAATAACAAGGATGGCCGTAGCACACTGTTTCAGGGCGACCGTACAGGAAGTAATTACTTCTTTGTACTGGAACCTTCAACAGCAACAGCTGCAGCTAATCCATACTCTGGCCGCATTTCAAATCTGAGTTTCAGCCAGCAAGTAACTGCTGCACAGTTTAACCTCTTTGCAAAAGCTGGCGGTTTTGAATTATTCGGTACTTATGAAGCTGCAAAAGGAAGAACAATTGCTGAAAAACTGGCTAACAGTCCAAAACGTGAAATCAGCCAGTTTGCAGTTGACGGTGTTTACAGAATAGGCAAAAAAGAAGAACTGTTCTTAGGCGTTCGTTACAACACATTA
The DNA here is from genome assembly GCA_047601965.1 of Lacibacter sp. Lineage (GTDB taxonomy): Bacteria > Bacteroidota > Bacteroidia > Chitinophagales > Chitinophagaceae > Lacibacter. Next base: position 1,295,312 of record JASGIJ010000001.1, read on the forward strand.
AACGGACAAATGCTTACCAGCAGTACTACCAAACAAACAGTTGACCGTGTTGCTTTTGCAGCAGGTTGGTTTGTTGCTAAGAACTTATTGCTGAAAGGAGAATACGTTAGTCAGAAATATTCTGGTTTCCCAACTGCCAATGTTTTCAATGGTGGTAAATTCAACGGTGTTGTTTTAGAAGCTGTAGTTGGATTCTAATACTTACAGAAAAACCGATTAATATAAAAAAGCCCTGCAGAATGTCTGCAGGGCTTTTTATAAATTTGAATCTATGATAAGAGTCGTTATATTATTGATTTTGCTTTTCCCAAAAACCGCTGCGCCCCCTTTTAAAATCACATATCAAATTGATGAAAAGAGCCAGATGCTGCTATCAGGCAAAACAAATCTGCAAGGTTATCAATGCAGTTGTAACGATAAATTTCCGCCTGCGGTTCTGGAAGCTGAAATAAACCCAACCAATGGAATCATACACTTGAATAATACCAAAATGATGGTAAGGACAAAGCAGCTCGACTGCCATGACTTCATCATTACGCATTATATGCACAAGTCGTTGCTTGCAGAAAAATTTCCTTATATACAAGTACAATTTGTAACTGCACAACCGCTTCAAGCTGACAAGCAATTAGTAATTGGTAAAACTTACAATTATAATGTTACTACTGTTATTACTTTAGCCGGTGTAGCGAGAACGCATATTTTACCGGTTCAACTTACCCGGTTAAATAAACAGTATTACAAACTCACATCATCCAAAGAATTAACAATGACAGAGTTTAACATAAAAGTACGCACACCATTAAACATTGTGAAAGCTGAAGACAAAGTGCTGATCCGATTTTCTATTCTTGCAACCACAGGAATATAAGCGATCTTATATTTTATTATCAGACACCGGAATTTTGTAAAACCAATTACTCCATTTCTTCATTGTATATGCGCCTGAGCCTGATACCGCTGATGGGTGCAACAATTAATGGGAATTTCTCAACCTCCACATTACTCTGATCAAGTCCAAAACCTTTTTCTTCACTAAGTGCAAATTTCTTGATGGCAAAATACAGCCGCATTATTATACGTTCAAAGAACGGTAATTCATTATCCTGGCTAAGGAATTTTTCGAGCACAACAAACTGAAAATCGCCCACAACATTATTCCTTTGCAGGCTCTCATAACGGCTTGTAATATTCACCTCCTTATTTGCCACCATTTCTTCTACCACCTTACGGAACATGAGATTAATACGTGGCTGCATACGGAAACCAAGCCTGAACTCAACACGTATCACTTCATTGGGTATAATCGTTGTTACTTCGTATTCACAAGTATAAGGGTCATCAAGCGTATCAACATGTACAAACCAATATATATCTGCCCTCTTAGGCTTCCGGTTCAGAATAGAATAAATGATTTTATGCTCAATTTCTGAAGGATTATTGGCACTGGTTAAATACACAAGGTGGGTTGCGTACTTTGTAACCGACATATCATTGCTTAATTCCTGCAGCAAGGGAATATAATGTTCAAGCCTTACAAATTCCACATAGCGGTTTTTGATTTTTCTTGAACGATACCATACATACATGATCAGGAACAAGATTCCCCCTACAACTAATGCTATGTACCCACCATGAGTAAATTTCATCAAGTTGGCTGCAAGAAAACTTATTTCAATTGTGAAGTAAACAAGCAAGAAGAGGTAAATTAATCCAGACCCAACCCGATGTGCAACAAGATAATTAGCAAACAAAATTGTAGTTGCCAGCATACACAATGTAATCGCAAGGCCATATGCTGCTTCCATATGTGCTGCTGATTTAAAATATAGTGTAATGCCAACACAACCTGCTAACAGCATAAGATTTACGGCGGGAATAAATAACTGGCCCCTTTCCTCGCTTGGGTAATTAATTTTTACTCTTGGCCACAAATTCAATCGCATTGCTTCACTGATCAGTGTAAATGACCCGCTGATCAATGCCTGGCTTGCAATAACTGCCGCAATTGTTGCTACAATTAATCCAATCAATTTAAACCAATCAGGCATAACACCATAAAATGAATTAAATCCCGTAGAAATCATATCTGCAGTAATCACTTCACCTTTATGATTTGCCAGCAACCATGCTCCTTGCCCGAAATAATTCAGGATTAAACAGACCTTCACAAAAATCCATGAAGTGCGTATATTATCCCTTCCGCAATGTCCAAGATCACTGTATAATGCTTCAGCACCTGTTGTACAAAGAAAAACACCTCCAAGAATCCAGAAGCCATTTGGATATTTCACTAACAAATCAATTCCATAATAAGGATTCAATGCTTTAAAAACATGAATTTCATCGGCAAAGTGTATAATCCCCATTACGGCCAGCATAAGAAACCAAACAGTCATAATCGGACCAAAAGCCCTGCCAATATAACTGGTGCCGAATTGTTGAATAAGAAAAAGCACAACAAGAATTGCAATAACAATATAAACTACCGTTGATTGCTGAATATTTTTGAATGCTTCAATCTGCTTTAAACCTTCAATTGCAGATGTTACAGAGATTGGGGGTGTAATCATACCATCGGCCAGTAATGCTGCGCCTCCAAGCATGGCTGGTAAAACAAGCCATCTTTTTCTCCTGCGCACTAAGGTATATAACGCAAAAATTCCACCTTCGCCTCTGTTATCTGCACGTAAAGTAAGCCATACATACTTTACAGTTGTTTGAAGTGTGAGTGTCCAGATAATAAGAGACAATGAACCAATTATCAGAAACTCATCTACTCTTTTACCGGAAATGATACCGTTTAAAACGTAAAGTGGTGATGTTCCTATATCACCATAGATAATTCCTAATGCAATTAATAATCCTGCGCCAGTTACTTTTGAAGTGTGCTTTCCCACAAACAAATTTTATTAGTGAGGTACGAACCAATTTCTTGATTGGTCTTTTGTTAAACGATGTCAAAGGTAGGTTTTGCCGGGAATTGTACAAATATTTGAACTCAGCCCTTTGCCGCTCTGTTTTGTACCCAAAGCAAAGAACCATCTCCATAGCTCAAAAAACGAAACCCATTTTCTAACGCATAGGTGTAAACTTTTTTCCAATCGTCTCCAATTAAAGCAGCCACCAATAACAACAGGGTTGAACCTGGCTGATGAAAATTAGTTATCAGCGCATCAGAAACCCTTGTAATGTATCCCGGTGCAATTAAAATCTGTGTATGGCAGATGAGCTGATCTTCTCCCCTTTTTTTCATCCATTTTAATAAATTCTGCAGTGCTTCGTGTACGCTGAGATCCTGAAGTGGAAGATCATAAACATCCCATTGCTGAATTTCGATTTCGTTTAATGCGCCCTGCGGATTAAGAGTTGCTTTTACACCCATCCAATACAAAGTTTCAAGCGTTCGTAATGAAGTGGTACCTGCGGGAATGATTTTATTTGTGCAATTATGAAGTATAGTTTCGATTGATGAACGCTTCACCTGGATCCACTCCTTATGCATTTCATGTTGTTGCATGGTATCACTTTTAACAGGTTTAAATGTTCCTGCACCTACATGAAGTGTTACATATTCTTCAGTAATTCCTTTTTTCTGCAAAGAAGTCAGTAATTCATTTGTAAAATGAAGACCTGCTGTTGGAGCTGCCACACTTCCCTCATGCTTTGAGTAAACAGTTTGGTAACGGTCGTAATCCGATTCTTCAGTCTGACGTTGCAAATAAGGGGGCAAAGGAAGAATGCCGGCATAATGCAGCACTTCTGCAAAGCTCAGATCACCTGTCCAGCTAAATTCAACAATAAAGTGATCGGCTTTTTTCTCAATCTTTTCAGCAAATAATATAATATCAGTTTCACCTGTTGTTATGCTCTTTTCAAGTAAACCCTGCTTCCATTTCGATGCTCCTCCAATTAAGCAATTCCACCGCACCTTGCCCTTACTGAGCATTGCAGTAGTAAGTTCAGCATTACCGGCAGGTTCCAGACAAAAAATTTCAATTATGCTTCCGGTTGCTTTTGTAAACAACAAACGGGCTTCTATCACTTTTGTGTTATTAAAGATCAGCAAAGTATCACTGCTGAGATGCGAACCAATATTCCGGTAAACATCTTCATGAATGGCACCATTGTTATAAATGAGCAGTTTGCTCAAATCTCTTTCTGCCAGCGGATAACGGGCAATTCTTTCATCGGGAAGATGGTAAGTAAAATCTATAATCTGCAAATGCTTTGGGTGCATTGTGCGAAGATCGGATGTGTGCAGGAATTTTGTTTAAATAAGGACAAAATAATAACCCTGCCAACATAAACAACTGGCAGGGTTATTATTCAAATCAAATGAACTCAATATTTCCAGCGTACAAATGCTTCCATCGCTGCATACTGTGTAAGACCAAGTTTGGCATATAAATCTGCTGTTGCGGCATTTCGTTCTTCAGCTCTTTGCCAAAACTCCCTGCTGTCGCTTCCCTGGAAGGGAACCATGTCTTTCTGCGACTGATGAATAAAAATTCCAAAGCGTTTTTTCATCACCTGTTCAGGGCTCATTGGTATAGCCATTTCAATTTCTTCGATATTCCATTCCTGCCATGCTCCCTTGTAAAGCCATAGCCAGCAATCATTGATCCATTCATCACCTGCAGCTTTAATCCGCTTCAGCGATTCAAGTACAATGTTGAAGCAAACCAGATGTGTTCCGTGCGGGTCGGCAAAGTCGCCGGCACAAAAAACCTGTTGTGGTTTTATTTTGCGCAATAATTCCATTGTCTGTTTTACATCTTCCTCTCCCATCGGGCTTTTTTCAATGGTACCTGTTTCATAAAAAGGAAGATTCTGAAAATGCCATTGTCCTTCTTTCAACCCAACATAACGGCATGTTGCAGCAGCCTCACAACGGCGAATCAACCCTTTGATATTCCTGATATCAGCAGTATCAACCTGGTTGGATTTTTTATTTTCAATAAAGCCGTTTGCTTCAGATAAAATTGATTTTGATTTTTCGGAATCAACACCAAACATTTCTTCAAAACCCACTGCAAAGTCAAGAAAACGTGTAACAAATTCATCAGTCACGGCAATGTTACCACTTGTTTGATAAGCAACATGCACTTCATGTCCCTGATCGTGCAGGCGCTGAAAAGTTCCTCCCATTGAAATAATATCATCATCAGGATGCGGAGAAAAAATCATTGATCTCTTGGGATAAGGAATACTCCTTTCAGGATGATTGGGCATTACAGCATCAGGTTTGCCACCCGGCCATCCGGTAATGCTATCCCTGAGCATATAATAAACCTGCAGATTTATTTCGTAAGCATCACCTTTTTCCACCAGCAGATCACTAAGCCCGTATTCATTATAATCTGAGTTTGTTAAACTAAGTACTGGTTTACCTAATTTCAAAGCCATATTTACCACAGCTCTTTTAATCATAACTGAAGTCCATTCACATTCGCCCGTTAACCAGGGGCTTTTGTAACGTGTAAGCTCTGCCGCTGCCATTTCATCTATCACAAATGTTACATCATCATGATTCTGGAGCAAAGATGCCGGCACATGCTCTGTATCATCGCCTTCAACAGATTTTTGTATTACAGGCGCTTTGGTGGGGCCCCATGCCATTAATAATACCTTTCTTGCCTTTAAAATAGTGCCGATGCCCATTGTAATTGCCAGACGGGGAACTGCACTGATATTGGCAAATTCGTAACTGTTTGCCAGGCGAGTTGAATTGGCAAGCGTAATTAATCGTGTTTTGGTAAATACACTTGATCCCGGTTCGTTAAACCCGATGTGCCCATTAATACCAATACCAAGAATCTGCAGATCAACGCCACCTGCATCCACGATCTTCTGTTCATATTCAGCACAATGCTTTTTAATATTTTCTTTTGCAACAGTGCCATCAGGAATAAAACAATTATTCTGATCAATATCCACCTTATCGAATAACTGCGTTTTCATAAACCGGTGATAACTCTGAATGGCATCTTTTTCAATCGGGTAATATTCATCGAGGTTAAAGGCAATTACATTCTTAAAGCTCAGGCCTTCTTCTTTATGCAAACGAACCAGTTCAGCATACAGTGATTTTGGAGTTGAGCCTGTGGCAAGACCCAGTACACATTTTTCATTTTTCGCCTGCTTTTCCTTTATCAGATCCGCAATCTGCCTTGCTGCAAATGCAGAGCCCTCTTTTGCTGATGGGAAAATTTTTGTGGGAATTTTTTCAAAACTGTCAATCAAATCAATAGGAACAATCTTTTTTGCCATTTGGAGATTATTTTGTGAATGGAGTTACAAATATATTAAATCATACTGGTGTAGCTTTATGAAAACGGTTGCGCATGATTGAAACAACTGTTTTGCTATATAAAATATATAATTTTTATTCGTTTACTTTCAGTTCAGCAATACCCATTGCGGCAATCCGTATTAATCCGGTTACCGGAATTTCCTTGCCATTTGAAATTTGAGAAACAGCTGTTGGTTTTATTCCCACCCATTTAATTTCAGTTTGTTCTGCTGAAGGTTCAGGATTAAACAACCTGATAACAAAACCTCCGCCCGCCTGTGGAGTTACACTTGTAACAACAATCCTGTTATTATTCACTTCAAATAAACTTTGCGAAGAAACAGTATTGTCTTTTACAGGAAATGCAATTAATGGCTGACTGAAATTTGTTCCGGACTTTTCTGTTTCAGAATAACTGAACATGGAATGAGGCCTGATTGAATAATGATAATTGCTCATCCCTTCCTGGTCGGCTTTGTAATTTGTATGCCAGTAATTATTCATAATATAACCAAACCATGTTGAAGAAGGTTCACCTGCTGTTTTCCATTCCTTGTGCGATTGATTAATGATTTTCCGTTCATCAATCATGTTTCCAGGCTCAACCAAAGGAGCCTCTTTCAACATTAACTGCACACCTCGTCCTGAAGCTGAAAGATCAATCCATCTGCGGCCATATAAGTAATCCATATTTGAACCAGGCAACTGATCAGCTAAAAACTGAATTGTTCCATAACCTGCATCGAGTGTGGCTTTATTCAGTACAGGATTAAAAGGGAAACCAAAGTGTACCGCTTCTTTTTCCCGGATTGCTTTCTTATCAACAATATTTTCAATGTCAACTGCATCACTATTTGCATACAAAACAATCCGTTTTTCTAATTTGTTTGCCCCCGGCGCATCTGAAGTAAATGCAATTACAGTAAGTACAGGTCCACGCTCAAGCACTTTAATCTGCACCCTTCCGGTTGTTGTTGCATCTGCCGGATTCAAACCCGGTACATACCAGTAACTGTTCAACCCCTGGTTATTAAACAATCCCGCATAATTAAATTCATCACCGCTAAGCAATTTTGATATACTGCCATTATTTTTATCCCAAACCAATGAAATTTTTCCATTAGCCAGCGAACTGTCTGTTATACTAAAACCTGAATATTGAACATCTGCTTGTTCTTCCGAAATTGAAAAAAATGCAGATCCCAAAGCAGGCACATCCGTTGCTATAAACACATATTTCCCATTGCTTAGCTTTTGCAAAGGATGTTTTTTACCCTTGCTATCTTTCACAGAAACTGCATTAACTGAAGAACTGAATTCAACAGCTCCACTCCGTTTCCATGATGAAGTATTTAACACCGCAATTGTTTTTGAATCAGGATTGAAGACTGGCTGAATGAGTTTTTTCTCCAAAGCATTTATTTGCTCATCACCATCAAGCATAAACTGTTTCTTGATTTTCCACTGCTCAGTTACAAACGGAATATCAGGTTGTGATATACTGTTATGGGCACCCCAGGTATGCTCGTGAAAAAGAATAACATTTTTCCAGGCTTCATAAAACTCATCTGCAGTGTATTGTTTGGGATTGAGTATCGAATACAAGGTGGTTAATTGCTGCAGGCGAAGACTGTTCATCCTGTTTTTCCCTTCTTCGTATGCAGTTGAAACAGCACCATCTTCCCAGTACGGAGTGATATCGCCTTTTACAACCGGCAGTTGATTTCCGTGTTTCTGTTCAAATTCTTCAAACAACCTGTCAGTTGTATTCAGAATAATTCTGGGTGATGAATATTTTTCATTCCATTGTTTTACAAAATCAGAAACAGTTGAATCAATCGGTCCATTATCTGATACAATATTGTATCTCCATTGAACCATTTCGTAGGGATAATGATTGTCTGAAAGTTCATTGAGATAAGCTGCAATTTTTTTTGCACCACGCTCAAACACTCCGCCAATTGCTGTTCCATGCCAGGATGAATAACCTTTGCCCGCTGTCCAGAACAAGATTTTTTCTTCACCTGAAGGTGAAGCCCACCACACAGGTTTATCAGCCCATGTCCGTACAAAATGACCAACACGGTCGCCGAAATACGGATGACTTTCCCCTAAGAAATTGGGGCCGCTTGAAAAATACCTGACCCCACCTTTTGCAAAACCTGTTACAGTTGTCCACGCACCACCCGGAATATCAGAAATCATGGTGCTGTTAATCTTAACAGCATATTCTTTTCGCAATTTTTCAGCATAATCGGTATAATGAAATACTTCTTCAGGTTCGCTCATACCGGTTAATACATTCGCATAAAAAGCCGACAGGCATATATTGCCATCCTTTACAGCCTGGATGAATTTCTCTTTTTGTGAGGACGATGACTGTTTTAAATAATTTTCCACTGCCCACAACGATTCAACATTCCATTTAAATTTTGCATCAGCTGGATAATTTTTTGTTTTTTCAATCATGCGTAAAGCATCATCAATATTTTTCATGTGGATACGCATTACTTCCGGCTGAAGATGTGAATAGCCAATATCGGTATGTGAATGATGGATAAAATGCAATACACGCTCAACAATGGGTTTAATCGGAATGTATTTATCGGCCAGTATTTTTTTACCGGCTGTTACATGAATAAACACACTGTCATCTTTCTGCACAGGGTTTACAGGAATATCAAAATTGTTAATACCATTCTTTACGGTAAACGAATAGGTTTCTTTATGATTTACCTGTACACGCACCTGCTGATCTTTTCCAAAATGCAAAGCGGTTAATAAGACAGGTTGTTTTCCATTCTTTAGAATAAAGGGCATCGGTGTTACATCCACTTTCTCTTCAAAAGAAAATTTAAACGTCATATACCAGTCGTTGCTGTTTTGATGATGGCCAACAACTTTTAGCTGAACAGGTTTGCCGGGCTGCAACCTGCTTACAGGCAAACGCAGAAACGCAAGCCCGTGTGCATCATTTGCAGCATCCCGTTTCATTTGCTGAAATACTAATCTTGAACTATCGGCTGTTGCAAAACTCCAATCGGGGTTTTGATTGTCGGGTGTTGTGGTGAAAGTGAATAATTTTTCACCATTTACATACAAATCAAAATCCCTGTTGCCTTTACTTGTACCGGAAGAGTGTGCAGCCACCCAGCTGAAGTACACATATTTTCCTTTGATGTTTTTAGGAACTGCTGCTGTTTCCCATTCAATGGTTTTATTTCCATCGGTACAACGGGTAAGCAATGCGGTATTGGCATAATCGGCATACACAGAAAAGTAACCAATGTTTTCACCACTGACTTCTTTGGCGTATCCGTTAATCCAGTCAATCTTTCCAAAATATGGAACAGTCATCTGTGCATGTACAGTTACAAGCACCAGGGAAAAAAGAACAGGCAATAGAATTTTTCGCATACAATCGTGTTTAAATATTTCAAATGAACATCAGCTTAATGATTTTTCAATTTCTTCCAGGCTTTTTCCTTTTGTTTCAAACAATTTCTGTTTGGCATAAACAAATGAAATGATACAGAAGAAAGAGAAAATAAAAAATGTAGTGGCAATACCCAACCCATCTCTCAATACAGGAAACAATAAGTTCACAATCCAGTCCGATACCCACATCGTCATAATACAAACTGATAAGGCTGTGCCACGTATATGTGTTGGAAAGATTTCAGTTGAGATCACAAACTTCAATGGCCCCAATGAAAAAGCAAAAAACAAAAGGAACAGCATCATGCAACCAAGCATCAACCAACCGGTAATGTTCATCATAAAACAGAAACCGGTAAATGCCAATGCAAGTGCAGCAGCTAATGAACCAACAAGGTATAAAGGGCGGCGGCCCCAGCTGTCGACTTTAAAAATAGCAATGAATGTAAACAGCATATTGGCTGCACCTAAAATAACCTGGTACAACAATGCATCACCTGTTACAATTCCAGCCGATTTCATAATCGTTGGTCCATAAAAAATCACACCATTAATACCACTGAATTGTGAAAGCGCTGTAAGAATCATGGCAAGAGCAAGCAATTTACTCAGCGGTAAACGCATCAGTTCTGCAAAGCCACCTTTCTTTTGTTGTGCCAGTTCTTTAATGGCAGTTAATTCTGTTTGTGCAACTGCTTCACCATTTATTTTTGTGAGAATGTTCAATGCTTTTTCATCTTTTCCAAACTGCACCAGCCAGCGTGGACTTTCAGGAACAACTAACAACAATAAGGAGAATGCAAGAGCAGGGATCACACCAACAATAAACATTCCTCTCCACACATGTGCTATAAACAACCAGTGAAACAAACCATCAGCACTGCCATTATAAGCAGCTGCATTCCGCTGCAAAAACAAATTGCTGATATAAGCACAGAGAATACCAATTGTTATGGCCAGTTGATAAAACGTAACCAATCTTCCTCGTTTATGTGATGGCGCTACTTCAGAAATATAAAGCGGCGAAACATTGGAAGCCACTCCCACTCCCATACCAGCCATGATACGGAAGAAGATCAACAGGCTATATGCTTCGGCTGAAGCAAAACCAACTGCACTGATCAAAAACAAAACTGCAGCGATGAACAACACTTTTCTTCTGCCGATACGATCGCTCAGGTAACCAGAGAAGGCAACACCTGCAATACATCCCAGCAATGCACAGGAAACAAACAAACCTTCCTGTGAAGAGGATAAACCGTATTGCAGTTTTACCGGCTCAATAATACCACTCACCACTGCCATGTCAAATCCAAACAGAAACCCACCCAATGCGGCAATGAGCGTAATGAAAGAAATAAAAGACTTTTGTTGTTGTTGCGGCATAAGAATCGTTTTACAAAATCATGGATGTATTAAGTTAACAGCATTCATCTTTCACATAAGCTGACACTACAAATGCTGGTTTATTTCCTTTTTGTTTGATTTGATACGAACCTGCAGCAGCAGGCACCACAAATGTTTCGGCATAATGAAATACAGTTGATTTTCCATTTGCAGTTACTTCCACTTCCTCTCCTTCCACCAGCATACATACATGTGCATGATTGTTGGTTTTCACCTCAACTGTACCTGTAAATTCATAACGGTCAACTGTAAAGAAATGCTCTTCATGTGTGGGAAGTTTAATCTTTCTTCCGGCATCCCATTCTGCTTCTGTTACCGGGTGTGAAATAAGTTTTTCTTCCACATAATTTCCTTTGCGGTCGAAATACAAATTGTTGAATGCATGTTCAATGTTGATGGGCCTTGGCTGACCGTTGAGATCAAGTCGTTGCCAATCGTACATTTTAAAGGTGAAGATGTAAGGCGTATTGCTGATTTCCAGCACAAGGTTGTTTACACCCGATGCATGAATGGTTCCGTTGGGAATTAAAAACAAATCATGTTTGGATGCAGGTTTGCGCTGCACATATTTTTCAACATCCAGCTCAACTGCATTTTGCTGAGCATTGATGAGTGCTGATTTGAATTCATCTGCATCAATCGTTTCCTGGAAGCCGAGGTAAACAGCAGCACCCGGTTCGCAGTCAAGAATATAATAGGTTTCATCCTGTGTAAAATTCTCTCCAAACTTTTCTTTGATATAAGCAGGACGTGGATGACATTGAACAGAAAGATTTCCGCCGTTGTATGTATCAAGAAAATCAAACCGGATAGGAAATTCGTTCTGAAAACGTTTTGCGGCTTTGCCTAAAATGTTTTTGTTATTGCAATACATCAGGAAATCGAACGATACTTCCATCAAATAACCATCAGCTTCAATTACAATTCCGTTTTCAGGACTGATCAGTTCAAAAGACCACGCATAATTCACTTCATCTTTATTCAAATCCGTAAGATGTTTTTTCATCCATTCACCACCCCACACACCGGCTTCAAACCACGGTCTTGCACGGAAAGGATGTGCAGTGATGTTGTTCAACGTATTCCTGAAATCTTCGCCATTCATCCAAGTAATTTCATGGATGCGTTGCTCATCAACAATGCAATCAATTGTTGAAAGCAGTTGTTCTTTATGCTTGTTCAGCACGGGCCAGTCGGCAAAATAAAAACGCTTGTACATCTGTGAATGTGCAATTGTATCAAGAGCACCAAGATTGGTGATGCTGCCTGCCCGCATACGGTACTGAATTTCATTTTTAGGAACATCAACATAAACCAGCATGCCTTCCCAGTTGCTCAAAGCAGCACCAGTTCCATACACGATGCAGAGATCAGCAGCAGGTTCAGGTTTGAGCATCTGCAGTTTTTCAGCATCAAAGAAATCAGACAATGTGCCGTTATATTTTGTTCCAAAAACCGGATCATCTCCATTCAATGCATCAGCAAGCATGTTGTTGATCTTAGCAGGAGTATGCAAACATGAATTGACATCAAACCAATATACTTTCTTATTGAGTGAACGCAATTCAGCATGTAATTGTTCCCTGAATTGTTCCCATAATACGCCACCATATCCATCAATCACAACTGTTTTTTCATTCACCATCTTTGCAGCCAGTGAATCAAATCCATTATAAACAAATGCAGCAGATTGATAAGATGGATAAATGTTATAACCTGCATCAGCACTATCTTTTTTACTCAGGGGTAATAAAGGCTGTGTTGTTTTACGCAAGCTTTTAATCAGTTCATCTTTGGAATTATCTGCGACCTCTTCTTCTGCAATAAAAGCAGCCCCGGTTAAAATACATTCTTCCGCATCGTGGCAATAAGTAATTTTTAATGCCGCATTGTGTGCTTCCAGTTCTTTCATCATCGCTGGGCCAAACAAATGATTGGCTCTTGCAATGTTGCCGCCAATCATCACTTCATCACATGCAAATTGCTGAAGCCATGGCAACAGAAATGCACCAAGGTTGGAACCGAATTGCTGAAAAATACTGTTGGAAATATCTGTATTGGCATTTGCCAGATCTTTTACAGATGCAATGGTTTCACCAGTTCTTCGTTTGTATTCACCCAAAAACCAACGGGTGGAAACATAATCTTCAGCAGTTGCTTCTAAAAACGGCTGATCATAAAATGTTCCAGTTGCTGGGATCGTTTCATCACTGACAAGCAATTTCCCGTCTTTCATAAACGCTGAGCCAAAACCAGTTCCTAATGTTAGAAAAACTGTTCGCTTACTTTTTAAACAATGACGGTGATAGGCACCAATTGCAAAGCAATGTGCATCATTCATAAATGCAAATGGAAGATGATCAAGCCCGGTAATAGTTTTCAACGCCTGCTTAACATGCATTCCAAAAGTTGCCTGGAATTTTCCACCCACACCGGCAATAGCACTTACGCCTTTTTCATAATCAAAGGGGCCGGGAAATGCAAGTCCAACCGCAGCAATCTCTTTTTCTTCTGTAACAATATCATTGATGATGCTGCCGATTGATTCAAAAATATCATTTGCTGTTCCAAAACTGTTGATGTCTTTTCTCCGCAAAACAAGCGGCTGTGTTCCATCAATACTTACATCAATTACACTGGCAGTTGCGTGACTGCCGCCAATATCAATTCCGATTCGTTTGCTTTTGGGGGACATAATAAATTTAAACTGAAATTTATTTTTTTAAATCACAACTGGCATAAGCAGCCAATCATGCGAATAGCAATTCGTCAACTTTTAATCTAAAATAGCATAAGTTTTAAGACTTTTTAAAAAATTAAAAAAAGATAATAAGAAAATCCCTTTCCAGGGGAAAATTACAGGCCAAGCTGATACAAAAAAACAAGAAAGTAAACAAAAAGGCTGACCCAAATTGGGACAGCCTTTTTATGTGACTCCGTCAGGATTCAAACCTGAAACCTTCTGATCCGTAGTCAGATGCTCTATTCAGTTGAGCTACGGAGCCATTTCCGTTAAACGGGTTGCAAATATAGGGCGGTTCATTTAATTTTTGAAATCTTTATCTCTGAGTTCTGCAAATTCATAAAAAAACCACCCGAAGGTGGTTCTTTATTTGAGTTACTTAATAAGATTTAATGCGCTTAACCAGGTAGGCCGTTTGGTTGTCCAGCCGCTTGCAAAAGCTTCCGGTTTTAGTCCACCTTCAAGATTTTTAAGCAGACCAACCGCATTGGCCATTGTTTTAACTGTGTTGGCTGTGCTGAGCAAACTCTGCAGATTAAACCCTTGTTTAAACATATCGGGTTTAATAAAACCGGCAAGTGAAGCAATGCTTTTACCAACAGCAGCAGCATCGGTTACTTTAGATGCAGTATTCAAAAAGTCAGTTTTACCAGATGTCCACTGACTGGTAAATGCAGAAGGTTTAATGGCGTTTGTAAACTGTGTTAACAGGCTTCCGATGTTGGCATTTCCTGTGCCAAGTTTTGTTGTAATCTGCGCAAATGAGGAACCGGCAAACAACAACATAAGAATTACTGAAAATACTTTTACTGATTTCATAGTTAAAAATTTTTACTGAAGGTAGCTGAAAATAAGCTCGGCGTATGTTAAAAAATGAAAATATAATTTAGTAATAAATACACTTTTATTATTCCGACATTTACATAAATAATTACAGTCGCACAACTATGAAAATTCATTTCTGGAGTATTGGAAAAAATCATGAGCTGTATGTAAAAAATGGTGTGGAAGAATTCACCAAACGCATCTCTAATTACTATCCTGTTCAATGGACCATTATTCCAGTGCCCAAAAATGCAGGTATGCTGAGTGAGGCCGATTTAAAAAAGAAAGAAGGCGAAGTAATTCTTGGCTGGCTGCAGAAAGATGATTATCTCGTTGCACTTGATGAAAGAGGCAAGCAGCTGAGCAGTGAAGGATTAGCTGAATTCATTATGAAACGAAGCAATGAAAGTGCAAAGAACCTGGTATTTCTTATTGGCGGGGCTTATGGAATTGATGAAGCAGTAATGAAACGGGCAAATTATAAATGGAGCTTATCCCAACTGGTTTTTCCGCATCAGCTGGTGCGCTTAATACTGGCAGAACAGGTATACAGGGCATGCACAATTAACAGGAATGAAAAATATCATCACAGTTAAAAGCTGTTAAAAAACATATCAATTTAACATATAACTTTTTTTCTTCAGCAACACAGTTACATTTGTTTATGGAATTTACAATAACAATCTCAATCATTATCGCTACAGTTATTATTTCATTTACTGCGTTTAATAACCAGAAAATCATCAACGACCTGATTTTCTGGCCTCCAATGATTACAGAAAAAAAACAGTTTTACAGGTTTGTTACTTCAGGTTTTATTCATGCTGATATAGCTCACCTTGCTTTTAATATGATCACATTGTATTTCTTTGGGAAAATTGTAGAAGAAGTACTTTTCATTCCAAGAGTAGGAAAAATCGGGTATCTCCTGTTTTATATTGCGGGAATAATACTTTCTGAAATACCTTCCTATTTCAGGCACAGAAATAATTACAGTTACAGAAGCCTGGGTGCATCCGGTGCTGTAACCGCTGTTTTATTTTCATTTATTTTATTAGCCCCCTGGCAAACTATTTACGTTTTCTTTTTACCGGTACCTGCTGTAATTTTTGCAGTTCTCTATATTGGTTATACAATTTATATGGACAGACGTGGCGGCGATTACGTAAACCACAGTGCCCATCTTTGGGGAGCAGTATGGGGTATTGCGTTTACCATTTTAATGGAACCAAATGTATTAAAGCATTTCCTTAACCAATTACTTCATCCCTCATTTTAACTTGAAGAAATAACTCTTATTGTCAAGATACTTTTTGTTGTCGGAAGCACTTTCGCCCTGTCATCAATACGATGACCAACAACCCAGATAATTTTTTTATTGCTTTCAAGTACCCAAACATTTTCTTTTTCGGTGCGGGATAATTTCTGATCAATAAAAAAGCGGGCAAGCTTCTTTTTCTTTTTCATGCCCAACGGGTAAAAATAATCGCCTGTTTTCCATTTACGCAGCAGTAAAGGAAATGCAATAGTTGATGCATCGAGTAAAGCAATGGTATTAGCTGTATATATTTCTGCATCGGGCTTATTTGCAATTGAAAGTTGAAGTTGAAAAGATGCCATTGAAACCTGATGATCATTTTCTTCAATCAATACAAAACTGCTTTCTTCATTCTGCAACGGGGCGATAATAAGCCATGACCTGTTTTTAATAATGCGGTGTGTTGCTGATTGAACATATTTGCTGTTTTCTGCATCCAGTAAATCAACCACATCATTTGTTTGTGCAGCAGTAAATCCAAATTCACTGATGATCTCGAAAACAATTGTTTTTAAAGGCTCCGTTTTCTTCAGCTTTAAAACAGGAATATGAATTTCATTTCCTTTACACTCAAGCAATTTCTTTTTATGCTGCTGAATAGATTGCTGGTAAAGCAATTCTGCTTCAGCAAAACGCTGCTGATTGGATAAAAGATTCTGTTCTGCTTCCGGATAAATTTCTTTCAGCAATGGAATGATTTTGTGCCTGAAAAAATTTCTTGTGTATTCAGTTGAAGCATTGGTTGAATCGGTTACAAAAGCAAGATTATTTTCCTGGGCATACGCTTCAATGTCTTTTCGCTGAACAAATAATAACGGACGAACAATATTTCCATTCTTCGGCAACATTCCACGCAAACCTTTCATGCCTGTGCCACGAAAGAAATTCATGAGCATGGTTTCGATGTTGTCATCGGCGTGGTGAGCAGTCAGAATAGCCGATAGCCGGTAGTCGTTAGTTTTAAGTAGTTCTTCAAACCACGCATAACGCAGATTACGGGCAGTTTCTTCAATAGAAGTTTTATACTGTTTGGATAAAGCAACTGTATCAAATGTTTTTACATGCAGCTCTGCATTGTACTTTTTGGCTAATTCTTTTACAAACACTTCATCCCGGTAACTCTCCTCTCCTCTTAACTGGAAATTGCAGTGAGCAATGGAAAAAGAATAACCAGCTTTGAAACATAAATCAACCAGCACAACACTATCAACACCTCCGCTTACAGCAAGAAGAAGATGATCCTGTTGTTCGAATAATTTATTCGCAGCAATACATTTTTTAAACTGTTCAGTCATTTTTATCTGGTTCAATCAAAACGTTAGTTCTTCCCATGCTCCTCTCAATTCTCCAAAAGCATGCTGTTCTTCTTTTTCTTTCGCCATCTGCATTCCTTTTTCATACCATTCAATGGCTTTCTGTTCGTTTCCATTGCGTTCAAACAGTTTACCTAAATGATAATAAGAACCCACATAACCGGGATCATTTGCAAGCAGTTCTTCAAACAAACCACATGCAATTTCATCATCACCCAATTTGATGTATTCCAGTGCCAGCGCATGTTTCAGAAAACTGTCGGAAGGATTCTGCTCAATAAATTTCTTTAACTGTTCAATACGGTCCATCGTGCTTGTTAATTTTTTAAGAACAGGTGTTCGTTTTAAGATACAAAACTTTATCTTTGTTTAGTTGCATAAACAACTATTTTTTATATCCTAAAAATGCTTGCATGAAAATTTTAGTTTGTATCAGTAAAACGCCGGATACAACGGCAAAAATAGCTTTCACCGATAACAACACAAAGTTTGCCCAGGATGGAGTACAGTGGATCATTAATCCTTACGACGAATGGTACTCGCTGGTGCGTTCCATTGAGCTGAAAGAAAAAGACCCGTCAACAATCATTCACCTGGTAACCGTTGGTGCTGCAGATGCTGAACCCATCATCCGCAAAGCATTTGCATTGGGTGGCGATGAAGCTGTTCGGGTAAACGCTGAAAGCTCCGACAGTTATTACATTGCTGCGCAGATTGGTGAAGTGGCTAAACAGGGTGGTTATGATTTAATCTTTACCGGCAAAGAAACGATTGACTTCAATGGTTCATCTGTTGGTGGGATGATTGCAGAACTGCTCGACCTTCCTTATGTTTCGCTTGCTACAAAATTTGATCTTAACGGAACTACGGCTATCATCAACCGAGAAATAGAAGGTGGCGAAGAAACCTGCGAAGTAACACTTCCTGCTGTGGTCAGTTGCCAGAAAGGTGTGGCTGAACAACGCATTCCCAACATGAAAGGAATTATGGGTGCACGTACCAAACCACTCAAAGTACAGGAGCCGGTTGCAGTTGATGCGTTTACTTCTGTTACTTCATTTGAACTGCCTCCTGCAAAGGCTGGTGTAAAACTGGTGGATGCAGAAAATGTGGGCGAACTGGTTCGCTTACTGCACGAAGAAGCCAAGGTTATTTAAAACCCCGACCCACTAAAGGGAGAACAGAGTTTTCAAATTTTCAAATTCTAAAATTTTCAAATTAATATGTCTGTTTTAATATTCATAGATACAGCTGATGGTCATATAAAAAAATCATCTTTTGAAGCATTAACCTACGGTGCGCAATTAGCCAAACAAATTGGCACTGGTGCCGAAGCTGTTGTATTGGGAACAGTAAACGATGATATGCTATCATTTGGTAAATACGGAGTCAGCAAAATTCATCATGTTGCCGGCGATGTGCTGAACCAGCTGGATGCACAGGTTTATACAAAAGCTATTGCTGATGTGGCAACCGCTGCTGGAGCAACTGTTATTGTTTTATCACACAACATAACCGGAAAGGCAATTGCAGCAAGACTGAGTGTGCGTTTAAAAGCCGGTTTGGTGGCAGGAGCAGTTGGCTTGCCTGATACAAGCAATGGTTTTGTGGTGAAGAAAGCTGTATTCAGCGGAAAAGCCTTTGCGTATGTTGCTGTAAACACAGCAGTAAAAATTATTTCCATCAGTCCTAACTCATTCCAGACCGTTAGTGGCGAAGGAACAGCTGAAGTTGTAACAGAAAATATTGCCGTTGATACAGCTAAAGTAAAAGTAACGGCTACGAATAAAATAACCGGTGAAGTGCCATTAAGCGAAGCTGAACTGGTGGTAAGTGCCGGACGTGGATTAAAAGGTCCTGAAAACTGGGGAATGATTGAAGAACTGGCCAAACTGCTTGGAGCCGCTACGGCCTGCAGTCGCCCGGTGGCTGATGCACACTGGAGGCCGCATCACGAACATGTTGGACAAACCGGAGGGTCCATTGCGCCAAACTTATACCTTGCCATTGGCATCAGCGGTGCTATTCAGCACCTGGCCGGTGTTAACCGCAGTAAAGTAATTGTGGTGATCAATAAAGACCCCGAAGCTCCATTCTTCAAAGCAGCTGATTATGGCATTGTGGGCGATGCGTTTGAAGTGGTTCCAAAACTGATTGAAGAAGTGAAAAAACTGAAAGGTGCAGCGTAAAAAAAGCAAGCATAAATCAACGCCGTTTTATACGGCGTTTTTTTATGCACATGCCTCGCACTGAACAGTAAATAATTTAGTCTGAATAATTTAATTCAAGGCCAAAGCCCTTAAATTTGCCTCGGGTTATGAAAAAGATAGAACTGGAAATAGTAGCACTTTCACACAGCATTACGCAAACACACAGCTATGCAGTTGTGTTGGGCGAAGTAAATGGTTTACGCCGTCTGCCAATTGTAATTGGCGGGTTTGAAGCGCAGGCAATTGCAGTAGCACTTGAACGCATGCAACCCAGCCGTCCGCTTACGCATGATCTCATGAAAAATTTTATGCTGGCATTTAATGTGGAGCTGCATGAAATTGTTATTAACGATCTCCAGGAAGGTATTTTTTATTCCAAGCTGCTTTGCACTTCTGAGCATGATACGGTTGAAATTGACAGCCGCACCAGCGATGCCCTGGCCCTTGCTGTACGTTTCGGATGCCCCATTTATACCTACGAACATATTCTCGAAAGCGCAGGTATTTTAATGGAGGAAGAAGATGAAAAGAAAGAAAAAGAAGAAGTAACTGTAAGTTCTCCAGCCACCAGTTCAGAAGGTGGCGATGATCTGAAATCAATGAGCCTGGAAGAACTGCAAATCCTGCTGAACGAAGTTCTGGAACAGGAAGATTATATCAGGGCTATTGCCATCCGTGATGAAATTAGCAACCGGAAGAAATAATGATTGCAGTTTTCATGATTCATTTCTTATTACTCATTCCTCATTTTTATGATCGTTTTCCCGAATTGTAAAATCAATCTTGGCTTACATATTCTCAACAAACGGGAGGATGGTTATCATAATCTTGCAACAGTCTTCTACCCTGTTCCGTTAAATGATGCACTGGAACTTATCCGCAGCCAGGATCAACAGCCACAGGAAGAAATCAGTTTTCAAACAACCGGACTTACCATTGAAGGTGATCAGCAAAACAATCTTTGCATCAAAGCATATAAACTGCTGAAAAAAGATTTTCCACAGTTGCCCCCCGTTCAGATGCATTTGCATAAAGTCATCCCGATGGGTGCAGGCTTAGGTGGTGGCAGCAGCGATGGTGCATTTGCATTACAACTCATCAATCAAAAATTTCAACTCGGCATTTCTGAACAGCAGCTGATTGATTATGCGTTGCAGTTGGGAAGTGATTGTCCATTCTTCATCATCAACAAACCTGTTTTTGCAACAGGCAGAGGTGAATTAATGACTCCGGTTGAACTCAATCTTTCTGATTATCGTTTTGCATTAATTAATCCGCAGATTCATGTGAATACTGGTTGGGCTTTTTCGCAATTGAATTTAAATAGTTCAGGCCGCATGGAACGCCCCGACCTGAGATCAATCATTCAGCAACCAATTGAAACATGGAAAAATCATCTCACAAATGACTTTGAAGAACCGGTTGCTGATAAGTATCCTGTGATAACCGACATCAAACAAAAACTTTACGATGCAGGTGCTGTGTATGCATCCATGACAGGAAGCGGCAGCACTGTATTTGGCATTTTTCATAAAAGCATCGAGCCCAAAATTTGTTTTCCGGAAGAATATTATTCAAAGCTGATTGGATAATCAATCGCTGGAAACAAACACACGTCAGCGTTTCAGCCATCTACGTTTTTTTATATGGGCAGATAAAGCTAACTTTGAAGTGTTATGCAAAAAGCAACATCCTTTCTACAGATGAATCTCGATCTCCTCAATCACTGAGGTTAAATTGCTTTGCCCCGCAAGGGGAACACCGTTTGCTGCCCTATACTTTTTCAGTTATCATTCATCATTTTAATTTTTCATTTCCATGCATACATCAGTTACTGTATCTGCAAATTCGCAGCGTTATATCGACCTTGAAGAAAAGTTCGGAGCTCATAATTATCATCCATTGCCTGTGGTACTTGAAAAAGGTGAAGGTGTCTTTTTGTATGATGTTGATCGTAAACGTTATTTCGATTTTCTGAGTGGTTACTCTGCAGTAAACCAGGGACATTGTCACCCCAAAATTATTGCAGCACTTATTGAACAGGCACAAAAACTTACACTTACATCAAGAGCCTTTCACAGCAACCTGCTGGGCGAATATGAACAATACATCACTTCCTACTTTGGCTATGATAAAGTATTGCCCATGAACACAGGTGTTGAAGCTGTTGAAACAGCCATTAAACTTGCACGCCGCTGGGGTTATGCAGTAAAGGGTATTGAAGATCAGAAAGCAAAAATCATTGTTTGCGCCGAAAACTTTCATGGAAGAACCAGTACAGTTATTTCATTCAGCACTGATCCGAGTTCGTATGCAAAGTTTGGACCTTATATGCCGGGCTTTAAAGTTATTCCCTACAATGATCTTGCTGCATTGCAGGAAGCATTACAGGATAAAGATGTGTGTGGATTTTTGGTTGAACCCATCCAGGGCGAAGCTGGTGTGGTTGTACCTGATGAAGGTTTTCTCTCCAATGCAAAACAATACTGCAAAGAAGCCAATGTGCTGTTCATTGCAGATGAAATACAAACAGGTTTATGCCGCACTGGTAAACTGCTTGCATGTGATCATGAAAATGTTCACCCCGATATCCTGATTTTAGGAAAGGCATTAAGTGGTGGCACCATGCCGGTGAGTGCGGTACTGGCCGATGATGAAATTATGCTCACCATAAAACCCGGTGAACATGGAAGTACATATGGTGGTAATCCGCTCGCCTGCCACGTAGCCATCACAGCATTACAGGTGTTGAAAGATGAACAGATGAGTGAACGTGCAGAAAAACTTGGTCAGCAGTTGAGAAAAGAACTGGCAGAACTCAACTCTCCTTTCATCAGTTTAATCAGGGGTAAAGGTTTGCTCAATGCAATTGTTATCAATCATCCTAACCCGGATGCAGCTTGGGAACTTTGTCTTGAGATGAAAGAACTTGGCTTGCTGGCAAAACCAACGCATGGCGATAAAATACGTCTGGCCCCACCGTTAGTAATAACAGAGCAGCAGGTTTCTGAATCTGTTGAAATTGTAAGAAAGAGCCTTGAAATTCTGAAGTAACAGAAACACAGATAATACTGATTGAGCAGATCAGCACTGATTTTCTTATCTGTTTTATCCGTTAATACCTGTTAAATCAGTGTTTCTATCCCGAATCCTTATTTTTGCACCTAATCCAAGAATGATATGAGCGAAGAAAAAAGCCTGAATTTTATTGAAGAGATCATTGAAGAAGATCTGAAGAGCGGAAAGTATAAATCTATTCTCACCCGTTTTCCTCCTGAGCCAAATGGTTATCTCCACATTGGTCATGCAAAAAGCATTTGCCTGAACTTTGGATTAGGTATCAAGTACGGCGGCAAAACCAACCTGCGTTTTGACGACACCAACCCGGTAACGGAAGAAACAGAATATGTTGACAGTATTAAAGAAGATGTTCACTGGTTAGGTTTCGACTGGGCCAATGAATTTTATGCATCTGATTATTTCGACCAGATTTATGAATTTGCAGTAAGGCTTATTAAAAAAGGTCTGGCTTATGTAGACGACAGCACCAGTGAAGAAATTGCTCAGCAAAAAGGAACACCAACCCAACCAGGCACAAGAAATAAATACGCCGACAGAACAGTGGAAGAAAACCTTCAGCTGTTTGAAGAAATGCGTACAGGCAAATACAAGGATGGCGAAAAAGTATTACGTGCTAAAATTGATATGAGTTCGCCTAACATGCACATGCGTGATCCGATTATTTACCGTATTAAGCATGCGCATCACCACCGCACAGGTGATAAATGGTGCATTTACCCGATGTATGATTTTGCACATGGACAAAGTGATTCAATTGAAAACATCACACACTCCATCTGTACATTGGAATTCATTCCCCATCGCCCGTTGTACGACTGGTGTATTGAAAAGCTGGAAATCTTCCCATCCAAACAATACGAGTTTGCAAGACTGAATCTCAACTACACAGTGATGAGTAAGCGCAAGCTGCTGCAACTGGTGAATGAAAAATATGTAAGTGGCTGGGACGATCCTCGTATGCCAACCATCAGTGGTTTGAGAAGAAGAGGTTACACACCTGAAAGCATCCGTGATTTTGCTGATCGTGTTGGTGTGGCAAAACGTGACAACCTGATTGAATTTGGTTTGCTTGAATTCTGTGTGCGTGAACATCTCAACAAAATTGCACAACGCAGAATGGTGGTGTTTAATCCCGTAAAAGTAATTCTCACTAACTATCCCGAAGGCCAGACAGAAACAATGCTGACTGATAATAATCCTGAAGATCCGAACGGTGGTACAAGAGAAGCTCCGTTCAGCAGGGAAATTCTGATTGAGGCTGATGATTTCATGGAAAATCCCCCAAAGAAATTCTTCCGTCTTGCTCCAGGTCAGAAAGTGCGTTTAAAAAGCGCCTACATCATCCAGTGCGATGAAGTGATTAAAGATGCTGATGGAAATATTACAGCATTGCATTGCAGTTATATTCCTGAAAGCAGGAGCGGTAATGATACATCGGGATTAAAAGTACAAGGCACATTGCATTGGGTTAATGCAGCTGATGCGGTAGAAGTGGAAGTAAGGGAATATGACCGTTTGTTCCGTGTTGATAATCCTGCGAGTGAAGAAGGAGATTTTAAAGATTACATCAACCCCGATTCACTGAAAGTTGTTACAGGTTATGCTGAACCGGCATTAAAACATGTAACAGCAAATGATCATTTCCAGTTTTTGAGAAAAGGTTATTACTGCCTGGATAAAGATTCAACTGCTGATAAGATCATCTTCAACCGTACGGTTACGTTGAAAGATGCCTGGGCAAAAGAATCGAAGAAAAACTAAAAGATGAATGCAAAATAAAAGAGCGGATCAGTGATCCGCTCTTTTTGTTTAATGCTGTACATTTTCCAGTGCCTTGGGATCATGTTTATGTTTAAACATCACTGCAAACAATACTGCAATCACCAAAGCATAAATTGAAAATGTAAGCCATATCGGATGCCACTCTTTTATAAAAACAGCTGATTTAAAAGTTCCATCTGCTAAAACTTCATTGTATTCAAGAATCTTTTTTACAGCAGGGTTTTGAGCATCAGATTTTACATAACTCAGTAAGCTGCTGATATCGGTGAATTTCAGCGTATAATATTTGTCAATTATCCAGCCACTTACCTGCGCCCCGATAAATGCACCTATACCATTAGTCATCATCATAAACAATCCCTGAGCACTTGATCTTATTTTAGAATCGGTTGTAGTTTCAATAAACAACGAACCGGATATGTTGAAAAAATCAAATGCCATTCCGTAAACAATACAGGAAAGAATAATCATCCATAAACCATCTGAAGGATTTCCATAAGCAAACAATCCGAATCGGAGCACCCATGCAATCATTGAAAAGAGCATTACCTTCTTAATACCAAATCGTTTTAAAAAGAAGGGGATTGCCAAAATAAACAGCGTTTCAGATATTTGAGAAATCGACATGATGATTGTAGAATACTTTACAACAAATGACTCCGGCCCGAATAACGGATTTTTTTTGAAATCATCTAAAAATGTATCACCATACATATTTGTCAGCTGCAAAGCAGCCCCGAGAAACAAAGAGAAAATAAAAAACAAAGCCAGTTTGTAATTAGCAAATAATTTAAAAGCATTTAATCCCAGCTGTTCAACAATTGAAGCGTCTTTTGCTATTGCTTTTTGTGGTGGACATTTTGGTAATGTAAAAGCGTACAGTCCCAGTAAAACTGCAACCACAGCTGCAATGTAAAACTGATTGGCATTTGCCTTACTTCCGCTCAAATTGGTAATCCACATTGCCACTATAAATCCAATTGTTCCCCAAACCCGTATAGGTGGAAAAACTTTTACAACATCATACTTATTACTCTTAAGAATTGTATATGCAATTGAATTGGATAGTGATATTGTTGGCATATAAAAAATCATTGCCGCCAGCATAACATAAAACAACAATTCAGGATTTTTTACCTGAGGGACATAACATAAAACAAGTCCGTATAAAATGTGAAGTATGCCATATAAACGTTCAGCATTAACCCATTTATCCGCAATAATACCTGTAATGGCAGGCATTATAAGAGAACCGAGCGCAAGCGTGGTCATGATTGTACCAAACTGCCCCCCGGTTCCCATATTATTAGAGAAAAAATAAGTGGCAATTGTAATTAACCATGCGCCCCAAACAAAAAATTGGAAAAAGCTCATCAGGGTAAGTCTAAACTTAATACTCATCTCAAAATATTTTATTGAAGAATACGTTTATTCAAAAATGAAAGATAACAGTTTTTGCAACACGGCAAATCCCTTTTTACACATTGATTTTCCCCGTTCAGCATTTAAAATCGTGTATTAGTCTTAGCAGTTATCACATCATTTCAAATTTTGAATGCTACTTCGTACATTCACATTTTAACTGTTTGCATGAAAAGTTTAAAGTTCCTTTTCTTTTTTTCACTGGTTATTACATACGTATTACCTGTAACAGCACAAAAGCAAAAAAACAATTCTTCCGTACGCTCTTCTTCAACACACCGCTGCGGTACTGAAATTGTAATGGAAGAACTGTTCAGGAAATATCCTGCTTTTAAAAAAGAAATGGAAATCAGCAGGGCCAAAAAATTCCAGGCGCAGCAACAGTTAAGAATACCCCTTCGTATTGAAGCTACATATACAATTCCTGTAGTCGTTCATATAGTTTTACCCTCCCCTTCAACAGTGTCGGATGCGCAGGTACAATCACAAATAGACGCTTTGAATGAAGATTATGGAGGAACCAATGCCGACTCATCAAGAATACCTGCTGCATTCAAACCTGTGTTTGGCAAGAGTAATATCCGTTTCTGTCTTGCTCGTCGTGACCCAAAAGGTGATGCAACAAACGGCATTAATCGTGTAAGCTCTGCCGTTATCTCCAATCCAGGCCTCGGCGATCCTGTGAAGTTTACCTGTACTGGCGGAAGCGATGCCTGGAATCCTTCAAAATACCTTAACATCTGGGTTTGCCAGATGCCTTCCGGTTTTCTCGGCTATTCATTTTTTGCTTCCGATCCACTTTCTTTTATTCCACTCAACGAAAGAGGCTTTATTAACAATTACCGCTCTTTCGGTAGAACCGGAACAGCACAGGCGCCTTTCAACAAAGGGAAAACAGCCACGCATGAAATCGGGCATTTCTTTGACCTGGAACATATCTGGGGACCAAACAACTGTGATGGCACACAAAGCTGTTCAGACGATGACGGAGTCAACGACACTCCCCCGCAACTAAGTTGTACAACCGGTGCTCCGGCAGCTGACAGTGTAATTAAAGATGCCTGCTCGCCCAGCGCACCCGGCATTATGTGGATGAATTACATGGATTATGTAGATGATATTGCAATGGTGATGTTCAGCAAGCAGCAATGTACAGCAATGGAAACAAGCCTGCTCAATACAACATGGATGCAGGGTTTGGCAACTTCCGATGGTTGTACTCCGCCAGCTGCTTTAAACAGAGATGTCCGTTTTGAAAAATTCATTGATCAGAGTTTAATCAATTGCGGAACAAACAATACACTTGTTTATACATGCAGCAATACATACAAACCCGTTATTACTGTAAAAAATGTTGGCACAGATAACATCACTGCATTAACGATTTCAGCAAAATTTGGCAACGGCACACCCGTAGTTACAAACTGGTCAGGAACAATTGCACCACAATCAACCACAGACATTACATTAAACCAGATAACGGTCAATGCCGGCACCAACAATAACCTCATTGTTTATACTTCTAATCCAAACGGCAATACCGATCAGAAAGTTTCAAATGATACAGGAAAACTCGGAGCTGTTATTTATCCCATTGTTACAACCCCATACAGCGAAGGTTTTGAAACGGTTTCATTCCCGCCGTCAAACTGGAAAAGAACAAACCCTGACGGAGACCTGACCTGGGAAAGAACGACACTCGCTTCAAAAACAGGAACAGCATCAATGGTTATCAAAAATTTTGACTATTCTTCAAACAATGAAAAAGACGAGCTGTTTTCACCATTAATACCTGTGAGGGGAAAAGACTCCGTGTTTCTTACTTTCCAGGTAGCGGCTGCTACATACAATGCTCCTGATTTACAGGATAACCCAACCGATACGCTGGAAGTTCTGCTTACAAAAGATTGCGGTGTTACATTCACAAGTGTTTATAAAAAATGGGGGGCCGATCTTGTTACAACCGGCAACACAGGAGTTGATACTTCGTACATCCCAATCCCCTCGCAATGGAGAATGGATACAGCTTTTCTTGGTGATTATTCTTTATCAACCACTGAAAATATCCAGGCTGTTATACGGAATACAACGAATTATGAAAACAATATTTATATAGATGATATCAACATCAGTATTAAAGTTGTCAATGCAAATCTGAAAAGAAACGGGGTTATGATTACTCCAAATCCTTCAAGAGGGAAATTTGTATTACAGTACTATGAAAGGCCGCTCAACCTGGAGGTAATTAATGTTTATAACTATGCAGGGCAATTAGTATGGCAAAAGAAAGTATCACTTGGAATTCCCGGTAATAATTACGGGCCTAACTATATGGAAATTGATTTAAGCCATTTCAGTTCCGGGCTTTATACTGCACAATTGATTTACAGGTCGAAAGATTCTCAAACAATCAAAATACTGAAAGTAAACTGACCAAAATTAGTTTTTGTTTGTTTCAGCAGCTTAACTTTGCCGGATTATTCAGCCTGTGCATACAGGATCAATATTATCATTATAAAGAATATGGAAACAGGAATTGAAACGCTTCTTAAAACAGGCAAAGCAGAGAGTGAATTAAGAACAATTGCTGAAAAAATTTATAACAAAGAACGCATTACTGAAGAGGATGCACTGCTGCTGTTTGAAAAAGCCAGTTTGCCGCTGCTTGGTACTTTGGCCAACCATGTGCGTGAACGGCTGCATGGCGATGCTACCTACTTCAACCGCAATTTTCATATAGAACCTACTAATCTTTGTGTGTTCAGTTGTAATTTCTGTTCTTACTCAAAAATCTATGCTAAGAAAGAAGAAGGCTGGGAACTGAGCATTCAGCAAATGCTCGATATTGTAAAGAAATACGATGGTATTCCTGTTACTGAAGTACATATAGTTGGAGGTGTGCATCCAAAAATGGATCTGCAGTTTTTTGCCGATCTATTGAAAGCAATAAAAGAACATCGTTCAGATTTACATATCAAGGCATTTACAGCTGTTGAATATGATTATATGTTCCGTAAAGCAAAGGTGAGTGTGGAAGAGGGATTAAAAATCCTTATCAGTCACGGGTTGGATTCAATACCCGGCGGTGGTGCTGAAATTTTTGATCCTGAAATCCGCCAGAAGATTTGTGCTGACAAAGTTGATGGCGACGGATGGCTGAAGATTCATGAAACAGCACACAAACTCGGATTACACAGTAATGCAACAATATTGTACGGTCATGTTGAATCGTATAAGCACCGCATCAATCATATGAGCAGGTTAAGAAATCTGCAGGATGAAACAAAAGGTTTCCAGACATTTATTCCGCTCAAATTCCGTAATATGGATAACGACATGAGTAATGTTCCTGAAAGCACAATTGTGGAAGACATGAAGATGTATGCTGTTGCAAGATTGTTCCTCGACAACTTCCCTCACCTGAAAGCTTACTGGCCTATGCTTGGCCGTAACAATGCTCAGATGACTCTTTCATTTGGTGTGGATGATCTTGATGGAACAATTGACGATACAACAAAAATTTACAGCCTTGCCGGAAGTGAAGAGCAAACTCCTTCCATGACTACGGAAGAACTGGTTGATCTTATTAAGCAGGTAAACCGTAAACCGGTTGAGAGAGATACACTTTATAATGTGATTAAAGAATACAACAGTAAGGAGCCCTCAATGGCATAAACCTGTTTTGCACAATGTTGCTATAAAAAGAAAAGCAGTTCAATGAACTGCTTTTCTTTTTATTACCATACTGAAAATTTATTTCAGATCCATTACAAGGTTATACATCGGCCCAACTGTTAATGTTTTTTCAAGTTGAAACTTCACCCCTGTTACCACATCATATGCTGTTGTAAAGCTCTTGATCCGTTCAGCAAAACGGGAAAGATCAACTGTTACTTCTTTATCGCTTGTGTTCATCACACACATTACTGTCTGCTTTTCATCGTAACGGAAATAAACATACACCCCGTCAACCGGCAAAAACTGCATCAGCTTTCCTGTTTTAATGGCTGATGATGTTTTCCGGAAATTCGCCAATCGTCTGATGTAATTAAAAATGGAATTTTCTTTTGCATTTCTTCCGGCGGGTGTAAATTTATTTTCTTTGTCCTCTTTCCATCCTCCTGGAAAATCCTGGCGTACATATCCATCACTGGGTGATGTAAAACCGGTCATCAGTATTTCATTACCGTAATACATCTGAGGTATTCCCCTGAAGGTCATTAACCAGGAAAATCCAACTTTATATTTAGCAGTATCTTCTCCCACAACTGAATAAAAGCGTGGAAGATCATGGTTATCTAAGAAAATTACTTGCCGCATTGGATTTTTGTAAACAAAATCCTGTGCAGTTGTTGTGTAGAGTTTGTTTACACCTTCTGTCCAGCCAAATTTTTCATTCACAGCCGGCTGTATTCCATAAAACAATAATTGAAAATCGGTGGTAGCCTGCATATTGCTTCTGAAAGAATTGCCGAGGTTATTTTCGCAGAAAAAGCTTTGATTGATGACACCATGCACCCATGTTTCACCAAAGATGCTGATATTGGGATATTCATCATACAATGCTTTGTTGCAACGGTTCATAAAAACAAGATCATTGTAAGCATAAGTATCAATTCTCCAGCCATCAATGCCAAATTCTTCAACTGTCCAAACAGCATGCTGAATAAGAAAATTCGCAACAAACTGGTTGCTATGATCCCAATCAGGCATGGAAGTCACAAACCATCCGTCGCTCATAATTTTTTTGTCAATTGCAGAAGCATAAGGATCAAACAATGCCTGGTCTTTGTAATTGGTTTGTGTAAACTTTGGCCAGCGGTGAAACCATGTGCTGTCGGGCTGATCAATAAATAAAACATGTTTCAACCCAACATGATTGTACACTGCATCCTGGATGATCTTCATACCTTTTGCATGTGCAGCATCAACTAAATTTTTATACGCAACTTCACCACCAATTCTTCTGTCAATTTTGTAATGATCAGTAAACGCATATCCATGTTCTGTACGGTTGGGCATATCATTTTCAATCACCGGATTTAACCATATTGCCGTAACACCCAGATCTTTTAAATAATCAAGGTGATTTTCCACACCTTTTAAATCACCACCATGACGGTTAAAAACTGTATCACGACGAAGTGTTTGATCTAACATGCCGGGCACACGATCATTTGAAGGGTCCCCATTGCTGAAACGATCCGGCATAATAAGATACATCAGATCAGATGAAGTAGCACCGTTTGCATAAACAGTTCCGTTGCCTTTACGGCGTGGCTTCAGTTCAAATGCAACATCTTTCGTTACATTACCTGCAGCACATTTAAAAATAGCTTTGCCCGGCTTTGCTATTGCTGAAACAGATATATCAACAGCGAGGTAATTTTTATTACTGAATGTTTTTACAGTTTTAATTTTTATACCGGGATAAGTACAGGAAACATTTTTATAGTTCCCGATATTATCTCCCCTTAATAACAACTGAATGTTATTCATCTTCATGTTTACCCACCAGTTGGAGGGATAAACTGAATATTCCTGAGCATGCAAAACTGCAACTGCAAAAAACACAAGCAGTAATGCAAATTTTTTTTTCAACAACATTATAAAAAATTTAAACAAACGATTTATTAATGAGCTTCTTTAATAACAATTCGGGCGCAGATACCAGCAATAAACATGGAGGCTCCTGCAAGTCCAATTACATTAATAGCATGATTACCAAGAAAGGTTAAAGCAACTCCTCCCAATAAACCGGCTGCAATTTGTGGGATTGTTATTGTTGCATTAAAAATACCCATATACACCCCTGTTTGTTTTGGAGGTAATGATGCAGATAATATCGCATAAGGTAATGCAAGAATTGCGGCCCATGCAATTCCAATACCAATCATTGAAATAAAAAGGCCGTATTTGTTTGTGATAAACATCATTGACATTAATCCTATGCCTCCCGCTATCAGTGATAGCATATATGTATTTCTCCTTCCATATTTATTGGCAAGTGGTGTAAGTATAAGTGAATAAAATGCGGCGAAAACACTATAGGCTGCAAAGATTACTCCTGTCCAATTCCCGGCTTCATTATATTCTTTTGAAGTTGCATCTGAAGTATTCCAGATATTTTGAGCTATTCCCTGCGTTGTGTAAACCCACATTAAAAACAAAGAAAACCAGGAGAAAAACTGTGTTACTGCCAATTGCCACATAGCTGATGGAATATTCTTCAGCAAATGAAAAAAACTTACGTTCTCCTTTACTTCATCAATATTGTTATACCGGGCATACTCAGCAGGTGGATATTCTTTTGTGCGAAAAGATGTCCATAACACAGAAAGTAATAAAGCTGCACCGCCAATGTAAAAAGACCATATTACTGTAGGTGCCACTTTATCGCCAGGAGCAGGTTCATTGGCAACCCCTATCCATGTAAGTATAAAAGGTAGTAAAGAACCTGCCACTGCACCGGTGTTTATTAAAAAACTCTGAATGGAATAGCCTTTATTTCTTTGTGCATCAGGAACCATATCGCTTACAAGTGCACGGAATGGCTGCATTGTTACGTTGAACGACGTATCCATAAACAGCAACATTGTTGCCCCAAATATCAAAGGAGGCAATAATGCAGCAAACTTTTCTGAGTTTGGCATAAAGAACATAGCAAAAGCAGAAACAATTGCTCCTCCAAGAATGAAAGGAATGCGTCTTCCCAGTCGTGTCCATATTTTATCACTCGACAATCCAACAATGGGTTGTACAATTAAACCCGCCACCGGAGCTGCAAGCCAAAACAAACTCAGGTGGTGAGGATCCGCACCGATAGCTGAAAGAATACGGCTTGTATTTGCATTTTGTAACGAATACCCTATTTGCACTCCAAGAAAACCAAAACTGATATTCCAGATTTGCCAGAATGATAAATTAGGTTTCAGTGATGATGATGTTGATTGAGAACTTCCCGATAATGCCATAACAATCGTTACCTCCACCCCTGTGTGAAGGTTTGTTTAATTACATAATCAATAGTAAATGGTTAAACTTTTTCAGGGAAAAGTTTAAATCACAAATCCATCAGATAGAATTGCGCCTTTTTTCACAACAACAATTCCATCCTTAACTGTATACAATGAATGATCGGTATTTGGCAGGTGATTACCACCATTAATACGTACATCATTTCCTATACGGCAGTTTTTATCAATAATGGCGTTTTTAATATAACAACGTTCGCCAATACCCATTTTAGGCAACCCTCTTTCAGTTGCATAATTCATTTCATCAATTGTTTCATAGTAATCATCACCCATGATGTAACTGCTTACAATTGTAGAACCATGACCAATGCGGCTGCGTATGCCGATGACGCTGTTTTCAATGCGGCTTGCATGAATAATGGAACCTTCTGCAATGATGGTTTTTTCAAGAGTGGTACCACTGATTTTTGCCGGGGGTAACATGCGTGCCCTTGTAAACACAGGATTGTCGTTATCAAACAAATTGAACTCAGGTATTTCCTGTGTAAGTGCAAGGTTTGCTTCAAAGAAAGAATAAATATTACCAATGTCAGTCCAGTAACCTTCATACTGATAGCTGGTTACTTTGTATTTTGAAATAGATGCAGGCATAATTTCTTTACCAAAATCAGTTGCATCTTTAAACTCATCTTTCAGCATATCAACAAGCAGGCGCTTGTTAAATATATATATACCCATTGATGCAAGATAAATGCGGCCCTGATTGCGCATTACATCGCCGGTATCACTCTCCCAATCAGCAAGCACATCTTTTTTGGGTTTTTCAATAAAGGATGTGATGTTGTGATTTTCATCCGCTTTAAGAATGCCAAATTCCGGTGCCTCTCTTTCCCCAACCGGTATAGTTGCAATACTGATGTCGGCTCCCTGCTTAATGTGATTTTCGATCATTTTCTGAAAATCCATCTGGTATAACTGATCGCCGGAAAGAATCAATACATAATCAGCTTCCTGCTGCTCCACATGACGCAGACATTGACGAACAGCATCTGCAGTTCCCTGGAACCAACCGGAATTATCGGGAGTTTGTTCAGCAGCAAGAATATCAACAAAGGCACTGCTGAACATGCTGAAGTGATATGTGTTTTTAATGTGTTTGTTTAATGATGCTGAGTTAAACTGTGTTAATACAAACATGCGGTTGATGCTTGAATTCATACAGTTTGAAATCGGAATATCTACAAGACGATATTTACCTGCAATGGGCACAGCTGGTTTGCTGCGGCTTGCTGTTAAAGGGAAAAGACGAGATCCTGCTCCACCGCCGAGAATTACAGCGATTGTACTCTTTGTGACTGACTTCCTCATATGATTAGTATTTATTTTAGAAAATAGATCGTTTACTTATTTCAGACTTTCATAAAGTTCAATGTATTGCTGTATACTGTGCTCCCAGCTAAAATCAAGCTTCATCATTGTTTCCCTTGCATTGCTGAATTTCTTTTTATCAGCATACAATTCACAGGCTCTCCATACAGCATTACATATATCACCTGTTGCTGCATGATCAAATACCAACCCGTATCCTCCCGGCTGTGAAATGTCTTTTACAGTATCTTTTAACCCGCCTGTATTACGAACAAGAGGTACAGTTCCGTAACGCATGGCATACATCTGGTTTAAGCCGCAGGGTTCCACCCGACTTGGCATTAACAGAAAATCGGCTCCTGCATACATCAGGTGGCTCAGACCTTCGTTGTATCCGATATAACAACTGTAATCATCCTGTGATACACTCATTAACCCGTTTAACTGATGCTCAACTTCCGATTCGCCGCTGCCAAGCACCAGGAAATTCATTCTGCGGCCAATATAATAAAATGAGTCGCCAATAACAGAGGGTAATAAATCCGCAGCTTTCTCACCAACTAATCTTCCAATAAAAACAAACAGTGGTTTATTAATATCCAGTCCAAACGTTTCACAAAGTTTAGCTTTGTTTCTCAGCTTTCCTTCCTCAGCAGTTTCAGTGCTGTAATCGTCTTTTATGTATTTGTCATTTGCCGGATCCCACACCTGTGCATCAATCCCGTTTAATATACCGCTGCATTTCCCTTTTTCATATTCAAACAAAGCTTCCAGCCCGTTACTCATGTATTTCAGTTCATCCATATAACTGTAACTGACTGTTGTAACCTTCGTTGCGCATTTAACAGCACTTGCCAGGGGGTTGATAGCATTGTTCCACTCCAGCATTCCCCTTTTCCATTCGTCATAAGGAGGCAGATCGGTTGCCCTGTCCCAACTGGTTTGCCCCTGGTATTGAGCATTGTGTATAGTAAGTACAGTTGGTATTGATGCAAGTTTATTATAGCGGTAGCAATACTTCATCATAAAGGGGATAAATCCTGTATGATAATCGTGTACATGCACAACATCGGGCTGGTGATCCCACGCAGCAAGCCAGTCAACCACACTTACCTGGAATGCATTGAACCGCTGCGGATCATCGTCATAACCATATATTCTTTCCCTGTCGAGTAAGCCGTAAATATCCACGAGGTACAGACTGAAGCCCAGCTTGTCTGTTTTTTCTTTTATGATGGTGTAATCAAAAAAATAGTCGCCGATATTCGTATGCCCTTTATGTGCAACCTCCCATTCATTTGCATTAAGAAATTTGGTTCGGTACATTGGCATTACAACCCTTGCAGTATGACCGGCATCCTGTAAATACTTTGGCAGAGCACCAACAACATCACCTAAACCACCGGCTTTGGCTACCGGGTAGCATTCAGCACTAACATGAAGAATTTCCATTAAAAAACAGATTAATTAAATAACACTTCAATATAGCAAGAGTTTAAATACACTGTATCAAAAACAAATAATTTTTGATGAGTTCATTTCTTTTATACCTTCAACGCTTCATTCACTAAATAACGATTTCTTATGTCCCAACAAACAAAACAAGGTGAGGTTAAAGATCCAATTACTATTGAAGCTGAGAAAGCCGGCGGCCATATTAAAACAAAATGGTCGCAGTTCAGTGTTCTTATCACCGTATTCTTTTTCTGGGGATTTGTTGCAGCAAGTAACGATATTCTTATCCCGGTGTTCAAAAAAGCATTTGACTTAACTCAGAGTCAAAGTCAGTTGGTTTCTGTAGCATTTTATGTTGCGTACACGGTAGGTTCATTAATTTATGTGGGGATTTCAAAAATTTTAGGCACAGACCTTCTGAATAGAATTGGTTATAAAAATGGCATTGCAATAGGTTTGATTATCTCAGCATTAGGAACCTTATTGTTTTATCCTGCTGCAAATACAGGCTCGTTTACATTAATGATTTCAGGTTTATTTATAGTAGGCCTTGGTTTTTCTTTACAGCAAATTGCTGCTAATCCTCTGGCAATTGTAATGGGTGATCCAAAAACAGGTTCACAAAGACTTACGATGGCAGGTGGTGTAAATAATTTTGGTACTACAATCGGTCCATTACTTGTAAGCTTTGCAATATTTGGCAGTGTTGCCGCTGCAAACCCCGACGCAAGTATTGAAAGCGTTAAGATTCCTTATCTCATACTTGGACTTGCATTTCTTTTGGTTGCTGTATTTATTAAGTTTTCTTCTGTTCCTAATAAAATAGATCTGGAGGAAGTAGCCCAAAGCGAAGCAGAAGAAGGAAACAAACTGCTTCACCGTTCTTCAGCTTTCAAATATCCCCAACTGATTATGGGTATGATTGCGATATTTGTATATGTTGGAGTTGAAGTATCAACGGCAAGTAATTTACCCGCCTACCTCGAAAAATTTCTGGGTGTGGAAACAAAAGATGTGGCTCCGTATATTTCTTTGTATTGGGCAAGTTTAATGATTGGCCGCTGGACAGGTGCTGTGGGTGCTTTTGATGTGAGTAAAGGCGCAAAACAAATTTTAAGTTTCCTGATGCCATACCTGGCCTTTGCTGTTTTTCTCCTTGTAAATATGATTGCAAGCCATGACGTATCGCAGTTTTATGTTTACGCTGTTATTATTGCAGTAATGATTGTGTTTGACATTGCCAGTAAAGGCAACCCGGTAAGAATGTTAATGCTGTTTTCTTTTGCCGGTATCACAGCCTTATTAATCGGCATGTTTTCATCAGGACTTGTGAGTGCCTACGCTTTTACCAGTGTTGGTTTATTTTGCAGTACTTTATGGCCTTGTATTTTTACAATTGCAATTGCAGGACTTGGAAAACATACAAACCAGGGAAGCAGCTTGCTAATTATGATGATTATGGGTGGCGGTATTGTAAGCTGGCTGCAGGGTGTACTGGCTGATTCAATTGGTATTCACTACAGCTATATAGTAGGGGTAATTTGTTTTGCTTACCTGGCTTATTATGCCATTAGTGCAAAATCAATATTAAAACATCAGGGTATTGATTTTGATCACCTGGAAAGTAAAGGTGGCCATTAACTTTGTTGAATATTAACACTAAAGAAATATCTGATATGGAAAAAAAGTATGCGATAGGCGTTGACGTGGGTGGCACAAATACCAAATTTGGCATAGTTGACAAAGAAGGACACATTCTGGAACAAAGCCGTATGCGAACTGATGCCCATGAAAACGCAGAAGATTTTGTAGAAGAACTTTGCAGCAAGCTGGATGTTATTATAGGCCATCACGGCGGTAAAGAAAATATCGCTGGTATAGGCATGGGTGCTCCTAATGGAAACTACTACAACGGAACCATTGAATATGCTGCCAACTTAAAATGGAAAGGCATTATTCCGCTTGCAGAAATGATGGAGAAAAAAACCGGCATCCCGACAAAACTTACCAACGATGCAAATGCAGCAGCAATGGGCGAAATGATGTACGGTGTGGCAAAAGGCATGAAGCATTTCATCACTATCACACTTGGTACAGGTGTTGGAAGTGGTATTGTCATTGATGGGAAAATTGTATTAGGTCATGATGGTTTCGCTGGCGAACTTGGTCATACCATTATACGCCCCGGTGGAAGATTGCATAAAGGAACCGGCATACGTGGTTGCCTTGAAGTATATGCTTCAGCAACAGGTGTACGGGATACAGCAATTGAATTGCTTACGCAGGATTCTGATACGCCCAGTTTGTTACGTAGTTACCCCATTGACCAGCTCACCAGCGAAACAGTATTTAAATGTGCTGAACAGGGAGATGCCATCGCCAATCATATTTTTGAATTTACCGGGCAAATATTGGGCGAAGCACTGGCAAACTTTGTTATGTTTTCTTCGCCAGAAGCAATTGTATTATTTGGAGGTTTAACAAAAGCAGGCGACCTGCTGTTAAAACCCACTGTACTGGCAATGGAGGCAAATCTTGTAACAGTATTCAAGAATAAAGTAAAAGTTTTATTCAGCAACCTGCAGGAAGCTGATGCAGCTATTCTCGGTGCAAGTGCACTGGTTTGGTAAAAGAAACTTCACATTTTAAAGAAAAGGCTGCAGGTTGCAGCCTTTTCTTTTTCCGTTTATCAAATTGATTACAGAAAAATAACGGATTTACTAAATTCAGTTTTAAATAAAAAAGTTATGAGATCATTTGCAATTTCTCTTTTGTGTTTTGCGCTGTTTTCATCCTGTAAAAATGAAACAAGTACAAAGCCCGATGCACTGGCATCCAACATGGATACAACTGTTAACCCTGCACAGGATTTCTTCCTCTACGCCAATGGTGGATGGATCAAAAAAAATCCTATCCCTGCCGACGAAAGCAGTTGGGGTATCGGCAACCTTGTTATCAATGAAAATCTTAACCGGCTCAAAACAATTAATGAAAATGCAGCGAAGGAAAATGCTGCTGCAGGTTCAACCAGCCAGAAAATTGGTGATTTCTGGAAATCCGCAATGGACAGCACTGCAATTGAACAAAATGGATTAAAACCATTGCAGCCAATGTTTGATAAAATAAATGGTATCTCAAACCTGAAGCAACTTAGTAATGTGATGGCAGAGATGGATAAAATCGGTGCTTCAACAATGGTAGGTTCTTACATTGGACAGGATGCGAAAAACAGCGATGTTGTTTCCTTACAGTTCTGGCAAACAGGTTTGGGTTTACCAGAAAGAGAATATTATTTTAAAACTGATTCCACAACAGAAAACATCAGGAAAGAATATGTAAAATACATTGCAAAGATTTTAACCATGAGTGGTGTTGATGCAGTTGTTGCTGATGAAGCGGCTGCTGATATTCTTAAAATGGAAACTAGCATTGCACAGGTACACCGCAAACTGGCCGACCTGCGTGACCCCTACAGAAACTACAATAAATACAGCTCAGAAAATTTTTACAAACTTGCTCCCTCACTTGATTTGGAAAATTATTTAAAGACTGTTGGCATCCCGAAAGTAGATTCAGTAATTGTTGGTCAGCCGGAATATTACAAAACACTGGAAACAATTGCAAAATCAACCTCACTTGATACATGGAAACAACTGCTTCGTTTCCGTTTAATCAGCAGTTTTAATATTGCGCTGCCGGATGCATATGGTGTTGAAGCATTCAACTTCCGCAAACTGATGAGTGGCGCTAAAGAACGCAAACCACGCTGGAAAAGAGTTTTGCAGACAGAAGAAGGTGTAATGGGCGAATTGCTTGGACAATTATATGTGAAAGAATATTTCAACGAAACAGCGAAGAAGCGTTACAGCGACCTGGTTGAAGCCATTCGCACAGCATTGAAAGAGCGTATTGAAAAACTGGATTGGATGAGCGACAGCACCAAACAGAAAGCTTATCTCAAACTTTCCACCATGAAAAAGAAAGTTGGTTACCCTGATAAATGGAAAGATTTTTCTGCGATGCAGATAAGTACAGAAAGCTTTGTTGCAAATCTTATCAGCGCAAATACCTGGTGGAACAATTACAGCATCAACAAACTGGGCAAACCTGTTGACCGTGATGAATGGGATATGTATCCGCAAACCTACAATGCATATTACAATCCAAGCAACAATGAAATTGTATTGCCTGCAGGTATCTTCACTGTTCCCGGTTATAAAGATGAAGAACTGGATGATGCATTGGTATATGGTTATGCAGGTGCTACCACCATTGGTCATGAAATTACACATGGCTTTGATGATGAAGGAAGACAATACGATGAAAAAGGAAACCTGAAAAGCTGGTGGACAAAAGGCGATGAAGAAAAATTCAACAAGAAGGCAGAAGTAATGGTGAATCAATATTCAGCATACAAACCATTTGAAGGTTATAACATCAACGGTAAAGCAACATTGGGCGAAAACATTGCCGACCTTGGTGGAGGTTTACTTGGCTGGGATGCATTTGTAAAAACAGAGCAATACAAAAAAGAAGAACCGATTGCGGGGCTTTCTCCTGCCAAACGTTTCTTTCTTGGATATGCACTGGGCTGGCTGGGACATACAAGAGATGAGTCGTTAAAAAATCAACTACTGGTTGATGTGCATTCTCCTGCTAAGTGGAGAGTGAACGGACCTTTTGTAAGTATGCCATCGTTCTACAGCACATTTACTGTTAAAGAAGGTGATGCCATGTTTGTGGCAGATAGTGCAAGAGTGAAGATTTGGTAAGATGAGTGCATGATGAATACTAAAGAAAAGGTCGCAGTGAAATTTCACTGCGACCTTTTCTTATTTAAAAAGATTTAATCCTTCTCTGTTTAAAATTCTTCTTTCAGTTGAATACCTAACCCTGGTTGATCGCTCACTCCTACTTTTCCATAATCATACGTAAGACCTGTTGCAAGGTCTTCAGCAAGTAATAATGGCCCGTCCATATCAATATAATCAACCAAAGGAGCAAGATGTGCAATAGCTGCTGAACCAATGGTGCATTCATTCATACAACCAATCATCACTTTCATATCCAGTTCTCTTGCTTGGCTGATCATTCTTCTTGCAGGTGTTATACCACTGCACTTGGTGAGTTTGATATTAATACCATGAAAATGTCTGTAACATTTCTCCACATCATTTTCATACACACAGGCTTCATCAGCAATTAATGGCAAAGGCGATTTTTCATACAGCACTTTCATCCCTTCCCAATTATCTTTTGCAAGAGGTTGCTCAACAAACTCAACACCCAGTTCTTTCAGTACAGGAATTTTTTCTAATGCTTCTTCCAATGTCCATCCTGCATTGGCATCAACACGGAAAACAGCATCGGTTTGTTTACGCAATGCCTCTACCATCTCAATATCACCCTGCACACCAACTTTGATTTTGTAAATGGGCCAAGGCTTTTCATTCATCTTCTCCACCATCTTCTCTACTGTATCAATGCCAATGGTATAATCGCAGATTGGAGAAATTGTATAATCGAGATTCCACAACTTGTACAAAGGCTGCCGTTTCATCTTTCCATACATATCCCATGATGCAATATCAAGTGCACAAACAAGAAAATGATTTTGAGGAAAAAGATGATGCAGATAATGCCAGTATCGGTCTGGATCGGTGTACGCAAATTTCTCCACAAAGATTTTTTTGCGCTCAAGATCCTCAATCATCTTCTCAACGGGAATATTGTAATAAGCAATTGCCGGAGCTTCACCATAACCTTTTACACCAACAAATTCCAGTTCAACAATCAATGAGGGCTGGTGTGTTTTGGTTCCCTTAGAAATTGTAAACGGGTAACGGAAAGGAAGCTCCGTTTTTTTATAACTGACTTTTAATGGCATTTTTTAATTCACTTTTTGATTGAAGCAAACAATCATTCAACCTCTAACCAAAAACCATAATCTACAAACTATAAATTCTACCCTCTTCCACTCGCCACAACATATCCTTTCAGTTCTTCATTAAATGCATCTTCTTTCATTAACTGCTCAATGCTGAGATGCATCCTGTAGCGCCAGTAATGTTTGGGATTGGCAGGAACATTAATACGTTCATCATTTGGATTTTCCCTGCGCAGTTCTGCATTCATACCCAGCAGTTCCTGAACCTGGAAAACACTCCACATAGCAGGCGAATACAAATGCTGGTTAATAATACTGCGTACAATCCATGGCTCACAGTAATAAGGTGCTTCACCCCACTGACCAAGTTCTTTATTGTAAAACTGTTGTGTTTGTTTCCTGTCTTCTTCCCACCATCCACGGATGGTGCTCATATCGTGTGTGCTTGGTGTAACCACGCTTAAATAAGGTGCGTCTGCCGGGTGAAAGAATTCTTTCTTCGGATCTTTAGGCATACGCTGTATTTCAAGACTCAGCATACCAAGCTGTTTCATTACATCGGGCACACATTCAGGCACCATTCCCAGATCTTCACCACAAACAAGCATGTTGGTTGAACGTTTGAGGAATGGCAGCTTGGCCATTGCTTCTTTACGCCAGAACTCATCCTGTCTGCGGAAGAAATAATTCACATACAGTTCTTCCAGTTTTGATTTTGAATGAGCATCAAGATGTTTAAACGAAACCGTTGAACTCATGCTGATGCGGAAATGAAATTGCTGGCCCTGGCTTCCATCCACTTCAAACAAAATCACATTGCTGATGCAATCAAACAATCCATGTTTGATACGATCATTGTGATCATTCTCTTCCAGCTTTTCAAAATGTACAGCAACTTTCTGTTGTGTATTGAATTCTTCTTTCAGTTCATAATGGCCATTACCAGTGTGATTGAGATATGGTTTCAGAATTTCTGCATCACCCTGCATCAGTTCTGCAAGTACTGCATCATTAATGTAAGGTTTACATAAACGCTGGTAATCGAACCACATTCCCCGCTGACCAAATTCGCTGATATGTATTGGTAATGCAGGAACAAAATATCCCATGATTCCTTCCACTGCATGCATAGGAATACTCCAGATGCGGAAGAAACCAAGTATATGATCAATACGAAATGCGTCAAAATAATTACTCATCTGCTCAAACCTGCGGCGCCACCATTTAAAACCATCACCGGCCATCCGCTGCCAGTTGTAAGTGGGGAAACCCCAGTTTTGTCCCTTCACCGCAAAATCATCCGGAGGTGCACCGGCCTGCATACTCATGTTATACAATTCAGGTTCAACCCACGCATCACAACTGTTACGGTAAATGCCAATTGGTATATCACCCTTTACAATCACACCATTTTTATGTGCATATTCTGCTGCATCTTTTAACTGCAGGTGTAAATGATATTGTATAAAATAATAAACAGCTATCTCATCGTAATGCTTTTGTGCAGGATCAACAAATTCCTGAATGGTATCTTCATGATACACACTATGCATTTTCCATTGATTAAAATCAGGTGTATTGTATTTATCCCGCAGGTAACTGAATGCTGCATAAGGAACCAGCCAATGGCGGTTCAGTTCAAAAAATTCAAAGAACAACGCATCATCATGCATAGATTCTTTTTGTTCTTTGTACAATGTTTTTACAGCTGCCCATTTTACTTTCATCACTTCTTCGTAATCAATGGCAGGCAGTGCATTTAATTCTTTTTGCTTTTGTTTGAGCGATTCAACAACCGGGTGTGCAGCCTTACCAGCAACTGCTTCCACATTAATGTAGATAGGGTGTAATGCAAAAGCCGAAATAGCTGCATATGGATAAGAATCCGTCCAGCTGTGTGTTGCCGTTGTATCGTTAACAGGAAGAATTTGCAGAAGCTTCAGATTTACTTTTTTTGCCCAGTCAACCATTGCTTTTAAATCAGCAAACTCACCAACACCTAAACTTTTTTCAGTGCGTAAACTAAAAACAGGAATGGCTATTCCTGCTCCCTTCCATGTATTGTTGGGTAATTGAGCAAAACCATCATGAATAATACTCAGTTTCTTTTTGCCATAGCTGTCGTACAGAATCCGGTTGTTTCCATTTTCAAAAGCAACAAACGAATTTGTTTTTGTATTAAACACGCCGTATTTATATGCTGCA
Organism: Lacibacter sp.; assembly: GCA_047601965.1. Lineage (GTDB taxonomy): Bacteria > Bacteroidota > Bacteroidia > Chitinophagales > Chitinophagaceae > Lacibacter. The sequence continues at coordinate 1,339,038 of JASGIJ010000001.1, forward strand.
GGAAAACTTTCGCCTGAAAGATCAAACGAAGCTGACCACCAGTTACCATCACGTTCCATCAATACAGGTGCATCAGAACTCCAGTTTGCAAATGCTTTATTACTTCCGGTCAAGCACAACACTTCATCTTCTTTCAGCAATGGAGTTTTTACTTTAAACACATGTGTAACAGCTTTGAGTGCATGATGCTTAGCTGCTTTTGGCTTTGGCAATAAAACCTGCTGAAAAGGCTGTGTGTAAAAAACATTTTCAAATTCACCGGCATGGTTCCATGTATCTACCAACGTTAACTCATCCACATGCAGTTTCATCAGATCAATAAGCCGGTCATTTCCCCATTCAAGGATTGTTTCGCCCTGTTCATTTTTCAAGAGATAATTATACTGGAGAATATTTTCAAAATCTTTACCCAGTTCAATGGTTGCAGTCCAGAACTCATCGGTAAGATATTGCATTGGCAAAGCAGCGTTCGATTCATTATTCCCTAACTGGTCGCAATTGCCGCTTACAGCGAGACTTTGCCCGTACCGGGTAAAGAACCGCAGGTAAAACTGAATCTTCATAATCAATAATTGGATGGAAAATTAAACAAAAACACAATGGGGAAAATGATTTCCTCCCAATAAAAAAGGATATAACTGAAAACTGGTGGTCAGCAAACGTTTGCACTGAAAAAAAGAACTGCTGACACAGGGCAGAATCGTCATTAACTTCTACATTGGGCCTTGCCCATTTCAGATGGTTTAATTATCCTGTGAATACGTTGCGGAGAGAGAGGGATTCGAACCCTCGGTACAGTTGCCCGCACAACGGTTTTCGAGACCGTCCCGTTCAACCACTCCGGCATCTCTCCTTTGACCGGTAAAATTAAAACAAACACAATTACAACGAACAAACTGAAAAAAATACCCATCACTGTTTACTAACGTATATCATAAACGAAAACGAATAACACAACACTGCATCAGGATTTCAATGCTTCCCTCACCTTAGGTGCGATCTTCGTTCCAAATAATTCAATTGATTTCATCAACGTTTTATGCGATGGCCCCCCAACATCCATATGAGCAGAAAACCGGGTAAGACCAAACAGTTCTTTCATATGAAGAATCTTATCTACCGCTTCATTTACATCACCGATAATAAGATGACCGTTGCTGCTGCGCCCTGCATCATACTGGTTGCGCTGGTACGCAGGCCATCCCCTGCTGCGCCCGATCCTGTTCATTTGTGAGGAATAGATGGGGTAATATTCATCGGCTGTTTGCTGTCCACCATCTCCAAAAAAAGAATGCATGTGAACTCCCACCTGGAATTTTTTCATATCATGACCCATGTGCACGTACGCATCACGGTAATAATCAAACAGAGGTTTAAAGTGTGCAGGATTACCACCGATAATGGCAAACATCACCGGCAAACCATAACGTGCAGCACGCACAACCGATTCGGGTGTGCCTCCCACAGCAACCCAGATGTTGAGGTGATTGTTGACTGCCCTGGGCAAAATCATCTGATCATTCAATGCAGCCCTGAACTTTCCTTTCCACGTAATGGGATTATTCTTATTGATCTTTACAAGCAGATCAAGTTTTTCTTCAAACAACTCATTATAATCTTCCAGGTTATATCCATACAACGGGTACGATTCAATAAAACTTCCTCTTCCTGCCATCAGTTCGGCCCGCCCGTTTGACAACAAGTCAAGCGAAGCAAAACTTTGATAAAGATGTACAGGATCGGTTGAACTTAGTACAGATACTGCACTTCCCAGCTTAATCTTCTCCGTTACAGAAGCAGCTGCTGAAAGAACAATTTCAGGAACAGATACCGCATAATCAGGGCGATGATGTTCTCCAATACCAAAAAAATCAAGGCCGGTTTCATCCATGAGTTTAATTTCTTCCACCAGCTCATGTAAACGTTGTTGTGCAGGCTGCACAGTTCCATCACTACCTGTATGCAGATCGCCAAACATGCCAATACCTATTTCCATAATTTTTTATTTAAACCACAAATATAACTGCTGTAAAATGAAAAGGGAGTTCATGTGAACTCCCCGATTGAAGGTTTAATGATTAATAATAAATATTATTCTGCTTTTACAATCCGATGAATGGACTTAACATTGCCCAACCGCACTTCCATAAAATAAGTTCCGGGAGATAAAGAAGAAAGTCCGTTTAACAATACAATGTTTTTACCAATATCAAGACGGCGGTAATTATTATACACAATCTGCCCATTCTGATCAGTTACCCGTATATAACCATCTTCGCTCTTTTCAAGAGTTATCAATACGCTTAATTGAGTACTGAACGGATTTGGCAGGATCTGGATATTTGAAGAACCGTATTGATATAGCCTGATAACATTGCTGTATTGTGACCTGGAATCATTATCAACCATGTTCAGCCTGTAATAATATGTGCCGCCCACAACATCATGATCAACAAATTTGTACTGGTTGATTATGCTGCTGTTTCCTGCAGCCTTTAGTGTTCCAACTGTCTCGAAGGTGCGGCTGTCATGACTACGCTGTATTTCAAAATAACCGGCATTAAACTCACTTGCAGTTTGCCAGTTTAATATCACTTCATTATTTGTCCACTTACCGCTGAAACCAGTTAATGTAACAGGTAATATTCCATTAACAGTAATACTGGCTGTAGTATAGGCTAAGCAAGTACTGCCCGATAATTTGTCGGCTGTGATTTTTATATTGTATGTACCACCTGTGCTGAATGCTGAGGTGGTAAAACTTGTTGATGAACCACTGCCAAACTGAGATGTGGAAAGGCTGGCACCCGTAGCCGAATTTTCAACAGAATACAATACCCCCGACTCTGTACTGGTTAATGTGTACGTAACCGTTTCACCAATTGCGATTGTGCTGCTTGCCGGGCTGATGGAAGGTGTTGTTGGTGCAGAACATGTAACGGTAGTGGTTGTTCCACACGATTTATTCAAAGTACTGCTGGTTGCCTGTGCACCTGCCGTAAGCACACCACCTGCATACAACGGATTTGATGCTGATACAGTAACCGACCATGTAGTTGCACTTGTAACAGAAGCAGATCCGATCTGAGCTCCATCCTGGTACAGGTAAACAGTCCCTGTAAATGCAGATGGGAAAGTACCAGATACGGTTGTTGCAGCATCTCCATAAGTACCGGTAATGGTTGGACAAACAGTAGTTGCCGACCGGGCAGTGGCCGTTGAAGAATTTGCACTTACACCGCAACTTCCGTTTTGTGCAGTGGCATAATAGCCTGTACCACCCACCAACGCTGTAACAGATACTGACCATGTTCCTCCTGCCTGAACAGTTGTTGTTCCGGCTAATGTTGATGGTGAAGCATAAACACGGATGGTAGTTCCGGCTGCTTCAGATGAAGTTCCTGTTACAGTTGTTGCTCCTGTAACAAGGTATCCCTGTGCATCAGTTGTAATAACAGGGGCTGAAGTAAAGCAGGTAACGGTAAGAGTAGCAGCATTACTGATACATTTTGAAGAAGCCTGGGCTCTTACTGTAACCACATCGCCGGTTTTCAAAACAACATTGGAAAAACTATAAGCTCCGTTTGCACCAACATTCGTGGATTGAACAATAAAGCCATTTACCATTAACCGGATGGTTGTATTACCCGCCTCTGTACTGCTGCCGCTGATTGTATTCGTACCGGCGTACAACACAGTTTGAGTAATGGTGGGTGTGGCGGTAACACTCCCAATTAAACAAGTTGAAGACCAGACAGGGGCCGATTCACATTTACCTGATTCGGTTATTGTGAAAGCATAACTATTCGTTGTTGGCATATCCAATGCTCCGCCACCACAAGGATCAGTTGTTCCGCCGTTACTGGAGTGCTGGTATTCCCAGGCTGTAGTTCCTGCAGGATTCGATGTTCCGTTATAAGTTACTTTATAGGTTGTTGTGGCATCATCTGCAAACAAAGTAAGATTACCATTATATGCAATTGTGTAAAGTTTCACCCTTGCCCCGTCAATTTTGGTTCCACCAGCCCCACGGTTACTTAAACAGGTTAATGCAAAGTTTGAAACTGAAGAAGTGTTTGCTGCGCTGCAACTGGTTACAGCAACGCTGTTACTCACCAAACACATACTTTCACCACTGGCTTGTGCTTTAGCTGTTATTACATCGCCTGTAACAACACTGGCAATTGTAAAAGTCCATGTTGATCCGCTGGTGCATGTAGTTGTTCCCGCAAGAGTTCCGTTTTTATAAACATAGATGGTGGCAGGAGATGCCTTTGTTGCATCCAGCCGGGTCCACGTACCAGTTATATTTACATTACTACCGGCCGCAATGCCAGTATTTACAACAGGAGCCGCAGTACATTCGCTGCTGATACCCGACCCGCCCGAAGTAATATCATTTAAAGTAAATGTTGGCGTATTCTGAGCCACATATTGCCATGCATCTGTAGTGGATGGGAAGTTGGCGTCATTAATTCCATATATATCTGATCTGGTTCCCTGGAATGCAGATCCCGGATTGGTATTCGTTGAAACCACAATACGGATTGGTGTTGAAGCAGTAATACCTAAAGCAGATAGCGGAACAAAAAAATCATAAAAATAATCAGCATCACTTCCATCACGTGTAAGCGCAACTGAAATTAATGTGTTTGTTGTAAGGGAATAGGTAGGAGATGCCGATGGATTAATAATACCATTCACATTATAAACCGCTACCCGTCCAGATGATCCGGTTTCCATTGCCACTTCCCATTCAAACCCCGGGTTACCGTTACCACTGTTGGTGGGAGCCACATAGTTGGGATCGGCTGAAGGACCTGTTGCACCAATCTTATTATCTGTATCAAATAAAATATTATAAGCCTTTGCACCACTTACAATTCCACCAATACGCAAACGGAAAAGAATATTTGTTCCGTCATTATAAATGTAACAACCGCTGTTATCAACTGTTTTAACGATATCTGAATAACCACCAGATGGCCCTGTGGCAAGATCGCCGGTTGGTTCCGGAAATAATGGTTTAATGACTTTATAAAGAATTTCGCTTTCAGATATATCACTCGTAACAAAACCTGAGGTTGTTGCGGAAGTAAAATAATCCTGGTTAGGATTAAGTATTAATGGCCCTTTTCCTCCAGCAGGGCGTACAATCAATCCGGGACTTTGGGAAAACAAACTGAAGCTGAAAGCTAAAAAGGTTACGCTTATCAATAACCGTAACAATGTTTTTGATGGGCAATGCATAGAATTTGGATTTTAAAATCAGGTGAGTGTAAAACTCACAATAAAGCATCACTTTTCATAATAATTACATAGTTATGACATCTGAATTTTACGATATTAAGCAGATACTCTTAAGCACAATTCAGAGTCATGCAGGTGTTTACATTTATTATTCAGCAACTTTGCAAAAAACAAGCACCCGAAACTATTTCTGTTTCTGTTTGCAGTTAAGATTGTCAAAAACGAAGAAGATAAATAAAAGACGGAAATAAAATAAAAAGGCGGCACAAAAGTGCCGCCTGCTTAATAATAAATGTTGCAAAAAATACAATCGTAAATCTATCAGATAAGATTTATAAAGTCAAGCAAAACCCTGTTTTTTTTGATAAAAACGCAGTTTTATTTCTTTCTGCCCCTGTTAAACAAATAACAGAACAAGCGTAAGAATTATCCCGGCTATGGTATAATACATGCCCTTTTTGAAAATTGTGGTTTTGGGCATAAACATCCAGAATGAGGAAACAACAAAAAACAGAAGCGAAACCCCGAAGAATACATTAAGATAAAACAAGGGATCGGCTGATTTTGATTTGTGTAACTGAGTTAATTTGCTCAGAACAAAAGGCAGCTCTTTACGAACATACTCTGCATGCCCTGTTGCCTTGTTGTAAGTACCATTGTTGAAATAAACAACATCGCCTTCTGTTTTCTTTATTTTAAGTTCCCTGATTCCGAGCAACTGCCCCAGCTCCTTTTCTTCAGCATTGGCTTTAATTTCTTTTGTAATCTGTTTTTCTTTCTTCAGAAAATCTGTATCACGAAAAATCATCACAATTCCGCTTAAAGCATAAACAGTCATTATACCTGCCAGAAAAAAACCAAGATAACGATGAACAATACGCATTCCGCTGCTGAAGGATTTAGTACCCGCCATAATACAATTTTGATTGTTTTAAATAAATAAAGCCAAACATAAATAATAGACGACACTTGAAAATAAAAATTGCGGAAATATTTTTTTTCCCGATTTCGATACAAGTGAAATCAAAAGTTGTTTCAGAAATTTTACAGCAGGTCTGCACAGCAGCAATCATAAGCAAAGATTGCTGCTGCAGGAGTTTTATTTAGCCAGAAGAATCATTTACATTTTAACTCCGTATTTCAACCTTAATCTTTCCTGGAGATGCTTTGCCCTTTCAACCAGGCTCTTATTCCGTATGTATTTATCTACTTCATTAATCCCGCTCAAAAAATGCTCATTGTAAATCTTTCTGAACGGATAATAATCAAGCGAAAAATTCCATTCATCTGTGCAGGTTGCAAGAACAGATTCATCATCAAATAACAACTGGCTGAAATTTACTATCACATACTTCTCCCCGGGCAATAAAGAAACATGATTCAGAATTTCTTCATTGTAATGAATCCAGACCTTCAAATATTTTTCGGCTTTCTGCTTAAACAGCTGTTCAAGGCTTTTCTGTTTAAACAGTTTCCAGAAAATTTTTTTTACCCCTCTTTTGGTTTCGCCTTTTATTCTGATCATGCGGTAATCTCTCATCACCAATGAATTTACTGTATCGTTGTAATTTCTAACAACAATCATATAAAACGCATGCGGTAACAGTTTACCATACTCATTTAAGAACAGGCATGTTCTTGGTTCTTTCCAACCCCACTCTGCATTCTTGCTGCATTTATCTGCAAGCAAGAGACGGAGTTCGTCCCTGTCCTTTTCAGTCAGCCCTGAAACGGAACGGTTAATAAATCCTGTATCAACCAAATGATGTTTTCGCAGCAGTTTTTCATGCACTGCAAGAAAATCAGCATCTTCAAAATGCCCCTGGCTGTTACCGATTCCCGCACCAAGCAAATGACCTCCAATAAACAATCCGCATTTCTGCAGCCATTGTGCCACCACCGATGTTCCGGATCTGTGCATACCTGCTATCATTAACACTTTTGCATTCATACTGTACAATTGTTTAACTGCCTACTGCAGCATATTCTGTTATATGAGCTGCATATAAATATTCATAAGAACGGTTAATACCTGCCTGAATAAAATGAACAATCTTCTTTACGCTGCTTTCGATTGTTTCAAAACCTGTATTCACATATACATCTGGATTCTTTGGACGGTCAAAGGGATCATTTACTCCCGTTAAATTATGTATATGATCGGGGTGATCATCCGGAAGAAATGCTCTTTTGTACAAACCCTTTGTATCTCTTATCATCAGTTTTTCAACCGGACAATCAACAAAGATTGTTTTTACATCAGGATAAATGGCTTGAATTTCTTTTCTCATTTCTTCATATGGATTAATTGCACAAACGACCGCTACAACTCCATGTTTGGACAGTTGATGTGCTACAAACGCCATTCTGCGGATATTCTCCTGCCTGTCTTTTTTCGAAAACCCAAGGTCTTTACATAACGTGGTACGGTAATCATCACCATCAAGTATTTCAATTCGTATTCCCTGCTGCTGTAACTCTGTTTGTACTGCATTTGCAAGCGTACTTTTCCCTGCTCCGGATAATCCGCAGAATTGTATAATCATAAAATTTGAATTATTGGTGAGACCAGTGGTTACTGTTGTAGTTTAACCAACTGCAATGAATGATGCTGGTAAACAGAAAAAGAGTTGGGTTCAGTTTTATATTTTGATTTACCACTAAAAAAATTATACACAAACGGTATATAAAGATTATGGGAACATACACGACTTAAACAAGAAAATAATTTTACTCTAAGCACTCCTTAATACTTATATCATAATTATTATAAATTTTCTTATACTGCACAATTAGTAACTTAGTGTATAAAATTATTGCTAACATTTAAACAGCTATCATGTTTACTTTACTCGGCGTATTAGGATCAATGGAAATTATTTTCATTCTCATCAGCTTCTTAATTTATGCATTACCTCTTTTACTGATTATTATTCTGTTCAATAAAATCAAAAACCTGGAAAGAAGGGTGAACGAACTTGAAAAGAAACAATAGATCAATATTCTTTCAGACAATGCCGGCAGCCGGGAAGCCACTGCAACTTATCGTTCATTAGTTTTCTGATTATTACACATTTTTTTCTGTTTCAACAGAAAATTAAGTAAAAACACGCATTTTATATACAAAAAATCCGTAATTTTACTAAGGAGAAAATAAAACTCGATGTGGTTTTATGCATTACTAAACTAGTCCACCTTATAGAAGCATGAACAAACTACCTGCTCTCAAAGCCGATTTTCCTGTACAGCATCATGATTTTTACCATGAATTTGAGCAATGGCAAAAGGAAAATAACAATCACCCTTACCAGGGAGGCATCTATACGCTACGCACTTCTATTCCTGTGCCAAGAGCACTTGAAACTGACCCGGAAGGCATCCTTTACATTGGTAAAGGAATAATCCTTGATGTACACTCCCGGATTGGCAACCTGATTAACTCTTTAAACAACACCGATATGCGCCATGAGGCAGGTGTGCGGTACAATGAATACAATTTTGCATCGTTATACAAGATCAACACATTGCGTTTGTATATAGAAGTAATGGAAGATGCAGCCCATGAAGAAAACAAGAGGCTCCATTCGTATTTAAAAAAATTTGGCGACCTCCCTCCGCTTAACAGGCAGATGTAAGCACCCGGTATTGTATAGCAACTGGATTTCCTGTCAACATCAGTCATTAAACCTTATCATTTAAAGCAATACGTTCAAAAGAATGTATTGCTTCTTTATTTCAACCGGTTGTTATTGCCTGTCTGTTATATAATTCAGTTCGGTTACTCCTGAGGTAAATTGACTGGAAGAAAGCAGCTTTAATTTTATTTTATCGTTGATACCGGTAAACAATGGAATGCCCTGCCCAAGAATAACAGGATTCACAAACAGCCAGTAGCCGTCAATTAAGTTCTGCTGAATTAAAGCATGTGTTGCTGAAGGACTGCCAAAAAGTAATATCTCCCCACTTCCCTCCTGCTTTATTTCATTGATTCTGTCAGCAAGCTGCCCGCTGATAACAGTTGTATTCGTCAAACCCTCTGCATTCAACGTTTTGGATAAAACAATTTTGTGAACATCCTTGTACCACTTTGAATGTTCAATATCATGTTTGCTTGCATTAGGCTTACCGGCAGCAGTTGGCCAGTACCCTTCCATCATCTCATAGGTTACCCTGCCATACAATGCAGTATCGCTTTTGCTGATACGCTTACCTACATGATCAAAAATTTCTTCATCAATCTTAATCCAGTTCATTTCTCCGTTTGGTCCGGCTACAAAACCGTCAAGCGATATATGCATAAATGAAATGATCCTTCGCATGTAAACTGATTTTATTGTTGCAAATAGTTTGTTATTGTCTTTTTTAATTAAATGCTGAAACAATTCATCACCACCACAAATTTGTACCGGCACTGATGAACAGCCAAAATAATATTCATTTTTGAAAATTAATAATCAGCGCAGGCAAAACAGTTTTGCCCCGTTGAGAAAATGATGTTATTCTCTTTGCTACTTCAGCCTTTTACGCAGCCATGCTCTTACAGGTTCATCGTATAACTTTAAGCTTGCATAGGCCAATACAATCGTTCCTGAAAATGTAAGCAGTGCATAAGGCCATGCCTGCTGCAATGTAATGCCGCTGTGATTGCTGACCCATGCCACATAAAAATACACCAGCACATAATGTGTTATGTATAAGGGATAAGAAAGATCACCAAGAAACTTACAGATTTGATTTTCTGTTTGATGATGCACTACAGCACCGGCACCGATATATACAATTACCGGAAAGACAATAATGATGCAAAAAGCTTCGTACAATCCATTCATCCAGAAATTTGCTGCACCACCTATTCTCGGCATAAACAAAACAGCCGCAAGCAGCAGGCTGCACCATAAGAAAGCATTTTTAACATAGACAGGCTTAACCACCCGTGATAAAAGCAAGCCTGCAAAAAATGGAAATATCGTACGGGTTATCCCAACACGCATATGTTCAGCATTCAGCGTCCATCCACCGGTCATATCGCCGTTGGAATTTGTTACAGCAAAATGTACAAGCACTGCACCTGCCAGTACTACAAAAAAAGCCAATGCTTTATTCGATAATTTCCGCAGCCCCACAGCATAGAGAATATTGGCTATATACTCAAAAAACAACGACCATCCAACGCTGTTGAGCGGATGCATTTCCTGCCAGCCACGAATATCCATCGAAAGCGGGATGGGTAAAATTGTATAACCTATCAGCATAACAACAATCAGCTTCCATACAGGAACTGTATGAATAAGTGGCCATATCGTTGAATCGGTAAAATAAAAGCTGATGCCTCCAAGCGTCATGCCCAATATTACAAGAGGCTGCAACCGCTCAAACCTGCGACGAAGAAAACCACCCATGGTTAAATTGTTCCACCTGTCGTCGTACGCATAACCAATTACGTAGCCAGACAGAAGAAAGAAAAAATCAACTGCCAGGTAACCATGATTCACAACATTAGTAAGATGGTTGCTGGAAAGCGGTTCGGCCAGGTGAAAGAATACAACGATAATAGCTGCTACACCCCTGAGACCATCTAAAACCTGATAATGCGGCTTTGTTCCAAACTTATTGCTGTTCATTACTGCAATGATATTTAATCAGTACAGTTTTAGTTTGACAGCTTATTTCATTCTTCCCGCATTTTGTATCTTTTTAATTGATGTAGGTTTCTGCCCCTGATAGTACAGTTATAAATTCGGGAAACCCGGCGTAGAAATGAGGTATTGGTTTTGTGCAATGGTTTCTTCTGCCAACAATTGAAACTGAAGCCTGTATTTCTTTCTACCTATTTAATAAAAAAAACATGAGTATATTCCTGCACTATTTCGGATCAAATTCCACGATCCATTCAATACCATATTTGTCTCTGAACATACCAAAGTAAGAACCCCAGGGACTATCTGTAATTGGAACTTCTATTGTTCCACCTGCAGAAAGACCATTAAATAACTGATCCGCTTCTTCTTTGCTTTCTGCACTTATTGAAATTTTACTCCTGTTCTCATTCTCGTTTACTGTTCCCAAAAAGTCAGGAACATCATTTGCAATCAACACATTGCTTTTACCTACAGGTAAGGCAATGTGCATGATTTTATTTTCATCTTTTTCTGCTATGGGGAATTCGGGGGTTGACATGTCTTTGAACCGTATAATTTTTGTAAACTCACCTCCAAATACCGATTTGTAAAATGTAAATGCTTCTTCGGCATTTCCATTGAAGTTGATGTGTGGGTTGATTATTGCCATTGTTTTTTATTTTTACAGTTCAAATGTAGCGTTTAACTATAATATAAACGAAGTACAGAAGCTTCAAAAAAAGAGAGTTCCTTTTTTACATCTGCCCATCTTACAACTGCATGATTTCATGTTTAAAACAGGCAAAACAATATACCTAATTTATGTGGTTGGCGAGGAATCACAACTTTGGTGTGCATTTTTTTTGAAACATACCAACAGAGTCAGGAATACTTTAGTTTAAATATGCACAGCTTTTGACAGTAACATCGGCTCAAACGAAACGCTTGCGCCTGCGGAGTTCACATAGTGTGCAGATTTTATTTTTTGACGATTGTATTTTCAGTTAATTCTGTCCCTTTATAACCTTCTTCAAACTCAATGTCTGTTGATATTAATCCTTCTTTTTCATCCGGCTTTTTCACATTAAAATGCAAATGAGGAATTGTTGTATAACCTGTCATACCGCTTAATCCTATTGGCTGTCCCTTTCTGACAGTATCTCCTACTTTTACAAATGAACCATTCTGGATTAAATGAACGTACTGTGTAAACAGCCCGCTTTTAGGATGATAAACTGTTATATAATTACTATAGTCAAACCATTCTTCAGTTTTCCCCGACCTGTTGTAGTCTTTTATTACTCCCACAACATAGCCATCATCTGCACTGCAAATTGTATCATTGATATTTAAAGCAAAATCAATCGCATAACGGGAATTGGAAGTATGATGTGAGTATGACCCATTGTAGCCTTGTATTACTTTATACAATTTGTTATTTGGAAAGGGCAAACTGATTTTCTCCTTTCTTATCGCTTTATTTAAGTCACCGTACAGCGTATGAAACTCTAAACTGATTTTTCCATCGGCTTTTACATAATAATTTAAAATGGTATCACTTTTTTCTTTCAGGGTAAGCGTACCAAACTTAGTTACTATTTCACTCATAGATTCTTCCGGGGAAGAAATTGAAAATCGTAAAGGACAATTAAGAGGATTTTTTACCTGAATTTTCAATGTATCCTTGTTATAAGAATAGGTTGCACTATAATAAAATTCATAATACTTTTCATGTGGCACTTTGTTTTTTTCGAAACAACCACTTGTCAAAATTATGATGAGTATACAGGTTGATATTCTTGTCACATTTTTAATTTGAGTACAGCGTTTATATTTCAGCAGAGTCGATATTTTATAAATGTCTGCCGGCAACGCAAAACCGATCTTATCCATTCTTCTTTCTCAATCTTTTTTTATGACTGCATTCAATTGTCTGAATGCATTTAATACTGCCTGGTGCATAATTGTAGCATGGTTTTCCTGTGGCAGGTAATCAAACAGGCAACTGACCGTTTTGCTTTTCGACTCCTTTATTTTATCTGCCAGCAAATTTGCATCCACTTCCATTACTCTCGGAAGTTCTGTTGGCGTAAGACCTTCCTTGCCAACTCCAATATAAATTTGAGTCTGTTGTTCAAAAGCTTCAGTCAGCAACTCTGAATGCAGATTTAACAGCGAGCCATTATCCCACCATAAACTTGGGCTGACAATAATATACGTATTAAAAAGTGCTGGCTTTTTCAATAAAATTTCTGTTGCTAAAAGCCCACCCAACGATTGACCTATTATTGTTTTTGATTGGCTGGTTTTATACTTATTACTGATGTATGGCTGCAATTCATTTTCAATAAATGAAATGAATTTATCTGAATGTCCTGAAGTTGTGTATTTTTTCTTGTCGGCCTGTATGGTTGTTGGAAATGTAAAATCTCTTCGCCTGTCAACTGTTGCAATACCAACGACAATTGATTTTGGTACAATATTGATCCACTCAAAACTATTATATTGTACAAGCCCTGCGATATGAATAAAATCTTCATCAGCCGATCCGTCAAGCAAATAAATAACAGGATACTTTGTACTGTCTTTGGGATTATATCCTTCAGGCAGATAAATGTTTAATGTCCGGTTTTCGGATAAAACAGTTGAATGAAGTTCAAGTATTTCGCCAAGAACAAAAGGTTTAGTAGTTCCCTGTTTGTTGGCTGAACTATTTTGGGCAACCACTAAAACGGGGCTCACTATCAACAACAAAACTGCCAGTATTTTATTCATTTTCTATCTGTTTAATCTGCGCTTCACAATAATGGTTAGTGGATAAATATACAAAAGAATTCTACCTGTAACCTTTCTATTAGCTGTTGCCCGACTGGCGAAGGTTTCCCGACCTGTGCCTCCACGTTACTTTTATTTACACCTTAGATTTTGTATGTATGAGCATCAGAACATTAGTTCTGCACTGCTTTACCTTTAGAAAGTGAGCGTTTCTTCCATTTGTCCCTTCCGTGCATGGAATATGTTCGTATCATAGATTAATGCTTCGGTTGGCGAGGGCTCCAACCGGTAAGAATATCATTTTTTTTCATAAACAGAAACTTCATAATTATCGCCATTCATGATATAATACTGATTAACAAAAACAAACATTAACCTCGTATTGTAATTTAACCTGGCTAAAGAAAATGTATGTGAGAAGACTTCGTCACTTATCGGAATAGTGTCAAATAACTTTCCATTCCTTATGTGAATTACAGCCATTCCTGATTCTTTGGTTTGATTATAGCTTATGTATGCTGTATCAATCCCTGATTTTTCTGAAGAGATGAAAATTGTATCCTTAAGTTCCGAAGAAATCTTATCAAGCAATAATTCATTTTCCTTTACCATACCCGACTTCACCAAAATAGCAAGCAATGTATCCTCTGACGCATTGGATTGCTCCATAAATAAAGGATTCGCATTTCGCAAAGAATCAAGTTCTTTGTCAGACAAATTTTCATGCCCGGCATATGAACGCCTGAAGCTTACTTGCCCTCTATACTTATAATCTTGTTTCCTTTCTTCGGATGTACATCCAAAAATCAGATTACAAATAATCAGTAAGACGAGTACCTGTAGTTTCATTCTTATAAATTTAGAAATTAACAATTTATAACCAAAACTACTGTCTGCAAATAAATACAATCGGCTTATAAACAGTACCGGTCAATCTGCACAAGCGAGACACTTGCGCTTTTATTTATCGGTTGGTGTCCTCACCAACCGAAATGATTACTCATCATAGTGAGTTAAAATTCCAAATTCATCTTTACCCGTTAAATAAAACGAAGCACTGCTCCAGCGATACTCTTCAGGCAGTTCAGCAAGCTTCCACTTTTCTTGTACAGGGTTATTTATTTATCGGTTGGTGTCCTCACCAACCGAAATAATTAATCATCATAATGAGTTAAAATTCCAAACTCATCTTTACCCGTTAAATAAAACGAAGCACTGCTCCAGCGATACTCTTCCGGCAGTTCAGCAAGCTTCCACTTTTCTTGTACAGGGTTATTGTGAATATAATCCAGTTTTTGTAATAACGCTTTCTTTGAAGTAACAGGAACTGCCAGCGGGTCTCTTTTCCAGAATTGGAAAGTCCTGTCTTTCTTTTCTGACTTATAATGCATAAGATCCTGGCTATTCTTTTGCTTCAATAGTTTTTGAAACTGATGGGCCGTGAATTTCGCAAAACTACCTGCCGGACTTTCCTTACCGTTCAGATCCTTCATCATCCATAACAGATGAATATGGTTCGGCATAATTACATAACCATATATTTCAATCAGTTCTTTTTGTTTTAAATATTTCCAGGAATTAATGCAGATCATTTTCAACTCATCATCGGCAAGCAGGTGTTTAAATCCATAAATCGTATCGGTGTAAAAATAACAGAGCGATGTTTCCATTTGTCCCTGCCGTGCATGAAAGATATTCATATCATAGATTTAGTGTTTCGGTTTCGGTTGGTGAGGACACCAACCGATAAGAGAAGGATTTAATTATGCATAGAATCATGACAGTTCTTGCATACAGAAACCAACCACTCAATTGGCTCTTTTCCAATATTTTTCTTTGAATACTTCTTATGATGAACTTGTGTTGCACGTGCCCCACAATACACACATTTCCAGTTATCTCTTTTGAGAACTACATAACGTTTACGCTTCCATTCGTCCGACTTAAGATATTCATATCTGTAATAGTCTCGACGCTCTTTACGTTTAATTTCAAAAATCCATCTTTTAAAAACATAGATTATTGCGAGAATCAGCAAGAACAAAATCTGAGCTGCCATACTACTAATGTTTTAATCGTTCATTTATATCTAGTTTATCGGTTGGTGAGGACACCAACCGATAAGAGAAAGGAACAGCCCCATGACTAACTGATCTACCTAAAATAACACCAGTGGTTGTAGTTCAAATACTGGATACAATCCGGAAGAATTAAATGGCATCAAGTGATCCTACGGAACACTTGCGCCAGTGGAAATTTAATCTATAGATTTATTTACTTCTTTTCTCTTTGTTCTTGCTTCAATTTTGTGAAAGTGTCAAAAAATCTAATAATTTCTACATATAATTGATTATAAGTAACCAGGACTTCAGTTGTTATTTTTGCATATACTTTTTGTTTAGTAACGTTATTAATATATTCAATCACAAAGCTGTAGTCTGGGTCAAGCAGGTGCAAGTGACCATGCGTATAAATATTCCTATCAATAATAAATTCGTCTAGATTTTTTCTAAAAGGTTTCATCTTCGCATTTGAGCTGTATTCATCCACTGTTTTTATAAGTTGATCTTTTTTTATGTATTCAATAAAGTTATCCTTCAAACTCATGAAGTCCATTTTCATGATTTTTGACCAATCTGATAAGGGTGCTCCAATTAGGTTTTGATTAATTTTCAAAAGCCTCCTATTTACGGCTTCTCCATTTTCAGCACATATCCTTATCAAAGTTTGCATTGATAAATAATCATCCATTTTTTCCTTAGGTGGTTGCTTCGTGTTAGTTGTTAGATAAACGAACTCGTCTGATTTCTCTAGTCGTTCTTTACTTACAAATAGGACAGAAACACTTTTTCTCATTTTAACCTTGAAACGGTTCTCGGTAAGATCAACTTCAAAAATGCTTTCAGCTATAAACCTCTTTTCGGTATCTATTGGAGTCGGATGAAGCAAAAGCATAGTAGTATTTATTAAAACTGTCAGGGAATTTCGAATCTAAAGTTTATTTGCAGATAATACTTAAATGTACAACTCGATGAAAAAAAACCGCCGAAAAACTTTTCGGCTTTTATTTATCGGTTGGTGAGGACACCAACCGATAAGAGAAAGGTTTATCAGTCTCACTCCCATGTCAAATGCAGTTCATCGATAGGTTGATTTTGATATAGTTATTTTTGTTTTTTTTAAGTTGTGGTATTTTAGGAATTGCTCAATTTCGGTTACACTCATTTGGCATTTTGGCCCTAAAACAATTTCGCTTATTAGGTTTGACTTAAAATCGTTTTCAAATGAATAAACAAAATGAGTAACTATTCTGTTTTGCTTTAATCTAAATTGTATAGATGACAATTGCGATAAAGGAACTTCATAATGGCTTGTCGGCGTATGTATAATACGCCACTCCCTTTCTTCTCTAAAATTAGAATTTTTAAAAACTAAAGCACAATTTACTAAAAAGCTACCAAGTTCTAGGCACATGATTATCCTTTCATCTTTATCTTTTTCGTTATCAAATTTTTCTTTTATTTTCTTACACAATTCTATTATTTTATTCTTTTGCAAATATGTATAGTATTCAACCTTCGCAATTCCCAAAGTGTTACGAGCGTAAACATTTGGAGAAGGAATTTCTGACTTAATATTTATACTTTTTATATTAAAGCCTATTGAAACACCATGTCCATCTTCAGAATATGCCCTCCACTGGCTTAACAAATCTTTATTAGCTGAGAGGCAAAAAATAAAAGGAGGATTGCTATTCCATTTGTATATATCTATTGAATCACTTAACAGTTTTGCGTACTTAGCTTCTTTAAAATAGTCATAGATTATTGGGAAGTATTTTTCAATCCAAATATTTTCATCAGAATCATTCATTTGGCGACTATTCGACAACCAAATTGATCTTGACTTTACAATATGATATAAACTTTCAATTGAACAATAATGATATAATCTTGATGGTGTTGTACTCATATAAAAAAAATTGTACCTAACTTATAAATATACTCAACTAACGCATAATAATAAAACGATATACCATATGATTTTTATTTTTCACTTTTTCATATCACACACACCTCCCATCCACCACCCCCGCAGGCATAAACACATTGCGTTCTTCTGTTTTCCCATTCTGTAATATGTAAACAATCTGCACAGCAGTGAGTAACAACGTGCCGGCATTGGCAGCCACATTAAACTGCAATGTTTGTGCAGGCACTAAATTGTTATCATAAACAATGTGCAGTTGTTTAGTATCAGCAGCAACTGCTTCTGCATTGTGCAAACTGCAGGCTGCAACAGTAATGGTTAACTGTATGGCTGCTGTATGTGCCGGCGCAGTAAATACGTTGGCAGGTATAAAACCGGGTAACTGTACTTCACTTATGTTTGGTAGCGGGCTACTTACGGTAAAGGGCAGCTTACAACGCTCTGCAATGCTGGTGGCAGCGTTAAACGCAAAACCTGTAATAAAAGGCAAATTGGTTTGCGGTGGTTGCGGATTATTATTGTTGAGCGTAAGCCATTTGGTAAATGCTCCGGCAAAACGGCACTGCATTTCCCTGTCTTGCGGAAAAGGTATAACGGGCAGTAACAGCCTGCGGAAGTTTTTACCCAGCGTGGATGATTTTCCAAAACTGCGGGCACTGGCTTTGGTTGCATTGGTTTGATGAACAGTTACAGGGGCTTGCTTTGCAAAATTGCCTCCGTTACGTGTATAAAAAATAAGATTTCCGATTTTGCCACTGAGATAGGTTGCGCTTTGCCTGGCCATGGCGAAAGTGTTTTATGGTTATTGTTTAAGTGTTACCTGGTTATGTGTTTACTTGTTACAGGTGCGCTGCAAGTCCGCTATTTACCGGACTTGTACCGGACTTGAAGCCTGTAAATAACGGATGAAACAGGTTTTTGGTATCTGAATGAAAGGAGAATGAGAAATGAATAATGAAAAATAAGGAATGAAAAAGTAAGAAAAGGCAGATTGCTTCGGCGCCATGCCAACACACATAACCCGCTTACCCCGCAAAGACGATCTGCAGGATATTTATCATTGTTAACGTTACTGCGAGACACAGCTTGCAGTTTGCCCGGGTATCAAAACAAAAGAGGCTGTTCGGAAAGAACAGCCTCTTTTTTATTTAAGCCCGCTTTTTAGCGGCAACTTTTACAGTACTCTTTGAGCTTTTAAGCACTTCGTCAATTGCTTTACTGAAGGCAGCAAGGTTTACAGCACCTTTGTACACTTCGCCATTGATGTAAAAGAAAGGAACATCTTTAATTCCTTTGTTGGCTCCTTCCAGTAAATCGGCACGTACACTCCAGCCATAAACGGAGTCAACCAGTTTGGTCAGGAAGTTTTTATCTGTTACGCCAATTTCTTTTGCATAGCCTTTTAAGCTGATGGTTCCAAGATTACGGCGGTGTGCAAACAGGATATTGTGCATATCCCAGAACTTACCTTCCTGCGCAGCACCAATCGAAGCTTCAGCAGCTTTTTGTGCACGCTGGTGAATACGTGTAAGCGGAAAGTGACGGAAGTTAAACTGAAGATTGTCTTCGTATTTTTCCATCAGCATGTTTACCACTTCGTTTGCTTTGGCACATGCTTCACTTTCATAATCACCATACATCACCAGTTTTACAGGTGCCTTTGTATTCCCTACCCAGATATCCTTGGTTGGGATGATCTCAATTTCGTTTGCTTTATTTTGTGCCATAGTTTCCTTTTTATGGTTATTGTTTCGTTCAGTTCCTTAATCAGTAACAACTAACTTGCCAGGTTGTTGCTGTTTTTCTTTTTTTCTTTGGGTGATGTGGTGATTTCATTTCTGAATACCACAACTCCGTCAAACACATCTACTACAACGGGTTTGTTTTTATCTATATCACCGGCAAGTATCCGTTTGCTCAAGGCATTCACAATTTCTTTCTGGATCAGTCGCTTTAATGGTCTTGCTCCAAACTGCGGGTCGAACCCGTTTTCAGCAAGAAAATCAAGGGCGTAGTTTGTAAACTCCAGTTTAATTCCACTTTCTGCCACCAGTTTCTGAAGATTGCTCAACTGAATGCGGATGATGGATTTGATTTCTTTAAGCAGCAGTGGTGCAAACATAATGATTTCATCCACCCTATTCAAAAATTCGGGGCGAATAGTTTGTCTCAGCAATGTCATAACATCCAGTTTTGCTTTTTCTGTTGCCGCAAGTATCTCATTTTCAGCAGATACGCCTTCAAATGCTTCGCTGATTAAATGACTGCCGATATTGCTGGTCATGATGATGATGGTGTTCTTAAAGTTCACCACCCGGCCTTTGTTATCGGTCAGGCGGCCATCGTCCAGCACCTGCAGCAGCACATTCCACACATCGGGATGAGCTTTTTCAATTTCATCGAGCAGTACCACACTGTAAGGTTTGCGGCGCACCGCTTCGGTGAGCTGGCCACCTTCATCGTAGCCCACATATCCCGGAGGCGCCCCCACAAGGCGTGAAACGGTATGTTTTTCCTGGTATTCACTCATATCAATCCTCGTCATCATGCTTTCATCATCAAACAGGTACTCGGCCAGTGCTTTTGCAAGCTCTGTTTTACCCACACCTGTTGTACCAAGGAAAATAAAGGAGCCGATGGGTTTGCGTGGATCGCTGAGCCCTGCCCTGCTACGGCGGATGGCATCGGCAACGGCAGTAATGGCTTCTTCCTGTCCTACCACACGGTTGTGCAGTTCATCTTCCAGGTGAAGCAGTTTCTCCCGTTCGCTCTGCATCATTTTTGATACAGGTATGCCGGTCATTTTTGCTACGGTTTCAGCGATGTCTTCCGCATCCACTTCTTCTTTTAACAAACGCTTCTCGTTACTGGTTGCAAGCTGCTGGTTAAGTGTTTCAACTGCTTTTTCTTCTTCTTTAATTTTTCCATAGCGTATCTCAGCCACCTTGCCATAATCACCATTCCGTTCTGCCCGTTCAGCTTCCAGTTTCAGGTTTTCAATTTTTACTTTTGAATTCTGAATCTGTTCCACCAGTTCTTTTTCTTCCTTCCACTTTGCTTTTAATGTATCTCTGTCAACAGAAAGATTAGCGATTTCGGTATTGAGTTCTTTTAACTTCTGCTCATCGTTTTCTCGTTTGATGGCTTCACGCTCAATTTCCAGTTGGCGGATCTGGCGTTCCAGTTTATCCAGCTCTTCGGGCATGCTGTTCATTTCAAGGCGAAGTTTGGCAGCGCTTTCATCAATGAGGTCAATTGCTTTATCGGGCAAAAACCTGTCAGTGATATATCTTGTACTGAGTTCAACAGCTGCAATAATGGCTTCGTCTTTAATACGCACATGGTGGTGTGTTTCGTAACGGTCTTTTAAACCACGCAGGATAGATATGGCATCTTCCACACTTGGTTCATCAATCATTACTTTCTGGAAACGACGTTCCAGTGCTTTATCTTTTTCAAAGAATTTCTGGTACTCATTTAAGGTTGTTGCACCTATTGCCCGCAACTCTCCTCTTGCCAAGGCAGGTTTTAAAATATTGGCTGCATCCATTGCACCTTCGCCACCACCTGCACCTACAAGTGTGTGTATTTCATCAATGAAGAGAATAATTTCCCCTTCGCTGGTTGCCACTTCTTTCACTACGCTTTTCAGTCGTTCTTCAAACTCACCTTTATATTTTGCACCGGCAATCAGCTGTCCCATATCCAGTGCATAAATGATTTTTGATTTGAGGTTTTCAGGCACATCACCATTTACAATACGCATAGCCAATCCTTCAGCAATGGCTGTTTTACCCACACCGGGTTCGCCCACAAGTATGGGATTGTTTTTACTGCGGCGTGAAAGGATGTGCAGTGTGCGGCGTATTTCTTCATCACGACCAATAACAGGATCAAGTTTGCCCTGGCGTGCCAGTTCGTTTAAATTCTTTGCATACTTGTTTAAAGCGTTGAACTGTGTTTCCTGTGTCTGGCTTTTTACAGTATCGCCTTTACGCAGGTCTTTGATGGCGGTAACCAATCCTTTTTCTGTTAAGCCTGCATCTTTCAGCAGCTTGGCAGTTGAATCATTTCCCTGTACAATGGCTAACAATAAATGCTCCGGTGTTACAAACTCATCACCAAAGTTTTTTAAAGATGCTCCTGCACGTAGAACCACATTGTTGGCTTCACGACCAATCATTTGTGCAGCTTCGCCCGATGTTTTGGGCAAACGCTGAATGGCTTCGTCGAGTTTTGTTTCAACGAGGTTGATGGTTACGTTGTTTTTCTTCAGCAAATAATCAACCGGGCTGTCGTCCTGTTCAAGCAATGCTTTCAGGATATGCTCAGTTTCAATATTTGTATTCTGCGCATTAAAGGCCAGTTGTTGTGCCTGCTGCACAGCCTCTGCTGCTTTGATGGTAAAATTTCCTAAGTTCATATTATTCGTTTTTAGTGGTGAGCCATTGCTTTTAGCATTTAGCTTACACTGAAATAAGTAATTTCGGTTTTCTGCGTTTGATTAAACAGAAGTAAAAAAGAATCGTCAAATCACAATCCAACATAAAAATCTCAGAAACAATGGCAGATAAACAGTTGAATATCCGACCCAAAGTCAGTACTACATTGCTTTTCCTGTTATTATTACAGGCCGGGTTTGCCCAGCAGAATTTTACAAAAGTGGAGGAATGGGTCAACTATAACCTTCCCATGCTTGGCGGCAGAGCAGTGTTGATGATTTATAAAGACGGAAAATTTGTGTACAACCAGAGCTTTAATAAACTTACCAAACAACAACAGAACCGGACTAAAGTAAGAGCAAAGATTTCGGGTGCCGATGCTGAAACACTGATGCAGGATTATACCGATACCACCCGTGAACGTATTGCCAGCAGCAGTAAATGGCTAAGCTCAGCTTTGCTGATGACGTATATTGATGAAAACAAAGTGCGGCTGAATGATTCAGTTGGCAAGTTTCTGCCCATTATGACGAAGTATGGAAAAGGTGGAATCCGGGTGTGGCATTGCCTCAGTCATTTAACGGGTATTAAAGCCGGTGGAATGCAGGATATGCTGCAGGGAATGAGAGACATGAAATCAATGGATGAAGCCATGGAAAAAATTGCCATGCTTCCAATGGAAGGCATACCGGGCAAAACTTTTCATTACAGCAATACAGGCCTGCAGATTATAGCCGGCATTATTGAAAAGGTTGGCAAAACAGATTTTGAAACAGCTTTCCGGGAACGTATTGCCAAACCACTTGATATGAAGAATACAGATTACGGAATGAACGGTGTGCCACTTGCTGCAGGTGGTGCGTTCAGTACTCCAAGAGACTATATGAATTTCCTGATTATGATTATGAATGAAGGTGAGTTTAACGGCAAACGCATCATCAGCAAAGCATTGATTAATGAAATGCAGAAAAACAGGGTTGGAAGAGATGTGGTGATTATGTCCACACCAAATGAAGCTGGCAGTTGGGGCTATGGTTTTGGTGAATGGACAATGGACAGCCCCCTGGCGATTGCTGATAAGAAAGATGCCATGCCCGATTCAAAAAGAAGTGCTGCGGTTACAAGTCCGGGATTGTTTGGCAGTTTTCCCTGGGTGGAAAATGAACAGAAGTATTGTGCGTTTTTGTTTGTGTTCAATCTGCAGAACAAAGGCAGAAATGAAAAGTATAAAGAGCTGAAGCAGATTGTTGACAGTGCGTTGAGATAGCATCTGTACCTGTAAAATGCAGCAGATAATTAACCGGTTTCAGGGATTGAAACACATCTTTAAAACATTTCCTTTCAGAAAAATAAAAAGCTCCTTTTGTAAAGGAGCTTTTCTATCAGAATAGATTCTTTCGTTTATTTATCCGATACCAACCCTGCACAGGTATAATCAAGATTTAAACGTGCAATATTGGTAATCGAAATTTCTTTTGGACAAACAGCCTCACATGCACCTGTATTGGTACATGCACCAAACCCTTCTTTATCCATTTGTGCCACCATGTTCATAACCCTTGTTTTACGTTCGGGCTGACCTTGCGGCAACAGGTTCAGGTGTGCGGCTTTTGCACTTACAAACAACATAGCCGAAGAGTTTTTACATGCTGCAACACAAGCACCGCAACCAATACAAGCTGCTGCTGCAAAGGATGCATCGGCTTTTGCTTTTTCAATGGGCAGGGCGTTTGCATCAATTGCATTACCAGTGTTTACACTGATGTAACCACCAGCCTGGATAATACGGTCAAATGCTGTACGGTCAACCATTAAATCTTTAATAATGGGGAATGCATTTGCTCTCCATGGTTCCACCACAATGGTTTCTCCATCGTTGAAAGCACGCATGTGTAACTGGCAGGTTGTATTGGCTTCCCATGGTCCGTGCGGACGACCATTGATGTAAAGACTGCACATACCGCAGATACCTTCACGGCAATCATGATCGAATGCAACAGGATCTTTTCCTTCAGCAATCAGTTCTTCGTTCAGCACATCAAACATTTCAAGGAAACTCATTTCCTGGGAAATGTTTTTTGCATCGTAGGTTTCAAAACCACCTTTGTCAGTACTGTTTTTCTGACGCCAAACTTTCAGTTTAAGATTGATATTCTTATGTTCCATATTAACCCCTGTCCCCAAAGAGGGACTTTTAAGTTTAAAATTATTTATAAAGAACCTTTTTATTCAAACTGTTTGCCTTACTCCCCTTAAGGGATTGGGGGCATTACTTATAACTTCTCTGACTTGGTTTCACCACATCATAATTCAATTCTTCTTTGTGCATCTGCCATTCGTGATCACCTTTCATTTCCCATGCAGCAACATACATAAATTTATCATCATGACGTAATGCTTCGCCTTCTTCGGTTTGATGTTCTTCACGGAAATGACCACCACAGCTTTCTTCACGGTTCAGGGCATCAATACACATCAGTTCGCCCAGTTCCATAAAGTCGGCTACACGGTTTGCCTTATCTAATTCAGGATTCATTTCGTTGATTTCACCCGGAATCTTTACATCGCTCCAGAATTCATTTTTCAACTGCTGAATTTCTTTGATGGCCTGTTTCAAACCTTCTGCATTACGGGCCATACCACATTTATCCCACATGATTTTACCCAAACGCTTATGAAAACTTTCAACAGTTTTATTACCCTTAATGTTCATGAGCATGTGAATACGGTCACGAACCTGGCTTTCAGCCTCAGCAAATGCAGGATGATCTGTTGGAACAGATTTGGTCCTGATTTCATCAGCAAGATAGTTACCGATTGTATAAGGAATTACAAAGTAACCATCAGCCAAACCCTGCATCAATGCACTTGCTCCCAAACGGTTTGCACCATGATCGCTGAAGTTGGCTTCACCCAGACAATACAAGCCTGGGATACTTGTCATCAGTTCATAATCAACCCACAATCCACCCATTGTATAGTGTACGGCAGGATAGATACGCATCGGAACTTCGTATGGATTTTCGCCTGTGATTTTTTCATACATATCAAACAGGTTACCATATTTTTCTTTTACTACATCCTTACCCATTTGAGTAATGGTTTCAGCATCAGCTTCAATACCACGTTTACCCGCTTCAATTTTTCCATAACGCTGAATAGCTGCAGCAAAATCAAGATATACAGCCTGCTTACTTGTACCTACACCATAACCGGCATCGCAACGCTCTTTTGCTGCACGGCTTGCCACATCACGGGGAACGAGGTTACCAAATGCAGGGTATCTTCTTTCGAGATAATAATCTCTTTCTTCTTCAGGAATGTCAATTGACTTGCGTGTATCACCTTGTTTCTTCGGAACCCAGATGCGTCCATCGTTACGAAGTGATTCACTCATGAGTGTTAATTTACTCTGGTGATCGCCACTTACAGGAATACAGGTGGGGTGAATTTGTGTGAAGCAGGGGTTTGCAAACAATGCTCCTTTTTTATGTGCTTTCCATGCAGCAGTAACATTACTGCCCATGGCATTTGTTGAAAGATAAAATACGTTTCCGTAACCACCGGTGCAAAGCAATACTGCATGACCGAAGTGACGTTCCAGTTCACCTGTAACAAGATTACGGGCAATAATACCACGGGCCTTGCCATCAATCATCACCACATCCAGCATTTCATGACGTGAATACTGAACTACATTACCCAATGCTATCTGGCGTTCCTGTGCCTGGTATGCACCTATCAATAACTGCTGACCTGTTTGACCTGCAGCATAGAATGTACGTTGCACCTGTGTACCACCAAATGAACGGTTGCTGAGCAAACCACCATATTCCCTTGCAAAAGGAACACCTTGTGCCACACACTGATCAATAATGTTGGCACTTACTTCGGCCAAACGATGAACGTTTCCTTCCCGTGCACGGTAGTCGCCACCTTTAATGGTATCGTAAAATAAACGGTAAGTGCTGTCACCATCATTCTGATAGTTTTTTGCAGCGTTAATACCACCCTGTGCAGCAATTGAGTGAGCACGGCGGGGACTATCCTGAAAACAGAAAGTTTTTACTTTATATCCCAGTTCGCCCAATGCAGCAGCAGCTGACGCACCGGCAAGACCAGTACCAACTACAATAATTTCAAGGCTGCGTTTGTTTGCAGGGTTAACAAGCTTACAGGTTGATTTATACTTTGTCCATTTGGAATCTAAGGCACCAGCAGGAATTTTAGCATCTATCATTTTATTCTATTAAGAATTAAAAATTTATATAACAGTAATTTCGGTTCAGTTAATGAAGGATTTTTAACTGATCCAGCCAAAGTGAAAACTCAAAGGCATTAAAGCAAACAGTAACGGAACGATGATTGCAAATGCATAACCAAGTGCGCTTACTACTGCAACCCATTTAGGATTACTTAAGCCAAATGTTCTGCAGGCACTCTGTACACCATGTGCAAGATGATAAGCCAAAGCAGCACATCCAAGCACATATACAACAATTGTAACCAATACCTGCCAGCTGTCGCCGGTGAATGTATCTTTCATTTTGGTATAAAGATCAATTTCACCTTCAAGACCAACAAAGCCTTGTGCAGCACGGTTGGGAATCCAGAAATGAGCTAAGTGCAACACCAGGAAGATTAAGATTAAAACGCCCAGCAAACCCATGCTGCGGCTGTACCATTTACTTCCTTTGTTTCCGAAAGTAACATCGTACTTAATAGCACGTTTGCTGCGGTTTGAAAGTTCGACCATAAGTCCCTGGATGATGTGCAGTATTAAACCTGCAAACAATCCAACTTCCAATAAACGGGGAACCCAGTTGGAGCCCATGAAATGAGCACCTTTGTTAAACATTTCACCGCCATCATTTGCCCAGATACAGGCATTTAAGCCAACATGTACAATTAAAAATAAAACGAGGAACAAACCGGTAAAACCCATCACCAATTTTTTTCCTACGGAAGATGTAAACATTTGTTTAAACGTCATAACGAATAGTTTTGTGAGAGCCGGTGCAAATTTAAGGTATGAAGCAACAAAAAGTTCAGCCTGTTTAATTTCCTGAAAATACGTTTGTCCGGAAACAGAGGAATTAATGAAACTGCAAAATCAACAATGATAACAATCAGCTAAAACTATTTTTTTTATTACCACATACAGAGCCGTTTATTTTAAACTATCAACCGTTGGTTTAACTCTGTATCAATTTTTTTAAACAAGTGATATGGTTTGTACACTCTCCAGTTGTCAATATCCATCAGCTCAAGATAACGGTTCAGTTTCAGTTTCTTAAAATCGTATTGAGTTTGTTCGGGCATGTTAACAATAACTGTCCAGCCATTTTCATCGGCACAGTTTTCATACCACTCTTCGTAATAGTCTCTTGTGCTTCCATGAAAGTTCAGCACATTTTCTGCAATAAAGATGAATTTGTAAATCCCTTCGCCCATCAGTTTCTCCACCACTTCTCTCTTCAGTTCCATTACATCATTTTCAATAGCATCATTCCACTCACCAATCATTTCAATAATGGCGTAATGTTCAATATAATCTGCAATGAGAATTTTTAAATAAAGTGTACGGCTGCCAAACTCATCCCATTGCGGATGGATATAATAATTGTAAACGGTTTGGGAAAATTCAAACTCTGAATACTGCCTGCCGAAAAAAGGAGAACGCTCATCTTCTTCACTTGTGTAAATGTGGCGCCAGTTGTAAAATGGTTCAATATCATGCATAGCTACAAATCATCCTCATTGAGGAGCTGCAAAGTTCCAATCATCTGAAATGAAAAAGAAATTTTTTTCTAATTACTTATTTCATCATTAAAAAAACCAATGTGCGAAAGCACCAGTACGGGATTCATGTAATTGAACAATGTTGACCTGATGAGATTGGACAGATCACAGCTTTTCATGCAATAAGCCTGGTTGGTTAATGAAAGTTTGAAGGAGTTGATTTTGTGATGAGCCAGTTTCGCCATCTGAACTATGTGTTCTTCGCCAATTCTGAACTGCTCAGCTATATGCGACTGATCATCGAAGTGAGATTGTTTCATGATAAAGGTTTTACAGATGTTGGATATATTTATAACGCTGTTCATGCCATAAAATTGCCGGCATCAATATGAAATGGCTATTGCTGTTGCTGCTGTTGCTGGTGCGAGGCTTCTTCCGCCAGCCGCTCTGCTTCCTTTTCTGATTCAGAAACAAACATTTGCACATCATTCATCTCTTCAAACACATGCCCGTCTTCGTACCCAACCGATACATAAACAGAAAGCATTTGTTTGGCCTGCCCCTTGAATGTTCCTTTCAGCGGAGTACAATCGTCAAAGTTTCTGCCAACTGCAAGTTTCACATGATCGGTAGTTGCCCATACATTATTGGTTGGATCAATACCTGTCCATCCTGCCCCGGGAACCCATACTTCAACCCATGCATGTGTAGCACCTTCGCCACGCATTCCGTTTTTGTTCGGACAAATATATCCGCTCACATACCTTGAAGGAATACCAATGGTTCTTAACAGCTGCAAAAGCACATGCGCAAAGTCCTGGCACACACCACTGCGGTGTTCAAGAATTTCATCAACAGTTGTTTCAATGGTTGTAATGCCTTTGATGTATTTGAATTCTTTGAAGATGTAGGCAGAACAGGCTTCTGCAATTTCCATCACCGTTTTCTTTTTGCAATCAATTGAAGCAATAATGGATTTGATTGCTTTTGCCGATTTGATTTCTTCGGGACGGGTTAATTCCAGCAGGTGAAAATCATTTTCAACAGCTTCTTTCACTTCCTGCAGCAAACTGTTACTGTGTATTATTTCCCAGGTGCCAAGCGTACGCACCACCACCCTGCTGTCAATCACAAGTGAAGTATGTGCTTCCAGCAAACTGAAATCGGCGCAACGGTTTCCCCAGTAATCAAGAAAGAAAAACAACTCAGGGTCGGATGAAATTTTTACATCATGTTGTAAAATTTCCTGCTGTTCAGATGCCACCGGGTAAATGCGCACCTGGTTAACGCTTTCTTTTACAGGTCGGTTATATAGATATTTTGTTACGTGATGTATTTTAAAAACGGGCATGGTTGGTATCTGCTATGCGTAAGAGAAAAATTGTTGTCCTAATACATGCGAAAATTTCAGCATGTCCTGCTTTGATTCCTGCAGAAAGTATTGCAAGGTAACCTGTTTAATGGAGGTTTCATCTGCATATTTTACACGGCTGTGAATACGTCCGAATTCTCTCAGCATCATTTGTTTTTGAGGCGGATCGTTTTCTTCAAGCACATTCATCAGATATTTTTCCATACGTTCAAGCGAATAAACTACTGAACGGGGAAAATATTGATTGAAAACCGCCTGGTGTAATACATTACTGTTTGTAGCATTACTGCTGTAGTATTTCATGTGCAGTTCATATCCCGACAATGACAATAAAAGATTACGCCAGAACAAAATATCTTTTTCATCATCAAGATCGAAATTGATCTGTTGAAATTGTTTAAATGTAATATCAGATGTTAAAACTCCTCTTTCAATATAACGGCCGATGTTCATGAAATCCCATCCCATACCTCTTGGCATGGTTGTATCAGTTACACCTACATAAGTTAAACATTGCTTCAGCAAATTGCCAATTGTCGGCAATGCATCAGCACCAGAAAGTTTTTTTTCAAGACCCGGATGATTCACCGTGTGGTAAAGCTGGTTTACTTCTTCCCAAACTTCTTTGGTGATATGATCCTGCATGCCTCTTGCATTCTCTCTTGCCTTGTTAATAAGGCTGCGGAGTGAATTGTGGTTATTGCGGTTAATAACAAGATATTTCAGTGTATCAGTGCCGGAATACGCAAGCTGGTTTATTTCTTCTGCACTTAAGTTTCCGAATAATTCCAATACCGGTTTCCATGAATGTACTCCGTATGGTCCTTTATCGAGTGAAAGAACATAATTGGTAAGCAATACCCTTAACAGTCCTTCAGCCCGCTCTATATAACGGTTCATCCAGAACATTGAATCTGCTACTCTGCTCAGCATTTGTAATACTATTTTTTGAATGATTGAATTTGATTTACATCTTACCTCATACATCATGTATGCTTAGTCAAGCACCCATGTGTCCTTACTTCCACCTCCCTGCGAAGAGTTCACTACAAGTGAGCCTTCTTTGAGTGCAACCCTTGTTAAACCACCGGGAACAATTTTCACACCATCAGGTCCGCACAATGCATAAGGACGCAGATCAACATGGCGTGGTTTTAATTGTCCATCAATAAAACAGGGAACAGTTGAAAGTTTGATAATTGGCTGAGCAATAAATTCACGTGGATTTTTTTCAATTTCCTTTTTGAACTTATTGATTTCCTCATCGCTGGCTTTATTACCCATCAGCATACCATAACCACCACTCTGGTTCGTACGTTTCACCACCATGTTATGCATGTTCCCGAAAGTGTACTTCCGTTCATCATCATTACTCATCTGGTAAGTGGGAACGTTTGGCAGAATGGGTTCTTCATTCAAATAATACTTAATCATTGCAGGCACATACGCATACACAGCTTTATCATCAGCCACACCATTTCCTACTGCGTTGGCCAGTGCAACAGTTCCTTTACGGTATGCACCCATAATGCCGGGCACACCAAGAATACTATCGGGACGGAACAGCAACGGATCCATAAACTCATCATCAATCCTGCGGTAAATCACATCCACCTGCTGCAGACCGGCAGTGGTTTTCATATATACTTTGTGATTGTCAATTACAAGGTCACGACCTTCCACCAGCTCAATACCCATTTGCCGTGCAAGGAATGTATGTTCGTAATACGCCGAGTTGTAAACACCCGGTGTAAGCAATACTACAGTTGGATTTGAAACCGGTCGTGGTGATAAGGCCATTAAATTGTTATGCAGCAGCAACGGATAATTCTGCACCATCCTTACATTGGCCTGCGATAACAGATCGGGAAACAATCGCTTGATTACTTCCCTGTTCTCCAGCATGTACGAAACACCGGATGGTGTACGCAGGTTATCTTCAAGAATATAAAACGTTCCATCTTCTCCCCTGATTAAATCAATACCTGAAATGTGCACATAAATATCATGCGGTACATTAATGCCTGCTATTTCACGGAGGTAATGCGGGCAGGATGCAATCAGTTCAGCAGGAATGATTTTGTCTTTCAGAATCTGCTGTTCATGATAAATGTCTTTGAGAAATAAATTCAACGCTTTTAACCGTTGCTGAATTCCTTTTTCAATGTGATCCCATTCAGCTGCAGTGATAATTCTGGGAAGAATGTCGAATGGAAAAATGCGTTCAATACCCGCATCATCGCTGTAAACAGTAAAGGTGATGCCCTGGTTCATGAATAATTCACCAGCAAGCTTGTGTTTGAGCTCAAGATCATCAATACTGTGATTACGGATTGTTTCAACCAGCTTTTGATAGGGCAGCCTGATCTGCCTGTCGAACTGCATTTCGTCAAATAATGCAGTGCCGGTCTGATAGTTTTGTATCAGAAATTCGCTGTCCATAGTTGATTTTAAGTGTTATAAAAAAAGAGTTGATGGCGTACTTTTAGTACGGCAAACAACTCTCCGCTCAATTTAGCGAAAAAGAACATGCTGATGAAAAAATCAGCTGTTGATTTTCAAAAAATCTTTTAACTGCTGGTAAGATGCATCAATAAGAGATGATTTCTTTGGCAGATCAATAATATCCTTCACTGCGTCAGGTAACGGTACTGTTTGATGTATTACAGGTTCAACCACATCGTAAAACTTAACAGGGTGTGCGGTTTCAAGAAAGATTCCTTTTGACCCGGAGTGTTTCTGTAAATAGTTTTCCAATGCGAGAAAGCCCACTGCACCATGCGGATCAAGTGTGTAACCATATTCATCAAATACACGCTCCATGGTTGCTTTTGTTTCTTCATCGGTAATACTTACGCTGCTGAATTTTTCTTTCAGCTGCGGAAACTGGTTGTGAAACAGTTCCAGTATACGAACGAAATTGCTGGGATTACCCACATCCATTGCGTTGGATATTGTTGCCACAGCTTTTTTGGGTGCATAGTTCTGCGATTGCATAAACTGCGGCACTACATCATTAGCATTGCAGGCTGCAATAAAATGTTCAACAGGTAAACCGCTGGTATGTGCCAGCACACCTGCACAGATATTTCCGAAGTTGCCGCTTGGAACACAAATAACCGGAGGACCCCCAGCCCCTAAAGGGGAGCTTTTCCACTGCTTGTAAGCAAAGAAATAATAGAATTGCTGCGGCAACCATCTTGCCACGTTAATTGAATTGGCTGAAGTAAGAAATAACTGTTTGTTGAGTTCTTCATCAGCAAAAGCCTGTTTCACCATTTGCTGGCAATCATCAAATGTTCCTTTAACTTCTAACGCATGAATATTTTTTCCAAGAGTTGTTAATTGTTTTTCCTGTACACTGCTTACCTTACCACTAGGATAAAGAATCACCACTTCCACTCCTTCCACATCATAAAAACCATTGGCAACAGCACCACCTGTATCACCACTTGTTGCAACAAGCACGGTTACTTTTTTATCCGCACCTTTTACAAATTGTCCGAGACAACGGCTCATAAATCTTGCACCTACATCTTTAAACGCAAGTGTGGGACCATGAAATAATTCCAGCGAATAAATTGAATCAGTTACTTTTTCCAGCGGTATAGGAAAGTTCACTGTTTCTGAAACAATGCGGAACAGTTCTTCATCGGTCATTTCATTTCCGATATATGGCTTAATGACACGAAATGCAATTTCTTCATTGCTGATTGATTCAATATTGGCAATAAGATATTTATCCACCTGCGGAATTGTTTCAGGAAAATACAATCCCTTATCAGGTGCCTGCCCCAATATCGTTGCTTCTTTAAATGAAGTAATGGGCGATTGCTTATTTAGACTGTAATATTTCAATTTGAAAATTTGATGATTTGAAAATTTGAAAATGAAAAAACATCGTACTTCTTATATCGTACATCATTTCACCACTTCCACCCCTTTCTTATTAATCGAGGTTACATAAGTACGATAATCAATTCCAAGTTTCGTAAACACATCCTGCATAATCTGCTCTACATTTTTTGCAATGGTTTCATCTGTGCTCAGCATGAAAATGGAAGGACCGCTTCCTGAAATTCCACCACCCAATGCACCGGCTTCTTTGCTCTTGTATTTTATTTCATCAAAACCGGGAATTAAAATACTGCGTACAGGTTCAATGATCACATCTTCCAGGCTGCGGCCAATTAAAGCAGTATCGCCTTTTTCAAAACCTGCAACAAGTCCTGCAATATTTCCCCATTGTTTGATGGCATTTTTCAGCAATACTTCTTTGCGCAGAATCTGTCGTGCATCGCTGGTCTTTACTTCAATCTGCGGATGCACCACTGTTACAAACAAAGAAGGTGAATTGAGCTGCACAATATCCAGCGGGTGAATGGAACGGATCAACGTAACACCACCTGTAATACATGGCGTAATATTATCTGCATGCTTTACACCACTGGCCAGCTTTTCGCCATTCATGGCAAACTGCACAAGATCATCCGTTGAAAAAATATTTCCCAGCAAATGATTGGCAGCAACAGCAGCACCTGCAGCACTGGCAGCACTAGACCCCAAACCACTTCCGGGCTTAATATGTTTTTCAATCTCCACTTCAAAACCAAACTTCTGTTCCATTTTTTCCATGATGGATAACAGCACAACACCTGCCACATTCCGTTCAGGTTCTGTTGGAAGATTATAAGCATCTTTATTGGTAATAATCACCTTCGGTTCATCAATCAGCTTCAGCTTCATGATATCGTATGGTTCATCCAATGCCATTCCAAGAATATCAAAACCACAAACAAGGTTGGCAACTGTTGCCGGACATTTAACAGTAACACTTTGCCCCCCCGCCCCTGAAGGGGTGCCATTAACATTCTCATTTATTTTATCATCCAAACTCATTTTATTTTATTTAAGCATTTTAAAATTTAAGACTCTTGCCTTACTCCCCTTTAGGGGTTGGGGGCTTTTATATTGCTCTTAAAATATCTGCAAATACACCACTGGCTGTTACTTCGGCACCTGCGCCGGCACCTTTCACCACCATTGGCTGTTCTTTATAACGATCGGTATAAAATAACACCACATTGTCTTTACCATACAAATGATACAGATCGTGCTGCGGTGGAATATGCTGCAATCCCACACTGGCCTTTCCGTCATTAAAACTTGCAACAAACTTCAGCTTGCAGTTTTCAGCATTTGCTTTATCAAAAATGGCTTTGAAATGCGGTTCTTCTTTTTTCATGGCTTCATAAAAATCAGCCACACTTCCTTTCATACAGCTTTCAGGTAAAAAGCCGTTGCAGGTAATATCATCCATTTCCATCTGCACACCTGCTTCACGTGCAAGAATCAGAATCTTGCGCATCACATCAGTACCGCTTAAATCAAGACGTGGATCCGGTTCAGTATAACCTTCATCCTGCGCCTGTTTCACCACTTCAGCAAATGGTTTGCTGCCATCGTAGTTGTTAAACACAAAATTCAATGTACCGCTCAGCACTGCTTCCATACGGTGAACACTATCGCCGCTGCGCATTAAATCGTTGAGTGTCCCAATAATGGGCAAGCCTGCACCAACATTGGTTTCAAACAAAAACGGTGCATTAAATTCAGTTGAAAGATGTTTCAGCTTTTTATAATTGCTGAATTTGGATGATGCTGCCACTTTATTACATGCAACAACTGCAATACTTTTTTCAAGCAGCAATGCATATACATCAGCAATGGCAGCATTGGCAGTAACATCTACAAAAACAGAGTTCCGTAAATTTTTATCAATGGCCGATTGTACAAAACGCTGCAGGTTAGCATCAGCACCATTCTGCAACAGTTCTTCCCATTTGCTTAAATCAACACCGCTTTCATCAATAATCATTTTGCGGCTGTTGCTTAAGCCGGCAATATTTACCTGCAGGCGCAGGTGCTGTTCAAGAAACGATTGCTGCTTTTTTAACTGATCCAGCAAACGCTTACCCACATTACCGGTGCCAACAATATACAGGTTTACCTGCTTGCGGGTTGTTTCAAAAAATTCTTCGTGCAATACGTTTACTGCTTTGCGCACATCGGCAGTAGCAACCACGGCAGAAATGTTACGTTCAGTTGATCCCTGTGCAATAGCACGTATGTTTACACCATTGCGGCCAAGTGCAGCAAACATCCTTCCGCTGATGCCAGTGTGGTGACGCATCTGGTCGCCCACCAGCGCCACAATCGACAAATCTTTTTCAATCTGCAGCGGGTTTACTTTATCAGTTACAATTTCATAGTCAAATGCTTTATCCACCACTTCTTTTGCCCTTGCAGCATTCGCCACATCCACACCCACACAAATAGAATGTTCAGACGAACCTTGTGTAATGAGGATGACATTGATCTGTGCATTGGCCAGCGCAGCAAACAACCTGCTGCTGAAACCCGGTATACCAATCATACCACTACCCTCCAGGCTTAACAAAGCCAGTGAGTTGATGCTTGAAATACCGGTAATAATGTTTTCAGGAGCGGGCTTATGTTCAATCACCGTCCCATGATCGTTTGGCGCAAATGTATTCTTGATCCATACCGGGATGTTTTTATTTAACACCGGTTGTATGGTAGGCGGGTAAACCACTTTGGCACCAAAGTGCGAAAGCTCCATGGCTTCCTGGTACGAAATGGAAGGAATGATTTTGGCATTGGCCACCCAGCGTGGATCAGCCGTCATCATACCACTTACATCGGTCCATATTTCAAGCGAAGATGCATCAACAGCTGCCGCAATAATCGCAGCAGTGTAGTCCGATCCGCCACGGCCAAGTGTTGTGGTAACGCCAGCTGCATCGCTGGCAATAAAACCCGGAACAACCACTAATTTTTCCGTCTTGCTTTTTATAAATGCATTCACCAGTTCATTGGTTACTGCAAAATCAACAGCTGCATTGCTGTAATTGGAGTTGGTACGTATCAGTTCTCTTGCATCTTTCCAAACAGAAGCAGTTCCGTTTGAACTGAAGGCGGCGTTAATGATGGTGGATGATAACAACTCACCATAACTCACCAGTTTATCCTTTGTACGCAGCGACGATTCGCCCAGTAAAAAAATACCATTGCAGATGTCTTCAATTTCGTTGCAGTATTTTTTTACCATGCTCAGCACACTGCTCTGGTTTTGTACAGGTATCAGCTGCTTTACCGTTTGCAGGTGACGGGTTTCAATTTCCTTCAGCACATCTTTGTACGTTTCGTCCGTAGCCGAAGCCTTAGTACCACAGTTCAGCAACAGATCGGTAGTGCCGCTCATTGCACTCACCACAAGAACTACTTCCCCGTTGTTCAGTTTGTTTTTTACAATCTCAACAACCTGTTTCATCGCATCTGCACTTCCCATTGAAGTGCCACCAAATTTTAAAACCAGCATATAAAGTAAGATAAACGTTTAGTAAATAAAGAGAACCTTTTGTTTTGCAGCGTGTTGCCCAGGGGGTAATATGAGTATATACAATCCGCTTAGCGGATTGTTGTGGTTGTAGTTGTTGTGCCGGAGAGCACATTAAAAGAGTAATATGTAGGTACAACCTGTGTCATGAGGGTGTGAAGATAATCAGCAATGCCCATAGAACAAGCGTTAGCCGGGGAGAAATATTTTTTTATGGTACCGGCTGCAGTGTTTCTTGGCAGCATCGTTGCGTCGCAATCCTTTCATCGTTTGGTTATAGTGGCAGCAATTGTCTGAACCGGGATTTGGGTTGATTTTATGGATGAAGAAGATGATTGATTTTTATATACTCAATTGATATTACAACCTGACAATATAAGCCTGCCACACTGATTAAAATCATTCTGTATTGTATTGGCTGAACATACATTTAATTCATGAAAAAGCTTTTACCTTTTGTTATCACCTTATTATTCCCGTTTATTCTATTTTGTCAGACTGCTGAAAAATGCGGAGGGCCGGTAATTTCAATGGGGGTTGATCTGGCCAGTTCAACAACACTTACTGTTGGTTTTAAACGACCCCTCCGGCCAAAAGAGTTTTGGCGTGATAAAAACAAAAAGGAATATGAAAATTCATTTACTATTTATTACAAGCCGGTATTTACGTTAGGAGATAATTCCCTGATGGGAAAAAGTATTGATACAGCAACAAAAAGATACGATCTGCAGTTAACTGCTGATAATGACTACGCAAATGTTGATTTGATTCACCTGCTTCCCGGCACCACCTATGATGTTTGTGTTTATACACGTTGCGGTCAAAAACTGGCGGGCCCGTTGTGCAGCAGCAAAACCACTTCAACCATTGCTCCGTGCTTTATTAAACTAATCAGAAGCAACAACAGCAGTGCCGATTTTACATTCGAGTTTTATCCCAAAACAAGTATTCATCCTTCCAGAATTCTGATTGAATACGGTGAAGGAGATACAAACTGGCAATTAATGGAAGGACAAAGCCTGAACGGTTTCAGTATAACAGGTTTAAAGCCGGGTAAAACATATTTAATACGTGTACAGTTCGAATATCCCAATAAAGTGCTGTCAATGCACAGTCCTGTACTTGCTTTTCATACAGGTGGATAAACTCATTTGTTTACTTCTCAGGCGTGTCTGGTGCAACCGACTCCCCTACCAGTCCAGGTAAACAGCAATTATAAAATTAGGTAACCTGGTGCAGGAATGAGGCATAAGGTTTTGTGAGTTTGCTTCCTCCAACATAGCGGGACAAGTAGTGCCGGCAATGCAAACTGTGAGCATTACTAATTTCAGGCACTAAATAGCTACGCACATTTGCCAACTCACAAATCTTGCGCCAGCACTCTATGGGTTTATTCTTGCGCTATTGGGGGGGGCATGCCGTAGATGCCTTTTCCTTATGCAATTTTATAAAAGGATTGCCATATAAATGAAGACAAGAATATGCATTAGGAGTGTTAAAAACCTTTGCTACTTTTTTATTTGCGTTAAAGAAGGCTTCGCCAACATTATTGCCATTATTAAGATGGTCAAAAAATTCTGGAAGCCAAATTGGGGGAATGTCAATATGAAGAGCCCAAAAGGGTGCAATAACTGTTTGATAGCCATTTTGTAAAAATTGCTTTATTATAGTTATTGTTTGATTCCTAAATAAGTCACTTCTTTCGGAACCTGAATGACAAATAAAAAGAATCAATATTTTCCCAGTTCCCACAATGTTGTCAAAATTCAAAATTGATACACTTTCCGTTTCGCTATTTAAATAGAATGCAGGGAATGTGCTAATTTTTTCATTACCATGTGCTACTAATATATTGATGTCTGAATTAAGTGCTGTTTCAGGAATAATAGAATCATAGACTTTTACATTGAATTTGCTAAGGTCTTCCTCAATTTTTGAATACATCATGCACAAAGGCATATCTTGACTTTTAATTGGAATCCAAATTGCTTTAGAGGAAATTGTACCTAAGTCTTTAGTGCTATTAACAAGGAAATATTCTAAAGACATTATATTCGAAACTGGGACCAGATTGCTTAATAAATCACTTTCCGTTGAGATAAGGTTGTGTGGAAATGAACTTAACTCAATATCCTTTATTATAAGAACTGGTTTTATTGGTTGAATCGGAAGGTTAAAAAATTCCACATCTTTTTTTATTTGTTTTTCTTCTTCATAATAATCCTCATATAATTTTTCTGATGAAATTCTCCCGTTCGTTCTAGTTGAAAGAGGCAGATGCTTAATTGCGTCTCTTGAATAGTGAAAAGCATCGATTAAATTTCTTTCCTTATCATTTAAGAAAGTGAATTTTCCATTAGTGAAATAAAGCGGAACTATTTTATGATTATCTGTTCCAAGCCATAAAATATCAAATTCCTGATTTAAAATGAAGTCCTTTAAAAATTCGGGAGTGTAATATTCCTTTTCAAACTGTTTTGATATATAGCTCTCCTCAATTGAAGAAAGGAGTTTTGCGTACTTTTCTTTAAATGTTATAGAAAAGTCGGACTGCAAAATCATTGACAACAAATAGCCTTCAACATTTTCCTCTTCGAAGCTTTTCAATATGTTTCTGTGTGATAAATCTAAAGCCACTTTATTATCTGTCACAAAATCGCTTTGACTTCTTGTAAAAGTGAGGCTCAATAAACTTTTTTTAAGCTC
The DNA here is from genome assembly GCA_047601965.1 of Lacibacter sp. Lineage (GTDB taxonomy): Bacteria > Bacteroidota > Bacteroidia > Chitinophagales > Chitinophagaceae > Lacibacter. The sequence continues at coordinate 1,378,353 of JASGIJ010000001.1, forward strand.
CTTCATTAATTGTTGAAGGTTACCAAAAAGGGAGTTATGAATTTTATCATAATTCGATTTGCTCACAATCCTTTTAAACAATTCTTGGTATTGAAGAAGCTGTGTTTCATCATATTCTTCAACTGAATAATTTTTTTTGACATTAAACAACATAGCTAACCATGGTAAAGCTTCATGTTCCCCTGTTTGTATTATCAGCTCTTTAGATCTGTCAATATAACTTAATACTAAATCTGGTAGATTTTTATCCTTGGTAAATAGAAGTGTTGAAAAATAGGCATGGTGAAATTTGTTTAACTCATACTGAGAATAAGTTACATGCAGTGGTCTATTTTTAAATAGAGAAATAGCAAAAGGAATTAATTTGATATTTCTCAAGAATTTTATAGCCTCCCAATAATAATTTTTCAACACATAGTCATTAATTATGCCACTTCTTTTGAAAATCATGTTTGCAATATTGGCATAATGTAAAGCAGTTATTGCACTCGAAGTACTCCCAAAAACTTTAAAAGATAGATAATAGCCATACTCTATAGTATTATCTTTATATGAGCAGATTAAGCATTCTTCAGCAATATCCCTAGCAAACTGGTAGTTTTGGCGAAAATGTAAGCCGTCGAGAAAAATACTTACCAATAAATAAAACAATTCTTTTCGTTCTATTGCAATTGCAATATTTCGAGCTGCCCAAAGCTGAAGAATAATTCCTGTAATATCATCTACCTTTAAATTTTGATTGATAGATTGGTGACTTATTAATTTATGTACTAATCTTAAAAATCGACCTCCTTTTTCATTGTCAATCACAAATAATGTGTCATTTGACAATCTCAATTCATGCCCTTTTACCAAATAGATTTCCAAAAATGTTTTAAATTCTCTGAAGACTATATCTACATCAATATCATTATCCCAGAAGCTTAAGTCAAGAGGCAAGGTTGGTAATGTTTTGAGGTCTTCTAGTCCATTCAAGAAATCGGAAATCTGTAAACTAAGCAAATGGTCAGCGGTGTCTTCATAAACCGTAAGTAAGTCTGGTATGTATTTTCTCTGTATTTGATAATCGGTTATGAAATAATTATTGACATCAGCAATAAGACTTCTCTCTTCAGCCTCATAGATATGCTTTCCATTGTGAACATGAATCTCTTCTTGAAGCATTTTATTCAGGGAGTAAAGGGCTTCGGACATATTAAATTCCGCCATATTTTTTCATTGCTGTTAGTACTGGAGGGTGTCCTTAAAATTACGTACAACACATAAATTTACAAAACTTCCCTCTTCCAAACTTTCGCTTTTTTATACTTACTGCCTCATTATCAATCTGCTTTTTGTATTGTTTTGCCGGGAAAAACTTTCGCAAATACAACTTCTGCGCATTCGTTTGCAAACGTTATTAAACGTTTACACACACAAACTCATTGATCAATTTTCATCCATACCTCCCATCCACAACCGAAGCAGGCATAAACTCATCCCGCATATCTGTATTCCCATTCTGCAAACGGTAAAGTATCTGTACAGCAGTTATCAGCAATACACCTGTTTCTGCTGCCACATTAAATTCAATGTCCTGTGCTGCAACAGGTGTATTGTTATACGGCAACAGCAATTGCTTTGTTTCACTCCCTGCTGCCCGGGCGTTGAGTAAATGACAGGCAGCTACGGTAATGGTCAGCTGTACCATGTTTGTATGTGCAGGTGCTGCAATTGTTGCTGTGGGTATAAACGCAGGCAACTGCACAAGTGTTTGCCCTGCCACAGGGTTACTAACGGTAAACGGCAGCCTGCAACGCTCCGCCACTGATGTTTGTTTACTAAACGAAAAACCGGTCACAAAAGGGATCTGTTGCTGCGGGGCAAGGGTTTCTGCATTACTCTGCGCAAGCCAGCGGGCTACTGCTCCCGAAAATCGCAACTGCATGTTACGATCGGTGGGGTTAAACAGTACGGGCTGCAGTAACCAGCGCAGGGTTTTACATGAACTCGATGCAATACCAAAATTGCGGCTGCGGATTTTTGTTGCAGCTGTCTGTCTTACTTTACCGGGCATTGTGCGTACAACCTGCTTACCGTTACGGGTAAAGAAAACAAGGTTGTCGATTTTACCGTTGAAGCCGGGTCCTTGGTAGGTAGCCATAGTTACTGTGTTTTAACGTTCAGGTTAAGATATATCTCATCCGGGTCAAATCCCTGTTTTCTCCGGTATCAGTGCGTTGGTTAACGCACCGGTAACGCAGGGATAACGCACTGATGATGGATTTATAACGGCAAAAACAGGGCTTTGGTATAAAAAAGGGCTATAAATGGAATGGGAAAAAATGGAAAATGAGAAATAAAGAATGAGTAGTTTTTTCTCAACAGCAATAAAATAGAAACACAGATAAGAAAACAATCAAACCTGCAAAAAAAAATCAGAGCAAATCCGTTACATCCGTTTCATCTGTGTTTCTATCACAGTTGTTCTTTTCTCACAACGTATCCAACGCTTTCTTCACTGTTCCGTATTTAAGCAGCAGGTCTTTTGCTTTTTCGTAATCGGTAAGGCCGCTGCGCAGCATCAGCATGTTTACACCACGGTCAACCAGTTTTTCGTTGCTGAGCTGCATGTTCACCATGCGGTTATCTTCCACCCTGCCTAATTGTATCATTACAGATGTGGAGATCATGTTGAGCACTAATTTCTGTGCGGTGCCGCTTTTCATCCTGGTACTGCCGGTTACAAACTCGGGCCCCACCACCACTTCAATAGGAAAATCGGCAGCAGCGCTTACAGGTGAGTTGGGGTTGCAACTGATGCTGCCTGTAACAATATTATTAAGCCTGCATTGCTGCAGTGCGGCTATTACATAAGGCGTGGTGCCGCTGGCGGCAATACCAATCACCACATCTTTATCGCTTACGTTGTATGCCTGCAGATCGTTCCACCCATCTTCCCTGCTGTCTTCAGCAAACTCAACGGCCTGTGTAATGGCTTTTTCGCCACCGGCAATAATACCAATCACCAAACCATAAGGCACACCATAAGTAGGCGGGCACTCGCTGGCATCAACAATACCCAGCCTTCCGCTGGTGCCTGCACCAATGTAAAAAAGGCGGCCACCCATAAGCATTTTATCAACAATGGCTGTAACAAGTGGTTCAATTTGCGGAATGGCTTTGGCTACGGCCTGCGGCACCTGGCTGTCTTCCCGGTTAATGTTTTGCAGCAGTTCGGCCACACTCATTTTATCTAAATGACGGTAATTGGATTCCTGTTCTGTTATTCGTACAAACTGTTCGGTCATAATCTTTTTTAACTGTGATATTCAATTAATCCTTCCATGGGGTTCTTTAAAATTTTTCCAAGCTGCAGTTCATAAGTGCTGCACAGCTCACTCACCACATCCCGAAAAGCATAGGCCACTCCTCCTGTAAAATGGATGGGGTACAGCCAGCTTTCCCTGTACTTGTACAGGTGGTTAAAGAAAAACTCGTTGAGTGAATCTTCAATGATATTTTCAATCATGTAATGACCACGGTTCTCTGTTAAGAACAAGGCAAAGGAAGCCATGTAACGGTTGGGTAATGGCTGGCGGTACACATGATCGAGTATTTCAAGCCGGTTGGTATTGTATTTGGCGTTGAAGCGCTCCATGAGCTCTTCATCAAAAGTATTGTACAAAAAATGCTGAATCACTTTACGGCCAAGGAAGGCACCACTGCCTTCATCGCCCAGCACATAACCAAGACCGGGACTGTTTTTTACAATGCGCTTGCCGTTGTAATAACAGGAGTTGGAACCGGTACCTAAAATACAGGCCACACCTTTATCGTGGCCGCAGAGTGCTTTTGCAGCGCCCATTAAATCGGAATCAACATTGATTTTTCTGGCTGATGAAAAAACTTCTTTCAGCGCAAGTTTTATATGTTTTACGTTCTGGGGATTGCTGCAACCAGTGCCATAGAAGAAAATCGAATCAACTGATTCTTTCTTCAGCTTCGGTTTTAATTCTTTGAGTAACAGCTGAACAATTTGTTCAGTGGTCATCAGGTACGGGCTGATGCCCTGGGTAAAAATGATTTTCTTCTTTTTTCCTTTCAATAAACACCACTCGGCTTTGGTGGCTCCGCTGTCGGCTATTAACGTAATTGAACTCATTCTGCTATTAAGTTTTGAGGGCCTTTGCTGTAATTTATTAAAATTGGACAAAAGCGACAAGGCAATATGCTTTATTTTCAGCAAATTTGCAGCACTTTTTACACGAACGTTTTTGCATGAATCAGAAGAAAGTACAAGTTTGGTTACCCGTTCTCTTATCTGTCGCCCTGATGATAGGTATGTTTTTTGGCTATAAACTCAAAGATAATATGGGCACTTACGGCCCGTCTTTTTTTGGCAAAGCCAACAGAACCTCCCTCCAGGAAATACTGGAACTGGTGAAACAGAAATATGTTGACACCGTTAATGTTGATTCCCTCGGGTATTCAGCCATACAGGATGTAATGAGCCAGCTCGATCCCCACTCGGTATATATTCCGGCAGGTGAACTGCAATTGATCAATGAAGATATGCAGGGAAATTTCCAGGGCGTGGGTATTGAATTCGGGATGATCACTGATACGGTGTATGTGATGGGTGTTTTGCCGAAAGGCCCGGCAGAAACAGCAGGAATGATGGTTGGTGATGTAATCATCAGCGCAAATGATTCGGTTGTTTCAGGAAGAAAGTTTGACGAAGAAAACATCCGGAAATTTTTCCGTGGCCCGAAAGGAACAGAAGTGCATGTAAAGCTGCTGCGCAACAAACAACCGAAAGAAATCATCATCAAGCGTGGCATCATCCCCATTAAAAGTGTGGATGCAGCTTATATGATTGAACCGGGAGTTGGTTTTATCCGTCTCAACAAGTTTTCTTCCAACACATATGAAGAATTCATGGAAAACCTGGAGCGGTTGCAAAAGGAAGGCATGAAAAAACTTATTCTTGATTTGCGTGGAAACGGCGGAGGTATGCTGGATGATGCGGTGCAGATTGCTGATGAATTTTTAGATGGTAACAAAGACATTGTTTATACTGAAGGGAAATCATCACCTAAACAAAATTATACTGCCCGCCGCCCGGGTTTATTTGAAACCGGGAAATTGATTCTGCTGATTGATGAAGGTTCTGCTTCCGCAAGTGAAGTGCTTGCAGGGGCATTGCAGGATTGGGACAGGGCAACGATTATGGGTCGTCGTTCGTTTGGAAAGGGATTGGTGCAGGATCAGTTTACATTGAGTGATGGCAGTGCGATCCGTTTAACAGTTTCCCGTTATTACACACCAGTTGGCAGAAGTATTCAGAAGCCTTACCAACGTGGAGAGAATGCACATTATAAAGATGAGGTAAGTGAACGTTTTGCCAATGGTGAAATTTTTCATGGCGACTCAACGGCACACAATGGGAAAAAATATAAAACCAAAGGAGGAAGATTAGTTTACGGAAGCGGGGGAATTTCGCCGGACATTTTTGTACCGATGGATTCAGTTGATATGATTCCAAAAGAAAAAAGAATGCAGTACAAAGATGTGCTTTATAATGCGGCCTTTCTTTATTTTATACAAAACCAGGGTGCATTAAATAAAATAAAAGCACCGGCAGAATTACAGCAGTTTACAGGTAATGACGCAACCGTAATTCCCTTTCTGCAAACATTGGCTTTAAAAGACAGCATAAAAGCTGCACCCTTAACCAATAACCAGCAGCAATTACTTAAACAATATTTTACATCAATGCTTGGCCGCCAGTTGTGGCGAAGTGAGGGTTATGTGAAAATGAAAAACCTCAACGATCCGGTTGTAATAAAAGCACTCGAAGAAATAAAGAAATAACATTCTCCCCAAAAAAACGGGCTGCTTTTAAAAGCAGCCCGTTTTTTTATAAGCTATTTTATTATTCCTTGTCAAGCGTTTCTTTTTTCTCAATCCGGTAGGAAGCTACTAAACCTGAACCTCCGCCAATAGCAAGCAGAGAAAAGTAAATAGCGGGGTTTTCATCTCTCACATGCAATACATACGTATGTAATATATATGCAAGGAATAATCCCATACCCGCTCCTACAAGCAATAAGCCCCATTTCAGGTTACGGTAAGGAGCAGGGCGGTTTCTGAATTCTTTCGGGTTCATCCCTTTTTCTATCATCGCCATATTTTCACGGTTGCCAAGGTAAAAAAGTCCGAAAATCATGGCCATACTGCCAAGGGGTACTAATATTCCAACTAAATATTCGCCGTTCATAAATAAGAGTTTAATTGTTTTGAATAAGTTCTGCTCATATGACTACAGCTTATAAAATCTGGTTACAGCAGGCCGGTATTTTTTTCAAAAATTGCAATTACAGTCTTTTCTCCACACCTTTATCATATGTTGTAACCTGGTTTGATCTCACAGCGTCTAAACAGTAGCAATGCAAGCTGCACCATCGGATAAAGAAATTATTGCCCGGGTTTTACAGGGCGAACAAAAGGCTTACGAGATACTTGTTTCCCGTTATCAGTCTTTTGTTTTTACTGTTGCACTTCGCTATGCCCGTAACCGGGAAGATGCGGAAGAACTGGCGCAAAATGCATTTATTAAAGCATACCGTTCGCTGAACGATTACCGGGGCGATGCAAAATTCAGCACATGGCTTTATACCATTATCAGTTCTTTGTGTTTAACTTTTTTAAGGAAAAAGAAGCTGACAATACTTTCACTTGACCAGGAAAAAGTATTTGATGCAGCCAACAATTCACATCCGGGATTTTCGGCCAATCATGTTGAGGAGAAATCGAAAATTAAAATGGTAAATGATGCAATAGCATTGCTAAGTCCTGAAGATGCAAAAGTGCTTACCTTATTTTATAAAGGTGAACAGAGCATTGAAGAAATTGGGGTGATCCTTGGCATTGAGCCGAATAATGTGAAGGTAAAACTGTTCAGGGCACGACAAAGATTAAAAGACCGGATTCAAACGCATTTTGCAGTTGAACTGGCAGATTATATTCACTCATAATTTTATGATATGAGCACACAGCAAATGGAAGAACAATTATGGAATTATATTGATGGCATAGCTGATGCCAAAGATATTTCCTATGTAGAAGGGATGATTGCAACCGATTCATCATGGCGTGAAAAGTATAATGAACTGATGGAAGTAAACCGTTTGCTGCAAACAGAAATGGAACTGGAACAGCCATCTATGCGTTTTACAAAAAATGTAATGGAGCAGATAAACGGTTTGCAGCCAGCCAAGGCAACAAAAAAATACATTAATAAAAATATCATCACCGGTATTGCGGCTTTCTTCCTGCTTACTATTGCCGGGCTTTTAATTTATGGTCTTGCATCAATGAACTGGAGTACAGCACCGGGATCAACATCATTACTGGCTGATCTGAAAAAAATCAGTTCATATCAAGTGAATCTCAGCAAAGAAACTGAAAGCACATTGTTAAATGCTTTTATGATGGTAAACGTTGTTCTGGGACTTGTATTGGTTGATTATTATTTCAGAAAAAAGAAATCATCATCTCAGAAGAAACAAACATCATAAAGAGTTTTCACAAATCTCCAACTCACAGTTGATAGTTTCTGTTCTACAAATCATAACTTTGCCGACTGCGAATGATTCGCTGTCATGTTATGGATATTAAAAACAACATTTTAGAAACAATAGGCAACACGCCTCTTATACGTTTAAACAAAATCACCCGGAACTTTCCCTGCGAAGTAGTGGCAAAGGTTGATTATTTCAATCCCGGTAATTCAATCAAAGACCGCATGGCGGTTAAAATGGTGGAGGTTGCAGAAAAAGAAGGAAAGCTGAAACCCGGTGGTACTATTATTGAAGGAACCAGCGGTAATACAGGAATGGGTCTTGCGCTTGCAGCAGTTGTGAAAGGTTATAAATGCATCTTTGTTACTACCGATAAACAATCGAAAGAAAAAGCCGATATATTAAAGGCCGTTGGTGCCGAAGTAATTGTTTGTCCAACCAACGTAATACCCGAAGACCCGATGAGTTATTACAGTGTGGCAGCAAGGCTTGCAAGGGAAATACCCAACTCGTACCACATGAACCAGTACGATAATCTTGCAAACAGGCTGGCGCATTATGAAACAACTGGTCCTGAAATCTGGAATCAGACCGATGGCAAAATCACTCATCTTGTATGTACTGCAGGTACCGGTGGTACCATTACTGGTGCTGCACAATACCTGAAAGAAAAAAATCCCAACATACAGGTTTGGGCAATTGATGTGTATGGTTCGTTGCTCACAAAATATTTCCGCACAGGTGAAATTGATATGAATGAAGTACACCCTTACATCAGCGAAGGTTTTGGAGAAGACTTTGTTCCGAAGAATTATGATATGAGTGTGATTGATTATTTTGAACAGGTAACTGATAAGGATGGCGCTGTAATGGCCCGCAGGCTTGCCAAAGAAGAAGGATTGTTTTGTGGTTACAGTGCAGGAAGTTGTTTGCAGGGATTAATGCAATTAAAAAGTAAACTCAAAAAAGGCGACCTGGTGGTTTGCATTCTGCACGATCATGGAAGCCGTTATGTAGGTAAGATATATAATGACCAGTGGATGATGGAACGTGGATTCCTTGATGTGAAAACCTTCAGGGATATTGTTTCTTCCCGTGCACATAACAGGTTAATTACAGTTGAACCCACTCACACCGTTTCAGAAGCTGTTGAGCTGATGAAGAAATACGATATTGAACAAATACCTGTATTTAAAGACGGAGAACCTGTTGGTTCAATTTCTGAAAATGGATTATTTGGCAAAGTATTTTCCAATGCTGAAATCAAAAATGCAACGATTAAAGAAGTAATGGAGCCGGCTTTCCCCATAGTAACATTTGAAACCCCCATTGAACGGTTAAGTACACTTATTACAAAAGAAAATGGTGCAGTATTAAGTAAAGATGAAGCAGGAATGTTTCGTATAGTAACCAAATACGACATCATTCAGTCATTAACCAAATAAAATTCTGCAACAGCGATATGTAAAAAGCCGCACATCAGTTGCGGCTTTTTACATATTACAAGCGAAAAGAGCCTGTCGTACGATGAATTCAAGCCTGAAACAAGCTTATTATAGTAATACTTCTTTACTAATACACGTAGATTTACGAATTGCGGGGTAAATACCGAGTATTCAAAATAGAGAAATACTGCTCTTGTCCGCTATTTGCATTGCTTCTATTTTTGTACTGTTAATTGATCGAAACAAAAGAGTTGCTGACTGCGAAATTCCCCTTAAAAAAGTAATTAAATAGTTTATTAAATCCGTATAGTCTATAAGAAAACCGAAACCGTCGAAAAATCCAACGTCCTGACTAAATGAAATAAACCAAAAAACTAAAATCCAATTCGAAAGAAGAACCAAAGTAAAAATCCAAAAATCCTAACTAAAGAAAAACCCGAAAAAACCAAATCCAAAGAAAAACTAAGAAAAATCCAAAAATCCTAACTAAGAAAAACCCGAATCTAAATCCTGAAAGACCAAAAAGAGAAGCCATCCAAAACAGACTCTTCTGTAATGGGAACCAAGAGACAAAAAAGGCTTTAAAAAAGATCTGGATCCTATCAAAAACCGAATAATCTTCGTATCCTTTGAAATCCAGGTCTTTTTCTTTTTATTCAGGTCACAATCCTGATAATTATGAAAAAGATACTTAAAACGTAAACCAGAAAAGCAGGTTCGTACTTAAGAAAACTCAGCCCCGAGAACCGCTGAATTTATTTTGCCTGTCTGACACGAGTAATTCAAAGCAGACAGGCAATTTTTTTGCTCGCTCTTGCAAGCTATGCTCTTTTATATTCACTTATTTCTGTGCAATTATTCCTGTTTCAACTTCTTTTTGTCAATAGGTTTATATTTGAATTAATGATTTCCACACTATTCAAATACAGGCATATTTTTTCAACAGGTATTTTTATATCCCTTTTTATATTAACACTTCCTCTCTACCAATACCGTTTTGATGTGGATGGAATTGGTGCTATGACGGTGGCATTGAGCATCATGAAGCATGATTGGCTGCGTGGGGTTAATGGGGTCTGGAGCCCGCTGAATAGCTGGATTGCATCATTATTTCCCGGACTGGCGAATAACCCGGTTTTACCATTTAAACTAATAAATGCAGCCTGCAGTATTTTTATTATTATCCTTTTTCAAGGCCTGAGCAATCAAATTATTAATGCAAAAGAAAAAAGTCACAAACTTATTCTCATTGCAGTGGCATTTATACTTCCGGTGATTTTATTAAGTTATACCCACTTTCAGTTAGCCGGAGATCTTTTGCAATTAAGTATTGTGCTGCTTTACCTCTATTACATTTTCACACAAAACGTATTCAAATCGGTAACAAAAAGTATAATAGCAGGGATGATGATCGCCCTTGCCTGCTATTCAAAAGCATTTAGCCTACCCCTACTCTTTTTATCGCATTTGGTTATTGGATTTCTTACGTTTAAAAACTACGAGGAAAACCGATACCAGCCGTATATTAAATCGGTGCTGATTACTTATACCACATTGTTCATTCTGCTTGCACCCTGGATATTCTTGATGCACCAGAAGTATGGCGTATGGTCATTCAGCACTGTTCAGACTTTTAATTTTAACTGGTTGTTGAATGACCAAAGCTATACCACACTTAAATCGGCCGAATTACTTATGAAACCACCATATCCCGACTCTCCTACAGCATGGGAAGATCCCTTTATTTACTATAATTATACATTGTCGGGGCCTTTTGATACATGGGCCAACTTTCTTCGTTTTCTGAAAAACATTCTGCACAACATCAAGGTAAGCATCAGTTCACTGAATGTACTTTCATTTTTAAGTATTCCGGTGCTTGTGTATTATTCTGTAAAACTTTTAACTCAAAAAGAAAATATTTTACAAGTAAAAATCCTTTTGTTCATCAGCATTTTTGTAGTGAGCGGATATACACTTATTTATGTTGAACCCCGATATATCTGGCTTACCGGAATTATTACTTTATTGATCGGATCAAAATTTATTATTGAGCAATTGGCTGACAAATTAAATCCCAAATCCCTGCTTTTTGTTACAGCAGTATTTGTTTCAAGTTATCTTCTTGCACCTGCAGATTATTTACAGGATTTAAGATATTCAGGAAAAGACATTTATCAAACCGCATCTTTTCTGCAGGCAAATAAGCTCACCAAAAATTTCACAGCAGTTGTAAGCAATGCAAGTGAAGGTTCGTTTTGTGATCAGCTGGCATTTGTACTAAAAGGAAGGTTTTTCAAAATAACTCAACCAGTTTACAACGACAACAGGTTGATTCAATCCTGTAAAGACAACAATATTCAATTCATCATTTATTTTTATCACTCAGGAAAAGAAAAAGAACTATTGCAGTTCTCAATACTTGAAAAACAATCAGCTAAAAAAATTGCTCTGCCCGATAAAAACGCAGTTGTATTTATACTCTGATTTATTTTTCCCAATCAGGGCCGGAGAATTCATAAATCACACTGCTGTCTTTTAAAAGAGGCAGTTTGGCAGAAAAATATTTATTTAAAACAATCCTGAATGTATTAACAGGAGATAGTGATGGATATAGATATGAATAATCTTTATCAGGAAAATAAACAGCGTTTAAATTTTGAAAACCAAATTCCGGGTCGCTGTTCTTTTGCAGGCTTTTGAAGCCATGATCGCCCATTACAATTATAACAGTATTGGTTTTATTATTTTCCTTTATATAATTGAGCAGCTCAGTAATTTTTTTGTTTGTGTATTGCACCTGGTCAGTTATTTGAACTTTTTCGCTTACCTCTGCCTTATTGCTTCTGTTAAATGAACGGATTGTACCATCAGCTTTAAAGTAAAAAGGCACATGCGGTAACATATAATGTGCATACACAAATTTAGGTGGCCCTGCCCTGTTACAAACATTACGAATCAAACTATCAGTTTTCAGAATATCATCTTGTTTCCTTACACTTCCCTTCCTGTAATATTCTTTTGCAAAAGCATCAATCCGTTGAAAATTCCAGGACAGGTCCCTGTACAATCTGCCGGGAAATGTTTTGTAGAAATAATTCATGTGCAGCATATTTCCAAACACGAGGTTCCCGTTCCAGTCAGCATTTTTAAAAATTGACAGTGGCTGATATTGATAAATATGATATTTTTCTTTTTGCAACACCCTTACCAATGAATTATCAAGCAAGGATGACGTTGAACGATAGTACATATTTATCCCGGTTCCTTTCTGCACTTCTTCCCGGGAAACATATTCCATATTCAACATACTACTGACAGACAGTACTGTTAGATCATAATTGCTTTTTGCATCCCTGGCAACAAAAAATCCCTGTTGTTGAAAAAAAGTATCTAATAACTGATTGGAAAAACCAAGATCCTGCTGCATTGCTTTTGAAGATGGCATTGCATCAAAAATCAGCAGAAAGATGTCGGGCTTAGCTGTATCTGCTTTTTGATTTTCAGTTTTTACAGAGTTAAAAACTGAAAAACGTGCATCAATAAGCAAGTTGCCCGGTTTTGTTTTTGTTTCCAATACAACAAACCTTGTTATTTCAAATAGAATGAGAATAACAAAAACGAGGTTCAGATAAGTAAATACCTGGGTAAGAGGCTTCATATATCTTCTCAAAAAAATAAAAAACAAATAAACCAAGAGTAAACAGGCTGGTGCAACAAAAAGATAACCCGAAAGGAAATGAAGTTTGATAAAAGCTTTCCATGAATCAAAAACGGAACCAAAAAAAATCATCAAGAGGGAAATGCCAAACCCAAACAAAATTCTTTTTTCCCGATGTTGAAATAATTTGAAGCTGATAAAAAAAACACAAGCAATGGAAACTGAAACTGCTGCCAGATTCAACAGTACAAACGATGGCGAAAAAAAACCAAAATAATCGTTATAACCATTCAGAATAAAAAAAACAGGCAAAAGGTAAATAAAGAAGAATGGTGCTGCCTTTTTTTGTTGCATTCCTGAAAGATTTATTGTTGTGCTTTACGGCTTACCAGAGGTAAATTATGCTTATAAAGTATTCTTTTTTTACACGATTAAACAAACATACTTTTTTTTGCCGAAACCAGATCAGGCAGTCAACCTTCAAGATTCCCTATATTTGTGCCCGAAATAAACAGATTATTCATCTTTTATAATATCAAACAATGAGCAAGTACAGAGCCGGAGTTCTTTTCGGCGAAGAATTGGAAGCACTTTATAACGATGCTAAAGACAATCAATTTGCGCTTCCTGCTGTTAACACAATCGGGCACAGTTCAATTAATGCAGTTCTTGAAACAGCTGCAAAAGTTAATTCACCCGTAATTATCCAGTTTTCAAACGGTGGTGCACAATTTATTGCCGGCAAAGGCATGCCAAACGATCAGCTTCAGGCAAATATCCAGGGCGCAATTTCAGGTGCTTTGCATATTCATACAGTAGCTAAATACTATGGCGTTCCTGTTGTGTTGCATACAGATCATGCTGCAAAAAAATGGTTACCCTGGATCAGTGCTTTAATTGATGCCGGTGAGCAATTCAAAAAAGAAAAAGGACAACCCCTTTACAGTTCTCATATGCTTGACCTTAGTGAAGAACCAATTGAAGAAAACATCCAGACTTCTGTTGAATTTTTCAAACGTATGGCTCCGCTTGGCATGTCAATTGAAATTGAATTAGGTGTTACTGGTGGTGAAGAAGATGGTGTTGACAACAGTGATGTTGATAACGATAAACTTTACACACAACCCGAACATGTTGCATACGCCTACACTGAATTAGGTAAAGTAAGTAACCTGTTTACAGTTGCTGCCGCATTTGGTAATGTGCACGGTGTTTATAAGCCGGGGAACGTACAATTAAGACCCGAAATATTAAATAACAGTCAGCTCTATATTGAAAAGGAATTAAAAACTGCTTCAAAACCAGTTTACTTTGTATTCCACGGAGGTAGTGGTTCTCCCCAGAATCAGATTCGTGAGGCAATCAGCTACGGTGCAATTAAAATGAACCTTGATACAGATATGCAATGGGCATTCTGGGAAGGTGTTTTAAACAACTACAAAAAGAATGAAGCTTATCTGCAGGGACAGTTAGGCAATCCTTCAGGTGCTGATAGTCCAAACAAAAAATATTACGATCCGAGAGTTTGGTTACGTAAAGGTGAAGAAAGCTTCATTAAACGTTTGGAAACAGCATTTGATGACCTGAATTGTATTAACAGGAATGCTTAATCTTTTTTCTCTTATATTGCTTTAAATTCAAGTTCAATGGCAAAACAAGAAGAGGATATAGAGAAAAACTTAACCGGTGATGATTTACCGGAAACAGAAACTCCTAAAACCTCCTGGTTTAAACGTGTTCAGAAAGGTATCTTAACCAAGACTTCTGAAAAAAAGGAAATACAGGAAGGTTTATGGACAAAATGCCCTGAATGTAAGTTCACCTGTACTTCAGAAGAACTTGCTGAGAGCAATTATGTTTGTCCAAAATGTAATTATCATCATCGGATCGGAAGTTCGGAATACTACGATATACTATTTGATGGTGATGAATACACGGAGCTTTTCGATAATATCCGTTCAAAAGATTACCTTGGTTTTACCGATCTCAAACCATACCAGAAACGACTGGAAGATATCTGGAAAAAAACTGATCTGCACGATTCAATCCGTGTTGCTTCAGGAAAAATTGAAGGACATGATGCCGTGGTTTGTTGTATGGACTTTGATTTTATTGGCGGGTCGTTGGGTAGTGTAATGGGCGAAAAAATTGCCCGGGGTGTTGACTTTTGTATTGAACACCGCATGCCAATGATCATGATTTGCAAAAGTGGTGGTGCACGTATGATGGAAAGTGCATTTTCGCTGATGCAGCTTGCAAAAATTTCCGGTAAGCTTTCGCAGCTGAGCGATGCACAACTCCCCTATATCACAGTTTTAACCGATCCTACTTTTGGTGGTGTTACAGCTTCGTTTGGTATGCTGGGAGATTTAAACATTGGCGAACCGGGAGCATTAATTGGTTTTGCAGGTCCAAGGGTAATTAAAGAAACCATTAAAAAAGATTTGCCGGAAGGTTTTCAGCGCAGTGAGTTTTTGCTTGAACATGGCTTCCTCGATTTAATTGTTGACAGGAAAGAAATGAAGCAGAAATTTGGTGTATTGTTTACATTATTCAGTAACTGATTTTTCAAATCTATATTTGCAATCAATAAAGGCATGCAGCTTTTATTGATTGCTTTTTTATATTATGGAATTAAAGAACCGGGCCGCATTTCATGAATACTATTTTGAAGACAAATTAGTAGCGGGGATGGTATTGGCCGGAACTGAAGTTAAATCTATCCGGGAAGGCAAAGTAAGCTTCAGTGATTCATATTGTTTTTTTCATAAGAACGAGCTTTGGATAAAAGGATTACACATTGCTGAATATAAGTTCGGCACATCCAACAACCATCTTGTTGTTCACGACAGAAAGTTGCTGCTTAACAAAAGAGAAATAAAAAAATGGCAGATTAAGCTGAAAGATAAAGGCTATACCGTTATTCCGTTGCGAATTTTTTTTACAGAAAAGAATCTTGCCAAAATGGAAATCGGGCTTGGCAAAGGAAAGAAACTGCACGATAAAAGGGAAACCATCAAAAACCGTGATGCTGAACGTGAACTGAAGCGTTATACCAAATAGTTTTCATCATGACCAAAGAACAACTGCTGCACGAATTAAAACATGATATCTGGGTAATGATGAAACCATCACCTGTTCATGGAAACGGTGTGTTTGCATTGAGGGATATTCCAAAAGGTAAGCGTGGATTGTTTTCCAAAAACATTGGCGAGTGGATTAAAGTTGAGCGAAGCGAAATAGATAACCTTCCGCAACACAGCAAAGAACTGGTTGAAACCTATTGCCTGTTTGATGAAGATTATTACTATGTTCCCGACTACGGTTTTAAAGTAATGGACATTGTAATTTTTTTAAATCACTCCGAAACTCCAAATATCGTTTCCACAAACGACGGTGAAGATTTTGAAACTCTTCGTGAAATAAAATCGGGTGAAGAATTATTTATAGACTATGGCGAAATAGTTGACAGCGATGAATAAGAGAATAGTGAGTTGTGAATAGTGAACAAGAAAGTATCTCAACTCAGATCTTTTATAGCTTAAAGTTTAGTGTAACACTTGGTATAATGGGAAACAACGAAACCTGCCTTGCTTCCACTTCAAGATTTCCCTGGTAAGGATTCCCGGTTTGACTGTAGTAAATAAAATAAGGATTTTTTCTGCTGTAAGCGTTATACACGCTGAATACCCATTCTGTTTTCAGCTTGCGTACTTTCATTGGCTGCGGTGTGTAAATAGCTGAAAAATCAATACGATGATAAGCAGGCAAACGATATTGATTAATACTGCTGTATTGTTGAGTCAGCACTCCTTCTACCAAAAAGAAACGTTCCGGCATTGTAAAAGCATTGCCTGTTCCAAATACAAACACGGCGGCATATTTCCACTTTTTACCTTTCTGGTAATTAGCAACAATACTAAGGTCGTGCCGGCGATCATAACGGGCAGGATATTTATGTCCATCATTCAGATCAGGAAATTTTCTCCATGTCCATGAAAGAGTATATCCAACCCATCCTGTAAGCTTACCTCTTGCTTTATTCACATAAAATTCTGCACCATAGCTCCGGCCTTTGCCAAATACAAAACTTTCTTCAGGATCGCCAATACCCGGAGTATAACCTTCTTTATACTCAATCTGGTTCTGCATGGTTTTGTAATACACTTCAAAGGATGTTTCCCAAAGATTGTTATTGAAATTTTTAAATAAACCGGCTGCATATTGCCATCCAATCTGAGGTTTTACTCTGTGAGTACTGGGTACCCAAATATCGGTAGGTAATGTAGTGCCGGAGTTGCTGACTAAATGAATAAACTGAAGATTTCGTGTTACCGCCGCTTTAAAAGATGTTTCATCATTCAATGCAAAACGCATGGTTACTCGTGGCTCCAGTCCTCCATAAGTTTTTACATTTTCAGATTTGCCGTAAACCGTACTGTCTAATTTATTTCCATTTACATCCTTGATATAAAGCGTGTATGGGCCTACCTGCTGAAACATACTGTAACGTATCCCGTAATTTATTTTAAGTTGTTTACTTACTTCCCAGTCATCCATAATGTAAACTGCAGCTTCATTTGCAAACTTGTTATTTACTGATTGTGGTTCAAAAACAACATCGCCGCTTTTTCCACTTGTAGTTTGTGGATTAAAGCGGTGAAATGTATAATTAAATCCGTATTTCAACTGATGCCCGTTAAACGTGTATTGATCAAAATCAATTTTTGCAGAAACATCTCTTATGGCAGAATTAAAATTGATTTCGAAATTGCTTTGTGCGCCTCCAAATTCAAACTTGTAATCATTTATCACAACAGATGTGTTTGCAAACAATTTACTGCTGAACACATGATTCCACCGTACAGTTCCGGTTGAATTCCCCCATGGAATACGTGCACTGAAGCTTCTTTCGGAATTCTTAAAGCTAAATACATCTCTTCCAAAATAACCACTTAAATACAACCTGTCTTTGTCTGAAAACTTATAATTGATTTTTGTATTGAGATCATAGAAATAATAACCACTACCATAAAAAGCACTGCTTTTTTTAATAAAAGGCTTTGCCAATACATCAACATAAGTACGTCGTGCAGAAACAATAAACGAAGCCTTTTCTTTAACAATCGGGCCTTGTACTGAAATACGGGAGGAAATAGTTCCAATCCCTCCTTCGGTTTGATAAGTTTTGTTGTTCCCATCTTTCATGGCAACATCTACAACACTGCTGATGCGACCACCATAGTTTGCAGGCATTCCACCCTTAATCAGTGTTACATTTTTTAAGGCATCGCTGTTAAATACCGAAAAGAAACCAAACAGATGACCGGGATTATACACCACTGCATCATCCAGCAAAATCAAATTCTGATCCGCTCCCCCTCCACGTACATACAAGCCACTGTTACCTTCACCGGCATTACGAACACCGGGCAAAAGCTGAAGTACTTTCATTGGATCAACTTCACCGGCCAAAGCAGGAATTGTTTTGATCTGGCTCATACTCAGCTCAAACTTTCCCATTTGTGCTGCTTTTACATTTATATCACGCTTACCGGAATAAACAACTATTTCCTGTGCAACAGCAATTCTTGGTGAAAGATCAAAACTAAACTGCAGATTGGAATTAAGCTTTATTTCAGTTTCTTTTGAGTTATAGCCAACATGCGAAACAGTAACATTATAAATTCCCTCGTTAAGTGAAATGGAATAGAATCCGTATTGATTTGAAGTGATATTTTTACTAATGCCTTTAACCGAAATTGTGGCGCCAATAATTGTTTCATTGCTTGTACTGTCTTTGATATAACCGCTGATTGTAAAACGGCTTTGTGATGATGCGTCAACTGCATCAAACAGTAAAAAAAAGACAAACAGGTATTTTACAAAGTGCATGTTTTTGGCCGGTTGAATAGTGATACACAATGAACAAAATCAATATACAAGTGTTTCTTTTGTTTCGCCGCAAGTCAGCATCTTACTTCCAAAATAGGGGTTACGGATACTATCAGTGTTGCTTAACCAGTAAGCTCCTTTATTGTCGAATGCCATTGGACAAAACTGATAATAAACTGTTGTACCGGCAGGTTTTATAACACGTACCATATCATAAAATACATTCGAAATCATTTCAAACGATTCACGCTTTTTGTCCAACTCTTTTTCCCCTGTCATCCCGGTTATTTCTGCAACCGCATCACCCGGTCTGCCTGCAATACTTTCGTATCCCAAAGAATCATTTTTTTGTACTTCGTTTAATTTCAAACTGTCAAGAATAGTTTTTAATAAATTTCCCGCTGCATTTACTTTTACAGTATCACTTTCAACAAATGCATCTTTCAATTGAAAATAAGCACTTAATGCCTGGTTCACTGAACGTTTAAACGAATCGGAATAAGTACTGGCTGTGCTTTCTTTTACAACAGTATCAGTTGTTTCATCTTTTTTATCAGACTTGTTTTTACAGGCGGCGAGAAATAAAAAAGAAGCTGTAATAAAAAGCAGTTTTCTCATTTTTATTTTTTTGAACAAAGTTAGCTGTTTTGATTTTGCCTTTCAGCTTTTGCTGAATCGCTTAACTTTGCCGCTCATATAAAAATTATGCTGGCAGGTTTTCAGAACGTAACATTTGAATTTGGAGCACGAATAATTGTTGAAGATGCAACATGGCATATTCATCCCAACGAACGTATCGGATTAATTGGTTATAACGGCACAGGCAAATCCACATTGCTGAAATTACTTGTTGGAGAATATCAGCCTTCAAAGGGCGAAGTTATCCGCAGCCGCAGTACCAGCATTGGATATCTTCACCAGGACCTGCTGAGTTTTGATACGAATGAATCCATTGTGCAGGTTGCACTGTCGGCTTTTGAACGTGTTTTGCAGCTGGAAAAAGAAATTGAAGAACTGGGAAAAGAGCTGGAAAAAAATCATGAAGATGAGAACCTGCTCCACCAGTACTCTGATAAGCTGCATGAAATGGATACGCTGGATGGATACAATATTCATCACAAAACAGAAGAAATTCTGCAGGGACTTGGATTTCAGAACAGCGATTTAAAAAGACCATATAAAGAGTTCAGTGGTGGATGGCGCATGCGTGTGTTACTCGCCAAAATGATTCTGCAGCAACCCGATCTGCTGTTGCTTGATGAACCTACCAACCACCTCGATCTTCCCAGTATTGAGTGGCTGGAAAAATATTTGCAGCATTACCAGGGATCAGTTGTTATTGTATCGCACGACAGATGGTTTCTTGATCGGATGGTGACAAAGATTGTAGAAGTGTTTCAGCAAAGTGTACATATTTATGGCGGTAATTATTCTTTTTACCAGAAGGAAAAAGAACTGCGGATGGATTTGCAGCAAAAGGCCTTTGAAAACCAGCAGGATTACATCCGCCAGCAGGAACGTTTTATTGAGCGCTTCCGTGCAAAAGCAACAAAAGCAGCAGCTGCGCAGGCCGCTATTAAAAAACTGGAAAAGCTGGATGTAATTGAAGCCCCTACAAATGATCGTCCTAACATCCGCATCAACTTTGCGGTTGATAAAACACCTGGCAAAGTTTTGTGCGAATTAAAACACATCAGCAAAAATTTTGGTACCAATAAAATTGTGACCAACACCAGTGCAGAAATTGAACGTGGTGACAAGATTGCTTTGATTGGTGCAAACGGAAAAGGTAAATCTACTTTACTCCGGATTATTGCAGGCACAGAATCGTTTACTGGCGAGCGTAAGTGGGGACACAATGTTGATGATAGTTTTTATGCACAGCATCAGCTGGAAGCCTTGGATATCAACCACACACTTCTGGATGAAATGAAAAGCTGTGGCAGTCAGAAAACCGACCAGGAGTTACGCACCCTGCTTGGCTGTTTCTTATTCAGTGGTGATGATACGGATAAAAAAATTAAAGTGTTAAGTGGTGGCGAAAAAGCAAGAATTGCTCTGGCCAAAACAATCATCAGTAAAGCCAACTTCCTGTTGCTTGATGAACCTACCAACCACCTCGATATGCATTCGGTTGAATTGCTGATCGAAGCTTTAACTAAATACCAGGGCAGTTATATTCTTGTAAGCCACGACCGCTATTTTGTTTCACAAACAGCGAATAAAATCTGGGAAATTGTTGATGAAGAAATTAAAGAGTTCAAAGGTACTTACAACGAATATCTAGAGTGGAAAGAGCGAATGGCTAAACGTGCTGTTGATAACAAAGAATCAGCAGCAGTAAACGAAAAGAATACAGAGCCGAAAAAAAATGCTGAAGAAAAACCGGCTGCACAACAAGTTTCCCCGGCAGCCGAAACAAAAAACGTCATTAACAAAGAAGTAAAAAAAGAGTTGCAGAAACAGCAGAAACAGTTGCAGCAACTGGAAGAAAAAATAAATCAGCTTCAAACCGACAAAGCAAACTTGGAGCAGGAACTGTCTAATCCTTCCACCTACAGCGATAAAGACAAGTTTCTGCAAACAGAAACCGCTTACCAAAAGGTCAGTTCTGATTTATCAAAGATTAATAACGAATACGAATCAGTTTTCGAAAAAATAATGGAACTGGAAGAAAAAATGAGCAGTTAACGGGCTGTTGAATCGTTGAGTTTTCATTTTATTGCCTTACAAAAAAAAGCCATCCTTAGGAATAAGGACGGCGTATTTACCTATAAGAGAACCAACAGTTCGTTGAAATATATTTTAAAATAATTGCTCGCTCACAATGCGATACGAGCCATCATTATTGATTTGTTTTATGCGGAAATAAGTTTTCGAAACTTCGGTGTGCTTGATTTTAAACTGATAATTGTACTCTTGTCCTTCGGAAAAACCACCTAATACTATTGCAGACTGTTTATACGAAACAGCATCCGTACTTGTTTCAATGATATAATAGATTTCCTTTGGCTCGGCCTCTGCCTTCCATTTCAAAATCACAGAAGTTCCCTTTTGTTCAAATTGAACATCAAAAACCTTCGGCCAGTTAAATGTCACAGCTTGAGGAGATGCGAATCCTGCAGAACACAGGAAAAAAAGGCTGATAAGAAATACAGATATAAATTTCGTTTTCATATATACAAATTGACAAAATTCAAAACTCGAACACAGATCAACTTGGTTAATGAAAGGAATTGGAAGATTTTTCCAGGGGATATGAAAATTAATGAAATTGAAGCGGGGATGTTGTAGATTTTGGGCCGGATTCAATTCTGACCGTAAAAATACTGTCTTATTTCAATTATCCAAGTATTTTGTAAAATATTTTTTCATTGCCCGTTCAAGTGTTTGGTAAACAAAAAATCCCGCTGTTGCAGGACTTTTTGTTTGTGATCCGGATTGGATTCGAACCAATGACCCTCAGCTTAGAAGGCTGATGCTCTATCCAACTGAGCTACCGGACCGGATAAGAGGCAGCAAAGATAATTTTTAGTACCATTGCATCCAAACCATTTGTGCATGGAAGTTCAAATTGAAAAAAGCTGGAAGGAAGAATTAAAGCAGGAATTCACAAAAGCCTACTTTCAGCAGATTGTAACATTTCTAAAAACTGAAAAAATTCAGGGCAAAACCATCTACCCTCCCGGCTCTTTGATCTTTAATGCATTTACTCAAACCCCTTTTGATCAGGTAAAAGTGGTCATCATTGGCCAGGATCCGTATCATGGACAAGGCCAGGCGCATGGCTTATGCTTTTCAGTTCAGGATGGCATTCAACCTCCGCCCTCACTCATTAATATTTACAAAGAAATACAAACCGATATTGGTGTTGGAATGCCTGCTAACTATGGTAACCTTACAAAATGGGCACAGCAGGGAGTATTACTATTAAATGCATTTCTTACAGTACGGGCTAATGAACCTGCAAGTCATTCAAAAATCGGATGGGAAGAATTTACAAATGCCGTCATCAGTAAAATATCTGAGCATAAAAAAGGTGTTGTTTTTTTGTTGTGGGGTAAGTTTGCACAGGAAAAGCAAATCCTGATTGACGAAACCAAGCATCATGTGCTGAAAGCTGCACACCCATCACCTTTCAGTGCTGATAAAGGTTTTTTCGGATGCAGGCATTTTTCTAAAACAAATGAATTATTACTGAAACAAAATCTTGAACCTATTGACTGGAAATTACCATGAGCTTGATTAAAAATATTCTTGGGCGGATTTTTGCATTCTGGGCATTGATGTGGTTTGTAATTACAATGCTGATTATTCTTTTACCTTCCTGGGCAATGGGCCTGCTTCCTGAACCGAAACGCACCCGCTGGTTTCTGAATCTTTCCAGAGCATGGATTGGTGTTTGGCTTCCCTTATCGGGAGTAAGAGTTGTTGTAAAAGGAAAAGAAAAATTCAGGAAAGGAGAAAATTACATTGTTGTCTGTAACCATAATTCGTTTATGGATGTGCCCGTTACATCGCCCGGCATACCCGGTGGAAATAAAACCATAGCAAAAATTGAAATGGCCCGAATTCCGCTGTTTGGTATTATTTACAGAAGAGGAAGTGTGCTGGTTGACCGGAAAAGTGAAGAAAGCCGTTTAAAGAGTTATACGTACATGAAACGGGTTCTTGAAATGGGCCTGCACATGTGCATTTATCCCGAAGGCACAAGAAATAAAACAGATCTTCCTTTGAAAGAATTTAAAGATGGTGCTTTTCGTCTTGCAACAGAAACAAAAACGAAAATTATACCAGCTGTTTTATTCAATACTAAAAAAGTATTTCCCCTCAACAAAAAATTTTATTTCTGGCCATCGAAAATTGAAATGCATTTTTTAGACCCTGTTGATACAGAAAATTCTGAAAATGCAAAACAGCTTAAGCAAAAAGTATTTGACCTGATGTGGAATTACATTGAGGAAAATAAAAGCTGGATTAGTAAGTAGGCAGATTATAAAAAAATCTTGAACGGTTAATCCGCAAATCTCGCAACAAACTCGATTTCGGGCTGATGGATATATTGAATGAACGATAGATACCGATGGGAGTTACATTAATTGACAGTTGCCAGCAATGCAAATCACGGGAAACTGATGTGGTAAGATATTGCACCGTTCTGCTTTGAATATCAAATGTTCCGTTTGCCTGGAATTTCCACTTCTCTGTTAAACTGAAATCTCCATTAAAATTGAACGACTGTGTAAGCGTTGTTACAAATCTTGAAAGTTCTGTTTTGAACTGCTGGGTTAAATTCAGCGAATATGAAATATTAATGCTCCACGGAATATTAAAGTCAACATACTCTTCCGGGTTATTCTGAATAGCACCCATTTGCCTTACATTATCATCATAGTCGTTTTGCTTGTTTTTTTGATACTGTTCTTTTTCTTTCTGCTTCTTTTCATCTCTTGGTTTGCTTTTAAAAGAAGTATTCAAAGAAATAAAACCGGATGTAAATCTGCCCAATGAAAATTTCGAACTATCCTGCCAGGCGTACTTATTTTTTCTGTATCCCGTTTTTGGATCAACCTGGTAAGGAGTAACATTTGCACTGGCTGTAAGGCTGATCTTATCAAACAAATTACTGCGCAGATAAAAGTTAAAATCACTCAATGCAAATGAATCGGCCAGCAGATTATAGCTTGTGCTCATTCCAAACCCATCAATGAGTTTTACTTTTTTTACGCCTTCCTCTGTTGTGTCTTTCTTATCCCGCACTTTCATTTCCAGGTTATTATCCAGGCTGAAACTGATAGCACCCGATCTGCCATCCGGAACAAAAGCTGCTGAACTTCCATTGAATTTGTTAAACCATAGTTTGTGACCCAAACTATCTACCTGAGCTGTATCCCAATTGCCTTTATTTAAATCCGGCGTATAACTCATCCCGATTGAGGGACGGATAACATGCCGGATGGCCTGTACATTTCCCAGCTTTTTAAAATCCATCTTCCCAAACATTGCTGTACTGAAACTGAGGCCAAAACTCATTTGCTTTTCCCTGTAAAAACCCTTTTTTGACTTTGTAATTAAAGTGTTTGTTGCAGAATCCCAATTGCGTTCATACGCTCTTGAATTCCATGTTTCACTATAGCTTATTGATGGACCTATCTGAATTGGCCCCATTGGCGGCAATGAAAGCTGAATTGGAATACTGTGGCGGGCACGCCAGTCTAGCGTATCAAGTAAATGCTGAATGGTAAACGTAGTATCTGTAAATGCAAACTGATTCTGGAAACTGCCGCTGTACGAAACCCCTAATTTTTCATACCATTTAGGAGAGCCTACAAATTCTTTTTTCTGAAAAGGATATAAGGTGTTTACTGTAAAACCCACATCGGGTAAATTAACAGTAAACTGTTTAGTATTGGTATTCTGGTTATGGTTAGCACTCATTGTAAGATTAAAAGGCTTTCCTGACCAGGTACGCTGGTATGCTATGGATGAACTTAAACTGTTATTAAAGTTTTGCTGGGCGTTATTTGGGAAATACTGATTAAACAAACTAGTAGCCACATTTACATTTGCACTGAATGTTTGCCCAGGCCTTGCTTTTCCATCAAGCGAATGACTCCATTGAACAGCAAAGTTTCTGCTGGGCGGCACATAATCAGGATCACCCTTAAAACCAATTTTGGTGTTCATATAGCTCAGGTTAAACGCTCCGCTGTACCTGTATCTTTTCCGGTAAGTTGGAGAAAGAAATAAATTAAATGAACCATAAGAATAAAAATTAGCACGCACAGTGGCATCCCAGTGATCACCGATTGTTTTGTAATATCCCAGCCCTTCAAGTCCGAAACCAAGCTGATCGTTTGCTACAGGTGTTGGAGTTAGAATTCCTGTGCGCCTCCCCTGTTTCATTGGAAATAATCCAAACGGCAATCCTAAAGGAATGGGAACATTTTCAAATTCAGGTCTGATTAATCCGGTAACGGCCATTTTGTTACTGATAAACTTTACTTTTCTGGCTCTGAATGCAAAATGCGGCGTATCGTAGTTGCAGGAGGTAAACCTGGCCCTTTCAGCAAAAAAAACCGAAGGCGACATCCGCTTTGCCTTTTCAGTATATATAAACATTTCTCCTTCCTGAGTGTAAGAACCAATAGTAATACCACGCTGCGTTTTAAAATTATACCGGATGGTATCGGCTGTAAATGCACTTTCGCCTTGTTTGAATGCCGGCACACCTTCTCTTTTATCGGCACTGTCTTTTACTGAATATGCTGTAAGAATCTGAGTTGGCTGGTCAAGCTGAATGATTGCAGCATCAAGACTGATATCTTTAAACTTAACCGAAGCTTTGTTATAGAAGTATATTTTTTTACCCGGAATATCAATCACCATTGAATCATCGGCCTGGAAATCAACCGGGGCATCAATGGAATCTTTTGAAATCTTCAGATTAAATGTATCAATTTGCTGTACTGAAGTATCAGTATCCGGGATTGTATCAGTTCCGGAAGAAAGAGAATCCTGATTTTGCTTTGCAGCAGGAATTGTATCTTGTCTTTGCATCGCAGGTCTTCTTGAAGAACCCAGCCTTGGTTGCTGAGGTTGAGGAACGGTATCTGTTTTCGGAATTGTTAAAAAATACTGTAAACCAGTATGGTTTTGAAATGCAGATACACCCTGCATCGTTAATGCATAGAGAAAGAGAGCAGTAAATGCTGCGGTAAGAAAGGATTTATAATTAACTTTACAGCGTTTATACATAATGCGTTGGCGGCAAAAATAACCACAATTGCATTAACGAACTGTGAATGTTGTAAAAGAACTACTAACTCAAAAAAGAAATTTCTGGCAATGAAGAAAAACTGGTTGTTCGGTATTATGTCCCTGATAATGATTTGTATTGTAGTGCTGGCATTTACAAAAAAGCCAGCCGGAAACAGCAATGCTGCAAAAATTCAGACAATTGTAATAGATGCCGGTCATGGTTTCCGCTGCGAAAATGGCTGCAGGCATGGCGCTTACGGATCAGAAGTATCAGAAGATGAAATAACATATGCAGTGTCAAAAAAGGTAGTAGCTGAAATAAAACAACAGTTGCCGGGAGTAAGAGTGCTTGAATCAAGACCCACTATTAATTTTATAGAAAACAAGGCAAGAGCTGAATTTGCTAATGCCAACAAAGGCGATTTATTCGTTTCCATTCACTGCAACTTTGTTCCCAAACTCAGGGAAGTACGGATTGAAGGACACAGAAAGGAAACCTACTACGTTTATACCGGTAAAGGGAAAAAGAAAAAGAAAATTAAAAAAACAAGAACAGTCCCCGTTTACAAAACCTACTATCACCCCAATCCTGCAAATGGTACAGAAACGTATGTATTTGCCGCACATAAAACAGAAGACAAAGAAGATTTTATCATGGAAAACGGAGATGTTTTCCAGAATGAAAAAGATGACAGTACGTTTAATGTAAATATCAATGACCCGATAGTTAAACAACAGGTGGCATTATGGACCAAACAGTTTTTTGCCAATAGCGTTAAGTTGGCTACAATGGTTGAGGACGAGTTTGTCTCTATCGGAAGGTTCAGCCGAGGAGTAAAGCAACGCCAGAAAGGTATTTGGGTTTTGCAGGCTACAGCCATGCCCAGTATTCTTATTGAACTGGGATTTCTTTCGCACAGACCTGAAGAGGAATTTTTGATGAGTGAGGCTGGGCAGCAGCAAATGGCAGAAAGCATCACAAAAGCAATTGTACGATATAAAGAACTAGTTGACAAAGGCCCTACAGTACAAACTTCAAACGGGCGTAAATAGTTAATCAGCAAATAAAATTAACCTTAGTTTCGGTTTCTCTTTACTGCATCGGGTAAACATTTCTTATTTTTGGGCTGTATGAGCAGCTAATCAACTGCCATACATAAATTTTTTTTATCGCATGATCAAAGTTTCAAACGAAACCAAAGTAGGCGCCTTAACTGTTATAGCTGTTACATTACTGGTTTTAGGATACAATTTTTTGAAAGGGAAAAGCCTTATTAACAAATCAGATGTTGTTTATGCCCGTTTTTCTGATGTAGGCCCGCTTGAAATTTCAAATATGGTTAAGATTAAGGGGGTGCGTATTGGAAATGTGTATAAAATTCAACCTGCCGACAAAGATGTGAGCGAAGTTATTGTTACGATTACCATGACGGAAGATGTAAACATTCCCAAAAATTCTGTTGCTGTCATTAATGGAAGCTTAACAGGATCAGCTTCAATCAACATCATCCCCGGAAACGCTGCTTCATTTATTCAGTATGGAGATACCTTGATCAGTGAAAAAAATCCCGACCTGATTTCAAAAGTGATGGAAAATATTGATCCGGTAATGGCCAATATTAAACATGCAGTTGATTCATTAAAACTGGTGCTGGGAAATTTAAACAGCCTGTTTGATGAAAACACGAAAGCAAATATTAAATCAGCCGTAGCTAATCTGAATACTTCATCAGCCCATCTTTCTGTTTTACTGAATACAAAAGACGGTGCACTGGCCAAGACACTGAACAATGCACAAACCTTTACCGGCAATCTGAATACAAATAATGAAAAGCTGAATGCTACCATAGAAAATCTGAAAATCACTTCACAGAAATTATCAGAAGTACAGATTAAGGAAACCGTAACAAACCTTAACAACACCATCACACAATTACAGGCAATTTTGCAAAAAGCAAATAAGGGTGATGGTTCACTAGGCATGCTTATTAACGATCCTAAATTGTACAACAACCTTCAGAATACCAGCAGGAGCTTAAATATCCTGCTTGATGATTTGAAAGTACATCCCAAACGTTACATCAACATTTCAGTGTTTGGAAAAAAGGATAAAAGTGAGCCGCTTAAAGCACCGCTTGCCGACAGCATTCATAATCAAAAGTAAAATACTACTGTGCAACGCATTTTCCTGCTGATGTTTTTTATGATGTGTTTTGGAATAATGCATGCACAAAACACCCCGCCGCCCCGCCCTTCACAGGCAAGTGATACTGTTCGTGTGGTGGAAGTGCTATGGGCCAACCGTTTTGATTTTAAAACAATAGATTCTGCCACTCAACTGCAAATACTGGTTGGAAAAGTAAAAATCAAACAGGGCATTACACTTTTTTACTGCGACAGTTTAGTTTGGAATGAGCGTACAAATTATATGCAGGCATATGGAAATGTTCATATTAATGATGCTGACTCTGTAAACATCTATTCCCAATACCTGCAATACGATGGCACAAAGAAACTGGCCACTTTCACCAACAAAGTAAAACTTACTGATGGTAACAGTACGCTTTATACCGATGTAATGGACTACGACATGAACGGCAAAGTGGGTACCTATAAAGATGGCGGACGAATTGAGAGCAGGCAAACGACTTTGTACAGCAAGCAAGGTTTTTATTATGCCGATATAAAAGATGTGTACTTTATCGGTAATGTAAAAATGAGTGATCCCGAAGTGGTACTGGCAAGTGATTCATTACTGTATAACACAAACAGCCAGGTTGCAACATTCATTGCTCCCACAACAATTAAGAGCGGCAATTCAATCATTAATACAAGAGAAGGTTATTACGACCTGAAACTGAAGAAAGCAAAGTTCGGCAAACGTTCACGTATGCAGGACAGCACATCTACAATGATTGCAGATGATTTTGCTTTTGATGATAAAACCGGATACGGAGAAGCAACAGGAAATGTTCAATACAAAGACACAGCCCAGGGTGCAATGCTTTTCAGCAACCGTGTGTTCTTTAACAAGGAAAAGAAAAATTTTCTTGCAACTGAAAAACCGGTAATGGTTATTATCAAAGACAAAGATTCTGTTTTTGTTGCAGCCGACACTATTTATTCAGGCTTGATGAGAGATCTTGCCCAAATAAAAAACGGTTATATAAAAGCATTCGACACGGTAAAGGGCAAAACAATTATTCAGGTTGATTCACTGCTTAAAAAAGATTCTGTAATAAAACCATTTACCGACAGCAATTTGGTAAAAAAGGACAGTATCCAAATTGCTCAGCCGGATATAACCAGCAAAATAAAATCCGACAGCACCATTTTAATAAAAGATTCAATCAGCATTGTACAAAAAGACTCCATCCCTGTAAATAATAAAATAATCCCCAGCCCTGTCATTAGCCCACAGCAACCTCCAAAGGATGCAGCACTTACTGATGACAAACCTCTTTTGCCACGGGGGAAAAAACAAGGGCTCCCAAGTCCGCAACTAAATCCGGCTCCTGTAGTAAAAAATGACAGTATTCCAAAATCAGATTCAATCGTTGTAAGAAAACGCACACAGGCCGAAGTTGATACTCTCCGTTTTATTACTGCCTTCCGCCATGTGCGCATCTTTAACGATTCACTGCAGGCTGTTGCAGACAGTATGTTTTATTCCGGTGTTGACAGTGTGTTTGAACTGTATCATAATCCAATAGCATGGGCAAAATCAAGCCAGATTACAGGCGATACTATTTTTGTTTTTACAGTGAACCAAAAACCGAAACGCATGTACGTGCATGAAAACGGGTTTATGGTTCAGAATATAAAAGAAACAGCAGGCTTCTTTAACCAGGTAAAAGGCCGGACTATCAATGGATATTTTGTTGATGGAGAAATTGATTATGTAAGAGCAAAAGGAACTGCACAAAGTATTTATTATGCGCAGGATGAAGACAGTTCTTTTCTTGGCATGACCAGCAGTGAAGCTGACTTGATTGATTTGTACTTTGAGAAAAGAGCAGTTAAAAAAGTAAAGTTTGTAAACATGGCTAAAGGAACCATGTACCCCATTCGCCAGCTACCTGCTGATAAAAAGAAATTGGAAGGATTTCAATGGCTTGAAAACAGAAGACCAAAAAACAAACTGGAATTGTTTTTATAGCAGTGCTATTTAGTGTTCACAATATTCCTTTGCATGTTCTTCAGCCATCTTCACCATTTGCCAGTAAGGAGGATTGTACTGTTTTTGCTGAATAAACTGCTGCACATCTTTCTCTACAGCCTGCTTCACTGTTTGAAACATACTTACAAACGACTGGTTCTTTAACGCCTGCTCTGCACTCATACCTTCCGGTATAATGGCCACTTTACCAAAACGGTTCATCACAACACAATAAGCTTTGAGTAAACGGGCAAAGGGCAACTGCCAGCGTGGAAAAGTAATTTCAGTTCCTTTATCAGCTTCCGTAATCAAGCCATCCATCACTGCATTGTAAATATGATCTTTCAGCAATGTTTCATTGTCTTTCCATTCGGCAACCACCGTTAACTGCGGATCATATTCCAGGTCGCTGGGCATCTGTGTAACAAAATGCTCCACACCAAATGCATGCAGCCAGTTTTCAATTCCCGGTGATGAAATGGTTGATACAGCTTTCCACAAGATCAGCCTGTTTTTCTTATAAGCATACGAAGCTACTTCCGAACAGAACAGTGCTGATGAATCATAAAAATTCATTTTGAAATCGTAAGGGATATGTCGGGCAGTTGCCTGCATGTATGCAAACTTTGCAGCTTTTTGCGGAAGCAAAGGATCAGCTTTGAGTTGAGGAAGATCGGCTCTTGGCCGCAAGACCATGCAACGCAGTTTTTTGTCTTTGATGTATTGATCAACTGTTGCAATAGCCACACCTTTTTCAATATGCGCTTCAATGAGGTAAGGAGTTTTGGTTTGTTCATCCACATAGATCAATGCTACATGCGAAAAATTGCCGGGATAATCATTTCCTCTTGAAATAAATGCAGACACTTCTGCCCCACCTCTTGATACCAGCATATCACCACTGTGAACCTTGATTCCAAAAATTTCAGTTGATGGAGTTGCTGATGGCTCATCCTTTCCTTTAATGAGACTTACAATTGAATCAGTCTTTTGCTGCAGTGCCACTTCCTCTACCGCAGCACGCATACCATAGAGATTTTTATACAATCTTTTACGGGATGAGAGTTTGTTCATATCCCAGGTTTGCGACTGATGTTTGATAGCAGTTTTAATGCGGCTGTACAAACCATTGAACCGGTCAATATATTCCGGGCGTGTTGCAACAAGCGGTGCAAGAACAAAAAATTCATTGAGCAAAGAATCGTACAGGTTACTTGTTGCAGGAATTGTATTACTCTCGATACTGACGCAAAGTGTTTCAGAAGAATGTAAAAGTGAATCTGTTTTTTTTGATACAGAAACCGGATCCAGTTGTTTGGCTGCTACAAAATCAGCTTCCAGTTTATTCCAGAACGAGTCAACACTCCACCTGAACGGCTGATACGTTGCAGCAACAATTTCCTGATCCTTACGACCGGGGATCAGCAATAATAAATACACTACAACAAGAAATGCAAGTGAATACAGTATCCGTTTCTGGTATCTACGCATCAGGAAGAGTTTGAGTAAAGATAGAAATACAGACGAAAATACAATGGAAACAAGGATTGGGCTGATGAAACAACTGAATACAATAGAAACACTGATTACACTGATGAAGCGGATGTTCGCTGATTTTATTTCCTGTTAAGATCCATGTAAATAGTAGATTAATACTCGCAACGTACGAATTAGCTACTCTAATCCATTACTTGAACTTGCCATTATAAGCAGGAGAAACAATTGTTATTTTATTGTACCAAAATATTCTGGCTCGTATTAATTCATCCTTAGAATTATATGTTACAGGTAATAATTTCTCTTTAGAAAACTGACCTATTAATTTAATTGTTAGCGGTAAATTTTCACCATCATATAAATCATTTGCATTTATCAGTTTTTTATTTGACGGCTCCAAATAAAAACGTTCAACACCTTCTAAAAAAGGTATTTTACTAAATTTTGTTTCAAACCATTGTGGACACCCACATGCAATTGCTGCATACGAAACAACTATCGTTGTTGATTTCCCGGTTATATCATTTGAAAAGTCAGACAGATGATTGCCTTTGAAAAGCAGGCAACTTAAAAACAATATGGTTAACGATGTTTTCATTTTATATTCTTACACTTCTTCCTTCAATCCTTATTCATCCTTCCAATCCGTGTCATCTGTGTTTCTATCAACTCATCCAACAATAAACACTCTCAAACTTCTTGCACCATGTGCTCCTATCACCAATGACTGTTCAATATCAGCTGTCTTGGATGGCCCTGCAAGAAAAACACCAAAGCCTTCCCTGCCGCTGTCAATTTTTTCATAAGCATGATGCATGGTGGCAACAATACTTTCTTTGTTGATGAATATGGCAAGATGCTGGCAAATGAACGGAAGTAAACGGTTGCCCATCTGGCTTTCGTACAACCATACCGAACCGTTTTCAGCAACACCCAGTTCGGCTTTGAGATAAGTAATTTCAACTGCAGCTAATTCGTCCGGCGACATTTTTGTTGCTGCATCATTCAGTTTACCTAATTCTGTAATACGGTTCACGACAAATTCACCGGCAGCTTTCTTTGCTTCCAGTTCATTCTTCAACTCACTCAAATCATTTATTTCAACAGCAGTGCCGCCAATACTTTGCAGTACCGTTTTAAACTGTTCGGTAAGATTTGCATAACTGATGACCTGTGCCTGATCAATCACAGGTAAATCAACAGCTGCAGGTTTGTTTGCTGCAACGGCTTTTAAAATATCTTCTCTTGCACTCATGACTTTTTATTCTTTAAATACCATTCACGGAAACTTTCTTTTGGTGGCGCAGGCATTTCCCTTTGTTTATACCATGGATTGAGTTTGTTATTCACTAACCACGGGAACAAACGCATCACCGTTCTTCCTGCCTTGCCTGCAAAACGATATAATGAAGGATGTGCCAGCAAAAATGCCATTCCTTTCAACCCTACTTTCTTTGTTGTATCAACATATCCTTCTGCAACAAGCACCTGTCTCCATTTCCATAACTGATCGTGGATATCAATCTTCACCGGGCAAACATTACTGCAACTGCCGCACAGTGTTGATGCAAAAGGAAGATCAGCATTTGCACGCATATCAAGATTTGGACTGAGGATAGAACCAATTGGTCCGGCAACTGCTGTATGATAACTGTGGCCACCGCTTCGCCTGTAAACAGGACAGGTATTGAAACATGCAGCACAACGGATACACTTCAATGAATTCCTGAAATCAGCACGACCTAACTGTTTGCTTCTCCCGTTATCAACAATTACAATATGCATCTGCTGCCCTTCTCTCGGTTTTTGAAAATGGCTTGAGTATGTGGTGATAGGCTGACCGGTTGCACTTCTCGCCAGCAAACGGAGAAACACAGAAAGATGTTCTGCTTTTGGAATTATTTTTTCAAAACCCATGCAGGCAATATGAATCTTTGCACAATGCGTTCCCATATCAGCATTGCCCTCATTGGTACAAACAACAAAGCCGCCTGTTTCAGCAATGGCAAAGTTTACACCTGTAATGGCCAGTTCAGAAGCAATGAATTTTTCACGCAGGTGAATACGTGCAGCTTCCGTTAAATATTGCGGATCGTTATTTCCTTTCTCTGTGTGCAGGTGTTCGTGAAATGTATCACTTACATCCTTTTTCTTGAGATGAATGGCAGGCAATACAATATGACTTGGCGGTTCGTTCCTGAACTGCACAATACGTTCACCTAAATCAGTATCGACGATATCAATTCCTTTAGTGTGTAAAAACTCATTCATGCCACACTCTTCAGTAAGCATGCTCTTGCTTTTTACAATACGCTGCACATTATTTTTCTGAATGATGTCGTACACAATGCGGTTGTGCTCTTCACCATTCGCTGCCCAGTGAACAGTTACGCCATTTGCTTTAGCATTTTTTTCAAACTCAACCAGGTACTGATCAAGATGTGAAAGTGAATGATGTTTGATTTGCGAAGCCCATTCACGAAGCTGTTCCCACTCGGGCAAGCCATGTGATGCTTTATCTCTTTTCTGCCTTACGAACCAAAGCGTTTCATTATGCCAGTCGGTTCTTGGCTCATCGCTGATAAATTGTGCAGCAGCTTCTGCATGTTTCATTGTTTTCATGCGTTGCTGTTTAAAATTTCTGCAATATGAATGGCTTTGATGTTACTGTTCATGCGTTTTAAAATTCCTTCTAAATGCATTAAACAGCTTTCATCATAACCGGTAATATATTCAACACCGTTTGCAGCGTGTTCAGCAATACGGTCTTTACCCATTTTTACACTCACTGCTTCTTCAAACACACAAAAGGTTCCGCCAAAACCGCAACATTCATCTGTACGTGCAGGATGACTCAGTTCCAATCCCTTCACCATGCCTAACAATTTCTCCGGCTTTGAAAATTCAGGAAGATTGCGTTCGCTCATGGATGATAAATGCAAACCCCGCTGACCATGACAGCTTGTATGCAATCCAACTTTGTGCGGAAATGAAGCATCTAACTTTTCAATCTTCAATACATCTGTTAAAAACTCAGTAAGCTCGTAAATGTTTTTGCGGATATGTTCAGCTTCGCCGGGACGATCATCATCTTTTAAATGATCTTTTATATGCAATACACAACTTCCCGATGGGCCGACGATGTAATCAAATCCACGAAAATTGCCAACGAAATTTTTATCACATCCTTTACTGCTTGAAGCGAAACCACTGTTGGCCATTGGTTGACCACAACATGTTTGATTCAACGGAAAAGAAACTTCACAACCAAGTTTTTCCAGCAGCTGTAATGTAGCAATACCTACCTGCGGATAAAACTGGTCGATATAACAAGGAATAAATAATCCTACTTTCATGTAATGATCGTTTTAACAGCGAAAACAATCAAATCAGTTTCGCTGTAATCCGGAAAAATATTTCAGCTCAATAATATCGGAAGGTAATTGTTTTCTGTTCCAGTGCTTGTGCATAACCAGGGCGGCTCCCAAAGAAGAGGCCTGTGCAACTGATGCTGCATACGTTTCAACATCCGGAAAAAATGATGCAAGCATGTACATATAAATCGGGTTCTTACTAAATCCGCCATCAACAAAAATCCGCTTTACTGATGTTCCTTTCAATACCAGGCTTGTACTGTACACCTGTTGAACAATAATATCAGCAATTAACTGATGATAAGCTGCTTCATAAGTCGCAAAAGAATTCAGCTCCCTGCTCCCAAAAGCCGATTGCTGAATCATCGTTTCATCATTGTTCTTTATGAAGTCCATCAATTGCTCCGGACGTTTTACCAATTTCAAATCAAGCTCTGCTTTTTTGTAATAATCCTGCGGTTTATTGAAATGTTCGGATAACCTTTTTGTTTGCTGTTCATGTTCGTAACCGGCAAACAAACGGGATGCTTTAATTGGTTTATGCTGAAAAGAAAGATAACTCAAACAATCATGATGCAATTCATAATCACTTAATGTAGTGTGATTAAACGGATTCAGTGTAATACACCATGTACCTGTTGACAGCAGGATAAACGATTCCTGAAATGAGATAAGGTAAGGAATCAACGCTGATGAACTATCATGCAGACCAACACCAATAGCAACTGTATCATTTACCTTACCTGCAATAGCATCACAGGCAGTAATGGGCGCAAATTTTTCAATAATTCCTTCCCGGGTTACCCACTCATGATAATCAGCATTACTGAAATCCCATAAACCGGTATGACAACCAATGCTGGTAATATCCGTATTCAATTTGCCCGAAAGTAAAAAGCTGAGGTATTGCGGAAAATGCAGGGCGCATTTGATCTTGGCAAACACTTCAGGCTTTTCATATTTCATACGGTACACCTGCATGCCTGAGTTGAGGTTACCCAACACAGGCGATGCAGTTTGCTTGGAGACTTTACTTTCGCCTCCGTATGTATCGTAAAACTGTTTTTGTAATGCAGGTGAATAAGGTTTGAGATAATTGTATAAAGGCGTAATCACATTCAGCTGTTCATCGAGATAAACAAAGCTTGCACCATAAGCTGAGAAATTAACAGCCTTTACTTCAAACCGTTCATCTGTGAGCAATTGCTCAAACGACTCTTTCATCCAGTTGCTAAGCACAACAACATCTTCACAAGGAAAACCATCTTCATCTGTTGTTTCTTCAAACTGCCTGCTTTGTTCATGAACAACTTTATAATGTTCATCAAACAACAACAGTTTCTTATTCGTTTTTCCTATATCAAAAATTGCTATAACCGGAATCTTGCTCATTACAATCCTGTTGCTATTGTTTTTGTTCCTCTTTCTTTAATTAACTGTTCCCTGATTTTTTGTTCACGGAAGAATTGCAGCGGATTTAATGCAGCGCCACCTCTTAATCTTGCTTCTGCAATCAATGGACGCAGATCAGTTCTGAATGTATTTTGTAAAATTTCCTGTGCAGCCACCACATCATTTGCATCCTGTGCCGCATTCAATGATTTCCTGTCAACAGTTAAAGCCTGTGCATACGAAAGCATGATTGCTTCAACTGATTGCAGTAAATCTTCCAGCGGATCTTTTACGTTATGGCTTGCATCAATCATCCAGCCAAGATCAGTTGCATGGTTCATACCTCTTGCATTCATACCTTCCACCAGTTCATTAAAGATTAAGAACAACTGGTAAGGTTTGATG
Source organism: Lacibacter sp. (assembly GCA_047601965.1). Lineage (GTDB taxonomy): Bacteria > Bacteroidota > Bacteroidia > Chitinophagales > Chitinophagaceae > Lacibacter. Next base: position 1,415,507 of record JASGIJ010000001.1, read on the forward strand.
CTGCCTACAGTTAAATCATCATCACCATACTTACTGTCGTTGAAATGGAAACCTGCCAGTTTACCTTCCATCAGCAACAGGGAAACAATCTGTTCAATGTTTGCATTTGGAAGATGGTGACCAAGATCAACCAATGTATAAGCTTTTGGTCCGAGTTTATTTGCATACAGCAATGATTGTCCCCAATCGCCTACTGTCATTGAATAAAAGTTTGGTTCGAAAGCTTTGTATTCAACAAATACTTTCCAGTCGTCAGGAAGTGCTGCATAAATTTCCTGCAGACTTTCTAATGTATTCTGAAATGCTTTTCTGAAGTTTAGCTGACCGGGAAAACAACTACCATCAGCCAGCCACACGGTTAATGCTTTTGAACCAAGTTCAGCACCGTGTTTAATTACTTCAATATTATGTTCAATTGCCTGCTTACGCACAGCTTTGTTTACATGCTGCAGTGACCCAAACTTATAACTTAAAGCCTGGTCTTTCTGATCCTGGAATGTGTTGGAGTTAACTGCATCAAACTTCAATCCCAATTGTGCAGCCTGTGCTTTAATAGCAGCATAGTTTTCAGGAATATCCCAGGGAATATGTAATGATATTGCACCGCTTGATTGGTTTAATGCATGCAGCAAACCAACATCTTCTAATTTTTGTTCCAGGCTGCCAGGTTCGCCTGCACCTGCAAAACGACCAAAACGTGTACCACCTGTACCTAACGCCCAGCTTGGAATAGCCACCTGGAAATCGATTAACTTCTGTAATACTTCTTCCACATTCTGAATTCCGGAAGCAACAAATTCAAACTTTCTCTTATGATCGGCTGAATGCAATCCGTTGAACTCAGCAATCTTATTTTTTTCAATGATCATACAAACGATTTATATTAATAAACAAAGTAAGGCAATTTCAACCCCAAATTTTCTACGAAAATTCCAGTGAAGCGGTGACGAGAAATTGGCATAGAACCAATTTTTGTCAGGCATAAAAAAAGAGGGGTCGATAGAGATCTATCAACCCGTTCACATTCACTATTGATTATGTAGAGAAAACATGAGACATAATTAAAAAAGGCTAAACATTCTGGTTTCACACAAAGCTCACAACGTAGACTGAGGCCACAAAGAATAAATACGTTGTGAACATTGTCTTCTTTGTTTCGTTGTGTGAAAGAACTCTTAAGATGCCAATCTTATCTTACAAACGCATTGGCAACACCACCATCCACATTCAGCACATTACCTGTTGATTTATTCAGCAGTCCGCCTGCAAATGCAAAACATGCATTGGCAATATCTTCGGGCAGAATAATTTCATTCAGCAATGTACGGCCTGCATAATAAGCCGGCAGTTCTTCCACTGTAATACCATATGCTTTGGCTCTTCCTTCGGCCCAACCACCGCTCCAGATATTGGAACCGGCAATCACCGCATCGGGATTCACCACATTTACACGAATCTTATCTTTTCCTAATTCAGCTGCATTCAATCTTGAAAGATGAAGCTGTGCTGCTTTTGCTGAACCATAACCTGCATTGTTTGGTCCGCTCACCAATGCATTCTTACTTACAATATTCAGCACATCACCACCAATACCCTGCTTACGCATTACAGCAACCGCTTTTTGTGTAACAAGGAACTGACCTTTCACCAATACATCATACAAGAGATCCCAGTCTTTTTCCCGGTGATCTTCAATTGACTTGGAAATAGAAAGACCTGCATTGTTTACCACAATATCAACACCACCAAATGCAAGTGAAGATGTATCGAGTGTTTGTAAAATGGTATCATCTTTTGTTACATCCAGGATATCAGCAGCCACCACATCTTTACCAAACTGTTTGATAAATTCTTCTTTTGCTTCAGCCAAACGTTCTGCATTCATATCATTCAGAATCACACAGGCACCTTCTTCAGCAAATTTCTTTGCAATTGCTTTTCCAATACCACCACCGCTGCCAGTAATGAGCGCAATCTTTCCGCTCAATGTTTTTGGTTTGGGCATGCGTTGCAGTTTTGCTTCTTCGAGCAACCAGTATTCAATGTTAAATGCTTCCTGGCGTGGTAATGAAGTGTAAGAAGAAATGGCTTCAGCACCTTTCATTACATTGATTGCATTGATATAAAATTCAGCCGCAACCCTTGCAGTTTGCTTATCCTTTGCAAAGGTGAACATACCTACACCGGGATAAAGAATCACCACGGGATTAGGATCACGCATTGCTGGACTGTTAGGATGTTTGCAGGTATTGTAATATTCTGCATACATGTTACGGTATGCTTCAAATAAAGGAGCAATTTTTTCTTTGATTTTTTTTACATCACTCAACTCTTCGCCTGCTTCAAGATTTAATACAAGCGGAGAAATTTTTGTGCGCAGGAAGTGATCGGGACAACTTGTTCCCAATGGAGCCAAACGATCAAGATCATTTGAGTTAATGAATTCAAGCACACGCTGATCATCGGTAAAATGACCAATCATCCTGTTTTGTGAAGAACAGAAACCACGCAGAACAGGTGCTAATACAGCAGCCTGTTTCTTACGATCGGCTTCGGGTAAAGACTGCAGTTTGGCACCGCCAAAAACCGCTGGTTGTTTTTTAATATTTTCTTCGAGGTATTCAGCACAACGCTCAATTACTTCGAGTGTGTTGATGTATGATTCGTATGCCGTATCGCCCCATGTAAATAAACCATGGGAGCCAAGCATAATTCCACGGATGCCGGGATTTTCATCCAGGCATTGCTTTAACATCAGTCCCAGTTCAAACCCAGGCTTCTGCCATTTTACCCAGCCAATTTTTCCACCAAATAATTCCTTCGTGATTTTTTCACCATCTTTTGCTGCTGCAATTGCAATGGCAGCATCAGGATGCAGGTGATCAATATGTTTGAACGGAAGGAAACCGTGAAGAGGTGTATCAATTGATGGTGCTTTTGAAGCAAGATCATAAATACAGTGGTTGAAGAGTTCAACCATTTCATCTTCATGTTCCAGTCCACGGTAAATATTTTTCAGACTGCGTAAACGATCTACATACAATGCTGCAAGTCCGCTGCGCTTCATGGTTCCGAGGTCGCCACCGCTTCCTTTCACCCACATCACTTCCACTTCTTTTCCTGTAAGCGGATCTTTTGCCATTGCCTTGCATGAAGTGTTACCACCACCATAGTTGGTTAAACGCAGATCGGCACCAAGAAGATTTGAACGATATACTAATAATGCTACTTCATCGCCAGCCAGTTCTGCTGCTTTTGCTTCATCCCACAAATAGCTGACGTGTTTAAAAGTTTTTGTTGCTGTTGACATAATTGTTTCAATTTATACGTGCAGGCTGTTACCACGACCAACCAGTAATACTGAAAGGATGATAATGATAATACCCAAAGTAATAGTTGTTTTGGTCTTTTTGCTTACCCCTTTCCATTCCTTTAAAACCAAACCCCACGAGTTGGCAATAAGAATAATGAAGGCCATATGCAAAATCCATGAACTTGGTCCATTGCCTAATTTGCTTTCGCCCATTCCATAGAAGAAAAACTGCAAAAACCAGGTTGTTCCCGCCAGTGCAGAGAACAAATAGTTTTTAAATAAAGGTGCCTTCTGATTGGTATAATCACCAAATGTTTTATTGCGTGCGTTCAGAATCATACACCAGATAAAATTGGTGGTTAATCCCCCCCAGAGTAATACAACATAAATAACATTGTTGCGGTACAAAAATTCACCTTCGCCGGGATTAGCAAGTTTCCATGCATCGTTAGCAACCATTGCCATTTCCTGCCCGGCCTCCAGTCCAAAATTAAAACAGGCACTCAACACACCCGATACAATTGATACAAACATACCAAGCCCAAATTTATATTCTGCTTTTGTTTCTGCACCATGCGGGTCTGTTCCGGAAGCTTTTAATTCCTTCTCCTTCATCATACCCGCCTTGCCGCTGACAACAATGCCAATGATACAAACAAATAAGCCCGCAATAATTGTTAAACCCCATTGCGAACCAATCATTGCTGAAAAAGTATCTTTTCCTGCAACAGGATTAAAATCGTAGTAAATAGCAGGGATGAGTGCTCCGAACACCATACACAGCCCAAGGATAATGCTGCTACCCAGCGAAACGCCGAGGTAACGGACACCTAAGCCGTAAGTTAAACCGCCGATGCCCCATAAAACGCCAAATAAATAAGTAATGCCTAATGCTGAACTGGCTGTGCCACTGATGATTTCTCCAAAACCGGGGATAGTAAAATATGCTGCAATTGGCGGAACAATCAGCCATGAAAACAAGCCACCAACAATCCAGTAACTTTCCCAATGCCAGCCTTTCACCTTTTTGTAAGGGATATAAAAACTACCTGAAGCGAAACCGCCTATGAAATGAAAAATAACTCCGAGTAAAACGTTCATTGCAAAAATTTATACAGCAAACAATAATAAAGTTTAAAATTAATTTTCCGGTTTCGCCTGACTGTCATGCCCCATCATGTTACCATTCAGCTGTATAAAAAGCTGTCATTCAAAGAAAATATGCTTACCTTTTGCCCGTAAAAAGAGCTCTCCTGCTTTTACAATCACTATTGACAAGCAAACTGTAAAGTTATTGTTGGAATGAAGTCGTCTGGTAACATTTTCAGGCACATTAATATTGATGAGCAGTCTATCACACCCAAGTATGTGCAGATAGTCAACTCCATTCTCGAAGCTGTTGAACTGGGTAAGATTGGTAAGGATTACCAGCTCCCTTCCATTAACGAGCTGAGTTATGAACTTGATATTTCCAGAGATACTTCCGAAAAAGCATACCGGCAACTGAAACAGCTTGGAGTTGTGGGTTCAGTTCCGGGCAAAGGATATTTTATTTCCAAAACCGACATCAGGCAGGATATTAAGGTGTTCCTGCTTTTCAACAAACTCAGCGATCATAAAAAAATCATTTACGATTCGTTTGTGCAAACATTGGGCAGCCATGCTGCCATTGATTTTTACATTTATAATAATGACTTTTCGCTGTTCAGAAAACTGGTTCAGAACAGGAAAGAAGGTTATACGCATTATGTAATCATCCCTCATTTCCTGGAAGGTGGCGAAAAAGCGTATGAAGTTATTAATGAAATAAAAGAAGGAAAGCTGATTTTATTAGACAAGTTGCTTACCGGTATTAAAAGTGAATACGGTGCCGTGTATGAAAATTTTGAAAATGATATTTTTGAAGCATTAAAAGCAGCCCTGCCGCAACTGAGCCATTATCATACGCTGAAGCTGGTGTTTCCCTCCTATTCGTATTTCCCTGATGAAATCAAAAAAGGGTTTGAGCATTTTTGTGCTGAATATGCTTTCCAGTACAAAACCATTCATAATATTAAGCACGAACAGATTGCCGAAGGTGATGTTTACATCAACCTGATGGAAGATGATTTGCTGGTGCTGCTTGATAAAATTCAGGCAACCAAATTTAAAGTGGGAAAACATATTGGCATAATCTCCTACAACGAAACCCCCTGGAAACGTTTTTTACTGGATGGCATCACCACTATTTCTACCGATTTTAAAAAGATGGGCGAAACAGTTGCTGAAATGATTCTCAACAACGAATTGAAGCAGGTTGAAGTTCCGTTTGAACTTACATTGAGAAGCTCGCTGTAAAAACCAGGATAGAAACACTGAATTTTTTCACACCTGGAACACATTAATCAAATTCAGCAACAATTATTTTCTTATCTGCATTGATCACTCTCATCAACTTCATCGGTGTTTCGATCTCATCTTAATGCATCAAACAATACTTCCACCGGGTGCAATGCTTTCTTCGCAGTTCCATCTTTTATCTGGTGACGGCAGCTGGTTCCCGGAGCAGCAATAATTGTATCATCAGCCTGTTTGCGTACAGTGGGGAATAAAACCAGTTCTCCTATCTGCATGGAAAGATCGTAGTGCTCTTTTTCATAACCAAACGAACCGGCCATTCCACAACAACCTGAAGGAATGGTTTCCACTTTGTAATTTTCAGGGAAGCTTAATACTTTCACTGAATCAGCTAATGAACCAACCGATTTCTGCTGGCAATGGCCATGCAGCTGAATCAGCTTCGGTTCTTTTGTAAACTGTTCTTTACTGATATTTCCGTTTTCAATTTCTCTGGCTAAAAACTCATCAATAAACAAAGCATGTTTCGAAAGTTCTTTTGCTGCAGCCAGGTTTTCATCACTGGCAAGATCAGGATATTCATCCCTGAAGGTTAAGATGGCTGATGGCTCAATACCAATCAAAGGAGTTTCAGCCGTAATCACATCTTTCAGCAATGAAATATTTGTATTGGCAATTTCCTGTGCTTTACGGATCAATCCCTTCGACATCCATGCTCTTCCGCTTTCGATATGCTTTGGCAATTCAACATTGTAACCCAGCTTCTCCAGTAACTGAACAGCCGTTGCGCCGATTGGAGCATCGTTATAGTTGGTAAACTCATCGCAGAATAAAAATACGGTTCGACGTTGGCCGTTGTTTGTTGACCGTGAGCTTTGACTTGTTTCTTTTAACTTTTGATTTTTGACTTTTGAATTTTTCTCAAACCATTTTTCTAACGTAACCTTCGATAATGTCGGCATGGAACGTTTCACTGCAAAACCAACTGTACGTTTAATGATGTTGCTGGTGAAAGAATTGGTCATGAAGAAATTATATACCGAAGGTGCAATAGAACCCAGCTTTGCACTTGCAGAAAAGTTGGCAATCATCTTCGAACGGAAAGGAACACCATTTGCATCGTAATAATGCTGCAGGAATTCAGCTTTCAGTTTGGCCATATCCACATTCGATGGACATTCACTCTTACAAGCCTTACAACTCAGGCACAAACTCATCACTTCATAAATTTCTTTATGATCGTAACGGTTTACCTTGGTTGAATGCGTTAAAAATTCACGGAGAATATTTGCTCTTGCTCTGGTTGTATCTTTTTCATTGCGTGTAGCCATGAATGATGGACACATGGTACCACCGCTGAGATGTGTTTTGCGGCAATCGCCTGAACCATTGCATTGCTCCGCATGCTGCAAAATATTCTGCTGATGAAAACGAAAGATGGTTTTAAACTCCGGTGTAAATTGTCCGGGTTCATAACGCAGCATCGTGTTCATGGGTGGCGTATCTACAATCTTGTTGGGATTGAAAATATTATTGGGATCCCAAGCATACTTCACCTGCTTGAGCAATTCATAGTTCTTCTCTCCCACCATTTGTTTAATAAACTCACCACGCAAACGGCCATCGCCATGTTCACCACTCAATGAACCTTTGTATTTTTTTACCAGCGTAGCAACTTCTTCTGCAATGGTGCGGAAGAGTTTGTTGCCTTCAGCTGTTTTTAAATTAATGATTGGACGCAGATGTATTTCACCCGAACCTGCATGTGCATAATGCACCGAATACAATCCATGCTTTTTCAGCACTTCATTAAACTCACGGATAAATTCAGGCAGATCATTTACATCCACCGCTGTATCTTCTATCACCGCAACAGCTTTTTCATCGCCGGGAAGATTACCCAGCAAACCAAGTCCTGCTTTGCGTAATGTCCATATCTTTTTTGTATCGGCTCCAAACAAAACAGGAAAATGATAACCATAACCTGCAGCACGCAATTCAGCTTCCAGTTTATTGGTGATTTCCAGAATTTCTTCTCTTGTGTTTTTGCTGAACTCAAATACAAGAATAGCACCAGGATCGCCCTGCACAAAAAAGCGGTTCTTGCTTTGCTGAATATTATTCTTGGTACATTCTAAAATGTAATGATCAATGAGTTCACTGGCTGTTGGTCCGTATTTCAAACCAATTAAGTTGGCGTGCAGTGATTCATCTACCGAATTAAAATGCACACACATCAAACCAATTTCTTTTGGCGGCAGCGGAACAACATTGAGTTTTATTTCAGTAATAAACGCCAGCGTTCCTTCTGAACCTGCAATGAGCTGACAGAAATTAAACTCTTCACCACCTGCAGTAAACGGCGATGTTTCAACCAGCAGGTCAATGGCATAACCGGTATTTCTGCGTTCAACGGTTTTCTTGGGAAATTCTTTTCTTATTTCAACCTGGTTATCGTAATTGCTTAACAGGCTGCGGATATTATTATAAATCTTTCCTTCAAGATTATCCATTTCGCATTTTGCATGAAACTCATCAATGTTCAGCGTTTTAAATTCAGCTTCCGAACCATCACTCAGCAACGCTTTCACTTCCAGCAAATGTTCTCTTGTGCTCCTGTACACAACCGAGTTGGAACCACATGAATTATTTCCCACCATTCCACCAATCATTGCACGGTTGGCAGTAGAAGTTTCCGGTCCGAAGAATAAACCATGCGGTTTCAGAAACATGTTGAGTTCATCACGGATTACTCCGGGTTCAACCCTTACCCAATGTTCGTCTTTATTTAATTCGATGATCTGTGTAAAATATTTCGACACATCCACCACAATACCATTGCCCACCACCTGTCCGGCAAGTGAAGTACCTGCAGTACGGGGTATCAGGGATGTTTGATTGGCTGCTGCAAATGCAATCAGTTTTTTGAGATCGCTTTTTGTATGCGGAATAGCAACGGCCAGCGGCATTTCACGATAAGCCGAAGCGTCGGTTGCATATAATGTTCTGATGGTTGTATCGAAAAACAGGTCTCCTTCCAATTGTTCCGACAACTGCTGTAACTTCTCCTTCATCACTAAGATTTAAGGGTAGTGAATAATCATCTTCAAAGCGAAATTAAGACATGATGGGCTGATGGTTGTTAGTTTTGTTTTTGATTGAAGCGAAAAGCAAGTCCGTTAACTCCAACATACCGAAGTTTACAGTATTTCATTGCGAAGTTTGGAAATGCAGCAGAGTAATTTTTTTATTTAGTCAGTTTCTTTTTCAGCAGTTCGTTTGCCGATGGGCCTTTCTTTTTTGCAACACTTGTTTTGTTGAAGTTATAGCTGAGGGTAATGCGGTAGTTTCTTGTTTGTGTACGGCTGTAACTTTCCAGATTAAAATTTGTTCCATAGGTAAACACCCTGTTTTGTTGCTGAACAAAAGGGTCAACTGCATTTACTGTAAGTGTGATTTTCTTTTTAAACAACCTTCTTTGAATGCCTATGTTCATATTGATGTTGCTCTTCACCGTTCCCTGTGGATTGGCAAAACGGTTAAAAGTAAATGCGCCGGTGAACGTCCACATTTCTGTTGCAATGTAATTCGTTGTGAAATTGGATGTAAACGAACCTCCGTCCCTGTACTTTCTTGTTACTTTATCAAACGTGCCGTATTGGTTGTAGATATAGCTGGCGCTGATATTTGTGCGTAATTTTTTGCTGATGGTGATTCCTCCCCATGCACTTGTTTCGTATTCTTTACGGTTGCTGACATTATCCCATGTAACAACTGTTTTTCCATCGGGCTGCAGGGTTCTGATAAGGCTGAACACATCTTCAACAAGGTTATAACCAAGTCCTATGTTGGCGAAATATTTTGTTTTCGTTATACCAGATACAAGATCGAATGTATGTGATTGTGTTGGCAGCAAATCAGGGTTTCCATAACGGATATTGTACGGATCGCTGTAATCAATGGCAGGGTTCATTTCTCCAATACCCGGACGACGGATGGTTCGCCTGTACGCAAACGTAAGGTTTGTGCCGTTTTTCCAGCTGCGGTTGATATTGGCAAAAGGAAGAAAATTATAATACCGGCTGAATGATGTATTTGCATCACGTATTAAATCAAACAGCACAGTCGTTTGTTCAACAGCAGCACCTGCACTTGCTGAAAAGCCCGGCTTGAAAAGATGCTTCATTGAAAACCGTGTATTGATTACTTCCTGGTGAAATCTGAAGTGGTTACTGAGCAAATCAACTTTATACAAACTGTTATCAGGTTTTTTCAGAAATTCTGTTGTAAGCTGTACCTGACTGTTATTCCTTACATAGGCTCCTCCTATTGAAAAACTTGTTTTTTTATTAGCAAGAAGTTTGTCGTAGGATACGGTAACACTGAAAGTATTGTTATTTGTTTTGTTTGATTGCTTTTGTGTGCTGTCAATTCCGTTTGGTGTTTCGTCAGGATTAAAAAATTGCTGGAAGAAATCCCGGACATTTCTGTTCCATCCTATATGATAGCCGGTAATGATACGCAATGTTTGTCCAGGAGTTTTGCCCTTTCTTGTATAGGTAAAATTGAAAGAAGGATTGCGGTTATATCCATCGGTTTCAATTGTACGCTCACTCATTTTATAAAGCGCATTAAAACGGTTGATATTTCTGTAACGGGTAAAACCGTTGTTATCAAAATCATTTTGATTATACGCAGCAACAAAGTTGAGAATATTATATTTATTGATGTCATAATCAACATTCAAACGGAAATTTGGCCTTGTATTTTTGTTCAATGAAGAACTGTTTGTTTTAAACTGGTTTGTTGAATCGGTATAAATATTTGTACGGTTACTGTAACCATCTGTTTGATATTGATTTAAACCTGCACCTGCAGTAAAATTTAACGCAAAGCCCTGCCTGCGGTAATTAAAGTTGCTTGTTACACCCGTTTCACCTCTTGAACCATAATAAACACTTACTCTTCCGCTAAAACCAACTCTTCCTTTTTTAGTAACAATATTTATCACACCTCCCTGTTCATTAGCATATTGCGGAGGCGGGTTGGTGAGTACTTCAATTTTTTCGATGGTACTGCCCGGCATACTTTCCAGCATATCCTGCAGTTGCTGCATATTCAGCTCAACCGGTTTATCATCAATCAGAATTTTTGGCTCCTTTCCACGAACTAAAACTTTACCATTGGGATCAGTTGTTACCAAAGGTGTTTGCTTTAAAAGTTCAGTTGCTGTACTGCCATTACTCAGGGCACTTTCGCCCACATTAAAAGTGATGTTTCCTTCTTTCGATTCAATTAATGTTTTTTCAGCATAAATAACTACTTCTGTCAATTCAAGTGATTGATTGCTGAGATAGAGATCATTGAGGTTAAAATCAGAACGTTCAGTACGGAGATAAATACTGTCAAGCATTTTTGTACGATAACCAACAGCAGTAATTTTTAACCTGTAATAGCCGAATTCAAGGTTGCTAAAGCTGAAACTCCCGTTTTTATCGGTAAGAAAAGCTGAAAGTTTTGAAGAATCTTTAAACGGGATTACCGACACAGTTGCTCCCACAATGGCCTTTTGGCTGGCCGAATCGAGTACTGAGCCGATTATAATACCTCCATCCTTTTTTTGCACCTGCTGTGCCGACACATGAAACAAGAACAGGAAACTGAGTACAGGTATCAGGAAAAATGATTTCAAAACAATTGCCGATGATTGATGTGCAGCAAAAATAGCTTTGGTAAGTAATACAGTCCGGTTTTATTCCATCAGCGGCATCAAATGCTGCCAATATGTCACCAAATCGTTTTGATTTTACTAACTTTGCCTGCTCAATTTGAGTTAGATAATGATGGAAATGACGACCGATACCAAAGTTCATGATGAGGCAAGACAAGGCGAGGCATATGCTCCCTTTGCCAACGATCCCAACCAATACAAAAAGAAATTTTACATTGAAAGTTATGGCTGTGCCATGAATTTCAGCGATAGTGAAATTGTTGCCAGTATTCTCAATAATGTGGGGTATGGTGCAACAAAAAGTCTGGCAGATGCAGACCTGATACTCATGAATACCTGCTCCATTCGTGAAAAAGCAGAGCAAACTGTACGCAACCGTTTATCGCAGTTTAATAAAGTAAAAGAAGAAAAGCCTGGCTTGCTGATTGGCATTCTGGGTTGTATGGCGGAACGCCTGAAATCGAAACTGCTGGAAGAAGAAAAGCTGGTGGATATGGTGGTAGGCCCCGATGCTTACCGTACATTGCCCGGCTTGATTGAAGAAGCTGGTGGTGGGCAAAAAGCAGTGAATGTGCTGCTGAGCCGTGATGAAACCTATGCTGACATTTCACCTATTAGACTGGAAAGCAATGGCGTAAGTGCATTTATCTCCATTATGCGTGGATGTAATAATATGTGCAGCTTTTGCGTGGTGCCGTTTACCCGTGGCCGTGAAAGAAGCCGTGATGCAAAGTCGGTTGTAGCTGAAGCACAGGATTTATTCGATAGAGGTTTCAGGGAAGTAACGCTGCTGGGGCAGAATGTGGATAGTTATTATTTTGTGGATGAAGTAAAGAATGAAACTGTTTCGTTTGCAAAGTTGATGGAAATGGTTGCGTTGGTTTCACCCGATCTGCGTGTACGCTTCTCTACATCACACCCGAAAGATATTACAGATGAAGTGTTGCACACCATTGCGAAATACGAAAACATATGCAACTATATCCACCTGCCGGTTCAGAGTGGTAACACAAGAATATTGCAGTTGATGAACCGTACTTATACACGTGAATGGTATATGAAAAAAGTGGACAGGATTAAGGAGATTATTCCCGACTGTGCAATCAGCTCCGATATCATTGCCGGCTTTTGTTCCGAAACGGAAGAAGAGCACCAGGATACACTGGGCATAATGGATTACAGCCAGTACGATTACAGTTATATGTTCTTTTACAGTGAGCGTCCCGGAACATTGGCAGAAAGAAGGTATAAAGATGATGTGCCCGACGAAGTGAAGAAAAGACGTTTGCAGGAAATTGTGGACAAGCAGTATGTACTTTCGCTTGAAAGCAATAAACGTGATGTTGGCAATACGTATAAAGTATTGATTGAAGGAAACAGCAAGCGTGATGATAACAGCTGGATGGGACGCAATTCACAAAACAAGGTTATTGTATTCCCAAAAAACAACCAGGAACTGAAGAAAGGTGATTATGTAATGGTGAAAGTAAATGATTGCACAAAGGGTACATTGTTAGGTACAATAGAAAATTAAGTAAGATGGATTTACAGGTTATTAAAAACAGGTTTGGAATTATTGGCAACTCCCCCGCCCTCAATCATGCATTGAATGTGGCCATACAGGTTGCATCAACCGACTTAACAGTTTTGATTAATGGCGAAAGTGGTGTGGGTAAAGAAGTCTTCTCACAAATCATTCATTCCTTATCAGCAAGAAAGCACAACCCGTTTATTGCAGTTAACTGCGGCGCTATACCCGAAGGCACGATTGATTCTGAATTATTCGGTCATGAAAAAGGATCATTCACAGGGGCGGTTGATGCACGCAAAGGATATTTTGAAACTGTAAATGGCGGCACTATTTTCCTTGACGAAATTGGAGAAATGCCATTGGGCACACAGGCACGTTTGCTGCGTGTATTGGAAACAGGTGAGTTTATCCGTGTAGGCTCTTCCAAAGTGCAGAAAACAGATGTACGTGTGATTGCTGCCACCAACAAAGAGTTACTGGAGTACACACACAACAACAAGTTCCGGGAAGATTTGTATTACCGTTTAAATACTGTTCCTATCCGTGTACCGGCATTGCGTGACCGTAAAGAAGATATTCCCCTCCTGTTCAGAAAATTTGCAGCAGATTTTGCGGAACGTTATAAAACAACTCCGGTACAACTGGAAGATGATGCAAAAAATCTGTTAATCAGCTATCCTTTCCCCGGTAATGTGCGTGAATTAAAGAATATTGCAGAGCAAATTTCTGTTCTTTCAACAAACAAGGTTATTACCGCAAAAAATCTTTCTCCTTTTTTACCGGAAAGAAGTTTTAACCGTTTGCCGGTTTTGGCTCATCCTGCTAATGCAGGAGTAAGCAATGCGGAATTTGCCAATGAACGTGAAATTTTATACAAACTCTTTTTTGATATGAAACGGGATGTAACTGAACTGAAAAAACTGTTTGTTGAAGTGGTTCAGCATGGTGGAGGATCAGTACAGATGCCGGGGCATTTGTTTAATGAAACAATTGTGCAGGAGCACAAGCCCATTGAAGTAAGTCAGCCGGTTATTGCTTCAGCTCAATCACAGCCAATGATCATCAGCAATAACAATAATGATATACAGGATCATGTTGAGGTGGAAGAAAGTCTCAACATCATGGACAATGAAAAAGAACTCATCATTAAAGCGCTGAAAAAGCACAAAAGCAAGCGCCGTGATGCAGCTTTGGATCTTGGCATCAGCGAACGAACTTTATACAGAAAACTAAAAGAATATGATCTGGAAGAATTATAAGACAAAGCTGTTAGCTGTCAGAAAAAAAGCATTAGCAAATATCACTCTGCTAATGGCTGTCGGCTATTGGCTGATGGTTTCCTCCTGCTATTCCTTTAAAGACGTTTCAATTCCACCCGAAATAAAAACGGTGAAGGTGAATTATATTGAAAACAGGGCAAGAATTGTAAACCCGCAATTAAGCCAGCGTTTAACCGATAAGCTCCGCCAGAAAATTGTGAATCAAACAAGGCTTACACAAACAAACAACGACGAAGCAGATTATGATGTTAGCGGACAGATTACTGATTATTATGTAACCACATCTGGTATTTCAAACCAGCAAGCCGCAACAAACCGTTTAAACGTTACGGTTCATATTATTTTCAAAAACCGGAAAGATGATAAGAAAAATTTTGAAGCCGACGTATCAAGAACCTTTGATTTTTCAGCATCTCTTTCTTTAAACCAGGCTGAAAGTTCTCTGACCGATCTGGTGGTTTCAAATATGACCGATGAAATTTTTAACCGCATTTTCTCCAACTGGTAGTTTTTTCAGTTATTTTGCCTGAAATGATTACTGCTGATTTTTTTTCCCGGTTGTTGCATCAACCAGAACTGTTGAAAGAAGTTTCAACTGAAGATCTGGACCAACTATGCTACCAATACCCCTGGTTTGGTGCAGCTCAATTATTATATGCAGCAAAACTAAAAAGAGACGAACCATTAAATGCACCCCAACAAATACAAAAAGCAGCCATTTTTTTCAACCAGTCTGTTCTTTTGGCAAAGAGCTGAAATTGTTTACTCCTATGAACACATCACCGGCGGAGGAAACTGTGGAATCTGGCATTACCAACGAAGACAGATTAATTGATGAAACCGATGCGGCCATTGATGCTGAAGCTTTAGTTGAATCAGAAATATTGAAGGAAGAATTTTCTGCACCGGTTTCGGATGCTGTGCTTGATGCCGAGGCATTAATAGAAGCTGAAACACTGAGAGAAGAAAAAGATGCTGAAATAAATGATTCCGTTTTGGATGCTGAAACCATTCTTGAAGCCGAACTGATGAAAGAAGAACTGGATGCGCCTGTAACCGATGCCGTACTTGATGCTGAAATACTGATCAATGCAGAGAATGAAAAAGAAGAACATCTGCTACAGTCAGAAGAGGAAATTGTTTCCAACGCCCACGCAATAATCCAGGCTTCTGAAGCAAAAGAAATAGTTGAAACAACGCCGGGCATTGTAACAAAACCTGAACCCGTAATTGTTTTCGAACCATATCATACAGTAGATTACTTTGCCTCGCAGGGAATTAAACTGCAGGAAGATAAATTGGGCAATGACAAACTCGGTCAGCAGGTAAAAAGCTTCACCCAATGGCTCAAATCCATGAAAAAAATCTACGTAGAGGAAAAGCAGGAACTAAATGAAAAGGAAGAAAAAGCGGTGGTAAACAAAGCCTCCGAAAGTAACCTGCAGAAAGACGTTATTACAGAAACAATGGCAGAT
Organism: Lacibacter sp.; assembly: GCA_047601965.1. Lineage (GTDB taxonomy): Bacteria > Bacteroidota > Bacteroidia > Chitinophagales > Chitinophagaceae > Lacibacter. Next base: position 1,431,174 of record JASGIJ010000001.1, read on the forward strand.
GTGCTTGTTAAACAGGGAAAACTGCCCCAAGCCATTGAATTATATAACAAATTAAGTTTGTTGCATCCCGAAAAAAGCGCTTACTTTGCGTCCCGAATTGAAGAATTAAAATCATAAACAATGACTTGGTTATTTCTCATACTGGTATTATTAGCCAGTGCTTTATTAGGATTTGTTGTACTGGTTCAAAACCCCAAAGGCGGTGGATTGAGTGGTTCTGTAGCTGGTTTCAGCACCCAGTTTATGGGCGTTAAACAAACTACAGATGTTCTTGAAAAAGGCACATGGCTGTTTGCGGCCATTGTTGGAATTCTTTGCCTTGTTTCCAGTTTTTTTATATCAAGTACTGAAAGCAAAGCTGGTTCTGGCAGCATTGAAAAAGTGCCCACAAACCAGCCGGTAAAGCAAGCACCTGCTAACAACAGCGTTCCTTTCCCAGCTCAAAGTCCTTCAAAATAAGTTTACAAAATATTTTATTGTACCCCGTCCGGTTGGTCGGGGTTTTTTATTTTATTTTAGCCTTGTATAATTGGCTCAACAATTGTTATGCAGTTATACCAGTTTACAAATTGCTTTTATTGCATTTGAAATACTCAATATGAAAAAAGTTCTCAGTTTAATTGTTGCATTTGTGTTGGTAGTTGTGTTGCTTTTTGCGTATAAATTTTTTGGCCCGGGAACAAACTTCAACGATTCAAAAAAATACCTGTATATCTACACCGGGAAGAGTTCAAAGCAGGATGTAATGTCTGCAATAAAAGATTCATCCTATTTGAAAAACACAAGCTTATTTGAATTTGCAGCCACCAAACTAAAGGTATGGCAAAGGCTTCGTCCCGGCAGATACGAAATTGCAAAAGGCAGCAGTCTTTTTTCGCTTATCAGGAAATTGCGGAATGGATCACAAACACCGGTAAACTTTGTTATTACAAAACTTCGTACCAAAAAGGATTTTGCAGCATTAGCAGGCCGCAAGTTTGAGTCTGATTCAGCACTTTTCATAAACTACATCAGCAATAACGATACACTGAAAAAATTTGGATTGGATACAAACACAGTCATGACGGCTGTTTTTCCAAACACGTATTCAATTTTATGGAACAGCAGTCCTTCTAAAATTTTCTCCAGGCTCAATGAACAACGAAAAAAATTCTGGACTAACGAGCGCAAACAAAAAGCCCGGGCACTTGGTTTTACACCCGAACAGGTTTATGCACTTGCATCTATTGTTGAAGAAGAAACGCTTCAGGATGATGAGAAATCAATTATTGCCAGTGTTTATATTAACAGACTGAAAAAAGGAATGTATCTCGGTGCAGATCCAACTGTTAAATTTGCTGTAGGCGATTTTTCACTTAAACGAATTTTATTTGGACACATTAATTCAACAGCTTCATCGCCATACAATACATATAAAAACAAAGGAATTCCTCCCGGCCCTATTTGTACCCCATCTGAAAAAACAATTGACGCAGTTTTAAATCCGGCAAAAACCAATTACCTTTTTTTCTGTGCCAAAGCTAACAGTAATGGTCATCATGCTTTTGCCGCAACAGATACAGAACATGCACAAAACGCAAAGAATTATCAGCAATGGCTTGACAGTATGAACATTAAATAACATGGCAAAAAAATGTGTACTTTGTAAGGAATGAATATTGGTGAATTTATATACCGCTTACCTGTTGTAAGATCATTAATCCGGTTCAGCAAACGATGGAAACCTCCGGGATTTGAAGGTATTTCACTTTATGATGTGGTGGTTTTCTTTTTTGAACAGATGCGAAAAGTAGGATTTAATCAAAGAGCAGCAGCCATATCTTTCAACTTTATCATGGCTATCCCTCCTGCCTGTATATTTCTTTTCTCGTTAGTTCCGCTGTTCCCGATTGCTGAACTTTTTTATAACGAAGTAAATGGCTTTATACGGGATCTTACCCCCAACGAAGCAACCAGAAATATTGTTGAAAATTTTCTGGATGATTTTTTCCGGCGGCCCAAAAACAGCCTCATGTCAATTGGCTTTGTTACATCCTTATATTTTTCTTCCAATGCAGTGCTTGGTATTATCCATAGTTTTAACCGTTCAATACACGAAAAAGAAAGCCAGGTATTTTTTGCTTACAGATGGAAAGCTATCAGGCTCACTTTTATCATCATACTCATTTTTGTAGCAAGCATGCTGCTGCTCATTACACAGGGCACTCTTTTCAACTGGCTGCTGAAACAACTTGACATCAGCAACGTCTTGGTTAAATGGCTCATTATTGTTTTCAGATGGGTGATAATAGTTGGATTGTTTTTTTATTCCATTGCATTTATTTACCGTCACGCTCCCTCAGTTGAAAAAAAATGGAAACTCATTTCACCGGGCTCAATTGTGGCCAGTTTCCTCATTATTGTTTTTACATTTATCTTTTCGTTCTGGATCAATAATTTTGCTTCTTACAGTATTTATGGTTCAATCGGAACGATCCTGATCCTGATGATTTTTATCAACTCCATTGCCACAGTATTACTCATTGGCTTTGAACTGAATGTAAGTATCAAAGTGTTGAAAAAGCAATCCGATCAAAGGCTGCTGTGAGTTTCAGCCATTGCGTTACCGGAAATTTGTTTGTAAATTCAGATTAAAAAAAATGAAACTCCTTCTTTTTTTAAGCATATTCCTGTCTGTATTTTCAGTAAACCCGCCGGATGAACAACTCGCTATTGGAAGTAAAATTCCAATGCCGGAAAAAAAGATGAAAGCAACAGATAATACTGATGTTTCTTTCAGCGATGTAAAAAAGGAAAATGGCTTGCTTGTTATTTTCAGTTGCAATACATGCCCCTGGGTCATCAAAAATCAAAAGGTTGCTGCAGAAGGAATGCAATATGCTGCACAAAATAACATTGGTGTAATTATTCTTAATTCAAACCAGGCACAGAGAGAAAAAGAAGATTCACCTGCAAAGATGAAAGAATATTCTGCTGCGCAAAATTATCAATGGCCGTATGCAATTGATGAAAACAGTGCAATGGCCGATGCTTTTGGTGCAAGGGTTACACCTGAATGTTTTTTGTTTGATAAAGAAATGAAGCTTGTGTACCATGGTGCCATTACAGACAATCCCAAAACTCCCGGCGAAAGCACAAGATACCACCTGAAACAGGCAATTGACGAAACTGTAACCGGCAAAAAAGTAAGTATGCAAATATCCAAAGCAATGGGATGCGGAATTAAACGGAAATCATAAAAGTTATTTAGTCAGCAAAACCAAGCATTATTCTGATTTCCTTTTCTAAGTCTGACGGCTTCATTTCAGCTTCTATAAAATTACGGTAGCCCTTTTTTTTATTAAAAAACAAAGTTGCCGGCATTGAACCTGTCCATCTTTTATCAATTTTTGGACAGAACTCATCGGGCTTTTCTTCATCAAGCCATACAATTTTTGCTGAGTATTTCCTTTTACGGGCAAATTCAATAATTCGCTGCGGGAACATTTCTTCAAAGTCAAGACTTACAAGCAGCAATTTTACTTTTTGTGATTTGTACCTGGCCGTAATCGTGTGAAACCAGGGCAACTCTGCAATGCATGGGCTGCAGTATGTAGCCCAGAAATTAATTACAAGAGCCGAATCACTTTGTTCAGCATATGCAAGCAAATCCTCCGCTTTCCATCGTTGAACAGTCTGTGCATTAACCGTTATTGATAAACAAACAAGAATTGTAAGAAGCAATTTCCGCATTGCTTAAAATTACTTTATTTCTTCCTGAATTGTATCCTGCTCATCAGCAAGAAAGCCCCATTCATTTAATAGCTGATGATATGTTGGGTTATCTAGCCTTTGTTTTTGATAATGTCCTGCAAGTGTTTTTTGACGTAACGCTTCATAAATACTCACCGCACATGCAACGGAAATATTGAGCGATTGAATAATTCCCATTTGCGGAATTAAAAAATTCCCATCGGCCAATGCCCTGATTTCTTCACTCACACCTGCGTGTTCATTACCAAAAACCAATGCCACACTTTGAGTGAAATTAATTTCATACAAACTCACTGCATCACTGCTTAAATGTGTGGTATATATTTTTGAATATTTTTTTCTTACAGCCCGAAAGCATTCTTCAGCATCGGAATACTGATGTACAGTTAACCATTTTGCAGCACTGGATGAACTTCTGGCTCCCCATTTTTTGTGGCGGGGTATTTTGTTGGTCAGCACATAAATTTCCTGAATGCCAACAGCATCGCAGGTACGCATAACTGCAGAAATATTGTGCGGGTCGAAAACATTTTCCAGCACAACTGTAAGATCGGGCTGACGTTTATTTAAAACAGAAAGCAAGCGCTCTTTTCTTTCAGGTGTCATACACTTCAATTAAAAATGATGTTACCAGCTATACACGAACATATATTTTCTTTTTGTCCATGACATAACCAATAAACCAGCAAAGTAACATATAAACAACAGAAAACAACAACGAACCAACATAAGCGCCAACATGAACAAATACAGTGTTATAAATCCATGGGTATAAGGAAGTTTCTTTATCAACATGTATGTAATACAAAACAGGCACAAGCAATTCACTGATCAGATAAATAATCAGCGGATTTTTTCCAAACACTTCAAAAAAGTATGTCCATTTGGTTTTTCCCAAGAAATCTATAACATAAATGATTGCAGCTATAATAATACAATCAAGTCCAACTGTATAAAGCACAAAAGAACTTGTCCATAATTTTTTGTTGATCGGGAAAACAAAATCCCAGAAGTAAGCAATCACCAGTAATGTAAATCCGGCAAGCAGAAGTTTAGACAAAACCTCATACGTTTTTCCTTTTTCCTGGATAAACTTACCAACAAGGTACCCTGCAACAACATTAACAACTGCAGGCAAAGTACTCAGCAGTCCTTCGGGATCAAACGGAATCCCCTCACCATGATACAAATGACTGGCTCCAAAAAGCCACAAGTCAATTTTCTGGCCAACATTTCCTGCTGCTGTAAACTCCTTTCCTGCTTCACCCAAAAACAATAAAACCAACCAGTATCCAATAAGGAAAATGATACTGATAATAACTGAAGTGCGGGCTTTCAGGAAATAGATCATTGCTGCTGCAATGCCGTAACAAAGAGCAATTCGCTGCAATACACCCAGAATTCTTGTTTGAGAAATTGGAAATGAAATGATATTGAGATCCTTGTCGAGTTTGAAAAACGGAAACCAGTACATTAAATAACCCAGCAAAAAAATGATGAGCGTTCGCTTGAGAATTTTGCCAATAACATAACCATCCGTTTTACTTGCCCATTTCAGCATAACAAAACTCAAAGCATTTCCCACAGCAAATAAAAAAGAAGGAAACACAAGATCTGTTGGAGTAAAGCCATGCCATTGCGCATGATGAAGTGGTGCGAATGAAGTATCTCCATTACCCGGAGTATTTACGATTATCATAAAACACACAGTCATTCCACGAAAAACATCTAAAGCAGTAAACCGTTGATTACTTGTCATATTAATAAATAAAAGGTTTGCCGTTAACTATTACTTCCTGTGTTTGTTCGTTAAAGGTTGCTTTATTTCCTGAATGTACAGCAGCATTGGTCATAATGCATGCTATAGAATGATTATACCCTGCTTCAACCGATGCATTGGGCTGCTTTCTTGTTCTGATGCACTCCATCCAGTTACGTACATGATTGGAAGTAAGAACATCGCCACCTGTATTTGCAGATGCCAGAACTGTTTCAGAAATTTCTGAGAGATTTAAAGACGGGAGTAAATTTGATTTCATTCCCATTGCATCAGCATCTCTTTGTTGTAATCCCCCTTTTGGTGAAATAGTATTGGTAATAAGATTCAGTTCACCACCATTTGCAAAATAGATTTCGGACGGATGTTCATCTCCATTGTGCATACGTGAAGAAAAAATAACCTGGAAACCTTTTTCATTTTTCTTATCGCCATAATCAAATACAGCAGTTGTTGTATCCCAGTTTTTCCTTCCATCTTTCCACATATAAATGCCTCCGTTGGCAGTTACGCTTCGTGGATATTTCAACTGGCTGAACCAGTGAACAGTATCAATCTGGTGACTCATCCACTGGCCTGGCATACCCGAAGAATATGGCCAGAACAAACGGTACTCAACATATTTCCTTGCATCAAATGGCTCAAATGGCCGGTTTAATATAAAACGTTTCCAATCAATATCCTTCTCAAAAGCTTTTGCAACAAGTGCAGGTCTTCTCCAACGTCCGGGCTGATTAACATTCCAGGTTAATTCCACCATCGTAATATTTCCGAATTTGCCTTGCTGAATATAATTAGCAGCAGCAATATAATTTGTTCCGCTTCTGCGTTGTGATCCGATCTGAACAATCCGGTCTGTTGCTTTTACAGCTTTTAATGCAGCCCGGTTATCAGCCATTGTTTCGGCAAACGGTTTTTCCACATAAGCATCACAACCACCTTTAACAGCTTCAATGGTATGCAGTGCATGTTGAAAATCGGCAGTACTGATAAAAACTGCATCTACCGATTTAGAATTATATAAAGCGTCATTATTGATAAACCCTGCAATATCATGTCCCATCTTCTCTTTCAGGTAGGCAACGCCCTCTTCTCTGCGCAGTTTCCAGATATCAGATACAGCAACAATATCAAAATTCAGTTCTTTGTAATGATTCTGAAAAGAAGGGAACAACGAATTTTTAAACCTGTCGGAAAAGCCCACCACACCAACTCTAACCCTGTCGTTTGAACCAATAATTCTTCTGTAACTGGCGGCACTCCAGCTATTATTTGCAAGCAACAATCCTGCACCTGCTAATGCCGATTGCTGAATAAACTCTCTGCGTGATTTTTTCATTTTATACTTTATAAATCTGTTATACAATATTATTTCAGCTCTTTAATTTTAATACTTCTGAATGAAACTTTATTTCCATGATCCTGCAACAGAATATATCCCGATTCGGCCATTCCGAAATTGGGCCAAACAGCGTACTTGCTTTTTGCCACCAATGCATAATAATACTGTGCCCCACGTTTGTATTCTAACATTTTCCATCCGTTGAGCCAATGTTCTGTTCTTCCATCAGGATAAACAACCACCATACCCCTGTTCCACTCTCCGATTTTTCTCCTGGCCCTGGGCTCTTTTACTGATGGTATGAGATCGTATAACGAACCAAGTGTGCGGTTTCCGATACTGCCCAGTTTTGCATCAGGATGTTTATCATCGTCCAGTATCTGAAATTCCAACCCTATTGCAGATCCTGAATTCTTTTCAGATTCTGTAACAAAATATTTCACTCCGCTGTTGGCAGTATCGGTCATCTTAAATTCAAATTGCAGAACAAATGCTGAATATTTTTTTTCTGTAATAATATCGCCACCATTTGTTGATTCCTTTCCGTCCGACGGCAAAACTGAAAGTATGCCGTCTTTTATTTCCCATCCCTTTTCAGGAAAATCAGCCTTGTAAGCCCCTCTCCATCCATTTGTTGTTTTACCATCCCACAAAAGTTTTACACCATTTTTTTCTTCCTGCTCAGATATGTTATTGGGCAGAAGATTTACCACAAAAACATCACCTGTTGCAGCAGGCTTAAGATTTGTTGTTTGAATGCGGATGTTTTTCCAGTAAATTTTTTTGCCGGCATCTTCTGCCCTACCAATTTGATGAACCTGCAAAGCAATAAAGCCCTCTTTCGTCATATCATCCACAAGATTTGCTGCAGGTTTTCCATTCAGGAAAGTGCGGATTGAATTTCCTATACATTCAATTCTTGCTTTATTCCACTTGTGCAGTTGAAACTGAGGTTTCACTGCGGGATTATAATCCATTGGATAAAGCCAGTCCCGTCTTGCTTCATCATAAATACCGGCAGTCCATGCACGTGGTGAGGGATCAATTTCAAACTGGTAACCATGCACTCTGCCATTCATGTAATCCTGCCTGCTTTCACTCCTGAACTGAACACCCGAATTGAGATGATCGTCAAGTTTAAATTCAAATTCAAGTATAAAATCGCCATATTTCTTTTCAGTTGCAAGAAAAGAGTTTGGTTCTTTTTCAACTGTTGTGCCTACAATCATTCCACCTGAAACCTCAAACTTTGCTTTACCGTTTAAAGGCATCCATCCTGTTAAATCTTTACCGTTAAAAAGCGATTTCCATTGAGCTGTTTGAGACTGAGAAAACAATTGTGATGAGAATGCAATCAAGAATAGAAATTGGAATGTGTATTTGAGCATATCGTTTGATTTTTAAAGAAATTGAAGGTATATGATTTTGTAATATCAAAACAAAAAGAAACTTTCTTTACTGATCATTTTTAATTCATTACAGATCAAATTTTAAAATCCTGTAATTGTACTTAAATTGCGGTTAAACAAAAAGCGGCTATGAAAGAAAGCAAGAAGTTGTGTACTTCGAACAGGTGTATCTTATGCCGTCAGGCAATTAAGGAATGGATGCCGGCCCTTGAGGCCAACCGTAAACATTTTCATTTTCATAAAGGTGAAACGATTTTTTGCGAAGGAGATGAAGTAAAGGGAATGTTTTTTGTGAATACAGGTTTGGTAAAAGTTCATAAAAAATGGGGTGAAGAAAAAGAACTGATTTTACGTTTTGCAAAAGATGGGGACATATTTGGTCACAGGGGCCTGGGAAATGATACAATTTACCCTGTATCAGCCACTGCATTAACGCCAACTGATGTTTGCTACATTGATTTACCTTTTTTTGAAACCACTTTGAAAGTAAATACAGAATTTCTGTATCACCTGATGATGTTCTTTGCCTCTGAATTAAAAGAATCAGAAAAAAGGATGCGTAACCTTGCACACATGCCCGTCAGGGGCCGTATAGCAAACGCTTTACTCACACTGCATAAAAAATTCGGCACAGATGATAAAGGCAACATTGATATTATCATCAGCAGGCAAGACCTTGCATCTTACACCGGAACTGTTTATGAAACGCTGTTCCGTTCAATGAACGAAATGGCTGAAGAAAAACTAATAGAATTTAACGGGAAAAAAATTAAAATATTAAAAGAACAAAAACTATCCAAAATCACTCTGGAAAACAGGTAGTCGTTGTAACTTGTTTGATCTTTTTTTCAAACAAAAAATCAAACCCTCTTCATCCTGCTGCTTACAATCATTTCTTTTGTTCCTGCAACATAAGAGTAAAATCCTTCCCCGCTTTTTACTCCAAGTTTACCGGCAGTAACCATGTTCACCAACAACGGACAAGGGGCATATTTTGGATTCCCAAATCCATCGTGCAGTACTTTCAAAATTGCAAGGCAAACATCCAGCCCAATAAAATCAGCCAGTTGCAATGGGCCCATCGGGTGAGCCATGCCTAACTTCATTACGGTATCAATTTCTTCCACACCAGCCACACCTTCATACAAACTGTAAACAGCTTCGTTGATCATGGGCATTAAGATGCGGTTGGCAATAAAACCGGGATAATCATTTACCACGCAGGGAACTTTGTCCAGCTGCTTTGTAAGTTCAACAATAGTATCGGTTACTTCTTTTTTAGTTGCATAACCATTAATGATTTCAACCAGCTTCATTACCGGAACAGGATTCATGAAATGCATGCCTATCACCATATCAGCCCTGTTGGTAACAGCAGCAATTTTTGTAATGGAGATGGAAGAAGTATTGGTAGCAAGAATACAACCTGCAGGTGCTGTTTTATCAATCTCTTCAAAAATATCCAGCTTCAGTTCAATATCTTCTGTTGCTGCTTCCACAACCAGTTCTGCATTTTTTATTCCTTCAACAAGATCAGAAGTGGTTTTAATATTCCGCAGTGCAGCCTGTTTCTGCTCTTCTGTAATCAATTGCTTTGATAACTGTCGGTCGAGATTTTTGGCAATGGTGCTTACGGCTTTGTCCAACTGACTTGGATTTACATCAATAAGATTTACATTAAATCCTGCATGGGCGAATACATGTGCAATACCATTTCCCATAGTACCTGCACCAATTACAGCAATCTGTTTCATACAATTATTTTTATTACTGCAATATAAGAAAAGAGAAATATTGAAATGAACGGATATATGTCAGATAATGCAATAACATAAATCATTTGAAATGTGCAAATGAAACTTTATCTCTACAAATACATTATAAATTGCAGCTGAAAGGATGCTAACAGTGAAGGTTACTCTTTCTTTTTAAAATCGCCCCGTTTCCATGCATCAATAAACTCTTTCCAGGCAACAGGGTTAAAAATATTCTGAGGTCTGTATTGGCCGCTGTAGTATTGCTGCTGGGCTGCCTGCCGTTGTACATACGAAGAACTTTCTCTTCCATCCCGTGGAATAGATTGCATGAGTATTCTTGACTGTGCAGTTTTGGTATTCTGCCGGGCTATTTCAATTTTATCATCCGGAACATTGGTAGCAATAAATTCCCGTTCAAACTGTTCTCTCCTTGGTCTTGCCTTAATAATTGTTGCAGGAAGATAAACTGTATCAACCACCATCAATTGTATAATGCTGAACGAATTGCCTTCGAGATTGGCAGGTATGGCAACAGCCTTGGGTTTAAAACCCACGCTGGTAAAATCGATAATATCTCCTTTTAAAACCACCAGGCTGAACACACCCTGTTCGTTTGTATAAGTTCCCCGGTTCTGGTTGCGGAGCTTTACTGTAACGGAAGGAATACCACGAAGACTATCTGCAGTCATCACAACACCATACAACTGAACTACTGAATCTTTCATGGATTCAAACTGGGCTTTGGCCACAACGGGTGCAAGAAATGATACAATAACAGCTAACAGTAGAAATTTCTTCATGGGCCTCAAAAATAAGAGGAAAACATGATTTGACTCATGAAATGAAAGAGCATATCAGTTAATTTTGCACTCTTCAATCTTTTTTTAACAAATAGTATTCAAAATATGACTAAGGAACAAGTGCTGCAAGCATTGAGCAATGTACAGGAACCCGACCTGGGAAAAGACCTTGTAACTCTCAATATGATCAGGGATCTTGAGATAGATGGTAATAAAGTAACATTCACGATTGTATTAACCACACCTGCCTGCCCCATGAAAGATATGATGGGCCATGCTGCTACAAACGCTATTCACCTGCTGGTGAATAAAGATGCCGTGGTGATGATCAATTTTGCTTCCAATACAACCAGCAACCGTAAAGACGCACAAGCTGTTTTACCACAGGTGAAAAATATCATTGCAGTTGTAAGTGGTAAAGGCGGCGTAGGTAAGAGCACCGTTAGTGCCAACCTTGCTCTGGCACTTGCACAGAATGGTGCAAAGGTTGGTTTAATGGATGCTGATATTTACGGACCAAGTGTACCTATGATGTTTGGCGTAAGAGGTGAACGTCCGAAAATGACAGATGTTGATGGCAAGGGAATGATTGTTCCTATGGAGAAGTACGGTATCAAATTCATGAGTATTGGTTTACTGGTAAATGAAAAAGATGCGATTGTATGGAGAGGCCCAATGGCCAGCAGCGCCATCAGGCAATTTGTGACCGATGTACTTTGGGGGGAACTGGATTATTTAGTGATTGATATGCCTCCAGGCACCGGCGATATTCATTTAACACTTGTACAAACTGTACCGGTTACCGGAGCAATTGTTGTTACCACACCACAGGATATTGCATTGGCCGATGCGAAGAAAGCTGTTGCAATGTTTGGCCAGGCGCAGATTAAAGTGCCTATTATTGGCCTGGTTGAAAACATGGCTTACTTCACTCCTGCTGAATTACCCAATAACAAGTATTACATCTTTGGTAAGGAAGGTGGCAAAAAACTGGCCGATGAATTTGAACTGAATTTCCTCGGACAGATTCCGATTGTACAAAGCATCCGTGAAGGTGGCGATAACGGCAAACCTGTTATGGCAAGTGATGAAGAAATTACCAAGAAAGCATTTGAAGAATTTACAGCTGCTGCTGTAAGAAGCATTTCCATGCGAAATGCACAAATGCCCGAAACAAAAATTGTAGAGATGCTTTAATAAAGTTTTAAAATAAAGAAAGGGCATGCCGAAGGCACGCCCTTTCTTTATTTATACAACCAGGTTAATTTTTTTTCATTTTGTTTTTAAACACTTTTTCAAACTTTTCCAGTTTGGGTTTAATCACATAGTAGCAATAAGGATTTGAATTTTTATTAAGCTTGTAATAATTCTGATGATAATCTTCCGCTTCTGAATAGTTTTTATACTCTTCGATAGTTGTCACAACCGGTTTATCAAATGCCCCGCTTTTATCCAGTTCAGCTTTGTATTTTTCTGCTTTCTCTTTTTGCTGTTCATTATGATAAAAGACAGAGCTTCTGTACTGCGGCCCCACATCATTGCCCTGCCTGTTCAGTGTGGTGGGATCATGTGTTTGCCAGAAAATTTCAAGCAGCTCATCAAATGATACCTTTTGCGGATCAAACACAATTTGTATCACTTCTGCGTGTCCGGTAGTTTTGCTGCATACTTCTTCATAAGTGGGGTTCTTTACGTGCCCGCCGCAATAGCCACTGCTTACTTTCAGCACACCGTTCACCTGTTCAAAAATGGCTTCTGTACACCAGAAACATCCGCCTCCAAATGTAGCCGTATCAGTAAATGCATTCATGCTTGTATCTTCATTCATAATTCTGTTTTTACTTTCGCCTGTTGTACATGCAACAAAATAAAACGAGCCAATGGCTACTGAAATACTCATTAAGAATTTACTCCACATATCGTTTGTTTTTTGGCAACCTGCAATATACGGCGAAAATCAGGCCGTTCCCAAAGAGTGGTTTTGAATTTAAAATTGCTTTAACGTATGATGAAAAAGCCGGCAGCATTGGTCGTTATTAGTTAAACACTACTGGCTATAAGTACCCACTACCAGCCTCCGGCTATCGCTTTTCGCAATAGAATTACTGAACGTAAAAGTGTGCGACGCAACAGAAGCTCATAAGAATTACCTTTGCCGGCAACAAAAAAAGGATTGAGCAGGTGATTAAATTTTTCCCCGATTCTGCACTGGTGCAGCTGGAATTTGATAAAGTAAAGGCTTTGTTATACGAGCATTGTAAAACCGAATATGCCAAAGACAAAGCTCAGAACCTGCGTATCCATACCCGTAAAGAATACATTCAGCTGGAACTGCAGCAGAGTTATGAAATGATGTTGCTGCAGCAGCAGGGGCAATATTTTCCTACCGATTATATTCTCAATCTTTCCCGTGAATTAAAACTGTTGTCCATTCCCGGTGCGGTGCTTACAGAAGAACAGCTGATGCAGATCCGCAAACTGGCAGAAAACACACAAAGCATTTTCCGCTGGTTTGATGCAGACAGGAGACGCGCCTACCCTGCTTTAACCAATGTAATTGAAGGAACTTATTTTGAAAAAGTAATTCTTGAGCTGATTGATGACGTGCTCGATTCAACAGGAATTGTAAAGGATGATGCAAGCGAAGAGTTAAGCAACATCCGCATGAATTTATACCGGAAGCGTAATGAACTTCGCCGTGAATTTGAAAAGGTATTGAAGAAATTGCAGAAGCAGGGATACGTGGCAGATATTGAAGAATCGTTCCTGAGTGGCAGAAGGGTTGTTGCCCTGTATGCTGAACAGAAGCGCCAGGTGAAAGGCATTCTGCATGGCGAAAGCGAAACAAGAAGAACGGTTTTTGTTGAGCCGGAAGAAACCATTGAACTCAACAACGATATCTTCAGCCTGGAAAATGAAGAAAAGCGTGAAGTGTACCGCATCCTGCGTGAATTAACACAAAAGCTTTCGGTGTATGCTTCACTGCTCACAACTTACCATACCATTCTGGGTGAATATGATTTCATCCGTGCAAAGGCTAAACTTGGTGTTGATATGCAGGCGAATTATCCCATGCTTACGGATAAAGCCATTATTCAGCTGCGCAATGCATATCATCCATTATTGTTATTGTACAACAGGAAAAATCAGAAAGAAACCATTCCCACCAATATCCGTCTTGATGAAAAAAGCAGGATACTGGTGATCTCGGGACCTAACGCCGGTGGTAAAACGGTCACAATGAAAACCGTTGGATTGATGCAACTGATGGTGCAGAGTGGTTTGCTTGTGCCAGTGCATCCTGATAGTGAGTTTGGCATTTTCAAACAGATCATGATTCATATCGGCGATACGCAGAGTATTGAATACGATCTCAGTACTTACAGCAGCCACTTGCTGCACATGAAACATTTCATGGAAACAGCCAACGGCCGCACTTTGTTTTTCATTGATGAACTGGGTAGCGGAAGTGATCCTAATCTTGGTGGTGCTTTTGCCGAAGTAATTTTGCAGGAGCTGGTAAAAAAACATTCGCTGGGAATTGTTACAACGCATTACCTCAACCTCAAAGTAATGGCCAATCATACACCGGGTATTATTAACGGGGCAATGAGTTTTGATGAAATAAGTCTGCAACCTCTTTATAAACTCATTCTCGGAAAACCAGGCAGTTCATACACATTTGCTATTGCTGAACGGATTGGTTTGAGCAAACAGTTAATTGACCGTGCAAGAAAGCTGGTGGATGAAGATCATTTCCGTTTAGATAAACTGCTGAACTCGGCTGAAAGCGATCTGCGGCAGATTGAAAAGAAAGAAAAAGATTTGCATCGGCTACTGAAAGAAAACGAACGGCTGAAGAAAGAAATGGAACAGGTGCTGAACAAAGAAAAACACCAGCAGCAGGTTGAACTATTAAAACAGCAGAATAAAATTACCGAAGACCGTCTTGCCTACCTCAAGGATATGGACCGCAAGCTGAAAGCCATTGTACAGGAATGGAAACGCAGCGATAATAAAGCCGAGGTAATGAAGCAGATTAATGCCCTGCTCTTTGATCAGCGACAAAAACAGGTGGCTGAAAAGAAAGATAAAAAGCTCAACGAAAAGTTTACTGAAGTTGGTGGAGATATTGTTCCCGGGGTTAAAGTAAAAATGACCCGTAACCGCCAGGTAGGTATTGTAAAAGAAATCAGGGGCAAGAATGCCGTGGTACAATTAGGCACCATCCCGATTACTGTAAGTCTGAAAGATCTGGTGGTTGTGGTGGATAAAATCGAAGAAAACGAGTCCAAATAATAAAATTTTTTTTCGCTAAAATCCTTTGTGGGCGGCTGTTTCAGCCGCCCTTCTTTTTTCTTTTTTACAAGAATTTGGGAGATAAAATCTGTAACCTTACTTTTGCCGCGGAGAGATGGCAGAGCGGTCGAATGCGGCGGTCTTGAAAACCGTTGACTGTCACAGGTCCGGGGGTTCGAATCCCTCTCTCTCCGCTCCAAAAGGACAAATCATGTTTTAATTGATTTGTCCTTTTTCTATAAACTTCGGATCAATAAATTCCCATTCACGAAGGTGAGAAGGCTGATGCTCCTTTTTCAGAATCAACTCAAATTGCTGAACCAGTTCGGGGTGTTGAGCTGATACATCTGTTTTTTCATTTTCATCCATCCCAAGATCATATATTTCCCATGGAGCATTTTTATTTTTCTTCATGTTTGATTTCACTCCTTTCCATTTTCCCATCCTGATGGCTACCTGGCCGCTTTTTTCAGGAAATTCAAAATACAAGTATTCATGTTTTTTTTGCTGTTCATCCCTTCCGGTTAATGTTGGCAGAAAAGAAATTCCATCATTCTTTACAGCTTTGATGCCTGTTAAATCAGATAAGGTTGCAAGCAAATCGTACTGAGCCGAGATGAGTGATGATGTTTTACCTGCAGCAATCTTTCCCGGCCAACGCACAATAAATGGCTCCCTGATTCCTCCTTCATATAAATCCTGTTTGCGCCCTCTTAATCCGCCAACACTATTAAAAAACTCTGTTTTCACTCCGCCAACGTCAAATGTTGCGCCATTATCACTGCTGAACATAACCAATGTGCTTTCGTCCAGTTTCAATTCTTTCAGCAAAGTCATTATTCTTCCAATTTGCTTATCCATATACGTAATCATGGCAGCATATGTTGATAAAGGATATTTTGACGGTGCATATCCATTTTCTCCATAGTATGGCTTTTCATCAAACAATCCAATGTATTCATGAATGGCTTCTTCAGGTGCCTGTAAAGAAACATGAGGACCTGTATAAGGCAGGTAAAGAAAAAAAGGTTTGTTCTTATTCTGCCGGATGAAATCAAGTGTTTTCTCTGCCATTTTAGTCAGGGAATAATCATTTCCCTTGTAATAATCGAATGCTGAACCGGGAGAATTTTCAGGGATTGATCTGTGTACATAAATAAAGGGATTGTTCAATTGCTCTTTCTTCCCGTTTTCCCATAAATGTGTCGGATAAAAATTATGCGCCTGTTTCTGATCCAGGTAACCATAAAAATAATCAAAGCCCTGTTGACCGGGATCGCCGGTTGTGTTGCTCATACCCAACCCCCATTTACCTATTGCGCCTGTAACATATCCCGCTTTTTTCATTAAATGCGCAATGGTGAATGTTCCTTCTGGCAAGGGCATTTGTCCCCCTTCAGTACTATCTTCAAAGCCGCCCAATTCATAATTCCCCCGTATATATGAATGTCCCCCATGTTTTCCTGTCATCAGCATACAACGTGCAGGTGCACATACCGGCGTGCTAGTATAATGCTGAGTAAAACGCATCCCCTCTTTTGCCATTTGATCAAGATTAGGTGTTTTTATTTTTTGCTGGCCATAACACCCCAGCTCGCCATAACCAAGGTCATCTGCATAGATATAAATAATATTAGGCTTTTGTTTTACTATTTGCTGACTATGAACTGAACCAAGGCAAATTGTCGCTATGCAAACAAAAAGGAGATTATTTTTCGTCATCATTAATTGTAAATTCAAATCAGAAAAATATTGAACATTTATATGTTTCTAAAGATACCGCATTCAGTAAATTAATTCAGTGCAACCGATTGTTCATTATTACTTACTGAAACTTAAGATTTGCGTATAAAAAAATGACATATTGTTTTAAATAGCAAAGCCCCTGCAATACAGGGGCTTTGCTATTTCTGCTGAATCTGATTTATTTATCAGGCGTTAAAATCGCTGCAAATCCTCCACCTGAACTCATTACCACATCAAATACATCTTTTGCAGTTACACGTAGTTCAGTGAACGTATGATCTTCAGCCATCTTACTAGCATTTACGCCATCCTGCAGCAACTGCATGTTGTATGTTCCTTCACCCAAAAAATCCAGTTTGATTGATTTTGAAACAGCTGTCCAGTTAGTGATTCCGCCAATGTACCAGCTATTATTATGTTTACGGGCTACAACAACAATCTTTCCCGCTTCGGCATACAACACTTTTGTATCGTCCCATGTGGTAGGAAATGCCGAAAGAAATTTTGTGTATTCCGGTTCTCTCAGATAATTGGAAGGATTATCAGAAAGCATCTGCAGCGGACTTTCAAAGATTGTATACAATGCAGCCTGATGGGCACGTGTACCTTCGCTCATTGGTTGTGAGAAAACAGCCCGGAAATTTTCTTTGCTTGCATTACGCATTGCACCTGGTGTAAAATCCATTGGGCCAGCCATCATTCTTGTAAACGGCAATACTGTATTATGTTCAGGTGTTATGGTTGCCTCCCATTTACTGTTTTCCAACCCATGAACACCTTCAAATGAAATTACATTCGGGTAAGTACGATGCAGACCTGTTGGCTTATAGGCACCGTGAAAATCAACCAGCAGTTTTCGTTTGGCACAAGCCTCAGCAGTCCTCGTATAGAAGTTCACCATATACTGCTCACCACGAGCCATAAAATCAACCTTTACACCTTTTACACCCCAGCTTTGATAGAGATCAAGTATTTCATCCATTTTTTCATTTAACGGATTCCATAACACCCATAAAATAACACCCACATTTTTTTCTTTTCCGTAAGCAACAAGTTCCGGCACATTAATGTCCGGAGTTGAATGAAGCAGATCCAGTGTTGTTTTTGTCCATCCTTCATCAAGCAGAATGTAATCCAGTCCGTATTTTGCGGCAAAGTCAATATAGTATTTGTATGTATCGTTATTAATGCCTGATTTAAAATTCACACCATAAATATTGTTATCGTTCCACCAGTCCCATGCAACCTTACCCGGCTTAATCCAGCTTGCATCAGTAAGTTTAGATGGAGTTGCCAGCTGATAAACCAATGTGTTGGTGAACAATCCGGCATCGTCGTCATTAATCATCCACAGCCGCCATGGATAATATCTCTGACCTGTAGTTGAAGCAATGTATTCCGCTTCTTTTTTAATGATTGCATTGCGGTCGCCACCCAACCCCTGTTCTGTAATCGGATGTGGAAATACAGCATTCACTGTTCCCTGTTTTTGTACAAACAAATTTGGATAATCAAACAAGTCCGATTCTGTAAACACAATCCTGGCACCGTTTTGTGCAGTAAATGGAACAGGCAGACCTACGATTGTATCGCTGATGGAATTGTACGCAATGTTTTTAAAACAATATTCATAGTGCGATTGAAATGGCGTTCGTTTATCACTGAATTCATAAGGCCACCAGCTGTTCTTGCCATCAGCAACATTAAACTGAAGCTTTTCATTTTCAACAATTACATCAGAAGTTGAAAAACGTGTAACGAAACGATACGCAAATCCATTATCATACAAACGGAAAATGACACTGTATTTGTTTTTAAACACAAGTTCAAGTTGGTTGTACTTGTCTTTGATTGTTTTAAACTTTACAGGCACATCAACCGTGATGTTATTGTTACCGGACGTACTCACTGTTTTTATAACAGTTGAATTTTCATTTAACCAGCCCATACCTGAAACCTGCATGGAAATATCGCCGATGTTTAACACTTCGGCCTGACGGTTAAAAAGTTTTACAGCAATTTTTCCGTCGAAACTGATTTTTACAACATTATTACCAGACGGACTTTTTAATTCATATTCTTTTGCCTGTACAAATTGAACCAGCAGAAGCAATACGACAAGTTTTAAAACAGCAAGCGCTTTCATGAACATTTTTTTTGAACGTAAAGAGAAAGAATTTCAGATAGCAATAAAGGTATTGCCTGAAATCATTGCAGCAAAATTTCTATTCAGAAAGTAAAAATGAACGGTAGATTATTTCTTTTTCTTCAGTGATGCCATTTCAGTATCCTGTTTCACCCTGAACTTCACCATCTTTTTAATCAATGCCAACGGCATTTTTTTATCAAGAGGAAACTGAATTGCTCCTTTTGAAAACTGGTAAGCACCCAGCTGATCTTTAAAGGCTTCGATGCCTGCACCCGTTGGGTAAAAGCC
The DNA here is from genome assembly GCA_047601965.1 of Lacibacter sp. Classification (GTDB taxonomy): domain Bacteria; phylum Bacteroidota; class Bacteroidia; order Chitinophagales; family Chitinophagaceae; genus Lacibacter. Next base: position 1,450,494 of record JASGIJ010000001.1, read on the forward strand.
GATATGGTTCTTGTTAGCGGCAAAAAACACGAGTACACTGTTTTGTTTAAAAGCAGGCATTGCATAACTGATCACTTCCTTTGCAGAAGGAGCTGCTTGCTGAACAGCAGTGCGTACTTGTTGAAGCAGTTCCTGGATATCAGCTGGAAACTGTGAAACGTATTCGTCAATCGTTGCGGCCTTCTTCATGTGAATAATTTTATGGTATTGTTTTCTAAAATAATTTAATTTTTCAGAACAAGAGAAAGAAATGAAAAGAATCCTTAATCAACTGGCAAACGGGTATGTAGTTATTACATTAATGGCAGCAGTTTTGTTTTTTAACCTGGTTCTGTTTCCATCTGCCGCAGTAAAAAAAGGCGGGCAGGAATTAAGGCCGCTTGATCTTCGTATGCAGTATTCCCTTGCTGACGTGACCACACTTTTTGACGAAATGGGCAGCAAGGGGCGTTCTGTTTATTATATGGGCATCAGCATTATTGACAGCATTTACCCTGTTATTTATACCCTGCTGCTGATTTCATTGTTTACTCTGTTTCTCCGCAAACTTGAATGGCAGAGAAAACGCTGGCAGTTTGTACTACTGCTACCGTTACTTATTATGCTTGCAGATTTTACCGAGAACTTCAACACATTATACATGCTGCGGCATTACCCCTCAATTACAGAACAAAATGCAGCATTAGGCTCTGCAGCATCTTCTGCCAAATGGATTGTTACAGGTATTTCTTTCCTGTTGCTGATCACTGGTTTTGTTTTCCTGTTAATCCGCTTTCTCTTAAAAAAGTCGCAGAAGAAATCATAATTGATTTTCATGCAACAAACACGCCCGGTATTTGTTATAAGTAAGTAAATGTGAAGTTATGATCAGCAAATCTTCTTTTGCAGCAATTGGAGCAACGGTGTACTTGCTGGCTTACCTTATTTTCCTGCAATCTGATTTTTTTGCAGATGTTTCAGCCATGCTTTTTGCCTTATCGCCCGCCATGCTTGTTTGGCTTGCAATTTCAGTCATCAGGTACGGAACGTACAAAGGCAAAGAATTAGGTGAAGACGAATGGGGTTACCAGGATTTTCCTGATAAAGAACTGTTGTAAAACAAACATTAAACCGTGTGGTTTTTTGATTGTTTGATTTCTTCCAGCAGTATTGTACAACGCTCCAGCGCTTTATCAAATGTATCCGTTACATTGGCCTTACCAATGGCAAAGAGTAATCTTGCGTCCTGTAATTCTTTCTTCAGCATTTCACTGTTCACTTCAGACAAGATCACTTTAATTCCTCTTTGTTTCACTTCTTTAAACACTTCTTCCAGTGCATGAATACCCGTTTGATCAATCATGGGTACATAACGCATGCGTATGATAAGTACTTTCGGTTTCTTTTCAATAAACTTGATTGCATCGGTAAACTTGTGTGCTGCACCAAAAAATAACGGACCGGTAATTTCAAACACTTCCACATCCTTTGGAATCTTAGAACTGATGAGCAACAGTTCTTCTTCATTATCATCATCTTCATTCACCTGCTCGGAAAGAATACTTACTTCACTCGACTGAATCATCTTACGCATAAACAGGAAGGCTGCCAGCACCATTCCGATTTCAATAGCAACAGTCAGATCAATAAACACCGTCAGGAAAAAAGTAGTGAGAAGAATAATACTGTCGTTTCTCGGCCCTTTTAAAACGGAACGGAAATTTTCCCATTCACTCATATTATATGCAACTACAACAAGCACACCTGCCAGTGTTGGCATAGGAATATAAGTTGCCCATTTACCAAAGAACAGCATGATGAACAATAATGTAACAGCATGAATTATTCCGGCAACAGGAGTTCTTCCTCCATTTTTTACATTGGTTACCGTACGTGCAATGGCACCGGTTGCAGGTATTCCGCCAAACATGGAAGAGAAAATATTGGCAACACCCTGCGCAATCAGTTCCATATTGTTGCGTGTTTTACTACCAATCATTCCATCAGCAACAACACATGACAGTAACGATTCAATACCACCGAGCAATGCAATGGTAAATGCAGGTTGAATTAATTTACGGATGGTTGCAAAATCAATCTTTGGCACAACCGGGCTTGGTAATGAAGAAGGTATTTCGCCAAACTTGCTGCCAATGGTTTCAACAGGAAATTTCAAAAAATAAGCCGTAACAGTTGTAAGAATAATAGCTATAAGTGATCCGGGAACTTTATGTGTAATCTTTGGCCAAAGCATAATTATCAGCACGGTTGCCACAGCAATTCCAACTGCGTAAAGATTAACTGTTTGAATGTTCTGTGCAAAGCTTACCCATTTATCAGTAAACTCAGCAGGCACTGCTCCCATTTTCAATCCAAGAAAATCTTTTACCTGCGATGAAAAAATAATTAAGGCTATCCCGCTTGTAAAACCAACAATCAAAGGATGAGGAATGAATTTGATCACTGCACCAAGCCGTGCAAGCCCCATCAGAATGAGCATAACACCTGCGATAAATGTTGCTATGATTAATCCGCTGATGCCATATTGCTGAACAATGCCGTAAACAATGACAATAAACGCACCGGTTGGTCCACCAATCTGCACCCGGCTTCCTCCTAAAAATGAGATCAGGAAACCGGCAATAACTGCTGTAAACAAACCTTTATCGGGCGATACACCTGAAGCAATTGCAAATGCAATGGCAAGGGGAATAGCCACAATACCTACAATTACTCCCGACATGGCATCTTTTGCAAACTGCTGCCGGTCGTAGGTTTTCAATGTGTGAAACAACTTTGGGCGCAATACGGATGTTGTACTCATGATCAGTTCAGTTCAATTGTAAAAACAAAAAGTATGCGGAGATAGAGCATTACATGTAAATAGATTCCGGGGTTCAGCAGAGTAGTGAATGGATACATCTACACATGGAATAGCAGGATTCACTGCACAATGATGTGCAAATTTACAATTTTTCTTAAAGATGTGAAAGTGAAATATCAATCAGCAGTTACTGATCGCACAATTGTATATCATCTGTTGTTTTGGTGCTGATGATGATTTTATTAACCAGTCCCTTTGTGTTGTAATAAACAATCATTGTTCCGTAAGCCATCTGGTATGCTTCCCAGTTTGCATCTTTTATTTTCGGATTTCCAAGTACAGTGAATAATGCGGTTGATTTTGCTCCCATCAAAGCTGCATTCATTTTTCCTTTAAATTTTTCATCAATCACTACATAATCCCGCTGCATATAAAAAGTCAATCCTTTATCAGAATAATAAATTCCACCTCCGCACTTTGATTCATTCCCTTCTTTTTCAAACAATGAGTAACATGGCAGTTTTATTTTTATCTGTTCAGGGTCATCATTGGGTTTTGCCTGGTTAATCCAGCCCTTATACACATCAACAGTAATTACACCACAATCATCTTTTGATTTTAACTGTGCATTTAAGCTGTTTGAAAAACAAAAGAAGATCAACGCAGTTATGATATATTTCATTTCGAAAATTTTAATGCAGGATTAATACAGCAAATTTCCTGCTAAAAATTCAATCTGAAGCGGAAATATTTATCTTCACAGCATGTTTTTTATTTTGTCGAAAATTTTGAACTTTCTTATCTCTCCATTCAACTGGCTGCTGGTTTTTGCACTTATCTGTTTTATACGGAAGGATCAGCAAAAAAAGAGAAGATGGATCATTTTGACCACCTGCTGGTTTTTGTTTTTTTCCAACCCGTACATCATTTACAAGCTGATACTGAACTGGCAGGCCCCTCAAAAAACATTTACAGTTAATGAGCAATATACTACCGGCATTTTACTTGCCGGATTTGTTGGGTTTGAGTTTAAAAGCAAACAGGGATTTTATGGTGCAGCCAGCGACAGGTTTATTCAGGCCGTACGTTTATACAAAACAGGTCGTATTAAAAAAATTCTGATCACAGGTGGCAGCGGAAGCATTAAACGACAGGAATACAAAGAAGCTGATTTTGTAAAAGAACAATTACAGGAAATGGGCATTCCCCTTGCTGATATCCTCAGCGAAAATCAAAGCCGGAACACTTATGAAAATGCAACCAACAGCAAAAAGCTACTTGATTCATTGCAGATAAAAGGACCTTACCTGCTCATTACATCAGCTATACACATGAAAAGGTCGCAGCAGGTATTTATAAAAGCGGGGCTTGAAACGGTTGCTTATCCCTGTAATTATAATGCAATTAATAACCCGCAGGAATTTCCCGGAGTAATTGTTCCTTCAACCACATCTTTCTACAACTGGGATATTTATTTAAAAGAAGTTGTGGGATTACTGGTTTATAAACTAACAGGTAAAGCTTAGCACTCAGGAAGCTTTCCTGATTTCAACCGTGTGCAGATCTTTAAACCTGTACAACACTTCTTCCAGCCTGTTTTTAGGAATACCTGTTTCAATATCACAAAACAAAGTGGTTTCCTGTTTAAGCACAGAACAGTTGTACTGTTTCAGGATCATCATCACATCATTCATTTTTGTATAATCAAAATGAAGCTTATAAATCACCTCCACCTGCTTCTGAATGATGGGAGTTGTTTGCAACGCAAGTGAAGTTGCTGTTTTGTATGCGTTGATCAAACCGGGAATACCAAGCAACGTGCCTCCAAAATAACGGACCACCACCACCAGCACATCCGTTAATTCCTTACTGTCTATCTGTCCGAGAATAGGTTTACCGGCGCTGCCTGAAGGTTCGCCGTCATCGCTTACACGGAAAGTATTTCCATCGGTTCCAAGCCGGTAAGCAAAACAATGATGTACTGCTTTGTGATGTTCTTCTTTCAGCTGTTTCAGCTTTTCTTTGAACTCCTCCACCGATACTAACGGAAAAGCATAGGCCAGAAAACGGCTGCCCCTGTCTTTAAACTCCGCCACTACCGGCTGTGAAATGGTATTGTAAAATTCCTGGCTCATGTTATTGTTTCTGTTATCCGAATGCGATTAAAGCAATGGCAGCTACTGAAAGTGCAATACCCAGCCAATTTGTTTTGGTTAAATGTTCTTTGAATAATATCCATGCAACAATTGTACTGAACAGCACCACAGCCATATTATTAATGGGAATGATAGCCGAACTGTTGCCCGTATAATCTTTCAATACACGTACTAAACACCAGATGGAAAAATAATTGGGCACACCAATCATAAAACCGGCTGCAATGGCTTTTGGTTCAAACTTCATCTTCCCGGTTGCAATCATAATCAACATGGCAGCCAGACCAAATAATGCCGCTATGCCAAACGAAGCAATCAGGTATGCATCTTTATTCGTATCGTTTAAAAAACTTGTTTCAACATATTTGATCATTGTGTCCAGAAGACCGCTTCCAAAAAACAAAACCACAGGTAAAAGAAAAAGAAATGGTTTAGCTTTTTTGCCCGAAGGTTCAGTATGGTTCACGTTTGGCCAACAGGTTAAAACAACTGCAGCAAGAGCAATAATAATTCCGGCAATTTTTAAAGCTGTTACTTTTTCACTGTAGAGATAAATAGAAAAAATAAATGGAATAACCAGTGACAGTTTGTTGGCAACAGATGCAACTGAAACTCCTAATTTCTGAGCTGTAAATCCGATTACATTAAACAATGTTATAAATGTAAAGCCCATTACAAGAGACCACACAAACCAGTTTTCATTTACGGAAGCGGCCCTGATCGGAAAAGAACCATTTACAAATGAGCCGGTGATTACGCAGGCAATGTAATTGAACACAATTGACTGAAATGTATTAATACCAAACTTTTCAACAATCTTAAACGAAAGTGTAAGCCATGAAGTAAGAACAATTGATAGAATTAAAAAGATCACAATATCAGTTTTGGTTAACGTAATAATAAATGGCATCGGACTGAAGCTGTTCTTTTTCCAGGAGCAGCTGATTCTTAAGCACCGGTGCTGAAAGTCCTTCGCCAATTTGCAAATGCTCATTCTGAATAACCCTTGCCTCATCCCACAAATCCGCATCAATGAAATGTTGCAGCAATGTTGCTCCGCCTTCCACCAGCACACTTTGAATCTTCAGTTCATACAAAGCATGCATCATTTCCTGTAACAGATTTTTTTCATTTTTCAACTGATGGTATTTCACCCGGCCAGCATCTTCTGTTTTCAGCAAATTGAAAATGATGGTTGAAGCATCGTTGTTAAACAGTTTCAATGATTCCGGCAAACGTAATGTTTTATCCAATACCAAACGCACAGGTTGTTTTCCCTGCCAGTAACGGATGGTGAGTTGCGGATTATCCAGCAAAGCAGTATTAGTACCAACAAGTATAGCTGCTTCTTCGCTGCGCCATTGATGAACAAGCCTGTTGGAAAATTCATTGCTGATGAGTAAACGGTCGGTTGAAATACCCGCAATCTTCTGATCGGCCGTTTGCGCCCATTTAAGAAGAATGTATGGACGATGTTGCTGGTGAAATGTAAAGAAACGTTTATTCAGTTCCACACATTCCTTTTTCAGCACATCAACAATTGTTTCAACTCCTGCAGCATGCAGTTTTTCTATTCCCTTGCCATTCACTTCTGGAAACGGATCCCTGCAACCAATCACCACTTTCGGAATTTTCTTTTCAATGATGAGGTTACTGCAAGGTGGTGTTTTGCCAAAATGAGCACAAGGCTCCAGCGATACATACAATGTTGATTGGGCAAACTTGTCGGCATAACCTTTTGCAATTGCTTCATTGATGCAATTTACTTCGGCATGCGCTTCACCGTATTGCCGGTGCCAGCCTTCAGCAATAATTTCACCATTACAAACAAGCACTGAACCTACCATAGGATTGGGTGCAACAAAGCCCCTGCCCTTTTGTGCAAGTTCAATACAACGGTGCATATATCGTTCGTCTAAAGTCATGCGAGCCTGCAAAAATAACTGATTCGTAATTAACGTAATTTCGAAGCATGACTTTACAGCAAGCATATCAATTTCTGGTTGATCAGTTACAAAGCATTTATGATAAAAATGAAGCTGCTGCCATTACCGAACTTGTATTGGAAAAACTGACGGGCTTGAACAGGAAGCAAAGTGCAGATGCAAGCAGTCAATTACTGGATGATGAAGCAAAGCTGAAAGAAATGACAACAGAACTGTTACAGCACCGGCCAGTGCAGTACGTTTTAAACGAAGCTTGGTTTTATGATCTGAAATTTGAAGTAAATGAATCGGTATTAATTCCCAGACCTGAAACAGAAGAATTGGTTGATTGGGTGATAAAAGATGTAAAAAGTCAAAAGTTAAAAGTCAAAAGTGAGAATAATCTTTCAGCACTTAGCATTCTTGACATTGGAACCGGCAGTGGTTGTATTCCCATCACAATCAAAAAGAAATTGCCTGATGCGGATGTTTTAGCAATTGATGTAAGCAGTGAAGCAGTACAAACAGCTTCAGAAAATGCGAAACTGAATGAAGTTGAAGTCAGGTTCCAGACAGTTGATTTCCTTAATGAAGACAACTGGAAAAAGCTCGACAATTACGATTTCATCATCAGCAATCCTCCATATATTAAATCAAGTGAAGCTGAAACAATTCATAAGAATGTATTGGAACATGAACCACATACTGCATTGTTTGTGCCGGATGAAGATGCTTTGTTATTCTACCGCAAAATAGCAGACTTTGCTTTGCAGCATCTCAATAAGAATGGAGCTGTGTATGTTGAAATCAACCAATTGCTGGGAAAAGAAACCTCAGCACTATTTGAACAGAAAGGATTTGCTGTTGAATTAAGAAAAGATATGAGCGGAAATGAACGGATGATAAAAGCAGTTATATGTGATAGGTTTTAAGTAATAAGTTTTCAGATCAAAAAATTTACCCGACCTCTCTTATAACTTATTACATATTACTTACAACTTCTTCTACTGCACTCCCTTTTTATCAACGCTCATCACTGCTTTTACGCCCAGCCTGTCGGCAGCACGTAGAACGGCTGCAAAACTTTCAATTGTAGCACTGCGGTCGGCATTGATTACAATACTCACTTCTTCACCGCTTGTACGTTTGCTGCGGATGATTTGTGACAACGTACTATCCATCATAATTGGTTCTATTGGCTGCGATCCAACATAAAAATGGTTGGTTGCATCAATGGTAACCACCACCGTTTGTTTGCTCCTGGTATTGCTCTTTGCTTTTGGCAACGAAGCCTTCCGCACATTGGGGTTAGCCAGTGTTGACACAATGAGGAAGAACATGAGCAGGATGAACAGGATGTCGTTCAAAGCATCTGTAAATACTTCCGATGATTCACGTCTTGTTTTTCTGAGATTCATTCCTGTTCGGTTTAACGGGTTGGTTCCTGTAACACATCTAAGAAATCGGCAGCCGCAGCTTCCATTTTGTTGGCTGCTTTTTCTACCTGTGTATGCAGGATATTATGACAGAGATAAGCAATGAGACCAATCACCAAACCACTGATGGATGTAATCAGTTTTGTGTAAATACCACCGGCTATCGTACTCAGTTCATATTCGCCTGTTGCGTTGATATTAAAGAACAACTGCATCAAACCAACAAGTGTACCCACGAAACCAAAGATGGGTGCGATTTTGGAAATCACCGAAAGAATGCTCACATTCCGCTCCAGCTGATACATTTCCAGCTGCGCCACATTTTCCATATTGCGTTCAATATAATCAATGGGCTTGCCAATACGCTGCAAACCTTTGTCTATCATTCTTCCAACCGGATTGGCCGTGTTACGTGCAAAATTTCTTGCGGCCGTTACATTGCCACTCATAATGTTATCACGGATAATATTCATGAAATTATCATCAACCTGTGTAGCTTTTTTGATTGCCAGCCAGCGCTCAACAAATACATAAATAGTTGCCAGACTCAAAATGGCAAGCGGGATCATGATCCATCCTGCTTTCACCATCATGTCAATAATATGCATTTCCTGCGGAGCAACGGGTTGGGTGGTGGTTGCTTTGTTCAGCGTATCAACTGCGTTCTGAACCTGGAGAAGAAATAAATCCATGTGTACTTGTGGTTTTTTATTTATGCGGCCCTTTCAGAGCAGCAGAACAAATGTAAATCTTGCTTTGCAATTAACGGTTACTGCAATTGTTTATTTTATTTTTCAAATATCAATCCAATGTTTAACGCTACTGAAACAGAAATGTTATAGCTATGCAAAAGTCTTTCAAATGGCTGTTCAGTAAAAGCAGCAGAATTTTGTTATTCGTCAACCCTCAGAAGGGTTTACAGGTTTCACCGGTTCAACAGCCAATCAGAAAATACCTGTAATTTTACCTTGGGTGAAGCTGCTATCTGAATAGAAAAACAGGTTTTCACTTTTTTGCTCACAACATTAAAGCAACCAGACATTGTTGCATTGCCTAAACTGAAATACGATCATGAAACCATTACTATCGGTAATACTCTTACTGTTCATTATTTCCGTTACAAATGCCCAGGTTCTGAAAACAGATGCTGCAATTCTGAAGTTAAAAGCGCCTGAAACCTTTAAAGCAGAATTTGTAACCACGAAGGGCAATTTTACAGTTGAGGTTTATAAACAATGGTCGCCGCTTGGAGCCGACCGGTTTTACCAGCTGATACGGTCAGGCTACTATAATAACAGCATTATTTTTCGTGTTGTAAAAGATTACCTGGTTCAGTTTGGCGTATCGGAAGATAAACAAAAGAACATTTTCTGGCAGGGAAAAAACATTAAAGACGAGCCTGTAGTTGCTTCCAATACCGACAGTACACTCTGCTTCTCAAGAGGTGCTCCTAACACAAGAAAAACTTCTGTTTTCATCAATCTGCGGAACAATCTTACATATGATACACTGACCGCAGCAGGTGTAAAGGGATTTGTTCCTTTTGCAAAAATCATCAGCGGAATGGATGTTGTGCGCCTGTTCTTTTCAGAATATGGAAATGATACCATGAAAGCTGCTGATACAATTTATTTCAAGGGAAATGCATGGATGCAGAAACGTTTCCCCGGACTTGATATGATTAAAGAAGTAAAAATTGTTCAATAGTCTTAATTTAACCAACCGAAATACCAACTGAAATGACAAAAGCCGCTAAACAATTTTTACTGTTCATTGCAGTATTGAGTTCTCTTACAGCTCAATCGCAAAGCGAAACCGAACCAAACGGAACAACATCCTCTTCCAATACAATGGGTTCAACAATTTACGGAGCCATTGCCACTTCAGGCGATGTGGATGTTTTCAGTTTCCAGGTAAATAAACCGGGTGTTCTTTCCATGAACGTTACCCAGGTTCCCGCCAACCTGAAAATAACTATTCACATGCTCGATCCGTTATTGAGGCAATGGATTACAGCAAGTTCAACTGTTGGCGGAGGTTCCCTTGGGTTCAGTTGGAATGCCTGCGATATGGGCAAATACTACATCCGCATTTTTGAACCTTATGGCAGCAGTTCAGCTTCGCAGTATAAAGTAGCTGCTTCACTCGACATCAGCGACATTTACGAATGCAACAACAATTTTGATTCGGCCAAAACAATTGCTCTCAACCAGCAAGTAAGAGCATACATTAACGCAATGGCCGACAGAGATTATTTTATTATGACAATGCCTGATTCAGGAATACTAAACCTCAGCATCCCCACTCTCCCTTCCGATATGAGAATGGTGCTCTATGTGTATGATTCAACACAAACATTAGTGAAAAAAACTTCAGTACCTGCGTTTTCAGGCACACCCGTTTCCCTTACTACCACAGTAAAAAAAGGCAAGCATTATATTGTTGTGGAGGATGATAATTACAATGCCTCCACCACGCAATATGTTTTAAATACAGCCTACTCAATTACAACTGCATTATCAAACCCAACAGTAATTTCAGAAGCAGTAAAGATATTTCCAAACCCTTCCAGAGGTGAGTTCTGGATTGATGCCGGCATTTTACCACAGCAGCAAAAAGAAATCTCACTCATTAATACAGAGGGTAAGGTTCTATTTTCACAGGTGACCAGAAGCTCAGGTTTACTTCACTTTAACCAGCATTTACAACCGGGAATATTTATTGTGAGAATAAAAACAAACAAGATTACTTTATTCAGAAAGCTGGTTGTTACAAACTAAAAAATATTTTCTTTTCCACAGTTTGCTAATTGTGCACGGAATTTGATTACAGTATTTCCCCCAATATCCGCATCAGTAAAAATTATAAAAACAACAAAAAAATTACTGATGAAATTACAAGTAGCAAAAAACATTCAGTTTTCAAGGCTCATTAAAGCAAATGGCCGTTTGTGTGAATTTAATTTCCGTAAAATGACCGGACTGCAGGAAGGATTGTTCAGCATTGATGTGGCCGACGACCGGGGTAACCGCATTTTATTTAAAATGGAAAAAGAAGAGGGCTTCTGGAAAATAATTTCCGAAAGTCTTCCTTTCTGGATAACAGATGCCTGCACCCAACTGCACGAAAAAATTGAGGAAATGCTCATTATTCCAAAAGAACAGGAAAACCCGCTTGAACCAGCCGACTAAAACATCCCCGTTCAGCAATTTTCCGATACAGAATTAATGTATGAATTATCTCATTTTTTCAAATTTTTTTTGTGAAAGGAGGAGCTTATATTCGCACCCCTTTTTAAGAAAATAACGAAAAACAATAGTTCATGACAGAGTTTTCATCGAAAATTGCAGGCTTGCTGAATTTACGGATTCCACAGGTTGATGCGGTGCTTGATCTGCTTGCAGAAGGCGCTACTATTCCATTCATTGCCCGTTACCGTAAAGACAAAACCGGCAACCTGGATGAAGTGCAGATTCAACAAATACAGGATCAGCAGAAGTTTTTAAAGGAGTTTACCGAGCGTAAAGCATTTATTGAAAAAACAATTACCGAGCAGGGTAAAATGACGGAACAACTGCAGCAGAAATTAGACGTTGCAACAACCCTTAATGAACTGGAAGATATTTATCTCCCTTACAAACCAAAACGAAAAACAAAAGCACAAACAGCAAGAGAAAATGGCCTGGAGCCATTGGCAAACCTGTTGCTTGAGCAGAAAGAGATAGATATAAACACTGAAGCCGCCACATTCATCAATGAAAAAATTAAATCGGCAGATGAAGCCTTGCAGGGTGCAAGAGATATAATTTCAGAAATGGTGAATGAAGATGCAAATGTTCGTGCCAAAATCCGGAAATTCTTTGAAGATGAAGCATTGGTGAAAAGCTCAGTGATGAAGGATAAAGAAACCGAAGGCGCTAAGTTTAAAGACTATTTCGATTTCAGTGAACCTGTACATAAAATTCCATCGCATCGTATTCTTGCAATTCTGCGTGGCTTTACAGAAGGTATTCTGAAGATGAGTATTGAACCCGATGAAGAAGCTGCAATTGAATTAATCGAGTTGCAATATGTAAAAGGATTAAGTGAATCAACCTCCCAGGTAAAAAAGGCAATCAAAGATGCGTACAAAAGATTGTTGCAACCAAGTCTTGAAACAGAATTCCGCTCGCAGTTAAAACAAAAAGGCGACGAAGAAGCCATTACAGTTTTTGCCGAAAACCTCCGTCAGTTATTACTGAGCAGTCCGTTGGGCAGTAAACGCATTCTTGCAATTGATCCCGGTTACAGAACGGGTTGTAAAATTGTTTGCCTGGATGAAAAAGGCGAGCTGCAAACAACCGATTTGATCTTTATCCATGAGCCGGGTAAATTATTTTCTTCTGAACAAACCATCAGGCATTTGGTGAATGCGTTTAACACTCAGGTTTTTGCCATTGGCGATGGAACTGCCGGAAGAGAAACGGAGCAGTTCATTAAGAAATTAAATCTTGGTTTGCCTATTTTCCTTGTAAATGAAGATGGAGCTTCTGTTTACAGTGCAAGTGAAGTGGCACGTGAAGAATTCCCTGATAAAGATATTACTGTTCGTGGTGCAGTAAGTATCGGAAGAAGGTTAATGGACCCGCTGGCTGAGTTGGTGAAGATAGATCCCAAAAGTATTGGTGTTGGTCAGTACCAGCATGATGTAAACCAGGTTCGTTTAAAAGAACGACTTGACCAAACTGTAGTAAGCTGTGTAAACCAGGTGGGAGTGAATCTTAACACTGCCAGCAAACATTTGTTGAGTTATGTAAGCGGTATCAACAGCAGTATTGCTGAAAATATTGTAAAGTACAGGAATGAAATCGGAAGGTTTAAAAGCCGCAACCAGTTATTAAAAGTTCCAAGACTTGGTGAAAAAGCATTTGAACAATGTGCAGGGTTCCTTCGTATTCCCGATGGTGAAAATGCACTGGATAAAAGTGCTGTACATCCCGAAGCTTATTCCTTAGTTGAAAAGATGGCAGCAGATCAGCAATTGAAAGTTGAAGACCTGATTGGTAATGAAACAAATGTTAAACAGGTTGCCTCAAAAAAATATATCAATGAACAGTTTGGTGAACTCACCATCAATGATATTCTGAAAGAACTGGTTAAACCCGGACTTGATCCACGCAGTGAAGCACAGGTATTTGAATATGCCAATATTTTCAGCATTGATGAAGTAATTCCAGGCATGGTTATTCCCGGCATTGTTACAAACCTTACACGTTTTGGTGCTTTTGTTGATATTGGTGTTAAGCAGGACGGCCTTGTTCATGTATCAGAAATTTCGCATGATTATATTTCTGACCCAGCTGAAAAACTTAAACTGAACGATAAGGTAATGGTGAAAGTGGTGGAAGTTGATTTGGTAAGAAAACGTATTGCTTTATCAATTAAACAAACTGAGGAAGCAGCACCAAGAAGTTCAAAAAACAGGAGCGGCGGCAGTGGCCAGCGTTTTCAAAAGAAAGAAGAAGACCTCAGCAGCTTAAGTGTAAACGATGCTCTGGCAGCATTGAAAAAGAAGTTTGGCAAATAGAACAGCAATAAAAAAATCCTGCATCTGCAGGATTTTTTTATTTAGCTTTTTACTTAGTTAGAAAAATCATTAAATGGAGTAACTGTAATCCCAAAACGCATATTCTCGATTACAAACGGAATTTTAGTCGGCTTGTATTTAAAACCTATATCCCTGCTCAATTCAAATCCAACACCATAATATCTTCCTGTTTTTTTTGAAGGAAAAAATAATTGAGTATTTAGAGAAAACATGCCCCGAGGCTGTGAAAAAAAATCCCATTTACGATCAGTAGATTGCCCTTTTATTTCTTTTAAAAATGCCCCATATAAAGTTAAACCTAAAGAATGAGCTATAATCCTATGTTTCTCTTTTCGTACTAATCCAAAGATTAAAGGTAATCCAACATATGATTCATTATAATTTGTAATAAGATTTCCATTACTAATTTTTCCAGCTTGGTAACCAATTCTTAACCCACTTTCAAAAAAGCCAGAATAACTCTTCGATAAGGGTTTAAATAACTTCCCCCCATTTATCTGGTATTCAATGGAAAGATTTTTTGAATCATGAATTAGTGACCAGGGCTCTCCTTTATATAACATTGTTCCATAATCACCTTGATTTACACCTAAACTAAAAACAGCTGTATTACCAATAAACCACTTATTATCCTGGGCTTTACAAAAACAGAATGTGAAAATTGTTAATGACAGCAGGAGTTTGCTTTTCATACGCAGCTTTATTTCGTTATTAAATATAAATCAAAAATAAAATCAACGTAGTTAACAATGCGCAAAATAATTCTCTTAAAATCGCTATTTCTTACTTTGAAAAACAGATAAAAAACCATTAGTCAAAAACACGTACCTCCATTTAAGAGCACACCTGATTGCAAATCACAACCGGAACCCAATCGTAAAACTCAAAACCCTGTGTTTATTCTTATCATTTTCATTGCTGTTGGTTCCTGATTGCAGTTTTGCAAGTCCAAGCCCATAATTTACTGAGATCATTGTTTTCTCTCCTTCAAAACCAACTGTGCCATTTACTCCGTAATCAAACCGGCGCATAATTCCGAACCCAGTTCCTTCTTCCTGCGATGTTGTTGGATCATCATTTGAAAAATCAATTTTTTCATCGCTGTTAAATGAAACGCCAAATATCTTTCCTTCTGCTTTGTTTCGGCCTCCCACTCCCATTGCAGCATACGGGCCTGCACCAAAGAAAAAGCTGGATGACTTATCACTCAACGGAAGTTTGAATACAACATTTACGGGTACTTCAATATACATTGGATTTGAAGTTGCCCTGTAATAACTGGCATCAGTTGTATTTCCTGCCTGTGTTTTTGAACCCTTTCCTGTAAAGAATATTCCGGGTTGTAACGAAATAATCTTATTTACAACAGGAAAATCGCCCTGTAACCCAACATGAAAACTGGGAAGCACTTTTGCATCATCAACTGAACCATTATCTGAAATGGAAACATTGGCAAGGTTTAATCCCGCCTTAATAAAAACTGAATTTTGAGCATTGACCGCTGCAACAGCAATTGCAAAAAACAAACAAAGAAATATTGAACGCATAAGAATATTTTCAGCATAATTTTCAAACACTATGCCAAAAAAATTAAAACGCCTGCAATTAACTTTTCAGGATTTTGTACAGATTTAATCAATTATCTGATCAACATAAGCTGAAACCCAGCCAACTGAACCGTTTTTAACGAGATAAAATTGTTTGGTTTCATTCACCGATTTAAACTGGCGCATAATACGGAGAAGTATAGCCGTACCTGCCATTAAGGAACGTTGATCAAAAACAGAATGAACACGTTTTATTTCTGAAGCAATTACTTTTTTATCCCATTGCCCGTCATCCATTTTACTGGTCAGATATGATTCAGACAATGATGAGTAATTATCCGATAGTCTTTTTGCAAAACGTTCAACATCTTCATAAGTTACCGGTACAATAGCATTGTTATTCAGTTCAGGATAGATGAGCGTTGCAGTTGCCCATGCTATGCCACCACTGAAAGCAATATGATCACTCACGGGATAGCTGCCACTTGAATTAACTGCATAAATAATTTCTGAAGCCTCTGCACCTGCAGCTACCCGCTGCAATTGCTTTCCATAGTTTGATAATGACTTATCATCTGCACACATTTTTTCAGCAGCATTTGCCGTGCTTTTTGTACCCCAGGAAAGCTGAAACAAATAAAATTCACTATCGTTGCCATAAGGGAAAAAACCACCCTTAGTATTACCACTGCCAATATCAATTAAAAAAGTATTGTACCGCCTTAATACCGGCACAATGCCCAGATGTGAAAGTTTTGCTTCCTGCATTACAGTTACCACTTCAACTTTTCGCTCGGGTTCATTAATTTTTTGTTTAAAATCTTTAATGAAGCTGACGATGAATTCACTTTTGCTTTCCTTATCAGATTGAATTTTTACCCCGCTGCTGATTACTGTAAAAATTCTTTTAGAAGGAATATTATATTTAGCGCCGGCTGTATTGAATAAAGCAAGCAGGCCATTTAAGGTTGCATCGTAAGTAGCCTTGGTAAAACTGATAAAGTCGGTATTAACTGATGTATCTTTCAGGATATTGAAAGAATTTCCATTCTCGGTGTTTTTCTTGAGCTCAATAACGCTCATCTTCACTCCTTTTGAACCAACTTCTATACCTGCATAAATGTTAGGGGCACTGTATTTTGCTTTACTGCTTGCCTGTGCGTTTGCAAATGAAACGGCAACTAAGAAAACAAAAAACAAAAGCTTAAACGGATTGCTCATTTTATACGTGTTTTATATTACAAACCAGCAGTAAAAATACTTAAACTGTCTGAGCTTAAATAGCCATAAAACTGAATGGTGATAACTGTGAAAAAAATGTGACTAAGTAACAATGCTTAATTCAGTTTTATATCAGCCCTTGCTACCCTCTGTCCTTTATGATAAATCTGTACGGAATATAAACCTGCATCTATTGCAGTTGGTTTTATACTTACAACAATTCTTTTTGTTTCGCCTTTACCACAGCTTACCACACTTTTTCTTGTATATGGCAACCTGCCGCCATTAACTGTGGCAAACATCCCGCCCTGCCACTGATCGTCCTGTATTACACGGCCACCGGGTGCGGTCAGCACAATAAAAATATCTTCCCTGGATAAAGCAACGGTATTACTTTGCAACGAACAAGATACAGTAAATACTTCTGCAGCATCGGCTTTACTTGTGGTTTGCTCATTCGTTCCTGTTTGAATGGCTCTTATACTTGCGTTTGCAGTAAACAAACCGGATGAACTTACACCATCTTTCACAACAGAATTATTTTTGGGAGGCACAACAGCAGTAACTTTTTTTTCATTTACAGGTATAATTTCACCCGGAACTCTTCCTGTTGTTTTTTGTGCAGACCGCAATTGCACAAGTTTTTGCTGCAGGAGATTAATTTTCTCTTCGGCTGCATTTAAGTCGTTTCGTGTAATATTGCTGATACCCAGTATAAGGCTGATTTCATCCCGCAGGCTGTCAATTTCATGAACCTTGTTTCTCAATTCAGAATTTATTGAATCCTTATCAACCTGCACAGTGCCAAGCCGGATTAACGCATTCGTGTAGTTACGCTGAAGTGAATCATTAACAGCCCGTTGCCTGCCAGCCGAATCTTTTCCATCCTGAACACCTTCACTAACTGAATAGTTGTTTTTATCATAAATATGATAACCCCATGTAGCAACAAGGCAAACTGATACGATAAGAAGCAATATGGTTTTACCGTCTTTCATCCGGCTGCAAACTAATCATTAAAATTTGTGCAGATATATCCCTTTGTGTTATTGTGGATAATCTGTGAAATGAAAAATCCCCCTGTAACGGGGGATTGCAATTCGTTGATTGTTTAACTATTGAGTAACTGAAAAGATGACTTCTATCTTCTCCCAGATTATGGAAACACTTCCGTCAACCCTTCCCTCAATTTTTAACTGTTCTGCAAATGCAGGCGCAAAACCAGGACGTACTTTAACACGCAATACATCATCGGCCTGGTTATACTTATATGCACCCCATTGGACTGGATTTTTACTGAAGATGATTACCCACTCATCTTTTCCCGGAATTGTAAACAAAGCATATTTGCCTTTAGGTAAAGGCTGACCTTCAACTTTTACATCCTGGTCAGTTTCAAAAATGGTTGCTTCGTTTGCTCCTGTACGCCATACTTCGCCATAAGGAACCAGCTTCCCCCATATTTCTCTGCCTTTTACAGATGGAGAACTATAACTGATTTTTACACTGGCATTTCCTGCTTTGAACTGGGTTGTTGCAGGTGGGCTGGGACGTTTACTTTTATCGTCCTGAGCGCAGGCTGTGATTGAAATAAAAAGAACTGCCACAGTCATTAAAGCAAGTAATTGTTTCATATTGATTTTTTAAGTCGTTAATAATACAGTATTAATAGTCGCATAAAATGTGCCTGGAGATGTATTTGCCCTGAAATTTTCTTTACAAATTATGAAATGGTTTACAATTACTGTAATACAATCTCCTTTTTTGTTATTTCAATTCTGCCGTTTTTTTCTCAAGATAACTTTTATCAACTGCCAGCTTTTGCACTTCTGAAAGTGAAGCAATGTAAATACTGCGTCCATGTGTACCCAGCACTATTTCGTTTTCTCTTTCCTGAACAGCAATATCATGAACAGCCACACCCGGCAAACCTGCATTCCAGGCCATACAGCTAGTTCCGCTGTTTATTGTAACATATAGTCCATGATCTGTTCCGATGTAAAGTACATTCTCTGCTTTTGAATCTTCCTTCACCACATTCACCGGTTCAGCAGGTAAGTCAGTGCAAATCTGTTTCCATGTGGTGCCATAATCTTCACTTACAAAAACATAAGCATTAAAATGATCGTTGCGGTAACCGTTTAAAGAAACATATACCCTTCCCTCTTTAAAGCGTGATGCTGCTACCCGGCTTACATATAAGCCCTGCACATTTTTGGGAAGTTTGGTATGCACAGGCATCCAGCTATACCCGCCATCTTTACTTACATGAATCATTCCATCATCACTGCCGGTATAAATCAACCCGAACCTTACAGGAGACTCACTCAATGTTACCAATGTACCAAAAGGAACATTTCCTTCTTTTTTTCCACCCGTTAAATCATTACTGAGATTGGCAAAGTTTTCACCCTTACTGAAACTCCGGTGAAACCGGTTGCTGCCATAATAAAAAACATCCTGGTTATGCTTTGAAAGCAAGATGGGTGTTTGCCAGTTAAAGCGCAAAGGCTTTTCGCCCAAATCATGAACCGGCCTTACATTCACCCTTGCAACATAAGGTTTGTTTTTATCAATCCGTGAATAAGCACCAAACTGGTAACCTGTATAAACAGTGGTATTATCTCTTGTATCAACCTGCACCTGCATTCCATCACCTCCATTTAATGCCTTGTACGCATAATTTCCATCATCCTGCCAATCGTTACTTTCTTTATTATTTGACGGCCCCCACCAGGTTCCGTTATCCTGCAAGCCACCATACACATTGTAAGGTTTGGCATCATCAACAGCTACAGCATAAAATTGTCCAACAGCCGGAGTATTGGCCTTAAACCATATCTCTCCGTCATCATACGAAATATTTACACCACCATCATTACCATTAATTATGTGTGAATCTCTTTTTGGATTTACCCACAACGCATGATGATCGGCATGCACATTTCCTTTATCAATATTTTTAAAATTTTTACCTCCATCGGTGCTTAACATGGCATTGTATCCAAGAATAAACACCTTATCGGGGTTGGTATGCGATGTATAAATTTTAGCAAAATAATACCCATACGTACTGAAGAGTGTTAACGCTTTTTCGTTTACTTTTTTCCACGTTTGCCCGGCATTATCACTTCTGTAAACTTCACAACCTTTAATTGCATTATTACTGAAACCATCATCACCTGCATCAAAATAATCCCACAAAGCAATTGGCTGAATTTTATCAGTTCTGATCAGTTCCTTAACAGTGCCCGCTGTATATTTTGCCGGATAGCGTTGCCTGCGCAAAAAAGACTCAAACTTTTTATCATCAAGAGTGAGAAGCTGGTCTTTGGCCATTGTTTTGAAATCTTTCAACTGCAAAACCGTATCGCTGATTTTTTTTGAGGAAGTATCTGGTTTTGATTCGTTATTATCAATGATGGCATACAGAATTTGCGGATTTTGAGGAAACACAGTCAATCCTATTCGTCCAAGTTTTGTTCCTTCAGCAAAACCACTGCCAGCACCGGTAATTAATTTCCATGTATTACCACCATCCATACTTTTATAAATTCCGCTGGTTGATCCGCTTTCTTCAAACTTCCATGCACGTCTTGTTCTGTACCAGACTGCTGCATACAATTCAGTTGGATTATTGGGATTCATATCCATTTCAACTGCACCTGTATTTTCATCAATAAATAATGTTTGCTTCCAGCTTTTTCCGCCATCAGTTGTTTTAAAAATGCCCCGTTCTTTATTGGGAGAATATAAATGACCCAGCACTGCAACCCATGCTGTTTCAGGATCGGTTGGATGCAACTGTATTTTACCTATGTGATGGCTATCGCCCAGGCCAAGATAAAGCCATGTTTTACCACCATCTGCACTTTTATAAACGCCGTTACCAGCATAGGAAGAACGGCTGCTGTTTACCTCGCCGGTACCAACCCAAATAATCCTGCTTCCGTACCATTTTACTGCAATATCACCAATAGTCATCACCCCTTGATTATCAAAAACAGGTATAAAAGACTGACCATTATTTTTTGTGTACCACAGTCCTCCACTGGCATAAGCAACATAAAACTCCGTCGGGTCTTCAGGATTTACTTCAAGATCGGTTACCCGGCCACTCATAACAGAAGGGCCGATGTTGCGGAATTTCGACTCCTTCAGCAAGGATTTTTTTTCCAGCTCTTTCCGTACCAATATTCCTTTTTCTCTTTCTTCAGCAGTTGTTGGCTTAATTTGTGCAACTACAGAAAAAGAAATAAGAACAGGTAAAAGAACAGTGGTAATTTTAGCAAAGCAATTTTTAAAAATTGCCGTCGTTTTTAACTGGAGCATTTGGTTTGATTTTAATCTCATGTAAAATGAAAAGCAGAATAGTTGTTTCAAACATACGAAGGTTGCTGATAAGTACAGCAGTACTGTGTTTATTTTCTATAAGCGGTTTTACACAATGTAAAGATTATACAATTGGTGTAAAAGGCGATACATTAAACTGCACCGATGTAAAAGGGCTGAAGCAGGGAAAATGGATCAACCGCTACGACGAAATAAGAGGAGAACCCGGATATGAAGAAGAAGGCGAATACAAAGAAGGGAAAAAAGAAGGGCCATGGCGAATGTATTCTCTGCAGGGCGATTTACTGGCTGTTGAAAATTACCGTTGGGGAAATAAGCATGGCAAGCAGCAGTATTTCAATATTATGGGCGATATATTACGGGAAGAAAGCTGGCTTTCGCACAACCCGGAACATCCTACCGAAACAGTTGAAGTATATGATATAAACGACCCCAAAAAAGTGTATTTAGTTGAAGTAAAAATGGAAGGCTCAACTGTGCAGCATGGATTGTGGACTTTTTATGAACCCGGTACAGGCAAAGTACTGAAAAAAGAAAATTACATTCTCGGCAAAAAGGATGATGGCTCCGGCACCGCAAATGGAATTATTAAGAAAGATGAAAACAGTGAAGCAAGTGCAGGCACTGAAAAAAAAGAAGAAACAAAATCAAAGCCAAAGCCCAAAGAAGTAATGGAGTTTGAAAAGAAAAACTCAGGAAAGAAAAAAGTGAAAATGCGAACCGGGCAAACAGGTGGTTGAGTATGCACTGCTTAAATCATTTTACATTGAGCCCCATGAAAGGGGCTTTTGTTTTAACCTGGCATCATCATATATGCTTAGCCTGAACTTTTAAAGTTTTGTATATTATGGAAAAAGTAAATGCAACCATTTCTTCCTGATCATTTTCCCGACACAACTGATTTCGTTATACGTTTCAAAAATCTGAGTATTTCATATTTTCAGAAAATAAATTACACGATCACTGACGCACCCAATATTTTTATTTTGACCTTTTAACAAATAAAAAATACGTAAATTACACAAACAGTTTATTGAATAACTGCTGCAATACAAACCAAATTTGCTAAGCCATGAAATTTTATTGAATGAACAGCTTCATTAATAAATCTATGATAATAGCTGTAACGCTGCTTACCATTGCGGTAATATTAGCCGTTGCAGTTTCATTATTACACACCAGGAAAATCCAGGACGCTACAAAAGAAATCATCCGCAAGGAAGGGAACCGTTCCCTGACACAGCAGCTTATTACAGATGTAATTGATAACGAAACAGGTGCCCGTGGCTATGTTATTACAGGCAAAGAAGTTTTTCTTGAGCCTTTAAAAAAATCAGAAAAATCAATAACAATTTTACGTGATTCATTAAAGAAAAATATAGTCACACCGGTACTGATTCAATTGTTAAACGACTCTTTAATCCCGTTAATTGATACACGTATCGCCTTTTCCAAACAAATGGTTGATTTAAGACGTGAAAACAAAATTAAAGAAGTAACACAACTCGTTTTAGAAGGAAAAGGGAAACATTTAACTGACGAAATAAGACGCATTGGCGAAAAAATGATTGATATCCGCAATGATATCATTTCAACAGAAAGAGTTGAAAACGACAAAGCCGTTGCCCGGCTAAATCTCTTTTTATATACAACACTCGGTATTATTTTCTTAATCTCAGTTTTCAACTTCAGGGGACTTATCCGTTTTTATAAAAAGCAAAAAGAAACAGAAACCGAACTGCGCAACAGTAAAGAAATCTTTTCAACCTTGTTTTATAAAAGCCCGGTAATGAAAATGATTGTTGAACCTTCTCAAATAAGAATACTGGATGTAAATGAAAGTTTCTGTAACTTTTTCGGGTTTACAAGAGAAGAGCTGATTGGGCATACCACCAGCGAGACCAACCTGCTTATTCCATCACCTCTGCGGGAAGAAGTTTTGAAAAAACTAAATACAGATGGATTTGTGAGAAATGCAGAAAGTGAAATCGTTACCAAGAAGGGAGAAACCAAATGGATTTCTATCAACCTTGATAAAGCAGATATTCTTAAAAACGACTGGATCATTGGCTCGTATATTGACATTACCGCTCAGAAAAACCATGAACGGTTTATTGTAAATATTAACCAGGAACTGGAAGACAGAGTTTTACAAAAGACAAGAGATCTTTTAAAAAATGAAGAGGAACTCCTGTTGCTAAACGAATCACTTGAACGGAAAGTATTAGAGAGAACGGCTCAATTAGAAAGAGCGAATAAAGAAATGGAATCCTTTTCCTATTCCGTTTCACATGATCTGCGTGCCCCGCTGAGAGCTATCGTTGGTTTCTCCAATATCCTGGAAGAAGACTATGGAAAAAAAATGGATGACGAGGAAAAAAGATTGTTTTCAATTATTAAAGCCAATACACAGAAAATGGGTGCTTTAATAGATGATTTACTGACTTTTTCACGGCTGGGTCGCAAAGAAATTATTAAAACCGATGTTGATATGCAGGTGCTGGTTCAGGATGTTATGAACGATTTTACAAAACAACAAGCGATTGATTCAGTTAAATGGAACATTCATCCGCTGCCATCTGCAAATGCCGATTTCAGCACCATGAAACAGGTTTGGGTTAATCTGATAGGAAATGCAATTAAATACAGCCGTGATAATGATAAGCCAACAATAGAAATAGGCAGTATTATGGAGGATGATAAAAAAATATTCTTTGTAAGAGACAATGGCGTTGGCTTTGATGAAAAATACAAGGAAAAACTGTTTAAAGTATTTCAACGGCTGCACAGCGAAAACGAATTTGAAGGAACAGGAATCGGGCTGGCGTTGGTTGACAAAATTATAACAAGACATGGAGGAACGGTGTGGGCCGAGGGGGAAGTTGACAAAGGTGCCTGTTTTTATTTTTCTATCCCATAAACAAAAAAATATGCTTTCAAACAATGTAGAAATCCTGCTGGCAGAAGACAATATCAATGATGCTGAATTAACCATCCGTGAACTTAAGAGACATAATTTAGTAAACGAAATTCTCCACGTTAAAGACGGCGAAGAAGCCCTTGAGTATATTTTTGGCAGAAGCCCTGAATCCGGCACTGAAGCGATTCAGCATCCAAAATTAATTTTGCTCGATATTAAAATGCCTAAGATTGATGGCATTGAAGTGCTTAAAAAAATTAAAACAAACGAAAGCACTCAATCTATACCGGTTGTAATGCTTACTTCTTCCAAAGAAGACCCCGATATTAAAAAATGTTATGATCTGGGAGCAAACAGCTATATAGTAAAACCTGTAAATTTTGAAGATTTTGCAGCTGCAATAAGAAGTATTCATTTCTATTGGCTACTTTTAAACGAACTGCCTAACAAATAACTGCATGCAGCAACCTATAAACATATTAATATTAGAGGATAATCCTGCCGATGCTGAACTGATAAAACGTACCATCAGCAAAGCTGGAATTGACTACAAAAACACTTCGGTTGATAACAGAACTGATTTTATTCAGCAGTTAAAAGAGCAACAATTTGACCTCGTTCTTTCTGACAACACCCTTCCTCAGTTTAATGCAGCAGATGCAATTAATATTGTAAGAACAGATTATCCGCATCTGCCTTTCATCCTCGTTACCGGAACAGCAAACGAAGATTACATTATTGAAATTATGAAGCTTGGAATTGACGATTATATTCTGAAAGACAGGCTTCACCGGCTTCCATCTGCAATTAAATCAGTCATAAAAGCTAAAGAAATTGAAAAGCAAAAAGAACAGGCACAGGAAGAACTGATAAAAAGTGAAGCGAAATACAGGTTCCTGATTGAACATATTTCCTCCGGTATTTATGCACTTGACCGCAACTGGAATGTGCTGTATATGAATAAAATTGCAGCCGATTTGTTTAAATGTGATCGGGATAAAATTGTTGGCAAAAACATGTGGAACGAATTTCCACATCTTAAACTAGGCAAATTTTATAAAGCTTACTTGCATGCAATGCATACACAACAGGAAGTATTTTTGGAAGATTATTCTGAGTATTTCAATATATGGGGGGCTGTTAATGCATTCCCTTCACCTGAAGGCATTGTGATTGTTTTCCGTGATGTTACAGAAGAGAAAAAAGCCGAGTTAGCTTACTTAAAAAGCCAGGAGCAATACCGCCAGATGGTGGAACGCATCAGTGATTCCTTTATTTCCCTGGACAAGGATTACAACTATGTTTTTCTGAATCAACAGGCCGGAGACTTAATACGAATGAACCCGGACGAACTTATAGGGAAAAATGTTTGGGAAGTTTTTCCAGATGTAGTTGGCAGCAGTACTTACAATTCGTTTATTAAAGCGATGAAGGAACAGGTTTATGTGAGTTGTGTTGATTATTACCAGCCGCTTGATTTGTGGCAGGAAAATCATATTTACCCGTCAGAAAACGGACTATCTGTTTTTATCAGAAATATTTCGGAACAAAAAAGAAATGAAATTGCAGCAAAAGAAAATGAAGAAGTAAGAAACCTGATTATGAGTTCGGCACTTGATGCAATTATCTGTGTTGATAAAGAAAGTAAGGTTATTTTCTGGAATACACGGGCAGAAATATTGTTTGGCTGGGGCTTTGATGAAGTAAAAGGAAAAGATATCAGTGAAATCATCATACCTCCAAAGTACAGGGCAAAACATGAAAGCGGCATGAACCGCTACAATGAATCGGGCGAAACAAGAATATCCGGCAAAATGAAAGAAATGAGTGCGTTGAACCGTGATGGCAAAGAATTCCCTATAGAATTTTTTATGATTCCCATCAAATCGGGCACTACAGAATTTTTCTGTGCATTTATCCGTGATATATCTGAACGAAAAGACCTGGAGAAAAAGTTAATTACACAACAAAAAGCAGCCGCCATTGATATTACTTTAACTGCACTGCTGGCGCAGGAAAAAGAACGCAATATCATTGGCCAGGAATTACACGATAATGTAAACCAGATATTGGCAGGTACAAAAATGATGCTGCAGTTGGTGAAATCAAATTACAAAACAAACAAAGATTTTCTTGATAAATGCATTGACAACCTTGGTGATGCCATACGTGAAAACAGGAAAATTGCACACGAAATGGTTACCCCTGATATTAAAAACCAGGAACTGACTGATTTGCTGAAGAACCTGGCTGAGGAAATGTTTAATACGCAGAATATTGAAGTCAATATTCAACATGAAAATTTTGATGAAAACATCCTTACTCCAAATCAGAAAATTACGTTGTACCGGATTGCACAGGAGCAATGCTCAAATATCTTAAAGTATGCCAGTGCTTCAAGAGTTCTTTTAAATCTTGAAAACAAAAACAAAACAATTTCTTTTATTATTGAAGACAATGGCATAGGGATGAATACAGATAAAAAGCCTGAAGGAATTGGCCTTAAAAATATTAAAAGCCGGTTGAGTGTTTTTAACGGCAAATCCAAAATCATTTCATCACCCGGCAACGGTTTTGCGCTGCATGTTGAAATACCGGTTCAGGAATTATAGTTCAGGAATTTCATTTACACTGATAAGCCCGTTGTTTGTTTTGTGCCAGGCATAAGTATAGGTACCGTTTGTGATAACCAGGTAACCTGCAGGAACTGATACATGATAGCGAAGAACCTGGTTCAACACTTTCTCAGTTAATTCAACATCCATTGCTTTGCACTCAATCATTATCAGCGGCTGATGATCAGAGTTAAAAACAAGCACATCAAATCGTTTTTTCAGTTCACCCAAACTGATTTCCTTTTCAATTCCAATTAATGCAGGGGCATATTTTTTTACCTGTACCAGGTATTGTACAAAATTCTGCCTGACCCATTCTTCAGGCGTAAGACGAACCCATCTTTTTCGTAATTCATCAAACACAACCTCCTTCCCGTCTTCTGTTTTTATTTTGAATTTTGGTTCAGGAAAATCTACTTTTATCATTCCTCAAAAGTAAATGTTTAAATTTGCAGAATTTAATTATCATAAAATGAAGACGAAAGAAGAAATTGTAAAGAACTGGCTGCCCCGTTATACCGGAAAACAATTGCATGAATTTGGTGAATATATTTTGCTTACCAACTTCAGCAATTATGTACAAATGTTTGCTGACTGGAATGGTGTTGAAGTAATTGGACACGATAAACCTATGCAATGTGCAACAGCAGAAGGCATCACCATCATTAACTTTGGTATGGGAAGTGCAACAGCAGCAACAATTATGGATCTGTTGTCGGCTATTGAACCAAAGGCAGTTTTGTTTCTTGGAAAATGCGGCGGATTAAAAATGAAAAACAAAATAGGCGACCTGATTCTTCCAATAGCAGCTGTTCGGGGCGATGGTACAAGTAATGATTATTTTCCACCTGAAGTACCGGCAATGCCTGCATTTGCCCTGCAAAAAGCTGTTTCCACTACCATTCGTGACCACGATAAAGATTACTGGACAGGAACTGTGTACACCACTAACCGCAGGGTTTGGGAACACGACGAAGAATTTAAAAGCTACCTTGAAAAGCTGAGAGTAATGGCAATTGATATGGAAACTGCCACCATTTTTACAGTAGGCTTTTTTAATCATATTCCTACAGGTGCCCTGCTTTTAATCAGCGACAGCCCCATGACTCCCGAAGGTGTGAAAACAGAAGCAAGCGATAAAAAAGTGACAAGTGAATATGTGGAAGCGCACATCAAAATCGGGATTGATTCACTGAAACAACTCATCAACAACGGGCACACTGTTAAACACCTGCGTTTTGAAGAATAATGGCAGCATTGCTTGATATCACCAATCTTGAAATTGAATTTAAATCAGATGATGGTTTTATCAGGGCACTTCATGATGTATCGTTTAACATTTTCAAAGGTGAAACAGTTGCCGTAGTTGGGGAATCAGGATCAGGCAAATCCATTACTGCACTTTCCACCTTACAGTTATTACCATCCGCCATAACAAAATATCCAAAAGGAAAGATTCTTTTTACTTTAAAGGAAGGCGGCCAGGTTGATTTGCTTACTACTACACCGGAGCAACTGCAAAACATCCGTGGCAATGAAATAGCCATGATTTTTCAGGAACCGATGACATCACTCAACCCGGTTTTTACTTGCGGGGCACAAGTAATTGAAAGTATTCAGCTGCATCAAAAACTTAACAAAGAAAAGGCAAAGCAAAAAACAGTTGAACTGTTTAAAAAAGTTAAACTCCCTTCTCCTGAAGCTATGCTGCACCGTTACCCTCACCAACTCAGCGGCGGACAAAAGCAGCGTGTAATGATTGCAATGGCCATGAGTTGCAACCCATCGTTGCTGATTGCTGATGAACCAACTACGGCCCTGGACGTTACTGTTCAAAAAACAATTCTGCAACTCATTAAAGAACTGCAGCAGGAAAATGGGATGAGCGTTTTGTTCATTACGCATGATCTGGGTGTGGTGCATGATATTGCAGATAAAGTTGTGGTGATGTACAAAGGCAATATTGTTGAGCAGGGAAGCGTAAGTGAAATTTTCCAGAATCCACAGCACTCATATACAAAAGCATTACTTGCCTGCCGACCGGCGTTACATCCAAAAGGCAAACGGTTACCGGTTGTGAGTGATTTTTTGGAAGAAAGCAGTGAAAATGTAAAAGTCAAAAATCAAAAACCGACAGTCGAAATTGAAGAATCTCAAACATCAAACACTTTACTTACTATTGAAAATCTGAACGTTTGGTTTCCTGAAAAACAAAACCTGTTTGGAAAAGCAACATCTTTTATCAAAGCAGTGAATGATGTAAGTTTTGAAGTATTTCACGGCGAAACACTGGGACTTGTAGGCGAAAGTGGTTGCGGCAAAACAACGCTGGGCAGGGCTTTGCTGCGTTTGCTTGAACCAACATCAGGAAATATTTTTCTGAACGGAGAAAATATTCTTCACAAAAAAAAATCGGAGTTTCAGCAGCAGCGCAAAGATTTGCAGATTGTTTTCCAGGACCCGTACTCATCACTCAATCCACGCATCAGCATTGGCAGTGCTATCAGCGAACCCATGCTTGTTCATGGATTATCGCCCGGTAAAAAACAGGCAAAAGAAAAAGTTGTGGAACTGCTGCAAAAAGTAAATCTGGATGCTTCGCATTATAACCGTTATCCGCACGAATTCAGTGGTGGTCAGCGCCAACGCATTGTAATAGCAAGAGCGCTGGCCTTACATCCTTCGTTTATTGTATGGGATGAATCGGTATCAGCATTGGATGTAAGTGTACAGGCACAGGTATTGAATTTGTTGAATGATCTGAAAAAAGAATTTGGCTTTACGTCTGTTTTTATTTCGCATGACTTATCAGTTGTGCGTTATATTTCCGACAGAATCATTGTAATGAACAAAGGGCACATTGAAGAAAGCGGCACTGCCGATGAAATTTATTTCAATCCAAAAAAAGAATACACGAAACAACTTCTTTCATCCATTCCCGGCAGACCGTAACCACACACTCTCCTCTCTTTCTCTCTTTGCCTTTTCCTCAAAAACTTTCTTCCCGTTTTCCCCAATTTTCTACTACCTTTGCCCCCATCAAAAAAGTAACAGGTTCAAACCCGGTGCCGTAAGACGGGGTTTGGAAGGGTTCGCTTAAATGCCCCGTCACTGCGTTTGCATCTGTTCAAAAACAAGTTACGCAGTATGAAATTATCCCAGTTTACGTTCGATCTTCCCCTCAATCTTATCGCTCAAAATCCTACAAAAAAACGTGAAGACAGCCGTTTAATGGTCGTTCACCGCAAAACCGGTCAGATCGAAAACCGCACTTTTCGTGACATCATGGAATACTTTGACGATAAAGATGCATTTGTAGTAAATAACACCAAAGTATTTCCTGCCCGTATGTACGGACGAAAGGAAAAAACAGGTGCAAAAATTGAAGTGTTTCTTCTCCGTGAATTAAACAAGCAAAACCGCCTTTGGGATGTAATTGTTGATCCCGCAAGAAAAATCAGGGTAGGTAACAAATTATATTTTGGCGATACAGAAGACCTGGTTGCAGAGGTAATAGACAATACCACATCCCGTGGCCGTACCATCCGCTTCCTGTTTGATGGTACCGATGAAGAATTCCGCACCGTTTTGTACAACATGGGCGAAACTCCTTTACCAAAATATATCAAGCGCAAGCCGGATGAAGAAGACCGTGAACGCTACCAGACTGTGTTTGCAAAACACGAAGGTGCGGTTGCAGCTCCAACTGCAGGAATGCACTTCAGCCAGGAATTGATTAAACGTCTTGAAATTAAAGGTATCCGCTTTGCTGAAATTACATTGCATACTGGTTTAGGAACCTTCCGCCCCATTGAAGTGGAAGACCTGAGCAAACATAAAATGGATGCTGAATATTACAAGATAGATGATTTTGCATGCAAGGTTGTAAACAAAGCAAAAGAAGGAAAGCACCGCATTTGTTCGGTTGGTACAACAACTATGCGTGCTTTGGAAACTTCATTTACAGCACAGCAATTATTAAAGCCAAGTGAGGGCTGGACAAATATTTTCATTCACCCGCCTTATAACTTTAATATTGCCGATGCATTGGTTACCAACTTCCATTTGCCTAAAACAAGTTTGCTGATTATGACCTGTGCTTTTGCCGGTTACGATCTTACAATGGAAGCATACAAAAAAGCAATTAAAGACAAGTACCGTTTCTTCAGCTATGGGGATGCGATGCTGGTGATATAATTTTTCAGAATCCCTCTCCTTCCGAGAGGGATTTCTTTTTCAATTATCAATTAAACTTTATGAGCAAAACAGCTAAAGAATCGCTGATTGTAATGACAGAACTTGTTCTGCCCAACGACACCAACCTGTTTGGCAATTTAATGGGAGGACGACTGATGTACTGGATGGATATTGCTTCTGCCCTGGCAGCAAGTAAACATTGCAACTCACCAGTTGTTACGGCAAGCGTTGACAATATTTCATTTCAAAATCCCATCAAGCTGGGCAATATTGTTCATATTGAAGCAAAAGTTTCCAGGGCATTTACCACATCAATGGAAGTTCATCTGCAGGTGTGGAGTGAAGATTTCAATCATCAGAACAGGTATAAAAGCAACGAGGCTTATTACACATTTGTAGCATTGGATGAAAACCGAAAACCAATAAAAGTTCCGGAAATGATTCCGGAAACAGATCATGAAAAGATATTGTTTGAAGGTGCTTTGCGCCGCAGGCAATTGCGTTTGGTGCTGGGTGGAAAAATGAAACCGGATGACGCAGTGGAGTTGAAGGCGTTGTTTAGTTAAATTAATCATATCGTCGTTTAACTTTTGTCGAAATGATAAGAAATATTTCAGCAAAGTGAATTTCCCCAATCAATCGTTCTAATATTACACTTAGATTTTTACTTTTTGTATAGAGATAAATTGCCCGTCGTTGTTCATTAAGCTCAAAAGTTGAGAAATACTCCCATTTTATTTCGGTATTAAATTTTTCTGATTCATAATAAATACCATTTTCATCATATTTGAACCGATATGTATCAGGAGCATCTTTATAAGATTTTCTTAACCACAATCTCAATCTCCACCATTGAATAAAAAAAAGTACAGGGTAAAGCGTTAAAAAGAAACCAAGAAAAAGCAACGAAAATAAACCAGGCAGTTGCCCGTCAGAAATAAAGAGATAAAGTTGCACAAAAATTACAATGCAAATCATTGTTACGGTTGCAACAAAAATTCCTTTGCTATTTTTCAACTCTTTTTTCCAGCGAAAAAATAAATACATATCAAAATCTTTCTTATAAAACTCATTTTCCCGATTAATAATTAGCCATTCCATAAAACAAAATACAGAAGTTAATTGCCTTTAAATTTAAGTTCAAAACAAATATTTCAGTTTACCAAACTTTTCAAGCTGCACATACCACTTGATTTTTACAATTTATTAAAAACCCTGAAGGTTTTTGAAAATCTTCAGGGTTTTAAGTAATTCAGGATTTTATTTGAAGCAAATTAAGCCACCACTTCTTCCTTCGCCACCTTACTGTAATCATCAGCAAGTTTGCGTTGAATTTCAAATGGTACAGCTTCATAATCTAAAAAGCTCATTCTGAATTTTGCACGGCCTTGTGTAAATGAACGGAGGTTGCCGCTGTAATCCTGCATTTCAGCAAGTGGAACTTTGGCAATTACTTTGGTAAAATGTCCTTCCGTATCCATTCCTTCCACCATTGCCCTTCTTGTCTGCAGATCGCCGATAACTGAACCCGTTAAGTCTTCCGGGCAAAGCACTTCTACTTTGTACATTGGTTCCAGAATCTGCGGATCGGCCTGCTGGAATGCCTGGCGGAATGCCTGCAAACCTGCAATCTTAAAGGAGATATCATTACTGTCAACCGGGTGCATCTTACCATCATATACACATACCCGTACATCACGTACGTAAGAACCGGTGAGCGGGCCTTCCTGCATTTTTTCCATTACACCTTTGAGAATAGAAGGCAGAAAACGCAGATCAATAGCTCCACCTACAATACAGTTGTAATAAACAAGCTTTCCACCCCATGCAAGATCATGTACTTCTTTACCACGTACGTTCAGATCTGCAGGGTCAGCCAAACCTTCATACCATGGTTCAATACGTAAATGAACTTCACCAAACTGTCCGCTGCCGCCACTTTGTTTTTTATGCCGGTACATACTGTCGGCACCGCGGCGGATGGTTTCCCTGTAAGCAATACGTGGCTTGGTAAACTTCACTTCAATTTTCTGCTGGTGTTCAATTTTCCATTTGGCAACGGCAAGGTGCATATCGCCCTGGCAATGTACCAGCGTTTGCTTCAGTTCAGGTGAAACCTCAACTTTAATTGTCGGGTCTTCGTTTCTGAGTTCGTGCAAGGCAGTAGCCAGTTTTTCTTCTTCACCTTTCTTTGTGCTTTCAATAGCCATAGTAAGATTTGAAGCCGGGAATTCAATATTCACCAGTTCAACATTTTTCCCTTTTTCGTGAAGCGTATTGTTTACATGCGTATTTCTGAGTTT
Organism: Lacibacter sp.; assembly: GCA_047601965.1. Classification (GTDB taxonomy): domain Bacteria; phylum Bacteroidota; class Bacteroidia; order Chitinophagales; family Chitinophagaceae; genus Lacibacter. The sequence continues at coordinate 1,483,557 of JASGIJ010000001.1, forward strand.
AAGCGTTGCGCCAATATCACCTGCTGTTAATTCATTTACAGGTGTACGCTTATTTCCTTCTACAACAAATAACTGGTTAATTTTTTCCGACACGCCTGTTGTTTCATTTACCAGTTCTGCTCCCGATTTAATTGTTCCACTGTAAACTTTGAAATAGGAAAGTTCACCAACATGTGCTTCGGTAACAGTTTTGTAAATAAAGATGCAGGCCGGGCCGTTTGGATCGCAGGAAAGCGTATCGCCTGCTTTAGTTTTTTGTGGAGGCATTTCATTTGCACTCGGGCAAACGTTATCAATAAAGCCCATAATCCGTCCGCTGCCCATATCTTTTGCAGCGCTTAAACAGAACACAGGGAACAAATCATGATTGATGAGTGATTTTTTCAAACCAATCTTCATTTCATCTTCATCCAGTTCGCCTTTATCAAAATAATGTTCCATTAGTGTTTCATCATTTGAGGCAACGGCTTCAACCAAAATTCTGTGCAGTTCATCCGCTTTCGCTTTTTCGCTGTCAGGTATTGGAAGTTTTTCAGGTTTTCCGCCTGTTTCCGGAAACTTATACATGGTCATTTTCAACACATCAACAATAGTGTTGAAACCGGTTCCCTGGTTAAGCGGATATTGTACTACTGTAATTTTGCTGCCAAAATGAGCTTTGGCTTCGTTAACAGTTTTGTCAAAGTCGGCAGTTTCATCATCCAGTTTGTTAGCTGCAAACAGCATGGGCGTTTTAAACTGCTCAGTATAATCCCAGATGATATCTGTTCCCACTTCCACACCACGGGTGGCATTCAGCAGCATTACACCTGTATCGGCAACCCGTAATGCACTGATTACTTCTCCAACAAAATCATCATAACCGGGCGTATCAATTATATTGATTTTATATCCCTGCCATTTGGTGTGAAGCAGCTTAGAGAAAATGGTATTTCCTCTTTCCTGTTCCAGTTCATGGTAATCACCAACAGTATTTTTTTCGGCTATTGAGCCACGGCGGGTTATTATGCCGGCTTCGAAAAGCATGCACTCCGCTAAGGTTGTCTTACCTGAACCAGCATGGCCCAGTAAGACAATATTTTTTACATGTGAGGTATCAAAATCTGCCATAACATTCTTTTTTAAATGGTCAAGAAATCACGTTCATGCAAATGGCTTGCATGATAACGGTAGAATTGAATGGGTGGCTATGTACGTTTCAATCGGGCTGATAATTCAATAACGCTTTATGATTTTGTCATAAAGTGTTGAAATTCGCTGCGGAGTTCACTTAACGTGTGTTCCAAGACCTCGTATTGATTGTGCAGATCTTCGTGTTCGTTTAATGTGTCTTCGGAGAGATTGTTTCCAGGGGAAGTAATTTCGGCACTCAGTTTCCGGTCGTGAAGTTTGATGGCCTGTTTCAGATCATGTATGTTGATCTGCTGAATGTAGAATTGATTGTGGTAGTGTTCAACTTCGGTCAAAATTTCTTTGTCTTTTTGTCCATTGGCCAATTGTTGCAGTTTTTCTCTTAATTGACCCATTTCATTTTTGTAGGAACGCAATGTCTCCCTCCAGGAGTTGCATTCCTTATTAAGCTGTGCGGCGTCTAAGGAAACCATGGCAAAGCAGTTTAAATTGTGAGTAAATATGGTTGCATCAAAGAACTAACTAAATTTAAGAACAGTTTTTCACTTTTGCAAAATCTTTTAAATCTGTAAAGCGATTTTCTGTATATCCAAAGTGACTAAAATATTAATAGCTTTGGATGATTCCGGTCAGCAATTTTACTGATTGTGGGAAAGTTTTTTTAACTGCAAAAAAAGTACTTCCCCATTTATACAAATCTGGCCTGTTTCTGCGTTTATTAACCATAAGTTTTTTCTATGAAACCAACCCGAATACTAACTGTTCTGGCTTTATTTATTTCGATCGCTGTTCAGGCACAGAAAAACCCGGCAAAAAAACGGGGTACTCTTTCATTTAATATCAATCTTACTGATTATACTTTTCCTGCTGAAATCAAAGCTACTTCAGTAAGCAAGGCTTTTCAGAAAGGCGACTGGTACAAACCCGGCAACAAATCATTCGGGCTTGGTGTCAGCTACTGGAAAGGACTCGCAAAAAAGATTGATTTTTCAGGAACACTCACCGGAACTTTTGCAAACTTCCCTGCCGGTTTTGTGAAAGATGATAGTATTGGCCAGGCAAAATTCAGTACACAACTTGATGCACTGCTGCATTTAAAAGCATTTTCTGATAAAGCAGCCGTAAATCCATTTTTAACAGCTGGTATTGGTGCAGGTCATTTCCCTGAACAATTTGCAGTATATGCTCCGTTAGGCGCAGGACTTCAATTCCATTTTAACGCCGGAGCATATTTCACATTGCAGGCACAGTGGCGCAACAAATTAACTTCAGGTATTAATAACAATTATCTTTTTTACAGTATCAGCTTCCGGCAAACCAATCTTTTCGGAAAGAAAAAACAGGAAACAGTTGTTAACGATGTGAAACCTGTTCCTAAACCAGATAAAGACAAAGATGGTTTTGAAGATGCCGTTGATCAGTGTCCCAGCCAATGGGGAACTGTAAAAGGTTGTCCGGATACGGACAGAGATGGCGTGCCTGATAAAGATGATCAATGCCCAAATAGCAAAGGAACTGCACAGGGTTGCCCTGATAAGGATGCTGATGGTGTTGCTGATAAAGACGATAAATGTCCGGATGAAAAAGGAACTGCACAAGGTTGCCCCGACAGCGACAAAGATGGTGTACCTGATAAAGATGATGCATGTAAAACTGTTGCAGGGATAGCGAAATACAAAGGCTGCCCGGTTCCTGACACTGACAAAGACGGTATTAATGATGAAGAAGATAAATGCCCCACTATTGCAGGTACTGCCGCCAATAAAGGATGCCCGGAAATAAAACAAGAAGTAAAAACCAAAATTGATTTTGCAGCCAGGAACATCTTCTTTGCTTTTGCAAGCGATGAAATACTGAAGAAGTCTTACACATCATTAAATGAAATTGTAAAAATTCTGAAAGAAAATCCTGCCATGAAATTAACAGTCAGTGCACATGCTGATAACCGTGGCACTCCGGAACGCAATATGATGTGGAGCGAGAAAAGAGCAAAAGCTGTTTCTGATTATTTCATCAGCAAAGGAATCAGCGCCGACAGAATTATGTATAAGGGTTATGGCGATACACAACCGATTGCTGATAATAATACTGAGAAAGGAAGAGCACAAAACCGCAGAGTCGAATTAAACATCAGCTACTAATAGTTACTTAATTCTGAAGAGAGGCCGGAAGTTCCGGCCTCTCTTCGTTTGACAGAATGGTTGCATCGTGATAAACAGTGTGGATAAGTATTTTTATCGCAGGGGCTTGCAGTAAGCATGTAAAATGCATTACATTAGTCTTCTAAATTTATTCATAATGAAAAAGTTTCTCCAACTCACCCTTGTTCTGGCAGCTTCACTACTTGTGCTGGGAACAACTTCCTGCAAGAAGAAAATTAAAGACACTGACATTAAAGCATCCATTGAAACAATGCTGAAAGCTGATCCTGACATGGCGGGCACAATGGTAGAAGTTAAGGATGGCGTTGCAACCATCAGCGGCGAATGTAAAGATGATGCATGTAAAGCAAAATGCGAAGAAGCAGTCAAAAAAATTGAAGGCGTAAATTCAGTTGTCAACAACTGTACAGTAGCTCCGCCTCCGCCGGTGGTTCCTCAGGTAAGTGATGATTTAAGCCAGGCAATTGCTGATGCCGTTAAAGATTTTCCCGGTGTTAAAACTGAAGTAAAGGATGGCGTACTGATACTTACAGGTGAAATTCAGAAGTCAAGTCTTCAAAAATTAATGATAGCCGTTAATACTTTAAGAGCAAAAGGCGTAAAGAAAATTGAATCAACAGGCTTAATTAAAAAATAATAAGGAGGAAACATTTTATGGCATTACAAAATAAATACAAGGAACTGGTGGATGCAGCTACGGCTGCAGGTGTGAAAAATTTGCAGGTACGTGAACAGGATGATGTGTTATATATTGATGGCGAATCTTCAGGTACTGTTAAACAACAACTGTGGGACATATATGGTAAAATTGATCCCGACTATTCATCAGGCGACCTGATGCTGAACATCAACAGCATTGCCGGTGTTGCTGAGGGAAGTAAATTAAAAGTAACCACCAGCAAAACAAATTTAAACATCAGGAAAGGGCCCAGTACCAATGAGGGAATTGTTGGCAAGGCCGCCAGGCATGAAATTGTTACGTTGATTCGTAAAGAAAACGATCAGTGGTGGTTTATTAAAACTGATAATGGCGAAGAAGGATATTGCTATACGCAATATCTTACACCAATAGAATAGAAAAAACTATCCACGGAAAAAGGCTGTTGAAAATCAACAGCCTTTTTTTGTTTCCCTTTCTGCAACCGTATCTTTACAAAAAAACTATTGCAATTACAAACATCATTAACCGCAGTACAACAATCGGCAATTGAAAAAGAAGAAGAGAATATTCTTTTTGCAGATTTTTTGAAACAACAGGATGCCGGCCTGGTTGATGAAAAGGTTCATATACTGAACAGTATAATTGAAAAAGCAATTGATTGCACTCAATGCGGCAACTGTTGCAGAAGTTTAATGATAAATGTAACGGACGCAGAAGCCAGCCGTGTGGCTGAGAGACTTCATTTAAGCAGAGCTGATTTTGATGAAAAATTCCTGGAAAAAGGAAGTCATGGTATGATGCTGATCAATTCAATACCCTGCCATTTTTTAAACGAAAGCAAATGCAGCATTTATGAAGACCGCTTTGAAGGGTGCAGGGAATTCCCTGCATTGCACAAGCCTTCTTTCACAAAAAGATTATTTACTGTAATGATGCATTACAACCGCTGCCCGATTATTTTTAATGTAGTGGAACAACTGAAATCTGAAACGGGTTTCAGAAATTAAATGATTTCATTTTTTGATTTAATAAAATCACTCACAAGATAACTGATGAGTTTTCCGGTTGATTCGCTTTTCCGGCCATCACTTAACAAAGTTGCGCCTTCGCAAATATGCAGGTAAGCCACCTTACAATCTGCAGCTGCAAAGTTTACATACCTTCTTGCATGCAACTCTGATATTCCGCTTGGAGTAACAGCACTGCTTACTGTATGAGCAATACAATCAAGATCCATTTCTATTCCTGTGTAAGTATCATCGGTAAATCCTGTGGCATGTGCTACCGCCTGGATGAAGTTTCGCTTTTCGTGAATGAAAATATCTTCATAAGTAATAAAATCAAAGAAGGGATTATTTACAATATCAATCCAAACATTTTGCGGAATATAATTTTCATGCACACCCACCACGCAATACTTCTGCAGATAACCATCATCTTCTGCATACCTGAATGCGTTGCCGCTGTGCCTTCCTTCGGCCGGTCTGTAATCCGTATGTGCATCAAGATTTATGCAATTGATCTGCGCCAGCTGAATAACACCTGCTTTGTTTAATCCCTTTGCAGAGCCTTTAATCATTGGATATGCATTGTTATGCCCTCCTCCTATTGCAATGGGAATTTTTCCTTTTAATGTAATGTATTTCACCAAACGTTCCACATCTTCATCAATCATATTTACAGCATGGCGGTATGCATCCACTTTTTCATCATGACCATGGGCGTTTTCTTCAATCACTCTTTCCAGGTCAGAAAAATCAAAATGACCGAGCAACATAATTTCATCACCCTGTAAAAAATCATTGCTTTGAATATTGAGAAAAGCATTCAGGAACGGGAACCAGGCAGTATCTGCACCACCAACACCCATATTGGCTTTTACACCTATATCTTCAGGAATTCCAAACAGTACATATTTTGCATTTGACTGTTCAAACTTTTCTTCAAACTCTTCTTTTGAATTCACCAGTTGCACATGTTCACCAAGCTTTGTTTCAAATCTTCTCAGTTTGGTTAAAGTGAGTATGTCCTCTTTATTATAAAACCGGAAACGATCCATGCGTCAGATTTAATTTCTGGTAAGTTAATTTTTTTCAGTCAATCAGGAAAAGAATTCGCCGTTAATCATTACACGATCTATCAGATTACTGCCAAAAGCATAAGGCAGATACGCAAGCGAAGAAACTGGACGTGTAAAAATCAGGCTTGCTCTTTTTCCAACTGTAATACTTCCAAGTTCCTGTTCCATTTCCATGGCATAAGCTGCATTGATAGTAGCAGCATTAATCGCTTCCTCAGGAAGCATTTTCATGCCGATGCAACTGAGCGAAACAACAAAATTCATATTTCCTGAAGGAGAAGATCCCGGGTTAAAATCACTGGCAAGTGCAACTGCTGCTCCGGCATCAATTAATGCACGGGCAGGTTGATATGGCATGTTGAGGAAGAAAGCAGCAGAAGGCAACAATGTACCGATGGCTGATGATGAAGCTAAACAAAGGATATCTTCTTCTGTCATTGTTTCAAGATGATCAACTGTCAATGCATTTAATTCAACTGCTTTTTGCAAGCCGCCAATACTGTTGAGTTGATTTACGTGCAGCTTTGGTTTTAAACCATACTGCATACCTGCTTTGCAGATAGTTTCCATTTCATCAGGAGAAAAGAAACCGCTTTCACAAAACACATCAATATAATCTGCAAGTCCTTCTTCAGCAATTACTGGTAACATTTCATTGATGATTAGATCAATATATCCCTGGTGATTGTTTTTATAAGCTGAAGGATATGTATGTGCACCAAGAAAAGTTGCTTTAACGGGTATAGGCGAAGTTTCCTTTAATCGTTTAATTACACGAAGCATTTTTAATTCAGTTTCAGTTGATAAACCATAGCCGCTTTTTATTTCAACAGCACCTGTTCCAAGTTTAATCAGCTCCTGCAAACGGTTCCATGCAGTACGTAACAATTCCAGTTCGCTTTTATCAGCCAGTTTCCTTGCTGAGTTTAATATGCCTCCTCCTTTAGCAGCAATATCCGCATAACTCAATCCATTGATTTTATCAACAAACTCCTCTTCCCTGCTTTCAGCAAAAACCAGATGAGTATGACTGTCGCACCAGCAGGGTAATACAAACTGACCGGTTGCATCCATCACTTCATCATAATCATCACCTTCCCATAATTCATCCATTAAACCATACTCAGCAATTAATCCATCTTTCACAATTAAATAAGCATTATCCAGGCAGGGCAATATGGCTAAATCTTTTCCACGCAACAAACTGTTTTCAGACTGTACACCAACAAGCAGTTTTATATTTTTTACAAGAACCGTCATAACATAAATGTAGCAGAAATATGAATGAAAATAAAAAAGCCCCTCCGGAAACCGGAAGGACTTGTTACTTCTGCACCTTAAAAAAATCAGTTTTTCTTTGTAACTGTCTGTTGCATTGGCTGTACTACTCCATCAATTACATGAAGAATGCCGTTGCTTGCAGTAATATCGGAATTAACAACAAAAGCCGAATTTCCATTTTCATCCGTTAGCTTTACTTTACCTTCTTCAACCGTTGCAGTAAGTTTACCTCCCCCCATTGTTGGTAACTGAACTGATCCGTTGTTTTGCTTAATTGCTTCCATCAGCAATGCTGCATTCCATGTGCCACCTACAATATGACAGGCAAGTAATTTGCTCATTGCATTTTTGTTTTTCATTAAACGGTTCATTTCCACAGCAGGCATACGTTCAAATGCTGCATTGTTTGGAGCAAAAACAGTGTATGGACCACCAGTGCTTAATTTATCTGAAAGCCCTGAGTTTTTTATGGCTTCGCTGAGCTTACTGCAATCTCCTGAACCCATTGCCACATCTACCACATTTGACTGCCCACGAACAGTTACAATTGAAGCAATCATTAAGAATGCTGTGGCAGAAAAAGAAAAGAATAGTTTTTTCATTGTGATAATTTTTTGATGATTAATTATTGTTTATTACTTATTCCTCAACTTGCTATTAGACTGTGATCAGATTGCAGCAACACAGAGCATCTGCTGAACATTTCCTGTTCAGCGCAATAAGTACACTGTGTACATTTTTATTTACAATAAGGAAAGGGAATTTTTTTTCGGTGGGTATGAACATGGTTCATAAAACAAGAACCATGCCAGCAGAATTTTATTATTTTAGATTTTGTTTTTCACTCAACAGAAAAAATAAATCATGATTGCATTTAAAACAGTCATCAAAAAATTTAAAGAACAGGGCGAAAAAACAGGCTGGACTTATATTGAAATTCCAGCATCAATTGCAGAGCAGATTAATCCCGCCTGCAAAAAATCGTATCGTGTAAAAGGAAAATTTGATCAATATAGTTTTGATGGAATGACGATGCTGCCGATGGGTGAAGGCAATTTTATTATTGCATTAAAAGCAGATGTAAGAAAAGCTATTAAAAAGAAAGCAGGCGATGAACTGAATATACAATTAGCATTTCAGAAAAAAGCATATGAGATTGCTGCTGATTTTTTAGCCTGCCTGGAAGATGATCCAACTGCCTATGAGCATTTCAACTCTCTCCCCGGCTCACACCGGAATTATTTCAGCAAATGGATTGAAAGCGCCAAAACTGAACCTACCCGCACTAAAAGAATTGTACAAGCTGTAAATGCCCTGGCAAAAAAATGGGGCTATGCAGAAATGATCAGGGCACAGAAAGCTCAAAAGAATGATTTTCTCTGATTTTTCAACATAACATCTGTTAGTGTTGATAACCTGTAATGCTTTACAGGGTTACTTTTCTTACTAAATTTGCATTAAGAACCGGATAGGAACAAATTTGCGGGCCCGGCATTACTGCTTTTTGCCGATCGTTCTTTACACATCCTGCGCCCGGAACACTAAACAAACAAAAATGATACAAAAAACTTACTACAAAACAAAAGACTACAGCAAGGTTAAGTTTACGGTAAACGGTGAAAACTTAAGCTCAGTTGAAATACTCGGGTTGAATGGCGACTGGAATACTCCCATTGTAATGAAAAAGAAAAAAGATGGCAGTTTTACAACAGAAATTAATCTTCCCAAAGATTCAAAACACGAGTTCAAATACCTGGTAAATGGTACTGATTGGGTGAATGAAACTGAAGCCGATACAGAGCATGCAAATGAATTTGGCGGAACCAACAGTGTTATTTCAATCTAACTATATTAACGGCAGCTCCGGCTGCCGTTTTCATTTTATCTGCACAATCTGTTAATCCATTCTTCATAACGGGGATAAAGTTTAAGCAGATGATTTTTATCGCCCATTTCAAAATCAGCAAAATCAAATCCTGGTGCAACTGTACATCCAACCAGCGAAAAACCATTTTGGTGAACAGGTTTTGATGCAAACCAGCATCCTGCTTTCACTACATGCTGAAAAGCATATCCATTCGTCAGGTCATTTCCCAACTTCAGCAATTCAGCTTCACCATCGGGATGAATAACATAAATATGCAACCCTTCGCCAGCATAAAAATGCCACACTTCATCACTTTTAATGCGGTGAAAGGCAGAAAAATCATTTCCGCCCAATAAGAAATAAATAGCAGTTGAAAAATGCCTTGCCGATGGGAACCGCTCAGGTAAGCCTGCGGCAGGAATAGTTTCTATGCTGATATAAGTTTGTTTGTAATACCCTCCTTCCGGGTGAGGAAGCAGGTTAAATTGCTGAATAATCTGTTCGGTTGTAATCATAAAAAAAAGGCTGCATCATTGCAGCCTTCAAGATAATTTATTTTGCCGGTTCCTGCTTGGGAGGTTCATCATCACCATCAAATTTGTCTTTCAATTTGTCCCACAAACCGGAAGCCTTTTCTTTTAAATCGCCAATTGCATCCTCTGCTTTGTCTTTTAACTCTTCAAACTTATCCTCTGCCTTGTCTTTTAATTCTTCAAATTTGTCTTCTGCCTTGTCTTTCAGTTCTTCCAGTTTATCTTCAGCTTTATCAGCCCACTCTCCCGCTTTTCCTTTTAAATCCTGCAATTTATCTTCAGCCTTATCGGCCCAGCCTTGTTTTTCGTTATCAGTTACCTGAGTGTTTTTGTTTTCGTCCATAGTTGTAAGTTTTAATTGTGAGAAAGGATAACTAATATACAAAATTTACAATGTATTTATTCAGTTTTTCCGAATTATATTTCTATTATCCGCAACACTATACGTGGTAAAGCAAAAGAATTTCTGTTGTATCTTCCCGAAATAATCAATTGTCATGCTCAAACGTATTATCTACCTGCTTCTTTTTGCATTTCTTGGAATTGCAGCAGTCGTATTTTTCAACACATTTCGTTTCACTGGAAAAATTCCCGTTCATCAGTCACTTCCTTTAACAGGCGTAAGCGATTCTGCAGCGGTGAACCTGAGCAGGGCAATACAAATAAAAACAATTTCGTTTGGTGATACACTTCCAATTGATACGGCTGAATTTAAAAAATTCCGTGTTTTCCTTGAAACAACCTACCCAACTGTTCATCAAAAATTACCCAGGCAAATTTTCAGTGAATTCAGTTATGTATTTTCCTGGAAAGGCAAAGACACATCATTGAAACCCTATGTAATTATGGCCCACATGGATGTTGTGCCAGTTGAAGCAGTTGCTGAAAAAAGCTGGGCAGTTCCATCGTTCAGCGGAATGATTAAAGGAGATACAATCTGGGGACGAGGGGCCGTTGACGACAAAGCTTCTGTAATAGCAATTTTTGAAGCAGCGGAACATTTGCTGAGAGAAAACTTTCAGCCGGAAAGAACCATTTATTTATGCTTTGGTCATGATGAAGAAATTGCCGGTAAAAGAGGAGCCGCAAAAATATCGGCCTGGTTTAAAGAGCAGAAGATAGAACCTGAATTGGTAGTAGATGAAGGCGGACAAGTTGATACCGAACATTTTTCAGAATTAAAACGGCCCGTTGCTGTTATTGGTGTTGGTGAAAAAGGTTATGTAAATATTGATCTTGAGGTGGAAAAACCGGGTGGACATTCTTCCATGCCACAACAGGAAACGGCAATTGATATTCTGAACAAAGCAATCCATCGCATTCGTGAAAAAAAGATGCCTGCAAATATTCCTGCTCCAATACAGGAATTGTTTACACGTATTGGTCCAGGCGGAAGTTTTGTAAACAGAATGGCTTTAAGTAATCAATGGCTGTTTAAAGGAATGTTGATTTCACAACTGGAAAAAACAAAGGAAACCAATGCACTGATCCATACAACACTGGTACCTACAATTGTAAAAGCAGGAATAAAAGACAATGTGATTCCGTCTGTTGCCAAAGCAACATTTAACAGCCGTATTCTTCCCGGTGAAACAAGTGATGATGTTGTGAACTTCGTAATAAAAGCTATTAATGATGAACGTGTAAAAGTTAAGAAGCAAACCATTTCATTGATGGAACCTTCAGCCATGACATCATCCGATCATCCCATGTTCAAACGACTGGAAGGCATTACTTACAAAACAGTTCCGGAAGTAATCGTTTCGCCCTATCTTATGATCGGTGCAACAGATTCAAGGTATTTCCGTCCGTTCAGCAGTGCAGTACTTAACTTTGCACCAATGACAGATGCAAAAGGTTTTCATGGAATAAATGAACGCATTCCCATTTCTGACCTCAAACAAATGATTTCGTACTACAAACTTTTGATGACCGAAAAATAGTGCTACGATTTACCCGGCAAAAGGCTTTTACTGTGCAAAGCATAATAGGCTACTATTGCACTAACCAGCATAAAAATTGCTCCAAGAAAAAATGAGGCTCCGGGGAAATATACCGGTGCCGACTTTTCGGTAAAGTAGGCAAATGTATGTGTCATTAACGGAGGACCGATGATTGTTGTGGCACTCATTAATCCTGCAAGCGATCCCTGCAGCTCGCCTTGTTCATTTGCAGGCACATGCCCTGCCATTACCGATTGCAATGCCGGGCCACAAATACCACCAAGGCAATAAGGAACAAGAAATACAAACATCATCCAGCTTTGAGTTGCAAAAGAAAAAAGAAACATTCCCACTGCATAAAAAGCCAAACCGATATAGATACTTTTTTCATTACCAAGTTTCGGGTTCACCACTCTGACCAATCCACCTTGAACAGCTCCAACAAGCAAACCAACTGTTGCCATTGATAAACCAATCATCCGTGGCGACCATTTAAACTTTTCAATTGTAAAAAAGCTCCAGTTGCTTTGCACAGCATGCCCTCCAATGTAAACCAGGATAAGTGCAATAATCAACCCTGTTAATGCAGGATACTTTCGCAGGTTGTACAAACTCACACCGGGAATACATCTTACCCATTCAAATTTTCTCTTGTTTTCCGGTTTTAGTGATTCGGGTAAAACGAAAAGACCATAAAGAAAATTAATCATACACAAAGCTGCGGCAACCATAAACGGAACTCTCGGGCCAAAATTTCCAAGCAAGCCGCCAATCATAGGGCCGATAACAAAGCCTAGCCCGAAAGCAGCTCCAATCATTCCAAAATTCTTTGCCCTGTCTTCATTTGTACTGATATCAGCAATATAAGCTGAGGCTGTTGTAAAGCTTGCACCGGTAATACCTGCAATAATTCTGCCTGCAAACAACCATCCAAGCGTTGGTGCAAAAGCAAGCAGGATGTAATCAATTGAAAATCCAAATAAAGAAGCCAGAAGTACGGGACGACGACCAAACCGATCGCTCAGATTACCTACCAGCGGCGAAAAAAGAAACTGAGTTGCAGCAAATGCCAATAACAACCACCCTCCTATTTTTGAAGCCTGGCTTACAGAAGCATGGCCCAATTGCTCTATCAAAGAAGGCATGACCGGAATAATAATTCCAAAACCAATAACATCAATTAAAAGTGTAATAAAAATAAACCCGATTGCAGCTTTCTTACTTCCCGGCATAGATAAAAAGAATAAGGTCATGCAAAACATGACCATGTTGCTAAACATCGCAAAAGTAAATAAATATAAAAGGAGTTGTTAGCCGCTGATAAAATACTTTATGCGGCAGCAGTTACCCTGTTCTGCATTTGTTTCCAGAATGTATAGATGTAACAGCCTGCACAAAAGGCAAAGACCGATTCCAGAAATGAGAACAATACAATCATACCCGAAAAAGAAATTGCAACCTTTGAATAACCTGCAAAATGGAATATCAGGATGGCAATATTCATGATTAAACCAATGCGTGCGGCAAAGCGCTTAGGAGCACGATCAACAGCTTTATGGGGTAATGACAATTGCTTCACCAGCACACCACTGATAATACTCAGCAAACTGTAATTATTGTAATTAAATGCCCTGACTGCAAAATCATATACAAGAAGAGTAATAACAGGCCAAAACCCTGTGAGAAGATAGATTACCGACAGAATAAACACAAAGCCGGCAGTAATTCGTACACGGGTTTCGTTAACAGTAACAAAGTCTGTTGGACAAACTATTTGATTGGTCATTGTTTTGTTTTAGAAGGCAAAGGTAAAAAATGTCAACTATCCTACCAAACAAGTAGAATTTAAAGTTACTCACACAAACATGTGTCAGTAAACCGAAAATATTCATGAAAAAACTCAGTAATACTGATCCACGTGCTGTTTCCAATAAGTGAAACAAAAAAAACTGCACTGCATTTTATTCAACAAAATCCTCAACCGCATAATTCCATACATATTAGATTGCCGGATATGTATTACATAGTTAAGTGTATATATTTATTCGCTGAAAAATACCCGAAGGTTTCATCAGAATCATTCACCCGCATTTATATTATAAGTAAATTTGTATTTATAGTCGACTGCGTAATTACCCATGAAACTCTCCCGGTTTATTTGCCCCTGGATAACACGTAATAAAGCGAATCAGTTTTGATGTTGTATGAATTCTAAAACTATCTTATCACCAAGTGCATTTTTTGTAAATTCCTTTCCAGGTTGTTTTTTTGTATTGTCGCACGAAGGATTGATTATTTCAATAAGCAACGACTGCTGTAAGTTGCTTGGCATCGAAAACAATCATGCTGGCCAACCTGTTTTTGATCTGCTCCGTTTATCAGATGAAGACAACCATACGTTGAAACTATCACTGGAAAAAGCCAAAACTAATAAAGAAACAACAACTATACATTGCTCCTCATTCCTCCCCCCGGCAAAACAACAGTTTGTAACTTTTGAATGCCGGCCGGTGCTGAACCAAAACGAAGAAGCAGAGTGGATTCTTCTCATGATTGATTTTTCCAAAAGAAAAACAAGTATTATAATCTTTTAGATTCAACACCTGATGCAATCATTCTTACAAATGAAAAGGGGCTTATTGAATACATAAACAAAGAAGCAGTGCATTTGTTTGGCTACACTGATAACGAACTGAAAGGTGAATTGATTGAACGGCTTATACCACTTCCCAACAGGCAAAACCATATCAAACACAGGCAGGATTTTGTTGCAGGTCATAAAAAAAGATTTATGCATTCCGGTCTTGTTCTTTCCGGATTAAAGAAAGATGAGACATCTTTTCCTGCAGATATTGCGATTGTTCCGGTAAATACCGATGAGGGGGCTTTTTTAATGGTAACCATCAGGGATGTTACAGAAAGAACAAAAGAAAATGAAAAACTGCAAACGCTTACCCAGCAGTTACAGTCCCATAACGAACAACTGGAAGAGAAAGTAAGGAAACGCACAGAAGAGATAGCATTAAGCGAGCTACAGTACAGGTATTTGTTTAATAACAATCCGATACCTATGTGGATATTTGATGCTGAAACTCTTCAGATAATGGATGTAAATGACATGGCTGTTAAGATTTACGGATACAGCAAAGAAGAATTTTTAGCCATGAGCATTTTAGATTTCAGGACGGATGAAGAGAAACAACGATTCATGCAGGTTGAATACGCTACCAATTACCATGCAAAGGATTCAGATAAAAATGTATGGACGCATATAAAAAAAGATGGGGCAACCATACAGGTACAGGTTACAGGACAACCTATCCAGTACAACAAAAAAAATGCACGTCTCGTTTTAATCAACGATGTAACTGAAAAACTAAAGAGCGAGGAAAAATTAATTTCCAGTGAAAAGCGTTTCCGTGCCCTGATTGAAAACAGCTATGACATCATTAACCTGTTAGATGCTGAATTTAAAATCACTTATCGAAGCCCGTCAGCCGTCCGGATAACAGGCCGCACCGATGAAGAAACAATAGGCAAAAACTCCCTGGGTCATATTCATCCTGATGACAGGCAGAAAATTACAGACGGAATCAAACGTTTATTGCAGGCACCGGGATCTCATGAAAAGTCAACTTTCCGTTATATGGCAAAAAACGGAGACTATATCTGGATGGAGGGATTAGCCACCAACCTGCTTCATGATGAAAATGTAAAAGCAATTGTATTTAACTACAAGGATGTAACAGAACAAACTCTTTCGCAGGAAAAAATGATCAAGAGTGAAGAAAGATACCGCACTACACTTGATAACATGATTGAAGGTGTACAGATAATTGGCCGGGATCAAAAATATATTTACGTAAACGAAGCATTTGCATTACAGGCCTGGCATAGAAAGGAAGATTTAATCGGGAAACATATACTGGAAGTAATTCCTGAAATGAAAGAGAACCGCATTTATGAACTGGCGGAAAAATGCCTTGCAGACGGCATCCCCCTTCAAATTGAAAACAGGTTTACTTTCCCCGGTGGTAAAACTGCCTGGTACCAGCTCAGCATTCAACCAACTGCAGAGGGATTGTTTATACTTTCAGTTGACATTACAGAGAAAGTAAAAGCTACAGAAGCACTGAAAGAAGAAAAGGATAAGCTTGAAAAACTGGCTGCAGTTTCACAAGGATTGATTCATTCTTTCCACATGGATTTAAACAGCAAATTCGCTCTTTCGTACGCCAATTCTGCATCAGAAAACATTTACGGTTTGAGTCACGAAACACTGAAGCAGAATTTTGAACAGTTTGTTGATATGATTCATATTGACGACAGGGACAATGTATTAAATGCCGTATATGAATCAGCAAACAAACTCACCAAACTGCAATTGGAATACAGGTATAATCACCCCGTGAAGGGGCCTGTCTGGCACGAAGTAAGCGATATACCGGTAAAAGAACCGGATGGAAGCATCACCTGGCACGGAGTTGTGCTCGATGTAACAGAACGAAAAGAAGCCGAAGAAAAAATTGCTGTTCAAAATGCAAGGTTGCAAAATCTGAGCAATAATCTTCCGGGATTAATGATTTTCCAGTTAGCAGGGAAAAGCTGGGAAGAAAGACAATTCACATATTTAAGTGATGAAGTGGTGCGGATTACCGGTCATTCTCCTACAGAAATAATGCAGAACCCAATGATTATTTACAGCAGAATTCATGAAGATGATTTACAAAAACTGATTGCTGAAGAGAAAAAATCCACAAAAAATCTGACTGTTTTCAATGTGGAAGCAAGATTCAGAAATATAAATAACGAAATACGCTGGTTAAATATCATATCAACTCCAAGAAAATTAAATAACGGAATGTATGTGTGGGATGGTTTCCACATTGATATTACCGGGCGCAAACACTCAGAAGAAGAAAGCAGGATTTCGCACGAACGATATAAGGCCGTGGCAAAAGCAACAAGTGATGCCATATGGGATTTTGATTTCAAAACAAGAAGAGGTTTTATTTTAGGTACAGGTTATAAGTACCTGTTCGGCTATCCGATTGTAAACGATTATGCAGAAGAAGGTTTTTGGGAAGACAAACTGCATCCTGATGAGAAAGAGAAAGTCATTACAGAAATGAATGCAGTTCTGACCAACAAACGTAAAGTAAAAGGAAGTGCTGAATACCGTTTCCGCAAAGCAGATGGAACTTATGCTTTTGTAAGGGAAATGTTTTTTATTATCCGTGACAAAGAAGGCAATCCGTTAAAGCTGCTTGGCTCCAAGCACGACATTACAGCGCAAAAAGCTGCTGATGAAGAACTGCAGAAACGCTTTCTTGAAAACCGCCAGCTTACAGAAAGATTTTCAGCTATACTGAACACTTTGCCGGCCGACATTGCTCTGCTCAACAGAAAAGGAATTATCCAGGATACAAATGACACATGGAACCATGTAAGGGACAAAGCAAGTTGTTTGATTTACGGATACAAGAAAGGCGATAGTTATCTTCAGGTTTCTTCAGAAACCGGTGAAGCTGATAAAAAAATTGCTAAAAAAGCATTCAAAGGAATACGTGCAGTACTTGCGGGAAGAGAAAAGGAATTTGTATTTGAGTACTCCTGCCCTTCTTCAAAAGGGAAAAAATGGTTCAGAATGATCACCACCCAGCTCAAAGGAAAAGATTTTCTCGGCGCAGTGGTTATGCATATTGATATTACAGAAATTAAACGGCTGGAAGAAGAACGTTTGAAAAGTAAAACGGAAGAACAACGGAAAATCACCGAAGCAATGGTGCAGGGACAGGAAAAAGAACGAAATGCAATTGGTATTGAGCTGCACGACAACGTAAACCAGATACTCGTAAGCAGCAACATGCTCCTCTCAATGATTGCAACAAATCCAACACTGCTGGAAGAACTGATGCCTAAATGTATCGAAAACATCCGCTTTGCTGTAAATGAAAACAGAAGAATTGCACATGAGCTTGTTATTCCTAACCGTGTAACTGAAACACTGCTGCAACAGGTAAAACGTGTGGCGCAAACAATGTTTAACAATACCGTTGTTAAAACCAGACTGATACAAACAGATTTCAACGAAGATTTGTTATCTGAAGAACAGAAACTTACTATATACCGGATTGTTCAGGAACAATGCACAAATATTTTAAAACATGCAAAAGCAAGCAGTGTTGTGTTCCGTTTTGCCATCAGCAATAATGTGTTTAAACTGCGCATATCAGATAATGGCATTGGTATGAAAAAAGAAAAAATTGAAGAAGGAATCGGCCTCAGAAATATTCATCACCGTTTATTAGTACTGAATGGAACGGCCTCTGTTGAATCGGCTAAAGGAAAAGGATTTACATTAATCATTGAAATCCCGCTTACACGTTTCTGATACCTTCTGTTAACTTACAATCAGGTGATATTGTTATCACCTTTTTTTATTTAGTTTGCTCTGAAAATAATACCATACTTTTTACAAAATTCTCAAACCTCATCGTTACATGAAGATTGTTTTCTTTTCAGCAAAGCCTTACGACAAATTATTTTTCGAACAAACCAATAAGCAATATGGGTTTGAAACAGAATATTATGAAACGCATCTCGGTCCACATATTGTAAACGTAGTGGAAGATGCGGAAGCTGTATGTGTATTCGTAAACGATAAACTCAATGCAGATGTGCTGGAAGTGCTTGCAGCAAAAGGAGTAAAAATCATTGCACTCCGCTGTGCAGGCTTTAACAACGTTGACCTTGAAGCGGCAAAACGGTTAGGATTATCAGTTTGCCGTGTACCTGCTTATTCCCCCGAAGCTGTAGCGGAACATGCGGTTGCAATGCTGCTTACCATTAACCGCAAAACCCACAAAGCGTACAACCGTGTAAGGGAACAGAATTTTGCATTAAACGGATTACTTGGTTATAATCTGCATGGCAAAACAATTGGTGTTGTGGGAACAGGAAAAATCGGAAAGGCATTTTGTAATATTATGCTGGGCTTTGGCTGCAACGTTATTGCATACGATTTATATGAAGATAAAAACCTGGTTGAAAAAGGTGTAGCCTATGTGCCGTTTGACGGCCTGTTGCAGAAAAGCGATATCATCTCACTGCATTGTCCGCTTACACCTCAAAATCATTACCTGCTGAACAAAGAAACCCTGAAACAAACAAAAACCGGAGTTACAATCATTAACACCAGCCGTGGCGGTTTAATCAATACTGCCGATATGATTCATGCACTAAAAACAAAACAGGTTGGTGCTCTTTGCATTGATGTATATGAGCAGGAAGAAAAATTATTTTTCCGTGATTTATCTGCAAGGATCATAGATGATGACAATATACAACGGCTGATGAGTTTTCCCAATGTACTCATTACAGCTCACCAGGCATTCTTTACTGAAGAAGCAATTGCAGAAATTGCCCAGGTAACCATGAACAGTATTGCATTGCTGAATGAAAACAGGATGCCACAGTCTGCTGCAGTAATGTTGACGTCGTTTAATCAAAATTGATTTCTTCAGAAGAACGGGTTAGACTTTTGGAAATAGTAAAAACAACCTGTACTGAATAGTGATTTACTATTCAAAACGATTAATATAATTAATTCGCTCCGGTTTCTTGTTTTCGTCCAGAGCTGCAAAAACAAAAATTCCTTCTGCTGCCTTCTCCCGTCCATTTCCATACATTTCTTCGGCAAAAACTTCTACATTAATTTTCAGCTTTATAGTTCCTCTGCTCACAACAGTACCAACAATTTCGATAATGGAGCCCGGACTAACTGAATGCGAAAACACAATATCTTCTGTTTTCACAGTAAACATTTTCTGATGTGTAAACCTTGTAGCAGTAATAAAAGCTATTTCATCCATCCACATCAATGTTTTACCCCCGAACAAGGTTTCATTTGCATTTAATGTGTCCGGAAAGATGGCCTTAAAATGCCGTGTTGTACTATTTACCTCGGGAATTAGTTCTTTCTTCATAAAGCGATTTAAATACAAAATAATGAACAAAAGTTCATTATTTTTGGAATTATGAACATTTGCTCATTATATTTGTACAAATTCTACTCATGGCACGTACAAAAAAAAACAGACTGATACAAAGAGCCCCTCATTTTGAAGGGTTTAAACCACAGGGAGTTCAGTGCAATTCCGGAGCTGAAGTAACAATCAGCTTTGAAGAATATGAAGCATTGAACCTGTGCGATTATGAATTACTAACCCAGGCTGAAGCCGCAAAACTTATGAATATTTCCCGCCCCACTTTCACACGTATCTATGAAAGCGTTCGGAGAAAAGTGGCTACAGCTTTTATAGAAGGCGGCTGTATCCATTTTGAAAGAGGTCATGCAGATATAACAGACTGGTATGAATGTAGTAATTGTGATATCACATTCACACTTATAGACAACGAAAATAAAATTTGCCCCGTCTGCCAGTCTCCATCAATAAACATAAACAAACTCAAACATGAAAATAGCAATAGCATCACACGAAAACCATCTGAAGTCAATCATTAATCCTCATTTTGGAAGAAGCGATTGGTTTTTGCTTTATGATACAGTTAAAGATGAATACGAATTCATTGAAAACCCTAAACGTTATAACAAAGAAGTTGCAGGATGCGATGCTGCCGATATGCTCATTGAGCAAGGAATCAAAATAGCTGTTGCCGGTCGCTTCGGATCAAAGGTTACAGATCTGTTCCGTTCTAAACAGGTACAGATGATTATTCCCAAACAGGAGGAAATACTAGAAAATTTTGTCAGAAAATTTAAAAAAGCATAGAATGAAAATAGCTGTACCCGTTAATGATGGTAAAATTGAAGAACATTTTGGAATGTGTAAGGGATACCTTGTATTCAGTTCAGAAAATTCAGTTGTTCATGATGCAGTTGAATATATTTCTGCATCTGCAGTATGTGGTTGTAAAAGCAATATAGCTGCAATATTGCAGCAAAAACAAGTTACAGTAATGCTGGCAGGTAATATGGGCAATGGTGCATTGAATGTTTTGGTAAATCATGGTATTGCAGTGTACCGAGGACTTTCAGGCGATGCCAGGAAATGTGTCACTGACTACGTCAACAACAGGGTCATTGATTCAGGAGTAAGTTGTCAACATCATGGAGAAATAAACAACTGTACCAATCACTAACAGGAATTCCGGTGTTCTCATATGAAAATAGCTGTTTTGATTGACAATACACCCCACCCAAACAGGAATATGTTATATGAACATGGTTTAAGTATTTATATTGAAACTGCGGAGCAAAAATGCCTGCTTGACACTGGGGCATCAGATAAATTTCTGCTCAATGCAGCAAAGAAGGGAATTGATTTAACTGAAGTCGATTTTGTGATTCTTTCGCATGGTCATGCTGATCATACTGGAGGTCTTGAAGAGTTTTTGAAACTGAACAAAAAAGCTGTTGTATATCTTTCATCACATGCCCTGAATAAATCATTCGTCTCTAATCGCCATGGGATTCAACGAAACATTGGAATTAACACAGATGTTATCAACCAAAACAGACATCGTTTTGTTTTTACTGATCACAGCAATAAGATGATTACTGAAAACATAGCTATTATTACGAACATCACCCAAGAATACAAAACACCGGAAGCAAACAGTGATTTATTCATTTTAGAGAACAACAATCTCATTCACGACAACTTCTGCCATGAACAAGCTGTTGTGATTAAAACATCTGCTGGCCTTGTTATTTTTTCGGGATGTTCGCACAATGGCATCCTCAATATTCTATCATCCTGCATTGATTTCTTTCCTGAATCAACTGTTCGCCTCTGTTTAGGAGGTACTCACCTAATTGACAGTACCGGCAACAACTATTATGAAACAAAAAGGGAAGTTGAAAACATTGCTCGTACTATTTTGAAATACTATCCGGATATGACATTTTTCACCGGTCACTGCACAGGCAAACAAGCAATTGAACAATTCCGTTCTGTATTAGGAAACAAGCTATCTGTTTTACATACAGGCTTGCAAATAAATACCACGTCATAAAATTTACCAATAACTTTCGTTCCAGGATAAAATCATCCTTAAAAAAGTAACCTGAAATCAAAGCACTAATCTATCGTGTTATGCAGCCATGAGCCGGATGCAGGTATTGTTTTCCGGAAATACACATCGAGAAAAAAAGAGAAAACAAAAATGCAAGCGGAATAAATGTAGAAATCAGGACTGAACCGGCAAGGGCATGAAATAAAAAAATAATCAATTGCCCATAAACTATAACCCATTGCAACGATAAACCAGAAGAACCTTGACTTAAAGTGTTTCATAGCAGCTATTTACAAAACGAAAATACATAACGTAATCATATAGACGAAAAAAAAATATCATGTTTTTTTACGACTGCGTACTGCATTTTTTCATAGGAAAAATACGAATACGATCTCTTGAAGCTGAAGCTCCGGTATAACTGAAATTTACATAAATACGGTCCGCTGATTTTTTTGAAGGCTTGAATGACGTTTATCTTTATACTGCATGTAAGTGCAGCCACTTACTGCATACAAATGCAGACACTTCTTTTTAAAAACAAAAACAGTTTTATTTTATGCGAATAAAAAACAGGAGTAACTTTATGCCAACAAAAAAATAATCCGATACCAATTAAAATCCAGATCCAATTAGACAATATGGCCCGTTTTTAAAAAGGCCCTGTGAAAACCAGAAACCCAATATCGCCGTTATGACGGCACAAAAACCAGATGGCTTCGTACCCTGAAAGAGTACCATGGACAAGATGATTCAAAACAAACTTTATGAAGCCAATAATAAACCCCGGTAAATCCGGGGTTCTTATTTTTTAAGTCCGCAGCATTCACTACGGGCTGACATTTCTGATTGGAAAGATAAAAGAATTACTGTTTTACAAATTGCATACTGTACCTCACAGTACCTTCCACTACTTCAGCTGTATAGTAGCCTGCTGAAAGCTGTTGCACCGGTACAGTTGTTTGCACACTTTGAAGCACTTGTGTGTACACTTGTAAACCCACACTGTTACGTATGATAAGCTGTGCTGCTTTACCTGTATAGTTATACTTCACTGTAATTTGTGATGTTGCCGGGTTGGGTGCTAAAGAGAAACGAACAGAACCAATATTAACCTGCTTAACACTGCTGAATACAAAACGTCCGTCTTTATCAACCTGCTTCAGCTGGTAGTAGTTAATCCCGTTTGATGGACTTGTATGTTTCCATTGATAGTATTTCGTGCTGTTGCTGCTTCCTGCAGCTGCAACTTCACCAGCTCTTCTGAAATTGATACCATCAGTACTATGCAGTATTTCAAAATGATCTGAGTTATCTTCAGTAAGTGTTGACCAGCCAAGCTGTACATCAGCATTTTTCACTTCTGCATTAAACTGTAAACCACTCACTGGTAAAATAGCTGTAATGGTTACAGTGCGGCTTGCGCTGAGTTGCAGCATTGGATCTATATCCAAACCACCATACTCAACTACATAACCTAAGCTGCTTGTATTTGGAAGATCGTTCCATTTGCCGGGATTGCTGCCGCTTGAATAAATCTGGGCATAATGCTCATTACCACCAGCATTATTTGATTCACCCGCATTCCAGTTTTTAAAGCGGTTGCTTACACCTGCAGGAGTACCATTACCGGTAGAAAAAGAAGTACCTTTTTCATTTGAAGGACCAGTTACCCAGTACCAGTTACTTTCAGCCGCTGCCTGGTTGGCAAAAGTTGAAGTACCTGTAGCAGCATTAATTTGTGTATAATCATCACTGGCACCAATCCAGGCATCGGCACTGAGCTTTTGCTTGATAAAATCGTTTTCATCCTGTGTTGTGATAGTAGCAAGATATCCGTTTAAACCAAGATAGTTGCGTACCGATGCATTGGTTTTAGCAGTCGTCCAGCTGGCACCTGTTGAAACATACTCATAAAAATGGCCGTTGCTTCCTGCAACAAGGTTACCGATAGAATAAGTCACAATGCGGTCGCCCAATACACCGGAAGTAGAATAAAATTTTATATTCCTGAATATTGCCTGCCATTGTGCTGAAGTAGCAGTACCTGTAAAAGAAAGAACACCAGTTGATGCATTGTAGGATGAAGTTACACCTGCGGGCAATGTACCGGTAAACGATAAAGCATCACCTGTTTTAAAATTAGAAGCAATGGTAACTTTTGCATTTGTTATATTTCCAGTGCTGTAAACTTTAATATTATCATCAATCAGCTTAGCAGCATCTTTGCTTACATAAGGATTTTTCGTACCGGTTGTTTGAAGTGATGTAGCAATCATCACAATAGTTCTGCTGCTGCTCAATTGAACCGTTGGATCAGTGGTCAAACCACCATATTCAACCACATATCCAAGTAATGAACTGCTTCCTAAATCGTTCCATTTGCCTGCTGCTGCTGTTGAATAGATTTCTGCATAATGTTCAGTATTGGAGTTATTAGGCTCACCTGAATTCCAGTTCATAAAACGGCTGCTTACAGACGAAGGATGGTTGTTATTTTTTGAAAACTGAGTACCTTTTTCACCGGCAGGGCCCGTTACCCAATACCATTTGCCTTCGGCATTTGTTTGGTTGGAATAAGTAGTGGCACCAGTTGCAGCGTTAATCTGTAAGTAATCATCACTTGCGCCAATCCAGCCATCAGCGCCTAATTTTTGGTAAATAAAATCATTTTCACCTTGTGTGGTGATGGTAGCAAGATAACCCTGCATAGAATAAAAACTACGGGCTGCTGCTGCTGCCTTGGCCTGAGCCCAGGTAAATGACCCCGAAATAAATTCATAAAAGTGGCCATTGGCTGAAAAAGCAATTGCCAGTCCAAGGTTAAAAGTAACCGTGCGTTGCAACGCAGAAGTTGAAGTTGTGTTGAATTTAACTGTGCGTAATAAGATTTGATAACTGGCGGCACTGGCACTTCCTGTAAAAGTAAGAACTCCGGTTGTGCTGTTATAGGCTGCTGTTACCCCTGAAGGCAACGATCCTGTGTAAGATAAAACATCGCCACTGCTGAAGTTAGCTGATAGACTAACACGGGCACCATCTAAATTGCCGCTTCCGGTAATGGTAAGTGAAGCATCCACAACAGTTGCGGGAGCATTGTTGGCAAGGTTAATGGAACCATTGGTTCCGGATAATACAAATTGTGAAAATGATGATACTGTTGTAAACAGAAATACAAATAGAGTAAAAATAGTTCTCATTGATAGGGTTTGATTAAAATGGTACTGTACGGTTCGAAATCGGAGTGCAAGTTGCGTAATTTTACCGTCCTGTACTTTTTCTAAACAGTATTTTTACTGCATATAGGGGTAAACACCTATCTTTTTTATCATACAACCCTTATTTTTCTCATAGAACTGCTTAGAATTTGTACCACATTTTACTATAAAGCACCACGTAAATGCTCTAAAAAGAAGACGTAAATCTGCTTACAAAAGTCAAATCAAACTATTTAACTATTTTTAGAGGCACCCTTTAAAAAGCCCGCTTTTACTGCATTTCAGCCAATAAATCAATTTTACAGCGCCTTCATTAAACTAATAATCAGTAGTAAAAAAGCAGGCAGGTAATTCAGGTAAGTACTTTTACGCTGCTGTTTTACGAAGCAAACAACTGTTCCTGAAAAAACACTTATTCGCTCTTCAATAAGAACAATTATCTCTTTCTTTAAACGTTTACATCAGGTGCAAGTCTGATATTCCAAACTATTCTTATGAAACCATTTTCAGCAGTTGTTTTAATCATTACCCTTCTGTTCGTCTTTTCTTCCTGCAAAACAAATAACCCGGTACCCAAGCAATACCGTTATAACAGCACCATCCAGGTTGATGGATTAACCCGTACCTATACGGTAAACCTCCCTCCCAACTATTATGAATCATCTGGTTTTTCGCTCGTCATTGCATTGCATGGTGGAGGCGGGAGTGGCGCACAGTTTGAAAGCACCAATAAACTCACTGAAAAAGCCAACAGTGCAGGTTTCATTGTAGTGTACCCCGATGGCACAGGCGCCATCAACACATGGAATGCCGGCCGCTGCTGCGGATCGGCCATGAACAATAACATTAACGATGTAAAATTCATCAGTAACCTGATTGATAAATTAGTCACTGATTTTAAAATCAATCCCAAAAAAGTATATGCAACAGGCCATTCCAATGGCGGTATGCTCAGTTACCGTTTGGCCTGTGAACTTTCAAATAAAATAGCAGCCATAGCTCCCAACGGATGTACAATGGTTGTATCAACACCCTGCAACGCATCACGCCCGGTTCCTATCCTGCATATGCATTCCAAGCTCGATGAGCATGTACCATACATGGGTGGAGTTGGAAATGGTGTTACAGGTATTTCTGTGCCTCCGCTCGATTCTGTATTTACAGTATGGAGTACACGTAACAGTTGCCTCAACCCCAACCAGGTTGTACTCACCAATACCAATTACACATTTACCAAATGGTACAACTGTACCGGCAATGCCAACATACATTTTTACTTAACCAACGATGGCGGACATGGATGGCCCGGTGGTTTACCCGGTGGACCCAACTCTGATATTCCTTCCAATTCCATTAATGCCAACGATTTACTGTGGGAATTTTTTCAGCAGTACCAGCTACCGTAAATAAAAAGCCTGAACAGAAGTAAGAAAAATCAACCTGGAATTTTCACAACGGATCCTCAGCAGAAGATACCCACCACGGAGCCTTGTTTAAATTCTGCCGCAGCAACAAATTAAGCTGCGCTGCATGATGTTGTACATGACGCATATTGTACAGCAGCAGTTCTGTTATCCCGAAATTGCGTCCACTGCCCTTTTCTATCCAGCGGGTATGAATTGCTTCTTCTGTTAAGCCAGCTATGAGCAACCGGCATTTCTCCCTGCTCTGCTGCAGGTAATCCAGCAGTTCCTGTTTTGTGTAAATCCTGTCGGGAATTAAATCATCAACAGCACCGCCTTTATCATCGGTGGGTGCAGCAATTGTAAATGGAAGAGGCGAAACAAAACTTTCGGGAGGAAAACACAAATAATAATCAAGAAACAGCAAACAGTGATAGGCATTATAAAACAACTTTTTATAAAAATCCCCGTCATCTTCAGGAAACAGTTCAATGGCATGTTTCAGCATATCCATACTTGCACCGGATTGCTTCCACAAACTTTCTTTAATGAGTGAAATCATCAGTTAACCGATTTATTTGTTTTAGAACAGCTGATTATACAAGATAATACAAATAATACCACCGATTTGATTACTGTACTCCGGTGGTTG
This sequence comes from Lacibacter sp., assembly GCA_047601965.1. Classification (GTDB taxonomy): domain Bacteria; phylum Bacteroidota; class Bacteroidia; order Chitinophagales; family Chitinophagaceae; genus Lacibacter. The sequence continues at coordinate 1,510,529 of JASGIJ010000001.1, forward strand.
CAGGTAACCGTAAAAACAGTCATCCTTCATTAAGATAACAACAAATCCAAAACACTTATTTTTGAAACACAATAACGAACATTCAGCATGAAACCAACCATTACCCTCCTTTTCATCTTTGCTGTATTATCAGCATCTGCACAAAAGAATTCCAATGCTTTTGCAGGCTTTAAAACAAAACTTGAAAACGAAGGATTCAGCATACAAACTGAAAGCAAGTTTTATCTGCACCAGGGAGAAACAAAATCTGTTTACTTTGGAATGTACCCCGGGCGCAGGTATAAAATTTTCTTTATGTCGGATGATCCTTATGTAAACGATGTGGATGTATGGTTATATGATTTTTCGCACAACAGCGAACTGCTCACCAAAAGCACAGGTGACAAAGCTAAAATGGCAGTCGTGAATTACAGCCCCGGTAAGGAAACTATACAAGGCTTATTAAAATGTAAAAATGCAGACTCTAACAATCCAACCAAAGAATCACGATGTTATGTGGTAGTGGCCTATAAGGAATAACCATACCCCTTTGCCGTGCTCCTGAACAACAAATCAATATCATTACACATTTACCCCAAACAAATAACCCACCAGTGCCGATAAGCCCATTGCAATTGTTCCCCATATTACAATACGCACCACAGCTTTCGATATGCTTGAACCTCCTGTTTTAGCCGATACTGTTCCAAGTATAATAAGAAACAAAATAGTAAAAGCATACAGAAAATATTCCATGCTTTTTACAGGGGCAAACAACGTAACAAGCAGGGGCAAAAAACCTCCTGCAGTAAATGATGCACCCGATGCCAATGCAGCCTGTAAGGGTTTTGCCTGGCTTATTTCATTTATACCCAACTCATCCCTTATGTGTGCAGCCAACGCATCTTTCTCTGTTAATTCCCGTGCAACCTGTTTCGCCGTTTCTTTTTTTAAACCACGGCGTTCATAAATCTCGGCAAGAATCTGTTCCTCCTCTTCCGGCATATCTTTCAATTCCTGTGCCTCCCTTTCTATATCCGATTTCTCCGTATCAGTTTGCGAACTCACCGATACATATTCACCTGCAGCCATGGACAAAGCACCGGCAACCAAACCGGCAACAGTTGCAAGCATAATGGGTTCTCTTGTTGAACTGGCTGCCGCAATACCAATAGCCAGACTTGAAATAGATATAATCCCGTCATTGGCACCAAGTACTGCAGCCCTTAACCAGTTGCTGCGGTGGATATAATGACTGTCTAAGTAATTATCAATTGTAATCGGCGCCTTGGTATTTGCAGTTTCCATAAAAGCCAATGGTTTGTCCTGAAGTTAAGAAGTTTTTAGTGCAATTGTAAGAAGAACACTGCATGTTACAGCTCGTAATCATTCATCATAAGGCCAGCCAGTGCAAGCGACCAGAAAACAACACCAATCAAAATCAGTACAACCTGCCTGGTATTAAACCCTTCCTGTTCAACGGTTGCAAATTCGGTTGAGTTTTGCTTAGCATAATTCAATGCCTTAAACGGTGGCAGCAGAATAAAAACAGATAATAAAGAAATCAGCCAGAAAGGATCGGGCAGGTACGCCAGTAAATTGGAAAGAATAAATGCTATAAATAAAAAGCCGGATGAATAATTCCCTGTATATCCTTTTTCATTTGAATAGTCAAGAATCCGGTTGAACAGTGAGTACAGGAAGAAGATGCTGAAAATGGCACGCATGGCAGGCATAATATCAAGCCTGTCTTTTTCTTTAAAAAAACGCCATGCCTTGTACACCCACCACAATTCATACAAGCCTCCGGTAAGAACCGAAAGCAGGACGAATTTGTTTACACTGATATTATACTGCACCTCTATATCCCCTCTTTTTTCTATACTGAAATCATTTAAAAGATCTGTTTGAGTTTCCATGGTTAAAATTGTTTTCTTAAAGGTAGAGTAAAAATATATTCAGAACATTTCACCACAACTTCAAAATAAATCTGCATACCCTTAATCCTTCTATACATACATCAGCATCTTCTTACATCTTACTTCCGGCTTCTTTCTTCTTGCATCCTGCTTCTTTCTTCCCCAAAACACAATTCCCTTATCTGCTCTCTAAGTAGGCACACTTATTACCTGCAAATGCTCCCACTTCTTTTTAAAAACAACAGTGCCATTTTCTTTTACCGTAAAGTGCAGCAATGTAGTTTTACATCATCAAGAGAACAAAATCCGAATCCAAAAGAAAACCAAAATCCAAAAATCCAGAAAGGCCGTTTTTAAGAAGGCCCTTTGAAAACCAAAAATCCAATACCGCCGTTGCAACCGGCACATGAAAATCAAGATGGCTTCGTACCCTGTAAGAGTAACACGGACAAGAAACAAAACAAAAAACTCAGAAGCCAATAATAAGCCCCGGAACCCCGGGGTTTTTTATTTGAATGAAGAACAGGATTCACTTCACTGCGAAGTAAAAAACCTTCCCGCATTCAAACAGATTGCTTCGGCACAAGGCCAGCACACATACCCGACACCCTCGCAACGACGTTCTCCTTTCACGTCACTGCGAGGCACAGCCTGTCCCGCTTTGTGGGAAGGCAGTCTGTACAATTACGATGTAAAAACATCTTCTCATTCCTGCCAGACTTATTCATTTTAAAGCTTAATCCTGAACTGGTTGGAGATATTGCTGATTCGTTAACACAGCCTTTTATTTTTATTCAGTGATGTAATAAGTAAATCGTTGTCGCCTCCATGCTTTAACGGGCAGATTGTATTGAACAGCTGCATTCCATTTTTTTGTTTTCTTAATCATGCTCATGGCATATTCAGCCAATTTATCATTAGAGCTTTCAACAATATCACAATATTGTATGGTGCCGTCTTTTTCTACTGCGAAGTCAATCATACAGGAACCTTGATACGTAAGATAATCTTTCCTGTCATAAATTTTCCCGATGATGTTGCCCAGGTATTTATTCCATGCGTTATCCCCGCCCGGGTAACTTGCTTCCACCTCAATGAGTTCCGAACTGATGAGTGTTCCTTTCATATCAAAATTATGACTGCTTACAGCAGAATCCTTTTCAAAAGTCACATCACTGGCTATGCTCTTGTCTTCCCTGTAGAAATACCAAACACCCGTCCGTTGGTTTTGACTATAGTTTCCGCTGTCCCGTACTGTGCCATTAGCGTAATAATGAACCACTGTTCCATTACCTTTTCCCTCATTATCAAATTCACCTTTGCTTATAACTGTGCCGTTTTCATTATAGCGATAGGATGTACCGGCAGGCATCCCGTCTATGTACAGGGTTGAATCAATCGTTCTGCCGTTTTCAGAAAATTGTTTCCACAGGCCTAACTTCCTGCCATTCATGTAAGAGCCTTTTTCAATGAGTTTTCCCTGTTTGGAAAAGTATTCATGGGGGCCATGCTTCACTTGCAGACTGTCGTCTTTACTCCATCCCTGCATTCTTAATTTATCGCCATGTAAATACAGATCATATACCCGCCACATAGTATCCTGCCGTATGCCGATACGCAGGTAGGTAGCCATCTTTGGTTCTACTGTATGATCCATACCGTCAATAAAGAATGTAACGGTGTCTTTTTGCTGAGCTTGTAACAATCCTGACACCGTAAGTAAAAAGAGGGTAATTATGCTTTTCATGTTTAACAATTGTGAGCTGCAATATTAAATGAAAATAAGGAAGCTGAGAAAAGCTCTTCTCTTTCATACAGTTTGCTTCGGCACACGACCCACACACAAATCCCGCTACCCCCGCAAAAACGCACCACAGGAAACTCATCACTCATCATTCATCATTCATAACTCATAACTCATCTCTCTTTTTTCCTTACTTTGCATTACCCATTAAAATTGTACAATAATACATGAGCACCTACGCCATCAAAACTTTTCATACCGATCTTGAACGTATCAAACATTTCGGCGGCACTTCCAAAGAAACAGCCATCCGCTTCGCCTTTCAGAAACTACTGGATGAATATGCAAAGGCAAAGGACCTCATGCTCATCCCCGAAATAAGCCTCAAAACAAAAAGCGGTAAAACCGTTACACCCGATGGTACGTTGAAAGACATGCTGCGTCTCGATCATGGTTACTGGGAAAGCAAAGACGAAGCCGATGATATTGATGAAGAAATACGCAAGAAGTTTGCAAAGAACTATCCCAACGATAATATCCTGTTTGAAGACAGTACCACAGCCGTACTGATACAACACGGTGCCGAAGTAATGCGTACTGCCATGGACGATGAAGAAGCACTCGATAAACTCCTCAACCGTTTTGTAAACTTTGAACGCAAGGAAATAACCGACTTCCGCCAGGCAATTGATAAGTTCAGGGAAGATATTCCAAAGGTTACTGAAACGCTGCACAGCATTATTGAAGAACAGGAAAAGAAAAACGATACTTATAACAAAGCCGCACATGCTTTTCTTGAACTGGCACGCCAAAGCATTAACCCCGATATTACAGAAGATGATGTGCAGGAAATGATGGTGCAGCACATCCTCAGTGCCGATATCTTCAACACCATTTTTGATGAACCGCATTTTCACCAGGAAAACAATATTGCACGGGAACTCAATAAAGTGGTTGATACATTTTTTACCGGTGCCACACGCCGCAGCACACTTGCCAGCATACAGCACTACTACCAAACCATTAACGCTGCAGCAGCAGGCATTGCCGACCACCACGAAAAACAAAAGTTTTTAAAAGTGATCTATGAAAACTTTTACAAAGCCTATAACCCTAAAGCTGCCGACAGGCTGGGCATTGTATATACACCTAATGAAATTGTGCAGTTTATGATTAAGAGTACCGACTACCTGCTGCACAAACATTTTGGTAAAACACTGGCCGATAAAAATGTAGAGATACTCGACCCCGCCACAGGTACAGGAACCTTTATTTGCGACATCATTGATTTTCTCCCCAAAAACAAATTAGAATACAAATACAAAAACGAACTGCACGCCAACGAACTGGCCATACTGCCCTACTATATTGCCAACCTTAACATTGAATACACCTACAAACAAAAAGCAGGCAGCTATGCCGAGTTTGAAAACCTTTGCCTTGTTGATACATTAGATAACACAGGCTTTAATTGGGTGGGCAAGCAGGGCGACCTGTTTGGTGTAAGTGCCGAAAATGCCAACCGTATTAAAAAGCAAAACCAGCGAAAGATTTCTGTTATTATTGGCAACCCTCCTTACAATGCCAACCAGCAAAACGAAAACGATAACAATAAAAACAGGACTTATACCGAAATAGACAAACGCATTAAAGAAACCTATATTAAGAACAGCACAGCACAAAAAACAAAACTGTACGATATGTACAGCCGCTTTTACCGCTGGGCAATGGACAGGTTAAATGAAAACGGAGTGATTGCATTTATTACTAACCGCAGTTTTATCGACAGCCGCACATTTGATGGTTTCCGTAAAAGCATACAAACCGATTTTGATTACGCTTACATTATTGATACCAAAAGCGATGTACGAGCCAACCCCAAAATAGCAGGCACCACACATAACGTATTTGGCATACAGGCAGGTGTAGCCATATTGTTATTAGTGAAAACAAGCACCGGAATACTAAAAGAACACAACTGCAAAATACAGTATGCGGCAATGGAAGATGAGTGGCGCAAAGAAGAAAAACTGCAATGGTTTGCCGAACACCCCATTGAAAAAATTGAATTTGAAAACATTAACCCTGATAAGAATAATAATTGGATAAATATTTCTGATAATAACTGGGAAACTTTAATTGCACTATTTGACAAAGAAGTAAAATCTGGAAAGAAGCAAGAAGCTTTATTTTCTTTATTCTCAAATGGTGTAGTTACAGCAAGGGATGAATGGACTTTCGATATTGATAAACAAATGCTCCATAAAAAGGTTTCCTTTTTTGCTAATCTCTATGAATCGGAAAAAAAGAGATGGAAGACTTCATCAAAAGAAGAAGCAATAAATGATTTTGTAGATAGAACCATAAAGTGGACATCAGAGCTTGAAAGTGCCGCAAAGAAAGGGTTAGAATTAAAAATTAAAAATGAGAGATTTTACAATGCAATATATCGCCCGTATGTGAAAACATTTTTCTACTTTGATAATATTATAGTTCACAGAACCTATCAAAACAATTTTATTTTCCCTGAATCAAATTCGATTAACGCAATTATTTGGGTAACAATACATGCTCAAGTACCTTTCTCTGTTGGTTCATCGAAATACGTTGTTGATAATGGAATAGGCGCAAGAATTTCTCAATGTGTATCACTCTACCGTTATCAAAATGGCGAACGCATAGATAACATTACCGATTGGGGCTTGGAACAATTCACAACATATTACAACAACAGCAGTATTACCAAAGAAGATATTTTCCATTACGTGTATGCCGTACTGCACCACCCCGCCTACCGCAAAAAATACGAACTCAATTTAAAACGGGAGTTTCCACGTATTCCCTTTTACAATGATTTTCAGAAATGGGCACAATGGGGTAAGCAGTTAATGGATCTGCACATCAACTACGAAGAAGCAGCACCCTACCCCCTTGAACGTATTGAAGCCATTTACGAAATAACCAATGCAGCAGCACACGAAAAACTCAGTAAGGCAAAACTAAAAGCCAATAAAGAAGAAGGCAGCATTGAACTCGATGGCATCACAACGCTTACCGGAATACCATCCACCGCCTGGGATTATAAGCTGGGCAACCGCAGTGCACTGGAGTGGATACTCGATCAGTACAAAGAAAAGAAACCCGGCGATGCCACCATTGCCGAAAAGTTCAACACCTACCGCTTCGCCGATTACAAAGAACAGGTGATTGATTTACTGCAACGTGTCTGCACCGTAAGCGTGGAAACGATGAAAGTGGTGGGGAGAATGCCGGAGGAAGAAGAAAGGAGATAGAAGAGAGAAGAAAGAATGCAGAAGATGTTTGTTTACTGTCACTGCGAGGAGGAACGACGAAGCAGTCTGTACAACTACGAAGCAAAAAGTATCATCGCATTTATACAGATTGCTTCGGCTTTAAGAATAAAAAATATTATAACAATTAAAACTAATTAACACCATGTACTTCGAACCTATTTTTTTATTCGATAATCAATTAGTAGCAGCCATTGAAGACCTGATCCGTAAGTCAAATAAAAACTTATTACTGATATCTCCGTTTATTGATCTCGATCCCCGCATTAAAGATGCGCTGAGCGAAAAGAAACAAAACCCCGATTTTCAATTACTTGTTTTGTTTGGCAAAAACGAAAACAATATATATCGAAGTATAAAAAAAGACAGCTTTTCATTTTTAAAGGAATTCCCAAACATTGAAATCCGGTACAATGAAAGACTTCATGCAAAATTCTATCAAAACGATTATGATTTTATAATAACAAGTATGAACCTCTATGATTATTCATTGGCAAATAATATTGAAGTTGGTATTTTATGCAATTATGCATCAAAAGGAATATTAGGCAAACTTGGCGATGGAGCAGGCAACCTTATTGAACAAGGTATAGGGAAAGTAAAGCAGGGAGTTTTGGGTGAAGACAAAGAAACCAATCCAATCGAAAAGTTTCAATTAATATTTGAAACATCAGAATTGAAGTATAAGACAGAACCTATCATAAAAGAAACTAAAATATTGGGAGTAACAACAAAAAAGGTAATAGAAGGATTCAATGTTATTGAAAACAAACTTGATTTTATCCCAACTACTACTGTTACTCCAGAAACTGTAATGCAAACCGAAAGCCTTACAACTACTATTACAACTACTCAAACAATTACAACAGAAATAAAATATATGTCTGCTTCACAGATAAGCAAAGGACTTGGATTACAAGCAAAAGACATTAGTGCAGCAATGGAACAAAAGGGATTAGTTAAAGATGAAGAAATTACCGACTTAGGTAAGCAAAAAGGATTAATCTGGAAATCATATATGGGTCGTGATTATATTGCATATCCCGATAATCTTGAAGAGTTGAAAAATTTAAAGTAGAAGTCAAATAAGAACACTATATATGCTCCTTAAGCTGGAAACTATGAAAGTGTTGGTGGGAATACTGGAGGAGAGAAGAAAGAATGCAGAGGCATAGAATAACCGATAAAAAATAACTGAAGAATAATTATTTAACTTAAACAAACACTCATGAAAAAAGAACTCATTTTACTGACTACTGTAACCGTTTTATTGTTCTCCTGTAAGCAAGACACTAAAAAGGAAACTGTTTCATCAAAAACAGACAAATCATCTTCAATAGAATCATTGCATAAAAAAACAAAAAATGAAATTGTTGGTTTATGGAAATTATACAAAACCAAAGACGTTGACGGAAATACCTATAACGAACAACGTAATGATTACATGAACATCAAAGACAACAATTCGTTTGAAGAGCATGATACTGAAGGAATGTGGATATTAAGTTTCGGATTTATAGATTCGTCTCAAACAAAAGTTGGAACATTTCTGACAAAAATACTAAACCCAAACACTACAAATCCTGATACCTATATCTATTCATTAAATAAAAAAGAAGAAAACGGAACCACCTATTTAATAACAACAAATCTCGACGATTATAAACAAAAGTATTACATCCGGCAGCAATAGCCCGAATATCAGGTTATAGCCTTTAATGGGGGATTGCTTTTTGTTTTACTATACATATTTAAATGGTGTTTTATTGTTGCGGTTGGTGATGACACCAACCGCTAAGAAAAATAGCCAAAAATGCCGTTTTTGCAGGTAATTGCCGGCAATTCCCAAAACTGCCGGAAAGGGTTTACTTCATAGCAAAGCCCACTCAAAGGCATGGATAAAGTATGGATAATCCCACTTACTAGTCTTTTGAGTATTGCTCCGCTTATGAACAAAAAAACTGGTCATGACTTTTTAGTAATGCGGATAAAATACATGATAAAATATTATATTATTTAAAGTTTTGAACGTAATTTTACGGTAGATCTTTAAAATAAATCTTTACGCTTATGGTACAACTCACTTTTCAGTGTATAACCTTTAAAGCCTTGACAGGTGTCTGGGCACAAAGCGAGAAGAACAGTTAGAAGACTAACCAATACAAAAAGTAAATTTAAAAGTAGTGGCTCTGGAAAGCAGGTAATTTATAAAAGTAAATTATCAGTATTTATTGATTCTGTCGAGGATTTTCTGATAGAATTTTTATTAGCTTATTTATGTATTTTGATTTATGTTATTTTTTTGAGCACACTTGTTGAAAAAAATTGGGATAAAATTGAGCCACACTATGCAGTTGTTGGAGTCTTGTTTTTAACGGTTTCTTCTGGTCGAAAAATTTGGAAAAATGTTCAAAAAAAGTATTTGTCCCAATTCAACAAGCACTAATATGTTAGCTTCAACAATAAGTTGGGGCTTTTTTTTTGCCTGTAATTATTGCAGATACATCAGCAGTACCGTTATATTACTTTTCACCTTTTCATATCGTCATTATTGCACCTGCCGATGGTAATCAACAAAATATAAATGACTTTGATAACCCAGGTCCTTCCCATGTTTTAGTTTTTGAATTTTTGATATTAGCCAGCACCGCTTTTTTCCTGTTCTGAAATAATAAGAAGTCTCTGTTTTCTGCAGTAAGCAAATACAGCCACATTCAAACCGATTGCTTCGCCATCATACAAACACATATACCCTCCACAGCACGCCCCACTCATCACTCATCATTCATAACTCATCATTCATAACTCCTCACCCATCACTCATTTTACATTATTTCCTACCTTTAACCTGTTATGGCAACGTACAAAGTCCCGATATTTTTTGAGCCTTTTGTAAAGCAGAAAAGAGCTGCAAGGCTGTTACACTTACTCGCAGGTTTTTTAATGATTGCCAATGCATGGGGCGATTTTAAACAACCAACTCCCAACCTGTTTTTTGTGGTGGTGCAGATTGCCGCTGCATTAGTTACACTGCTGTATGCGTTTGCAGGGAAAAAAATCTTTGGCCTGTCTTCCATTATGAACGGGCTGTTCCGTCTTGCTGAAGCTGCTGTACTGTTTTATGCCGCATGGTATTTTAACAACATGAACCTGACAATGATGAGCTGGTTACAGGTAATTGGCGGTGCAGGTTTGCTGCTGCTGTTTATTACCGAACGTAAAATATTTACGCCCTGTTTTGTACGCATTGATGAAAAAGGAATTTACCTCCCCAATAATTTCGGCGAAAAACTGATAGAATGGAAAGACATTGATAACATGCTCATTAAAAATGATTTCATTTCCATTAATACAGTGCAGAACCAGTTTATACAATATGAAACAGGTGTGGTACTCAGCGAACTGCAGATGGATGAAATGAATGCCTATTGCCGGGAGAAATTTGTGAAGTAGCCGGCAGCTTTTAGCGTTGGATGATCGCTATCAGCTAAAAACGTATCTTTGCACTATTGAGAAAAGCTACAGCAATATTATTTCTTACCATTTACCTTTTTTCATCCACTGAGCTGCGCCAGTTGGCCAAGCTGCCCATTTTAGTGCAGCATTACTTTGAACATAAAAGCCAGAACAGCGATATTACATTTGCCGGTTTCCTGGCCATGCATTATGAAAAGGATATAATCATTGACAATGATTTTGCAAAAGATCAGCAGCTTCCGTTTAAATCGCACCACGATTGCCAGTTTATCCTTTCCGTTGCGTATGTTCCTGCCACATCATTTACCACAGTAATAAAACCAGTATCGGTTGAAACAGTAAAGCATGTTATCTGTAACGATGATTTCATCAATTCTGTTTACCTTTCTTCTGTGTGGCAGCCTCCCAAGGCATAAGCATTTTATTTCTTACTGCTGTATTCAGTTTTACTGAATACTCTCCTGTGCAATTTGTATGCACCATTATTTATTTTGTAAACAGATAAGATTATGCTGAGTGCAATTATCCGCTTTTCAGTAAAAAACAAACTGATCATCGGACTATTTATCATAGCCCTCACAGGTTATGGAAGTTACCAGTTTACCAAACTACCCATTGATGCTGTGCCGGATATTACCAATAACCAGGTACAGGTTATTACAGTTGCCCCGTCGCTGGGTGCAACCGATATTGAAAGGCTGATTACATTCCCCATTGAACTTGTCAACAACAACATACAGGGACTGCATGAAATAAGGAGCTTTTCCCGTTTTGGATTATCGCTCGTAACCATTGTGTTTGATGATGGCGTGGATATTTACTGGGCACGCCAGCAGGTTGCTGAACGTATTCAGCAGGTGAAAGATGAAATACCCGATGGTGTTGGCAATATATCACTCGGCCCTGTTACTACGGGACTGGGTGAAATTTACCAGTACACCGTTCGTGCAAAAGAAGGCTACCAGGATAAATATTCTGCTATGGAATTACGCACCCTGCAGGACTGGGTGGTGCGCCGCCAGTTACTCGGCGTAAAAGGTGTGGCTGATGTAAGCAGCTTCGGCGGAAGATTAAAGCAATACGAAATAGCAGTAAATGCCAACAAACTGCAATCGTATGGTATTACCATGAGTGATGTATTTGATGCACTGGAAAAAAACAACCAGAACACGGGTGGTGCTTATATTGAAAAAGGGCCTACCGTTTTATACATCCGCAGCGAAGGTTTGGTGGGAAGTATTGACGACATTAATTCCATACTTATTAAAAACACTTCGGGTGGCGGCAAGTTATTAGTCAGGGATGTGGCCGATGTACGTTTTGGCAGCGCCACACGTTACGGTGCTATGTGCTTTAATGATGAGGGTGAAGTGGCCGGTGCGGTGGTGATGATGCTGAAAGGTGCCAACAGCAGTGAAGTAATTAAGAATGTAAAAGAACGGGTGGCACAGATACAGCAAACATTACCGGAAGGTGTGATGATAGAACCCTTCCTTGACCGCACTAAAATGGTGAACAATGCCATCAATACTGTAAAGACCAATTTGATTGAGGGCGCATTGATTGTACTGTTTGTACTCATTCTTTTCCTGGGTAACCTGCGCTCCGGTTTTATTGTGGCATCGGTTATTCCGCTGGCGATGATGTTTGCAGTAATTCTGATGAACCAGTTTGGAGTAATTGGAAACCTGATGAGTTTGGGGGCTCTTGATTTCGGATTGATTGTAGATGGTGCAGTGTTTATAGTGGAAGCAGTGCTGCATCAGCTTACCCATAGTAAACACTTTGCGCATGTAAACCGGCTCAACCAGCAGCAGATGGATGAGGAAGTAATGAATGCTTCCAGCAAAATGTCGAGAAGTGTGGTGTTTGGACAAATCATTATTCTTATTGTATATCTCCCCACATTTACACTGCAGGGCATTGAAGGGAAAATGTTTATCCCCATGGCGCAGACCATTGCATTTGCATTGCTGGGTGCATTTATTCTTTCGCTTACGTATGTGCCCATGATGAGTGCATTGCTGATGAAGAAAACCATCTCACACAAGAAAACATTCTCTGATAAGATGATGGATTACCTCGATCGTTCTTACCAGAAAAATCTCACCAAATCATTGAACTATCCCAAAGTAACAATTACAGTAGCTGTTACAATGTTTCTTGTTTCTGTATTTGTGTTAACACGGATGGGTGGTGAATTTATTCCTGCGCTGGAAGAGGGCGACTTTGCGGTTGATACAAGAGTACTTACCGGCAGCAGCTTAACTACAACAATCGAAAGCACACAGAAAGCAGCACATATTTTAAAAACAAGATTTCCGGAAGTAAAACAGGTGGTAACTAAAATAGGCAGTGGTGAAATTCCTACTGATCCCATGCCGATGGAAGCGGCTGATATGATGGTGATCTTAAAAGACAAAAAAGAATGGACCAGTGCTAAAACATTTCCTGAGCTGGCAGAAAAGATGACCGAAGCCGTTAGTGAAGTGCCGGGCATTACAGTAAGTTTTCAGTACCCGGTACAGATGCGCTTTAATGAACTGATGACGGGTGCCAAGCAGGATGTGGTGTGTAAAATATTTGGCGAAAACATGGATACGCTTGCACACTATGCCGAGCAGTTGGGCAACATTTCATCAACAGTAAACGGAACAAAAGAATTGTATGTGGAACCGGTTGCTGGTATGCCGCAGATCATTATCAATTACAACCGTGCTGCTATTGCACAATATGGTTTAAACATCAGCGACATCAACAAAGTGGTGAACACCGGTTTAGCCGGACAATCAACCGGCTTTGTATATGAAGGTGAAAAACGGTTTGATATGGTGGTGCGTTTGGATGGTGAACAAAAAAAGAATGTGGATGATGTAAGAAACCTGCTCATCCCCACTCCTTCCGGTTCACAGATTCCGTTATACCAGTTAGCCGGTGTTGATATAAAAGAAGGACCTAACCAGGTACAGCGTGAAGATGCGAAGCGCAGAATCATTGTTGGTTTTAATGTAAGGGGAAGAGATGTGCAGTCGGTAGTAACTGAACTGCAGGGAAAAGTAAACAGTACATTAAAATTACCTGCCGGTTATTACATTACTTATGGCGGTTCGTTTGAAAACTTAAATGCTGCCAAAGCAAGGTTAAGTATTGCTGTACCTGTTGCACTGTTGCTCATCTTTATTTTATTGTTTTTCTCCTTTAATTCCATTAAACAGGGATTATTGATCTATTCTGCCATTCCATTGTCTGCAACGGGTGGAATATTTGCACTTGCATTAAGAGGAATGCCGTTCAGTATTTCAGCAGGTGTTGGTTTTATTGCTTTGTTTGGTGTGGCGGTATTAAATGGTATTGTATTGATTGCAGAGTTTAACCGCTTAAAGGCAGAAGGCTGGACTGATCCCAGAAGAATTGTGGTGATGGGTACCAAGATCAGGTTGCGTCCTGTGGCTATGACGGCCTTTGTAGCATCGCTGGGTATATTGCCAATGGCCATCAGTACTGGTTCAGGCGCTGAAGTGCAACGGCCGCTTGCAACGGTGCTCATTGGCGGTTTGCTGGTTGCCACATTCCTTACGTTATATGTTTTACCTGTTTTGTACATCATGTTTGAAACAGGTTTTAAAAAGAAGAAAAAAATGAAAGCTCCTGTTGCACATTCCATTGTATGGCTGCTGATGGTTTTTGGTGTTTCAGCAACTGCGAATGCACAAACCCCTGTTACCTTGCAGGCTGCTGTTGATACAGCTTTGAAGAATAATCTCGCTGTAAAAAATGAAAAGCTGGTAAGCGAATACAGGAAGATGATGATTGGCAGTGCGAAAGAAATTCCGCATGCAAATCTTGCCGGTGAGTTCGGGCAGTTTAACAGCACTTACTTTGATACAAAGTTTGGACTGTCGCAATCGTTCAGTTTCCCGAAAGTATATACGGCTCAAAAAAACATGTTAACTGAAGAATGGAAAAACAGTACACTTCGTACTGCGGCAAAAGAAGCCGATCTGAAACGTGAAGTAACAACTGTGTTTTACCAACTGTTGTATATGCAGCAGAAGAAACAACTGCTGCTGTATGCCGACAGTCTGTATGCCGCCTTTTACCGTTTAACTGAACTGCGTTTACAAAAGGGAGAAAGCAATGTACTGGAAAAGGCAACGGCAGAAACACAGTTAGGGCAGATACGTTTGCAATTACAGCAGTTGAAAAAGGATGAAGAAATTGAACAGATGAGATTTCAGTTGCTGCTTAACAGTACAACGGTGTTTACAGTTTCATCAACGGAACTGAAAATGGTTTATTCCGCTGCTCCGTATGAAATAACGGCTCACCCTTCATTACAGGTATTGAAACATGAAGAAAAACTGGCTGATGCAGTGATTAAAGTACAGCAATCGAAACTGCTTCCTGAAGTTTCAGCAGGCATCTTCAGTACAAGTATTAAAGGAACCGGGGCAGACAACAACTATTATGCAGCATCACACAGGTTTCAATCGGTACAGGTAGGCATTGGTATTCCGGTTTTTACAAAAGCGCAGAAAGTGAAAATCAGCAGCGCTAAATTCAGTAAACAGATTGTTGAGAATAATTATTTACTTGGCACACAACTATGGGCAAACGAAATAAGAACAGCAACTGAACAATACAACAAATACAAAGATGCAGTAAGCTATTTTGAACAGTCGGGATTAAAAAATGCTGAACTGATTTTATCAGCAGCTAACAGGCAATTCAGCAGCGGGTTAATCAATTATCTTGAATGGTTTATGCTGGTAAACCAGGCAACAGCCATCAGGAACGATTACCTCGATGCAGTGAAAAACCTTAACGGACAAATTATTCTTTTAAACTATTACAGCAATAAATAAACTTTTTTGATATGAAGCATTTTATTTTCTTAACCGGCCTGGCTGTTTTATTATGGTCGTGCAGCAACAAAAACAGCAATACAGATAAACAGGGTGATAAGCTGACTGAATTTACAGTGAAGCTTACCGAAGCACAATTAAAAAATGCAGGTATTGAAACGATGCCGTTGCAAAAGCGGCAGGTTTCTTCAGTACTGAAACTGAATGGCAAAATTGATGTACCTCCGCAGAATATAGTTTCCATCAGCATACCAATGGGCGGTTATCTGAAATCAACGCAATTATTGCCGGGCATGCACATCAGGAAAGGTGAAGTAATTGCTGTAATGGAAGACCAGCAGTACATTCAGCTGCAGGAAGATTACTTAACAGCAAAAGCAAAGATTGGTTTTCTTGAAAATGAATACCTGCGCCAGAAAGAACTGAATGAAAGCAAAGCCAGCAGCGATAAAGCATACCAGCAGGCAGAGGCTGAATATAAAAGTCATAAAGTACTCATCAGTGCTTTGGCCGAAAAGCTGAAACTTGCAGGGATAAACATCAGCCGCCTGAACGAAAACAATATTACAAGAAGTGTGCAGGTGTACTCTCCTATTGACGGATTTGTTTCAAAAGTGAATGTAAACATCGGCAAGTATGTGGCTCCTACTGAAGTGCTGTTCGAACTGATCAATCCAACAGATATTCACCTGAATTTAACTGCGTTTGAAAAAGATGTAGATAAAATGTTCATCGGGCAAAAGCTGATTGCGTTTACAAACAATAAACCTGAAAAGAAATACAATTGTGAAATACTGCTGATTGGAAAAAACCTTTCAGATGATGGTAATACCGAAGTACATTGTCATTTTGAAAATTATGACAAAGCATTAATACCGGGCACATATATGAATGCTGAAATCGAAATCAGGAATAATGAAGCACTGGTACTGCCGGAAGATGCTGTAGTAAGATATGAAAACAAACACTATGTATTTGTAAAAAAAGCAGAGGATACATTTGAGATGATACAGGTGCAGACAGGCGCAACGGAGAACGGCTTTGCTGAAATAATTGTTACGGGAGCTGAAAGCAATAAAACATTTGTAAGCAAAGGTGCTTATACCCTGCTGATGAGTTTAAAGAATAAGGCGGACGAGTAAGCGGAACTCCTGTTGTTTTATACGGAAATCAACAGGGGATAAAACGGAACAGTTTGTGTAAAATACGTTAAAGCTGTTCCGTTTTAATTATTTACTGATGTAAATCAAGAACTCCTTTTCGTTAATACATAAAAAAAAGCAAGCTCACATTGTACTGGCACAATTATTGTCATACAATGGTAAGTTTTTAATGAGAAAAATCGCAACCATACTTTTTGTGTTGGTGTACCTTTTGGGGAACACTGAAGTCGGACAGTTAATCAACCTGCCCGGCTTGGTTAAGCATTATAAATTTCATCACCAGATAGACAAGAAATTAGGCTTTGCAGATTTTCTGTTGAACCACTACATTGATGACGATGGCATCTCGACCGACAACAGAGATGACAATCAACTTCCATTCCGTCAATTACATAAACCATTTTCCTTAGTATTAATGGAAATACCAGTTTACGCTTCGTTTTTTTCCAATATTTCGCCAAACGTACCCTTAAAAAC
The DNA here is from genome assembly GCA_047601965.1 of Lacibacter sp. GTDB lineage: Bacteria > Bacteroidota > Bacteroidia > Chitinophagales > Chitinophagaceae > Lacibacter. The sequence goes on from JASGIJ010000001.1 coordinate 1,527,464, forward strand.
AAATTTAGTCAGCGAATATTATCCCCTTTCCGGATTCCACAACAAAATACTTCAACCCCCCGATACACTTTCCTGATTATTTTTTTGAGCTGCTTTTATTGCTAACTGGTTTTGTATAAAGCCATTGATTTTTAGTTGTAATAATTGCTGTTCAGGTACAAAATGGATCAACAATATCCATTGATTATATTTTCTATCTGATAGAAAAATATAAGACTTCGTTATTTACAATCAAACTAATGAAGCAAAAAAAAAATCAAATACATGAAAACTCTTTTAAAGCAACTGAAAAGAAAAGTATCAGTAAACCTTATAGTGACCGGCATAATTGTCGTCATCATCAGCTTTACCATCAATTCCTGTAAGCATCAGATACCTGTAACTGATACAAATAATCCGGGCGGTTTAACCGGCACTCCCGGATCAACAGGTCGTACATGCAGTACCGACTCTGTTTATTTTGCCAATGAAATTTTTCCACTTGTCAGTTCAACCTGTGCAATGAGTGGTTGCCATGATGCAGTTACACATAAGGACGGAGTAAATCTTACTACATACGCCAACATCATGAAGTATGTGGTTCCCGGGAATGCATCAAACAGCAAATTATATAAAGAGATTGTGAAAACAGGCAGCGAACGGATGCCTCCTCCGCCAATGGCAGCATGGACGAGTGACCAAGTTGCCAAGCTGGCGAAATGGATTAACCAGGGAGCCGCAAATAACGTATGTGATAAATGCGATACAACTGATTACAAGTACAGCACAGCTATTAAAACAATCATGCAAAATAAATGTCAGGGCTGTCATAATCCTGCATTGCTCGGAGGCAATATTGATCTTTCAACTTATACAGGTGTAAAAGCAAGCATTGCTAACGGCAAGTTATATGGATCAATTACATGGGCATCGGGCTTCTCTGGCATGCCAAAAGGAGGAGTGAAAATGCCTGATTGTCAAATTGTACAAATTAAAAAATGGATTGATGCGGGCAGTCCGAATAATTAACAATGAAAAATCAAATTATGAACATCCGGATTCTTTTACTGCTCACAACCATAATCACCGGTCTTGGTTCTTGTTATTACGATGCAGGAGACATGCTGTATCCCGGTGCTGCAAGTTGTGATACAGCATCAACAATATCGTATGCACAAAAAGTTGTTCCTTTACTTCAGCAGCAATGTTACGGCTGCCATACAGGGGCTTCTGCAGGAGGGGGAATTGTAATGGGAACTTATGCAACAGATAAAGCCATTGCACTGAATGGAAAACTGTATGGCTCTGTCTCCTTTACCTCAGGTTATTCTCCAATGCCGAAGGGTGGTTCTAAAATGAGTACTTGCCAGTTATTAATCATCAAAAGATGGATTGATGCCGGCAGTCCGAATAATTAACAGAAACAGTTAAACCCAAAATTGAAACAATGAAAAGAAAACAAATCATCAGTTATACAATACTTGCCTTATTGATAATTGGTATTGCCGGTGGTATTTATGGTTATAAAGAATTTAACCGCACAAATAAAAGTCTTACTGACAGCAAACCAGAATTTGAAATAAAGATCACAGAACTGATAAAAGAATTCGCTTCAGATGAAAAAACCGCTACTGCAAAATATAGCGGAAAGATTTTGCAGGTTGAAGGGCAGGTTAAAAAAGTTGACCAGGATGAAAAAGGATTCTTTACAGTTGTTCTTGGTGATACGTCTTCTATGTCATCTGTACGCTGCAGTATTGACAGTTTGCTAAGTGCCGATGTAAGCAGTATAAAGCTCAATGCACCTGTTTTGTTAAAAGGCATCTGCACAGGTTATATTGCTGATGATTTGGGAATTGGTGCCGATGTAATTCTCAACAGATGCGCAATAATTAAACAATAATTAATCTTTAAACAATCAATAAAATGAAAAAACTCATTCTTCTTTTCATTATCAGCTTCGCTGCATTGCAAAACCAGGCGCAGGATAAATATTTTACAAAAACAGGTAAAATAAGTTTTGATGCCACAACAACAAAGTCACCTGAAAACATTGATGGTGTAAACAAAAGCGCCATTTGTGTGCTGGATACAAAAACAGGCAATATTCAGTTCTCTGTTTTAATGAAAGGTTTTGAATTTGAGCGTGCTTTAATGCAGGAGCACTTTAACGAAAACTATGTTGAAAGTAACAAGTTCCCGAAATCAGAATTTAAAGGTTCCGTTACAAACAATGCTTCAGTTAATTATACAAAAGATGGTACTTACCCTGTAAAAGTAAAAGGCAATCTTTTAATACACGGAGTTACAAACGTAATCGAAACTGATGGAAAGATTATAGTAAAAGCAGGAAAGATAAATGCAGTTGCAGAATTTAATGTATCTCTTTCTGATTATAATATTTCTGTCCCATCTCTTGTTGCCGACAAACTGGCTAAAACAGCAAAAATAAAAGTGGATTGTCTTCTCGAACCACTGAAATAACACTGAACAACTTCCACCAACTGAAACAACATGAATATCTATATTAAAAATCTCTTTTTTTTCATTTGCATCGTATCATCTTTCGCAGCAAAAGCCCAGCAACAGCCGGATGATTTGCTGAGCCTTGTTGACAAGGAAAAACCAAAGAAGGAGTACGTCAAATATGCGTTTAAATCAACCAGGGTAATCAATGGTCATTCAATGGAGTTTCTTTCGCCCGGCACAATGGATTTCCGCATCCTGCACAGGTTCGGCCAGGTAAACCAGGGATACAAAAATTTCTTTGGGCTGGACCAGGCAAGCATGCGCATGGGTTTCGACTTTGGTTTATACCGCAACCTGATGATTGGTGTTGGCCGCAGTACTTACAAAAAGGAACTGGACGGTTATTTCAAGTATGCACCAATTATGCAGGCAACAAACGGAGGTTCTCCAGTAACCATAGCAATTGCTGCAGGAATGACGATGAATACATCTCCCTGGGCAGATACATCTATCAATAATTATTTTACATCACGCCTTGCCTATTATTACCAGGTAATTGTAGGTAGAAAATTTTCGGAAGGATTTACTTTACAACTAACACCAACAATGGTTCATAATAATCTTGTTCCATTACACACACAACCAAACGATGTGTTTGCATTGGGTGTTGGGGGACGACTGAAGCTTACAAACCGTATGGCTGTAACCTGGGACTATTTTTATTTATTTAATGGAATTGAAAAAGGTATCAATTACAATCCTCTTTCAGTTGGCATTGATATTGAAACAGGAGGGCATGTGTTTCAGTTGCATTTTTCCAACTCAACAGGTATGAACGAAAGAGCGTTTATTACAGAAACAACAAACACCTGGAGCAAAGGCGAAATAAGATTTGGATTCAACCTCTCACGGATTTTTCAAATAAAACATAATAAAAGCAGTGGTTAATAATTTCCTTTATAAAAATAAAAACGACTCATACTTTGTGAGTCGTTTTTATTTAATGCGGGCCACAATTACTAACGGCAGGTAGTTATTACAAGAATATTTTCTGCATCAAAAAATTTCTTAATTTAATGTGTGGATTTTTTTTATGCCTGCATCTAAAGCTTAAAACCCGCTGCTATGGCCAATCCTCTTTCTCTTTCAATTGTACATCCCGAATACAACCATCTGAAAAAAATCAGCCCGTTACTGCATTTCTTTGCCGGTTTGGTGTTTCTTGCTGCCGGTTGGTATGAATTTAAAACCAACAACAGGGTTACATCGTTCTGCGAATTTGTAATAGGGCTTGATGTTATTACCCTTGCTTTTATGAAAGGCTTTGCTGAAAGTTCAAGCAGGCTGAATGCTGCCTTCAGGTTAATTGAAGTGATTGTATTTGGCGGTCTGTCAATTCTGGCGCTGCTTGATCAGGCTTGGTTCAATGTATTCTTTTCATTGGCTGCCTGCTGTATGTATTATTATGTTTTTTACTGCGAAAAGAAAGTAATTCAACAGGAAAAAGTTGCTGTTCACCATCTTGGTGTAACAATCTCTAACTTCCCGAAAGATAAAGATATTGATTGGGAACAGATTGCTGCAATTGAAGCGTTGCCACACAGCATTACCATCAAAACGCAGAAAAATAAAATTTACCGTTTTGAGTTTCAGAAAGCAATTGCTTTCGATGAACTGGAACAAATTCACGATTTTTGCAGGAAATATTTGAACAAAGAGTTGTAAGTAGTAAGTTTTAGGTAATAAGCGATGGAATGACCTTGGAAGGATTTTACTACTTATAACCTATAACTTAAAACTTAATGACTTTGCAACAATCTCCCTTCCTGCTTTATTCCGACGGTAACGGAAATATTTTTGAAGACACTTCTTTATACGCCATTGGTCGTGAAGGATGGGATGCTTTTCCCGTAGATGCAGAAGATTGGATTGAATTGCCGGATGGTGGAAATTTATATGAATTGCCACAGCGCAAAGGAATTGGCATTGATGTTGAAACTGGTGAAATGCGTTTGTGCGAAAAAGGCTGGGCCGTTGCTGCCTTTGTACCACCTGCACATACAAGTCTCTACATCGCCGCTTTTGAAACAGAGCCCGGTGCTGAGACTTTGCCGCTTTTTTGCTATACTGCTGCCGGCTGGCTGGATGATAAATTCTATGTTACTGCTCTTCGTATTGAGCAGGATATCCGACAGGAATGTGCGGGGTATGATGACACAAAAATTGAGAGTGGAGCAGAACATTTATTAAAAGCTTATCCCGATAACCGTTTGGTAAAGCATTTAATGGAAAACTGCTGCAACACCTATAATTGCCCTGCTGCAAGAAATTTTGCAATGGGTAGATGGGAATGCCCGGTGCCAATTTCGCCTGCATGTAATGCCAATTGCATTGGTTGCATTTCATTTCAGCCACAGGAAGAAACGATTCAAAGTCCGCAGGACAGGCTTACGTTTAAACCATACGCTGAAGAAATTGTGGAGTTCACTGTTCCGCATCTTGAAACTGCCCCCTTCCCTATTATTTCTTTTGGACAGGGTTGCGAAGGTGAGCCTTTGCTCATGTGGGAAACCATGCGTGCCGCAATTATTGAAATACGCAAGCACACACAAAAAGGAAATATCAATGTAAACACAAATGGTTCAAAGCCCGATGCAGTTAAAGCATTGTGTGAAGCAGGATTAAATTCTATTCGTGTAAGCACCAACAGTGCACGTAAAGAAGTGTATGAAGCCTACTATCGTCCCAACAATTACCAGTTTGAAGATATTGTTGAAAGCCTGAAAGTGGTAAACAGTTTTGGCGGCTGGACCAGCATCAACTACTTTGTATTTCCCGGCATGACTGATTGTGAAGCTGAATATGAAGCATTACGCAAGCTGATTAAAGAAACCGGGCTGAAGATGATACAATGGCGCAATTTCAATATTGATCCCGACTGGTACTTACGCAAAATTGGTTTTAATGAAACAGGCGAACTGCTGGGTGTAAAACAATTTATTCAGTTAATTAAAGATGAGTTCCCTGATCTGAAGCATGGCTATTTCAATCCGCCCATGGAAAGGATCAAAGGAAATTATGAAGCAGATTTTGCACATTGAGTTAAAAATGAACAAAGCGAATAATCATTGAGATCATCAATTATGAAAAGGCTTTGTTAATTCCTGCAAAGCTGCCTATGGAAATTTTGTTTGATGCTATCTTAACATCAAACAAAATTTTCAGCTTATGAAACAGGTATTCTTTTTTCTGCTGATATTGCTTCTCTCCTGCTCAGAAAATAAACCACAGGTTCAGCAACAACATAACGTACCACAAGCACTCGCAGAGCAAAAATCAGGCGCCAGTTTATTGACCAAACGTTCCGGCAATGATCTTATTCAGGATTTATATGCAGAACTTGTTGCTCAAAGCCCCGCATTAAGCAGTTTTGAACAAACAGTACAGCAGCTTCCGGGGCAAAAAGAAGATTCACTTGAATACTATAAAAACTTTTTCAATAAAAATCACCAATATTACTCTGCAACGGAAAACTACCTGAACTCTATTCAGGATTCGGTGTTGAAAAACAAAATCAAAAATTTAATTACTGAGAGCAAAACAAAGTTTGAAACAAATATATCGGTTCTCAAAAACCTTGAACAGCAGATGGAATTGAAAGAAAAGCATCTTTCCGATCTTCACCAGGCAATAAAACTTGTAACAACTATTGCAGTTATTGAAAAGTATCAGAAAGAACATAATCCCCAGCAAAATCCTGTCAAAGCAATGATCAGTAAATATGACAATGCAATTTTAAAAGCAGACTCGATATTGCAGAAACAGATATTACCCAAATAATTAACGGCAGGCTTTGCAGCCTGCCGTTTAAAATTTTATAAGCAAAAAGAGAAATAACTTCTACATACTTATTTCTCTAATTTCTTTTCAACCTCTTTTACTTTTTCTTTCAGCTTTTCTTTTGCCTTTTTCACATCGGTTTTTAATGGCTCAACCACTTTTTCCTTCAGCGTATCACCGGCCTGCTTAATAATTTTTTCTCCTTTGCTTTGAGCTGTATCAATAGCTTCGTTAATTTTTTCCTGCGCTTTATCTATTCCATTCGTTGTATCAGCAGCTTCTGTTGCTTCAGATTTTTGCTTTTCATTATCTGATTTATTTGCATCGTCATTGCATGCCACAAAAAAAGCAGCAGCAAGAAAAACAAGAAGAATCTTTTTCATGTAAAGTATTTTTTATTGATGTAAAATTAAAGTTCAGCTAAAATCCTGAGCTTTTCAACTGTTATTTTTTTCTGAAAAATAAACGGATGGGTGCTCCTTTAAAATCAAATGCAAGTCTTAATTGATTTTCGAGGTAATTCTTATATGGCTGTCTTACATCATCCGGATGGTTGCAGAAAAATGCAAAAGATGGAACCGGCGTTGGTAATTGTGTTACATATTTAATACTTACCGGCACGCCTCTTACAACCGGCGGATGAAAAGCATTGATTGCTTTCTGAACTGCGTCATTCAATTCAGAAGTTGGGATTTTTCTCTTCCTGTTTTCAACCACAGTCAATGCAGCCTCAACAGCCTGCATAATCCTTGTTTTTTCTGATGCTGAAATAAAAAGAATCGGAATATCATTAAACGGAGCTAACCTGTTTTTTAATTCCTTTTCATAATCTCTTGCAGTATTGGTTTCTTTCTTCATCAAATCCCATTTATTAACAAGCAAAACAATCCCTTTTCCCTTTTTAACAGCAAGTGAATAGATATTTAAATCCTGCTGGGAAATTCCTTTTTCTGCATCAAGCAGCAGTAAGCAAACATCAGCCTCATCCATTGCCCTGATTGCACGGATTACAGAATAAAACTCCAGATCTTCGTTCACTTTTGTTTTACGCCTGATACCTGCTGTATCAATGAGTACAAAATCTTTATTGAATAATTTGTAATGCGTATGAATTGTATCTCTTGTAGTACCCGCAATCTCACTTACAATAGTGCGCTCTTCACCAAGCAACGCATTTAATAATGACGATTTACCCACATTCGGCTGCCCAATGATTGCAATTTTGGGCACTTCTGATTCCACTTCTTCCTGCGATTCCTCAGGAATAATTTCAGCAATATCATCCAGCAATTCACCTGTGCCACTACCCGTCATACTGCTGATAAAATAAATCTTATCAATCCCTAACGAATAAAATTCAGTTGCTTCAAGCAGCCGGTCATGGTTATCAACTTTGTTTACAACAAGAAACACAGGTTTGGTGGTGCGGCGAAGCAAATCGCTCATGGCTTCGTCCAGGTCAGTAACTCCGGTAGCAGCATCGCACATAAAAACGATAGCATTTGCTTCGTCCAGTGCAAGGCGAACCTGCTTACGGATTTCTGTTTCAAAAACATCGGTACTGTCAGGAACAAAACCACCTGTATCAATTACATTAAATGTCTTACCATTCCAGTCGGCCACACCATACTGGCGGTCACGGGTAACACCACTTACATCATCTACAATTGCTTTACGCTCTTGTAATAAACGATTAAAGAATGTGCTTTTCCCTACGTTCGGGCGACCAACAATTGCTAAAGTAAAACCAGCCATAAAATTTGAATAAAGTCGGCAAAAGTACTGAATAATAAAGAAAGGGGCTGAAAACAATGCTTCAGGGCATTAGAAGTAACCATATTCCTTCAGGAACAAATCGGTATCCCGCCATTTGGGTCGCACCTTAATAAATAACTCAAGAAACACTTTTGAGTCAAGAAATTTTTCAATTTCTGCTCTTGCCATGGTTCCGAGTTTCTTAACCATTTCGCCCTTATTGCCAATGAGAATTGCCTTTTGACTTTCACGCTGCACGATAATGTCAGCCGAAATTTTGATCAGGGTTTGCTTTTCCTGGAAAGCAGTTACAATTACAGTTGTATGATAGGGTATTTCATCAGCAAACAACTCAAAAATCTTTTCCCTTACCAGCTCGGCAACAAAGAATCTTGTACTGAGATCTGTTAACTGATCTTCTTCAAAAAATCGCTCTCCTTCCGGCAGAAATTCAAGTACCGCTTTAATAAAATTCTTTTTATTGATACCTGATTGTGCAGAAATGGTTACAATTTTTTTAGCGTAAGATTTACCCTCAAAAAAACGTTTGGCTTCTTCCAGTCTGGCCGTATCTACAATATCAATTTTATTCAGTACAAGAATTGTGGGAACTTTGAGTTTCAGCGATGAAAACAATTCGTCATTCTCCTCCCAGCTATCTTTTATGTCAAGCATGAGCAGGGCTACATCAGCATCTTCAAGCGCACTTTTTACGCCCATCATCATTTTTTCCTGCAGCTTATATTTGGGATCAATAATACCAGGAGTGTCGGAAAAAATAATCTGGTAATCATCAGTAGTGAGAATTCCTTTTATGCGATGACGGGTTGTTTGCACTTTGGGCGATACGATTGCCAGTTTTTCCCCCAGCAATGCATTGAGCAAAGTACTTTTTCCCGCATTGGGCTTTCCAAATATGTTTACAAATCCAACTTTCATAAAAAGAATCATGCAATCTACATGCAATACCTCAAAAAAGAAAATCCCGCCAATGGCGGGACTTTGTTGCGAAGGGGAGGATCGAACTCCCGACCTTCGGGTTATGAGCCCGACGAGCTACCGCTGCTCTACTTCGCGAAGTGGAGTGCAAAGGTAAGGGTAAATAGTATAGCACCCAAAAGAAAGAGGCAGAACTTTTGTTCTGCCTCTTTCTTTTTATTATCAACTCAAATTATTTTGAACTTCTTTTCTTTATACTCGATGCACCGCTTGTTTTCGATCCGCTCAATGATGCATTTCCTTTGTATTCCACATCGCTTGCTCCGCTTGCATCAATTTTTAAATCTTTGTTCACTGTAATTTTAATATCTGATGCACCAGACGCTGATGCAATGCAATTATCTGCCATAAGATCAAATCCTTTAAAATCGCTTGCACCACTAACCTGTATATTCAGGTTGGTTACTTTACCGCTCAGCTTTGAATCGCTTGCTCCGCTTTGATCAATCAGCAGGTTATTAAAATTCATTTCTCCCTTAAAACTGGTAGCTCCGCTTATCTTCACTTTCAGATTAGTTCCTTTTAATACACCATCGATTTTTACATCGCAGGCGCCGGAAGCATCAATGAAATCAAGTTGCTTTACTGAAATATAAGCCCTGAGTTTATGATCGTCATTTCCCCATTTCCATTTGCCTTCATTTTCATAATAAATATGCAGCACATCCCCTTCTACTTTCACTTTTATGCGATCACGGTATTTTGCATCGTCAGCGCTTACTACTACAGCTTCTTCATTTCCCTGTTTGATAATTACATCAAATGAGTTGGAAACTTTGATAGCGTGAAAACTGCCTACAGTTCTTACTTCTGCATTTTTATCATTGATGACTGTAAGATCCTGTGCTTTCACAAGTGATCCGGAAGTTAACAACAGCGCTATTGCTGAAAAGAAAATCTTTTTCATGTGATAAAAGGTTTATTGATGATTAGTTTTCGCCGTGGCGGATGATTGATCCAATATTGGTTTGAATTTCGGTAATTTTTCCTTTGCCTTTATAATGAATACTACCTCCGCTGGAAGAATATAGTTTCATTTCTTCATTTACGGTTGTTTCAATTTTTGCTCCTGAGGTTGAGCGGATATCAGCTTTGCCGGCTGCCAGATCATACGCATCAAGTCTTGCCCCGCTGTTTGCACTTGCATTAAATACTCCTGCAGATCCGTTCAGCACAGCTTTTGATCCACTTTCAGATTCCACAATTAATTTCCCTGCTTCTACCTGGCCTTTAAAAAACGCACCTGATTTTGTGTAAATACTCAATACTTCTTCTTTGATTACACCTTCAACTCTTACGGAACTTCCTGCAACAGTTGTAATTTTGTCTAAGGTTTTGAACGAAACATAGGCTTTGAGTTTTTTTCCGGTGCTCGTCCAGTCTGAAAATGATTCACGGTCGTAATAAATTTTCAGTTCTCCGTTTTCCACTTCCGTTTTCAGCCTCGATTTATATTCGTCTCTTGAGGCACTTACTGCAACAGCATCTTCATTTGACTGAGTAAGAAAAACCTCGATTCCATCGCTGACTTTTATGGAACGGAAAGGTTTTACTGTCCGTTTTTCAGCATTTGGATCTTCTACTTTTTTGTCTTGGGCATTTGTAAATACTGCAACTGAAAGTAAAAGAAAGGTCAGTACATAATTTTTCATCTGCATATTTTTTAGTTTTTATTTTGGTCAGATGTTATTCGCTATAAAATTCGCATCGTGACTGGTATAATACTCTATCGTTTGAATGACCCAGCCGGTCCGGAAAATTTTATGGCTCTTTCCTAATCCATATTTACAGTTATACGGTTTATAACAAAGGAATGTTACAGAAATACGAAAAGAATTTATCTTTGTGCGATCAAAAAGCGGCGAAGCCGGTTTTGATACAGATTCCCGGGGTGCTAAACTCCTGTAAAATAACAGGAGCGCTGAGATTAAACCCGTAGAACCTGATCAGGGTAATGCCTGCGCAGGGATGGAGGACTTCCATTTTCCTCTCTCCGTTTCGCAGCATTTCCGTTTCAATTTTTAAACAGTTAAATGTAACAGACATGAAAAAATTGATGCTGGGAATGTTGGTGATTTTATCACAACAAATTTCAGTTGCTCAGTACAAACTGAGCGGTAAAGTAAATGATGGAGTAACCAAAACTCCGGTAGAAAATGCAACAGTTGAAATTGACAATGTTGCTGTAGCGCAAACCAGTACTGATGGTGTATTCAGTATTTACCTGTCGAAAAAAGGAACCTTTCAAATCAAAATCAGCAGTGTAGGTTACAAAACCACTGAACAGAAAATTGCGATTTCTGCAGGCAGCACAAAACTTGATTTTACTTTAGACAGAAACAACTTGTTTTTAAAGCCTATTGAGATCACAGCAATCCGTGCAGGAAGCCGCATGCCTTTTGCCAAGACTAATTTGAGCAAAGCTGAAATTGAAAAAACAAATCTTGGACAGGACCTCCCCTTTCTGTTGAATCAAACTCCATCTGTTGTAATTAATTCTGATGCCGGTAATGGTATTGGTTATACAGGCATTAGCATTCGTGGTACCGATGCATCGAGGATCAATATCACACTAAACGGCATTCCGTTTAATGACGCTGAAAGCCAGGGCTCTTTTTTTGTAGATATACCCGATTTTACTTCTTCAGTTAATTCTGTGCAAATTCAACGTGGTGTTGGTACTTCTTCGAACGGAGCCGGTGCATTTGGGGCAACCATTAACTTAAGCACAAATGAGTTTCGGGATAAACCTTATGCTGAATTAAATACAGGTGCCGGCAGTTTTTCAACCTGGCGTGAAACAATTAAAGCCGGGACCGGTTTGTTGAATAATCATTTCACCATTGATGCAAGAGTTTCGCAAATCAAAAGCGGAGGCTTTATTGACAGGGCAAGTTCTGATCTGCAGTCGGGCTTACTTTCTGCTGCCTATTATGCAAAAAAGACATCCATCCGTTTCAATGTAATTTTAGGAAAAGAAAAAACGTACCAGGCATGGAATGGTATTCCTGAAGCAAAATTAAAAGGTGATGCTGCCGGACTAGAAGCACACTACTGGAACAATGTTGGCTATTTATACAATACACAAGAAGATTCACTGAATCTCTTTAATCCCAACAATAACCGCAGCTATAATTATTTTACGTATAAAAATCAGACTGATAATTACTGGCAAAAACATTTCCAGTTATTTTTCAATCATGAGTTAAACAAAAAACTGAACCTGAATCTTGCGTTATTCCTTACACCAGGCAAAGGCTATTATGAAGAATATAAATACCAGCAGGATCTTGGAGATTATGGATTAACTGCTGCAGGAAGCGCAGACCTTATCCGGAGGCTTTGGTTGAAGAACTATTTCTACGGTTCAACTTATTCTCTTCAATACAAAAATGAAAAAGATCAGTTCACAGTTGGTGGCGCATTAACCCGCTACGATGGCAATCACTTTGGAAATATTATCTGGAGCCAGTCAACTGCTGTTCCTGCAAATTATGAATGGTACCGGCGTACTGCATACAAAACCGACTTTTCGATTTATACAAAATACCAGCACAGGTTAAATATCAACTGGGAATTGTTTGCTGATGTGCAATACCGCCATGTTTCATACGATATTAACGGGTTCAGAAAAAATCCACCCATTGTACTGAACAACAATTACAACTTCGTTAATCCAAAGCTTGGCATTTCATATGTTGACACAAAAGGATGGGCAGGTTTTGCATCGCTCAGCATCGGAAACAAAGAACCCAACCGTGAAGATTTTGAAACAGGCACAACTCAAGTACCCAAACCTGAAACACTTTATGATTTTGAACTGAACATTGAACGAAAAACCAACTGGTACAACTGGAGCGCAACTGCATACTGGATGCAATACAAAAATCAATTGGTTTTAACAGGCCGTATTAATGATGTAGGTGAATATACACGCACCAATGCTCCTGAAAGCTTCAGAAAAGGTATTGAACTGCAGGGCGGAATTAAAGTGCAGCAATGGCTTAGCGTTGCTGCTAACTTAACGCTCAGCTCAAACCGTGTGCTTAACTTCAAAGAATATGTTGACGATTATGATAATGGCGGGCAAAAAGAAACACTTTACAAATCGGCTCCGCTTTCATTATCGCCCGAAGTAATTGCAGGAGTTTCTTTCAACTTTGTTCCGGTTAAACACGCTGAAATAAGTTTACTCAACAAATATGTATCAAGACAATACTTAGATAATACCGGCAATGAATCAAGAAGTATTGATCCTTTCTTTGTCAGTGATCTTCGTTTGAGTTACGGTATCAGGTTGAAAAAAATCAAGGAAATCAATCTTACATTTCAGTTGAACAACCTGTTCAATAAAAAATACGAAACCAACGGATATACTTACAGTTATTTCTACAGTGGCGAACGAATTACAGAGAACTTCCTCTACCCGATGGCAGGAACTAATTTCCTTGCCGGAGTGCAGATCAAGTTGTAAAAAAAAGGAAGAGGTGATGCGTTGCATCACCTCTTCCTTTTTAAAAGTATACCAGAGATTACTGATCAAATTTTTCTCTCCAGGTAATCATTCCGCCTGCAAGGTTTACAACATTTGTAAAGCCCATCTGTTCTGCAAACAGGCATGCATTTCCACTCCTGTTTCCGCTGCGGCAATAGAAAATCACTTCCTGATCTTTCAGATGATCAAGTTCAGCCGTATCCATTGCACGAAATCTTCCAACAGGAAAAAGAATTCCTCCAATATTGAATTCTTCGTGTTCAGCAGGTTCACGCACATCTACAATATTCAGTTCCTCACCTGCATCAATTCTCGCTTTTAATTCTTCAGCAGTTATTGTTTTCATCTCTTATTATTTATTTCGTTGATTAATATTCATTGTTACTTTCCTCTTTTATAACAGGAGGCTTGCTATTATCTGATGATTCAATTTTTGAGCGATCATTTGTAATATAAACATCAACCAGTTGCCCGCCACGTATTCTTAAAGGCCTGCCTTCATCATCCCGTCTTGGTGGGTTTTGTTTCCAAACAAGGGCATTTGAACTATCTTTTATTACTCCATCCGTTACTGTTGAACCGAGCAACAGATTATTACTTTCAAGAAAAACTTTTGCTTCGCCGTATGTCATCCCGATTAAATCCGGAACAGCCATTTCCTGGCGCTGTAGCCCACCTCCAATTACAAGATCAATTTTGCTGCCCATTGGCAAAGCAGTACCGGGTACAATATTCCTTCCCTTGAACAATTGCTCCAATACTGAGCCAACGGCAAAGTCGGGGCGGGAAATTGTATCTCCCATTTTTAAACCGAGAGTATTGATCTGCAATTGCACACTGCGATATGTTTGCCCAACAAAGTTTGGAATACTTACAAGCGGAGCCTGTGATCTGTTCACAGTCAGATAAATGGTACGATGGACTTTAACCATTTCAGCTGGTTCAGGGTTTTGCTTAACAATGGAAAGTTTTGGTAAACTATCATAATAAACACTATCCTGTACTTCTACTTCAAACCCCTGTGATTCGAGTATTTTTTTTGCTTCTGCAATATTTTTACCTTTTACTTCCGGCACTTTGATATAGTCGCCATGTTGTGTAATAATCCCCAGCAATTGAAAAAAGACAAAAAACACTGCAAATGCTAATAACAAAGCTATTACCAGGTTAAAGAAAAAAGAACGGTTTGTGATAAATTGAAACACTTGTTTTAGTTTGATGACCGAATATCGTAAATATTATTAAGACCTTTTAACTGCAATTGCCTCCTCAACCAAAGCTGAATAAAAATCTTCCAGTTTCCACCCCATTGCCCTTACCTGCTGAGGAACAATGCTGGCATCGCTCTGCCCCGGAACTGTATTAATTTCGAGCATATAAGGTTCCTGTTTCTCTTCATTGTATATAAAATCAATGCGTATAACACCGCCGCAATTAAAAACTGCATACACTTTTTTTGCTGCGTCACTAACTTTTTTATAAATCTCTTCGCTAGCTTCTGCCGGTGTAACTTCTGAACTCTTACCATGATACTTGGCAATGAAATCAAAAAACTCCACATCATCATGGGCTTTCACTTCCGTCATCGGCATAGCAATAATTTCACCTTTCGACTTAAAAACCCCGATGGTAAACTCTCTGCCGGTTATCATTTCCTCAATTAACACCTGGTCATCTTCTTTAAACGCTTTTTCGATTGCATCCTGCAGATCTTCCTTTTTACCTACCTTGCTCATGCCAATGCTGCTACCTCCATTATTAGGTTTTACAAATACAGGAAGCTGAAGTTGAATTGAAGCCGCATCCACAGGTACATGTTTAAACAAGTGTACACTTTTTGCCACATTAATTCCGGCAAATGCGGCTATTGCAACCGTATAACGTTTGTTGAATGTAAGTGCAGATGTTGCTGCATTGCAGGAAGTATAGGGCAACCCAAGCATATCAAAGTATCCCTGTAACTTTCCATCTTCGCCCGGCGTTCCGTGCATTCCTACAAACACACAGTCGAAATTCACTTTGCCGCTATTTGAAACAATTGAAAAATCTTCACGGTTTACAGTTTGTTTCTGGTCACTTTCATCCGTATAAAACCACCCGTCTTTTGTAATATCAATAACAAAAACGTTGTATTTTGATTTATCTAAATGATTAAAAATTGTTTTGGCACTTTTGTAAGAAATAACAGCTTCGCCGCTGTAACCTCCGGTAACCAGTGCAATGTTCAGTTTATTACTCATAAATAAGCCGGGAAATATCTGTTAAAAAATTATTTGTGGATTGTATTTTAAAAGAAACATATTACTCAAGAATCCTGCCATATCGAAACATGGAGTATGTTATTGAATGTTTTCTGAAATGCCCGAATTGCCTGTATCAAGAACAAATTTCCATTTACCGTCGGGCTGTTTACGCCAGATCGAAAGATAAGTACCTCTTAACGTTGTATCGCTTGTTTCAACTGCATACACCCCATAAGTATATCCCATATCCAGCGAAGATGCGATATCAGCACCTTTGGTTTCCCACGACATTGTAAACGAAGTATCTTCCTGCGCATTGATGAATTTAATTACATCATCGTCAACTATCGGTAAATATCCCGGGCGCAGCAGTACAGCTTCATCGGCAGCATATTCAAGAAAAGCTTTTTTCATTCCTTTTTTTGAACTCATTTCTGAAAATGCTTTGTCTGTACTGATCATTTCTCTGATACTTTTATCAAGTTCAGGATTTTTTTCTCCTCCATTTTGCAGGCCCTGCTTTTCATTTTCAAACCGGCAGGATGAAAAACCTACTATTAATATTAAAAACCAAACAAACTTTTTCATTAGCGCAAGATACTATTTCGGTAAGTATTTCCGGTTTACAGCCGTACAATTCGCAATGTTTTCACATCTCTAAAAAAAACAAGGTGAAGACGTTTCAAGCCTTCACCTTTTCTTTAACGGGAAATATCACCCGCTGTATACCGGAATCATTCTTACGGGAATTCATCCATCATAAAAACATTTTATCCATGTAAACGGCTTTTGCGTTCCATCAACGCTTCCACTGTTTCTGTATATGCTTCGTCGGGAACGCAGCAGTCAACCGGACAAACAGATGCGCACTGGGGTTCTTCATGAAATCCCTGGCATTCTGTACACTTGTTTGGAACAATGTAATAAGTGTCCATGCTGACTGGAGCCTGTTTTGCATCAGCTTCAATAACTGATCCGTCAATCAGGGTATAAGAACCGGAAACGGCAGTTCCATCAGCCATTGCCCATTCTACTCCACCTTCATAAATTGCGTTGTTAGGACATTCGGGTTCGCAAGCACCGCAGTTGATGCATTCTTCGGTAATTTTTATTGCCATACTGTTGTAATTTTTTTGGGGGTTAGATTAAATTACTTTTGCACTTCAAATGTAAAAGAAAGTTTGAATGAATTTACAACAAAGGCAAGAAATTTTAGAACAACTTCTGAAATACATTTCAGGGGAGTCGTCCGAATGGAAGGAAGCAAAGGCAAAAGCTTACAGCCAAAACAACTGGTTTGTGCCGGAATTTATTGATCTGGCATTACAATCAGTTACCGGTCAATTTTTAGCAAAAGAGAAGCTGCAGCAATGGATTGAGCATTACAGCCTGAACGATAATGTTGCACCAAAAACCGTAGGGATTATCATGGCCGGCAATATTCCATTAGTTGGCTTTCACGACTTCCTTACTGTATTTCTCAGCGGCCACAAACAGGTTTGCAAACTTTCCAGCAAAGATGAAGTGTTGCTGAAGCATTTGGTTGAACAAATGATTTTGTGGAATCCGGCAGTTGCTGATAAAGTGAAATTTGCCTCCATGCTCAAAGATTGCGATGCCTATATTGCAACCGGCAGTGATAACAGTGCCCGCTATTTTGAATACTATTTCGGGAGATACCCTTCAATCATCCGCAAAAACAGAACGTCAGTTGCAATACTAACCGGCAATGAAACGGAAGACGAACTGAACCTCCTTGCTGATGATGTGATGCTTTACTTCGGGCTCGGCTGCAGAAATATAACGCAGCTTTATGTTCCGAATGATTATGATTTTGTACCACTGCTTGGTGCTTTGAAGAAATATAAATGGATGTTTGACCATCATAAATACCGCAATAACTATGACTACCAACTTGCGATATACATTATGAATGGCAAGTTTTATATGACGAATGATTGTGTGGTGTTGATAGAAAACGAAAGCCCGTTTTCTCCCATCGGAACGTTACATTACACTTTTTATAATGATGCAGAAAAAGCAGTAAGCCAGTTAAAAACAAATGAACAGATACAGGCTGTTGTTGGTAAAAATGGTATTCCGTTCGGACTTGCACAACAGCCCTCATTAACAGATTATGCTGATGGCGTGGATGTAATGCAATTTTTATTGGGGCTGTAGAACATCAGAAAATCTCAGCAAACGCCTGATGCAATAACGGAAATACAGATTTATAATGACTGCCGTCATTTGTTTTCATTAACTAGTGCAATACCTTTTGGAAAACTTTCTTTATGAACCACTATCATATTGTTTCCCGGCTGGCAATTTATTTATTATCGGTTGTATTGATCATTTTTGGCATTTTCCATTTTATGTATCCATACGATCTGCTTGTTTATGTTCCCGACTTTTTGCCCGGAGGTATTACATGGGCTTACTTTGTTGGCGGGGCATTTATATTGGTTGGTCTTTCTTTTTTAACCAACCAGTTTGTAAAAGTTACAAGTTACTTACTTGTAGTTTTACTGGTAATTTTTATACTCACCATTCATGTTCCTAACGCTCTTAATGCAGGTGCCCCTGAAATGAGGCAATGGGCTATCATCAACATCCTGAAGGATACTGCAATTGTTGGTTTTGCACTGCACATAGCTGCAAGTGCTTACCACCAGCATCTTCATTTTGAAGACAACGATTAAAAAGTTCCGGATAATTATCAATAAAGATTGCGAAAAAAGTAAAAGCGAAGAAACCGGTAATTTATGATTGAATCAACCGGTTTCTTCGCTTTACTGTTTATAGTACTTCAAGACTGACTATTCTACAACAAGCTCTCTTTTATAAAGCTGTATTACGTTTTCATAGCCCAGGTATAAAGCATCACAGATCAGTGCATGCCCAATACTTACTTCATCAATCCATGGAATATTTGTAATTAAATAATTGAGGTTTTCAAGATCAAGATCATGACCGGCATTAATGCCCAGCCCCAATTCCTTTGCTCTTGTTGCAGCATCAATGTAAGCTTCAATTGCTTCTTCTCTTTTGCCGGTTGCAAATAATCTTGCATAACCTTCTGTATATAATTCAATACGGTCTGTACCGGTTTGTGCTGCACCTTCAATCATATCAATCATCGGGTTTACAAAGATGGAAGTTCGGATACCTGCATCTTTAAACAGTTTCACCATTTTTGTTAAATAATCTTTGTGCGTATAAGTATCCCAACCATGATCGCTGGTAATTTGCCCCAAGGTATCGGGTACCAGTGTTACCTGGTGAGGTTTCACATCAAGAACAAGATCAATAAAAGATTGTTCCCGACAGTTGCCTTCAATATTAAATTCAGTTGTAATAATTTTCCTGATGTCTCTCACATCATTATAACGGATATGGCGTTCATCAGGCCTTGGATGGACAGTTACACCATCAGCACCAAAACGCTGTGCATCGATTGCTGCTTTTAAAACATCAGGCTTATTTCCTCCACGACTATTCCTAAGTGTTGCAAACTTGTTGATATTAACGGATAATTTTGTCATTGTTCAAAGTTAGTTAAAGTGTGGAAAAGAGATTGCAGATTGAAAATCTTCATTACTAAAATGTTCTTAACTTTACTCCTTATAATTAAACTATGAATCTTCTTACACCTTCATTAGGTCTTCTAATCTGGGCTGGTCTTTTGGTTTTATCTTTCCTTATTGGTCTATTTCTGGTTTTTAAAGTGTGGCGAAAACCTGATATTGATCAGACAACAAAACTTCTCTGGACATTACTTATAATCTTTGCGTCATTTTTAGGCATAATTCTATTTTTGATTTTTGGGCAAAAACACAACAACTTTACTATTCAATAACATCTAATAAAACACCATGCAAACATCTAATCAGGTTCTGTACAACATTTTATTGTCAGTCATCATTATTCCAATCATTGTTATCCCTTTGCACTTTATTCATAATGTTTGGAAACGAACAGATATTTCAATCAGCAGCAAATTACTTTGGATGATATTTTTTGTGGCTGTGCCTATATTGAGTTTTGTAATTTATTTAGCATTCGGGTTTAAAAAACAAACCAACTACTAAATAAATCCTCTGCAGTTCTTTGCTCCGCATTTGCAGGGAAGCTTGCCATCATGATGTGTTTCACCATAATCGCAGGTAAGCTCTTCACCTTTTTTTATTGGGCGGAGTGAATAAAATTCAACCTGCCTGTATGCCCGGCGCATATATGTATTTGGGTCGCAGGAGTGATTGATGTATGATAACTCATTGCGGTTAACACTTGCATCCAAAGCAACAGGATCGTTGTCAAATTCAACCATCAGCAACTCGCCTGCATGCTGCTGTTTTACTCTTCGTTGTGCTTCTTTATAACTGATAATTTCACCAGCCATGTTGCCCAGCTTTCTTTTTGCAGGAATCAACTTTAATGCAAATGCACCCTTGCCAGCCACTTTACTTTTCTTCACTTCTATTGGAAAATTCAATTTCATTTTTCTAAACTTTTAATTTTTACATTATCCTAAACTTCCATCCATGTATGATCAGCTAATAATTTTGCAGAAGCTACAAATTGTTTAAACGGACTGCTATCACCCCACTCTTGCGGACTGATCATCGAAAGTAAATAAGTATCATCATGCCTTTGAAACAAATGATACACCTGCCCTATTACCGGACGAAAATTGAGTTTGGCTTC
Source organism: Lacibacter sp. (assembly GCA_047601965.1). Classification (GTDB taxonomy): domain Bacteria; phylum Bacteroidota; class Bacteroidia; order Chitinophagales; family Chitinophagaceae; genus Lacibacter. The sequence continues at coordinate 1,547,951 of JASGIJ010000001.1, forward strand.
ATAAATCATCAATGATAATTCTTTCCGCTTCACAATTTCCTGTGCTTGTCTTGCAAGTAATTCAATCTGTTGTTTTATCTGGTCGAGCTGCATATTAGTTTGCTCTTCCATTGCCTGCAATGCCTGGTGACGGATTACTCCCTCTTTTGTAGGCTTAATCACCACACCACCAATACTTGAAGCATAAGGAAGCACACTCATCTGCTTGTGGTAAATTTCAATATTCTTAAACCGCTTGTATTCAGGAGTAAATCCTTCCTGCGTAATACGCATAAAACCATTGGGAAGAATTTCATGCGTAGCTGTAAACTTCACCTGTCCGTTAGTGATTAACTCAATCACCATTGTGGAAGAGTTGGGTATTTCAGATCTGATTTTCTGAGCAATTTCTGTTTTCTCAAAATCATGCATTGCTCCATCAGGTACAAAATTGTATGAAGTATAAAAGGCTTCATTTAAATGTGTAACCCAGTTTATGCTTAATGCCAGTGCAGTTCCGTTTTTTACCGATTCAATTTTACAATTACCGCTTTTGGGTGTTTCACCAAATTCATAACTGCACTTTTCCGGGAACAGCTGCCATGATGCCAAAAAATTATATGCCTGAACCATAATAAATCCAATTTCGCTTTATCTGTCAATTATTACAAAAGTAAACAAACAATAAAGAGCCGACATTGTTTAGTAAATTGCACACCTGAATTTTATCTATGGCTTATCGTTCGCTGGAAGAATGTTTACTTGACCTTGAAAAAAATGGTCATCTTATACGTATTAAAGAAGAAGTGGATCCTTATCTTGAAATGGCCGCAATTCATTTGCGTGTACATGAAGCAAAGGGACCTGCTCTATTATTTGAGAACGTGAAAGGTTCAGCTTTCAGGGCTGCCAGTAACATCTTTGGAACATTAGACAGAAGTAAATTTATTTTCAGAGATACATTGGAACTGGTGCAGAAACTGATTGAACTGAAAAACGATCCCATCCAGGCAATCAAGCATCCCATCAGCAATTTTCAAACAGGTGTGGCCGCATTGAAGGCCTTGCCCAAAAAACAATCTTCTTTTTCGTTTGATGAAATAAAAGTGAGCGATCTGCCGCTGATTCATCACTGGAAAATGGACGGTGGTGCTTTTGTAACACTGCCGCAGGTTTATACCGAAGATGCTGATAAGCCGGGCATCATGCAATCAAACCTTGGTATGTACCGCATTCAGTTAACGGGCAACGAATACGAACTGAATAAAGAAATAGGATTGCATTATCAGCTTCACCGTGGTATTGGCATTCATCAAACAAAAGCAAACGCCAAAGGTTTGCCGCTGAAAGTAAGCTGCTTTGTTGGAGGACCACCATCACATACATTAAGTGCAGTAATGCCTTTGCCGGAAGGCATCAGCGAAATGACGTTTGCAGGAGTATTAGGTGGCAGAAGATTCCGTTATGCGTATGATGCGCTGGGCAATGCCGTTAGTACCGATGCTGATTTTGTCATTACAGGCGAAGTATATCCCAATCAAACAAAACCGGAAGGCCCGTTTGGCGATCATCTTGGCTATTACAGTTTAACGCATCCTTTTCCTTTAATGAAGGTGAATAAAGTGTATGCTAAGAAAAATGCCATCTGGCCATTTACAGTTGTTGGTCGGCCGCCGCAGGAAGATACCAGCTTTGGCGAATTGATTCATGAACTAACGGGGAACGCTATTCCACAGGAAATACCCGGCTTAAAAGAAGTGCATGCGGTTGATGCAGCTGGTGTACATCCGTTGTTACTGGCTATTGGCAGTGAACGCTACACTCCGTACATGCCAGCCAAACAACCGGCCGAACTGTTGACAATTGCCAATCGTGTATTAGGCACCGGTCAGTTAAGTCTTGCAAAGTTTTTATTTATAACTGCTGATGACAGCAAGCAGTTGCATACGCAAAACATTCAGGAATATTTACAATACATTTTTGAACGCATTGATTTAAGCAGGGATCTCCATTTTTTCACCAACACAACCATTGATACACTCGATTATTCAGGAACAGGTTTAAACAGTGGAAGTAAATTACTGCTGGCTGCCAATGGAGATAAAAAAAGAGAATTATGCAGAGAAGTTCCTGAAGTACTGAAATCATTACAGCAGTTTGAACATGCGCAACTGTGCATGCCGGGAGTAATTGCATTACAGACAAAGAAGTTCAGCAATTATGAAGAAACTGAAAAAGAAATGGAAATGCTAAACGCACAATGCTCAATACACAACGCTCAATTAAACAGTGTTACACAAATCATCATCTGTGATGATAGTTCGTTTGTTGCTGCCAATCTCAAAAACTATTTATGGGTAACGTATACACGCTGCAATCCATCGCATGATGTGTATGGAATAAATTCGTTTACGCAGTTTAAACATTGGGGTTGCAATGGGCCGGTTGTGTTTGACGCAAGGTTAAAACCACACCACGCACCAGTGCTTGAAAAAGACTCTGCTGTTGAAAAAAGCATCGACCGCTTATTTACAAAAGGTGGAAGTCTGGAAGGAATATTAAAGTAGAATTGTATTGAAGAAGCTGATTGCGGCTATTGAGCCCCGGTTGTGTCACTCACTTGTACGTTTGGTAATTCTGTCCAGCTTATTTTGTGAATGGTGAATGATCAATAATGAATAATGTAATTTCGGTAAAAAAATGTTCTTCCTCTAACATTATACATCAGACCTCCTGCATCTACTTCAAAATCTCATGCCCCATTTTATCCCGTTTTGTTTCGAGATATTTTTGGTTATGCTCATTGGGTGCAATGCGGATGGGAACTGTTTCAATAATCTCCAAACCATAACCCGATAAGCCAGCACGTTTTTTAGGGTTGTTGCTGATAAGCCTTAGCTTGGTAATATTTAATGTGCGGAGAATTTGAGCGCCAACTCCATAATCTCTTGCATCCATTGGCAAACCAAGATGAAGATTGGCTTCAACTGTATCAAGTCCCTGCTCCTGCAGTTTATATGCTTTTAGTTTATTGAACAAGCCAATTCCCCTTCCCTCCTGGTTCATATACAATACAACACCTTTGCCTGCCTGCTCAACCATTTGCATGGCAGAATGTAACTGATCGCCACAATCGCAGCGCATCGAACCAAGAATATCGCCGGTAAAGCAGGATGAATGTACCCGTACTAAAATTGGTTCATCGGCAGTCCACTCACCTTTGATTAATGCCATGTGCTCCTGCCCGGTTTCTTTTTCCCTGAAAGCAGCCAATTTAAAATTGCCGTAAGCTGTTGGCATATCCACCCGTACAATTTCTTCAATCAGGGAATCTGTTTTCAGGCGGTATTCAATTAAATCTTTGATAGATATAATCTTTACACCATATTTCTCAGCTAAAATTTCAAGTTGGGGCACTCTTGCCATTGTACCATCTTCATTCATAATTTCAACAAGCACCCCAGCTGGTTCAAGACCAGCTAGGCGTGCCAGGTCAATGGTTGCCTCCGTATGACCTGATCTTCGTAATACCCCCCCCCTTTTTGCCCGAAGTGGGAAAATATGTCCGGGGCGGGCCAACTCTTCTGGCTTTGTTTCCGGGTCAATCAGGGAGAGGATGGTTTTGGAACGGTCAGGAGCAGAAATTCCTGTTGAAGTTCCATGCCCTATCAAATCAACCGAAATTGTAAAAGCAGTTTCATGAATGGAAGTATTGGATGAGGCCATCGGCTCAAGCTTCAGCTCATCGCATCTTTCTTCAGTAAGTGCCGCACAAATCAAGCCCCGCCCGTATTTGGCCATAAAATTCACAGCCTCAGGGGTGGCATATCTTGCCGCAATGATAAAATCCCCTTCGTTTTCACGGTCTTCGTCATCCACAACAATCACCATTTTCCCCAGCCGGATATCTTCAATCGCACTTTCTATAGAATTGAGCATGTCTTTTTTATTTGCGGCTGCAAAGTTAGCTCAAAAAGTAACCAGAAAGGCCAATTAACAATGTGCAAAATTTACAAAAATCAATTTGCAGCAAATCAGAAAAGAATACTGTCTGAGAAGTTTACGAATTGTTAATATTTCGTTGATTTCTAAGCGACAGATTGTTGTTTCTTTGCAACCGTAAAACAAAAAAGTATGATAAAAATCAAAAACTTACTGCTTGTAACTGTGACAGTTTTAATGTCATTAGCTTCCATGGCGCAGGTTACTACCAGTTCTGTAACAGGAACCGTGAAATCTGGCGAAAAAGATTATCTGGAAGGTGCTACTGTCACTGCAATTCACAACCCCTCGGGAACTACTTATGCAACCATTTCAAAGAAAGGTGGCATTTTTAACCTTCCTGGTCTACGTGTTGGTGGTCCTTATACAATTAAAATTGAATTTGTAGGTCAAAAACCAAAAGTAATTGAAAACGTTTACCTGCAATTAGGTGAAGCGTATAACATTGAAGCTGAGTTGGGTGTTGATCAGAAAGAACTCAGTACAGTAGTTGTTACAGGATTAAGCCGCAAAAGAGCCTCTGACAAATCGGGTGTTTCTACTAACGTAGGACAGGCACAAATTACAACCTTACCAACCATTTCAAGAAGTATAACTGATTTTACCCGTTTAACTCCTCAAGCAAACGGTAACAGTTTTGCCGGCAGAGATGGAAGATTCAATAACCTGACAGTCGACGGTGCAAACCTGAATAACAACTTCGGTCTTTCTACCGACCCGCTTCCCGGTGGTGGTAACCAACCAATTTCATTGGATGCCATTGAAGAAGTAAGTATCAATATTACTCCTTACGATGTTCGCCAGTCAAATTTTACAGGTGCAAACATTGCAGCTGTAACTAAAAGTGGTACTAATAAATTTAAAGGAAGTGCCTATGGTTTTTTCAGAAATCAGGATTTTAATGGTACACAGGTAAATAATTACAAAGTAAGTGCACTGAGTAAAACACAATCAGAAATTTATGGAGGAACATTGGGCGGACCAATTGTTAAAAATAAACTGTTCTTCTTTGTAAATGCTGAATTTGAAAAAAGAACAAATCCTCCAGGCACCAGCTATTCTCCAACAGGAGGATCTGGTACAGGTACAACATCATCGGTAAAAATTGATTCACTTGCAAAATTGTCAAATTACCTCAAAAGTGCCTATAATTACGAAACAGGGGCTTACGATAATTTCCCGAATTTTCAATCACAAAACCGAAAAATTCTTGCCCGTATTGACTGGAACATCAGCAGAATACATAAACTAACAGCAAAATACAATGAGTTAGTTAGTAATAATGATGTTGCATTAAACGCTCAAAGCGTTCCAAACAGTGCTACGAGTGGAACAAACACCTGGACATCACAAGCACGTTTTGGTGCAAATGCAATGTCATTTGCAAATTCAAACTACGGATTTGAAGATATCGTACGTTCTGCTGCACTTGAATTAAACAGTATTTTCAGAGGAAAATTTTCAAATCAGTTTATTGCTACATATACAAAAATCAGTGCAACAAGAACTTCTCCAAGCCAGGTGTTCCCCTTTGTTGACATCATCGGGCCAACAGCTTATTCAGCTGGCGGAAGAAATAACTACATGAGCTTTGGCTATGAACCTTATTCTTACAATAATGATGTTCAAAACAAAATTTTGAACGTAACTGATAACTTTACTTTATATGCAGGTAAGCATACATTAACTGCCGGTATATCATACGAACACCAGTTTGTAGGAAATATGTTTATGCCTGCATCCCAAAGCTATTATACCTACGGTTCATTAGCTGAATTTATGAACCCCGCATCTCATCCAATTGCATTTGCGTTAACCTATTCAAGAATAGCCGGAAAAGATGCTGTTTATTCTGCAGAAATGAAAATTGGTCAGGCAAGCGCTTATGCCCAAGATGAGTTCAATATTACGCCTAAGTTTAAACTGACTTATGGAATCAGATTTGACAAACCTGTGTATCCATCACAGCCTCTGGAAAATCCTTCAATTACGGCGCTTACTTTCCCCGGCAAAGATGGATCTCCAACACACTACTCTACTGGTATGTGGCCAAAATCAACTTTGTATGCATCTCCCAGGATTGGTTTCAGATGGAATGTTGAAGACGAAAAACTCATCGTAAGAGGTGGTACAGGTATTTATACCGGCAAATTACCATTTGTGTATTTAACCAACATGCCTTCAAACAGCGGTATGTACCAGGTGCAGGCCTTAGCAAATGCCACACAACTCAGCCAGATTACTTTTAATGCTGATCCTCAAAAATGGCAAAGTCTTTTCACGGCTCCAACACCAACTCCGAACTCAGGTGGCTTTGTGTTAATTGATCCTGATTTCAAATTTCCACAGGTATGGAGAACAAATATTGGTTTTGAGAAACGGATGGGAGATGGATGGAATTTCAGCATGGACGGAATCTTTTCAAAAGATCTGAGACCAGTTGTTATGCGCAATGCTAATGAAACTACTCCTTCAGGAACAGTTAATCTCGGCGGTTCAAGCAGGCCAAGTTTCACTTCCACTTCAACTTCCGTAAGAAGATTATATTCTGCTTATGCAAATGCAATTGTTCTTGAAAATGCTAAAACAAGCGATGTGGGTATGGGAGTTTCGATAACTACCCAGCTGTCAAAAGCCATGACCAACGGATTCTTTGGTTCAATTGCTTATACTTATTCTTTATATTCTGATTTAACATCCAATCCTGGTTCACAGGCTTCTTCTACATGGCAAAACAACCCAACTTCGGGTACACAGAACACTAAAGAGTTAGCACTCTCCTCTTTCTCTGTGCCTCACCGCATTGTTGCTAATTTATCATACAGGAAAGAATACCTGAAGAACCTTTCTTCAACTATTTCTTTGTTTTATGAAGGAGCTATCCAAGGCACATTCAGCTACATCTATGGTAGTGCATCCGGCACTGCTCCATCAGGATATTCTAATACTGCCGATATTAACTACGATGGTAACAGTCAGGACTTAATGTATATCCCTAAAAAAGCGTCAGAAATTACATTTACTCCTGTAACTGTTAACGGTGTTACTTATACTGCTCAGCAGCAAAGCGATTTGTTCTTTAAGTTTCTTGCACAGGATAAATACCTGAGCAAGCATATGGGACAGGTTGCAGAAAGAAACGGGGCAAGATATCCTTTCTACCACAGAGTTGATTTGAAATTTGTACAGGAAGTATTTAAAAACATCGGAAATAGCAAGAATACACTTCAGGTTACTTTCGACTGCCTGAACTTCCTGAACTTATTGAGCAAGAACTGGGGTACAAGAGATTTTTTCATCGTGAACAATCCGTTGAGAGCTACAAAGAGTGCAACTACAGGTGCAGTTCTTTACCAACTTGCAACTTATACTCCAACAGGTTCCACTACGCCACAGTTTGTTGATCGTACGTTTATTAAAAACGTTTCAACAACAAGCACTTATTCATTCCAGATTGGAGTTCGTTATCTGTTTAACTAATCAGATTCTGTAAATAATAAAAAAGGTTGTTTCAAATGAAACAACCTTTTTTATTTAATCACTTTTTATATAAGAATTTATTTCCCCCAACCCCATTTTAGAAAATCAGGCATCGCTTTAGTCCATGTTGGCACATCATGCTTTCCTTCGGCAAGTTCAAGGTAATGTATGGCTTCCTCTTTGTACCCTTTCTTCTTGAACTCATCAATCAGGTCAAGTACATCATCAACCGAATCAATAATCCCATTGTTATTTCTGTCCTGGCTTTCATCAAGCAAACCTGCCTGGAAGAAAAAACGCAAAGATTCACCACCAATTCCATTCCGCACCTGGTTATGCATAATACGATCGGCTTCATCGGTATAACCATCTTCATACGATTTCTGACGCCACCACAACGAACCGGAAAAAATACCTGCCTTTGTAAATTCTTCCGGGGTATTCCAAACTATATCGAGTGCCATTAATCCGCCAAGTGAAAAGCCTGCAAATGATTTTTCCTTAAACCGGGTAATATGATACTGCTTCTGAATAAACGGCAGCAATTCCTCCAGAATAAAAGCAGTATATAAGCCTGCTTTTGCCCCCCTGCCCATATAATCAGGCTGACTGGCAATGCCATACTCCATCTTTCTGTCCTCTCCACAATGAATACCTACGCAAAACAACGGGGCTATTTGATTGTTGCCATAAAGATCACCCAATATCTGATCAAAAGGCATCTTTGGTAAATCCTGACCGTCATTGATCAGCAACAGATTCAACTCTTCAATATTGGAAACAGATGTTGGGAGATAACAATCAAACTTTACAACTCTCCCGAGATATCCCGAACTGATTTCATTTTCCTCAACATAAACACGCTTCATTTCAACTGTACGCATAAGCTCAAAAATAAGGATAACCAAGCAATGTCATTTCATTACAGAGTATTGATTCAGGTATGAGAGTAAAAAACAGTTGCTGATTTTTAGATATCCTGTGATTAAATCTTAAAAATCTGTATTATATTGATGCTACAAACTATTTAACAACTGTTACTCCTTAAAAAATCAGCATATGAAGAAAATCGGCATCCTGCACGGAAAAGAAAGATCCTTTCCAAACGCATTTGTTGAAAGAATCAACAACAAAAAAATTGACGGTATTTTGGCTGAACCTGTACGTATTGAAAAAGTAGTACAAGGTGAAGGCACCGGGTATGCTGTTATAGTTGACCGTATATCACAGGATGTACCTCATTACCGTGCATACCTTAAAAACGAAGCTTTAACCGGAACTGCAGTTATAAATAATCCATTCTGGTTTAGTGCTGATGATAAATTTTTCAATAATTGTCTTGCCACAAAAATCAATGTTCCTGTTCCAAAAACAGTTATTCTGCCAGCTAATCAACGACCCGATGATACAGGACAGGATTCATTTTCCAATCTTGCTTTTCCGTTAGATTGGGAAGGAATGTTTCATTACGTTGGTTTTCCGGCTTACATGAAACCATTTGCCGGCGGAGGATGGAAAAATGTTTATAAACTGAATAACGCAGATGAGTTTTTTGAGAAACACAAAGAAACAGGGCAGCTGGTAATGTTATTGCAGGAAGAAATTGTTTTTGAAGAATACTACCGTTGTTATTGTATTGGCAGAAAGCATGTGCGCATCATGAGTTATGAGCCACGCAATCCGCATCACCTGCGATATGTAGCCGATTTTCAGCCATCAGAAGAAAAATTAAAAATGCTCACAGATATTGTTCTCCGCATCAACATTTACCTTGGCTATGATTTCAATACTGTGGAATTAGCTTTGAGAGATGGAGTGCCTTATGCTATTGATTTCTGCAATCCTGCTCCTGATGCAGATCTGGCCAGTGTAGGTGCAGAAAACTTTGAATGGGTGGTTGAACATGCAGCTCTTTATGCCATTGAATGCGCACAAAATCATAAAGACGGAGCCGATAACTTAACATGGGGCGAATATGTAAAACGTTCTGCAAACAAAACCCCTCTGTATTAACATAACAACCATCAATCATAATGGCAACAATCAATTATAAACAGTTTACGCTGGGAGTAGAAGAAGAATATATGGTTCTTGACCCTGTAACCCGGGAGCTGAAAAGTCATGAACAGAAAATTGTAACTGAAGGACAAAAAGTAATTAAGGATAAAGTAAAAGCAGAGATGCACCAGGCTGTTGTGGAAGTTGGAACAGATATTTGCAACGATACTGATGAAGCTTTTACTGATGTAGCCGCTTTACGTAAAACTATTCACAGCATTGCCAATGACCTTGGCTTTAGTGTTGGTGCAAGCGGAACACACCCTTTCAGCCACTGGCGTGACCAGTTGATTACAGATCATGTACGATACAGCCAGATTGTAAATGAACTGCAGGAAGCTGCAAGAAGTAATTTAATTTTTGGTCTGCATGTACATGTAGGCGTTGAAAACAGGAAAACAGCCATTCATATTGCAAACGCAGCCAGGTATTTTTTACCGCATGTGTATGCTCTCAGCACCAACTCTCCTTTCTGGATCGGGCGTATGACGGGCTATAAATCTTATCGTACAAAAGTGTTTGATAAATTTCCCCGTACTGGTATTCCTGAACATTTTGACAGCATAGAAGCCTATGATAATTATGTTAACCTCCTCATTAAAACCAACTGTATTGATAACGCAAAAAAAATTTGGTGGGACCTGCGTGTACACCCTTTCTTTAATACAATTGAATTCAGAATATGCGATGTACCTCTGACCGTTCATGAAACAATTGCGCTTTCTGCCTTGTTCCAGGCAATTGTAGCTAAACTGTATAAGCTTCGCTGTAATAACATGAGCTTCATCCAGTATCAACGTGCATTGATAAACGAAAATAAATGGCGTGCAAGCAGGTATGGTATTGATGGATATCTTATTGATTTTGGAAAGGAAGAAGAAACCCATACGAGGTCACTTATTTACGAATTACTCGATTTTGTTGATGATGTTGTTGATGAACTGGGTTGTAGAAATGCGCTCTCCATAGTTCCAAAAATTCTGGAAACAGGCACTGGTGCCGACCGGCAATTACACGTATACCACGAAAGCAAAAGGCTGGAAACAGTTGTTGATTATATCAGTTCTCAGTTCCTGGCTGGCATTTAATTTATTGCTTCAGCAAAATAAAAAAAGGGTGAATTTCATTCACCCTTTTTCTTATTCTTTTAAATCATTTTATTTGTCAACCAATGTCATAAAATGATGTTTTCCTTTAAGCATGTACTTCTTGCTCTGTTCAATTGAATCCATTACCTGTTCAAGAATATCTTCAACCGGTGCATTGTAATCTATTTCAAGCGGATCTTTAATTGTTACAGAAAGAATAGTTCCTTTCTTTTTAAACTTCAATCCTTTTTTGTTGAATGCACGCCAGAAACCGTTAATAACAATCGGCACAACTATCGGTTGATTTTGTTTGATGATATAAGCAGTCCCTTTACGACCCGGAGCAAATGGCTTGGTTGTTCCTTGTGGAAAAGTAATCACCCAGCTATCATCTAAAGCCCGTGCTATTTTCCTGGTATCACCAGGATCAAGCCCCCGCCTTACCTCCTGCCCTTCAGCACGCCATGTACGCTTAACTGTAAGTGCTCCAGCCGCAGCAAATAACCGGGTAAGCCAGGTATCTTTCATTGTTTCGGCAGCAGCAACATAATAGATTTTGGTAATTGGATTAAGCAGATAGTATGGAAGACCAATGCCTTTGTACTTACCCCATTTAGCAGCAAAGAAAATATGCAGAAAAGCCATTACATCAGCGAAATAGGTTTGGTGATTGCTGACAAATAATACATTCTTTTTAGGAAGATTCTTCAGCTTTTCAGCACCATTTACTTTCAGCCTGTTAATAATTGCAATTCCCGGATAAGTTGCTATACCAACAGTGGCATAGATAAGCCTCCGTACGATATTAAAATTTTTAATACGTTTTTGTAAAGACGCCATAATGTTGATTGTCTGTTCGAGTCAGTTTTGCAAGATAACAATTTGGTAACATATCGAGCGCTAATTTTCCAATTTCTTATTTTAACCAAAAACCTCAGTTATGAAAAAGCATTCATGGCTCTTCCCGCTGTTCCTGTTCAGTGCATACATCTCCTTCGCTCAACAAGTGCAAAATAATCCATTTCCCAAAACAATTACTGTTACGGGCAGTTCGGAAATGGAAATTATTCCTGATGAAATTTTTGTGCAGGTTGATTTAAGAGAATATAAAAAAAGGGGTGGTGACAAGGTTGATCTTGAAACAATAAAAACAGATTTTTTGAATAATTGTAAAGCAACCGGTTTACCAGATTCTGCTATCAGCATCGCTTCTTACGAAGGGATTAATTCAATTAACTGGTGGCGGAAAAAAAGAAATGAGGCTGATCTTTTTGCAACTATTTCGTACCAGGTTAAATTTTCGTCTTCTGCCAAAATGGACGACCTGATTGTTCGCCTGGATGATGAAGCAACCTCTAATTTCAGAATTGTAAGAACCTGGCATAGTAAGATGACTGAGTATCGTAAACAATTAAAAATTTCAGCAGTAAAAGCCGCAAAAGAAAAGGGAATTTATCTTACGGAAGCTGTTGGAGAAAAACTGGGGCCTGCAATAAAAATAGATGAACCCGCAGAAGATTATCAGTACCAAACAAGCTCACAATACAAAACATCAAATGTGGTGGCAAGAAAAGATGCCATTGGATATGGTGATGTTGATGGTAACGGCAGTGAGGGACTAAATTTCAAAAAGCTTCGCTTACGTTTCCAGGTTACAATTATTTACGCTTTACAGTAATTTTTTTTGGAAACTTGCCATTGATTGTGAAAGTTTGCACAATGCAATACAAAGCAGCAATTTTTGATATGGATGGTTTACTCATTGACAGTGAACCATTGTGGCAGGAAGCAGGAATTGAAACACTTCGCAAATTTGAGATTGATCTTACGATTGAACAATATCATACTTCCACCGGGTTGAGAACAGAAGAATGGATTGAACACTGGTTTCACATTTTTGGTGTTTCGATGGAACATGCACCTGAAGCTACAGCAACAATCATCAAAAAATCTATTGAAAAAATTGATGAACGTGGCATTGTATTTCCCGGCGTGAATTACATTTTCGATTTTTTCAGGAAGCAACAATTCAAAATGGCCATTGCAACTTCATCACCACTTGCTTTGGTTGATGTAGTCGTGAAAAAACTGAATCCTGATTTTGCATTTGATGCCATCACTTCTGCCGAACATTTGCCCTATGGCAAACCACACCCGATGGTTTTTCTGAATTGTGCAAGTGATCTGCAGGTGCGTCCGATGGAATGTATTGTATTTGAAGATTCGTTTAATGGCATGATTGCAGCGAAAGCAGCAAGAATGAAATGTGTGGTTGTTCCTGCAGTTGCTGAGCAGGCAAATCCAAAATGGAAAGCTGCTGATATAGTATTAAAACAGTTAAATGATTTTAACCTGAGTTCGATTACTAACTTATAATTTATTTGAAGTAAGGAATACGTAAATATCATTTATCCATTCATTATGATATTTGATTAAGTAGTTTTCATGCTCAGCTTCTGGATAAATCTTTAGTACCTTTTTTCCTTTCAGATTTTTAAAAATTTTGAGGATTTCACTCTTACTTACTTGCTTATCTTTTTCTCCATACATAAGCAGTGCAGGACAATTTATTGACTTAACATATTCTACAGGATTATGTCCAAAAGCCCAAAAACCGTTTTCAACACCTCCCCAAAAGACTAACATGCCAGCCATGGGAAAAGCAGGTACCCCCATATTTTTAAATCGTGCTTCAGTAGTTTGATACATTGAACCAAAAGGACATTCAAGAATAACAGCTGAAGGCATAATTCCAAATTGATTTATTGCTTTCATAATTGCTGCAGCACCCATTGAAGATCCAAATAGTATTAGATTTTTCTCGCCTTTATGACTAATGTAATTATAAGCTGCATTAACATCTTCTGCTTCTTTAAAGCCAACTGTTGTTTGATTTCCTTCAGAACCACCTGAACCAATAAAATCAACCAAAAAAACATTGTACCTGAGTTTTAGAAATTCTTCAGCTTTATCCAGCATCAGCGATTTGTTTGCGCTATAACCATGAAACAGAATTACATAACCTTTTGCACTATCACTTTTTATGTCCCAGCATTCTATAAGCTTTGAACTCTTAAGTTTAATTACACTATAAGGCCTGGAGGGAAGCAAGCTATTTTCCGGTCGTGGATTACTTACACCAAATGCAAGTGCCTTTAGCTTTTCTGAGACGCTTAATTTAGTTGGTGATTTTGTTTTAATTACTGAGTTATTGGCAAAATGTGTAAACTTCCATGCATGAAAAGAAGCTATTATATTCATGAAAAGAAAGATCATGAATATAGTCCATAATATTTTTTTCTTCCACTTTGTCATTTATTTAAACGCATTAAATCCAGTCACATCCAGTCCCGTAATCAGTAAATGAATATCATGTGTGCCTTCATAAGTAATCACACTTTCCAGGTTCATCATGTGACGCATAACCGGGTACTCACCTGTAATGCCCATACCGCCCAGCATCTGTCTTGCATCACGACAAATATTGGTTGCTATTTCACAACTGTTGCGCTTAGCCATACTCACCTGTTGAGCTGTTGCTTTTCCTTCATTCATCAACACACCCAAACGCCAGTTAAGTAATTGTGCTTTGGTGATTTCTGTAATCATTTCTGCAAGTTTCTTTTGCTGCAATTGAAATGATCCGATTGGTTTTCCAAACTGAACACGTTCTTTGCTGTAACGCAATGCTGTATCATAACAATCCATTGCAGCGCCAATTACTCCCCATGCAATACCATAACGGGCCTTGGTTAAACAACTCAACGGACCTTTCATTCCTTTTACATTGGGAAGAATATTTTCTTTCGGCACTTTTACGTTATCAAACACCAGCTCGCCGGTTGCACTTGCCCGTAAACTCCATTTGCCATGCGTGGTTGGAGTAGAGAAACCTTCCATCCCCCGTTCAACAATCACACCTCTTACAATACCTTCTTCATCTTTTGCCCAAACAACAGCCACCTGTGCATACGGTGCATTACTGATCCACATTTTTGCACCGTTGAGAATAACATGATCGCCTGCATCTTTTATGGTGGTTAGCATACTTGAAGGATCACTTCCATGATTGGGTTCAGTTAATCCAAAGCAACCAAGCCACTCACCGCTTGCAAGTTTGGGCAGATATTTATTTCGCTGTTCTTCATTGCCGTAAGCATAAATCGGGAACATTACCAAAGAGCCCTGTACACTTGCTGTTGAACGCACACCACTATCGCCACGTTCAAGTTCCTGCATCATTAAACCGTAGCTGATATAATCTAAACCGCCGCCACCATATTGTTCAGGTACTGTTGGCCCAAAACATCCCATCTCCCCTAACTGCTTTACAATCTGTTCAGGAAATTCTGCACGCTGTGCATATTCTTCAATGATAGGTGAGATTTCTTTTTTTACATACGTACGTACTGCATCTCTGATCATGAGATGTTCTTCTGTTAATAATTCGTCCACTAAAAAATAATCAGGGCTTTGGAAAAGGTCTTGTTTAACTGCCATAACATTTTTCTTTTTTACAATAGTGAAGTGATGCCAGTAATGCCTTGTTCAAGCAATCACAGGACAATAAATATACGAACGGGATTTAGTTACAGATAAAAATTAATTGTATTTTTCTGATCATTAAAAATACTGTATGAAACAATTGACGCTTACTATTTCATTTTTATCATTCATGTTGTTTGCATTTGCGCAACAAAAAAAAGAACCTGCTGAGGAAAAAATCAGGCAGTACTGGTTTGTAATGCTGGTGAAAGGAAACAACCGCACGCAGGATTCTGCAACTGCTGCAAAAATTCAGCAAGGGCATATGGCAAATATTACCCGCCTGTACAATGAAGGAAAAATAAAAGTGGCCGGACCTTTTGGCGATGACGGCAACTGGCGTGGTATTTTTATTTTCGATTGTAAAACAAAAGAAGAAGTGGAACAACTGCTGCAAACTGATCCGGCGATCAGTTCCGGCAGATTATCGTATGAAATACATCCCTGGTGGACAGCACCAACAGGAAGTTTCAAACCAGGCATTCCCGAAAAGAAGGAATAATTCTATTGCAGGTAACTACTCATTTCAAACTGGTATTCTTTTGCAATGGCCTGTGCTTCTTCTGCAAAATTTTCTTTTTCACTTGCATAGATGACAGCACGGCTTGCATTAACCAGTAAACCGCAATCTTTATTGGCTGCTTTCTCAGAAATATCTTTCAGGCTTCCTCCCTGTGCACCAACACCGGGAACAAGCAGAAAATGATCGGGTATAATAGAGCGGATGTTTATAAACTCTTCGGGCTGTGTTGCACCAACAACAAACATCAGGTTATCAGTTGATCCCCATTTTGAAACAGTGCTCAGTACCTTTTCGTACAAATACTGCGGACGCAAATGCGTTTCACCATTATCACTCACCAATTGCTTCAATTCAAAATCGTTTGCTCCTTTGTTGGAAGTCAAGCCAAGAACAATTGCCCATTTACCTTCGTATTCAAGAAAAGGACGCACACTGTCTTCGCCCATATACGGCGCAACAGTAACTGCATCAAAATTCATTGCTTCAAAAAAAGCTTTGGCGTATTGTGATGAAGTATTTCCAATATCGCCACGTTTTGCATCAGCAATTTTAAAATGAGTGGAAGGAATATATTCAGCTGTACGCTGCATCGCATCCCAACCTTTCAAACCCATTGCTTCATAAAACGCCGTATTGATTTTATAGCTCACACAATAATCCTTTGTTGCATCAATGATGGCTTTATTGAATTCAAAGATAGCATCGGGATGATTTTTCAAATGCGCAGGAATCTTGGTGATATCTGTATCAAGACCAACACACAAATACGTTTTTTTCTGAAAGATTTGTTCGATGAGCTGATTTCTTGTCATGCGGCGAAGGTAAAGAAAGAGATAAAGAGATAACACGAATTTTATCGAATTACACGAATTAAAGATCACATTCATCACTCATCATTTATTGCTCATTTCCTTGTTCTTCGCAGCTCCAGCCAGTTCAGTGCATTGGGCTTGAAGTTTTTTATATCGGGCTGTACCAGGTGAATCACCATATCGTACCAAAGAGGAACAACAGGAGGGTTATCCATCAGCATCTGATCCATTTGCTGATATAATTTATAACGAAGAGAATCATCAGTCTCTTTTGTAGATTGCTCATACAATTCATCGAATGCAGGGTTATTGTAGCGGGTATAATTCGGTGGCGCAGGATTCCTGCCGTAAAACACACTGAAATAATTCTCTGCATCAGGATAATCAGCAATCCAGCTTCCACGGAAAAACAATGCTTCGCTTTTTGCAGTTTGTGTAAGCAATAAACTTTTCTGCATGGCTTCCACTTTTACATTCAGGCCAATATCCTGCAACTGCCTTGCGATATAACTTCCGAGATCTGCATAAATTGGAATGGTAAGCAATGTTATTTGCGGAAGATCGGATGCATTTTTAAAACCTGCCTGTTTAATCAATGCTTCGGCTTTTGCAGGATTGTAAGCATATCCCTTCACTATCGACGAATCAAAACTCGGCAGCCCCATTGGAATAAAACCACTTTCAGCAGCTGTGCCAATGGAGTTACGCAGGTACAGCATCATCTTCCTCCTGTCGAAACCATAATTGATTGCCTGCCTGATTGCCTTTAACCGCAACGGTGATTGCTTCACAATATCTTTTGACGAATCAACAAGAATACCGATGTATTCAATGTTGAGATAAGGATGTTTGTTCAGCACAATTTTATTTTTCCATGCATCACGCAGCTCACCTTTTTTATTCAGCACTTCATCTTTAAACGAAGGATCAATATCATTAATGAAATCAAGCCTCTTTTGACGGAACTCCAAAAACTCAGTTGCTTTGTTATCGAGGAAACTCACTTTAATGCCATCAAGATAAGGCAGCCTGTTACCTGCACTGTCTGTTTCAAAGTAGCGGGGATTCTTCACCAGTATCAATGCCTGGCCTTCTTCCCATGCTTTGAATTGAAACGGACCACTGCCGCAGGGATTACGCCTGAAATCAGTTCCATATTTTTCTACCACTTCTTTTGGAACAACGGAGCAATACACGTTACTGAGTACGCCCAGTATCTGTACAAAAGGTTTCAGCAACTGAATTTTAAATGTGCTGTCATCAACAGCAATAAATCCTTTCTGCGCATCAACACGGTTATTAAAAATCCATGCTCCGGGGCTGGCTGTATTCTTATCCATCAGCCGTTGAAAACTATACACTACATCTGCTGCAACAAGTTTTCTTCCTTTTCCATCTTTAAATGCTTCATTGTCCTGGAAAAAAACATCATTGCGTAAATGAAATACAATGCTCAGCCTGTCATCACTTACCTCCCAGCTTTTTGCAAGCGATGGAACAATGTGTAACTGATCATCTGTTTCAACAAGTGTGCTGTAAAGCTGATGCACCATCCATATAACCGACTGGCTTTTTGCAAATGCAGGGTCGAGTGAACTGATGCCGCTTACTTCATTATACCGGAAAAAATTCTGTTCGTTCCTATTCTTAGTGCCGCAGGAAGTGAAAAGTAAAAAGTAAAAAGTGAGAAGTATAAAAAATGCAGGCAATCTGAAGAATATAAGAAGCATTCTCCGGCCAACGATTGTCGGCCAACGGCTACCATCCCTTCCCTCTCCTGTATTTTTAACGGTGTGCATAAAGAATTACTGCTAAATTTAGGCTCAAATATCAACCCGGTGAAATTGTTATGAAATGAGCTATAAAAATTATTGAGCAATTTAATCCATCCGGCGATAATAATTTTTATGGCGAATACTATGTGGCCAAAATAAAACATCAAATTATCACATGAAAAAAAATACATCACTGTTTAAAAGCATTTTATTTATATTTTCCAGCTTCGTTCTTTTTTCTGCATCAGCGCAGGCACCTCAAAGGCCCAAGGTATTCACACACCAGGATACTTTGCGTGGTACAATTACTCCCGAACGGGCATGGTGGGATGTGGTGATGTATGATTTGCATGTAACGCCCAACTTTCAAAACTTCACCATCAGCGGCAGTAATATTATTTCGTTCCGTTTGGTAAAGAAAGCCGGCAAGCGCATGCAGATTGATTTGCAGGAACCATTAATCATCGACAGCGCTTTTCTCAACAATGTGCCGGTAGCATTTGAGCGTGATGGCAATGCATGGTTTATTCTCATGCCCGGAAAAAAATTACCCAAATCAATCAGCGGTAATGAAACAATTCATCAGCTGAAACTTTTTTATCATGGCGTTCCCAAACCTGCATTAAATGCACCCTGGGATGGTGGCGTTGTATGGAAAAAAGATAAGATTGGCAATCCCTGGATTGGTACTGCCTGCCAGAATCTCGGAGCAAGTGTATGGTGGCCATGCAAAGATCATCAAAGCGAAGAACCCGACAGTATGCAGATAAGTGTTACGGTTGCTGATACATTGATGAATATTTCAAACGGCCGTTTAAGAAATGTTTCGGCTTCAGTAAATGGAATGAAAACATGGACATGGTTTGTCAGCCGACCCATCAACAATTATGATGTAACAATGAATGTTGGCAAGTATGCCCGCTTCAGTGACACATTAACGGGTGAAAAAGGAAAGCTTGATTTGGATTATTATGTTCTTGAATACAATGTTGATAAAGCAAAAAAACAATTTGAGCAGGTAAAGCCAATGATTCATGCATTTGAATACTGGTTTGGCCATTATCCTTTTTACGAAGACGGATATAAACTTGTTGAAAGTAATTATCTCGGCATGGAACACCAGAGTGCTGTTGCTTATGGAAACGGTTTCCAAAACGGTTACCGTGGAAATGACATGAGTGGTACCGGCTGGGGATTGAAATGGGACTTCATTATTATTCATGAAAGCGGGCACGAATGGTTTGGCAACGGCATCACAACAAAAGATATTGCTGATATGTGGGTGCATGAAGGTTTTACCAACTACAGTGAAACATTGTTTACTGATTACTATTACGGAACAGATGCCGGCAATGCTTATGTACAAGGTGTGCGCCGTGGCATCAGGAATGATATTCCCATCATTGGCCATTATAATGTAAATGATGAAGGCAGCGGAGATATGTATCCCAAAGCTGCCAATATGCTGCACATGATCAGGCAGATAATTGGAGATAAAAGTACCTTCCGCATGTTGCTGCGTGACATGAATGATAAATACAGGTACAAAACAGTTACATCGGCTGAGATTGAAGATTTCATTTCTCAAAGAACAGGCTATAACTTATCAAAAGTGTTTGATCAATACCTGCGCACCACACAAATACCAACACTGGAATATTACTTGACTGAAGAAAACAGTTCGCAGGTTTTGTATTACCGCTGGTCGGGTTGTGTAAAAGGATTTAATATGCCCATTCTTTTGCCAGGTAACAGTAATCCGAAATATGGTCTGATGCTGGCTACTGAGAACTGGCAGAAAATGCGCACCAATTTCAGACAGGAAGAAGATATCACTAAGCTGATGGACAAAAATTTTTATGTGAATTATAAAAAGGTAAAATAATATCTTCGGCCAGTTATGGGACAAATCAGGAAACAAGCCATCATCTCCAGCATTGTTATTTACATTGGTTTTCTTATTGGCTTTGTCAATACCTGGTTTTTTATCCGCAGCGGTAATCATGCATTTACTCCCGATGAGTATGGGTTAACAAGATTGTTTTTTGATGTGGGGCAGCTCATGTTTGGCTTTGCAGCTTTAGGTGCAGTTCCCGTTGTATATAAATTCTTTCCTTATTACCGTTCGCATCTTGCCAAAAAACAAATTGATTTATATGGCTGGACACTTTTGCTGGTGTTGATAGGTTTTTTACTGGTGGTTGCCGGAGGAATTATTTTTGAACCACTGATTGTAAGAAAATATTCAGGGCGGTCGGCGCTTTTCGTTAATTATTATCACTGGAACTTTTTGTTTGGTTTCGGTATTCTTCTTTTCTCCTTATTTGAAGCATATTCATGGACGTACCAGAAAACCATTGCAACCAGTTTTTTAAGAGAAACAGGGCTACGCCTTTTAACCTTGGTGCTGATTCTGTTGTTCATTTCAAAACTTATCAGCTTTGATTCGTTTATAAAACTGTTTTCATTCCAGTTCCTTATTCTTGCATTGGCATTGTTTATTTACCTGAAACTGAAAACAGATTTGCATTTCACTTTCAGGCAAAGTGTGGTAACGGCTAAATTCAAAAAGAAAATGACCGCACTGGCAGGATATGTTTACGGAGGGTCAATCATCGTTATTCTTTCGCAGGTTGCTGATACCATTATTATTTCAAGTGTAAGCAAAGAAGGTCTGCATGATGCAGGTATTTACAATCTTTCAACTTACATCGCAAACCTTATACAGGTGCCGCAAAGGAGCATTGTTGCCATTACTATTCCGGCTTTGTCATTAGCGTGGAAAAATAAAAACATGCACGAAATCAGCCGCATTTATTCACGCACATCCATTAATCTTTTACTGGCCGGATTATTTATTTTTCTGGGTATATGGCTGAATATTAATGATGCATTCCAGGTTTTAAACATTCAGGGCGATTATAAAACCGGCATTGCAGTAATATTCATTCTCGGTATTACAAAAATCATTGATGCAGGTACAGGTGTTAACGGACAAATTATCGGTACTTCCACCCAATGGAAGTTTGACTTTACAACAGGGGTCATTTTAATTCTGCTTATTTTACCGCTGAACTATTTTCTTGTTATTAAGTTCGGAATTATCGGGAGTGCCTATGCCAACTTAATTTCCTTCACTATTTACAATTTTATCCGCTGGGTATTTTTGTGGAAACGATATAACCTGCAACCTTTCAACAGCAAAACATTATTGAGTATAATACTGGCTGCAGCAGCTTATTTCATCTGCTACTATTTATTGAAAAACATGAGTGGGTGGACAGGAATTATTTTACGCAGTGCTGTATTTACAGTACTGTTTGTTGCCGGAGTTTTTGCAATGAAGCTTACACCCGATGCAATGCAGCTGGTACATGTGTTGAAAAACAGGTTTAAGAAATCCTAATTGAACTGTTTTAATTCACTTAATGTAATTCTTCCTTCGTAAATAGCTTTACCAACAATTGCGCCGGTGCAGCCAATGTTCTGCAAAGCAAGAAGATCATCCATTGAACTCACACCACCGCTGGCAATAAAATGAAGCCGGGGAAATTTGGCCAGGATATTTTTATACAGCTCTGTTGACGGACCTTCAAGACGACCATCCTTGCTTACATCGGTACAAAATATTTGCTGAACGCCGTGGTTAATATATTTCTCTATGAAATCATAAATCCAGATATCAGTTGTTTCAAGCCAGCCGGCTACTGCAATTTTTTCATCCTTTATATCTGCTCCCAGTAAAAACTTTTCTGCACCATACTGTTTTAACCAACTTACAAATTTCTCTTCTTCCTTCACCGCAATGCTTCCCACAGTTGCAAATGCTGCACCTGAATTAAACACAATGTTTACGTCTTCTTCTTTTTTAATTCCTCCACCAAAATCAATCACCAGCGATGTTTTACCTGCAATGCTTTCCAGCACTTTCCAGTTTTTTACTGCGCCGGCTTTTGCACCATCAAGATCTACCAGGTGAAGCCGCATTAATCCTGCATCTTCAAACTCCTTGGCAACTTCTAACGGATTTTCGTTATAAATTTTCTTCTGTGAATAATCTCCTTCGGTTAAACGTACGCACTTGCCGTCTATGATATCAATTGCCGGAATAATTTGCATATTCAATTATTAATTTGTTCTTACAGGGAAAGAAAATTTTCCAATATTTTTTCACCCACCTTTGCACTTTTCTCAGCATGAAACTGTACGCCATAAAAATTATCTTTCTGTACAGCACCACAATACTCAACTGTATAATCCGATGTGGCAATGCAATAGGGATTCATCTCTGCATAATAGCTGTGAACATAATACACATAACTTCGCTCCGCCACATCCTTAAACAAAGGTGTTTTTAAATTATAAATTTCATTCCAGCCAATCTGGGGAACTTTAAAATTTCCTTCTGCTGATTGAGGTTTAAACAGTTTTACTTTCGCAGGTATGATTCCCAGGCATGTTGTGTCGCTCTCTTCTGAATAATCAAAAAGCAACTGCATTCCCACGCAAATACCCAGCACCGGTTGCTTCAGGTTTTTAATCACAGCATCCAGTCCTTTTTCCTGCAAACTGTTCATGGCACTGCGTGCTTCACCCACACCGGGAAAAATCACTTTATCGGCCTGCTGCAGTTCAGTAAAATCATCCGTTACTTTTGCCTGCACACCCAAACGCTCAAGTGCAAACAAAACCGACTGGATATTTCCTGCATTATATTTTACAATGGCTAAATTCATTGAACAATATTTTTTCTCTTATAATTTTTTCATCTTAACTTTCATATACTTAAGCGGAAATAGCTCATCTGGTAGAGCGACAGCTTCCCAAGCTGTAGGTGGCGGGTTCGAGTCCCGTTTTCCGCTCTCAGTTTAATACTCCGTTAAGAAACGATTTTACTGTTGATGCAACATCCGTTGTTCCTTCCAGTGATTTAATAAACGCCGTTCCGATAATTGCACCATTTGCATGTGCACAAGCTGCATAAAATGTTTGTTTATCCTTAATACCAAAACCAACCAGTACAGGATTTTTCAGCTGCAAACTTTTCAGCTTCTGCAAATAGGCATTTACATCCGTCATGTTTTTATCACTCCCTGTTGTGGAAGATGATGATACTGCATATAAAAATCCGCTGCTGAGGCTGTCCAGTTTTTTAATACGTTCATCACTTGTTTCGGGTGTAACAAGAAAAATAAAATCAAGCCCATACTTTTTAATAACAGCACCAAACTCTGTTTCAAATTCATACTCCGGCAAATCGGGCAATATCAATCCATCAACACCAACAGCAGCTGCATCTTTGCAAAACTGTTCAAACCCATATTGCAAAACAGGATTCATGTAGCCCATTAAAACAACAGGTACTGAAATTTCTTTCCTGGAATCTTTTAACTGGTTAAACAAGGCATGTATCGTCATACCGTTGTTTAAAGCAATCGTGCTGCTGTGCTGAATAACCGGACCATCAGCCAACGGATCACTGTAAGGCATTCCCAACTCAATTAAATCAGCACCGTTTGCTTGCAATGCTTTCATTACTTCAACCGTGCTGTTCAGTTCAGGATAACCTGCAGTACAATACACATTCAAAACATTGTTTTGTTTTCGTTCAAACAATTCTTTTATTCTGCTCATAATTTATTTATTTGCCACAAAGTCACCAAGTCGCTAAGCGGCACAAAGAAAACTTCGTGTTCTTTGTGCTTTTGTGTCTTAGTGGCTAATCTTTAAAATACTTCATGTATGTTGCCAAATCTTTATCACCTCTTCCGCTTAAGCAAAGCACTACATGGTCTGTGTCTTTAAACTTCAGCTGGTTTAATGCAGCAAGTGCATGTGCACTTTCAAGCGCAGGAATAATTCCTTCAAGCCTGCACAACTGAAACACCGCATCCAATGCTTCCTCATCAGTAGCACTTAAAAAAGTACCACGACCACTATCATACAAATGTGCATGTAACGGACCAATACCCGGATAATCCAAACCTGCTGAAATGCTATGCGGTTCCACAACCTGTCCGTCCTCAGTCTGCATCAGCAAACTTTTACTTCCGTGCAGAATACCCGGCTTGCCCAACTGAGTTGTTGCAGCACTCATACCACTGTTTACACCACAACCTGCAGCTTCAACAGCTATCAGCTGTACACTCAGTTCATCGAGGAAATGATAAAACGTTCCGGCTGCATTACTGCCACCACCCACACAAGCCATTACATGCGTAGGCAATTCTGTACCGATATGTTCTTTTAACTGCCAGCGGATTTCTTCACTGATCACACTCTGAAACTTTGCCACCATATCAGGATAAGGATGCGGACCTACTACCGAACCAATAATGTAATGTGTATCGTTGGGATTATTAATCCAGTCACGGATAGCTTCATTGGTTGCGTCTTTTAATGTTTTGCTTCCGCTGACTGCAGGTACCACTTTTGCACCAAGCATTTTCATGCGTGCAACGTTTGGGGCCTGCCGCTCAATATCTTTCTCACCCATGTACACAATACATTCCACACCTTTCAATGCACATACGGTTGCAGTTGCCACGCCATGCTGACCAGCACCTGTTTCTGCAATGATCCGTTTCTTACCCAATCGTTCAGCCAATAAAATCTGTCCGACAGTGTTATTGATTTTATGTGCACCGGTATGGCATAAATCTTCACGCTTCAGCCAAATGTTTGTACCATGCTGCTGACTTAACCGCTTTGCATAATACAACGGTGTTGGCCTGCCCACATAATCTTTCAGTAACGATCTGAATTCTTTTTGAAACGAAGCATCCTGCATAATTTCCAGGTAACGGCTCTGCAGTTCCTCCACGTTACGGTGCAGCATTTCAGGAATATACGCCCCGCCGAATTTTCCATAATAACCTTGTGATGAAGGTTGTTGATATGTTGTTGTCGCCATATTTATTTTTTTATGTAGCCACCACCTGTGCTACTATTTAACTTTTGTTGCGTCGCACACTTGTACTGTTAGATTTTATTCATCTATTTTCTGTGATATACGCTTTAGTATGTCTATTATTTCCAAACTACTAGAAGCAAATTCCTTTTTAGCCTCTTCTCTATTTTCAACTATCCAGTCCAAAACTTCATTCAACAATAACTTTTTCTTCTCTCTCTTCTTCTCTTTATCAGTTTCAGATAAAGCCTCATTTATATTATTCTTAAATCGAGAAGGGTAATACTTTTCGAAGTCAGTCTCGCTAAAATTTATAAAATTTTCTTTGTCCCAATCTATAAATTTACCCCTCAACTTGTCAATACATTCTCTTCCTGAAGTATCTCCATCAGCTAATGCCCATGTCTTATTTTTATACATTGGTGTATTATGTACATAAACAAACAACCTATGAAAGTCAATATATCTGGCAGGCAAGTCGCCAGTTCCTTTTGCAGCTATAGTTTTAACTTTGCTAGCTAATTTTGGAACAAATTCCGGAATCAAAAAATCACGAACAATTTTTTCTGCAGAAGACTCTTCGAATATTAAGTAAGATTTGAAAAGTTCGAAATCAAAAACATCATATCCTAAATCATCGAGCAAGTCGAGTCTACTTTTGGGATCGTTATCAATCTCTTTTATTATTGAAGTTGAAATATTAACTTGGACTCCTCCAAAACTTAACCCTGTCGGCCCTTTGGGCTTCCATTTTATTTGAAAAACCTTAGAATCATTAGCAGTCGCCAAGTATTTCAGAACAATATTAGAATGTGTTGAAATTACAAATTGATTGTTATCAGATTTTTGCATAATCAATTCAAGTAACTTTTTCAAAGCTTTCGGATGCATATCATTTTCCAGCTCTTCAACCAGATAAAGTTTTCTGTCACTTGTCAACAAATTCACTATTAATCCAACTATATTGACAACCCCTTCACCCATTGACTCTAATTGGACATAAGAGTTTTGGGTAACATAAGCTCCCAATTTTTGTTCACTATTATTCTGCTCTGAAGGAACAACTCCAATTCTAAAGCCTAATATATCGTCGCACAATTGAATAAACTGCTCATTTTGGGGATGTGAAGAGTTCGAAAGTTTTCCAACCCTAGCCGGCAATGTCCTTAAATCATCGTAGATAGTAATTGTATCATCTCCGTTTGTTGAATAATAATTATTTACTTTTCGCTTTGTTAAGAAAGGATATATAAATACATTCTCGTCTTCTCGATTCGAAAAAACACGAAAATCATACCATAAAGAATTTTGACGCAAATTTGAGATTTCCGAATCAATGATATCTTGTGAATTAAAAGTTATATCAGAAGTATAATCCTTCTCAATAACGAATTTTTTTTTGGAGTCACTCTTAATAGAAAAAATTACATTTTGAAAACTTGAATAAGGTATTGGCTCACTACCTTGATCTTTCTGGAAAAAAAACTTATTTTCAAGCACATTGACATCTTTAAACTTGAAAATTATTCTTAAATAATTTTCTGTAACTCTAATACTATT
Source organism: Lacibacter sp. (assembly GCA_047601965.1). GTDB lineage: Bacteria > Bacteroidota > Bacteroidia > Chitinophagales > Chitinophagaceae > Lacibacter. The sequence continues at coordinate 1,574,683 of JASGIJ010000001.1, forward strand.
CGAATCAAGAAAATTAAACTCACCCCCCTTTTGCAAAGAATATAATGTCTTAATAATAGTAGACTTACCAGAATTATTTTGTCCAACGATAAGATTAATTGATTTTGACAAACTGATTTTTTGGTGTTTAAAACAACGAACATTAATCAATTCAAGTGTTTCGACATACATATATATAACGTTAAAAATTACCAGTACTCACTTAGAAATTCAGTTTACGATTTTTTATTTAACTGTATAGTCTAATATTTCTAAATATTTAAAGTTAACAGTGTATAAGTATTATCCTTTCACTTCTTCCACAAATTTCTTCACCAGCTTCATATCCTTTACACCCTGCGTTTCCTCAAACCTGCTGTTTACATCTAATGCAAATAAGTCTTTTGCAACAGGTTCTTTTGCAAACTCTTTAACAGCTGCTGCATCGGTTGGTTCAATTCCTCCACTTAAAAAAAACGGTTTACCGATGTTTACATCCTTCAGCATATTCCAGTCAAACTTTTTACCGGTACCTCCATAACCTGCACCCATCGTATCAAACATGTACATATCGCAGCTGTCGAAATAATCCTTGATCTTCCATTGTATGTTATCATCCTCCGCAATCCTGAAAGCCTTGATGGTTTGTATATAACTACTCACTTGCTCACAAAACCTCGGCGATTCATCGCCATGCAGCTGCACCATATCCAGCCCAAAATTCTCCACATGATTCATAATCTCATCATACGATGCATTTACAAACACTCCCACTTTATACACTTTCAGCTTTGCACGTTTCACAATTTCGCCTGTGAGGTACCGAAGGATAAACCTTGGGCTTTTATGATAAAAAATCATTCCTGCAAACTCAACACCCAACTCTCCCAGCTGGTGCATCTGCTGCAGATCGGTCATACCACAGACTTTAAGACGTATACCCCCCCGCCCCCTCAAGGGGGAGTTGGCAGCTTCAATATTGTTTGTTACTTCACTCATGTATTACCAGTTTAATATCAAAACCGGCAAGCATCATTTATACAATCGTAGTTTACAAAATTCAAGCTCTTGTTTTGCACCCCTTCAGGGGTTGGGGGTTTTATTTCAACCCCACTTTCAGCTGCAGCACTTTCGCCATATCTTTCACACCGGGTTCTGTTTCAAATTTACTATTCACATCCACGCCAAAGAAATCAGGATGTTTGAATTTTTTGATTGCCGCAATATCTTCAAGACCTATTCCACCGCTGAGAAAGAAAGGCTTTTCAATTTTACTTTTTTCCAGGATACTCCAGTCGAACTGTTTGCCGGTTCCGCCTTTTGCATCTGAAGTCTTTGTGTCAAATAAATAATAATCGCAGGCATTATCATAAGGAGCCACCAGTTTGTCAATTGACTTTACTGTTTCATCAATATGAAATACTTTGATCACTTCAATATCTTCATTGAGATCAGAACAGAATTCAGGTGTTTCTTCACCATGCAACTGTACCACATCCAAACCATAATCTTCAATTGCATCAAGTATATCGCTGTAAGAAGGATTCACAAACACACCTACTTTTTTCAGATCAAAATCTGCAGTCTTGATTTGTTTTTTATCCAGTTTTCCTTCTACGTAACGTGGAGAAGTCGGAACGAAAATAAATCCTGCATAATCAATGTCCAGTCCGTCTAACTGTTGTACCTGTTTTGCTGTGGTGATGCCACAAACCTTAATATTCATTTTTGATTGTTTAATTGTTTTGTGAATTGTTCAAATGCCAAACCGGGATTAGCTTCTTTCATAAAATTTTCTCCGATAAGAAAACCTTTAAATCCGTTTTGTTTGAACAATAAAATATTTTCAACAGAACTGATGCCACTTTCTGCCACTTTAATTTTATCAGCAGGAATTTTTTTCGCCATCTGCAAACTGCGTTCAATATCCACTTCAAATGTTTTGAGATTGCGGTTGTTGATACCAACAATTTCTGTTTCATCGCAAATATGTCCCAGCTCTTCTTCTGCATGCAATTCAAGCAACACTTCCAGTCCCAGCGATTTTGCATAAACTGCCAGGCGCTTTACTTCATCAACCGGCAAACATGCAGCAATGAGCAAAATTACGTCAGCGCCCATTGACTTTGCTTCTTCAAGCTGGTATTCATCCACAATAAACTCTTTGCGGAGAATGGGAATTTCATTCACTCTTGCTTTGATTAAATCAGCTGTGCCTCCACCAAAGAACTGTTCGTCTGTTAATACACTTAAACAGGACGCACCGTTTTTTGTATAAGCTGAAGTTACTTCCACCACATCTGCCACAGCGTTGATGATTCCTTTCGAAGGCGACTGACGTTTGAACTCAGCAATAATCCCCGTCTTATTTTCATCCAGCAAAAACTGCTTTAATGAGTAGCGTGGCTTTGCATACAAATCCGACTGACGTAATACATCAACCGGTGTAACAGCTTTGCGTTGTTCAACCTCTATCCGTTTTGCTGCGATGATTTTATCTAAAATGTTCATGTTTTATTTTTTTCTCTCTGGCCTGAAGGCCAGAGCCATTCAAAGGGTCAGAACTATTCATTCAATCAACAGATTTAGAGAGCTTGCAATTCAATTAATTTCTTCAGCACTTCATTTGCTTTACCGCCGTCTAAACTTTCTACAGCAGCATTGTAAGCATCATCATACTCTTTATAATTTCCTGTGCAATACAAACCCATTGCTGCGTTTGCAAGCACCACGGCATTTTGTGCCCATGTGCCATCGCCACCTAAAATCTTTGTAAATATTTTTGCAGCTTCTTCAATACTGTTCCCTCCAAGAATATCGTTTTGCTGTACCAAACGTTTGCCCAATTGTTCAGGCGTCATAATGTATTCACCTTTGTTGGTGATAACCTTGGTATCATTGGTCAACGATATTTCATCATAACCATCAAGACTGTGAATAATGGTGAATGCCTGTGTTGACTGCTGCAGCAAATAATTATAAACCCTTGCCATTTCAAGACTGTAAACACCCACTAACTGGTAAGCCGGTTTTGCAGGGTTCACCATTGGACCGAGCATGTTGTAAAATGTGCGCATGCCAAGGTTTCTGCGAATGGGACCAACCGTTTTTAATGCAGGATGAAACAATGGCGCATGCATAAAGCAGATACCTGCTTCTTCCACTTCACGTTTCAGCTTACTGTTGTCGTTGGAGAATTTATAACCCAGCTGCTCCATTACATTACTTGCACCGCTGATGGTTGATGCGCCGTAGTTGCCATGCTTGGCAACTTTTTGTCCGGCACCGGCAACAATAAAACAGGCAAGTGTTGAAATGTTGAAGGTGTTTTTTCCATCGCCACCTGTACCAACAATATCAAGTACATTGTAACCGTCCAGGTCAACAGGCACACAAAGTTCAAGCAAAGCTTCACGAAAACCCTGCAGCTCTTCAATGGTAATGCTGCGCATCAGGTACACCGTCATGAAAGCTGTAATCTCATGTTCATTGTAAACAGCTTTTCCAATATTGATCAGCACTTCCTTTGCCTGCCCTCTTGAAAGTGTTTTGTGTTCAAATAATAACTGAAGTATTTTTTTCATTTTCAAATTTTCAAATTCATTCATTTTCAAATTATGCCTTCAACCAATTTCTCATTATCTGTTCCCCAACAGGCGTCAACACACTTTCCGGGTGAAATTGCACTCCCTGCACATCATACGTTTTGTGCTGCAATGCCATGATCATTCCAGTTTCATCTTCTGCTGTTATTTCAAGTTCTGCAGGGAAATTTTCTTTCGAAACCACCCAGCTGTGATAGCGGCCAACTTCTATTTCTTCGGGCAAACCTTCAAATAAAAAACTTGCGGGTTTTGACTTTTCACTTTCAATTTTTATGTGCGTTGCCACTCCGTGAAATACAGACGAAAGATTTGTCAGCGTTCCGCCAAATGCTTCACCAATTGCCTGGTGCCCTAAACAAACACCAAGAATTGATTTTGTTGCAGCATATTCTTTAATTAGCGGCAGCAGCAAACCTGCTTCTTCAGGAATACCAGGGCCGGGCGATAAAATAATTTTATCATAGTCCTTTACTTTTTCCAATGCTATCTGGTCGTTACGATACACATCCACTTTTGAATGTGTAATCTTCTCTACCAAATGCACAAGATTGTAGGTAAAGCTGTCGTAATTATCAAATACTAATATTTTCATGTTGAAATGGTTCATTGATCATAGTTAATAGTTCATTGTAAAGCTTTTCACCATTAACCATGAACTATTAACTAATCTCTTCAGCAAACTCAATTGCCTTTTTTAATGCGCCCAATTTATTATTCACTTCCTGCAGTTCACTTTCAGGTTTGCTTGCCGCAACAACGCCTGCACCTGCCTGGTAAATGAGTGTATTATTCTTACTTAAAAATGTTCTGATCATGATGGCATGATTGCAGCTTCCGTCAAAACCCATAAAGCCAATTGCTCCGCCATAATAGGTTCGGGACGTTGGTTCATATCCATCAATGAGCTGCATGGCTTTTATCTTTGGTGCGCCGCTTAATGTTCCTGCAGGAAATGTTTTTGCCAGCAGTTCAAACGGGTTTGCTCCTTCACGCACTTTTGCAGTTACCTCACTCACCAAATGAATCACATGACTGTAATACTGTACCTGCCTGTAATGTGCAACACTTACTTCATCGCACACACGGCTTAAATCATTTCTTGCTAAGTCAACCAGCATCACATGCTCAGCATTTTCTTTTGCATCTTTCAACAAACGTTCTGCTTCACGCTGGTCTGTTTCATCATCACCCGAACGTTTGAATGTTCCTGCAATCGGGTGCACAATTGCTTTGCCGTTATTGATGATGATCTGCGATTCAGGCGATGAACCCATCAACTTATAATCGCCATAATCAAAAAAGAATAAATAAGGCGAAGGATTTACACTGCGTAATGCACGGTACACATTAAACTCATCTCCATTAAACGATTGCTGAAATCTTCTGCTCAATACGATCTGGAACACATCGCCACGCATACAGCTGGCAATACCTTTCTTCACCATCTCCACATATTCTTCATTTGTAACATTGGAAGTTTCTTCACCTTTTACCGAGAACGGATATACCGGTACATCTTTACTCCTGATTAAACTTTCAACAACCTGCAAATCACTTTCAACTCCTTTTATCTTGTTTTCACAAATAAACAATTCGTCTTTATGGTGATTGATCGCAATAATGTACTGATACAAACGGTAACGCATCAAGGGGATGCTGTTCACTTCATTACGTTGATCATTCAGCTTTACTGTATCAAAAAACTGAACGGCATCATAACTGGTGTAACCATATAATCCATGAGCAAACCTGGCTTCTTTACAATCAGCTTCTGCTTCAAAATGATTCATAAAATCAAACAACTGCTGCGGCACTTCCGATGGTTGTTTAATCGCAATACGTTCAGGTTTCTGACCGGGTAATTTAAATTCAATACTTGTTGCCGAAGTAATTTCCATTCCCGCAATGGCATTAATACCAATAAACGACCAGCTGTTTTCTGCCGCATGATAATCTGTACTCTCCAGCAAAATCGTATCCCTGAACCTGTCACGCAGGCGCAGGTAAATACCAACCGGTGTAAACACATCGGCCAGTAATTTTTTACAAGTTGTTTGAATCGAAATTTTCTTCATCGCTGTATTATTTTTTGTTCCGTGCTGTTCCAACTCTGTTCATCTGTATTGGCGTCGCACTCTTGTACCGTATTAATTTTATTCCACTTTTTTGTTTGCCCTGAAAAGAAAAAGCCCCGAGTAAATCGGGGCTCCTATAATATGATTGCATAATTATGACAATAGCATTACAGCCCCGTTAGAGTTGTATGCCACCACCACTGATTAAGAATGTTTACTTTTTTCATTGCGTTGCAAAGATGTTGGATGATCGTTAAAAAATCAAATTTTTTTTTCAATACAATGAAAAAGTTGTTCTTTTAAAAACAAATGATTGTTTATTTGTAAAAACTGTTCATCAATAAAACGCTTGAAGTATGAAACAACGATTTCTTTTTGCACCGGCACTTTTGCTCCTGTTCATTTCTGTAGTTTCGTTTGCATCTGCACAGGACAACAAAGATGCAATTATAGGCTCATGGAAAAACGGGGAAGGAACAGGTATTATACAGATATACAAAAATGGTGATAAGTACCAGGGCAAGCTTATCTGGCTGAAAGAGCCGGTTGACCCGGAAACAGGCAAACCCAAATTAGATAAAAAACACCCCGATGAAAAAAATCATTCCCGGCCATTAATCGGCCTGGTAAATATGTGGGGATTCAAATACACTGCAAGTAACGAGTGGACCGGCGGAAAAATTTACGATCCCAAAAACGGCAAAACTTATTCCTGTAAAATTTCAATGGAAAATAACGATAAGATTAATGTAAGAGGCTACATTGGTGTTTCGCTAATTGGCAGAACAGATGTGTGGACAAGGCAGTAACAGCTAATAGTTGTTTCACAGCCACACTACTTTATCCGGTTGCTCCAGAGCATAACGCTTCACAATGTTTCTTACAAAATCATATTCAGGATAAGCCTGCAACTGCTTGCGTAATTCATCTTTTATCGAAAAATCAAATCCCGGATCTACATAACCCATTCCGTAAAATTTTCCCTCTTCCATCAAAATACAACTGTCCTGGTTATTAAAATAAGAACGTTCCCTGATCACAAAACTGGGTAACTCTTTTTTAACCTGTTCTACTGCCAGCAATACCCGATGATTATATTCCTGCACATTCTCTTCTTTGTTACAAGCCCCTTTGCAAGAGGAAGAATTGCACCTGTGTGCCGTTGACCGGTCTATAAAACAAAGCCTGTAACACAATGAAAATTCATTTGCCAGTCGCTTCAGTTCAGCCATTGCTTCATAGCGGTTGTAAAAGTGCTGCACCGCAGTAAGATGCTTGTGTTTACGGTCAATGGCCAGTCGCAGATAACCATTTGCATCTTCATACATATACATTCCGTAACTGGCTTCATAGCCTTTAATTGCCCGGTTGTACTTTGGCCACAGGCGTTTTATTTCAATTGTTTCAAGTACATAAGCCATCAGTTCGGTACCGCATTGCTGGTAAGATATGCGATGCACATTCCTTGCAAACTCCTGCCGCTGGCGTGATGTTTTGTTATTCGAAAAATGACTGATTACTCTCCGTTTCAACTGCACGGCCTTTCCCACATACACAATTTTGTCTTTCGAATCATGGAAATAATATACACCCGGTGTAAGCGGCAGGTTATCAATATCCTCTTTATTGAGATAAAGTGGAAGAAACTGCTCCTTTGATTGCTTCGCCAGCATGGTATGGAGGTGATTATTTACATCCTTTTCCTTCAGCAACCGGAACAGTTCTACTGTTGCCCTTGCATCACCGCCTGCCCTGTGCCTGTTCTGAATTTGAATATTGAACTGCCTGCACAGGTTTCCCAGGCTGTACGATGCTAATTTGGGAAAAATTTTACGGGCATACCTTACAGTGCAGAGCTTTTTGCAGTTGAGTTCGTACCCATGATTCTGCAACTGGTGATGGATGAATGAATAATCAAAATTTACATTGTGGGCTACGAATACTTTTCCCTGAAGCAGTTCTGTCAGTTTTGGGGCAATTTCTTCGAACGACGGGGCGAGTTGCACCATATCGTCAGTAATACCCGTAAGCGACTGGACAAAACCCGGAATTGACTGGTGCGGATTAACCAGTGTTTCAAACTGATCCACAATCTCCTGACCGTCAAAAATATAAACCGCAATTTCGGTAATCCCATTGGCAGAAGCATAGCTTCCGGTGGTTTCAATATCAGTAATTGCATACAACATTACAGCCCGAAATTAGGATTTCCCTTAAAAGCTAAAGAAATCAGGGGCTACATTTTGACAAAATTGAAAACTGTATTATCTTTACTTTGTATTTAACCCTATTGCCTGTAGTGAACTTTTCAGATAAATCAGTCTTAACTGGTTATTCCGTATCTCCTGTGAAAGTTTTATAACATTTAAAACTACGTTTATGGCATCAAATTCCTTTCACATGAGCGAAACTGCTAAAACAACTGTGTTTGTAATAGTTTTTTTCGCAGCTGTAGCTTTAGTCACTGTATTGATGTTTGCTTAAAAATTTGCCTATGGTAAAATTTTACTCTTAAGCCGTGTAGTACGTTAAGGTATCTTATTCGTACTATTAAAAGCTTTTAAAGCCCCGAAAAGGGGCTTTTTTAATGATTTTACTTCCCAAACTGTTTAAATTTCATTTATTTCAAACTACTGCACACCCCCTGCTTTCCTTACCTTTGCCAACTAAAAAAAAAGAAGAATTCTGCATGGAACTGAGCAAAAATTTTGAGCACCAGGCATCCGAAGAAAAATGGTATGGCTATTGGAACGAAAGGAAGTATTTCAACAGTACCCCCGATGAACGGGAACCTTATACCATTGTAATTCCCCCTCCCAATGTTACAGGCATTTTGCACATGGGGCATTGTTTGAACAATACCATCCAGGATATTTTGGTGCGCCGTGCCCGTATGCAGGGGAAAAATGCATGCTGGGTTCCGGGCACAGACCATGCCTCGATTGCTACTGAAGCAAAAGTGGTTCAGATGCTCCGTGAAAAAGGAATTCAGAAAGCATCGCTCAGCCGTGATGAATTTTTGAAATATGCCTGGGAATGGAAAGAAAAGTATGGCGGTATAATTCTTCAGCAATTAAAAAAACTAGGCTGCAGCCTTGACTGGGATCGTACTTCATTTACAATGGATGATGATTATTACAAAAGCGTTATCAAGGTTTTTGTTGATTTAAACGAAAAGGGAATTATTTACCGTGGTTTGCGGATGGTAAACTGGGATCCGGCAAGTAAAACAGCCCTGAGCGATGAAGAAGTGATTTTTAAAGAAATTGATTCTAAACTCTACTATGTAAAATACCCACTTGCAGAAAACAGCAATCAATTTGTTACAGTTGCCACCACAAGACCCGAAACTATTTTGGGTGATGTGGCTATTTGTGTAAACCCTGCTGATGAACGTTACAAAGCACTTGTTGGAAAAGAAGTGATTGTGCCCATCATCAACCGCAAAATTCCTGTTATAGCTGATGAATATGTTGATGCGGAATTTGGAACGGGTGCTTTAAAAATTACTCCTGCTCATGATAAAAATGATAATGAGCTGGGAAGAAAACATAATCTGAAAGCATTAAACACATTAGACGAAGAAGGGAAATTCACAGCCATTGATTTAATGGAAGAAAATCCTTCAGCACTTGTTCTTTCTTACAATGGTGTTGACAGGTTTGAGTTAAGAAAGAAAATTGTTGAGGATATTGCTGCGTTAAATCAAATCGAAAAAATTGAAGATTATAAAGGTCAGGTTGGAACAAGTGAAAGAACCGGCGCTGTTATTGAATCAAGGTTGAGTTTACAATGGTTTATGAATATGACCGAGTTCTTAACCCGCAACCCTGAAACTCTTGCTTCGGTAATGGATGATAAAATTAAATTTCATCCTGAAAAAACAAAAAATACTTACAGCCACTGGCTCAACAATATCAAAGACTGGTGTATTTCAAGGCAACTCTGGTGGGGACAACAAATACCAGCTTGGTATGATGAAGCAGGAAATGTTTACGTTGCAAAAAGCCTTGAAGATTTACACAACCAGAAACCTGAAACTAAAAATCTGAAACTTGTTCAGGATGAAGATTGTCTTGACACCTGGTTTTCTTCCTGGCTGTGGCCAATGGAAGTATTCAAAGGCATCAGTAATCCCGGCAATAAAGATGTGGAGTATTATTATCCAACCACAACACTCGTAACCGGCCAGGATATTATTTTCTTCTGGGTGGCACGTATGATCATGGCCGGTTATGAATACAAAAAAGAGCTGCCGTTTAAAGACGTTTATTTTACCGGGATGGTGAGAGATAAGCAAGGCAGAAAAATGAGTAAGCAGTTAGGCAATTCGCCCGACCTTCTTGCTTTAATTGATCAATATGGTGCCGATGCAATCCGATTCGGCATTATGATCTCCTCTCCTGCAGGCAATGATTTGTTATGGGATGAAAGCAGCAATGAACAGGGCCGCAACTTCAATAACAAAATCTGGAATGCACTGAAGCTGGTGAAGATGTGGGAAGGAAGAGTAGCCGGCAGCAATGAGACTGTCGCTGATAACTTTGCTGTTCAATGGTTTGAAAACAGGCTGAACGAAGTAAAAGCAGAAATTGAACAACAGTTCAAAGAATTCAGATTAAGCGAAGCATTAAAGACGATTTATTCATTGATATGGGATGATTTCTGCAGCTGGTATCTCGAATGGGTAAAACCCGGTTACGAGCAACCAATTGATGCAGCGGTTTACAATAAAACAGTTGAATTTTTTGAAGAACTGATGCAGCTTCTCCATCCGTACATGCCGTTTATTACCGAAGAGATTTTTCATGCACTCAGGGAAAGGGAAGCTGGAGATGACTTAACTGTTAAACAGCAGATTGCTGCAAAAACTGTTGATGCAAAAACGTTACAACTGGCTGTTCAGTTAAAAGAAGTCATTACAGCTTTGCGTGATGTGAGGGTTAAAAACCAGATTAAACCAAAAGAAACCATTCAGCTTTCAATTGAAACGGGCGATGAATCTTCGTATAAAAAAATTGAAACTATTCTTTCCAAACAGGTAAATGCCGAAAGTATTTCATTCGTTTCAGCAGCAGTCAGCGGTGGCATATCAGCAGTTGTACAGAAAGATAAATTCTACATCATAACCGAAAAAGAAATTGACACTACTTCACAAAAAGAACAATTGCTGAAGGATCTTGATTACTTCAAAGGATTTCTTGCATCTGTTGAAAAGAAACTCAGTAACGAACGCTTTGTGCAAAATGCAAAACCCGAAGTAGTGGAAGTTGAGCGTAAGAAAAAGGCCGATGCAGAAGCCAAAATCAAAGCCATTGAAGAAAGTCTGCAATCACTTTAACAACATATTCAGCAGCAGCAGTACAATCACCTGCAATGAAAACACTGCTGTTGCGTTATAGCACAAACAGAAATTCATGAAGAACCAGGTTAAACTATTTTTTCTTATGCTGTCGCTGATTTTTTCAGTTGCAGCAAATGCACAGCAAAAACCTGCTCCCACATTAAAACCTCCTGTGCTCCATTCTTTTTGGGGAACAACCAAAGGCGGTGATCTTCCATTGGAATTTGTGCTGGGAGTTATTGATTCATCTGTGTGGGTGATAGATGACAAAAAAGTTCGTTACAACATTTCACGCTTTATTGTTGTTTACCGCAGTAAAGACAAATATGAAGATGAAAGAACCGGTGAACTGAAAACAAAATATAATCCCATTTCAACTTATGTACGCAACAGCGCTTTATTGCCTGCAATCTGGCAAAAAAGCCTGTACGAGCAAATTAAAAAAGAAGATGAAATCCTGATTACCGATATTATTGTAAGAGATAAAAAGGGAAACTTCTTTACCGCTCCTGATATTAAAATCAGAATTCAATAATCACATTCAGTATTTATCAAAACAGGTTAGTCGGCAATATTAATTCGAACTGATGCTGACTCATTCCCGGAACAACTAGGTCTTTCCGCAACAAATAACTGTACCTCACACCAAAACTTGCAGGAAACAAGTTCCATATTCTTGTATCAAAATACAACTCTGTTCCTGCCGATGATGCAGGGTAAATTCTACCGGTTCTTAAACTACGGTTTTCGGTATAATCAAAAAACAGGTTTGCACGGATACGCATAAAATAAACAATGTTTGCAATTCCAAATTCGGGATAACAAACGGGGAAATGATAATTAGCACTTACTCTCCAAGCCCGTGGAAAATTAATATAATTATACCCCCTTGCATAAGGGAAACTGCTGCTGAAACTGCTTCCCCTTAATGTATCTCTTGAAAAGTACGAGTACGATAATACAAAATTGTTGTTCCTGAAAATTCCGGGGAAATAAAATGAATTGCCAAAATAGAACTGACTTCCTTCTATACCACTTGTTGTACGTTTATACTGCAATACCAAACTGTGTGCAAATGATGGAAAAATCTGCTGTACAGCCTTGGGCGATTGGGCTGACCAACGGATGGATGAATTGATATAATTCAGGTTATCATCTTTAAAACTGTTTTTTGATGCCCCGGTAAACATCATTTTCTCAATGTTGTACGAAGATGCCAGCGTAAGATATTTATACAATACTCCGCCTGTTAAATCTAGAGGAACAGATAATCCTGCATGAATGTTTGTTGTATTCCATGTTACAGTTTTACTGTTGACAATTGTGTTTCTGCCCCATGTTTGTTCAGCACCTAATGAAATAACAGGATACAACCCACCGTACAGAAGGTTCCCGGCAACCTGGTTATAGCCTTCATTCCTGTTATAAAAATAGCTGTACTCACCTGTTAGTGTATTCAACACATTTTCACTATAAAAAGTAATACCGTAATCCGGCTCATCAATCACCGGTCGCCAGCTATGAATATTCAGCAATCCTTTTGCAGGATTGTAACGTTTAATTTCACCGGGTTGTTTTTGCACATCAGCAAGTAAATTACTGTAAATTGAATACGGCTTTCCCGAAAAATAAAGATCAGTTAACGGTTCTGCAGCATCCTGTTTTTGCAACTGTAATTCCTTGAATGATTTCTTTAATAACATCCTTCCTCCTGTACTGAAAGAATTCCACACAACAGAATCTCCGTAAAGATTAGCCTGGTAATTTCCATTAGGTAATTGTGCAGTTTTAAACAGGTTTTTATTTTTCAAATCATACAAGTACAACACATCACCTTCTTTTTGTGCTGCTGTAAATAAAACTGTATCACCTGAAACCTGAACATAGCCTATTGCAGTGTTTACAAAAGGAAAAAGCAATGTTTCTTCCTTTGTAGCAAGATCTGTTTGCAATAAACTCATTTCTCCTTTATTATTGCTGACGGCGCTGATTACTGCAGACGCATCTCCGTTAAACTTTGGAGAAGTATAAGTGTAGCAGTTTGGATTGGGCAAAGCAGTGCGGCTTTTATCTTTTACATTCAGCAGTTGCAGCGACCACTGCAAATCAGTTGTGACCTCAACTGCAACAACAGAATTACCATCGGCCGAAATATCCGGCATAAACAATCTTGATTTTCTGCTGATCTTTTTCACCTCATTTGTTTCCGTATTCCATATTTTCAAAACAGAATAATCCTTCCAGCCCCAGCGTGGATCAGGGGCATAAGCAGCATAAACAATATTGCCCTTTTTATACGAGTAATAGTTTTCTGCTGATATATCTTTTGTTCTTAATCTTCTTTGCTCCCCATCTGAATATAGTTTATACCATGCCGGTATTTTCCTATAACTTGTTTTTAATACAATTGTTGATTGATCATCTTGCGGGAAAGGATACAGATAATTCGACACATTATGTTTTTCAGCAGTGGTTACAGTTTGCATTGATTGAAAAGAAGAACTTGTATCAAGCCTCATTTTCTCCTTGTACCAGTTAAAAGCTTCCTTAACAAATGTTTCATACTTTACTCCTGAATAGCGCTTTACTGCTTTCTGAAAAGGATAAAACACACCTTTGTAATCAATAGCATCATCTGTTACTTTTTTCCAGAAATCAGTACCATATTTTTCTGTTCCGTAATTTACCAGCAGGTAACCAAGAGCATAATGATCGGGAGTAAACCAACGGTACGATCCGTTTCTTAATTGCTGATAGGAATACTTTTTCTTTTCAAGCCATAAAGACCGGTAACCATTAAAAAATTCAGGCATTCTTCCCCTGCCCTGTTTTGTTGTTACTGTTTCCTGAACTACAGCATCGCCTTCAAAAAACCAATCGGGTACCGATCCCATTGCAAGCACTTGCCCCTGCTGCCCCAAAAGCACTCCAAACAATTTCTGTACTGGTTGATTAAAATTTGAAAACTGCTGAATATGCCGCATTTCGTGAACAGCGAGCGACTGATGCCAGGGAATAGCACTCTGTGACAAATAATTTAAATCAGGCATCATAAAAAATTCGCTGCGCCAGGGAGCAGGACTAACATAAGCGTTTGATTGGGTGGTAAGCGGTTGCAACACAACATCAAACTTTCTGAGTTTATTTCCCAACTGTGCAGGAGGATTCTTATATAACTGATGCGAAATCCAGGCTATTTCCCTCGCTTGTGTTTCCAGTTTCTTCGGAAAAATTATTCTGACAGAATCAGTATTAAGCTGATAAAACTTTAAAGATGGCGGGTTGCCTCCAAAAATCTGGGCTTCTGACTGCAGCAAAACAAACATGAACAATAAGGTGAATAAACTTCTCATACGATGAAATTAAAAAAAGTCTGTCAATAAAATCATCCTGAACAACTATCTTTAAACCAACTCCACGATCATGATTTTATTTGCACTCTCTGTAGCTCCGGGCATTGCTATCAGTCTTTATATTTTTCTGAAAGACCGCTTTAATAAAGAACCGAAATTAAACCTTATTGTATGCTTTCTCCTTGGAATTGTAAGCATCCTTCCTGCGGTGCTTGTACAGGTTTTTGCTACAAAGCCAGTTGAAAAACTGATGGGTGATGGAATTGCTTACACTGCTTTTTTTGCATACATCATTGTTGCGCTAAGTGAAGAAATGAGCAAATACATCATGCTCCGTTATTATGCTTTTCCAAAAAAAAGTTTTGATGAGCCTTTTGATGGCATTGTTTACAGCGTAATGGTTGGGATGGGCTTTGCAACAGTTGAAAACATTGGTTATGTAATGCAGCATGGAATGGCTACAGCATTTTTACGTATGTTTTTATCCGTTCCGGCACATGCTACGTTTGCAATTTTGATGGGGTACTTTGTTGGCAAAGCAAAATTTATTCCTGCTCGCAAAAATTTCTATTTGTTTCTCGGTGTTTTCTGGGCTGTATTTTTTCATGGCACATTCGACTTCTTCCTGTTTCTGCAGGAAAATGCATGGGTAAAAAATTATGTAAGTGAAGGATTACTGTTTCTGGGAGCAGTTGCTTCTTTTATTATTGGAATACGTTATTCAAGAAAAGCTATAAAAGAGCATGTAAACACTTCAGGAAAAATGTTCAGCAATAATGCATAAATGAATGCTTAGGTTATTCATTGTGATGATCTGCCAGTCTCTTCATCATTTCTGCACCTGCAACATCGGCTGATGGGCCATAGCCGTTCACAAAAACGCCTTTATCTCCCCGCTTTGATTCAATAGCATAAACCACTTCTTCATCTTCAGGACTGGTATTACCTTCAAAACGATAAATTTCTTTGATCTCAAACTCTTCCGGGCTGAGATTAATATCAGGATTAAAACATTGCAGCGAATTTACCTGCAGGTTAAAATCGAGTGTAAAGCCACGTTGCCTTAAGCCATTGATTGCTTCGGTTACTGTGTCGTAATTATACATGATGAAAGGTTTTAGTTTAGTATTGATAATCTTGAAATCCTCTCCTATACCATTACATGAGTTTGCTTTAATACACCCATCACAAACACACTTTGCACATTACCTATGTTTTCGCTCTGGCTTAATTTGTTTACATGAAAATGATAGTACTCATCCATGTTTTCAACAACCACTTTCAGCATAAAATCAAACTCACCTGAAATATTATAACATTCAATTACTTCGTCCAGTTCATTGATATGTTTAATAAACTTCATGCCAGCATTTTTGCTGTGTTGTTTCAGCGATACATAGCAAATCACCATCAAACCTTTTTTCACCTTTGCATGATCAATCAAAGCAGCGTATTGTTTTATCACACCTGCTTTTTCCAGCCACTTGATACGTTCATGCACAGGTGTTGTACTCAGGTGCACCTGGTCGGCAATTTCTTTCACTGTCATCCGTGCATTTTGCTGCAGTAACCGTAAAATGCTGAGGTCGGTTTTATCCAACAAAACCGGCTCTTTAGTGATTTGTTCTGTTTTGATTGCTTTTGCCATTGGGAAACAGGATTTTTTTCTTCAGAATACCGCCAAATTAGAATGATTTCCTGAATTTATTCACATTCACATTATTTTATCCTGAAAATTTAACTTTGCAGTCTAAAAAAACAAACATGTCAACTCCAAAAAGAAACAAAATTGACTTCGATCTGAAGTATAAGGTAAAAGATATCAGTCTTGCTGAATGGGGACGCAAGGAAATCCGTTTGGCCGAAGCAGAGATGCCCGGCTTAATGGCTATACGTGAAGAATACGGAACTAAACAACCTCTGAAAGATGCCCGCATTGCAGGTTGTTTGCACATGACCATTCAAACAGCAGTTTTGATTGAAACACTGGTTGCTTTGGGTGCTGAAGTAAAATGGAGTTCCTGCAACATCTTTTCTACACAGGATCATGCTGCTGCTGCTATTGCTGCTGCGGGTATTGGTGTGTATGCATGGAAAGGACAAACACAGGAAGAAGCTGATTGGTGTATTGAACAAACATTATTCTTCGGTTCACCCGATCGTCCGTTGAATATGATCCTGGATGATGGAGGTGATTTAACCAATATGGTTCTTGATAATTACACTGAACTTATTGCTGGCATTAAAGGTATCAGTGAAGAAACCACTACAGGTGTTCACCGTTTGTATGAGCGTGTCCAGAAAGGCACTCTTCCAATGCCCGCTATCAATGTAAACGACAGTGTAACAAAATCAAAATTCGATAACAAATACGGTTGTAAAGAATCATTGGTTGATTCTATCCGTCGTGCAACTGACGTAATGCTTGCTGGTAAAGTAGCAGTAGTTGGTGGTTATGGTGATGTAGGTAAAGGTTCTGCTGCATCGTTAGCAGGTGCCGGCTGCCGAGTTATTGTTACTGAAATTGATCCTATCTGTGCTTTACAGGCTGCAATGGATGGATTTGAAGTAAAGAAAATGATTGATGCTGTAAAAGAAGCTGATATTGTTGTTACTGCTTCAGGTTGCCGTGACCTGATCACTGGTGCACATTTCAAACTGATGAAGGATAAAACCATCGTTTGTAACATTGGCCATTTTGATATTGAAATTGATGTTGCCTGGTTAAATCAAAACTATGGCAATACAAAAGATACTGTTAAGCCACAGGTTGATATTTATAATGTTGATGGAAAAGACATCATCTTACTGGCTGAAGGCCGCCTTGTAAATCTTGGTTGTGCTACAGGTCACCCATCATTTGTAATGAGTAACTCATTCAGCAACCAGACATTGGCTCAGATTGAATTGTGGAACAACCATGCAAATTATGAAAACAAAGTGTACGTTCTTCCAAAGCATCTTGATGAAAAAGTTGCACGTCTTCACCTTGCAAAGGTTGGTGCGCAACTGGATGAATTAACAGCAGCACAGGCTGAATACCTCGGCATTTCTGTAAACGGACCTTTCAAAACTGATTTGTACCGTTATTAATTTGCAGAAAAGAAAATCTTAATAATAGGAAAACCCCGCAACGTTGCGGGGTTTTTGTTTTTAAAGAAATATGATTCCAATTTTATTTTTTTTCATAAAAGATCAGTATAAATCCCTGGTAGTTTTACTATTTGTTTGATACCAAAAAGTACTAATTTAGCCGCCGAATTAAGTAATTACCCTTAAGAAAATCATTAGAAAACCTATAATCCCTATTTATGAAAACTGATTATATTACCCGCTATTCGTTACATCCGGGTGACTACGAAACGTTAAATTCCTATGAGCAAAGACGTTATATTACGTTTACTTTTTTTTCAACAATTGCCATTTTCGTATCGTTTATAAGGCTTGTTTACGTCAATTTTTTTTCACCTGTACATTATGATTCAGTTGTAAAATTTATTAACACCATCCCATTTGCACTCAGCATTTTATTATCACTTATAGTTAATGCCAGGAACTACAAAAAAGTTTTAATAATAATGTATTTCATAATCCCGGTCGTATTATCGGTAACACATTACTACACCGGCGATGAAGGTGTTGAAAATTTTATTCTGCTTTTCATTATTCTTGCCTTCTTTTTCTTTGACAAACCTGTAGAATTACTGGTGGCATTTTTTTATAATTCAATTCATTACCTCATTATCTCACACAGGGATTATTTTTATTTGTCAGGAAAAGTTCTTTTACCTCCATATGATGCAACTCTTGCTATCTATAACAATGTTACAAGCATGCTGTTAATCTTTCTTTCATTTTACATCAGCAAAATGCAACTATGGAAATATGAAAAAACAGTAACAAACAGAACCATTGAGCTTGAAAACTTAAATACATTTAAAGACAAAATATTTTCTACAATAGCGCATGATCTCAAAAGCCCAATGGCTGCAAATCTTACATTACTCAAAGGACTTGAAAACAACAAGTATTTAAGCAATGATCAATACAAAGAAAATATTGGTGACATACGGCGGTCGGTTGAAAACACGAATGAACTGGTATTTGACATGCTGACATGGGCAAAAAACGAGCTCCAGAAAACCGAGCCGGTAATGGAAAAACTTTCGCTTAAGGATATTGTATGTGAAATCAAAAGAGAATTAAACTACAAAGCAGAAGAAAAAAACATTCAGCTCACATGTTCTACTGATGAAAATGCAACAATCGTGGGCGATAAAAACACTGTAAAAATAATCCTGAGAAACCTTGTTTCCAATGCAATAAAATTCACTGCAAGCGGCGGGAACGTTAACATCACATCACACCACTCATTAAAAAAATACAGCATTATTGTTGAAGATAATGGGATTGGAATTCACCCTGAGAAAATTAATTCGCTTTTTAACGGATCATTGTACACAACAAAAGGAACAAATAATGAAACAGGAACCGGACTGGGACTTGTTATTTGTAATTCGTTAGCTAAGAAATTTAACGGATCGCTAGAAATAGACAGCGAAATCAATAACGGCACAAGAGTAAAACTATCACTACCGGTTTTACAATAAAGGAATATTTTGTGCAGCGAAACAGATTTATTGCCGCATCTCTTACAATGCCCTGCATTTAAGCCTGGCATTTTTTTAACTGTTATAAATTGTGATTGAAGTTACATTTCAATTATAACTCCTCCTTATTTTTGCAGAGTTGATTGTCTTTTTTAATGAAGCAATTTATAGCCATATTTTTTTTAGTATCGGTTTTCCTGCAAACTTTCAGGATGAACTATAAAATCCTTTATTATCACCTTAACAAAGGCAGTTTTGTACAAAACTGTGAAAACAAAAACAAACCTGTTTTAAAATGCAATGGAAAGTGCCAGCTAAGCAAACAGATTCAAAAACAGGAACAGCAAGACAAGGAAGTCCCTTTGAGCAAAACAGACCATCATGAAGAAGTTATCTCATCAATACACAAGCCTATTCAGTACAGTTTTGAAATGACCTCGATTAACACACTAAATAACCCGTCATATAAGTCTGGCCTAGTAGTGAAAACATCTATTTCTGTTTTTCATCCTCCACGTTTCATCTGACCTCTTTTATTTAATCTTTTTTTCTTACCGATTCATTCATACATAAACTGCATTGAAGTTCTATGTATACAGAAATGTATTACACCATAATTAACGAATTATGCTCATTAAAAATATTAAAGCGTTAAGCATAGTCGCTTTGCTGTGTATTTGCGGCAACTCATATGCACAAAGCGTTTCATTTACAATCAAAGACAGTTATACGCAAAAAGAAATAGAAAATGTAAATTATATATATGGAAACCAGAAAGGTCAATCAGACAAACGCGGTCAAATAAATTTTACGCTTGCAAAAGATATCTCACTGATACTTTCACATATTTCCTACGAAGAAGCGATTATTACAACAAAACAATTATCCAGTTCCACAGGAAATATTATTTTTTTAGAACCAGTTTCAGCCCAAATGCTCCTGCCAGTAACAGTTTATGGCTTGAAAGGGCAAACTCCCAAAAAAACTGTTAAGCTAAATCATGCCGATTGGGCTCAACACGATGCTGGACAAGTATTGCAGCAGATCCCGGGATTTGCAACAATTAAAAAAAGTGCTGCTTTTGGTTTTGATCCTGTTTTCCGTGGATTAAAAGTTGAGCAATTGAATATCCTGAATGATGGAGCATTGACCTCGGCTGCGGCCTGTCCCAACAGGATGGATCCGCCAACAAGCCAGATAATGATAAATCAGGTTCAGCAAATTGAAATAATGAAAGGACCGCACAGCTTTCGCTACGGTCCTTCAATGGGAGGCATTGTTAACTTTAAAACAGCACCCCCCGAATTTTCGCAGGAAAATAAAATATATGGACGCATCAACACTGGATATGAAACTAATGGAGAAGTTTTTCGCACAGAAGGTATGATTGGCTTTAAATCCAAGAAAATTCAGGTTTCTACAGCAGGCTCCTACTCTGCAGGCAATGATTACAAAGATGGCAGAGATTCATCAATGCCGTCCGATTTCAATCGTACAGCTTTAAATATGAACATTGCATTTAAACCAAAAGAAAACCACATGCTTTTAGTTAATGCAACGAGAAACTTTGCAAGGAATACCGATTTTGCCGCACTCGGCATGGATTTGCTAAGTGATGACACATGGTTAGTTCAGGCTGGTTATAAAACCACATCAAAAACAAAATGGTTTAAACACTGGAACACACAGTTGTTTTCTTCATTTGTAAAACACAGTATGGGCAATCAGCTTAGACCCACTTCTGCAACAACTCTGATGTACACAGACGCAAATACACAAACTTCCGGGGGCCGCACAGAAATTACTGTTCAGCAAAAGCGAACATTATTATTCTTTGGTGCTGATGCTAAGTACGAAACTATTCAGGGAAACCGAATAAGGAAAATACTTACTGGAACAATGGCAGGCAAAGTATTCGTTGATTCGGTATGGCAAAACAGCAGTAATATAAGATCAGGTATTTTTGCAGACTTGTATCAGCAAACCGGGATGTATAAAATATCCCTTGCAGCACGAATTGATTTAGTAAATGCAAAAGCAGGAACCCCTTCCGCCAGTTTTAAAAACCAGTACAATGTGCTGTCTGCCTTTGATTTTAATCCAAGTATCAGTGCAGGTATCAGCAGGCAATTCACCAGTTCCTGGTTTGCAGGATTATGGTTTGGTCGTGGAGTAAGAAGTGCAAGCATCACAGAAAGATATATCAACTCAATGACGGTTGGTTTAGATGCGTATGAACTACTTGGGAATCCACAACTGAAACCCGAAGCAAATAACCAGGCCGACCTTTCGATTTCATTCAAAAAAACAAAAACTTCAGTTGAATTGAATAGCTATATTTCGTTTATATCCGATTATATTTCGTCCGTAATAACAACTATTCCTCCAAGAGTTACTTCAGCCCCAGGTGTAAGGCAGTATATCAACATTAAAGATGTAAGGTTATTTGGTTTTGAATTAAGCTGGTTGCAACAATGGGGTTCAATGTTGGTACAACAGCTAAGCACAACTTATGTGTATGGAGAAAACAAAACAACCGGCAAACCATTGCCGGAAATGCAGCCTTTTGAAGTACGCTTCAAACTTGAAGGCGAGTTCATAAATAAAAAACTGATTCCAGGAATCTCAATCAGGTACTCAGGCAATCAATTCCGCAATGCAACAGATTTTGGCGAAAGAATTACAAGTGAATTTACAACAGCAGATATGGGTGTAAAAATTATCCCGGTTAATAGCCTCCACATCTCTTTAGAGGCACAGAATATTACCAATAAAACATACCGTGAACATCTTGCACGTTATACAAGTGCAGGAAAACCGCTTTATGCGCAAGGTCGCAGTTTTGCAGTAATGTTTGTTTACAGTTTCTGAATAACGGACAAAATGCCGCCAAAAATAAACAGGCCGCTGGCCTGTTTATTTTTGGGATAATGTTTGCATCCTTCAAGAAGAGTTTTTTTTAATTTTAGAATGAATTCCGGCTATCGAAAAATGATTTACAGTCTAAAATATTTCATCTGCATTTTGTTGTTGCTGAACAATGTATTCGCTCAACCAACCCATCATGTAACAATTTCATACAGCAATAAGGAACAGGCAATTCTTTATCTGAATTCGGTAAAATATCTTTCGACAAGTAAGTACTGGCCTGAAATAAATCCCGGGCTTTTTTTTCAGAATATAAAAAGAAATATAGAAACACCTGATTACCTGTTTGCCGGAAGAAATACAAATTTCTGCAGTTATGCTGCAATTGGTTATGTTTTTCTTCAAAAGGATCCGTTGGGTTATGTACAGTTAATGATGGATCTGTATCAGAATGGTGAAGCGTTTTACGGCAGTACAAAATTTAACCCATCAGCAAGAGTAAGAAAATCTGCCGGACAAATTCTTTACGAAGGAGAACTTGACAGGAATGAAGCCGACCAGGTATTATTTTTTACCCTTGCTGACCATTTTAAAGGCTATCTCAACATTTTCAACAAAAAATACAACCAGGGAGATGAACAAAAAATCTGGGCATCAACAAACCTTTCAAAGTTCAACCGTATGTTGAGGGCTATGTTCAAAGATGATATTCATTCAAGAGGTTCTGATCTTATAAGACCTGACATACCTAACCTTGTTTCATTTTTAAATGAAAGACTAAAGCAGGGCCAGGTATATCTCTATCTCAACAATAGTGTTCTCCGCAGAAAAAATCACTACAAAACAAAGAAAGGGATTCCTACACACTATGTTGTACTTCTTGGCATTTCAGAAAAAAACAATACCGCCACACTTACTTACTGGGATACTGGTTATAAAACTCAAAAAACAATTAATATCAGAACATTTCGCTGGATTTTATATGGCATTTCCTGGAGTGTTAACAAATGATTATTATGACCAAGACTTGCTACCATATTATCGCTCTGGCAACAGCATGTTTTTCTTTTTCGTATTGCACCCCCCCAAGAAATTTTCCTGTAAATTATTACAAAGAAAATGAACAGCTTATTCATACAGTGAATTTGCAGTACCAGGCGTTGTATGAGAAAAAACCTTTTGCCGCAGAATTTACAGGAAAAAATTTCGACATCGTTTCTCTGGAATTAAAGACTGATACTTTACGTTACATATACGAGTTTCTGCTGAACGACCCTGCATTGAAAGATACATTGTTTCACTTTGGCTATGATTCGTCGTCAGTTCTTGAACTTGTAAATAATATGAGAAAAATTAAATGTGCGTGGATAAATAACCTGGATTACTATATTGATGGCAACAAGCGGCTGCTTACATTTTTTTCTATCAAACACAAAGCGCTGAATATCCCTTTTTCGCCAAAAAAATATTTTATACTTACAATTTATGAGCAACCGCAATACTACGATGACCAGGGACGCTTACTGGATAAAAGAGACATCCGCCGTTTGCGCAAAGTAAATAATGAAATATTCTGGCGGATAAATGATAAGGTTTGTTATACACTTTCCGCCAGATTCAGATAACTTTTGCCAATGCTATTTCTTTTGTTTGAAGATGTATGTAAGGCCTGCGCCCGCATAAAAATAACGTCCTGTATAGACAGTTCTTGTAAAAAATTCAGCATCCTTGATTAACCGTTGATGATATTGTGCAAACAATAGCGGTGTTATTTCATTCACCCTTTTATAATAGGAATATCTATCATCCACTTTACTGACAAAGTTTTCACGATATGTTTGAATTGCTACACCAGCACCCAAATCAAAACCTGCCGTTTTTGTTATCATGATTGGTTTTCCTGCTTTAAGAAAGAAAATATCCGGCTTGGTAATATTGTCGGTAATGCCAACAATATATCCTGTTCCAAGATTAATTTTTTTGAACCTGTAAGTAAGTTCCATATTTACGGCTGCAGTTGCATTTGTATTAATTCCTGCACCTAAATCAACAACCATCTGGCCCGTGGCTGCAAAAACTGACAAAAACAGTAACCCAGTAAGTATCCACTTCATTTTTAAAATTTAAAAAAAATTAAATGCGTATTGATTTAAAAACAATACAGTTTTCGTTACTGAGGTTTCTTAACTACGGCAAAAAAGGTTTGTCAGGGAGAATATTACTGATGTTAATGGAATACGGACATTCATCGGTATTGATGCTAAAATATAAAAAAAGTTGAAAAACAACTATTTTTTTTATCAGCTCAGTCACCACTGCTACTTTATACAGCAAAAAAGTGAAGCATGAATATTTGCTGACAATACGTTGGGGGAGAAAAATGAAGGCCGCCAACAGGCGGCCTTCGTCTTATTTCATCAGTGTTGAGGATTATCTATTTCTTTCCTTTTTTAGCAACGGCTTTTCTTGGTGTTTCAATAGCGGCCTGTGCTGCTGCAAGACGTGCAATTGGTACACGGAATGGTGAACAGCTTACGTAGTTCATTCCAATTCTGTGACAGAACTTCACGCTTTCAGGATCGCCACCATGCTCACCGCAGATACCTACTTTGAGATTTGGTTTGGTGATACGGCCACGTTCTGTACCAAACTTGATGAGTTCGCCGATACCATCCTGGTCAATTGTCTGGAACGGATCATCAGCAAGGATTTTCTGATCGAGATAATTTGGTAAGAAACCACCAATATCATCACGGCTGAAACCAAAGCTCATTTGTGTAAGGTCGTTGGTACCAAAGCTGAAGAAGTCGGCAGCTTCAGCCATTTGAGCAGCTTTTAATGCAGCTCTTGGAATTTCGATCATTGTACCAAACAGGAACGGAATGGTTTTTACTTTCATTTTTTCGCAAACTTCCTTATACACCTGGTCAACTATTTTACGCTGGTGAATAAGTTCGTTTACTGAACATGTTACAGGAATCATGATTTCAGGAAGTGCTTTTTTGCCTGCTTTTGTTAACTCAGCAGTTGCTTCAAAGATTGCCCTGATCTGCATTTCTGTAATTTCAGGATAGCTGATACCCAAACGTACACCACGGTGACCAAGCATTGGATTGTTTTCATGCAATGCCAATACACGACGTTTCAACACACTCATGCGGATACCGAGTTCTTTACTTAACTGCTGTAATTTTTCAGCATCGTGAGGAACAAACTCGTGCAGTGGTGGATCGAGAAGACGGATAGTCACAGGATGTCCTTTCATTACATTGAGTGTATCCTTCACATCTTTCTTCACAAACTTAAACAGATCGTTGAGTGCTACTCTTCTTTCTTTTTCAGTTTTACTTACAATCATTTTACGTAACTGGAACAGTGGTTCTTCACTTCCTTCGCCATAGAACATGTGTTCAGTACGGAACAAGCCAATACCTTCTGCTCCAAACTTAGCTGCATGTGTTGCATCTTCAGGAGTTTCAGCATTTGCACGTACGCCGATTTGTTTGAACTGGTCAACCAGTTTCATTAAATCTTTATATGATTGGTTTTTATCAATATCAATATCAACTAAAGCCATACTGCCTTCGTACACTAAACCTTTTGTACCATTTAAGCTGATCCAGTCGCCTTCTTTAATTACCACGCCACCTTTTGCATGGAAGTTTTTAGCATCGGTATGGATTTCAATATCACCACAACCAACGATACAGCATTTACCCCAACCACGGGCAACGAGTGCAGCGTGACTGGTCATACCACCTTTGGTAGTTAAGATAGCCTGTGCTTTGTGCATACCATCTACATCTTCAGGTGAAGTTTCTTCACGAACGAGGATTACTTTTTCGCCTTTAGCAGCCCATTCAACTGCATCGGCAGAAGAGAATACCACACGACCTTTTGCACCACCAGGACCTGCAGGTAAGCCTTTTGCAATAACAGGTTGTAATAATTCCACTTTGGGATCAAGCATTGGCAACAACAGTTCAACCAACTGGTTTGGTGCTACACGCATTAAAGCAGTTTTAGCATCAATGAGTTTTTCCTTCACCATTTCAGTTGCCATGCGTACTGCAGCCACACCATTACGTTTACCAACACGGCATTGCAGCATGTAGAGTTTTCCTTTTTCAATGGTGAACTCAATATCCTGCATATCATGATAGTGCAGTTCAAGTCTGCGTTGGATTGCAAAAAGTTCTTTATACATAGCAGGCATTAACTTTTCCAGTGTTTTGAAATGCTTGCTCTGATCGTTTTTAGAATATTCGTTGATAGGTGCGGGAGTTCTGATACCTGCCACTACGTCTTCACCTTGTGCATTTACCAAGTATTCACCATAGAATTTGTTTTCACCACTGCCGGGGTTACGTGAAAAGGCAACACCTGTGCAACAATCATCGCCCATGTTACCAAATACCATTGCCTGTACGTTTACAGCAGTACCCCATTCGTGTGGAATTTTTTCGATACGACGGTATTCAATTGCACGCTTACCATTCCAGCTTGCAAATACAGCGCCGATACCACCCCACATTTGCTGCATAGGATCATCGGGGAATTCAACACCTAAAACTTTCTTTACTGTTTTTTTATAATCAACAACAAGTGCTTTCAGTTCATCAACTGTAAGATCAGTATCACTTGCATAGCCTTTTTTATGTTTGATGGCTTCCAGTTTTTCATCAAGAAGCTTACGGATACCTTTACCACCTTTTGGTTCAATGCCTGCTGCTTTTTCCATTACCACATCAGCATACATCATAATTAAACGACGGTAAGCATCATAAGCAAAACGTTCGTTGCCGCTTTGTGCAATAATACCTTTGATTGTTTTTTCATTGAGACCAACGTTCAATACTGTTTCCATCATACCGGGCATACTCTTACGTGCACCTGAACGAACGGATAACAATAAAGGATTTTTTTCATCACCGAATTTTTTACCGGTGATTTTTTCCATTTTAGCAAGGGCTTCCTGTACCTGTGCAACAAGAACCTTTGGATATGTTTTTTTGTTTGCATAATAATATGTACAAACATCTGTAGTTACTGTAAAACCGGGAGGAACGGGTAAACGGAGTTTTGGATGACCCGCCATTTCAGCCAGGTTTGCGCCTTTACCACCCAAAAGATTCTTCATTGATTCATTACCGTCGGCTTTGCCGCCGCCAAATGAATACACATACTTGGTTGCTTTCTTAACAGTTGCCATTGTATAATTTTTTTTAAAAATTGAGTGAAGGAAAAAAGTTTACGGCAAGCAAATTACCAGCTGTTTTCCTTGTTTACTAGTGAACTTTTAATTTCGGGCGTAAAAGTAGACGGGTGGTATGGGGCAAAGAATGATGTAAGGCAAGAAAAAAACTAATCATGGTCAGTAACCAGCCCGGCAAATATGATGCTGATTAGCTTTGTGTACATGCAGTAATTGCGAACAATCATGGAGCCATTACTATAAAAAATCAGTATTTCTTTTGCATAAATTAAGGTATATTCAATTACAACTTTTGAGTATGGATTACGAAATACTTTTTCAATTTTTACTGGCAGCACTATGGGGCGGTATTGTTGGCGCTGAAAGAGAATACCATAGTAAATCGGCCGGATTCCGCACTATGATTATGATTTCAATCGGTTCGTGTTTTTTTACAATCATGTCAACACAGATAGGACTTCCGGGAAGTACCGACAGAATTGCTTCTAATATTGTAACCGGAATCGGATTCCTTGGTGCAGGTGTGATTTTTCGTGGCGAAAACAGAATTAACGGAATTACAACTGCCGCAACAATATGGGCTGTTGCAGCAGTAGGCATGGGTATTGGCAGCGGAAACTACTATGCTGCAGCTTATGCCAGTTTACTGATATTGCTTGTACTTGCGTTGCTGCCATATATTGAGCAGTTTATTGACCGCCTGAACCAATCCAGGATTTATACAATTAAATGCTCATTTTCACCTTCTGCTGTACAAACAATAGAGCAAACATTTCAGAGGCATCACCTGAAATTCAAACTAGCCAATCAATTAAAAGAAGAAGATATGCTTACTTTAAAATGGGAAACCTTTGGTTTGGAGAAGTACCACAAAGAGTTTATTTCTGAAATGACGAATGACGAAAAAATTGTAAAGTTTGAGTTTTAAATAACTTACTATGTAAGCTGTTTTATATAACATCTCCTTTTTTTATGACGCACAGGATCAAAATCTGTCCAAAGCGACATAACTTTATTATTATCTTCTAACTCCGCATTGGTTTCTGCAATTTTAAATCCACGTTTCCTGAACACATCAAACAATTCAGTAAATACAATGGATGTAAGTCCTTTGTTCTGATACTTTGGATGAACAGCAATCAGGTACAAATCCACTTTATCGTTTTTTCTGAGAGCCTTTAATAAATGCCACCAGCCAGTTGGAATTAATTTACCCTTCGCTTTTTGTAAAGCAACTGAAAGACTCGGCATTGTAATTCCTAATGCAACCACATCATCTTTTTCGTCCACCACAATACTGAGCAGATCTGTTTGAAAGAAAGAGAAATAAGATTTGATGTAGAATGTAATCTGTTCATCAGACAAAGCTGAAAAATTATACAGTTCACGGTAGCAGGTATTCAGTAAATCAAAAATTTTATACCCGTAATTTTTAACCAGTACTTTTTTTCTTTTTTCTTTAACCGGTTTAACTTTAAACTTTTCCCTCACAATAGCTGCAGAACGATAATATCGTTCGGGAAGCCGGTCAGGGAGTTTTATCTGGAATTCATTCCAATCTGTATCCTTTTTATAACCACAATGTTCAACAAGCTGTGGCAAGTAGGAATAATTGTATTTACCAACCAGGGTTGCCAACTGATCAAACCCTTCCACCAGCATTCCTTCCTGGTCAAAATCAGTAAAGCCCAGCGGGCCCTGGATATGTGTCATGCCTTTTTGATGTGCCCATTTTTCTGCAGCATCAAATAATGCTTTTGCAACAGCAGGATTATTAACAGATTCAAACCATCCAAATCTCGCATGCGAAGTATTAAAATGCCCGTTGGCTACAGGATTTATAATTGCAGCAATACGGCCAACAACCTGATTGTTTTGCTTTGCAAGAAAATACTGCGCATCCATAAACTTCAAGGATGGATTTTTCTCTTTATTCAAAACAGAGAAATCATCAAAGAATAAAGGAGGAGCAGCAAATGTGCAATCTTTATAATGGTTGATACCAAACCAGACAAATTCTTTCAACTGCCTGTTGGTATCAACAGTTTCAATGTGGATATCCATGCATACAAAATACGAAATATCAAATAGCGGAACATTTTACCTGCCGGCTTTTATTTTATACTCACCAACAAGCGAGCCATCATCTTTCAGCATTTGTAAATACAATTGTTCATGGCTGGCTTTTACTTTTATTAAAGTACGTGTACCAGGGTTGGGGCCTCCTCCGATAACGATTGGATATTTGTGCTGATCTTTTTCAGGGAGGTGTATTCCATATGTATGTGTATGACCCGCAATGACCAAATCAATTTTGTATTGATCAAACAACGGGGAAAAAACTTTTTTGCAATGCTGCGAACCTTTCATATCAAACGAATGAAAAGGAGGTATATGCATCATCACCACCTTATATATTGCATCATTGTATTCCTTCGACTGCATTACTTTTCCGAGCCATAATGCCTGCTTTTCCCGGTATGCATCAAACAGATCAAAACCAGAATCAGCCATTTCTTCACCTGTATCAAGAACAATTACAAGAACAGGACCTGACTGAAAAGTGAAATACGGCTTTGTTTCTCCTGAAAAATATTCTTTCAGATGCCAGTTAAAATTTCCTCTCATTTCATGATTGCCTCTTTGAAAAATCATTGGCGTTTCTGAAGCAAATACATCAGTACATGGTTTTATTAAATGCTCAATAATCTGTTCTTCTGTTGCGATGTAATCAAACATATCGCCATTGAGGAATACAAAATCAAACTGTTCTTCTTTATTCAGTTTGAGAAGATGAGCAAACGAGGACGCATTATCATGAATATCATTCAGTACAAGCCAGTTTACTTCCTGTTGATTTTCTGCTGCTGTTGAAAAGCTGAATATATCACTTGCAATCGTTTCGCCCCATGCAATTGTTTCCTCATTTTGAAATTCCTTAATTTCTCTTGATAGTACACGATAAAAATATTTCGTACCGGGCTTCAGGTTTTCCAGCCACACTTCATGAAGACGGTTGTTTGCATTTACAAATCCGTTAGTTACAGAAAATGCTTTTTGTCCGAAATCTTTTTTTTCGCCAAATTCAACCCAGCTTAAACATTGCTTATTGGAAATCCACCGCACACTCACAGCGGTATTACTGATCGAAAACAAATAAGGCTTTGTGAGAAAAACATGCTTTCCTGCTGAAGAGGTAATTACATCAGATGAATCTTTATTGTAACCAGAGAAATAAACATAGCCAACGGCTCCAACACCTGCTACTTTAGCAGCATTGAGTAAAAATTTCCGCCTGTTGAAAGAAGATGGGTTCTGGTCTTCCATTTTGCACAGATATTGATTTGGAGTTGAGAAGCAGTATTTAAAACGTTTACTGCAGCTCAATATTACAATCATTTACAGAAACAGGCAAATTTTGAAAAATGCACTACTTAATTCTCAGCAGGTATTCTTTAAAGATTCATATTTCAAAACAAACCCCGTCAGGGCATTGACCGCTGACGGGGTTATATCTGACATCGCATATCCTACATCATAAATCCAACATCAGTTCACTTCTTCCCTTTTACATATTTCTCTAACCATGTATGTTCTTCCCATAACAAATGCAGAATGTTTTCTTTTCCACGATAACCATGTGCTTCGTAAGGCAGACTTACATAACGCACATTGCCTCCATTGCCTTTTATTGCAGCAAACATTCTTTCACTTTGTATTGGATACGTACCAGTATTATCATCTGTATCGCCATGAACAAGCAGGATTGGTGTTTTTAATTGATGTGCAAAACTGAACGGACTCATATCAAAATATAATTGCGGAGCCTGCCAGTATGTACGGTCTTCATTCTGAAAACTGAATGGCGTTAATGTTCTGTTGTAAGCGCCGCTGCGTGCTATACCTGCTTTAAACCAATTGGTATGTGCCAGTAAATTAGCCGTCATAAATGCGCCATAACTATGTCCTCCCACTCCAACTCTTGTGCTGTCGCCCACACCCATTTCAGCAAGTTTATCAATAGCTGCCCTTGCATTTAACTTCAGCTGCGCAATAAAGTCATCATTTGGTTTTTTATCAGTTGAAGTACTTACTATCGGCATTTCTGCATTATCTAAAACTGCATATCCCTGCGTAACCCAGAAGATGGGGCTGCCCCAGCTTATTCTTGTAAACATATTTTTCGAGCCACGTACCTGCGCCGCATCACGGGCATTGGTAAACTCACGGGGATAGGCCCATATTAATACAGGCAATGGTCCATCTTTTTTTGCATTGTAACCTTTCGGCAAATACAAATCACCTGTAAGATCAACACCATCTGCACGCTTATAAGAAATTTTTTGTTTGCTTACACCTTCCAGTTGCGGATAAGGGTTGCTGAAGTCCGTCACTTGCTTACCGCCCGATGCAACAACGCCTTTCAATGTTTTGATAAAATAATTCGGCACTGCCGTCTGTGATTCTTTTCTTGTAAGAACTGTTAATGTATTCCTGTCGAGTACATCAACAACCAGTTCATAACTGTTTTCGTCACAACGCCAGATGATTTCGTTCTTCTTTGTGGTTAAATCAAAATAAGAAAGAAACGGCAGATCGCCTTTTGGCGAAGCGCCTGTTGTATTGTTCATCAGCAGTTTTCCATCATGCGGAAGAACGACATTGCGTCCGTAACTGTTTTTTTCAGTAACTGGCGAACCGGGATTACTGTAAGCATCATTGGCACTGCGTTCAAAAACCGTTTCCATTTCGCCTGTTGACGGATTAACCTTGCTCAGCTTTGTTTGAGCTTTACCACGCAGCATTTCATACACCAATGCAAAACTGCTGTTGCCCCAGGCTGTTCCGCCATACCGCATTTTTGTTTTAAACAATTCTTTTGGTTGCCCGGTAAATGGCGCAGGCAAACTGTACACCGCATCATGATATTCCACATTGTTTTTAATCAACCCGCCATCCAACGCTTTACACCAAACAAGAGTAGCAGCTTCATCATCACGCCAGCCTGTACTGCGGGGCACATCCTGCACATTATCATTCCCGGCGGGTGCAGTTTCGGCAGAAGGTAGTTTTGCAATTTCCTTTACCAGTTTTCCATTTACATCATACACTGCAACTGTTGAATTAAATCCAAAAGCTGTAACAGTGTAAGAGAATGGTTTTGTTATAGTGCGGATGAGCAAATATTTTTTATCAGGTGAAGCATTGGTTGAAACATAAATAGCAGGCTGATTGATTTTTGTTTCAACTCCATTTGTATTTTTCACCAATTGTGATGTGGCAAAAAATTCAAACAACTGTTCATCATAAGGTGATTTAATTAAATCTTGGAATGTAGGGCGTGGAGCTGAACTGCCATAACTTTCCTGAACAGTCGGGCCTTTTGGTGTAACCGGCTTTTTAGGCATTGCCGATGGAGCTTTTACAACTGCTTTGTACAAAAGGGTTTGGTTGTTTAACCAACTGAATCCATCGCCCAGCACCATGTTTAAAGCTGTTTTGTTTATTTTCATCGCTTTTTGAGCAGCCACATCAATCACATACAAATCAATATGTGCGCCTGCGTTATGAGCAAATGCAATTTTCTTGTCATCGGGGCTCCACTCTGCCGCTGAAGCAAGCAGGTTTACCGGCAAACCGCTGATTTTATATTCTTTGCCTGAAGCAATATGCTTTAAAGTAAAATTGTTGATATAGTTCTGCCTGCTCAATGAAAAGTTAGCTGGGTTGATACGCAGACCGGCAACCCGAACTTCCGGCTGGCCCAACTCTTCAACAGTTGGGTATGTATTCCGTTCAATCAGCAGCATCCACTCTCCTTTACTATCAATACTTACACCAGGCGTTGGTTTCGCCAGGGCCAGATCCATTATTGTTTTGGGAGGAAGCTGGTAGTTCACCGCATCCTGTGAGTAGGTTGCAGTAAATGCAAACAGGAACAGAATCAATAGAAAACGTTTCATATACTTTGATTTATTCCCGAATGTACAGGTATAAAAGAAGTTAACCCCGCCGCTCTTCAAAAAAGGAGGAGGCGAAACACTACCTGCAGAATGATTCTAACTGTTGCGGGCTGCTGCCATAAAAAGCAAAAGGAACAGCACTACAACACCTATCAGAATTAAAAACTCTTTCAACATACCTAATGCAATAGCCACACCAAAACAGCCTAGTATTAAAACAATGGAAACGATAAACAACCCCGGATGTTCCAGTTTTCGTTTTAACCCGGAAAACAATTTTGTTTTCAGAAACCGGAACAACAGTTTTCTTTTTTGCCTGCGGAATTGTTTGTTTGTCACCAATGCCGCTGCTGTAAGCAAAGCTGCAGGTAACCATTGAGGTAAATGACCAGTTACAGTCTGCGACTGTACCTGTTCAGTAACAGCAGAAATAAAAAGCATCAAATTCATCATATAGTTTTGATTAATTAGTTAAGCTGCTTCACTTATTTTCTGAAGCAGTTTAAAAATAGAATCCTCCCGATGACACAACATACCCCGCAATGGGTATTTTGATTTGCAGTAAAAAAAATCTCACTGAACTATGAAATCACCAAAAGAGCTATTATATTAGTCAGTCGCAATTAATCTCTCGGTTTAATCCATCCCGCCTTCGAATGCACTTGACCTGTTAAACATTCTGCAGTATTGATTTTTTTATCACAAACAATAACCATCATGCGTAAACCAATCATCATCGCAGGTATGGCTCTTATTGCCATACAATTCATGAATGCCTGCAACAGCAAGGCAACGGAGCAGGAAAAGAAAGCAGAACTTGCTCCGGTTTCACAGGAAGACAAAGTAAAAACCGGCGAACTGCTTGTTGCCAAACTCGATTGCGAAATCTGTCACTCACCAAAAAAAATGGGACCGCAGGGACCGGAAGTAATTCCCGGACAGCGTTTCGGCGGACACCATGCCAATGTGCCGTTGCCTCCAACCGATGAAAAAATTCTGAAATCAGGATGGGTATTATTTGCTCCTGATTTTACTTCTTTTATAGGCCCGTGGGGACAATCTTATGCCGCCAACATCAGCAGCGATTCCACGGGCATTGGATTATGGACGGAAGAACAGTTTAAAAAAGTAATCAGGGAAGGAAAGTTTAAAGGACTTGATAATACCAGACCAATACTGCCACCCATGCCCTGGCCAGCCTACAAAAATTTAAACGATGAAGAAATCAGTGCTGTGTTTGCTTTTCTTAAATCAACCACCCCGGTACATAACGTAGTACCTGAAGCGAAAATAGCAGCGCCACCAAAGATGTAAAAAAAGAGGAGGCTGGTTCTGCGAACCAGCCTCCTCTTTAAAAAAAAACGTTTATTTATTTCCCTGCCTGCTTTACCATCAGGGATTGAATTTGTTTCATTGTCTTTTCCATGCCTTCGGCACTGCCATCAAGAAAGATAGTATTGCCTTTACCATATTCTGCAAAGTTTTTCACTGCTTCTGTCCACATGCTGAACAGAATTACATTGGTATCAAGATTAGCCTGCTTCATTTGTTCAGCAGCTTCCGTCATACCTTTTGCTACTTCCTGGCGGAAGAGAGCAACACCCTGTCCACGCAAACGTGCAGCTTCACGTTCAGCCTCTGCTGAAATCTTAATGGCATTACCTTCAGCTTCAGCAGATTTTGTTTTGGTGATGAGTAAAGCCTGTCCTTCATTTTCTGCAGCAGCTTTTAAGTTATTACTTGCCACCACTTTGCTCATACTTTCCATAATGGCCTGGTCGAACGTAATATCATTGATCTGCAGATCCTGCAGGTGATAACCCCATTCTTCGAGTGAATGATCAATCTGCTCTTTTACATATTCCACAATTTCCCTTCTTAATGAAAGAATTTCAGCCTGGCGTTTTGTGGCAACAAATGCACGGATAGAACCTTCAACAGTACGAATTAATGCCTGCATCAGATCTTTATCACTGATGAATTTAAATGCTACTTTCTTAATCGTTTCTTCACCTTCATTCTGTACACTGTACAGCAACATGCTTTTGAAATACACATTTGCCTGATCCATTGTTACCGCCTGGAATTCCAGTTCAACCGAACGGTTCTGAATACTGATGCGTTTGTAAATCTGCTCAAGAACAGGAATTTTAAATCCTAAACCCGGACGAAGTATCCGCTGGTATTTTCCAAACATGGTGATCACTGCAATTGTTCCCTGGTTAACGGTAACTAGTCCGCTGAAAACAATAAAGAGGATCAATAATATCCACCAATAATCCCTTAAAATATCTATTATCATAACTAATTTTTTATCTAAAGTAGTTCTTTCTGCTATATGAACGGAAAGAAACTATGCACCGGCTTTAATAATTTTACAAAAGATCTTTTATGTCACGCAGTAAAAAAGTTTTTCTTGGCATACTCTCTGTATTGCCTGTAATCCTTACCATAGGTCTGCTCATTTATCTCTTTGCAGGCTTTTTGCCCCAGATGATTACACTGGATCAACAATACGGAAACGATGTTCCACCAATGGCTGTATTAAGCCACGTATTCGGCTTTGTTCTTTATGCCATTATTTTATCACTGTTTCATTTAGGGCTGCTGATTTATTTCATCATTCATGCCATTAACAACAAAAGTGTAAAACCCGAAGAACGGATTATCTGGGTGCTGGTGTTTATTTTTATCAGCACAGTAGGCTTTGTGGTTTACTGGGCAATACGCATCTGGCCCGATGAAAAGAAAGAAGAAGTTTCTCCTGCCAGCAATTTTGTAAGAATGGATTGATGGGGTTAATGGTCAGACTGTGAATCCAAACAGCAATAAAGATGGGAGCAGTTTATGAAAATAAAACTGCTCCCATCTTTATCATATTCTTTTTTCAAAAGCGTATACTACTTCTTTGTAATCTCCCTTTCAAACACCCAGATGTTGTGATGATCTTTCGGCAGTCCTTTAAACACTTCATCAGCTACAAATTCATTTTCATTGTTACCAAAGCTGTAAACAACCACATTGTGAAAATTCTTTCGCCATAAAGTTGATCTTAACGTATTTCCCTCCCGCTCCAGTTTTCCTTTGAATAACAATTTTACTGTTCTTGTTTTACCGTCAGCAACCATCTTAAACTTTAAACGGTTTTTCTTTTCACCAAACATATGATAACGGGTTAAACGGATTTTATCCGCTTTTTGCCTGATGATAAATTTGCTTCCGGTAAACCCCGGTGACATATCCTGGAGATTGCTTTTTTCTAAGTTAAGAACCCATGTACCGGAATAATCTGGCTTTTGTGCTATTGTTTGCAATTGGCATAAAAGAAAAAATAAAACTGCCGGCAGCAGTATAACTCGTTTTTCCATGGCACAATGATAATCCTGTTGCATCGTCCATTTTCATAAAGAAATGTGATACTTCTCCTGAGCGTACCCGATACACAAAAATTAACAAATCAAAAGTGAAGTTTACAACGCCTTTCCTTCCGATAATGTTTTGATTGCATCTTCAATTAACCGTTTACTTTCAGGGTTAGGCGCCTGCTTTAATGCCAGCTTTGCATGGTCCAGTGCTTTCTTTAAATCGCCATTGGCAGAGTAACCACGCATCAGCCCGGCTTCTGTAGGCCAGGCACCATTTGCCTTTTTATAATTCATTTCAAAAATGGCCAGTGCTTCTTTTGGTTTCTTCTGGCCAAGCAGCTTGCGGCCATAACTGTGCAGCTCTCCCACAGTAGCAATACTCATAGCTGCATTCATCAATGAATCAGCTTCTGTTTTACGGTTCAGTTTTTCCAATAAGCCTGCACGTGTGCTCAACGCATTAAATGTTTTTACACCACCAAGTGAAGGATCTGTTGCACTGATAATCCAGTTCAGCGCCTGATCATAATTGACATTATTCTGTAAACACCAGCCTGCTGCTGCTTCCAGGCTTGGAGGATCAAAGCCCATTGCACCGCTCATTTGCGAACGGATAGAAGCCAATCCTGTTTTCACAACATCAACTTCCACGGTAAAGGGTATGCGCCAACGCTCCCATTCCAGTGCCACTTCAACCGAATTGCCTGTTTGTTTACTGAAAGTATAATCCAGCCTTTCTTTCATCACCTGCTGATCCTTTTCCTGCCTTGTGCCCACACGCAGCACATCCAGGTCACTATTATAAAAATAGCTTCCCCACTCTGCTGTATTTTTATTAAAGATGAGTGTGCACGAATCGGGATACAATGCAATAAAGAAAGCATAAGTACCTGCACTGAGTGGTTTACCATTAATCATCACATCAGTTGAGAAAGTAATGTTTGTGCATTCATCAGCACCAGCCCTCCATGGCGATTTTGTGTAAGAACCAAAGCCCAGCACTTCAAATCCATACCATGCAACAGGTGTTCCCCATAACTTTCCTTCACGTCCTTTTACACCGGGCGCATTCCATGTAATATCAATACCGGTTGAACTCAGTTGCCTGCTTATTCTGCACTGATAATTTGTACCGGCATCAGGCAACTTCAGCAATTGTGCAGAAACAGGTGAATAAAGAGATAAAACAGTAACTGCCATTACGGCAAAGCATTTTCTCAAAAGCATACAAATAATTTTATTCCTCAAAGCTATTCTTCCTTTCTGCTTTATACAACAGGCATAAAAAATTATCCTGCCGTTTATAGAAATAATCAATCATACCTTACTATAAACATACTGTGAACATTTTTTTCCTTTTTCCAATTTGTGTGAACGTTATATTGCTTACTTTGTATGGTGTAACGAATTGCTTATTACTTCTCTTTCCTCTGAATAAATTCCCGCCGTGCAGATCATTTGCCGGATCAACTCAAAAACCTTATCAGTAAAAAGTAAGCATACTGCATGAACATGCTGTGTGCTATCAGTTCTTTGTTAAAAAAAATGAACCGTACTATAAAAAATTTCTCTGCCCTATCCGTTCAGGCGAAAAGCTTCCCGGCAAATACAGCCAGAGAGTTTTTTATGATACCAACTTCTGACAATCAAAATCAATTAAAAAATTACAGATGAAAAAGTCAGGCTTTTTTACAGTAATTCTTTTACTGTTCACCGTTGCTTCTTTCCAGGCAGCAGCGCAGGGATTCAACAGTTCGTATGCAGTTATGAATGCAGGAACAGATGTGTATTATTGCATGCCCAGCAATACATCCTGCGGTTCCAATCCTGCATTGGATGCAGCCAACCTTGGCAAGTTCAGACAGGGCAGCAGTTCGCTTCTGTTAAAAGGCGCACAGGTTAATAACTACAAATGCAGCGGACAGGACATCACATCCGTACGTTTAAACTACCGCATCTATCCATCGGCAGGAACACCGGGAAGTTTTACAGCCATTAATCTGTCCTTTAACAGCGACTTTGATAATGGATGCGGCGGCAAAGATCAGCAATGGCAAAACCTTGCTGCCAATGTGGATGTACTGAATGGTTTAACGCCCGGCAATTATATCATTGAATTTTACTGCGACCAGAGTACTGCTGCAGGCACTCAATACTTATCAAACAGCAGCAATAACTACAAAGCTGCATTTACTGTTTATGCCGATTTTATTACCACATGGAAAACTGATAACTCCGGAATTTCCAACAGCACATCTATCAGAATACCAACAACAGGAGCAGGTTATAACTATGATGTGGACTGGAACAATGATGGTGTATATGACCAGCTTGGAATTACCGGTGATGTAACGCATGATTTTGGAGTGGCAGGTACTTACACAATACGCATCAGGGGAGCTTTTCCAAGAATTTACATGCGTTATTATGATAATCTGAAATTGCTGAATGTATCGCAATGGGGAAGTATTTCACTCACATCTATGGCAAATGCTTTTCAAAACTGTTATAACCTGAATATTACAGCAACTGATATTCCCGACATGAGTGCCGTAACAGATATGAGTGATATGTTCAGAGAGTGCCACAGCCTGAACGGCCCTGCCAACATCGGATCATGGAACACTTCTGCAGTAACCAATATGACAGGTTTGTTTGCATTTGCCTACGCATTTAATCAGCCGTTAAATAACTGGACAACAAGTACGGTAACCAATATGAGTTATATGTTTGCGTATGCCACATCGTTTAATCAACCTGTAGGCAACTGGAACACTGCCGCAGTTACACAAATGGAAGAGTTGTTTAACGGTGCATCGTCTTTTAATCAACCTGTAAACAACTGGAATACATCGAATGTAGTTTCTATGTTCGGAACATTTTATAACGCAACTGCATTTAATCAGAACCTCGGCAACTGGACTTTGAAAAACAATGTTAACCTGTCTGAAATGCTCAGCAATTGCGGCATGGACTGTTCAAATTACTCAGCCACATTAAAAGGATGGAGTGTAAATCCTTTAACCCAATCGGGCAGGATACTTACAGCTTCCGGCAAACAATACAACTACACCGGCCTTGCTGCCAGGAATTATCTTACAAATACAAAAGGCTGGAGTATCACAGATGCAGGCAATGCTTCTTCTTCAGCACTTGGAGCAACAACCGGAGGCGGACAGGTATGCCAGAACAATGATGTTGCTGCAGGAAAAATTTATACCGATGCAGGCTGCAACTCACTTGCCATGATAACGCCCAACGGCGCAAGTCCTGTTACCGGTACAATCAACACCTGTGTTACTGTTGATGCAACTGTTTCAACATTCAACAGTCAACCCTACCTGCAACGCCATTTCGATATTACACCTTCAGCAAACCCGGCAACCTCCACTGCAAGAATAACATTATACGTTCTGCAGTCAGAATTTAATGCCTTCAATACAGCAAGAGGAAGCTTCCCTGCATTACCCACCGGCACAGCCGATGCCACAGGAAAAGCCAATCTCCGCATTACACAATACAGCGGCACAGGCACTGCACCCGGCAACTATACACCGGGCACTGCAACTGTAATTGACCCTGCTGATGCAGACATTGTTTGGAACGGTTATCATTGGGAAATCAGTTTTAATGTAACAGGATTCAGTGGCTTTTATATTCACAGTACAATCAATAATTCTGCATTACCTGTATCGTTACTCAGCTTTAACGGATACCGGAACGGAAACGTAAACAAACTGAACTGGATCACTGCTTCAGAGCAGAACAATAAAGGATTTGCTGTTGAACGTTCAACCGATGGCATCAGCTACACATCCACAGGTTTTGTAAATACACAGGCTGTAAACGGAAACAGCAGTGAAACGCTTGTTTACAACTTTACCGACAGTACTGCTGCAGGCAGCAAACAATACTACCGCCTGCGCCAGTACAATGTAAACGGCAACAATAAACTGAGCCCGGTTATTGTAATTAAAAATGAAAAGATCACTGCCCTTACCCTGCAAAGATTATATCCTAACCCTGCCGCCGGTATCATAACAGTTGAAGTAAGCAGTCCTGTACGCAGCAACATCCACATACAGGTGGTTGATATAACAGGACGGGTATTGATACAGCAGGCAAAGGTTGTTGATGAAGGCAATACCATTATTCCGCTCAATGTATCAAAACTTGCCAAAGGCAGCTATTTACTCAAAATAACTAACACAGAACACGAACTGGTGAACAGCATGTTTATAAAACAGTAACAGTGTTTACTGTATGCAAAAAAGAATCCGGCACTTTGTGCCGGATTCTTTTTTATGAATAATTTCATCAGCCAGCATCTTAATAAAAAGAAGCTTCTGTCATCAGGAAATCAAACTCATTACATAAGTATAACTATAAATAACCCGGTTTATGAAAACGCCGGTCTGATGATCCAGCTTTTTTTATTTGCATTGCGAAACACAAGCCAGTAAAAAAAGAAAACAGTGAAGGCCACCGTAATGAAGGTGATATTCCATGCAGGAAGAACGGCGGTTAAATCAACCAGCAATCCATCGTTTTCAAACATTCCAAATCCAAACAGGTTAGGAATACGGTACCAATAATAACAGGATACTGCCGAAGCCGCAAATATATTCATCAGCGTACGCTCATTTATCTTTTTAAAAACACCCGTAATAACAACATAAATCAGCAACGTACACAGCATTCCGGCAAATGGCAGAAAGAAACTCTGCAGTATATCATACAACGGAACAACACCGGTGTAATCGGGTACATGAAACCATCCCCACACAAAGCCGGGGAAACCTCCGATTAACAGCACACTACTTATTTTCTGATACCTGTTTTTCTGTACAGTTTTTGGATGAATGTTGGGAGTGGAATCAGGACAGGGAACTGAACAACGGGCACATGAACTGCAATGAGCATTGGGTAAGCTGACCAATGTGTTACCACCGTATAATTTTTCAACAGGATGAATGGGACAAAGCGATGAACACCATCCGCTTTTCCAGTCAAACACAAAACCCATTGCCACCCCTGTTACTGTTGCAGCCAGCAGCATACCTGCAGTTGCCATACCGTTGTTGTTGAACAACACATGACGAAGCGGAACAATCACATACAATGCTGCTACTGAAACAAGTCCCAGCTTCGACTGCAGTTCAACCGTCATCTTTTTCTTTTTTGACCAATTAAAATGACGGGGCAACAGGTTGGTTGTTGCCAGCGGACAAACATTTCGCCACAGCCCAACCGAAATCACCAGCAGCAACGGAGCTACCGGAATTAAAATATTCCACAACAATGTCAATCCGAATGCGGGATAAAAAACAAGTGAGAAAAAAATAAGAATTCCTGCAAGCCACACAGCTGCCTGGATAACACGCCATGTAATAACTGAAGAAGGTGAAAGCTCTTTGCCCGATTTATACTGCGTTTGTGCCATACAATAACTCAATTGGTATAATAATCAGGGAAAGTAGATACTTGCAAAAAAACAAATACTGATATCCGTCATCTGCAATAAAAAAAATAAACAACGGAAGCTGTTTTTTTAATTACCAAATTTCAATGTTGCAACACAGCATGCAATAGGTTTATACCTAACAGGACCACTTCAATTGATCAGCAGGAATTACTGACTGCCTGCACCACCAATGGCAGCTTCAATGAACTTCCCCACTTCCATTGCCCTGTTTTCTTTCCAGCCTCCTGTAACATCCTGTGTTATTTTTGTTTTGATATACACCTGCAACCTGCTTGCAATGTATTTGTAATACACACCTGTAACACTACCCCATTCATTTGCAGTTAACCCTCTTTTACCCAGCACACATTTTTCTGTCATGTTAGTATAAGCAATTTTATGACCGGTCCTGATTAAACTCTTTGAAACAACATTTACAAACTCCGTTTCTTCCATTACCAGCTCCTTTTCAAAATAATATTCGTTACTGGTTTTAAACGTCCACGAAGGAGATGAAGAATCTTTGTATTCTTTACTGTATTTGTCAAAATCAATACCGGAAGCTGTCTGGCTGAAATCGCTGAGTTTTGCTGTACCTAAACATCCGGCAAGAAAAAACAAAAAAGCAAAAACAATTAATTTCTGTTGCATAAGTTCAGGGTTAAACGTTTATGACTGTTGCAGTTTAGCGGTAACTGAAAATACAATTTAATATTGATTGATGAACAAAACCTGCCGGTGTTTCATTTGTTGCTGGTTGGGCAACACAACAATGGCAGCAGAACGCCTGTGCCTTGGGCGACTGATGTATTTCTGCTGTTTAAACACATTAATCCCAGAAACCAAACATTCGCTTAAAGATTATCCTGTCGAAGAAGGCTGCTGAAATTACTCCTGAAGCATACATTACATAATCCCAGGGATCAAATACACTTGCCAGTGCATAAACGCCAAAGTACTGCAAAGTTTCAGAGAGTGAGCAAAGCACAAAAACAGCAACTGCCTTTATATACCATTTTTTAAATAAGCTGTACTTGTGTTCTATCAGTACAAGAAGCAGATAATAACCAAAGGGAATGGCAATATCGGCAAAGTAGCTGTGAAAAAACGTACGTGCCGTTTCTCCTGCCCAATCGGCTCCAGTTACAAAAATGCCTGCAATCAGGAGCATTGTAACCACTACAACTGTTTTTTTGCTTTTCATTTGTGTTGAAAAGAAATCGTTCAATAAGACTTTATTCCACTGTCTAATTTCACCAATTTATTTTATGTAGCCTAAAAACATATTAGTACCATCTAGGCGAGTGGTTCGTGAAGAACACGAATCAAGGCATTAGTTTTTATTTCAATGTAAAGGGATCAACTTCTTTACCGTCAAACGTTGCTGATAAAGCTCGACATAATTTATTTGCAGGATTCTCTACTAAAGAAATTTCTTCCAGTTCGGCTTCGTGTATTTCCCGTACACATAATTCACCTTTATAAAATTTGCCTTTTAAGTGATTGCAGTCTTCATATTCAAGCTCACAAATAGTGCATTTTGTCTTTTTAATAAGATAACCAGTACTTGCAAATATCATTTTAGGAAAGAGCAATTTTTCATAATCTTCCAGCCTTGATATATAACCGTTCAAATAGTCTTTGTTAAACGGATGATTTAAAGCTGCAATTGATATTTGTGTTTGAGCCTGAACTAAAGAACTCCATGCGAAGTTCATTTTATTTTCCTTTAAACTAACTATCATTTCCAATTCGGACTTAACTGCGTCGGTGCTATAAATTATGAAAAGTATTAAGTTTAACTCGGCCTC
This sequence comes from Lacibacter sp., assembly GCA_047601965.1. GTDB lineage: Bacteria > Bacteroidota > Bacteroidia > Chitinophagales > Chitinophagaceae > Lacibacter. The sequence continues at coordinate 1,618,335 of JASGIJ010000001.1, forward strand.
GCTGTATTTGTCTTTATTGGTTCTTTTTAAAGAGCTTGACTTTTCTATAAACGCAGTTAGAGTCTGAATTTCGGATTTTTGTAATTCGATGTCACGGGTATAAATAGCAATATTTTGTGACCTTTCGACAACTTGATTAAACTCTTCAAGTAATTCTTTTACTTCAATGAACTGAATAATCATTTTTTAAGCTGTTTTATAACTCCTTCAAGGTCTTTTATGCCTTCAACAGGACCTTCATAAGTTATCTTTCGAAACTCTTTATTCCTTTTGCTTTCAACTACTAGCTCAAACTTTACTTTTTTATTGGACACTGTTCCTTTAAAAAAATCATATAAGTAATTGGATAAAATATTCAATGAAATATTAATTAACGTTGGACTATCTGTCAATATTGAAAATCCAATAAACAGTGTTGGACCAAACCAGTCAGCACTTTTTCTAGCTCTAAGAATCGGCTTATCGTTTGTCAAATAGTCAATTGGAATATTATCTAACCTAAAAACCTTTCTTATGTCTGTGGTCGATTCAGAATAAATAAATTTCTCAGAATCTTGGACTTCATTTAAGTTTTCGGGTAAAAAGGTGAGATTGAGCTTTGGCTCTTGTAGAAATTTGTCAGCTAAATTCAAGAAGTCAGAATATGTGTCGATTTTGTAGTTCATGGTGACGAATAAAATTACATGCAACGAACAGGGCTTTGTGCAGGTGGGATTTGTTGATCCGTCCGCTTGGCCTTACAAAAGCCAAATTAGTAAACAAAAGTTGAAAAACATAAACTGACGCAGCGAAGCAAGTCAGCCCGATATGCAGATGATACATGCACCATAGATGAAAGACTTAAACGGTCAGCCCCACTTGCATAAAACCTGATGTTAAGTGCTGGCCTATCTGTCGCACAAGGTTTAATTATTAACAAAATGCCCGGCTGTATTTGCTTTTTGAAGCGTGGGTCAAAATATTTAATTATGAAACGGTTTATTTCTTTTTTAAAGTGTCAGGACTGGTCTTTAATAAAGGCTGAATTGTTTGTTGGGTTTTATCTTTTATCTGTTGTATGTCTTTTTTTAGCTGCTCTATATCTTGTTTATTTGATTCTGTCTGGTAAATATTTTTAGCAAATGTCCAAATAGCAATAAACAAAAGAATAATGACAGAAAACGTTTTTGCTATGTCGTATATGTAATTGAGTTGTTCTTTAACGCCTTCACGAATGTATTTTTTTTGTCGGAATGCGTGACTGCCAGCACTGTAAATTGCAAAAACAGAGTTGTCATATTCTAATGAACAATAGATTTCATTTGCAGCTCTTAAATAGTCGAGATTGTCAATTAGAAATTGTTTGTCAGGAGAATTAAGTCTTGATGATATGTCATTAAAATGAATGCTTCTTTTGTCAAGGCTTATGTCGGCAGCAAAGTTCTTGTCATGTTCTTGAAGAACTTTTAAAATTTGGTGTCGAATAGAATAACTTTTATCTATAAACATTTTCTGTCTTTATGTGTGTCGGGCAAAAAAACAAATACAGGTAATGTGTCGGCCAATGATGTACGTCAGCGGCTTGCACTTAACTCATAAATATACGCAACTATCACATATTAATAAAACACTATACCATTTGATTTTCAATTTTTTAATTTTCAGTTTTCGCTTATACCAATTGCGCCAATACATTTTTTGTGCATATGTGTGCAAACGTTTCTAAACGTTTAAACCCGCCTGTAAGTCAAAAGCTCTGTTCAATAAACTGGCAGGTATTTTTCCCTGTTTGGTTATTACCATTTCCGTACCTTCTTCGGGTTTTCTTCGTGTTTCCTTCGCTCTGGAGCGAACAAAACATAGAGAAGCTCCGAAGCAGGTACGAAGAAGAAGCGAAGAAACTGCTATATGTATGACTTAAAAAACAGGGTCGTTTTATCACTCCATACTCTTCTTCCTTAACTCTTCCGCCATCATCAATGTATGCTGCAATGCCTGTACATGCAGGTAATCGCCATGACCTGTTATTACAAAGTTTGGCTGTTTGCATTTTGCCTGTACTTTTTTTACAGTGGCAGCGTATTCTGTTTTATTGGCATCGCCTAAATTGCCCAGGTTTTTATCTTCCGCACTCTTGATTAAACAGGCCCCGTAAAGAATGCGTTCTTTCTTAAACCAGATGATGATATTATCGGGTGCATGGCCCTGCCCGGGGTAATAGGTTTCAAAGGTATAGCCGCCGATGTTGAACAGGGTATCTTTTGCCAGGAGAAACTCAGCCCGTTTTTCATTGTTCTGTTTACTCAACTCATCGGTGAGTTTTGTGGTATAGGTTTTAATGCCCTGCTGTTTGTAATAGGCAAGTCCGGCAGTACGGTCGTCATGAAAATGTGTGGCAATGCACATCACTACTTTTTTATTGTGACGGAGCTGGATACTATCGAGCAGTGGCTGAAACTGTGTACTGTCCCACGGAGTATCAAACAACACCACACCTTTGGGTGTAACAAGGTACATACCGTTGGCAGGCACTTTGTACCCGTTGTACAAACTATAGGTGATGTAAATATAAAAGTTACCTGTAAGGTGGTTGATCTGCAGTTTGCTTTCGGTTGTTTGTGCAGAGATGTTGCTGAACGAAAGTATAAATGCTGCTGCCAGTATAATAAACCGCATATGGTTGTGGTTGGTTATTTTTTGATTGATTGTAAAATTACATTTGAAAAGAACTTAACAGCGAAAAGAATAAGATTAAATTATTCTGACTTACAACGGGCATTATTTCAGTTTGTAAAAGTGAAAGTTATTTTTTTCAATTACCAGTACCCCGCATTTATCATCTTCAAACCAACACGATAAAACCTGTTTCCCGTTGTTGAGTTGCTGATTAAATGATGCGGAGAACTTAAAATTAAACTGAAACACAGGTTTCATTTTATTGTTTACAATTTCACCAATATAACTTCCTTCTTTGCTGGAATACAAATGCATTAACTGATTATTGTAAACAAATGAACTTGCTATATAAAAACTGGCTGAGTCTAAAAGCAATTCAGTTCCCTTCTTAAATAAACTTCCCTGATGTGTATTGAAATTGAGATCCGACTTCTCCAGGTTTTCAGGATTGGTAATTTTTATTACACTTGCGCTTCCAAGCATATGCCCCAGGTAATTAGTTACATAATATACAGTATCGATTTTATTAATAATAACCGGACAGGTAGATTCAGCTTCATAACTTTTTTTGGTTTGAATATTCTGAAAGTAAACAGTGCCGCCAAATTCTCCATTACAGGTTGCATAAACCCGGTAATGCTCATCAGTATAAATCGGGAAGTCTTTTGTTTTGCATAATTTAAAGTCAGCTACATATTCGCCTAATACAAAATTTGCTATACCAAAATCTCTTTCCTTAAAATAAAAACTATCATTGGCAACAATGATGTCATAATTGGACATATTCTGAATTCCTTCAGGCAGAAAAACATCTTCAACAAACCCTTCTTTCTTATTAAACACAATCATTTTTTTAAAATCTTCAGTTGTGTTTTTACGGCGTGATTCAAACAGCCCATAAAAATTATCACGGAATAAGACAACACTTCTCAAATCACCGTTTACTGATAAATTGATTGTATCAACTGTTACCTGGAATTCTGTTGATTGAGAGGAAGAAAGAGAACCGGTTTCAGAGTTTGTTGATGAACTACAAGCTATAAGATTTATTACAGCTATTATTACAGTTAATAGTTTTTTCATAGCATGAGCATTGTACTAAGTATTGTTAAATATACTGCATTACAATACTTCAATTATAAAAGGGTGCTACTATTTTGTTTCGTTTGATGAAGAACAGAACCGATATTATAAACAACCGCCGTCGGGGTTTGCAACCGCCAACGGGGTGTTACAACTTTTTTACTTTTTACTTTTCACTTTTGCCTTTCCTCTCAACTCTTCTCCTCCCATACCTGTACCAGCTGTACCAGCATGTTGGCGCTTTGTTCCATATCTTCCACACCTACCCATTCGTGTTTGCTGTGGATGCCCTGCATACCTGTAAACAAATTGGGGCATGGCATACCCATATAGCTGAAACGGCTGCCATCGGTACCGCCACGGATTGGCTTGTTGATCACCGTTAGTCCGCTGCGTTTGTATGCTTCTTCAGCATAAGCAACAATTTGCGGGTGCTGGTCGAGCACTTCCTTCATGTTGCGGTATTGTTCCTTTACAACAAACTCCATGCTGCAGTTGGGGTACTGCTTCATGATCGTTTCTGCAATGGATTTTAACCTTGCTTCATGGCTGTGTAAACCTTCCACGGTGAAATCACGCACAATAAATTCAATGGTTGCTCTTTCAGCAATACCATTTACTGCAAGCGGGTGCACAAAGCCTTCACGCTTTTCAGTTGTTTCGGGGCTCCATTCATTTTTTGGAAGTGCAGCCAGTATTTCGCCGGCAATCTTTAATGCATTTACCATAATACCTTTTGCATAACCGGGATGCACAATCACACCATTGATAATGATCTTCGCAGCATCGGCACTGAAGGTTTCATCTTCCAGTGTGCCCAGTTCGCCACCATCGAGTGTATAACCAATGGCTGCACCCAGTTTTTGCATATCGGCTTTATCGGTTCCCTTGCCTACTTCCTCATCGGGTGTAAACAAAATGCGGATGGGGCCGTGTTTTATTTCAGGATGCTGTACAAGAAAATTGGTCATACTCATAATGATGGCCACACCTGCTTTATCATCTGCACCAAGTAACGTAGTACCACTGGCAGTAATAATGTCTTTACCAATATGTGTTTTGAGATATTGGTAGGTGGTAGTGCTGATGATTTGAGTTGGATCATCGGGCAGCACAATATCTTTTCCATCGTAATTTTTATGCAGGATGGGTTTTACACCAGTGCCGCTGCAGTCGGGTGCTGTATCAACATGGCTGCAGAAACAGATGGCAGGAACATTCTTTGTTGTGTTGGAAGGAATGGTGGCATATACATAACCGTATGCATCCATTTCTGCATCGGCAATACCTGTTGCCTTTAACTCCTGCACCAGCAGCTGCGAAAGGTTTTTCTGTTTTTCGGTTGTGGGTGATGTATCTGAATTGGGATCGCTTTGAGTATCTATCTGCACATATCGCATTAAACGATCTGCTGTACCAAAATTGTTTTGTAAACTCATACACTTATTTTTGAGGCTGTAAAGTAAACCATTTCAATATACAGCCCAAAACAGGCACATGCAGTCAAAAGCAACAATAAAAAAAGGATGGCTGAGAGCAGCAATGTTCCTGCTGCTGTATTTACTGCTTACTTATTTTACCGCAACACTGGTGGGTTTGGCTGCTGCGCTGGTTTTTAAAGAAGCAACAGCGCTTGATTTGTTTTACACAACCATTTGCCTCAATTTTCTTGTTGGTGTGCTGCTGGTTTATTTTTTCAGCACGGCTGTTGACAGGCAGGGTTTTAAAAATATAGGCTTGCAGTGGAAAGGATTTGGCAAAGAAAGGCTGGCAGGTTTTACCGGCGGCGTTTTACTTATTACAACCATTGCCACTATTTTGTGGCTGATGCAGTTGCTGCAGTGGTTTACCATTGATATACCTGCCGGCAACCTGGTTGCTGTTTCGCTGGCACTTGTTTTAATAGCACTTGTTGAAGAAATTGTGTTCAGGGGTTATGTGCTGAATAACCTGATGCATTCCATGCGGAAAGAAACGGCACTGATAATTTCGGCATTACTGTTTGCTGTTTTTCATTCGCTCAATCCCAACTTCAGCCTCATTGCTTTCATTAACATTTTTATTGCAGGTGTAATGCTGGGCATGAATTATATCTTCAGCCGTAATGTATGGTTTGCTGTTTTCTTTCACTTCAGCTGGAATTTTTTCCAGGGGCCGGTACTTGGCTTTGGCGTCAGCGGTATTGAATTACCTTCATTGCTGCAAATAAACATCCGTGGTTCCATATTGGTTACGGGTGGGGAGTTTGGGCTGGAAGCATCGTGGCTTACCACTTTTGTTACTATTATCACATCTGTTATTCTATACCTGGTGTTCAGGAGTAAATACCGGCTGCCCGAAACCGGAAGTACACATCAGTAACTTTTTTTCTTTGCACAATATCACCTCCCTGTTGTATTTGGCACTTTGATTTTATAACTTTCTGATTCACTAAAATCATATTGTTATGGCTAAAGTACTTATCGGCAGCTTAGTTGGTGCAGTGCTGATTTTTTTATGGCAGTTTGCATCATGGACAATTTTAGATAATCACCGTCCGCAACAGCAATACACACCCAATCAAGATACCATTCTTGCATTTCTCGGCAAACATATTAATGGTGATGCTGCATTCTTTTTACCTACCACTTCGCAAAATGCAACAAGGGAAGAAATGGAAGCAACCATGAAATCATCCATCGGCAAACCCTGGGCACAGGTGTTCTATCACAAGGAAATGAAAGACAATATGGTGATGAACATGATCAGGGGGTTTGCTATCAACTTTGTAATTGTACTGCTGTTTATTTTAATTATGGGCAAGGTTACTGAAAACAGTTTCACCAATGTGTTATTGTCGAGTGTTGGTGTGGGGCTGATTGTATTTTTCAATTCACCTTATACAATCCATATCTGGTACGAAACCTTTGATGTGTGGGCGCATTTGTTTGATGCTGTTGTTGCATGGGGTTTGGTAGGACTGTGGTTGGGATGGTGGCTGAACAGGGGGAAGTAGGTGGTAAGTTGTAAGTTGTAGGTAATAAGTGGTAAGTAATAAGAAGAAAGTGAGGGAGTGGTTGGATTGAAATTTTTATATGTGGCTATACGTGTTAAATACTGATGATAAAAAAGCCGGAAGCAATCTGCTTCCGGCTTTTACTTATAACTTATAACTTATGACTTATAACTTCTTCCTTCTTACGGAACAATAATCAGTCCTTTTGCATCAATCTCCACCATTTCAATATCAAACACTAATTCTTTTCCTGCCAGTGAATGGTTGGCATCGAGTATTACAACATCTTCCCTTACTTCAGCAATTGTTACAGGAAACTGCTGACCGGCATTGTTATTCATCATTAACTGCATTCCAACTTCAGGATTTAAATCGGCAGGGAAATTAGAACGTGGAAAATCAATCACCATTTGTTCGTTGCGCTCACCATACGCTTCATTTGGTGGTATTGTAATTGTTTTTTTGTCGCCAATAGCCATACCTACCACGGCATCGTCAAATCCTTTAATCATCATACCGGCACCTACTTCAAACTCAAGCGGCTCACGACCGGCACTTGAATCAAATTGTTCGCCTGATGTTAATTTACCGGTGTAATGCACACGTACAGTATCGCCTTTTTTTGCTTGTTGCATAATTTTATTATTTGTGCAAAATTACCGGATTGCCCCCTATCTCCTTAACTTTTTTTTACCGGCGTATTTCTGCAACTTTGATCATCAAAATCAATAAAATGAAACAGTTTTTTGCACTCGTTATACTGCTCGTATCGGTTTACGTCAATGCACAGGTAAAAGAGCGTGGAGGCTATACCAGGGGATCAATGAAAGATGGCGCCTTGCAAACGGGTGCAGAAAACATGAACGCTTACCTGCCTTTGTTAAAAGGTAAAACTGTGGCTGTGTTTGCCAACCAAACATCGGTTGTGGGTAACTCACACCTGGTTGATACGTTGCGAAAGCTGGGGATAAACATTAAAGCCATCTTTTCGCCCGAACATGGATTTCGTGGCACTGCCGATGCCGGTGAGGAAGTAGGAAATTATGTTGATAAGCAAACAGGTATTGCAGTAATATCCCTTTACGGCGATAAACGCAAACCATCAAAAGAAGATCTTGCCGCTATTGATATAATGCTGTTTGATATTCAGGATGTGGGTGTTCGTTTTTACACTTACATTTCTTCGTTACAGTTTTATCTTGAATCGGCCATCGAAAACGGCAAGCATTTAATTGTACTGGACCGGCCAAATCCAAACGGGCATTATGTGGATGGCCCTGTTCTTGAACCTGCATTCAAATCTTTTATTGGTATGCAGCCCGTTCCGGTTGTATATGGAATGACCATTGGTGAATACACAGAAATGCTTTATGGCGAACAGTGGTTTGATAAAAATGCCTATAAATGGAGCAAAGACAACAAAACCGATTTTGAATTAACGGTTATTCCCTGCAAAAACTATTCGCATAAAACCATGTACGAGTTGCCTGTTAAACCATCGCCTAACTTACCCAGCATCCAATCAATCTGGCTGTATCCATCCACTTGCTTTTTTGAAGGAACAGTGTTGAGTGAAGGACGGGGCACCAACAAACAGTTCCAGGTGTTTGGTCATCCTTCATTACCCAAAAATTTAATTGCATTCACACCGGTAAGTATGCCGGGTGCAAAAACACCCAAGCTGCAGGATCAGTTATGTTATGGCTGGGATGTAAGCGGTACAAAGGAAGATGTGCTTAAAAAAACCGGGAATAAACTGCAGTTGAAATGGCTACTGGAAGCTTACCGTTTATTCCCTGATAAAAATAATTTCTTCATTAAAGCAAAAAGTGGCAAACCGGAAGATGCTTTCTTTAATAAGCTGGCAGGTAACAGCACCCTTATGCAGCAGCTGAAAGATGGAAAAACTGAAGAAGAAATACGCAAAAGCTGGGAGCCTGCATTAAGCAGGTTTAAAGCCACCAGGAAAAAATACCTGCTGTATAAAGACTTTGAGTAGTCGCTGTGCAGAGAAAAGAACAACAATTCTCTTTCATCCTCTTTTCATAAATCAGCCGGGGTTTATTATTTTACAGGATGCTTCGTTTTCCTGTATTACTATTTGCAGCTTTTTTCTTATTTGCTGAAACAGAAAGTCAGCAGTTATACTTCAATCATCTTTCGGTGAACAATGGTTTATCGCAGGGAGTAAACAACTGTGTGTACAGGGATTCAAGAGGATATATCTGGATCAGTTCGTTCGACGGGTTAAACAGGTTTGATGGTATTGGCTGTACGGTTTTCCGTTCTGCAATGAATGATACAAATGGATTGAGAGGAACACTTTTTTTAAATATTCTTGAAGACAAGGAAAGTAATTTGTGGATAGGCAGCAATGAAAGTCTCAACTATTATAACAGAAAGCTCAACCGTTTTTCAAGTTTCAGAATGACGGACAGAAAAGCTGATGAGCAATTCTATTCGCCTTTTTATATTGATGATGAAAAAAAAGTATGGCTGCAATCAAGATCAGAGATTTTTATTTTCAATCCTGCAGATCGTTCATTTAAAAAAATCAGCAGTAATTTTTCAGGGGGCAATCTTCTGGTTAAAACATATCCGCAGCAGCTTTATCAAAAGCTGAGTAAACTGGTTGTGGTGAATAATAATTTTCCGCTGCTGTTTACAGGCAATATTGATAACACTCAGATTTCATGGATCAAAACTGTACTTCCGTTACAGGCTGCAAGGATTACAGGTATATTACTTTCAGGAAAAGATTCATTATGGCTTGGAACCGATAACGGGTTTTATTCTTTTTTGCTGAATGATCTGCAAAAAGCTCCTGTTGAAAAAAAAGCTTTTAAGGGTTTAAGTATTTCAGCGTTGCACCGGGAAGCAAACGGCACGTTCTGGATTGGTACTTTGCAGGATGGATTGATGAAAGCTGATGTTTCGGGCGAACAGATCATTAACCGATACAGCAGTTCACCCTATAATACTTATTCACTTTCCGGAAACCATGTGCAATATATTTACACCGATGCAGGTTCTAACCTGTGGGTTTCAACATGGGGAAAAGGAATTGATTACAGCAGCCTTCATAAATTCCGGTTTAATCATTATCTCACTAAAGAAGAAGCAGTAGCTTCATCGGCCGATAACTTTATCAAGTCTGTAATTAAAACCAACCATGAAATATGGTGTGGTACACAATCGGGCGGCATACTGATACTGGATGAAAACAAACGGATCGTACAATCGCTGAAAAACAACCTGCCCCCGTCAATAGAATATCTCTGTGAAGGGCTGGATAAAAAAATCTGGATTGCAACAGTTAACGGCATTTATACAGCAAACACCACATCCAAACAAATCACAAAACTGAACCTTCCGTTACAGGAAGCCGCAGCCCGTCAGTTTAACTTCATCAGTCAGTTATCCAATGGAAATATGCTGCTTTCTTCCAATGCGGGATTATATCTTGCTGCAAAAGATAAAAACAGCTACAGTATTGCACCTGCAAAAGGTGTTGATATGAACGAAGTATATCTCACCACATTTACCGACGGATCAGGTAATGTTTACCTGTCGAAAGCCTTTAAAGGATTTTCAGTTACGAAACTGCAGGGCGATTCATTTATCACTGTAAAAGAATTTCCTGTAAACTCAACGATAAAATGTTTTACTGAAACCAACGACAGTATTACATGGATAGGGTCAACCATTGGTCTTATCCGTTTTAATAAAAAGAACCTGTCCATTGAAAAAATATTCACCACTGCCGACGGGTTAAGCAACCAGTATATTTATGGTGCGGTACCCGATGGCGATTACCTGTGGCTGAGTACCAACTCCGGCATTAACAGACTGAACACAAAAGATTATACGGTAAAGAAATTTTCAGCAGGCGACGGGTTACAGAGTAATGAGTACAATACCTATTCTTACTTTAAAACAGAAAACAACGAAATAATGTTTGGAGGAGTAAACGGGCTGAATGCCTTCTACCCTTCTGAGTATAAAAACTTCACTGTTGCCCCGCAATTGCTGTTAACTGATTTGCAGCTGAATGATACAACATATATCAGTCCGCTCAACTGTACTGAATTAAATGCACTTTCGCTGAGTTATAAGCAAAACACCGTCAGCTTCCGCTTTACGGTCATTGATTATGCCAATGCATCCGGCAACAGCATCAGTTATATGCTGGATGGATATGATAAAGGCTGGGTATCGGCTCCAAATAAAACATTCATCAGGTATGCAAATCTTCCACCGGGAAATTACACGCTCAATGTAAAAGCATTTAACGCCGATGGTATCATGGCAAAAGAAATTTATCATTTCAGTCTTCATATACAAACACCGTGGTGGCAAAGCTGGTGGTTCAGAACATTGATTATATTAAGCCTGTTAAGTCTTGTCTATTATTTCGTGAGCAACTACATTAACAGGAGGCTTGATAAACAAAGGGCTGAACTGGAAAAACAACAGGCTGTTGAAAAAGAAAGAAACAGGATAAGCAGGGACATGCACGATGATCTTGGAAGTGGTTTAACTAAAATTGCCATATTGAGTGAGGTGGCAAAACAAAGATTATCACAGCCGGAAAAGGCAAAGGAGCAGATTGATAAAATTGCTGTTTCATCAAGAGAACTGGTGGATAACCTGCAGGATATTATCTGGGTGTTAAATCCAAATAATGATTCTTTGGAAAGCCTGTCTGCTTACATACGTGAATATGGATTGAAATATTTTGAAGCACTTTCCGTTCAGATGCACTTTGATTATCCGGCTGAATTTCCGGTATTTCATTTAGGTAAAGAACAACGCAGAAATATTTTTCTTACTGTTAAGGAATGTTTTCAGAATATTGCCAAACATGCCTGGTGTAATAATGTATTTGTCAGCATTTCTGAACAGCAAGGCGGAATAAACATCAGCATCAGAGATGATGGAAAAGGATTTGATGAAAAAAGTGTGCGTCTTTTTGCCAATGGTATCAAAAATATGCAGAACAGAGTTGAGCATTCAAACGGAACCTTTACAATCAGTTCCATACCGGGCAAAGGAACAGAATGTAAAATAAGAATCCATACCTAACACTTTTTTGTTACCCGTAACGTAGTATAAGATTTTACTTTTACCGTTAATTGAAAAACAGAAACAAAATGATCTCTGTTGCTATTGTTGAAGATATTCGTGAAATAAGAGAAGGCCTTCAGTTACTGATTGATGGCAGTGACGGTTTTGTATGCAACTATTCATTTGCCACTGCTGAAGAAGCAATTGAAAAAATACCTTCTGTTTATCCTGATGTTGTACTGATGGATATAAACCTGCCCGGCATAAACGGAATTGAAGCTGTACGTAAACTGAAAGCTCAATGCAGTAATACACAGTTTATCATGAGTACTGTTTATGAAGATGATGACAGTATTTTTGAATCGTTAAAAGCCGGGGCCAGCGGTTATCTGCTGAAAAAAACAGCTCCGGCAAAAATTCTTGATTCAATTACCGAAGTTTATTCAGGTGGCTCACCTATGAGCAGCCAGATAGCAAGAAAAGTAATTGCTTCCTTTCAACAAAAAGACAGCATTGATAATTCTGAATTACTTACACAAAGAGAAAAAGAAATCCTGAAATCGCTGGCAAAAGGCTTACGATATAAAGAAATTGCAGCAGAAATGAATATTGGCCTGGAAACAGTTCGTACTCATGCACGAAACATTTATGAAAAGCTGCAGGTTCAAAGCCGCACTGAGGCTATTAATAAAGTGATGGGACGTTAACAGTATTTGCATTTTTAATCCACATTTTATCCTTCCTCCCCTTTTTTGGGGATTGACCCGCACTGAACATCTTCACATCTTTACGGCATTAATAACTGCAAAATTCTTATTATGAAAAAGATTTCAACTCTTTTACTGATTACTATTGCAACGGTTCTGTCGTTACAAACACAGGCAAAAGTCTGGAGGATAAATAATACTCCCGGCGTAAATACAAATTTCACAACCATACAGGCTGCATTATCAAGCTCATCGGTTGTAAATGACGATACACTGTATATTGAAGGCAGTGCCACCAACTATGCGGGCTTTACATTAAACAAACGATTGGTGATTATAGGAACAGGATATTTTCTAAGCGGGACAAACAGTAATGCAGGGCTTCAGGCAAACCTTAACAGTTCAAATCTGAACGGTGGTTATATCATCTTCGACTCTACTGGTTCGGGTTCAACAATTATGGGATTGGATAATTTTTTCATGGCAGTCGGGTCAAACCTGGGTTCAGCAACAGACAACATAACAGTTACAAGATGCAACTTAAACGGAGTAGGCACCTATTACAGCCCTACAGCAAATACAAAAATGATTGGGTGGAAAGTCAACAAATGCTATTTATCAGGCCAATTAGGAGCTTCAAATTTAGTTATGCAGGACTGGGAAGTCAGAAATAATATTTTTACAAGCTCGATTGACATGTCAAACACCAGCAACAGCAACAACCTCATCCGTAATAATGTTTTCCGTTCAAGCATAAACCTGTATAATGCTTATTTTGCCAATAACATTATTCAAAACACAACATTTACTGTTGTAAACGTTACTGTAAAGAATAATCTTTCTCTCGGCTCACCTGCAGGCTTTACACCTTATGTTGGCACAAACGGCAATCTCAACAACCAGACAGATGCGGTTTTATTTCAAGGCTTAACCGGAAACAGTACGGATGGTCAATGGCGTTTAAAAGTGGGTTCACCTGCTATAGGCGCTGGCCTTACTGTTGGCGGTATTACTCCCGATTGTGGTGCATTTAATGCACAGGATGGTTATATCTTATCAGGTATTCCGAATATACCAACCATCTACAGCTTAACTGTTCCTGCTTCCATTCCTTCAGGAACGCCAACAATGAACATTACAGTAAGTACAAAAAACAATAATTGATACTTCCGTAATCAGTACCATACAGCTTAACACTCTGGTGCAATAAGCTGTACAGCCATGAATGCAACCATGCATTTATTTCTGTGCTTTGTTTATGCAGTTGTGTTGTAAATAATTTACAGCCTTCAGCATTAAAAAATTAAACGATGAAAAAATCTTTCCTCATCATACTGGCTTTTGTTTTGTGCGGCGTTGTTGCGTTTGCACAAGACCCAGCCTATCCCTCTGCTCCGGCCTCTCCTCAGAATATTGTGGCAGCAGAATATTTTGTTGATGTTGATCCCGGTTTCGGAAATGCAACACCCGTTGCTGTAACTCCCGCTGTTACTATTAACAGCCTTGCAGCAGTTATTAATTTGAATGGACTCAGCAATGGTGTGCACCGCTTGTATTTACGAACCAAAAGTGCAGAGGGATCCTGGAGCCAGGTTGGTGTGAAAGATTTTTTATATGATTTTGATCCTGCCTATCCAACCTCTGCTGCCGCAGCACAAAATATTCTGGCAGCAGAATATTTTGTTGATAATGATCCCGGCATTGGTAATGCCACTGCAATTACCATTACACCCGGAGTTGATTTAAGCAATATTGCAGTAACAGTTAACACAAACAGTTTAACAAACGGAGTACACCGTGTTTATATCCGTACAAAAAGCCAGGAAGGAAAATGGAGTTTAACCACTTTCAGTGAATTTATTTACAATAACGACCCTGCTTACCCTGTTTCACCAGTTGCTGCGCTGAATATTATTGCAGCAGAATATTTTGTTGACACCGATCCCGGCATTGGTAATGCCACTGCAATTGGCGTTACTCCCTCAACAGATATTTCGGGGCTTTCAGTTCCAGTAAACACTGCCGGCCTAAGCAACGGAATACACCGTGTTTATATACGCTCAAAAAGCCAGGAAGGAAAATGGAGCTTAACCAACGTAAAAGATTTTATCGTAAACGATGATCCCGGCTATCCAACTTCACCTGCTGCTGCACAGAATATTATTGCGGCTGAATATTTTATTGATACCGATCCGGGTTTTGGAAATGCAACAGCAATTGCCATTACACCCGCAACCGATATCGGTAATATAGCTGTTGCAGCAAACACATCCGGTTTAAGCAGCGGAGTTCACAGAATTTACATAAGAACAAAGAGCCAGGAAGGTAAGTGGAGCTTAACGAATGAATCTGATTTTAATGTGAATGATGATCCTGGTTATCCCACTTCGCCTGCTGCAGCGCAGAATATCATTGCAGCAGAATATTTCTTTGATACTGATCCGGGTTTCGGTTCGGGAACATCCATCGCTGTTACCCCTTCTGCTAACATTAATAATTTAGCGGTTACTGTAAATACAAGTGGCTTAAGTAATGGGCAGCACACTTTATACATCCGTACAAAAAGCCAGGAAGGGAAATGGAGTCTTACAAACAATCAGACTTTCTTCACTGATCTCATTGCCATTTCAAATGATACATTGAAGTATGGCAATGTGCCTGTAGCCACCACTATTACTAAAAACCTGACGATTACAAATAACAGCGCAACAGATCAAACAATAAACGGCGTTATTGTAAGTGCTCCGTTCAGCACAAACTTCAGCAGTGCAATTACAATCCCTGCTGGCGGCAATCATATCATGCAGGTTAGCTTTACTCCATCTGCAGTACAGTTGTATCAGCAAACAATGCAACTTCAAATATCTGCCGGTAATTATGATGTTGTTTTAAACGGTTCAGGTATCAGCCAGGTATTATCATGGTCGCTCAATCCTGCAGCCGGGCATAATTATGGCAATATATCTGTTGGCTCTGCAGGCAATTATACATTCACCATTACCAACTCCGGAAACGTAAGCATTACATTAAGCAATGTAACAACTACTGATGCAGCCTTTGTTCCGACATTTACTGCAGGCACAGTTATACCAGCAGGAGGCAGCATTAATTTGCCTGTTGCATTTACACCAACTGCAGCAGTGCCATACTCTGCACAATTAAAAATTGAATCATCAACAGCAGGTGTGAATTTTGTTACAACAACTCTCAACGGAAGTGGATATAACCCAGGTGCACCTCCTGTTTTACAATTTGTTTCCGGCACACCTTACAATGGAACAACCGGTGTAAACCCTGTTGCAGGTCAAACAGGAACCTTTACGTACAAAATTTTATATAAATCACCGATCAATCTTGCACCGCAAACCGGTTATCCAAAAATTGGCATTGACCTCAATGGCGATCACGACTTTGTTGATATTAATGAAGGAACATTTACTATGACCAAAGAAGGCAGCAGTACTGATTATATAACAGGCGTAGTTTACAGTTACTCATTTACACATAACAATTACACCAACACAGCAGGCTACCAGTTTTCGGCTGTTGATGCAAATGGTAACAGCGCCACAACTGTGAATACAAATTATATCAGCGGACCTGTTGTTACAGATCAGCAACTTGATCTCAGAATATTTGCAAACAATATCACGTTCAGTAAAAACAATCCGGCACCAGGAGAAACATTTACTGTGTTTGCACAGGTAAGCAACAGTACTGCAATACCTGCAAGCAACGTTCCGGTTAAATTCTACAGAGATACAATCCTGATTGCAGAAGATGTGTTGCCTGCTGTTAATGCATACTCAAGCGCAACTATCAGCCGCACAATGTCATTTGCAGCCGAAGGATTCTATCCGATAAAAGTGTGGATTGACAGCAGTAATACTTTAGGCGATCTGAATCCGCTGAATAACTATGCTATCAGACCAGTCATTGTTGGTTCGCCGGTTTTACCTGGCGGAATTAATGTAACAACAAGCGCAACTGTTCAGATTTGTCCGCAGCTGAAAATCATTATTACAGGACATGCACAATATTACGGCACGCAAAATCCCACTGCCGTTGCAGGTGCAGAAGTAACCATCAACACAGGTACGCAGTTGATTACCACTACAACGAACAGCAATGGAGATTTCACGTATGCTCTTACAGGTGTTACCTGCGGAGGAAATTTCACATACACAACAAGTGTTACTGACTTTACATTAACAAGCAGCCTTGTAACAAATTCAATTGCGTTGAACTGTCCTGCTCCAAATGCATGTGCTGCTCCTCCAAGTATGGGTGGCACAATTATGACAGCAAGTGGCGGCCCGTGCAGCTATATAACAGGAACAACAGGTTCTGTAAATGTAAAAGTGAAATATCGTGAAAGAAATATCAGCAACATGTGGAGTTCGTACGATATGATATGGAAAGACACAGTGAAAATATTTGTTGATGGTGTGCTTACAGAAACATTATTCACTTCAGATGATCCTGTGTTTGGAAGTGTTGGTACGTTCCCCGGAGATGAAAAAACATACCCGGTAAATATCACTTTCTCCACACCCGGAACTCATACAATAACTGCCACAGCAACTTATGTTTATAATGAGTTTTTACAAATACCAACGTCAATCTATCATGGGCAGATGATACCAATGACAGCCACCGGAAGCATTGCCCTTGCATCAGAACCTAATCTGCCGGATTTAACCATTCAGGGTTATTCAAAAACAGGACTTACTGCATTCAGCATACAGAATGCCAATGTAAAATGTATAACTGCGGGATCACATACAGTTAAAATTTATGATTCAATACCAGGCGGTTCCTTTATACTACTTAAAACAAGTGTAATCAGTTCTCTTGCCGGCAAATCGTCAACAGGCATCAGCTACAGCGACCCGGCAATGATTGCAGGCAAGCATTATATAAAAGTGGTTACAGACAGTGAAGGAACAGTAACTGAAACAGACGAAACAAATAATGTGTACCAGTTTGTTTTTGATGTGCCTGAAGCAGAATTGAGCATTACTTCATACAAAGCGACTCCTACTGCCATCAGTACGGGAGGCACAACACAATTTGTTGCTGTAATAAAAAACAGCGGACGCACAACAGGAAGTTTTGATGTGAGATTCAATGTAAATGGGGTGCAGGTTGGTGCTTTGAAAAATGTAAGTTCACTTGGAGAAAATGCAAGCATTACGGTAACATCAGATGCTTACACAGTTAACTATGCAGATAATGCCTGTGGTGCAACTGCTGAAGTAACAGCCGATGCAGGCAATACAGTAACAGAATCAAATGAAACAAACAACAGCAGGCAGTTTACACTTTCATCTGATCTGAAACCATATCAGTTAAGCAGTGAAGCCGGATATTCAGCAGGCAACCCGGTTATAGTAAGAGTTAATACTACAAATCAGTTCTACCCCGCAGTGAGAAACACAGGTTATCGGGATGTAAGCAATGTAACCGTAAGGTTTACACTGAACGGAAACTGGTTTGCTGCTGATACAATTACTACAATAAAAGCAGGTGAAGTTTTCGCTGCTCATGCATCCTTCACTCATATGTTTACTATTCCGGGTACATACGAAGTGAAGGTGATTGCCGATACGGCCAATACAATCTGCGAAATTCTTGAAAACAATAATGAAGGCAGTTTCTTCATTCGTGTAGTTGACAGTAAATCAGATCTGCAAGAGTTATCACAATACATTTCTCCAAGCAGTCTCAATCCCAACCTTGCTCAAAACATCAGCATTGTTGGTACTGTACGAAATACCGGCGGCAAAGTATCTACAGCAACTATTGTAAGATTTTTGGTAGATGATATACAATTAGGAGCAGATGTACCGATTAATGCAATACAGCCGGGCAAGGATACAACCGTTGCAGCAACGGCAACATACTCTTCCATTATTTCAGGAGTAAAAGTGATTAAACTTATTGCCGATCCGGCAAACCTGATTGATGAAGAAAGGGAAGATAATAATCTTGCCACACGTACCATTATTGTTGGTGATGCCCCTGATATGGCACGCAGTTTTGCAGGAGCCATCAGTTTTAATCCAAGTGGCTTTGTTGCCGGCGATAGTGTGAATGTCAGCTTCAGCATTAAAAACAATGGTACACAGGATGGAACGGCATGGGTTAGATTTTATGTAAAAGACACAACGTTTGCCACATTGCAGGCTGACAGTATTCAATTCTTCCTTGCATCTGGCGGAACAACAACTATTTCAAGAAAAATGTTCTTTGCTGTAAATCGTGGATATGTAATTACAGAAATAGACAGGTGCAGCCCAATGGAATTTGATTTACTGAACAATACTGATACTCTTCGTTTTGATCATGTGGCGAAAATGAAAAAATCAATTACAATAAACGGAAACCTTGATATGAAACAAGGTGTACCGTCAGAACTGCCCGAATGGATTGGAGGAAAAATTGTACTTGGTGATTATAATCTGACAGTAAACGGAACAATATTGAATGTTGATACCGCTCATTTCATAATTACGAATGGCACTGGCAAACTGAAGCTTGTGAATAATAATGCACAGAACACCTTCCCTGTTGGTACAGGATTATTCAATTCAAACTTTGTAAAAATCAACAACACAGGTACACAGGATAATTTCAGTGTAAGAGTTGTTCCTTATGTTCTTTTGAACGGTAACAGCGGTGATACAATCAAAACTGAAAATGTAAACCGTACATGGTTTATTGAAGAACAAACACCGGGAGGCAGCAATGCAAGTGTTGAAGCATATTGGTTTGCCGGTGATGAGTTACCCGGCTTTAACCGGAATACAAGTAAACTATCACACTTTACAACTTCATGGCAGTTTGGTAGTGTTGGCGCTGCCGTTAGTGATGCAACTGGAAGATACAGCCGAATACAAAGCGGTTACAACAGCTTTTCACCATTCAGTGTTACCAGCGGAATTGTTACTGCCATACCAACATCGTTTATTGATTTCGCTGCAGTATTATCCGGAAAAGATGTGCTGCTTACATGGGCAACTGAAAACGACAATACATCGCATTTTGATGTGGAGTACAGCACCGATGGATCTGTCTTCAAAAAACTAACTGAAGTACAAACAAACAATCTGCCAGGTAAACAGTTATACAGATACACACATATTGAGCCACAAGAAAAAATTCTGTCATACCGTATTAAGCAAGTTGGAAATGATGGCACCTATTTATACAGCACAACAATTAAAGTGAATATTGGCAAAGACGTAAAAGCAATGCTATATCCCAACCCTGTTACGGCGGTTATGAAAATTACCAATCTTAATATTGCTGAGGTCAGATCAATTCAACTTATTGGGTTTGACGGGAAGCTGGTTAAAGAGTTACCGGTTAATTATCAACTGCAATACAACGTGGACAATCTGCAGAACGGATCTTATTTCATCAGGATATTGCTGAAAAACAGAAAAGTTCAAACATTATCATTTATCAAACAGTAGTTCATGATTAAAAAAGAGAAAAGGCGCTTTCAGCGCCTTTTCTCTTTTTAGTCCCGGTTACAAACAACAACTCAGAAATAGTAACAACTTATACTACAGGATAAATTTTCTTAAACAGATTCTGTTTATTCAAATGACACCTGCAGATTACAACGAAAGCAGTTCTTCATACAACCTTCCCTTTGCATCAAACACCAGCAGTTTTTTTGTAATCATTGATTTTTGTACAATAATTTTATATTCCACTGCTTCAATCCGGGGCTTTGTCACTTCAATTACTTCCTTTACCGGCCAATCTTTGTATTTACAACTTGAAAAACCTTCCTGAACAACTTTTGGAAGTTCTTCCATTTTGGACTGTACTTCAGTAGAAACCCATATCCCATCTTTTGTATAAACAGCTTTCATCTGCTTTTCATTCATGGAAAATTTTACGGTATGGTTGTCAAGTCCACCTGTCCATTTTAAATCTTTTGCTTCGGGGTATTGTTTATCAAACGCCTGCTTTACCAAATCTGGAACGGGGAACAATTGCTGGGCAGTTACAGAATAAGAAACAGCCAGCAACGTAATAAAAAATAAGATACGCATAGTCAGAAATTTTAAAAGTCAATTGATTTTCTTCTGCAAAAGAAACGCCATTCTGCATTCAGAATGGCGTTTCTTATTTTTTTAAGATAATATTTACGCTTCTTTACCTGCAACAACAATAACAATTTCGCCTTTTACACCTTTGACAGCAAAATAATCATGCACTTCTTTCAGTGTGCCACGTTTATTTTCTTCAAACTTTTTTGTGAGTTCACGGCTTACACAACAAAGGCGGTCTTCACCAAAATAGGTGATAAAATCTGCCAGCGTTTTCACCAAACGAAAGGGCGATTCATAAAAGATCATTGTTCGTTCTTCTGCTTGCAGTGATTTTAAAGCAGTCTGCCTTCCTTTTTTTTGCGGAAGAAATCCTTCAAATGTAAAACGGGTAGCAGGTAAACCACTGTTCACTAAAGCAGGAACAAATGCTGTTGCACCGGGAAGTGTTTCAACAACAATATCATTTTTTACACACTCACGAACTAGCAAAAATGCAGGATCGCTGATGCCGGGAGTACCAGCATCGGTGAGTAGTGCCATCTTCTTCCCTTCCTTTAACTGATCAACCAGATGCTGAACAATTTTATGCTCATTGTGCTGATGGTAGGGCGAAAGAGGTTTCTGCACCTGGTAATGATTCAGCAGTACAGAACTTGTACGAGTATCTTCTGCAAGAACAACATCCACTTCCTGCAGCACTTCCAGTGCACGGAAGGTCATGTCCTTCAAATTACCAATGGGAGTGGGAATAATGTAAAGCATGAAGATGTGCGATGTACGATGTGCGATGTAAAAGCTGCTGCTTCTTACTTCAATCTCCGCTCACCTTACACCGGGCTTTTAATTAACTGAAATTTCAAATTGCTCCATAACCTGGTTGGCCAGCAGTTTCTTCGCAGCTTCTTCTGCAATGGCTTTTGCTTCATCGGCAGTTGCAGCATCAATCTGCATGCTGATGTTTTTACCAATGCGGACATCAGTAATACTTTTTAAGCCAAGATTACCCAAGCCACCCATAACAGCTTTTCCCTGTGGATCTAACAAATCTTTAAGCGGCATTACTTTTACCTGTACAGTGAAGGTCATTGTATAAATATTAAATTAAACGATCTGTTTACGAAGCAGCAAAGATAACGCAACGTACACGAAATAAATGAACGGAATTGCAGCCCAGTGAAATACCACAGCCAGAATAATGACTAATGCTCCAAGTATAAACTTAGGTTTGTTATTTTTAAAACTGTAGTCCTTAAACTTCAGGCTCATCATCGGAACATCTGAAACCATCATATAACTTACAACCAAAGTAATAACATATAACACCCAGCGGTTGTGCAGCAGTTCAGCAAGGTTCCATTCGTTATACCAGATAATTAATGGCAATGAAGCAATCACAAACCCTGTCATGGGAATTGGCACTCCCCTGAATGATGTGGTTTGTCTTGTATCAATATTGAATTTAGCTAACCGCCAAACCCCGCAGCATGCAATAAGTAAAGCAGGCGATAAAAGCCAGAAAGAAGTATCTAATGCTGATGGCTCACGCAGGTAGCTCATGCGGAGTAACTGGTACATAATCATTGCCGGAGCGACTCCAAATGTTACTGCATCGCTTAAAGAATCGAGTTGCTTACCCATTTCTGAAGAAGCTTTCATAAGCCTGGCTACAAAGCCATCCAGAAAATCAACCAAGCCTGCGGCAAAAATGAAAAACGAGGCGTACATCAGTTTTTCAGGGTTATCATTAATGCGCAAATAACCATTATCAAGAATACCAATATGCTCACCCGGCTGCATAATAAAAATAATAGCCAAACAGCCCAATACGAGGTTGAGTAGTGTAAATAAATTCGGAATTTGTTTCATTGAATGTGTCGTTGATAAACGTTGTTATTTCTTCATTAAAGCTTCTATCTCTTCAACTGTAATCGGGATATTCTTCATCAGGTCTTTATTACCTGTTTTAGTAATCCAGTAATTATTTTCAATACGCACACCCATTTGTTCTTCTTCAATATAAATTCCCGGTTCAATAGTAAACACCATACCTGCTTTTACAGGTTCTGTTTTTGTACCAAGATCATGCACATCAATACCAAGATGATGCGAAATACCATGATATAAATATTTACGGTAAGCCCTGTTTTCAGGATCTTCATTCTTTACGTCAGCTTTTGTAATCAAACCGATTTTTACAAATTGTTTGGTTGCTTCCTCTCCTACTTTGTCTGTATAATCAATAATGCTGATACCCGGTTTCAGAATACTTTTTGCATAATTGTGTAAGTGCAGGCAGGAATTATATACTTCCTTCTGACGTTTGGTGAACTTACCGTTTACAGGAACAGTGCGGGTAAGGTCAGCACAATAACCGCCATACTCTGCACCAAAATCCATGAGCACCAGTTCGCCATCTTTACAAACATCATTGTTACTTACATAATGCAAAATGCGTGCCCTGTCGCCGCTGGCAATGATACTTCCATAAGCCGGACCAGTTGATCCCTGCGAAAGAAATGAATGAAAGATTTCTGCTTCTATTTCATTTTCCAGAATTCCGGGCTTAATCACTTTCAATAAACGACGGAATGTAACATCTGTAATATCCATTGCCTTCTGCATCAGTTCAACTTCCTCAGCAGTTTTAATACCACGCAGCTCTTTCATAATTTTTGCTGAACGCTGAAAACTGTGCAAAGGATATTTACTCTTCATTTCATCAATGAAACGGTAATCCCTGCTGCGGATAGGTGATGATTTGCGGTCGTTTTCATTACTGCTTAAATAAATCTGATCAGCAAGATGTACCCAGCCCTGCAGTAAGCCTTCGATACTATCTACCCAAACAATGGTTTTAATACCTGAAATTGCAGTTGCTTCATTTGCACGCAGACGTTTGCCATCCCATTTTTCTTTTAGTTCATTAGGTCGTACAAGCACCAATACTTCCCTGTACTTTGGATCAGGATTATCAGGAAACAAAATCACCATACTGTCTTCCTGCATAATACCACTTAACCAATAGAGATCGCTGTTTTGCTTATAGGCATGTAATGCATCGCCATTCATTGGCCATTCATCATTACTTACAAAAATTGCAATGGAACCGGGAAGCATTGCTTTAATAAAACGTTGACGATTCTTGGTAAATAGCTCAGGTTTTACTGGTTGAAATTTCATATGAGAATTTTTATGGATCAAGAAAGATGCTGCAAAATAAGATATATCAGTTCTTCAATCATAACCATTGGCAAATTAACTGCAGAAAGTGTTAAACTAACACGTGTTTGTAAAAAGTTTACAAGTCATTCACCTATTTCCATGTTAGAATTGAATAAATCATCAACATCATTTGTTTTATTAGATTTTTTAAATAAGAATACAACTTTTCTTAAATCCTATCTAATCGCAAACGTTGCAGCAATTTTTTTTGTTCTGTTATACCCTCTATTTTTGATCAATTCAAAAAAGAAACAATTGCATGTCAGTACCAACCATTTTTTTCCCTGGAAAGGAATTATTGCGTCTTGGACTTTCCCTGTCTGATCAGGTATATTACCAGCTAAGCCCCGATGAATTAATTGAACAAACCATTGCCCTTGGTCAGGGTGTTTTAAATAACACAGGTGCACTTTGTATTTCAACAGGAAAATTTACAGGCCGCTCACCCAGAGATAAATTTATTGTTAGTGATGAGATTACGAAAAACACCATCCACTGGAATGATTTTAACCAGGCAATTGATGAGAAATACTTTCATCTGCTGTACAAAAAAATGATGGATCATTTCAGCAGTCTCAAAGAAATTTGGGTGAGAGATGCCTATGCCTGTGCCGATTCAAACTATAAACTGAATATCAGAGTAGTAAATGAAAATCCCTGGAGCAACTTGTTTGCGTATAATTTATTCCTCCGGCCAAGTGAAGAACAACTGGAAACATTTGAACCCGATTGGCATATTTTTCAGGCACCTGATTTCTTTGCAAACCCAAAGACGGATGGTGTTCCCAACAACAATTTTGCAATAGTGAGTTTTGAACATAAAATGATTTTAATTGGCGGCACAGGTTACACAGGCGAAATGAAGAAAGGCATTTTTACGGTATTGAATTACCTGCTGCCGCAAACTAAGAATGTTTTGAGCATGCATTGCAGTGCAAATGTTGGAAAAGAAGGCGATGTGGCAGTTTTCTTTGGGTTAAGCGGAACAGGAAAGACAACACTGAGTGCCGATCCTGAACGGAAACTGATTGGCGATGATGAACATGGATGGGATGAAGATTCAGTATTCAATTTTGAAGGAGGTTGTTATGCAAAATGTATTGACCTGAATGAAGAGAAAGAACCTGAAATATTCAAAGCCATTAAACATGGAGCACTCGTTGAAAACATAGCTTTCTTTGAAGGCTCCAACCAGATCGATTTTAACAGCAAAACCATTACTGAAAATACAAGAGTAAGTTATCCATTAAACTTTATCAGCAACGCACTTGAACCTTCCGTTGCAGGCCAACCGAAAAATATCTTTTTTCTTACCTGCGATGCTACTGGTGTATTGCCACCTATTGCTAAACTGACAAAGGGTCAGGCAATGTACCAGTTCATCAGCGGGTATACAGCTAAAGTAGCTGGTACAGAAGCAGGTGTAACTGAACCAAAATCTACATTCAGTGCATGTTTCGGCGCACCGTTTATTCCACTGCATCCTGCGAAGTATGCAGAAATGCTGGGCAAAAAAATCAACACTGAACATGTAAATGTCTGGATGGTTAACACAGGATGGACTGGCGGTGCTTTTGGAACGGGCAGCCGCATAAAACTGGCTTACACACGGGCACTCATAAGCGCAGCACTAACAGGTAAATTAAACCAGGTTGAATATGAAACGATGCCTGTGTTTAATCTTGCTATTCCAACTACCTGCAATGGTGTTCCTTCAGAAATTTTGAATCCAAAAAATACATGGGCAGATAAAGCAGCATATGACAACAAATTGCAGTCTTTAGCTGAACAGTTCGTCAAGAACTTTAAAAAATATGCTTCCGGCTGTGGTGAAGAAATTTTAGCTGCAGCACCGAAAGTATAAGTGGTCGTAATCGATTGTTTGCTAAGAAACCCTGTCCAATCATGGCAGGGTTTAATTTTTTCTATTAAGGAGTAATATCCGGTTTTATTGTAAGCTCTTGTGCAAACAGTTCATTAAATAACAATCTGAATTGATTTACATTACTTACTCCACTGTACCATGTTGAATAATTTGATCCCGGAATATATACCGCATTTAAATTTTCAAATACCCTTCCCCCGGCTCCGGGCATATAGGTTCCATGATCGCTCATAATGATAATTACAGCTTTTTTGCCTGAAGCTTCCTGGATTTCATCCACCCATTTCAAAATCCGTTTGTTGCAATAAATCAGATACTGGATGTAAGCAGAATTCTTACCAACACTCTCAAAGTTTCTGTTTTCGGTTATCCGCTGCCCTGAACTATCAAATAAATAGGGTGCGTGGGGAATATTCAGATGCATGTATGTAAATACAGGCATATTCTTTCCTGATAAATTCTGCCGCTCATTAATTATTGACTGATTTAATGAATAATTAAGCTGATTAATATATTCATCGTTCAGATTATTCAGCAACCTGGAAGTGATTTTTTTTCTCGCCAAAAAGAAAGGCAGGTTTTTCATTACCCGGCCATACAGTGTTTGGTTGATAAGAATGCGGATGTTACCTCCCCACAAATCATTCCGTACACTTGCAGGTGCTTCATAAAAATCAAAAAAAGAGTAATTTATAATTTTATATCCTTCCTGTTTCAGATAACGGGTTACTTTGTTAAACTTGATTTCTTTCAAAGCAGTTTTATAACTGTAGTTTTTATTTTCTGCTAATTTCCTGTAACTGCCAATATAATCCATGTTTAGCATGGAGGCCATTGACAAAACAGTGAGTTTGTAATTCGAAAAAGAACTGTCGGCTATATGGAATCCTTTGCCTGCAAGGCTTTGATAAAAAGCTGAATTATCAAACAGAAATTTCTTTTTCAAAACAGAAATGCCAGTGTAGTCATCGAGAATGACAAGATATACTGAAGGCCTGGCACTTACATTCGTTTTTCTGAAACCGGCAAGCTGCAGATTATCTCCAGATGTATTTGTTTGATTTGTTATTATAAACCTCAGCAATTCAAACAGGATATTCAACAGAAAAAGCAAATTCAGGTAGAGTATTTTTTTTTGCAGAGCGCCTTTATAAATGAACAGCAGAACAGTCAACACCAAAAGAATAATAAAAAAGATCAAAAGCAATACTTCCAATGCTGCAACATTTACAGTAAAAGAACTTGAAGAAAGCGCATCCTGAATTGCACCAAAAAAAAGACAAACTGCAATAATGACTGTTGTAAGAATACCTGCTTTCTTGCCGTCCTTTAAAAAATATCTGCTGCCTATGAATAAAAAGAAAGAAAAACCAGTTACTATCAAAGAAAAGGTAACAATATCCCGGAAAGAAAAATGATTCTGAAATTCATTATAATTATGCAGAACAAAGAATAAAATCAACCAAAGAAAATGAAGGTTTGTCTTCAATAATCTATACATACACTTTCATTGAAACGAGTGTTATCAGAATTAAAACAACCCGTACAACTGAGAGTCAATTTTATTGATGATTTCGCCAAAATGCTCTTCGTTCTCAGCAAACTTGTTGTTATCAACATCTATTACAAGCAAACTTCCTTCTTTGTAATTATCTATCCATTTGTTGTAATAATCGTTCAGTTTCTTAAGATAATCAAGGCGGATATTTTCTTCATATTCCCTGCCCCTCTTTTGAATTTGTGCCACTAAAGTTGGTACTGATGCTTTGAGATAAATCAAAAGATCGGGAGGTGATACCATTGTTTTTAATGTGGAGAAGAAAGAAAAGTAATTATCAAAATCACGCTTTCCCATCAAACCCATGTCATGAAGATTGGGAGCAAAAATATGAGCATCTTCAAAGATGGTTCGATCCTGAATAACCGTTTCCGTACCTCTTTGAATTTCCAGTACCTGGTTGAGGCGGTTGTTCAAAAAATATATCTGAAGGTTAAAACTCCAGCGTGGCATGTCTTCATAAAAATCGTTTAGATATGGATTATGATCCACGTCTTCAAACTGGGGAATCCATTTGTAATGCTTGGCCAGCATTTCAGTTAAGGTTGTTTTACCGGCTCCTATATTGCCAGCAATTGCTACATGTTTTGGTTTTTTACTTTTTGCCATAATCCCATCCCCGATTGGAGTGTTTTATTCGTTCTGGTTGTTTTAGACCGCCTAAGATAACGGTTTTCTCCTGTCATTCAGGAACTGTGTGAAAAATAATTAAGCCCCATTGCTTCTCTCACCATTTTAATGGTTCTGGCAGCACTTTCTCTTGCTTTTTTTGCTCCCTGACGCATTACGTTTTCCAGGTAAGCATCATCGCGTTGAATAGAGGCTGCTTTTTCACGGATGGGTGCAACAAAATTGGCCAGGTCTTCGCCCAACTGTTTTTTCATATCGCCGTAGCGGATAACACAATTATTAAAATCATCTTCAAATTTCTGAAGTGTATCCGGCGAACTTACCAATCGCATCAGTTGAAAAATATTTTCAATATAGTCTGGCTTAACTGAATTTGGTTCAGTTGGGCCAGCATCGGTTTTTGCCTTCATCACTTTTTTGCGTATAAGTTCATCACTGTCGGCAAGATAAATTGTGGCATACTGGTTTTCACTCTTACTCATTTTGCCGGTACCATCAAGACTGGGGACTTTCAATAATTCACCACCAAAATTAAACGCAGCAGGTTCAGGAAATACTTCGCCATAGCGGTGGTTAAA
Organism: Lacibacter sp.; assembly: GCA_047601965.1. Lineage (GTDB taxonomy): Bacteria > Bacteroidota > Bacteroidia > Chitinophagales > Chitinophagaceae > Lacibacter. Next base: position 1,646,787 of record JASGIJ010000001.1, read on the forward strand.
ACGGTTGGCAAAATTGCGGGTCATTTCAAGATGCTGCTCCTGGTCCTTTCCTACCGGAACATATTTGGCCCTGTGTAAAATAATATCAGCCGCCATCAAAACCGGGTAAGTAAGTAATCCTGCATTTACATTATCAGGATGCTGGCGAACCTTATCTTTAAAAGTGGTTGTTTTTTCCAGTTCACCTTTATACGAAAGCATATTCAGGTAAAGATAAAGCTCAGCTGTTTCCGGCACATGGCTCTGGCAATAAAACGCCACTTTATCAGGATCAAGGCCGCATGCAATATTCTCAGCAAAAACTCTTTTTACATTTTCTCTTAATTCTTTCGTATCGGGATGCGTTGTAAGTGAATGCCAGTCGGCCACCATAAAATAACATTCATACTCTTCCTGCATTTTTACATAATTACGCATGGCACCAAAATAATTTCCAAGGTGCAGGTATCCTGTTGGACGGATACCACTCATTACAATTTCTTTCTGATTACTCATAACATTCAAATTTCACCTGTATTACAAGGCGGCGAAGATAACAAAGAAAGGTGACTGATGAATAAGGAATGAGAGTTTGTACACAGCTATAAAAAAATTCCCCCATTGAAATGGGGGAAACTCTTTTAACCCTTAAAACAACCAGCGGGGAAATGAATCCCTGCTTTGATTGCAATATTAGTATGTGAATTCTTTCGTAGATGTCATTACTTTGTAAACTTAGTATAAACGGTTATATACATACACCAGTTGCAACCGCTCATGTAAGAGCTAGATCAAGTACCTGCTGCATGGTTTTTACATAATGAAATTTCATGCCTTTGATATACTGTGAGTTTATTTCCTGCACATCTTTTTCATTTTGCCAGCACATGATCACTTCTTTAATGCCTGCACGCTTTGCTGCAAGAATTTTTTCTTTAATTCCACCTACAGGAAGCACCTGTCCACGCAAAGTAATTTCACCCGTCATTGCAAGAAAAGGCTTCACCCTCCGGCCGGTAAATGCACTCGCTATTGATGTAAGCATGGTAATACCTGCACTTGGTCCATCTTTCGGCACTGCGCCTTCAGGTACATGCAGGTGAATATTTTTCTTCTGAAAATCTTCAGCGTCAATACCCGCTTTTTTTGCATTAGCCTGTAAATAGCTCAATGCTGTTGTGGCGCTTTCTTTCATTACATTTCCAAGATTACCGGTTAAACGCAACTCGCCTTTACCATCGGTTAAACTTGTTTCAATAAACAGGATATCGCCACCAACTGCCGTCCATGCCAAACCAACAGAAACTCCGGGCATGTTAGCTGTTTTGTACATTTCATTACTGTAGCGTGGTTTGCCCAGAATTCTTTCAATATCATTTGCAGTTAACGTTGCCTTCAGCTTTCCTTTAATTGCAAATTCTTTTGCCTGCGAACGCATTAAGGAAGCCAGCTGACGATCCAGTTCCCGAACACCACTTTCACGTGTATAATCTTCAATTACTTTTCGCAATACAACATCGCTGATTTTAAACTGCATTTTTATCAATCCATGTGCTTCTTTTTGTTTGGGAACAAGATAGCTTCTGGCAATTTCAATTTTCTCTTCAACAGCATAACCACTCAGATCAATTATTTCCAGCCTGTCTCTTAATGCAGGTTGAATGTTGGCAATGCTGTTTGCAGTTGCTATGAAAAGCACTTTGCTTAAATCATACTCAAGTTCCAGGTAATTATCATAAAAGGTGTGATTCTGTTCAGGATCGAGCAGTTCAAGTAATGCACTGGAAGGATCGCCACGAAAATCACTCCCCACTTTATCAATTTCATCTAAAATCATTACCGGGTTTGATGATTTCACTTTCCGTAATGATTGTAATATGCGGCCCGGCATTGCGCCGATATACGTTTTGCGGTGACCTCTTATCTCACTTTCATCATGCAAACCTCCCAGGCTGATGCGTACATACTTTCTTCCCAATGCTGATGCAATGCTTTTCCCCAACGATGTTTTACCAATTCCGGGAGGGCCAAGTAAACAAAGAATGGGGCTTTTCATATCGCCTTTCAGTTTCAGCACCGCTAAATATTCCAGGATACGTTCTTTTACTTTCTGAATACCGTAGTGATCATGATCAAGAACCTTCTTCGCTTTTTTTAAATCATACTGATCTGCTGTGAATTCACCCCACGGCAAATCAAGCAACAGATCAAGATGATTATACACTACTGAATAATCAGGAGTTGAAGGATGCATACGTTCCAGCTTTTGTATGCCTTTGCTGAACATTTCCTTAGCTGCCTCGCTCCATTTCTTTTGCTCGGCTTCCTTTTTCATTTCCTGAATCTCAAGGTCATTACTGTCGCCACCAAGCTCTTCCTTGATACTTTTCATTTGCTGATGAAGAAAGTATTCCCGCTGCTGCTTATCAAGCTCAGTCCTTGTTTTGTTGGTTACTTTGTTCTTCAGTTCGGTGTATTGCAGTTCTTTCTGCAATAATGTAAGTAAGAGTTCGGCTCTTTGCCTGATGTTTTGCGTTTCAAGCAACTTCTGTTTATCAGCAATTTCGCCACTAAGATTATTGCTTACAAAGTGTATAAGAAAACCGGGGTTTTCAATATTTTTTAAAATAATAGAAGCTTCGCTGGGAATGTTGGGCGACAGTTGAATAATCTGCGCCGCCATATCTTTAATTGAACCGGCAATTGCTTTAAAATTATCATCTTCAGGAACAGGCTCTTCATTCAGCACCTCAATTGCAGCTTTAAAAAAAGGATCTTCTGATGTAATTGCAGTAATACTGAAACGCTTTTTACCCTGAATGATTACAGTTGTTCCGCCATCAGGCATTTTAATCAGTTTCACAACTTTTGCAACCGTACCTATCCGTTCAAGATCAGCAACAGCCGGGTCTTCCACATTACTGTCTTTCTGTGCAACAACACCAACCAGCTTATTACTTTTATACGCTTCATTAACGGCCTGAATGCTCTTATCTCTGCCAACCGTTATTGGTAAAACAACACCGGGAAATAAAACCGTATTTCGTAAGGGAAGAATGGGAAGTTCATCTCCTATTTCCAGGGTTTCATCATTGTCAGCTTCCGATTCATTCAACGGGATGATTGGCATAAAGTCAACATCTTCATCTCCGGGACTCAGGAACAAATTCTTTTGATTCATAAATATTTTCTTTGGTCATTTTGACAGACAAGCCCCTTTTTAAGGGGCTTACTGCTATTGATTTGATATATGCCAACTATAATGCCATTCGCAACTGAACTGCTAAATATGCAGTTGTAAAATAGAATCTTTATTCAACAACTGCAAGTATAGGCTTGCCAATACATCCATTAGGCATTTGTATTTTGAGAATAGCTGCAAGTGTTGCCGCAATGTCTGTCATGTACACTTCGTTGTTCGATTTTCCCTGTTTAATATTCCAGCCGTACCAAAGCAAAGGAATATGACTGTCGTAAGGATTCCACAAACCATGTGTTGTACCAGTTGCACCACCATCAATCCAGCCCGGCTTTAATACCAGTTGCACATCGCCTGAACGTTTGGGATACCATCCGTTTGATATCATTTCTTTTACTTTATAACTCATCGGCTGATTCATTAATTCATTTATTGGAAATGCACGGTCAACCCCTTTAATGTTGCTTACAAAACGAACCACATCATCAACAATGTTACTTTTGTTCAGTTTTGCCGAATCAATCAGGTTGCGGTTTAAGCAAACTTCATAATTAAATCCGCCGAGAACAAGATTCCCGTAATTGTATTTTTCTTTCAGCAAAGCATTCAGATCTGCAACCATCTTATTATCATCCAGTAAACCGGCAGGCATTTTATTTTCTGTCATAAAACCCGGTACATGTGCCACACCATGATCGGCAGTAAGAAAAGCAAGATATTGGCCCTTGCCAACTGTTTTATCGAGAAAATCAAATAACTCTCCGAGATCTCTGTCTAAACGCAGGTAAGTATCTTCCACTTCAATTGAGTTTGGTCCAAAAGCATGACCAACATAATCGGTACTTGAAAAACTGACAGCAAGAAAATCAGTGATTGAATCTTTTCCCATCGCTTCACCTGTAACAGCTTCTTTTGCAATCATCATCGTCATTGTATTTCCATATGGAGTTGATGAAACTGATCCATACGATTTTCCCGCAAAACGTTTCAGATCATAAGGAAATCCTTTCTGATCTGCTCCAAAAGGTTTGGCTTCATACACATTTTCATCCTTTGTACTTTGCACGTATGTTGATAACGGATATAATGTACTCCAACCCTTTTCATAAAATGCATCAACCACATTTTTATCATTGAAGTTGTTTACCCACTTTGGCAATTCATTCATGTAATAAGTTGATGTAATCCATTTTCCCTTTGCACCATCATACCAGTAAGCAGCATCGGCACTATGCCCGGCAGGCAAAATACCACCACGGTCTTTTATAGCAATACCTACAACTTTACTGCGGAAGTTTGTTGCCAGTTTCAGCTCGTCACAAATAGTTGTGGTAAGCATATTGCGTGGACTCATTTCACCGGCTGTTGTATTACTTCCAACTGTCTTCACTGTTTTATCTTCTGTACAATACACTGATTTATTTTTTTCATAATCCCACCAGCCGTTTCCGGTCATGCCATTTATGGCAGGCACACTACCCGTGTACACACTTGAATGGCCTACACATGTAATTGTAGGCACATAAGGAGTCAATGTATTATCACAACTGAAACCCTTGTTCAGCATACGTTTAAAACCACCGGCAGCAGCATAGCGGTCATAATACCGGTAAAGAAAATCCCAGCGCATCTGGTCAATCATAATTCCTACAACCAGTTTAGGCCTCTGAGGTGCAGCAGGTTCTTGCTTTGTTGACACTTTTTGGGCAAGCGATTGTAAACTCATTAACACAATCAAAAATGAAAAAAATGAACGCATACAAATTATTTAGGTCGCAAAGATACCATTTGAACAGGTTGAAAATGATTGGTTTTACTGGATGATTTTTACCTTTTTTAAGCACTTATCCTTCACCATAAAGCCTTACCTTTGCGCCAATTTTTAACGCATAACAATTTCTTAATATGGCAGATATTTTTGAGCGGCTGATAAAAAACTACGGCCCTATTGGTCAGCACAGAGAAAGGGCACACGGATATTTTGCATTTCCCAAACTGGAAGGTGAAATCAACAGCAGGATGAAGTTTCGTGGCAAAGAAAAAATCGTGTGGAGCTTAAACAACTATCTTGGTCTTGCCAACCACCCCGAAATCAGAAAAGTGGATGCTGAAGCAGCAAAAGAATGGGGACTGGCCTATCCAATGGGTGCACGCATGATGAGTGGTAATTCAAATCTGCATGAGCAACTGGAAAAAGAACTGGCTGAGTTTGAAAAGAAAGAAGATGCCATCCTGATGAACTTCGGTTACCAGGGTATTATGAGTGCAATTGATGCTATTTGCGGGCGCCATGATGTAATTGTGTACGATGCAGAAAGTCATGCTTGTATTATTGATGGGTTGCGTTTACATCCCGGCCATCGTTATGTTTTCAAACACAACGATATGGAGGATTGCGAAAAACAAATACAACGTGCAACTGCTTTAATTGAAAAGCAGGGGCAAGGTGGTATTCTCGTTATTTCCGAAGGTATTTTCGGTATGGCAGGAGATCAGGGTAAGTTAAAAGAAATTATTGCACTCAAAGAAAAATACGAATTCCGTTTGATGGTTGATGATGCACATGGCTTTGGCACCCTTGGTAAAACAGGTGCCGGTACAGGCGAAGAGCAGGACTGCCAGGATGGTATTGATCTCTACTTCAGCACATTTGCCAAATCAATGGCTTCCATTGGCGCCTTCATGGCAGGACCAAGAGTAATTATTGATTATATCCGTTACAACATCCGTTCACAAATATTTGCAAAGAGCTTACCAATGCCTATTGTAATTGGTAACCTCAAGCGTTTACACATGCTGCAAACAATGCCTGAACTGAAAGAAAAACTCTGGCACAATGCACGCAAACTGCAGCAGGGTTTAAAAGACAGAGGTTTTGATATTGGCAACACCAACACACCTGTAACTCCTGTGTATATGAAAGGTGGTGTGGAAGAAGCAACAGCAATGGTAATGGACCTCAGGGAAAACTACAACATCTTTGCTTCAATTGTGGTTTATCCTGTTATTCCAAAAGGCCATATCATTTACCGTTTAATTCCTTCAGCAGCACATACAGATGCTGATATTGAAGAAACACTAACAGCCTTTACAGAAACAAAAGCAAAACTTGATGCAGGCGCTTATAAAGCGGAAGCAATTCCTGATATGGCAAATGCATAAAACAGCAGAATGAATAAGTTAAAAAAGGATGCCGGAGAACGGCATCCTTTTTTTATTTGATCTGTAAACATGATAATAGTTGTGATTATTTTCTTAAGCAGCTTTCCAAGTCTGCTGCCTTTTCCTGTTGCGGAAATAAATTATTTAATGGTTTGTTATACGAATGATCAAAACAAAGCCTTGAGTGGTTATTTTTGTTTTTCATGTACCCGGCCCAAGGCAATGGAAACAATATTTCTGAAAAACCTTTTATAAGATGTTTTTTTTACATATCTTAAAGGTAATGTAACGATGAGCGGGGATTGAACTTCATCAGTTGTTAAGCTCATTTGATCAGCACCTTAAAACAATGCTTCAGCAAAATCCTCAATTCGGGCAATTCCCTGTTACTGAACCCGGTCTTCTTTCCAAAAAGGTTTTACATTTCGTAAAAAAACCTGTTGTTGCCGGAATTCTGGTATTTTCTGTTCTTCTTTTACTCGTAATTGCTTTTTCGCTCCAGCGCCTTTATAACTTCAGAAACAACCAAAAGCAGCAATTACAGCAAGCCGCCTATACCGCAAAAGCGAAACTGGAAAAAGCACTCAATAACAGTTTATCGGCCACCAAAACACTCAGCTTTATTGCAACCAGCTACAAAGTAGATAAAGATTTTGACCTGCTAGCACAGAAAATTCTTGACAACAACCGCTTTATTGATGCAGTGGAACTTGTGCAGGGTGGCATAATTACACATGTTTATCCTTATAAAGGAAATGAAAAAGCAATAGGCTACGACATTCTGAAAGATACCCTACGGAACAAGGAAGCCATGAAGGCAGCACGTGAAAACGAATTGTATTTTGCCGGGCCATTTTCATTGAGACAAGGTTACACAGGTGTTGTAGGAAGACTGCCCATTTTTGTTGAAGGAAAATTATGGGGATTTTCAGCAGTGATCATTAAACTGCCTACACTCATACGTGCAGCAGAAATGGACAGCAGTTTCAGCAGTGCTTATGTTTTCCAGTTATCTAAAACAAATCCTAATACAGGCAAAGAAGAGTTCTTTCTTCCACACCCTGAACATTTTACTAAAAAAGAATCGGTGATTGTGGAAGTTCCCAACGGCGGATGGAAAATATATGCACGGTTTGCAAAACCGCAACGACCGAATAATCTTATTTCATTACTGCTGCTGGGTATTCTTTTTTCATGCACAGGCGGCTTCTTTGTTTGGTTTATTGCACGCCAGCCTTTAGTACTCAAAAAACTGGTAGATGAAAGAACAGCACAGTTAAAACAAAGTGAGGAAAAATTCAGAAGCCTTGTAGAACAAAACCTTGTGGGTGTATTTATCATTCAGGACGAAAAGCTCAGCTACAGCAATCCCGGTTTTATAAATATGATCGGCTACAGTCAGCAAGAACTGTTATACGATGTAAAGATTGAAGATTTTGTACACCCCGATGATTTTGAAAAAGTAAAACAAAATTATGAGCAGCGGCTTCACGGAATCAGCTCAACATCTCAATACATTATCAGGCTTATCCGCAAAGACAGGGTTATACTTCATATTGAAATCATTGCATCGGCAATCATGTATGAAAACAAACCTTCGGTCATTGTAACATGTATTGATATTACAAGAAGAATGGAAGAAGAAAAACGCATCAGCAAAGCTGTGGCTGATGCACAGGAAAGGGAGCGGATGCAGATTGGCATGGAGCTGCATGATAATGTAAAACAGATACTGGCTGCTTCGTTATTAAATCTTGGAATAATTCAAAATGAGTTTGATGATAAAGAAATTGTAATGGAACGTATTGATCAGCTCAAGTTGTATATGAATGAAGCAATTTATGAACTGAGAAGGCTTTCACATCAACTGGCTCCTTCGCTCGATTCATCGGTTACATTATCTGAAAAAGTGAATACACTTGTGCATTCAATGCTGACGTCCAGTAAGCTGAAGGTTACAGTTGATGTTGATGAGTTTTCCGGTGAAATGAATAACGATATTCAACGGGCTGTGTACAGAATTTTACAGGAGCAGGTTGGCAATACATTAAAACATGCAGGTGCTGCCGAAATTATGATCAGTATAAAAAAGAAGGGTAACCTTGTTGAAATTGTGGTAAAAGATAATGGCAAAGGTTTTAACCAGGCATTAAAGAAAGAAGGCATCGGGCTTGAAAATATCCGCAGAAGGGCACAGGCGCTTGACGGAACTGTAAAAATCATTACTTCGCCCGGTTATGGCTTTGAACTGCAGGTTGAAATACCTCTTACTGTTTAGTTTTCAACATTTTTTTCTCCGCCGGAGAAAAACATCAGTCAGCACATTTTAAGCAACCAATAACAAACCTGCCTTTTCTCCTTAAAAAAAACTTGTAACTTTGCCCCTGAATGAAAAAATCAATCATCTTATTGCTTTTTGTACTGTACGGATTTTCCTCTTCGGGATTATCAGTATATGTGCACTATTGCTGTGGTAAGATAAAAAAGATTGATTTCACTGCCAGTCAAAAAGGCAAATGCTCATCGTCATGCAACATGCACGCTTTCAGCAAAAGCTGTTGCGAAAGCAAAGAGTTTAATAATCATATCAAAGACTCGTATGTTCCTGAAGCTGCTATCAGTTCACTGGCAAAACAATTTCAGGCAAATGCAGAGTTGACAACTCTGCCCAACCATGATTTTGCAGCCAGCTCTGTGTGCACTCCGTTAACAGCCGGCAACAGTTCCCCACCCCTATTCCGGCAAGCACCGTTCAGCATCCTTTATTGCATTTTCAGAATTTAATTGTTCCTCTTTGTTACCATTGCTGCAAATGTTTTGCAGCAAGTAGTTATTTAAACAAACCGGGTCAGTTAAATATTATTTTATGCAAAAGAGTTTATTATCACTTATCATCATTTCTGTGTTATCTGTTATTTCAGTAACAGCACAGGATAAAACTATAAAAGACAGCACAGTTACTTTCCAGGTATCTGGCGCCTGCACCATGTGTAAAGACCGTATAGAAGCAGCGGCAAAAGGACGTGGTGTAACATCTGCAGTTTGGAATGTACATACAAAAATGATCACACTCGTTTATAATGCAGAGAAAACATCACCCCAAAAAGTAAAAGAAAGAATTGTGGAAGCAGGTCATGATATTGGTGAAATGAAAGCCAATGATAATACCTACAAAAATCTTCCCTCCTGCTGCCATTACAGAGAATTGGGGATGATGTCAACACATGAAGATGGCGATGATGATCATTCCACGGCAGAACATACATCTGCAACAGTTATCAAAGGGGTTGTACTGGAAGAAACAAACAAAGGTCATCTGCACCCATTACAAGGAGCAACTATTCAATGGCTGCAATCCGGCAAAGGAGTTGTAACCGACAGTAACGGTGTATTTGCAATAGAGCAAATTGAAACGGCAAACAAATTAATCATCAGCTACACCGGTTATAAAGCCGATACAATTGATATTGCCGATATGAAAGCACTGGTGATTGTACTGGCAAAAGGAAAAGAATTAAGCGAAGTGGTAGTGAACGCCAAACAACGTTCACTGTATATTGCAGCACTAAATCCTGTTCGTACACAAATTATGACGGAAAAGGAATTGTTTAAAGCTGCCTGTTGTAACCTCAGCGAAAGTTTTGAAACAAATCCTTCGGTGGATGTGTCGTACAACGATGCTGTTACAGGATCAAAACAAATACAACTGCTGGGATTAAGCGGCAATTACACTCAACTTACTGTTGAAAATCTTCCTGGTCCAAGAGGGCTCGCTACACCAATGGGTTTAAATACCATTGCCGGGCCGTGGATAGAAAGCATCCAGCTTACAAAAGGAATCGGTTCTGTTGTGAATGGATTTGAAAGCATAGCCGGGCAAATCAATATTGAACTGAAGAAACCTGAAAAATCAGAAAAACTTTATTTCAATCTTTACCAGAATGATATGGGAAAGTTTGATGCAAACCTCAACCTCAGCCATAAGATCGGAAAAAAGTGGAGTACAACATTGCTGCTTCACAATGACTTTCTCAACAATCATAAAGTTGATTTTAATAAAGATGGTTTTCGTGATTTACCAACAGGCGCAGTATGGAGCGGCATTAACCGGTGGAAATATGAAGACAACAACGGCTGGATTGTACAATTTGGTATTAAAGCCCTGACGGATAATAAAACAGGTGGAGAAGTAACGTTCAATCCAGAAGCGGATAAACTTACCACAAATAAATACGGACTCGGGATCAACGTACGCCGCTATGAAGCATTTGCAAAAACTGGTTATGTTTTTCCTGAAAAGAAATACAAAAGTATCGGGCTTCAGTTATCGGCATTTAATCATCAGCAGAATTCTTATTTTGGCTTAACAACCTACAATGCCAAACAACAGAATTTTTATGGCAACCTTATCTATCAGTCCATCATTGGCAACACAGCACATAAATTCAGAACAGGTTTAAGTTTTGTGTATGATAAGTATGATGAAACATTTAATTCAACCGGTTACAAAAGAACCGAAACAGTTCCCGGTGCATTCTTTGAATACACCTACGATTACCTGACTAAATTCAGTATTGTGGCAGGTATTCGTGCCGACGATAATAATTTGTACGGCTGGTTTGTTACTCCACGTCTGCACCTGCGTTATGAACCGGTAAAGGGAAGCACGTTCAGAATCAGTGCAGGAAGAGGTCAGCGTACTGCCAATATTTTTGCTGAAAACACAGGTGTGTTTGTAAGCTCAAGAACATTGGAAATTATTACAGCAGTTACAGGGAAAGCGTATGGTTTAAATCCTGAAATTGCCTGGAACAAAGGCATCAGTTTTGATCAGCAGTTCAGGCTTTTTAACCGCAATGCAAGTCTTGCACTTGATTTTTTCAGAAATGATTTTACGCAGCAGATTGTTGCAGATCTTGAAGATGTAAATAAAATCAGGTTTTACAATTTAAATGGCAAATCATATTCCAACAGTTTCCAGATTGAGTTAAACACGCAACCTTTTAAAAACTTTGATGTACGGCTTGCCTACCGTTTGTTTGATGTAAAAACAACGTACAGCAATCAGTTATTACAAAAGCCGTTTACTGCTAAAAACAGGGCATTCGCTAATCTTGCATACGAAGTAAAAAGCTGGAAATTTGATTATACCGTTAATTACAACAGCAGCAAACGTATTCCTTCAACAACATCTAATCCAACCATGCATCAGCAGCCTGCAACATCACCTGATTATGTGATCATGAATGCCCAGGTAAGCAAAACAGTAGGGAAAAAGCAGCCGGTTGATTTATATATCGGGGGCGAAAACCTTACAGGTTACTATCAGAAAAATGCAATCATTGCAGCAGAAGAACCATTTGGATCGCACTTCGATGCTTCGTTGGTTTGGGGACCAATAAGCGGACGGATGCTGTACGCCGGCTTACGATGGAAACTGAAATAAAAAAAGAAGACTGTTATTTTAAAACATTGTCAATTTCTGAATCGCCTTCTTCATTTTTTGATTTCCGGAAATCATCTTTTAATTGCTGTTCAAATTTCTTTTCATCTTTTTGATTACGAACAATAAAAAAAACAAGAAGAGCAATGCAAACAATAACTGTTATGGAAATGACAAAGATGTTCATAACAAAAGTTTCTATTAAGTTACAACGCAAACATCAATTTGTATGTTAAGTTTCGGGCAATAAAAAAGGGCATCGGATGATGCCCTTTCTATTTCCAGTGAAATAAATCTTATTTCAGGTGCTTTGATAAAAGCTTTGCAATATCAAACATTGACACCTGAGCTTTACCGCCAAATACAGGCTTCAGTTTAGCATCAGCATTGATCATGCGTTTGTTTTTTGCATCCTGCAGTTTGTTTGCTTTGATATAAACCCAAAGTTTTTTTACAACTTCAGTACGTGGAGCAGGCTTGTTACCAATTACAGCAGCCAGTTCAGCACTTGGAGTAAGCGCCTTCATGAAAGCAGCATTTGGTTTGCGAGCTGATTTCTTTTTAGGAGCAGCTTTTTTAGGAGCAGCTTTCTTAGCGGCTTTTTTTGGAGCGGCTTTCTTTACTGCTTTTTTTGGAGCAGCTTTTTTAGCGGCTTTCTTAGGAGCAGCTTTTTTTGCTTTTTTTGTTGCCATTGTTTTTAGTTTTAGAATTTAAATGGGTTTGTTGTGAAAATTTCAGGAATGAATTTAGAATAAATTCAATTATAAACAAACATTCTAAACAAAAAGGTTATTCACATTCTTAATAACTCTGTTTCATTGGGAAAAACCCGTTTTTTCAAGGATCATTTAACTTCCTGAATTGCGTAAAATTTCTGCAGATTGATATACATAATGCCCTCCAAACAGTACGGCATGCACCAGCAGCGGATATAGCTGTGTTAGCTGCAACCTTTGCTGCCAGCCACTTTCAAGTGGATAGTGATAATTATATGCAGTATAAAAAGCAGGATGAAAACCGCCAAACAAAGCTGTCATACCAATATCCATTTCCCTGTGGCCATAATAAACTGCCGGATCAATCAGCACCGGCAACCCTTTTTCATTGGGGAAATGATTGCCGCCCCACAAATCACCATGCAGCAAAGCATGTGGTTCATTGGGAAAAAGTTGCGGTAAACGTTGATATAAACGATTGGCGAATTGCTGCTCTTTTGCTGAGAAAACCTTCATCTGAAGCAATTTCTTTATCAACGGCTGCAACCTGAACTCAGCATAAAAAGTACTCCATTCCGTTGTTTCATGATTCAATTGCTCCAGGTTGCCAATGTAATTATTATGAAAAAAACCTGCATTTGCACTTGTTTGCTGATGAAGAAATGCAAGTTGCTCTCCCATTATTTCCCAATAGTTTTCACAGGGATTTGAACGCTCAACCCACTCCATCAAAAGAAATTGTTTATTTCCCGTAACACCGTTTTTCAATACTTCCGGAATAATAAACAGACTGTTTTCCCGCAAGGTTTGCAAACCCAATGCCTCCTTGTGCAACATACCTGGATAAGCATAAGCATCATTTACTTTCAGAAAATATTGCCGGTTATGATTATACAGTTTATACGCTTCATTAATATCGCCACCATTTATTTGCTGCACCTGCATTGATGCAGCAATACCGGCTTCCGTAAGTATGGCTGAAACACTCCCGTTCATTACATAAAACGTTTAATAATTTTCAGCAGTACAGAAAACAGAACACTCAGGATAATCATTGTGGTAAAGGGAAAATAAAAACGGAAACTTTCTCTTTCAATACGGATATCACCGGGCAATTTCCCGATAAAACTAAGTTTATCGTAAAAGAAATAAATAACCAGGCCGGCAACAAACAAAACAACTCCTGCCAGCATCATCCATTTTCCTGTTTCTGCATTCATACAGTAGATTTTCGTTTATAAATGTAACGCATAAAAAAAGGCTTCAAGATGAAGCCTTCTCAAAATTATGTATGTGTGATATCAGAACGCCAGTCCTACACCAACCTGGAAGCCTGTGCTTTTCCAGTCTTTCTGATTGCCAAGATCATTAATACTTTGTAAGCCGATGGCATAGCGTCCGTAAATTCTGAAACTCATAATATTCAGTTGTGCACCAACAAGCATTGAAAGATCTCCGCTTTTAAATGCTTCCTTTCCGTTATCAATAAGGTTCTTGTCTTTGTTAAGCAGAATACCAAATTGTGGACCAGCCTGCAGAGAAAGGGCTTTTGAAGGCTTGTAGCTGAGCAGAATCGGAATACTCAGATAGTTCAACTGAGGGTTTTTTACATTTTCATCAAGCTGGCTGTACAAATTACTGAATCCTGAAACAGTGTCGGCATTGATCTGGTTCCATAAAACTTCGGGTTGAATCCCGAATTTTTTACCAAGAGGAATTTCAGCAAAAGCGCCAAGATGATAACCAAGTGAATATTTTTCGCTGAACCCGCTGCCATCAATTTTTCCCATATTGGCTCCGAGCTTAGGACCAATTTTGAATTGAGCAAATGAAGTTGAAGAAACTGCAAAAGCTGCAAGAAGGATTACAAGATACTTTTTCATTCTGTTTTATTTTTAGTTGATTATATAACGGCGAATTAAATGCCAAGCATTTTTTTTACAATGTAAAAATATGTTAAGAACATGAACATATATTTAAAACATCAACCCGGTTTGTACAGTAAACAAAGCACTGAACTTATTATTACTGCTCAGTAGATAGTAATCAAAATACGCACGGGGATTAATATATACTTTACCAATATACCATGCTGCATCAATACTCAACCCCAGCGATTGCAGATTAAACGATCCTCCATCATTATAATTTCTCGATGTTTGAAACAATGAAAATTGTTTTGAAAACCTGTACGCAGCAAGTCTGTTTTTTCTGAAATACTGCACCAAATCCTGTGTGAATTTGTTCTTGGAAATATATTCAACACTGTAATCACTTAAACCAAAATAAAACAGCAATGAAGATGAAAAAGTAAAGTAATCTTTGTCTGTAAAACCATCCCATGTAAAGCTGCTTCGTAATGAGGCAATAGCGGTATAATCCCTTAGTTTAACATGTACAGTATCGTATTGCTTAAAATAAACAATTGTATCAGGACGTAAATACCGTTTTAAAACTGCAAAAGTATCCGTTTGAGAATACTGAGAAATTTTTCCATTGGCAAAACCAAACGACAATGAAGGTTTCACCTTCCATTTTTTATACTCGGCATAAGCATACACATCATTTTTATATGGAGATGCAAGTGCATAACCCGACTTTGAAACAAAGTATCTTGTGTATGTTATTCCGGCGCCAAATTTCTCCCCCTTTTCAAAATCGTACGATGGTGTAACCGTATGCTGATAATAGGAAGATGTTCCGTTTTCAACTGCAACAAATCCGTTGTAAGCAATTCCAAATCCACTTTTATCATAATAAGCAACCACCGGGTTAAGGCTCAATTTCTTTTGCACCTGCTGTGCATTTAAAGCTGTATTGCTTACACTATACTGCATATTTCCTCCGCCAACACCTATCTGAAAATAACTTTTCGGCTGCTTCAGGGAATCAAGCATATTCAGAAACGCATCAACTTCCATTTCAATTGAATCAATGTTTACAGAAACGGTATCAACAACCGGCTCCTGTGCATACAACGAAACAGATGACAGTAAAATAATGAACAGATGAATAAGTGGTTTAAACATAAAAAACGGTCGGTATAGTTGACTTCCGCACCGCAAGATAGTTTAAGCATTGTAAAAATTAAACCAGCTCAATTAAAGTTATTTCCGGTAAAATGCCCACCCTGCCGGGATAACCGATGAATCCAAAACCACGGTTAACGTATAATTTTTGTTTATCCTGCTCGTATAACCCGGCCCATTGCTTGTACACATATTTTACAGGGCTCCATCGAAAACCGGGAATTTCAACACCAAACTGCATACCATGTGTATGACCGGAAAGTGTAAGATCAATATCGGTATAGTTGCTGGTTACCTCGCCGTTCCAGTGCGATGGATCATGACTCATCAATATTTTAAAAGGAACATCTTTCACGGGTGCATGAGCAACATCAAGTTTACCAAATGAAGGAAAATTCATTTTTGCACTTTTGTTATCAATGCCCAGCACTGCAATTTGCTCACCATTTCGTTCAATCAACACATGATCATTGCTGAGTAATTGCCAGCCCATTTCTCTATGCACCTGTTTCACAGCCTCAGCGTTCCGAAGTTGTTTTTCCATCACATCTTCTCTTGAACTACCGGTGGGGAAACCATAATCATGATTACCAAGTGTGGCATATACTCCGTGTTTTGCACGCAACTGACTGAAGATGTCTTTATACTCATTCATTTCCTCCGCAGCATAGTTCACAAGGTCGCCTGTAAATAAAATCACATCTGCATTTTGCCTGTTGATTTTATCAATCCCTTTTTTAACTGCTTCTTTATCGGTAAAACTTCCACTGTGAATATCGCTGATATGGATAATCTTAAACCCTTTAAAGGCGAAAGGAAGGTTGCTGAAGCTGAGTGGAATTTTCTGCAGGTTGTAACGATACTTGTTACCAAACCCGTAAAGTAATGATGTAAATAAACCACCACCAACAGCAAGTCCGGCCCAACTTAAAAACGCAGAACGTGTAATACCTGTTCCGCTGCCTGTGTTTTTCGAATTCCAGTTGGGGAAGATAAAACTGCCTGCCCATTGTACCAGACGGCGAACATCATCCACCACAAAAAAAGTACTGGCTAACAGCTTACCAAGAAACAAACCCACCACAATTGCAAAAGCATAAGTGCGCAGCAGTTTATGCCAGTTTTCGTAGTTGGTAAATACAATACTCAGCATTAACAGGTACGAGAGCAAGCTGATACCGATGTAGATACCCAGAACAATCATTCTTGTTTTAGGCGACCAGCTTACTGCAACAGATTTCAGCACCTGGAAAACATACAGATCAATGATTAACAGTATAAATAAAAATATCCACGAACCTGCTATTCTTCTCATAATTCAATAAAGTTCTAAATATAAAAATCGCCGGTAGTTTGTTTTTTTACAGCCGGTTTTATTCCTTTTTACGGGGAAAACTATTGTACCCGAATATTATGCCGAAGCCTTATTTTTGTCAACATGGCATTTCTAAAATGAGTGCCGATGAAAATTTCATTCAGTAACTGATAATTTACCGGTTATGACATTTACATATTATGGCCACTCCTGTTTCAGTATAGACGTAAAAGGCAGGAAATTACTTTTCGATCCGTTTATTACACCTAACTCGCTTGCTGCTTCTGTTGACATTGATAAAATTGAAGCCGATTATATTCTCGTAAGTCATGGGCACGAAGATCATATTGCTGATTGTGTGGCCATTGCCAAACGTACCGGTGCAATGGTTATCTGCAACTGGGAAATTTATTTATGGCTGCAGAAACAGGGAATTGAAAACATTCACCCCATGAATACTGGTGGAAAGAAGACTTTTGACTTTGGTACAATAAAATGTGTTGCTGCCCAGCATTCATCATCGTTGCCCGACGGAAGTTATGGCGGCAACCCGATGGGATTTATTTTAATGGCCGATAAAAATATTTATTACAGCGGCGATACAGCTTTAACAATGGATATGCAGCTTGTGCCACAGGGCTGCCCCATTTCATTCGCCATTTTACCTGTTGGTGATAATTTTACAATGGGTTATGAGGATGCAGCCAAAGCCGCACAATTGCTCCATTGCAGCAAAGTAATCGGTGTTCATTTCAACACCTTCCCCTATATTGAAATCGAATCTTTAAGAGCGATGGATCATTTCAGTAAAAATGATTTAACATTGCTGCTGCCTCATGTGGGCGAAGTCATTCATTTATAATCTGACCCCTGAAACTTTATCATAAAAAAGAAAATGGCGAGAATAATTGGAATAGCAAATCAGAAAGGTGGTGTTGGCAAAACCACAACAGCAATTAATCTTGCTGCCAGTTTTGCTGTGCTTGAATACAGAACATTGCTGGTGGATGCTGATCCGCAGGCAAACAGCACAACCGGTGTTGGGTTTGATTTGCATAATATACAGCAAAGCCTGTACGATTGTTTTGTAAACAATGCCAATGCAAAGGATGTGGTTTTGAAAAGTGAAATCCCTCATCTTGATTTAATTCCCTCTCATATTGACCTGGTGGGTGCAGAAATTGAAATGATCAATCAGCCTAACCGTGAATCGGTGCTGAAACATTTGCTGGAGCCATTAAAGGATGATTACGATTTTATTGTCATTGATTGTTCTCCATCGCTGGGTTTAATCACAGTAAATGCATTAACTGGTGCCGACTCTGTCCTGGTTCCTGTGCAAACAGAATTTTTTGCATTGGAAGGTTTGGGCAAATTGCTGAACACCATCAAAATTGTTCAAAGCAGGCTTAACCCGCAACTGGTGATTGAAGGAATTCTAATGACGATGTACGATGGACGTTTGCGCCTGTGTAACCAGGTGGTAAGTGAAGTGCGCCGCCATTTTGAAGGAATTGTGTTCGATTCAATTATCCACCGCAATACACGTTTAAGTGAAGCCCCCAGCTTTGGCAAACCGGTTATTCTGTACGATGCCGACAGTAAGGGAGCAGTCAACTATCTCAATCTTGCAAAAGAAATTCTGCAAAGGAATAATCTCACCAAAATAAAACAGGAAGATAAAATTATTGAAGTGGATGATCCGGAACTGAATTGAGTTGTAAGTGGTATGTGATAAGTGATAAGTTGTAAGAAAAACGTCAGCTTTTGAATAAAACATAAGCCTTCACAACCGTTACTATTCCCACGGCAATTATTCCCCAAAAAAGATAGAAAAAGATTGAATTTGCTGCTTCAGCAATTCTGTATGAAAGAATATTAATAATTATACCTCCAACTATTAAGAACAGGCCTATAAAGAGAGACACTTTGAAATTTTTGAATTTATCGATGTCTTCTTTTGCGTTTTCAATTATCAGAATTGCATAGTCTTTCTTGATTCCGCTTTCACGGAGTTTTTTCAAGATATCTTCTTCTGCCATCTTTTTTACAAGCATTCCTTTAACCTGACTATGCAGGTCTTTGACTTCGTCAGAAATCTGATCTTTCATTTTATTAAGTTATGCAAGGATTTCTAAAAAAGAAAAAACAGGTAAAAATAGACCGTTAGCTTTTCAATTTCCTATTCTCAATTTTCCATTCTCCTTCTTTCATTTACTTTTGCCGCATGGCTGATAAATCTTCTTTACGCATTGTTTTTATGGGCACACCTGAATTTGCAGTTGCATCGCTGGATGCATTGGTGCAGTCGGGTTTCCATGTTGTAGCTGTCATTACTGCACCGGATAAACCGGCAGGCCGTGGCATGAAGATGAACGAAAGTGCTGTAAAGAAATATGCAGTTGAATATTCCATTCCTGTATTGCAGCCGGAGAAACTGAGAAATCCTGAATTTCTTCAAACACTGAAAGAACTGAAAGCCGATCTGCAGATTGTGGTTGCCTTCCGCATGTTGCCCGAAGCAGTATGGAATATGCCACCAATGGGCACTATCAATGTGCATGGAAGCTTGTTGCCGCACTATCGTGGTGCTGCTCCCATTAACTGGGCAGTGATTAACGGCGAAAAAGAAACCGGCGTTACAACTTTTAAGCTGAAACATGAAATTGACACCGGTGATATTCTGCTGCAGGATTCTTTTCCTATTGGAGAAAACGATACTGCAGGTGAAGTACACGATCATATGAAAGAAGTGGGCGCAAAACTGTTAGTCAAAACAGTGGAAGGATTGATTGATGGAACGATACAGGAGAAACCACAAGCGTCAGTAAACGATTCTGAAAGTTCAACGATCCATTCACAACTCAAACATGCACCTAAAATCTTCACCGAAACCTGTAAAATAGATTTCAGTAAAACGGTTGATGAAGTGCACAATCTCATTCGTGGCCTCTCTCCTTTTCCCGGTGCTTTTACAACGCTTGATGGTAAGATGCTGAAAATTTACCGTTCAAAAAAAGAGATCGAACCAGCATTTATCCAGACTGGTGATGAATATGTAACTGATGGAAAAACGTTTCTGAAATTCCGCTGCAGTAACGGGTATATTCATCTTCTTGAAATTCAGCTCGAGGGAAAAAAGAAAATGCTGATTGAAGATTTTCTGAGGGGCTACAGGTTTTAGACGCTGCGAAGCCATTGTTAATCTTGATTTTTTGTTCACAAAAAAATGAGGTGCATAAAAAGGTTTATATACTTTTTGCATACTTTGTATTTCTTTCACTTCAATTTTATAAACGAAAACAGATTGTATGACAAACACAAAAAAAATCGTTGCATTTTTGCTTGTTTTCATTTGCAGCATTGGTTCATATGCACAGCAATTTCAATTAAATGATCCCATTGCTAAAGACCCAAATGTAAAAACCGGCAAGCTGGCTAACGGCTTAACCTATTACATCCGCAAAAATGCAAAGCCTGCAAAAAAAGTTGAACTGCGTTTGGTCGTGAACGCAGGTTCTGTGCTTGAAAATGAAAACCAGCTTGGCCTTGCGCATTTTATGGAACACATGAGTTTTAACGGCTCAAAAAACTTCCCTAAAAATGAACTGGTTAATTTTCTGCAGAAATCAGGAATTAAGTTCGGTGCCGATTTAAATGCATATACCAGTTTTGATGAAACCGTGTACATTCTTCCCGTACCATTGGAAGACCCTGCCATGTTTGATAAAGGAATGACGGTACTGGAAGACTGGGCATTCAATAACCTGTTTGATAAAACTGAAATTGAAAAAGAGCGTGGTGTTGTGCTGGAAGAATCAAGATTAAGCAAAGGGTCGTCTGAAAGGATGAGCAGGCAGTATTTTCCAAAGCTGTTCAACGGTTCAAAATATGCAGCAAGGTTACCAATCGGAACAGACGTTGTATTAAAAACATTTAAACCGGAAACACTGAAAAGCTTTTACAAAACATGGTACCGTCCAAATCTGATGGCAGTGATAATAGTTGGTGATATTGATCCGGCTGAAGCAGAGAAAAGCATTCAAAAACATTTTGGCAATTACCAGAACCCAAAAGTTACAACACCCCGGCCCTCAATTATACCAATCAAAACCAGAACCACATCAGAAGCTATGGTTGTTACCGACGATGAAGCAACCAATACAATAATTCAGATTTTTAACTTTGTTAAACCCGCACCGAAAGTAAAAACATGGGCTGATTTCAGAACAAGCCTCATCAATAATTTACTAAGTTCACTGATCAACCAAAGACTGAATGAACTTACACAGAAAGAGAAGCCACCTTTTATTTTTGGCAATACATCTTACTCACCATTCGTAAGAGGATATACTTCCTTTACTTCAGTAGCACTGGTTGCAGACAGCAATGTAAACACTGCCATTAATGCATTGATAGCCGAAACAAACCGTGCAAAGAAATTTGGTTTTCTGCAGTCAGAAATTGACCGTGTAAAAGCCAGCTTGTTAACATCGGCGGAGAAGGCTTTCAAAGAAGCAGATAAATCAGAATCAGGGAATATTATCCGCCAATACATCAATAATTTTTTAAGCGGCACACCAATTCCCGGCGCAGAAAATAATTACAATTTTGTAAAGCAGATACTTCCTGCAATTACTCCGGAAGAAATAAACCAGGCTGCTGCAAAAATGCCTGAATTAAACACATCGTTTACGCTGCTGCTGGCACCTTCAACCATAAAGAACAAATTGCCGGACAATAGTCAATTACAAAAGAATGTAATTGCTGCCGCAACCAGGCCTGTTGAGCCATACGTTGAAAAAACAGTTGCAACAAAGCTGATTGAAAAAGAACCTGCACCCGGAACAGTAACAGCTACAACGCAAAATGAAAAACTGGGAACAACAAACTATACTCTCAGCAACGGCATCACAATCATTATTAAACCCACTACTTATAAAAATGATGAAATAATGATGGATGCATGGCGTTTAGGCGGTTTCCAGAAATATGCAATTGCTGACAAAAACAATGCACAGTATGCAGCACAGATAGTACAGGAAATGGGCGTAAAAAATATGACGCCAACTGATATTAATAAATTCAAAGCCGGAAAAACATTCAATGTATCAACCTATATCAATAACAATGAAGAAGGTGTTGAAGGCACAAGCAGTGTGAAAGATTTTGAAACTTTTCTTCAAATGGTTTACCTGTATTTTACACAGCCGAGAAAAGACCCGGCCTTGTTCCGCTCCTTTGTAAGCAAACAGAAAGGATACCTTGAGTACATGAGCAAAGACCCGACAACTTCTTACATGGATACTGTTCAGAAAATTATTTATAATAACAATCCATGGGCTGAAGGAATTCCCGAAGCAAAAACATTTGATGAACTGAACCTCGATCGTTCCTTTGCTATCTACAATGAAGTTTTCGGCAATGCTTACGGACTGAACTTTACGTTTGTGGGCAATATTGATCCTGTAACTGCCAAACCATTGCTGGAAAAATATCTTGGTTCATTACCATCAGTGAAAAAAGAAAACAGTTGTAAAGATGTTGGCCTTCGCTTACTTCCGGGAAAGACTGATGTTGCCATTAAACGTGGAAAAGATAAACAGGCCATGATCAATTTGTTCTTTGAAGGGCCTGCAGAATACAATCGTACCAGCCGTATCCAGTTCAGGGCTTTAATTGAAGTGATCAATATCAAAGTCATTGAAAAACTTCGTGAAGATATGAGCGGCATGTATGGCGGCGGGCTGAATGGTGATCTGGTGAAGCGTCCGTATGAACATTACAGTATTACAGCAGAAATTCCCTGCGGACCTGAAAATGTTGACAAGCTATATGCAGCATTGATTGATATCATTAAAAACATTCAGCAAAACGGGGCCGAGCAAAAAGATCTGGACAAGGTTCTTGAAACATGGAAAAAACAATATCATACCAGTTTACAGAACAACAGCTATTACCTCTCTGCTTTTTCCAACGCATTTATCAATGGAGATAATCCTGAAAACATACTCGACTACGAGCAGTTCATCAGCACACTGACAACAAAGGACATTCAGAATGCCGCAGTGAAATACCTTACTCTGGATAAAATGGTGAAAGCTGTTTTATACCCAACAAGCTCACCGGTAAAAGAAGAAGTAAAGAAAAGTAACTGATAAAAACTAAAAGTAAGGCTTGCATTTCACGCAAAGCCCGCAAAGGAGACAAAGTTCACAGAGTAAATAAAACTTTGTGTACATTGTCTCCTTTGTTTCGTTGTGTGATAATTCAACTAAACGATTTCAATTCCTTATTAATTAGACCAGATAAGATCGGCATTAAATTTCTCTGTACTGATGCCGAGTTGTGCAGCTGCTGAATTGCTTAACCTGAATAATAAACCACTGCCGGGACTTGTTTCTTCCACACCACCCAGCACTTTCGCATAAACTGCTTTTCCGTTCAATGGATTTTTAATCATGATGATTGATCCTTTCTCCACATTATCCATCAGCACATAATATTTTCCATCGCTCCAGCCGCTGGTACTTTTGAATACAGAACCTGCGCCGCTGTTTGATGTTGTACGTTTACCATTATTCGTCTGGCGGTTAAATTCATCTTTGAAAAAACCTGTACCGTTATAAGTTACAACGGCAACATCAACTTTTGGTTCTTCCTTTTTCACTTCCACTTTTGGAGGTTCCTGTTTAACAGGTTGTGGTTTCACTTCAGGTTTTGGTTCTTCTTTCTTCACAACAACCGGAGGTTCCTGCTTAGGCTCTTCCTTTTTTACTTCAGGCTTTGGTTGCTGTTTTACAATATTTGGCTCGCTGCGTATACTCATTCCCTGCGATGCAAGCGGAGATAATGTTTTATCCACTTTTAAAAATCCAACAATCACTTTAGTGCCTGCAGCAACTGCATCAGAAGAAAGATTGTTCCATGATTTCACCGATTCATTATCTGTTTTAAACAGCTGGCTGATGCGTTGCACATTTTCGCCCTGTTTTACTATATGGTAAACGGGAATCACCGCTTCATTATCTTTTCTTGTTCCTTTTTGCCAGAAGTTAATTTCATTCAACGGAATTTTTACCTGCTGACCAATGCTCATTGGTGTGGCAAGATCAAGTCCGTTATAAGGAGCATACACTCTTGGGCTGATATTGTAAATACGGCCGATGCTGTAATAATTTTCTTTTGCAGCTACGGCATGAACAAGGTATGGATTGTTGCTGTTGTCGAGCTGAACAATTAAAGGCGTTGTTTGAGCAAAGGTTGCCAGGCTCATCAAAACAAATACAACTAGTGAAATCGCTTTCTTCATAGAAAAATTTATTTACGTTGCAAAGATGCAGAATTATCAGAAAGAAACATGCCAAAGAAAACGTTAACGATACTTTTGCTAACATTGCAGCCACATGAGCAAGAATCAGCCCAAATATTACGTTGTATGGAAAGGGAAAGAACCCGGTATTTATACCAGCTGGAACGATTGTAAACAGCAGGTGGAAGGTTTTGCCGGTGCTGCATACAAATCTTTTCCTACAATGATGGAAGCTGAGCTGGCCTACAAGGAGCATTTTGCCAAACACATTTACAAGAAGGATAAAGAAGTTGCAGCTAAAGATCTTTCAGTTGTTGGCAACCCTATTCATGAAAGCATTGTGGTTGATGCTGCCTGGAACAGTGTTGGCAAAGACATGGAATACAAGGGCATACTCTACAAAACCAATACACGTATTTTTCACTCGGGACCTTATGCCAACGGCACAAATAATATTGGCGAATTCCTAGCCATTGTACATGCGCTGGGTTATTGTAAAAAACATGGCCTGGATAAAATGCCTATTTACAGCGACAGCCGCAATGCAATTGGCTGGGTAAAAGCAAAGAAATGCAAAACCAATCTCGAAGATTCAGCAAAAACAAAACATATTTTTGATTTGATTCAGCGTGCAGAAAAATGGCTCAACGAAAACTCGTACAAAAACAAAATCCTCAAATGGGAGACAAAAGCATGGGGCGAAAACCCTGCTGATTTTGGAAGAAAATAAACGCATTTGAAATTTGATATTTGTAGTTTGAAATTGGGCGTAACAGCAATTTGTTACACTGACTTAATGAAGTAATATCAAATTTCAAACATCAAACCTCATTTCTTTAAAATCCTGTATTCTTTGGGATAATAATTGTTGATGCGGTTGCCAAGCATTTTCATCCAGCCCAGCGGCAAACCTTTGTATGAAGCCAATGCCCATCCTTTGTGCGGACTGTGAATCTGCAGTTCATTTTTGCGCAGGTAATTCAATGCATCTTCAGTATTTAATTCCACCGAAAAAATTCCGGGTTGAAGAATGGTGGATAATGCAAGTGAATGTTCGGGTATTAAATCATCTTTTGCAATAGTACCCAACTCAACAGCTGCATAGCGTACCTTGAGTTCCTGCATCAGGAACTGAATGGTTTCAGTCCATTGTTTGGGAACAGCAGCGATGTTTTGTCCCTGCAAAACAAATGAAAACTCAGCTGCATCTTTGATCCATTTTGAAACAGCAGCGATATTTTTTTTCGAAGGCAGTTGTGCCGTTTTGATTTTCATCTTCACTTCGCCTGCATCTTCTTTTTTCCTGAATGCAGCAATAAAAAAACCTTCGCCCTTTACTTTATAAGGCCAGAAACGATAACCATAAGCCCCTGTTTTTCCTTGTACTTCTTCACTATGCCAACTGTCTTCAATTTTTAATTTTTCACTTTTGGCATTTAACTTTTCTTCTATCCAGTCAAGAATATCTTCATCTTCTTCCTGCGAGTAGGAACAGGTGGAATAAATCAACACGCCATCTTCTTTCAAACAATCCCATGCATCAGCAAGAATGCGTTGCTGGCGCTGACAGCAAAGCTGCACATTATCTTCACTCCATTCTTTGATGGCTTCTGCATCACGCCTGAACAAACCACTACCGCTGCAGGGAGCATCCACCACCAGCACATCAAACATGCTTTTGAGTTTGGAAAAATCTTTGGGATCATTGTTGGTAATAACCGTGTTACTGCTTCCCCATTTAATAAGATTCTCTTTGAGAATACTTACCCTTGATTGAATCACTTCATTACTCACCAGTAAACTTTCTACACTGATCACTGATTGCAGCAAGGTTGATTTGCCGCCGGGAGCAGCACATAAATCAAGCACAAGCAATGGTTGTGACAGATCAACTGTCTGCCTCATAGCCTGTTCTAAAAACATACTGCTTGCTTCCTGCACATAATATGCACCTGCATGAAACAACGGATCGAGTGTAAAGGAAGGACGTTCGCTGAGATAAAAACCATTGGAACACCATGGAACGGGCGAAGAGGCCGGTAGCCCAAAGCCGTTAGTAGTTAGTTCCGGATCTATATTCACCAATTCAGCTTTCAACGGATTAAAGCGGACAGAAGTAATCTGTTCATCACTTGCATGAACCTGTTCAAAAGCATTCTGATCAAAGCTTGTGATTGACTGTAATGATTGAATGAGAGATTGAGGTAACTGCACGGTTCAAAACTAAGACTTTCGTTCTTGATGTGTATTTCTATATACTACAAAAATATCTATTACATAAATTGGCAAACAAAACAATTCTCAAAAACATTTTTTATCTAAAAAAATCAAGCTTTTTAAAAAATCACAATTTGAGGATTCAAGAAATATTCAAGTCTAGCTAACCCTAAAACAACAGATTGCATTAGAGGATGATAACTTATTTCAATAGGAGAACTATTTTCATCCATTTTTATCAATAAAGCTAATTGAGAAGCTAATAGCCCAATAATTCCATAGCCATTACTTGTAAATCGAAGTATTTCATCCAAGTTAATTATATCTCCCCCATAAGGCATTCCAAATTCAATTAAATGAGTTGTTGTAACCAAGGAAACTGTAATTCCAAATTTTCTTAACCATAATTGAAGTATTTCTGGCGAAATCGGATAGCGCTCTTTTCTTTCTAAAATTATTTCAGAATCTTTGAGACTTATCTCAATTTTGTTTCTGATATCATCGATAGTCACTATCTGTAATTTTTTATTCTTTTCAAGTTGTAGTAATAAGTCTTTTTTTACAGCATGATTTTTAGGTTCATATTTAATTGGAATATTTAAAGGCAAAATACCTAAGTCCCATTTTATATTACTCTTAATAAAAGCTCCCTTAATAGCAGGGAAGTCAATAACCCATGAGTTGAATTCTTCCAGTACCTTTTTTGAAATTTGAGTATTAATTTTCAAGGTCAAATCGGCACTATAGATCAATTCGGAATTATAAAAGTTAATAAGCCATTCACGATACAAATATTCAGACGTATGAAATAAAGGAGTAAATTTTTTGTTCTCTAATGCATTTGTAAATACACTTTCAGTTCCTTTTCGTGTTGGTGTTAGGTTAGGAAACAATTTTGCATAAAGATCTCTTGACGATACTTCTTTATTAGTAATACGTATAATAGTTTGAGTGATTTTATAGAATTTTTGTTCTACGAAAACCTCACCTTTCGCAAGTATAATCTTCTTGGCAAGTGCAACTTCTGACGAATAAATATCATTATTTCCCTCTTCAGCTCTTTGCATATTTAAATTCTATTTAAAACTTAACCCTGCAGACGAGGGGTATCAGACAGGCGTTACAAATTCTTCACCTCGCCTATCAAATCCTGCAATACTTTTTTACTGTCGCCGAAGAGCATGGAGGCTTTTGGACGGAAGAACAAATCATTGTCAATACCAGCATACCCGGGCTTCATACTACGCTTGTTAATGATCACTGTTTTTGCCAGTTCCACATCAAGAATCGGCATACCATATATGGGCGATGAAGGATCTGTTTTTGCAGCTGGATTCACCACGTCATTTGCGCCAAGGATGAGCACCACATCGGTTGTTGCAAATTCTTCATTGGCCTGTTCCATTTCTTCCAGCTTATCATAACTCACATCAGCTTCTGCAAGTAATACGTTCATGTGGCCGGGCATACGTCCTGCAACAGGATG
Source organism: Lacibacter sp. (assembly GCA_047601965.1). Lineage (GTDB taxonomy): Bacteria > Bacteroidota > Bacteroidia > Chitinophagales > Chitinophagaceae > Lacibacter. The sequence continues at coordinate 1,674,645 of JASGIJ010000001.1, forward strand.
AATAGCGTATTTTACTTCCACTCCTTTTTCGGTCAGTAATTTTTCCAGTTCATGACAGGTATGCTGTGCCTGTGCAACAGCCAAACCATAACCGGGAACAATCATTACTTTATTGGCATAGCTCATTACAACAGCAGCATCGCTCAATGTAATTTCTTTGTAACTGCCCTGTGCTTTTCCTGCGCCACCGCCTGCAGTTGCACCTCCGCCAAATGAACCAATCAACACATTGGTTAATGAACGGTTCATGGCACGGCACATTAAGATTGTAAGCAATGTACCTGCTGCACCAACCAGGATACCACCGGTAAGCATGGCTTTGTTGTCATATAAAAATCCACCGCAGGCAGCTGCCACACCGGTGAAGGAGTTGAGTAAAGAAATTACCACCGGCATATCTGCACCACCAATAGGCAAAACAAAGAATACACCGTAGATCAATGATAAAGCAAGAATCACATAAAAGTAAATGGGTGTTTCAACAGGGCGTGCAATGATGATGAATGCTGCAAGCGCCACGCTGATACCGATAAATAAAAGGTTAACAATATGCTGACCTTTAAATGCATGATCTTTTATTCTTCCATCGAGTTTGCCCCATGCAATCATACTTCCTGCAAAAGAAACCGAACCAATAATCAATCCAGCAAAAATGATGAGGAGATTAACTCCATCTAATGAAGAAAAATATTCAGCAGTTCCATCACTGTTATGTGTAAGATGATTGAATTCAATAATGGAGATCAACGCAGCACAGGCACCACCCATTCCGTTAAACAGGCTCACCATTTGCGGCATGGCAGTCATCTTCACTTTTTTGGCAGCCAGTGTTCCCACAACACTACCAATAAGCAAACCTGCAAAAATCCACACATAGTTATGAAGTCCGTGTCCTTCGTCTTCATACAAAAAGATGGTTGCTAAAATAGCAATGGTCATTCCTCCTGCTGCAATCTGGTTTCCTCTTCTTGCAGTAGCAGGATTCGACAGCATTTTCAAACCAAGAATATATGTTACAGAAGCAACAAGATATGATACGGTCAGTAAGCTAATTCCCATAAAAAATTTATTTCTGGTAAATGTTTTGATTTCAGCAAACGGTTATTTCTTTTTCTTGAACATTTCAAGCATCCTGTCGGTAACCACAAATCCGCCCACTACATTCAATGTACCGAGAATGACTGCGAGAAAGCCGAGAATAATGGCGAGATAATTATCTGCCTCTGCTTTTCCCATTACAATAATGGCCCCGATGATAACCACACCGTGAATGGCATTGGCACCACTCATTAAGGGTGTATGCAATACGCTGGGCACCCGGCCAATAACTTCAATACCAAGGAAGACCATGAGCACAACAATGTAAATCATTTGCTGATGTTCCGAAATCCAGTTTAATACCTGATCCATGTGTATGATAATTGATTAGTTGAATAATGAAGCAACACGTTCGTGAATAATTTTTCCATCATGCGTGATGCAGCTTCCTTTCACAAGATCATCTTCCCAGTTAAGGTTTAATGCAGCCTCTTTTGTTGTGATGAGTTGTAAAAAGTTGAGAATATTTTTTCCGTACACTTTACTTGCATCCGAAGGCATGGTTGACTGCAGCGATGAATTACCAATGATGCTTACACCATTAAACCGAACGGTTTCATTGTTTTTGGTGAAAGGAGTATTACCGCCTGTTGCAGCAGCAATATCAATAATCACAGATCCATCACGCATTGCCCTGATCATTTCTTCTGTAATAAGAATGGGTGCTTTGCGCCCGGGAATCTGTGCGGTTGTAATAACAATATCTGCTTTGGCAATACTGTCAGCAATTCGCTGCTGTTGCTTTTGCTTGTATTCTTCTGTTTGTTCAACAGCATAGCCACCGGCTTTGCTTGCATCGGCTGCACCTTCCACTTCAATGAATTTTGCACCAAGACTCATCACTTCTTCCTTTACTGCAGGTCTTGTATCAAACACTTCCACCACGGCACCCAAACGTTTTGCAGTTGCAATTGCCTGCAATCCTGCCACACCTGCACCAAGTATCAGCACTTTTGCCGGTTTAATACTTCCTGCAGCTGTCATAAACATGGGAAAGTAACGGGAATAAGCAGTTGCTGCTGTAAGCACAGCTTTATAACCTGCAATATTTGCCTGCGAACTTAACACGTCCATTGCCTGTGCCCTTGTGGTACGGGGAAGCATATCAAGGGAAAAAGATGTAATACCTTTTGCCGACCAGCTTTTCATTTCTTCGGCATTGAACAGTGGCTGAAACACCCCGATCAATACTTTTGATTTTAACTGATCTGCTTCAGCAGCTGATGGCTGATGGATAGACAATACCACATCTGCCGACTGAATAATTTCATTGCGGCTTTTGATTTGTGCACCGGCGGCTTCGTACTCTTTATTTTTACAAAAAGCCTGGTCGCCTGCACCTGTTTCAACATAAACAGTGATGCCTTTCTTTACCAATGCTGCGGCTGCTTCTGCCAGGAGAGAAACTCTTGTTTCATGGGCAGGTTCTTTTAAAACACCAATAATCATAAATAGTGAATTTTTTTGGCGGGGTGAAGGTATTGATTTTTTGACGAGCGGCACAACCACTCAAATTGATTATCATCAGCACTCAACCCCATTTTCATCATCAGCTCAGTACCTTATCACAAAATGTTCTTTTTCCTTCTGTTGTTTTCTTAAAAAAACAAGCCCGATAAAGAACAAGTCAATAGTTAGCGTAACAGATGAATGCTGTTTGATTTCTTCCCATGCTTCTTCCATTTCCCTGCTCCAGTGAATATCATCAAACACAAAAACAGTTGATTCATCTGACTTCGCCAGTATCTGCTGAAAATAATTTAATGTTGGTTGTTTACGGTGGTTGCCATCAATAAATACAAAACTGAAAGCTGACGATTCACGATTCACGACTGACGGTAATGTTTCATCAAAATTTCCAATCACGCATTCAATATTGCTTAATTGCAGCTCTTTGAAATTTGTTTCAGCAATTGATGCAATGGATGCAGCGCCTTCCATGGTTGTTACTGCAGCATGTTTATTTGCTGAAGCGAGATATGCAGTTGTTACACCCAGGGAAGTGCCGAGTTCAAGTATTTTTTTTGATTGAAAATAGTTGACCAGCCTGAATAACAGTTTTGCATATTTTGGTTTCTTCAGCGATGAAGATGCAATTTGCTGAACAGTTCTTTGTTTGGTTAAACCGGTTGTTGAGCCGGCTCCAAAATCTTCAACTGTAAGAACAGTTTGATCCTTTAGTAATTTTTTCCGAATGGCTTCAATTGAATTGCATGCTGGATAATTTGTTTTATCATTCAGCACCTTTACAACAAGATCAAACACAAAAGGCGAATGAATTCCATGTCCCTTTCCATTGGAAGCTGTAAAAAAATAACGTAGATATTTTAAACCAAGTGTGAAGGGAGAATACATGCAAAAATCAAAAGTGAAAAGTAAAAAATATAAATACGATGTAGTTGAGATGCTTTAGATTTTTGATTTTTAACTTTTACCTTTCTCTATCCTGTCCCACTGCTGAATGGAGAAAGAATAGGCGTGCTTTTCATCCGCTTCAAAATCATTGTTTCTTACCAGCTTCCATTCTTCCACATTAAACTCTGGAAAGAAAACATCAGCTTCAAAATTTGCATGAACCCTTGTCATATAAATCCTGTTGGCAATGGGCATTGCCTGCTGGTAAATCTGAGCGCCGCCAGCAATAAAAATTTCTGTTGTTTGTAATTTCTTTGCCTGTTCAACAGCATCTTCAAGCGATGATGCAAACCAGACATTATCATATTCTGATTGCTGATCGGGCTGACGTGTAATGATGATATTTGTTCGTCCTTGTAAGGGCTTACCTCCAACAGATTCAAATGTTCTTCTGCCCATGATCACCGGAAGTGCCCACGTGGTGTTTTTAAAAAACTTTAAATCGGCCGGCAAATGCCAGAGCAACTGATTATTTCTGCCAATGGCATTGTTGGATGAAGCGGCTACGATGAGTGAAATAATCATAGAATGAAAAATTACAAATGAAAAATTAGAAATGAGAAAGGATTGTCTCCTACTTTTTTATTCTTTCATCATTTTTTTTGAGCAGTTTCAATACTCCGTAAGAAAATTGCCATTAACTGATTCGCCTCCGCAAAAGCAACATCTACTTTTTCATGAACCAAAACAGGTTTGCGCATGATTATTTTCAGATTGATTCTTGTTTCCTTGATTTCCTTCAAACACATTTTCATCTTATGTAAAAAATCCGCCCTTGATTCAGCTCCTTGTGCTTCCCCATAAATTAATGCGGTTGCTGTCCCACTTTTTGATAACTGATGTTCAAGATTTTGTCCGGTTCTTGTATTCGGAAGTAAATCACAAACGTCTAAACACATACAGGCAAAATCAACCATCCTGTCTTCTAAATCAAATTTATTTTTTGGTGTTTCCATTTTAAAATGAATTTTTAAGTTCGGAGTTCCCTACTTTTTAATTCTTCATTTTTTATTTCTGATTTTTTATTTCAGACTGCAACCGGTGCTTTAATTGAAGGATGACATTCATAATTCTCCAGTGTAAAATCTTCAAACGTAAATCCAAAAATATCTTTCACTGCAGGATTAATTTTCATTACCGGCAACGGATAGGGTGTTCTGCTCAATTGCAGATTTACCTGCTCCATGTGATTGCTGTAAATATGCACATCCCCAAAGGTATGTACAAAGTCGCCCAGCTTCAGATCACACACCTGTGCAATCATCATTGTGAGCAAAGCATATGATGCAATGTTAAACGGCACACCTAAAAACACATCCGCACTGCGTTGATATAACTGGCAACTCAGTTTTCCATCAGCCACATAAAACTGGAAAATGGTATGACAGGGCATCAACGCCATCTTCGGTAAATCAGCAACATTCCATGCACTGATGATGAGCCTTCTGCTGTCGGGATTTTTTTTTATCTGCTCAATCAAATCTTTCACCTGGTCAACCACTACTCCATTTGCACCTTCCCAGCTTCTCCATTGCTTGCCATACACCGGACCAAGTTCACCATTGGCATCAGCCCATTCGTCCCAGATGCTTACTTTATTTTCTTTGAGATAAGCAATATTGGTTTCTCCTTTCAGGAACCAGAGCAGTTCGTGAATGATACTTCTCAGATGCACTTTCTTGGTTGTTACCAACGGAAATCCTTCATTCAGATCAAAACGCATCTGGTAACCAAAAACACTTTTTGTACCAGTGCCGGTGCGGTCGGTTTTTACAGTACCGTTATCCAAAATATGCTTTAGTAAAGTAAGGTATTGTTGCATGGGTGCAAGGTAAAGAAAAGTACATGCAAGATTGGTAAGTTCAGAGGATTGTTAGGAATGTGTGGATTGAAACTATTTTTATTTGAATGCAAAAAAAATGCAGCAAACAAGTTGCTGCATTCGTATTATGAATTTTGGAATCAAATCCCTCTTCTCTTCATCTCTGTTTTAATCAGCTTCAGTTCTCTTCCCATCTGACCGTTCATTGAACTGTTTTCTTCTGCCCTTCTCATGAGGTAAGGAACCACATCTTTCATTGGACCAAAAGGTAGATACTTACTTACCGAGTAACCATCTTTTGCAAGGTTGAATGTAATATGATCGCTCATGCCGTAAAGCTGGCTGAAATGTACATGCTTGTGATTATGTACTATTCCTTTTTTATGCAGCAGTTCTGCACCCAATGCATTGCTTTGTTCGTTGTGCGAAGCAACAATGCATGCAACACGGTCAATATGCTCAATGCAAAACTCTGTTGCACGGTCAAAATCCCTGTCGGTACTTTCCTTATCAGGCTGTATGGGTGAAGGATATCCTCTTTCTGCAGCTCTTCTTCTTTCCCTTTCCATGTATGCACCACGAACGAGTTTTATACCAAAGATGAAACCACGCTGTTCAGCTGCCTGGTGACAATCATGAATAAACTGCAAACGATCGTGACGGTAAAGCTGCGCTGTATTGTAAATAATGGGCTCGGTTTTGTTGTATTGATCCATCATCAATGTAATCAATGCATCAATCGGGTCCTGGATATAGGTTTCTTCTGCATCAACAGTAACGCTTACTTTTTTTGTTGCTGCAAGAGAGCAGATGCGTTCCATGCGGTTGCAGATACGTTGCCATTCCTGGCGCTCTTCGGAAGATATTTTTTCAAGTGTCTGTTCGTAACGTTTAATTAAAGTACCTTCTGATTTATGCATCAGGTCATCCATTTTTTCCAGTAATTCAAACCGGGCAATACCTGTTACTTTAATACTGATAAATGGAATATTTGGCTGTGTGGCTGCATATTCAACCACTTTTAAAAACTGTTCGCAGGAACGGTCTTTTTCATCTTCGCCATAATCACCACCTTCCACTCCATAATCAAGGATAACCTGCACATTGAATCTGGCAAGATTGTTTACCACTGTTGCAGTTTCTTCCAGTGTTTCGCCACCAATAAACTGCTCAAAAATAGTTTTGCGAATGAGGCCTTTTACCGGAAGCCCCGCCCTGATGGCCCAGGGTGTAATTTTTGTTCCAATACTTACCAACCAGCTATATCCCATGGAGGAGAAAAGAAAATTGGCTTTTTTTAATTGCTTGTCGTTTTTATATTCAAAAGCGTTTGCAGTGTTATCAAAACTAAACATAAGGTATAATTTTAGCTATCGTTCGTTCATGCGAGAGCAAATATATACCTCAAACTGTTACTGACAACTAATCTTCTTTACGGGTGAATAAAATGAGCGGATTAATGGTATAAGTTGATGCAATTTTTATTTCTTTTGTCTCTCCTGCCTGTATGAACCGTACGGTGAGATTAATCTTGTTTTTTGTCTCCGATTCGTTCACAATAACAATTTCATAATCTCCCGGCTGCATTGCATCAAACCGTAAACGGACCGGTTTTTTTGAAAGATTTTGACCGGATACCAGCAGGTTATCATTTACGTAAACAGCGATTGAATCATAGGCACTCGAATCAACAGTTAAAATCTGAACAAGCATCGGGCTGCTTTCAACAAATTGTCCGTAAACTTTTTTTACAAGCCGGGATTCAGCAGGGAGTTTGATTCCCGAAATTTCATATGCCTCATACAACTGTTTTACGTAATCATTGATTTCATCCGTCGTCATTGCCGATATGCTGCTGTCAACTTTTGTTAAATTAACCACATCGCTGTTTCCTGCCTGCCACACCCAATACCCATCCATCGTTTTAGCAGAATCCTTTTTATTCACATACAAGCTGAAATAATTTACAAGGCCGCATTCACTTTCCTTCATGGCAACAGCACGTTGAACTTTTTGCCAGTTTAAAACAAGACGGTCAGATTGAATTTTACCTGAAACAAAGAAATCACAGCCATACACCACACCTTTGTCGCTTCCCCTGCTGTAAAGGATGCCATAGTAAGCACCTTCCTGCTCAATTAATTCCAGGCGGAGAGTGAGCTTTGTATTCTTACTGGGGTCAAGCACAACTTTACCTTCCCAAACTCCCCGTAAATTCTGGGCATAGGTTTGCAGCGCAGCACTGAATAACAGCAAAAGCAGAAAGTTTCGCATTCAGTTTTTTGTTTGAAGATACAACTGCAATTGTTTTGCAATTGTTAAGATGCCGGGCCTTACTCCAGGCCAAATACACCTTTGTTTAAAGCCTGTAATGTTTGTGTTTTAAATGCAGCAGGCACAAGTAAAGAAACGTTATGCGGACTGCCACCGTAGCTAACCATTCTTACAGGAATATCGGTAACACTATCGAATAACTTGGTAAGGATATGTTCAGTTTTACCAATTTCGTTTCCTACAATACTAACAATTGCCTGGTCTTTATCCACCTCAACTGTACCAAATGGTTCCAGTTCACGAACAATATCTTCCAGGTGTACATTGGTATCAATGGTAACTGAAACAGCAACTTCAGAAGTTGTAATCATGTCAATTGAAGTACGGTACTTTTCAAATACTTCAAATATTTTGCGCAGGAAACCGTAAGCGAGTAACATACGGCTGCTTTTTATTTTAATGGCAGTAATACCATCTTTTGCAGCAACAGCTTTTACACCAACACTACCTGCAAGTTCAGTAATCAATGTTCCCTTTGCATCAGGCTGCATAGTGTTCAGCAGTTTTACCGGAACGTTGTAATGCTGTGCAGGCCAGATGGAAGCAGGGTGAAGAATTTTTGCACCGAAGTATGCCAGTTCAGCTGCTTCATCAAAGCTCAGCTGCTCAATAGCCACCGTTTTTTTCACGATACGTGGATCGTTATTGTGCATACCATCAATATCCGTCCATATTTCACAAACACTTGCCTGTATGGCTGCAGCAATTAAGGATGCACTGTAATCACTTCCACCACGTTTCAGGTTATCAACCTCTCCCCTTGCATTGCGGCAGATGTATCCTTGTGTAATGAATATTTTTTTACTGCTGTTCTGATCAATCAGACTTTTCAGTTTCAGTTTGATGCTTTCAACCTGTGGTTCATCGTAACTGTCGATGCTCATAAAATCAAGAGCAGGCAGTAACAGGTGATCAATTCCTTTTTCTTCCAGGTAGCAGCTGAACATTTTTGTGCTCATCAACTCACCTTGTGCAAGAATGTCTTTATTCAACGCATCGTTGAAAGATATTTTGAGAATAATGTTCAGGAATTCAAAATGCTCAGCAATAATTGCACGGCATTTATCCTGCAATTCTTTTGAAACAAGAAGATTGCTGATGAAGTTCTGGTAATGTGCATCCAGTTTATCAATTACCTGTTTGGCTGCATCCCTGTCGCCCTTTGCAAGTGCAGTACCAATTTCAACCAGTGAATTGGTTGTACCACTTAAAGCACTTAACACAACAATTTTTGATTCATCATCACGTGTAATCAAACTTGCCACATCATGCATTCTTTCAGGCTTACCTACAGAGGTACCGCCAAACTTCATAATTTTCATCGTAATCGGTTTATGTCTTTTTGTTTATCAACTATTTGCTGCTATTGAGCTTTGGTTGTGTCACTCACTTGTACTTCCTGTATTTCTGCTCATCTTTTTTTGATCAGCATTCTTCACACAACTCAGTACCAACTGTGCTTTTAACCTCACTCAAAAAAGCATGCGAAATTAAAGATTGAGATTGAAAATCTGTCCTGTTCTTTGTAAATCTTCTGCAACAGATTCCAGTAAAGGAATTCCATCTTTCATGCGGATGGCTTCATATTCTCTTTCCGGGTCGCCTGGTATTAATACACGTTCGTATCCTTCGGCAGGTTTTGCTTCCCTGAAACGGCGAATCCACTGATCCATGTCTTTCTTAAAATCTTCTGCTTTACGGAAGGCATCAATACGCATTGCGCCCAGAAAATGACCAATACCTTTCCCGGGTTGATTTTCGGGCATGGGCACATATGCAGGAAATGGCGGAACCCAGGGACCGTAGTTTGCACCACTTAGTACAGCTGAGAAAATATCTACAATTGAACCAAGTGCGTACCCTTTATGGCTTCCATGTTCCCGGTCGCTGCCAAGTGGCAACAATGCTCCTTTGTTTTTTAATGCATGTGCATCAGTGGTAGCATGACCTTGCTCGTCCTGTATCCAGCCAACCGGCGCTTCTTCGTGTTTACGCTGTAAGATTTCGAGTTTGCCATTAGCTGCAGTAGTGGTTGCCATATCTGCAACAAAAGGATGTTCATTACCTGCGGGAACAGCAACCGCAATCGGGTTAGTACCCAGCATACGTTCAACTGAAAAGGTTGGTGCAACCAAAGCCGAAGCGTTCGTCATGGCCATTCCAATCATATCATGCTGCAAAGCCATCATTGCATGATAACCTGCAATGCCAAAATGATTACTGTTCTGCACACTCACCCAACCGCTGCCAACATTTTTTGCTTTTCCAATTGCCACATGCATGGCAAAAGGAGCAACTACAAGACCTAAGCCTCTGTCGCCATCAACCACTGCAGTTGAAGGTGTTTCATGAACAATATGAATATGAGGTTTGGGATTAATTCTTCCGGCCTGCCACAAACGCACATAGCCGCTTAAACGGGCTACACCATGCGAATCGATACCTCTTACATCAGCCGAAAGCAAAGCTTTTGTTGCTGTTTCGGCATCAGTTTCGCTGCAACCCATTGCTAAAAAAACATTCCTGGTAAACTCAAATAAATGCGTGTAAGAAAATGTTATCTCCATTAAATAAAATTCATCTGTCGTTAAATGTATTTTGCGAAAAACTATCGGCTAACGACTTTTTTACGCCTGTGCAGTTGGTCCGCCAAAATTCATTGGTATCTGAAGGTCTTCCAGGTCCCTGATCTGTCCATTCGCCTGTTCAAAGCGTTGAATATTTTCCGTCAACGCTTTCATAAAGCGCTTGGCATGTTGAGGTGTGAAAATTATTCTTGATTTCACTTTACTTTTCGGAGTACCCGGCATCACATTCACAAAATCAATCACAAACTCTGCATGACTGTGTGTGATAATCGCAAGATTAGCATATTCTCCTTCGGCAACCTCTTCTGTAATTTCAATGTTAAGCTGATTAGGGTTTACATTTTGCTGTTCGTCCATATTCATAATTTAAGTTTCAAATATACAATTCAATTAAGCTTGAAATAAAAAAGATCGGCCTGCTGAAAATGAATGAAAAAAAATCTTGAAAAAGTTTTCATTATAAAAAGCAAAAGCCCTTATCTTTGCCGTCCCAAAATTGGGAGTTGGATCGGTAGTTCAGTTGGTTAGAATGCCGCCCTGTCACGGCGGAGGTCGCGGGTTCGAGTCCCGTCCGGTCCGCAGGATTGAAGTTGAAACCCGCTACAGTAGCGGGTTTCTTCGTTTTAGGTCTATTTTTGGGTCTATAAAAACCCATTTTTTCGAAGAACTTTACTTGACTTTACCTTACTTTATACAGCTTGATAATTTATCTCTATAAAGGTACAATTGCTAATCTGTTTAGCTAAGATTTATCAGTTTAAAATATCCACAAAAAAGGCAGCTATTTTCTGCTGCCTATCTGAAATCCCTACACCTGCATTAGTTGCCTTATTTCGCTCCCCAGGAAATAAACCCTTGACCTGATTTTAACCCTTCTTAATTTCCCATGTTTTATCCAATCATAGATCGTAGGTTTTGTTACTTTGAACAGATTGCAAATTTCTTCCATTTTAAATAAGGGCTTTTCTGTTAGACCAGGTGTTTCCATAATGCCTTCGCTTGCTGGTTTAATTTCCTGATTTCTTGCAACTTCCTCCCGAATGATTAAACGAATCTGTTGCCAGAACTCATCCGGTTCCAGGGGTATCAAAATAGGTACTGATGAATTCTGTCCCATAACTCACTATTCCATTTCACAATAATTCAAATTTACTTTGCTGCTAATAGCGCCATTCAGAGCTGGCTTATAAACAATATAACCAAATTCATGAAGGTTAGTCATACACCGGTTATATGTATGCCGGGAATTAATTTTAGCGATCTTCATCACATTATCCCGATCAACAAAAAAAGGGTTCTTCCCACCATTTAAATTCCAGAGCTGCAGTAACGCCATGTAAACACTAATATGCACTGCTCCAATTCTTGCATCCTGCGAAATGGCATTGTAAAAAGCAGTGAGTGGTGGAAACATTTCCATAGTTAAACCAGGGTTGATTTATTTCTTTTATTAATTCCAGTGCGCCGCTTTTTTAATAATCCACTCCCTGACGAAGTATCAGAAATTTCAGTTACTGCTTCCTCATTGTTATCCTGTTGCTTCCTCTTTGCTTGCAATTGTTTTTCCATCCATCGGTTTAATAAAAAGCGATATGCTTCATCAGCAGATATTGCCGGCTGCCCTTCTGAAAAGTAAAACCGCTGGCTGATTTCTGATTTATTCCTGCCATTAGCCATTGTACCCATAATGTCCAGGTATGGAATCCCGGACCAGTGTTTTTGCTTCAAAGCAATTGCAATTGATTTACCTTCTTCAACATTTGCAACTCTATTCAAACAGGCTATAGTCTGTGAAATTTTTAGTTCATTTTCGTATCCTGCTTTATCATCGGGATTGAAAGTTTTTCGTTTTGAAAAATCAAAGGCTTCCTTCCAATCAATTTGCGTCATGCTTTCATTAATATCTTTCACATTCATTCCTTCAATATTCAAATTGTCAAATGAAGCCTCCTTTTGCAAGACAGCATCATAACAATCGAGCCTGTAGCTTTCTGCTTTCTTGTCTTTCTCAAAATAGAAAGTGAATAAGACCCTTTCCGGAACATTTGCGAATGTTTCAGTGATGCTGAAATTAACCGGAGCCAGGCAAATATGCTTTAGTATAGCATACCCCATATTATCAAACCCAATAGCTTTTAATTGTGCGGTCAGCACCTTAATATTCTCAATATTCATATTGCTAATTTTTGATTTTCCTGAAAGGTTTTATGAGTATCTTATGAAACTCCTAAACCTTTTGATTTGCCCTCACGTTTCTTTGGCAACAGAGATTTATCAATTTTCTTCTCCTGCTTTTTGTCATCCGGCTTTTGCCCCTGTTTCAAATCTTTTTTTTTATCATCTGCCATCTCTTCTTTCACGGCTTTTGCTCCTTTCTCCACTCCGGATTGGTATTGGCCAATTGATTCCTTAGCTACCATTTTCATGTTAGAATCATACAGGGTTACATTTTTGTACTGTGGGTTTGCTTCCATAAATATCTTATGGCTTTCTCCATCTTTTTCAATAGTTACCGATTGTACATTTCCTTTTTGAAGTGACGCCATCAACGCCTTTTCCTTATCCGGCTCTTTCAGTTCTGCTACAGCAAATTTTTCAACAGCTGCTTTTAAATCATACCCATAGTTTTCATGAAACTGCTTTACTTCAAAACCTTTATCGGTTTTGTTTTCAAAGTCGAGCTGCAGCCAGGCTTTGTATTCATTACCGTCTTTTGTTATAAGATCTTTGTGAACTGCCCGGCCATCCAGCAGGTTAAAAGCCTCTTTTGCAGTTACACCTTTGCCTTTATTCAGGTAGAAAGTGTGGTCCACTTTTTCACCATTGCTTTTTTCAAGTGAAGCATGGTAGTTGTTGAAGAAATACATGTCGGTAGAATCTGATTTTCTGAAATTCAATGCGGCTACAAACGATTTCTTATTGAATTCCACACTTGCAGTTAGCTGAAAATCTGTTTTCCCTTCCTGCATCTTTTGTTCAAGTTCTGTGTTGAGTTTGTCACCAAAACCCATGTATTTAATGTTATCCATCAAATACTTTAAATTTTCCTGATTCATAAAATTTGTATTTAGTTGTTTATTGAATAATGAAAGTTGTTTAGTTTCAAAATGGTCAATCAATGCATCGGTAAAGGCATTGCCATCCTTATTGTATAAGCCGTTCCTGTCAGGGTCAATACCCAAGTTCCTTTCAAGGAGGTGGCCATAAGGTATCTTTTCCAGTATGTCTTTAATTGAGCGAACCTGCAGCACCTTATAACTGTCATAGTCACTTATGTTATCGTTTGAAAATTGAACTGCTTCCTCCTGGTTACTGAAAAAATAAACATCGCTTTTATCAATAAAATACAATGACTGGTTGTATGCCATCCATTGATTGCCTTTTGAAATTTCAAACGCTGCAATGGCCAATACCTCATCTGCTATAGGATGCTCCATGTTTATTTATAGTCTGGTAAAGTGACTGCCTTCATCAATTCCTTATTTTTAATTAACATGGAAAAGTGTCGTCCACCGTTCTTTTCGTTAATCTGCAAAATCAGTTTTTTGGCATCTGGTATTGTAAACTTGTCTAAAGCAAACACCAGTTTTGAGGTGCTTTCAGCTTTTACTTTATTCAGATTACCAACTGTGTAAATTGGTTTTAATTCGATCTCCTGCACTGCGGTGCGTTTTCCTTTTTTCTTATCCCGGATATAAAAACGGATAAGGTCAATTGTGTAGTCAACTGAGGAATTATTTTCAATAGAAAGCTGATAGAACAGTACATCGTTTTTAATATAGATACCAGTAATCTCTGCAACTGATTGCCACTTCTTATCCTTAATGCGTTTAGCAGTTGGAGCATTGTCCAGGATTCCGTTGGCATACATAGCAGTTGTTGCTTTATTATTTACAGGAAGGTAATGCACCCAGGATGCAGGTTTTAAATCATAACAGACTATAAAAGAATATAAACTTCCATCATCAGTCACTACACTAAGGTTTGTTTCATTGAAGCCATTGCTTGCGGCTTTTACCAGTAATATAGTCGGCACATCTTTTACCTGCTGTGCTAAAATGGATTGACTTCCCCTGTCCACATGCTTTATTGCAAAGGGAAAAATAAGGCTGGTTGTTTTATCAGTTGATATACACAAGGTAGTTTGCCCTTTTGTTGCTAGTACCAGCGAAAAGCAGCATATTAATATGAATATACTTTTCATGTTTTTAGTTTTATTGTTGTTGAATATTTTTATCACGGAGCAGTACTTTATATCCGGCTTTCACCATTACTTTCACCTGTTTTACTTTTCTGCTGAGTAGGCTCTTTACTGTATTTACGCCAGCTGCGGCAGCCTGCGCCTTTATGGATGGATCAAGTGTGGTGAGTTCCATCAACTGTAAGCTGTTATCAGCAGATTGCTTTGCCACATCTCTTGAAATGGCGCCGGGGATATAAATACCGGCAAGGCCATCGAGGTCAAAGACTTCTAATTTTACAGGGAACAAGGAATTATTAAACCGGATGCTGCTTATCTCTACATGTAAACGTTCATTATCCAACGCCACTAAACCGGAAACAATATTATTCCTGGGAATCAATACGCCGTTTATATAAATGTCAGATACCAATCTTAGTTTTAATACAGCACCGTTTACCAGGATTGTATTTTCAGGAACAACAGCTTCAATAGCATTGTCATCCGTTTCAATTTCCTTCTCATCATTTATTCCGTAAAAGGCTATGTTATTGTTAGATTTTCTTTTACCTGTGTCAAGCAAGCTTATGCTTGTGACGGAAGAGAATTTACGAACTGGAAACACTGTCTCGTTCTGTTGCAGCGATTTTTCTTTCAATCTGTCTTTTACCCTTTGCGGATATTGTATATCCAGTATCTTATCCAAAGTATTTCCTAATTGTTTTATTTCAGGATCTTCGGCATTTCCGGTACTCATTCCCTTCATCATTTCTTCCAGTTTACTTACCTGGCCGGTAAACTCATCGTCGCTAATAGAAAATGATTGTGCATCTGTTTCATCAGTGACTGATATTTCTGGTTTATTCAACTGATTTTGCAGCAGTGCTATTTTCTCCAATAACTTTTCTTCAGGGCTAGCTGAAGCGCTGCCGTATGGTGTGGTTATTAATTTCTGATTGTATTTATTGGCAGATGCCATCGTCATTTGTTCAACCTCATTTATGGGGCTTGAAATAGTATCAGGTGAAGAAAGATAGAATGGGTCATTACGCATTTGCTCAAGCAGTTTCAGGGAATCCTTCTCTGCCGCTTCGTAAAAACTAAGTTTGTCTCCGTCACTATCTTTCAGCTTTGCATCTGGCAGATTAAGATTTAAACCTGCTGTTTGAATAGTTGCTTTTGCTTCATTGCCGCTGCCGCCTCCCAGTGCCCAAAACGCCATTGTAATAAATGGCAATACAATAACCGGCAACACCAGCATCATTTTTCGTTTACGCAGAAAGGCTTGCGATTGCTCTACTTTTTTCATACACCTCATTTTTGTTTTTGTGAATAATAGATTTGCTCCAGCATTAGTACAGAATCCATCAGGTATGGCCTTGCGGCAAGTATGCTATCGTATTGAGCACTCTTCGCTTGCTTCAGGCTGTCCATGTAGCTTTTAAATACCTGGATTTTCAGAAATGTTTCTTCATCTACTGCATTATCAGTTGAAAGCATTTCATCACCTGTATTGTTATAATGCTTTGGAATATTTACCGGGTCAATTTTAATTGAGGGCTGCGTTGATGATGGGCTAACAATTGCATTTGTCAAAAGATAAACACTATAACCGCCACAAGTAATACAAAAAACGACGAGCCATATTTTAAGCCTTCTCTTGTTCATCTTCCTAAATAGTTTGTTCATTTTTGTTGCGAACCAGTTCTGCATAGCGATACCGAAACCTGCAATCTTTCCAGCAACTTTATCAGATACGCCACCAGCAGTACTTTTCCTTTTCTGTTTCTTAAACAGCCACATATCATCTTGTTTGGGTATTTATATCTTTATTCTCCAGCGTCTGCCATTTTTCAATCAAAAAGCCATGCGGATTATTGTCTGACCTTGACACATTCCGAAGGTATCCTTCCGTAACTAAACTTCTTGTAATAATGGATGTAGGCCTTATAATTTTCTGTTGTCCTTTGTATTTAAAATAGTATGGATAATTGTTAGTGCTTATTATAATACTGTCCATTTCTATTTCCTGGCTGATGTTGCCTGCAATCAAATTAGAGAAATACCCATTCTCTTTCAGGTTGTCATATTGCTGTTTTGCAGAATTATCTGCCAGGTATAATGCTTTAGTGATGTTAGTTTGAATGACTTTATCATCAGGGTCCATCGTAAAGAAAAAATGATGAAACATTTTAACATGGTCTCTTGCTTCAACAGGTATGTTATCTTTTCTGTCTGCGGAAAAAGCTTCCAGTGCCTTACCATTGGCAAGAATGAAAATCTTTTGCTGAGATTGGGATGCTATCTGGTAACTTTTATAAGCTATAAAAACAGAAACGATTACGCAGGCAGCAATAAACAGGATAGAAAAGAGCCTTATATGGCGAAAGGCAGCATCAATATTTTTAGTTTTCTGAAACATCATTCTCACATTTTCAAACTCACATTAACAATGAAATCAAATATCTTTCCAGTAACAACAAACAGGGAATAAGTGCGGTAGCACTACCCGTTCTTGTTGGTTTTGATTAGCTATTTCCGCTAAGCTTATCTTTCATATAGTTACTTCCACCATTATTACCATCTTTAAAATAGCCTTGTGAAGCACCTGCATCTGCCATACTGTTGGCAATCTTGTTGTAACCACTTCCCAATGCATCTTTTGCCATTGAAGCGCCGCCTGTTGCCACTGTACGGGTTGAGGTACTCATCATATTGGTTACTTTATACAGCAAAGTATTGCCACCACCGGCATGAATAATATAATTGGCAACAGATGGTACAGTAAAATAACCGATGATACCTATTATCATAAAAATGAGGTATGCCGTATCTGTAGTACTGAAAAAAGTATCACCATTTGTAGCTATTTGCTGCAGGTCTTCCTTCAGCATGTTCTCCTGGATTTTACCCATGATCCCACCGAAGATGTTGGCAACCGGTAGCCATAAGAATATATTCAGGTAACGGGCAATCCATACAGTCAATGTATGCTGAAAGCCATCAAACACTGCAATGCCAAATACCAATGGCCCAAGGATAGCCAGCACAATTAAATAAAATGTGCGGATAGTATTAATACAGAGTGCTGCCGCTTCAAACAATACTTTCAGCACTTCAGCCATCCATTGTTTAATTGAGTTGCGGAAGTTGTAGGAGAATTTAGCGAAGGCAAACTTGATATCGTTGCCAATACTTTTTAACCAGCCTTCGCTTTTATCTCCATAATTGTATTTATACCATTTATCCCTGTCGCCACTGCCAGATGGCCCTACATACATTTGCCAGTAGGCTGTTTTTTTAATAGCTTCTTCTTTCATCTCTAATAGTTTTGCCACTGCCTTATCCGAATCTGTAACCATTGCAGCAGTTGCTGTAACTGTAGGTTTCATAACTCCGTTTATCATGGCAATAACAGAAGGAAAAATGAGAACTGCGAAGCCTAAAACAAACGGCCTGAACAAAGGATAAAAATCAACAGGCTCAGCCCTTGCTATATGCCCCCATACTCTTGAAGCAATGTACCATGTTGCCGCAAATCCTGCTATGCCCCTGCCTACACCAATCAGCCTGCTGCAAAGCGGCATCATATCATCATACAGTTTTTCCAGCACTTCATGCAGACTGTGAATTCTACCAGCCATTCCTTGTGCCTCTGCAATGTGAGGAAGAAATATTGCTGCTAATACCAAACAAAATAACCGTACACACCATTTCATAATAGAAAATTTATTGCCTGATGCCATTAATTATTCTTGACATTTTAATTTCTGTTTGCTCTGATTTTCGCTGTAAAGCCAATAAGGCTGTGTTATTGTTGAACTCATTAAGAAAAGAATACTGATCAATGACAGTTGCATAAACACGGTCTATAGCCTGCAGCCGTTCATCATCACTCATCCGGAGTTTACCTGCGGTGATAATTATCGTCAATTCTTCCAGGTTTTTAAGGCTCTCATTAAACAAGTTGGAATATACTTTACCGAGATATTCCAGTTCCTGTAATGTAAAACTCTTTTCTTCTTTGAAGTGAGCGTAGGCAGCTTTGTACTCTTTTGCAATACGAAGCTGATAATTGATGATATCCTTGATTCGTTTGTAGTTTCTTACGCCGGGGCTAACTTGCTCAAGCCCGTCTAAGAATGTTTTATGCAATGAAAAATTTCCCTGAGACAAATCTTTTACGACTGTATAGCCTTTGAATATTATCTTGTAGGCATCATACATATTGTTTAATATCTTTTTGAACTGTGCCAGCTTTTCTACATTTAAAATGAGTTGTTGGGCTTCATCACTTTGTGCATTTGCATTTATAAAACGTGTACATAGTACAACTGCAATAATTATTTTTTTCATTTCATTCCGTTTATGAGTTTTGATTTTTGTATTTCCCAATATTCTCCCATCCGTTGAGCCGCCAGCAGGGCCATGTCTTCGCTCATTACTGTGCAGAAAGTATATTTATCCTGCATGTCAGTGTATAGCTTATCAATCCTGGTCAAACGTTCATTGTCTTTCATCTCCAGTTCACCAGATGTGATGATTGCAAGCAACTCATTAATGCCTTCTAAACAATCCTGCAACAGAAAGTCAAACACTTTTCTGTTGTATTCAATCTCTTCAGTTGAGAACTGTTTTGTTTCCCGGATATAGGCCATTGTTTGCTTTGCCTGTTTGATAATGCGGATTTGATAACTGATAATATCAGCCACCTTTTGATACCTGGCAATTTTTGGATTTATTGCTTTGAGGGAATTGAAGAAAGTGTTGTGGATGTTTAAATCACCTTTTTTAATATCACGGATGGTGTTTAGTCCGCCACTTACAATGTTATATCCTTTCTTAGCATAGGATATATATACTTGCAAGGCAGCTATCTGCTGCATCAGGTATTTCTTTTGGGTTGATTTTTGGTTAAACCATTCGCCGGATGTTTGGGCAGTTATAGGACTTAGCCATAATGCAACAAAAGCAACAGTTATTATTATCTTTTTCATACTTCACTATTTTCACTCTTCACAATTTCAAAGTGCTACAAAAAGGAATCCATTTTTAGTTTTAAGCTGGTAACTGAGATAGGACTACCGGTAGACTAAACTAATCCCAGGATATTTTACCAGATAGAACTTTCGCTAAAACAACGTATTTTACCATAGTATCAATCATGCGTAAGTTGATTTTCGATATATGAGGCGACAGTACTAAATGCAAAATTTATGAAGCCCGAAGATGACCTGATAAAAAAACTAAAAAAGGAAAATAAAGAACTCAAAAAAGAAAATGAATACTTTAAATCCCCATTATTTATGTGGGATATTTGCCAAGTAATCAAAGGAGAATATTCAATTCTATTGAGTCCTCCTAAAATTGAATTTCATTCTACAAAAAATCAAAAAGCCTGTTCTTTCAAGATAAATGTAAATGACATCATTTGTGTTTTATCAAGTGGAAAAACCAAATGGATTTATTTTAAAGAGCCACAATCCAGCCTAACGGGCATAAGTGTTACTTCGGATAAATTAAGTTATACGGGAAACCTTCATAATTTTTGTAAAATGTTTGATAACCATGGTATTCATTTGTGTCAAATATCAAGGTCTGTTATTGTTAATGTTTTTCATTATTACTTAGACCGTAAAACACTAAGATTAATTGACCCACACAAAAGCAAAAAAGGAAAATGTGATAACCTTCCAATAAGCTATGAATATCTCGAAATATTTCTAAGCCGGAAATCAACCATTAAAAATATTGCTACATTCCTAAAAATCGACTTTCGTGGCAAATTTTCGCCACTCACCGATCTGCATGATAGTTTTGAAGGATAAATTTTTTTTTATGAAAAAACAATTTTCAAAAGGTAAAGGGGGCAAGCCAAGCACAACCCCTAATCCATCGGGTAAAGGGAGAGACAATAACCCTCCCAAAAAGTAGGTTTAAAATAAAGTGGAGTCATTTGCCTCCACTTTATTTTTCAATCGCACAACGAATCTTGCAGTATTACCCTGTATGGTCTCACTTCTTCCCAATCCCATACAACCTTCTCACATACTCAATTTCTCCCAATTCAGATGCTCTTTGCAAACTCAGCATCTTGTTTTGTGTATTAAATTCTTTCAAGTCTAAATACTGGGTCTGGATATTATCGGCAACTGTATTAATTGTCTCCAGCCGTTTGGCATCCGTCATTTGCGTTGAATACGCATTTACCACCAAAAAGAGCTGGTCAATATTTTTCAGGCTTTCATCCATCATGCCAGTATAAATATTCAGCATATAATCCAGCTCTTCAGGTGTAAAGTTCTTATCCTGGCGAAACAGGTTCCAGGCGCCCTTGTATTCATTTACCATTGCTATCTGTTGCTGGATGATGTCTTTCACCCTGCTGTAATTAGCAATGGCCGACTTTACTTTCTTTAACTCTTCAAAGTAATCCTCATAAAGTTTCTTTTGTTTTTGCACCCAATCCTTTATTTCATTCAGCTTTAACTGGCTCATTTTATTCTCCAGGGTCTTTTGCGCATTCTGTAGCCAGATGGTTTTGTTTTGAAGTCGTTGAATTTTCAAGTCAACAGCTTTGATAACTTTTTTGATTCCTTCTTTAATTATTAATGAAATGGGATCTTGTGCTTGCAATTGCTGTATTGGCATCATCACACAACAGCACACACCTAACGCTGCCAATAAATGTTTCATAACCTGTTATTTTATTTTGATGAATTGATTTGGCCCATCAAAGAGCAGTTTTTTCTTTGTATCAAAAGTGAAAGATTCTAAGGTTTCATTTTGCTGCAGTGTGTTTGAAGATGCATCAAACACTCCACTTGTTTCTGTCACTTTGTATTCCGGCTCTATTGGTTTTCCATCCAACACTCTGTCATACCGCCAGCGGCGAACTATCTTAAACTGGTTGGCTGCTTTGTTTTGCAGTGAAATCACAAGGGTATCATAAGACTTCCCAAACTCACCTTCCGACTGCCGGACATAAGTGCCGGGAATAAAACTCATTATTTCTTCACTTTCGCTGTTCGTACCACAACTAAGGATAAATAGCAATAGGGTCAACTGTAATGAAATCAAGGTTTTCATACTATTAATTTTTAGAATGAATAATATCATCTGCCAAAGCCCTGATACCTTTCTCCATGTCGCCATCAAATTTCTGTGCATAGGCATTCACTCTCACTTTTTCCTTTTCCTCTGTGGTGTAAGCCAGGTATTCTTCCGGGCTTACTTCTGTTCTGTACACTTTGCTCAGCACACCACCAAGGCTTATAAAAACTTCTTTGTATTTTTTGGTTGGGTCGTTTGCTTTGTTGATGCTTAACACCAATGCTTTTTCTTTTTCTGTCAACCCCAATAATTCCTGTATCTGGTCAAACTTATTTTGATACTTACTTTGGTCAAGCAGTATTTTGCAGTCGCTGTTGTTAATGATGGCTTGTTTTACCACAGGTGACGAAATTATATCTTCCACTTCCTGCGTAACTACAATCGCTTCACCAAAGAACTTTCTTACTGTTTTAAACAAATACTTGATGTACTCCGCCATCCCTTCTTTAGCAATGGCTTTCCAGGCTTCTTCAATCAAAATCATTTTCCTTATGCCTTTCAGCTTTCGCATTTTGGAAATAAACACTTCCATAATGATGATGGTAACCACAGGGAACAATATCGGATGATCTTTAATATTGTCTAATTCAAAAACAATAAACCGCTGCTGTAATAAATCAAGATTCTCATCTGCATTTAATAAGTAATCAAACTCGCCGCCTTTGTAGTATGGACGCAATACATACAGAAAGTTAGAAACATCAAAGTCCTTATCTTTTACATTATCGCCTTTCAGCTTTTCTACAAAATCAGTTTTCAGAAATTCATAGAAGGTATTAAAACAAGGAAAGATGTTTTTATCCGCTTCCAGTTTATCAAAATATAATTGAAGGGCATTTGATAAAGCAACATATTCACTACGATTGAAAGTTTCATTATCCTTTTTCCATAAAGCCAACAGCAGGGTTTTGATACTTTCCTTTTTTTCTGTATCTAATACATCACCTTCGCCAATGTAGAATGGATTGAACTTAATTGGTTTGGTTTCGCTGTATGTGAAGTAGTAACCTTTCACCATATCACAAAGGCCCTTGTAGCTATGGCCGACATCTACCAGCACAATATGTGTGCCTTTTTCATAGTAACTCCTCACCATGTGGTTGGTAAAAAAAGATTTTCCACTTCCCGATGGGCCGAGAATGAATTTATTCCGGTTTGTACAGATTCCATTATCCATAGGTTCATCTGAAATATCCACATGAACCGGTTTGCCACTAAGCCGGTCTCCCAGTCGCAGGCCTATGGGACTGATGGAAGACCGGTAATTGGTTTCTAAATTGAAGAAGCAACAAGCCTGCGGCGAAAAAGTATCAAACGTATCATTCATCGGAAAATCGGCGGCATTGCCCGGTATGCCTGCCCACCAGATTTGCGGCGCACCCTCCGTTTCCTGTTTAGGTGTGGCGTCCATTTGCGTAAGAGCAGAGGAACATAAATTACGGATGTGCTTTAGTTGTTCCTTATCATCCGCCCAGGCAAGAATATTGAAGTGAGCTTTAACCGGTAGCCGCTGTTCGCTGATGGCTTCATTCAAAAAAGCATCGGTAGATTCTTTCGAGATGAAATTTTCACGACTATATGCAGACAAAGACTGCAACCGCAATCTTTTACTTTCTAATTTCTGCATTGTCTTTTGTACATCCTCAATAAAAACATACTGACTGTAAATATGATTGCAGCTTAACAACTGCCCGATTGGTGAAGCAAAACCTACGCTGAATTTTGTTTTATCTGTTGAGTATTTATCATAGTTTATTCTTGAGCCGCATAAGGCAGGTACAAATTCTGCATCGGACATTGTATATAGCTGGCAATGATTTTCGCCAATCTTCCAGTCATCTTTAAATTCGATATCCCTGATTGATGAATCGCCTGTTTGCAGATTGACGTACTTCATAGTTAAGTCAAACAAAGCTTCATTGTCCAATCGCTTCATGCTTACGAAGCCACTATCAGTGAGTATCTTTTCAAATTGCCCGACATGATTGAGGAAATCATGAAAGTGTTTGGCATCTAATGTTTCTTCTGGAACAATTGACTTTCTTAAAAGGCTTGAAAAAACGGATGACGATAGCTTTCTGTTGGCAGGTTTTTTAGTCAGCATGATATAGCAATTGTGGTCTAAATATGGCCGTTCATTAAAGAACCGTTCGCTGCTGCGGCTTAAAAAACTGTTGTTGTCTTCTTTGAAACTGGCTGTATATTTTGCTTCGGTAAACCAGTCCTGCTTATACAGTACACTATTCACCGGCAGCACTTTTATGGCTTTTATCCACGCATGGTGAAATGCTTCATAGTCTTCATTACTCATAGTAAACAGTTCCGGCAATTCCACCCTGAACGCTACTGTAACATCACCCATTTTTGATAATATGGAATCATGCTCCATGCCATAGACTGGTAGTATATCAAACAGATTCTTCACTTTAGCAACTGCTTTTTCAATTTCAAAACAGAATAGTTCTTGATAACTTTTGGCACAGCCCGCCGGGCTATTTTTTTCATGAGTCCGTACTGCCCATAAGTGCGACTCATTTTATATACATACATAAACAGAGCAGTGCCTGCAGAAAAAATGATAATGAGACAAATGAAAATATTTATACCAGCTATGTATAAAATAGCAAATACTATCATGAGACAGACCAACCCGCCACCCAGATACCAGATGTATTGTGCTTTCAATCCTTTGAACTCTATTGGCTTGTTAATTCCTTTGTTAATATGATAGACGGAGTTGCTCATTTTGAATAGTAACTTCATCAAATAATTAGCCATAGGGAAAACTATGCCAGTAAGATAGGTAGGACTATCCAATAGTGAGTCGCACAAAACTTTCGTAATTACAGTGTAAATTGGGGGCATTGCCGAAGGCAAAATAGACGCTTTTGCGATTTTTTGAGTTTGCTGCGATTTTATCACGACACTAACTAATCACATATGACATTCCCGTTTGACACTTCCGAACAACTTATTTTTGAATTTGAACAATTGTTGAAAAGAAATGGACTTGTCGTTCAAGCCAACACCGACTTAGAAAGAATATCGTTTGCAATCCTTGAAAATAATGCAAAGCATAAAAAGGAAATTGTTCATAACGACCAAACCGACATCAGAGATATTTTTTCTGACGTTGCAGGGCTTATTGACTTTGTTTCGCAAATCGTAAAACATCAATCTCATAAAGACTTTTCAAAATTAGTTCCACACTTGCAGCTATTAAACACTTCATCCACTTCAGTCTTGACAACAAAAAGTAAGGTTACAGACGAAGGAAACAATAAGCTATTTGAGCTTTATATTGCATTGCTTTGCATGGGTTTTTCAGAGAATGTTGATTTAGACGACCCTAAGAATTCCAAAGGAGATAATCCAGACATAATTTTTGACTATAAAGGCGAAAAATGGGCTATTGCTTGTAAAGCTATGCATTCAGACAAGGAAAAAACTCTTTATGATACCATTGTAAAAGGTACAGACCAAATTAATAGAAGCATTGCTACTAAAGGAATCGTAGCAGTAAATCTGAAAAATATTATTGACAGAAATGAAATTTGGCCAATCACGAATCAAGAAGATGTTGTTAAAGGAGATGATCCATTATTTGGCTGTTTTTCGACTATTGAAGCACCATTAAATATCCTGCAAAAATATGGCACTAATTTTCAAGAGAAGCTAATTGAAGCAATTGGTGTTGATAGTTTAAAAAAATTAGCAGATACAAAAAAATGTCCAGCAGGTTTTCTAATCTTTTTGCAGGCTGTAACTTCTGTAATGCATCAAGGTAATTGCCCAGCGACAATTTTGAAAACTTTTAATTTGGTTGAGCTTGATAATGTTGACACATGTTTTAAGGAGTTAGGCAACGACTTAAATCTCTCAATGCACAACAGACGTCAGGGGGAAAACCGCAGTTAACATGAAGCTGTTTTGTGCAACTATGATGGAATAAAAGACGACTAACAGGACGAACTTTGTAAACTTTATCTGGTACCCATCGAAATAAAAATTAACTAAACTAATAAATCTATATCCTGATACCTTTTGATTTTTTGTCTCCGTTTACTTTCTTTGGCAGCAACTTGTTCTCTATTTTCACAACAGGGGTTTCTTTAGTAATCGCTTCTTCGCCATTTACTCCTTCTTTTAGCAATTGATTTTTCTGAATTTTAATTGTTATCTCCCTTTCTAAATTCGCAACATCTTTCTTTAATTGCGCCAGTTCATTCTCCTTTTCAAACGGCTTATTCGTCAACATTTCCAACATCGGAAGATTATGTTGCAGTTCTTTCAGGTTGCTTTCATATTTTTCTTTCAAAGCAGTAACCCTGTCAATACAATTTAGAAAATGCCGGGCTGCCAGCTTTGGATTATCAATATTAAGATGCCCCTGGTTCCAGGTGTATTTAATACCGGTGGTTTTGCTTTCTACAAAGAATGCATTCTGATAACGGTACTCAAACAGGTTTTTGTTTTCAAAGGTTTCTTTCTGGCGGCGTATCATGCAATCAAAACCATAGAGGCTGCCAATTTTAAACACATCATCTTCTCCGGGTTTTGGTTTCCAGTTTACAGAAAGCTGAATAAGATGAATGCCAATGGCTTCAGGGTCTGCAGATTTACTGCCGGCGATTTGCACAGGATTTGATTTTGTACCGTCTTTCTCAAATGTCAATACCTTTTTATACGCCGTTTCATCGGTTTTCAATTTATCTAATGTTTGTAAAGTTGCTTCTCTGTCATTTTGCAAATTATCTAACTGAAATCTTGAACGAATAACTTCTTTAAGATGCGCATTGCGAAGGCTTTCCAGTACGGCTATCTTCTTTTCCATTTTTGATTTTTCCAACAGAGAAGTATCACCGGAAAGTATGGCGATATATTCACTAAAATTCATACCGCTCTTCTCATCAATAGCACCTTCGTCAATGGTTCTTACATTCAGTTCACAGTTTTTCATCTGGCTGATAAAGGTTTGTTTATTCTTCAGCAGGTTGAATTTATAATTGTCCAATGATTGTTCAACAGCATAGATGTAGTTCTTTACCTTATTATCATACTCATTCTTCGCCAAAATATTTCCCTGTCTTGCACCACGGCCATTTCGTTGTTCCAGTTCCGATGGCTTCCATGGAATATCGAGGTGGTGCATAGCAACTACTTTTGCTTGTACATTTAAACCGGTTCCTGCTTTTTCAGTGCTGCCCAATAAAATCCTGATTTCACCATTGTTCATTTTGCGGAAAAGTTCAGGCTTTTGCCTGTCCGTCCAGTCATGGATAAATGTGATATGTTGAGATGGAATATCAAAATCATCCATCAGCTTTCGCTTTAGTGCATCATAAATATTGAACTCATCAGGCTTTGGAGTTCCAATATCACAGAACACAATCTGTGTACCCCTTTTATCACTGCTTTCTTTATAAAGTTCTGCCAGTTTCCTGGCACAGACATTTACTTTGTGATTAGGATGGTCTTCATAAAGCCTGGAATCAATTAAGCGCATATCAGCCGCCATCTTTTTAGCATAGTTCGTAGCAATCAACATCCGGCCCTTATCTTCTTCATCAGTCAATGGTGGACGGCCAATCAAACTTCCATCGCCTGTTTTGGCAAACTGCATTAGCTTCTTAATAAACTCCTGCTGATCGGGTGTGGGTGCAATATTGATAAGCTGTTCATCCAATTCCGGTTTGTCAAGCTGAATATGCCTGGCTGTTTTATAATCTGTGATTTCATTATAAAACAAAGCCAGTTCCGGTACTTTAATAAAATGACGGAAACGTTCTTTGGCTATGATTTCATTGGTTACACTGAATTCAAAATCTGTGGTCTTTCTGGCGAACACCGCTGCCCATCCGTCAAAGTTTTCAATACGCTGCCGTTCCATTTCATTTGGTCGCAGGTACTTAAACAGCAGATACATTTCAGTAAGGCTGTTACTGATGGGTGTACCCGAAAGAAAAGTAACGCACAAATCACTTTGAAACTTCTCTTGCAGGGTTCTTACCGCAAACAGCATATTCAATGCCTTTTGACTTCCTTCCTGGTTGCCCAATCCGGCCACTCTTGTATGTCTTGTGGTAAAGGTGAGGTTTTTGAATTTGTGAGCTTCGTCAACAAACAAATGATCAACACCTAACTCTCTAAAGTTGATACCGGCATCTTTCTTTTCTTCGATAGCTTTCCTTAATTCCTGAAGCTTAACACCCAGGTTATTTTTTCTTACTTCCAGTCCTTTCAGCATTCGCCGGGATATTTCACCACCCATGTCCTTAATAGTGTACAAATCTCTTTCAATATTATCCAGCTCTGCCTGAAATATCTGCCGTTGTATTTCGGGGCTTTGCGGAATTTTTCCAAACTGGTCATGTGTAAGAATGATGCAGTCCCAATTATTATTTTTTATTTCATGGAATAAACGCAAACGTTTGGCAGGAGTAAAATCGTTTTCTTCGGGAGCTAATATCCTTGCATTGGGATAAGCTTTTCTGTAAGTCTCTGCTATCTGCCGCACATTGGCCTTTAATGCAAGTATCATTGGTTTGGTGGCAATGCCCAATCTTTTCATTTCATGGGATGCCACCACCATTGTTAAGGTTTTTCCCAATCCCACTTCATGATCAATCAAGGCACCCCGGTTTTGCACAATTCGCCACACTGAATTCTTCTGCGAGCTGTACAAATCATCAATGCCCAATCTTCGTTTATCCAAACCGGGAAACTGTAAATGACTGCCATCGTATTCTCTTAATACATAACAGTTGAACGTATCATTGTAGAGGGTTTCTAAATACTTCTTTTCATCATTAGGTAAGTCCTTAAGCCATTCCAGAAAGTGATTACGAATGCTATCTACTTTCTGATGACCTAATTGTATAGCATCATTATCGGGTACCCGTATTGTTTTATCACCTAAATCAACTTCATAAGTAAAGAATGGTGTGGTGTTCTCCAATGCATGTTCTAACAACTTATCTCCGTACATCCTGCGGCCGTCCTTTGGATTCACCATGTATTCCTGGTTAGTCTTTGCGTTAGAAGCACTCAACTTTACCTTGAATGTATCAACAGAAGCGAAATAGTTTACTTCAGTATTTAATTCAAAGAGTTGCGAAGCAAAACGGTTGTAATAATCTAAAGGAATCCATCTTTCTCCTAAATTAAAATCCAATAGTTCGAAAGGAATTTTTTCAGGCTGCACTTTCTCCAATGCCTGCATACTTCGCAATAGTTGAGCATTATCAGGATTGGCATTTACTACTTCTGCAGCCCGGCGAAACTTTATAACCACATTGCCGCTAAGGAACTGGTCAGCTGTTTCCCACAAAAGTGTTGATGGATTGAGATAGATATGATTTCCTAATGCAGCAATAGCCTCATCTTCGGTGCTATCCGTTGCTGCAGCTATAAATTCCATAGCCACCTTACCATTATCGTTCAGGCTTTTTGCCAAAGCTTCTAATGGATCTGCCGTATGAAAGGCTTCCTGCTTAGGTACTAAAGAGTGAGTAAGAATATCAGCTTTCACAAACTGTTCGCCTTCTTTTCTCTCCAAAGACGAAAGCATCATCAGGCCAAAGGCTTCATCTTTTAATATCCGCTGGCGGTTAATATTGTTATTTAATAAACCATAACCTTTTATCAATGCTTCATACGCATCATTCAGTTCTCTTCGCAACTCCGGATATTCCTTTTTTTCATTTAATTCTTTATCTGAAAGCAATAAGTAATTGTCCCGGACAGAAGTATATTGCTGGTAAAAAGCCAGGTCTTTTTTATCATACAGCGATGGAAGAAATAAAGGTTTTTCATTTTCACCGGACAGAAAGGAAAGAAATCCAACCCGGTTATCATGAATTATTAAAGTAGCTTCTTTGTGATAGGGATTTGGTTCCTGAATGATGTCATCATCATCTTTACCAAAAGACAAGTGAAAAACCGTTTCGCCTTCGTTATAATAATCATGGTCGTATTTTGCAAGGATGTTCGATAATCCTTTTAATTCATTTTGAAAACCGGCAGCACTCGTCCAGTTTACAACGGGCTGTATTTCTTCTGCATTAGAATAAATTTTATAAACATACTGCTTGAAAGCAACGGATTTTGCTGTGACCATTACAAGTAACTCATGTTCGGGTTTATCTTTGGTTCGGATGATATTTAGCAGCCTGGCTGTCTTTCTATCAACTACTGTCTCATCCAATGAATTGATGTAAGCGGCAGCACGGTTGATGGATGCGGCAGGAGTTACATCAAATAACCCCAACTGCACGGATGAGCCATCAGCTTTATTCTCCGGCATAGAAGTATAAGTAAGAAGCTTGCCAGGTGTTTGCTTCCTATCTACTGGTGAAAGTGAAAATGATTGTTGATTAAACCGCTTTTGAATTCCTTCCGCAATTGTTGACGCCAGCTTATCAGCAATCAGATGTATGTCGCCCTTTTGCCAGATTGTTTCCGTAGCCCTGCCGTATTGATTCTTTCCGGGCTTAATTTCATTACCCAAAATAATTTTGGGATGTAATACTATATATCGGTTAATATGATACACACCAAACTCATTTTGCTGTTCTGATGTTTCAATAAGGGTTTGCTCATGAGTAGTGATGTCTTTCTTACCAGTTTGTTTTTGAACAATCAACAAATGTGAAGGAGCTTCTGTGTTTCCTGTATCCTTCATCAGGTTATCAGGCATTATAGAAAGGCTGATGAAATTGGAGTTATGAAAGAGATATTCCCTGGCTGCTTTATTTGATGGGCTGTTTAAAAATCCATCGGTAGTAATGTAAGCAAGTATGCCGCCTTCTTTTATTTTGGATAAACCCTTTGCAAAAAAGTAGTTGTGGATTTTATCCTTTAAATCTTTATCGGCAATTGCATCATCGTTAACAGAAAAATTGCCGAATGGGATATTACTGACTATCAAATCGTATTTGCCATCATCCTTATTATCTGTTTCTTCAAAGCCTTTTATGTCAATATCCACAGGAACTGAAACAGATTCTTTCAAAGCTGTTAACACTTTACCTGTGAGAAAATCTTTTTCAACAGCAGTTATAGCTGCTAAATCAGGAAATATTTTTGCTGCTTCCGTTATGAAAATACCTGCACCTGCTGATGGTTCGTAGATTGTTTTCGGTTCAATGCCTTTCTCTCTTAAAACAGCAAACAATGTTTGGGGAACTATTTCGGGAGTATAAAAAGCGGTGAGGATGCTGTTCTTTAGTGAATCAATTGCTCTTTTGTAATCATCATCAGTTAAATGCTCCCGCAACAATTGATGCAGTTCCATTATCTGTGGACGCAAAGCCAAATCCTGTTTGGATGCTTTCAGTCGAATCCAGTCTTCTTTTGATTCGTAGGGATATAAGACTGCTTTTAAACCACCAAAGCCGGAGTATTTTTTCAATACCCCGGCTTGCTCATTGGTGATAAGCGCCCCAGGTTTCCATTCAAGTGCAGTTTGAATAGCTTCAATATTGTCCCTGAGTTTTTGCTGACTGTTGTAACCCATTGCTCACTTTTTCTTTCACACTGTTACTTTCCAGGTATTCACTTATCATTCCGGCTATCGCATACCGGGTAAACCTGTTGTCTGCTGTTTCTTCCGAAAACCGTAAATCTTCAAAAATCGGAAGGCAATAGGTCACAATATTGATGACCTCGTATTGCAGCAATCCTGCATTAACCATCTGAGAAAACTCTTTTTCAAATTCCTCACTTAAAATGTTGCAGATGTAGTTATACTTTGATGGACGGAGTTCATTAGTCATTTGGTCCAGACAGATTGTTTCAATCAGGTAGCCGGGTTGCCGCTCCTTCTTCATTCTTTCAATTAAATCTGCAACATCATTCAATTTTTGATTGAGATATTGCGTAAGCCCGGCTTCCTGCTCCAATTGGAACAATACATCAGGGTTATTATCCCTGATATACTCAAGCAATTTGTTTCGTAATTCGTCAAGCATAGCATAGAATTTTATTACACACCAAAGAATGAACGGATAACGGTTGCTACTATCACAAGAAATACACAACTGCCAAACCAGGCGGCAGCCACTTTGCCGGTATCATGATCTCCGCTGTTCCATTTCTGATAAACTTTTACTGCGCCAATCAAACCAACAATTGCACCAACGGCATACATCAGGTTAGTGCCTGAAGCAAAGTAGCTTCTTACTTTAGTATTTGCTTCGTTGATCCCTGCATTACCGTCTTGTGCAACTGCCAGCAGTTTAAACAACAGTAACAAGGAAGTAACTGTAATTCTCCTGAACCAGCTACAAGCAAAGAATTTCTCTTTTACACGTTTCATACAACACACTATTTAAAGATTGAACAATCAAAAAAGGCTTCATGGTAATTTGCCCTCTCACATAAACTTACCCGCCATTACCATGAAGCAAAGTTTTTCAGACAGAGAAAATAACAGGCAGGTCGTCCTGTGTAATAACTCCCGGATGTATCGCCTCCGTTTCAGCAAGGATAAATTGGTGCAGGCTATTGTTATTCCCGGAAAGATTTTTCGCCGGATATTTGGCAATAATAACCTGCAAGGCATTTAGTAATTCATTTTTTGAAGGGATAGAATCTACCGTAGCGATAAGGTAGGCTGTTATTTCATCTTTAATGGATTGCAATACATTGGCTCCATCTACAGTTTCTTTTGGTAAATAAGCAGCATGATTTTCCGAAACCAGTTTTGCTTTAAATTCTTCAATTGGAATGTCTGCAACACCTGGTTCTATCTTCTTTATTCCAACCAGGTTTAACAATTCCCAACTGTAAAATTTGTAACCCACATAAACATAATAGCAAACCAACAATAGAATGAGTGAGGTAAGGTATTGGCTCCAGGAAATTGATTGTAGCATATAGAAATGATTTTATAGTTTACGAAATACTGATTCACTATTTAACAATAGAATGCAAAAACATTTCCAAAACGCTGCAATTTCAATAAGGCAGGTAGTACTACCGTATAGCAGATTCTTTGTTTTCCTCTGGTATGCCGACCTATTAATTATAGTTTACCCAATATATTAATCCACTTCTGCAGCATTTCCTTCATTGTATTAATGGTGGCCTTATCCGGTGCATGATATTTCGTTTCGAGACTGCCAAATGATATTTCCTCTCGTTGCAAGGTGGTAAACGTTTTTGCCACAGTCCTGATCATTGGCGCTACGGCGGGATTAATTATAATCTTATCAACTACTAGTAGCCTTATTAAAACAGCAAGTTTTGCAACAGACAGTGTCGTATGAATTTTACATTCTGTGTCAGTAGATACCGTGTTGTTGGACAGATGTGCAACGAAGCCTGCTTCACAGTAGCTAATCTCTTCGATGATCCATACACTTAACTGCTCCTTTAACGAAGGCATGTTTTCATCATAAGCATATTGCAATCGAGCAGGAATCTGGTTAATCATTTTCATTTCGGTTCTTAGCATGTTAACCCGTTCAGATTTTGTGCTTAAGGAACTCAGTTGACTTGTCAGCCGTTTAAATTCACCTCTTACATAACCGGAGTAATTAAAATTGAAATGGTAAAATATTTTTGATATAGTTTCGATAGTATCGTTGTTGCCTTTCAATAATTCCAACAGCAACTCTTTCCTGTAAAAGAGTTGCCTATATGTACAACCATCATCACCATTGGTTGATGTATCTATAAAGCCATTTTTAATTAACTCTATAAGATCAGTATTGGCAAGAGAAGAATTTGACCATTTATTTGTCAACTCCTGAGCCAGTCTCCGGATTTTTGCTTCGTGAATTGAAATAAGCAAAGTGGGAGCCTTCTCATTCATGTCGAAATAAGCGCTGTAATATTCTTGTAGAAAGTGTATCGTGTTCAACAGCGTTTGTGAAAGCTCTTTCAACAAATTTGATGACGGGTCATTTGTCATCTTATCCAGGCAGTAACCAAACCTGTTCAATAAGCGGGTAAGCATCAATTGTACCGTGCGGATAAACTGCTCTTTATCTCCCGGCGTATTCCTGCCAATCATCTCATCAAGGATGAGACGTTGTAAATTGCCGGCCAACTGCTGGTCAACTATATTCTGCAATGTTTCAAGTGTAACAGGGGCAGTTTCTAAATCTTCATGATTTAGGACGGCATCAAACCTCGTAACCCATTTATACAGCAGATATGTTACAGATGCAGGGTAATTTTCATTGTTGACTTTCTTTATTGTCTTAGTGCCATTTTCTGTCTTAATCATAACAATTGATTTGGATGAACAACCCAAATCAATTATCAAACAATGAACCTTTTTATGTACTCAAATCTTAGTAATTGTGTTCGCAAAAATGACTATTTACAGTGCAAACCCTTTTCTACGCATTTTAAACTACTTCCAATTTTCTGCTGAGTTCTAACCGGTTAGATACATTCACTTTTTCAAAAATATTTTGTACATGCTTAGCTACTGTACGCTCAGCTATAAATAACGCTTCGGCCACTTGTTTATGGCTATACCCTTTGTAAATAAGCAACGCAATTTCCTCTTCACGGCTGGTGAGCTGATAGTATTTACAGTTTTTATAAAACCTTTCTTCTTTAGTAATTTGTTCCAGCTCCCGTGTCCGTTTATTTACTTCTTCCTGCAGTTGTTCATTCCACGATAATAATTGTATTTCAGAGGCTATCAATCTTTCATGCTCAATTCTTATTTGTGCGACGTGTTGCTTCACATGAAGGGCCAGCAATAAGAGAAAACCTGTATTGGTTACCGTCGCCTCTACTGACTGGCTTAAATTGAAATACGTAATAAAAGGTAACCCAACCCACGGCGTTAAACTAAAGAACAAAACACCGGCTTCTTCCTTTCCATTGTGAGTATTACTGTCGGTAGTTCTGTATTTATAACGGATGGATTTTTGTAACGAGTGCAGTACCCATAGCGCATAGAGCACCGGTATTACAAGTATATTTTTGGCATGTTCAAGATCATTGCTGATGGCAAATACTGTTACAAACATGAAGTAAGGAAACACAAGGAAGTAGAACACACCACGTCTTGCATGAAATTTCATTTTTTCAAGACTGAAAGCCTTGTAAACATAATAGGGAAAATAAGCAGGTGTAATAAACCCGGTAGCATAAGCTATGCATTCCTGTATAAAAAATGAGCCGGGCAAATCGGGATCAGGTAGCAGCCCGCCGGTAACATTATACGCCAGCAACAAAATAATGAGTACAATATTTAACCGTATTGTTTTATCATCGGGCCTGGCAAACTGATGAATGAGCAGGTAAAAAAGAATTACCAACTCCACACAGACAAACCCGAAGGTGACCCAATGCATTTCTGTACCCGGTAAAAGCATAGCCCAACAATTTTCTTAGCCTCTTTTCATGCAGTACAACGTATATCCAAAATCCAACTCCCGGTAAGTTATAAAACCAAATTTTTCATACCAGGGCAGATTTTTTACAGTGGAAGTTTCCAGGCAGATCGTTCTGTTTTGCAAAGAGCTTTCCTTAATAATACTATTCATTAAGTCGCTCCCGATTCCTTTGCCTTGCTCTGAATCGTCAACACCAATGAACCACAGGTAATAAATCTTTTCATCAGGATGAACTTTTTTTATCGCAGCTTCTCTTTTCACTGCTCTCATGATATTAGATAACCCTATTGCTGAAAGTGCCAGTTTAATATCCCATAGAATGGTGCTTATTGTAGTTTTTTTCTTATCCGGTGCAAGAAGCAGGGCGCAACCTTTTTTGTTATCAGAAACAAAAACATCTCCGAACCGGTAGCAGATTTCAAAAGAGTAAGCCATTAATGTCCTGATTCGTTGTTTTCTTTTCGCATCCTGTTGAATGATATAGTTGACACTTTTATTATCATCGAATGATTTTGAAAGAATATCAACGACTCGATTCTTATCTTCAATGCCTGCTTTTATCATAATACCTTTTTTAGAAACAAATTTCCTCCTTATTAAATCTCAAAACTTATACCTTTTGTTTAGAAAAAGTTTTGGGGAATGGCAGAAAAGTTTTGCAATCGGGATTTTTTTCGACTAAATTCTGATGGTTGTATAAAATACCAAGACTGTTAATGTTGGATTTTGTTGAAAGGAATGTCTACAAATGTCCGATTTGTTACATTTTTAGGAAAATTTGTAACAAACTCTGTTTTAATTAAACATTTTCTTCAAGTCGCTATCAGTTGCCTTATAGTTTTAGTCTTTTAGATATTTAATTACTTCAGAAAGCCGTAGAATATCTTCTGCACCCGCATTTCTCAATGCTTTAAATAGTCTTCTGAATCTTTCGTCATCTTTACTATTAATGGTCTTTGATTATTTACGAAATAATTCCAAATCTTCAGGAAGTTCAAAGTCAACCGAAGATAGTCCTGCATCGGCCAGACATTTAAAAATGAAACGTTCTATGTCAGAAACAATCAGGTTGTTGTTCTTACAACTGATCAATTTGATTGCAAACTGTTGTTATATGATCGAGGCCATAAAGCAATGCTGCTTCGTTTATATTCATCCATTGGAAAAGCTGGAGTATTAATGCATGATGCTGCCTTGCATATGTCGTATTAATTACTGGATGCCCCTGTTGAAAACAAATAGGTTCATGATGCGCTATACGGTTTCTGATATCATTTATTTTGGCGAGTTCATTGAAAATAAATGATTGATTATATTGAATGGCAGGTGTGCTTGTTGGCTTTGAAGGGAAAATGTGCAACAAACTTTGTCCACCTGAAAAATATTGAGGTTGAGCAAACATATACCGCCAGAATCCAAAATCCATTTTGGCTACAACCTTCGCATGTGTATACTGGTGTGCAAATGTGTTTACTGCACTGCGAATAAAGCCAGCAGTTATGCGACAATTATTGTTATCGAACATTCCTCCAGGTTGTATTGCATCTCTTAACCAATCTGACCCGTGTATTCCAGTGTAATGCCGGTCTATTGCATTTCGCATTGCAACTTCATAGCAACTGATAAGTGTAAATAATTCCTGCGATAGCCTCAAATTATACCTGTAAAGTGTCATTGCCTTTTTTGAATTTCCAGCGCAGGCATTTAGGTAGCGATTCATTCGCTGTACAGACATAATTCTCTCAAAATCAGCATATATCACAGGAGAAATTAGGTTTTGAAGATAACTAAAAGATTAGTAAATTTGTATCATATTATTCCCGGTAGTCCCTGATTTCGGTCAAACTATCGGGTTTCGTTTTTTGTAGGAGCCTTTATTTCTTCCCATCCTTCACCTTCTCATACTTCTCCCGTTCCTTTTCCAATAGCTTTTCAAACATCTCAATGGCTTGCTCTATAGGAAAATTATTGAACGTATGATTGTTGCTTACCGCACTGGTTTTTACGCCGCAATTTTCATAAAAATTAATCGTGTTATAAAGTACAGTTTCTTCATTAAATTTTTTCAATCCATCTTCTGTTACTCCCAATGCTTCCGCAATTTGCTTTAATCTGTCATCATCTATTTGCTCAGTCTGTT
Source organism: Lacibacter sp. (assembly GCA_047601965.1). Lineage (GTDB taxonomy): Bacteria > Bacteroidota > Bacteroidia > Chitinophagales > Chitinophagaceae > Lacibacter. The sequence goes on from JASGIJ010000001.1 coordinate 1,711,699, forward strand.
CCATTTTAGAAACCGCTTGTTTGGTAATTCCTAAAGCATCTCCTAATTCAGTTTGCGTCATTCCCCGAAGCCGACGAACTCGTTCTATCTTTCTGCCCATGTGGAGCATATTTGTATAATCCTTTGTTTCCATATTATTTCAATTTTATAAAGAAGAGTACTATGATTGTTTAGCATTCATTAGGATTTCTATTTTCTCCCTCTCACTTTTTAATAGTCGCTCATAAAGCTCAACAATTTTTTCGACAGGATTTATCTGTTGAGCAATCGCAAATGTTGTAGCTCCATCAGAAATAGTAGCATCCCGGTAATTATTGTGATTGATATTGTAAACAGCTCTTTCTAAATCAAAATTCTTAATTAATTCTGGCGAAACTCCTAAAGCATCGGCAAGTTGTTTTAATAAGCCTTCTTCTATTTCTTCCTGTTGTTCAATTTTAGAAATCGCTTGTTGACTAATGCCAGCTTCGGAAGCAAGAGCATCTTGTTTTACTCCCAAATAGACACGAACCCTTTGCAAATTCTGGCCTACATGTCTTTTAACCGGCTTTTCCATTGTTTCTGTTGCCATAAGAAATTGTTTTTGTAAATATAGTAAAGGTCAACCAAAGTTAGGTAAAAGTCAACCCCAAAAGCTTTAATTCTGCCTCCCAAATAGTTAGGTTGCCTGCCTCCCATGGAAGCAGGCGATCACAACTGGACGAAGGAAGACTATGCAGCCGCCTTCCAGCAAGGTAACGAGCAGGCGCTGGCCTTCATTTACCGGGATTTTCACCCCGCATTGGCTCACTATGCCCACCAATGGGTGCAGGACCGCTCTATTGCCGAGGAAATAGCCGCAGAAACCCTTGTAAAAACATGGAAGATGCACTGGAAGCTTGATAGCTACGGCGCTATCCGGGCCTATCTCTACAAAATCGTTCACCGGGACAGTCTTCGCCATATCAGCCGGGAAAAGAAAAGAGCTGCCGTTCACCAGCAATCGAAGCCAGCCCAAACTACTACGGATACTCCATTTGACCATGTGGTACGCAGCGAAGTGTACCGCCTCATCCACACCGCCCTTAAAGATCTTTCCCCCGCCAACCGGAAGGTCATCGTAATGCATTACCTGGAGGGTAAAACTACCGGCCAGATAGCAAGGGAACTTAATGTACACCCCAGCACCGTTAAAACACAAAAAAACAGGGGTTTACAGGCATTGCGTAAACAATTAATGCGTCCGGTATTAATTCTGTTTTATTTTTTGGTGAAATTTTTATTGCCACAGGTGTAAACCTTTTTTCAGCTTCCAGCCTTCTTCTTATCAGCTTGCTTTAACTTAATAGCATGAAACAAAATCCTTACAGCGATATGGATCAACCGGCATACCGCATTGCCTATCTCATAGCAGGTTTTATCAGGAATACGATTACAGAAAAGGAGCATGAGGAACTGGATGATTGGGTAAACGAAAGCGATGATAATATGCGGCTCTTTGAAGAATTGACGGATGAAAAAAATCTTGAAGCCAATCTTGAATGGATGGACAAGGTGCAAACGGAACAATCTTTCCATACACAAAAAGAGAAAGGAGCATTTGATCTGCCACGAAAAAAGTTTCGGCTAAATCCTGTATGGATGGCTGCCGCATCGGTAGTGTTAGTGGTAGGTATATTTTTTATTTACCGGTATGCAGGAAACGGCAGTACGAACAATAATAACATAACTGTTTCTGATACCACCCAGTTAAAACCTGGTGGCAACCGTGCAACACTGACCCTTGCTGATGGTTCCGTTATTGATTTAACAACGGCTAACAACGGAATAATTGAAATTGGTAAAGGCTCTCATGTGAACAAACCGGCCGATGGAGAGTTGCTGTATGATGCGGGTGTTTCTCCAATTGAAACCCCGTCTATTCATACACTCTCCACACCGGTGGGTGGGCAATACCAGTTAACACTGCCAGATGGAACGAAAGTATGGTTAAATGCGGCAACAAAATTGAAGTACCCATCAAGGTTTGCTTCTAATGAACGCAAAGTGGAAATTGATGGTGAAGCTTATTTTGAAGTTGCAAAAAATGATAAGCAGCCGTTTCGTGTAGGGTTGCAGGATGGTTCAACCGTTACAGTGTTAGGCACTCATTTTAATGTGATGGCTTACAGCAATGAAACAGAAAAAGAAATAACCTTATTGGAAGGAAAAGTAGCTGTTGAAAAAAATAATAGTGTTGAAAATCTTGAACCGGGTACACAGGCGATTGTTAAAACAGATGCAATAACCAAAAGAACCGGAATAGATACAGATGAAATTACAGGATGGAAGAATGGATTGTTTGTTTTTCATGATGCACCTATTGAAAGCATTATGAAGCAGGTGGAAAGATGGTATGATGCGAAGGTAGTGTTCCAGGGAACAATCAAACAGCAATTCAACGCAACTATTTTGCGCAGTGAGCCTTTATCAAAACTTTTGCGGCTCTTAGAGCTTAACGGATATGTTCATTTTAAAATTGAAAACAAAACGATTTATGTATTACCCTGACGATTAAAATACCCATAGGTTAATGCAAACAAAAAGCCGAAAGTGTTACGAGCACCTCCGGCGGAAGTTTGGGTTAACCCTTACTATCAACTGAGACTATCAACTGAATTCAGAAACCCAAACAATACAAAACTATGCAATTAAAAGTTTTTGGAATCCGATTTGCAACCTTATTGACTATGAAACTTTTAATCCTGCTCATGACTGCTGCCTGCCTGCAGGTATCCGCCAATGGCTATGGCCAAACGGTCACCCTATCGCTTGAAAATGCCCCGCTTGAAAAGGCCTTCAAAGAAATAAAAAAGCAAACCGGTTACTCTTTCGTTTATACCCGTGTACAATTAAAAAATACCCAGCCTGTTACCTGCCGCATCACCAACGGCGCATTAAAAGATGCACTGGAGCAATGCTTCCGAAATCAACCGCTTTCGTTTTTGATTGAAGATAAATATATCGTTGTACAAACGAAAACGATTCCAATTCAATCCAGCGTTACCAATTTCGATCCAGTTGATATTACCGGTAGAGTTGTTAATGAGAATGGAGAAGCGGTAATTGGGGCATCAGTTAAAGTAAAGGGCACAAATGTTGGTACAAGCACAAATGAAAATGGAGATTTCAAACTTACCGTTCCAGCTCCGGACGTAACGCTTATTATCACCTCAACCAATATTGAAACCCTCGAAGTAAAATTAAATGGAAGAACACAGTTGTCTACCATTATTGTCAAAACATCTATTAAAGCTTTAAGCACAGTTGTAATAAACAAAGGGTACTATTCCACAACGCAAAAATTAAATACCGGAAGTGTTTCAAAAGTAAGTGCTGGCGAAATAGAAAAACAGCCAGTTTCAAATCCAATAAGTGCTCTGCAGGGGCGTGTGCCGGGACTTTTAATAACGCAGCGGAACGGCTTGCCAGGCTCGAATTTGATCATCCGAATAAGAGGCCAAAATTCTATTCAACAAGGAAATGAACCTTTGTTTATTGTGGATGGTGTTCCTTTTGCTTCTGAGAACATGGAAAGAACAGGTATCCTGCTTAATGCTACTAGTCCATTTAATACAATAAACCCATCTGACATTGAAAGCATTGAGGTGTTGAAAGATGCAGATGCTACTGCCATCTACGGCAGCCGGGGAGCAAATGGTGTTGTATTGATCACAACAAAAAAAGCTAAAACCGGCAAAATATCTATCAATGCAAATTTTTTCACTGGCTGGAGCAGCACTACCAGAACGATGGACTATATGAATACAAGCCAGTATCTTGAAATGAGAAAAGAAGCATTTAGTAATGATGCTGTAGTACCAAATGCTGCAAACGCACCTGACCTTTTACTATGGGATACATCAAGATATATTAACTGGAAAAAAAGGATAATTGGAAATATATCTAACACCACAAACGCTCATGTAAGAATTTCAGGCGGAACCAGGAATATTAATTACACTCTCAGCACAGGCTACTATATAGAGGGAGCCGTATTTCCCGGAAGTTCGAGATACAAAAGAGGATCAACCAGTTTTAATGTTTCAATGCTTTCTCCCGACAACAAATTTTCGTCGGTTATTTCTTCGAGCTATACAGCTGACGAAAACAGTTTACCTCCACAGGACATATCGGTTTTCATAACTAATCCTCCAAATATGTATGAACCCTACGATTCAACAGGCCGTCTTCAATGGCAAGAGGGAGGTTTTTCTTACGGAAATTCTTTATCATATCTATACCAGCAATATAAAGCCAACTCTGATCGCTTAATTGCGAATGCCAACCTGAGTTACAAAATCTCAGATAAATTAGTAATTCGGTCAACCTTCAATTTTAATTCTGTTCAGTTTGATCAATACAGCACAAGACCCATTGCTTCTCAAAACCCGGCATTTAATCCAAGAGGGTCTGCTACATTCTATAACTCTTCATCGAAAATCTGGAATATTGAACCACAAATCGACTACAGTACGCCGCTATTAAAAAAGGGTATACTACAGGTGCTGGCAGGGACAACCTGGCAACAAAAAAAGGATAATGGAATTTACCTGACAGGATCGGGCTATACCAACGATGCTCAAATTACCTCTATTGCGGGGGCAGGAACAATCAGTGTTCAGCATGATTACTCTGTGTACCGGTTTGCTTCCATCTATGGCCGCATTAACTATAACTGGAATGAGAAGTATCTGATCAACTTGGTTGCTCGCCAGGATGCGTCTACAAGGTTTGGCCCTGCGAACAGGCAAGCTAAATTTGGCGCTCTTGGACTTTCATGGATTTTTTCAAATGAAACATTATTTGAAACAAAATTCAAAGCGTTAAGTTTTGGGAAACTAAGGGCAAGTTTTGGAACTACTGGCAATGACAGAATCGGGGACTATCAATATTTAGATACCTGGAGTAACACCCTTAACCTATATCAGGGTCAGTCAGGTCTTCGTCCTACTCGTCTGTTTAATGAAAACTATGGATGGGAGCAGATACGAAAACTAAATTTCGGGTTAGAATTAGGCTTTTTAAATGAGCGGATATTTTTCATAGCCGACTTTTTTCAACACAGGAGCGACAACCAACTATTGATGTACAGCTTACCTGACCAAACTGGTTTTACCAGTGTTATAAAAAACATACCCGGAGTAGTTCAGAACAAAGGAGTAGAAATTATAATTAATACCTTAAATATCAAGAAAGAGAGGTTTTCATGGAAATCATCTTTTAATCTGACTGTTCAGCGAAACAAGCTATTAGAATTTTACAACCTAAATAATTCGAGTTATGCAAATCGCTACATTATCGGAAAACCTCTCAATTTATTTCTTGGGTTCACATATTTAGGTGTAGATGAACAAACGGGAATTTATGATTATGATGATGCGAACCAGGATGGCATATTAAATACCAGGGATTACAAGTATCAAGGGACAACTGACCCTGACTTTTTTGGCGGGTTAAATAATACACTTCAATATAAAGGTATTGAGTTGAGTTTTCTATTTGAGTTCCGAAAGCAAATGGGCAGACATGCAATTTTTGGCCATTCCAATACGCCCGGGACTTTTATTAATCAACCGATAGCTGTTCTCGACCGTTGGCGAAAACCAGGAGACATTACAACGTACCAAAAATATACGCAGGCTTCCGGAACGCCTGCTTCAACTGCTGCATCACGTATAATCTTCTCCAATGCAGCATTAACCGATGCTTCGTTCATAAGGCTAAAGAATGTTGTGCTTTATTATTCGCTGCCGGAAAGATTAATGAAAAAAATTAAAAGCCAATCTTGTAAATTTTTCTTACAAGGTCAAAACCTGTTAACTATTACGAAATATGTGGGAGCAGATCCAGAAAATCAGAATCTTCAGGTTTTACCACCCTTAAGAATATTCACTTTTGGCTTTACTATGACCTTTTAAACATTAAAAAATGAAAAGAATAAAAATATTTCAGTTGTTGTCGGGTTGCCTTATTATTTTGATGACATTATCCTGCAAAAAGTTTGTGGAAATCCCGCCTTCACCAACTCAAATAATGAGTTATAAAGTATTTGAAAATGATGGTACTGCTACGAGAGCAGTCACAGGGATTTATATTCAAATGATCAGCAGTAACAATTTATTTACATCTGGCAACACAACATTTTATGCAGGCATGTCTGCGGGTGAATTAACTTACTATTCTAATGATTGGAGACAGGAGTTTATTAAAAATGAGATTACTACCAATTGTGAATCGTCAGCATAAAGTGGACTAAATAGGTTTACTTTTAAGAGAGTGTTTCCATTATTCATCTTCAAAAAAGAATAACATGGAAAAGAAAGTCAAACAGTCCACAGAAAACTTCATTAAGGATATCCGCCGTAAAACACGCAGGATATTTTCTTCAGAACAAAAGATCATGATTGTAATGGAGGCTCAGCGGGGAGAGTCTTCCGTTGCAGAGATCTGCCGCAAGCATGCTATTGCCCAGAGTGTGTTTTACAAATGGAATAAAGAGTTTATGGAAGCCGGTAAAAAAAGACTGGCTGGTGATACTGCCAGGGAGGCTACCAGTGATGAGGTAGCTGATCTGCGCAAAGAAAATCAGCGGTTAAAAGAAATGGTTGCCGATTTGATGTTGCGATATACAATCGTAAAAAAAAGCTTGGACATGCTGGACTGATCGAAAATTATCAGAAACACATGAGATTAACAGCAGCAGAGAAGCAGGAAATTATCTGGATGGTTGAACGATCTGATCTTGGAGTAAATCGTACACTTCATCAGCTTGGTATTCCTAAAAGTACATTTTACAAGTGGTACAGGGCCTATACGGAAAATGGATTGGTTGGTTTAGAATACAGAAACAAGGGAAGCCGCCAGCAATGGAATACGATACCTCAGGTAGAAAAAAATCTGGTTGTATCCATAGCCCTGGAGTTCAGTGAACTCTCACCAAGGGAGTTGTCTTGTAAGCTAAGTGATGAGCAAAAGGTTTTTATATCTGAGTCAAGTGTCTATAGAATTTTAAAAGCAAAGGGCTTAATTACTTCTCCGGCACATATCCTGTTAGCAGCGGGAAATGAGTTTGATAAGAAAACACTGTTTGTGCATGAGATGTGGCAAACCGACTTTACTTACTTCAAAATACTTGGCTGGGGCTGGTACTACCTGAGTACCATTCTGGATGATTACAGCCGCTATATCGTTCACTGGGAGCTATGCAATACGATGAAGGCAGAAGATGTTCAATCAACCATCAGACAAGCACTAAAAAAGGCAAAGTTGAGTAAAGCACAACGACCGGTTTTATTAAGCGACAACGGAGCTTGTTATGTATCAGGTGAGTTGAAAGATTACCTGTCTGCAGTAAAAATAAAATCAATACACGGCAAAGTGGCACATCCGCAAACGCAGGGAAAAATCGAACGCTATCATCGTTCCATGAAGAATGTAGTTAAACTGGACAACTATTATCATCCGGAACAACTGAAAGAGGCAATCGGTGAATTTGTGGAATATTACAACAACCAGCGTTATCATGAATCACTGAACAACGTAACACCGGCAGATGTATATTTTGGAAGACAGGAAGAAATTTTAAAAGAACGTGAACGAATAAAAAAAGCATCATTAAAGAAAAGAAGACAATTATTTTTACAACAAAAACTTTTACATTTAAACACAGAAACACTCTCTAACAACTAGTACACTTTGGTTTGACGACATACAGAGGGAATAACTCTGGAGCAATACTTCATCCTGCAAAAGATTGAAAAAGTAAAAGAGCTACTAATTTATGGTGAAATGAATACCAGCGAAATTTCATACCAATTAGGATATAGCAGTGTGGCACATTTATCTTCTCAGTTTAAAAAAGTGACAGGGCTCACACCAAGTGAGTTTAAAAAGTTAGGTGGCCACCGGAAATTTTTGGATGAAGTAAAAAAATAGCTATGAAAATATTCGCTTACGGTTCAAACATGAACATCGGCAGGCTGAGAAAAAGAGTACCATCATCAACCAAAGTTTGCAATGCCTCATTAGATGGGTATTCATTTGCTTTTAACAAAAAAAGTAAAGATGGTTCTGTGAAAGGAAACATTGTGCAAACAAATAACGTTGATGATAAAGTATGGGGTGTTGTATTTGAGATAGTCGAAAAAGAAAAAGAGAAACTGGATGATGCAGAAGGTTTGGGAAATGGATACAATGAAACAATGATAGACGTTCTGGATACAGACGGTCAATTAATAAAAGCACAGGTATATATAGCCGATTCATCTGCAATTGACAACTCACTTCATCCATACGACTGGTATAAAGAGTACGTTGTTTCAGGTGCTAAGGAAAATAAATTGCCTGAAGGATACATAAGTAAACTGGAAAGTTCTCAGGCTATTGAGGATCTGGACAAAGAAAGAAGAAAAAGACATTTTGATGCAATAGGCAAAGAGAACAAATCGATATAAACTTTTTACAAAATTCTGTAATAACGGCGGCATGGTGTCATAGTAGCTTTGCATCAAAGTATATTACTATGACACATACATATAGCGTAACCGGAATGACCTGTAGCGGATGCGAGGCAAAAGTGCAGGGTCTTTTATCAAAAATAGCAGGGGTTAAAAATGTAAGCATTGATTTATCAAAAGGCGAAGCAACGATTGAAATGGACAAACACATTGCAACTGCTGAGTTAAAGGCTGCACTGAAAGATTATCCAAAATATCAATTGTCAGAAAACAATCACAGTCCTTATGCTGCCGTTGTGGAAGTTGATGAAATAGAAAACAAATCATGGATAGTAACATACAAACCTATACTGCTAATCTTTGCTTACATTACCGGTATTACATTGTTAGTAGAATGGATGCAGGGAGAGTTTGCTTGGATGCGGTGGATGAACCATTTTATGGCCGGGTTCTTTTTGGTCTTTTCTTTTTTCAAATTGCTTAACCTGAAAGGTTTTGCAGAAAGCTACAGCATGTATGATATTGTGGCAAAAAAATGGAGTGCATGGGGCTATATTTATGCATTCACCGAGCTGGCTCTGGGTGCAGCGTTCCTTACAGGTTTCAATCCCATCCTTACCAATATCGTTACCTTTACGGTAATGACGGTAAGCATTATCGGGGTATTGCAAAGTGTGCTGAACAAACGAAAAATAAAATGTGCCTGCCTCGGTGATGTCTTTAACCTGCCCATGAGTACCATAACAATTATTGAAGATGCCCTGATGATTGGAATGAGCGGTATAATGTTCATAGCTATGTTATAAAATGTTGACAATTAAAACGATAAGAGGTTTCCTTTGGCGGTTGCTTAAAGCACCTTTTGTACGAAAAAGGGATTGCTGCAAGTAGATAAAAGTCATTAAACTATAAAAGTGTTACAAAATTTTGTAAATACGTGCACGGAAATACCTATACTTTTGTTACAGGTTTTAGTATGAAAAAGGTTCTTACTGTCATAATCGCCTTATTGTACCTGGGTAGCTCAACAGGCGCCACCTTGCACATGCACTATTGTATGGGCGAATTGGCCGATTGGGGCTGGGGACATAAGGAGTCAAAAACATGTGGCAATTGTGGCATGGAAAAAAGCAGCGAAAAAGACAATGGCTGCTGTAAAGATGAACACAAATTTGTAAAGAACAGTTCCGACCAAAAGATTATTGAATCTTCTTTTCAGCTAATGCAAATCTCTGGGATAGCACTCATTCCCGGATACGCTGAAATTCCGTTAATACATATTTCAAGTTTAACTGAAGCAAACCCGGTAAGTAATGCACCTCCCCGAAGTACTGGCATTGCTGTATATATCCTCAATCGCACTTTCCTGATTTAAAGATTACACCCTTTCTGAAGCCGGACAAATGACTTGTCGGGCTATTGGCATTTCCTTATGCCCATATATTTCTTTTTCACACATTAAATTATATAAAATGAAATCATTAAAAATGCTGATGATGGCAGCCTTCACCATCATGTCTGTTACTGTGTTTGCCCAGGAAAAAGCTGGTAAGAAGGATACACTCAAGCATACAATCCTCTATACCTGCTCAATGCATGATTCAATAGCCATGAAAAAGCCCGGCAACTGTCCTGTATGCGGAATGAAGCTGGAGCGTTCCAAAAAAGAACAAATGAAAGCGGAGGTTACAAAAAACTACTCCTGCCCCATGCACGCCGATGTAACAAGCGAAAGCCCCGGTAAGTGCACAAAATGTGGAATGAACTTAACCCTTTCCGCAAAAGAAAAAATGAAAATGGAAGTGGTAAAAGCATATTCATGCCCGATGAAATGTGAAGGCGATAAAACTTATGCGCAAGCGGGTAAATGCCCTAAATGCGGAATGAAGTTAAAGGAAACAAAAAAAGAAGATCCTAACCATAAACATTAATCTCAATAAAACTACAATTCAATGAAAAAGATATTCTTCAGCATGTTAGCTATCAGCGCTATAGTATTTGCCGCCTGCAATAGTGGTGGCAGTAAAAATGAACATGAAGGGCATGACATGAGCAAAATGGATAAGGATACAACACAACATGTTGCAACTACCGATGACAACGATGTGAAAGCCGTTGCAGTGGTTTATACAAATGTGGATGCAAACGCTGCCGCCTCCATCAACGCAATTGTTGACCATTACCTCCATATCAAAAATGCCCTGGCAAACGACAATCCTGAGGAAGCAGCCCGTGGTGGAAGGGCAATAGCAGATGTTATAAAAAAGTTTGATAAATCACTGCTAAGCGCAGAACAAAAAAAGGCGTATGATGAAATAACATCTGAACTGCAGGATCATGGTGAGCATATTGCAAAGAATGCGGGAGACATTAAGCACCAGCGTTCGCATTTTATACTCATGAGTGAGGATGTTTATTCTCTAGTGAAAAATTTCGGGGGCGGTAGACCTTTATTCCACGATCACTGCCCAATGGCAAACGATAATAAAGGTGCTATGTGGATTAGCGAAGTAAAGGAAATTAAGAACCCTTATTTCGGTGCTGAAATGTTCAAGTGTGGCCGTGTGGAAGAAGTAATTAAATAATGATTTAACCAAACATCATGGTTCAAAAATTAATTGAACTCGCTTTACGCAACAGGCTTATTGTGCTCCTATTCGCAGCGGGCCTGTTTGCGTATGGCATTTACTCTGTTAAGAAAAATCCGATTGATGCGATTCCTGATTTAAGTGAGAACCAGGTTATCGTTTTTACAGAGTGGATGGGCCGTAGTCCGCAGGTGATGGAAGACCAGGTCACCTATCCGCTGGTGAGCAACCTGCAGGGTATTCCAAAAATCAAGAACATCCGTGGTTCATCTATGTTCGGGATGAGTTTTGTCTATGTGATTTTTGAAGATAATGTAGACATCTATTGGGCAAGAACAAGGGTATTGGAACGGTTGAATTTTGCCCAGCGTTTACTACCACAGGGAGTTACTCCAACATTGGGTCCCGATGGTACTGGTGTCGGGCATATTTACTGGTATCATTTGGATGCACCTAAAATGGATTTAGGTGAACAAAGGGCATTGCAGGACTGGTACATCAAGTTTGCATTGCAGACAGTTCCCGGTGTTGCGGAAGTAGCTTCTTTTGGTGGTTTTGAAAAACAGTACCAGTTAGTGGTTGACCCGGTAAAGTTGCAATATTACAATATCTCCCTGATGGATGTAATGAATAAAGTGAAAGCGAATAACAATGATGTGGGCGGCAGAAAATTTGAAATGGCTGATATGGCTTATATCATCCGTGGCTTGGGCTATATCAAAAGCAAAGAAGATGTAGAAAATATTGCATTGAGCAATTACAATGGTATACCGGTAAGGGTAAAAGATATAGGTTCCGTACAAATGGGAGGCGATTTACGCCTCGGCATTTTCGATATGGATGGAAAAGGCGAAGTGGTTGGCGGCATTGTTGTGATGCGTTACAATGAAAATGCAAATAAAGTTATAGAAGCAGTTAAAGAAAAGATGAAAGAGGTGCAAAAGGGATTGCCTGAGGGAGTAACTTTTAAAACTTCTTATGATCGCAGTACATTAATACAAGAGGCAATAGATTCAGTAAAAGGAACACTGATTGAGGAGATGATCGTAGTTTCTTTAGTGGTGCTTATTTTCCTTTTTCACTGGCGAAGTGCCGTCATTATTTTAATCCAACTACCTATTTCTGTAGCTGCAGGTTTCATTTTTCTGGAAATGTTTGGCATTTCTTCCAACATCATGTCACTAACAGGAATTGCTCTGGCCATTGGTGTGGTGGTGGATGATGGCATTGTAATGGTGGAAAATGCTTACCGGCATATCAGCGAAGCACAATCAGCAAAAATTAATTCATCTGACAAAGTATAAACATGGCAAACTGGTTCAAAAGAAATAAAGACCCGTTGACAGCAGAAGAAAGGAATGCGATTATTGAAAAGTCATCTAAACAAGTTGGCCCCGGCGTTTTCTATTCTACCATCATAGTAGTTACCTCTTTTCTTCCTGTTTTTTTATTAACAGGAATGGAGGGTAAGCTCTTTCATCCGTTGGCTTGGACAAAAACATTCATTCTTTTGATTGATGCTTTTTTAGCCATTACATTAACGCCGGTACTGATTTCATTTTTTCTAAAGGGAAGATTAAACCCGGAAAGTGCAAATCCGATTACAAGAACACTGGAAAAAATCTATACTCCCATTTTAAAATGGTGTCTGAAGTGGCGTAAAACCACCATTGCAGTTAACATTATTGCGTTGGCTACCGGCATCATTATGATGACCCGTCTCGGTTCTGAATTTATGCCGCCACTGGATGAAGGTTCACTACTGTTTATGCCTGTTACACTGCCTGATGTTTCTAACTCTGAAGCAAAGCGTTTGCTGCAGGTGCAGGATAAACTCATTCGTACTGTTCCCGAAGTGTCGCATGTATTGGGCAAGGCAGGAAGGGCAAATACGGCTACTGACAACTCCCCAATCAGCATGATAGAAACAATCATTTTGCTTAAACCAAAATCTGAATGGCGGAAAGGCATGACGAAGGATGGAATCATCAATGAGCTTAATTCAAAAATGCAGATACCCGGTGTTACGAATGGATGGACACAGCCCATCATCAACCGGATTAATATGCTTTCAACTGGCATCCGTACTGATGTGGGATTAAAAGTGTACGGGCAAAACCTTGACAGCATTTATGCCTTTGCACAAACAATAAAAAAACAGTTGGAAGGAATTGACGGTGTAAAAGATTTGTATGTAGAACCAATCACAGGCGGTAAATATGTTGACATTGCTGTAAAGCGGGAAGAAATAGGCCGCTATGGTTTAAGTGTGGATGATGTGAACACCGTAATAGAAAGTGCATTGGGAGGAATGAAACTTACCACTACTATTGAAGGCCGTCAGCGTTTTTCAGTGAATGCACGGTACGGACAGGATTTCCGAAACAATCTTGAAGCATTGAAACGATTACAGGTACAGACAATGAATTTCGGTCCTGTTCCATTGGAAGCAGTAGCGGATATAAAACTGAGTGATGGCCCCCCGATGATTAACTCGGAAAATGCAATGCTGAGAGGAACGGTGCTGTTTAATGTTAGAGAAAGAGATTTGGGCAGCACGGTAAAAGAAGCACAGGAGAGATTGAACCAGATGATAACCAAATTACCCAAAGGTTATTTCCTGGAATGGAGCGGACAATGGGAAAATCAAATAAGAGCAAACCGTACGTTGAAAATGATTTTACCCATCGTGATTATCATCATCTTCATGGTGCTCTACTTCACTTATCATTCTTTTAAAGAGGCCACTGTTACAATGATTACTGTTCCGTTTGCATTGATTGGCGGCGTATTCATGGTTTACTTCTATGGCATCAATTTATCAGTTGCAGTAGCTGTTGGGTTTATCGCACTTTTCGGAATGGCAATAGAAACCGCTATGCTGATGACCATTTACCTGAATGAAGCAATGAACAATATGGTTGCTAAACATGGAAATTCAAAAGCAACTCTTACTCCTGCTATCATCAGGGAATTTGTTATTGAAGGTTCCGCAAAAAGATTGCGGCCAAAGCTGATGACTGTTTCAGTGGGTCTGTTTGGCTTGATACCCATTCTTTGGGCAACAGGTGTAGGCAGTGATATTATGCGTCCCATCACCATTCCATTAATCGGGGGAACAATTTCATCCACCATTTATGTATTACTGATTACACCTGTAATATTTGAAATGATTAAGGAAAGAGAATTAAAACGTAAAGGCAAAATTGAATTAATAGATGTTAAAGAATAAAATACTCCCAACATTGTTTGCAATAATGGTTGCTTTCAGCAGCCGTTCGCAAACGCTAAAGCTTGATGCTGTTATTGACAGCATCAAAGCTTCACACCCGGTAGTGAAAATGTATGACAATGAAATCCGCTCAATGGATGAAGCGGCCAAAGGTGCAAGAAGCTGGATGCCGCCGCAGGTTGGCATCGGCCAGTTTATGACGCCCTATGATGTTCGGCTCTGGCATAGAGAAGGTGATATTCCGGGCATGGGTTCCGTGATGGTGTCCGGTGAACAGATGTTTCCCAACAGAAAAAAACTGGATGCAGATGAAACCTACATGAAGGCGATGTCATCAGTGGAGAAGGAAAAGAAAAACGCCACGCTGAACGAATTAATCAATGATGCAAAACAGTTTTATTACGAATGGATAATCCTGGAAAAGAAACTGGTGATACTGGCAGAGAATGAAAAGATTCTTGATTTCATGATTAAGAATGCGGAGATACGTTATAAAAACGGATTGGAGAAAATCAGTGCTTACTATAAAGCGAAAGCTGCATTGGGTGATGTTAAGAATATGCAGTTGATGTTTGAGAACGACATCCGGGAGAAAAGAATCCGGTTGAATGCACTGATGGGAAGAAATGCCATGATTGATTTTGATATTGACACCACGTATCAGTTAAATGATTATTCAGCCATTGTATTCGACAGCACTCTTTTTTACACTAACCGGAGCGATTTAAAATCACTTGACCAGGAAATTAATCTTACAAGGTTGAAACAGGAAACAGAAAAAGCAGCACTCAAACCTCAATTCGGAATCCGTTACGATAATATGTTTGGTTTTGGAGGCCAGCCTATGCAATACACCATCATGGGCATGGTGCGGATTCCAATGGCGAAATGGTCATCAAAGATGAACAAGGCCAATATCGAAAGCCTAAAATGGAAAAGCTATGCCATTCAGTCGCAAAAAGAAATGATGGTGAACGAATACAGCGGCATGGCTTATGGTATGAGAAATGAACTGGAACTAAAGAAAAAACAATTAAAGCTGTATGAAGAAAATATTATTCCAGCATTGAAGAATAATTATAAAACCATGCAATTGGGTTATGAGCAAAACACAGAGGAATTATTTATGCTCTATGATGCCTGGGAAAGATTGAACATGAAACAACTTGAATACATAGAGTTGCTCAATCAGTCGCTTCGCTTGCAGGTAACTATTGAAAGAATTATTGAGAAAAAATAAAACCAGTTGTATGAAAAGAAGAACCTTTTTAAAGATGTCCGGGCTTAGCGCCGGAACCGTTATTACCGGTGGAACAGTTGCTGGTTTTCTTGCCAGTTGCTCAGGATGTAAAAAAGAACATCACAGGGGATTGATGACGGAGCCGGTAATGGTATCTGAAGGGGATTTTTCAAGACTGCTTTCTGTTCCATCGCAGGCAGGATTAAATCATACACTTACAGCACAGTCAACCATCGCCAATCTCAAAGGAACTAATATTCCTGTATTGGGTTATCAGTCCAATAGTTTATTGGGTCCTTCATTCAAAGCAAACAGAGGCGACACCGTAAATATTTTACTACAGAATAATTTATCTGAGCATACCAATATTCACTGGCATGGATTAAAAATTCCTGCATTGATGGACGGGCATCCAGACCAGCTTGCAAATGCAGGAGGAACATTCCGTTACCAGTTTACCGTAAACCAGCGGGCCGGTTTAAGCTGGTATCATCCGCATCCGCATGAAATGACTGGCAAGCAGGTGTTCCAGGGATTGGCTGGTCTGTTTATCATTAATGATGCAGAAGAAGCAACACTCAATCTTCCATCCGGTCAGTTTGAACTTCCATTAGTGATACAGGATAAACGTATTACATCAAATGGCATTACTTATAATCCGTCAATGGAAGAAGTGATGGCTGGTTACATGGGCGAATCAATTATCGTAAACGGTGTTTATTCACCCTATACGGAGGTTGCCACACGGTTTTATCGTCTTCGCATTTTGAATGGTTCCAATGCAAGAGTGTACAATCTTGCACTAAGTAACAATGCAGATATAACAATAATCGGTAATGACGGAGGCTTATTGAAGAATCCATCACCAGTAAAAGAAATATTGATTGCTCCCGGAGAACGATTAGATGTATTGGTAAATTTTTCCGGCAATGCTATTGGTACAGAAATATTTTTAATCAGCAAAGAGTTTGGCAATGGTGGAGATGCACAGGGCAAACAGCAATTCAAAATCATGAAGTTTAAAGTAGCCAGCACTGTTACGGATACATTCACTGTTCCTGCAATCCTTTCAAACATCACAACTGTTCCTGCTTCATCTGCTGTTAAGTCAAGAACATTTGAAATTTCAAATGCAATGGAACATCATGGCTATCCTATGAATGATGGAATGCAGATGCGTCACCGCATTAATGGAAAATTGTTTGACAGCAGTCGTATTGATGAAAATGTAGCTGCAAACACCAATGAACTATGGGTGTTTGATAACAGCAAAGGTGATGAGCCGCATCCAATGCACCTGCACGGAGTGTTCTTCCAGGTAGTGCAACGAAGTGGCGGAAGAGGTAACCTGATAGCATCAGAAACCGGGTGGAAAGACACAGTGCTGGTAATGCCGGGAGAAACAGTGAAAGTGATTGTTCCATTTGAAAGCAACATAGGCAAATTTGTTTTCCATTGTCATAATCTCGAACATGAAGACGATGGCATGATGTTACAATATCAATTGAGTTAAACAAAAAAGATGAAGAAACTATTTTTTATAAGTTGTGTGATACTGATTGTTGCTGCGGTGGCCTGCAACAATAATAAAGACCCTCATGCAGAACATAAGCCAGAAGCACCAAAAGAAATGTACACCTGTCCCATGCCTGAAGATTCTGTTTTCAGCGACAAGCCGGGTACTTGTCCTAAGTGCGGAATGGATTTAGTGAAGATGCAGCAGGGTAATAAAGAAATGTACACCTGCCCCATGCCTGAAGATTCCATATTCAGCGACAAACCGGGTACATGTCCTAAATGCGGGATGAATTTAGTGAAGATGGATCAGGATAATCATGAGCATGATAAAGTGGAATATACCTGCCCCATGCATCCCGAAATCATAAAGGATAAACCCGGCACCTGCCCAATCTGCGGAATGGATTTGGTAAAAAAGGAAACGGGCAGCAAGCAAGTAAGTGATGTGGAACTTGAATCATTACTAAAACCTACCAACGAATTTGTAATATCATCCATTCCTGTAACAACAATGGAGAAAAGAGGTGAGCAAATTGAAATTGAGGCGTTAGGAAATATTGCGTATGATACAAGACAGGTGGGAAGTATTTCGGCAAGAGTATCAGGCAGAATTGAAAAGTTGTATGTACGATACCGTTATCAGAAGATAAACAAAGGGCAAAAGATATTCGACATTTACAGTCCTGAATTACTAACCGCACAACAGAATTTATTATTCCTGTTAAAGAACGACGCAGAAAACTCAACTTTCATACAGGCAGCAAAAGATAAACTATTACTGCTTGGCATGAGTAATGAGCAATTACAACAGGTCATTCAATCAGGCAAGCCATCACTGACCATTACTGTTTACAGCAATTACAGTGGTCATATTCATGAAGCGGCAAATGGCGGAACAATGAACACATCAGCAGGAATCATGAAAGATATTTCGCTGATAACAGAGGAGCTTTCCTTAAAAGAGGGAATGTATATTCAGAAAGGACAATCTGTTTTCACTGTCTTTAATCCTGACAGGGCTTGGGCAATTCTCAATATATATGGAGATAATCAGTCGTTGGTAAAAGTTGGTAATACCGTAAGAATAGTTCCTGAAACTGCACCGGGTAAAGATTTCAGGGCAGGCATTGATTTCATTGAACCTTTTTACAGGAAAGAAAGTAAAACACTCACTGCAAGAGTTTACTTTAATAACAGCAGCCTGAAAATACCAATCGGAAGCCAGATAAGGGCTACCATTTTTGGAAATAGCAAAGAAGCCTACTGGTTACCAAAAGAAGCAGTGCTTTCTTTAGGTATGGATAAAGTGGTCTTCAGTAAAACAGATGGAGGATTTAAGGCAGTAAAGATTAATACCGGCATCATTCATCAGAAACACATACAAATTATATATGGATTAACGGTAACAGATTCGGTTGCTGCAAATGCCCAGTATTTAATGGACAGTGAAAGTTTCATCAAAATAAAAAACTGATTATGCGATATACTATAATCATAGCAATAGCCTTTCTCTTTTTTATTTCATGCAAAAACAAAACGGAGATACCGAAAGACCCGGATACTTATTATACCTGCTCGATGGACCCGCAGGTAGTGGAATATAAGCCGGGCAAATGTCCTATTTGTAAAATGGATTTAACTCGGGTGAAAAAAAAGAATGGTGAAAGTAAGGATGAGTTACAGTTAAGTGAACAGCAAATACAATTAGGAAATATACAAACTGACACAATCCGCAACGGTACTATCGGCGACCAGTTAGTATTGACCGCTACATTGAATTTCGACCAGATGAAAGCAAGTTCAGTGAGTTCAAGAATAATGGGCAGGATTGAAAAGCTGTATTATAAAAATTTGGGTGACTATGTAAAAAAAGGTTCGCCCCTTTATGATTTGTACAGTGAAGAATTGAACAATGCTAAACAGGAGTACCTGCTGGCACTGGATAAAAAGAAAACATTTACCAATGAAACCGCCATCGACTTTGACCAGTTAATTCAGAGTGCAAAAAACAAACTGCTGCTTTGGGGTTTAAGTGAAACACAGATAAACGAACTGGCAACAACAAAAAAAGCAACACCCACCACTACCTTTTACAGTACAGCAGGCGGATATATTACTCAATCAGACATCAGAGAAGGAGGTTATGTAATGGAAGGCGGAACCATTGTAAAACTGGCCGACCTGTCAACTTTATGGGCAGAGGCACAAGTATATACTTCACAGCTTGCAGAAGTAAACAGAAACAGTGCAGCTACAGTTCAGCTACCGGATTTTGAGAATAAGGAAATCAAAGGCCGCATTGAATTTGTTAACCCCGAAATCAATCCCGATACAAGAATAAATCTAATCCGGGTTTCAATTCCTAATCCGGGTAACCAGTTAAAGCCCGGTATGCCTGCTTATGTGTTGTTGAAAAGTCCGCAACGGCAGTCACTCACACTTCCCATTGACGCAGTAATAAGAGATGGTAAGGGAGCAACAGTCTGGATACAAACCGGGAAGAATACATTCAAAAGCACAATGGTACAAACTGGACTTGAAAGTGATGACCGTATTGAGATAAAATCAGGATTAAAGTCCGGTGATGTAGTAGTACTTACAGGAGCTTATTTACTGCACAGTGAATATGTATTTAAAAAAGGAGCCGACCCGATGGCGGGACATAATCATTAATAAATTCATAAATCAAATACATGAATACCATTTTGAAACTTGTATTATCAGCTATTATTTTAATTAGTTCACTTAACTCGGTAGCACAAAAGACTGATGAAGTATGCTATAATCCCAATCTGGTTAAAGATACTTCTAAGAAAAGTATTAAATCAATGGCTTATGCTATTGTAAATGGTGATAGCATTAAAATCAATTACCATTCACCAGGTGTTCGTAAAAGAATTATCTGGGGTGGTCTTGTTCCTTATGATGAAGTATGGGTAACCGGGGCTCATGATGCTACTACACTTGAAATGCCCAAAGCATTTATTGTTAATGGCAAGGAAATACCTGCCGGTAAATATGCTCTCTTTACCATACCGGGAAAAAATGAATGGACGATTATCATCAACAAACAATGGAAGCAGCATTTGGCGACAGAGTATGATGAGAAAGAGGATGTGATAAGACTGAAAGTAAAACCCGGAAAAAATGCACATACGGAAAGGCTGCAGTATTTTATTGAAACGAATAGCAGCAATAAGGGAAAAATATCAGTAGCATGGGAGAAGATAAAAATTGAACTTCCTTTCGTCATTAAATAATCAGCGTATGCAACAGCAGCAATATACCTGTCCGATGCATCCTGAAATCATTCAGGATAAACCGGGTGATTGCCCCAAATGTGGAATGAAACTTATTCCTGTTACCAAGGAATCAGATAACAGCCATTCACATCATCACCATGCAGAACATAAAACACAAAAGCAGGAAGCTCATGAACAGCAACATGCACCTGTTGTAAATATCAATACAGCACAACAGGGATTTACCAAATACACCTGCCCCATGCATCCGCAAATAGTTCAGGATGTGCCAGGTAAATGTCCCTTGTGCGGAATGACTTTAGTTCCTTTAAAAAAACCGGGAGCACATAGCGGACATGAAGCTCACACATCGGGCATTGCCGATTTCAAGAAGAGATTTTATGTGGTATTAATTCTCACAGTACCTGTTATGTTGTTATCAGAAATGATACAACACTGGTTAAATATTCATTTCAGTTTCCCGGGTTCAAAATATGTGCTGTTCTTTTTATCATCTGTTGTTTTCTTTTACGGAGGTTGGCCTTTCCTGAAAGGATTGGTTGGTGAAATGAGGGCAAAAAATCCCGGCATGATGACACTCGTGGGGTTTGCCATTTCAGCGGCGTATATCTACAGCGTGGCAACCGTCTTTGGATTGCAGGGGATGGATTTTTTCTGGGAGTTAGCAACACTTATCCTTATCATGCTATTGGGGCATTGGATAGAAATGAAATCGGTAGCCGGTGCTTCGAGGGAACTGGAATTACTGGTTCAGCTAATGCCTGATGATGCACATTTAGTGAATGGAGATAAAGTAACGGATGTAAAAACAGAATCGCTTAAAGAAGGCGATACAATTCTGATAAAGCCAGGTGAGAAAATTGCAGCTGATGGTATCATCGCAGAAGGGGAAAGTTATCTTAATGAAAGTATGCTTACCGGTGAATCAAAACCTGTTGGAAAAAGCAAGGGGGATAAAGTAATTGCCGGTTCTATCAACGGTAATGGTGCAATAAAAGTGGCAGTTGCTCATGGAGCAAAAGATTCTTATCTATCCCAGGTGATAAAACTGGTACAGGATGCACAGAAATCAAAATCCAAAACACAACTGATTGCAGATACAGCAGCAAGATGGTTGACGCTGATAGCTATTGTGGCAGGTATTACCACATTTCTTGTATGGTATTTATCAGGAAAGGATTTGGCATTTTCCATTGAAAGAATGGTAACCGTCATAGTTATTTGTTGTCCTCATGCTTTAGGATTGGCAGTTCCGTTGGTTGTCGCTAAATCAACTGCTTTATCTGCAAAACATGGTCTCCTGATAAAAAACAGAACGGCCTTTGAAAACTCAAGGAGAATAACCACACTTGTATTTGATAAAACCGGAACGCTTACCGTAGGTAAATTTCAGGTGGTGAGGTATGTAACACACAACGACAAATATACTGCGGAGCAGATTTTACAATATGCTGCTGCATTGGAGCAAAATTCTGAACATCCCATTGCAACTGGAATTGTAGATAAAGCAAAAGAATTGAATCTGGCTCTTCCCCATGCAACCGGATTTGAAGCGATTACAGGAAAAGGGATTACCGGAATTATAGACAGGAAAGATGTAATGGTAGTAAGTCCCGGTTATCTAAAAGAAAAGTTTGCTTTTCTCACAAAAGATGATATGGTAAAGGCAGAAGAAACCCTTGTATTCGTTTTGATAGATGATGATATAGCCGGTTCAATTGCTCTGGCAGATGAAATAAGGCCAGAGTCATACGATGCCATCAAAACATTGCACCAAAATAATATTAAGGCTATTTTGTTAACGGGTGATAATGCAACAGTAGCGAAAGGTGTAAGTGAAAGATTAGGGATGGACAGCTTTATTGCGGAAGTATTACCGCATCAAAAATTAGAGAAAATTAAGGAATTACAGGATAAAGGCGAATATGTTGCCATGACAGGCGATGGAGTAAATGATGCACCTGCATTAGCACAGGCCAATGTAGGAATAGCAGTTGGTTCAGGTTCTGATATAGCCGCCGAAACAGCGGGGATTGTGTTGGTGAACAGCAACCCCAAAGATGTTGTTTCACTGATTCAGTTTGGCAAAGCCACTTACAGAAAGATGATTCAGAATTTAATTTGGGCAACGGGTTACAATGTAGTGGCTTTGCCTTTGGCGGCAGGAGTATTGTACAAAATGGGAATCCTATTAAGCCCTGCTGCAGGCGCTGTATTGATGAGTGTTAGTACAGTTGTGGTAGCTATTAATGCAAGTCTTTTAAAAGTAAAATAACCCAACAAGCAAATCTGTTTATGGCAAAAAGCAAACATTATTATATCCGAAAAACGCATCGGTGGCTTGGTGTTTTGTTAGGCATTCAATTTCTGATGTGGACAATCGGTGGTCTTTATTTCAGTTGGAGTAATATGGATGAAGTGCATGGTGATTTTCAAAAGAAAAATGCACCACTGCTTTCTTCCAACATTTCATTGGTAAGTCCAACAGTAGTGTTAGACACAATTAAGAAGGTTCACCGGATTGATTCAGTAGTAGCTATCCAGTTGATTGAAATATTGGGAAAACCATTTTACCAGGTGCGTTGTATATCTGTTTTGCATAATGAAGGCGGCCATGAGCATGAGATGCAATCCATGAATCACCTGGCTGATGCAGAAACCGGACAACTCAGGGGTTCATTAACGCAAGAAGAAGCAATTGAAGTAGCTAAGATGCGGTTTAACGGCGAGCCCAAAGTGGCATCCGTAGAATATCTTACAACCACCAATGGTCATCATGAATACCGGGAAAGCCCATTGCCTGCTTATGCCATTACATTTAAGCATCCATCAAAAACTTCAGTATATGTATCCAGTGAATTGGGAACGGTTCAAAAATTTCGTAACAGTAAATGGAGGGTATTTGATTTTCTATGGATGATGCACACAATGGATTATGAAGGCAGGGATAATTTTGGCAATATCCTGCTTCGGATTTTCTCCATTTTTGGCTTGGTGACGGTATTAAGTGGGTTTGTACTGTTCTTTATTAGTGCAAAATGGAAGAGAAGAAAAAGCATCAATTACTTTCCAGATATAAATATTAAAATATAGGTAATGGTACATTCTTGCTATGAAAAGAAAGAAACAACCAGCTACAAAAGGAAAGACCAAGAAAGAAAACAAGAGCTTTCGCTCTAAAATTATCCGGTATGTCTTTTTGATATTGCTGGGTCTTTTCCTGTTAGCTCTTTTTTTACTGATATTTCTCATGCAAAATATAAATCTTAAACATAAATAATTAATGGAGCAGTTGAAGCAAAATAAGCAATCGTTAAGATAGCTTTGCATTAACTTGAAGGGAAATGGTTTAAAAATCTCTTCGAATTAGGGAATTTTGGCCTAATAAGCCCCTGATTTGCAACAGTATTACTATTTTAGAGGGTGAAAGCGAATGTTTTTTGCAACAAAACAACCTATTTTTGCAACCAATGAAATTTTCGGCACTTATATTATCATTCATTGTACTTGTATTGAGCTGTATGCCCTGCAGGGATGATGTAGTTGTACGGTCCGGAAAAAATAAAATCGAGTTTGCAAAATCTTCAAACAGTCAGCAAGAAAATCATAAGACAGATGCCTGTTCTCCATTCTGCATTTGCTCTTGCTGTGCCGGAGTAAATTTTTCTTTTACCCAGTTATCTGTTGATAATATTGTTTTCTATAACACTAAGCATATCTCTGCATTTATTCCTTCTTCTGTCAGGAAGGTTGCATTACCTATTTGGCAACCGCCGCAATTAGCCGCTTAATTATTCCTGGCGGCGTACTGTGATTCGCAGTACATTTTGTTTCCCATTTACTCATTGATTATTTACTGTGGTTATGGCTAAAAAAAAGTCATCAACCCGCTATATAGCTCCAGGTAAAATATGGAATAAGAAAAAGCCTCGTTGGATGCGTATCACTAAGCTCATCACGGTAATTCTGCTTTCCATAGTGTTGCTGATGGCTATCGCCGGTATTATGATTAAATACTATCGTCTTATAAACTATAAATAGGCTATGCTTAATAAAATCATTTTATTCTCTATAAAAAATAAACTCGTAATAGGCCTGTTCACACTTGCCTTAATTATCTGGGGTGTGTATTCGGCAAAAAAACTGCCGATCGATGCCGTGCCGGATATTACCAATAACCAGGTGCAGATTATTACGTTAAGCCCTTCACTGGCTGCCCAGGAAGTAGAGCAATTAATCTCATTCCCGGTGGAACAAACAATGGCTACCATTCCTGAAATAAAAGAAATCCGTTCCATTTCAAGATTTGGATTATCCGTTGTAACGGTGGTTTTTCATGATGATGCCAATATCTACTGGGCAAGGCAACAGGTAGGTGAACGCCTCGTTGAAGCAAGGAATCAAATACCTAATAACATTGGCAACCCCGAAATGGCCCCTATTTCAACCGGGCTTGGAGAAATTTATCAGTACGTCTTACACGCCAAAAAAGGATATGAGGATAAGTATGATGCCATGTCGCTGCGAACCATTCAGGACTGGATTGTGAGGCGGCAATTGCTTGGCACCCCCGGCATAGCAGATGTAAGCAGTTTTGGCGGTCTTTTAAAGCAGTATGAAATAGCATTAAACACGGACAAATTACGAAGCTATAATCTTTCTGTTGCTGACATTTTTAATGCCTTGGAAAAAAATAACCAGAATACCGGCGGCGCCTATATTGATAAAAAGCCCAATGCTTATTTTATACGCAGCGAAGGGTTCATTAAAACAATTACTGACATAGAAAAAATTGTAGTTACAAGAACCCCGGCAGGCATACCTGTTTTAGTAAGAGATATAGCAACTGTGCAATTAGGACATGCCACTCAATATGGGGCCCTTACCCGTAATGCTGAAGGTGAAGTTGTGGGCGGCATTGTATTAATGCTTAAAGGCGCTAATTCAAGCATTGTTATTAACAGCGTAAAAGATAAAATAACACAAATACAAAAGAGCCTGCCCGAAGGTGTAGTAATTGAACCATTCCTCGATAGAAGTGCGTTGGTAAGCAGGGCCATTGGCACTGTAAAAACCAACCTGATTGAAGGAGCGTTGATTGTAATTTTTGTGTTAGTGATTTTTCTTGGCAATATCCGCTCTGGGTTAATAGTAGCGTCAGTTATCCCGTTAGCCATGCTTTTTGCCATTGCTCTGATGAATATGTTTGGTGTATCAGGAAACCTCATGAGTTTGGGGGCTATTGATTTTGGGCTAATTGTAGATGGGGCTGTGATTATTGTAGAAGCTACCATGCATCAATTAGGGCATCGAAAACCTGGAAGACTGACACAGGAGCAATTAGATGATGAAGTATATAAATCTGCAGGTAAAATGATGAACTCGGCAGCCTTTGGCCAAATCATTATTTTGATTGTGTACTTGCCTATTCTTGCTTTGGTTGGTATTGAAGGAAAAATGTTTGGCCCTATGGCACAAACAGTTTCATTCGCAATTCTTGGCGCATTCCTGCTCTCTCTTACTTATGTCCCCATGATGAGTGCCCTTGTATTAAGCAAGAAAATAAGCCACAAAGAAAACCTTTCTGATAAAATGATGAAATTTTTCCAACGGCTATATACACCATTAATACGTGGCGCACTGAAGATGAAATTGCTGGTAGTAAGTATTGCTGTCGGGGTGTTTATCATCAGCCTGATTATTTTTAAAACATTAGGAGGCGAATTCATTCCCACTTTGGAAGAAGGGGACTTTGCAGTAGAAACAAGATTACTTACCGGTAGCTCTCTGAGCCAAACGATTGAAAAAATAACCCAGGCTTCTGATTTACTGATGAAAAAATTTCCTGAAGTAAAAGAAGTGATTGGAAAGATTGGCGCCTCTGAAATACCTACCGATCCTATGCCCATAGAAGCATGTGACATTACCATCCTTTTAAAAGATAAAAAGGAATGGACAAGTGCACATAACCGGGAAGAACTGGCAGAACTGATGCAAAAGGAACTGGAGAAAATTCCCGGTGTTTCCTATGGGTTGTCGCAGCCTATACAGCTTCGTTTTAATGAATTGATTTCTGGTGTGCGGCAGGATGTTGGTATAAAGATTTTTGGAGAAGACCTTGATGTGCTGGCCGATTTGGCAAAAAAAATCGGTGTGATTGTACCTACTGTAAAAGGTGCAGAAGACCTATATGTGGAGCAGGTAACCGGGCTGCCCCAGATTGTGGTTAAACTAAACCGGGATAAGATTGCACAGTTTGGATTAAATGTAGAAGATATAAACCGTACCATCAGCGCCGCTTTTGCAGGTGAAGCCGCAGGAATAGTTTATGAAGGCGAGAAAAGATTTGATATGGTGGTGAGGTTAGAAAAAACAGGTCGCCAGAGCATTGATGATGTCAAAGGATTGTTCATTGCAGCACCGGATGGCAACCAGATTCCGTTGGAACAGGTAGCAGATGTCAATTTGCAGTTGGGCCCTAACCAGATACAAAGAGAGGATGCAAAGCGAAGAATTATCGTTGGCTTCAATACAAGAGGAAGGGATATTTCTTCTGTTGTCAAAGAAATGCAGGAAAAAATAGACAAGCAAATAAAATTACCACCCGGTTATTTTATTACTTATGGCGGACAATTTAAAAACCTGGAAGAAGCAAACAATAGATTATCCGTAGCCGTTCCTGTAGCATTGGCATTGATACTCCTGCTGCTATTCTTCACATTTGGTTCTATAAAATATTCCTTACTCATTTTTACCGCAATCCCCATGAGTGCTATTGGTGGAGTATTTGCACTTTGGTTCCGGGGTATGCCTTTTAGTATTTCTGCCGGTGTTGGTTTTATTGCATTGTTTGGTGTGGCGGTTTTAAATGGTATTGTACTCATTAGTGAATTTAACCGGCTAAAAAAAGAAGGAATGACAGATATAAATGCAATTATCCTGAAAGGCACTTCGGTGAGGCTCAGGCCCGTCTTAATGACTGCCGCAGTAGCGTCATTAGGCTTTTTACCAATGGCCTTATCTACAGGTTCAGGTGCAGAAGTACAGAAACCTTTAGCAACAGTTGTAATAGGCGGGTTAATAACAGCCACTTTTCTTACGTTGGTAGTTTTGCCGGTGTTATATACATGGTTTGAAAAAATCAGGCCAAAGGGTAAAAGGTCTTCGGCAGCGAAAGGATTGGCTTCTTTGGTGATTCTCTTAGCAGTTTCAGCTTATTCAGGTTATGCTCAAACAAAGCCTGTGGTAAATTTAAATGAAGCTGTTGCCTCTTCCATAAAAAATAACCCTCTTGTAAAAGTAGGGACATTGGATATTGGCTACCAGCAGCAGTTGAAAAAAACTGTGAAGGATTATGGGAAAACAAACGTAGGGCTAACGTTTGGCCAGTATAACAGCCGCATTGCTTACGATAATAATTTTACCATCAATCAGGGCATACCCAATCCTGCTTATTTTAAAAGTCTTATAAAACTATCTGAGTCTAATATTAAGGGCAGCGAGTTGCAATTAAAAGTTTATCAGAGCGAAATAGCGGCCAACACTAAAACATCCTATTATCAATTAATGTTTTGGACAGAGGAAATACGTCTCCTCAAAGAATTACTGGCCATTTATGAAAATGTGCTGAAAGCATCAGCCTTACGCTATAAAACCGGCGAAACGAATGCGCTGGAAAATTACAATGCCGAAAGCAAAGTGAATGAGATAAAGGCGCAATTGCGAAGTGCAGAGGAAGATTACTGGATTGAATTGAACCGTTTGAAGGTATTTACGGCAGATTCTTCTATTACGGCCATTGCCGATACTTCACTTGTTCAAAAGCAGATACAAGTAAATTTTGATACTGCTGCCATTGCAGCCAACCCTACACTGGCATTTATTCAACAGCAGATTGATATTGCCAATAGGGAGAAGGCTGTTGAGCAATCAAGATTAAAGCCCGATTTCTCAGTAGGATATTTCAATCAGTCGTTAGTAGGTTATCAAACAGTAAACGGCGTTGATAAATATTATGGCGCTGGCCGTCGTTTCCAGGGTGTTAACCTGGGCATCAGCATACCCATATTTGCCAAAGCCCAAAAGGAACGGGTAAAAGCGGCAGAGGTAAACCGGGTTAAAAAAGAAGCGGAACTGACCAACTATCAATACAATCTGCAGGCCGAACTGGCAAGGTTGTTTGGAGAATTGCAAAAGCAAAGAGTGCAAATAAATTATTACCGCAATACGGCATTGCCGCAGGCCAATTTAATTATCAGTCAGTCACAAAAAGCATTTACTGCCGGTGAAATCGGCTATTATGAGCTTACCCAATCTTTGAATAATGCAGTTACCGTGAAACAGGAATTTACCAAAGTACTCAGCCAATATAATCAAACTATCATTGCCATCGAATTTATTGCTGGCATTAACTAACAATAAAACAGGAATTAAATTATCATTATTATGAAACATAAAATCTTTAGTTCAATAGTTATCATTTTTCTTGCTGCTGTAATATTCTCCTCCTGTTCTTCCAAAGGAAATGCAGAGGCATCGCCGGCGGAGGAACCTAAAAAAGAGGAAGCTGATATGGTGGACCTGTCAGAAGACCAGTTTAAAACGGTAAATATTCAGTACGGCGCTGTTGAGGAAAAAAATCTCAGCAGTGTTATCAGGGCATCGGGAGTGCTGGATGTTCCTCCACAACAACTACTAACGGTGTCTTCTCCCTATGGAGGTACTTTAAAAAGTACCGATTTGCTGCAAGGTAAACCAGTAGTAAAAGGCGAAGTAATAGCAGTACTCGAAAATCCTGAATTTATCCAGCTTCAGCAGGATTATCTGGATTATAAAAGCCAGTTAGTGTATCTGAAAGAAGAATTGGAGAGGCAACAGGAATTGGCAAAAGAAAATGTGAATGCAAAAAAAACATTGCAAAAAGCCAGCAGCGAGTACAATAGTATGATGGCAAGGGTACAGGGCTTAAAATCAAAACTGCAACTCATCAATATTAATCCTGATAAAATCAATCCGGGAAACATCTCAGGAAGGGCAAATATCTATGCACCCATTTCAGGTTATGTTACTAAGGTGCTTGTGAACATAGGCAAGTTTGTAAATGCTAACCAGGAATTATTTGAAATTGTAGATACCCGCCACCTCCATGCAGAACTTATCATTTTTGAAAAAGATGTACCGAAATTAAAAATTGGGCAGAAAATCCGTTTTGTATTGAATAATGAAACAAAGGAGCGTTTTGCAGAAGTACATTTAATAGGTCGTGAAATAAGTACTGAAAGAACCGTTCGTGTACATGGGCATCTGTTGCAGGAGGATAAAAACCTGTTGCCGGGCATGTATCTAAAAGGAATTGTAGAAACAGGTGTTGCTACCACTACCGCCCTGCCTGACAAAGCGATTGTGCAATCAGCAGGTAAATCTTACATTTTCATTGCAGCAGATGAAACAAAAGAAGAAACCAAAACCGCTGATGCAAAAAAGGATGCAGCTACTGAAAAGCATATTCCGTTTAAGAGGATTGAAGTGACAACCGGTGTGTCTGAAAATGGTTTCACCGAAGTGATATTGCCGGAAGGATTTGATAAAAATTCAAAAATTGTAATTAATGGTGCTTATGATTTGCTTTCGAAAATGAATAATGTGGAGGAAGAGGAATAGATTTTACATGGGTCGGAGCCCTGCATTTGTTGTCCCGTTTTAGCGGCCTTGTATTTTCTTTTGTCGCTGCACCATTATAAATGGTATATAAGATGGAAAGAAGCCATGAAAAACAAACATAGTGAGCATAAATGAACTGATTAACTGACTAAGAAAGATGATGAACCAAGCCATATAAAGCAGAGATTATATTATTTAAACATAAATGATGAACCAGATACTTATAGGAAGTCTATTAATCAGCCTGCTTCATGCAGTAATACCCAACCATTGGTTGCCGGTACTGGCCATTGGCCGTAAAGAAGGCTGGAGCCTGGCTGAAACTACACGAATAACATTTATCGCAGGTATGTCGCATGTTATCAGCACAGTTGCAATTGGCATTTTACTGGCATTGATTGGCAGTGAACTCGCAATACATATTGAAGATTTTACCAAAATTATAGGGCCATCAGTCCTTGTATTAATCGGGTTATACTTTGTAAAGCAACATTACACACACCACCATTTTCATCTGGAGAAAAAACAGATTGAGAAGAAAAGTAAGAGTGCTGTGATTATGGCGTTGGTCATTGCCATGTTTCTTTCTCCCTGTATGGAAATAGAAGCCTACTTTCTCCTGGCCGGAAGTAAGGGCTGGTATTTCATGGCGCTTATTGCAGGAATGTATGCCATCATCACCATTGCCGGTATGCTTATTTGGATACGCATTGCCTACAAAGGAGTATTAAAACTGAACTGGCATAAATGGGAACATAATGCCGGTATCATAACCGGTCTTGTATTAATCATGACAGGAATTATATCATTTTTCATCAATTAACAAATTATGGAACACAATCACGAAGAACATACTGAAAACGAAGTAAAGGATAAAGCAAAGATTGTCCCTATTCACACAGCGGATGATGGCCACGACCACGGAGCTGTGGTGAAAGATCAACCGGGATGGAAAACACATTGGGATTTGCTGTTAGCACTATCCATCCTGATTGTTTTGCTGGTTTTGGAGTATGGTTTTAAAATTGAACTGCCTAAAATCCCTTCTCTTGCTATTAACCTTGTTGCTTATTTATTGGCAGGCCGCAAAGTATTAGACCTTGCTTTTCGTAAGTCAAAACGGGGCGACTTCTTTAATGAATTTGTATTGATGAGTGTTGCCACTATTGGTGCATTTGTCATAGGAGAATATGAAGAAGGTGTGGCTGTAATGGTATTTTACCAGATTGGCGAATGGTTTCAGGATGCGGCTGTCAATAATGCCAAACGCAGCATTAAAGCATTGCTGGATGTAAGACCCGATGAAGTAACGGTTATTCGCAACGGTTCACCACTGGTAGCAGATCCTTCCATTGTTGAACTGGACGAAATCATTCAAATAAAACCCGGTGAAAAAGTGGCATTAGATGGTGAGTTAATTTCAGAAACAGCTTCATTCAATACTGCTGCTTTAACCGGGGAAAGCAAACCTGATACGAAATATAAAGGTGAAACTATTTTTGCCGGTATGATTAACCTGAATACTGTAGCAGAGGTAAAAGTAAAATCACTGTTTAAAGACAGTAAGCTCAGTAAGATTCTGGAAATGGTGCAGGATGCAACAGCAAGAAAATCGCAGACACAGTTGTTCGTTTCAAGATTTGCAAAAGTATATACGCCGATTGTCTTTTTCCTTGCGGTTGCTCTTTGCTTTGTACCTTATTTTTTTGTTGCAGAATATATTTTTGAAACATGGTTTTACAGGGCATTGGTTTTCCTGGTAATCAGTTGTCCTTGTGCATTGGTGGTTTCGATTCCGTTGGGATATTTTGGTGGTATTGGGCTTGCTTCCAGAAATGGAATCCTTTTTAAAGGAGGGAATTTCCTGGACGTTATGACGAAAGTAAATACAGTGGTAATGGACAAAACCGGAACACTCACCAAGGGTGTGTTTAAAGTGCAGCAGGTAATGGCAAATGGCATAGATGAAAAGGAGTTGGTTAAACTGACAGCGGCATTAGAGAAAAACTCAACCCATCCGATTGCAAAAGCGGTTACAGATTATGCAGGCAATATAAATAATGAAATAAAAGCAGAACAAGTAGAAGAAATTTCAGGGCATGGATTGAAAGGAAATGTGGAAGGAAAACAAATATTTGCAGGCAATGTGAAGTTGATGAAGAAATTCAATGTCAGTTATCCGGCAGAAATTGAAACTATCGTTGACACGATTGTAGTAACTGCTGTCAACAATGAGTATGCTGGTTACATCACCATTGCCGATGAAATAAAGGAAGATGCTGTGCAAGCTGTAAAAGACATGCATGGCCTCAATATAAAAACGGTAATGCTCTCAGGCGATAAGCAATCAGTAGTAGATGTGGTTGCAAGCAAAGTAGGCATAGATGATGCTTATGGGGATTTATTGCCGGAAGGGAAAGTAGAAAAAGTGCAACAGTTGAAAAATGAAGGAAGACATATTGCTTTTGTTGGCGATGGTGTAAATGATGCCCCGGTAGTTGCATTAGCAGATGCTGGTATCGCAATGGGTGGCTTAGGTAGTGATGCCACTATCGAAACAGCAGATGTGGTCATTCAGAATGACCAGCCGCATAAAATTGTTTCGGCAATTAAAATAGGAAAAATCACAAGAAATATCGTCTGGCAAAACATCATCCTGGCAATGGCAGTAAAAGTGTTCGTACTGGTTTTAGGTGCCGGTGGTGTGGCTACTTTATGGGAAGCGGTGATTGCGGATGTGGGGGTAGCTTTGCTGGCGATAATGAATGCGGTAAGAATCCAAAGGATGAAGGTTTAAAAAAGATAGGCGATGCACACCATTCTCATTATTTAAGTATTTGCTTAAATACTTATTTAGGCTATCTTTGCTTCATGGAAAATAATTCTTGTATCAGGTTATTTGCAGACCCTGTGCAAATAAAGAATTGTAAAAGAAAGTTGAAAACTGCACAAAAGTCTTTTGCCAGCCTGTCAAACATTTTGGCCTTAACAGGCAATGAAGTAAGGCTAAAAATTATTTATTTATTGGAAGAAGAAAGTGAGCTATGTCCCTGCGACCTTGCAGACATTTTAGGCATGACCATTCCGGCGGTATCACAGCATCTTAGAAAATTAAAGGATAGCAATATCGTTGAAACAAGAAAAGAAGGCCAAACCATTTATTATACCCTGACTCAGGAGAACCTGAAAATTTTAAGGCCCTTCTTTAAACACATCAACCAGCAAACTCAAATACTGGAAACGATATGATAAACTTAAAGTCATCAGGCGCTTATTCAGGTGCAGGGTTATTTACCGCTATTGCAGCTTCGCTTTGTTGTATTACACCAGTGATTGCTTTACTTGCGGGTAGCAGCAGCATAGCCGCAAACTTCTCATGGATTGAACCGGCAAGACCTTATTTAATCGGTTTATCTGTTGCCGTACTGGCATTAGCATGGTACCTGAAATTGAGTCCTGCGAAGCCAAATGATTTGAATTGCGATTGCGAAACAACGAAGAAGCCATCATTCTTACAATCCAGAACATTTTTAGGCATTGTTACAATATTTTCAATTTTGATGATGGCCTTTCCTTTGTACGCAAAGATGTTTTATCCAGCGCCAAAAGTTCAGGCGACCTCTATCGCAACTGTTGATAACAAGCAACAAGTAAAGTTCATCATTCAGGGCATGACTTGTGAGGGTTGCGAAGAACATGTAAATAGTCAACTTTCCAAAGTCAATGGTGTTTTGGCTTATAAAACTTCGTATGCTCACCGGAGTAGTCTGGTAACTTTTGACAAATCAAAAGTTGACATAAGGGAAATCGAATCGGCTATTAATAAAACGGGATATAAAGTAAAAAGCCATGATGTTATCGGCGATGCTAACAATATCGGTGCAGCAGTAGATACATCCTGTACTAATGCAACAAAGTCATGCTGTAAAAAGGAGTAAACATTATGGAGAAAACAATCACTTTGCAATCAACAGTCACTTGCCCTCATTGTGGTTTTCAGAAAGAAGAAACCATGCCTGTAGATGCTTGTCAATATTTCTATAAGTGTACAAATTGCGAATCCATACTTAAACCTCAGCACGGAGATTGCTGTGTGTTTTGCAGCTATGGTACAGTAAAGTGCCCGCCAATTCAGATGAACAGTTCCTGCTGTTCGAAAAACTGATTTGCCAGGAGCAAAAAAAGTTATCTGCATTTGGGGGTATTTAGCTTACCAGAATACTGTTCGCTACTTTGTGGCTCACCGTCACTTCTCTTTTACCTTTCAAAGCAAGCGTATAAGTCTGATCATATTGCTCAATACTTTTTACTTTAAGCATATCACCCAAAGCAATACCGGCTTTATCTAAGTAATGCAGAAATGAAGTGCTGTGGTCTGAAACACCAGTGAAAGTTGCCTCTTCCCCTTCCTTTAAACTCGATAGTAAAACCGATTTCAACTTTGGCAACACTCCTTTTGCATCGGGTATAGGATCGCCATGAGGATCAGTCTTTGGGAAACCCAGGTAAGCATCCAGCTTGTTTATTAACTCTTCACCCTGTATGTGCTCCAGTTGTTCGGCAATATCATGCACTTCATCCCAGCCGTAGCCTAATTTTTCAACCAGAAATACTTCCCAAAGCCGGTGATTGCGAACAATGCCAATGGCCACCTGTCTTCCCTTCTCCGTTAGTTTAACACCTTTGGATTTTTGATAGCTCACCAGTTTCTTCTGACCCATCCGCTTGAGCATATCTGTCACAGAGGGAGCATGAACCCCCATCACCTGGGCAAGTGCAGAGGTGGCCACCACTTCGCCATTGGTTTCCTGCAACTTATAAATAGCCTTCAGATAGTTTTCTTCGGTAAATGAATGCACAATAGAAAAATTTAATCCCCCGAAGTTAGCTAAATAGGTATAATTTTTAAATTAGATGAGTCTAAATATATTATTATATTGTTCTAAATACATAATTTTACCCGTCTATATGCAAAAGTTTAAGATAATACTGGTAATTGTGTTGGTCATTACGGGACTTGTTGCCTGTGAGAAAATGTTGCCTCAAGCACCCCCCGACGATGAATTGCTCGACGGGCCTGTTGAAGGCCTCAGCTATGAACAAAACAGGCGTTTCCTTGCAGGCGATGTGGCTTTTAATGATGAGGTATTCACCTCTCAAACCGGTTTAGGTTCCATCTTTGTTGCCACCAGTTGCGGCAGTTGCCATGCGGGTGATGGTAAAGGCCATCCATTTACGACTCTTACAAGGTTTGGGCAGACCGACAGCACAGGTAATCAATTCCTCCATTTGGGAGGGCCGCAATTGCAAAATAGGGCGCTGCCCGGCTATCTGCCGGAAACAATACCTGCCGGGGCAACTTTCTCCAAATTTACCCCTCCTGCCAATACCGGCCTGGGTTTTTTAGAATTGGTAAGCGATGCAGATATACTGGCAATGGCCGACCCAATGGATTCAGACGGCGACGGGATTTCTGGTGTGCCTAACTATGCGTTTCTCCCATCGTTCATTACACCCGTTGCCAACGCTATTCCACGTAACGGAAAATACATTCATCGTTTTGGTAAAAAAGCCGCGGCTTATAATTTGCTGCATCAAACGGTAAATGCCTATAACCAGGACATAGGCATCACTTCTACTTTTGAACCAAAGGATGTTTATACCGGTCAGAATATTGACCCCGAAGTTTCAGATGTCACAGTGCAAAACGTAGTATTCTACCTGCAAACATTAAAAGCGCCGGTTCAGCGTAAACAGAATGATGCAGATGTAATAGCAGGTAAAAGCATATTTATTCAATCAGGTTGCGAAAGTTGTCATAAGCAATCTTTAAAAACAGGTTTTTCTTCAATCACCCCTTTATCCAATAAAACATTTCATCCTTACACTGATTTATTGCTGCATGATATGGGACCGGGTTTAGATGATGGATACACAGAAGGAAATGCCAAAACAGCAGAATGGAGAACGCCGCCGCTGTGGGGTTTGGGGCTTTCGCCTAATTCGCAGGGAGGCCAATACTTTCTGATGCATGATGGTCGTGCAAAGAGTATTGAAGAAGCCATTATCCTGCATGGTGGAGAAGGTCAGCGTAGTAAAAACAATTTTCAGCAACTATCATCCGCAGAAAAACAAAAACTGATTAAATTTTTAGAATCGCTGTAAAAATAATGATGGGCCGGGCTTATGTACTGCTATGAAACTTCTGTTGCAATCAAAAATTTGTTCGCAACATAATCTTCCGGTGGAAGATTATGTGAGAGCCACTCTTGTACTGTAACAAGTCTGCTGATCTTTTTCTTTAGTAGCATGAATTGAAAAAATAGTATGTCACACTTGGTGAAATCATCTTGATGTCAATAAAGAAATGAATAGAAAAGAATTTATAGTAAAAACCTGTGGTGCATGTTTAGGTGCAGCGGCAATCTCGGGGCTGCTCAGTTCTTGTGCTGCTACGAAGTTTACAACAGGACGGCTTACCAAAGATGGCCTGCTCGTAGATACAAAGGAATTTGAAACAAAAGAAAAAGGAAAATATCGCCTGTACATCGTTGTTCGTAACGATGAATTGCTTTATCCTGTATGTGTTTACCGCTTTAGTGAAAATGACTATGCTGCATTATGGATGCAATGTGCTCACCAGGGTGCAGAATTAAATGTTGCTGGTGAATACCTGCAATGCCCCGCACACGGAAGCGAATATAACAACAGGGGAAAGGTTACAAACGGACCTGCCGACCGTGATTTAAGAACTTTTCCTGTAACAGTAAACAATCACCAACTATTTATTGACTTGCGAAAAGTATGAGAAAAATAATTACAATCTTACTCTTAGCTATTTTATCTACTGCAAGCTATTCGCAGATAGACCCTGTTTTGCTGCGAAAAACGGTAAGAGATACATCCGGGATGATCATGAATATGGATGCCGTTTATAACAGGCCTTTTCTGCAATTAGGAAAACTGCCGGTGGCATTAGGCGGATATGCAGAAGCAAATTATCAATACTTGCAGGAAGATGGTATTACAGAAGGCCATCAGTTCCAGATGCGGCGGTTAACCTTGTTTGTATCATCATCTATTGCCAAGCGTATTAAATTTTTAAGTGAAATTGAATTTGAAGATGGCACAAAGGAAATTAATATTAAATTTGCTTCTGTTGACTTTGAATTTGCTCCATTGCTCAACCTCCGTGCCGGTGTTGTCATGAATCCTATTGGTGCTTTTAATCAAAATCACGATGGCCCGAAATGGGAGTTTGTTGACAGACCAATATCAGCTACACAAATGCTACCGGCCACCTGGAGCAATGTCGGGTTTGGCATCTTCGGAAAAAAATATACAAAGGATTGGGTCTATGCTTAT
Organism: Lacibacter sp.; assembly: GCA_047601965.1. GTDB lineage: Bacteria > Bacteroidota > Bacteroidia > Chitinophagales > Chitinophagaceae > Lacibacter. Next base: position 1,749,042 of record JASGIJ010000001.1, read on the forward strand.
GAAGCATATCTGACCAATGGCTTTGACGATAAGATTATTGACAATGCTGAAAACAAAACCTTTCTGCCTGCAAGTAAAGAAAACAAAGACAGATTTGAAGAAAGCTTTAACGGAAGTCCTTTATTCACCGGCAAAGTGGCTGTAAGAAACAGGAATATTGGTGAGTTGGGATTGTCTTATATGGGCGGTATCTATAACAAATATGAGGAAGATGGTTTGGAGCTTGATGAAAAGCGAAAAGTGAATGTATATGCTGTGGATTTTAATACCACCCTGCCTAAACTTAATACTTATATCAACGCAGAATGGGCATGGGTAAACGTAAATGTGCCGGATACTTATACCGAACAGTTTGGTAGAAAACAGCAAGGAGGATTTATTGATTTTGTACAACCTGTTTTCAAAAAACCATTATTTGGTTTTGATAAATCAGTGATTAATGCAGCACTCCGGTTAGAATATGTTGACTGGAATAAAGGAACATTCAAATCAACAGGCGGTAATATTTCAGATGAGTTGTTCTCCATTGTTCCTGCTATTAGCTGGCGGCCAACTGCACAAACTGTAATCCGGCTCAATTATCGTTACAACTGGCAGAAAGATATATTAGGTAACCCACCGGCCAAACTGGCGGGGTTTCAGTTTGGAGTAAGTACTTATTTCTAAATATCAGCATCAATTACAATTGCATTTTTTTTGAATGCTTCACTCAAAATATCCAAAGGCACTTTATCAGGGCAATACTTTTTTGTTTCTATCAAGTAAACAACGTTGAGGTTCGTAAGCGGCTTTAACCATTTAAGATATTCCCGAAGATGTTCTGCTATTTGTTTAACCGTGGTATTCTGCTTTTCTTTAATCACAAGAATTAATATTCCCTCTTTCTCATTTGTCAAAAACTTACTTGCTTTCAGCATTGCTCCCAGATACCCCTTCCTGCTTGTGCAGGTATCACACTCCATAATGATATAATTATTTTTGTTTTGTAATACGGTATCGGGCTTATATCCTTTCGTAAGTTGCCCTCCTGAATTGAGAAGCGAATAGCCTTCAGCATTATGCAATAGATCCTTAAATAACCTGTCTTTCATTTTTTTTATTAATTCATGAAAATAGCAAAAGACCCGGCGCAATCCTTCCACCGTTTATATTAATCGTTACTCCTTCGTCATAACGAAACGGCGAAACCATTGCGCCGGATAATGATATTGGGAATTGAGATGGCCTCGTTCCTCAGCCAACACAATTCCCCAAACTTCAAGGAAAAGATATTGTAAAAAAGACACTGCAACAATAATTTTCAATCTGCTCATTCAACTAACCCTGCCGCAAAATTATTGTCCTGCTATGTGCGAAACAAGGTCTTGTTCCCACATGGTAAAGAGCCGTCAATCGCCAGAGGTTTTCAAAAAAATCTCCACCAGATATTTCAATAGCTGCCCACACGGGGTAGTATTTTATTTGAAAAACCTTGTTTCTCCGCCGCAGTCCTAATGGCTGGTCGCTAAGGGTAAATGAATGAAGCGAAGCTGACTTCATGTAATAATCATTTTCTAAACATTTAAAATTTCAGTTATGGAAATCATCGGACGAGTAACAGCAGACGCAACCATTAGCGAAACCAAAGCAGGGAAAAAAGTGGTGAACTTTTCTATTGCTATTAATGACACTTACAAAACAAAAGGCAGCAATGAAGTAACAAAACTGGTTACTTACATTAATTGCTCATACTGGATTAATCCGGGTGTAGCTCCGTATTTAACCAAAGGCACTTTAGTAGAGTGTGCAGGCCGCATTGGTGCAAACGCCTGGACAAACAAGGAAGGCGAAGTGAAAGCCAGCCTTACATTCAATGCAAGCAAAGTTAAACTGCATGGCGGTGGTAACAAAGTATATGCAGAAGTTACCGCACCTGTTAGTATCGCACCAGTAGCAGCTATGGCAGAAGTTAGTGACGATTTACCATTTTAAACAATCAGGGCAGCATCATAACAAATGTGTGATGCTGCATTTTATTTCATCAAACAAAAAATTTATAACTATGGCACACAATATCAATTTCAACGAACAAACACAGCAGCACAGTTTTTTCAGCGTAAAAGAAAAAGCATGGCATGGTTTGGGGCAGATAGTGCAAGACTATCCAACAAGTAAAGAAGCATTGCAATTTGCAGGGCTTGATTTTGAAGTCTTGAAAAGACCCAATGCACACAAGCTCGATAATGGAACAGAGGTAATATCAAAAACATCCTTCTATACTTACCGCCCAGATACTAATGCTATATTAGGCGACCGGTTGGGCAAAGATTATGAAGTGGTGCAAAATATTGATGCGTTCAGTTTCTTTGATGCTATTGTTGGGGGCGAGGGCATACAATACGAAACCGCCGGAGCATTGGGCAAAGGAGAAAAAATTTTTATAACAGCAAAACTGCCCGGCTATATCAAAGTAGCCAATACAGATTGTATTGAAAAGTATCTGTTCCTTACAACTTCACATGATGGGTTTGGAAGTATTGTAGCTGCATTCACTCCCATAAGGATTGTTTGCAACAATACGTTGAATGCCGCTTTAAGAAATCATACCAATTCTATTAAAATCCGCCACACAGCTAATGTAAAAGAACGGTTAGAAGAAGCCCACAAAGTGTTAGGTATCTCCAGCCAGCTAAGCCAGCAGTTAGACGGCATCTTTAACCAATGGGCAAAGGTTCGCATCACTGATAAGGAAGTGCAGAAATTGATACAAATGGCAATGGTTCCAAACAAAGAAGTGTTGCAGAGTATCCAAAACGGTGAACTGGATGAACTAAGCACCTGTTTTAAAAATATGTGTGATGCGGTGTATGAATACAATTTTGCCAGCCCAACACAGCAAACAGAAGCCACTAAAGGAACAGTGTTTGGCGCATACAATGCTATAACAGGTTACTTTCAAAATGTAAGAACATATAAAGATGATGAAGCGAAAATGAAATCGTTGCTATATGGCGGCACAGCACAGTTAAAAACACAAAAAGCCTTTCAGCTTTGTGAGGATTATGTAAAGGGTGAAATGGTGGGGATTTATAATTGATGATTTGATAAAATGGGGCATTGCAAAATGCTCCTTTTTTTGTTTGGAAAGCTGCCCCGCTACATTGTGGCAGATGTTGGAAAATGGCGGGGCAGCTTGGGTTTCTGAAAATGAATTTTAATCAGGAACTCACGTTCTTGATTTTTTTAAGCGCCAGATGTGGATACGATTCACTTTCGTGCCGAATTTTACTAATATAGGTTTCAATTTCATCAATCCTTTTCATTATACCCACACTGAATTCTTCTACAATATTTTTCCCTGGTTCGATCAACAAAGCTTCAGCCAGCCGAATGGCATTTGTTAGTATTACCTTTTGATTTATTTGAGCAGACACATTTGCTGGTAAGGTATCCAGCAGATATATTATCAGATAGCAGATTCTTACGGCGGGGTGTGGATGTGATTTTTCTGAAAAATAAAGTTCAGGGCTCCCTTCAGCTTGCCGGATATAATAGGTGTAAATGCCAGCCAGAGCCAATTCAGTCGCCGTTGCCAGTTCATCCGGATCAATAACGGGACTTTCGGGTGTTCCGGTTTTGACGGACTCAATAACATGAAACGCCATTTGGCTTGCCGCAAACCAATCGGCATCATGTTCTCTCATATGCCGTTCCTTTGATGAATTACCAAGTACGGGGCCTGTGATAAACTCCAGATAATCGGGGTCGTCGCCCGTCCGCTGTATTAAATGCCCGACCTCGTGATAAAAAATGTACAACATGACAAATTGGAAAAGGATATAAGAACAACTTAAATCCTTTTTATCCATCAAATCCTTATATTTTTTAAATTGAGGCTGATGAAAAACATCTTCCCGGCTAGTATAATAATCGTATAACTGATAGAAAGCTCCTTTGAATAGCTCGATCAGGAAATAATCCGTTTTTGATTTATACGCAAGGCCATTGATACGTGTATCTGTATTAAAATATAATCTCGCTGGCTTGATGTCATATCCCAAATCATCCCTGTCTAAAAATCCTTGTCCGAACGTAAAGAATTTCTGAAATTCTTCTTCCAAAGGAAATCCTTCGAAATCATAAAAGTCGCCATATCTGGCGCTAATAGGTTTTGATTTCAGCTCGACAATGACTTCTTTGTAAGTTGGCATAATTCCCTTTTTTATCGTTTAATAGTTGGTATTTCATTTTCCATCCCCCACGTTCTCCAGATTTGGGAAAATACACAAAGATTGTCTTTATCTTTTACTCTTTCCCACGGACTTTCAATGCACCGGTAATCAGTATAATCTTCGGTGTTACTATTCAGGCAGGATGCCCTGCACCAATCTTCCATACCGCATCTCCGGATTTGTGATTTTGCTGAATTTATATAAATATTATAAATCTGGTTAATCGCCCACAAAATATCAGGTCGCACTACCGTCTCATCTTCTACAGGTGACGCAAATACAGCATTTCCTGTACGATTAGTAACTAAGGGTATTCCGATTGAAGCAAATATTTTTTTGAACGTAGGATTATTTTTAATGGGTCCGTCCGATGCCAGTTTAATAAAAAAGCCCCAATCCTTACTTCTAATCTCATTGGCTTTCCGGAAAGTGTAATCGATCCACACTCGATTTGGGGCAAACAAATCAGTAGTAAAATAATCGTTTAGTTGAGAAAGTGCGGTAAGTGTATGATTATTAAAAATTTGATCAATTTGGGTTAGTCCCCAAAATTCGATTTCTATATGCGAATGAACAAACCGATAAATGTCAAAGGCTGAGGTAGGTATATATCCGATATCTTTCATTTTAAGCAACGTATTATAGAATATCGCAGCAGGGTTAAAATACATAAGGGATGCATCGCACAACGCTATAACATTTAATGGATCACGCATTAATTCTGGATAACAAAAATGAATAATTTCAGAAGCCGCACGATAGCAAAAATCATTTGGCTCCTCAACAATACCTGGATAGATTGATTGCTCTATAGCAAATGCCATACTTTCTATAATAGCATGTGAACCAAATTGGTAAATATGCTCCTTGGGTGGTTGCCCAATTGTGACAACCAGTTTTACTATTTCTACATCAATTTTTTTATCAATAAGAATGGCCTGAACAATTTCTTTATTGATTTCTGATATGGTATTAATACCGTCTCCTCTTATAGTGCCGATATGTATTTTTTGTAATTCTCCATTATAGTAAGCGCCAGGATCTCTTTTCTCCTCTGGGATATAGGGTATTGATAAAATCCGTTCTTCAGCATTGCGTTGATTAAAATTTACTGATTTGATATAATCAACCACTGAAATAATGTTTTTTTGACCATAAACGGTAGTAATATCCTGTAAGAAATGAACATACTCATGAATATATGCAGCGGATGCGAGTGGAGAAATTTCGAAAATATCATCCAAATATTCATTCACATCAATATGCATTTTCAGAAAGCTTGGAGAATATAAGCCAATGCTGGAGTGTAATTCTTCTCTCATAAGAACATGTTTTGTATTTAATGTAATCTTTAGTATTAATTCCTCCCACAAAGTTCGCCTTTTGGCTGCTGAAGCGGCCATGAAATTCCGGCATAAAAATAAAATAGTCCCACAAAGCAACAGACACTATTTATTCCGTTGCTTCATGGCCTTTATTGCCAAAAGGCAGGGCATGTTCTGTAATTAATTTTTAAAACAAGTAAAAAGTTAAGTTATGGAACAGATGACAATGCAATTTCCGGAATGGACAAGAGTGGCAGAAGTAGAATTGGTGTACAAAACAAAAGTAAAAGCTTCTGAAAGGCCATTGATTAGAGATTCAAGAGATATTTATAATGTGCTCAAACAGGTTTGGGATGAAAACAAAATTGAAATGCTGGAAGAATTTAAGGTAGTATTTCTGAACAGGGCAAACAGGGTAACGGGAGTTTATGACGCCTCATCAGGAGGTATTACAGGTACAGTAGCCGACCCAAGATTGATATTGGCTGCTGCCATCAAATGTCTTGCAGTAAGTATAATTTTATCACACAATCATCCTTCTGGAAATCTCAAACCCAGCAAGGCTGATGAAGAACTAACCCAAAAGATAAAAACTGCCGCCGCTTACCATGATATAAGGGTGATAGAGCACATTATCATTACTACCGAGGGCTATTACAGCTTTGCGGATGAGGGGCTGTTATAACCCATTCTAAATCATTCTTTTTCATTTCTTTATCTAAATATCTTATTTTAGAGGTATGACCTTTGAGGAAATACTTTTACAGTTTAAAACAGCAAAACCGCTACTGCTTTTAAGGGCAAAAAATGCCCCCTTTATTATTTCCTTTTTCCAGAAAGTATTCTCAAATGCTAATATCACTACCATTTCAAATAGTGAGTTGCGAAGCAAGCTGGAAGGTTATATGGAAGAACTCTCTTATGAAGAAAAAGATGAAGAACTTGAAGCCGGTACTTTGTTCGATGATTTTTCAATAAGAGCAGCTCAGTATATTGAAAAATGGAGCAACAGTGGGTTCCTTTCTAAATATCCGAACGATGATGGTGAAGACCTTCATGAATTAACACCTGATACAATTAAAGCATTAAGATGGCTGACAGATTTGGAACGCAGGGACCATGTTGGCACCAACAGCCGGTTCAGGGATATTTTTTTTAAGCTTCAAAAAATGATTGAGCAGACAAATGAAGATGCAGAAGCAAGAATTGAAGAACTTCAGAATAAAAAATGGGAAATTGAAAACGAAATAAACCTGCTGAAGTCAGGCAAAAAACCATCTGTATTTGATGAAACAGAAATAAAAGAACAATTCTATGATTTAAATAAAATGGCAAGAGAACTGCTTGCAGATTTTAGTGAAGTAGAACAGAATTTTGAACAAATACGAAAAGATATTCAACGGAAGTACACTGAAAAGGATATCGCAAAAGGAACTTTGCTGGTATTCGCCCTGGATGCCCTTGATGAAATTGACCAGAAGCCACAGGGCAAAAGCTTTAAAGCCTTTTGGGAGTTTTTGATGGATGAAAGAAGGCAACAGGAATTTTCTCAGTTAACTGAAAAACTGTATCAACTCTTAAACGAACAAAACATTGATTATAATAATGACCGGTTCTTAAAACATTTGAAGAGATACCTGCATGTATCAGGACGAAGGGTAATTGATTCAAACAGGAAGCTAAGCGAAAAATTGAGCAGGGTTTTATCAGAAAAAAATTTACTGGAAAGACGCAGGGCAATGGAACTGATTGGTGACATTCGGCAAATAGCCTATTCATTAATTGATACGAAAATAAAGGAAGACGATTTTCTTGTTATAGAAGATGAACCTAACATTAATCTTTTTGACAGATGGGAACCCGGTGAGGAAAAAGATATGATTACCGGAATTTTATTCCCGGACGGCAGTGAAGATGATACAAACCCGGATTTAAAAATATTATTTGACCAGTTTACGATTGACAGAAAAAAGCTGCTAAGAAGAATAGATGAAATGCTTGAAGGGAAAAGCCAGGTAACATTAAAAGAGATTGTTGACACCTATGGAATTGAAAATGGATTAAGTGAAATTGTTGGTTATTTTTCGATAGCCACTTCAGAGTCGCACCATATCATACTTGAAGAAGCTAAAGAACCAATTTTAGTTGGTGATAGAAAAATAAACGTACCAATGGTTATTTATACTAAACTGGCAACTTAATAAATATGGAAACTAAAATTTCAAGAGCCCCATTTGCTGCGGTTATCATAAAACTTCTACAGGGACCGGTATATGTGGATGATAAAAACATCTGGAGGGAATTATCTGCCTGGCAGTCGGCCATACAGGAATATTTTCGTAAAATAGGAATGGAACTTATCATCTCCGAACAGGATGGATTTGCAAGGGTATTACAGCCGGAAGCAGATGAGAATGATGATAACCCATTACCACGCCTTATGAAGAAACAATCTTTGAATTACGAAGCAACATTGCTTGCAGTAATTCTAAGAGAAGGCCTGGAAGAAAATGATGTGAAAAGTGATGGCAGAAAGTTTTATTTAACGCAAAAAGAAATTAAAGAACGCATTGAATTGTTTTACAAAGAGCACAACAATAAAAGTAAGCTTTGGAAAGATTTATCAAAACCAATCACCAGCTTGCTGAATATTGGCATACTGAAATTAAACCGTGAAGATGTTGCCAACAAAGACAATAATCAATATGAAATAAAAAGAATTATTAAAGCATTTATCAGCAATGATAAATTAGAAGAAATCAAGAATAAGCTAAGTAATTATGTCAACCCTGTTCAGTAATAATAATGGTGATAATGGCTACCGGTTAAGATACCTGGAGGTGTTTAACTGGGGTACATTTAACGGTAAAGTCTATAAACTGCAGCCAGATGGTCGCACTTCACTGCTCACTGGTGCTAATGGCAGTGGTAAAACAACATTGATTGATGCTTTACTCACCATTCTTGTACCTACTAATAAAAGGTTTTACAATCAGTCATCAGGAGCTGAGTCGAAAAAAGAAAGGGATGAAAATTCATATTTCTGGGGCTTTCATGGTAAAATATTTTCCGAAGCTGAAGAAAAATCAAAGACAGAGCAACTGCGGACAAAATCAGATAATCCATATTCAGTATTACTTGCCTGTTTTCAAAACTCAGGAACACAGCACACCATAACCCTTGTACAAGTACGCTGGTTTAGCAATGGTGGTTTACAGAAAATATTTATTGTATCGCCTTATCCCCTGAATATAAATGATCATTTCGGTAAAGACCATTTTGATTTCAAAGGCGACTGGAAAAAGAAACTGGTTAAGCAATATGCCAAAACTGAAGTATATAACAGCTTTAAAGAATATGCAGCCCGGTTTAGTGAATTATTCGGCCTGAGGGATAAGGCACTTTCACTTTTTAGCCAGACTGTAGGGATTAAAGTTCTTGGTGACCTGACAAATTTTATAAGGCAGGAAATGTTAGAAGAATCAGATGCCGAAGAACAATTTAAAAACCTATATACTCATTATCACGATTTGCTGGATAGCCACAAAAAAATTGTAAAAGACGAAAAGCAACTTGAATTACTCACCCCTGTAATAAAAAATAAGCAGACGTTAACAGAGCTAAAAGACAAAAAAGAAAGACTTGATTTTGTGGAGGAACAAATGCCATTCTATTTGGGCAAGATTGAGTATGGATTACTTGAAAAAGAAGTAGAGCGTCTTGAACTTGATATTGAAATTGCTAAAAAAGATAAAGACACAATTACAGAATCTGTAGGAAAACTTGACAAAGAAAAGGGACAGCTTATTGCACAAAAAGCAGCATTGAACATCGACAGCCAGATTTCATTACTGAATAAAGACATAGATAGTGAAACTGAAAAGAGAAATAATAAAAGTGCAGAAAATGCCCGCTATATTAAGTACTGTAGTGAGTTAAATCTTGATACTGATGTTGATGCACCTATCTTCAAAAATAACTACAGTAAAATACTTGAATTAAACAAGACATTACCTGCCGAAGCGGAAAAACTTGCAGAACAAAAGCTAAGGTTAAAAATCGAGCAGGAAAGTGTAGCAAGCAAAATTGAAAACCTCCAAAAACAAATCACTTCTCTGCTTTCAAGGAAAAACCGTATTCCTGATGATTTAATTAATGCCAGGGCAAGATTGATAAGCATTCTTGAAACAACTGAAGATGAAATACCGTTTGTTGGGGAACTAATCAAAGTGAAATCAACCGAACAGAAATGGGAGGATTCAATTGAGAAATTGTTGCATAACTTTTCAATGCAACTTTTAGTTCCCGAGAAATTCAGTAAAGCTGTAAACCAGTTTATATATAACAACGATATGCAAACAAAAATTGTATATCATAAAATTGAACGGAAACCTTCTAACAGCCTGCATCGTTGGCCCACAGGAGATGACGATATGATAAACAAGATAGAATTAAAAGATTCTGTTTATCAAAATTGGCTTGAAACATTTTTATTGGACCGATTTAACTATTATTGTACGGATGATTTAGATGTGTTCTACGGCTCTCCTAAAGCCATTACTTCAAATGGCCTTCTCCGGAATGTTAATCGTCATGAAAAAGATGACAGGCCGGGAAGATGGAATAAATCAAAGTACAGATTGGGCTGGGATAATAAAGCAACAGTTCACTACTTGCAGCAAGAAAAATATAACCAGGAAAAACTTCACACCGAACTGGCAAATAAAATTAAAGAGCTTAACCCGTCTATCGTTTCTCTTCAAACTAAAGTCCAAACATTATCCAATCTTTTACAACTAAAGAATTTCGACGATATAAACTGGACTCAACATGCGGAAAAAATAACCGCCCTAAACAGACAGGTTCAGGACCTGAAAAAATCATCGGATGCCTATGAAACCATCGTTAACCAACTGAAAGAAGTTGAAAAAGAATTGCAGGATGAGAATAAGAAACGGGATGCTTTAATCACAAAAATCAGTAAGCTGGATGGTGAATATAATGACAAGAACCTGCGCAAACTAAAAATCAATTATGAAGAATTGAAAGAGTCAGGTGAACAAGCTATTACTGAATTTCTGAATGATGCAGAAATTACACTATCTGATATTAGTACGTTAGAACAGTTTGACAACATGCGGATACAGGCTGCTGTGAAACTGAAAGGGAAACAGAAAACAGCAGGAAATGCGGTCAGCAAACTTGAATTGGAAACTACCGGGCTGATTGCAGCTTTTATAAACCCGGGTGAAAAGATCACAAATGAATTTGCGAATTGGAGCGGTGATGTTATGAACATCAAGGCAGACCTTTCCGGTCTTGATGATTTGGAAGATCTTTACAAAACAATACAAACGCAAAGACTTGTTGAACATAAGCGAAGGTTCAGGGATTATATGGACAAGAGTATGCTCGATGCACTCACCAGTTACAGGGCATGGCTCAATAATGAACTGAACAAAATTGAGGATATGATTGAAGAATTGAATGTGCCTTTAAAGAAGATCACCTTCAACCGGCATCCAGATACTTATTTGCAACTGGAATGCCGACAGTTAAGAGGAGAAAATGAGATAAATATATTCAGGGGTCAATTGAACACAGCCATTCCTAACGCACTTGATTTTGAAAAACAAAAAAATGATGAAGCATATAGGTTAGAAGTATTCAATAAGATAAAAGAACTAATCACTGAATTGCAAAAAGAAGAAGGCTGGCGTAGAAAGGTAACTGATGTAAGAAACTGGCTTGTATTCAGCGCAAGAGAATATTCTGCTGTTGACAATAAAGCCGGACAATACCACGACAATACAGCCAGCTATTCTGGCGGCCAAAAAGCTCAATTTACTTATGCTATTTTGGGAGCTGCAATAGCTCACCAGTTTGGCATTTTCCAGGTTGGCAAGCAGCACAAAAGCCTCCGGTTTATAACTGTGGATGAAGCCTTCAGCAAATTAGATCCTGAGAAAAGTCAGTTCTTAATGGAATTCTGTGCACAGCTTAATCTGCAGATTTTGGTGGTTACGCCACTTGATAAAATCAATATTGCAGAGCCGTATATTAATGCTGTTCATTTTGTAGAGATAAAAAATAAGAAAAGTTCTGTTTTATATAATCTTACTATGGAACAGTATTATGAGAAAAAAGAAAGCTTTAAACAGTTAGCCGAAACAAGAGAATGATAACGCCAAAAGAACTTTTAGAAAAATCCGAAAAGCTGTTTAATAAAGTTATTACAGCAATTTTGAATGAGCAGAATATTTTTCCGTTGTCTTTACCTGCAAACAAAAAGCTGTCAGGCACAAATTTTAATGAACTTAAAGCTGCCATTGTACCTTTATACCAGCATTCAAAAGAGGTAAAAGGGAAAGGTTACAGTGTTGAGTGGAGGGATAAAATCATTGAGGGGACAAAACAAAAACTACCTGCTAAAATCTATTTTGAAACATCTGAGGACTTCTTTTATTTCACTAAAAAAGAAAAAGACTATACTAATATTCAGCAATCCCTTCGGCTACTAATTGATGAGTTTCCTGAGTTGGCTGATTGGGCAAAGAATAATGCATCTTTCCTTTTATCACAATCGGAAAGTATACTGGAGTTAATAAAAGTTTGCAAGTATTTCAAAGACAACAGACCGCCACATAATTTATACCTGAGAGAACTTCCTATCGAAGTAGATTCTAAATTTATTGAAAATAATTTGGCTGCTTTGAAAAGGCTTCTCGACATTATTTTGCCCCCAGGGTGGTTTGACCCAAATGCGGCTGATTTTCTTGACCGGTACTATATTAAGAGACCAAATGTTTATACGCAAATACGAATATTGGATGAGGACCTAAAACCTGTTATAGGCTTTGATGAATTGGCACTTACAATAGACGATTCTGCATCACTAAGCTGGAAACCTCAAAGAGTATTCATTATTGAAAATAAAGCCTGTTTCCTTTCTTTTCCAAAAGTTAAAAACGCTATTGCCATTTTTGGTGAGGGGTTCAAGAGCAGAGTAAGTAAACAAATTCCCTGGCTTGAGAATACTGATTTGTATTGCTGGTTTGACCTCGATGCCGCCGGGTTTGAAATGCTGAATATTATCCGGCAGTATTACCCTGATGCAAAAAGTTTTTTAATGGATGAAAAAACTTACAATCAATTTAACCAATTCTCCGTTTCCTCCACTTACCGGAAACTATCCTTAGAGAAACTCGATGCTGATGAATCAAAACTGTACAATTTTTTACAAAATAACAGTAAACGATTAGAGCAAGAGCGCATTACTAATTCTTACATTTCACTTCAACTCAATTCAATCTTAAACTGAATCCTGCGAGATGATTAGGAATGAAAAACTGGAGAATAAAATTGATGATTTAATTAGTGAAGTAAGCAAATATGACCCTGAAAGCTTTGCTGGCTTTTTTGCTTACTTTATTAAGCGCAGGCCGGAAGATGGAGATGACATTGAATTGAACAAATTCAAATCTAAGCTCAAAGATTTTCTCTACCTGATTGCTCTCAACGCCTTCGCAGAAAAAAGAGGAACTGAATCATTTGAATTTAACCCCAAAATTCTTGGTGCACTTGCTGATAAAGTAAATGAAATCAGAAGTCATTACCACATTCAGAAATTTGAAGATTATACAGAAGAAGCCGCAATACATGAGATGGCTTTTAGAAACTATTTCGATAACGGAGTTTTAAGTTATGTAGAGCAGGATTTAGAAAAAATCAGAACCGTATTTCTGCCATTTGAAGACAAAATAATTGAAGCCTTTGGACTTGACGTTGATTTCCTGATTGAAGCATATAAAGCGACAGAGTTAGTGACAAAAATCAGGTTTGACCAGCTAATGGAATTTACGCATGCCCAAGAGTTCAATGAATTTCATCATAAAATTCACTCGAAACAAGCCTCATTTTCTGAGGCTATCAAGCAACTTCCTGAAAAAATTAGTGATGCGCTGCTTTCGTTTCATGCTAAAACCCATGCCTATCTGATGTTTTCAAAAGAAGATTTATATCAAACTCTTGATAATGGCAAAGTTGATAAATTCCTGGAATTGTTTTCTTTCAAACCAACATCATTAAAATCCTTCCGCTACTACACCGATAAAAACCCGATAGAAACAGCCCCTATTTTAGAAATAGCGGAGAATAAATACCTGCATATTTGTCAAAAACAAATCCCGATTGCTGTTTATAGGCGCATTTATGATTTTCTTTCCGGAGATAAGAGTATAAAAGATAAAATCCGCAGACACCGTGAAAAGCAACTGGAGCAAAAAGTTGCTGCCATGTTTAAATCTTTCTTTCGCAATTCTTCTTCATTCTTTTATGAAAATTACTTTGTTATAGAGGGTTTTGAACAGGACTTACTGATACTTACAAAAGGTACTGCTATTATCGTTGAAACTAAGGCATCAAAATTAAGAGAACCCTTCCGTGATATGCAGAAAGCAATGGTAAGGCTCAAAGATGATTTTAAAGATTCGGTTCAGCATGGATATGACCAGGGTAAACGAGTAAAAAACTTCTTTAACAGCAGAAATCACTTTCCTGTAAAAGATAAAAATGGCAATACACTATACACTATCAATCCTTCAAAATATCACTCGGTTTTTTCAATTGTTGTTACATTAGAAAGATTCGGAAGTTTACAGACCGATTTAAACTTACTATTGAGGAAAGATGAGGCAGATAATTATCCCTGGAGTGTTTATATTGATGACCTTGAAATTTTCCTGCTTACATTAAAACACCATACAAGAAATTCACAGGGCAAATTTCTTGATTTCTTAAGTACCAGAAAGTTACTTCACGGGCATATATATGCAATAGATGAGTTGGATGTTTGTGGATTTTATCTAAAGTATCCGGAGAAGTTCAAGACTTATGCGAAAACGACTGATACTCTTTGCCAGTTTTCTGTTTACGAGCAAGCTTATTTTGATGAAATATATCATCAGGGAGGGCTTCGGTTTCAAGAAGAACCTATGCCCGATTTCCATAGGTATTTTGGCAGGAATAAATTCTGAATAATTCCAATTAACAGCTTGTTTAATAGTAGTTGCCTGACTAAATATTAGCCATGCAAATCTCATAAACGGTATAAATTTTATACTGTATAAGGTATGAGTTTGAAAGGGTGCAATACAGGAGATTTTATAAAAGGCTTAATGTGCCCGGTCTTGCACATGGCAAGATGTACAAATGTGGCACATTTGGGGGCATCTTGCCCTTCACTCCGGAGTCGTTTCGGGTTTGTGAAAGCCACTTTAAAGAACTACAGCAGATAAAACAATGTGAAATGGAAAAAGTGAAGAAAGAATTGCGGAAGCATTTTGTAAAAACAAGAATGAATGATACAGAGCTGAACCATCTTGGAAGGTTACAGCAAAAATCAACGGACAAAGACCTGAGCAACTACATACGAAAAGTATTACTTCAGAAACCCGTTACCATCAATTACCGGAATCAATCGGCTGATGACTTTTTGAAGCAAATGCTGGAACTAAAAAAAGAACTCAATGCTATCGGTAATAATTTCAACCAGGCGGTACACAAACTGCACCTGCTGGACAAGATACCGGAGTTCAGGCAATGGATTCAACAGTATGATGGATTACACCAGGCATTTATCAACAAGACGGAGCAAATCAGTTTTAAAGTAAATGAACTGTACGAAAAATGGTTGCTAAAATAACGATACCGAAGAGCATTGATGCAGCGTTGAACTACAACGAGAAAAAAGTACAAAAAGGGAAAGCCATTTGTTTACATGCAGCCAATTTCCTTAAAGATGCAAAACAAATGAACTTTTATCAAAAGCTGGCAGGTTTTGAAAGGTTGAACAGTTTGAATGAAAGGGCAACGACTAAAACCCTGCATGTTTCTCTCAACTTTAGTCCATCTGAAAAATTGCAGGATGAAAAGTTATTAAAGATTGCTGAACTCTACATGAACAAGATTGGTTTTGGCGAACAACCTTTCGTGATTTACAAACATGAAGATGCCGGGCATCCGCATATACACATTGTAAGCACCACCATAAAGGCTGATGGCAGTAGAATTAACACCCACAACATCGGCAGAAATCAAAGCGAAAAAGCAAGAAAGGAAATTGAGCAGCAGCTTGGATTAATAAAAGCAGAAAGACAGACCGAATTAAGAAACCCCGGCGTTAAACCGGTTGATGCAGAAAAAGTTATTTATGGAAAGCATGAAACAAAGAGAGCAATTGCTAATACTGTTGGTGCCGTGTTTGGTCAATACAAATTCACATCGCTGCCGGAATTTAATGCTGCGTTAAAACAATTCAATGTAATTGCTGACAGAGGCAAAGAAGAAGGCCGGATTTACAAGCGCCGGGGTTTGGTTTACCGGGTATTGGACACCAATGGAAATAAAGTGGGTGTCCCCGTAAAAGCAAGTAGCATCGGTTGCAAGCCAACATTGGATAACCTGGAGAAAAAATTTGAAGACAGTGAAGCCGCAAAGGAAACTCTTAAGCCATTTGTAAAATCAAAGTTAGATGATTGCCTTTCACAATCACCTTCCACAATGAAAGAGTTGATGGAGCATTTGAGGCAGAAGAATATCTACATCTTGCTTCGCCAGAATGCAGAGGGAAGGTTGTATGGAATCACTTTTGTTGACAATCAGAACAAAGTAGTCTTTAACGGAAGTGATTTAGGCAAAGGATATAGTGCCGCATCATTACAGATCCGGTTGGCAACCGCTAACGAAAATACCATCAAACAAGATGAAGCAAAGTCAGGCAGTTCTTCAGGTTCTATTCAAAAAGAAATAAGTCATCAAAAAAATCAGGATAAGTCAATCGTCACAACTTCAAAAATAGAAAGCCCCTTAGATGTTCTGTTATCCACCAAAGAGCAATACGACAATGTACCGGGTAGTTTGATAAAAAAGAAACGCAAAAAGAAAAAACGTAACAACAACAATTTCTAACTTCAAAAATAAAGTATCATGTCTGTTACAGGAGAGAACGAACAGGGGCTGCGGAAAATAATAGACCTTACACGGTTTGCCAGCATTTTTATTTTGCTGCTACATTTTTATTATTTCTGCTATGTAGTATTTGAACAATGGGAAATCAAATCAACCATAACCGACCGGTTAATGAGCAATATTTCAAGAACAGGATTATTTGTCAATTCATTTACATCAAAGTTTGTGGGTTTAGGATTGCTGATTATTTCTTTGTTTGGTGCACAGGGCAAGAAAGATGAAAAGATAAATAAGCGGAGCATCGCAGCATATCTATTAATCGGCTTGCTTTTGTATTTGGGAAGTTACTTGCTTTTTAAGCTGCAATATCCGGCGGAAACAGTTGCTATAATCTACATGACAGTTACAGGAGTTGGGTTCCTGCTTATACTTGCAGGAGGTAACTTACTCAGCCGTTTAATCAAATACAATTTGGGAGATGATGTATTTAATTCACTCAACGAAACTTTTCCGCAGGAAGAAAGATTAATCAGCAACGAGTATTCCATCAATCTGCCCGCCCGTTACAACCTGAAAAGCAAAATCAGGAAAAGCTGGATCAACATCATCAATCCTTTTCGTGGGTTGTTGGTTATAGGCAGCCCCGGCGCAGGTAAAAGCTGGTTTGTTATTCAGCATGTCATCAAGCAGCATATTGAAAAGGGCTTTGCCATGTTTGTATACGATTTCAAGTACGATGATTTGAGCCGCATTACTTACAACTGGCTGCAGCGAAATAAACACCAATATTCTGTAAAGCCGAATTTCTATGTTATCAACTTTGATAATCTTTCTGTATCTCATCGCTGCAATCCGCTTGACCCTTCATCCATGAATGACATTACCGATGCAACAGAAAGTGCAAGAACAATTTTGTTAGGATTGAACCGGGAATGGATAAATAAGCAAGGTGATTTCTTTGTAGAGTCACCCATCAACTTTGTAACTGCTGTGATTTGGTTTCTCAGAAAATATGAAGACGGGAAGTATTGCACCCTTCCGCATGTAATAGAGCTGATGCAAGCGGAATATGATGAACTGTTTCCGGTGTTGAATACGCAGCCTGAAATTGAAGTGCTGGTAAATCCTTTCATCACCGCTTATCAAAACGATGCTATGGAGCAATTGGAAGGACAGGTTGCATCTGCAAAGATTGGTATGGCAAGGTTAGCGGCACCGGCATTGTATTGGGTTTTAAGTGGCAATGATTTTACTTTAGACATCAACAATCCAAAACACCCCAAAATTGTTTGTGTAGGCAACAACCCGGAGAAGCAGCAGATTTACGGCGCAGTATTATCTCTTTACATCTCAAGATTGATACGACAGGTAAACAGAAAGAATATGCTCAAATGCAGTTTGGTGTTTGATGAATTTCCTACTATCTACTTCAACAATATTGACAGCCTGATTGCAACAGCAAGAAGCAATAAAGTTGCCACCACATTAGCCATGCAGGATTTCAGCCAACTCAAAAAAGACTATGGCCGGGAACAAGCAGACGTAATTGTAAATATCACCGGCAATATCATCAGCGGCCAGGTGATGGGTGAAACCAGTAAACTGCTATCAGAACGTTTCGGGAAAATAATGCAGGATAGGCAGAGTGTTTCCATTAACCGAACTGATACTTCAATCAGCCATAGCAAACAGTTAGATGCTGCGATACCTGCATCAAAAATTGCAGCACTTTCTTCGGGTGAGTTTGTGGGCTTGGTTGCCGATAATCCTGATGAAAAGATAAAACTCAAAATGTTTCATTCAGAAATTATTAATGACCATGAAAAATTGAATGCTGAAGTCGCAGCTTACTACGACATACCTAAGGTATCGGACGTTACACCTCAGCAGGTGCTGGATAATTACTACCAGGTAAAGATGGATATTAAAAGGTTGATTGGGGAAGAAGTGGGGAGGTTAAAGGCTGAAATTAAGAATTAAACGAGGCAATTATGTATTTAATGATTTTATTCAAAATGCTCATTTACAGTTAAATTTGTAGATACAAAACTTCTGTTATGGGATTTATAAACCAGCGGGGAGCCGAATGGTGGAAATGGGATTTGCACGTTCATACTCCTGCGTCTTTAGTTCATCATTTTAAAGGAACCTCCGACATGGAAGTTTGGGAGAAGTATATTTCAGATTTGGAAGGCCTTCCTGCCGAATTTAAAGTAATTGGTATCAATGACTATTTGTTTTTAGATGGGTATCGTAAAGTTCTGGAATACAAAAAGGGCGGCAGGCTGCAGAATTTAGATTTGATACTTCCGGTTATTGAATTCAGGCTTAAAAAGTTTGCCGGCCATAAGCAATTTAAAAGAATAAATTTCCATGTAATATTTTCTGATGAAGTAAGTCCGGATCTAATTCAAAACCAGTTTTTAAATACACTGACTGGGGAATATCATTTAACACCAGGGATTGATAAATCAATGTGGAATGGGGCGGTAACAACCGACAGTCTCGTTGATTTAGGAAACAAAATAAAAGCGTCAGTACCAGCGGAACAACTGCCGCATTATGGGTCAGATTTAGAAGAAGGGTTTAATAATTTAAATCTTGATGAAAAAAGTGTTATTGAAAGGCTTGTTAGCTCAACATATTTTAAAGGAAAGTATCTTTTTGCAATAGGAAAAACAGAATGGGACGCTTTGCCGTGGACTGATGGGAGCATCGCAGAGAAAAAAGATGTTATCAATAAAGCACATTTGGTTTTTACTGCTTCTGAAAATGTAGCGGCTTTTAACAACGCTAAGGGAAAGCTTACCGAACAAAAAGTAAATAATTTGCTACTTGATTGCAGCGACTCACATCATAACATAGGTAGCAGTGACAAAGACAGGATAGGTAATTGCTTTACATGGATTAAAGCTGACCGAACTTTTGATGGTTTAAAGCAAATTGTAAATGAACCGGAAAGAGTCTTTATTGGCGACATGCCGGAAATCAATTTAAGAGTAAATTCAAACAAAACAAAATACATAGAATCATTGAAAATCGACCGGGTAGATGATTATAAACTTCAGGAAGAATGGTTTAATGCAACTGAAATAAATTTCAACCACGAACTTGTGGCAATAATTGGTAACAAAGGAAATGGGAAAAGTGCGATAGCTGACATTATTGGTTTGCTTGGTAATACAAAAAATGGAGAGTATTTCTCGTTTCTAAATAACAGTAAATTTCGTAAGGCAAGCCCTAACAGAGCAGTTTCATTTAATGCTACTCTTACATGGGCTTCCGGGGATATTGACATGGTCAATCTAAATGACAGAGTTAATCCTTCGGCTTATGAAAAAGTAAAATATATTCCTCAAAATTTTTTAGAAAAATTATGTAACGATAACGAGACTGATTTTGAAAGAGAACTAAGAAAAGTAATTTTCACACATGTATCCGATACCGACAAATTAAATCAATCAAGTTTAGAAGATTTAATAAAATACAAAACTGAAATTGTTAATGAAAGAATCGCCCTGATAAAAAGTGATATTTCCGAAACCAATTCTATTATAATTGAACTTGAAAAAAGCAACTCTCCAATAAACAGGAAAACCATTGCAGAGAACCTGAAGGCAAAAGAAGCTGAACTTGCAGCACATAAAACGTCTAAACCTTCCGAGGTTTCAGAACCGACGGCAAGCGAGGAAATACAAAGCCAGCAGCAAGGGTATTTTACTCAACTAAACAATCTGAAAGCTGATTTATTATTAGTGGAGCAAGAAATAAAGGAAAAGAATGAGTTGAAATTAAAGTTGAATATTGAATTAAATGATTTGCAAAAATTTCAGCAGTCTTCGACTTTATTCTCACAGCAATACGAAAAGCTGAAGAATGATTATCGGGATAACTTGAGGAAATATGGCTTAGAGGTTGAGGGCATTGTTAAACTTACCATTGACAGCAATCCGGTATCTGCACGGATTGGAGCGATTAGCACCGGGATAGCAGCTATTAATTTGCTTTTTGATACTAATAACGCCGATAACTTACCAAGTAAAAAAATTAATTTAAGTAATCAAATAAAAGAGCTTCAAACAAAGCTTGATGCTCCTTCAAAACTCTACCAGGAATACCTTGAAACCTTAAAAAATTGGCAGGCAAAGGAAATTGAATTGGTAGGAAAAGAGGATGTAGAGGGTTCAATTAAATATTTAGAAAGTCAATTAAAATATATTGATGAGAAACTAAGGCTTGACATTGAGGAAGCAAAAAAGATACGGTTGGATAAATTGAGGGAATTGCACAAAGCAAAATGCGAAATAATAAATGAGTACAAAAAACTGTATCAACCAGTAACAAAATTCATAAGCCAGTATAACAATCTTACTACTAATTATCCTATCTCTGTTGATGTTTCCCTTAACCTTTCTGGCTTCAAAGAGAAATTCTTCAATTATGTTTCACAAGGTGCAAAAGGAAGTTACTATGGCAGAGAAGAAGGTTACAACAGACTGGTAAGCCAGATTGAGGGCGTTAATTTCAATGATGAAGAAGCTGTTACATTTTTTTTAAATACTATAATTACATCTTTGGAATTTGACCAAAGGGAATCATTTAAAGATGAACCGAGAGAAATAGTTAATCAAATCCGAAAAGATTTTTATAGTGATTTCTATGAGTACCTTTTTGGAATTGATTATTTGGTTCCCAACTATGAGCTTAAATTAGATAATAAAAATGTATCCGAACTTTCCCCAGGAGAAAAGGGAGCATTGCTCCTTATCTTTTATTTACTTTTAGACCAAGATGATATTCCTTTAATAATAGACCAGCCAGAAGAAAACTTAGATAACCAAAGCGTTTACAAAATTCTTGTTCCATTCGTTAAAGAAGCTAAGAAAAGGCGACAAATTATCATTGTTACTCATAACCCCAATCTTGCTGTGGTTTGTGACGCAGAGCAGGTGATTAATGTTAGAATAGATAAAGCAGATGCTAATAAAGTGCATGTAGCCACAGGTGCCATAGAAAACCTTATGATAAATAATAAACTTGTTGAAATATTGGAAGGTACATTGCCTGCGTTTAACAACAGAGATTTGAAATACTCAATCACTAAAGAAAATAAGTAGCTTATATTCATTTAATTGGTTCTTTAGCCACCATTCTAACAACCGCCGAAATGATTGCGAGGCAACGAAGATGCCATGAAATATTGAAGCTGGTATCAAAATATTATTTCAACTTTTCCTCATTCACAATCTGCTGCAATTCCCTCTCACTCGGCAAATTCACCAAATATTTGCTTACAAAAACCTGCTGTGGCAAACCCATCGTAGCATACTTAACCAACGCTTCATTTTTACCACTGCATAGAATAATACCAATAGGCGGGTTATCGCCGTTGTGGCTTTCGTTTTCTTTGTAATAGTTCAGGTACATATTCATTTGCCCGGCATCGGCGTGGTCAAATTCGCCGATCTTTAAATCAAGCAGGACATGACATTTGAGTATTCGGTGGTAAAAGACGAGGTCAATCCGGTAATGCTTGTTGCCAAACGTTATGCGACGCTGCCGGTGTTCAAAACAAAAGCCCCGGCCAAGCTCCAGCAGAAAGTGCTGCAGATTGCTGATAATGCGTTCCTCCAGGTCACTTTCTGTAAAAGGGGCTTTATGTTCCAGCCCCAGAAACTCTAACAGGTAGGTATTCCTGAAAACAGCTTCCGGCAATTGTTCAGTGGACTTTTTAAAATCTTGCAGAGTGGCAGAGCCGTCCCGGCTCAACCCCGTTCTTTCGTATAACAGACTGTCTATGGCTCGTTTTAGCTCTTTTACAGGCCAGTTATTTTCAATCGCCTGTTCCTCATAAAACCGGCGTTTCGCCCCTGCATCGGCTTTTAGCAGCTCTATAAAATGCGAAAAGCTAAGGTGGGTTATGAGAAGGTTCGTATTATCGTTGGGTCTTGATTGGGGCAATTTTGCAGACGGCGTCTGCAATTTCCCAAAATATTGAAAATCAGCAATATAAGATTTTGCAGAGGCTGTCTGCAAAATCTGAGGATAGGCACTGTAAAAATCACGACACAGGTACAGGTTCCGTTCCTGTAAGGATTTAATGCCCTTCTCCAATAACTTTTTCGCCAAAGTCTTAAGTAAGCTGGTGCCGTACTTGGCCCGGTCGCTACCGTTTTGCTCGTATTCCACAATATAGAACCCGATCAGCCAGTTTCGGATGGTGAGTGCCGTGTTTACCTGCTGCTGAGCTTTCTTTAAAAAATAGGCGTTTGTCTGCTGAATGATAGCCGCCAACTGTTCCAAACTATTCATACTATTCATGCTGCTACATTTTAGGTTTATAAACCAGGGCGGTTCTCCCATATCTTTTTAATCATGTAAGCTTTCTGTACCTGATCGGCTTTGATATACCGGCGAAATGCTTTCTCTGTTTTGTGTCCGCTGATGGCCATTATAAGGTTAGTGGGTGTACCATCTAGAAATTCATTAGTGCAAAAACTCCGGCGGCAAGTGTGACTGGTAACCCAGGCATACTTGGGTTTAATTTCTTCTACAACCTGGTTGCCTTTTTTATGCGTGATTTTTACCAGTTCATTAATGCCTGCGAGTTTTGCAACTTCCTTGATGTAGTCGTTAAAATTTACATTGCTCACCTGCGGCATTTGCATATTATATTTTTCTATGAGGATATGTCTTGCATCTTTTTTGAGCGGAACAATTACAGAAGAAACAGTTTTAGTTTGCGTTACATACAACATTCCATCTCTCACTTCTTCAGGCTTTATATCGGTATAATCACTGAAACGAAACCCGGTTAGACAGCCGAGAACAAATAAATCACGGTATTTTTCCAACTGCGGTTGTTCAGACAAATCGAGATGATAAATAGCCGAGAGTTCCTTCCAACTCAGGTACACCGCATCTACCTCTTCATCCATTACTTTAAAGAAACTTAAATCCATAAAGGGGATAATTTTCTTACGGATTCTGTCTCGTAAAAAAGATTTCAGGTGTTTGATAGTTTTGCCAACGGTGTTTGTTTTTAACCCCTTTATTATTTCCTTTCTGCGAACCTGCGGTACTTCGTAGGTGAGATACGAAACAAATTCTTCATAAAACCGGGCATCAAAAGAATCAAATGTGATGGTCTCTTTCCGATATTCTTCAAAGAGCCGGAGATGAGCCTTCATGCCATTAATGACATTGATGGTACAATGCTTTACTGAACTCTTTTTAGACCTGGCATAATCATCAATATGCTTGAATACATCCAAAGCATTATTGGCATCGGTCATTTGTTCAAATCCCCATCTGTTGTTATCGAGATGAAAGTTTTCTTTCAGGAATTTCATGGGACAAATGTTCCGCTGGCCGAGTGCATAGCTTATCATGTCCTCCGCTTTACGGAGCTTTTGCGTAAGAACAGTTTCCATTTCTGGCAGGCTTCCATATTCAAGAGGAAGATCCTTTGAAATCCGGTTAGTTTTACGGTTCCAGTATTGAGGCGGAATGCTGATACCAGTGCTTAAAACAACTCTTTTATCAGCGGAGAAACAGTATTGTAAACTGATAGGGGCTAACCCATTTTTGCCTACTTTTGCCTTTCGGGAAATAAGCTTGATTGGATGACGCATAGCTTGGTCTATTTTAGGTCTATTAAAATGGAACCAAGTTGTATAAAGGTAGAACTGACGGAATTGCTGTGTTGTTTATAAATATTTAAGAACCAGCATTTCCTGTTGTGTTAGATAAAGATGAGTAAAGTTATTAATTGCGGATTTGATGGTCTATCGTCCCGTCCGGTCCGCAAAAAGCCTGGCAAATATGCCGGGCTTTTTTGTTTGTACATTATGTAACAGCCTTGGTTATATTTGCTTTATTAATATTACTTACATGCTTAAAATAGCTGTTTTTGGCACTGGCCATCTCGGAAAGTTTCATCTCAATAACTGGCAGGAAATAGAAGGAATACAATTGGCAGGCTTTTTTGATCCCAACGACCGCACAGCAAAAGCTGTTGAAGAAAAATACCAGCTGAAGCGCTATTCTGATCCTGAAGAATTAATGGCACTATGTGATGCCGCTGATATTGTTGCTCCAACTAATTATCACTTTAATCTTTGCGAACTGGCTGTACGCATGGGCAAACATGTTTTTGTTGAAAAGCCTATGTGTAACACCATGGAAGAAGCAAATGAACTGGTAAAACTGGTAAGAGAAGCAAATGTTAAACTGCAGGTTGGTCATGTTGAACGTTTCAATCCTGCATTCCTTGCCATTAAAGACCTGGAGTTAAACCCAATGTTTGTGGAAGTACATCGCCTTTCACAATTTAATCCAAGAGGAACTGAAGTGAGTGTTATTCTCGACCTGATGATCCACGACATTGATATTATTCTCAGTCTTGTAAAAAGCGATGTAAAGCAGGTACATGCCAACGGTGTTGCAGTGATGACGGATACTCCTGACATTGCCAACGTACGCATTGAATTTAACAATGGCTGTGTTGCCAACCTCACCAGCAGCCGCATCAGCATGAAAAAAATGAGGAAGATCAGGTTGTTTCAACGTGATGCATATATCGGTGTTGATTTTCTTGAAAAGAAAGCAGAGATCATTAAAATGAAAACACCGGATGATAAAGATGCTTTTACTTTTGATATTGAAACCAATAATGGCAAGAAAACAATTGCTGTTTCAAACCCTGCCATAAAGGAAGTAAATGCTATAAAAATGGAACTGGAACAATTCAGAGATGCAATTCTCCACAACAAACCGGTTCCCGTTAGTGAAGTTGATGGGTTAAGAGCAATGGATGTTGCACACCAGATATTGCAAAAAATTGAACGCACAACTTTAGCTTAACTCATAATGAGCATCAGTCAACGCATACAAACAGGATGGTATGTTCTTGCCGACTGGCTGGCTGCCATTTTTGCCTGGGGCTTATTTTATTTTTTACGACGTATTTTGTTAGGAGAAGCACCGGGGCTTTTTTCGCAATCATTTGACAAAACTTTTTTTCTCGGAACAGCAATTATTCCAATTTGCTGGCTTGTACTCTACCACTTATCAGGTACATACAAAAACCTTTATAA
The DNA here is from genome assembly GCA_047601965.1 of Lacibacter sp. Lineage (GTDB taxonomy): Bacteria > Bacteroidota > Bacteroidia > Chitinophagales > Chitinophagaceae > Lacibacter. The sequence goes on from JASGIJ010000001.1 coordinate 1,774,644, forward strand.
TAAATCAAGGCTGCAGGAACTCACTGCGACTTTGTTCAGTTGCCTACTGGGAACAATTATCATCTTTTTTACGTTACTTCTTGATGATAAGATCATTTCATATGCTTCTTATTATAATGAAGGCTTGCTGTTATTTGGATTACAATTCGGATTTACTTTGTTTTTCCGTATAGCCATACTCAATGCAATCAAATACCAATTTGTAAATAATAAGGTTCAGATAAACACACTTATTATCGGAGCACATCAAAATGCACTCAAACTTTTCCATGAAATAAAAGATGCGAAAGAAAAAACAGGCATTCATTTATCCGGTTACATTTATACTGATGAAAACGCAGCAAATGGTTTAAATAAGTACCTGAATCCGTTAGGCAAGATGAAAGACCTTGACCGCATTATCAAGGAAAACAACATTGAACAGGTGATAATTGCCACCGAAGAAAAAGAAAGACAAATTATTGAAAACTCGTTGAGTATTTTAAGTGAACTTGATGTTAGTATAAAGATATTACCCAACACAATTGATATTCTTACAGGCTCAGTACGTACAAACAATGTTTTGGGTGCAATGCTCATTGACTTAAATACCGACATGATGAGTGAGTGGCAGCAAAACATCAAACGGCTGATTGATGTCGGAACCTCGCTGCTCGCAATCATTTTCTTATCACCTTTGCTGGTTATCACCGCTATCAGGGTAAAGCTTTCCTCAAAAGGACCAATCTTTTATTCACAGGAAAGAGCAGGACTAAAAGGCAAACCTTTTTTTATTCATAAATTCAGATCAATGTATGTTGATGCTGAAAAAAACGGACCTGCATTATCTTCTGAAACAGATCAGCGGATAACGCCTTGGGGCAGAACAATGCGTAAGTGGAGGTTAGATGAACTGCCGCAATTCTGGAATATTTTAAAAGGCGAAATGAGTTTGGTTGGACCCAGACCTGAACGCCGTTACTATATTGACCAGATTGTTGAGAAAGCACCTTATTACCGTTTCTTGCTGAAAGTAAAACCAGGACTTACTTCATGGGGCATGGTTAAGTTTGGCTATGCAGAAAATGTAGAAGAAATGATTGAACGAAGTAAATACGACCTTGTTTACATTGAGAATGTTTCTTTGGCTCTGGATGCAAAAATCATGATACATACAATACGCATTATCTTACTGGGACAAGGAAGATAAACCAATATAAACATCTAACTAAAAAACTAAACAGATGAAAACCTTCGCTGCAGCACTTGCCATTATTATTCTGCCGCTATTATTGTCAGCACAGCAAACTTACTGGCAACAACAGGTAAATTATAAGATTGATGTTTCGCTTGACATCAAGGACAAATCAATCAAAGCTTCTGAACAATTAGAGTACATTAATCATTCGCCCGATACATTAACCTATATCTGGTTTCATCTTTGGCCCAATGCCTATAAAAATGATAAAACAGCACTTTACGAACAATATAAAACCGGCGATAAGGAAGGATTGAGCAAATTTAAAAAAGCTTCGAAAGGATATATTGATGGTCTTAACTTTAAAGTAAATGACGTTGCAGCAGCAACTGAATCACATCCCGAACATATTGATATTATCAAACTGCTTCTGCCAAAACCGTTAATGCCGGGAGAAAAGATCACAATCACCACGCCTTTCTACGTAAAATTTCCAACTTATTTCTCCAGAAGTGGCTTTATTGGTGATGCATTTGCAGTTTGCCAATGGTATCCTAAACCTGCGGTGTATGACAGCAAAGGATGGCATCCCATTCCCTACCTGAACATGGGTGAATACTACAGTGAATTTGGCTCGTTTGATGTAAGCATCACTGTTCCGGCTAACTATGTTGTTGCAGCTACCGGCAGTTTGCAAAATGCAGATGAACTTGCAAAAATGAAACAGGCCGGAGCAATCAATAAAACAAAAACAGAAAACTTTATTAAATACCAGCCGAACGACAAATCAACAACAAAAACACTTCGCTATACGGCTGAGAACGTTCACGACTTTGCATGGTTTACAGATGACGATTTTGTTGTACAATACGACACACTGGCATTAACTTCAGGAAAAACAGTTGATGCGTTTTCGTTCTTTTCAAGTAAAAAAAATACAGAATGGAAAAACAGTGTTGATTTTATTGAAGATGCCGTAAGACGATATTCAAGCTGGATTGGCGAATATGAATACCCCGTTGTAAATGCGGTGGAGGGGCCGGGTAATGTATCAAGTGGCGGCATGGAGTATCCGATGGTTACACTTATTACAAGTCCCGAAGCAAATGCTGAATTACTTGATGCAGTAATAACTCACGAAGTAGGTCACAATTGGTTTTACGGTATGCTTGCAAGCAATGAACGGCAGCATCCCTGGATGGATGAAGGAATCAATACGTATTATCAGTTCAGATATGAAGCAGAAAAATACAAATCCAATTCAATTTTCGGCAGTTCACTTCCTGCCGAAGTAAAACAAAAAGACACGGATGAATTCTTAGGCATAATTTATAATACCCTAAATGGAATTCCTATGGAAGAGCCAATTTCAACTTCATCTGTTGACTTTCCGAATAAAGATGAATATGGAATGGTGATTTATATGAAAACAGCCATCTGGATGTTTGTGCTGGAAAGAAGCGTAGGAAAAACAGAACTGGACAAAGCAATGAAAAACTATTTCAGTGCCTGGAAATTCCGTCACCCTTATCCTGAAGATTTTAAACTTATACTTGAACAAAGCGTTGGTTTTAAACTCGACGACCTGTTCAACCTGCTAAATCAAAAGGGTAAATTATAGGTGCAACCAAAAGAACATATTATTTTTGATAAAACTCATTGAGTGAAATATTTAGCCGGCCTTTTCATTTTTTTTATTTCTGTTTCAGGTAATGCCCAGCAAACATACTGGCAGCAACAGGTTAATTTTAAAATCGAAGTTACCCTTAATGATACTGAACATACACTCGATGGTTTTGAGAAAATTGAATACATCAACAACTCGCCTGATACGTTACGTTTTATCTGGTTTCACTTATGGCCCAATGCATACCGTACTGATAAAACAGCCTTCAGCGATCAGTTACTTCAAAACGGAAGGACTGATTTTTATTTTTCAAAAAAGGAAGACCGGGGTTATATAAACCGATTGGATTTCCGTGTAAACAATGTGCTTGCAGAAACTGAAGACCACCCCCAGCACATTGATATTATCAAAGTGGTTTTACCACAACCGCTTGCTCCCGGAAATAAAATTGAACTGACAACTCCTTTTCATGTTCAGCTCCCCAAAAATTTTTCAAGAGGCGGGCATGTGGGTCAAACTTACCAGGTTACACAATGGTATCCCAAACCGGCGGTATATGATAATACCGGCTGGCATCCTATGCCGTACTTAGACCAGGGAGAATTTTACAGTGAGTTTGGACGCTACGAAGTTAAAGTTACTGTTCCGAAAAGTTATGTTGTACTCAGCAGCGGTGAATTGCAGAATGAAAATGAAAAAAAATGGTTACAACAGCGAGCTGGTTTCAGTATGCAAAAAGAGCCTGCAAAAAAAATACAGGCAAAGCCCTCTTCAAAAAAACCAATTCAAACATCGTCAAAAAAACAGGAGCCTGCAAAAACATTAATTTTCAAGCAAAACAATATTCATGATTTTGCATGGTTTGCCGGTAAAAAATACATAGTAAACTTTGATACGCTTGTTTTAAACAACCGCACAATAGAAATCTACAGTGCATATACTGAAAAAGGCAAACAGGTTTGGAGAAACAGTACACAAATGATCAAAGATGCCATTGTTTTCAGAAGTAAAATAATTGGCGAATACCAATACAATATCGCAAGTGCTGTTGAAGCAAAAATGGGATTTGAAGGCGGAATGGAATATCCATGTATCACTTCTATTTCGCCAATGAAAACTGAGCAGGACCTTGAATCTGTTATTGAACATGAACTTGGTCATAACTGGTTTCAGGGGATGCTTGCAAATAACGAGCGGGTTCATCCATGGATGGATGAAGGCATTAATAATTATTACGATAGCCGCTTTGCAAAAGAAACCAGCTGTGATAAAGCAACCCAACATAAGCAGAAAAAGCTGAGTCTTACCCTTGATGACAAAACATTGCTGGAAAGTTTTGAACGCTGGAAAAAAGACCAGCCATTAACCACTCCAGGTGATTCATTAACGGAAGCGAATTATGGTTTTATTGCTTATACAAAAGGATCGCTTTTTGTTCAGATGCTGGAACAGCAACTTGGCAAGAGTGCTTTTGATAACGCAATGCAAAATTATTTTCAGCAGTGGAAAATGAAGCACCCCTCTCCCGCTGATCTGAAAACATCGCTGGAAAAATCAACCGGTAAAAATCTTGATACTTCTTTTGCATTACTGCACCAAACCGGTTCTTTATATCCTGAACAAAAAAAGAAACTGAAGTTCGTACCAATTATTGGCAACAATACATCTTCACATCATATTATCATGGCAACCCCATTTGCCGGTTTTAATATGTACGATGGACTAATGCCGGGAGTTGCGGTTAGTAATTACACATTGCCACCAACAAAATTTCAGTTCATCACAGCACCAGTATATGCAATAGAAAGTAAGCAGTTGAATGGTATCGGCCGCTTGAGTTATACTTTTCACCCGCACAAAATATTTCAACGTGTAAATATTGCTGTGAATGCAATGAAGTTCAGCTCGGATGATTTTACTGATACAGCGAACACAAAATACATTACCGGATTCAGCAAGTTTTCGGCATCGCTGAAACTTGTTCTGAAAGAAAACGATCCGCTCAGCTCCCGTGAACGGTTTATTCAATGGAAAACATTCTATTTTAATGAAAACGATCTTCAATTCAAAAGAGATACATTACCTAACGGTAATCTTTATACCAAAATAAACAAAACACAATCGAACCGCTACCTGAACCAACTCCGCCTGGTTATTCTGGATACAAGAGTTCTTTATCCGTACAAAGCTGAAATGTTAGCTGAGCAGGCAAAAGATTTTATCCGACTTGCATTTACCGGTAATTATTATTTCAATTATAACGATCACCTTGGAGCAGACGTAAGATTGTTTGCAGGGAAATTCATTTACCTAGGAAACAAAACCACCAGCAAGCAGTTTTTAAACGATGCCTATCATTTAAACATGAGCGGGCCAAAAGGATATGAAGATTATACATACAGCAACTATTACATCGGCCGGAATGAGTTTGAAGGATTTGCCAGTCAGCAGATCATGATGAGAGATGGCGGATTTAAAGTGCGTACTGATATGCTTGCAAATAAAGTTGGGAAAACCGACAATTGGTTAGCAGCCATTAATTTTACAAGTGACATTCCCGACCAGATAAATATTCTGAAACTGTTACCTGTAAAAATTCCTTTAAAAGTATTTCTTGACCTTGGCACTTATGCTGAAGCATGGAAACCGGATGCAAATGGAAATAAAGTGCTGTATGATGCAGGCCTGCAGCTTTCCTTGCTGAAAAACACAGTGAATATTTATTTCCCTTTATTGTACAGCAAGGTTTACAGGGATTATTTCAATTCAACCATTCCTGATAAAAAATTCCTGAAGAACATTGCATTCAGTATAGATATTCAAAATCTCAGTCTGAAAAAAATCGACCGGCTGATGCCTTTCTGATGAGCAGGATTCAATTCATAAAACATGCGGATATTGATCAGCAAAAATGGAACGGTTGTGTTACACAATCGTCCAATGGGTTGATCTATGCCTATGCGTCGTACCTCGATGCAATGACTGCCGGGCAATGGGATGCACTTGTGCTGAACGATTATGAAGCAGTTATGCCGCTTACATGGAACAGGAAATATGGCATTTATTATTTGTACCAGCCTTTTTTCTGCGCATCACTTGGTGTGTTCAGTAAACAGTCCATGACAAAAGAACTGCTCAGCAATTTTCTTCATGCCTTGCCACAACGATTTAAATACGTTGACATTTATCTAAATCAGCAAAACCTGTTTACTATTGATGGGTTTCCATTTACTGAAAGAATCAATTATGTATTGAAGCTGGATGAGTCATACGAAAGTATCAGCAATAAATACAGAACCAATCTTAAACGTAATATCAAAAAGGCAGAAGAAAGCAAACTGATTGTAAGAGATGATATAGCGATAAGAGATATTCTTTCGCTTGCAAAAGAAACCATGCAGCGTGTTTCGCCAATTACAGATGAACAGGTAGCACGCTTTGAACATGTTTTTTCGTTTGCAAAGCAGCAAACATCTGCCGAAACAATTGGTATCTATTCGCAAAGGAATGAGTTGCTGGCATCAGCAGCATTTTTACATTCACACAATCGTTGGTATTATATTCTTGTAGGCAATCATCCCAACGGAAAAACACTGGGTGCTTCGCATTATTTAATCGACCGCTTTATTCATAAACATGCGTCAACAAATGATCTGCTTGATTTTGAAGGAAGTGATATCCGTAATCTTGCTTTCTTCTACAGCAGTTATGGTGCTGTTGAAGAAAAATATCCTGCCCTCCGCATGAACAGGTTACCGAAGCTGCTTCGCTGGTTAAAAGATTAATTTCTATCCTTCCAGAATTTTTTCTGCTACAACAAGATCAATAGGGTTGGTGATCTTGATATTTGTTTCTTCGCCTTGTACCAGTGTTACTTTTAATCCAAATGCTTCCATCACATTTGCTTCATCAGTAAACCGCTCCTTGTAGTCAATTGCATAAGCAGGCAAAAGAATTTTGCTGTGAAAAGTTTGAGGCGTTTGCACCAGGCGGAGTTTGGTACGGTCAACAGGATCATTTCCTTCTTCGGTAATGATGCGTACACTATCCCTGCATTCAATTGCAGGAACAGCGCTTCCCGTTTCAAGTGCAGTATTGTAGCAACGCTGAATAAGATCTGTGCTTACAAGACAACGTACACCATCATGGACAAAGATGATGGACTCTTCCGTAATAAGTTTCAACCCATTTTGTACAGAATGAAACCTTGTTTCTCCTCCAACAGTTAACTGAATCTGCTTATCATCAAAATAACCGTCAATAATTTCTTTGCCGAGTTCCAGGTGTTCTTCCGGCAGCACAACAATAATGTTTATACCGGGAACAGCTTTGAGAAAAGAATCAATTGTATAATAAAGAACAGGCTTGTTCTTTAATAATAGAAACTGTTTGGGAAGTACAGAACCCATTCTTTTACCGGAGCCTCCGGCCACAATTACAGCATACATTTGCATATATCAGTCTGTTTGGCTACCGATAACAATCAGTCAACCAAGTTTGTTTTTACTTTAATAATAATTTGCATTCAGCAATTAAGCGTTCTTTATTAATTGCAGCAGTTCCCACTTCCTCACAAACCAATCCGCCGGCAATATTTGCCACTTCAGCCATCAGTTTCACATTCTTTGTTACTGCATAAACAAGTGAAGCAACTGCAATCACAGTATCTCCTGCCCCGCTTACATCAGCAATATTTCTGAAATGCGAAGCAATGATTCCTGCTTCTTTTTTGCTGTTATAGAAAACGCCTTTTTCTGAAAGCGTAATAAATGAAATATTGTGCTGCAGTTTTTCATTGAGCCTTGTATGAATTGCCTGCAGTGATTCTGCATTTATTTCTTCAATCAGCAAATTCAATCCATCTTTTACTTCCTTCAGATTTGGTTTAAAGATGGTAACAGTTTTATAATTGAAAAAATTTTTCCGTTTTGGATCAACAGCTGTAATAATACCATGATGATTGCAAAGATCAATTGCTTTCTGAATAATCAGTTCGGTTAAAACACCTTTGTTATAATCTTCAAAAATGACAACAGAAGGCTTTTCCTGTGCTATAAAAGTTTGCAGTGCAAGAATCAGGCGATTTTCATCTTCGTACCACAGGTCATGTGTAATTTCATTATCCAGCCGCATCATTTGCTGGTTGCGGCTGATGATTCTTGTTTTGCTGGTAGTAATGCGTTTGGTACTGCTGAGTAAAAAATCTGTTTTGATATTTTTCTCCTGTAATAATTTCGAAAGCAATTTTCCTTCTTCATCATTACCCAATACACTCAGCATTGATACAGATGCTCCAAGTGAAGCAAGGTTCAATGCCACATTTGCAGCGCCGCCAATGCGGTATTCTTTTTTGTCAAGGGAAACGATAGGGACCGGTGCTTCGGGCGAAATGCGCTCCACATGTCCCCACATATATGTATCAAGCATTACATCTCCAATCACTCCCACTTTTACATGGGAAAGCTGATTGAACAATTCATCAAAATTCACTTCACTCATCTTTCGTTTTATTCTTTTTATTTGCGACTGCAAGATAATAAACCGGGATGCCAATCAGCACAATAATTAATCCGGGCCATGTAAATTCCGGTTTAAACCATATCAAGAGTATACAAAAAGCAATGCCCATTAAAATATACATGACGGGTAAAACAGGATATCCAAATGCTTTATACGGACGTTCAATATCCGGCCGCTTCTTACGCAGAATGAAGATGCCGCCAATGGTAAGCATGTAAAATAATACCACCACAAATGAAATCATATCCAGCAACTGGCCATACCTTCCGCTCACACTCCACAAGCATGCAATAATACATTGCACCCACAAACTCCATTGGGGAACAGCAAATTTATTCAGCTCGCCTGCCTGTTTAAAAAACAAACCATCTTTTGCCATCGTATAATACACTCTTGCACCGGCCAGGATAAGTCCATTGTTACAACCAAAGGTTGAAACCATAATCATCAGGGCAATGATGACAGTTCCTGCATTTCCAAAAATGGCATTGGATGCAGCTACAGCTACACGATCTTTTTCTGCTGATGCAATTTCCTGCAAGTGAAGCTGGGCAGTGTTCATAATATTTGCAGATACATAAATGATGGTAACGATCAATGTTCCCAGGAACAAACTCATCCCAATATTGCGTTTGGGATTTTTTATTTCACCTGCAATAAAAGTTACGTTGTTCCATGCATCGCTGCTGAAGATAGAACCCACCATTGCTGCTGCAATTGCACCCAAAGCTGCAATGGTTGTATAACTTGTAGTTGTACCCTCTTTGCTTAATGCCTGTAGGTTCCATGCATTACTCCAGTTTGCAGTCCATATATCGGGTTTTAAAAAGATTAAACCAAAAATGATAAGGCCAAACAAACTCAGCAGTTTTGTAACAGTAAATGTTGTCTGAATCAGTTTTCCTTCTTTTACACCTCTTGTATTTACGAAAGTGAGTAACACAATCAATGCAATGGAAACAAGTTGTGCAGGAGATATTTTAATGAAGCCTAAATCAAACGCAACCAAGTCTTCACTAACACCCGGAATTAAATAAGCCAGGAATTTGGAAAATGCCACACCTACTGCTGCAATAGTTGCTGTTTGAATAACGGTGAAGAAACTCCATCCGTATAAAAAACCAAGCAAGGGATTATAGGCTTCTTTGAGATAAACATATTGTCCGCCTGCCTTTGGATACATGCCGCTCAATTCGCCATAACTAACGGCTGCGGTCAGCGTCATAAAACCGGTAATCAGCCATACAGCTATTAACCAGCCAGCACTGCCAACGTTTCGTGTAATATCAGCACTAACGATGAAAATACCTGAACCGATCATTGAACCGGCAACTACCATTGTTGCATCAAATAACCCCAATGATGGTTTAAATTCAGTTTGTGAAGACATAGAATTGGTTTCGTTTCAAGATTTGAAAATGCAAAATCAGTAAATTGATAAAGCACGATAAATTAAGTATGAAAATATTCAAATTAATTAAGAATATCCTGAAACGGAAGATAAGCAATTAACTGAAACCTATTGCTTCTTTGATTTTGAGTAAGCCTCATTTAGCCCTTTCAATACATCTGGCGTAATATTAAAAGTTGTGTCTTTATAATAAAGCGTGGGATTTCCATCCTGGGTGGAAAAAATGAATTGATACTTACCGTCTTTATTGTATTCTTTCAGATAGTCGCTGATGCGTTTTTCAATATCATCAATCGCTTTTGCCTGGCGTTCGATATGTTCGCCCTGAAGGGTTTGCTGGCGCTGACCAATTTGCTGATACCTTGTTTGATATTCCTGCTGAAATTGCTCTGCTTCGGCCTGTGTAATAGATTGTCCTCTCTTTATGAATTCAACACGATCTTTTTCAAGTTTGTTTAACTGCCCCTGAATTTCGTTGTCAATGCGCTGTTTATCTCTTTCGATTTCACTATTCTTCAGTTTAAAATATTCATAGTACTTCTGAATAGTATCAAGATCAACATAAGCAACACTTAAATGCTGTTTTGATTTTACAGAGTCGGTTCTTCCCGAAACCAGGCTGGTTGATTTTGTATTGCCTGTTCTGGCAGTAAAATGCAAAATAAATAAGACAGCTACAGCAGCTGTTACAACCCACAGTAAAATTGATTGAAACGTTTTCATAAACATGGCAAAGTAAAGGATTCTCTATGAGCGAAAGAAATTGGATTAGATTTTAAGATACCCTTAACAACAAAAAAGTCTCCCGAAACCGGGAGACTTTTAACTTATTGCAAAGTCATGAATTATTCTTCATCATCAAAGCTCATCGCTTCTTTGGTTGTCAGCAGCAATTCATATTCTTCCTTGCTACCCACAATCATGTTTTCGAAATCACGCAAGCCTGTACCAGCAGGGATCGGATGACCGGTAATTACGTTTTCTTTCAAACCTAACAGATCATCTGTTTTACCTTCAATAGCTGCTGTACTGAGTACTTTCGTTGTTTCCTGGAATGATGCTGCAGAAATCCAGCTTTGTACACCCAGTGATGCTTTGGTGATACCAAGCAGAACCGGTTGTGCAGTGGCAGGATGTGCATCCCGCACTTCAATCAACTTTTTATCAGCACGGCGCAACAAGCTGTTTTCTTCACGGTATTCACGAACAGTAACGATCTGTCCGGGGCGAACCTTGTGGCTGTCGCCCGGTTCTGTTACTACTTTCTTATCAAAGATGCGGTCGTTTTCTTCGTTAAATTCAAAACGATCAACCAAATCTTCTTCCAGGAACTTCGTGTCACCTGCATCAATAATTTCAACCTTTTTCATCATCTGACGAACAATGGTTTCAATATGCTTGTCATTGATTTTTACACCTTGTAAGCGATAAACTTCCTGAATTTCGTTCACAACATATTCCTGAACAGCAAATGGCCCTTTGATGGTAAGAATATCAGCCGGAGCAATTTGTCCATCACTCAACGGAGCACCTGCTTTAATGAAGTCACCTTCCTGAGCAAGGATCTGGCGAGTAAGCGGTACAAGATATTTCTTTGTTACATCATCCTTACTTGTAACAATGATTTCCCTGTTACCACGCTTAATGGTTCCAAAAGCAACTACGCCATCAATTTCAGAAACAATGGCAGGGTTACCCGGGTTACGTGCTTCAAACAATTCAGTTACACGTGGAAGACCACCGGTGATATCTCTCAGTTTACCTAATACACGTGGAATTTTCACCAGTACATGACCAGCTACAACCTCATCTCCTTCCTCAATAACGATGTGAGAGCCTACCGGAAGGTTATATGATTTGGTTTCTTTACTGCCTTCTACAATCAGTGAAGGAATCTTCGTTTTATCTTTTGTTTCGATAACCACTTTTTCACGGTGACCGGTTTGCTCATCGGCTTCTTCACGGAAAGTAATACCATCAATGATATTCTCAAATTTGATTGTACCTGCAATTTCAGCAACAACTACATTATTGAACGGATCCCATGTACAAAGTGTATCACCTTTCTTCACCTGCTGGCCATCCTTTACTGTAAGTGTGGCACCATAAGGGATGTTATTGGTAATGAGTAAACGGTCGTTCTTTACATCCATGATACGTACCTCACCTGTACGGCCGATAACTACCTGCGCCTTTTCGCCTTCGTTATTTAATGTGCTTACAGTACGTAACCCATCAAAATGAACAGTACCATCGAACTTAGCATGTAATGCAGAATCAACAGAAGCCGATCCGGCAACACCACCAACGTGGAATGTACGCAATGTAAGCTGTGTACCCGGTTCACCAATTGACTGTGCAGCAATGATACCTACAGCATCACCTTTCTGGGCAATAGCGCCGGTAGCAAGGTTTTTACCATAACATTTCACACACACGCCACGCTTGCTTTCGCATGTAAGTACTGAACGGATTTCCACTGTTTCAATACCTGCGTCTTCAATTTTTCTTGCAATAGATGCAGAAATTTCTTCACCTGCGGCAACAATAAGTTCATCACTTTGAGGATCGTACACATCATGCAATGAAGTACGTCCTTCAATACGATCACTTAATGGTTCAATAATATCTTCATTGTCTTTTAATGCACTTGTTGCAATACCACGCAATGTACCGCAGTCTTCATCATTAATTACCACATCCTGCGCTACGTCAACCAAACGACGGGTTAAGTAACCGGCATCGGCTGTTTTGAGGGCTGTATCAGCCAGACCTTTACGGGCACCGTGTGTGGAAATGAAGTAATCCAATACGCTCAATCCGTCTTTAAAGTTGCTCAATACAGGATTTTCAATGATCTCACTTCCTGTTGAACCGGATTTTCTTGGTTTTGCCATCAATCCTCTTAAACCGGCAAGCTGTTTTACCTGCTGTTTACTACCACGGGCACCACTATCAAGCATCATGTAAACAGAATTGAACCCTTGCTTATCATTCGCCATTTCACGAATCAATGTTTCTGTTACACGTGTATCTACACGGCTCCAGATGTCAATGATCTGGTTGTAACGTTCATTGTTGGTGATAAGTCCCATGTTATAGCTATCCCATACTTCATCCACTTCACCCTGGGCATTTTCAACCAATTGCTCTTTCACTTCAGGAATAATCAGGTCGTTAATGTTAAACGACAAGCCACCCTGGAATGCAGTACGGAAACCAAGTTGTTTAATATCATCAAGGAACTTGGCAGTTTTAGGAACGTTGGTAATTTCAATAATATCACCAATAATTTCACGAAGGTTTTTCTTGGTAAGTAATGCATTTACAAAACCTACTTCTTTCGGAACATGCTGGTTAAAGATTACACGACCTACTGTAGTTTCAATCAGTTTATACACCAACTGTCCGTTTTCACGTACATTGGTCTTCACCTTAATCCATGCATGAAGATCAACCTGCTTTTCATTGTAAGCAATGATCACTTCTTCAGCAGAATAGAAAGCTTTACCCTCACCTTTTACAATTTCTGTATCGGTTGTTTTCTTTCCTTTTGAGATGTAGTACAGACCGAGTACCATGTCCTGTGAAGGAAGAGTAATTGGTGTGCCGTTCTGCGGGTTAAGGATGTTGTGTGAAGCAAGCATTAACAACTGTGCTTCCAGAACTGCAGCATTGCTTAACGGAACGTGTACCGCCATCTGGTCACCGTCAAAATCGGCGTTAAAGGCAGAACATACCAACGGGTGAAGCTGAATGGCTTTACCTTCAATCAGTTTTGGCTGGAAGGCCTGAATTGACAAACGGTGCAGTGTGGGGGCACGGTTTAACATAATCGGGTGACCTTTCAGAATATTTTCAAGAATATCCCAAACAACAGCTTCTTTTTTATCTACCAGTTTACGGGCAGATTTCACTGTTTTTACGATACCTCTTTCAATCAGTTTGCGGATGATGAATGGTTTAAACAATTCAGCAGCCATATCTTTCGGAAGACCGCATTCGTGCAGTTTCATTTCAGGACCTACAACGATAACCGAACGGCCAGAATAGTCAACACGCTTACCAAGCAGGTTCTGACGGAAACGACCTTGTTTACCTTTCAATACATCACTCAACGATTTCAATGCACGACCACCTTCTGCTTTCACCGCATTTGATTTACGGCTGTTGTCGAATAATGAATCAATTGCTTCCTGTAACATACGTTTTTCGTTACGAAGGATTACTTCAGGAGCTTTAATCTCCAGCAAACGCTTCAAACGGTTGTTACGGATAATTACACGACGGTATAAGTCATTCAGATCAGAAGATGCAAAACGTCCACCATCCAACGGCACTAACGGGCGAAGTTCAGGTGGAATTACAGGGATATACTGCATTACCATCCATTCAGGACGGTTGGTGATACGCTGGTTTGCATCACGGAAAGCTTCCACAACACTCAAACGCTTCAATGCATCAGCACGGCGTTGTTGTGAGGTTTCAGTTGCAGCAGCATTACGCAGGTCGTAGCTTAATTGATCCAGATCAATACGCTGCAACAGATCGTGTACTGCTTCAGCACCCATCTTTGCAATGAATTTCTGAGGATCTTCATCAGGCAGGTACTGGTTATCTTTTGGTAAAGTATCCAGCAGATCGAGATATTCTTCTTCAGTGAGTAAATCACCTACGCTCATATTCTCTTTTACACCCGGCTGAATTACCACGTATCGCTCGTAATAAACAATTGTTTCCAGTTTCTTTGAACTAACGCCCAACAGATAACCGATTTTGTTTGGTAATGATTTAAAGTACCAGATGTGTACCACAGGAACCACCAGTTTAATGTGTCCCATACGTTCACGACGTACTTTCTTTTCTGTTACTTCAACACCGCAACGGTCGCACACAATACCCTTGTAACGGATACGCTTGTACTTACCGCATGCGCATTCAAAATCTTTTACTGGCCCGAAAATTCTTTCGCAGAACAAACCATCACGTTCAGGTTTGTAAGTACGGTAGTTAATTGTTTCGGGTTTTAATACTTCACCAAAGCTGCGCTCCAGGATTGTATCGGGAGATGCAAGACCGATGGTAATTTTAGAAAACGTTGGCCTCTGACGGTTATCTTTTCTGAATGCCATATGTTTATTTTCGATTTTAGATTTACGAAGTACGATTTGCTATATCCCGGCTATTGTACTTCAACTGTTCGCCGGAACAACAGGAAACCGGTAACCAGTAGCTGGCAACCGGTAACCGGAATTACTCTTCAAATTTCAGATCCAGACCCAGACCTCTTAATTCATGAACCAATACATTGAATGATTCAGGAACACCTGGTCTTGGAACGTTATCCCCTTTCACAATGGCTTCATAAGTTTTTGCACGACCCATGATGTCATCTGATTTAATGGTTAATAACTCCTGGAGAATATTTGAAGCGCCATAAGCTTCCAGTGCCCATACTTCCATTTCACCAAAACGCTGACCACCGAACTGAGCCTTACCACCAAGCGGTTGTTGTGTAATTAAGCTGTATGGTCCGATTGAACGGGCATGCATCTTATCATCAACCATGTGGTGCAGTTTGATCATGTAAATGATACCAACTGTAGCCTTCTGGTGGAAACGTTCACCTGTTTCACCATCATACAGGAATGTATGACCAAACTTTGGCAGACCCGCTTCTGTAATGTGCGCTGCAATTTCTTCAACAGTAGCACCATCAAAGATTGGTGTTGCAAACTTCACACCCAGCTTTTCTCCAGCCCAGCCAAGTACAGTTTCGTAAATCTGTCCAAGGTTCATACGGCTAGGTACACCAAGCGGGTTCAACACAATATCAACAGGAGTACCATCTTCGAGGAACGGCATATCTTCCTGGCGAACGATTTTGGCAACAATACCTTTGTTACCATGACGGCCCGCCATTTTATCTCCCACTTTCAGTTTACGTTTAACAGCCAGGTAAACTTTAGCAAGTTTCAATACACCAGCAGGTAATTCGTCACCAATTGAAATGTTGAACTTCTCACGCTTGTAACGTCCGAGTTCTTCGTTATACTTAATGTTATAGTTATGTAACAACTGGTTAATCCATTCGTCGGTAGTTGCATCGCCAGTCCAGCCAAGCGGGTTTACATTTGCAAAGTCAATACCTGCAAGGTTCTTCTGGTTAAACTTAGCGCCTTTACCAATTAATGATTCACCAAAGTTGTTATTAACTCCAGCCGATGTTTTGTTGTTCAGTAATGCCAGTAATTTACTCAGCAATACTTCGAGCAAATCTGCTGCATTCTTTTCATGAATCTTTTCTACTTTTTCCAACAAAGCTTTTTCACGGATCTTGCCATTCTTATCTTTCTTTGCACGCTGGAAGAGCTTTTTATCAATTACAACACCTTCAGTTCCGCTCGGAGCTTTGAGTGAAGCATCTTTTGCATCGCCGGCTTTATCACCAAAGATGGCACGCAGCAACTTCTCTTCAGGAGTTGGATCGCTTTCACCTTTAGGAGTGATTTTACCAATGAGAATATCGCCTTCCTTGATAGCTGCACCAATACGGATGATACCATTCTGATCCAGATCTTTTGTTGCTTCCTCACTTACGTTTGGAATATCCGGCGTTAATTCTTCTTCACCGAGTTTTGTATCACGCACTTCAAGTTCGTATTCTTCAACGTGTACAGAAGTAAAGAGATCTTCTTTCACTACTTTTTCGTTGATTACGATCGCATCCTCGAAGTTGTAACCTTTCCATGGCATGAATGCTACTTTCAGGTTACGGCCCAATGCCAGTTCACCATCCTTCACTGCATAACCTTCAGTTAAGAAGTCACCTTCTTTTACTGCCTGTCCTTTCTTAACGCAAGGCTTCAGGTTAATACAGGTACTTTGGTTTGTTTTGATGAACTTGGTAAGTTTATACACTTTCAGATCATCTTCAAAGCTTACCAAACGTTGCTCTTCGTTTCTTTCGTAGCGAACATGAATTTCAATTGCATCAACATATTCAACCACACCTTTACCTTCAGCGTTTAACTGAATACGGCTGTCTCTTGCTGCCATTGCTTCAAGACCAGTACCAACGATAGGAGCCTGCGGACGTACCAATGGAACTGCCTGGCGCTGCATGTTCGATCCCATCAACGCACGGTTGGCGTCATCATGCTCAAGGAACGGAATCAGCGAAGCACTCAAACCTACAATCTGGTTCGGAGCCACGTCCATATATTCCACCTCTGCTCTTTCAAGAATCGGGAAGTCGCCGCTTTCACGTGAACGAACCTTATCTTCAATAATGTTTCCTTTTTCGTCAATATCAATGTTAACCTGTGCAATCTTCGCTGTGTCTTCCTCTTCCGCACTCAGGTAAGTAAGATTTTTCACATCTGCCTTACCGTTATCAACCTTACGATAAGGTGTTTCGATAAAGCCCATATCGTTTACCTTGGCGTGTACACACAAAGTAGAGATCAGACCAATGTTCGGACCTTCAGGAGTTTCAATTGTACACAAACGGCCGTAGTGGCTGTAGTGTACGTCACGCACCTCGAAACCTGCTCTTTCACGGCTTAAACCACCGGGACCGAGAGCTGAGATACGACGTTTGTGTGTAATTTCTGAAAGGGGGTTTGTCTGATCAAGGAACTGGCTGAGCTGTGATGTTCCAAAGAAGGAATTGATTACAGAAGACAGCGTTCTTGCATTGATCAGGTCAACCGGAGTGAACACCTCGTTATCTCGTACGTTCATTCTTTCACGGATGGTACGAGCCATACGAGCAAGACCTACACCGAACTGAGCATATAACTGCTCGCCCACTGTACGTACACGACGGTTGCTGAGGTGATCGATATCGTCAATTTCAGCTTTAGCATTGGTTAACCTCACCAAGTATTTAATGATAGAAATGATATCATCTTTCGTTAATACCTTTTTCTCAATCGGGAAGTTAAGGTTGAGTTTACGGTTGATCTTGTAACGGCCAACTTCACCCAGATCATAACGCTTATCACTGAAGAATAATTTATCAATGATACCACGTGCAGTTTCATTATCAGGAGCATCAGCACCACGCAACTGACGGTAGATGTGCTGCACCGCTTCCAACTCACTGTTAGAGGTATCTTTATTTAATGTATTGTAGATGATTGCGAAGTCGCCGCTTACCTCTTCCTTCTGCACAAATACGCTCTTCACTTCCATTTCGCTGATCATTTCGATCGCTTCAGCATCAAGAATTGAATCACGCTCCAATACTACTTCGTTACGCTCAATGCTCACCACTTCACCTGTATCCTCATCCACGAAGTCTTCCACCCAGCTACGGAGGACACGGGCAGCGAGGCGTTTGCCTTCATATTTTTCCAATGATTTCTTATCTGCTTTCACTTCATCGGCCATACCAAACAGTTCAAGGATATCCTTATCTGTTTCAAAGCCGATTGAACGCAATAATGTAGTTACAGGAAACTTTTTCTTACGGTCAATGTAAGCATACATTACGTTATTAATGTCGGTAGCAAATTCCATCCAGGCACCTTTGAACGGAATAACCCTTGCTGAATAGATTTTTGTTCCGTTGGGGTGAATAGACTGACCGAAGAATACACCAGGTGAACGGTGTAACTGCGACACCACCACACGCTCAGCACCGTTGATCACGAATGTACCACGGGGAGTCATATAAGGGATGTTACCCAGGAATACGTCCTGAACAATGGTCTGGAAATCTACGTGTTCCTCATCATTACAACTCAAACGAAGTTTGGCTTTGAGGGGAACGGCGTAAGTTAATCCACGCTCCATACACTCTTCGATTGAATAACGGGGAGGATCAATGAAATAATCCAGAAATTCAAGCACGAAGATGTTACGGGTGTCGGTAATTGGAAAGTTTTCCTTGAATACACGGAACAACCCTTCAATGTTACGTTTGTCGGGGGTGGTTTCCAACTGGAAATACTCCTTAAACGATTGAATCTGGATACCAAGCAGGTCAGGAATCTCTGCAAGGTGTTTTACTTTTCCGAAATTAATTCTCTTTTTTGCTGAAACACTTGATGAAGACATACGTTCTTACCGGTTTTTTATGTTTGTGCACACGAATAGCTCACCGTCTTTATGCAAAGACAAGTAAATTGATTTTCAGTTATTTATGACTGTAATTGGGCGCCAACTTGCTATTCAGCCTAAATTTAGGGTGGCAAAGTTAATGATTTAGGTTGTTGGAACAAAATTTGATTAGCCAGTTTTTGCAACTTTTTGACAGTTTCTGGAAAAGTTGGCAGGTTGAAAGAAGAATTGAGAATTGAAAGTTTGAGGATTCAGGTTGAAAGTTGGGTTGCAAGTTACCCGTTGCAGGATGCCGGTTTGTGTGTTTAGAAACAGGGAAGGCTGAACATTTTTGCCAGAATTAAGCAATTCATGCCTTTGAGTGGCTTTTGGGTGGGCTTTGAGTAGCCTTTGAGTGGGAGTAAGCCCTTTCTTCGCAGCAACACCTCCCTGTGTACTGATGTTGCTGCTTTCATTCGCCGCCGAGACGCTGCATTTCTCAGGCGATGCCAGGCGCAGCCGACTCGCCGTCATCAAATTACTTCATACCACAGCACATACACATCCCTATCCGACACATCGCCTGGAAACTACCAGTATACCCGGCGGCGAAGGGAAGATTCTGATTACTTAACCGCTACAATACACTACAGCACTTTTGCAAGCACTCCTTTTATTTATTAGTTATCTTTTTACAGCCTTACAAAATTCAGCAGCAGTACATCATTTTCACGAATGCTGATGCTGCGGGTAAACAATCCTTTTGCATCAACCACAACGGTTTCAACATTTACCGGACTTCCGCTGTTCTGCTGCTTTATCATGTCAACCTGCTGTTTTGAAAGCTGCGCCGGTTTGTTCATCAGGAAGTAAGTTGTGTACGCATCATTGACAGCATACCCAATTTTGTATGTTTCCAGTTTATATTTTCCTGCCGGAATTCCGTTTACCTGAATTTTAACTGTTCCCTTTTCATTGGCTGGCAGATTCCGGATATAGTATTGCTGATTATTCACTGAATCGCCGGGATGCGTATGGGTAAAGTCCCAGAACAAAAGCTGCAACCCTCCTTTCCTGTTTTTGCATACCCAAGATAAACTGTCGGTATTCTGCAGTTCTGTTTCGCCCAGTTTATTCAGCAGTTGATATGAATAATAAGCCGGTTTTTTAATTCCCTGGTAATTGAGCAACCCAAAGCCTCCGTGAAAAGGGGTAAAGCGTGGACCCGCCTCTTCAAAAATATCGGTAAATACCCAGTATGACATGGAGGTTGGGGCGTTGCCCACCTGTTTTATTTTCTGAAGAATATAGGCTGCTTCATGATAACTGTCGTGAACCGGATCGGCCGGTGTGTAGGAAGAACTCCATTCGGTATAATGCAGTTCAAGGCCAGGCATTGCTGAAGATGCAATCTGTTTTCGTGAGTTAATAATATCTCCGCTTACACTCCATTCATTTTTATCAAGGATGGTGCCGCTGTTTCCAAATTCATCCAAAAAGCCCTGTTTAACTCCGTAAGTATGCGTTGAAATAAAATCGAGGGGCAAAGATTTCTGCGTACAGAACTGGATCATTTCCGGCACCCATGCCGCACCTGCGGTTGCTGGCCCCCCTACCTTGTATTCTTTATTTACACTCTTAATTGCTTTTACACTGTATTCGTATAATTTAAAATAATCGTCTTGTGTACCTGTCCAGAAAGCATCTTTCAGATTCGGCTCATTCCATACTTCAAAGTACCATGTCTTTACTTCGGCTGCGCCATAACGTTGTGTAAAATGCTGCGTAAGGTTCCTGATCAGCTCTTCCCATTTTTTGTAATCCTTCGGGGGAGTAACATTGCCCCTCCACCAGAAAATTGTTTTACTTCCGCTTGCCAGAGCCGATGGCATAAACCCTAACTCAACAAAGGGTTTCATTTTAATGCTCAGCAGGTAATCAAACAATACATCCACATATTGATAATTAAATTCAGGGTTACCATTTTTATCTTCCCTGTACACGGCCATATCATCGGTAAGTAAACCATGCATGCGGATATATTTAAAGTCAAGTTCCTTTTTTACCATTGCCAGTTGCTGCTGCCAGTCGGCACGCAGCCCTTCATTTGCCCGACCGGCACCAATACACTCTTTAAACATGGTGCTGAACTTCCCTTTTGTTTTATTGAAATCAATCTTAATTAACCTTTCTTGAGGAATGGAAGTTTGCGCTTTGATTGTATTAATAAAAAAAGAAATCAACACAACAGCGAACAGTAAAATATTTTTTTTCATTGCGGTTTTAAAAGTTCGTCATGAATAGTGATAAATGAAGTAAGGCCGGAAATTGATTTGATTCTGCAAAGCAGTAATTAAAATTACAAAAGTTGAGGATATGAAGCCTTCCCTTTCGGCAGTGTAACACATTTCTGCCAACTTAAGAACCAACTATGCTTTGCCTGCAATGTTATTTGAGTTACTGTACTACTGCAACGACGATTAATTCCATGCGCCTGAAGTCCATGTATAAATAACCAATCCCAGAAAATAAACACCAACAGTTATACCTGCTACTGATCCTGCAGTTCCCAACAATGCAAGAGTAACAGCAACGAGTCCTGTTACAATTAATGCAGAAGAAAAAATTGTTTTTACAGAACGCAGCTGTATTGTCTCACCTTGTTCAAACCTGCTTACCGGCATACACATGGTAGCAAGTATAATGCCCGCTAAAGTAAGATTAAGATGCAGATTACTGATGTAGGCGATTGAGCCGAGAATAATACCACTCAGTAATAACCCTGCTATTGCAATTGCTGTATACTTTTCCCATTTGTTAAGAATGTATTTACCATCTCTATGAAACAGCAACATAAAATTTGCAACGGAGCTGCCGATCCAGCTAAAAGAAACATACAGTAAGTACAAAATGATAAACGGCACCAATACCCATCGAATGCCTGGTGTTGATGCTGCCATGCGGGTTACAAAACGAAACAGGATATACAACCCAATCGTAAACCCAATGCGAAAGCCCTGCCCTTTTTCGGCCAGCCAGAAACCTAACTGCAACAGAAAACGATAAGGAGGAAAGTTCGCCTTCAGTGATTCTTTCAAGCCTTCTTTTGCAGAATGTAAGTTGGGCGATAAACGCAGTGCTTCACGAAAATGTTTTTGTGCTTCTTTATGCAATCCTCTTTCGAGGTGATTAAAACCGATTGTTACATGTGTGAAATCGCTTTCAGGCGCATTGCTTAATGCATCCTGCATGGTTTCTACAGCTTCATCGGTACGTTTAAGTTTATTGAGAGCTCTTGCTCTTGCATTTAAGCTGGTAATATTTTCCGGATCAAGTTCTAATCCTTCATTTGCCTTTTGCAACGCAAGCTCATACTTACGGTCGTCGAGCAGCACAAAAGCATACAAGCCGAAATACTCAGCATGATATGGATACAAACTGATGGCTTTATTCAACTCTGTTGTTGCCATTGCCAGTTGATTCATATGGTAATATGCAAAACCCCGCAAATAGAAATAATACGCCTCATCCGGTTCGAGCGAAATGGCCTGTTGTATTTTTTCGAGTCCTTCGCTGTATTCACTATTTGCATAATGGCAGCGTGCAAACAACGCATATACATACGCATTACCAGGCTCCTGCTGCAACGCATTCTTTAACTCCTTTACTGCACCGCTTATTCTTCCCTGTTCCAGCAATAATTCTGCTCTGCTGATGTGTTTTTTATCCGGTTCCATAGAAAAATACGGCTCTAACGTTTGATCTTTAAATATTTGAGAATATCATCGTACAAACCCGACTCATTTGCATACAATGCGTAATTACGGGCACTGCTGAACCATTCCTGTGTTGTTGGCCTGTGTACTTTTAATGCACGCAACAAATCTTTTGTAGAGAGGGGTTGCAACTCCCCTGTTTCAATAGATTGTGTAAGTTTATCCTCCACTGCAATATCAATCAATGCATTTAAATCGGCTCCTGAATAACCTTCGCTTTGTGCTGCAATTTTCTTTACATCAATATCGGCAACCGGTTTTTCTTTTAATAATTGTTGCAGAATATCTACTCTTGCTTCTTCATCGGGTGGCGCAACAAAAATGATGCGGTCGAAACGTCCCGGTCTTCTGAATGCGCCATCCACACTCCAGGGTGCATTCGTTGCTGCGAGAATTAAAATGCCTTCGTTATCTGCATCAACACCATCCAGCTCTGCCAAAAACTGATTGATGACATGGCGCATGGCCGATTGTTTTAAATCGGAACGGCTGCTACCCAATGCATCCACTTCATCAAAAAACAAAACGCAAGGTTTGTTTGCTCTTGCTACTTCAAATACCTGGTGCAGATTTTTTTCGCTGTTGCCGATCCACATATCGAGGATATCGTGCAAACCGATGCTGATAAATTTTGCATCGATCTCTCCTGCTGTTGCTTTTGCAATAAATGTTTTACCACAACCCGGAGGACCGTATAACAAAATTCCACCACCTGCTTTCTTTCCAAATGCTTTGTACAGATCGGGGTTTTTCAGCGGTTGAATGATCTTCAATGCAATTTCATTCTTTACATTTTTCATCCCCCCCACATCACTGAACTTGGTGCTGGGCTTTTCAAGAAAGTAATCTGCATCATCAAACAGAAAATCATCTTCCATTTCGTTTGCTGTGCCGAGGCGGAGTTCTTTATCGATCTCTTCATCGCTAAACTGCGGATGTTGCAAAAGCAACTGTCTGTACAATTCTATTGCCTGTTCGATGGAGTGTTCTTTGATCAGGCAACGGATAAAAAAAACAGCCGACTGAACAGGTAACTGTTCAAAATCAAGCTGCTCATACGTTATTATAGCTGCAGAATATTTACCGAGGTGATAAAAACATTCAGCTAATTGCTGTTGTGCTACTGAATGGCCGTAACTGCGTTTCAACACTTCGCTCAACTGTTCAACAGCTTCGGCATACATCTTTTCATTCATCATCAGGTGTGCAACCTGCAAACGCAAGGGAACATTGTCTGGCGACAGGTTCAATGCATCCACTAGGTTCTGAATCATTTCCTTCATAGGCTGCGAATTTAGTAAACCATCCGCACCTTGATCGTTTCTTTTACTTCTTTTAGCAGTTCAACTGCTTTTTTTGAAAGTTTACTGTCCACATCCAGCACCACATAACCTATCTGGTCGTTTGTTTTTAAATACTGTCCAAGGATGTTGATGTTATGCTTGCTTAACTGTGTATTGATCTGGCTGAGAACGCCGGGTACATTTTTATGAATATGCAGAATGCGGTGTGTACCTTCCTGCATGGGCAATGCCAGTTCAGGAACGGTATGTGAACCTATCGTTATGCCTTTTTCAAGATACTGTAACAGTTTACTGCTTACATCTTCACCAATATTTTCCTGCGCTTCTTCCGTACTTCCGCCAATGTGCGGTGTAAGAATTACGTTTGGCAAATCCTGTAACGGAGTCTGAAAACGATCTCCATTTTTCTCCGGTTCCCAGGGGAATGTATCAACGGCAGCACCGGAAATATGTTTATCAAGTATAGCATTACGCAATGCTTCCAGGTCAACCACTTCTCCCCGTGCATAGTTCAGCAGGATTGCTCCTTTTTTAAAATGCTTGAGGTTTTGCTTATTGATGAGATTTTTTGTTTGCGCAGTTTCAGGCACATGAAGTGACACAATATCTGACCTGGAAAGCATATCTTTCAGATTTTTATATTGCTCTGCATTTCCAAGAGGCAGTTTGGTTACGATATCATAATAAATCACTTTCATTCCCATCGCTTCGGCCATCACACTTACCTGGCTGCCGATATTTCCATAACCAATCAATCCCAGTGTTTTTCCTCTCAACTCAAAGCTTCCCTTTGCCTCCTTGTTCCAGATACCTTCATGTGCTGATTTGTTTTTATCAACAATCCGGCGAATGAGAACAATACATAAACCTATAACAAGTTCAGCCACGCTCCGGGTGTTGCTGTAAGGAGCATTCATTACCACCACACCTTTGTTGGTGGCAGCTTTTAAATCAACCTGGTTCACACCAATACAAAAACAACCAATAGCCTGGAGTTTTTTTGCAGCTTCAAGCACTTTTCCCGTAACCAGGGTTTTTGAACGGATCCCCAGCAGGTGTACATCCTTTATTTCTTTAATTAATTCTTCTTCGCTCAGGGCACCACTCAATTTTTTTACACTTGCATAGCCACTGCTTTTAATGTTTTGAACAGCAGTTTCGCTGATGTTTTCAAGCAAAAGAATATTAATTTTTTCTTTGGGATAGCTTGTTGATTTTTTTTCTGCCATGATGATATTTGCTATTTACTTATTTTGCGGCAAATATACTTTACCAATCATCAACTGAAAAACCAGATGTTAAGTTTATTCAGCAAACGAACGATCATTTCAATTATCATCTTTACGGGTTTATTTGCATGTGGTGTGCCTTCAAAAGAAAAGGCCGGCAGCGAAACAGCAGCAAGTGAACTTATTCCGCCGCCACAAAAATTATCACCAATTGAGTTCAGAAATATCTTCAAAAAAACTGAGGAATTTTATGACAGCACCCTTGCAGCCACAGGCTTTAACGGAAGCATGCTCGTGGCAAAAAACGGAACTGTTGTGTTTGAACGGTATTCAGGTTATGCACACCTGAACAAAAAAGATACAATTACATCTGCCACATCATTTCATATTGCATCAACAAGCAAAACATTTACTGCCATGGCGGTATTGAAGCTTGCAGAACTTGGCAAGCTGGCAGTTACTGATCCGTTACAAAAATTTTTTCCTGCATTTCCATACCACGGTGTTACGGTAAAATCGCTCTTGAGCCAGCGAAGCGGATTACCCAACTATATGTATTACCTTGATGAAATAAAATGGGACAAAAACAAACGGGTTACCAATAACGATGTACTGAAAACACTCATCGAATTTCAACCCAAACCACAGCAATTACCCAATAAACATTTCCAGTACTGCAATACCAATTTTGTATTGCTCGCTTTAGTAATTGAAAAAGTAAGCGGTATGAGTTACGAAGCATTTCTTGAAGAAACCTTTTTTAAGCCTTTACACATGACCCACACCAAAGTATTTAACTGGAAAGACTCTGCAGGTGTAACCCCATCATACGTGTGGAATGGCAACCTTGATCCGCTTTCTTACCTCGATGAAACATATGGGGATAAAAATATTTACAGTACAGTTACAGATTTACTGAAATGGGACCAGGCACTGTACAGCAATAAACTGTTCAGCAACGTAACCATTGATTCAGCTTTTACACCTTACAGTCATGAAAAACCGGGTATTCATAATTATGGTCTGGGCTGGAGAATGTACACGCTGGCCAATAATAAAAAAATCATCTACCATAATGGGTGGTGGCATGGCAACAATGCAACATTTTACCGGGTGATTACCCACGGGCTTACAATTATTGTTTTAGGTAATAAATTTAACCGCAATATTTACCGTGTAAAACCTTTGATAGAATCTTTAACCGATCTTAAATTCAGCTACGAAAACGAGGAGGAATAATCATTATTCGGAAAATGCATGTTTCCTGTTGGGGAGCATGTTTTCTTTTGTCCATTCAATTTTCTGATTATACTCTTTTCGTCTGAAACTGCAATCGGAAATGACACAATGACTGCAGCTTTCGGTTATACATGGATCGGTATGAATAAAAAACTCAATGCTTCCTTTTTCAAAGCCTTTGTTCAGCAGTTGATCTAACTGAGTTATTTCATCATGCACCTGTTCCAATGAAAAATAATACGGAAGTGTAAGGTGGCAGTCAACATGATATGTATTGCCATACCTCTGTACACGCAGGTTATGCAGATCGATCCAGTTGTTATGCCGGTTGTTTTTTACCACATTCACCAATTCGTCCACTACTTCCATATCTGTTTCATCCATCAGGCCACCCACTGATTTCCGCATGAGTTTAATGCCCGTATAGATTATCACTGCAGCTGCAAAAACAGAAGCAATGGGATCAATAATCTGGAAACCGGTAATCAAAATCAATATCATTGCTGCAAGCACACCGGCACTGCTGTAACTATCGCTGAGAATGTGTTTACCGTTGCCTATCAGCGTAAGGCTGTTACATTTTTTTCCTTTCTGGAGAAGAAAGTAGCCAAGGGCCAAATTCATCAAACCTCCTGCCACAACAAGCCAAATACCGGTATCGAGTTTTTGTACTTCAGCCGGGTGAAGAAACGTTAAGATTGCTTCATACAGGATTGTTATACCTGCCAGCAAAATCATTCCACCTTCAAACCCGATGGAAAAAAACTCAATTTTACCATGACCGTAAGGATGCTCTTTATCCCTTGGTTTATTTGACAGGTAAATACTGTACCAAGCAAAAGCAGATGCAACAACATTAATGATTGACTCCAGCGCATCTGATAAAACAACCAATGAATGCGTAAGAAAATAAGCCACAAATTTTACAGCGCAGATAAGGGTACTTGCAATAAATGAAAGCCGTATGAATGAAAGTTCTTTACGATTCACTGCCGGAAAATTTGATGGCGAAGATATTTTTTTGTAAACATAAACAACCTTGTTTTCCCGGATTAATTTTCTTTCAATTCATCCGTACATTAAAAAATTTAACCGCTGTAAACATATTGACAATAAATTACCATTCGTATGCCTTAATTTATTATATTGCCCTTACCAAACTATTATTAATTATGAGAAAACTAAAACGTCTTGTAATGGCGTTAATGCTTATTTGCACAGGCATTTCTGCTATTGCACAGGAACAGACTGTATCAGGAACAATACGTGATGCAGCGGACAATTCCCCCCTCCCAGGTGTATCAGTACGTATTAAAGGAACAAAAAGCGGAACCACTACCTCTTCATCCGGTAATTTCAGTATTAAAGCAAGCAAAGGACAGGTTCTCGTATTTTCTTTTTTAGGTTATAAACCGGTTGAAGTTACAGTTGGTGATAATAAAGTCATCAATATTAATATGACAGAGACTGCAGACAAACAACAACTTGGTGAAGTAGTTGTAACTGCAATGGATATTAAAAGAAATCCACGTTCGCTTGGTTATTCTGTACAAAAAGTTGATGGTGATGAGATACAGGAAACGCAAAGAGATAACTTCCTGAACAGTTTAGGTGGCAGGATTGCCGGTTTAACACTTGACCCTACATCGGGTATGGCCGGGGCTTCCACTTCAATTGTATTGAGAGGTTACAATTCATTGTCGTTAAGCAACCAGCCTCTTTTTGTAATTGATGGTGTTATCCTTGATAACTCCACAATCAACGAAACTTCAGGTGGCGGCCAGGACATTGGTCTCGCATCAGACCGTCCAAACAGGAACAGCGACTACCAAAACAGGGCTGCTGATATTAACCCCAGCGATATTGAAACAATCACAGTTCTGAAAGGACCTGAAGCAACCGCACTTTATGGCAGCCAGGCAAGTTCAGGCGCTATCATTATTACTACAAAACGTGCAAAATCGAACAAACTCGCCGTTCAATACGACAACAGTTTCCGTTTTCAGAAAGTAACCCGCTGGCCTGAATCCATAGATTACTACAAGTCAGGAACCAATGGTGTTGCTGCAGGAACATTCTCTTATTTTGGTCCTGTGTACGATATGGGTACCCCTCATTTTGATAATATGAATGCGTTCTTCAAAACCGGATTTGCCCAAACACATAATATTGGTGCCGACTTTGGTTTTAAGGAATCAAAATTCAGAGCTTCCGGAAGTTACTTTGGTCAGAAAGGTGTTGTACCTCAGAATAATTTCCAGAAATTCAGTTTCCGTATCAGTAATCAAACCAAATTCTGGAAGGGTAAAATTGAAGTCACTCCGGCTTACAACTTTATCCGTTCCGATAATCATAAAGTTCTCAGAAGCAGCGGCGGTTATCTCATCAGCTTGTTAAGCTGGCCAACCACGGACGACATTACTGATTATGAAGATCCGAATGGTGATAAACAAGGTTTATTCAGCACTTCACCAAATGCCGATATTGACAACCCATTGTTCAATGTTCACAAAAACAAAGCATACGATCTTACAAACCGGCATATTGCAACGCTTGGTATAAACATTAATCCATTTGACTGGTTGTCGCTTTCCGGAAGGTTTGGCTATGATACCTATCAAACAGATGGTTATATGTTCTATCATCCGCAATCATATTTTCTTGCCAGAGGAACAGGCGGCACACTGGATAATTACTGGAAAACATACAAAGGATATAACCATACTATAACAGCTACTGCCAAGAAAAAACTCTTCAAGGATTTTGAAGCAAGAGTAATGGTGGGTACAATGTGGCAGGATTATCAAACTGAAATGTATGCGGTGTATGGCACCAATATTATTGACTCTGTAAGTTTATTGGGTAAAATGTATAAGAGCGGAAACACACTTACCGATAAAGACCTGCAAAATATAATGGGTGATTACATGGACAGCAGTCTGACCAGGGTAAACACAAGACAACGTCTTCTCCGTAACAAGTTCGGGTTGCCGAACTTAAATATACTCCGCCAGAATGCCTATTTTGGTGAGGTTGGCCTCAGTTACAAAAATGTTGCCTTTTTATCTTATACCCACCGTTTTGAGTCGGCATCCACTCTGCCTGAGAAAAACAGGAGCTATAATTACCCTGGCGGAAGTTTAAGTCTTATCATCAGTGATATCATCCCTGCAATCAAGAAAAGCGAAGTGATCAACTACTGGAAACTGAGAACATCACTTGCAGGTACAGCCCGACTTAATCCTCCGTACTCAACCCAATCGGTATTTGTTGACAACTATGCCAGTGGTTTTGGATATTCTTACGGATTTTATAACAACAACCCGGACATTGCTCCTGAAAAGCAACAGACATACGAAGCAGGTACCGAATTACGATTGCTGAAAAACCGTTTAAACATTGAAGCCACTTACTATAATACTTTAAACAAAGGCCAGATCATTAATGCCTTCCGTTTAAGTTACGGAACAGGCTTTGTGCTGAACACTCAAAATGCAGCAAGTACCAGAAATCAGGGTATTGAAGTTTCACTCAGCTATGATGTTATTAAAAACAGCAAGTTTACCT
The DNA here is from genome assembly GCA_047601965.1 of Lacibacter sp. Taxonomy (GTDB): domain Bacteria; phylum Bacteroidota; class Bacteroidia; order Chitinophagales; family Chitinophagaceae; genus Lacibacter. The sequence goes on from JASGIJ010000001.1 coordinate 1,804,542, forward strand.
GGAATACAAGGATGAACTTTAACCGTATGTGGAATAAAGTTCTTGATATGCCAAAGAATGTTGCTGAATATTATATAGCAGATACCTGGTTATACGGTAATGCAAGGGGTGGCCTGGTTTACGGCGGTGCAACTACCACCATTACAGCTTATGGCTATTCAAGGAACAATAATGGCGACATTCTCATCAATCCGCTAACAGGGTTGCCTGTTGTTGATGCTACTTTTAAAGTAAGAGGTGACAGAAATCCGGATTTCACTCTGGGCTGGTTAAACAATTTCAAACTTGGACAGTTTACCCTCAGTATGTTATTTGATATCAAAGTTGGCGGTGATGTATTCAATGGTACTGAAATGTACCTGACAAGAATAGGACGCAGCAGAAGAACGCTTGACAGATATACGCCACGCATTATTAAAGGTGTACTGAATGATGGTAAACAGGAAACAACTAATCCTACCGTTAATACCATTGCTGTTATTCCGGCTTTCAGTCAAACCTATTATACAGCCATGCCTGAAGAAGAGTTTATTGAGAAGAATGTAAACTGGTTCAGGGTGAGAGATATTTCAATTTCTTACAACTTCAAAAACAAATTAATCAGGGGAATAAAAACTCTCAGTGCATTTGCAACGATTAACGACTTAATTCTGATAACTAATTACTCCGGAGCTGATCCACAAGTAAATGGTAATACATCAGGAAGCCGTGGTGTTGGTGCATATGGTTTCGACTTTGGAACATTACCCAACCCTGTAAACCTGAACCTTGGTATCAGAACATCATTTTAACAACAAACTAATTCAGAATTATGAAAAATAAATTTTTTAAATATTACCATTTTTTACTTGGATCGCTGGTATTACTGGCATCCTGTACAAAAAAGGTGGATGATGCGTTTCTTAATCCAAATGCAACGACACGTGTACCAATTGAAACCCTCTTACCTGGTATCATAGGAAACTTCATTGGCAGTTCTTCTGCGCAGGGTAGTGCGTATGGTATTAGCCAGGATGGTATGTATGTGGGCAGGTATATCCAGAACTGGGAAAACTATGTTACCGGTTCACAATACGATATGATGGGTGGTGCAACTGGTGCAAGTGATGTTCTCGGTTCAGTATGGGCTATGCATTACTATGGTCATGGTCAGAACCTCAGTAAAATGATTGAATGGGGTGAAGAAGAAAAGAAGTGGGATTACGTTGGTGTGGGTTACGCTGTACGGGCATGGGGCTGGCTGCAACTTACCGATATGTACGGCGAAGCAATTTTAAAACAGGCATTTGATCCAACCCGTCTCGTATTTCAATATGACACACAGGAAGAGATTTATGCTGAAGTAAGAAGGATGTGTCATCTTTCACTTTCGTACCTGAACAAAACAGGCGATAATGCAAGCCAGGCAAACCTTGCAAAAGGGGATGCTTATTTTTATAACGGCGATGTAAACAAATGGAAAAAATTTGTTTATACAGTTCTTGCCCGTTCATTTCATCACTTTACAAACAAATCATCTTACAATGCTGATTCAGTGATTTTTTATTGTAACCAGGGCATTACAACTGTTGCTGATATGGCTGCTGCAAAATTTGCCAACAGCGGCATCACCGGCACATCAAACTTTTATGGTCCTTTACGCAACAACGTTTCATCCATGAGACAGGGACGTTTTGTTACCGACCTGATGACTGGTAACCTAACGATGTTTACAGGAGTAGCTGATCCAAGATGTGCTTATATTCTCCGTGAAAATACAAATGGCACTTATAAAGGAATTCGTCCGAATAAAGGCACAGATGCATTAGCTACCGCTGATCAGCCTCAAAACTTCTGGGGTGGTACATTTGCTTCAATAACTGCGCCTGCATCAGATGCAAATTGCCGTTATATTTTCAAAAATGGTTCCCCCTTCCCTGTAATCACTCCTGCAGAAACCTTCTTTATGAAGGCCGAAGCTTATTACAGAAAAGGCGATAAAGCAAATGCATTAACTGCCTATACGAATGGTATCAGCTTAAGTTTTGACATGCTTACAACAACTGCCGATTATCATAGTTCAGTACCAGCAGCCAAACAAATCACCTCAACTATGAAAGATGCTTATCTTGCTAATACTGCGGTGGTTCCTGCAGCAGCAAGCGGTTTAACGCTTTCACATATTATGTTACAGAAATACATTGCATTGTATGGATATGGTTTTATTGAAACTTGGATGGATATGAGACGATTCCACTACACTGATATTGATCCGGCAACAGGCAACCAGGTATATGCAGGCTTTACTCCTCCATCAGGAGTTGATCTATACACAAACAATAATGGCAAACTGGTGTACAGGGCCCGCCCGAGATACAATTCAGAATACCTGTATAATGTAGAAGCCCTGAAATTAATTGGTGGTTTAGACCTCGATTATCATACAAAAGAAATGTGGATCACTAAACCTTAATGTAAAAAAAACGAATTATGAAATCGAAATTATTAAATAGCATACTCTTACTCACAGCAGTAACCGCTGTATTGGTGTCGTGCAAAAAAGAGGTAAAAGAAATAACAGACCGCCAGTATAGTTTTGACAACAATGCACTTGTACAAGTATATATGGGAACAGTGAGTGCCACACGCAACTATGTTCTCGTTGACAATGTACCTGTAACCGGAGCTGCCCTCGCTCTTGGTGGAATTTTCCCATCAACCGGTCATGCTGCCAGCCTGGCTGCCGGAAGCAGAACATTAACAATAAAAGACACACTTGCAACCTCAACACAGGCACCCTATACACTTACAAGTACATTTGCAGGGAAGAAATATTACACCCTTTTTATGTATGATACCATCACTTCACCCAAGTGTTTGCTGGTTGAAAATGATTATCAACTGATGTTTGAAGAAACAGCAAAGCTTCGGTTTGCAAACCTGATTTTTTCAAAAACAGTAATTCCGGCTGTAGATATTTTCTCTAAAAGGCAAAATGCAAATCTGTTTTCAAACGTACCTATTGCGAAAGTGACTGATTTTGTTCAGGTAAACACAGGTATTTCTGATACCTTAATTGTAAGACAAACCGGCACTTCCACGCAGTTAGCAGTTTTAAACAGTCTGGTACTTCAACGTCAGCATTTTTATACCGTTGTTTTCAGAGGCAGTTATGGTGCAACAAGCGGCACAAACGCAAGAACACTATCCTCTTTTACCAACTATTAAAATAATACGTTAAAACAAAAAAGGGAGCTTAAACGGCTCCCTTTCTTTTTTACCTTTCATTATAAACCAGGGCTATGAGACACATTTATCTGACAATCGTTTTTTTTCTTTTCTATTCACCATTACTGGTTGCGCAGGATAAACGAACAGACAGTTTACTTGCCCGGATGATTACCAATCTTCAGCATCTGTATGATCTCAACCCTGAAGAAAAATGCTACATGCATACAGACAAATCTTTTTATCAATCCGGTGAAACAATATGGTTTAAACTGTACTTGTCGAACAATCAATCAGTACAACCCCTGAGCAAAGTTATTTATACTGATCTGAGCGACAGAACAGGTAACCTGCTTTCAAAAGCAATGTGGAAAGCTGAAAATGACGGAGCGGCAGGAAGTATCTTTTTACCTGATACTTTACAAAGCGGAATATACCGTTTACGATCGTACACTTTATGGATGCTTAATGAACCCGCCACTATCGGGGAGCAGTATATTTTTGTATTGAGTAAAAAAGACCAGGCAAAAACTTTTACAGCAACCAGTTCAAAACTCAAAGTTGAGTACTTTCCTGAAGGTGGGAGATTAATACCTGATGTAAACAGCAAAGTTGCTTTCCGGATAACAGATGAACAAAATCTGCCTGCTGCAAATTGCACTGTTCAGTTAATTGATGAACATCATCAACCTGTAACCGGTTCTGTTACTTTTGAAAACAATATTGGTGTGGCAGAGTTCACGCCTGCTGAACGGACAAGATACCAGTTGAAAGTAACAACAGCAGAAAAAAAGGAACTTTTCTTTCCACTTCCATTTGCATTAAAAAACAGTGTTGCATTAACTGCCAGTAATTTTTCGGCTGCAAAAATTTTTGTTAAGGCAAATGCTGATGCAGAATTCATCAACAGGAATAAAATTGTTTATGTTCTTGCACAACAATCCGGGAAAACTGTACTGGCAAACAGATTTGACCTTGAAGAAGGAAGCAATGCCATTTTTATAAATAAAAAAGAGCTGGAGCCGGGGTTACTTCAGATTATACTCCTGGACAAAGATTTACAGCTTTTGTCAGACAGATGGATTTATGTTGACAAATCATCCGCAAACAACCTGAGTTTATCTGCAGATCATCTTTCTTTTGGTGCAAAACAGAAAAATCAATTTACACTTTCATTTACCGGCATTGACACCCCTGCCCTGTCCATATCTGTTGTCCCAACCGACTTGCCAGGTTATGATTTTATAAGTCATCCTGATTCAAAAATGTACCATATTTATCATTCAAACAACCAGGGTCAGTTTTCTTTCTGCAACACAATCAAGCAGGTTTCGCAAGAAAAATATTCATCTTTCCTTGATGGATTATTATTAACCATTCAACCTGCCCGTTTCAGCTTTCAGCAAATAACAAGTGGTAAACAACCTGCATTAAACTATTTATTTGAAACAGGCATTTCTTTAAAGGGCCATATCAATAAAGAGAGCATTACAAATGATTCGAGCAAAGTTGATGTTATTACAAAAGGTGCTGACTCATCAACTGTTTATTCTACAATGAAAGTTGGCAAAAGTGGCTTATTCTCTGTAACTGATCTTCATTTCAGGAAAAGTGCCTCCGTTTATATACAGGCAATTACGAAAGAGAAAAAAACGCAAAAAATCGGGTTCGCACTTGATCCGCAATTTATTGATACCCTTTCGGGCAAAGTGCTGAAAAAAATATTTGACCCGCAACTTACAAGTGAAATATCAGCAAAGAACAATCCGTTCATTGAACATTACAGTATTTCGGGAATCGGTAAACAACTTGCCGAAATAAAAGTAAGCGGCAAAAGCAAAGTTGATATGCGGATTGACTCGATTAACAACGCAGTGACTTCACCTGCGTTCAGAAATTCTGAATACACAAGGGCACCTGACCAGAATTTTTCCTATATCAGTTTCGCACAGTTGTTTCAGCAGGAGTTCTTCGGACTAAAATTTAACCAGGGATACGACCGTATTACAAATGCAGAAAGCAATAATTCAATTGGCTATTCAGGAGCAGATTACATCAGCTTTTACCTGGATGAACAGGCAATTGATGCGGGTGAGCTTGGATTTATTAACCCCAATGATGTTATACTGATTAAAGTAAACAGAACACAAAATTTTGAACTAGGCCAGTTTGGCCCGGGACCAAGTGTACTAATTTATACTAAGTCGAAGGGATACAGAGGAAACCTGGGCTTTGATAAAAAATACATTACCGGCTATTCTATTCCGGTACGCTTCAGTAACCCTGCCTATACAAATGCAGAAATTCTGAAACAGGAAGATCGGCGTACAACCCTGTTCTGGCAACCGGATATAAAGTTCGTTAACGGCAAATATGTATTTGAATTTTATAACAACGATTATGCTAAGAAATTCAAAGTTGTAGTACAGGGAGTTGATAAAAATGGAAATGCTTACACGCTTGAAAAAATAATTGAATAAAAAAATCCCCGGAGTAACCGGGGATTTTTTTTATGACAAATGTTTTATTTCTTAAAAGAACACTGCATTACAAAGCATCAATTTACCATTTTCCCAGAAGTTGCGGAACATCACATTATCAGTTAAATAAATAACCGAACCTCTTCCCATATCCTGCGCTCCAAACAACAATCCATCTTTTAAGCGATCTTTTAATTTTGAACCTACAAAGCCAGCTAACTGGCCTTCTTTTTTAATTACCCCAACATTCCATCCGTTATCGAGAAAGTCATAAATGTTATCATCCTGTTTTAATGTATAATAAAAGTCAGGGTAACCAAAAGCAAGTGGGTGTGTATTATCAATATCAACTTTATAAACTGAACCTGGAGTGATTGTTTTCACATAATCCCGTTCCCTGTTTTCATAAGATTTTAACGGATCGTAAATATTCTTACTGCCACCATCATCCATTTTCTTCGGTTTTAATCCCCAATCCAAACGGGAAAAAGCTGCCACAGCCGATTCCAGTGCAATTACCTTACCCCCGTTGCTGATCCATTGCTTCAACACATCCGACTGGGTTTTGTCGTTCAGCATTCTGTAGTTGCCATCGGGCATAATAATCACATCAGTCTGATCAAGATTGATCCGGCTGAAATCATTCACATTCACCAATGAAACAGGGTACTCCAGTTGCTTATCAAAGAAATGCCATATTTCACCGGCTGCATTTGCATTCACGCCTTCGCCGGTTAACAACACCACCCTTTTCATCCTGAAAGAATGTACAAGATCACTTCCGAAATCACCGCCATTATCAACAAATCCTGTACCCACCGGGTATGCTTTTACATTCGCAGCGTTTGCAGCATCAGCTACATACCTCCACAGTTTTTCACCAGCAGCCTGGTTACTTGTACGCATAATAATGACAGAACCACGATTGAATTTTTCACCTGCAATTTCAAAAGGGACTTCGCTGTAACGAAGTGTAACTCCTTTTTGCAAAAGCAAACCCGTTGCTTTTGCAGATTGTAAACCCTCCCACTTAATCACATAAGCATAAGCAGAAGAAGCATAGTTTTTTTCCTGTGAAGGCTTTTGCAATCCTGCAGATGCAATACGGTTTTTTGATGCAAACGCAGTTAATCCATACGCATAAGGAAGGCTCCATGCCGTAATATCATAAGTTGCCGAATCGCTCAGTTTTGATTTTGGTTCAAACAATACCTGTACAAGTGCAGAACGGGGTTGCACAGCGCTTACAATAATATCACCGGTATTCAGTTTAAAGACTTCTTCTTTACCCGTAAAATAATTATATCCCTTACCTGAACCTGAGGCTGTACCGTATTCAATTCCGTTTTTATCAAGCAAACCCAATAATGCATTTATACGCTGTGCATCGCCCTGGTTATTTTTAATAACAAAGGTTTTATATTCACCAAAACCGGTACTCACTGCTTTATTAAAAAAGCCCCTGAATTCAGTAACCAGTTTTGAGGCATTGGCAGATGCTGCTTCAATTGTACTGATACCTGTTGTATAATGATGCAAAACCCTGTCGGCAAGGGTTAGTGTATCACCATCACTTGTTTGCACTGCTGTTCCAGATCCAATTCCACCTTGCTCATACGTCATCCCTATTGCACCATTATAAATCGGGTAAGTATCGCCGTAAGACGGATAAAACAAATCAAACCGCAGTTTTGTAAAATACAACCATCCGTTGTTATCAAAATATTTTGCATGGTTACGGCCAATCACCGTTTGGAAATCCCTTTGCCATTGTGTTATCACTTCATGATATGGTTCGGCGGCTGGTGCAAAATAATAAGGACTGTTGTAGCCCTGCTCATGATAATCAACATGCACCTGGGGTAACCATTGATTATACAATTGCATCCGCTGTTCACTTTCAATCTGTGTTTGCCAGGCCCAGTCCCTGTTCAGATCAAAATTATAGTGATTGCTTCTTCCGCCGGGCCAGGGTTCCCGATGTTCCCTTGAATAAGGAAGCGGATTTGCTTTTGCCCCAACAACACTGTTAAACCAGTTTACATAACGGTCACGGCCATCAGGATTCATACATGGATCAATGATAACAACTGTATTCTTCAACCATTCCTTTGACCGTGTATCGGCAGGATCAACTAATGAATATATGGTGAGCATGGCTGCTTCACTTGAAGACGTTTCATTACCATGCACATTATAACTTAACCAAACTATTGCAGGTGCTTTTTCGGCTGGTGCCGCTTTGTCTTTTACACTGTTGGCAAGACGGAGGTTATTCAGCCTGACATTTTCAAGGTTGCTTAAATTTTCTTCTGATGCTATAAAAGCAACCATCAATGGCCTGCCTTCATTGGTTTTGCCATATTGCTGAAGTTTTACATTTTTTGCTGCATTGGCAGCCACATGTTCAAAATATCCTACTACCTTCCAGTGTGGAGTATAGCGGCTTCCCGGTTTATACCCCAAAAACTGTTCAGGAGATTTTAACTGAGCCGATGCCGTAAGAACAAAACATAAAATTGCTGAAAACAAAAAAATCTTCTTCATAACGTAATATAATTAGCCGAAAATAAAAAAAGCGACCAACATGCGTCAGCCGCTCATCACAGTTGGTTTAATTTGGTTCTAAGATAAGCTGAGTTTGGGTTGAAAAATTTAATTTAGAAAAAAAATCCTGATGAAATTTAGTACGCTGCTGTTCCTTTTTCTGTATTTCCTGTCAGTACAGGCACAGGTAAATCCTTACCAGTACAATGTTCAGAAGAAAGTTGAATGCACTAATGGTGCGGTGGTAAGTGCACACCCGCTTGCATCAAAAGTTGGTGTTGAAATTCTGAAAAAAGGTGGCAACGCTTTTGATGCAGCAATTGCAGTTCAACTTGCACTGGCAGTTGTTTACCCGGGTGCCGGTAATATTGGCGGTGGCGGTTTTCTGGTTGCCTATACGCAGAACAAAAAAACAATTGCACTTGATTACAGGGAAAAAGCTCCCGCACAGGCAGGCAGGGATATGTATCTTGATGCTAACGGAAATGCACAAACCAATCTCAGCCAGAATGGGCATCTTTCATGCGGAGTACCGGGTACCATAGCCGGTTTATTTTCCACACATAAGTACGCAAAACTCCCCTTCGGATTACTAATTCAGCCGGCTATTGACCTGGCGGAAAAGGGATTTGTGATAACAGAAGCCGAGGCAAAAAACCTCAATGCAGCACTTGGAACTTTTGTTCAATACAATACAAAAGCAAATGCATTTATTAAATACGGAGGATGGAAATCTGGTGATACATTGGTACAGAAAGATCTTGCCAATACGCTGAAACGTGTTCGTGATTCAGGACAGAAAGGATTCTATGAAGGATTAACCGCAAAACTGATTGTGGAAGAAATGAAACGTGGCGGCGGATTAATCACCCTGAATGATTTAAAAAATTACCAAACGGCAGTACGGGAAGCCATGATTTCAGATTACAAAGGATATAAAATCATTGGTATGCCGTTAGTAAGCAGCGGTGGCATATTAATACAGCAGATGATGGGAATGATTGAAAGCAGAAATGTAGCTCAATATGGTTTCCAATCGTGGCAGGCTGTGCAAATGATGGTGGAGATTGAACGCAGGGCTTTTGCCGACAGGGCTGAGTTTCTCGGCGATAAAGATTTTGTGAAAGTGCCTGTAAAAAAACTTACTTCACCGGCTTACCTGCAGCAACGTATGAGTGATTATGACATGAACAAAGCAGGCAGCAGCAAAGCAATAACACATGGTAATGCCAATCCTGAAAGTGAGGAAACAACGCACCTGAGTGTATATGATAAAGACGGAAATGCTGTTGCGGTTACAACAACTCTTAACGGAAACTATGGAAGCCGAACAGTAGTTGGCAATGCCGGATTTTTACTGAACAATGAAATGGATGATTTCAGTATTAAACCGGGTGTACCCAATATGTACGGTGCACTTGGAGCTGAGGCCAATGCCATTGCCCCCAATAAACGGATGCTGAGTTCAATGACACCAACCATTGTATTGAAAAATGATAAACCGTATCTTGTAATCGGAACTCCCGGGGGCACCACCATTCCTACACAAGTGTACCAGGTGTTGCTGAATGTGCTTGAGTTTAACATGAATATCGAAGACGCTGTATGGAAACCACGCTTTCATCATCAATGGTTACCTGATGTAATTTATGTGGAGAAAGATTTTCCGCAAGAGGTACGGGTTAAACTGAAGGAAATGGGTTATGAAATAACTGAACGTGGAGGAATTGGACGCTTTGAAGCTATAAAAATTACAGGCGCTAAAATTGAAGCTGTTGGGGACAAACGTGGAGACGATGATGCTGAAGGTTATTAAGTAAGTTTACATCAGAATATCAAGCTGAACGCTTTAAGAGAAAACCAAATATCATGTCTTTAGCCAAAACATTTATTGATTCCTACATCAAACGGGCAAGCTACTACAAAGAACTATGCGATAAAACCTTTGCCCAACTGAACGAACTTCATTTTCATTATCATCCCGGCGAGGAAAGCAACAGCATCGCTGTAATTATTCAGCACATGCATGGAAATATGATGAGCAGGTTTACCAACTTCCTTACCGAAGACGGAGAAAAAACCTGGCGCAACAGGGATACTGAATTTGATGAACAAAAACTTTCCAGGGAACAGCTTCTCCAAAAATGGGAAGAAGGCTGGGATTGTTTTCTGAATGCAGTAAAAAACCTTTCTGACGATGATTTACTAAAAACAATCACGATCAGGAGTGAACAACTGACGGTTATTGACGCCCTCAACAGACAGCTTTCTCACTACCCATATCATGCAGGTCAAATTGTATATATTGGCAGAATGATAAAGGGCAGTTTATGGGAACCGCTTTCGATTGCAAAAGGAAAATCGGACGATTATAATTTAAAGATGAATCATAAGTAAAGGCTGGCAATGATCACTCTTTCACAAATACCCGGGCGAACAACTATCGTTAATAATGAAGAGTTCCTTTTTTTTTCAGGTTATTCCTACCTCGGTATGGGTATGAATGAGCACTTCACCAGTTTGGTGAAAGAAGGGATCAGTAAATATGGTGTTGTGTACCCGTCATCAAGGGTTTCAAATACACCTCTTGATTTGTATGAAGAAATGGAAAACAAGTTGGCCCAATTTTGTAAAACTGAGTCTGCTTCCTGTTTTTCTTCAGGATTTTTATCTGCCCGCACTTCTGTTGAGGTTGTCGCTTCCAAAATGAATGTTTATGCAACGAGGCATACACATCCTTCATCATCTGCCCATCCGGCTGTTAAGGTTTTACCAGAAACAAAAAGCTGGAACGACTTCTTAAAGGAGCGTGAAGATGCAAATGAACTTGTATTTGCAATTGTTGCCGACAGCATTAACCCTACATACGGACAAATTCATGATTTTTCGTTTTTAAACAGTACTCCTTTACATTTCCGCATTACGTTAATTATTGATGACTCGCATGGTATTGGCTGGATGGGAGATGATGGAGCGGGCATCATCTCCGTTTTACATCTTCCTCCCAATGTTGAACTGCTGCTCAACTTTTCGTTATCGAAAGCATTTCATATAAATGGCGGAGCTGTTTGCGGTTCCGAAAAATGGATCAACGAAGTAAAAACCCATGTTAACTATGCAACCAGCACACCGCTGATGCCATCATTAGCATACGCTTGGATAAAAAGTGATCAGCTATTTGAAAGACAGAGAGAAATTCTGAAACAAAACATCAGGTTTTTGCAAAAACTCACTACAAACTATACATTTGTAGCCAACGAAGGAACGCCTGTATTTGTTGCAGATAAGAAAGACATAGCAGATTATCTGCTGCAGCACAAGGTTATCATTTCTTCTTTTCCTTATCCTCATCCTGAAAATAATCCTGTAAACAGGATTGTAGTGAATGCCTGCCACCTGAAATCCGACCTTGAAAAACTGGCCCTGTTATTAGGGCAGTAATTAAAACCACAACAACGCATGAAGAAATTTTTCTTATTGATTACAGCCGTTACCCTGTTCAGTACCCTTTGTTATGCCCAGGATCTTGGCAAAGTTTATTTTGGTATAAAAGGAGGATATAATTATGAAATGGCAGGATACTCAGCAGCAAAAACAACTCCAACACATGGAGGTTATGCCGGTATAATGCTGAAAGTGCCATTTGAAAACCGTTTGCATTTTGTACCGCAGATTGATGTGAATTACCGGAGCATGAGTGCCCAATCTCTGCCACCTAAAACTTTCAGCGAAATATCAGAATGGCAATGCCGGGTAATGCCTCTTCTTCAGATTGATTTCAAAAAACCTGATGCACTTAAAAACACCTGTTTTGTACACTTCGGCCCATCTCTTGGTTTTGGAATAACCGGTCAGCAAACAAAACAGGATGAAAACGGTGTAGCAGCCACCGGAAAATTAAAATACGGTTTCATGGATTATGGTCAGTTTGATGCCAGTGCTCAATTTGGATTTGGATATGAAACTGCAGGCGGCTTTCGTGTTTTACTTGATTACACCTATGGGTTAAGCAGTATGATTAATACAGATGATGCCCCCCTGCTGAAGTTTAATGCAGTTAATTTCAGTATTGGATATTGGTTCGGGAAGAATAAAAAATAAGTACAACGTTTTCATTAGCGGTAATGATTAAATACAACCCAAAAGACTGGCTTACTTTTATATTTCGGCTACACAAATCCGATACCATCCGGCAACTTGCCTGGATGCTTTTAACGATTGCTCTTTACACTGCAGTTGTTGCTATACTGGAAGTAAAAATTTTTAAACTTTCCGATAACAGCCATTTAAAAAACATACCGGTAATGCACAGTTTACTGGGTTTTGTTATTTCCATGTTGCTTGTATTCCGTACTAATACAGCTTACGACCGGTGGTGGGAAGGCCGGAAACTATGGGGAGCTTTGGTCAATAACAGCCGTAACCTTGCTATAAAACTTTCTGCCATACTTTCCGAAGAAGATAAAGCAAACCGCACTTACTTCAGAAGAGTTATTCCTTTATATGCCAGTTTGCTCCAGATGCATTTAAAAGATGAGGGCACAAGATCAGCCTTGTTCAGCGAAGATGAATATGGGCATTTGCTCAGCAATATTGATAAAGAAAAGCATATTCCCAACCAGGTTGCCAGGCATTTGTTCAAAAAAGTTCATGATCTGCACAAAGCCGGGGCTATAAGCGGTGATGAACTGATAGTACTGAATGCCGAACTTCAGTCCTTTACCGACATTTGCGGTGCATGCGAACGCATCAAAAACACTCCTATCCCGTTTTCATACAGTGTGTTTCTCAAAAAATTCATTTTCTTTTATGTAATGACACTTCCTTTCGGTTATGTGTTCAGTCTTGGATTTTATGCCGTACCGGTTGTGACTTTCATCTTTTACGTACTGGCAAGTCTTGAACTGATTGCCGAAGAAATAGAAGAGCCTTTTGGAGTTGATGCAAACGACCTGCCTATGGATAAAATGGTCAGCAACATCAAAAAACATGTAGCCGAAATTTTGCACTAATATATCTGCCGGCAACCTGTGTTTTAAAATTTCTTTGCGAATTGCTAAAACATGGTATTGAATTTGCCATAAACAGCCGATTGGTTACTTTTACAGCACAAACGTTTTGGCAAGAAAAATCATCAAAATACTAACCCGGACTCTTCTTGTAATCCTGCTTTTTTTAATAGCAGTATGGGTACTTATTAACCTTACCCCGGTACAAAACTGGTTAGTAAAACAAGCTGCACGCAGGCTTTCGCATGAACTTAATACTGAAGTAACGGTAAAGCATGTTGATTTTTCACTTTTCAATAAAATGCTCCTGGAAGGTGTGCTGGTCAAAGACCGTCAGAAAGATACGCTTGCATACATAGGCAGAGCAGGTGTGAACATTAACGACTGGTTTTTCCTGAAAGATAAAATTGAACTGAAATACGTTTCGCTTGAGCAAACAGATATTTTCCTGCACCGGACAGACAGCATCTGGAACTACCAGTTTCTGATTGATTATTTTTCACCAGGCAACAGCAAAACCAGTGATACTTCCAAAAAAGCAATTGCTCTTTTGCTCAAAAAAGCAGATTTAAAAGCAATCAGAATTGTGCAAAAAGATGAATGGCGGGGAGAAACGATGGAAGCACACATCGGGCATCTGAATCTTGACCTGAATAAGTTTGACCTGGCAGGAAAAGTAATTGATGCAAATATCATCGAGCTGTCATCTCCCTATTTTGCCCTGTCAAACTACAGCGGAAAAAGGCCGAAAAGAAAGGCAAGGCCTGATGAATATTATCATCAAAACGACAGCAGCACTGTGCATTGGAACAATGGATGGAAAATAACTTCAGGCAAAGTAACAATCAGTAATGGCGAATTCAGAAATGATATTGCAACTGAAAGACCGGCCTTTACCTATTTTGACGGAGCTCATATTCAATTCAAAGATATTAACGGCAGTTTTTCCAACGTTCGTTTTACAAGCGATACCATTGAAACAAAAATTCATCTTTCCGCAAAAGAAAGAAGTGGTCTTGAAGTAAAAAAACTCAACGCCGATTTGTTATGGCATCCTTTGGGAATGGAATTTAAAAACCTTGATGCACAAACAAATAAAAGCAGCCTGAAAGATTATTTCGCCATGCGTTATACGCAGTTTAATCACGACATGAGTGAGTTTATTACGCATGTTGTGCTTGATGGCAACATGGAAAACAGTGTTATTCACAGTGATGACATTGCTTTCTTTGCACCTGAATTAAAAGACTGGAATGACATTATTACCATCAATGGAAAAGTAAAAGGAACAGTCAATCACCTTAAAGGGAACAATGTAACTGTAAGCAGCTTAAAAAACACAATTCTGGATGGCAGTTTTACATTAGACGGATTACCCGATGTTAATTCAACTTTCCTTGATTTAAAAGCAAACAGGCTGGAAACAAGCTATGCCGATGCATCTGCAATCTATCCTGGTATAAAAAAAATCAAGTCGCCTGCATTATCAAAAATCAACTATCTGAAATTCCAGGGCTCCTTTACCGGCTACTTTAATGATTTTGTTACTTACGGAACTCTTCAAACCAATCTTGGCACACTTGTAACAGATATTAACCTCAAGCTTCCTGAAAAAAGCGATCCTATTTATTCAGGCAAACTGAAAACAGAAGGTTTTCAGCTCGGTACTTTTTTACAGGATACCTTGTTTGGTAAAATTGCCATGAACGGATCAATCAAAGGCCGTGGATTCAGCATGAATAAATTATTTGCTGAAATTGATGGAAAAATCAGCTCATTCGAGATTAATGGTTACAATTATAAAGACATTACAGCAAAAGGCATTTATGAAAAACGTTTGTTTGACGGGGCATTGAATGTGAAAGATCCCAACCTGAATATAAACCTTACCGGACAGGTAAACTTCAGCAAGGACACTCCAATGTACAACGTAACGGGCGATGTGTACAAAATCAACTTCAAACCTTTAGGTCTGTTGAATAAAAACCTGACCATGAGGGCCACTGTTGATTTAAACTTCAGAGGAAAAAACATTGATGATTTTCTTGGTACAGCCAATTTAAAAAATGCAGAATTGGTTCATGATGGCACGCCGCTTTCTTTTGATTATCTTTCTCTTTCATCGGTAATAACAAATGGCATAAAAGCACTCACACTAGAAAGCAATGAAGCAGAAGCATCATTGAAAGGAACGTTTAATATTTTTGATTTACCAACCACTACCCTTTCATTTCTCCACAACTATTTTCCTGCATACATACCTGTACCTAAAAAACAGGTACAAAATCAGGATTTTTCTTTTCACATTTCAACAAAAGATATTGCGCCTTTCTTATCGCTGCTGGATATTCCTGTAAGCGGTTTTGAAAACAGCAGTTTTAACGGGCGCATCAGCACAAACGAAAATATGTTTTCGGTACAGGCCGATGTACCAATGTTTACGTATAAGAAAACGATTTTTAATAATACCCGTATTACAGGAAACGGTGATTATGGAAAACTTAACCTCAGCGGTACGCTGGATGAAATACGTTTAACTGACAGTTTAAGCCTGCCGCAAACAAAATTTACTGTAACCGCATCGAACGACACAGGTACTGTAAGTATTCAAACAAAGGCATCACAAACTTTAAAAGATGCCAACCTGAATGCAAAGATCAACACCACCAAAGAAGGGGTAGGAATTATTTTTCAACCATCCACACTGGTGCTGAACGACAAAATCTGGAACATCAGGGAAAACAGTGATGTATTTATCGGCAAGCAAAAAATATCAGCATCGGGCTTACACATCAGCTCAGGCACAGAAGAAATATTTGTTTATACGCAACCCTCATCAATTGGCAACAGTGAAGACCTGATTGCCGAGTTAAAACAATTCCAGATTGATGGTGTAATGCCTTACTTTCTGAAAGACCCACGACTGGAAGGTTCTGTTACCGGCAAGGTGGAAATAGCAGATCTGTTTGGGAAAGTGCAGGTTGATGCCGACCTTACAACAGAAAAATTCCGGTTTAATAATGATTCAATCGGTGTTGTAAAACTAAACGGAAATTATAATCAATCAACAGGCGACATTAATACCAATATCATTTCAGAAAACCCTCTCAATGAATTTTTCGGGACTGGTAAAATCAATATTAAAGACCCCGATCATCCGGTTATTGACCAGATTGCCGAAATTAAAAATGTGCAACTGAAACTACTTCAAAAATACCTGGCCATTATAATGACTGACCTTAAAGGAAGCGGCAATGGAGTTATCAGGATAAAGGGTAATGCAAGAAGGCCCGAACTGATTGGAAATGTTAAACTCAGCAATGCATCGTTTGTGCTGGATTATACAAAATGCCGTTACCAGATCAAAGAGGGAACTGAGATAAATTTCAGGGAAGGTGAACTTGATTTTGGAAATATTACTCTGCAGGACACAACAAACCGTACTGCAACTTTTTCAGGAAAATTGTTTCATCATTTTTTTGACAGCATGGCTTTCAGGATGAACTTTAAAGCAAATGATCCTAAAAAAGGTCTTGTTGTTTTAAATACAAAGAAAAAAGACAACAGTTTGTTTTATGGCTATGTTGTAGCAAATGCCAGTGGCAGTATAAACGGAAAATCAGATAATATCATTTTACGGTTGAGTGGAGAACCAACCGACAGTTCACATGTTTCTCTGCCCACATCCGATTCAAGAGTAACAGGAACAGCCGATTTTATTGTATTCCGCAAGTATGGTAAGGAAATGAAAGTTGAATCGGATATTAAAGAAACTTCCAAACTTACAGTTGATGTTGACATCAATGCCAATCCACTTGCAAAAGTTGATTTAATACTGGATGAAATAACAAATGATATTGTGCAGGGACAGGGAAATGGCTTTCTCAACATACGTGTGAGTACAAATGAACCAACTACCATGAATGGTTGGTTTGATATTACAAAAGGACAATATACATTTAACTGGCAGGCGCTGATCAAGAAACCTTTCGATATTAATAAGGGAAGAATTGACTGGGACGGGGATCCTTATAATGCAAAAATTAATATTGATGCACGCTATACAGCTAAGGAAATCACACTTCCGGATTATCTTACCAGAGACTGTAACAACATCAGAAGCGATTTGTATGTAATCAGTAACCTCTCCGGCACACTTATAAATCCTGTAATTAATTTCCGTTTTGAATTGCCGCAATCACATCCCTGCCGTAACAGTCAGATAACATTGAATGGATTTCAGCAGTTGTACAACAACCCGAATGAGTTAAATAACCAGGTATTTTCGCTGATGTTCTTTAACCAGTTTATGACCAGTAACAGTAACACCACCGCAGCGGGTAATAACATTGGCATGAACCTGCTAACCAACACTGCTGCAAGCACCATTTCCGAATTTCTTGCCCAGCAAATCACATCGGGCATTGGTCTTGTTTTGAAAACCATTCCGGGATTAAACAAGTTAAACCTTGACCCTTATGTAACCTTTAATCCGGGAACAATTTCCGGGCTTCAGGCACAGCAGCTATTTGGAAGCAGCTCTTTTGGTTTTACCAAACGTTTTTTAAACGGAAGGGTTGTTTTAAAAGCCGGTGGCAATGTATTATTAAACAGCGGTCAGACAACAACTGTACAAAACAATAACCAGTTAACTCCTGACATAACAATTGAATGGCTTATTTCGCCTGATGGGAAACTTCGTTTAATTGGTTTTTACAAAACTACTTACGACTTGCAATGGCGAACCTCCAACCGCACCGGCATTAGTTTTTCATATGTAAAAGACTTTGATAAACTGTTTTAAGTTTCAGCCACCGGTTTAAGTTAATTATGACAACCGTCATTTACATACCCCTTTTTTCTATTTAACTTAGGAAGTTATAAATAAAGGGAGGTATTATTATGAGCAGCGTATCTCCTCATTGCAGTTTGCAATGATTATATTCAATTGCCCCCACAGGGTACTTATTTCCAATTAAAAATTTTGGGTTATGAAAAAGATTTTACACAGGTATGTTCGTGTAACATTCCTTCTTTTTATTCAAACCCTGCTCATTTTAAACATTGCTGCCCAGGGATTTTCACCTCAAGTTCAAAGCAGGCTTCAGCATATTATAGACAGCTTCCAGAATAATCCTGTAAACCCGTTTGTAGGAGGAATGTCAGTTACAATAAATGTTGATGGTTTGGCTATATGGCAGGGAGCCACGGGGTATGCAGCCAGAAATATTGACGCTGATAATAATTTAGTTCCAGGTGGATCATCTTTTACAAATGATAAGCTTTCCAGGATTTACAGTGTTACAAAAACATTTTGTGCTGCACTTGTATTGGAACTGGCACAAGAAGGTGTTCTGAACCTGGAAACACCTGTTAATGCAATTCTCCCGATGAACTTAATTAATCCGGAATTAAATGGTTCTGTAACGATCCGGCAGCTGCTTGCACATGAAAGCGGATATTCAGATTTTGAAAGTGAATATATGCTCCAGGTTTCAGTTGCATACATGCCTTCTCATCAGTGGACAGCTTTTGAAGCTGCCAGCTTTACCCATCAAATCAACCCTCCGGGAACAGTACGGCAATACAGCAATACCAATTATGTATTGCTCGGTGCAATTGTTGAAGCTGTTACCGGTAAACCTGTTGAGCAGCATTTCAGAGAAAGATTCTTTGATAAACTGGGCTTAACTTCCATGTACTTTGCTGAACGTGAACAACCCGGAAGCCATGGCGAATTAGTTGACCCGCATGATAATATCAGTATGTTTAATCCGATCTTTTCGATGACAGGTCAGCCAACATTTCCAGATGCTTATACAAACATCCGCAGGTTTCCTATGACAGCAGTTGCATCACTTGCTTTCAGCGGAGGAGCTATCGTTTCAAATTCAGCCGATATGGCTAAATGGGGAAATGCATTATTTGGAGGAAGGGCTACAAGTGCTTCTACGCTGAAAACAATGCTTAACTCCATTTCATCAACCCCAGACGAGGATGATGATTATCTCGGCTATGGTTTGTGGACAAACAATAAAATAAGTCAGACAGATTTCTTTGTTGGCCACAGAGGCGGAGCACTTGGTTACCTGGCCCTAATGATGTATCAGCCAGACAGGAAAATGACCATTGCTCTTGTTACCAATTATCATGGTTGTGATGTTTACCAGATTGAAAAGAAACTGTATGAAGCTTTGCCAAAATTTATTACAGGCAACGAAAACAGGAAAGAATATAAAATTCTTCTTTGCTGGAAAGGAAAAGAAATGAGTGTGGCAAGAGAAGCCGCTCCTGAGTTTATCAGAAAAGGAGCCTACCTTGGACCTTGTGAATGTTGTAATACGTTCAAGTTAGCTGATGAGATAACAGCAGAAAATGCACTTACAATTTCCCCCAACCCGGTTAAGAGTCATGCAACTATAACAGTTAACGCAGGTATTGGCGGGTTTGTGAGTTTGCAATTATTCGATTTTAGCGGAAAAATGGTAACACAACTTTATTCAGGTATTATGAACAAAGGTGATATCAGGCAATTTAATTTCGAAGCCGGCAATTTACCAAGAGGAACATACATCTGCCGTATGCAAACTGAAAAAGGCTTCACACAACAAAAAATTGTACTTCACTGATGAAAAGTCCCGATTCCGGGGCTTTTGTGATTTTACCTCCTTAATTTATGAAGCAGCCTGTACTTTAATGAAATAAATGATAAGCATCAGGATTTTTACTAATAATACTCATTCATGGGGAAGTGCTGTTACTACATTTTTGCACTGCAATTAAGCAAGCATTTTTCTCATATAGAATGGCTCATAGCAGCCTTCAGTTGTTAAACAAGCCACAGCTTTCTCCAGGCAGTGGCTCTTTTTTTGTACCTACCTCACCCACCAGCCACTAACTATAGTTAGCCCAGGATTCTCACAGAGAAATTAAATAGGCGAATCCGTTGTTGGTAGGCTTAACTTCCTTACTTTTGGCTTTTACACTATGAACCTTTTTGTAGCAGGACTCCCTTACGACCTCGATGATGCAGAACTGGAAGAAATTTTTGAAAAATTCGGCCCAGTATTATCTGCCAAAGTATCTATTGACAGAGCAACCGGTAAAAGCCGTGGCTTTGGTTTTGTAAAAATGCAAAATGCTGAAGATGGTAAAGAAGCCATTGAATTACTCAATGACATCTACCTTGGCAAGCAAAAAAAGCCCCTTGTTGTAAAAGAGGCAGAAGACAAACCCGGTGGTGGTAGTGGTGGTGGATTCAGCGGCGGAGGCGGCTATGGTGGCGGAAACCGTGGTGGCGGTGGTGGTTATAGTGGTGGAGGCGGCTATGGCGGCGGAAACCGTGGTGGCGGTGGCTACAGCGGTGGAGGCGGTGGCGGATACAGACGTTGATCTTCCAGGTAATAAGCTCATCTTTCACAATACCATATTTTGAAATGTTACTCTTTTACAAGGAGTAACATTTTTTTTGTACCTGCTTCAATTAACCGGGAGCAGCAGAAATCTTTTTGCATTTGCAACACTGTTTTAACTAACTTAACTGTCCAAATTATCGTTCACCATTTAATTGAAACAGCTATGCCAATTGTAAAAATTATTGAAGTAATTGCTTCATCTGAAAAAGGGATTGACGATGCAATCAGAGTTGCAGTAGAAGAAGCTTCGAAAACCATACGGAATATTGACTCCGTTTACGTACAGGATATTAAAGCACATGTAAAAGACGGGCAGGTTACTACCTTCGGTTGTGTTTGTAAAATTTCCTTCCGCATTGATTAAAAAAAATCTCACAGGTTTTAAAAACCTGTGAGGTTTGTACCATCAATACCGCCAGACCTATTTAGAAAAATACTTTTTCAGTCTTCCGGGTTTCATTTCTTTCAGAGCCGAAATAACAATTGATGCATTCAGTTTCGCCCCATCAATGTTTGTATGTGTATGGTCAACCGGGAAAAATTTTTTGACTGCATCAATACCCATTACTTCATATTCAGCGGCAACAAGGTCATTCAGATTTACAAAAAATGCACCTTCCTCCTTTGCAGCCTGCTCTGCCCATAAACTGTAATTGTCGGCCGACCTGACAACTTTACCATCTTTCCAGCTATTCCTTGGCACCAATGAACATACGATTGGTACAGCTCCCTTTTGTTTTGCTTCCCGGATATATTTACGCATATACCATCCGTAACTGTGAACTGTTTCTTTCATTTTACGTATGGGGTTATATATTTCCACACTGTCATTTCCAATACCTTTCAGTGTTCCTCTTGCTCTTGCAGTATCATCCAGCGGGCCAGCATCGTTATGACCAAACTGCATAATTACGTAATCACCTTTTTTTAACGTTGTAAGAATTTTATCCCATCTTCCTTCCGTTATAAATGTGCGGCTGCTTCTTCCACCAATTGCATGATTCTGAACAGAAATTTTTGATGTATCAAAATACCCGGCCATAAAACTTCCCCAACCCCATTGCTGATTTTTTCCTGTGCCGTCGCCGTTCCTAACTGTAGAATCGCCGATAATATACAAAACAGGCCTGGGTTTTATTGCTGTAAATGAAACAAGCGCCAGTGCAATCACAAACAAAATCTGTTTACTATATTTCATATCATTTCTTTTTAGTTATTGCTGCAGTAAGTAGCCTGAAAGTGTGAGCTTGTTAATTTTTTTAATCCCTTCAACAACTGATGCAGCATTGATTCGTGCACCGTCAACATTGGTGTGTGTATGATCTTTGAAAAACAATTTTGCCACTTCATCCTGACCTATCACATCATACTTATCAGCAGTTATTGCATTGAGATCAACAAAAAAAGCACCTTCACTTTCTGCAACTTCTTCAGCCCATTTACCATAATCATTATCAGCCCTTTTCACTTTTCCCTCTTTGAATTGATTTCGGGGAATCATTGAACAGATGACTGGAACTGCGCCTTTTGATTTTGCTTCCCTTACAAATTTCCTGAGATACCATCCATAACTATGAACGGTTTCAATAGTTCCATCCTTCCATGTTAACTGTACGGTATCTTCGCCAGTACCACGCAGCACTCCCCTGTAACCTTGCCTGGAAGTATCGGGACGGCTTCCTTCGTTATGACCAAACTGCATGATGAGATAATCGCCTTTCTTAATTGTTGACATTACTTTATCCCATCTTCCTTCTTTAATAAATGTTCTTGTGCTGCGTCCGGCCATTGCCTGGTTACTGATGCTGATCTGTGCAGTATCAAACAACTCTCCAATCATTTCGCCCCAGCCGCATTGCGGGCGGTTGGTATTACGTACTGTTGAATCACCAATTAAATACAAGGTTGGTTTTTCAACCTTCATGATAACAAATGAGCTTATCAATAAAAAAACAGCAAGCATTTTTGCAACGAATGAATATCTCTTTATCAAGTCAATCAATTTCATTTCATTATTTTTTATTGATAATAATATTTGGCTTTGCAGGCATCTTCATTCCTTCACCTAAATAATAACTTACGTGCGGAGGCTGATTATATGCCACGTTTTGCCATGCAATACTTAAACGGTATTGCGGATTATGCATCAGTGTATATAGTTTAATAGCAGTTGGAATAGATGTTGAATAGATCCGTAACTCTTTGCTATCTGTTGTACGGCATACAAGTTCTTCTCTCCAGTCGCCAAACAGATCAGCACTTAAACAGGGATTTGCTTTTGTACCGTTGTTGCTTGCACAACCGAAATCTCTTCCATCAAATAATTTTACCGAAGTACTGTTGATATAATCCCACTTGCTGATATTTACTCCGTTCAGTATTTCACTTAATGCATCACCATCCCAATAAATGCCCATGTTGCAAGCAGGTGTTTTTTCTGCAATCACATTTCCTTTACAATCAAACATTCCTTTTATACCTGCACCAGCCACCCAGCATTCATAACCGGGATAACGTGGGTCAACATCTAAAGCAAGCCCCCTTCCGGGACCTTCGCCATCTGCTCCTGCAGCAACAGAAGACTTTTTCCAGATGACCTCACCTGTTTTAGCGTCACGGAAATTAGCGCCTGCATCACCAAAACGTTCCTGGATGCTGAACACTTCCAAACCCGGATGCTCGGGATCAAGATCACTTACATGCAATGCATCGGCATGGCCAATACCTGTTGTATATAACCCTTTGCCATTATCATCAACCGTCATTTGTCCGTACACAATTTCATCTTTACCGTCAGCATCCACATCGGTTACAGTTAAGTTGTGATTACCCTGACCGGCAAATGGTTTATTACCCGGATCGTTTGTATCAAACTTCCAGCGTTTCGTTAATTGTTTATTCTTAAAATCATAAGCAACCAATGCTGTTCTTGTATAATAACCACGGCACATCACCAATGAAGGATGCTGACCATCGAGATAAGCAACACATGCAAGAAAACGATCCATGCGGTTGCCATAACCATCACCCCACAATGCTTTGAGTTCTTCGGTTGTTGGTGTGAGTGATGTTGGATGACGGGGAGCATCATAACCTACAGTAGAAATTGCTTCGCCCGTTAAGCCGCTGAATACTGTGAGATATTCAGGACCTGCCAGTATATATCCACGTTCATTCCGATAATCCTTTGTACTGTCGCCAATCACATTTCCTTTGGCATCCATTGAACCGTCAGCAGTTTTCATTGCCACTTCTGCTTTACCATCTCCATCTAAATCATACACCATGAACTGTGTGTAGTGTGCACCTTCACGTATATTTTTTCCAAGATTGATCTGCCACAAAAAAGTTCCATCCATTTTATAACATTGAAAAATGGGTGGATCAGTAACGCCTGCCTGCGAATTATCTTTTGCCTTACCCGTCATGTGAATCACTATTTCATACACACCATCGCCATCCATATCGCCAACGCTTGCGTCATTGGCAGAATAGCCTGCAGGTGTTTGCAGCGGAATGGATAAATAAGGTTTTGCATTTGCCTGCAGCACAAAAGAAGCACCTTGTTTTTCTTCTTTGTGATTGATGATTGCTTTTACTGTATATGTATTGACAAGATTTGTATCAGCCGATTCATCTGTAAAACCTGTTGCAGTAACTAATGGCTTTCCATTTAACTTCTGTGTTTTACCATTGGCTGTCCGGTAGAGATTAAATGCAAGATTCTGATCTTCTGTTCCGAGCAAACGCCAGCTGACAAATATTTTTCCGCTTCCGTTATTGACAGCATACAATCCCCGTGTAAGATATTCCACCTGGTATTGTGCCTGTGACTGAGCGAAGGCGAAGAGAGCAGCAATAAATACTAAATATTTTTTCATTCGTTTGTTTTGTGAATGGTGAACAGTCAATTGTGAATAGTTTTTGGCGCAGCCACTTAACCATTCTTATTTTTTAACTACCAATTACTATCCTTTTAGACGTTCCTGCTCTTCAATTCCTGTTGCTGTTTTCTTTTTTTCTTCAGGCTTTGTGGAAACATCAATAACAGTGTTTGTAAACTTCCACCCTTTTGTAAATTCCATTGTACCAAGTGTATTGGCTGTAATGATGGAGTTGATAAACTGGAAATTCTCTAAGATGGATTTGGGTAAACCATTTATCTCAAATGCTTTTTGTGCATTAGTGATTTTTACATTCTGAATAACAAAATTCTTTGCATAAGGAATTCCTTTTTCTGCGGGAGTTACTTTCTGCAGCATAGCTTTCCAATGCGGAGGAATGGTTTCGTAAGTATATCCTTTCGGCAATTCAGAATAACTGTATGCAGGATACCAGTTGAGATTAAACTGGTAGGCGTTACGTACTGAATCCAGCACAGAATTTACAAAGTAAACATCTTCAACAGTGCCACCTCTTGTTACTGCTGATTTAATGCGCAGACCATTATCGGTATGTTTGGCAAACAAATCTGTACAGTAAATATGACGGATACCACCAGATGTTTCACTGCCAAGCGTAACAAGTCCGGCACCACGGCGGGCAATAGATTTACGGATGACCACATATTCTGTTGGTTTGTTTACCCGTAATCCATCCCAGTCACGACCGGCTTTTAAACAGAAGTTATCATCGTTGCAATCAATATCACAATTTTCAATCAACACCCAGCTGGACGAATCCACATCAATACCATCCGTACTCGGACCACTTCCATCTTCATTATTCCTGATCACTACTCCATCAACCGTTACATTGGAAGAATACAATAACTGCACTGTCCAGAAACCGGCATTCTTAAAAGTGATTCCTTTCACTGTTACATCACTTGCATTTTGTACAAGCAATGTGCGTACACGTTTTGAATCATAATCAACAATCCAGCGTAAACCTTTTGCATCATATTCTTTGCGCATTGCCCAATACTTGTCCCAGCAAAACTTACCTCTTGCATTTACAATACCTTCACCTGTAACAGCTGCATTTTTTACATTCAGTATATTAATCAGTGCAGCAGGCCATTTCATTTCAATACCTGCAATACGTGAATCCATATCGGGGTAATCATCGAAATTCTGCGAGCCGAGAATCAATACACCTTTATCAATTTTCAGATGCACGTTCGTTTTTAAAAAGATGGCACCTGTAACATAAGTTCCCGGTTTAAATGCAACAATACCACCACCCTTTGCAGCGCATTCATCAATTGCTTTCTGAATTGCTTTGGTATTAACAGTAACCGTATCACTAACTGCACCATAACTGTTCACATAATAAACTGTTTTGGCTGAAGGGAATGATCTTGCTCCCACTTTCTTAACCCATAAAGGCGTTGCTGCTGTTTGTGCAGAAGTACTGAAAGCTGCTGCACATAATATCATCAGCAAAAAATATTTTCTCATTTGCATACTTATTTTTTTAATCGTTGATGTTATCTGTTCTGAATGGAAGTGCCGGTAATCCATCACTGTTAAAGAAATTGGGTTGTGCTGTTTCGTTCCAGGCAAACCGTACATATTTCGGTTTCTTAATTTCATCTGAATAAACAATCACTTCATTACCCACAATCAATGCCTGTGCATTTACAAACTTTCCATCTTTACCTGCAATGCTGAACCATGTTAATGGCTGAGCATCGCTGCTCACCAATCCTTTACCAACATGCGTAAAACTTACAATGAGTTTATTCTTTTTACGTTTTACTGATTGAAAAACCGGACCTGAAGTTACAGATGAATGATCGTTGTATGTTTTTTCCATTGCCTGCAACACCAGTCTGTGTGCGACCACCCATTTATAAGAAGGATGAATATCTTTTAAGTTATCAACGAGATCGGTTGTAACAACCATTGATACATTCGGAATAGCAAGACAGTTGGTTTGTGCTTCCCAGAATTTTGCCAGCAGTTCAGGTGTATGTTTTTTGGGGTCTTTTCTTGCTGTGTATAGATAAGGTGAAATCTGCACTGTATAAAAAGGCAGCTGCTCATCTTTGAATAATGTACGCCATGAACTTACCAGTAAACGGAATTTTTCCACATAGGTTTCCTGGTCTTCAATCATGCAATTGCTTTCACCCTGGTACCACAAAACACCTTTCACGGCAAAAGGAATCAATGGCTCCATCATTCCTTTATACATCTGCCCGGGATGTGTGCCATCAATTTTAAAGTTAGGAGATGTAACTGAATCTTTAAACACCGGTGATTGCTGGTAAGCCCAATCGGGAGTCCATGGTTCAATTCTTGTGCCACCCCATGAAGTGGAAATAATTCCAATGGGCACATTTGTTTTCTCAAAAATTTCTTTGCCGAAAAAATAACCAATAGCTGAAATATATCTTACAATTGTATCAGTTCCGTTTGTCCAGCCTTTTGATGGTAGCTCAGGATATTTATTTAATGTACGTTCTACATACAGGTAACGGATCGCATCAGGCTTATCTGTTCTTGCAATTTCTTTTACAGAAGGATCTTCACCTTTTTTGGGTCCTGCATATTTTTTTAAACTTTTATCCAGTGGATATTCCATGTTACTCTGGCCTGAGCACAACCACACATCACCAACCAAAACATTTTTATACGTAATTGTCTGTTCAGCCTTAACAACAAGTTCAGCAGGTGTTGCAGAAGCTTTTAACGGATCTAAAATCACCATCCAGTTACTATCAGTTCCAGCAACAGCAGTTTTGTGTTGTGATGAAAATGTAACTGTAACAGTTGAACCAGGGCTTGCTTTTCCGAAAACAGGCAATGGCTTTTCCCGTTGCAATACCATGTTATCAGAAAAAACTTTCGGAAGTTTTAGTTGTGCAGACGCAGCATCTGTGAAAAAAAATACAAGTAATGCTGCAAAAAAAATTCGAAGTGCGGGCAAGCGTAGCATGGCAAAAATTTAGTTGTCTAAAGTACTTACACATGAATGCACATCCATCCTGCGGCATCCTGCAATCGTTTGAGGAATCCGTTCACATCATGTTGCTGATGGTGCAATCATTTTCAATTAATTTTGCATTCATCCTTAACTATTTTGACTACCATTTTACCTGAACAGAGTCTTTATTCTAAACTACAGATACGCATTGCAGTATCGGTATTCTTTTTTTGCCAGGGCATTTGCTTTGCCAGCTGGGCAAGCCGTATTCCTGATATTAAATCTGTATTGCATTTATCTGAAGCAGGACTGGGAAGTATTTTACTTGCATTACCTGCCGGGCAATTAACCATGATGCCCTTCAGCGGAAAAATTGTTACAAGAGTTGGAAGCAGGTTTGTATTACGCATTGCTTTAATCTGTTATTCGCTTGTATTGGTAAGCATTGGATTGGTAACTGCTCCCTGGCAGCTGGCTCTTTGTTTATACTTTTTTGGTTTGAGTGGCAATCTCTGTAACATATCCGTGAATACACAGGCTGTAAATGCTGAAGCCGTTTACGGACGTTCCATTCTTTCTTCCTTTCATGGAGTGTGGAGTACAGCAGGTTTTACAGGAGCATTGGTTGGATTATTCATGATGAAGATTGGTTTTAAACCGTTGCATCATTTCATCATCATTACATCTGTTGTCATTATTCTTGATCTTATTTTTCAACGTTATTTAATTGTAACTGCAACAAGTCGTACAGCTTCTTCCTTTAAACGTATAAAGATGCCGCATGGGTTATTACTGCAGTTGGGCATTATTGCATTTTGCTGTTTAAGTGCCGAAGGTTGTATGTTCGACTGGAGTGGTGTTTATTTTAAACAGGTTGTACAGGTAAAACCATCACTCGTTTCGCTGGGTTATGCTTCGTTTATGATTATGATGGCAACGGGACGTTTTACAGGCGATAAATTGGCCGAACGTTTTGGCCGGAAGAAAATGGTGCAGATAAGTGGTGTGATGATTTTTACCGGTATGATGACGGCTGTTTTATTTCCCAATATTGTGATGGCAACAATCGGATTCCTAATTGTTGGCTTTGGTGTGAGCAGCATTATTCCTTTATTATACAGCACTGCAGGTAAAGTAAAAGAAGTGGCAAGTGGTATTGCCATTGCAACCGTTTCAGGTGTTGGCTTTTTCGGATTTTTGATGGGGCCACCAATGATTGGTTACATTGCCCAACTTGCAGGATTGCAATACTCCTTTGCAGTAATTGCATTTCTTGGTTTGGGCATCAGTATAATGATCAGTAAAGTGAAAGAGATTGCGTGATGATTGCAATTATCTTAATGCTTCAAATTCTTTTCTGCTGATTTTAAAAATGGTTCCATGCCGCAAACCTGCAGGCAAAGAAATTTTATCAGATATATCAGTCCAGTTTTTCAAATCATCTGATTGCACTGCACCATACTTGTGATCACGATATTTATCAAAGTAAACAATCCATGTGCCGTTCATGCGCAATGTAGTCGGACCTTCAGCCCAGTAATTACCGGTAATGGGTGCTGATGCATCTGAATATCCTCCGGCAAGATGTTTACTTGTAGCTATTTTTATATTCTTCTGTGGAGGTGTTCTTGTTTCATCTTTCAGAAACATCACATACTGTTTTCCATCAGGAATAATCGTTGCATCAATTACATTGAATCCTTTATCGTACAACAGTTTTGTTTTGCTGAATATTTTAAAATCTTTCGTCAATACATAATACATGCGGTGATTGTA
This sequence comes from Lacibacter sp., assembly GCA_047601965.1. Lineage (GTDB taxonomy): Bacteria > Bacteroidota > Bacteroidia > Chitinophagales > Chitinophagaceae > Lacibacter. The sequence goes on from JASGIJ010000001.1 coordinate 1,833,849, forward strand.
ACCATTCTCTACTTTGGGATCAGCAGCATATTTACCGGCAATGGTTGTTGCCCAGTAAATCATGTATTGCTTTTTCCTTTTATCATAAGTTATTTCAGGTGCCCAGCAGTTACGTGCTGAGTCTTCGTGCTGCATAACAGGAACAAACTGTTGCTCACTCCAGTGAATTAAATCAGACGATGATGCATAACCAATTCCTTTATCATTCCAGCTTACCGTCCAAACCATGTGAAATAAACCATCAGCACCACGGATGATGCAGGGGTCTCTCATCAGTTTATCATTGGCCACAGTTGGTTTCAAAAATGAACTGTCATTTTTTAATGCTGTCCATTGAAAGCCATCATTGCTGTAAGCAAGATGCAAGCCATCCTGCCCGTTGTTTTTAAAATACGCAAACATGAAAACAGAATCAGCCGATTGCGCATTCAATAACAGAAGTGAAAAGGAAAAAGCAAAAACTAAAAAAAACGCTTTCATTATTAAGATTATTTACCTTGTTAATGTTACACTCATTAAACCAATCACCACATCGTTGGCAACTGTTTTGAGAACAAGATTTTTCAGCTGCTTGTGTTTATTCAGCCGCATATCGAGCACTGTTGCTGCACCACCATCAATGGCAAAATTTGAAAAACCTTTGATGCCGGTGTATTTGTAATTGGCAGGAATCTCTTCGCCTGTTTTTAATGAAACACGGATTGGTTTCGGAGCATCTGTCGTAAATGCAAACCCATCAATAAAATAATCCTGTTCAATGGGCCACCAGTTTTCCGGATTTTTTAATTCAAGATCATCATGTGTTCCATCGGCATAATTAACACGGATGACTCCATTTACCATCCGGCTCTGCATCGGGTTGGTACTTCCTGCCATTAAGAAAAATGCATGTGATGATGAGCCGTTTATATCAATCACAACAGAGTCAGGATAATTGTCCCACATGGAAGTAAATACAATATTTTTTTCTTTCAGTTGTGACGGAGTTGCAAAAGGAACTTTATTGGAAAAAACAATTTCATTTTTTACCGAAGCTTTTACACGCAGACCGCTGTCGTTAATAGTAGCTGTGGTTAAAGGATAGGCCCAGTTCCCGATTCCCTGTTTTGGCAGCTGCAGTGTTGGTACTGAAGGACGGGGCGATACATATTCGTTCTTGAAAATATGATTGACCTCATCGTTGAAATAAGATGACAACGAAATTTTTTCAAACTTTGTTTCTGCAGTAACTTCTTTGTCAAAAAAAGATTCATCTTCAATCAATGAAAATTGCAGAGGTTGAAACCATGTAAACTGTCCCTGTTTCATTTGCAGGTATAAATGATTCAGTCCTGCATCTGCAACATTGCCGGAAACAATATTTGCTGACCAGATTAAATTATGAAGAACTTCCACCGGCTGAAACACATTTGTGATCATAGCCCTGTTCAGCTTAACCTGCAACAGCTCTTTTTTATAATAGGCTTTTTTACAAACCGGTTGCTCAAACGCATTGCCTTTCCACTTAATGATAATGCTGTATGATTTTGCTGCAGCCACTTTCACCTGCAATGAAGGAACACCAATAATGCTGTCAACATTTTTCCAATTCACATTTTTCCCATTTACTTTCACTGATTCCACAAACTCCCGGTATGCAGGAAGAATCAGTTCCAGGTTCAGTTGCTTTGTAAACTTTGGCTGAATATTGTACTCATCTGTCAACCCGTTTCGTTTAAAAGCAAACTGTAAATCAGGAGTTGAAAGCGAAGCATGATTCCATTGTTTTGGCAAACCGGGCTTAATCAGCAAACGGTTATTCAATGCGTCGGGCATCACACCAAACAAACCTTCCACCAATGATCGGCCAGCCATACCAATTGCATCAGCAAAGTCCCGGTACAACTCTCCCCTTATTGCATCGTAATAGCTCAGTTGCTGAATATTGCCAGGACTTGCACCTAGATACATACTTTCTATCAACGAACTTTTCCATAACTGAAATGCTTCTTCTTTTTGCCCACCCTGCCAGTAAGCAAGTGAAGTATGTAACAGTTCAGATAATGCAACATTGTTGAGCGACCATGTATAAGGTTGCCAGTTGCTGGTTGACAATGTGTACAATGAAGAGTCCTTCAATCCTTTTGCAAGAATGGAAATATGCGGAATAGAATACCTGACATATTGCAATGATTGATAGGCTTGAAACGGATCAGCAATACCTTCATCCAATGCATGATAGATCGTCCATAATGCTGCCGATTCATGCAACAGTTGATTGCCAAGCAAATCTTTATATTCTGCATACCAACCTTTATTCCTCATCCATAACTGCTGATTGATGGCATTCAGAATTTTTGCTGCTTCTTTTTCATACACTGTTCCATCTTCTCCAATCATCTTTGCCAGTTGTGCAGCCATTTTATTGGAACGGTAATTATATGCCGAAGAATGTGTTACCCCTCCTCCACTGTACTGCAATGCATCACTTGCCCAGATTGCTGCATACGAATCATACAATCCATCATCATCTGCATCAAAATTTTTTTTCTCCCATGCAAGATGACGGACAAGTAACGGCCACATTTGTTTTACATAAGCAGTATCACCTGTCCAGTTGAAATGATTGAGCAACTGATCAATAAACACCAGGTTCATATCATAATGATGTGCACCAACATAACCGTTCGGGTTGCGTGTGATGTATCCATCACTGAACAACTGTGTACCAACTTTTTCCTGGTGACGGGCAAGATTCAATGCAGTATCCATCACCACTCCGGTTGTGGCTGGTATGGTTAGTTGTGATTTTGCATACGCATTAAAATGTGTTCTTGCCCTGTTGTGCCAGCCCAGTACATCAGCAACGTATGCTCCACGCCAGCCGGGCAAACGCATACGCCATGCCACTGCGCCGTGCATGTACGATGGGTCTTCCCAAACTGCGTCGGCTGCAATGGAAAGTGCCGGGCCTAATGTATTGATATAATTATCCGGTGTGGAAATTTTTATCCTGTTTGCAATGGCAAGCCTTGCAGACTCTGCATCAGCAAATTCCTTTTCAGCAGTTTTTTTAACTGCTGTTGCAGAATTATGCAACAGAAAATATTCTGTACCTCTTTTTAAAAACAGCTTGCCCGAAATGCAATTATTCTTTTTTGAAACAGCGTTTTCCATAAACAGATTGTTGATTTCTTCTGCACCGAACAATTGTATTGTTGATGAGGAAGGGAAATAACCTGTTATCTGTTTTGCATTTTTTGGAAGTTCGCCTTTTAATTCTGATTCAGGTTTGGTTTGTATTTCATAGCGTTCTTCTTCAGTTAACACTTTTCCTGTTCCATAACTGAGAATGAATTTCCCTTTTGATAACTGGTAAACATTATCAGTACAATTTTCCGGTTTCAGGTAAAACGATGATTCCGGATCGGCACCAATATCGCCATCCCTGGAAAACTTTTTACCTGATGCTCCGCCGTAAATCCAAACCAACTGAACTTCTCCTGAAATGTTTTCTGATTTCACCTGTATAACCATTCCTTCTGCACTGCTTAAAGCCAGTACAGTGATCAACAATTTTCCATTGCCCAGCATTGCATCCTTAATTTCATAGAGCATACTGCCCGGCCGGTAAATTGCTTTAATAGTATCTGCTTTTATCAGCCATTTATGTGTATTACCCTTTTGTAAGGCAAATTGAAGATTACCTCCCATGCCCGGCATATACATTGCAAACTCAGGCAAGTCGCCGGCCTCCACTCTGAAAGCTGTATTGGTTCCATACAATGCCCGGTTAAAACGCATGGTGGGATTTACACAAACAAAATCGGTTCCCTGTGGAATATAATGTACCGTACGCTCTTTGTTGTGCCATAACTTTTGTTCCTGGCAAAAAGAAAATTGCCAGGCTATACTAAACAATAGAAAAAGTAAAATCGTTTTCATTCTTTCAACTCCTCTGATTTAATATAACCTTTCCGAAATTCAAGGGCTGTGGAATGCAGTTCCCTCTTCAGGAGCGGAGAGGGCTAAAACATTTTCTTCAATCCTTCCCATTTCACTTTCCATGTTTTTGGAAAGCCGGTGTTGATTCCTTTATCAGCGTCAGCACCGGTACACATCAATGCAACAGCATTGAGCACACCACCATTTCCGGGAAGATAAATGGTTAATCGTTCATCCTGAAAATTATGCCCGTTGATTAAATAAGTATTGGTGCGGATGGGCATCAACAATACATCCACTGCTTGTTCAGGCAAATGCAATCTTGCTGCTGTCATAGCTACTAAAGGAAAATCCCAACCCCAGGTATCATTCCACTGCCACACTTTCCAAACTGTATCTAAGGTTTTTTTCATAACAGCAGTGTCCAACCCATGCACAGCAGGTAAGGAGCTGTAAGCACCAAGCACTGCAGGATGATCGGTTAAATATCTTGAACCTTTTTCATAACAATCGGGAGTGCTTTCTGTTGCCAGGTAAACACCGTTCTTCTGCGGCAAGGGCGCAAGGTTATCAATAACAGTCTGCCATTTTTTATCGGGAGATAATCCCAACCGCCTGCGCCACTCCTGTGCTTTTTGCAATGCCCAGCTCCAGTACGCCAGCTCATACGTTGGATTAAATGTTTGCACAGCTTCGAAACATTCCTGTGCAGGAATTAATCCCTTTCCAAGATTATATTTTTTTGTTTGCTCATTGTATGTTGGAAATGATGCCATAAAATCGGCTGTTGCAAACAACAGGTCTTTATACTTGTTGAGAGTTTGTTTGTTTGGTTTGCTGCGGTACAGCATTTCAGCCATGTAAATAAAATGCGGTTGCTGCCAGATGAGAAATGCACCAACAGATGAAGGTGCTTCATCACCATTATTATCCGTCATCTTTTGCCAGCGTACACCGTCAAAACCCTGTCGCTTTGCAATAAGTTTTGCTTTTGCGGCAACAGTAAAATACCAGTCTAAACTTTTTTCCATCAGTTGAGGCCGGCCCCATTGTGCAAAATGAACAGCATGCCACCAATGCATTTCCAGGTGTGGTTTGCCATACCAGCTGTTATAGGTTAAACCGGTTTCCTGCGGAGGATAAGCAGATGCACAGTTTACTTTTGTAAGGTATTGCGACAATACCACTCTTCTTTCCAGTTCAAATGCCCTTGCATCTTTTGTTTGTGAAAAATCAACCGCACCACCGCTGAGCCAGAATTTTTTCCAGAGTAATCTGCTGTTTGCGGCAACATCATCAAACGAAATCATAAATGTTCTGTGATAGGTGTTGCTGAACCTGCAGGTGATCTCAAATTGATTGCTGTTACCCGGCTCTATCACAAAACAATGCTCTTTTGTTTGCTTAATGCCGGAATAACGATTCCAGTAAATGGATGTGTAATAAACAGTGGTATCAAGAATACGTTTAATGGTTGCGCCATCTTTTTCCGGGATTAAAACCGATTGATGTTTTTCATTACTTCCATAATAATCACCAACATCTTTCCATTGTCCGTTTGGATAAGGGAAACGGATAAAAACTGCAATGCTTTTTTTATTGATCAGGGCCGATTCAATTCGGAAAGCCACTGCGTCCATTTGCTGATGCCCGGCAGTTGTAACTTTCACAGGTTCTCCATCAACTGTAAATGAGCTGGTAACAATACCAGTCCATAAATCAAGATGCTGGTTGATGTTCTTTATATCAGCAGCATTTGCCAGTGAGCCGTCTTTCTTTTTTATTTCAAGACCAATATTACCTAATTGCAACCGATGCGGATTAACACGGAAATATTCAACTGCTTTTTTTGATTCAGGTTCCTTACCCTGTACGGTGTAAGAAATTTTTCTTCCTTCCAGGTCATACGTTTTTTGCGCCTGTTCAATTTTTATATTTTCCGTATTCGGGAAACTATGCCAGCCCCAAACAGATTGCGTTCCCAACGGAACACCTTTTGCATAGGCTTGTGGAAAACTCTGCATACCAGTTGCATCAACTGTAAATGCAAAATTACCATTGCCAACGGTGAGTGATGAGAGTGAGTCAATCTTTGTTACATGAACATTGTGGCGCTTTACCACAGCTTCACGGTTGATGGGCTGTGCGGTTGCCACAAAGGCACAAAGGCAGAAAGTGGCGCAAAGAAGAAAAGAAGAAAAGTTGAATTTCATTTTATTTTTTTATCGCCACCGAGTTCGCTGAAACAAAGAATCTTCATGTTTTCCTTTGCGTCTTCGTGTCTTTGTGGCAAATGATCAGAATACATTATCCACTGCCGGACGGCTGTAATTTTCTTTTGTATCAGTCGTTTTCGGCATACCAAAATAAAAGTACAAAGTTCGCTTTTTTGAACCGCTTACATGATTCAGTTCACTCATTGGCCCATACACTTTTGTATTCGTGGTTAAGCCTGTTGCCAGCTTGGTGCCGATGGGCGGAATACAATCTAAAAAAGAAATATCGCCAACAGGAACCTGCGGATGTGGTTTGGCTGCATCGCTCAACGCATAAAAATCAAACAACCGTACAAACAATCCGTTATCCGGACTTGCAATGAACAATTTACCCTGCACCGTACTTAATTCCATCCATGTAACATCACCATAGTAACCTTTAAACTCAGGATATACAATTGGCGAATAGCCTGTGTGGGTATTGTTATATAAATTCTGCCACACATTTTGCGGTGTGCCGGCAATCCTGTTCTTCCATTGACGGGCAGGGCCTTTTCCCAACCACCTGCTTGATAAAACATAATTTTCAGGATAGTTAAAACTGATACCTGCAAAAGGAACATCGCCCTGGAGACTGTATTCATATTCCAGTGATGCCCATCCGCTGCTGTTGATTTTCCATTTTGTGTATTTCATATCACCGCTGTAAGTAAACTCAACTACAGCATCATCCCCTTCTTTGTATGCTTTTGATGAAACAACCGCTGCTGTTCCTTTCACCAGCACAGGGCCATTGTTAAACGACAATACATAATCATTCGCCACATTTTTTGTTGTAACAAGCAATCCTGTTTTTTTATCCAGCACAATTGTATTGTCACCGCCAGTGATTGAATACACAGTATCCGTTTCACTAATAACAGTTCCGCCATTTTTTTGCGTAACAAAACCGTTCAGCTGCGATTGCTTTGTTTTTATTTCACTTGTCCATTTGTACAATTCCCTGCCGTAATTATCCTTTACAACAATTACCAATGCGTCGTAATTTTTATAATCAGCCGGTAACTGCAATTTGAGTGTGCCCTGTTTTGTTGCAGCAATATCCGGCGCAGCAACAGTTCCTTTCTGCTTTACCACATACCCATCAAAGCGGTCGAATGGTTTGCTGAAATCAACCAGGGCCCAATAGAAACTGCATTGATTGGTATTGAGAAAATGAAAACGGTTATCCACTTCAATACTGCCGTTGAAATCAGCAGGAAGCTGTGCCGGTAATTTCAACTGAACAGGTGAGAATATTTCACGCAGTGCATAAAAGCTTCCTTCCTTTTCACGGTGCGGACCAAGAATACCATCATTGGCGTTCAGGCCGTTTGCATCCAGCACATTGTTTAAGTCTGTACGCACAACTGCTTCATCCACCATTGCCCAGATAAATACGCCTCCGCTTTTTTGCGAACGCCAATGCAGGTTCCAGAAATCTTCCATACCCGAACCTGCACCACCATCATCCTGTGCATGCAGCATTTCAGTTGGCATGTAAATCAGCGAATCATTTAAAATTTTTTGTGTGCTGTAATAATCCTCGTAGTGGTTGCAGTCAATCCCAGTGTGCTGGTTTCCCGGACGGTGATGGGGATGAATAACAGGGCGTTTCTGAAAATCCCATTTTGTAAAATCATCATCCAGTTCTTTGTTGGTGCCGCCTTCGTTTCCGTTATCCCAGAAAATGATGGACGGATGATTCAAATCCCGCAACACCAATTCTTTTACCAATGGCTCACCTGCTTTTGTTGAATACCATTTTTGCCAGCCCGCCAGTTCATTGAGCACATAAATACCCAATGAATCGCACAACTGTAAAAAATATTTATCAGGAGGATAGTGGCTGCAACGTACTGCATTCATGTTCATTTCCTTCAGCAGTAAAGCATCCTTCAGTTCCTGTTCTCTGCTTAAGCTCCTTGCTGTTTCGGGCCACCAGCAATGACGGTTGGCTCCTTTCATTTTTACCTGCGTGCCGTTAATGTAAATTCCCTGGCCGTATTTTATTTCAATAGTGCGGAAACCAAATTTTTCATTCAGTTCATAGATTTTTTTTCCGGCTGCATCTAGCAACAACACATTGACCGAATATAAATTCGGCGTTTCACTTGTCCATGTTTTAACGTTGGCAATATTGGTGTTTACAACTACATTCTCTGCATGTTTATCAACCGGAGTTTTGATAGTACCAACAATTTTTTTATCAGCATCGGTGATTGTTGCTACTACAGTTGCGTTTTGCTGTAATCCTTTCGGCCAAACCTGCATTGCAAACTTTCCATCGGCTTTAGCATCAATGCCAACATAATCTATAAATTGTTTTGGAGTTGCCTCTAAAAACACCGGACGAAAAATGCCGCCAAACACCCAGTAATCAGCCAGGCGTTCTGCATTGTTCACACTGGCATCACTGCTCATCTTGCTCACCGTTACTTCCAGAGTGTTGGGCTTATCATATTTCAGCAGAGAAGTTATATCATATTTAAAGCGATAGAATGCACCCCGGTGAATATCGCCTGCAGATTTCCCATTGATCTTTACTTCGGTATCCGTCATGCTGCCATCAAATACAATGTTGATGTTTCTCCCTTTCCAGGCTGCCGGAACTTTAAACTGGTATTTATACATTCCTTTCTCATCGTAGAAACGATAGTTCTTGCCATTGGTTTTGTAATCTCTGCCATAATTGTAATTACCAAATCCCTGCTGCTCCCAGCAACTGGGTACCTGTATTTTCTTCCATTCGCCACTGTTGCGTCCTGCTGTGCAAAAGAAATCCCATTGCACGGTATGTGCAGCATCTGTACCGGAGAGGTATTGGATTTGCTTTTGTTGTGCATGCAGAAAAGTGATGAGTAACAAGTTATAAGTTATAAGTAACCCAACTTTGTACAGCTTATTCATTGTATGTTTATTTTTTTTGTTATCAACTTCAGCACTTCTATCAACATCGTTGCATCGCACTCTTGTACGTTCTGTAATTCCATTCAGCTATTTTCTCAAAGACAATATGGATTGGCACAGTTATTCTGTGCAAATCTGAGAAATCTGTGAGACGATTCTTTTATTCCCGGATATCCACCTTACTCAATGCCAAACCCGTATCCATCAAATAAATCCGCACAACAGTAACACCTTTGTTTGTAACCGTCAATGGCATTACCGCTTCTGAATATCCTCTCAAAATATCCGCCTTCCATTTTTTATTTTCTTCGGGGTTATCAATATCCAGCAGCTGCACTTCACCTCCATTTACGGTTACAGCCATTCCAAGATTTCTTCCTTTATGAATAGCATGTGTGGGCAAACATTTCAACACTAACTGGTAACTGCCGGGCTTCAAAGAAAATGCATATTCAACATAAGGAGCTTTTGCCCATGCTTCTTTGTGAAACGAAACACCTGTAAACGGATAACGGGAAATACTTTTACCACCAGCACCAAGTCCGGGTACAGCAATCAGTTTTTCTCCTGCAATTTCTTTTTTCGTTTTATACGACGCAGCAGGTAAACTTAATAACGACGGCTCGCCTGTTTGCACGCCAAATGAATCAACCGTTCTGTCTAAATATCTTCTGTCGTAAACAACTGTTTTATTAACGCCGCCTTCCAGCACTTCAGGTTCAGCCACTTGCGGCATACCAAACACCGCCAGGTTGCGTGGCTTGTAATCCATCATACCATTCCATTTACCATTTTCAATACCGGTATTGTAATGAAGAGTCAGTTCTTTTATTTTATCAAAAGCTGCTTTTGATTTCTGCGAATATTCTTTTGCCTTTACAGGAAATTCATAACTCATCTGCGCATAAAATATTTTCTGATTGATGAGAGCTGACCCTTTTACCGGGTATTCGATCAATTCAAAAAAAGCATTTTGCAGCCAGGAAGGAATTTGTTTTTTAAGTGCATCTGTTTTTTCATACAATCTCGTATAAGCAGCCAAACGTTCTTCTCTTGCCACAGGTAAATAGTTCAGCATCCGCATAAATTCAGGTTTGCCTTCCTGCGCCAAACGATAGTATTCATTTTTAATGTCGGCAATGGCTGCTGCTGATGTTGCTCCAAATGTTTGTGTGGCCCAATGCAAACTGTATTGCTGTGCTTTTTCGGGTGTCCATCCATTGATATCATAAGCAAGTTCTAAAAAGAACTGTGTTTCCATTTCAGCAGGTTTTATATCGCCCACATTCACCACCCACAGGCGATCAGCACCAAACTGAAAAGCCTTTGTCATTTCATAAGAAATCAATGAGGGAGAAGTGGAGGAAAGCCATGTATGATCATGCGGCCCACCCAGGTAAGAAAGATGATAATACACACCACTACCACCGCTTCTCTTTTCTTCTTCAGGTGTTGACAGCTGCCGTATGTAACCAAAATTTTCATCGGGCCAGATAATGGTAATATCATCGGGCAGTTTCATACCCCTGCGGTACAAACTCAATACTTCTTTATACGGAACAAATATCTGCGGCAGTTTTTCAGCAGGCAGTCTGAAATTATTTTCTAAAATTCCTCTTTGGTCAGTAATAACATTTTCCAGCAATTTCACTTTTTCACCGGGGTCTTTCGGGCCGGGCATACTGCCATCATGCACACCCCGCATACCAATGGTTACCACCGATTCATAATTCACTGCTTCTTTAATCCGGTCATCCCAGTATTTAAAAATTTCGTCTTTGTTTACATCGTAACGCCATTCGCCCGGTTTCTTTTTGTATTCTTCTTCAAAGGTCTGCTCCCATTCACACACATTGTTCCGCAACATCGGTTCGCAATGACTGCCACCTATAGCAATCGCATAATCATCCGCAACCTTCGGACTTTGCTTGTAATAATAAAATGCTTTGGTACTATCGTGCATAGCAGGCCAGATGTAATTTGCTTTTAACCGCAACAACAGTTCAAACACTTTTGCATATGTTTTCGGACCAATGTTCTGTACATCCGTATCTATATTCCGTTTTGCCCAGGGAAACAATCCCCAGTCTTCATCATTAATAAAAATACCCCGGTATTTAACTGAAGGTTCTTTTGAAACATAACTGCCGGAAACGAAGAGCTGCTTTCTTTTCGCAGGCAACACATCTGCCCAATACACCCAGGGCGATACACCCATTAACCGGGATAAATGAAAAATGCCGAAAGCGGTTCCCCTCCTGTCACTGCCGGCTATTACAAGATGGCTTCCAACTGTCTTAATAATAAAACACTCCCATTTATTCCGGATGGTTGTTACATCCATTTTCTTTGATTGAATCAACGCATCAATCAGTTTCGACTGACCAATCGTTCCGGCAACAATTGTAAATCCTTTGGAAGGAATTGTATGCAACACCTGCATTTCTTTGCCGCTGATTAATTGCACATCCTTTGCAAACGCAGTTGCAGCAATGGTGACCACTTTTGCATCGGCAGTATCAGTATAAATGGAAGAAACAGATGAAGGAGTGAATAACGAAAAGGCAGATGGTTTTTTAGATACTGACAAAGTACCGGTTTGTGCGCAGGCAAACATTGTAAACAACCCAAACAATAACCCAAGAAATAAAATACGCAACATACAATCGTTTTAAGCAGTGAAAGTTACTGCACAGATGCTGCCTGTCTATCCTGCTGCTTCCTGCTGTAATAACCCCTTCTTAATAGGATATTTCAGTGCTGTTGACTATCAGATACTCCGGTTTTGCACCAGCCGTTGTTTTCACCTGCTGAAACAATATCTTTTCTGCATCAGTTACCTTAACCGAAGCATTACCGGGCAGTGCAATATTTTCAAACCATACATTTTTTAATTTATGTCCCGGTTCTGCAAACCCGTTAATATTTATGACAGGTTCTTTCGCATCTGCTTTTGTTAAATCAATATTCCTGAATACAAAGTTTTCAAAAACAGGTGGCTGCGGTGCCCCTTCTCCATCGTTGTTATAATTCAGTTTGGAGAAGATGGTAATCTTCATCAGTTCACATTCTGTAACCGTCACATTCTTTACATAACCGCCTCTTTCTTTGGTTCCTTTTATCTGCATACCATTTAACAAAGCACCGGCTTTGCAATCCTGCACCAGCACATCACTTACACCGCCGCTCATTTCACTGCCAATAGAAATGCCATGACCACGGATAAAATTACAATGCGTAATGCGTACATTCTTTGTTGGCTTACCCACATAATATCCTTCAGGGTTCTTGCCCGATTTGATGGCAATGCAATCATCACCGTTGTCAAATGTGCAGTTGAAGATATACGAATCGGTTGATGAATCAGGATCAATCCCATCGCCATTGCGAATGCCATACGTTTTGATGAACAGGTTGTGCAATGAAATATTATCACTGTAGATGTAATGAATCGTCCATGAAGGCGGCTCCTGGATGGTGAGGTTATCTATACTCACATCCTGGCAGTTCATCAATAAAATTAAACGGCCACGGCTGCGTTCGCCTCTTGTTTTCCACATATCGCTGCCCAATTTTTTTCCGCCGCCTTCAATTGTTCCGCCACCGGTAATGCGGAGATTAGTTACACTATAAGAACCGTTGCGGTTTAATGTACCTGCATTAATCAGACTTGAATAGGTGTTCATCTCCCACCCTTCAAAACGATTGTAGATAACGGGAAGATAGCCGCTTGTATCAGTTGATCCTTTCAGTACTGCATTCTTTTCAATATACAGCGTCATATTGCTTTTTAAAAACAAGGCACCAGAAACAAATGTTCCCTTTGGAATATACACCGTACCACCTGCAGTGCAGGCATCAATGGCCGACTGAATGGCTTTGGTGTTCATAAATGTCGTATCGGCTTTTGCACCAAAATCAAGTATGTTGAAAATTTTTCTTTTTGCTTTTGTTTTAAATTTTAACAGTGATGACGACGATGATTGATTATTTCTTAACCGTATCAAAACCGAGTAAACCGTTGCAGGTTTTAATTTACTGATGGTGAAATTGGTTTTTTCAGTAGCGCCCAAAAGTTTTCCATTGAGTACAATTTCATATACTGCATTTTCTTTCGGGTATTGCTTATCCCACAGCAGTGTTACTTCTTTATCAGAAAGAGTGGCGGGGGCGATGAGAAGATTGTAGCGGGAATTGTTTTGTGCATACGAAGAAAACACAAAGGCACATAACACACAAAGAAATGCTAATGAAGATATTTTTTTCATCATTTAATTTATTAGAGATTATCTACTGCCACCCCAGCACACACTTCCCCACTGCATAAAACCGTTTGCCATTTACCAGAATCATGGCTGTATAAACAACAGTGAACGTGCCGTCATCTTCTTCTATGGCACAAAGTGGTGTTCTGGTAAAATGATCGCCGGGTTCGGCCCAGATTTTTTCTTTTGATTGTACGTTTATCCGTATCTCTTTATCCCAAAACACACCGTCCGGTGAAAGGCTGTAGCCAATTTCCCAGTCACCAAACGAATCAAACACCATCATATACCGTCCGTCTTTCAAGCGGCTGACAATTGCATTTTCGCCAAACTCTTTTACAATCGTCAACGGGTTAAACCCTTCCGGCATTCTCGTCCACGGCCCGTTTAATTTTTGTGCAAAAGCCATTCCGTCGGGCCATCCCGTACGGGGAAGATGATTATGCCCGTCATAAATGGCAAACCATGTATTGCCTGCTTTGTACGGAAAGAACGATGCAACAGCCTGCTGTCCTTCCCACGATTGTGAATGTTCATCAGGCTGCAGTACAATGTCCATATCTGCATAAGGACCGGCAATACCATCTTTCCCTGTTATAACAGATTTTGCCCGCCATATCCGCCCTTCATAATCGTTGCCGTGAATTTCACCTTTGGTGCTGTCGCCTGCACGGTAAGCGGTGTAAAAAATATTCCAGGCATTTTCATCGTCATTAAATACAACCGCATTCACCCACACTTCACTGCGGGGATTGGTATGTGTTCGTCCGGGAATACTATGTACAATTGTTGACTGCCGTTTCCAGTTCACTGCATCGGCGCTTGTCCAGTATGCAATGCGTAAATCCCTGTGCGGCCGGTCGAACATTTCGTTTACGAACATGTGGTACATGCCATTCAGTTTTACCACCTGCCCTGTTTCAAAACCAGATTTGTTATTGCTTGCAACAACATCAGGATGTGTGCTGCTGATAACCGGGCCTTTATATTCAGTAATTGTTTTTAAAACTTTGCCGGCATTTTGCGCAGATGCGGAAAATATTGATATGCCTGCTGTAACTGCAAAAATTATTTTAAATAAATTATATTTCACTTGTAAGAAATCCGTTTTATTGATGAATGTATTGCTGCAAATCTTTTACAGCAATTACTTTGTACTGTTGTTCTTTCATGTACTGCAAAAACTGTGTAAACACTTCTTCACTTGTTGTATAATCAGGATGGGCAATATCCGGCACACCGTGAATGGTGAATACCAATATCTGCCCCGGTTTTAAATGCCGCAATGCATTCCAGGTACGTTCCTGCAATTTTTCTGTGGAGCCCATGGTGTAACTCGGTATGACTAACTGCTTATCCATTTCCGGATTGTAATACTGACTGCCCCCTGCCCTTGCAAATTGATAACCCATTTCATGCAGCACTACCTGCGATAATGAATCAGACCGGTTGCCGGGATATGCAAATGAAATTGGCCCGGGAATATTGTATTGATGGCATTTTGTTTCGATGTAAGCAATTTCTTTCTGCATTTCTTCCCTGTTCAGCTTGGTCATGTTTTTATGATGACCGGTGTGATTGCCGATTTCAAAACCCATTTTATGAAGTTCAGCAATTTGTTGCCATTTCATATAATACACCGAATCGCCGGGAGATTTGTAAGGCATTTCGCACACAAAGAAGGTGGCATTAAACCCATACTTTTTTAATAGCGGAGCAACAATGGAGTAATGACTGATTTCTGCATCATCAAAACTCAGCACAACAACAGGCGGTTGAGCTGTATTGCTTTTTTGTAACTGAAGCATAGCTGCCGCATAGCGTTTTCCCAACTCCCTTGCTGATGAAGTATTGAAATGGATTTTATCACCTTTATCCGTGAGCCCTTCAGCAGAAACAACAGCTGTGTTTGTTACCAATTGCGGCAATTGCTTCAATACAGGATTAATAAAATTCTGTTTATTGAAATAACCAATTTCACCGGCAACAAAAGGAAGTAATGGCTGCTGCAGATCATGGCGTAACCCGGCAATAAGTGCCTGTAATTTTTTTACATACACCATTGATCTTGCAGAATCATTATCCGATTCACCCTGGTGCCACAGAATACCTTTTAAAACTCCTTTCTGCATGGCAATACGAACACGAAACAAAGCGTCATCATAAGGATGTGCAGCAAAATATTTTTCACCGGGCTGCCATACTTTTATGGGCGAGCCTCCCCATGCACAGGGTATCAGCCCGATTTTTATGGATGAATTTTCAGCAAGCATTGTTTTTGCAAAACTGACAGCAGGACCAACACCCGCAACGTTTGGTTTATCAAAATGCATCGGATCAGTTGCAACAATCCAGTTGTTTGATGAATCCAGCATCAGTATCTGTTGATTCACCTGTTTGCTTTCTTCATCAACAATTCCCCTGCCTGCCATGTTTGATTGACCAATGAGCAGGTATAAATGAAAATTGGAATCAACGTATTGATTTGTGCTGTTAATTGCAAGGCACAACACAAGAAAAAAATATGAATAACAAATCGCTTCATCTTTTATTTTACACTATATGCAGTGCTGAATAGATATTTGCCCGAACCAACTTTCACTACCACATACTCCTTCTCCTTACCCACTACCTGCAGTTCTTTTACAGCAGTTAACGGTTGACCATTTTCCAATACATCTGATGCAGTTGCTGCAGGTATATAAATGGTTGCTGTTGTATTGGCAGGTACTTCTGCATGCAATAACAATTTCCCATTCTCGATTTTCCAACCGCTGCTGAGTGTACCGTATTGCGTTTCGTAAGTTGCAGATGCGTGTGTGAATTGACCACCAATATGCGGACGGATGCGGATCTTCTTATAACCAATACCATCACCGTCAACATCCAATCCCACCATTACACGATACATCCAGTCGCCGATAGCGCCGTATGCATAGTGATTAAAGGAGTTCATGGTGATGGCCTGGAAGTCACCGTTCGTGCGGATGCCATCCCAACGTTCCCAGATAGTTGTTGCACCTTTTGTTACGGGATACAACCATGATGGATAGGTTTCCTGCAACAACAAGGTATAAGCCACATCACTATAACCATAACGGCTCAACACATGACAGAGATAAGGCGTACCTAAGAATCCTGTGGTTAAATGATTACCGTATTGTTTAATATTATTCACCAGGCGATCTGCTGCCTGTTGACGCAGAGCCTCTGGAAACATATCGAACTGCAGGGCCAGCACATACGATGTTTGTGTATTGCTCATCGTAGCACCGTTGGGCGTTGTATATTCTTTCAGGAATGCTTCTTTGATTTTTTTCAGCAGGTTGGTATAGGTAACAACATCATCTGTTTTACCCAACTCTTTTGCTGCATTAATAAGCAATTGTGTAGAGTAAGCATAAAAGCATTGTGCAATTAAATATTTATTGGTGATGGCGGCGTTACCATCATTATCATCGGCCATGGTATAAAACAGCCAGTCGCCAAAATGAAATCCTTTGTTCCATAAATCATTGCTGCTCTGGCTTTGCATATACCCCACCCATGCCTTCATACTGCTGTATTGGTTTTCTAAAATGCGTTTATCGCCATACACCATGTACATTTCCCAGGGAATAATAGTAGATACATCAGCCCAGCCGGTGCTTCCTGCTGAATTATCTCCTAAAATATTCGGAATGACGTAGGGAACACTGCCCGATGGTAACTGATCCAATGCAACGTCTTTTAACCACTTAGTATAAAAATTTTTTGAACCTCTTAAAAAGGATGCAGTATGGAAGAAAGCCTGTGCATCACCTGTCCAGCCCATACGTTCATCACGCTGCGGACAATCGGTTGGTACATCTAAAAAGTTTCCACGCAAACCCCATTCAATATTATGCTGCAGTTGATTGATCAGTTTATTCGATGAAGTGAAGCTTCCTGTTTGCGGCATAGCAGAATACAAAGCAACAGCTGTAAAATTTCCGGGTTTCAATTCGCCTTCAACACCTTCCACTTTGATGTAACGGAAACCAAAGAATGTGAAATGCGGTTCAAATATTTCTTCAGCATTTCCTTTTAATACATATACCGCCTGCGCTTTTGCTCCACGTAAATTCTCCGTATAAAAATTTCCGTTCTTATCCAGCACTTCTGCATGTGATACTTTGATGGTATCACCTGCTTTACCATTGAATTTCACCTGCACCCAACCCACTAAGTTTTGTCCGAAGTCGAGTACCTTCTCTCCTTTGGGTGTTGTGATCACTTTTATGGCTGGTAATATTTCATGTTTTTTAATTGGTTCGTTATAGGTTGCGATCAGGATCGCTTTTGAATGATCGGCTGTTTTTACATTGTTCCAGTTTTTATCATCATAACCTGCAACAGTCCATCCATTTTTTTCCTGCCTTGCATCAATGAGTTCGCCCTGGTAAATACCGTTTGCACGGATGGCACCGGTTGATGATTTCCAGCTTGCATCCGAAACGATTGTTGCAGTTGTTCCATCGGTATAACTGATCTCGAGTTGAAACAGCAATGCAATATCTTTTCCGTAAATATTGCGGCGATGATCGAAAGAGAAGTTGCCACGATACCAACCATCGCCCAATGTAACAGCAATAGCGTTGGCACCATTCTTCACCAGATCAGTAACATTATAAGCCTGGTATTGCAGGCGTTTGTTATAACTGGTCCAGCCGGGAGTGAGATAAGCATCACCTACACGTTTGCCGTTGATCTGTGCTTCGTACAAACCATGTGCAGTGACGTAAGCAGTTGCTGCTTTTACTTTTTTACCGTTGCTGAATTCCTTGCGCATTAACGGTGCTGCAAATTCTTTGCCTTCGGTATAACCGGGTTCGATCCACTGTGCTTTCCAGTTGTCAACAGACAATAAACCCATTTGCCAGCTGGCTACCGCACTCCATGCCGATGCTTTTCCCCTATTATCCCACACACGCACCTGCCAGTAATATTTTTTGCCGGATGCCAGTGTTGCTCCTTTGTACGGCACATGAATGGACTGATCAGCATTCACTTTACCACTCTTCCATACTGCTACACCTTTTGCCAATGCAGCTGCATCGGTACCAACACGTAGCTCATACGCTGTTTGCATCGTGTTGCGTTGACCGGACAGCAACTGCCAGCTGAAGTATGGCTGCAGTACATCCAACCCGATGGGATTGGTTAAGTTTTCTGTTGTAAGATGATCCACTTTTAGCTGTGCAATTACAGACGAAGCGATGATTTGAAAACTGAGAAGAAGAAGGCTAAGCTTTTTCATTTGTTTATTGAGTTTATTAGAGCTTTTAGAACAAGATCTATTTGAAATTAAAAAAGAACATAAAAGTTAATAAGTCAGGATAAATTTAATAATGGTCTAACTGACAGTAAACTGCGTCCAGTGTTTCTAACCTTTTGGTTCCGCAGGTGTACAGTTTTTAAATTGGACATCATCAGCATTTATCCCGGATAGTTTTACTTTCACCTCTTTACCCGAACCATCAAATTGCACATTCTCAAAACTTATTTTGCGGCAATCCTGAACGCTAATAACAGGTTCAGTACAAATTATCTTTGCGTTTTTTACGGCAAAGCCATTCACATCAATTGCTGAAAATAATTTACCTGAATGGATGATGGCATTTTCAATCACTACATTACTTAAAGGACTTTCTGGAATGCTGGTAACTACAACAAACTGACCTGATTTATCTACAACAATATCCCGTGCAAAAATATTTCGGTAAGCTGGGGTAAGATGGTTAATATCTCTGGCTGGCAAACGAACTGCCAATTCACCAACATATTTTTTTTCTCCAAGCATATCCCACAAAAATGCGGCGGATGTTACATTCATCCTAATGCGCTCATAGTGTAAATTTTCGCCACCGCCGCCCCGGTTTCTGCGGGTTTTAAATCGAATACCAATTCTGGTGTTTTCAAATACACAATCGTGGGCATACACATTCCGGATCATTGCAGCGGTTTCGCTGCCTATAGTAACACCACCATGTCCTTCTTTGGCCAGGCAGTAGCGGATTACTACATTCTCCGTAGGCTTATTTATTCTTACACCATCTTCAGACCTTCCTGCTTTAAGGGTAAAACAATCATCACCATTGTTGAGCGTACAGTATTCAATTAGCACATTTTTCGACGACTCAATATCAATACCATCACCTCTTGGAATGCCAACCGAATTAACGGTTACTCCCCGGATAATAACACTATCGCAATACACAGGAACAATATTCCAGAATGCAGTATTTTCAAGCGATACGCCTTCAATCAAAACATTACTGCAATTGGTAGGAGAAATAAACATGGGTAGAAAAATAGGACCTCCATTTTCACCTGCGTATACTCTTTCAGCCACTGGCTTGCTTTGCGGAA
Organism: Lacibacter sp.; assembly: GCA_047601965.1. GTDB lineage: Bacteria > Bacteroidota > Bacteroidia > Chitinophagales > Chitinophagaceae > Lacibacter. The sequence goes on from JASGIJ010000001.1 coordinate 1,853,593, forward strand.
TATACTCTTCGGTTACAGCTGGAATAATTACCTGCTTCATTACAGAACTGTCTTTTGCTGGTCCAATTAAACGCCCCTTGCCTGTAATAGCAATATTCCGCTGCCCATTAGCATAAATACAAGCACCTAACGACATGATTTCAATTCCTTCATGGCGGGTAAATACTGCAGGTTGGTAATCTTCCACAGCACCGCTAAATTGCAATACTGCACCTTCTTCAAAATGCAGTTCAACATTGCTTTTTAAAATAATCCGTCCTGAATTCCAATTGCCTTCAGGGATAATTACTTTACCACCGCCTTGTTGGCTGACTTCATTAATAGCTTGTTGAATTACCCTCGTTATTTTCTCTCCTTCTTTTGCGCCTTTTGAAACTATGCTAATAGAAAAATTTGGAAACAATGGCCTTTGCAATTGCGGCATAGGGAAAGGTGCTTTGATAGTCCCAATTTTATCAGGAAGAGCTGCAGCACCTACTTGATCTTTAGTAAGCAGGGTGTTAAGCTTATCATAATCTGCCGTTTCCTTTTGAGCAGAACAGGCAACTGAAAAGAGCAAAAGCATTACAGCAAATAAGCTTTTTTTGCAAAAAGAAGTTTTACTGATAACTTCTTTGGAATTCAGAAACCGCACAAATACACTCATATGCTAATCAATTATTTCGTTAAAATATATAAATAAACTCACTTAGTTTTCAAAACAACAATCCCATGTTTTGGTATAGTGAATGTTCTTGCTGCTCCAATTTTACCAAGATCTTTGTGCAACCACAAATCTCTCAGCCTGTTTTTTTTACTGATGCCCAGCTTGTCTGCTGAAAGTGCAAATGTTTGCTCCTTTTCACCACGGTTCATAACAGCAATTACTTTTTGCTTACCCTTGTCTAAACGCTTTACCCAAATCTCAATGTCATTTTCTTTGAATAAACGCTGCGCCTGCACAAAGGCAATATCCTGGTTAATGGCAATGAGTTCTTTGTTGGTAAGAATTTCAATGGTTTCTTTTGTCATGCTGCGCAAATCATTTCCTGCAAGCAAAGGAGAATTCATCATGCACCACATAGAGAAATGTGTTTTATCTTCTTCATAACTCATACCACGGCCTACCTGCAGCATATCCATATCATTGTAATGGCCGGGCGATGCATATTTATACAAATCTGCATTGAGGTCAATGATATGCAGGATAGAAGAAAATTTTTCACGAATATCACCGGAGATACGCCATGAATCAGCTTTCTTTATAGCCCATTCGCCGGGAAATTTCCAGCGGCAAATATTAAACACACTATTGCTGTTAATGGATTTAACTGCTTTTATAATTTTTGTGTATTCTGTTTCTTCATCCAGCTTCATCCTTTCCCCCCCGCACCAATCCACCTTTAAAAAATCGTAGCCCCATTCGTTAAAAAACTGATTGCAATCGGATTCAATATGTCCGTAAATTCCAACTCCAATGCCCAGCGAATCTTTATCATAAATAGAACCACAGGTATTGTTACCGGCATCGGTGTAAATACCGGCTTTTAAATTTTTACTGTGAATATAATCGGCCACTGCTTTCATGCCCGAAGGAAATTTTGCAGCGTTGGCAAATAATTTTCCATTGGCATCCCGCCCGCCAAAATAACCATCATCAATATTTACAAAACGGTAACCGGCATCATACATGCCTGAAGTAATCATTGCATCGGCCTGCTCACGTATCATTTTTTCATTGATGTTTACATGAAAGTGATTCCAGCTGCTCCATCCCATGATGGGTGGTTTAGGCTTCTGTGCACCTACAAAACTCAGTTGCAGCATGGCAACAAGCACCGTAAATATTTTTTTATTTCTGTTCAGCATATTAAACATCGGAATTATATTTATTCAACTACTAACAACCTGTTAACCGAAATAGAATGGCCCTTGCTTCCGGATAATCTTCCTGACTTTTCCTTCCACCACCATTTTTCATCCAATACTGTAACCACTATAGTATAAGTATCTTTCTTCATTGCAGGGCTGATAAACTTCAGCAGCTCTGCCGGGTATTTCGAATACAGATCTATGATAGAAGTAATCAACGTTTTTCCTTTGCTATTTAGAATGGTAACATTTGCATAACCACCATCACTGCGGGCAAGACCGTACAAAGCAACCTGTGTTCCGGTGAATGAAAATAAACAAACATCTCCTTTTACATCAGAACTTTTAACTGTTGATGTATCCTGTTTCCAGTTTCCTTTGTACATGATCGCTGCATCATTTGCCGGTATGCTATTCCCTTTAATTGATGCCGTTGTTACAATACCTGTCTTTACATCAACCTTCCATGCTTCTTTAAATTCATTGAGTGAAAGAATATGACCGGAAACAGTGAATGGTTGCCAAACATACGTTGCTGCAGTAGCCTGGTGCGGAAACGACCAGCGATCTCCCATGAACATATATGTCGTTTCTTTTGATCCTTCAATGGGTAATACAAATGTTGTTTGCGAATTCCAGGTGAGTGTGCCCTGCGGCGCAAAGAAGCCTTGTTTTGTCCAAGGGCCTTTTAAAGAAGTGGAAGTGAAATAATAATTATCATTCCGCTCCCAACCGGTGAGATCAGAACCTAAGAAATAATACAGGCTGTCTTTATGAAAAATGGCCGGTGATTCAAATCCACGTTCAAAAGCTTTGTTCACTTGTTCACTGATGCTTTTGTAATCATCATTGAGTTTGTAGATATCGCCACCATGCAGTAACACATAACCGCTGCCGTCTTTATCCTGGAACGTACCCATATCCCATTTCTTAATGGGTTTGCCGTTAAACAATAACGGTCCACGAAAAGTATAAGGCCCGGTGATATTCATTGCAGTTGCATAACCAACAAACTGATCGGTATAACCTAAAGTATCAGCATGCATGTACATCACATACTCACCAGTTGAAGGGCACTTCATTACCTTGCAACGTTCGCCTACACGATTGGGCCCTTGCTTGCCTGTTGGTTGTTGCGGCAATGCAATGCGTTCAAATTTCCAGTTGTACAGATCAGCAGATGAATAACAGTTAAACCCAACAAATGCATTGGTCGAATCATCATGCCGTTCGCCAAACAAATAATACCTGTCTCCTTCTTTCACAATGTTGGCACCATGTGCACTCACTGTGTTCCCGTTTTGATCGTACCAGGGAACACCCGAATAAACAGCATTGTATGCTTTCTTTGTTTGAGCTGATGCTGCATTCAACAGCAACAAGCAAATGAAGAAGGTAAAACTTATTTTATTTGACTTCAGCATGAATGGAATTGATCAGTTTACATTAATTCTTCTTTGTCAGATCAAACGGCGAACCGTTTACTATTACGTTTTTGAACTGAATGCCTGTATAGTTTGTTTTCAACTCTGCTTTCTCGGCAGTGGCAGTAATATCTTTGAATAAAATATTTGAAACAGTATCAGCAGCATTGCCCTGCATGGTCCCAACTGTTTTGCATTGCACATTGATATTGCTGAAGCTGATATTGCGTACAATGGCAAATGGTTTTTCTGTGCTGCCAAACATATCATAGAACTGTGTCCATGGTGCCATGCTGATGATGGTGCCGCATTTGCCTGTAATATTTTCGATGCGGATATTTTCATATACCTGGTAAGTATCAGGACGCATTTTTAAACGAAGGATGGATGTATTGTGTTCCATCTTACAATTACGCATAACGATGTTGCGGGCATGAATACTTTCGCTGCCCAGCGTTAAAGTACCATGCGATTCACCAAACACACAATCTTCAATTAAAATATCCTCCACTATCCCATTCTCCCTGCGCAGATGCGCATCAGGACCTTTACCACCTTTAATACAAACCGCATCATCATTCACGGAGATATAACATTTACGCACCGTTACTTTTTTGCACACATCAATGTCAATACCATCCGTGCTCGGCGCTTTTACGGGTTTGAATTGTGAGCGGATATCACAGTTTTCAATCAATACATTATTGCATTGATACAAATGTGTTGTCCAGAAACCGGAGTTATGCAGTTTTACATCTTTGATTGTAACATTATTGCAGCCCCAGATAAACAGCAAACGTGGACGATGCACTTCAAGATTAGTTGCAGAGCGACCGGTATTTTTTACAGAGTCACGATAAAACCAGAAATACTCCCAGTACTTCAGACCATTACCATCAATAGTGCCCGGCCCGTTGATCTGAAAACTATCTACATGGTAAGCATTGATGAGTGCAGCATAATAATAAATGCTTCTTCCTTCCATGCGTGAAGGAATGAGCGGATAATTATCAATATGATCCGAGCCTTTCAGCTTTGCACCTTCCTGCAACAGGAGTTTTGTTTTGGGTTTAAAGAACAAGGCGCCCGTTAAATAAACACCTTTCGGAATTACAATGGTACCCCCGCCATTTGCTTCTGCTTGATCAATGACGCTTTGAATAGCGGCTGTGTTCAGCTTTGTACTATCGTTGCTTACACCATACTTTGTGATCACATATTCCTGTGCGTTTGCAATAGATGCTGACGCAAGCAAACAAACTATACCAAAGAATTTCTTCATAAAATCACCAATCGGTTTTTAGTTGCTGCAATCGGTTCATCCCGATCGCAAACAATTTCATTATTTACATATTTCAATTCTGCTACCTGTATCACACTTCGTTTGTCATCAAACGAACCTCTTGCTGCAGGATTTGCTTTGCTGCGGCCGGGATGGGTGAAGTAGTACACAAATACACGACCGTCTTTATTCACCACCACATCACAATGTCCGCCAATAGCCTGGTCGTCTTTTCCTTTGCCCGGCTCTTCCAAAATTCGTTTGGGTTGTTTCTTCCAGTTCAACAAATCAGTTGAGGAGTATACTTCCATACCTTTCCATGCATCAACGATCATAAAATATTTTCCCTGCCAGAAAATTGTTTTTGGTCCTTCTCCTCTTGCAGCAATGGCTTTGCCTTTATCAACCCAGTTGTACAGGTCTTTACTGTCGGCATAATAAATACTCTTGCCGTCACGCTCATTGTTGTACCACATGCGGAAAGTTGTATCGTTGATCATGTACACCGATGCATCAATTACTTTCTCGTTGACAAGTTTCAATGTGGATTGATAGTTCCAGTTGATTAAATCTTTACTTGTGAGATGCACAATCACTCTCGGATGATTCCAGTCTTTGAAGGTGCCGGGCACATAGGTGAGGTACATGTGATACGTTCCTTTGTGTTCAATTACATCCGGTGCCCAATGTGTATAACCAGCATCGGGACGATAATTGATATTTGCCGTATCAACATAACTCCACTTCACTCCATCTTTGCTTTCTGCAATACCAATCCGTGTACCATGCACCCACTGCACGGTTGAATCTTCAATAGAAGCACGACGGTTGGTGTACAGCATCCACCACTTCTTTTTTGCTTTGTTGTAAATAATAACAGGATCGGCTGCACCATGATAAACAGGATCGTCATACAATGGTTTCGGTACAGAGCCTTGCTGAGCGGGTAAATTCTCCATTGCAATCAGCAGAACCATCATCATGATCAACTTCTTCATAGCTTACATTATTTTCAACACGTTTGCATAAAACTCAGCAGGTTTTCCTGAGGGAAAGTAAACAATCAGTCCTTCCGCTTTTTGTTCAAAGCGAAGCGTTTGATTACCGTATAGCCATTCAACTTTGTTTACCTGCTTTTTGTAATTGCTGTTACCTGCAGAAAGACTTTTAATTGTTACCTGTCCGCTTTCCGGCCAACCTAACACCGTTGCATACAGCACATCATCTTTTACAGCAAAGCGGATATCTTCTGCACCAAAAGGTTTACCCTTTCCTTCATTAAATCCCTGTTTTGATAATGGCGCAGTGCCATCAATAGCAGGGCCTTCACCATATACAACCCATGGTCTTGTATCATAAATACTTTCGCTGTTAACATTCATCCAGCGGCCAACTTCTTCAACTATTTTGCGTTCATCGGCATCAATTGTTCCATTCCCTTTTACAGGAACGCTCAGCATAAGATTACCATTTTTACTCACCACATCAACCAAAGTATGCACAACTGTTTTTGCTGATTTGTAACTGTGATTTTCCAATACCTGTTTATTGTAATGCCAGTTGCCAATGCAAGTATCGGTTTGCCAGGGCAATGGTTCAATCTTGTTACTCTGTCCACGTTCAATATCCCACACCATACATTGGCGTTGCAGCTCATCCAGAATTTTTCCAGTAACAACAGTTTGTAACGATCCGTTTTTCTTTATGCTTTTGTTGTATAAATGAGCAGCAATTTTTAAACCCACATCACTCACAGGCCATAATGGCAATGCAGTGTCATCAAAATAAACAAGATCGGGATCGTATTGATCAATCAGGTCGATGGTGCGTTTTAAAAATTTATCACAATAAGCTTTTGAAGGAATACTTGCGCCATCACCCCAGTCCCATTGACTGTGAATCGCTCTGTTATCAGAACTCTTTGCACTTAATGCATGATTCTGTGCATACAGTTCCTGCGGATCAAGTCCATCCCACCATTTTCCCTTACCATCTTTTTTTGTAAGCTTTCCATCGTATGGAATACCTGCCTTCTCTCCTTTGGTATCTGAAAGTTGTGAAGGCTCATACCAAGTCCATGCATGTGCTGCATGTACACTTACTGCAAAATGCAATCCCTGTTTACGTGCAGCTTTTGCCCAGCCGGCAATCAAATCTTTTTTGGGTCCAATCTTTGTTGAATTCCAGCTTTGATATTTACTGTTGTACAAATCAAAGTTGTCGTGATGATTGGCTAATGCCATAAAATATTTTGCACCGGCTTTTTTATACAAGTCCAGCAGTTCATCGGGATTCCACAACTCAGCTTTCCATTCATTGATCACATCTTTAAATCCAAACTGCGAAGGATGACCATATTTCTCCAGATGATATTTATACTTCGAGCCTCCTTCTTCATACATGCCTCTTGCATACCAATCGCCAAACTCCGGCTGACATTGTGGTCCCCAATGTGCCCAGATACCAAACTTGGCATTACGGAACCAATCGGGAGTTTTGAATTGCTTTAATGAATCCCATGTTGGTTTGAACGGGCCATCGAGTACATTCATTTCATTTGCTGCAAATAAAGAAGCAGCATCTGCATGTTGTGCAAGCCACAATGCAGGAACTGAAGCTGCAAGTTGTTTGATAAGTGTTCTGCGTTTCATTATACTATTTTAATGGAGCAATTGTTACAGGGCCTATTAATCCTGATGACAAAGGTTTCCATGCTGAAGCATCAAACACACCGTTCTTTACGTTTTCTTTTTTGCGTGCAGACATGTTAATATTGTAAAACACTTTCCATGGGATATTATTTCTATCCATGTAAGAAATCCGGTTTGCCATCAGGTTGGCAACAATCACTTCCAGTTTATTATCTGGCTGAAATACTGATGCAGGAATTACACACTGATAAACCGGACCGATTAATGTTGTAATACGTTTACCATTCAGAAACACTTCAGCTGTTTCATTTACTTTACCAAGATTGAGAACATAAGAAGATGCTGTAGTTGGCTTTGCAAAAGTGATTGTATATTTCGCTGTTCCTGAAAAATTCTTAACATCATCGCCGGCAAACTCCGTCCATGAAGTGAGTTGATTTGTTTTTATTGCGGCAGGGATTACCGGCCCTCCATCTAAAAAAGAAACTGTCCATTCGCCGTTTATTTCCTGCAATGAGCCTGCTTCTTTCCGATAAGGAAAGGCAGTACCTTTTTTTACCGTTTTGTACAACTGAACAATTACCGATTCGAACGATTGCAGCTGCAGCAATACTTCAGTCTGACCATTTGAATTTTTCCTTGTTTTTGCCAATCCTTTTTTCCCGGTCATCGGATCGAACAAAGCTACGGATGCACAATTTTCGTCAAGAGAAATCCACTCACTGATTTCATTTTCATTTCTGTTAGTGATGAAATAAACCGTACCATCATTATTCTTCCTGCGTAAGGAAGACAGTTTCATTTCATACAAATGTTCCTTTCGTACTTTGGCAGACTGCATCAGTACATTCAGGTCGCTGCTTACTATAAACATGCCTTTTCCAAAAACAGCCCGCTTTACTTTTCCTTCGTTTCTGAATTGAATTCCTTTATACATTTCCTGAAACGATTCCCTTCTTTTTTCCAACTCCTGCAAACCGGGAACATCGCCTGGCATATTTTTATAAACAAGAACTGTAGCTCCTTCTTTTACTAAAGCAAGAATTTTTTTAAATGATTTTTCATCTACCAGTTTATTACCAGGAAGCAGAATTGTCCGGTACTGGTTTCCGCTGCTGAAAATATTGTTTTTACTGAATGTAAACTTTTGTAATTGCCTGTCGCTGAAAAAATCGAAGCTGTAACCTTCTTCACTCATCCATTTCGACACATGTTCAAAATCGGTTTTCTCAAAATTCCTCTCCATTCCATCAAAATGCTGAAGCAATACATTACCTGGTTCTGAATACCGGTCAACAACCGGGTAATAAAGCAACACATCGTTATCAGGCTTTCCTTTCTGTAAAAAACTTTGTGTGCGTGTGATGTATTGATTCAATACATGAAAATCTTTCCATTGCGGATTGGTTGGCTGAAAATGAACTGCAGCATAAAACAACCAGCCGGGCCATTTTGCTTCTTTGGGAGAATATTCTGTACCATGATAAAAAATATGATTTACTCCGCCGAGAAAATATAAATCAATTGCTTTTTTCACATCAGCCAAGGAAGAAAGAAAATGATCGTTCAGCCATGTAGCCGACTCAGATGAGATCAACTGCTTTCCTGCAACATTTGCTGCTGACGATGCAAATTTAAACCGCAGGATATCTGTTCCTTCTGTTTCAGGAATATCAACCACACTATACAAATCCAATGTGTTTGCAGGTGAGCCATGCGACTGGTTACGCACAATCTTTCCTCTTGACGCTCCCCATTTTTTCCAGATCTGTGTGAAATTTTCTAAAATCAATTCATCTATCACCGAACGGTAATCATATATAACACGGCTGTTTGCATCGGCATCGGCTTTTCCAAACAATGAGGGCAAGTGTTTTCGCAAATCATAACCTTTGCGTTTTTGAAATTGTTCAAAGAAATCTGTTGTCCAGTTCGCCTGCCCCCTTGCATCATCCACCTCGTATGAATCATTGAAAAATCCACGCAAATAAGACAGGTCATATCCTTTGAAAGCTTCATCAAATTTTGCAAAATAATGATTGGCTGCCTTTGCAGAAAAATGATCAATTGCATAACCTTCGCCACCGGGAGCAGCACGTTCAACCATCTTACCATGCAAACCTTCAAACAAAGCATACAAAGTCCAAGAACCATGTGGTGCTGTCCAGTTGAGTTTACCATCTGCATCAACATTTTTTGTAACATCAATCGCAGTATCGCTGCTGTATGCAATTAATGTCTGTAACGGAAGCTTACCCGGAAACTGAACCTGGTCAAGCGCCAGCTCCTGCAAATTTGTATTTGTATTTACAGGGTTTTTAATGTTAGCGATTGCAGCCGTTTTATTGTTTGCTGTACGCACCCATGCTTCACGTTTATATTCAATAATATCTTTTAATTGTTCTCCTCCGCTGAGAGAGTAAGTTTTATAGTAAACCGATTTGCTTGCATCGGTATCGGCAACCCATGGTCCGCCGAAAGGCCAGCCCGTTGCGTTGGCAAGATCAACACCCAAGCCCATCCGTTTTGATTCGCTTAATGTATGTACCAGCATCTGCATCCACTGCGGAGTAAGAAAGTGGATGAATTGCTTTTCATAACCTTCAACTCCGTAAATGGGTGTTATCTCCACACCACCTAAGCCGGCTTTTTGATATTGCTGAAGGTTCCAGGTAAGATCGGTTTTGTTTACAGCACTTCCCTCCCACCACCATCTCGTCCATGGTTTTGAAACATTGCTTACAGCTGGCCAGTTGATTTGCGCATCAGCAATCACAGATGTAAATACTATTCCCAATAAAATAATTGATTTTTTCATTTTGCAGATTAACTATTCTGATTAATGTTTTGTTTCTTCCACTTCAACAGCATATACATTTGATTCACCTTCAAAGTTGGCACGGAAAATAATCCATTTACCATCGGGGCTGAAATGCACATTGGGTTCAAGTTTATAATTGTGATGCTTCATGTTCACTAATTTTTTAACAACGAATTTTTCCCCATCAGGAATAAACAAATTAATCCATTGCCCGTCGGGTGCTTTTGCAACTGCACCGGGATCTCCACCATCACCGGCAAATAAAGTTTCAGTTGCATTGCTGTTATAATGTACACTCCAGTCGTTTCTGCCCAATTCATATTTTATTTCTTTACCGGTTGCCACATCATAACCACCAACAAAAAAAGTTTTCCCTCTTGGTTGCTGCAGATCAAACCACATGGTTTTACCACTCTTTCCAAACCATTCGTGCCCCCATATTTCCATATCTATTGTACGGTGATGTACCTGTGTGATTTTTTTTGTAACAACATTGATATGCCAGATGCGGTTTACTTTATGCCAGGGACCTTCGTGACAGAAGGATAACAAGTTGGGATCTGTAGTTGAAAACTGCAGATGATTGAGCCATGCACTGTCAGTAAAAATTTTCTTCAGTTCACCTGTTTTTGTATCAATCGTAAAAATTGTTTTAGGCAGATGTGCTTCATAAATTAAATTAAAATAACTGCCCTTGTTAGGATTATTCCGTAAAATTTCCCGTTCGGCAGGTGTGGCATAAGAACCGGCCAGCAATGTTCCATCCACATTTACAGTACTGATGCCCGACTGAAAATCTTTTGGAAACACAAATACCAGTTTTGATTTTTTTGTAGCAAAATCAAGTGCAAACACACTGTCTTTGATCTGGTAAAAAACGGTTTTTGTTTTTTCACAAACCACTTCACCATTCATGGGTGATGAACAGCTGGTAAGCTGTGTTACTTTTTTTGTTTTGAGATTGATGCTGAAAATCTGCCTGTTGTTTACATTCACCGGCTTTGCTTCTTCCCTTTTCATATCAGTAACTTCACTGGCGGGCTGTTTACTGTTATTGTAAAAAATCATTTCATTGCCAATGAAAGGGTTATTGTGAAAATAAAAGCTCAGACTGTTGCCTGGTAATTCTGCTGAAAGTTTTACTACTTTATGATGCGTGTCTTTATCAATCCACTCAGCAGGCATTTTCTTTCCACCTGTTTCAAGTATTTCCTGTGCATACAATGTGCAGGAGAAGAACAGCAGCATTGCAACCGATAACAATAATTTCATTTTATACAGCTTTAGATGTTATAAAATAAACACTAAATACGTTTACAGTTATCCTGTACAGTACTGTGTTATTTATTTTTTATATGAACGGCTTAGCCAATCCGCAGGCAGATAAATAATACAGATATTCATTGATCGTCCATCTGCCGACAACATGGCTGACTGAATCTGAATTTTTGTACCATCAGGGCTCATTGTTGGATGCGGATGATCAGCTGCTGTTGTTTTATGACCGGCAGACAGCAACATCATTTCATTTGTACACCTGTCAATCAGGTAAATATTTCTTGAAAAATCATCCCCGACAGCCCAACGTCCATCAGCCGATCCAGTTACATGCCACAAACCACTTCCGCTTTTCGTTTGCCCGGCAATATACATTTCTCTTGTACGCAGGTTTACAATACCAAGACCGGTTGGTTTTTCCCTCGTGCCCGATGGGCCCCAGGCAGGATCCTGTCCTGGGTTTGCACCACCAACTTCAGTTCCTGTTGAATCTGTTTTACCAATTTTGCGATGACCCATAATTGCTATCGCCACTTCATCTTTTGAAATCACTGCTTCATGTGTTACCCATTCATATTCCGATTCGGGATAAAGCGGACGAAGACCTGAACCATCACTCATCACCGTCCATGTACGTTGTGGAGATTTACCGCCTGTTTCCCAGCAAAAAACAATTTCGCCTGCCACCCATGGATTGGTTTGTATATGGCCAATCTGGAACGGAACTGATACTACATATTTTATTTCGCCTGTAAATACATTCATCGCAGCAATGCCTGATGGACCAGCACCCATTTTACGTGGTCCAAAGTTTTCTTCCAACTTTGTTCCTGCTGCAAGATGTTTTGCTGCAGCATTTTTGCCCACACGGAAATAAGCCCATTGCTCATCACCATCCAATGCCATATCGCCACCTCCATCCAGTTCGGCAGGAATGGTACCGCAGATGCGTTGATAGTTATCTGCTGATTTCATCTGATTAGCTTTACTGTCGGCAAACACTTTTGCCAGATCAACTTCAACAATCTGGATCACCGGGTTTGATTTTTTGCTGATCGTATCTTTCAGATTTGGTTTAACTGCAAAACGCATGAAATACAGTTTCATTGATTTGCGTGCAACGTTCAGCATTCCAAAAAATCCACCTTCAGTAACCTGTACAAGATCACCGCTGGTTTCATTCACTGCAAATGCTTCACCTTTTGCACGGTTTGAGCGGAAGATGAGCCATTGCCCGTCACTCGTCCATTGACTATGCGTTTGATAAATTTTTGCATCGCCAGCCGGTGTGGAAGTAAGAAATACAAGTCTTGCTCCGGTAACAGGATCTTTGATTTCTTTTCTTTCAGATGGAAAGCGTTTACCGATTTGTGCTGATGCAAACAACGACATACATAATCCTGCGAGGATAAAAATCTGTTTCATGTTTTTGCTTTTGATGTTGCCCTGCCCTTAAGGGCAGGGCAAGTAATAATCACAAAATATTAAGGGCTTTAGCCCAGACATATTTACCAATCTAATTTCAACAAACTCACGCCTTGTTGCGGCAGAACAATATTTAATTGCACAGCTCCATTCGCAACTTTTATCTTCTTAACTGCACTGATCGTTTTCAATTGTCCTGCTTTTTCCAAAACTGCAATCTGTTCGTTGGTTGGATTTTGTGGTAAGCCCATCTTCTTCCACTCTTCATAACTGTTGCTGTGCTTATCATCAATACGGTATTCTGTAACTGTAACAACAGCAGCAGGTATGGAATTGATGGTTACTTCAACAGGCAACGCAGCATTCTTCACATCATCATCATGATAATTCCAGATCATCACGGTTGCAGAACGTTTGTCTTTTGCAGCAAGTCCACCCACATCATTATGCGTTCTTCTTACACTTGAGTCAACAATTGTTTTCAGTTCATACATCTGGTTACCTTGTACCAACACTCTTTTTCCTTTCATCCTGCCAAACATGCGGAATACATTCAACACAGGTTTATCCACGCCGTTTGTTGCAAGGTCACGAAAGCCATAAAACCATGGCTGATCTTCAAATTCAAACGCCCATGTAACTGCACCAAGAAAATTCACTTGAAACGAATCGGCCAGCAGATATTTACGTGCAAACGATGCAGCTGTATAGCTGGAATACATTGTTCCGTTACGGTAACCGTTTGAAGGATTGGTTTTCATACCACAGGCTGCACAACCTTCGGGATCACTTTCACCAATAACAACAGGTAAATTTTTTAATTGCGGATAAGAGGCAACAAATCTGAACCCCGCATTAATATCCCGTAACTGTGTGCCCATATTCATCTGCACATGACCATCAACAACTCTTGGCGAACCTTTTGCATGAAACAGAATCATATCAACAGGTGAACCGATTTTCTTTGTAACATAATTCGTATCGCTGTAGCAATGTTTAACAAATGCATGTAACCATTCCTGTGCTCCTTTGCCTGCAGTACCGGCAATATTAATGCCTCCGATTTTTGCTGTGGGCAATGCACGCTTCACAGCATCGGCAGTATAATCATATAGTTTGAAAAACTCTTCCTTCGTTCCTTTCCAGTAACCATTCGGTTCGTTCCACAATTCCCAGTACCAGCTCTCCACTTCTTTTTTTCCGTAACGGTCCACACTGTGCTTCACCCATTGATAAATCAACTCTGCCCATTTGTTATAATCTTTCGGCGGATAAGCCCAGCCGGTTATGATTTTGAAATAAGGATCACCGGGTTTCCAATCGTGTTTGTATGGCTGTGGATTTGTTGATAATGCTTCGGGCATAAAACCAATCTGTGCCAATGGTTTCATCCCACGTTGAACATAGGTATCAAAAATGCTGTCGATAATTTTCCAGTTGTAAACAGGATTGCCCTTTGCATCTTCCGTGTAAGCATTGGTGCTGCCCCATTTCAATGCAGGTATTCCATCACCCGTTACCAATAAACTATGAGCTCTTACATACACGGGCCCCGGACTTAAAGCTGCAATTTCAGACAATAATTTTTTCCCATCTTTCATGTACGTATAGTTTGGTTCATCATATCCAAACCATGCCCAGATGGGTTTCATGTCACCTGTTTCTTTATTTAAATCTACATGGATATACGGCTTCTGTGCAACTGCTGAAGAAAAAATTAAGAATATAAAAGCAAGCTTTTTCATTGACGTTTTTTTTACCGGCATTTTTTCTCTGTAGCAGCACCAGTTATGTCACTCACTTGTGCGTTCTGTTTTCATAGCAGCATTATCCTACGTGAATCTAATTCCCATCCGGCTTAGTACTGGTAACAAATGAACTCATTGGCCAGTAAAAATTTTCAACCGGCAAAGGCTTTGCAGGATCGAAGCTGTCAACTTCAGGCCGTATAAATGCTGCCAGTGGTAATTGCTGTTGCCTGATGCTTTGAACAATGCAGCGTGCAAGTTCATAAGCACCATAAGGGTTAAAGTGAGTATTATCTTCCAGTTTGGTTGTTTGACCTGGAAATGTATTGGCCGGGTAATGCACAAATGCTTTCACAGATTGCTGCGGCCCCCATGCTTCGTATAATATTTTGCTCATGGCATTGAGATCAATCACCGCTACATTTTCTTCTTTTGCTGTTTGCCGAACTGCTTCAGGGTAATCGCCCAATGTATTGACAATTTTTCCGTTTGCATCAAAATTGCGGCGGTGCATGGATGTAACCAGTACAGGTATGCCACCTTTCTTTTTCACTTCAGCAATGTATTGCTTCAACAGTTTTTTGTACGAAGTGAAAGCACCGATGCCCGGGCCTTTTTGTTTCATATCATTATGACCAAATTCAATAAAGAGATAATCACCGGGTTTCATTAAACTCAATATTTTCTCCAAACGTCTTGCGCTTAAAAAAGAATTCAGCGCTTCACCACTTTCAGCATAATTGGCAACCGCAATTTTTCCGGGCACAAAAAAACGTGGAAGCATTTGTCCCCATGCAGCCCATGGTTCACGGCTTTGATCAACTACTGTTGAATTACCGGCAAGGAAAATGGTTGTTGCCGTTTTGCCGGGAGTAATTTCCACTGCACAAACCTTCGGCAATGAATCATTAAACTCAATGGTGAGGAAATTATCCCAGTGCAGGTATTCGTATTCTCTTGGTTTAAGCCGTACAGTTTTTACAATATTGCCTTTTGCATCACGGATTAAACTGTCTCTTACATTTACAGTAAATGTTTGTGTAACAAACTCCCCTTTTCTGGTACGGATATTTTCCAGCATCAAACGTCGGCATTCTGCACGTACAGTTGTGGCTGATGTTCCTTTTTTATCGCCGAGTATCAGTTTTACATCGTAATTACCATCGGGCAGGTTTACTGAAAAACAGAAAGGCTTTGAGGAAGTAATATAATTACCTGTTAGTGCTTTACCGCCACGGTCAACTGCAGTTACATCCGAACCATTTGTAAAACCATAGCCCTTTTCATTTGCAAATTTCGATTCAGGTGTTACGCTGATGTAACCTTTCTCTGTACGCCCGTTACCAAAATCAAACTTAAAACTTGTGCGTTGTGCATTTACACCCGTCATTGACAGTATTACCAGGAAAACCAGGCAACCTTTTATTTTAAATGAACCTTTCATTTTTATTCTTCATTAATTTAATCATCAACAGAGTGAATCAAACATCCGTTTTATTTTTTCAGTAATTGGATTGAACTGTCGTTCATTTCAAATTTGAATTGATTCAGCATCTGGTAAATTTCAGCACCTGCCAATAACACCGGCCCATAACCATGTGCAGCATAAACATTCACCGGCCTGTAGTAATAAAACATTGGCTCAAACGACATACCTGTACCAACGCATGTTCCTTCCACCTGTCCTTCTGCATTTACTTTTGTTGTAACAGCATTCCATGCAAGCATGGTCATTGGGGCATAAGTAATTCCATCAATCCATCCTTTGTTAATTGCATGTGCTATGCAATAAGCATAGATGGCAGTGGCTGATGTTTCGAGATAAGAATCTTCCCTGTCTAACAACTGATGCCAGAAGCCTTTTCCGCTTTGGTAAGATGCAAGTCCTTTCACATGTGCTTTGAACTGCTGCAACACAAACGCTCTCCCTGGATGATTTTCAGGAAGTACATCCAGTAATTCTGCTTTTGCCATCAATGCCCAGCCATTTGCCCGTCCCCACCTGAACTCGGGATGTGACTCCATACTCTCCACCCATCCGTGCATATAAACACCTTTTTCTTTATTGAACATGCGCTGTGCAAATTGTTTTACCTGTTTCACTGCATCATCAAAGTATTTCTGATCGCCGGTAAGTTTTCCCATCTGTGCAAGTGCAGGTACACCCATATACATATCATCGAGCCACAATGTATTTTCCTGCGGGCGATGGCGTGCAAGTGTTCCGTCTTTCAAACGGTATTCTTTCGTTGCAACAAAGTTGATGTAGTTATCAATTAACGGACGAAGGTTATTGTTCAGCCCTGAGCGTTGTGCTTTAATCATAGCTGCACAAACAGCACCAGCATCATCCAGTGCATGCGGAGCAATTGGCTGGTTGAGAAAATGTTTCTTTTGTATGTAACTCAAATCAAACTTCTGTTTCACTGCAGGAACCCAATCAGCAAGAAAATTAAATCGTGTTGTAACATAGTCAGCATATTGTTTATCGTTTGTTACCTGGTAAACTCTTTGCATAGCCGAATAAGTTACACCCCATTCATAACTGGTTAAACGGAAGTCGCCGGCCTTTACTATTGTATTTGTATCAAGCTGCGAAACGCTTGTTACGGCTTCTCCTGTTTTCTTATTCACCATTTGTGCCGGAGTTACAGCATTAAGATAAGTAAACACCCTGTCGAGAACCTGCTTTACATTTTCCTTTGTTGGAATTGTATAAGGAACCGGGTAGTCGGGCTGCAATGCATGTAATGGCGCATTGGCATCAGTTTGCCTTTGTTGGGCAAATACTGAAGCCGAGCTAAAAAAAAGAGTTGTGGCAATTAAGAAAGAATAAAATTTCATTTTATTGAATTTAATTGAATGCAAAATATGTATAAATGAAAAAGACAGGTAAAACCCCTGCCTTTTTCTATTGATTGCTGATTAAAAGAACTAAGCTTTTTATTACCATTTAAACGGAAGGTACCAGTCTTTTGCCATCAGCTTTGCCCTGGCTGCTGATGCAGCTCCTGATGAAATGCCTGATTTCCTGAGTTTATCGTACACTTTATCGGCTATGAAAGAAGGATCGTTGCGGCGCAGTGCCACACGCAGTAAGTCGGCCCAACGTGTACCCTCAAATGCATTTTCCAAAGCCTCTTCTTTTACCAAACCATTTTCAATGCTTAATAAACTATCTGCCGCCGGTATATCAACATTACCAAGATTTGCCCTTGATCTTATTCCCAGATTCCTGTACCAATCTGCCCTGTAATAAGGAACGCCGGAGCCACCACTGTTTCTTGCATCAAAATTGAAAGGATATGGTTCCCATAACGTATTATGATATTGTGTAACATCGCTGCCGGGCGCAGGATATGCACCAGCAATACCATTATTCCACAATCCCCATGCAAGTCTGTACTTACCTGCCCTGTTTGCCGCTTCAATGAAACGAAGATGCAGATGAGTTTGACGGTACAAATACCAGTTACCTGTTTTTGTTAAGTAATTTGAAGGAGCACCTGTAGCATAATTAATATAATTGTAGATATATTTCATTGCAACTGGCTGACCGCCTATATTCATCGTACTTAACAGTTTCCGTGAATCGTAAGGTATTGCTCCGCCTTGTGAAGAAGCTCTTTGGGTTTCTCCATTCCATAAATCAAAAATCTGCTGAGAAGGCATTACAGAATAGTTGCCGTTTACCGGTGAAAAAAGTTTGATTAAACTGTTATCAGGTTTGAATTTACTGTCAAAAGGAAGTACCCATACCCATTCACGTTTGAACAGATCTGAGGTCCACGGTGTTTCAAAAATATAACGCCAGCCGTCGCTGTAAGCTAATGTTGAAGCATCACCAGCTCTTGAATAAGCAACATAAAAAGGATAAGCACCTGTAGAACCTACAGTACCATACCAACCAATTTTATATTGTGAATAATATTGTTCACCTGCGGTGCCTGATGTGGCAATTTCCATTACCTGCCTGTAATAAGTAGCCGCCTTTACATAATCATTCTTCCATAAATACAAATCACCAAGCAAACACTTTTTGTTAACATAGAATTTTTCTGTAGGATAACCATCTACAGTAATATTCAGATTTGTTCCTGTTGGATATACATCTTTGAAAGGCAGATTTTCTGTAAAATTAATTAAGCTGTCAAGTAATGTATTGAACGGGAGCTTTGGAAAATTTGCAGTGTTTTTTACTTCATCTACATTTTTTAATGAACTGGTTACATAAGGCACCTGGCCGTAATGAATCCCCAGCTGCAGGTAAAGAAATGAGCGTAATGCTCCAATATCAGAATAACGCTGGTTAAACTCAGCTTCTTTCATTTTATTCTCCTGTTTCATAACAATGAAATGTTCCATCACATCATTACAGTTGAGAATAAGTTCATAGAAAGGCTTAGGACTTGCGTAGGGATTGTTTTCTGTAACAGTATGTGTACTGATCTGGCGCAGGTACTCGTCGGAATTATTGGTTACATCCAGCAAATCTGCACGAAGTTCATTCAATACAACATATTCGTCAGCCAGTCCCATAAACTTACCGTAAATACCAATAACAGCAGCGTCGGCGTCATACACGTTCTGGTACATCTGGCTTTCATCAAGCATATCTTTCGGCTTAATGTCGAATAATTTTTTACAGCCGGTTATACCTGTAATAAGGAAGAGAACGAGAACTGATAAAATTAAATTACGCTTCATAAATTTCTTTTTCACTGTGTGAACAGTTTTTTATTTAACTCAATTTCTTTTTTTACAAACCAAACCTGATACCTGCAAGAACAGATTTAAACAAGGGATCAAGCCCGGTATCAATTCCCTGGTTAAACATACTTGTACCTGCACTGAATTCCGGATCAAAGCCCATGTATTTTGTAAAAGTGAGCAGGTTATTACCTGTTACATATACTGAAGCATTTTTCAGGAACTTGTCTTTAAACGGAATATTATAGCTAAGCGATAAAGTGCGCAGCCTGATATAAGAACCATCTTCAATCCATCTTGTGCTGAAACGGTTGTTACCCATCGGGTCGCCATATGTTGCTTTAGGCATTGTTGCCGCTTGCCCATCTGTACGCCAGCGGTTTCTTACACTGTTTAACTGGTTTTCAACTCCACTTGCTGATTCAAGTCTGTAACGCTGGTAATTAAACACATCATTACCCTGCGAGAACGTAAACAGTGCATCGAGCTGAATACGTTTGTATGTAAGTGTGGTACTGAAGCTTCCAAAGAAATCAGGAGTTGATACACCAATTACCTGCATATCGTTTTCATCAATAATCAGATCACCATTTAAATCGGCAAAATGCACATCACCCGCACCAAAGTAACTGTATGAACCATCTGTATTCTTTTTCTTTAATCCACCCGCCTGTCCAACTGTTGAAAACACACCTTGCGCTATATATCCATAAAAAATTCCTGCACGGCTTCCGGTATATGAAAGAATATCAGCGCCTGCATATTGAGTAACAATTTTATTATTTGGTACGTTGCCGATTCTTGTATCAACAGTTGCAATATTTACTCCTGCATCCCATTTCCATTTGGCGCTGTTAATCAACCGAACCTGAACGGATGCTTCAACACCTGTATTTTTTAATGAACCGCTGTTTGTGAGTGCTGTATTAAAACCTGTTGCTGTAATCAGGTTTTCATAAACAAGCATATTCGTTGTTTTAGACCTGAACACATCCATGCTTACAGTAAAACGTTCGTTCCAGAAAGCAATATCTGCACCGAAGTTGATTTTCTTTACAGTTTCCCACTGAATGGCGGGATTAGATATTCCGTTTCTTACAAGTCCCTGCATACCCAGCAAATTCTGTGAAGTATATGTTTGACGGTTGTTGTAATTACCAATATCATCATTACCGGCAATGCTGTAGTTAACACGAACTTTTAATAAATCAATCTTTGATTCTTTCATGAATTTTTCAGATGAAAGCAGCCATGCAGCGCCAACTGAAGGCATTACAGCAAACTGATTACCATTGATGGAAATACCGCTTTTTGCCTGCTGACCAAAGCGGGATGATCCGTCCATTGCTGCATTAACTGTTACAAAGAGTTTATCCTTATATCCGTAATCGGCACTGAAATAGGTGTTTAACCAGTTCCACTGACCAATACCACCACCGGTAGTACGCAACGCCGTTACACCATTCTGAACACTTACAAGATCATCTGTTGCTGAGTTGTAACCTAAAGCAAAATCCTGTTCAGCTTTATTTTGCTGATAACGCAGGCCCAGTCTTGATTCAAAAGTGTGGTTGCGTTTAAATGTTTTTTTGTATTCAATTCTTGAATCAGAATACAATGTAAAGAGGCGTTTCACCTGGTTACCTAAACGGCTGTCGGCAATTGCATTACTTAGTGTATCATTTGCCACACCTTTACGTGGAATGAAAATGTTTTCTCTTACCTTGTCAAACAAAATTCCAAACATAGTTGAAACATTCAGGTTCCTGTTTATTTCGTACTTAAACTGGTACGAACCAAAAAAACGGTAATACCTGTTGCTTGCCTGCATGTTTTCAATCAATGCAGACGGGTTGCTGATGCCAAGTATATCTGTATCTTCAAAGTTTGGTGAAAACACACCTTTACTGTTTACTTCATGCGATGTTAAAAAAGGCGACTTTGTAAGAGCGAGGTAAACAGGGGCAAACTTATCGGCAATTCCCTGGTATTTCAGCTTCTGCTCATTATATGTAAAAGCAAGATTTCCTACACCTGTAAACTTTTTCGTAAAGTTAAAAAGCGCATTAAAGCGTGTATTGTAACGGGATAAATCAGTGCCTTTTACCACACCGTTGTTTTTTGTATAGCCAACACTTAAAGCATACGTTGCAATATTATCACCACCTGTTACTTTCAGAAAATAGTTAGTGTTGATACTGTTTTGAAAAACTTTGTCCTGCCAGTTTGTATTGTTATGATACCTGTAATAATCATTATTACCGGTAGTATCATCATTCATGTATGGAAGAGAAGTAATCTGGCTGGCAGACAGTCCCTTGCTTTGTAAAATTTCGCCAAGGTAAACCCTGTAATCAGCAGCATTCATTACGGGAAGAAAATCAGGCCTTTGATTGATGCCTGCATAAACACCAAAATCAATTGACGTAGCTTGTTTTTCTGCTCTTGAAGTTGTAATGATGATTGCACCATTTGCACCTTTTGTTCCATAAATAGAAGCAGCATCCTTAACAACAGTAATATTATCAATATCACTTACATGAATTAAAGAAAGCGGGTTGGTGTAATTATTAGCAATTAAACTTGTACCATAATCTTTGGCATCATAAATCATTCCATCAACAACAATCAGCGGAGCATTTGTTGCATATAAAGAATTATAACCACGCAAAAACAAATTAGCACCGGCGCCGGGAGCTCCTGATCTTCTGATTACGTTTAAACCGGGTACCTGTCCCTGCAGTAAACCATCAACTGTTTCAAGCGGACGCTTCCAGCTTGAGTTTACATTCACCCCTGTTACAGATCCGGTAAGGTTACGTTTTTGCATTTTACCTGTTGGAAGAATAACGGACTCCTGGAATGAAGTATTAGATTCGTACAGTAACGAAACCGTAAACTGATTCCGGCCTTTTAAAGAAACCTGTTTGGTGTCAAAACCTTCACCTGTAATTACAACATCAGCATCATACGAAGGTACTTTTAACGTAAACTTTCCGTCATCATCGGTAATGGCAGCCGAAAAGTCCCTAACACTTACACTGATCCCTGCAAGGCCCTTGCCTGTTGCATCATCTTTTACTATACCGGTTACTCTTTTTACCAAAGAATCAGCCGGGGCGGTTTTACTTTTTTGGGCAAGTACTCCTGAATAAGTAATCAAAGCCAAAACAAGTACAAATCCTTTTGCCAGTTTATGTATGTTCATTTTTGTCATCACAAATATCATTTTAGTAATCGCAGATTATTATAAGCTAGGTACCAGTTTTATATAATCACATATTAACGGATTGGTTGCAGCAACAGTTGTTGCGGCAGCCACCAAGTAAATATTGTAAACCGGAGAATATTTGCTCATGGTAAACTCACCAATATATACTTCGCTGAAATTATTTACAGGCACTGATGTATAAGCAAACGTGGTTGCTGCAGGAAGACCAGGTGCCAGTTTTTGAGTATAGGCAGCTCCGATAAAATCATTTACAGCAACCCAATAAGCTTTGTACTTGATGGACGGCACTTCCTGGATATCGTAACGCAGCCAGAAAGATGATACTCCATGATTATAAACCAATACATCGGTATAATTTGAACCTGATACAGGATTAAACTTTTCTCTGAAGTAAGTATTACTTCTTTTATACGTAGCATACCATGAATAATTTTCTCCCTGGATCAGATACGTTTTTAATTTACTTGCAGGCTGAACATTTAATTTGTTCATGATATAAACAATACCATTACTTGTTTTGATTGTTTTTACAATGGCTGATTTTTCAACCGGGAGTTTTGTTCCGAATTTTGATACAACCGTATCAGGAATTGTTGACGGATCATAAACTGTATCAACAGCAAAATCTTTTACCACGTTCCAGCTTGTAACAAGTGTATTACTGTCTGTTGTGTTTGTAACATAATAGGGAAGAAACTTCGTTACTTCACTATCCCATGTTCCATCAGCCAGCATAAACAACGTGTATTGTTTGCCTTCATTCTTCAGGTCGTGTACTTTGTTCCAGAACAGATTCGTATAAACAGAATCAGTACCTGCCTGGTAAATCGGGTCACCTGTATTTGGATTAATCCCGATTACAACTGCATTAGTTACATCATACACATTTCTGAACAATGACAGCATAAATGCCTTCTGCTTAGCAGGTGCATTTGCGTTATTACTTAAAAACTCCCAGCAGTTATCCAGGGCAGGCAGTATGTTATCTGTTACCTGCAGCAAGCCATTTGATGCATACTGGTTGGCAGAGCTGATACTTGCGCTCTCAATTTTTTCACGGAGCATATTGTTATACTTACCACTGAGCATCAGCAAACGCTTTGTTTGAGTAATTGCGTTGGTATTGCACAATTGTGCCGTAATATGGTTACCAACAAACTTCTTCAGCTTTACAGGATCGTTTACCACACCCGCATCAAGCGAAGCAACGGCTGTATTTGAAGGTGCAAACACTGTATAATCCTTTGAAGAAGCAATTACCTGATCATACCCTGTTTGAGTAAGATATTTTGCGAAAGTGCTGAGTTGCGGGTTACCGTTAATCAACTCCAGCAGATTTTTATTTAATGAAGGATCTGTTACTGAATTATGATCGTCCGTCATCTTGGAACATCCGTTCAGCAAAAGAATCACCAAAGCAGTTGCAAGAGAAGAAAACCATTTATACCTGCGCATCATAACTGTTATTTTCATTTTTTAACCTCTTTCTTTTTAATTACAGATAAACCATTGTGCCATCTGGTCTGAACCTTGGTAAAATCTGATCCTGATCAATTGGAATAAAGTGAATCATATCAAGATTATTATTGTTCTGCGTTCCCGTTAAAGGAGTAATGCGGATGATTTGCTGCTGTGTTGTTTTAAATTCAACAACACCAACTAATCTTGCTGCCTGCCTGTTGCCGGTTCCTGCATTTTCAATGTATCTTTTCCAACCAATCGCTTCCAGTTCAGCATCCGTTCCTGTGGGTCTTGCTTCTGTAAAGTTCATAGTACGCTGCATCAGCTGACCGTTTACTTCAACCTGGCAAAGCATGTTGGAGCTTGAAGATTGCTTTTGCCATGCATAGCAAATCCACACTTTGTATTTTCCTTTTACAATTGGCGGTGTTCTC
The DNA here is from genome assembly GCA_047601965.1 of Lacibacter sp. Classification (GTDB taxonomy): domain Bacteria; phylum Bacteroidota; class Bacteroidia; order Chitinophagales; family Chitinophagaceae; genus Lacibacter. The sequence goes on from JASGIJ010000001.1 coordinate 1,877,910, forward strand.
ATTTCCCACCAGATAGGTCGGTTTGGCAAACCCATCGGAAGCATATTTACATCGCTGTTTACGCAATAGTTTGTTACAGAGCTTGAAGCTGAATACAAATAAGAAAGTGTATTTGTACCTGCTAACGGACCCCAACCCCAATAATGATCCTTGATTGGATTATCAGCTTCTGTTGCACGGGCAAAATTGTAATTGCCTTTCTTATAATATGCAGGCAGCTTTTTAATTTCATCAAATGAAGAAACGTCCCAGTACAAAGCAGTAGGTTTTCTGTACTTCACCATAAAGTGTGCCGTTGCATCGTGCCATACACCGTTTGTAGCAGCGTTGTCACTCTTAACCCTGTCAAGCACAACCCCAAGTTCAAGAACTCCATTGAACTCATCCTGGTTAATGATTACGTTCTGATCAATCAGTTTTACACTTACAACTTCCTGGGGCAGCCATGTTTCATGCGTGGGCGAAGTGATAATATCGCCCAGGAATTTTAACCCCTGGCTTACATGGTAGGCTACATACATATTCAAACTGTCGGTTGCAAGAGCAGGATTACCTGTTTGGCTGTATTTTGCTTTTAAAGCAGCATAACTTGTGAAACCACTATCAGCTAAAGCCTGGTTACTTTCTGCCAGTACAGTTACCCAGCGCTTAGATGTATCACTGTCAACAGTATTCAGCCTGGTATAGAAACCAGTTTCTTTCATTGCCTGAACAAAAATAGAATAGCTGCTGTTTGCCTCTAATTGCTGAGCAATTGTTTTAACTGCAGGAGTTAACACATTATCCAGTACATGAATAATACCATTGCCTACTTTTATGTTGGAATTAAGTACACTTGCCTGCCTGTTTACAACATAACTTGAAGTACCACCTTTGTTTACAACAGATGTTACAAGATATTGACCATACATGGTTATCACGGGCATTTTGCCGTCTGTAAAAGAACTGGTATATAATGTATCGCTCAATAAATGCAGGCGCACCATATCTTTCAGCACATTCAAATCGGCGGCATCAACAGAACTTGCTCCGATAGTTTTTAAATATGTCGTTACCCCGCTGTTTGTGGGTGCAAAACAAGTATAAGCACCATATGCATTTAAAAATGCAGCTGTTCCTGTACGTTCAAGTATCTGGCGGAACAATGAAAAGGAATCCAGATTTTTGTCAAGATACCCGACAATGTTTACATCCGCTGTTGTGGTTTCAACAATATCAATTTTTTTACAACCCGGTATTGTTACCGAAGCAATATAAATACTGATGATACCTGCTATGAGAAAGAGTTTTCTTTTCATAAACTGCTTTTATTATTTATAAAAGGGGTTTTGTACTAATAATTTGTTTGTCTGTAATTCGTATATATAGATGGGTAAGTAATGGCTGTTTTTATCTTTCAGTTTTGCCTGCGCCGATTGCTGCATGTTTGAAGGTGCACTGATGGCAACCATATTCAGCAGCAGAGATAACCTTTCGTAATTATTACGTTTTGCATTACGTAACACATCAAACCAGCGTTTTCCTTCAAAACAGAATTCCCTTGCACGCTCCTGCAAAATATAATCCTGGATCAGCACTTTATCGGTTGGCCCTGGTGTTAATGCTGTTGAAGCAAGTGCATTGGCCCTTGTGCGGATCGTATTAATAATATCCAGAGCACCTTGTCCATCACCTGTTTCATTCAACGCTTCTGCTTTCATCATTAACACATCAGCATAGCGGTAAAAGAACCAATGAGCAAAACTCTGATCTAAAGTTCGGCTTGCAGTTGCTGATGCTCCTGCATATTTCCAGATTGTTTGAGTTGCTGCACGTACTGATGCTCCATCGCCTCTTATATCATAATTCTGATCGTTTGTATAGTCAACTGAAAATACACGGTCCATTAAATCAGCAGTTGCATTCCATTTTCTTAAACCCGGTGAGGAAAGCATATTATAGAACGGATTAAGACGCTGCAGACTAAATTGCAGTTCAAAAATTCCTTCATTTGAATTACCGTTGAAGTAAAGAGTATTAAACCAATCATCGTTGTAATCATAAATGGGAGGATTAACTGAAGCTCCCCTGATCAAGCCAAATTTTCCTGAACTGATTACTTTGTTGCACTCCGTAATACATTCATTGTACTTATCCATCCATAAATACACATCAGCAAGGATGGTATTGACCGTGTACACCGTAACTCTTCCTTTATCAGAAGCAACATCACCAAATGTTTTTACTGCTTTTCCTTCTGCAAGTTTCAGATCAGCCACAATTTGCAGCAAAACTGAATCTTTGGAAGTTTTGGGAATGGGAGTAATATTTTCATCGCTCAAAGTTGCATCAAGCTTCAAAGGAACATCACCAAAAGTTCTTACTAAGTAGAAGTACATCAACGCCCTGACTGTAAGCGCTTCACTCAGATAGTTGTCGAGTTGTGTTTGAGTAAACGTGTTATCGTTTTTCAGTACTTCCGGTGCTTTTTCGATAACAGTGTTACAGAAATTGATTGTACGGTAAAGCGGGCGCCAGTTGGCATTTACATTAGTTGGCTGGATATTTACATTAACCAGTGAAACATCATCAGCGCCTGCAATAGTTGCACTGGCAACATTATCAGCCCTGCTTTCGCCCCAAACAAATAATAATTCTGAAAGCGAAGGAATATACCCGGTGGTGGCATAGGTACCTGAAGAAGATTCCAGCATAGATGAATAGATGCCAATTACAGAGGCCTGCACCTGTTCTTTGGTTTTCCAGAATTCTTCTTTAATGATGCCATCCTGTGGTTTCATATCCAGCCATTTCTTACAGCCGGTTAATGCCGCAGCAACCACAACAAATAAAAAGCTCAGTATAATTAATCTCGTTTTCATGTTTCTTTTTTAGTATTAAAATCCGGCAACTATACCTAAAATAATATTTCTTGAAGGAGGAGTCATTGAATAATCATATGCTACCCTGAAAGGATCGGAACCACGTGTAGATATTTCAGGATCCTGTCCGAGGTAATTGGTAAACGTATATAAGTTTTCAGCAGTAACATAAATACTGAACGACCTCATTCCAACCTTTTTCAGTTGTTTTTTGTCCAGGTTATAACGTGCTGTAATTGTTCTGAAGCGTATATAAGAAGCATCTTCCACATAACGGTCGCTACCCAGCCAGTTGAAACCTGCATTATAAATTGCCCGTGGCATATCGGTTACATCACCTTCTTTTCTCCAGCGGCGGAGCGTTGCTGTACTCTGGTTATCGAAGTAGTACATATTCGTTGTGTTCATCTTGGTTCCGTTAACAACATCATATCCCCAACGGAAACTGAAGAAAGTAGAAACCTTTAAATTTTTCCAGGTTAACGAAGGGCCAAAACCACCTGATAATTTCGGGTTGCTGTTACCGAGGTAAACAACATCCATGTAGTTAATATTACCATCATGGTTGATGTCTTCATACATTGCATCACCAGGCTGGAAAACATAATCTGTTTGAGGATAGTTAAACCTTGTGTAAATAATCTGACCATTTGGACCAATGATCGGATTGCCCTTTGCATCGGATGCAATGGTTGATGCTTTGTCTTTATAAACGCCTTTATACTTATAACCATAAAAAGAGCCAAAAGGATTGTTGATCTGCAGCATACGGAGATATTCCCCGTTCTTGGTTACATCGCCTCTCTGATTTGGATAGAGTTCCGAAATTTCACGAATGATATTCTGATTGGCAGAAATATTAAAATCAAACCCAAGTGTAACATTTTTGGTTTTGTAAGGCTGTGTCCACACTGCAACTTCCCATCCCTGGTTATCCATTGTACCCACATTCATGAACAATGAACTGTAACCGGTATAAGATGCAATCTGCAACCCGTCAAAAAACATATCATTTGTTCTGTTCTTGTAAATTTCAGCATCAAGGCGCAATCTTGAATTAAACATACTGAGGTTAAACCCGATATTGGTACCGGTTAATGTTTGCCATTTCAGGTTCTTCAGTTCCATACTTGACGGATAGATACCAGCCTGATCCAGGTATGTATAACCATAAGTTGTGTACCGGTTATAAAACAGGTAATCATAACGGGGCACTTCACCCGCAATACCCCAGCTTGCCCTGAAACTGAGATCATTTAATTTCTTGAAGTTTTTCAAAAACTTTTCTTCTGATGCTCTCCATCTTACAGAAACTGAAGGGAACGTACCATACCTGTAGTTAGGCCCGAATCTTGAGTTACCATCGGCACGGATTGTACCGTTGATGAGGTATTTATCTTTATACCCGTATTGCACACCAATTAAAGCACCCACTGAACGGCTTTGTGTTGTACCCGACACGGCATTTAATTCAGCATTTTGTGTACGGGATGCAATAGAAGGATCCACCAGCAATGAAGATGCCGTGTTTGATGTCATCATTTCCTGGTACACAGCTCTGTAATCATTCGTAAAAACGTTTGTGTAAGCCTGTACATTATGCTTTTCATTTTTTATTTGAGGAGTATAAATCAAACTTGCTTTGGTTCCAACACTAAATGCATCAATATCTCCATCATATGCCCTGTTAACAACAGTTTCTGTATTGGGTCGTCCTGTTGCAATCTGCGGCAGGAAGCTGTTGTTTTTTGTATTGTTAATATCAAACTGTACGTCAAACGTAGCTTTCAATACTTTTTTAATAATGTCGTAATCAACCTGAAAACGTGGAATAATCCTGTCGCCCAATACGGTGTATTTTGCTTTATCTGCCATAGCTACGGGATTATAAATGCGGCTGTATTGTCCCTGTACATTTTTAGCAGGTGAAAAATAGTTTGTTGTTAAATCACCTAGTTCATTGTATTCAAACACACTCTGGTTAGGCATTTTAATATAAGCCATGCCACGGATGGTTGATTCGCTGCTGGACAGATAGTTTCTTGCCTGGTTTGAATGGGTATAAGAAAAACTGGTGAAGAATTTTATTTTTTCCGAAACGGTATAATCAAGGTTGATACGTGTGTTTACACGTTGCAAACCTGTACCGATAGTGATTCCTTTCTGATCAAAAAAACCAACAGAAGCAAAGTACTTGGCCTTTTCACCCCCGCCATTCAAACTCACTGTATGATCCTGCTGGTAACCTTGCCTGGTAATAGCTTCAATCCAGTTTGTATTGTTGCTGTAGTTATGATACCAGTAAGGATCATTAGGATCGTAGTTAAACTCCCTGTTTTCTATTGAGTTTAAAGTAGAACCATTCCTGTTCATATAAGCCTCAGGAATAAGTGTAGAGTACTGATCGCCATTTAACAGCGGAATAGGCTTAGGAACAAAATTCATTGTTCCTTTAAAGCTGTATGTTATGGAAGGCTTACCAATTGTTCCTCTTTTTGTTGTAATAACCAACACACCATTTGCAGCTTTTGCGCCCCACATAGCAGTTGCAGCCGCATCTTTCAGCACAGTAATATCCCTGATATCAGACGGGGAGATATTCAACAACTGAGCATATCCCTGTTCATCAGCAGTACCAAAGTTAAAGTCGCTTGGTATTTCAGTTTCATAAGGCATTCCGTCAAGAACAATCATTGGAATACCGGTAGAGTTGATTGATGAAACACCTCTGATGCGGATGTTCATTGCTGCACCGGGATCACCACTTGTTGCTGTAATATCAACACCACTCATACGTCCCTGCAATTGCTGATCAATACTTGGTGCGCCCATTTCTTCCATTTCTTTGGCGCTGATTCTTGAAACCGCAGTAGTTAAATCTTTTTCAGGAATATTAACCAGACCATTTGAATGCGATGGTCTTGCCACCACCACCACTTCTCCCAGATCACCTTGCGAATCATCAAGTGAAAGATTAACGGTTGTACGGCCATTCAGCCTTTGTGTAACAGTTTTATACCCGATGTTTGAAAATGAAATTCTGTTTTTTGAATTTACATTTTTCAGAACAAAGTTTCCTTCAATATCTGTTTGTGTACCTCGCACAATACGGTTATCGGCATCTAATTCAGCTACCGATACGCCTTGGATAGGTTTACCGTCCTTGTCCGTAATTTTTCCTTTTACAACAGCCTGCGCAAATGCAGCCAGTCCAACAACTGTAAACAAAACAGTAAAGGAAAACAGCTTCAAAAATTTAGTCCACATATATTTACGTGTTTGGGTCATTTTTTAATTTGATCTCAGGTAATTATCAATAAGATGAATGGTACACCTGTTACTCAGGTTGTTACTTGATGAAACAATTACATTCGCAGATCTGCTCATCATATCATTCATTACAATGTTATTAGGAGTAGTGTTATTGACAAATATGGTTGAAGGATCACCATTTGAAAACTTGAACAGCGTTTCAAACGTTCCGCTCTCCTGACCGTCTGTTCCAATATTTTTCTTGTTCAGAATATGATAATAAAGGAATGCCAGAACAGCTTCCCGTTCGGCGGCTGTAAAGCCGGTGAGCTTTGGAACTTTATTGGGAGCAGTACCGGTACCGGGTAACAGTCCGGCATTAACTGCTGCCAGAATAGCCGTATTGTTTGGTACAAAAAATGTATAAAATGAGCCCGATGCAACCGAAACAATTTCTCCGGTACTTGTGTTGTAGTTGCCTGAGTTTTTCAGGTATTGTACATAATAGTAATAGGGAGAAGCAGTTGAAGTTCCGCCTAATGTATTCAGATGATTGCCGATTGTTTTTTCGCTGAACTGAAGCAGATTATTAATATAATAAACTGTTCCGTTTTTAGCCGTTTTTTTAGCCGTTACCGAAGCTGATGTTCCGGCATCTCCATTACCTGCACAAATGACTGTGTTATTATTAAACTTCACAAATTCACCGCCATAAGACATTCCTACACCATTACCTGAAAGATCGGTAATATCTCTGCCGGGTATTACGTGCATATTCAGAATGCGTTGTAAACGTACCAGCACTGATGATCCTGTTAGAACCGTACCGCCACCCGGAGGTGTGTAACGCCATTGTTCATTAATATTATTACTTACAGTAGGATCGGCAATATAACCCGCAGCATTGATTGTTGCATTGTCAACTAGGAAGAGTGTATAATTCTGGCGGATATTTGAAATCTGGTATTTCAGATCAAGGTTCAGCAAACTTGTCATGATTGAATACTTGGGATCAAGATAAGCTTTACCATATACACTGCTGAACACATTTGCTTCCTGTACTTTATTGGTACCGTAAAACATACCATTACTGAGTACTTTTTTATCAATGATGTCTGTATTTCTGTCAAACCTTGCTTCTTCTCCAACTGAACTATAAGTCGTTGCAAACTTGGTTGGCCATACTGCTGTGCGCCACATGTGTGCGTTTACAAAATCATAAATCACATTAACGGGCAAAGCTTCCAGGCTTGGATAATGCTCCAGCAGAACTGTATTAATATAATTGGTCAGTGCTGCATTTTCAGGTACAAAAATTGAGTAAGAATCTGCCTGGCCATCATTATCCTGCAGTTTCAGGAAGTTTTCATTATTGGGAGAAAACGCAAGACTTGAATTGTAAACTTTGGTAAATATGTCAGCAGGTGTGCCGTAAATATTTTTGTAATTGACACTTACGTTCTGGTTTAAAACGTACTGAACAAGAAAACGATCAAGTATTTTTTTAAACTCACTGTAGTTGGCATTACTTCCAATATACTCATCAATACTCGGCAGAGAAGTAATTACTTTATTAATTACATGAATAACACCATTTTCAGCAGCAATATCTTTCTCAACAACTTTAGCATCAGCTATGTTAAAGCCTGTATAAACTGAGTTAGGATAAAAATAGTTATAGTCAACAGCCGACAAACCTTTTCCATTCATAAAACTTGTTTCATAAATGGGGATATACTTATTGTTATTATCAGCATCAACATAATATAAAGCACCGTTGTTATTCCTGTTGGAAGCGATTGCTTTTATAGATGCCCCGGATGTATTTGTTGTGTTGTAAATGCCGGTGTAATTAGCCGTTCTGCGTTTAAAAGCAGCATTTTCCACCCAGCCAATATTACTCTGGTAATCTGAAATACGCTCCTGCTTAAAGGAGTTATACACCAGGCAGTAAGTAACAATTTTGCGGCATGCTGCAGAATCAAGTGCATCAGCATTACTGATGCTGTTTGCAGCAAAATACACAGCGAAGGCTGAGTCATGCGGAGCAAAAAGAGTCCAGTAGCCTGCAGAAGACAAAGTTGTTTTATACCCTGCTTTGTCAACCAGCTTCAGAAAGCTGGCAAAGTTTCCTTTAGCTTGCAGAACCTGGTAAATTGGCTGTTCGAGAGTAGCCGGACGGCTGTAATAATCATCGAACTTCGTTTTACATGCAAACAAAAATGTTGTAAGCGCAACAATAATGAGTACCTGTTTCATAATCTTATACATATCACGAAGAGTCATTTAATTGATTCAATACTTGAATGAGACATCAATAACACTGAGATAAGAGAAATTTCTATTGCGTGGAGATAGTTTGGCAGCAACTATTTGTCGTAAAAAAAACTGAACGGTTAAACGTAAGGAAAAATGCCCGGCAAATCGTATCGGCAAACACATCAGCAATTAATTTCAGTTAAGCAATCAGGTTTGGGTGTTCAGGCACCATGTCCTAAACGGCTACTAAATTACTGTTAAAGATATTCGGCTCTGTCCTGTTCCATCCTGAAAGGTTGTTAGTATTTACGCAATCGTTTGCGTAGGGATAAAAAAAATATCCGCCCGGGGGCGGATATCAAAAAGCTTACATCCTTTTTAATAACCCGGATTTTGAGTATATAAACCGGATTTCACATCCAACTCCGTTTGCGGAACCGGATAGATAATATAATTTTTATTAAATGGCTGCATGGCATTCAGTACATCATCACTTGTATCAAAAGCAGTCATAATTGCCTCAATATTACCACTACGCACCAAATCATGCCAGCGGCATCCTTCAGCTGCAAATTCCTTTCTGCGTTCATCAAGCAATTGTGCAAGTGTAATTCCAGAAGCTGTACCTGCAATACCAGCACGATTTCTAACCTGCGTAACAATTGCATCAACCTCGGCCTGTGTACCACCTGTTGCACCACGTAAAATACATTCTGCTTTCAGCATTAACACATCAGTGTAACGAAGTGCTATAAAATTTAACGGCCAGTCAAGCCTGTTGGTTGCAGGTGCTTTTGTAAGATCAACCATCTTCTTAAAGAAAGACCTTGTTTCAGTAACACCATTGTAGGTATATCCAGCCTGGATACAAAATGCCTTTCTTGTGTCAGCAGCATCATATGAATTTAACAGATTTGTTGAAACAGGACGTATTGTTAAACCGCCCATTGCAATTTTTCCATTTGCCTGGAACCATGGATCGGGCGACAAAACCCAGGGAAATGTGCTGCCTACCACAGGGCTTAACCCACTTACATATTGTATATCAAAAACAACTTCTGCATTGTTTTCGTTGGTGTAAGAAAAGATGGAAGAATAACTTGACAAAAATGAAAACCTGGTGCTGGCAATAATTTCATTTAACAATGTAAGTGCCTGCCCCCACTCATTCAAACCAAGACCAGGCCCTTCAATGCTGTAAGTGGGACCTGAACGGGTCATATACACTTCTGCCAGAATTCCCTTAGCTGCCCATTTGGTAGCCCTTCCTTTATCTGCAGCTGCATACGTATCGGGAAGATTAGCTGCTGCAAACTGTAAGTCAGAAATGATGAGTGCATAAACATCAGCAACATTGCTGCGTGAAATTTCAAGAGCCTCATTTGCAGTTACAGGTTTGTCAATCAACGGAACTTTACCAAACCAACGTACCAGATCAAAGTAAAAGAAAGCACGCAAAAACTTCGCTTCGGCTTCAATACGCAGTTTCAAAGGTGCATCAGTAATTACAGAGCCGTTTTTCGTTAATTGATCCAGCAATACATTGGCTTTGTAAATACCATTGTAATTTGCATTCCACGCTTCAATCACATAAGGATTTGATGCGATTGTTTTATGAAAACTGTTGATGCCTTCCCAATCTCTTACACCACCATCTGATACTGCGTATAAATTATCTGATCTTGTTTCAGATAAATTCAATTGACGGTCGGGCCATGCTCTCAATGAATTATATACAGCGTTTGATGCTGTGATAAAATCCTGCTTTTGCGTATAGAATGTAGCAGTTGTTGCTGATGAAATGGGCACCTGGTCGAGCTTTTTGGTGCACGATGAAACAATCAGCGTAAGTGCAGAAAATATATAAATTAATTTCTTCATTGTAATAAATATTAAGGTTGATTAAAAGGTGAAGTTTAAACCAAAGATTAAAGATTTCGGAATTGGTAATCCACCATAATCGCCCGGTTCGGGGTAAGCAGTACTTCCGCTCACATCTGTATTGGCAGCTTCAGGATTAAAACCACCATAATACTTATCTTTTCCGAAGAAGTTCTCTAAAGTGAGATAAACTCTTGCACCTTGAATGAACCTGGAATTGATTGCTTTCCCAAGATCGTAACCCAATGTGACGTTGCGTACACGGATATAATCAGATGAATACATCCAGTCGGTATTCTTAATACGTCCAAATGTGGAATATGCTTTACTGATCAATCCGTCTCCGGGATCGGCAGCAGAACGCCATCTGTTCCTGTACAATCCAATTGCATTATCAGTAAAACCCTGTCCGGTTCTGCTCAATGCACGACCAAGCAATGAATATATCTGTCCACCGTTTTGCCCCTGGATGAAAATGCTCAGATCAAAACCTTTGTAACGGAATGAATTGGTAATTCCCCATGTGTACTTTGGAGTTGGCCTGCCAACAATCTGGCGGTCATTTGCATCAATTACACCATCCTTGTTATAATCTTCATATTTAGGATCACCTTCCACTTCACCACTCATTTTTGCCACACCATCTGTAATATCTTTTGCTGACAGTATTCCAATCATTTTCACTACATATATGCTGTACATCGGCTGTCCCACTTTTAATATTGAGTGAGAAATATCAAATGCTGAAGGTATTAACAGCTGCTGCTGACCACCTGCCAGCTCAACAACTTTATTTGTGTTGTAAGCAAAGTTTGCTGTTGTAGTCCATTCAAATTTTCCAACCATGTTTCTGGCAGTTACCTCAAATTCAAAACCTTTGTTTCGTACTTTTCCTGCATTAGAAAGATATGTATTGAAACCAGTTGCAGCCAGAATTGGCACATTAAGCAACAATGCACTGTTTAAACGGTTATAATAATCAACTGATGCTGTTAAACGGTTATTGAAAAATCCGAAATCAATACCTGCATCAAATGTTGCAGCAGTTTCCCATGTAAGATCAGGGTTAGTGATACCAGCCGGAGCCTGGCCCGATGCCAACACACCATTCAACGTATAATTGTTAACACCCAGCAGAGGAATAGAACTGTAATCGCCAATATTATAGTTACCGGTCTTGCCCCAGCTTGCTCTTAATTTCAGATCACTGAAGACTTTCAGGTTTCGGATAAAGTTTTCTTCAATTGCTCTCCATCCTATTGATGCTGACGGAAAATTACCCCACTTGCTGTTTGAACCAAACCTTGAAGATCCATCACGGCGGATACTTGCCTGGAAAATGTACTTGTCGTCGAATGAATAGTTTATCCTTCCAAAATATGAAATCAATACATTCCTGGTTTCATTGGTATTGCCTGTTATTGCATTTGCAGCATTTAATGTTGTAATAACAGCGCTGTTAAAGCCACCATTTGAAGACATTGTTACACGATCAATTTTATCCATATTGTAAGAATGTCCTGCCAATACAGTTACATCATGTCTTCCCCCAATCAGTTTGTTGTATGTGAGTGTATTTTCATTTACAAGAGTTTGTTTTCTGAAACTGTTGTATGAACCACTCGTTAAAGTTGTTAAAGATGAATTTCTTGCTGCAAGGGAACCGGCAGCAAAATACGGCACATAGCTTTTGGAAACATTATCAGTGTTATCAAAGTTTATCGTAGTTCTGAAATTCAGTCCTTTAATAATTGTGTATTCGCCAAATACTGTTGAAATAGTTCTGAAACGTTTTGTTTCGCCTTTATAATTTTCCAGTTTTCCAATATTGCTGTTAGGCGAATTGCTCCACCTGTATTGATCATTTTTACCAATATTTGAATAAAGCCCCATCGTATCTTCCTGAACCGGAGTATAGCTGACCATCTGGTGAAGAATATTGTCTTTTCCTTCTACTCCCGGATCGTTATTAACAGAATAGGAAGGATTCAGATTCAAACCAAATTTCACTCTCTTGTTAGGAGTTACTTCTATATTGGCACGTGCAGAATAGAAGGTGTAATCGGTATGAATGACCATTCCTTCAGTTTTGCTGTAATTACCGGAAACATAGTATTTCACAAACTCGTTGCCCCCGCTTGCTGAAATCTGGTGATTATGCATCAATCCTTTTCTGAATGCTTCATCCTGCCAGTCAATCAGGCGTAAACCGGGATGTCCCGCAGCATCCCACCTGTCATCATACATCAAAGCTGTATTGAAAGTTCCTGCTCCTAATCCAAGGATTGTTCTGCGCTGATCATTTGTTTGAGAAGCTGTTCGTCCTGTACCTGAAGCCACCCATTGTGCATTGATAATTTCTTTTGCACGGTCAATCCATTCTTCAGGCGAAAGCATATCAAGCTTTCTGCTTCGCTCCATATAACCAACATACGTATTGAATGTAAATTTTGGTTTTCCTGATTTACCTTTTTTTGTAGTAATGATCACCACACCATTGGCAGCTCTTGAACCATAAATAGCTGCCGATGCAGCATCTTTTAATACCTGCACAGATTCAATATCATTAGGATTAAGATTATCAAGAGGGCTGCCTGTTGTAAATCCGGCATTCTGGTTTGTACTGGCAGCTAAAACAGGAAATCCGTCAATAACATATAATGGTTCGTTGCCGGCAGAAATGGAACCTGTACCACGTACCTGGATGCTGATGCCTCTGCCCAAAGCACCTGATGTTTGTTTAACTGTAACGCCTGCCATTTGACCAACCAATGCCTGATCAACTCTTAATACAGGACGTTGATCCAGGTTGCGCCCGTCGAAATTAGCTACAGCGGCAGTTACAGTTTTTTTCTTTTGTGTACCATAACCAATCACCACTACATCCTGCAGCGTTGAGGCTGAACCGGCCATTGTTACTTCTACATTTGTGCGGTTATTTAATGGCACTTCCTGTTCAGCAAAGCCAATTGATGTAATAATAAGAATTGATGTCGCTGATGGAACGTTAATCGAAAATGTTCCGTCTGTTTGTGTCATTACCGACTGACCGGCCCCCTTTACTGTTACGGTAGCACCAGCTAAAGGCTTTCCTGATTCATCTTTAACAACACCGGTAATTTTGAAATTGTTTTGTGAGAGAAGTTGAGAAACAAATAACAGTGATAATACTGTTATTACGCAACTGCGTAATAGTTTTCTTTTAATCATATAGCAGCAATTAAAGTTAAAAAAGTATTTAAAGTTAGAGTTGGCGAACAACTACGCTGTCCTGTTCCATCCTGTGAGTGTTTCTTACTTACACAATTATTTGAAGCAGTTATTATTTCAACAGTTGAGAAGTGTCTTGTTCAGATGTGATTTATTACTGCAAAAAAACTGCCCGGTAAAACCGGGCAGTATAAAAATGGTTTTTCAAATAAAATCAATTAATAACCGGGGTTTTGATAAGCAGCCATATCTGAAGTTGACATTGGCTTGCCGTTTATTGTTTGAGCCAGCATTTGTAACAATGGAATTGGCCTCAACTTATGAAACGTTGCAAACGAAGGGCTGATATCAAGATTGTAAAGCTTGGTTCTGTCGAACAATGTTTCTGTTCTTACCAAATCTTCCCAGCGATAAAATTCTCCGCACAACTCACGGGTTCTTTCGTTTAATATAAAATGAATAAACCTGCTTTCGGTTGATGTTACTGAAGGCGGATATAATTCACCCGGAGCATTGGTTGTAAACAGATCGGTTGTTGCCTGATTAGTTGCAGAAGTATTTGCCAGCGTATTGGGGCCGCCCATAAATTGCCATATTTGCGGACTGCGGGCTTCATTGGCTTTGTAAGCAGCACGGTTTCTCAATACATTCACATCGGCTAATGCATTTGTATAGTCACCTTTTCTGCCATACGCTTCAGCACGCATTAAATAAGTTTCAGCCAAACGTATAAAGGTTCCATTACGGATCCCTCTTGCTTCGTTATTGGTGGTTGTTAAACGGATAGGATCACCAAATTTCATCAAAGTAAGATATTTATTACCTGTATAGTCGGTTGAAATGGCTCCTCCAACAGTTGATTGTTTGTATCGTGCAAAAACAGCATAATACCGCATAGCAGAAATTGCTGAAGTTAACAGCGGCAAATTAACCGGGTTCACAATATATATTGCAGCAGTATCACCAATCCCTACACGGGGTTTACCTACCAAACCTGGATCAGGAGCATTCGAAGCAGTAAATACCGGAAGATTTGCATTGGAAGCTACGTTGCGGTAAAAAGCTGTTTGAAAACTCTTGAAGAAACGGGAGTCATTGATTTTATCATATATATCAATGGTATAATCAGTAGGACGAAGCCTTCTGAATGGTCTTCCGTTAAAGAAATCTCTTGCCATACCTGGAATACCTGCATCATAAGCAGAAGGATAAAAGAGATGTGTTTGATTATTGGTAGAAGTTGCAAGATTAAGGTTAGAACTGAACTGTGCAGCAAAAATGATTTCGTTGCTGGCATTGTTAGCATCAATCTTCGCCTTACTGCTTACAGGCACTGATCCATTTTGACCAAGAACAGGAATTGTTCCGTCGGGATAAGCTGCATTAAAAAGATTGCTATAATCAGCTTCCAGGGTATGACCGCTGTTGGCAATAACATCAGCAGCATAATAAATCACACTGTCCATGTCGGTTGACTTCTGACCACGCTGATCGCTAACCGCACTGCCTCTTGTAAGATAAGCCTTTGCAAGAAAATGATAAGCCATTGCCCGTGTTGCACGGCCACGGTCAGCACTGGTATAACGCCAGGGTAATGCTGGGCCTGCTGCTTTGAAATCACTGATGATTTGCGAATATACTTCTGCAACAGAGGCACGTGGAAATTCATATTGCGGTTCTTCCGGTACTGATGTTATCAATGGCACTGCTCCAAACTGTGTTACCATTTGAAAATAATACAATGCACGCAGTGCTTTTAATTCTGCTATACGTAAATCCCTTTGAGCCTGTGTGCCAAGTACCTTTGAAGATGCATCGTTAAACGCACTGATCATTTCAATACCCTGGTTACAACGACGTATTCCGGAATAATTGTTCGTCCATAAACCGTTTGTAAAGGCATCGTTTGAGTTCAGGTTCGCATCATAATCATTGTAACGGACATTATTAAACTGATCGCCTTCACGAAACTCATCGGTTCCAAAATTGTACATACAATATGATTGCTCGCCGGAAAAACGCCACTGCAAAGGAGCGTAAGCCGATTTTACGAGGTCTTCAAGACCACCATCAGTTTTATAATAATCTTCAGTTAATGTGGTTACTAGTTCTTCTTTAATAAATTTTTTGCATGATGAAATTGCAAGCAAACCTGCCAATGCCATTATTCCACCGCTTATTTTGAAATATTTATTCATAAAAATATTTTTAAAGTTTTTAAACAATATTGATTACATATCCAGTCGTACACCTATAACAAAGCTCTTGTAGCTGTAAGATGTTGGACCTACCTGGTTGGTAGTTGTACCCGGGAATTCCCTGTAAGGCACAGTTTCCGGATCGTAATCAGAATGCTTATGAATAAGGATTGGGTTGACTGCACTTGCATAAATTGAAAAACCTGTCATGTGCATTTTATCAGTGATTGTTTTCGGCACACGGTATGTAAGTGTAATATTCTTAAACTTGGCAAAAGTTGCTTTTCTGTAAGTAAGTCCCTCCCAGTTAAGCGGAATATCACTTGTTTGTGTTGGTTGCTGATATTCATTACTTGGATTTGTCGGTGTCCAGTAATTAACTTTATTTGACTGATAGCGGCCAACAAGTCCCGGACGGGGAACTCGGTACATACCTCCCACTCTGAAATACACGAGGAAATTCAGTTCGAAGTTTTTATAGGCGAATGTGTTTCCGATACTTGCTATAAAATCAGGGTTGTGTGAGCCAAGAATAATTCTGTCGGCAGGGCTGAATGCAGAGTCTTTATTCGCATCAATAATTTTGATTCGGCCCGGCTGATAGTTTACATTGTTCTTTCCGTTTTTCGGCCAGTAGTACGTAGCAAGTATTCCTTTTCCTGCAACAGTATCTTCATATTGAAAAATTCCATCTTTCTGGAAGCCCCAGTAAACCTGTAATGGCTGACCAAGTATCCAGAGATTGGCTAAGTTGTTATTACCGCTTCCATCAATATCAACAATTTTTTCTTTATTGGCAGAGAACATGAAATCAGAACTCCATTTAAAATCTTTCTTGTTCACATTCATGGTACTGAGTGAAATTTCAATACCCCTGTTTTCTACTTTACCTAAGTTGAAGAACACAAAATCAACACCATTTGCAGAAGGAATAGACCTTCTCTGCAACTGATCTGTTGTACTTGAGTTATACCAGTCAACTGTTCCGGTAATCCTGTTATTAAGTAATCCAAATTCAAGCCCGACATTGATGGTCGTTGTTTTTTCCCATGAAAGGTTTGGAGTTTGGAAAGTTGTTGGTGCTGCACCAATAGCAGCTACACCATTACCCCAATTATAGTTTGTAAAACCTAAAGGACCAGCTGTTTGATATGGATCAATTGAAGCATTTCCCACTCTTCCAATACCTGCACGGAATTTTGCACTGCTGACAAGTCGCTGATTATTGAAAAAGTTTTCCCGGTCAATCTGCCAGGCTACTGATGTAGAAGGGAACCATGCCCCTTTATTTCCTTCGGCCAGAACGGAAGAATTATCATAACGGTTACTGAACGTAATCATGTATTTATTCCGGAAGCTGTATTCCAGGCGACCCATGTAAGAGAGGTACTGTGTTGCTGAATAAGTACCTGAACCTGTTATTGTAGCATCAGTATTACGTTGCAAAGAATACCACTTCTGCGATTCAAAAATTAAATTGTTTGCAGACATTGTTAAAGAAGAAGAACGATTGAGGCTCTGCAATTCCTGCAATAAAGTAATGTTGATCGAGTGATCTGACTTAATTCTTGTATTATAAGTAAGAATATTATCGTAAACCCACGAAGCAGCCTGGTTGGTGGTTTGTGATGCATTAGCAACACTACCCAAACGAATGGATGATTGAGCTCCGTTAAACGTACCCCTGATTGAGTTGCGGTTATCCAAACCAAACATAGTTCGGTATTTCAATCCTTTTAAAAGGGCTATTTCTGCAAAAATATTTCCGAATATCCTGTTTGCCTTTGTTTCATCTAACACAGTGTTACGGTCGTTCACCGCATTAATAATCTGTTGATCCCTGTTCGGAAACATTATCCAGTTACCGGCAGTATCATAAGGCACTGTCATAGGAATCATACCCGAAGCATTTGCATAAGAACTTGTACTCGTATTGGTAACAGCATAAATATAATTCATTGCGGTTCCGAATGTGAGAAATTTTGTCGGCTTAAACTCTACTGAATTACCAACTGAAAACCTTGTATAATCCTGCGCATATTCAATCCCTTTCTGTTTAAAATATCCTGCATTAAATGATGCTTTGAATTTTTCACTGCCGCCTGTTACTGAAATACTGTGGTTGTCTGTTCGTCCCTGCCTCAAACCAACCTGGTTTAACCAATCGAAGCTGGTAATTTTTGAAGGATCATACATGTCCACACTATCCACCTGCGACAAACCAAGGTTTTGCATAACAGCTCTTTCTTCTGCTGTGGCAAGTCTTTTTTTGGCAACATAAATATTATTTGCAGGATCGTACGCCAGCCATGTATAAGCATTTTTAATGGCATTCCATTGCGTTTCACTTCCAAAACGGTTG
The DNA here is from genome assembly GCA_047601965.1 of Lacibacter sp. Classification (GTDB taxonomy): domain Bacteria; phylum Bacteroidota; class Bacteroidia; order Chitinophagales; family Chitinophagaceae; genus Lacibacter. The sequence continues at coordinate 1,895,933 of JASGIJ010000001.1, forward strand.
CGGAACAATGCTACGTCAGCCAATGCAGTCGGGTAATAGAAAAGAGGATTTGTTGAAGATGCTGTACCAATGTTGCGGGTGTACATTTTATCGGCAAAAAAAGCCTGCCGCCATGAATCTGCCAACTCAACTGAATTGAATATCGGTAAAGGACGGATAATATTTTCAAAGGAAGTACTTCCCTGGTAGCTTACCGAAATTTTTCCTGTTTTACCTTTACGTGTTGTAATCTGTATAACACCATTGGCACCACGTACACCATAAACAGCAGTTGCTGATGCATCTTTTAAAACATCAATTGACTCAATATCAGCCATGTTCATATCATCAATCGTGTAGCTTACCGGAAACCCATCAACAACATATAATGGTTCATTGCTTGCACTTAACGATCTGTTACCACGAATACGTATTGCACTTCCCGTACCCGGACGGAAACCGCTTGGCGTTGAAACCACACCTGGCAAACGGCCTTGCATTGCCTGTGTTAAATTTGTTGTTTGGACTGAACGTAATTTGTCACCAGCAATTGATGCAGTGGCACCGGTAACTTCAACTTTTCTTCTGGTACCATAACCAACCACCACAACATCCTGCAGGTTTGATGCACCTGCAACCAATGTTACATTAATAGTACTGCGGTCGTTAATTTCAACTTCCTGATCAATGTAGCCAACGGAAGAAATGACCAATACTGATTTACCTGACGGCACACTCAATTGAAATGATCCGTCATTTCCGGTTGTCGTTCCGGTTGTTGTTCCTTTTACAACCACACTCACACCTGTAACAGGTTTTCCTGCGTCATCAGTTACTTTACCGGTTACCTTAAAGTTGCTTTGAGAATAAGAAGATGTAAAAAGAAGTAATAGCATGGCTATCGCAAAAAAGCGAAGCACTTTTTTTTCACTCATACAGCAGCAATTTAGTTATTAAAAGATGGGCTAAAATAGCTATTGACTTTTTTTGCTGCATCCTGTACCATCCTGATTGAAAATATTTATTGCCGGAAAAATTTACTTTGTGATTTACTATAGCTTTACCATATAAATGATACTCATGCACTTCCATCATTTCAGAAGGTTTATACTGCTTTTAATAATTTGCTGTCAGTCAGCAGTTTACTCACAGCAAATCTCCCTCGCCGGCAAATGGCAATTTGCAATTGACAAAGAGAACAAAGGAATTGAAGAGAAATGGTTCAGCAAAAAAATGCAGGATGAAATTTTACTGCCGGGTTCAATGGCAGAAAATAACAAAGGCGACGAAGTAACACTGCATACAAAATGGACTGCAAGTATTTACGACAGTTCATTTTTCTTTCGTCCTTCATTAGCAAAATACAGAACAGCAGATAATTTAAAAATCCCTTTCTGGCTTACGCCGGCTAAATATTATGTTGGCGCAGCATGGTATCAGAAAGAAATCATTATTCCTGCAGCATGGAAGAATAAAAATATCCGGTTCTTTTTTGAACGGGTGCACACCAAATCAACAGTGTGGATTGATGGAAGCGAATTGGGCAAATGCAATTCACTGTCAACGCCGCATGAATTCAGTTTAAAAAATATTTCACCCGGAAAACATACCATCACCTTGCGAATTGACAACAGCATTAAAGACATGAATGTGGGCCCCGACTCACACAGTGTTGCAGACCATACACAAGGCAACTGGAACGGTATTATTGGAAAAATGTTTGCAGAAGTTTTGCCTGATGTGCAAATTACAAATGTGCAAATCTATCCCGATGTTAAAAGCAAATCGGCAGTTGCGAAATTCTCATTTCTTAACTCAACCAGAACTGATCAAAAAATTCTTATTCAGCTTTCAGCAAAAAGTTTCAACAGCAGCAAACAACATCAAACAACAAAAATCACAAAATCATTTCTCATCAAAGCAAACGACTCCTCTTTAGTTGAAATGATTTTACCAATGGGAAATTCGGTGTTGCTTTGGGATGAATTTGATCCGGCTCTCTATCACTTATCAGCAACCATTCGTGTTAAAAATCAAAAACAAACAATCACACGGCAATTTGCAATGCGAAAGTTTGGCATCAGGGGAACACAGTTTACGATTAATGACCGTCCGGTTTTTTTAAGAGGCGATTTAAACAACTGTGAATTTCCATTGACTGGTTATCCATCTATGAACGAAAAGGATTGGTTAAGAATTTTCAGCATAGCAAAAGCTCATGGATTAAATCACATGCGGTTTCATTCCTGGTGTCCACCTGAAGCTGCATTCATTGCTGCTGACAAAACCGGATTTTATCTGCAACCCGAAGCTCCCACATGGCCCAACCACGGCACATCACTCGGCGATGGAAGATTTATTGATCAGTATATTTATGATGAAACAAACAGAATGCAGCATTACTATGGTAATTATGCATCATTCTGCATGCTTGCAGCAGGCAATGAACCTGCAGGAAAAAACCAGGCTGCTTATTTAACTGATTTCATCAATTACTGGAAAGCAAAAGATAACCGCCGGGTTTATACCGGTGCATCAGTTGCCATGAGCTGGCCACTTGTTCCTGCCAATGAATACATGATTAAATCCGGTGCAAGAGGTTTGCGATGGAACACAACTCAGCCTGAAATTGACTCAGGCTATTATGCTGCCATTAAAAACTTTTCAGTTCCGTATGTAACACATGAAATGGGACAATGGTGTGTGTATCCGGACTTTGATGAAATAAAAAAATACACAGGTGTTTACAAAGCAAAAAATTTCGAACTGTTTCGTGACAATCTTTCCGAACATGGAATGTTGCAGCAGGCAAAAGATTTTATGATGGCTTCAGGCAAACTGCAGGCGTTGTGCTACAAAGCCGAAATAGAAAAGAATTTTCTTACAAATGGATTAGCAGGTTTTCAATTGCTTGGCCTGCAGGATTTCCCCGGCCAGGGAACCGCCCTGGTAGGTTTGCTTGATGTGTTCTGGAACAGCAAACCGTATTTCTCAGCCAATGAATTTAAACGTTTCTGCAACAGCACTGTTCCACTCATCCGCATGAAAAAATTTGTGTACACCAATACAGAAACTCTTGAAGCTGGTGTGGAAATTTTTCATGCCGGAAAAACAACACTTACCAATGCAATTGTTGAATGGAACATTACTGATGAAAAAAACAGCACTCTGCAAAAGGGTGTTTTTTCCGCTAACAATTTTGAAGTTGGTTCAGCACAAGCAGCAGGAAAAATTTCGTTTCAGCTCAACAGTATTTTAAAGGCGGGACAATACAACCTCGAAATAAAAATCAGGAATACAGACTATGCAAACGATTGGAATTTCTGGGTTTATCCCGCACAGAATGAATCAATCAACAGCAATGAAATTTATTTCTGCAATGAATTAGATGCAAAAGCGGAAAATGTTTTGCAACGTGGAGGGAAGGTTTACCTGAATGCATTTGACAAAGTGGTGAAAGGCAAAGAAATAGTAATGAACTTCACCCCTGTATTCTGGAATACATCCTGGTTTAAAATGAGGCCGCCACATGTAACAGGCATGCTGTTGCAAAACAATCACCCGGTTTTTGAAAACTTTCCAACATTGTATCATACCGATTATCAATGGTGGAGCATTGCGCAAACGGCACAGGTCATGCACCTGGAAGATTTTCCAAAAGACTTCACTCCTCTTGCCCAGCCCATTGACACATGGTTTATGAACCGCAGGCTTGGAATGTTATTTGAAGCAAATACCGGTAATGGAAAAATCATTGTTTGCAGCGCAAATCTCAGCGACACATCCTCTTATCCTGCCACAAAGCAATTGTTTTACAGTATAAAAAAATATATGCTGTCGGAAAAATTTGCACCCAAAGAAACAATTGAACTTTCATTGATAAAAGACCTGTTCATTTCACCTTCAAAAGAAACATGGGACAGTTTTACAAAGGACAGCCCTGACGAACTGAAGCCCATTAAAAACAAACAAAACTGATGAAGAATTTTTTATTGCTGATATGTTTCAGCAGCAGTTGTTTTATTGCTGCAGCCCAACAACGATATTATACTGATGCTTCAAAAGGAATCCCCGCTATTATTGAAGGTCATTTAAAATTCGGAACAAATTACAATCAGAAAGGCGACACTATTTCTGCTAACAGTCTGTACTTCATCAAAAACAACAAGCCTTGGTTTCCGGCAATGGGTGAATTTCATTTTTCCCGTTTTCCAAAACAATTATGGGAAGAGAGTATTTTAAAAATGAAGGCAGCAGGAATTGATGTGATTGCCACATACGTTTTCTGGATTCATCATGAAGAAACAGAAAGCAACTGGAGCTGGAAAAATAACAATGATTTAAACTACTTCGCTTCTCTGTGCAAAAAGCACAATGTGTTTTTGTTTTTGAGGATTGGCCCCTGGTGCCACGGCGAAGTAAGGAACGGCGGCTTTCCTGACTGGCTGTTGCAAAAAACAAAAACAAGACGGAATGATTCTGCTTATCTGCATTATGTTTCAGTATTATACAAACAGATTCATGAACAAGTAAAGGATTTTTATTTTAAAAACAACGGAACAATCATCGGCACACAAATCGAAAATGAATTCCGCTTCAACAATACAGCAGGTTTAACACACATGCTCACTTTGAAAAAACTGGCAGTTGATGCAGGCATTGATCTTCCCTATTATACAGCAACAGGATGGCCCGGCAGTAATCTGAAACAAAAAGAACTGATTCCCGTGTGGGGCAGTTACCCTGAAGCGCCGTGGGATAAACGCACAACAGAACTTCCTTTATCAGATAACTACAGATTTGATTCATTGCGAAATGATAACAGCATCGGCAATGATTTAATTACATACTCTGCCAGCGACACTGCAAATTTCAAAGGGTATTTATACCCGTATGCAACTGCAGAAATGGGTGGCGGAAATCAAATCACTTATCACCGCAGACCTGTTATTACTGCCGGTGATGTAACTGCACTTGCTTATGTAAAAACAGGAGCCGGTGCTAACCTGATGGGCTATTATATGTTTCACGGCGGCACAAATCCTTTGGGAAAATTATCAACCATGCAGGAAAGCAAGGCAACTAAATATCCAAACGATTATGCCATTATCAATTACGATTTTCAATCGCCGTTGGGTCAGTGGGGACAGGTACAATCATCTTACCGCCCTTATAAACTATTTCATCTGTTTTTAAATGATTTCGGTGAAAGGCTTGCGGCGACAACCGCTTTCTTCCCGGATGAAAAACAAAAAAGCAACGCCGACAGTTCAACACTTCGCTGGGCTGTCCGTTCAAACGGAAACAGCGGATTTGTTTTCATCAGTAACTACCAGCGAAAGGTGAACATGCAAACAATCAATAATGTACAGTTCCGCATCAGGTTAAAAAGTAATGAACTTATTTTCCCCGCAAAAGAAATATCTGTTCCGCAAAATACGCAGGCTGTTTTTCCTTTTAATCTGTTAATTAATAATGTACTGCTCCGCTATGCAACTGTACAGCCGCTTTGCATTTTGCAAAACAAAATCCCCGCTTATGTTTTCTTTGCACATGATGGAATAAAAGCTGAATATGTTTTTAATACCGCAGAAATAAAAGCAATCAGGCCACTTAACAATTCAGTGGCAATAAAAAAGGGCACGGATATAATTGCAGCTATTCTTCAGCCTGGCATAAACTGCATGTTTGAAATTGAAAATGCAAACGGAGAAAAAATAAACATGATTACTCTTTCCCGTAAAGAAGCCCTGGATAGCTGGAAAACAAAACTGAATGGACAGGATTACCTGGTCATCACTTCTGCTGAATGCAGGGTGAATGATAATAAAATCATTCTTGCCAATTACAATGAAAACAAGTTCAGTTTTACTATGTATCCTGCATTGAAAGGACTGATTTCTTCATCCAGAGAAAAACTCAGCTATGCTGCAAAAGGAAATACAGCTTATTACAGCACTATACTTCCGGCCGTAAAATGGAAAACTGATTTAACTGCTGTAAACGGAGAATCATTTCCGGCTGTAAACCTCCCCGATTCCATTATTTCGTTTCCTTTGTATGGAACAAAGCCAACGAAAATTCCGGGTGCAAAGTACTGGAAGATTGGCTATCCTGCATCATTCCCAACGCATGTAAAAGATGTTATGGTCGAAATAGATTATAGTGGCGATACACAGGCGGCTTATCTTGATTCAACACTGGTGGCTGATGATTTTTATTACGGCATACCGGCTGCAATCAGCGTTCGCCAGCTTTCTGCACAACCAAAAAAGAAGGAACTGTTATTGCTCATCACACCTTATACAGGAAAAATACCCGTCTATTTTTCAGAACAAGTCAGGAACAAAGTGAAAACTGATATTGAACCCGCAATCAATTCAGTTAAGATTTCACCTTACTACCAGGTTGAGTTGCGTTTGAAAAAGTGAACGTTGTCTGGCAGGATGCCGCAGGACACGGATAAAAAAATCTTGCAGTAACATTGAACATTAATTAGTAAATATTGCCGCTATATGAAAAGATTTTTCTACATCATTCTGCTTTGTGCTCTTTCAGTAAATATTTCTGCACAAAAAATTCCTTCAAAGAAAAAAATTGTGAAGACACTCAGGCTCACGAACCAGTACTTCATGGATAAATGGCCCGATGCAGGTAAAACCATTTTCACCAACATTGAACGTCCGAGTAATATCTGGACAAGGGCGGTGTATTACGAAGGGCTGATGGCTTTGTATAAAATTGATAAGAAAAAAACGTATTACGATTATATGCTGCAATGGGGTGAAAAACATAAATGGGGTTTGCGTGGCGGCATTAAAACAAGAAATGCCGATAACCAGTGCTGCGGACAAACGTATATTGACATGTATGTGCTTGATGGAAAACAGCATCCTGAAAGGGTGAGAGACATTAAAGCTTCCATTGACTCCATGAAGCTCACATCAAAAATTGATGACTGGCACTGGATTGATGCATTGCAAATGGCCATGCCTGTTTTTATTAAGCTTGGCAATTTGTATAACGACACTTCTTATTTCGCAAGAATGTATGAAATGTATGCATACTCCAAATACAAACACGGCGATAAAGGATTGTATAACCAGGCAGAGAAACTCTGGTGGAGAGATAAAGATTTCGACCCGCCCTATAAAGAACCAAACGGCGATGATTGCTACTGGAGCCGTGGCAATGGATGGGTGGTTGCAGCATTGGCAAAAACACTGGAAGAATTACCGGAAACAGATCCGCATTATGCAGAATACCTGCAGGATTTTAAAGATATGTGTGCAGCATTGCTTCCACTGCAACGTACAGATGGTTACTGGAATGTAAGCCTGAATGATGCCAACCATTTTGGAGGTAAAGAAGTTTCCGGTACTTCACTTTTTATTTATGGTTTTGCATGGGGAATCAATAACGGCATACTTGATAAACAAACATACAAGCCCGCCATTGCAAAAGCATGGAATGCCATGAGTAAAGAAGCTGTTCATCCAAATGGCAAATTAGGTTTTGTGCAGGGAACAGGTAAAGAACCAAAGGATGGTCAGCCGGTAAATTATGACAGCACCCCTGATTTTGAAGATTATGGGCTCGGCTGTTTTCTTCTGGCAGGTACTGAGATATACAAAATGAAATAAAAACTTTATGAAAAGATTTTTCCTGGTTGCAGCAATCGTTTTTGCTGCAATCGGTTTATACGGACAAAGGGTAAAATATAATTTTAATCCATCGTGGAAAGTTTTTGTGGGCGATGATGCCAACGCATCATCAGTTGGTTATGATGATTCAAAGTGGAAACAGGTTACACTGCCCTGGGCATGGAATGAAGATGATGCGTTTAAAAAAGATATAGTTGATCTGTCAACAGGCATTGCATGGTACAGGAAACATTTTAAACTTCCTGCTTCAGCAAAAAATCAAAAAGTATTTATTGAATTTGAAGGTGTGCGGCAGGCTGCTGCAGTGTATGTTAACGGCCAATATGCTGGTCTGCACGAAAATGGCGTAACAGCATTTGGATACGACATCAGTTCTTTACTTAAATACGGCAATGAAGAAAATATTATTGCAGTAAGAACAGACAACAGCTGGGAGTACAGGGAAAAATCAACCAATACAAAATACCAGTGGATTGACAGAAACTTCAACGCAAATTATGGCGGGCTTTGCAAAAATGTTTTTCTGCATACAACCGGAAAAATTTATCAAACATTACCACTTTACACCACACTCGGCACCACCGGCACTTATATTTATGCAACTGATTTCAACATTAAAGAAAAATCAGCCGTTATTCATTCTGTTGCAGAAATAAAAAACGAAACGGGCAAAACACAAACCGCCGGTGCTAAAGTAACGGTGAAGGATATGAGTGGAAAAATCATTAACCAGTTTGTTTCTTCTTTATTACAAATTGAACCGGATGAAATAAAAACAATCACTGCATCATCGCTCACAAAAAATCTCAACTTCTGGAGCTGGGGTTATGGTTATTTGTACGATGTGGAAACTGCATTGCTTGTTGATGGAAAAACAGTTGATGTAACAAGCATCAAAACAGGTTTCCGCAAAACAGAATTTAAAAACGGAATGATTTATCTCAACGACAGGGTAATACAGGTACACGGATATGCACAACGAACCTCGAACGAATGGCCTGCAGTTGGCATGAGTGTTCCGGCATGGCTGAGTGATTACAGTAACAACCTGATGGTTGAAAGCAATGGCAACCTTGTTCGATGGATGCACATCACTCCATGGAAACAGGACATTGAAAGTTGCGACCGTGTTGGCTTATTACAGGCAATGCCCGCAGGTGATGCAGAAAAAGATGTGGAAGGAACCAGATGGCAGCAGCGGACTGTTGTAATGCGTGATGCAATTATTTACAACAGAAATAATCCAAGTATCATCTTTTATGAATGCGGTAACGAAAGCATAAGCGAAGCACACATGAAAGAAATGGAAGCCATCCGTGATCAATATGACCCGTTTGGCGGCAGGGCAATCGGCAGCCGTGAAATGCTCAACAGTAAAATTGCAGAGTACGGCGGTGAAATGTTGTACATTAATAAAAGTGCACATATTCCCATGTGGGCAATGGAATATTCAAGAGACGAAGGATTGCGTAAATATTGGGATGATTATTCACCGCCTTATCATAAAGATGGAGACGGGCCTTTGCATAAAGGCGAGCCAGCAAAAATTTATAACCGCAACCAGGAATCACATGCTGTTGAAAATGTTGTTCGTTGGTACGATTACTGGAAAGAACGCCCCGGCACCGGAACAAGAGTAAGTTCAGGCGGTGTAAATATTGTTTTTTCTGAAACCAACACACATCACCGTGGCGCTGAAAATTATCGCCGCAGCGGAGAAGTGGATGCATTGCGGATTAAAAAAGAAAATTTCTTTGCGCATCAGATCATGTGGAATGGATGGGTTGATGTGGAAAAACCGGGCATACATATTATTGGTCACTGGAATTACAGTGATACAACAGTAAAAAATATGTATGTGATATCATCAGCAGAAAAAGTGGAACTGTTTGTCAACAATCAATCGCTTGGATTTGGTGAACAGAGCAGCCGCTTTCTTTACACATTTAATAATGTTCATTGGAAAAAAGGAACCGTCAAAGCAATTGGATATGATGCTGCAGGCAGGCAAATATGCAGCGCACAAAAATCAACTGCAGGCGAACCTGTTGCTTTGCGTTTGAAAGCAATCACACATCCAAAAGGTATGCAGGCAAATGGGCATGATCTTGCATTGGTTGAAGTGGAAGTGGTGGATGCCAATGGAAACCGCTGCCCTGTTGCTATGAACATGATTCATTTTTCATTGAATGGAGAAGCTGAATGGAGAGGAGGAATGGCGCAGGGGCCTGATAATTTTATTTTATCAAAAAGCTTACCTGTTGAATGCGGCGTAAACCGTGTGCTGATCCGTTCTACTGCCAAAGCTGGGCTGATTACACTTACAGCATCAGCCGAAGGATTAAAAGCTGCTGCTTTAAAGCTGCAGACAAAAGCGGTGGTTGTTGAAAATGGGTTGAGCAAACAGCTGCCATCTTCCGGATTAACAGCCAAGCTTGATCGTGGACCAACTCCATCAACTCCATCGTTCATCAAAACAAGAAATGCCTTAACCATTATAAAAGCAACTGCAGGCGCACACAGCGACAGTGCATTTGCAAGCTTTGATGATAATGAACTGAGCGACTGGTATAACGATGGTCAGTTATCAACTGCATGGGTTGAATATGAATTGAGCAAACCGTCTGTAATAAGCGAAGTAAGCTTAAAGCTGAATAATTTCCGCAGCCGCTCCTACCCCATCCGTATTCTGGTTGATGGCAGGGAAGTGTTTGCGGGTAACACAACTACAAGCCTGGGTTATTGCAATATCATATGCAAACCATCAACCGGAAGTAAAGTACGCATTGAATTAGTAAATGCAAGTAAATCGGCAGGCGAAACAACAACAGAAGTATCAGGAAAAAAATTAGACGATGGCGTAAGCAGAAACGATGCAAATGCCAAAGGCCGGCTGAGTATTATTGAAGTGGAAATTTATGAACCGGTGAAATAATTCTTTTCATCATTACTAAATAACAATATTTTTAACAGCCGGTTACTTCCAATAAAAGAACCGGCTGTTATTTTAGCCATATGAAAAAGGATGTACTGCTTCTTCTCTTCATGATGTTTTCTTGTGCAATTATCTCTGCACAAAAAATTCAATATAGTAAAGGCTCCATTAAAATTCCGGGCAACGGTTATTTACGGCTGATGGCGGATGTAAATGGATTTCACCACCTGGTTCATTTGCCTGCAAATGGCAAACCGGTTATTTCTGTTTTTGACCAGGAACTGCACCTGTATGCAAAAACGGAAATAGATCTGAAACTGAACCAGGACTGTGATGTAAGTCTTGTTCAGTTTAAAGATTATTATTTGCTGTACGTGCATATTAAACACAGTGGCACTCACCAGTTGATAAAAATTTACAACAATGGTGCTTCGGCAGATATTTCTTCCCTCTTCAGCAATCCTACCGATTCATTATGGAACAGGAGCTTTGCATCGTTCCAGTTATTTAATATTGACGAAAGTTTATTCATCGTTACACATTCTTATTTCCCGCAGCTGAAAAAAATTAAAACCATCATCGTGAAAACTGATGATATTTCCAAACCGGCAATTCTTGACCGCTTATTATTCGATGCTGATCTTGAAAACGAGTTCCTGAAAGAAGTAACATTGTATAAAAACAACCTCTTTATTGTCAAAACAGGCAGAGAAGATGATAACAAAAACATTCTTACCATCATAAAATTCAACCTTACAACCGGTAAATTATTTACAAAACAATTTGAAAGCGGTCAGTATGTTTTTTTAAAACCTGCATTGAGGTACAGACCTGCCGATTCCGGAATTTTTGTTTACTCCCCATTAATTCCGCCATTAGGTTACAATGCAAAAAGTTCAGGCTTATTTATGGTTGCATTAAACGATTCACTGAAAGAAATAAGCCCGGTGAGCATTTTGACTGATGTGTTGCCCAATAATGCAGCGGCTTCATTTATTGTTGAAAAAAAACTATCATCCGGTTGGTTTGGCTATACAATCAAACTAAACAATCATGATTTTGATCTGCCCATCCACATACCTATAAACGGGGTGCCTAACTTAACTCATACACCTATCCTTTCCAATACTCCAACCGTTATTTACGGCCAGAGTTTCCCTTCTGCCGTACTATTAACAGTATTAAATAACAAACTTGATAAAGTAACAGACAGCCTGGAAAAAAACAATGGCAGTTATTACAAAATTCATCCTTCGCCCTACGCACAATTTATGATGCACAAGAAAGTAAACCTGCTACTCGTACAGGAGCTGACAAAAAAAAGAAAAGCTTTATTACTGATATCACCTGATCAAAACAATGAATTAGAAATGACTACGCTTCGTGTGTACGACCGTTATAACTTTGCACTTTCATTATTACAAACAACAGATAATTATTTTGTTGTCCCTTTCACTGATAAAAAAGAAATGGGATTAATGAAAGTTACCTTAAACAATTAGCATGAAAAGGTATTTTGGAATTATATTTTTGGCCGTTCTTCTGAACAACTTCTCTTCATTTGCACAAAAACCAAATATCATTTTCATTTTTGCAGATGATCTGGGCTATGGCGAAGTTGGTTGTTATGGTCAGCAGAAAATTGAAACGCCCAACATTGATAAACTTGCAGCAGGCGGTATAAAATTCAACCAGTTTTATGCAGGCACTGCTGTCTGTGCTCCGTCGAGATCATCGTTAATGACAGGTCTGCACACAGGTCACACCGTTATTCGTGGCAACAAATCAGTTAAGCCGGAAGGGCAATCTCCATTACCAGATTCAGTAAAAACTTTTGCCAACTATCTTCAGCAAAACGGGTATGCAACTGCGGCTTTTGGTAAATGGGGATTAGGATTTAATCAAAACAGCGGCGACCCGAATAAAAAGGGATTTGATTTGTTTTACGGCTACAACGACCAGAGTCTTGCACATGATTACTTTCCTCCGTATCTCTGGAGCAATCATCAGAAAATTGATCTTGCTGTCAATAAAACATCCGATTCAGTGTATTCAGCATCGCTGATTCAGCAGCAGGCAATAAAGTACATTCATGAATCATCAGGCAAAAAACCATTCTTCATGTACCTGCCTTATACATTGCCTCATGGCGATGTTATCGGACCGCACGACAGCCTGTACAATTATTACAAACAAAAATTTAATGAACAACCTCTGACCGGTGATGCTTTAAAAACAAGACCACACAATATGAACCCTGAACCATTTCCACATGCACAGTTTGCAGCAATGGTTGGCCGTCTTGATTTATATGTTGGTGAAATTGTAAAAGCACTAAAGGAAAAAGGAATTGCAAATAACACACTCATTATCTTCAGCAGTGATAACGGACCGCACAGGGAAAACGGTGGCGATCCTGAATTTTTCACCAGCAGCGGAGTCTTCAGAGGCATAAAGAGAGATTTGTATGAAGGCGGCATACGTACAGCATTTATTGCTTACTGGCCGGGAAAAATAAAACCAGCAGTTACAGAACAGCCCGCAGCTTTGTGGGACATTTACCCAACCTTTCTTGAACTTGCAGGAGCAAAAGTGAAGGAAAAAATTGATGGCATTTCAATAGTGCCAATGCTGCTGAACAAAGGCAAACAAAAACAACATGATTATTTCTATTGGGAATTTCATGAAAACAACGGACGGCAGGCTGTAAGATGGAAAAACTGGAAAGCAGTTAAACTGAATGTAAGCGTAAATGAAAATTCACCTGTTGAATTATACGATCTTTCCATTGATCCATCAGAGGAAAATAATGTAGCTGCCAAATATTCTGCTATTGTAAAAAAGATGGAAAAGCTGATTAAACAAGGACATGTGTACAACAAAGACTGGCCTTTGCTGAAAGCGGAGATCAATCAATAGAAAAATCACTTCCCGTTTTGTTTTCCTGTAAGCATGGGTACAAAAGAAAAAGCATCAAACAATTCTTCAGTGTAAGAACCATCAGCCTGTTTGGTTAAACGTTTCATGCGCTGAAAACCATCTTCATCAACCGGGATTACCATTTTACCTCCCACCTTCATTTGCTCAATGAGCTTTGGCGGAATAAACGGAGCAGCAGCAGTAATAATCACTTTGTCAAACGGAGCGAATGTTGGTAACCCCTCAAAACCATCTCCATAAAAGAACTTGATGTTGAGATATTTTTTTAAAAATGGAAATGCAGTTTTATTGAAGTCGAAAAGTTTTTTTTGTCGCTCAATGGTGTACACCTGTGCATTCAGTTCTGCAAGCACACAAGCCTGGTAAGCACTGCCGGTTCCAATTTCCAACACCTTTTCATAAGATTTTACTTCCAGTAACTGCGACTGGTATGCAACAGTATAAGGTTGTGAAATGGTTTGTCCTTCATCAATAGGGAAAGCCCTGTCTTCGTAAGCTATTTCATCAAAAGCAGTATCTAAAAAAAAGTGACGTGGGATAGCATTAATAGCCTCCAATACCCTTTCATCAGTAATTCCTTTCGAGCGCAATAAATCAACCAGTTTTTTGCGCAATCCTTTGTGCCGGTAAGTATCTTCAAATTTCCGCATAAGCAGGCGCAAATTAATGAAGCTGCCGTTTGTAAAAAACGATTATCATCAGTTTATTTTTTTGAACAAAAAAAGCTGCATTTTATCAATGCAGCTTTTGACTTTTTAATTTTTACTTTACTTCAGCTTCATATCTTTTATAATTCCATCTATCCGTTCATTCAGTTGCTGGTGAACAGTGTCAAAATTTTCTGCTTTATCCAGTTTTGCATGAACGCTGAAATAGAATTTAATTTTTGGTTCAGTACCACTTGGGCGTGCAGAAATTTTACTTCCGTCAGCAAGTACAAACTGCAGCACATTTGATTTTGGTAAAGTAATGGCCCAATCTTCACCAGTCTGTACATTCTTACCTTTCTGTAATTGATAGTCGAGCAATTGTGCAACAGCTGAACTATTGATGGTTGCTGGAGTATTATTCCTGTAGCCTTCCATCATTGCTGCAATTTCGGCTTGCCCGTTCATTCCTTTTTTGGTAATGGAAATCAGGCTTTCTTTATAAAAACCATACTGCACATACAGGTCAATCATCTTCTCATACAAGCTTCTTCCTTTATTCTTTTCATAAGCCGCCATTTCGCAAAGCAGCGCAACTGCACTTACTGCATCTTTATCCCTGATCTGGTTTCCAATCATCAAACCATAACTTTCTTCACCGCCAATGATATAATTTTCTGTTGCTTCTTTTTCTTTGATGAGTTCAGCAATCCATTTAAATCCTGTAAGCACATTGTAGCAATTGATGTCGTTTCCTTTGGCAATATCATCAATCATTTCTGTGGTTACGATTGTTTTTACAATCATATCGTTTGGCTGGTTAATACCTTTTGCCTTGCGTGCTTCAATCATATAATTGAAAGCAAGAACGGCAGTTTGGTTACCATTCATGAGTACCCAGTTGCCATGATGATCTTTTACACCAATGCCAACACGGTCGCTGTCGGGATCAGTACCAAGCAGAATATCCGCATCAATTTCCTTGGCTTTTTTCAAACCAATACTCATCGCTTCAGCTTCTTCGGGGTTTGGATAAACAACGGTTGGGAAATTTCCGTTTGGTTCTTTCTGCTCATCAACAATTGTTACGTTGGTAAATCCAAAACGGCTCAGCACTTCCGGCACCAGCGTAATTCCTGTACCATGAATAGATGTGTAAACAATTTTCAGATCGTGCTGGGCTTTGCAAACTTCAGGATAAACGCTGAGGCTTTTCACCATGTTCATATAAGCCTCATCCATTTCTTTACCAATGAGAGTGATGTTCGCTTCGCCTCCGCTCCATTTCACATCATCAACATCTGCAATTTTTTCAACTTCTGTAATTACATTTTTATCATGTGGTGGAACTAATTGTCCGCCATCATTCCAATAAGCTTTATAACCGTTGTATTCTTTCGGGTTGTGTGATGCTGTACAAACAACACCTCCCTGGCATCCGAGATGACGGATTGCAAAACTCAGTTCAGGTGTGGGACGTAACGCTTCAAACAAAAACACTTTAATACCATTTGCGCCCATTACATTGGCAACAATTTCAGCAAACTGGCGTGAATTATTTCTGCTGTCGTGACCAACAACACATTTCACATTTCCCTGTCCAAAACTTTGATTGAGATAATTGGCATAGCCCTGTGTGGCCATACCTACTGTATATTTATTCATACGGTTGGTACCAATACCCATAATGCCACGTAAACCACCTGTACCAAACTCAAGATTGCGGTAAAATGAATCAGCCAGATCATCAGGGTGTTCCTGTTGCATTTTTTTGATTTCATCTTTTACAGATTGCTCAAAATTTCCATCGAGCCATTTCTGTACATTAGCCTGAATATTCGCTTCCATACACTTTGTTTTTTAGGTCACCAAATGTATGATTCTATTTTATTTGTTTCAACACTTCCTTTAGAAAGTATTTTATTTTGAAAGCTTCCGTATTTTGCACGAACATGCAAATGACCCGGCATATCAAAAAAATCATTTTTACAGTTATTGTTGCAATCATGGCTATGCAGAACAGTCATGCACAACAATACTTTCTTCCTCCTTCAAATCAATACAGACCGGATCGTTTAAAGAAAGTTGTTTTTACTGAATCAGCCGTTTTTGTTCTTACTTCTGTTGGGCTTTATTACTTGTGGTACAAGAAATTTCCAAAAAGCAGATTTCATTTTATTAATGATAACAGGGAGTGGTTCCAGGTTGACAAAATCGGGCACGCCACTACTGCCTATAATGTTTCTGTTATGCAGCATGATTTACTGCGATGGAGTGGTGCAAAACCCAGCCAGGCAATCATAGGCGGAGCAGTAACATCACTGGCCTTTTTGAGCATTGTGGAAGTAATGGATGGTTTTTCAAAAGAATGGGGATTTTCAAAAGGTGATATGCTGGCGAATATAGCCGGAACTGCGTTATTTGCTGCACAGCAAAAATGGTGGGGCGAACAGAGAATTGGTTTAAAATTTTCAGCCGGTTTTTCTCCTTATGCAAAATATAACCCTAACTTGTTGGGGAAACAATGGGCAGCCAGGCTGATGAAGGATTATAACGGGCAAACCTATTGGCTTTCGGTTAATCCACGTTCATTTGCAGGGAGCGGCAGTAAAATTCCCGGGTGGCTGAATGTTGCAATAGGTTATGGGGGTGACGGTATGATCGGGGCAAATAAAAATCCTTCCGCTGTCAATGGGAAAGAAATTCCTGTTTTTAAGAGAAAGCGGCAGTTTTATATTGCACCCGATGCCGATTTATACAGAATCAACTCTGTTCCTGCAGCTAACAGTGCATTTTATATGCTGCGTTATTTTAAAACACCGTTACCTGCAATTGAATTAAACAGTGATGGAAAAATAAAGTTTAAAGCAATAAAATTTTAAACCCGATGCTTCAGAATTTTTTTTATTTACTGCTTCTTTTTTTTGCATTTGTTTACTTTATGAGAGCCGTACTGCTTGCGGGATATATGAATATTCACGTTAAAAAAAGCAACCTGCTGAGAGACCTGATTCAAAGCTTAATTACAATCAAACCTTTACTTCAAAGAACCCTTCCGGTCAGGAATCTTGAATTTAAAATATACTCCAGGTTTCTCCGGAAATCTGAAATTTATTATTTCACGCTGTGGGCAACATTGATTGTTATTCTCTTTCTTACCTCACATCTTTATCTTAATATTTTTTAGTTTACCAGCTTAATGAAACTTTGTTATCGGGATAAGTTAAACGGAAACTCTTCCGCTCGTTTTTATTTTTAAAGTGAACAATATTCACCTGGTCTTCCCTGAACGAATACAGCAAATCATTAAACACAGTAACCGTTTTAAAAGGTTTTATATTTTTCACTGCCATAAAACTCCAGATGGCTTCTTCTTCCCGTTGAAATCCCACAAACTCAAAGGCAACAGGCTTGCCATCTACAGTCAGCTTTAAATGCTTCTGAAAGTAACTGTTCAGCAATTCGCTGTTTCGCTTTTTATCTGCTTCATTCAAAATAGCCACATTGGTTTTAAATTCCTGCTTCAGAGCATACTCCAGGTCGTCAATAAAAATTTTTCCTGATATTTCTATTTCCTTCTTCCCGGCATTGTATTCCATTTCTGTTACACTCACATAATATGGATGAAGCGCAAATGCTGATACCAGTAAAGCAAAAGAGGCCAGCAGAAGTACCAGTTTACCTGAAACCGGTAACCGGCTACCCTTTCCCCGCCGTTTATGTAATTTTCCCACCATTTTCATATTAATTTTCAGGATTACAAACTTCTGGTTTATTTTCCATCCTTTAACTACTATCAACTGAAAACATGGGGGATTTTGGATTTTATTTAAGAGAAGGGGTCTATCATATCACCGACTGGAAAGGATATGATCACATCATGTTTGTGATGGCTCTCTGTCTCCCCTATCTGTTGAAAGACTGGCGGCGTGTATTAATTCTCATAACAGCATTCACTCTCGGGCACACCATTACACTTGCATTAAGTGTGTTTAACAAAATCATTGTACCCACAAACTGGATTGAATTTCTTATACCTGTAACCATTGTAATTACTGCTCTTGAAAACCTGATGAGCAACAACACCGATAGAAAACATACAAACTGGCGGTATATATCAGCGCTGGTATTTGGATTAATTCATGGTATGGGCTTCAGTAATTATTTGAAAAGTTTATTGGGAAAAAGCGAAAGTATTGTAACGCAGCTTCTTGCTTTTAATATCGGCCTGGAGGCCGGACAGCTTTTAATTGTAGCAGTTGTTCTTTTTATTTCTTTCCTGTTTGTGCAGGTATTAAACACACAACGAAGGGAGTGGACAGTGTTTATGAGCGGTGGAATATTTGCACTGGCTCTGATTATGGCT
The DNA here is from genome assembly GCA_047601965.1 of Lacibacter sp. Lineage (GTDB taxonomy): Bacteria > Bacteroidota > Bacteroidia > Chitinophagales > Chitinophagaceae > Lacibacter. The sequence goes on from JASGIJ010000001.1 coordinate 1,914,464, forward strand.
ATTGAACGTACACCTTTTTAACATCGTTAAATTTTAACTATGCATATTCGTTTTTTAATTGGCTGTTTATTGATTGCTGTTGCAGGTATGGCACAACCACCACAAAGCAACCCCGGCAGCAATCATGGAAACCGTTTTGAGCAACTGGGCTATTTATTGCAGAGCCCCAATGAATATCGTACAGCAAGCGGAGCACCAGGTCCCAAGTACTGGCAACAGCGTGCTGATTATGATATGAATGTTGAACTGGATGAAGCAAACCTGAAATTAACAGGCAGCGAAACGGTTACTTATTTCAACAACTCGCCCGATGTATTAACTTATTTGTGGCTGCAGTTAGATGGAAACATTCACGATCAGAGTGCAGACAATTTAAGAAACGGCCGCAACCGCATGGAACCGCAAATGAGCAGCCAGGCGCTTACCCGTCTTGAACCTTGGCGCAATGCACAGGAACAAGGCATGGGTGTAAAAATTACAAAGCTTACTGATGCTGCCGGTGTTGAACTGAAGTACACCATCAACAAAACAATGATGCGTATTGATTTGCCGGCAGGCTTAAAACCCGGGCAAAAATTTGTATTTAAACTCGACTGGAATTATAAAATTCCCGACCGTATGGTTTGGGGCAGCCGTGGTGGCTTCGAATATTTTCCTGAAGATGGTAATCATATTTTTACCATGAGCCAGTTCTATCCCCGCCTTGCTGTGTACAGCGATTTCCAGGGATGGCAGCACACTCAGTTTTCCGGTGGTGCAGAGTTTGCACTAACCTTTGGAAACTTTAAAGTAAAAATGACGGTGCCATCTGATTTTGTAATTGCAGCCACAGGCGAATGCCAGAATTATAAACAGCTTTTAACTCCGGCACAATATCAACGTGGGTACAGGCTCAAAGTGGAAAAGATGTAACAGAAGTTATTACACTTGATGAGGCTGTAAGCAATGAAAAAGATAAATCAACCGATAAAAAAACATGGGTTTACGAAGCTGAAAATGTAAGGGACTTTGCCTGGGGTGCCAGCCGCAAGTTTGTGTGGGATGCAATGCCTGTTTACATTGAAGGAAAGAAAATCATGTCAATGAGTTATTACGGAAAAGAAGCATACGGCTTATACCGTAAATACTCTTCCAAAGTAACAGCACATACATTAAAGGTGTATTCAAAACATACCATTCCTTATCCTTATCCCGTTGCCATTTCAGTTGAAGCATCATCTGGTATGGAATACCCGATGATCTGTTTTAACTATGGCCGTACAGAAAAAGACGGCACTTACAGTGAAGGAACAAAGTATGGAATGATTGGCGTGGTGATTCATGAAGTAGGTCACAACTTCTTCCCCATGATTGTAAACAGCGATGAACGCCAGTATTGGTGGATGGATGAAGGATTAAACACTTTCTGCCAGTTCCTTGCCGAACAGGAGTTTGATAACAACTATCCCTCACGCCGTGGCCCTGCCCATAATATTACCGATTACATGAAGCTTCCCAAAGATCAGCTTGAACCGATTATGACCATGGGTGATAATGTTGCACAAGTGGGTTCAAACGCTTATGCAAAAGCAGCAACCGGTTTAAATATTCTTCGTGAAACCATTATGGGACGGGAACTGTTTGATTTTGCTTTCAGGGAATATGCAAGAAGATGGGCATTTAAACATCCAACACCACCCGATTTATTCCGCACACTGGAAGATGCAAGTGCTGTTGATCTCGACTGGTTCTGGCGTGGATGGTATTACGGTACTGAACCTGTAGATATTTCACTCGACACCGTTAAATGGTTTAAAATGAATGACGAAGCAAACGCTTCTGCTTTTGTTCAAAAAGAATTTGAACCGGTTTCAAAAATCAGGAACAAAGAAGAAAAGAAAATTGTTTTTGCAACCGATGCCGATACAAGTCTCCGTGATTTTTATTATTACAACCGCAATGCCGATGCAAACTTTATGCAGCAGCAGAGAGAAGCATCTGTACAAGTTGATAAAGCAAACAAAAACAAATGGGTTAATAAAAACATTTATGAACTCACATTTACCAATAAAGGTGGCATGGTAATGCCGATTATTGTTGAGTGGACTTTTAAAGATGGCACAAAAGAAACGGATTATATTCCTGTGACTATCTGGCGACTGAACGAAGAAAAAGTAACCAAGACGTTTGTGAAAGATAAAGAGGTTACTGCCATCCGTCTTGACCCCAACCGTGAAACCGCTGATATTGATGAAAGCAACAACCTGTGGCCGGTACGTGAAATGCCTTCACGCTTTACGTTGTTTACACAACAAGGCGGCGGCAGAGGTGCAAGAGGTCAGCAAACAGGAAACACAAATTCAATGCAGAGGGCGCAAAAGAAAAATTAAATAATTCAATCTGATAAAAAAGGCGACTGATAGGTCGCCTTTTTTTATACTGCAAGCTCTTGTAAACATTATAAGCACTCTTGACGATCTTTGGAAAACATGAAAGACGGATTGGTAAAACTGCATTTATTTCATAACAATTCAAAAAATCGAATATGAAGTAACTTAAACTCAACATTTCATTTTTTGAACAAGAGATTAGCACGGTGTATATTTATGTGTTGGTTGTCATTTTATGAGAACTTTAATTTACATATTATTACTTTTTGTTTTGGCTTCTTGTAACCAGATAAATAACAATAGACACAAATCTAATTTACAAATTGCTGTAAACTCAGATTATGAAAAATATTTGTGGTATCCATCAATTAACAGACAAGCAAAAGACAGTTCTTTTTATGACTCTCTAAAAAACTTTACAGTTACACAATTTGACAGTTTAAAAAACGGCAAAGTTCAAATTTCTATTTACTCATTATTGACAGACAACTATGAAAATACTATTGACTTGAATAAAGACACTTTGATTGTTTTTGACACAACTTTATATCATAAACTTAAGAAGACAAATAACATAAATCAGTTTAAAGCTCTGACAAGGAACATGAAAGATACCATTTTCATTGGACAAAAAGTTGTTGGTTGTTTTGGTGGAGAAATTGAGAAAGCAAAAATTTATAAGACTAAAGAAAACAAATATGTGATTGAATATTCAAACTCTAAAAATCAAAGTTCTACTTTCATTGATAATTCGTTTGAGAGACACTTTGAAGAGTTTCTAGAAAAATCAAAAGCCTTGTTTCCTGACAAAGCAAATTGGCTGACATTTGCTCATTTAAGCACTACACACATTGACACATACATAAGACAAGGGAATTATGTTTTGGAATTCCCAGATTTATATGATTGGAAAGGTTATGACAACTTTAAAAATCAATTAGGAATTTATTATGAGTAGAAGAAAAACGAACAGCAAGGGGTTTTGTGCAAGTTGAGCAGACATAATAAGCCTCAACATTTGTATTTCAGTTTGGCTCCAGTTCCAGCTAGACAAAACACTATTTATCAAATGAACAAATCATCAACTTAAACCTATATTTTTAGCTGACGTTTACGAGCAGACGGAACTCGAAATACCCAACCTGCACAAATCTAATAAACGTTATATGCAATTTTAAACAGACAATTCAATGTTATCAAATATCACTTTTACAGTTGCTTTTATTTTCAGCTTGACAAATGCTTTTGGACAAGAAAAGATTTGGACAAAACAAACTAAGATTTCAGAAGTTATTGCTTTCGAAAAAGGGATTAATCCCAATGCTAAGTTCTTGTCACAAAAAGATTCACTTTCCAAAGGCTATTATCCTTTGGCGGACAAATATCAGGTAACAAACCCTGTGATTGTACAGAGAGAGCCTCTAGAGTATCTTCCTATTTATGCTGAATACTTCTACACACCTGGAGACTCTGTTCTAAGACTTGTATCATACGATTGGGAAAAAGGACGATATGACAACTTCTTTGACAAACAGAAAATGTGGAAAGAAGAAAGCAAGAAATTTGAAACATATAACAACGAGTACGAAAGAATAAAAAATGTCCTCGTATCTCAGATAGGGATGCCTACTTCAGCAGACACAACTGCAAAGACAGTAAGTTCTGACAGAGGAAAATATTTTACAAGAAACACACTGTGGGAAACAGAAGATGTACATGCAGACCTTAATATGATTTTTGAATCTATGACTTATCGGGTTCGCCTTACCATCTACTGGAAAAAATAGTTTGGAAATTCTACTTCCCACCATCGGCAATATCCACCTGTTACCTGCTATGTTCACCCCAACACAACAACACAGTTTGGTGGATTTACAACTGACATTTACAGAAATAAAAGGGAAAGTTTGGGATGAAACTTATTCAGCATTATTTGGTCAAAAAACCGCTGAATACAGTGTAAAAACTTACATTTCAACCACTTAAACCGTGTCTTGCAGCTCCTAAATCGGGTCGTGCACTGCCTAAATTACAGCTTACACTGCCTTAATTGCAGCGTGCAGCGTCTAAATCAATACGTGCAGTCTCCAAATCGGGTCATGCAGCGATTAAATCGTGTCGTGCAGCTTCCAAATCGTGTTGTGCACTGCCTTAATTGCATCTTACAATGACTTAATTGCAGTGTGCAGCGCCTAAATCGACATCTACAGTCTCCAAATCGGTAACTACAACGCCCAAATCAACATCTGCAGTAGCCAGATCAATAGCTGCAACCATTTTCTAAAGAACCAGTATAACTAAATGGATTACTCTCTCTTTGCAAAAAATCTTTTATTCTTCCGGAATAGATAAGCAAAGATCATCGGCATAATGCTGCCATCATTCATCATTCATAATTCATAATTGTCTAACATTCACTCAGCGAAATCGGCACATTAACAGCAAGTCCGCCTTCAGCAGTTTCTTTGTATTTGTGATTCATGTCAACAGCAGTTTCCCACATGGTTTTTACAACACCGTCCAATGAAACTTTGGCAAAATCAGGCGTGCTTTGCAATGCCAGCTGTGATGCTGTAATGGCTTTTATTGCACCCATCGTATTCCGTTCAATACAGGGCACCTGTACCAATCCTGCAACAGGATCGCAGGTTAATCCAAGGTGATGTTCCATTGCAATTTCAGCAGCCATCAATACTTGTTTTTGTGTACCACCTGAACATTCGGTTAATGCCGCTGCAGCCATTGCACTGGAAACACCAATCTCTGCCTGGCATCCACCCATTGCTGCTGATATGGTTGAACCTTTTTTGAAAATGCTGCCAATTTCAGAAGCAGTTAACAGAAAACGGATGATCTTTTCATCGGTATTTCCATCGCAGAAACAAACATAATACATCAGCACAGCAGGAATCACTCCCGCAGCACCGTTAGTTGGAGCTGTTACCACTCTGCCAAACGAAGCATTTTCTTCATTAACAGCAAGGGCAAAACAACTTACCCAATCAAGTGTGTATTTAAAATCCGATCCACCCGAACGGATGGCTTTAATCCATGAATGAAAATCGTTGTAATTTTTATTCAGCAATAATTTTTTGTTGAGACCGGCTGCCCTGCGCTTTACATTTAACCCGCCGGGAAGATAACCTTCAGCATGACATCCCATAAACATACATTCATGCATTACCCTCCAGATGTTAAGTACACCCTGCTTTGTTTCATCTTCACTTCGCCAGGCATTTTCATTTTCCATCACAATTTCGCTTACACTTAAACCTGTTTTCATGCACCAGTGAAGTAAGTCATTTGCCGATTCAACAGGGAAAGGTAATTGCACCTGTTGCTTTTTTTGTGCTGTTTCACCTTCTTTGATAACAAATCCTCCACCAATGGAATAATAAGTTTCAGCAACGGCAGCCCCATCACTAAATGAAGCAAGAAATGTTACAGCATTGGGGTGAAACGGCAAACTTTCACTCATTAAAAATTCAATATCTTCTGCAGGATTAAATGCAACTTCATGTTTACCTCCCAGCACCAGTTCATTCATTTCCGCAATATCATTCACCTTTGAATCAATTGAGTTCACATCAAATGTTACAGGATCATCTCCACACAATCCAAGCTGCACTGCCACATCAGTGCCATGCCCCTTTCCTGTTTTTGCCAATGAACCATAAAGCAATACACGAACTGAAGCGACTTTATTCAACAGATTTTTTTCTTTAAGAGAATGCACAAACCGGAGTGCTGCACGCCATGGACCCAGAGTGTGGCTGCTGGATGGCCCCACTCCTATTTTAAACATATCAAAGACGGAAATAGGTTCGTACGACAAAGCAATTTTTTTTCAAAGTAAATAAAAAACCTCTGCGTTTGGCAGAGGCTGACTTGTTTTATTTAACATAAACTAGTTACCTACGGCTATTAGTTTCATTGTAAACACCAGCATTGAGTTGGGCGGCACCGAGTATTCCCCGATGTTTGAGTTATACACTCCTGTTGCACCATAACCCATACTGGAAGGTATAAATATCCGTATTTTACTACCGGCCTTAATTAAAGGCAATGTTCTTTTCCAACCTTCAACCAACCCTCCCAATTGAAAACTTGTAGAACTTGTGCCCGGGGTCTGATCAAATACTTTTCCATTTGGTAATTGCCCAATATAAGTCACCTGGATGTAACTGCACATATTTGCAGGCTTATCGCCGGTTCCGGTTGAATCAACTACATAATACAATCCGCTGTTTTCAATTTCTGTTGCATTCGTAACTCCGTTTGCAGTTAAAAAATCAGTAACCGCCTTTTCTTCTTCAGCCGAAGCCACAGTTGATCCTTTTTCATAAGTACATTCATTTGTTTTCTTTTTGCACCCTGCCATCGCCACAGCAAATGTTAATGCGATGAATAAAACATGTTTCATTATTTCTTTCAGTTTTTTAGTAATTATTCCGGCAAATATATTCTATTGTACAGCAGATTCAGCTTTTTCAATCAGTCCGGCTTGTTTTTGCAAAAGTTTATACTATCTACAGAGACTTCTCTTCATCGGAAATCGCTGCTTCCTTGTCTGTTGCCGACCTGAGTTCGTTGTAACGCTGCTCATTCATATCCCATCTGAAATGCATTCTGAAGATGGCATAAAAAACAATAATCAGCACCATTGCAGTAATAACAACAATTAACTGTGTGCCTGATATATAAGGCATGTTTTTATACCAGCCCCGGAACAAAACACTCAGCAGTACAGGGAATCCAAAAGCAAAACCAATTGGCAGCCCAATCATCAGTTGCCTGATAACTTTCTTTTCCTTTACACGGTTTTCTTCCCACCATTTTACAAAGGCTTTTTCTTCAGCAGTCATCTTTTTTTGCAAAAATAGCCAACATAGAATCTTAACCTGTTGTTTTCGGTAAATGAATGATGTTTTTAAGTAAGTTTGGGAAAAATAATTTCTGTGAAAATCCAGGATTTACTGCCACAGTATTTATACCAGCAAAAGAATCTTTCGGTTCCGGGGCTTGGTGTTTTTGAACTGAACCCATCAGTCAATGTATATGAGATTAAAGAAGAAGGATGGCCCGAAAACACAATCACTTTTAAACAGGATAAAAATGCTGCTTTAAGCGAGGATTTCCTGAGCTACCTTGTTCAGAACACGGGAAAAATGAAACCGCTTGCAATAAGCGATCTCGAATCTTACATCAGCAGCGGCGTTCAATTGCTGAACATCGGTAAACCTTTTATGCTGAAGGGAATTGGTTCGGTCACCAAATCAGCCTTTGGCGATTTGAATTTTCAGCAAGGCTCACCTGTTCTTGATAAAATTGACGGAGCACAACCTGAACAGGTAAAAGACAGAACCCTGCAGCATAATGAAGATAATGAAATGGATTTTTCACATGAAGCAAAGAAAAGTTCTAAGAAAGCAATTCTTATTTTCGGAAGCATTATAGCTCTTGCTTTAATCGGGTGGGCTGTTTACCTCGCAATTCCAAAACTAAAAACGTCCGAACCGGATACTACGGAAGAAACAGTTTCAACTGATACCATTACGAATACAAATACAGCTGTTGACACTACTGCATCCATAAAACCGGATTCAGTTACAGTTGCGGCTCCTGTACCTGCTGCTGCCGATACAAGTTCATTTGAACTGGTGATTGATCGTGTAGCAACAAAGGAAAAAGCAGATGCCCGGCTTGCTTACCAGAAAACTGTTAAAAACAGGGATCTCACAATTGTGCAAAAAGACAGCAGCACCTACCAGCTTGTATTACGTGTTATGAAGCCCCTCTCAGATACATCGCATGTAATTGATTCACTGAAGAGTTTTTATCACATCAGGGCAACACTGCTGAAACGGACAAACTAAGATGAATAAAACAACTAAACTGTTGTTTCTTTTTTTCTGGATGTTAACGGCAGCCGAACTGCTGCTGATTTATTTTCAGCAAACACAGCTACGATGGTTTACAAAACCATTGCTGATACCCCTGCTTGCAGTTGCTTTTTATACCGGAAGCACAGTCAGAAAAGGAAATCAGTTTTATTTCATTCTGTTTGCCTTATTATCTTCATGGCTGGGCGACATACTTCTGATGATGAAAAACATGTTTATTCCGGGGTTAGTTTCATTTTTAACTGCACATATTTTTTACATTGCTTATTTTATTAAAACAAAACCAGGAAAAAAAGGATTATTACAGTTTCAGTCACTGATCGGGTTACCGGTTTTAATTTACATCAGCATTTTTCTCTGGCAATTATATCCTTTCCTTGATACATTGAAAATTCCTGTTACAGTTTATGCTGTTACAATAGGCATAATGCTTCTTCTGGCCATCAACACAAAACGTAAGGTTAAAGATGATGCCGCTGTTTTATTTTTCAACGGTGCACTTCAGTTCGTAATTTCAGACTCTTTGCTTGCTGTAAATCTGTTTGCAGTTAACAGCCTTGTACTGAGTTTGTGTGTAATGCTCACTTATTGTTCAGCACAGTATCTTATTATCAGAGGTTCATTAATAAATCAGGAGTAACTATTCTCCCTTTCATACCTGCTTTAGTGATAACGTTTGCGGATAAATGCAGGCCAGCGAACTGAAATTTAACGACCTTTAAACCGTAGTTCAATAATCATTTATTCGTATGCACAAAAAGAAAATCCTTTGTTTTGGCGAATTATTATTCCGCATTTCACCTGCAACAAATGAAGAAGCTACCGAAAAAAATCCCATGCAGCTATATATTGGCGGAGCTGAAGCAAATACTGCTACGGCACTTGCAGGTTGGAATGTTCCCGTAAAATATTTCACAGCCCTGCCCGATAACTTTATGAGCAGGCATGTAATTGATTATCTTGAATACAAAGGAATTTATACTTCCTCCATTTTATTTTCCGGCAGCAGAATCGGTGTTTATTATCTTGAAAGAGGAGCCGATTTAAAAGGAAATATGGTGTACGATCGTGACCGATCTTCTTTTTCAGAATTGAAAAGAGGTATGGTTGACTGGGATAAAGTGCTGCGTGATGTTGAATGGCTTAATCTGTCGGCCATAAGCCCGGCACTGAATGAAAATGTGGCGGATGTTTGTCTTGAAGCACTTGAAGCAGCTTCACAACGAAACATTGTTATTTCAATGGATCTCAATTACCGTTCCCGTTTGTGGAAATATGGTAAACAGCCAATTGAAATTATGCCCAAACTCGCAGCTCATTGCGATGTGTTGATGGGCAATATCTGGAGTGCAGCAAGTTTGCTGGGTACTCCCATTGATGAACACATTCATGATAAAGGAACGAAAGAAGCATACCTGAACCATGCGCAAAAAACTTCAGAAGAAATGATGAAGATGTTCCCGAAATGCAAAGTCGTTGCCAATACATTCCGCTTTGATGGCGATAATAATTTCATTCGCTACTATACTTCTCTTTTTACCGAAAACAAACTTTATTATTCACCTGATTTTACCTGTACTGGAGTAATGGACCGTAGCGGAAGTGGCGATTGTTTTATGGGTGGATTAATTTACGGACTCTACAACCACCACGAACCGCAGGAAATTCTTGATTATGCAACTGCTGCAGCTTTTGGCAAATTACAGGAGCAAGGCGATGCAACAGGTCAGGACATTTTTATGGTGAAAAAAATTAAAAAGACTGTTGAAGAGTGATTTATTGAAATAATCAACAGCCTTCTTCTTTATCTTCGCATTAAACAAAGAGCAATGCGTTATTTCCTCGTTGGATTTATGGGCTGTGGCAAAACCTATTGGGGACGGAAGTGGAGTGAAGAAAATAATTTAAAACACTTTGACCTTGATGAAGAAATTGAAAAACAGCAGCACAAATCCATACCTGAAATATTTGAACAGCAGGGCGAGGATGCTTTCCGGAAAATTGAAACTGCTGCATTGAAACAGTTTTTTAAACAGGATAACTTCATTCTCAGTTGCGGCGGCGGCACTCCCTGCTTTTTTAATAACATGAAAGAAATGAACAACGCAGGTGTAACTATTTATCTTAAAAGTTCTCCTGCCGATCTTGCGTTGCGGTTAAAAGATGAGAAAGAAACAAGACCGCTGATTGCTGGTATGGATAATCATGTACTGGAAGAATTTATAACCGATAAACTGCAGCAGCGTGAGCCGTACTATTCACTTTCAATGTATCATTTGCCGGGCAAATTTATGACCGATGAAAATTTTCAACGTATAATCAGAAGACATGGCTGATAAATTTTTAAAAACCACATTTTTGCTGGGAGCTCTTGCAGTTGCACTTGGAGCCTTTGGAGCACATGCGCTTAAACCATTGCTTGATGAAGCTGCTTTGAAAACATATCAAACAGCCACACATTATCACTCACTGCATGTGGTTGCCCTGGCAATTGCAGGTATTTTAATGAAACTGTATCCGTCAAAATGGTTCGTACGTGCCGGATGGCTGTTTATTGCAGGGATCATCTTTTTTGCCGGATCGTTGTACACACTCACATTTCTTAAAGCAGCCGGATTTGAAAATGTAAACTGGCTGGGGGCAATCACACCTCTTGGTGGTCTTAGTTTTATCAGCGGATGGATTTGCCTCTTTATGGGTGTGCATCAGTGGCAACGTTCCTAAAGTGGCAAAACTAATATTGTAACCGTTCCAACAATACCATTCCCAGACCTGATTTCGTAAGTTCCTCCAACTGTTTCCATACGCCGTTTCATGTTGTTTAAACCATTTCCAAACAGGTTCAGTTTTTCGTGATCAATTCCTTTGCCATTGTCGCTGATTTCAATCCGGAGTTCATCATTGTGATGAATGAGAATATCAACAACAGTTGCCTCTGAATGCTTCATGATATTATTCAATGTTTCCTTAATCACCAGAAAAACATTCCGCCTCTTTTCTCCTGAAACCTCAGTTTCGGGCAACGATACCGGAACTTTTACATGATAATCAATATTGAAATTATCAAGATATTCAGATGCATACGACCGTATATAAGAAATAAGGCTGCTTACAGTATCGTTGCCGGGATTCATACTCCAGATGATGGCATTCATCTTACTCATCAGTTCATTGGCATTATTGGATATTTTCTGAATTTCATTTACAGGATTATCTCTCGTTTTTTTGATTGCTATTTCACTCAACAGGCGAATAGCAGTAACACCACTGCCTAATTCATCGTGCATATCAGCCGCAATACGGGTACGTTCATCCCGCTGGGTACTTAATATGGCAATTTTCTTTTCGTAATCCTGCTTTTCACTTTCTTGCTTAATAGCTTCATCCATTTTTACTTTTTCAATCAGCTCAATTTTATTTTTATAAGTCAAGCCTGCAAGAAACAATATGAGTTCAAGTAAAATACCTGTTTCAAAATAAGTCAGCGACTGCCTTGCGAACTCTCCTTTTGGCAAAAAACTGTAAAGAGGAAACACAACAAGCAGTAAAGAAATTCCGCCAAAAATCAGGTTTGCAAGATTCCCGGCAAGAAGATAATTCATTAGCCTGTTTCGTTTTACAATCCCCAGCACCAGGTACATTATTCCCAGGAAAATGAAAAAATATTTACTTGTATTTTCTGTAAAAGAAAGATAAGGATATGAAAAACCTCCAAAGTAAAAGAATGAGAATAAAAGCAGGAAAATAATCAATACCACTTCTGCTGCCAGAAACATACGGTTAAGCAAAGGATAATTTAAAGGTGTGTTTAAAAACATACGGGAAAATGCCACATAAAAAACATAGCCCCCCATCTGCAAAAAATAATCAAAGTATTCTTCGTAAAAGAAATTAAATGTTGACGAAGTTTTGAATAAAGCAGCCTTCAGAAAAAGCATTACTCCAAAAAACAACGCATATACCGAATAGTATAAAAACTCTTTCTTCAGATTCTGAAAGTAATTGGCAAAAGAGAAGAAAACCATCATCAGCAGCATGCCGCAAATAACATAGGTAAATATGTTTACGCCTTGCGCTTTTGTATGCGTATAGTTTATATGATAGTTGATAAATGCCGGTGTGATTAAGAAGGGCTCAAAACTGCTCACATTTGTACGTGCATAGTTGCAGCTTACCAAAACCGCCATGCTTTGCCCCGGCGAAATTGTGAATGTATGAAACGATTCCCTGTTGCGCTCTTCCCATTTCTGCTGCGGAATCTCAATCCATTCATTTTTTGTACTATCCCTGCTGTAGAGAGCCGATTCAACCGCATAAGTTCCGGGAGTAAAAAAATAGGAACGTTCGGCTGCACTATCATTTTTTATTTTAAATAAAAGGTAAATCTTTGCATCAATCATCAGTTGCTTCGGCAATATTTTACCGGGAAACTTTTTTAATGGTTGAAACATATTTTCGTTCAGCTCACTCAAAAGCTTGTTCTTAGCTGTGTCAATGTAAATACGCAGTTTTGGTGTAAGAAACTGAACATTCTGAATAGAAGAGGACTGAATTACAGGAAAGGAAGTGTCATGCTGAGCAAATGCTTTAAGCATTAGAACAAGAAATAAGCAGGTAAGCAGGCGATATTTTCCCATTCAGCAAGTGTGTTTTGAAGGTAAGATATAACATTTCGTAAAGAAAACGCAATGCCAATGCCCTATGTTTGAGATACCAGCATTTGCCTGCATTCTTTATCTTTGTTTTTATGGCCGCAAACCGCACCAAAGAAAAGAAGGGAAAGAAGAGCCCCGACCAGCTTGCAGTGGAAAAAGAACCCCAGGTATCAGTGAAAGAGCTTGTAAGAGACGAGCGTACCCACAAGATAACCGGAATCGTTTTCCTGATCATTTCTGCTGTTTTGTTTATTTCATTTACATCTTATTTATTTACCTGGAAAGAAGACCAGGATAAAGTACTTCGCTATTCATCCCGTTTTCTGTTTGAAGAAAACATGAAAGTGGAGAACCTGCTTGGGCGTTTTGGAGCATGGATTTCGCACCTGTTTTTTTACAGGGGATTTGGCGTAGCTTCTTACCTGATCTGCACATTCTTTTTCATTGTTGGCTCCAATTTTCTTTTCGGGACAAAGATGTTCTCTGTGAGCCGTAACATTAAGTATGTTATTGCAGGCTTATTGGTATTACCCATTTTCTTCTCCTTTTTTTTACATGCTGACGGATTTTCATGGGGAGGAGCATTTGGAAACTATGCTTCTGCCTGGCTCAGTGGTTTTGCAGGAACAATCGGCACCGGCATTATTTTATCTGTTGCGCTGATTGCTTATCTCATCTGGCGTTTTAACCCGGTATTTAAGCTTCCGGCTAAAAAGGAAGTTCCACCAGTTGCTGAAGAATTGATTGAAGATGAAAAATCTGAAACAATTGATCTCACCAATATTTCAACGCCGTTGCGGCAACAGGAAACTGCAAATAACCAGTTGAAAAAAGAAACAGGCTTTGTTCCAGTAATTACTGAAGAAGAAAAATACAATCCGCTGCATAACTTTTCGGTTACAGAGAAAGAAGAGCTGGAAGAAAAACCCGTATTCACCAATGAACAGGTTAAACCTATACTGGCTGAACCATTGAATGAAGCATCAACAGAATTATCGGTTCCTGAACCGGAAAAAATAAAGAAGCCTTCAGTAAAAGATGATATTGCCAATGATCTTGCACTTGAAATAAAAAATGCTGCAGACCATTCCGATCATACAGCTCATACAACAGAACCGGCTAAGAAAACAGTAGAGAATTTACCTCCTTACGATCCGTTTCTTGATCTGAAAGATTACAAATTTCCATCACTGAACCTGCTGGAAAATCATGGCAGTGAAAAAATTGTTCAGGATACAAGTGAACTGGAGAATTACAAAAACCAGATCATCAACACACTTCGCAATTACGATATTGAAATACAAAAAATATTTGCAACAGTAGGACCAACTGTTACACTGTATGAAATTGTTCCGGCAGCTGGTGTGCGTATTTCAAGAATCAAAAACCTGGAAGATGACATTGCGTTAAGTCTTGCAGCGCTGGGCATACGTATCATTGCTCCTATTCCCGGAAAAGGAACAATTGGTATTGAAGTGCCGAATGTGAAGAAGACAGTGGTGAGTATGAAAACACTTCTTTCATCAGAAAAATTTCAGCACAACAACTTTGCTTTACCCATTGCCATTGGCAAACGTATTGACAATGAAAACTTCATTGTTGATCTTACCACCATGCCTCACCTGTTAATGGCAGGTGCTACCGGCCAGGGTAAATCTGTTGGGGTGAATGCACTGCTTGTTTCATTGTTGTATAAAAAGCATCCGTCGCAACTCAAGTTTGTATTGGTCGATCCAAAGAAAGTAGAGTTGAGTTTGTACAGGCATATCGAAAATCATTTTTTGGCCAAACTTCCCGGCGAAGAAGAAGCTATCATTACCGATACAAAAAAAGTAATCAATACACTCAATGCTTTGTGTATTGAAATGGATAACCGTTATGATCTGTTGAAAGAAGCAGGTTGCCGCAACCTGCGAGAATACAATGAAAAATTTGTAGCCCGCAAACTCAATCCTGAAAAAGGCCATCAATATCTTCCGTTCATTGTGCTGGTGATTGATGAATTTGCCGATCTGATCATGACTGCCGGTAAAGAAATTGAAATGCCGATTGCCCGTTTGGCACAATTGGCCCGTGCTGTTGGCATTCACCTCATCATTGCTACACAAAGGCCATCGGTTAACATCATCACCGGTACCATAAAAGCCAACTTCCCTGCAAGGATTGCATTTAAAGTATCGTCAAAAGTTGACAGCAGAACCATTCTTGACACGGGTGGCGCTGAACAGTTGATTGGTAAAGGCGATATGCTCATCAGTTACAACGGTGAATTAACCCGTTTGCAATGTGCATTTGTTGATACGCCTGAAGTGGATGAAGTTGTTTCCTTTATCAGTAAGCAAAGAGGATACCCGCAGGCTTTCCTGCTTCCTGAATATGTGGATGAAAAAGAACTGGAAGGAAGAGACTTTGATCTGAGCGACCGGGACACCTTGTTTGGCGATGCTGCCCGTTTAATTGTACAAAACCAGGTTGGTTCCACTTCCCTGCTGCAACGCCGCATGAAGCTGGGTTATAACCGTGCCGGACGGTTGATGGATCAATTAGAAGCGGCCGGTATTGTTGGACCAAGCCAGGGAAGCAAAGCAAGGGATGTGCTGATAAAAACCGAAGCTGAGCTTGATCAGCATCTAGACCTGCTCGGATAGTGTTAAAGTTTAGCAAATCAACCGTTTTACATATTTTCATATAGGCATCACTTATCTTTGCGGCCTCAATTTTGAACAGACACAGAAAACAACCAGAATGAAGAAAATAATATTGTTTACTCTCGTACTCCTGTTTTCAGCAGCAGGTTTTGCCCAGCCGAAGAATATGGGCACGAGTGACCCCGCTGCAAAAAAAATTCTTGATGCAGTAAGTGCCAAGTTTAAAACTTACAAAGCTGTACAGGCAACTTTTACTTTTAAAAATGAAGATGCAAAAGGAAAGGTACTTGGCGTTAAAAAAGGAACACTCTACACAAAAGGAAACAAATACCGGGTAACTATTACCGGGGGGCAGGATATTTTCTGCGATGGAAATACAGTATCAACTTACGACAAAGCAGCAAACGAAGTAACAGTTTCAAAATTTGAAGCATCACAAAGTACTATTACTCCGCAAAAGCTTTTCACAAATTTCTACGATAAAGATTTTTTATACAAACTCAATGGTGAAAAAAAAGAAGCCGGCAAAACTTTGCAGGAAATTGAATTAACTCCGTTTGATAAAACAAAATCATTCTTTAAAGTTCTGATCTGGGTTGATAAAGCCACTCAAACCATTTACAGTACCAGAGTACTGGAAAAAAGCGGCAATAAATATACCATCACAGTTGCATCGGTAAAAGGCAATGCAAACATTAATGACACGCAGTTTATATTTGATAAAAAGAAATTTCCCGGTGTGGAAGTAGTTGACTTGCGCTGATTGACAAATTCATGATACTTAAAAAATCCCGTTTCCCCTCTGAAACGGGATTTTAGTTGGCATCTTACTTTGGTAGCAAAACAGAACAGGTTTCAACAAAACCACCCATCCACCAATAGCCCCGAATTTGTAAGAAAAAGACAAAGGGCGGCTAAACCCGTAGCCTTTTAAATATATTTGAATACCACCAATACAAAAAACAAACAGTTACATATGCACAAATTCACTTTTGCAATTTTTACATTTTTACTTTTTTCTGTTTCAATCACTGCACAGGATCAGAAAAAAAAGTCGAATCTTACATTGAAAGTTGACGTCAGCAGCATTCAACAGCCTGTTGAGAAACTATTCATTTCTTACTACAATACTGTTGCTAAAGTAAGGTTTACAGATAGTGCAGATGTACAAACAAACAAGATTGTGCAATTCAGCATGTTTATTGATGAACCACTGCTTGCCCAGTTGAGAATTGTCCCTGCCAAAACATCTGATACATCACGCAAAGCAAAACTTATTCAGGCAAGGGATATTTATGGTATTTATCTTGAGCCGGGATCAATTGCCGTTACTGCTGTTGACTCACTCAGCAACAGTACAGTAAAAGGATCAGCAAGCCATACCGATTACCTGTTCCTGAAAAAGAAATCTGCTGCCTACGATTCAATCTATACCGTTTTGTACAAAAACTATAGTGAAGCAAGACGTAATAAAATGGAAACCGCTTCCATTGAAAAATCAATTGATTCGCTGGATGAAGTGATTAAGGAAAAAGTATATGCTGCATTCATTAAATCAGGAAAGAAAAATTCACCTGTTGCATTGTATGCATTATCACAATATGCAGGTTATGCAATTGACCCGAACAAAACAGAACCTTTATTCAATCTGCTTGATAAGAAAATCAAAAGTCTGCCAACAGGAAAATCATTGCAGGAAAGAATCAATCTTGCCAGGAAAACAGAAGTTGGTCAATATGCAATTCCTTTCACCCAAAAAGATACCGCAGGCATTGATGTTTCATTAGCTTCATTCAAAGGTAAATATGTGCTGATTGACTTCTGGGCAAGCTGGTGCGGACCATGCCGTGCTGAGAATCCCAATGTTGTAGCTGCATTTAACAAATACAAAAATCATGGCTTCACTGTTTTAGGTGTATCACTTGACAGACCCGCTGCAAAAGAAAAATGGTTAAAAGCGATTTACGATGATAAGCTCACATGGACACATGTTTCAGACCTCAAATTCTGGGATAACGAAGTGGCAAAAATGTATGGCATCATGGCTATTCCGCAAAACTACCTGCTGGATAAGGAAGGAAAGATTATTGCGAAAAACATAAGAGGCGAAGAATTAGACAGCAAACTCAAAGAAGTTTTTGAATCCACAGGATCGGGTGCACAGAATTAATCAAAAATTTTCATCGCTATAAAAACAAATCCCGTTTCAGAAATGAAACGGGATTTGCATATAAAATAAGTACCAATTCGGAATTAGTATCCACCCATTCCGCCCATATCAGGAGCTCCACCATGCATGTGTGGTTCTTCTTTCTTAGGCTTGTCAGCAATTACACATTCTGTTGTTAACAACATACCTGCAATTGAAGCTGCATTTTCCAAAGCTACACGGCTAACCTTAGTTGGGTCAATTACACCGGCCTTAAACATGTTTTCATATGTTTCAGTACGTGCATTGAAACCAAAATCGCCTTTGCCTTCTTTGATCTTTTGTACAACGATAGAACCATCAATACCTGCATTAGCAGTTAAAGTGCGGATTGGTTCTTCCAATGCACGACGGATGATCTGCATACCTGTTTGTTCGTCTTCAATCTGACCACGCACTTTTGCTTCCAATGCATCTAAAGCACGGATGTAAGCAACGCCACCACCGGGAACAATACCTTCTTCAACCGCAGCACGGGTTGCATGCAATGCATCATCAACACGGTCTTTCTTCTCTTTCATTTCAACTTCAGTAGCAGCACCAATGTACAATACAGCAACACCACCTGCCAGCTTAGCTAAACGCTCCTGTAACTTTTCTTTATCGTAATCAGAAGTTGTGTTTTCAACCTGCGCTTTGATCTGATTTACACGTGCAGTGATATCAGATTTCTTTCCTTTGCCACCAACTATGGTTGTATTGTCTTTATCAATTGTTACAGAAGATGCCTGACCTAAATAAGAAAGATCAGCATTTTCTAATTTGTAACCCTGTTCTTCGCTGATAACTGTACCTGCAGTGAGGATAGCAATATCAGTGAGCATTTCTTTACGACGGTCGCCAAAGCCGGGAGCTTTTACAGCAGCCACTTTCAATGTACCACGGAGTTTGTTTACAACCAGCGTAGCAAGTGCTTCACCTTCGAGGTCTTCAGAAATGATTAACAACGGACGACCGCTTTGTGCAACTTTCTCCAGGATGTGGAGAATATCTTTCATGGCAGAGATCTTCTTATCGTAGATAAGGATGTAAGGGTTCTGCAATTCAGCTTCCATTTTTTCGCTGTTTGTAACGAAGTATGGAGAAATATAACCACGATCGAACTGCATACCTTCTACTACATCAACAGTTGTATCAGTACCTTTTGCTTCTTCAACAGTGATCACACCTTCTTTACCAACTTTTGCAAATGCTTCTGCAATCAGCTTACCGATTGTTTCATCGTTGTTGGCAGAGATAGAAGCAACCTGCTGAATTTTTTTGCTGTCGTTACCAACAGTTTGTGACTGAGATTTGAGGTTTGCAACCACCAGGCTTACAGCTTTGTCAATACCACGTTTCAGGTCCATTGGGTTTGCACCTGCAGCCACCATTTTCAAACCTTCGCTGATGATTGCCTGTGCAAGAACAGTAGCAGTAGTAGTACCATCCCCGGCAATATCAGCAGTTTTAGAAGCTACTTCTTTTACCATTTGAGCACCCATGTTTTCAACCAGGTCTTCCAGTTCAATTTCTTTAGCAACAGTAACACCATCTTTTGTTACCTGTGGTGCACCGAATTTCTTTTCAATAACCACATTACGTCCTTTTGGGCCGAGAGTTACTTTTACAGCGTTGGCAAGTATGTCAACACCTTTTTTCATTTTATTTCTTCCTTCAATATCGAAGAAGATTTGCTTTGCCATATGAATACAATTTGAGAATTAAGTAATTTGAAAAATTGAGAATTGCAGTGCGAGAAAAATGAAGATATTGAGCAATTGACAACAGTCAATTTTCAAATCTTCAACCTTTCAAACTATACAATCGCTAAAATGTCGCTTTCACGCATAATCAGGAGATCTTCACCTTCAATAGAAATTTCTGTACCCGCATATTTACCATAAAGTACAGTATCTCCAACTTTTACTGTAACAGGTTCGTCTTTTTTACCAGGACCCGCAGCCACTACTGTACCACGTTGTGGTTTTTCTTTTGCTGTATCGGGGATAATAATTCCGCCTGCGGTCTTTTCTTCAGCAGCAGCAGGCCTTACAATTACTCTGTCATGTAAAGGGGTAATACTTACCTTCTTAGCCATAGTTTTCGATTTTTTTGTTTTTAAATTTAAACTCAACCCTCTAAAACGGGGCACGCAAAGGTAAGCGAATACAGTGCCATGCCGTCAGAATGCGCTAAATTTTCAGAAACCATAAGATTTAGCTGGATAATGGCACAAAAACAGGACATTTTTTCAGAACTGGGTCATAATGCCAAAATAAAAACCGGGTATTACTGAGCATCGTATGTACTGATTTCTGCAGGCGGGCCGGTCGTTCTATAAAAGTCTTTGCCGTAATATTTTCCTTTTAGTAAAATTTTACCCTCCTCGTATTTTGGAGAAATTGGATGATTACCCTCAACAGGTTGCAGGTGTATTTGGTATAAATAAAGGCCGGAGTCTGCTTTCAGCAGAATCATTTTGCCGGTTTCTTTTTCAAAGCCAACTTCAAACAAGCCATTTGAAGACAGGCGGGCTTCAAGTTTATAAACCCCGGAATTAAACCAGGCCGAATCCCACACAATATCTGCAGTTTTTGCTTCTGCATAAACAACCAAAACTGTAACGGGTTTTACCAGCTCGGAATCATCATTCTGAGCCCTTACTGTACCCGGTAATTTTTGAAAAGTGTAAGCATTAAGCTTTTTAACCATACTTTTTGGCTGGGCACAAGAATAAAGAGCTGTTGCCAAAAGCAGGTACAAAAAGAAAGGTTTGCTGAAATTTCTGATCATATTTGCTAATTGAAACGGGCTGGGTATGAACCAGCCCGTTTATTTATTGCTTCACAATTTTTATTGTTTGTGTTTTGTTGCCTTCATCAATCCTCAGCAGGTAAACTCCTGCAGAAAGTGAGGTGCCTCCAAGTGAAACCTGGGTGTAAGTATCGGCACGACCTAAATCCCACTTTTTAATTAACTGACCATTATTTGTAAATAATGATGCTGCAACTTTTTCACGCTGCTGATTACTGATATAAAGCTGAATACTTGACGAAACCGGGTTTTGCAACAGCTTCACAAAGTTTTCTCTTCTGCTTACAT
The DNA here is from genome assembly GCA_047601965.1 of Lacibacter sp. Taxonomy (GTDB): domain Bacteria; phylum Bacteroidota; class Bacteroidia; order Chitinophagales; family Chitinophagaceae; genus Lacibacter. Next base: position 1,935,332 of record JASGIJ010000001.1, read on the forward strand.
CAAATATACCCGACACATTGTCTTCCGCCACAAAAAACCGTCCGCCGCCGGTCACTGTTGCTGTAAACAGGTACCCTGTTCCAAATGCGGTTGCTGTTGTTGCATGCAGTGTGGAATTTGAGATATCTGCGGCCGATGCAGAGGCTGCTGTTGTTTGTACAATTTTCAGAGTTGACGGGGTTTTAGAAGCAAGTTCGTCAGCAGAGTAATAGATACCAAGTGTGTAAGTTGCCCCTGCATTTTGCGAAACTGAAATATTAAATACTTTTTGTGCACGCTGGCCGGAATAAAAACTCTGCCAGGTATTTCCTGCTTCCGATATAGTTGAGCTCACACAACCAAGAGATGCTGATGCGTTACTGATTTTATTAAGAATTTCAAACAGGTTGTAGAAATGATAATTGCCATTATTAAACACAGCTTCAGAGCGGCTGCTGTTTAAAGCAGTTGCAATTGGATTTCCTGAAGCAGCAGTGAAGGTGATGTTGAGTCTTGAAGCTGAAAGAAAGGATGCACTTAAAGTACAGCCGCCTGACGTTTCACTTGTGCTTGAATAAGCTGTACAATTAACTCCGGTGCCTAAAGGATTATTCATCCCTTCCATTACATCAGAAAAAGCATCGGTAGCAGCAGAACCATTATCAAAGCAGAAATTAAGCACAATATTCGATACACCATCCCATGCAAATGGAGTTGAAAATTCGAAAGTATTTGTTCCTGCAACAGAGGAATAATTTCCTGAATACACTTGTGTTAAAGTTGTGCTCGGAAAACCGCTTGACATGTTGGTGACGCTTGTATTTCCCATTGCTATTGTAAATCCGGAATAAGGCTTGGTGCTGTTTTTTGTATTTACAATGAAACTTAACGAAGAAATACTTCCGGCAGCCGGAACTCCGGCTGCAATAAGTTGTGCTGCTGTATATAAATACTGTATTCTGAACCTTTGTGCATTGCTTCTGAAAGGCGTTGCAGTTGACAGATTAACGTCGTATGTGCCTATAGAATAAGTACCACTGAAAATTGAAGGAACTGGTGCAACATCATTATCACTAATTGTAAAAGTATAACTGGAGCTTGATGGGGCTGCAACTGCATCTGTGCCCGAACCAACAGTATAACTCAACGTAAGCGATTCTGCATTTTCAATTTCTGCATCATCATAAATGCGCAGCGTAAAAGTTTTTTCAGCAGTTGATCCGCTTGGGAAAGATAAAACAGATGATGGACTTGCGAAATCACCATTTGTTGTAAAATCAAAATCTACACCCTGAACAGCGGTACCACCGGCAACATTGAATGTTAAATTGGCTGTTCCTGCAGGCGCTTTATCAATACGCATTTTAATTGTATAATCTTTATAGTTTCTGCAAATATTTCCGGTTGCTGTTTTTGTTTCTGTTCCAAAAGAAAAATTATAGGCGGATGCAAAGCGAACATAAGGAACAGAAGAAGTAAAGGTAGATGTCCACATTCCCCTTCCATGAGTTGCCGCAAGAATTGTTCTGTCGCTTGTGCGGTATTGCAGCATATCTGTTCTTACATTCGGGAAAGTAGAATTCTGAACCCAGGCAGTTGATGCTCCGTTAATATCATCGGTTTCAAAAATTCCCATGTCAGTAGCGATGATTGCTTTGTCATTATCTTCCGGATAAAACATTGCCCAACGTACAGGAATATCAGGAAGATTTCCTGAAATGTTTGTCCAAGCTGTTCCACCGTTACTGGTTACCCAAACATGTTGTAACCCATAGTTAGAATAAGTGGCAATAAGATTATTATCATCTGTACCTGTATTAACACATGTAACAACATATCCATTTGCCTGGGGCATTGATGCACCCGTAATATTTGCAAGTGCGGGAGATGAAGTATGTGCATTATCAACACGAATAACTGCTCCGTTTCCAGAACCCATAAACACACGGTTATTTGTATAGGGCGAAACTTTGAGACTACGTATTGAGCCCGTTGTTGCAGATAAAACGGAAACCGTTGTGAACGAACTGCTGCTCGTGGCATTATCCCATCTTACATAAGTACCTGCACCAGCACTTGTGTACATAATATTATTGATATCGTCATAATCTGTTGGGTTAATAAACTGTCCTATACTTGATGAGTAGTTTACAGATGACCAGTTAACTCCACCATTAATACTGCGGCGGTACTGGCTTCGTGTAGTTGCGCTGAACTGGTAGTTAGGTTCGTCTTCATCAATGTGTACATAGCCACCATCTCCACCATGTACTTCAGTACTACCTCCTAATCCTGCACTTGAAAGTGAGTGACTTCCGTTATCCTGAGTGCCCCCCAGAAAATAATTGGAGGATGTAGGATGAATAGCGCATGAATAAAACTGCAATGTTCTTATACCAACATTGCGGTCAGTATAAGTCAGTCCATTATCGGAAGAATAAAAAATCCCTCCATCACTCGACACAAGTACCTGCGATCCGTTCCAGAAAACGCCATGATGATCTGCATGAACATATGTATAAGTTGTGCCCACCCATCTTGAAATCTGTGTCCATGTGGCACCACCATCAACTGTTCTGTAAATATTTAAGCCGCCAGCTACAACTACATTTGGGTTAGCAGGATCAACACCCAAAGCCAAATCGTACCAAGCTTGTCCTGTGTTGATAGATGGTTCTGCTGTAGTACTGGGAGGTGATGTGGTTGTCGCAAACCAGTTTATTCCACCATCTGATGATTTATAAATTTGCGGAGTTAAACTTCCAGTTCCTTCAGGCAAAGCATAAACCACATCTCCTGCAACTGCCAGTTCGCAGTTATTAACAAGATTCGGAATTGGAGTAACCGGGCTGTTCCAGGTTGCGGAAGTAACTGTTGATGGCACATCTGTATAAAAAGATCCGGAGCCGGTTGAAGCTCCGTTACCCATTGTTACATGCATACGCCCTGTGCTGCTTACCTTAATATCGGTGATATTTGTGGCACTTGCGGATGTTGCCGGAGTAATACCAACCCATGTTGCACCACCATCAGTAGAACGCTGCAACCCTTTATTATTACCATTCGTGCCAACATAAACATTTCCGGCAGCATCACATACAATTTTTGATACGTTCCAGAAACTGGTTGTATTTGCAAGCAAACTCCAGTTTGCACCATTATCAGTACTTTTCCAAACACCTCCTCCTCTTACTGCATCAATATTTCCATTACGTTCCCCGGTGGCAAAATACATGATGTTTGTGCTAACCGGATTCTGGCAGATACTGGAAATGGCAAGGTTGCCAAAAAAATCATTCACCACAACCCAATTGGCAGGACTGGCAGTAATATCTGTTGTTTTCCATAACCCACCGCTGACACTGGCAGCCCAAACTGTTTTATTTGTTGCATCACTTAAATCAACATGAACGGCACGCATACGACCACTCACCACCGCACTGTTCCCCGGCCCTCTTGTGTTTCCGTTACTTGGTCCCAATATATTTGTATTGGGGCCTCTTTCAGTCCATACCAGCGATGAAATACGGGCATATCTTCCCGCTTTTCTTGTCTGGTAAATATCATCAAATGCCTTTACTAACCTGCTAACAGGTACATAACCCAGTTTTACATCCTTTGTCATTTCAAAATCCATTTCCTGTGCTTCCCTGATGCCATCTTCTTTTTCATCTTCCTCTCCTTCTTCATTGTCATTCCTTTCGTTGTATTTCACGGCTATTCCTTTATCTTCCTGATTCCCCTGTTCAGAAAACAAGAATACAGCACCTGCAATAACAAAACCTGTAGTTAGAAAAACGAGTAAAAAACGTTTCATTCGCAAAATATTTATCTTCAAACATACCAAATAGCAGTAATATTTCCTTAATATTCTTAACGCAAAAAGACACCTGGTATTAATTTCAAAATACCAGTTAACCGGGAATCCGTATCTTCGCCGCCCAAACAGTTCTTACCACAAATGATCAGCAGAAGAAATATACGTGTTAAGGTGATGCAGACTTTGTACACTTGTTTTACAAGAGAAGGTGACATTACAAAAGATGAAGCTTTACGAACATTAGATAAGCACCTTGATCAAAGTCGCCAGCTTTTTATTTTCCTTATTCATTTTTTAACTGAAGTTGCCCGCTATGCCGAAATTGATGCACGTCAAAAGGCATCAAAACACCTGCCCACAGCAGAGGATTTGAATGTAAATACAAAAATTGCCGGCAACACTGTTTTGTGGCAGATACTTGAAAACAATTCGTACAACGCTGTAAAAAAAGAGCTGAAACCCGAATTGATAGATACCGGAGACTGGATTAAAAAAATTTATACAGAACTGGTGGAATCCGATCTCTATAAACAATACATCAGCAAACCCCTCCGTGAAAAAAAAGAAGAGAAGGATATTCTTGAATTCATTTTCACTGACCTGATGCTTCCCAACGAAGATTTTGTTTCATTTGTTGAAGAAAGCTTCCTGCACTGGGAAGATGATTGCGAAATGATGAACCTGCTGATGCTCAGTTTTATTCAAAAGCCGGCAAGCGGGGATTTTCAGCAATTTGTAAATGGTGAGAAAATGAAATTTGCAAAAGATTTGCTCATCAGTGTAATTGAAAAAGAGGAGGTTTGCACATCCTATGTTAAAGGGAAACTTCAAAACTGGGATCCGGAAAGAACTGCCGCACTCGACATGATTCTAATGCGGATGGGCATTTGTGAATTCCTGTTTTTTGAAACCATTCCTCCCAAGGTTACAATTAATGAATATATTGACCTTGCAAAAGATTACAGCACTCCCCAAAGCGGCCATTTTGTAAATGGTATCCTTGATAGTATTCATAAAGACCTTGCATCACAAAATAAATTGCATAAGATTTCTTTTAAAAAGTCGCAGTAAGAGTTTTCCCGTTTACTTTTGCACCTGAAAAAAGAAAACAGATAAAGCCCGTCTCAAATTGCATCAGTTTTAAAGCATTAAAGTAAATTTGAGAGGAACACAAGACAAAAAATAAACAAATGAAAAATCTTTTTGTATTTATACTTGTTGCCGGTGCTTTTGCATGCAACACAGTTACAAAAAATCCGAAAGACCCCGCAGTCAATATTATTGAAGCTACGGCAACCGACACATTGCTTAATGACTCTTCAAAATGGACAACTATTCAATGGCTTGATTCAACTCAGAATTTCGGAAAAATTACCGATGGCGAAAAGGTGAAGATTTCCTTTCATTTTAAAAATACCGGTAACAACCCGTTAATCATTTCTGAAGTACATGCAAGTTGTGGCTGTACTGTTCCAACAAAACCGGAAGAGCCGATTGCACCCGGTAAAGAAGGAGTAATAACTGCCGAGTTCAACAGTAGTGGAAGAGTTGGAAAAGCTAACAAAAATGTTACTGTTATCTGTAACACAAAGGAAAGAAATGTTATGTTATTGTTTGAAGGAGAAGTTCTTCCCAAACAGTAAGCGAAATAAAAAATGTCTGTAAGGAATCTGAAAATAAACATTGTTGTTGCACCTGAAATCACCTGCTATTTAAAACAAATAAAAAACAAACAAATGAACTCTTTTTTTCTTTTTGCAATGGATCCGAAATCAGGTGGCGGTACAATACAATTATTGTTTCTGGGTTTGATGATTCTTGTATTCTGGCTGTTCATGATTCGTCCGCAAGCTAAAAAAGCAAAACAGCAAAAAACATTTATTGACAATCTGCAGAAAGGCGACAAAGTAGTTACCATTGCCGGCATTCATGGTGTAATTAACAAAGTGAATGAAGACGGTACTCTTTCGCTTGAAATTAACCCTGGCAGTTATATTAAAATTGAAAAAAGCTCCATCAGCATGGACTGGACTTCCCAGTTGAACAATGCCGGTGCTGAGAAAAAATAATCTGGCTTAATAGCCAATTGCATTGCACCAATCAGTATGCTGAAAATCGGCTTAACAGGCGGTATTGGCAGTGGAAAAAGCACCATTGCAGCAGTATTTGAAATACTTGATATACCTGTTTACTATGCTGATACATCTGCAAAAGAACTGATGAACAAAAATGAGCTGTTAAAACAACAGCTCATTTTTCGTTTTGGTGAAGAAACATTTACTGAAGGAAAGCTGAACCGTAAACACCTTGCAGAAATTGTTTTTTCAAGTAAAGAAAAACTTGACTTACTGAACAGTATTGTTCATCCTGCCACTATTGCTGATGCTGAACAATGGTTCAAAAAACAGCATGCACCATATGTTGTCAAAGAAGCTGCATTGTTATTTGAAAGCGGTTCTGCAGAAGACCTAGACATGATAATCGGAGTAGCAGCTCCCGAAGTGCAAAGAATAAAACGTGTAATGGACAGAGATGCTGTAACAGCAGCAGAAGTGAAAAGAAGGATGAAGAACCAGCTTGATGAACATATAAAAATCAAGCTCTGTGATTATGTTATTTATAACGATGAACAGCAAATGGTTTTGCCGCAGGTATTAAAAATTCATGAAGAATTAATTAAAAGGTCAGGGAAAAAACAACAATGAGTTTATTATTTATGATCATAGTGGCAGCAGGTCTTCCTTTTCTTACAGCATTAAGCTATAAGAACATTAAAAAAATGGAAGAAGAACTGGAAGGTGCAGAAATTGCAAGGATTCCGGTTTACCTGCAATCAATGGCTATGCAGATTATACTTGCTGTTATTGCTTTTTTTGCTGCCAGAAGTGAAAAAATCAGCATTGTATTTGCCAGCAGCTTTTCTGTAAAAACAATTTCAGCAGCAGCCCTGCTTGTGATTGTTGCACTTGGGTTGGCATGGGCATCGCAAAAATTTTCAAAAGAAAAAGACGAAAGCACTTTACATCATATTTTACCCAACACAAACACCGAACGCCTGTTATGGGTTACTGCTGTTGTTATTGCTGCTTTTTGTGAAGAATATATTTACCGTGGGGTTTTGTTTGGCATTATTGCGGAAATGGCAAAAGATTATACTTCTTACGTCTGGATTGTTGCTACCCTGCTGAGTGCTGTTGTTTTTGCATTTGGGCATGGAACACAGGGCGAAAAAGCAATCTTGCAGATTATACCATTCGCAGTTGGTTTTCAGTTCCTGGTTTGGCTTAGCGGAGGTTTGTTGTTACCTATGATAGCCCACTTCATCTACAACATTTTGGTAGAAACTTTATTTGGTGACAAGATCAAAGAAAATGCAGAAAGGTAAATAACAGTTACCTATAATGTTAAAAGCAGAATTCACCACCCAGCCCTTTCGCCCCAATTACCAAGTCCGAAGTATTTATTCAACGGAATATTTAATCCTAACTGATTATAAGAAATGTTATTCTGCAATTGTGTGCGGGCATAACGCAACTGCATTTTAGGCAGCAACATACCTACCCCAAATGAAAAACCGGTTAAGCCGTTTGCACTGTTATAAATCCTTAGTTCCTTTCCCCGGAGGTAATTATAACCAGCCGTTATTTCAACCCGTTGCCCAATAACAATCTGGGTGGAAAAGACAAAATGCCTGAATAATTTATCAATTGTAAACTTCTTATCGCTTGAATTTGCAATTCCGTTTTCATTATTAAACAGCGTATCGTTATAATTCAGGTGAAAGAGATGCAGGTGGTGAGCTGTTAATGAAAATTGAATTGGCGCTTTTGACAATCGCTTTGAAATACCCACCTGCACATCAAACGGAAGCTCTTCTGGCTCTGACGAATTATATCTACGTAATTGTCCTCCCATATTAACTGCTGCAACTGATACCTGTAAAAAACTGGCAGTATCCTTGTAAAGCACAGCAACATCTGCAGCAACAGCACTTGAACGGTAAACGCCATAATTACTGGAAAGAAATTTTAAACTCAACCCATATTTCCAGCGGTTCATATATTCCCTGCTTGCCAGAAGCTGTACGGCAAAATCACGAGGTTTGTAGCTGCCCAAAATATTTCCCGAAGCATCTGTTTGAACTGTATTACCATAATCAAAATAAAAAACCGATGCAGCAAAATTGGTTTTAAGTGCAGGATGCCTGTAAGCAATCATCCAATGAACATTTTTAACTCCGGCATAAAGCGAATTAAAATTTGCTGCCATTTGCGAATGCATAGCTGAATCAAGCTGAGCCGGATTGGAAAATGCTGCAGAAAGATCGTTTGTTTTACTCGACAGATTAATTCCACCCGCAGCTGCGGTTTGAGGTGATGCCGGAAAACGCAGAAAATTATAAGCACTGTTACCCCCAAGTGTTTGTGCAGATGTACTGTACAAAATAAACAAAACAGATATAGCTAATACAAAACGCAGCATACAGGAACAGAGTGCATTAAATAAAGTAAATGTAAGAAGTTGACTTAAATAAAAATCCCTTCACATGGAAGGGATTTTTTATCAGGAACATTAATTTGATTAATAACTTCTTAATTTCAGTTCAACACGACGGTTCTTAGCTTTTCCTGCTGCTGTTTTGTTGTCAGCAACCGGACGATCCTGGCCGTAACCTGCCGATGTTAATCGTGCGGCATCTATTCCCTGTGCTACCAAATAGGCTTTCACAGCAGCTGCACGGTTTTCAGACAGAGTTTGGTTTTTAGCTGCATCACCAGAATTATCAGTATGTCCTTCCACATCTAACTGAAGAGTTGGATTGTCTTTCAGAATCTGTACAACTTCATTTAATGGTTTGTAAGATTTTTTCTGAAGCTGATAACTGCTTGTGTTAAAGAATACATTTTTAGCCGCAAACTCAACTTTCTTAATTACTTCCTGCTTAATTTCAGGACAACCGGCGTTTGCTGCAATACCTGCAACATCAGGGCATTTATCTTCTTCATCATTAACACCATCGCCATCTTTATCAGGAACAGGACAACCGTTATAGCGAACCACGCCTGCAATTGAAGGGCATTTATCTTCTTCGTCATTAATTCCATCCTTGTCTGTATCAGGAACCGGACAGCCACTGTAACGAACCACACCAAACACAGAAGGACACTTATCATCTTTATCAGCAATACCATCCTTATCAGAATCAGGACAACCTTTTAAAGAAGCAAGACCCGCAACATCAGGGCAGGCATCATTTTCATCCAATACGCCATCACCATCTTTATCCTTTGGTGGTTCCGGAGCAGGAGGTGGTGGCGGTGGCGCTACTTTCTTCTCTGCTAAAGGAACTGAAACCCCAAATGAATGAGCAAGACTATAGTTGGCTTTTGAAGTTACCGGGACTCTGTAAGCTGTATTCAAATGAAGAAATACATCGTTGAACAAATTAAACTGCAAACCTGCGCCCAGCGGCATGTATGCCATCCATTTACCATTTCCTCGTGCACCGCCAATACCTGCTGACAAATATGGCACTACCCAGTAGTTATCGGGTAATAATTTAAGATTAACATTTGCATCTGCTTCCATATAAAATTCATCTGAACCACTTGTAGTTGTTGCATCACGAAAAGGATAATCAACAAATGAAGCAGTATAACGACCCATGAAATCAAGATATTTAGTAATCCCCTGCTGATAATTGAGAGTTAAAGCGGGTGACATTCTGCCAACTTTAAACAGGTTCTTGTTGTTTAAAACATATGCCAGATTTCTTTCACGGATTTCCTGGGCAGATTTAAAATCTAAAAGGGTAAACTGAAAACCAACGGATGGTCTTTTTTTCAGATTGTTATCCTGTGCAAAGCCTGCTATAAAACAAGCTACAGCAAGAAATAACAAAAATGCTTTTTTCATATAAAATTGTTTTTTTTACAGGACAAAAATAAAGGCATGAGGGGTATTCTGAAAATTATTTACTAACATTCTTTCATATACCCAGTTCACTTTGCTGGTGGCTTTTTTCCCAGCACCTCCAGCTTAACACGGGTAAGGCCACTTTTCAAAAAGCCGAGTTTACTTGCTGCAGCCCGTGTGAGGTCAATAATTCGCTTATTTCGATGATGGAGCCGGTCGTTCACTTTAACGATCACGGTTCGGCCATTTTTTAAGTTGGTAACCCTTACATATGTACCCAAAGGAAGAGTATTGTGAGCAGCCGTAAGTTTTTGCTGGCTGAAAATTTCACCGCTTGATGTTTTGCGGCCATTAAACTTATTGGAATAATAACTGGCAACGCCGTACTGAATTTTCGCTTTACTTTTCTTTGGGGCAGCAGTCTTAGTACTGTCCTGAGCAAAAAGAAATGCAGACGGAAATGCAATCGTTAAAAAAAATAAGATGGCTTTATTCATTGTTATTGTTTGTTCCCGAAATATGCTTCCCGGGCCGCTTTATCTTCATTATAAATATCCTCAAAGAAAATGATTTTTCCGTTTTTAACTGCGTTTGTAAAATACCGGAAGTAAACAGGAACCTTCGACCTCACTTTTATTATATGCTTTTCCTTTCGCTGCAACCATGTTTTGATAGAATCGCTCGGCACTCTGCCCAGGTCTTCTGAAAAATCAGCACTGTCAAGTGCGGAAATATAATAAGTGAGTTTTTCCCATTTTTCCACCCTCACACAGCCATGGCTGAGTGCACGGCTGTCTCGTTTGAATAAATACCGCTGATTTGTATCATGAAGGTAAACAGAGTACTTATTGGGGAAATTAAATTTCAGTATCCCTAAAGCATTTGCATCTCCACTACCCTGCACTACATTATAAGGAATCCCTTTTTTATATTTTGACCAGTCAACAGTATATGGATCAACCAGTTCCCCATCTCCTTTCACCAGCATATACCCTTTCTTTGCCAGGTAACCGGGATTGCGTTTTAATGCAGGTAAAATTTCTTTTAAAATGATACTGTTGGGGATCGTCCATTGAGGATATGTAACCATATTACTGATCTGGCTTGTTAAAAGCGGCGTTCGTGTTTTAGGAGTACCTACTATTACTTTACTCTCAATACGAACAGTATCATCTTCCCATAACTGTAAAGTATAAGCCGGCAAATTCACCCATATATACCGCCTGGGCATTTGCGGTGGCAGAACTTTATACCTGTCAAGATTGATTGCAATACGTTTAAATTTTTCTGCATCAGTATTGTTCAAAGAACGAATTAACTGAACACCAAATTTTCCATCAACTTTCAGGTTTCGTTTCTTCTGCACTTTTGCAATTGCATTATGTAGCGTTGCAGAATCAACTGCTTTTGCCTGCCATAAAATAGCACCATCTTCCTTTAAACGCTTCACAAGCGTTTGAACAAACTTAATTGAATCCTTATAAGGGTAAGGTACATATGTGTAAGATGATTTCAGGTTTGAACTGTCTAAAAAAAGCCTGAGTGCCTTCTTTAATTCAGCGTACCCTTTATGAGCCGGTTCAAGGGAATACAGCACTTCACTGAGCGATTGTTTTGCAAAAACATCTGCCAGATTTTTTAAATAAAAGCTGTCTGTAAGAGTGGAATCCGGATTCATATAAACACTATCAACCCCCAGCCTTCCTTTATGTAAATGAGAACAAACAAGAAAAAAAGCATCCGTTAACATTAAATCTGCTTTTGACCAGAGTGTTGCATCCAGCCGGTCTTCTTTTGTGAGTGTATCCGCAGCAAACCGATTGCTGAATGATTGTAAGGTACTGTTGTGATAGTCGTCTGGAAATAAGCCAAATTCCATTGACTTGTAAATAAAATTCAATAAAGAATCTGCCAGCGGAACAAAATTTTCATCCGTACTCCATATCCGCTGATAGTTATTTCCTGCATAATACTCTTTAATTACCTGCAGCATCAAAAGCCTTGTGCTGTCGTCAGTTTTACCCTCATTTGCTTCAGCATAATCTAAAATATCACGGATATTTTCATGTACCCTCTCGTTCATTTTTTCAGGTTCCGCAACGATATCTTTTTTTGTTTCTGCCCGGTTACTGCCGCAGGAAAAAGCAAAGAGTAATACAGAAAAAAAGGATAACAGCAGAAAAGGAATTAGTTGTCGGTATTTCATGCACAATTCATTTATCTTTCCATTACAAAATTGCAGCAATGGTCGTTTTTCAGGGAATTAAGATACCAAAACAGTTTTATTCAGCCATTACAATTTCCTTGTTTTTTTTAATTGTTTTTTCCACTGTTTTTGCCCAGCAATTCACAACCAGTTCGTACGGAGTTCGTTACTTCCGTTCTGTAAAACCGTATAAGCAAACAATTAAGGCCGACAGTAATAAGCGAATGCATAACCTCCAGCAATTTATACCCGGCATAATAGTTGATTTACGTTATGCCACTTCGCAAAACTTTGTACGAAAATCACTATATCCCGTTGACGCAGCAACTCCTTTTTTACGATTGCCCGCAGCAAAAGCGCTTCAACTTGTTCAGAACGAACTAAAAAACGAAGGACTGGGACTCAAAATTTTTGATGCATACAGGCCCTACTCTGTTACTGTTAAGTTCTGGGAACTGGTGAAAGATGAACGCTATGTTGCCAACCCTACCAAAGGCAGCGGTCACAATCGTGGGCTTGCCATTGATTTAACCATTATCAATCTTTCAACCGGAAAAGAAGTTGACATGGGAACCGGTTTTGACAATTTTACCGATACAGCACATCATTCATTTACACAATTACCTCAAGCAGTTTTACAAAACCGGAAACGGTTAAAAGATGTGATGATGAAATATGGTTTTCAGCCGCTGGAAACTGAATGGTGGCATTACTACTGGCCCAACGACAGAAATTATGAAGTGCTTGATCTTACTTTTTCCCAGCTGAGAAGAATTAATTAATTACAATCACATCAACAACTGCATCAAGATTGATCTTTCCGTAAATATGTGGAAATGTATCTGTCGTTGAAGGACTCCATTCAAATACAAACTGAACATTTAATTTGTCGGTATCAATTACAAGTTTAACCAAACCTGTTTTTCCGGCGAAATAACGTTGTAAAACTCCTTCAACCTGGTTTTCCTGCGAACAATGAATAAACCCTTCTTCTTTTAATGAAGGTGATTCATAGAAACCTTTTTCCTTTGCTGCATTCCATTCTGATGCAGTGGTAACGTGATAAATAATGGGCATCGTTAACTATTAAAATATCATTGAAGATACAGATTCTATAAAATTCGTTTTATCCGTTGTTCCTGAAGCATCAAATCAACCAGAACCAAGGCTGTTGCGGCTTCAACAATAACAGGTGCACGAAGAGCAACGCAAAGATCATGACGACCTTTTACAGAAAATGTTTCCTGTTGTTCTGTATCCCAGTTTAAACTTGTTTGTTCTTTTGGAGTTGATGAAGTGGGTTTAATCGCAAGGCGGAAAACAAGTTCATTTCCATTGCTGATACCGCCAACAACACCACCAGCATGATTGGTTCTTGTTTTGCCATCCATGTTTTCAATAGCATCGTTATGTTCGCTGCCAAACATTTTTGCAGCTTCAAAACCGGTACCAAATTCAACACCACGCACAGCAGGTATCGCAAACATCATATGAGCAATCACCGATTCAACTGAATCAAAATAAGGTTCACCTAAACCAACAGGCAATCCGCTTACACGGCATTCAACAATTCCTCCCACTGTATCTTTTGCGTCAATTGCTTTTTGTAATCCCCTTTCAAGGTCTTTATCGCCGGCAATTTCTGTCACATCAGCATGAATGCTGATGCCATTCATTAGTTTTTTTGCAATTGCTCCTGCTCCAACAAGTCCTGTTGTAAGCCTTGCACTGAAATGCCCTCCTCCACGATAATCTTCATGGCCGCCAAACTTCTGATGTGCAACCCAATCAGCATGGCCGGGACGTGGAATGCTTCGTTGTTTCTGGTAATCTTCGCTGCGTGTATTATTGTTTTCAAAAAAGATGGAAATCGGGAAACCCGTTGTTTTTCCATTGAACAATCCACTTTTGAAAAAAGGATAATCAGCTTCCTGCCGTGGAGTTGTACCTTTTTGCTTACCACCTTTTCTGCGTTCAAGATCGGGAAGTAAATCATCTTCTGTTAATGATAAACCGGCTGGACATCCATCCACCACAATACCTACACTTTCGCCATGCGATTCGCCGAAAATTGAAACACGAAATAATGTACCGAATGAGTTCAAAGCTGAAATGTTTTTTATAAAGATACGTTTGCTCCCAGTAATTTCAGATGATCGTAGAAATCGGGATAAGATTTATTAATCGCTTCTGCTTCTTCAATCACCACATCCGCATTTGCTTTTAATGCTGCAACAGCACAAGCCATAGCAATACGATGATCGTGACGGGAATGAACAGTTGCACCGTTTAATCCTTTGCCGCCATGAATGATCATGAGATCGTCCTGCAGATCAATCTGCACACCCAGTTTAGCAAATTCTTCCTGCAGGGTAATTGCCCTGTTGCTTTCTTTATGCGTTAAACGGGTAGTGCCTTCAATTACTGTTTTTCCATTACAGTATGCAGCTAAAGCCACAAGCGGTGGAAACAGATCGGGGCATTCTGTTGCATTGAAATGAAATGCTTTTAACGGAGCCGGACCAATTTCAATCTGTTCACTCTGAATAGAAATTTTACAACCGCAATCCATGAGCGCCTGCAGCACGGCTTTATCGGCCTGCGGTGAATAAACATCCAGACCCTTCACTGTTATTTCTCCTGCCACAGCACCTGCAACAAGAAGAAATGCGGCACCGCTCCAGTCGCCTTCAACTGTGTAATGATGAGTTGTTGCCACTGATTGATGTGAATCTGCTTCAAAATAAAACTCTTCAAAATTTTTATTGACAGGAACTTTCAAACCAAACTGCTTCATTACATCTAACGTAAGATCGATGTAAGGTTTGCTCTTGAGATTATTTACTTTGATGGATACATCACTTGCATTGCTTGCAGCATAAGCCAGTAACATACCTGTTAAGAATTGAGAACTGAGCGAGCCGTCGATTTCAATATTCTCCGGCACAATGGGTCCCTGTATGGAAAGCGGTAATTTACCTTCGTTGCTTTTTACCTGCACACTTAAGTGCGGAAGAATTTCATCAAAGAAATTCATTGGCCGTGTAACCAGGCTTCCACTTCCGTTTACAGTTATTTCTTTTTCACTTAAAGCCACTAACGGTGTAAACATGCGGATGCTTAATCCACTTTCACCACAATTAATTTCATTGCTCACCGGTTTTACACCAGCGCTTTCAATCTTCAATTCTTCGCCTGAAAGATGAATAACAGCTCCCAGTTTTTGTACAATATCCATTGCAGCTTTATCATCATTGCTGTTGCCGGGATTTTTAATAACACTCTTCCCTTTTGCAACCAATGCTGCAGCACAGGCACGCTGCATACTGCTTTTGGATGCATTGGCCTGTATAACGCCAGTTAATTTTGATGGATGTATTGTTACATTCATATTTTATTTCGGAGTGTCACCCTGAAGGTGGATCTCCGGCCTATTATAAATTATTAATCAGTTCTTCCAGTTGAACCATTGGAATGTTCAGCACTTTTGCATCACCAATTTTATTCAGCAATACATACTGCATATAATCCTGCTGTTTCTTTTTGTCTTTCTTCAGCGTTTCAAACGCTTTGTGTTTATTGTAAACGTATGCTGATGGAAGATTGTATTGATCTATCAGTTTTACCAAACGGCCCAGATCAGCCGAATAAAAGTTATTGATCTCTTCTGAAATTTTTGCTGCGGCAACCATACCAATTGTTACTGCGTGGCCATGCATGAGCTTATATTCGTTTTCAATTGCATGTCCGAGCGTATGACCAAAGTTGAGCAGTTTACGATCAGCTTTTTCAAACTCATCTTCCTGCACCACTTTTGTTTTAATGAGGCAGTTGCGCTGAATTAACTGCTGCAGTGCTTCGTTATTGGTTTGATAATATTCAATGGAATGCTGTTCCAGTTCATCAAACATTGCAGCATCTTTAATACAGGCGTGTTTAATGATTTCTGCAAAACCATTTTCCCATTCTTTCAATGGCAATGATTTCAGCAATGAAAGATCATACAGTAAAAACGCAGGTTGACGGATAGTGCCAACCATGTTTTTATAAATACCTACATCAATTCCGTTTTTACCGCCAATGCTTGCATCAACCATTGCAAGAATACTGGTGGGAACAAATCCAAACGATACACCACGCATATACACACTTGCAATGTAACCCGTCATATCTGTAATCACACCACCGCCTACACCTATCAATGTTGATTTACGATCGGCTCCCATTTCAATCAACTGCTGAATAACACTGTCAACTGTTGCCTGTATTTTATATTCCTCACCAGGCTTCAGTACAATGGTATTCCATCCTTCAAACTTTGAAGGATGTGCATGAAACAAATGTTCATCGGTAATAATAAAACTGTTGTTGATGTCAACAATCTCTTTTAAACCGGCCAGATCTCCATTGAAATAATAATCAACTGTTGCAGATGAAAACTTGTATGATTGCTTTTCCATAAATTCTTCTATTGATCAAAAAACTTCCATCAACAATGGATGTTGTAAGATGTTTGCCTCACATTCACCATTGACAATTCACCTTAAGAATCCAATACTTTCTTCTGGTGATTGATACTTTCCATGTGCACAGCATCAAGATATCTTGTAATAAACTCTTTGCTTAATCCTTTGCGTTCGCCTTCACGGTATGCTCTTTCAAGAATTTCGTTCCAGCGGGTTGTTTGCAAAATGGTGATGTTGTTATCTTTTTTATACTGACCGATGTTTTCAGCAATCTTCATACGCTGACCAAGAATCTGCATCAGTTCATCATCGAGATGATTGATCTGCTGACGGAATTTTTCCAATGCAGCATGATATTCTTCCGATGCAACATCTTCTTTACGCCAGATAATGCTGTTAAGCATTTCAGCCAGGCGTTCAGGAGTAATCTGTTGTTTTGCATCGCTCCATGCATTATCAGGATCAATGTGGCTTTCAATCATCAAACCATCAAAGTCAAGATCAATTGCTTTTTGTGCAGTTTCCAGTAATAAATCTCTGCGTCCGCAAATATGTGAAGGATCGTTGATCAGGATCTGATCAGGATTGCGGCGTTTCATTTCAATTGCAAGATGCCACATGGGCGCATTGCGGTATTCAGTATTTCCGTAAGAAGAAAATCCACGGTGAATTAAACCAATCTGTTTTACACCTGCACGTGCCACACGCTCAATTGCACCACTCCACAATTCAAGATCAGGGTTGATGGGGTTTTTGATCAGCACCGGAATATCCACGCCACGTAAAGCATCAGCCACTTCCTGTACGCTGAAAGGGTTTACAGTTGTACGTGCACCAATCCATAATACATCAACATCAAAAGTGAGAGCATCTTCCACCTGTTTGCCAGTAGCAACTTCAACAGTTGTTGGCAGGCCGGTTAACTCTTTTGCTTTTTGCAACCAGGGTAAACCCTTTGCACCAATCCCTTCAAACATACCGGGTTTGGTACGAGGTTTCCAGATACCTGCACGAATCATGTTTACTTTGCCGGTTGCAGCTAACCGTTGTGCTGTTGATACTAACTGATCTTCTGTTTCAGCACTGCATGGGCCACTGATGATGAGTGGCTTTGTTCCCCATGCTTCCTGCACTTTCTCTTTCATATTTGCTTCAATTGTTTGCATTGTTATAGTTTGTAAAGTTAAGTTATATGTAGCGAACACTTGTTTTGCTCCCCAACACCTGTTGTGTCACTCACTTCATCGTTCGGTAATTCTGTTCTGCTTCTTCCATCTCAGTTTCTCCGCCATTCATCTTTTCGCATTTCAAATTTCACCTCTCCTCTTCCGTATGTTCCGTTTTCACGCCAACCTTTCATTCGGTAAAATGTTTCTGCTCTTGAACCGGGAGCAGTGCTCAGCCAAACCATTTCATCTGTTTGTTCAAAATACCAGTTCATCATCGTGTCGTGTAACCGGCTGCCGATTCCTTTTGCTTCACTTGCCGGGTCAACAAACAATGCCCAGATATTATGATCAACCAAATCAGCAATGGCAAATCCAACCACCACATCATCCACACAACAGACCCAGCCCTTTCCTCTTCGTGTAATATAATCTTCCACATCAGCATCAGTTACCAATGCAGGATTGCTGAGTACGTTTTCTTTTACTGCTAAACGCACAACCTGCATATGCTTAATATCACTTACCAATGCTTCTCTGAAAATCATTTTATTTAATTTTTCTTATTCACAATTCACTACTTAATTATCCGCCTGATCTGGTTTGCCTGTTCAATTAGTTTCTTCAGCTCATCTTCACTTCCATCTTGTATTTTATCCCTGAATTTTTTCAGTTGTTCGATATGTTCATTCAGTACATCCAGCACATTTACTTTGTTCTGTAAAAAAATCGGCACCCACATTGCCGGGTTACTTTTTGCCAAACGTACAGTACTTTCAAAACCTGCACTGGCCAGTCCGAAAATGGCACTGTCTTCCCGTTCTTTTTCCAAAACCGTATTCGCCAATGCAAAAGAAGTGATGTGCGAAATATGACTTACATAAGCTGCGTGCAAGTCATGTGCACTTGCTTCCATTTGCAGTAAATGCATGCCTATTTTGCTGTACATAATTTTTGTCCACTGTACAGCATCTTCATCACTTTCTTCTTCGTTGCAAATAATTACTGCTTTATTTTCAAATGCATTTCTAACAGCTGCTGCCGGACCACTGTATTCTGTACCCCACATGGGGTGTGTTGCAACATAACGTCCACGCTTTGGATGGTTGCGAACCGCTTCCACCAACTGCGATTTTGTTGAACCAAGATCAAGTACAATCTGCTGATCAACTTTGTCTAATATCTTCGGCAAAAGCCCGGTCATTTTATCAACCGGCATTGCAAGTATAATTACATCCGATTGCTGAATGGCTTCATCCAGCGTAAGAATTTCATCCACCAATTCAAGTTCCAATGCTTTTGCTTCATGTTCAGGATTTGCATCCATGCCTATCAGCCTTGAAGAAATTTTCTTCTCGTGCAGACGTATAGCCAGCGAACCTCCAATGAGACCAAGACCAATGATTGCAATTCGTTTCCGTTCCATATCAGGAAAGAGTTTTTTTAATTCTGTCGATTGATTCTATCAACTTCACTTCATTGCTGCACAAGCTTACACGTACATATTTATCACCTGCATTTCCAAAAATTCCACCAGGAGTAATAAATACATTGCTGTTGTAAAGCACTTCATCGCTCAGTTCAAATCCTGTTTTATATTTCTCCGGAATTTTTGCCCAGATAAACATTCCCGCCTGGTCTTTTGAATATGTACACTTCAACAGGTCGAGTATTTGAAAAGCCTTTTCACGCCTTGCCCTGTACACCGCATTTACTTCATCATACCAATCTTTTCCAAGTCCCAATGCTTTTGCTGCAGCAAGCTGCACGGGTAAAAACATACCACTGTCCATATTGCTTTTAAAACGCAGCACTTCATCAATCCGTTCTTTTGCTCCGCACAGCATGCCCACACGCCAGCCTGCCATATTCTGACTTTTGCTGAGTGAGTTTAATTCAAGCACTACCTCTTTCGCTCCTTCAATTGCAAGCAAACTTGAAGGATTATCGTTCAGAATAAAACTGTACGGGTTATCGTGAATGATTAAAATATCTTTTTGTTTGGCAAATGCAATCAGTTGTTGAAAGAACGATTCTTCAGGTAATTTACCCGTTGGCATGTGCGGATAATTTACAAACATGAGTTTCACTTTCGATAAATCTGCTTTACCTAATTCTTCAAAATCAGGATGCCAGTTCAGGTCTTCTTTCAGTTCATAAGAACGGATGGTTCCGCCTGCCAGTTTTACTGCACTGCTGTAAGTTGGATAACCGGGATTGGGTACTAGTGCTTCATCGCCTTCATTCAGGTAAGTCATGCAGATATGCATAATACCTTCTTTACTTCCAATCAGCGGCAATATTTCTGTATCAGGATTCAGTTCCACGCCATACCATGTTTTATACCAGTCGCCCATTGCTTTTCGCAATACCGGCGATCCTTTGTACGATTGATAAGCATGTACGTTGGGTTTTGCACTTTCTTCCTGCAGGGTTTTAATTACATCGGGGTGCGGTGGCAAATCGGGACTTCCAATACCAAGATTAATGATATTCTTTCCCTGTTTGTTCAGTTCATCAATTTCCCTCAGTTTCTGAGAGAAGTAGTATTCACCAATTCCTTCTAATCGTTTAGCTGTTTGCATCGTTATTAATTATATAATCAGGTTAAGCTTCTTTTCCGTTTTTATAAACACCATAAATTTTCAATTCAACAGTTGCAGGTGTTATTTTATCCATTACCTGGTGAAACTGGTAAAGTGTATCAAACTCCATATCTGCATGAAAACTGTATTTGAAATCACTGCCTGGAATCGGGAAACTCTGCAGTTTACTCAGGTTAATTCCGCCATCAGCAATCATACCAAGCACCCTTGCCAAACTTCCTCTTGAATGATCGGTTACAAAATTCACCGATGCTTTATTGGCATTTTCAACCTGCACTTTTTTATCATCCCTCTGTAACACTAAAAACCTGGTATAATTATTTTTCATTGTTTGAATGGAAGGTGCAAGCACTTCAAGATCGTACAATTCAGCTGCAAGTTTACTGGCAATTGCTGCCACATGTTTGCTTTTGTGCTGATGAATATGTCTTGCGCTGAGGGCAGTATCTTCTGTTTCCACCAGCTTCCATTTGTATTTATCCAGGAAATCGTAGCACTGCTGAAGTGCCATGGTATGCGAATGAACTTCCTTAATATCTTCCAGCTTAACCCCGGGATTAACCAGCAGGTTTTGCTTGATCTGCAGGTAAACTTCACCCACAATAGTGAGATTACTTTTTTGAAGAAGGTTGTAGTTAGGTAAAATGCTTCCGGCAATTGAATTTTCGATTGCCATCACCGCCCCATCACTTTCCTTTTTGTTTGCGCCTATTTTCACCACTTCCCTGAACGTATCACAGGTAATCACTTCCACTTCCTTTCCAAAAAACTTTCTTGCAGCCACCTGGTGAAAACTTCCTTCATATCCCTGGATTGAAACCTTAATCCCCTTCCCGTCGGTGGAAGCACCCGGGGCTGCAGCCTGTTCTGCTTTTAATTCTGTTTTTCCTTTTTCAGTCATTTTGTTCGTTTTGTCCTTTTTCAAAAGATCAGGTTTGAACTAATAAAAATCCCGGCCTTTTTGGCCGGGATTCTTTATGTTGATTTTTTGTAATTACCTGTTTTCAGTCAACAAAAGCATTCCCGGCTTCTTACTAAAGTAAAAAAAGCTAAAATAAAAGTAACGGTATGCTCTTGTTTGCGTCATTGAGTGTCAAATATAAACTGCTCTGGCCACACTACAAGTGTTAGTTTAAATAAATGGGGGATTTTCAGCAGTACTAATCCGCCTGTATTCAGGCCCAAAAATCATAAAAAGAAAAAAGCCACTCCAAGAGTAGAGCGGCCGTTAACGATTGCTTGCCATATGAAAATTTTTATCCAGGGCTTAACACATACCCGGCAAGCTGGGATCCTTCTTCTTCAAACCAGCCCTTGGCTAAGATTATTTCTTAGTTGTATCTGCAACTGGAGCAGCAGCAGCTGTATCAGTTTTAGCAGTTGTGTCTGCAACTGGAGCAGTTGTATCAGCAACTGGAGCTACTGTAGCAGTATCAGTTGTTGTTTTAACGTCACCTTCGTTGTTACAAGCTACGAAACCGAGGATTGCGAATGCTAATAAAAGCTTTTTCATTCTTTTTGTTTTTTAAGTTT
Organism: Lacibacter sp.; assembly: GCA_047601965.1. GTDB lineage: Bacteria > Bacteroidota > Bacteroidia > Chitinophagales > Chitinophagaceae > Lacibacter. The sequence continues at coordinate 1,957,024 of JASGIJ010000001.1, forward strand.
TAAGATAATTATCAGGGATTAATACAGGAACATAAAAAAGGTAACCCCATTTTTTTAAAAAAAATTTTTAGCCGTTCTTTGGGTTACAAATAGCCCATTTTCGTATTAAATGCAGAACATAGTGAAACCTGAGATCAACGAATCAGTATTACTGGAAGGATTAGCCCGCAACGACAGGAACACAGTTGAACTCCTGTACAAGCAGAATTATGGCATGGTTCAGGCTTATATTCTGAACAATAATGGCACAACCGACGATGCAAGAGATATTTTTCAGGAAGCTATGATAGTTCTTTACGAAAAAGCAAGAGAAGGCTCACTGGAGCTGAATTGCCAGGTAAAAACTTATATCTATTCAGTAAGCAGGCGGCTCTGGTTAAAAAAACTTCAGCAGCTTCAACGTTTTGGTGCCCCGGTTGAAAGTATAGAAGATGTTATTCCGGTAGAAGAAGATATAGAGGATCATGACCGGAAAAATGAAGCTTTTGGAGTCATGGAAAAGGCTTTGAGCCATTTGGGAGAACCTTGTAAGAGTTTACTGGAAGCATACTATATCCATAAAAAACCAATGCAGGACATTGCCGACAGCTTTGGCTATACAAACGCCGACAATGCAAAGAACCAGAAGTATAAATGCCTGATGAGACTGAAAAAATTATTCTTTGCTCAATATAAAAAAGAGGACTGAGATGGATGATATTTTACTGTTGGATGCTACTGAGCGTTACCTGAAAGGGGAAATGAATGCAGAGGAGAAAGCTATGTTTGAACAACTGAGGCAAACAAAACCCGAGGTTGATCAACTGGTGGTTGAACATTCTTTCTTTTTACAGGAATTGGAACATTACGGAAATGTTCGTGAAATGAAACACTCTCTTCACGAAACGCATAACCAGTTATTACAGGATGGTGCAATTAAAGCGGAAGAACTTTCAGCTGGCGCCCGTGTTGTAAACATCTGGAAACGCTACAAACGCACCATTACAATTGCAGCTTCCATTGCAGGTATTACTGCACTGACCATTAGTGGTATGGCTATTTTGCTTGCACCAAAAAGCGACAGCAAACAGGTTCAGGAACTGGTAAATACAGTGAAGGATATTAAAAGAACGCAAATTCAGCAAGACAAGCGCATTAACCACCTTATTTCCAATTCTAAAGTGCCCTCTGGCAATGAAATTACCGGTGTTGGGTCTGCTTTCCTGGTTGATGGCAAAGGATACCTTGTCACGAACGCTCATGTTGTAAAAAATGCAAAAGGCGCAATTGTTTTAAATAATAAAGGTGCTGAATTCAAAGCAGTAATTGTAAAAATTGATGCTGCAAAAGATATTGCTATTTTGAAAATCAAAGATGAAGATTTCAAACCAATGGGAACCCTGCCCTATGGCATCCGCAAATCTTCCACCTCTTTAGCTGAGCCTATTTTCACACTGGGCTATCCCAGAAATGAAATTGTGTATGGCGAAGGTTACCTGAGTGCCATTACCGGTTTTAACGGCGATACACTCAGTTGTCAGATTGCCGTAGCTGCAAATCCAGGAAACAGTGGCGGCCCTGTATTTAACCGCAAAGGCGAAATTATTGGTGTTCTCAGTACAAAAGAAACACAAGCCGAAGGTGTGGTGTTTGCTATCCAATCGAAATATATTATTCAGTTCATTAACGAACTTAAGAAAGAGGATACCACAGTGAATGAAATAAAAATACCCACTGCATCTTCCATTAAAAGCATGGACCAGGTACAACGGGTTAATAAACTGCAGGATTATGTGTTTATGGTGAAGGTTTATTAATTCACTTTCCCTTTCTGCATTACCATTTTTTAACCAAGGTCAATTTCTGTATTATCGCCGATATTCAGGCTTCTTGTTTCACCTTTAATATCCGTATCGCTGCCAATCAGTGATTTTTCCAGTACAATATCAAACAGGTCGGCATAGGAACCAATAATGGATTCCTTGATGATGGAGTAGTTAATGATTGTATTATCGCCAATAGCTACATTGGGACCAATAATGGAATTTTTAATCGTACAGTTTTTTCCAATACTTACAGGTTCAACAACAATAACATTCTCGAAAGTATGATCTGGCGATACAAATGTGCCGAACTTTTTAAGCAATGTTGAGTTGGATTCAAGCAAAGAATCTTTATTACCGCAATCAAACCAGTTCAGTACTTTGAACGATTTAAACTCTGCGCCTTTTTCAATCATACACTGTAAAGCATCTGTAAGACTGAATTCATCCCTGTTTTTTACCCCTGTGCGGATATTTTGTTCCAAACAATCAAACAGCATTCCCGTTTCAACTATTTTATAAACACCAACAAGTGCCATGTTACTTTTGGGTATCTGCGGTTTTTCCACCACTTTCAATACCGAGTACTCATCATTCACTTCAGCCACACCAAAATTGCGGGGATCATCTACCCGTTTTACACCCAGCAGCGAAGTTTTGCTCTTCATCACCTCATTCATATCATACTCACAAATTGTATCGCCCAGCACAATAATAATTTCATCGCCTGCAATATGTTCTTTGGTAAGTAAAATTGCATGACCCAACCCCTGCCGTTCGTTCTGGTTAACGAAAGTGCATGTAAGCCCGGGAAAATTTTCTTTAACGTAATCAGTAATCTTATCGCCCAGGTAACCTACAATAAAAACAAATTCGTTCACTCCACCTTCCTGCAACTGTTCAATAATAATACTTAAAACAGTTTTACCTGCAATCGGGATAAGAGCCTTGGGTTGTGTATATGTATGCGGACGAAGCTTTGTACCAGCCCCTGCCACAGGAATAATTGCCTTCATAATCATTCTTTGGTCTGAAACCAAAGTGGCTAATGTAGCACTTTTTAAAATAACGGGCAGTTGTAACGGGGAAAGCTGTTTATAAAAAAAAGTTTTTTGAAGTGGCTTTCAGGTTTTACAGGCTTATTTTTGCGGCTCGAAAGCCGCAGAAATGTTTTTAGGTTACCGGCAGCAGAAATTCCATCAGCAACTGTTGCGTCGCACTCTTGTACAACATTACTGCATTCAGCAAAATGTTGCTGAAGCCTTTCAACCAATCAACAAATAAACTAATATACTCTGCACATGCAAAAAGACACAGCCATTTTCAATCTCATCAACAAGGAACTTCAACGTCAGCGTCACGGAATTGAACTCATTGCATCCGAAAACTTTACTTCTTTGCAGGTAATGCAGGCAATGGGCAGTGTGTTAACCAACAAATATGCTGAAGGCTACCCCGGCCGCCGCTATTATGGTGGTTGCGAAGTGGTTGACCAGGTGGAACAACTGGCCATCGACCGCCTTAAAGAAATCTTTGGTTGCGAATATGCCAACGTTCAGCCACACAGTGGTGCACAGGCAAATGCAGCTTTGTTAAGCTCTATTCTGCAGCCCGGTGATGATATTCTTGGTTTGGATTTAAGTATGGGTGGTCACCTTACACATGGTTCTGCTGTTAACTTCAGCGGCAAATTATACAAACCACATTTTTACGGTGTGGTAAAAGAAACCGGTATTGTTGATTATGAAATGCTGGAAGCAAAAGCAAGAGAAGTAAAACCGAAAGTAATTATTTGCGGTGCAAGTGCGTACAGTCGTGACTGGGATTATGCACGCATACGTAAAGTAGCCGATGAAGTAGGTGCGTTTGTTTGGTGCGATATGGCTCACCCTGCAGGTTTAATTGCAAAGGGATTATTAAGTTCACCTTTCGATCATTGTCATTTTGTTACATCAACTACACATAAAACATTGCGTGGACCTCGTGGTGGTATTATTTTAATGAAGAAGGATTTTGAAAATCCATTCGGACTAAAAGATCCAAAAGGAAACATCCGCCTGATGAGCAACCTTATTGATCTGGCAGTATTCCCCGGTCAGCAGGGCGGACCACTGGAGCATGTAATTGCAGCCAAGGCAGTTTCCTTTGGTGAAATTCTGACTGATGATTTTACTGTTTATGCAAAACAGGTGCAGGCCAATGCACAGGCAATGGCCAAAGCTTTTGTAAGCAGGGAGTATCATCTTATTTCAGGTGGCACAGATAATCATTTAATGCTGATTGATCTCCGCAATAAAAACATCAGTGGTAAAAAAGCCGAAGGTGTTTTAGGTAAAGCTGATATCACCACCAACAAAAACATGGTTCCGTTTGATGATAAGAGCGCATTTGTAACAAGTGGTATACGCACAGGTGTTGCGGCTATTACATCAAGAGGAATGAAAGAAGAGCATATGGAATTTGTTGTTGATGTAATTGACAGAAGTTTAATGAATGCTGATGATGAAGCAATCCTTTCAGCTATCCGTAAAGAGGTAAATGCATTTATGGAACAGTTCCCGCTTTACCCTGAATTAGGATAAAACGGTTGAAGGTTTTGTAATTTTGATTTTTAACTTTTGACTTCATACTATGATCCAACGTATTCAAAGCATCTGGTTACTGCTGGCAGGCGCTGCTTCACTTGCAACATTGAAACTGTCGTTCTATTCAAACAACAACGGCAAGGTTGTTGAGCCTGAATTAACGGGCAGCTCTAATTTTCTGATTCTTCTTTTAGCTGTTGCCGTTGCATTAGTTGCATTTGCGGCCATCATCCTCTACAAAAACAGGAAAAAACAAATGCAGGTTACCCTGCTTGGTTTATTGCTGCAGGTGGTTGTACTGGTTATTTATTTTGTACAGGTAAAAAATTATGAGCCGGGTAATTTTACATTAACATCAGTTGTTTCATTTATCATTCCAGTTTTTTTTATCCTGGCATGGCTTGGAATAAGAAAAGATGATAAACTGGTAAAAAGTATGGACAGGTTGAGATAAGACAACACCTCATAATAAAAAAAGGGCTGCTTTTTTAAGCAGCCCTTTTTTTATTATATGCATCCGGTTTATTGAATAATAATCATTTGTCCATACCTGTCGGTTTCATTCGCAATTACAAACCTGTACATCCCTTTTTGCAATGTTGCAGGCAGGGCAAGTGTTTCAGATGCACTTCCACCACCATGAGCAATTTTTGTTGCAAAAACTTTTACACCGGTTGTATTATATACTTCAACAGAATAATTCCCTTTTGCAAGATTACTGAATTGAAGTACTGCTGTTTTATTAGTAACCGGGTTTGGATAAACGTTTACAGCAGCTTTCGCATTTGCAAGAATAACCAGCTTAACAACTGAACTGAATACCCTCAAGCCGGAATTTTCCACAGATTTTATCCTGTAAAAATTTACCTGACCATTTAAAGGTGCTGCATCTTTATACATATACTCAACAGCTCCGCCATTGTTACTGCTTGCGTTTATCTTGCCTATTACTTCAAATGTTCTTCCATTTGCTGAACGTTCAACTTCATAATAAGCAACATCTTCTTCTGTTAAGTTACTCCACTGAACCAGTACATACGTATTTTGATGAACGGCTTTTACGTTTGCCAGGCGAACAGGCAGTGGTGCATTTACAGTACTGTTTCTCAAAAGAATACTGCCATTTGCAACAGTAGCAAAATCATTCAGATTATTATTTGTATCACCGCCATCTGTAATTCTTTTTATTCCTCCATCTGCCGGAGGTGCTGCTGCAGCAGCAGTTTCAGTAAAAGTACCGCCTGTAATGGTTCCGTATCCAACCGCATCAATGATTGTGTTATCACTGATTCTTACTAACGCTACCTGACCAGACGCTGACGCAAAACCTGCAGTAAAGGAACCATCAGCAGTTAAATTTGTTGATCCGACGGTAACAGTTCCGTTAGGTGATAACAACCAGAACTGATGTGGCAGAATTGTACCGCTCAACACACCTCCTGCTGTACCGGCACCACCTCCTCCTGACTGATACTTGATTTGAAGAGTGGCCAGACTTAGTACTTTGTTTGAAACATTAATTAATTCGATGTATTCATCAGAAGCCCCGTTGTAATCAGGACTCAACTGATTAATGAGAATATCACCCGGTTCAACCACAGCAGAAACAAAACATGAAGCTTCAACTCCTGAAGACCATGATGAACCTCTTCTTGTAAATACTTTAATGTAATAGAATGTTCCCTGAGTTAAACCAGTTATTGTTTGTGGTGATGATGTTCCTTTATAAACAACTTTGCCACCATCAAATGAAGAACCTGAACCTGTATAATTTAAATCTGCAGTGTAACTACTTCCATTACCTGCTGGCGAAGCAGTAACTGAAGCAGTTTCTTTTGCAACGATCATGATTTCATCAAAACAAGATGCAGGGTTTACCCAACTTACATTAGCCGAACTGCTTGAAGCAGCAGTTGCAGCCAAACCGGTTACATTCTGCAATCCGTTAATAATATTAAATGCTGTTGATGAACTACCTGTTACTGAAGGTGAACCTGATACCACACGGATAAGATAACCCGAGCCGGTGGCAGTTCCCGAAGGAATGGTAATGTTAATGGAACCGGTTGGATTTGTTCCGGTAACACTCGTTGACCCTACCGTAACAGGAGAAGCAAAAGAACCTGAAGCATCACTCAGTTCAGCTGTAAAGGTTGATGATGTAAATGTGCCGGTTGATGTAAATGCAACAGTTCCGGAAGCTGAAGCAGAAGCATCTACACAAAATGGAGACGTGGCCACTGCTCCTGTTGTAATTGTATTACCAGCTACCGCAGCAGTAGTTCCGTTAAGCTGAACGTTAACAACGTTTGAGTTAATATCAAATCCGCCGGTTCCGCCAGTTGCAGAAGCACCATATCCGTAAAGCCGGAATGTTGTAGCTGTTGTAAGACCTGATAAACCACTTATTGTAATTGTATTCGTTGCGAAAGCACTTGAAACGATCCCCGTAATTGTTCCAAGATCAGATGCAAAACCATCTGCTGAAGATCGAAGTGTTACACCAGACGGCCCAGTTCCTGATCTGTCCCATACAAAAACAAATGATGTTGGCGTAAACGAAAAACCGGCGTTTGGTGTTACCACAAATTGTATGTAATCATTACCGGCCACCGCTTCTGACAGAGTATTTCCGCCTGTAGTATTTCCGGTATTAAACCAGCCACTACCACCAAACCTGTTACCGTTTGCTGCTGCTGTAATCGTTCCTTGTGAAAGATTAGCTGCCGAGATATTCGGGTCATTAAAAACACTCGGCTCCGTGGTTTCTGCACCTGTATTTCCGAATGTATTCCATTGAAGAAGCTGTGCGTTCGTAAAATTCAGGGAGAAAAATAATAACGCAAAAAGAAAGTAAAATTTTCTCATTCTCATAATGTAGTTTTTATGTTTAACTATAGTAAAAGCTAAATTTCTGCAGGGAAAACAAAAATAGCTTCCGGAAAAAAACTCTTCAGTTTTCCTGCATTAAGAAATTATAAAATTGACTCTCTTGGATAGGTGATGATAATGGAATAATGGAAAGGAATAAGTGTTACAGGTTGTTTGAAATCAAACATTATGAAGATAAGAACTTAAATTAAATGAGGAAACTATGTTATTCACATAGTTTCCTCATCAATATCATCTGAAACCAGTATTTACAAGTACTTAGCTGTCCGGCTGTTTCCTGCCTTTTTTAAATCTCCAGGTGTTCCTGCAAAAACAAGGTAACCACCTCCGTCACCTGCTTCAGGGCCAAGGTCAATCACCCAGTCGGCTCTTTTAATTACATCGGTATTATGTTCAATTACAAGAACAGAATGTCCTTTTTCAATCAGTGCATGAAAACTCCGCAGCAGTTTATTAATATCGTTAAAGTGCAAACCTGTTGTTGGCTCATCAAAAATGAACAGGATATTCCCTTGCCCGTTTCCTCTTCCAAGAAAAGAAGCAAGCTTTACACGCTGTGCTTCACCACCACTCAATGTATCGCTGCTCTGCCCAAGTTTAATGTAACCAAGCCCCACATCACTCAGCGGCATTAATTTCCGCACCAGGTCTTTCTCATTCCTGAAGAAATCAATGGCTTCATCCACACTCATCTCCAATACATCATAAATACTTTTATCATTGTACTTCACATCAAGTACTTCTTCTTTAAACCGTTTGCCTCCACACACTTCGCAGGTTAAATGCACATCAGCAAGAAACTGCATTTCAACCACCTGCTCTCCTTCACCTTTACAGGCATCGCAACGTCCGCCATCCACATTAAACGAAAAATGTTTTGGCTGAAATCCCCTGATTTTACTTAAAGGTTGACTGGAAAACAAATCCCGTATTTCATCATAAGCTTTAATATAAGTTACCGGGTTACTGCGGCTGCTTTTACCAATCGGATTCTGATCAACCATTTCTATCTGTGCAATGGAATCAATATCGCCTGTAAGCTGTTTGTGCATTCCGGCTTTATCACCATACTCTCCTTTTAATTTATTTAAAGCAGGATAAAGAATATTCTTCACCAGTGTTGTTTTCCCACTGCCGCTCACACCACTTACAACGCACAACACATTCAAGGGAAATTCAACTGAAATATTTTTGAGATTATGTTGCCGTGCCCCTTCCACATTAATACTGCGGTTCCACTTGCGTGGCTTACCAAAATCTTCAATAGTTAAATCGCCGCTTAAGTAACGGCCTGTCAAACTCTTTTTATTGCTGATGATGTTATCATAATTTCCTTCAGCAATTACCTCTCCACCCAAATGACTTGCCAGCGGCCCCATATCAATAATATGATCAGCTTCATGCATCATCATTTCATCATGTTCAACCACCACAACTGTATTTCCAAGATTGCGGAGTTCCTTTAATACTGTAATAAGATTTGCCGTATCTCTCGGGTGCAGACCAATTGAAGGTTCATCAAGAATGTATAATGAATCAGTAAGATTGCTTCCCAACGATCTTGTGAGTTGAATACGCTGACTTTCTCCTCCGCTTAAACTGTTTGCCAAACGATTCAATGTTAAATATCCAAGACCTACATGCAGCAATGTCTGAATGCGGTTATGAATTTCAAGCAGTACACGCTTTGCAACTTGTGCATCATACTCACTCAGCTTCAGTTCATCAAACCAAACTTTCAAATCTCTTACAGGCATCTGGCAAAGTTCACCAATATGCTTATCACCCACTTTTACATACAAGGCTTCTTTGCGTAAACGAAAGCCATCACATACCGTACAGGTTGTGCGTCCACGATAGCGGCTTAATAAAACACGGTATTGTACTTTATATAAATTGGCTTCAACTTCTTTAAAGAAATCGCTGATGCCATAAGCTGCACCAACACCTTTCCAGAGTTGCTGGTATTGCTCATCGGTTAAATCCATTACAGCTTTGTGAATAGGGAAACCGGCTTTGGGTGCAGTTTTCACAAACTGTTCTCTCCACCAACCCAGCTTCTCTCCCTTCCATGGAGCAACGGCACCTTCGTACACACTTAAACTTTTATCAGGTATCACCAAATCTTCATCAATACCCAATACCTGGCTGAAGCCTTCACAAACAGGGCATGCGCCGTAAGGATTATTGAAAGAAAATAAATTGGGAACCGGCTCTTCAAACTTAATCCCGTCCAGCTCAAACTTATTGCTGAAGTGAAGCAATTCTTTTCCATCAACTTCAATAAACACTTCGCCCTCACCTTCATAAAAAGCTGTACCCACACTATCTCCCATACGATGAAGATCATCTTCATCCATTTCTTTTTCTGCTACGCCTCTCGAAACAAAACGATCAATTAATACATATACAATTGATGATGGATTGTCAGCATTAATCAACTGCTTTAATTCTTTATCATTTTTTTCAAGAATATCCTCAATATGAATAACTTCACTTTCAGCTTTTCCTTTTTGATTTTTACCTTTTGATTTTGCAATATATACACGTGTAAAACCTTTTTGCAGTAGAATATTCAGTTCTTCTTTTATACTTCGTTTAGCATGTATGGGAAATTTTGAAAGCAAAAATATTTTTGAGCCCTCTTTACAGCCAGCTATTGCATTTACAACATCCGCTACATCATCCTTCTTTACTTCTCGGCCACTAACCGGCGAAATTGTTTTTCCTGCTCTTGCAAAAAGCAAACGCAGATAATCATAAATTTCTGTCATGCTGCCAACAGTACTTCGTGGTGTGCGGGTAATAACTTTTTGCTCAATTGCAATAGCAGGGCATAAACCTTTAATGTAATCAACATCGGGTTTGTTCATCCGGTTAAGAAACTGACGGGCATATGCGCTTAAACTTTCAGCATAACGACGCTGACCTTCGGCATATAATGTATCTATTGTGAGGGAAGATTTGCCACTTCCTGAAACGCCGGTAACAACAATCAGTTTGTTGCGGGGAATGTGCACTGATACATTTTTCAGGTTATGAACCCTTGCCCCTTTTATAAAAATATCGTCCTTTTTAATTTCAGCGGAGGATTCCAATACCTGCTGTTTTAATCCTTTGGCCATAGAAAACAAATTTAGCTGATAATCAGTTGTTCTGTCTTCTTAAATAAGAACAAACATTTAACTACAAAAAAAATCTTCGGAAATTACGTAAGGCATGTTGCGTGCAAATACGTTAAATAAATCTAAATGTTGCCGGAATGATTTATTTCTATTATTTTTATTCTGAAATTCAATATTCAGAACATGACCCCAAATCATTATTGCCTATAGTTTCAACTTCTACTTAACTATTTCTTTTATTTAGTGAAACCCTTTTTTGAAAACCATCAACTGTAGAAGTATATGCGCCTGTATCAACAATTTACCGATCAACAGCTTGTTCACCTTTTTAAAGACGGTGATACTGAAGCTATGGAAACCCTTGTACTTCGGCACAAGGACAAACTCTTTACTTCAATAATTTTGCTGGTAAAGGATAAATACCTTGCCGAAGACCTGTTCCAGGATATGTTTATAAAAATTATTGATACAGTAAGGAACAACCGCTATACTGAGGAAGGCAAGTTTTTACCATGGGCCATGCGTATAGCCCATAACCTTTGTGTTGATTATTTCAGAAAAGTAAAACGCACTCCTACAATTAAAACGAGTGACAATCACGATATTTTTGAAGTACTGAATTTCAGCAATGACAATGCTGAAGAAAAAATGATGAAAAACCAGAGTTACGATCGCATCCGCAGGATGCTTGATCTGTTACCCGAGGAACAGCGTGAGGTAATCGTCCTTCGTCATTATGCAGATCTGAGTTTTAAAGAAATTGCATCGCTTACCAATTGCAGTATTAACACAGCTTTGGGCCGCATGCGTTACGGACTCATTAACATGCGTAAAATGATGATGGAAAAACAAATCGCACTGTAAAAAAATTAATGCAGAGAACCTGACAAAGCCACATCCCCGCTGCCTTGCGGGGATTTTTATTTCAGGTTAAGAAAGACCTGCATATGCAACCGCTATCCGTGCCCCGACCTTTGCATTATTTTTTATTAATGCAATATTTGCTTCAAGACTTTCGCCCTTCGTATGATTGGCAATGTATTGCAATAAAAACGGCGTAACTTCTTTACCGGCGATCTTGTGTACATCTGCAGCCTTCAATGCTTCCTGAATATGCACTTCCATTTCGGCACTGTTAATACTTTCAGTTGCTGGAACAGGATTTGCAATCAACACTGATCCGTTTAGCCCCAACTTCCATTTTGTTTGGAGCATTTCAGCAATTTTTTTTGCTGAATCTAAACGTAATGGCGAATTGTATCCACTTTCGCTTGAATAGAAACTCGGGAAAACATCCTGTCCGTAAGTAACAACAGGGATACCCAACGTTTCAAGATATTCCAATGTGCGGCCAATATCTAAAATTGACTTTACACCTGCTGAAACAACTGCAACCGATGTTTGTGCCATCTCTGTTAAATCGGCTGAAATATCCATGCTGTTTTCTGCTCCACGATGCACACCTCCTGTTCCACCGGTAACAAATATTTTTATTCCTGCCATTGCAGCAATGCGCATGGTGGCTGCAACTGTTGTAGCGCCATATAAATTCTGGCTGATGACATAAGGCATATCTCGCAGGCTCACTTTCCACACACTTTTTGCATTGCCAAAATAAGTAAGTTCTTCACTGCTTAAACCAACATGACATTTACCATTAAAAATGGCAATAGTTGCCGGCACTGCTCCATTTTCTCTTACTGTTTGCTCAACTGCCATTGCAGTTTCAACGTTTTTTGGGAATGGCATGCCATGTGAGATAATAGTTGATTCTAGTGCAACAACTGCTTTGCCTTTATTCAAAGCTTCCTGCACTTCAGGTTGTATAGTTAAGAATGCATTCATTCAGGATAATAATTTGAAACAGACTGCAGCAGTTTTTCCTGGTTTAGATGCTGAACATTTGCTCCGTTAACCTGCAAAATTTCTGCCGATAACGTATGCGCAAGTTTCAGGCATTGCAGATCATTCATTCCAAGATATTTTCCCAGTAAAAAGCCGGTTAAGGAACCATCACCTGCGCCAGTACAGTCAACCACTTCAATATCGGGGGCATGCAGTGAAATGGAATGCTCTTTACTGTACAAAGCCGAGCCGTATTTACCGTTGTGCAGCCATATATTCCGCACACCTCTTTGTATCAGTTCATCTACCTGTTGCTGTGTAAAGAATGCTTTTTCCGAACACATAACAGGCAGTTCATCTTCGTTAGGTGTAACCAGATATAAGCCATTCAACTGAATACTTTTCAACTTCCGTGCTGGAGGTACTGATCCCGGCTCAATCACCAAAGGAATATTTGTTTCATTACTGAAAGCAAGCAACCAATCAAAAGAGGCTTCACTCACATTTGCATCGGCAAGAAGGTATGCAGCAGTTTCCAGCAGATCCCGTTTCGATTGTAAGTGTTCCGGGGTAATTAAATGAATTGCTTCGTTGGTTAAAAAAGCTGAAAATAAAGATCCATCTGCATCGAGAATACCTGTGTATTTTCCTGAGAGGCCTTCTCTGGTAATGGAAGCATCAAGTTCCACACCAGCGGCTGTACAAACCTGCTTCAGCCAATCGCCATCGCTGTCATTTCCAAAAACACTTATTAACTGTACAGGTACTCCCAGCATAGCTAACTGGTGAGCAATGTTACGGCCTACTCCACCCGAAGTTTTTGTTACCATGGCCGGATTGGTTGTGGCTTTTAATACGCCTTCTGTAGCATGAAACAACTCATCTACAAAAGCAGCACCGATGCAGATTATTGGTTTTGACATGCTGCAAATGTAATGGCAAAGAGGTTGCCATGAACAGAATCACCAGCAAGAAAATTTCAAAAACTATTTCCAGCTGATTATAACATCTCTGCCAAGCCTGAGTATAAGCAAGGCAATAACTATGAGAAAAACGTAACGGATGAAAACATTGCCTTTGAGCACTGCTGTTCGGCTCCCGATATACCCTCCCAGCATATTACAAACCATCATGGGAACTGCAATTTTAAATACAACTGCACCATGCAATAAAAAACCAATCAATGAAAAAGTATCGGCTATGGCATTAATCAGTTTTGATGTGGATGATGCTTTAAGAAAATTCATTCCTGCAACACTTACAAATGCAAACACAAGCAGGCTTCCTGTACCCGGGCCAATAAATCCATTATAAAAACCAATCACTGCACCAATAGCCGCACATACAAATAGAAACGTTTTTCCACTGTATTTTAATTCATGAACCGTTCCCAAGTCCTTTTTCATAAATGTATAAATGGCAAGAATAATAATTACAACCAGCAGCAATGGTTTAAACACTTCCGGGCTGATCATTTCCATCACAAAAGTTCCGCTGAACGATGCCATAGCAGCTGCTGTTCCTGTAACAACAGCAACACTTACATCTATGCCAACAAGTTTGATATATTGATATGCGGCAACAGCAGTTCCTGCAACTGATGCAAAACGATTGGTAGCTATGACCTGTACATGTGTAAACCCTGGAAATAAAATAAGCAACAAAGGAACCTGGATTAATCCGCCGCCACCAACAACGGCATCAATAAACCCGGCAAACAATGCACCGAGACAAACGATCAGATAAATCCACCAGTCAAGCATAACTGCAAAATACGCAAGAAACGGATTTCCTCATTTTGTTTCTTATTTCAGGAAAATGGTCATGGCTCCGATAAGAGTTAAAACAATCACCACTTTCCTGTAACTGTCGTCTTTAATTTTCTTTACAATTTTGAGTCCCATCCAGAATCCAATAAACAGCACAGGCAATAAAACCAGATCGGTCTGCAGACTGGCGGCATTGATATTCTTCCACCAGATAACCTGGAATGGGAGTTTGAATAAATTAATCACCAGAAAAATCCATGCAGCAGTACCAATAAAATCATTCTTGGGTAACCGCATGGCAAGAAAATAAATATTTGAATAAGCACCCGCAAGATTCCCCATCATGGTTGTAAAACCTGAAGCCAGTCCTGTTAATGAAACAAACAAAATATTATGTGGAATACGCATTGTTTTACGAAGCTCCATTGCAATAATGATGAAGACTGTAATAAGAATAATTACCGCCATCACTTTACGGAAAACAATTTCATTCAGTTCTTTTCCTGTAAAAACGCCAATCAAAATACCTGCAACCATCCATGGAATCAGTTTCCGGAAATGTTTCCATTGAGCATGACGGTTGTAATAATAAACAGCAACAATATCAGCTGCACATAATAATGGCAGCACAATTCCCGTTGATGCTTTTCCTCCAAATACAATGGCCATGATGGTTACATTCAGCATATCCATTCCTTTCAGTCCGGCTTTTGAAAGACCGATAATGAATGCTGCAGTAAAAATCAATACCCAGTTTAGCAATGAATAAGCAGAAAAAAAATCCATACTTTTTTTCAGGTTTGATCACAATCACATTTCCAAAAAACAAAGATCAGCAAGATTGTCTTATCAATTCTTTCTCTTTGCAACTGATTCTACAATTATTTTTAACTCAACTGTAATTTATGCACTTAAAAAAAATCCTGCTTTACCCAGGAGTTTGCCTGTTTATTTTCCTTCTCCCATTAAATCGGTTAAATGCACAACATACAATAAGTTTTGATGCAGCCGCTATCAGAAACCTGAAAAAAGAAATGAATGGCTTAAACCTCAGTTGCTTTTATCATTTTTCTGAACACATAACCGGCGGACTGGAAGTGAACAATTTTTTCCGTACAAATAAAACCATTGCTGACGAAGAAGTGCAACTTTCTGCACTTGATCTTGATTTTAATTTTCATTATGTCATTCCCCTTCATAAAGACATGAAATGCTATCCAATTTGTGGTGTAAGTCATACAAGTGAAAAAGAAAAAGCAGTTGCATCAGATGAAAACCGATATGAACATTTCTGGTCGGTAAACGCAGGTGCGGGCTTATTGCTCGAATGTGGTCATTGGCTTCCGCATGTTGAATACACGTATACCTGGGGTAAATTAAATCAGCAGTTTTTATTGGCTGGAATCAGCTATGAACTTGAGCTGGGGCATCACAAAAAATCACATCACGAAAACTAAAGGCTCAGTTAATATTACCAATATAGATTCTTTCGTGTAAAGAGAGCCCCGGCAAATTTGCGGGGCTCTCTTTTTGCAATAATGTTCTTTAAGGTCTTTATACTTTGATGTTTTTATGCAAACAGTCTGCACCTGTTTCTTAAAAATATAATGGCCAGAGATTTTATTCTTATCTCAACCGAACAGAACAGACAAGGATGTGCATATTGTTCATTCATAATTTTTCTTTGATTGTTCAATTTTAAAAAATAAGCATAAAAAAAATCCCGGCACTTACGTACCGGGATTTGCTATAAAATACTCAATGTAATTATTCAGCATTTTTTGCTTCTTCAGCAGCATCATTGTCAAGCTTCTTCTTCAGATCAGCGAGAACGCCCAGATCTCCGAGTGTTGCTTTTTCAACTTTGCTCTGTACATCTTTCACCGCTTTTTTGGTACGTGCAGCATCAGCTTGTCTTTCTTTAGCCACAGCTACTTTCTCATCAGCTACTGCCTGTTCCCAAATACGTGTATGGCTTAATACAACACGCTTTTCATTACGGTCAAATTCAATTACCATAAACTGTGCTGTTTCATCAGCTACCACTTGCTTGCCATCTTCTTTGTTAGTATGACGGTTAGGAGCAAAACCTTCAATACCATAAGGTAACTGAACTACTGCACCTTTGTCGTCTTTCTTCACAACATGACCTTCGTGGATAGTACCAATAGCAAAAGTTTCTTCCAATGCATTCCATGGATCTTCTTCCAGTTGCTTATGACCTAACTGCAGCTTGCGGTTTTCTTTATCAATGCTCAGGATCATTACTTCAATATCCTGTCCAACCTTTGTGTATTCACTTGGATGGTTGAAACGCTTGGTCCAGCTCAGATCGCTGATGTGGATCATACCACCAATACCAGGCTTCAGTTCAACAAACACACCGTAAGGAGTAATGTTTTTCACCAAACCTTTGTGCTTGCTTTCTACAGGGAATGCTTCTTCGATAGTGCTCCACGGATCCTGTGTCATTTGTTTAATGCTCAGGCTCATCTTACGTGCATCTTTATCGAGTGTAACGATCTTCGCTTCGTGCTCATCTCCCATTTTGAAGAATTCCTTCGCATTTACAGGAGTGTTAGCCCAGCTGATTTCACTTACGTGAACCAGACCTTCAACACCCGGCATAATTTCGAGGAATGCACCGTAATCTTCAATATTCACCACTTTACCTTTCACTACATTACCTTCTGCAATATCTTCAGACAATGTATCCCAAGGATGAGGAGTTAATTGTTTCAGACCAAGGCTGATACGTTTCTTATCATCATCAAAGTCGAGAACAACAACGTTCAGTTTCTGATCCATCTTCAGAACTTCTGAAGGATGGTTGATACGGCCCCAGCTGATATCTGTGATATACAACAAGCCATCTACGCCACCAAGATCAAGGAACGCACCGAAGTCGGTAATGTTCTTGATAGTTCCTTCGAGTACCTGGCCTTTTTCCAGTTTACCCATAATCACAGCACGTTGTGCTTCGATATCGCTTTCAATAAGCGCTTTATGACTTACAACAGCGTTCTTAATAGTTTCGTTCACCTTCACTACTTTAAACTCCATTGTTTTGCCAACAAACTGATCGTAATCTGTAACAGGCTTCACATCAATTTGTGAACCTGGTAAGAATGTTTCCATTCCAAACACATCTACAATCAAACCACCTTTTGTTTTGCTGGTAACTGTACCGGTAACAATTTCACCAGTTTTGTGTACTTCAACAATACGTTCCCAGGCACGTGTAATGCGTGCAAGCTTGCGGCTGAGGTGCAGATGACCTTCACGGTCTTCTTTTTCAACAACCATGATTTCAACCACATCGCCAATTTTCATTCCTGGTAAATCACGGAATTCGTTGAGAGATACAAGTCCATCGCTTTTGAAACCGATGTTTACCACTGCATCTGTTTTTGTAAGTGCAACGATTTGTCCATCTACCATTTCACCATCGTTCACTTGCTTAAATGTGCCATCATAAACAGCATCATACTTTTCACGTTCTTCTTTGCTGTAAATAGCAACATTGCGTTTGTCAACGCTCCAGTCGAAATCATCGTGTGCAGTTTGCACTGCTACAGGTTCTTCAACTTTTGCTTCCACAGGTGTTGTTGTTGTCGCTGCAGACGTTTCGGCAACCTCAGTTGCAGGAACATTCTCCTGTGCATCAGCGTTTGAGTTAATAATTTCGTTTTCTGACATAAAATAATCCCGGTTTGTTTTTTGAATCGGGGTCGCAAAGGTAAGATTAAAAGCCTTGCAGGCAAGGGATTTTACCGTGTTTTTTGGGAGAAAAAGGGGGTTTGGACGCACCCTTCCAGAGCGTGCTTTTCGCTGCAATCTTTTTATCCGTTCTTCATAAAATGATTTTTCCTGCAATCCCTTACACAGCCCGGCAAAAGTTATAATTCCTGCCTCAGTTTATACATTCATCACTTTATTTCCAAAGCACAAACGATTTTGCCAGCAAAGGCAGCAAAAGCAGCGAAATAAGGGCGTATAAAGCCCCAAACTGATAGTAAACAATACCAGCAATAGCTAAAATATAAACAGGG
Organism: Lacibacter sp.; assembly: GCA_047601965.1. Taxonomy (GTDB): domain Bacteria; phylum Bacteroidota; class Bacteroidia; order Chitinophagales; family Chitinophagaceae; genus Lacibacter. Next base: position 1,975,094 of record JASGIJ010000001.1, read on the forward strand.
TATAAAAAGGCCAGCAAGCAGAACAGGATGCTGTCGTAATATTGATCAAACCGAAGTTTCCATGCCAATTTCTGCAGGGGGTAAAACAGCAGAACATGTGTAACCACTCCCAGCATTGCAGGAATGAATAACAAAGCTTTTGAAATTGCTTTGGGCTTAGGGTTATACACCTTTGATAAATCTTCCAGCTGACGCTCGGTTTCTTTGTTGATGGCAAACATTAAAGCACCGTTTTCCAGTCTTGTATCAATTTTTTCTTTTCCAAAGGGTTCGCCAAAGTTTATATCCAGTTCTTTTCCAAAATCTTCAAGCGAACTGTAGCGTACCCACACCGGCATAAGTTTTACATCAAGTCCATCATTCCATGCCTGGGTTAACATTCTTGGAGCACCTTTTTTCAAGGGAGTTTGAAGAGTATCTTTTCTTGTGCAGAATCCCTCAACAAAAATCAGCACATGTTCACCTTTCACTAAAATTTTTCTGACTTCTTCAAATGTTGCATCGTTATTTGAAAGCGTGTGTTTACCATCGCTCATCCTGTAAATCGGAATCATATTTACCGAACGTAAAATCATCCTTGCCAAGGGATGTTTAAACACTCCGCTGCGTGAAATGAAATGTACACGGTGTTTCATTGATGCTCCCACCACCATTGCATCTAGAAATGAATTCGGGTGATTGACGCCAATAATTAATGGGGTTTCAATCGATGATTTGCTGCTGTTAAAAAATCCTACCCGTTTAAACGCAACCCATAACTGGAAATGCGTTAAGAGTTTCACTAAAATATACATTGATGGCGACCGCTTTTAAAAGAGGCAAAATAACGGAAATAATTGAGAAGGAATTCATCCTGCAGCTAATAAAAAGACTTCAATTGAAGCTATCGGGCTATTTCCCTCACAGCAGTTACCAACCGGTCTAAGTCCTTCTGCGAGGTGTACACATTAGGAGTAACCCGCACAGCATGAATATTCTCCCAATCAATTGCCACTGTATGAATTTTGAACTTGTTCATCAGTGATGCTGAAACCTCACCCGGTTTCTTTCCTTCAATGGCAATGCTGGAAATACCACAGTAAGCATGTTTGGTTTTTGGCTGAAAGAAAGATACTTTTTTTAAATCGCTCACACCTTTAATCCAGTAATCAGTTAAGTAGCGAAGTCGTTCTTCTTTTCTTGCCGAGCCAATGATGTTGTGAAAATCAACTGCACTTCCTATTGCCATTTCACTTGCAAACGATCTTGTTCCTAACGATTCAAATTTGCGTATATCTGTTCCATCGGGTTCATTATTGCTGAGTAATGCCCACACATTTTTAATCTTCTCCTTTTTAATCCAAAGCATACCACTGCCAAAAGGTGCGCATAGCCATTTATGAAGAGATGTGGCAAAATAATCACAACCAAGTTCAGGTATTTTAAATTCAAAATGAGCAAATGTATGAGCGCCATCACCAATTACTTCAATGCCTCTTTTGTGAGCTTCATCAGCAATTTTTTTGATAGGTAATATCTGCCCACACCAGTTGATAAGATGTGTTACATGAACAACCTTTGTGTTTGATGTAAATGCATTTACATACTGTTCAACAATTTTATCTTCATTTTCTTCCGGCAGGTTTAAATTTAGCCATACAAGTTTTATGCCTTCTCTTTTTTCACGCTGCTTCCAGGCATTAATCATGTTTGGATAATCCTGTTTGGTTAAAACAACTTCATCGCCAGCTTTTAAATTCAATCCAAATATTACTGTGTTTAACCCTTCTGTTGCATTGCGGTTAATAGCTATTTCTTCAGCACCGCTGCCGGCAAGTTCGGCCAGTTTACCACGCAAGCCTTCTCTTCCTTCATCTAAAATGCGCCACATAAAATGTGAAGGGCCTTCGTTGCAAAACTGGTAAAACCGGATATGTGCATCCTGTACAACTTTGGGCTGAGGGCTTACCCCACCATTGTTCAGGTACAGCAAATTTGTTGAAACAGTGTATTGTTCTTTTACCCAACTCCAAAAGTCTTCATCAGTTACAGCATCTGCAGAGTTGAGCGTTTGAAACTTCTGCATACGTTCTTCGGCTTCCCGGGCAAATAATCCATTTGCAAGTGGAAGAAAAGTAAAAGCGCTGGTAGCTGTAGTGATATTTTTAAGAAAACTTCGTCGTGATGACATTGGCTTAATGCTTTCTTTAAAAATAGAATTTCTGATCGGGAACAAAAAACAGGAATGAAGAAAAGTGCTTAAAAATTTAATAAGTGTGCTGAGATATGGTTTTTGCGGCTATAAATGCACTGGTCCATGCAAATTGAAAATTAAATCCGCCGGTTACCGCATCAACATCCATTATTTCCCCTGCAAAAAAGAGCCCCGGGGATAATTTACTTTGCATGGTGTTGGCATCAACCTGTTTCAAATCAACACCCCCGGCAGTTACAAATTCCTCTTTAAATGTAGTTTTACCCTTTACATGAAATTCATGATTAACCATCAATTGAATTAATTTGTTTTGTTCTTTTGATGGCAGATCGGCCCATTTCATTTCGTTGTTAATACCTGCCTGCTGCAACAAAAAATTCCAAAGCCTGCCGGGAAGCTGAAAAATATTGCCATTGATGACTTTTGCTGCACCTTTTGAATTACGCATCTGCTGCAGTTCTTCTTTCAGATCCTGTTCTTTTTTGTTGTTAAGCCAGTTAACTGAAATAATAAAATCATAATTACACAGTTGCAGGTCTTTTGCTCCCAATGCTGATAATTTTAATATACCCGGGCCACTCATTCCCCAATGAGTTATGAGTAAAGGGCCAGTGTTTTTCAGTTTGGTTGATTGGATTTTTACTGTTGCATCAACAACACTCACACCCATTAATTCTGTTATGGGGTGGCCAGGGATATTAAATGTAAACAATGAAGGTGCCGGTGCAATAATTGAATGTCCGGTTTCTTTTAAAAAATCAAATTGCTGAAGTTTTGGGAAACCGCCACATGCAACACAAACAAAATCGGCATCAAGCACCTGTTGATCCGAACATTCAATTAACCATCTGTTCTTATCTGATAACTTTAATTGCTTTACCTCCCGGTTGGTTCTTACTTCCACATTCAACCTGTCAGCTTCATTCAAAAAGCAATCAACAATTGTTTGGGATGAATTGGATACAGGAAACATTCTTCCATCAGCTTCTGCCTTTAATTTAACTGCTCGTTCCTGAAACCATTGTATAGTATGGGTTGGATTAAACTGGTGAAATGCTTTGCGAACAAAATGTTCGCCTCTTGGATAAAACCTGCTGAGTTCCTGAATGTCAAAACAGGCATGCGTAACATTACACCTGCCACCGCCACTTACTTTAACTTTTGAAAGCAGTTTATTTGATTTCTCAATTATAATCACCTTGAGCAACGGGTTGAGCTTTGCTGCATTGATTGCACAAAAAAACCCGGCAGCACCGCCGCCGATAACAACCATTGTTTGTTTCTTGGATGACAAATAAGAAGTCATAAAAAACTCCCTGCACTGAGGGAGTTGAATTTAATTATTCAGTAGTACGTTGAATCCAGGTTCGGGTTTGCTTTTTCTGCTGCTTCAATAGATTCAAACGATGAAAGTATATCAGCCTTTCCTTTTTTCACACATACATCATGTTCGTAGTGAGCAGATGGTTTATTATCTGCAGTTCTGATCGTCCATCCGTCAGCATCATGATAAACATCCTTAGTACCAAGATTAATCATGGGTTCAATCGCTATCACAGTCCCTTCTTTTAATTTTGCACCGGTTCCTCTTTTGCCGTAATTGGGCACCTGTGGATCTTCATGCAGGTTACGCCCCAAACCATGGCCAACTAATTCTCTTACCACACCATACCCATGTTGCTTCTCTGTGTATTCCTGGATAGCATAAGAAATGTCGCCCACACGGTTTCCATGAACAGCTTTTTCAATTCCCTTGTACAACGATTCTTTTGTAACACGAAGCAACTGTTTTACATCTTCTGTTGTTGACCCAATAATAAACGTGTAAGCACTATCGCCGTGATAGCCATTCATAAACGTTCCCACATCAACCGAAACAATGTCTCCTTCCTTTAAAGGCACATTCGTTGGGAAACCATGCACCACCGCATCATTTACCGAAATACAGGTTGCGTAAGGATAACTGTTCTGATAATTTTTAAACGAAGGAACAGCACCATTGTCTCTTATAAACTGCTCAACTCTTGCATCAACCTGCATGGTTGTTATACCGGGCTTCAGCATCTTAGCTGCTTCTGCAATTGCATCTCCAACAAGCAATGCACTTTTACGGATGAGTTCAATTTCCAATGGTGAACGATAATGTATCATAATCTTTTTATTAAAAAACCCCGGCTTTGTTTGCCAGGGTTTTGAATTATTTCAGTTCGTTAATTAAATAGCTGATGATGAAACCGTCTGGCGACCCTGAATTCTTCCGCCTTTCATCAAACCATCATATTGTCTCATTAACAAGTGTGTTTCGATTTGCTGTAAAGTATCGAGAATAACACCTACCATGATCAATAAAGAAGTTCCGCCGAAGAATGTAGAGAAACCGCTTGTTACACCTAAATTTTTTGCTATGCCAGGAAGAATACCTACCACAGCAAGGAAAATTGCTCCGGGTAAAGTAATACGGTCCATAATCATACCAATGTAATCAGCAGTTGGCTGTCCGGGCTTAACACCGGGAACAAAACCGTTGTTCTGTTTCAGGTTATCAGCAATCTGTTTAGGATTAAAGATTAACGCTGTATAAAGGAACGTAAAGCCAATTACAAGAATTGAATAAATAATCATGTACCAGATATTACCATGATCGCTCAAAGTCGCAGCAACACCTTTTGTAACATCAAAACCGGTAAGTAAGGTTGGTAAAAACATGATTGCCTGAGCAAAGATGATTGGCATTACACCGGCACTGTTTACTTTAACAGGAAGAAACTGGCGTGCTCCGCCAAACTGACGGTTACCAACAACCTGTTTTGCATAATTGATGGCAATTTTTCTTACACCCTGTACAAGAACAATCAGACCCATAATTACTGCAACAAGTACAGCTACCTCAATCATAAACTTGAGCAAACCACCACCGCCGGTATTCATTTTAGAATCAAATTCAGCAGCAACAGATGCAGGGAAACGTGCAAGGATACCAATCATGATAATGAGAGATGTACCATTGCCTAAACCTTTATCAGTAATTTTTTCACCAAGCCACATTACAAATAATGTACCCGCTGTAAGAACAATAGTTGTTGATACCCAGAAGAAAGATTCGTAAGACGGAAGAATTGCGCCACCGGCAATTTCTGCACTCTTTAAATAGGTTACATAAGCACTGGCCTGAAAAATTGTAACAAGTACTGTAAGGTATCTTGTCCACTGATTAATTTTCTTACGGCCGCTCTCTCCTTCCTTTTGCATTTTCTGCAACTGCGGAACAAGAATGCTCATCAATTGCATAAAGATTGAGGCAGAAATGTAAGGCATAATACCAAGTGCAAAAATTGATGCACTAGAAAACGCACCACCCGCAAAGGAATCAAATATCCCCAGGATACCTTCTTTGGCTTTTGTATTCAAAGCATCTAATCCGTTTGGATCAACGCCAGGCAAAACAATATGTGAACCTACTCGATATATAAGGAGCAGCATAAGAGTGTAGATAATTTTATTTCTTAACTCTTCAATGCTCCAGATATTCTTTAGGGTTTGTATAAGCTTTTTCACTTGAAAAATTCTTTTTTATAAAATTCGCTGAAAGAAAAAAGACGCATTTTCATGCGTCGGGCAAATATCGGGAAAATTACTTTACTATTTCAACACTTCCACCTGCGGCTTCAATAGCTGCTTTTGCTTTCTCACTCAAAGCATTTACTTTGAAAGCAATCTTTGATTTAATTTCTCCATTTGCAAGAATTTTCACTCTGTCTGTGCGGCTGATTAATCCGTTAACATATAAATTCTCAAGAGAAAATTCACTGATTCCGTATTTTTCAGCAAGTTGTTCAATTTGTCCCAGGTTAAACACACGGTATTCTACGCGATCAGGATTTTTAAATCCACGTTTGGGAACACGACGCTGAATCGGCATCTGGCCACCTTCATGTGCTAATTTTCTTTTATGACTTGCATGGCTCTGAGCACCTTTGTTACCTTTTGTAGAAGTACCACCTTTACCAGATGCTTCACCACGACCTAAACGTTTTTCTTTGTGAGTTGAGCCTTCTGCAGGCTTTAAATTATGCAGTTTCATTTGCTTTTATTTTTTGAACTTTCGCCCCACAAGCACCGGAGCTCGCTTTTACAATTTTGTGATCTCTGAATTTGAAAATGCTTCTTTACTGATTCATTTTCAAATTCCATTACGCTACTTCTTCAACTTTCAGCAAATGATTCACTTTCCGAATCATGCCAAGAATCTGAGCAGTACCTTCTACTTCTTTGCTTGAGTTCGTTTTATTCAAACCAAGCGCTTTCAATGTTTGCTTTTGACGCTCTGGTCTGTCAATTGGACTCTTTACTAAAGTGATTTTTATTTTTTTCATATCTCCGTCTTTTTTGACTGCCGACTGCCGACTGACGACTGACGACTGAATTCAATTATCCGTTAAATACTTTCTTTAATCCTAAACTGCGTGTTTTTGAAACACTGATAGGTTCACGCAACATAGCCAACGCTTTGAAAGTTGCTTTTACAACGTTGTGAGGGTTTGCAGAACCTAATGATTTTGCAAGTACGTCAGTAACACCTGCACTTTCCAGTACAGCACGCATACTGCCTCCTGCAATTACACCAGTACCATGAGCTGCAGGCTTAATTAAAACTTTAGCTGCACCTTCCTTAGCTAACTGATCATGAGGAATACTTCCCTTCATTACAGGAACTTTGATGAGATTTTTCTTCGCATCTTCAATTCCTTTTGAAATTGCTTCCTGAACTTCTTTTGCTTTACCTAAACCATGACCAACCACTCCATTACCATTTCCTACTACAACCAGTGCAGAGAAACTGAAGGCACGACCACCTTTTGTTGTTTTAACAACACGATTGATGGCCACAACTTTTTCTTTCAGTTCAAGGTCACCTGCTTTTACTTTGTTTGTAATTACTTTAGACATTTATACTCAATTAAATGTTTACGATTGATTAGAATTTTAATCCGCCTTCACGTGCACCATCTGCTACAGACTTAACACGGCCATGATATAAATAACCTCCACGATCAAAAACAATTTCACTCAACCCGAGTTCTGTTGCTTTGCGTGCAATAGCCGCACCAACTAACTTACTCTTTTCTGATTTTGTTCCGGCCTGTGCTTTGATGTCTTTATCTCTTGATGATGCAGATGCAATTGTTTTGCCTGTAACATCATCAATTATCTGAACATAAATATCAGAGTTGCTGCGAAACACACTTAAACGGGGTTTTGCAGTTGTACCTGCAACTTTCTTACGAACGTTGTAGCGTATTTTCTGTCTTCTGATTACTTTGTTATCTGTTTTCATCTTTCTTTATTTAACTCCTCCGATACTGCCGGAAGATAATTTGATTGATTTTATTTATCCTTTAAATTCTGGAGATGCAGTTGTTATTTACCTGCAGCTTTACCAGCTTTACGACGGATGTACTCGCCAACATATTTCACACCTTTTCCTTTGTAAGGCTCAGGCTTACGCAAGCTGCGCAGTTTAGCTGCAACCTGACCAAGCAGTTGCTTATCGGTACCTTCCAGTGTAATAGTTGGGTTTTGCCCTTTTTCCTGTGCAGTTGCAACCTTTAATTCTTTGGGAACTTCAAAAATGATATTGTGCGAATAACCCAAAGCAAGATCAAGAATATTTCCCTGGTTTGCTGCTTTAAAACCCACACCCACCAATTCAAGTTTCCTTTCGAATCCTTCAGTAACTCCTTTCACCATATTGGCAACCAAAGCACGATATAAACCATGCATTGCACGATGACGGCCCTGATCTGTAGGGCGGCTGAATATTACTTCACCATCCTTTACTTCAACCTTAATATCACGATCTGCCGTTTCTTTCAACTCTCCTTTCGGACCTTTTACAGTAATAACATTATCGCTTCCTACGGTAACAGTAACACCATTAGGAATTGCAACTGGTTTTTTACCTATACGAGACATACTTTTTTATTTATTTTATTTTTTAATGAAGACCAACCGGTCAGCTTAGTATAGTTCAGCTTAATGTATTGATCTGTTTTTTTAATAGATGTAGCAAAGAACTTCGCCACCAACATTGTTTGCTTTTGCCTGCTTATCTGTCATTACACCTTTTGATGTGCTGATGATAGCAATGCCTAATCCATTCTTCACACGGCGAAACTCTTCCGGCTTTGCATACTGACGCAAACCTGGGCGACTGATACGTTCCAGTGATTGGATTGCAGGGATACGTGTCTGAGGATCGTACTTCAATGCAATTTTAATAACACCCTGTTTGTTATCATCTTCAAATTTGTATTTCAGAATATAACCTTGATCGTATAAAATTTCAGTTATACGCTTTTTAAGATTTGAAGCAGGAATTTCTACAATTCTGTGTCCTGCCATCTGCGCATTTCTAACACGGGTAAGAAAATCTGCAATAGGATCTGTAACCATCTTAATTTATTATTGAATGATTTAAAAGTTTGTTTACTGCTGTGCATCATATTCAATACCTGCACAATTGTTAATTTACAAAGCGGCTTACCAGCTTGCTTTTTTAACACCAGGTATTTTACCGTTCAGTGCCATGTCACGGAAAATCACACGGGAAATTCCAAAGTAACGAATGTATCCTTTCGGACGACCTGTTAACTGGCAACGGTTTTTTAAACGAACAGGTGATGCATTCTTTGGCAATTGATCCAAAGCAGCATAATCACCGGCAGCTTTTAATGCAGCACGCTTTTCAGCATACTGTGCTACCATTCTTTCTCTTTTATTCTGGCGGGCTGTTACTGATTTTTTAGCCATAGTTTATAATTAATCTTTTTTAGCATTTTTAAAAGGCATTCCCATCTCCTTCAGCAATTCGTATGCTTCTTCGTTGGTTGATGCGCTTGTAACAAAAGTGATATCAAGACCAGTGATTTTGTTCACTTTATCAATATCAATTTCAGGGAAGATGATTTGTTCAGTGATGCCCATAGTGTAGTTACCACGACCATCAAATGATTTGTCATTCACACCTTTAAAGTCACGAACACGGGGAAGTGATGCCGCAATTAAGCGATCAAGAAATTCATACATATTTACTCCACGCAATGTTACACGTGCACCAATTGGCATACCACGACGTAACTTAAAGTTGGAAATATCTTTCTTTGAACTTGTAGCAACAGCTTTCTGACCGCTGATGTTTGAGAGTTCATCAATTGCAATATCAACCAGCTTTTTATCATTTACCGCTCCGTTAACGCCACGGTTCAGGCAAATCTTTTCGAGCTTAGGAACCTGCATGATGCTTTTGTAACCAAAACGCTTCATTAAAGCAGGAACTACTTCTGCTTTGTATTTGGTTGCTAAACGGGGTGTATATTTTACAGTACTCATTTTCGATTTATTTTAACCTTGGTTAAATTATTTTACAGGCTGACCTGATTTTTTTGAAACCCTGACCAGTTTACCATTTTCACGGGTGCGCTTTACTTTAGAAGGTTGCTTACCATCCCATAACATTACGTTAGAGATATGAATTGGTGCTTCCTTCTTGGTAATACCTCCTTTTGTGTTCTGAGCCGATGGCTTGCTGTGCTTGGTAACGATGTTTACACCTTCAACCAATACACGTGCATCTTCCGGAAACACTTCCAGAACCTTACGGGGCTTCTTAACATCTTTATCATCACCGGCAATTACAACTACTGAATCGCCTTTTTTGATGCTAAACTTGGGTTTAAATCTGTTGCTCATTTTCGTTTACTTTATCTCGTTTGAGATTGTTTTTTATGTTGTTACCGGCTACCGGTTCATTTGTCATCTGTTGTTGCGTCGCACACTTCAGCATTCTCTCTTCACTTCATCATTCCTTACAATACTTCAGGTGCAAGTGAAATGATCTTCATGTATCCTTTATCACGCAATTCCCTTGCTACTGGTCCGAAGATACGTGTACCACGAGGTTCATCGGCAGCGTTCAGAATAACTACTGCGTTATCATCAAAACGGATATAAGAACCATCCTTACGACGTAATTTATTTTTAGTACGTACTATAACTGCTTTTGCAACTGTACCTTTTTTGATACCACCACCTGGTAATGCATCTTTAACAGTAACAACAATCTTGTCACCAATCTTTGCATAATCCTGGCCGCTGTTACCAAGTACCTTAATACAAAGTACTTCTTTAGCACCGCTGTTATCGGCTACGTTTAATCTGCTTTCTTGCTGAATCATTTTCTTAAACTTTTAACTCCGGTTTTAAACACTGAGTATTTTAAAAATCTGGTTGTTGGCAGAGGCTTGCGGCTGCGTACCGGAAGCATGCGTGGATTATTATTTCGCTTTTTCTACAACTTCCACCAGTCTCCAGCGCTTTGTTTTGCTGAGAGGACGGCTTTCCATAATTTTCACTGTATCACCTACACCGCACTCATTCTTTTCATCATGAGCATGGAACTTAGTTGTTTTCTTAACGAACTTTCCATAAATAGGGTGCTTCACCTTACGTTCAACAGCTACAGTAATGGTTTTATCCATTTTGCTGCTTGTTACTACACCTGTCTTCGTTTTACGCAAATTTCTTTCTAACATTTTTTGCTTTTTTTCAGTTGACGGTGCCTTGGCACCACTGTTTATTCAAATGGGTTAAACACCCAGTTGTTTTTTTCTTAATTCTGTTTTTAAACGGGCAATGTCACGGCGAAGGCCACGAATGCTCACGGGGTTCTCCAGTGGAGAAATTGCATGAGCAAACTCCAGCTTCTTTAAACGCATCTCATCTTCCTTAATGCGTGCAGCCAGATCAGCTTCGTTCAGCTCCTTTATGCTCTTTAAAAAATCAGTTGTCTTTGCCATTTTAATCGGTTTAATCAGTTCAACTTGTTAATTACGCCACTAAGTCTCTGCGTACAATGAATTTTGTTTTGATTGGAAGCTTTTGTGCAGCCAAAGCCATTGCTTCTTTTGCTACTGTTTCAGGTACACCATCAGCTTCAAACAAAATACGTCCTGGTTCAATAATAGCTGCCCAACCTTCGGGGTTACCTTTACCTTTACCCATACGTACTTCAGCAGGCTTTTTTGTAACTACTTTGTCGGGGAACACACGGATCCACACATTCCCTTCACGCTTCATAGCACGGGTCATTGCCTGGCGGGCACTTTCAATCTGGCGATTTGTTAACCACACAGGTTCCAGCGCTTTTAATGCGTAAGATCCAAATGAAATGCTGGTTCCACGCTTAGCCACAGCACGGATGCGTCCTTTCTGTGATTTTCTGTGTTTTGTTCTTTTCGGCTGTAACATTGTTAATGATATTTCTTGTTACTGTTTGTTGTTTTCTTCGTGTTTTGTACTGTTGTAACAGTTACTTGCACTTGTCTAATTATCCTTTTCTTTCTCTGCGCTGACCATGTTGTCCACCACCATGTCCGCCACGACGATCATCCCTTCTCTCTCCACCTCTGTCATCACGACGATGATCTTTTCTGTCGCTCACATCACTCTTACCACCAACGAAGTTCGGGTTCAGATCACGCTTGGTTAATACTTCACCTTTACAAATCCAAACCTTGATACCAATCTTTCCATAAACTGTTAAAGCAAAAAGGTTGGCATAATCAATATCCATACGGAAAGTATGAAGAGGTGTACGCCCTTGCTTGATTTCTTCAGTACGGGCAATTTCAGCACCGCCTAAACGACCGCTTACTTTTACTTTAATACCTTCAGCACCCATACGTAATGCAGAAGCAATTGCCATTTTCACTGCACGTTTGTAGTTGATGCGGTTTTCAATCTGGCGCGCAATCGTATCAGCAACGATTGTTGCGTCAACTTCCGGACGACGGATTTCAAGAATGTTGATTTGAACATCATCTTTACCGGTAAGTTTTTTCAGCTCTTCTTTGATACGATCAACTTCGCCACCACCTTTACCGATAATGATACCAGGCTTAGAAGTGTGAATGGTTACAATCAATTTGTTGAGAGTACGCTCAATCACAATTTTAGCGATACCACCTTTATTGATACGGGCATTGAGGTAAGTTCTGATCTTATTGTCTTCGATCAATTTACCAGCATAGTCTTTTTTACTACCATACCAGTTACTCTCCCATCCGCGGATGATCCCTAACCTGTTACCAATTGGATTTGCTTTCTGACCCATAGAATGGTTTATAAAATTTTATCAATTAATTTTTTGTATCTACTATAATGGTTACATGATTACTGCGCTTTCTTACCCTGTAAGCACGACCCTGTGGGGCAGGACGTAAACGCTTAATCATACGTGCACCATCAACATAAATTGTTTTCACAATCAATGATGCATCGGCTGCACTTTGTCCACTGTTCTTTTGTTCCCAGTTGCTGATAGCACTTTTTAAAAGTTTACCAAGTGGTGTTGCTGAATGCTGAGGATGAAAATCCAGTAAAGCCAGGGCCTTTTCAACATCCATTCCACGAATCTCATCAGCCAGCAAACGCATTCTGCGGGGTGATGTGGGATAATTTCTGAGTTTTGCTACTGCTTCCATTTTAAATCTGTTTATGCAATCTTCTTGCTTGAGTGTCCTTTAAAGTTTCTTGTTGGAGCAAATTCGCCAAGCTTATGTCCTACCATAAATTCGGTTACATAAACAGGAATAAATTTGTTTCCGTTGTGCACAGCAAATGTGTGACCTACAAAATCAGGGGTAATTGTAGAGCGGCGGCTCCATGTTTTAATTACACCTTTCTTTGCTTTTCCCTCGTTAATAGCAAGCACCTTTGTTTCGAGGTGAGCTGCTACATAAGGACCTTTTTTAATCGAACGAGCCATGAGTATATTTTAGATTTTCGATTTCTGATTAAATTATTTAGCCAGTTTGCTACCATCTTTACGCTGGATGATGAGCTTGTTAGAACCTTTATGCAGTGAGCGTGTTTTTTCGCCTTTTGCATATTTACCGGTTCTGCTGCGTGGGTGACCACCGCTTGAACGGCCTTCACCACCACCCATCGGGTGATCTACAGGGTTCATAGCTACACCACGGTTGCGTGGACGAATACCTTTCCAACGGTTAACACCGGCTTTACCCGCTGTTTCCAGACTGTGATCGCTGTTTGATACCACACCCACTGTTGCATAACAGTTAATGAGTACCTTACGCAATTCGCCACTTGGCATTTTCAATACAGCGTACTTTTCTTCCTTGTTGGTTAACTGTGCACTTGTACCTGCACTGCGTACCAACTTACCTCCCTGGCCGGGCTGCATTTCAATATTGTGAATCATTGTACCCAAAGGCATGTGCTTCATCTGAAGCGCATTACCAAGTTCAGGAGCAACTGCATCACCAGCTAAAACTGTTGCACCAACCTGTAAACCGTTTGGAGCAAGGATGTAACGTTTTTCACCATCAACGTAGTTCAGCAATGCAATGAATGCTGTACGGTTAGGATCGTACTCAATAGATGCTACTTTTGCAGGTACACCTTTTTTATTGCGTTTGAAATCAATTACACGGTATTTCTTTTTGTTACCACCACCAATGTAACGCATTGAACGACGGCCCTGCGCATTACGACCACCTGTTGATTTTACATTCTCAAGTAATGACTTCTCAGGCGTGTCGGTTGTAATTTCGGCATAAGCATTCCCGATTCTCCATCGGGTACCTGCTGTTACCGGTTTGTATTTCTTTAATGCCATTTTAAAACGTTTTTAATATTCAACTTTTGCGGTAGTTGATCTACCATTCTTGTTTTTGATTATACAGTTCCGTACAGGTCAATAGTTTCGCCTTCCGCAACTGTTACATAAGCTTTCTTGTACGCTGGTTTGCTGCCCTGGATATAACCGGCTTTTGTCATACGGTTTTTACTTTTACGGGGAGCTACCATTGTGTGAACATCTGCAACTTTTACATTGTAGAAATCTTCCACAGCTTTTTTGATCTCCAGCTTGTTTGCTTTACGACCAACACGGAAAGCGTATGTGTTCTTTTTTTCTGTTAAGCGGTTGCTTTTTTCAGAAACAACCGGTTTTATTAAAATTTCACTCTGTCTCATCTGGACTTTGTTTATTCAGTTCAATGATTGATTATGCTGCAGCTTCCTCTTCAGTGAAAACTTTAGCAGCGCTTTCTGTTAATACGAGTACATCGCTGTTAATAAGATCGTACGTATTTACATCGGCCAGTACTGTACCAACAACAGAAGGTACGTTACGGAGGCTGAGGTAAAGATTATCGTTATAATCAGGGATTACCACCAATGCTTTTTTACCGGCAATGTTGAGGTTACTTAAAATACCTGCAAATTCTTTTGTTTTCGGAACTTCAAAATTGAGGTCTTCAACAATCACAATTGCATTCTCTTTTGCCTTGTAAGAAAGAGCACTCATTTTAGCGAGGTCCTTCACCTTACGGTTCAGTTTAAAATCGTAACCATGAGGCTTAGGTCCAAATACAGTACCACCACCTTTGTATAAAGGGTTACGGATATTACCCTTACGTGAACCACCGGTTCCTTTCTGGCGGTGCAGCTTACGGCTTGCACCTTTTACTTCAGCACGGGTCTTTACTTTGTGAGTACCCTGGCGTTGTGCAGCCTGGTATTGCTTTACAGCAAGGTAAATCACATGGTCATTTGGCTCGATACCGAAGATTTCTTCCGGTAATTCGATAGTGCGACCTGTTGCTTTTCCTGATTTATTTAAAACATCTACTTGCATGACTTCTTTGAATTAGTTTGTTTACTTCTGGATATATACAATTGATCCGTTGTAACCCGGTACAGAACCACTCACAAGGATGTAATTCTTTTCAGGGAAAATTTTCAATACTTTCAATCCTTTCACTTTCACTCTTTCTGCGCCCATGCGGCCAGCCATACGCATACCTTTCATTACACGTGAAGCATCAGATGAGTTACCGAGTGAACCGGGAGCACGCTGACGATCGTGCTGACCATGTGATTGTTCGCCCACACCGTGGAAGCCGTGGCGCTTAACAACACCCTGAAAACCTTTACCTTTTGTAGTACCAACTACATCAACTTTATCTCCTTCTTCGAAGATTTCAGTAGTAACGGTTTCACCAATATTTTTTTCGATTGAATAATTGCGGAATTCTTTTACGAATTTCTTAGGAGAAGTGTTTGCTTTTGCGAAGTGATTTTTTTCTGCAGCTGGAGTGTTCTTTTCTTTCTTTTCGCCAAAAGCTAATTGAAGTGCGCTGTATCCATCAGCGTCTTGAGTTTTTACCTGCGTAACAACACAGGGACCAGCTTCAATGATGGTGCAGCTTGTTTGCTTACCATCGGGACTGAAGATACTGGTCATGCCGATCTTTTTTCCAATAATACCTTTCATTTTTTTTACAGTTTATGCCCTGTAAGGTTCTTGAGACATGACGCCGGCAGCGTCATTCAATCCCCGTTTACCATTGACCTTTTCCTTTTTTCCACTCTGGATCGGAAGTACCAATGGTAAACTAACCACGAAGGGCTAGTTTATATGTTAATTTGCTCCTTTCACCTTTCAGAAAAAGGAACTATTTAATTCAGAGCTCTTTTTTCTTCCGCATTGAAGCGGAAAATTGAGAGGTGAAACAAAATCTATTTATAAGAACTAAGGGTGGAGGTTGATTATATCAACCAATCATCATGCTTTAATTTCCACATCCACACCACTGGGCAGGTCTAACTTGCTCAGTGCATCAACTGTGCGGCTGCTGCTGGTATAAATATCCAGCAAACGCTTGTGTGTGCACAACTGAAACTGCTCACGGCTCTTTTTATTTACGTGCGGTGAACGCAGAACTGTGAATATTCTTTTACGAGTAGGAAGAGGAATAGGACCTGTTACTACTGCGCCTGTGCTGCGAACCGTTTTCACGATTTTTTCTGCAGATTTATCAACCAGGTTGTGGTCGTAAGATTGCAATTTTATTCTGATACGTTGAGCCATAAGATCTTTCCCTGATTTTTCAATTGGGAGCGCAAAGGTAGGGTTTGATTTATTACCTGCAAAAAGATTAGAGAAGTTTTTTTAGGAAAATGATGCGAAAATCTCGAAAAAAGTCAGTTTCCGGTATTCCAAAAGCACAATTTGGTAAAATCAGGCATTCTCCTGCAACAATTGTCTCTTCCCAAACCTGTATCGAGCCAAAGAAAGTTGCGCTGCTTATTTCTATCCCAACTGTTAAATCTACCTCATTAATAAATAAGGATACCCTGCTTCACCTTACTCAATCCCGCCCGCTTTTTCATCCGTACATAACAGGATGTGCTGCGAAGAACGGGTAATCAGCACTTTTGCTGGTAATGATTCGTTTTATCCCGCTTACTTCCTTTGAAAACCAACTGACAAAATTATATGTTCACAACAGGATAACATTTTTAATTTCGGCTTTTTGTTACTTTTATCCCCTTTCGATCTAATTAAAACCAAGTATGAAAATTCTTAAATTTCTGACAGCGTCAATCCTTTTCACCAGTTGTGGGAGCAATTCAACGCAAAACGATGAACAGGGGCCGGTTTCGTCTGTACCCCCACCAACCCGTTTGAATTATACATTGTTAAAAGTACATCCACACGATACAACAGCCTATACACAGGGTTTACAATATATTGATGGCTTTCTTTATGAAGGAACGGGCAACCCTGAAAAGGTTCCAAACAAATCGAAACTGCGTAAAGTTGATTATACTACCGGTAAAATTCTGAAAGAAACATTTATTCCAGGACCCTTGTTTGGTGAAGGTATTACCATGCTTCAAAATAAAATTTACCAGCTTACCTGGACGGAGAAGAAGGGATATATTTACCAGTTCCCGGAGTTTAAACTGATCCGGGAGTTTAGTTTTGACCTTGCTGAAGGTTGGGGATTAACCAATAATGGTAAAGAACTAATTGTTTCGGATGGCAGCAGCAATATCTATTTCTGGAATCCTGAAACATTGAAAGAAACAAAACGCATCAGTGTACAGGATAATAACGGACTGCGCAACAATCTCAATGAACTGGAATATATCAACGGAGCCATTTATGCCAACGTTTACCTGACTGATGAAATTCTAAAGATTGACCCTGAAACCGGCAATGTTACCGGCTCACTTGATTTTTCTGATTTACGAAAAAACTTTCCTGAATTAAATAATCCTTCCTGCGATTATTTTAACGGCATAGCATGGGACAGCAGCGGTAACAGAATTTTTGTTACAGGAAAATACTGGCCCAAACTGTTTGAAATAAAACTGAATTAAACCAGGTAAGCACCTGTTATTTCATCATTGTTCATTTCCACATAAATATGCTCTTCCAGCGTAGTGGCGACTGACAAGCCCACATAGTCCGGCTGAACAGGAAATGCTTTGTGTGTACGTTCAACCATCACTAGTGTCTGAATTTTTTTGGGCTGGTAATCAAGAAAAGGTTTCAGGGCATACAGCATGGTTCTGCCACTATTTGAAACATCATCAATTACAACCACCGATTCATGGTTCAACCCTATCCCCCTGTCAACAAAAACTTTTTCAGGATTGCGTTTGTCCATTGTTACCTCCAGCAGTTCCACATGAATATTGCTGATTTTTGTTACCTGTTCAGCAAGCAGTTTTGCCACCACCATTCCGCTGGTACTGATACCTGCAAAAAACAAAAGCTGTTCATTATAATTTCTTTCGGCAATTTCAAATGCAAGACGCCTGATTTTCAGCTTAGCGGTTTCTTTATCTAAAATGTATTTCTTTTCCATATCTGAATATTACGTTCTAAAGTTCTAAATTAATTGCCAATCATCCAATCAAACCTGAAAGATCAAACCTTATCTTAGCAATACAAATTTTTTTTATGCAGGTTGTACAGCAGGTTCTGTTTGCCATATGCTTAATTACAGCTACCTCGTTTTTCAGTAAAAAGGTAAAGCAAATTCGCCGTAATATTTTGCTGGGGGCAGATGAAAACCTGTCTGCTAATCCCTCGCAACGATGGAAAAATATGCTCCTGCTTGCTTTCGGGCAGAAAAAAATGTTCAAGAACCCGCTTGTTGCTTTGCTGCACCTGTTTGTTTATGTTGGTTTTATTATCATCAACATCGAAGTGCTTGAAATTATCCTGGATGGTTTGCTTGGCACTCACCGACTGTTTTTTCCTTTACTCGGTTCATTTTACGGTTTCCTGATTAATTGTTTTGAAGTACTTGCCGTACTGGTAATTATTGCCTGCATTACTTTTCTTGTAAGAAGAAATGTAATTAAACTCAAACGCTTTTCAAGTAATGATTTAAACGGGTGGCCACGCAGCGACGCCAATTACATTCTCATTACTGAAATAGTACTGATGAGTTTGTTTTTGCTGATGAACAGTGCCGACAGGGCTTTGCAACTGCAAGGAGCGGCTCATTATCACAACATTGGTGATTTTGTTATTTCAGGAATAAAAGCTCCTTACTTAACCGGATTAAGCGATACCACTCTAATTACCATTGAACGTATTGCGTGGTGGCTGCATATACTCGGCATTCTTGCTTTCCTCAACTATTTACCGTGGAGCAAGCACCTGCATATTTTACTTGCATTCCCCAATGCATGGTATGCAAGGCTTACAAATACGGGCACAATGATGAATATGCCATCGGTACAAAACGAGGTGAAGTATATGATGCAGCCGGAGCTTGCACCGACAGATGCCACTCCCCCATCAAAATTCGGAGCAAAGGATGTGATGGACTTAAGCTGGAAGAGTTTGCTGGATGCTTATAGCTGTACTGAGTGCGGACGATGTACAGCAGCCTGCCCTGCCAATACAACAGGTAAATTGCTGAGCCCACGAAAAATTATGATGAGTACCCGTGACCGTTTGGAAGAAGTGGGCCGCAACATCAACGCAAATAAAGAATTTATAGCTGATGGTAAAACATTGCTCAATGATTATATAACTGTTGAAGAGCTTCGTGCATGTACAACCTGTAATGCCTGTGTGGAAGAATGTCCTGTCAGCATCAGCCCGCTGGATATTATTTTAGAATTAAGGCGTTCATTGATTATGGAAGACAGCAACGCCCCTGCCGAATGGAATGCCATGTTCAGCAATATTGAAAATAATTTTGCTCCGTGGAAATTCAGCCCCGATGACCGAGACAAATGGGTGGAAGAATTGAAGAATACATAACCCAGCAATGGCATTTTTGTCAGCAAAGGGAACAATTTTTGCAGTCACTGTAACCGCTTGTCTATTCCTGTTGTCTGATTTTGTTTCATCTGTATGATAAAAACATCTGCTTTAATAGTTATTTCTTTATTGCTGTTTATTTCCTGTAAGAAAAACAAACCAGCTGAAACCCGTTCTTTTTACATGGGCGTTACTCCCTGGCCCGGGGATTTTAACCAGCCGGAAGTTGATGCTGCCTACAACTTTATCAACAATCACTGTGATCTTGTTTCACATCATTTTGATGAAGGAATTCCCTACGAAGAAGCATATAACAACAGCAACTGGCCGGCACATTTAATTGCCGATTTTCAAACCCGAAAAACAAAAACTGCTGCGGGAAAAAAGATATTACTCAGTTCATCGGCCTTAAGCCTTTCAAGAAAACATAAAGCCGGTTATTATCTTTATTCAGAAACTATTTCATCAACTGTTAAAACCTGGTGGGAGCAACTCCCTGTTAACGATACCAGAGTAGTATCAGCTTATGTAAATTATATTGCCTTTCTTGATTCTGTTCTGCAACCTGCCTGCATCAATTTTGGCGTTGAAAGTAATCTTGATACATGGGAGGCTGCTGATTTTTTACAGTACAAAGATTTTATCAGCAAAGTTTATCCGGCGTTAAAAAACCGTTATCCAACTATACCAATATTTATAAGCGTAATGGTAAATCCGGCAAGCCAATCCATCAACTACGCTTCGCAATTAATGCAGTACAGTGATTACCTTACGTTGAGTGCATACCCATATGGTTATGCTGGAGCATATAATAACGGAAAAGCCGATCCTTCTTATTTACCATCTTCTTTTTTTGACAACTACCTTGCACTTGCAGCAGGCAAACCAATTGCTTTTGCTGAAACAGGATACATTGCTGAAAACTTATCAATCCCGTCATTCAATGTAAATCTGCAAAGCAACAGCACATGGCAAAAAGATTACCTGGAAAAAATTTTAAAAATCACCAACGATCATAAAGGAAAATTTGTTGTTTGGTTTTGCAGTAAAGATTATGATGCAGGGAATACAACATTACGCAACCTCGGATTATTCACCGATCTGTTTTTATTATGGGAAGACACCGGGCTGATTGATGAAAATAATGTTCAACGACCAGCCTTGAAAAGCTGGGAGATGTGGATGAAAAGAAAAAAACCGAATAACTCAGTGAATTTTTTTATCAAGGCCTGCTGTAATATTCTCAGGATGTTCCATCTGGTGAACAGCATCTTTTTTACGGTAGATCCTGTACAGTTGAAACAATGCGGTAAAAAGAAATATGCCACCAATTACCCAGTTCAGTAAATGCTGGCTTGCGTTTAACCGATCAACTAATAAACGACCGCCGAAAATAAACACACAGTTGCCCGCTAAAGTTCCCATGCCAATACCAACAATGTAAGAATTGTAATTCCACATGCCGGGGCGGAGAATATTTTTTGAAAATAAAACTGTACTCCAGCCAAACCAGAAAGGGATCTGCACAGGATTAATGAGGCTCATGGTAAAACCAAGCAGCCCACGATGCATGGTATTGGAAAGAATCACATTCTTTTCAACGCTGGGATGAGCTGCAGCCCAGAAGCTTGATGCTGCCAATGCAAGAACTATCAGAACTGTAATCCATTCAAGTGCCCTCAGAATTTTTTCCTGTTTGCGTACCCAATCCATTGCCACTAATGAAATACGTACGTAAATTATTTCAGCAGTTAAGGAACCTGCCGAGAACCAGAGGGCGGGCGAAATACCATCGGTAATACCTATTTGCATAGCAGCCACATTCAGGGTCCCCAATGGAAGTGATCCAAGGAAGCTGATAATGAAACCCCACATTAAAATTTTGAGTACCTGCGGCATTCCTGCAAATATATATTCAAGATTTTAAAAGATTGTTACAATCAATCATACTTTGCCAGCAACTTAAAATGTTTATTGGATTGCTTTAAAAAATCGTACCCTTTTTTGAACGACCAGTATGGAAATCCGTTGGCATTATTATATTTACTTATTTCATACAATGCTTTCCAGTGTTTTAATATTTCTCGGTAAGCATCAAACAGTTTCATGTTGCAATCATAAATATGATTGGGTTCTGCTCCACTGCCATTGTATTCAAGAATCATAAAATTCTTTCCCACCTTCAGGTCTTCAATACTTGTAGTTTTAATATCATAACGTCCGTAATAAAAGTGTTTTGAGTACAGGCTCAGCTCATCAAACACTGCATGCATGTTTTCATCTATTTCATTCTGGAGGTTGGTGAAATGGGCACCACGGTTATGATTACCTGCATACGACAAATAGAAAATTTCATCTTTCTGTATTACCCTGTCGAACCTGTGACCATGCCTGTGTTCCATTTCTGCAAACCTGTGCTTTGCCCTTGGATGTGTTTCTACCAGTTGCCGGAGTGTTGAAGCACCATCCCCTACCACATGCAATAATTCCTTATAAATAAACCCACTCACTGTTCCTTTTTGCACAACAGGGTGCCTGTAATAAAACACACTCACCTCAACAGGCAAATCAACCAGATCCTGCACAATGTATTCAACCGGTATGTGTTCATGATATTTCTTCAGTTGATCTTCATTGTCAATTTTCCTGAACAAAATTCCCTTCATGCCAACATCCGGTTTCACAATAAACGGGTATTGAAAGCCTGCAGCGTTAATTTTCTCCTTTACATCATTGAAAGGCAAGTCGTGCAGAATAAAAAGTGTACGGGGAACCGTATGCGGTGGAAGTTGATCGTACATTTCTTTTTTTCCTTCACCTTCAAACCCGCCAAAATCAATGGTGGGATTAGACGGAGTAAAAAACCAAACGGCCCTGCTGCGTATTATATACCATACCCAAACAAAACTGATGGGGAAATATATTACACTAAATGGCCAAAGCTCCCAGTTGGTAAACCGTTCAACTAATTTCTTAAGCATATATATTCAAAGATAAAGAACGGAAGGATTGCTTTGATTCCCCGTTACGATTAGTTATATTTAGATAAACTTTATCGTATGAAACAGGTAATTCTTCTGTTTTGCGTGTTTCTCGTTTTTGTTTCTTTCACAAACAGCAAAACAGCCTCCCGGTCATATTTGTATTCTTCCTCCATATTGATTTATGGAAATAACGAAAGTAACACTCCCGTATCTGAAATAAAATCAAAAAAAAGAGCACCCCTGCTGATACGCTTACTTGAAAGAAAAATTTCAAAAATTATACGTATCAAAGACGAAGGAGGCTCTGATAAAAAAGCAAAAGCATCTTTTACACTCGGTATTATTTCTGTTGCCGCTTTCCTGGTTGGTTTTTTCTTTGCACCTGCATTTCTTATTGCCATTGCTGCTTCAATTTTTGCACTTGTATTTGGAACAATAGCCCGAAAAGGGGCCAATAACCATGCAAATAAAAAAGCTAAAGCAGGGATAATTATGGGGGCAGCCGTGCTTATTCTTTCTATATTACTCCTAATTTTGGCATTGCTGTTTATTGCCGCATTTTTTAATGGCATCAGCATTATGTCACAAGGATGATACAAGTTCAAACAATGGCAGAACTAACTGCCAGAGGCGAAAGCCCCGAAATATTGTTTTGGGTTGGATGTGCCGGAAGCTTTGATCAGCGTGCACAAAAAATCACCAAAGCATTTGCATTGATTCTAGATAAAGTAGGAATCAGTTTTGCTGTTCTTGGTAAAGAAGAAATGTGTACCGGCGATCCTGCAAGGCGGGCGGGCAATGAATTTCTTTTTCAGATGATGGCTTACAATAATATCCAGGTCTTAAATGGATACGGCATCAAAAAAATTGTTACCACCTGTCCGCATTGTTACAATACATTAAAAAACGAGTACCCGGCACTGGGAGGAAATTATGAAGTGATTCATCATACCACTTTGCTTCAGCAACTGATTGATGAAGGCAAACTGAAGATAAAAGAAGAGGGTTCGTTTAAAGGAAAAAAAATCACCTATCACGACAGTTGCTATCTTGGCCGCTCAAACAATATATATGAAGCTCCACGAAAAGTACTGGAAGCCTTAGACAGTGAGTTAATTGAAATGAAGCGTTGCAAAAGTAACGGCCTTTGCTGTGGCGCAGGCGGTGCACAAATGTTTAAAGAAGAAGAAAAAGGCACCACCAGGATTAATAAAGAAAGAAGTGAAGAAGCAATTGGCACTGGCGCCGATGTAATAGCCTCGGCCTGTCCGTTTTGTAATACGATGATGACAGACGGTGTAAAGCTTGCTGAAAAAGAAGAACAGGTAAAAGTGATGGATATTGCCGAACTTGTTGCTGCAAGTCTCGCCTGACGAATCAAACCAACAGTATTAATTACATGAAAAACTTTCTCCAAAAATTCAACTGGAAGAATTTTGCCCAACGTACTTTATTATTTTTCCTGGTTTTTCTGATTATCCGTTTTTTGGTCGATTGGGTGGAGGGTGATCTTTCCATCGGCCGCATTTTCCGTCAAAGTTTTTTACGTTATTTCATTTTTGCAATGATTCTCGGTTTGCTCGATTCAGATACCTGGTTTAAACAAAACAGCGATGGGAAGCAGAAAAATGAGCCGCTCCGTTTTCAAAGTTTTCGTTCAGCATTATTTCA
Source organism: Lacibacter sp. (assembly GCA_047601965.1). Taxonomy (GTDB): domain Bacteria; phylum Bacteroidota; class Bacteroidia; order Chitinophagales; family Chitinophagaceae; genus Lacibacter. The sequence continues at coordinate 1,999,104 of JASGIJ010000001.1, forward strand.
TTACAGCGGTGTTGCCTTTTTTATTTCGCTGCTTTGCGGAGTTATTCTCATTGTGATCAGTTTTATACGCTGGGGTATTGCAAAATTTACCGGAACAGCAACCATTGATTTTTTCCCTGAATGGAAAAAATACCTGCTGGTGATTGTTGTGATTGGAATCTGTTTCGCCCTGTATGATGCATACAGAAACTACCGCCACATCAAAAAACAGGAACAACAGTCTTAATGCACTTTGTTGTGTTGTTATGAGTAATTTTGCCGGATGAATCTCGAATACAAACATCTCTTACCAACCGATTTTTCACCGGCATCCAGAGTCTGGATCTATCAAAGCAGCCGTTTATTCAGCATGAGTGAAGCATTGCATATTGAAGACATCCTTCAGCATTTCACAGAAAACTGGAAAAGCCACGGCGCAAGTGTAAAGGGCTTTGCTACATTATTCTTTGGTCAGTTTATTATACTGATGGCCGATGAAACCGAGGCAACGGTAGGGGGCTGCAGCACCGACAGCAGCGTTCGTGTCATTAAAGAGATAGAAAAATTATTTAATGTAAGTATGTTCGACAGGCAAAACCTTGCCTTTATTATAAAAGACAAAATCCAGCTCCTTCCACTTGCCCAGTTGCAATACGCAGCCGCAAACCAGTTTATTGATGGTGATACCATTTATTTCAACAATCTTGTTTCAACAAAAGAAGAGTTGGAGCAGCATTGGTTGATACCTGTAAAAAACAGCTGGCTGAGCAAGCGACTTCCACTCAATACAACAGTATAAATCAGGCATCAGTTGCTGTTCTTTGCAGGTAAATGCTGAAACATTACAACTGAATTACTATTTTTTATGCTGTAAATGAGTACTTTAAGAAAAATTCTTAAAATTTCCTCCTGTTCTTAACAGTTTTCGCCAGTTGTCCTGCTAAACTGCCTTTTGTACAAATTGGAGTTTTTAAAGTAACAAAAAGGAACATTCGACGTCTGATAGGAAAGCTCTTTAAAAGGATAAAAACTCTGAACTGTTAGTAATTTTCTAAATTTCAAAATTTTTTGAAAATTTAGTTGGGCGATAAACTAACTTTCATTAGCTTTGTGGCGTCAATTAAAATTGGTACCTGAAGCTCCGGTTACAAACACCGCCTTTGACAGTTTACTTCGAAAATCTATCCCTGCTAAACTGCATTTTAACGGTACCACAAAAAAGTAAAATTGAAGTTTTGAAAAGGCCCGATGGCCGGTCAAACAAAGAAAATGACCATTCATCAGGTTAAATAGCCAAACAAGGTATTATGTATTGCAAAGTACCAGCTTTAAATCATATCTTTGTTATGCAATTGAAAATAACCCGAAAGGGATGAAACAATAAAACCTGACATCAAAAAAAGTTATGACAACGAATTTAAAAGTGATATCCGCCAGCCACGGAACACTGAAACAGAAAAAAAGCCTAACCAGTGGAATGCTGCATATTGCAGTTACAATGATTTTTGCAGTAATGGCCCTCACTGCCATGTCGTTTACGCAAGACGATACTACAAAATACACTGATCACAACGGATATGGCCAAAACAACACCTCCGGTGACAGTACTTTTAAAATTACATTGATAAGCGGAATTCAACACATTGTAATTACAAACAAAAATGCTTTCAGTGCTGATGTTCGGATTAACGATATGGATCTGAATACCTGGGTAAGCAGTATGATGGCCTATTCTTACAAAAGAATCAACTATTCAACAATTGGATATGCGGATAATTCAATGGATGCAGCTTTCACTAATGATGAAAATGAAAACAACCAACGCTCAGTTATCTTCGGTAAAAACCTTTCAACACAATTAACTGAAGCAGATCAAAAAATTAATGAAACCTTTGTACTGTCAGTTGAAACACCGCTTTTCCAAAAAACAATAAGCGAAGAAATGGCAGAAGCAGATGCAAATATGGATAAAGCGATAAATGATGAAGTTGATAACAAAGCAAAAGCGGTTCAGTTTACAAAATCAGTGAATAATAACCTGGTTGATGAGGATATGGATATGATGTTAAACGCTTCTGCAATGTCAAAAATTTCGCCAGCTGTTGCAAACGATGCAGACAAAGCAATTGATCTAGTTTTTCTGAAAAATACTTTTCAAAATATTGATGCAACATCAGTTTTCGATGCCGATAGAAAAATGGACGAACTGATGAACAATTGCAACTAAACTTTCTCATGTACAGTTGATTTAGTTACCGGGGCTGATTTTTATCAGCCCCTATTTTTTGTTAACCTTTTTCTAATTGAACGAAATGCACCATTTCATTACGAACTGTATCGTAAATTGCCGGACCGGTATGGCGATAAAATTTTCATCTCCCGCCAGTTGAAAAAAAAATGATCGTCAAATAACTGGTCATCCTTAAAAAAATTAAATAATGAAAGTCTTTTTTTCTTTTTTAGCAGGGCTGTTTCTTTTCACCGGAAGCCTTTGTGCCCAGCAGGTTGCAAACGAAGTAATTATTCAGGCAAAAACAGAAACCACCAATCCCAATGGTGATGGCAATGATGTGCAGATCAGCAACGAAGGTGGTGAGCAAAGAGTGATGATGCGTATGGGAGAAGGAGAGGTAAAATCAAAAATCTTTTTCAAAAACGGCCAGACAAAGATTGAAAGCGACATGGGTATGGGCACCAACCAGGTGTTTATTGACAGTAAAACAAAAACCACTACTACCCTTTTTGAAGCTATGGGCAGAAAAATGGGATTTTCATCTACTGAACAGGATATGCAGCAAATGATGAACAACGGAAGGGACTCCGGGCGCCAGCAAAGAGTTCAGCAATATAACCCGGAAATTTTTGTAGAATACCTGGATGAATCCAAACAAATAGCGGGTATGACCTGCAAAAAAGCCCTCATCCGCTACATGAACCGCCAGAACCAGGAAGTTCAGCAAATGGTTTGGTACAGTCCCGACTTTAAAATGGGCGATGGGTTCAGGATGAGAGATATGATGCGCATGGTCAATATTCCCGGTTTGGACAAACTAAAAGGTTTTCCGATGGAATTTGAAACAACAAGACAAAATGGTATTAAAGTTCATTTTACAGTAACAAAAGTTGACCTGACTGCGAAAATTGATGACAAAACTTTTGTGATACCCAAAGATTATGAAATACGCACCATGAGTGAAATGAGGCAGCAAGGTGGCGGCAGAAACGGATTTCAGATGAGAGTTGAAAATAACTAAAAAAGGCCCCGGTTACGGGGCTTTTTCATACAATAACTTCTCTTCTTTCAGCCTTGCTTCATTTCATTTATTTTTGCGGCTCAATACATAAGCATGGCAATTCAGCAACAGATACAACAGGCAGCAATTGAAAGTCTGGAAAAACTTTATAACAAGTCATTTTCAACAAAGGACTTCCAGATCAACAAAACCAAACCTGAATTTACAGGAGACTATACAATTGTTCTTTTTTCACTGCTAAAACCACTTTCGAAAAGCCCCGATGCGTTAGGCAACGAATTAGGCAAACACCTTACTGAAAACTATTCTCAGCTATTCACAGCTTATAACATCATCAAAGGTTTTTTAAACCTCACAGTTGCCGATAGCTACTGGACTTCAGTGCTGGCAAACAATTACAACAACCTTTCATACGGCAACGGTACTGCAACTGATAAAAAGGTGATGGTTGAATATTCTTCGCCCAACACCAACAAGCCATTGCACTTAGGCCATTTGAGAAATAATTTCCTGGGATGGAGCATTGCTGAAATTATTAAAGCGAACGGATATGATATTGTAAAGAGTTGTATTGTAAACGACCGTGGTATTCACATCTGCAAAAGTATGATTGCCTGGCAGATGTTTGCCAACGGAGCCACTCCAAAATCAACCAACACGAAAGGTGATCATTTTGTTGGTGATTATTATGTAAAATTTAATAACGAATACAAACAGCAGGTTGATGATTTGGTTGCCGGCGGAATGAAAAAAGATGATGCTGAAAAAGAAGCACCCATTATGAAAGCCACGCAACAAATGCTGCTTGACTGGGAAGCAGGCAAACCGGAAGTAATGCAGTTGTGGAAAGAAATGAACAGTTGGGTGTACGAAGGGTTTGACGAAACATACCATCGTATCGGAAGCAACTTTGATAAAATTTATTATGAAAGCAATACTTACCTGCTTGGTAAAAAAACGGTACAGGAAGGGCTGGAAAAGAAAGTATTTGTACAGAAAGAAGATGGAAGCGTATGGATTGATTTAACCGCCGATGGTCTGGATGAAAAAATTGTACAGCGTAAAGATGGAACATCCGTTTACATTACACAGGATATTGGTCTTGCGCAGCAGAAATACGAAGAATATAAAATTGACCAGAGCATTTATGTAATTGGCGATGAGCAGAACTATCATATGAAAGTATTGCAGCTCATTTGCAAAAAACTTGAACTTCCGTATGCTGATGGTATTTATCATTTAAGTTATGGTATGGTTGAATTACCAACCGGGAAAATGAAAAGCCGTGAAGGAACTGTTGTTGATGCCGATGACCTCCTGGATGAAATGGAGAATGTTGCCAGGCAAAAAACAGAAGAACTTGGCAAGGTAAAAGACTTTACAGAAGAAGAACTGAAAGAGTTGTACAAAACGCTGAGTCTTGGTGCATTGAAATTTTACCTGTTGCGTGTTGATCCTAAAAAGAAAATGGTTTTCAACCCTGAAGAGTCTATCGACTTTCATGGTTATACCGGGCCATTTATTCAGTACACGCATGCAAGAATCAAATCAATATTAAGAAAGGAAAAAGCACAAGGTTCAGAACCTGCCGCTAAATCAGCATTGCTTCCACTTGAAAAAGAATTAATGATTGAGCTGGAAAACTATCCAACCGTTATTGTGCAGGCAGGCAATGAACACGATCCTTCGCACCTTGCAAATTATATTTACAATATTGCCAAAACATTCAACTCATTTTATACAGAGCATTCTGTTATGAATGCTGAAACAGAAGATAAAAAACAATTACGTTTACTCATTTGTGAACTTACTGCCAATGTTATTGCCAGCGGCATGCACCTGCTTGGCATACAGGTTCCTGAAAGAATGTAAAACAAACAGCGGATATTTCTGAAAAGGACGCAGTTGTACTGCATCCTTTTTTTATTACCTGCCATCCACATTCACCCGCATACCAAGCATCATTCTTCTTCGCATAACCGGGGCATAATTATAAGATGGATCAAATGTGTAGCCAAAAGGGTTATTCACCGGGTCGTTTACCCGTTTATCAAACGGATCATCGGGCCGTAGTATCGGGTGCTTTGGCAAAAAGTCAAACAGATTTTTTACTCCGCCATAAATTTCAACTGATCTGCCAATTCGTTTTGTCAGTTGCAGATTTGCCAATGTAAACCATGAAGAAAATTCAGGTCTGAAGTCGTTAGGAACAACGGGCAACCGTTGCGGACCAAATACTTTTCCCGTAAAGTCGACGGTTAACTTCCATGCAGGAATGGTATAACTCAAAGCATAATTTCCTGTAAAATGCGGAGCAAACATCTGCTGATCTTTTTCATAGTGTCCGTTGGTCTTTCTGTTCATCGTAAAAACATCCATTAATGTAACACCCGCAATCAGTTTCAGATTTTTTTTCAGAACAACATCTGCATTAAATGTAAATCCCTTTGATACTGCATATCCATCAATATTCTTATAAATTATTTTCTGCGGATCAGTGTTGTAATCAGGAATAATTTTATTGGTGAAATAAGTATAAAATAAAGTTACATCCACTGTAACGTATCCAGACTGAGGAGCAAAAGTTGCAGTATAATTCATGTTTACATTCCAGCTCCTCTCAGGTTTCAGTGCTTCAGCAATTACAACATCTCTTGCACCGCTTAATGCAGCATGATCTTCTGTAAATAAATTCACAACCCGAAACCCGTTTCCTGAACTGAGCCTGAAAATATGATGCCCGGGTGTTTGCCATTTCAGGGCAAGCCTGGGCGAAATAATTCCACCGTGCTGACTTGTTAATTCATACCTGGCTCCACCCAATAAAGTAAACTGCTTTGATAATTTTATTTCATCCTGTACAAACAGGCCCTGCAATTGATTAACTGAAGGCAGGTTAGTGATCCCATCAGGCCTTGCTGTTGCAGGCGTATTATCATCGTACCAACTCATCCTGTAAGGAAGACCAGCTATAAGATTATGTTTTTTAAATTCTTTATTCCACCGGAGTTGTACAAACAAATTATGCTGTTTTGCAAAGTAGGGTACAAATCCATAATAAGAATCCTGCTGGTGAAAATTGTAAGAATATTCAAACAGCAATTTCTCTTTTCCGGCTTTGATCCCGTAATTTCCAATAAACTCTGCCCTTCTTGTATAAATACTTTCGCCATAAATACTGTCACTTCCCCGCCAGTTTTTCATCCATTGAAGTTCTCCCCCCCACCTGTCTTCAGCAAGCAACCTGAATCCAACCTGGAAAGGTAGTTGCTGTTTTCGTTTAAACTCCCATTTGTTAAATAAAGAAATTCTTTTTTGCAAAGTCACATCAGTAAAATTATCATCATTCACATCATAACGTTTGTTGAAAAAAAATGCATTGAGCCCGATTAGCGAACTGGATTTTCCTGCTTTAAATTTTGTACTTACATCTGCATTCCATTCATTGTAAGATGTTGCAAACACATCTGCATTCAGCAAAGGAGCAGAAGCCGGATCTTTTGTAACAATGTTGATTAACCCCGCAACTGCTTCACTGCCGTACAAAGTAGACGATGGGCCCTTTACAATTTCAACACGTTTAATTAAGCTTGCAGGTATTCCTGAAAAACCATACACGGTAGCAAGATTGCTTATAACCGGCATTCCATCTATCAATACCATTGTATAAGGCCCTTCCATTCCGTTAATATGAATGTCACCAGTATTACAAACGTTGCAGTTCAGTTGTGGCTGAACACCATTTACCACCGACAATGCTTCAAATACAGATGCACTCACATTCTTTTTAAAAAAACGAGCCGAATATGTTTCAACAACAACCGGACTGGATGATCTGCTTACTTCACGCATGGTACCACTTATTACTACTTCGTCAAGTGATTTCATCAGTGGTTTTAACCTAACAGAAAAAAAATGCTGCTCTTTTTTTACTGCCATTGTATCGCTGGCATAACCAACTGCACTGATAACCAACGTATCATTTACAGTAACAGTAATTTTAAAACTGCCATCTGCAGCGGTAACAACAGACAATCTTTTCTGCAGGTTATGTATGGTAACCTGCCTGATCTTTTCATCTGTTTTCACATCAGTTACTTCTCCCTTCACTGTAAACGTCTGCGCCTCAACCTGAAACGAAACGAGAACAGACAACATCAAAAAGATTTTGCTGATCATAATTAATTTTTAGACTAACCTAAATTTATATTTAGTCAAATTTAGAAATTAGTTGCAGAAAATCCTAATGTTTGTCCCGAAGGAAAAGTAAAATCCATGTAAAAGAAAGAAGAGCAACCACTGATGCCGATATAAATACAAAAGAGGAACCAAGCTTCAACCACAAAAAACCGGCTGTTGTACTGGCAATCAGTGCTGCAATACTTTGCAGACCTGTGTACAGGCCAATGGCAGAAGCAGTTTCTGATTTGGGAGAAATGTTTGAAAGCCAGGCTTTTGATACACCTTCAGTTGAAGCTGCATAAATTCCATAGAAGAAAAAGAATACCCAATACATGTATGTTGTGCTGCTTAAGGCAAATCCTGTGTAAGTAATTGCGAAGAAGATAAGCCCGGTCAGAAAAATTTTCTTCAACCCGATTTTATCTGCAATTCTGCCAATGGGAAATGAAAACAAAGCAAATACAAGGTTATAAAAAATATATACAGCTATTACAGCAGTATCGGGCATACCTGCCTCTTTCATCTTCAGCAGAAGAAACACATCTGAACTGTTGAATAAAGCAAACAACAACAAGCCCGCTGTAAGTTTTTTATAATCGTTGCCAGCATCTTTCCAATAACGAAATGTCTGATGAAAAGGGACTGCTTTTTTAACAGAAGAAACTGTATTCTTCTCCTTTACTAAAAAAGTAAAGATAACTGCTGCAATACCCGGAAGAAATGCGATGTAAAACAAAAGTTTATACTGGCCGGGATAATAAAACAAAAAAATCAATGCTGTTAACGGTCCAAGTACAGCTCCGAGTGTATCCATTGCACGATGGAAGCCAAACACAGTTGCTTTGTTTGAAGCATCTGTTTCATCACTCAGCAGAGCATCCCGTGGAGCAGTACGTAATCCTTTCCCGGCACGGTCAATAAACCGTGCAGAAAAAATCCACCACAACTGTGTGCTTAATGCAAGCATTGGTTTTGAAACAGCACTGAAAAAATAACCAAGCCGTACAAAAGGCAGCCGCTTACCGCTGGCATCACTTAAACGGCCAAAGTAGCTTTTACCTAGCCCCGCAACAGCTTCTGCTAACCCTTCCAGTATTCCAATCACCATTACTGAATACCCGATGCTTTTCAGGTAAACAGGCATAACAGGATAAAGCATTTCACTTGCAAAATCGGTAAACAAACTTACCAGTGAAATAAGCCAGATTGTTCTTGTTATTGGTTTCATCATCTTCACCATACAAATGTAATGGTGATGTAATTACAAAAAGAACATGCCTGATTATACAATGCTTACCTGCAGCAATTCTTTTTTTGGAAAAGCGACAGCACAAACAACAGGATTGTTTTCAGAATTTTCATGGCCAATTAATTAATGAAACCCCAGTAAATACCAAACCGTAGAAAATATGCCGGAACCGGCTGTAATGGTGTTGCCATATTGTTATTGTAAAAACCTGCTTTCGGTTTTAATTCGAGCGTATTCAGGTTTTCAGCACGCAGAAACAAATAGAATGTTCTTACCCTGAAGTGCAGGTAAGCTGCCACATCGGGCAAATTATTAATGGTGGTTTTATTTTGCAGGAAAAACTGTCCGAGCAGAGGCGAAAACTCATCTGCCTTATAAGGTGTATGATACCTTGCTTCAAGTCCGGTACTAAGGCTGATGGATTTGAAAAAGAAACCTTCGTAAGCAAACCTGTTTCGTGTAAGTACAAGTGGCACATGAACAGGCGCACTGCCTGTTGCCTGCTGGATATAAATTTCTGTGTACCAGTTCCAGTGCCTGCGTATTTTAAAATGCTTTTGCAGATGCAATTGCAGCACATTGAACAAGGTTGCTTCCTGCCTTGCAATTGCATAATCGGAGAAATAAATATAGTTGCCGGCAATAAAATATTTTGCGCCTATCTCCAGCCGTTGCTGCGGCAATTCATATGTAGCAGAAGCAATGGTTGTATTCTCTTTTTTGAAACTGGTGTTTCCGATATTGAACTTTTTAAAATTACTCATGTCATCATGAATAACTGAAGGAGACCGGTTCACATTCTGAAAACCAAGTGTGAGGTAACCAAGTTTCTGACCAATTAAACGTTTTAAAGAAGCAACCACACTATAATCCCCACCATTAAAACCTGCCAGGTACAAAGTACCGGCCAGTTCCATATCCCACTTTTTATTTTTTGTTTTATTCCTGTATTCGCCGTTCAGGAACAGATTTGTAAAAGAAGGTTCATTGGTTCCAAAATCAGCATGAAGTGTTTGATAGGCTGCCGCAACTTTCAGAAACTGGAGCTGGTTGTTAATATCGGGATAAGAATAAACCGCAGCTTCATTGGTAAACGTCTGCCAGTAATCTTTTATCCCGAATGTTTCCGGAAGATTTGTAAGCTGGTATAATTGTTTATAACCGGCTGTATCAACATTTTCATCATGCCATGCAAACGTATATTTATTGAATTGCAATGTATGCTGGAAACGGAACCGTGGAAAAAACAAATACACCACACTTGAATCGGTAACAACCGAATCTTTTTTACCAACATCGTAATGATGCCTGAACAGAATATTGGTTAAATGGTATTGATTACCGGTGTAAATTTTATTACTGAACAGTGTTTGCGTTTGTGCATTTGATCCGCCGATGATGGTTGGAAACAACGAATTAAGTCTGTTGTTATCGTTTAATACACTCAGATCGGTTAAGCCGCCTCCTTCAGTTGCACCTGTTTTAGCTGATGATGCAATGAAATATGCAGTATATCTTTTCCGTTTACCTGTGTACCACGAGTTAAAGTGAAGATTGCTGTGATTGGTTTTCTGGTTTGAAAAAACACCGGGGGCATTAATTAAATTATACCGGAAGGTGAAATTCAGGTTTTTCCTGTAGTTCTGTGTATGCAGTACATGAATGTTCTGCTCCTGGTTGGGCCCCAGAATATATGCCAGTTGTGTATAAGGACGGGTAGTGTTATAAATTTTTGTATCAAATACATCGGGGATATATGCATCATACGAATGAAAGCCATGATCCCATCCTGCTTTCATAATGGGAGAAAAAAGAAGTGATTTTGCTGCACTGCCTGTATTACCCAAATAAACATTTGTCCACGAAACCGGCCAGCGTTTGTAAAAATCATTTACTGATGAATCAAGCGTGTTAAACTTTACTGTGTCAAGATAGCGGTAAACAGTAGTTGCCGAATCTTCCAGACCTGTACGGTGCAGAAGCGTATCCTTAAAAGCCCCGCCGCCGCTTCCGCTTCGCATTGAACCACCGGATGGAATATTCTGCATGAGATTTCTGTTGCCCCTTATCTGGGCAAAAACAACTGAACCACCAAACAAAAAAACCATTAAACAAATAATGCGGAACATGCCGGAGTAAAACGTCTTTTCAAATAATAAAAACGGGCTGTGCGTGTCAGCCCGTGTAAAAATAATTCAAATGATGCAGTTACTGTCTAAATTAAACTTAAAGTTCTGTGATGAACTGCTTAACAATGGCTGTCATCTTTGGTTCTGCCGCTGCTGCAGCCTCTAATACTTCTTCGTGGGTAATTTTATTTTCTTCTTCACGGATGCCAATATCGGTAATTACACTCATGGCAAAAACAGGAATACTCATATGGGCTGCAACAATCACTTCGGGTACTGTACTCATACCCACAGCATCGCCACCCAGTACATGAATCATTTTGTATTCACTGCGGGTTTCAAAAGTTGGCCCTGTAACCGCTACATAAACTCCTTCTTCAACTTCAATATGCAGCTTCGCAGCAATTTCTTTTGCTTTGCTGATATATGCTTTTTTGTAAGGCTCACTCAAATCAGGAAAACGTGGACCAAACTCATCAATATTTTTACCTATCAGCGGGTTTATCCCAAACTGGCTGATATGATCTTTAATCATCATCAGTGCGCCTACTTTATAAGATGGGTTTACTCCACCTGCTGCATTACTGAGAATAAGCGATTTGATACCGAGGTATTTCATTACACGGATCGGATAAACAACATCCTGGATGGAATAACCTTCATAGTAATGAAACCTGCCGGCCATTACCACCACTTTTTTATTTCCCAAAGTTCCAAACACGAGTTTTCCTTTGTGCCCCTGCACAGTAGAAACCGGGAAGTGCGGAATATCATTGTAGCTGATTTCTTTTTCCACTGTTATTTCACTGGTAAACTGGCCAAGGCCGCTGCCCAGCACAACACCCACCTGCGATTCATCGGTATAATGGCTGCGGATATAGGCTACTGTTTCATGGATCTTCTGTAAAATATCACTCATCTGTATAAAAATTAGGACGACAAATATATTGTTTTTTATAACGGGTATCGGACAAATATAGGATGAGTTTCATCAGTAAGTAAGTAATACCATACAGGATGTTTAAACACTTCTTTATAATGCACCCATTTGCCATTGATTTTTATCCATTCATAAATGAGCCGGATGCCATGGCTGTAATCCACATACCAGTTTGCATGACCGGTATAAACCGGCTGAATAGGTTTCCCATTCAACTGATGCCAGCCATAAATAGCTACTTTATTTTGTTTGGATGGACTCAGTACTTGTTCGGTAAGGATGACATCTTTTTTAATCCCTGCAATCAATCCCTTTTGTTGCTTTCGCTGTCCTTCAATCATCAGATGATGCTGGTACATCGTGGGCGTACTGTCACGAAAAGCATACATCGGCACCGGTTCTGATTTTATAGTAGCTGCTTTAAAAATTTCATCCACCATTTTTTTTGTTGGGAGAAAGCAGTGAAAACTGTCGGCGATCTGTTGAGCTGCCATAGGCGTTAACGGAATCCTTGCCCAGTCAGCATCTGTACCAATGCTTATGTAATCCGGGCTTACATAAATAACGGCCCTGATGGTTTTACCGGTTGATGAATCAATCATTGAAACATGTACAGGAACAAACTTTTTAAAGAAAGATGGAAGATTGCCTGAGAGCAGTTCCTTTACCGCAAATGAATCCCGCTGTTTCCAGTTCATGGCTGCTGCCTCTTTGTAAAATTCGGTACCGCTGACCGCATTTTCTGATTGTTGCGGAACAGATAACTGCATACCTGTTTTGCAGGAATAAAGCAGCAGGAGGAATAAATAAACCCAAAGCCTGTTCATGGAGGAAAGATAGAAAAAGCCTGGAAATATCTGCAGCAGGGCGGGTCTGACAGCTATATGAGATTAAGTAAAAGAAAAATTAAAAGCGCATATCAAATCTTCCTTTGGTTATTCTTACAGGTTCGCATCCTGATTTTGTCAATGCGAACTCAAAAGTCCCGGAGATAATTCGTTTAACCTTATCTAATTTGGTAATGTTAACAAAAGCGTTATGGTTTGGGATAGTATCATTCCATTGATAACCACATAATGTAATGTAGTTGCTATATTTCCCAATTCTACCTGCCCTTTGATTTAATTTAAATAGTCCTGAGCTATTTATGCTATCGCTTCCGACTACAAAACTCGTAAAGCTATTTGTCCCATCCTCATATCTATATCCGTTAATATTGAATGCCCCCCCCATATACGTTTCATCATAACTACAACTAAGATTCGGGTATCCATTATCCCCTCTTGCCACCCATACTTTCCCGTTCACTAAAAACCCGCAGGTGTTTTTGCCTTCCTGTGTGGCAGGTGGCAGCTTTTCTCCAAACAAAGTTTTTTTGCAATTGGTACCAGTGGTTACTATGAGTAAGAATAGTATTGAGAGAATTGATATGTGTTTCATAAAATGCTTTTTATAGTGTAAAAAGATTGTTTCTCCCGGTTATAAAGGCACAAGCAAAATGCCTGTAATAATCTTATTCATAGATTTTAAATTAGCTGCAATGAAATTGAACTTTTAATTTATCAATAACAATGATTGCAATCAGAGCGGTAAATGTTTGCAGTTGCAATGCAGGCGAACCGCTTACACTGCAAACCACCGGCAGCTTACACACTTTCAGGCAAAAAATCCTTCCCCGCCAATCGTTAAACTTTACCCCTCTTTGACTTATCTTCGCCGAAATTTTTTGCTGTATGAATCTCCACGAATACCAGGCTAAACAATTATTAAAAAAATTCAATGTACCGGTTCAGGAAGGTTATGCCTGCTCGGCCGTACACGAAGCTGAGGAAGCCTACCGAAACATTAAAAACCAAAGCGGCAGCAGTTTTGCCGTCATCAAAGCACAAATCCATGCCGGTGGCCGTGGCAAAGGAACCATTAAAGAAACCGGGCTGAACGGTGTAAAAGTGGCCAAAAACATTGAACAGGTTGCCGAATTTGCAAAAGGCATTCTTGGAGGCACATTGGTTACACTGCAAACCGGGCCTGCAGGCAAAGTGGTGAATAAAATCCTCGTTGCGCAGGATATGTATTACGACGGACCAAGTGAACGCAAAGAGTTTTACCTCTCCATCCTGCTCGACCGCACCAAAAAACAAAACGTTATCATGTACAGTACCGAAGGCGGTATGAACATTGAAGATGTGGCGCATGACACTCCGGAAAAAATCTTTAAAGAATGGGTGCATCCTTCAGGAATGTTACAGGGGTTCCAGGCAAGAAAAATTGCATTTAATCTCGGTTTAAGCGGAGAGGCATTTAAAAACATGGTGAAGTTTGTAACCAATCTTTATAATGCATATGTGGGTTTGGATTGCAGCATGCTTGAAATTAATCCGCTGTTTAAAGCCGCTGATGATAAAGTAATTGCTGTTGACTGTAAGATGAATGTTGATGACAACGCTCTTATACGCCATGCTGATGTTGCAGCCATGAGAGATGTTACAGAAGAAGATCCTACTGAAGTGGAAGCAGGCAACCACAACCTCAACTTTATTAAGCTCGACGGAAACGTTGGCTGTATGGTAAATGGTGCAGGGCTTGCAATGGCTACAATGGATATGATTCAGCTCAGTGGCGGTCAACCGGCTAACTTCCTCGATGTTGGCGGCACAGCCAATGCCCAAACGGTTGAAGCTGGTTTCAAAATCATTTTAAAAGACCCGAACGTAAAAGCAATCCTCATCAACATTTTTGGTGGTATTGTGCGTTGCGACCGTGTTGCTGCCGGTGTAATTGAAGCCTATAAATCCATTGGTGATATACCCGTTCCGATTATTGTACGTTTGCAGGGAACCAATGCAGTAGAAGCGAAAAAACTGATTGATGAAAGCGGGCTGAAAGTACAAAGCGCTATCCAGCTAAGCGAAGCTGCCGAACTGGTAAAGAAAGCCGTTGCTTAAAAAAAGAATACACAACGGATGCCATACTTAAAATGTATGGCATCCGTTTTTTTATCAAATCCTTAAGATTAAAACACTGCGCAATTACGTTAATGGCATGTTGCTTGACGTAACAGCAATTAAATTATAACCACTCTTCATGATCAGATCAATTGTAAAAACCAGCCTGGCATTTTCATTCCTTTTTGTTGCATTTCATGTATCTGCACAGGATAAATTTGAAATCATTCATCATTACAAACCGTTTAAAGTTGATGCAGGTTTGGGCTATGCCCGCCCGCAGGGATTTGGAGCCAAAGCCGGAGCGCTGATGTACATTGAGCCTAAGTTTAACCTGCTCGACAAAGTAAGTGTTGGTTTGAGAGGCGAAGCCACAGCAATGGCAAGAGGTGCATTTAATGCCGGTGATTTTGAAGCATCGGGTGAAGCAGGTTTAAGCTTCTCGGCACTTGGCACTGCCGATTATTATTTCACCAACAGGCTTGTTCGCCCGTATGTTGGAGGAGGAGCAGGTGTATATAAGCTCATCAGTGTGGAAGGTACTTCCAATGGTGGTGGTTCAATTACAATTCCAACCGAAACAAAGTTCGGAGGCATGGTAAGAGCAGGTGTTGAAATATGGCATATCCGTTTGGGAGCTGAATATAATTTCATTGGCAAATCAGGAATTATTGCCAACAATTATTTCGGGTTGAAATTTGGAATTGTGTTTGGCGGTGGTCTTAAAGACGATTATAAAAACGAAGAATATTAATTCAGAAAATTGAAAATAAAGAAAGCCGCTTTTGACAAAAGCGGCTTTCTTTATTTTCGCAATATGCAAGTGCCTGTTACAATAAGACCCATTGAAGAAAAAGACAATACTGCCCTGGCAATAATTATCCGTACGGCCTTGAGTGAGTTTGGCGCTAATAAACCCGGAACTGTTTTTTACGATCCTACAACCGATGATTTGCATCAACTGTTCAGGGCAACCGGCAGTTATTATTTTGTGGCAGAAGAAAATGGAATCATTCTTGGCGGAGGAGGTATTTTTCCAACAGAAGGATTGCCCGCAAAAACCTGCGAACTGGTAAAAATGTATCTGCATAAAGAAGCAAGAGGAAAAGGATTAGGCAGACTGCTCATTCAACATTGCCTTGACCGGGCAAAGCAATATGGATACGAACAGGTTTATCTTGAAACAATGCCTGAATTAAAACAAGCATTGAAAGTATATGAACTGTTTGGATTTCACTACCTCGATGGGCCTTTGGGCAACAGCGGACATTTTGGTTGTGACAGATGGATGTTAAAGAAGTTGTGATATATACTTAACCGCAACAAATTGTTTATACCAAAATTAAAACTGATTACAAATTATTTTTTTCCTGCACTTTGCTCATCGCTCTTTCAGCAATAGCCGTAATGGTTAAACTTGGGTTTACTCCAATGTTTGCTGAAATTACACTGCCATCACATATCAGCATGTTGCTGTAATTAAAAACCCGGTTACTGGCATCAATCACTCCTTCTGTTTCATCTTTACCCATGCAGGCGCCGCCAAGTATATGTGCCGTGGAAGGAATACCAAACAAAGTTTCATGCAGCATCACCGTTGCTTTTCCATCAGCTATCTTTTCTGTTTTCCGTGCAATGTCCTGCGCAATGGAATTAAATGCAGTAGGTGCTGTACCTTTCTCCAGCAATGTTTTAATGCGTCCGTACTTTGATCGTGCCATCTGCAAAGTTGAATCAATGCTTTCCATGTACAGCAGAATATGCGTACGGCTGCTCCAGTCGTTTACAAAATAGGTCCTGATATTTTTAACGGGATATTTTACCCAGTCTTTTACCATTGCACCAATACGTGCTAATATTGTTGAGCCGGAAACCATCGGCGCCATCAGCAATCGCCAGAAGCCTGATCCTGCCGGGTATTTCACAGGCTCCACATGCCTGTTTTCATCAATCTTTACAATGGAACCAATCGCTATTCCATCAGAAAAAGAAACGGTTTTATCATAGGTTGTTATACCAATTAAACTTTCAGAATTAGTACGCACACCGCTTCCCAGCTTCCGGGAAAGGTTGGGTAATGAAGTGGACTGAAGCTTCAGCAACAATTTCAATGTTCCTAACACACCTCCGGCAAAAACAACTGCTTTTGCTGTAACTGTTTTTTTTGAGGGAAACCAGCTTAATGAATCTTTGAAATGAATTTCATAACCATCACTCCCATCCGGCGATAACGGAATTACATCATACACTTCCTGTTCTGCAATAATTTCTGCACCGAGCTGCTGTGCCAGGTACAGGTAATTTTTATCCAGTGTATTTTTTGCATTAAACCTGCAGCCAAGCATACAACCGCCGCACAAAGTACAGCCGGTTCTTGTTGGTCCTTTGCCATTGAAATAAGGATCATTCACTGTTTCGCCCGGCTTGCCAAAATAAACGGCCGCATCCGTTTTTTCAAAAGCCTGTTCATTACCAAGTTCAGCCGCCAGTTGCTGCATTACCTTGTCGCTGCGGCTCATGTAAGGATGTTCAGCAGCTCCCAGCATTTGTTTCGCCACACTGAAAAAAGGTTTTAATTCCTCTTCCCAATTACATAAGTTGCTCCAGGTACCGGTTTTAAAAAAAGGTGTGTTGGGTACCGGTAATGTATTGGCATAAACAAGCGAACCACCTCCTACTCCCACACCGCTGAGTACAGCAACATGCCTGAAAACTGTCATCTTAAACAATCCGGAAAATTTCATTGATGGCAGCCACATCCATTTTTTCAGGTTCCAGTTTGTTTTGGGAAAATCTGATTCTTTGCTGAACCATTTACCTTTTTCTATTACAAGCACTTTATATCCTTTTTCAGAAAGACGTAAAGCTGCAACCGAACCACCAAAGCCGCTGCCAATAACTACATAATCGTAATCAAAATTCTTTTTTTGCATAACATGTCAAATTTATCAGGCGACAGAAATTGCAACAATCAATTGCAATGAATCAGTTGATCTGGCATCATTTTTAAAAGTAAGACCAAAAATGATATGTACCGGGTTAGAAACAGAAAAGGATTCCATTTTTAAAGCCTGCTGCCGTAAATGCCGGGTTTCCGCATTTTTGAATCAAAAATTTCCGTTACACACTTTCTTTGACTAACTCATTGATAAATAAAGCCTGAAAGGATAAGGCAGAAAAATTATAAGTAAAAACACTTAGTAATTTTAGGCATTACTTGCAAAATCCTGAAAAAAAAACTGTAATAATTGAGAAAAAACTAACTATTAATACGAAGTACACTCTATATTTGTAGCAGATTTTACTACTTATCTCACTATCCCCTGAAATCCGTACGCTAAATACAAAAATCCATTGTTAATTATTTATTGAGCGAAACAGCAATGTTTGCTTGAGTAATACTTTTCTCCAATTCCGGTTGATATGCCAACTTCCAAGAGCTATGAATCAAAAAAAAATGATTCAAAATTTAAACCTTTACTCATGAAACAAATGTTTACTCTCTCGAAACTGTTTTTCGTAACGATTTTGCTGTTGGCTGTTAATGGTCAATTATTTGCTCAAACAGAAATGTTTGAAAACAACCCTAACTTCACGGCAGCCCCTGCAGGTTTTGGTTTTACCGGTACAAACGGATTCATTACAGGAAGCACCGGTACTAATGACAGACCTGCCAGTGTTACTTACGGATTAAGTGGAGGCACTGCTTATCAGGCATCTAACACATCCAGAACACTTACCTCTGCAAATATTAGTACACTTGGAACTAATTATGCAGCACTTACTTTCAGGCTTCAGGCAATTTCAGAAAACTCAACTAGCAATGGTATGGAAACTTCTGATTTTGTACGTGTTGAAATCAGTCCTAACGGAGGCACAACCTGGTATAATACACTTGAAGTAACTGGCTCATCAGCAGGGCAGGCATACTGGGGTTATTCCGCTACTGGTACAGCAAATGCCAATTATGATGGGAACACTTCGCCTACGACATATTCTCCAACAGGCAGCGGAAATATTGCTGCAGGACCAAGCACAGTGGTAGTACGTGGTTTACCAATTGGTATTACAAACCTGCGTGTAAGAATAACAATGGATTGCTCAAGCGGTAATGAGCGTTGGGTAATAGATGCTGTTATGCTGATGAAAACTTCAGGTGGTCCTCTTCCTGTAACTTTTGCCAATGTAAGTGCTAAAGAAACAAACGGAAAAGTAGGTATTAACTGGAGCAATCTTACTGAAAGCGAAATCAACTATTATGAAGTTGAACGCAGTTCTGATGCTGTAAACTTTACAACAATTGCAAAGGTATCACCCAAAGCAAATAATTTCAGCAGCCAGGATTACAGCTTTACAGATGCAAACCCCAACACTGTAAACTTCTACCGTATTAAAGCAGTTGAATTTGCAGGTACTTCTAAAACAACTGTTATTCTGAAAGTAAGCACTGTAAAAGCTGGCAACGCATTCCAGGTTTACCCTAACCCTGTAAAAAATAAAGTAGTTACAATCCAGACAAGTAATATTCAGGGTGGCATTTATTCTGCACAGGTGCTCAGCACAAACGGCCAGGTAATGATGAGCAAAAACATTACTTTCCAAAGCGGTTCAGCAAGTCAAAGCTTTGAACTCAGCGGAAACATCAGACCGGGAACATATTTGCTGAAAATTGAAAACGGAACAACTAAATCAATTACTACACTTTTTGTTCAGTAATTTTTTAAGAGAAATAAAATGAAAAAAGCGGGTTCAGTTGCTGAACCCGCTTTTTCATTGTTTTTAACCGGAACCTGAACTGCATTGTGGAAACCATGTGCAACTGCATCTTTCTGTTTATGAAATATGCTTTGTTGCTGCTCCTGCTCCTGAACTGTAATGAAAAGAATACTTCTGTATCGCTTCCTGAAAATGAGAAAAGACATTTTCAACCCGTTCAAAAAAACACAACCACTTATGCTGATGCAAAGAAAAAATCGGCAGGCTTACTTAAATCATACAAACAAAACCCAACGTATGCCAACGAAAAAAAATTACATGCGTTTGTTGCTGATTCGCTGATCTCTTTCTGGTATGGCACAAAATGGAATTTTAACGGCACAACCGAAATACCCGGCAACGGATCCATTGCATGCGGCTATTTTGTTACAACAGTGCTTCGTGATGCAGGCATGCAGATCAACCGTGTAAAACTGGCTCAATGTTCAAGCGAAACAATGATTAAACAATTAACAGAAAAAAGTAGTTTGCAAAAATTCAGTAATGAGCCATTAAAATCATTTACTGATAAAGTAAGTAAACATGACAAGGGGTTATTTATTGTCGGACTTGATTGCCACACCGGTTTTTTGTACAACGATGGAACGGAGATTTATTTTATTCATGCTTCGTATGCAACACCCAAAATCGTGATCAAAGAACAGGCTGGCAAATCAGGAATACTTGCAGCATCGAAGTACAGGGTTATTGGCAAATTAAATTTCCTGTAGCATTACGTCACTAAAACCAATTCCACTTCATAAACTGCGCTGAACAGGTACAAGGCTCCGGATTTTACATCAACAGCTTTGTGACGCTTGCGCATTTTTTCGCCCTTACGGAAAATGCGCCCGTCTTTCAGTTTAAACAACTGACCAACCTGTACTTCTTCAATCAGCAGCACTCCCGGTTTGCGTTCGTCATACCTTTTCAGAACACGCATTAAATGTTCTTCACCGCAACTTGTTGCCGATGGGTTTTGCAATGATTTCAGCAAAGCCTTTTCAATATCTGCGGGGAATATTTTTTTTAAAAGAAACAGGGCAAGAATTTTACTGTATTCATTCTTCCACTCTTTACCATGTGGCGCAATGCGGTTGCCATACAGCTCAAATGCAAGCAGGTGTGCCATTTCGTGCAACAGGGTTACAAGAAATGCGAATTTATTAAGGTTACCATTAACACTGATGCGGTGATTTTTTTGATGAACAGCATGACGGTAATCGCCCAGCACACTGTTGCGTTCTTTTGTAATGGTTAAATGTATTTTGTATTTGTGCAGGTAATCCAGCACAGCATCCAGCGATCCCTGTGGCAAATAATCATTCAGCGCATGTAATGGAACTTCTTTCTTACTCATTCTCCTGTTTCTTCTGCTTCAGCAGGCGAAAAATCATTTTCACTTCAATAAATGAATAAACAATATACAAAGCCATGCAGATAAAAACAGCCGGTTTGTTTACCTGGTCTTTTGCCAGCATTGCATAAATAACAACTGCCCCTGCACATACCAGCATTTTAATCATTAAAGATCCATAAACGCTGCGGAAAAACACCTGTATATTTTTATGTAAAAAGCCTTTGATATGAAAATACAACGATGCAATACTTGTTACAAACAGAATCATATTACCCACCATTATTACTTCCTGGTTAATTCCATACTTTACCAGGAGCTGTTTGCCTGAAATAAAAAAGGTATTGAGCAGAATAAAAACCAGCAGCAGCGGGAAATAGAGTTTGTTACGAAACTTACTGTTCATTTTTGTTTGATGTGTCTTTAAAAATCCGGATAAACATTGCGGTTAATGCAAGCAGCGGCATTAGCCATGCCAGCAAAGGAAATGAAATGCTCAGCCAACGATCCGCTTTCAGTCCAAGAAATACAGCCAGCCCCAAAGCAACAAGTAACTGTGTTGCCAGCCCTGCATATTGCATCAGGTACTGAGAGTTGGAACGGTAATGGCCGGTCTTTTTTGCTTTATTGGTCGTTTGCTGCAGCATTTACGGCATCTTTTCTTAAACCAACCACACTTGCCATCGGGGCATTTGAAACTGCAGTTGCACCCATGTGACATTCACCATTAAAGGTTGCAGTTGCATCAACCTGCAGTTGCCCGGCATAAATATTTCCTGTTACATGACAGTTGCCTTTCAGATAAAGCAGTTCAGAAACTTTCATAGTCCCGGCTACATGACCAAGCACATCAGCCTGCTGAGCAATAACATCACCTGTAATTTTGCCCGATGTACCGATGATTACTTTTGATGCAGTCTGCAGATTACCTGTAAGGGTGCCATCAACACGGATATCGCCTTTACATTCGATATTACCTTTAATTTCTGTTCCTGCAGCCACAATGGTTGCCATTCCTGTTGAACTTTCCTTTTCGGGACTGGATTTACTGAACATATACGTTGGTTTATTGAGTTGATTTTTCCACTTCCGGTATTTTCAGCGTAGCTGTATCAAGTTTTGATTTCACATCGCCCGATAAAACTTTTTTCAGGTTTTCGAGATAAACATCTTTTTGAATGCTTGCCCTTTCCAGCGAATCAATCTTTGTTTTGTACATCACCAATTCCTTCCGCTGGCTTTGTGAACCATAACCGGGCAAATAGTACTTCAGATCGGTAAAAGTGATCAGCGCTACTGTAAGCCCCACTAACAATACAAAAATGGTGCTGAGAACGATATACACACTCATTCTCGACAATTTAAAGGTCACCACCTCTTCATAAGTGTCGTCGTTCATCACCACCAAACGGTACCTGTTCCGCAGCCGTTTCAGTGTTGTATCTGCATCAATTAATCTTGCCATATTTGAATTGGGGCTTAAATTTACTGTTTATGGGCTTTCAAAAAGAAAATCTTCCATAAAATAGCCCGAATTAAAATATTTTTGACCGTATTGAGTTAATAAGAAAACCATCAACGCCTGCATGCAGTTATTATTTGCGCCAAAACACAAATGGATTTTCCTTCTTCTGATGCTGGGCTTTTTTTCAGCTCAGGCACAACCTGATTACAGGCTGCCGCTTACCAAACCCAAAAAGTACGAAAACAAAACGCTGGGTTCGGAAAAAACAGAAGACAAGAAATTTACCCTTCCCCGTAAATTGTACCAGGGAATGGTAACGCATTATAATTTTTATTACAACGCTACCAATAAAATCAACACTATTCTTGAAAGAGCCAAACTGGCCCATAAAGATGACTATACGCAACTGCTGCCCTTTTATAATTATTCCACAAAAATGACTTCAGCCGATTCGGCAGAACTGGACTCTGTCATTTTTAAGGCAACTGCAGGAATTGTGCTGCATGATTTGCGCAACAGTTACATAGACAACATGTACCTGCTGATTGGACAGAGTTACTTTTACTGGCAAAAATTTGATTCGGCCTACCGTATTTTTCAGTTTATCAATTACAATTTTTTTCCAAAAGGCAAGGATGAATATTTTATTGTAGTTGGATCAAACAGCCGCTCCTCAAACGGAAATCTCAACATTGGCACAAAAGAAAAAAACAGTTTTGTTCAAAAAGCATTTACCCAGCCACCCAGCCGTAATGATGCATTAATATGGCTAGCCAAAACCTATGCTGAAGACAGTCTTTATGCAGAAGCTTACAGTTTGGTAAACATGCTTCGAAAAGATGCTCTTTTTCCCAAACGGCTGCATACAAAACTTGATGAAGTACAGGCGTATGTTTTCTACCAGAGTGAACAATGGGACAGCTGTGCTTATTTTTTACAAAAAGCATTACCCAATGCTGAAAATAAAACTGACCTTGCACGCTGGGAATACCTGCTTGCACAACTCTATGCAAAATCCAACCAGCCCGAAGCAGCTTCGGTTTATTTCAATAAAGCAAAATCACATACCACCGATCCTGTTCTGTACATACATGCACGTATCTATGAAGCGCAGTTGCTGAAAAAAGAAGGAACAAACTCAGTTTCAGAAACACTGGCCGATTTAATAAAACTTTCAAAAAAAGAACGGTTTGACGGGTATGAAGATATTTTATACTATTCCGCAGCAGGTATGGCCCTGCAGCAGGGTGATACTGCCCAGGCGAAAACTCTTTTATTAAAAAGTGTAAGCTACAATACAGAAAATGTTTCAACCAAAAACAAAGCATTTATTAAACTGGCCGATATAGCTTACAGGCAACACGATTACACTATTGCATCAAATGCATTAGACAGTGTAAACTATTCCGATCCTGAAATTGAAAAAGAAAGCCAGAAATTACAGGAACGAAAAGAAGTATTACAGGAACTTGTAAAACAAATAAAAGTTGTAAAACAACAGGACAGCCTGCAGGCAGTTGCAAAAATGCCCGAAAAAGAAATGGCAGCGTACCTGAAATCGCTGGTTAAAAAAATCCGTAAACAAAGAGGTTTAAAAGAAGAAGCGAATTATATACCTGCAGTTTACAGTAAAACGGATGCAAACGCACCCCTGTTTACAACAACCGGAACCGGCAACAACTGGTATTTTTATAATGCACAACAAAAAGCTAACGGGCTGAATGAGTTTAAATCAAAATGGGGCAACAGACCCAATGTTGACAACTGGAGAAGGCAGGCTGTAATTGAAAGAATGGCTCCTCAAACTCAAATGCAGAATAACGTTACTCCTGATGTTACAGATATAAATGCAATTCCTGAAGATGACTTAACAGTTGAAGGATTAAAAATGAATCTGCCTCTAACAGAAGAAAAACTGTTACAGTCCAACAAAAAAATTGCTGAAGCGCTGTATGAACAGGGGCAGATTTACAAAAATCAACTGGAAGATTATGTACAGGCTGCTGCCGTATTTGAAGAAATCTGGAACCGTTTTGGCAATTATGAAAAAGAACAGGAAATACTGTTTGAATTATACTATTGCCATTTAAAAGCAGGGCACAAAGAAAAATCTGTTTTCTTCTTCAATGAGCTGAAGAAGAAATATCCTGCCGGTGAAATGGTGAATAAAATTTCCAACGCACAAAACTCTCCTGCAATAACAAAAGATGTAAGAACCGCAGCTTACGAAAAAATTTACAACCAGTTTATTTCAGGCAACTTTACCGAAGCATTGGCACAAAAGAAAATTGCCGATTCTTTGTTTGGAGCATCCTACTGGACGCCACAGCTACTTTATATTGAAGCCATTTATCACATCAAACAGAGAAACGACAGTGCAGCAATTGTATCACTTAACAATATTGAGCAGAGTTTTCCCGGTACACCAATGGCCGAAAAAGCTTCTGTTATGAAAGATGTACTATCAAGAAGAAATGAAATTGAAACCTACCTGACCAATGCTGATATTGTACGGCAAACAGACTCAGTTAATATTCCTTTTGATGAAGGACCAAACGTAAATAAAACCAATCAACAGGTTAAGCGTGACACTTCTAATCAGATTACCCTTGGAAAAATGCCGCAGCAAAAGGAAGACTTGAAAAAGCCTCAGATTCTTGTACAGAAAACTGCAGTTGAAAAAGAAGAAAAACAAAATGCAGGTAAAATCACCATTGGCAACAAACCCGCAATTGATACTACAAGTATAAAACCGCTGAAAGAAACAAAAATTGAAACTGCCTACATTTACACACCCAACGAACCATACGTGGTTATGATGTATTTTGAGCAGGTTGATCCAATTTACATATCCGAATCGAAGAACGCATTTCAGCGTTATAATTCAGGAAACCACAGTGGCGAAAACATCCGCATCAATGCAACTGAAAACGACAGGAACTTCAGTTTTCTTGATATGGGAACTTTTGCTGATGTAACCGCCTCGCTTGGCTACATGGAAGAACTTCAGAAAAATGCCAAACAGATAGTTCCCTGGCTTCCGCCCGCAAAATACAACTTCATCATCATCTCTGTCCGCAACCTCGAAACGCTCAAGACCCGGAAAAACATGGAAGAATACAAAGTGTTTATCCGCCAATATGTAAAAGACAAATTTTAGGATTTCTTCATCCGCATGGCTGGATGAATTGTTTTAGATTTGCTGGTATTGAATTTGCAGCAATTTGCATCTCAACGAATGAAATTTTATGCGTAACTCAGTTAAATATTTGTGGCGTGCATTTTTTATAGGTGCAGGAACCTTTGTGCTAATTGTACTTCTTGCCAATTTCGGAGCATTTGGTAAAATGCCTTCGCTCGAAGAGCTGGAAAATCCCTCCGCCTCGCTTGCCAGCGAAGTAATTGCCTCCGATGGTACATTGATGGGCAAATTTTACCTCGAAGACAGAACGAATGTTGAATTAAAGGATATTTCAAAAAATGCAGTAAATGCATTGGTGGCAACTGAGGATGAACGTTTTTTTGAACATTCCGGTATTGACGGCATTGCATTAATAAGAGCCATAGCAAAATTAGGAAGAGATGGTGGTGGCAGTACAATTACACAGCAATTGGCTAAAAACCTGTTTACCAATTATTCCAGTTTTGCACCGTTGCGTGTTTTACAAAAAATCAAAGAATGGATTATTGCGGTAAAACTCGAACGGAATTTTACAAAAGATGAAATCGTTGCCCTGTATTTCAACACAGTTCCATTTGGCGACAATGTGTATGGATTGAGAAATGCTTCAAAAACATTTTTTCAAAAGGAACCTTCTTTATTAACTGTTAATGAAGCTGCTGTACTTGTAGGTATGCTGAAAGGAAATACAATCTATAATCCAAGAAAAGATCCACGCCGTTCACAAATGCGGCGCAATGTGGTTATTGATCAGATGGTAAAGAACAATTATCTAACTTCTGCAGAAGCTGAAAAAATTAAAGCTGAAGTTATTCCGCTTAAATATAAAAAACTGGATGAAAGTGCCGGTTTTGCTCCCTATTTCCGGGATGTGTTGAGAGATTATATGAAGAAATGGTGCAAGGAGCATGAAAAATCAAACGGCGACAATTATAATATTTACCGGGATGGTTTAAAAATTTATACAACCATTAATCCACGAATGCAGTTATATGCTGAAGAAGCTGTGGCCAAACACATGAGTGCGTTGCAAAAGAATTACTGGACTCTTCCCTGGATTAAAACAAACAGCATCTGGAAAGGACATGAAAAAATTCTGGAAAGAGCGATGAAGGAAAGCGACCGCTGGAAAAAAATGGAAGCTGATGGTATAAGTGAAGAAGATATACGGAAATCGTTCTACACAAAAACAAAAATGAAAGTGTTTGCATGGAATGCAAAGCGTGAAACAGATACAGTAATGACTCCGTTTGATTCGCTCCGCTATCACAGAATGATTATTCAAACCGGTTTCATGGCAATGGATCCATTTACAGGCGAAGTAAAGGCATGGGTTGGCGGTGTTAACTTTAAGAACTTTAAATACGATCACGTTAATCTGAATACTAAAAGGCAGGTTGGTTCTACATTCAAACCCATTCTCTATGCTTATGCTGTTGAAAATGGTTTTACTCCTGAAACGCCCTTACCAAGCGGACCAATCAATCTCGGTGGAAAAATTATTACCGGAAGCGGCGGCCCAATGGCTGTTTGCCTTGCTTACTCAAAAAACCCCGGAGCAGCCTATTTAATGAATCAGTTCGGTGTAAAGAGTGTTATCACTTTTGCACAAAGTGCAGGTATTACAAGCAATTTGCCGCCCTACCCTTCCATTGCACTTGGCTCAGCCGACATAAGCGTTATGGAAATGCTTCAGGCATATACAATGTTTCCGACCACTGGAATGAATACCCAGCCAATATTTATAACACGTATTGAAGATAAAAACGGCAACATCCTTGAAAGTTTTGCGCCCAAACAAAAAGTGGTGATGAGTGAGGCGGCTGCATATACAATGGTAAAAATGATGCAGGGTGTTATTGATTTTGGTACGGGTAAACGTTTACGTGGCATGGGTTTAACCGGTGATATTGCCGGCAAAACGGGTACAACTAACGACAATACAGATACATGGTTTATTGGATATAACCCACAGTTACTTGCAGGTGGATGGGTTGGTTGTGATGATCCTTTTCTGAAAATGGTAGGCGAAGGTAACCGGACTGCAATGCCAATCTGGGGGTACTTTTTTGATAAAGTTTATAATGACAGAACCTTAGGCATTTCAAAAGATGCCAAGTTTGTACAACCGGAAAGCATGAAGGTTGAAACGTTTATGGACTATGAAGATTTTGCTAATAAATACAAAGATGCACCTGATGCAGAGAATCCTGATGCCGGTAACGGAACATCGGCTGATTACAATGACCTGCAATTAGAACCCGAACAAAATCTTGGAGCCGAATCGCAATTAAATGAAGAGCAAAAAGTGCTGCAGGAAGCAAAAAAACAGGAAGAACCAAAGAAAGAAGATGCAAAAAACAATCAACCAGCTGTATTATCCGATGCTGAGAAAATGAAGAGGATGGCTGCTGAAAAAGAAGCGAAAGAAAAAGAGCAGAAAAAGAAAGACGAAAAAAAGAAAACAGATACAAAACCAGGTGGTAAGTAATAATAAGCCCCGGCAAATTGCCGGGGCTTTCTTTATGACAACGATGAACTCCACGCAAGTTGATAATGACCGTTTATACTTTTAACACAAGTAAACATGAAGCTTGTAATAAAAGGGATGTTCAGCTTTTCACCGCCTTCCTGCATCAATACAGCTCCTGTTGTGTAAACAGGTGCTGATGCTGTTTCCAATGCCTCCTGACCAAGCGGAACGTTTTGTGTGCTATAGCCAAGATCATTTTTCCTGGCAGCAAGTTGCTCCACCAGGTTTTTCAAAACACCAGGACTGTCGAGCAAAGCGGCAATATGTAATGAATGTTTCATACATGGTTGTTTATATAAAAGATGCAAAAACACATAAAAGGATTAATAACGAAATGTGAAAGATTTACCCGTAAAAATTACCACCACAGCGAATAATTTCTCTCCTTTCCTGCATCGGCTTATTTTTGTGCTTAAACAAACACTAAATCAACTATGTGCGGAATTGTTGCTTATATAGGCGGGCGTGAAGCGTACCCGGTAATTCTTAAAGGGCTTAAACGCCTGGAGTATCGTGGATACGACAGTGCGGGTGTTGCCTTGCTTAATCATGGCATGAAGGTTTATAAAAAGAAAGGCAAGGTTGCGCAGCTTGAAGAAGAAGTTATCGGCAAAGATGTTCAGGCACATATTGGTATTGGTCACACACGATGGGCTACACATGGTGAACCCAGCGACCGTAATGCTCACCCACATTTATCAAAGAGCGGAAAGCTTGCAATGATTCACAATGGCATCATTGAAAACTATTCATCAATAAAGCAGGAGCTGATTAATAAAGGTTACGCTTTTCAAAGCGATACTGATACAGAAGTATTACTCAACTTTATTGAAGATATTAAAACCAATAACAGCTGCTCACTTGAAGAAGCAGTACGTATTGCACTGAAACGTATTGTTGGGGCATATGTAATTGTATTACTTGATGAAGAGAACCCGGATACATTAATTGCTGCGAGAAAAGGCAGTCCGCTGGTAATTGGCATAGGCAAAAATGAGCACTTCCTTGCAAGTGATGCATCGCCAATAATTGAGTACACAAAAGAAGTGGTGTATGTAAACGACTATGAACTGGCAATCATTAAATCTGATGAACTTGTATTAAAGAATCTTGGTAATGAAAAAATAACTCCGTTTGTTCAGAAGTTAGATCTTGAACTGGCAGCTATTGAAAAAGGTGGTTATGATCATTTCATGATCAAAGAAATAAATGAACAACCACAAACCATTTATGACTGTTTGCGTGGAAGACTGGATGCACAAACCGGCACTATTACAATGGCTGGCGTGCAAAATAATATTGAGCAGCTAAAAAATGCACAGCGTATTGTGATGATTGCCTGCGGCACCAGCTGGCATGCAGGTCTTGTAGCAGAATATATTTTTGAAGAGCTATGCCGCATTCCTGTGGAAGTGGAATATGCCTCGGAGTTCCGTTACAGAAATCCTGTAGTTAACAAAGGAGATGTGATCATTGCCATTTCGCAAAGCGGTGAAACTGCAGATACTATTGTGGCTATAGATAAAGCAAAAGAACAAGGTGCTTTTATTTTTGGTGTAGTTAATGTTGTAGGAAGTTCCATTGCACGGCTATCGCACGCCGGTGCATATACACATGCAGGTCCCGAAATTGGTGTTGCAAGTACCAAAGCATTTACGGCCCAGTTAGCAGTGCTTACAATGGTAGCTTTAAAAATTGCAAAAGAAAAAGGAACAATTGAGGAAGACCGTTATATGCATTTACTAAATGAAATGCACGACATACCGGAAAAAGTAAAATTCTTACTCAATCAATCTGAAAAAGTAAAAGAGATTGGTTTAAAATATAAAGATGCAAGAGATTTTTTATACCTCGGCCGTGGGTATAATTTCCCTGTTGCACTGGAAGGGGCGCTGAAGCTGAAGGAAATTTCATACATCCATGCAGAAGGCTACCCGGCTGCAGAAATGAAGCATGGTCCGATTGCTTTGGTTGATGAAACACTTCCTGTAGTATTTGTTGCAACCAAAGATGCCTACTATGAAAAAATTGTAAGCAATATACAGGAAATCAAAGCGAGAAAAGGACAGGTAATTGCTGTTGTAACTGAAAACGACAACACCATTCCCCCAATGGCGAATGATGTAATGCTTGTTCCTGAAGCAGACGAAATTGTAGCACCCATGCTGAGTGTCATTCCATTGCAACTGCTCTCCTATTACATTGGTGTTGCCAAGGGTTACGATGTAGATAAACCAAGAAACCTGGCGAAAAGTGTAACGGTTGAATAAACCAGATTTCTGTTTTAACTTTTTGGATTTAAACAGTAAGAAATATTTCCGAAGAACTTTTTTTACGCAACAAAAGCTATAAACATTAATACAATTAACAAAGCTCAATGAATCCAATTATAAAAAGACCAATTTCTGAAATCGGTTACAACTTTATACCTGTAAAATATTTACCGAAAGGAAAAGATGAATATTACCTAAGGAACAAGCAAAACCGAAGCGGAATTAACTACCGCAAGCTTACTGCTTTAGAAATTGAAGTACTTGTAAGAAACAGAAACACAAGTGATGACTGGAACCATATTCTCGTTTCAGATGCATTTAATCCTGAGCTTGTAAAAAACTGCAAGTTTTTCGGTTTGGTAAGAATTGGAAAACTGGAACCCGTATTTCTTGAATTTCACTCGGTAAATCTGCAGGTTGGCCTTTATAACAGCACAATCATCAGTTGCGATTTTGGCGACAATGTTGTAATTGATAATGTGCATTACCTTTCTCATTACATCATTGGCAATGAAGTCATCATTACCAATGTACATGAAATGGGTACAACCGACTATGCAAAATTCGGTAACGGTATTCTGAAACAGGGAGAGGAAGAAAAAATACGGATATGGATGGAAGTCTGTAATGAAAATGCAGGAAGAAAAATTATTCCATTTAACGGAATGCTTCCAGGTGATGCGTGGTTGTGGAGCCGCAACAGGGACAACGAACAGCTTCAGCAGAAATTTAAAGAGTTTACTGAACTGAAGTTTGACAAACTGCGTGGCTATTATGGAAAAGTGGGCGACAGGACTGTAATTAAAAGCTGCGACATTATCAAAGATGTTTGGATTGGAACGGATGCCTACTTAAAAGGAGCAAACAAACTCAAAAACCTGACAATAAATTCTTCTGAAAAAGCCAGCTCACAG
The DNA here is from genome assembly GCA_047601965.1 of Lacibacter sp. Classification (GTDB taxonomy): domain Bacteria; phylum Bacteroidota; class Bacteroidia; order Chitinophagales; family Chitinophagaceae; genus Lacibacter. The sequence goes on from JASGIJ010000001.1 coordinate 2,030,260, forward strand.
GTTGGCGAAGGTTGTGAACTTGTAAACGGAATTATTGGCGAAGGTTGCCGTGTGTTTTATGGAGTGAAAGCTGTGCGCTTTTACATGGCATCACATTCACAACTGAAATACGGTGCACGATTAATTAACTCCTATCTCGGCAACAATGCAACCATCTCCTGCTGTGAAGTATTAAATTCTTTGATTTTTCCTGCACATGAACAACATCACAACAATTCTTTTTTGTGTGCAGCAACCGTTCTGGGTCAAAGCAACATTGCAGCTGGAGCTACGTTGGGGAGCAATCATAACAGCCGCAGCGCCGATGGTGAAATGATTGCTGGAAGAGGCTTCTGGCCAGGATTATGCGTAAGCATCAAACATAATTCAAAGTTTGCGTCGTATGCATTGCTGGCAAAAGGAGATTACCCATATGAGTTAAACATACCCATTCCTTTCTCTCTGATTATAAATGATGCGTCTAAAGACCAGTTGAGTATTATGCCCGGCTACTGGTTCATGTATAATATGTATGCGCTTTCCCGGAATGCATGGAAATACATTGACAGAGATAAACGCATTGACAAAACACAGTACATCGAATATGATTTTCTTGCACCCGATACTGTAAATGAACTATTTACTGCTTTGCAGTACATGGAACTGTTCACCGGAAAAGCAATCCTGAAAAAACAAAATGCAAAAAAAACATCGCAGCTTGATTTTATTGCTGCCGGAAAACAGGCATTACAAACAAACGATTCTATTTTAAATGAAATTGAAATTCTTGCTGATGATTTCGAACAGGGAAAAAGAAAAGTTCAGTTGCTGAAAGTGCATCAAAGCTATCAGCTGTTTAAAGAACTGATCACTTATTACGCAATGGAACAATTACTTAAATCAGCTCTCGCCTTAAATATTAAAAACGGCAGCGAACTGCTTAAGCTTATCCCCAACAAGAGCAAACGAAGTTCCTGGATAAATATAGGCGGGCAACTGATTGAAGAAACAGAAGTGCAAAAACTGAAGAATAAAATCAGTTCAGGAAAAATAAAAGGATGGGATGCAGTTCATAACTTTTATAAAATACAGGGAGAGCAATACAACAATAAAAAAATGCATCATGCCTTTGCATCTTTATTTGAACTTACAGGCACAGCAAAAACTCCGGCTTCACAATTAAAAAAACACCTGCAACAATATCTTTCTACAAAAGAATGGATGACGGAAGGCATTTATGAATCAAGAGAAAAAGATTACAGCAACCCTTTCCGTAAAATGATGTACGAAACAGAAAAAGAACTGGAAGCAGTAACCGGAAAACTGAACGATAATTCTTTTATTCAGCAGCAGAAAGATGAACTGAAAAAAACAAAATCTGCAGTAAAAAGGTTTCTGAACGGATTAAAATAAAAGGCGGCTCAAATGAGCCGCCTTTTATTTATAAACATAACTATGCTTAAATTTTATACAGCCACCCGTGTGTATCCGAAACTTTTCCTTCTTTAATTTCATCCAGCCTGCGTTTAACTTCAGGAGAAATTTTCCAGCTATCAGTATCAAACGTCATCACCATTTCTTTGTAACGCAATTCTTTAATCATTGAAATAGTTGCAGCAGTACCGGTGCCAAACACTTCTTTCAGCTCGCCTTTGGAATAAGCATCAACCAGTTCATCAATACTGATGTGTCGTTCTTCAACTGCCAATCCCATTTCACGAAGAATAGTAATAACACTGTTGCGTGTAACACCAGCCAGGATTGTTCCGTCTTCAAGGCCCGGAGTAATTGCAGTGTTCCCAATAATTACAAATCCATTCATTACACCAAACTCCTGTAAATATTTGTGTTCAACAGCATCCGTCCACAATACCTGGTCGTATCCTTTTTTCTTTGCTTCTACTGTTGGCAACATTGCAGCTCCATAATTACCTGCTGCTTTGGCAAAACCAACCCCGCCTGGTGCAGCCCGTACATAATGTTCTTCAACATAGATACGCATTGGAGCTGAAAAATACGGGCCTGATGGTGAAAGAATAATCATGAACCTGTATTTATCACTTGGCCTTACGCCAATCAATGCATCATTTGCAAACATGAATGGCCTGATGTACAAAGAATAATCATGCTTGGCAGGTATCCAGTTTTTATCAATCTCAATCAGCATACGCATGCCTTCCATAAATATTTCTTCAGGAACTTCCGGCATTTGCATACGTAATGCAGATTGATTAAAACGTTTATAATTGTCGTAAGGTCTGAAAATATAAGCATCTCCGTTCTCGTGGCGAAATGCTTTAATTCCCTCAAAAATGCTCTGACCATAATGAATGGCTGCATTAGCAGGCGAAATAAGCATATCCTGGTAAGGTTTAATTTCAGGAGTTTTCCATTCACCATTTTCGTAATCTGCTACCAGCATATGATCTGTAAAGTATTTACCAAATGGTACATTGTTGAGATCAATACCAGTTAATTTTGTAGTTTCCGATTTTGTAACTAAAATCTCCGTTGTGGCCACCATAACTCATTATTTTTGTTATACAAAGAAACGAAAAAAAACTAACAGGGATCAGCAGCATTTATTCAGATGGCTTTAAAAAAAATTCAACTTACAGCAGATCAGATCGGAGAATTGTATTCTTCACATATCGTTATTACCGGCAATGAGTCAAAAAACGAAGAAGTAACCGTTGAAAAGCCAGGCTTCGCCATAAAAGGGAAAAACAAAAAACATTTTGTGTGGGTGGTTGATGAACCTGGATACCCTTTTCTGAATGATGCTGATTTTCAGTTCACAGGTGATGTAATTTCTGCCTGTAAAATGAATATGGACGATATTGCACTTGTAAACATTGCCAACACACATGTTAGTTTTGCTGAACTTACAGAACAACTTCAACCAAAATACCTTATCATCTCCACTCAAATTTCTGACTGGATTCCGGTTGCCACTGTTCATTATGAAACTGAACAGGTAAATGGCATTCAGCTTTACGTAACTGAGCCCGTTTCTGCATTAAGAAATGACAAAGTAAAAAAATCAAAACTATGGCTGGCATTAAAACAGATGCTGGGCCTGTAAGAACATTTGCCAATGAAAGAACTCATATTCGCTACCGGCAACCAGTATAAAGCCGATGAAATCCAGGCTGCATTGCCTGCAACTTTCAACGTAATTACAATGAAAGGAGCAGGAATTACTGCTGATATACCTGAACCTTTTCAAACACTTGAGGAAAATTCAAAATATAAAGCCGTTTTTCTATCCGAATTATTGAAAAAAAACTGCTTTGCAGAAGACACAGGACTTGAAGTAGATGCTTTAAATGGAGAGCCGGGTGTAAAAAGTGCCCGTTATGCGGGTGAGGAAAAAAACTTCGATAAAAATGTAGATCTTCTCCTGGAAAAAATGAGCGGAACAATAAACCGGAAAGCACGCTTTCGCACAGTTTTTACGCTCATTTATGATAATGAAATTTATCAGTTTGAAGGAATTTGTAATGGCTCAATTGCAGAAAAGAAGTCAGGAAACGGCGGATTTGGCTACGACCCTGTATTTTTACCGGAAGAAAGCAACCGCACCTTCGCTGAAATGACCCTTGAAGAGAAAAATAAATATAGTCACAGAAGAATTGGCCTTGATAAAATGTTGCAATTCCTGAAAAACCTTTAAAACAATTTCTGAATGACAGGCAACCAAATCATTTCTGAAACCGACTTAATAAATGGATGCATGAGTGGCGACCGTCGTATGCAGAAACTGCTTTACGATCAGTATTCGTCAAAAATGTATGCAGTTTGCGTACGTTACATGGGAAAAAACGGTGATGATGCACAGGATATACTACAGGAAGGATTTATTAAGGTTTTCAGAAATTTAGAAAAATTCAGAGGCGATGGATCATTTGAAGGATGGATACGCCGCATTTTTGTTAATACTGCTATTGAACAAATCCGCAAAAAGAAAACTGATCTGTCGCTCACAGAAAAAGAAGAAATAATCGAGCTGAAAACAGCAACGGCCATTGACAACATGAGCGAAAAGGATTTATTGCAGATTGTTAGTGAATTATCGCCGGGGTACCGTACAATTTTTAATATGTACGTTGTGGAAGGATTTAATCACAAAGAAATCAGTGAAATATTAGGTATAAGTGAAGGAACCAGTAAATCGCAACTTGCAAGGGCGCGCATGATTTTACAGGAAAAAATTAAACGCTGATAAAAAGCTATGAGCGAAAACAATCTTCAACAGGAACTTCTGAACCGGGAAGTACAACCACCCAGTAATGCCTGGGAGAAGATTGCCTTTGCTTTAGACGAACTTGAAGCGGATGAACCCTTACAAAAAAAAATTCTTGAAATCAAGCTTACCCCCCCGCTAAGTGCATGGAATGAAATAAAACAACGGTTAAATGAAAACATCTGTGCACAGGAGCTTCTGCAATCAAAAGTTAAAGTACCTGAAAATTTCTGGAACAGGATTAATGAACAGCTGGAGAAAACAGCCGAGGAACGGATTGCTGAAAGGCTTTATGATACCAGTGTAGCAGCACCAGCTTCTGCCTGGAAAACAATTGAAGCCGAATTGAATAATAATGAATCGGCTAAAATAATTCCGTTTCAACCAGGGTACAAACGATTGCTTCAATATGCAGCAGCTGCTGCAATTACAGGTTTGCTTGCTTGGGGAGCATACCAGCTATTTAATCAGAATAACCGGGAAACTAATTCTGTAATTGCATCGGCAGATACCGGAAATAAAGATTCACAGCAGCAAAAACAAACCAATTTAATACAACCTGAAACCATTGCTGAAACAGATGTGAAAAATGTTGAGAAAGAAGCTTCTTCCGCTAAAACAAAAATACGCAAACGTGTAAAAGAAGCACTTCAAACAGGTGAAACAATTGTGCTTTCCGATGTAAAGAATCACAGTTCAAACTCAGCTGTCAGTGCAAAAACAATTCATCACAAAAAGCCTGAAACATCTAAAAGTAATTTTTCTGAAAGTCAGTATTTTATTTTATTAAATGATAACGGCGATCTTGTACGGGTTACCAAACGCATCAATAACCTGAAATGTGTTAAAGCTGATGATATTCCGGTTGATGCTGCTGCTGCACTTAACTCAAGAGATTGTAACGATCAGATAAAAAAATGGCAGGAAAAAATGGCGTTATCAACAAGCCTTGCAACATCGGCGGGGATCATTGATATTACCGAAGTAATTAAAACAACTGACAGGTAATAATTTTCACTGTATGTCAAGAATAAAAATTTCGCTTCCTGAAACCTTTTTATTTACCACAACTATTCCCGTTCGCATTACTGATATTAATTACGGAAACCACGTAGGAAATGATGCTGTACTTTCTCTCATTCATGAGGCAAGAATGCAGTTTCTCGCCCATTATGGATTTACCGAACTGAATTGCGGAGGTGCGGGATTAATCATGGCTGATGCAGGAATTGAATTTAAAAAAGAAATTTTTTATGGTGATGTACTGGAAATAAAAGTAACTGCATCTAACTTTTCTTCTGTTGGGTTCGACTTGTTTTATCTCCTGCAAAAAACAAACAGCAACAATATGATTACTGTTGCTGTTGCTAAAACCGGTATGGTTTGTTATAATTACGAATCTAAAAAAATCACTTCTGTTCCATCAGATGTAAAAGAGAAACTTACAGCTTAATCAAAATCAGGGAGAATACTCCAGTAAACAAATACAACTCTTCTTCTTTCGTCATCTTCACGGTAATCTTTGATCTTAGGGTTTGGATAATCCTCGCCTCTTCCCTGCGGCAGGTATTCCACCTGAAGTTTTTTATACAGCTCACCATTAGCAGTTTGCTGCGTCATTATTCCTGATAAAACTTCTGTAACTGACTTTGCCCTTAAGCGTGAAAGCTCCCTGTTTAATTGGGGGCTTGTTGCTGTTTCAACTCCCATACTTACTCTCAGTGTGCTGTCTAATGCCGAGCCGGCGCTTATCTGCTGAGCATCGGCATAACCAAGCACCATGAACGTTCCTGTTAATTTCTTACCTGGAAATTTTGCAGCAAAAGCAAGCATATCCTCAGCAACTTTCTTAAATTGATCTGCAGCCGAAGGATTAGCCTGCAGATCAATTATAAACTGACCCGGACCAAACACACTTGCGGTATTTAATTGTGTAAAGGTATTTGTAGCAAGCAGTTCATCAATCAAGGCAATATTGCCGAGATTTGTTTTTGCTTCTTCGGTAATGCGTTTAATTCTTAATGCCAACGTATCGGCACTGCGGTGTTTAATACGTTTAGAAAGGATAACAGAATCCTCATACACATGTTTTGTAATAACCTGCTTAACTGAATCGCTGTATTTACTGATAAATGAATTTGATTTTTCATCGAGCAAACCATTCTCAAATTTTGCAGCTCTTGCACTGTCTATTTTCTTAATTGCCTGCAATGCGTCTTTGTTTACCTGAATATTCCGTTTCAGCTCTTCTTTCATCTGTTTTATTCTGTTTGCTGTGGCACATGAAAAAAGTGAGAAAACTAGAATTGAAATTGCGGCTATTTTAACTGTACTGTACAATCCTCTCATAATAATTGAATTTTCATTTTATAAACCCTTTATTGCAATGGCTTAAAAGCTGCGGAAAAGTTACTTCATATTTTTGATTTCATTCAAAAGACTAATTGCGTATTCACTCCCCAATAAAATCAGCTCGTTGTATTTTTTTACAGCATCTGGTTTTTTACCCTGCTTTACAAAACACATTCCGAGGTAGTAAAGAGTGATTTCAAACTTAGGTCTGAGTTCATCGGCTTTTTGCAGGTATTGAACTGCTTCTGCGTATTTATTTAATGAAAAATATGAAAACCCTGCTTCAGTATAAGAAAGATGATTTTGTTTCTCAAAAATCATAGCTTTTTTCAGGAAAGGAATTGCCTGTTCAAACTTTCCCAAATCATTGTAACACCAGCCCACCCAGTAGTAAACCTTCATACTTGTTGTATCAAGTTCAAGAGCTTTTAAATAATCAGTTAATGCCAGTTGCGTATTTTCTTTAACATCTTTATAAAAATCTCCTCTTGCAGCATATACAGCACTAAACCCCGGATTAAGCTCTATTGTTTTATTATAATCTGCAAGTGCTTCATTGTGCAAGCCTGAATGAGCTTTTGCAAAGCCGCATTCGTAAATAATACGGTAATCATCAGGCTGCAGTTTGAGTGCTTGCTGTAAAACAGGAAGTGCTTTTTCAAACTGATTTAATTCATTATAACACCAGCCTAACTCATATAAAGCCGCCGTAAAATCAGGTTTTTGCTCTAATGCTTTTTTAAAGGCTTCGCTTGCTTCTGTGTACTTGGCCGACTTTTTCAGTTGAATCCCCTTTTGATAAAACTCATCTGCATTGCCTGCCTGACCAACAGCAAATACTGCCATGGACAGGACGATCAGGAATGAAAGAAGCCGTTTATACATTGGGATTTTGTATGCGATCAAATAAACAACGGAACTGAAGTAAGGTTTAGTTACTTTAACTATTCCAGATTTTCCAGCTTTCTTCAGCTTGAATTATCAGCATTTCCATCCCATTTTTGATAACAGCTCCCCGCTTTTCGGCTTCTTCCAGAAAAGCCGTTTTCAAAGGGTTGTACACAAGATCGTAACATAAATGCTTTTTGCTCAAGCCGCCGTATGGTAATGATGGCTTTTGCCCTGCATTTGGTTGCATACCCACAGGGGTTGTGTTGATAATAAGGTGAAAATTTCTGATCATTTCGTCATTAATCTGATCATATTTAACAATGCCCCCGCCCTCACGGCGGGAAACATATATAAATTCAATCTGCAGTTTCTTCAGCACCCAGGCTACGGCCTTGGCAGCACCTCCGGTACCCAATATCAGGGCTTTTTTGTGATGTGGAAGAAGCAAAGGTTTCAGCGATTCTTCAAATCCAATAACATCAGTATTATACCCCTTAAGAGATCCATTTTTTATCTTAATACAATTGCAGGCGCCTATTTCTCGGACTGCATCTGTGACTTCGCTGAGAAAGGGAAGTACAGCTTCTTTATACGGTATTGTTACGTTCAGCCCCTCAATATTTTTTTCGTGCTCAAGAAGGGGGGGGAAATCATCAATTGAAGAAATGGGAAACAATTCATAACTACAGCCATGAATATTTTCTTCACTGAACTTCTTAGTGAAAAAATTTTTTGAAAATGAGTGTGATAAGGGGTAACCTATTAAACCAAATTGCCTCATTTAGCTGACTGTTTATCCAAAAACATGTGGAATGTATCTCCTCTTAAACCAATTCGCATTGATTCAAGCGGAATAACTTCTGAAGGGGCAATATTGCCCAGGTTTGCATTTTGGCCAACCAACTCAATAAAATATAATTGCTGCGCTTTTTGAGGAGCTTCCCAAATAATTCTTTCGCCGGGGATTTGTGTAAGAATTTCCTGTACCAGTCCTTCCCGCACTTCACCAGTTCCCCTGTAAATGCCAACATTACCTGCTTCTCTTGCTTCTGCAATCACATAAGTTGATCCGGCTTCCAGCTCAGCTCTCATCAGTTCAATCCATTTATAAGGGGGTATGATATGTGCTGCATCTTTGCTTCCCACTTCACTCAGTACGGTTCCATGTTTGGTAAGCTTTTCAATATAACCGCATTTTTCTGCATGTGGAATTTCAATTGAGCCATCGCTTACTTCCATGTAAGTAATTCCGTAATCTTTGCAAACACTTATATAATCATTAAACTGATTGCGGATAAGAAATGCTTCAAACAATGTTCCTCCAAAATAAACCGGAATATTGTATTGTTTGTACACTTCAAGTTTTTCCCTTAAAACCGGGGTAACGTAAGAAGTTCCAAAACCAAGTTTAACCACATCCACATGAGGGTGAGCAATACTTAAAAAATTTCTGACTTCGTCTACACTCAGGCCTTTGTCCATTACCATTGTTAAACCATGTTTACGGGGCTTGGCAGTTCGTTCCGGGATTTGAGTAAGATTAAAATTCATAACATGCTTTTTTAACTGTGGCAAATTTAGGGAAGCATCCTTAACCAACAATTATGATTTCTGTCATCACACATGAAATTATTTTCAAATTGAACGTGTGCGTTTATAGCGGGCAATAATATCAACAACCTGCGGGTGCTGAAGAATTTTCGGAAAAAGTTCGATTAACTTCTTAATGAGTTTCGGAGCTTTACTCATTGCTACTTCAAGTTGATTGATGGCCTGCTTGGTTTTACCCTGCGCAAAAAATATTGCAGACCGGTAAAAAATAAATAACGGTTTGCCATTTGTTGCTTCATAAGCAGCGCAAGCATATTCGTCGGCATGGTCCAGCATATTTGCCTTTAACATGCATTCAAGAGTAGCGCTCCATCCCTTTATGCTTTTGGGTCTGGCTTTTATTACATTGGCAAAATGTTCTATTGCATCTTTGTATTGTGCAGTTTCAACCAGGGCCATCCCCATAGCAAGGTTGTAGTCGGGGTTCAAACGACTAATTTTCAGAGCCTGCTGCATTTGTTTTATTGCAGTTTCATACTGCCCTTCGTTCATGTAGGTACAGGCAATTTTATAATGGAGCTTCCCGTCTTCAGGGTTCATGTGAGATGCTTTTCTGTAATGAAACCTTGCTTGTGCATATTGTCCCATACGGTCGTAACAATAACCAATAGCTTCGTGAATCACTTCTTCCGGTCGGCTTAATTCCAGTACTCTTTCCAGCATTTCAATCGCATCTTTATACTTTCTCAGGCGTATGTAGGCATCCCCGATATTGCGGTAAGCGTAATCAAATTTCTCATCAATAGCAATACAGTACATATAAGCATCTATGGCTTTTTCGTAGAGTTTAAGCCCTTGGTAAGCGGCCCCCAGATTAAACCATGCAAGTTCACTGTAAGGATGATCATTGATGATATTCATGTGCAGCCTGATGGACTCTTCATTGCGCCCGGTAAAATCTGTCCAGAAACAAATTTTGTAGAGAGCTTCTTCATTAACCGCATCTTCTTCCAGTATAAGCCTCAAGCAATCAAATACTTTGTCAAACTCTTCATAATCATCATAAACATCTGCAAGCTCAAAAAGTAATTCCATACGTTCTTCGCCGGTAAATAACTCAAGGCCCTGCTGCAAAAGTTCAACAGCTCTTTCCTGCATATCCAGAGCCAGGTATGCATCTGTTTTAAGAATAAACAGGTTAATATCATTGCTGTCAAGCAATTCGGCTTTTTCAAGTAGTTCAAGTGCGGTATTATATTGCCGGGTAGCAAGCAATAAATCGGCTTTTTTTATCAGTAAAAGTGACGAATACGGGTAGATTTCAATTCCCGTTTCAGCAACCTGCATTGCCTGAGAAATGTCCTCTTTTTCATCAAAGTAGTCAATCAGCTTTTCAAATGCTTCCTCCTCAAGAAAGGAATGCGAACGACCGTTCTTCAGGTTCTCATACATTCGTAACAGCTCGTTTATATCTTCTTTATCCTGACGGAAAGGATTTTGCTTCATGCGATGGGGAGTTATTGTAAAATAGCCCTATTTCAGGAAAAACTACAAGACTGATGTAACATTTAATTATCAACATACGTTAATATATTGAAAAAAAATTGACAGGCGGCTTGTAATCCCAGCAACTAAATCACTAAATTTGTTATCAAATGCAAAAAACATCACCAAATCCACAAAAAATTTTAAGAAACGGCATACTGCTTTTTCTGAGTTTTTGCATTTTGCATACTGCTTTTTCTGCTACCTACAGTTCAGGAGGTGGTAAAAAGAATGATTCAAAATCTTCTGCTTCTTTAAACTTAAAAACAAAGCCTCTGAGTTTCAGCAATGGTTACCGGTTCAGAAGTGGTATGAGTTTTACCAATACAACAGGGAATCTTGTTTTTAAAAGCAACAGCGTTCGTTTTCAAAAAGGTAACAACCTTTACATTATTCCGGTAAAGCAGAAAGTAATCATCAGTAAGTTTAAAACTCCTCAAAAAGAAATAAAATAATTAAAGAGCCGGTCAATGACCGGCTTTTTAATTATATGCAGGGTTTAATTTTTCGATCTCGCTTTTTTTACTTCTTCATAAGTCATTTCACGATAACCCGATTTTGGCACATCAAAAAAGGAGGCGGTTACCGGATCAAAATTCACTTTATCTGCAATGTATGTTACTTTCATCTTTCCATATTCTGATTCATATTCAAGGGGAAAACCAGGCAGTTTCTGAAACTGTGCACCATAATCTTTATTCTGAAAAGTAATTTCTTCAGTATAATAAACCCTGAAAGTTGAACCATCTTTCATTTTTGCAATAGCCAGTTTACAATTGTAACCAAGTATCTTTTTTGTTTCATTCAGGAATTCATATTGAATACCTGCATACTTACTGTTACGGTCGTCGTAATCACTTTTCGTCATACGGATTAATATCTTCTGATCACCATATTCATTCATCACAACAGCATTACCTGTTTTAGAATCATGCAGGGTAATTGTTCTTCCAAGTACACTGGTTAATTCGCTGCGGGTATTAATACCTTTAAACCAAACTTTTTGTGTTGCTCCATCCAGTAAATCAGCGGCTTTTGTTTCTGTATTTCCTGTATTTACAACAATGTTATAAGTAACTGCTCCTTCATTATAGGGTTGTTGTGCCGCCAGATGACTAACAGTTGCCACCAATAAAACCCACATTAATCCTATCGTAAAAACCTGTTTCATAATATGAATTGTTCTTATCATTAAAGATATAAAAATAGTATGCCAAGTTGCATTTTGATTTCATAAAAAAACCCAGACCTGAAGGCCTGGGTTGTATATTTTTTGTTAAGCTTTATTTTTTAGGCGATTTTTTCTGCATATCCTGCAACTTCTGATTGCTTTGCTGCATTTGCTCCAAACGCTCCTGCCACTTTGATTTTGTAACAGGCTTTTTCTTGTTTTCCTGCAACTGTGCATGAAGCTTTTCTTCATTAATAATGAATTTCTGAATTACTAACTGCAAAAGAAGTGTAACTACGTTTGAAACGGTATAATACCATGTAAGCGCCGATGGAAGACTGTTGAAGAAAAACAGCATCATGATCGGGAAAAAGTAAATCATGTACTTCATTACAGGGTTATCCTGTGGCGTCATTTGCATGTTATATGCAGAAATGAGGAAGCTGGTAATTGTTGCTGTAATTGTAAATAAACTCACATGATCGCCAAAGAAAGGAACATTAAAGGGCAATTGTAAAATAGAGTCGTAGGCAGATAAGTCTTTTGCCCAAAGGAAGCTTTGACCCCGCAATGCAATGTTTGAGTTAAAGAAGCTGTATAATGCAAAGAAGATAGGGATCTGCAACAATGCCGGAATACAACCACCCAAGGGATTAACACCAGCCTGTTTAAACAACTTCATCTGATCCATACTCATAGCCTGCTGATCGCCACCATGTTTCTTTTTCAATTCTTCAATTTCAGGACGCAACACTTTCATTTTGGCACCACTCAGATAACTTGTATAAGTTAATGGTGATATAACAAGGCGGATAAACAATGTAAGCAACAGAATTACAATACCAACACTTCCGATATTGTTTTTAAAGAAATCAAACACAGGCATTATTGCCCATTTGTTGATGTATTTCACAAATGCAAATATGCCATAACCCAGTTGCACATGATTTTCAAGCTGATTGTTGTATGCTTTCAGTATGCGGTAATCATTTGGACCGTAATACATCTGCAGCGGTACAGTTGCGTTTGCTGCTCCTGCAAGATTCAGTCGCAGCTGATTTTTTACCAGCATTACGGTTTGCAGTGAATCAGATTTTTCTTCAGGCACAGTCCAGTTACTTTCAGCATAAGAAAAATTATTGGCTGCAATAATTGATGTGTTAAAGAACTGCTGTTTCATGCCCAGCCATTTGGTTTTGTCACCAAACTTTTTTGAATCGCCGGTGCCGGATGCTTTGAAATCATAATCTCCATCTTCAACATAAGCTATGTTGCTCTGCCCTTTTTCATACTTCAGATCTTTTTCCTGCTGATGAACTGTTATATCCCAGTTCATATTCAATATTCCCTGAGTCAGTAACTTATCAGCACCAGCAAATTTGATATTCCAGCTAATGAGATAATCATTATTCTTTATATTGAATTCGTGTTCTACCGATTGACCGGCTTCATTAATTAATGAAAACCTGATTGATTGACCATCTGTCGTTTTTGTAACCTGGCTGGCTGTGAAGTTTAACTGTGAAGTAAGTGCCGACTGATTATTTCCTGTGTTAATCGTATAAACGAGTTTGTGATCTTCCCCACCCAAAACAACCTGTTTACCATCGTAACGTTTATACTTTTTAAGCTCAACCGATTTTGGATACCCCCCTTTACTGGTGAAGCTAATCTTCATTACATCGTTCTCAACTACAGTAATTTGCTCCGGTCCATTTGCTGCCTGCTGAAAACCTCCTGCAGCCTGTACGTTTATTGCAGAATCCCTGCGAGCAGAATCTTGCTTCAACGCAACCGTGTCAACTGCTTTTTTCTTCTTCGCCTCAATTAATGCAAGTGAATCCTCTGTTTTTTTCTTTTGCAGCGTTAGCTGTTCGTTTGCAGCCTGTTGTTTTTGGGTAAAGAAAATATAGCCAAACAGCAGTACCATCATTGCTACAAAGCCTATAATCGTATTCCGGTCGAAATTCATTTTTTATTTAATTTGAAGCGGCAAAGGTAGGTATTTAGACACGATTTAAGGTTTGAGATTTGACATTAAGAATTCCTTTACAATAACTACTTTTGCTGCTTCGTTAACCTTCCAACTTTAACCCGCACGGCTGTTCTGGCCTTAACCACGCCAAACTTTTTAATTTATTTGTATGACACAAGAGGCAACGCCCATGTATGCGGGGGAAACGTATACCCCTACACAAACCGACGAACTATTATGGTGGCTGGCAACAGCCGAAAAAGAACTGATAAAAGACTGCGTGGTTGACCGCAACCGGTATCGCATTGTCGGCATGACTGTTCTTTGTACCTGGATATTTGCCACACTGGCCTGGACCTACTTTTTTTCAACCGTCATTGACAATGTGTTTCTATTCATCGGCAGCGGTGTGTTCATGGGGTTTGTTATTTTATCCATCGACAGGGCACTGATCAAAGGCATTAACCGTTTCAACAAAAACAAGTTTACACCACTTCTCTTCCGTGGTTTGCTGGCGTTGACCATCGGTACATTTATGGCTCAGCCCGCCATTCTTTACATGTTTGATAAGGAAATAAAAATGCAGGTATCGCTGGATAATGAAAAACGAAAACTTACCAAGCGAACTGAGCTGGATCTTCTTTATAAAAACCGGAAAGATGAATTACAGAAAGAAAAAGCAAGCATGCAGAAAAGCCTGGATGCAAAGTATGCTGATGTAAACACAGCCAGAGAAAAATTTATTGCGGAAACCGATGGAAGCGGCGGCAGTGGTAAAGTCGGCATTAAAGACATTGCAATTGCCAAACGCAATGAATACCAGAAACTGGATGAAGAATACAAAGCGCTTCAAACGCAAAACCAGCAAAGGTTAACTGCTATTGATGATGAGCTTGGCCAGATGGAAACAACCATCAAAAAACAGGAGGCCGACTTTCTGAATTATCTCAACAATGGTTTCTTAACACGTATTGAAGCCATGAATAATTTACTGAAAGATAATGGCGCACTACAGTTCCGTTACTATCTCATTTTAATTATCCTGATGTTGATTGAATTAATGCCGGTTATTGGAAAAACAATTTTGCCTGTTGGAGTTTATGATGAAAAAGTACGTCAGCGTGAATCGCTTGAAAAAATTATGGCTGAAGAAAGTGCTGAATATGAAAAAGAGATGAAACGGTTGTACAATAAATTATCCATGAAGCAGGATACTGAAACCATGGAAGAATTCTTTGAAATGCAGAAGCAGGAACAAACCGCCAAACTTGTTCACTTTGGCAAAGAATGGAAACGCAACGATGAAAATGTGATCGGGTTCTGGGAAAAAGTAAAACAGCAAATGATTGGAAGACCGGAGAGATAAAAAACAAAAGTCAAAAATCAAAAGGTAAAATGAGAAAACAAAATCCCTTTACACTTTTGATTTTTGACTTTTTACTTAATTAAATCATTTCACTTTCCAGCAACGGGTTCTTTATTGATTGCTGTTTTTCAGAATATTCTTTTGCAGCTTTAATAAAATGAACAAATAACGGAGCCGGGTTTTCAACCGTACTCTTCAGTTCAGGATGATATTGTACACCAATGAAAAACGGATGCTTGGGATTTTCCATAATCTCCACCAAACCTGTTTCTGCATTTTTTCCGCTGGGGATCATTCCTGCCTGCTCATAAGCTTCCATGTATCTATTGTTGAATTCATAGCGATGGCGATGACGTTCATTAATATGCAGACTGCCGTAGATTTTTTCAGCTAATGAGCCGGGTTTAATATCGCATGGATACGAACCCAAACGCATGGTGCCACCTTTATTGGTGATCTTTTTCTGCTCTTCCATCATATCAATCACAGGATCAGGAGTTGTTTCATTCATTTCAAACGAATGCGCATCTTTTAACCCTAACACATTTCTTGCAAATTCAACAACTGCCATCTGCATACCAAGACAAATACCAAAGAAAGGCATTCCGTTTTCACGTGCATATTTAATAGCAGTAATTTTTCCTTCAATACCTCGGTTACCAAAACCAGGTGCTACCAGTAAACCATCAAGTCCAACAAGCTTTTCAGCTACATTCTGATCGGTAATGAATTCACTGTGTACATTCACCACATTTACCTTGCATTCGTTCATTGCACCTGCATGAATAAAGCTTTCAAGAATTGATTTGTAAGCATCCTGCAGTTCAATGTATTTTCCAATCAAGCCAATATTAACCTGGCTTTTTGGATATTTCAGTTTATCAAGGAATTTTTTCCAGTTTTCAAGATCAGGCTCAGGAAAAATATTTACACCTAATTTTTTCAAACAGATTACATCCAGTTTTTCTTTCAGCATCAGCAATGGCACTTCATAAATAGTGGAAGCATCGCTTGCTTCAATTACTGCTTCTGTTTTTACATTACAGAACAAGGCAATTTTGCGGCGTATTTCTGTACTCAGCGGTTTTTCTGTTCTGCAAACAATGATATCAGGGTTTACACCTTCCTGGCTCAGCAAACGAACGCTGTGCTGTGTGGGTTTTGTTTTTAATTCCTTGGCTGCTTTGAGGTAAGGAATTAATGTAAGATGCACAACAAGGCAATCTTCTTCCGGTAATTCCCACTGGATCTGGCGTACAGCTTCAACAAAAGGAAGTGATTCAATATCACCAACTGTTCCGCCAATTTCTGTAATTACAATATCGTATTTATCATCTTTTCCAAGCAACAGCATCCTGCGCTTGATTTCATCTGTAATATGCGGAACCACCTGTACGGTTTTACCGAGGTAAGCACCTTCCCGTTCTTTATTAATAACGGTTTGATAAATACGTCCTGTAGTAACGTTATTCGCCTGTGAAGTGGGAATATTTAAAAAACGTTCGTAATGCCCTAGATCAAGATCCGTTTCCGCTCCATCATCTGTTACAAAACACTCCCCATGCTCATACGGGTTTAATGTGCCGGGATCAACATTGATGTATGGGTCGAATTTTTGAATAGTTACTTTAAAACCACGGGCCTGCAACAGTTTTGCCAGCGATGCTGCAATAATACCTTTACCTAACGATGATGTAACACCACCGGTTACAAAAATGTACTTGGCCATAAAAATAGATTTTCAGTTTATACTGACCTGCCTGTATGTAAATGGGAAATAATCGTGGAGGTCATGCAAACCTACAACGATTTTTTTGTTTGAAAAAAATCAATCTCAAACTGTGGAAAACATTCGGAATAAAACAGATTAATTCCTGATCAGATACTTTCGAAACTTGTTTTAATTCCTTTGATCAATGATGAACTGAAACCACTGTGTTCCATTTCATTGAGACCTGCAATTGTGCAACCTTTTGGAGTGGTTACTTTATCAATTTCCTGTTCAGGGTGAGTTCCTTTCTGAATCAGTAATTCAGCAGCACCTTTAACGGTTTGAGCTGCAATAAGGGTTGCTGTTTTTGCATCAAATCCAATTTCAATTCCACCTTGTATACTTGCACGGATATAACGCAGTGCATAAGCAATACCGCATGCACCAAGAACAGTTGCAGCGTCCATCAGCTTTTCATCAATCACAACTGTTTTACCCAGCTGATCAAAAATATCAGTAATATAATCAACCTGTTCGCTGGTTGTGTTGGCAGCGCAAACACAGGTCATGCTTTGCTGTATTGCAATAGCGGTGTTTGGCATTGCACGAACGATGGGTAATTTCTTTCCTGCCCATGTTTCCATATCTTTCATCGCAACACCGGTTACCACACTTACAAGTACATGCCTGGAAGCATCCAGTTCATCCTGGATTCCAATAATCACATCTTTGATCTGGAATGGTTTTACAGCCAGCAAAATAAGATCGGCAAAACGCACAGCTTCATTATTATCACTTGTTACAAGAACACCTTTTTCTTCAAGTGGTGCAAGTGTTTTAATATTTCGTTTGGTGACAATAATATGATTGGGAAGAACAAATTCACTTTTTATCAATCCTTCTGCAATGGCAACGCCAAGGTTTCCTCCGCCGATGATGGCAATTTTTTTATTCATATCCGGTTGTTTGCTGGTTAAAGTTAAAGAGTGTATCGCAAATTATTGAGAGCTGGTGAAAGATGAACGATCAATAGTATTTCTGTTCATCCAGGTAATTCTTCACATAATCGCCCACCCCGTTTTCAAGTGAATAGAATTCTTCGGTATATCCTGCAGCCTTTAATTTATTCATATCGGCTTCGGTAAAATACTGGTACTTGTCCCTGATATCTTCCGGCATATCAATAAACTCAATTTTTGTTTCCAGGTTCAGCGCACTGAATGTAGCAGCAACAAGGTCGTGAAACGATCTTGCCTTTCCCGTACCAAGATTGTAAATGCCAGGTTTTAGCTGATCGTTTTTTTCAAACTCACGACTGCCGGCTGCCGACTGACGACTTCCCTGCTCCATCAACCATGCAATTACTTTCACCACATCTTTCACATACACAAAATCACGCAGTTGCTCACCGTCTTTAAATCCTTCTTTATGCGAACGGAACAGTTTTACAAATCCATTTTGTTTGATCTGGTTAAACGAATGAAATATCACACTGGCCATTCTTGCTTTGTGATATTCATTGGGACCATACACATTAAAGAATTTAAGCCCGGCCCAGAATGGCGGATGAGTTGTCTGCTGCAAAGCCCATTTATCAAATTCATTTTTTGAAACACCGTAAGGATTCAAGGGCTTCAGATCATAACTCAATGCATGATCATCTTTATATCCAAGTGAACCATCACCATAAGTTGCAGCTGAGGATGCGTAAATGAGTGGAATATTATTTTGTGAACAGTAGTTCCAGATGTTCTGTGAATACTCGACATTCAGATGCTGATGAATAGTATAATTAAATTCTGTGGTGTCGGTTCTTGCACCAAGATGAATCACAAAATCAATTTTGGGCTTCTCTTCATCCAACCATTGAAACAATTGCTCACGCTCTACCTGCTTTGAAAATTGTTTTTCAGTATAGTTGGGAACTTTGTTTTCACGATTGAATTCATCAACAATAATTAAATCAGTAAATCCAAGCTCGTTCAGGTACTGAACCATGCAGCTGCCAATAAAACCTGCAGCACCTGTAACTATGATTGTTGATTTTTTATTCATCATAATGCACTCATTGCATGTTCACTTTCATGACCAGCCATTAAGTTTTCTATTGCTGTGTCGTATTTCTCTTTCCATTCTGCAACATTACCCCATTCCATTCCATCAACTTCAATACTTCCGTTTGTAACGTTACCAATTTCAGCATATGGAAAATCGCCAAGTATTTGTTTTAATGCTGCAACCTGCTCATCTTTTACAGTAACCACAACCCTGCTTTGTCCCTCACCAAACCAATATGCGTCTTTGCGGATATTCAGATCTGCAGCCACCACATCAAAACCAAGGTTACGGTTAAATGAAGATTCAATTAAGGTTGTAAACAATCCACCTTCACTTACATCATGAGCTGAAAGAATAATTTTTTGTTTGATGAGTTCTGCAATTTTCTGCTGCAGTTCATATTCTTCATCAAGTTCAAAGTATGGAGCAGGGCTGTATTCTATTCCATGAATTTTATGCAGGTACTCGCTTGATCCAATATCATCAGTTGATTTACCGATTAAGAAAATCACATCACCTTCTTCTTTAAAATCAAGCGTCATTTTTTCATTGATGTTTTCAAGCAATCCAACCATTCCAATTGTTGGTGTTGGATAAACTGCACCATCAGGATTCTGATTGTAAAAACTTACGTTACCACCAGTTACCGGTGTATCAAATTTTTTACATCCATCTCCCATTCCTTTAATTGCAGAAACAAACTGGAAATATACCTGTGGATCGTAAGGGTTACCAAAGTTTAAGCAGTTGGTAATGCCTAACGGTAAGCCACCACTGCAAACAATATTACGGGCAGCTTCACTTACAGCAATCACTGCACCTTTGTACGGATCAGCAAATACATATTTACTGTTACAGTCGGTTGTAACAGCAATTCCTTTTGTTGTTCCTTTTACATGTACCACTGCAGCATCCGTTGGTGCATTGGTTGAAGAATTGCCTGTACCAACCATGCTGTCGTATTGATGATAAACAACACGCTTATTTGCAATATTGGGGATCTGAACAATCTGTTCAGCAATTGATTTTAAATTATCCGGAACTGCAACAGTGTTTGGATCAAATGCTTTTATTTTTTCAAAATAAGC
Source organism: Lacibacter sp. (assembly GCA_047601965.1). Classification (GTDB taxonomy): domain Bacteria; phylum Bacteroidota; class Bacteroidia; order Chitinophagales; family Chitinophagaceae; genus Lacibacter. The sequence goes on from JASGIJ010000001.1 coordinate 2,050,193, forward strand.
AGGCTCTGTATATTCTCTGCTGTATTGTGGAGCACCACCACCTAATACCAATTCGTAAGCGGGGATTTCTGCTTCCAGTTCACCATGCATATAAAACTTCAGCAAACCGTCACTAGTCACTTCGCCGATTTCAGAACAAGGAAGATCCCATTTTTCAAACACATCCAATACAGCCTTTTCCTTTCCTTTCTCAACAACCATCAGCATACGTTCCTGGCTTTCGCTCAGTAACAGTTCCCATGTTTTCATATTTTGCTGGCGTGTTGGTACTTTATCAAGATCAATTCTCATTCCCACTTCACCTTTTGCACTCATTTCGGCAGTTGAACAAATAATTCCTGCTGCACCCATATCCTGCATACCAACCACAGCACCTGTTTTAATTACTTCAAGACAAGCTTCCAGTAATTTCTTTTCCTGGAAAGGATCGCCCACCTGCACTGCAGGTAAATCTTCAACACTATCAGCAGTAATATCAGCACTGGCAAAACTTGCACCACCAATTCCATCTTTACCTGTTGCACTACCTACAAAGAAAACCGGGTTTCCTTCACCCAGTGCCGTTGCTGAAACAGTTTCACCTGCTTTCACAATACCAACACTCATTGCATTTACAAGAGGATTCGTATGATAACAATCTTCAAAATATATTTCACCTCCAACGGTTGGTACACCAAAGCAGTTGCCATAATGACCAATGCCATGAACAATACCGCCTAATAAATGTTGTGTTTTTGCTTCTTTCAAATTACCGAAGCGTAAAGAATTGAGTGCAGCAATTGGCCGTGCACCCATTGTAAAAATATCACGGTGAATACCACCCACACCTGTTGCAGCGCCCTGAAATGGTTCAATAGCGGAAGGGTGATTATGGCTTTCAATTTTAAACACCACACCAAGATTATCACCAATATCCATTAAGCCTGCATTTTCTTCACCAGCCTTCACTAACATTCGTCCGCCCTCACGTGGCAATGTTTTTAACCACTTGATGGAGTTTTTGTAGCTGCAGTGCTCACTCCACATGCCACTAAAGGCGCAGAGTTCATTAAAGTTGGGTGTGCGGCCAAGTTTCTGTTTAATTAATTCAAATTCTTCTTCGGTTAAACGAAGTTGCTGTGCGGTTTTAACTGTTACTTCCATAATGTAGATGAAAGCGCAAAAGTACAAATGACAAGTCAAACGAACAGGAAAAGTACAAACCATCTATCCACGTTTCGTGAATATATTCTTTATAACAATGAACTTACCGTTTTGAATGTGTTGAAATAAATAATTTAATTTGCTGCCAATTGCATGACTTACCTACTGTTTGTAATATACCTTGTATTCTTTTGCTGGCTTGCAACAAGAATCCGTTTTTTTAAAGACACCGGGCTTTCAAATAAATGGCTGATCAGCTTATTTCTTTTGAAAGTTATTGCCGGCATAGCTTATGGATGGTTTTTTACAACTATCCCCGACTATAAAACCACAGCAGATACGTGGAAATTTTTTCTTGATGCTGAGAGCGACACCCAACTGCTTACCCGTAACCCTGTTCGGTTTTTTGTGAGCTTTTTTGAAAATCCTGAAGACAAAGGATATAAACATCTTTTTTCTAGCACAAATTCATACTGGAACGATCTGAGACATCTATATATGGTAAAGATAGTTGCCATATTTAATGCATTAAGCGGATCGAGGTATTATGTGAATGTGATTTTCTTTTCATTCCTTACCATGTTCGGCCCCATTGCATTTATAAGGGTAATGAATGATATTTTTCCTAACCGTTTAACACTGCTTACCATCAGCACTTTTCTTTTTCCTTCTTTTTTATTCTGGTCGTCGGGAATTCACAAAGATGGAATTGTTTTCACTTTACTGTCGCTGATTATATTCATCATGCACTTTTCGCTCAGAGATAAAAGGTTTGGCATTAAACAGGTTTTGCTGATTGCTTTATTAATCCTGCTCATTTTCCCGGTGCGGAACCATGTGGTGCTGGCAGCGGTACCCGGTTTGTTTGCATGGTGGATGGCCGAAAAATATTTCAAAAGAAAATGGATTGCCTTTCTGCTGGTAACAATCATCAGCACCGCCATTTTTTTTGGGGGGAAATACATTCATCCAAAATTTAACCTGCCTGTTTCCATCGTTTTAAGAAATAAGGAATTTATTAAACTCGGCGGAAATTCATTTCTGCCCCAACGGAAGCTTGAATCCACTTTTACCGGGTTTGTAAAAAATGCACCGCAAGCGCTGAACCATACACTTGCAAGACCCTATATTACGGAAATCGCTTCGCCCTTTTATTTGTTTTGCGCCCTGGAAATTCTCATGATGTGGATACTGGCAGGCATCTGCTTTTTTTATTACAACGACAATCCATACAGGCACTCGGCAGTACTTTTTTTACTTCTTATATCTGCCGTGCTTCTATTGCTTATAGGCTTAATTGTTCCGCAACTGGGAGCAATTGTGCGCTACCGGGCTATTTTCATTCCTTATATATTGGTGCCGGTGGTGGCAACAATCAAGTGGAAAAAACAAATTATAAAATAATATATATATAGTTTTCAACACTAACACCCGTTAAATTCTTGAAAATTCAAGATTTTTTTCAGAAAAAACTCAGATTGCAGTAAATTTGACTGTCAAAAGGGAAATTTTATTCTATTCTTTAATCTGAACAAACAAAAAACATGTCATTGTCTAAACTTGAGTACGTATGGCTTGACGGTTATCAGCCTACACAAAGCCTCCGTAGTAAAACAAAAATCGAAAAAGATTTTAGTGGTAAACTTGAAGATTGCCCTATGTGGAGTTTCGATGGTTCTTCTACAGAGCAAGCCCCAGGTGGCTCTTCAGATTGCTTGCTGAAACCAGTATATATCATAACAGATCCGCAACGCAAAAACGGATTTCTGGTAATGTGTGAAGTATTAAATGCAGATGGTACTCCGCATGAATCTAACGGTCGTGCACATATTGATGACGACGATAACGATTTCTGGTTTGGTTTTGAACAGGAATATTTTCTGTGGAACACAGTTACCAACAGGCCGTTGGGATTCCCCGAAGGTGGTTACCCTGCTCCACAGGGACCTTACTACTGCTCAGTAGGCGCTAACAATGCGTATGGCAGAAACATTATTGAAGAACACTTAGATGTGTGTCTCGAAGCTGGCCTTAACGTGGAAGGTATCAATGCGGAGGTTGCTGCAGGCCAGTGGGAGTTCCAGATTTTTGCAAAAGGCGCTAAAGAAGCCGGCGACCAGATCTGGTTAGGCCGTTATTTGCTTGAAAGAATTGGCGAAACGTATGGTGTATCTATCAACTGGCATTGTAAACCGCTTGGTTCACTCGACTGGAACGGTAGTGGTATGCACGCCAACTTCTCTAATACATTATTACGTACTGCAGGAAGCAAAGAAATCTTTGATAAAGTTTGCGAAGCGTTCCGCCCGGTTATAAAAGAGCATATTGAAGTTTATGGTGCCGATAACCACCTGCGTTTAACAGGTAAGCACGAAACTGCAAGTATTCACGATTTCAGCTATGGTGTTTCTGACCGTGGTGCTTCTATCCGTATTCCTGTAAACGTTCCTAAATGGGGATGGAAAGGTTACCTGGAAGACCGCAGACCCAACTCGGCTGCTGATCCTTACAAAGTAGCTGCACGTATTATCAAAACAGTTAAGTCTGTTAAAGCATAAGTTTTCTCCAAAATCAACTGTACATGTGAATCCCCCGGTTTCCGGGGGATTTTTTTGTGATGATTGATCATTGATTGGTCATACATGGTTTTCCAATGACTTCAGAGGCGTTTCAACTGTGTTAGAATGATGGATTCGGGATGATTTTGTTTGTCGCTTCTTTGTTTGTTGCTTCTTTGTTTGTCACTTTTTTGTTTGTCCAAAAAAGTAACCAAAAAAGGACCCCGGGAATTATTACAGCCAATTCCCGGAAATACCCTGATTTGGCTTTTGTGGTACTGTAGTGAAGAACTGTGGTAATTCTTTTTGGGGATTTTTTTGTGATCATTGATTGGTCATACATGGAATAAGGAGGTGTGTTGATTTTGGCCATAACTGTGCATTTCCAGGTTGCAGCAGCTGTTGATTTAGGCGCTGCAGATGATGATTTGGACGCTGCACGCTGTAATTCAGGCAGTGTAAGATGCAATTTGGGCAGTGTACGAGGCGATCTGGACGCTGCATGACCCGGTTTGGACGATGCACGACCTGATTTGGACGCTGCACGCTGCAATTTGGGCAGTGTAAGCTGCAATTAAGGCAGTGTACGAGGCGATTTGGACGCTGCACGACACGGTTTAAGTGCCTGAAATAGTGGCTTTTAGGCTGCTTTTTTAGCGTTTGGCTACTGAAAAAAGCTGAAAACAGGGGTGTGCTGATTTTACAATAACTGTGCAAGCCTGTTTTTAAACAAGCAATGGGCGAAGGTTTGAAGCAGACAGGTTATACAAAGCAGGGAGATGAAATGCGCATAGCGCATGTTTGATTTTTTCAGCTATCAGCTATTCATTTCTGATGCATTACAGCATTTTTTTAAAAAAATGGCCTATAGCGTCTATTTTTGAGTTATATGCGATTTTTATGAGCACCCTACCATCAATAGAAACATTGAGGAAAATCACTCCAATCGACAATAGTCTAATCAAGTATTACCCAGACTTAGATTTTCTTGACATTTCTGACAACATTGATAAGGTAAATAAAAAAAAGAGCAAAAACCTAAGCGACATTGAGACAAATTATCACAGCGTAGGATATTTTCAAAATGAAAGACTAATACGCATCGACCAAGTCGGAGGAGGAATACCAAAAGAGACTTACATAGTTTGGGAAAATGGTAAAGTAAAAGAAGCCCACGAATTTTTTTTAGGAATTTGTTGGGGAAAGAAAATTTCAAATAAGGAACAACTTAGTTCCAGTTGGTTTTATACTTATGAAAACGATTTGACAAAAAAAGTAGTATGGTTAGAACACGAGGATAGAAAATATTACGACCACGGAAAAATGACTGTTACTTATGATTATGAGTATGACACCAAAGGATTATTATTTATCAAGCAAACTGTAATGGGAGAAGGAGAACTTTGGAAAGAGCCACAAATCCAAATTTCTTACGACAGAGAAAAGGAGTTATTCCTTAAAACCTGTACAATTTCAAAATCACCTTTAGTTGCATCAATTTCAAAAGTATCAGACAATGTTATAGACTTTAGCATCAGCAATAACACCAGAACCTGCAATTGTAAAAAATGCGAAAAGCCTCTAAGTTTTATTGCAACTGTAAACTTAATTGACAAGAGATTTAATTTAACAAATATAAAAATCACTGACACTCCCATATTGCATTGTTTTAACTGTATGGAGACTCAGCATTATAATCCAGACAGTTTGACTTTGCCAGTGACTAATAAAGTATCATTTACAGAAACTGCATATAAATTCAAAAGAGGGGCAGATGAAGAAGCACTTGAAAAAGCATTTCTTAAAATGGGCGGGCAACCGATGTGGATTCAAGAAGATGAACATCCAAAATGTTCCAAGTGTAGTAACACAATGAAGTTCATACTTGAAATTAAAACTGATGAAGATTTAACAAACGGTATTGACACTTTAGCATTTGGCGACAGCGGTAAACTTTATGTGTTTGCTTGTTGCGACAATGTGACGACAATACCACAGTGGTACTAAAACCGTATGTAACATTGGTATTGCCAATAGTGGGGCTTGACATTGGAGCAATCAGCATTGGTAATTATGCTGTGGTTCTGGGCTCGACGAATAAAGCCCAACTTTCGTTCTTAATATTTAACTTTATCAAAAAGCCAGGCAGCGGTTCCGGGCGGACGAAATTCTATTTCCCCACCATCGCCAATAAATAAACCGTTGGCAGCAACTTTCATGCGACACATTACAACATCAATATATTTTGCCTTTTTTGTTCTTCTATCTTGTAAAAGCAAGACAGAAAACTCTCATCTAGACAAAACTCTAACGGTTGACAGTTTATTCAAACGACAGCAAAATTGCATATTGAATGGAGAACCGAAGATATTTGATAGTTCAAAATACGGCGGAGCATGGAACGCAGCCTATGCTTACGACTATTTGTATCCAAAAAACTTTAAAGACACAAGTATAGAAATCTTAGACAACGAAGGAACGATTATTAGTGACACTTCAGTTGCGATAAGCCCAGACAGACATGCAGTAATTAAGTTTTGGATTGGCGAAACAATATCAATGCCGCAAGACAGCATTAAAGTGAGCGACATCTTGCGAGTTGACAAAAAGGTTGATAGCCTCATTGAACAACTCAAACAAAGTAAGTACACTTACTTGACAGGTTTTACAATTGACACACTTTGCCATAGCATTGACGGTTATTATCACAACGTCGCATTAATTGGACACAGCGACAAACAAGGCATCATCTACAAGGTTGAATTTTCTGTTTTGCCAGTATCGGGTAACTTAATTGCTAAAAACCTTGTATTTACATACGACAAAAAGTTTACTAATATTTACTACCCAATAGGAATAACAGTTGCAAACAGCTTTGGCTTTGCTAAGTTTGACAGAAAATAAAGCTGCCAACATGAACTGTGTAAAAAACCAAACAAAAGTTGATCTTTTTTTATGGTTTGGCTGAACAATAATCAGGCTGATACAAACTGTTATTTTTCACTACAGCAAACACTTGTTTTAACAGCTTGTTCATTACTGCAACGAGTTACAAAATTCTGCTGAAGCAGGACAAGCTGTACAAGAGTGCGATGGCTCTTGCTTCGCCACAGGCTGCAACCAAATCTAAACAGATGTACCGGCTTTTGCAACATCATTCAACTTTCTGCAAGGCTGAAAGCCCGGCCCCGATGTGCATTTTTATTTATGCAAGTGTTTTAAATATTTCACACCTTTGGGCGAATAAAAAGCACAACTATGTCATTACGTTACCAGGCTATTAAAAATTTTGCCACCAGAAAGGAGCTGCCGGATGTGGACAATCCGCTGAAGATTACTTCCATTTTTTGCCAGAATGTATTTACGCTTAAAACAGCCAGAGAATACCTGAGCGATGAAGCATATAAAAGTCTTGTATCATCTATAAAGGGCAGTAAAAAAATTGACCGCCTCAATGCCAACCAGATTGCGGCAGGCATCAGGCAATGGGCCGAGAGCAAGGGTGTAACGCATTACACACACTGGTTTCAGCCGCTTACCGGTTCTACGGCTGAAAAGCACGATTCTTTTTTTACATTGAAAAGTGATGGTACTGCCATTGAAGAGTTCGACGGTGGCGCTTTGATTCAGCAGGAGCCGGATGCCTCTTCATTCCCCAGCGGTGGCATCAGGGCAACATTTGAAGCCCGTGGTTATACGGCATGGGATCCGTCGTCGCCAGCTTTTATTATGGAAATAGGCAATGGCAAAACGCTTTGCATTCCCACAGTGTTTGTTTCTTACACAGGTGAGTTACTTGATTATAAAGGCCCGGTGCTGAAAGCGCTTGAAGCGGTGAACAAAGCAGCACTGGATGTGTGTCATTACTTTGATAAGAATGTTACCAAGGTTACTCCCACCCTTGGCTGGGAACAGGAATATTTTGTAATTGATGAAGCATTGTACAATGCCCGTCCTGATTTAGTGTTGAGCGGACGTACCGTGTTTGGTCATGCGCCTGCAAAAGGTCAGCAACTGGAAGATCATTATTTCGGTTCTATTCCTGAACGGGTGTATGCATTTATGCGTGATTTTGAAAATGAATCGTACAAACTGGGTATTCCGTTACGCACACGCCACAACGAAGTAGCGCCTGCACAGTTTGAGTGTGCCCCGATTTTTGAAGAAGTAGCAGTTGCCATTGATCATAATTCATTGCTGATGGATGTAATGGACCGTGTGGCACGCCGTCATAAGCTGAGAGTGCTGCTGCATGAAAAACCATTTGCAGGTATTAACGGAAGTGGCAAGCATAACAACTGGAGCCTGGCAACTGATACGGGTGTGAACCTGCTGGCACCGGGTAAAACTCCAAAGACAAACCTGATGTTTTTAACGTTCTTCACCAACGTTATCCGTGCAGTTGATGTGTATGCCGATATTTTAAGAGCATCCATTGCCAGTGCAGGTAACGATCACCGTTTGGGCGCCAACGAAGCACCTCCAGCAATTATTTCTGTATTTGTTGGAAAGTATCTTTCTGAAGTGCTGGATGCTGTTGAGAAAAGAGTGACGGATAAATTTGATGAACAGGATGAAGCAATTCTGAAACTTGACCTGCACAAAAGTATTCCTGAGCTGCTGCTTGATAATACCGACCGTAACCGCACATCGCCTTTTGCATTTACGGGAAATAAATTTGAGTTCCGTGCTGTAGGTTCAAGCGCCAACTGCTCCAATGCCATGACGGTGCTGAATGCAATTATGGCGCAAACACTGATTACATTCAAAGAGGAAGTGGATGCGTTGATTGACAAGGGTGAGAAAAAAGAAATTGCCATTATGCACATCCTTCAGCGGTATGTGAGTGAAAGCAAAAAGGTATTGTTTGAAGGTGATGGTTACAGTGAGGCATGGGCGAAGGAAGCCGAAAAGCGTGGTTTGCCCAATGTAAAAACAACTCCTTTTGCGCTGGATGCAATGGTGACCAAAAAAGCAAAGGCATTGTTTGAAAACACGGGTGTATTTACACATGCTGAATTAGAGGCTCGTCATGAAATTGAACTGGAAAATTATATCAAGAAGGTACAGATTGAAGGAAGGGTGATGGGCGAATTATGTACCAGTCATATTCTGCCGGCAGCCATCAGGTATCAGAACTTACTCATCAGTAATATCAAAGGGTTAAAGGAAATTGGCATTAAGGCTGACAGTTATGCCAACCAGTTGCAGATATTGGAAAAAATTTCACTGCACATTAATAAGGTGAGTGATCTTGTTGAGAATATGATTGAGGCCCGCAAAAAAGCAAACAATATTGCAGACACAAGAAAGAAAGCAATTGCTTATTGTGATGATGTGAAAGGCAAATTCTTTGATGAAATACGCTACCATGTTGACAAGCTTGAACTGCTTGTTGATGATGAGAGCTGGTATTTGCCAAAGTACAGGGAGTTGTTGTTTTTGCGTTGATTGATTTTACTGCTAATAAAAAGGCCGGTTCAAATGAACCGGCCTTTTGAATAATGCTTACTTACTATCTACTTTACAAATTTTGTTTTGATGTTGACTGATGTACCTGTTACACGTACAAAATAAGAACCAGCCTGAAGCTTGTCCATTTTATCAAGCACAATCGTATTGGCACCTTCCTGAACTGTTACATTTTTCAATAACAGCACTCTTCCTGTCATATCAGTAATACTTAACTGTGCCGAACCTTGCGCTGCAGCCGTAAACTGCAATGCAGCTTCACTGCTGTTAACAGGATTGGGATAAATGATTACATTATTGTTTGTATTGAATCCGCCGGGCCTGAGAATGCCAGATGCTACAGTTACATTGTCGAATGTTGCTGTGTTTAAAACAGTATTTGAACCGCTTGTTACTGCCAAACCAGCCAAAGCAGATGTTGCCATTGTAACACTGGCACTGCTATAAGTAGTCCAGGTAGTGCCATTGGATGAATAATAGGCCGTAAACGTATTGGCACTGCGTGTTAATTTCAACCAGCGTGGTGCTGTGCCGGTTGCAGTAGAAGTTGTTGAAACTTTTCCTCCGGTTGTTTTACGGTTCTGGAATTCTATTTTACCCGTTGAAGGAATTACGCATAAACTAACCCTGCGTGAACCTGTTGCAGTAGTTTCGGTAATTACAATTCCTGCTTTGGCAGCTGATGCAGTGTTTTGTACTGTTGCAACCCTTGCAATAATTGTATAGTTACCGCTGATTGAAGTACGCACAAACTGGTACTGATCGCTGCTGCCGGTTAAGCCAAGTCCTGAACCGGAAATAGTATAAGTGGGGGCCTGGTAGCAAACTGTACCTGCAATTCCAACAGAACCAATGGCAGCGTTAGTCCATGCTGCCGGCAAAGCCGAACAATTACCGAGATAATTAAAACTACAGGGGAATTCCAATACACAACCTTCTCTTGTTGTGATGTTCAGAAATCCCTGAATCGTTCCTGCTGCAGCACTATTGGCAAAGGTTAAGGGGATTGATGTGTTCATCACGCCGTCAACCGGTAAATTTGTTAATGCAACCGGAGCGCCAACACTTACCACTCTTGCATCGGTTGTAGTGAATGAAACAGATTCGGATGCATCGCCAGCTCCAAAACCATAATTCGTAACGGTGACAGGTAATGCAAAACTTGCACCGCTTGCAGATGCTGTTGAAGAAACAACCGGTTTGAAATAATTGCCGGCTGCCCAGCACGTATTGATATTTAAACGCAGATTACTTTTGTTAAGCGGAATAATGCGGCTCTGCACAGGCCAGAAACCATCGGTTGAAGTTCCTGTTTCAACTACAGCCGAAATAATTTTATTTTTTACAGTTTGTTCGCCATACATCCAGTCATTTGCACCACCATTCAATACATAACCAAGATTCTGATATGATGTGCCCACTGCTAATGTATTATCTTCTTTCGCAATTTCGCCAAACTTCATGTAGTGTGTATTATCAGGTGTTGCCTGATTTACATAACCCCAGGGTGTATTAAATGTATTGGCATAACTGTGATGATTGATTGTATTGGCAAATTGTCTTGATATACAAAAATCACGGATTACCTGTGTTTCCGGTTCAGAAAAAGCTGCCGTACCACGGTAACTGTCGGAAGATCCAACATTACTGCTTCCTGTATTATCATATCCCCATTTATAACCGAAGTTGCGGTTAATATCAACGCCATATGATCCATTTCCGTTATTGCGACGGTTCTTACGCCAGGTACCTCCACCAGATGGATTTGTTGTCTGGTTGTACACATATCCATCAGGATTCATACATGGCACGATGTATATTTCCCTGTTATTAATCAGGCAATTTAATTCAGGATCAGTTTGATAATTAGCCAGGATATATTGCATGAAATAAATCAGGTTCGTCATTGAAATAGGCTCTCTTGCATGAATGAGACCGTTGAGAAAAACTTCCGGTTCATTTTCATCCACATCCGGGTTATCAGAAATTTTTATCATCCAGATTGGCCTGCCTTCAAGACTGTTACCCAGGTTCACTTTTGTTGTGATTAAACCGGGGTACATCATTTTTAATGAATCAAGTTCACGCTCCATTTCTGCAAATGTGTAATAACCGCCCATTGAACCATAGTTAAATCCGGGCGGCACTGCTGATGTTGCAGCCATTACTCTTGCTTCAAATGCAGCAGTACTGTTTCTTTTTACGAAGTCTTCTGTAATATCATTCACCAGGTAGGTTATCTTAATGTTTTCCTGCTTTATGATCGCAAGATCAGCAGCGGAAAATTCACCGGTGATGACATTTCCTTTTCGTTCACTTGCTTCATCAAAGCTCACGCCTTTTTGCAGTAAACGGTTTAACTGATCACTGGTTGCAGAAATTTTAACACGGGAAAACACAACTGGTTTTTGGGAGAACAGGTTGCCTAGTATGAACATTGCAATACAGGCAGCAATTATACGTCTGATCATGATTGAGGTTTATATAAATAAAAGTAATTCTATTTATCATTACAACATGAATAAAAAAAGAAAATCCCCTTGCGGGGACTTTCTTTTTTATTATTTAAACATCTCTCATCTATTGCTTAAGAAAACGTTCTGTACCGATCAGTTCATTTTGTGTATTAAAAATACGAACCAGGTAAAACTGCGGACGCAGTGATTGCACATTCAATTGCAGTTGTGCTGCACCGGAAGTAAGCTGCACCTGCTCTTCTTTAACAACTGTTCCCTGCATATTTACAAAGCGGATAACATAACGGTCGCTTTGAGGAGCATGAAAACGAACCTGTAACTGATCAACTGCGGGGTTTGGATACAGCGTCAGTTTTGCTGCCACCCTGTTTGCAATTACTTCAATGATCTTACTGTATGTATAATGACCATCTTTATCAACCTGTTTAATTCTGTAATAATTGCTTCCCGGAACAGGGAGTTTATCGTAAAAACGGAACGGCGGATAACCGGCATACGTTCCAATATTTGTAAACGTATTACCGTTTAAAGATTTTTCAATTTCAAAATGATCATGCGACTGATCGGTATATGCTTCCCAGTTTAACTCAACCGTATTTTCGTTGGTAAGTCTCCCGGAAAAGTTTACAAACTCAACAGGGAGTGTGGTAAGAACAGAAGTTGATTTAATCACCTTTAGATTATCAATTGAAAAGCCATCATCTAATTCACCGGTAAATGATGAAGCATCAGCATCGGATGTAAAGCTGAAGCGTATATAAACAGTTGCCTGCCCTAAGTATGCACTGAGGTCGAAGGTTTGTCTTGTCCAGTTATTTCTGATTCCTGTAAATGCAGGCTGTCCGTTGATTGTGCTCCCATCTAAAGTTCCGGGTTCCTTAATTGTGGTTGAACCAGCAATTGCTGTCCATGTTGATCCATCAGAAGAAGCCTGAACCTGCAGTTTATCTCTGAAATTTTCTGCACGGTGTTTAATCCAGAAGTTGAGATAGGCAGCAGTAGCATCAGATAAATTAAATGTTGAATTATACCTTACTACACGGGTTGATGAAGTTGTATAATTTCCTGTCGGAGATTCTGACAATGCTTTTCCTGTACCACCATAACCGGTTCCGGCAGAAGTAAAACCCCAGTTTGTTCCTGTTGTGTTTGTCCAGTTTGTTGCAAAAGTGCCATCCATATTATCAAACAATAACTGAACAGGATTGTACATTTTAGTAATTGTATCATAGAAAGTCTGGCCGCCGGTTTCAACTTTCCATGCAAATTTTACCCGTTGACCATTTGGAATAGAACCGGGCAAAGTATAACTGATACTGCCGGAATATGTGTCGTTGTAATTCGGCAAACTTGCAATTGTAACAGGAGTACCAACTACTGAAATATTTTCAAGCGGTATCATTGTTACAGTTACCGGTGCATTTGCCAAACCCATTCTTCTTACAAGAAAATTAAAATTTCCGGTAGTTGATGTAACAGCCATATCACTTTCATCCTGTAAGTCAACATAAGAACCTGCAGTAAATGCCAATTGCAGATTTTGATAACACATTCCTTTACATAAATTAATAATCTGTGCTGCCGGTGCCCAGAAGTTCCCCATAGATCCACCAGTTCCACCTCCAGCAGCTCCTTCACCTGTTAATCCATATGCTTTTATTTTAGAACCTGTTCCTATATCACCCATCAACATCCAGTCTTTGAAACCTCCCGCTACTTCATAGCCTAATGCACCATAGCTATCGTTTGCTCTCATTCCATTGTACTGACCCATTAAAGCTGAAGTGTTGTATAAATACAAAGAATCTGCAAGCGGTAAACCACCCGTATGCAAACTTCTTCTGCCATAAGGAAGTGAATAATAGGGACCATAGGCATGCTGATCAAAACCCGCTACAAAATTTTTACCTGCTGCCATTACTAAATTTCTGATAGCCTGCGTTTCAGGCTCTGAAAATGCCGAAGCACCGTAATATGTTTCCAGACTTTGATTAGATACTCCTCCTGCGCCACAACTTGATGCCGTTCCCAGAATCGGGGCACTGCAATTTCCCCAGTCAACACCCCAGTTCCTGTTTAGGTCAACACCTTTTTGGCCTGTTGCATCACTACCAACGTTACGCCTGTTTTTACGTTGATCGCCACCAATTGCATTTAAACTTCCTCCGGCAGTAGTTCTGTTATATTCCCAGCCATCCGGGTTTGCACAGGGTATAATATAAATTTCCCTGTTATTCACCAGGTTTACAATTTTGGAATTACCTGCTGCATATTGTTCAGCCAGGTATTGCATAAAGAAAAGCATACTGCTACCTGTAATAGCCTCTCTTGCATGCTGCAAGCCCATATATAAAATATCGGGTTCAGTTGCGTCATCTGTTGCAACATTATCTGATATTTTAATGCACCAGATATCCCTTCCTTCAATTGAAGTGCCAAGTGAAGTTTTTGTTACAATCGTTGGATAAGTTGCTGCCAGATTTGTCATTGCTGTTTCCATCTGTGCAAAACTGTAATAACCTCCAAAAGTACCCTGCACAACAAAAGCTGAAGGAGTTGTTATAATATTTGCGACTGTATTGTTGGTTTCTTCTATCGCCACACGACCGGCAGCCCTGTCTTCAAAATATTTTTTGTTCTGCTTTCTTACTTCGTCATAAACATCGTCAACAAGTACAGTATATTTAAAGCCGGATGCTTTTAATTTTTTTAATTCGGGCTGACCTATTTCAACAACAATGCCTTTCCCGTCTTCATAAAAATGATCAATAACCAGGTCTCCTAATAATTTCCCCATCTTTACCCTGTCTTTAACGGGGTAAATTCTTACGGTACTGTATTTTTCCTGAGCGAAAACTGAAAAAGTAAAAACAAGCAGAATTGAACTAAAAATACTAAGTTTTACAAGTGGTTTCATGATATTGGATATTAATTCTAAACGTCTTTGTTTCCTGAAAGAAAATTCTATTTATTATTTTGTATGATTAATGATGTAGTAAACACTTCTGAGTTTAACTGAACATTTACTTTATACAACCCTCCGCTTAATTTATCAATCCCGGAAAGATTAATTTTACTGTTACCGCTGAACAGATATGCGTTTTGTGTAAGTACAACCCTGCCCTTCATATCAATTACAGATATTGAGGCATTACCCCCGGTTAATGATGTGATATTGATATTGGCAACTCCATGGGTTGGGTTGGGAGAAATGCTTAACCTGTTAACATCGCCAAAAATTAATTTAGCTGTATTGGTATAATCGTTTGAATGATTCGTGTTCACCGTTGCAATTCTGTAATAACTATCAGGGCTGTAAGGATGCAAGTCAATAAACTTATATAAGTTGTTGTTACCACCCGCCTGAACTTCATAAGCATTTTCCCATTTGATGCCATCCGCACTTCTCTGAACGATATATTTCAACGTGTTTATTTCAACAGCAGACTTCCATGT
This sequence comes from Lacibacter sp., assembly GCA_047601965.1. GTDB lineage: Bacteria > Bacteroidota > Bacteroidia > Chitinophagales > Chitinophagaceae > Lacibacter. The sequence goes on from JASGIJ010000001.1 coordinate 2,065,299, forward strand.
TACCTCTGCTGAAGTATTATTCAGTTTAACAGCATTAAATGTAATGGCACCCGGCAATATATAAGCGATGTTTACAGGATAATCTTCCACCTCGCCATTGTCAAAAAAACCTGTTGCGTTTGAAGTGGTCATACCATTTGCAGCAGACGTTAACCGAAGTCGCAGGAATATCGTTGAGCCAACTGAGGCCGATACTGTTACCGAAGACCAGCCAATCGAAACGGATTGCTGACCTGCACCGGTAGGTACAGTAATTGTTCTGCCTTCACTTGCCTGAAAAACTCCATCATTATTTAAATCAATCCAGCCAGCCAAGGTTGCATCTGATCCGGTGTTGTTATATACACTTACAGAGAAGGCGAAACTCGTTGAACCTGGCCCAACAGTAAGGCTTCCGGCTATTCCATCCTCATCTGCACCATCAGCCGTAGCGTCGGAAGACGAAGTTTTATTCCATTCATCATCGAAAGTTAAACCAAGTCTCAAATTATCATCTCTTTCATGTAATGCCGGGCTCCAGGGATCCGGATCAAATGTTGCAGGAGCATCACCAAAATCTACCAGCGGTCTGAAGGCTTCGCCTGCATCACCCACACTTGGAGTAGCAGGAATAGAAGGATTTGTAATATTAAACTTTGTTCCAATTCTGCCGGTTGCCGGGTTGTATGTAGCTATGTAAGGTGTTATAACACCACCCCCGGGAGATGTAGTTGTAACATTGTAAAGCCCACCTGACCAATCTAAACACACCTGACCCGGAACGAATCTTTCTGCAACAATTGGATAAGCCGAAGCCGGTGCATCAAAATTTGTGACTGCCCTTGTAAATAAATCCATCTGATAAATATCTGTCTGAGATGAGGCCCCTGCCCCATCAAAATCGTACAACATTCCATTGTTGATGACAAAATCAGACCAGTCGTGTAATAATGTATTCACGCCATTATCAACAGGCATTGCAAAAACCTGGCTTGCCCGGTAAGGCACATCTGAACCATCAAAATCAATCTTCCAGATAACTGTTTCCCTGTTTGACGATGCGAGAACACTCGTTGCACTGCTTTTATTGGTTGTTTCAATTCCCAGATACAAAGATCCGTCATAAAATGCTGCTGCTGCAGATTCCATACCTATACCACGATTACTTACGCCTGAAGTAGAAGTAACCAAAGGTATTCCTACACCAACACCATATGTTGTACTTGATACATCACTTAAAACAGTACTGATTACACCCGTATTAAAATCGTATTTACGCAACATCCGGTTAGCCCCGGGATTATCCGTTAAACTATATACGTAGTATAAAATACGATTATAGGGATCGTACCCGAATGAGTTGATATTACATTTATTCGTGGCTGTAATGGCACCTAAAGGAGTAGTATTATCGGTAAACATCAATTTTGCATTTCCATTGGCAGGGTTTACAATATAAATACTCCTGTCAACTGCTACCAATACATAACCGGGCTGCCCGGTAAATGGCCTGGAAACATTAAAATAGTCAGTAGTAAAACTTCCGGTTGAACAAGCTGTTATATCTGAAAGATAAAACGAGCCATCTTCAGATGCATTTGTATTCGTCTGATCAATTGAGATTGTAATGGTTTTAACCGGCCCTGCAACATCAATATTAAAAGTGGCATTTACTGATGTGTTTGCAACATTTGTGCTTGATTCAGCTTGTGCTTCAGCTGAAGTGCCATTTGAAGTGGTTAAAATAGACGATCCTCCTCCAAGTCTTGTCAACGTTACAGATTGTTGAACATTAGCTGCATTACGGGCATCAAATCTTACACGTTGATTCCTGTCAACATCGTACATTGAAAATTGCAGGTTGGTTACTTCATTTTCGAAAGTAATTGTAACAGTTCCGTCACCAATAAAACGGATATCTTCACCCGTACCATAACTACCTGTTTCTGCAGTATGGTTTGCACTTTCACCAGTACTGCTGGCATCTGCATAATTATGCACAAATATTACACGTTGTGTACCAAATGCAAAACTTTGTGTTCTTGAAAAAAGATTGGATGAAAGATAGCCCTGGGCGGATGTATAATTATTTGTATAAGTGAAATAATCCAGGTAATCCCAGTTCAACGATACATTAGTGCACTGAGCACTAACACTTCGGTTATTGCTGATTGCAATAACAAATAAAACAAAAAATGTTTTACAGATTAGTTTTACCATATGTCGGATTTTTTGCAACATCTAACTCGAACAAATCATTCATTCAATTATTTCATCTTGCATTGTTTCGTGTAACAAGAACTCCATAAAAAAATGATCTGTAAGAACTAATAATTGCTTTAGTTTATTCGGATATTAGATAAAAACACTTAGCAAACATAATGTAATTAATTATTAAAAAAAACTAAATACGCTTAAATTATTCTACTATCAAAAGATTAAGTATTAAACCGTTTATACCATAACGGATAAATACATTACACCATCGTACATCTACGAAGTAAAAAAGGCATACCTGTTGATATGCCTTTAATAAAATATAAAAAAATGAGTTTTACTTCATTTCAAAAGACTCAAGAAACTTTGTTGTGAAATTTCCTTTGCGGAAATTTTCATCTTTCATTAACTGCTTATGAAAAGGGATTGTTGTCTTTACACCTTCAATTACATATTCGCTTAATGCCCGGCTCATAGTATTGATTGCTTCTTCTCTTGTGCGGGCGACAGCAATAATTTTCGCAATCATTGAATCATAATAAGGAGGAATAACATAACCAACATACGCATGCGAATCAACTCTTATTCCATGACCACCGGGCTGATGAAGTACTGTGATTTTTCCGGGTGATGGTCTGAAATCATGATAGGGATCTTCAGCATTTATGCGGCATTCGATTGCATGCATCTGCGGTTCATAATTTTCGCCGCTGATTTTTTCGCCTGCTGCAATCAATATCTGCTCTTTAATTAAATCGAAGTTGGTCACTTCTTCTGTTACACAATGTTCAACCTGGATACGGGTATTCATTTCCATAAAGTAGAAATCGTGGTTCTTGTCAACAAGAAATTCAATTGTTCCAACACTTTCATATCCAATTGCAGAAGCCGCTTTACAAGCTGCATCGCCCATGGCTTTACGAAGTTCAGGCGTCATAAACGGAGAAGGTGATTCTTCGACCAGTTTTTGATGACGGCGTTGAATTGAACAATCTCTTTCACTTAAATGGCAAACTGTACCATACTTATCGCCGGCAACCTGTATTTCAATATGACGGGGTTCTTCAACAAACTTTTCCATGTAAATCCCATCGTTCTTAAATGCAGCTGCTGCTTCGGTTTTAGCCATGTGATAATTCCGCTCCAGCTCATCTTCACCCCAAACCACTCGCATACCTTTACCACCACCACCTGCTGTAGCTTTTAATATTACAGGATAACCAATCTGGTGACCAAGTTCAATCGCCTGCTCCACACTCTCAAGTAAACCATCACTGCCCGGTATAACCGGAACGCCCGCTTTAATCATGGTTTCTTTTGCGGTGATTTTATCACCCATCGCCATAATCTGTTCGGGTGTTGGGCCAATAAACTTAATGCCGTTCTGCCTGCATATTTCTGCAAACTTTGCATTTTCGGCCAGGAATCCATAACCAGGGTGTATAGCATCTGCATTTGTAATTTCTGCAGCAGCAATAATATTCGGAACGTTGAGGTAAGATTCTGTTGCAGCGGGTTTTCCTATACATACTGCCTCATCGGCAAATTTTACGTGCAGGCTTTCTTTATCGGCTGTTGAATAAACAGCAACTGTTTTAATTCCCATTTCACGGCAAGTGCGGATAATCCGTAACGCAATTTCGCCACGATTGGCAATTAATATTTTTTTAAACATGGAATGAATTTGAAAATTTGAGAATTGGAAAATTGGAAACAACGACCTGGGAATCTGAAACTGCATCAGCATTTCAAATTCTCAAATCAGTACATTTTCAAATCAACTCGGATCCACAAGGAATAACGGCTGATCAAATTCAACCGGCGACTGGTCTTCAACCAACACCTTCACAATTTTACCTTTTACTTCACTTTCAATTTCATTAAACAATTTCATGGCTTCAATAATACAAACCACTTTTCCAGGAGTAACATCATCTCCAACTTCAGCAAATACAGGCTTATCAGGAGAAGGTTTTCTGTAAAAAGTTCCGATCATCGGACTTTTAATCGCTACATACTTGCTGGTATCTTCAACAACTGCTTTCTTTTCAGCAGCAGGGGCAACAACTTGCGCCGGAGCGGCAACTGGTGCAGCAGCATGTACAACCGGCGCAGCAACAGCCTGGTGTAATACGTCTTCTTTTTGCTTTATGGTAATCTTGAAATCTTTTTCTTCAATACTAAGTTCACTGAGATTGGATTTGTTGACCATTTTAATCAACTCCTGAATTTGTTTAAAATCCATGATCGTGAGGTTTTAAAATGAAAAATATTTATGGGCGGCTAAGATAAGGGATAATACAGCAGAACAGCCTGATTTTCTTCAAAATTGAAACAAAACGAGGCCTTTTCGACCAAAAACCCACAGTTTTTAATGAAAAATGGGCTGATTTTGAGTCAGCCCATTTCAAAATTTAATGCTTTTTTATTCCTTAACCCTTTCCACATACTCACCTGTTTTGGTGTTAATGCGGATGGTTTCGCCTTCGTTTACAAACAACGGAACCATAACGGTAGCGCCTGTTTCAACAGTTGCAGGCTTTAAGGTACGGGTTGCAGTATCACCCTTCATTCCGGGTTCACTGTAGGTTACCTTCATTACAATTTTATCGGGCAGTTCCACACTCATCGGTAAATCTGTTTCAGTATTAATCAATGCCGAAACGCCGGCCCCTTCTACCAAAAACTGGGGAGCATCAATCACATTTTCCTGAACAGTAATCTGCTCAAAGGTTTCGTTGTTCATGAAGTTATAACCAGTATCGTCTTTGTAAAGGAACTGAAATTCCTTACGTTCAACACGCACAGGGTAAATTGTTTCACCACTGTTCCAGGTTTGTTCAACTGAGCGGTTGTTGTCAACCCCTTTCAGTTTAGCCCAAACTTTTGCCGCTGCACGGGCAGTTTTGTTTTCACCAAACTCTACAATTTTGTATAAGCTGCCGTCAATTTTGATAATCATACCACGACTTATATCAGAAGTATTTGCCATAAACCTTTTTTTTGAGGCTGCAAATATAAGGCAACGGCACTTGCCAGCAAGTGGCAGCAAAAGATTTTGTAACCGGCTGTATAGCCACTGGCATCGCCTGTTGTGTCACTCACTTCGGGGTTCTGGTTTCATGGCAACACGTTTAACAGCCTGTTAAATTGCTGCTATGTAAATTGCAGTATGAAAAAAATGTTCAGCGTTGTACTATTTCTGCTTTTAATAAACGGTTTACTTGCTTCTGATAAACAGGATTCAATCCCCGTACACCTGAAAGGAGTTCCTTTCCCCGATTTTAAATTACTGCTGGCCGACAGTTCAGTTTTTTACAACAGTGCATTATCGCCAAAGAAAAACATCATTCTTATTGGCTTCAGTCCTGAATGTGAGCATTGCCGCCTTCAAACCGAAGAATTGCTATCGCACATTAAAGAATTTAAAGAAACACAAATTGTAATGTCAACAACCCTTCCCTTTGAAAAAATGAAAGCGTTTTATAACGAAATGAACATTGCAAAACATAAGAACATTATTATGGGACGGGATGTTCTTTTCTATTTCCCCAAATATTTTCAAAATGGTTATCTGCCGGGAATAGCAGTTTACAATAAAAAAAGAACTCTTCTGAACTTTTACGATGGTGGCGTAAAAACAGAAGAGTTAATTAAACTGCTGAATTAGTTTTTTATTTGTTTGGCTACAGCCTTATTGCATCATCTACTTTTCCAACTTCAGAGTAGTAGTTTTCTTTTTTGTTGCAATCATTATTACGCCATTCTTTGCTTTTTCACCATAAACAGCCTTTGCTGATTCATCTTTTAAAACGTTTATGCTTTCAATACTATTGGGATCAAGTTTATTCACTTCCTCTTTCGTTGCTTCCTTTCCATCAATTATATAAAGCGGATCGGCAGTAGTTTTTAAAGGATGGCCAACTACAACCTTTTCAACAAGGTTCGTATTTGTTGTACTATTCGCCACACCTGCTGAAGTAACTGTTACAGTTTTAATCTTTGTTGGAGGAGGTGGTGGCGGAATTGTTCCGTATTTTTTTTCATAAGAATCTTTTTTTGCATCCCAGTCACTTAATGTAACAGCTTCAACAATCTTTTTGTTTTTATCTTTTACAATCACAACACATTCTCCCTGGTTATCGGCCACAGTAACATAATAACCTTTATTGTTCATTGCAGGCTTTACTTCAACAATCCTTACTCCTGTTGTAGTTTTTACAGGAGGAGGTGGTGGCGGTGGTGCAACTGCTCCATACTTAGACTCCATTTCAGCTTTTTGTTTCGGGTCGTTTAAATCATATACTTCTGTTTTATCATTTTTCAATACAATTGTTACCGTTTCCTTACCATCCCTGTTTTCTACATTTACAGTTCTTATTTCTCCATTCAGGTTCAGATGATTTTTGGCAGGTGGTGGTGGTGGGTTAAGCTTACCATATTTTTTCTCAAACTCTTCTTTTTGTTTTGCATCGTTTAGATTATACACCTCTCTTTTACCATCCTTTAAAACAATTTCAACTTTCTGTACAGTGTCTTTCTTTGTAACATTCACAGTCAAAATTTCAGTAGCAGGAACAGGTGCCGGTGGTGCAGGCAAAGTATCCAACTGTAATTTTGAAGAAGCAGCAGTGAACGCTTTATTGGGCATTTTGTCATAGCTGTTCCTGTAATTACTTCTGAAAGCAAGCAACAACACTGCAACTAAAGGCAGTATAAACATAAACCTGAGCAACTGTACTCTTGCCGATTTGATTTTATTCATCATAACAATTCTGTTTTTTAATGAGGAGAAATTAAATTTTTGTGTAATGCTGAATTGGGTGTTACCCATCACTTTCAGCAGCATATATTGATATTGTTTTTTGTCAATTCCGTCTTCAAGCACTTTATGATCGGCTATAAATTCCAGGTTTTGCCTGATGGCTTTACGCATCAGCCATGCAAAAGGGTTAAACCACAAAACAATAAACACCAGTTCTGCCAGTAAAATATCAATACTGTGTTTTTGCTTTACATGCACAAACTCGTGGCGGATGATTTCCTGCAACTCAACTTCAGTATGCAAAGTCTTATTAATAAAAATGGAATTGTGAAAAGAAAACGGAACAATGTTTTCATTTACATGATAGAGGTTTACTTTACCCGATGAAAGTAAAGCAGCCCGATTCTGCATTTGTTTCATGTAAAACAACTGAAACATCAGTTTTGCAATCATAACAGCAATACCGGTAAGGAATACAACCAGCATGATTGTTTCTTTATTCCACAAAAAAACCTGTTGTGTTGTAACCTGTACATTTTCAAAAACCGGAACAAGCTGCACCACTTTTGATTGCTGCAGTTCATGCGTAAATAAAAAATCAGTTACATTCAGAAAAGGAATAAAAAAGCTCAATACGCTGTATCCGAGTAAATACCACCTGTTCCAGTTATAAAATGTTAACCTGCGCAGGAACAGCTGATAAAAGGCATACACTACGGCAAGTACAATCGAAACTTTTAAAAGATATTCTAGTATAAAAGGCATGGCTGTTAAATAAAGTTTGAAAAAGAATGTTTACTTCTTCCCTTCAATCATTTCAATAATTTCCTTCAGCTCTCCAGGCGAAAGTTTTTTCTGTTCTACAAAAAAGTTTACGAGTTCCTTATAAGAATTTTCGAAATACTCTTTTACAAATCCGTTCATGAATTTTTTCTTGTATTCTTCTTCTGTAATGGAGGGTTTATATAAATAGGCGTTCCCCACCATTCTGCTGGTTAAATAACCTTTCTTTTCAAGATTTTTGATAGTTGAAGCCAGCGTTGTGTATGGAATATCTATATCAAGATTATCAAGGAACGCCTTCACATTCCCTTCTCCATTACGCCACACTGCCTGCATTGCTTCCTCTTCCTGTTGTGTAAGCTTTTCTACCATTTTACGAATTTTTCGTAAAACTACGAAAAATTCGTAATAACAAAAAGAAATATTTTCTTTTTTCCCTGATGCTCAAAAAAAACCTCACATACACAGGCATGTGAGGTTTTTGAATTATATGCGGATGTATTACTTTTCGCAGAGTTCCTTTAAATTTTTTAATCCTTCCTCAAATTGCTTATTTAACTGTTTTTGCAGAAATGGCCCCATTAGTCTTGCAACAGGAAAAGGCAGCTCGCCTGTATTGCGCCAAACAGTCTTTGCACCATCACTTGTTTCTGTAAAATCCCATGCATCTACTGCTTTTGATTTCCAGGGTTTAATAAACTCCAGGTCGAAATTGATTGCTTTTCCGGGTGCTACCGAACGAACAGTTAAATGCCCCTCTCCAACTTTTTTTCCGTTCCAGTGGTATTTATGGCCAACATGACCCGCTTCTCCAGAAATGCTGGCCATTGCACCGGGGTCGGTTTTTTGCCATGGATTCCACTCTTTATAATGATTGAGGTCAGCTACTTTGTTATAAACTTCAGCGGCAGGACGGTTAATTACAATCGTTTTTTCGATAAAATATTTTCCGGGAAGGATTGCGGCCCACAAAAGCACCAGTACTATAACGATAAGAATGATATAAACAATGATCATGGTATTTTTTTTAAACAAATAAAGATAATTTCCTTTTTTGACTTTCACTAACCTCCAATACCTTTGCGGCACAATTTTATTCCTCACAACTAAATTTGTTGATTAATTATGAAAGTTACTGTTGTAGGTGCCGGAGCTGTAGGAGCTACTTGTGCCGATAATATTGCCCGCAAAGAAATCTGCCGTAAGCTGGTTTTACTTGATATTAAAGAAGGTCTTGCAGAAGGTAAAGCACAGGATATGATGCAAACTGCAACTCTTCTTGGCTTCGACACAAAGATTACCGGTGTTACAGGCGATTACAGCAAAACAGCTGATAGTGATGTGGTGGTGGTTACTTCCGGTCTTCCCCGTAAACCGGGTATGACTCGTGAAGAACTGATTACAGTTAATGCAGGTATTGTAAAAAATGTTTGCGACGAAATTCTCAAGCATTCTCCCAATGCAATTATTATCATTGTAAGTAACCCGATGGATACAATGGCTTACCATGCATTAAAATCAACCGGTTTACCAAAGAACAGAATTATTGGAATGGGTGGTACACTCGACAGCAGCCGCTTTAAATATCAGATCAGCCAGCACCTTCGTTGCAGCCCTTCTGATTTAAATGGTGTTGTAATTGGGGGCCACGGCGATACTACAATGATTCCGCTTATACGCCACGCTGCCTGGAACAGTGTTCCTGTTACAAATTATTTAAGCCAGGAACAACAGGATAAAATTGTAAAAGACACAATGGTTGGCGGTGCTACACTTACAGGTCTTCTCGGAACTTCTGCATGGTATGCACCTGGTGCTGCTGTTGCAGTATTAGTTGAATCAATTTTAAGAGATGAGAAAAAACTCCGCACCTGCAGTGTGTTGCTGGAAGGCGAATATGGTCAAAAAGATATTTGTCTTGGCGTGCCTGTAGTTATTGGCAAAACAGGTTGGGAAAAAATTATTGATCTGCAGTTAACAGAAGATGAGCAGGCAATGTTCAATAAAAGTGCCGATGCTGTAAGAGCAATGAACGATGTGCTGAAGACTTTATAATTCAGCTTTTAAGAAATATAAAACGGCTTCATTTCTGAAGCCGTTTTTTTATCGCATTTTTTTTGCCCAGTCCTGGGCCATTGCAGCAATTTGCTGAATATCCTGCATCTCCATGCATTTAAAATGTTTTTTTGGACATTGCTGATAACCGATTTTTGAACATGGCCTGCACCGTAGCTGACTAACTTCAAATTTTTGAGAAACAACAGGATGATTACCAAAATAAGGAGTCATGCCAAATGCCGGAACAGTATTTCCCCATATACTGATGATTGGCTTTTTAAATGCAGCGGCAATATGCATTAAGCCTGTATCATGTGTTATAACCAGTTTTGCTTTTTTTACAAGATCGGCGCTTTCATTAATTGAAAATTTACCACAGGCGTTGTAAATTTTTACATTGTCAACCAAAGCAATTTCATCACCTGCAGCCTTATCTTCCGGACCACCTAATAGTATCAGTGGATGATCAATTAAGGAACATAATTCTTTTAACTTATGAACAGGCAGTTTTTTTGTTGCATGTGCTGCTCCAATCACAATCCCGATAAAACCGAGTGAATGTGAATGAGGAAGATCAACCGGTTTTGTTATTTCATTTTCAGGAATGAAATAATCCAATCCTTTACCATCATTCTTTACAGCAAACAACTTTACAGTTTCAAGGTAACGGTCAACAATATGCACATCAGGCATACGGTTAATTTTAAGATTGGTGATCAGCCACTTTTCAATATTGAGCTTATTAAAAGCAAATGATTTTACTTTTAAAGCCTTTTTTAATTTGATGGTGCGGAGATTGTGATGCAGGTCAATAACATAATCATAGTTCTCTTCTTTCAGCTCATGAACAAGCAAATCCCAGTCATTATTGAGGTAATAAAACTTATCAATATTAGGGTTTGAAGCAATAACTTTATGAAAACTGAATTTAGTGAGATAATGAATTTCGGCATCGGGCATTTGCTGTTTTAAACAACGTACAACTGGAGTTGTTAAAACAATATCGCCAATAGAAGAAAAACGTACAACAAGAAATTTCATACTCTAAAGTTCATAGCTATTACTGACAATTTACTATAAGCATCATCCGGTATTAAGGCAACATCTCCTCCCCTTCCACATAATTCAGATCTTTATGAAATGTTTCCTCTGTAAAATATGCTGCCACTAAAGTTATTGCAATAACAATTACTCCGGTTACGATACCACTTTTTGTTATTGACCAATTCCATGTTTTTTGAAACAGGTCAAGAAACATCATATTAATTAAAGGTAAAGCTCCCCGCACCATATTTGGAATAGTGGTTGCTGCAGTTGCACGAAGATTTGTACCAAACTGTTCGGCACCCATTGTAACAAAAATTGCCCAATAACCTGTACTGAAGCCAAGCAGAACACAGGTAAGATACATTACAGTATCAGTATTGTTCAGTGGTGAAAAGAAAAGCAGAACGGCAAGGATATTCAACGCATAGAAAAGATACAATGCTTTTTTCCTGCTCTTAAAATACTGGCTTACCAATCCTACGGTAATATCGCCAATAGCAATAGCAGCATAAGCAAACATGATAGCACGGCCACTGTCAATATGCGTATCACCATAAAACTCTTTTGCAAACCGGTTGCTGAGATTAACCAGGATACCAATTACATACCATGTTGGCAACCCGATAACGATAGCTAATATGTATTTTCTGAAACGTGTTGCATCATTAAAAAACATGAGCAGATTACCACGGGATACGTTCATTTCCTTTACTTGATTAAACATGCCGCTTTCTGCAACACTTACACGAAGTACAAGCAAGGCAATTCCCAGTCCCCCACCAATTTTATAACATAATCTCCAGTCGTTGGTGAATTTAAATGTAAAATAAGCGAACACAGCCCCAAACAAACCAATCCCGGCAACAAGTGAAGTACCTACACCCCGTTTATTTTTTGGAAGAAGTTCACTTACCAGTGTAATTCCAGCACCCAGTTCACCAGCCAAACCAATTCCCGCCACAAATCTTGCATAAGCATAATGATCCACAGACGTTACAAAACCTGTAACAAAGTTTGCAACAGAATACAACAGAATTGAACCAAACAATACGCTTAACCTTCCCTTTTTATCGCCAATAACACCCCAGATAATTCCACCAATGAGCAAACCGATCATTTGCCAGTTGATAATTTTTGTACTGGCAGCAAGCATCTGTGCTGTATTGGTTTTATCTACACCAATTCCAGTTAAACTTGGTTCCCGTACTATTGTAAACAGCAGTAAGTCGTAAATATCAACAAAGTAACCAAGTGCTGCCACAATAACCGGCAGCGATAAAACAGTTTTGTTATGGCTGGTTGCATTCATCCTGTACTCAGGAATTTGGCTTTGTATCAGATTTCTTTTTCCCAAACAGAACTTTCCAGAATACCGGTGCTGTAGTTACTACGATGATAATGATAACAATAAGTTCCAGTTTGTCTTTCAGTTCAATTCCAAACTGGTTCATTACCCATATCTGAAGAAAATGACCGGCAAAAATCATACTGACTACCCATGAAATACTGCCGACTATATTGAAGAACATAAACTTCTTTTTGTCCATATCAACAATGCCTGCTACAATTGGAGCAAACGTTCTGATAAAAGGAAGAAACCTGGCAAACACTATTGCAATTACACCATGCTTTTCATAAAACTCATGTGCTTCGTGCAGGTAACGCTTTTTAAACAGCAGGTTATCTTTCCAATGATACATGGCAGGACCAATCTTTTTTCCTGTCCAGTAGCCAATAATATTTCCAAAAATACCTGCAACGGAAAGAAGGCTTACCAATACAAGCAGCGACAGCCATTCATTATTAATTGAACCAAGCCCGATTAAACTTAAAAATTCATGTGCAAGGTTACCGCTGTAAATGCCGGCAACAAACAATAAACTGTCACCAGGTAAAAAGAAACCGACAAACAAACCTGTTTCAGCAAAAATAATAAACAACAACAGCCACAACCCGCCGTATTTAATGTAAAACATGGGATTAAGAATGTCTTTCCATGTAAATACTTTATGCATGGCTACAGTTCCTCCATCAACCAGATCAGATACAGCAACTTTCAACGGTTTGTATTCCTTTGCATCAAAAGTAACAGAATCCATTCCCGAAACAGGAATTTCAACAGTACCATCCTTTGCAGTGTGATAATCTTTCCCGTCAATTGTAAAAGCATCAACAGGAGCTTCATACTGGTTAAATACTTTTACTTTAACCTGCTGTGCATTCACAGTTCCAATAAAAAGTAAAGCTGTCAAACAAACAATGAATCGAATAGTAAATCTGTACATAAATCGTCTGAATTAATTTTTTTATGATGCTGCAGAAATGTCTCCGTCAGTTAATTCGCCTTCCCATTTACTTACAACTGATGTTGCGAGTGCATTACCAACCACATTTGTCATACTTCTGAACATATCGCAAAAATGGTCAATTGGTAAAATGAGAGCCACGCCTTCCGGCGGAATGTTAAACATAGCGCAAGTGGCAAGTACAACCACCAGCGATGCTCTTGGTACACCTGCAATTCCTTTACTCGTTAACATTAACACCAGCAGCATAGTTAACTGTGTTCCGAGTTCGAGATGAATACCGTAGGCCTGTGCAATAGCAAGACTTGCAAAAGTCATGTACATCATGCTGCCATCAAGATTAAACGAATAACCAAGCGGCAAAACAAATGATACAATTTTATCCTTACAACCAAAACGCTCCAGCTCTTCCGTAAGCTTGGGAAAAACTGCTTCACTGCTGGTGGTACTGAATGCAATTAACAACGGGCCGCCAATTCTCCGCAAAAGAATGTTCATTCTTGAACCAAGTATTAAATAGCCAACACCAATAAGCACCAACCACAAGATGGCAATACCCACAAGGAAGTAAGCGAAATAAACAAAGTAAAATTTAAAAATACCCAGGCCTTTTGCTGCTACAACTGCCGCCAGGGCACCAAACACACCAATGGGAGCGAAATTCATAACGTAGTTCACCATTTTTAAAATGATGTGAGAAACCACATCCAACGCTTTTACAACCGGTTTTGCAAAATCGCCGATTGCAGCAGCAGCTACGCCAAAGAAAATGGAGAATACAACAATCTGCAGAATTTCATTGGTTGCCATTGCTTCAACCAGACTTTTGGGTATAATATGTTCTACAAAATTCTGCAATGAAAAAGAAGATGTTTTTGTCATTAAATCTTTTACACCTTCTGTATCGGCCTGCGACAGATCAATATAAGTTCCCGGCTTAAAAACATTCACCAGCAGCATACCAAGTAAAAGCGAAGCAAGTGAAGCTGAAATAAACCAAAGCAAAGCTTTACCTCCCACTCTTCCAACAGCTTTCAGATCGCCCAGCTTTGCAATGCCAACCACAAGAGTTGAAAATACAAGCGGAGCAATGATCATTTGAACCAAACGGATGAAAATGCTGCTGAGAAGTTTAATGTTTTTTGAAAAACTGGTTATCCATTCAGTTGAAGCATTTGTATGCACAATATATCCCACCACAACACCCAACGCCATTGCCAGCAATATGTAAATCGTTAAACGGTTGCCTTTACTCATGTACCGGTTTTTATGTGGCGCAATATACGGTATTCAGGTTTGAAAGATTGCAACCTTCAAACCGTTGATAAATCTTTTGTCATTTTTTTAGAATAAATCAATACTTTTCCAAATCATTTACCCGTAAAACTAAATATCAACTATACAGTATGAGTTTATTTGCAAAGAAACCCCTTGAACAAATTCTTGCTCAGGCCGAAGATGCAGAGAAAGGATTAAAACGAACATTAGGACCTGCCAATCTGGTTGCACTTGGAATTGGTGCCATTATTGGAGCAGGCTTATTTGTAAGAACAGCAGCTGCGGCTGGTCAGGCTGCAGGCCCTGGTGTTACACTATCATTTATTGTTGCGGCTATAGGTTGCGCTTTTGCAGGACTGTGTTATGCAGAGTTCGCAGCAATGATTCCCATTGCAGGAAGTGCTTATGCTTACAGCTACACAACCATGGGTGAACTGGTTGCCTGGATTATTGGCTGGGCTTTGATTATGGAATATGCACTGGGTGCTGCAACAGTTTCAATTGCATGGAGCGAATACCTGAATAAACTTTTTGGCATGCGCATTCCGTATGAATGGACACACTCGCCTTTTGAAAGTTTCACTGATTCGGCAGGTATTCATCATTCAGGAATTATGAATGCGCCAGCTCTTGTAATTTTATTACTGCTTACGTTATTATTAATTAAGGGTACCCAGGAATCGGCAATGGTAAATATGGTAATTGTATTTATTAAAGTAGCCATTGTAATCGTATTCATATTTATTGGCTGGAAATTCATCAGTGCCGCTAATCATACTCCTTATTTAATTCCTGCCGATACGCCACCTGTAAAAGATCAGGCTGGCAAAGTCATTGCCGATTACAGCGGATGGAACAAACATGGGTTAGGAGGTGTACTCGGCGGTGCAGCGATTGTTTTCTTTGCGTTTATTGGATTTGATGCTGTAAGTACTGCTGCACAGGAAGCAAAAAACCCGAAAAGGGATATGCCCATTGGTATTCTCGGTTCGCTGGTTGTTTGTACTATTCTTTATATTTTATTCGGGCATGTATTAACCGGAGTTGCAAGCTGGAAAGATTTTGTTGATCCTGAAAAAGGACGTGAAGCATCTGTTGCTTATGCCATTTCAACTTACATGCATGGATATAGCTGGTTAGCTACTGCGGTAACTGTAGCCATACTTGCAGGCTTCTCATCTGTAATTCTTGTAATGCTGATGGGGCAAAGCCGCATCTTTTTTACCATGAGTAATGATGGTTTGCTTCCAAAAGCATTTGGAGAGATTCATCCTAAATTCAAAACGCCTTATAAAGCAAACATCATCCTGTTTGTTTTTGTGGGCTTGTTTGCAGCATTTGTGCCCGGACATGTTGCCGGCGATCTTACTTCATTCGGAACATTGTTTGCATTTGTGCTGGTAAGTGCCGGAGTTTGGATATTGAGAGTAAAAGCTCCGGAAATCAAGCGCCCGTTCAAAACACCTTTGTACCCGGTTGTTTCAACGTTAGGCGTGTTGATTTGCTCTGCAATGATTATTGGTTTGGATACTCAAACTTTATCTGTTGCAATGGTATGGATGGTTATAGGACTGTTAGTATACTTTGTTTACAGCCGCCATCACAGCAAGCTCAATATTAAACCTGCTGATATTTTACCAACAGCAGACGATTTTGAAAAACAGAATTAGATCATTTTAAAATAAAAATGCCCCGCAGTTTGCGGGGCATTTTTTGTTTTGCGGCATTGCCATACATTTGCAGCCCGGAACAGTTGTGTGAAAGCTGTTTGGTGCCGAACAAAATTCTTTTTGTACAAGAGTGCGACGCCAATGCAGCTTAACAATGTGCTAAAGCCGGTAACATAAACAAAAAAGTCAACACATTTTTTATGGGAAGGATTTTTGAAGTTAGAAAGAGTACCATGTTTGCCCGCTGGGACAGAATGGCCAAGCAGTTTACACGTATTGGTAAAGAAATTGCCATTGCAGTGAAAGCCGGTGGACCGGATCCATCAACCAACCCTGCATTGCGCCGCTGCATGCAGAATGCAAAAAGTGTAAACATGCCCAAAGACCGTATTGAAGCAGCCATCAAACGGGCACAGGGTAAGGAAATGGAGAACTTCGACGAAATTTTATATGAAGGATATGCTCCGCATGGTGTTGCAATTTTGGTTGAAACTGCAACAGATAATCATGTTCGCACGGTAGCAAACGTAAAAAGTCATTTTAATAAAGGTGGCGGAGCCTTGGGTAACAGCGGGGCAGTATCTTTTCAGTTTAAGAAAATGGGGGTGTTTAAATTAAAACCCGAAGGTTTGAATGCAGAAGATATGGAACTGGAGCTGATTGATTTTGGCCTGGAAGAGTTGGGTGAAGGTACAGGTGAAAACGGAGAAGAAATCCTGGTAATAAGATGCGGATTTACTGATTTTGGCAACATGCAGAAAGCTCTGGAAGATAAAAGTATTACACCGCTAAGTGCTGAAGTTGAATGGATTCCTTCCACAACAGTACCGGTAACTGATGACCAGGCTGAAGATGTAAGTAAACTGATTGAGCGTTTGGAACAGGATGAAGATGTACAGAAAGTATTTCATAATATGGGATAAATCACAACTTTGAATCAATAAAAAAGGACTGAACGCATTCAGTCCTTTTTTATTAATACCATATTCATAAAATTAAAAAAATGTGCCGGCAAATTGGTTTGTTCAGAGCTGCATCCATTATTACCACGGCATGATATATGCATGACAAATACTGTTTCTTAATTAAATTCAATCAGTTATCAATGTTAAGTTTTGCAGTACGGAAAAATAATTTCAGAATTTATAAACAACATAAAAACACAACAAATCTTTTTTTAATATTGCCAAATGGAGAAACCACTGAGGATCGTTTTCTTTGATGGTGTTTGCAATTTCTGTAACTACTGGGTTCAGTTTGCGTTGAAAAGAGATCATAAAGACAATCTCAGATTTGCGCCGTTACAGGGCCATACAGCAAAGGAATTACTTTCAAAGGCGGGAATTGATCACAACATCATTACATCAGTTGTTTTTTTTGATGATTCAAAAGTATTTACAGAATCATCTGCAGTATTGGAAATATGCAGGTATTTAAACGGAGGATGGAAATTATTACGTGTCTTCCATTTGATACCGGCATTCATGCGCAACGCAGTTTACAGATGGGTTGGACGAAACAGGTATAAATGGTTTGGGCAAAAAGATACCTGCATGATACCAACTCCGGAAATAAGAAATAAATTTCTGGATTAAGGATTAAACCTGAAGCAACATTTTTTGTCTGTTGAGAATCCTTTTGTGAACAATATCTAACTATTTGAAAAATTAAACCCTATCAATCATCATTATGAAGAATTTTTCCAGGAACTTGAAAAGCATTCACCAAAACCTTCATCTGCTTTTTACGCTGAACGGAATTTTATTAGCTGCAGTTTTTTTCTTCGGCACAGAATCAAAATACGAATCTGAACTTTTTACAGCCATCACACGAAAAATCAAGGACAGCTTGCCAAAAAATCACAGCAAAGAAGCCTTCGCATTAAAAGCAAACCAGGTAGCATACCAACTTGAAGAAAACCGTTTCGCTTTCTTTTCAGAACAAAACATTGCAGGAATCAAGGCCAATTTTTTTCATCCGGCCACTTACGATCTGATGACCGGCAATGGCGCCTGTGCAAGCTATGCCGCAGTACTCGCAAGAATTTTAAAAGCGAATGATATCAGGGTGAGAATCGGCCAGATGCAGGTGAATGGTTTATATGGCGGCCATATGTTCATTGAAGCTGAGCTGGAGGATGGATGGAAGGTTTTTGATCCCATGTTTGCCCTTGCTTTCAAAAAATCAAATGGGCAACTGGCAGGGTTTACAGACCTGCAGCAAAACTGGGAGTTTTATAAACCGCAAACACCCGCCAACTACAAAGCTGAATATAGTTACAGAGGTGTAAGATATGCTAACTGGAAAAAAATACCTGTAGTTACACCAATGATTAAAGCAAGTCTTGATTTTTTTATTGGCAAAGAAAAAGCTGATAAAATTTCCATCAGGCCATACTTACTTCGTAACTATAATAAACTTGCCTGGTTATCTGCATTCCTTCTTGTACTAAACCTCATTAAAACAATTATGGTTTACAGGAAAAAGACAAAATCTGCAATTGAGGTAAGTATTGAAGACAAAATGAATGTTCAGCAGTTAGCTTCCTGATTAACTATGTTTACTGAAAGTTAATTTCTCCCTTCATATAAAAAACACATTTCCCTCCCATCATCACTTTTTCATTACTAAGTTGTTCGCAATAGATTTCACCGCCACGTTTACTTAATTGCTTTGCAAACATTTTATTCTTTTCAAGCTTTTCGCTCCAGAAAGGAATTAACTGCGAGTGGGCCGACCCGGTAACAGGATCTTCATCCACCCCTATTGAAGGTGCAAAAAATCTGGAAACAAAATCAACTTCATTATTACCTTTTGCTGTAAGAATTATTTTTTCACCTGTTTTTTTCAATGCAGTAAAATCAGGTATTGCATTCTTCACTTCTTCTTCCACTGCAACTTCAATGAGTAAATCTCTGTAGCGGTATACGCCAATAATTTCTTTTATACCAAGTATTGCTTCCAAACCCTCTGGATAATCAGTAATCCTTTCAGGTTTCCAGGATGGGAATTCCATTTCAAACATATCCCCATTCCGTGTAACTTTCAGTAAGCCACTTTTTGAACTGAACACAACTGAAGGTTTACTGAAACCAAGAATAGTGAACAAAACAAATGAACTTGCAAGCGTGGCATGGCCACAGAGATTAATTTCCACTTCGGGAGTAAACCAACGTATATCGTAATCAGCGGCCGGATTTTCAGACGGAACAAAGAAAACAGTTTCAGCAAGATTGTTTTCCATTGCCAATGTCTGCATCAGTTCATCATCAATCCATTTTTCCAATGGAACAACAGCAGCAGGGTTTCCTTTAAATAATGCTGAGGCAAATGCATCAACCTGGTATAAGTCTAAATTCATAAAAGCGGTTTGGTTATTCTTTCATCATTTGAAAAATTACATCAGCAATTTCCTCTGCATTAGGTTTGCTGAAATAATCTCCATCACTGCCGTAAGATGGGCGATGATCTTTTCCGGTTATTGTTCTTGGAGCAACATCAAGATATTTATACCCTCCCTGTTCTTCCATCACCTTGTTAAACATATAACCAGCCGCACCTCCCGGAACATCTTCATCAACAAAAAGTATACGGTTGGTTTTTTTTAATGATTCAAGTATAAGATGGTTAACATCAAAAGGTAACAGGGTCTGCACATCAATCACTTCACAACTGATTCCGAATTTCTCAACAAAATTCAATGCTTCATCAATAACTCTTAATGTTGAACCATAAGAAACAATTGTTATATCACTACCCTCTTTAATCACTTCAGGCACACCCATTGGCACAGTAAAATGCTGAAGGTTAGAAGGTAATTTTTCTTTTAATCGGTAACCATTTAAGCATTCAATTACAATTCCCGGTTCAACACTTTGCAACAACGTGTTGTACATACCTGCTGCCTGCACCATATTCCTGGGAACACAAACATAAAAACCACGCAGGCTGTTAATGATCATACCCATTGGCGAACCACTGTGCCATATACCTTCAAGCCTGTGGCCTCTTGTACGTACAATAATTGGTGCAGCTTGTCTGCCGGCAGTACGGAATTGCAGGGAAGCTGCATCATCTGTTAAGGGCTGCAAACCATACACTAAATAATCAAGGTACTGAATCTCAGCAATGGGTTTTAATCCCCTTATAGCCAAGCCAATGCCCTGCCCCATAATGGTCAGTTCACGAATACCTGTGTCAAAAATCCTTACATCACCATGTTTTGCCTGCAAACCTGCAAAGCCCTGGTTTACATCACCAATAAAACCAAGGTCTTCGCCAAATGCAATTACTTTAGGATTGTGCTCAAACAACTGATCAAAATAACGGTTCAGCACTTCATATCCGTTTATTGCGGGCGATTCATCTGTAAATTCAGCTTTCACTTCTGCAACTTTCATTGCACTTGCAGCACCTTCATGATACAGGTTAGTGTTGAACAATTCCCTGTTTTCTTTTTTTAACTGATTGTAATAAGCCTCAGCATCGCTGTTTACAACATCATTTGTAAGGGTAATGCTTCTGTATAATGCTCCCAATACATCCCGCCTGTTTGGCTCTCTGTTCTGATTCAGCTCTTTGCTGATCATTTTAACCTCGTCACCATTTGCCGATGCATTTCCCAAAGCACTCAACAAAGAACTAACCTTTTGCACCTGTTCCTGAATAGGCTGAAAATAATCATCCCAGGCTTCGTTACGCTGGCTTCTTACATATTCTTTTATTTCTGTTTCAATTAAAGAAAGCTCATGTTCGTCTGCAAGTGAATTTTCCAGAATCCATTCCTTCATTTTTTTGTTGCAATCCCATTCTCTTTCCCATTGAAGACGTTCTGCACTTTTATAACGTTCATGACTGCCGGAAGTTGAATGACCTTGCGGTTGTGTAACTTCTTCCACATGAAATAATGCCGGGGTATGAGTTTCTCTTATCTTTTCAATTCCGGCTTCAAACACTTCGCACATGCCCGCATAATCCCATGCTTTTACTTTATAAATCTCAATGCCGTTTGTCAGTTCTGTTTTCTGAAAACCTTTTAATGCTTCCGAAACCGATCCTTTTGTGGTTTGATATGATTTTGGAACCGATATTCCATAGCCATCATCCCAAACAAAAATGGCCAGTGGAATTTGTTGTACTGCAGCTGCATTTACTGTTTCCCAAAAATGGCCTTCGCTGGTTGACGCATCGCCTATAGTGGCAAAACAAACTTCATTTCCGTTATCTGAAAGAGATGAAAATTCTTTCAGTGCAGAATTATTTCTAAACAATTTCGAAGCCAGTGCCAACCCAACTGATCTTGGCATTTGTGCAGCCGTTGGCGCCATGCCCGATAACAGGTTTTTCCTGTTAACCAGATCAAGTATTTCGCCATCGGGCGAAACTGTTTCTGTAGAAAAATGTGAATTCATTTGCCTGCCCGCACTATGCCTGTCGTGGTTAGTGTCAGGATTGGCATATAATTGTGCAAAAAACTCTTTGATGGTTGCAGACTCTGTTGCAAATGCAAAAGTCTGGTCCCGGTAGTAACCACTGTAAAAATCTCCAGGCTTAAAAAACTTCGCCATTGCCAATTGCGGCACTTCCTTACCATCGCCAAAAATGCCAAACTTAGCTTTGCCGGTAAGTACTTCTTTTCTGCCCAACAGACTTGCTTCCCTGCTGAGACAGGCAAAACGGTAATCCTGCAGCACTTCCATTTTGAAATTCTCAAATGAAAGCTGTTGCAAGTGAAGATTGTCTTTTGTGGTAGATTCCATGCGGCAAAAATAAATGATTTACTTTCTACTGTGTATGTACCCGTAAAATTGGTGAAAATATAAACCTGTATGTGAACAAGTTACTTATTTCAGACAAAACAGCACAGGGGAATATACAATGTTAAAAAAAAGATTAAAATATTGTGAAAGGCAACCAACCTGAGGTATGAACTGTCTTGATTAATACGTACTTTTGAAGTCAATATTCAACTAAAATGAAAAAACTATTAATCTCTTTTTCGCTGATTCTGCTTTTTGTTGTTACCGGCAAAGCCCAGCAACAACCGGCAACAGCTCCAAAACCTGAAACGATATCCGTATCAGAAACCAGTTTTGACTTTGGCAAAATTCCGCAGGGGAAACCCGTAACCCATAACTTTATTGTTACAAACATCAGTAAAGACAGTTTGAAAATTGAACATATTCAGGCAAGTTGCGGATGTACAACACCGGAATGGAATAAAGATGTGGTGAAAGCCGGCAATTCCACCACAATTAAGGTTGGTTACAATGCAGCAAGTGAAGGCCCGTTTGAAAAGGCAATAACGATTTACTACAATGGTGGTCAAACTAAAATGATAACCGTAAAAGGTAATGTATGGAAAACGCCGGAACAACCTGCACCAAATAATGAAGCATTAAACGTATTTAAGCAATAACACAAAAAATATAAAAATGAAATCAGTATTAGCTATTTGTCTCTCTTTCTTTTTAGTTACAATTGCATTTGGCCAGGCAAAGAAACCTGCCGATGTTGTAAAATTTAACAGCGAAACAGTTGATCTTGGTAAACCAAAGGTTGGCAACCCGGTTACTGCAACATTTACTTTAACCAATATCAGCAAAGAAGATCTGGTTATTGAAACCGTTACTCCCGGTTGTGGTTGTACAAAATCGGACTATACGAAAGAACCAATTAAACCCGGTAAAACTGGTACAATTACTGCCACTTACAATGCAGCGGTTCCCGGAAACTTCACAAAGAAAGTTAATGTGAAATTTCTTGGAGTTGATCAACAACAGGAATTAACCATACAGGGGGTTGTACAGCAATAATTATTTTTCAAAAAAAAGAATTTTACGCCCCGGATAAATATCCGGGGTTTTTCATTTACCTATATTTGTTGATATGTTAACGATCAGTAGTCGGGGCATTGAAATGCCCGCATCACCCATCAGAAAACTTGTTCCCTTTGCGGAGACGGCAAAGAAGAAAGGAATTAAAGTTTATCACCTCAATATTGGTCAGCCCGATGTTGAAACACCGCCAGCTTTGTTTGATGCAGTAAAAAACTCGCATATCAAAGTATTGGAATACAGCCACAGTGCAGGGAATGAAAGCTACCGCCGCAAACTGGTACAGTATTACAAGAAAGTTGGTATTGATGTCAGCTATGACCAGATTATGATTACCACCGGTGGAAGCGAAGCAATTATGTTTGGCTTTTTCACCTGTTTGAATCCTGGTGATGAAGTAATTATTCCTGAACCGTTTTATGCCAACTACAACGGCTTTGCCTGCGCAGCTGGTGTAAAAGTTGTACCTATCACTTCTTACATTGAAACCGGTTTTGCATTGCCGGCAATTGAAGAGTTTGAAAAAGTAATTACCAGCAAAACAAAAGCCATCATCATCTGCAGCCCAAATAACCCAACAGGTTATTTGTACAGTAAAGATGAAATGAACAAGCTCAGGGATCTTTGCGTGAAGTATGATTTATATTTTTTCAGCGATGAAGCTTACCGTGAATTTTGTTATGATGGTGAATATGTAAGCGCCATGCATGTTGATGGACTGGATAAGCATTTGATTTTGATTGATACCATCAGCAAACGTTACAGTGCCTGTGGCGCAAGACTTGGTGCGTTGGTAACTAAAAACAAAGAAGTGTATGATGCCTGTATGAAATTTGCACAGGCAAGATTAAGTCCTCCCGGTCTTGCCCAGATTATGGGTGAAGCTGCAATTGATTTACCTGCTGATTATTTTGATGGAACCAAAGCAGAATACCTGTCGAGAAGAGATTTGCTGGTAAAACGTTTGAATGAAATGCCCGGCGTTGTTTGTCCCAAACCCGGTGGTGCATTTTATGTAATTGCAAAACTGCCGATTGATGACAGTGATAAATTCTGCCAATGGATTCTTGAATCATTCACTTACAAAGATCAAACAGTTATGCTTGCACCAGCAACCGGATTTTATGGTACGCCTGGTTTAGGAAAACATGAAGTACGCATTGCTTATGTGCTCAACAAAGAATCATTAGATCTTGCAATGGATTGTTTAGCTGAAGCATTAAAAGTATATCCCGGAAGAACAAACTAAACAATTAAAATATCAACAGCCATTTGGGTTAAGCACTTAATCCAAATGGCTTTTTTTTTAAAGAGTTAATTGTATCATTTAAACTCTGCAACAATCTCCTGCCCCGGCTGTACAATCTTTTTCAACCATACCTTCTCTCCTTCTTTCACTACTACTGATAATTTATCATTCACCCGTTCAACGCTGATATCAAAATCATGCTGAAAAGAACGGATATGATTTAATTTCATCGAAGACCAGGAAGAAGGAAGTCTTGGAGTAAAACGGAACTGTTGTAACCCTGTTGGTCTTATACCAAATAATCCTTCTGTGAAAATGCGGCAGTACAAACCACTTTCTGCAGAAAGATGCCGTTGATTTCCTTCAGGATAAGCTTCTACCGGGTAAGGAACATGATCGCCCAATAAACGGCGGTTGGAATAATAATGCAGGAACTGCAACGCTTTATCTGTTTCTCCTGCAGCAAGCACACCACGCAACGCATACAATGTTGAACGATCCCAGAAAATTGTTTCACCGGCAACACTTGCAAGACCATCTTTAGTCCATAACCTTGGAGAAAACAATGCATCAATTGTTCCAGCCTTACGGTCATAAATTCCCATCGTAAGCGGAATACAAATCCAAGCCCTTAATACATCATTACCCTCGTAATACCTGTAAGTTTTAAACCCTTCCACATCAGCACCAAAATATTGTTCGATGGAATGTTTTAAAGCAACAGCCTGTTGTTTGTACAGTGCAACCTGTGTTTTTGGTAATTGCAAAAAACCACCGAGATATACTGCAGAATTCAACGCATCATAATAAAGAGAGGATGTACAAAGATTGGCTTTACCTGCTGGCAAACGTCCTTCGAGTTCATCTGCATCTGAAAGTACAACACCCGATGCGTTCAGTTTGCGTTTACAATATTCAAGACACCATTCAATTAATGGCCATAATTGTTTTGCCTGCTTTACATCCCCACTTGCAAGAGCATAACGGGCTGCACCGTATGCAATCATTGCTGCATCACCACGATCACCAGCTCCATTCCAGATATCTGTTCCTTCAGCAATAATGGAACTTGGAATTGGTTTATAATCATTGTTCATAAACCGGGCAAACTGTAGGTATGCATTCAGTGATGCTTTGTTACCATAATCATAACCAAGAAAAGGAAAGAACGGTCCGATATATTCAGCCTGGTCATTAGCCCAGATTGCTGCATAATAAGCTTCACCGCCGGGCCCGTGCATTGGCCCACCCTTTGTTTCATAAATACTTTCAGCTGCCCTGATTTTTGCAAAAGCAAATGCTTTGTTTAATACCGTATCAGGTGTTTCTAAAATCAGGTTATTCCAGAAGTTTTGGATCAAGGAAAGACGTTTCTGTTTTTCTTCATCACTGTTTATTTTTAGTGCTGTTTGTTGCTGAGCTCTTCCGGAATAAACAACTGAAAATTGCAGCGAATCATTTGATGCAAGTGTAAAATACCCTGATCCATTCAGCAACTTTTCAATCGTATAACTTCCTGCTGTTCCTTTCGCAGGATTTGTTGTATAAAAATCAGAAGCACCAGGTATTTCTATTGAAAGATTTTTGCCTGTTGTATTTTTTATCTTATAAATTTCGCAAAAGCCCGGTTTATCTGTTGATGGGAAAAATTCTCTTGTAAGTTCATAACCTGCAGCTGATTTACTTTTCACTTTCAATATACCGTTAAATGAAACGGTTAATACTTTTTCGCTCACAACAGGTTTATTGTTGATTAATATTAAATCAAATCCATCCTGTTTAAACTGCCGTGTAAGACTTGCATGTGTGTTATTAGGAATTGTACGAAGCATGGGCCAAACAATACTTCGTGTAGCATGGAATGAACCATCAGGTGCCACACCATAACGGAATACACAGGAAATAAATTTGCCGCTCATTTCAAGATGATCATCATGAGATGAATTGTCAGCAATGTTCCATTGAATGGAACCATCGGCATTCATTTGCCAGCGACGGTAATCCTGTGCAAACAGGTTAAATGAAAACAGTACAGAAAACAAAAAAAGAGAGACAAAAAACCAGAGGGATCTTTTCGTAAAAAGCATAGCAAACAAATTAAAAAACCGTTATCAGGCTAAAAATAAAAAACATGAGTGAAAATAAAAATTCCATCAGGAAGATAATACTTCTTGCTGATGGAATTGAATGATTTAATTGACTAATGAGTTACTCTGCAAAAATTGTTTGGGAGAGAACATGCTTTTTTCCTGGCGCCAACACAACAGCATCGGCATAAGCATTTACGGCTTCAACACAGATAAATGTTTTGTAACCATCATCAGGCATATCGCCTATGTTCTTAGCAGTAGCTGCATTGGGGTTCCACACAACGGTTACTTTACTTCCTGTTTTGGAAATATTGATTTTACGTTCCAATCCTTCATCATTAATAACACAATCCTTTTCATGATTGATGTAACGTCTGTTTTCTTCCTGAACAATACGCAGCAATTCTTCCTGCTGAACAGTTGTATCTGCACCAAAGCCATTGTAATAAGAAGTACCTGCTAAACCGCCGATCTGGATATTGCTGAGATCACTGATGTTGAAATAAGTATGTAATGCATCAGTATAAGTAAATGACTCAGCTCCTGTATTCTTTATCTGCAGACTGATCGTAAATTTCTTACCCACAACAACAGTCAGTTCTGCTTCAAAAGCATAAGGCCAGTATGTTTTCGTTTCTTCACTGGAATTTAATGTAAGAACAAGTTCAGTACTTCCATCACTTAACTCCAATGCCGATTCAACATCCCATGTCATGATTCTTGCAAATCCATGCTGTGGTTTTGCAGAATCTTCTGCATGCGGTCCAAACCATGGAAAACAAACAGGGATTCCGCCACGGATGGCCTTGCCCACTTCATAAGCAGTAGTATCACTCATCCACAACAAATCCTGTTGCCCTACAGGTTTATAACTCAATACATGTGCACCATACAAGGAAAGTTCACAGGTTGCAAATGAATTAGAAATACGCACACATGGAAGAGTGCCTTGTCCTTCAAAAAAAGCCAGCGTTTCCGGAATGCCAAACTTTTGATTCAAATCTGATAATGTCATTGTAATTTTTTATAAAAGTAAGTGTTATCATTTTTTTTACCATACAATGCAGAAAAGGAAATAAGCAGAATAAGAATTTTCAATTCAGCCGTATATTCTTTACATCACACAACATCAATTACAAATTTGCACCCGTATTAATAAGGTTTCAGAGCAGTTACATCACTAAACGTAAAAAATCGTACTTTATGAAAGGTATGTCTATAGTTAATTCCTTTTTTTCTTTCTGCCCAGTACAATTGTTGTAACCGAGCGGGAAGGTAGTTTTACTTTTTCCAAAGACGATGGCGAACATTTCTGCATATTATTATTCACATCGGTCAAATATTGCTTCCGGTATTTAATATTTTTCACACCGGGAATTTGCACTCTTACCTCTTTTTCTTTTTCTGCATAATTCACAATAACGAAAACAAATTCTTCATCATTACCAAAAGCCGAAAGCATAATATCCTGTGATGATTGAATATCATCCAGTCCATCGCTTCGGTTTGTGATAAAACGTTTCATTCCCGGCCGCACAAACCTGCTGTATTGCCCCAATGCCCACAGATTTTTTGTTGCTATAAAATCGCCCGCTGTATTATCTGAATTAATTTTTAAAGCAATTAAATTATAACGAACATCAAAAGCGGAATTACCCGGTTCCCATGCATTCCAGAACTGCCATGCTGAAGCATTTGCCACAGTTAAATCGAAATGGATAATTTTTGCCAGAAAAAGTGCGCAATCAATAGCTGGAATTTTTCCTTTACGACCTTCTTTATATCCATCACCCAGCATGCAATATTCCGATTGCCAGAAATTTGCTTTGTACTTCATAACGGTATCCCTCAACCGGCTTCTTACATTTACAATAGCCGAATCTCCATGATCAGTAAAATAACTATGACCTGCCGCAACCGGGAATGCCGATGTTAATCGGCCAGTGTAATAAGGACTTTTTTCATCAAAGAACTGCTGAACCTGTTTGTCGGCATGTCCGCTGCCATTGTAAAGTGCGGTAAGTGTAGCTGCTTCAGGAAAAAGAATTCCTGTTTTCAACTTTTTTGAAAGCAATGCACTGTCTAATGCAACTATTATCCTGTAAATATCCTTATTCACCCAGGGCGACCCCTCCTGGTTCATTTGACCGAATTTATTTGACCAGTCCCATTGCGGTTCATTTACCGGGCTGATATAATTAAAATGAATTCCTTCTTTATCAAAGTGTTCAATTACTGTTGCAAGAAAATCAGCATAAGCACTGTAACGATCTTCACGCAGATTCGTGATAAAATTCTTTTCCAGTTTAAAGCCCAGTCCATTTTTATTCATTTGAACAGGTGCGGTATTACAGAAAGCTATTAAATTTTCAACTCCATATTTTTTTGCTTCACGTACAAACCACATGTAGCCCGATTGTTTTTCTAAATGATAATTTCCGTCCGCCGAAAGAAAACTCTCAACTCTCCGCAATTGATTGCGGATGCCACTACTATCACCTTGTTCAGCAGTACCACCTCCGATATTAAAGCGCCAGCACGATAATCCAATTCCAAGAGGATTGCCTGCAGCATCAAATGATTTACTGAAAAGCAGCTCAGCCATTTTCTCTTTTTTTTCAACCGGCCAGTATTTACCAATTCCTTCTGAGTACCATGCACCGGATGCTCCGATATTATAAATGGTTTGAGCCGTTTTTGCCGGATCAATCATAAACGTAACCGTTTGACCAAAGCAAGTCAGAAAAAACATACCGGCACAAAGACAACTCAGCCTTTTATGAAATTCACGCATTGAAAAAGAAATAAAATTCAAAAATTCTTTACAACAATTCCTGCTAAAATTACAACTCGTTTCTCTTCTTTATATCCTGCCTTTTTTGAACTGAATTATAAATACAATAATCATCCATTCACATTTGATTCAGATTTAATTGCGACCTGATTAAAGGGGAAATTGATGCTTTCACTAATACACTTCAGCAACCAGGTCACGGCTAAATCATCGTTTAAAAAGCAGAGTGTTAACGATTTTGTTAACTGCAACATTTTTCAGTCAAAATGTATAGAAACAAAAAAGCCCAAATCATTGATATACAAGATTTGAGCCTTAGTACCGGAGAGCAGACTTGAACTGCCGACCTTCGGGTTATGAATCCGATGCTCTAACCAGCTGAGCTACCCCGGCGAATGGGCGGCAAAGATAATGGATTCAGGTTTTTTTTTCGATGGAATTTTTAAGGTTTTTCTTCCTTTAATAAAAAAACCATCCCGATAAGGAATGGCTTTTTGCTTTTGCTTATGTTTTTGTTTACTTGATCTCTACTTCAAGTAAGCTGTCATCTTCAATAAAAGCCTCAAGCTGATCTCCTACAACACATTCTCCTACTCCTGCAGGAGTGCCTGTAAAAATCAGGTCGCCAATGTTGAGTGAAAAAAATTGTGAAACGTAAGAAACAATCTGGTCAAAAGTAAAAATCATTTGCCCGGAATTTCCTTGTTGAACAAGTTCCTTATTGTTGTACAGCCCGAAATTAATATTGTGCATATCCATACCGGGCTTAATATCAATAAACTTGCCTACAGCAGCTGAGTTATCCCATGCTTTTGAAATTTCCCATGGAAGCCCTTTTTTCTTTAGTTCATTCTGAAGGTCACGGGCTGTAAAATCAATGCCAACGGTTATCCCGTTATAATATTTTGATGCGTGCCGCTCCTGAATGTATTTTCCGTTTTTTGAAATCCTTAATACAAGTTCAGCCTCATAGTGAAGTTCATTTGTAAATTCAGGATAATAGAATGGCATGTGCGGTTGCAGGAAAGCACTTTTAGGCTTTAAAAAAATCACAGGCTCGTCAGGAATATCATTTCCAAGCTCTTTGGCATGATCCGAATAGTTACGTCCTACACAAAAGATTTTCATTGGTTGATTTTTTTTGGTTCAGAATCAGGTTTAATAGAATGAAAGGTCTTTGACAGGACAGAGGACTTTGTGATACTTCATTTTGCATCACGGAGTATTACAACGAAGATAACATTAGAAAATTTAAAATTAAAGAGTTATTTCAATTTTGTTTGCATGGTTCATCGTTCGTTCAATACCCGTTAGTACAAAGCTTTCAATCACTTCAACACTTGCCTCAATCTTCTTCTGAACATAGGGAGTTTCTTCTGTTGTCCACTTCCCTAAAACAAAATCAACCTGTGAGCCTTTGGGAAAGTTGTTTCCTATTCCAAAACGCAGCCTTGGATATTCGGTTGTTTGCAGGTATTCATGAATACTCTTTAACCCATTGTGCCCGGCATCACTTCCTCCTGGTTTTAAACGAAGTTTAGACAATGGTATAGCAAGTTCGTCCACCACCACCAGTAAATGTTCAATTGAAATTTTTTCTTTATCCATCCAGTATTTAACCGCTTTACCACTCAGGTTCATAAAGGTTGAGGGTAAAATACAAATCAATGTTTTGCCCTTGAGTTTAAATTCAGTTATAGCGGCATGCCTGTCTATACGAAAAGCTGCATTGTGTTTTGCAGCCAATGCGCCTACTACATCAAAGCCAATGTTATGCCTTGTATGGGAATACTCATTACCCATATTGCCCAAACCAACAATTAAGAATTTCATTATTGCAAAGAAAAAAAAGTTCTGTGAAAGCAAATAAAAATCCCCCTCGAAAAAGGGGGATCAGAGAAATTATAATCAAGGAGATTATTTTTTTGCGGTATCAGTTTTTGCTTCTTCCTGCTTTAACTGGCGTGTCATTACAATTGAAGCAATGGGAATACGTGGAGAGTTCATGATCTCAAAGTTTTCTGCTTTCACATCTTCTACACGGATATTACCGTTTAATTCAAGCGGTGTAATGTCAACTTCAATTGATTCCTGCAAATCTTTTGGATAAGCTTTTATTTTCAACTTGTTGATTTTGGTAACCAGTTTACCACCATCTTTCACCCCTTTTGCTGCGCCAATAAATTTTAAAGGAATAGTGGCCACTACTTTTCTGTCTTCAACAAGTTCAAGTAAGTCAACATGAGCCAAAGCATCAGATACTTTATCGAACTGCAAATCCTTCAAAATTGTTTTGTAAGTTTTGCCGTCAATTATAACTTCTGCAAGCTGGAAATCGGGTGTGTAAACCAAAGATTTAAAAGCTTTGGCAGGAGCGTAAAAATTAATTTCGGCTGAGCCTCCATAAATTACACCTGGCACCATTTCCTGAGAGCGAAGTTGGCGGGTGGCTTTCTTCCCGTTTTCGGTCCTCAAGTGACCTTCGATTGTAATTGTTTTCATCATTGTTTATTTTGTTTTGTTTTTTCCTTTTCCTGTTTACCTGTCTCTCCGCTGTGAGTGAAGAAACAAACTGGTTATACTCTTGTTTTCAAACGCATTTCGTAATGCTACACCAAACAAATCAGCCACACTTAACACTTTAATTTTCGGACTTTGCTGCGTTTGCGGAATTGTATCACACACTACCAGTTCTTCCAGTACACTGTTATTAATGTTATCATAAGCATTTCCACTCAACACCGGATGTGTAATAAGTGCCCTTACACTTCTGGCACCTTTATCTTTTAAAAGAGCAGCCGATTTCACCAATGTGCCACCAGTATCACAAATATCATCTATCAAAATCACGTCTCTGTCTGTAACATCACCAATCACCACCATACTTGCAATTTCATTTGCCCGTTTGCGATGTTTGTCGCAAATCACCATTTCTGCTTCAAAATAACTGGCAATTTCCCGTATCCTGTTGGCACTACCTACGTCGGGGGCCGCAAAGGTAAGGTTTTCCAGCTTCAAACTTTCTATGTAAGGGATAAAAATTGAGGAGGATTCCAGGTGATCCACAGGGATGTCAAAATACCCCTGAATCTGGGCAGCATGCAAATCCATTGTGATAATACGACTGGCCCCTGCTGCTTCTAACATATTGGCAATGAGCTTTGAACCGATGGCAACTCTTGGTTTATCTTTACGATCCTGCCTTGCATAACCAAAGTATGGAATAACAGGAATTACCTTGTATGCCGACGCTCTCTTGGCAGCGTCAATCATGAGCAGCAATTCAAGAATATTTTCAGCGGGGGCAAATGTACTCTGTACCAGGAATACAATATCCCCCCTGATACTTTCCTGGAACATTGGCTGTATTTCGCCATCACTGAATCGCTGGGTAAGACATTTACCTAAAGGAATGCCGAATTTTTGTGCAATTTTTTCTGCAAGGTAAATAGACGCTGTGCCTGAAAAAATTTTCGGAGATGGGTTTACCATTATATCTGTTTAAAAAGCGGTGAAATTCTGCGCAAGATAAGCGTTTATTCAGTTTAACTTCTGCCTAAACAATTCACGGCTTTTCAACAATTGATCTTTTCATGAAACCCTCATTGAATTTTCCCAAGCGTGACGGCATTTTTTACGCCCTGGTTTGACGGATTTGCTTTAACCTCATTGGCTGACTTTTCCTTGTTTTGCAATACCTGAAAAGCAATGGAAAAAATAAATACAACCGTAAAAACAAGGTTACAAATAATGATAATTGAGAAAGCAAACGATCTAATAAAACCTCCGGCAGAAGTAGAATCTGTAGCCATAATTAATGGTTTTTGGATAATTGGATAAGTGAAAATAAGGTATTATTTTGATACATGCAAACTCAAAGAAAAACAATTAAAAACTGGGCGCTTGATGACAGACCCAGAGAAAAACTCCTTCTGAAAGGCACTGAAGCACTGAGCAACTCTGAACTAATTGCTATTTTGATTGGCTCTGGCACAAAAACCAAATCGGCGGTTGATGTTGCAAAAGATGTACTGAACCTCGCAAAAGATAACCTGAACGACCTTGGTAAGATGAGTTTAAAAGATCTGATGAAAATTGACGGCATTGGTGAAGCAAGAGCCATTACAATTGCTGCAGCGTTGGAGCTTGGCCGGAGAAGACAGGCAACCGAAGTGCAAAAAAGCATCATAAAAACCAGCAGCGATATTGCTCATTTCCTTCAAATACAGTTAAAGGATAAGGCGCATGAAGTATTTGCTGTAGCGTTTTTGAACAGGGCTAACAAAATCAATCACCTCGAAATTATCAGCGAAGGTGGTATTACCGGAACAGTAGCTGATCCCCGCATTATCCTGAAAAAAGCATTAGAACATAATGCTGTAAACATTGTTTTATGTCATAACCACCCGTCGGGCAGCTTAAAACCAAGCAGGGCCGATGAGTTACTGACGAGAAAAATTAAAGAAGCTGCACTTTTACTCGATATTACTGTAATTGACCACATTATTGTGAGCGATGATGGGTACTACAGCTTTGCTGATGAAGGAATTCTTTAAATAAAAAAGCCGCTCGTTGAGCGGCCTTCAGTTGTTATACAGTTGAAATTAAAACGGCAGATCGTCGGCTACGTCGCTTGCAACCGGTGGTTCCATTTGTTGAGATGCCGGTGCTGAATAGCCCTGGTTGTAACTGCTGCTGCCACCAGCTCCTTCAGAACTACGGGTACCTAATAACTGAATTGTCTGAACCCTGAGCGAAAGCGATGCACCGCTTTTGCCATCCTGGGTAGTATAGGTGCGCACTTCAGGGGCACCCTCAACATATACCTGAGTTCCTTTTTTAAGATAAGGTGCAATACCTGTTCTGTCGCTCCAGTATGCACAATCAACCCAAATGGTCTTTTCACGCTGAGCACCGGTACTGTCTTTGAATTTCTCTGTATGGGCAACAGTAAAATTCATCACATTCTTTCCATTCACTGTGTTGGTAACACAATCCTTTCCGAGGTTTCCGATAACTTGTAGCTTAATCATAAATAAATTTTTAGTACTGAATAAATTATTAAACAACCAAAATACATTTTTTAATTGAAAAACAGCCATCGGTTTTTAAAAGGATTTTTTACCAGCCCGATTATTGTAATTTTGCAGCTTGTCTTTTGCAAAAAGCAAATAAAATAAAATGAGTAAAGGAAAAGTTTTGGTTGCAATGAGCGGCGGTATTGACAGTACGGTAGCTGCACTTATGCTTCATCATGAAGGGTACGAAGTGGTGGGTATTACCATGAAAACCTGGGACTATGCCAGCAGTGGTACAGGTGCAAAAGGTAAAAAAGAAACCGGCTGTTGCAACCTCGACAGTTTTAATGATGCCCGTGCAGCAGCAGTGCAGCATGGCTTTCCGCATTATATTCTTGACATCAGGGATGAGTTTGGCGATTTCGTCATCAACAATTTTGTAGATGAATACCTCAATGGCCGCACCCCCAACCCCTGTGTACTGTGCAATACACATATAAAATGGCGTGCTTTGTTAAAAAGAGCCGATGCCATGAATTGTGAATTTATTGCAACCGGTCACTACGCAAAAGTTCACCAGCATGAAAACGGACGGTACTATATCAGTAAAGGCCTCGACGATACCAAAGACCAGAGTTATGTTTTGTGGGGACTGGAACAAGATCTTCTGAAAAGAACTCTTTTGCCGTTAGGCGGCTACCGCAAAACAGAAATCAGGCAGATGGCTCTTGATTATGGCTATCCCGAACTGGCTAAGAAAGCAGAAAGCTATGAAATATGTTTTGTGCCGGATAACGACTATCGTGGATTTCTGAAACGCAGGGTTGATGGTCTTGAAGAAAGAGTGAATGGCGGAAATTTTATTGACAAAACCGGAAAAGTGCTGGGCAAACACAAAGGATATCCTTTTTATACAATCGGCCAGAGAAAAGGCCTTGATATTACGTTTGGAAAGCCTGTATTTGTAACGGGCATTCTACCCGAAACCAATACTGTTGTTCTGGGTGATGAAGAAGATCTGAACCGGAATGAAATGCAGGTTGGCAAAATCAACTTGCTGAAATACAGCTCAATTACCCCGGGAATGGAAGCCATTACCAAGATCAGGTATAAAGACAAGGGAACTTTTTCGACGCTGAATCCTGACGAAAATGGTATTGTAAATGTGCAGTTCTTTGAAGATGCCAAAGGCATCGCCCCCGGCCAAAGTGCCGTTTTTTATGAAGGGGATGATGTAATTGGCGGAGGGATAATCATGCGCCAGCCTGTACTTTAAACAATGAAAAGCCGGATTTAACGTTATAAACCGTCTGAATCACAGGCCGGTGCAGCATAAACAATTCAAAAAGGCTCATTATATTTAACCATCGTCTAACTTAGCTATAATGAAATTCAATTTATCCAACTACGTACTGTTAAGGAAACTCTCTGTGGCCTTTGCTGTTCTGCTCATTTTTACAGGCTGTAAAAAAACCGAAACATTTGATTCAATGTCACTGTCTGATTTGTACCCTCTTAAAAGTGGCAAGTACATAACTTACCGGGTTGATTCACTTGTTTTTGTTAATGCCGGAAAACTGGCAGAAGTACACAGATACCGTGTTAAACATGTGATTGACCATGAAGTAACTGACAATCTCAACAGGCCCGCATGGTTAGTTTATACTTACATCAATGATTCGTTAGGAAATGGACCATGGGTTTCAAATGGCACTTATATTATTACACCAGTTGACAAGCAGGTGGAAGTATATGAAAACAACCTGCGTGTAATAAAATTACAGCAGCCTGCACTTGAGGGCTTTACCTGGAATGGCAATTCACATCTTCCTCTCCATCCGTTCAATCCTGATTTTCCAATGAGTGTTGACCTGGATATGAATTCATGGAAATTTAATTATACATCAATCAATCAACAGGAAAAAATAGGAACCACACAAATTGACAGTATTACCACTGTTACCCATGTGGATGAATCAACCAACCTGCCGCTTGTTATTGATACCGTTTATGCTACCCGTGAATTATCGCTGGAAAAATATGCAAAGAACATCGGGCTTGTTTATCGTGAATTTGAACTGTGGGAAAATCAGCCAAGAAGATCGGGTACGGATGCAAACCGCACTTATAATCCTGTAAGAATCGGATTCGGGATAAAAATGTGGATGGTTGACAGAAATTAAACGATCATTTTTTCATTTGTTGCGCTATGCAAAAAATATTACTTCTGCTTTGTTTAATACTCATCAGTTCTGCAGAAGTAAGAAGTCAAACAAAATCGGTTGTTTTTTTTACAGATAAAAAAGGAACTGAATTTTCATTAACCAACCCTGCCGCTTACCTGTCGGCAAGAGCAATTGCGAGAAGAACAAACTATAATATCTTAATTGACAGCACTGATATTCCGGTTGTTCAGAAATATATTG
The DNA here is from genome assembly GCA_047601965.1 of Lacibacter sp. Taxonomy (GTDB): domain Bacteria; phylum Bacteroidota; class Bacteroidia; order Chitinophagales; family Chitinophagaceae; genus Lacibacter. The sequence goes on from JASGIJ010000001.1 coordinate 2,101,815, forward strand.
ACAGTGTTCTGCAATCCGGCACTGTAACATTACTCGGCAGGTTAAAATGGTTAAATGCAATTATTATTCAAACAAGCGACACAACTGCTCTTTCAAAAATCAATTCGTTTCCATTTGTAAAAAAAGTAAACGGAGTGGCGTTGCGGCAATTCAATGCAAGAGTAACAGCAAATAAATTTGCCCCTGTTTCAAATTCCCGGCCAGTTTCAAACAGGATTATGCAAACATTGGCCGACACATTTAATTATGCAGCATCTGCATCACAAATAAAAATTCATAACGGGGATTTTCTTCATAACATCGGGGCCAGAGGCCAGGGTATGCAGATTGCTTTTTTAGATGCAGGCTTCACCAGTTTTCCTGTGAACCACTTCTTTGATTCAGCCCGTGTAAGAAACCAGTTTCTCGGCACATGGGATTTTGTGCAAAATGATTCTTCCGTTGAGCATCATTCACACGGACTTGCCTGTTTTTCCATTGTGGGATCATATGTTCCCGGCACATTTGTAGGTAGCTGCCCCGAAGCAGGTTATTATTTGCTGCGAACTGAAGATGCCGCTGCAGAACAGATCATTGAAGAATACAACTGGGCGCTTGGTGCCGAATATGCTGATAGCAGTGGTGCTGATGTGCTCACTTCTTCGCTTGGCTATACAACATTTGATGATACTTCGCATAATCATTCATATGCAGATCTGGATGGGAAAACAACCGTAGCAGCCCGCATGGCTACGATTGCGGCCAGAAAAGGATTGCTGGTATTGATCAGTGCAGGAAATGATGGAGATAAAAGCTGGCACTACATAAATACGCCAGCCGATGCAGACAGTGTTTTATCAGTAGGCGCTGTTGGCACCAATGGCATCATTGCAGCCTTTTCAAGTTTTGGACCTAGCAGCGATAACCGCATCAAACCCGATGTGGTTTCTGTGGGCTCTGGCACTGCATTATCAACTATAACAGGTGTGGTTGCATACGGTGGAGGCACTTCTTTTTCATGCCCAAATCTTGCCGGTCTGGCCACCTGCCTGTGGCAGCTTTTCCCGGAAGCAAACAATATAAAAATTATAAATACAATACAGAAAAGCAGCAACCGCTTCGCCACACCACACGCACAATATGGTTATGGCCTGCCTGACATGAAAAAAGCAGTTGGTCTTTTACTTACTGATCTTGCAACAATGAATGTAACTGCAACAAACTGCATAGCAAACATTTCCTGGAGCAGTAAAGACAACAGTTCAATGCTTTATAATATTGAAAGGCAACTTCCCGGCGAAACAGGATTTACAAAAATCAAAACAATAACTGCAAATGGAATTTCTTTCAGCCTGCAACAGTACGCTATCAACGATACAGTCAATACAAATACAACAGGAGCAGTTTTCTACAGAATAAAGCAGGTAATTGATACATCAACTGCAACGCAAGATGAATACATTATTCAATCAGCATCTGTAACTATATCCGGCTGCCTGTTGTTAAATACATCCAATACACAAAATGAAAAACTGATAGAAATTTATCCTAACCCAACACGGTCAGATATTATTTTGAAATTTAAAAATCAGAACAGTATTTCTGATTTAACAATCGAGGTTATTGCAATAACCGGCGAAAAAATACTGACAGATAAACTGAACAAACCAACAGGTATTTTCAACCACCTGCTGCCAACTCAGTCATTACCGAAAGGCACATACAATATAGTTGTACTGAAACAAGGAAAAATTTTCGCAGTAAAAGAATTTATCAAACAATAGCTTCAGATTTTTTTCATCAATGCTGCAAACATTGAATCGGCTTTTTGTTCATACCCTTTCAGCAATTTCATTTCGGTTAATTCAAATTCATCTTGCTGTTTCATCCATTCAACTATTTCTTCATTTTCCTTTTTAAAAACCGAACAGGTAATGTAAAGTAAATAACCTCCCTTTTTAACCTGATGCATAACATTGGCAACAATTCGCTTTTGCAAAGTGCTGTATGCAGCAATTTCTTTCTTTTCAAAGAATAAAAGATTTTCAGGCGTACGTCCCCACGTACCTGAGCCTGAACAGGGAACATCGGCAATAATCAAATCATAAAAAACATGTTGCTTCTGCCCATTTGCCGCTAAATCAGCAACAAAACTTTTATACTTTATTATACCTGCTTCTGCAAAACGTTTCTTCAGATTTGCAAGAATACTTTCACGGATATCACTTACCGTAAGATCAATCTGCTTTAACACATCAACTGCCATGATTGATTTACCGCCGCTTGCTGCACAACAATCCCAGACTTCAATTTTCCCGGTTTTGTTTCCGGCATAGTGCAACATCTCTCCCACCTGCTGTGAACTGTAATCCTGAACAACAGCTTCTTTATTCAGTTCAATAAGCTGCTCAATCTTTGTTGAATTAGGCACTGCAATACAGGTTTCATTCCTTGCTTCAAATGAAATACCGGCCGATGTAAGTTTATTGAGCACATGCTGCTTCTGCCCGGGACGGATACGCAGAAATAAATCAGGCTGAATGAAATGACTCAGCACAAATTCATTTGCTTCGATTCCATCACTCAACTCATCAATGAACGGAAATATCAACGCCCTGTCAACAACTTTACCAACCAGTTTCAGCTTTTCTTCAACAGTCAAAAACACGTTGTTATTCCATTCAGGCCTTAAATGCAGCAGTAAATCATTCTGTTCTTTTGCGCAAAGAAATACAGCAGGTAATAACCGCTCTTCTGCATCAGCATCTGTAAACAGTTTACCTGCACGAAAACTGCAGTAACAAATATGTGCTATTTGTTTCCGGTCTTTACTACCGAATTTTTTATTGGCAGAAAAAACTTTTTTTATATACGATGCAAATGGCTCCGTGCCTTTGTAAGCAGAAAGAATTTCAGCTGCAGAGTTAAGGTATGAATGATAGCGGCTCACAATGCAAAGAAAGCAAACCCGGCAAATGAAACAAGTAAAGTCTGAAAATAAATGCGTCACACTAAAATAGTGTGACGCCTTGTTGCAAGTAACCGTTAGAAGTTACGAGGTGTTTTACACTTCTAACAGAGTTTTTACCGGATCTTTTCCAAACAATAACAGTTCAGGATTTTCCAGTAATTCCTTTACACGTACAAGAAAGCTTACACTTTCTCTTCCGTCAATTATTCTGTGGTCATAACTTAGTGCCAGGTACATCATTGGCCGCACCACTACCTGTCCGTTAACAGCAACAGGCCTGTCTTCAATTTTATGCATTCCTAAAATAGCGCTTTGTGGCAAATTTATGATTGGTGTGCTTAACAAAGAACCAAACACACCACCATTGGTAATCGTAAATGTTCCGCCGGTTAACTCCTCCAGTGAAAGTTTGTTATCTCTTGCTTTGCCTGCCATTTCAACCACTTTCTTTTCAACATCAGCCATGCTCATACTTTCAACATTACGGATTACCGGAACAGTTAAGCCTCTTGGAGTAGAAACAGCAATTGAAATATCTGCATAATCATGATAAATAATTTCATCGGCATCAATACTTGCATTTACAGCAGGCCAATCGCCCAGGGCAATGGCACAGGCTTTTGCAAAGAAGCTCATGAATCCAAGGTTTACACCATGTATTTCTTTAAACTTGTCTTTATACTTTGCACGTATTTCCATAATGCGGCTCATATCAACTTCATTAAAAGTTGTGAGCATTGCTGTTGTATTCTTGCTTTCAACCAAACGCCTGCTGATGGTTTTACGCAGGTTACTCATTTTTTCCGTACGCACATTACGGCTGTTAAGTTCGTTTGAACTGAAACTGATTTTACCCGGATTGGAAATTGCCTGCAGCACATCATCTTTCAGAATTTTTCCGCCACTTCCAGATGGTTTAATGTTTTGCGGATCAATTTTTTTATCTGCAATAATTGCAGCGGCAACAGGTGTAGCTTTTATTTCATTTGAAACAGCTGTAACTGGAGCCTGGGATGTTTGCGTTTGTGGATCAGCTTTTACTTCGGCTGCTGGTTGAACTGCAGATTCAGGTTTGGGTGCAGTTTCATCAATCTGGCAAACCACATCTCCAATCTTTATGGTATCGCCTTCAGCAGCGCCGTGTTTGAGAATACCAGACTGCTCTGCATTTATTTCAAAGGTTGCTTTTTCACTTTCCAGTTCGGCAATTACTTCATCTCTTTCCACCCATGCACCATCGGGTTTTGTCCATTTTAATAATGAAACTTCGCTGATAGATTCGCCAACCTGCGGAACTTTTATATCAATCATAAAAAATAATTATTTCGAATTTCGTGATTTTTTTATTGTAACTGGCACTTATTGCTATATCCCAAACGCCGTATCAATAATTTCTGCCTGCTCCTGCTGATGCACTTTGTTGTAACCGGTAGCTGTTGATGCCGATGCCTGCCTGCTGATAACTCCAAAGCTGATGGTTTTTAAATTCATCTGCAAAAACGATGCGGCTCCCATGTTTAATGGTTCTTCCTGTATCCAGAACCATGTGGCGTTGTTGTATTTGTTATAGAGTGCTTCCAGTTGCTGAACCGGCAACGGATATAACTGCTCCAAACGGATCACAGCAATATCATTCCTGTTTTCCTTTGCTTTCCGTTCGGCCAATTCAAAATAAATTTTACCGGTGCAGAAAAAAACCTTTGTTACCAATCCGGCTTCGGGGTTCGAAGGATCGTCTATTACTTCTTTAAATCCTCCATACAGAAATTCTTCTTTCAACGAATATGAACCGGGATGGCGGAGATTTGCCTTGGGTGAAAAATTAATGAGTGGTTTGCGGAAAGGCCATGCCAGTTGCCTGCGTAATGCATGAAACAGGTTTGATGCGGTTGTAATATTTGTAACAACCATATTGAGCTCGGCACAAAGCTGCAGGTAACGTTCCATTCTTGCACTGCTGTGCTCAGGCCCCTGCCCTTCGTAACCATGCGGCAGCAACATGGTGATGCCGTTCATACGGTTCCATTTCTGTTCGCCGGCAGCAATAAACTGATCAATCATTGTTTGAGCGCCATTGGAAAAATCGCCAAACTGTGCTTCCCACAACACCAACGCATTGGGGTTCGACATTGCATAACCATATTCAAAACCAAGCACACCATACTCACTCAGCAATGAATTGTAAATACGGAAATGACCTTTCGCCCCTTCAATATGCGATAAGCGGTTATATGCTTTGTCAGTTACTTCATCTCGCAGCACTGCATGGCGGTGAGAGAATGTACCACGACGGACATCCTGTCCGCTCATGCGTACATCTTTCCCGTCAAGCATTAAACTTGCATAAGCAAGCAATTCGCCTGTTGACCAGTCAATTTTATTTTCATCGTTGTACAGTTTTATTTTATCTGCCAGAATTTTTTCCACCTTTTTCAATGGTTTGTAATCTGCAGGCAAAGTCATAATTGCATGAAACAGCTTTTCAAAATTTTCTGCATTGATTGCTGTTACAGGTGATTGTATAAAATCATCAGCAGTTGCCCTGCGTAAACTTTTCCACGCCAGTTCGGGTGGCTGATATTGATATGGTAATGGATTCTGTTTTACTTCATCAAGCCTTTCCTGCAGATCGCTCCAGAACTTTTTCTCCATTTCCTTTGCCAGTTCCCTGGCATCGGCTTCACCATTCCTGAGCAAATAGCTGGTATATACTTCACGGGGATCGGGATGTTTATCAATGAGTGCATATAATTTTGGCTGTGTAAACTTGGGATCATCGCCTTCGTTGTGTCCGTGTTTGCGGTAGCAAACCATATCAATAAACACATCGGTATGAAACTCCTGCCTGTACCGTGTGGCAATTTCAGCACATTTAATAACAGCTTCTGCATCGTCGCCATTTACATGAAAAACCGGAGCCTGCACCATTGCTGCCAGCGACGTACAATAATCAGCACTTCTTGCATCATTAAAATCAGTTGTAAAACCTATCTGGTTATTGATGACATAATGAATAGTTCCGCCTGTATAGTAACCTTTCAGGTAGCACATCTGCAGAATTTCGTACACAATTCCCTGTCCTGCTACAGATGCATCACCATGAATTAAAACAGGCAATATCTGTTCGTAATTACTGTGGTACATAATATCGGCCTTGGCCCTGCTGAAACCAAGTACAACAGGATCAACCGCCTCCAGGTGAGAGGGGTTGGGCATTAATTTCAGATGCACCCGTTTACCATCAGGCGTTTCCACATCACTGCCATAACCCATGTGATATTTTACATCACCACTGCCCATTGTTTGATCAACTTTGGCAGTTCCTTCAAATTCACTGAAAATCTGTTCGTAGGTTTTTCCCATAATGTTGGCCAGTACATTCAACCTTCCACGATGAGCCATCCCAATCACTACTTCCTGCACTTCGTTGTTTGCGGCGGTGGTAATAATTGCATCTAACGCTGCAATGGTTGATTCGCCTCCCTCCAGGGAAAACCGTTTCTGACCAATGTATTTTGTGTGAAGAAATTTTTCGAACATCACACCCTGGTTCAGCTTTTCAAGAATACGTTTGCGCTTTGCGAGTGATAATGGCTGAAAAAAATCTTTTTCAAAAGCATTGGTCAGAAAATCAATTTTTTTCTGATCGCTGATATATTTGAATTCAATACCAATGTGTGAAGCATAACATTTTTCAAGATGCTGTAAAATGTTCTTCAGCGAAGTTTTTCCCAACCCTACAAATTGCCCGGCATAAAATTCTTTTTCCAGGTCTTCTTCAGAAAAACCATAAAACCCAAGTTCAATATTAGCGCCCCTGTCTTTACGTTTGCGTATGGGATTGGTATCGGCAATGAGATGCCCTTTGTTACGATAACCAAGAATCAGGCGGTAAGCCATAATCTCTTTTATCCAGTCAATATCGGGAAGTGCAGAAACAGATGATGAAGAAACCGAACCTGATGAAACAGCGAAATCAAATCCTTCAAAGAATTTCTTCATTTCAGGATCAATACTGTTGGGATCTTTTAAAAAATCATTGTACAGCCCTTCAATAAACTGAGGGTGTGAGTTGGTTATGTATTGAAAATCTTTCATTGAATGGTTTGGTTGAAAGCTCAACAAATATCGGTTGTTTTAATCAAGCTTTATTGAAGTAACTGCCATCTTTTTTGTTGTTTTTCCCATCTTTACAAAGTTGTAGTGTGATGTTTTGTATTTTCATTTTTTAAAACAGGATTTATAATGAAGTTATTTCTGCTATTAACCGGATTTTTTGCGTTGAGTTTTTATATGAAGGCTGAACCATTGACCGGTGCAGTTAACAAAACCCGGCATCTGCAATACCAGGAGCCCGACAGTTTAGATATTAAAATCGGGCAGCTCATCATTTTTGGTTTTTACGGAACCGGTATAAATAAAAACGATCTGGTTTACAAAGCAGTTCAGGAAGGTAAAGTAGGCAGTATTTTATTGTATGCCCGTAACGTCAGTCTTGTAAATACAGCCGCCAGGCTGAAGGAAATGATCAGTGAATTTCAAATGGCAGCACCCATTCCTCTTTTCATCAGTATTGACCAGGAAGGCGGCAAAGTAAACCGGTTGAAACCTGAACTTGGTTTTCCGTTCATGCCATCAGCACAATGGCTGGGAACAATGAACAATACTGACAGTACAAAGTTTTATGCTGATACACTTGCATTTACTATTGCACAATTAGGTATAAATCTCAATTATGCGCCAGTGCTTGACATTTATAATCCCAAATGCCCGGTGTTGGGTGCAAGAGAACGCTGCTTTTCTGCCGACCCAAACGTTATTACCACTCAGGCAATAACCTTTATCAACAGCCACCATTCGTTTGGAGTAAAAACGGTCGTTAAACATTTTCCAGGCCATGGCAATTCGCTTGCAGATACACATTTAGGCGTGGCCGATGTTACTAAAACATGGCAGCCAGCAGAACTTTCTCCCTACAAAAACATATTTGAAACCGGTAATGCAGATGCTGTAATGACAGCTCATATTGTGAATGGCCAGCTTGATCCTTCGCTTTTACCTGCAACCTTATCAAAAAAGATCATTACAGGTTTGCTAAGGGACAGTCTTCACTTTTCTGGTGTAATTTTTAGTGATGATATGCAGATGAAAGCAATCAGTGAACAGTACAGCCTTGAACAATCTGTTTTTTTAGCCCTCGATGCAGGTGTTGATGTGCTCATGTTCAGCAACAATATTCCCGGGGTAAAGGATTACGAGCCGGCAAATATTCATGCTATAATCAAGAAATTAGTTCTCAACGGAAAAATCTCGTCCGAACAGATAGACGCTTCTTTTAAACGGGTAATGGCACTCAAGAGCAAAACCTTCTGATTCACAAGATGAAAACGTCAATTATCCCGGTTTGAACCAGGAAACAGCCCTTTTTGTGGAAAAACTGCGAAAAACAGCCTAAAAAAACTCATCATCAAAGCCTTTAATCTGAAATTTTCCCCTACCTTTGCCCTCCGAAAAATTTAGATATGGCAAATCATAAGGCTACCAAAAAAGATGTTCGTCAGAGTTCAACCCGCAGAGATCGTAACCGTTATTACGGAAAAACCACCCGTAATGCTATCCGTGACCTGCAGGCGATCAAAACCGGAAAAGAAGCGGGCGAACAAATGCCAACTGTTGCATCAATGATCGACAAACTGGCTAAGCGTGGTGTTATTCATAAAAATAAAGCAGCAAACTTAAAAAGTAAGCTGGCTAAGAAAGTGAATACATTAGCATAAGAAACTTTTACAAAAAGATATTTTTAAAAACCCATCCATACAAGATGGGTTTTTTATATTTAACTAATTAATTACCGAATGAAATGACGAAACTATATTCTACCCTTTTGGCATTATTCGCATTTTGCTTCTCCACTTTTTCGCAAGGCTCTGAAACTTTCACTAATATTCCTGCAGCCAGTACTTCTTATTCAGCAAGAACATGGACCGGTGATAACGGGTTGACATGGAATGCAACAGATGCAAGAACTGATTCAATTTTAAACGGCGCAGCTATTACAATCCGTGTTGGATCAATTACATGCAATGGCATAACTAATGGTATTGGCACATTGAGTTTTAAACATAAGCAGATATTTTCCGGAACAGGTGGAGTTCTGGTTGTAAAAATTAACGGTACTTCTGTTGGAACAGTGAATCCAACAACTACAGCAGCAACTGCAACTATCAATAATATTAATGTAAGTGGAAATTTTAATCTTGAAATTGCACAAACCACAAGTGGCTTACGAATCCTGATTGATGATGTAAGCTGGACATCTGCCGCAAGCCTCCCTTGTGCTGAGCCAACTGCCCAGCCAACTGGCTTATTATTAAGTCCGGCAGCGACTTCAGTAAATGGAAGCTTCACTACAGCATCACCTTCGGCTGATGGTTATTTAGTTGTTCGAAGCACCTCATCCTCACTTTCAACACAGCCAGCTGATGCAACAACTTATACTGTTGGTCAATCGCTGGGAGGTGGTACAGTTGTATCTGTAGGTTCTTCTTTATCATTCAGCACAAGCGGACTTATATCTTCTACTCCATATTATTTCTTTATTTATTCATACAATAATAATAATTGCACTGGTGGGCCAGACTATTTCATTACAACCCCGCTTTCAGGCAATACAACAACACTAAGTGCTCCCGCATGCGTTACGCCTGCAGCTGCACCAACAGGTTTGTCGCTTACTGCTGCACCAACTTCCATCAGCGGAACATTTACTGCATCAGCAACAGCAAACCGTTATTTAACAGTTATCAGCTCAGCTAATACGCTTAGTGTAAATCCTGCAAACGGAACAACTTATTCTGCAGGCCAGTCATTGGGTGGAGGAACGGTTGTTGCATACAGCAGCAGTACATCATTTTCAGCTATTGCCTTATCATCTAATACAACTTATTATTTCTTTGTATTTGCAGCAAGCGGAGATTGTACAGGCGAACCAGTATATTTTACTACAGCATTAAGCGGAAGTAAAGTAACCACAGGTTCAAGCAATCTGCCTGCAGGGTATTATAATGCCGCCAATGGTTTAAGCTGTTCTTCATTAAAAACCGCAGTTTCAACTATCATTTCAACCGGGACAACAACATTAAGCTATACACCGGGTGTTTGGGATGCTTATTATAAAACAGATATAAAAAGAAATGATGCAAACACGGCGAATGTAATCTGGGATATGTACAGTGATAATCCTACCGGAAACGATCCTTATACATATACAGCAGGATCCGGGCAATGCGGAACCTATAATAGCGAGGGCGATTGTTATAACAGGGAACATTCATTCCCTTCAAGCTGGTTTGCTGATGGTTCACCGATGTACACCGATATTCATCACTTGTTTCCAACTGACGGATATGTAAACAACAGAAGAGGTAATTATCCTTTTGGCGAAACATCATCACCAACCTATACCTCACAAAACGGAAGTAAACTCGGGCCCTGTTCTTTTGCAGGATATACAGGAACAGTTTTTGAACCAATTAATGAATACAAAGGCGACTTTGCAAGAGCACAGTTTTATATGGTTACCCGTTATGAAAGCAGGGTTGCAGGATGGCAATCAAACGGAACTGCCGATGAATTGCTGAATGGCACCAGTTACCAGGCTTTTGATGCATGGTATTTAAAACTGCTGTACAAATGGCATCTGCAGGATCCTGTAAGTCAGAAAGAGATCAGCCGCAATGATTCAGTTTTTGTAATTCAGGGCAACCGCAATCCGTTTATTGATCATCCAGAGTGGGTGGAAACAATCTGGAGTTGTACCGGCCTTTTGCCAACAACCGGTGTAAACGATGTATTGAACATTCCGCAAAAATCTGTTGTGATTTATCCAAATCCTGTAACAAATAAAATTGCTACATTAAAGTTCGACAAGCCTTTTACTCAAAATGTAACCGTGCAGGTGATTGATGTAACCGGAAAAATCATGAAACAACAAACGGTTAATGCAGGGCAAACAGTTATCCAGCTTCAGACGACTGAACTTAAAGCCGGAATTTATTCTGCAAAAGTTAATACCGGCAAAGGAATTATTACAAGAACATTCATCGTTCAGTAAATAAGCGAACCGATTAAATAAAAAGAGACTGCCAATGCAGTCTCTTTTTATTTAATCTTTATTTTAGGGCATGAGAAAAACTATTATAATCATTCTTTTGTTTTGCTTTTTCAGCAGTTACTCACAATTGCCTATTACCCGTTTCGAAACATCAAAAGGAAAAGAATCGGTTACTTATTACGAAGCAATAGCTGCGTATAAACAACTGGACAAATTATCGCCTTTTGTTACAATGCTCACAATGGGCTCAACTGATGCAGGCGAACCACTTCATCTTGTTCTGGCAAGCAGTGATAAAACATTTTCGCCTAAACAATGGCAGCAAAAAAATAAAATTGTCATCCTTATCAACAATGGCATACACCCCGGCGAACCAGATGGTATTGATGCAAGCATAGGACTTGTAAAAGATATTGTTGCAGGGAAAAAACTTCTGCCGGTAAATGTTGTGCTTGCAATTATTCCTGTTTATAATATCGGTGGCTCTTTAAACCGTTCCGTAAATTTCAGGATTGATCAGAACGGACCTGTTGAAAAAGGATTTCGTGGCAATTCTCAGAACCTTGACCTGAACAGGGATTTTATCAAAAGCGATTCTAAAGAAGCAAAAAGTTTTGCAGAGATTTTTCATTTTGTTCAGCCCGATATTTTTATTGACAACCACGTAAGCAACGGTGCCGATTACCAGCATGTAATGACATTGCTTACAACACAGCACAACAAACTGGGAGGTGTAATGGGCGATTACCTGAATAAAATTTTTGAACCTGCTTTATTTACAGGAATGAAACAAAAGGGTTACGATCTTGTTCCTTACGTAAATCATTTTGGTGATACTCCCGACAAAGGCTGGTCAGAATTCTGGGATAGTCCACGTTACAGCAGTGGCTATGCTGCAGCATGGAATGTGTTTGCTTTTGTTCCTGAAACACACATGCTGAAACCTTATGCACTGCGTGTTGATGCAACTTATAAACTGATGGAAACTTTTATTGACTTTGCATCAGCCAACCAGAAAGTGATTAAAGAAAAAAGACAGCAACAGCAAAATGAGCAATTAACCCGGCAACAATTTCCATTTGGTTTTACACTGAACAGAAATCAATTCACTGAAATTTTGTTTAAAGGTTATGAAGCCGGAAGGAAGCCAAGCAATATTTCCGGTCAGCCACGTTTATATTATGACCGTAACAAGCCTTATGAAAAGAAAATAAATTTTTATAATTTTTATAAACCTGAAGCTTTTATTGAAAAACCTGCTGCCTATATCATTCCGCAGGGCTGGTGGAGAATTACTGATTTGCTGAAAATAAATAAAATTATTATGAAGCGACTCAGCAAAGACACAACCATTGAAGTGGAAGTTTACAGGATTGAAGATTTTAAAAGCAGTAACAGACCATACGAAGGGCATCATTACAACAGTGAAGTAAAAACAAGTAAGGTTATTCGACAGCTGAAATTCAGAAAAGGCGATTGGCTGATTCCAATGAACCAGCCAGGCAACCGTTTCCTGATGGAAGTACTGGAACCAACTGCTGAAGACAGTTATTTTGCCTGGGATTTCTTTGATGCCATTCTCGGAGCAAAGGAAGGATACAGCAGTTATGTGTTTGAAGAAACTGCTGAAGAGTTTTTAAAACAAAATCCTTCAGTAAAAGAAAAACTGGAACAAAAGAAAGCAAGTGATACAGCCTTTGCCAAAAATGGCGCAGCTCAGTTATTCTTTGTTTTTCAGAACTCGCCGTATTATGAACCGGATCACCTAAAGTATCCAGTGTACAGAATCAAGTAGCTTCAAAATAAAATCAGTTATGAATAAATATATGATGTTGCTTATGATTGTTATTCCGTTTTCTTTTTCATGGACGTTGAAACCGAAGCAGAAAAAAATTCTTGTGTTTTCAAAAACAGCGGGATTCAGGCACAGTTCTATCAAAAGGGAAAAGAAGCCCTTTTAAAACTGGCGAAAGAAAATAATTTCGTTGCTGATACTACTGAAGATGCAGCTTATTTCACCAACAAAACATTAAAGCAATACGCTGCAGTAGTCTTCGTTAATACAACAGGTGATGTATTAAACGAAAAGCAGCAAACTGCTTTTGAAAAATATATTCAATCGGGGAAAGGGTTTGTTGGCATTCATGCTGCTACCGACACTGAATATGACTGGCCCTGGTTCTGCAAACTGGTGGGTGCAAATTTTGCCAATCATCCCAAGCCGCAAAAGGCAACTCTGCTTGTAGCAAATGCCAAACATCCTTCAACAGATTTGCTTCCTTCTGTATGGGAGCGGTTTGATGAATGGTATAATTTCAAAAACAGAAATAAAGATGTAAACGTATTGCTTACAATTGATGAAAAAAGTTATGAAGGCGGGAAAGAAGGTGAATACCACCCAATGTCGTGGTATCATGAATTTGATGGGGGCAGAGCATTTTACACTGCATTAGGCCATACAGAAGAATCATACAAAGAAGATTTATTCCTGAAGCATATCCTTGGCGGACTAAAATATGCAATGGGTAAATAAAGAAAGCGGACTGCAGCCCGCTTTCTTTATTCTTTGCTTTTTACATTCTATTTTGTTCGCACTTCAACTGTTCCTGCTCCATTGTACGAATGATATTCGCCATTATACATTGCATCGGCACTAACTGGGCCCATTCGGTATAAACCTGGAGATACCGCCCTCACTGCATAATAATAGTTTTGCCGTACAGTGTTCAAATCAACAAACAGATGAATCCTGTCATCACGTACATCCAAGGCCGTTGGACTGCTGGCATCTTTAATCCAGTCCATACCCGGAATCTCTTTTGTACGTGGATTTTCAATTTCAAATCCGGCAGGAAGAATGTCAGTGATTACAATATTCTCGATTGAAGTAGCAAAACTTTTTTCAAGACTCACTTTCACAATCACCAGTTCATTTTGTTCAAAGCTGTTTCCACTGATCAACTGACCAAAACGATTATAAAACTGCCTGCGCACTTTAATATAACTGTCTTCCTCTTTGTAAGAACCAGTTGTACTCACACCTTCTGCAACCCAATAGTAATACAAGCGGCCGCTTCCACTGGTTGCAATCTGGACATTACTTCCACCTAATTGTTTTGCTGAAAGTTTTAAATCGCCACCATTTAAAGTACCAACAGTTTTTCCATTCACTTTTACATCTGCAGTTACATTGCTTTTTGCAGCAGTTCGTGCCAGTTTTCCCAACGAAAGAAATCCGAATGCCCGTTCCTGCGTACTGAGCCATACACGTTGTTTCAAGTATCCTGAAACATGTTTTGCCATGATTGGTATCTGCGCATTTCCCGGGTCAACATCAATCAGCACGTTCAACGCAATCGCTTCATCACGCACATCACTGTAAAAACTTCCACCGGTTTGTGCCACGCTTACTTCCCCGATAAAAGCTGTTGGCAGCATGGCAGCAAACGATTTCTTATCTCCACTTTGTGCATACGCAGCTGCAAGCAGGTATTTACTGTCAAGAGCCAGCATTTGCGGGTTGGATTTATAATAATTCATCACACTGATCTGCGGACGGTTTGCCAATGCCAGCACATACAAACTGTAAGCAACTTCCTTGGGCGCAATTTTTTTATTCAGCGTTCTGTTATAGAAATAATCGATGGTTTCTTTTGTTTTCAATCTTGTAGTAAGATAACCCAGCATTGTTTCGGTTAAACTATTATCAACATCATAACCGGCCTTTCTTGCTTCAATGAGAAAATGTGCAGCATAAACAGTTGCCCACCAGTTGGCAGTTCCTTCGTCATCCCACAACGTAACCGAACCATTGTACAACTGGCGCATTTTTATTTTACGGATCGCTTCATTAATATTTGCAACTGCTGTTGATGCAGATGATCTGTTTTTCTTCAATGCATCAGCAAGATCACCAAAATACAATTGAGGAAATGCAGATGAAACCGTTTGTTCTGTGCATCCATAAGGATACTGCACAAGATACTTCAACTGATCGCCCAGTTCAATAGCAGGTGATTTACTGATAATAAGCTGATAATCGGCGCTACCCTGCATAAACCGTGTAACAGGAATATTAATGAGATGGTTTGCACCTCCGGTAATATTTCCGCTACCACTTTCTTTCTGTAATGTTGAAGGCGGCCTTACTGTTATTTGTGTTTCATCAAAAAACTTTTCGCCCAACGCATTTACTTCAACACGTACAGAACCGGAATCAATCCGCTGCTGCGCAACAATTTTAAACACTGCACGGTTTTCTGCATTTGCTGCCAGTGAAGTTTGCTGATCGGCTGCACCAACAACATTCAGCGGACCACTCACTTTTAAATGAACTTTTGCAGATGTTGCACTTTTTGTTGTATTACTTAATGTAACCGGAACCAACACTGTATCGCCCGGACTTAAAAATCTTGGTAATCCTGTACTGATTACAACCGGATCAGCAACCGTCATATTATTTTCAGCCGAACCAAATTTTTCGTCTTTATATGCAACAGCCATCAACCTTATTTCACCGCTGAACTGTGGTACATCAAATTCAAAATTCACTTCACCACTGCCATTTGCTTTTTGCACCCCGCTCCAATAACTTACAATCTTAATCCGCCTGTTGGGCATTGGGTTATTCCGCTTTTCCATTTCACCACCGTCGCCACCTGTACTGCTTAACCTTGCACGCAATTCAGGGAAAAGTAAAGGATATAAATCAAATGCTTCAACTCCCAGTTCTTTGCGTTGATAGAAATATGAATATGGATCCGGTGTTTTCATATTGCTCACCTGCAGCACACCGTTATCAACGGCTGCAAGTGTTACATAACTGTTTGGCGCAGCTTTTACTTTAATTTTCTGATGTGTACGGCTTCTTGTGGTTTTTGCAGAAGTGATCTGCACATCTATCTTCCTGTCGGGCGCATCAACCTTCAATGATTGAAATCCATGGGCAACAGTTAAAGGTATTTCACTTACAGTATGTGGCTTAATCAATGTTGCTGTTACATAAACATTTGGCAGATGTTGCTCACTTAAAGGAAGTGTAACAGATGCAGATCGTTTTTCAACATTTACGTACTGGTAAGAAATCACTTTGTCTGTTTCAAATGTAACCAGCATTCTTCCGCTGAAAGGGGTTTTGAATAATATTTCAGCTTTATCGCCAGTTTTATATTCTTTCTTATCAATACTGATGTCAATCTGTCCTTCTGTGTTTACTTCAAATGAAGTGCTGTTATCTGTTCCCCATGAACCATAACTGTAAAAACTACGGCTCACATACGTTTCAGCACCTGGCGCATACAATCGTACTTCGTAATCGCCGGGTTGCCTCGGTACAAAATTGTATTTCGAAGCATCACCATTTACTGTTACAATATCATCCTTAATAATTACATCCTGCTTTTGTGACTCATACCGGAAGTATTCGCCGCTTTTACTTAACACAGTCCGGTATTCATGCTTAATTACCTGCAGTTTTGCCTGGGCATTAACAGGCTTTTCATCTTTGTTTAAAGCAACCAACGGAAACTGAATGGTTTGATTAAGCGGATAATAATAATATCCATCATAACCCAAACCATAAAAAACTGACTGTGTATATACGTTTGCTGTTGCCAATCTGCTTACCGGTCTTCCGGTTTCATCAAATACTGTTGTATAAATATTGGCAGAGAGTAGTCCCATGTTTTTATAAATACCTGGTACACCCACACCTTCAACAGCATTGCCATTTGCATCCGTTTTACCATCACGCAGGATTTTATCAAAAAAGGTTTGATGATTTGTTAAAGAGAACGTATAATTCTCATACTTAGCTGGTGAAAAATAAGTTTGCTTAAACTGAATTTCGCATTCATAATCCCTGTTGGCAGCCGGCGGACCAAAGAAATTAACTGCATTGATACGCAAACTTGTAGAGTCGCCTGATGTTAAAAACGTTTTGCCTAGCTGTGCTGACACTTTTATTCTGTCTGGCACAAACTCTTCCACACTGAATGTTTTTGTACTCAGCAATACATCATTACCGGAATATAATTCCAACTGGTAACTTCCGGTAATTGCACTTTGCGGTAGTTCAAACGAAAGTTCGGCAGAGCCTTGTTCATTCAGCGTTTTTCGGAAGTTCTTCAACTCTTTACCATTTGGCATAATAAATTTAAACTTCACAGGCAGTTCGCCGGGACTCTTCCAATCGGCTGTACGCAATAACACATTTGCATTAATTTTTTCACCGGGACGATAAATATCCCGTTCAGCATAAATAAAGGCATCCATTCCGGCGGCACTGTATGCCTTGCCACTCACATCAAACCGGCTTGTATTTACTCTTGTTGAAAAAAATGGCAGGTAATTGAAATCATCGGCTGTTTTTGCAATGATCATAGCTGGTTTAAACCCATTCATTTCTTTTCTTGTATATGCTATTTCTGCCACGCCATCGCTGTTGGTTGTTCCCAATCCCAACACCTGGTTATTGGCCCCGTACACTGTAACATTCACGCCATTTAACGAAGCGGCTGTTTTTATAGAGTTTGCAAACACCAGCATTTTATCCTTGCCCTCTTTTGCTATCAGGCCAATATCACTCAATGAAATAAACCGGCTGTCTTTAATCCAGTAGTCTTCTGTTGAGCGGATTTGCAAATGATAAATACCATTGAAATCTTTTATTTTATCTGTGACGTTAAAGTTGAATAAGCGGCTGCTGCCCAGTTTCGGCAATGTACGTGTATCAATTTCTTTTTCATAAATCACATCACCAAGAGTTGCATCGCCACCTTCTTCATCATAGTAATAATCGTCGTAAGAACCTTCCGATTTCGGATAATAACCGTATTTATGCGCCGCAAGCAAATTGTTTTCATAAATTTTCGAAATAACAACTCTTACTTTCGGCATTCCGGTAATTCTTACATCAATATTTTTTAACCCATTCAGGGAGAGATACACAGCTTTTTTATTGGAGAAACTGATGTCGGGTTCCAGTTCACCAAAAGCAATGTTGCCATTATAATTCTCTTTCAATGTACCTCCAAGTTTGCCACGAAGGCCTTTGGAAAGTACCAGGTCGTAGGTTTTCTGTACATCAAACGCATCACCCGAAATTAAAATGCCATCTTCTTCCACCTCAACAGAATATTTAACTGCTGGTGAAATTTTTACAAACGAATTCAATCCATCGGCCACAACCTGCTGTGATGTAAATATTTTAACTGTTGCGGAAAGTCCATCATGCCGGGATTCAACGTTGGTAATTGTAAGACTGTATGGAGAAGGGATGGTAAATTTTTCTTCAATGCCTTCTTTTGTTGAATTTTGTCCGCCATCAGGAACCAGCCCCTTATCAATTTTAATAACCGCATCAAAGTCTTTATCAACAGCCTTTACCTGTAAAATGCGCAGGGTAATTTTTTTATCATTATTGATTGTTTGTACCGAATAATCTTTCTTTTCTCCATCAACCATAATATCCAGCTTATCTTTTAAAACAGCCGGAGTTACAGCGTAATTGAAATACAGATCAACCTGCGGCACAGCATTACTCTTCGCATCATCCTGCAACACCCATGTAATGTTTGAGTTTTCCAGCTGCAGATCAGGTGTGTGAAATTCAAGATCATCTTCCGTTGACACTTTGCCGTACTTGCTGTATGCGAGTACTTCGCTGCCGATTTTTGCTTTATAAGTTGTTGCGGGTGCAAGTGGCGATGCAGGTGAAAATATCAGTTCATCACCATGTTCCCAACGAAAACGTCCCTGAATTTTTGGTTCAAACTCAACATAAGGAATGGAATCCCAGCGGTTGAGTAAAGAATCGGGCATCAGTTGTTTTGAAAAACGGAATACAAGATTACCAAGTGGCTGCACTTCGCCTTTGGCATTTGTATCGGATAGCTGAACGGTGTTTCTGTTACAGGACACAAAAAGAGTAACTGCTGCTGTAAGCACCAGCAGATGTAAGCGGTTACGCATAAAATTGAAAGTTGAAAGGGGTTTTGAAGAAGTAAAATTTGTATATGAAATTAATGTGCTGCATGGCATATTTGCAAATGCGGTTTATTAAAAAAAATATAAATGATAAAAAAGGTCTGTTCTTTTTGTTTGTAAGATTGGAAACTGATTGTTTGCATCCTACATTTATATCAAAATCAGATTCACTTACACAATGAAAGTACAAAGACCCTGGCTTAAAAAAACCGGAAAAGGAATTGTGTTAGGTCTTTGTGGATTTGTTTTTCTGTTTTTCATTCTCAACCTTTCATTTCCCCTTCCCGGCAGTATTGAGTATTCCACCATTATTACAGATAATAAAGGCGAAGTAATCCATGCTTTTCTTACAAAAGATGAAAAATGGAGAATGAAAACCGAACTGAACGAGATTTCGCCGTTGCTCCGGAAAACGATTATACAGAAAGAAGACAAGTATTTCTACAATCACTTTGGCATCAACCCGGTTGCGGTAACCCGTGCTTTTGTAATGAATGTATTCAAAATGAAACGCACATCCGGCGCCAGTACCATTACCATGCAGGTGGCAAAAATGCTCGAACCGAAACCCCGTACATTTCCCAATAAAATAGCTGAAATGTTCAGAGCCCTGCAACTTGAGTGGAAATACAGCAAAGCTGAAATACTGCAACTTTACCTGAACCTTGTTCCCTATGGTGGCAATATTGAAGGGGTGAAATCGGCTTCCATTTTATACTTCTCCAAAAACCCCGATCATCTTTCGCTGGCAGAAATTACAGCACTCTCAATTATACCCAACCGCCCCTCCAGTTTGGTTATGGGTACAAACAATCATGAAATAGCTGAGCAGCGGAATAAATGGCTCAGCCGTTTTGCAAAGGAAAAAGTTTTTACCAGGAAAGAAATTGAAGATGCACTGGCAGAACCGCTGAATGCAAAACGGCAGGTTGTGCCGAAACTTATGCCGCATCTTTCTTACAAACTCAAAAAAAGCGGCGAAGCAAATATTCATACAACAATCGAAATCAACACACAGCAAAAAACCGAGAAACTGGTGGAAGATTATGTTCGTTCGCTAAAGCTGAGTAATATAAACAATGCAAGTGTGATGATTATTGACAATGAAACACACCAGGTAATTACCTATGTTGGAAGCGGTAGTTTTAAAGATTCAACCGATGCCGGACAAGTGAACGGAGCTAACGCTGTTCGTCAGCCGGGCAGTACACTTAAACCGCTTTTGTACGGACTGTGCTTTGATGAAGGTTTGCTTACTCCCAAAAAAATCATGAATGATGTGCAGGTAAATTATGCCGGCTATGCACCGGAAAACTATGATAAAACATTTAACGGCCCAGTTACTGTTGAATATGCACTGGAACATTCCCTGAACATCCCTGCAGTAAAAGCTTTAAATATGCTGGGTAAAGAAAAAATGATTAATGTGCTGAGCAAAACAGGTTTCAAACAAATACAGGCGAAACAAAAAAGTCTTGGGCTGAGTTTGATTTTAGGTGGATGTGGAACCACACTGGAGCAGTTAACTGGTTTGTACAGCAGTTTTGCAACCGATGGAATTTATTATCAGCCTTCATTTATTATTCAGGATTCTTTGCATCAGAAAAAACGAGTCCTGTCGGCTGATGCAGCTTACATGATAACCGATATTCTCAGCCGCATCAGCCGGCCTGATTTTCCCATTCACTGGGAGGCAACGGCCAAACTGCCACGTATTGCCTGGAAAACAGGTACATCATATGGCAGGAAGGATGCATGGAGTATTGGTTACAATAAAAAATATACAGTTGGTGTTTGGGTGGGCAACTTTTCAGGAAAAGGGTCAATCCATTTAAGTGGTGCAGAAACAGCCACCCCTCTTTTATTCCGCATTTTTAACACTCTGGATTATGATGCTGACAGGGAATGGTTCAGTTCGCCAAAAGATCTTGAACAACGAATGGTTTGCAGTGAAACCGGTATGCCGCCCGCTGAACATTGTTCAAATCTTGTAATGGATTACTTCATTGCAGGCATATCATCAACCAAAACTTGTGATAATGTAGTTCAACTGGCAATAAGTCCCGATGAAAAAATCAGTTATTGTAAAAGTTGTGAACCTGCAAATGGTTTTAAACGGAAAACATACAAACTGATTGCTCCTGAATTGCAAAACTGGATGATTGCAAACAGCATTGCGTTTGAAATAATTCCGCCACACAACCCTGCCTGCGAAAAAATTTTTAAAGAGGGGGCTCCCTTTATTACATTCCCGGTAAACGGAACTGAATATTTAATCAGCAAAAAAAATCCCGAACCATTGCAACTGATTTGTGAAACAACAAATGATGTGAGCAAAGTTTACTGGTACATCAACAATAAATTTTACAAGGCAGCAGAAACCGGAACAAAACAGTTTTTTGTTCCGCAGGAAGGAACAGTAAAAATTTCGTGTACGGATGATAAAGGAAGAAACAGAGATATAAAAATTAATGTGAGATATGTGGATTTGTAAAAGAAAAAAGGGAGCATCGCTCCCTTTCCTCAACAAAACATCATTAAAAAAGTAGTTTCCAAGGTAATCTTATGACTTATAAAATCTTATACAGCTTTCATACGAACCAGACTCGTTTCTCGGAATTGCTGGATTTAAAAACGGGTTGCTTACGCTGTGTAAAGTTACAACATCAAACTATCCAAAATTGTCGTATAAGTTCGATTTATAACCTGAAAAGGCATTATTTTGCTTGCAAACGTTTGCAATTATTGCTCTTTAATCAAGTTACCCGATCCTGCCATTTTCGATTTTATGTCAGCAGGATTGCCATAATAATGAATATCTCCGCCGCCAGCCACATGAACATCCAGCTTCATACTGGAGTAAATCCATACATTGCCGCTGCCGGCAATATGAATCTCTGCATTCTCCGCTTTCAGATCCTTCATTTGAACATCGCCACTTCCAGCCACATGAACTTCAACATCTTTCGTTAATCCTGCGCCCTGTACTTTTCCACTGCCGGCAATATGCACTTCAACTTTGGGAGCATCTATGTCGGGATCTTAATATCACCACTGCCTGCAATGCTGAATTTTATACGACTGTCGGATGTAATCTTTGTTTGCGCCTGCATGTTTCCACTGCCGGCAAGAGTAATCACTTCATACTTGGGAGCAGTTACATATACCCTTATATCCTGTGTAGGCCGGATGTTTAACCCATTGCTGGTCTTGATTTTTAAAACACCATTTTCAACATCAGTAAGAATGTATCGCATCAGGTTTTCATCAGCTTCTATTTTTATTTCATTTTCGGCTCCCTGGGTAAAAAACACTTCAAATGAACCAGCTGCATTCACACTTTTAAAATTTCCTTCTTTGCGGATACTTGACTGTATATCCCCATTGCCACGTACTGTTCTCCAACGGCAGGATGTTACAGACAATAATAAAACAACGAGAATAAAAGCTCCCGGCAAAAATTGTTTACGCATTTGTTTTGATTTTACGGTTTAAAAATTCGGCAAAAGCTTATAGCAATTTCTGTTTTCGTTAATAAACAAAAATCGGCTACATTAAAAAGTGGTTAAAGTTGGAGTGCAGCAAATATAACAGAAAAAGCTATTGTATAATAATTCATTTTAATAACACTGTAACAAACTCATCATTCCGCTATTCTTGGTTTTTGTACCTTCGCCGCACCATGACAGAAAAGATATTAATACTCGATTTCGGTTCGCAGTACACTCAATTAATTGCCCGTGCCGTACGTGAATGTAATGTTTACTGCGAAATCATTCCTTATCACAAACCAGTTGTTATTGACGAATATCTGAAGGGAATTATTCTTTCAGGGAGTCCGTTTTCAGTTAATGATGAAAATGCGCCAATGGTTGATGTTGATTTGCTGGCTAAACAACTTCCTGTACTTGGTATTTGTTACGGCGCACAATTAACCGCCAAACAGTTTGGAGGCAGGGTTGAAAAAAGTGAAAAGAGGGAATATGGCCGTGCTACTCTGCATACAAAAATTTCTGATGTACTGTTAGATGGTGTAAGCGCTGCTTCGCAGGTATGGATGAGCCATGGTGATACTATTCTTGAACTTCCCGGGCGATTTGAAGTGCTGGCTACAACAGATTCAATTCCGGTTGCAGCTTTCAGGTGCAAAGATGTTGAATCAATCATTCCCATTTATGGTCTTCAGTTTCATCCTGAAGTTTACCATTCAACAGAAGGAAAGAAAATTCTGAAAAATTTTCTTGTTGAAATCTGCGGATGTACAGCTAACTGGACGCCGGCTTCATTTGTACAGGAAACTGTTGAGGCCTTGAAGAAACAAATCGGCAGCCGTAAGGTAATTATGGGTTTGAGTGGTGGTGTTGATTCAACGGTAGCTGCAACTCTTATTCATAAAGCCATCGGCAAAAATCTGTTTGGGATTTTTGTTGATAACGGCGTATTAAGAAAAGATGAATTTCAACAGGTACTTGACAGTTATAACAAAATCGGGCTGAATGTAAAAGGTGTGGATGCCCGTGAGCATTTCTATACAAAGCTTGCCGGAAAAAGCAATCCGGAAGAAAAAAGAAAAATTATCGGCGGCACTTTTATTGATGTGTTTGACAATGAGGCTCACAAAATTGAAGGTGTGGAAATGCTGGGGCAGGGAACAATTTATCCCGATGTTATTGAAAGTATTTCAGTACACGGCCCTTCTGTTACCATCAAGTCGCACCACAATGTAGGCGGGTTGCCCGATACGATGAAGCTTGACCTTGTAGAACCACTTCGCTTTTTATTTAAAGATGAGGTAAGAAGAGTTGGAACAGAGCTTGGCATTCCTGCCGATCTCCTGAACCGCCACCCTTTTCCGGGTCCCGGCCTGGCCATCCGGATTTTAGGTGAAGTGACAGAAGAAAAGGTTGATTTGTTGCAAAGGGCTGATGCTATTTTCATCAACGGACTGAAAGAACATGGTTTGTATGATAAAGTTTGGCAGGCAGGCGCAATTTTATTGCCCGTTCAAAGCGTTGGTGTTATGGGCGATGAACGCACTTACGAATACACACTTGCCCTCCGTGCCGTAACTTCAGTTGATGGAATGACAGCCGACTGGGCACATTTGCCTTATGAATTTCTGGCACACATTTCGAATGAAATCATCAACAAAGTGCGTGGTATCAACCGTGTGGTATATGATATTAGCAGCAAACCACCTGCAACTATTGAGTGGGAATAAACATCTTGCTCAGTAAACAACCGGCAGAAAACTCTTTCATCCAGTTAACAAGAGAAGTTCTGCAAACAGATTTCACGGTAAAGACATTTGAAAAATATTTTCATGAAAAAAACACTTTTGGTTTTACTGCTTTCATTCACAACATTTGTTTCGTTCTCGCAACAGGCAGATACTGTTAAAACTTACCATGTTGGAATTTTTGCTAATCTTTTCCTGGATTCATCATTTACAGAAAAAAATTACAGATACAGCAATCAAATGCCTAAGCATATATTACCGGGTCTGGATTTTGTGCAGGGGGCATTGATGGCAGTAGATTCCATTAAAACAACAAAAAACCTTGTTGTAAAAGTATTTGATCTGCGTTCTTCCGATCAATCTCTGCAGCAATTAAAAAACAAAAACACATTCGATTCACTTGATTTAATGATTGGCGCAGTAAGCGGGACTGAATACCGTTCATTGGCCGATATTGCTTTGCAGAAAAACATACCATTTGTTTCGGCCACCTATCCGAATGATGGGGGTGTTACCAATAACCCGTTCACCATCGTTGTTAATTCTACATTACCTGTTCACTGCGAAGCGATTTATAATTTTGTATTGAAGAATCATGCTACTGCAAATATTTTGTACGTACGGAAAAAAGGACAACAGGAAGACAGATTACAAAGTTACTTTGCCGGTTTTAACAGAGGAGCAAAAGAAGGAACACAATTACTGAAATGGAAAACTATATTACTGCAGGATTCGTTCAGTGTAAATAATCTTAAAAACAGTCTTGACAGTACAAAAACAAATCTTGTAATATGCGGTTCACTGGATGAAAATTTCGGAAGGAAAATTGTAACTGAGTTAAATGGAATACGTAAACAATATACACTTGAAATTGCAGGCATGCCTACCTGGGAAACAATCAAAGACTTAAGCCTGCCAGAGTATAAGGAGCTTAGCGTTTACCACAGTTCAACTTTCTATAACACAGGAACACTGAAATGGAATTATTTCACCAAAACATTTACTGATGTTACATACGGCCGTCCGTCCGATCTTGCGTTTAAAGGATATGAACTAAGCTGGAATTTTGTTAACCTGCTTCTGAAACATGGCCCTTCATTAATGCAAAATC
This sequence comes from Lacibacter sp., assembly GCA_047601965.1. Lineage (GTDB taxonomy): Bacteria > Bacteroidota > Bacteroidia > Chitinophagales > Chitinophagaceae > Lacibacter. Next base: position 2,127,214 of record JASGIJ010000001.1, read on the forward strand.
TGAACGACCGCAGTTACCGCCTGTTTACAGAATATGACTTTAAGCCAATCATCAATGAAACAAACGGAAGACCAGATTATTTTGAGAACAAAAAAATCTACATCCTCAAAAGAAGCAATGGTTTGGTTTCAAGGATGAACTAATAGCTTACTTCACCTGAATATTTTTATCTGCCGGGTTTTATTTCATAAACAGGGGTCTGTTTACATTTTTGATAACTACCATCAGGCTGTTCACATGTTGAAATTGTAGCCCGTGAAATTGTTTGTTTTTGAGCAAGCTGAATAATGTCTTCCCAAGTTGGCGTTTTTTCAAAAAACTTTCCGGTAAACTTATCAAAGGAAATCAGAAAATTATTGGTAAAAATTCCTCCGTCATTATCATTTCCTCCCGATAGTTCTCCCTGTGCAGCCGCAGTCATTAAAATAGAAAATGGCTTATTATCCAAAAACAAAGAAATATAACTGTTGAGATTGGGCCCTAATGTTGATGGCCTTGTAACATTTACCTGTGCAGCCGAAGTACTTGATGAACCAATGTCAGCATTACAGCAATCACTTATTACAATATTTAAACGTGCACCTTTTGCCACAATTTGCCTGTATACATTTTCAATGTTTAACGCATTTACACCAACAGTTGGATATTCCTTCAAAGGATCGGTACGTAAATCCATAAAAGGGAACCTGCTTTTGCTTCCCTTATCATTAAAGCCATGACCAGAATAATAAAATACAACAATATCATTAAGCCCCGGTTTCAGATTGTTGATTGCAGCTTCTACATTGGCTTTGCTAAATTCATTGCCTGACAAAGAGGTGTTGTGAAATTTCAGATTCAGCAGTTTTGCAACCTGTGCATAATTCTCTATTACTTTTGCTTTATCCTTTATAACTGTTGTTCCAATGGATTTATCGCTGGTATTCGCCACTACAATCAAAAAGAAATTGGCAGTCTGTGAAGGGATTGGAGGAGTTTTTGTTTTATTGACGAAAAGGGTTTTGTAAACTTCATCATCGGGTGTAAAATATTCCATCATAAAATCCTGTGTCAAATCTTTTTCATCAAGTAACCTCATTTCTTCTATCACACCTTCTGAATGTGTGTTGGCTTCTTCATCTGGAGAAATAACTGCCCAAGGCTCAAAAAAACCAGTCTGCTCATTTTTCGAAAACCAGAAAATATCAGGGTCGTATTTTTCTTTCGCATCACCAATTATTATCAATGGATTTTTTCCTTCAAATAACAACAGGTTTGTATCGGGTTTCCCTTTATCATCATAACCATATTGCTCCTCCATATCCATATCAACAAGCACTGGCTTCTTGGTATCCGGATCAATATAACGTACCCGTATAAATCCGGTTCCATCCTCATTACGCAGTAAAAAAGCTTTATATTCCTCCTTATCTTTTTTATCCCCGAAATAATACCTAAATTCAAAAAGTGATTGTGCAAACAGGCACTGTGAAATAAAGGCAAATACTGCCAGTAAAGCAATTTTTCTCATTGTGCAGTTGTTTTATTGAAGCAATAAAACAAAGTACAAATCTTATCTGAAAAATCATAGTGCTCCTTCCCTGTAAAAGCAAATGAATTATAAAGACAGATGGTTATCAACTGACTATTGTGATCCTTGTTACTTTTCACTCATATTCACTGCAAAAAAATCATTAATGAAAAAAATCACAGGATTCGTATTTCTTCTTTTCATATTTATAAGTTCGACGGCTCAGAAAAATATTGCCGACAGTCTCAGTCAGCTGCTCTCCGTTGAAAAATCAGATACAGGCAAAGTGAAGTTGATGTGGCAGATTGGCAGTGCAATGAGCAGCTATAACCCGGAAGATGCTTTAACAATTTCTCAAAAGGCAGTTTTTCTTGCAAAAAAAATCAATTACGAAGAAGGTTTATCAAGATCACTTGGTGTGCTGGCGAATACATTTACAAACATTGGCAATTATCCCCGCTCTCTTGAGTACAACCTGGAAAAATTAAAGCTGGAAGAAAAAAGAAAAAACCACAGAAACCTTGCAAGTGTGCTGATGAATATCGGGATTGTATATGCGCTGGAAGAAGAATACCAGAAAGCACTTCCCTATTACAGAAAGTCTGATTCAGTAATTACAAATTTTGGAGTGAACGAACTGCGTTATTATATCAAAGTAAATCTTGGTGATGTATATGACAAACTTAACATCAACGATTCTGCTTTTTATTATTATGATCAGTCGCTCAGGTATGCAAAAGCTGAAAATAATGACGATTTTATCGGGGCATCTATGACTGGTTTGGGCCATTACTACCGTAAATCATCTAATTATAATTCATCATTATTCAGCTACCATACTGCAATTCATTTTTTAAAGAAAGCCAATGACGATTTCCTTCTCTGCGAAGCAACACTTGGGCTTGCAAAACTGTTTCAGCAATTTCAGCAGAACGATTCAGCAGCATTTTATGCAAAGAAGTCATTTGTTATTTCCAAAAACGGGAGTTTCTTAACCAACCAGCTCGATGCTGCTGATTTTTTAAAAATTCTTTACCAGAACCAGAAAAAAATTGACAGTGCTTTTTTTTATTATGCTTCTGCCCAGGTTTTAAATGACTCTGTAAACAGTAAAGCAAGAACAAGGGAAATACAAGTATTGTCAACTAATGAACAAATAAGACAGCTGCAGATTGAAGAGGAAAAGAAAATTGCGGAAAGAGAGCGGTCACAACAGTTGCAATTGTTATTTATTGCATTGTTTATCCCCGGTTTTTTTCTGTTAACATTGTTAATGAGTAAAGCAAAAACTCCTGTTCGGGTTGTAAGGGTTCTTGGAATTTTGTCGTTGCTGATATTATTTGAATATCTTACATTATTACTGCATCCAACTGTTCAGAAATTAACGCATCATACACCGGTTCTTGAAATCATCATTTTTGTAATTATAGCTGCTTTTCTTATACCTGCACATCACAGAATAGAACATTGGCTTATCAAAAAACTTGTTCAAAACCGGGAAAAGCTTTCCAGGGTACAGAAAATAAAACTTAAAACAACGAAAATTAAACTTACAGCGCAAAAAGGTTCTTAGTTCGGCTTAACAACCGGTCTTGTTTTTTGCGTGTCCATTTTTACAGTATCCTGTGCCGGGGTGCTTACAGGAGTTGTATCAGTCACTGTTGATTCTGTTTTTACATCCCCCTCATTATTACAGGAAACGGTAATCACAGATACGGAAACAAATAATGCAAGCGCAAATAACAAAGTTCGTTTGGTGGTTTTGTTGCTCATAATGAAAAGTTTTAGAGATTAAGAATACAATAACTATTTTACAAATTCAAGCACTCGCAGCTAAAATTGTAAACAGGCATGTAATAAATCCCTGAAGCCCTGCAAAATCAACAACAAAAAAGAATAGGCTAAAAAACGACTTTATCTAAAATAAATGTGTAACAAACCAAATAACATTGATTACAATCTTCTGATCCAGATATTTCTGAACTGAGTTTTGCAATCATGATCCTGCAGGGAAATAACATCATCTCCATGTGCAGCAGAATAAAAATGCAGTCCTGTATATAACGTAAGCCCGTTAATTATAACGTTATTTTGGATCAGCACTCCATTGTGCAAAACAGTTATTCTTGCAGGCGCATCTAAAGAACCATCTTTTTTAAACCGTGGGGCTGTATAAATAACATCATATGTATTCCATTCAGATGGGGCACGCATTACATTCACCAACGGTGCATGATCTTTATAAATACTTCCAGCCTGACCATTGCGGTATGTTCTGTTTTTATATGAATCCAAAATTTGCAGTTCGTATCTGTTCTGAAAGAAAATACCACTGTTACCTCTTATTTGCCCTCCATTTTCAACTATATCCGGCGCACTCCACTCAATATGTAACTGACAGTCGCCAAATTTCAATTTCGTTTGAATTCCGCCGGTACCAGGAACAATTTCCATATAATCGTTATTCACAATTCTCCATGCTGCTTTTTTACCAGTATCAGCCTGGCTTACCCATTGATTTAAATTTTTCCCGTCAAATAATATAATGGCATCAGCAGGCGCATCACCCAGGTTTTTCCCAGGGGTTACAATCTTCACTTCAGGCTCCCATATTTCTGTCATTTCCGGTTTCATAGGCATTGGTGAAACAGCAGGCGGTGTATTTACATACGGCGTTTGAGCTAATGCAGGGCTTGAAATAGATAAAATGAATAAACAAATTGCTCCCGGAAAGATTCTTTGTAGTGACAGCATAATAATTGATTCGATTATAAATAGATTTTAAATGTAAAAAAATGAACTGAATTGGTCATTTTATTGCAGAAAAAATAAGGTTAACATTTAAAAATTTAAAAAATGTGACAAATATCATTTTGCACTTTAAACTATTTACCTAAATTGCATGCAGGTGTTTTTCATAGGTTAGCAACGGCCGACTCTTTTTAGGGACGGCCTATTTTTTTGTACCTACCTGATCAACCTTCTCTTGAAATTGTACTCCATCCTTTATTTTTAAGACAATACAAACAGAAAATTAATATCTAATTCAAATACATTGCAAAAAATAAAATATAAATATATTTACAGCATTTTTGTCCTTTTGTCACTTACTCCCCCCAAAAAAGAAGTTATTATTCCACTTAATACACTTCCTTCGGTCATTATTTCGTAAATTCACCAAAAAAATCCACATGAAGAATAATAATACGATCAAGATCAACTTCAAAGGGGGTATTATAGATCCCTCTGTTTTGTACAGTATTCTCGTTGTGGCCAGAAAAGCAGGCTTATTATATGTAAGGTTCGGGCTACGCCAGCAATTGTATTTTGACGTAGATATTGAAGAAGTGGAAATGGTTTCATCCGAACTGGAAGCATTAGGCATCAACTTCGAAATTAACGAAGAAAAGTTTCCAAATATTGTCAGCTCATTTCCTGCTGAAGATATTTTCATTATTAACACCTGGATTTCTGAAAACCTTTACAAAGAAATTCTTGATACATTCAACTACGCACACCGGCTAAAAATAAATATCAGCGATGCCAATCAAAGTTTTACGCCTTTGCTAACCGGCAACATTAACTGGGTAACAGCTCCCGCTGAAGAAAATTACTGGCACCTGTTTATCCGTTTTCCCAAAACAAATATTGTTTACGAATGGAAAGATCTGGTTCACACAAAAGATCTTTCAGCAATGAGTGTGCTGCTGGAAGAAACCATTTTACAAAACACTGCAAACTATTACGATAACAGTACAGCTAATGGTGATGCTTTATACGAAGAAATTAAAACAGGCAACTTTGCAAGCAAACCATCACCAGCACCATTAGCTTTTCCGCCATACAAACTTCCTTACTACGAAGGAATGAACCGCTACGGCACAAAATACTGGCTGGGAATTTACAGACGTGACGAATTGTTCAGCATTGAATTTTTAAAAGAAGTTTGCGACCTGTGTGCTAAAACTGAATCCGACACACTTTGTTCAACCCCCTGGAAAACGATCATCATCAAAGGGATACTGGAAAACGAAAGAAAAGACTGGAATCATTTACTGGATGAATATCAGATCAATCTCCGTCATGCGGCAAATGAACTCAATTTCCAGGTAGATGATAACAGCCTTGATGCGTTGAAATTGAAATTATTTCTTGTTAAACACCTCAATGATGATGACACCAGATCGTTTGGAGTGTGCATAGGAATTAAAACCAAAAGAAGAAGTGAAGTATTCAGCAGCATTCTGGTAAGGCGCAAACCATTAATCAGGCTTGGTAAACTGGAACTCTTCCACACCTATGATATTTTATGTGCAAAGGATTATGATCCAAACGAACGTACTGATTTTGTTTTCAGCAGTGGCAATCCAAAATTTGTACTTGCTGAACAATTACGTCGTGCAATTCTTTCGTTCTACCGGAGATCAACAGAAAGTTCTGAAGAACAAAATGACACTTCAAAGCAAACAGAATATATGCTTTCCGATTAAGTAATCTAAGCTTTATGTTTTCAAAAAGGGAGTAACTGGTTATTCCCTTTTTTCTGCCATTCATTTTTTTCAATCGAAAAAATAAAATCAAGTTTTGGCGCCTCTCCATAATAAGCGGTTTCCTCTTCTCCTGTTTTAACTGCACCAATGCGCTGAATAGAAATCTGCGAACGCTTATTCACTGCACCAATATAAAAATCAACTGTATCAACAAATTGAAATGCATGATCAATAATTAATTTTTTCAATGCAGGATTATATCCTTTCCCCCAGCACTTCCGTATAAAAAACGTGTATCCAATTGCTACTTTCCGTGCTGCCTCATCGTAATTACTATATCGTGAACTCCCGATTACTTCACCTGTTTTTGTGTCTGTTACAAGAAAAGCTGATGCTGATTCAATAGCACCTTGAAAAAACGTTTCAAACACATCTCTTTTATACCGTAATTTATTGGGATGCTGTTCCCAGATAAGCGGATCGGATGCGGCTGCATACAACCGTTCAAAATCACTTACCATGAGCGGCAGTGTTGTTACAAGTCCGCTGGTTAAAACCGGTTGAAAATCAAAATTCAATTCAAAAAATTAAATATTATAAAATCCCAGTTGTAAAGTGCCTGCTGAAGCTTTCCAGATGAACCAAATATTAAGTGAAAGATAAACAGCTAACACAATCCATGCTGTAACATTATCAAATTTCCGGGATTCTTTCAGCTGATCTTTTTTAATCAGCTTCAGTGAATAGGCATTGGCAGCAATAACAACAAGAATTGAGAACAACGTTAGTCCATGCAGCAAATCAACCAACGTGAAAGAGGCTGATTCCGGCAGCGACGAATCAATTATGTACTTGTTACCAATAACCGCAAATAAAGATCCCACACTTAAACCAAAGCGTGAATCCATACTATCGGAATGAATGTAAAAGCAGATGTATGAAATCAGGAATGCCAGGTACATGCCAAGAAACATTTTCCAAAATAATCCGCCTGCATCTCTTGTTATTGACAGACGCACACGGAAAGCACTGTATTCAGATTGCTGTTTTACTGCATCTTCATTTCCAAATGCAGTTTGATAAATCTTGCTGCCCGATGATACAATACAGCTGTCAATATTCCATCCACGTAAAGTAAAACGTTTATCGTAATGATCACCCAATGTGTCAGGAACAAATACCATACTGGATGCATCGAATTGAGAATTTTCAATTGATACCCGCAGTTTTTGTTCATCAAAAGGGAAGTTGCCGATTTTCCAGGAGTCTTTCATAACACATTGTAATTTCATCTGGAGAAATATTCTTCCATTAGACGAATCAATGGTTGAAAATGCTTTATCAACCGATTTTGCGCTTGGCACTTCAAGGTTATTAACAAAGTCAAGTGCCGGATTTTTATACTTCAACCATAACCAGAATGTTGTTGTAAATTCTTTTTGCTTGAAGTCGATATCATGAATACTGGTAATGTATATACCTACATACACTGTATCTTTTTTTTCCTGTTGCGCATATAGCAAATCTGAAAAAAGAATAAAAAACAAACAACATAAACCGAGATATTTCATATATGAAATTTACCAGTTGAAGATAGCTTAACTGTAAATGAAAACAAAGTATAACTCAACCTTAGGTAAAAGGCTGTTCTTTTACAATCCTTTCAGCCAGGTTGAGATGATAAGCTGTTGCTGTTTCTTTTGCTATTTCATATCCTGCATCTGCATGACGGATAACACCCATTCCCGGATCATTCCGCAACACTCTTTTCAAACGCATTTCGGCATCATCAGTTCCATCAGCAACAATAACCATACCTGCATGAATACTATAGCCCATTCCCACACCACCGCCATGATGAAGACTTACCCAGCTTGCACCACCTGCTGTATTCACCAATGCATTTAAAATCGGCCAATCAGCAACAGCATCACTACCATCAAGCATTGATTCAGTTTCCCTGTTGGGTGATGCAACTGAGCCCGTATCTAAATGATCCCGGCCAATTACAATCGGAGCTTTTACCTTTCCTGTGCGAACAAGTTCATTAAATGCAAGCCCTGCTTTTTCTCTTTCGCCCTGGCCCAGCCAGCAAATGCGTGCAGGCAATCCCTGGAAAGCAATTTTTTCTTTCGCCAGTTTTAACCAACGAAGCAACGAAGTATTATTGGGAAATAATGAAACAATGACTTCATCTGTTACAGCAATATCGTCCGGATCGCCACTGAGCGCTGCCCAACGAAACGGACCTTTACCTTCACAAAAAAGCGGACGTATATATGCAGGTACAAATCCAGGAAATGCAAAACATCTTCCTTTTTCAAAATGCTCATGATTGTATGATGCATTCTGCAGTAACCGATCGGAATGATTGTTTTCATATTCTTCAGCTCTTGCACGAATGTTATTTCCGTAATCAAATGTAACCGCTCCCTGATCCATCAGCTGAAGCATGAGTTGCACATGCACATGCATGCTTTCATAACTGCGGCGGATATATTCTTCCGGGTTTTGATCACGCAACACATTTGCCTGTTCATTTGTTAATGTATGTGGCACATACCCAATAAGCGGATCATGTGCACTTGTCTGATCAGTTAATGTGTCAGGAATAATATCACGCTGAATTAACCGGTCAAGTAAATGAACTGCATTGCACAACACACCTATACTTTTTGCTTCACCTTCTTTACGGTAATGAATGGCCGCATTAATGGCTTCATCAATACTTGTATATTTTTCGTCGAGATATTTTGTTTCAATCCGTTTATCAATGCGCCACTCTTCCACTTCTGCAATCAATGCCACACCTTCGTTCATGGTGATGGCCAAAGGCTGAGCGCCACCCATTCCACCAAGACCTGCTGTTACATTTAATGTTCCTTTCAATGTACCGCCAAAATGTTTGTTGGCAATAGCAGCATAAGTTTCGTAAGTACCCTGAACAATTCCCTGGCTGCCGATGTAAATCCATGAACCTGCAGTCATTTGTCCATACATCATCAAGCCTTTTTTCTCCAGCTCATCAAAATGCTTCCAGTTAGCCCAGTTGGGAACAAGCTGACTATTGCTGATCAATACCCTTGGTGCATCTTTATGCGTTTGCAAAATGCCAACTGGCTTTCCACTTTGTATCAGTAATGATTCATTATTTTCCAGAACTTTTAATGCAGCAATAATATTATCCAATGCCTCAAAGTTTCTTGCAGCTTTTCCCCTTCCACCATACACAATTAAATCATCTGGTCGTTCAGCAACATCCGGGTTAAGGTTATTCAGCAACATACGCAGTGCAGCTTCCTGTATCCATCCTTTGCAGTTGAGTTTTGTACCAACAGGAGTTTTGTATTTTTCAACATCATATTTCGTATGAATCATAGCAATCGTTTTTTGTGAATGGGAACTAATAATTATGAAGAATGATTGTTCTAAACAATAAACTGTTCAAATGTTTTATTGAGATTGATTTTTCTTTCAGCAGCAAATGCATTTACTTTTTCAACAAATGAAAAATCTTTGATGATACCGGCAACACAGTTAATATCATCAGCAAAAATCCTGTCTTCGCTTGCAAAGCTGACATGATGACGCACACAATCATGTGCAAATTCAAGGAGTTCACTGCTTTTTAATGGTCGCCTGAATTCAATTGCCTGGCAAGCCGATAAGAGTTCAATCGCTAAAATAAATTCAAGATTATCGAGTACTTTATTCAGCTTTCTTCCGCTGATACTACCCATACTTACATGATCTTCCTGGCCAAGTGAAGTAGGAATACTATCAGCACTGGCAGGAAAGCACAATGTTTTATTTTCGGTCACCAATGCTGCAGTAGTGTATTGCGGAATCATGAACCCGCTGTTTAACCCCACATCATTCATCAGTAACATCGGTAATCCCCATTTTCCTTCAAGTAAAAGATAACAACGCCTGTCGCTGATGTTACCAATTTCAGCTGCAGCAAAACAGGCATAGTCTAATGGTAAAGCAAGTGGCTGACCATGAAAGTTTCCACCGCTGATTGTATCATTTGCACTGAACAGAATCGGATTATCTGTAACAGCATTCAATTCAATTTCAGTAAGCTCTTTTAAATGCAGCCATGCATTGCGTGATGCACCATGCACCTGCGGCATACAACGCAGTGAGTAAGGATCCTGTACACGACCGCAATCAACATGACTTTGCATAATGTCTGAATCATTCAGCAATAAACGTAAACGCTGTGCAACTAATTTATTTCCGCTGAATGGGCGCAGTTCATGAAGTCTTTCATCAAACGGAGCTTTTGTTCCTGTTAATGCTTCAAGACTCATGGCGCCAATAATATCAGCAGCCTCCATACAATTGTGCATGCGCTGTACTGCCTTTACTGCAAAGCTTAAAATGAATTGTGTTCCGTTAATTAATGCAAGCCCTTCTTTTGGGCCAAGCTCAATTGGCTGCAGGTTGAATTGCTGCAACACATCAGTTGTTTTCTGCCGCACACCTTTGTAAAAAACTTCGCCCAAACCAATTAATGGAAGAAACAAATGTGCAAGTGGTGCAAGATCGCCACTGGCACCAACACTTCCCTTTTCAGGAACAACAGGAATTACATGTTCATTGATATGCCAGATGATACGTTCAACTGTTGAGAGTTGTACACCACTAAAGCCCTGAGCCAATGCCTGTACTTTGGTGATGAGCATGAGTTTTGCCACTTCTTCCGGTATTGGATCCCCAACTCCAACACTGTGGCTTTGCAGAATTTTGTACTGAAGGGTAGCAGTATCTTCTTTTGAAATTTTAGTGTTTGATAAAATACCAAAACCGGTATTTACACCATAAACAGTATGTTCCTGTTCAACAATTTCCTGAACAGTTTTTTGTGAAGTAACAATGTTCTTTACTGCATCAGTTGAAAGAACGGCCTTTAATTTACCGTCGGCAATTTCCAGGGCTGACTGTACAGTAAGCCTGTCGGTTCCGTAATGAAATTGGCTCATAGCAATTGTTATTGTTTCAGTTTTTGTTCAATGCGTTCAAATACAGATTTGTTGCTCAGTCCATCCTCAAATGCAATTAATGCAGACAGTATTTTTTTCCCGTCTGCCGATTCGTTACTCAATTCTTCCATTGCTTTTTCCATAGCAATCCACACCGGCTGAACCTTGTGCAGCAGCTTTTCACCTTTTGCAGTAAATGTAACTACTTTATGCCGGGCATCTTTTTTGGAAACCACTGATTTTACCAACCCTTTCTGCTTTAGATTGCTCACCATCTGACTGGCAGCAGAATGGGAAATATGAAGAGTATCAGAAATATTGCGGATAGAGACTTCGCCATCTTCCGACAGCAAATAAAAAACGGGGAACCAGGAAGCATCAAAATGTATTTTATGCGACCGGTAAATTTTATTAACATCGTTTATAAACGATTCACTGAGCCTTCTTAATCTTGTGCCAAAAAGCAAGTATCCAACTGACTGGTAGAATTCCATGCGCCAAATATATAAGTACTTACATAATTTTCCAAAACGTAAATTCAGTCACTAAATAACCAACCCGATATGCCATGGCAAGTTCTTATATTTACCTGACGTAATTTCCATAACAAACACAAACAAATGAAGAAACTTTTTTTCCTGGCAGTTTGCTTATTCACTATCCAGCTTTGCATTGCGCAACACATTGAATTACTCGACAGCAGCCAGAACTGCTCCTTTCGTGGATTAAGTGTTGTAAATGATCAAGTTCTTTGGGTAAGCGGGAACAAAGGAACTGTCGGACTTTCTACTGATGCCGGCAAAACATTCAGCTGGATGAAAGTAAAAGGATTTGAAAAAACAGATTTCAGAGATATTGAAGCATTTGATGCAAAGACAGCTATAATTATGGGCATTGATACACCGGCCATTTTACTGAAAACAACTGATGGAGGAAAGAGCTGGAAAAAAGTATTGGAAGATAAACGTCCAGGAATGTTTCTCGATGCAATGGAATTCTGGAATGAGATGAGTGGGATTGTGATTGGCGATCCCATCAATGGAAGAATTTACATAGCAAGAACATTTGATGGTGGCGAAACCTGGCGTGGATTGCCAGAAGAATATTATCCTGTTGCTGAAAAGGGTGAAGCCATGTTTGCATCCAGCGGAACTAATGTACGCAAACTTGCAAAAGATGAGGCCTGCTTTATTACCGGAGGTGTACGATCAAGATTGTTCATCAGGGATAAAAAAATTGATTTACCCATTTTGCAAGGGAAAGAATCAACAGGCGCTAATTCAATAGCTGTTTGGGACCGGAAGCATTTTATAATTGTCGGAGGTGATTTTACAAATCCAACATCAGCAGAAAAGAACTGTATTCTTTCAAATGATGGAGGAACAAATTTCTCATTACCTGTTACAGCCCCTGCCGGGTACAGGAGCTGCGTTGAATATATCAGCAAAAAATCATTGATCACCTGCGGATTAACCGGAACAGATTACAGTGCCGATGCTGGTATGAACTGGCAAACAATTTCTTCAACAGGATTCCATGTTGTACGTAAAGCAAAAAAAGGTAAAGCAGTTTTTCTTGCCGGAGCCAGGGGCAAAATCGGGAAACTGATTCTTTAAAAAGCAGCATTTCTCCAATGAAATTGGCTGACTTTTGTCATACCCGTTTCTGATGGCAGGCATATAGAGAAATGTCATGTAAAAGTAATTTTACAACGAAAATTTCTGCTATGCACATTAAGATAAATGCTGACATTACACTGAGGGAAATCAAAGATATTTTTTCGGATCATTATCCTTATCTGAAGCTTGCCTTTTACAGAACACCACATGATATTTTCGAAGCGTCAGACGAATGCAACCGCTACCCCTGCGATATCAAACTGAAAGATTTCAGGGATGGCCATCTGGAAGGTGTAATAAATATTCAGCCAAAAGAAAAAATTGCTGACCTGGAAAGAGAATTCCAGGTTCGGTTTGGATTGCCAGCACAAGTACTGGTGAAAGAACACGGAATCTGGACCCAAACAACAGGGATGGATAGTTTTACTCTCAGAGAAGCAAATGAATTCAGCAAAAACGACTCAGATGAATTTCTGGTTGAGGACTATGACGAAGGATTTGATGAAGAGACGGAGTAATTTTTTTTGATTCACATTAACATATAAGACCGGGCTCTGTTAAAACAGGCCCGGTTGGTTTTTCAGGATCTTCCTTTCACTGTCTATTTCTGTAGTGTTATTGCAGGCAGTTTAATTTCTTTACTGCCAATGCTGATATTTTTAATTGTTGTGTCTTTATAACCATTTGCCGTTGCATCAATAAAAAGGTCAACCGTCCCGGCTTTAATACCACGAATTTTAAACTTACCATCATCTTCAGGTATCGCCATCAATGTTTGACTGGAAGACTTAAGCACTACAACCGCACCAGCTTCTGCAGGCAAAATTTTTCCTTCGATACGACCATCATGATCATCAGAAAATGTGCGGATATGTGGCAGCAGTTCAAACAATCCATTACTGCCAAGATTAATTGATCCGGCAGCATCAAAATCAAGATGTATTTTAATACCTGAACCTGCAACTTCAGTTATGTCATCAGCATCAATAATTACAACCGCATCTTTTAATGTTAATGGCAGTGTTAAACCATTCACCATTATTGAATTATTACCACCAAGTGTGATTCTGATTTTTTTCACTTCGCCCCTGGTAACAAAGCCTGTTGCAAACAATGTATCAATTCCGTTTCTGAAATTAAGTAAATTATAAACTCCGGGCCTGATAGTAAGTACTTCCCAAAACTCATGCTCAACTCCTGCACTGTCTTTTACTTCAATTTTCAGTTCCAGTTTCTGAATATCAACATTTACCTGCTGAAAATTTACAGGATTATCAGTTAAGTAAACATTCACCATTTGCTTCCCTTCATCAGCTGAAGATTCTTTTTTACAGGACAAAAGCAAAAACGAAATTAAAACCGCCACTGCAAACAAAACTTTTACTGCTGTTTTCATTTTTTTTAGTTTTTAATACCAGGAATTGAATAACAACTCAAAAGTAAATGTGTACTCCGCAGCATTAAAACAAATAGCACTGAGCTGGAATGTAAACTGACTGAACAGGAAAAAAATCAACAAATAAAAGAATCAGCTTCTTTTAAACATAAAATAAACAGCAGCAAGGAGAAATAAAAAACTTACAATATACCTCCAGTGAAAAGGTTCACGCAGATACGCTACAGCAAACACGCCAAAAACAACAAGCGTAATTACTTCCTGTATCATCTTTAAATGAAATGCATTTAACCCATTTTGATAACCGATGCGGTTTGCAGGCACCATCAAGCAATATTCAATCAATGCAATTGCCCAGCTGACGAGCACCACCTTCCATAAAGGAACATTCTGATGCCGCAAATGACCATACCAGGCAATCGTCATAAAAATATTGGAGAATAAAAGCAGAAGAACAGTTCTCAGCATCAGCTATCAGTTTTCTGTTCGCTTACCGGCAAGAAGGTATAATACAGCCATGCGTACAGCCACACCATTTTCAACCTGTTGCAAAATGATTGATTGTTTGCTATCAGCTACATCACTGTCTAACTCCACACCACGGTTGATCGGGCCTGGATGCATAATTACAATTTCCTTTTGTAAAGAATCGAGCAGGCGGCGGTTAATACCATACGCCAGGTTATATTCACGAAGAGAGGAGAACAATGGCTGATTCATACGTTCAAGCTGAATGCGGAGCACATTAGCTACATCGCACCAACGTAATGTTTCTTCAATGTTGTAAGAAACATTTACACCAAATGATTGCTGAAGATATTTTGGAATAAGTGTGGGCGGGCCGGCAACAGTTACTTCAGCTCCCATTTTTTTCAGTAAGTAAATATTACTTAAAGCCACACGGCTGTGCATAATATCGCCAAGTATGGCAATTTTCTTTCCTTCAAGTGTACCAAGTTTTTCACGAATGGAAAAAGCATCCAGCAATGCCTGTGTGGGATGTTCATTAATTCCATCGCCGGCATTTACAATAGCTGCAGGAATGTGTTTGGCAAGGAAATGCGGAGCACCGCTTGCACTATGGCGCATCACCACCATATCCACTTTCATACTCAGGATATTATTCACCGTATCCAGCAAAGTTTCGCCCTTTGCGGCAGATGATCCTGAAGCAGTAAAATTGATGGTATCAGCACTCAAACGTTTTTCAGCCAGTTCAAAAGAGATTCGTGTACGTGTTGAATTTTCGTAAAATAAATTCACAATGGTTACATCACGCAAAGAAGGCACTTTCTTAATGGGACGCTGTAATACATCCTTGAACTGAACAGCTGTGTCGAGAATGAGTTGTATGTCCTGTGGAGTAAGGTCTTTAATGCCGAGTAAATGTCGAGTGGATAGTTGCATTAAAAAGCAAAGCTAAGGGAAAATGGAAAACAGTCAAAATCGCATTAAAAAAGAAGGAACAAGGCACAAATTCAAGGCACAAGAACCTTACTATGAAATAACTAACCGCCCAGTTTATTAATAATTGCAGACAAAATTTTCCTTATTTGCTCAGCCTCATCTAAAAGCAGCTTTCGTGTAACCTCTAATTGTTCATTATCATAAATAAGCATCAGGCGTAACCACAAAATGGATTCTTTTGTTTCTCTCCGGGCTACTTTCAGTTTCATTTTTTCATCAGCTTTCCCCAAATCATCAGAAGCTTCAATAAAATTCGCCGAAACAGATCCGCTTGATCGGATTAATTGCCTGATATATTCTGTATTAATAGTATCCCATTTAACAACTTTGCAAAAATCTCTGCACCCCTCCGAAAACTTGTAGAAACGATTTTCTAATTCCAAGGACATAGATGTTTTATTTATTTTTTCTGAAATTACCTTTCACTAAAAAAAGAGTGGTAGCTGCGACTTGCTCCTGTACCTTGTTTCTTGTGCCTTATTAATACAACACAACTTCTGGTTTTTGCCAGTCAACAATTACTTTTTGTGAAAGAATTGAATCAATAGCTTTGCCTGAATAATCGGGCTGAATGGGTAACTGGCGGTTAAACCGGCGGTCGATCAGCACCAGCAATTCAACTTTAGCCGGGCGGCCAAAGTCAACCAAAGCATCCATGGCAGCACGTATGGTGCGGCCGGTGTAAAGCACGTCATCAATCAACACTACATTTTTATTTTCAATACTGAAGTCAATGGTGGTTTGATTGGCAACATGTATACCCTTGTGTGCATCATCACGGTAAAAAGTAATATCCAGTTTCCCGTAAGAAAACTTTTTTTCAGGGTAATGGCTTTGAATTTCAGCCACAATCCTGTCGGCCAGGAAATAACCTCTGGGCTGTAAACCCACAAACACCGTATCATCAAATGGAAAATGGTTTTCAATAACCTGGTGACTGAGACGCTGTATAGTAAGGAGCAATTGCTCGTTCGATAAGATTGTTTTCATTGTATTGCTTTAGATATTTATCCGAACGCAAAGAACTTTCCTTTCTTCACATTATAAAAATAGAACACTTCCAATAAACTTTCTGAAATGATTTAAAACAAAAAAGAGCTGTGCTGTGCACAACTCTTTACTATTTCTGTAAACTATCTTACTTACTCTTCTCCAAGAAACGGATAGCGATAATCGGTTGGCGGATTAAATGTTTCTTTAATTGTACGTGCACTTAACCAACGGTAAAGATTCAGAATACTTCCTGCCTTATCATTTGTACCACTTCCTCTTGCACCACCAAATGGTTGCTGACCAACTACTGCACCTGTAGGTTTATCATTGATATAAAAATTACCGGCAGCATTACGGAGTTTGGCAGTTGCTGATTCAGTTGCTTCCCTGTCCTGCGAAATCACAGAACCAGTAAGAGCATAAGGTGAAGTCTGATCAACCAGCTTCAATGTTTCTTCAAATGAATTAGCAGGATAAACGTAAATGGTTAATACTGGTCCGAAGATTTCTTCGCACATGGTTACATATTTCGGATCCAATGCTTCAATGACAGTAGGCTGAATAAAGTAACCGTTTTTCTTACTGCATTCACCACCGGCAATAATTGTTGCTTTCTTTGAACGCTTTGCTCCATCAATATAGGCCTTGATGCTGTCGAAACTTTTTTCATCAATAACTGCATTGATAAAATTGGTAAAATCTTCAACAGTTCCCATTTTAAAACTGTTGATACCTGCAACCAGTTTCTTCTTTACTTTATCAGCAATGTTTGATGGGATGTATGCTCTTGATGCTGCCGAACATTTTTGCCCCTGGTATTCAAATGCACCACGTAATAATGCAGTTGCCACAACATCAGCATCTGCACTTTTGTGAGCAATCACAAAATCTTTGCCACCTGTTTCACCAACAATACGTGGATAAGAACGGTACATGCCCATATTCTTTCCAATGGTTTCCCACATGTTGTTGAACACACCAGTTGAACCGGTGAAATGAACGCCGGCAAATTCTTTATGATTAAAACAAACCTGTCCTACAGTTGGACCACTTACATAAACGAGGTTAATCACACCATCAGGCAAACCGGCTTCTTTCAAAATTTTCATAAACATTTGCGCACTGTACACCTGTGTGTTAGCACATTTCCAAACAACAACATTACCACACATGGCTGCGCTTGTTGGCAGGTTGCCACCAATAGCTGTAAAGTTGAATGGAGTTACCGCCAGTACAAATCCTTCCAGCGGACGATACTCCATGCGGTTATGCATACCTGCCCCGCTGATGGGCTGCTGGCGGTATATTTCACTTAAGAAATGAACATTGAAACGAAGGAAATCGATAATCTCACATGCAGAATCAATCTCAGCCTGGAAAGCATTCTTGCTTTGGCCAAGCATTGTTGTAGCATTCATGTACGGACGATACTTGGTTGCAATCAAATCGGCTGCACGCAGAAAAATATTTGCCCTGCTTTCCCAACTCATGTTTGCCCAGCTTTCTTTTGCTGCCAAAGCTGCATCAATTGCCTGCTGTACATGTTTTTCATCACCTGTGTGAAAATAACCCAGCACATGCTGATGCTCGTGTGGCGGACGGATAGCTGATTTTTTATTTGTACGAACTTCTTTGCTTCCGATGTACATTGGCACATCCAGTTCTTTGCTTTTCAGTTCAGCAAGTACTTCCTTTAAACGCTTTTTCTCTGCCGATCCGGGAGCATAATTCAACACCGGTTCATTAACCGGCATGGGATAATTGAAATAACCGAGATTCATAATGCTTTTTTTACGATTATATAAATTGGTTAATGTTGGTCGCAGTTCATCAACTCTCCGCCTCTTTCTCACTCATCAAATAGGCTTTTATAAATCCATCCAGTTCACCATCCATTACCGGTTGCACATTTCCTACTTCAAAATCAGTACGGTGATCTTTAATCATTTTATACGGATGGAACACATAGCTTCTTATCTGGCTTCCCCACTCGATTTTTTTCTTGTTGGCATTGGTAGCATCTTTCAGCTCATTACGTTTGCGGAGTTCTTCTTCATACAAACGGCTCTTCAGCATCGTCATTGCTTTTTCACGGTTGCCCAGCTGCGAACGTTCTGTTTGGCACACCACCACAATACCCGTAGGAATATGCGTTAAGAATACTTTTGTTTCAACCTTGTTTACGTTCTGTCCACCGGCACCGCCACTTCGTGCAGTTTCCATTTTTACATCGCTGTCTTTGATCTCAATATCAATCGTATCATCAACTAACGGATACACATACACACTTGCAAACGATGTATGTCTGCGTGCATTACTGTCAAAAGGTGAAATACGCACCAAACGATGTACACCATTTTCAGCTTTTAGAAAACCATAAGCAAACGGACCTTCAAACTGGTAAGTACAGGTTTTAATACCGGCACCATCACCATCCTGCCAATCAAGTTCAGTTACTTTCCAACCCTGGCGTTCGCCATACATGCGGTACATACGTGCAAGTATCTGCGCCCAATCCTGGCTTTCAGTTCCACCTGCACCAGAATTAATCTGAAGCACCGCAGGCAGTTCATCTTCCGGCTGGTTTAATGTACTCTTAAACTCAGCATCTTCAATTGCATTTACTGCATTGTCGTATGCTTCCTTTGTTTCTTCTTCTGTAGCATCACCCGCTTTCCAGAATTCAAACAGCACAGCAAAATCTTCAACAGCGCCATTGGTCTGATCATAAAGACCTACCCAATATTCATTGTTTTTAATTTCTTTCAGAATTTCTGTTGCACGCTTATTATCGTCCCAGAAGCCGGGGCTCAGAGATAGTTGTTTGTCCTCTGCAATTTTGTATTGTCGGTTTGCGACGTCAAAGAAACCTCCTCAGGACAAGAATGCGTTCCCTTATATCGTTTAATTTTTCAATTGTCATACGGGTGCAAATGTAAGGGAAAGAGTCGGAAAGTGTGTGGACAGAAAGTCCGGAGGAATCAGGTTGCTGATTAAGCACTGGGGAATATTTCGGGCTTCCTGACTTCCTGTCTTCCAACTTTCTTCACACATTCTTCGTAATTTGCCTGCCGCTTGATTACACAGGAAACCATACAACAAATTCTCAGCCGCATCGATATTATTGAAATCGTTGGCGGCTTTGTAAAGCTGAAGAAAAGAGGCAGCAGCTATCTTGGTCTTTGCCCTTTTCATAACGAAAAAACGCCATCCTTCACCGTTTCTCCAACAAAAGAAATTTATAAATGCTTTGGTTGCGGACGCAGCGGCAATGCTGTAAGTTTTTTAATGGAGCATGAAAAGTACAGCTATGTTGATGCACTGAAATTTCTTGCGGCCAAGTACAATGTGACTATTGAAGAAACCTATTCTTCACCTGAAGTATTACAGCAAAGGCAAACTGCCGACAGTCTTTTCATTATCAACACATTTGCGCAACAGTTTTTTGCAAAGCAGTTGTTTGAAACAGAAGAAGGAAAATCAGTTGCCCTCACCTATTTAAAAGAACGTGGATTCAGGGAAGACATCATTCATAAATTTCAGTTAGGTTATTCTCCACAGCAAAGAGATGCATTTGCTGCTGAAGCCATTAAACAGCAGTACAATCCAGAGTTATTGACAAAAACCGGAATTGTTGTTGAGCGTAATGGCCAGTTAGTTGATAATTACCGGGAACGGATTATTTTCCCAGTTCACAACAATACCGGAAAAGTAATTGGGTTTGGTGCACGTATCATTGGCAAAAAAGAAAATGCACCAAAATACATCAACACACCGGAGAATGAAGTTTACATCAAAAGCAAAATTCTTTACGGTACTTATTTTGCACGGCAGGCCATTGATAAAAACGATGAATGTCTTTTGGTGGAAGGTTATACCGATGTTATTTCCTTACACCAGGCCGGAATTGAAAACGTAGTTGCAAGTGGTGGTACTTCATTAACACCTGATCAGTTACGGTTAATAAAAAAATACAGCAATAACTTAACGATCCTTTACGATGGTGATGCAGCCGGTGTAAAAGCAGCCATGCGTGGTTTGGATCTTGCACTGGAAGAAGGGCTGAATGTAAGGCTGGTGCTAATTCCTGATAATGAAGACCCCGACAGTTATGTAAATAAAGTTGGTGCATCGGGCTTTACCGAATTCATCAAACAAAATAAAAAAGATGTGATCCTCTTTCAGCTGGAAGTTATGCTGAAAGATGCTGGAAATGATTCAACCAAAAAAGCAGCAGCGGTTAACACCATTGCAGAAAGCATCAGCCGCATTAATAAAGTTGAAGACTTTACACGCCAGCAGGATTACATTCATAAAAGTGCTGAGTTATTAAAAATTGATGAAGCAGGTTTGCATGCACTCGTCAATAAATTTATCCGTGAACGTGTAAGTAAGCTGGAGCAAAAACTTCCAACAGAAGAAGAATTACTGCATGATCATTTTCCACAGGAAACATACGAAGATGCAACTGCACAACTTCTTTCAAACGATGAAAAAAATGAGCGGGCCCTTGTTCGCTGCCTGCTCGATTTTGGTTTACTTCCGTGGGATGCAAACACAACTACTGCACAATATATTCTGGCAGAAAGTGAAGAATGGGAAATGATTGACAATGCAGAGTTAAAAATGATTATTGAACAGTACAGGCAGTGGCTGAATAATGGATTGGAGCCAACCATGAAAAGTTTCCTGTTTCATGAAGACCAGGCAATAAGCAAAGCTGTTGTTGCCTTAGCCGATTTCAGTGATGAATTAAGTCCTAACTGGATCAGAATTTTTGAAGCAGGCTTACCTACAAGGGAAGATTTATACAGGCAGGAAGTACTGTCGGTTCTCATTTATTTGAAACTCCGTAAAATAAAACGGATGATTGAAGAAAATCAGCGTGACATGGAGCAACCTCATACCGATGATGAACAAATTACACTGCTTCGTACACATCAGCATCTGAAGCAAATGGAAATGGAGCTGACAAAAGAATTAGGGACAGTTATATTAAGGTAAAAATTTGCTTTAGAAAACTGAATAATAAACAATCATTTTCCCACTTTGCATTACTGCTTGATCCTTTCCAGCAATTCAGACAATTCTTTCACTTTTTCCGGAAACTCTTCAGCAAGATTATTTTTTTCGCCAATATCATTTTTCAGGTTATACAATTGTGGTTTAAGAGAATTGCCCGATTCTGTTCCTGTCAATTTATAATAGGCTTCTCCTGCGGAAGGACTGATATATTTCCATCCATCTTTAATAACAGATAATGCCCCACCCTGTTCAACTAAAATATGCCTGCCCTGTTTTGTTTTACCCAGCAATACATTGAGCATATTCTCGCTGTCGGGAGCTTCACCGGTAGTAATCTTTTGATTCAGCAGTGCAGAAAAAGATGCAATAAAATCTATTTGACAAATCATAGCATCAGAAACATTGGGATGAACTTTTCCAGGCCATCTTAAAATAAAAGGAACTCTTGTACCAGCTTCAAATGCGCTGTATTTCCCGCCACGTAAAGGGCCTGCAGGCGTATGACCATTTAATTCTGTAACAGCTCCATCAACATAACCATCATCTAATACCGGCCCGTTATCACTGCTGAAAATAATGATGGTATTTTTTTCGATACCTGCATTTTTTACCTGCTTCATTATTTCTCCAACGGCCCAATCTAATTGCAGAATAGCATCGCCCCGCATTCCCAAGCCACTCATTCCTTTAAACATTGTTGATGGCATACGGGGAACATGCGGCTCAGTAAGTGAGTAATATAAAAAGAAAGGAGTGTTTTTATTTTCTTCAATAAATTGCCTGGCTTTCATCAAAAAAGTAAAAGGCATTTCTTCATCAGTCCATCTTGTGGTTTTTCCACCGCTCATAAAACCAATACGCCCGATACCATTTACAATCGTATTATCATGTCCCTGACCGGGTGATGATTTTAATTTCAGCAATTCGGGATTTTCTTTACCTGTTGGTTCATTTCCAATTTTATTTTTATAACTCACCGTAACAGGGTCGGTACTGTCTAATCCAATTACATGATGATTTTCCAAAAATACAGTTGGTACACGATCAGCTGTTGCAGGAAAAATAAATGAATAATCGAATCCAACTTCATTAGGACCGGGTTTTATTTCTCCATTCCAGTCTTTTGACACATCATTTCCTAAACCTAAATGCCATTTACCTATTACAGCAGTTTTATAGCCAGCTTGTTTAAATACTTTGGGGAGAGTAATTTTCTCTGTTGGAATAATCAGTGCTGCGTCACCAGGTAAAATTCCGGTTCCTTTTTGCCTCCATGGATAACGCCCGGTCATTAATGCATAACGTGAAGGAGTACAGGTAGCTGATGTTGTATGTGCATTTGTAAATCGCAAACCTCCCTTTGCCAGTTTATCAAGATTTGGGGTGTTAATTTTTATGGCACCATAACAGCTTAAATCACCATAGCCAAGATCATCTGCATATATAAAAATGACGTTTGGTTTTTGCTGCGCAAATGCAGCATGAAGAAAAAGACTGTAAAAAAAGATAGCTATAATTCTTTTCATATGGCTTCCAGGTTTTACCAACATTGAATAACCGTATGAATATACTCAATCATCAAGTTACAACTGAATATTTAAAATATTCACTCCCACTCTTTATTCCTGAACAGCCAAAACAAAAAATAAGAAGTTAAAAATCCTAAGGCAGCCCCGCCAAGAACATCGGCTGTAAAATGCTGCCCCAAAAAAATGCGTGAATAACCAACCGTTAAAGCCGCAACAAAATAAATCAGTTGCAATGCTTTATTCCGTGTAGCAAAAGCCAGTAAACTGAACATAGCGAAGGCTGTAGTTGTATGCCCGCTGGGAAAACTGTTCTTCCCTTTCAGTAAATGACCGTCAACAGAATGAACCATTTCCGTTTTCTGAAAATACAGCCCGGGTCTCGGATTTTCTTTTAGGCGTTTGGCTCCCTGTGCAAGTAATCCGCTTGCAACAAAACCAATAACAATCAACACACCAAGTTTTCGTTTTCCGGCAAGAAATAAAACAACTCCTGTTGCAGCCATTACCCAACCTTCTCCGGCATAAGTAAAATACTTTAAAAATAAATCCGCAGCATCAGAATGACGTTGATTCAAAAAAAGAAATACCTGTTCTTTACCTGCAACAAACAAAGAAACAGTTCCTGCAATCAGCAGTAATAAAACAGCATATGTAAATAAATTCCGCAGGGGATGATTGTACTTCCAGTTCATATTAAACTACAAAGCTAAGATTCATTCATCAGCAAATCGCTGTAAGAATGCGTTAAAAGATGTTCATCTTTAATTCCGAGTTCCCGGAGATAATAACTGCATTGCTGATTTATTTTTTCCAATCCAACTGATCCGTCCTTATCAATTGCTTCAATTTCAACAAAGCTGCCAAGCCCTTCCACTTCATCAATATGAAACTTTACATTCTCAATGAAGTAAATTTCACGCTTCTTTTTTACTGTTACTTTAATGCCGTTTGCATTAACTAATATCTGCTTCAGCATCTCACTGTTTTGTGGAACGGAAAATAAATTCACTTTACTCATTTTCGGACCAGCTACATTTTCCCTGTCATAAAATATCAGTGAATTTTCAATATTGCCCTGCCGTAGTTTTAATCTGCCGTTGGGTACATTGAAATAAGTATCGGTTTGTTCATCAGTGCCTTTAAAATCGGCTCCATGATTAAGCAGGTATTGCCTGATAAATGAAGCATCGCTGCTACGGGCTTTGATTTCAATATTTTTATGACTCATATGTTGCAAAATAAAAAGCCGTCTTTAACAGACGGCCAGTAAGTTGGTTAAAACCGGATTTTAGGCTTCAGCAGGACTCAACCTTGAAGTTCTGTTTGTTCTTGTGGCCTTTGGATTTAATGCCATTGCTCTTTCAAAGCGCAAAGCAGTCCAAACATGGTCCAACACTACTTCTTCTGAAGTTTCAAATCCGCACTGGCACACAAACTGCCAGCTGTCGCTGCGGTTCAAATCGCTCACAATTTTGGAAGCCGTTTTAGGATAAGCTACCCAGAATTTGGCATTTGGTGCCAATGCAGGGAGCACATCTTTCAGAATTCCGTTTAACTGTGTTTGATTTACCGCAAATACAAGGGCGAAATCTATCTTTTTACTACGCAAAAGAGGAGTAACATTCTTAGCGAATGATAACTTTACAAATTGCTTTTCGATTGAAGAGGGTAACCCCTGGATGAGTAAGTTCTTTTCTTCGTTCAATTGGAGTTTTTCCAAGAGAGAAATAGACATGCCAAATTAAATTTTGATGAGAACTGAATAGGAGGACAAAGGTAACTTTTTTTTGCCTTCACTGAACGATTGCTTGCTGTTTTTTTCATAAAAACAAACAAAAAAGCCCCATAAAATAATGGAGCTTTAATTATTTTGGCTTTTGTGGTTATTTGCCGATCGGTTTGTAATAAGGCATTGCCTCTGCAACATATTGTTGCATTTTTTGGATACGAGTTTGATCAGATGGGCGAGTACTTAAGATTTCCGGGGGCTTCTGTCCGCTGCTGGCTTGTGCCATACGCTGCCAGAAAGAAACAGCTTCCTGCGGATTATAACCTGCCATTGCTGCAAAACGTAATCCAAACTGATCAGCTTCCAGTTCCTGCTTCCGTGAAAAAGGAAGAATAGCTCCAACTTGCGAACCAACTCCATAT
The DNA here is from genome assembly GCA_047601965.1 of Lacibacter sp. Lineage (GTDB taxonomy): Bacteria > Bacteroidota > Bacteroidia > Chitinophagales > Chitinophagaceae > Lacibacter. Next base: position 2,152,382 of record JASGIJ010000001.1, read on the forward strand.
GCTGCCATGAAAAGATTCTGTGTTTCGGCCGGTTTGTTTGCCAATGCTACCTGCAAAGCCACGCCGCCCAATTGCTGCATTACTCCCTGGCTCATACGCTCGTTTCCATGAAGTGCAATGGCATGAGCAATTTCATGTCCCATTACAACAGCAAGTGCTGCTTCGTTTTGAGTAACGGTCAAAAGTCCGGTATATGCAACCACTTTACCCCCAGGCATACACCACGCATTCACTTCTTTATTATCAACAAGATTAAACTCCCACTGATAACCATCTAAAACCTTGCTTTTCCCCTGCTCCTCGTAGTATTTTGTAATAGCATAAGCAATTCGTGTTCCTACACGACGTACCATTTCAGCATCTTTATTTACTGAATTTGACACAACTTTATTTTCAGTTAAAAACTGTTTATACTGCTGGCCCGCCATTGATTGCAATTCAGTTTCAGGCAGCAAAATCAATTGCTTGCGCCCGGTTACCTGGTTTTTTGCACAACCGGCATAAATTAATACCGATACCAGCGACAGGAAGAGTAATTTTTTCATATGTAATTTTAAGTTTTTGAATTCTGATAAAAGCATTCCGTACTTTTTTGTTTCAATTTACGTACCAAAACAATCATTTTACAATCAAAGAAAGTTAAGATTCTTTCTTCTTTTTTTTCCACTGCCATTTGATTTTTTTTTCACTGCCTTTTATCATTCGCACCAGATTTGAACGATGTGTAATAATAACCAGCAACGCTGCAACAATTGAAAACCATCGTATATAAACGTTGCTTTCATTAAAAGCGAACCATACACACAACATAAACACAACTGTTGCAATAATTGAACCCAGGGAAATATACTTTGTCAAAAAAACCACAACAAGAAATGCTGCCACACTTATCAATGCTGTTATTGGCTGAATTGCAAGAACAACACCAAACAATGTTGCCACTCCCTTTCCACCTTTGAATCCTGCAAACAAAGGAAACACATGCCCGAACACAGCTACAAGCCCCAATATCAATTGCCAGAACATTTTTTCAGTACCCAGCAGATCGGCAGACTGCACATTCTGTGCAAGTAATACGGCAGCAACCCCTTTTGCCATATCAATAATCAGTACAATAATGCCCCACACTGGCCCCATTACTCTGAATGTATTGGAAGCTCCCATATTTTTACTTCCATGCTCCCTGATATCAAGCCCGAAAAACAATTTCCCAATCCAGTAAGCTGTGGGAACTGAACCAATTATATAAGCAGATATAACAAGCAACAGCAGGTTCATCAATTCATCTTTTGAAAGAGCATTGCACTCCAGTTATGACGATCAGATGCTTTGATTAGTTGCAACCCTTGTACCGTTGCCGCATCAGTTAATATTGAATTTTCGTTTGCATAAAAACCGCTGACCAGCAGATACCCATTTTTTCCCAGAGTCTTTGCCATGACATCCATATTCTGCAGCAGAATATGCCGGTTAATATTCGCAAGTATTATTTCAAACTGCCGGTTTACAGGCGGCTCCTCGCCTTTCTTCACTTCTGTTTTTGCACAATGGTTATTGGCAACATTCTCCAATGAATTTTCAATACACCAATCATCGTTATCAATGGCCAATACAGATGATGCACCAAGCATTTCCGCAAGTATAGCAAGTACTCCTGTTCCGCATCCAAAATCAAAAACAGTTTTATTAGTGAAATCTATTTCCTGCATCAGCTTCATGACCTGCCATGTTGTTGCATGATGCCCCGTTCCGAAACTCATTTTTGGAGTAATGATAATTTCGTGCTTTACATTGGTAATGGGTTGATGAAAATGTGCACGTACTGCAACAAAATCTTCCACAATTACAGGTTCGTAATTACTTTCCCATTCAGCATTCCAGTTTTTTGGAGCAATGACTTCTGTTTGAACTGCTTTTTCAAACGGCTGCAGAATTTCCTTTAATAATGCTTCATCAAATATTTCTTCGCTGATGTAGGCATTCAGTCCCGATGGAGTTTCTTCAAATCCATCATACCCTTCATTACTGAGCAGCGCAATCAATATTTCCCGTTCCTCGTCAACCGAAGAATCAATGCTTGCTTTAATATAATTGTTCATCTTAATAAAAAGTCCCGCATTGAGTGCGGGACTGTAAAGTTCAAGTATTTCAATTAAAGTTTATAACTTCTCATCACCATTGCCATTATCTTCTGGCTTTGGCTGCTGTTGAGGCTGTGGCTTTGGTGCAACATCAGGTTTTGGCATCAATGCTTTGCGGCTGAGTTTAAACTTACCGGTCTTTGGATCAAGGCCGATCAGTTTTACTTTTACCTGGTCTCCGATTTTGAAGATACCTTCCATGCTATCCAAACGTTTCCAGCTTATTTCACTGATGTGCAATAAGCCTTCTTTTTTGGGGAGGAATTCTACAAACGCACCAAATTCTTTGATTCCTTTTACTGTTGCTTCGTAAACTGCTCCCACTTCCGGAACTGCAACAATTCCTTTAACCCATGCAACAGCTTTATCCAATCCTGTTTTTTCCTGTGAGAAGATGCTCACTTCACCATAATTACCTACTTCTTCTATAGTGATGGTAGTACCGGTTTCACGTTGGATTTCCTGAATTACTTTACCCTGTGGCCCGATTACAGCACCAATAAATTCTTTGTCAATAATCATCTTTTCCATACGAGGTGCATGAGGCTTCACCTCGGCACGGTGCTCTGCAATACACTCATACATTGCGCCAAGGATGTGTAAACGGCCTTTACGTGCCTGTTCCAATGCTTCACGCATTACATCCATGCTCAAACCATCTACTTTTATATCCATCTGCACACCGCAAATACCATCACGGGTACCGGTTACTTTAAAATCCATATCACCAAGATGATCTTCATCACCAAGGATATCGGTAAGAATTGCATATTTACCATCACCACGTGTAATCAATCCCATTGCCACGCCACTTACGTGCTTAGGAAGAGGTACACCTGCATCCATCAGCGCCAGTGAACCTGCACAAACTGTTGCCATAGATGAAGAACCGTTTGATTCAAGAATATCACTCACTACACGAACTGTATATGGATATTCATTTCCGGGCATCATTTGTTTTAATGAACGCATTGCAAGGTTACCATGACCAACTTCACGACGGCCGGGGCCACGCATCATTTTCACTTCGCCTGTTGAAAACGGAGGGAAATTATAGTGTAGCATGAATTTGGTAAACTCACTCTTTGCTGCACTTTCAATCAACAGCTCGTCAAGTTTGGTACCGAGGGTAACAGTAGTTAAAGATTGTGTTTCACCACGGGTAAACAAAGAAGATCCATGAGGAGAAGGTAAAGGTTCTACTTCCATTGCTAATGGGCGAACCTGGTCTAACTGGCGACCATCCAAACGAATGCGGTCATCGAGCATCATGTTACGAACCACTTCCCACTTCAGATCTTCAAAATATTTTTTTGCAAACTTTTTATCTTCATCACTTGCTTCTTCACCCAGGCTGGCAACCAGTTCTTGCTTCAATAAATCGTAAGCATCGCTGCGTTCATGTTTGCTGCTGCCTGCTTTTGAAATAGCATACACTTTATCTTTTGCAAAAGCAATTACTTTTTCATTGATTACTTCGTTTTGTGCTGGCTTTGTGTAATCACGCTTGGTTGTAATTCCTTTCGCCTCTCTTAATTCCTGCTGGGCTTTGATTTGCAGCCTGATTGCTTCATGAGCAACTTCCAGCGCTTTTACCAATTCTTCTTCACTGCATTCTTTTGCCTCACCTTCCACCATCATCAGATTCTTTTCGGTAGCGGCAATAATAAAATCAGAAGTTGCTTTAGCTAATTGCGTACGGCTTGGGTTTACCACCATTTCGCCTTCAATCATAGCAACACGTACTTCCGAAATAATTTCCTTGATTGGAATATCAGAAACAGAAAGTGCAGCAGATGCAGCTAAGCAAGCCAGAGCATCCGGCATTACTTCAGAATCTGAAGAAACGAGACTGATCAATACCTGCACATCGCAGAAATAATCTTCAGGGAAAAGCGGGCGAAGAGCACGGTCAACCAAACGGCTTACAAGTACTTCATAATCGCTCAACCTTGCCTCACGTTTAAAAAATGAACCCGGGATACGGCCTGCCGATGCAAACTTTTCCTGGTAATCAACTGATAACGGGAAGAACTCCTGTCCTTCTCTTGGTTCTTTATTGGCTACTACAGTAGCAAGTATTACGCAATTTCCTTGTTTTACAGTAACAGCACCATCGGCCTGGCGGGCAAGTTTACCGGTTTCAATGGTAACAATGCGGCCACCACCCAGATCAAATGATTTACTGATAGGTTGTGATAACATAAAATGTTGTTTGTGAATTTGCCTGCTTAGGTAAAGGTTAGATAACCGGCAGCAATTCTGTGAATAAAATAGTTAAGGGGAGAAACCTGTAAGAAAAACAAAATTCCCAACAGCATTACTTCGTGTTGGGAATAATGATTTATTACATAGCCGTATTTATTTACGGAGTCCGAGTTTCTCAATCAATGCACGGTAACCGGTAAGATCGTTTTTGCTGAGATAGCTCAAAAGACGCTTACGTTTACCTACCATTTGCATCAAACCACGCTGAGTAGAAAAGTCTTTTTTATTCACTTTCTGGTGGCCTGAAATGTGGTTAATACGCTCTGTGAGCAGTGCAATTTGCCCTTCAATTGATCCGGTGTTTTTTTCACTGCCACCGTAAGTTGCGAAAATGCTTGCTTTTTTTTCTTTTGTAATTGCTGACATCTGTAATTTTTTTAATGACATCCAAATTTTACATCTCTAAAAGTGGCGGCAAAGGTAAAGGAAAAGTCTGAAAAAAGAGGCATATTGATCACGAAATATTCCGGGATATAAAGCCATCCAGGCTGTGCCGGGCTGTCTTTTGCATTTTTTTTCTGAAAAAACCAAAGCAGCCGAGCAATTTCCCCTTGATTCCCAATGCCTGAGCAGCCCATTTGTGAAGATCAAACCGATCTGTATGTCTGAAAATCTTCCCATCTCTGAATTCAAATTCTGCATGAATCCGGTTAATAACCATCCTTCCGGTTGAAGAAAACACGTATTCAGCCACCCATTCGGCCCTGCCCTTTTCGCTTTCGGCTACCACATTACTGAAAGCAATATCCAGATTTCCTTTGCTTCTTTCAATCAGCATTCTCCACATGGCAGCAATTTCCTTTCCTTTCAGGCCAATAAATACGGGATCGTTGAACACAGCATCTTCATGATAACATTCTGCCATTGTTTGCCAATCGGCTTTTGCAAAAGCAGTGTAGAAGCGAATAATAAGGTCAGTCATAATTTCTGGTTGATGGTTGCAGCGTCAAGTTAAACAATCATTTGAGTATATTGCCGGAAAATTTCATTTTCATTGTCCCGCATTATTTGTACAGTAACGAATGATTTAAATTACGATCAGCGAATGATCCGCATCTGCACATCATTAGCAACACAGGGATACAATGTAACGCTGGTTGGCAGAAAACTTCCAACTTCAATTCCACTACCCTCCCGTAATTTCCGGCAAAAAAGAATCAACTGTTTCAATACAAAAGGGGTACTGTTTTATGCAGAGTACAACATCCGGCTCTTTTTCTGGCTGCTGTTTCAAAAAACCGATTGTATCTGCGCAATTGATCTTGATACAATCCTGCCCTGTTTATTTGCTTCAATCATCAAAAAAACAAAAAGAGTGTATGACGCACATGAACTTTTTTGCGAAATGAAAGAAGTGGTTACACGCCCATCACGCTACAAAGCCTGGAAAAGAATTGAAAAATTTGCTGTTCCGAAATTTAAATACGGATACACTGTTTGCGAACCCATTGCCGGCGAGTTCAAAAAAATGTACGGAGTAAATTATGAGGTTGTGCAAAATGTACCAATAAAAACGTTCACTGATGAGCGATGGCCAATGGCCGGGAGTCCAACTTCCGCCAACAATCAACCATCAGCTAACAACGAAATTTTCTTTCTCTACCAGGGTGCAGTAAATGAAGGCAGAAGTTTTGAAACCCTTATTCCCGCAATGAAAGAAGTGGACGCTGCATTATACATTTATGGTGATGGAAATTTCTTTCAGCAAACAAAAGAACTAATTAATGAAAAAGGGTTGCAACACAAGATTTTCCTGAAAGGCAAACTTCAGCCGGATGATCTTAAACAAATTACACCTTCTGCCTATGCGGGAATAACTCTTTTTGAAAACAACGGACTCAGCAATTACTACTCACTTGCAAACCGCTTCTTCGATTATATACAGGCCGGCATACCACAGGTATGTATAGACTTTCCGGCATACAGGCAAATAAACGAAGTTCATCATATTGCAGTTCTCATTCCTGATAACAGCCCAAAATCAATTGCAGAAGGAATGAACCTTTTACTCAATGATGTTGTTTTATATAAAAAATTAAAAGCTAATTGCATAAAAGCTGCAGAAACTTTAAATTGGCAAGAAGAAGAAAAACTAATAATCAGGTTCTATAACAAAGTATTTGGCTGAAAAACATTTACATATTGTCTCGTTTGATGTTCCCTTCCCTGCTGACTATGGGGGAGCTATTGATGTGTTTTACAAAATCAAGGCGTTGCATGATGCAGGCATTCTCGTTCACCTGCATTGTTTTGAATATGGCAGAGGTATTCAACCCGAACTGGAAAAATTTTGCAAAGAAGTTCATTATTATCCCCGGCAAGAAGGCCATAAAGGATTCTCCCTGCAATTACCATATATAGTTTCTTCCCGGCACGATGAAACATTATGGAAACGATTAAATGATGATCCTTATCCGGTTTTGTTTGAAGGCGTTCATACAACTTACGGAATAACAAGCGGAATAATCCGAAAAAAAAATATTGCCATACGTATTCACAATACTGAACATGAATATTACAAACAGTTAGGCAAATGGGAAGGCTCAGTTATGCGAAAAGCATATATGCTTCACGAAAGCCGTTTACTGAAGCGTTATGAAGAAACATTAAAGGATTATAAAATTTTTGCTATTTCAGAAGATGATGCAAAAAAATACAAGCAGCAGTTCAAAGCAAAAAATGCTGTGTACATTCCTGCATTCATTCCAAACCCAAACGTAACAAGCATAGAAGGCACAGGAACCTTCGTTTTGTATCATGGCAACTTATCCGTTCCTGAAAATGAAAAAGCTGCTGTCTGGCTCCTCGAAAAAATCTTTAACAACCTCGAAATTCCATTTGTAATTGCAGGTAAAAATCCATCATCAAAGCTTATCAGCATTGCTCACAAGCAATCACATACATGCATAGTTGCCAACCCCGGAGAAAAGGAAATGGCTGATTTGATTGAAAAAGCGCAGGTTCATGTTTTTCCGGTTCTGGGTTCAACCGGCAGCAGTATTAAATTACTTCATTCGCTTTTCAGCGGGAAACATATCATTGCAAACACTAAGATTATAGCAAATATGAAGGCCGGCAGTTGTTGCCAGGCTGCAGATAACATTACTGAATTCAAGTATCATATATACAGGCTGTTTCATAAACCTTTTACCGCAACTGATATTGAACGAAGAACAGAGCTGCTTTCAGCTTACTATAACAACAACAGCAATGCCGGGAAGATCACCGGTTTCTTTTTTGAATCTGAATAAAATGAGAAAGCCTGTAAAGGTCAAATAAAATCAAAGAAGGGTTACATGAACGAAGATTTGCCAAAATGATTTTTTCAAAAAGGAAGCCTGAAAACAAAACAAAACCTGTCAGCCTGTAATCATTAATCATTTTATACACCCTGAATAATCTCACATGTTTTTTTAAAACATCATGATGAATGCTTTTTGACAATACGTTTAAGTTATACAATGCTTCCCTGCTTTTTTCAATAAAATTTCCGGCACTTTCCACATCATCATGAAGAACCGGGTTATCAATAACCTGAATTTTCACCCCCGTTTCATGCATAACAATACCCCAGAAAGTATCTTCATGCCCATAAGCCTTAATGCCATCCAGGTAAGGAAGTTTCAGAAATATTTCCTTTCTGATCAGGAAATTATTTGAATGAAACATTAAGGTATCCTTTACCTGCATCCCTGAAAAAAATGATTCCCGTTCAGTTCCGTATTTCCAATGCAGAACCTTTGAACAATCTAACGGCTTTTCTTTTTGATAAACTCTTCCACCGGAAAAAACAGATGATTCAGCAGCTGCAGTACATCCTGCATAAACTTCAAGAAAGTTATTACGGATTATCCTGCTGTCGCAATCTAAAAACAATAAATAATCATATTCAGCAACCTCTGCCAGAGCTTTTCTTGAAGATTGCCTTCCTTTGTTGTCTTCGTTATATTTTATTGCAATGGAGGGTAAGGTTTCCAGCAGTTTATATTGCTGCCTGTACTGAGGAAACGATCCGTCATCCAGTAAAATTATTTCAACTTTACATGATAATTTACCAGCCTGATTGCAAAGCAATCTTACCAAGTCTTCAACATTATGGTTATAGACAGGTATTAATATAGATATCCCGTTATTCAGTCAGTTGAATTTTATTTATAGAAAATCTGCAGAAACATTATCCCAAACCTTGCCTCCTTCTGTTTTCACCATGCGTGCAGGGAATTTCCTGATCACCATAAAATCATGCGTAGCCATAATTACTGCAGTATTGTAATCCTTCGAAACCTGCATCAACAGGTTCATGATATCGTCACTTGTTTCAGGATCAAGATTACCGGTAGGTTCATCGGCCAATATTAATTTGGGAGAATTGAGCAAAGCTCTTGCTATATCCACACGCTGTTGTTCACCACCACTCATTTCAAAGGTCATTTTAAAACCTTTCGATTTCAACCCCACTTTTTCAAGCACATCGTTTATTTTTTCTTCCATCAGGTTTTCATCTTTCCATCCGGTGGCTTTCAAAACAAATTTCAGGTTTTCATGCACGTTCCTGTCAGTGAGCAACTGGAAATCCTGGAACACAACACCAAGACTGCGGCGTAAGAAAGGAACAGTTTTCCATGTCATATCACGCAGGTTAAAACCGGCAACAGTTGCTTCACCTTCGGTTAAAGGCAATTCGCCATACAATGTTTTCAGTAAAGATGATTTACCGGTTCCCGTTTTACCCACCAGGTACACAAACTCACCCTGGTTAACAGTAAGGTTTACATTATTGAGAATAAGATTACTGCTTTGGTAAATATTTGCGTTTTTTATTTCGACAATCGGAAGCATTATATTTGATTTGACTTTCAGCAAAAATATACATTTCAGAAATGCCAAAAACACTAATAATTTATGAAAAAGTTAATGCCTGTTGTTTTTATCCTGCTTTGCTTTAGTGCAAGGTCCCAATCTTCAGATACGATCAAAGTCAATACCGACTCGGTTTATACTAAGCCAGATACAGAAGCTCAATTTCCGGAAGGTGAAACAAAATGGAATGAGTATGTAAAAAAAACAATTGAAGCTAATATCAAAACTCTTGTTGACGACCCGAAAAGTAATGGAGTATGTACCGTAAATTTTATTGTTGACAGAGATGGCAGTATACTTGCAGCTGTTGCAGTTAATATGCAGGGATCTGAACTTGCAAGAATCTTTGTAAAAGCAATTTTAAAAGGACCAAAATGGATACCAGCTACAGTAAATGGAATACCTGTAAAAAGTCTTCGAAAACAAAAAGCAATTTTTAAATCAGCACCGAAAGAAACATTCTAAAAAAAGATTTATGAAAAAGTTAATGCCTGCCCTCTTCATCCTTTTTGCTTTTACTGCAAACGCACAAACATCTGATACTGCAAAAACAACCATTACTTTAGATTCAGCTTTTACAAAGGTTGAAGTTGAAGCTTCTTTTCCCGGTGGAGAGGAGAAGTGGAATAAGTTTGTTCAGAAAGTTGTAGAAAAAAACATTGACAAGTTGGTAAAAGATAAAAAAAGCAATGGCACTTGTGAAATGCAGTTTATAGTTGATAAAGATGGCAGTTTATCGAATGCCGAACCGTTAACACTTAAAGACTCTCACTTAGCTAAGATTCTTACAAAAGCTTTAAAAAATGGACCAAAATGGATTCCCGCTTCTATCAATGGAACACCCGTAAAAGCATGGAGGAGACAGAAAGTTACTTTCAGAACATCGGAATAATAGAAAAGAATTAAAACACCAACTCCTCTCCCCCAACCTTAATTACTAATTCTTTCTTCTCACTCTCTTCCACCCTGCCAATTAACTGTGCGTCCACGCCAAATGATTTTGCAATGGAAATAATTTCTGCAGCTGCTGCTTCGGTTGTATAAATTTCCATACGTGTACCCATGTTGAATACCTGGTACATTTCACGGGAATCGGCACCCGAAGCATCTTTGATTATATCAAATATCACCGGCGGAGTAAATAAATTATCTTTCACCACTTTCATTGGCGCAGGAAGATATTTCAAACATTTGGTTTGTCCGCCGCCGCTGCAGTGAATCAATCCATGAACTGCATCAAAATGATTTTCAAGAATCGTTTTGATGACCGGTGCAAATGTTCTTGTAGGGGATAAAAGAAGTTTCCCAATATTTATACTTTCAGCTTTTGACTTTTCACTTTTCACTTCAATTACATCCGTCATCTTATACTTACCAATGTACACCACATCATCACTCAGCTTTGGCTCAAATGTTTCAGGAAAATGCTCTGCATAAAATTTATTCAGCACATCATGTCTTGCACTGGTTAGGCCATTGCTTCCAAGTCCGCTGTTGTAAGATGGATCATAATTACAGGTTCCGAACCCAGCTAACCCAACAATCACATCACCTGGTTTTATTTTATCATTGCTGATTACTTTTTCGTTTGGCCAGCGTGCCGTCATGGTTCCGTTAACAGCAACAGTGCGCACCACATCACCTACATCAGCCGTTTCACCACCGAGGTAATGAATATTCACACCATATTCTTTCAGCTGATCAAATAACTCGGCCGATCCGTTGATGATCTGCTCCAGCACTTCACCCGGTATCAGCAATTTGTTCCTGTCGACTGTACTTGAAAAAAGAATGTTATCATAAATACCTACGCAAAGCAAATCATCCAGGTTCATCACAATCGCATCCTGTGCAATTCCCTTCCAAACGGAGGCATCGCCGGTTTCTTTCCAGTATAAATAAGCAAGAATACTTTTGGTACCTGCACCATCGGCATGCGTTACATTCACCCAATTTTCATCGTTTCCGAGATAATCGGGGTAAAGCTTGCAGAATGCGTTGGGGTAAAGGCCCTGGTCGAGATGCTGCACGGCTTTATGTACTTCTTCTTTTTGCGCTGAAACTCCTCTTTTATTGTATAACGACATGCTGATTGGTTTGAAGCCGCAAAACTAACACTTCCACGCTTCAAATGTGTTACTTTTGCAATTCCATTTATGAAGGTTTACAGAAGTTTACAGCAATTGCCCGTTTTTACGAACGCTGTTCTTACCATCGGAACTTTTGATGGAGTTCATCTCGGTCATCAGCATATTATCAGGCAATTGTTACAGGAAGCAGTACATACCGGTGGCGAATCGGTCTTGATCAGTTTCTATCCTCATCCAAGAAAAGTTCTGCGCCCGCAGGAGCAGATCCCTCAACTTACCACCCTTGATGAGCGTATTGAATTACTGAAAAAACAGGGATTGGATAATCTTGTTGTTGTTCAGTTCAATATGGAATTTTCGCAGCAGTTACCTGAAAATTATATCAGAGATTTCCTGGTCGGCCGTTTTCATCCTGCGCTCATCATTATTGGCTACGATCATAAGTTTGGAAAAAACAGGCAGGGCAATTATCAACTATTAGAAAAAATGGGTGAACAGTATAATTATAAAGTGAAAGAAATTCCGCAACAGGTGCTGAATGAAATTGCAGTTAGCTCAACAAAAATCCGCAGCGCACTTGCAATGGGCGAAATTGAAAAAGCAAATCAGCTGCTTGGTTATGCTTATTTCTTTAAAGGATATGTGATTGAAGGAAATAAACTGGGCCGTAAGCTGGGATTCCCCACAGCCAATTTACAAATGCAGGATCCGGATAAGTTAGTTCCTGCAAATGGTGTGTATGCTGTGGAAGCACAGATTGAAGGCGAAACAAGAATGCTGAAGGGAATGATGAACATTGGTACCAAACCAACAGTTGGCGGAACAAACCGCAGTGTGGAAGTAAACCTGTTTGATTTTGATGAAGATATTTACAACCGTCATCTCAAAGTATATGTGAAGTATCATTTGAGAAACGAAAAAAAATTCGACGGACTGGAACAATTAATCGGGCAATTGCATTTGGATAAAGAACAAAGCATTGCTCTTCTAAACAAATAAATTTTAAGCACATGTTATCCGCAATTAATCCGGCAGCAACCAACGCATGGCAACAGCTTTCTGCACATGCAGATGAGATGAAGAAAGTACAGATGAAAGAATTGTTTAAAGCCGATGCGAACCGCTTTCAGCAATTCAGCCTTTTTTTAGATGAGATACTATTTGATTATTCAAAGAACATCATCACAGAAAAAACGATGAAGCTTCTTTTACAGCTTGCAGAAGAATGCAAAGTAAAAGAAGGAATTGAAAAGATGTTCGGCGGAGATGAAATTAACCATACAGAAAAAAGAGCCGTACTGCATACTGCACTCCGCAATTTTTCAGGTAACGCTGTTTTGGTGAATGGTAAAGATGTAATACCCGATGTAAAAAAAGTGAATGCACAAATGAAAGACTTCTGTGCACGTATTCATAGTGGCGAATGGAAAGGTTATACGGGTAAAAAAATAAAATACATCGTTAACATTGGTATTGGCGGCAGTGACCTGGGACCTGTAATGGTAACTGAAGCATTAAAACCTTACTGGGTTGAAGGCATTGAAACTTATTTTGTAAGTAATGTTGATGGCACACATATTGCTGAAACACTGAAAAAAGTTACAGCCGATGAAACGTTGTTTCTTGTTGCATCAAAAACATTCACCACACAGGAAACCATGACCAATGCACACAGTGCAAGAAACTGGTTTTTACAATATGCAAAAGATGAAGCACATGTTGCCAAACATTTTGCTGCTCTTTCAACCAATGAAAAAGAAGTGGTGAAGTTTGGAATTGATCAAGCAAACATGTTTGAGTTCTGGGATTGGGTTGGCGGACGTTATTCGTTGTGGAGTGCAATTGGTTTATCCATCGCTTTGACAATTGGCTACAACAATTTTGAAGAACTGCTGAAAGGTGCTTTTGCAGCTGATGAACATTTTAAAACAGCAGCATTTGAAAAAAATATTCCTGTTATCATGGCATTGATCGGCACATGGTATGTAAACTTCTTTGATGCAAAGAGCGAAGCTATTCTTCCCTATGATCAGTACATGCACCGCTTTGCAGCCTATTTCCAGCAGGGAAATATGGAAAGCAATGGCAAGTATGTTGACAGAAGCGGAAAGAATGTTACGTACAGTACAGGGCCTATCATCTGGGGTGAACCCGGTACAAATGGTCAGCACTCGTTTTACCAGTTAATTCACCAGGGAACACATTTAATTCCTGCCGATTTTATTGCACCGGCCATCAGTCATAATCCACTCAGTGATCATCATAACAAACTCATGAGTAATTTCTTTGCACAAACCGAAGCACTCATGAACGGTAAAACAAAAGAAGAAGTGATTGCTGAAGGAGTAAAAGAAGAACTGGTGCCTTACAAAGTATTTGAAGGGAACCGTCCGACGAATTCGATTCTTGTAAAGAAAATCACGCCGTTCAGTTTGGGTGAACTGATTGCTTTGTACGAACACAAAATTTTCGTGCAGGGTGTTATCTGGAATATTTACAGTTTTGATCAGTGGGGAGTGGAATTAGGCAAGCAATTAGCCAATAAAATTCTGCCTGAGCTGATAAATGACAGTACCGTTACATCACATGATGCTTCAACCAACGCACTGATCAACCAGTATAAAAATTTCCGCAAATAAAAAAAGAAGTCCCGGTTTTTATACCGGGACTTTCATCTTTCTCAAACAGAATTTTAAACTTAATACAAACTGGGGCCAACTATGAAATGTTTCCAATTTTTATGAAAATAATGTTTCTTTTCGTAAAGAAAGAATAACCGGGCACATTTTTAATTTAACTCCACAATGAGGGCGGGTATTCGCCTGCACTGATCAGATCATTTACACTTTGCTGTACACCCGGAGCATCTTCCTTATACGTTACTCCAAACCATTGAGATGATGTGGGAATAACTTTGATGACTCCCTGTTTACCTTTAATAAAAGAATCAGCTACAAGCGGTATAAAAAATTCTGATTTTTCTTCGTTGCCATGTTCATTCAAAAAAGTGGCAAATAATTTTTCCGTTGCTTCAAACAAAGAATGATCAAAACACCAGAAATTCATACTTACACTTGAATGGTATGGAACTTCATGTTTTCCCTGTGCGTCCTCGTACACAATTCTACCCTCTTCTTCATATATTTTGGTGCGTTCATTGATACTGGTAAGGTTGCCTTTATCATCAACCTGGCAAACACCTCTGCTTACTGTTCCATTTTTGCTGAGTGTTTTTGAAAGATCATAACCAATAATGGCATGTGTTTCTGAATTACACTGATTGCTCAAAAAAGCTGCAGCTTTCTCAAAAGCATCTCTCCCGTAAAAATCATCGGCATTAATTACTGCAAACGGTTCTTTCACCGCATCTTTTGCACATAAAATGGCATGACCCGTTCCCCATGGTTTTACTCTTGTTGAGGGAATATCAAAACCTCCTGTAAAAAAACTTAACTCCTGGAAAACATAGCCCGTTTCAACTTTTCCCTTCAGCTTAGGTTCAAAAATTGACTGAAACTGTTCAGCAAATTCCTTGCGTATAATAAAAACAACTTTACCAAAGCCTGCACGTATGGCATCATAAATTGAATAATCCATAATGGTTTCTCCTGCCGGGCCAAAGCCTTCAATCTGTTTCATACTTCCGTAACGGCTGGCCATCCCTGCAGCTAAAATCAATAAAGTAGGTTTCATATGTATCATTTATTTTTGAACGGTGCTAAGATAATAAACAATCATTCTAAAAAAAACATGCAATCATTTTTGCAAAATATACAATGCGGTAAAGCAGTGTGGCCGTTGAAAGATAAAAGTCCTTTTCATTTTACTGTTGCAAGGTTTGACCTCATTCATCCTTTTATTTCGGGTAACAAATATTTTAAACTGAAGTACAATCTTCAACGGCTGCATGCAGAAGGGAAGAAAGCTGTGATAACTATGGGCGGAGCTTATTCCAACCACCTGGCTGCAACTGCTTTTGCATGTTATAAAGAAGGGCTTACCAGCATTGGTCTTGTGCGTGGTGAAGTTGCAGAGCCGCTTAACCCAACATTATCTTTTTGCAGACAACATCACATGCAGTTGATTCCTGTTGACCGGAAAGATTACAACCGAAACAGTTCAGTAGTTGAACAAATTAAAAAGGATCATGCCGACATGCTGTTTATTCCCGAAGGTGGTGATAATGAAGAAGGTTTGCTTGGCTGCAAAGAAATGCTGAGTATGATTGAATATGCTGACAGCTTCACCCATATTTTATGTTGTATGGGAACAGGCACAACATTCAAAGGAATTGCTGCGTCAGCAAAAGCACATCAAACAGTTATTGGCATACCTGTTTTAAAGATCAGGGAAGATGAAAAGGAAATGTTCATAAAAAATCATGCAACCATTCATTCTGTAGCAACTAAAAAAGTTTTATTTAACTATGCTGGCGATGGATATGCAAAATTCAGCAGCCATCAACTAAATTTTATGAATTCATTTTATACAAAAAACAACATACCGACCGATATTATATATACAGGTAAATTAATGATGGCTGTTGCTGATCTTGCTGAACAGGATTTCTTTCCGCCGGGAAGTAAACTTCTGGCAGTTCATTCGGGTGGTTTGCAGGGCAACAACAGTTTACCACCGGGAATATTAGTATTCTGATCGGCATTATCTTTGCGCACTGAAAAAGTAATTCAACTATTCATGCAGAAACTGTTTTTTATTTCACTGGCAATTTTTCTCAGTTTTTCTTCAGCAGCTCAGAACGATACACTGCCCAGGTTTAAAGCCATTAAGAAAAACGGCGAAATAACCATTAGCTGGATAAACGGGTTTAAAAATGTAACGCAACTGAATATTCAGCGTTCAAAAGACAGTTTGAAAAATTTCAGCACCATTCATTCGGTTCCGAATCCAAATGCAAAATCCTACAGTTACATTGACAAAACAGCCAAAAACGACAGTGGTTATTACCGGATTTTTATTTTGTTTGAAGGAACGAATTATGTTTTCACCACTTCAAAAAAACTGTTTATTGATACAACCAAACCACCGGTAATTATTATACCTGTTAAGGAAAAACAACAGGATAACAACGTAAAAACGAGACCTCCGGCAAAGGAAACCCCGGCAAAAGAAACACCTGTTGATATACAGGAAGAAAAACCGCAGCCACCACCAAAGCCGGTATGGGTTCCTTCCATTTATATTTTCACGGGAGATGACGGGAATGCAGTCATGAACCTGCCTGAAGCACAATCGAAAAAATATTCTGTTGTTTTTAAAAACGAAGCAGGTGAAGTATTGTTTAAAATTCCGCAGGTAAAAGAAACTTACCTGACACTTGATAAAGTTAACTTCTTAAAATCGGGCTGGTATTATTTTGACCTGATGGAAGACGGGAAACTAAAAGAGAAAAACAAGTTTTTAATTACGAGAGACAATTAAACGGATGTTTGGTATATAGTGTAAGAAGTAGTCTTACTTCTTACTTCTTACCTATCACTTACTGCTTCAACTCCACCCCAAACACTTTTTCAAAATTCTTCTTCACCCGTTCTTTTGCTTCTTCAAAATCTACCTCACGGCCAAGTTCTTTTTGTAAAGAAGTCACCTGTTTGTTTTGAATACCACAGGGAATAATAAAGTTGAAATAATTGAGATCAGTATTTACATTCAGCGCAAACCCATGCATGGTTATCCAGCGGCTGCAACGTACACCCATTGCACAGATCTTGCGTTCTTTCCCTCTTATACCCGGATCAAGCCACACACCCGTTTCGCCTTTGCTGCGTTCGCCTTTCAAACCATAATCAGCAAGCGTAAGAATAATTACTTCTTCCAGGTTGCGGAGATACTTACCAATATCGGTTTCAAATTTTTCCAGGTCAAGAATGGGATAACCAACTATCTGCTGCGGACCATGAAAAGTAATATCGCCTCCACGGTTGGTGGGATAAAATTCAATCCCCTTCTGCAAACGTGTTTGTTCGTTAATGAGGATATGACTGGCATCGCCACTCTTACCCAATGTATAAACAGGCGGATGCTCTACAAATAAAAGATGATGTGTTGTTGATGGTGCTTCATTCTCAACTTCCGGCTCACCACTCACAACTGCCGACTGCCGGCTTTTCTCTATTTCCCTTAATTCTGCTTTCACCTGCAGGTTCTGCTGCATCAGACCTTCCTGGTAATCCCAGGCCTCTTTGTAAGGCATTTGGCCCAAATCTTTAAAAAACACCTGTTGCGTCATGGGTGCAAATTTACATTGATTTCAAATTATCTTTCGATAGGGTTATTTTTGCAGATTATGAACGACGAAGAATTACTTGAGCAGGATAGTGAACTGGAAAACGGCGATGGCTCGGAAGAGTTATACGAGCAGAAACGCTATGTGGTCAGCAAAGGGCAGGAACCTTTGCGTATTGATAAATACCTGATGAGCAAAATTGAAGGTGCCACACGTAATAAAGTACAACGTGGCATTGACAGTGGCCTTGTTTTGGTGAATAATGCATTTGTAAAAGCAAATTATAAAGTAAAACCCGGCGATGAAATTCTTACTCTTTCCGATACTTCGCCGGAAGATACCGAACTCAAACCCGAGCAACTGCCGCTGAATATTGTTTATGAAGATGAATCGGTAATTCTTGTCAACAAAGTTGCAGGAATGGTGATGCATCCCGGCTGCGGCAACTATACCGGCACCTTGGTAAATGGCGTATTGTGGCATTTGCTTCAGCAAAATCCAGGATTAACTGAAGCTGAACTTCCACGTTTCGGCATGGTGCACCGTATTGATAAAAACACCAGCGGACTGGTAATTATGGCGAAGACTGAACAGGCCAGTGTGCATTTAGCCAAACAGTTTTTCAATCATACAGTAGAGCGCAAATACGTGGCGCTTGTATGGGGCGATATAAAAGAAGACAGTGGCACCATAACCGGACATGTGGGCCGTCATCAGCGTTTCCGTAAAATTATGGACGTATATCCCGATGGTGAATATGGAAAAGAAGCCATCACTCATTATACCGTACTCGAACGCTTCGGCTACACAACGCTGGTTGAATGTAAACTGGAAACAGGTCGTACACACCAGATACGTGTACACATGCAGCACATTGGTCACCCGTTGTTTAATGATGATACATATGGTGGCGACCGTATTGTAAAAGGAACGGTTTACACAAAGTACAAGCAGTTTGTAGATAATTGTTTTGCCATCTGCCCACGCCATGCATTACATGCAAAAACACTGGGCTTCACCCATCCCAAAACACAGAAGAAAATATTGTTTGACAGTGAACTTGCTACCGATATGCAGCAGGTAATTGAAAAGTGGCGGGTATATACAAAAGCCAAGAACCTTACAGGTGATGAATAAAAAAAAGAATGTTTCAAAAATGATTAAATTTCACACAAAGCTTGCTAAGGAGACAATGCGAACAAAGAAAAACAATGCTTTGTGAACTTTGTATTCTTAGTTCCTTTGCGTGAAACAGTCGTTTGAATACAGCCTCTGATTTATTTCGGAAATACCATTTTATAATCCACGCTGATCTTTCCCCTGGAAATATCATCCAGCTTTCCTTTCAGTAATTTTCTTTTCAGGGGTTTGAGGTAATCAATAAAGAGTTTACCATCAATGTGGTCATATTCGTGGAGAATAACTCTTGCAGTAATTCCATCAAATGTTTTTACATGCTCGTTAAACTGTTCATCCATATAACGGATTGTGACTTCTTCTGCACGGTAAATATCTTCACGTATTTTAGGAATGCTTAAACAACCTTCGTTATACAGCCAGTCATCACCAGCCAGTTCTTCCACATGAGCGTTGATGAACACCTGCTTAATGCCAGGAACATCGGGATACATGGCAGCTTCCTCTTCTTCCATATTTTCAAACATCTGGTGACTGTCAACCACAAACAGGCGGATATCTTTATTTATCTGTGGTGCAGCCAACCCAACCCCATTGGATGAATACATGGTTTCCCACATATCAGCAATCAGCTTGTCCAGGTTGGGATAATCGGGGGTAATATCTTTACAAATTTTCCGTAACACTTCAGCTCCGTATGCTACAATTGGAAGAATCATTCAATTTCAGATTTGTGATTTAAAATTTCAGATTTTTTACCTGTAAGAGGTAAAAATCAGCTGCAAAGATAAGTACTGGAGCCGAAGGAATAAATCTGCAATTGTAAATATGAAATTTACGATCTGGCTAAGTATTCCTGCAGCATAATGGTAGCAGCAATTTCATCCACCAGTTTTTTATCCCGGCGCTGACTTTTCTTCAGTCCCATTTCAAGCATGGCATCTTTGGCCATTTTGGAAGTATAACGTTCATCAACTATTTCAATAGGTATAGCGGGGAAGTTTTTCTTTAACTGGGCAATGGCATTTTTTACCAAAGGAGTGGCATGCGTATCTGTATCATCCCAATTAGTGGGCATACCAATAATAATTTTCTCCACCTGCTCCTTGCTGAAATAATCTTTGAGGAAAGGAATGAAATTTTTTGTTTCGATGGTGGTTAAACCGGTAGCAATAATCTGCAACGGATCAGTTACTGCCAACCCCGTGCGTTTACCGCCATAATCGATGCAAAT
Organism: Lacibacter sp.; assembly: GCA_047601965.1. Lineage (GTDB taxonomy): Bacteria > Bacteroidota > Bacteroidia > Chitinophagales > Chitinophagaceae > Lacibacter. The sequence goes on from JASGIJ010000001.1 coordinate 2,172,359, forward strand.
TATTCTGGCCATGAACCCCTCCCTTCCTCCCCTGAAGGGAAGGTGATTTGCTGAAGTAATGCTGTTGATCTTTTTATTCTTTTGTTCATCATTTGTACAAAACGCAAAGTCTCCCTTCAGGGAGATTTAGAGGGTTAACATATCCACAATCACAAACACTGCAAACACCACACTGGCAATACCATTTGCTGACATAAAAGCAAGATTCACCCGGCTTAAATCGTTGGGTTTAACAATTGAATGCTGGTACACAAGCATACCCACAAATACAGCCACACCAATCCAGTACAACCATCCAAAACCGCCATACAAACCCGCAGTAATTACACATGCAGCAGAAAGTACATGCAACAGTTCTGATACACGTAATGCTTTTGCTTTACCCAGCCACGCAGGGATTGATTTCAGCTTATATTCTTTATCAAACTCTTCATCCTGCAGGGCATAAATAATATCAAAACCACTTACCCAGAACAACACGGTGAATGAAAATAAAACAGGCAGCAATGCAAATTTCCCGGTTACAGCAAGGTATGCACCAATAGGTGCAAGACTTAATCCTAATCCCAACACCAAATGACAAAGCGGTGTAAACCGTTTGGTGAAACTATAACCCAGCACCACAAACAAAGCCACCGGCGATAATGCCAGGCAAAGCGGATTGATGAAATAAGTAGTTGCAACAAATAACAAGCTGGTAATAATCGTAAACCACAATGCACTGTTGGCCGTAATAATTCCCGCCGGTATTTCACGGATGGCAGTGCGTGGATTTTTTGCATCAAAACTCCTGTCCAAATAACGGTTAAAGGCCATTGCTGCACTGCGGGCGAAGATCATGCAGAGAATGACGAGCATGAACTTCAACAATATCTCCTCTTTTTCAATAGGAATACTCAATTCTAAATGCCTGCCTGTTTTTGTAGTTATGTGCCAACCGGGTATAACCAAAAGTGTATTTTGGCTTATAACAAAAAATGCCAAAACAAATCCAATCAACGCAAAGGGCATTGCAAAAATGGTATGCGAAAATTTAATCAGGGACAGATAGTTTTTGAACTTCTTCATCGTTAATTCTTGTTGTTAAACCGGGTTTATCTTTTTATTATCCACCCCCATCAGGGTTTACAATCACTGACGGGGTTTGCATTTTTCACTTTTACTTTTTGACTTTTTACTTTTCCACCCCTCTCACCATCTCCCACAACACCACTCCTGCTGCCACACTGATGTTGAGCGAATGTTTCATTCCAAACTGCGGTATTTCAATACAGGCATCGCAGGCAAGTAAGGTTTCCTGTTCCACACCTTCGGCTTCATTACCAAAGATCAGTGCAATTTTATCATCCGCAGTCCGCACAAAATCGTTCAGCATAATGCTGCTCTCCACCTGTTCAATACCGTACAGTTTATACCCTGCTGCTTTCAGCTCAGTAATGGCATCGGCTGTTTTGGAAAAATATTTCCATGCAACTGTTTCGGTTGCACCCAACGCCGTTTTATGAATATCCCGGTGCGGAGGTTGCGGCGTATAACCAATTAAGTAAACCGCTTCCACCAAAAAAGCATCAGCTGTACGAAACACACTGCCTACATTCTGCATGCTGCGTATGTTTTCCAGCACCACAATAATCCGGTTCTTTTCAGCTTCCTTAAATTCATCAACCGACTTCCGGTTCAGCTCGTCCATACTCAGTTTTCGCATCCGGCAAAGGTAACGAGCTGCAATGAATCGCACGAAACGATTCATCAACGAATGTCTTTAATTACCGGTTTTCCCGTTTTTTGTCACTGCGTCCCTATTTATTCTTTCCCTATTTTTGTTGCCGAACCTGTAATGCCTTAAAAACCCGACTTTGAAAAAAGCATTTCTTTTTGCCCTGTCTGTTTTCCTGTACTTTGCCGCTGCGGCCCAGGGTAATTTCAACTATCAACCAATAACAGACGATTCAATTAGCAATGCACGGATTTCAGCTATTATAAGAGAAAGATTTCTCACAGATTCTGCCAATGCCACAGGCGATTATAAAAAAGATTACAGGGAAATTTACGGCCAGCGTTTTCACTACATCAGTAACATGTTTACTGAAAAAGAAATAATTGCCAACAGGCAAATAACTGAATACATCAATTCAATAGCTGCTGCAATTATTCAGGCAAATCCGGAATTAAAAAATCTGACCCCTCAAATTCTCGTTTCAAGAAATTACTGGCCAAACGCTTTTAGTTTAGGTGATGGAACAATTGTTTTAAACATTGGGCTCTTTGCCCGGCTTGAAAATGAGGCGCAACTGGCTTTTGTTCTGTGCCATGAACTGTCGCACCTCTATCTTAACCATACACAGAAAAATATTGACCGGTATATCACCACCATTCATTCAAAAGAATTCAGAGATGAGCTGAAAAAAATTCAACGTTCGGAATATCAGCAAAAGCGCCAGGCCGAACAACTGGCCAGGGGAATTGCTTTTTCAAGCCGTTCGCACAGCCGTGAATACGAAAGCGATGCCGATGCAAAAGCACTGCAGTTGATGAAAGCAACTTCGTTTGATGTGAACCAGATCATCACCTGCCTGCAATTGCTCGACAGAATTGATGACGACAACAACACAGCCGGCTTACACCTCGAAAAGAAATTCAACTTTCAGTCATTTCCTTTTCAGCCAAAATGGATTGAAAAAGAAAAAAGTTTCTTTGCGGCAACGGTTACTGATGAGAAAACAAAAAAAGAAACCGACTCATTAAAAACTCACCCCGACTGCAGCAAACGCATCTCCATCCTTTCACCAAAAATTGCAGCACTGAATGTAATAGATCAGCAGTTATTTGTTGTAAACAAGCTGCTGTTTCATGAGCTGAAAAACACATTTACTTTCGAAATCATTGAACATTGTTATCAATCAAAAAACATATCCAAAGCATTGTTCTATGCAATTCAGCTTTCAGATATTTATACCAGCGATATTTATCTTCAGGCAATGATTGGCAAATGCCTGAACAGTTTGTACACGTCACAAAAAAATCACGAGCTGAACCGGGTTGCTGATCTTCCCGGACCTTCCTGTTCCGCACAGTACAATGAATTGTTGCGGATGATACAGAATATCAGGCTGAATGATTTTGCCGCACTCAGTTATTATTACTTACAGCAGTTTGAAGAACAAGGAAAAGAAAATGAAGAATTCCTGTTTGCCCTGATTAACAGTAAAGCCAATTTCAACAAGCCCGATGAAAAAACAAAATGGAACATCTATTATATCGAACACTTTAATAAACGCAATTACCAGTTCTGACATTAAATTTTATATTATGAAATCTCCTGCACGTATTCTTGCTTTCCTGTTTTTACTCTTTGCATCAGCAACAGCCGGCGCACAGGGAAAAATCAGTATTGACAATGTGTACACCATCACACTCCGCAACTCGGGTACAATTATTGAAGGCGATGAAATCAAAGGGTATTACCTGTTTTATCAAAGCGATAAAATTGACAAGCGTACCAACGAATACACTTTACGCATTATTGATGGTAACCTCAATGTTGTTAAAGACATTAAGTTCGCCGATTCAAAAGAACTTGAACTTCGGGAAGCAGCATACAATGGTCAATCTTTGATGTTTGCTTTTTATGACAGTAAAGAAAAAATGTTCAGTTACAGGGTGTACGGATTTGATGGCAAACAAACATTTAATTATACAAAAGTCCTCGACCGCCGTACAAACAACCTGATAAAATATTACGACCGCTATCAGAACGATGAAGAAGGCGAAAACAAAAATCTTTTTGATGTGGAAGGGAAAGGATTCATTTCAATCATCCCGGTTCGTGAAGGTTCTTCTTATACTTACCAGGTAAATTACTACGGTACCAGTCAGCGCAAGCAATGGACATTTGATCCCGTTGAAGACAAGTGGTATGCTTATGCTGAATACATTGGCACAAATGGCAATACGGCATTTATTGAAGTGTTCAAAACAGGCTCTATGCTCAAAGGAAATACTGAAGCATGGATTGTGGCGCTTGATGTTGAAACCGGCAGAAAGAAATTTGAAATTAAAACCGAAGCCGAGTACAAATTTTTACCGCTGAATGTTGTTGAGGATGGAAACCTTTCTGCAACATTGGTGGTGGGCATGTATTATGCACCGGATGCTTACATTACCAAAGCAAAACCAATTGGTGTGGCTGCATGGACATTTGACGATAAAGGAAAAATCATTTCAAAAAAATATAACAGCTGGGAAAAAGATTTCAGCAAATTTGTAAAAACCGATGCCAAAGGAAAAATTAAAGACATTGGCTATGTTTATTTTCACGAAGTATTAAAAGCCTCCAATGGCAAGTACTATGCAATCGGCGAAGGTTTTAATAAAGCTGATGAAGGCGCTGGTATGGCAATGGTCATTCTTTCAGGCGACACCAGGGTTCCCGGGAAAATTAAAACAACCGATATGCTCCTGGTGGAGTTTGATGAAAACTTCATGGTGAGCAACGTAAATATTTATGACAAACATGAAAACTATTCGCTTATTCCCAACGCTGCCGCTTTAACACCACACATGATTGCCATAATGATGAAATACACCTACGGCGGATTTGATTTTTCTTACCTCCAGAGCGATAAAACCAAATCAAACTTTGTTGTGGGCTACACCAGTTACAAAAAAACAAAAGGCATTGAAGATTTCAGCTTTAATACCATCAGCTATTACAACAACCAGATAACAACCGACAAAATAAACCTTGAAACCAAGGCCACCCGTTTACGCATTATGCCGGCAAAACTGGGTTCTGTTTTGATTATGGAGTACTTTAAAAAGGAAAAACGCCTGGAATTAAGGTTGGAGAAAATAAATTAATGCTTTCACGCAAACTGTTTACAAAGGCCCTCCGGGGCCTTTTTAATTGCCCGGAAGCCCTGTAAAACCTTACCTTTGCGCAAATTTGAATATTAGAATATGAACACATTTGAAGCGCTTGGTTTGGACGAAAGATTGATGAAAGCGGTCAGCGAACTCGGTTTTACAACTCCCACTCCTATTCAGGAAAAAGCAATTCCCGTTCTTTTGAGCGGTACAAAAGACCTGATTGGTCTTGCCCAGACAGGTACTGGCAAAACAGCAGCATTTGGTTTACCCCTGCTGCAGTTATTAGATGAAAACAAGAAATATCCGCAGGCATTAATTGTTTGCCCAACCCGTGAACTTTGTTTACAGATTGTAAAAGAAATTGAAATCTTTAAAAAACATATCAAAGGCATGCAGGTTGTTGCCGTGTATGGTGGCACATCCATTGGTATGCAGATCAGGGATATTAAACGTGGTGTGCAGATTGTTGTGGCAACTCCCGGACGTTTAATTGATTTAATTGAACGTAAAGCGATCAATCTCGGCGAAATTGAATACGTGGTGCTTGATGAAGCAGATGAAATGCTGAACATGGGTTTCCAGGACGATATTGAATTCATTCTGCAAAACACACCAAAGAAAGAAAGTACATGGTTATTCAGCGCCACCATGCCTCCCGAAATACGCAAGGTGAGCCGCAAGTACATGAAGGAGCCAATTGAAGTAACAGTTGGTAAAGTAAACACTGCCAATAAAAACATTGATCATCAATATTACGTTTGCTCATCGCATCACCGTTATGAAGCACTGAAACGTTTAATTGATTTCAATCCCGGCATCTATGGTATCATCTTCACACGTACAAAAGTTGATGCACAGGAAATAACAGAAAAACTCACCCGTGAAGGTTATGATATTGATGCACTGCATGGCGATCTTACCCAGCAGCAGCGTGATAAAGTAATGGGTCAGTTCCGTGATAAAACATTACAACTGCTTATTGCAACCGATGTGGCTGCACGTGGTATTGATGTAAAAGACATTACGCATGTAATTAACTACGAACTGCCCGATGATATTGAGGTGTACACACACCGCAGCGGACGTACAGGTCGTGCAGGTAAAACAGGTATTTGTATGAGCATTGTGCACAGCCGTGAAATTGGCAAGCTTCGCCAGATTGAACGCATTGCACAATCACAGTTTCATAAAACAGAAATCCCAACAGGTAAAGATGTTTGCCGTAAACAGTTTTTCTCGTTTATGGATAAACTCATCAATACCGATGTAAGCAATGAAGAATACGAAACCTATGTACCCATGCTGCATGAAAAATTTGCAGAAATGAGCAAGGAAGATATTCTTAAACGTGTTGCTGCAATGGAGTTCGACCGTTTCCTGAAGTATTACGAAAATGCGGAAGACCTCAACGTTCGTGAACGTGAACGTGGCGGAAGAGAGTTTGATAAATTCAGGAAAGATGGTCGTGGTGCCGAAAGAGGTGCACGTACCCGTGAACCATACAGGGATACACAGGGTCGTGATTTCAAATCAAGCGGCAACTTCACCAAACTGTTTGTGAACCTTGGAACCAAAGATGGTTTTTACAAAGCAAGTTTCCTGCAGTTTATTCTTGATATGAGCGATCTCAGAAAAGATGCACTCGGCCGTATTGATATGCGTGAAATGAACAGCTGGGTTGAGGTCGACAGTAAAGCTGCCAAACAAATGATGCGTTCCATTGATGGTAAAAAATTCAAAGGCCGCAGCATTCGCATGAACGAAGCAAACAGCAGGTAAACAGTCGGGGCGCTACAGCGACCTGAATAATTTATTTAAATAACGCAAGTCCCCGTTAAGTTAACCGGGACTTTTTTTATGTTACGGGGGTTGTTGCTGCTATTGAGCTGTTGTTGCAGCCTGTGGCGCTGTTCGCGCCATCGCACTCTTGTACGTTCTTAATTCTATGTAACATATGTTTGAACTGAGATTCATGAGATATAGAAGATTGCAATTATTGTCAGAATAAAAACATGACTCTTAATTCGAAACCTGATTTATATAACTTTGACAACTGTTGACAAAGCAACGATCAACTAATAACAAATGAATCATTTCTTAGGTGTTTTGGGACAAATTGTAGTTTTTGGGTATGTTGCAAAAATTGCTTTTCAGATTTATCTCAAAAGAATAAATGGAGAAGAAATAAATACAGGGGCTGGGAATGTATTTGGCTGGGATTTTTTTAAACCAATTAAGCAAGAAGTCAGCAACAAATTAAAACCACTGAAACAAATACTCAATTTAATTCATGCTTTAGCAGTGATATATTTAATTCTGTTATTTGCATTTCTGGCATTAAGAAAGTAAGTTGAAATCCTGCAATGCCCTCACATTTTATTCTTTTGCGAATTAACTGAAAGCGATCTCACTGGTGCAAGTGTTCCGCCTGCATTGCGGATACTTGATACCACGCAAATCCCCCCCGATTGTATCGGGGTATTTTAAAAACAGAAGCCATTAACTTTACCTAAATCTCAGATTTAATGAAGCAAACATTGTTCTTAACAGTTTTGACGGTTCTGCTGGTTTGTGGTTTTGGCTGCACTTCAACTTCCAATCAAAAAAATTATGCAGAAAACTCCCGGGAAAAATATCAATGCATCCCCTGCGGTTATGATTGCGATCAGGAACTGTATAATGAGCCGGGCATCTGCTCACATTGCAAAATGGAATTGGTAAAAAGTACTACCATCAATTTTAAGACAATGCAGCCTGATGAAATTTGCGGGTACATCAAAGCCCACCCCAAAACTATTCTATTAGATGTCCGTACAAAAGAGGAGTTTGAAGGAAAAGCCAACCCCGATTTCGGCTCGCTGAAAAATGCAATTAATCTGCCCATCCAGGAATTTAATACCAAACTTTCAGGTTTGGATTCTTTAAAAAACAGGGAAATAATTGTCTATTGCTCGCACAGCCACAGAAGCCCACGAGCCGCTTATATTCTTACACAAAAAGGATTTAAAAATATAATTAATATGGCTGGCGGAATGAGTGCCCTGAAAGATAATTCCTGCAAAAAATAATCTAAATGCTTTTATACTGCAAAGTTCACTGACCATGCTGTTTTGTAAAAAGAAAGACCTGTAAGGTTTCGAAATCTTACAGGTCTTAAAAATGTTTTCAAACTCAAAACTGTGCTCTTTGTATTCTTTGCGCCTTTGTGTGAAACAAAAATTACATCACCACATACATTTCACCCGCAGCTGCATTAAAAGTAGCAACACGGTTTTCGCTTACTGCTGCAACCACCACTTTACCTGCTTTGGTTTTAATTGCTTTTCCTGCCGGGAGATAAATTTTACAAACTGCTTTCTTCGCTGCAATAATTTCTGCTTTCTGCAATCTGTTATGATCCCAATACATATTCACTTCAAAACCACCACGGGCCTTCACTCCTTTTACTGATCCTTTTACCCAATCCTTACCGGTTGGTAATGCAGGCAGCAAACGGATCACTTCATCATCACCATGACTTTGTACTAACATTTCAGTAATACCACTTGTGCCACCAAAGTTTCCATCAATCTGGAATGGTGGATGACCGCAGAATAAATTACTGTAGGTACCACCACCATGCATCACTTCGCCCTGTACATTAATTGGTTTCAGCAATTGTTTTAATAAGGAAGCTGCATGATTACCATCGCCCAGCCTTGCCCAGAAATTTATTTTCCATGCTTTGCTCCATCCTGTTCCTTCATCGCCACGCATGGCTAATGTTTTCTTCACAGCTTCGGCAAGTGCAGGTGTACCCCATGGCGTAATTTCATCGTAAGGATGCAAACCATACAAATGCGATGCATGACGATGTTGCGGCTCTGCATCTTTCCAATCGTTCACCCACTCATTCAAATCACCTTCAGCACCTATTTGGTTTGGTGCCAGTTGCGGAATTAATGCAGTGAGTTCGCTCGCCCATTCATGATCCATCTTTAAAATATTGGCAGAGTTGATGCATGCATGAAACAGTTCACGGCAAATCTGCATATCAATGGTCGGGCCCATACATGTTTGTCCCTGGAAACCGTCGGGCATGATGTAGGTATTCTCCGGCGAATTGGATGGTGCTGTTACATACCAGCCATGCACCGGTTCTTTAATTAAAATGGATTGCAGAAATTTTGCTGCACCTTTTAATACAGGATAATATTCTTTGAGAAATGCAGTATCTCTTGTAAAGCGGTAATGCTCCCAGATATGTTCGCACATCCATGCACCACCTGTTAATGTTGAACCCCAGTTTGCACCTTCGCCCGGTGATGTAAAGAACCACGGGTTACTGATGACATGCGCCACCCAGCCATTGGCATTGTAATAAGCCTTTGCTGTTTTTTCTCCGTTGGCAACAAGATTTTTGGTGAAGTGATGAACAGGTTCAGACAGTGATGAAAGATTGGTGATCTCGGATAACCAATAGTTCATTTGTATATTAATGTTGAGATGATAATCGCCGTTCCATGGTGTTTGATATTCAACAGCCCAAAGCCCCTGCAGGTTGGCAGGTAATAAACCGGGGCGTGAAGATGAGATGAGCAGGTAACGTCCGAAGTTGAAATACAAAACAGGTAACTGCGGATCGCTTCCTTCCTGCTGGTAACGAAGCAAACGCTGATTGGTTGTTAAACTGTTTACTTCATTATTCTCCGGCATATTCCAGCGGCAGCGGTTGAATAATTTCTGAAAAGCAGTTTTACTTTTTGCACCGGCAGCAGCAAATGAAATGCCCTGCACTTTTTTGATGTACTGATTTGTTTTTGCCAATACATCTTCTTTATTCAGCGAACCATCTTTCCAGTTGTAATTGGTGGCTGATGAAATCTGAATCCACACTTCGGTTGCTTTGTCAACAGATAATGCATTTCCAACAGCTGCAACACGACCATCTTTTGCAATAACGTTCAGCACTGTTGCAAACTGCATTCCTTTATCAGCACCGGAAGGTAATTGCCCCCGCATTACAATTTGCTTTCCTTTTGCAGCAATAGTTGCATTTTCTTTACGGTATAATTCAAACTGCACATTGATGGCGCCTTTAACCGATGAAGTAAGTTTTACCCATGTAACATCATTTACAAAATCAGTAAACACTTCTTCGGTAAAGTTGCTGTTGCTGCGTGTAAAGCTGGTGGTGGCTTTTGCTGTTTCAAGATTTAACCAGCGCCTGTAATTGGTTGCAGTTGATGAACTGTCTTTCCATTTAATAATGAAATCGCCCATTGTTTGATAACAACCGTATTTATCTTTTGCACCTGTACCAAAACCTGAACCTCTTCCTTTGGCAACAAATTTTTTCTGCAGCAGTGCCTGTGCTTCTTTGTTATTTCCCTGCAACAAATATTGCTGAATGGCAGGAAGAAACATGTAAGCACTATCACTGTCGGCATCCTGCGGCCCGCCCGACCATAAGGAAATTTCATTGAGCGCAATCCGTTCTTTTGTGGTGCTTCCAAAAACCATTGCACCTAAACGGCCGTTACCCAACGGCATACTTTCGGTAAAGTTATTTGCTGCTGAATCAAAGCGAATAATAATATCGCCCCGCTGGGCCTTTGCTGCTGAAGTAAAAAAAAGAAATGCAGCGGAAGCAAAGCTTATCAACTTTGTAAACCTGGTCATCTGTTTGTTGTTTAGATCATTTATTGCCGGGCAGCGGAACTGTTTCACCAGTTGATTTGATCACAGGCATCTGCGCATTCCATTGCCGGAGTTGTGTTGAAAGCACTAAAGATAACTCATTTAGTTTTGCCGGAAATTGTGCAGACAAATCATGTGTTTCGCTGATATCTGTTTCAAGATTGTATAATTCTCTTTTACCTGTTTTTAAATCGTACACCAGTTTCCATTTTCCTTTACGTACTGCCGATTTATAATTAATACCGGGGCCGTTTTCAGGAATCCACCTGTTGGGAAAATGCCAGGCTAAAACTCTTGCTGTATCTCTAAGGGAAGCATTCTTCAAAAAAGGAATCAGACTTTTCCCATCAACCTGTTGTACTGTTCTGTATTGATTGATTCCTGCCATTTGTAAAACTGTTGGAAACAGGTCTTCAATAATCATGTACTGATCTGTTGATGATTTTGGTTTGATGACTCCCGGCCATTTCACCAGCATGGGTACACGTATTCCACCTTCATACACCGAACCTTTTCCTGAACGTAAGGGCGCATTTTGTGTAAACTGTTCACCGCTTCTCGGCTTCATGGCAAAACCACCATTATCGCTGATAAAAAGAATGATGGTGTTCTGATCAAGTTTATTTTGCTGAAGATAATCCATCAGATCGCCCAGACTTTTATCCATGCCTTCAACCAATGCAGCATACTCAGCTTCCTTTTGCTTCAACCCCATTGCAAGATATTTTTCAACAAAGCGTTTATCGGGTGCGTAAGGTATATGCACTGCATAATGTGCCATGTACAAAAAGAATGGCTGTTTCTTTTTCACCGGAACATCAATTGCTTTGATTGCTTCACGTGTTAAGGCTTCGGTTAAAAACACATCAGTACCATGATAAGGTACAAGACCGGGAACACCCCAGGGTTCGGTTTGCTCACCTTTTTTATTTCCATAATTTTCTTCGCCTGAATAACTGCCGGGACCACCAGCTGCATGTCCTGCAATGTTGATATCAAAACCGATTGTACGGGGATCTTCAGCAGGTGTACCCATTGCACCAAAATGTGCTTTACCGCAATGAACTGTATAATAACCTGCATCTTTTAACAACGAAGGCAATGCAGTAACATATACAGTATGATTGATTCCTGCAACCGGCGATAAACCATTTATATTCCAGTCAGGCGATTGAAGAATACTATCGGGATAATCAACAGTCTGATCTTTCCGTAAAGTCCAGTTAGTTACTTTGTGATGCGCAGCATTCATTCCCGTCATTAAACTTACCCTGCTGGGACTGCATACTGGAGTTGCATACGCATTGGTGAGTTTCATGCCTTCTGCTGCAAGCCGCTCCATGTTTGGTGTGTGATAACGGTGATTGAAATCAGTTGGCTTATTCCAGAAGGGAACAGAACAATCCTGCCAGCCCATATCATCCACAATAAATACAATGATGTTGGGATGTTGATTCATTTTTTTCGGCTGAGGTATTGCATGTAAAACAACACAACAACTCAGCGAAACCAAACAAAGAAATTTCAACGCTGTTTTCATCCGCATGTTTTGATGCTGATTATTTTGTACTTAATTCAATAATTGTATCAACATCATTTACCTGTAAGCCATCCTTATAAATAAACAAACCTTCAGGCTGTTGTTTGAATTTAATTTTTTGTTTTGAATCAAATGCAACTGCAGTTGTAACTTTTGCAGTAAAGCCGGGGAGAAAAATATAAGGTTTGCCATCACTGTTCATGATATGCACATAGATGGTTTTATTTTTTGAAGTAACCATTCCCCAGTCCTGCGGTTCAATTACATTTCCTCTTGTGCTGTAAATAGTTTCGCCGTATTTGTTTAACCAGTTACCAACAAGCTTTAAGGTATCTTCAAACTCCGGTTGAATCACTCCGTTTGGCATTGGGCCAACATTCAGCAAAAAGTTGGTGTTGCGACCTGCAGCATTGATTAAGTAATGAATCAGTGCTTTGGATGATTTGTAATGGTTATCAGTCATGTTATAACCCCATGACCCGTTCATTGTTTCGCAGGTTTCAAGTGGCATTGCGTCAGATGCTTCCTGGAAATTAAAACCTGATTTATTCTGCCCGGGTAAATCTTTTTCAAACATCTGGAAATCTTCACCGGGGAAAGGACTTAAGTGATGGTTATTGCCGATTAAACATTGCGGCTGCAGTTTGTGTATGAGCGAATATATTTCATCATACTTCCAGTCGATTCTTGAATTGCGGTTGGCACTTCCTTCAACATTCGTCTGATCCCAATGACCATCAAACCAGATTGACATTACATCACCGTAATTTGTGAGCAGTTCAGTTAACTGGTTTTTCATAAACTGCAGGTAAGAATCGTAATTGCTTTTTGCTGTTCGTCCGCTGTACTGACCGGTGCGTCCTGTTTCATAAGGATAATCGCTGCGGTACCAATCGAGCAGTGAATAATAAAAACCAAGTTTGATGTTTTGTTTCCTGCATTCTTCTGCCAGCATTTTCACCACATCTTTATTGTAAGGCGTGTTGGTGATTTTCCAATCACTGAATTTTGTATCCCAGTTACTGAACCCATCATGATGACGTGTGATAAACACGATGTATTTCATACCGGCATTCTTTGCAATGGAAACCCATTTAGCAGCATCAAACTGCTGCGGGTTAAATACATTGATGAGACGGCTGTAATCCTTTACAAGAATATTCCTGTTGTTCATCACCCATTCGCCATTACCAAGTACACTGGATGCTCCCCAATGAATAAACATGCCGAATTTCATATCCTGGAACTCCTGGCGCTTTGCAAGATTTTCACTGGCGGGTTTGTACTCCTGTGCAGATAACAAACTGATATTGCAAACAAGCAATAAAACAAGAATTACATGTTTCATAATAATGTATTTAAAATTGACCGTTAAAATCAGTTCATATAATAACTGCCTTTTATTCAACAACAATTTCATCAGCAAATGTCCAGGCCGGTTTTCCTTCACCGGGATGGTCTTTGGGACAGGATGTAAGTGTATAGGCAGTTACACGTACGTAACGCACAGCAGCAGGATTAACTATTACTGCAAAATCTTTCATGATCAATTCTGTTACTGATGTTGCAATATCATTTTTTACTGTGCCAACTTCTGTGAATGTTTTTCCATCAACTGATGTTTCAAACTTCACTGCAGTTGGAAGAAATATCCAGCTGCGGTAACTCTGCATACAACCGATTGAAATGCGGCTGATTGTTTTTGCTTCGCCCATATCAACAGTTGCAACCAGATTATTTGCACTGAAGCCATGCCAGAATTTGTTGGTTGCAGCTTTACCTCTTACACCATCAGTTAATGAGTTGATACCATCAGCCATGTAAGATTTAGAAGGTGCAAACTGGTAAGTAACATTACTGCCAACAGCTTTGTGCATGACAAAACTTTGCTGTACCGGCTGCAGGTTCATCACCTTACCATTCAATACCGCAACTGCACGGATTGTTTGCGTTTGATTTACTGCAATTGGCTGTACATATTTTTCGCTTGATAAAGTTGGAACAGATCCATCAGTAGTATAATATATTTCAGCAGCAGGGACTTCGCAGTACAAGGCAACTTTGAGTTTGCCATTTTCTGAAACAGGTTTTACATCCACTGTATAATTACCGGGCGAATAATGCAATCCTTTCTGATCAAATGCAGTGAAATGATATTTCAATCTCCGGCTGAAATCAATCCAGTTTTTCTTTTCTGCAGGTGTCCATACAGATTCTGAAAGGGCAAGCATTCTTGGTAACACCATATACTCAAGATGCTCTGTAGTGGAAATAAATTCTGTCCACACATTTCCCTGTGCACCCAACACATATTTTGCTTTATCACCCGTTAACTCTTTTGGAATAGGTTCGTACTCGTACACTTTTTTTACTGTATTAAAACCACCAATGGCAAGGGGTTCGCCTTCGGGTCCTGCCTGGTAATGATCAAAGTAACAAGGTGAGCCCGGCGTCATTACTACATCATGATTCATCTTTGCAGCTTCAATACCACCGCTTTCACCACGCCAGCTCATAACGGTTGCTTCAGGAGCTAAACCTCCTTCGAGTATTTCATCCCAGCCAATCAGCTTCCTGTTTTTGCTGATGATAAATTTCTCCATGCGTTTGATGAAATAACTCTGCAGCTCTTCTTCATTTTTCAAATGTTCATCTTTAATACGCTGCTGACATTTTGCACATTTCTTCCAGGGATCTTTATCTACTTCATCGCCACCAACATGAATATATGTTGAAGGGAAAATATTCATTACTTCTGTTAATACATCCTGTAAGAATGTAAACACTTCTTCATTACCTGCACAATAGTTGGAAGCCATGTTATTGTAGTTACCACCGGTTAATGGCAACTGTGGTTTTTGTGTGCAGCTTAAATTAGGATAAGATGCAATGGCAGAAGCAACATGTCCCGGCATTTCAATTTCAGGAACAATAGTGATGTTACGCACTTTTGCATAAGCAACAATTTCTTTCAGTTGTTCCTGTGTGTAATAACCTCCGTAGGTTGCAGCTTCACCGGGTTGCGCCTGCGGGCGACTTCCCCACACCATATCAGTATGATCAACACGCCATGCTCCTGTTTGTGTAAGCTTGGGATATTTTTTTATTTCAATACGCCAGCCCTGGTCATCCACCAAATGCCAGTGAAACGTATTCATTTTGTACGAAGCCATCAGGTCAATGTATTCCTTAATTACTTCCGGTGAAAAGAAATGACGGCATACATCAAGATGCATTCCACGCCATTTGAAACGTGGTTCATCTTTTATTTCCATGCAAGGCACAGATAAAACAGCATTGGTACGAACCTGTGGCAATGTCTGGAGTATGGATTGCAAACCGTAAAATATTCCGGCGTAATTTTTTGCCTTTATTGAAACGGATGACGAAGTAACAATTAACTGATATGCTTCGTTTGTACTTCCAATACTTTTGTCAATAATAAGATCAATTATTTTCTTCCCGGATTTATTTGCAGGCAGATTAATCCCCGATATCTGCTTTACTGCTGCTGAAAAAAAATCAGCTGCTGGTTTCAGTTCATTTTGATAAGCCACGTAACGAAGAACTGTTTGCTGATCAATCACAAAATTTCCGCTCTTCATTTTCAGTTCGACCGGCTGAGGAATAATGGATGGAGTTTGCTGAGCCTTTACCAAAAACATTGCCAGCACAAAAAAACTTATTAATTGCAACCGTTTCATGTGTTTATTTTTTATTGCTTTTACTGCCATATATTATAGCCATAAAAATTACAGGGATTCTGATTAAAAACAGCCTTGTAATTTTTACAGATATTTCATTTGACCCCGTTTAATTTCTTCTATCCGCAAACCTTTTAAAACTGTTCATTCCAATAAGGGATTGAACAGTTTCGAAAAAGGTTTATTTTTTATCTCACAATTACTTCATCAATAAAAATATGCGATGGTGATCCTGCACTTTCATGCCATGCAGGCAATGCACCACCATTCCTGGCACGTATGCGTACGTATCTTGCTTCAGCAGTTACATTGGCACCGAGTTCCTGCACAACAGGACCATGTTCATCGGTTGTAATTTTATTCGCAACTGTTGTTAATGGCTGAAATGTTTTTCCATCATTACTGATTTCAACAATCACTTCTTTTGGAAAAACAATCCACGGACTTACATCCTGCAATACATGAACTGCAACATATTGCACAGGACGAACTTTCAACAGATCAATCACTGCTACAAAATCTTTGTTGAAGTAACTCTGCCAGTCGCCGGTTTTCCAGTTGGCAGTTCCCATAATGCCATCAATCAACGCTTCTTTACCACCAGCAGTATACATGGGATGCACGGCACTCATTACTTCAATGGTTCTGTCGCTGGGCACTTTTGTAAATTTCTGTGTAACAACAGGGCTCTTAATTCCATTCTTAACTGCATAAGCTTTTACAAAAGAAGTCTGGCTGATAGAAACAGGTTGTGCATAACGTACAAATTCCTTTTCTTCTGCTGCATAAGAAACAATACTGTAATAAACTTCTGCTGCAGGATCAAGATCTTTCAGCACCACACTAAGATCCTGTTTGAATTTGTATTCACTCATATCAAAGAACGGAACAGGAACAAATTTTGAATCATCCACTTTTGAATGAGGCATATCAGCATCTTTTGTTCCTCTTGTTTTAATGGGCGTGCTGCTCATTTCAAAAACCATTGATCCGCCATTTGCAACAGCTGTTTGTTTAATGAATGTTGCAGAATGCTGCTTGCCATTGAGCAAAACATTATTTACATAAAAGTTTCCGGGCTTCCTGTTTTTTGCAGTAATGGTAAACGTTTTTCCGTTTTCCAAATTAATTTTCACCTCATCAAACAACGGAGTGCCGAGATCATAAATACCGCTCCCCGGTGTTACCTGGTAAAAACCCATAGAACTTAACACAAACCATGCACTCATTTGCCCGCAATCTTCATTACCAATCAAACCATCAGGATTATTGGGATAAAATTCTGTGCATATTTTATGAATCACTTCCTGTGTGCGCCACGGTCTTCCACCATAATTAAATAAATAAGCAAGATGATGGCTTGGTTCATTACCATGTGCATACTGACCAACCAAACCTGTTACATCTGATTGCTCTCTTCCACTCAGTTGCTGTGATGTTGTAAACAATTCTTCCACCTTGCGAAGGAAATTTTCTTTACCTCCATAAACTTTTATCAATCCATCAATATCCTGCTGTGCAGTAAAGGAATAATGCCATGAATTACCTTCAGTAAAAAAGTTGTTGATCTCTGTTGCATTAAAAGGCGAAAACCAGAATGCCTGCACCTTACCACGGATGTGATAAGTAGTTGGATCAAACAAATTACGGTAGTTGAGTGAACGTTGATTATAGCGTTGATAAATTTCATCGTTACCCAGCCACTTTGCTAATTGAGAAATACACCAGTCGTCGTAAGCATACTCAACCGTTTTGCTGGAGCTTTCATGATCCACATCGTTACTTAAAAAACCTTGTTTGGCATAATGCGAAATTCCAAAGCGGTTGCTTTCTGCATAATCAACCATTGCTTTTAATGCTAGCTGTGCATCAAAGTTGCGGATGCCTTTCTGATAAGCATCTACTATTACAGGAACGGAATGATAACCAATCATGCAATACGTTTCATTACCACTTAATTCCCACACAGGCAACATGCCGCCGTATTTGTATTGTGCTAGAAATGTATTGATCCAGTCGCCGGTTTTTTTACGGTTGATGATGGACATTAACGGGTGCAAAGCCCTGTGCGTATCCCACAACGAAAACACAGAATAGTTGGTGAAGCCTTCAGCTTTGTGCACCTTCAGATCCGTTCCACGATATTCACCATTTACATCAGTATATACATTGGGAACAACAGTAGTATGGTACAAGGCTGAATAAAAAGCAATCTGCTGATCTTTTGTACCGTCTTTGATTTCGATCTTACCTAATTCTTTGTTCCATGCTTTTTCTGCATTTGTTTTCAACTGTTCAAAATTCCATCCGCTGATTTCTGTATCAAGATTGAGTTTTGCATTTTCAGCACTAACACCTGAAATGCCCACTTTTACTCTTACTTTTTTTCCTGCAGGCAAATCAAAACTGAAATAAGCTTTGATATTTTTTCCTTGTGCAGTTTTTGTGTTTTGCTGCAACAGATCGTTCAATGCAATACCATATTGTTTGATGGGTTGCTCAAACTTCATGTAGAAATAGAGGTATTGATTCTGCGCCCATGATTTACTGCGGCGGAAACCTTTTATTTCATAATCATTCACCACTTCAATGGATGATTCAAGTACTTCATCCCTGTGTTTTAAATCAACCAGGATTTTTCCTTGCGTTGCATTTTTATCAAATGTATATTCATGCATACCTGCACGAACAGTGGTTGTAAGGCGTGCAAGGATATTATTTTTTTCCAGCAGCACTTCATAATAACCGGGACTTGCTTTTTCTTTTTTGTGTGAGAAGGGCGAACGGTATTCGTCATTCTTCCACTTTACATCACCGGTGAAAGGCATAACCAGCACATCACAATAATCAGCAATACCGGTACCGCTTAAATGCGTGTGTGAAAAACCATAGATCATTGAATCGGTGTAATGATAACCACCGCAACCATCCCATCCTTCCAGTCTTGTATCGGGACTGAGCTGCATCATACCAAAGGGCATTGTTGCGCCGGGATAAGTATGCCCGTGACCACCTGTACCAATAAACGGGTTTACAAGTGATGTATAATTTTTCTGCGCACTTAATGATACACTTAAAACAAAAAAATAAAAAACAAACGAAATTCTTTTCATCTTATTAAATTTTCAATGATCAATTCTCAACTTTATTTTTAATTAAATCCACCTTGTCCACGGTAAAGCTTTACGGGTTTATCCAGTTTCACTTTTACAACAGTAACGTATTTATCCAATGCATTCTGCGGCACATTGATGTAAACAAGACCGGGCACATGGCTCCATGAAATTTTTCCAACAATTTTATGTGTGAGTTTTGTATTACTGCCCAGCACAGTAATATCCTGGATTTTATTATCCAGTCCTTTAATCATAATGTTGCCACCCGAACTTCCATGCAGGAATACATACAATGTTGCAGAGTCTTTCGATAAAGTGGTAGGGCCGTAAAAATGTCCCTACGGAATTCCACCAATGGTATTAAAAATGGCTTCGCCGTTACGTTTGTTCCAGGCACCCAGTTCTTTCAGCACATTCACCTGTTCATCAGGAATAGTCCCATCTTCTTTCGGCCCCATATCCAGCAACAGGTTACCGCCATTTGAAACTGCGTCAACAAAAATGCTGATCACTTCATACGGCGTTTTCCAGTTGTTATCATTCTGATAACCCCAATTATTGTTGGTGGTCATGCACAATTCCCACCAGTTAAATTTTGGTCTTGATACAGGAAAATTCTGTTCAGGTGTTTCATAATCGCCAAACCCCTGCAAACGCCCGTTGATGATTGCATTTGGATTAACAGATAAAATTACACTTCTGACTTTTTGTGATTCCCATTCTTCAGCACTGTGTTCCCAATCGCCATCAAACCACCAGAGATCAGGCTTAAACATGGAGTTGATTTCTTTGATCTGTCCCTGGAAAAAATTGCGGAAACGGTTCCAGCGCTCGTAATCATTTGCAACCTTATAACGGCTGCTGTCGTTTAAGAAACCGGGATAATCAGGGTAACTCCAGTCAATCAATGAATAATATGCCCCGCATTTGATGTTGCGTTTGCGCAGTTCATCAAAGAAAGGCTTGATCATATCTTTTTTTGCAGGAGTTGCCTGTACAATACTCAGCTTGTTCATTTTTGTATCATACATCGAAACACCATCATGATGTTTGGTGGTGATTACTGAATACCTTGCGCCACTTTCCTGTATAAGATCAGCCCATACAGCTGGATTATAATTTTTTAAAGTAAATCCTTTGAGCTGTTTCATATAATCAGCATAGCTGATGTTTTTATTATGAAAACTCCATGATTCCGCAACACCATCCACAGCATAAATTCCCGCATGAATAAAAATGCCAAGCTTGGCATCAGCAAACCACTGCATCTTATCTTTAATAGCTGCAGCATCTGTTTTTTGCTGGGCGTATGTTTGGATTGAAGCAAGAAGAACAACAGCAATCAATAACTTTTTCATTGACAATAGTTTTATTTATTCAAGTGTGCGTTTTGATGTAATAACAGCCGGTTCTTTTTTAAAGAAATCAAATACCACAATTTCATTGTTTCCTTTCTTTAACCATGAAGCAGGACAATACAACCGCTGCTGCGGACCAATGTACCAGAAGCGACCAAGGTTGTGACCATTTACAAACACAACACCTTTTGTATAATTGCCCAGATCAAAATAAGTATCACCTGTTTCAGTAAGCGTGAAATTTCCTTTATAGAAATTGCAGAGTTTATCAGCTGAAGTTTTTGCAACAGCTGGTTGTACTTTGCTCATGAATGCATCATCCAATGGCAGCAAAGTTGTTTGCCAGTTCATCAATGTCATACCATTTAAGGTTACACGATCAGTAATGCCTTTACGGTCAATCATAAACTGGGCGAAGTTGATATGTCCCATTCCTTCCACCACAATTTCAAGAACAGGATTGGCAACATTTGTTTTTGGTAATGTTACTTCCCAGTTGCCGCCATCACGGTAAACCGTATCAACAAACTCACCATTCAAAAACACCAATGCATAATCATGCGGTTCCCATATTTTCAACCGCCCGCTTTTATGACCAATCAATGTTGTTTTATAAACAATCATTCCCTGGTTCTGACCAAACGATTCCATTGGTTGAGGCTGCGGCGTTTTAATAGAAGGCAAACTGTAATCCCACACTGAATGCGAACGCTTCATTTCAACTGCAGGAATTTCAATCGTCTTAACTGCAGCAGGCACTTCAGGAATTTTATAAGAAACATACTGCTGAATCAAACGCTTCAGCATAAAATATTTTGGTGTTGCATTACCCTGCTCATCAATCGGCGCATCATAATCATAACTGGTAATATCTGGTTGGTATTGAGTGGGAGAAAATGCATTGGCGCCGGCTGTATAACCAAAATTTGTTCCTCCATGAATAACATAAAAGTTCACCGACTTTTTATTTTTCAATAAATACTCCACTTCTTTTTTCAATCCGTTTGTATCAGGCTTTGCAAATTTTTCGCCCCAATGTGTTAACCAGCCGGGATAAGTTTCCGAACTGAACGATGGAACATTTGCATTTCTTTTCTTCGCCTGTTCAAAGTCCCCATCACTGCCACCACTATCTAAACCAATTGCAGCACCATCAATATTTCCTGCTTCAAGCATGTAAGCAGTCGGGCCATCTGCAGTATAAAACGGCACATTGATTCCACCTTTCAACCAAAGCTTACGTAATGTTTCCAGGTATTCTTTATCATTTGCATAACTGCCATATTCATTTTCAACCTGCACCATTACAATTGGTCCGCCGTTTGAACATTGCAGCGGAGCAACTTCTTTTGCCAATGCATTTACATAACGTGTAACTGCACTCATGTAACGGCTGTCCATGCAACGGATTTTGATATCAGGAATCTTCAGCAATGAAGTGGGTAATCCGCCAAAATCCCATTCAGCACATACATACGGACCGGGACGAAGCATCACCCACATTCCTTCTTCTTTGCATATACGTATAAACTCAGCAATATTTTTATTGCCGGTTTTAAAATCAAACACGCCATCTTTTACTTCATGATAATTCCAGAACACATACGCAGCAATCGTGTTACATCCCATTGCCTTTACCATTTGTATTCGATGCCTCCAGTATTCATGCGGAATACGTGCAGGATGTATCTCTCCACTGATTATCTGAAAAGGTTTTCCATCAAGCAGAAAATCAGTTTTCCCCAACGAAAAGCGGTGTTTCACCTGTGCATCAGCATACAGCAAAGGCAAACAAAAAAATATTGCAAGCAGCAATTTTTGTAACCGGCTTTTTGTTCGCTGATTATACCTCGTTGCGTCGCACACTTGTACGCTTTGTTCTTTACTCATCGTTAGTAACTATTAACATAATTGATAAAAAATATTTTTGTTTGTTTAACCGCCATCAGGGTTTTCAACCGCTGACGGGGTTTCCATTCACAATCACTTGCTCACCACATCATACAGCGTCTTTATCTTAATCGCCGGAATTTCTTTTGCAGAGAAATACCTGCTTTTCAGGTGCAGCATTTTTTTCTCACCGGCTTTCAGATCAAAGTAATTATCGTTTACATCAAAATAACTTCCTGCTTTATACAAGTACACATACTTTGCATCCACATTGCTGGTAATGCTGAACATATTTTCTCCTTCAGCTTTTATAGTAATTGTTGGCTTTTGTAATTTCAGGTCAATGGGTCGTACTTTATCACGCTCAGGCATTACATCATCCCTGTAAGCTTCCTTCACACCAAACCATGCAGCTTTAGGTTCACGGTTATAATCAGTAATACTCCAGCTTGCAACAGGCCAGCAATCATTCAACTGCCATAACAAGGTTCCCATGTTATAGGGTGCTTTGCTGCGGTGAATGGCAATTGCATTTTTAAAGCAATAATACTGTAAGCATTGGGTGAGATACGTGTAATCTTCCAGCGAAAGTTGTTTCACTTTTGCTGAATCAAGAAAATAACGGTGCATGTATTTCTGCAACCTGTCGAAACCAATACCTGCTTTCTGATGTTGTTTCAACACATCCGAAATCATAAACCTGTCTTCAGGCAATGTAAACTTTTCGATACTTGAAGTGTTGGGCATTGCCTGCATTCCGTATTCGCTAACAAACCTTCCGGTTTTCTTTTCAAACACTTCCACATCTTCCAGTCCCCACCATAAACCCCAGTAGTGACTATCACCTTCTGTTATACTTTCTTTGTGTCCCCATCCATGCATCGGCGATGTGCTTACGTAAGGTCTGCTGCCATCATATTGTTTTACCCATGCAGCAATACTGTCACGGAACAAACGTGTATAATCGTTCCACATTTGTACAGAATCCTGTCCATGTACATTGAACTGTTTTTGCCAGCCCCAGTTAAACCATGCTTCATCAATTTCATTATTGCCGCTCCACAATACAATGCATTTGTGATGACGTAAACGTTTGATCTGATATTTGACTTCTTCACGCACATTATTAAAGAATGCTTCATCATGCGGAACCATTGCACCTGCAAACATGAAATCCTGCCAGATGTAAATACCCATTTCATCACACAAATCATAAAACGCATCATCTTCATAAATACCACCACCCCAAACACGCAGCATATTCATGTTGGCATCTTTTGCCAGCTGTAATACCTTTCTGTATTCATTTTTATTTAAACGGGTCACAAACATATCACTCGGGATATAGTTTGCACCTTTCATATAAACAGGCTTGCCATCAATTTTAAAATAAAATGTTTTACCGTCTTTATCTGCTTCCTGCACCAGCTCAACTTTTACCGGTGGCACATATTTTTTCTCTGCAGGTTTCTGATTATACGATTCGAGATAAATATTTTTCCAGATACCTGACGTAATAAAAACCGGACCCCAATCCCAACCAAAATGATATTGTGCTTTGCGCACATAAGCTCTTGGATTATCAGGGATCACCAATGGCAGTTCAGCTTTTGCCATTGAATCAACTTTATTTTTTGCAGATGCAAAATGAATGATGAGCTGATTGGTTGGTTTCAGCAAATGCTTTACATCCACTTTCCATTGACGGAACATATTGTTGGCCGATAAAATCAACTGACCATTGAGATAAACATCTGCATAGGTATCCAATCCATCAAACAGCAGTTCAATATTCTTCTTACTTAATACAGATGCATTAACGTTGAAACTTGTTTTATAATTCCAGTCAAGCTTGTCAATCCATTGCAGTTTTACTTCGTTATCCCTGTAATATGGATCAGGGATCAGTTTATTATTCAGTAAATCAGTATGCACAGTACCCGGCACTTGTGCAGGATACCACTTTGCAGTTCCTTGCTGATTAAACTGCCAGCCTTTTGTAAGAAGTGTTTTTTGTACCTGTGCCTGTAAATTAACTGCAGCAAAAAGTAATAATGCCGATGTCGTAATCTTAAATAACCTGAGCGTTCCCATAACGTATATTTTATTCAGCATAAAGATAAAGACCCATTTCTGCTAAAAATGGATCCAGCCTGGAAGATAAAATCTGTAACCGTACACGATCAGTTGAAACTTTTTCAAACTGCAGCAAACGCTTATATCCAACAGTTGTTCCTTCTGCTGCTTTTTTCCATTCAGTTCCTGTCCAGTATTCAAGAATAAATTTTTCAATACGCTGGCCTTTGCGGATATTTTCCTGCAGTGCCAGTACATTTAAAGTTTGTTTGTCCTTGAGTTTTATTTCAACTGTATTCTGTTGCAACGGAATTGTTGTGGCATCATTTCCATCAATCAATGCCTGCAATGGTTTACCTTTTATTGTTCCACCTTTCAGGAAGTTCTGTTTAAAAATAGATGTACGTACTGCTTGCCATTCCAGTAAATGCTTTACATCATTTTCCTGCAGCAAACCTCTTTTATCGGGAGGAATGTTTAACAGCAGCACACCATTGCGGCCAACTGAATGAAAATAAATTTCAGTAAGTTCTTTTGCCGATTTTACTTTACCATCTTCTGCTTCATGATAAAACCAACCTGGCCTGATAGAAACATCTGTTTCTGCAGGATACCAAACCAACCCCTTTGCATGAATAATTTTATCACGGCTGCCAAGATCATTACCCATCATATCGCCCAATGGTTTGAATGCAATTTCTTTTTGTGAATCACCGGCAATTTTTGCGGGGTCAAGATTATTCGCAGGTACAACGCTCCATTCTGTTTCCCGTCCATGACCAGACTCTGTACCAACCCAACGAACATCAGGACCCATGATGGCAATAGTTGCAGTGGGCTGCAGTTTGCGGATCAGTTTATACCAGCGTTCAAAATCATACACTTGTTTTTTTCCATTAGGTCCTTCACCATTAGCACCATCAAACCAAACTTCATCTATACGACCATATCGTGTAAGAAGTTCTGTCAGTTGATTTACGAAGTAATCATTGTAGGCCTCAGTGCCGTATACAGAAGAGTTTCTGTCCCAAGGTGAGAGATAAACACCAAAACCTATTCCCTGTTTCTTACATGCTTCCGCAACTTCCTTCACCACATCACCTTTTCCATTTTTCCATGGACTGCTTTTCACCGAATGATTGGTGTACTTACTTGGCCACAAACAAAAACCATCATGATGTTTTGCTGTTAAGATGACCTGTTTAATACCAGCTTTTTTTACTGTAGTTATCCATTGATTGGCATCAAAGCTTGTTGGATTAAATAACTGAGGATCTTCATTGCCTTGCCCCCATTCCCTGTTGGTAAATGTGTTGATGCCAAAATGAAAGAAAGCTGTTAATTCCAGTTGCTGCCAGCGTAATTGCCGTGCAGACGGAACTACGTTCGCAGCTTTGCTGATGATTGCCGCTTCTGTATCATTACTGTCGATTATGACATAATTCTTCTGTGCAGAAGCAGAAAAAACATTCAGGAATAAAAGAATACCTGCAGCAAAGGGATAAATAAGAACAGAGCAAACATAACCGCTCATTTTTTCACTGTTACGTTTGCTCATAAAATTAAAATAGTTCATTAGTGAATGTTTTACCTGCAAAGCAAGTTTGTTTCCCGATTCAATAACAAGACAACCGATTGCGCAATACAAGTGTGTAGCATAAACCCTGAAGGTTTTAAAAACCTTCAGGGTTTTCTGCAAATCACCGCACAATAATTTCATCAATAAATACCCATGATTTGTTGCCATGATAATTATGCCATGCCGGTAATTCTTTTGTTCCTGTTACATTGAACCTGATAAATCTTGCTGTCTTATTATTCGGATCAAATAAAAAATCTTTTATTTCCTGTGGCGCCTGGTGGTTGCTGTCAACAGACTGTACTCCGCATGAAGTGAAATTTATTCCATCACTGCTGATGAAGCATTCAATCTTCGCCGGAAAAACAATCCACGACTTGGTGCTTTGCAATGCACTGATGCCGATTTGTTTGATGGCTGATTCTTTTTCAAGTTCAAGCGTTAACACAACATCTTTTCCTTCCCATCCCAGCCAGTTAATTTTATAATCATCAGTTCCCTTTACACCATTGGTGAGCATACTGAAACCAGTGCCGGTGTATTGCTCAGCAGGAGCAACAGAACCTGTTACTTTTTTCTGAAATGCAAGATTACCTTCCACCTGCACGTCAATAAAACGCAAAGTGCTGTGATAAAAAATATCGGCTGTTAAACCATTTTCATTCAGTTCAACAATGTTGTTCTGCTTGCAGACCGTATTAAAATCTTCGAGCAACTGTTTGCGTTCCGGTTTCAGAATGTATTTACCATTTTCAATTTTATACCAGCCGTTTTCACCAAACATTTGCGTTTTAGCAATTTCCATATCCGCATATTGCACAGGTAACCTGGCAATTTTTACTCGCTGCAATATTTCCGGTTCATCTTTTACAGCAGCTTCTGCCTGGTCGAACAGTTTGTAATATTGGGCAATTAATGCAGGCGATAAAAAAGTCTTGGCATTCCAGACTGGTGATCCGTAAATGTCAAGACGTTGTTTGGATTTTGCTGCCTCGTTATGCAGCAATGTGAAATAGGATTTTAAAAACGGGGCTGCCTGTTTGTAATAGCCTTTCATGAAATCATCAATGATGGCATTAGCATCGGCATTGGGGTTCCATAGTAATTTACTCAGGAGATAAGCTTTCAGCTCGGCAAACTCAGCACCTTTGGTGATATTGCATTGCTGAAATTGTGCCCGTACTCCATATTTATTAAAAAAATGAATATTTGGTTGTAACGTATGAAATAAAGGGAAAGGACAGAGATAATTGGTGAACTGAATTTCATAATCCCACAGCATAATGTTGCTGCTTATTTTACTCCACTCTTTGATATCGTTTACAAATGAAACACTTGTTGAATCCTGTTCAATTGGTAAACTGCGGTTTAGCTCAATAGTGCAAAGTGTAATCATTACATTCTTTGCAGGTTTTGTATGTAAAGGAGCTTTTCGTGTGTATTGATACGCAAGTGTGGTGATGATTTTGTCGGGAAAAAGCGCTGCAACTTTATTCACAAACTGAATAACTGAACCCGTTGGTCCACCATCCACATCATCATTCTTTTTACATTCACTGCACTGGCAGTAATCATAATTATCATTCTGACTTACACTCCAGTATTTGATATTCGGATGAGCAAGTATATCTTCTTTCAAACGCTTCACTGCAATTTCAAACACAGCCGGATTTGATAAACATAATTGTCCGTAATGAATACGTTTACCGTTTACCAGCGAAAAATATTCAGGATGCGTTTGGAAATATTCAGATGAAGAAACAAGCCTGTTGAATGTGTGTACATAATACCCCCTCCATTTACCATCATCCCATTTATCAGAAATGGTGTGAAGCTTGCGCCAGTTCTTGTATTGTTCATTGTAAGGAAAGTTTCCGTTAACTACACGGATGATATTGTATGGAACCTGTTTATCATTAATAACTCCAACTGCAATTGTTTTCTTTACAGGAACATACTCCGCATCCGGAGAAAATTTTCTGCAGCCAAGATAATCTTCAAGGAATGAAACAACTCCATTCATCACGCCTTTTCCATAGCCACCAGTAATAATGAGTTTTCCGTTTAATGTGCTGATGTGGTAGCCATCTTCTTCCAGGTTATTTTTTTCTTTATAACGATTGGAATTACCAATAACAATTTCTTTAGCCTGCGGTTTTATTTCATCATTGATAACAGGAAGTAAAGCACCCGACATTCGGGAAAGAAATTCCTGCATAACCTGTGCTGCCTGTTTTTCTGTTTCAGTAGCAGCTTCAGGAATAACAATGCTGTAATTACTTTTACCGTTTGCTACCAGTTGCAATTTATTCTGGGCAAATGCCTGAATCATTACAAATTGAAATATGAGTATAAACAAATATTTCATACAATTTATTTTAACGATGAACTATCATTTACAATCCGTCAAAAGAGGGTTCACATTATACATCTTTCCTTAGTCCACCACCTTTAGCACCCACACATAATTTGTTACTGCTTTTAAATTTGCCGGAACTGTAATTTCAGTTGCATCAGCAGTTGATTCCCATTTCAGCTTTTGTGTACTTCCAAGCATGGTTACTTTAGCACCTTTTTTTAACTGCAGTTCTTTCAGCGATACTTTGCTTTGCGGAAACTCAAACAGGAAAATATATTTGGTGTGACCATCCTTGCTTTGCGTGAATCTTACTTTTTCACCTTCGCCAAACACTTTGTACATGCGGCTGTAATAAATGGCAGAGCTGTTAACCTTCATCCATGCGCTGATTTCTTTCAAACGCTGGTATGCAACAGCATCAAACTCACCTTCAGGCGATGGGCCAATGTTCAGCAAATAATTTCCTCCTTTACTTACAATATCAACCAGCTTTTCTACAATTTCATCAGCTGGTTTGTACACATCATTAGGTACATAGCTCCAGCTGCCAGCCATCGTCATACAGGTTTCCCAAGGATAAGGAAGACCATTAGCCGGAATATGTTGTTCAGGTGTAAGATAATTCTGTTGTTCGCCGGGAACAGCCCTGTCAACAACAATCAGTTTCGGTTGTTTTTCTCTTGCCATTTTTGCAAGACGTGGCATATCTAAATCCTGGCTGATTGCATTAATGCTGAATTGATTTTCATTGAATGCATCGGCCACATCTTTCTTTTCTTCAGCATCGGTTTTCTTACGAACCCAGCCACCATCAAGCCACAGAATATCCACCTTGCCATAATTACTCATCAATTCATTAATCTGTGTATATGTATAATCGACGAATTTTTTCCATTGTTGAGGATAGTGTTTTACAGGATAGTTGACGTTACGGTCAACAGGAGGAAAACGATCCCACCAGTAATAATTACTGTGCCAGTCGGGTTTGGAGAAATAAGCTCCCACCCACATGTTCTCACTACGGAAAGCATTAAAAATTTCTTTGGTTACATCACTTTTTGGATTGGTTGAAAAAGGACAAGAAGGATCAGTGATTTTATAATCAGTTGTTTTTGTATCAAACATGCAGAAACCATCATGATGTTTTGTTGTAAACACAACATATTTCATGCCTGCGTCTTTTGCCGCCTTAGCCCAATCTGTGGGATTGAATTTTGTTGGGTTAAACGTGGTTTTCAGGTTTTCATAATTTTTCTTGTACGTGAAATAACTGCTCACAGGATCTTTAGCCACACGTGCTCCTGTAGCCCAGCCCACATCTTCAGGACATAAACTCCAGCTTTCAACGATGCCCCATTGGCTGTAAGCACCCCAGTGCATCAGCAAACCAAATTTCAAATCTTTCCACTCTTCAAGTCTGTGTTGAATTGCCGTATCGGGATCGGGGAAATATTCTTTTTCCTGTGCGTTTGCAACAGACAACACACAAAAAACAAAAAGGAATGTAATGAAATGAAGCTTGCTCATGATCTTTATTTTAATATCAAAAAAATATCCTGCCACTTTACTATTATGAAAAAAGCCCCGCCCTAAGGCGGGGCCTTCATAATAAAACATGTTGAAGGATTAGTTATCCCAGAACAATTTTGTTGTAAGATTATCTTTAGCCTGTACAGCACCGTAGTTTACAGTGTTATAAGTTGCTTCTGAACCAGCATAAAGCCATCTGTAAGGTGGTTGTTTCTGAGCATTGGCATTATCCACTTCAAATGATAATGTCGGATAATTAAGTCTCCTTAATTCTGCCCAGTTGTCAAGTGGTAACACCACGTTGAAATCAAGCCACTTCTGAGTTGCAATCAATTTCAGTTTATCGGCTGTTGTTGTTGCATTATCCCAGTTAACAGCAGCAGCAGTAACATAATTAGTAACCTCAGTTCCTGTATAAGGAGTAAGTGTACCGGAAGTATTATCGTTACTTAATGTCCGCACCCAATAATAGTATTCAATTGATTTTGCAATACCATCATTGTAAGCAGTTTTTGCAGCAGTGTTATTACCTGCTTTCAGGTAAGCTTCAGCAGCTAAGAAACTAACTTCAGCAGCACCAATTAAAGCACCGGGGAAAAACTGGTTGCGGCTTAAGGTTGACCTGTTATAGATTGCAATAGTACCGCCTGCAATTAATGTTGTTTGTGCAGAACCGGTTGCCATCTGATCAAGACCAATATAAGCACCTCCTGCATTAGCACCTGGTTGGAAAATTGCTCTCAACCTGGGATCAGCATTTGTGTTCATATGATCAATCATTGTTTTACCTGCAATATTTCCATCCCAATCTTCCAGACCAGTTCTGAAACCAGTAGAGTTGATTGGAGTGTTCAGATCATAAACTTTTACCTGGATGTTTTCTGAGTTTGCAGAAACAACAGGATATGTAGCGGGAGTTCCAAGAATTGCTGCAGTTTCTGTAGCAGCCCTTGTCTGGAAGCTTGCCACTCCTGATACACGGCCAAGCATTCTTAAGCGCAGGGAATTGCAATACTTCTTCCACATTGTAAGACTTCCTTTATTCACAAAGTCCTGCTTTTGGAAAGCAGTAAGGATACCTGCATTAACTGAAATGGTGTTCAGTTCATCAGCAAATGCTTTTAAATCGTCAAGCATTTTGGTATAGATATCTTCTGCCTTATCATACTTAGGTAAAGAAACCTGGTAGTCACCACCATTGGCACTTAATTTACCAGCTTCAGACCAAGGAATATCACCATGCAGATCCACAACTTTCTGTGTATGATCGTAAAAATAGATTGTTGCTGCAATCATGAAAATACGTCTCAGTTTCTGGTCATCTGTACTTAATGTACCATAAACATTCTGCAGTTCACGATACTGAGCAAGAAAATCATAGTAGTTATTCCAGCGGTCGGTAATACCAGCTGCACCCGGAACATACTGTCCTGAAGAATTAACCCATCCTACTGCCTGGTTATAACGGTTTACACTTGTTCTAAGTACTACAAAATAATTCCAGTATGAAGGCACTACATATTCACGGTTGGCAGAAAGAAATCCTGCAAACTGCTTTTCAACAGTAGTGTTTGAAATCTTTGAAGGATCAGCATAGCTGTCGGCGAAATCCTTCTTTTTGCAGGCAGTCAACACCAGAGTCAGTGCTGTTACCAATACAAATAATTTATTTTTCATAAACATTTTTTTAGTCATTTAAAGAGATTATTAGAAAGTAGCTCTTACCATAATACCATAACTTCTGGTAGCAGGGTTTGTTCCGGCATTGTTTAATGTCTGGAACCACCTTGAACCTGCAGTTGTTTGTTCTGCATCCATATCTTTAATTGTTCTGTAGATATAGAACAGGTTACGTCCGAAAGCAGAAAGCTGGATTTTCTTTGCTCCAATGTATCCTGCTGCTTTGGTTGGCAATGTATAGCTCAGAGAAATCTCTCTTAACTTGATGTAAGAATTTTTCTGGATATATAATTCATACCTGGCTGAACTGTATTGAGGACCACCCCAGTTATACACGTTCCAGTAATAATAAGCCTGAGAAATTACATTCGTATTTTTTGATCCGTCTGAAGTAACTCCATCAATGAGCATACCATCATTATACACTTTTTCACCATTAGGTCCTTGTGTTGCAGTTGTTTGAATACCCTTACCATTACTTACGTAATAGCTGATACCTCCATGTTCTTTATCCATGTAGTTCAAACTTTCTTCCAATAAACCACGGCTGATCATCCAGTAAATACCAGTTGGCATAATGTGACCTCCAAAACGGAAATCAGTCAGCACATCAAGTGTGAAGTTTTTGTAAGAAACTGTGTTGAAGAAACCTCCAACAACTTTTGGCATTGCGTTACCAACTTTGGTCATTTTGTTTGCATCCAATGCATATAAACCATCAGGGTTTACCACTTTTTCACCTTTGCTGTTGGTAAGAACAGGATGTGCATAAAAATCGCCCATTGCCTGACCTACAACTGATTTTAACTGTGCAGCATTACCATCATAATCAGCATGCAGCAATTCAGTTGAGCCGGTTGCCAATTTCTCAACTACGTTTTTGTTCATAGAGAAATTGATACCTGTTTCCCATTTAAAGTTCTTTTTGTCAACAGGGCTGCCGTTAATCGCAATTTCAATACCCTGGTTACGCAAAGTACCTACATTGGTTAAAACTGATCTTGCACCTGCGGTTGCAGGAATTGTTAATGGTAAAATCTGATCTCTGATCTGGCCATTGTAATAAGAAATTTCCAAGCCAAGGCGATTCTTTAAAAATCTTGATTCAAGACCGAACTCAATTTCATTTTTAGTTTCCGGCTTAATGGCATCATTACCAAAACTGTTTGGAAGTGTTGTATATAAAATAGGAACACCACCTACGCTTTGCACACCCAATGTGTTTTGATTGTATGCAATATTTGCTCCATAAATATCTGGATAGTTACCTACAATACCCCATGAAGCACGCACTTTTGTATAAGTTACAAATTCAGGTAATTTAACAGCATCGCTCAGGATGAAACTGCTGTTAACAGATGGATAAACAAAACTGTTTTGGCTTGGATGCATGGTTGAAGTTCTGTCTCTGCGCAAAGTAGCTTCAACAAACAGGTAATCTTTATAGCTTCCGTTAATAGTACCGATATAAGCATCCTTAATCAATGAAAACCTTGATGATGAGCTGGATGCAGTATTAACTGAAGCAGCAACATCAAACAGGTTTTCAGTACTTAAACCACCGCTTGTTCCACGGCCCATACTAGTTTGCAGTTCTTTTGTAGCAGTATAACCACCCATTACATTCAGTTCAATATCTGTTGTAATGCGCTTGGTATAAGTTAAAAGCAGGTCACCATACAAAATCTGGTTACGGTAAGAATTTAATCCAAAATAACCTGAGTTACCGAAAGCCAGCGGAATTTCTGTTGACTGACGTGTTTCAGTTCTCATTGAAGTTAAATCAGTAGAAAATCTTCCACGCAACTTAAGGCCGTTAACAATCTGCCAGTTATTGGTAACGCTGGCAATCATACGGTCACTGTATTCATCTGAACGATGTTCTTTTACACGCCATACGTAATCAGCAATATCACCTTTGAATCCATTGTAAATGATGTTTTCTGCCGGAGTAAGACTTTGATTGGTTCCGGTAACATACCTGTAACCTTTGCTGGTTTTGTATTTATTCAGATACCAGTCAGCATTATCAAAACGACCGATCATACCAGTAAAGTTATTGATCATACGGTCAATTGAATAAGGACGGTTTTTGGTATGCTGGTTAATATAATTCACCAAAATGTCTGTTGTGAATTTCTTGCCAAGTCTTAACGTTGTATTTAAATTGGCAATGTTCTTTGTATTCTCTGCACCAATACTTAAACCGAGGTTTTGCTGACGGGTTAATGAAAACCTTGTCGAGGCATTGTCTGATGACTGAGAAACCGCAACATTAATATTGGAGTTACGTGCAGTTTGGAACAAGCCTGCATAGTTGTCTGTCTGGGCTTCGTAAGGTCTGATTATACCATCCCATGCCATTGTTGGTTTACCATCAAACTTAGGACCGAAGTTGATACTGAAGTTGAGGATACCTCTTGTTTCTTTAGAACCGTTTCCGTCTGTATCATACCAGATGAAACCGTCTGCATCCTGGCCTGAGTTGTTTACATTCAAAGGAGCACCTGCACCTCTTACATTTTGATAACGGGGCAGATATGCAATTTTATCAATGCTGTAGTTAGCATTCACATCCACACTGAATCCTTTTTTACCTTTTGTTCCTTTTTTTGTTGTGATTAAAACCACACCATTTACAGCTTCTGATCCGTACAGGGCAGCAGCTGAGGCGCCTTTAAGGATAGAGATATTGTCAATATCATCAGGGTTGATATCAAGCAAACCATTACCCCTGATACGCTGATCACTCCAGTAATCATTGTTACGTACTTCTTCGTTACGGATAGGTACACCATCCATTACAATCAATGGCTGGTTTTTACCAGTAATAGAGTTGATACCACGAATATTAATATTCACCGCACTTGTAGCACCACCCGGAGCTGCAGAAATACGCACACCGGGAGCTTTACCATATAATGCAGTTGCAAAGTTGGGAGATCCTGCCTGAGTAAGATCTTCTGCCTTAATAGTTGAGCTTGCGTAACCTAATGCTTTCTTTTCCCTGGTAATACCGAGAGATGTTACAACCACTTCTCCGATTTCTTTTGAAGAAACAGTCATTTGAACATCCAATGCAGATTTTCCATCTACACTTACTTCCAGGTTTTCAAAACCAACAGAGCTGAAAACTAATGTTGCATTAGAAGCAACAGTAATTTTAAAAGCACCGCTGGCGTTGGTAATTGTTTGGTTATTGGTTCCCTTTTCCTTAATGGTAACAGAAGGGAGTGCTGTTCCGTCAGCATCCTTTACTGTACCAGAAACCAACTTCTTTTCTTGTGCTGTTACATTCAAAAAGCACAAGGCTGCCATTGAGAATAGCAACAATTGTTTAAGCAACATTTTCATCGCAGTTTGTTTTTGGTTAAGAAATATTTGTTTTATAATCAACAAAGTTTAATTTGAACGATACTGTTATGCCCTTACTTCAATTTCAGGCGTTTTCTTTCTTAATTTTTCAGCTTCATCAAAATGATCCATCACCAGCGCAGCAGCACCAATAATCTCAGCCTCATATCCTAAAGAGGAAATCTTTACGTCGGTGTATTCTGCAATTTTTGGAATACAATGCTCATTAATTGCCTGCTGAATTGGAGCCAGCCAGATTCTTCCACCTACTGAACCACGGCCGCTTAATACAATCAATTCGGGATTAAGCAAATGAATTAAAATAGCAATACCTCTGCCTATATTATATCCCGCTTCCGACAGCAGTTCAATTGCAAACTTGTCGCCTTTTATTGCTGCATCCATAATTGCACGGGATGAATCTTCAGCATGCGCCAGCGAAAGGTTCTTCAGCATAGATACTCTTCCTTCTTTTAATCCTTTCAGTGCTTTTTCTGTTACAACAAAAAGTGAGGTTTCGGTTTCAAGACAGCCGCTCTTTCCGCAACTGCACATTTTATTATTAGTAAACAGAGGAATATGACTGAACTCTCCTGCAAAACCATTGTAGCCACGGAACAACTCTCCGTTCACCACCATACCTAAACCTATACCCCAACCCACATTAATAACCATTACATTTTTCTTGTTCTTGGCCGCACCAAACTTTAATTCCGCCAGGGCTATTAAACTGGAGTCATTATCAATATAAACCGGCACATCCAGTTTTGATTCCAGCTTGCTGACAATACTGCTGCCTTTTTCAGTTTTGAGAAATGAATGATTGATGCCTTTCCTTACATCAACAAAACCCGGCATACCAATACCCACCCCTGCTATCATTCCTTTGGAAATACCTGCTGATGTAATGTAATTGTTGATATGACCGGTAAGACTGTCGAGTGCGTTTGGATTATTGGCCAGCGGCAATTCAATTTTCAGTGGCTCCTTTACATAATTATTATGCATATCAAGAATAGCAATACGGGTAACCAGCTGATCCATGGCTACCGATACGATATACATCAATTTATTTTTCAGAGAATACATCTGGGGCCGACGGCCACCGGTTGAATTTGCATAACCCGATTCGATCACTGCTCCCTCTTCAATTAATTCATTCAAAGCCCTCGTTGCAATTGGGAGGCTCTTATCGGTAAGAATACTTATGTCTGAACACGACAGTTCGCTTTCAAAATAAAGACACTTTTGAATTTGTCTTTTGTATAACATATTCTTCAGCGACATTGCAATCAGTTTTGGAATTGAATATAAATATAGAAGAAGTTTTGAAACTTTTATAAAATATTTAGAAAAGTTTTTAAACTTTTTTCCTTTTTTGGAAACTTCTCGTAATTAAAGAAAGAAAAGAGAAAAGTTAATAACGCTGCATTATTGCGTTTGAATAAATGTAAACATCCATTTCACGGGGTTTTGCCAGTTTTTTGCCTTGAAAAAACCCACCGGAGCTTTAATTAATATACTGTTCCAGCCCTTTTTCAGGAAGATTTTTGCAGGCTGCCGGTATTCATAGCTTTCATCAACAAGTGGCATTTCGGCGTTTCCAGGTAATCCGGCATGTTGCCAAACAGGCGCAGTAACGGGTACGCCGTTTACCCAAACCTTACTTTGCTTATCATCCCAACAGTTCAAAGGCGGACTATCAGTTGCAGGTGAGCGTGACAGGTTATTAAATCCAATCCAGAACTGTTTCACTTCATCCTCATCGCTCCAGATTTTTGCAGAGGCATACCAGGTTGTATTTTCTTTTGGTTCGGTTAATACAGCATTAATTAATGGTGCCCACCAATGCCGTAATATAATGGTACCACCAACCGCTTTTACAACGGGTGTATATTCAGATTCGCTCCAATTCTTCTTCTCGGGTTCAAATGAAACAGACAAATCACCTTTGTTATCATAAGGACCATATAAATTCCAAACAACGTTTGATTGTTTTGTATATGGAAAAGCAAGTTGCTGAAACTGTTCTTTCTTCTGATCGAGTAAACGGTTCTCAAATTCTTCAAACTGTTTTTCCTGTTTTGAACCAGGTTCACCAATTGTTGCAGTCCATCCTTTGTTGCCGCCGCCTTTCCATGTACGTTCAGCAAAAGCAAGCATGCCGGGGTAAACAGGGTTTTGTTTCAATACATCTTCAGCATTTTCAACTCTTCTGTCGGGCCACATGCAAAGTATTGCCCCTTTGATTTTTTTTGTTTCAGCTGGTGTATCCCCAATCATCCGGTTA
Source organism: Lacibacter sp. (assembly GCA_047601965.1). Classification (GTDB taxonomy): domain Bacteria; phylum Bacteroidota; class Bacteroidia; order Chitinophagales; family Chitinophagaceae; genus Lacibacter. The sequence continues at coordinate 2,209,383 of JASGIJ010000001.1, forward strand.
AAAATGGTTACCACACTTTCCAGCGGATCCATGTGGTTAAGATAAAGATGTCTTGAATCAATGAACTGAAGTGCAGATGAATCTTTTTCTCCCAGATCTCTCATCCACAGCTGCCTGATGGTTTGATTATCCAGGTTACCACCGGGGCTCCAGCCAATTGTTTGCTTACCCTGCTGGTGTAAAAAATGAATAACTTCAGGAAGAAAATTTTTGTTCGTGATCTTTACTTCGTCACCACCAATATGAATAAACGGCACATCATAGGTTGCACAGATTTCCTGAAGAATGTTTTTCACAATCATCATTCCTGAATCGCTTTGCATATCTGTTTTCATGGCACGTGTAAAAGCAGCACTATGGCCCGGCATATCAATTTCCGGAATCAGTGTAATATACCTGTCTTTACAAAAAGCAATCAGTTCTTTCAGATTCTCTTCGGTATAAAACATGCCTTTGTTACGAAGCGTGTTTTCAGGAGCAGTAAGCTGGGGATATTGTTTAATGGCAAGTCTCCATGCTATATCTTCTGTAATATGAAAATGAAAGATATTGAGTTTGTACCGGCTCATCATTTCAATCTGCTGTTTCAACAAATCCATTGGCTGGTAATTACGACCGGCATCAATCATATATCCACGCCATGAAAATGCTGGTTGATCTGCAATTTCACAACCATCAACAATAACTGCATCACGCATAAGTTGCCGCAATGTTTGAACAGCATTAAATACTCCATGCGGTGATGAAGCAGTAATGATAATCTTTGTTGAGGTTATAGTTAGCTTATACACTTCATCACTTTTAATTGCAGTATCTTTTTTCAGTTCAATCGGGAAATCAGATGCTTCGGAAGAAGATACAACTTTTACCTGTGTCCCATTTTCGTTTAATAAATCTTTCAGGCGGTTTGCTTCACGCATGAAGGATTCATCTTTAACAAGAATTGCTTTGCACCGAAACAATGGGAAAGATTCATTCGTCCATTTTAATTGCTGCGGTAATGGAAGAAGAGATGGTTTCTGTTGCAGATCATAAACATAGGGATATACAAAATGCTTCCAGTACAAATAAGCTTCACCTGTTAAATGAAGTCCGTCATTTGTAAACTGCTCATTCAGCTTTCCCTCCTTATTTTTCAGAATGCTGTGCAGATCTAGAAAGGTATAATGATGATTGACTGCGTTTTTATACAACTCATTATTTAACTGCACAATGGTTTCTCCGTTTTTTGTATGCGTTACAAAACGGCCAAATGCATTATTTACAGGAAATATACTCTGCACATACAATTTTGTGAAAGGTGATTGCTGAAATACATAATCAGCAATCAGCAACATGTTTTTAAGCACACTGTCAGCACTTATTCCTCTTGCAAGGTCATTGGTGCCAATGAGCAGAAAGATTTTTTTTGGTTTGTTTTTTACAACATCATCAAGACGATGAATAACCCCGGCTGTAATATCGCCGCTGATGCCCCGATTCTTTACCTTCAGATCACTAAACAACTCACTCCATTCTGCACCATCGGTAATGCTGTTACCTAAAAAAACAATATCGCTTCGGGAAAGAGGCAGTGTTTGAAAATGAGAAACCCGTTGATGATAATAGGTTGAAAAAAGTGAATCGGGGTAAACAGGTAACTGCACCTGCGCAGTTAATTTACTACAGAAGAGGAACGCAAGCAAAGTTGCTGTTATATTCCATTTCATAAAGAAGCATTTTGATGTTGCTGCCACACCGATAATTCCGCTTCTTTTTCCAGTAACTTTTCGAGAAGAGTCAGTTGATTACCGGCACGTACAAAATTATGACCAGGATATTTTTCACCATAGTATATATCATTCTTCAGGTAATCGGTCATAAACCGGAGTGCCTGCATATAAATCATAAACTTTCCGGCATAAAAGAAATGACGTTTTTCCACAGATGTTAAAACAACTTTCATTTCGCTGTAATACCCATCAACAACAGCTCTATAAATATCAGTCCGTATTTCAATCTTAGAGAAATCTTTTTCTTCTTCACTTACTGGTGATAGATAAGTACGCATCATATCGCCCACATCGCTGATGAAATAACCGGGCATGATGGTATCAAGATCAATCACACACAATCCTTTTCCATACTTATCAAAAAGCACATTGCTGATTTTTGTATCATGGTGTGTAACTCTTTTCTTAAACCCTGTTGACTGAAGAATTTCCTCGTAAGTATCTACAATGCCGGAAAAAGAAATCAACTTGCTGATTATTTCTTTTGCTTCGTTGATCCGCTGCTTGTTACCGTTAGCAACTGCTTCAAGAAACTGGTTATAACGTAAAAATAAATTATGAAAATGCGGAATAGTGGTTTTTAAACGACTGCTGTCAAAATTGTTTAATAAACTTGTAAAACGCCCAAATTGTTTTGCAGCTTCAAATGCTTCAGCAGCATTATCAACAACATCTTTTGTAAAGGAGTTTTTTACAAACGGAAACAAACGGAAATAGCCTTCATCCCTGTCGTGATACAGAGTTTGCCCACCTGCAGTTTTCAAAGGAGCTGCAAATAAATAATCCGGATGCTTATTGCTGAGATAGCCTGCAATCATTTCAATATTTGCTGCAATGGCACCGGGGTCCGTAAACACCTGGTGATTGATGCGTTGCAAAATATATTGCTCATCCTTATTACTGATTTTCCATGTATGATTGATTAATCCACTGCCAAATGGCTGAATTTTTATCACATCATCGGCCAAACCAAATGCAACTAATACAGACTGTAACATTCTTTCGTCAGTTTTAATACTCATCGTTAAAAGCAAAAACAGGCTTACGGTACATCCATTGTCCACCGGTAAAATCCGGGAACTCAACTGTTTCATTTCCCAGTTCAATTGATTGTTCACTCAACGGTGTAATAGCACTCCATGCAGCTGCATCGTACACATCCAAAGGTGTTGGTGTTTTACGTTTTATTGATTCAATAAACGCATGAATTACAAAAAAGTCCATTCCTCCATGTCCTGCACCGGCAGTTTCTTTACTCCATCTTGCCCACAAAGGATGATCGTATTTTTCAAGCCAGGGTTTTGCATCATCCCACTGATGAGGTTTTGATGTTTTTCCTTCAATATAAATTCCTTTGTTTACATCCATCCACAAACCTTCTGTGCCCTGTACACGAAAGCCTAAGGAATAGGGACGTGGCAAATTTGTATCATGCTGAAGCAATATAGTTTCACCATTAGCGCAGGAAATTGATGTTGTTACAACATCGCCTAACTTGAAATTAATTTTTGCATTTGGATGATCAGGCCCGCATTCTTTTACAATATGTGCATGCAAGCCTCTTGCTTTAGAAGAAAAACAAGAAAGGTTTACAAACCTGTTTCCCCTGTTTATATTAATGTATTGAGCTACCGGTCCTATACCATGCGTAGGATACAAGTCACCATTACGATAAACGGAGTGATGCGTTCTCCATCTTGCTTCGCTCCAGGCCTTATCGCCAAACTCACAACCCTTACCATAAGCATCAATGCCATTGTTGAATTTCACTTCACGCAGATCGTGCTGGTAACCTCCCTGCAAATGAATCAGTTCACCAAACATGCCCTGGCGCACCATGTTTAATACAGCCATTACATCACGGCGGTAGCAAACATTCTCAAGCATCATTACATGTGCTTTGTATTTTTCGGCTGCTTTCACAACATCCCAATGATCTTCCAATGTAATTCCAATCATTACTTCAGATCCAACATACTTCACACCCGATTCAACCGAACAAATTATCATTTCCTTGTGCCATTCCCATGGAGTTGAAATAACAACCCCGTCAATCCCTTTCATCTCCAGCATTTTTTTCCATGCATATACATCACCTGTAAATACCTGCGGCATTTTCTTGCCGCTCTTATTAATAATTCCTTTTGAAAGCGAAAGCATACGGTCATCAATATCGCAAATGGCAACTACTTCCACATCCTGACGGCTCAGTAATAATTCAAGATGTCCTTGTCCACGCAAACCAATACCGATTAATGCAATTTTTACTTTCACATCGGCACCAACTGCAAACAAATCTGCAGAAGGAAGTATAGCAATGGAGGCAGTTGCAAGACCAGAGTTTTTAATAAACGTTTTCCTGTTCATGATTTGTGATTTTTTATTGATATAAATGAACCGTGCAAGTTTAAGTTTATACTTCTGTGAAAATAAGTATTCTGTTTCCTGCAACGAAGTGCAAACGGTTGTTCAAATTTCTGGGAACTTCAGACTGTATGCGCCACCAGTGTAGGATAGAGCTCTTCTTTATAAAACACATCCACTTTTTCTTCGCCAGCTTCTTTCTTGTTCAGAATCTTAATGAGCATCTGCATAGCTTTTTCGCCTTGCCCATAAGGATATTGTTCAATAGATACCAATGGTGGATAAGCAGTATACCCGGTTATCGGCAGGTTAGCGTAACTCACAAAAACAATATCCTGATTTACCCGTACGCCCTGCTTTAGTGCATATTGCACCGCATCCATGTGAACGTATTCGTTAAAGGTAATAACTGCTTTTGGAGGATGTTTCATCGCAAGAAGTTTCTCCATCGCAGCCTGTGTGCTTTCTTTCGACAGATCGTTTTTTTCCACCAACTGCATATCAATTTTCAGTTTTTGTTTTGATACACCTTCTATATAACCATTCAACCGTTCTTTGCTTGCCTGCAGTTTATCGGGGCCATTGATGAATGCTATGCGCCTGTAACCTTTGTTAAACAACCAGCCCACCATTTCAACAGTGGCTTTGTACAAATTACAGTAAACCTTGTGCACATTTTCCAATGTAGGCACACGATCAAAATAAACAACAGGAATATTAAATTTCTTTAACGCATCCAGGTGATCGTACTTGTTTGTTTGCTTTGAAAGAGAAATAATCAGCCCGTCAACCCGTTGTTTCTTCATGGCTTCCACAACCGCTTTTTCTTTTTCAGGGTCATCATAACTCTGCCCAAACAAAATGGTGTACTGATGTTCAATTGCTGCTGTTTCAATTCCACTGATGGCCTGCGAAAAAAACTCTTCCCTGATGGAAGGAATCACCACTCCTATTACATAGGTTTTCTTTTGCTTAAAAAAAATAGCCTGCGCATTAGGTTCGTACCCCATTTCTTTTGCAAGCGCCTGCACTTTTTCTCTTGTGCTTATACCTATACGTGGATGATTGCTCAATGCCCTTGATACAGTTGATACTGAAACATTGAGCTTGCTGGCAATTTCTTTAATGGTTGGAAGTTTCACCATCAGGATAATTTTTTGAAAAAAATTTATACAAACCTGTAGCTGTTTGCCTGGCTGTATTTCTCACCCGGGTTTAAAACCGTTGAAGGAAATGCAGGCACATTTACAGCATTTGGCTGATGTTGTGTTTCAAAACAGTAAGCACTGTAGCCTTGATATTGCTGGCCATTTTTTCCTTTGATAACAGGAATCCACTTGCCGGTATATAAATGAACAACAGGTTCAGTTGTATATACCTGCATGTGCAAAGTACCATCGCTGCTTAATGCTTCGGCTGCAAGAATTAAATCATTGTTGCTGCGGTTAATTACAAATGTCTGATCGTAACCATCCTCTTTATTCCATTCCTGGCTTACTGTTTTCCAATCGCTGAAATCATAGTTTGAATTCAGTGCAGGAATTAATTTACCGGTAACACAAAAATCTTCGTCCTGTTCAAGCCAGTAATCGGCATTGAGTTTTACTTTTTGCTGACCAACAGATGAGTGATTTTTATCCAGGTTAAAATAACCATGATGTGCAAGGTTAATGACTGTTGTTTTATTGGTTGATGCTTCAACTTCATAAACAAGTTCATTATCCTTTACAACGAATGTAACTGTAGTTGTTAGCTCGCCGGGAAAACCTTCTTCACCATCAGCACTCACATATTGCAGCGTAATGGAAGCAACTGGGTCTGTTTCAGTTTTAACTACTTTCCAAACTTTCTGATCAAAGCCTTCATTTCCTCCATGCAGAATATTGCCGCTTTTATTTGCTGTAACATGAACTGTTTGTCCGTTTAGTGGAAAACTTGCACCTTTAATACGATTGGCATAACGACCAATCATTGCACCGAAATAGGGATATCCTTTTAAATATTCTTCACTCCAGTAATCTTCAACTGAATCAAAGCCAAGCACCACATCTCTTGCTTCACCGTTTTTATCTTTTACAATCAGCTTCATAATGATACCGCCGTAATTTGTTAAAACTGCTGTTGTTCCGTTATCTGATTTTAATTCATATACTTCAACTGACTGATTGTTGCGTGTAACCTCTTGAATTTTATTAACCGATGCCATACTGTTTTTCTTTAGATAATTAATTTCTTTTATTGAATAAAGTGATCAAATATACTCAAGTGTGGATTACATTATCACATTCAGCTCAATGATTCTCCTCAGCCCAATAAAACTACTTTGTGTTATCCTGTGAAATTTCCAGTTTAAACGTTGATGCAGGAAGCCCTTCTGTATTTACAAGATTGGCATCGGTAAACGGTTGCCAGCCATAATAAACAAAGGCTGGTTTTTGCTGAACAGAAATCACAACTTTGTTGTTGCTGATAATTGCTGCTGCCGGATTCTTTCCATCAACTGAAAAACCTCTCAGCTCTTTTCCATCTGAAGTTTTCATTCCAACGGCATATTGAAACTCAATTTCAATAATCCCGTTTTTATAAACAGCTTTAATGGGCAAAGGGCCGGATGGAATTATTTTTTTGTGATAATCATTCAACAAAGCCCAGCGTGCAAGCCGTTCACCAACATCTTTTTTATTGGTGGGATGTACATCATTCTTTGCACCAATATCGCTGCAAACAGCCATTCCTGAATGCGGAATTTCATTGACTGCTTTGCGTTGCTCATCACGAAACTGCGGCCACAATGGTCGTTCAATGGAAGATAACTGCACAAAGTAAAACGGCATAAAAGGTTGTTTCCATAGATGCCTGTAATCTTCCACCATCAGTTTCACTAAGCTATTGTATTCAGCAACACGTTTTAGTTCTTCTGCATTGCTTTCGCCCTGGTACCAAAGCATTCCTTTTATGGGAAAAGAAAGCAAAGATTTAATACCGCTTTCAAATGCAAAGCCGGGTTTGTATGCATGAGCAGGACCATATTCATCAGTTGGTACATCTGCCACTGCTTCCACATTTTGCCGTGCTCGTTCCCGTATCCAGTTGGGCAATGAGGAATTATAAAGCCAGTTGCCATTCACCTTCAAAGAAAATGCAGGGTTGCTTTTTAATGCATCTGTACTGATAAATGTTTCAATGGGTGCACCGCCAATGGAAAGATTGATGAGGCCAATGGGAATTTGTTCACTGGCAGTAATTGTTTTTGCAAAATAATAAGCCACTGCACTCATGGGTTGTATGGTAACACTGTCACAAACTTTCCAGCCGTTCCATAAATAAAAACTGTCTTTATTCAGTCTTCGTAACAACGAGTCTTTGTATTTTTCATTGTACACATATCGTCCAGCAGGTGGTGGATTCAAAAAACGGATGAGTGGATTATTGGTATGAACTTTTTCATCGTTCCAATGCATTTCTTTTCGCATCGTCCATTCCATATTCGACTGGCCCGAACAAATCCAGACATCACCAATCAATATATTCTTGAACTCAATTTTTTCACTTGATGAAGAAACAGAAACAGATTGTGGATTAGCATTTGCTTTTTGTGATGGAAAGAAAACACTCCAGGAAGAATCATTCTTTACAATGGTTTGTTTTTGTATGCCTGCAAATTTCACTGTTACTTTTTCCCCGCGAATATGCTTGCCCCATAAATGAACAGGCTGATCCCGCTGCAAAACCATGTTATCAGAAAAAACAGCAGCAACTCGTAATTGTGCAACTGCAAATAATGGAAATAGAAACAGGCTAATCAAAAACCACTTCATTTTTCCGTTTGTTGAGTTGTGATAAGATTAAACCAACAATAACAAGTACAACACCGGCAACAGTGTAACCGCTTATTTCATCTTTCATAATCCATGCAGCGAAAACAAAACCAAACAGCGGACATAAGAATAACCAAAGTCCAGCTTTCACCGCATTGGTTTGCAATAACCACAACCAGAGCTGTACTGCAAAAATGGAAACAGGTATTGCCAGCCAGCCAACCGATAACCAGAATGATTGATTAAACTGGTTTTGCTGCGGATGATAAAAAAACAATGTCACCGGTAACAGAAACAATCCGCCCAGCAATGTTTGCCAGCCGTTGATGACTGATAAGGATAAACCACTCCAGTCTCTTCCGGAAAAATAAACAGCAGCAACAGAATAAGACAACATGCTGAACAAAAGAATCAGCAATCCTTTTGCATCAACTGTTGCATGTTCAAATAAAGGCCATGCAGCTGTTAATACACCGGCAGTGCAAACAACAATCGACACAATAACTTCCCAGCTTAATTTTTTCTTCAGAAAAAACACAGATAGAAAACTGATGAATACCGGATTGGTTGAAACAGCCAGTGCACCAATGCCTGCTGTAACTGTTTGCATGGCTATTACATAACAACCGAGATAAATGGAGATATTGAGCAAACCATAAATAGCAATCTGTTTCCACTCATTGCCTTTTGGTAAACGCTGACCTTTAATTACATGAACAAGTAACAACATTACTGCTGATGCCACTGCAAAACGCACTTCGGCAATTACTAACGGCTGGGCAACAGTTAAACCAATCTTTGTTGCTGTTGAAGCAGATGCCCACAATGCCGCAAAGAAAATACCTGCCAGCGGCCATGCATATGTTGTAAAGATTTTTTTGTGCATGAACAGTGTTGCTTTGCTGTTAAAGATATTCACTTAACAACTGCAAACAATACCATTCCTGCCGGGGTAAATGAAACGGACCTTTAAATAAATTTCCTTTGGCTGTTTGTGCAATGCTGCCATCACGGTGCAGGTAACCAAACCATTCGCCATGTTCTTTATCGTGAAAATGACTGTAAGCGTACTCATGCACCAGCTTATGCCATTGTGCATACTTTTCATTACCTGTCATTAAATAAGCAAGTAAAGTGGCAATGATCACTTCATTATGTGGCCACCAGAATTTCATATCCTGCCAGTATTCCTGCACAGGTTTGTTGTAAACATCACGGAAATATAAAATGCCACCATGTTCTCTATCCCATCCACGCTCCCACATATAATCAAGCATTTTGCAACCAAGTTCAATTAAATGCGGATCGTTGTTGCGGTATTTTGCTTCTGCAAGGATAAACCATGCACCTTCAATTGCATGACCGGGATTGAGTGTTCTTCCATCAATATGATCAATGATACTTCCATCAGGCGCCACCTGTTCCATCACGCATTGAATATCATCCTTTACAAAATCCCGTTCTATTTCTTCAATCCATTTGCTGATCCATTCATCACAACGGTCATCGCCGATTGTTTCCCGTAACTGCTGTGCCGTGTTCATCATAATCATTGGTCCGCCAATTCCTTTAGCTGGTCTTGTATCGGTAAACTTGACCGCAAGTTTTTTTGCACCACTTACATAAGCAATACAATCACCAAAAACCTTTCTTGCATTGGCAGCTGCTTCTTCATTGCCTGTTGCTTTTGCATAAGCTGCAGTAGCGATGACATAAAATGTTTCAGAAAAATAATAACGGCGTTTGCGGATGGGTTTGCCATCACGTGTAACATGAAAAAACATTTGTCCGTCGCTGTCAAAACAATGCTGGTTTAAAAAATCATAACCAAGCTTTGCACCTTCAAGCCATTCCTGTTTTTTCTCAACCGTGTTATACAAAGTTGAAAGCAGCCATGTTGCCCTTCCCTGTATCCACACTGCTTTATCATCATCGATGAGTGAACCATCTGCATCACGCATCAATAAAAAACCACCATGTTCCTGATCGTACGAACGGGGAAACCAGAAAGGAACAGTATCGTTCAGCAACTGGTTGCTGTAAAATTTGTGAAGATTTTTTAAATCCTGTTTTGAGTAACTCATAATTTATGTTACAAGCTTTTTGTTCTTTATTGAAACCGCATTGGCGACGCTCCGTTCAACAACATCACATTGCTGATCAACTTTATTTAATTATTTCACTCACCGGCACCTGTACAAAATACAAATCCTTTGTGCCTTCGTATAAAATACCAATGGTATTATCATCCAGTTTTGTTAAGGATGAATAACCATAACAACTACGTTCATCAATCAGCAATTGATTTACAGATGACCATGTCTGGCCCAAATCAAGACTTGCTTTGATGGTAATATTATATCGTCCTGATGATGTGTTTGGATTACTGAAAAACAGTACATCCTTCAACACACCCTTCACATTCACTTTTGCCTTGATTAAACTTCCCATACAAACAGGATCGGGCAATGCGTTGTACGATGTTGAATGTTCTGTCCAGTTAACACCCATGTTTGATGTAGTGGCAACACTTCTGAAACTTCCACGGTTATCACGCATGTTCAGCATCAATGTTCCTGCTGTTGTTTCAACTACACTGCTTTCTGTTGTATTTGATTTAGGTGCATTAGCCGAACGTTGCCATGTAGCACCATGATCAGTACTGTACACCAATGTTGAATAAGGCATGTTTGCTGCATCCCAGTATTGAGCAGGGAAAACCAATGTTCCGTTCTGCATCATAATACCACTGCCCGGTCCCTGGAAGAATATTTTCCAGAACGGATTTTTTATTTGCGCCGTAATATTAATTGGCGCCGACCATGTAACACCATCATCGCTGCTGTTTACAAGTACAAATTGTCCTGTTGAATCGGGCGATAATCCACCAATTGAACCGGCTATGGAATGATTGCTTTTACTCCACAATGCAGCCACCCATATTTTCTTTGTCACTTCATCAATTAATATAGCCGGATCTCCAATACCACTGTTATCATTCGGCCCGCCCATATCCATAATTATTTTCATTGGCTCCCATGTTTTTCCACCATCGGTACTGCGACTTAAACCCACATCAATATTACCGGGCAAATCGGCACTGTTGTTATAACGGATATCATACACTGAAAGCAAAGTTCCTTTATCGGTTTGCGCAATGCCTGGAATACGATACGTGTTCACGCCATCATCAGCAGCTTTGCGTACTGCAACTCCTGCATATTTTGAATAAGCAGAACTGCCCTGCAATACAGAAAATTCTTTTCCTCCTTCATCCATGAGTTTTGTGCAATGCAGTTCAACTTTATTGTTCAAGCCGGCATCGGCTTTAAGCACAACACTCAGCCAGATAAATTTTAAACCTGTTTGCTGGTTATGAGTTATTGGAATTGTAAACGATGCAGAAGACGGACTTACTGTTGCCAATAAATTAACTGAAGAAAAAGATTCTGCTCCTGTTAAATAAGCTTCAATTTTTTGAATTGACTGAATGGCATCACCATTCAATGTGCATTGCAGCTGACGGAAATGCTGTTCACCGTTTCCTTCCGGCACAGATACTGCAATACGTACAACAGGATTATAACTTAATCCTTTCAACACAGGCACCTGTGGTGAATAAGATGATACCTGCACAGCTGATGCTGCAGGTGCTGCAATTTTTTTGGAGCAACTGAAATTGCTGAATACAGTAAATAAGATGGCTAAAGAAAAATAAAATGTAAAACGCATGATCACAGTTTTATGACACATCATTAAAATCGTTTGTTTTGGGACGGAGAAAATACAACTGGATAAATAATGCAACAGCAACCACTGCTGCCATCAATGCAAAGTCCCGTCCAAGATGACCAGCATCGGTTGATTTACCTAATAAATTAGTGATGAACGCACCGGCAAAAACGCCTACCATGTTCATCAACCCGTATGCAGTTGCCCGTAACTTTTGCGGAACAAACTGGCAGAGAATGGGCATGTTATTCGCATCGAACATACCATAACCAACACCAAAGCAAAATGCTGCAGCCATTACATGAAACATTGAATGACCAAAACCCACAAACATCAATGCAGGAATCATTAGTGATAAACCAATCGCTCCTGTATAAATTCTTCCACGAATATTTTTTTGTACCCATCGGTCGGATAATATTCCACCGAAGATGACGCCGATAAATGATGATACAGCAATGGTAATGGTTGATAATGGTCCTGCCTGCGCCATATCTATTTTCAGGTTACCGGAAAATAAAGTGGGCAGCCAGTTTTCACAGCCCAGCCGGGTAAGCTTGGTACTGCGAAATAGAAAAGTATAATCCAGAAAGCAATATTGCTGAACAGTAATGCTAGCCCTTTCAATAAGTTTGGTTTTTCAGTAAGGTTATTTGCTTCGCCTGTTTTGTTGTCGGTTTTCTTTTCACGGAGAAATAAAACAAGCACAACAGCATATACAATTCCTACAATGCCAAACACATGAAATGTTTGCTGCCATGAATAAGCCGAAGCAACTGTTGCACCAAAACCACCTAACGCCTGGCCCATGTACAAACCCGTCATGTGAATACCAACTGCAAGCGAACGTGTTTTTGAACTGTGATAATCGGCAATAAGCGAAAGCCCGGCAGGAATATACAATGCTTCACTAACGCCCATGAGAGCACGAAGCCAGTACAGTTGCTGGAAATTAGTTGTATAGCCCATTGTATAGGTAACAGTACTCCACACAAATAAACTTCCAACAATTAACCACTTGCGGTTAATGCGGTCGGCAACCATTCCTGCAAAAGGACTTACCGTTCCGTAAATCCAGAGGAAAATGCCCATGAGTTTTCCGAAGTTGGTGGCTGTTTGCAGTTCAGCAATATCAACCATCATGGAAGGTTTCATGGTGCTGAGCATCTGCCTGTCGAGATAATTCAGTAATGCAACAACCCATAACAAACCAACAACTACCCAGGGGTAAATTGACTCCCGTTTAGTTACAGAAACTGCTATGTTGTTGTTACTGCTCATTCAAATGAAGTTGAAGAATTTGATTTGATCTTACACCAGCTTTTATTTCACCACTTGGAATAAATACATCTCCACCGCTGATGAATGCAGTTGTTGTAGCTGGTACTGCAAAAGGAATTGTACCAATAACTGTCCATTCATCTTTTTCTGTATTGTACAACAATACTTCTTTGCTGAAGCCGGGATGTGTTGATTGTACGTTTATCTTTTGCCGGTTCAGCTCATCTTTTTTTACAGAATCTTTTTCTGCAGCGATTGCTGCAATCAGTTCTTCTGCTTTATGAAAAGTTTCACCTTTATCGCCACCAAATAATAAAATTTCGTTTGATTGATAAGCCACTCCTGTTCCTGCACTGAGTGCATAAGGAAGTGATTTCTTTGCTGTCCATTGATTAGCTGAGAAATCATAAAAATAAACGGAAGCATACAAATCACTGATACCGCTTTTTGTTTTCATTCTTCCGCCTATAAAATAAAGCCCTTTTGATTGTGCTATCAATAAACCATGCGAAGTTGGTTTGGGCAACATAGTAAGTTCTTTCCAACCAAGTAGTGTATCGCTTAAATCAAGTCCATAAAATTTTGAAGATACTCCATTGCTTACTTCACCTCCGGCTAAATACACAACATGATCAACTGCTGTTAATGCAGCATTGGTTACTGCAGCAGGTAAGGATGGTAATGCCATAAACTGCAGCGAATCATTTGCTGCAACAGTAATAAGCCATGCTTTTGCACTGAGGCCATTGCTGTTTTCACCACCTGCATAAACAATTCCTTTTGTTGTAGAACAAACAGCAGGGTATGCAATTGGTTCGGGAAGTTTGTACTGTTGCGGAGTAAGCTGAAGACTGCTGTCGTTTCGTTCATACACAAACAGCTCATCATAATATTTTTTCTTGCCACCAAGCCAGGGCATACTGTCGGGGAAATTAGCACCTCCACCAATAATGATTTTATTATTGACAGTTCCTGTAACAGGACCGGCATAGCCCAATGAAACTTTTCCATTTACTCCAGGCAAAACAGCAGCCTCTTTCCACTTCATGTGAAGTAAAGAATTGTTGTTGTTGCAGGATATGACAGCAACAGTTGACATAATAATGATGAATAAAAAAAACCGCATGAATTATTGCTTCAGCTTTTCCGGTATACCGGAACAAAAGCTGCTGAAATTAATTTTTTCTGTATCGGCCCTGAATTGAACAAACTCTTCTTCACTCATGTTGTTTACAGGCAACCTGAATCCGCCGCAATCCATTCCAATCAGTTTCATGTAAGCTTTTCCTGTAGCAATACCACCGTACTTACCCAGCAAACGAATCATGTCGATAGATGTTTGCTGCAGATCAGCTGCACGTTTCAGTTCACCGTTATGAAAGGCATCAATCAGTTCGTAATACAAAGGTGCTGCATAATTGAATGTGCTTCCCACCGAAGCTTTTGTACCAAGTGCAAGTGCAGGCAACATGTTTTCATCTCTTCCCCACAGCATATCGTACTTACCATTTTTATAAGTAATGCAGGAAAGAAAATCCATAAAATCTTCGTGTGTGTATTTCACACCTGCAAAGTTGGGCACCAATCCATCTACCGCCTGCAGCAAATCATACATCGCAAAATTCACTCCTGTTAATACCGGGATATGGTAATAATAAAAAGGCATGTCAGGTACAACGGAAGCAACTTCAGCACAAACCTTTGCCAGTGTTTCAACTGTTGCAGGTTTAAAATAAAAAGGTGCAGTAAATGAAACAGCATCAAGACCCACTTGCTTTGCATGCAAAGCAAGTTCCTTGCAATCGGTAATACTTGTTCCGCCAACCAACGGCATCACTGTAAAATCAGGATCATTTTTTGTACAGGCAGCCCAGGCTTCAGCCACAGCTTTTTTCTCAGCTGTTGACATGGAAACTCCTTCGCCTGTTGAACCACAGATAAAGGCCCCTTTTACATTATTGGCCTTCAGCATTTCATAGTAAGCAGGGATCAATGAAAGATTCAGTGATCCGTTTTTGTACATGGGTGTAAACGGAGCGGCAATTAATCCCTCCAAATGTTGAACTTTCATACGCACCAAATTAGCATTTATTAAGAAATCTGTTTTTTTCAGCAAAAGTTTTTAAACCGGGAGTGAAGAATCACTCCCGGGAACTCTGCTTATGATTGATTGTGAAAAAAACTAATAGCCCGGTGTTTGTATCAGCAACGGGTCATTATTCAGCATACTTACAGATATGGGTAATAACATTTTTGCTGTTGTGCCTGGCGACAAATAAATGGGATTAATATTTGCATACACATAACTGTCGCCTGCTCTTCTTAAAGCCCACCAACGCTTTCCTTCACCAATAAATTCCCGCAGGTATTCTTCAAGAATTGCATTCATATTATCAGTGATCGTTCCATTTGTAAATACAGGAGCAGAACTGCCGTAAGCTCTTGTTCTGATCTGCGTAATTTCAGCTGTTGGATCTTCACCCAGTTTTGTTTTCGCTTCTGCGAGCAACAACAAAACGTCGGCATATCTGTAAACAGGAAAATCATTATTATATACCTGGCTTGTACCGGAAACAGAACCAATCCATTTTGACAATAACACACCACGAACAGGAAAAGGAGAAGTTACAGAATACATCACCTTCATAGAATAACTTACACGCTGATCAGCAGCTCCGCTGGTTAATCGTGTAATCATTGCCTGGTTCATACCAACCCGGTTTGCCCCGTTTACGTAAGGATAAACTGTGTTTACCTGAGGTGTAGC
Source organism: Lacibacter sp. (assembly GCA_047601965.1). Lineage (GTDB taxonomy): Bacteria > Bacteroidota > Bacteroidia > Chitinophagales > Chitinophagaceae > Lacibacter. Next base: position 2,225,117 of record JASGIJ010000001.1, read on the forward strand.
TGCCTGTGCCAATGAATAGGAAGAAGATTGCACACCATTTACAAGAAAAATTGAAAATGTTCCCATTGTTGTCTGACCAAGTTCATAGTTCAAAGCAAAAACAACTTCAGGATTATTACTCTTCTTTGTAGGATCAAATGTGTTACCATAAGTCGTATTCAGGTTCAAAGTTGAACCTTGCAGATTTTTTACTTCCTGTAAAGCAGTTTTTGCTGTTGTAAGATCAGCAGTGCTTCCCCCCATATGTGTACCAGACCATATGTAAACATCTCCTTTCAATGTAAGCGTTGCCACACGATTCCAGAAAACCCTGTTACCAGAAGGGATAGTATTGCCTGAACCAAATAACTGTAACGATTTTTCAATATCATTTTTAACCTGCAGCATTACAGAATCGGGAGTTGTTCTTGCTTTGTAGGTTTGTGCTGCATTTGCAATGTTTGTAACAGGCTCAGTTGTAAGTGGTACACCGCCCCATGTTTTCAGCATGGTGTAATAAATGTAAGCACGGAGTCCATACATTTCTGCCATCCATTTATCCTTATTGGCCTGCGTTACCGGGCTTTGCGGCAGTACATTGATAACATTATTGATCTGGTAAATCAAATTGTAAAAACTTGCCCAGCTTGAATAAGGTACATTCAATGCACTGATGTTATGTGTGTACAACTGCTGAGAAGTACCATCGGCTGATTCTGTAAAAATTCCATCGGCCCAGATGTCTGAACGCATTTCACCAAGGTTAAACAAAGTGCTGTTGTATGCACGCAGACGTGAATACACACCTACATACAAAGCCTGTGTTGCGTTGGGATCAGTTAACGCTAATTGTGTACTGATCTGGTCTTGCGGTTTTACTTCCTCCAGCATTTTCTTACAGGATACAAGCGATCCGGCAAAAACAATACTGGTTAAGATGAGGAATAATTTATTGCGATTCATTTTGATGAATTTTTATGATGAACAATTAAAACGTTAACTGAGCGCCTAATGTTAACCTTTTGGGTAACGGATAACGTCCATTATCAAATCCGCCAACTTCAGGGAACGTGCCACTGTACTTGGTGAAATAAGCAATGTTTGATCCGGTAACAAATACGCTGAATGATTTAATCTTATCCTTTAATACAGATCCGATAATGTTTCTGTCGAGATCATAACTGAGTGTAACTTCTCTCAGCATAATATAATTTCCCTTTTCCCACATGTTGGCTGGGGGATTATTACCTGATGCATCAGTAGCATAGTTACGACCCTGGTTTGCCCAGTAGAAAGAAGGAAGTGCAGCATTCGGATTTGAAGGTGTCCATGTGTTCAGGATATCTTTTGTTCCGTTTTGAGAACCCTGCACCTGGCTTAATCCTCTCAGTTTATCATTGTTCAGAATTACAAAACCATAAGCATAATCAAATGCTGTGTAAAGATGAATTCCTTTGTAGCCAAGGTTGAAGAAGAAACTTCCTGAACCTTTCGGTGTTGTTCTTCCTACAAATACAAACTGTCTCGAGTCGATGGTATCATTCTTATTAGTCTGGAACCATTTTGCGTCACCAAGCTGTTTGTATTTTTTATTAGTGTAAGGCAAATAAGAGTTATAAACATTTGCATCAGCATCTATCATTGCTTGTGATGTATAAATACCAGCCCATTTAGGAGCCCATACTTCATCATAGCCAATACGCTGACCTTCGATCAAACCATTCACCTGCATTTTTTGTCCCGGATTTTTCGGATCCCACACTTCAAATGTTCCCTGCCTGTTGCCGGGCAATCCGTTGTACGGAAGTTTGATGGCATAGCTCTTTACAGAATAGAAAGTTGCACCTGCATCCAAGCTGAAACCATTTGCTGATGAAGGAACAAGAATCTTTGCATTTACGCTAAGTTCCCAACCCCTGTTTTGCAATTGTGAAAGATTGGTTTGATAACTTGTAAAACCTGTTTGTGCTGATATGGGAAGACTTGCCAGTTTATCAAACACATTCCTGATAAAGTAATCGCCCATGAACGTAATTCTGTTGTTGAGAAAACCAATATCCAGACCAATGTTGGTGGAGTTGGTTCTTTCCCAACGGATATTCGGATTGATATAAGACGGAGCATATACGCCACCTAAGCCATTATACACTCCTGCATTGGAATATACCTGTGCAGCATCATAATAACCAAGATTCTGTAAGTTACCATTTACACCATAGCTGATGCGTGGTTTGATGGTGCTGATGTAATCGCCCAGTTTTGTTTTCCTGTAAAAATCTTCGCTCTGAATATTCCAGCCTGCAGATACACCGGGGAATAAACCATAAAAATTATTTGAATTCAAACGGCTTGACCCATCATAACGCATGATACCTGTTAAGAAGTACCTGTTTTTGTAAGAATAGTTTACCCTGCCGATTGCAGATGCAATTCTTTCCCATGCACTGAAGTTAGATGATGCACCAGCTGGGTTTGTAATCACACCGTTTACCACACTTGGTGCATTTGATGCAGTAAGCCATGGAATGATATCGGTTGGCGCACCCTGTGCAAAACCGGAGAATACATAACGTTGATATTCGAGATACTCACCACCAGCAAGTACAGTAAGATTATGATCTTTCATTTGCTTGCTGAACTGCAGAAATGCATTGTACGTATATTGAATGTCTTTGTAGTTACTGAATGATGCAGTACGGTTGGTGTTCATTGCACCACCATTACCTGCCTGGTAAGCTTTGGTAAAAAAGTTATTGTTACCATAACGGAGGAATCCAGATGCATTGGTAATAAACTTCAGGTACGGCATGAGGCTGTATTCAGCATTCACACTTCCTGAAAAACGTTGTTCGTTCGTGCTGTTTACATACAGTTTACTCCAGTACATAGGATTACCCAATGTAACGTCGTTTGGCCCGGGAAGCATTACTCCTGAAGTATCGTTGGTATATCGAACGGTTGGTGCCACACCAAGAAAACGTTGCAGCAAACCGCCGGTTGCACCAGTAACACCTGCAACACCAGGCTCAGTGTAAGGAACAGATTGGTTAACGTTATACGCTGATGTATTTAATCCAACTTTTAACCGCTGACCAACGTTCAGCGAACCATTGAAGTTCATATTTAAACGTTTGAGCCATGAGCCGATGATTGTACCATTATCTTTCAAAGCATTCAGGCTTAACGAAAATGCACCCTGATCGTTTGCACCTGAAAAGTTCAGACTATGTTCTGTAGTTGGTGTACTTCTCATAATCATTGCTTCACGTTCAGCAGTAGAAATTTCTTTGTAAAGAATACTGTCCATTACTGATGGGAAGAACGGATTGGGATCAACCAGTAATTTCCAAGCAGGATCAGTAAGATATTTCCTGTTGGTATTATTAACTTTTTGTGTGGTGTAAAGACCTTCAGCATTGCCGAATGTGCCACCAAAAGCCCATCCCCAGTTTCCGGTTAACTGACCTTTGTCACTTGTATATGCACTACCGTTTAAAGAAAGTGAATCAGCCAGGTAACGTGTACGGATACCTGATCTGTTCATCCGTATATAATCAGCAGCACTGAGATATTCGTTCGCAATGCTCCTGATATGATTGTAGGTTTGCCTTACAGTGTACTGCACCTGTGCTTTTCCTTTCTTTCCTTTTTTTGTAGTAACCAGAATAACACCGTTTGCAGCCCTTGCACCATATATTGCGGTTGAAGCCGCATCTTTCAACACATCTATTGATTCCACATCATTCATGTCTATTCCATATAATGACGGAACAATAACTCCATCCAGTACAACCAGCGGACTGCCTGATCCATCAAAACCGGTACCACCTCTGAACACAATGTTTGGCGTGCTTCCCGGTGCACCAGTTTGCTGACGAACAAGCAAACCGGGAACAGTTCCCTGCAAAGCAGTACCAACGTTAGCACTTGGTGTGTACTTGGTAGCTAATTGATTCACTGTTGCTGATGCACCAGTAAACTCTCTTCTTTTTTGAGTACCGTAACCAACAACTACCACTTCATCCATTTTTGATACTGATGGAACCAGTAATACATTAATAACTGAAGCAGTTCCGACTTTAATTTCCTGGTTGGTAAATCCAATACTTGAAAAAACAAGCACATCACCAGTTGCAGCTTCAATAGTAAACTGCCCGGCATTGTTTGTTTGAGTAGCAGTTGCCTTCCCTTTTACGGAAACTGTTACTCCCGGCACAGGAGAATTATCTTCTTTGGATTGAACCGTACCGGTAATTTTTTTGGATTGCGACCATATTGGTGCAGTTAAGATAACAGAGGCTATTACTAACCCGAGTTTTAAAAAAAATGATCTCATACAGCAAGATTGTTTTATGTGTATTATGTATGACATATCAAAAATAGAATTTTTTTCCCTCTTCCACACTTTTTTAATTTTTTTGCGAAAACGTTTGCGCAAAGTAGATTTTTGTTTTTTTCGGTTAACTTTGGTCCAGTTCGTTAAAAAATAAGTAATACATATTATGTCAGCTGAACTTTTAAACGGTCACCTCAAAACCATTGAAAATCATAGCCTGGTTGACCGGGTTGAGGCCAACCTTGTCGAACTTTTGCAACAGCAAAAGCTGAAAGTTGGCGACAGTATTCCAAAAGAAATTGAATTAGCGAACACACTTGGAGTAAGCCGCACTGTAATTCGTGAGGCACTTCTGAGGTTGAGGATGATGGGTTTGATTGAATCGAAAAAGAAAAAAGGAGCAGTAATTACCAGCCCTGATATTTTCGGGAACCTCAACAAAAGCATGAATCCCCATATTCTTGCTCCTGAAACATTGAAAGAAATTTTTGAAATAAGGCTGGTGCTTGAGATTGGCATGGCCGATTTTTTATTTCACCGTATTACAAAAGAGAACATCCGGGAACTGAGAGAAATTGTAAAAAGCGAACCAGCAGCCACACAATATCACCTGTTCAACATTGAACACGAAATTCAGTTTCACGGAAAATTATACGAGATAACAGGAAACGAAACACTCAAGAAATTCCAGACTTTATTATTACCTGTTTTTGATTATGTGCACAAAAGTGGTTTGCTGAAAAAGCAATCACTGATGAAAACATTCGTTTCACATAAAGACCTTGTTGATATACTTGAAGATGGCACTCCTGAACAATTCAGGAACGGTATGCGCAGCCATCTTGAAAATCATTTTGCACGGCTGTTTGAATAAGCCTTAAGATTTAATATTTCTTCAGATAAAGTTGTGCGGTTCTTCCCCACTCTTTAATAACTGCTGGTTTCCATTTACCATTTGATGAAGCTGTTGGTTCTAATACAGAACAGGTTTCCTTTTTATCGGATACTGACCATGCAATCCAGCTGAGGCCTTTTGCATCCATCCAGTCAACAAATGCTTTCCATTCGTTGTAATCAATCGGCCCATCACCTGATGCTTCCATGCCTGCACATTCAGAAACAAAAATGGGCAATCCATTTTTCATTGCTTCATCAGTACGGTCACGCAGCCATTGCTTATGTGTGCCTGCATAAAAATGCATAGTGTACATAAGATTTGAAAATCCTTTGATAGGATCTGCGGCAGGCAGATGAATATCCTGGTCCCACTTAGGCGAACCAACAAGAATAATATTATCAGGATCATTTGTACGAATGGCTTTTATCACTGCTTCGGAATAAGCTTTTACTTCAGCCCATGTTTCATAATCAGGCTCATTGTACACTTCATAGATCACGTTTGGATATTTTCCATATTTCTTCGACATCATCGAGAAAAACTCAACCGCTTTTTGTTGGTGAATATTATGATCGTGCCAGTCGATGATTACATACACACCTTCTTTGATACAGGCATCAATTACATTTTTCATTAAGCGAACCGATTCTTCAGGGCTTTTTAAATAGCCGCTGTCGTTCAGTTCAATGCCCATGGAAGCACGTATAACTGAGCAGTTCCATTTTGTTACCAATTCATGTACTGCACCTTTATTATAAAATCTTGGCCACAAATTATGCCAGCCAAAACTCATTCCATGCAAAGCAACAGGTTGATTATTTACATCAACCAACTTCACACCTTCCACTTTCAGTGCACCATGTTTAGTTACAGGTTGAGCATGCAAACAAATACTAACCGAAAGAAGAATACAAAGACTGATTAAACTTTTCATTTGTATATATTTTTTAAATCAGTTTCAAATAATGTATAGGGATCAAGGAAAAATTTCAGGAAATCTTTTTCTGATGTTTGTCCGGGAAAGGGTGCATAATAATGTGTGGGACTTTGACTATCGTTGCGCCAGACCAATACATAACAAAGGCGCAGATTGGTGCGCTGCAATGTTGCAAGTAATTTATTGGTCCACCAGTCAGCAACCGGAATGGATTCAAGACCTGTTTCAGTTAATGCAGCAAGCTTGTAATTCTTCTTCGCAAAGTTTGAAACAATTTTCAGCCGTTCAAAAGCTGAGTCTAAATTGTAACGTCCATATCTTCCAAAATCTGCATAATCATCTATACCAACCATATCAACCCAATTATTACCGGGATAACGTTCAGCATATTCAGCTTCACTGTTAAAAGTGCAATCAGGAGAAAATGTATAAATGAAATTGTGCACATGCAAACTATCCCGCAAGTAAGAAACAGTAAAACGCCAAAGCGATTTGAATTCATCCACTGTACAATAATTTTTTCCCCACCAGAACCAATATCCATCCAGTTCATGATATGGACGGAAGTTTACAGGAACAAGTTTACCATCATTACCTTTTAACGACAATGCAAGTGATGCAATGTTTTGCAAAATCTTTTTATACTGTTCGTGATAAGAACCACCGGGAATAATATATTTCACCGCCGGCTTGGAAACAGAATCAACCCAATAAAATCCACCGGGCGAAACCGGGTTCAGAAAATGCCAGGCAGCAGTAACAACGCCGCCACGGTTGTAAGTGTCGGTGATAATTTTATGCAGATGCTGCTTGTTCTTTTCAAGCTGCTCTTCCGTTACACCGCTTAAGCTGCTGAAATCAACACCAATTACTGCAGGATGAGAACCTGTTACTGATTTTACATCACTCCTGTTTTGATCACCATACCAGCCATGACCATATTCTGTTGCATGCTGATGTCCGAATAAAATTGAATTTGCTGAAAGTTTGTGCAGATTGGTATAGAGATGTTTTGTTTCAGCAGTTGCTTTACCGTCAATAAGTTTTACTTTCTGCTGTGCATAGCTGTTTACACAACAAAACATCAACACAAGCAACCATATTTTTTTATTCATCAGTTAAGCATTAAAAAATTATTCGTCAGCAAACCATTCATTGTGCTGTTCCTGCACACGTATAAATGTTGTGCGCTTGGTTAATTCTTTGAGATGGCCGGCACCAACATACGTACATGCCGAACGGATACCACCTAATATATCAAGCATTGTATCATTTACATATCCACGAAAAGGCATTTTAATTGTCTTCCCTTCAGATGCACGATATTCTGCAACACCACCTGCATATTTGTTCATAGCAGTTGCTGAACTCATACCATAAAACAGTTTGAACTTTTTGCCTTGTTCATCTTCTATTAATTCGCCACCACTTTCTTCATGACCTGCAAGCATTCCTCCCAGCATCACAAAATCAGCACCACCGCCAAAAGCTTTGGCTACATCTCCGGACACTTTACATCCGCCATCAGAAATAATTTGTCCACCCAGGCCGTGTGCTGCATCTGCACATTCAATGATAGCAGATAGTTGCGGATAGCCAACACCGGTTTTAACTCTTGTTGTGCAAACAGAGCCGGGACCAATTCCCACTTTCACAATATCAGCACCTGAAAGCAATAACTCTTCCACCATTTCGCCGGTTACAACATTACCTGCAATGATAATTTTATCGGGATAATGTTCTCTTGTTTTTCGTACATACGAAACAAAATGTTCGCTGTAACCATTTGCCACATCAATACAGATAAAACGTAGCGAAGGACAGGCTGTAATGATCTGCTTCAGCTTTTCTGCATCATTCTTACTTGTTCCGGTACTCACGCATAAATAATCAGAAATACGTTCGTTTGAATGAACAAAATTTTTCCATTCATCAACTGTATAATGTTTGTGAATGGCCGTTATCACCTGGTGCTGCGATAAAACTTTTGCCATTTCAAACGTACCAACTGTATCCATATTGGCAGCAATGATGGGGACACCTTCCCAATTATTATTACCATGCTTGAAATGAAATTTCCTGATCAGCGAAACTTCCGAACGGGAATTTAATGTTGAACGCTTGGGGCGTATCATCACATCTTTAAAACCAAGTTTTATATCAGACTCAATGCGCATACACGGTTCTTTTATTGTTTGAGTATTGATTCAATCTCTTCCAGTTCATCAATCGAAAATGGAAGTTGCTTTAACGATTTGATATTATCCTGCAGTTGTTTTAATGAACTTGCACCAATCAATACAGAAGTCACCCGTTCATCTTTCAGCAGCCATGCAATAGCCATTTGTGCAAGTGATTGCTCACGTCGCAGTGCAATTCCATTCAACCGCCTGATTTTATTCAGCATTTCATCCGACAAATCTTTTGACTGAATAGCGCCATTCGGCAAACTTCTTCCAACTCTTGAATCGGCAGGAATACCATTGATATATTTATCCGTTAATCTTCCCTGTGCCAGCGGTGAAAATACAATACAACCAACACCTTCATCACCCACCACATCCAGCAACGATTTATCATCATCGGTGGTTTTGTGTTCAACCCAACGATCAAGCATAGAATAACGTGGCTGATGAATTAAACAGGGAGTGCCCATTTCTTTCAACACAGCAATTGCTTTTCGTGCCTGTGCTGCATTGTAATTGGAAATACCTGCATACAATGCTTTTCCACTTCGTACAATCTGGTCAAGTGCACCCATTGTTTCTTCAACAGGTGTGTTAGGATCAGGCCGGTGCGAATAAAAAATATCTACATAGCCCAAACCCATTCGCTTTAAACTCTGGTCAAGACTTGCCGTTAAATATTTTTTCGATCCCCAGTCGCCGTAAGGTCCGGCCCACATGGTGTAACCGGCTTTTGTTGAAACAATGATTTCATCACGGTAATGTTTGAGATCATCATTGATTATTTTTCCAAAATTCTTTTCAGCTTCGCCTGGAGGCGGACCATAGTTATTGGCAAGATCGAAATGCGTAATTCCTTCGTCAAATGCACCGAGAATAATTTCTTTCATTTTAGAAAACTCATCGGCATTTCCAAAATTCTGCCATAGTCCTAATGAAACAGCCGGAAGCAATAAGCCACTCTTACCGCAACGGTTGTACTTCATTTCATTATAACGGGTTGATGCTGCTTTGTACATGTTATTTTCTTTTCATGTGTTTATTTTTTATTGTTTTCTATTGCCACATAGAATAACTCAACTTTGTTCAATTCCTTGCAATAGAAACAATCATCGGCTTTAGTGCAACACTTTTCTTTTGAATGGTTATTTCTTGTTCTTAGCAGGAGTAATAACTGCCGGTTTTAAACGGATTAAAACAACATCATGCGACTGAACTTCTGTTTCAAACACTTTGCCTGTATTACCGGCAGGTTTCTTATTCCATACATCAATAATACTGAATTCCTGTTTTGAAAAATCAACAACCATTTTTGAAACAGAATCATTCACCGGGTGTTTTGTAAAATCATAATTGATTTTTACAGGCTTCGATGATCTGTTCATAAAACAAACAGCCAGTTCATTGCTGGTTAATGGTTTTATCCATGTATCAACACTATCAACCTGCTGTTCAAGATAACCTTGTATTCCTTTTACATCCTGGCTGATGGCGATTACTTCTTTATTGGTAAGAATTGAAATTGTTTCAGGTGTCATATGCCGCAGATCATTGCCTGCAATTAATGGCGATGCCAGCATACACCACATGGTGAAATGTGCACGGTCTTCATTCACACTCATGCCATGACCAACTTCCATCATGTCCATATCATTCCAATGATCAGGGCCTGCATACTGACGGATATTTTTCCGGAGATCAATAATTGCAGTAACACCCAGACTTTTCCATGTGCCGTAATCTTTAATACAATCAAAGCAATTAAAAATATCACCGGTAGTACGCCACAAATGACCAACAGGTGCAGCCCACTCCCATGGATTGGCAGTTCCCCATTCACACAAACTGAAAATGATCGGACGCTTAGCTGCTTTCAATGCTTTGCTCATTGTTGTGTAAGCTTCCTTTGCATTAATACCATCGGTGTAACACCAGTCATATTTCAGGTAATCAATTTCCCAAGCCGCATATTGTTTTGCATCCTGGTATTCATATCCTCTTGTACCGGGATAACCTGCACAGGTTTTTGTACCTGCACAATTGTATAATCCAAACTTCAAACCTTTTGAATGAACATAATCAACAACTTTTTTTATACCGTTGGGAAATTTGATTGGATCAGGAACAAGATTCCCGGTAATGCTGTCTCTTTCCATGGCCATCCATCCATCATCAAGAACAAGATAAACGTAACCTGCATCTTTCATTCCCGATGAAACCATTATATCAGCAGTTTCAATTATCAATTTTTCATTGATGTTGGTGGTGAAAGTATTCCAACTGTTCCAGCCCATTGGAGGAGTTGGTGCGAGACCTTCAAATTTCTGAGCCATTGCAGATGCACTTACCGCAAGTGCAAGAAGTAAAAAAAATTTTTTCATTATATGACAATTTAAAACCGCTGTCGGGGGTTGCAACTACCAACAGGGTTTAGTTTACCAGGAAATATTTTTTTCGATGAAACTGATCAGCACATCAGCCATTTCCTTTTGTTCTTTTGTTTTAGGATGACCGCTTGTGTTTTTAAACGGAACAAACAGTGTGTAAATTTGCTGATCGTTCAGTTGCTCCACAGCTTTTGTAACATACGATGGCCACACCGAATCTTCTCTTGTTATATCCATGTTGCCCATCATGCAAATAATTTTTGCTGATGGATAAACCGCTCTCACCGATTGAACAAAACTTTTGTATTCAGCAATAATAAATTCTTCAGAAGGTTTTTGTGTACCAAAGCGATATTTGAATTGTTCATGATCGGGCCTGTTAACAAGCCATGAATCGTTTTGTAATAAATTAATCACCACCACATCAGGAATGTATTGATTAAAATCCCAAAGGCTTGTTGAATCGGTCGCATCAAGCCGGTTGTACATTTCTTTTTCAATTAAAGGAAACCAGCTGATGGTAATCCCGATTCCGCTTTTGGAAGTACAGTGATATTGCGCATTGAAATGTCTTGCTGTAATTGCGGCATAGCTATCGTAATTATTTTCATAATAACCAATATGCGAATCATGCTCATAATCTTCAATAGCATATCCGCAGGTAATGGAATTACCAAAGAATTCAATTTTCCTTGCAGGTTTGAGAGATGCAGCAAGTGCCTTTATTTTATAACCACCTGCACCGTAGAAAAAAGTTTTGCCTTTATCCCATTCGGTGCGTTTGAATAATTGCAGTGTGTGTTTTGTATTTTTTAAACCCGATGCAAGCAGGTACACTTTCTTTGCTGTATCGAGATGAAGTTTAGAATAAACTTCCCCATCAATAATGACGTTATAATAGTTGGATGTATCACTGTCTTTCAATACAGCTTCAACATTTGTGCCTTTAAAGTTGAAGTAAACCGAAGTGCCGGGCCATGAAAGCACCGCAGCATCATCTGTAAAACCAACTCTTCCTTCATACACAAAACGATTGCTTTTGTATGAAAGGATTTTACCCTGCGCTGAAACCTGAATAACTCCAGCAACAAAACATGCTGCTAAAACGAATTTTCTCATCATATAAATTACCAGTTCATTATTTTCTGAACCACAACAGAAAGTTCTTCTGCGATCAGTTCGTGTTCAGTAAGCGAAGGGTGATAATCGCAACCGCTGCTGTATTGTTTGAAAAAGATATGTGTGTACACTTTGTTTTCGCCCGACTGATGCAGTTGCTCTTCAACTGCAGGAAGCATGCGCTGCATAAAATTCCTGAGCCTGTCATCAGCCATGGGACTTGAAATTAAAACAAAACTTGTTTGAGGATAATAAGTCCTGAGCTGCTTTACAAACTTTACATAGCTATTACAAAACATTGTCGAATCCTGCACACCATCGTTCTGCCCAAGACAAATTGTTACAACATCGGGTTGATACTTTGCAAAATCCCATTGAATAGTATCGTTACGCATGCTTATTTTATCAAACACCTGTGGCATGGTAATACCAAGATTACAGCAGCTGTGCATTAAACCAATTCCTGAAACAGATGAAAGATGAACCTGTGCATTTAACTTTCTTGCCATGATTGCACCATAACTGAAATAAGCATTGTGCTGATCCTGCCACTTGCCTTTACCGCAGGGAACTTCGCTTATATCAGCACCTGTGCCGCATGTTATGGAATTACCAATGCATTCAATTTTGCGAACGGGTTTTGCAAGAGGCTTTACTAATTTCTTACTTAACACTCCCACCAGTTCAAGATAACCGATGTTGGCTTCTGTATTTTTAACGATAACTGCCGAATGAATTTTAGCAGCAGAAACATAACTGGAAAGATAAATGGTATCAATCCTGTTTTTTGTCTGCAGACGGTACGCTTTCCCATCCACAACAATTTCCAGGTAATTGTGATTACTGCCCCACAATATTTCATCGTTGAGGATCACAGCACAATCCTTTCCTTTAAACTGAAACGAAACAGAAACACCCGGCTGCCAGAACCGTGGCAACATTGGATTTGTAAAATCAATACGGCCGGTGTACTGAATAAACGGATGATCGGCTGAATAGAATTTTAATGCTGATTGTGCATTTGCAACTTCAACAAAAACGATACAGCCCAACAAAAAGCTGAACAGCATTTTTGAACGATGCAGTGTGCGACGCAACAGGAGCTGAAGTTTGTACATAGCTGATCAACAAAAATTATTTATACAAAAACTTTGCTTTCAGTTCACCAATCATTACTTCAAACTCACCAGGTTCAGTAACCGTTTTAAGTTGTGCATTTACAAAAGCAAGATCATTTTTATCAATGCTGAAGGTTATAACTTTTTCTTTGCCGGGTTTGAGATTGATTTTCTGAAATGAACGAAGCCTGCGCATACAAGGTGTAACGCTTGCATACAAATCACGGGTGTACAGTTCAACACTGTGCATGCCTTCTCTTGCGCCGGTATTTTTTACTGTAACACTTACTGTAAGTTTACCAGTTGCAGTTAACGTGTTACTGCTGAGTTTTAAATTGCTGTATTCAAAACTTGTATAGCTTAATCCAAAGCCAAAAGGATACAAAGGATCATAACCGGTATTTACATTATCGTTAAACACTTCACGCACTTCTTCTGTTGGTTTACGATCGTACAACACAATTTCACCCATTGTTTTGTGATAAGTAAAAGGTAAACGTCCGTTGGGATTGTAATCACCAAACAATACATCAGCAACAGCTTCAGCCGTTTTCTTTCCACTCCAGTAAGCCATTAAAATTCCATTGGCAGATGGTTCAATGTTAGTAATGAAACGTGGCCGTCCTTCCGTTAACACAAGAATCACCGGCTTGCCTGTTTTTGCAGCAGCATACACCAGCTCTTCCTGTTCTTTGGGGAATGCAAGATCCCTGATATTACCGGGACTTTCAGCATAGGCATTTTCACCAACACATAACACAATCACATCAACATTTGCTGCAGCTTTTGTAATTGCTTCTGCATCGTAATTATTTTTTGCATCAAAACCTTTTGCTGTTGTGGTAATGCAATTGCCTGCACCAACTTTTTCAGCAATAGTCTGATAAATGGTTTTACTATCGGCAGGATACCACTGTTCATCTTTTCCCTGCCAGGTATAACTCCAGCAACCATTCAACGCAGCAATACTTTGTGCTGAAGGACCAGCCACCAATACTTTTATATTTTTTGCAAGTGGTAAGACATTGTTCTTATTCTTAAGCAAGGTCATTGCTTCATGTGCAGCATTTAAACTGTATTGCTGGTATTCAGGTTTACCAAAGTTGGAGAATGAAGCAGGTTCAGGATATGGATTATCAAACAAACCAAGATTATATTTCATTACAAGAATTCTTGTTACTGCTTCATCAATACGGCTCATGGGCACTTCACCTTTTTTCACCGCTTCAATCAGCAAATCATAAAATGTATAATCAGTGGGCACCATGCTCATATCAATTCCTGAGTTTACTCCCAACGCAACAGCTTCTCTTGGAGATGCTGCAACATTATGACGTTCGTACAGGCGTTTAATATCTTCCCAATCGCTTACAACCACTCCTTTAAAACCAAGTTCTTTGCGTAACACATCGACCAGTAAATATTTATTTGCATGAACTGGTGTTCCGTTGATTTCACTGCTGTTCACCATTACCGATGCTGCGCCCATTTTCACTGCTTCACGAAACTGCGGTAAATAATATTCACGCAATTCAATTTCTGGAATATATGCAGGTGTGCGGTCTTTACCACTGCGTGGTGCAGAGTAACCGAGATAATGTTTTAAACTCACAGCAACTGCTGTCGGGTTTGTTAAACCATCTTCTTCATACGCTTTTACTGCTGTTGCTCCCATTGTTTTTACCATGTACACATCTTCACCAAATGTTTCAGGGAAACGGCTCCACAATGGCTGGCGGCCAATATCCAATACCGGTGCAAAATTCCAGCGTACACCTGATGCACGTAATTCCATTGCAGCAACTTTTGCTGCTGTACGCACATGCTCAGGATTTCTTGTTGCAGCCATGGCAATGTTTTGCGGAAACAATGTTGAGTTCAGTGTGTATGTCTGGCCATGCATTCCATCAAGACCATAAAGAATAGGAATTTTTAATCTTGTATTTTTTACTTCGTCCTGGATTTTAGTAATCAGCTCACGCCATTTTTCAGGGGTCAATGCACGGTCGTTTACATTTAAGATTGAACCGACTTTATAATTTACAATGGCATTCTTTAATTTAACAGGATCCAGATTACCATCTTCGTTATTGACAACCTTTGCAGCAACAACACCAACTGTAACCTGTGTCATTTGTCCCACTTTTTCTTCAAGTGTCATTTTCTTTACTAATGCAGCAGCTTTTGCTTCATTTGAAACCGGGGCTTTCTGTGCATTTGCCTTCAGAAAAAACAAAGAGGCGAATACTAAAATGAATTTAACTTTCATATGTTGATTATTTGTGTTTTTTATTTGCCATATAGGATATCCATAAAAATAATCATCGCTGTTGGTATAATTTAGCTCGATAATTTTTATGGATATTTCATCGGTTTGAAATTTATTTATGAATTGGACTTGATGTCTTTTATGTTGATTTAATTTTTGTCCGAATATCCATGTTCAGCGGCTGATCTTATCTGGTTGTTATCAGCAACTGAGATGATTGTAATCCTTTCGACTCAGCTTTTAAGATAACGGTTCCTTTTTCACCTGTTGACTGAACAATTACCTGCGCAAAACCATTAAACAGCTTCCGTCTCCATTGAGGTACGGGAGTCATTACCTGTAAAACACCGGGATTCATATTCACCACATCCCACGGTTGATTTTTCAGTAATGGCTTTGCAGTAATGGCAATCAGGTTCACACCGGCATGCAGCAATTTACTGTCAATGATAATATCCCTGTTGCCATCCATATTCTTTGCCACTTCCACACCGTTGATGTAAACCGATTGCTGCACACCAATATTCCTGCTGAAAAAAGTGATGGTTGCATTGCTGTCGGTTTGCGGCATTATAAACCTTCCACGGTACACCATCCATTTTGCTTTTTTACCAAACTCCTTTGTGCGGTCGTCTTTAAATGCTTTATTCCATGCCGCATCATTAAAACTGTTCTGCAGTTCGGGCATTTGTTCATTCACTGCATCAACAATTTTTTCTTTCGCTAACTGTACTTCAACTGTTGTAACTGATTCAATAAATCTTTCTTTTTCGAGTGAAACAGGATTACCATTGCCCACGCCAATAATACGGCTCGGCCCGGAAATTGTAAAACTGATTTCATTATCGGCAATTGGCACAGTCAGTCCATTTTTATCTTTTGCTGAAACAGTGATCACTGAAATATCTTTTCCATCAGCAGCAATGGATTGATTATTTGCTGACAGGTTGATTGATAAAGCAGCGCCTGTAGTAGTTACTTTATCTGTTTTTACTTTCTTTCCATTTTTATAACCAACTGCTTCAAGTATTCCGGGCTGATAGTTTATTTTCCATTCAAGATGACCGTTGCGCTCCATGTTTTGTTTGCCCATACTTTTTTTGTTGAGAAACAATTCCACTTCATCGCAATTACTGTAAGCCCATACATTAACTGAATCACCTTTTTTCCAATTCCAGTGAGGAAGAAGATGAAGAACGGTATCATTCGTCCACCAGCTTTTTAAATACCACACATTGTCTTTTGGAAAACCGCAGAGATCGAGCATGCCAAAATAAGACGTAACAGAAGGCCATTCAAAAGGAGTAGGTTCACCACGGTAATCAAAACCTGTCCAGATAAACATACCTGCCAGGTAATCTCTCGAAGCATAATGTTTCCATCCTTCTTCAATGCTTACAAAATTGGAGAATGGTTTTTTATCATACGCTGCAATGGTATGCGAAGCATCGTCATCAACATAAGCACCTCTTGTTGCACGGGTGCTGCCTTCTTCTGTTCCCCACATGGGTTGATCGGGAAATTCTGCATGATGCAGATCGGTGTTAATCTGTCCTACATAATTTACACCCATAATATCAATCACATTGGAGATTCCTTTCTGCCATCCACCACTGATGGCAGCAGTAATTCCTCTAGTACTGTCGATTGTTTTTACAAACGCCTGCATAGTGGTTGCAATCTTTACACCTAATTCATTTCCTTCAATCCCCCATTCTTCATTGCCAATACTCCAACTGATGATGGAAGGATGATTCCTGTCACGAACAATAAAACGTTTGAGATAATCAAAGTGAAGAGAGCTCACACCCATCAAACGGTTTTCATCAATCACCAGCATTCCCAAACGATCGCAGATATCAAGCAATTCAGGTGATGGCGGATTGTGCGAACAGCGATAAGCATTGCAGCCAAACTCTTTTAATTTTTTTATTCTGAATTCAAGCAATGCATCAGGCACTGCAACACCAACACCCGCATGATCCTGGTGATTATTTGTTCCGGTGATTTTTATTTTTTTCCCATTCAGGAAGAAACCCTGCTTTGCATCAAAATGAATTGTTCTTATTCCAAATGTTGTGCTGTAACTATCTTCAACAGCATCTTCTTTTATTACTTCAGTAATGAGTTTGTACAGGTGCGGCGATTCAAGCGACCAGAGTTTTGGATTGTTTACATTAAGTGAAGTTTTTATTTCCTGCTGTGCAAAAGAAATCAAACGGATATTTTCTGTAGATGCTTCTGCAATCTTCTTTCCTTCAGCATCAATCAATGTATGTTTTAAGTGAAACTGCTGAACCGTCTTGCTTTCGTTTACAACAGTTACGGCTGCCTGTACAGTTGCTGTTCCGTTGCTGATTGTTGTCGTAACAAATGTTCCGTTTGAAATTACATGCACCGGTTTTGTTTTGTTGATCCACACATGCCGGTAAATGCCTGCACCTTCGTAAAACCATCCTTCTTCAATCGATGCATCAACACGAACTGCAATGCTGTTTTCTCCCCCGTAATTCAGGTATTCAGAAATGTTGTATTCAACTCCTGTGTAACCGCTTGGTTCGTTGCCGAGATAAAAACCATTTACCCAAACTGAAAAATTCCTGTACACTCCATCAAATGCAATGCTGATGCGTTTGCCTTCATCTGTTTTTGGAATGAATATTTTTTTCCTGTACCAGCCCACACTTGATGATGGAAAATTTCTGCCGATGGCTTTGTATCCATGACTTTTACTGGCAGTACTGTTGAATGGAAGTTCAACAGCCCAGTCGTGCGGGAGATTTAATTTTCTCCAGTGGCGGTCATCAAAACCTGCTGCTGCTGCACCATCGCCATAAGCTGCTTTTGCGAAATAGGAAAAATAACCAGTGCCGGTTTGAAAATCTTTTTCAGCATCGTACAAATGACCAAATGCAAAACGCCAGTTATCATCAATCAATACATGTTCTCTCGGACCGAATGATTGCTGTGCATTCGAAGAAATAAAACAAATCATCAGCAACAGCATCACTGTTACCCGTGCAGAAGAAAAATAATTTCCGTTAAAACATTTGCGCATTTCTTTTTAATCAGAGTTTGATAACAATTTTCTTTCCTTTATAATTTACTTTTTTATCTGCAGCACTGATGGCAAATTCCATTGGCGCCGCTTTTTCTTTGCTGATGATCTTGATATAAAATGTTCTGTTCTTCAGCATTCCTGCAAAACTTCCTTTCCTGTCGCCAATGGTAAATGTTTTTGTTTCTTCATTCCAGGTAAAAGGAATTTCAGAAAAGTTTCCTTTTTCATAATTGTAATTCACACCTTCATCTTCATACAATACAAACGAAGCATCTTTACCCGTATAAACAAAGAGTGTAACCGGATCAGCAGCTTTTTCAGCTACGTACTGCAGTTCAGGACCTGTTGGAATAATGGATCCTTCTTTTACAAACACCGGCAGTTTTTCATAAGGTGCATCAGCAACAATCTGCTGACCACCTTCCATGTATTTTCCACTGTACAAATCATACCAGCCTTGTCCTGCAGGCAGGTACACATTTCTGTTGGTTGCTTTGTATGTATAAACAGGATTAACAAGGAATGATGAACCAAACATAAACTGATCGCCCACATTCCACACATTTTTATCTTTTGCAAAATCCATTACCAGTCCACGCATAATCGTGTAATCGTTGTAATAAGCACTTCCTGCAAGTGAATAGGTATAAGGTAATAACCTGTAGCGGAGTTTGTTGTAATACAAAATGCTTTGATAGGCCGGATGATTTTCAGGAGCAATGTTGAACACTTCTCTCAATGGAAACTGTCCGTGCGAACGGAACAGCGGTACAAAACTTCCCCACTGGTACCAACGTGCTTCGAGTGCACGCCATTCTTCCTGGTCATTTGCAGCCATTGGTGTTTTGTTGTAACGCACTTCAGTTGCAAAACCGCCAATGTCCATTGTCCAGTAGGGTAATCCTGAAATGGAATAATTCATTCCTGCGCTGATTTGTGTACGCATGTCTTCCCATCGTGCACCAATATCACCACTCCATACACTTGCAGCATAGCGTTGCGAACCTGCGAAGGCTGAACGTGTTAAAAGAAATACACGTTGATTGGGATTACTTCCACGCTGACCTTCATAAATACCTCTTGCATTCATCATGGGATATGCATTCATGTATTCTGCTGCAGTACCCAATGCAAGCGGGTGCATTTGTTCTTTTCTTTTTTCGTACGATACATTTGATTGAATATCGGGTTCACTTGCATCCATCCACCATGCATCAATTTTTTTGCTGAACAAATTTTTGTCAAGCAAATTCCAGAATGCTTTTCTTGCACTGTCGTTAAACACATCGTAGAATGTAGACACATAACCGGGGCCAACCCAGTCTTTTTGTTTATCAGCAATATTTCTTGTGTAAAGAAATCCGTTTTTGTTAAACTCATTGTACGTGCTGATGCCTTCATAAAATTTTGGCCATACAGAAATCATTAACTGTGCATGTTGTTTTTTATGAAGCACATCCATTAAACTATCAGCGTTGGGAAATCTTGCCAGGTCAAATTCCTGGCTGCCCCATGCATTTTCTCTCCAGTAAAACCAATCCTGTACAATATTGTCAATGGGAATTTTGCGCTTCCTGAATTCAGCAACAGTAGCAATAATTTCATCCTGTGTTTTATAACGTTCCCTGCTTTGCCAGAAACCCATTGCCCATTTTGGAACAATCGGTGCTTTACCGGTAAGCTGCCGGTAACCTTTCACCACTTCATCCATGTTATTACCTTGAACAAAATAATAATCAATCTTTCTTCCTGCTTCTGATGCAAAAGAAAATGTATTTGCTTCTTCTTTTGTTGCCGGTGGTAAAAATGATGCAGAGATATACGATTCACCACCATCAGGAATCCATTCAATTTTGATTGAAGTTTTTTTATCAGCTTGTAATGGAAGATTTATTAATGCTGTTCCGGGATTCCATGCCTGGCGCCATTTATCAAACATCAGTTTTCCATCAACCCAGCATTTCAAATATCCGCCATAAGTAAATTTAAACTGGTAATTACCTGTTTCATTTGCAGCAACACTTCCTTCCCATGTAATGCTTCCTTTTTCAATTGCAAATTCTTTGGGCAATTTTTGTTTGGCATCATTCATAAACGGATACCAGATTTCTGATTCAGCTTTTTCAAACAACACATCAGCAGTTTTGTTTTTATCGTTGGCATAGGTTGCAGTTAACCAGCCGGAGCTTCCTTTCTTATCATATAAATGCAATGCTGATAATTGCTGAAAAGGACGTACATCTCCTGCTTTGCTGTATGAATAATTATCCCAGAGTATGCCGTAGTTTTTTACTGAAACAAGATAAGGAATGGCAATTTCTGTATTGTTCTGAAAGAAAATTGTTTGCTTGCCTTTATAATTCCATACATCATCCTGGTGCTGACCCAATCCGTAATACGCATCATCATCTGCTGTTTCGAACATTTGTTTGAGTGAATACAGGTTCTGACCTTCCAGCATCACGGGTTCAATCTTTCTTCCATTGTAATTTTTTTCAGCAAGTATTAGCTGATCCTTCTTGTCGTAAAAACTTACTGCACCGGTTGAAAGATTAACTCTTGCATTTACATCAGCAGTTCCCAATTGAACAAAGTCTTTGTTTTGCGTAACAGTAAACTGCACTGATGACGGCTGCTGAATCACAACCAGGCTTTTTGATTGCGGCTGATTGATTTCAGGAGACGCAACAACACGTATCACATGGTCGTTCATCACCAGCAACTGCACCTGTTTTACATTTCCTGAAATATGCGGATCCGGGTAAACAATAATTCCATTTTCTGTTGTCTTAACTGTTGAAGACTGTGCAACTGCATTCAGCGATAACATGATCAGCAGTAAAGAACATGCAGCAGCTTTGTAAATACGTATCATAAATTACTTATTTTAATATCCAAATTAACGCTTCTGTATTTATGGTTTAGATACCACAACAAAAACAGAAGAACGTGCAGGTACAATTACTCTCACACCATCTGTCGTTAATGCAGAATTTGGTGTGATGGTTTTATAATTAGCAGGGCCACCTGATGCGTAAGCAGGACCCGTTCCGTTTACCAACGTCTTTCTTGAAAAATCGCCGTTATCATCAGCACCTGCTAAAGTGTACCAGTAAAATCTTGATCCCTTTTTGAAATTCTTAAATGCAATTTCAACTGATTTTGAATCAGTGCCTTTGTTCAGCAATGCAACCGCTGTTTCGCCAGATGAAAATGAGGAGGCATAACTTACAATGCTGGTTGAAGTTGATGTGGATGAAACTAACCTGTCGCCAAGATATTTCTGGAAGAAGTACATGTGATAGAAAGCGGGACGTGCATTCCATTTTGGAACGCCATCAGGTTCATCACCACTGTTAAACATTCCATGATCGTCGCCATTACTCCAGCCATTGGCAAAATCCCATCTTGCCGTCATACCAAATTTATTTTTTAATGCTTCACCCAACACCATCACAGCATGCATACCATTGATATGTGATACCTGCTGTTTTGATCCTGATGAAGTGATGTTCCATTCGTTCAGCACAACGGGTTTTTGTGTTAAGCCAACATTGTTGATGGATTGCTTTACATAATTCATCATTGTTTGTGTAACCGTTTCAGGTGTGCCCAAGATATGATCAACTGTTGCATTGGTTTGATAATCGGTGTAATAATTATGCACAATGTAATAATCAGGTGTATTGCCTGCATTTACAAACAAACCGCTGTTCCAGTTTTTAGCTGTTTCTGTCCACCAGCTTAATGGTACTGATTCAGACATCACCGCACCGATATAAATTGTTTTACCAATTTGCTGTGCTGCTTTTCGCATTGAATCGGCAAACACTTTAAAATGCTGA
Source organism: Lacibacter sp. (assembly GCA_047601965.1). GTDB lineage: Bacteria > Bacteroidota > Bacteroidia > Chitinophagales > Chitinophagaceae > Lacibacter. Next base: position 2,247,252 of record JASGIJ010000001.1, read on the forward strand.
CCATAAACTGCGCCTGATAAATATTCCGGTTGTCCATCTTTGTTATTGACAAGATTGATGCGGTAACCAGCTTCCCATTCACCAAAGTTTTCATTACCAATTTCCCAATACTTTGTACGGCCATTATCATAACGTACCCAATCTGCTGCCAGATGTGCAGCAGCAGCAACAGGATTTGTACCGGTGCCATAACGTGCATAACCATAGTTGATGGTAATCATTCCCTGGTTACCCGTTTGCTGAAGCATGTTGTAATAATTATCAACAGAAAAAGTCCAGCTGGATGTATTTTTTCCATACCAGAAACCTGCAGCCGAACTTGTTCCGTTAGCCGCAACTAATTGTGACGGAGCATCAGCAGGTGGAGTATTTGGCTGTGCATTCCAGAAAAAAATATCACTGATACTTCCGCCGGGAAAACGGATGATATGCGGATGAAGTGTTGTGATATAATCCATGAGATCGGTTTCTGTTACAATCTGCGTCATCCATAAATTGGAATTACCTCCTGAAATTGAGCGTGGAATTTTTGTAATCACATTACTCCTGTCGATTGTTACTGTAACACCTGCAGCTGCGGGAGCTGTTGTGTTGGTAAACGTAGTTGGTGCAGTAAAATTTTTTGCTTCCCAGTCATCCATAAAAAATCCAATGGTATTGGCAAGCGTTGGATCAACCTGTGGCTGTACTCCTGTAGTATCAACTGGTGTGGGAGTTACTTTTGGTTTTTTACAGGAAGAAAAAGTATTAACAAGCATTGCACTTATTACGCAAAATGCAATCATCAATCGTTTAAGAAACATATCAATCAGTTTAAGAATTTCAAATTCGTTTCATCAATTCAATACAGGCACGGCTGTTATGATAGGGACATTTCCAGAAACCTGCTTTATCTTTTTCCATCAGGCTGTAATCCTTATTCACTCCCCAAAACCATTCTCCTCCTTCCTGATCCCTGATATACTTTTTTACAAACTCCCAGCTGTGAAGTGAATACTGTAAATATTTTTCATGACCTGATAACCGGTAAGCATTAAAAAAACCAATCATTGCTTCAGCCTGTGGCCATGAATGCTTTTCAGTGATAAGATGATTCTCTGCGGGTTCATATTCATACCACAAACCACCATCTTTATCCAATCCTTCTGCAGCTGCATCGGCAACAGGCACAGCATATAACCTGAACTGTTTTATCCATTTTTCATCATTGATGATTTCAGCACATTGCTGCAACAACCAGGCAGCTTCAATATCATGCCCGTACGATTGTAATAATGATTTTGAATGCCAGTCGTCATCAAAGAAAAGATGCAGGTGGTAATTGTTTTTGTTGATGAAATGTTCATCAAACAGCTGCAGAAGATTAGAAATTCTGTTTTTCAGTTCATCAACAGGCCAAACAGAAAAAAGATTTGCATATGCTTCTATCACATGCAAATGCGTATTCATGGTTTTTCGTTCGTTATTATCTTTTTCACTTAAACGCAAATCGGCTATTTCGTTCCACTCTCTTGTGAATGCTTCAATATAACCGTTCTTCTTTTCATCAAAACTATACTGCTCAATCAGTTTATACAATTCAATGGCTTTGTCGAGAACAGAAGAATCATTGCATACTTTGTAATATTCTGCAAGCCCGTAAATACAAAAAGCAAGGCCATAAATCTGCTTCTTGCCATCAAGCAGTTTACCATCAGCTTCAACCGACCAATAGACTCCGCCAAATTCATGATCAAAGAAAAAATCAGAAATATAATGATAGGCTCTTTGTGCAAATACAAAATACTCTTCCTGTTTTGCAAGACGGTAAGCTGCTGAAAAGCTCCATAAGATCCTTGCATGCAATACAATTCCTTTCGCAGCATCCGGATCAGCAATGTTCTGATTGTTTACACTGCCACAAAAACCACCATGAACTTCATCAACCGTATACTTCATCCAGTAAGAAAGAATATCATCCAGTTCCTTCCTCATTTCAGCTTTATACCGCAACAGCAGTTCCTGCTTCATATCTTCATTTAACACAATCATTACCTGAGCGAAGCATTTGCTTTAAGATCAGTAACAACATTTGCTCCCGAAAGATTTTTATCAATCAGCTGGCTTAACGTTTGAACTGTTTTAGCTGAAGTAAAACCATCAGGTGCGGTGTTCATTACATAATCAAGCAACTGTTCAATGGTTGTAGTTGCCACATGTATCCGTGTGTCTGACGAAGCGTAATAAATAAATACAGTACCGTCATCATCTGCAATCCATCCGTTACTGAACACAACATTCGAAACATCACCAATTCTTTCCTCACCTTCAGGCGCCATAAAATAACCGGCAGGTTTGTAAATCACTTTCGTGATATCATCCAGATCAGTCATGAACATGTACAGCACATAACGTAAACCTGCAGCTGTGTTGCGCACACCATGCGCCAGATGCAGCCATCCTTTCTCTGTTTTAATTGGCGCAGGACCCAGCCCGTTCTTCATTTCATAAACAGTATGATATACTTTCGGGTCAATCACCTGTTCATGATCAATCACTGCATCTTCCATGCACTTACTTAAACCAAAACCAATGCCTCCACCTTTACCTGCTTCAATAAATCTATCCTGCGGTCTTGTGTAAAAAGCATAACGTCCATCAAAAAATTCAGGATGCAATACAACATTTCGTTGCTGGGGCGAATGCGTTTTTAAATCTTTCAAACGCTCCCATGTTTTTAAATCTTTTGTACGTGCAATACCACATTGTGCCACTGCCGATGACTGATCGGTTGGTGGTGCAGAAGGATCTCTGCGTTCGGTACAGAACAAACCATAAATCCATCCGTCTTCGTGAAGCACTAAACGCATGTCGTAAATATTTGTATCGGGTTCATCCGTTTCAGGCATGTTTACAGGGTAATCCCAGAACCTGAAATTATCAATACCATTCGGACTTTCTGCAACGGCAAAAAAAGATTTCCTGTCGGCACCTTCTACCCTGGCTACAACAATGTATTTATTGTTCCATTTAATTGCCCCTGCATTAAACGCAGCATTAATTCCAAAACGCTGCACTAAGTAAGGATTCGATTCAATGTTCAGATCATAACGCCAGAACAATGGTGTATGCTCTGCTGTTAATACAGGAAATTTATAACGATTAAAAATTCCGTTTCCTTCTTCAGCGATTTCGTTTTTTCTGTTAAGCAGGTTTTCATGCTCCTGCTCAAGTTTTGCCAGGCGATTGTAAAAATTATTACGCATAACAATCGGATTATAGTGATCAATCTTCTAATTTATCCCACCATGTTTTTTTCAGGATGAGTATAACCAGGGTTAAAATAAGTATGGTTATCAATAATGGTAAATGCATGGAAAGAACAATGTACATCGGCAGTATGGTCATACACAACTGCGCAATAATACCAAGTGCCACATTAAACATATCCAGCTTAAACCGTTTGTTCGGTTCGAAAGAAGGATCATCCTTCACCACGAGTTCATGAATTGGTTTCCAGAAACCCCATGGCCGAACCGTACTATAAAATTTCTTTAATATTCCTTCATCAGTTGGCGGTGCTGTAAATGTGCCGATCAAACTTCCTGCTACTGACAATAAAAACAACAGCGGGAAATAATATAAAAATTCAATTCCTGTAAACAGTCTTGAAAACACCAGTGCACCTGCAACACCGGTAAGCATACCAATGTAAAATCCATTGGCATTAAAACGCCACCAGTACCATTTCAGCACATTGGCTGCAATGTATCCGCCATATAAACCGGAAACAATCCATTGCAGAATACTATTAACATCTTTTGCAAAGAACCCAAGTACCACACCTGTTGCAACAACTACAACCCCAACCAGGTAGTTCATTGTAATTACTTTCTTTGTTGTTGCAGAAGGATTGATGTATTTCAGGTATATATCGTTAACAATATACGCCTGTGCTGCATTGAGCGTTCCGGAAAAAGTTCCCATAAATGCACCAAGTAATCCCGTAAGTACAAGACCTAATATACCAACCGGAAGAAAATTATTAATGGCTCCCGGAAGTATGCGCTCAAAATCAACTCCGCCACTTCCATCACTAAGTTGCAGCTGATTGTAATACAATAAGCCAAGTACGGTTAAACCAATCACCATTGCATAACGAACAGGCAACAGAACAATGGAAACAAACCCTGTCATCTTCGATGCTTCTTTGGGCGATTTGGTGGAAAGAATTTTCTGCATATCATAGTTTGGTGCAGGACCTGCTGCTGCTGCAAATACACCTTTGAAGAGCATCATCATAAACAGTAATCCAAACAAACCATAACCATCACTTGCAATTTTTTTGTTGGCGTCGTTGATAATACCTGCCCAGTTGAGATTAAGATTCCATCCAAAGAAAGGATTGTTCCATCCGGCAGGCACGTTTAACGAGTTGTCTTTGAGATGAATCATTGCAATAGCAGCAATGGCAATGCATCCAATCGTCATGATGGCGTATTTGATCAAATCACCAAGAACAATACTGTGCATACCTCCAAGAATGGAATAGAACATAGCAAAGAGTGTAAACACAATACCGTAAAAGTGTGCTACATAATGTGCAGGCACTTCAAAAGGGATGTAAGGTTTAACGATACCCCATGGTACAAATATTTCGATGAACTTTCCAAGACCTACAAAACCGTAAGCAAGAAAGCCAAGACAACCGATTAATGCAAACGCAACAACAATACTGTGTGATCCTTTTACTCCTTTTCCTGAAAGTCCAAATCGTGTTCCCAGCCATTCAGCACCTGTATTTGCATTTGACCTCCTGAGCCATTTACTCAGGTACATCATATTAAACACCTGGTTAAATACCGGCCATAGCCAGGGGATCCAGATGCTTTTTAAACCATACACAAAACACAGCGCCACCATCCACATTGTACCACTGATATCAAACATATCTGATGCATCACTCATCCCAAGCATATACCATGGCAGTTTTTTCCCTCCCATGAGATAACTCTCTTTGTTTTGCCTCGCTTTTTTCCGCAAAAACCAACCAAGCATCACCATCGTTACAAGGTACAGGATCGTAATGCTGATATCGTATATACTAAGTTTCACTTTCTATGATTTCATTTTCATTTTTTAAATCGCAGGCTGAAGAATCAGCCCGCATGTTTGCTTACTATTGATTGCAAAAAAACTATTTCAATAAAACTTCAATTGCCTTGCATCCCTTTCAAATATTGTTTTTTTGTTTTGATAAAACTTCAAAAAATCAACTGCTGATACCTGTCCTTTGTAAGGAGCATAATAATGCATCTTCTTCATTCCAGTATGGTAGCCATGGTTTCGCCATACAAGTGCATAAGAAATTTTATTTTCTCCTGTTGCCCTTAACAGCACATCAGTCCACCATTTTTTATAAGGTACAGCTTCACAGCCTGTTTCAGCAAGTGCAGCAATTTTATTTTTTTCTTTACTCAGTTCACAGATCAGCTGCAAAAGCCTGTTTACTTTCGTTATAAACATTTCATTGCTTTGCAGATCATTATCCTGGTACGCATCAATACTCAGTACATCAACAACATCATCGCCGGGATAACGCTCCATAAACTCCTCTCTTGTTTCAAAGTTGTCAGATGTGTTATAAACCCAAAGTAAATGATGCAGCTTCTTTTTATTTGTCAGGTAATGAAAAGTGAAACGCCATAAACTTTTATACTCTTCCGGAGTGCATTGTTTTTTCCCCCACCAAAACCAACTGCCGGTTAATTCATGAAATGGACGAAACAACACCGGTATAGCCTCCCCTTTTGTTCCCTTCAATGAGTTAAAAAAAACTGCCACCTTATCTAACCAGTTTTTATAAAGCTGATGATTTGTTCCGCCAGGTATGATTGATGCAACGGTTCCCTTTGTTGTATCCCACGCTGTTTTATGTTCACCTAACGGACTGTTTGCATGCCAGCTTATTGTTATTACTCCCCCCCGCTGATAACCTTCTTTAATGAACTGCTGTATTTTACTGAACGGAACACTATCAATATTCATTTTTTTATCCAGCTCAATACCACTTAACTCCCAACCATATAATGCAGGATAATCACCAGCTGCTTCTTTTACATCACTTCTTCCTTTTTGGTAACGCCAGTTTACACCATAAGCCAGATCATCCTGGTGCCCAAAGAGAAATCTGCCCTGCAGCTTCTGTTTTAAATTATTGAAAAGGTTAATGGTTTCACCGGTTGCCTTTTTATCTGAAGGCATGGTTGTTTGTGCAAATACGTTAACCGACAACGCCTGTAAAATCAATATAAAAAATATGTACTTCTGCATTGCTTGCATTACCCTGAAATATTCAGCCGGTTTAATTGCCTGTTCAGATTTTCTATTCCTTTTAGTTCTTTTAATAAAACACCGCCCCTGCATAAAATTCTGATCTACTGAGGCGGTGCTTACTTATTTTACAATACTATCAGTTAATATAAAATCACTGTTTATTTTATAAACATAATATCATCCCATAAGTTTCCAGCAACAGCATCTCCCTGTATCTGAACAATGAAAGTACCAACAGAAGTTTTACCCGGAGCAAAATCGGATAATTTAAATTTGTAGTACGTCCACACGTTCTTTGGAACAGTGATAACAGTCGTCGGGCCCCAATCCAGCCACACTTGATATTTCTGATCGGCTGCGCTTCCTTTTACATAAAAGGTTAAGTAATTCATGCCGGTTAAATCAATAGAGCCACCGCCAAATTGCAATCCGCCCCAGCTACCTGTCCAGCCTGCATTCATTGCATAACTGCCGCACATTTTCTCCGTTCCGTAAGAGAAATTAATATTATCTACACCCCAACTCCACGATTGAAATCCGTTTTGTAATGCATCATCATAAACCACTCTTGCATTGGCCACACTTACAAACTCCTGTGTAGTGGTTGAAATACCTGTTGCATTGGTTATATCCAGAGTTGAACGGGGCTTTGTTGTTGCAGGCATACTGATCACTAATTGCTTCTTCGTCTTTGAAACAATCGTACACACGTCACTGGTTCCGGTAAGTTTTACAGAAGTAACATCTGATAAGTTAACACCACTCAAGGTAAGAACAGATCCCGGCATAAAATCGGTGGAAGGTGATACTGATGACACTGTTGCAAATGCCAGTACTTTAAACGGAACTGTTATGCTCTTTCCCAAGCTGTTGGTAAGAACAATATTTTGCTTGCCACCATAAGCAGTATCAGGAACCCTGAATACAACTGAAGTTTCAGTATTAAGTGTGGGCGTAATTAATGCAGGCACATTCTGGCTGGAGAAAATTATGCTGCGCAAATCGCCCAAACCTGAACCGGTTACATAAACAACAGCTCCATTGGCGCCACTGTCAATGCTGATGGCTGAGAATACCGGATTACCAGCGGTTGAAAAATTTGAACCATCTGAATCCTTTGAGCAGGAATTAGTTAATACAATTGCTGCAAGAAGGAGTACAACCGGCAACTTATTGATTATATTTTGAAAATATTTTTTCATACAATTTTTTTTAAGATTGGTTTAGACTATTATTTATAATACGCAACCGGATCTTTCGCCAGTTCAGGATCAGTAACTATTTCACCTGCAGGAATCGGCAGATACATCATAGCCTGTGTAAATGAAGTAACATAACTTGCATTATCAACTGAACCACGGTTCTGCGCCATAATAATTGCCTTGGCTTTTGTAAAGCCCTGGCGTTGTACATCAAACCAATAATCTCCTTCAAAAGCAAGTTCCACTCTTCTTTCCTGGAAAATATCAGCCGCTGTAATTGATGATTTGGTTGAAAGCCCTGCTCTTGTTCTTACTTTATTAAAAGCTGCAAGTGCGGCTGCATCGGTTGTTGAAGCACCTTTTGCTAAAACAGCTTCTGCATAAATCAGCAATACATCTGCATAACGAAGGAACATGGTATTGATGCTTGTCTGCATTCCCAATACAGTTTCACCACCAAAGCTCTTGCCGGGACCAACCACGTATTTTGCAATATTTGATCTCACCTCATTTTTCTGGCCACCTGCATTCAATGCCTGCAGCGTATCATATTTATAACCACCAGCCATAAATGCATTGTAACCTGCGTTACCATCAACAGTTGGTTTCCATGTCGGGAAACTCCAGCCATGTTCCATTACTGAACCTGCCCTGCGTTTGTCGCCTGATTCAAAAGCCTTGATAATATCAAGAGAAGGTTTATACAACTCCCACATATTGGCTTCTTTGGTTGCAAGATTGGACGGACCGAAGTCGGGTTGTAAAAGACTTGGACCACCCCAGGGGCTGCTTCCATTCAATGCATGCTGAATGGCAAATAAAGATTCAACACTGTTATTATTTGAACTTGTGTTAAACAATGCAGCATAATCAGGAAGTAAATCATATTTACCGGAAGCAATCACTTCACCTGCTTTAATTTTTGCACTGTCGTAACAGGCAGCTTCACCTAATGCAGTTGCCCTGTACAGGTATAATTTAGCAAGCATTCCTTTTGCAGAATATTTGGTTAATCTTCCGGGAACATCGGTTTCAGGTAAATTCTTTTCTGCTGCTTTCAGATTTTCTGTTGCATAACGCAGTACATCCGTTTGAAGATAACGTGGAATTTTACTGGAAGTACCTTCCAGCGCTACTTTACCGGGATCAGTTACAATAGGAGCTGCACCCCATGCACGGCCTACATAAAAGTAGCAGGTACCAATCATGAAACTACATTCAGCAATTGCAGGATCTAAAAAGCTTGCATCGCCACCTGTTGATTTCTTGAATTCCAGTGCATTTTTATAAGACGCTGCCCATCCATTCACTTTGTAAAGTGATTTCCATGAATCAGCTAAACGAACTGCAGTTGCAGCAAGTGTGAAATTTAAAAAAACCTGGTCGTCGTTATTACCTGCAGACACAAACATGTTACCACCCATCATATCGCCAATGGCGGGCATTGCACGTTCTTCATAACCCGTCCAGGGAAGACCACTGTATAATGTGCCGGTTAAACTTCTCACTTCATCGGCACTATTATAATAGTTGGCAAGTGTTGTACCATCTAACGCTCCTTTATTATCTAAGTAAGATTTTTTACAGGATGCAAGAGAGATGAATAAAATCAACGCTGTGCTCAGAAATATTTTATTCATAATATTTTTTTTTAAAACTTGATCAATTAAAATTCAACGTTAATACCTGCTGTAAATGTGCGTGGAACAGGATAGTGTCCCATATCAACATTCTGCAGTTTTATACTGCTGTTAAATGCACCGATTTCAGGATCGTAACCACTGTATTTTGTAAATGTGTACAGGTTTTGAGCAGTAACATATACTCTTGCATTGCTGAAAATATTCTTTCCTGCAATTTTTTCCGGTAAGCGGTAGCCGAGAGTAATATTCTGAATGCGCAGGTAAGAACCATCTTCCACATACCTGTCGCTGACATAGCGGTTGTTTACGTTATCGCTGGTAAAGCGTGGTAAACTACCGGTTGTATTAGCTGCTGTATAACGGTTATTAAGCACATCCTTTGTCTGGTTCCAGTAAGGATTGGCCATACCTTCAGTTTGCCATTTCAGGAAGTTATAAATCTTAGCACCGTAACTTCCTTGTAAGAAAACAGACAGATCGAAGTTTTTATATGCAAATGTGTTGGTTAAGCCATAAGTGAATTTGGGATAAGGTGAACCGATAATGGTGAAGTCATTGGCATCAATCACGCCATCAGGTTTACCATTTGGTCCGCTGATATCTTTGAAACGGATATCACCCAGCCATGTATGTTTAATATCAACTCCATAACCAAACTGAGGTAAACTGCTGGCTAAATCTTCGGCTGTGCGGTATAAACCGTCAGTTTTCAAACCCCAGAATGTACCAACAGGATTACCGGGAGTTGTATGTGTAAGCAAATAACCATCATAGTAAACTTTACCATCAAGGCTACTTGTAAGGTTTGCCAGGTTGTCGAGTTTATTCTTGAATGTTGAGAAAATTCCGGTTACTTTCCAGTTAAAATCTTTGTTACTGATTGGAGTATAGTTGATGGTTAAATCAAGACCGGTATTCGTCATTTTACCTGCATTACCAACAGGAGCTTTCAGATCATTCCACTGATCTCCAATACCAAGGTATGCAGCACCTGTACTGAAGATGAGCATATCTTTTGTAGATTTTTTATACAAGTCAAGACTTACTTCTAATTTGCTTTTGAACATTGAAAAGTCAATACCAATGTTTGTAGAAGCTACAGATTCCCATATTACATTAGGGTTAGCAATACCGTTGAGATAAGTTGATCTGCCAAAACCAACTGCACCATTCCATACACTTACAGCAGAGTTGAATAACGGATTGGGCGAACCGCTTGGCGGATTCTGATTACCTACTTCACCATAACCAACTCTTACTTTTAATGAGTTAACTACATTGGTGATTGATTCAGCAAATTTTTCATTGGTAACTGTCCATGCAGCAGATACTGCAGGGAAATAACCCCAGCGTTTTGCAGGCGCAAATTTTGAAGTACCATCTCTTCTGATACTTGCAGATAAATTATAACGGTTATCGTATGTATAATTAGCTCTTGCAAAATAAGATTCAATTGCCCAGTCGCTCTTACCACCTGATAAACCCCATGTTAACGCATCTGTACTACCTGCATTTAAATCAAGAATACCGTTTACAAGACTTGGCTTGCTGCCGTAAATCTGCTCCCAATATCCATACTGAACTTCATGACCCAATACACCATTAATTGCATGCTTGCCAAATACTTTATTTGCATTAAAGAAATTACGCAGATTGTAATAATAACTGTTTGAACGGCTCTGGATTAACTTACTGATTTGTGAGTAAGTTCCAATCGTAGCATCTTTCTGGAACGCATCATTATTCTGGTAACTGAGTGAATAAGAAATTTCATTTCTTAAAGACAACCATTTAAACAAATTCACATCAGCATACACATTACCAAAAATGTTATTGTTGATTGTTTTATTTCCTCTCAGGTTGGCACTTGCAACAGGGTTTAACGCATTTGCGTTGTAAACACCTGCAGTTGTATTTGTACCTGCGCCAGCCCATGTACCATCTAAATTTTTAAGCGGAACCAACGGACTCAGAATAGCACCCCACCAGATAGTACTTTCAGCAGCATCGGCCAGTGTAATTTGCTGGTTGCTGCGTGAAACATTTGCACTCATACCAATTTTTGCCCAACGCTTAATCTGGTGATCCAGACTGAAACGGCTTGAATATCTTTTGAATGATGAACCGATCAGAATACCATCCTGATCAAGATAACCAAGTGAAATATAATAATTGGTTTTATCGCTGCCGCCGGAAAAACTCAATTGATGACTTTGCATATTGGCTGGTCTGAAGATAGCTTCCTGCCAGTCTGTTCCCTTTCCGATAATCGAAGGATTCCTGAACTCAGCAACAGAATCAACAATACGTGGAGTAACACCATCAGGTGTTGCAAGCTGATTCTGGTACATGGCAAATTCCTGGAGATTCATCATGTTCAGCTTTTTTGCAATTCTCGACTGACCAAAATAATAGTCGTAGGAAATTTTTCCTTCGCCTTTTTTCCCTTTCTTGGTAGTAATGAGGATTACACCATTCGCAGCTTGTGAACCATAAATAGCTTGTGCAGACGCATCTTTTAAGATGTCAACAGAAGCAATATCATTCGGATTAAGAGTAGCCATCACACTATTACCTGTCTGGCCATTTGATCCACCCAACGCATCATACCCTGTATTTGTAATTGTATTGGAAGTAAAAGGAACTCCATCAATTACAATCAGCGGATCGTTGCTGTTAATGGTGGTAATACCACGTACACGCAGCGAAACACCACCACCGGGCTGTCCGCTGTTGTTGGTAACAGACACACCAGCAACTTTACCCTGGATAGCCTGGTCAACACCGGTAAAAACAAGATTCTTCAGATCTTTTTCTGAAACAGAAGAAATGGCTGTGGATACGTTTGAACGTTTTGTTTGTCCGTAACCAATTACCACCACTTCGGTAAGTTTGGTTTGTGTAACATCAAGTGTTACCGACAGTACCGTTTTACCTTCAATGGCAATCTCTGTGGTTTTTGCACCCACATAAGAAATTACCAGAGTAGTGGCAGATGATGGTACTGCAATTTTAAAATTACCATTCTGATCAGTTTGCGTGGAAACCTTTGTTCCCTTTGCATTTACAGTTGCACCACTTAATGCGGCACCCGTCTGATCAGTAATAATTCCTGTGATCGTTTTGGTTTGTGCGAAAACAGTTAGTGTAGAAAGGACAAACGCCATTAATAAGGCGACTGCCCGGGGAAATCGAGACTTTCTCATATGACAAGAATATTTGTACAAATGTAGAGGTGTTACTACATACCAAACTAATACTTTATTATCATTATTTTGTACTTTATAGCACTAACAAATACACAAACTGCGTAAAATACTTGCCTGTAAAGGCTTTCCGTAATAATACTGTTTATGCTATTAGAAAAAAATTATTGTACTTTATTATCTGATTGTATATAATTTTACAACACAAACTTGCCATTATGTACGACAATATCATGAGAGAAATCACCCCTCTCACCAGCAGCGATTGTTTTACCATCTTTTCCAGGGTTAAAAGTGAGTTTGATTTTCCATTACACTGCCACGAAGAACTTGAACTGAATTTCATCATGAATGCCAAAGGCGCAAAACGTGTAATAGGCGATCATTTAGGCGAAATTGACAACATGGAACTTGTACTTGTCGGTTCAAACCTGCCCCATGTGTGGCAAACACATAAATGCAAAAGCAAAGAAATAAAAGAAGTAACCATACAGTTTCATAAAGACCTGCTGGATGAAAAATTTCTGCGCCGGAACCAGATGAGCTACATACGCAAAATGCTGGAACGTTCAGCTAAAGGAATTCTTTTTTCAGCCGAAACCACACGCCTGCTTGCAGAACGTTTTTTGGCTTTAAATCAAAAGCATGGATTTGATTCAGTACTTGAGCTCTTATCCATTTTGCATGACCTCTCAGTATCACGAAACATGCGAACACTGTCTGATACAACATTCAGCAGCGCCGAACTTTCGTACAACAGCCGCCGCATTGAAAAAGTGCTCGATCACATGAATCAGAACTTTCATAAAAACATGACACTCGATGAAGTGGCAGGGCTGGTTAATATGACATCCGTATCCTTCAGCCGTTTTTTTAAACAACGCACAGGCATTTCTTTTATTGACAGTTTACTTGAATTAAGACTTGGTCATGCATCACGGCAACTGATTGATACAACACAATCCATTTCCGAAATTGCTTACAACTGCGGCTTCAATAACATTTCAAACTTCAACCGTATTTTTAAAAAGAAAAAAAGCTGCACCCCAAAAGAATTCAGGGAAAACTACAACTACAATAACAGGGTGTTTATTTAGCACAAATCAGTTTGCCCTGTTCAGCAACAGTATCAGTATTTTTGCTGAATATATCCGTTGCATGAAAAAAATTGTTTCGCTCATTATTACAGGCACGCTGTTACTGCAATTATCGTTTGCACAAGGCAGTGCCGGCACTTTAGATGTTGTAAGCTGGAACCTTGAATGGTTTGGCTCAGCATCAAACGGACCGTCCGATAAAAATCTGCAGGAAACAAATGCAGGTAAAATTCTCAAATGGCTCGATGCTGATTTGTATGGCCTTGTTGAAATTGTTGATACCATGCGGCTGAGAAGAGTCGTTGATTTTCTTGGAGCAAATGAATATGGTTTTTACATCAGCCCGTTTTGTTCACTCGCCACAAGTCCATCAAGCGGCAACTGGCTGCCGGGGCAAAAGCTTGCATTTATTTACCGTAAATCCATCTTCTCCAATGTAACTGCAAGGGGCCTGCTCACCAGCAGCTCAAATGCCTATTCCAATTGGGCATCAGGAAGGTTTCCGTTTATGCTTTCAGCCACAGTTACAATTAACAGCACAAGCAAAGATGTAAACTTCATTGTCATTCACGGAAAAGCCGGGGCAACATTGAGCGATTATACAAGAAGGCTTGCAGGGGCACAGGAATTAAAAGACAGTTTCGATCTCCGGTACAATACATCAAATACTATTCTCATTGGCGATTATAACGATGCCTTGAACACAAGCATTTATACAAGCGCAAGCGTATCATCATACAACCCCATCATCATGGACAGTACCGATGCTGATCGCTACAACTCCATTACACTTCCGCTGGGTGTTGCCGGCCAGTCAAGCATGATCAGTTTTCCCAACGTAATTGACAACCATATTATCTCAAACGAAATGGAACCGTATTATGTGCCCGGTTCAGCCCAAATAAAAACCGATGTGGTAACAATTGTCCCCGACTATATCACCGCACATAATACATCCGACCACTATCCTGTTTTTTCAAAATATAATTTGTCGGCAGGCACTACTGCAATTCAGGAAGTCCTCCGGCAACAGCTATTGTTTAAACCATGCACAAACCCGTTTAAAGAAAGTGTAACAATTACTGCTCAAAAATCATTGCAGGATGTATGGATGAAATTGATGGACGTAAACGGAAGAATCATTTCAACATATCAGCACAAAAATATTTTTGCCGGTACACCAGTGCAACTTTCCGTTCCGCAACTAAACCCGGGAATATATTTTCTCATCATTGAATCAAAACAAACCAGGAACACAATTAAACTCATTCATCTCTGATAAAATATTTCCAAACAAAAAAGCCCCGTCAAAAACGGGGCTTCTGTTTATAGATCAGGTTGTATTAGTTCCAGCTAAGGCTTAAATCATCAATAGCAGTAGATGCTCTGCTTCCACTGCCTGTTGTTGCACCAAGCGCAACAATCCGTATCCAGATTGGCTGACCCTGATTGTTAAGCGCTGTTCCAAAATTTACAGTAACAGGAGTACTTGCAAAAGTTGGCCCCGTTGTTAGCGTTGCAGGAGAAGTGGCAATTGCAGTAAAGCTGGTTGGCGATGCACCAAAACCATATTCAACAGTCCATGTAGTTGTACGGCCAATGGTATTGTCCAGTGATTGTAACAGAAAACTTAACTGGAAGTTTGTTTTACCAATGGTATTATCAATACGGAATACAAATGCAGCACCGGGATCATATCCTGTTGAACTTGTTTGACGGATTCCCAACGCTCTGTTTGTTGCCGCACCCTGCGCAGTTGCATCCGATGTTGCAGTTAAACCGGTTGCAGATGCAAAATTCTTCAAACCCGCACTTGTCTGATTCCATAAAGTGCCCGTTCCTAAACCGGAACCATATACCGGCATATCACCAGTGCCGATGGAAGCAGAAGTGGAACCGATTTTTGCAAAAAAGCCGGTTGGCAATCCCGCTGCAATTCCATCAAAATTCTGTGTGTAGGGAGATGTGGTTAATGCCACACCTGAACCACTGCCGCCACTTGCAGCAACCACATCACTTAAAGGATTGCGGACTGCAATTTCTTTTGTTGTTCCAAACTGGGTTAAATAACCGGTAAGAGAAGTAACAGCAGTTGGATAAGTTTGTGATGAAAATGTTGCTCCTGAAGCAGTAAAGAGAATAAGTGTTGCTCCGTCATTCATTGTAACACTTCCGCTGTAAGTGCCACCGGTACCACCCGACATTGCAGCAGGTCCGGTTTTAACCAATGTTGATTCCCACGCTTCAAAATTTGTATTTGCTTCAGCCAGTGTAACAACTCTTGGTGTAATTGATTTACCGCTGGCCTTTACTGTTGCGTAACTTAACGGCACAAGGTTAACCTGTAACAAACCATTAAACTCCGACAATTCCTGCTGCGATACATTCACATCAACTGAGTCGCCGAGATTAAAACTATGTGCTGCATCAAAACGTATAAGAATACCTGCCTGTCCGTTACCTTGCTGCAGTACGATGTTTTGTGCATTAAGATTTGAAGTTGTTCTGTCGCTGATAACAATACCTGAAATTCGTTTTGCATCAGGAGCAATGGTAGCAGTGCCTGTAAACAAAGCCCTTAAATCGGCAATGTTCATGGGCGTTGTTGCTCCCTGTCCGCAACGGATACCTGAAAATTTCACATCAGCAGTATCACGTATAATCAGCTGTTTGGTTGTACCATAAACTGTATAAATCGCATACAGTGTTCCGTTACCATTAGGTACGTTTATCCCTGCAAAGTTTGAGTAACCGCTTGAGCGGATAATAACAGATGATCCTGCCTGGCAGCTTTTAACTGTAAGGTTTACCGAATTTTTGTACGCAGATGTATCAGCAAAAGTTTTGCTGGTATCAGAAGTAATAAATTCATAATTATTTAACTGAATAAGCGTACCCAGGTTATCGTCTGTCATATTTGTTGTAAGCTGGCTCATTGTAACAACCTTTGCAGTAACAGGATTATTCAAAGTACCGCCAAACAAATACTGATCAACCATGTTTGATGCAATTGCTTCCAGTGAAGGAGAACCTGCAACTGTTGCTTTTACACCAAGCTGTGGTAACCTGTTGTAATCCGACAGGCAAAGACCTTTACATTTAATGTAAACCTTACGGCCTACAGGATAAGAGTTATACAAACCGGTTGCATCAAGCTTTACATTAATACCACCTGTTTCATCCTGGATATAAATTTCTTTATACATGTTACCGCTTTTGTCATTTGCCACAACAGTACCTGCAATAATCACATCTGTATTAATTACATCATACGCACCGGAAACTGTATGCAATGCCTTTAACTGTTTAATGGTGTGTGTAACAGTAAGAGCCGGATCTGTGGGTGCAGGCGGTTCATCAAACTTTTTGGTACAGGAGTTTAAGATGAACGCAGCGGTTAACAGCATCAGTAAGCTGCCAAACCAGGTATGTACTTTTTTCATATTTCTATTATTAGTAGTCATTTTAAATAATGTTTTAGAAGCGGAGTGTTGCACTTGCAAAGAAGTTTAAACCATAAGCGTAATATACCTTAGGTGGAAACTTATTAATATCCCTGTTTTCAAAATCAAAACGCAGTTGTTCAAAACCACCGGTGATGATGTCCTTGTTATTAAGAATATTATTTACACCAAGATTAAAAACAAGAAATGTGCTTTTATGATTAATCTCCATATTTCTTGGCAACTTCCATGAATAACCGCCAAAAAAGTCAAGTGTATATTGCGGATCCCACTGAGTTTGTTTGAGGATTGCATTCCACAAATCACCTTTATATTCCAAACCATCAACAGCACTTTGTGTACGGCGGATCGGATTATAATCAAGCCACATCTGGTCGAAATAATTACCTGTTAAACTTACATACCAGAATTTAGGTGAACGGTAATTGAATCCAAAGCTATATGCTTCCTGCGGTGACGAAGGAACACGGTAATTATTGTTGAAAATGGTTTCTTCACCAAGTGGGGCATAACTGTTATCAAGAGTTATTTGTGCATGTTGACGGCTGTTGTAATAATAACGGCCAACTGCAGCAGCTCCGTTCAATGATAATCCACCTACAATTTTTGCTTCAAATCCAAACTCACCACCAAAATGAACTTTGTCAATATTGCTCAATGCATAGTTTACAAAATTGCGGTAGTCATCATGATAGAAAGAGATTACATTATACTCATGCTGAAAAGTTGTGTAGTAACCAGTTAACCTGATTTTAATGTTTGGACTGTTGAGCACATAACCTGCCTCAGCAGACTGAACAATTGAACTCTGCGGATTTTCCTGCTGAAAATCTCTTGTACGGGGTGAAATATAGATGTTATCAAAGTAAGGTGCCTTTGTTAAATAAGCACCATTTACAAAGAAGTAGTTACGTCCGTTCAGCTTGTAAGTAATCCCGGCTTTCAAAGAGTAATTTGTAAAGTTGTTTTTCTTTGTTACACCAAAAGAATTGTCGGGGAATAAACCATTAACAGCGTGGCCATCTCTGAAAAACTGCGTATGCGATAATTCTGCAGCAGCAAAGAAATCAACCTTATTAAATTTAAATACACCCTGACCCCATGTGGCAGCCCTGTTCATATACATGTCGTAATCATAGCCAAACTTGTCACCAGCTTTTAAAATTCTGTTGGGCGCAAGTAAGTTGTTCTGATTAGCATTTGCATTGAGCGGAAAATCTCTTTCAGCAAACTGGTTCAGGTCAACATAAAAATCACCACCCAGCAAATCATTTACCTGTTTAAAGTACCGGTTTTTTTGCCACTGGTATGCCGCACCAAAAGTAAGATCGGCATGGTCGCCTGCACGTGTATTGAGTACTGAATTATAATTGAAGCGCTGTGTGTTAATCACTCTTTCTTCAATAATGTAATGTGAACGGTGACCTGTTACATTATTACCTGCAATTCCATTTACATTAGTAACAGTTTCAGTATTGCTTTTATTTGCCAGGTATAATTTTGCCCAGTTAATCTGCCGCAGGTTAATATCGTTTCTCATTGCAGCTTCCATCTGAGTAGCCTGTAAAGGATCAGTTGTTTTATAATAGCTTGGGAGATAACGGTAATAATCAGGACGGGGATCGGCTGAGTTATACCAATCAAGAGCAGTTGTACTTCTGTCGCCAAAAGAATAACCAATTGCTGTTACAAGTGATGTTTTATTGTTAATACGAAAATCATGTGTAAAGATTGCATAAGGCTGGTGCGACCGGGCTACACTTGCATTTCTCACTTTTCCATTCTGGTAACCCCAGAAAGGATTGTAGTAATGCGTAGCTGCAAGATCCTGCATTTCCATTACTGATGCTCCCTGCCTGCCGCTTTCAGTTGGCGCACCAAATGCAACCAACGATAATAAATGACGCTGACCAACACGCTTATCAACAGCTGCAAAATAACTCCAGCCATTGTAATAAGTACCCGGCACATAACCTTCATCGGCATACCGGCGGCTGCCGCTGAAAGAAAAGGCCCAGCCTTTCTTACTCATTCCTGTGGAATGAGTAAGCATAATGCGGTGATTATAGTTACGGTTTGAATACGCATAACTTAAACTTGTTTGTGCTCTTTGCTTACTTGCCCTTGCATCAATATTGGTGTTACTTCCAATATCACCAAATGTGTAAGTGTTGTAACGTAATCCGCTTGAAACATCACGGTTGCGGAATACATCATTTAATCCGCCCCAAAGGCCAAACGGTGTAAAACCATTGTCAAGATTTTCCATCGGAATTCCGTTCATGTAGGTACCGAAAAGATCAGACTCATAACCCCTGATGCGGAAACGAACAGCACTGAAGTTAAAGGAAGCCGCAGAATAAAAAGGATCACGACCGGCTGTAAGAAGCGAAGATACATTCTGCGAACTTGCATCACCAAGATCATTGTCATCTAAAGAAACAACAGGAATGTTTTCCATTACACTCTCCTTTATTTCCTCTACCGAAGTATCCCTGGCGGGTAGTGTGTCAACAGGATTCTTTTGCTGCGCATGAACGATGGTTCCGACACACAGGAACAGAAGCAGCAGTTTTGTTTTTAACATTTAATACGGTTTGAATCTGCGAAATTCTGTCAGTTTAACCACACATCAAAATAAAAATAGTCACAGCAGATTATTTTTTCTTTAACTGCAATTTTTTGTTTCAGCGATGGTTTTGTTGTTATGTTTGCAGCCTATTTTGGCTATATGAAAAGATCAAATTTACTGCTGATAATCCTCTTGCTTACTGCCATTGGCACAAACGGTCAAACAACAAAACCGCAATACAAAATGGCAATTGCAGGTTTTTACAATCTTGAAAACCTTTATGACACAATTGATAACCCGAAAGTAAATGATGATGAGTTTACACCTGCTGGCCCTAAAAATTATAACAGCACAATTTACTGGGATAAAATACAACATCTTGCAACAGTTATTTCACAAATAGGCACCAATCAGAATGTTGACGGGCCTGCCATTCTGGGCGTGGCTGAAATAGAAAACGACACCGTTCTGAATGATCTTGTAAGGCACAAACTGCTGGCAAAAAGAAATTACCGTATTGTGCATTACGATTCAAAAGATATAAGAGGTGTTGATGTTGCAATGCTGTACAACCCAAAATATTTCAGCGTTGAAGAAAGCGATAAGCTGTTTGTAAAACTGCCAAGTGGAACAAAAGATGCTTATTATACAAGAGATATTCTATGGGTAAAAGGCAAACTTGACGGAGAAACAATTCATGTATATGTTAATCACTGGCCAAGCCGCAGCGGTGGCGAAGAACGAAGCGCCCCTGCCCGGGAAGCAGCAGCCAGGGTTTGCCGCAATCATATGGATTCAATTTTAAAAACTGAGCCCGAAGCAAAATTCATTGTAATGGGCGATTTAAATGACGATCCTGTAAACAACAGCATAACAAAAGTCATTAATGCAAAAGGCAAACAAAAAGATGTAAGAAAAGGCGGGATGTTTAACCCATGGATGGAGTTGTATAAAAACGGTATCGGCACAATAGCATACCAGGATGCATGGGGGCTTTTTGATCAGATATTAATTTCGTTTCCATGGCTCAACAAAGAACAAAAAGGTTTCTTTTTTTACCAACAGCATATATTCAACAAAGAATTTATGGTTGAAAATGTTGGTAAATACAAAGGTTATCCCATGCGGACCTGGGATGGAAATACATACCGGGGAGGCTACAGCGATCACTTTCCCACCTATATTGTTTTGCTGAAAAGAATTTAAAAACAATGCCCCGCAATTGCGGGGCATTTAAGTAAGCTATGTTCTTCCTTACGAATTGGATTTATATTGACTCAGTAAGATAAAGATTGAAATCAGATTTCAGCTTGCTGAACTGCTTTTCAACTATATCCATATCCTTGTTCATTTTTTTAAGTTTCTTCTGCAGTTCTTTTATCACTGCCCCATCTTCCTGCAATTCTTTTGTAAGCAATACATCAAGTTCATGAATGTCCTGGCGAAGCATGTTTACAGTATCATCTTCGGTAATGAATTTATTCTGGAAATATTCTGCCCGTTCCAGAAATTCATGATCTGTGTCGGATTGTAATACCTGCGACAGCCTATTCTTCAAATGGTTGTTTTCCTGCTGAATAAACTGCAGGTAACGCTTCCATGTATCGCTCTCGTGCCGGTACTGAAGAATTTTGTTATTTAAAGCCATAGTAATAATCATCATTTTTATGGGATGCAGGTAATATTCATCCCGATTAGCAAATCTAAAAACCTCCCTATTGGATGATAATAACAAACGTCACCACCCATGCTGATACTCATCATGGCCCGTATCAAGCATTTTAATGACAGTTTAAAGCGTCTGCGGGCGCATTTGCGAGCACCGGACTGATATATGGTATTCCAAGATTCATTCCTCGCAGGATAAGAATAAAGGCCATAACAGTCATTAAATAAGGCACTGCATTTTTAATTTTTTTCCTTACCGAAAAACCAAGCCGGTTACCGATAATGGTTAATAACAACATCAGCGGTAAAGTTCCCGCACCAAACGAAGCCATGAATAATGTACTTTGTTCCACCCTGCTGAAATTTAATGCACTGGCAAGGGCCACATACACCATTCCGCAAGGCAGTAATCCGTTCACTATTCCCAGGAAAAGAAAAGACGTTTTCCGTTCTTTATTTAATAAACCAATCATCAGCCGCTGCACAAATTCATTTAACTTTTGCGACCAACGTGGTTGCCATGTGTGTTTTAAAAAATAATATTGAACAATAAAAACAAGGATTACCACTCCGGTAATTATTGAAAGCCATTGTTGAAAACCTGCCATGTAAATTGTTCGCCCGGCAAAGCCAAATGCAATTCCCAAAACAGAATATGTAATGATACGCCCTGTATTATATGTAAATGCTGCAACCCTTTGCTGCCATAATGCAAGGTGCTGAACAGGTAATGCAAGCGCAAGCGGCCCGCACATGCCAATACAGTGCAAACTACTGAAAGCACCAAGCAATAATCCTGCAGTTACAGCTTCAAACATTATTTTACAATTAATGGTTGTTCGTTATAATAACTCACGCCATCTGTATCCCACGATGTTTTTACAATGTAATTGGCGGCTGATATTTCTTTTGCTGAAAAAATCTGCGTTGCATTAATGTCTGACTCAAAAGATATTTTTTTATCCTTTTTGGCATCTGTCGGGCAATAAAACCAAACTTTGCCCTTTGTTTTTTTCCCTTTCATTTCTGCTGGAAACTGCAAGCTGATGTTTTCTCCCTCCTGCTTTATTATTAATAATGAGCTGAGGTGATTGGCTCTGTTTGTACCATCAATTACATCCTGGTACTGCAATTCATCCTTATAATAATCCTTGCTTACCAGATCATAATTTGTATTTGTTGCCCTGTAAACAAGGAAAAAAATGAATCCCATGAAAAGAAGGATACCAAGAGTAAGTTTATGACCCCAGTTCAGTTTCATATTGAGATGTTGGTTATTGTTATCTATTTACCATATACCGGAGCAAGGAAATTGGTTTTAAGCACATCTATTTTCTTGCTGCCGTTATAAATTGCCACTTTTAATGGCGTTTTTTTCTGTGTAATTGCTTTCTTAGGAATAATAATGAAAAATGATCCATTGCCCTGTTCTTCCGCTTTTACATGAACATAATCTCCCACCATTTGCACAGTTCCATCTGTTCCTTCAAGCCTAACAGTTAATGGAATATTTTCCATTGTTTTATTTGACACTTTTATGTTGTATAAGTTGGAAATGCTGTCAACACCTCTTTCCTGGTACAACATACCTGCTGAACGAAGAACTGTAGCCTTTACATCTTTTTGTGAAAGAAGTAAAATGGTTAATAAACTGACAAGCACCACGAGCAAAGCTGTGTACATACGCATACGGCGGGTGTAATGAAGCTTTTCGTGATTGGCAATTCCATTTTCACTTGCATACCGAACTAATCCCCGCTTAAAGCCAACGCTATCCATCATACTGTCGCATGCATCAATACATGCTGTACATCCAACACACTCCATCTGTGTACCGTTACGGATATCAATACCCGTAGGACAAACTTTTACGCATTGCCTGCAATCAATACAATCACCTGCAGTGCGTTCTTCTTTTTTATTGAATTTCTTTCTCTCTTCACCACGTTTGTAATCATAAGCAACCACCATTGAGTTTCTGTCGAGCAATACACTTTGCAATCTTCCGTAAGGACAAACCACAATACAAGCCTGTTCCCTGAAAAAAGCATACACAGCATAGAACACCGCACTGAAAATCATCAATGCAATTAAAGTGCCTACGTTTTCAAACGGATGCTGAATCATTGCCCACAATTCAGTTACACTTATGATATAAGCTAAAAAGAAGTTGGCAATGATAAATGCCAGCAAATAAAACACTACATGCTTCGTAAGTTTTTTTACAATTTTCTCAGTTGTCCATGGTGAAGCAGCGAGTAATTTTTGCTGAGGTGCGTCGCCTTCAATCGCATATTCAATTTTGCGGAAAACCATTTCCATGAAAATAGTCTGAGGGCAAACCCAGCCGCAAAATAAACGTCCGAATGCTGAAGTAAAGAGTACAATGAACACAACAAATGTGATCATCAGAATTGCGAAAATGAAGAAATCCTGTGGCCAGAAAATATGACCGAAAACGATAAATTTCGCTTTCGGCACATTAAACATAAACAGCGGCCGGCCGTTTATGTAAATAAAAGGCAGAGCCAGAAAGAGAAGAAAAAAGAACCAGCTTACATACGTCCTTGCATTATAAAATCTTCCTTTAGGTTTTTGGGCAAACACCCAATTTCTGTGACCTGTTTCATCTACTGTTCCAATCCTGTCACGAAAAGATTCTACGCTTTTTATTTCTGACTCTGCCATAATTTTTTTGCCGAAGTTATTTCTATTATTTCGCTGCGGTTGTGTCTTTTGTTACACTAACTGCCGGAGAATCTGTTGCAGGTGCGCCCCCATCTTCTTTGTACAATTCACCTTGCTTTTCTTTTGCTCCTGCAGGATTGCTTCCACGAACAGATTTAATATAGCTTGCCAATTGCTGAATCTGCAACGGGGAATATTGATCCTTCCAGCTTTGCATAGCTTTATCAGGCCATCCGTATTTGATTGATTTAAACACATCTTGAATACTTCCGCCATGAATCCAGTAATCGTCAGTAAGGTTTGGACCAATATTACCTTGTGCTTCGTTTCCATGACAGGTAGCACATGTTTTTATGAAGTTGGCTTTACCTGCGCTGATTGCAGCAGCATCGGTTAAAACAGTAACAGTGTTTTCGTCAACATTATTACCCGCTTTTTCCAAAAATGCTTTTTGTTTAGCTTCCGCATCTTTCACAGCAACTTCATACTGCTCTTTACTTGAAAGACCTTTATGGGAAACTTCGTAACGGTAGAAGTAAATGATGCCTACAATAATAGTCAGATAAAAACCCCAAAGCCACCAGCCCGGAAGTTTATTATCCAGTTCACGGATACCATCATAATCATGACCAAGATCAATATTTGATTCCTGCTCAGCAGGACGAAAACCGTTAAACCTTTCCCACCAGGTTAATTTTGCAGGGGCAGCGGCGCCTGCAGCACCTGCTGTTTGAGCAACATATACATTTTGTTTGCTTAAAAACTTCATTACAAAAAGGCCAAGCAGCAAAACAACCAGCAATTCAACAGCAATAACACTTACCAGCAGATAGAAAGTGGTAGTAGTTAATCCTGCAACAGAAGAAGTTTCAGCAACAGGTGCTGCTGCATCCTGAGCTGATGCTAATGCCGGAGACAGAAGAACTGCAATCCCTGCAATTGTTTTAATTACTCCTGAATTTTTAAGTTGCATATTCTGCCATTTGGCCGTGCCGGTAACAACACTTGCAAGTACTGCAATTACTATAAGTAAAATTAAAATAATTACAAGCATGGTTATAGCAACAGGATTGTTCCAAACTGTTTTTGGAGCAGAGTCTGCGGCTGTTGCAGCTTTATCCTGTGCAGTTGCAGCCAATGCTGTAAACAGCAATACAAAAGGTAAAAAAACCTTAAGCAAAACTGTGGGTGAAAAATATTTTTTCATATTAATAAGATCATTTTATTTATTATCTAATGGAATTCGGCTTATTTCATCCATTTCCTTTTTATCAGATTTGAAAAGCCAAACCAGCATGATACAAAAGAAGATGAAGAAAATCAGCAACGAGGTTAAACCGTAAATACTGATGTTGCTTATTTTTTCAATGTAGTGTATGAATTTCATTACTTACTGTTTAACGTTACGTTGTTATTTAATTGCTGTTTCAGTTTTTGGTTCAGATTTAATATCCTTTCCAATACGCTGCAGGTATGAAATCAAAGCAACAATTTCTTTGGTTTCGATATTCTGCAAATCAAGATTTTCAGTAACTGCAGAGAGTTTCTTAATCTTGTCGTCATTTTTCAAACCATCAGCAATCATCTTCGCCTGCTTTTTCAAATCATCATTTGCTATAGCATCATAGCCTGGGGCATAAGGAACACCCAGCGTTTGCATAGCCCTGATTTTTGCAGGAGTTATGTCCGTATCAATGTCGTTTCTGAACAACCATGGGTAACGTGGCATGATTGATTTCTCCTGCACCTGGCGTGGATCCCACATATGCATAAAATGCCAGCTGTCTGGGTTCTTACCACCTTCACGTGCTAAATCTGGTCCTGTACGTTTACTACCCCACTGGAATGGATGATCATAAACAAACTCACCAGCTTTAGAGTATTCGCCATATCTCACTACTTCATCCCTGAACGGACGAACCATTTGAGAGTGACAGGTATAACAACCTTCACGTACATAAATATCACGACCCTGTAATTCAAGTGGTGTGTATGGTTTTACACTTGCAATAGTGGGGATGTTTGATTTAACAAGGAATGTAGGAACAATTTCAATCAAACCTCCGATTGCAACCATAACCAGGCTCAACACCAGCATCAGGATTGGCTTTCTTTCAATAATACTGTGCCAGTATTCTTTGCCATGAGAAGCATGCTTTTCAAGTGGTGCAGCTTCAGCTTCCTCATCACCAATAAAGCTGCCTTTCGCAATTGTTTTAGCAAGGTTATATGCCATCATAACAGCACCTGTCAGGTACAGCAATCCACCAATACTCCTGGTAATATACATTGGAACAATATTGGTAACAGTTTCAAGGAAAGTGAATTTCAACTGACCTTCTTCTGTAAAGGTTTTCCACATATCGGCCTGTGCAAAACCAGCCCAATACATTGGAATTGCATAAATGATGATACCAATTGTACCCAGCCAGAAGTGATTAGTTGCCAGTTTCTTTGAATGCAGTTCTGTATTCCACAGTTTGGGAACAAGGTAATAAAGCATACCAAATGCAATAAATCCGTTCCAACCTAAACCTCCGATATGAACGTGCCCTATAACCCAATCAGTAAAGTGTGCAATTGCGTTAACACTCTTGATACTCATCATTGGTCCTTCGAATGTGCTCATACCATAACAGGTAACAGCAACTACAAAGAACTTAAGAACATGATCTTCACGAACCTTATCCCATGCTCCACGTAATGTAAACAAACCGTTCAGCATACCACCCCAGCTCGGTGCAATCAGCATTACACTGAACACCATGCCGAGTGATTGTGCCCAATCAGGTAAAGCAGTATATAACAAGTGGTGAGGACCTGCCCATATATAAATAAAGATCAGCGCCCAGAAGTGGATGATTGATAAGCGATATGAATAAACCGGACGATTAGCTGCCTTTGGCATGAAGTAATACATCAAACCAAGAATAGGAGTTGTAAGGAAGAATGCCACAGCATTATGCCCATACCACCATTGCACCAAAGCATCCTGCACACCAGCATACCAACTATAACTCTTAATCCAGGAGAACGGAAGTTCAAAAGAGTTAACAATATGCAGCATTGCTACTGTAATCCAGGTAGCTATATAAAACCAGATAGCTACATACAAATGCTTTTCTCTTCTTTTCAAAATAGTACCAAACATGTTAATACCAAACACAACCCAGATTAACGTAATCAGGATGTCAATTGGCCACTCAAGTTCTGCATATTCTTTACCACTGGTAAATCCAAAGAAAAGAGTTACAGCCGCAAGTACAATAATGAGCTGCCAACCCCAAAAATGGATCCAACTCAGTTTGTCGTTAAACATCCTTGCTTTACAAAGACGTTGAAGGGAATAGTAAATGCCGGTGAACATACAGTTGCCCACAAAGGCAAAGATCACAGCATTGGTGTGGATGGGACGAAGACGCCCGAACGTTGTACCCGGAAAGTTGAGTGAAACAGCCGGCAGATAAAACTGAATGGCTACCCACAAACCAACTGTCATGCCCACAATACCCCATAAGGCTGTAGCATAACCAAAGTACTTAACGATCTTGTTGTCGTAATGGAACTTTTCTAATTGCATAACTTCCTGTTTGTTTGTTATAGTTTTGATTTCTGGTTTTCTGATGGTTGGTTAGATCGGTTTTCTTTTGAAAAATTATCATCAAAAAGAATTCGCATGGGAGGAGATTGCTGATCATCATATTGTCCCGACTTAACACTCCAGAGGAATGCACCGAGAAACAGAGCAGCTACAGATACACTGGCTATCAGCAATATTATTATTACACTCATATAGAAAATAAGGCTGTAAAACTATCTGTCACGCTTTTGTCAACTACTGACCAAAATCAGTATTATTAGTGACTTTTGTCAAAAAACCTATGACTTCTGTCAGTTAAAAATGCTATTTCAGTTTCAGTACCCTGGCATATAATGTTGATGCACCAAATGTCAACAAGATTATACTGAGCGAGCTTGATGGCATCAAAATAGCCGCAATCATTGGCGAAAGTTCGCCCCGCAATGCAAAATACAAGCCGATTACATTATACAGCAACGACAATACAAAACTTGCTACAACAATATTTTTATTGGCTTTGGCCATAATTAAATAGGAAGAAAGACGATGCAACTCGCCAGCTTCCAGAATACCATCACTTGCCGGTGTAAAATTGTTGGTACTTTCAGTAACTGCAATTCCGGCATCACTTTGTTTGAGTGCACCAGCATCATTTAACCCATCTCCAATCATTATTACTTTATCTCCAGCAAATTGCTGATCCTGGATATATTTCAATTTATCCTGTGGTTTTTGATTAAACAACAGCCTTGCCTTGCTTATGGCCAGTTGTAATGTTTTCTTTTCGGCTTCATTATCACCCGATAAAATGGAGATTTTATAGTGCTTTTGCAACTTTTTAATCTGAGCAAGTAATGACGGACGGTATTGATTACGGATACTGTAATATCCCAGCAGGCTTCCATCAATCATCACAAAAAGTGAACTTCCTTGCTGAACAGGCAAATCCTCACCAGTAACAAACTCAGATGAGCCAATTGCAATGATTCTGCTTTCAATAATTCCCTGTATTCCCTTTCCTGTTATTTCTTTGAAATTTTTTACATTTTTTTTATCGGGCAACCCCAAATGCTTCACCAATAATTTACTCAAAGGGTGATTGCTGTTGGCAGCAAGAGAGGCAATATCAGCTTCATCTTCTGCTGACAACTTTTTACCGGAAAACACAATGTCCTGATGCTCGGTTGTTGTTAAAGTTCCGGTTTTGTCAAATACAAGGTGATTTGCATTTGCAATTTCTTCAATAGCCTGTGCATTGCGTAAATACATTTTGTTACGCCCAAGAATACGCAGCACATTTCCATTAGTAAATGTATTTGATAACAACAATGCGCAGGGGCATGCCACTATTAATACTGTAGTTACAACATTCCATGCTTTTGTAGCATTGCCATGATATGCCCAATATAACGCACCCATAAGTGCCAGTGTAAACACTATCCATGTAAAATATTGATTAATGATGTTTACAAAAGACCTTTTTTCAGGTGCTGGTTTGTCATCATTATTCCAGAGCTTGGTTAAATAGCTTTGTGCCACTTCTTTCATCACCAGCATTTCGATATTACCGCCGGTTTGCTTTCCGCCTGCATATACCAGCTCGCCCATGTCTTTTAATACTGGTAATGATTCGCCGGTTACAAAACTGTAATCAATCAATGCTTTTCCTCTTGTAAGTAAACCGTCAGCAGGAATCAATTCTTCATTGTGAATAAGTATTGTATCACCGTTTTTAATATCCGGCAATGCAGTTGGAACTTCCTTTCCGTCTTTTAGTACCGATATGGCAATGGGGAAATATGATGTATAATCCCGTTCAAACGATAATTGCTGATACGTTTTATCCTGCAAAACCCGGCCAACAAGCATAAAGAATACAGCGCCGCTAAGTGAATCAAAATACCCACTGCCCGTATTGGTCAGCAGCTCATAAAGACTTCGGCCAAATGTTACAATTATTGCCAAAGCAATCGGCGCATCAATATTCAAATAACGATGCTTTAAACTACCCCATGCACTTTTATAAAAGGGAATAGCGCTGTAAAGAAATACAGGTATTGATAAAACCAGATTCAGGTACCTGAACATTGACTGCATATCTTTCTCATGCCCTTCCAGTCCAAAATATTCAGGAAAGCTCATGAGCATAATGTTTCCAAAACAAAATCCTGCAACTCCCATCTGGTAAATCATACTTCGCTCAATACGTGGTTTTGCCTTGCTCAGATTCTGTAAACTGATGTAAGGTTCATAACCAATACTGGTCAGGAGCTCTGCAACTGTGCGTACTGAAGTTGACTGATGATTAAACACCACATCAACTTCCTTACTGGTAAAGTTTACTCTTGAAGAAACTATATCCTTATTAAGCTTATTGAGATTTTCAAGTAACCACAAACATGAGCTGCAATGAATTTGCGGCAGATAAAAAGTAATATGAGTTTGCTCTTCATTTTTAAAACTGATGAGCTGCTGCTGAATTTTTTCATCATCAAGAAATGAAAATTTATCCTTTCGCACCTCAATTTTCTGGGTGATACCAGGATTCTCATTCAGGTTATAATACTCGCACATGTTTCCCTGGTTGAGAACCTGGTAAACCGTTTTACATCCCTGGCAGCAGAAATTTTTGTTGTCAAACTTAATATCCTCTGTTACACAATCATCACCACAGTGATAACATTGGATGGCTTGTTTTGTAGCTGAACTCATATAGGCGTGCAAAATAATTTTGACATAATTGCTTTTTGCTGACAGCAATCATACAAAAAAATGACCATTATCAAAAACAAAAAACCCTGTCGCAAATCAATTGCAACAGGGTCAGGGCACAATCCCGTTAAAGAGGGATTATTTCACAGCGATATGCTTACCCGCTGCCAGCTTCTTAACTTCTTCTTTTTTAGGAAGAACCAATTTAAGCAAACCATTTTCATAATTCGCTTCAATGCTTTCCCGGTTTACTTCATCCGGCAGTGTAAAACTGCGGCTGAAAGAAGAATAGTTGTATTCTTTACGTGTAAACTTTTCTTCTTTTTCTTCCTTTTTATCTTCCTTTTCGCAACTGATGGTGAGCATATTTCCTTCAACATCTATGTTGAAGTCTTCTTTTTTCATGCCCGGTACAGCCAAAGAGACAATATAATCGTTTTTGTTTTCAACAACATTTACTGCAGGTACAGTCATCATGCGGCCCATTAATCCGCCGGTATCAAACCATTCATTCCATGGTTTAAAAAAATCGTCAAATACAGTTGGTAACATGCCAACCTTTGACATTGCCCTTGTTGCCATACTTACCTCCTTGTTTAATTGTTTAAGAAAAATTTTAACAGTGTTGAAGTTAGTATCCTGTTCAGGATTTTTCAAGGATGTTTGTCACAAGGTTTCATGAGAAAAGTCAGCCATACTGTTCCGCTGTTTATTTCTTATTCAGCCATTCATTAAATTGAACTTCTATTTTCTCCACAGCAATTTTTGTAAGGATTGCTGCTATGGCCGACAAACCATCGGCCATTGTGTTTTGATTGGTATTTTCAACGTTCCTGTTCTCATTAAAAATTCCCGACAGTATTTGCCCTGCAAAATGCCTGGGCTTAATACTCTCCTTTACATCACGCCAGTCATAGTGAATTGCCTTCTCCAGTTCAACCTTTCGCTGCTCAAGGCGTTTTTTTTCTTCCCTGAGATGTTTCAATGATTTAATCCTCTTCGTCATTATCATCATCTTTAAACAACTGTTCCAATATGGCATTCATGATAGGAATCCGAAGCAGCCTTTCCTTAAAACCCCAAACAATCAGTGCCGCCAGTAAATAAATGCCGCTTACAATCAGAAAGCCCCAGTATAACTCACCGGTAATACGTGAAAAAACAAATGCCAAAGCCAAACTTGCAAACAAAAGAAAAAATACAAACACCACTAACACAATTACTGCCGCCAGAATGTTTGATGCCAGTTTCGAGCTCTTTTCAGCACCTGTAAACTTTGCATAAGAAATGCGGTTATTTACATATTCCTTTATATGCCCCGCAAGATCTTCGGCTTTGGCAAATGTTTCGTCCATTACAAGCAATTTTTGGGATTAAGCAAATTCTTCCACATTATTTTTTGAAGCCTCTGCTTTGTCTTTAATGTTAACCTTCAGGCTGTTCATTTTTTCTTTAACAGCATCAGCTACTTTCTTGCCGTTATCAACTATTTTTTTACGGGTATCAACACCTTTGTCGGGAGCAAACAAGATGCCCAATACTCCGCCTGCAACAACACCGGCAGCTGCAGCAATTGCGATTTTAGTAAGATTGTTCATACTTAAAAATTTTAAAAGGTGAAATAAACCATCACCTACAAGTTAATCAATCACCTTGCCGATTCCAATGACACAGCTCAAAAAACACAGTGATGGAAATCAGAATAAAAAAAATTACAATTAAATTACATTCCTCTTCGGTTATACAAACTCGTTGTTGTAACAGTTAATTGTAATATGTAAACTGAACAGGATATACTGCATGCTATGAGAAAAGTCAACAGGAACATTGATGCTTATCAGCGGAAAAACTGAATGAGATATTTAATTTTAATTAAACCGATTTACTCACCTTAAAACTTTTGGTTATGCTTGGCAATTTAAACGAACAACAAATAAACAACCTGCTTTCAAGCCAGGTTATCGGCCGCCTTGCATGCAGTGCAGGCGATCAGCCATATCTTGTTCCGGTTACTTACACTTACGACGGGAGTTATATTTACGGCCAAACAAACCCGGGAATGAAACTGGAAGTGCTGAGAAAAAATCCGAATGTTTGTTTTGAAGTGGATATTATGACCGACATGACCAACTGGCAAAGTGTGATTGTGTTAGGAACTTTTGAAGAATTGAGGGATAACGAAGCAGAAAAGGCAAGACAGGTTTTCTTTAACCGCTTATTTCCGCTCAGAACAAGTTCAACAGTGCATACACATGAACATAAAAGTGAAAGTGAAATAAGTGATATAAACCGGGTAAAACCTGTTATATACCGCATACTGATTAAAGAAAAAACAGGGCGATTTGAAAAAAGATAAAGTAATTTGGTTGAATGTCGGGGCAAAAGCATTTTCCTGTTTCTTCAGCTTACAGCACACATAATCATGTTGAGATTATTCGTGGAGGATTTCCCTACTTCTCATTATTACTGCAACTGATTGAACAAGCCCGGCACAGCATTCATTTGCAGACGTATATTTTTGATGATGATGAAACAGGAACAAAAGTAGCTGAATCATTAATAAATGCCGCCCGGCGTGGTGTACGTGTTTTTCTTTTACTTGATGGTTATGCATCACAAAACATCAGCAACGACTTTATTGCAAAATTAAAAGCAAGCGGAATCAATTTCCGGTGGTTTGAACCTGTTTTCCGCAGCAGGTATTTTTATTTTGGCCGGAGGCTTCATCAAAAAATATTTGTTGCCGATGCTGTACACAGCCTTGTTGGTGGTATTAATATCAGTAACCGGTATAATGATATGCCCGGCAGCCATGCCTGGCTCGACTGGGCATTGTATTGTAAAGGCGAAGTGAGTGCCGAACTCTTCAATCTTTGTGTGGCAGTATGGAACAAATCGGGGTGGGGCAAAAAAAAACAACAGGTACTTACAGAAGAAGCTTCCGTTCACCTCCGCACCGATGAATGTTTGGTAAGAGTAAGACGTAACGATTGGGTACGCAGAAAAAACCAGATTAACAGAACTTATATTGAGCTGTTCAAAAAAGCAGAATCACACATCATCATCATGTCGAGTTATTTTTTGCCGGGTCGTTTATTCCGCAAGCATATGTCAAATGCCATTAAACGGGGTGTAAAAATTACAGTTGTTGCTGCGGGCACAAGCGATGTGGCAATGGCCAAACATGCTGAACGTTATTTATACCGGTGGATGTTCAGAAATAAAATTGATTTGTATGAATATCAACCCAGTGTTTTACATGGCAAACTCACAACCTACGATTCAAAGTTTGTGACTATTGGCTCGTACAATGTTAATAACATCAGCGCCTTTGCAAGCATTGAATTAAACCTTGATGTGCTGAATAAACCTTTTGCTGAAAAAACAGAACACCTGCTGAAAGAAATTATTGAGAAAGACTGCAACATCATTACGAAAGAAGAATTTGAAAAGTATAACAGCCTGCCCAAAAAAATATGGCAAAAGATCTGTTACGAAATCATCCGAATTGTTTTTTACCTGTTTACTTTTTATTTTAAACAAAGAGGTTAGTTGCCTTTAATCCTGTTGAATAAATTTTTTACTGCTTCTTTATTCCATCCTGCAAACCTCCCTCTTTGCACCACCAGCTTATTTGTTTTATCAGGGTGCTCAAGAAAATAATGAAACACAAATCGCTCTTTCGGATTTTGCCAGCCAAGTATTTGCCCAAAACGCAGATCATTAAACACAAGTGTATCGTTCCATTTTTCCACCGTATAAAATTGTTTTGAAAACCGGATGAGCTTTTGCAGGTCTTCATGATCTTTTACAGGTTCGAGTAACGAGTCGTTTCTTGGGAAAAACTGAAAATCCATATCCTGCTTCCGGTCAAATACTGAACGAAAGCCCACGTAATATCCACTATCATTCCCTGCAACAGTAAACCATAACCAGTTATTAAGTGGTGCCGGTGTTGTGAAATAACGGTTATGTGGTATTTTCTGTAATACAAAACTCTCTCTAACCTTCTTGTCAATGGTAAGCTTATTTATACCACAATATGCCAGGTAAACAAAAGGAAGAATAACACCAACAACCCACCACAAAGTACGTTTGGGATGATATGGATTTAAAATAAGCAGCATAACAAATGCAATTCCCGGCCAGATAGAAAAGAAAGGATCGGCTACATAAATTGTATTGAACGAAAAGCGTTGATGACTGAATGGCTCCAGCCACCCCACACCATAATTATTAAACCCGTCAATAAACAAATGCAAAAAAACTTCAGCTGCAAAAAATAAAAACCATTTGCGGTACGAAATATCATGCGGACGGTGAACACGTTCGGCAGTTAAAGCAAACAAAGGAATGATAAGTACAGCAAAAAAGATGGAATGGGTAAAGCCACGATGCGCCAGCAGGTTTTCGGATGTACTCATCCAGAATGAAGCAATGAAATCAATATCAGGAATACTTTGCGCAAGAGCCCCCCAAAGCATTGCTTTTTTACCAAAACCTTTTTCAAAAAAAGCTTCACCAATACAGGCACCTAATGCTATATGGGTAATCGAATCCATGTTTAACTAATCTGTCAGAATTTGATTTTCCGTTTCTTCATTTCTTCCTTCAGCTTTTCGGGAATATCCCTGCAGCCACAGTATTTTACATGCTCCAGGTGCCAGTCAATGCGTTGTTCAAGTGTAGCTTTTTCCGGCATCTTGTTTTTCAGATGCCATTCCTTGTTCAGCTTTTGTTTAATAATGGCCATATCACGCATTTAAATGTAAGAAAGATCAAAGGACAAACATTCATTTAAGGGAAAAAAGAAGGGCCGATTAAAGAACCAGCCCGTTGAAACAATAACCAACCAAAAATTTATCGGTGTGTGATAAACACCGGCAGACGATGGTCTGCAATAACATCTGTTATAAAACTTCTCTTTATCAGCTGAGAAATACCTGAGCGGCCAAACGCACCAGATACCAGCAAAGCTCCCCGCCTGTTTTCCATCCATGAGCCGAAGAATTTTTTCGGTGGCATATCCAGCTTCATCATCGTTAAATCGCTGAAATGTCGTGCCGCCAGTTCTTCGATGTTCGACTGTTTGGGAAATTCCTTCTTCCCGTCCTCATGTGCATAAACCAACAAAGTAGGTTTACTGCATAATTCAGGAAACAGGTAGGCAAACTGCTTGATGGCGTAAACTGACGATTCTGTGCCATCATAGCTCAGGATGTTGGTCTGAGGAAAATCAAATGTTTCCGGAACAACAATCACCGGACATTCAGAACCATGTAATACATCCTGCAAATACTCATTGAGCTTGCCGCCCAGGTTTTCGTAAAACACTTCACTGCCTATAATGAGCAAATCCGCAAATCTCGTCTCCAATTTCAACTCGGGCAATGCGAAATCATATAAATCTTCGTGAACTCTGTATTCAATTCCGTTTTTCTGGCAAAGCATTTCAAATTTTGCAATGTTTGCCTTCATTACCTCCGCATTTTTCTCTTCTACAGTTGGTATAAACATTGGTCCGCTCATACCGTCTGCGTAGCTCCACAAACTCGCCGCTTGCGCTTGTGGTAAAAAAGCTCCGGTAAGTAAAACAGGTTCTGTTTCATTTAACCGGCGGGCAAATTCAAAAGAGCCGTTTGAAAAATGTGTACCATCAAAAGCTAATAATATCTTTTTCATAGTACAATCTTTTAACAGTCCAAAGTTCATATTTGAACAAGGTTAAGAAAATGACTGGCAACATCTTTAAAACTGACAAGGGTCAGTACAAAATTTACAGCCTGTTTCACTGCATTATTTCAGAAAAACTGGCTGCTTTTTCTATCACACATCAGCAAAAAATCATGTAAACTGAACCAGGTGTCCATGATTCCTTTTACACAAACAGTTCAGAATGAGAAGCATCAAGATGAGTAGTGATGCGTATCATAGGTTTTCTGCAGATTTTCTGATAGCTTGGTTAGACTAAATAAAATTGTATGAACGCAAATATTGCTCCCGAAATACGTGATGTAATAGAAGCATTGCATTACAGACCATCTGTTTCCGTAATACAGCCCTTTGACACCAAAATGGGATTGAAAGCAGAGCTTGCTTACTCGCTGAAAATTGCCCTCGATAAAGCCGAACAGGAACTGATGAACAATTATTCATCTTCCATTGCCTTGCCTGTATTAAACAAGCTGAAATCAATTATCGCCGAATTAAAACCAGAATTCCAGAAACACAAAAAAAGCATTGCCATATTCGTTTCACCTGTTTTTGACAAAGTGCTTTACCTTGATGTGCCTGTTGAACAAAAAGTAATTGTGGACGATTCTTTTGAAATAAGAGATTTGATCTACAGCAAAAAACAATTACATAAATACTTACTGCTGATATTAAGTTCAAAAGAAAGCAAACTTTTTCTGGGCAACAGCGAAGAATTCGCAAAAATTATTCTTGACAGACCCGCTTCTGCTGAAGCCTATATTCACGATACGCCTGAAAGGGTTACCAACTTTTCTGATGTTGATGACAGAAGGGAAATGATACTTGAAAAATTTCTGCACCAGATTGATCTGGCACTGGAAGAAGTCCTGAATAAATATCCTCTGCCTTTATTTGTTATGGGAGCAGAAAGAACCAATGGCAAGTTCCGGCACCTTACAAAACACATTAAACAGGTTGCGGTATTTATTAACGGCAACTATGAAGATCATTCGTTTGCAGAACTGAAACAGATTATGAAACCCTATGTTGAAAAATGGAAAGATGAAAAACAAAAGGAGTTGCTGCAAAAAATTGATGAAGCAGCCGGTAAAAAGAAACTTGCAAAAGGCATGAATGAAGTTTGGCGTGATGCGATGCTGAACAAAGGGCAACTGTTACTGGTTGAAAAAAACTACATGTATGCTGCCCAGCTAAGCGGCAATGACGATGTACTTTACAAAGTTGAACTTCCGGCCGGCAATACAAATTATATTAAAGATGCTGTTGACGATGTTATTGAAAAAGTAATATCGAATGGTGGTGATGTTGAGTTTGTTGATGAGGGCTTACTAAAAGACTTTGGCCATATAGCACTGGTTAATTATTATTAAACGCATCCCGTTTGCAAAAATCAACTCTGCTGTTCGGTTTATTGATTTGTATCAAACGTTCATTTGATAATACTCATTGGTTTCAGCAAAGAAATAAACTTAACTTGGTTTATTGTGCAGCATTGTACATACCGGCTGTTAATACTAATATTGATGTAAACGGAAAACCGCCCGGTTATTTAAATGGGAGAAAATGAAGTATAATTTTCCAAAAGAAACCACACTCAATGAAGCTGAAGTAATCAATGGCATCAGGCAGGAAAGTTATCTCTTACACAACGAAACTGATCTTGAACCTTTGTTTACACGGATCGGTGATGCAAGAATTGTTTTGATTGGCGAAGCGTCGCATGGCACGCATGAATTTTATACCTGGAGAAATTATATTACACGAAGGTTGATTGAAGAAAAAGGTTTCAATTTTATTGCTGTTGAAGGCGATTGGCCGGATTGTTATAAAATCAATCGCTTCATAAAGGGGTATGACACAACACATAAATCTTCTTTCAAAATTCTGCACAGTTTTAACCGCTGGCCAACATGGATGTGGGCTAATTGGGAAACTGTTTCCCTGGCTGATTGGTTATACAAACACAATTCAACTTTACCATCCGAACAAAAGACAGGATTTTTTGGACTTGATGTGTACAGTTTATGGGAAAGCATGGAAAACATTCTCCAATACCTGAAGCAAAACGATACAACCACTTACAAAATAGCAGAAGAAGCATTGCATTGCTTTGAACCTTACAGGAAAGATGAAGGAAAAAACTATGCAGCAGCTGCACGTTTAGTTCCTGAATTGTGTGAAGATGAAGTAGTGAACCTTTTAAAAACCATCCGGGAAAAATTACCCGTTTATAATACAGATCATGAAAATGTTTTCAGTGCGGAACAAAATGCTGTGATAGCTGTGAATGCCGAAAAATATTACCGGGCAATGATGAAAGGCGGAGCCCACAGCTGGAATATCAGGGAACGCCACATGGCCGATACATTAGAACGTTTACTTGCATTTCATGGCAACGAATCAAAAGCAATTATCTGGGCACACAATACACATGTTGGTGATGCAAGAGCAACCGATATGATTGATGAAGGCATGTTCAACATCGGCGAACTGCTGCGCATTAAACATCATGAAAAAGGAGTTGTGCTAGTTGGTTTGGGTTCGTACGAAGGAACAGTGATGGCCGGCAGTAACTGGGGATCTCCCATGCAGGTGATGCAGGTACCTGAAGCAAGAAAAGGAAGCTGGGAATGGATGCTTCACCAGGCAGGTAAAGAAAACAAACTTTTGTTGATGGATGATTTTTCGGCCAATGATCAGTTAATGGAACATCATATCGGTCACCGTGCTATTGGCGTTGTTTACCAGCCACATTATGAAAAATACGGTAACTATGTTCCAACTGTTTTGCCGTTGAGGTACGATGCGTTTATTTATTTTGCTGAAACAAGAGCATTGTATCCGCTTCACATTTCGCCCGATGCACATCTTGTGCCTGAAACTTATCCTTTTGGAGTATAAATAAAAAACCTGCTGTTAATTCAGCAGGTTTTCTAATTTCTTTTCGTTGAGTATAACGATGTTTCCATCTTTTATATCAATCAGTTTTTCGGTTCTGAAATCGCCCAGCGTCCGTATCAGTGATTCCGTAGCTGTACCTGCAATACTTGCCAGGTTTTCACGACTGATGTTGATGGAAAAATTGCCATCGCCTGTTTTATATTTCCGTTGCAGGCTCATTAAAGCATCTGCAACTTTTTTGCGGAGTGAATTGTAGGCAAGTCCCAGCAAATGCTCTTCTTTTTCAGCAACATTTTTTGCCAGTAACTGGATGAACTTCTGTGCAACCTGTGGGTTACTGTTCATCAGTTCATCAAAATCGGCTTTGGGAATAATGGCCAGTTCGCTGTCTTCCATTGCCTCAGCAGTTTCTTTATAAGAGCTGCCTTCGAGCAATGCAACATAACCGAGGAAATCACCTTCGTTATACAAACCAACAACCAGTTCCTTCCCGTCGTCGTTCGATTTAAATGTTTTTACTTTTCCTTTTACAATGTAAAATAAACGGGCAGCACGGTTCCCTTCATTGTAAACAGTTTGCTTTTTGCGGTATTTGTTTACATCACGGTCTTTGGTTAACGATTCAAGTACATCTTTTGAACCGGTAGCTGCAAGCAGTTTATTGAAGCCATCAATCCCTGTTGAAAATTCTTCTTTTATTAAATCGGCCTTTTTCAACCGTCCTTCAATAGCATTTAATAACTCTGTACCACTGAAAGGTTTTGTGATGTAATCATCTGCACCCAGTTCCATTCCCTTTCTCAGATCGCTGCGTTCTGTTTTAGCAGTAAGGAAAATGAAAGGAATATTTTTAATACTGTCATTTTTGTGTAATGCGTGAAGCACACCATAACCGTCAAGAACAGGCATCATAATATCACAAACAATAAGGTCGGGTTGCTCTGCCAAAGCTGTTTCAATTCCGGCTTTTCCGTTTGGAGCCGTTACAACTTTGTAATTAGCCAGTTCAAGTATCTCGGCCGTATTCTCCCTTATTTCATCATTATCTTCTATCAACAGAATTTTCTTCATTGCTGATCAATATTTGTTTAAAAAAGTAACAGTAAATTCAGTTCCGTTATCTATCTCGCTTTTGCAGGTAACTTTCCCGTTCATCTGTTCGGCATATTTCGACACAATATGCAGACCAAGCCCTGTTCCCTGGATGTTCATTGCATTGGTTGCCCGGTAAAAACGCTCAAATAAATGTTCCTGGTCATCTTTTGAAATTCCAATCCCGCTGTCTTTTATTTTAAGCTGTACGCAAGAGTCTTCAACATTGGTACTGATATAAATATCTGAATTCTCCGGCGAAAATTTAATTGCATTTGAAAGTAAATTCAGGGTGATATGCTTAAACATTCCCGGATCAAGCTCTGCCTCACAGCCTCCTGTATGCGAATATTTCATTTCCTGGCCCTTTTTGGCAACCCCTTTCATTTCTGCAATTGTATCAGTAATGCTCTTCGTTATGTCAAAAGTACTGTAACGGGGCTGAATTTTGCCTTCTTCAATTTTCCCAACGTTCAGGAAGTCATTCAGAATATCCGTCAGCAGGTTAACGGATGAAATAATCCGCTGAATGTGCTTATCTCTTTTCTGCTGTTCATCCGTGGTTTTATATTTCTGCAAAAGGTAGATGGAAGACAAAACTGTACTCAACGGAGTTCTGAACTCATGCGATGCAACCGAAACAAACCTCGACTTGAGTTCGCCAAGTTCCTTTTCCTTATCAAGTGCGGCTCTGAGTTCTTTATCTTTTTCCTCGGTTTCAATAATCTGCCTGTTCAGCTTTTTAACCATTACTTCAAGCGTCTCTGTCCTTTCTTTTACCTTCTGCTCTAAATCTTCATTCAGCCTGCTAATTGCCTTTTCCGATTCTTTCCGCTGCGTAATATCATTGATAAAGGCCACCACAAACGACTGCTCCTCCATTTCATAATTACCCAAACTTACTTCAACAGGAAACTCAGACCCGTCTTTACGTTTAGCCAGCAAATCCAGCCCGATTCCCATTGGCCGGTTTTTGCGGTTATGGTGATAGCTGTTCCTGTGCCCAACATGAGCATGCTGGTAACGCATAGGCACCAATACTTCTATCGGCTGTCCTTTCAGCTCACTGATATCACCATACCCAAATTGAGTTAATGCAAATTTATTCACCAATGCTATTTCTGTAGATTCATTAACTACAATAATACCAATACTGGCGTGGTCGAAAAGAGTCTGAAAAAGTTTAGAATCGGCTATTGATTGCATGCCTGAAATTATGGTTGGACCTACAGCCTGCAAATATAAAGAAACAGGGTATATATCTGTCAGTTATTAAAAAACTACTACAAACCCCACTTCAAGCCTTTTTTTTGTTGTGCCGGATGCCTATTTTGCCAGAAAAAGATTTGTATAAACTTTTAAAAGACCCCGGTTTTGTCTTCCTGCTCATCATGAACGGGTTTCTTATTTATTACTGTCTGCAAAATCCGGGAGAGTTTAATACAATCGTTTGGATATACTGGCTACAGAGCGTTCTTATCGGGCTTTTCACCAGTATTGAACTTGGATTGATAAAAAACCCCGATACCACAAGCCTGAAGCTGAATAATGAACCCATCAGCAAAAATAATATGGGCTGTGCGGCACTTTTTTTCCTGTTTCATTATGGTTTTTTCCATTTTGTGTACGCCATTTTTCTTTTCG
This sequence comes from Lacibacter sp., assembly GCA_047601965.1. Lineage (GTDB taxonomy): Bacteria > Bacteroidota > Bacteroidia > Chitinophagales > Chitinophagaceae > Lacibacter. The sequence goes on from JASGIJ010000001.1 coordinate 2,288,751, forward strand.
CCGGATATTCCGGGAACGTAAACAAAAAAGCAGTGCTTCTTTCGGGAGGGATGTTTTTCATGGAAAGTGCAGTCCGCTTTTTCCGGAACAGAACCATTATAAGCGAACAAAAAATAAATGTAGGACGGATGTTTGCCACTCCCTATGCCCGCATTCTACCCATGCACCTGATGATACTCCTCCCTGCTTTTTTAGGACTGACCAGTTCCGTTGTTTTTCTTGTTTTGAAAACGATTGCCGATGCAGGAATGTACCTGCTTACTGCAAACACGAACAAAAGCAGGGAATTGCTCTGATACTTCTTTCGTAAACTTGCAAAAAAGAAACTATGTCAACCCAGATAAAATGCCCAAACTGCGGTCATGAGTTTGAACCTACCGACAGCATTCGTGAAGAAGTGCAGAAAGAACTGCGTACTAAAATGACTGAGTGGCAAAAGCAGCAACAACAAAAATTCGATACGCAACTGCAGGAAGAAAAAAAGAGAACACAGCAGGAAACAGAAGAATTTATACGCAAATCCATTGCTTCCGATTTTGAAAATAAACTCCGCCTGCTTGAACAAAACAATAAGGAAAATGAAGAAAAGCTCAAAGAAGCCCGCCAGCAACAGGTAGAGATTTTAAAAAGAGAGCAGGAACTGAAAAACAAAGAAGCTGAACTGGAACTGGAAGTGCAAAAGAAACTGCAATCAGAAAGGGAAAAATTATCGGAAGACATCCGCAAGCTGGAAGAACAACGTATTGCTGCAAAAGAAACCGAATTTCAGTTACGGATAAAAGAAATGGAAAAACAACTGGAAGATCAGAAAAAGCTGGCGGAAGAAATGAAACGCAAAGCGGAGCAGGGTTCGATGCAGCTGCAGGGCGAAGTACAGGAATTGCTGCTGGAAGATTTGTTGCGGCAATCTTTTCCTTACGACACAATTGCTGAAGTAGGAAAAGGAGTAAAAGGCGCAGATTGTGTGATGCTGGTACGAAATAAATTCGGACAGGAATGCGGTAAAATTATTTTTGAAAGCAAACGCACCAAAGAGTTCTCTGAACACTGGATTGAAAAACTGAAAGCCGATATGCGCAGCCTGGCGGCAGATGTGGCTGTAATTGTTTCGCAGGCCATGCCAAAAGATTTTGATGGATTCGGACAAAAAGACGGCGTATGGATTTGCAGTTTTGCTGAAGTAAAAGCATTAACGCATGTGCTGAGAGACAGCATCGTTCGCATTGCTCAGGCAACAAAAGGCCAGGAAAACAAAGGCGAAAAAATGCAGATGCTCTACGATTATCTAACCGGCAATGAATTTGCTGAACAATGGAAAGCCATCCGTGAAGGTTTTATGAGCATGAAAATTTCCATCCAGAAAGAACGGGATGCAATGGAAAAACTGTGGAAGCAACGGGAAAAACAATTAGAAAAAGTTTTATTGAACGCTGCACACATCCGGGGATCTGTTGAAGGAATTGCCGGCAATGATGTAAATATTAATTTGCTGGAAGACAGCAACGATTTATTGACCGACGATTAATATGCCGCAAGACTCGCTATCCTATATTGGTACAAACGGAGATACAGCTTATATTTCCGACACTGCCGGGCTTAAGGTTATTGAAGTCCCTTATGATAAAGAAGCGTATAGCACTGCCCGGCAAAAAGAACAGGAATACAATACAAGAACGCAAACCGCTGTCGCTTACTGGTTCAGCATTTTAAGCCTTGTGGCAGTTGGAATAATTGTTTTAAAAATGATGCTGTTCCCGGATGACTATTCACTGCGCTCAAAAAATACAGATAATGGTGAAACAGATTATGAGGGGAATGAAGACAACAATGATCCATCTCACAATTGCTTAATTTATACAGGAAAAGATTTACGTTTCAGTAATAATGAAGTACATACGATCTGTTCTAAATACAACAACTATTACAGCAATCTCAACGGCGAAAAAAAAGACATTTTTATTTCACGGCTAAAAAAGTTCCTTCAAACCAAAACATTTTACATCTGCAGCAACAAAGGTTATAAAGAAATGCCTGTGCTGATTTCAGCAGCAGCTGTACAAATTACATTCGGACTTGATGAATACCTGTTATCTCACTTTGAAAACATTGTAATTCATCCTCAGGAATATATTGGAACAAACCCGTTAAGAATCCTGGAGGGGAATGTTCAGGGCAACTCCATTAACCTTTCATGGAAACATTTTCTAGAAGATTACCAAAACCCGAGCGACGGAAAAAATGTTGGTCTGCATGAAATGGCACATGCGCTGCAGGTTCAGTATTTATTTAATAACAACACCAACGGATTTAAAAATGATTTTGCACATTTCGACAAAATTGATGACTACTTATTGAAAACAGGGAACCATTTTCCTGACAGTTTACTGGATACAAATGCCTTATCAAACAAAAATGAATTATGGGCTGCTTCGGTTGAATTATTTTTCGAGAAACCAGATGATCTGAAAATTCAATACCCTGAGTTATATAGAAGCATTGCCACAGCTTTGAAACAGGATACTGCCCGTATATAATTTTAACAACCCTCAGGCAGCTAAATAACGAAAGAAACCATCTTTCCTTAAACTTTATGTAATGAAAAAAACTTTGTTAACCATTTTCTGCAGCTTACTTTTTGCATTTACAACATTAGCACAAAAACAATCCTCCCCTGCACCGGACAAACCTGGCATGTCAATTTTTGTTGAAGCAGGCGGCCCCGGTGTCATTTCTTTTAACTACGATACAAGGTTTACTGCATCCGACAAAGGCATTGGAGGCAGAATTGGTGTTGGTGGATTTAAAGCAAATAATTCCGGATCGGTATATGTTCCTGTTGGGTTAACATATTTACTTTCAAAAAACAACAAAGACTATTTTGAAATCGGAACAGGTTTTACTTATGTAAACTATACTATGAACGCTGATGATGTTATTGACTTTTCTCCATTTAAGAAAAGTTTCGGGCACTTAAACTTCGGTTACCGGTATCAGCAAAAAGAAGGAGGGTTGATATTCCGTGTTGCTTTTAATCCCGTTTTTGGCGATGGCTTTTTTAACCCGGCTTACGGAGGCATCGCATTAGGATATAAATTTTGATTACAGTTTTAATAAAAAAGAGGCTTGAAAAATTCAAGCCTCTTTTTTATTATGTAAAATCTTCTCCATCGATATCTTCTTCTTCATCCTCTTCATGTCCACGATGCAGGTTGATGATACTTCCCATCAGGTCATTAAAATCAACTCTTCCCTCAACAACTTTTTTGCTGATGTGCGAATAAGCTGCCAATCCGTGCAAAACAAATTCCATGAGCAATGCAGTTTGTTTTTCATTGGCATTTTTAAAAAATTTTTTAACCAATGCATGCAGGCCGCTTACATTATACAAAGCCTGCACTTTCTCATCATCCGTCATGTTCATCAGCAGACTCAATTTATTTCCTTTATCAAACCAGCTCGTAATTGATTTGTAAGGATTATCTGTTGCCGGTTCGTTCTTTCTTTTTTTCAGTTGTTCAGGATTAGGAAAATATTGAACAAACTGTGAACGGATTGCTTTATCGAGCAAATGAAATGCCACCTGGTATGGCCCCTCCTGCTCACCTTCATACACCAGTTCAATTTTACCAGTGATGGAAGGAATGATACCAATAAGATCACTCATCCAAACCTGTGTATTGGTTTCTTTGTTTTTGATGGCACGCAATTCAGCTGTACTCACTGCATTTTCAAAAGCTGAAATAGTAAGCCTTGCACTTACACCACTCTTCTTATCTACATACTCACTGTTTCTTGCTTCAAAAGCCACTTGTTCAATAATACGTTTCATTAAATCGCTTACTTCCACTTTTTCTTTCTGCGCAGGTTGCACATTTGCTTCCTGTTCGGTAATAGCTAAACCAACATCAATTGTTTTAGGATAGTGCGTAAGAATCTGGCTTTCGATACGGTCCTTGAGTGGTGTTACAATTGATCCTCGATTCGTATAGTCTTCCGGATTGGCAGTAAATACAAACAAAATATCCAGCGGCAATCTTACTTTAAAACCACGTATCTGCACATCACCTTCTTCCAGAATATTAAACAATGAAACCTGTATTCGTGCCTGCAGATCAGGTATTTCGTTAATCACAAAAATGCTGCGGTTACTTCTTGGAATAATGCCGTAATGAATCACTTTTTCATCAGCAAAATTCAGCTTCAGATTCGCTGCTTTAATAGGATCAATATCACCAATTAAATCAGCCACACTAACATCAGGAGTTGCCAGTTTTTCGCCATAACGTTGAGAACGGTGAATCCATTCAATTGGCGTATCATCACCTTTTGTTGCAATCAATTCTTTCGCATAATGTGATATCGGGTGAAACGGATCATCATTCACTTCACTTCCTGCAACAATGGGGATATATTCATCCAGCAGTTCGGTCATCAATCTTGCCATCCTTGTTTTTGCCTGTCCACGCAAACCAAGAAATAATATATTATGATGAGAGAGCAAAGCACGTTCCACATCAGGAATCACTGAATCTTCATAGCCTACTATTCCGTGAAATACGTTTTCGTTTTGCTGAAGTTTGGCAATAAGATTCTGCCGCACTTCTTCTTTAATACTCTTTGGTTTGAAGCCACTGCTTTTTAATTCGCCTAAAGTCTGAACCATGATTTAAGGTTGGTTTATCTGAATTGATTAATACACTGTTTTTCTTTTTCCACTTTCAAAATCCTTGAACACAAATGCACCAAGTTTGTCAAGCGATGCAAAAAATGCTTTGCCATGATTTGTTTCGGTAAACTCCTGTACAAAACGCTGCAGGTAAGGATCAGTAGCAATCATAAATGTAGTGATGGGTATTTTCAGTTTCTTGCATTGTGCAGCAAGATTAATGCAACGGTTCACCACTTTCCTGTCTAATCCAAAACTGTTTTTATAATACTTCTTCCCGATTTTTAAACAGGTGGGTTTACCATCTGTAATCATAAAAATCTGTTTGTTGGGATTTTTTCTACGGCGCAGAATTTCCATTGCAAGTTCAAGTCCTGCAACTGTGTTGGTATGATAAGGCCCTACCTGTAAGTAAGGCAGATCTTTTACTTCAATTGGCCAGGCATCATTACCAAACACCACAATATCCAAAGTATCTTTCGGGTATTTGGTTGTGATGAGTTCGCTCAGTGCCATGGCAACTTTTTTTGCAGGAGTAATTCTGTCTTCACCATACAAAATCATGGAATGCGAAATATCAATCATCAGCACAGTTGAAGTTTGTGCTTTAAAATCTGTTTCACGTATTTCAAGATCATCTTCACGCATCTGGAAACTGTCAATACCATGATTAATTTGTGCGTTGCGGATGGAGTTGGTAAAATCAATCTGTTCCAATGTATCGCCAAACTGAAATGGACGGGGTTCAGGATTTATTTCATCACCTGCACCTGGTTTGAATGTATTGTGATTTCCCTGCTTTGTTTTCTTGAGCTTACCAAAAATTTCTTCAAGCGATTGCCTGCGTATACTTTGTTCTGTTTTGGATGTGATGTTGTATTGCCCGGTTGCAAGATCTTCAGACAGGTAACCTTGTTGCTTCAGTTCTTCAATAAAATCGCCCATACCATATTCATCATCTGTCAGCTGGTATTGCCTGTCGAGTTGATTGAGCCAGTTCAATGCTTCTGCTGCATCACCATTTGTATAGGTAAGCAGTTCGGTAAACAAATCGAGCAGTTGCTCAAATTTTGATTTACCGTTTTGTGAAGGATCGTATTTCGAAAAAAAATGACCAATCATAACTTACAAGTTAACTCAATTTCTGAAAAATGATTTTGCAGCACTGTTAAATGCGTAATAACAATTATTCTTTCTGAAAGTTTTGCAGCCGAATGCTTAATTTGTTACCTGAAACTTTTCTTATGCAAAAAGCCTTCCGTTTTTTACTGGCAGCGTTCGTTGCTGTGGTATTTTTTTCATCGTGCAGCAGGCCAAAGTTACTGCTGAAACAAAATGTAAAGATAGACACTCTTCACATTGAACTGGATTTAAGTATTGTACAGGAGTTTGAATACAAACAGGAAATCATCCGTAAAATGACAAAATTTGTGGATGTGTACAACAGCGAAACGCATCCTTTTAAACTATCGCTCAACAGCGGCATACAAACCACCAGTTGCCGGGTAAAAGTTGCAAGAGTGAAATTTATCCGTTCAAAACAAAATATTATCGGCACTGTTGTAACCGTGGCCGGACTTGGCACAGCAACAGCATTAACATTAACAGGGTTCACAGTTCCTTTTGGATGGGTGTATATACCCAGTGCAAGAACAAGCATGACACCCACGCTGAGCAACGACATTACAGAAGTTGAAAATTTTCAGCGGGTAGGAATTTCTTCCATCGGCATGTACAGGAAACTTGATAAACAGATTGATATACAGAGTACAAAATTTGTAAAATACATGGTTTCAGTTGTACAAACGATTGAAGAAAAATATGAGAACAAATTCTGATTGTGAAATTTACAGTTCGAGAATATTAAATGTATCTGCAGAGGTGGCTTATCAGGCGTTTGCAGATCCAATCCATCTGCAGGAATGGTGGGGGCCTGAAGGATTCACAAACACTTTTCATGAATTTAACTTACAACCCGGAGGAAAGTGGATTTTAACGATGCACGGACCTGCTAAAGGCCACTATAAAAATTCATCAGTATTTAAAACCGTTGTTCCAAATAAGTTAGTAACCTGGACAAGGGTTTCCCAACCGCTATTTGACATGGAAGTAGAGTTTGAACAAATCAGCGATACACAATCTGAAATATCTTTCCGGATGATTTTCAGCACGCCTCAAGAGTGTGAGAAAATGAAGAACTTCGTGCTGCCTAATAATGAAGAAAACTTTAACAGGTTAGAAAAAGTTCTCCTTACTATTGTCAATCAACAGCAGTAAACAATGGGCATGATTGAACTGAAAGTAAGTAAAAAAGTTCACCCTCTTCCCTGCTGATCCGGGTATGATGCATCCCAAAAAATAAGTACGGAATAAGAATCAGCATAGTTTGCTGAACACGAATTGTTCCCGGTAATTTTTTCTGGATCGTTTTTGTAATCAAACGGATTACGGTGTAACCGGGAAACCAGCTCAATTAAAACATCCTCAAAAAAAAGTTGAAAAAAAATTATGAGAAACCGAATAGTTGCACATATATTTGCAACCAATTGGTTTCATTAAAAGAATAAAGCAATGCGACGAGACATTTTTCAGGCAATATCAGACCCTACAAGACGAGCCATTATTACTTTAATTGCATTACAGGCCATGACGCCAAACGCCATTGCCGAAAATTTCAACACCACACGACAGGCTGTTTCCAAACATTTACGCATTTTGACAGAATGCGAACTTGTAAAACAGGAACAAAAAGGACGGGAGATCTTTTATTCGCTTGAAATTGACAAAATGAAAGAAATAGATAAGTGGTTACAGCAATTCCGGAAGATTTGGGAAACCAGGTTTAACCAACTGGACAATGTATTAGCAAAACTAAACAATAAAAAAAATGGACAATAACCAAACAACAGTCGTAAAAGACTTTAAAGAAAAATCAATTGTAGTAGCAAGAGAATTTAATGCTGCAGTAAGCAATGTTTGGCGATGTTATACCGAACCAGAATTGCTTGACCAATGGTGGGGGCCTGCACCGTGGAGGGCAGAAACCAAAAAAATGAAATTTGAAGTTGGCGGATATTGGCTGTACGCAATGGTAAGCCCTGAAGGCGAAAAGCATTGGGGCATTATGCACTACACTGGTATTGAGCTGCACAAAATTATTTCACTTGAGGACGGCTTTTGCGATGCGGAAGGAAACCTGAATGAAGAAATGCCTGTTTCAACCGGGGAAATGATTTTCACTACAACGAAAACAGGAACATTAGTGGAATTTAAAATGACTTATACTACAGAAGAACAATTAAAAACAATTGTTGAAATGGGCTTTGAACAGGGAATTACAATTTGCCTGGAACAGTTGTCACAATTATTAATCAAACTAACCAATTAGTTATATGAACAATGTGTCAGTTTTCGCAGGCAGCACAATTGCCTTTGGTATCACTGCCATAACAGCTATGGTTGTTCTTCACTTTGTAAGTAAAGAGTTTAAACCGGGCTTTCGCATGATAAGTGAATACGCACTTGGCAACCACAAATGGCTTTTGACCACTTTCTTTTTTTGCTGGGGGTTATGCTCCATATCGTCCGGATTGATGCTTTGGAACATTGCAAGTACCGGTTGGGCTAAATTTGGTGTTGCATTTTTTTTTGTTACAGGCACAGGTGCAATTATGGGTGGCCTGTTTGATGTGCAACACAAGTTACACGGACTTTCATTCAGCATTGGTGTACCGTTTTTGCCAATTGGTGCATTACTTGTTTCGTATCATTTAATAAAAAAGCCCGGCTGGCAGGATTACAGCACATCCCTACTACTGTCGTCTCATTCAGTTTGGATAAGCGTTGTATTCATGGCCGTTTCTATGTTTTTACTATTTTCCAGTCTTAAAGCAACAGGCATTGTTTATGGCCCTGACTCACCACCTTTAGAAGAGTTACCAAAGGGAGTTATTGGAATTAATGGATGGGCAAACAGACTATTGGTTTTGTGCTACATTCTTTATCCTGTACTGACAGCAAGATTACTGTTAACTATCATAACACTGAAAAACTAAACACCATGTCATTTCAAGCATATATAGATAATATAAAAGCCAAAACGGGTAAAACACCTGCTGACTTCAAGAAATTAGCGGAGAAAAAAGGTTTTATAATTGACAGCAAGCTTAATCCAAAAACAAAGGCAACTGACATTACAAACTGGCTGAAAGAAGAATTTGAATTGGGGCATGGGCATGCGATGGCAATTTATGCAACTTTCAAAGGGAAGACGAACTAATAAATGCAGGATACCCGGAGTAGCAGGAGCAGATATGAGGTTTCATTAACAGTTGCTTTTTTCTATCTGAAATAAGTAACTTACTATTCCGGTTGGTGAAGGCAGCAAGCGATAAGAAAATGATGCAACTAACCATGACCGTTGTGGAGGAAGAGATCGTGTTCAACAAACAATTAACAAAATTAAATTTTGGGTAGCTCAATATGGAATCCCTGTATATTAATAAAAAATACGTTATAGTAATTTTATTACAATTATGTGTCGTTAGTCAAGGGTTTTCTCAAGATTCATTTTATGTTAGCAAAGATTGTATTCGTGAACTATGTTTACGTTGTAATGGTAATATTAATAATGTAGTACGAATAAAAATTAAAAGGCGGGCAATAAAAAGAGATATCATTTTACTAACTCAAGTTCAGCATTATTTGCAAAGTATTGATACTTCTATTGAGAATTATACAAAAAAAATCGATTTAACTGAGTATGGAATTTTAAGGTCAAATAATCCTGACTCAACTATAAAATTGCAAAAAATCTATGCAAAATATTTTGTAATATATGTGTATACATTCTTTGTTAAAAAAAATATGGTTGGCAAATTGGGTGTAATCAAGGAGTCTAATACTTTTTATTGTTCCTACGTGTATGTCGTCAAACCAAAGTGTACTAGTTGTTAGAGAGTGTTTCTGTGTTTAAATGTAAAAGTTTTTGTTGTAAAAATAATTGTCTTCTTTTCTTTAATGATGCTTTTTTTATTCGTTCACGTTCTTTTAAAATTTCTTCCTGTCTTCCAAAATATACATCTGCCGGTGTTACGTTGTTCAGTGATTCATGATAACGCTGGTTGTTGTAATATTCCACAAATTCACCGATTGCCTCTTTCAGTTGTTCCGGATGATAATAGTTGTCCAGTTTAACTACATTCTTCATGGAACGATGATAGCGTTCGATTTTTCCCTGCGTTTGCGGATGTGCCACTTTGCCGTGTATTGATTTTATTTTTACTGCAGACAGGTAATCTTTCAACTCACCTGATACATAACAAGCTCCGTTGTCGCTTAATAAAACCGGTCGTTGTGCTTTACTCAACTTTGCCTTTTTTAGTGCTTGTCTGATGGTTGATTGAACATCTTCTGCCTTCATCGTATTGCATAGCTCCCAGTGAACGATATAGCGGCTGTAATCATCCAGAATGGTACTCAGGTAGTACCAGCCCCAGCCAAGTATTTTGAAGTAAGTAAAGTCGGTTTGCCACATCTCATGCACAAACAGTGTTTTCTTATCAAACTCATTTCCCGCTGCTAACAGGATATGTGCCGGAGAAGTAATTAAGCCCTTTGCTTTTAAAATTCTATAGACACTTGACTCAGATATAAAAACCTTTTGCTCATCACTTAGCTTACAAGACAACTCCCTTGGTGAGAGTTCACTGAACTCCAGGGCTATGGATACAACCAGATTTTTTTCTACCTGAGGTATCGTATTCCATTGCTGGCGGCTTCCCTTGTTTCTGTATTCTAAACCAACCAATCCATTTTCCGTATAGGCCCTGTACCACTTGTAAAATGTACTTTTAGGAATACCAAGCTGATGAAGTGTACGATTTACTCCAAGATCAGATCGTTCAACCATCCAGATAATTTCCTGCTTCTCTGCTGCTGTTAATCTCATGTGTTTCTGATAATTTTCGATCAGTCCAGCATGTCCAAGCTTTTTTTTACGATTGTATATCGCAACATCAAATCGGCAACCATTTCTTTTAACCGCTGATTTTCTTTGCGCAGATCAGCTACCTCATCACTGGTAGCCTCCCTGGCAGTATCACCAGCCAGTCTTTTTTTACCGGCTTCCATAAACTCTTTATTCCATTTGTAAAACACACTCTGGGCAATAGCATGCTTGCGGCAGATCTCTGCAACGGAAGACTCTCCCCGCTGAGCCTCCATTACAATCATGATCTTTTGTTCTGAAGAAAATATCCTGCGTGTTTTACGGCGGATATCCTTAATGAAGTTTTCTGTGGACTGTTTGACTTTCTTTTCCATGTTATTCTTTTTTGAAGATGAATAATGGAAACACTCTCTTAAAAGTAAACCTATTTAGTCCACTTTATGCTGACGATTCACATTCCTACGAAGCAAATATACCCCGCCAAAATTACCAACTTATAGATCCATTTTTTTTTGAAAAGTATCTACGGAAAAATTGCTTTGTTAATTATTATTATTATTGTGGAGAACTATATTTAGGGCTACCTCTATTTCTTTGGTAAGAGTTTCGTGTTGTGGCGAGTCATGCGGCAAATACACAGGCTAATAGCACAGACATAACTTGGGAACTACAAAGGACACTCGGCAGTGAATGAAGGGGAAGCCTTCATGTGTATGCTCTGTAGCGAATGAAATTGAATTTCTTTTTTGATTAGGTGTATAGTTTATTGCCTAACTGTACTTAGAAAGCCTATTTACTCTCTGGCACCAGTGTTCCGCCTGTCTTTTGCGGATCACTGGTTGCCATTAATATCTACCCCGAATGTATCGGGTATTTGAAACACAAAAGCACAAATAAAACTTGTAACTCCCGGGGTCGGTTGCACCAGACCCAGGGCGGACTTGAATGGAAATGCATTAATTTCGATTGCTGAGGACAGCAACCGATAAGAAAATATCGAAACGCAAGTATATGTTTTACATCAAGCTATTTTTTGTTTTAGTTATTTTTTCTGGGTTTCAAACTACAAAAATTACAGTCATTGGGAAAGCTGGAAATTCAAAAGCTGGTGCAGTAATTGTAACAAAAACTAATAAAGTATACTATATTGACAAATTGGATTTTTGGGGCAAAAAATATCTAGGACACACAGTTAAAGTTTCGGGCGTGCTGAAAACTTTTGTAAACAAAAGAGATATTACTGTACAGCAAGTAGAAGGGAAAATACATTTAATAGTCAACGCTAAATGGAGTCTTTGCAACCCTTGACATCCTAAGCATTCTTCATTTGATTGCTAGTGCTTGGAACACTCCAGATAACTGGGCGAAAATGATTGCTCCTGTAATTTTTATCAAAGAGCTTCTTATTAGATAGAATATGATTTTGAAATTTATTTATATCTTTAAAATTGCATTTGACTTAAACTAAAGCTTATGAATAACAATAACTCTTTTTTTAAGAATCTCAATATCCAAAATGTTCTTTCAATATTCGTCCCATATCTCTTTTTTTGTGGTGGATTATATTAAATTGGTTACTGGCAAACATTTAGCATCAACGGTTTGGCTATGATTAATTTAATTGAAATTGCTAAATCATCAATCTACTATTTTTCTTACTTCTTTCTGGTTGTAATTGTTTATGCTATATTATTTCTTGTAATTGGTCATATAAAAAAGGACGAAAAATCTTTTCCTGAAATTGACCCTTTAGAAGGAAAAATTTCACTGTTTTTTGGATTAATTTTTATGATAGGAGGATTCATTTTGTTAATCATGATTAAGGCTCCAAATAAATTTTCATTGATTGGTTTATTATGGGCATATAGTTTGCCATTTGTCTTAGCTAATTTTAAAGTAGTTATAGGTTTACTACCTGATGTAAGAATAAGATATTTGATAATTTTACTTCTTATATCAACCCCATTATTCGCTTTCTTAACTGGGATTAATAAAGGCCAAATTATTAAAGAGAATTATAATTATGAATATATAATTAGTAAGCCATTGGAAAGAAAAATTAAAAGCACTTATCCTAATGTTTAAGTATCAGACACATTTAAGATACTTGGAATGACAGATAAATACCTTGTACTTTCTGATTTACATAATTGGCGTAAGATTTTTGTTAAAAACGAAGAAGTTGATACATTAATCGTTAGAAGAGGTAGAATTTTTAATGGTGTGTTTAGTAATCTTGATAACCGATAGTTTTTTTATCTGCTGCCTTTTTCTCCAACCGAAATGTATTATTGAATTTACAGCATTATCAAATAAATTGTATTGCTGAATAATGTTACCGAACGTAAAAGCGAGCGTGGCAACAGAAGCTTCATAGTTGCAAAAAACTCTGTTACATAATAAAACAAAGTCCCCTCCTTGCGGAGGGGACTTACACAACTAATAAAACCTGCGATTCTAAAATTCACCTACAACTATAAAACAACGATTACTCCATGCTGAGGCATGGAGCTATTCATTAATCGGGCTTTTTACCATCTAAAAATGTGTTGATGGTTTTTATTTCGGCCTGGTTATTTTCATCGCTCTGCACCGTATAACTGCTGTAAAAATTTTCAGCAGGCGAAATGGTATTATACAATTCCAAATTACGGCGGAGATAAGCCGGCACAGTGTCAAACTCATTATTCGGATCGGCCGAATGGATGTTAAACGAGAGGTTTCTCAACTTCTGTAAACGATCTGCAGCTTTCTTCCGTTGCTCTTCTGCCTCATCCGTTACCGGAGGCTCTTCCGAAGAAGCAAGATGAACATTTTGATCGGCCCAAGACTTTTCTTCCGCCGCTGGTTGTTCTGTTTTTTCCACGATCTGCATTTCGAACGATTCTTCCTCGTCCTTAATGATATGCAGTTGTACGGGAGTAACAGGAACTTCAACCGTATTTTCTCCGGCTTTTACTTCCGGGATGGATTCTTCTTTTTCTTCTTTTGTTTCAACATAAATAACAGTTGGCTTTCTTAAAAAACCTGATGATGACTGTTGCTGCTGTGGTTGCTGTTGTTCAACGGGCTTTTCTGTTAACTTCATAACAGGTGGCTCAACCACCACAACAGGTTCGTCTTTCTTTTCTTCCTGCTTCGGCGCTTCTGCAACAACCGGAACAATTGGATCAAGTACAAATTCAATACGCTCTGTTTCTACAACTGGTGCCTGTATTATTTCGGCAACAGGGGCTTCCTGTTTTACTTCTTCAACCATTACAGGAGCAACCGGATCTTTTACTTCTTCCGTAAAGAGTACAGGTTGTGTGTATTCTTTCTTTTCAGGTTCGCCCAACGTCATGATGATTTTTTCCGGCTTGGGTTCTGCTTTCATTTCTTCCACCACCGGTTTTTTATCAAACGGGTTCTTTTGTTCAAAACCTGTTGCAATAAGTGTGATGCCGATTTTATCGCCGAGTGAATTATCGTAACCCAAACCAAGAATCACATCGGTATCTTCACCAGCCTGCGACAGTAAATAATTCTGGATAATTTCCACTTCATCCATGGTAAACTCATGTTCTGTTTCAGCACTGTTGATGTTGATGAGAATCCATTTTGCACCACGGATATCATTATCATTCAGCAATGGTGAATTCAATGCTTCTTCAATTGCACGCTGTGCCCTGTTTTCACCATTTGCACTTGCATTGCCGAGAATAGCCACACCACCGTTTTTCATGACGGTGCATACATCGGCAAAGTCAACATTGATTTGCCCGGTGCTGTTGATGACATCGGTAATACATTTTGCTGCAGTTGCCAGCACATTATCGGCTTTGGCAAATGCTTCTTTCATTTTTAAATTACCAAACTGGTGACGTAGTTTATCGTTACTGATGACAAGTAATGTATCAACATAATCTTTTAACCGGTTGATGCCATCTTCCGCCTGCTGAATACGTTTCTTTCCTTCGTAACCGAAAGGAGTTGTAACAATACCTACAGTAAGAATGCCAAGATCTTTACAGATTTTTGCAATAATAGGCGCACCACCTGTACCTGTACCACCACCCATGCCGGCAGTGATAAAAGCCATTTTGGTATTTACTTCGAGTATGCGTTTTATTTCTTCTAAACTTTCTTCGGTTGCCTGGCGACCGATTTCAGGATTGGCACCGGCACCAAGCCCTTGTGTTAAATGCGGGCCTAACTGCACTTTATTGGGAACCATGCTTTGCGATATTGCCTGTGCATCGGTATTACAAATAATAAAGTTTACGCCTTCAATAATCTGGGAATGCATGTGATTGACTGCATTGCTACCACCACCTCCAACACCAATTACTTTGATGATGGATGACTTCTCTTTTGGCAGATCAAATTGTATCATATTTTCTACGAGTTTGCGGGTTAGTTAGTAAGTTTTGTTTGAGTAGTAAGTTGCAGGTTGTAAGTTATAAGTTGGGAAAAACGTTCCGTCTGAACTTATCACTTATTGCTTATCACTTACAACTTTCTGTCTTCTTCTTCATTAAACAGATCAATCAATCCGTCTTTAATACTGTCCATAAATCCTTTTAAGCTCTTGCGCTTTTTCACTCTCACCTGGTGCGTATCAGTTTGCTCGTCGTACACATTCACCACTTCTGCAACTGTTTCTTCTTTTACTTCAACTCCTTTCAGTTTGTTCTGTGTATTTTCAAATACGTTGTAACCTTTCAGGATTAAACCAATACAGGTTGAGTACATTGGCTTGGCCAATTCATCAATATGACCGGGAGCCAAATGCTCATTAGGAAAACCAATGCGTGCATTTAACCCGGTTACATACTCTGTTAACTGAATTAAATGTTTGAGTTGTGAGCCGCCACCTGTTAATACAATACCACCATTGAGCATACGGTTATCCAAACCAACCTGCTTGAGGTGATAGGTAACAAAATCCATAATCTCACTCATACGTGCCTGTATGATGTGTGCAAGATTTTTTACACTGATTTCTTTGGGTGCCATACCACGAATGCCGGGAATGGTAATAAATGCATTTGATTTTGCTTCATCGGCCAATGCACTGCCGAACTGTACTTTCATTTGCTCAGCCTGTGTACGCAGTACGCCTAATCCCATTTTAATATCATTGGTGATGTTTTCACCGCCGAAAGGAATCACTGCTGTGTGTTTTAAAATACCTTCATAAAACACAGCGAGATCGGTTGTACCACCACCAATATCTACAATGGCAACACCTGCTTCAAGATCGTGCTCACACATTACTGCTGCTGCTGATGCCAATGGCTGCAGTACAAGATCTTTAACTTTTAAATGACTCTTCTCCACACTGCGGTTGATATTGCGGATTGCATTTTTATCGCCGGTGATGATGTGAAAATTAGCACCAACTTTCACGCCACTATATCCAATCGGGTTAGGAATATTCTGAAAATTATCCACAGTAAACTCCTGCGGAATCACATCAATGATCTGATCGCCTGCAGGAATATATGTTTTGTACTGATCATTAATGAGCTGATCAATTTCACGTTGTGCAATTTCATCTTCGTTGTTCTGACGAACGATATCGCCACGTGTCTGCAATGATTTGATGTGGTGACCTGCAATACCCACATATACTTCATTAATTTCTAAATTAGGATTGCTTGCATAGCAATTCTGTAAAGCCTGCTCAATGGCTTTGATGGTTTGATCAATATTCAACACCATGCCGTGCTGAACACCACTTGAATTGGCACGGCCAAATCCAAGAATTTCTAATTTTCCGAATTCATTTTTACGGCCTGCAATTGCCGCAATTTTAGTTGTACCAATGTCCAATCCCACAATAATCGGATTGTTGTTAACAGCTTGCGTCCCGGCTGTGGTTCCATTAGTTGGTGATTCCGTTGTCATAGTTTTATGTTGTTTTTAGTTGTGTGCGTTTTGTTTAGATAATAGTTCATGGTCATAGCAATACTTTTTATTCTTCATTTCCCTCACCCTCCCTTTTTCGGCATGACTGCTTTTGGTTGATTTTTCGTTTTTTGTTTTGCTTCATTCAATACATTTTCTTCTTCACTGTTTGTTTTTGCTTTTGTTTTCGAAGGGGTAGGGAGTTGGTTCTTCAAAGCAATGGGATTTTTGGGTTGTGGTTTCACAGCTGCGGATTTTAAAACGGGCTCAGCTGTTGGTTTACTCTTGTTGTTCTCTGAGGTAAGCAAATTCTTTATGCTATCTTTTCCAATTGGTTTACTAACTGCATTGTTTACTGAATCCGGCAGAGAGTATGTACTGTCTTCCGTTATTCTTTTCTGGTAAGTGCTTTGCTGCAATACAAAACTTTTAAACAAACTCGCACTGTCTCTTCTTACTGCCACTAACTGTTTATCGTAACGAACATCCAGTGCACTGTAAAAATTCCAGCCTGTTTTCGTCATTACTTTTTTATAGAACAACAGCAAACGGCTGAATTTCGCTTCAATGTTTGTACCGTCGCCAAAAAGAATAACATGGTTGCCCAGCTTAGGAATCAGTTCAAATTCATAGTTGTTTACATTCACCTGGTCAACCTGTGCCATCCAGAAATCATTTTTCAGTATATAGTGCCCCAGTTCTTTTACCTGTTGCTGCAGCACACTGTCTTTTTGTTTTGTTGCCACGGCTTCATTGGGAAAAGAAGTGAACACCGGTACTCTTGCAATCTGATCAGTAGTTACCGGCAACTGCTCTCCAAGATCATCTACATAAAATGATTCACCTGCTTCCCTGAATACTCTTGCCACCGGTTCCCTTTCAGTAATATCGGCATGCAGCACATTGTTATTATCAAAAAACAGTTCAGCATTTCGTATCCACAAGTTGTGTTCAAGCAATTCCTCCAGTTGCTGCAGGTCGAATGTTTTTACCAACTGCCCTTTCATTAAATCAGGCCTTCCGCCTGAAATAGTTTGCAGAATCTGTTTTTTGCTGATGTACTCAACACCATCAACTGTTTTAATATTCACCACAACATCTTTACACACTTCCCCATTCTGATTTTGAGCAGCAGCTACCAGCAGCACAATCGTGCTTGCGCCAACTGTTGTCCAGACAGCGGCCAGTAAAAACTTCTTCCATGAAAATCTCTTACTGCTCATTTCGTATTATTCAACAATCTTTTTTATCTGCATCAGCATTGCATCAATATCGCCTGCACCTGCTGTAACCAGCAACTTTATATTGCCGTTCAGTTTTTCATTGCTTAAGCTGTTCAGCAATTCATCCTTCGTTACACAACTCACTTTTGCTTTCTTCATCTTACCTGAAATGAGTTCGCTTGTAACTCCTTCAACCGGTAATTCCCTTGCAGGATAAATAGGCAACAGGAAAATTTCATCTGCCATATCCAGCACTTCCGCAAAACCATCAGCCAAATCTCTTGTACGTGAAAAGAGATGTGGCTGAAATACCAACGTCAGCTTTTCATCGCCAAACAAACTTCTTGCACCATTGATCAATGCTCTCAACTCTTCCGGGTGATGTGCATAATCATCAATCATCACAACCTTTGCTGCACCGGGAGCAAGAATGTATTCAAACCTTCTCTTTACTCCTTTAAATGCGGCAACTGCTTCCTTTATCTTTTCGTCTTCAATGTTTAATATGTGTGCTACAGTAATCGCAGCAAGTGCATTCTCCACGTTGTGCAAGCCACCAATGTTCAGCTGCACATTACTGATCACACGCCCGTTCACAACTGCATCAAATAAATACGTTCCGTTTTGCACTTTCAGATTGGCAGCATGTACATGCCCATTCACATCTGATAAATGATAAGTGATGTGATGCGTTGCTTTTAACTCACTGCTGCGTTTTAATCCATGCTTGCTGATAAGCCAGCCGCCGGATTTTATTTTTTCAGTGAATTCAATAAACGCCTGTTCCATTGCTTCTGCTGTTCCGTAGATATCGAGATGATCGGCATCCATTGCAGTGATCACTGCAATATCCGGACTCAGCTTATGAAAAGAACGGTCGTATTCATCTGCTTCAACAACACACACATTGTTTTCTGATGACCAGAAATTGCGGTTGTAATTCACAGCGATACCTCCAAGGAATGCATTGCAACCAAAACCTGTATGACGAAGTACATGACCCGTCATAGTGCTGATGGTTGTTTTACCATGCGTTCCTGCCACACATATATTCAAAGAACTTTGTGTAATAATCTGCAGTACATCACTTCTCTTCACCACACTGTAACCATTCTGCAGGTAATACTGGTATTCCTTATGCTCCTTCGGAATAGCAGGGGTGTAAATCACCAGTTGCACATCTTTTGGAATACGTTCAACATCTTCTTTATAATGAACTTCAATTCCCTCTGCCTCCAGTTGAGATGTAAGCGGCGTTACTGTTTTATCATAACCACTCACATTTACTCCCTTTTCATGAAAGAACCTTGCAATGGCACTCATTCCAATTCCTCCAATGCCAACGAAGTAAACTTTCTTTATGTCGTTCAACTGAATCATTCGCTTCGTTTATCCTCCAATAATTTCAATTATATCTTTTGCAATTACATCGTCTGCATTACTTACGGCCAGCTGTTTTATTTGCTGCCTGAGTTCGTTTTGCTTTACTTCATCATTTAATAAAGCAACAATAATGCTGACGAGTTTTGCTTTTGCTTCATCATCCTTCACCATCAATGCTGCATTTTTTTCCACCAAACTTTTTGCATTAGCTGTCTGGTGATCTTCTGCTGCAAACGGGTAAGGAACAAACACTGCAGGTTTTGCTGTTAAGCAGATTTCTGCAATGGCCATTGCACCGGCTCGTGAAATAATTACATCAGCTGCTGCATAAGCCCGGTCCATTTGTGTGATGAAATCATTCACCCACACATTTGCTTTTCCATTTGCCCTTGCTTTTCCCTGTTCAGCATAAGGTTTACCTGTTTGCCAGATGAGCTGAAGATTATTTTTTTCAAACTCATCAATACCTGCATCAATAGCTTCGTTAATACTTTTTGCACCAAGACTTCCACCAACAACCAGCACTGTTTTTTTATCCGCATTCAATCCAAAGAACTTTAATCCTTCCTGATGCGAAACAGTTGATTCGCTGATTGCCTTGCGGACAGGATTACCGGTGATCATCAGTTTTTCTGCAGGGAAAAATTTCGACATACCATCTGTTGCAACAAAAATCTTAGTTGCCTTTTTACCCAGCATAATGTTTGACTTACCAGCAAACGAATTGCTTTCGTGGATGAAGGTTTTTATTCCTTTCGACTGTGCAAACCTGAGCACAGGAAAACTGGAATAACCGCCCACTCCTATTACGGCATTGGGTTTAAACTGGCTGATGATTGTACGCACCTGCATGAAACTCTTTACCAGCTTAAACGGCAAACCGATATTTTTTATCAAAGAACTTCTGTTAAAACCTGCTATATCCAAGCCTTTTATTTCATAACCGGCCTGCGGCACTTTTTCCATTTCCATTTTTCCTTTTGCACCCACAAACAAGATCTGTGCATCAGGCTTTATTTTCTTAATGGCGTTGGCAATCGCAATGGCAGGGAAAATATGTCCGCCAGTTCCGCCGCCTGCTATCATAACCTTTACACTCATGCCACTACTTCTTTTGTTTGTTTTGAATCGCCTTCATTTTCTTCTACATTACGTGCCACACTCAGTATAATTCCAATGGACAAACATGTAAACAGGAAACTGCTTCCTCCCATACTCACCAGCGGAAGTGTAACACCTGTTACAGGAAACAATCCCACATTCACCGCCATATTCGTCATGGCCTGGATGACGAGTGTAAAACTTAACGCCAGCGCAAGAAATGCCCCGAACGCATACGGACACTTCCTGAATATTTTTATACTTCTGAAAAGAAATACCATGTAAATGAAAATGATGAATGCAGCTCCCAGCATTCCATATTCTTCAATGATAATTGCATAGATGTAATCGGAATAAGGATGTGGAAGAAAGTTGCGCTGTTCGCTGTTGCCGGGACCTAATCCAAACACACCACCTTTTGCCACTGCAATTTTTGCCTGCTGCACCTGGTAAGGCGATTCATCTTTTTTTGCATACCTGAAATCCTGTACACGCTTTATCCATGTAGGAATACGACCTGCAGAAAGAATTGCAGGCAATTCCTTCTGCTTACCTTCTTCCTTATCGTAATATGCTCCTGCAATAGAAACCAGGATGACAATCGGAATTGCAACAGCCGCACCAACAATAGCTATATGCTTCATACTTGCACGACCAATAAATAACAACAGCATACTTGTTGCGCCTGTAAGCAATGCGGTGGAAAGATTGGCCGGCGCAATTAATCCGCAGATAACAACAACAGGAATCATCAGCGGAATAAATCCTTTTTTGAAATTCTTGATTACTTCCTGCTTCTTAGACAGCAACCTTGACAAGTACATAAACAAAGCAAGTTTTGCTATGTCGGAAGTTTGTACTGTAAGCTCAATAATCGGCAACTTAATCCACCTGCTGCCTTCATTAATTTTTGCGCCAAAGAAATATGTATAAATAAGCAGTGGAATTGATATAAGAAAAAGCCACTTCGCAACTTTGGAATAAATGGTATAATTAACCAGGTGTGCAAAATATACAACCGTCATCCCGATTGCAATAAAAGCAACCTGTTTAACAAGGTAGATAAAGTTGTTTCCTCTATGCATTTTATATGCCAGCGAATTGGTAGCACTGTACACCACCAGTAAACTTACCAGCGAAAGCACAATTACTATCGCCCAGATAACTTTATCTCCACGGGTTTTTTCCTGCAAACCTGCAGGTGAAAATTTAGATGCTATGTTTGAAAACTGGCTCAAAAATCAGTTAATCGTTTTTTAGTTTATTGTTTATAATACTCCATTCATTGTTCACAACTCTCTCACTGCCTGTTTAAACTGAAGACCCCTGTCTTCATAATTTTTAAACAAATCAAAACTTGCACAGGCAGGGCTTAACAAAACTGTATCACCTTTCTCAGCAAAATGATATGCTGCTTTCACCGCATCTTCTGCACTGGTTGTATTCACCATCAGCGAAACAACATCACCAAATGCTTCATGAATTTTCCTGTTGTCCAGTCCAAGACAAACAATGGCTTTTACTTTTTCCTTCACCAGGTCTTTCAGCACTTCATAATCATTACCCTTATCAACACCGCCAAGAATAAGAATGGTTGGGCGTGACATACTTTCCAGCGCATACCAGGTTGAATTCACATTGGTTGCCTTACTGTCGTTGATGTACTCCACACCCTTCACCATTGCCACCATTTCCATCCTGTGTTCAAGGCTTTCGAATGTTGTTACTGCTTCCCTTATCTTCTCCTTGCGGATACCGAGAGTAGCCGCTGCAATCCCTGCTGCCATGGTGTTGTACTGGTTGTGTTTACCTTTAATTTTAAAATCATCTACGCTCATTGTCACTTTATCATCGTTAACTGCAATCGTCATTGTGCTGTTTTTAATGAAAGCACCTTTTTGTGGTTCCTGCTTCATGGTGAATGGTAATGGGTTTGAATGGATAGTAAGTTTTGATAAATAGCTTTCTGTAACCGGATCATCCGCACAGAAAATGAAATAATCGTCTTTCGTTTGGTTTTGCGTAACCTTGAACTTGGAAAGGATATAATTTTCAAACTTGTAATCATACCTGTCAAGGTGATCTTCTGTGATGTTGGTGAGCACAGCAATGTCAGCTTTGAAGTTTTTTATATCATCTAACTGAAAACTGCTGATCTCTGCCACATATATTTCTTTCGGATCAAGTGCAACCTGTTTGGCAATACTGATGCCGATATTTCCAACCAATGCACAATTCAATCCTGCATGTTTGCATATATGATAAATCAAAGAAGTTGTTGTTGTTTTTCCGTTACTGCCGGTAATGGCAACAATTTTACTGCTGCCTTTAAAGCGGTAAGCCAGTTCAATTTCACTGATAACCGGAATTCCTTTCTTGCGGATCTTCTTCATCATATCACTTTTTTCAGGAATGCCCGGACTCTTTACAATTTCATCTGCGCTTAAAATCCTTTCTTCATTGTGTGCACTTTCTTCAAACTCAATTCCGTACTCAGTTAACTCTTCCTTGTAAATGTTTTTGATTGGCCCGGCATCGCTCACAAACACTTCATACCCCTGCTTATATGCAAGAATAGCTGCGCCTGTTCCGCTTTCGCCCGCACCAAGTATGTAACATTTATGCGCCATAATCTTTTTCTTTCCAGTTTCATGTTACAGTTACCGGCAACTGGAAACCAGCAACTGTTTTTTGTTTTGGTTTTTAAACCTTCATTTTATTTTATCAATAAAAAAAGGTTCTTCACAAGTATGGGTCAGTAGGGCCTGATGATGTGTTCATGGTTTCTGATCCGGCTTTCACAGAAATGGATGTGGTTTTGAAAAATCACGATGGTTTTTCAACAACATCTTTACCTTATTTTCAGCGTAACAATTGCCAGTGCAACGCAAAGAATGGTTACAATCCAGAAACGTGTTACAATCTTACTTTCATGAAATCCTTTTTTCTGATAATGATGATGCAGCGGACTCATTAAGAAAATCCTTCTGCCTTCACCATACTTCTTTTTTGTGTACTTGAAATAACTCACCTGCAGCGTAACACTTAACGCTTCTACAAAAAACACAGCACACAAAATGGGGATGAGTAATTCTTTTCGCACCAAAAAAGAAAGCGAAGCAATTACACCTCCCAGCATTAAACTTCCCGTATCGCCCATAAACACCTGAGCCGGATAAGAATTATACCAGAGAAACCCAATGCAGGCACCAATCATTGCCGCAATAAAAATGGACAACTCTCCTATACCCGGTATGTAAAGAATATTGAGATAGTCTGCAAACCTTAAATCACCACTTGCATAAGCAAATATGCCAAGCCCCACACTGATCACTGCAGAAACACCTGTGGCAAGTCCATCAATACCATCTGTTAAATTGGCTGCGTTTGAAACAGCAGTTACTATAAAAATCACAATCAGCACATAGAATAACCATGTAACACCACGAACAGCTTTCGGTAATAGTTTGGCATAATTAAACTCATGGTTTTTCACAAAAGGAATGGTAGTAACCGGTTCATTTGCCTTCACCATTGTTTTTTCAATACCATTTACTTTAATCACTTTTGTTTCAACTCCATCCGGCACTTTTGATCCTTTAAATTCACGGTAAGCAGTTACAGAGTCATTAAACATCAGCGTAGTTGCAACTGCCACACCCAATACAACCTGTCCTAATATTTTAAACCAGCCTGCCAAACCATCTTTATCGCCTTTTACATACGCTATACCCTGCTGCTGTGCCAAACGCTTTGCACGGATCTTTAAATAATCATCAATAAAACCAATTGCTCCCATCCAGATGGTTGCAAACAACATGAGCAGAATATATACTTTGCTTACATCAGCCAAAAGAAGTGTTGGTACAACAATGGAAAGAATGATGATCAGACCACCCATTGTTGGTGTTCCTTTCTTTTGCTGTTCACCTGCCAAACCCAAATCCCTTACCGATTCACCCACCTGTTTTTTACGCAGGTAGTTGATTAGCTTTTTGCCGAACACAGTTGATATGACCAGCGACAACAACACGGCAAGCATGACCCTGCTGGTGATAAACTGAAACAGGTTATCGCCGGGGAATTTGATCCCGATGTTGTTCAACCAATCAAATAAGTTCTTTAACATGTGTTCTGTTTTTAAAAGCTATCAGCTTATGTCTATCTTTCTAATAATTCAAACATTTCCTCTAATACCTTCTTATCATCAAAATCGTGCTTCACTCCTTTTATTTCCTGGTATTTTTCATGACCTTTTCCTGCAACCAGTATTATGTCTTCATGCTTTGCAAGATTGACAGCTGTTTTAATTGCTTCTTTCCTGTCGGCAATGGAAATAAATTTTCTTCTTGCTGCTGAATTCAATCCGTATTCCATATCGGCAAGAATATCCAATGGGTCTTCGCTGCGTGGATTATCGCTGGTGAAAATCACTTTGTCGCTTAACTCACAGGCAACTTCACCCATAACAGACCGCTTGGTTTTATCTCTGTCGCCGCCACAACCAACTACTGTAATAATCTGCTCATGACCCCTTCTTAATTTCTTAATCGTCATCAGCACATTCTCCAGTGCATCAGGTGTGTGTGCGTAATCAATAATTCCAAGAATTAAATCTTTGGGTGAAATGATGTAATCAAACCTTCCTTCAGCACCTGTTAAACTGCTCAGCACCTGCAATACTTTCTGTTTTTCTTCGCCCATTGAAACAGCAGCACCATAAACAGCCAGTAAATTGTAGGCATTGAATTCGCCAATCAAACGGAAGTGTACTTCATCATTATTCACCTGCATCTGCAAACCGGTAAGACCGTTTTCTAAAATCTTTCCTTTGAAGTCAGCAACATTTTTTAACCCGTAATACAGTTTTTTCGCTTTTGTATTCTGCAGCATCACTTCACCACGCTTATCGTCTTTGTTGCTGATTGCAAAAGCATCTTTCCCTAATCCATCAAAAAAGCTCTTTTTAACTTTTATGTATTCATCAAAGGTTTTATGATAATCAAGATGATCATGTGTAATGTTGCTGAATAAACCGCCGGCAAAATGAATACCTGTTATGCGGTGCTGGTGAATAGCATGACTGCTGCATTCCATAAATACATACGTACAACCTGCATCATACATTTCTTTCAGCAACTGATTTAAGCTGACAACATCAGGTGTTGTATGTGTTGATGGAACAACTTTATCTGCAATATGATATTCAACAGTTGAAACAAGTCCGCATTTGTAACCCATTGCACTGAACAGTTTAAACAGCAATGTGGCAATGGTTGTTTTTCCGTTTGTACCTGTTACACCAACCACTTTCATTTGTTCCGTTACATTTCCGTAAAACTGGCTGGCTATGTAACCTGCCGCTTCAGCACTGTTTTTTACTTCAACATACGTAACAGCATCATTCAACTCAGCAGGTAAATCTTCACAAACAATTACTGTTGCTCCCTGCTCAATTGCTTTTGCAATAAATGCATGACCATCGGCTGAAACACCTTTCATGGCAATAAAGCAAGTGTCTTGCTTCACCTTGCGTGAATCAATCTGCAGATCGTTCACTTCAACATTTGTTGATCCGTGAACACTTACAATATGCACTTTGTATAATATGTCTTTCAGCAATGCCATTAATTCAGATTCAAAACAATTTGTTGCCCTTTTGCAACAGGCGATCCTGCTGCAAGCGACTGATTAGAAATTTTTCCTTTACCATTAACCTGCACTTTCAATCCCGCATTTTCCAAAACATATAATGCATCCTTTAAACCCATACCTGTAACATCAGGCACAAGCGCCCCTGCTGCATTATAGGTTTGTGGCTGAACAGTGTTATTTTTTAAAACAGAACGGCGCCAGTTACCCATCAACTGATCGGCATACGTAAAACCAAACTGATAAGAAATGCTCTGCAGTTCTTTTTTCATTCCGCTGAATGTGTACAGCATAGAATCAGCAATAGAGGGCAGTTGAAGAGGTTGCTGCTGTTCCTGGCTGTATTTATAAAGATGGTCAGCAATTTCTCTGAATACGGGAGCTGCCACAGATCCTCCATAGTAGTTAGCCGCATGCGGTCTATTCTTCACCACAACAATGATGGAATACCTTGGTGCTTCTGCAGGAAAATATCCTGCAAACGCTGATTGATAAACACCATCGCTGTATTTGAATTTTCCGTCATTTACTTTTGCTGTTCCGGTTTTGCCCGATGCGTAATACAATGCATTGGTAAAGGCCGGCTTTCCTGTTCCTTCGGTACAAACTGCTGCAAGACATTCCTGCAATTGCTGTAATGTTTCTTTGCTGCAGATCTGTTCGTTCAGCACAACCGGTTCGTTCTTTTTGATAACGGTACCGTAACTTCTGATTTCATTCACCAGGTAAGGCTTCATCATTTTGCCATTGTTGGCAACGGCATTATAAACCATCAGCAACTGTAAAGGAGAAACCATTAACTCATAACCAAACCCCCACGATGCCAGTGTTTGCGGATGCCAGTCTCTCGGTTTTACTTTATTTGGATTCCTGATCAACGGATTAAATTCTTCATTCAGTTCAATACCGGTTTTGCTGGTGAGATGAAGATTTTTCAGATGTTTATAATATTCTTTGGGGCTGTTGGTATAGTACTGGTAAGCCAGTTTACTCATGGCCACATTTGAACTTTTAATAAAAGCGGTTCTGATGGTTGTTACTTCCGGACCGTGGTGATCATCAACAATTGTTCTGCCATTAAAATGCCAGCGGCCACCATGTATGGCAATA
This sequence comes from Lacibacter sp., assembly GCA_047601965.1. GTDB lineage: Bacteria > Bacteroidota > Bacteroidia > Chitinophagales > Chitinophagaceae > Lacibacter. Next base: position 2,315,728 of record JASGIJ010000001.1, read on the forward strand.
TTGTCTTTAATTGTTACATGCTTATCTTCCAGTGCAGCGAGCAATGTAACCAGTTTTATTGTTGAACCCGGCTCTGAAGTACGTAATGCATAATTATCCGTTTCAAAATAAGTTCCGTCTTTTGTGCGCCCTAAATTGGCAATGGCCTTAATCTTTCCTGTAGCAACTTCCATTACAATGCACGTTCCTTCAAGTGCCTCATTCATCGTCATGGTACGCATCAATGCCCGTTCGGTAATGTCCTGGATATTTACATCAAGTGTTGTATAAACATCATCACCATTTTCCGGTTCTACTTCATAACCTTCAACCGGCATCATTACACCACCTGCAACAAAACGTACAAGGCGTTTACCGGTTGTGCCACGCAGCACACTGTCGAAAGAACGTTCAAGCCCCACCAGCTTTGAGTTTTCCCTGTACAAACCAATTGTTCTGAAACCAAGTTCACCAAAAGGATTCAGGCGCTTTGTTTTCACTTCAGCTATAAAACCACTTTTGTTTTTTCCCAAACGCACCAATGGAAATTCACGCAACTGCTTGTATTCTTCAAACGAAACTTTTTTGTGCAGCGGGTAATACCTGTCTTTGTTTTTATAGGCCAGCCTCAATTCCTTTTTATAAACATCAGCCGTTTTGTCTTTAAACAAACCAGCCAGTGAAACAGAAAGAGAATCAATATTTTCAAAAAAGTTTTTTCCGTCTTTTGTACGTAAACCATCAGCAGCAAAATCAATAAAAATATCAAACTGCGGCAACGATGTACTCAGCATACTTCCGTCTTCGCTGTAAATCGTTCCACGTTCTGCATCAAGATCAAGAATTTTTGTATGCAGACTATCGCCCATACTGCGCCAGTAGTTGCCTTCAATACGTTGCGTATAAAAAGCTTTACCCAGAATGGTTAAGCCAAAAAGACCCAGCCCGAGAAACCCCAGGTACACACGCCACAATATGTCTTTTTTAACTTCCATTAATCTGTTTTCTGTTTTGAACTGTCGGTTAGTTTCAACGGTTGTTGTATATTTTCTTTCAGGCCAATTGGTTCCACTGCTTTTGATACTTCACTTAAGCGGTTTTGAAACATGAGCCGTCCGTTCAGGGTTTTATACTCATACTCCTGTTCCTTCAACTGCCTGGTAGTTTTATTAATGTTACGGATAGTGTTATCGGCGTAATGGCCATTGGCGATGTAGATGATCGCCAGCAATGAGAGAAAGAGAAAGTATGGAACGTTTTTAACGATCCACTGGTAGTTCAACCACTTCTTAAAGTCAATCTTCTGCTCCTTTACTGCCATTGGTTTGTTTGTAATTTCCTTGTTTCAGTTTTTGTTCACCTGGTTTTACAACGGCCTAAAGTTTTTCAGCAGCACGCAGGCGTGCGCTTCTGGATCTTGGATTTATTTTCAGTTCTTCTGCCGATGCTTCCACCGGCTTTTTGGTTATGATTTTAAACACCTGTTCTTTTACATCTCTTTCAAACGGGTTATACGCTTCCTCTTCAAAACTTCCTTTTTTGAAAAAGTTTTTAACCAACCTGTCTTCCAGCGAATGAAAGGAAATGATTGCCACACGGGCTTTGGGTTTCAGTATACCGGGCAGTTGCTCCAGCAGTTCCTTCAACACATTCAACTCATCGTTTACTTCAATACGTAATGCCTGGAATACCTGTGCGAAATATTTGTTGGGATTACCCTTTACCACCGGCTGCAGCGCCTGCTTCAGTTGCTCAATTGTTTGAAACGTGTTGGTTACTCTTTGCTGAACAATTGTTGCAGCAAGTGTTTTTGAATTGGTTACTTCACCGTATTGTTCAAACAATTTATGCAGCTGCTGTTGCGAATAGGTTTGAAGAATGCTGGAGGCTGTAACGGGTTGCGATGGATCCATCCGCATATCAAGCGGGCCATCGAACCTTGTAGAAAAACCTCTTGCACCTTCGTCAAACTGGTGACTGGAAACGCCGAGATCGGCAAGTACTCCATCCACTTTTACAAAACCATTGAGTTTTAAAAAGCGGGCAATGTGTTTAAAGTTGTGCGGAACAAAAACTACACGCTCATCTTCGGGAAGATTGCGTTTGGCATCGGGGTCCTGGTCAAAAGCAACCAGTTTTCCATCTGCATTTAAACGTTTTAAAATTTCCCGGCTGTGACCACCACCACCAAATGTGCAGTCAACATACACACCGTTTGGCTGTATGTTCAGTGCATCAACGGCTTCCATCAACATTACAGGAATATGATAAACTTCCTGTTGCTGGTTGACAGCATCATCGTCAGCAGCTTGTATTTTTTTTTGTTTCGCCATAACTCTTACAACACCGGAGGTTTCACCATCACTTCATTCGCCAGGTTGCTGAAATCGTTGGCTGAAAGGGCTTCAAAGAACTGTTTGTACTTATTGCTATCCCATATTTCAATCTTGTTTCCTTTGGCAAACAACACCACATCCTTGTCCAAACCTGCAAACTCCTTGAGCTGAGCCGGTACCAGCAGACGACCTGCAGAATCCAGTTCAACTGTTGTAGCACCGTTCAGGAAGTAGCGCTGAAATTGCCTTACCTTCGGATCAAAATCATTTAAAGAACTAATCTGGGCAAAAATGGGTTCCCAATGCTTGGTATGGTATAAAGTGAGACATGAGTCTAAGCCACGGCTGATCACAAACTGGCTATTCCAATCTTCCGGCAGTTGCTTTTTAAAGCCCGCCGGGAGCAGGAACCGACCTTTTGCGTCGAGCGTAACCTCATATTCTCCCAGAAAACCAATCATTTAAATGAATTTGATATTAAATCTACACAATTCTACACAAAATAACACTTTTTCCCACTTTCGAATCAAAAGTCGAACCTTTTATTTTTTCCACAAACCTCAAAGCCAATATAGCAAAGGGTTTCATTGGCAAAACCCGGAAAATTCAGTGAAGCAAATGTGAATAGCTGTGCTTAAACTGTGGATAAGCGTGAATTAGATGTGAATTAGCAAATAGCCTGAAGCTTATACAATCAAACCAATGAGTGCTTTGATTTTTTTTGTAGCCGGCACTTATGCTTGTGGCATCGCCTGTTGCCACGCTCGGTTCATAGTTCTGTTTTCATGGCAGCATTGTCTGAACTATGATTTGAAATAATTTTGAGGACTTGGAAGATGAAGAAAAAGTTGATTGTATTTTGTTTTATTTATATGTGAGGGTTGAGTATATTTATTACAATTCGATAACTAGATCACCAATTATAAAAACAACTATATTATGAACCTTTTTTTCTTACAATTTAAAGAAACACCTAAGTTAGAAAATCTTGACTATTCATTAATCGAATATGATCCAACTCAGAACTTGTCTGTAAATAAAATTACACGACAACCAGCAATTGATTCATTGAAATTGGACACTGAAACTTTCACAAAATCACAAGGCGAAAATTCTGATTCAGACAACAATAATCAAATTGCAATCTTACTTGACACAGAAACAAGAACTTTTACAAGAACAGAGGTTTCTGATTCAGACGTGTAAAAAAATACCTGTTCCTAGTAAAATTTTTGCAAATTAATCATGATTTTAATTGTAACACATAAGACTGATTTTACAGCAGACTTTGTAATCAATAAATTAAATCAAAGAAACATTGCGTATAAGAGGCTAAATTGTGAGGACATACTTTCAGAACCCTTTACAGTAAAATTTGATCAAACACATCAATATTCTATACTTGAAGAAAACAACTTTACTTCAGTTTGGTTCAGAAGAACAAAGCTACCTGAACTTACTGACGTAACTGAAGAAGATGGCTTGTACATTTTAAATGAAATTGACAGTTTTTTGAAAAATATTTTCTCAACATTACCTACCAAATGGTTAAGTAAACCAAGTTCAGTTTACCAAGCAGAAAATAAACTTCTTCAATTAAAAATAGCTCAAGAAATAGGCTTTTTAATTCCAAAGACAATAGTTACAAATTCTAAGTCGGAGTTGAAAAAATTTTATGAAGAAAATAATAAGGATATTATTGTAAAACCCCTATCACAGACACGGATTCAACAAAAAGAAAATTTGTCTTTCATATTTACAAACAAAGTGCCAGATAAACTTATTAATGAGATTGACGATTATGTTTTAACCCCATGCATTTTTCAGGAGAACGTTTTAAAGAGCTATGAAATTAGAGTAACTATCGTAGGTAACAAATTATTTGCGGCTTCCGTAAATTCCCAAAGCGATGAAGAAACGAAAATCGATTGGAGGCGGAAGAAATTAAAGTTTAACGAAATAAAATTACCTTCTGATTTAGAATCTTTATGTTTTCGCCTATTAAATAAACTTAATCTTGAGTTTGGAGCAATTGACCTCATAAAAACAGCAGAAGGTCAATATATTTTTTTGGAAATTAATCCCAATGGACAATGGGCGTGGATAGAAATGCAGACCGGGCAAAATATCTCTAATGCAATAATAGACTTTCTACAAAATTAACACTATGCGAAAAATTCTAAATTCCCTTGGTTTATGGTTAAAGAATGACTATTCCAATCCTATCGCATTTGATGTAAGTGAATATAATACTATAGAAGAAAAAAAGATAAAAGTTCACAAAGAGTTATTAGAATCGCTTGAAAAAAAAGAGGATGAACGCTTATCAATAATTGATACAAAAACTTCACAAATTATAACATACACAGGGATTATTTTTTCTGCGCTAAGCTTATTTATTCCGATTCTATTATCTAAAATAGCAGAACAAAATTTTGTCATTCGAATAATATTCATTGTAATACTCGTTTTTGCATTTTTATTTTACACTCTTGCGATTCACAACGCTATTAGGAACTACAACATGGGTAATTTTCCATATAGTCGTTCTGATCCAAAAAATGTAATTAAGTATCAAGACAAATCATCAAATGAGTTTACTTCAATTGAAATTCGAGATTTAATTTATTCATATAAGCAGAATTCAAAGTCGAATGATAAAAAAGCTGACAATTTAATTTATGCTTACAGGACTTTTAGAATAGCAAATGTATTAACTGCTATAATTGGTATTCTAATTTGTAGTTCTTTGCTATTTGCAAAAACACAAGAAAATGAAATGATAATCAAAAATTCCGTCAAAATAGAAAGTTTAGATTCCTCAATAAAAGAAATCATTAATACTATTAAATCACAGAAGCAACAAGTTGCCATTGACACTACACAGCATTAGCCAAAAAAGTTATTCAAGTATAAAATCTATAGGAGAAACAGGTAATTATAGTCTCCGTGCAAAGATATCAAGCCAATATTTTCACCAAAACCTTTTATTTACTTTTAACCGGAACACAATCCCACCCATTTGAATCAAGTTCAAACCCTTCAGGACAAATAGTATGTATTGAATATATCTTATTATCTCCACTCCACAGAGGTGTAAATTTAACAGGAGTAATAATTAAATCATGAATTGCACTATCACTTAATTTTGCATTGTCAGGTGCACATACAGAGATAAGCCTCCCCGCCCATTCTCGTAAAGGCCTATTTTGCATAGTTGAACTATCCCGAATTATGCTTACAGCCAACTCAACATATTTTTGATTCGTGCTTATTTGTTGAATTGTCTTATTGTAGCGATTACTATTGCATGTCGAAACCACAGAAAAAATTCCGCCTACAATAGCAGCAAAAACAACCGGAGCAATTAAACTATTGGTAAATTCAGAAAAAAAATTATTTGGTTTTGACATCTTCTAAATGAAAGTTGAGTTAACTAATTTTCTCTCTAAATATAATTCATTTATTTAGCTCCTCAATAGTTCGCAGAATTCTTTTCAAAGCCTTGCCAAGCAAAAGAACATTTCGAATATTCTTTCATCAAAACCCCTTCTTCCGCTTCTCATAAAAATCAAGAACGTGTTGCGGAATTTCTGCACCGGGTTTCATGGTTGTATCGTTAACAGGAAATTCAACAACCGTTTTAACAGGGATGGTTCCGCACCAGTAATCCAGTTCACGATCTTCTGCATTATCATTGGGTGGTGCCGTTGCAATTTTAGCAGAAGCTGTTTCTATATCAATGGCAATGACCCTTGTTGCTTTTAATTCACTTTCGTTGGGCTCACGGCAATAGTCCCAGCGGTTGGGCACAAAATGATTGATGATGGCTTTCAATCCTTCCAGTTTTTCTTCATTGGTGTGCAGTTCACGCACTTTGCCAAAAACAACTGCCGACCGGTAATTCACTGAATGATGAAAGGCTGAACGTGTCAGCTTCATTGCATCTAAATGAAACACACTTAAACAGGCTTCGCCGTTTTCAATCAGCGCATTCGTCATCCTGTTTTGCAGCGAGCCATGCATGTACAATGTTTCGCCACTGCGGCCGAAATTAATCGGCTGCACATAACTCTTCCCATTTATTAAAAAAGCCACGCTGCATATTTCACACGCATCAAGTATGGCATGAATTTCTTCTTTGTTGTACGTTGCTTTTTTTGCACCACGCTTAATGGTATTGTCGGATTTTTTTTGATATTCCATTTGACTGAAAACAGAATGATTTAAGTATATAAAAAATAAAACTACACATTTCCGTTCAGTACTTTGTGTAGTTCTTCTGCAAACTGAGCAGCAACTAAATTTTATTTCTTCAACGGAAAATCAAGTGTAAACGTACTTCCCTTGCCCAGCACACTATCGGCTTTAATTTTACCATCGTGTGCTTCAACCATTGTTTTTACATAGCTGAGGCCAAGACCAAAACCTTTTACATTATGAACATTGCCTGTATGTGCCCGGTAGAATTTTTCAAACACCCTTGCCAGCGTTTCCTTGTTCATACCAATGCCATGATCTTCCACTGTAATGCGGACGTTCCTGCCTGAATTTTTTGTAACAATCTTCAGCTGAAACGAATCATCTTTTGAATACTTCAGTGCATTATCAACAAGGTTATTGATGAGGTTTGTTAAATGTACTTCATCTGCCTCCATTAAATCGTTGGTTGCATTGAGCTGCACATCCACCTTGCCCTGTTTTTCTTCAATCTGCAGTTGAAGGTTACTTAACACATTACGGATGATATCGTGTACGTGTACATCACGTTTATTCAATTGTACTTCCTGCCGTTCCATTTGTGCAGCCTGCAGAATGGTTTCCACATGTTTGTTCATGCGTTTGTTTTCATCCTTGATCATGGAAGTGAAGTAATCCCGTTTATCGGGATTGCTTAATACTTTTTCACTCTTCAATGCATCAACCGCAAGCGAAATAGTTGCAAGAGGTGTTTTAAGTTCATGTGTCATGTTATTGATGAAATCATTTTTCATGTCGCCGAGTTTTTTCTGCTGCAGCAATGTGCGTACAGTAAGGAAAAACGCAGTGATGATGATAAGTGTGAAAATGATGGCTCCGATAATTGTCCAGCCAAGCGATTGCAGAATGTAGGATTTATAGTTGGGTACAACAATCACCAGGTATTCATCCGGCGTAAGACTTTCGAGCCAGCTGCCGCTTGCAGGAATTAACGGGTAGTACACACTTTTGTTATGAATTGAATCAGAAGCCATATCAACAAAATTTCCTGACTTCAGTTCATAATGTCCGAACGCATTATCGCTTGCAACTGCAAATTCAAATTTGGTATCCTTGAGGTTCTGCCGTAAAAAAGCTTTCTGAATTTTTTCTCTGATTTCAAAAAGAGTGAAGCGGTTGGTAACAGAAAACTGGCGGTAGATATCATAATTATCGCCGGGAAATTTCATACCGGGCATCTGTCCGGGATTGTTGAAAGTAATGCTGCGTTGATTCACCAGTTCCTCTCCTACCTGTTGGGCAATATCGCCCAGCTTGCCGTACAACTGCTCTTCCCTGAACAATGCCTGCGTACGTATCCACGATACCTGGATAAAGATGATACCCAGTAATGAAACTGTAATGAGGATAATAATAACGGGAAAGATTTTTTTCATGTATTCCTTTTTTCTGAAAAGCAGTTACCGGCAATTTCATCAGGGTCAAACCAGCGGCCTGTTTGCAAAAATAGCTTTCAAAGTAAAAGGAAAAGCAGCAGAATTTCGTGAAATCTTCTTTTAACTTCCCTTTGACAGGATTTGATTTTTTTAAATTGAAATATACATTGTAAATTGAAGTAATGATTGAACCTGCAACAGGTGTTTTACTGGTTTCAGATCCTTTTTTAAAGGACCCCAACTTTATGCGAACCGTTGTACTTCTCTGCGAACATAAAGAGGAGGGAAGTTTTGGCCTTGTGCTGAACCGGGCTTTTGAATTATCGCTCGACCAGTTAATGAATCAGTCATACAACTGGAAAACGCCGGTTTATATTGGCGGGCCGGTACAAATGGATACTCTTCATTTCCTGCATCAGCTTCCTGATATAATTCCCGGCGGTATTGAAATTTGCAAGGGAGTTTTTTGGGGTGGCGATTTTGAAACAGTAACCACATTACTGAACAATAACTTACTTGACTTTAATAAAATACGGTTTTATATTGGCTACAGCGGCTGGAGTGCCGGACAGCTTACAGATGAAATGAAAGAAAAAAGCTGGCTTACAGTTCCTGCAAACCGCAATCTCATTTTTACAAAAAAGGTTGAAAACATCTGGAAGGATGCTGTAAAGTCAATGGGTAAAAAATATGAACAGGTGATTCATTACCCCATTGATCCGCAACTCAATTAATTTTTTTTCGGCTTTACTCTTGAATATTTTAAACTGCGTACAATCCAGTTGGGCAAAGGCTTTGCAGGATTTCTTCGTTTGAGGTTGAGATACCAGCCGATTTTTTTAAGAATAGGAACACGATGTGTTTCCACGTATTCAATCAATGTTCCGTCGGGATCTTCGTTGTAGGCAAAATGGCCTGCGGCTTCCCCCATATCAAAACTTGTTGAGCTGTCAACCGTAAACGGATGCCCGGCTTCATTGCAGATACGTTCGTGTTCGGCATAGCCATGAATGTCGAAACATACATGAATAAAACCAAGATCGCCCCAGAAACGGTTTTCATAAATTTTGCGTGGAGTGCGGTCCTGTACTTCAACCAATTCAATGCAGGTTGAACCAAGCAGTTGGGAAAACGCACCTTCCAGCGGTCGTGTATGACGGAGCAATAAACGTTTAAATTTATGGGCACCACCGGCAATATTATTGAACTCGGGAAACACACCTTCACTTGAAAAAGCTTCAATATCATACCCCAGCACTTTTTCATAAAACGGAATAGCTTTTTCAATGGATGATACGCCAATTGTAACACCACATACAGCACCTGTTAAATGACCGGTGTTCATGAACCAATGTGTGTCTTCCACAACTTCAAACACATTGCCATAAGGATCTTTCATAAAAAAACTTTCTTCGCCACCCGGGTTTTTTGTTGGCTCTGAAAGAAGATTTACAGCAAGTTGCTTGTATAAAGTATAAGTTGCTTTTACATCCCTGCTTTTAATTTTTACTGCAAAGATTCCGAGATCGCCCAACTGCACTTCAAAAGCTGCAGGTTGTGGTGTACGGCTTCGGTACTCCCATATTTCAAAGCCACCTCCGCTTTGCATGTTCAGGGCAAGAATAGCAAAGCGATCCTGGCCTTCACCTCCTGTGTATGGTTTCATCAGTTCTGCACGACCGGCAGATTTAAACACCACCACATCTGTTCCAAACACCGTGCTGTACCAATGAAATGCTTCTTCTGCATTCTTAACACCGATGCCAACCTGCTGAATACCGCTGATAACTCTTTGCATATTTCCTGTTTAAACTGTAAGCAGTGAAGATATTCAGATTTTTATTTCAAACAACAGGAATTTTCGGATTATTTAACGGTGAAAATGAAACTATTCCAACTGCAACTTTTTCTCCTTTGGATATTTTACACTGTAGCTGAACTGCATTTTCTTTGATTGCTTTGGTTCAATGCTGTTGTTCCAGGTAAATACTTTTGTTTCATCATTCAGCTTTGCCCCTTCATATTTCAAATCATCCACTTCAATTTCCTTTATTGTTGAAATGGGAAACTGGTCTTCAATAACAAGATTCACCGGAACATTTTTGTTGTTACGCACCGTAATTTCAAACTGGCGAGTATCGGTACGGTTGCTGCCAAGGAATTTTTTATTACTGAATTCTTTCAGCATGGTACGTTTAACAGTGATTCCTTTATCTACTCCAAGTGATAACGAAAGTGTGTCAGAACCTGTTGAAAGATCTAGATAAGATTTGCCGAGATAAGTTCCTTCGTAGAACAAATTGGTTTCGCCGGGAATAAGGTTCAGATCCTGCCAGTTGTTGATTTTAGCTGTGAGATAAGCAGCTTCATCCAGCTTTGGTGCTGAGTAATATTCATAATATGCAGCTATACTTGTTTCGTTTATGCTGAGTGTATTTGTTTTACCATCGTTGTTTACCGTAGTGATTTCTTCAATTTCGTATTGAATAGTGATGGGTTGAAATGTTGTAGTAATTTGGAGTGGCTCTGATTTACTTTTATATGAAGATGCTCCTCTTATCTGGATTCCAGGGGCTTTACCTTCCAGATCATTTTGTGTACCATAACCAACAACAACTACTTCATTTAAATTCTGTTCTGTTTGCTTTAATGCTACATTCATAAATCCAGTTCCTGCAACAAATTCTGCAACGTTATAACCAACTGAAGATACTGTTAACCGTTGTGAAGTACCATTTGCTTTAATCTTATAAAATCCATTGGCATCAGTTACGGTGCCGGTGTATGTTCCTTTAATTACAACGGAAGCGCCTGGTACCGGCACTCCTTTATCATCAGTGATTCTTCCTGTCAGCATCTGGTCTGTTCCTCCAATAAACCACTGCTTCATGGTATTGCTCATCTGTGCATCGTAATAAGAAATAAACCAGGGACTGATGATTGGTTTTGAATTATTTTCATTGGGGTTTCCGGTTGAAAGCACGAGTTTAATATTGTTCCAGTTTTCGCCACTTGTCTGGTAAACATTGGCATTCATTTCCAACTGCAGGTTGCTCACCACATCTTTTACTCGGATATTATAGCTTGGATACCATCCTGCTTTTTGCACGAGATACGTAATTTCAAAAGACACTGTTGCATTTTCCTTTACATCAGCCAGCACCACAATTTCATTGGTGGAGAGATCAAATTTGCGGTTCATCTCCGTTAACTGGTTCAGCAGTTTTGCCCGTTCCTTCTGCATCTCATCAATCTCTTTTTGTAACGAAAGCTGTTGCTTCAGCACTTCTGCAAGTCTTGACCGCTGAAAGTCGAGTGCAAGCCTCAACTCCTCCGGTTTTAGTGTAACAGTTGATCCGCTGATCTCCTGATTTTTGATAATCATGGATTCTTCCTGCTTAAACACTTCCAGCATTTTTGAAGTGAGTGTAATCTTTTCATTCAGCTGATCAGATTTATTCTGTACCGTTTTTATTTCTTCCCGCACTTCCTGCTCTTTCAGAAAATCCCGTTGCACACGTACCGATAAAATGGTGAGTTTGCCATCAGCTTTTACCTGTACACTTTGTTTTTCGATATCGGTTGATATGCCTGTAAAAACAATTTCCTGTTTACCGGTTGTGATGGTTTGTTTAGCTGTACGTTTTACCTGTGCACCTTTCATAAACACAGTTACCTGTTCCATTTTTGTTTCAACAGGTACACGTTTTACTGATTGGGCAATTACTGCAAAAGGAACTGCAAATAAGAGGAGAAGCATCCATTTCGTGTTCATAAACATTCGTTTTATGAAGGATGGATGCAGGAAAGAAATGAATTACATAAACCTGTAAAATAAAATTGCCGGTGAGCTGTGAAGATTATTTCGACTTTTGATTTTTTACTTTTAACACAATCACCCGCCACAATTCAGTTGAAACTTTTTTCAGCTCGCATTCAACTTTGCTACCCGCAACAATTTTCAGTTGCTCCACATCAGCTGCAGTAGTGATGGCTTTGAGTGTTGCGCCTTTTTCAGCACCCGGCATTTGAAGCTGTTCTGTTTTTTTAGAAGAAATCACCTGGAGTTGCAGAATGAGAAAACCTTGCTGTGCAGCATAAGGCTCCACAGACAATACCGTTGCCGTAATGAATGATTTATTGGGAGCCATTTGTACCATAAACAAATTTTTAAATGAAGCGGCTATACAAATATAGCCGCTTCATTTGCGTCAATTATTTTCGGCGTGCTGCTTTCTTTTTCTTCGAAGCTAACGCCGGACCGGTTTTTACATACAGATCGGCTGTAATTTTTCCAGCATTCAATTTAATATTTCGTGCTGCAACATTTGTTGCTAACCCGCCGTACGATTTTGAATTAGGCTTTGACGTATTGCTGAACGTTTTTTTACGAGCAGCCCCCGGCCATGGATCGGCGGTATCACCCTGGTTGACTCCGCCCTCCAGTTGTTTCTTTCCATCAGCCTGTACCAAAGCAACTTTATAATGCATTTCGTTGGCATTGCTGCTCATGGCATCATCAATGTGATAAATGAGTAAACCTTCTCCCGGTAAATACTTGTCGTAATTTTTTTTCATGCGTTGTTCCAGTAAAAAATATTCTGTGCCCGGACCACCATCTTTCCATAAACGATAAACTGTTTTAGCTGATTTCACATCATCCATCACAACTGCTTTTTTGTTGCTGCTTAAAGTAATTGTATCAACCCAACTCTGATCGGCCTTGCACCATGCACAGGGATGTGCAGGAGTTAAACCATTGTTGTTCCAACTGCCGCCAGCCATGAGGCACCAGTCGCCGATACCTTCACTGGTGTAATCATCATCATACAAATCAGGAAATCCAAATAACAAATGCCCCAACTCATGTGCACACACGCCCAGCTTGCAATCTTCGGGAACAGTTAAGTATGCATACACATGTGTGCCGTCAGCATTCAGTGTAGCAGGAAATACCCATTTGTGACTCCAGATATCATTGTTGTTACCGGTTTCTTCTGAGCCACGACCAGCATGGATGACAACAAATGCATCCACATAACCATCATGATCATTATCGTACAATGAAAAATCAACTGCTGCATTGGCTGCTTTGGCTGCATCAAAAGCCATTGTTCTTGCATTGGGAAAACCATTGTCGGTTCCTGCCCCATTACCTGCATAGGTTTTCAACGTTTTAGGCATGCGGTAAGGACCAACCACTTCACCTGAAATGTTAATCATGCCATTGGTTACTTCTTTGTAATATTCTTTTACACTGCCTGTAGGAATAACTCCTTCCGAAAAAAATAAATCCTGGAAATGTTTTTTTGACTGAGAGAAAGCTTTGTCGGCGAAATCAACCAGGACAACAATTACACGAACTGTTCCTCTTAAAGGTGCTTTGGCTGCCGACATACTTCTTACTCTTACTGCCGATGTACCCAACGGAAAAACATTACCGGGCTGCAGCATGGCATCATTCATGCCGAGCTTGGTTTTGCTTTCAGGCTTTAATAAGTTGCCCAATGCAAAAGAGCCCAGATCTTTCTTCAGCTTTTTAAACTCCTGCTTCAGTTTATTCTTAAGGTCGGGATGAGGAGCAATCATACAACGTTCGCCATCATTGCTGGCTGCCGCATGCTGCATTATCTGCAGGTATGACTGCAAAAGTGGAGTGAGTGTTTTTTTGTTCATGATGAAAAGTTTGAATGTAAAAAATACTCAATCCCTTTATGAAATGCAATAGTAGTTTTATTCGTAAAAGCTCCTTCTGAAATTTATTTTCAGCCCTTGCGTTATAAAAGCATGAAACATCTCAATTTGCCCGGCTACCTTTTCCTGCTGCTCATTTCCTGTAAAGCCAACACGAAAGATAAATTCAGCTTTTATCCAGATTATCCCGACAGCTCCGCTCTTAAAAAAGAACTGATTGCTAAGCGGAACAAAGAAAATACCCGGTTTAATTTGCCTGATATTACGAATGGAATAAAAGATTCACTTGAAATAAGGGTTTGGCCGAACTATTCATTTGACGAATTCAGGAACTGCTTTGTATTTCAAATAAAGAATAATGAATACCATGGCTTTCACTATAATTCATATACCACACTTTTGATTGGTGATGATGGCAATGAAATGAGATGGCCCGATAAAAAGCAAATAGGTGAAAATGTTTTTGTGGTGAAACAGATCATTCCGAAATGTGGCTGGGAAAAATTTTACGACAGTTTATCTTATTTAAAATTGAATGATTTGCCAAGCCAGGCAGATATAAAAAATTACGCCAGGAAAATTATTCGTGACGGGAATACCTATGTTTTTGAAATAGCAACAAATAAATCATACCGCCTGCTTGAATACAATAATCCTGAATGTTACAATGAGCAGGAATTTAAAAACATAACAGGGTTTATTGAAATGATGAAAAGACAATTTGGACAGGATTTTGATTGGTCGCTCTACGAATTTTCAGAAAATAAAAAGTCCCATCATTTCTGACGGGACTTTATACATAAAAATTTTTCTATGTCAAGGTTTTTTCAGAACGAACCTTTTGCGGTTTAATCCTGCTTGGTTTTATTAAGTGTTATGAAAATGATTTTTTTAATCTTCGGATCGGAAGTGTATTTCTGAATCATCTTTTCGTTGCTGCTGATCTCAAAATTGCTGATTGCAGCAGGATGCAGGTTATTTAAACGGTTCAGCATTTTTTCTCCTGCATAAAAAGTACCATTTATTACAGCACCGTTACTATCATCAAGTTGTATTTTCCCAACAGGCGATCTCCTTGCTCTTAATTCATTTTCGTAATTTTCTAGAGTAGCTACAATAACAGTGTCGCTTTTTGCGACCTGGATTTGTTCCTGAACGTATCCTGTTTTTTTGTTTTGAGCAAACGTTGAAACGGCCAGGAGAAGTAAACTGATTGAAAAGATGTATTTCATTAAATGGTATTTTTCTAAAGATAAAAAAAATCCCACCATTTCTGACGGGACTTTATGTATGAAGATTTTGGTTTCTTATTTTGTTACCTCTTCACTTCCTTCAACCAATACAGTGACTTTGTTGTTGAGTACCTCAACAAATCCTCCCATGATATTGTAGAATTCGTTACGGTTTTTTTCAACCAGTACTTTCAGCTGTCCGGCTTTTAAAGCACTCACAAGCGGAGCGTGGTTATCCAGTACTTCAAAACTACCGCCAATACCAGGCAACTGTACACCAATTACCTCGCCGCTGTATGTTTTACCGAGTGGAGTTAATATTTCGAGATTCATAATTTGAAAATTTGTGAATTTGAAAATTTGAGAATTGTGAGCCGCCATTTTCAAATTGGCTCATTTTCAAATTTTCAAATTAATTATCCTTTTGCTGCTGCCATTAACTTCTTACCTTTTTCAATAGCATCTTCAATTGTACCAACCAGGTTGAATGATGCTTCAGGATATTCATCCACTTCACCGTCCATAATCATGTTGAAAGCACGGATTGTATCTTCAATGCTTACAAATACACCTTTCAGACCTGTAAATGCTTCGGCAACGTGGAATGGCTGAGAAAGGAAACGCTGTACTTTACGTGCACGGAATACAGTCATCTTATCTTCTTCACTCAATTCATCCATACCAAGGATGGCGATGATGTCCTGTAATTCTTTGTAGCGTTGTAAAATCAGCTTTACCCTGTTTGCACATTCGTAGTGTGCATCACCCACAATTTGCGGGGTAAGGATACGTGAAGTTGATTCCAACGGGTTTACCGCAGGGTAAATACCTAAGTCGGCAATCTTACGATCCAATACTGTTGTCGCATCAAGGTGAGCAAAAGTTGTTGCAGGAGCTGGGTCAGTCAAGTCATCCGCAGGTACATATACCGCCTGTACAGAGGTAATTGAACCGTTACGTGTTGAAGTGATACGTTCCTGCATGAGACCCATTTCAGTTGCAAGTGTTGGCTGGTAACCCACCGCTGATGGCATACGGCCAAGCAACGCAGATACTTCAGAACCTGCCTGTGTGAAACGGAAGATATTATCTACGAAGAACAGGATGTCTTTTCCTTTACCGGTACCATCTCCATCACGGAAATATTCAGCTACTGTAAGACCGGAAAGTGCCACACGTGCACGGGCACCGGGAGGCTCGTTCATCTGGCCGAACACGAAGGTTGCTTTTGATTCTTTCAAACCTTCCATATCCACTTTGCTCAGATCCCATCCACCTTCTTCCATGCTGTGTTTGAAAGCATCACCATATTTCATGATACCTGCTTCAATCATTTCACGCAACAGGTCATTTCCTTCACGGGTACGCTCACCCACACCGGCAAATACCGACAGACCACCGTAACCTTTTGCGATATTATTAATCAATTCCTGGATCAATACTGTTTTACCCACACCGGCACCACCAAACAAACCGATTTTACCACCTTTAGCATAAGGCTCAATCAGGTCAATTACTTTGATACCTGTAAATAACACTTCACTTGCAGTTGAAAGGTGTTCAAAAGCAGGTGGTTTTGCGTGGATAGCACGGCCGTTAGCTTTGCTTACCTGTGGCAAACCATCAATTGCATCGCCGGTTACATTAAATAAACGGCCGTTGATTAATTCGCCGGTAGGCATTACAATGTTTTTTTCGGTATCAACCACTTCCATACCACGTACCAAACCTTCAGTACCGTCCATCGCAATGGTACGAACGCTGTCTTCACCAAGGTGTTGCTGAACTTCAAGAACAAGCACATCACCATTTGGACGCTTTAATTCAAGCGCACTGTAAATTTCGGGCAGCTTACCGTCAAACTGTACGTCAACAACGGCGCCGATAACCTGTTTAACCTTACCAGAATTGGCCATATTAAATGCTATTTTAAAAATGTGGGTTTAAAAACTGGGCGCAAAGGTAAGGGTGGCGTAACGAATTGCCAATTTGTTAAGGGGCATTTTTTAATTTGGGGAAAAGAAAAAACCAGCTTGCCATAACACGGGGCAAAACCGGCAAAAAAAGTTGTTTAAAAAGCGGGAATCGCTGTATATCCAAATCCTGCTTTTGCCATTATAATCCGGTACACGGAGAACAATCCACCGATCTGTTTCCTGTTAAAAGCCGGCTGTTTTTACAAACATAAATTTTGCAACACCAACTGTTATGACAACGTTTTCGCTAAAACTTTCCGCAAAGCCAATTCATCTAAGTAAATTGCACCCCTAAAATTTTTATACTGATGGCGGTACAACCATGGCGCAAAGGCATTGTAACAGAAATTATTGACGAAACTCCAAATACAAAACGTTTTCGCATTAAAATTCCCGAACTGGAGGTTTTTGATTTTAATCCCGGGCAGTTTATCACATTCGATCTTCCGATTCATGAAAAACCAAGTAAGCGTTTACGCAGTTATTCCATTGCAAGCTGGCCCAACGGCACAAATGAATTTGAACTGATTATTGTATTAAACAAAGCCGGAGCAGGAACTCCCTGGTTATGGGATCATGTAGCAGTTGGTTCTGAATTAACATTAAGAGGCCCGCAGGGAGTATTTACTTTACCCGAAACAATTGAAAGCGACCTGTTTTTTATCTGCACAGGAACAGGCATTGCACCTTTCCGCAGCAAAACACACTATATATTAAAGAACAACATCCCTCACCACAACATCTATCTCATTTTCGGTACAAGAAAGAAAGAGGATTTGCTTTATTATGAAGAACTGAGCAAACTGCATGATGAGTATGAGAGCTTTCATTATTACCCCACTCTTTCAAGAGAATTATGGAACGGACATACCGGCTACGTACATAATATTTATGAAAAGTTGTTAGAAAACAAGCAGGATGCAAGGTTTTATCTCTGCGGCTGGAGAGCCATGCTCGACGAGACAAAAAAACGCATCATTGAACTGGGCTACGATAAAAAAACCATCCACCAGGAAGTGTACGGTTAGTGATATTTATTACATAAAAACATATAAAAACTCCGGCAACGTTGCCGGAGTTTTTTTTACTGTAAATGTTGTCAGAACTGTAAAAAACGCATGTTCAAACAATGACCTTCAACAGAAATGCGGTTAATAAGAATCAGGGAAGCACATTATTTTAATTGTCCTAAATTCGTCGAATCAAAAAACCGACTTTTTATGGGTGCAGCATCGCTCATTGTGTTAATTATTGCAGCTGTGGCATTTTCAACAATTGCCATTTTAATTGCCAAAGTGGTTACAAAAGCCACAAAAAACAAACAAAAAGGCGAAGCCATTGAGTGTGGCATTCCTACAAAAGGGCCAAGCTGGATTCAGTTTAATGTTGGCTATTATTTATTTGCACTCATCTTCCTGATTTTTGACGTGGAACTCGTGTTTCTTTACCCATGGGCAGTAGCTGTTAAACAAACCGGATGGCTTGCTTTAATCGAAATTGTTATCTTTTTCTTTATCCTTTTTGCAGGCTTTTTGTATGCACATAAAAAGGGTGCGCTGAAATGGGTGTAAGAAAATGAGCAAAAAGTGATGAGTAATTAACCTGCAGCCTGAAACACACCACATAACTTTTTAGAAATGAGTAAAAACGATAAACAAAACGGCTTTCTGGAAACATTTCCAACTGGCAAAGAAACTGAAAGTGTTTTTCCCGGCTCTGTTCATGAACTGCCGGGAGGTGGTATAGTTACCAGTAAGCTGGACGATGTAATAAACTGGGCACGCTCCAACTCACTGTGGCCGTTAACGTTTGCCACCAGTTGCTGTGGTATTGAGTACATGGCGGTTGCCGGTGCTAAATACGATTTTTCCCGTTTTGGTTTTGAAGTTGCCCGTGCTACCCCCCGCCAGGCCGATGTAATTATTATTGCCGGTACCATTGTAAATAAAATGGCACCGGTACTGAAACGGCTTTATGATCAGATGGCTGATCCAAAATACGTAGTTGCAATGGGAGCCTGTGCTATCAGCGGAGGCCCTTTCTTTTATAATACCTACTCTGTTGTTAAAGGTGCCGATCATGTAATACCCGTGGATGTGTACATTCCCGGTTGCCCTCCCCGCCCCGAAGCATTGCTGCATGCATTAATAGCATTACAGCAAAAAATTAAAAGCGGAATGACAAGAGAACAAATCAGAGAAGGAAAAGATATTGTATGACAAACGAAGAATTAAAGATTAAACTTACTGAACTGTTACCCTCAGCCACTTTTGAAGAAGGTGGCGAGTGGCTGAATGTATATGTTGAGCCTGCAGCATTGCTTGCATTTGCTGAGCAGTTAAAAAATGATGGAGCATTGCAGTTTGATTATCTTTTCTGCCTTACCTGTGTTGACTGGAAAACCCATCTTACCATGGTGTATCACCTCCGCTCAACCAAACTGCATCATTCGGTTGTGGTAAAAGCAAAACTCGACCGGACAAAACCGGAAATAGAAACTGTTTCAAATATCTGGCGTACAGCTGAGTTTCATGAAAGGGAAGTGTACGAAATGTTTGGTGTACATTTTCTTCAGCATCCCGACCTGCGTTTGCTGATTTTACCTGCAGGATGGGAAGGAAAGAACCCAATGCGCAAAGATTTTGAAGACCCGGTGAATATGATAAAGCTGTAGAGGAGTTTATAGTTGTGCGTACTTCGGCTAACGGCTTTGGTGAATAGAATTACCGGACGTAAAAGTGAGTGACACAACAGAAGTAAAATAGAAATACAAAAAATCACAACATAAAATTGTTTTAGTTGTACAGAGAAACCGAAATAATAAAAGATGCACCGCAATACGGTGAACCGGGCTTTGGCGATCTGGTGATAAACGTTGGTCCGCAGCACCCTGCAACACATGGTGTACTGCACCTTGTTATTACACTTAATGGTGAAACCATTAAAGATATTAAACCAAACCTGGGTTATATACACCGCTCCATTGAAAAAATGTGTGAGAGTCTTACTTACAGGCAGTTCATTTATGTAACCAGCCGTATGGATTATCTCTCAGCCCACATCAACAACCACGCATGTGCGCTGGTGGTTGAAAAAGGATTGCAGATTGAAGTGCCCGAACGTGCACAGGTAATACGTGTTTTGTTTGATGAGTTAACAAGAATTGCTTCGCATGAATTATGGTGGGGAGCAATGGCGATGGATCTTGGTGCATTTACCCCATTCTTCCATGCATTTCGTGAACGGGAATCCATCAATGTAATTATGGAAGAAACCTGCGGAGCAAGGTTAACCATGAATTACTATGTACCCGGTGGCGTAATGATGGATCTTCATCCCGATTTCCAGCGAAGAGTTAAAGAATTTATTACACTGTATAAAAAGAAAATACACGAATACGACGAACTGGTAACAGGTAATATTATTTTCCAGAACAGGATGAAAGGCATTGGATATATTTCGGCTGAAGATGCCATTTCATACGGATGTACAGGCCCTGTGGCAAGAGGAAGCGGCGTAAGCTCTGATATACGTAAGGTGGCACCTTATTCTATATACAATAAACTGGAGTTTGATGAAGTACTGGAAACAGGAGGTGATTCTTTTGCACGCTACCTGGTGAGAATAAAAGAAATGCACCAGTCTATCAGAATTATTGAACAACTGATTGACAATATACCTGAAGGCGATTTCCAGGCAAAAACAAAGGCTGTATTGAAATTACCAAAAGGTGAATACTACCAGAGTGTGGAAACTGCACGTGGCGAGCTGGGTGTTTACATTGTAAGCGAAGGCGGAACCACTCCTTACAGGATTAAATTCCGTTCGCCGGGATTTTCAAATCTCTCTGCATTAAATCATATGATCAAAGGCGGAAAGATTGGTGACCTGATTGCAGCAATGGGAACTCTTGATTTGGTAATACCTGATATTGACAGATAGAGTGTTTGAAGTTTATAGTTTTTGGTTGGACGTACAACATACATCTGGCATAGAACATAAAAGCTGAATAGAATTGCTGCAGCATAAGTGTGCGACGCAACAAAAGTTTAATACTAGCAAAACAGACGACTAAATAATATTAAATGTGGAGTTTTAGCGAATTAGCAAAAAATATTGATCTCTGGCTGAATGAACTGGTTGGTTCAACCTGGGCATTGGTTATTGAAATGGTCATTGCCGGCGTGGCAGTAATTGGATTATTTGCTGCACTTGGACTGGTACTTGTAATTATGGAACGCAAGGTGGCAGCCTGGATACAGATTCGTCTCGGGCCAAACCGTGTAGGACCAAAAGGTATGTTTCAATCCATGGCCGATACAGTGAAACTGCTGGTGAAAGAAGGGATGACACCCGATGGTGCTGATCGCCTTTTGTTCAACGTTGCTCCGTTCATTGCAATGATTGTAGCGATGTTGCTGATGGCTCCCATCGCCTTCGCAAAAGATTTTCAATTGTGGGATTTGAATATTGGTGTGTTATATGTTACTGCAGTTTCATCGCTTTCAGTAATTGGCATTTTAATGGCAGGCTGGGCAAGTAATAATAAATATTCTTTACTCGGCGCTATGCGCAGCGGTGCTCAGATTGTGAGCTATGAGTTATCCGGCGGTTTAGCCATTCTTGTTATTGTTGTACTCACCGGCAGCGTAAGTTTAACCGATATTATTAAAGCACAGGAAACCGGCTGGTGGATTTTTAAAGGTCATATTCCTGCCATTATTGCATTTATTCTTTACATGATTGCAGTAACTGCCGAAACCAACCGTGCACCTTTTGATTTAGCAGAAGCAGAAAGTGAATTAACAGCAGGATTCCATACAGAATATTCAGGAATGAAGTTCGCACTGTTTTTCCTTGCTGAATACATTAACGTATTTATTGTTTGTGCAATTGGTGCAACCTTGTTCTTTGGTGGATGGATGCCATTTCATATTGGTAACTGGCATACGTTTAATCATTACATGGATTATATTCCTTCCAGTGTGTGGTTTTTTGGAAAAACATTTTTCCTGATTTTCCTGATCATGTGGTTCAGGTGGACTTTCCCCCGCCTGCGTATTGATCAGTTGCTGAACCTGGAATGGAAATATTTATTACCCATCAGCATGATTAATTTATTACTGGTGACATTGATTGCAATTTTAGGTTGGCATTTTTAATGCCCGCAGATAACAAAGAGCATTATGTTTATAAAAGACTATATAAAAGATATTGCAGGTGCGTTAAAATCACTTGCCTCCGGTATGAAACTTACCGGGTATTACTTTACTCATCATAAAGAAATCATTACTGAACAGTATCCTGATAACAGGGATACACTTGTTCTTGCAGAACGTTTCAAGGGCGAAGTGGTAATGCCGCATGATGAAAACAATGAACATGCCTGTACCGGTTGTACAAGCTGTGAACTGGCTTGCCCCAACGGCAGTATTAAAATCATCACCAAGTTTGATGTTGATGCTGAAACAGGAAAAAGAAAGAAAGCAATTGACACCTGGGTTTATCATCTTGAACTGTGTACGATGTGTGGCTTGTGTGTGGAAGCTTGCCCGACCGATGCAATTAAAATGGCCCCGACTTTTGAGCATAGCGTTTTTGACAGAAACAAGCTGATCAAAAAACTCAATGAAGATGGTTCGAAAGTAAGAGCTGGTGTTGAGTAAGTGCAGAGAAGGTTTATAGTTTGTAGTTTTTGGTTGGTTGTACAGCATACTTCCAACATCGCATATAAAAGAAAGAATTGAAATAAAGAATTTATGAGTGCAACTCAAATCATATTTTACATTGTCGCAGCATTTATACTGGGCATGGGTATTTTATCAGTAACCACAAGAAAGATTTTCCGTTCGGCTATCTGGTTACTGTTTTCATTAATTGGCATAGCAGGTTTGTACTTCATGATGGATGTAGAGTTTATTGCAGCAGTACAGATTGTGGTTTATGTAGGCGGTATAGTTGTGTTAATCATCTTCTCTATTTTCTTAACCCCAGCAATCGGGGAAAGAAATGCCAAAAGCTCCAATGATCAGATCCGTTTTTGCAGCACTTGCTGTGGTATTTGGCTTTGCACTTACTTATTTACTGATTTATCAATACGGCTTTATCTCAATTGACCAACCTTTCGACAACACAGTTGCAAGAATCGGTCAGTCAATGTTAAAAACTGATCAGGGCGGATTTTCACTTCCGTTTGAAGTAGTGAGTATTTTATTACTTGCTGCCATGATTGGTTGTATCGTAATTGCTTTAAAAGTTAAACCCGAAGAAAAATGAGCGACATTCCTTTGAGTCATATTTTGTTTGTGAGCATTGCACTGTTTTTTATTGGCATGTATGGATTTTTTACACGCCGTAATATGATTACCATGCTGATGGCAATTGAACTGATGCTGAACAGCGTGAATATTAATTTCATTGCGTTCAACAAATTCCTTTATCCTGAGAAACTAGAGGGAATTTTCTTTACCATATTTATAATTACAATAGCTGCTGCTGAAGCTGCTGTGGCTATTGCGATTGTAATTCACCTGTACCGCAATTACAAGTCAATTGATGTGGAAGATGCAACAGAGCTGAAGTGGTAGAGAGGTTGAAGTTTATAGTTTATAGTTAAGCCTATTGGATAAAATTTCAATACTGTTGCTGCGGTACAAGTGTGCGACGCAACAGGAGTAAAATAGTAGTACAGAAGTTGATAACAAAAAATTGAATTACTGATAAATGAATTCGTATAGTTACACACCCCTTATTCCACTGCTGCCATTAGCTGGTTTTGTGATCCTCGGCATTTTTGGAAGAAAATATTTTAACAAAACAGGTGGCCTCATCGGCACCGGGTTATTACTTATTTCAGCCATTCTTTCGCTTTACACTGCTTACCAGTATTTTTTTGTAAACGGAAAAGTTGGGGATGCGTATCAAACAATCACTACTGTAAAATATACATGGCTTGCATTTTCCGAAAATGTTTCGATTGATATGGGTATTATTCTCGATCCCATTTCAGTTATGATGCTGGTGGTTGTAACCTTTGTATCGCTGATGGTACACATCTTCAGCCTTGGTTACATGCATGGTGAAGAACGCTTTGCTACGTATTATGCATTCCTTGGCTTGTTCACTTTCTCCATGCTTGGACTGGTTGTTTCATCCAATCTCTTCCAGATCTACATGTTCTGGGAACTGGTGGGTGTTTCATCTTACCTGCTCATTGGTTATTATTTCGACAGACCCTCAGCTGTTGCAGCTTCGAAAAAAGCATTCATCGTTACACGCTTTGCTGATCTTGGTTTCTTAATCGGCATCCTTGTACTTGCTTTTTATGGTGAGAGCTTAGATTTTGCAACAATTATTAAAAATTTATCAACTGCACAATCAACACAATTTGTTGCCATCACATCAGCATCTTTCCTCGGCATTTCAGCTATCACATGGGGATTAACATTAGTGTTCATGGGTGGTGCAGGTAAGAGTGCCATGTTTCCGCTGCACATCTGGTTACCCGATGCAATGGAAGGCCCCACTCCTGTTTCAGCATTGATCCATGCTGCAACCATGGTTGTTGCCGGTGTTTATTTAGTTGCAAGACTGTTCCCGCTGTTTGCAATCAATGAAAGTGCTTTAGAAATTGTAAGAGTGGTTGGTGTTACATCGGCAGTGTTTGCTGCAATTATCGCCTGCACACAAACAGATATTAAACGTGTACTTGCTTACTCAACCATGAGCCAGATTGGTTACATGATGTTTGCACTGGGTGTAAGCAGCACTGGTGGCGAACATGGTTTGGGTTATACTGCATCCATGTTCCACTTGTTTACACATGCGTTCTTTAAATCATTATTGTTCCTTGGTGCAGGTGCTGTGATTCATATGGTGCACAGTAACGACATGAAAGATATGGGTGGATTGAGAAAGCACATGCCCATTACACATATCAGCTTCCTTATTGCATGTTTGGCTATTGCAGGTGTTCCTTTCTTCTCAGGCTTTTTCAGCAAGGAAGAAATTCTGCTTGCAGCGTATCATTCAAGCAAAACAGTCTATGTGCTTGCATTGATTACTTCAGGTCTTACGGCTTTTTATATGTTCCGTTTATACTTTACTATTTTCTGGAACAAAAATACAGAAGTACACGGCCATCATGGCGAAGGCACATTTGCCATGAAGCTTCCGCTGATTCTTTTAGCTGTTCTTGCTTTTGGTGCAGGTTATATTCCGTTTGGTGAATTTGTTTCAACCGATGGCAAAGCACTTGAATCTGAATTTCATCTTGCATTTTCTGTTGCACCGGTAGCACTCGGTCTGCTGGGTATTGCCATCGCTGCATGGATGTATATGAAGCCAAATGAAAAACCACAACGTGTTGCAACGGCAATGGGTGGTTTATACAAAGCAGCATACAGCAAATTTTATATAGATGAGATATATCTCTTCATCACGAAAAAAATCATCTTTAATTTAATCGGCCGCCCAGCTGCATGGATTGACCGGAATATTATTGATGGAATGATGAACGGTATTGCATCTGTAACAGCAGCCACATCCGGCTTAATCAAAGGAATCCAATCCGGTAAAGTACAGAACTACGCATTGTATTTCTTCGGAGGTATTGCTGCATTATTAATCATGTTTATTTATTTCTGGAGACCATAAAATGAACTTATCAATATTACTTATACTGCCCTTCGCATTTTCTTTGATCCTTTTATTTGTAAAAGGTCAGAAACAGGTTCGCACTGTTGCTTTGGCTGCAGCCACTGTACAATTTGTATTGAGCCTGGTACTGCTGTTTCAGTTTATTTCTGCAAGAGCAAAAAGCAATACGCCTTTCCTGTTTGAAGAAAACCATGCGTGGTTCAAGCAACTGAATATTAACTATCATGTTGGTGTGGACGGCATTGCTGTTTCAATGATTTTATTAACAGCGTTTGTTGTACTGGCCGGCGTTCTCGTTTCATGGAAACAGGAAAAGCTGTACAAAGAATTTTTCTTTTTATTGATTTTCCTCAGCATGGGTGCATATGGCTTCTTTATTTCACTGGATGTGTTCACAATGTTTTTCTTCCTTGAAGTAGCCGTTATTCCTAAATTCTTACTCATTGGTATCTGGGGAAGCGGAAAGAAAGAATACAGTGCCATGAAACTTGCATTGATGCTGATGGCAGGATCAGGTTTGGTATTTGTGGGCCTGGCCGGATTATATTTTAATACAGGCGGCGCTGCTTCATTTGATTTGCTTCAGTTATCGAGCCACAATTTCACACCTGCTGTTCAAAAATTATTTTTCCCGTTTGCGTTCATAGGTTTTGGTGTTTTCACTGCATTGTTCCCCTTCCATACATGGGTACCTGATGGTCACTCATCAGCACCTACTGCAGCATCTATGTTTCTTGCAGGCATTTCAATGAAGCTGGGAGGTTATGGTTGTTTGCGTGTGGCAACTTATTTAATGCCTGATGCAGCACAATACTATGCGCCTGTAATTATTATTCTTGCATCAATTGCAATTCTGTATGGCGCATTTGCCACCATGATGCAGACTGATTTAAAATATATCAACGCATATTCATCCGTTAGTCATACTGCATTTGTAATTCTTGGTATTGCCATGCTTACAAGAACATCCATCAACGGCGCAGTAATGCAAATGATTTCACATGGTTTGATGACAGCCCTTTTCTTCGCCGTTATTGGTATGATTTACGAACGCACACATACAAGACAGGTAGCACAGCTTGGCGGCTTACTGAAAGTAATGCCGTTCATTTCTTCCATTTTTGTAATTGTGGGGCTTTGTTCGTTAGGTCTTCCCGGCCTGAGTGGTTTTGTTGCTGAAATGACCATCTTTATGGGTAGCTGGGAAAGAGCTGGAACATTTTATCATGCTGCAACAATTATTGCGGCAGCATCAATTGTTGTAACGGCCGTTTATATTTTAAGAGCAGTTGGTTCGGCAATAATGGGACCAATGCAGAATAATGAACATTTGCAGTTAAGCGATGCTGCATGGTATGAAAAAACTGCTGCTGTATTACTGATGATTGGTATTTTGGTGATGGGTCTCGCTCCTTTCTGGTTAACAGACCTTATTAACCCCGGAACAGAAGTGATTATACAGAAGATTGGAATGATCAAATAACAGAAATCAGATTATAGGATTCAGAAGACAGAAGAGTAAACACAAACAGAATAAAATTAATATTAATGAACATGACAATGCATAGTGAGAAATTATAAACTCATCATCATTCCCTGTTCTTTATTCGATATTTTTTATGACTAACTTTTTTCTTTTAATGCAACAGGAATTACTGTTAACAGTAATCATCTTCATTTTATTATTCCTGAAGCTGGGCAATGCAGTTACTGATAATAAAAAACTGCTCGTATTTGTTAATGTGCTGCTGGCAATAAACCTTGTTGCCGGATGCTTTGTACAAAAGACCGGCTATTTATTCGGCGATATGTTT
The DNA here is from genome assembly GCA_047601965.1 of Lacibacter sp. GTDB lineage: Bacteria > Bacteroidota > Bacteroidia > Chitinophagales > Chitinophagaceae > Lacibacter. The sequence goes on from JASGIJ010000001.1 coordinate 2,343,053, forward strand.
TACACCAGTAAATTGCTGAGTTTTGAAAAAACCATCCTCAACCTTGGTGTGCTTATCATCTCTATGCAGTCAGTTAACTGGCTAAGTAAGCACCAGCATATGGTTGAGTTTTACCTGCTGATGCTTTCAACACTGCTGGGTATGTACTTTATGATCAGCAGCCACAATATCCTCATGTTTTACGTTGGTCTTGAACTGGCTAGTATTCCGCTGGCAGCAATGGCAAATTACGACCTGGATAAAAAACGTTCATCTGAAGCTGCAATGAAATATATCATGTCATCAGCATTTGCCTCCGGCATTTTACTTTTTGGCATATCAATTATGTATGGCGTTACAGGCACACTTGGTTTCGACGGGCTTAAAGAAGCAGCATCCGACCAGCCTTTGTTCCTGTTTTCTTTTATTCTGCTGATTGCAGGTTTTGGTTTTAAAATCTCAGCCGTTCCGTTTCATTTATGGACAGCCGATGTTTATGAAGGCTCACCCATTGCAGTTACATCTTACATGTCGGTTATTTCAAAAGGCAGTATGATTTTTGTAATGACGAGTGTTCTCTTTACTGTATTTGAAAAACTCTTTTTCACCTGGTACAATATGATGGCAGTACTCGCAGTACTTTCAATGATCATTGGCAACCTGTTTGCTCTGCGCCAGCAAAACATCAAACGGTTTCTTGCGTTCTCATCAATTTCACAAGTTGGTTTTATTTTAATTGGTGTGTCGGGTGGAAATCCGCAAGGCTTCACTTCAGTAATATATTTTGTTCTCATTTATATTTTTTCCAACCTCGCTGCATTCGGTGTACTGAGTCTTGTAAGCACTGAAAAAGGAAAAGAAACTGTTGATGATTTCAAAGGTTTTTACAAAACCAATCCTGCACTTACATGGATTTTAGCCATTGCATTGTTTTCCCTGGCAGGTATTCCGCCAACAGCAGGTTTTTTTGGAAAATTCTTCTTAATTCTTTCAGGCGCATCAAGAGGCAATTATATTCTCATCACCATTGCAGCATTGAACATGGTAATATCAATGTATTATTACCTGCGTATTATCAAAGCAATGTTTATGGATGCTAATGACAAGCCGATTGAAAAAGTTGAAATAAATCTGAGTCCGAAAATTGCTTTAATAACCTGTGTAGCCGGTATTGTTATTACCGGGCTGGCAAGCGTGGTGTATGATTATATTTTCGCTTTACCAAGATAAATTCCTGGTACTAAAAAACCTTAGTTGACTATGGCAATCAATAAGAATCATGAATTTGAGGAACTGAACGGAGTAAAATGTGCAATTGTAGAAAAGTTTGCAACAGAAGATCGTGTTACCTTCTTAAAAGAACTTTTAGAGTTCAATGGTTTTGAAGTAGTGGTAGTTCCATCGCCACCACCAAAGGCTGCTCCTGCTCCAAAAGTTGCAGAAGGCGAAACTCCTCCACCTCCACCGCCACCGTCGCCAACAACATTTACTGTTGGTGTAACCAATGTTTTTTTCAACGCAACCAATGCAGTTTACGGCAGGTTGTTAAAAACAAAAGGCGGACATATTGTTACCCCGGCTTATTGGCTGCAGAAAGATCCTGTAAGCCACGACGATATCCCTTATTATGAACAAAGTTTATAATTGATGTTTTATGCTTGTCAAAAATCTTTTCGAAAAAGAAGCCCACGATGAAATTCTTCACCGCATTCATTACCTCACACCTGTATCGTATGGTCATTGGGGAAAGATGAATGTTGCACAAATGCTTGTTCACTGCCAGGAAGCATTTAAAATACCTTTAAGCAGCAAACCGCATAAACTTACCCTGTTTGGTTTTCTTATTGGGTGGGCGATGCGTAAAAAACTGTACGATGATCAGCCATGGGATAAAAACCTGCCAACTGCTCCCAACTTCCGCATTCATGGTGAATACAAATTTGAATCTGAAAGAGATAAACTTGTTTCCATGATCAACAGCTTTTACGAAAAAGGAACTGCTGGAATTGGTGATAAGATTCATCCTGTGTTTGGAAAATTCACAGCCGAGCAATGGGGCAAAAGCATGTGGAAACATCTCGATCATCACCTGCGCCAGTTTGGTGTATAACAGGTTTTAACAAACAAGATGATATTCTCAAAAGGTTGACGGCTTTTTAAAAGTGTCAACCTTTCTTTTTACCAGCAGATTACTGTGAAAAGAATAAACTAACAACTGTTTTGATAGTTCTGATTTCTTTCTATCTTTGACACATGCCTTTATATCTCTGGAAAAATATTATCAGAAGGCCTTCATAATTAATCTCCCCGGTCTGCATTAAGACCAACATTTCTCTTTTACGATACACAAAGCAAACAGCTGTACATCACGTACCGTTTCGTTTTTATTAATCACCTGTTGCTGCATTGCAGCAGCTTAATATTTGAACCATGATTAAAACAATCATTGAACCGTTCAGGATTAAATCGGTTGAGCCTATTTATTTTACAACCAAAGAAGAACGCATTGACATACTTGAAAAAGCATTTTACAATCCATTTTTAATTGATGCAGAACATGTGCTGATTGATTTGCTAACCGACAGCGGCACCAGTGCCATGAGCAGCAACCAATGGGCCGGCATTATGCAGGGCGATGAATCGTATGCAGGCAGTCCCAGCTTTTTCCGTTTTGAAAAAGCTGTAAGAGAAATTACCGGTCTGCCTATTATTATACCAACACACCAGGGACGTGCAGCTGAAAAAATTCTTTTCAGCATAACCGGTGGTAAAGGAAAATATTTTCTCAGCAATACTTTGTTTGATACCACAAGAGCCAACATAGAATTTTCAGGAGCTGAAGGAATTGATCTTGTTTGCGAAGAAGGAAAATACCCAACTGTTCCGGCTCCGTTTAAAGGAAACATGGATGTGATTGCCCTCACAAAAACTATTGAAGAAAAAGGTGCAGCAAATATTCCGATGGTGATTATGACCATCACCAACAACTCAGGAGGTGGGCAGCCAGTAAGTATGAAAAATATCAGGGAAACAAAAGCTGTTTGTGCTGCATACAATATTCCGTTCTTTATTGATGCATGTCGTTTTGCAGAGAATGCTTACTTCATTAAAAAACGTGAAGAAGGTTACGTCAACAAAACTGTAAAACAAATTGCCAATGAAATTTTTTCGTATGCTGATGGTTGTACCATGAGCGCCAAGAAAGATGCCTTTGCAAACATTGGTGGTTTTCTTGCATTGAAAGATGAAGAGCTTGCAAGGCAATGCAGAAATCTGCTGATCATTACTGAAGGCTTTCCTACTTATGGCGGACTTGCAGGACGGGATCTTGAAGCTATTGCTATTGGCTTAAGAGAAGTAATGGATGAACATTACCTGCAATACCGCATCCGCAGTATTGAATATCTCACCAATAAATTAGTGGATGCAGGTGTTCCTGTTATGCAACCCGGCGGCGGACATGCAGTATATCTCGATGCAAAAGCATTTCTTCCGCACATACCTGTTGAACAATATCCAGGCCAGGCATTGGTTGGTGCATTGTATGTTGAAGGTGGAATAAGAAGTGTGGAGATTGGTTCATTGATGTTTGGCAAATACGATGAAAACAAAAAATTAATTCCTGCACAAATGGAACTTGTACGTCTTGCAATACCAAGAAGAGTGTACACACAAAGTCATATTGATTATGTGGCCGAAGTAATTATTGAAGTATTTGAAAAACGCAGTGAAATAAAAGGTTTGACGATTACTGAAGAAGCACCGATGCTGAGACATTTTACTGCTAAACTGAAACCCGTGTGAAAGAGTGATGAATGATGAATTATGAATTAGCGTACACCTTACATAAAAGCTGAATAGAATTGTTGCAGTACAAGTGTGCGACGCAACAAAAAATTAATACGTGCACAAAATCTTGCTATATAAAAAATAAAAACAGAAAACATGAAACCAATTAAACGCAGCTGGGCTGAACCTTACAAAATCAAAATGGTTGAGCTGCTGAAAATGACTACTCCTGCACAACGTAAAAAAGCATTGAAAGAAGCAGGATACAATACTTTTCTTTTACGCTCTGAAGATGTGTACATCGATTTACTTACCGACAGCGGTACAAGTGCCATGAGCGATCGTCAATGGGCAGGCATGATGCTGGGCGACGAAGCCTATGCCGGCAGCCGCAACTTTTATCATCTTGAAGATGTAGTGAAAGAAGTTTACGGTTACAAATATCTTGTACCAACTCACCAGGGACGTGGAGCTGAAAACATCATCTCCAAAATTTTAATTAAGAAAGGTGATATCATTCCCGGCAACATGTACTTCACCACAACAAGACTGCACCAGGAATTAGCTGGCGGAAAATTTGAAGATGTGATTATTGATGAAGCACATGATCCTGAAAATCTGTTTCCGTTTAAAGGCAATGTTGATTTAAAGAAATTAGATGCGCTTGTAAAAAAACATGGTGCTTCAAAAATTCCTTATGTAAGTGTTGCTACAAGTGTAAACATGGCCGGTGGTCAGCCCATCAGCATGCAGAACTTAAAAGAGCTGAGAGCTTACACTAAAAAGCATGGCATACGAATTATACATGATATGACACGTGTTGCAGAGAATGCTTACTTTATTCAGCAGCGTGAAAAAGGGTATGATAAAAAAACGATTAAACAGATTGTAAAAGAAATCTGTTCGTACACAGATGGTGCTACCATGAGTGCTAAGAAAGATGCGCTGGTAAACATTGGTGGCTTTCTTGCCATCAACGATTGGGATGTATTTGAAGAAGCAAGAAACATGGTGGTGGTGTATGAAGGTTTGCATACGTATGGTGGGCTTGCGGGAAGAGATATGGAAGCAATGGCGATTGGTATTGGCGAAAGTGTAAGTGATGATCATATTAAAGCAAGAGTTGGGCAGGTGGAATATCTCGGCAATGAAATGATGAAGTATGGTGTGCCGATTGTGTTGCCTATTGGTGGTCATGGAATATTTGTTGATGCAAAGAAATTCCTGCCGCATATTCCACAAGATCAGTTTCCTGCACAAACGCTTGCTGCAGAAATTTATCTCGACTCAGGTGTAAGAACAATGGAACGTGGTATTGTTTCGGCAGGACGTAAAGCCAATGGCGAAAACTATTATCCCAAACTGGAGCTGGTACGCTTCACCATTCCACGCCGTGTGTATACACAGGCGCATATGGATGTGATTGCCGAATCGACTGCAAGAGTATATGAACGCAGAAATAAAATTACCGGTATGAAGATGGTGTATGAACCGAAGTACCTGCGTTTCTTCCAGGCGAAGTTTGAGAAGTTGTAAGATTTGTATTGCAAATTGTTCTGCAGCGAGTACCTTTAATAAAGACTCGCTGTAGAACAAATTTTTAAGCTTATGAAAATTACATTAACAATTCTGCTTTCGTGTATCATTATTACAAACACCCGCAGCCAGGTAGTTACATACGATGATTTTAAAACCATCATCCCCTATTTACAAAAAGAAGATTTTAAAACAGCCTTCGAAAAAACATCACAGATTCTGAATTCAACAAAAAATGATTCGTCCGATTTAAGAGGTGTTGTTACTTATATGAATATCTTTTCCTCTGCAGGAATGGTTTCTCTTGGACAAATGACCTATGAAGATTTCTCAAAGAATATATCTGCATTTAAAGGCCAGTATATTGTAATGTCAGCACACCCATGCATTGACAGCTCCAAATTGGGTTTTAATTCTTTAAAATTTGAAATCAAGGATGGGCAGGTGCAAGGCAATACTGCTTCAACCAATTCAACGAGAACAAGTATCTTTTGTTTTGAGAATTTTAAATATGCAGAACCATTTAACCAGGCAGACTATATTGGCAAAATGGTAAGATGTGGTGGAATTTTAGAATCATTTGAAACTAATCCCAACAAATCCACAATCTGGATTTCACGTCTTTATATTTCAAATGCATTTTTAAGAATTGTTGAATAATATATCACAGCTGCGCCTTGGTTCGTGTCTCACGAACCATTTTATTTTCTGCCGAATAGAATTACCAAACGCACAAGTGTGCGACGCAACAACAGTTTCATAGCAGCACCTTCCTCTGCCTCAACACAAAAATTAGAGGGAGCCTGAACAGGCTCCCTCTTTCTTATCTTTTCATAAGGAATAATCAACTATTATAACCCTTTCAGTGTTTGAAGACGTTCCCATCTTGTTGTCTTCATTTCTTCCGACTGTTTGAGGAACTCTTCGGCAAGAACGGGATCTTTTGCTTTGATGACTTTGAAACGGTTTTCATGATACATGAAATCAGCCAAAGGCATTGATGGATCTTTTGAATCAATTACAAAGCGTTGTCCTTTTTCTTTCATTGGGTTGTAGTGGAACAGTGGCCAGTAACCGCTCTTCACTGCAAAATCCTGTTCTTCTGCACCATGTGCCATATCAATACCATGTGCAATACATTGGCTGTATGCAATGATGATTGAAGGACCAGGATATGCTTCGGCTTCAAGAATGGTACGTACAGTGTGTGCATCGTTTGCACCCATTGCAACTGTAGCTACATAAGAGTTACCGTGTGCAATTGCCTGCAGTGCCAGATCTTTTTTACCGGTTGTTTTACCATTTACAGAGAACTTAGCACTTGAACCAAGCGGTGTTGATTTTGATTTCTGTCCACCTGTATTTGAATAAACTTCAGTATCAAGAACAAGGATGTTGATATTTTCGCCGGTGCTGAGTACGTGATCCAGACCACCGTAACCAATATCATAAGCCCAACCATCACCACCAATAATCCAAACTGATTTTTCAGAAAGGAAATCAGCAAGGTGCAGAAGATCTTTTGCTGCCTGGCCAGGTAACTGTACCAGTTGTTTTTTCAGCAATGCAATCATTTCTTCTTTTGCTTTAATTTCTGCTTCGGTAGTTTCAGGAGCTGATGCAAGAGTTGTTGCTAAACCTTCGCCTACAAACGGACGAACTTCATCGAGCAATTGTAATGCAAGATCACGCTTCTTATCGTTGGCCATTTTAATACCTAAACCAAATTCAGCATTATCTTCAAACAGTGAGTTAGCCCAAGCTGGTCCAACACCTTTTTCATTTGTTGTCCATGGAGTTGTTGGAAGGTTACCACCAAAGATGGATGAACAACCTGTTGCATTGGCAACAAGCATTCTTTCACCAAACAACTGGGTTAACAGTTTAATGTATGGAGTTTCACCGCAACCAGAACATGCACCACTGAACTCAAACAACGGCTGGAAGAACTGTGAACCTTTAACTGTATTCTTATTGATTTTTGTACGGTCAACTTCAGGAATGCTGAGGAAGAAATCCCAGTTAGCCACTTCTTTTTCCTGGAACGGCATCTTATCCATCATGTTGATGGCTTTATGACCAGCTTCAGTTTTACTTGTGATTGGACAATATTCAACGCAAAGTGAACAACCTGTACAATCTTCAGTTGCAACCTGCAATGTATATGCTTCCGTTTCCTTGTTCCATTCTTTACCAATAGGATCGGTATGTTTGAATGTTTCAGGAGCATTTGCAAGTAAACCTTTATCGTACACTTTTGGACGGATAGCTGCGTGAGGACAAATGAGGAAACATTTACCGCACTGTGTACACAGTGATGGATCCCAAACAGGAACTGTATCAGCAATATTTCTCTTTTCCCATTTGGTTGTACCAGCAGGGAATGTACCATCGACAGGGAATGCACTTACAGGAAGTTCATCTCCTTCACCTGCAATGATTTTACCTAACACTTCACGAACAAAATCAGGAGCTTGTTCAGGAACAGGCTGATCGAGTTCTTTTGTTCCGATTGCGAGTGATGAGTAATCAATTTCATACAGGTTATCCAATGCTGCGTCAACCGCTGCATAGTTTTTCTGTACAACTGCTTCACCTTTTTTCCAGTATGAATCGTAAATCGCTTCTTTAATTTTTGCAATGGCTTCTTCTCTTGGAAGAATGTTGCTGATTGCAAAGAAGCAGGTTTGTAAAATTGTATTTAAACGGTTACCCATTCCGCTTTCTTTCGCAACTGCGTAAGCGTTGATTACATAAAACTTCAGTTGCTTCTGCTTGATTTCTTCCTGCACTTTCTTCGGCAACTTAGCCCACACTTCATCTTTTGGATAAGGTGCATTAAGAAGGAAGGTTGCTCCGTCAGCAGCATCTTTCAGAATATCATACTTGGTAAGATAGTTGAAGTGATGACATGCTACAAAGTTGGCAGAGTTGATGAGGTAAGTAGAGCGGATTGGATTTTCACCAAAACGTAAGTGAGATGCTGTAAGAGAGCCGGACTTTTTAGAGTCGTACACAAAATAACCCTGTACAAAATAATCGGTTTTATCACCAATGATTTTGATAGAGTTTTTGTTGGCACTTACTGTACCATCTGAACCAAGTCCAAAGAACAAACCGCAGAATTTGTGCTGGTTATCCAGATTGAACTTCTTGTCGTAAGAAAGGCTCAGGTGAGTAATGTCATCTTCAATACCTACTGTAAAGTGTTGTTTGGGGTGTTTTTGTTCCAGTTCTTCAAACACAGAAATCACCATCGCCGGAGTAAACTCTTTAGATGACAAACCATAACGGCCACCGATTACATGTGCATGATGATTTTCCTGTGATTCGTTCAATGCGTTGACAACATCCATAAACAATGGCTCGGCCATAGCATTGGGTTCCTTTGTTCTGTCGAGTACGGCAATAGCTACGACAGATTTAGGCATCGCTTTAATAAAGGCATCAATCGAGAACGGTCTGTAAAGGCGAACGCAAAGAACACCAACACGCTTGCCTTCTGTATTCAGGTGATCAACTGTTTCTTGTACAGCGCCAGCACCAGAACCCATAATAATAATCAAACGATCGGGGTGCGGATGACCATAGTAATCAAACAGGTTATATCTTCTTCCGGTTAATTCATAGAACTTGTCCATTTCGGCCTGAACAATTGCAGGCACTTTTTCAAAATATGGATTGGCAGCTTCCCTGTTCTGGAAATACACATCAGGGTTTTGTGCAGTACCACGGATAAATGGATTGTTAGGAGATAAAGCTCTGTCACGATGTGCAATAATTGCATCTTTATCGAGCATTGCTTCAATTATAGAATCAGGTATAATTTCAACCTGTGATAATTCGTGTGAAGTACGGAAGCCATCAAAGATGTTCATGAAAGGAACTCTTGATTTCAATGTAGCAGCCTGTGCAATCAGCGCCATATCCATTGCTTCCTGAGCATTGTTGCCAAACAGCATGGAAAAACCGGTACTTTTTGCAGCCATAACGTCGCTATGATCGCCAAAGATCGAAAGTGCGTGAGCCGCAAGACTTCTTGCCGCAATGTGAAATACGGTAGGGGTAAGTTCACCGGCAATTTTATACATATTAGGGATCATCAGCAACAATCCCTGCGAAGCAGTAAACGTTGATGCGAGTGCACCACCCTGTAAAGCACCGTGAATAGCACCGGCAGCACCGGCTTCACTTTGCATTTCCATAACACGTGGTACCTGTCCGAAAATATTTTTATCACCTTGTGCACTCCACTCATCGGCCCATTCGCCCATGTTTGATGATGGAGTAATTGGGTAGATAGCACATACTTCACTGCACTTATAAGCAATGTAAGCAGCGGCTTCGTTACCATCCATCACCTCAACAACTGGCTTTGGCTGGAGTTCGTCCTGATTGATGTTCTTGTCCATTTTTTTGACTGTTTTGAAGGGGCTAAATTACCGGAGGCGTTATAGTGTGGAAATGACAAGAATCAGCAAATTGGCTAATCTATATAGGTGATGTTAATCAGGAAAGCAAATGACGATGGTTAGACATTGATACACCTGATTTAAATCAACATTTTTTGTATCAACAGTTGCCGTGCTGCTTCAGCAGGCCTTAACAAAAATCTAGCGGTTACTGTTTTCAGGCATTAAAGTTACACACGCCTCCACTTTGCAGTTAAGTATTTCCGCAGTGGAATGTCGTAAGCAATCATAACTAAATAAGATACCCCAATAAGAAGAAGAGTACCGGCAGTAATAACAAAAAACAATTCAGTTGTACCAGGCTTGTGGCTGTTGTAATAATTTCCAAACATCCACATAGCTGCATAATGTGTCATGTACAACGGGTATGAAATGTTGCCGCTGAACACATAAATGCGTTTTGTAATTTGTGAAAGAACAGCCCCTGCACCAAGTGATACCAGCAATGGAAAATAAAAAATCACCACCAACGTTTCGGCCAGCCAGTTCCATTTAAACCAGGGCATTAAAAAAGCAAGCAACAGTAAAATGGAAAGCGGGATAAATCCCAGCTTTGTTTTAATAATCCAGTTGAAACGGTAAATAAGCAGCCCGGCAGTAAAAGAATAACAGATACGTACACCACCATCCCAAAAAGTACCTTTCGACCAACCTCCCATTAAATTTCCTGCACGGTATGCAATAAAACCTAATGCAACGGCTGAAATGATGCAAAGCACTGCAAGCAGTTTTTTGTTGAGTCGGCAAAGAATAAATGCATACACAATATTTGCCGCATATTCCCAAAACAACGACCATGCTGGTGCATTTAAGCCAAAGAGATTAAAAAAACGATCTTCCATAACAGGAAAGGGAACGACCAGCAGAGAAAAAACAAAAATCAGAATGATGCGGCTTGTGTTGTACAATTCAGGATGACCGCCAAACGGATCAAACAAAAAAGCAAGCAGACCAAGTACCGAACCTGAAATTACAAGCGGGTGCAGCCTGATTAATCTTGATTTGAAAAATTCTTTCAGACCAATTTTAGTTATACGGTCATCGTAAGCATAACCAATTACAAAACCGGACAGGCAGAAAAAAAAGTCCACAGCAAGAAAACCATGGCCAATAAAATTCTTTGTGTAATCGGTAATAACTATTTCCATAAAATGAAATACCAATACTGATAACGCTGCAACACCTCTTAAACCATCGAGAATTTCAAAATGCTGTTTGGCTGATATAATACCTGCACTTTTTTGTTGCATGTGTTTAGAAAATTGCTGATCAATTACTAATAAAACCGGCAGCGGTGAAGATAGCAACTAAACCAATTGAACTGCAAGCATTGACAGCATCATTAAAAAGCAGCCCGTTACACAACGTAACAATCAGTTAATTTCAGGTTTCTTATTTTATCGTAATATTGCGATCAAATAAGAATAATGGGAACTGCAAAGTCAGAAGAGTTTTCTGCAACAGGCAACCCATTTCAAAATACGCAAAGGCACTGGCGCATCCTGTAAGAATTGCTGTTATCAGACTTTTGCTTAAAAGGAAGGCCTGCATTTGCTGAAACGTAAATCATACCGGTACAACTATTATTTTAACAGTAAACTCCACTTTCATGTTTGATCATATACTGAATACATGCACTGCACTTGCAGCCAATTTTTCTGAAATACCTGCAGAGCGGAAGCTGATACTGGAAAAAATTTCAGCGTACATCAAAAGCAATCTTGAAAAGAGCAAGCCCGTAAATTTAATTTATGTGTGCACGCATAATTCCCGCAGAAGTCATTTAGGCCAGGTGTGGGCTGCAACTGCTGCTGCCTATTATCATGTTGAAGGCATCAGTACTTTTTCCGGCGGAACAGAAGTAACTGCATTTAATCCCAATGCCATCCGTGCACTTTCTAAAGCAGGATTTAACGTTGTAAAAGAAACCGGAGATGCAAATCCAGTGTACGAAGTTTATTACGATAACAATACAGCATTGAACTGTTTTTCCAAACAATACAATGATGCTGCCAACCCCACGCAGAATTTTGCAGCCATCATGACCTGTTCGGATGCTGAACAGAACTGCCCGTTTATTCCAGGCTGTGATTTTCGTATCAGCACAACTTACAACGATCCAAAAGCATATGACAACACTGTACTGCAGGATGAAAAATATACTGAACGCAGTTACCAGATAGCCATGGAATGTTTATATGTATTTTCAAAACTTACAAACTGATTATCATGAGTGCCAATAACTGTGCCCCTGCACATGAGCGTAAAAAGCTTGGTTTCTTAGATCGCTATCTTACATTATGGATTTTTCTTGCTATGGCTGCAGGTGTGGCTGCCGGTTATTTTTTTCCTTCATCATCTGCATTCATTAATTCGTTTTCATCGGGCACAACCAATATTCCGCTGGCAATTGGTTTGATACTGATGATGTACCCGCCACTTGCAAAAGTGCGTTACGAAAAAATGGGGGAAGTATTCCGCAATACAAAAGTGCTGACGGCTTCATTGATTTTAAACTGGGTGATTGGCCCCATTGTGATGTTTGCATTAGCGGTTACACTGCTGAGAGATTTACCGGCGTACATGATTGGCGTAATATTGATTGGTCTTGCACGCTGCATTGCAATGGTGATTGTATGGAACGAACTGGCCGAAGGTAACAGGGAATATGCAGCAGGACTTGTTGCCCTCAACAGTATTTTCCAGGTGTTGTTTTTCAGTGTGTATGCCTGGTTTTTTATTACAATACTTCCGCCGCTGTTTGGATTAAAGGGTTTAACTGTTGATATTACCATTGCAGAAATTGCCAAAACAGTTGGCATTTACCTGGGAATTCCGTTTGCTGCCGGGATTATCAGCAGGTATGCACTCATTCAACTCAAAGGTGAAGAATGGTTTCAGCAGAAATATGTTCCGTTTATTTCACCCGTTACTTTAATTGCATTGCTGTTTACAATTGTTGTGATGTTTAGTTTAAAAGGTGAACTGATTGTTCAGATTCCAATGGATGTGGTTCGTATTGCCATCCCATTAGTCATTTATTTCGCCATCATGTTTGTGGTAAGTTTCTTTATCGGCAAATCATTTGGTGCTGATTATTCAAGAGCAACATCCGTTGCTTTTACTGCAACGGGAAATAATTTTGAACTGGCCATTGCTGTTGCCATTGGTGTATTTGGTATTAACAGCGGCGAAGCATTTGCAGGCGTAATTGGTCCGCTGGTGGAAGTACCGGCATTAATTGCTTTGGTGAATTTAGCATTCTGGTTCAGGAAGAAGTATTATTTTACCATATAAGTTTCTAAATCAAGTAAAAATTAGAGTAAATTAAAATGAATTAGGGTTATTAGAATCATTAAAAATTAGCCACCAATTATTTGCATTTTTCTTCGCCTGCCTCTTATCAACATAGTAAGGAGGGATAACACTTTCAAAATAATCGTTATGTCCATTAATTTTCTTAATACCAATCAATAATCCACTTTTATTTAATACTAATCTCTTATCTGCGAACAGTGCATAAACACTTGAATCATCTTCAATAACAATGTTTTTTATAGAGTCTAAAACTGATTTTGAGATATTATCAACATCAATATTTTCAATCCACTCTTGTGATCCAGTTACAGAAATAAAAACCATCACCTTTCCTTTTACTGGCCATTTATCCTGTTTAACTTTTAGCAAGTGATTTCTTAAGTATTCCTCGAATTTTCTATTTTGCTTTTTTCCTTTAGTTTGCTTCGGAGGAACTGGTTTATTAAACATAAACAGCATCACTCCATCATAAAAAGGGTTTACAAAAAAATCGTCGTTTGATTTATTTTCACTCATACTGTTTTACCAACTCTTGAACTTGCCTTTACTGAATTAAATTCCAAACACCAACAGCAATTAACGCCCCTATCACCGGGCCAACAATTGGTATCCAACTGTAACTCCAGTCGCTGTTGCGTTTATTTTTTATTGGAAGAATAAAATGCATCATGCGTGGGCCTAAATCCCTGGCAGGATTGATAGCATAACCGGTGGGGCCGCCCAAACTCAAACCAATACCCAGTACCAGCAATGCAACAGGTAAAGCATCCAGCGCACCCAAACTGTTTTCCGGTGCGGCAATAAACAATACTCCAAGCATGAGCACAAACGTGCCGATGATTTCGGTTGTAAGATTGGCAACTGTATTACGAATGGCAGGTGCGGTACAGAAAATTCCCAGCATGGCATCTGCATCATTTATTTCATCAAAATGTTTTTTGTATGCAAGCCACATGAGGAAAGATCCCATCATTGCCCCAAGCAATTGTGCAAGTATGTACAGCGGAACATTTGCCCATTCAAACTTTCCGATTGCTGCAAGGGCAATTGTAATAGCAGGATTTAAATGTGCCCCGCTTACCGGTGCGCTGCTGTACACTCCAACAAAAACACCTATTGCCCAACCAAAAGTGATGACAATCCATCCGCCATTATTTCCTTTTGATTTTGCAAGCAGCACGTTGGCTACAACACCGTTACCAAGAAGAATAATAAACATCGTTCCGATAAATTCAGCAAGGAATGGAGACATGGCAAGAAGTTTTGTTTTGGGTTTTATATAAATCCGTCTGACGGTTGTACATCTTACATCGTTCATTCAGCTTATTTCGGCATATACCCTTTCGCCACTTCATTGAATGCATCAATCTGTTGTTGTTTCCATGCTTCATCTTTATCCATCTCCTTCATCATAATATCTGCAACCAACGGAGCGGCTTCAACAGCAGCTTTTGCATCAAGAAACAAAGCTCTTGTACGGCGGGCCAAAACATCTTCCAGTGTCATAGCCATTTCATTTAAAACAGACCAGTACACTTCTGCAACGGTATAAGGAAGTTCAGGATGAATTTGCTGCGAATATCCCTGGTGCTGCAGAAAACGGATAGCAGCCGCATCACTTCCATAGTAATGTAACGGATCATTGTAATCCACTTTCTTCATCCAGCCATGAATTTTCATGGTCTCTGTTTGGCATCGTGTATAAGCAAGCCCGCCAACATAATGTGCTTTCAATATTACTTCCTGGGCCATTTTTCGGTAGGTGGTCCATTTACCACCACTGATATTTATCATTCCTCCTTTTGAAACCCAGATGGTATGATCACGGGGAAGTACAGCCGTTTTTTTCTTGCCGGGTATTTTTACCAGGGGACGCAACCCTGCAAATATGCTTTTCACATCGCTGCGTTGCAAACCTGTTTGCACATAGCGCTTGAAATGATTGATCACAAACTCCACTTCTTCTTCCAGCGGACGGGGTTCAATTTCTGCTGATTCTACACTTGTATCGGTTGTACCGATAATCACTTTATCATGAAACGGAACAGCAAACAATACACGCCCATCATCGGTACGTGGAATAAACAAAGCCTGCTCTCCGGGAAAAAACTTTTTATCAATTGTGATATGCACGCCCTGTGATGGTGAAACAGTTTTTGTTAAACCATCATCATCCATTTTCAGCACTTCATCTACAAACACACCTGTTGCATTAATCACAATCGTTCCTCTTGCTTCGTGCAACTCATCATTGAGTGTATCCTTTATAACAACACCTTTTACCTTTCCCTGGTCGTGAATAAGATTTGTGACTTTGCAATAATTCAGCACCGTAGCACTTACATCAGCAGCAGTTAACGCAAGCGATACACACATACGTGCATCATCAAACTGCCCGTCGAAATAAGCTACGCCGCCACTGAGTTTTTTCCCATCAAGACCTTTAATGTATTCCTGTGTTTTTTTGATGGAAAGAATTTCGCTGGGACCAAGACTTAATTTATTCGAAAGAAAATTATACACTTTCAAACCCAACCCGTAATACAATTTTTCCCACCAACGGTAAGCAGGCAGTACAAGTTTTAACGGATGAGCAATATGCGGTGCATTCTTCAGCAACAAGCCTCTTTCACGCAAAGCATCACGCACCAAACGAAAATTTCCCTGCTGCAGGTAACGCACACCGCCATGAATGAGTTTGGTTGAACGGCTGGATGTGCCTTTACCAAAATCGTATTGCTCCAGCAACAGTGTTTTATACCCACGGGCTGCCGCATCAACTGCCGCACCTAAACCGGTTGCACCGCCACCAATGATAATAATATCCCAGTGGTTGGTTGTTTTTAACTGCTGTATTTGTTGCGAACGATTCAATAGATAAGTTTAAAGTTGAAAGTTAAAAGTTTAAAGTGAATCAAAACTCAAATTGATCTGCAATATTAATGAAACTGTTAAGGGGTTCAGTTTTTGACTTTTAACTTTTCGCTTTTGATTTTTTTTTAAAACTCATAGCTGCTTTAATAGCTTTTTTCCATCCTTCCAGCAAATGAGTTCTGTTTTCTTCATTCATCTGCGGTTCAAACCTGCGTTCCACCTGCCACTGTTGTTGAATTTCTTCTACGCTGTTCCAGTAACCGGTTGCAAGACCCGCAAGATACGCTGCTCCCAATGCTGTGGTTTCAGTAATACGTGGACGCACAACTGCTGTTTTTAAAATATCACTCTGAAACTGCATTAAAATATTATTCACCGTTGCACCTCCGTCAACACGCAGTTCTTTGATTTCAATACCGGCATCTGCTTCCATTGCTTTCAATACATCGGCTGTTTGATAAGCAATACTGTCAAGTGCGGCCTTTGCAATATGAGCCGAAGTTGTTCCTCTTGTAATTCCAACCATCGTTCCTCTTGCATGCTGGTTCCAGTAAGGAGCACCAAGCCCTGTAAAAGCAGGAACGATATACACTCCTTCACTGTCGTTTACTTTAGCTGCCAGTTCTTCCACCTCTGCTGAACTGCGGATAATCCCTAATCCATCTCTCAGCCATTGTACAACTGCACCGGCAATAAACACACTTCCTTCCAGTGCGTATTCAGTTTTTCCA
Organism: Lacibacter sp.; assembly: GCA_047601965.1. Classification (GTDB taxonomy): domain Bacteria; phylum Bacteroidota; class Bacteroidia; order Chitinophagales; family Chitinophagaceae; genus Lacibacter. The sequence continues at coordinate 2,359,752 of JASGIJ010000001.1, forward strand.
TTCATCTTCCATGCAACTGTGGTAAGCAGGTTGTTTTTGGAGATCACTGCTTTTTCGCCTGTATTCATCAGCATAAAACATCCTGTGCCATACGTATTCTTTACCATGCCGGGTTGAGTACACATTTGCCCGAACAATGCACTTTGCTGATCGCCTGCAATCCCTGCCACCGGAATATTATGTGCTGTTAAAATGTTTTGTGTTGTACCATACACTTCACTGCTGCTGCGTATTTGAGGCAGCATATTTCCGGGTATATCAAAAATCTTTTCTAATTCACCATCCCACTGAAGCGTGTTCAGGTTCATTAACATGGTGCGGCTTGCATTGCTTACATCAGTTGCATGTACCTGCCCTTTTGTTAAGTTCCACAGCAGCCATGTATCAACAGTGCCAAAACAAAGTTCTCCACGTTCAGCTTTTGCTCTTGCACCGTCCACATTATCCAGTATCCATTTAATTTTTGAAGCACTGAAATAAGCATCCACAATTAAACCTGTGCGTTGCTGAATAAGAATGTGCAGGTTTTTCTTTTTCAGTTCATCACAAAAATCTGCAGTACGCCTGTCCTGCCACACAATGGCATTGTAAACAGGCTTGCCGGTATTTCTGTCCCATACAATGGTTGTTTCACGCTGGTTGGTAATACCAATTGCATGAATATGTTCAGTTGTTAACCCTGCATGTGTGATGGCTTCTGCAGCCACACCGAGTTGTGTACTCCAGATTTCTTCCGGATCATGTTCAACCCAACCGGGCTGCGGAAAAATTTGTGTAAACTCTTTTTGAGCAACTGAAATAATATTTCCATTATGATCAAACACAATGGCACGGCTGCTGGTTGTTCCCTGGTCAAGGGCAAGAATATACCTGGTCATAGAACCAAGTTAGTAAAAAAGATGGTAAGTGCGTATTGAAAGGAAATGAACCATGCAGATTGATTGATAAAATATTTTTTGATTTAATTTCGCAGCGAAGAAAGGACAAGAAATGAAACTGATTGAAGTAAACGACCGGCAAACTGTAAAAGATTTTTTGCAGATAGCAGTTAACATTTATAAAAACGATCCTAACTGGATCAGGCCGCTGGATAATGATATTGAAAGCGTATTTGATCCAAATAAAAATAAAGCATTCCGGCATGGCGAAGCTGTTCGCTGGATTCTAAAATCAGATGACGGACAACTGATGGGACGGGTTGCAGCTTTCACCAACAAAAAATACAAAACAAAAGGCGATGAGGTTCCTGTTGGCGGGATGGGCTTTTTTGAGTGTGTAAACAACCAGGCCGCTGCTGATACATTGTTTGATGCTGCAAAGAACTGGTTGCAGGGTAAAGGTATGGAAGCAATGGATGGGCCTATCAACTTTGGTGAGCGTGACAGATGGTGGGGATTACAGGTGGAAGGATTTGCACCTCCGCTTTATTGTATGAACTACAACCCGCCTTATTACCAACCTTTGTTTGAAAACTACGGTTTCAGGTTATTTTATAATGAACTCTGTTATTCACTGAATGTAAAAGACAGATTGCAGGAAAAATTTTATCACCGCCACGATGAAATTTCAAAAAATCCAGATTACAGTGCTGTACACATTAAAAGCAATGAGCTTGAAAAATTTGCAAAAGATTTTATTCATGTGTACAATACCGCATGGGCCGGTCATGGCGGATTAAAAGAAATGGATTATCAAACAGCCATTACCATGTTTAAATCAATGAAAACTGTATTGGATGAAAAAATCTGCTGGTTTGCCTATTATAAAGATGAACCAATTGCCATTTGGCTAAACATTCCTGATTTAAACCAATGGTTCAAATACCTGAACGGACGTTTTGATTTGTGGGGTAAGCTGAAATTTTTATGGCTGAAGGCAACAAAGAAAAATAAAAAATTCCTTGGCCTTATTTTCGGAGTTATTCCTGCTCACCAGGGAAAGGGAGTGGATGCATACCTGATTATGGAAGCAGCGAAAGTTGTACAAAGTGAAATGCTGTATGAAGATTATGAAATGCAATGGATTGGCGACTTTAATCCCAAGATGATGAATATTGCAGCAAGTCTTGGTACACACATCAGCCGCAAATTAATTACCTATCGCTATAATTTTGACAGAACAAGAGAATTTAAACGACACCCGATTTTATAAACATACTAAAAAACAATCGCCGGTAATAATACCGGCGATTTTCTAAATGTAAAACCAGCCATAACAAACTATATCAATCAGTTTTACTGATATTTTTAATTTCGCCAGCCCCCACGCTCCATTTCACTATTAATCACTGCATCAAATTCTGCTGCGGTAAGATACAGGGGCACATATACAGCGCCAAGGCTTACAATGTTTGAATAAAATGCACGCAGATGATTACGGCTGCCCCTTGACAGGTTTGTATATACTGCACGTACGTCTTCATTGTCAACAAACGAAAACGCCTTCATCAAATCGTACAAATCAAGGTCCTCAATTGTTGCACCGACTTTGTAAGCATCAACTATACTCTTAAAACCCTGTTCAGTTAACTGTCTGTAGAGTTTTTGCATTTCTTCACTTTTAAATACCCCAACTTCATCTGATGGAACAGGATCGGTAAGATTGTATTTCTTTATCAATGCCAAAACTGCATCCATGTGATTTTGTTCACTTGCTGAAATATTGCTGAACACCCTGCTGCCCCACTTTGCATATAAAGTTTTATACACATCTCTTGCAAGCTTTTCTTCTTCACGCATTTGCATCAGGCTATTGATTTCTTCTGTGCTCAATTGCTGAAAAGGCAACTGGCTTATCTGCTGCCGGACAATATTCATTTGCCACTCATCAACAACTGAATTATTTGCGGATCCCTGTTCCTGCTTGCTGCACCCTGCAGTAAGCAATGAAGGGAATAATGCAAGGGCAAAAAATTTAAACAACTTATTCATGTGTTAATTTTTTATTTAATACTGTTCAATCATAATTTTTACCAGCTTCTCCGGCCTGCACCACCTCTGCGGTTTACGGCATTTGACCGGTTCATACAATTTCCTCCTCCCCTGCGCATCTGCCTGTTGTTATTCTGAAAAGTTCTGTTTTCAAAGTTGTCGCATACATTGTTTTTGTTTGCATCAACATAACCGGGATTGTTTGGATTAGTACCTGCTGATCCGTTTCCTTTTTTTGTTTGGGCACTCAATGCTCCGCCAATTGCAATCATCATGATTGCAGTAAGAATTAACTTTTTCATTTTATATACTTTTTAAGGTTTCTGATTGTTCCTCCATCCACGCCTGTACTGCAGGCCGGGAGAATTTGTATTCAGTTCATTTTTAAACAGCGGCTGAAATACTTCTTCCAGTTCAGCTTTTTGTTCGGGTGTGCAAATTTTTTTTACATCCAGAAATAACCGGTAGGTTTTATGTTTCAACAGGCCGTGTCTCTCACCAATCATCCCGGAAAGTTGATTAAGCCTGGTTGTATCGGGCAATTCCTTTTTCATTTCATCAAACATTTCACTTTTTAGCGAATCTATCTGGTAAGTCATACCCATAGCCTGTGGCCTGAAATCCTGATTTATTTCCCTGAACAAATCCATCTGCGCAGCATCAAAACCCAACTCCTGCCGCAAGAACCGGCCGTTAATCATCTGACCACCGTACGAATTTCTAATCATTACATCGCTCTGCATTTTCTTCTCCCTGTAGTTATGATAAAGAATCGTTGCAATGGTGGCGGCATTGAGTATGAGCAGTAAAACAACAAGCCAGGCTAATATTTTTGTTTTGCGGATCATGGCTTACTCGTTTTCAGTTTGTTGAAAAAAGCTGAACATTTCCATTGCATCATCATTCATTAACACAACATCGGGCCGGCTGTTTGATGCCTGGTAAAGATTGCCCGCAGCTATGCCGCCAAAAACTGCAACAAACAATCCCAATGAAACCAGTACTGTTTTCCAAACCGGCAACAGTTGAACATATTCATCATTTCTGCCGGCATCAACACTTGCCATTACACGGGTAGATAAAAAAGAATTGGGAGTAGTATCCCTTTCTTCTTTTATCAATTCATCTACCAGTTTCAGAATGTTGTTGTCCTTTTCCATAATCCGTTTGTTGAATGTTTGACAATTGTGATTTAAAATTCCTACGCACTCTCCAGTTTATTTTCAAGATTTTTTTTAAGGTTACTTTTTGCACGCTGCAGAAGCTGCTCCACTGCACCTTCGCTGATGCGCATAATTGCTGCAACATCTTTTTGCGGCATCTCTTCGTACTTACTTAAAACAAAAGCCAGGCGTTGATTTACGGGCAAATGATCAATAGCTTTCCGTATGAGTTCGGTATTTGATTTTTCAACCAGTTTTGTTTCAGCCGCTTTTTCTTTTGATACCAGATGAAGCAGATCAGACAAACCCGTCCAGATTGCACTTCGTTTTTTCTTTCGTAAATAGTTTATACTTGTATTTGCTGTTATCCGGTAAAGCCATGTTGAAAAAGCTGCATGACCGTTAAATGCTGACAGTGACTGGAAAATTTTTACAAATACATCCTGTGAAATTTCTTCTGCATCTTCCTTACTGTGAACAAATCCCATTGCAATACGAAACACATTGGGTTGATATTTTTCAACCAGTTCCTTAAAGCTAAAACGGTCTCCTTTCAGAATATTATTTATCAGTTCTTCATCATGCATGTGCCTGCCGGTTGTAGGTTCGACGCCTGAACGATCTGTTTTCCTACGCTTTGGTAGAACAATTACAAATTATTCTCCGAAAAGGTATGAAATGTTGTGTGCCGGCGGCGTAATGTTTGTCACATGAGAATTACAATGCCGTTATTGTATCTGTTTCTCATCCTCATATTTTCCCTAAATTGCAGCCGCAGTTATGGATAAATTCATTGTTTCAGCACGTAAATACAGGCCCCAGACTTTTGATACAGTTGTGGGACAAAGCCACATCACCACCACACTAAAAAATGCCATCAGTCACAACCAGCTGGCGCATGCATTTTTATTTTGCGGACCAAGAGGTGTGGGCAAAACAACCTGTGCCCGTATCCTGGCAAAAACCATTAACTGCGAAAATCTTCAGCCGAACGGTGAAGCCTGCGATCGGTGTGTAAGCTGTAAAACCTTTAACGAAGGGACATCGCTCAACATTCATGAATTGGATGCGGCCAGCAATAACTCGGTAGATGATATCCGTTCACTCATTGAGCAGGTACGCTTTGCTCCCCAAATGGGTAAATACAAAGTGTATATCATTGACGAGGTGCACATGCTCAGTTCAAGCGCTTTCAATGCATTTTTGAAAACGCTGGAAGAGCCACCTTCCTATGCCATTTTTATCCTGGCAACAACGGAAAAACACAAAATTCTTCCAACGATTTTAAGCCGTTGCCAGATTTTTGATTTCAAACGTATCACCACCAATGATACAGTTGAACACCTGCAGGAAATTGTTAACAAAGAAGAAATCAAAGCAGAAAAGCCAGCCTTACAGGTAATTGCACAGAAGAGTGAAGGATGTATGCGTGATGCTCTCAGCATCATGGATAAAATTGTAAGTTTTACCAACGGTGAACTGACGTATCAAAATACATTGGAGCACCTAAATATTTTAGATGCCGATTATTTTTTCAAACTGCTGGAAGCAATGCAGCAACAGGACCTTGCAAGCACAATGCTGTTGTTTGACGACATTAACCGCAAAGGTTTTGAAGGCGACATGGTACTGAATGCAATGGCCGAATTTTTCCGCAACCTGCTGGTATGTAAAGATGAAAAAGTAGCCAGCCTGCTGGAAGTGGTGGAAAGTTTTAAAGACAAATATGTTGATGCTGCAAAGAAAACTTCTGCATCATACATCATCAGTGCACTGAATGTGCTGAACGAAGCTGAGATTAATTACAAACAGGCCCGCAATAAACGTCTGCATGTTGAACTGGCACTGATCAAACTCACTTACCTGCAGCAGGCACTGGATCTTTCTGATAAAAAAAAAGTAGTTGATAAAGCAAAACCTGTTCAGTTCAGAGTTTTAAAGCCTGTTGAAGTAAAGGAAACTGCAACACAGATTACTGAAAGTTCAATGCCAAAAGCTGGTTCTGCAAAACTGATTGTTGAAGAACCGAAACAAACATATAAGCCGGTTGCAAAATCGGAGCAATCATCAGCAGTTCAGCCATCAGCAATCACAGGAAATGCAACGGTAAAAGGAGGACTTGCCAAATTAAGACAGAAGATTGCTGCGGAAAGCAATCAAAATACAAATCAGCCAAAAGATATTGAACCCGATGGTTTGAAGATTGCCTGGCAGGAATTTATTCTTAAATTAAAATCGGCACAAAAGCATTCTGTTGTTTCAACCTTTGAAATGATGGAGTGTAAAATGAAGAATACCGAACTGTTTGAGATAACCTGTTACGGCAACATTCAATCAGGATTTCTGAAGCAGGAAAAGACACATTTGCTGGAACACATGCAGCATTTTTTTCATAATCCCAGCATCAATATTCATATGGAATTAATTGAAGAACCTGAGGATGAAAATCCTGTTGACCGTCCTTTATCAACCAAAGAACAGTTTATGCGGATGGCTGAAAAATATCCTTTAGTAAAGGATTTAAAAGACAAACTGAACCTTGAACTGGATTATTGATAACTGCAGCAGATACTGAAAGCAATTGCAAACATTTATCGTTCCAGGATCAAATCAAAATCTGCAACTGAGTGAATGATTAACTGCCCGTTTTTTATTTCATACGATGGTTTGATACAGGGATATAAAGATTGATAATGGCACGACATCAGTACATCACAAAAATCCCTTCCCCAATCATCTTCATTAATTTTTGTAACAAACCCCAGCATAATATCCAGATCCTTACCGTTTTCAACTTTGTAAGTACCGGCAATATCATTTACAATTGTGTTTCCTGTAAAAGTTCCGTCAGTTCTGAAAGTAATGGCAATTAAACGTTGTGCATATGCAGGTGGCAGAGTAACAGTCCCATTTTGTTCATTTACCATTTGAACTAATTTCCATTTGCCGGTTAAAACAGCCGCTTGATTTTCTGTTTCATTGGTTCTTTTGCATCCTGTTATAAGAAGCAAAAGAAAAGCAGGTATCAGCGTTTTTATTTGTAACATAAAAAGATAAACGAATTTACAATTTCCTGAAAACAAGATCATATTTCATTGGCGAATCAATAAAAAGCTCATTCCCTTTAATTGTATAAATACACGGCCTGCAGGGATGAACAGATTGTAAAACACAGGAAGCAAAAGTTGTAAATAAACTTCTTCCCCATTCTTCATCTGTTACCTGTGTTTGAATACGAGGTAAATCAAATGTTATTTTACTGCTGTCCTCCACCACAAATTTGCCGTCTGAAAATGTATTTGCCAATGTACGTCCGTAATAAGTTCCGTTTGCGGAAAAAGTAAGGAGAATATCTCCGGGCGGCTGTGACAAATATGGATTACCGCTATCAAATACTTCAATTAATTTCCAGGTTCCTTCAAGTGCCTTTCGGGGAGGAGACTGCTTTGCACAGGAAGCCAGCAAAACAAGAACTAAACCAAAAGTTAACGCCTGTTTCATGTTGCTAATTTATTGTACTGACACCACAAAATTCAAGGCCGTTGCACTCAATTATCAATTCCAGAAAAAAAATCACATTTACTGATTTTACTTGCTGGTGCAAAGACTAACAACCATTGACCAAAACATCGGCTTCTGTTTGCTCTTTTTGCCTTAATTTCACGCCCTCAATCCAATCAAATAAAATTGAAGTTATGGCTGAAGTTATTCGCATGCCCCTGTTGAGTGATACAATGACCGAAGGAAAAATTGTAAAATGGAACAAACAGGTGGGCGAGAAGGTAAAAAGCGACGATGTACTGGCAGATGTGGAAACTGATAAAGCTACCATGGAAGTTGTGGGATATGCTGATGGCACATTGTTATACATAGGTGTTCCGGAAGGAAAAGCTGCTCAGGTAAACGAAATCATTGCAATCGTTGGTAAGGAAGGCGAAGATTATCAAAGTCTTCTTGGTGGCGGATCATCAACTGCTGCACCGGCTCCTGCTCCAGTTGCTGAAGCGCCGGTTGCTGCTGCACCGGCTGCCGGTGGTGATGCCGACAGTATTGCTAAAACATTGGCAGTAACGGTTATCCGCATGCCTTTGCTGAGCGATACCATGACGGAAGGAAAGATTGTTGCATGGAATAAGAAAGTAGGTGATGCTGTAAAAGCAGATGAAAGCCTGGCAGATGTGGAAACAGATAAAGCCACAATGGAAGTTGTTCCTTACGTTGATGGGACTTTATTATACACGGGTTTTGAAGCGGGTACTGCTGCAAAAGTAAACGAGGTAATTGCCATTATTGGCAAAGCGGGTACCGATGTTAGTGGTTTGATTGAAGCCATTAAAAATCCATCAGCTCCGGCTGTATCTGCACCAGCTGCTTCAAGTGCCTCTCCTGCTGCGACAACTACTGCACCTGCAAGTACCACAACTGAAAGCAGCAGCGATAACGGTCGTGTAAAAGCATCTCCATTAGCTAAGAAAATTGCTGCTGAAAAAGGTATTGACCTGAAAGCAGTACAGGGAAGTGGTGACGGCGGAAGAATTATAAAAGCTGATATTGATAACTATACTCCTGCTGCGGCAACAGCAACTGCTGCATCTAAACCAGCAGCATCTGCCGCACCGGTTATTGCGTTTACTCCGGGTGCAGGTGAAGGCTTTGTTGATACGCCAAACAGCAGCATGCGTAAAACCATTGCACGCCGTTTAGGTGAAAGCATGTTCACAGCTCCTCATTTCTACCTGAAGATGGAGATCAACATGGACAATGCAATTGCTGCCCGTGCTCAAATGAATGCAGTAAGCCCGGTTAAAATCAGCTTCCAGGATATGATGATCAAAGCCTGTGCAATGGCATTGCGTAAACATCCTGCAGTAAACAGTTCCTGGATGGGCGATTTCATCCGCACTTACAATCATATTCATATTGGCAGTGCAGTTGCAGTTGACCAGGGATTAATTGTTCCTGTGTTTAAATTTGCCGATCAGAAATCATTAAGCCAGATCGCTTCCGAAGCAAATGGTTTGTATGAAAAAGCAAGAACAGGTAAACTGCAACCGCAGGAGTTCAGCGGAAACACATTCACCATTTCTAACCTGGGTATGATGGATATTGAAGATTTCACTGCCATCATCAATCCGCCCGACAGTTGTATTCTTGCTGTAGGCCGCATTAAAGAAATTGTAGTGAAGAAAGCAGATGGAAGTTTTGGAACAACAAATGTTATGAAAGTTACTCTCAGTGCCGATCACAGAAGTGTTGATGGAGCTATTGGCGCATCGTTCTTACAAACATTGAAAAAGTATATTGAAAATCCGGTTACGATGTTGGTATAAATAAACCAGACATTGTTGTACCATATTAAAAGCGCAGGTTAGCCTGCGCTTTTTGCTTTATAGGCAGCAGTGCATAGATTTTCAATATTTTTTGAAAATTTTAAATTATCTGTTATCTTCGTTACATGAAGGTAACTGAAGCCAGGCAACAATTTATCAGCACCTGGGGTGCAATGGGCACACACTGGGGCATTAACCGCACCATGGCACAGGTACACGCATTACTGATGATCAGTGCCGATCCGCTAACCCAGGATGATATTATGGCTCAGTTGAACATTTCCAGGGGAAACGTAAATATGAATATCCGTGAGTTGATTGATTGGGGGTTAGTTGACAGGGTGATCATTGCCGGTGAACGAAAGGAATATTTTACAGCAGAAAAAGACATCTGGAAAGTAGCAACACAAATCATCAAAGAAAGAAAGAAAAGAGAGCTTGACCCGATGATGAAGTTAATGGACCAGATGAGTAAAGTTGAAGGCGATAAAAACGATAAAGAAGTTAAGGTTTTCCTCGACACCATAAATGGTATCCAGAAGTTTGGAGCACATGCAGATGATATGCTGGGCTTACTGGTAAAAAGCGATGAAAACTGGTTTTTAAGCACAGTTCTGAAATTAATTAAATAGAGAAAACAACACGGAAGGCCGGTATGATCCGGCTTTTTTAAAACACATTACTTTCATTTTTTTCTGAAAATTTAAAATATTAGAAATGAAATTATTTAAGCAAACCGAATTGATTCTTACAGCTGTTATAGCAGCAGCATTAGTAACACTGTTTTGGAGAACAGGCTGGTTTGAGATAGCATACATTATTTACATGATTGCAGGTGTGTGCCAGTTTATCAGTTTGTTTATACATTTCAAAACCGGTTGGTTCAGTAATCACCTGCTGAGGAATATTTATTACTTCACATTTTTATTATCGGCTTTGCTTGCCATCACCAATACGGGTTTGATGATTTCATTTTTCACATCACCGTTCATGCTACTTATCTACACATTTATCTGCTATAAGGAAATGCAGATTCTCCGGTTTAAAGAATTTGTTCATTTGAAATAACCAATCAAAATAAAGAAATATGAGAAATGCAAAAATTGTCATTGCCGGCGGCAGCGGCTTCATTGGAGAAAGTTTAATTAAATACTTTGGCAATGAAAATAAACTGATTATTCTAAGCCGAAACGCAGACAACTCACAAAACAACAGAAACAGAGTTTCGTTGTTATCACAATCAGAGTTAAAGAATGTTGTCTATTGCCATTGGGATGGGAAAACACTGGGAGACTGGTATCAACAATTGGAAGACACTGATATCCTTATCAACTTATCAGGCAAGTCAGTTAATTGCAGGTATACTGAAAAAAATAAAAAGGAAATTTTAAACAGTAGGCTCGATTCAACAAAAATTCTCGGAGAAGCAATTGCTAAAACAAAAAACCCTCCCAAACTTTGGATCAATGCTTCTTCGGCAACAATTTATCGACATGCAACAGATAAACCCCAAGATGAATTTACGGGTGAAATCAAAAGTGATTTTTCAGTACAGGTTTGCAAAGAATGGGAAAATACATTTTACAATCAGGCAACAGCATTCACAAGAAAAATTGCATTAAGAATGGCAATTACACTTGGTGCAGGAGGAATAATGATTCCTTACTTTAACCTGTTGAAATTCGGGCTTGGAGGAAAGCAAGGCAACGGAAAACAAATGTATAGCTGGGTTCATATTGAAGACAGCTGCAGGATGATTGAATGGTTTTATGAGCATCATGAACTGGAGGGCACATTTAACTGTGCATCACCTTACCCAGTTCAAAATAAAGAATTCATGAAAACATTAAGAACAATATCTAATACCAGATTTGGATTACCTGCAATGAAATGGATGTTACAGATTGGTGCATTATTAATTGGAACAGAGACAGAACTAGTTCTTAAAAGCAGATGGGTTGTACCAACAAGAATACTTGAAACCGGTTTTCAATTTAAATATCCATTGCTAAGCGATGCATTAGCTGAAGTATTTAACAACACTCACAAAAATTTGTACCGTATCTTTTAAGAATTCAGGTATTTACTTGCTCCTTACCTTTGCAGTATGAACAAGAAAACCCTCGTTCTCGGAGCATCCGACAATCCTAACAGATACAGTTATCTTGCTGTTCAGAGTCTGCGCAGCAAAGGTCATGAGGTAATTGGGATTGGCAGGCATGCAGGTGTTGTGGCTGATGTTGAAATTAAAACCGAACAGCAGGAAATCAAGGATATTGATACAGTTACATTATACCTCAATCCCACGCATCAACAACAGTATTATAATTACATTCTATCGCTGAAGCCCAAACGCATCATCTTTAACCCGGGAACAGAAAATGATGAGCTTGAAAAACTGGCGGCAGAGAATAACATTCAACCTGTTGAAGCATGTACTCTGGTTATGCTCAGCACCGGCCAATATTGATTTTCCTTTGACTTTCACCTTTTGACTTTTATTTCGCTTATCCCCATTTGTTAATAAAGACTTAGCTGTTTCCGCTTGCATCTCCTGAAAATATATTCGTAAATTAGGAAAACCTCAATTTATGAACTGGAGACGATTTAACGGTGAACAGATCCGCTTCCCCATTAAAGACGAAGTTCGTTCAGCCATCATCAGGGAAACCACCAGAGGAATCCGCCTGAAAGTTTGTATCGGTACCGACAGCCAGGTAAAAGGATGTGATACTGAATTTGCTACAGTCATTGTTTTCCTTCGGGAGGGGCACGGTGGATTTATGTTCATTCACAACGAAAAAACCTGCCAGCGTTACACTATCAAAGAACGCATGCTGGTTGAAGTAGCGAAAAGCATTGAAATTGCTTATGAACTGTGCGATTTGTTTACAGAGTATGATGTTGACATGGAAGTACATGCCGACATTAATACCAATCCGCATTTTAAAAGCAATGAAGCTTTGCGTGAAGCAATGGGTTATATTCTGGGTATGGGCTTTGCTTTCAAAGCCAAACCGGAAGCTTTTGCCAGCAGCAGCTGTGCAAATAAAATTGTAAACTGATTGTTTTTTTGAATGCCTGTGTAACTGGTGTACGCACACCATTCGGGGCATTATCTCCCGCTTTGTTCATTATACTATTGCCAGCAATGTTGCAGCAACTACAGCTGCCGTTTCTGTACGCAATCTTGTTTCGCCAAGTGCAACCGGCTGAAACTTATTTTGTAAAGCCAATTCAATTTCTGCAGGCGAAAAATCGCCTTCCGGGCCAATAAGAATACTGATTTCATTGAAAGGTCTGAGATCAACATCTCTTAATGATTTTTTAGTTCCTTCTTCGCAGTGTGCAATCAATTTCGCCAGTTGTGCCTTTTCCTTTGTTTGTTCTATATATGACGAAAAAGAAACAGGCTCATGTAAAACGGGCAGCCATATTTGCTGGCTCTGCAACATGGCGCTGATTACAATTCCCTTCATTCGGTCGTAACGGAAATGCTGCCGTTCTGTACGTTCGCTGACGAGTGGAACAATTTCACTCACTCCTATTTCAGTTGCTTTTTCAAGAAACCATTCAAAGCGGCTTGCATTTTTTACCAATGAAACTGCAATACAAATTTTCCGTTCAGGCTCATCGGTTTTCGTTACTGTATTTATTTTAACTACGCAGTTTTTTTTATGCGCCTCAACAATGAAAGCATTCAGTAAAGTCCCTTTCCCATCAGTAAGATTCAGTTCTTCAGCACGCTGCATCCGTAACACCTGCACAACATGCTTTGAGGTTTCTTCATTGAGTGTAAGAAGCATTGAAGAACCATCGTAAGCATCAATATAAAAAAAAGGTAGTGCCATAATGAAAAATCCCGCTGTAATAAGCGGGACAAATCTATAATCGTAAATCTGAATTCAGAAATTAAAACGGAGTTTCTTCATCAAAATTCATATCATTCATTTTGCTCCCTTTCTGCACAAAAACCTTCGGACCATCATCTGTTGGCACAGGCTTCCAGTTACCGCCACCTGGCAGGGCTCCACCTCCCATATCACTGAAATCGTCTTCCACAAATTTCTGTATATGGAGCAATGCCCGCAGTTTAATTGTTTCAAGCGAACCATTACGGTGCTTGGCTATACGCACATGCGTTTCACCACGGTTACTTTCGCCAAATTCATTTGAGGTGATGTCATAATACTCAGGACGATAAAGGAACATTACCATATCCGCATCCTGTTCAATAGCACCTGATTCACGGAGATCACTCAACTGCGGCATTTTATTTCCTTCCTTACGTTTCTCAACCTCACGGCTTAACTGAGATAACGCAATAATTGGAATACCTAATTCTTTTGCAAGCCCCTTCAGGTTACGGGAAATATTACTGATTTCCTGTTCACGGTTTACATTTTTATTTCCACTTGCACCGCTCATCAACTGTAAATAGTCAATCAATATCATACCTACGTTGTGTTTATTTACAAGCCTTCTGGCTTTTGCACGCAATTCAAAAATATTCAGAGCAGCACTGTCGTCAATATAAATCGGGGCTTTGGCCAGGCGTTCAATTCCTTTTTTATACAATTGCTGTACCTCATGATCTTCCAGCTTACCTCTTGAAATTTTCTCCAGCATGATTTCACTTTCGGCCGAAAGAATACGCTGTACCAGCTGCGCCGCACTCATTTCAAGGGAAAAGAAAGCAACGGGAGTTGGTTTAGTGGGATTTAATGCAGCATTACGGGCAAGGTTAAGTGCAAAAGCTGTTTTACCAACTGAAGGGCGGGCTGCAAGAATAACAAGATCAGTTGGCTGCCATCCGTAGGTTACACGATCCATTGTGTGAAAACCGGAAGGTACACCTGATACATCTTCATTTTTGTTACGTAAATCTTCAATTCGCTGAATGGTTTTGATTAACACATTGTCAAACGAATCAAAATTCTTACGCAGGTAATTATTGGTAATCTCAAACAATTTACTTTCGGCATCATCAAGCAAATCAAAAACGTCGGTGCTTTCTTCATAAGCATCGCCAATGGTTTCCCCGCTGATGCGGATAAGTTCACGCTGCAAAAATTTCTGCAGTATTATTCTGGCGTGTGCTTCAATATTTGCCGATGAAACAACCGTATTGGTTAAACGTGTTACATAGTAAGCACCTCCAACCATTTCCAGTTCCTCTTTTGATTTCAATTCTTCAACAACAGTCAACAGATCAATGGGTGAGCTTTTGGTTGTAAGCGACTGCATTGCACGAAAGATGCGCTGATTAGCGTCGGAATAAAAACACTCTGGCCGCAATATTTCGCTCACTGCATCAAATGCACTTTTTTCCAGCATAATTGCACCGAGTACTGCTTCCTCTAATTCTTTTGCCTGTGGAGGAACTTTGCCATACACCATTGTAGAAAGGTCAAGAGAGGCCTTCCGTTTTGCTTTCCGGTCTTTATTTACATTCGTTAAATCCATAGTTTGCTAAGAGATACAATGTTTTGATTCGGGCTCTTTCCAACTTCAATCGTCAACAAAATTTCATGTTAAGCAATTGTTACGGGACAAGGGCGACGAATGTAATTGAGAAAACAATATCAGCAAAAACAAATCCAATCAATATTTTTTTCATCATTAATCCACATTAATTCTGCCGTTATCCACCGGAATCACCCGTCTATTCACATATATCAGACCTGTTTTCCTCAATTTAATTTATTTTTTCGCCATGTCCTAATGTATTTGCACACCCGCTGTGCAGAAAGATTTTTAAACTATTTTTTTGCTGTACGAAAATTATTACAATATGGCACTTGGACCATTTTGCAAGAAAAAAAGAAATCTTCAGCAATTTCTGCCACTGCCAGCCCGGCAATTTTTCCAATGAAAAAAGACACAAAAACTCAAATTCTATCCTACCCCTCAATCATTTATCTTTGCACTCCAATAAAATGTTGAGTTCGTATGACAATCAGTTATAAATGGCTTCATGAATATTTACCCGTAACAATTGAACCAGAGCGTTTAAGTCGTATCCTTACTTCAATAGGCCTTGAAGTGGAAAGCATGGAATCGTACGAAGAAATAAAAGGAGGATTAAAAGGACTTGTTATTGCCGAAGTACTTACTTGCGAAAAGCATCCCGATGCTGATAAACTTTCCTTGACCACCGTAAATGCTGGTGGAGAAACCCCTTTGCAGATTGTTTGCGGCGCACCGAATGTTGCGGCCGGACAAAAAGTGGTTGTGGCAACTATCGGCGCTACAATTTATCCCGCCAACGGCGATCCATTGACAATGAAAAAAGCAAAAATCCGTGGTGTTGAAAGTCATGGAATGATTTGCGCTGAAGATGAAATTGGCTTAGGTAACAGCCATGCAGGAATTATGATTTTAAATGAAGATGCAGTTGTTGGAACTCCTGCCGCAGAATATTTCAAATTATATACCGACTGGATTTACGAAATAGGATTAACACCCAACCATATGGATGCCATGAGCCACATTGGTGTTGCAAGAGATGTGGTTGCTTACATTAATTTCCATGATAAAAAACATGAAACAATCAAGTTGCCTTATACAAACAGTTTCAAGGCCGACAATAAATCATTACCTGTTTCTGTAAAAATTGAAAATGAAAATGCCTGCCAGCGATATTCAGGCGTAAGCATTGCTAATATAACTGTAAAAGAAAGTCCGGCCTGGTTAAAGCAACGTTTAAAAGCCATTGGCGTTCGCCCGATTAATAATATTGTTGATATTACCAATTACATACTACATGAAACGGGGCAGCCACTGCACGCCTTTGATGCTGATGCTGTTACCGGTGCAGAAGTAATTGTAAAAAATCTTCCTGAAGATTCTCCTTTTATTACGCTGGATGAAAAAGAGCGTAAGCTCAGCAGTGAAGATCTGATGATCTGCAATGCAGAAGAACCAATGTGTATTGCAGGAGTCTTTGGAGGATTGAAAAGTGGAGTAAAAGAAACAACAAAAAACATTTTCCTTGAAAGTGCATGGTTCAATCCTGTCACTACACGTAAAACATCTTTCAAACATAACCTGCGTACTGATGCTGCCACCCGTTTTGAAAAAGGAGTTGATATCAGCAACACTGTAAATGTATTGAAGCGGGCCGCCCTGATGATCAAGGAACTGGGAGGTGGCGAAATTGCAAGTGATGTAGTTGATATTTATCCCAAGCCGAAAGAAAAAACACAAATAGCCCTTAAATATCATTACCTGAAAAAAATCAGCGGAAAAAATTACCACCCTGATACGGTAAAGAAGATTTTTGAATCGCTTGGATTTGAACTGGTGAAAGAATCAATTGATGAACTTTGGCTTGCAGCTCCGTTCAGCAAACCCGATATGGAATTACCGGCTGATCTAGCTGAAGAAGTAATGCGTATTGATGGTTTGGATAATGTTGAAATACCAACCAGCATTACCATTTCACCATCAACAGAAACAGATCACACAACTTTTGCCTACAAAGAAAAGATCAGCAATATTCTTGCAGGTCAGGGGTTTAATGAAATCTTCACCAACTCCATTGCCAACAGTGCATGGTATAGTGAGGAAGTATTAAACACAACCGTAAAAATGCTGAACAACCTCAGCGCTGAGCTGAATGTAATGCGCCCCTCCATGCTTGAAACAGGCTTGCAATGTGTTTCATTTAACCTCAACAGGAAAAATAATTCACTGCGTTTGTTTGAATTCGGAAAAACCTATACAACTAGTGAAACCGGCAAGTATTTTGAAACAGATCACCTGGCATTATACACAACAGGTAACACTGAAGCCTCGTGGAAACAGAAAGCTGCAGCAACCGATGTATATTTCCTGAAAGCTGTTGTAAACAGCATTTTACAACAGGCTGGGTTAAGTGCTGAAACTGAAATTGCAGAAGCAGAAAAAGGATTTAGTGGCGTTGTAAACTATAAAGTAAAAAAACAGGTTGTGGCAAAAGTCGGCATTGTTGATACATTGCAATTAAAGCATTTTGACATTAAGCAGCCGGTATATTTTGCAGATATAAACTGGAACATATTCACACAACTTGCTGCAAAAAACAAACTAACTTATACCGAAATTCCACGGTTCCCTGCTGTAGAAAGAGACCTTGCAATTGTAATTCCAAAAGCTACAACGTATGCTGAAGTGGAAAAAACAATTGGAACAGCGAAAGTGGGCAAACTGAAATCGGTTTCTTTGTTTGATGTTTTTGAAAGCGATAAAATAGGAGCAGATAAAAAATCAATGGCTTTAAACTTTGTTTTCCAGGATGAAGAAAAAACGCTCACCGATAAAGAAACAGAGAAAATGATGAACACACTTATTCAAACACTTGAGAAGCAACTTTCGGCCGAAATAAGAAAGTAATCCAACCATAACCCATCTTTCATGCCCAAGCTTGAAGAACATATTCAGACGCTGCAGCAAAAAATGCAATTGCTTGTAAAAAAGCACCAGCAGTTGCAGAAAGAGAATCTCAGGTTAAGAGAAGAGCTGACCCTGTTAAAAGAAAATCTTTCAGTACATAAGCATGAGCATGAAATTGTGGAAATGCAAAATGCTATGCTCAAAGCAACACAGCAGCAGTTAGACGATAAGGAAAAGAAGGACCTGGAGAAAAAAATAAATCATTACATCCGGGAAATTGACAGATGCATTGCTTTGATAACGCAATAGTTTTACACCCGTTTAATAATCCTTACCTGCATTTCTTCAGTACC
Organism: Lacibacter sp.; assembly: GCA_047601965.1. Lineage (GTDB taxonomy): Bacteria > Bacteroidota > Bacteroidia > Chitinophagales > Chitinophagaceae > Lacibacter. Next base: position 2,377,904 of record JASGIJ010000001.1, read on the forward strand.
ATTATGAAGTTCCACAGTATAAACTCCGTATGGAAGATCGTTTAATCCACCCCAGAATAAAGAGGGGTAATGAGTGTTGGTTTCGAGACTCCGGCATACGAGTCCCTTCTCATCTTTTAAAACAGCTCTTATTCCGTTACTTTGAGGAGAGGAAAGCTCAACCGTTAACGAATCAAGAAAAACAATTGGTTTTACTCTTGCGAACATTTGTGGTTTGTTTGGTTTTACTACGAAATATTGGGTGATTTAAATAGTTTTGGGCAATGGTGGTTGGGTGATTTTACAAAGGATGTCTAAATTAAAGCAATAGTTTAACATTTCATAATTATGGATACATTAATTCCTGTAAATATTGTAATTGGAGACCGAAGCTACCGCATTAAGGTAAGCCCGGCCGACGAAGAACATGTGAGGAAAACAATCAAAACGATTAATGACAAAATTGTGGAGTTTAAAACCAGTTTTGCCGGTAAAGACATGCAGGATTATGTTGCCATGGTTTTGGTTTGGTATGCAACACATGCAGGTAGTGCAAATAAAAACGCCTCCTTTTCAGAAAATCCTGAGTCTTTGGAGGCGTTAAAAAAGATGGAACAGCAAATTGATTCTTTGCTGAACGGTATTTCCTAAAATTCGGCTGTTGTTGTAGCCATTGTTGATGTTCCTGTAATCGGAATCTGCATACCCATTACCTCGCTGGTTCCTTCCATTTTCATAGTGGCTTTGCGTTCAAGTACAAGCCCGGTTTTTGTACTCACTTTTAAAGTTCCCGATGTTTCAGTTTTCAGTTTAACTGTTACTTCCATGCCGTTTGTTGTTGCTGTACCTGTTGTATTGCTGACTGTTGAAAAACTGATGTTGGCAATTCCGTTTTCTGTTTTGTCAAAAGTATAAGTGTTTAAAATACTCATTTCAGGCGATGAAACTGAATCTTTCCAGCTTTCTCCCTGCTTTAATGATTGTTGAGGGGGGATAAGAAAAAGTCCTGCAACAGCCGCTGAATCGTTATTCATTGGCATTATGGAACTCATGGCATCAGCAGCATTTTCCTCTTTTTTTTCTGAAAGTATTTTCACTTGCCCTTTCTCATTAACTGTTGCTTCTACTGCTACCCCAAGCTTTTCTTTTAATTTTTGTCCCATCTCACTTTCCATATCTTCCTTTTTATCAGAATCAAAATTGACCTCTTTCCCCATCGCCGTCATATTCATTTTCATTTTTGCCGTTACCTTAGAGAGATTGAAACTGTTATTGGTCTCACTCTTAACCAAAACAGAATCAGTTGTATTAACATCCATGTCAATATCAATATGCTGCCCCATAACTTCCTGGCTTATTTTAGCGTTCATTGTTGTTAATACATTAAATTGTTTTCCGGCAGGGAGGCCCACTTTCCATGGTTTAAGACTTTGCGCTGTTAAAGAATTGGATATCAGGAGTACAATACAAGTGTAAAATAGCTGTTTCATTTGTTTAAAATTTCAGCAAATCTATCAGTGATTTTGTTATCAGAACAGGAATGTTTTAAAATCTTTCATAAAGTGTAGTTTGCTGCTGCCTGTTAGTAGCTTATTTTTACTTAATTTCGCCCCTATTGTCCCGCTATGAACCGATTTGTTGCCATAGACAGGAACGATACCAAACAAACCAATTTAACACAATGGAACCTACAATTTTATATCTCATCATAGGAGCAGCCTCAATCATCGTTGGATTGATTGCAGGAAAGTTCGTCTTCGCCAAAAACACAAAAAAACAGGTTGAAGAAGCAGAATTACAGGCACAAACAATTATTAAGGAAGCTGAGTTAAGAGCCGAAACTGTACGAAAAGAAAAAGAACTGGAAGCAAAAGAGAAATTTGTACAACTCAAATCTGAATACGACAGGGATGTAAATGAGCGTAACCGCAAAATCGGCGAAAGCGAAAACAGGGCACGGCAAAAGGAGCAGTCCATCAATCAGAAAGAGGCAAATCTTGATAAGCAAATGAAAGAAAATGAAGCTATCAAGGAAAACCTCAACAGGCAAATTGAAGTGGTAAACCTTAAAAGAACTGAGTTGGAAAAGCACCAGGAAGAACATATACGCCGCCTGGAAAAAATTGCTGGTTTAAGTGCGGAAGAGGCCAAAAACCAGTTGGTTGAGAGCCTCAAACAAGAAGCCCAGACAAAAGCACTGGCACTTCAACAGGAAATTATTGAAGATGCCAAGCAAAAGGCCAATAAAGAAGCCCGGAAAATTGTTATCCAGTCCATCCAACGTACTGCGGCTGAACAGACAATTGAAAATACAGTTACCGTTTTTAACCTGGAAAGCGATGAAATAAAAGGACAGATAATTGGACGAGAAGGTCGTAACATCCGGGCAATTGAAGCTGCTACAGGTGTTGATTTGATTGTTGATGATACCCCTGAGGCGATTCTGCTCTCCTCTTTTGATCCATTACGTCGTGAAGTTGCCCGTTTAAGTCTTCAGCGCCTTGTTGCCGACGGACGTATCCACCCTGCCCGTATTGAAGAGGTAGTGGAAAAAACCCGCAAACAGTTGGAAGAACAGGTGATGGAAATTGGTGAGCGTACTGTTATTGAGCTTGGCATTCATGGCATGCACAAAGAGCTGATCAGGATGGTGGGCAGAATGCGTTTCCGCTCTTCGTACGGTCAAAACCTGCTTATGCACAGCCGTGAAACAGCCAATCTTTGCGCCATCATGGCATCAGAATTAGGAATGAATCCAAAACTGGCTAAGCGAGCTGGTTTATTACACGATATTGGAAAAGTACCTGATGAAGAAACAGAACTGAGTCATGCACTTCTTGGTGCAAAACTCGCTGAAAAATATGGCGAAAACCCGGCAGTAGTTAATGCTATCGGCGCTCACCACGATGAAATGGAGATGCAATATGTTATTTCTCCAATTGTACAAGCCTGTGACGCTATAAGTGGAGCAAGACCCGGTGCACGCAGGGAAATTATGCAGCAATACCTGCAACGTATCAAGGATCTGGAAAACCTGGCGATGGGTTATCCTGGCGTAGAAAAGGCTTATGCTATTCAGGCGGGCCGTGAATTGAGGGTAATCGTAGAAGCTGAAAAAGTAACTGATTCAGAATCAGATAAACTGAGCTTTGAAATGGCTCAGAAAATCCAGACCGAAATGGTTTACCCTGGCCAGATCAAAGTAACTGTTATCAGGGAAAAAAGAGCTGTAAACGTGGCAAGATAGGCTGAAAACGCAGTTGATACTGTTTATTTTGACTGTTTTAAAAAAACTTTCAATTTTCAAACTTCAACTTTCAACTTTTTCCCTACCTTTGCCGTCCTAAAATTTTGAGTTATGAACGCCGCTGTTGCATTTATACATGAACAATTAACTGCTAAAAAGGAATTTCCAAAATTTAAAGCAGGAGATAACGTTACCGTACACTACAAGATCATTGAAGGCGGTAAAGAGCGTATTCAAAGCTTCCGTGGTGATGTGATTAAGAAGCAGGGACAAGGTGCTACCGCATCTTTTACCGTTCGCAAAATATCTGACGGAGTAGGTGTTGAACGTACTTTCCCTTTCAATTCGCCCAATGTTGATTCAGTTGAGCTGAATAAAGTGGGTAAAGTTAGCCGTGCCAAACTCTTCTATCTGCGTGAAAGAAGTGGCAAGAGCGCCCGTATTAAGGAAAAGCGCATGAAATAAGTTATTTCATTACTATACAAGTATAAAGGGGAAAGAAAAACTTTCCCCTTTATACTTTGTTGGCATTATTTTCGTTGTATATTTACCTAATAACAGAATTTCAACAGTACTAAATCCATACCTGGCGAAACAATTTTACTCTATTCTTTATTAAATTATTTGTTCCGGTATGAAAAAAGTATTGTTTGCACTTGCAGTTATTGCATTTCTTTTAGTGTCTTGTAATCACGGCATTACCCCTTATCAGGCGGCTAATGGAAAAGCTGGTAAATGTGGAAGAAATTATATTCGTTAATCACATCTTTTATTAGATAAGTAAAACCTTCTGAACAGAAGGTTTTTTTATGAAAATCTTTCTGCAAACCGCTGGCAAAATACCTTTACCTTTGTTATCCAAAATTTCAGATTATGAATTTTCAACCCATACTTCTCGGTGTACTTGGCACACAGGAAATTATTCTCATCGTTATTGCAATTCTTATCTTGTTTGGCGGGCGTAAGATTCCTGAATTAATGAAAGGATTGGGAAAAGGCATCCGTGAGTTTAACGATGCAAAAAATAATGTACGCAAAGAAATTGAAGACAGCTCAAACGATACAAATCAGCAGGCAAAATAATCTCATCTCCTAAATTTTCATTGCAACTGAAGAAGTTCAGCTTTTGTATCCGTTCACAACCATAAAGGAATACCACGAAAATTTATTTGCAAACAAAACTTCCTGCAGAAATGCAGTTGAATTTTATTTGTCGCAAATAAGGAATCATGCACATTTAAATGCACTTGTGCAGGTTTATGCAGATGAAGCTTTAGCCAAAGCCAATGAACTTGATACACAACGTAAAGCAGGAATGCCAACCGGCAAATTACATGGTGTAATTGTTACCATCAAAGATGTTATCAGCTATAAAGACCATCCCGTTTCTGCATCATCAAATATTTTAAAAGGCTTTCAGGCAATTTATCACTCAACAGCGGTTGAAAGACTTCTTGCAGAAGGCGCCATCATTATCGGCTCAAATAATTGTGATGAATTTGCAATGGGAAGCAGCAATGAAAATTCAGCTTTCGGGGCAGTTAAAAATATGCTTGATGAAAGCCGGGTTCCAGGAGGCTCTTCAGGCGGATCGGCTGTTGCAGTGCAGGCCAACCTTTGTATGGTAAGTTTGGGAAGCGATACCGGGGGATCAGTTCGCCAGCCTGCCGACTTTTGCGGTATTGTTGGAATGAAGCCAACCTATGGCCGCATCAGCCGTCATGGATTAATTGCGTACGGTTCGAGTTTCGACCAGATTGGAGTATTAACTCATACTGTTGAAGATGCAGCACTTGTATTATCTGTAATTGCAGGTGCGGATAATTTTGACAGTACAGTTTCTTCCCTGCCCGTTCCAGATTATACTGCTACTGCCTTGCAGCCAGCTATGGCAAAGCCAGTAATTGGATATTTTAAACAAACGTTGGAGCACGAAGGGTTAGATGAAGAAATCAAAACCAATCATTTCAATTTCATTGATCAATTGCGAAAAGATGGCTATGAGATAAAAGAACTTGATTTTGACCTGATAGACTATATAGTTCCAGCATATTATATTCTTACAACTGCTGAAGCAAGCAGTAACCTTTCAAGATATGATGGTATTCGTTATGGCCATCAATCCCAACCCATCAAAAAAGAATTAACAGAATTTTACTCGGCCAACCGTTCCAGTGGTTTTGGTAAAGAAGTTCAGCGGCGGATTATGTTGGGAACATTTGTTTTAAGCGCTGGCTATTACGATGCATATTATACCAAAGCACAACAGGTTCGACGTAAATTATATGAACAGATAAAACTGGTTTTCAGCGAAATAGATGTATTAATCATGCCCGTTTCGCCAACGACTGCATTTAAAATCGGAGAAAAAAGCAATAACCCGGTAGAAATGTACATTGCCGATATTTATACCGTTTTTGCAAACCTTGTTGGCATCCCTGCATTATCCCTGCCACTTTTTAAACATAGCAACGGACTTCCTTTCGGTCCGCAACTTATGACAAAGCATTTTGATGAATTATCTTTGCTCCAGATTGGAAATCACTGGTTGAAAACCTACAAGACCAGCTAATTGGTTGATGAAGTATTATCTACCCCTCATATTATTTTTTTTCAATACAGCTTTATCTGTTGCACAGAATAAAGCTGATAGTGTAAGTACCGATACTGCTAATAATACAACTATAACCGGTGATGTAGAAAAATACGGCTTCAAAAATCTTTTTGTACACAAAGATTACAATTCTGCTTTACCATACGATGGGCAAATACACCCTCAGGCATGGGGATTTATTCAGGATTACTTGAATAGTCACGGGAAAAGCCTCACCAAAATGAAAAGCTGGGGTGTACCCTATTTTACATTAATTGATAATGTACTTACTCAATACGGATTACCACATGAGTTAAAATACCTTGCAGTTATTGAATCGGGATTAAATACAAACGCAACAAGCTGGGTTGGTGCACGAGGTCCCTGGCAGTTTATGCCCTACACAGCTAAAGAATATGGATTAATGGTAAACGGATGGGTTGACGAACGTACTGATTATTTCCGAAGCACACATGCAGCTGCAAAATACCTTGCCAGTTTATACAGCGATCTTAAAGATTGGTTACTTGTGATTGCTGCATATAACGGTGGACCAGGACGTGTATATTCTGCAATAAAAAAAAGCGGAAGCAGGGATTTCTGGAAGTTGCAATACTATCTCCCAGCCGAAAGCCGCACTCATGTAAAAAAATTCATTGCCACCCATTACATTATGGAAGGGAAAGGTGGCGTAACAACAACAGTGAATAACGGGCAGAAAAAACCAGAGGAATTTGCGCCTGAGAAAACTGACCCTAATATTGAAGTACAGGCAATAGCCGGAAAATTCAGTTCTGTTGTTATGTCGAAAAACCTGGTGATGGATTTAATTTATTTCAACAACCTCAATCCAAATTTTGATGCCGTGCTTGCAGGCAACCATGTGTTTAATCTGCGCTTACCAAAAGAAAAAATGCAGGTATTTAACGCCTCCCGGTATACAATTTTAAGCGAAAGTGTTCAACTGCTCATGCGTTTTTACGGCGATGACGGATTGAAAGATGTTTATCCAAAAGTTTCGGAGCTTCCTGAAATAAAAAAATCAGCCCCTAAAAAGAAGAGCTGATTTTGCTACTGTTTCAAATTGTGAAACCTAATATTTAATAAAACTGTTTGTTATTAAACGACTGCCGTCATCTGCAATGATTTTATACATTCCTTTTGCATACATTGAAGTATTGATTTGCATAATTCCGTTTGTAAGTTTTCCATTATAAAAAACTTTCCCTGTCATATCAATAATTCTCACCTGTAATTTTTCCGACTGTACCGATACCTGAAGATTATCTGTGACAACATTTGACAACATTTTCAATACAGGCTTTTCCTGTTTCATATTGAGCTTTATGGTTGCTGAATAACTTGTTTTAGCATCCATATCAACAAGCTTTATCCTGTAGTAATTTGTTGAAACTGCAGACGGGTAAGCATGAATAAAATGATAGCTTTTTATCAATGCACTGTTTCCAGATGCTTTGACTTTGCCAGCAGTTGTAAACAGTATCCCATCAAGAGAATGCTCAACTACAAAGTAATCAGTATTATTTTCCTGTATTGTTGTCCAACGTAATTCTGTTGATGCATTGTCAGCCGTTACATCAAATGTGCCCCATGAAGCTGGCAGAGTTGCCACACCTTTTGTTACAGATATGGATTGCTGGCTATACGTAATTGAATAACCTGAAGGCAAACTTGCGCCGCTGAATGTACCTGAAAAACTTCCCGTTGTTGTCATTACAATATAAGACAGACTTGGTGCTGAAGGATTTTCTGTTACAGTAATTGTATTTCCTGAGAGATTTATATCACCAGTTAAATCTAACCGGTTATGACCAGTTCCAGCTCCTGAACCATCGTATATCTCAATTTTGATCTGTGAATTCTGACCTTCAACTACATCGCCTGTTACTGTTAAAATGCCTGGCGAATTACCCGGTTTAATAATTCCTGTATTTGTTACTGTACCACTAAAACTAAATGCACCAATGCCTTGCAATGTACCTGTGTTCGTAAAGTTTACGGTATTGTTTGAAAAAGTATTTGTTGATAATTTTTTAAATGTACCGTTATTGACAAATGCAACTGCACCTCCACCATTTATGAATCCTTTGTTTGAAGTAAACGATTCTGAAAGCAGACCATTGTTATAAAACTTTGCTGCAGTTATTTGAATATTTCCTCCCACACCAGATGTACTCCAGTTAAACGCTCCGTAATTTGTGAAATTCCCTGACAATATTTTATTGCTGCTGCCTGAAACATTTATTTGTGATCCGTTTTCTGACACTGTAACGATTCCTAATGTGCCGCCAGTCCAGTTAAGTATTCCCTTTATTTTTGATGAACCGGCACCAATTATGCTTGCTGTATTTGTAAGATTTACAGTTCCATCAATCAAAAAATCATTTCCGGGCCCATCGTTAATTGTTAATGCAGCATTTGAAAGTTGCAGAACCCCGCCTGCTTCGATAACGAGCTGATCAACAGATGCCGCAACATCAACATCTATGCTATCAGATGCTGTAATTGTAATAATTCCTGCAGTTGCAGTTGGCAAAGCTGTGGCATTTGCCCAGCTTTGTCCGTCAAAACGTTTCCAGCTTGAAGTGCTGTTCCATTTAGCACCTGCTGGTCTGGCTGCATTTGAACGGTAATCGTTTATATTCGGAGAAAATGTTGTTTCTGTCCGTTGCGACAATAATAACCATTCGTATAAATTTAAACTGTCCTGTGTAATACCACTTCCTCTCACTGTTGAACCGTTTGTATTAGGTGCAACGGTAATACCTCCACTATTACAACCACTGTTACAAGAGCCTGTTTTGCCATAGTAATTATTCACCGGCCTGAAGCTTGGATCATACACTTTTCCCCAAGCGGAATGCCCAACACTTTGTATCACCGTTAATTTGTTAGGCTTAGCGGGGTTTGACGCATTCGTACTGTCGTGATACCTTACATCGGTATTCAACAGATAATCTTCTTCACCTGCAATCGTCCACATTCGCACTCCGTACGCTGATCCATAACGCAAGCCAGCTTCTACCTGAACATCAGTATAACCATTGGCAGGATTAACACCTGCGCTGCTTGCTGTGGCCATTGCTGCAAAGTTTTTTATAAATAAAGAATCCCGGCTGCCAAATGTTGAAAAAGTTCCTCCGCCACCTGCAGATAAACCTACAAGATAAATTCTGCTTCTGTCAACCCTGTATTTGGCAAGAATAGACGGCAAAATATATTTCAGCTCAGTATAGTTGTAACTCCAGGAAGATGCCTGTGGAGAAACAACAATGAAACTATCCTGTACGCCTGTACGTGGATTAATTGCAACAGGTTCCCAGCCATCAGCAATACGACCAGCTACAGCTCTTGGCGAAGCCGTGTATAACTTTGAAAGAGTGGCTACCGTTGTTCCGGTTTCACCAGCACCATGCATTGAAATTATTAAAGGATATGTTCTTGTTGTATTATTATAAGTTGACGGCACCCAGGTTAACGCATACGTTAAAGCTCCATAATTATTTGTTGAAAACTGATCAACAACCTGCCGACCCATAATTGTCTGAGCATTGATGCACACTGAAAATAACAGGAATGCAAAAAGAAAAGAAAGATTTTTCATCAGGACACGGTTTGGATTTGAATTTTAAATGATTTTACTATTTCAAAAATCAATCCAAAGCTATAACAAAACCAGGTTCAGTTTTAATAAATAATTACTTCTGTAAACTACGAGCTAAGTGTTTCCCTTAATGCAGAATATGAGCGAACATTCACTACCCAAAAAAATTACAGTGCTTTCGTACATTTCCATTTTGGACTGGTAATTACCGCAATGAAAAGGCAAAAATCATTTCTGAAAAATCATTCGCTGCATAAAGGCGATCAGGTAATGGAGAAATGATAGCTGTATTACTTTCCAATCACTTTAGCTATTGCATCAGCTTTCCACAAGCATTCTTCATACTCCTGCTCTGCATTGCTGTAAAAAGTAATTCCACTTCCAACTAAATAAGAAAGATAATTTGTAATTGCATTATAAAATACACTTCGTATCACTACATTAAAATCAAAATCACCATTTGGAGCAATATATCCCACTGCGCCGGAAAACAATCCCCGCCTTGAATGTTCAAATTCTTCAATCAACTGCATTACTCTCCGTTTAGGTGCCCCCGTCATACTTCCCATTGGAAAAGTTGACTGAATAAGGTCAGTAAACCTCATGCCATCTTTCACTTCTCCACTCACCGATGAAACCATTTGATGAACCTGCGGAAATGTATAAACACCAAACAACTCATCAACTGCAACTGTTCCTTCTTTGCAAACCCTGCTCAAATCGTTTCGCACCAGGTCAACCACCATTACATTTTCGCTCCGGTCTTTTGCACTTGCTTTTAACTGTTGTTTTAAAATTTCATCATCCAGATGGTTGTACCGGTTTCTTTTTTCTGTTCCTTTCACAGGCTGCGACAATAATTTAGACCTTTGCTTTTGTAAAAATCGTTCAGGGCTGGCACACAACAAATAACTTGTGTTTACTTTATAAAAAGAAGAAAAAGGATTGGGAGAAACTGCTGTTAATGCCTGATACACATGAAGCGGATTTATTACAGCACCCTCAGCAAAAAATTCCATGCAAAAGTTCAGTTCATAACAATCGCCCCTGAGAATGTGTTGCTGAATTTGTTCGATAATTCTGATATACTGATCCTTTGTAATCCGTTCTTTAACGGGAGGTATTTTCACAGGCAATTTAATTTCAACCGGCATTTGAATAATTTGCCGGAATACCTCTTCATGATTATTCTGCAAAGCTCCGATAATGATTTCCTTTTCACTCAACTGAAGCACATACTCAGGTACAAAAAATGTAACGTCAGCAAACCCTATATAATCTGCCTGTGTTGATGGTATGTGATCTGTTTCTGCTTTCAGATCATAGCTTAAATGACCGAAACACCAGTCGTTCTGCTCATTCAGGAAAAGCTGAAGCTGTTGCAAGGCAGATCCCGCTGCTGCGCTTACTGAGGCAACTGAACCACAACCTGCAAGACACTCATAGCTATGACCCTGTAACTGGTATTGATGGTTATCCAAAAAAGAGCAAATGTTGAACCGGTTACACCAGTTCAACATTTGCTCTTTAATTACAGATAAATCTGCTACAGGAAAAGATTGAAATGTTCTTTTCACTTTATGATTTAAAAATCATCATCTTCATCATCAAAATCATCTCCACCCATCATATCAAACTCTTTAAAATCATCATCAAGTTTGAAATCATCATCTTCATCTGCTGACTTCTTTTTCCCGGGAGATTTTCCTTTCGATTTTGGAATATCAAATTCCTCAAAGTCAGGATCATAATCTTCATCCTCACTTTTATTCCAATCATCATCTTCTTCTTCCACATCGTCGTCATCGTCATCCTCGTCGGATTTTTTTGACTTTGATGCTACAGGCTTTCCTCCCTTCTTTGCAACGGATTCATCATCCATATCAAAATCATCATCTTCGTCATCTTCTTCTTCCGACTTCTTTGGCTTACTATCAGCCTTTTTTGTTTGCTCCTTTTTTGGAGAAGGTTTTTCAATTGCTTTCTTAGTTGACTTTGCCATATTTAACAACGATTATGCTGTAAAATTTCAAATGGTTTTTTAAATAGCCAAATTTATTTTTGAATTTTTATATGATGCTCAAAACAGATTTATGAAACAATAATCTGATCTCTTCCGGGGCCATTTGAAACATACTTTACTTCTACTCCAAGATAATTGTTAATAAAAGACAAGTAACTGTTCATTTGCTCAGGAAAATCGCTCCAGACTTTGCAATCTGTTATTGGTTTACTCCATCCCTTAAAAGCTTTATATACAGGTTCAACAGGCACTTTGCTGATTTCAAACGGGATTTGATTGGTTTCCTTACCGTTCACCTTGTATGATGTACAAACTTCAAGATCGGAAAAACTGTCAAGCACATCAGCCTTAGTCATTACAATTTGTGTTACTCCGTTTACCATACAGGCAAACTTCAAAGCAACCAGATCAATCCATCCGCAACGGCGGGGACGACCTGTTGTAGCTCCGAATTCATTTCCGATTTTACGCAGTTCTTCGCCTGTTGCATCAAATAGTTCAGTAGGGAAAGGACCACTCCCCACTCTTGTGCAATAGGCTTTGGTAATGCCAATAATTTCACCAATTTTATTGGGTGCAACACCGAGACCTGTACTTACACCAGCAGAAATTGTATTTGAAGAGGTTACGAACGGAAAAGTTCCAAAATCAACATCAAGCATGCTGCCTTGCGCACCTTCGGCCAAAACTTTTTTTCCTTCAGCAATTTTTTGATTGATGAAATATTCACCGTTTACAATGTTGAGTGTTTTCAAAAACTCAACTGCTTCAAAAAATTCTTTTTCCCATTCACTGATATCTTCATTGAAGCTGTAATTGTCCAGTAACTGCTGGTGTTTTGCACGCAGCTTGTTATACAATGTTTTGAAATCAGGATCTAGTAAATCGCCAACACGTAAAGCATTACGGCCTGTTTTATCCATATATGCCGGGCCAATGCCTTTTAATGTTGAACCGATTTTTTCATCTCCTTTTGCAATTTCAGCCGCTTTGTCAAGCGCTCTGTGTGTTGGAACAATTATATTCGTACGTTGTGAAATAAAAAGATTTTGTTTTACATCAACTCCCATTGATGCAACTTTATCGCATTCTTTCTTTAACGTAACAGGGTCAAGCACAACACCATTACCAATTAAATTGATAATTCCTTTATGAAAAATACCGCTGGGTATTTGATGCAATACTACTTTTTCTCCGTTTACGTAAAGTGTGTGTCCTGCATTGGGTCCGCCCTGGAAGCGTGCAATTACATCATATTTCGGAGCAAAAAAATCTACGATCTTTCCTTTTCCTTCATCGCCCCATTGGAGGCCTAGAATAACGTCAACCATAAAATAAATTGAGTGGGTATTTGAAGCCGCAAAAATAGGTTAAACAACAAGGGAGATGAAATAAAAATTTAAACCTTAAACGAACACTTGTTGGAAGATTGGGGAAAAACCATTTTTTTCAGAACAGTTGTTATTGTTCAGTATCGTACCGCTCTACTGTTTGCACACCAGGCAACTTGGTTAACCTGGTAACAAGTTCATCCAGCTCATCCTTATCAAGCACATATAATTTAAGATTACCATTAAACAATCCTTCTTTTGCTTCAATGGTAATGGCGCTGATATTTAACCGCATTTCACCGCTGATAAGATTGGTAATGCGGTTTACAATTCCAACATCATCCACGCCTACAATCTTAATACCGGTAAGGAACGATATTTCTTTGTTCTTAGCCCATTTTGTTTTCACTACACGATGGCCAAAATTAGCCAGCAACCGTGCGGCATTGGGGCAATTTGTGCGGTGAATAATTAAACCTTTCCCTGTTGAAACAAATCCAAACACATCATCGCCGGGAATAGGTTTGCAGCAATTGGCAAGTGTGTACACAATTTTATCGCTTGATTCACCAAAAATGATGAGTTCTGAATCTTTATGGCTGATTGATTTGTGCGGATCATGATCATGTTTGGCTTCCTGGGCAGGTTTTGCAGGTTTAGGAAGTTCAAGCCTGTCGCCGTGAAGGTGCAGTTCTTTTAACTCTTTCAGATCAATTACCTTGGTGGCAATTTTGTAATACAAATCAAGTTGCGACGGAAGCTTGTAAAACTGTGCCAGCAGCTCCACATTACCTGTATCAAAACCAGCTCCTATTTGTTCAAGCTTACGCTGCAAAACATATTTTCCTTCATCAGCTACTTTCCGTTTCTCTTCTTTTAAAGCATCTTTTATCCTGCTTCTTGCTTTTGCAGTTACAACAAAATTCAACCAGTCTTCACTCGGCTTTTGTTTACTGCTGGTAATGATTTCCAACTGGTCTCCGCTGCGGAGCTTATGAGCAATCGGCACCAGCTTATGATTCACTTTTGCACCAATACATTTGCTTCCCACATCACTATGCACACTAAAGGCAAAATCAAGAGCAGTAGCACCAACAGGCAGCATTTTTACATCGCCCTTGGGCGTATAAACATAAATTTCTTCAGCAAGGAATGAGCTTTTGAAATCCTGCAAAAAGTCGAGTGAGCTGCTTTCCTGGTTATTCAGTGCTTCACGGATATTGTGAAACCATTTATCAAACCTGTCTTCATCGCCACTGCCTTCCTTGTATTTCCAGTGAGCCGCAAGCCCCTTTTCTGCAATTTCATTCATCCGCTTGGTACGGATCTGTACTTCCACCCATTTCCCCTGCGGCCCCATTACGGTGGTGTGCAATGCTTCGTAACCATTGCTTTTGGGATTACTCAACCAGTCACGCAAACGTTCAGGACTGGGCGTGTACATGTCGGTAACAATTGAATAAGCTTTCCAGCAATCTTCTTTTTCACGTTCTGGTGGCGCATCAATAATCATCCGGATGGCAAACAGATCGTACACTTCTTCAAAACTTACACCTTTCTTTTTTATTTTATTTGAGATGGAGTGTATGGATTTGGGTCGCCCATAAATTTCAAAACTGCTGAACCCCGCCTTCTCCATTTTTTCTTTTACCGGCTTGATAAATTCATTGATATACCGGCTACGTTCCCGCTTGGTTTCAGAAAGCTTGCGTGCAATTTCCTTATACGTATCTGGCTCCATGTACTTCATAGACAGGTCTTCCATCTCCGTCTTAATATTGTACAAGCCAAGCCTGTGTGCCAGCGGCGCATAAATGTAAACTGTTTCGCTTGCTACTTTTAACTGCTTTTCACGTTTCATTGCATCCAGCGTACGCATGTTATGTAAACGATCGGCCAGTTTAATCAGTATCACTCTCGGATCATCCGTAAGTGTTAATAAAATCTTTTTAAAATTCTCTGCCTGCTGGCTGCTGTTTGAGTCAACAACTGTGGCAATTTTGGTAAGCCCGTCAATAATCCGGGCAATTTCATTACCAAACTCCCGGGCTATATCTTCAAGAGTAATATCTGTGTCTTCAACCGTATCATGCAGCAATGCACAAATGGTTGAACGAACCCCAAGTCCAATTTCTTCCACACAAATTTCAGCAACGGCCAATGGGTGTAAAATGTAGGGTTCGCCGCTCTTCCGGCGCATGGTTTTGTGTGCTTCTGCCGCCATTTCAAAAGCAGTACGTACCAGTTCCTTATCGCCTTTTTTGAGTTTGGTTTTTAACGACCGTAACAAACTGCGGTAATGGCGAAGAATTTCCTTCTTTTCCTGTTCAGGAGTAAGGGTATAGGGCGGTATGGTTGTAAGCGATTCCAGTGTAAGGGCGAATTTACGAAAAAAGAGAAGGAATTAATAAATTACACCTATTACGAAATTGGAATCCTTTAACTATATAAGCCCCTTACTGTAAGATAATTACACTATTTACGTAATAGTTTAATTAACTGAAAAAAAGCAGCCCCAACTGCAAATCCAATAAGCAAAAGGTTAGCCACAACTTTAATATTGAAAAAGGGGGCTTTTACTTTTCCGTAATCTTCTAATAAAATAAAGGAAGTTATTGCTGTAATAATTATAAAAGCAACAAGTAATATCAATTTCATTTTTTTCATACCCAGTTAATTTAATTCGTTCCACAACTTTTTAAACCTTTCTGAATCAAAATTAAATTTACCATATACTTCGAACAAAACAGCTATGCTTCTAAATAACTTTTCGCAAGAATTTGTAGCCGTGAAAACAGGCATTATACAAGGTCTATTAAGTACATATGAAAACAACCAACATTTACCAAATGTCGAAATGCTTCAAAAAATCGCTATTGTACTAGAGATAGAGTATTTTGAATTATTATATGATACAGATATTGAGGTAAAAAGCGCTTTTGAGCGTTGGGAAAAAAAGCTAAAATAGCTTCTATTATCCCCATTTCCCCCTACCTTTGCAGCCCATAAAAAAGTTCAGACTTTTTTTCCGGATGTGGTGAAATTGGTAGACACGTCAGACTTAGGATCTGATGCCGCAAGGTGTGGGGGTTCGAGTCCCTTCATCCGGACAACCAGATACAGTTTAAGGTTTAAAGTTGAACGTTTCAACGTTGCCCACAAACCTCAAACTTAAATTTTTTAAACATTCAACGCTCTTATGGCAACAGTAACAAGAGAAAACATTGGTTTGTTAAACGACAAACTCACCGTAAAAATCGAAAAGCAAGATTATTTTCCTGCATTTGAAAAAACGCTGAAAGAGTACAGCAAACAGGCAAATATACCCGGCTTCCGTAAAGGAATGGTTCCCGCAGGCATGGTGAAGAAAATGTACGGACAGGGCATTTTTTCTGAAGAAGTGATCCGCAATATTGAAAAAAGTTTAAATGAATTCCTGGTGAACGAAAAACTGGACATTTTTGCCCAGCCTCTTCCTTTACCGAATGCTGATTTTAAACCCGACATGAACGCTCCGGCTGACTACAGCTTTGATTTTGAAGTTGGTTTAAAACCTGCATTTGATATTAATCTCGCCAGCATTTCTGCACCTTACTATAAAGTAAAAGCAACTGCAGAAATGGTGAATGAGGAAATTGAACGTTTGCAAACACGTTTCGGAAAAATGACAGAACCCGAAACTGCAACCAATGATGAAAATGTATTAAACCTCATTTTTGAAGAAAGCGATGCCGATGGTAATGCAGTTGAAGGCGGTATTAAAAAAGACAATTCTTTACTGGTAAAATATTTTTCAGAAGCATATCGTCCTAAGTTAATTGGATTGAAAAAAGACGATACACTTGTACTGCAGCTCAACGAAGCATTTGAGGAAAAAGAACGTAACTGGGTATTGGGTGATTTAGGATTAACACCTGAAGCTGCTGCCGGCAAGAATTTCAAAATCACCATCACCAAAGTTGGTTTCATTGAAAAAAGAGAACTGAACGAAGAATTCTTTAAAGAAGCGTTCCCCGGAAAGGATGTGGTTACTGAGGCTGACTTTAAAACAACCGTTGAAACTGAAATACAGGCCTACTGGGATAAGCAAAGCAGCAACCAGATTCAGCATCATCTTTATCATGTGTTACTTGATGACACTAAAATGGAACTTCCTGAAGGCTTTTTGAAAAAATGGCTCGCAACAAATACTGATGAAAACAAACAGCCTAAAACTCCTGCACAGGTTGAAGCTGAATATCCAACATTCAACAACCAGTTACGCTGGACGTTGATAACAGATAAAATCATTACCGAAAACAAACTGGATGTAACTCCTGAAGAACTGAAGGAAAATATGCGCCAGCAGGTATTGAATTATTTTGGCAGCATGAGTCTTGGTGACGGCAATTTAGAATGGTTAGACCAGTATGTTGATGGCCTGCTGAAAGATGAGCAACAGGTTGACCAGACTTACCGCCGCCTTGTTACTGAAAAAGTATTTAACTGGGCTGAAACGCAGGTGAAAAAAGATGAGAAAGAAATTACTGCTGAAGAATTCATTAAGATGAACGAAGAACATCAGCACCATCATCATTAATCAGCAAAACTTACACTTACATATAATCCCGGTCAGCAGTGACCGGGATTTTTTATTTAATTCTCAAACCATGCAAAACCTTTAATTGATTTGTACGGTCGCTGAAAAAAATCATCAACTTCGGTGCTTAACTTATCCTTGTATTTTAAAACAGGCAATCCGTGACCGGCATCAGGAGCAATCCACAAATTTGATCTGGAAATAGACTGTGCAATTAATACTGTATGCTGCACCCGTATAATATCATGATCTCCGGCCATTACAAGTGTTGGACATTTTATGGCTGACAATGCTGATGGTTTGATATTTGGCTGCGTTAGAAGCAGATTGAAATGCCTGATCATAATTTTACTGACTGTTGTCAGCGGCTGCTTTTTCATATTATTCAGCATCATTGTAAAGTAATTAATAACAAAAGGCTCAACCGCTGAAGTATCGCACCAAAGGTTAGCACCCGTTACTGCAAGCTTTTTTACCTTCTCCGGATGACGCATGGCCAGCAGCATTCCGTTAATACCACCATCGCTCCAGCCAAGCACAAACGCCGAATCGATTTTTAAATGTGTGAGTAATGCGGCATAATCATCCGCCATCATTTCATAACTGAGCGAATCATCCATATGCAACGTATCAAGCGTATTTCCATGATCCCTGCTGTCGGCAACAATTACTTTGTATTTCCTGGAGAAGTAAGGAATCTGGGATTCAAAGTCAGCAATAGAACCACTGTTACCGTGAATAATTAAAAGCGGCAGACCGGTTCCATACACTTCATAATACATTTTAATTCCCCTGATGCTGGCATAATTACCCGCTTTTGAATTATTACCATAAGGAATGGAATCTTTTTGCTGAGCATTCAGAAAAACAGAAGGCAAAATAAAGAAGAAAGCAACAAAGAAATGTTTCATGTTATTGAGTGTTTGTGTTACAAAAAAGCCCGTTTAAAACAATAAATAAATGTTTCAAACGGGCTTTTATTTAAGATTAGTTTTTTATTCTGAAACTACAAGACGGAAACCATTTCCGTGAATATTTACAATTTCAACTTTCGCATCTTCTTTCAGGTATTTACGAAGTTTGGCAATATACACATCCATACTGCGTCCATTAAAATAAGTATCGCTTCCCCAAATACGTTTCAATGCTGTTTCTCTCGGAAGCAGATCGTTTTTGTATTCGCAAAGCATACGAAGTAACTCGCTTTCTTTGGGGGACAATGTACTTGTTTGTCCGTTTGCAATTAACTGGCGCAGCTTGGGGTTGAAATGATATATACCAAGATCGAATTCTTTATTTTCTGTTTCGTGCTTGGTTTCTTCATTACGCTTCAGGATTGCTTTGATCTTCATCAGCAACACTTCACTATCGAAAGGTTTGGTAATGTAATCATCAGCCCCCAGTTTGTAACCGGTTAAAATATCATCCTTCATTGTTTTTGCACTGAGAAAAAACAAAGGCACATCAGGATCAATATCACGGATTTCTTCTGCAAGAGTAAATCCATCAACATGCGGCATCATTACATCCAGCAGGCATATATCAAATTTTTCACGTTGAAAAGCTGCAAGCCCCAAACGGCCATCTCTTTCCAGCACCACATCAAATTCATTCAGCTCCAGGTAATTTTTCAATACGTTTCCAAAACTGGAATCATCTTCAACTAACAATACTTTTGATTTTACTTCTTCCATTGTAGAATATTTATTCAAATAAAGTTAATTGATTTGTGGATTGATTACAATGCCGGATAATTTTTTGTTAAAGAATCACTCCTTTCCCTCCTGCATATTTTTATCCCGATTCTGCTACAATCTTATTTTTGCAGATATTTTTCAGTTATGCGTATCACATCCGTCAACCGATTTAAAAAGCTGATCGTCATCGGCGATCGTATTTTAATAAAACCCACAAGGCCGGAAGAACGTACCGCCAGCGGATTTTATCTTCCGCCGGGTGTGCAGGAAAAAGATAAAGTGCAGCAGGGATATGTAATTAAAACAGGGCCTGGTTATGCCATACCAATGCCTGTTGACGATGAACCATGGAAGAGTGATGAAGACCAGGTGAAATATGTTCCGCTACAGGCAAGAGAAGGCGACCTTGCAATTTTTTTGTTAAGCGGAGCTACGGAGGTGATGTATGAAGGCGATAAATATTTTATTGTTCCGCAAAGTGCAATACTGATGCTTGAAAGAGAAGAAGAATTATAAAAAAGTGTCCTGCAATTATGCAGAACACTTTTACAAACAACTTTAATTTTTCCGGTCCATATACCATGTCCCACTTCCCGTTGCACTGGCGCCGGAACCCCATGTGCCGTTAGTAAGTTTCCCATCATTACTAAAAGTTGCCTGGATGCTGAAGGTTGAGCCACCAGGAGTGCTATACGTGTAAGTAGCTTTAAAAGTATTACCGGTTAAAGTCCATGTACCTGTGGCTTTTGAAGAACTTGTAATGGAACTTCCATCTGCGATTGTTAATACACCACCCGGCTCAACCACCATTGAATACCCCGATGATGGTGCCGCAGTTCCGCTACCATACTTTCCCACCCAATAACCTTCAATTGGATAAGTAACAGATGTTTTTTTGCACGAGACCATTGCTCCTGAGATGAGCAGTAACAGAATGAAGCATTTTTTCATTTGAAAATAATTTAGTTTGATGTTAATGATGAGTGCGAAATTAATTTCGCAAATACGTTCCTGCAATACGAAAAACAGGTGATACCACTTCGTAGTATTTCCGTACTTTCAATATGTGAATACAAACAAAGATTCGCAAATCAGTAACTTCAGTTTAAAATAAAAATCTATGGCAGACAAAGAAAAATTCCTGCAAAGCATAAAAGATGGTTACACATTTAAAGGTGAAACATTCCGCATCGGGCTTGGCATGCTTGATAAAGAAACAGAAGCAGGTGCTGATGTTTTTCTTGCTTTGAAAACAATGAGCCGTCATGGTTTAATTGCCGGCGCAACAGGTACAGGTAAAACAAAAACACTGCAGGTACTTGCAGAAGGATTGAGTGATGCAAGTGTGCCTGTTGTATTGATGGATATTAAAGGCGATCTCAGCGGTATTGCAGCAGCAGGCAGTACAAACCCGAAAATTGAAGAGCGCATGAAACTGATGGGTATGGAATACAAACCTTCCTCTTTCCCAACAGAACTGATGACTTTAAGTTCTGATCAGAAAGGTGTTCGTCTTCGTGCAACTGTCAGCGAATTTGGCCCTATTCTTCTTTCAAAAATTCTCGGCTTAAATGATACACAACAGGGAATTGTTGCAATGATCTTTAAATTTTGTGATGATAATAAAATGCCATTACTCGATTTGAAAGATTTCATCAAAACCATTCAATACATCAGTGATGAAGGAAAAGACTCGATAGAAAAGGATTATGGAAAAATTTCCACTTCATCAACCGGGACCATTCTGCGCAAAGTAATTGAACTGCAGCAGCAGGGTGCAGACGATTTCTTTGGTGAGCCAAGCTTTGAAGTGGATGACCTGATGAAAATTGGTGACGATGGCAGAGGTGTTATCAGCGTAATACGTGTAATGGAACTGCAGGACCGTCCAAAATTATTTTCAACATTTATGTTAAGCCTGCTTGCTGAATTGTATGCAAGCCTGCCTGAAGAAGGTGATATGGACAAACCCAAACTGGTGATGTTTATTGATGAAGCACATCTTGTTTTCCAGGAAGCAAACGAAGCTTTACTTCAGCAGATTGAAACAGTGATAAAGCTGATCCGTTCAAAAGGTGTGGGTATTTTCTTCTGTACACAAAATCCGCAGGATGTGCCTGCAAGTGTACTTGCACAGCTTGGTTTAAAAGTACAGCATGCATTAAGAGCATTTACAGCTGCTGACAGAAAGGTAATCAAGCAGGCTGCTGAAAACTATCCCACAACAGAATATTACGATGTGGATGAATTACTCACACAGCTAGGAATTGGAGAAGCATTCATTACCATGCTGAATGAGAAAGGCATCCCTACTCCGCTTGTACATACTATGCTTGTGCCTCCCCGCAGCCGTATGGATGTATTAAACGACGCCGAAATAGATACATTGGTTGGCAAAAGCAAACTGGTGAAGAAATACGCCAGCACATTAGATAATGAAAGTGCGTACGAAATCATCACTGCGAAACTCGAAGAAGCTGCTGAAAAAACAAAAGCAGCAGAAGAAGAAAAGCAACAGGCGAAGGAGGAAAAGAAAGCAGCAAAAGAAGAAAAAGGTTTCTTTGATAACCCAACAGTAAAACAGGTTGGCCGTACAGCCGCAACCGTTATTACACGTTCATTACTTGGAGCTTTGGGGTTAGGAGGAAGAAGCAGGAAGAAGAGCAGCTGGTTTTAAATAATACAAATAAATACGCTGATGATACAGATTGTAACGGAATAAAAATCTGTCCGCAGCTGTTTCATCAGCGTTATCTCAATTTCTGTTTTATTCTTTCAGCTTCAATTTTCCCGCAGCATCCAACGCAAGTTTTTCTTCTGCAATCAAATGCTCAACTACTTTCCATACCTTTTCCCTTTGTTTGCTTCCCATTTTTTCAAGAGCAGCTTTTAATACAAACCCATCGCCCGAAGCTTTCTCAAAAACAAATTGTTGTATCTGTTCAAACTCAGCTGAAGTAATTTCATTGCCTTTTTTCCATAAACAAACATCACACACACCACAATCAGCAATTGCTTCATCACCAAAATACTGACCAATTGTTTTGCTGCGGCAAATGGTTTCATCCTTCACATAATTAATCATCGCCTGCACTCTTTTTTCAAATTGTTCTTTCCGTTGCAATCTGTTTTGAGGGTTAATATATAAATCTTCAGTTGCAGGGCGGTTCTGCAAAAACTGTAATTGCGGTTTATCTTTTTGAGGAGTGTATTCAATGATACCAAAGCTGTGCAGTTGAATCAACGCATCTTTCACCTGTTCTACACCGGTTTTAATAAATGCAGCTAATTGTTTTTCTGAAATAAAACATTCCATATCAAAGATGCCGCCATAACTGCGCAGTAATCCTTTTACAAACAGATCGAGCTGTGGTTGTTCTTTTTCAAATTCTGCAAGCCGTTCTTTTGATGAAGTAAACACAACTTTTGCGGGAAGAAAAACCTGCTCGGTATACATCATCCAACCTTCCTGTTCCAATGCTTTAAGTGAATACATGGCTGAGTAAGCATTCAGGTGAAAGGTTTTCATGAAATCATTCAGATCAAATTCAAACCACTGCCCTTCCCCGCTTCCGCTAGGCAACTGCAGGTAATTCACAAGATGCTGGTAAACTTTTTTTATTTCTTCAATTGAAGGGAAACGAACGGAAGATAAATTCTGCAGCTCCATCAAATCTTTTACTTCATAGAGTAATACAGCATACGATTTCTTTCCATCTCTTCCTGCACGACCAGCTTCCTGGTAATAATTTTCCAGACAATCAGGCACATCATGATGAATCACCAGCCGCACATCGGGCTTATCAATGCCCATCCCGAAAGCATTGGTGCAAACCATCACTCTTGTTTCATTCTTCAGCCAGGATTCCTGTCGCTTGCTTCGTTCATCATTCGTTAATCCGGCATGATAATAACTGGCAGAAATTTTTTGCAGCTGTAACAGATGTGCAACTTCCTGTGTCATGCGTCGGCTTTTGCAATACACAATTGCTGTGCCTGCAACATTCTTCAACACCTGCAGAATTTTATTGATGCGGCTGTCGACCTTAAACACACTGAACGATAAATTATCTCGAAGAAATGATCCTTTAAAAACCTGTTTGTTTTTAAATTGAAGCTGATTACAAATATCATCCTGTACCAAAGGCGTTGCAGATGCAGTTAATGCAAGTACAGGAACGCCGGGCAATTCATTACGCAACTGAACAATCCGCAAATAAGAAGGACGAAAATCGTAACCCCACTGGCTTACACAATGTGCTTCATCAACTGCAATCAACTGCACATTCATGCCGGGGAGATATTCAAGAAACAGTTTTGTTTCCAAACGTTCAGGAGAAACATATAAGAACTTCAGCTTTTCATTCACACACATCTGCAGAATATCTTTCACCTGCGGAAAAGGCATACCAGTGTAAATTGCAGCAGCAGGAATATTTTTTTTATGCAATGCTTCCACCTGGTCTTTCATTAACGCTATCAGCGGCGATACAACAATGCACATGCCTTCTTTTGTAAGAGCAGGCACCTGGAAGCAAATACTTTTCCCTCCGCCGGTTGGCAGCAATGCAAGCGTATCCTTACCACTCAGCACCGATTCAATAATTTCTTTCTGAAGCGGCCGGAACGAAGAATATCCCAAATAACGGTTTAGTATGGAAGAAATGTTATCCATTTACAGATGTCAGTCGTGAATCGTGAGGCGTGAGTAATTCCATCATTGATTAATCATTTTAGACAACATTTGAAAACACCTGAGAAGAATTGTACCCAACTCCTGCAAATTCTCTTTATGAACATATTTTAATTCAACAGCTATATCAAAAGCTGCATCAACTTCTACAATAGAGCCTCTGGAAATTTCAAAAAAGCGCTTTCTCTCAGCTAAAGATTTCCTGGATGCTCCTTCTGCTATATTCAAGTGCACAGACATTGCAGCTCTTCTTATTTGCTGAACCATTGCAAAACGTTCATCTGCAGGAAAGTCCTTCGTGTACTTGTAACAAAGTAAAGTAAACTCACGGGAAATTTTGTAAACATCAAGTTTGGTGTGTGCTAATTCAAGAAACATTTTTTTAACAACAAACTAAACATTTCTTTTGATCTTTTGAAGCATGAACTGTTCACCTCACGACTGACGACTCACAACTCACGGCTTTATTCTCACTCCACCTTTTTCACAAACAAACGCACACTGTTAACAGCAAGCACCACATCACTCATTCCCATTGCAAATGCAGCAATGGTTGGTGTTAAGAAACCAAAAGCAGCAATAGGTATGGCAATGATATTATAGAAGAATGCCCAGAATAAATTTTGTTTGATGGTTAAGAATGTGTGCTTACCCAAACCAAGTGAAAGCGGCAGATTTTTTAACCCATGATTCATCAGCACAACATCAGCTGTCTGCATGGCAACCTGCGATGCTTCACTCAATGAAATGCCGATGGTTGCTTTGGCTAATGCAGGTGCATCATTAATACCATCGCCAATCATTGCTGTGGGCGCCTGGTTATTGAGCTGTTCAATTACCTGCAACTTTTGCTCAGGAGTTTGTTCAGCAATCACTTCATCAATACCCAGCTCTTTTGCAATAACTTCACATTTCAATTTTCTGTCGCCGCTTAACAAATAAGTTTTTACATGTTTACTGTGCAGGTATGCAACAATTGATTTTGCTTCAGGCCGCAACTCATCTTTCACATCAATCCATCCAATAAGCTGACCATTCTTCAGCACATATACATTGTGCGACTCATCAGTTGTTACAGATGCAGCAGCCTTGAAAGAACCGGCAATATATTCATCGCCCTCAGCAGTTGTGGCCTTCATGCCAAGTCCTTTTATTTCTTCGATATTTTTCCAGCGAAGCGGCTTGTTGATTTTCCATTCTGCAGCAATACACAACGCAATCGGGTGATTGGAATATTTCTCCAGTGAAAAAACAAGTTGCTTAAACTGTTCTTCTGTGAATGATGCTTCCAGCAGCTTAAACTCCGACAATTGAAAATTTCCCGTTGTTAATGTCCCTGTTTTATCAAACACCACCTGCACAATATTCTTAAACAGTTCAAGACTTTTTGCATTGCGGAACAGCACTCCGTTTTTAGCAGCACGACCCAAACCCACTGCAATGGCTGCAGGTGTTGCCAACCCCATTGCACATGGACATGATATCACCAGCACGGCAATGCTCCGCATTAAGGAAGGAGTAAAATCTTTCGTCACAATCCAGTTCACAATTAATGTAACAGCAGAAATACCAAGAACAACAGGAACAAAAATGGCACTGATCTTATCAGCCATTTGCTGAACCGGAGGCTTTTCACCCTGTGCACGTTTTACAAGATTCACAATATTTGCCAGAACAGAATCATTGGCTGCAGCAGTTACCTGTGCTTTTACAGTGCCATCAACAAGAATACTTCCGCCAACTAAATTGTCTTTTGCTTTTTTGGTTAAAGGCAAACTCTCTCCAGTTATAATTGCTTCATTAACTGTTGCCTCACCCCAGAGTATTTTACAATCTGCAGGAATCTGTTCGCCGCTTTTGATCAAAACCAGATCACCGCTGCGCAATACACTGTTTTCAACAGGAAAAACCTGTTCGTGATGCTGATCATCAAACGCAATCATATTTGCCATCACCTTCTGGCTTTTTGCCAAACTGTTTAATGCACGCTGTGTTTGCTCAACCGAACTGTCTTCAAGATAATTGCCAAGAAATACCAGAGTGATGATACCAGCAGCCGTTTCATAAAACATGTATTGCTGTGCCTGTCCTGTTAATGTACCATACAAACTGTAAACAAATGCCGCAACTGCACCAACAGCAACCAGCACATTCATATTCGGCATACCGTTCATGATACTTTTCACTGCACTCCTGCCAAAATGATACATACCAATTGCAAACACAGGCAAACACAAACCAAGTTGCAGCCATGGATTCATGAGCCAGTGAAGATGAATCCATTTGTCAAACATATGCAGCATTAAAACAAGTGTAAATGGTGCACAGATCAGCAGGTAACGCAGGTATTTGTTCATCGGTTTTTTATCCACCACTTTCAACACCACACCATTTTTTTCAGCAACATGATAACCCAGTTGAGCAATTCCCTTTTCCAGCTTATCCATGTTACCGTTCTGTTCAACCACATCAAACATCACTTCACCCGTAACAGGGTTCACCTTTACATTCTGCATGCCTTCTTTCTGCAGGTATTTATTTACGGTGAGTGCACAGTTGGTGCAGGTCATCCCTTCTACTTTCCAGTTAACTGTTTCCATTTTTAAACATTCTTTTTTGTTACAAGCCGCATTACAACTTTCATCTTCTGTTGCGTCGCACTCTTGTACAACCAGCCCCGCTTCAGCAGGAATTTAAAATCCTCTTCCTCTTTTTGTACAATGTATGCCCGACTTATTTTTCTTCCTCTTGTTTCAACCACAAAATTACGCCATCAACCCAAGCCTATGAATCAATATCTTTGCAACCATCATTCAAATTTGCAGTGCAAAAGGAATTTACTTTAGAAAATATACACGCTGTTGCAAAAGAAATGTACCGGCAGTTTGCATCATACAATGTATGGACCTTCAATGCTTCAATGGGCAGCGGCAAAACCACATTCATTCATGCGCTTTGCGATGAACTCGGTGTTAAAGATGCAGTGGGCAGCCCCACATTCTCCATCATTAACCAGTATGAAACCGGCGATGGAAAAACAATCTATCATCTCGATCTGTACCGTATCAAAGATGAAGAAGAAGC
This sequence comes from Lacibacter sp., assembly GCA_047601965.1. GTDB lineage: Bacteria > Bacteroidota > Bacteroidia > Chitinophagales > Chitinophagaceae > Lacibacter. The sequence goes on from JASGIJ010000001.1 coordinate 2,404,755, forward strand.
TATACAGGCAGGTGTGGAAGACGTACTGTACAGCGGCGAGTTCTGTGTGGTTGAATGGCCCGATAAAACACCCGGTCTTATTCCCGAAGATGCACTACAAGTAACAATTGAAATAATAAATACCACAACAAGGCGATTAACCGCTGTTATTCCAAAGTAGTTTTGTAATTTAGAAACATACTCAAACAACCGGTTGCAACTGTATGGCTTTATCAAAACCAATTGTCAGCGCTTCGTTCAGCTATGAAACATTAGAAGAAACTTTAGATATTAAAACAAAAGGCGCACAACTTTTCATTGGTATTCCCAAGGAGCAAATGTTCCAGGAAAACCGTATTGCATTAACACCCGAAGCAGTAAGTGTTCTTGTGAGCAATGGTCATCGTGTTTTAATTGAATACATGGCCGGCGAAGGTTCGCACTACACAGATAAAGATTACAGCGAAGCAGGTGCAAAAATTGCGTACGACAGGAAAGAAGTTTATCAATGTGATATACTCATCAAATCAGCACCCGTAAGTGAGCAGGAGCTGGAATTGTTAAAACCCGGGCAAACCATCATCTCTCCCATTCACCTTGCAGTATTGAAAGCTGAAATTCTTGAAGCCATGATGGAAAAAAGAATTACCGGTCTTTCATTTGAAAATTTAAAAGACGATTCCGGCCACAACCCGATTGTAAGAAGCATGAGTGAAATTGCAGGTAGTGCAGTAATGCTGGTTGCCGGTCAGTATCTCAGTAGTGCAAACAGTGGAAAAGGTGTTTTGCTTGGCGGCATCAGTGGTATTCCACCAACAAAAGTTATCATTATTGGTGCAGGTATTGTGGGTGAATATGCTGCCCGTACTGCTCTCGCAATGGGCGCCAGTGTAAAAGTATTCGACAATAATATTTACAGGCTTAAGCGCATGCAAAATGCCATTGGCCAACGCATGTGGACTTCGGTAATTGAGCCAAAAATTCTTGCCAAGCAGTTAAAAACCTGCGATGTGGCTGTTGGTGCATTATCTTCTATTGGCGGTGCAAGAACGGCTGTTGTTGTATCAGATGAAATGGTTGCCCAGATGCGGCCCGGCAGTGTAATTGTAGATGTGAGTATTGATAAAGGCGGCTGTTTTGAAACAAGCGAGGTAACCAGTCACGAAAGCCCGATTTTTTTAAAACATGGTGTTATTCACTATTGTGTTCCAAATATTCCAAGTGGTTTTGCACGCACAGCATCGCAGGCAATCAGCAATGTACTCATGCCACTGTTGCTTGAAGTAGCCGATGAAGGTGGTTTGGAAAAACTGTTGTGGCACAAACTCAGTATCCGAAACGGCATTTATTTGTACAAGGGTGCACTTACTAATTTTTATTTAAGTCAGCGTTTTGATTTAAAATACACCGATCTGAATTTACTGATTGCAAGCAGGGGATAAAATTTTACAATTCAGGAGGCAGAAAAAAAGAATTAATAAAATTAATTGGTATAATCTGCTTGCCTCGTAAAGATTCAAAAGATTCTTTAATAGTGAATATTCTCTCCTGAGGGTTTACATCTTGAACATATACTTTTTGGATTCGATTGCTATTCATAATTTTTCGATCAATTTTTCGATTGAAAAAGGGAAAAGAATAACCTATTACAACTAGAATTTCTGTTTCCTCAGCTATCGTAAAAGCATTTTTTATACATTCATTATAACCTTCGTATTTATTGACAAATTCACCGACTTGTTCCCATGAATAATTGAAATATGTCAAATGAGAGTTTTGAGAATTTTCGTATTTTTTTGAATTCATATAATCCTCAATTAACCGATTTAAGGTTGTTCCCTCATCAATATTTGTTTCAAGGATATTCTGACCTCCTCCATTATTTATTGCAAATGAATCGTATTCTGCTGAGCCATTAAGCTTTAAAAAAGCAAATTTTCCTAAATCCAAATTCAGTTTATTTGTATTAAATGTGCTCGTATTGGGCAATACTTGAAAAAAGGCTTTTAATTCATTGAAGTTCTTATTAGAATAATTCATTAATGCTATTTCAAATTGACAATCATAATTCCAAGAAAGAACTTTAATGTTATTTTGTAATTCAATTTTATTAGGAATATTTTTTAAAACTGCCGCAATAAAGCTATCATATCGTTTGTCCGATGCTTCCTTTATAGAGGAAACCAGATTTTCTTCATAACTCTTCGCATTCTCATGGTCGTCCTTATGTATTTGGCTGTTAATGCGCTTGGCCATTTTTTGTTCAAACAAAAAGAAAAAAATCAGTATACGCTTGAGCCTAAAAAGACTTTTTAAGTCTTTATGAAAAAATTTTTTTGCAAGAGTATCAATTGTTTGATGAGTGGCAGATTCAGAGATCACCCATTCAAGCTCCTTTATAATTTCTTTAGCTGCATCCAAATCACTAATAATGGGTGGCTTTCGGGGAGTATCGAAATTTATATTGTATAAATCTGATCTTGCTTGAATATCTTCTTCTAATATTTTTTTGGAAATTAATAACCTTTTAGAAAAATTTTGAATAACAGGAAGACAATTAGCACTTGCTCCTGCACCAAGCAAGTAAGTCACATTTGCCATAGGTTTTTATTATAAATATAACTTATTTATAGTCTTCTCTCTCCGGCATAAAAATATCAATCACTTTACAATCTGTAACTGCATGTCCTTTATGAACAATATTTGAAGGAATGGTTACAACGGCACCTGTAGTTAAGAGTTGCGGAGTGCCGTCAACTGTTAATTCAAATTCACCTTCCACCACATACATGATCTGTTCATGCACATGCGAATGTTCAGGAATAGGTGAACCGGCTTTTATTTCCCAGAAAGCAACAGTTGAAGTACCCGTATGAATAAACTTACCAAAATAGCCGGGAAACATTTCCCTTGCTGTCATTTGAGAAAGATGATGGAAATACATATCAGTTTTTATAATCGGCAATATTAATCCTGAAATTACAGAAGTTAAATTCTTCTTCATCGTTGCTGCTCACAATCACCAAACGTTCGGCACAATATTCATTGATGAGACGATGATACAACGAAATACCATCTGCATCAAGATTGGTACAGGGTTCATCAAGCAACACAACAGGTACATCGGTTAATATTGCCTGTGCTAGTTTTACACGTTGCTTCATTCCACTGCTGAAATTGCGTATCTGTTTTTCAGTTGCTTTTTCAAGCCCCAGAATCTGAATGATGCTTCGTGCATTCAAAGAAGAAAGAAAAGGCTTGAATGACTGATGAAATTCAAGAAACTCAATCAACGTCATTTCTTCGGGCAGTTCAAGATAAGGTGCTGCAATGCCCAAGTGAAGATGATGTGCGTCGGATGAAATGTTTTTTCCACCGGCTGCATAATCAACCGTTCCTTCAGAATGCAGAATTGCGCCTGCAATAATCTGCAGTAAAGTTGATTTGCCCGAACCGTTGTTTCCGGTTATGGCATACGCATTACCATTTGAAAATTCGTACGTAAAGTGACGAAAGATCCATTCCCTGTTATACCGCTTGCCTGCATCAGAAAGCAATATCTTCATCATTGCCGCTTTGCGATTGACGTTTGATGATTCCGATTTCCGACTTCTTAATAAAGCCGAGAATTTCATCTCTTATGGGTGTGGCAGACATCATATTTTCAACCAGTTCAACTGCCTTTGATACGATGTGTTTTTCAACAAAAAGAATATGATAAATCTTAAAGATTTCTTCAATCGTTTCTTTGGAATAACCTCTGCGGCTCAGGCCAACATTGTTTATTCCCACATAGCTCAATGGTTCCCGTGCTGCCTTTACATAAGGAGGAACATCTTTTCTTACTGCACACATGCCGGCAATATAAGTGTGGGCGCCTACGTGTGTAAACTGTGATACTGCAGTCATTCCGCTCACAATAGCAAAATCATCAACAGTAACATGGCCAGCCAGTTGCACCGAATTGGCAAGAATAACATTGTTACCTACCACACAATCATGTGCCACATGAGCATAGGCCATAATTAAACAGTTGCTGCCAACCTTGGTTGTATCTTTATCGGTTGTTCCACGGTGTATTGTTGCACATTCACGAATGGTTGTATTGTCTCCAATTTCGGCTAATGTGTACTCTCCTCTGTATTTTAAATCCTGCGGCACTGCCCCGATAACTGCTCCCGGGAATATTTTACAGTTTTTACCAATTCTTGAACAGGAAAAAACAGTAACGTTACTCATAATGTGTGTACCATCTCCAATTACCACATCATCATGAATAATACTAAACGGATCAATTGTAACATTTGCACCTATTTGTGCATTTGGATGAATATATGCCAGGTTACTAATCATTCTTTGGACGTTTTACAATTTGAGCAGTAAGATCAGCTTCGCAAGCTATTTTACTGCCAACAAAAATAGTTCCTCTCATTTCACAAATGCCACGGCGTATGGGGCTTTTTAATTCCATCTTTAAAATCAAGGTATCGCCGGGTACTACTTTTTGTTTAAACTTACAATTATCTACTTTTAAAAAGTATGTATCATACTTATCGTCGGTATCTTTTGGTATTGCCAGTAAACCTCCGCATTGTGCCAGTGCTTCAACCTGCAAAACGCCGGGCATTACACAATTACCGGGAAAATGGCCCTGGAAATAAGGCTCATTATAGGTAACGTTCTTTACACCCACAATCAAAGTATCTGTAAGCTCAACAATCTTATCTACTAATAGAAACGGATAACGGTGCGGTAATATTTTCTCAATAGCATGAATATCGTAAACAGGTGTTTTATCGGGGTAATAGGCAGGTACATTTGCCTTAAACCTGTTCTTTTTAATATGCTCTTTAATTTTCTTTGCAAATGCCACATTACTTGCATGACCGGGACGGTTTGCAATAATATGGGCCTTGAACGGCATTCCAACCAATGCAAGATCACCCACCAGGTCAAGCAGTTTATGACGGGCAGGCTCATTGGGGAAACGTAATTCAAGATTATTCAGGTAACCTTCGCTGGTAATTGCCACTTTTTCCCTGTTAAACCCTTTTGCCAAAGTGTCTAGCTGCTCATCTGTAACGGGTTTATCAACCACAACAATGGCATTGTTTAAATCTCCGCCCTTAATCAGATTATTCTTCAGCAAAAATTCCAGTTCATGGAAAAATGAAAAAGTGCGGCACGGAGCAATTTCAGTTTTAAAATCGCTTACATGACTGAGATTTGCATGTTGTGTTCCCAATACCGGCGAATTAAAATCAATCAGTGTATTAATCCGGTACTCATTTGAGGGCATCGCCACCATTTCCACCTTCTTGTTTTCATCAAGAAAATAAAGATTATGATCAATTGTGTACCAGATTTTTATTGCATCCTGTTTTTTGATACCGGTTTTTTCGATTGCTTCAACATAAGGCCGGGAACTACCATCAAGGATTGGAATTTCAGGACCATCAATTTTTACCAGCACATTATCCACTTCACAACCAATAAAAGAAGCCAACAGGTGTTCAACTGTATTAACAGATGCTCCGTTGTTTGAAAGTGTAGTACTGCGGTTGGTTTCAACTACAAAATCCACATCAGCCTTCACGGTAGGTTGTCCGGGAAGGTCAACACGTTGAAAAACAATACCTGTATTTGGTTCTGCCGGTTCCAGGCTCATGGTCACTGACTGACCAGAATGAATGCCTACTCCTGAAATGGTAATTACATCAGCCAGTGTATGCTGATTAGCATTTTCATTGCCATTATTCATACTCATGGGCACGAAAGTACTAAAAAGGGGCTAATTGGTTGTACTTTGAAACTTTCTGAAACTTAAATGCTTGCTTTTTCAGCCAATAATTGCCTGACTAACTGTTCCAGTTCAGCAATTCGCTTTTCCATTTCGGGCAAGGTTCGGAAAATTGCCTGACTGCGCAAGGTGCTTGTGTAGTCGTATGCGGGTGAGCCTGTTACCACGCTGTTAGGCTGTTTGAGCGATTTACTTACACCACTCTGTGCATTAATGCGGCTGCCATCGGCAATGGTGATATGACCAACAATCCCTGCCTGCCCGCCAATCATTACATTACTGCCAATTTTGGTACTGCCACTGATACCTGCCTGGGCAGCTATTACTGTGTAACTTCCTACTTCAACATTATGAGCAACCTGTATCAGGTTGTCAAGTTTGGCGCCTTTGCGGATGATGGTTGAACCCATCGTAGCTCTGTCAATACAGCTGTTCGATCCAATTTCAACTTCGTCTTCCACCACCACATTTCCAATTTGGGGTACTTTTTTATAAGTACCATCGGGTTGAGGTGCAAACCCAAACCCATCTCCCCCAATAACTGTACCTGCATGAATGATTACTTTGCTGCCCACCACACAATCGTGATATATTTTTACACCAGGGTGAAGGATACAGTTATCACCCACCACAACATTATTGCCCAGATAACAATTGGGATGAACCTTTACATTTTTGCCCAGTTTTACATGATCGCCAATAAATGTAAATGCTCCAACAAATCCATTTTCCCCTATTACAGCCGATTTTGAAACATAAGAAGGCCCCTGAATACCCACCATTTGCTGCTCCATAATTTTTTCATACGCCTGTAACAAAGTAGCAAATGCTGAATATGCGTCCGGCACACGGATAAGTGTGAGCGAAACTTCCTGTCTCAGCTCCAATGAATCATTTACAATTATTACAGAAGCACCGGTAGTATAGAGATAATCTTCATATTTGGGATTAGCCAGAAATGCAAGCTGCCCGGCAGCTGCTTCTTCAATTTTACTGAACGAACTTACGGCTGCGTCAGGGTTCCCTTCCACTTTTCCGTTGATGATTAGCGCAATCTGTGAGGCGGTAAACTCCATGAATATCCTTTCTTATTAAATTAAAGTTACTTTCAAAAACCTTTCCAACAACCTTTTGATACACTTTTTCATTTGATGGAAGGGTGGCAAAGATAAAATTTTTTAACCGGGCTCTCTATGGCTTTGTGAATCAGTCCATATTCTATCTCCGAAATATCCTTAACCGTTCCATCTTTAAACAAAATATTGATCCGCTCATTACCGGGATTATACATCCGGTTTTCAGCAATACCGTCAAACACAAAAAAGCTGAGTTCGTCATCGTTTAAAGACAATTTTGCCTGCACCTTTTGTTGCATGAACCTCACTTCATTTTGATCAATTGGGTGCATCTGCAGCCTTGTTTTGAGCATATTTCTGTTTAGCAGCCATTGGCTGAGTGTGCTCAGCACTTTATCGGGATGGTGCATCCACTTTTTTACCGATGCCACCACATCATAATCATCCAGTTCGCAAAACTTACCAAGGTTGTCTTTTATAAATGCCGATGGTTGTGTGGTACGTAAAAACTCATCCAGTAAGGGAGTAGATGAAAACAGCCCGACTTCTTTTTTTGCCAGCAGTTTGGCACGTTCCAATATTTTTACAAGCATGTTTTCTGCACTCAGTACAGCCTTGTGCAGGTAGGCCTGCCAGTACATGAGGCGGCGGGCCACAAGAAACTTTTCAATACTATACACCGCTTTTTCCTCTACCACCAGCTCATTGTTATGAACCATCATCATTTTTATAATCCGGTCGTAACCAATAACACCTTCGCTTACCCCGCTGTAAAAGCTGTCACGGGTGAGATAATCCATCCGGTCAACATCAAGCTGGCTGCTGATTAACTGGTGAAGAAATTGTTTATGGTAAGTGCCTTTAAAAACCTGTATTGCCAGATCAAGTTTGCCGTTGAATTCTTTATTGAGATGTTCAAAAATGAGTAATGAAATTTCCTCATGATGCACATCTTCAATCAACACATGCTCCAGCGCATGACTGAAAGGGCCATGCCCGACATCGTGGAGCAGGATAGCAATCTTTGCAGCCTGTTCTTCTTCTGCAGTTATCTCAATGCTCTTGCTTTTCAGCTCCAGCAATGCTTCACACATTAAATGATAGGCACCCATACTCTGGTGCAATCTTGTATGAACTGCACCCGGATAAACTAAGTACGCCAGAGCCATTTGATGAATGCGCCTTAACCGTTGATAAAAAGGATGGGAAAGAATATCATAGATCAGCACATCATCAAATGTGATAAAACCATAGATCGGATCATTGACAATTTTTCTGAACTTCATTTGCAAAACTGTTAAATATCTTTATGCCGGAGAGCAAAGGTAGTATGTTGCAATCTGTTTCGCTAACTTGCTGCAGAAAGTTAAACGGGCCGTTGCTGTTCAGCCTGAATCGAAAACTTCAAATTAATATATGCCGGTAGCAAAAATTCTTTGGGTAGATGATGAAATAGAAAGTCTTCAATCGCAAAAAATGTTTTTGGAGAACAAGGGGTATGAAGTACAAACGCTCACAAATGGATTTGACGCAATTGACTTCGTAAAAGAAAACCCTGTTGATGTGGTGCTGATGGACGAAAGTATGCCCGGTATAACAGGACTTGAAACACTTACGAAAATAAAGCAGGTTAACCAATCAATTCCGGTAGTGCTTATCACAAAAAATGAAACGGAGAACCTGATGGACGATGCAATTGGCTCACAAATCAGCGATTACCTGATTAAGCCCGTTAACCCCAACCAGGTATTGCTGAGTTTAAAAAAAATCATTGACAATAAACGTCTTGTCAGTGAAAAAACAACATCAGCTTATCAACAGCAATTCCGCAACTTATTTATGGCACTCAACAGCAGCCCCAACTACAATGAGTGGATGGATATTTATAAAAAGCTGGTGTATTGGGAACTTGAAATGAGCAAAGCAGACAGCCCGGAAATGAGTGAAGTGCTGCAAACACAAAAAGGTGAAGCCAACAATGAATTTTTCAAATACATATCCCGGAATTATGCCGACTGGCTGAAACCGAAAGCAACAGAAGCTCCTATCATGAGCCACAGCCTCTTTCAGTTTAAAGTGCTTCCGCATATGGAAAAAGGCGCTCCGTTGTTTTTTATCCTGATTGATAATCTCCGGTTTGACCAGTGGAAAGCCATTCAGCCAATCTTTGCTGAAAACTTCCGCATTGCTGAAGAAGATTCGTTTTATGCCATTCTGCCAACAGCCACACAATACAGCCGCAATGCCATCTTCAGCGGAATGCTGCCGGTGGAGATTGAAAAGAAATTTCCACAGCAATGGAAAAACGATAATGACGAAGGAGGAAAAAATTTACATGAAGAAGAATTTTTCCGTGCACAGTTAAAACGTTTGGGTAAAGGCGATCTTAAAGCATCGTTCACCAAAGTACTCAATCACCAGGCAGGCCAGGACCTTGTAAACAATATTCACAATCTCATGAACAACGACATTAATGTGATTGTGTACAATTTTGTTGACATGCTGAGCCATGCACGTACAGAAATGGAAGTACTGAAAGAACTTGCGAACGATGAAAAAAGTTACCGCAGTATTACAGCCAGCTGGTTTGAACATTCGCCGCTTAACCAGGCATTGAAAAAAATTGCTGATAAAAAAATCAATATCGTCATGGCTACCGATCATGGCAGCATACGTGTTCAAAAACCTGCCAAGGTAATTGGTGATAAAGAAACTACCACTAACATCAGGTACAAACATGGACGTAACCTGAATTTTGAGCCGAAGGATGTACTGGCTTTCCGTGATCCTGCTGAAGCCGGATTACCGGTTCCCAATGTAAACTCATCGTTCATTTTTGCAAGAGAAGATGTGTATCTCTGCTATCCCAATAACTACAATTACTATGTAAACTATTACCGCAACACTTTTCAGCATGGCGGAGTAAGTTTAGAGGAAATGATTATCCCGGTGGTTCGGATGACGAGTAAATAATACCCCAGCCTTAAAAGAAGGGAGAACCGATAAACACTGTGAATAACTTAAAAGATTCTAAGAGAGTAATTTGTCATCTTGCAATTAGATTTGCAGCTTATCAAAAAACCCTCCTTCAGAGGTCAGGTGTATGAAATTAAATCAATCAACTTTAGATAAATTAGAGGGTATTCTTGAAGACAGTGGCTATATTGTGCGCTACGAACGAGGTACGTTTCAAAGTGGTTATTGCATTCTGGAGCAAAAAAAAGTTGTGGTGCTGAATAAATTTCTGATGCTGGAAAGCCGCATCAATACATTGCTTGAGCTAATTCCGCAGATAAACGTTACTTATGATGCTTTAACCGGCGAATCGCAAAAACTTTATGAAGAAGTTCTTGCCATGGCATCAGCAAAAGCAGAAAATGATAAAGAAAACAACCCGTAACAACAGTTCATCTTTTTCTATTTCCACTTTCATTAATATTTTTACCGGGTGAATTACCCTTCTTTCAAAGTAACATTTCTTGGTACCGGCACAAGCAGCGGTGTACCCATGATTGGCTGCGAATGTGAAGTCTGCACATCAGCCGACAAACGGGATAACCGTCTTCGCAGCAGTATTATGATTGAAACAGCAGACACAACAATTGTTGTTGATGCCACACCCGATTTCCGTTATCAAATGCTTCGGCTGGGAGTAAAAAAATTAGATGCCATTATTTTTACTCATCCCCACAGAGATCATATGGCGGGGCTTGATGATGTGAGAGCATTTAATTATCTCACCCGCTCTTCTATGAACGTATATTGTAACTATCTGACAGAAGAAGCTTTAAGGAGAGATTTTTATTATGCTTTCTCCGACACAAAATATCCCGGTGTACCCGAAATTGAATTACATACTATTGCTGAAGATCCTTTTTATGTAAAAGAGTTACTGGTAGAACCGGTACTGGTCTGGCACTTGAAAATGCCGGTGCTTGGTTTCAGGTTTGGCCCCTTTACATACATTACCGATGCTAATTATATTGATGAACAGGAAAAAAATAAAATCAGGGGGAGTAAAGCAATGGTATTAAATGCTTTGAGAAAGCAAAAACACATATCACATTACAACCTGGATGAGGCGGTTCAGTTAGTTCAGGAGCTGGGAGTACAGAAAGGATATTTTACACATATCAGCCATCAGTTGGGCTTACATGCTGAAGTTGAAAAAGAATTGCCGGAAGGGATACATCTTGCATTTGATGGCCTCACCCTTCATTTTTAAATGTCTTAAATCACCGGTTTATACCCGCTTTGTAGTATTTGATTTCACTTTTTTAGCTGTTAATTTTAAATTATGCAGCTAACACAAAAAAAATGGGTGAGAGAATATTTCACCTTTTCGCAAAAAGAAAGACGGGCCGTAATTATTCTTGCTATTTGTGCAACACTATTTGCCCTGTTACCTACCATGTTTCCTTTTCTTGTAAAAACAGATCTCCAGCTTGTAAACAACCCCGAAACAGAGAAAGAACTGGCCCAGTTGAAACAACTGCCTGAAACCAGTAATCAGAACAGCAACGACGAAAGTACAGATCATTTGTTTGAGCCGAAAGCTGGTTACAACTATAGTAAAAATCAGCAGCAGGCTGGAACGTTGTTTTATTTTGACCCAAACACAGTTAGTGCAGCAGAATTACATCAGCTTGGATTAAGAGACAAAACCATTCAAACCATCCTCAACTTCAGAAGTAAAGGAGGTAAGTTCCGACATGCAGAAGACATCAATAAAATTTACGGCCTGCGTACAAACGAATATGAAAGGCTGCTGCCATTTGTGAAAATTCAATCGGCTGAAGTTAGTAATCAGAATATAAATTCCGTTTCTGAAGCAGGATCATCAGCCAAAATGACCAGCAACAAATCGAATACATTCGTTATTGATATTAATAACGCTGATACTACTGAATGGAAAAAATTAAACGGTATCGGCAGCAAACTTTCTCAACGGATTGTTTATTTCCGCTCAAAACTCGGAGGGTTCGTTTCAATAGAACAAGTGGCCGAAACTTATGGGCTACCCGATTCTACATTTCAAAAAATTAAATCCCAGCTTCAGTTCAATCCCATTTCTTACAAAAAAATTAATCTGAATACCGCAACTATAGAAGAATTGAAAGCACACCCCTACATTAAATACCCCATAGCAAACGCTATTATTCAATACCGCAATGAGCATGGCCGGTTCAGTTCGGTTCAGGATTTACAAAAAATCGGGGCAGTTGATGAAGCCATTTTTTCAAAAATTTCTCCTTACCTGACGACTGACTAAAAAAATTTTCAACACCCCTAACATTTGTTAGCAAAATTCCTATATTTGTTCTGCCGTTTCGATTGATTGCTATATATGTTAAACTGTTGAGTCATGTTTCTGCTTTCTGCCAGTTCATGGCTCAACTTCTTTTTAAACCAGCCAAATGAATTTTTCGAGGGGTGAACATACTGAACTGATTACCCAGGCAGCAAGAGATTTTGCCCGGAAACAGATTGCTCCCTTTGTAATGGAATGGGATGAAAAGCAGCATTTCCCCGTTGAAGTTTTCAGGGAAATGGGAAAACTCGGATTGATGGGGTTCTTTGTTCCTGAAGAATATGGCGGCAGCGGCTTTGACTATATTGATTATGCTGCTGTTGTTGCAGAAATAGCAAAAGTTTGTGGTGGCGTAGCCCTTGGATTGGCAGCACATAATTCGCTTTGTACAGGCCACATATTATACTGTGGCAATGACAAACAGAAAAAAAGGTACTTGCCTAAACTGGCAAGTGGGGAATGGATTGGAGCATGGGCGTTGACCGAGCCAAATACAGGGAGTGATGCAGGTAACATACAAACAACTGCAGTAAAGCAAGAAAACGAATGGGTGCTCAATGGTACCAAATGCTGGATAACACATGGAATCAGCAGCAATGTAGTTGTAGTGATTGCCCGCACCGGAGAACCGAGAACAAGCAACAATTCAACCGCATTTATTGTGGAACGAGGAACAAAAGGATTAATTGGCGGACGAAAAGAAAATAAGCTGGGCATGCGGTCGAGCGAAACATCAGAATTAATTCTTGACAACTGTCGTGTAGCCGATGAAAACAGGATTGGTGATGTGGGTGATGGTTTCAGGCAGGCGTTGAAAATACTGGACGGAGGAAGAATTTCAATTGCAGCTCTTGCTTTAGGCATTGCACAAGGTGCCTATGAAGCTGCACTGAATTATTCAAAAGAGCGGAAGCAATTTGATCAGCCGATTTCGAATTTCCAGGGCATATCATTTAAACTGGCTGATATGGCTACCGAAATTGCTGCAGCAGAATTACTGATTCTGAAAGCAGCCAGTTTAAAAAACAGTGGTGAAAAAGTTACCGAAGCCAGTGCGATGGCCAAGTATTATGCAAGTGAAACAGCAGTTAAAGTAAGTAATGAAGCCGTGCAGATCTTTGGCGGAAACGGCTACACCAAAGAATACCCGGTTGAAAAATATTACAGGGATTCCAAGCTTTGTACAATTGGTGAAGGCACCAGTGAAATACAGAAAATAATTATTGCAAGAGAGCAATTAAAATAACAACAACTGGCAATCTACACATGAGAAAAACGCAGCCGTCTGTAAAAAGGCGGCTGTTTGTTTTAATGCAAAAAATCATCATCATCCTTCGGGCCATATTTATCAAACAACTTATCAATAGCACCACCGAAAATGGGAAACTTTTCTTTCGCAAAATTTTTAATGACCTCAATAGCTTTGTAAGCCTGTTGTTCGGTTAGTCCTTCGGCCATTAAACGGTTTATCAGATCCTGCATAATAAAATTATTTAAGTCAAAAGTAAAAATAGAAAAAACGATAATTATTTTTTTGTATTAAAAAACCTGCTGAATACGTCAGCAGGTTTACTATAAAAAATTTTTATTTTTTTATGCAACTTTCAGCATACTCAGTTTGCTCTTGTCAAACTTATGCACTGCATAATCAAGTGTAAGATGGAATTTCTTCACATCGCTGCCTGGTAAATCAAACATTGCATCGGTTAAAATACTTTCGCAGATGCTGCGCAGTCCTCTTGCACCAAGTTTATATTCCATTGCTTTGCCAACCATAAAATCAAACACATCTTCATCAACCACCAATTCAATACCTTCCAGTTCAAACAATTTGTGATATTGTTTGATAAGGGCATTTTTAGGTGCAACCAGAATTTCACGAAGCGTTTCTGCATCAAGCGGATTGAGATATGTAACAACCGGCAAACGGCCAAGTAACTCAGGAATCAAACCAAATGTTTTCAGATCCTGTGCATTTACATACTGCAGCAGGTTCTTCTTCATGAGTTCCTGTTCTTCTTTGTTTACATTAAAGCCAATGGCGTTTGTGTTTACACGGCGTGCAATTACTTTATCAATTCCATCAAATGCGCCACCGCAGATGAACAGGATATTTTGTGTGTTGATTTTGATGAGCTTTTGTTCAGGATGCTTTCTTCCGCCCTGTGGTGGCACCAATACTTCTGTTCCTTCCAGCAGTTTCAGCATTCCCTGCTGCACACCTTCACCACTTACATCACGGGTAATGGAAGGATTATCCCCTTTACGGGCAATCTTATCAATTTCATCAATATAAACAATTCCTTTTTCAGCCGCCGCCACATCGTAGTTACAAACCTGCAGCAGGCGGGTAAGAATGCTTTCCACATCTTCACCTACATAACCAGCTTCTGTAAACACAGTGGCATCAACAATTGCAAAAGGCACATTCAGTAAACGTGCAATGGTTTTAGCCAGCAGGGTTTTACCTGTACCGGTTTCTCCTACCATCACGATGTTGCTCTTTTCAATTTCAATTTCGCTTTCAGTTTTTTGCTTTAAGCGTTTGTAGTGATTGTACACGGCAACTGCCAGAACTTTCTTTGCTTCGTCCTGGCCAATGATGTATTCATCAAGAAACCGTTTGATCTCAATTGGCTTCTTAACGTTTAGTTTAAAGTTTGAAGAGGTGTTTTCGTGACGCAGCATTAACTCCTGCGCAATAATTTCCTGTGCATGTTCAACACAATTTTCACAGATATGACCTTCCTGACCTGCAATGAGGATCTTTACTTCATCTCTGCTTCTCCCACAAAAAGAACAATGCAACATGTTGTTTTTCGCCATTTGTAATGGATTTTCAGGTTGAACTGCTTTTGCAATCCAATGTCAAAGATAACAATGCTTTTGGAAACGGGTAGTATTCCGTAAAAAAAGGGTGCGACGCCTTGGCGTCGCACCCTTACTATCAATTTTATTTAAAGTTTATCAAGAATGCCGTCAACAATGCCATACTGCACAGCTTCCTCTGCATTCATCCAGTAATCACGGTCAAAATCCTTCAACACCTGGTCGAGCGATTTGCCACAATTTTTTGCCAGAATTTTTGCCCCCAGCTCTTTGGTTTTAGCGATCTGGTTGGCAAGAATTTCAAGATCGGCACTGGTTCCCTGAGCACCGCTGATACTTGGCTGATGAATCATTACTTCACCATGAGGGAAAATAAAACGTTTGCCTTTTGTTCCTCCGCTCAGCAAAATAGAACCCATACTTGCAGCCATGCCCATACAGATAGTGCTTACTGGCGAGCTGATCATTTGCATCGTATCATAAATAACCATTCCGCTTGTTACAACACCACCGGGACTGTTGATATACAACTTAATTTCTTCACCAGGCTTTACTGAATCGAGGTAAAGCAACTTGTTCACAATTTCTTTTGCTGACTGATCGTGAACAACACCCCAGAAGAAAATTTTCCGTTCTTCAAGAAATTTTTTATTGTAAGGGTTTAACGCCGCTGTAAAATTTTCCAACGGATTTTCTTTTGGCATTTCAGGTTCTTCTTCTCCGTCATCAAAACGGAAAGGTGGAAATTTCAAATTATGCTGATTCATTGTTTAATACGTTTAATGGTTTAGCTTTCTTTTACTTTACGTGGATTCATGATCAGTACTTCATCAACAAGACCGTATTCTTTTGCTTCGGTAGCCGTCATCCAGAAATCCCTGTCACTGTCTTCTTTTACTTTGTCGAACGTTTGTCCGCTGTGGTAAGCTATAATTTCATACAGTTCCCCTTTCAGTTTCTTTACCTCATTAACCATAATCTGAATGTCAGTTGCCTGGCCGCCTGCACCACCATAAGGCTGGTGAAGCATAATGCGTGAATGCTTTAATGCTGTACGTTTACCTTTTGTACCTGCACACATCAATACCGCACCCATACTTGCAGCAATACCAATAGTGATAGTACTTACATCGGGCGTGATATACTGCATGGTATCATAAATACCCAAACCGGCATAAATACTGCCGCCGGGACTGTTGATGTACATCTGGATATCCCTTGTACGGTCGGTGCTTTCCAGGAACAACAACTGGGCTGTTACAATATTTGCAACATAATCGTTGATTGGTTCACCAAGAAAGATAATCCTGTCCATCATTAACCTTGAAAACACATCCATACTTGCCACGTTGAGCGGACGCTCTTCTATGATATAAGGAGTAAGGTTTGTTGGGTTGAATTGCGTTTGATAATTATGCAAAGTGGCACCGGAAATTCCACGGTGCTTCACAGCGTATTTTTCAAATTCCTTATTAAAATCCATATTCAATTTATTTTCGGTTTGAAGTTAAGGTAATCAATCGGATAAAACCATTTTCAAATACCATGCAACGATCAAAAGCAGGACAATTAGGCAGAAATATCAAGCGGTTTAATAAAATGATTGATAAAACCGTTCGGGCAACTGACGTTATCACTGTTTTGTTAGTTGATTACATTCTTCGATAAACGAAAGTATTTGCCTGCGGCCGGTACTTTTTACAGCCGATGAAACAAAATGTGGCGGAAGTTCGGCCCAATGCTCACCCAATGCAGAAAGAAATGTTTTTACCGCTGCTGCCACTTCTTTTTGCGTGCTTTTATCGGCCTTGGTAAATACAATGGCAAAAGGAATTTTCCATTCGCCCAACTGATTAATAAAGCTGATGTCGATTTCCTGTGGTTTATGGCGGCTGTCGATCAATACAAATAAGTTCAGCAGGTTTTCCCGTTTGCGGATGTAGTTTTCAATCATCTTGATCCACTGTTTCCGCTTACCTTGTGCCACTTTTGCATAACCATAACCCGGCAAGTCAACAAGATACCAACTGCTCACCTTTCCTGTTTTTTCGTGAATATCTTCAATCACAAAAAGGTTGATCAACTGTGTTTTGCCCGGCGATGCACTGGTTTTGGCCAGTTTATGATTATTACAAATCATGTTGATGAGGGATGATTTCCCCACATTACTCCTGCCAATAAACGCATACTCCGGCTTATCTCCTTCAGGGCATTTATCAACCGAAGGACTGCTGATGAGATATGTTGCTGATTTAATATTCACAGGTGCAAGATAACACGGAAATGTTACAAGTAACCAGTTGCCGGTAACCGGTTTTGTAGCACGAAATCTGAAACTTGCAACCTGTAACCTCTCTCTTCTTACCTTTGCGCCCAATGGACGACAAATATTTACATGACTATGTAGTGCCAGACATGAAGTCTGACGATTCGAAGAAAAAGCAGGTGGCTGAAATGTTTGATAACATTGCACACAAGTACGATTTCTTAAACCGTTTTCTGTCTGCGGGCATTGATGTTACATGGAGGCGAAAAGCGCTGGCAAAGCTGAAACCTCTTGAACCTAAGTTGCTGCTGGATGTGGCAACAGGCACAGGCGATGTGGCAATAATGGCAGCCCGCCAGTTGCAACCAGAAAAAATTGTTGGTATTGACATCAGTGAAAAAATGCTGGAAGCTGGTCGTGTAAAGGTGAAAACCAAAGGTTTAGAAAATGTAATTGAACTGAAAGGGGGCGATAGTGAAACAATAAATTTTCCCGATAATACGTTTGATGCTGTGACAGTTGCTTTTGGTGTACGAAACTTTGAAAACCTTGAAAAAGGTATCAGCGAAATTCACCGGGTATTAAAACCGGGCGGAAGATTGGTGGTACTGGAGTTTTCAAAGCCAAAACTGCCGGGTGTTATTCAGGCTTACAATCTTTATATGAGCATTGTGGCTCCACAGGTGGCAGGTGCGTTCAGCAAAAACAAAAAAGCTTATCAATATCTTACAAACAGTATTAAAGCTTTCCCGGAAGGAAAAAACTTTGTTGCTGTTTTAAATAAAACCGGTTTTACAAACACTTCATGCAAACCTCTTACGCTTGGAATATGCAGTATTTATTGCGGCGACAAGTAACCGTTCTCATCAGCTTTTTACTGATAACTGTTTCCGCTTTTGCACAAGATGAAATTAACTTACCAAACCACGAGCAAAAACCATATTATTTCGGCATAACCCTCAGCAGCAATATTTCTTATTTTCACCTGAATCATTCTGCAAAGTTTTTACAGGATGACAGTGTGGCTTATGTTTCGCCGGTTAACAAAGCCGGTTTTGGACTGGGTTTACTCGGAACATTACGTGTAGCCCCTCATCTTGAAGCCAGAATCAATCCTAACCTGATTTTTGCAACACGTGGCATTAATTACTATTTGAATTATCCGCTGATTGGAGACAGCGCCAATCAAAGTAAAAATGTTGAGAGTATTTATCTCAGTTTTCCGCTTCAGTTAAAATTCAGCAGCGACCGTATCGGTAATTTCAGAGTGTATGTGCTGGGCGGCGGTAAGTTTGAGTATGACCTTGCAAGTAACAGCCAGGCACGACGTGCCGATGATTTGATTAAGCTCAACAAATCTGCATTGGGCTATGAAGCCGGACTTGGTTTTCACTTCTACTTTCCTACGTTTATTCTCAGCCCTGAAATAAAAATCAGCAACAGCTTTCGCTCAGTACACAGCAAAGACCCCAACTTAATTTACTCGAATGTTGTTGACAGAATGCAGGCGAGAATGATTGTGTTCAGTATTCATCTGGAAGGATAATTTGAAGTCAGTAGCTAAATTCTTCATTTGAAACTAAATAAATCCAGACTATGCGTTACAGCATGATTTCATTTATTTTATTTTTCATCTTTCTGTCAGCTAATTGCCAATCGACTACTGTCTCAACCTTTGAAAAACAAACGATTTATGTAAATGTAAACAACCCACTTAACATATCGTCTTTTAACATTTCCCCTGCGAATATTAAAGTAGAAACCAACAATGGAACAATAACAAGAGAAAATGGAATGTTTTATTGGAAACCAGAAAAAGAAATGATTAATGCTTTTCTTTTTGTTTCGGATAAACAGGAAGAAGCAATCGTAGACACTTTTAAATTCATTGCAAAACAAGTTGGGATTCCTGCAATAACATGGAAAGAAAGAATTCGTCATTTCGGCACACCTGATTGGAACAGGATAACTAAACTATATTTAGATATGCCGATTTGTTGCAATCATCTTAAACTTGACACATTATGCAAAATCTTATCCTTCGATATTTTAATTACATATCCAAAATCTAAGAAAAGCATGTTACTTCATTGTAACACTGATTCGATTAGCAAGGAATTTAAAGCACTTGTACCAACGCTTAAACCAGGTGTAAAAATTGAGTTTACAAAAATCAAAATATATGCAGCTTGGAATAATCCTTCAATATTTTTTTATGATGATTATTTTAAATACATACAAACTTTATCGTTCACCGTATTTTAATAGACATCTAAGATTAATAACATCTGCTTTATCATCAAAATCTGAAAAGCCACTTTTTAAGTAACCTCAAAAATCAAATTTCAAATTCTAATAATCGTATTCCCTGAACCACAAATTCATCCGCACACCCAATCCAAACATAGCGGTATTTTGTGCGGCGGCTGACTCTTTTGTAAAACGGCGCAGCAATACATTGGCGTCAATAAAAATATTTTCATACACTTCATAGCTGGCAAGAAACAAGGCATTAATACCTGTACTCTTTACACCAGTCAGCATTGTATAACCATAAGAACTTGTGCGGCCATCATCATTCATGCGGAAAATGTCAGAACCGGAATTACGTCCGCTGGCACTGTCTAATCCCTGCTTCCAGTAAATGATTTTTCCTGTAAGATTTAATTTGCCCGTTGGCTGATAACGTAGAATTGCAATCACCTCATTAAAATTAGCACCAAGAGGATGAGCCAGCGGCTGATTATAATGTGTGTAATTTGAAACTGAATCAAAATGCGAATAAGTAAACGGACGAACCCTGTTCCACTCCACCTGTGCATCAAGGTTACTGATATTAGCCACATCAATATACTTCAGCCCAAGTTGTGTTCCGGTTTTGTTTCCCCACCAGCTTCTGTCTTTGCGAAGTTCTTTAATATTTAATTCATCAAGCAGCAATTGTCCGTAAACCTGTACATGATTCAGCAGGTTGGCTTTAAAATCAGCACCAACCATTGCATTATCAGCACTTCCAAGATTCCCTTCAATACTGCGGAAGAAAATAACCGGGTTCATGTAACCAAATTCAAAATGATCTTTGCGGCCGAACACCACACTTTCAAACAAACCAACATTTAACCAGGGCAATACATTCATACTCAGATGGTGCATGGTGGCATATTTCTTCGGTACAAGATTATTGCTGCTGTTACTTTTACCGGTTGTATGCAGCTCCATAAACAGGTTCTGGTAATTGAACTTCCAGATACGAGTATTGATTTTTACAAACACATGATTGCCGCTGAAATCGCTCAGGAATAAACTGCGGTAACCATTGCCGATGAAGTTGCGGTCGTAACCAAGCTGAAAGTTGATATACTTTGCAGCTTTGAATGTAAGTGTTCCCCTTGCATCCATATAATCAACACCGGTTGTTTTAAACACTTTATAAAAATTAGCCCCTGGCACTGCATTCAAACTGTCAACCCAGTTTTGAACAAATAACGGCCCCCGCTCCTGCACATCCATTGCCATTGCAGATATGCCAACTCTGTTACCAATACCTGCCCGTACATTCATACCCCGCTGGTTAATAAAAATTCGCTGCGATGTATTGTTCAGCTCAACCGACTGCCTGTAACTGATCACTGGATTTACAACAACAAAAAAGTCGCTGCCATATTTTTCAATGAAACCCGCAGGTGTTTTATAAAACTTTTTGAGAAATAATTTTTTACTGTTAAAAACCGAACGGTCGCCTTTGTACCATTCCTGGTTATTGAGATATAAACTACGGAGGTTATACGCATCAGCTTTACTTAGTTTCAACGCAGTATCTGTGCTGAAAAACAGCGGCTTGATGCCCAGCATGGAATCGGTTTTTGCACCCATCCACTCAATGGCATAACGTCGGTCGTATGGCTTTGTGGTGGTAAAATTCAAATCGCTGATTGTACCTGTTCTGATCTCCAGCCTGTCGATAAAATGAAGGTGCTTTGAATTTTGCTGCAGGTAAGTACTTTGCGCTGCAGAAAAAAATGGCAGCATCAGAAATAGAATCCATAACCTGCTTTTGGTAAATTGCATGCGGTAGATATTTAATGGTAAAAATAAGTTATGCAAAATTATCTGTTGAAAAATTGTTTAGTAGTGAATGAAGGCCGCATCATTTCTGCTGATGTATTGCTGAAGAATGGGCGAATTGAAAAAATTGCTGCAGTCATTGAATCATCTGCTGCTGTTACTGAAATAAATGCTGAAGGTCTTTATTTACTTCCCGGTGTAATTGACGACCAGGTGCATTTCCGTGAACCGGGATTAACACATAAAGCATCCATTCATTCAGAAGCAAGAGCTGCGGTTGCCGGTGGCGTTACTTCGTTTATGGAAATGCCTAACACTGTTCCAAACACACTTACCATTGATTTGCTGGAAGAAAAATATGCCATTGCATCAAAAACATCAGTTGCAAACTATTCTTTTTTCATGGGCACCAGCAACCAGAGTGCCGACGAAACACTGAAGGCAAACAATTATAAAAATGATGTATGCGGAATTAAAATTTTCATGGGTGCCAGTACAGGAAATATGCTGGTGGATAATTACAACACGTTAGACAAAGTGTTTCGGGAAAGTGAAATGCTCATTGCCACGCATTGCGAAAGTGAAAGCATCATCAAAGAAAATTATGTAAAGCTGAAGGCTGAGAAAGGTGAATTAACTGCTGCTGATCATCCAATCATCCGTTCGGTTGATGCCTGTTACGAATCTTCACTGATGGCCATACAGATTGCAAGGCAATACAAAACCCGGCTGCATATTTTACACATCAGCACAGCCAAAGAACTCGAGCTGTTTGGCAACATGATGCCGTTAAAAGAAAAACATATTACCAGTGAAGTGTGCGTACATCATCTTCATTTCACAGCCGATGATTATGCAACACTGGGCAACCGCATTAAATGTAACCCGGCCATCAAAGCAAAAGAAAACAAAGCAGCTTTGTGGGAAGCTTTGCTTGATGACAGGCTTGATATTATAGCAACCGATCATGCGCCGCATACATGGGAAGAAAAGCAAGGCTCGTATGAACATGCGCATGCAGGCTTACCACTTGTTCAGCATTCGCTGCAACTGATGCTGCATTATCATAAAGAAGGAAAAATTTCACTGGAAAAGATTGCAGAAAAAATGAGTCATGCGGTGGCAGATTGTTTCCAGATTAAAGAGCGTGGTTACATCCGTGAAGGTTATGCTGCCGACCTTGTACTGGTTGATCTGAATAAATCGAATAGCGTTTCAAAAGAAAACATCCTTTACAAATGCGGATGGAGCCCGCTGGAAGGATTCCATTTCCCTGCATCTGTAACACATACTTTTGTAAATGGACATCTGGCTTATGCAAATGGTGTGGTGGATGAATCTCATAAAGGGCAACGATTAAAATTTGACCGTTTGTAATTTCTCTGAAGATAATACGTACTGATGGAAATAGATAAAACCACATATTACGATCTTTCAATCCTGAATATTGAAGAAGAATATTCTTTGCTTCACAGGATTAATTTCTGCACTTCAACAGGTGGAAAAGAAAGGCTGCAGTACCTGCTTACACATCCCCACGGCAGCATGCAGAAGATTCAGCAAACCCAAACAGCCTTGAAACAAATCATTGCTGTACTTGATCAATGGCCGCATCAGATCACAAACGGAACCATACTTGTGCTAGAAAAGTTTTACGGTTATCCATTTGAGCGGATTCCCAACAGTCATTCTCCGGTTTCAGCTTTTGCATACAAGCTGTTTGACGCTCCCGATTACCGGCTTGTGCGTTATACTGTTGGTCATTTTATTGATTTTCTTCAGGGATTACACAAACTGCAGCAGTTGTTTTCATCCAGCGATTTGTCCCAGCTTCTTCCCGGCATTGCAGAAAAAATCAAGGTGAAAATGAAAGATGATGCAGTACAAGAAATGCTCAGGTGTGATGCATCAAAACTGCCACCTGAAAAAATGCTGCGTTTCGGGCATTACCTGCGCTATGAATTTAAACAGGAAGCCGAAACGCTGATTGACATCTATCATCACTTTGACGCACTTTACAGCATGGCAGTTGCGGTAAAAAAATTCGGCCTTCATTTTCCTGAGCTGATTGAAACGAAAGAGCCCATGATACAGGCAAATGGTTTATACCATTTGCTGTTACATTCCCCGGTTGCCTATGATATAACATTAAACCCGCAGGCCAACTTTTTGTTTTTAACCGGCGCTAACATGGCAGGCAAAAGCACGTTGATAAAGTCGGTCGGTTGTGCGGTTTATCTTGCGCATGTGGGCATGGGTGTGCCTGCACAATCCATGCAGTTAAGTTTGTTTGACGGGTTGCTGAGCAACATACAAGTGCAGGACAATATTGTAAAAGGTGAAAGTTATTTTTATAACGAAGTACAACGCATTAAAAAAACAGTGCTGAAAATTACCGATGGGCGTAAATGGCTCGTATTAATTGATGAATTATTTAAAGGAACCAATATCCAGGATGCCATGCATTGCAGCACAGCAGTGATTAAAGGTTTGCTGAAAATTAAAAATTCATTATTCATTCTCTCCACGCATTTGTATGAAATTGGCGAAGACCTGAAAGCGTATCCCAATATTTCATTCCGTTACTTTGAAACCACTGCGGATAATGAGCAACTGCACTTCAGTTATCAACTGAAGGAAGGTATCAGCAACGACCGCTTTGGATATTTGATCTTGAAACGGGAAAAAGTGGTTGATCTGCTGGATAAATTGTAAACTGAAAAATTTCTGCCTGGCCCTGTGTGGCTGTTTTGATTTAACGGGGAAATAAATTAAGTTGCAAAGAAAAAAAGGATGACAACATCCAATATTAAATCAGATTCTGTTTTTCTGCTTCACCTGGTAATGACACTGGGGGCATACCTCCTTCCCTTTTTAATCAGATGGGAAATTGTTGTTCCGGTTTTTGTAATTACCATTTTACAACATGCAGTTTTTGGCCGCTGCCTTTTAAATGCAAAACATGGCTTGTCGGAAAATGACGGCAGCACTTTTTATTCTGAAATGTTTCAACGCATGGGGTTTCAGCCAAATAAAAAAATCATCCGTTTTTTTGTGCGCAAAATTTTATACACACTCCTTACAATTGTTACGTTGGTTTGGCAGGTTTTATGGGGAAATCAGCCGCTGTGGTTCTGACGATACAGCTATATCATTTCACTAAAAAAAATTAGTTTTACCTTTTCAATCAAACAATCAACTTTCTGAATGCTTGTAAAAACCTTTGGAAGCGCTGTGTACGGAGTAAATGCCATTACTATTACAGTTGAAGTAAATGTGAGTAATGGCAATAAATTTTACCTGGTTGGCTTACCCGATAATGCAGTAAAGGAATGTGAGCAAAGGGTAGAAAGTGCACTGAAAACATCCGGTTATTACTTTCCCCGCACGAAGGTTGTTGTAAATCTTGCCCCAGCCGACATACGTAAAACAGGAACAGCATTCGACCTTTCCGTTGCCATTGGTATTTTAGGAGCAACAGAACAAATCAGCCATCCTGAAAAATTAAACGATTACATTATAATGGGCGAACTGAGCCTTGATGGAAGTATTCAACCCATCAAAGGTGCATTGCCCATTGCCATACAGGCAAGAAAAGAAAACTTTAAAGGACTGATTGTTCCCAAACAAAATGCAAGGGAAGCAGGCATGGTGAACAACCTGAATGTATATGGTGTTGAACACATCAAAGATGTTATTAACTTCTTTAAAGATGAATCTACACTGCAGCCTGTGGTTGTAAATACAAGAGAAGAATTTTTTCATTCGCAATATGAATTTGAATTTGATTTCAGTGATGTAAAAGGACAAAGCAATATCAAACGTGCATTGGAAATTGCAGCAGCAGGAAGTCATAATGCCATTTTAATCGGGCCGCCGGGAGCTGGAAAAACCATGCTGGCAAAACGGCTGCCTACTATTCTTCCTCCATTGAGTTTGCAGGAAGCACTGGAAACAACAAAAATTCACAGCGTTGCCGGAAAACTTCCTGAAAATTCAACTCTTATTTCAAAGCGTCCTTTCCGTTCACCCCATCATACAATTTCTGACGTGGCACTTGTTGGCGGAGGAACCAATCCTCAGCCGGGAGAAATTTCACTGGCACATAACGGAGTTTTGTTTTTAGATGAACTGCCAGAATTTAAACGCACTGTTCTTGAAGTAATGCGCCAGCCAATGGAAGAAAGAAGAGTAACTATTTCAAGAGCAAAGGTAGCGATTGACTTTCCTGCATCATTTATGCTCATTGCATCAATGAACCCGTGCCCTTGCGGATTTTATAATCACCCTGAAAAAGAATGTACTTGTCCGCCGGGCGCAGTGCAGAAATATCTTAACAAAATTTCAGGGCCGTTACTCGACCGCATTGATCTGCATGTGGAAGTTACACCTGTTCCTTTCAGTGAACTTTCAAAAAAAGAAGACAGTGAAAGCAGTGCAACCATCCGTGACCGTGTAATTATTGCAAGAGAAATTCAGGATGAACGTTATAAAACTTATGAAGGTGTGTATGCCAATGCGCAAATGAGCAGTAAACAACTAAAAGAAATTTGCGTGATTTCGCAGGCTGGCCAAACCTTATTAAAAGCTGCAATGGATAAACTGAATTTAAGTGCAAGAGCCTACGACCGTATTTTAAAAGTTAGTCGTACTATTGCAGACCTTGCTCAAAGCCCTGATATTAAAATTGAGCATTTGGCCGAAGCCATTCAATACCGCAGTCTTGACAGGGAAGGTTGGGCAGGATAAAGTATTCAGCAATGCAATCACAATCAGCAAACATTACAGGAATTTCAGTAGTTATTCCAAACTACAATGGATTGTCGTTGCTTTCCAAAATCCTTCCGCCTGCACTTGCTGCATTACAAAACACAGATTTTCCTTTTGAAATCATTGTTGTTGATGATTGTTCGCAGGATGAGTCTGTACAATTGCTGAAGGAACAGTTTCCGTTTGTACAATGCCTGCAAAACGAAACCAATCTTGGTTTTTCAAAAACAGCAAACAATGGAATAAATGCAGCAAAACACAATTGGGTGCTTTTGCTAAACAGCGATGTAATTCTCGAAAAAGATTATTTTAAACCTTTACTGAAATATACGTCCAGAGAAAATCTGTTTGGTGTAACCGGGCGTATTATTGGATGGGATGACGACAAGATACAGGATGCGGCCAAATACCCTTTTATGCATGGCAGCAAATTAAAAACATCAACTGACTACCTGCTGACCAATGAAGCAGACATGCAAAACGGCATTTACAGTTTATACCTTTCAGGTGCTGATGCATTTATCAACAAAGAAATTTTTCAATTAATTGGCGGGTTTAATGAATTGTTTTCGCCGTTTTATGCTGAAGATACAGAGCTGAGTGTGAGGGCATGGCGAATGGGTTATGAATGTTTGTATGAGCACAATGCAATCTGCAGGCACCGTACTTCCAGCACAATCGGCAAATCAGAAAAAAAAGAATTTGTACGTATAATTTATAACAGGAACAAAATGTACCTGCATGCCATTCATTTGCAAAACGGCTCCTTAGTATTGTGGTGGCTGCAACTGGTTGCTGAAGTTTTGATTCAAACACTACTGATGAAGTTTGTGTATATAAAATCATTTTCACAGTTCATGAAACATTTGCCACAGGTAAAAGAAAGCCGGAAAGCAATACTGCAAAAAGCTGCATCGCTTGTTTCCCTGCAGGATGTGGTAAGCAAAATCACTTCATCATTAAAAGAAAAAGGCTACAAAACTTTTACACGCTGATATTTTACGTTCTTGTTGAAGCAAGCGCAGCCCTGAATGAATGTTTCACATTTGAAAAAAAAGGGAACTTTCTTTTTTTGAAAGCAAAGAATGTTTTTGAATGTTTAAAGATGTAGAAGAAAACAGGAAATGAAAATTTCTTTTGGGATAACGGGCCAAACAAGGCAATCATTTCATCAGCAATTTTCCTATATGCCGCAGGCATTTTATCAATTGCTTTGAAGTAAGTTAGATTACTGATTGTTTGCAGATAAAAGGGATTTCTCGGCCTTGCAGCGCCAGATGCATTTGTTTCATGAACCCTGTGCCATACAAGAATACTGTCTTCATGATCAATATTACCTGAGCATGTTGCATGCACGGCCAGCCACCAGTCGTAATACACATCTTCCGGAAAAGGCAAAGCATCTCTCAGCAGTTCATGTTTGAATAACATATTGTGACCATTGACCGGATTATACAGGAAAAACATTCCGGGGTTACATTCGGTATAATAATTCACCAGCTTGATGCTTCGCTTACTTGGTTTCCCTTCTCCCTTAAAACGTGAAGAAATACAATGTACCAGGATATTTTCAGGATTATCAAGCAGGCGTTTGACCATTATTTCAATTTTCTCCGGCACCCAAACATCATCCTGGTCTGCAATAGCAACCAGTTCCCCGGTGCATAAACCACAAGCTTTATCAAAATTCAGATTATGCCCGAGATTAGAAGTGTTTTCGAAGAACTGAATGCGGTTATCTTTTTCTGCATACGCCTGTATTATTTTGGCAGTTTCATCGGTTGAACAATCATCAACAATAATTACTTCAAGATTGGAATAAGTCTGTTTAAGAATAGTTTCAATTTGTTCGGCAACAAATTCTGCACCATTGTAAGTACACAAAGCAACTGAAACAAGCGGTTGGTTCATTGTTATAACTGGTTAAAAGATTTGCGTTGCTGTTGAATATTTTAACATACATTTCCCTGCTGACAAGGAAACATCTCACATCGTTGCACCAATACTAAACTCTCCTGTAATTTTTATATTCACCAGGCAACCATCCTGTGAGCCGAAAGATAATCCTTTTCATCTTATCTTTTGCAGAGGCATATTTCAAATCAACATCCGGCTTAAAAGGCCAGTTTTGCTTTTCAATACGGCTATGCATTACTGCCGGATGCCTGCCTGTAAATTTCTTAACAGGTTCTTTTGCTGTTTGATAATCGTACACTGTTTTACTGAACTCCTCATAATATTCTTCCACATGATCTTTCTTGTACACACTGATATTCTCAATAATCTTTTGCTGCAATGCGTCAGGTTTACGTACCCAGCCATAATGATAAACCGTTGCATCAATTAACCGGGCATTTAATTTATTGTTCGGTTTTTTCCTGAAACCCTGTGCATCCCTGTAAGAAAAAAAATTCTTGTTATTCCTGATAATCCTGATTTCTCGTCTGTACCAGGAATATTTTGCTCCAACAAAATCATACGATCCGAAAAAGTGACAGTAATTAAACAGCAATCCATCAATCCGTTGATTGTCCATGTGCTGTTCCATTGCTTTACGGATGGCAGGATAGTCATTTTCATGCAGCACTTCATCGCCCTGCAGGTAAAAAGCCCAGTCATATTCCGCAGGTATAGCAGCAAATGCTTTATCAGTTTCCAGAGCAAGCACTTTCCCTCCCGCTTTTTGCGAATCATCCCACACTGTCTCCATCACCTCAATTTTAGGATCAATGGCCCGTACAATATCCAACGTGTTATCATCTGAATTACCAACCGCTACAATCACTTTATCACACAGAGGCAAAAGCGATTTCAGTGATTCCACAAAAGGGTAATCAAATTTCACACCATTCCTGATAAACGAAAAGCCGCATACTTTCATAAAAATCATTTTCCGTTATTCAACTGAACCCGGCCAAAATTACAAGGATTCGTGTCTCACATCAAATCTCACCGGTGAAAGAGTTGATTTCCTGCAAACTTGTCTTATTTTTAAACTTGGTTCAATGTTTGAACTTTCCTTGTCTTTTTACTAATTACATTATGAAATATTCATAAAAACCATCCGGCTGATTCATTTCTTCAGCGATGATAATTTTAATGGATATACTATCGGGCAATAAAATATTAAAAATAAACAGATGAAGCTTCTCGTTAAATACTTATCACCATACAAAGGCCTGATAATGCTTACCATGGCGTTGGCCGGGATTAATATTGGTTTTTCGCTCATTGATCCCATCCTGTTCGGTAAACTCATCAACCTTGCAACAAGACATCTCGGACAAAACAATCAACCAACGCTTAACAAGGACGAATTCTTTTTTTCATTCACTTGGGCAAAGCCGGGTGTATTATACATTGTTGCAGCATCCATAACTGTTGCAATGATCAGCCGTATTGCAAAAGCATTCCAGGATTATTTTCAAAACCTCACAACACAAAAATTCGGCGCCAAAGTTTTTACAGATGGTTTGAAACATGCTATGAAACTTCCTTACCAGGATTTTGAAGATCAGCGGAGCGGTGAAACACTTTCCATCCTCACCAAGGTTAGAACTGATACAGAAAAATTTGTTGCAACATTCGTTAATATACTTTTCCCGGTTATTATAGGAATTATCATCGTTGCTGTTTACGCATCTTCTATTCATTGGTCACTGCCATTCATTTATTTCGGAGGCATTATACTTCTTATCATCATTTCAAATGCACTGAGTAAAAAAGTAAAAGCAGTACAAAAAACAATTGTTGCACAAACAACACAATTAGCGGGTGCAACAACTGAATCGCTTAGAAATATTGAACTGGTAAAAAGTCTGGGCTTAACCGACCAGGAAGTAACACGTCTTAATAAAAACACATTCAAAATACTCGGGCTGGAGTTAACCAAAGTAAAACGCATCCGCAGTATCAGCTTTGTGCAGGGAACATTTGTAAACACTTTACGCCAGGTGATTTTATTTATGCTGATGTGGGTGATTTATGAAGGCAAGATGGATGCCGGACAATTGGTAACCATGCAGATTTTTTCATTCTTCGTATTTGGACCATTACAGGAAATCGGCAATATTCTGCTTGCATACCGTGAAGCAGAAGCATCTATTACCAACTTTCACAAACTGATGGAAAAAAGCCCTGAAGCAACGCCTGCCACACCGAATCATCTCGGCCACATTGATACATTGCAGTTTAATCATGTTTCATTCAAACATCAAACAGCTTCGCAACATGCCATCAATGACATCAGCTTTGATGTTAAAGTTGGAGAAACTGTTGCATTTGTCGGGCCGTCCGGTTCAGGCAAAACAACTCTGATGAAGTTGCTGGTTGGGTTGTATCGTCCGCAAAACGGAAATATTTTATACAACGGAATGGATGAAAATTCCATCAACTTTGAAGATCTCCGTAACCAGATTGGTTTTGTTACACAGGATACACAATTGTTCAGCGGCACCATTAAAGAAAATCTCACTTTCGTCAATCCAAATGCAACAGAAGATGAACTGACAGACGCATTAAACAAAGCAAGCTGCCAGCGTTTACTTTCAAGAGCTGAAAAAGGTTTGGAAACAATGATTGGCGAAGGTGGTTTAAAATTAAGTGGTGGTGAAAAACAACGCTTATCCATTGCACGTGCATTGCTGCGCAGGCCAAGGCTATTGATTTTTGATGAAGCGACATCTGCACTTGATTCAATTACTGAAGAAGAAATAACAACAACCATCCGGGACATTTCTTCACAACGGAACCAGATTACTATTTTGATTGCTCATCGTCTTTCAACCATTATGCATGCGGATCGCATATATGTACTGGAAGGTGGCGATGTGGTTGAAACAGGATCGCACCAGGATTTGCTCGAAGAAAAAGGATTGTACTATGCAATGTGGCGTCAGCAGATTGGTGAACGTAAAAAAATTGCTGCAGCAGTTCCACAAAACAATTAGTGTGACAAGGATCACTTTGTATCCGTCAATAAAATTTACATTTGCGCAAAACTTTCCGGAATGAGTGCGAAGAAGCCCAATTACCTGTTGAGTATTTTATCCATGAATTGCCCAAGGTGCAGGAGAGGAAAACTGTTTAAAAATTACAGTGCCTACAACTTTAAACACACGTTTGATATGCACGAGGAATGCCCTGTTTGCAAACAGAAGTACGACATGGAGCCTGGCTTCTGGTATGGAACAGGTTATGTAAGCTATGCACTGGCAGTTGCATTTTCTGCAGCAACATTTATTGCATGGTGGGTATTAATCGGCATTTCAGTAAAAGACAACCGTGTGCTATGGTGGCTTTTAACCAACTCAATTTTACTGGTTGTTCTGCAGCCGGTATTGATGCGGTTAAGCCGTACAATTTATGTTTACTTCTTTGTTAAATACGACCCAAACCACCAAACAAACGAACCACGAAAGTTCGATTATTGATTATAAGAAAAAAGCCAGCAATAATCCGGCAGTATATTAATAACCCGTTCGACCTTGTCAACGGGTTTTATATTTCAGGTTCATCACTATCGAGCATTGATTTAATCAAACCTCCTTTTCCCAACTCCATATCGCTCAATACAAGATCAATGGA
The DNA here is from genome assembly GCA_047601965.1 of Lacibacter sp. Taxonomy (GTDB): domain Bacteria; phylum Bacteroidota; class Bacteroidia; order Chitinophagales; family Chitinophagaceae; genus Lacibacter. Next base: position 2,436,437 of record JASGIJ010000001.1, read on the forward strand.
TCTTGTACTGAGAATAATTTCTATTAACGAATAAATCAATGAAGCAAGCAGACTTAATAAGCTGAAAGCAAAAATCCATTTTGCTGCGGTCATGTAACTATTAAAAATCAGAAACATGCACACCACACAAAAAACAAAACTCAGTACACCAAAGCCCTGCATGTTTCTGATTAAACCAATACGGATATGCAGGTTCTTAATTTGCTTTTGTATCAAAGGATTTTTTTCTTCTTCATGATATTCACTGTGCAATGTTCTTACCAGTGAAGCCAATGCCAGAAAACGATTGGTATATGCCAGCATAAGAAGAGTAATTGCCGGAAATAATAATGCAGGGGTTGTAATTGACAGTTCCATATTTAAATGTACAACTGAAAAAAATAAACGGCTGCAAAAAACTGCAGCCGCATTTTATTAGTTAAACTTCAGTGGCACATTTACTTTTATACTGAAGTTTCGTCCCATATTAAAAACACCCGCCCGACCTGTGACCATATTTTCTGCCGTGTATTTCAACCGGCTCAAATGACTTTGCCATGCCACATCACTTAAATTATTTCCTGCGAGGTAAACCGAAAACAAGGTTTTTGATTTGCGAACTATATCTGCACCAACACTTACATTCAGCAAACAGTAAGCGCCTGTTCTTGTTTCTGTATCATAGCCCGTAAAAGGATGGTTCTGAGCAAACGTATTATCAGCTTCCAGTTGTACAAAAAAATTCCTGATCGTTTTTCCTTTCGGCAAAAACTCTCCTCTCACCTCAGTTAACAATCTCGGCGCAGGAATAAACGGAAGATTTTTACTGCCATCTTTTTCAACACTCAGCATACCACGTACATAAGAAAACATATTTTCAATATGCAACCAATGAAGCGGATGCGGATGTATATCAACCTTCATTTCGAAACCATAAAGACGGGCTGCATTCTGATCGTATTTAAAAACAGTAAGAACATCTGATCCGTCAACCAGTAACGAATCTCCACCGCCAGCTGATGACAACTTGCTGTAGTAAATAAAATGCTGAACGGAATTGTAAAACAGATTTGCTGTAAACGACACATGCGTGCTGGTATAATCAAATGTTGCATCAGTTTGAAAGCTTGTTTCTGAATGCAAATCCTGTTCACCCAGTTCATACCTGTTTGTTCCTTCATGTGCGCCGTTGCTGGCAAGTTCAGAAAGATTGGGAGCCCTGAAGCCTCTTGCAACATTCAGCTTGAGCACTACTTTATCAGAAACTTCGCTGCTGACACCTGCACTTGCTGAAAAATTGGAAAACTGCTTTTTAAATGCTGAAAATTTTAAATTTCCGTTTTCTTCCAATGCTTCTGAATGCAGTGAACGGTTATCGAACCTTATTCCCCCGCTGAAAGTTGTTTTTCCAAAAGCTTTTTGTGTATAAACAAACATCCCTGCATCAAATAAATTATACGCAGGAATCAATACTTCTTCGCCTTTGTTTATATTCTGCTGTTGCATTCCGTTCATTCCTGCTGATGTTTTCCAGCCTTTTATTTCATCAAAATGGTATTGCAGATTATAATTGATGGTTCTGAGATCAAAGTGCAGTTCACGTTCCTGCGGATCAAGTACATTTCCAAACTCTTCCCGCTGATTTTGCTGGAAGCCGGCAGTAAAAACAAGTCGCCCGCTTTTAAAATTGAAACTGTTTTCCGTAGCAATCTTTGAATGGAGGATACGCTGATAAGGAAAGCCGGGATTAACAGATTTTGCATCACTATCATCAACTAACACTTCAGCTTCAGAACCATTCTCATTCACCAGCTTCAGAAATTTGCCTGTGGCATTATCCCGTTCACCTTCAATAATTCCCGGATGCTGATCAAACCTGCTGTAATAAATACGGCTGAAGCCCCAATGCTTATTCAGGCCAAGATAGGCTCCTGCACTGTTTTCTTTAAACCTTGAATTATAAACAGCGCCATCATATTTATTCCGGTAATCTACCGCAGCTTTATATGTTGCATGAACACCCCAGATAAAACCATTGTTATTACCATCAGCATTTGCATGAATAAAATGCTGCCTGTTATTTGTTTGAAAACCTGTTACAACATTTCCCCCGGCAGAACCTTCTGCTGACGGATGAATAGATAAGATATTGATTACGCCTGCCAATGCATCACTTCCGTACATTAGCGAAGCAGGTCCTTTCAATATTTCAATTTTGCTTACACTGAATTCATCTACTTCAATTCCATGTTCATCGCCCCACTGCTGACCTTCCTGCCTGATACCGTCATTCATAACAATAACTCTGTTATAGCCAAGGCCTCTTATTACAGGTTTTGAAATAGCGGGACCAGTTGATACCTGGTTTACACCCGGGATTTTCGACAAAGCATCAATTACATTGGTGGATACTCCTTTCATTAAATCGCTTCGCTTAATTAACTCAACCGGCACAGGTGATTTTTTTACAGAAGTAGCATTTGAAACCCCTGTAACTGTTACACCCTCATGCTCGGTAAACGATGGTGTTAAAGCAAAATCTCTTTTTACAATACCTTTAAGCAATATGGTTTCAAGTATGGTGGAATATCCTGTATAACTTATTTCAACCAGGTACTTTCCTTCCGCAATATTCTGAATGGAATAGTAACCATGCTCATCAGAGGTGCCTCCAATTCGTAAATCCGGAAAAAAAACAGTTGCACCGGCAAGAGCTTCGCCTGTTTTGCCATCAGTAATTTTTCCTGACAAGGCTGCTTTTTCAGGAAGAATATTTGACTGGATTGAATACTGATTCAACTGCTGTGCTGCAGCAATTGAAGTGCAGTTAATAAAATAAAAAAAGAAGAATATAATTATTGATAATTGTTTCATTTGATAATCTGTTATGGTTTTAACCACATGTATTTACTAAATAACCGCAGATGAACATTAGCGGGATTCATCGCAATAAAAAAAGAATGACTGATTCTTAACGGGAGATAAAAAACATCAACAGCTTACAGGTGGTGCACGCAGTTGAAACAAATGGCTGATGAATGATGAAACAAATTGTCTGGATGCAGTTTTATTTTCCTGCTGAAAAAAAACCGGAAGATTTTGTGTACAGTCGGCTGAGTTTGTAAAAGGCGACTCTGCAACATAATTATGATAATCGCAAGAATATCCGGCTTTGGTCAGTTGAGCATCTGTATGCTTTCCGTTGCTTTTGTAGGCAACGTCGGTATGCCCTGCAAAAACATCATGCAGAATTTTTTGCGGTGTATTGCCGAACACAAACAGTAACAGCAAAAAGCCGGCAACTAATTTTCGTATTGCAAAACTGAGCTTCATTAATTTGAAACAATGTTGCAAATATAAAACTTCGCTTTGACTTCTGCTAAAAAATTATCGGGCCTTGAGCATTGGCTTTACCTGTTGTGTAATACCATTCTGGAAGCGCATATAATACACACCGGTAGCCAGGCCATAAGAATGAAATGTTACAGTATATGTTCCCGCCGTGTATTCTCTGTCAACAGGAGTTTGAACAACACGCCCATGCGAATCCATAACCTGTATTAATGTATGCCCGCCTTTTGTAGTAAACTTAATTACAGTTGACTCTGTAAACGGGTTAGGATAATTTGAAACCAGGCTTACTCCTGAGTTACGTGTATCATCAATTGCGGTTAGTGTACAATTTCCATTTGTACACAGGCCCAACTGCTGAAAATTCTGCAGCATAATTGTTTGCAATGAAATACTATCAACACAAAACCAATCCTGCAAAATACTTGCATACACGCTTCTGAAATCATACTGCATAGGAACATTGTCATTCACAGTAGCTGCTGCAGGTATAGTTGGATTAACACCGGTAATACCGGAGTTTACTTTTGAACCAAAAACAAAAAGCGGAGCTGCCGCACCATGATCAGTTCCGGTGCTTGCATTTGATTTTATACGGCGTCCAAATTCAGAAAAAGTCATTCCAATCACCCGGTCGGCCACACCAAGATTTGTGATATCATCTTGAAACGCTTTAACAGCTTCACTCAAACGTTGCATTAACGTTGCATGAGTTCCCGTTGAAGTATCGGCATTGGTTTGCTGTGAGTGATTATCAAACCCACCCATACTTACCATGTAAACTCTTGTTTTCAATCCACCTTTTACAAGGCGTGCAACAATCTTTAACTGATCTGCCAATGTATTGCCTGATGGGTATGTTCCCTGAGTTGGAACGGCGTTGGCTGCAGCAATGATCCGCTCTGCGTAAAGATTACTCTGTTTTGCAACCAGCCGTACATAAGTTAAAGCTTCGCCTGCAGGAGTGTTGGGAGCCGGATCCTGAATACCATTTACAAGATTGTAAAAATTGGTTGCACTGCTGATGCTGATCCCCATATTCACACTCGGCCCCTGGAAAGTTAAAGAAGTTGTTGACCCGATTTGAATACCGACAGGATCAGGTACATCCGTATTTGGATAACCAACAGGATAATTGGAATACTGGTCATTCAAATACCGCCCTGCCCAGCCCGAAGTAAGCTGCTGATTACTGTCAGAAGCACTCATCCATATATCAGTTGCACGAAAATGTGAAAAACTGGGATTGGGATAACCAACGGCCTGTACTAACCGAACTTTTCCTTCATTATACATTGTTTGCAAACCTGTCATGGAGGGATGAAGACCAGTTGCATTTGTTCCGTTCAGTGTTAATACTTTATTTTCAGCAATAGCGATGTTGCTGCGTGCATTGTAATAATTGGCATACTGATCAAGAGGAATCACCATATTTAACCCATCATTTCCACCATTCAACTGTATAATGACCAGCACCTTATCTGTTTCAATATAAGTATTAAGCAATGCCGACATAACCGGGCTATCACCTAACACCCGCATTGAAACTCCATCAACTAATGAAGGAAGGATTGCGGCCGGGATTGTATTCCTGATAAATTCTCTGCGCTTCATGTTAATTTGTTTTGATGGGTTAAGCAAGCTGGTATTCTGCCATGTTCATAAAATATTTGAACAATCCCCGTAATCGTGGGTTGACAATATTAAAGTTTGCAGTTGTAGGGCTGGTAATGTATGCCTGCCATGCATTGGTCCAGTAATAATCCTGATCCTGACCTGTCAACAAAAAATCTTTTTTTAACTGATCCCTTGTAGCCTGAGTGAGCGGCAGCATAAATAGCTGGTCAAGCACATCAGTAATCACTTGATTCGGATCACCGGGGTTTGATAGTGTTTTGGTAAACTCAACAGCATCAATCACAATTTTCTTTCCATTTCTTGTATAACCATTGCCAATCATTAAATCGCTGAACTGATTACGTTTGGGAAGCGTATCAGTATTGATCCATAATTCATAATACTGTGGAGCTTGATAATAAGCCGGCCATCCTGCCACACTGGGCGGATCACCAACGTTCTGCTGACCTAATGCAGCGGCACTCATGATATAATTCCACATTCCATATGCATCAGCATACAACGTATTTACATCAGGAAAAACGATATTCCATTCCCTGCAGATTGAAACAACAAAATCAAGCGGTGATTTTATTTGCACAGCACGGTTTAACTGATCAAAAAAATGTTCACTTTTCAGCAAAAGCGAAAGTGCAGGTTTTATTTCCCAGTTGTTGATACGCAGTTGTTCTGCTACGGGTTCAATAATATTTATTTCTGTTGCTGAATCAATTTCAGCGTACACAAAAAAACGATAGAGTTTTCTTGCCATGAATTTCGACACTTCATTGCTCTTGCTGAAAATCATGTTGAGCAAATCATTTATTTCAACATCACCTGCTGTGGCATCGGTGCGTCCTGTAATGATCGTATTATTGTAAAAAGACGAAAACTGTTTATTTGTCGTATCATGGCGGGATGCAGTAAAGTAAGAATGAAATGTATTCACTGTATTGTCAACACGCCATCCGGTTAAAACTTTGGCTGCAATTCTTACATCCTCTTCTGTATAGTTAGGATTATTTTCTTTACCAATCGTGAACAACTCCTGCAACTCTCTTGCATAGTTTTCATCCGGCGCAGTTTTGGTATTATAGCGGCCATTCAGGTAAATCAGCATGGAAGGATCAACAGTAATATCTTTTACAAGCTGTTTAAAATTACCCAACGCACTTGTGCGCAGAAGATTCACATGTTTGTATAAAAAATTAGCAGTACCCACATCAACAGTTTCAGTTGAAAAATGATTATGCCAGAAAATCGTCATCTTTTCCCTGATGCTTCTGTCCTGGTTAATCATTATTCCTGTCCACCATTTTTTGTAAGATGCCCGGCGGCGGCTCTGGATCGTTCCGTCATTATTTACACTGCTGATCCATGTTGTTCCTGCAGTAACATCAGTATCGGGAGTAGTAGCTCCGGTTTCATCATAATCTTTTAAAGGTGGCGAAGGAAGTGGAGCTGCCGGATTCAATAATTCATCAACGGCCTGGTTCATTGTAAGACCAAGAAAATAAGAAATATCGGATGCTTTTGCGCCAAACATTGTGCGTTTAAGCAAATGCACAACTTCTGCTTTTGTCCATGCGCCGGTGTAAGGTGCAATGCCGGATGTTGTTCTGCCTGCTGTTTCTTTGTTTGAAAATTTTGCAGTACCGGATTTCTTACCCGCAGTAATAAATTCTCTGCGATCCATAATACAGTTGTTTTAAAGTTACGGGGCCAAATGAATAAATTAAATGTACAAAAATTGAACCACCATTTTGTATGATTCCCTTTACAGGATAAACGCTGTATAAAAAAAGGGAGCGGTAACCGCTCCCAATATATAGTGAATGTAAGCTTTGACTAATCAATATTCTCAATAATACCTGCAATGCCCTGTCCGCCACCAACGCAAGCAGTAACAATACCGTACTTTTTGTTGAGCCGTTTCAGATCATTTGTAATCTGGATCGTAAGCTTGGCACCGGTACATCCCAACGGGTGACCTAATGCAATGGCTCCACCATTAATATTTACAATATCAGGATTCAGGTTCAGTTCACGCATAACAGCTAATGATTGCGATGCAAATGCCTCGTTTAATTCAATCAGGTCAACCTGGTTCATGCTCATGCCTGATTGCTGCAACACTTTTGGAATAGCAGCAACAGGACCAATGCCCATCAATCTCGGGTCAACACCGGCAACTGCACTGTTTACCAAACGTGCAATGGGTTTTAATCCCAGTTCATTCACCATCTTTTCACTCATGACAATGACGAATGCAGAGCCATCACTTGTTTGCGATGAGTTACCTGCAGTAACAGATCCGTTTACTGCAAATGCAGGTTTTAATTTGGCGAGTGATTCAACACTGGTATCAGCACGAACACCTTCATCAGTATCAACCACAAAATTCCGTTTCTGCTTTTTCCCTTTTTCATCTAAATAAACTTCTTCAACAGTAATGGGAAGAATACCGTTTTTGAAATAACCATTTTCAATCGCAGCTTTTGCTTTCATGTGCGAATTGTAAGCAAACAGATCCTGGTCTTCACGACTTACTTGATAATCATTGGCAACTGCCTCAGCTGTTAAACCCATGTTGAGATAATAATCGGGAGCTTCGGTTGCAATGGAATAAGCAGGAACAGTTTTCCAACCGGCAGTTGGTACAAGACTCATACTTTCTGTACCACCGGCAATAATACATTCAGCCAAACCACAACGGATTTTTGCAGTGGCAATAGCAATAGTTTCCAAACCACTTGCACAATAACGGTTCACCGTCATACCCGGCGCCTGCTGCCCCAATGCCCTTGCAGCAATAATGCGGCCCACCTGCAAACCCTGTTCGGCTTCAGGTACTGCATTACCTACAATCACATCATCAACACGTTTGGGATCAAGTTGCGGTACCGATGCCATCAAACCTTTGATTACATCAATGGCTAAATCATCCGGACGGGTAAAACGAAAACCACCACGTTTTGCTTTGGTAACTGCTGTGCGAAAACCAGCAACGATATACGCTTCCTGCATGAAAAATGTTTTTGGTTAATTATTCCTTGTTTGGCTGCAATCTTTCGCAACAAATTGGAGAATGACAGCAACCGATAGTTGTTTATGCAACCTTTTATCAAAATTAAGGTTTTGCCGGAAGAATTACCAAACGCAGGCTGTTAATTTCGCCCGTTTATTTTTTACTTTTTTTTAATTGCCGGGCAGTATATCCATAAAATCAATAACACAGTTGAATCCCCAACTGCATTTTATGGATATTTCAGAACTATCTTCGCAGTATGTACAAACTCATCCGCTCCTTTTTCTTTTTGTTTGATCCTGAGAAGGTGCACTACTTTGCCATGAGCATGTTCAGGATTCTTTGTTCATTTCGCTTAACCCGAAACATTCTGGCAACTGCATTTAAACCTGCAGCAAAAAATCTGTCCACTGAATTATGGGGAATTAATTTTCCTAATCCGGTTGGACTTGCAGCAGGCTTTGATAAAAATGCAAAGTACCTGCGTGAACTGGAGGTGATGGGATTTGGTGCAGTTGAAATTGGCACCGTAACTCCACTGGCTCAACCCGGCAACGATAAACCAAGATTGTTCCGTTTGGTGAAAGACAAAGCCATCATCAACCGCATGGGTTTTAATAATGAAGGTGTGAAGGAAGTAGTGAAGCGTCTGAAAGCATGGCGGTCAAGACGCCGTCAATCGCCCATGATCATTGGAGGAAATATTGGAAAGAACAAAGTTACTCCCAATGAAAATGCGTGGAAGGATTATGAAATCTGTTTCAATGAGCTGTTTGATTATGTTGATTATTTTGTAGTGAATGTGAGCAGTCCCAATACGCCGGGTTTGCGTGAACTGCAGGAAAAAGATTCGTTACGAAAAATCTTATCTCACCTGCAAACATTAAGAGCCGAACGCCTGAAGGTGAGCGGAAGTACGATTCAAAAACCAATTCTGCTGAAGATAGCACCGGATCTTACAGAATCGCAGCTGGATGATGTGATTGATCTTGCAAAAGAAATTCAGCTTGATGGACTGGTTGCAACCAACACCACCATCAGCCGGGATAACCTCAGCCCCGGATCGCAGGAAAAAGCAAAAGAAACCGGCGGACTAAGCGGACTTCCCTTAAAACAAAAAAGCACTGAGTTTGTTAGGCATATTTATGAAAAAACAAACGCAGGCATACCTGTTATTGCAAGTGGCGGCATATTTACTGCTGCTGATGCTCAGGAAAAACTGAATGCCGGTGCATCACTCGTCCAGGTTTGGACCAGCTTTATTTATGAAGGCCCCGCTGTTGCAAAGAAGATTTGTGATGGTCTGTAATGAATAATTATTTTTGCACCTTAATTTTTTGAAATGGATTTTTCAGTTTTATTTACAGCTGACGCTGCTATCAGTTTAGTTATTTTAATTGTTCTTGAAGTTGTACTCGGAATTGATAATGTGATTTTCGTAAGCATTATCATGAACAGGATGAAGAGTAAAGATGAAAAGAAAGCAAGATTGTTCTGGATTATTTCAGGCATGATTGTCCGCATCTGTTTATTATTTGGTCTTACATGGTTACTTGAACAAAAAGGAAAACCCATTTTCACCATCCCCTTTATTGACAAGGGAATTGATCTTGCGAGCCTTGTAATGCTGGCGGGAGGTTTATTCCTGATCTACAAAACTGTAAAAGAAATTCACCACAAACTGGAAGGTGAAATTGAAACTTCAACCACAAACGCAAAACCTTTAAGCTTTGCGGCCGGAATAGGGCAGATTGTACTGATTGATATGATCTTCAGCTTCGACAGTATCATTACCGCAGGCGGTACTGCCAAACATGTGGAAGTAATGATTGTTGCTGTAGTTATTGCCATGTGCATTATGTTTTTATTCAGTCCGAAGATTTCTGCATTTATACATAAACATCCTACATTGAAAATGCTGGCACTTTCATTCCTTGTAATGATTGGTTTTGTGTTACTGGTAGAAGGATGGAACAGTGACGCTGCTCACCAGCTTCATTTAAAAAACTATGTGTATTTCGCTATGGCATTTTCAGTTGCAGTAGAAGCACTGAATATGCGTATGCGCCGCAAAGCTGCAAAACGTGTGGTTGTATTAAATGAACCTGTGTTAAAAGACGAGAAAGAATATTCTGATATGGCGAAGTAAACATTACTTCTTTTCAACTAAATCAGTAATCACTAATAATGGTGGCGGAGCCGGGCCAAGTGTTGTACACAATACCGCATCGGGTGCGGCTTTAATGCTGATGTAAAAGCGTTTGCCTTTTACAACTGATGCAGCAGGTATTTCTCTTGTCATTGCAGTAACAGAAGAAAAACCACAAGCGGCTTTCATTCCTGTTGTATCAACAAATTGTATAACCGGAATTCGGCAGTCGATCTGAGAAGTTTCAATCAGTTCAACTTCGAATACTTTTTTATCCATCTGCTTTGTGCAGCCGGCAAAAAATAATGCAAGTAAGATGAGTGAAATGTTTCGCATATTCATTTGACAAATTCAACAAACTAACCGTTGCATCAGCTGAACAAGCCTGGATTAATCCCGCCGTATGGTTTCTTTCCCAAATGCTCATACGCTTTGGCTGTTACTTCTCTACCTCTTGGTGTACGTTGTAAAAATCCTTCCTGTATCAGGAATGGTTCATACACTTCTTCCAGCGTACCTGCTTCTTCACCAACTGCAGTGGCAATGGTGGTAATACCAACAGGCCCCCCTTTAAATTTATCAATAATGGTGAGCAGGATTTTATTATCCATATCATCCAATCCATATTCATCCACATTCAATGCCATCAATCCATGTTGTGTTACTCCAAGATCAATCACCCCGTTTCCCAACACCATTGCAAAATCTCTCATCCTGCGGAGCAAACCATTTGCAATACGTGGTGTGGCCCTGCTTCGTCCGGCAATTTCTTTTGCAGCATCACTGGTTATTTTTACATTCAGAATTCCTGCAGCACGCTGAATAATTTTCTGCAAGGTTTCTGCACTGTAATATTCCAGTCTTGATTTAATGGCAAAACGTGAAAGCAACGGAGCTGTGAGCAAACCACTTCGTGTAGTTGCGCCAATTAATGTAAATGGATTAAGTGTTATCTGAATACTTCTTGCATTGGGCCCGCTGTCAATCATAATATCAATACGGTAATCTTCCATTGCTGCATACAGGTATTCTTCAACAACAGTACTTAACCGGTGTATTTCATCAATAAACAAAACATCGTTGGGTTCCAATGCTGTTAACAATCCGGCTAGGTCGCCGGGTTTTTCTATAACAGGGCCAGATGTTTCTTTAATATTCACGCCCAGTTCATTGGCTACAATTCGTGAGAGTGTTGTCTTACCCAAACCGGGAGGACCATGAAACAATACATGATCCAACGCTTCGCCACGCATTTTTGCTGCTTTGATAAATATTTTGAGATTATCAATTATTTGTGACTGACCGGAAAACTCTTCCATTACCGATGGCCTGATATTGTTTTCAAACTCTTTATCAGCAGCACTTAAAAACTCTTTTCCGTTATTTAAATTGGGATTTGCCATTTAGTAGTAACTTAATGTAAAACTAATCAAATAAACCCATCGTTATGCAAATCGGAATTCTTGGTACAGGATCGGTTGGACAAACAATTGGCTCGGCGCTGATAAAAAAAGGGCATACTGTAATGCTTGGCAGCCGCTCAGCTACGAATGAAAAACTGATTGATTGGAAAAAACAAAACAGTCACTCAGCACATGCCGGCACATTTGAAGAAGCAACATTATTTGGTGATGTAATTTTTATTTGTGTAAATGGAGCTGTTGCTAAAGATGTTTTACAACTGGCGGGTATTGAAAATTTCAGGAATAAAATTGTAATTGATGTAACGAACCCTCTTGATTTTTCACATGGCATGCCACCTTCACTTTTACCACAATACAGTAACACATGGTCGCTTGGTGAAGAAATACAGAAAACAATAGCAGGTGCATTTGTGGTGAAAGCTTTGAATACAATCACAGCACGTTTAATGGTTGATGCAACACTTGTAAATGATGCCAATCACAACCTGTTTATTTGTGGCAACGATGTGGAAGCAAAAAACAAAGTGAAACATGTACTTGCAGAAAACTTTAACTGGAAACCAGAACTTATTATTGACCTTGGGGATATTAAATATGCACGGATGACGGAAGCGATTGTTCCCTTCTGGGTTGCAGTTATGACAAATATGGGAACATCCTTGTTTAATTACCAGGTGGTGAGATGAATACCATTTGAAATTTAAAATAACACCTCAACTTCAGGCCCTGTTAATAAACTGATGAACTTTTTTAAAAATTAATTTTTTCACATAATCAAAAACGCCCTGTTGCAAAAGCAACAGAGCGTTTTCTGAATTTGAATTTACCTTAAAACTTATTTTGATTTAACACGTACACTAACACGACGGTTTTGAGCACGTCCTTCTGCAGTACTGTTATCACCAATAGGCCATTGTGGACCGTAACCTTCAGCACCAACAATAGAAGCTTTTGCAGCACCCATTTTCACTAATTCAGCAGAAACTGCTTCTGCACGTTTTTGAGAAAGCTTCACGTTAGCAAGGCTGTCGCCGGTATTATCTGTATATCCGCCAATTTTAAATTGTGCAGTTGGGTATGCTTTTGCAATTGCAACCATATTCTTAAGCTGAGCCATTGATTCATCAGTAATGGTTGAGCTACCTGTTTTAAAACGCACATTTGTAAAATCGAACCAGTTGCCCTTAACTGTATCAACTGCATCGCTGCCGGATAAGAATTTCCACAGTTTGTATTCAGTACTGTTTTCACCAACATTCAGTTTAACACCACCGGGTAAATCAATATCAAGCATTTTACCAGCATCATAAACAAAATCGCCGGTAACACTATCCAGTTTACCCATTACAGTAGTAGCCATATCCTTAACTTCATTTACCGTATTCGTTACAACTGTATCTGAACCTCCAGGCATTGTTTTTTCACCTCCACATCCCTTCATAAAATACCACAGCAATAATGCAGCAGCAAGTAACAGCAACAATGGCATCAACCATTTCATACCACCACTTGCTTTTTCAGCAGCATAATCAACTGTTTTTTCTGCAGCACTGCCTGTGTTAGAAACAACAGATTTTACTTTGTCGCCAATATTTCCCAGTCCAAGACTTGAAAGATTCAAGCCCGCAGGAATAGCACTCATAATATTATCTTTCTGGCTGCTGAGTAATGATGTAAGACCACCTGCATTAAGGTTATTATCTGCAGCATGTTTTCCAAGAAAACCAAGTACAGCAGGAGCAGCCATACTTAATAAAGATGATGCAGATGATTCTTTAATACCTGCAAAGCCTGAAATCAGTTTTCCTATTCCACCTAATTTATCACCAAATAAACCACTTGCCATTTTCAAAACACCACCAAGGTTTCCGCCAGCATCATTACCGCCTAATAATCCACCAAGGTTTCCAAGTATACCACTGCCAGCAGCTTCTTGTGCAAGACTAAAAATACCTGATGCACCTTCGTTACTGCTTGTTGCTTTGCTTAGCAATCCTGATAATACTGTTGGTACAACACCACCTAATGCTTTACTCACGCCTCCTTCATTTTCTCCGAGCATAGATGCAGCTTTTCCGATAAGTTCGTTGGTGAATAATCCTTTCACCGAATCGAGTAAGTTAAATGACATAAAAGTTGGTTTAAAAATTAAAAAAATAATTGTGTGGTTATGTGTTTTTTCAAAATACTATTTGTTGACATTGGCTACGCAAAAAAAGCAATCCTGATTGATAAGTTAAAAATGGCTGTAAAAAGTACAACATAAATTTCAAGATTTCCATGAATTATAAAAAAATTATTATTATGTTTTATAACTCAGTTTCAATTTATTTGCAAACAATGATGTTAGATGTGCAGCTAGCCGTGCAGGTTGCATCAGGTAAAAAAAAGATTAATCTACAGCCATTTATTCATTTGAAGTATCAGGTCCGGATCGGGGCAATTCTTTAAAAAAACATCTTTCTCACTCAACTTACATACACCGGGATAATCGCCTTCCTTCAGTTGCAGATCCATAATAATCTGGAAATGCAAATGTGGAGGCCAGTGACCATTTTCTTCGGCAACACCAAAGTGTGCAAACTCCTGTCCACGGTTAATGTATTGCCCGTCAACAATTGCAAGATCATTTAAACTTACATGACCATATAAGGTATAAAAAGCAAATCCCTCCAGTTGATGAAGTAAAATAATCGTTGCACCATAATCGCCGTAATGATCATTGAATTTAAAACTGTGCACCATACCACCTAACGGGGCAAACACAGGTGTACCCGCTTCACCCCAAATGTCAACACCTAAATGCAAACGTCGTGGTTCGCCAACACCGGGTGCATCAAACACTTTGCTGCGGCTGTAAACGGTACGGTGTTCAGCATATCCGCCAATACCATATTTCGCATTTGCAGCCAGCAATTGCTTCTGCACATAATCCGTAAAGTGCGGCACATATTCAATCACAGCTTTGGTAAGCTCTTTATTCGCTTCTGTAAAATCCATTTGCAGCAAACGGTCTTTACCCGGTTCAAAAGGAACCACCGGGTAAAAAAGCTGCCTGTTCTTTTCTAAAATATTGATGAGTGGTGTTGTCATACCCTTATTTGCAATTTACATTAGCATTTGCTAATTTTTGCAACTTAAAATTAAAGAAGCATGAACAAACTCATCAGCTGTTGTTTGATTTTATTATTTATTCAAACAGCTACAGCCCAGGACAACCCATTGTGGATGCGTTATCCTTCTATTTCCCCCGATGGAAAATCCATCGTGTTCAGTTACAAAGGCGACTTGTACAAAGTTGCTTCTGCCGGTGGCACTGCAACTCCGCTTACATTACACGAAGCACACGACTTTATGCCCGTGTGGAGTCATGATGGAAAATACATTGCTTTTGCAAGTGACCGTTATGGCAATTTCGATGTATATGTAATGCCAGCTGAAGGCGGAACTCCCACCCGTTTAACTTACAATAGTTCCGGCGACTATCCGTACGATTTTACAACCGATAACAAGAAAGTGATTTTTGGAAG
Source organism: Lacibacter sp. (assembly GCA_047601965.1). Lineage (GTDB taxonomy): Bacteria > Bacteroidota > Bacteroidia > Chitinophagales > Chitinophagaceae > Lacibacter. The sequence continues at coordinate 2,451,515 of JASGIJ010000001.1, forward strand.
CGCCAGAGAAATCAGCGCCAACAATGTTCGCTTTTACAGCCCACGCCTGTTCCAGAATTTATACAGTGTAAATGTTGGTGGCGGCAGACCTGTTCTCATCAGTGAAGCAGGAATTGAAAATGCACACTTCAATGCCAATGGTTCACAAATTATTTTCCAGGACAGGAAAGGGTATGAAGATCCCTGGCGCAAACATCACACATCAGCAGTAACAAGAGATATCTGGATCATGGATGTAAACAAAGCTACCTACCGCAAGGTCAGTGGTTTTGAAGGCGAAGACAGGGAACCTGTTTTTTCCAATGACGGACAGTTCTTCTTTTACTTAAGTGAAAAAAACGGCACACAGAATATTTTTAAAGCACCAGTGCTGAACAAAATGGCTGAGCAGCAGCTCACCAGTTATAAAGATCATCCTGTGCGTCATTTAAGCCGCAGCGATGATAATACACTTTGCTTTACATGGAATGGAGAAATCTATACACTTAAAGAAGGCAAAGCACAAAAAGTAAACATCAGCATCAATGCCGATGCAAGAACAAACAACGAACGCATACTTCCCATCAGCGGCGGCGCTACTGAATTTGCAGTATCACCCAATGGAAAAGAAATTGCATTCATCTTCCGTGGCGAAGTGTTTGTAACAAGTGTGGAAGGTGGTATTACCAAACGCATCACCAATACACCGCAGCAGGAACGCATGGTTGCATGGAGTCCCGACAGTAAAAAAATTATTTATGCTGCTGAGCGTAACGATAACTGGGATATTTTTCAAACCACCATTGTTCGCAAAGAAGAGCCATATTTCTATGCAGCAACTGTATTGAAAGAAGAACCGGTGATTACAACGGATGAAGAAGAATTTGGTCCTGAATTTTCGCCCGATGGAAAAGAAATTGCTTACATCGCCGAAAGGAATATCCTGAAAGTGTACAACGTAGCTTCAAAAAAATCAAGAACCATTTTACCTAAAGGGCGCAACTACAGTTATGCTGATGGCGATTGGGGTTTTAAATGGAGCCCCGACAGCAAATGGATTATCTGCGACGACCAGGAAGGCACCTGGCAGTACGGCAACTTTGCATTAATCAAAGCCGATGGAAGCGGCACCATTGAAAAACCAATTCAATCGGGTTACGGACAAGGAAATATCAAGTGGGCATTGGATGGCAAAGCCATTACATGGGTGAATGAACGTTTGGGCCGCCGCTCACTTGCTTTCCAGGGAAGCCGTGAAGTGGATATTTATGCAGGCTTCCTCGATCAGCCTTTGTATGATAAAATGAAACTCAGCAAAGATGATTATGCACTGGCAAAAGAAAAAGAAGACCAGGATAAAAAAGTTGATTCGCTGAAGAAAAAAGATTCCATTGCCAAAGCAAACTGGAAACCATTGTTAACCGGTTTTGAAGATCGTGTACTGCGTTTAACCATCAACAGTGCATCAATTGCTGATTACATTGTAAGCAGCGACGGATCAAAAGTATATTATCTCTCATCGTTTGAAAGAGGTTATGATTTATGGGTTACAGAACCACGCACAAGAGAAACTAAAATTCTGGTGAAGCTCAGTGGTTCACCCAGCAGTCTTGAATTATCAAAAGATGGTAAAAGCATTTTCTTAATCAGCAACGGCACCATTATGAAAGTGGATGTAGAAAGCGGTCGCCAGTCGCCCGTTGGTGTAAATGCAGAAATGGTGCTGAAAGCGGCAGATGAACGCAGTTATATTTTTGAACATGCATGGCGCCAGGTGCAAAAGAAATTTTACGATCCAAAAATTCATGGTATTGACTGGAAAATGTATAAAGAAACGTATGCACGTTTCTTACCACACATCAACAACAATTACGATTTCCAGGAACTGCTCAGCGAACTGCTTGGCGAACTCAACGGCTCACACACAGGCGGACGTTATTCTCCTCAACCTGTTAATGCCGATGCAACAGCAGTACTTGGTTTGCTGTACGATGAAACATTTACAGGCAATGGTTTAAAAATTGGTGAAGTAATTGCAGGCGGACCATTTGATAAATCAACCAGCAAAATCAAAGCAGGCTGCATTATTGAAAAAATTGATGGTGATGCAATTACTGATGAAGCGGACTGGGCAAAATTCCTCAACCGTAAAATTGGAAAGAATGTATTGCTCAATGTGTTTGATCCTTCAACCAATACACGTTTTGAAGAAACTGTAAAACCTATTTCGTTTGGTGAAGAAAGTGCACTTATGTACAAACGGTGGGTGGAAAAAATGCGCAAGATGACCAATGAACTCAGCGGTGGTAAAGTTGGTTATGTGCATGTACAGGGAATGAATGATGGAAGTTTCCGCACTGTGTTTGATGAAGTGCTGGGTAAGAATTACAACAAAGAAGCACTCATTGTTGATACACGTTTCAACGGTGGCGGCTGGCTGCACAACGATCTCAATACATTCCTCAGCGGCAAAGCATATCTCAAATTTGCACCACAGGGAAATATTGTTAACTCCAACGAACCAATGGACCGCTGGAGCAAACCAAGTTGTGTAATCATGAGCGAAGGCAACTACAGCGATGCATTTATTTTCCCCTACATCTACAAACAAAACGGTTTGGGAAAATTAGTAGGTATGCCTGTTGCCGGTACAGGTACAGCTGTGTGGTGGGAAACACAAATTGACCCCACATTGGTGTTTGGTATTCCAATGATAGCAACAATTGGTAAAGAAGGAAGACCAACTGAAAACCTGCAGGTTGAACCCGATATTAAAGTGGAACTTCCTTACGAAGAATTTATGAAAGGCAAAGACCGCCAGCTCGAAGCAGCTGTAACAGAAATGCTGAAAGCAGTGAAGAAGTAGTAAGTTATAAGTTGTAAGTAATAAGAGATTACATGTCTGCCGCCTGAAGGTTGACGGACATAAACAGACTTTGTAGTTTTGATTAGTTAAGGCGATGCCATTTTTGGCGTCGCCTTTTTTTATGTAGCAGAAGCAAGTACTTCTATGATGCTGTTGTTGCGTCGCACTCTTGTACGTTTGGAAATACTATTCAGCAAAACCAGCAAAAGTATCCCTCTGATATTTTTCGGATCACTTTCGTTTTTCAATTCTGCCTCGATTGTTTTGTGAAATTTGAAAAATCACTTACAATATCGCCTTGAGAAAATTTTACTATTTTAACGATTGCCAACCTTTCAGGAAGCTTGCAATCGTTAAAACAAATTATTTTGTATTACCTACAACCCTTTTGTCGGACTTATGTTCTTAACCTTTTTCTTTGCGCTATTGTTATATTGAAAAACGACGACCTTTTGTGGTTTGATAATGCTTTCCGGAATCGTTATTTGACTGACGGCAGAATCGTTTTGCTGAAGATACTTACTATTTCTTTGTACGTATTTATCAGAAGCAATATTTACATACATAATTGTAGACCCAGCACTCGCTCCCTGCTGATTTGCATCTGAAGGATAAAATGTATGTGAAAAGAAGTCTTTACCATTTGGATCTTTTAAAGCAATCCCATTGTACCATGCCCTTGTTGTAACAGTAGTCGGCTTTGTTTCATTACAACTTGACCACAGGTTGGCTTTTACAATATATTGTCCTTTTTGAACAAACGCACCTTTTTGGGAATAAGTTATATTTTCAGCCTCTTTTGAATCATTTGTACATGCGGCATGAGCATCCACATCTAATTCCCCTCCGTTTGAAGAATAAGAATTCGCAAAATATATTTCTTCACCACTTGGTTCAATCACATGCAAATCCACATCATTATAACGGTCCCATTGACAATTAACTTGTAATAGACCAGTGCCACAAGTCCATTGAGAAGCAGATAGTCTGTAATAGTTGCTAACTCGGCCATTAACATCAATATAAGCAATTAAAAAAACCATATTCTGTAAGATAATAGTTTGCGATATAGAAAGCACGAGCACATAGGAATTGTTCGAGTTGTATGTTAGAGAACTGTTTTTTATTTTGTAATAGCCTCCAACTCCTTCTAAACCGACTAAAGCATACGAAACACTATTGGAAGCATCGAAAGAAATAATACTGCTGCCTCCTGTTAATACATAATCATTACCTGCAACATTGCTAATTACCGGAGAATTTGACGAAGATGTGGCAGGCATTATTGCTTGTATGTAAGAGCCTTGACTTACATCAAAATAGTTTGTTGAATAAGTAGAATAGTTTTCGGGATGCGCATTTTGCTGCCCGCTGTCTTTTTTTTTGCACCCTGCAATAATTATTGCAATTGAGACCAATAAGAATATTTTGCTTTTCATACCTTTTTTTTAGTAATAGTATCCTTGCCTTATGTAATGTTGAGAAAAAGGAACCTAATTTTTAAGGTTATTGTATATCAGAGCCAATTACTCACCTCTCACAAATCTGTATCCTATAGAAATTGAAAAACCTCTATTTTGAATCTTATCGTCAGAAGATATTGCAAGATTTGCAAGGCCTAAATCATATTCTACACTCGCAAAAAATCGTTTGTTAAAACAAATACCTCCTCCAATATTTAACCCAATGTCAACTGGTTTTACATCATCATTATCGCTTGTTCCAAAGGAAATCTTTTCAGACAAGCCACCAGATGTAATTTTCCCTCCAACACCAAATGCAAAATACGGCCCTCCAAAAAAATATGGTTTAAAATTACTTTCGCTAGAAAAGGCATATTTTAAATTTATTGGCACCTTCAAATAATTAAGCGAAATTTTTTCATCTATTGAGTATGAATTTGACTTTGCTCCTGTTGTACAAAACAATAAGCCTGTTTCAAAAGAAACATTATCTGAAATATCATAATCTCCTATTAACCCGAAATGAACACCCATTAAAGAATTGGTTGATATTTTATCTCCACCAGATTTTAGGAGCATATTCCCAATATTAAGCCCCCCCTTAATTCCAAAAGAAACTTGTGCTTTTGCATTCGAAATTGCAAACATTAGGGACAAGAAAGTCAAAACGGTAAACTTTTTCATAATGTGGGTTTTATTTGTGAGTATTAAGATTAGTGTTTAATATATTTTTTCATTTCTTCTACTACTTCTTCATATTCTTTCTTCGTAATCAGTCCTAACTCATACTTGTCTTTTGCATTTTTTATCTTTTCAAGCGCTTCGGTTTCGGATATTACTTTAGATTTTATTTCACTAGATGAAATTGCATTCTCAATATCAATATTAATATTTGAGAGCATCCCGCCTGTTCCAGCAGCAACGATCTGCGCCACTTTGAACTTTTTACTGGAAAACAATGATGTCCCTGAATTTTCCACACTTATGAATAGAATGGTCAATTCTCTATTACTATAACGGGCATCTAAATAATTTTTGACACCTGATAATCCTTTTGTTTCGTAGATATACTGAAATACTCTTCCATTGCTAGAAGGTGCTTTGACAGTAATCTTATCTCCTTTAGCAAATACACTCCCATCTTGAGCTATATACATATCGTAAGTTTTAAAAAGGGTTTTTGAATTTTCAACATCCGAAAATCGTAAAACCTTATCAGAAGATGGATTATCAGAATTAACTTTTGTCTCTGAAGATGAAGGAACGTTCGAAGTTTCCGCATTCCCTGAATTTTGCATCATTTCTTTTACTATATCCTTTGATACTTTAGCGGTTTTAAGTTTTATTATACCTTCAGTAGAAACGTCAAAACTGCGAGGGGCTGTTTTAATTTTTTCTTTTATAATTCTATCTGACACATTTGACATTGTCAGGTTAATTATATCGTCATTCGTAATCTTTTCATTTGATCTTTGAATATTTAGCATTGAAATAATAATCTTCTCCGGAATCTTTGCAGTTTTTAAACCAATTAAACCCTGTGCCGATAAATCAAAATTCGTTTTGCTGGAAGATATTTTTGTGATAATCACATCGTCATCAACCTTAGCTACTTTAAGATTAACAATATCACCATTTGTCAAAGCATTTTGAGCAAATGAAAAATTAAAAAAACAAATACAAACTATAAAGAAATATACTCTGTCCATAGTTATGAATTTTTATTCTTCTTATTTCGTCTTTGGTTTTTGTACAGGATTAATCATCATGTCAGAAACTATATCCTTCGGCACTTTTGCTGTTTTTAGCTTTATTAGGCCGTCGGGAGTTGTATCAAATGAGTGAGGAGTTGAACGGATTTTAATCCTTATAATTTCTGTAGGAATTTTCGCAACAACCAAATTAATCACATCATCATTAGTAAGATTATCAACAAGTGTTGTCCTTGTAAACATCAACTTAATAATTTTTGTGCTGATTTTCGCAGTGACTAATCCTGTAATCCCCTGGACAGTTAAATCGAAGCTACATTTGGTTGTTATTATTTTTGACACTATAACATCTTCAGATATTTTCGCAGTCTTCATTGATATAATATCAGAATTTGTAATTCCTTCCTGTGAAAATGAATAGGAATTCGAAATGCAAAAGAATAAAAGAATAAACACTTTGATTTGTTTCATAGATTTATCTTGACTTTTTAAAAATGCGATTGGGGGAGATCAAATTGTTCGGATAATGAAATTACTGTTCTGAATGTATCAAAATCAGTCGCCCATCACCAAACCGAAAAAATCACTCATGAAACAGAAAATACTTTTAAAAAAGCAGCTTACATTTAATACATGAAGCACCCGGCAGTAATATTTCTTTTACTTGTCTGTTCTGCTGCAATGTCGCAAAGACACCATCCTGCAGGCGTTGCAAATACTTATACACTTGGAGATGCTGATGGATTTCCGGGTTACAACTACACCAATTTATTTTATCAAGTTCCATCTGGTAAAATTTATGCCCGTGATTTTTTTGGCAACTTCCACATTACCGGTAACAATTTTATAAAACAGGTGGCTGGTTTTCCTTTATCTGTATCCTATTTAAATCATATAACTCCTTCTAACGGTGAATTATGGATTTATAATTCAGCTAATGTTTTTGTAATAAGAAATGACAGCTTGTTTAAAACAGTTGCCTTCCCAGCCTTCAAGTATATTACCAGCTATTCTATTGATGGCAGACAATTATTTTTATTCAGATACATAAAGGGCAATGTTGAAATTTACGAATTTGAAGATTACTCATGGATTAAAAAGAATACGGTAAAATGGGATGGTGATGAGAGGTCCTTTGCTGAAGCAACATCATTTTCAATAAGTAAGCGTTATTGTCTTGTAACTAATGAACCCGAAAGCAAATTCGCATGGCACTTTTTTGATACAGTTAATTATGCTTTTGAAAAGAAAATAATAACAAGTATAGATGTATTGAATAATGAGCAATCGTTTAAAGATTATTTTCTTACTAAGAAGGGAAAAGAAAATACGAGTTTAGTTAACTCATTCAGAAATTTTATATCTGCCAGAACAGGCAAGCATACTGGTGAAGATAATTTAGCTTGGTACCACGGAGGACATTTGCGTGGAGGTCTTTTCAAAAATGTATTTGTGTACCAAGATAACAAAGGCCTTTATGAATACGGTGAGTTTGATAGCTTGGAAGTGAAATCTGAAACAGTTTTATTTGAAAGCAATGATATATTAAACGGTACGTACAGAAATATATATTATCCTTTTCTTACTGTAAGTATGGGTAATAAACCCATCAGGGTGTTTTCTTTTATTAAGAAGTATGCAAGGTTATTTAAAAACGAGCAGAGTAACAACATTTTTGCGTTGGGTCAGGATGAGGCAGGAAGAATATGGGCAGGCAGTTATCAGAGTAATCTAACAATATTAACCCCTTCACAAAAAAAAGATAAAGGCGTGGATGATTATTCGGATAAGGCATTTGAGCTTCCCCGGCAAAAATTTCCGTTCATGAATGCTTCACTGAACTATCATGGTAAAATGTATTTTGTTGGCGAATCAATGCAGGGAGGTGTGCTTCGGTACGATATGCATGGAAAAATGACTAAAGTAAACCCCTCTACACCTGTGGGCTATTATTTTTACCATTCGCCAAAGGGTGACCAGGTTTATATGCCATCTGCAGAGGGTTATGATAATCCTGTTTATTATTGCAATGCTTCAGATTTGGATAAGCCATACATAAATTGGAAAAAAATGGCACAAAAGGAAGGAATAGCTGGTTTTGGTATGACAACCATTACGGAAGATACAATGGGGCGTATCTGGATGGGTCATCCCAAAAAAGGCTTTGCAGTATATGATCCATCAACAAAAAAAGGCAAATCGTTCGATGCAAGATTAAATGAAAGCCCGATTGGCTTTATCAGTTGCCTTACCGACAAAAAGGGGACTGTGTGGATGGGCAGTGATGATAAGGGGCTTTGGTATTATAACGATTATACAAAGCAACCTGTTCCCAAAAATCTGCATCACATTGATCATCCCTTGCTGAACAATGTGAAACGGATTACTTCCATGACAGTTTATAAAAACTGGTTAGTGCTAGGTTGTTACAATCGTGTTTGTTTATTAAATTTAGATAGTTTCTATGCTAATAAAAGAATTATTGTCCGTTACCTCAATCCACAGGAGGCAGCATTTTCGAGTTTTACGGAGCAAAATACTATGCTTGTTTCAAAAACCGACAGCACTCTCTGGTTCAGTACAAGTGATATGCTCTATCAATGGGATATTAACGAGTGGCTTCATTTACCCTTGTACAAAGTAAACGTTACAACGTATCTGCAGAAAGACAGCAATTCAATTACTCTGTCACCTGATAAAACAATCAAACTAGATGCAGGCATTAACAGTTTTGATATGGTATTTGAATATCTGAGCCCTGATTGTTTGCCCAGATTTACAAGGACTGCATTGATTAAAGAAGGTGACAGCATTATTTATTCACTTCCAGGAGTACAAAGCAGGAATACGTTCAAAAATTTGAACAATGGTGCTTATGTTTTTTATTTAGATGTTTTCGAGCAGGATGGCAGCACATCGCATTACAAATACAGATTTGTCATCAGTAAATATTTCTGGCAGCAATGGTGGTTTTGGGTCTTGCTTTCTCTTTCAATTTTATTACCCCTTATATTATGGTTAAATGCGTTAAGAAAAAAGGCTAATCAACAAAAGCAAATCAGTTATTTAAATGTAGTTACATTAAGCAACCAGTTCAGACCTCATTTTATTTTAAATGCACTCAACACAATCGGGGCCGATTTAAAAGACAAACCAGCAGCTGAAACTGTGATAAGCCGCCTTGGGGAAAGCATTGATCTGATCTTTAATCAGTCATTAAAAAACAAAGTCAGTCACAGTTTACAAAATGAATGGTCACTTGTCAAAAATGTTATAGAAATTCACAGGGTAATGTACCTGCCAGAACTTCAGGTAAACCTTCCTTCTGCAGAATGGTTAAACCAATATCACATATATGAAATTCCGGTTGGTATCCTGGAAATTGTTGTTGAGAATGCTTTGCTGCATGGACTCAGAAATAGAAAAACAGCACCCTATATCTTAACAATTAATACAGAAGGGAGTAGTGATTACATCGTTTTTAAAATTATGGATAATGGTATAGGAAGAGAAAATGCGGCATCATTAAGCAGTCATTTGCATCATGGCCGGGGCACAAAAAATTTATTTGAAATTATAAGTATTCTGAACCGGTTTAATTCACTTAAAATAGATATTGTTTATCACGATAAATCAAACAATATGAATGATGGGCAAGGGACTGAAGTTGTAATAACTATTCCTAAAACGTATCATTATGAATACTAAAAAAGAAAACAAATAGAAATGACTTAATTTTTAACCTGAAGCTGAAACTATGAACAAACAATTAAAATACCTGATTGTTGAAGACAGCCTTAAAGTTTGCGAGGGCATATTGGAGCGGATGGAAAATTTCCGGGAGTGGAAAGCCTGTTCATTTGCACACCATGTTGAAGAAGCTAAAAAAATTGTTGAAAGAGATTTGCCACAGTTGATTTTTATTGACTGGGCATTGAAAGGCGGGAGTGCTTATGACGTACTTGACTGCATACAGATAATTCCAGGGTACAGCCCATATATCATTTTCAACACCGGGTATCAAAGTGAAAATCCTGAGATACCGCAGGAAATTTTCAATAACTACAAAATTGATAAATATATCGTTAAGCCAATTTGGGAAAACCTTCGCAAAAACCTTGTGCGATATGTTCGGGAAGCTGAATTAAAACTTGCCTTAGTCAGACATGAAAAAAAAGTACTAATAACGGATATTCAAAAAAAGAAAGTTTACCTGAATATTGATGATCTTGTTTGTGTGTGTAAACACCATGACAATTCCTATTTAAAATCGCTTTACATCAATAACGGATCTTTAATCCAGATTAAGTCTTCATGGGAAAAGGTTTATGAAATGATCAGTGAAAACGGATTGAACTATTTTATTACCAATCATAAAGAACATTTGATCATGAAAGAACATATTGAGTCCTATCATCGTCCTTTCGTTAAAATGAAGAACTTTAATAATAAAATTGAAGTTGTAAAAGATAAATTAGCAGAATTTGAAAAATGGATAAAACATTAATTTTTTTTCAGCTTCATTTTGCTGTACTTTGCGGAACACTTGCGCCATCCCCCACATTTTAACAATACCCAAAAACTTCTGCTGTTATTTTTGCGGCTCAACAACTGAAACAAGCCATGACCAAACAGCATTTCCTGCTTTGTATCATTTCCGTATTTATTTCTGTCACTAGCATTGCACAAACCAATCATGAGCAAACCGGCTGGCTGTTTTTTTTAAACAGTACAAAATTCAACAGCAAATGGGGTATGCATTTCGATATGCAGGTACGCAGCCAGGATAACTGGAACGGCGTACGCAATGTGTTAATCAGGCCGGGCATCACGTATTACATCCGCCCCAACCAGAATGCAACAGTTGGTTATCTCTACACGCCCACTTACCGTAAGGTTGATGGTACAACCAGCAGCGTTACCGAACAGCGTGTGTGGGAACAATACATTATTTCACACAAAGTATTTACCGGCACACTCAGTCACCGCCTGCGGCTGGAGCAGCGCTTTATTGAAAAATTTACAGGCGATAAAGTGTTTGCACAGCGCTTCCGTTATTTCTTTCGTGATGTGCAGCCGCTGAAACAAAACAAAAGAGCATTTACCAAAGGTCCGTTTGCTGCTTTGCAGAACGAACTGTTCTTTAATGTGCAGAACAAACAAAACACCAACAACCATTTCTTTGATCAGAACCGAAGTTACATTGCTGCCGGTTACCGCTTCTCCAGAAAGCTGGATGCTGAACTTGGCTACATGAACATTTTCGTAAAAGGAGCATCGGCCAATACCATCAACAACGTTGTGCAGCTGGCTGTTTATACAAGGTTTTAAAACTGGCATATCAGCGAAAGGCAGGTTCTGAAAAAGTGAAAGAGTTGCTGATAACGGTTCTGCACAGCCTTTCAACATATGCCTTTAACGTCTGGAAATAATTCAAACAAAAGCACATAGTTTCCATTGGTCAAACCGCTTTTCATTTATATTTGTCAGCACTTTAAAACTTAGCCATATGACCAATAAGAGTATTTTAATCCTTGCTGGTGGTGGTCCTGCCCCCGGCATTAACACAGTTATCAGTTCTGTATCAAAAATTTTTCTCAGGGATGGCTATCGTGTAATTGGTTTGCACGATGGTTATAAAAACCTGTTTGTTGAAAATCCTTCAACAATTGATATTGATTTTGAAATAGCCGATGGTATTCTCGGACGTGGCGGCAGTATGTTGCGCATGAGCCGTTACAAACCTTCCGACCTTGAATTCAAAACAGATTTCTTTGTAAAGAACAATGTAAAACTGCTGGTGACAATTGGTGGTGATGATACTGCATCAACCGCTAACCGTATTGCAAAATATTTAGTGGAGAAGAAATTCCCCATCCAGAATATACACGTACCAAAAACAATTGATAACGACTTACCTCTTCCTGATGGTATGCCTACATTCGGTTACCAGAGTGCGAAAGAAGAAGGTGTGCGTATTGGCCGTACCATTTATGAAGATGCCCGTTCATCCGGTAACTGGTTTGTGATTTCAGCAATGGGCCGTGAAGCCGGTCACCTTGCATTTGGTATTGGTACAGCCTGCCATTTCCCGATGATTGTGATTCCTGAAATGTTTAACAAAACAAAACTTACGCTGGATAAAATCACCAAGCTGATGATTTCATCCATCATCAAACGCAAAATATTAGGCGTTAATTATGGCGTGGCAATTGTAAGTGAAGGTGTGTTTCATTTTATGAATGATGAAGATGTTGAATCGTCAGGCATACAGTTTACATACGATGAGCATGGCCATCCTGAACTGGGTAACGTAAGTAAGGCGCATATCTACAACCTCTTACTGCAGATTAAATTAAAGCAACTGGGCATTAATGTAAAAAGCCGCCCGGTTGAAATGGGTTATGAACTGCGTTGTCTTGTACCTGCGGCTTACGATCTTCAATACTGCAGTTATCTCGGTATTGGTGTAAAAGAATTATTCGACCAGGGATTAACCGGTTGCGTGGTTACTGCAAATACAAACGGTGAAATCCGTCCGCTTTACCTGAAAGACGTGGAAGACAAACACGGCAAGGTAAAAACAAGGATGGTGAACATGAATGCACACGAATCGAAAATGGTTTTCCACGACAGTATTCAGTTTCTTACTTCTGATGATGTAAAGGCTGCCAAAAAATATCTGAAAGATCCGGAAGAATATGTGTTTTACAATATTCTTGAATGGACCGAAGAAGATAAACAAAAATAAAAACAGAAGAGCCGCCATTCATAAATGGCGGCTCTTTTTCTTTTGGCAATGCAATGTGCGTTTTATGCAAGATCAATTTCTTTATCAAGATATACATCCTGAACATTATTGAGCATATCCACACCTTCGTTAAACGGACGCTGGAAGGCTTTACGACCTAATATCAGACCCATACCACCTGCACGCTTATTCACCACTGCAGTATAAACTGCTTCGGCAACATCGCTTGCTCCTTTGCTTTCACCACCTGAATTGATTAAACCAATTTTTCCGTTGTAGCAGTTAAGTACCTGGTAACGGCAAAGATCAATGGGATGATCTGTTGTGAGTTTTTCGTAAACAAGTTTGCTTGTTTTACCATGCTTGGTTGCAAGGTAACCACCATTATTTGTTGGAAGTTTTTGTTTGATGATATCAGCCTGTAATGTTACACCAAGATGATTGGCTTGTCCTGTAAGATCGGCAGCAGAATGATAATCCACACCATCCACTTTAAATCCGGGATTACGCAGGTAGCACCACAAAATAGTTGCCATACCTAATTCGTGAGCCATTTGAAAAGCTTCACCAATTTCTTTAATCTGCCTTGTGCTTTCATCCGATCCGAAATAAATAGTAGCACCAACTGCAGTTGCGCCCATATCCCATGCACTCTTGATGGTGCCAAAAAGAATCTGGTCGTAACGGTTAGGCATACTGATAAATTCGTTGTGATTTATTTTAACTATAAAAGGAATTTTGTGTGCATACTTACGGCTTACAGCACCCAAAACACCAAAGGTTGAAGCAACACCGTTGCAACCACCTTCAATAGCAAGTTTTACAATATTTTCCGGGTCAAAATAAATAGGGTTAGGTGCAAATGATGCGCCACCGCTGTGTTCAATTCCCTGGTCAACAGGTAAAATGCTGCAATAACCTGTGTTGGCAAGACGGCCATGCCCTAAGAGTTGCTGCATGCTTTTCAGCACATTGTTATTCCGGTTTCCCATAGCCATTTCCTTGTCTACATAATCAGGAGAAGGAGAATGAAGTGTTGACTTGTCAACAGTACTGCATTTGTGATCTAATAAATACGCAGCCTGATCACCGAGCAGTTGAGTAATTTTATTCGATGCCATAGTTTAAAAAATTTGACATTAAATATATAGCACAGCAATTACCCCCGTACTGATATAAATCATATCCTGAACAAACCGAAAGTTTTGGCTGCGTGGTAAGCTGAAAATCGGGAAGTGGTTAAAAAACAAGCTGGTAAAGCCTTTGCTTTAGCGGTCGCCTGTTTTGTAAATGCGTTGCAGCATTTCAAATAAACCGGGGTGATATTGCTGAAGTAATAGAGGCTGTTCAAAAAAGTATTCGGAGATCACAGCAAAAAACTCTGTTGTATTTGTTGCAGCATACATATCAATATCCGAGCCGTACATTTTCATTTGTTCAATTGTTTCATTCATCAGCCTGCGCCAGCGTTCGGTGTACTTACGTTCAAGAATAATTTCAGGCACACCATCCATTGTTCCATCCATTTTATCAATCAGATGCACAAATTCATGAATGGCTGTATTATGTGCATCGTTGCTGTTGATGAAGCCCTGCCGCAACTGCCACTTGGTAATCACCATTACATGCTGCATAGCACCTGTGCCTACCATGCCGGCAATATTCCTGTCGCTGCCATGCTGGTCAAAATCGTAATTAAATGCACCGGGATATAACAACACTTCATGCAGGTTAATGTATTGCCAGTCGTGGATGTTAAACACAGGGATGATGGCACCGGCAGCAATTAATACACGGTCAAGATCTTCAGCCTCGGCATTTACGCCGGTTATTTTTACTGCCGATAAAAACTGTTCTGCACGTTTTTCAAATTCTTCTTTTTTCTCTTCATCAAGTTCACGGTAAAATTTTACATAGTCGTACAGCAGCTCTTTGTAATTAGCAGGCAACTGTCGCAATGGTTTTTTCCTGCTGATGCGGAAAGCAATGATAATGGCTAATATAATCATCAGCAGCACCAGTAATATCTGTAATACTAAAACCATTGTAAGATGAAGATAAACTTTCTTTCCTGCAGATAGAAACAGTTAGCCGGGCAGTAACGCCCGGCTAACTAAAATATTTACAGAAAATGTAAATGGATGATGTGCTGAAATAATCTGATCAATCCCTGGATCAGGCAACTACTGCAGCTTCGGCTCTTGCAACAGCTAATTCATACTGCTGGCATAAAGCAACAAGATCCTGCTCTGCAATTTCCAGGTCGCTAAGAAACTTTTCTTTGTTACCTGCAGCCACACCCGGCAGTGTACGGTAATAATCAATTCCGTTAAACAGCTGCTGAAAAAATGATTCAAAATATTTTTTCCTTTTCTCGTCGCCTTCCTTGTAGTCGGTCAATTCATTTGCGATATAATCAATATAAAGCCTCAGTTCAGCAATAAACATATGCGGCCTGTTTTTGTTCATGCTGATTTCTTTTCGCCCGTAAATATGATCGGTCATTGCCTGTAATGACACCACTTCAGAAAAGTTAACAATGTTTGGACCGGGACAAACGTTCACATCAAATCTCTTATTAAAAAACGGCTGGTCATATTTGATTGATGCGGTATTACTAAGACCCACACACAAACATTCCTTTGCAGTAATATCACTCAGTTGTTTTTCATATTCATCAGCCGGTAGATTCAACGATTGAAGTTGTGCAATTTTCAACCTCTGGTATTTGAAAGATGCAGTACAAATAGGCATTTCGGTAAACTCGGTATTAAATGCAAGCAGTTTTTCGCTGCAGGGACTTCCGGGTTTTCCTTTTTGTATTCTTGCCTGTTTTATTTCATCGGCTGTTGTTCCTTTCAGGTAATGAAAACGCACACCAAGCGGGGAATTTTTACTTAATACAACATTCTCTTTTTTTGCATCACATAACTTCTGTAAAGTATCATCATCAACTGTTGTTGCTTCAGGTACTAATAAAAAAGGTGTACCCCATCCGGTGCTGTCAATATTATAATAGTCATGTAAAAAACTATCCTCTTCAAAATCACCAATACCTCCCTGTGCGGAAAAAAGGATAGCAGGTGGTTCTGCAAATGGTTCTTTGTTACTTTTTTGTAATGCTGCATTATATATTTCAAACAAAGCATCAGTAAGCTCCTGTCGTTTTGATTTAAATTCTTCCAGAATCGGCCCCATTAAATAACCATCAGTTGCAAATGCATGTCCGCCACAATTCAAACCTGATTCTATTCTGAACTCACTAACCCAAATTCCTTTCTTAGCAAGGTATTTACCTTGTATTAATGCAGAACGGTAATCACTTACCTTAATCACTACCTTCTTAGCAAATACACCATTTTCATTTTCATGAAGTTCATGGCAACTTTCCATGTAATTAAACAGGCGTGGATTCATTCCTGCTGAAAACACAACAGATGAATTCACCAGGTCGCTTTTTACATAACCACGCAAAGCCGTTACAGCATCAGAGCCATCTTCAACAACAGTACCTTCTTTGGTAAAGGTATTACGGTCAACCTTGGTCATAATATTTACATCAATGCTGCCGGGTTGAATGTATGCCCGAAGCTTCGCTTCAATTTTGCTTTTTAACGACTGGTCAGAAGTTGCCATCATTTCCCTGTACAGCTTTTTCATCTTACTGTCTTCGGGAAGCATTTCAAAATACTTAACGATTTCAGAGCCTGTTTCAAAAGCCGTCTTCCTGATTTTTTCCACCTGCTGATGTACAATGGTATTCATCAGGTTGAGGTAATCCGTAATCCTCTTTGCCCTGTAATCATGTTCTTTTTCAGTAATTGGCTTATACTCCTGCTTAATGGTTGGATAATAATAGCTGCGCATCATTTCCACCAGTTTGTCTTCCACGATTGATACAACAGAAGCGATTCCGTACTGGGCCACTTTAACCGGGCTATCAATGGTATATGCCAGGCCCATTACTGGTATATGAAATTTATGAAAAGGAGTTTGCTGCGTCATGTTGTTGCACTGAATAAAATTGGTAATAAAATAAGGAGGGACAAGAAACTGAAAAATGAAATACGAACAATTAACGGTTATTTGTCTCATTGCAAAACTAATCATAAATAAACCTTTAACAGCTGATAAAAATCATATTTCAAGCAACGATCTGATTTATTATACAACAAATGATCATTAGTTTATAATACTCAATCAGTCATCTTATTTACACCTGCATACCTCACTGCTCACTGGTGAGTTACAAAAAACTTTCCCAAATCTTTAACATCCATTAAAAATATTTCCTCCCCACAGCCGTTTTAGCAATAACTTATTTCGTTCCATGAAGAATCGTTTTGTTTTACTGCTTCATTTCTTATTTCTCGGTATTTGTGCGTTACAGGCGCAAATGATTACAGGTGTGTGGAAAGGAAAAGCCGGCAATGGGCTAAGACAAGGTAAGCTGGAATTAAAACTGATTCAGAAAGGCGACAGCTTGTATGGAACTTCTTATTATTATGAATCTGCTGCCAATTACCGCCGCTATACTGTAAAAGGATATTTTAACCAGCAAACGAACCAGGTTGTGTGGTGGGATGATGAACTGATTGAAAGCAAATCGCCCAAGGTAAATATTCTTTCCCCTGGCGAAATTCCATTGTTGATGGAAGCAGATTTTAATTGCCCCGGAAGTGGTGAAATGATGCTTGATGGCAAAGCAGTAACTAAAGAAGAACAGAAAGAGAAAGGCACTGTGCATCTTGATAAAGTTGAACGTAACCTGTTTACCGATGAATGGGATTTTGTTATTGAAAATTATACGGTGGGCGCTAATGATCCGGAGATTATTGACAGCATTGCAAGAGTGCATCAAACTGTTCAGCATCCACAAGTTGTTGCTGTAACACCACAGCCACCTGTTCAACATTCTTCATCAACAGTACAGCCCAAACCTGAACCGGTTGTGGTAAAAGAAAAACCGGTTGCCCGGAAAGACACTCTTCACACAATAACAAAAGTTGAAACAACACCGGCACCTGAAAAAGAACCGGTAGTTGCTGTTACCAAACAACCTGATATCAAAGAGAAATTTATTGAGCGGAAGAAAGTATTAACCACTGAACTTCCGCTGGAAGGCGACAGTATTGAAATTCATTTTTATGATAATGCAGAAATTGACGGTGATTCTATTTCGCTTTTCATGAACAGTAAACTTGTATTTGAACATGTCCGTCTTACTGACAAACCATACATTGTAAAATTTGCAACGAAAGATTTAACTGAAAGCAACGAGCTGGTAATGGTAGCTGAAAATTTAGGTTCTATTCCGCCAAATACGTCCTTCATGATTGCGTATATCAATAACCAGCGATATACGGCTAATCTTGAAAGTACGGAGAACAGCAGCGCCATGATACGCTTTGTACAACGGCAATAATTAAATCATATAAAATTAAAAATCCCGTCTGCAATAAAACAATGACGGGATTTTATTAACTGATTTTTCAATTAGTAAAGTGTAAGAAAGTTTGTAAGCAGGCTTGGCAATAAACCAAGCACAATAACAAGTGCTGCAACAATTACCATGATTGTTTTAAAAACAGGTGTTACAACAATTTCCTGTCCTTCCCCATCTTTGAAATACATGGCCTGTATCACACGGAAATAGTAATAAACACTCACTGCTGCCATGATCACCGCAAAAATTACAAGCCATAAATAAGAGCCTGCTTTTACTGCTGCTGCCAGCACATAATATTTTGCAAAGAAACCTGCTGTTGCAGGAATACCTGCCAGTGAAAAGAAACATACAGCCAATACAAATGCAAGTACGGGTTGCTTCTTTGCAAAGCCATTAAAACCATCAAATGTGTAATCTTTCATTTTCGACAGTACTGCAAAAATGCCGATTGTTGCAAGCGAATATGCAGCAGCATATAATAACAGTCCCTGTTTGGCCATATCGTTAATTGCAAACACAGAGAACATCATAAAGCCGGCTTGGGCAATACTGGAATAGGCCAGCATACGCTTTACGCTCTGCTGATAAACAGCAGTGATATTTCCTATAAAAAGTGTAAGTGCAATAATAATGCTTACTGAAAGCTGCCATTTAGCAGTCATGTTGGCAAAACCGTTGGCAAATAAATTCAGAAAGCCAATAAATACAGAAACCTTTACGATTGTAGCCATGAATGATGTAAATACAGTTGGCGCCCCATCATATACATCGGGTGTCCAGAAATGGAAAGGAGCAGCAGACACTTTAAACGCAAGAGAGAGCATGATCAGCACAATGCCAATTACTGTAAAGATCATATAGCTTTCATTAGCTGATGCACCAATATTTTCTACTCTGAAAGAACCAGAACCGCCATAAAGAAAAGCAATACCAAGCAACATAATGCCTGTTGAAAAAGATCCCATAAGGAAATATTTCAACGCAGCTTCATTTCCTTTCAGGTTACGTTTGTCGGATGCTGTTAAGATGTATAAAGGGATAGAAATGATTTCAATACCAATAAATAAAATCAGCAGGTTGTTAAACAATGCAACTAATCCTGCTCCGCAAATGATAAAGAAAATCAATGCAAAGTATTCGTAAGGATGTTTTCCAACAGCCATCACTTCATCTCCGCTGAGTAAAAAATAAACCAGCAATGCAATGATAAGAACAGTGAGAAATATCAATCCAAAACGCTCATACTGCAGCATTCCCTTAAAATCACTGCTGATAATCATTTTACCGGCAATGTCAAAAATATTACCAATAAGCAATGCAACAGCTCCTGTTATAGCAATTGGTTTGGCTGTTGTTCTGCTTTTGACAAACAATCCGCTAAACATCATCACAACTCCCCAAAGTGCTGAAATTAAAATCAGGTTCATCGTTCTTCGTTAAATTATTTAAAGATTCCTAAGATTGTTGTTACTGTATCATTCACCAGGGCAAATACAGGTTTTGGAAATATTCCCAATACGAAAATAAAAATCACAATTACAACAAGTCCTGATTTTTCAAACCAGGAAATATCAACTGCCTTTGCTGTAAGATCATTGGTATTACCGTAAAAAACTTTTTGTATCATCCGTAATGTATAAACCGCACTGAGAATAATGCTTAATCCGCCGATAGCAGCAAACCATACATTAAACTTAAACAAGCCATTAAACATCAGGAATTCGCCAATAAATGCATTCGTAAGTGGCAAGGCTACATTCGCAAGAGCTACGATTACCAAAAGAATGGATAAGCCCTGCGCCTTTTGTGCAATACCGCCCAGCTCACTGATTTTTCTTGTTCCAAACTGTCTCTCAATCAGTTCAACAACAATCCACATACCCAGTACATTTACACCATGACTGAAGAACTGGATCATTGCGCCCTGCAATGCACTTTCATTAAGAGTGAACAGAGAGGCACTCATTAAACCAATATGCGCAATGGAAGAATAAGCAATCAAACGTTTCAGATCGTCCTGCTTCATTGCAAGAATGCTTGCATACACCATTCCAATCACACTCATCCCGATAACTATATTACTGAACTCATACGCCCCTGCAGGGAACAAAGGAATTAACCAGCGAACAACTGCAAACAAACCCATCTTCACCATGAGTGCACTCAGCACCATTGTAACTGCAGTTGGTGATTGCTCGTATGTATCGGGCTGCCATGTATGAAAAGGAAATACCGGCATCTTGATAGCGAATGCAATAAAGAACAACCAGAACAACCATGCCTGCTGTGCTGTGGAAAGTTTTACAGCATACAACGATTGCATGGAGAAAGAAGCATCGGGTGTTTGATAATAAAGCCAGATAAAACCTACAAGCATTAACAACGAACCGATGAAAGTATAAATGAAAAATTTGAATGTAACTGCAATGCGTTTCTCACCACCCCATTTAGAACAAAGAAAATAAACCGGTACTAATGCAAGTTCCCAGAAGAAATAAAACAATAAACCATCGGCTGCAAGAAACACACCCAATATACCAGCCATGGTTAACAGCATCAATCCATAAAAACTGTTTGACGATGCGTATTTACTGCTCCATGTTGTTTTAAAAATAATGGGATAAGCAATTACAGTAAGCAGGCAAAGAACCGAACTCATTCCATCCATCATCAGGCTGAACGATGAGCCAAGTTGCGGCAGCCAGGGGGCAGAATAAAGTTTGTAAGCAGGGTTGCCGGATAGTAAAGTGTACACCATTACTGCCAGTGCAGCAATTGATACAATCAGGCTCCATGATTTTGCCTGCTTTTCACCTTTCAGAAAAAAAGCACCGAGGCCACCAATCAACGGAATCAATATCAACAATAATGCAGTCATAAAACAGTTAATCTATAATCAGATAAATAATGTAATTGCAAAAAACACAAGTATTCCAAGCACCATCCAGAGTATATACATCCCAACCTGCCCGCTTTGTAATAAACGCAACTGACGCCCCCCCCACTGAACAGATTTTCCAACGCCATTTACCAGTCCGTCAATACCGGTTTTCTCAACAAAACGATTCAGCACCGTCCCGAAAGCATTTAAAGGTTTTGTGATTATGGAATCATATAATTCATCCACATACCATTTATCAGCGAGTACTTTTCCAAACCCTGTTGCTTCGCCTGTTTCAGGTTTTTTGCTGAAACGTGTCCATGCAAAGATGATGGATGCTAATATCAATGCCTGGCTTACAACCAGCAATATCCATTCTGTTGAATGATCTAAGGCATGAGTTGTTTCGGTGTGTGATTTTGATGCTGCAAATACCGGATCTAAATAATGCTCAAGTGCATGTGCATTGGGAGCAAACAATTCAGGAATACCAACAAACCCTGCAACAGCAGCAAGTACCGCAAGCACAACAAGCGGCATTGTCATTTGCCAGGGGCTTTCGTGCAGGTGATGTTCCTGTTCAGCTGTGCCACGGAAAGTACCACGGAAAGTCATAGCATATAAACGGAACATATAAAATGCAGTCATCAAAGCTCCAAGCAAACCAATGATGTAATAAATTGTATTTGCTTCCAGTGCATGAACAAGTATTTCATCTTTGGAGAAAAATCCGCTCAACGGAAATATCCCTGCTATGGCAATACAGCCAATTAAGAATGTAGCATGAGTAACAGGAAGTTTCTTAGCAAGTCCGCCCATTTTGCGGATATCCTGTTCGTGATGCATGGCATGAATAACAGAACCGGCACCGAGGAATAACAATGCTTTAAAGAAAGCATGTGTCATTACATGAAATACTGCCCCGGTGTAGGCACCCACACCCAACCCAACAAACATATATCCCAGCTGGCTTACGGTTGAATAAGCCAGTACTTTTTTAATATCATTTTGTTTGATGGCAATTGTTGCTGCGAGGATTGCTGTTGCCAAACCAACCACTGCAACTACTGTTTGAGATACCGGTGCCAGCGTATATAAAATATTGCTGCGTGCAATCATGTAAATACCGGCTGTAACCATTGTTGCAGCATGGATAAGTGCGGATACAGGTGTGGGGCCAGCCATTGCATCGGGCAACCATGTGTATAAAGGAATCTGTGCACTTTTACCGGTGGCTCCAACAAAGAGTAACAATGTAATTACAACAAGAATTGTATCGCCGCTGCTCATATTTGCAGCCTGGCTAAACACATCGGTATAAGTTAATGATCCAAACTGCTGAAGTATAAAAAACAAGCCAAGCAGGAAACCAAGATCACCAATGCGGTTCATCACAAATGCTTTTCTTGCAGCATTTCCATATTCAGTATTCTTGAACCAGTAACCAATGAGTAAATATGAACAAAGCCCAACGCCTTCCCAGCCAATAAACATGATGAGATAGTTGGCGCCAAGCACCAGCAGCAACATACTGAACACAAATAAATTCAGGTATGCAAAATATCTTGCATAATGCGGCGGTTCTTCATCACGCATGTAAGAAATTGAATAAACATGAATGAGAAAACCTACACCAGTAATAATGAGCAGAAACAATGCAGACAGCTGATCAACCTGGAATGCAAACGGAATGTTGATTCCTGCAGTATTGATAAATTCAAATAACTGAACAGGAACAGCAGCAAATCCTTCAGCTCTTGTTTCATTAAAAACAAGCAGACTTACAATAAAGGAAGCAAGCACTACAGCACTGCCAATAATACCACTCAGCGATTTGCTTAACCCTTTTCTTCCAAGTCCGTTAATTAAAAATCCAATCAATGGAAACAACGGAACTAAATAAACCAATTTACTCATAAACGCTTATGCTTAATGCTTTAGCTGAATGCCAAATACCATTAAAATATTCAGCACTCTGCTTTCAGCTTTTAATGTTTTAATCTGTTCAAAAAGTTTACATCCACACTATGAATATTCCTGTACATCATAACAATGATTGCAAGTCCAACACTCACTTCTGCAGCAGCAACAACCATAATAAAAAACACAAACAATTGTGCTTCCACCCCTGTTACAGCATCAGGCGAAATTTCTGCAACTGTTGCATAATGCATTTTTGAAAATGCAACCAGCAGCAGGTTCACTGCATTCAGCATTAACTCAATGCACATAAAAATAATAATTGCGTTACGGCGTGTTAAAACGCCTGCCACACCAATGCTGAACAAAGCAACTGCAAGAATGATATAATAATTTATCGGCATACTACAATTTGAGAGTTATTCAATTTGGAAATTTGAAAATTGGCAGGAATTCACGCCCGCTGACCATTTTCAAATTCTCAAATTATTAAATTTCTAATCTCCTTTCTTCCCTATTACTACTGCACCAACCATTGCACTCAAAAACAACACACTGCTTATTTCAAACGGAAGCACATAATCGGTAAACAATGTTTTACCAAGCTGGCGAATTAAGCCCGATGAACCACCAAGGTTTACCTGTTGTGCAGCCAGCGTTTCTGTTTGCCGTAAAGCTGCAACAAATACCAGCATTAAACATCCGCCTGCAATAACACCGGCAATTTTCAGCCATTTGTTTTTCTGCGGCTCATTATCGGCATTCAGATTCATCAGCATCACCACAAACAGAAAGAGTACCATAATAGCACCTGCATAAACAATGATGTTTACTATTGCAAGAAACTGTGCATTCAATAAAATGTAATGACCGGATATAGCAAAGAACACAACAATGAGCCAAAGCACACTGTACACCGGATTTTTGCTGAATACCATCATTAAAGCTCCGCTTAGTGCCAATGCACTCAGGAACCAGAATAAAATTTCAGTAATATTCATATTAAGCAGTCTGTTGTTTGGCTTGCGCCTTTCGTTCGTCAATTAATCCCTTTGCTTTAGCAAATCCTTCCGGATCTTGTTGCGGATGAGGAATCACTAAATTATCCTTCCCATAAATGAAACTCTTTCTGCTGTAATTGGCCGGAGCAAAAGTTTCAGTTAAATAAATGGCATCTTTGGGGCAAGCCTCTTCACATAAACCACAGAAAATGCAGCGGAGCATATTTATTTCATACTTCGCAGCATACTTTTCTTCACGGTACAAATTTTCTTCGCCGGGCAAACGCTCTGCCGCATCCATTGTAATAGCTTCAGCCGGACAGGCAACTGCACACAAGCCACATGCTGTGCAACGCTCACGGCCTTCTTCATCACGATTTAAAATATGCAAACCACGAAACACCGGACTGAAAGGTCTCTTCTCCTCCGGGTATTGAATGGTTACCTTCTTTTTCAGAAGATGACCAAACGTAATTCCCATTCCCTTCAGAATAGCAGGCATGTACATCTTTTCTGCCCAGTTCATTGGTCTGCGATCAACCTGTTTTGATCTGTTTGTTAATTGCATTTACTTCTTTTATAAATTTTGTCCAAATCAGTTTTGTTCACTTTACATTTTTGCAAGCATAAACACTGCTGTTGCCAGCATCCATACAAGTGAAATCGGAATCAACGATTTCCAACCGAGATTCATTAATTGATCATACCGGAAACGTGGAATTGTCCAGCGTACCCACATGAATACAAAGATGAAAAAGAGAATTTTGGCAAACAATGCAGCTGCACCTAATACAGCCATTGTGTTTACAGAAAAGCCCCATGCGCTTTCATCATAAAAAGGAATAATATCGTAACCACCAAAAAACAAAGTTGCCATAATTGCACTGCTGATGAACATATTAATGTATTCAGCAAACAAATAAAAGCCGAGCTTCATACTCGAAAACTCAGAATGGTATCCTCCAATCAATTCATTTTCTGCTTCAGCCAAATCAAACGGAGTTCTGTTACATTCAGCAAATGCACAGATAAGAAAAACTACAAAGCCAACAGGCTGTTTAACTACATTCCACCACCCTGTTTCCTGCTGTTGTTTCACCATTTCACCAAGGCTCAATGTTCCCGTAACCATTACCAAAGTAATAATTGTGATGCCCATTGCCAGTTCATACGAAATAATCTGCGATGCTGCACGCAATCCCCCCATCAGTGAAAACTTATTATTACTGGCCCATGCACCAATCATAATTCCATATACACCTAAACTAACCACACCAAACACAAACAGAATACCAATGTTTACATCAGCAATCTGCAATGAAATAGTACGGCCAAACAATTCAATTTTATCGCCCCACGGTATAACTGCACTGGTTAATAAAGCCGTAAGCATTGCCATTGAAGGACCGAGTATGAACAGAAATTTATTCGATGCATTGGGAATAATTTCTTCTTTCATAAACAACTTAATGGCATCTGCAAAAGGTTGCAGTAATCCTAAAGGGCCGGCACGGTTAGGACCTAAACGGTCCTGTATAAATGCCGCAAGCCTGCGTTCGCCCCATGTTTCATACATAGCCACCACCATTGATAAAATAACAATGAAAGCTATCAGGATAGTTTTTTCAAGCACTAATGCCCAGTCAATTGCTAATAAAAAAGTATTCATTAATTTTCTTTCTTCAATTGTTTAAATACCTGCGATGTTGCAGGACCTTTCAGTTCGCCCAATTCAACCTGGTTTACTTCCGACACATCTTTTATGTTCATCAGTAATTTCGGATCTCTGCCTGTTACTTTCTTAATTGTTTCATGAGGTTTTACAACACCAACATAATGTCCCTGCGAAATCACCGAATGACGATTAATCACTGAAGGCCCTTCAGTTATCCAATCGCTTACTTTCTTCCTTTCAAAGCGGCAGGTATTGCAAATCCAGCCGGGCTCACCTTTTGTTGTATCTTTTACTTCACCCCATTCATCTTTACGTGCAGTTACACGAAGCACTTCATCGCCACGCATCCACAACTGTACCTCACCTGAACATTTATCACAATTGCAATGTGCATCTACAGGCTTGGTAAACCATACACGGTTTTTAAACCGGAATGTTTTATCGGTTAATGCACCCACAGGGCAAACATCAATTACATTGCCTATAAAATCATTGTCCAGACTTTTTCCAATGTATGTTGCAATCTCTGAATGATCCCCACGCATCAAAACTCCATGCCTTCTTTCTCCACTCACCTGGTCGGCTGTATATACACAACGGTAGCAAAGAATGCAACGGGTCATGTGCAGCTGAATGTAAGGACCGAGATCATGTTTATCAAATGTTCTCTTTTTGAATTCATAGCGGCTGGCCGCTTTGCCATTTTCATAACTCAGGTCCTGAAGATGACATTCACCTGCCTGGTCGCAGATAGGGCAATCAAGCGGATGATTGATCAACAAAAATTCAACCACTCCATTTCTTGCATCAACTACACGTTCGCTGGTAATATTCTTTACCACCATGCCATCCATTACTGTTGTGCGGCAGCTGGCAACCAGCTTGGGCATTGGCCGTGGATCAGCCGTTGAGCCCTGAGCAACCTCCACCAAACAGGTGCGGCATTTACCGCCACTATCTTTCAGTTTGCTGTAATAGCACATTGCAGGAGGAGTTACATCGCCGCCAATTTTACGGGCAGCATTTAAAATGGTTGTCCCCGGCTCCACTTCAACAGTAATGTTGTCGATGGTTACTTTGAATAATTTCTTTTCTTCACTCATATATTAGTTTCACACAAAGCGACTAAGAATACAACGAACACAACGATATTAATAAGTATTAATAATTCTTTTTATTCCATCACGCAACAAAGCGACATTAAAATTCACCAATAATCCTAACTTCAAATCAGCAAGTTTTAAATAGGTCTGCACTTGTTTATAATGAACATCCGCAATTGTTTCAACTGATTTAAATTCCACAAGTAACTTATCCTCCAAAATCAAATCAGCCCTGAAACCCGCATCCAGTTTTATTGTTTCATGAATAAGAGGTATCGCTTTCTGCTTTTTAAACTCTATATTCAATTTTTCCAGTTCGTAACAAACAATTTCTTCATACACACTCTCAAACAATCCCGGCCCATACAGTTTATGAATCCTGAAACAAAGATCAAGTACAGTTTTTGCTAACTCGTTTTCTCTTTTTAAAACATCTTCGTGCACTTGGTATTCTTTGTTTCGTTGTGTGAAATTTAAACAGCCGCAGTCTCCAACGGTTTTGCATAATTCGCCAAACCATAATTCCTGCTTAATGCATCCGACGGATTGGTTACATGCCATTCAAATTCATCACGGAAATGACGAATAGCTGCTGCCACCGGCCATGCTGCTGCATCACCCAATGGACAAATCGTATTGCCTTCAATCTTGCGTTGAATATCCCACAACAAATCAATATCACTCATCTTACCTTTTCCGTTCTCAATATTCAATAAGATTTTTTCCATCCAGCCAGTTCCTTCACGGCAAGGCGAACATTGTCCGCAACTTTCATGACGGTAAAACCTTGCTAATGTATAAGTATGTTTTACCACGCACTGATCTTCATCCATTACAATAAAACCACCACTACCCATCATTGTGCCTGTGGCAAAACCACCATCACTCAAACTTTCATACGTCATCATTCTTGCATCACCTTTTGCTGTTTTCAACAACAGGTTTGCAGGTAGAATAGGAACAGATGATCCACCCGGAATACATGCTTTCAGTCGCTTACCATTTGCAATACCGCCGCAGTATTCATCGCTGTAAAGAAATTCTTCCACAGAAATATTCATCTCAATTTCATACACACCCGGCTTATTAATATTACCGCATGCAGAAATCAGTTTTGTTCCCGTTGATTTACCTGTACCCAGTTTCGCATATTCATCGCCGCCGTCGTTTACAATCGGCACAACTGCTGCAATGGTTTCAACATTGTTTACCACTGTTGGGCAACCCCACAATCCTTTTACAGCAGGAAAAGGAGGTTTCAAACGTGGATTACCACGCTTTCCTTCCAGGCTTTCGAGCAACGCTGTTTCTTCACCGCAGATATAAGCACCTGCGCCTGGGTGAACAAATATGTCGCAATCAAAACCACTGCCTGAAATATTTTTTCCAAGCATTCCAGCATTGCGTGCTTCCTGGATAGCTTGTTCCAGAATTTCTTTTACCCACCAGTACTCACCACGTATGTAAATGTAAGAACGGTTACTTCCCAATGCATACGATGCACAGATCATCCCCTCAATCAGCAAATGCGGAATAAATTCCATGAGGTAGCGGTCTTTAAACGTGCCCGGCTCACTTTCATCGGCATTCACCACAAGGTAACGAGGTACACCTTCGGGCTTTGCAAGAAAACTCCATTTCATACCGGCAGGAAAACCTGCACCACCACGACCACGCAAGCCACTTTTCTTTACTTCTTCTGTAACCTGTTCGGGCGACATTGTTTTCAAAGCTTTTTCCACGCTGCGGTAACCACCTTCACGACGGTACACATCGTAATGCCTGATGCCTTCAACATGCGCTTTTTCTAATAATAATTTTCTTCCCATTTATTTCAGCTTTTAGCTTTTAGCTTACAGCTTTAAGCAATTCTTTTTTGTTATCAAATTCTGTAACTCTGTTCACCTGCATTGGCGTCGCACACTTGTACAGAATAATTTTAATCAGCTTTTTTATTTTCCTGCGCAAACCAATCAGGCTTAAACCTGATGAGATTTCTGATAACCATCGAACCAATAATCAAACCCAGCCCAACATAAACCAATACTTTCATTGATTCTTTGTTGCTGCTGGTAAAATAAACCAATGCCAGTATCAATGCCAGTGTTGACAAACCAAAGCTGATGATACGTACTGTTTTTACATTCATATTAATTCAGTTTCTTTCTTCCTTCTTCAATTAATGCATCTACTTTTTCCTTCGTCAACTTTTCCCTGTAGCTGGGGCCAATCTGCATCATGGGTGCATAACCACAGGCACCTAAACATTCAGCTGTTTTCAAGGTAAACAAACCATCATCTGTTGTTTCTCCCGGGCGAATACCCAGCTTTTCGTAGATATAGGCAACAATGCCATCACTGCCATTCAGCATACATGGACCTGTTTGACAAACTTCAAAAATAGTTTTACCAACAGGCTGCAGGTTAAACATGCTGTAAAATGTAGCAACTTCATACACTTCAACAGGTGTGATCTTCAGCAATTCAGCTGTATAATCCATTGCTTCTGTGCTGAGCCATCCGCCATTTTCCTTCTGCACAAAATGAAGCAGAGGAATCAATGCACTTTTCTGCTTTCCTTCAGGGTAGTGAGAAACCATCTCATCCACCTGTTTTAATTTATCGTCTGAAAACTTCATATTAAAGTCAAAAATTAAAATTCAAAAATTAAAAGCTGAAAGTATTTTACCTTTTTACTTTTAAGTTTTTACTTACTTATGCATCAAGCTCGCCTGCAATCAAATTCAAACTGCTCAATGTTACAATCGCATCACTCAGCATTCCTCCTTTTACCAGTTCTTCAAATGCCTGGTAATAAATAAAACATGGCCTGCGGAAATGCAAACGGTAAGGGGTTCTGCCTCCATCGCTGATGAAATAAAAACCTAATTCACCATTAGCAGCTTCAATACTGTTATATATTTCACCCTTTGGCATTTCAATTTCACCCATAATGATTTTAAAATGCCAGATCAATGCTTCCATGCTGGTATATACATCTTCTTTCTTCGGCAGGTAATATTCAGGAACATTTGCATGATATACTTCTGCTTCGGCACCTTTCATATCCTGAATTTTCTGGTAGGCCTGTTCAATTAAACTAAGGCTCTGCCACATTTCCATATTACGCACAAGAAAACGATCATACACATCACCGGTAGTGCCAACAGGAACTACAAAATCAAAATCTTCGTAAGATGAATAAGGACTATGCACCCGTACATCATAATCCACACCGGCAGCACGAAGGTTTGGACCAGTGAACCCGTAGTTTAACGCACGTTCTGCAGAAATTGGTCCGCAACCTTTGGTACGATCCATGAAAATCCTGTTACGGTCAAACAGGTTTTCAAATTCCTTCAGCACCTTTGGATATTCTGTTAAGAACTTATCTAATTTTTGCCATGCAGCAGGTGTAAAGTTGCGCTCAAAGCCACCAATACGGCCGATGTTGGTTGTTAAGCGGCTACCACATATTTCTTCATAAATTTCATAAATCAACTCCCGGTATTCCATTACATAGAAGAAAGCCGATAGTGCCCCTGTATCAACACCTACTATGGAGTTACAAATCAGGTGATCGGCAATACGTGCCAGTTCCATGATAATGATGCGCAGGTAATCAACACGCTTGGGCGTTTTAACACCAAGCAGTTTTTCTGCAGTCAGGTGCCAGCCGATGTTATTCAGCGGACTGCTGCAGTAATTCAACCTGTCGGTTATTGGTGTAATCTGAAACAATGGCCTGCGTTCGGCTAATTTTTCAAATGCACGGTGAATGTATCCAACAGTTGATACGGAAGACATAACCCTCTCTCCATCCAGTTCCAGTATATTCTGAAATACACCATGTGTTGCCGGATGTGTTGGGCCAACATTAAGAGTTATTGTTTTCTTTTCAATTGAACCTTCCGGTAATAATATATTTTGAACTTCTGACATTGTTAATTAATTATATCAGCCTTTAATTTTATTCTTATTTTGAATCAATTCAACAAGCTTAAATAGAGCCAGTACGCCAAAACAAATTGCACCAACCAATTTCATTCTTTCTCTGGTTACATTTTGAAATTCGCTGCTCAAATAATCATACAAAAACAAAGCAGCTCCAGTCAGAAAAACCAGAAGCATTACCAGGTTAAATACAATACTATTTCTATTTAAAAAACTCATTTTCATTTAACACTTCCGCCTCTTCCGAACATTTCATCATCTTTATCAACCCGTGTCTGATCTTCCAGCGGAAATTCTTTTCTCATCGGGAAATAATCCATTTCGTCCACATTCAGAATACGTTTCAGGTTTGGATGACCTACAAAATTTACACCATAGAAATCGTATGTTTCCCTTTCCATCCAGTTGGCAGTTAAAAACAACTGCGTAGCTGTATAAACATCGGGCTGATTAATATCTGTAAACACTTTAAAACGGATACGCACATTATCAACCAGGTTGTGCAAATGATACACAACTGCCAGCTCTCTGCCTTTATCGTCAGGATAATGGACTGCCTGTAAATCTGTCAGGAAACGAAACTTAAGCGTTTCATCATCATATAAAAACTGGAGTACTTTTAAATTAAGTTCTTTTGGTGCTTCAAATGTGAGCATCCCAAAAGGTTCAGAAAAATTACCGACCTCCCCGCCAAATTTTTCTGCCAGTTTTTGCTGAATTATTTCGTTAGTTAAACTCATTTTAAATGTGTGATTTTAGATGTATGATTATAGATTATCAGTGTATCTGAAATCCAGAATCTTCCATCTTCAATTTATTGAATGCCGTAGCTTCCCAGCAAAGCTTTATAATGCTCACTGTTCCTTCTGCGCAAGCTTTCTTTCCCAACCAGATCCTGAATCTTCATTAAACCATCAAGTATTGCTTCGGGGCGTGGAGGACAGCCCGGCACATACACATCAACCGGTATTACCTGGTCAATACCCTGCAGCACACTGTATGTATCAAATATTCCTCCACTGCTGGCACAAGCTCCCACTGCAATTACCCAACGTGGCTCGGCCATTTGTGTATATACTTTTTTCAACACCGGTGCCATTTTTTTAGCAATTGTTCCCATTACCATCAGCACATCGCACTGGCGTGGGGTATAGGCCATACGCTCAGCACCAAATCGTCCAAGATCGTAATGTGCACCGGCAGTTGCCATAAATTCTATACCGCAACATGATGTGGCAAATGGTTGTGGCCAAAGTGAATTTTTTCGGCCTAAACCCACCAGTTCGCTCATTTTTGTTGCAAAAAAACCATCACCGATATGACCAGCAGGTAAATCA
This sequence comes from Lacibacter sp., assembly GCA_047601965.1. Taxonomy (GTDB): domain Bacteria; phylum Bacteroidota; class Bacteroidia; order Chitinophagales; family Chitinophagaceae; genus Lacibacter. The sequence continues at coordinate 2,483,606 of JASGIJ010000001.1, forward strand.
ACCATACTGATATGACCTTCGTGGTCAACTGGTTTTGGATTAATATTAAACTGTACAGGACGGGACATAATCTATTTTAAATTTTAGATTGAAGATTTACATATTTCTAAAACACAACATTCAGAAGAGAGTTCAAAATCTTCAAATTTTAAATATTTAATTTCAACAACCTGGCTAATCTTCCCAGGTTAAAGCACCCTTTTTAATAATATAATAAAAGCCTGCAAGGAAAAACCCTACAAACATCAGCACAGCAGCAAAACCTCCCCACCCCAGCTCTTTAAAGTTTACTGCATAAGGATAAAAGAAAATCACCTCCACATCAAACAACACAAACAAAATTGCAACCAAAAAATATTTAACCGCCATCGGCTGGCGGGCATTACCATGAATTTCGATACCACTTTCAAAATTCTCGAGTTTTTGGTCTGTTGGACGCTGCGGGCCAAGCCAGTGTGTTACCAGCATAATAACCAAAACCAATGCAACAGCAAATACAATTTGAATACCGATTGGAAAGTAATTGGAAGAGTCATTAACCTGTTGTACTGCCTGAACAGATGGATTAGACTGTAATAAAAAAAACCAATTCATGTGCGGCTTTGTTTTGGAAACTGTTTCATGTTTTGCCTTAAATACCGGTACAAAGGTATAACGGTACAAAAAAGCTTCTCATGCTCTTGTTTTTTGTGAATGTGCAAAAATAAGGCAGGTGGGTGTAATAATCTACATACAGCAAATAAAAATCCCCTTGCACATGCAAGGGGATTAATTATTGTTTTAGTCTTTGCTATTTTTTGGGAGCTGCTCCTGAACCGGGCTTGTTTGTGGCTGGTTTTGTTTGAGAACCACCAGCCGGAGCAGTACCTGTTGACTGCTGTTTACCTCCGGTTAACTGTCGCTTATAATTATCTGCATCTTTATCGGCTGGATCAATTGCAAGAATCTTATCGCAGAATTCAATTGCTTTTTTATAATCCTTCGTTACAAATACATTGTATCCGATAAAATATTTATAAGCAACCTTTATCTGACCTTTGAAAGTTGCAGAATCTTTACTGGTAGTTGCAACTTCTATGAATTTTTCAAAATGAGGATTGGCCATTCCGTTTGCCATGCTTGTATCAATGCTCCAATTACTGCGACCACGCCAGTAGTATCCATAAGCCTGATCAGGGTATTTTTCTGTGTAGATTGCAAAACAACTGTCGGCCTTTTTGTAATACGGAAACACAACAGACCCTGCGTCAAAATAAGATCTTCCTAAATTGTACAAATCAACATTCGAGGGACTTTTCTTAAAACTGTATTGTTTGGCCAACCAGTCTGATACGGCAACGATGTCTTTTTGCTTTTTTGCAAGATCAACTGCTTTTTGAACATATTCAACTTTATTTTCAAATATGGTATCTGTATAAATTGCCTTATCATAAAAATCGTATGCTTTTGACTCAGAGCCGGGAGTTATTGCCATGATGTCACCATACAGTTCATAGTCCTTGGGAACAATATCATGACTATGTGCTTTTTTGAAAAAATCATCTACACTTGCTTTTGCATTTGCATAATCATTGAGCTTAAAATAGCTGTATGCTTTCAAACGGTAAATACGGGGCTTAATCACATCGGGGCCAACTTTGCTGATCAATGCATCACTCATGCTGATGGCTTCACCATACTTTTGTGCTGCATATTTCAGGTCAATGGTATAATAATCGTTTTGCGGATCGGCATCAATTACTGATATGTACTTGTTCAGGTAACCTTCCGCTTTTGAAACATCACGGAAATACCAGTAAACATATAAAGAATAGTATGCGGGTCCATAGTTAGGATCCATTTTAATGGCTTCTTCATAAGCTCCCAGAAAGAATTCTGTGTTTTTCTGACTTTCGTAAATGCGGCCTTCTCTGTATTTAGCAGATGCCATTGTTGGGTTAATTGCCAGTGCATTTTTAAAAGCAAGCACTGCATTACCGCCATCAATTAATTTGCGGTAAGCATCGCCCATAATAATATATACTTCAGGATCCTTAAAGCCCTTTAATGTTGTTGCCTTTTGCATCTGGGCAATTGCATAATTTGCATCACCCGCATTGGCATAAGCATTTGCACGGGCAACAGCTTTAAGCACTTCAATATCTTTAAACTTTGTGCTGTTTAATGCCATATCAAAATGGTTACGGGCATCCGCTGTCTTACCTTCAGTTAACTCAATCTGCCCCATACCACTTAGTAAAAGCGGAGAAGTTGGATTGCTCTGCAAGCCAGTCTGATAAGCTTTCTTTACTGCAGCATCATCTTCCAGTCCAATATATGCCTGACCCAGCCAATAGGCTGCCTCTGCATTAGCGGGATTAGCCGCCAGCAGTTTTGCAAACACATCCTTTGCACTATTAAAACGCTCATAATACATAAATTTCTTTCCTTCTTCAAGGGATTGTGCAAAAATCTGCTGCACACAAACGATTGCTAAGAATACCAGACTAAGTGACCGTTTCATTTTCATTTTGTTCTTTAGTTACGAAATCACGCCTTTTGGGGCGGTAAAAGTATTACATTATTTGCTTAACAAGTGTTACTTTATTTGTTTAATGGGCTTAACCAATTTGAGCTTTGTTTCTCTCATCATGAAAATCCGTACTGCCGGAACCAGGTAACCTCTTCTGAAAATCAACTGCCCTCTGTCACCTTTCATAAAACTCACTAACGAATTTCCCAAGCCAAGATGGTTTTCTTTTAAGACGTAATAAATACCCCTTGAGTATGGATAACGCCTTGTTAAAATCTCCTCCTGCCAGGGCTTTGTATAAGAGTCATCGCCGCAACTATCGCAGGGCAGCCATGCCATCCGCACTTTTTTCAGCATTTCAACCTGTGCAGTATCTTCAGGGTTGCCAATCCAGCTTACGCCTACAAAGCCAATGTAGCCGGTATTGTTACTGATGTATTTTACAACCTCTGAACTTGTATGGGCCGCAGTAATATTCGTTGTATTCAGTTTTTCCCCTTTTAAAATACTGTCAACTGCAAACCTCACCGTACTTGTTGCACTTACCCCGTCAAAAACAGGCTTATAAGAATGCTTGCCGGTTCCCTGCAACATCTGAACAACCTCTTCTTTTGTAAAAACAGAGTCTTTTTCCTTCCTGTTAACCAGTAATGTTACAGCATCATAAGCCAGCAAATCACTTTTGGGATAAAATCCAAGTGAATCGGCATAATACTGGTTTTCACTTTTGGTTAACTGCCGGGTAACTATTACCATTCTTATACTGTCGTTGAGCAAGTCTTTCCAGCATTCTGCCTCTGATTTGTAATGAACCAGAATTTTTGCCTTCGGCCACGACGCTTCAAATACCTTGATTTGCTCATCAATGACAGGTTTAAACGTTTCATCCACACTTATGTGAATAGTACCCCTATCTCCGGTATCACTTGGTACAGGCTTTTTTGCCTTGCATGAAAACAGCAGCATCAACCCGGTTAAGCCCATCCAAAAAAATCGTTTTGCCATTTATCTAATCAACAAGATTATAAGTTTTTATTCCCCTGAAAATTCTGAAACCACCATACATGCCGGCAATTACGCCAAAAACTATTACCAGTTCAGAACGGATAAAGCTGAACTCAAAACCGGCATATTTTGCCAGTACAAGTGCAATACCCACCAGCAAATAAATGATTCCCATAATTATATCAAATACAGCACGGATGTTTACCCGTTTCTGTTTTTTTCTGAACTCATCCAATACCGACATATGTTACTTTTTTTCTGAAAATGGCAAGTTAAATCATTTTACTCCGCTTCAGCAACAAAGGTTACCGGCTGAGTGAAATAAACAGCAATATTTTTGCCCTTTTGTTTACCGGGCTTCCATTTGGGCATTTTACCAATTACACGTAATACTTCCCTGTCGAAAATTGCTCCTGCACTTTGCACAACCGCCGCATCGGTTATTTCACCGTTTACATTAACAATAAAACGAATGCGTACTGTTTTCCTTTGCCCTTCTTCCAGTTCTTCGGGCATGCGCAGCATACGGCTTAGATAGTTTCTCCATGCCTCTGTACCTCCGGGAAACTCAGGTTGCACATCGGCCTCACCTGCTTCAATAATTGCGGGAGCTTCCGGTTCCGCTGGTTTTGGTGTAATTGCAGTTTCATCACCTTCCTGACCCTGAACCATTCCCTGTCCGTTTCCGGTTGCGGGACTGTCTTCATCACCCGGAACATATTCTTCCGGTTCACTCCTGTCGGGCACGGGATGCTCAACTGAATCTTTATCTACAATTACCGGCACTTTATCAATTTTTGTTGCAGGTTTATCTTTTACAGTTCGCTGCTCTTCAGGCTTTGGTTTTTCCGGCTCATCAACCTTAATAAATTCCACTTCACGGATACGTTCATTTCCCAACTCTGAAATCCTGTTAACCTTGGGAGTAGCAAAAGCATAAATAATTACACCTGCTACAATAATGAGCATAAAGACAATTGCTTTTTTCAGGTTTTGAGGATACTCTCTTCTCAAAACATACGCACCGTATTCCTTATTACGGTTTTCAAAAATAATGTCGAGTAAATCGGCATTGAGCAGTTGATTTGTTGTCATGGTGTTTCGTTTAACAGTAAGATGCAGCAGTAAATACAATCCATAACCAAATTGTAATGAATACGTAAAAGCATTTCAATCAAACTGTCAGTTATCTTTGCAGCCATGCGAATTTTAATGGTTTGTCTGGGAAATATCTGCCGCAGTCCTTTGGCAGAAGGTATAATGCAACAACGTGCAATGGATGCCGGTCTGAAATGGAGTGTGGAAAGTGCGGGCACAGGATCCTGGCATATTGGTGAACCGCCGCATCATTTAAGTACTAAAGTGGCAAAGATGAACGGTGTTGACATCAGCAAACAAAAAGCCCGGCAATTTGTAAAAGAAGACTTTCAACGTTACGATTTTATTTATGTGATGGACAGCAGCAATTACCAGGATGTAAAACACATGAGCGGACATTTATTCAATGATGAAAAAATTGATTTGCTGCTCAACGAACTTTATCCCGGCGAAAACAGAAGTGTTCCTGATCCATGGTATGGCAAAGAAGATGGTTATCATAAAGTATTTGAGCTGATTGATGCTGCCTGCAGAAAGATTGTGCAGAAGCATAAGCAAGAGGTACGATAAAAGATGACCGTTAGAACCAATAAACTATAAACAACAAACTATACACTTACAGATGGCGAAAGTAAACGTATCATTACCGCAGGGCACAAGAGATTTTGGAGCAGATGTTGTTCGCAAACGCAACTATATTTTCAGTACAATTAAAACTGTATTTGAAGTATATGGTTTTGAACCACTGGAAACACCTGCCATGGAAAATCTTGATACATTGATGGGTAAGTATGGCGAAGAAGGTGATAAACTGATTTTTAAAATTCTGAATAATGGTCTGGACCGTCCTGAAAAACATGCAGCAGCAAGAACTGAATTTGAAAAAGTTTTACAGGGAAAAAATACAAGTGGCATTACAGAACGTGCATTAAAATATGATCTCACCATTCCTTTTGCAAGATATGTGGCTATGAATCACAACCAGCTTACCATGCCGTTTAAACGCTTCCAGGTGCAGCCTGTGTGGAGAGCCGATCGTCCGCAGAAAGGCCGTTACAGGGAATTTTATCAATGCGATGCAGATGTGGTGGGAAGTTATTCTTTGCTGAACGAAGTGGAACTGGCAAACATTTATGCAACTGTGTTTACAAAACTTGGAATTGAAGTTGAAATAAAAATCAACAGCCGTAAAATATTAGCAGCACTTGCAGAAGTATGTGGCGGTGCAGATAAAATGGTTGACATCACCATCGCTATTGATAAGCTTGATAAGATTGGCCTTGAAAAAGTAAAAGAAGAACTTGTTCAGCGTGGAATGAACAACCAGCAAATTGCAGTAATTGAGCAATACCTCAGCATCAGCGGAAGTAATGATGAAAAACTTGCAGCTGTAACCAATCTTATTGGCGAAAACGAAACCGGCAAAAAAGGAATTGAGGAAATAAAAACAGTGCTTGAGCTTTCACGCATCACACAAAATTCATCTCTCGTAATTGATTTCACACTTGCCCGTGGCCTTAACTACTACACAGGAATCATCTTTGAAGTAAAAGCAAAGTTTGTGCAGATGGGAAGCATTGGCGGTGGTGGCCGTTACGATGATCTGACCGGTTTATTTGGTGTTCCCAATATTCCCGGTGTAGGCATTTCATTTGGTGTGGACCGTATTTATGATGTGATGGAAGAACTGCAACTGTTTCCTGCAGATGTGCACAGCGGAACCAAAATATTGTTCTTTAATCTTGGTGATACTGAAAGCAAAAAAGCTTTTGAGCTGATGCAGCAGTTGCGCAGCAAAGGTATCAGCAGCGAACTCTATCACGAAAATGTGAAATTCGACAAGCAATTCAAATATGCGGAGAAGAAACAAATACCATTTGTTGTCATCATCGGCACAAAAGAACTGGAAACAAATACCTGCAACATTAAAGACTTAAAAGCAGGTATACAGCAAAGCATTTCTTTTGATGAATTACTGAAACGGTTCGATTGATGAAGAAAGAAATTTCTTTTTTGGTTTGTATGGGTGCGAATCTTTATTTTTGCCACCCTAATTTCAAGGACGGTGAGGTGGATGAGTGGCTGAAATCAGTAGTTTGCTAAACTGCCGTACGGGTAACTCTGTACCGAGGGTTCGAATCCCTCCCTCACCGCAAAAGCCAGCAACCTGTTGCTGGCTTTTTTTATACCCAACCATTTCAGCCTGAATTTCAATCATTATTACAAAAAGGTTATTCCTGTTTATCTGTATATTTCAACAGATTCTATATTTTATTTAACTTACTGTACAATCAATTTTATTTTACATGAAGAAGTTATTTTCAGCACTGGCATTTTTATTCATAACTGCCCTGGCAGTTTATTTTGTAACAGCTAAAAAAAACACCGCTACCGGCAATAAGCAGATAAAAGGCTTAACGCTTGCAATGAATGATGAAGAAGCTGAAAAGAAGGAAGGAGGCTATAAAAGATGGTTGTATGAATGGAAAATGCTGCACGACCCTGCTACCGGGAAAATTCCCAAAGGCATTCGTGAGAGAGAAAGAGCTGTTCTTTCTTCCATAATTAAGCGGCAGTCAATGGTTGGGTTCAGACCCAGCGTTAATAATACGTACACAGCTGTGGGGCCAACCCAGAACGGTGGCCGTACAAGAGCACTTGCATTTGACATGCGGGGCAACAATGTTGTCCTTGCAGCAGGAGTATCCGGCGGCATTTACCGCTCCACCAACGGGGGAAGCACCTGGACATTTGTTCACCCCGATACATCTGTTCTGCGCAATGTAACCTGTATTGCACAAGACCCACGCACTGGTTTTCAGGACACATGGTATGCAGGAACAGGTGAACTTTTAGGAGCTTCGGCCAGTTACCCCAATTCTTATTTTGCAGGCAATGGTTTACTAAAATCCACTGATAACGGAATCACCTGGACAAGACTGGCAAGCACCAACTCAACAGATGATAAAGAAGTACTGGATGACATTTTTGATATGATCTTTAATGTTCAGGTTGCACCAAATGGTTATGTATATGTTGCTGCACTCAATTATATTCTTGTTTCAACCGATGGCGGTGCCAACTGGGGATATGTTTTAAGGGTTGAGGATTTAAATCAAACCCTCGATGCAATGATTACAGATATTACCATTTCAAAAGATGGCACCCGTTATTTTGCCAGTTTTTCAGGGTTGAATAACAGCAGAACTACTGTTGGCGTATGGACATCAACCAATGGCATCAGTGGCTGGACAAGAATTGCAGGGGGCAGCTTTGGATCTGCCGATTCTGTGGCCGGATGGAAGGCATACAATCCCGCTTTTACGGGAAGTACTGGTTGGGGAAGAACAATTATGTCGGTTGCGCCCAGCAATTCGAATATTTTATATGTGATGTACGAAAATTCGCTCAGTGCAACGTCGAACCAACCAGAGGCTGATTTGTTTCGTGCAGACCTGACCTCTTACACATCAGGCCTGCCTGCAACTGTTTCCTGGAGCAGCAACAGAAATAGCAATCTCCGTGCAAATCAAAACGGTACAACAGCAACCTATATGGAAACGCAGGGAGGCTATAACATGCTGCTGGCTGTTCATCCCACAAATCCTGATCTTGTACTTGCGGGTGGTGTAAATCTTTTCAGATCAACTGATGCCTTTGCAACACAAGGCACTTTTATCGGCGGACTTTCTTCTACTACTTACAGTGATCCTAACGAAATCAGTCATGTTGATTTTCATTCATATGCCTTCGATCCTGCAAGCACCAACAGGTTTGTAGTTGGCAACGACGGTGGATTACAGGTAAGCAGTAACATTACAGCCACTACTGTAAGCTGGAGTAATTTAAACAGCCAGTATCAAACACTTCAATATTATCATGTTGCAATAGATCCGGTTGCATCTTCACTTACATTTGCCGGTGGTGCACAGGATAATTCAACATCATACAGAGATTCAAAATTGCTTTTAACCGGTTCAGCCCTTGCAGATCCCAATGATCATTATATTCTGATTGGTGGTGATGGCGGTGCTACAGCACTTTCCGCAAGTACTGCCACCAGCCAGTATTTATATGGTTCAGTACAGTTAGGTGATGTGTACCGGATTTTTGTAAACCAAACTTCTCCTTCACTCACACAAATAAACCCAATTGCTGCTCCTGAAGGTGAATTTGTAACTTATTTTCATCTTGATCCTGACAATACCGATCTGCTTTACTATCCCAGTCTAAACCGTCTCTGGAGAACAACCACTGCTTCAACAGCAACACAATTAACTGGGTGGACTGAGATGACAGGCTTTGGATCAACACTTACCGGAAGTATTTTTTCAATGGCAACATCAAGAGGTACTTATGCAGGATCGGGCAGCTGGCTATTTGTTGGTACTGATAATGCTAAAATTTACCGGTTGCAGGATCCAAGGAATGCAGCGGCAGCATCAGTGCCTGTAAATATTACACCATCAGGAATAACTGCAGGTTCACTTGTACGGGAAATTGCCGTTAATCCCCGTAACCCTGATACTGTTCTTGCAGTCATTTCAAATTACGAATCAGTCAGTGCATTCTGGACTGGCAATGCCACTTCTGCCTCACCAACATGGCAGGCAGTTGAAGGAAATATACCATTGCCTTCGTTTCGCAGTTGTGCAATAGTTGCAACTTCAACGGGCGTTGAATATTATGCAGGCACTTCTATTGGATTGTTCAGCACAACCTCAATAAACGGCAGCTCTACTGTATGGACACTTGAAGGACCCGCAATGATGAAAGGAGCACTTGTAAATGATCTTGTTCTCCGAACAGCCGATAACACACTTCTCGTGGGCACGCATGGTAACGGCATGTTTTACACTACTATTGGCAATGTACCAACGCCTGTATCAAACATTACTGAAAATGACAAGCGCTTTATTGCTTCCGTTTACCCAACAGTTACAAGCACCCATATAAATTTTGTAACAGGGAATGCAACAGGTATAAAATCAATAACAGTAAAACTATACAATACAAAAGGACAGACAGTTAAACAATCAACTCAAAGTTTTCAAAATGGCTCTGTAAACATCAGTAATTTGCCTGCAGGCACTTACTTCCTTGAAGTTTTGAGTGATAACCGTAAGTTTAAACATCTGCAAAAAGTTGTAAAAACTCAATAATGCTTGTGTAATTAAAAAAAAGAATGCATCCGGTCTTTAAGATGAAATTATTTTTTGTGCTGATATCAGCTCTGTTTATTTCTGCATTTAACAGCAGCAATTATCCCGTTGCAAAACTTTATGCCTTTCAGCAAAAAGTAAGTGGCGGAGTCAATTTTTCATCGGCTGAAAAGAACAAAGCAAAAACGAAATATCACCTCTACCTTGAACTAAAAAAAGGAAGAGAAATCTCTGTTGAAACTGTCTGGATTAACGGCACGCAAATGAATTTTGATCTGGAAGAAACCGGTTCGCCGGTTACTTATGAAAAAACAGTTACGCTTGGAAAAGGAAATCAAACAGAGATACTGATACCAGCCACCAGCAATAAATTACTGCGAATTGTTGTAAGAGATGAGGCCGGAGATAAAAAAGCTCCACCGAAATACAAAACATATTCTTTACTGATACTCTACAGAGAGGCAAACAAAAGTTTTTATCTCGGTACAAAAAACTTTTCGAAAATGCTGCCAGAAATAAAGCAATAATTTTTATCAACCGCCATCAATTGATGGCGGTTGATTTTTTGCAAACTTCCTTTCTTAACCCGGATATGCAGGTCGTGCCAAAAGCAGTACATTTGCAGTTATGAAAGTAGCGAACGAGCGAAACATCCGCCACTTAAGTCTTCAGAATATTACAGACTATTTTGAAAGCATTGGTGAAAAGAAATTCAGGGCCAAACAGGTTTATGAATGGCTTTGGCAAAAACATGCACACAGTTTTGCCGATATGACCAACCTCAGCAAAGAACTGCGGCAAAAGCTGGGCGAAACATTTACCCTTCCTGCATTAACAATTGATGCCACACAATACTCAGCTGACGGAACAATCAAATCGAGATTCCGTACGCATGAAGGTCATTTAGCCGAAGGTGTATTGATTCCTACTGATGATCGTAAAACAGCCTGTGTATCCTCACAGATTGGCTGTTCATTAAGCTGCAAATTCTGCGCAACCGGGTATATTGACCGTAAACGCAATTTATCCTACGATGAAATTTATGATGAAGTTGTGCTCATTAACCAGCAAAGCGAACGGGTTTATGAAAAAAAACTCAGCAACATCGTTTTTATGGGAATGGGCGAACCGTTGCTCAACTACAACAATGTACTGAAAGCCGTTGAACGCATTACTTCTGCTGACGGACTTGCAATGAGCCCCAGAAGAATTACCGTTTCAACAGCAGGTGTGGCCAAACAAATCAAACAGCTGGGCGATGATGAGGTGAAATTTAAACTGGCTTTATCATTACATGCTGCTAACGACAGCAAACGCCATGAAATTATGCCCATCAACGATACGAACAATATTAAATCGCTGATTGAAGCTCTCAATCATTTTTATAAAAAAACAGGTAATGAAATTACGTTTGAATACATCCTGTTTAAAAATTTCAATGACTCATTAAAAGATGCTGATGAACTGATTAAAGTGTACAGGCAGGTACCGGCCGATTTAATCAACATCATTGAATACAACCCGATTGATCTGGCAACATTCCAGAAACCGGATGAACAGGTAACCAATGCATTTATGACTTACCTTGAAAAACACAAGGTGAATGCACGGTTAAGAAAGAGCCGTGGAAAAGATATTGATGCAGCTTGTGGTCAGCTGGCAAATAAAGAAGTTTTAATAAAAGAATAATTATTGATTCGATAATAATAAATACTGTTGAAAAACAGCATAAAAAAGTAAAACATGACAAAAAACAATTTCGGCAAATTCGTTCAGCGTAAAAGCAACGCCCAGATTAAAGAAGAACACCGCCAGGAAAAGCGAAAAGCCCGTACTGAAAAGAACGAATATTTTGAAAAGAAAAGACAGGAAGAAGGTCAGTTTTCAAAAGTAAAAAATCAAAAGCCTGCTTCACGGAACATCCAGTTACAAACATCCGGCCGCAATCAGCAAACTACCGTTAAACCTGTTACATTCAAGAAAGAATCAAACGGTGGCGAAATGCCATTGAATAAATACATTGCTCATTGCGGAATATGCAGCCGAAGAGATGCTGTTCTGTTTATCAAAGAAGAAAAAGTAAAAGTTAACGGACAGGTGATCACTGAACCGGGACATAAAGTAACTGACAAGGACGAAGTATTTGTTAACGGGAAAAAAATCAGCATACAAAAAGACCTGGTTTATATTCTGCTGAATAAACCGAAAGATTATATCACCACATCAGAAGATCCGCAGGGAAGAAAAACGATCATGGATCTGATGAAAGGAATTCCAACAAGCCGCATTTACCCTGTTGGCCGCCTCGACAGAAATACCACAGGCGTGTTATTACTTACCAACGATGGCGAGCTTACACAAAAACTTTCGCACCCAAGTTTCCAGGTTAAAAAGGTGTATGAAGTAACATTGGACAAACCATTGGAGAAAAGAGATTTTGAAGCCATGCTTGCCGGTGTAACGCTGGAAGATGGATTTATTGCACCTGATGCATTGGGTTATCCCGATCCGAAAAATAAAAAAATAGTTGGCATTGAAATTCACAGTGGCCGTAACAGGATTGTACGCCGCATGTTTGAACACCTGGGTTATGATGTAAAAGGATTGGACCGTGTTCTGTTCGCCAATCTTACCAAGAAAAATGTTGAACGTGGCCGCTGGCGTTATCTCAACGAAAAAGAAGTAAGGCTGCTGAAGTTCCTGAACAAATCATTTGTAAAAAAGAAAGAAGAACATAAAGGCAAAAACAGAGATGAGGAATAAAGTTGAAATAATTGCTGAAACTGATCACTGGATTGCATTGAGCAAACCTTCCGGTTTATTGTCAATTCCTGATCGTGAACAAAGTGAACCTTCATTAAAAGACTGGCTCAATGAAAAATATGGGAAAGTCTGGATCGTTCATCGTTTGGATAAGTACACCAGCGGGTTGATTGTTTTTGCAAAAGATGAAGAAACACACAAATTTCTTTCGAACCAGTTTGCTGAACGGGAAGTAGAAAAATTTTACCTCGGTCTTGTTCATGGCACATTGGTAAATAAAGAAGGAAGTGTTGATGTGGCGATTATGGAACATCCCGTAAAAAAGTCAACTTACATTACACACATAAAAGGAAAAGCATCCTTAACTGATTTTAAAGTGCTGCACGAATATGGCATGTATTCGTGGATGCAGTTCCAGATTCATACAGGACGTACACACCAGATACGTGTACACATGAAACATATAGGGCACCCCATTGTGTGCGATGATATTTACGGAACTGATCAGCCTGTGTTATTATCTTCCATCAAACGGAAAAAATTTAAACTTTCCAAAGCCGATGAAGAAGAACGTCCGTTGCTGAGCCGAATGGCACTGCATGCATGGAAGCTGGCGTTTACCGATGTGAATGGAGAAAGAAGAGAACTCGAAGCACCATTGTCAAAAGATCTGAAAGCAATGCTTCAGCAATTTGATAAATGGATTAAATAATACATCAAAAAAATCAGCCACGGATACACGAATGAATATTTTCATCGTGCATCTGTGGCCTTTTTACCAAACTAATTATATCGTTTATTTATTGGGTTGCGGAGTATAACGCAGGTAAGGCTTCACTACTTTTACACCTTTAGGAAACTTTGCAATTGCATCTTCTGTGCTAACAGCAGGAACTACAATAACATCTTCCCCTTCTTTCCAGTCAGCAGGAGTTGCCACGCTGTAATTTGCAGTCAGCTGCAATGAATCAATTACACGAAGCACTTCATAAAAATTTCTTCCTGTTGAAGCAGGGTAAGTAATGAAGAGTTTTACTTTTTTATCGGGGCCAATGATGAACAGTGAACGTACCGTAAACGTTTCAGATGCATTGGGATGAATCATATCGTACAGGTTGGCAACAGTTCTGTCTTCATCAGCAATAATGGGAAACTGAACAGTTGTGTTCTGTGTTTCGTTAATGTCGCTTACCCAGCCATTATGCTTGTCCAATCCATCAACACTTAATGCCAGCACCTTTACATTTCTTTTTTCAAACTCGTTTTTCAGCAATGCTGTTTTGCCCAGCTCTGTTGTACAAACAGGCGTGTAATCAGCAGGATGAGAAAATAATACACCCCAGCTGTTTCCGAGATATTCGTGAAAGTCAATTTCACCTGCAGTTGTTTTTGCTTTAAAATTGGGAGCGATGTCCCCAAGACGTAAACTCATAAAATGATTTTAGTTGTTAAACAATGAATAGGCGGCAAATATATTTATTTCCTACTAATCGAATAGACTTTATGAGAATATTTTTTGCCTTGAAATTTATTTTAACCATAACAAGTGTTAGGAAGCATCCCGCAAATCATCATTGCCTCTGCGCTTGTTGGCATTTCGCCCCTTTGTAAGCAGGTCTTTTCCGAAACGGCCTTTCACTTCATCAATGGCTTTGTACAGGTCGTTTTTTCGTTGAATATCCTGGAAGAGATTGGTTTGAGATGATACATCAATCAGCTCACTCAGTTTTACACCGAGCAGGCGAACGGGTTTTCCTTTTTTATAAAGCTGGTGAAATAATTCTTTGGCATTATAAATCAGCTCATCATCATATTGTGTGTAGGGAACTGTTGCCTGGCGTTGTTGTGTTTCAAAATCGGGGTAACGGATTTTCACTGAAACACAGCCCGCCATTTTTTGATCCTGCCGTAATTCATGTGCGATTTTTTCTGTTAACCTTACGATTTCCGATTCAAGAAACTCTATCTCATTCCTGTTTTCGTGAAAAGTATTTTCACTTGAAATAGACTTTGCTTCATGGAATGAATGAATTTCACTGAAGCTGATGCCGTGTGCCCGTTGCCATAAATCCCTGCCATGTTTTCCCAGCTGCTGTTCAAGCATTACAGGATTGCTGCTCTGAAGCTCTCCAATGGTTTCAATGCCAAGATCGAGTAATGTGTGAAAAGCCTTTTCGCCAATGCCCGGAATTTTATTTACACGAAGCGGCGCAAGAAATTCCTTTTCTTTTCCAAACTCAATAAAAATATAATTGTTTGGTTTGGCAAAGTCGGTGCCGATTTTTGCAACAAGTTTATTGCTTGCCATCGCAAATGAAATAGGAAGTTTTGTTTCATTGATAATTTCCTGCCGCAAATCAATCGTCCATTGCAGTGGATCAAAAAAGCGATCCATTCCAGTCAGGTCAATATAAAATTCATCAATCGAAGCCTTCTCAAATAAAGGAGCTTTGGCTGCAATAATATCCGTAACCCAACGGGAATATTTGCTGTAATCATTTCTTGTTCCCTGCACAACAGTTGCATGCGGACAAAGTTTCATTGCCTGCGCCATTGGCATTCCGCTGTGCACACCAAACACTCTTGTTTCATAGCTGCAGGTGCTTACCACTCCCCTTTCTTTACTGCCACCTACAATTACAGGTTTACCAACGAGTGAAGGATCATTCAAACGTTCTACCGATACAAAAAAAGTATCAAGATCAAAGTGTGCTATAATTCGCTGGCGTGACAGATGATAAAGTTACGCAGCGAAAATATCCGTTGGTTTTATTATTTGTATTAATTTAATTGCTTAAACGAAAACATGAATCTCGATTGGTTAAAAAGCGGCATTGCGCCATTAGATAATCTGATTTCTTTTCTGCACAAGCAATCCAAAACAGCTGATGTGCTGAAAAAACAATTGCTGATGGAACTACGCAACAATCTCAACATTTTTAAAAATGCATTTTTGAATAAAGCCAATCCTGATACAGTAATTGATCTGCTCAGCAATGAAGCCATACAGGATGCTGTTAAAAACAATTTTGCATTTAAAAAACTGAAAGCCGGCAGCATTGAACCCTATCATGTGTTTGATGAACGCAATAAAAAATACATTGGATGGAATGCAGAAAAGCTGATGGATAAAATTGATGAAAAAATTGTGGAGCTTAAAAACCTGAAGAAGATGAATAACGGCACAGTAAATAATCTTAAAAACAATGTGCCGCTCATGATCAGCAATCTTTACTTCAGAATGAAACTGATGGCTGATTTTATAAAAAGTGATTTTAAATAAACAGTTTTAAAAAATAAAAAAGGTGATGTTGTTCCAACATCACCTTTTTTTATAAATCCATTTCCCTTTTACATTTCTGCAAAATGCTTGTGGAAATAAGGAATGGTTTCAATTCCTTTATAGAAATTCACCAAATCGTATTTTTCGTTAGGGCTGTGAAGATTATCACTGTCTAAACCAAAGCCCATGAACACAATTTTAATTCCCAGTTCTTTTTCAAACAAAGCACAGATAGGAATGCTTCCGCCACCACGTACAGGAATCGGATCTTTTCCAAATGTATCTTTCATTGCAGCAGCAGCAGCTTTGTAAGCTTTGCTGTCAACCGGAGTCATATATGGTTCGCCACCATGATGCTCACTGGCTTTTACAACCACACCTGCAGGTGCAATGCTTTGAAAATAGTTAATCAGTTTTTCAGTAATTTTTTCTGACGATTGATCAGGAACAAGTCGTGCTGAAATTTTTGCAAATGCTTTTGATGGAAGAACAGTCTTTGCACCTTCGCCGGTATAACCGCCCCAGATACCGTTTAACTCCAATGTAGGACGAATACCGGTACGTTCATTACTGGTAAATCCTTTTTCACCCCAAAGTTCCGACACGCCTAAATCGGCTTTAAATTCATTCTCATCGTAAGGAGCAGCTGCCATCAGTTTCCTTTCTTCAGGAGTTGCTTCCACCACATCATCATAAAATCCGGGAATCGTGATGTGATTATTTTCATCGTGGCAGGATGCAATCATCTTTGCCAGTATGGTAATCGGGTTGGCAACAGCGCCACCATAAACACCACTGTGCAAGTCCCTGTTCGGACCAGTCACTTCCACTTCAATATAACTCAGTCCACGCACGCCAATGTCAATGGAAGGATTTTCCATGCTGATCATGGCCGTATCGCTGATAAGAATTACATCCGCTTTCAATAACTCCTTATTATTTTTTACAAAGGTTGCAAGGTTGGGGCTTCCCACTTCCTCTTCGCCTTCAATAATAAACTTCATGTTTGTTGTAAGCGAACCGGTTTGCACCATTGTTTCAAACGCTTTCACATGCATAAAGAACTGGCCTTTATCATCGGCTGAACCACGGGCAAAAATTTTACCGTCTTTGATTGTAGGTTCAAACGGCGGACTGTTCCATAAGTTCAACGGATCAACAGGCTGCACATCGTAGTGACCATACACCAACACTGTTGGCTTTGACGGATCAATCATTTTTTCACCATAAACAACCGGGTGACCAGCTGTTTCATAAATCACCGCTTTATCTGCACCGGCTGCAAGCAAATGCTGCTTTACAGCTTCAGCACAGGTAATCATATCAGCTTTATTTTCATTTTTTGCGCTGATGGAAGGGATGCGCAATAATTGAAGCAATTCATTCAGGAAACGATCTTTATTCTGTTCCTGATATTCTTTCCAGGCTTGCATAACAATAGTATTTGAAATTAAGAATGTGTTTGATTAAATAACGAAAGTAGGATATTCAGACAAACATTTAAAAAGCATTTCATCTGTCGCAAAGTTTTAAAACCCTGCCGTTAAAATCAAAAAACATGAGCGATCTCATTAAAAAAAATGACAACAGTTTGCGGAATTAAAAGAAAGAGTTAAAGTAACATAAAGCAAAAAAAATGTTTACAATTTGTGCAACAATCTAACAGTATTCACGTTTACTTTGTATCCTTAACAGCCTCTGCAGATGCTACTTCCCGCTTGCAATTGTGAAGATGTTTTCTGCAGGGGCTGTGCCTATTTTGGTAACTGCCGAAGTCTTCCAAGCAACGGTTGCAGATTCTTATCCGTTTTCAGCAAATCTTTACAAACAGTTTCAAGCCTTGTTAAGGCTGCATTTGACAACACCCAGTTCATGGGCACTTTATGACCGTCAAGGGGCAGATATAAGGGAATCAGAGTGGTATTGTTCTGCTTGCAGATCCTGAATAGTTCTTCATAGCTGAATTGTGTATGGCCACTTCTTACATTCATCATTCCTTTCATAATTTCTCTTGACTCATTTAAAAAGCGAAGGCCATAAAACTCACCGGGAGTTGGTTCAATGAAATGAAACTGTATTACATAAAATTCAGCTTTGTCTTTATACTTTGAAAACTTCTTTATTGCCTGCAATGCTTCTGCTGCACTTTGTGCCCCTTTGTTTTCATAATACCCACCATCAACATAATGCAATTGAAAGTTTTTTCGCCATTCAATAGCTCCTGCAGGAGATACTAATGGAAATCTTGCACTCAAACTTATAGCTGTACTGTAGGGCAGTTGAACTCTTGCCTTTTTCTGCAGGTCAACCACCTCATTAAAATTAACAGGGTCAATCACTACATTGCTGAAAACAGTTCTTAATCCGCTTTCCACTTCTGTAATATTAATCAGCACTGCTGCATGGTCTTTTGCGGCAGGATTTCCTGCAGCAGTTGAAAAATTCCGAGAAAATAAATTTGAATCAGGATCAGTACCTGTTGCTTCTGCAAAACCATATTCCCAGCTTTTTTCAAGAGCAGTTGCCCTGTCGAATTTTGAAATCATTTTTGGTGAATAGGCATTGAAAATTTCAGAGAACACAAGCTTGCCAGTTGTGGCAGTTAAGAAATCCTGTTCATAAAATTTTCTTGTAACCGAAGCATAGTTAGCCGGAAGTGATGGCAATTGTGTAAGTGCATTAAAAAAGTTTGTACCCAACGATCCGCCACTTACACTGCTGTAGCAAAACACATGATTTTTGAACACTGGAAACGAATCCTGCAATTGTGCCAGCATCATGGAGGTAAAGCATCCTGTACGTAAAGCTCCGCCTTCGGCACTTACAAACACAACAGGAAAAGATGAATCCTTATCATATCCCTTTGCTTCAACCCAATCATCAAAGTACTGATATACGAGTTTCCGGTTTTCACCATTGGGTTTCATTGCTGCAATGCGTGCAGGATGATCATGATTGTACCATGAAATGACCAGCAACAATACCAGCATCAGAAAACGATAAGGCAAGTTGACAAACAATGGCTGTACTTTATCCAGGATATCAAACCAGCAATAAACAGTTATCCAGCAAGCAAGCGAAAGGCATACGATGGCTGCGGCTCCAAACGAAGGAAAATATTTTACCGGTAAAAAACTGAAAAGCAAAATAACAAGAACAGCAGGCAATAAAAACACCGTGTGAAACCGTCTGAGAATTGGCCGGAAAAAATATTTTCCACCAACCTGGACCTGCACTAACTGAGGCTTGCCATCAACAATCTGAACTGACTGTATTACACGAAGCTTGCTGATGCTGTACAATTTTGATAAAACAAATTTTTGCCACCTGTTAAGCTTCAGAACAAAAAAAAGACTTCTTAGTTTACCGAAATACAATTGATATATGATAAATGCCAGCAATAGAAGAAAAAGCAAAACGACAGCAAGTATAATAAACGGGTCTCTGTGCTGAAAAGCATCAATTGAAGAGCCTTTCAGCAACCGAAAACTTGTTGCACTAAAACCCCATGCAACAAAAACAATCGGAGCAAACAATAAGAATTTTGAAAGTGAACGCTGGTACACTTTCCTGTAACGAACCCGGCGTGGTTCCAGTTCGTGGGTGGTTAAATCGGAGAAATAAATAATTAACCTGCTGCCAAATTCCGATACAGTGTTTAATGCAAACAATGCAAAAAGCAAACAGGCAAATGCAAACCAATGCTCATCAAAATTAATAATCATGCTGAGCAACATATCCTGTCCCTGTGGCGCTGCAACAAACGCAGCTGCAACAAGAACCTGGAACAACAACACAATCCACAATGGGCGAATGACTGTACCAAAATCTTTCAACCTGTCAACAAAATGGCTGAAATGCCTTCTAAAAAACCGTTTTATGTTTTTCATCTTAATTAAAAATTAATTGTAACCGAAACCGGGCAGTGATCTGATGCGACCTGGCTCTTTGCAACCCCGTCAAATCTTGCACCTGTATATCTTGTTGCTTTAGTTGTTAACCCTTTCCTGATAATTACGGGTATTGCTGAAGGATTTTCACCGGCAAATTACTTTGTTAATTTTAATGCTTCTTCAAGCCGTAACGCAGCATTATCCCAATTGATAATGTTAAACAAAGCATCAACAAAATCTGCACGTTTATTTTTATATTTTAAGTAGTAAGAATGTTCCCAAACATCAATAACCAATAATGGAATAACTCCCCATTGTGTTAGTTTTTCATGGTTTTCACATTGCAAAATGGTTAGCTTGTCTGTATATGGCTGATAGCCTAGAATGCCCCAACCGTTACCATCTACATTTTTTGAAGTCTGTCCTAAATAATTCTTCAATTTGTCATAGCTTCCAAAGTCCTTTTCAATCCTTTTCATTAAGTCGCCCTTAGGAGTTGTTGCTTTATCAGTAAGATTTGTCCAAAAGATTGAGTGTAATATATGCGATGATAAATGATAGGATAATTTTTTAGTCCAATAATCAACGGTTTCAAAATTACCGGCATCCATTGCTTCCTTTATTTTTTTGAGATCGGTGTTAGCGGCCTTTATCGCACCTCCATGATGGAACGTATAATGCAAATGCAACGTTTCACTGTCCATATAAGGTTCTAAATAACCTTCAGTATATGGCAATGCCTGTTGTATAAAATTTCCATTTGCATCTACCAATTTATCTATTGGATTATCCGTAAGATTTTTTGCAAAGGCGTCACTTGCAGAAAGTAATGTTACTGTACCTGCTAATGTTCCTGATTTTAAAAAATTTTTTCTATTCACATTTTTTGTTTTAAAAGGTAAATCTCCAAACTAATTTTGCCGCACCGGACGAAACTTCGGGGTGGCTAAATTTCAGGTTATCTAATTTGTTATAGCCCCTGTTATAAACCACATATAAATCTGACCCAATATTAGGTATCCAATGCAGCCTGAAGTTACCCAAAAGTAAATCATCCAGCGAATTCCATTGAACAAACATGCTTGCATCTAACCGGGGCGTAAAAGCATAATTAATGTATTGCGCCAGTTCGTTAGTAGTAAATTTACCCTGCTGCAGCCGGATGTTATTTAAAATATAATCTGTTCTAAAGTTGATATGCTTGTCTATATTAATACCCACTGACGCTTCAACAATTGTAATCCTGCCAGTATAAAACCCGCCCCATCCAAAATTTACATCTGCCCATAATTTTCTTCCCTGAAAAGTGCCAAACTGCAATTCCTGCCGGCACATCCAGTATTTGCCAACAGGAATTTTAATTGAATCTTTTAAAACAAAAACATTATCTAATCTGTCATACTGTTGCAGCAGGTTATATTCAAACCTTTCGCCGGCTTTTGTAAAAAATCCTAACGGCCTTGTTTCGTTGTAAAATGATTCCAGTTCTCCTGTGGTATGTGTGCGGTATAGTTGAAAACCCCAGGGCTTTAAATACATTCTCCGGATACCATATTTAGAAAACCATCTCGGGTTATACCTCATATTCCAGGTAAGATTATCAAAGTTCTTACGGTCAAGAAAACCTAACTCAGGATTGTAATTATTTTGTATGCTGCCAATAGCAATAAAATGGTCAATTACATCATTCGGGTAATCAATAAATAACCGCCAGGCGTACGCTTCTTTGTCATTTCTTCCTTTGTCAAAACTGCGGCTGATTAAACCGGATATGACCAGATTCTTATTTTTTAAAAAATTGGAAGTAGAGTAAGCTGCATCTGCGCCAGCTACCTGATTACTGATGTTGCTGTTATTTTTTGAAGTAAGTATAGCACCTATATAAGATTGTGAGCCAATATCCCTTCTGTATCTTACTACACTATTATTAGTTGATGGGGTATTGCCTTTGCTTCCTGTTTGGATAGTTAATAAGCCAATGTTATTTCTACCTATTTTACCAAACAGCCTGCCACCTGCCGTTACAGTTACAGGCTGAAAATTTTCAATTCCAATTTTACGGGTGTAGAAAATTTTATTGTCGGCCCCCAGGTTGAACTGATAGTTTTGATACCCTTCTAAAAAAAAATCTCTTTTTTCGGGATAATATAAATTGAACCGGGAAAGATTCACGGCAATCCTGTCTGCTTCCACTTGTGCAAAATCTGTGTTGGCCGTAAGATTCATTTTTAATGTTGGTGAAAGATTAATGTTTAAATCGCCGCCAACTTTTGCAGGATATTCTGTTGTTTGATTTTGTTCCTTGTGAAATCCTCCTAACAAATAGGTCTTTAATTCAAATCTTTTAGCATAACCAATTTCTTTTAAGCCGGATAAAGTTCCTGCATTTACCAAACAAAAGATTGAACAATCCCTCGTCCAGCCTTGCCACAAAACCTGCTCGTTTTTTGCACGGATATTTCTTTCAAAATTAACCGCCCAATTGTTTACAGAATCTTTTTTGAATTGCAGGCTGTTAAAAGGAATCCGGATTTCTGCAAACCAGCCTTCGGTGGTTACAGATGTTTTTACATCCCAAACGCCATTCCAGTCTTTGTTTGCTTCTTCATTTCCACTCACCAATAAATCGGCCCTTGCTCCATTTGGATTAATGACGAATAAGTAACCATTGCGTTTATCATTAAACGGTGACAGCGCCACCTGGAAATTATCATCTTCCTCATAAAGAAAATCCCGCTGCATGTATTTTGCATTGATATTATTTTTTTGATAGCACCATACGCCAATGTACAACGCAAGCTCATCATGTAACAGAACGACTTTTGTTAATTCTGTGGAAGGTTTGCCAAACTCTAATTCTCTTTGTGTAAAGTTGCTGATAAAAGGCGCTGTTTGCCAGGTTGCTTCAGAGAGTTTGCCGTCAAAATTTATCTTTTCAATAATTGAAGAAACTTTTACAGTATCAGGCATACTATGTTGAGCCATTGAAAACAGGAAAGAAAAATGTAAAAGAAAAAATAAAATAATTTTGGCAGCAATCTTCATAACTAATGAAACTATAAATTGGAAATCCAACCCTGTTGAAATAGCCCACAATCTTGCTGCTTACGGGGCAACTTCAAAATGGTGGTCGCCAAAATGTGAAAATTCAGCGCCTGGAATAGCATCCGGTTCTTTTGCCTGATTAAAAACCTATTCTCCTGCAACATATAAAAAAGCTGCATCATTATCTACAAATTTTTTAATGAGCCCGGGCAGGCAATCCTGTTAATCTTAGAATGTTCACGGGTTACCCGCCTTATAATAAAAATGTTTTTACCAGTAAACCAATTATTGCTGCAAGAACTATGATATAAGGCTCCCGGATTTTCTTAATGTAAAGTAAGGCCAAAATAGCCGCAACTGCAATCAGTGCTGTTGGTATATCTAAAATACTTCTTGATGCAATTACAATTACTGCACCCCCTAATGCCCCTATAACGGCCGCTGTAATACCATCAACAAATGCTTTGATAGATTGGTTCTTTGCAATTTTCTTAAAATAAGGCGCCGGAATAATGGTGAATAAATAACAAGGTAAAAATGTTGCCAATGCAGCTATGCTTGCCCCGGGAAAACCGGCAACCAAGTAGCCAATAAAACCAACGGTGATTACAACCGGCCCAGGTGTTACCATAGCAACTGCTACAGCATCTACAAATTGTTGTTCTGTTAACCAATGATTTTCTGACACTACCCCTGCATGTAAAAAAGGAACAATTGCTAAACCACTGCCAAAAACAAATGCGCCTGCTTTCGTAAAAAAGATTGCAATGTTCCCCAGTACATTCATTTCAAAATCCCAAAAACCAATTTGCAGTAGAACAAAACCATTGGCTGTTCTATTCGTAATCCATTTTGGCGGCGCTTTTACAAACATATAGAACAAACCAGCAGCAATAAACAATAAAACTTCCTCCCTTTCTGTTACAAATGTTATCGTGGCGGCTGCGATATAAAAAAGCCACAACAGGTAATTGGTTTTAAAAGATTGCCAGGTAAATTTCCCAACCGACTTGGTAGTGAGTTTGTAGCAGCTCACGACAATTATGCCGATAACGGCTGCACTCACGCCATAAAAAACGGCCTGCATCCATGGCAAACCGCCATATAATTTGTAAGCCATCCCTAATAACACAACCATAATAAACGATGGAACCACAAAAGCAATTCCCGCTAAAGTTGCCCCTAAAATCCGGTAATGAACAAAGCCTATATAAATACTCAGTTGTGCGGCCAGGGGGCCTGGTGCCAATTGCGCCAACGCTAGCCCTTGCTTATACTCCTCATCGGTAATCCATTTTCGGGTTTCAACTAAATCTTTGTGCATGTACCCAACTAAAGCAACGGGGCCTCCAAAACCTGTTGAACCTAGTTTTAAAAAATAAAAAATGAGCTGGCGTAAAGTGTATGCAGCTTTATTGTTCATTGATTTGCATTTATAAAATGCAAACTAAAAACATGTTTACTTAAACAAATAGCAGGTTATTTACCTTTTGTATTTGATTTACTTTTTTGCAGGTTTTTTCGGTAAGCCGATGGGTTTTTTCCGGTATGCTGCTTGAATATTCTGGTAAAATGACTCTGGTCTGAAAAACCTGTGAGATATGCAATTTCGGTGAGCGAATAGGTCGAGGATTGAATAAGTTTTATGGCTTTGCTGATTCTTATTTTTCTAATGTAGTCGCCAAAGTTCAGGTCTTCAAAGTATTTGGAGAACTCCCTTGATAAATAAGACGGGTTCATTTGTAATTCCTTGGAAATTTGTTTTAGATCGAAAATGAATTGGGCATCTACCTGGTCTTGAATAATTTCTTTTAATTCCTTTACCCAAACAGGGATTTTCTTTTTGCCTGTTGCTTTTTCTTTTAAAAACTTTTTATAAACCTCATGAAGTAAATTTTCAAAAGGACTGTTTTGCAAATGTTTTTGTTTATGTAAATGTGTAGCCCAACTGTACATAGCATCATAAAGAACCATTCCTGTTTCCAACAACTTATAATCGTCTGTAATGTTATAAGAAAGCCCTGCCGAAATTGCCATAAGCCCTGCTGCTTCTTTTGCAATATCGTGCCTGTCTGTATCTGCTCCACGAACAATAACAGCCATTGTCAAAACAGCAGGATCATTTATTTTATATTTTTTGATGATGTAATCAAATGTGCATTGATCGTTATAGTGGGTAAATTCTACGCCAGGGATATCAAAGGGAATGGCCTTTAATTTTTTTGCACAGGCAAGCACCTCACCGAAAGGAACATAAATAAACTCAGCATTTTTATCAACATATTTTTTGATAAGCCACGGGCAAGCCAGCCTGTCAATCTTTGGTCGCTCTCTTGTAATCCATTTCATATCCACTATTTATATTCTGTTTAAAATTACAACTGAAATTTATACAACCTTGCCACTGTCTGCTGATACTCCCACTCTGCCACGAGGTATTTGTCATAAGCAGTAAAATAAAAGCTTTCGTCATAGAAGTATTGAATGATGGTGATTTGTCCTAACGACAGAGCCTTGTTTAACAGAGTGGTATTGTTCAGAGTTGACAAGAGTTCTTTGTACTCCTGTACCATTTTCAATCTTACATCCAA
This sequence comes from Lacibacter sp., assembly GCA_047601965.1. Classification (GTDB taxonomy): domain Bacteria; phylum Bacteroidota; class Bacteroidia; order Chitinophagales; family Chitinophagaceae; genus Lacibacter. Next base: position 2,508,958 of record JASGIJ010000001.1, read on the forward strand.
TTGCTCATAATACTGTTTATTTTCAAGGCGATGGGTCAAACGAAGCGTTTCTGCACTGGAAGCAGCATATTCAAGGTTACTTTTTGCTGCGTTTAATTTGTTTTTATTTTCCCATAGTGGAATCGTGATACCTGCATGAAACCCTTTATAGCTCTGTCCTAATATTCCCTGCGAATGATAACCGGTTTCAATTTTCGGCAGGTTCATTGCTTTTTGAACAGCTATTTGCTGCTGCAGAATTTTCTTTTCCTGTTCATACACTTTTAAAACAGGGTCGTTTGCTTCGATAGTACTGTCCAATATTTCAAATTCAGGAATGACAGGAACAAAAGGATAAATCGAATCGTTGATTGTAATAGGTATGCCGCCGTTTAATTCTGAAATTTTAGTAAGCAGTACCTGTTTTTCGTTCTCATTCAGCTTTACTTCATTCCGAATATTGAGCAACTGCAATCTTGCTTTGTTCACATCAAGAATAATTACATCCCCAATGTCCAGTTTCTTTTGATAATCATTTACCAATTTTTGTGTATTCAAAAATCTTCTGTTGAGTTCCGCTCCTTTCTTGTTGAGATAAATGACCTGCAATGTCAGCAATTTTGCTTCCAGCAAAATATCCTGCCTGAACACCTGTTGCAGCAAAGTTGTTTGTGCAATCTGCTGCCCGGATAATTCTTTCTTTCGCTTATAAACAGTGGGGAAGTCCAATCGCTGTGTAACACTGAAATCTTTTTGATTACCTGCACCAACAGGCGAACCAAACAGGTAGTCATATTCCACCTGTGGGTCATAAGGAGTTAAACCTGTTTTGAACTCTGATTGTTTGGCTAGCCAATACTTTTTGTTTGACTGGATGGATTTGTTATTTCTTTCCACCTGCTTCACTACGCTGTCAACATTAGTTTGCGCAGAGACAGTTCCAATTACAAAGCAACTGATTATGTAAAGTGTAAATCGCTTCATTTCTTTTTCGTTTTTCTGTTTGCTAAGAAGTAAACAATGGGTACTACAAATAAATTAAGCAAGGTTGAACTTAACAGCCCGCCTAAAATCACCTTTGCCATTGGGCTTTGTATTTCATTGCCGGGCAGGTCGCCGCCTAATGCCAGTGGAATCAATGCAAGCCCTGCCGTTAAGGCCGTCATGAGTATTGGACTTAACCTGTCTTTTGAACCCTGTATAATTGTATCGTATAAAGGAATCCCCTGCGCTGTTAATGTTTTATAATGTGATACCAGCAGTATGCCGTTCCTGGTTGCTACTCCAAACAACGTAATAAAACCAATGATGGCAGGGATGCTTAAAATTCCAGATGTAAGCCATACACTTAGTACACCGCCGATTAAAGCCAACGGAAGGTTCAATAATATGATGGTGGAAATTTTCATGTTTTTAAACTCCATATAGAGTAAAAAAAAGATAACCAGTAAAGCAAGCAACGAAGTAAGGAATAATGTTTTTGAAGCTTCTGCTTCTGATTCAAATTGACCACCGTATTCAATTCTATAGCCCTCAGGCAGTTTGATATTCGTGTCTATCTTTTTCCTTATTTCATCCACTACACTTTTTTGGTCCCGGCCGGCAACGTTTGCTGATACTACTGTTTTGCGTTGTACATTTTCCCGGTTAATGGTATTAGGGCCTGTTGTTGAAACAATATTAGCTACATAGTTAAGCGGTATTTTCTGCCCGTCTTTTGTATCAATTAATGTGTTGCTGATTTTTTCAAGATTGCCCCTGTTGCTTTCATCAAATCGAAGCACCAAATCAAAACGCTGGTTGCCTTCATATACTTCCGAAACTTTTTCTCCTGCAAAAGCAATGTCGGTGAACTCTGCAAACTCTCCTATAGTGATGCCGTATTTACTCAGCATATCCCGGTTGGCTTTTATCTGCACCTGTGGTATCTGTACCTGTTGCTCTACACTTAAATCAACCAAACCATCTGTTCTTTCGATAGTATTTTTAATTTGATTGGAGATGGTAAAGAGTTTATTTAAATCAGTTCCAAATATTTTGATGGCAATATTGGCTCTTGTGCCGGAAAGCATATGGTCAATGCGGTGCCCGATGGGCTGGCCGATGGTGATATTTGCACCTGAAACACCTGCTAATTTCTGGCGCACATCTTTCATAAAGTCTTCCCGGCTTCTTTCTTCTAATACAAAAGGTGCATCAATCTCAGAAGCATTTACACCTTGTGCATGTTCATCCAATTCTGCCCTGCCGGTTCTTCTAGTTGTGATTTTTATTTCGGGAATGGCAAGCAACGCTTTTTCAACATTTGACCCAATCTTATTGCTTTCTTCCAATGAAATACCCGGCAGGCTGGTAGCACTTACCACCAGTGAACCTTCATTGAATTCAGGTAAAAAACTTCTACCCAATGTGCCCAATAAAATCAAAGCGCCGATAAACAATACTACTGCAATGGAAATAATTGGGATTTTGAAATTCATTGCCCGTTTCAATCCCCCTTCATACGCTGCATTTAATTTACGAACCAGCCAGCTTTCTTTATGTTGCTTTTGCAGCATTTTCTCACCGCTCAGTAAGTAGCTGCACAAAACAGGAGTAAGTGTAATAGATACAATCAGCGATGCAAACAGAGACACAATAAATGCAATACCTAACGGTGCTAACAATCTGCCTTCCATGCCGGATAAAAAGAATAACGGAACAAAAGCAACGATGATGATAAAAGTAGCATTGATAATGGAGGTCCGTATTTCTACCGAAGCATCAAATATTACATCCAGCTTATTCTTCCTTTCTGATACAGGTCTGGTTGCATTTTGTTTCAGCCGTTTAAACACATTCTCCACATCAATAATCGCATCATCCACCAGCGCACCAATAGCAATAGCCATACCACCCAGGCTCATGGTATTGATCGTAAAACCCAGCCACTTCAATGTAAGTATGGCAGTTATCAGGGAAACAGGAATGGCAATAAGAGAAATAAACGTAGGCCGCCAGTTCATCAGGAATAAAAAAAGAATAAGAATAACAAACAGCGAACCTTCAACTAATGTTTTATTGATATTGGATATTGAGGCATTAATAAAATCTGCCTGGCGGAATATTTTTGTGTCAATTACTAAATCGGCAGGCAGGGTCTTCTTTAATTCAGCAAGAGCAATGTCAATTTTGTCAGTCAGTTCCAGTGTATTTATTCCCGGTTGTTTCATTACCGTCATAATCACGGCTGGATTGGCTTTTAATGAACCGTCACCAATTTTAATAGCTGAACCAATTTTAATTTCGGCTACATCTTCAATCTTCACCGGGCTGCCATTTACTGTTTTTATCAGTGATCTGCCCAGCTCATTCAAATCACTGGTACGGCCAATTCCCCTTACAATATATTCATTGCTGTACTCACTCATAAAACCACCGGCTGCATTCTTATTCGCTTCTTCCGATGCTTTGAGCAATTCTGTCAGCGATACATTGTAATAACTCATTTTTTGTGGTGAAGCAAGTATCTGAAACTGTTTGTATTCACCACCAATTACCACCACTTGAGACACACCGCCAATTGAAAGCAGCAGTGGACGGATATTCCAATCGGCAATCGTTCGCACATCCATTTTATTAGTAGTTGTTCCGGTAACACTTATCAGCATAATTTCTCCCATGATGGAAGATTGCGGAGCCATGACGGGTGCATTTACGCCGATTGGCAGCTGATTCGATACAACACTAATCTTTTCATTCACTATTTGTCTTGCCCTGTAGATGTCTGTTCCCCATTCAAACTCCACCCACACAATAGAAATACCGGCAGATGACGACGACCTTACTCTTCTTACATTTCCTGCCCCGTTCACTGCTGTTTCCACCGGAAAGGTTACCAATCTTTCCACTTCTTCGGGAGCCATACCATGTGCTTCAGTTAAAACAACAACGGTGGGTGCTGTTAAGTCGGGAAATACATCCACTTCCATTTTAGAGGCAATATATGTTCCCGTTACCAGCAACAGGATGGATGCAATAATAATCAGCACCCGGTTATTTAATGAAAACTTTATTATTCTGTTTAGCATCTTTCTGAATTTTAATGTTCATGCCCGTGAGCAGGTAATGAACCGCTTGCCTGAGACAATTTAATTTGATAAGCACCTTTGGTAACAACCCGTTCACCTTCATTAACTCCCGAAAGCACCTGTACTTTTTGTCCATCATTTGCACCCAGCTTTACTTCTCTTTTTTGAAAACTTTCACCTTCAGTTTGTATGTACACATAATAAAAACCCTGCTCTTCAACCAATGCAGATACAGGAATCACCAATGCATTGTTGATAGGAACAGTTTTTAAAAAAACTTCAGCAAACGAACCGGGCAGCATGCCGGGTTTGCCGTCTATCTGAAAATGAACCGGAATGAACGGGGAATTTGGAGCAGTTGTTTTTCCGACAGATAATAATTTTCCGTTTAACTCTTTTGTACTGTAAGACTGCTTGTTTTGAATGATGGTAAAGCTGGCATCCTGTATGCTGCTGATTTTATCAGCGTCCTTCAGCGATACATCTGCCTTTAAAATCAACCGTTGATTTTTAGTGATAGTAGCCAATGGCTGGCCGGCAGATACATATTGTCCTTCGCTTACCATTATACTTTTAATAAACCCATTGATGGGTGAAGAAAGGCTTTTGCCACCACTGTAATTACGGCCCAAATTGTTCAATGTAATTTGCGCCTGTTCGTAGCGGAGTTTAGCCTGTTGAAATTCTCCCTGTGTTACCAGTTTGTCTTTTATTAATTCATTTGCCCTATCATATTCTGTTTTTGCCGTTGCCAATTCTGCTCTTGCTGTTTGTTTGGCTGCCTCTACATTTTCAAAAGCTATTTCGCCGCCCGTAACGGTAAACATAGCTTGCCCTGCACGGATAACCGAACCGGTAATATTGTTATTACCCGCAAATTTTACAATGCCGTTTGATTTGGCTGCAATGGTTACTTCATCGCCTGGTGCAGATAAAATTTCACCTGTTGCTTTCACCACATCAAACATCGTTTCTTTCATTACTGGTGCATTCGCAAACTCTACTTTCCATGCCTGTTCTTTGAGGTAGGATATTTTGCTGCCGCCTGTTTCTTTTGGTTGTGCTGCCACAGCCGTTTTTTCATCGGCATACACAACAACGCTGTCAATAATAAACTGATCAGTAAAGTCTTTGGTTTGAATATCAAAAACCAATTTGCCTGAACCAGCTTGTACAGGTTGCAAAGCCAATCGAAAAATGCCGGGAGATGCGGGAGCATTGGCAGTGTTCTTAATACCTTTCCCGTCTTGTATAAAACTTACGGTTACTGTGCCTTCAGTATATGGAAGAAAGTTTTCGCCCAATACTGTTAAATGTGCTGCAAACTTTGAAGTTTGCCCAATTACTAAAGGTTTAAACTCTACAAAGAGTTCAGATTTATCTGTATATAAAGTATAGGCAAGGGACTCTAAACTTTCTGCTGCTGTCTCTTCTTTAGCATTTTTTTGTTTACAGGCCATTATACCAGTTGCCAACAGGCAAATTGTGAATAGATATTTCATAATTTTTTTTTTGAAGTCAATGGTGAATGATACATATTGACCATTCACCATTGACTATTCACTAATGAGAATGCTTTTCGCCGTCTGCATGAGTATGTGTGGTCGTATCTTTTTTGGTTGTATCGGCTACGTTAAACTCTTGTTGCACCGGTTTTGTTGTATCATGGTCATCATGAGTACTTCCGTCCTCATGTGTATGTGTGCCTTCCGGCTTTGAATTGTTGTTGCAGGAAGTTGTTAGTGCAAACACAGCTATGCTTGCTATTAGCAATGCTTTTTTCATTGTTGAAAAATTAAATGATTAAAAAGAAGAAATTGTTTCAGCTTTGGCTCGCAAATGAAAACGCCAAGAGCCTGAAAAGAAATCAGGCTGTAAAAGCAGGAGGTGCCTTTAATGGGAAAAAGTATGGCAGTGTTTGCGGAATAGAAAGATGTTCCGTTCGTGCAAGCGGCGTTATTAAAGGCGGCTTTTCTAAATGGCTTAAAACAATGCCTGTTGATTTTATGAAAGCAGTTTCAAAAGTCTCTTTCTGAACTTCAAATTTAATGAACAGGCCTGTAGTGTATTCTATTTCCGATTCACCGATATGTTGAAAGTATTGAAATGAATTCTTTTGGTTGTCTTCATTATGATCATCATCGTTATGATTGTGTCCCTGATGATGAGTTGTCAGATCTGTGTGGTGCTGATGAGGCGTAAAATTATGCGCCTGCAATACCGTATAGGCAGTTGCAAAAAAAAGAAATATGACGCATTTTCTGAACATGAAGCAACGAAGATAGCTTTTTTTCCAGTTTGTTTTTTAGTGATGTTATTGTTAAGTCAGAACAGGCTGTTTTTTTTGCAATTGAAGGTTGCAATGATAAGTTTATCCAATGATACAGACGTTTAGATTTTGGCTGAACAGCAGCTTCACTTTTTTATTATAATCGTGAAGGTAGTTATTCAGCCATCTAAATACAATACTGCAAACAGGTATGTTATGAAAGTCAGTTACAGCACAGCAAAACGTTGCTGCACAATTTCCCAGTCAACTGTATTCCACCAAGCATTAATATAATCGGCTCTTTTATTCTTGTATTTGAGATAATATGCATGTTCCCACACATCCAGTCCAAGCAAAGGTGTTCCCTTTATTTTCACTTATATCCATCAATGGATTATCCTGGTTGGGGGTTGAACTGATTTTCAATTGCTTGTCTTTGTCAACATACAACCATGCCCAGCCACTGCCAAAACGGTTTTTACCTGCATCTGAAAACTGTGTTTTAAATGCATCAAAACTGTTGAACGATTGATTAATAGCCGAAAGAAGTTTTCCTGCAGGTTGTCCGCCTCCATCTTTTTTCATACTCTTCCAGAACAATTCATGATTGTAATGACCACCTCCGTTATTACGAAGCTTTGCAGAATATTTAGAAATTTTTGCAAACACATTTTCCAGTGGTTTGCTCATGTCGATACCTTCTGCTTTCGCTGCATCTTTCAGGTTTGTTGCATAAGCTGCAGCATGTTTACTGTAATGAATTTCCATTGTTAAGGCATCAATAAAAGGTTCCAGTGCGTTATAGGCATAAGGCAAAGGAGTTTGATCAAAACCTGTGAACGATGCTGTATTTAAGCTTGCGCCTGCAAACAGTTGATTGCTTGTAACAGCAGCTGCAGTAACAGCAAATCCTGCTTTTGCTGATTGATGAATAAAGTTGCGGCGTGAAATCTGTTTAGCCATAAAATAAATTTTGAAGCTTTAAATTAATACCAAAAATAGAGCCATTATTTTTTTTCTTTCAGGAAACGGGATAAATGTAATCTGCGCAAAATCCGGTAGTAAAATTCGGCATTAAACAGGTTCGAATCCTGCATGGCTTTATAGGTAAGAAATAATCCAACAGGTATAAGAATAACTGTTGAAAGCCACATACCACTGTAAGGCTTGAGTACATCTTCTCTTACCATTTTTTCACCACTTGTATTGGTTACATGAAATGCAATAAAAAAGAAAACTGAAATTACAAGAGGCAGTCCGATACCGCCTTTCCGGATAATTGACCCAAGCGGTGCTCCAATTAAAAACAAAACAACACATGCAAATGACAAGGTAAATTTGCGATGACGTTCCAGTTCATGCAAACGCAGCTGTCGTTGCTGTTCATTAAAATCCACTGCATAAAACTCAACCTGATTTTTAAGTGCAGCCATTTTTGAACTGGCTCCGGAATACACTGCCTGCCTGACACTGTCAGGAACTTTTTCATCAAATTTTTTAAACTTAATGGCAGCAGGCTTTGCTTTTTTCCAAACACTGTCGGGAATAATTGCCATTGGCAGGAGCAGAGATAATTCTCTCTGCGATTTAAGACCAGCTTCAACCTGCAATCTTCGCATTGAATCTATTACAGTTGTAAGCTGTTTCAGGCTCAGCATTTTATAATAGTTCTTAAATGTTGAGTCAGCAGTTTTTGAAAGTTTGAATGAGCTTAAATCAAACACTTTCTTATACTCCCTGAATCCCAAACGGTAGTAATCAGTTTCAGTTGTACCGGGGTTTCCTTTTTCCTGGTAACGCCAGCCATTTTGCAGATTAAAATATAAAAAACGTTGATCGGGAGACACCGTCATTGTTCCTTTTTCAGCAAGGATAATATTGTCCTGTAAACTGTAACTGTTTTCATAAATCACAACGTTATGGATAATTGAGTCTTTCTCTTTCTTACCAATCTTGATTGTATAACCATCCAGCTTATTATAAAAAACCCCTTCTTTAATATCAAACGCAGGTTTTGCAACACGAATATCATATAACAAAGTCCGCATTTTTAATTCTGCAACGGGTATTACATAATTTGCAAATCCAAATGCAATGATTCCCAGAAAAGCAGAAGCAATTAACACCGGGCGCATAAAACGTACCAAAGGAATACCTGCACTTTTTATAGCAACCAGTTCAAATGATTCTCCAAGATTGCCAAAAGTCATGATTGATGAAAGCAGAATTCCAAGTGGCAAAGCAAGTGGTACAAGTGTTGTGCTCACATAAGCAATAAACTGTACCAGTGTAAAAAAATCAATCCCCTTTCCTACAAAGTCATCAATATAAAGCCAGAAAAACTGCATTACAAGAATAAATAACGCAATGAAGAACGTTGCAAGAAACGGCCCGATAAATGCTTTTATAATAAGTTTGTCTAACTTTTTAATCACAGTAATCTGTTATGCAGGATTCCGCAAATGTAAGTCTTTCATCTTTTGAGAAAGAATTAGTAACTAACGCCGAATGGATTTTAACAAAGAATGGTATTATTCAAAAAGTAAACACACTTTTTCAAAAGCTCTCTGCAGAATATTGTACCAGCCGCATAATACAACAATTACCGGCTGAGGTAAAAAATATTCTCCCCAAAATCTCTAAAGGAGAAAATTACGAAGGCCTTCCTTACCTGATGCTTGACTATCCCCGTTGTTTTGGAAGAGAAGATGTTTTTGCTGTACGTACTTTCTTCTGGTGGGGGCACTTTTTCAGCGTTACACTTCACCTCAAAGGCATTTACAAAACACAATTTGAAACGAAGATTGCAGCACATTTAAAACAAGTTCCACCCGAAGATTTATGGATGAATGTGAGCGATGAAGAATGGACATTTCATTTTGAAGCATTGAATATGCAGCCGTATAGTCAACAGCAATTCAATCCGGAGAACAATAAAGTTCTCAAGCTGGCCTGTAAGCTAAACTTAAATGACTGGGATGAAGCAGAATATTTTCTGATCAGAAAATTTGACCAATTGCTAAAGTTGCTCTTTTAATTGCCAATACGATGAAACAGATCTTTGATCTGGTATTCCCATAACCTGCTTTGATCTTTGATTTCTTTTTTGTCGGCAAAATCTTTTACAACAAGAATTGTTTGGTTGGATATTTCTGTCTTTTCAATTCTGAATTCAAAGTACTCATCTTTGGCATAATGAAGCCATCTGTAACGCACATATTTATCAAGTTCACTTTCCAGTAATTCAGCCTTGTCTTCAGATCCATTCCAGTTAAATGAAAATACCCCATCTCTTTCATCAACCCTGTCAGCAAACCATTCCTGTAATCCTGATGGTGTTGCTAAGAATTCAAACAAAATTGCCGGCGAGCATTTAACAGGAAATTCTAACGTGTATAAAACTTTTTTACTCATTTGTATTGTGGTTCACCTCTTGATTTGATGCAATAATAAAAAAATATTAGAGGATTCAAAATTTTAAATTTTTATTTTTTGTTTATGATTTCTTTAAAAAAATTAAACAAAGAATACCCTGTTCGTGGTAAATTCTGTCCAAATTGGGCTTTTTTTTGGCCGATTTGATAAAAAAAATTAAATTGTACATGATTTTTGTCTGGTAAACAATCCGTAAACGCTCATATTAAATAAGCATTTACACTTAGTTACGGTTTTGTAATTCCGGACCCATGAAACAATTAAACAATAACCTTAAAATCAAAGCTTATGAGTATGCGCCAACTCAAAATCACAAAGTCGATCACAAACCGTGAATCGCAAAGTCTTGAAAAATACCTGCAGGAAATTGGTAAAGTTGAACTGATTTCACCCGAAGAAGAGGTTAAACTTGCTGTACGCATCAGGCAAGGTGATCAGCGTGCATTAGACAGGCTTACGAAAGCCAATCTTCGGTTTGTTGTTTCAGTTGCAAAACAGTACCAGAACCAGGGACTGTCATTACCCGATCTCATTAATGAAGGAAACCTGGGTCTTATAAAAGCTGCCCAGCGCTTTGATGAAACAAGAGGTTTCAAATTTATTTCATACGCCGTGTGGTGGATACGTCAAAGCATTCTGCAGGCGTTGGCTGAACAATCAAGAATTGTTCGTTTACCATTGAATAAAGTAGGACTTACCAACCGCATTAATAAAGCATTTTCTCAACTGGAGCAGGAATACGAAAGAGAACCATCTGCAGAAGAGCTGGCAGAAATGCTCGATATAGAAATTGATGAAGTTTCCTCAACTCTCGGTATATCATCCCGCCATGTAAGCATGGATTCGCCTTTATCTGACGGGGAAGAAAATACATTGATGGATGTAATGGAAAATCCGAATGCATCTGCAACAGATGAAGAACTTGATCACAATGAATCTCTTCAAACAGAAATTACACGCTCACTGAAAACACTTACCGAACGTCAGCAGGATGTTATCCGCTTTTTCTTTGGAATTGGTGTGGATCATCCGCTTAGTTTAGAAGACATCGGCGAACGTTTTAATTTAACCCGTGAAAGGGTACGGCAAATCAAGGACAAAGCCATCAGTAAACTTAAAACCAACAGCCGCTGTAAATTATTGAAAGGGTATCTCGGTTAAATTTGATATTTGTTTTTTTGCCGGAAGCATTAACCTGCTTCCGGTTTTTTATTTTATAAGCCGCAGTAATTACATGTTTGATTTATCTTCGTAACCAACCATGAACAGGATTGTTTCTTATTTCGTCATTTTTGCTGCTGCATCTGTTTTGTTTTTCCATTCGCTGGGCAAGGTTCATTTGTTCGACTGGGATGAAATCAATTTTGCCGAAAGCGCCCGTGAAATGATTGAAACCGGCAATTACATGCAGGTACAAATTAACTATGAACCATTCTGGGAAAAGCCTCCGCTTTTTTTCTGGATGCAGGTTGCCAGTATGAAACTTTTTGGCGAAAATGAATTTGCTGCCCGTTTCCCAAATGCCGTATGCGGAATAATTACACTGCTTGTTCTTTTTGCGATTGGTAAAAGATTGCATAATGAACAGTTTGCACGCTGGTGGGTACTGATATATGCAGGAACATTCTTACCACATATTTATTTCAAAAGCGGAATTATTGATCCCTGGTTTAACCTCTTTATTTTCCTTGGCATTTACTATTTAAGCAGGTTTCTTACAGCGAAAGAAGAACGGAAAAAAGTTATCCCTCCTCTTTTATTATCAGCTTTATTTACCGGTGCAGGCATATTAACAAAAGGGCCGGTGGCATTAATGGTGGTTTTGCTTACTTACCTTCTGTTCCTGTTCTTTAACCGTGGAAAAGGTTTAACAGCACTCAAATATTATTTGTGGTGGGCATTGGGTGTTTTAGTTGTAACAATGCTATGGTTTGGCTTGGAAATAGTGCAGCATGGATGGTGGTTTGTGAATGAATTTGTTACCTATCAAATAAGACTGGCCAAAACTAAAGATGCCGGGCATGGCGGATTTTTATTCTACCATTTTGTTGTGGTGCTGATTGGTTGTTTTCCTGCTTCGCTGCTTATCTTCCGGTACAAAAACCAGGTTAATGAAAACCCCGGGCAGCAGAACTTCCGTAAAATGATGATTGCTTCGCTGATTGTAATTCTTGTTGTGTTCACCATTGTAAAAACAAAGATTGTACACTACTCGTCTTTTACCTATTTACCAATCGGATACCTGGCCGCAGCAACTGTGTATGGCATTGTTAACCGTACATCTCAACTGAAAAACTGGCAAAAGAATTCATTGCTGGCACTGGGGCTGATCTGGAGCACTCTTTTTATTGCATTGCCGCTTGTTGGAAATAATATTCACTGGTTAAAGCCATTGCTGCAAAAAGACAAATTTGCACTGGCAAATATTGACGCTGCAGTTGAGTGGAATTACTGGCTGATGATTCCGGGAATTTTGTTTTTGATTGCTGTAATTGCTGCCTTTGTGGGTTTTCACAAAAGAAAATACCAAAACGCTTTTCTTATTTTATTCATCTCCTGTACCGGAGCTATGCAGGTATTGCTTACTTCATTTACACCCCGCATTGAAAAGTATTCGCAGAATGCTGCTATCGAATTTTTCCAAAGCTTACAGGGAAAAGATGTGTATGTGAGACCGCTTGGCTATAAAAGCTATGCTCAATATTTTTATACCAAGATGAAACCAGGTAACAGGAAAGAATCGAAAGATGATAACTGGTTACTGACAGGGCCCGTTGACAAGCCCACCTACTTCATCAGTAAAAACACGTTTAAGGAACAACTGATGAAAGATCATGGTGCCACTCTGAAAGTTCTTTATGAAAAGAATGGGTTTGTTTTTTACAGAAGAAAATAAAATGGGAATAAACCGACAGCCACGAATGCACAGATAAAAACATTGCGCTTTTATTGAACTGTGTTCTGTCCTTCGTATTCAACAAATCAATACAACTTGCTTTTCATTACTCCCCATTTGCATAAGCGGTAAACAAGGGAAACCTTTAAACAGCCCAAACCATATTTCATGCTGCGGCGGAAGTTGATGCTGCTGGCTTCTTCAAAGTATTTTGTAGGACAGGTTACTTCTCCAATCTCAAATCCTTTGTAAAAAATCTGCGAAACCATTTCGTTATCGAAAATAAAATCATCATCACATGCATCAAGCTTTACAGCTTCCAGAACTTCTTTGCTGAAGGATCTGTAGCCGGTATGATATTCCGAAAGCTTCTGACCAAGTAAAATGTTTTGAGTAAGTGTAAGAAAACGGTTTGCAATGTATTTGTACAGCGGCATCCCTCCTTTTAAAGCGCCGTTACCTAAAATGCGGCTGCCGAAAACAACAGGATACACATCATTGCCAATAATACTCGTCATTGCATGAATGAGCTGCGGTGTATATTGGTAATCGGGGTGAAGCATAATCACTATATCAGCACCCAGCTCCAGCGCTTTTTTATAACAGCTTTTCTGGTTACCACCGTAACCTTTGTTGTTTTCATGACTAATAACATGCTTAATGCCCAGCTCTTTTGCTTTGGCAACTGTTTCATCCTTGCTGGCATCATCCACCAGTACCACTTCATCCACAATATCGAAAGGGATTTCGTTGTAGGTAATTTCCAGCGTTTTTGCTGCGTTGTATGCGGGCAGTACTACAATTACTTTCTTATTATTGAACATGGCGGCAAAGATAAGACTGTCTGAACCATGATTTTAAGTGATTTTTAGAGCTTTCCCACAAAAAATCTTTCTCAACCTGTTTTTGAAAAACTAATCTCCCTTAATCAGTTAACAAAATATGGCTACTTAACCAAAGAAGTAACTCCGTTACTTATCTTCACGCCCCAAAAAACAAAGTTCACAAATAGTGTGAATCATAAAATGAAACTATGGCAACCATTGAACATATATCGGTACACAAAGCTGGAAATAAGCAACTGGATGAAACGTTGTACATATCAAAGCAACCGCTGAAAGCCGATGACAACTTAAAAACATTACTGAGCGACTTTTTTCTCCGTGCATTTAAAACAGAAGAATATTATTCCTTTCAACATGATACAAGTCTTGATCTGAATGAAGTGTACACTTATGTGAAAGCCATTTTTGAAAACCCGGAACAATTGCACGAACAATCAATAAACCTGGTAAAGCATTTATACAACCAGAGTGTACACCCGAAAATAAAAGGCGGAGAGTTTTATGTGGTTTATTTTAAAGACTGTCATTTTAACGGCGTGGAAACAGATGCTGTAGGTTTATTTAAAACTGAAAACAAAGACACATACCTTGAAGTGGAAGCTATCGTTGATGGAATTGAAGTAGAAAGCAGGGAAGGAATTAATATCAATAAGCTTGATAAAGGTTGTCTTATTTACAATCAGGAAAAAGAGAAAGGTTATGTACTGTCGATTGTTGACAATGTAAACAAAGGAACAGAAGCACAATACTGGAAAGATGATTTTTTACATGTACTGATCCAGAACAATGATTTTCACCAGACCAACCAGTTCATGGGCATTGCCAAAAACTTTGTAACCAAACAGCTGACAGAAGATTTTGACATGTCGAAAGCTGAACAGATTGATTACCTGAACCGGTCAGTTGAATATTTTAAAACACATGACACATTCGACAAACAGCAGTTTGAAGAAGAAGTATTTCACCACGAGAATGTAATTGAATCGTTCCGGAGGTTTGATGAACATTACCGGAATGAACATGTAATGGAAGTAGCTGATAATTTTGATATTTCGTCACAGGCTGTAAAAAAACAGGCACGCATTTTTAAGAGTGTTTTAAAACTGGATAAGAACTTTCATATTTATATTCATGGTAACAGAGATATGATTGAACAGGGTGTGGATGAAAACGGGCGGAAGTTTTACAAGATTTATTTTGAACAAGAAAGCTGATGATTGCCTATTTCTGCATTTATTAAATATCATCAAACAATAACATCACCAAAAATGGAATCAGTATTTAAAACATGGAAAACAAGCAGAAAACTTTTTTCTGAATGCTTTGACAAATACACACTGGAGCAGCTCAATAAAATTCCGTCTGCTTACAGTAATAATCTTATCTGGAACATCGGACACATTATTGTTGCACAGCAATCGCTGGTTTATAAACTTTCGGGATTGCCGGGTTATGTTTCTGATGATTTAATCAGCAAGTACAAACCGGGAACAAAACCTGCCGGACCTGTTTCACAGGAAGAGGCTGGTGAACTAAAGACCCTTTTGCTTTCACTCGTTGAGAAAACAGAAACAGATTTTTACAACGGAGCTTTTGTAACGTTTACTGAACGTATGACAGGAACAGGATTTCATCTTACCTCTTTGCAGGACGCATTTGAGTTTAATAATTATCACGAAGGATTGCATTTAGGTTATACAATGGGCATCCGGAAGTTTGTTTAATAAATTATCTCTGTTGGCCAATTGAAAAACCAAACCCTGAATGGAGCGTCGCCGTCGGAGGATGCTATAGGCATAAGCGCCTGTAAACAAAGCTTGCCTATCTTTTCTTACATTTGCTGCCCCAAACAAAGCGGATTATGTTTCAGAATTTAAGTGAACGTTTAGAAAGTGCGTTTAAGAATATAAAAGGTGAAGGCCGTATTACCGAGCTCAACATTGCTGCTACGGTAAAAGACATTCGCCGTGCACTGGTTGATGCGGATGTGAATTATAAGATTGCCAAGGAGTTTACCGATACGGTGAAGGACAAGGCACTTGGTTCAAAAGTGTTGCTGGCTGTGAATCCTGGCCAGCAGATGGTGAAGATTGTGCAGGATGAGCTGACTGAACTGATGGGTGGAACGGAAGCCGAACTGGATGTAAAAGGTGCACCTGCTGTAATCCTGATTGCCGGTTTACAAGGTAGCGGTAAAACCACTTTCAGCGGAAAGCTGGCCAATTATCTCAAAACCAAGAAAGGAAAAAGTCCGTTGCTGGTAGCTGCAGATATTTATCGCCCGGCGGCCATTGACCAGTTAACTGTACTTGCCGGACAGATTGGTGTGGATGTGTACAGTGAAAGGGAAAATAAAGACGCTGTTGCCATTGTACAAAACGCCATAAAAGAGGCCAAAACAAAAAACAAGAATGTTGTTATCATAGATACTGCAGGACGTTTAGCCGTTGATGAAGTGCTGATGACCGAGGTGGCCAACATCAAGAATGCGGTAAACCCGAACGAAATTTTGTTTGTGGTGGACAGCATGACGGGACAGGATGCTGTGAATACAGCGAAAGCCTTTAACGACCGTCTTAACTTCACCGGGGTGGTGCTTACCAAACTGGATGGCGATACAAGAGGCGGTGCGGCACTTTCCATTAAGTACACAGTAAACAAACCCATCAAGTTTGTAAGCAGTGGCGAAAAAATGGAAACGCTGGATGTGTTTTACCCCGACCGTATGGCACAGCGTATCCTTGGTATGGGTGATATTACTTCGCTCGTTGAAAAGGCACAGGCGCAGTTTGACGAAGAAGAAGCCAAGAAACTGGAGAAGAAAATCCGTAAGAATCAGTTTGACTTCGAAGATTTCAAGCAACAACTTCAGCAAATCAAAAAAATGGGTAACCTGAAGGATTTGATGGGAATGATACCCGGCATGGGCAAGGCAATGAAAGATATTGAGATCAGCGATGATGCGTTTAAAGGTGTGGAAGCCATCATTAATTCCATGACGCCGCAGGAAAGAGCCAATCCCGACCTGATTGATCAAAACCGCCGCAAGCGCATTGCAAATGGATGTGGTAAAGACATTGCAGAAGTAAATGCTTTTATGAAACAATTTGAGCAAATGAAGCAGATGATGGGCATGATGAACAAAATGCCAATGGGAGGCCGGATGATGCCAGGATTTGGCCGCAGATAAAATTATATTTTTCTTAGGTTGGAATTTTGCTCATTTGCAATTAATTTTGTCGCTCTATTTAAATAACCTTTATTATTCACGCATTTAAATTTTAATTTACGATGCCAGTTAAAATCCGACTGCAAAGACACGGGTCTAAGAAAAGACCCTTCTATTTCATCGTAGTGGCAGATGCAAGAGCCCCCAGAGATGGAAAATTCATTCAGAAAATTGGTACTTACAACCCTGTAACAGAGCCTGCTGTGATCCAGATTGATCGTCAGAAAGCTTTGGAATGGTTGCACAAAGGAGCACAGCCAACTGATACAGTTCGCAAAATCCTTTCGCAAAAAGGCGTATTGTACCTGAAACACCTGTTACGTGGTGTTGGTCTTGGTTTATTTGACCAGGCTGCTGCAATGGAAAAATTCCAGGTATGGCATACCGAGCATGAAGCTGCAGAAGCGAAGAAAAGAGAAGAAGCCCGCCGGGCTCGATTCAAACAGCGCAGTGGTGGTAACTACCAACGCCGTCCTATGGCTCCCAGAAAGCAGGAAGGTGGCGAAGCTGCACAGGGAGAGTAATTTCTAAGAAAAAGAATTTAGTCTTCATAAAAATCCCCCGCAATTTTGCGGGGGATTTTTTATTTCTGTATAAATTTTCTGATTCATTTATAAAGCAATTACCGGCAGGTTCTTTTCACGGATCAGTGAATTAAACTTCAACACATCTTCTGTAACCATTTTTTTCAGCTTAGTCAACTGTTCATCGGCCTGCTTACTAAGTTCTGCAAATACATCTTTTGATTGTTTTGTTGGAGCATTCACTCCGCTGTTAGCCACATCAAACACGCCACTTAATTTGTCGTTAATACGAATTGGATAATTCAACGGATCCTGCCCGCTCTTTGATTTTGTCTGGTACAGCGTTTCTTCAATGGCAGTGAGTTCCTTTGTTAGACTATTCGCCATCTCTTTTATTTCTTTGGGACAATCTTTCCCCTGCCTTGCAACAAAATCGCTGATCTGTGTACGTAATGTGCGTATATCCCTGATTGCCTTTTGCACTTCGTTGAATTTATTCTGAACAGAAAGCAGGAAATTAAACTGCTCGTCATACTCAGCTTGCGTGGTTTTGTAATTTGGATTGGCTTTTACTGAAAAAGGTACTTCAACCGAATCACTTCCAACTTTCACCAAAGCAAAATAATTACCCGGAGGAGCAGTAATTGAGCCGGGTGCACCATTCCACAAAATCATTCCATCGGCAGGTTCAGCAGGCGGGTATTGTAAATTCCATGAAAACACATTCAGCCCCTTCTTTATTTCGAACTTATCCTTACCGTCTTTAGTAAATGTTTTAATCAGATTTTTATTTCTGTCCATCATAACAACGGAAGCTTTTGTACTATCGTTTACCTCTTTTACAAAAAACCTCACTACAGCGCCGCCCAAAGGATTTTCACCGGTATTAGCCGGGGTGCCAAAACGCAAAGCGTAAGGGTTGAGTTGCATACGCAATGCCGGTTTAACATCAAACACATACAGATTTTTTGTTGCAGTCTGTTCACTGATTTGTTGCAAAACAGTCAGATCATCCAGAATATAAATGCCTCTGCCCTGAGTTGTAATGATCAGATCATTTTCTTTAATTGTCATATCGGTAACAGGAACAACTGGCATGTTCAGCTGAAAATTTTTCCAGGTAGCTCCATCGTCAAACGATATGTACATACCAAACTCTGTTCCGGCATATAACAAACCCGAACGTTTATGATCGGCACGGACAGCACGGGTAAAATGCATTTTATTAATGCCGTTTGTTATCAGCTTCCATGTTTTCCCATAATCTTCCGTTTTGTAGATGTATGGTGTATAATCATCCAGCTTATATCTTGTACCTGCAAAGTAAGCAGTGCCTTTTTTAAAGGGATCAACATCCACACAATTCCACATGATGGAAGCTGGTGCATTTTTTGGAGTAACATTCTCCCAATTATTACCTCCATCCTTACTAACATGTATCAAGCCATCATCACTTCCTGTCCACAACAAATCTTTTTCAAGAAAACTTTCGGTTGCTGTAAAAATGGTACAATAGTATTCTACGCTGGTATTATCCTGAGTAATAAGCCCTCCACTTGATTTTTGTTTTGATTTATCGTTTGTTGTTAAATCGGGAGAAAGCGCTTTCCATGTTTGCCCTTCATCTTCTGTTGCAAACAATACATTGCCTGCACAGTATAACTTTTTGGGGTTGTTGGGTGAAAAGAAAATGGGGAAATTCCATTGAAAGCGATATTTCTGTACATCGGCTCCTGCACCCATTGGATTATCCGGCCAAACACTGATGCCCCTGTTTTCTCCTGTTTTATGATCCAGACGAGATAAGTAACCACCATAATTACCACCGTAAACAATATCGGGATTATTGGGATCAGCAACTACATATCCGCTTTCACTGCCCGCTGTTGACTCCCAATCTTCTTCGGTTATACCTGCCCCGGTGGTCCGGCTTTTTATTCTTACTGTTGAGTTATCCTGTTGCGCAGCAAGAATACGGTACGGAACACTGTTATCTGTTGATACTCTGTAAAACTGTGCAGTAGGCTGGTTCATGTAAGTACTCCAGTTAGTACCTCCATCAAAACTAACCTGTGCGCCACCATCGTCTGCCACAATCATACGATCACCATTTTCAGGGTCAATCCATAAATCATGATGATCGCCATGCGGTGTACGGAGCGATTGAAATGTTTTGCCCCCATCTCGGCTACGCATGAAATTTACATTTGGGCAATAGACAACATCGGGGTTTTTGGGATCAACAAATACTTTTGTATAATACCATGCACGCTGGCGGATATTGTTATCGCTGCTCACCAGTTGCCATGTTTCGCCTGCATCATCACTGCGGAACAAGCCTCCATTTGCATTTTCAATCAATGCATAAATCCGTTCTGTATTTGATGGTGAAAAAGCTACTCCAACAATTCCCCACACCCCTTTTGGCATTCCTTTTTTAGCTGAAACATCTGTCCATGTTTCGCCACCATCACTTGATTTATATAATCCGCTTCCCTCTCCACCACTTTCCAAACTATATGGCGTACGGATTACATGCCATGTACCTGCATACAGTACAGAAGGATTGCCAGGCTCCATTACAAGATCAGACGCACCGGTTTGATTATTGATGAACAATGTTCTTTTCCATGTTTTACCACCATCGGTTGTTTTGTACACACCACGTTCATCGTTAGGCCCAAACAGATGCCCCATTACTGCCACCCATACTACATCAGGATTGCGTGGATGAATAAGAATACGGATGATGTGACGGCCATCTTTCAATCCAATATTCTTCCATGTTCTTCCTCCATCATCACTACGCCACATGCCACCCAAACCTTCGCTTACATTTCCACGCATGGTGTTTTCGCCTTCCCCGGCATAAAGAATATTTTCATCGGAAGGTGCAACGGCAACAGCACCAATGCTGCCACCAAAATATTTATCGCTGATGTTTTTCCAGTTACTGCCTCCGTCACTTGTTTTCCATACGCCACCACCCGTTGCGCCCATATAAAAAGTGGTTTTGCCTTTATAGCTGCCTGCAACAGCTCCGCTTCTGCCACCACGGTACGGACCAACGGAACGGTATTTAAGTGAAGTATAAATCTGTTCTCCGCCTGATGTTGCTGCCGGAACAACTGTATTTTTTTTCTGGGCAAATGAATAAGATAAAATGCACACGGTGCAAAAGAGGACTAACAGTTTTCTCATGTCAATTGATTTGTGTTTGAAATGTACGAAGGATTGAATTGTGGCGCTTAAATGATTTCCTGATTTTGATGAATGGATTCATTTTAATATAAACCGCAAGCCCTTTTATATAATTTGTCATTTCGTTATCAGCATTATTCTTAAAACGGCACATCATTTGACAACCAGTTTTTTATTGACTGCTTTGCTGCTTATCCTCTGTTATTACCATTTATCAGCTAATTATTTAAACAACAAAACAGGAAGAAAGTAAAACTGATGAATGGTATTCCATCAATCCAAATCTTTCTTCGTACAAGAGTAACCTTTTTAGCTTTCGCTTCGTATTAACCAAAAACCAATCGAAATAATGAGACGATTAACGCTTTTTACTTTGTTAACCCTGCTTTCTTTAACCTGCTTGTTTGCACAAACTTCAAAAGTAGATTTTAAGAAAGAAAAAGCGGAAGCCAGAACTCTCCCTGCATTACGAACAACACAGAAAGTGAAAATTGACGGTTTACTGAACGACAGTGCATGGAAACAAGCAGCAGTTGCCACTAATTATGTTGAATTCAGACCAAAAGTGGGAAGGTTTGATGATGAAGAAACAAAAACAGTTACTTACTTAATGTATGATGACGAAGGATTTTATTTTGGTGGCTATTGTTATGAAAGAAGTAAAGACAGCATTGCCACTGAACTGATTGGAAAAAGAGACGGATTTGGCACGAACGATTACATCGGGATTATTATTGACACCTATAAAGATCACTTAAACGGGTTTGAATATTTTGTTACGCCACTTAATGAACAGTGGGATGCAAAAATGTCGCCTAACTCAAATGGCAACAGCGAAGATTTCAGTTGGAATGCTGTGTGGAAAAGCGGAGCCGTCATTCATGATAACGGATGGAGCTTTGAAATGTTTATTCCCTACAGCGCCATCCGCTTCGGCAAAAAAGATGTACAGGACTGGGGAATTAATATGACACGCCGCAAGCAAAAAACCGGTCAGCAAAATACCTGGAACCCGATTGACCCGAACGTTAACGGGTTTCTTACTCAAGAAGGTTACTGGACAGGCATCAGCAATATAAAACCACCGGTACGTCTTCAACTTTCTCCATACTTTTCAATTTATACCAACCATTACCCGCTAAACCAGGCCGGAGTAAAAAACACAACAACACTTCTTAACGGGGGTTTGGATCTGAAATACGGATTAAACCAGGCATTTACACTGGATGCAACTTTAATCCCCGACTTTGGCCAGGTGCAAAGTGATAACCAGGTATTGAATCTTTCGCCATTTGAAGTACAGTACAATGAATACCGGCCTTTCTTTACCGAAGGAACAGAACTGTTCAGCAAAGGGAATTTATTTTACTCAAGACGAATTGGCGGAACACCTTTTCATTATTACGATGCTATGTCCGCCGCTGATCCATCAACCGAAAAGCTGTTGAAAAACCCTTCCCAATCAAAACTGCTGAATGCAACAAAAATTTCAGGCCGTACTCAAAAAAAACTGGGTATAGGTTTTTTAAATGCCATCACTCAAACGCAATACGCTGACATTGAAAATACAACTACCAAAGAACACAGAAAATACCTGACCGATCCGCTGACCAACTACAATGTGTTTGTGTTAGATCAATCACTTAAAAATAATTCAAGTGTAACACTCATTAATACCAATGTAATGCGTGGAGGTGCAGATTATGATGCGAATGTTACTGCCGGGTTATTTGACTTAAACGACAAGAAAAACACATGGAATGTTGGTGGAAAAGTTGCAGTTAGTCAGTTGTTCGGCGCCACCGCCGATAATAAAACAGAAGCAGGGTACAATCACAATTTTTATTTTGGAAAGGTAAGCGGCAAATTCAATTTCAATGTGTACCAGGAACTGATGGATAAAAAATATACCAATCGTGATTTAGGTTATTTTACCAACAACAATTACATCAATCATGGTTTATGGGCCGGTTATAACTGGAATGAACCAAAGAACTGGCACAACCAGATACGTATTAACTTCAATGCAAGCATTAGTCATTTATACGCCAGGATACCATCAGTTAAAGAAAACTTTCAAACAGCCAGTTTTAATACAAACTTCAACATACAATCAAAAAAACTCTGGTGGTTTGGTGGTTATGTTGGATTTCTGCCGGTGAATAATGATTTTTATGAACCAAGAAAGGAAGGATTCTATTTCGGCAAAAGACCAAGTATTAACTATGGCGTATGGATTGAAAGCAACAGTGCAAAGAAATATTCATTCTATACCGAAATATTTCACAGGCATTATTTCAATTTTTATAAAGCAAACAACCTTGATATAAGCTTTGGACACAATATGCGGTTTGGCAATAAATTGTCTGTAAGCCAAAGAATTAATTTGGTGCCCCAGTTTAACAATATCGGCTTTTCAGCATTTGACACAAATGACGACATCATATTTGCCCGCCGTAAAAGAAACACCATTGAAAACACGCTTCAGTTAAAATACAGCTTTACCAATAAGATGGGCATTACTTACCGTATGCGCCACTATGTAAGTATAGTTGACAATAAAGAATTTTTTACACTGCAGCAAAATGGAAAACTTACATCCAATCAGTCATTTGCCGGCAGCATGAATCAAAATGTGAACTTCTTTAATATTGATATGGTTTATACATGGGAGTTTGCTCCGGGAAGTTTTTTAAATGTAGTGTGGAAGAATAATATTTATACTTCCGGATCTGTTATTGAACGGGATTACTTTAAAAACTTAGGCGACACCTGGCAGGCAGATCAGAATAATAATCTTTCCATCAAGCTGATTTATTTCCTCGATTACCAGACGATTAAAAATTGGGGAAAGAAATAAAACAAAGAAGCCGCTCATTGAGCGGCTTCTTTTATAATGAAACGATCTGAAAAAATATTTATTTATCCTTCGTTTGTTTCACTTCAGCTTTTTTCATTTTTTCTTTAGCAATTGCTTCCATTACCTTCTTTTCAAACTGCTGCTTCAGCTCCTCATTCTTCTGTTCGGCTTTTGTCATTTCAGCCTTTAATACTTCTGTACGTTGCAGATGTAAATTACCCGGCCTGGCTTCCTGACCAACTACCGCACTGTACACTTCGCTGATATCACTTCTCAGACGTTTCAAATCTCCCGTGCCCTTGATTACCGGAGGCACAAGTGTTAAACGGAACTCTTCTAACTTATTCCAGTAATCCTGCAGCAGGGTTTTTGTTTTTTTGTTTGATGCAGAATCAATATTCTTCTTCAGTAATGTTTGTGTTGCATTAATACTGTCGACTAATTTAGCCAGCCGTTCATTAAGTGCATACAGATCCATTCCGGTTTTATACTGCAGTTCCCTGTCCTGCAGTGTAAATTCTTTGTTCTTATCATCATGCTGCAGCTTAACCGTTTGATTATACTCTTTTCCGTTTACTTTCATCTTTATCACATACTCACCCGGTAATACCTGTGGTGCAAGAAATGCAGCCTGTTCCATTTGGTTACCACCTTTTGCCGTTTTTGGCGGGGTAATACGCTGGTTCCATACTACTTTATTAAATCCTTTCCTGTTACTGGGCGATAACTTTTGCACCAACTTTCCGTTTTTATCATACACTTCCATCTGAATATTATTTGCCCGCTCCTTCAAATAATATTTCATGGGTGTGATAACAGGAGAAATACCACCGTTCCAGTCGCCACTGGCATTCGGAAATGCCCCCTGATATTTTCCCATGGTAAGTGTTACTGGTTTATCATTCAGCAACACCACATCATTCGCAGCTATTTCGGGAGTAATGGTACGCATGGGTGAAATATCATCAACAATGATAATTCCTCTGCCATGTGTAGCAAGAATAAGATCATTCGTTTGCTCTTGAATTTTTATATCACGCACCAAACTGTACCAGGGAATATTATTTTTCATTCTGAACCATTCTTTACCGCCATCAACACTTGCAAACAATCCCATTTCTGTACCGGCAAACAACAGGTTCTTATTTACAATATCTTCTTTAATCTTATGCGCAAAGCCGGAGAACTCTTTACTTTCAAACTTTTTCCAGGTATTGCCCATATCATAACTTACAGCAACATAAGTCTGATGATCGCCATACATGTGATTATCAAATGTGGCATACACTGTATTCTTATCATACTTTGAAGGTTCAATACTGCTTATCCATGTTTGCTTTGGAATACCTGCTGCTGCATAATTTGCTGCAACATTCGTCCATGTTTTTCCGGCATTGGTTGTGTACTGAAGATTCCCATCATCTGTGCCAACCCAGATTATATTTTCATCAAGAGGCGATTCTGCAATGGTAAAAATTGTACAATGGTTTTCGGCACTGGTTACATCCATACTCAAACCACCGCTTTTTTCCTGCTCCTGTTTACGTTTGTCGTTTGTAGTAAGATCGGGTGAAATTTTTGTCCAGTTTGTACCACGGTCTGTACTCTTGTATAAATATTGTGCCCCTGCATACAAATTGTTTTTATTCTTTGCTCCAATCACAATCGGGGTGTTCCAGTTATATCGCAGTTTTTCATCTCCAATTGCAGCTTGTGGCTGAATAAACACACTCGTTCCTTTTTTGATGTTTATCCTCGACATATTTCCTCCCTGGTATTCAGCATAAGCCAGATCAGGGTCTGATGCATCAGGCTGAACCCAAAAGCCATCGCCACCCATTATTGACAGCCAGTTACCATTAAGAACACCACCCGGATAAGCGCTTGGTGCCACCCAGCTTCCGTTATCCTGCAAACCTCCATAAATACGATAGGGTTCCTGCGCATCTGTACTTACATGATAAAACTGACCAACGGGAAGATTATTGCAAAACTTCCAGGTAACACCACGATCTAAACTAAAATAAACGCCGCCATCTGTTCCTACGTACATAATGTTGGTGTTGTTAGGATTGATCCACAAAGCATGCATATCGCTGTGAACCCAACCTCCTTCATTGCTTGCATCGGCAAATGAAAAACCACCATCATTTGAATAAGAGAAACTGAAAGCAGGACGGTAAACCCTCTTTGGATCTTTTGGATCAACTTCGAGAGTAGAAAAATAAAATGGGCGTGAAACGATATTGCTGGTTGCACTTTGCTGCTTCCATGTTTCACCACCATCAGATGAAATATACAAACCTGTGTTTTCACTTTCAACAATTGCCCAGAGGTTTTGCGGTGCTGATGGAGCCAGAGCAATTGCCACACGGCCAAAAGGTTTTTTAGGCAACCCATTGCTTAGCTCTTTCCATGTTTTACCTGCATCGGTTGATTTATAAAAGCCGCTTCCGCTTCCGCCGCTGTTGAATGCGTAAGGATAGCGACGAAACTCCCAGGATGTGGCGTAAAGAATATTGGAATTCGTGGGATCAATTTCAACATCGGCCACACCAGCCTTTTCACTGATGAATAAAATTTTTTCCCATGTTTTACCAGCATCGGTTGATTTGTACAAACCCCGATGTTTACTATCGCTCCACAAAGCACCGGGTACTGCCACATAAATAACAGACGAGTTGGCTGGATCAACCATTACTTTTGAAATATGCTCTGTACTGTCGAGGCCAATCTTTGTCCAGTTATCGCCTCCATCGGTTGATTTGTACATTCCATCTCCAATAGAAACTGAATTTCGCATATTGCTTTCGCCAGTTCCTGCATATATAATTTTTGGATTTTTCTGATCAATTGCTATTGCACCAATACTCTGTACATATTTATCAAAAATGGGCTTGAAAGAAGCGCCGGCATTGGTTGTTTTCCAGATACCGCCACCTGCTGTACCAATGTATATTGTTTTGCCATCGCTGTTTACCCCGACAATATCTGTTATACGGCCACTCATAGTACCGGGACCAAGATGGCGGGCTTCCATCATTCCAAATGTGGATGAATTGATTTGAGCAGATGAACTGCCTGCAATAAAAATCAGGAATAAAATTGACAGGATTTTTCTCATATAAAATCAGTTTTAAGAAAAAACCCCGGAGCATAGCAGTCCGGGGTTATAATTAAAGTAAAACGAATTATTTGGCAGGTTTAAAAATTGACTCATCAATTGTTTTATTCACCTCAACCTTACTTACTGAATAATCAGCGTTAAAGCCAGGGCCAAGCGGAACATTAATACTCATGGGAATTACAATTCCTTCGGGCAGTTTCTGAAAATTGCTGAAAGTGGTGGAAAATTCCATTTCCTGTCCGTTTGCCTTACGTACTGTTGTCATCTTTACCAAATTGCTGGTTTTTACATCAATGAACAACGTTTCGCTGCGGCCGCTTTTTAAATTCATCTTTATTTTATAACACTCTGTTCCATCCACATCTTCTTTGCCAAGCAATTCTACGCTATGGCCTTTTGCTTTATAATCAATAACACTTCCCTGTGCATCCAGTTCATCCTGCGATTCTTTTAAGTCATCTGCAGTCATAGCCTCTGGTGCGGTTTGCCCCTGGAATGGCATAAAATTCCAACCTGCTTCAGGAGTCACAATCTGGTAACCATTCATACCCATAAGCGTTATATCCTGCCTTGATCCTTTATTGTGCAAAACAGTCCGCACTACCGAAATATCAGCTCCCTGAACCGACATTGTTCCTGTTTGCACCATGCTGTTTATCTTTTTCCAGTTTTCAGCGCCACCAATTGCATCCACATATTTGGCAACAATTTCATCGGCAGTTTGCGCCTGTGCAAAAGAAATGCTGAAGAAAGCTGCAACAGCTAAAAAAAGAACATTGATTTTTTTCATTTTCTGTATTTTGTTTTATTAGTTAGTTATTTCTGCAAAAAGTTACAGTACCGCCGGCTTGTACACTTTTTCATCAACCGGTTTGTTTACTTCAATTTTTTCGAAAAACAATCCGCCTCCCCTTCCTACTACAGTTGTTTTATAGGAAAACACAAAACCATCGTCTGTTTTTTTGTATTCTGTATAATCCATCTTTACTTCATTTGTGCCTCCCTGACCACCACGGCCACCAAAACCTCCAACTGTTACTGTGCGAAAGATATAATAAGTTTTCGGATCAAAATAATAAGTAATATCTCTTCCTGTTTTTAAAGTCATTTTCAATTTCCAGCATTCAGTTCCTTCCACATCTTCCTTACCGAGCAATTCAACTTTGTGTCCTTTAGCTGCGTAATCAACCAACGGGCCTGCGCAATCCATTTCACCCTGCACATTTGCAAGTACTTCAGCGGGCATTGGTTCAAAATTGCCATTGGAACGCTGGCTCATGCTCCAACCCTCTTTATCGGTTACAAGAGTAACCATATTAAACATGGCGGAGCTTATTTCCCTGCGCATAAGTTTTCCGTCAACTTTCCAGATACGCTGTGTTATTTCTGTTCCGTTCTGCATTACACTTGTTCCTTCCATATAAATGCTTTTAATGGAAAGCAGTTTCTCCTTTCCTCCCATAGCCTCAATGTGTTTGTTAATGATTTCATCGGCAGTTTGTGCCTTTGTGCCCATCAAAGCGAAAAATGCCAGGCACAGGGAAAAAAACTTTTTCATAATAGAAATTTTTTGATTTTAGAGAGAGACGTCTTTTTTTAACCACGGCTTGCACCAATTGGCTTAATTCATATTGCTTTCAAATTTAAGTGGCTTTCCTGATTAATATTATCCTTCCATCCCTTAACTTGAACCCCTGATAGAAAATTTTAAACTGCAGACGTTATGCCAAGCTTTAAAGTTGAAGGAAATATTGTCAATATTTTCTCAAAAGAAATTTTTACAGGTGAAGTTGAGGTTGAAAATGGAAAAATTAAAACTGTTCGTACAACCAATCAACTGCCATCAGCCAACGAGGTTTTTATCCTCCCCGGCTTTGTTGATGCTCATGTACATATAGAAAGTTCTATGCTTGTACCTTCCGAATTCGGACGGCTGGCTGTTGTGCATGGAACAGTTGCAACTGTGAGCGACCCGCATGAAATTGCCAATGTGTGCGGCATGGCTGGTGTTGATTATATGATTGAAAATGGCAAAACAGTTCCTTTTAAATTCAACTTTGGCGCACCCAGTTGTGTGCCTGCTACAACTTTTGAAACAGCAGGTGCAACGCTGAATGCTGATGATGTAAAAAAACTTTTACAGCGAGATGAAATTAAATACCTGAGTGAAATGATGAATTTCCCAGGTGTACTGCATGGCGATCCTGAAGTGATGGAAAAAATAAAAGCATCGCATGAACTGGGGAAACCGGTTGATGGTCATGCACCGGGATTAAGACCCCCGCTTTCCGATCAATACATTGATGCCGGTATTTCGACCGACCACGAATGCTTTACCAAAGAAGAGGCATTGGATAAACTGAAACACGGAATGAAAATCATTATCCGTGAAGGAAGTGCTGCCAAAAATTTTGAAGCATTGATTGAGCTTGTTAACGATTACCCGGCTATGATGATGTTCTGCAGCGATGATAAACACCCCGACAGTTTAGTGGAAGGACATATTAACAAGCTTTGTGCAAGGGCGGCAAAAAAAGGATTGAATATTTTCAATATTCTGCAGGCAGCCTGTATTAACCCGGTACTTCATTACAAACTTGATGTGGGTTTGCTGCGTGAAGGTGATGCTGCTGATTTTATTGTAGTAAACGATCTTGAGCACTTTGCTGTAAAGCAAACATATATCAATGGTGAACTGGTTGCTGAAAACGGCCGGTCGTTTATCCATACTGAAAAAGCTTCGCTCATTAATCATTTTGACTGTACTGAAAAACCAGTGGAAGAGTTTGAATACAAACTCCACCGCTTTGGCCATCATGATACTGAAAACTTTGAACAGGTTTATATCATTGAAGCATTGGACGGGCAGCTCATCACAAACAAAATCATCAAGCCAATTTCTGATTTTAATATCAGTGATGGATTTATTCACAGCAACATTGAAAAAGATTACCTGTACATGGTGGTTGTAAACAG
Source organism: Lacibacter sp. (assembly GCA_047601965.1). Classification (GTDB taxonomy): domain Bacteria; phylum Bacteroidota; class Bacteroidia; order Chitinophagales; family Chitinophagaceae; genus Lacibacter. The sequence continues at coordinate 2,538,369 of JASGIJ010000001.1, forward strand.
GTACAACAATGCGCCTGTTGCAAAATCGTTCGTAAAAAACTTTGGTTTGAAGAAAGGTGCCATTGCATCTTCTGTTGCCCATGACAGTCACAATATCATTGCCGTTGGAGTTGATGCTGAAAGCTTATGCAAAGCTGTAAACCTGATAATAAAAGAGAAAGGCGGTGTTAGTGTTGCTGACAACAATTTTGAAAAGGTGTTACCGCTCCCCGTTGCGGGTTTAATGAGCAATGAAGATGGTTATAAAGTTGCAGAAGCGTACAGCGATATTGATAAAGCAGCAAAAAATCTCGGGTCAGCATTGGCTGCTCCGTTTATGACCCTGTCGTTTATGGGCTTGCTGGTGATACCGCATTTAAAACTCAGCGATATGGGATTATTTGACGGAGACAGCTTCAGACTTATTTAGTGTAAACCTGTAATGCAGTTATACGAATATGCCCATTTATTTTTTTTACGACGTACAAAAAATGAAAAAACCGAATTAAATAAGCATATTAGAAAGCGAAATACAAAATCCATTCCTATGCAAGAATTATTAACAGAACTTGATCAAATTGTTGATCTGTCGCCAGAAGAAACAAGACTGATTTTACAATCATTCAAACAATTTCTCGACCGCCGTCTTGAAATAAGTCCCGAAGTAATGAACGATATTTTTACGCACCCCGTTCATCTCCTGCTCAACCAACAGGAAGATGAGGACAATTTTCATGCAATGTTAACAGAAACATTTACTTATTAACGCAAACCCTTTGCTGCGGTACATAACCTGCTGTTTGTTTGCAGAATATCGTTTATATTTAAGCTGAAAATAAACGGTATGCGTAAATTTCTGACTATTCTCATTACAGTTCTTATTGTAATTCTTGCAGGCTTTATTTACTGGCGTTATTATTACGTATTTGGCGAAGGTGTAAAAGCTGGTGAGCTGAATTACATGGTTAAGAAAGGATATGTTTTTAAAACATACGAAGGCAAACTTATTCAGTCGGGCCTGCGTTCAAAATCTCCGGGAACTGTTGCCAGTTATGAATTTGAATTCAGTGTGACAAACGACAGTATTGCCAATATTCTTATGCTCAACAGCGGAAAGGAATTTGAGCTTCATTACAAAGAATATATGGGAACCATTCCGTGGCGTGGCCATTCAGTTTATATTGTGGACCAGATCATCAATATGAAAGAAGTAAAGTAAGCGTACTGTTAGCCCATTAAGCAGAATATAACCGGCTGTTTGTGCAGATCCGGTTTTTTTATTTTCCAGTCTGCAACTGTTCTTGTTTCAATCGTTTCATTAGCTGCAGTAAGGTTAGCCGCCACACAAATACGTGTTTGTGGTTTACAGTTCTTAATAATTGTTTCCAGCAGCTGATTGTTTCTGTAAGGAGTTTCAATAAATATCTGGGTGCTTTGCTGCTTTGCTGAAATTTCTTCAAGCTGATGCAATTTTCTTTTTCGTTGCTGTTCATCAATGGGCAGGTAACCAACAAATGAAAACTGCTGGCCATTCATACCGCTTCCCATCAATGCAAGTAAAACAGAACTCGGCCCCACCAAAGGTTTAATTGTTGCTTTTTGTTTATGCGCAGCTTCTATCAGTACCTGGCCGGGATCAGCAACACCTGGACAGCCGGCTTCACTGATAATACCAATCGTTTTTCCTTCCTTCAGCTTTTGAACAAACTGTTGTTTTACCCCTTCTTCGGCTTTATGAATAGTAAACCATTCAAAATCGTCAATTACAATTGCTTTGTCCAGTTTCTTCAGATATCTTCTTGCAGTCCGTTCGTTTTCCACAAACAACACATTGCATTGCTTTACCGCTTCCAGGATATAAGCAGGAATACAGTTTGTTGTCTCATCTTCGAGAGGTGCAGGTACCAGGTAAACAACAGCCATTAAGGATTATCATTTTGATGATACAAACTGAGTGTGGCAGCAATTACAGCATAAGCAGGAGCAAGTATCCAGCCCAAAACAGGTATTAAATGCATGGCGAAAAACACCATGCCGTTTCCAATGGCCAACCCTTTTCTGTTGCTGATGAAAGCAATGCTTTGCGATGGTGAAAGTTTATGGCGCTCGGTACTGTAATCAAGCATTGAGAAACCGTAGTAATAACATTCCACCATAAAAGCAATCAATGGGCTGATCCATCCTGCCAGCGGAACCATCGACAAAATGAGCAGGCTGATGGTATAAACAGTTTGCCATAATGTATTGCGCAGAGCCAGCCGGATACCTCTCCATACATCAACCATCAATTGCTGAAAGCTGAACGGATATTCTTTTCCCTCAATGATGCTTTCTGTTTTTTCACTCAGGTAGGCAAATACTGGCGAACCAACAATGAGAAATAAAAATTTGAATAAGGAGAAATAAAAGAAAAGCAAAATGAGCCTGAACATAATTGTTCCCGTTATGATAATATAGTTCAGGAAACTGTTGTTCATGGCATCCAGCCATTTTTTTAAACCAACTGTTTCAAAAAGCCATTCAATGAATGTGCCACTTGAGTTCCAGAAAAGCCACATCCCTCCCATAAACATGAGCATGTAAATGAAGCCCGGAATAAAAATCCATTTCCATAACTTGTGACGCATAATAAACTGATGCGCTTTAAAATACGACTGTATGGCTATGACCAGTTCTTTCAGCAAGGGATATAAGTTTTCAAGTTAAATAATACTGGTGCATCAATCAGGCGGTAAGCAAAATACGACAAAATGCAAAAGCTCAGCAAGGATTTTTATGTAAGGAACAATGTGGTGCAGGTTGCAAAGGATCTGCTTGGGAAAATCCTTGTCACGAAATTCAACGGAAAGTACACAGCAGGCCGCATTGTTGAAACCGAAGCATATGCCGGAATTATTGATAAAGCCTCGCATGCTTACGGTTACAGAAGAACCAATCGTACAGAAGTAATGTTTGGAGAAGGTGCAGTGGCTTATGTTTATCTCTGTTACGGTATTCATCACCTGTTTAATGTAGTTTGCAACACGGAAGATAAACCCGATGCCGTGCTGATACGTGGTATTGAACCTTTGGAAGGGACTCCGGTTATGCTTCAACGTTTCAATAAAGAAAAGTTTGATACATCGGTTGGGCGTGGGCCCGGGAATGTGAGCAAAGCACTTGGAATTACCACACAACACAGCGGACTGAGTTTGCTGAGTAAAGAGTTGTACCTGGCCGATGATGGTTTTACTTCCGTTGAAACAGTTGCATCAAAACGCATTGGCGTTGATTATGCTGAAGAACATGCCGCCTGGCTGTACCGATTTTTTATAAACGGCAATCAGCATGTAACCAAACATATATTTAACAAAGAAGGGGTTGTACGGATGTAATTGCGTTCATCGTACGTAAACAGTAACCCTAATTCTCCCGGGAATATTTTTATATTTAACGTATGGAGTGGTTCAAAAAAAATCAAAATCTGCTTGCTCTTTTATCAGGTTTCCTTTTATCAGCGGTTACGTTCATATTTAATCCTTTTCATCTTTCTGCTGATGCAAATAAAGCCGTAGCAGTTGCTGTACTTATGATTGTGTGGTGGATCAGCGAAGCCCTGCCCATGCCTGCTGTGGCATTAATTCCACTCGTACTGTTTCCTCTCTTCAAAATCGCCACTATTGAAGAAACCTCCAAAGCTTACAGCAACCCGGTGATTTTTTTATTCATGGGCGGTTTTATGATTGGCCTTGCTATTGAAAAATGGAATCTGCATAAACGCATTGCGCTGAACATTGTAAAGCGGACAGGCACCAGCGACAACCGGATTATTCTCGGCTTCATCATTGCCACCGGCTTTTTAAGTATGTGGCTCAGCAATACAGCAACCACCATGATGATGTTCCCGATTGCACTGAGTGTTATTTCCGTGATGAAGGAACATGAACAACCGGGAACAAAAATGAATAATTTTTCACTGGTGTTAATGCTGGTGATTGCGTATGCAAGCAACATCGGCGGGATGGCAACCATCATTGGCACACCACCCAACGTTGCGTTTGTTGGGTTTATTGAAAAGAAATACGGCTTTACAGTTCAGTTTTTTGACTGGATGCTTGTGTGCGCACCGCTTGCTGTTTTGCTTTTAGCTGCGCTTTACTGGGTACTGGCAAAATGGATGTTTCCAAGCCATATCAAAAACAGCAAAGAAGCAAATGATTTTATTTCCAGAGAAATTAAAGCATTGGGAAGGTTATCTGCTGCCGAAAAAAGAGTACTGTTTATTTTTTTAATGACGGCTTTGTTGTGGATCACCAAAGATTTACTGAATAAACTCAACTGGTTTAAACTGGACGACAACATGATTGCAATCATCGGAGCATTGATGCTGTTTGCAACACCAACCGGCGAAAAGAAAGACAATAAAACACAGATGGTGCTTGAATGGCAAGACACGTCTAAAATGGCCTGGGGAATTTTATTGTTATTTGGCGGAGGTATTGCGTTAGCAAATGCATTGGAAAAAGTTGGCGTGATGGCACAGGTTGGTAACTGGCTTGCCGGGTTCAGCCATATCAATGCATTTGCCCTGCTGCTGATGGTTGTAATTATTTCAATTTTCTTGAGCGAAGTAATGAGCAATGTTGCACAGGTAATTATTTTGGCCCCTGTACTTGCCGCACTTGCTGATGCCTTACATCTCGATCCGCTGACGCTGGGAATACCAATGACACTTGCTGCAAGCGCAGCAGCCATGATGCCAATGGGCACACCGCCAAATGCAATTGTATTCAGCAGCGGATTTATTAAACTGAAAGACATGCTCAGAGCCGGCTTTGTAATGAACCTTATCAGTATTGTGCTGATAACTTTATTCTGCTGGTATGTTTTACCTCTTGTTATGGCAGTTGTAATTAAATAATCATTCTTTATTTCCCGATTTAGGAAATCATCTTCACCTGCTGAAAATATTTTTGCAGTCATCAAACAAATACATATGGACGCTTTAACGCTTGCAAGAGTATTTCATATTCTCGTTGTTGTTTTATGGATTGGCGGAGTGGCAATGGTTACCACTGTTCTGATTCCGGCAGTAAAACGCATGAAGTCGAAGGAAGAACAGATTGATACATTTGAAAAAATTGAAGGCCGGTTTGCTTTACAGGCAAGGATCACTACAGTTATTACTGGCCTGACAGGTTTTTATATGATATATAAACTTGATGCCTGGGAACGCTATCTGAATGCACGTTTCTGGTGGATACATACCATGACAATTGTATGGCTTATTTTTACAATCATTCTTTTTATTCTTGAACCATTAATACTGCATAAAGTTTTCAGAACATATGCAGAAAAAAATCCGGAGAAAGCATTTGCCATTATACACAAAGCACATTGGGTTTTATTATTGCTGAGCCTGCTCACTATTGCCGGCGCAGCAGCCGGGAGCCATGGCCTTTTCTTTTTTTAAAATACATTACATCAAATTTTAATAAAGCCGCAGCACTTGCTGCGGCTATTTTGTTTTCTGCACAAAAACACTATCTTACTTTACCTTATCAATCCCACCCCACGTATCCCGCTTGAATCGTCCGGACGACCCCATCCAAAGTTCACCGGCAGTTGCTAAAACAATTGCTGATTAATAACCAACTCAAAAATTGTAAAATGAAAAAGTTGTTCATTGTTGTTAGCGCCACGTTGTTTGTGGCCTGTAACAACACAAGTTCTAATGAATCAAAAGAAACTTCAGCAACAACCCCTGAAGAAAAAGTTGAGTATGCGTACTTACCATCCGATCACGATCCGGATAACTGGGACCGGGGCAGCCAGAAAAATATTGAACTGGTGTTAAAGTCGCTCAAAGCATTTGAAAACGGTGATGTGGAAGGGTCTTTATCTGCTTTTGCAGATTCTGTATGGTGGAGTTTCGACAATTTTGACGAAAAACTTTCGAAAGATTCTTTACGCTCTATGTTAACTGGCCACAGAAGCAGTATTGCAAGCCTGAAAATTACAATGAGCGATTATGAATCTGTAATTTCAAAAGATAAAAAAGAAGAGTGGGTAACCTTGTGGTATAAGCAGGTTACAACCGATAAAAAAGGAATGACTGATTCAGCAGCGGTAGTGAATGATCTGAAAATTGAAAACGGAAAGATTACTGTACTTGACGAAAAGACAAGACGGTTACCTGCAAAAAAGAAATAATCAAACACTTCAAATCTGATCCCGTTGCAAAAAAGTAACGGGATTTTTTATGTCTTTCATTGAACATCAATCAACCTTTCCATGCTGAATAGTTGTAATTTCATTCCCAGATTAACACAACATGAAACATACTTTTTTTACTGTACTGCTCATTGCAATACTTGTAGCCGCTGCCTATTTCCTGGGCAAACACAATGGCACAGCATCAACTGCAACCACATTCATTCAGAATATAGAGATGGTAAAAGAAATTGCAGAACTGTCATCGCTTGAAGTAACAGGCACACAAAAAATCATTCTCTCGAATACCGACCAGGAAAACAGTTACATCAGCAAACTGAAAAACTATTTTTTCGAAAACACACTGGAAGTTGTTGTTCCTTACAAAGCCAAATACGGAATCAACATGAACGATACAGTTTATAACATTAAAAAAATCAACAGCGATTCTGTACTGATACAATTGCCCGGCTGTAAACTGCAAAGCTTTCAACTTGAGCTGGACAAACTCACAACTATGAACCAGGCAGGATTATTCACTTCTGCATCACTGGAAGATTTAAAAAATGCGCAGGCAGTTTTATACAAAAAAGCACTTGGCAGTTTAACAAACAACAGCACATTACTGCAAAAAGCTGAAAATAATATCAAAAATATTCTGCAGAAATATTATGCCCAGGTGGGAATAAAAACAGGATTTGAATTCAGGTAAATGAAGCAAACATGCAAACAAAGAAAGATTTAAAAGAAGCATATAAGCAAATGAAATTTCCCGCAGGTGTTTTCCAGATCAGGAATACCAGTAACGGGAAAATATACATTGACAGCAGCGTAAATCTCAACACTATCTGGAACCGCCATAAAACACAACTGAAGTTTGGCAGTCACCCAAATGAAGAACTTCAGAAAGACTGGAACCTGCTGGGTGAAGATTGTTTTGTATATGAAATTGTTTCAGAAACAGATCAGAAAGACAATGAACCAACTGACCTTGCAAAAGAAGTAAAGCAGCTGGAGCAATTGTTCCTGGAAGAATTACAACCGTACAATGACAAAGGTTATAATAAGAAAAAAAAATAAGATTACAGTATTCCTTTTCTTTTCATTTCAATCATCTGCTGCAAACACTTACACATCATTACCGTTGTATAAGCATCGCTTTTGAAATGAAGATAATTTTTCACAACAGTTCCGCCACTAAAAAAAACACCTCCACTCCAGTAGTAAAACCCATTCCTGTCTGCCTGCATGTTCGCCATCAAATAATAAAAGGCTTTTGTAATAACCTCTTTAGTTTGATATTTCTGTACATCACCCACCTGCAGCAACGCATACAACGCATTTACCGTAGATTGAATTTTATCCTTCCTGTTCAATTTTCTGCTGCTTTTAAACGAGCCGTCTTTTTGCTGCTGCCTTTTAATATCTGCTATCAGTAAATCAACTGCTTCGTTTAACTGTTCAATTCCAGCCATATAAGCTCTGGCTGTAACAGCATGAAGATGATAACGGTTTGGATAATAAATTGTCGCCCGTTTGAAATTACCTTTTCTGAACTTCTCCGTAACAAAAGAAGCGGCATTGCTGATAATACGCAAACTGTCGGTTTCTTTTGCTTTTGCCAGTGAAAACAAAACATTCGCATTTACTACAGCATCCACATCGTTTGTTCCATACGGTATATAGGATTTGTGCAAATGCGGATAACCTTTGCTCACAGGAGAATAAAACGTAAGATTCTGCAACAGAGTATTGAACTTGCTGCTGTATTTGGTTGCAACTTCATCACCAAGCCATGTCATAAATGCGCCGGTGTTTCTTGTGTCTTTATTTTTTGCATTATACCAATGAAGATACCTCCTGTTTTCATCAATATAAGGATATAAAGATGCAAGCAATGAATAATCCAGTGATGATGTGTCAAAATTTGAATGAAGCAGCGAAGCATAATAACCAATTGAAGAATCATCCGCATCATTAACAACATTTGCTGCTTTTTTGATAAACTTTGATTTGAGCCTGTAGGTCATTGGCTGACGCATGATAAGAGTTGTATCAAAACGACTGAATGAAAACCGCACAGGATATAAACGCCAGAAATTATAACCATTTCCACTGCGATAGTTCTTTAATGCATCGTAAGCGCTCAGAACAACCGGCTTCAGAAAAGAGTATGCCATTGTATCGCTTAAATAAATTTCTGCAAGTTCATTATGGATATTCGTTACAGTAAAACAATTTGCATCAGCATATTCCTTTGCCCCGCCAAGAAAGGGAAATCTTATTGTAAGTTTCATTACAGTAGGCCATTCACCCTTAAACCCTGCGGCTGAATTTACCTGATACTGCTGAGATGCGATGAATTGTAAGGTACTGTTCAGTATTTGTTGTAAAGAATCGGCTACAACTATCTTCTCTTTTTCAACAATGTCATTCTTGTGAACTGTATCATGTGTATTTGTACCTGAGCTACATCTGTGCATGCCGGCAACAGACTGTGTTAAACCAGAAAGAGATTTCTCCGGTGTTTTATCATGTGCTGCTGAAAAAAAAGCACACCAGAATACAGAAATCATCAATAAAAAAAAACGCCTCATACAACATCAAATTAATCTAAGTTAACAAGATTAGGCATTCTGCCATTATTTACTTTGTTTGTGTCTATTTACTGAAAATAAATCGCCGCTTCAGTACATATGAAGCGGCGATTGAAAAATATAAACCGTTACTCAGCTTATTTCTTTTCGTTCCATACTTTGTTAAGTTCATCAGCAGAAATTACTCCTTTATAACGCCACACTTCCTTTCCATCTTTCCACAAAATAAAAGTAGGCAGCCCGTCGGCATTTAAATAATTCATCACATCGGTATGAACCCCGCCATCAACATTTAGCAAAAATATATCTCTGTTGGCTGCTGTAAACGCATGAATAACCGGTTCCATTTTTTTACAGGGCGGACACCATTCAGCTCCTATATCAACCAATACATATTTCTTTCCGGCTATCTGCTGGTTAAATGCTTCTACCGTCATTTGAGGCACATCGGGTAACCCTTCAAATGGTTTGCCAAAACGTTTCCATGTAACAAAACCACCTTGCAATTCTCCTACATTAGTAAATCCGTTTTCCATCAGCCAGGCTGCAGCAGCATGGCTGCGAGGACCAGAAGCACAATACAGAAGCACAGGTTTGTTTTTATCTAATGCTGAAGTACGCTCTGTAAATTCCTCCTCATTGTTCCAGTTAGCCTGGAGCGATCCTTTAATATGTCCCATACGGTACTCCCCCGCTGTACGTACATCCAGCAACTGAACATCATTACCTGCAATGGATGTTTCAAATTCATCAACACTTAAATACTGGCTGCTTTGCTGTGCCCCCGAATTACATCCGAACAAAAGCAGCAGAAGCATAAATGGCAGATTTCTCATATCTCTTTTTTGGCTGCAAAACTAAATGTTGAAACAGTAAATATTGTGCCACACCGCACGAAAATCTTCAGAAATTAATTTTATCTTCGTCCGTTTTATGCTCAACAGGATTGTTTTATTTCTGCACGGTTTTATTGACTGGTTTTATCCACCATTCAAAAAGCTGATACCCAAACAAACATTCAGGTATGCAGCATGTGGCGGAGGCAATACACTACTCGATATTCTGCTGTTTTACATCAGCTATAATTTTATTTTACACAGGCAAATGCTGGAAACGCCTGTTATGACATTAAGCCCGCATATTGCAGCTTTTCTTATGTCGTTTTGCATCACATTCCCGATTGGTTTTTTCCTCAGCAGGTATGTTGTGTTTGAAGGAAGAGACGTTCGCAAACGGGAACAGCTTCCCAAATATATGGCTGTTGTGGCCGGTTCAATTTTGCTCAACTATTTTTTCCTGAAAGTATTTATTGAAACATTTGGCATGTACGCCACTCCTGCTAAAATACTAACCACATTCTTTGTGGTTGCATTCAGCTATTATTCACAAAAGCATTTTACATTTAAATAAAAGCAGTTGTGTAAATCTAAATGCTTGTAACAATATAGTACAGCATAAAAAAACAGATGACCAGTTTTAAAAAACTGCCTGCAAGAAAACCAACAAAAGAACCAAGCGCTGCTTTAAGTGCATTTTTTGATTCCTGTTTGGCAAGTAATTCTCCAATAAATGCTCCGGCAAGCGGACCAATAATTACTCCCACAGGCCCCATCCAGAAAGCTACAATAAAACCCAATGTACAACCCCACACCCCATATTTTGTACCACCAAATTTTTTTGTTCCCCAAATTGGAATCAGATAATCAAGTATCAGCGACACAACAACAATCCCCAGCCAAAGAAACAGGAAACCTGAAGTGAACGGTTTTTCATCTCTTAATTGCTGCAACAAAAGCCCGGCAAAAGCCAACGGCGGTCCGGGAACCGCAGGCAGAATACTTCCTGCAATTCCAAAAAGTACAAGTATTATCCCGGAAACAATCAGTATCCACTCCATATTATAAAGATAAAATCTCTGCTGATGCAGAGAAGAAAACGCTGAAACTTTAGAGAAAAATCAACAAAAAAACTGTACTGCCTGTAATCTGCCAATGTTAGGAGGTGAGTATGTTATATCTTACTTTTGTATTGACCTAAATTTTTTTTATGAACATCAGCAGAAAAGTGTCCACCCTGGATGAATTTACCATTCAGGAGCTTCGCAACTTTCCAAAAGCCACAGGTGAGCTGAGCAGTTTATTACGGGATCTTGGCCTTGCTGCCAAGCGTGTAAATGTAGAAGTGAACAAAGCAGGCCTTGTTGACATCCTGGGAGATGCAGGCAGCATCAATGTACAGGGTGAAGATGTAAAAAAACTGGATGTATATGCGAATGATCAGTTCATGAAAGTTTTACGGCATGGTGTTAGCTGTGCCGGTATTGGCAGTGAAGAAATGGACGATATTGTTGTGTTTAATGACGAGATAAGCAACAACGCAAAATATGTGGCGATGTTTGATCCGCTTGATGGCAGCAGTAACATTGATGTAAATATTTCAATCGGAACAATTTTCAGCATTTACAGGCGCATCAGCGAAAAAGGAAAACCTTGTACTAAAGAAGATTTTCTTCAGAAAGGACGAAACCAGGTTGCAGCCGGTTATATTGTTTATGGCACAAGCACAATGCTTGTTTATGCAACAAGAAGAGGGGTGAATGGTTTTACGTTAGATCCCTCAATTGGTGAATTTTGTCTCAGCCATCCTGATATAAAATGCCCACCTCAAGGAACAATTTACTCTGTTAATCATGGTAATTTTTTCCGCTACGACGCTCCTGTAAGAAACTATATCAACAACTGTCAGAAAAAAGACAAAACAAACGGTGGCCCTTATACACAGCGTTATATTGGAAGTATGGTTGCTGATGTTCACCGTAATTTAATTAAAGGAGGCATATTTATGTACCCCGGCACAGTTGATAAACCACAAGGAAAACTCCGGCTATGCTATGAATGTAATCCCTTTGCCTTTATTATTGAAATGGCAGGTGGCAAAGCAACAAACGGAAAAATTCCAACACTTGATGTTGAAGTTACAGAACTGCATCAGCGAACACCTTTTTTTGCCGGAAGTAAAAACATGATGGAAGAACTTGAATCACATTTTAAATAATACAACAATGACTAAGTTAAACGCAATTGGATTAGACGAAAAGAAATCACAACAACTGGCAGGAAAACTCAACAAATTACTTGCAAATTTTCAGTTGTTTTATATGAACACCCGTGGTTTTCACTGGAACATCAAAGGTGAGAAATTTTTTGAGCTTCACCTGAAATTTGAAGAACTGTATAATGACGCACTTCTTAAAATTGATGAAATTGCTGAACGTGTATTAACACTTGGACACACACCTATGCATACTTATTCAGATTATCTGAAAACCACTTCTATTAAAGAAGCCAAAGATGTAAGCGAAGGGAAAAAAGCCGTTCAGCTTGTTGTGGATGCTTTTCAGCAACTGCTGATTATTGAAAGAGAAATTCTTGAACTTTCGGGCGATGCAGGTGATGAAGGAACAAATGCCTTAATGAGTGATTATATTCGTGAACAGGAAAAAACAGTCTGGATGTACTCATCATTCCTGAAAAAATAATATGCAGCGAAAGATTATTGAAGTAAAGGAGTTAGTAAAAAACTATGGAAGTTTTAAAGCTGTAAAAGAAATCAGCTTTGATGTATATGAGGGTGAAATATTTGGTTTGCTGGGGCCGAACGGTGCCGGCAAATCAACCACACTTGAAATAATTGAAACGCTTCGTGAAAAATCAAGCGGATCAGTTTTTGTAAATGGCCTCAATCTTGATAAAGATGCCAATGAAATTAAAAAAATCATTGGTGTGCAACTGCAAACATCAGGTTATTATCCTGCCCTAAACCTTACTGAGCTTATTCAACTGTTCAGCGGTTTGTATAACAGGAAAGTTGACCCGATGGAACTATTAAGAACAGTTAACCTTGAAGAAAAAGCGAAAGCAAGGTACAAAGAACTGAGCGGCGGGCAGAAGCAGCGTTTTTCTGTTGCAACCACACTCATAAATAATCCTAAACTGATTTTTCTTGATGAACCAACCACAGGTCTTGATCCCCAGGCAAGAAGAAACCTGTGGGAACTGATAAAAAATATACGGCAAAAAGGTGCAACAGTCATCATCACCACACATTATATGGACGAGGCTGAGTACTTATGTGACCGTGTTGCGATTATTGACAGTGGAAAAATTGTTGCGCTTGATACACCACACATCCTGATTGATCATTTGCTTGCAACCGGCTTTGAACGCCCTGTACAGGTAAAACAGGCAAACCTTGAAGATGTTTTTATTTCCTTAACCGGTCATGCACTGCGTGACGAATAAAATCAATTATAAATCAACATGCGAATTATTATTTCAGCACTTGTTTTTCTTTTGCTTTGCAACATTTCATTTGCACAACCAAAGAAAGCCCCGGTAAAAAAAACAACCACAACCAAACAACCAACAAAACAAACAACATCTGCCCCCAAACCTTTACTTAAAAATGGAATTGACAGTATCAGCTATGCTATTGGTATGAACGTAGGCTCCAACATGAATGCGCAGGGGATAGATCAGATAAATTACATCGCTTTTAATAAAGGAATGTCCGATGGTTTGAAAAACAATCCCACTCCTTTAATGGATATTAATACATGCAACATGACAATACAACAAAAACTACAGGAGTTCATGGCAAAGAAAATTGCCCCTGTAAAAGAAGAAGGGAAAAAATACCTGGCAGAAAATAAAAAACAACCCGGTGTTGTTGAATTGCCAAGCGGCATTCAATATAAAATCATTTCGCAGGGAACCGGATTAAAACCAACACTAGAAGATACAATCAAAGTACATTACAAGGGAACAACAATTGATGGAAATATTTTTGATGATTCTTACAGTCGTGGCGAACCAATTGAATTTCCGCTTGGCAACCTGATTGAAGGATGGAAGCAAACACTTGTGTTAATGCCTGCCGGAAGCAAATGGCAATTGTTTATTCCCAGCGATTTTGCGTATGGTGATATGGGCTCAGGCTCTATCCAGGGAGGCTCAACACTCATTTTTGAACTGGAATTACTGGAAGTAAAACAGGTGAAAAAATAAAAACGCTCAGCTTATTGTTCATGGTTCATAACAGATTTACAATGAACCATGAACAATGAACTATAAACACAAAGCATTATGATGGATCCACGTTATCCCATTGGCAAATACGAACCGGCTCCTTTCAGTCCTGAATTAAAAGAAGAACGTTTGGCTGATATAAAATTCCTTCCGGGCCTTCTTGAAAAAGCAATTGAAAATTTAGATGAAGCCCAGCTGGAAACGCCTTACCGTGAAGGTGGATGGACTGTGAAGCAGGTGGTGCATCATGTTGCCGACAGTCATATGAATGCATTGAGCCGTTTGAAGTTTACATTAACGGAAGACAATCCAACCATCATGGGATATGATGAGGAAGCATGGGCCAAAACAATTGATTACACAATTGTACCCATCAATATTTCATTAACCATGATTCACACACTGCATGCAAAAGTGTATGCACTGTTTGCCAACTTAAGTGATGAAGACTGGAAACGTACTTATGTTCATTCCCATTCAAAAAAACAATTTGACTTATGGTTTTTGCTGGGCATGTATGCATGGCATGGCAAACATCATGTGGCACATATTACAACACTGAGAGAACAAAAGAATTGGTAAAATCAGTTTATAGTTCATGGTTGATAGTTCATAGCAATTAAGGCTTTTAACCATGAACAATGAACTATTAACAATGAACAAATGAACTGGAAAACTCTTTCTTCTAAATATTTATTCAAACGCAACTGGCTTACACTTCGTGAAGATGAGTGCGAACGGCCTGATGGTAAAATCATTTCGCCTTATTATGTGTATGAATTTCCTGAATGGGTGGCTGCATTTGCATTAACGAAAGACAACAAAGTAATTCTTGTAAAACAATACCGCCATGCATTGGGTGAAACATTGCTTGAACTGCCGGGTGGCTGTGTGGATGATACGGACAAATCATTTGAAGAAGCCATTGCAAGAGAACTGATTGAAGAAACAGGCTACAGGTTTGATAAGATTGAATACCTCTGTAAAACGTCTGCTAATCCTTCCACCAACAATAATTTACTCCGTGCCTACCTTGCAACCGGTGGCGAAAAGATTACTGATCAGAAATTAGATGAGGGAGAAGATATTGAAGTGCTGCTGTTCAGCATTGATGAAGTAAAACAGCTGATCCGTGATAACCAGCTGATGCAAAGCATGCATGTGACCGCACTGCTGTATGGATTGGAAAAACTTGGTGAGCTGAAGTATTGATTTATATGCTGTAAGAAGTTCGATGTAAAAACAACAGCAACTGATTTTTACTTTTCACTTTTTACTTTTAATTTTTCCGTATCAACTTCGCCAGCCAAAAACACACTTCCGCAAACTAAAATCAAATCATCGGCAGAAGCATTTTGCAGTGCAATGTTCAAAGCATTGTTTACATCGGGGTAAGTTTCACCTTTCAATCCAAACACTGCTGCTTTTTCCTGCAACTGATCGCCGGGCAATGCTCTTGGCAAATGTGCATGTGTGAAATAATAAGTGGCATCTTTTGGCAGCAGCGACAACACTTTCTCCACTTCTTTATCTTTTACCATGCCGGTTATGATGTGCAGTTTATTATATGTTGTTTCTGCAAGCTGGGCAACAATTTGTTTTATTCCATCTTCATTGTGACCAACATCAACAATTACAAAAGGATGCTGATGAATAGTTTCCCATCGCCCATGCAGACCATTGATTCTCTTCACCTGCTTTAATGCTTCACGAACCTGCTGCTCCCCAATGTTCCATCCTTTTTGCTGCAAGATTTTTATTGCAGTAAGAACGGTGAGAATATTTTTTGTTTGATAAAGACCGGGCAAATCAAGTTGATAAGAATGCAGAATCTTTGATTTTATTTCTTCTGCTTCAACCAATAAATAACCATTGCTTTGTTCCTTGCTGATGATGCTGAATTCATCTGTTGCAAGATGCAGTGAAGCCTGTTGCTCGTTTGCTTTGTTTTCAAACACAGGTTTTGTTTCAGCAATTACTTCTCCCACAACTACAGGAATACCGGGTTTGATGATGCCTGCTTTTTCACCGGCAATTTTTTCCAGTGTATCACCAAGTAAGTTCATGTGATCCCAGCCAATATTGGTGATGATGCTTAACTCCGGTGTGATGATATTGGTACTATCGAGCCGGCCACCCAAACCTACTTCCACCACAGCAACATCTACCTGTTGCTGAGCAAAATAATCAAAGGCCATTGCTACTGTAATTTCAAAAAAGGAAGGATGTATCAGATCAATCTGCGGCTGAATACGCTCCGTAAACTCAACTACAAATTCTTCACTGATCATTTCACCATCCACTTTTATGCGTTCACGGAAATCATGCAAATGTGGTGAAGTATATAAACCTGTTTTATAACCTGCTGTTTGCAATACTGCTGCCAGCATATGACTCACCGATCCTTTACCATTTGTGCCGGCAACATGAATGGTTTTAAACTTATGATGCGGATTGTTCAGCACTTCACATAGCTCAATGGTATTGTGCAGGTCTTTTTTAATTGCAGCAGCACCAATTCTGCTGAACATGGGAAGACGGGTAAATAAATAGTCAACTGTTTCCTTATAATTCATCACCGGTCAAAGATAATCAGAACGATGTTGCTGTGAAAACCGAACGCACAAGTGAGTGACACAACAGGCGATGCCACAAAGCTCTGCTGCCTGCAACCTTATTTTCCTTCCTTTTTGCGAAGCAAAAATCCGTTTACCGGTCAGACTACTCAGGAGTTCCGAACGGAATGACAACTATCAGTTTTTTGAATGATTAAGTGACTGATTACAAAAACTAAAACTTGTTAGTTTTGTTCTACTTCCTAACGATAAACTTGCCACAATGGAAGATAAAAACACATCTGTTCCAGGGGCTGTAAAACAGCGCAAAGTAAAAGGTAAGGTTGTGATTGATATTCAGCGTTGCAAAGGCTGTGAGCTTTGCACGGATGCATGTAAAGAACATGCACTTTCACTATCATCCACCATCAACAACAAAGGTTACCGCTACATTATTGCCAACAACGATTTGTGCACCGGTTGTGTAAACTGTGCATTGGTTTGTCCCGATGCAGTGATAACGGTATACCGCACCAAACCGCAAAAGAAACCTGTTGAGCTGAAAGGTGAAGAAGCAAAGCAACTGATCAAAGAAGCTTTTTCAACAGAGTTACGCAGTTCATAATTCAATTATCATTTACAAAATGAACATAGAAACAAAACTGATGAAGGGAAACGAAGCGCTTGCAGAAGCGGCCATACAGGCTGGTTGCGATGCGTATTTTGGTTATCCCATTACACCTCAATCGGAAGTGCTGGAATACCTTGCACGTGAAATGCCAAAGCACAATCGTGTTTGCCTGCAGGCCGAAAGTGAAGTTGCATCCATCAACATGGTGTATGGTGCAGCAGGCGCCGGCTTCAGGGTTATGACAACTTCTTCATCACCTGGTTTTAGTTTAATGCAGGAAGGCGTATCGTACATTGCCGGTGCTGAACTTCCTTGTTTGCTGGTGAATGTAAACAGGGCTGGTCCCGGACTTGGAACAATACAACCCGGACAAGGCGATTATTTCCAGGCAGTAAAAGGTGGTGGACACGGCGATTATAAACTGATTGTACTTGCACCATCATCAGTACAGGAAATGGCCGACTTTGTTTTTCTTGGATTTGATCTTGCAGAAAAATACCGCAACCCTGTTTTGTTGTTATCAGATGGTGCAATTGGACAAATGATGGAGAAAGTAACCTTTGGTCATCATGAAGTGAAAGTTTCAGAAAAACCATGGGCAACAACAGGTAAACCGGCAACAAGACAACGCAATTACATTACATCGTTACACATAAAACCTGAAGAGATGGAAAAACATAATTTTCATCTCGAAGAAAAATATAACAGCATCCGCAAAAATGAAGTGCGATATGAAGAAATGAATACAGAAGATGCTGAATATATTTTTGTGGCTTACGGTTTAAGTGCAAGAATCTGTACAAAAGCAATGGATCTCTGCCGCAAACAAGGTTTGAAAGTTGGATTGTTCCGCCCCATTACATTGTTCCCCTTCCCTTATGAGGCGTTAAACAAACTGGCTGATAAAGTAACCATGATGATGACGATGGAACTGAATGCCGGACAAATGGTGGAAGATGTAAAGCTTGCAGTTAACGGAAAAATTCCGGTTGATTTTTACGGACGCATGGGTGGCATGATTCCCACACCTGAAGAAATAGTACATCATTTTGAAAACGTAATTCATCCAACATATGCAAACTGAAGAAATGATACTACCCGAAACAAAAGTGACTGAACTGCCTGAGGCATGCAGCCACGAAGAAGAATATGAACTGGTGTATCAACGTCCTTCAACAATGGTTGATACAACCATGCACTATTGCCCGGGATGTGCACACAGCCTGGTACATAAACTGATTATGGAAGTGGTGCAGGAAATGGATATACAGGAAAAAACCATTGGTATTGCGCCTGTAGGTTGTTCGGTATTTGCGTACGATTATATGGATATTGATATGCAGGAAGCAGCACATGGCAGAGCCGCTGCCGTTGCAACTGCTGTAAAACGTTTAATGCCGCAGCATTATGTATTTACTTACCAGGGCGATGGTGATCTGGCAGCGATTGGTATTGCAGAAACCATTCATGCAGTAAACCGTGGTGAAAATATTTTGATTGTGTTCATGAACAATGCGGTGTATGGAATGACGAGTGGGCAAATGGCGCCTACCACACTAACCGGCATGAAAACAACCACGAGTCCGGATGGAAGACAGAATGAAATGTATGGCGCTCCAATGAAAATTGCTGAACTGATGGCACAACTGCCCGGAGCATATTTTGTAACAAGACAGGCAGTGAATAATGCAGGTGCAGTTCGTCATACAAAGAAAGCATTGCTGAATGCATTCAAATATCAACAGCAGCACAAAGGAACATGCTTTGTGGAAATACTGGCTAACTGTCCATCAAATTGGAAAATGACGCCGCTTGAAACATCGCATTTTATTGATGATGAAATGAGTCATGCTTTCCCGTTAGGTGATATTAAAGTGCCTAAAGGCGATTTGAAAATTTTTTAAACAAGTAAACAATGCTTGAAGAAATTATTATTGCAGGTTTTGGCGGACAAGGTGTCCTTTCCATGGGAATGACACTTGCTTATGCAGGCATGGTGGAAGACAAAGAAATTTCATGGATGCCATCATACGGTCCTGAAATGCGTGGAGGTACAGCTAACTGTATTACGATTTTAAGTGATGAAAAAATAAGCTCACCCATTATTGCTGCGTTTGATACAGCGATTATTCTTAACCAGCCCTCCATGGAAAAATTTGCAGGCAAAGTAAAACCGGGTGGTGTGTTGCTGTTCGATTCTTCAACGATTATACATGCAGTTGAACGTACAGATATTGACATCGTCGGTATTCCTGCAACTACTGAAGCAATTGCCATGAAGAACCCACGTATTATGAATATGATTATACTGGGTGCTTATCTTCACCTGAAACCAATTGTTGCCCTGGATGATATTATGAAAGCACTGGAAAAAGTATTGCCTGAAAAATACCATCACCTGCTTCCGTTAAACAGGCAGGCAATGGAAAGAGGAGCTGCATTGGTGCAGGAACATCACCAGCTTGTTGCAGGCTGATTCAACTTTCAAACCAAAATCGATATATATAAAAGCACAAAGTAAAAGAGTCATTGCTCTTTCTGCTTTGTGCTTATTTTTTACTTTCTGCCTCTTTGCCTTTTGCCTCTCTTCTACAATGGAATATTTCCATGCTTCTTTCTCGGACGCTTGGCCACTTTATTCTCCAGCATAGCAAATGCCTTGATGAGTTTTTTTCTTGTTTCCTTTGGCTCAATCACTTCATCAATAAATCCACGTTCAGCTGCAGTATAAGGATTAGCAAATAGCTCAGCATATTCTTTTTCTTTCTCGGCAAGTTTTGCAGCAGGATCTTCTGCTTCTGAAATTTCTTTCTTGAAAATAATTTCACTTGCACCCTTTGCGCCCATCACAGCAATTTCTGCTGTAGGCCAGGCGTAGTTCATATCAGCTCCAATGTGTTTGGAGTTCATTACATCATATGCGCCGCCGTATGCTTTGCGTGTAATCACTGTTACTCTCGGCACAGTTGCTTCGCTTAATGCATACAAAAGTTTCGCACCGTTGGTAATAATGCCATGCCACTCCTGGTCGGTTCCGGGCAAAAATCCGGGCACATCAACCAGCACCAAAAGGGGAATATTAAAACAATCGCAGAAACGTGTAAACCTTGCACCTTTCTTGGAACTTTCAATATCCAGCACTCCTGCAAGACTCATTGGTTGATTTGCAACGATACCAATACTTCTTCCTGCAAGCCTTGCAAAACCAACTACGATGTTATCAGCATAATATTTATGAATTTCAAAAAATGAATGTTCATCACAAATGCCATTGATCACATCACGCATATCGTAAGGCACCATTGCACTTTCAGGAATAATTTTTTCGAGACCTTCTCTTGTTTCATCAGCACATGTGTACGGAAGTTTCTGCAACACATCTTCACAATTCTGCGGCATATAGCTCAGCAGTTTTTTTACCTGCATGATACAGTCCACATCATTCACTGCAGTTAAATGTGTAACACCTGATTTTGTTGAATGTGTTGATGCACCTCCCAACTCTTCGGAAGTGACTTCTTCATTGGTAACTGTTTTCACAACGTTCGGTCCTGTTACAAACATGTAGCTTGTTCCTTCAACCATGATGGTAAAATCAGTCATTGCAGGTGAATACACTGCACCACCAGCACAAGGTCCCATAATTGCAGATATCTGTGGTATCACTCCAGATGATTGTACATTGCGGTAAAAAATATCAGCATAACCACCCAACGACCGAACACCTTCCTGTATTCTTGCTCCACCTGAATCGTTTAATCCAATCATCGGTGCACCTGTCTTCATGGCCATATCCATAATGCGGCATATTTTTTCAGCATGTGTTTCTGAAAGTGCTCCGCCAAAAACAGTAAAGTCCTGTGCAAATACATATACCAATCGTCCGTTCACAGTTCCGTAACCTGTAACAACACCATCGCCATAAAACTGCTGATCTTCCATTCCAAAATCTTTGGTACGATGTGTAACCAAAGCGCCTATTTCTTCAAACGAACCAGGATCCATCAGCAATTCAATACGTTCCCTCGCAGTAAGCTTTCCTTTCTTATGCTGCGCTTCAATTCTTTTTTTACCACCACCTAACTTTCCTTCTTCAATCTTTTGATTTAATATTTCAAGTTTTGATTTCATCTTTTTTTGTTTAAATGGCTTTAGAAATTTCTTTTCGCTTGCATAAGTAAGGGCTGTGCATATATAGATCCGCTTTAAGCGGGATCGGAAGTGCTCTAATGTGCAAGTCTCCGTTTCCAGCTGGTTGATTTGTTTTCAACCGGTGCCAGCATTTTTTGTTTTTCCATCCAGCAACGTAATGCAACCAGTGCTGCCACTTCAGCATTGGCTCTTTCTTTTTCTTTTATT
This sequence comes from Lacibacter sp., assembly GCA_047601965.1. Taxonomy (GTDB): domain Bacteria; phylum Bacteroidota; class Bacteroidia; order Chitinophagales; family Chitinophagaceae; genus Lacibacter. The sequence continues at coordinate 2,559,769 of JASGIJ010000001.1, forward strand.
TTTTCAGGTGTGTAATAATTTTTTACAAAGTGCGTATCAAACTTCCCGGAGAAAAATGCATCATGTTCAAAAACAAATGTGCCAAACGGAAGCGTGGTGGTTACACCTTCAATTTTGTAATCCTTAATCGCCTGCAGCATTTTCTGAATCGCTTCTGTTCTTGTTTTACCATGAACAACGAGTTTTGAAATCATTGGATCATAGTAAATGGGAATCGTCATTCCTTCTTCATAACCATCATCCACTCTCACTCCTTCGCCTGATGGACGTTCATAACGAACCAATGTGCCAATTGACGGCATGAAATTATTAAACGGATCTTCAGCATATACACGCAGTTCAATGGCATGACCATTCAACACAAGATCTTCCTGTTTAATTGTAAGTTCTTCTCCTCTTGCAATTTTAATTTGTATTTCCACCAGGTCAAGACCGGTAATCATTTCTGAAACCGGGTGCTCCACCTGCAGCCTTGTATTCATTTCAAGAAAATAAAAGTTGAGCTTCTCGTCCATTAAAAACTCAACTGTTCCGAGGCTGCAATAATTACAAGACTTTGCAACAAGCACAGCAGCTTCACCAATTTTTTCACGAAGCTCAGGAGTGATAATAGCTGATGGTGTTTCCTCCACCACTTTCTGATGACGGCGCTGAATACTGCACTCCCGTTCAAAACCATGAATTACATTTCCAAACTTATCAGCAATCACCTGCACTTCAATATGCCTGGGTGAAGTCACATATTTTTCGATAAACACTGAACCATCACCAAAAGAAGAAGTTGCTTCGCTGATTGCCCGTTCCATCTGCTCCTGCATATCTTCTGCTTTCTCAACAATACGCATACCTTTACCTCCACCACCAGCAGATGCTTTGATTAAAACAGGATAACCAATTTCATCAGCAATTTTTTTCGCCAGCTCCACATCATCAATGGCATGATCAACACCTGGCACCATTGGAATGTTATATTTCTTCACGCTGTCTTTTGCTGCAAGTTTTGATCCCATGATACGCATGGCTTCAGGGCCGGGGCCGATGAATGTAATTCCTGCATCCTGTACTTTTTGTGCGAAATCAGCATTTTCACTGAGGAAACCATAGCCAGGATGAATGGCATCTACATTGAGTTCTTTACATGCTGCAATTATTTTATCTGCATTGAGATAAGATTGATTGGAAGGAGCAGGTCCGAGAAAAACAGCTTCATCTGCAAACAACACATGTGGTGCGTAACGATCGGCTTCAGAATATACTGCAACAGACTGCAATCCCATTTTACGGATGGTACGCATAATCCGCATTGCAATTTCACCACGGTTGGCGACTAATATTTTTTTCATCTGTATATTTTTAGCTTTTATTTTGGCCAGATGTTATTCGCCATAAAATTTTCATCGGCGGTTGGTATAACATCTCGAAAATTTTATGGCTCATTTCATGTGCTGATTTTTGTTTGAAATAATTACTCCAGTTCAACAAGTATCTGACCCTTATCAACTGCCTGTCCTTTTTCAACAAGTATTTTTTTGATAATGGCCGTGCAATGCGTGGTAATGGAATTTTCCATCTTCATTGCTTCGAGAATTAAAATGCGCTCACCTTCATGCACTTCCTGTCCCACATAAACTGCAACGTCCAGTACAAGCCCGGGCATAGGTGCTTTAATTTCTTTTTCGTGTTTGCCCGATACATTGTTAAAGCCCATTGTGTCGAGCATCTGGTCGAGGTCATCTTTTATTTCAACAGAATAAAACTCTCCATCCACTTCAATTTTACTTTTCTTGGCAGAGGCATCGCAATCAATCAGCTTGGTATTTACTGACCGGTGATTCCTGATAAGATTATATTCACCGGGGGCCGTTCGGATAATATCGGCTTCCGCAATTTCTTTTTCAGTGAATAAAAAAACAAACTCGTTCACCTTAACCTGGAAGGTTTTGTTACGATCGGTCATATGATAAATGTGATTGATGAATAGATTGAGTTGGCAGCATCGTTTATAGCATTTATAAAAACAGGTTAAAAAAGCACCTGTTTGTTATAGTAAGTTTGATTTTTTTATGTTGTTAAACAATGACATTACTCATCCTTTTTCAGAATACATATCAATTTACAAAAAAACGCCCCGCATGCAAACAGCAGCGGGGCATTATGACGATTTAAACACATTTATTTCGCTCCCGGAGGACATTTTTCTTTCAGAAAACTTGTGTACAGTTTAATTAAATGCGTATAAGTTCCCTGTCCTTCGCTGATGCTGTGTGTGCGGTTGGGATAAGGCATAAACTGGAATAACTTACCATATTTGATGAGTTCATTCACCAGCATTTCTGCATTACTGTAATGCACATTATCATCACCTGTGCCATGTATGTATAATAAATTCCCTTTCAGATTTTTGGCATACGTAATGGGCGAACCTTTGATAAAGTCGTCTTTATTTTCCTGCGGCAAACCCATATAACGTTCCTGGTAAATATTATCGTAATTCAGTTGATTGGTTACAGCTGCAACAGCAATTCCTGTTTGGAAAATATCTGGATACTGAAACAGCAAATGCAAGGTTGAAGAAGCGCCACCACTCCATCCCCACGCAGCAACTCTTGACTGATCAAGATACTTGCGTTGCTCCAGTAATTTCTTCATTCCCAGTGCCTGGTCACGGATGTTCATGCGGCCAATCTGTTTGTAAATAGCTTTTCTCCATTCAGCACCTTTTAATGTGGGTGTACCACGGCTGTTGAATGAAACATAGAAATAACCATCATTATTCATGTTGCTATAAAGAAAATTATTTCCTGCATAAAAATCATCTTCAACAGTTGTTGCTGCAGGCTCGCTGTACACATACAATACAACAGGATATTTCTTTGTACTGTCGAAATTCTTTGGCCTGCTCATCCAACCATCCATTGTGATTCCGTCTTCGGTGGTGATGGTAAAGAATTCCAGATTATCCCGTTTAACCGGTTTTATTTTTGTGAGCAAATCATCACCGGCAACTGCTTTGTGCGTTGGCAGACTGATCATTTCGGATGAAGGCATTACAGTACGACTTGTAAAACTGTGCATACCGAATTTTCCATTGGGTGAAAGCTCGTATGTGTTGGTACCATTATAACCTTCAGGCGTTACACGAACAGCTTTGCTTTTACCATCCATTTTTACTTTGTACAAATAACGTTGAATGGGATTATCGGGCGAAGCAATAAAATACAATTCATTTGTTGTCTCATCAACTGCACTGATGGTTTCAATATCATAATTACCAATAGTGAGTAAGGTTTCCTTGCCATCTCTTGTTATTTTATAAATATGCCTCCATCCATCTTTTTCACTCACCCATAAAAAGGCAGAATGATTGCTAATGAAATTCCAGCCTCTCGGATCATCATCATTCCACCTGCTTTTAATATCAATCCATGCTTTATCTGTTTCGCTGTAGAATTGTTTTGCTTCGCCGGTAACAGCATTGCAGAAATATAATCTGCTTTCGTTTTGTTTGCGGTTGAGTTGTTGTACTATAATTTCATTTGCTGCACTCCATTCCATACGTGGCAGATAATTGTTTGCAGGATCGCCGGGAATATTCATCCAAACAGTTTTACCTGTTTCAACATTCACAACGCCAATTTTAACTGGTGAAGGTTGTTCACCGACTTTTGGATATTCAACCGGAATTATTCTTGAGTAAACCGAATCGGTTGTGTTGATCATGTAATAATCACGGATCTGGTTGGCATCTACCTGCCAGTAAGCAATACTCTTACTATCCGCACTCCAGCGAAAACCATCACGTGCACCAAACTCTTCTTCATACACCCAATCAAAAGTTCCGTTGATGAGTTTTTTTGTATTGTTGGTTGATGTTACTGCAACAGCATTGCCTGTTGCCACATCTTCCACATAAATATTGTTTTGCGAAACATAAGCTGCTTTCTTTCCATCGGGCGAAAGTTTTGCGTACAATAATGATTGCGATGGACGGCCTTTACCGATCTGTATAAGTTTATTTGATAGAGCATCATACAACCAGTAATTGCCTCTTGTATTGTAACGCCATACACGGGCAGTGTTGGTAAATATCAACACCTGCTGCTCATTTTCGCTCACAGCAAAATCAGCAACAGTAATTGTTTTGCCATCAGCATTTTTTAATGCAGAAGCAATTACTTTCTGTGCGCCTGTTTTGAGATTTGCTTTTACAATTGAGCCATTCTCGTTTTCGTACATCGAAACGCCGTCATTGGCCCATTTAATTTTGTCGGCTTTAAACTGTGCAAAAGAAAAAACAGAGAGAAGAATAAAGCAAACCGTAACAAGGAAAGATTTCATAACAATAAATTGAGTTCCCGAAAATAATCAAAACACAAATTGTAATTTGCAAATGTTATGGAAGGCAAAGAAAAACTACGGATTGACAAATATCTCTGGGCAATAAGGCTGTTTAAAACCCGTAGCCAGGCAGCAGCTGCATGCGAAAGCGGCAAAGTAAAATACAATGGAGATTCATGCAAAGCATCTAAGCTGGTATGTATTGGCGATGAATACGAGGTAAAAACAGAAGCCAAGCGCTGGCGTATAAAAGTAAGCGGACTGCTCCACAACCGTGTGCAATACAGCGAAGCCATCAAATATTATATTGACATTACTCCTGCCGAAGAACTGGAACGTATCCGGTTTATTGCATCATCCTTCCACACCGGTAAACGATTGAGTAAGGTTGGTCGCCCAACGAAAAAAGAACGAAGAGACCTGGATGATTTTATGGAAGATTAATTTAAAATATATTTTCGAATATGTAAAGTATGCTTTACATTTGAGGTGTTAAGTAAACTTTACAACATGAAAACACGATTTCTTTTACCACACCGATTTAAGATTGCGGGTATCATTCTGTTTATAACAGGATTTATTGGCTGGCTTTGGGGACAAGCTGATGGATCAGCCAGATTAATAAAACAACATATACCTGCAAAAGGAAAATTAGTAACATATCATCCATTAGCGGAGAATCAGCAAATCATTAATGCAGCATTCTTAACAATCACTTTTTTTGGATTTATCATCGGCATTTTGCTAACCATTATTTCAAAAGAAAAAGTTGAAGATGAATACACTCAAAAATTAAGACTTGAAACATATCAGTTTGCAGCGTTTGCACAATTTTTATTAATTTTCTCACTAATTATTATTCGTTTCATTACTGGATCACAATTGATGGAACGTTTAATAGTTGAAGCAGGGTTGCTCTTTATTGTTTTATTCTGGGCTATTTTCATTATCCGGTTCAACCTACTGTTATTCATCAGCAAGAAAAAACTGAGTAAGGAAACAAATGAAAAATAAAGTAAAAGACGAAAGATTGAAGCAAATGATGAACCAAACAGAGTTTGCAGAGATGCTCAATGTTTCCCGGCAAACCATACATGCAATTGAAACAGGCAAATATATTCCAACTACTTTGCTTGCATTAAAAATTGCAAAGCTTTTGAATAAAGAAGTGGAAGAATTATTTATTCTTGAAAAAAACGACTGATAAAAACTAATTATCTGTCGGCGGCAAGTCTGCAGTTGTGTAATACTTACTTTGAATTTCGAAATAAAGAACCCTTCTTCCCCGTTCAATTCTGTAACGTTTTATTTTATCAGGCAGCCCATCCCTGTTGTAACTGATTTCTTCTTCCCACACATCAACTGATGGCCTGAGTTTATGTAATCGTTGACTCATCAATGATCCGCTGAAACTATAAGTGCGGTCAAGTTCATAGGTAGTCAAAATATCTTTTTTCCCTTCCCTGATTTTTATTACAGGTTTTTTGGTTTCATAACCGTTTTGCTGAAATATTGCTTTGGCCTGTTCTATATCAGCCACCATATAACGTTTGGAAAAAACATGCGTAAGTGTATCGATCATAAACCCCCAATCATCAGGAGGAGAATAAATTGAATTCTCATCTTCAAAAAGATAAATTTCATTGTAAAAGAAACGTTGAAGAAATGTATCCTTCAGGGAAATGTTTTTGCCGTTCATATCATATTTCATCTGAAATATTTTAGGTTCAGGAATGGTATCAGGCCAGTAATTAATTTCCTGCTCCTTCAGCATTTCATTCATGTAATCAATCCGTTCTTTATATTTCAAACCAATCCCAACAAGTTTCTGGTACGCAATGCCAGTTTCGCCCGATGAAAAAGATGTATTCGCCTGCCTGCTGACATCCCCTAAAATAATCGCATCAACACCTTCACGCTGTGCCTGTGCACATAAGCGCTTCAGCATTTGTTCTGAACTGAGTTCATGCGAGCCTTTTACTTCCACCAGTTTTACACGGTAAAATGGCTTTGCAGGTTTTTCGTTGTTGAAGAACACATCCACTTCGTTTTTATGTGGACGCAAAGGAATTTTTGAAAGTGAGTTATTCTCTGAATTAAAGTATTGCCCGCTTTGATAAACTTCGCAGGATGTAAACGTAAGTAACACAAAGCAACAAGTGTAAAACAAACGCATAGGCTAAAATTTACACTAAATGTAAAAGAGCATTCTATAAACAAATTGTTAATTAAGTTTGCAGTATGAACATTCACATCATTTCTATTGTACCTGAATTGCTCGAAAGTCCGCTGAACCATTCCATCATGAAAAGGGCAAAGGACAAAGGGCTGCTCAATATTACTGTTCATCACCTGCGCAAGTGGGCGGTGAATGAATACGGGCAGGTGGACGATTACCAGTATGGCGGAGGCGCCGGCATGGTCATGATGTGTGAACCACTGGAAAAAGCCATTCTCGAATTACAGCAGGAGAAAAAATTTGATGAGATCATTTATCTCACACCTGATGGCGAAACCTTTAAACAGAAAATGGCGAACCAGCTTTCGCTGAAAGAAAATATGCTCATCATCTGTGGTCATTACAAAGGCATTGATGAACGCATCCGTGAACATTATGTAACCAAAGAAATTTCCATCGGCGATTATGTATTGAGCGGTGGCGAGCTTGCTGCTGCAGTTCTGGTTGATACTGTGGGACGATTGATTCCGGGTGTATTGAATGATGAAACATCGGCATTAACTGATTCGTTCCAGGATCATTTACTTGCTCCTCCCGTTTATACAAGACCTGCTGATTACAACGGATGGAAAATTCCTGACATTTTACTGAGCGGCGATTTAAAGAAAATTGAAGATTGGCGTTATGAACAATCAGTTGAACGAACAAAGCAACGCCGCCCCGATTTACTCGATGGTGAATAACCAAAACTTATCTTTGTACAATGGAACAATTTTTCAGCATCGGTCAGATAGTCGGCACATTTGGATTAAACGGAGAAGTGGTACTGAAACACAATCTCGGCAAGCGTACTTCATTAAAAGGACTGGAAGTGTTGTTTGTGGAAGAAGCAAAAGACAAATTTCTCCCCTATTTTATTACCGGCACAAAAATGAAGAACGAAGCTGAAGTTTATATTGCAGTTGAAGGCATCACTTCAAAAGAAGCGGCAAAAAAAATCACTGCAAAAAAAGTATGGCTGCGTGAAGAAGATTTTAAAAAGCAGGCCGGCAAAACAGCTCCTATTTCGCTCATTGGCTATATGATGATTGATGGCAAAAAAGAGCTGGGCAACATCATTGAAGTAATTGAACAACCTTTACAAATTCTCTGCAAGCTGGAAATAGAAGGAAAGGAAGTGCTGATTCCATTGCATGAAGAAACCATCCGCAGTGTGAATCATAAAAAGAAGCAGGTGGTGGTTGAATTACCTGATGGATTGCTGGAAGTGTATTTGGGATAAATTATTTCTCCGGCAAATTTCTTAAAAAGAAATCCCGCACATTACCACCCATAATCATTTCAATTTCCTTACGGTTAAATCCTTCTTTCAGCAAGGCATTTACAATAAGCGGCAAACCGGTAACATCAAAATGTGTTCCGATTGCTCCGTCAAAATCAGAACCAAGCGCCACTTTATCTACACCAATTTTATCGGCTACATATCGGATTGTCCGGGCAGTGGCAGCAGCATCTGAGCCGCATACTGCAGTTTCCCAAAAACCAATTCCCACCAAACCAATATGTTTGCCAATGGCCAGCAAATGAGCATCCGATAAATTTCTTGTGTTGTTACAAACTCCCTGCACACCAGTATGCGAAACAATAACAGGGCTGTTGGTAAATGCCAGCACATCATCAATTGTTTTTGGCGATGCATGTGCAAGATCAATTATTACATGCAGGCTGTCCATTTTCCTCACCAGTTCTTTTCCTTTTGCAGTAAGTCCGCCTTTGTTCATACCATGCGCAGAACCTGCCCAATCATTATCAAAAAAATGTGCAAGACCAATATAGCGCACACCTGCATTGTACACTTTATACAGGTTTTCAATATCATCATTCAAACAATGAGCGCCTTCAATACCCAGCATGCCCGCAGTAATGTTGTGGTTTGCGGCACGGTCATTTATGTACTGCTGTAGAGTTGTTTTACTTGTTATAACCCTGAACTGCCCGTTTGATTTTTCAGCAAATACATGTAATTCTCTGCATTGGTTCAGCGCCCTGTTGGTAACATTAAACCATGTATTAAAAGGCCGCAGTTGTGCAAAGCTCAGCAAAGTGATGTTATCAGTTTTGCTGTCGTTGTGTTCAATGTTCATGTGTTTAGGTGTTTTACTCACAATGGTAAACACCTGCAAAGCCATATTCGCTTTCAGCATACGGGGAACATCCACATGCCCGTAATTATGTTCAGTCAGCAGGTTCCTGTCCCACAGCAATTCATCACAATGCAGATCGGCAATAAATGGAATGGAATCGTACCATGCCTGCTTCGGTGGTTCAATCACTTTCAATGTAACGGTGTTTTTTGATTTGTCAACATAACCCGGTACAAAGCCGAAGAAGATGACAGCAGCAATAACAATTATTACAAGAAATACACGGGCAATTTTCTTAAACATAATTCAGTTGATTGATTATTGAAAATAAGCATTCCCGTCGTATTTCAGAGATTCGTGTTACCTTCATATTTATTGTATCGTTATGAAACGGATCTGCTTGCTGCTGCTTTTTGTTTTTACTGCTGTTTTAATGGCAGCGTCCCAAACACTTACTTCTTCCAACCTGCCGGTTATTGTTATCAACACCAATGGCCAAACCATTGTTGATGAGCCGAAGATTACTGCCGATATGGGCATTATTTACAACGGAGTTGGTGTGCGGAATAATATATCCGATGCATTTAATCATTACAACGGAAAAATTGGAATTGAAATAAGAGGACAATCATCACAGATGTTCCCGATGAAATCGTACAGTATAGAATTACAGGATAACACTGGTAACTCTGTTGACAAATCCTTGTTCGGCTTACCAAAAGAAAGCGATTGGGTGTTGTATGCACCTTACACCGACAAAACATTGATGCGGAATTTTCTTGCTTATACCATGAGCAGGGAAATGGGACACTGGGCTTCGAATTGCCGTTATGTGGAAGTTATTCTTAACGGGCAGTATGTTGGTATTTATGTATTCATGGAAAAAATCAAACGCAACAGCGGCCGGGTAAACATCAGCAAAACAGCAGCAACCGATATCAGTGGTGATGCAGTAACCGGTGGTTATATTTTCAGTATAGATAAGGAAGCCGACGGATGGTTTTCATCTTTCCCAACTCCTTACAGTAAAAAAAACCAAACCATACAGTTCAGTTATGTTTATCCAAAAATAACAGCAATTGTACCTGAACAACAGCAATACATTAAAAGTTATGTTGACAGTTTTGAAAATGCGTTATATCATTCCGATGAAACTGCAAGAGAAAATGAATGGAAGAACTTTGCTGATGAAGCATCGTTCATTGATTTCTTTCTTGTGAACGAAGTAAGCCGCAATGTAGATGGTTACAGGCTGAGCTCTTATTTTTATAAAGACCGTAATTCAAAAAACAGGAAAATTTTTGCCGGACCTGTTTGGGATTACGACCTGGCTTTCAGGAATGCCAATTATTGCAGCGGCAGCAACACCTCAGGCTGGGGCTATCAGTTTAATTCAACCTGTGGCGATGATTACTGGCAGATTCCTTTTTGGTGGTATAAACTCATGCAGAGTGAAAATTTTCAATCATCACTCCGTTGCCGGTGGAAACAACTAAGACAAACCACATTAAGCACAGGTCACATTCTTTCATTAATTGATTCAATTACCTCATTAACCAGTGAAGCAAGAGTGCGTCATTTTCAAAAATGGCCGGTATTAGGTCAGTATGTTTGGCCAAATCCTGAACCGATTGCGACAAACTACACCGGTGAAATTGAGTTTTTGAAAAACTGGATTGAAGCCCGGTTTTACTGGATTGAAAACAATATTCCCAATGTTGGATTTTGTTATGATTATCCGGCAAATAGTAAATCAACTGTAATGATTTCAGGGGCACCTAACCCTGTCCGGAACAATTACCAGTTAATTATAAAATCAAAAACGCAGCAACAGATTATTATTACAGCAACTGATTTAGCCGGACGAACTGTTTACAGCCAGCTCTTTACTGCCAATACAGGTTACAATCAACTTACAGTTCCAATGCAGCCATGGCAAAAAGGATTGTACATCTTCCGGTTCATTTCGGCATCAAAAGAAAAGATTATTCAGAAAGTAATGAAGATGTAATTCTATTTCATCGCCTTTTCAATTTCGCTGATACCCTGCTGATAGTTTGTTGCAGTAAAACCAAAGCGTTTTTCAAACTTACTGCTGTCGAAAAAATAATCCTGGTTGTTCTGGTATTGCATTTCAACCAGCTCTTTTACCATTGGAGAAAAAAGACCAAACAAACGCATCATCCATTTTTTCAGCAGGTAATAACGTGGCTGCACATTCATTGTTGCAGCAATTATTGTAATAAACTCTTTGCCAGTTAGCTTTTCGGCAGATGTTGGCAAATGCCATATTTCACCAAAAGCATCAGCTGTATTACCAAGCAATGCAGTTGCCTTAGCAGCATCAGGTGTATAAGTAAACGAATGAATTTTATTATCTGCTTCCTGCCAGAAAGCTTTGCTGCCTTTTTTGAAATTATCGAATACAGAAATTTTCAATGCACTTGAATTTACATCCGGACCATAAAAATCAGCGCTTCTTGCAATCAATGCAGTAAGCTTTCCTTCTTTCACCGCATTCATGATCATCTGCACCAACTGCATTCTTACTTTTCCTTTTTCACTTGGTGGATTGAGTGTTGAATTTTCTGTCATGTGCGGAATTTCATCAGCAGCATACATGTACACATTGTCTAAAAAAACAAGTTTGGCTTTGTGATGTATGCAGGAATCCATCACATTCTGCATCAGTACCGGCCATTCTTTTTTCCAAACCTTGATGTTGTAAAGCAATCCGACAGTAAGGTATACCACTTCTGATCCGGCTACTGCCTTCATCACTTCATCTTTATTTGTAAGATCGGCGGTAACTAATTCGTCCGTATCATTTACTTTCTTTGGATTTCTTCCAACCAAACGGATGTGGTTAGTGTAAGCTGTTAATTCTTTTGCTAAAGGAGTTCCGATTGCGCCGCCTGCTCCGAGTATTGTTTGCATAACGAATAATTTTATGCAAAGCTACCTGGCTGCTTTTTCAAAAACGTTGACTTGGGTTAAGACTTTGCTGCCACCATCATCCTCTTCTTAATGCGGCTTAAACTTTCGGGAGCAATGCCGAGGTATTGTGCAATTAATTTCTGTGGTACACGCTGAAAAATATCAGGCCGCTGTTCAAGCAGTTCATTGAATTGTTTTTCGGGAGAAAAAGAAAGCAGGTTTTTTGTACGCCGGATGCTTTCGGATGCAACACGTTCCACAACAATTCGGAAAAATTCAGAAACAGCAGGAGATTGTTTCAGCAGCTCAACAAGATCAACACAGTTTACCTGGTAACAAACCGTTGGCTCCAATGCTTTAATTGAAGAAGCTGATCTTGTTTGTTGCGAAAAGCTTTCGAGGTCGGTTACAAATTCATTTTCGAATGTAAAATTGCAGGTGCGTTCATTGCCTGCCTCATCCAGATAAAACTGGTGTAATCCCCCGCTTTGCACAAAATAAACATGGTGCGCCACTTCGCCTGCCCGCAGCAGTATTTCATTACGCTTATATTTCTTTTCCTGGAAAAAATAGAGTGTTGCAGCAACTTCCTCCTCTGTAAGTGAAACAGATTTCTGAACAATATTTATTAAAGGATGCATGTTATGAAGTTATTGTTGCATGCAGGAGATGATCAAACATTAAAACCTCGGGCAGCTAAGTTTTTTCTTATTCGGATCAACATGTTTTTTAACCCAGATAAGCGATACTTCAAGCCCCCCCTGCCTGCGTGATGCAGCAGCAAGCCTTGATACATTCACATCATACGACACACCAAACCTGAAATCGCCAAACTCTAATCCTGCATAGGGAATAATGGCATCGCCTAAGCGGAACCATGCGCCGGCATATACATCTGTTGGCTTTTCAAAATCATCATTCACAGTAAAACCAACAGCTGCTCCCAGCATTGTTTCACTTGCACCTGCCTGGCGTTGATAATTACCACTTACAAAAAGTGTGGTGGCATCAGCAATGGGAAAATAGCCTCCGCCATGAACTGTAAAACGTGGATTCAGTAAATATGTAGCTCCCTGGAAGGTTACTTTGGGACGATTGATATGATACATGGATGCCCCGAGGTAAAAATTATTATAATCGTTAGTGGCGCCGTTGTAAACAAAACCAGCATTAACATCGGCATATCCAATGTTTACAAAGCCCACGTTACTGAATACTTCGTTTGTTACACCGGTAAAACCAATGCTGGTTAATTCATCGGCCAGGTCAAGCTTGCTGATGTCTAATCTGCGCTGAGCATAGCTTCCGCTGAAACCCACACCTACCTGGTGGTAACCGTTTTCATCCAATCCTTTATGATAAGCCAGCGAACCTGCAACGTAACTGCTCTTTAAAATTCCATCACCATTAATATCATACATGCCCATTACACCAACTCCAAACTGATCATATTCGGGGATGCGGTTGTTCAGCAATCCAAAATCGCCTGAAATGGTATTTGTTCTGAAGGCGTTGTTAATTGTTGGCCACTGATTGCGGTAATTCACTGCCACACGTGCTGTACCATTAAACTTACCGGTTAAAGCGGGGTTTAATGTAAGTGGTGAGGCAAAAAACTGTGAAAAATGAGGATCCTGCGCAAAAACTTTTTGCACCAGTAAAATGAAAATAAAAAACGGTATGAGTTTTCGCATCAGAGAGCGGTTATTTTTTAGAGACGTTTTTCAACAAAAATTTGCTGCTTTAATCATTACAACACACCGGATTTCAGTTTTAGTTCTGAACCTTGGTTCCAAAAGCCAGATCACCGGCATCGCCTAAACCCGGTACAATATAACCTTTTGCTGTTAGTTCATCATCAATTGCGCCACACCAGATTTTTACTTTTGGTTCATTGCGCTGCACATATTCAATCCCCACCGTACAGGCAATGGCACAAACAATATGTATTTCAGCTGGCTGGCCCTCAGCCCGCAAATGCTGTACCGTTTTTACTAAAGAACTGCCGGTAGCCAGCATAGGATCTGCAATAATTACAACCCTGTCTTCCAGTGTTGGGCAACTTACATACTCTAAACTTATTTCAAAACTGCCATCACGGTGATGTTTGCGGTAAGCTGAAATAAATGCATTATCAGCCCCGTCGAAATAGTTTAACAAACCCTGATGTAACGGCAAACCGGCACGTAATATTGTTGCCAGTACGGGCTGCTGTTTCAGCATTTTTGCCGGAGCAGTTCCCAATGGTGTTGTTACTTCCTTTTCTTCCCACTCAAGGCCCTTGCTTATTTCATACGCAACAATTTCACCAATACGTTCCAGGTTCCGGCGAAAACGCATCCGGTCATTTTGAATTTCTACATCTCTCAACTCTGCAACCCAGTTGCTTACCAATGAATGTTGTTCACTTAAATTTATAACCATAATAAAATTCTTGTAGTTTTAAATGCAGTGGTGCAATTTCCGGTTTTACCCGTCATTTTCTTTGCCAGCTATCCAAATAAACCGTTTAACAAGCTGCCTGCCTTAATTTTACAAATCTAAATGATAATGGCCTAACCTTGAAAACATAGGGAAACAAAATTGAGTACCGTAAAAAATTTAAGATAAATGATTTACAGGGCAATTGGTTTAATGAGCGGCAGTTCGCTTGATGGATTGGATATTGTTTTTGCTGAGTTTGAAGTAACCGGTGAAAAATGGAATTTCACTATTCAATGCAGCGATTGCTACCCATACAGCAAAGAATGGACTGAAAAGCTGAAAACTGCACCTTCACTTTATGCTGCTGATTACATGCAGCTGCATAGTGATTATGGCCATTTACTCGGCACAATGGTGAACCGGTTTATTCACGAACATCAGCTTCAGTTCAAAGTTCAACTGATTGCTTCACACGGGCACACAAGTTTTCATTCACCATCAACAAAAATGACGCACCAGTTAGGCGACGGTGCTGCTATTGCTGCAGAAACAGGAGTTAACGTGGTGAGTGATCTTCGTGCAATGGATATTGCCCTGGGCGGACAAGGAGCCCCCATTGTTCCCATTGGTGAAAAACTGTTGTTTGCAGATTATACTTATTTTCTCAACATAGGAGGTATTTCCAACATTACGGCCAAAACCGATCCTTTTGTAGCTTTTGATATTTGCCCTGCCAACCGTGTGCTGAATATGCTTGCCGAAACCGCAGGAAAGGCATTTGATGACGGAGGGAAAATTGCCAGCAGCGGTACGATTGATGAAACGCTGTTACAAAAACTGAATGCGCTTGATTATTACTGCAAGCCTTTTCCAAAATCGCTGGCAAATGAATTTGGAACCGGCAACGTTTTTTCTTTAATTCAAAATTCAGGTTGCAGCATACCGGATGCGCTGGCAACTTATACAGAACATATTGCCATCCAGATAAAATATGCTGTTGAAACCATCCGGTTAAAATCTGACAATCAGAAAATGCTAGTTACGGGTGGAGGTGCTTTGAACACCTATTTGATAAAACGCATGCAACATCATCTGCCTGCAGTTGAAATTACTGTTCCCGGCACAGAACTGATTAATTACAAAGAAGCATTGATCATGGCATTGATTGGTGTGCTTCGGTGGCGGGAAGAAAACAATGTACTCAGCAGTGTTACAGGTTCTTCAAGAAACAGCATTGGTGGTACAGTCTGGATGGGACTGGCATAATTTTAAAAACAAAGCAACGATTTAATGACAGGTGTTGTTAATTGAGGAAGAAGGTTATTGAAAACAACAAATGATTATGAAACAACTTATTTACTTTGCCGCTTTGTCGTTGTTCTTTTTATCGTCCTGTACAAAGGAAGACACCTGTGTAATTAAACTCAACAAACCATTCACTATTGCATACAGCCAGGTTGCCTGTTCAGAAACTGAACAATTCGCCGTTAAGTTTGATTCAGTTGTAACTGATTGCCGTTGCCCTGCCAATGCCATGTGTATCTGGGCTGGTTATGCGGAAATAAAATTATCGTTGTTACAGAATAACACTCAAACCGATTTTTATCTTTCGACACTTTATTCAAAAACCGATACTGTTGTGGGTGGCTATAGATTTCATCTCAACAGTATTGACCCTTATCCCGGCAGCTTCTCAACTCCTGTTACAAAGGAAGATTATGTTGCTAACATAACTGTAAGTAAATAATTACAGACCGAGTATTGATTTCAGCTTTGGATAACCAGCCCTGCTAACTGGTATTTTAGCACCTGATTTCAGCAAAGCAACATGGTTTTCTTTTTCATACGGATCAATTCTTGTTATCTGCTGAATATTTACCATAAAGGAACGGTGTGTGCGGACAAATAAAGAACCATCGAGTACATCTTCAAAATAGCCCATTGTTTGTTTTTTCAGAAACGCACCTTCGGCAGTAATAATTTTTACATAATCATCGGCCGCTTCCAGGTAATGAATTTCCTGCACCGGAATGATTTTGATTTTGCTCCCTGTCTTCACAACAATCCGTTCATTTTGCTGCGGATGCCGTGCTGCTTCTTTCAATAAATTTTCAGTGGCTTTTGAATCGGTTGTTTTGTTTTTCTCCATCCACTTGCTGATGGCTTTATCAAAACGTTCCTGCGAAAAAGGTTTTAATAAATAATCAACTGCATTTGCCTCAAAAGCCTTCATAGCATATTCATCAAATGCAGTGGTAAAAATAACATTGGGTGGATTTTCAATCAGCTCCAGCATTTCGAAGCCGGTAATTTTTGGCATTTGTATATCAAGAAAAATCAAATCAGGACTATGTTGCTGAACAGCTTTTACACCTTCAAATCCATTTCCGCACTCGTCAGCAAGTTCAAGTTCAGGGTGCTGCTGCAGGTATTCTTTCACTACACACCTGGCCAGTGGTTCATCATCAATAATTAAAACTTTATAACTCATTGTTGTACTTCTTCATTAATGGTTTGTGGTTGTGGAATCATAACTGTTGCGATAAAGATATTTTCTTTTGTTTCAGTTTGCAGCAGTTCATTGCGGCCAAACAAAAGAAAAAGCCTTCGCTGCACAGAAGTTAACCCGAAGCCCGTTCCTTTTTTTGCCGGCGATGTTTCTGCATCAAAAGGATTTTCAACCACCACTTTTAATTCGTTGTTTTCAGCCATGGCACGAATGCTGATTTGTGTTGGCTCGGTTGTATCATACAAACCAAACTTAATAGCATTCTCCACCAATGGCTGCAGCAGCAAAGCAGGCAGCTGCATGGCAAGCGCATCAACATCGGCTTCAATTCTTGTTGTAAGTCGGTTGCCAAACCTTACCTTTTCAATATCCAGGTATAACTGAAGTGAATGCAATTCTTCATCCAGCTTCAGCCATTGCTTTTCTTCTTTCTTTAATGTTGTACGCAAAAAATCGGAAAGCTGCTGCACCATTTTACGTGCTTCATCAGGCTTTATTGAAATCAATGCATTGATTGAGTTAAGTGCATTGAATAAAAAATGCGGCTGTAGTTGCTGGCGGAGCTTAAACAACTCTGCTTCACGGGTTAACTTTTCAGCTTCTGTTTTTTGTTTATCCGCTTCTGCTTTTTCCTGCCAGTTATAGTAAGCATAAGCAAACATGGTAACACATCCGTTAATCAAAAAAGCAATTCCAATCCTTAATGGCAGCGTGGTGTTCCGTACCTGCATGTACAAACTGTTCTTGGGATAAATTGCATTCATGATGAATGTTTTTGCAAAGAACCATGCAGCGGTTAACACAATCACCAGTAAAAACAAATTGAAAATTCCTTCTTTACGGGGCAGGTAATATCGAAGAATGGTAAACACAAGCCATGTGCCCCATATCAGCAATGTATTGCTCACAATACTATCGGTAAGTGCAGTAAACCAATCAAGTCCCATTTTATATAACGCCAGCTGGTGTGCACTAATCCACACAAACCAGAACAGGCTGAAGGGCACCATGAATTTTTTTGATTGAAAAGGAGAAACAGCCACGAAAAATAATTTAGGAATGATAAATTTCAACCGGTTCATTCAGCACATCCTGTGCACGAAGCCTGGCCGAATAAATAAAAGCATCTGCATCTTCCTCCACTCTTGTGCCTGAAAATAATTCAGCACCATCCAGCATTGCATTAAATGGATAAATATCTGTTACTGCGACCATTTTCCAGCAAATCATTTTGTTTGATAAACTGAAAAAACTTTCTTCTTCATTCTTTGCAAGTGTATTTGCTTTTGCAAAGGCTGCAGCTTTATCTGCAGCCTGTATCAAACGTATCTGCTCTTCAAATTGTGCGGGGTGTTTTCCATTACCGCAAATAACCTGGAAAATGATTTTTGCGAGAAACCAGTTCATTGTACAGTTGTTTTGATTGAATAACATTTACAGCAATTAATAAGCCGATTTAATATCAATACCACCAAACATTACAAACCCATCAAGGATTAAAACCTTATCGGCACTTACACCAGATGTATGAGGGCGTTTATCATCAATACCGCCAAACACAGCTGTTGCATCCGAACGTATCTGCCAGTGTGATGGAACAACCAATGTACATCCGCCGAACATACAGGTTACATCAAGCCTTGCTTCTCTGTCAAAATCGGCGTTCATTAAATTAATTTCTGCACCACCGAATATGGCCGAGATATCGCCACCTCTTAAATCTTTGGCGTAAATATTTTTCTTTACAGCACCAAAAACTGCCGTTGCATCAATTACATTGTCTGAACTGTTAGTTCCCTGCGAAGAAGTGGTTGTTTGCGCATTGTTTGTATATGTATTCTGAGTTGTTGACTGGGCATTGGTTGTGTACGTAGCCTGCGTTTGTGTATCATCTTCAATCCATCTTCTTTTTTTGCGGCCAAGTAAAAAGCTAAGACCAACTGCAATTAAAATCACCGGCCAGAAAAACTGGCGGAACTGCCAATCGGGATTGTTCTGCATCATCAGGAAATAACCTCCTATCAACATCATAATCCACCATCCGTTATTTCTGAACCCATCCTTTATTCCTATTACCAGCCCGATAGCAATTAAGATCATAGGCCATGTAAACAGGTAACCGGGAACAAACATGAGGTTAAGGTTGCGCAGCAAAATAAGAATACCTGCAACAATGATGATAACACCTAAAAGAAGCCGCTCATTTACTCTTCTTTTTCTTCTTTCAAAATTTGCCATAACTATAATTTTTATTCAGTTTCTGTAAGATTATTGTTTCGTTCTTTCAGTGAAGATATTATTTACTGTTTGCTTTCTTCGTTTCTTTTGTGCCTGAGCACAATCATTAAACCAACAGCAATTAATATAGCAGGAAAGAAAAAGTGACCAAACCCAAAGCCGAAGAAGATATGATTACGCATCAGCAAAAAACATCCGCCAATCAGCATCAGTATCCACCAGCTGTTATTTTTAAATCCATCCCTCAATCCAAGCACAAGACCAATCACAACCAGAATCAGTGGCCAGCTGAAAACAAAGTGAGGAATAAATGAAAAGCTGAATCTGTTCATTAATAAAAGAACCCCTGCAATAAGAATAACCATGCCAATAACGCTGCGGTCATGAGCTCTTTCCTGTTGTCTTTCAATATTTGCCATAAGAATTAATTTTTATCAAAATTATCCTTCGGCAGCCCCCGGGTCAATAGCAGAGAGGTTAAGCGAAAACATTTGTCGGTTAACGACAGGTTGCAGTCGGTAAACTGCGATTCCGATTCCCGTCACAGGGGTGACTGATACAGGTCATTCATTAAGAAAACCTCGATCGTTACCTTAAATGGCTGTATAAAAATAATCATGCTGACTTTTTCTCCTGATACATATCGTTTGCTTCAAAACGAAAACACTGACTATAACAGGCAGGCATTTCAGCAATTGCAGAATCGGTTTGCCTCAGAATTTGAAAGAGTTTTTCCTGATAAGCTTGCACCCAAAACGATTGTAGTTATTCCAAGCCTTTCAGTTGATCAGGATATTCTCAAAAAAGTAAAAGGCCATTTTTATTACGAAGAACGGTTGCTTTGTTTACTGATGCTGCTGCGCATGCCACGTACGCATGTTGTGTTTGTAACAAGTGTACCGGTTGATCCGGTGATTGTTGATTATTACCTTCACCTGTTGCCGGGCATTACCGGTTTTCATGCAAGAGAACGGTTAACCTTGCTGAGTTGCTTTGATGCATCGGCCAAATCATTAACTGAAAAAATCCTCGAACGTCCAAGACTTATTGAACGCATCAAAAATTGTATTCCGCAAAATTCTCCTGCCCACATCACCTGTTTTAATACAACCGAACTGGAAAGAGTATTAGCAGTAAAACTCGGTTTGCCAGTTTATGCCTGCAATCCTGATCTTAATTTTCTTGGCACTAAAAGCGGTTGCCGTAAAATTTTCAAAGTCTGCAATGCGCCTGCTCCCGATGGTTTTGAAGATGTGCAGAACAGGAGTGACATCGTTCAGCGGCTGGCCGATTTAAAACGAAAACATCCTTCATTAAAAAAAGCAATCATCAAAATGAACGATGGTTTTTCAGGTGATGGAAATGCTGTTTTCTTTTATGACGATGCAGTAACAAATGATCAGCTTGAAGAATGGATCAACAGCCATCTTGAACAGCAATTAAAAGTGATTGCAACAGAATTAAGTGCTTCAACATTTATCAGCAAGTATGAAACAATGGGGGGTATTGTGGAGGAGTTTGTTGAAGGTGAAATAAAAGCATCACCTTCTGTTCAATGCCGTATTAATCCGCTGGGACAAATTGATATTCTCTCCACACACGATCAGTTACTCGGAGGCGAAGATGGACAGGTATTTCTTGGGGCAACGTTTCCTGCCAATGAGGAATATGCAAAAGAACTGGCAGTGATTGCCTATCCCATTGCAGAAGAATTAAAAAAATACGGCGTGCTTGGTCGTTTTGGAATTGACTTCATCAGTGTAAAAGAAAACAACAGCTGGAAACATTTTGTGGTGGAAATTAATTTACGCAAAGGCGGCACAACACATCCTTACATTATGTTACAGTTTTTAACTGAAGGCGATTATGATGCAGCATCGGGTAAATTTTACATGAACGATGGAAAACAGCGTTATTACATTGCTACCGATAATCTGCAAAGCGATTCATACAAAGGCATTACTCCTTATGATTTAATGGACATTGCTATCTACAACGGGCTGCATTATAACGGTGCAACAGAAGAAGGCGTAACCTTTCATTTAATCGGGGCACTATCGCAATACGGCAAAGCAGGAGTTGTTTGCATTGGCAACACACCCGACCGTGCAAAAGCTTATTTCAATAAAGTAGTTGAAGTACTGAATAAGGAATGTAAACATTACAACCCGTACTGATCCACTACATACAATAACAGCACCATATTAACTGCACCTAATTCAAGTTCACGTTTGTTCACAGCTTCAAACACATCGTTACCAGCATGATGATGATCGAAGTAACGCTGCGAATCGGGACGTAAGCCGCAAAGCAATGCGCCTGTTTCTTTCAGCGGACCAATATCAGCACCACCGCCGCCTTCTGCAAATTCATATACACCATAAGGCTTAAACAATGGTTCCCATTTTTTCAATTTCTGTAAAGGTGCGCCACCACTTGTAAATCCAAATGAACGTGGGGTAAATCCACCAGCATCACTTTCCAAAGCAAAAATGTATTTGTTGGTTTTATCTGCAGCTGCAACTTCACCATATTTTTTCCCGCCACGTAAACCATTCTCTTCATTCATAAACATCACCACCCGAATGGTACGTTTTGGTTTTATACCAAGTGCTTTGTACACCCTTATAATTTCCATGCTCTGAATACATCCAGCACCATCATCATGTGCACCTTCCGCCAGATCCCATGAATCAAGATGACCACCAACTGTAATGATTTCATTGGGGAATTCTGTTCCTTTTATTTCACCAATTACATTATAACTTTTTGCGTCGGGCAGCATTTCACATTCGGTTCTGAAATAGAGCTGCAACCCTTTCTTCTCTTCAGTTCATTGCTGATGTATTCTGCATGACGTGTTGAAACAGCAATGGCCGGAATTTTTGGAAATGAATCGTTATACGTTGTTGTACCTGTATGCGGATAATCATCAATATTACTTGCAAGCGAACGAACCATTGCTCCAACTGCTCCGTACTTGGCAGCCATGGATGGTCCACGTCCACGGTATTGTCCTGCTTCACCATACGAACGGAATGTTTCAACATTGGTGGGGTTCATCGGGAAATTGTAAAACACAATTTTTCCTTTCACTCCTTTTTCACCTAACTCATCCAGTTCTTTAAATGAATGTACTTCCACCACTTCGGCTTTAATCCCTTTTTTTCCTGTACCAACACTGTTGCCCAATGCACAAATGTTGAGATTAACCGGCTTGCCGTTTACATCAACCAGGAAAGCATTTTCTTTTGCTCCACGTACCCAATGCGGCACCATGCACTCCTGCAGATAAACAGTATCAGCACCCAGTTCTTTCATCATTCTGAACGTTTCTTTTACAGCTTTTTCAGCTTGTGGCGAACCGCTTAATCTCGGCCCCACTATCTTACATAGAAACCAAAGGTTCTGGTAAGCTTTGCTATTGGTAAACACATCGTCAGAAATGCGTTTAAACATAGCTGAATCATTTGTTTGAGCTGATAATTCAATGACAGAAAAAATAAACAGAAGTAAGCTGGTAATACATCTCATGCAACAGAATTTAGAATATCCTCAAAGTAAAACAACTCTGCCAACCGGCAAAAAAAGGCTGTAATGCTGTTTGTGAAATTATACAAACGGCAGTTGACCAAAACCTGTACTTATTTGAAATGATTAACTTCGTCATCTTAATCTGTCAATTTATCCGGCCTGTTTAAATGGCATGATAAATGTTGAACAGTAGCAAAATCAAGGAAAATGAAAATTGGCATTGTTTGTTATCCCACATTTGGTGGTAGTGGTGTTCTGGCAACTGAACTTGGAAAAGCGCTTGCTGAAAAAGGGCACCTTGTTCACTTTATTACCTACCAGCAGCCTGTGCGTTTGAGCGGCTTTTGTGCCAATATTTTTTATCATGAAGTAAGAGTGCCGCATTATCCTTTATTCGACTATCCCCCTTACGAAACAACACTTGCCAGTACAATGGTTGATGTGGTGATGAACAATGATCTCGATCTGCTGCATGTACATTATGCCATACCACATGCCTCAGCAGCTTTTATGGCCAAGCAGATTCTCCGCAAAAAAGGAAAAGATATTCCCGTCATTACAACATTGCATGGGACTGATATAACACTTGTTGGTAAAGACAAAACATTTGAACCGGTTGTTACATTCTCTATCAATGAAAGCGATGCAATAACTGCTGTTTCTGAAAACCTGCGTAAAGAAACTTATCACAGTTTTAATATTGAAAAAGAAATTGAAGTCATTTATAATTTTGTTGATGTAAAACGGTTTTCCAAAAAACCGCTCGATGCTTTCAAAAAAGCCATTGCACCCAATGGTGAACGTATTCTTGTGCATGCATCCAACTTCAGAAAAGTAAAACGGGTGAATGATGTAATCAGAACATTTGCCGGCATCAGAAAAGAAATATCGGCTAAATTACTCATGGTCGGCGATGGCCCCGACAGACCCGGCGCTGAAGAACTTTGCCGTGAACTGCATACCTGCGATGATATCCGTTTCCTCGGCAAACAACAGGAAATGGAAGAAATCCTGGCGATATCCGACTTATTTATCCTTCCATCCGAAAGTGAAAGTTTTGGTTTATCTGCTCTTGAAGCAATGGCTGCAGGTGTTCCAGTTTTATCCAGCAATGCAGGGGGCTTACCTGAAATTAATATCCATGGCCAAACCGGCTACATGGCAAGCGTAGGCGATATTAACGGTTTAGTAAAAGCCGGAATTGATATTTTAAAAGACGATGAAACGCTGAACAACTTTAAACAAAAAGCAAAGGAACATGCAGAGAAATTCGATATTCACCACATTGTTCCTTTGTATGAAGAGTTGTACGAGCGTTTTGTACCCGCAACTGTTTAATTAATTACTGCGGCGTAACCAGCCGGAAGGATTTAAAAACTGGTTTTCTCTTGTAAGAATAAAGTCAATCTGGCCGTCACCATCAAGATTGGTACCAACACGACCAACTGTTTGCCCGGTTTTTATATTCTGTCCTTTACTTACACCTACGGATGAAAGATTACTGTAAGTAGTAAAATATTTGCCATGTCTTACAGTTACAGCACTCATTCCTCCCACATCAAATACACTCACCACTTCACCATCAAATACAACCTTTACAGAAGTTCCGGCAGGAGATGCAATTGTTATAAAATCCTGATGACCTTTAATTGGCGTACCTGGAACAACATAATCTCCATACGGAATAGCAACATA
This sequence comes from Lacibacter sp., assembly GCA_047601965.1. Taxonomy (GTDB): domain Bacteria; phylum Bacteroidota; class Bacteroidia; order Chitinophagales; family Chitinophagaceae; genus Lacibacter. Next base: position 2,583,767 of record JASGIJ010000001.1, read on the forward strand.
CCCGTTATCAACAGGAAAAGGGAGTTTAAGTTTATTTATTTCAAAGCTGTTTCCTAATTTAAGATTCTTCATTATTATACTCAAGATAGCTTTCTACTTTTTTAACAGCAGGAGCAGTTGTGGTTTTAGGGGTTGTAACAGGAGTTGTTATACCTGTAGTTGGGTTATTTGTAACAGTTGCATTATTTTTTGCATCAGCTTTTGCTTTGGCATCAGCATCTGCCTTTGCCTTGGCATCGGCTTTAGCTTTGGCTTCCGCTTCTTTTCTTGCTGCTGCTATTTCCCTGTTAATGATCGTTGTAATAGATGCCTGTAATGATTGAGCCTGCTTACGTTTTGCTGCAATTGATTTATTAATTTCCTTTTCCTTCTTTTTTAAATTATTCACTACAGCATCCTGTTCCTGTTTATCTTTTACAAGTTCGCCCATTTCCTTGTTCTGATCTTTCAGCACAAGGCCTTTCTGTTTTTTGTTATTGGTAAGCTGCGTTATTTTCTGTTTGTAAAGTTCTTCGGTTTTAATAATGGCATCTAATTGCTGTGCACGGTAATTGCGATAGGCTTTCATATAAGAAATACGCTGCACCGCATCATTAAAACTGGTGGCTGAAAAAAGGAAATTGAGAAAATCGTAGCTGCTTCTGTTTTTGTACGCATACACAACATTATGTGCATAGTTCATTTTAAGCGTATCAAGATCTTTTGCAAACGGCGCATTTCAATGTATGAAGTATTGATGTCGCCATCAATTGATCGCACCTGTTTGTTAATTGTGGAAATAACTTCGTTACGCAGGCGGATTTTGTTCTGGATCAGTGTTAGCTGTCCAATACTTTCTTTCTTGTTCTTCTTTATTTCGTTGTACTGGTTATTGAGCACTTCAATTTCCTGCAATGTTTGTTTACGTTTTTTTTCCAGTTCCGTTTTATCCTGGGCAAAAACAACAACATTCAGTACAATAAAAGCAATAAACAAAAAGAATTTCCGCATAGGCATTGTTTAAAAGTACAAATTTAAGGTTTCAGGTCAAAAAGGTTAAACGCAACGTTCTGCGAAAACGTATCTCCTTTTAAATTCTTTTGAATTTTTTAGGAATTGTGAACGGGTAGCTAAGCTCTTCGTTGAATTTATAATCCTTGAATTTCAATTGTACATCTAACTTATTCTGCTGCGAAATAAAAATTTCCCTGTAAGCCGAAAACATTACCCCGGTTTTATTTTCGTATTCTGTATAAATTAAATCACAGGTGCGGTTAAGTGCAGGATCATTATCATCCAGCTTACTTTTTTCAATAAGAAAGCTGTTATTAACAGAAATCAGGTTTTTAAACAATGTATCAATACTGAGCAAGGTATAACCCTTTTCATTCTTTGTATAGGAAGTTATGCTGTCACGGTTAAAAAAAACAGGATTCCCCACCAGCAGGTTTTGCAAATCGGCAAAAGTGAAAGGTATCTGGCTCAGTTCCTGCAAATGCGTTAACGGTCTTACCTGGTATGTGTTTGCCAGTTTGTCCAGCACTTTAATACTGTCTTTTGTTATTAATACCCGGAAACCTTCAATACCCAGATCATTTCCCAGCGAAAGCCAGATCAGGCTGTCTTTTTTCATCCGCACATTGGCTACAAAGTCGGGTTGTTTTCCTTTTGAATTGAGATAATCAACTTTTATTTTGGCTGAAAATGTAGTGAACTCAATTCTGTTTTTAAGCACACTTGTCATTAAGTCGTTAACCATGCGCACAGTATCTGCATGTGTTGGCTGAACTTCAGTTACAACTGTTGCCACAGTATCTTTTTTTACAATAGCCTGCTGTAATTTTTTTGTTGAGCGGCATGCAGAAAAAATCAGTACCAGTAAAAGAGTTGCAGATGCAATCGAAAATTTCTTCATGAGTAAAGTTAATGTTTACCTGTGCTGCCAAAACCTCCGGCACTACGGTTTGTATGATCAATTTTTTCAGAAAGTTCCCATCCGACTTTTTCTACTTTCTGAATCACCATTTGTGCAATACGCTCCCCGCTTTGAATTGTGTGAGATTGCGTATCCAGATTAATTAAAATTATTTTCACTTCTCCACGATAATCAGCATCAATTGTACCGGGTGTGTTTAAACAGGTAATACCTTGTTTTGCTGCCAATCCGCTTCTTGGCCGTATTTGTGCTTCATATCCTTCCGGTAATTCAAGATACAAACCAGTGGGAACAAGAATGCGCTCCATTGGCTTTATTTCAACAGCTTCGGATAAATAAGCCCGTATATCCATTCCGCTTGAACCTTCGGTTGCGTAAGCCGGTAATGGATTATTTGATTGATTGATAATCTTAACTGTCATGCTTATTTTTTTTCAAGTAATGCAGTGGCGTAAGCAACCAACCCCTCTTCTCTACCAACAAAACCCATTTTTTCTGTTGTTGTTGCTTTTACTGAAACAGCATCCGTTTCCAGTTCAAGAATTGCAGCAATGGTTTCCTGCATTAAACCAATGTAAGGTTTTATTTTGGGGGCTTGCAAACAAAGTGTACTGTCAATATTCACAACCCGGAAACCCTTTTCCTTGATTTTTTCAAATGTTTGCTGCAGCAGTATTTTACTGTCTATATTTTTAAATTCAGCTGATGTATCGGGAAAATGGGTACCAATATCGCCCAATGCAAGTGCCCCAAGCATGGCATCACAAACGGCATGCAGCAGCACATCTGCATCGCTGTGGCCCAACGCTCCTTTATGATGAGGTATTTCCACACCTCCGATAAAAAGCTTTCGCCCTTCGGCGAGTTGATGATAATCTACTCCTGTTCCTATTCTGAATGCCATAATAAATAAAAAAGCGAAGGTAAATTACCTCCGCTTCTGACAAAATCTTTTATCTGATATTAATCGGTAAATCCGGTTGAGCCGCCATCGCCACCCAAATCAAACACGAGGCTGAAGCGGGTTGTGTTGCTTAACGGATTGCGGGTTTGTCCCTGACCCGAAGGAACCAGGTAAGAGAAATTAAATCCAAGACGATTGTATTTAACGCCCAAACCTACGCTGAAAAATTTACGGTTGCCTTTTGTTTTGGCTTCGTAGAAGTAACCTGCACGTACAAAAAACAAATCGTTATAACTGTATTCAGTACCCGCAGAAACCTGGAATTCTTTCAATTCTTCACTAAATCCGCCGGGAGCATCACCAAAAGATGAAAACCAACTGCCCATCACACTTTTGTTGCGGTATTTATCCAGGGCACCTGCTGAAGTATCTGTTGGAGGTGTGGGTACCATGAGTTTATTGATGTCAACACCAAAACTGATTTTATTGATTTCATCAATTGTTTTATGATATACCGCTCCTAATCCAAGATTTGCAGGTATATAATCTTTACCCCTTGCATCGTTTGTGTACTGAATTTTGGTACCGAGATTACTCATTACTGCACCGGCTGTAAAGCCACTGCCTTCTTCGTTGATACCATTGTAGAAAAACGAAAGATCACCGGCAACAGCAGTACCTGCTTTATAAGTTACACCACCTTCACTGTAACCACTGGCAAGATTTGAATAAATAAATCTCATTGCCACACCAACACCGATTTTTTCGCCTAAACGGCGGCTGTAACCTCCATCAATTGACCATTCCCTGGGCATAGCCGTTTTAATGGGGTTGCCTGAATAATCTGTGAACTGGATGTTTCCTAAATTAAAATATCGTAATGAACCAGAAACAGCCTGATCTTCATTAATCTGATGATAACCGGCCACAGCACCAATAAAAACGTCATTCAGTCCAAGATCTTTTAACCAGGGCGTATAAGTTAATCCAATAGCTGAACGCTGGGTTGCAAAGGGAATTTTGGCCTGGTTCCAAAATGATGAATTGGCATCGGCAGTAGTGGCAATGCCAATATCGCCCATACCACCGGCACGGGCATCGGGAGAAATACGCAGCATGGGAACTGCAGTTGTAACTACATTGATGGAATTAGTTGTTTGTGCAAATAAGGCTACAGAATAAAAAGAGAGAAAAAGAACCGGGAAAATTCTATTTCTCATCAGCATTTTAATTTGGGACATAAAAGTTATTTTTCAATAATGCGTATTTTAAAGATAGAACGGTTTGTATTTAAAGGACAACTAATTTTTGCAGAACCGATTGTTTTTCACCATTTGAATCTTTTACTTCCAACTGGTAAACGTAAACGCCTCTGCCAATTTTCTGACCAAAATCGTCTTTCCCGTCCCAATCAATGTCAAAAGAACGGTTTCCCTCGTTTATTATTGTGCGGGTAATGGTTTTTACTACTTTGCCGGAAACTGTATATATACGGATTAATACTTTCAGATTATCGCCTGGCCTGTTGTGCTCAAACATAAAGGTAGTGCGACTTGTAAAAGGATTTGGGTAGTTATAAACATGATCAATTCTTAAATCAGCATCTTTAACAACCCTGAACTCAAGTACCGATTCATTGCTGTTATTTTGTACATCCCAAGCCTTTATTTTCAGCGTATGCATTCCTTCGGTTAATGTTGGCAACTGAAATTTTACAGTTCCTTTCTGATAACTGTCTGTTTCAGCTTCGTAATAATCGTTTAAAATATAATACTGGTTGTTATCGTTGTCGAGTGTTGCAACCAGATCATGACCAATCCCTGTTCCAACTGTATTAATTCCACTTGAATCGGATAGCTTCAATAACAAAACCGGATTTTCATTTGTTATTCCACCGTTCACAAATTTTTCATCATTGATCCATGCCCTGATCAACGGCCCTGTATTATCGGTTAAGGGATTACCTGAAGCACCGCCAATTACAATGGCGGTTTCAGATCCTGCTCCATCTTTTGTCCCATCTTCAGTGTAATAACTGATTTTGCCATTGCCAAACTGGTAATTTATGTCCTTGGGAACTACAAACGTATAGCTGAATTTCCCATTTGTTACTTTCGCCTTCCCTTTAAAAATTATGTTTGATTGATTACTGAACGATGTAACAGTGCTTGCTGCATCATTACCAAGCGTTTTCACCAATTGCGGTTTATCAAAAATTACCGGATAAACATTTCCATTAAACCCGGTGAGAAGGTTGCCCGAGACATCAGTCACTTCTCCCTTAATTGTATAAGTACTTAATGCTTTTAAGGTATCTGCGCCCGGCACCTGGTTGTTGATGAGGGTTGATTTTACCTTTAAAAGCGGAAAAGCAAGACGTAATGCCGGATCACCGAGTAATGTAAACTTTCGGTTGTTGGTTATATCGCCAAAATTCTGGTAGGTGAAATTTTTTGTTTGTCTTACAGCATCGCCCAACGTTGGAAATGTTCCATTTTGATCAGGTGTCAAAGCAATTTTCAGGTAATTGTTGTTAATGATACGGTTGCTGAATGCAAACACCACCCGTGTTGTTGTCATTAAAGCAATTGCGCCGGCATTTTCTTTCAGCAATATATTTTCTCCAATAGAATTGATTGAGGGGTCGTCGTATGGTGCAAAATCGCAGGTAGCTGTTATAAACAGTGGCAGCTTGTTTTTGTTTGTCCAGTTGTTCAGCATATCCTGGTCAAGAATGGTTTCTTCAGCAAGTCTTTTATAACCTCCATGCCCGCTATAATTCCAGATAAGTGTGCCGGAAAATATTTTATTATTGATTGCCTGATTTACATCGGGGTAACGGCTGCCTCCGCTGCCGCTTTTTTGCTGGTAAGCGTCAAGATAAATTTTAGCCGGGTTAAAATTTTTGTTTTGCTGAATAAGTTGGGAATGCAGTTCGGCATCATCCAGATGAATATTATTATCCTCATCATCGGCTACAAGAGTAATGTCATTACGCCATGGTCCAAAGCAATCTTTACTGTAGTAATGAATAATTTTGTCAACCGCATACCGGGCTTCATCAATTGTTTTTGCCGGGATGCGGCCAATGCCTATATCAAGTAAATTAAGCGGGTACGATTGAGCAATGTTTTCAGCATCGTCCAAAAACCCAAAAAAATCGTCCGATGTATGTGTAGATAAGGGATCAAGCGATGCATCACTTTCAAAACATGGAACAAGATTGGTATTATTTTTTACCCGGCCTTGGTAATCGTAAGATGCATCACCAAATAACAGCAAATAACGAGGCCGTTTTAAAGAATCTGTGCCCGCTTTGTCGTAATACATTTTTACAAAATCCCTGATAGCAACGGGGTCAGGAGTACCTGAGGCAAACTCGTTAAAAATTTGTTCTGTTGTTGCTACCAGTACACTTAACCCTTGATTTTGCTGATGCCATGCAGCCAGGCGCTGCGCCTCCGCTAACAAAGATGTATGAGTAATAATCAGATAGTTTCTGGATGAGGAATTATGTAAATCCTGGTTATTGACCTTACCCACTGCGGTTGGTACAAGAAAATCCTGCAAATGAAAAGCAGCATATTCATGCAAGTGCCCGTTAAGATTAATAAACCTGAATTCAGAACCGTTTAAACTGCCCTGCATGTTTACAGGTTTTAAAGGATCGGTTACATCCCATACTAAAGTTGATGAAGTTGCGCCCTGAAGACGGAATTCAGCTGCATTACCCTGTGCTACCGACTCCCAGTCCCGAAACAGAAGCTGGCTTACACCCATCATACTTAGTTGTCGTTTGGGAAACAATTCAAACCAGTTAAGCCACCCCTGTGCATTTACACTAACAGGCTGAAAGATATATTGCAGATTTATGGTTGACTGTGTTGGAGAAAAGGATGAAACCAGTTCATTTGGCGATGCGACAGGGTCATAATTACCTGTGCCTACTGGCAAAACAGAATGCTGTGCAACGGTGATATCATTTGCCTTAAGCAAAAAAGAGCTGGATGAACCATTACTTCTTGCTGCCACATTTGAAACCAGTTGAACAGGTGCTGTTGTAATAAGATTGGGGAAAGAAGCAGAAAAACTTCTTGAAATTGGGATACCCGGAATGTTACCAAATTCTTCTCCATACCATTCTTTGCCACTTTTTAGAAAATTAACGGTATCAAGTTCATAAGCATATCTGTCTAAAAAACCTGTAACAGTTACACTTGCCGGCAACCCGTTATTATTAGCTGTTTGCACCCTAAGCCCTGTACCGCTTACTGTTATATAGTAGTACGATTCTTTTGAGTAGAGGTTTTTTTGATGACGAAAACGGCGGTTTACCGAATCTTTAATCCATCTGGCAGGACCGTCTGCATAAAAAAGAAAATAATCTGATCCATTAAATATTCCATCGCCGCCATCCGAGACATGAATCGCATTTTCGGTAAGATCATCGGCTCTTGCAATAATATTCGCCTCGGGCAGCATTTGCCCGCCGTTACCAAACAGCCTGATGCTGCTGCTGCTTAAATTGGAAGTATTAATACCCAGCGATTGCAGGAAAGCTGCATCTATCTTGTAAACACCCGTATTTTTTACCGAAATCTTGTACCAACTGCCACTGGCCAGCACTGAATTGCTGTGGTAAGTACGCTGTGCCATACCCGAATAGTAAAAAAAAATTGCAAAAAACAGTGCTGTGTAACGCATAGTTTAAAGAACAAATATACTGATCTCAAATATTGAGATAAAAGAGTAACCATAAATGCTGCAAATAGCAGTATTTATACTAAAATAATTTACAAGCACAAATACTAAAAATTACTCATTGAACGTTTTAGACTTGATAAATTCAAAAAGAAAACATTAAGTTTGCGATGATCTCATACCATAATTTGGGATGAAAATCCAATACAATATTTTTGAATTTTACTCGTTAACAATCAAAACGAAAAGATGAAAAACCTTTTCCGCATTAAAAATCTGGGTATCCTGTTAATTGGGGCCGCTTTGTTATCTTCCTGTAACTTGTTTAAAAAGAAACCGGAAAAATCATCCAACACCGGCTGGACGTATAATGACCCTACCGGCAGTGGCTTCCGTGTATCTAAAGAAAAAGAGCAAAAAACCGGTCCGGGACTGGTTTTCGTTGAAGGTGGTACGTTTACAATGGGTGCCACTGAAGAAGACGTTATGCGTGACTGGAATAACACGCAGCGCCGTGTTACTGTTGCTTCATTCTACATGGATGAAACCGAAGTTGCAAACGTTCATTACCGTGAATATCTCTATTGGCTTAACCGTGTTTTCATGGATACGGCTATCACCAATCGTGCATTGCCTGATACGTTATGCTGGAGAAGTGAACTGGCCTACAATGAGCCTTATGTAGAGTACTACTTCCGCCACCCTTCTTACAACCTATATCCGGTTGTAGGTGTTAACTGGAAACAGGCATACGATTACTGTTTGTGGCGTTCCGACAGGGTGAATGAAAACATCCTGTACGACAAAGGCATCACTAATAAAAAAGCCGAACTGCAAAAACAAATGCAGGGTGGAGGCCAGGACAACTTTAATACAAAAGCTTATTTACTTGGTGAATACCAGGCAACTCCCGGGAAATCGCTGAAAACTTATAAGGATCCGCTTACAAAACAGGTTCCTACTTCAATTTCATTTGAAGAAGGTATTCTGCTTCCCGATTATCGTTTGCCTTCAGAAGCAGAATGGGAATATGCCGCATACGGCTATATAGCTCAAAACCCCAACCCACGCCGCAGTGAAAAACGTCGTGGTGAGGAGTTAACAGCAAATAAACAGGTTTATCCCTGGGCTCAGAATGTAAATGGCCTTCGTGATGCAAAACGTAGTTCATGGCAAGGTCAGTTTCTTGCAAACTTCAAGCGTGGCGCAGGTGACAACATGGGTGTTGCAGGTGGTTTGAACGACCGTGCTGTAATTCCCGGACCAATCAACTCTTTCTACCCGAATGGTTTCGGCTTATATAATATGGCTGGTAACGTAAGTGAATGGGTGGCCGATGTGTACAGACCTCTTACGCCAACTGATGGTGACGACTTTAACTACTACCGTGGTAATAAGTTTCAGCGTATTGATTTGAGTACAGGAAAAGCTGAAAGAGATTCTTTAGGCCGCATTAAATACCGTGACGAAACTGACGACGAAGTGAAAGACCGCAGGAACTATCAAAAAGGTTATGCAATTGATTATCTTGACGGAGATTCTTTGAGCCAGGTGCAATACGGATATGGAGTTACAACTCTTGTAAGCGATAAAAGCCGTGTTTACAAAGGCGGTAGCTGGAACGACCGTGCATATTGGTTAAGCCCGGGATCACGCAGATTCCTCGAAGAAGATCAGAGTAGTTCAATGATTGGATTCCGTTGTGCAATGACCCGTTACGGCAGTCAGGAAGGTAATGGCAGAAAAACCGGCAACTGGTTCCAGCAAAGAAAACAAAACAACAGAAAAAGAAGCTAAAAAAAACAATGAATAAAAAACCCTTTGCAATGCAAAGGGTTTTTTATTTTAAGACCCTATCTGCCAAATATTTTTTTACTAACCGGCATTCAATTTTAAGCTAGGAGTTATCTTTGATTTTATGCAAACAGAGCAGTTATACCAGGTGTTTCTTCAACACCCATTTATTCAAACAGACACCCGTAAACTTAAGAAAGGGGAAATGTTTTTTGCTTTGAAAGGAGATAATTTCAACGGAAATAGCTTTGCTCAAAAAGCGTTAGAACTTGGTGCAAGCGCTGTAGTTATTGATGAAGATGTGCCGGTTTCAGACAAGAGAGTTTTCAAAGTACAAAACGTTTTGTCCACTCTTCAACAACTTGCAAAACACCACAGGCAGCAATTTCAGATTCCCTTTATTGCCATCACAGGCAGCAATGGCAAAACAACAACCAAAGAACTTATTCATGCAGTTCTTTCCTCACATTACAAAACATATACAACAGAAGGCAATCTCAACAATCACATTGGTATTCCATTAACTATTTTAAAAATCAAAAAAGATGCAGAGATAGCTGTAATTGAAATGGGAGCTAATCACCAGCAGGAAATTGCTTCTTACTGTACTTATGCACTTCCAACATATGGTTTAATTAATAACTGCGGTAAAGCACATCTGGAGGGTTTTGGGGGCATTGAAGGCGTAAAGAAAGCCAAAGGCGAATTGTATGACTTCATCAGAGCAACCAATGGCTCCATCTTTATCAACACCGATTTAGATTATCTGGCAGAAATGAGCTCCGGAATAACACATAGAATTACTTACGGTACAAAAAAAGCGGAAATCACTGGTCATCTTCTTGAAAGTGATCCTTTCTTGAAAATTGAAATTGACAGTGACCACACTATTAACAATATTCAAACGCATTTGGTTGGCGGCTATAATTTGCCAAACGTACTTGCAGCAATTGCAGTTGGAAAACACTTTAAAGTTCCCGGACAAAAGATTAAAAATGCCATTGAAGGCTATCAGCCATCTAACAGCAGATCTCAGTTAATTGAAAAAGGAACAAATAAAATAGTTCTTGATGCTTACAATGCTAATCCTGCAAGTATGAAAGTTGCTGTCGAAAATTTTGCAAAAATAAAAACGGCGGGTAAAGTGCTTATTCTCGGTGCCATGGCTGAGCTGGGCGAAGAAAGCATATATGAACATGAAGAACTTGTTAACCTGATTGCTGAATACAATTGGACGAAAGTAGTTCTTGTCGGGGGCGATTTTGAAAAGATAAAACATCCTTATATTTATTTCGCTTCTTCCTCCAAAGCAAAAGAGTGGTTTCAAAACCAGTTGTTTGAAAACACCTACATTCTTATAAAAGGCTCCCGAAGTATGAAAATGGAAACTGTTTTATCAACAGAAAATTAATCAGACTATTACTCAACTGTTCTTCTTTTCCTGACACAGTTCAACAAGGACACCATTTGTTCCTTTTGGATGAAGAAAACAAACAAGTTTATTATCAGCACCGGTCTTTGGTTTTTCATTCAGCAAAACAAACCCTTCTTCCTGCAAGCGCTTCATTTCAGCCTCAATATCAGTTACATCAAATGCTATATGGTGCAACCCCTCTCCTTTCTTTTCTATAAACTTAGCAATAACACCTTCTGCATCTGAGCTTTCAAGCAATTCAATTTTTGTTTCACCTTTTTGAAAAAAGGCCGTGTTTACTTTTTCCGTTTCTACTGTTTCAGTTTTGTAACAGGAAGCATTCAACAGCTTTTCAAATAACGGAACTGAAACTGCAAGGCTTTTAACTGCAATACCAATATGCTCAACTTTTTGCATAACCTATATTTTACAGCAATTTACAACCATCGTTATAAATTTGCATGATGCAGGTCAACCAAAAAACTGTTTTGTACTTTGATTATAACGCAACCACTCCTGTTGACCCTGGAGTATTGGAAACAATGCTGCCCTGGTTTTCAGAAAAATTCGGCAATGCAGCAAGCAATTCGCATTCTTACGGATGGGAAGCTGCAGAAGCTGTATCAATAGCAAGAGAACAAACAGCACAGCTTATTGGTGCAGGTAAGGAAGAAATCATTTTCACTTCCGGGGCTACTGAAAGTATTAACCTGGCAATTAAGGGTGTGACTGAATGCTACACAAAAGGTAAACATATTATTACCTGTGCGACTGAACACAAAGCAGTTTTGGACACCTGTGCTTCTCTAGAAAAAAAAGGATTTTCAATTACATACCTTCCTGTTGATTGTAAAGGAGCAGTTGACCTGAATCTTCTTCAGCAATCAATTACTTCTTCTACAATATTAATTGCACTGATGTATGCCAACAATGAAACGGGGTTAATTCATCCTGTAAAAAAAATAGGCCGGATTGCCAAGGACAGGAAAATCTTGTTTTTTTGTGATGCCACGCAGGCTGTTGGTAAAATACCCGTTAATGTGCTGCAGGATGAAATTGATCTCATGGCATTCTCGTCGCATAAACTATATGGCCCCAAAGGTGTAGGAGCACTTTATGTAAGAAGAAAAAATCCCCGTGTAACAATTAAAGCTCAAATTGATGGTGGGGGGCATGAGCGAGGATTAAGAAGCGGCACATTAAATGTGCCGGGCATTGTTGGTTTTGGAAAAGCATGTTCAATTGCCGGTATTGAGATGAAAGACAGGGAAGCAAAACTGATTGAATTGCGCAATCGTCTTGAATCAGCAATTTTATCACTGGGAGGCGTTACCGTTAATGGAAATAACCTTCACCGGCTGCCAAATACATCCAATTTGTGTTTTTCGCAATTACATGGCCCGGGGCTTCTTTCTGCTTTGTCAAAAATTATGGCAGTTTCTGGAGGAAGTGCCTGTACAAGTGCTTCTCCTTACCCCAGTCATGTTCTGAAAGCAATGGGATTTTCTGATGCTGACAGCAAAAATTCGGTTCGCTTTAGTTTGGGCGTATTCAATACAAAAGAAGAAATTGATTTTGCTGTTTCAGAAATAAAAAACATTTTAAATCCCCTGCGCAGTATGGGAGCAGGTTTTGATGCTTGATCTTCTTCCCGATTCGTTTAATTTTGCTGTCAATACGTCTGTTCCAAAAGCAGTGGCACAGAGGTTGTTTAACAATAATAAACCGAATTATGATCTTTGTTACAGATAAAGCAAAAGAAAAGGTTGCAACCCTTTTGCAACAAGCAAATAATGAAAATGTGGCTTCTTTTTTTGTAAGAGTAAGTGTTGTTGGAGGTGGATGCAGCGGGTTAAGTTATAAGCTGGATTTCGACAATGTGTCAAAGCCCGATGACCAGGTATTTGAAGATAACGGGGTGAAAGTGGTAACAGATATGAAAAGTTTACTTTACCTCTACAATACCACACTTGATTTCAGCGATGGCCTTAACGGAAAAGGCTTCCATTTTAATAACCCGAACGCTACCCGCACCTGTGGCTGCGGAGAAAGTTTTGCGGTATAGCTCAAACTTATCTATAAAAAACAAAATCCCCTCCTGAGGAGGGGATTTTTCAGCAGTTGGTTTCGGGTCGTCATTTTTTGACAAATGGCTTAGTAATCAGCCCGTTTTTATCCAGAATACGCAGATAATACATTCCCGCTTGCAATTGAGATATATTAATTTCAGTAGAAAACTGAACAGTACTAACCTGTTTCAATATCTGGCCGGATATATTGACAAGCTCAATTCTCGAAATGCTGCGTGGATCTGAAAAATTTATGACAATTTTTTCCGAAGCAGGGTTTGGCAGTATCCTTACAAGCTCATTTGCCCCGTACCAAACCTTAATGATATTAGAAACTTTTTCCCGGTTTTGCTTGTCGGTAACATGCAGACGATAGTAATTCCAGCCATACCAGGGATCAGAATCCACCTCTGAATAAGTAGCCAGGTTCAGAATCACTTTTGTTGGCACAACCTTTAATTTTTCAAAATTCACCCCGTCCCTGCTGTGTTCAAGAATGAATTCTTCCTGATCGTTGTTACTCATCAGACTCCAGTCAATCAATACATCTGACTTACGTGAAACGGCTGAAAATGAAACAAGATTGAGTGTTTGTGGCAAGGGGTTATATCGCACATCGGTTGTCCCCAATGCAAACGGGCTAAATGCTGAAACATTGTTCCACGTTACAGAACCTGTAGTATTATCACCAGAATAACCTCCGTTGTTACCATGACTGTCCCATGTAAGCGTTGAAGTATTAAAATGTACAACAACAAGTGAACCGAGATCATTTATATATGAATTGGCTGCCACATTACAAGGGCTTTGTGCTGACCAACTCAACGTTACGTTGGCTGATGAAGAACCGGCATTACGATCAAGGTTCCAATACTCACATTGGCTTACCCATTGAACTGGTGAAGTGTTTACTGCTCCTAATAATCTGGAATTAGCTCTTATAAACTCTGCTGTAAAGGTTGTTGAAGATGAAAGTCCCGAAATTCCGATAGCCCTGTAATGTGGAGTAGTGAACACAATCTTACCCACAGGAAAACTAAAATTATCGTCTCCGAGCTTTCTTACAGGGCCATTCACAAAAGAAGATATGCTGGCACCTGTTGCATTGGCATTATCAACAACAACCAATGGATGACTGGCTGTTGATGTAATGATGCCTTTGCCGAAAGTAATAAGTTTGCTTATTCCCACCGGACAGTTAAGGGTTATTACTTCTGAACCAGCTGATTTATCAACAACTGCGTAACTGAAATATTGAGTTGGAATTGCTGGTGTTATTACAACGTTTGGTGTGTTGATGGATGCGTTGGCTGTGCCTTTAAAAAATATCGCCCTGTCATTATCTGTATAAGAGCTGGCATCATACCTGCTGAAGTTTCCATATAACCACAAATCACCTCCAATTGAATTAGACAAACCAAGTTCACTTGATGCTGATGCTGCATCAACCGAACCAATTATCAAGTTACCTCCAACTGATAATGGTTTGGCCATACTATTATTCATATATACCCTGCCCCATCCTGTTGAATTGCCTATTGAAAGATTACCTCCTGTTTCAAGCTGAGCACCTGCAACCGGGTTTGTGTTCAGATCAAGTATAGTATTAGCCCCCACTGTTACATTATAAGGATAACCCGGCAGTCCAACTGAGTTTCCCCATTCAACATTTCGTCCGTATATACCGCCAGTACTGTAAACAAGCGATGAACCTGAATTATAAAATGGAGCATCGGCCACATATGCACCAGCTTTTAATTGCAGTTGGTTCATAATTGCAGCAGCATGAGTTGTTGCGCCATTAAAATCAACCCCGCCGTTTATGATCACTGAATAAAGAGAAGGATTACCATCAGCTAACCCATTTGTTGAACCATTCCCTACAAATTCAATATTACCAGCAGTTGCATTGTTAGGATTACCACCGCCATGGCCATAAACCGAACCGTTATTGGCAATTTTTAAAGTTTGATTTAACCCTGAAGCAAACAAACCGGTGTTGAGATATAAAAGATCTGTAACTGTATTATTATTTGTTAAGGTAACCGTATTATTGCCATTGCCTCCTGTGTTTGCAATTACAAGAGAATGTACAGTACCTGCAAGTGGGGTGGTTGAAAAATTACCGGTTATCTGATTTGTATTTCCATTGTATATGTAAACTGCACCACTGTTAAATGTGCGGCCATTCGTTTGGATGTTTCCAAGTGCAGAAGATGAAGTAATACCATCGGACGAGCCTATACCCAATATGCCTCCTGATGAAAGCACAAAATTTGCAGAGCCTGAAAGATTATTCGCAGAACAATTGAGTGTCCCTCCGTTATTAACAGTTATGGAATTTCCCGGGCCGTTGATGGTTTTGTTTGAGATTAAAGAAACAATTGCACCGTTGGCAATCTGCAAACCGTTGGTGCTTAAAGTAATTGTACCCGTACCTCCCAACTGAGCTGATGTACCATTGATTATGAATGCACCGGAAGTGTTATCCTGTATTAAAGAACCCGTACCAATAATTCCATCACGAAATGTTTTTGTGCCCGAACTTCCCCATGTTACCGACCCATTTACTTCAAGTAACCCATTAATAATTGTATTTGCTCCACCTCCGATTAGCCCCATTGCTGAACTGATCCGGAAAATGGGCTTTTCTGAATTATCGGGGAAAAAAGTAATACCACCTGTATTAAAAGCCAGGTTTGTATTCCAATTAAAAATACTTCCTGATTTGAACTGTACTCTCCCGTTAGAACTCCATGCAATATTATCAGCTGTACCGCCATTGTTCCCATTTGCCTGAATAATACCACCACTTTCAACAACATAAGTTCCAGTTCCAGCAGGTACAGGACCATAAATAATATAGGTTCCAAAAATATTCATGTCAGTACCAACCCCATCATCAAGTGTAAAAGTGATATTATCTGAATGATTTAATATACCACCAGTTTCAATGGTTAACTGATCAGCAGAAGCTGCAGCATCAATGGTTACAGTATGTCCATTCCGGATCGTAATAACATTGGCTATGCTTGTTGGAGGCTGTGTGGCAGTAATCCAGGTTGTATTATCTGCTGAAGACTCCCAAGTACTTGCAGTATTCCAATTCCCCGATTGACGTGAACGGAAGTAATCGGTTGCCAGCGTACCACTTAATGAAGTACCCTGAACAACAAAATCGTCAATGCGGTAATTACCCGAACCATTTGTTCGGGTGTATGAAAATCTAAATCGTAAATCGGACTGGTTTTCAGCACCTATTGGCAAATCCAACCATACCCCATTATTAATAATATGCCAATTTGCATCGTTTAGTACATCTGTAAAACCAATCCCGTTCCAAACAATGCCGTCACTACTCCACTCAAAGAGCAGTACCCCGGTATAAGCAGCCGTTTTTCTTGCCCCAAACAAAACTTTTATACCCGAATAACCTATTGTATTAACTTGTCCGCTTAAAGTAGCAATCCCAGTTCCTGCTGTTACTCCGGAAGCTCCATCATTTAAATTTGATCCGGCTGAAAATGCAATTGGCGTGACATAAGAATTCGAAACCGAAGCAGTTGATATTTCAATATTTGCTGCTTGTGTCCCGGAAGCTACCCACCCTGTGGGGTAGTTAGTTCCAGTACCAAAACTTGTTGAATAAATCACTACCTGACTAACTCCAGGATTTACTGGGCCACAAAACAGCAAGAAAACTATCAATGCACTTTTTTTTAGTGCTAGTTTATGAATTAACAACCCCAATATTTTTTCCATCCGATTTCAATTAATCGTTATCGAAATTGATTATCGTCAGTTCTCTGGTAAAAAAGATGATACGGCTGTTAAAGAGAGATTTTTGAAAGGTTTGGATTATATAAGTTAGTTATGCAATATAAGTTTTATGTTCAGAAATTTATAATTATTGTACCGGAAATTATTCGCCTGTTTCGCAACGGTTCTTACTTGTCTTGCAGGTAAAAAGCATGCAGTTTTGAACAAATAACCCTAAAATGCAGCAAACCATCCTTTTTAGCAAAAGCTTCTGTCCTCAACTTACCTGTTTCCTTTATTTTTGTCAATTATGTGGGCTATTTGCAAAAAAGAATTCCGGCAGTTTTTCAGTAACCTTACAGGCTATATCACCATTATTCTTTTTCTTTTGTTGAGCGGTCTGTTTCTTTTTGTTTTTTCCAGCTTCAACATTTTAGACTATGGTTATGCCACACTGGAAAATTTTTTCAACCTGTCGCCTTATATTTTGCTGCTGTTAATTCCGGCAGTAACCATGCGTCTTTTCCCTGATGAATGGAAAAGCGGAACAATTGAAACATTATTTACCCGGCCATTAACTGCCTGGCAAATTGTGCTGGGCAAATACATTGCATCCCTGTTTGTGGTTGCCATAGCGCTGTTGCCAACACTTACCTATGTATTTACATTAAAAGCAATGGCTGCCGAAGGAACTATTCTTGATTCCGGTGGTATTGCCGGGTCATATATTGGCTTGCTGTTTTTATCTGCTGCATTTACCGCCGTAGGGTTGTGTTGCAGCAGTTATACAAGTAATCCTGTTGTTGCATTTCTGTTAAGCGCTTTCTTCTGCTTCGTGTTATACAGTGGCTTTGAAGCCTTGAGTAAATTTGCCGGCACCGGCATTGATTATCTGATCGAAATGTTTGGAATGGATTTTCACTACCGCAGTTTGTCAAAAGGAGTTATTGACAGCCGTGATGTTATCTATTTTCTCAGTATCATTTTCTTTACACTTTATCTTACAGTACAGCATATCAGCCGCAAAAAGTAAATCAGTTCATGAAAAAAATATTTTCAAATAAATACGGATGGCTTTTTTTACTGGCAGGTTTGTTTTTGTTAAACATAACAGCCGGCATGTTCAGGTTCAGGCTCGATTTAACTGCTGAAAAAAGGTATTCGCTTTCGCCACAAACAAAAACATTACTTAAAAATATTGACAGCACCATATCTATAGATGTTTTCCTGAAAGGCGATTTCAGATCTTCCTTCAGAAAATTAAAAAGCAGCACCAGCGATTTACTCAACGAGATGAAAGAATATGGAGGCAGTAAGCTGCAGATAAATTACAAATCAGTTGATGAGCTGTTTAATAATGAGGCAAAAGCAACGATGTTGAGCAACATCATCAACGAGTTAAAATACAATGGTGTTAATATTGACAGCTTAAAACAGGCCCGGCCCAATTTTTCTGAAGAAATTACGCAGCAGATAATTGCTGATTCACTAAAAACGCTCGGTATTATGCCCTACACCCTTGAAGTGCAGGAAAAGGAAGAAGCAAAAACACAGCGTTTAATCTATCCTTCTGCTCTTGTACATTATGGCAGCAAAGTAATACCGGTTGATTTATTAAGTGGAAAAACAGAATACAGCCGTGATCCTTTAACCGGAAGATTAATAACTGATGAAGCAAAAAGCATCAGTAATGCCGAGGCCCTGCTTGAATTCAAATTTGCAAATGCCATTGAAAAAATTCAGCAAAAGCAAAAACCACTCGTTGGTTATCTAACAGGCAACGGAGAACCTACCGGTCCTGAAACATATGATCTTGTGCAAACAATGGATGCGGATTATACATTTCAAACAGTTGATCCCAATTTACAGATTGTTATACCCAAAGAATTTGCTGCTATACTTATTGTAAAACCATCCAAGGCATTTTCCGATTCAGCAAAAATGAAAATTGACCAGTATATTATGCAGGGCGGAAAAGTAATCTGGCTGCTGGATATGTTGTACGCTGAAAAAGACAGTCTTGCTTTTGCTGCACAAACACTTGCTTATGACCGTGGTTTAAATCTGGATGATCTTTTGTTTAAATATGGGGTACGTATTAACCGGGATCTGCTGCAGGACCAGCAATGCGATTTAAGCAAACTTGTAGTAGGCAACGCTGGCGGTCAGCCGCAATTGGCCGATGTACCGTTTAACTATTACCCTTTGCTTGTTGCTTCGGGTAAGCATCCTATCACAAAAAACCTTGAACCTGTATTAAGTTTATTTACCAATACAATTGACACTGTAAAAGCCGGTGGTGTTACAAAAACAGTTTTACTTTCTTCAAGTGAGAATGCAAAGTTTGTAAGCACGCCCGCCATTATCAGCCTGCAGGAGTTAAAAACAATTGAAGATATTAAACTGTACAACAAAAAGAATTTACCTGCAGCTGTTTTACTCGAAGGGAAATTCAATAGTCTTTATGCAAACAGAGCCACGTCTGAAACAAGGCAGTACTTTATTGACAACTATGGCTCATTTAATACTGCATCGCCTGAAACAACACAACAGATCGTTATTGGCGACGGCGACATTGTTTTAAACAGTTACACACAAAAAGAGCCATTTCCGATGGGCTACAGCCGTTCGCAGGAAAGAAGTTTTGCAAACAGGTCTTTTTTGCAGAATGCATTGCAGTACATGACAGGCAATGCCGGTATTATTTCGCTCAGGAACAAAGACGTTGCACCGAAATTGCTTAATCCGCAAAAAGTAAATGAACAGCGTACAGCCTGGCAAATCATTAACATTGTTATACCGGTTATCCTTATCATACTTACCGGCATCATTTACCTGCAATGGCGTAAAAGAAAATACAGCCGGGCCTGATGCAGATTTCTTAATTTTATTTTTTGAAACTGAAAGCATGAACCCAACCCAACTTACTTACCTCGTTTTTGGAATTGTTCTATTACTGGCAATCATTTTCGATTTAGGATTACTCAGTAAAAAGTCAGCACAACTAACAACTAAACAGGCTTTTTATCAAACAATATTCTGGGTAATACTGGCACTTGGTTTCGGGGGCTTTGTTCTTTACCAGGACGGGAAACAACCTGCACTTGAATACCTGAGTGCTTACCTTATGGAATGGAGTTTAAGTATTGATAACATTTTTGTATTTGTACTTATTTTCAGTTTTTTTAAAGTAAAGGAAAGATTTATTGCAAGGGTTTTACTCATTGGTATTTTAATGGCGATTGTATTTCGTGTTATCTTCATTACTATAGGTGTTGAGCTTGTTAACCGGTTTCACTGGCTGCTTTATTTATTTGGCATTTTCCTCATCTACACAGGGTTTAAAATGTTTACTACCAACCAGGAAGAAGAGTTTGATCCAAAAGACAGTTCTGTATTTAAATTCCTGAAAAAATTTCTTCCTATTACAATGGATGATGGCGATGGAAAATACCGCATCCGGCAGCATGGCAAGCCTGTATATACTGTTTTGTTTGTTGTAATAATTATGCTTGCCACTACAGATATTGTGTTTGCCCTTGATTCTATTCCTGCAGTAATGGGCATCAGCCGTAATGTAATGATCATTTATACTTCCAACATTTTTGCAGTTCTTGGTTTACGTTCATTGTTCTTTTTATTAAGAGGTGCTGTAAGCAAATTTGATTATTTGCAACAAGGTATTGCCATTGTGCTGGTTTTTATTGGCTTAAAAATGCTGGGAGAAGAACTGATCAGTACAGTTGTTGACAAACCGACTCAGGTAATCATATCGCTGGGAGTAATTGTTGTTTGCATAGGTGGTTCAATGATTTACTCTGTTTATCACAAGAAAAAAGGCATTCCACCCGATATGCCTAAATAGTTTACATCTTTGTATTAATGATTTCTTATACAATTGAAAAAATAGCCTCGCTGTTACATGCTGTTTATTTGCAGAAGACAAACAGCAGTGACCGTATAGAATACCTGCAAACCGACAGCCGCCGCATTATCCATCCGCAATCTTCTTTGTTTTTTGCATTGAAAACAGGCACAAGAGACGGACATACATTTATTAAAGAATGCTACAGCAAGGGTGTAAGAAATTTTATTATTCAAACTAAAATTGATGTTTCCGGTTTTGCAAATGCCGATTTTTTGCTGGTTGATGACACCTTAAAAGCACTTCAGCAACTGGCAACTTTCCATCGCCAACAGTTTTCAATCCCTGTTATTGGTATTACTGGCAGCAACGGAAAAACAATTGTTAAAGAATGGCTCAATCATTTACTGGCCGACAGCTTTTCCATCGTTCGAAGTCCTAAAAGTTACAATTCGCAAATCGGGGTTCCCTTAAGTGTGTGGCATATGAAACCTGATCACCAACTGGGAATTTTTGAAGCAGGTATTTCTCAACCGGATGAAATGGATCACCTGCAAAAAATCATTCAACCAACCATTGGCCTATTAACCAATATTGGCGAAGCACATGAACACGGGTTTCAGAACAAACAGCAAAAACTGGATGAAAAACTGAAATTATTTGCAAATGCCGCTGTTATTATTTGTTCGCCTGAAAAACTTCTCCAACCTGCTGTAAACAGTAACAGGCTTTTTACATGGGGCATGCATGAAACAAACAATATTCAGCTTATTGAAATAAAAAAAGAATTTACAGTTACAACTATTCTGTACAGATATAACGATTCAGAAGACAGTATTTTCATTCCATTTACTGATGATGCTTCCATTGAAAATGCGTTGCATTGCCTCGCAACCTGTTTGTACCTGAAAATTTTCAACAAATCAATCAAAGAAAAATTCAGTGATCTTAAACCGGTAAGCTTACGGCTCGAACTGAAAAGTGGTATTCACAACACAACTATCATTAACGACAGTTACAGTGCCGATTTAAGTTCTTTTGCAATAGCACTGAATATGCTCCAACAGCAACAGCAGCACAAAAACAAAACATTGATTGTTTCAGATTTTCCATTACCTGCAGACCAGGAAAAAGAAGTGTACACAGCTGCTGTAAAGCTGATTCAAAATTACTCCATCAACAAACTGATAACAGTTGGAGAAAAATCAAGCCGTTATTTTAATGAATTAATGCCTGCAACTGTTCACATCCGGAACTTTGCTTCCACACATGAACTGGTTGAACAATTTTCATCACTAAACTTTCACAACGAAACCATTCTTGTAAAAGGAGCCCGTGCTTTTGAATTAGATAAAGTTGCCGCTCTGCTCGAACAAAAAACACATCAGACAGTACTTGAAATAAATCTCACTGCTATTTCAAAAAATATCAAAGAATACAGAAAACTGCTGAACCCTTCTACCAAAACTATGGCAATGGTAAAAGCATTTTCGTATGGAAGCGGAAGTTTTGAAATTGCCAATCTTCTTCAGTTTCTTAAAGCCGATTATCTTGCCGTAGCATTTACGGATGAAGGTGTTGAATTAAGAAAAGCAGGTATTACACTACCCATTATGGTAATGAACCCCGAACCTGCCAGCTTTGATGCGTTAACAGAACACAACCTGGAACCCGAACTGTTTTCATTTTCTATCCTCAGCAGGTTTGAAAAGTATTTGGAAAAAGAAGCCCTTACCGACTATCCTGTTCATATTAAAATTGACACAGGCATGCACAGGCTGGGTTTTATGCAGAGCGATCTTCAGCAACTTTGCAATGAACTGAAAAAGAAAAATTATTTTACGGTTCAATCCGTATTCAGTCATCTTGCCGCAAGTGAAGATGTAAATGAAGATGCATTTACGCTGCAACAGGCAAAAGAATTCGAAAACGCCTGTGCATTTATTCAATCACAACTAAGTTATTCTTTCATAAAACATATTGACAACTCCAACGGAACGATGAGGCATACGCAGTTGCAGTATGACATGGTAAGGCTCGGCATTGGCATGTATGGCATCAGTTCATCGGCCGGTATTCTGCATTTAGAAGAAGCATTGAGTTTAAAAACAACAGTTGCGCAGATAAAACAATTAAAGCCGGGCGATACTGTAGGGTACAACAGGCGTGGCGTTATTACACAACCATCTGTTACAGCAACGGTAAGAATTGGATATGCCGACGGTTACCCCCGCAACCTTAGTAACGGAAACGGATATATGCTGGTAAATGGCCAACAAGCTCCTGTTATTGGCACAGTTTGTATGGATATGACCATGCTTGATATTACCGGCATTGCTGATGTAAATGAAGGTGATGAAGTAATTGTTTTTGGTAAAGACCTGTCGGTTAATAGACTGGCACAATGGAGCAACACCATTCCTTACGAAATAATGACAGGTATCAGTCAACGGGTTAAACGTGTTTATTTTGAAGAATAAAAATGCAGTACAATTTGTGAAGCAAAGTATAAAGCTCTAATAACTCTCACCGCCGGGTTACCAACCACCATTAACAATTCATCATACACCTTATCTTTGCTCCTTAAAATTTATACAGTGAAGATTCGCCACGTAATATTAATTGTGCTGATTATTTTATTTGCAGACCAGGCTTTGAAAATTTGGGTGAAAACAAGTTTTACCTATGGCGGTGAAGAAAATGTAATTGGTCAATGGTTCAGGTTGTATTTTATTGAAAATGCCGGTATGGCTTATGGCTGGAAACTGGGCAACAGTGAATGGGGGAAACTGGCACTCACACTTTTCCGCCTTGCTGCGGTACTTTTTGGAACGTGGTACATTGTAAGAATTATCAGGCAAAAGTATCATCCCGGCTTTATTATCTGTGCTGCTTTGATTTATGCAGGTGCGTTGGGCAATCTTATTGACAGTTTATTTTACGGGATGATTTTTGACAAAGGCATGCTGTATTACCCTGCTACCGATTCGTACATTGGTTACGATGGGCTTGCAAAAGCAACGGGGAAAGGTTATTCATCTTTCCTGCACGGACATGTGGTTGACATGCTGTATTTCCCCATTATTGAAAATAAATTGATGCCCGGCTGGGTTCCATTTATAGGTGGCAAACCTTTTACATTTTTTTCTGCCATCTTTAACATAGCTGATGCAGCTATTTCAGTTGGAGTTATTACGATCTTATTGTTTCAAAAACGCTTTTTCAGGCATCATAAGCATGAAGAAAGTAATCCTGTGGTTGAAACAGATTCTGAAGTGACAGATGATACCCCGGCAATATAATTTACCTGTGTATCTTTATTTTGCTTTAACGCATAAACAGATCAGATGAAAAAAATAACACCATTTATCCTGCTTATTGTACTGGCAGCAGGATGTAAAAAAGAAAAAAGCGTTGATACCGGCGATTTCAGCCCCATATTTATCGGGAACAATTGCCGTATTTCACAGGTACTTACAGTTGATTCCCTCACCGGAATTGGCTTTGCAGCCCATAATGCATTTTTTAATGCATCATTCAACCCTGTTGGTACAGAAATTTATGACAGCCTTTCCAATTCGTTATATTTTGCATCAGCTTTTGTTACCAGCGGCGATACAACGTATGGTTCACTTGGCGAATACTTCATTAAAGATGCAGGCGGAAGAATAAAAATTTACAAAGGCCTCGACGACCCTGCAGACTCTTTTTCTGATACCGTTGAAATAAAATTCACTTATGATGTTGCAGGCAATTTAACAAAGAAGGATTATTACTACTTCGGCATTTCTGTCCCTTTATTCCGGTCAACTTATACTTACACAAACGGGAATCTTACAAGATCCGTTCTTGAATCTGTTTATCCCACTAACGAAGTGGTAGTTGATGCAACTGCCGAATATTATACAACACAACCTGCAAAGGGATTTTTGTATGTTTTCCCCGATGATTTCTTAACCTGCACTTACAATCTTTCTTTCAATTACGGAAACCGGCCGGCTAACACATTAAAGAAGTTGACAACAAAGATTTATGATGCCGGCACACTTACCGACTCACTTGTAACCAACTACAAAAACTATAAGCTCTCAAGAGATAATTATGTACTTGAGTTATTTGCAGAAGGTGATTTTCAGGATGGACTCGGGATCATTGATGGCAGAACAAAATTCAGCTACGGGTGCAAATAAGAAATCATTGCCGTTTATGACAATGACTTCTTATTGATTACCTGCAGGCAAAAAACACTCTATTTTTTCTGAATTATTTTGTTGATAATTTCTTCTGACGATCTTACTTGTAAAATGTATGTTCCTTTTTGCAGGGCTGCGTCAGGAGAAATGAATATGCTGTTATAGCCATTCTGCAAAACGGCTTTTTGCGATTTAACAGTTCTTCCTGTAATATCCTTTAGTGATATTTCTGCAGCTTGTTTTACCGGAGACGACACAATCAGTTTCACCTGCTGATCAAATGGATTGACAAGGTTTACTATTTCCATTTTACTTACAGATGGCAACGATAATTTTACTATCGTGGTGGTTTTATAATTCCCATTTGCAGTAAACAGCTTCAAACGATAAAATATTTTGTTTCCGGAAGCAACCCCATCTACAAATTTGTACTGATGCCCGTTATTCCCATCCTGTACTGCAGATATTTCACCGGCTTTTTTGAAATGAATCCCGTCATCACTCCGTTGTATTTCATACGAAGAGATATTTTCATCATCCATTGCCCTCCAGCTAACAACAGAGTTATTGTTTATTAAATCAGCTTTCAGATTGATTTTCTCGGCAGATAAAATATCACAAACAGGGTGAACATCAATCGTTATTACATCTGTTGTATTATACACCGCACAGGAAGTATTTGAAAGGTTACTTAATGATGTGGCAATACGAATGCGGAATTTATACCCGTTCATTGCCGACGAGGCAAGAAAAGTGGGGTAATGTACCGTATCAATATAATCTGGCGCAGAATAAGTATAGGAAAGTATTTGAGGTACAGGCGCCAACGGAGCATTCACCCATGTTACACCATTATCAGCACTCATTTCCCACTGGTAGTAAGAATAATTATTATAGAACGATTTAACAATAACGGATAAATCAACTTCGCCATCTATACAATAAGCAGGCGTAGTTGTTGGCTTCATTTCAAGTCCGGGTAAGCAAGTGGCAAAAACCACATCATCCATTACCCAGTCGTTTCCGCCGCCGCCCGGTGCATTATTCCTGATAACAATATTCAATGATGTTTGAGATGATCCTGTTTTATATAAAAAACCTTTCTTCGCCCACTGTCCGTTGTAATCAAGATTTCCGGTTATGTAGTGATCTACACCATCAATCTGAAACGTTAGATTCGGTAACACACCTGCAGAGTCATTTGTATTGGGAACAGTTGGCGACATATAACTTTTGAAGCCGGCCGAACCAGACCCTTTACCCGAAGTATCGCAACTACAACGCCGGCAAATATTTCTGAACCAAGCAGAAAATTCGTAATAAGTATCAGGGCAAAGCCCGGTAACCGTTTGCTGAACTGCATTATTGATTCCATAAGCTGCATTAACAACAGCCATATAACCTCCAACCTGCCCCGGTGTTGTGGGAGGGTTTCCAGCTAACGGGTCGCTAGCGTTGGTATGATCACCAATAATATCCCATACACCGAACAACCTTGCGGGGGAACTTGGGTAAGGAAGTGCCGTATTTGTGCTTCCGTTGGTGCTGGTATTATTTGCCACAGTAAATGCACTGTCGTTTGGACCAGTGCCTGATGAGAAAGGTTGCCATAAATACCCCGGAACAACTGTACCTGGTGCTGGTGCCGGACTTAAATTCTGAGATGAACCACTTCCGAAATTGCCGCCATTACCGGAAATAGAATTACTGCCAACTGCATTACAAACCGACATGGAGTTTGAAACAATCACAGTCATTTTGTTGAGCGGCTTTACAACACTTGGCAAGGTTACTTCGCTGAATGTATTGGCCGTTTTGTAACGGAATGTTCCTCCGGGAATATTAAAAGTACTTCCTGCAGTTGTATTTACATAAACTCTGTAGATAACCATAATAATACAAGTGCCTCCATAAAAACTTGGTCGCCCTGTATTATAAATTCTGCAGCCGGAAGCTGCCGGCAATACATCAATAACTGCTGGTGTTGCTATTGCATTATAAGCTGCTGTTTGTCCGCCTGTTCGTGTCAAGCTGCCAAGGTTTACACGCAGCACACCGGAGTTGCATGTAGCTTCATCATCAGCTCCTGCATCAGTCAACAAACCTGTTACACGCAATGGTGTGCCATAATACATACCCTCATTTGTTGAAAAGCGGATTGAATTTGCTTTGTATGTTGTACCGGCGGGAATGGTGTCATTATATCTTGTAAAATATGTACTGCCACCTGTTACTGAAATAACAGCTCTGATTTCTAACTCATCTCCGTTTTCGATTATCCCGCCTGTTGGTTTTGAAATATTGATATAACTTTTTCCTGCCTGCACCCGCAACTGACCATAAACACTGTTACATATAAACAGTGTAATACAAATCAGTAAAAGAAAGAAACTGTGTAAAGTTTGCTTCATAAGATCGGATTTAGGACTAGTTGAGGTATATCACCTCAATCAAATCAAAATTAAACTTAATTCCATGCCCAGACAATAGCAATAAACGCAAATATTTGATCAATGGAAATACTTAGTGCTGGGGGTAGTTCACCTTGAAAAAACACGACAGAGAGTATAATAATTACCAGACTTGCATCGGGGTAAATCCGTTTTACAACTGTACGTATATTCCGTAAATCAAAAAGTGAAGTCACGCTTGCACAGGTACAGTATCCTCCTTACTTTTATTTATTCCAATAACCAGAGAAGCCATGAAAATATTACTATTACTCTTCCTGCTTTTACTTACTGTAAATCAGCTCATTAATGCGCAACCAACGCCAACCAGGATGAAGGAAGTCTTTTCAGAAACTGTCATTGCAACAAATGGGGCGAACTTAAACAGTCCATGGGAAATTACTTACGGCAGCGATAGCTATCTCTGGATTACAGAATCAAAAACATTTCTGATCAGAAGAATTCTTCCAACTGCAAGTTATACCTCTACTCCACCCGCAGCCACCATTGTACTTGATTTAACCAGTGCATCATGGGCTGCCGGAATCAGGAAAAATTATACAGTAGGTGCTATGGTTGCAGGTACAGCAACTCCTGATCCGCAGGGCGGATTGATGGGAATAGCATTGCATCCTGAATTCAGCACCAATCCTGCAAAACGGTTTGTATATGTTGCATACAACAGGCAATACCTTGGTCTTAATCAATCATACGCAGGTTCAACTGTAAATGGGCATTTGTTTTTAAATAATATTGTAAGGTTTACATACAATACTTCAACAAATGTTCTGGAAAGCCCGGTAGTTTTATGTGATACAATCAGGGGAAGTAATGATCACAACAGCGGACGGATGATCATTGCGGCAGTCAGCGGAACAGATTATTTGTTTTATGCAGAAGGCGATATGGGTGCAGGGCAATTCTCCAACATCAACCGGGAAGAAAAAGCACAACTTACCCAATCGTATGAAGGCAAAATACTGCGGTTTAATTTAGAACCAGATGGAGATGCAGACCAGGGAACTGTTGACTACAATCAATGGATACCAAATGACAACCCGTTCAATAATGTTGCGCCTGTAACCGGTCAAAGTGCAGTATGGTCAACAGGTATAAGGAATAACCAGGGTTTTGCATTTGCGAACGGAGTTTTGTATGGATCATCACATGGCCCTTTCAGTGATGATGAAATAAATATTATTGAACGGCAAAAAAACTATGGTCATCCACAGGTGATTGGTTATAGTGCTGATGGTAATTATAATAATGCAAAAGCTGGCCCGTCGACAAGTATTCTTCCGTTGATCAGTTCAGAAGCAACAGAGGCTGCAAACATTGGGGTTAATTATAAAGACCCGCTCTATTCACTTTTCCCGGCACCAGCAGGCAATACCAGCACACCCTGGTCAATACAATACATTTATACCAATCAAACATACCCCGGCCCTCCAACAAGCGGGCAGGCTCAAAATCTGAACCAGCATTGGGCATCCATTGCGCCATCAGGCATGGATATATATACCAATACAAAAATACCAGGTTGGAAAAATTCATTATTACTCGCTTCATTGAAGAAAGGCTACATGATGCGTGTTAAGCTGGATAATACAGGCACTTCAGTAATACCGACAAACGGCTTTGATACTGTTGCAGTGTTCAATGTGCAAAACCGTTTTCGTGATCTTGCAATTGATCCTGATGGCGTAACTTTTTATGGTATTGTTGACAGAAGCGGAAGTACTTCCGGCCCAACTTCAACAAATCCGGTTTCAAGTGTATGTCCCGGTTGTGTAATTAAATACAAATTTTTAGGTTATGCTGATAATGGAACATCAAGCACAATTTCAACCGGCATTCCTATTGATGCAGGATTGGCAAACACCTGTGCCCCCGGATCGTCACTTACAATTGATGCAACAAATAACAATATATGGGTCCCAATAACCGGCCCAAACGGTGATATTGTTGCCGAAATAAAAGCCAATGGAAATAACCTGGGAACAGTAACATCTTCATTTTATGTGAATACAGGAAGTGTAAGAGAAGACATGAACTACAAACCATATTCCAACAGGAATATCAATATTTCATTGCCGGGAAATCCTGTTATTTCAGGCAACGTTAGTATAAGACTTTATTTAACCACTGGCGAATACAACTCGCTGCGTACATACGTGAATTCTCAATCTCAACCGAGCGGAATCAGCAACATCACTGACGTTGCAATTTTCAAAAATACCGATGCCTGTGGCAGCGGTATCCAAAACAGCGCAACACGATTAACAACAACTGCATACACTCATGGTTCGTACGGCTATGCTTTACAGGCGAATATTACTTCATTTTCCTCGTTTTACGTTGGAAGTAATGCCTTAACTACATTGCCTCTCAAGCTTATCAGCTTTACTGCCAAACCTGTCAATAACAATGCTGTTTTACAGTGGACTGTTAATAGTACTGACAAAGCTGCCAACTATTCAATTGAACGCAGCTACAGCAATTCAGCATTTGAAACAATTGGCAATGTATCTGCAAAAGAGAATACAGATCAGGCATTCTATACATTTACAGATTTTGGTGCGGGAAACAACGGCTCGAAAATTTATTATCGTATTAAAGCGCTGGAAACAAACGGCACCATCAGCTATTCTAACACAGTAAGTGTTACATTCAGCCAGGTAACAGAACCGGGCATAAATATTTATCCAAACCCGGTTAGAAATACAGTTCTGATTACAGTAAACTCAATTAATGATGAACCGGCTCAACTCAAAGTTGTTGACAATACCGGAAGAACTGTAAAACAGCAAGCAGTACTTCTGAAAAAAGGAGTCAATACATTTGAAGTAAACATGACTTCATTTACACCGGGAGTTTATCATGCAGATATAACCGGAAAATCCATCAACAAAAAAATCAAATTCATAAAACAATAACAGACTGTTAAAACAAAACTCCTGCCACACGAATGGCAGGGGTTTTGAATTTAGTACCCATGTAAACCCACTCAAATGAAAAAAGCAATTGTCGCCGCCTCATTTCTTTCCGATGTTACAAAAAACAACAATGCAGTTCTGGAGAACGAAAACTGTATGTACGTTATCAGAGAAGAAGGCTCAATGAACCATGCATCAAAATTATACTACATGTTTTTTGGTTCAACTGTAAACAATACTTCAAAAAAAACAGAAGACCAGTCCTTTTCCGAACCTGATTATTACAGCAGTTACGAATAAAAAAGAGGAGAAGCTTATCACTTCTCCTCTTGTATAACTCAAAAAATAAAACACTAAATTTTACCAACCATATTTGCAGGCACAACCCATTCATCAAATTGTTCCGGGGTTACATAACCAAGCTTCACGGCCATTTCTTTTAATGTAGTTCCCTGTTTGTGTGCTTTCTGTGCAATTTCGGCTGCTTTGTAATAACCGATTTTTGTATTGAGTGCTGTTACAAGCATCAGTGAATTTTCAACATGCTTTTTAATATTTGCTTCAATTGGCTCAATACCAACAGCACATTTATCATTAAAGCTTACACAACCATCACCAATCAATCTTGCACTGTGCAGGAAGTTATAAATCATCACTGGCTTAAACACGTTCAGTTCAAAATGACCCGTTGCTCCACCAATGTTAATCGCCACATCATTACCCATTACCTGTGCAGCAATCATGGTTAATGCTTCGCACTGGGTTGGGTTCACTTTACCTGGCATGATAGATGAACCTGGCTCGTTATCAGGAATAAAAATCTCACCAATACCGCTGCGTGGGCCACTTGATAACATGCGGATATCATTTGCAATCTTCATCAGGCTTACAGCTACAGTTTTCAATGCACCATGCGCTTCAACAATTGCATCATGTGCAGCCAGTGCTTCAAATTTATTATCAGCAGTTTTGAACGGGAGCTTGGTGAGTTTTGCAATATGCTTTGCAACGTTTACATCATAGTTGGGAGGTGTATTGATTCCTGTACCAACTGCAGTACCGCCAAGTGCCAGTTCGCTTAAATGAGCCAATGTATTTTTAATTGCTTTCAATCCATGATCAAGCTGGGAAACATAACCGCTGAACTCCTGTCCCAAAGTAAGCGGAGTTGCATCCATAAAGTGTGTACGGCCAATCTTCACCACTTTCTTGAAAGCCTTAGATTTTTTATCTAAAGTGTTACGGAGTTTTTCAATTCCGGGAATTGTTGTTTCAATCAGGATTTTGTAAGCTGCAATATGCATGGCAGTAGGGAATGTATCGTTACTGCTCTGCGATTTATTTACATCATCATTTGGATGCAGGTATTTTTCTTTATCGCTCAGCTTTCCACCATTCAATACATGACCACGGTAAGCAACCACTTCGTTTACATTCATGTTGCTTTGTGTACCACTACCTGTTTGCCATACAACCAATGGAAAATATTCGTCTAACTTTCCTTCAAGAATTTCTTTACACACTTTGCCAATCAGCGTAGCTTTCTTTTTAGTCAGCACACCAGCCTCAAGATTCGTAAGGGCAGCTGCATGCTTCAGGTAAGCAAACGCACGGATAATTTCTTTGGGCATGCGGTTAATATCCTGGGCAATCTTAAAGTTGTCAATGCTGCGTTGGGTCTGTGCCCCGTAGTAAGCGTTAACGGGCACTTTCACTTCGCCCATCGTATCTTTTTCAATTCTGTATTCCATGTTGTTTATTTTGTGGGCTCAAAGGTAACGAGCCAGCGCCGATTTGAGTAGTCAATGCATAATGATTTTCATCACCGGATTAACCCATATTATATCTTAACAATGACGGTGATTATTGCTTTAGAATAGAAATGGAGGAAATTCCTAATTTTAAAACATCAATCCGCCAGAAACAATTCACTTGAATAAACCTGAATATATGATCTGTTCTGCCATAAGTAAAAAGATATTCCGTCCTGCTTATCTGTTTGCTCTATTCCTTTTCGTGCTGGCACCTGCGGGTATCATGAGCCAGCAAAAAACAACTTCACTTGCCCAATCAACAGATTGGCTGATTCAACAGTCAAATCATAAAGCTGTCGTTACAACCGGCAAGCAAGACATTACTCTTTCAAATGGTCTTGCCAGCAGAAGTTTCCGCCTTTCAGCAAATGTTGTTTGTACCGATTATAAAAATCTCATTAACGGGCAACAACTGCTGCGTGCAGTATCGCCGGAGGCAAGAATAACCATCAACGGCACGGCGTACAATGTTGGCGGACTGTACGGGCAAAAAGAAAAAGCTTACCTGTTGCCGGAATGGCTGAACAGTTTTACCACTGCTGAAGCCGATTTCCGGTTTGTGAAATATGAAACAGGCAACATCACTCCTTCCATTAACTGGAAACAAGGCAGGTGGTGGATGCTCAACAAACAAAACCCGACAGGAAAAACGATTTCTTTTTACTACGCTTCAAAACAACCACAACTCAGCGGTATTGAAATAAAGGTTGTATATGAATTGTATGATCATCTGCCATTGTTTTCAAAATGGGTTGAGCTGAAAAACAACAGCAATCATTCCATCAAACTCAACCGTGTGGTAAATGAAATCATTGCAATGGTGGAAGAAGAAAGCGCTGTTGTCGGCGCTCCCGAACAAATGAAAACCCAGCAGGGAATTTATATCGAAAGCAACTATGCATTTAACAATGCCATGCGCTACAGCATCAGCGATCAGACCACACACTGGAAAACAGATACAGCATATACATCACAGGTCAACTACAATTATCAAACACCTTGTATTCTTGAAATTTATCCTGATAAAGCTCCCGGTGTTGAATTAAATCCCGGTGAAAATTTTACATCTATCAAAACATTTGAATTACTGCTCGACAGTTATGATCGTGAACGCAGAGGTTTAGCTGTGCGGAAAATGTACAGCACCATTGCACCGTGGACAACCATGAATCCAATCTTCATGCATCTCGTCAGTAAAAATGATGAGGAAGTAAAGGCAGCAGTTGATCAGTGTGCAGCTACCGGTTACGAAGCATTGATTTTAAGTTTCGGCAGTCATTTAAACATGGAAGATTCATCTGCAAAAAATATTCAGCGCTGGAAAGAACTGTCAAACTATGCACACAGCAAAGGAATTGCCATTGGCGGTTATTCACTTTTCAGTTCACGCCGTATAAGTGAAGAAGATGATGTAATCAGCCCGGTAACAGGAAAAACAGGCGGTGCGTTTTTTGGCAATGCGCCTTGCTTTGGAAGCAACTGGGGAATTGCATACCGCAATAAAATCAAATATTTTTTTGAACAAACAGGTTTTGATATCTGGGAAAATGACGGCCCCTATCCCGGCGATCTTTGTGCATCAACCAAACATCCCGGTCATAAAGGTTTGGACGATTCGCAATGGAGGCAGATGGAAATGCAGAAAGAATTATACCACTGGTTAAATGAACGTGGCGTTTACATTAATGCCCCCGATTGGTATTTTCTTGACGGCACCAATAAAATTGCAATTGGTTACCGTGAAGTGAATTTTTCGTTGTCAAGAGATCAGCAAAAAATTCTCAACCGCCAGAATATTTTTGATGGCACCTGGGAAAAAACACCTTCGATGGGTTGGGGTTTTGTTCCGCTTACAAGATACCAGGGCGGTGGACCTGAAGCTATTCTTGAACCGCTTAGTGAGCACCTTGAAGATTACAAACAACTGATGATGCAATACTATGGCGCAGGTGTACAGGCCTGTTACCGTGGACCAAGATTGTACGATACAGAAAAAACAAAACAAACTGTTGCTGATGTTATTCAATGGTATAAAAAGTACAGGGATATTTTAAACTCAGATGTTATTCATTTGCGCAGGGCCGATGGAAGAGATTGGGATGGATGGATGCATGTAAATCCTTCGCTTAAACAAAAAGCGCTCATCATGTTATTCAATCCGCTCAAACAATCCATCACAAGAACAATTACTGTTCCTGTTTATTATACAGGTCTTTCAAAAACAGCAACAATAAAAATAAATGGAGTAAATTCAAATACAGTTTCCATCGGCAGGGAATATGAAATAAAAATACCTGTAACTATAAACCCTCAAAACTACATATGGATAACCATCGAATAAAAACAACCATCAGCTTATTGCTTTTACTTGCAGTACAAACTGCAGTATTTGCACAGCAACCCAAACCAACACCGCAACAAATAAGGTGGCACAATTCTGAATTTTATCTATTCACCCATTTCGGGCCCAATACATTTACCGATAAGGAATGGGGCGAAGGAACAGAAGCAGAAGACCTGTTCAATCCAACAAATTTTGATTGCCGTCAATGGTGCCGTATTGCAAAAGCAGCAGGCGCAACCGGCATCATCGTTACTGCAAAACATCACGACGGGTTTTGTTTATGGCCAAGTAAATATTCCAAACACACCGTTCGTGAAAGCAAATGGAAAAACGGCAAAGGCGATGTGCTGAAAGAAGTATCAAAAGCCTGTAAAGAATATGGATTGAAGTTTGGTGTTTACATTTCGCCATGGGACAGAAATCATCCTGATTACGGAACAGAAAAATACAACACTGTTTTTGTAAACATGATGAAAGAAATTTTTACCAACTATGGACCTATCACAGAATTGTGGTGGGATGGTGCAAATGGTGAAGGACCGAATGGAAAAAAACAAGTGTATAACTGGAAACTATTTAAAGAAACTGTGCGGAAGCTTTCGCCCAATACAGTTGTGTTCAGCGATGTTGGTCCGGATATTCGCTGGGTTGGAAATGAAAATGGTATTGCCGGAAAAACAAACTGGAACACATTAAATATTGATGGCTTTACTCCCGGCGCAGGCGTACCACCAACCGATACTTTAAACAGCGGCAACGAAAATGGCAAATACTGGATACCTGCAGAATGTGATGTAAGTATTCGCCCCGGGTGGTTTTATCACGAACAGGAAGATGCAAAAGTAAAATCGCCTGAACAATTATTTGAACTGTATTTGAAAAGTGTTGGACGTGGTGCTACATTATTGCTGAATGTTCCGCCCGACAGAAGAGGTTTATTTCATAGCAATGATTCAGCAGCATTGATAGGTTTTAAAAAACTGCGGGATGAAAACTTCAAAACAAATCTTTCTTTAAAAGCCCGTGGCGAACAGCATTACAAAGGAATTATTTATCCAAACAATAAACTGGTGGATGGCAATGTTGCAACAGCAGAAACATTTCCTGATTATCACCAGGGCGTGTTCTGGATCAAGATGAAGCAGGAAGAAAAGATCAACTGCATTGTACTGCAGGAAGCGATAGAAAGAGGTCAGCAGATTAAAAAGCTGAAAATTTCATTAGTAAATGGTTCCGATCCCGTTGAAGAAATCAACATCACAACAG
This sequence comes from Lacibacter sp., assembly GCA_047601965.1. Lineage (GTDB taxonomy): Bacteria > Bacteroidota > Bacteroidia > Chitinophagales > Chitinophagaceae > Lacibacter. Next base: position 2,619,191 of record JASGIJ010000001.1, read on the forward strand.
TTGGCCGCAAACGCATCGTTACCTTTCCTTCAAAATATGTAAGTGCAATACGTATTGAAATTGAAGATGCCAAAGCTGCCCCGTATTTGAGTGATGTTGGTATTTACCTGATCGATGAAAACCTGGTTGAAAAATAAATGCAGACCCTGAAGGTTTTTAAAACCTTCAGGGTCTTAAACCAACCCCCTCCGTCCTTTTTTTGAAAATATAAGCCGGTTGCAGTAAGTTTGATCTATGTTATCTCCGGCGGTTGTGTTGCTTTACGTTTTATCACTTTGTAATTTTTCGTACAAAGAGCCGTTGCATGTAAACACAACTACTGCAAATCAACTTTCAGTTGTAAGTTCAACAGCCAAAACATCATCACACAAAACCAAAAAGAAAAAGAAAAAAACTTATCCAGCAGTTAAGATCAACACCGGCTATACAACTCCGGGTGAGATTCTTGATTATGCAAAAACATTTATCGGCACACCTTACCGTTATGCACATGCCAATCCTGAAACCGGGTTCGATTGCTCTGGTTATGTAATGTATGTATTTAACCACTTCAACATTACCGTTCCTCGTAAGTCAACGTACTATACAAACGCAGGTGTGCAGGTAAAAGAAAAAGATGCCCGTCCCGGCGATATTATTTTATTCACCGGTACCAATAAAAAAATCCGTGTTGTCGGACACATGGGTATTGTTGAAGATAACAACGAAGGCAAACTGAGTTTCCTGCACGCATCTTCTGGAAAAGAATATGCAGTTACACGATCTGTATTGGAAAACAGCTACAGAGGAAGATTGATAAAAATCATCCGTGTATTCCCTGCTGATTGCTTTAATTAAACGATGGTTTTCTTTTTTCTAAAAACGCATTCACTCCTTCTTTCATTTCATCTGTACCAAAACATTCGCCAAACAATTTTGCTTCAGCAACAAAACCATTTTTTGTTTTATCGAAATGAGCATTCACGGCAGCAATCACTTTTCCAACAGCATTCGGGCCCTTGGTCATAATTACTTTCAGAATCTGTCTGGTTTGTTCAATTAAGTTTTCAGGAGTTGTAAGATGATTGATTAAACCAATTTGTTTTGCTTCTGCTGCATCAATCATAGTGGCCGCCATCATCAGTTCCATTGCCTTGCCTTTACCAACAAGTTGTGTTAAACGTTGTGTACCGCCATAACCGGGGATCAATCCTAAATTCACTTCTGGCTGACCAAATTTTGCATTATCACTTGCCAAACGGAAATGACAGCTCATTGCCAGTTCACAACCACCTCCCAATGCAAAACCGTTTACTACAGCCACAATGGGTTTGGAACAGTTCTCAATTTTATCAAATACCAGTTCCTGTCCCCGAATCGCAAGTGCTTCCCCCCCGCTTGAATCAAGCGAAAGAAATTCGCCGATATCTGCGCCGGCAACAAAGGCTTTTGGTCCGGCACCTGTAATGATGGCGCATTTTATTGCAGCATTATTATACACTTCATCCACTGCAACTGAAAGTTCTTCTATCACTGTTTTGTTCAGTGCATTCAGTTTATCAGGGCGATTGATAGTGATGGTAAAAATTCCATCTTCAAGTGCAGTAAGCAGAGTCGTGAACATTTTTTTTATTTAAGATACAAATCTAAACGAAAGCCGTATTAATTTGCATGCCAATGAACTTTTTAACCTTTATCACTTACGCAGGTATTTTTGTTTTTGCCCTGACTGGTGCATTTAAAGCGAGAACATACAAAATGGATGTCTTTGGTGGCATAGTAGTGGCATTTGTAACAGCTTATGGCGGAGGTACAGTGAGAGATCTGCTGCTTGGTATAAAACCGGTTAACTGGATTAACGATAACATCGCCTTCATACTCGTATCAGCAGGAGCATTTTTTACTTTCTTATTAAAAGAAAACGTCAATAAGTTTAAACGCACTATTTTTTATACCGATGTAATTGGTCTTGGTTTTTTTACTGCATGGGGAATTGAAGTGGCGCAACGCAGCGGTGCAAATGATTTGTATGCATTGGTAATGGGTGTGATTACCGCAACCTTTGGCGGTTTGTGCGGCGATATTATCTGCAATTCTATTCCCAACTTATTAAAGCGTGGCGAATTGTATGCAACAGCCTGTGCTGTTGGGGGTGCGGTCTATCTTTTCTTTGAACGTGTTCCCATTGACCACAACTACAATCTCCTGCTTTGCATACTGATTGTAGCTGGTGTGCGTATCTATTCCAAACGGAAACGTTTAATGCTGCCCGATATTTAGAAGGTCCGGTTGTTCTTTACCCAATCAGTAATGTAATCTGCTATTTCATGTGTGTTGGCCCCGGGATGAAATAATGTCCCAACGCCCATTTTATTCAACTCGTTAATATCCTCATCCGGAATAATACCACCGCCGGTAAGCAGCACATCATCCATCTGCTTTTCTTTCATCAGCTGAAGCACTTTCGGGAACACCGTCATGTGTGCTCCACTGAGAATACTTACACCAATAGCGTCCACGTCTTCCTGCAAAGCAGCATTTACTACCATTTCAGGGGTTTGACGGAGACCGGTATAAATTACTTCCATTCCTGCATCACGTAATGCAGTGGCAATTACTTTGGCGCCACGGTCGTGGCCATCTAATCCAACCTTTGCAACTAAAACTCTGATGGGTCTGTTCATACGGCAAAAATCTTGTTGTGTAAATTTACAGGGTTTCGGTTATCACTTCGTAAATTAAAGCATGAACTACAGAAAATTCGGATCAACCGATCTCACCGTTAGTGAAATTGGTTTTGGTGCCTGGGCTATTGGTGGCGCTGCCATGATCGGCAATACTGCAATTGGCTGGGGCAATGCCGATGACAGCATTTCTGCAAAAGCCATTCATGCTGCTATTGATGCAGGTATTAATTTTTTTGATACAGCTGATATTTATGGCCTTGGTCATTCAGAAGAACTGATAGGAAAAGAATGCGGCCGCAACAGCAATATCATTATTGCCAGCAAAGCAGGCAACGTTGCAAGAAATAATGAGTTTACAATTGATTATTCAAAGCAATACATCCTTACTGCCTGCGAAGCTTCGCTGAAAAGGTTGAAAAGAGAAACGATTGATTATTACCAGTTGCATACTGCACGCATGCAACACCTGCAGAACGGAGAATGTATTGAAGCAATGCAGCAGTTACAACAGCAGGGAAAAATCCGTTACTGGGGTTTATCACTGAATACGTTTGAGCCTTTGGCAGAAGCTGAGTATTTATTGCAGCACAATTTTGGAAATGGTTTTCAGCTGGTGCTGAATATCATCAATCAGAAAGCATTGCCTTTGCTGAAAGCATCTGCTCAAAAAGGTTATGGCATTATTGCCCGTATGCCCTTGCAGTTTGGTCTGTTAACCGGCAAGTTTGATAAGGCAACAAATTTCTCCGATACCGATCATCGCAAAAACCGTTTAATCAGGGAAGTGATTGATGCATCATTTGAAGCGACTGAACCTGTTTGGCAGTTATGTACAAAATACAACTGCAACAAAACACAGCTGGCGCTGAGTTATATTCTCAGTTATCCCGAAGTATCAACGGTTATTCCGGGCATACGTACACCCGAACAGGTGCAGTTGAATACAGCCGGACTGCTTCAACTGGAAGAAACAGACCGAAACATGATTGAAGGTCTTGGAGAAACATCTCTGAACAGTTTAATGGAACTGATCAGGAAACAGGGCTGATACTTTAACATTCATTTTTATCCAGACTGTTATTCAAATAAGATTATTCAGGATCTTTAATCAGTCACTACTCAACTCACAACTATGAATCCCTCCATCCACACTGAGGTAAACGAACATCTCCGGCACAAAGATTATTCGCTTGTTCTGAGGCGCATGCTTGATCTCAGTTACGATACCGGAAACCTTTCCATCATCCGTGAAGCAACAGCATGGAGCAGAAAATGGAACAGCATTAACAGCCAGCAAGCTACAGAACCGGGCGAACAGTTTTTTACAGACATTAATCAACTGCTTGAAAAAGCCGATGCTGCATTAAAACGTGAAGAACAAAATCACATCATGCTGCTTGATGCGGTAAACATTTCCAAAACCTACAACAAAGGAAATTTCACACTCAATCCTGTAAACATCAGCATACAGAATGGCGATATACTTGGTGTGGTTGGTGAAAACGGAAATGGTAAAACAACTTTACTCCGTTGCCTTGCCGGGCAGTTGTATCCCGATAGCGGAACAGTTCACTACAGCCTTTTATCCAATCCTGATTATTACAACATCAAAAATTATGTGGCGTTTATTCCGCAGCGTATTCCACGCTGGTATGGTATGTTGAAAGATAATCTTCATTTCAGTGCTTCCATTGCAGGGATGTATGGCGAAACAAATGAAACGATGGTTGAGTTTATGCTGGAACGTTTAAATCTTACACAGTATGCCTATTTAAACTGGAACCAGATCAGCAGTGGTTACCGTACACGTTTTGAACTGGCAAGAATTTTATTACAGAAACCGCAACTGCTGATACTGGATGAACCGCTTGCAAACCTTGATATCAAAGCACAGCAAACGATTTTAACCGATCTGCGGTACATGACTGCATGGCGCAATCATCCAATGGGTATTGTATTAAGCTCACAGCAATTACATGAAGTGGAAAAGATTGCTCATTCTGTAATGATGATTAAAAACGGAACCTGTATTCATCATTCATTTACAAATGAAGATGCATTGAAGGGAAATGCCGTGGAAGTAGAAACTACAACAGACAAAGAAACCCTGCAGCGTGTATTTGCTGAAAGCACTACTTCTATTCAGTTTAATGGCGGGTTTTACACCATTACTTCCGAAAGCATTTCTGCACAGCAGATGATTGAACTGCTGGTGAAGAACAATGTTACTATTACTTATTTCAGGGACATTACACATTCAACCAAACGTTACTTTTAAAACACCTGCTTTTTTATGAAGACAAAAAGACCATTAACCCCCGCATTCATTAATCAGCTTGATGAATACCTGTTGCTGAACAGCCCGGTAACATGGACGGCGAGAACACATCTTGTAGTTTATTATGCCATCCTGTTTTCGGCGGTACTTACTGTACTGAGTTTTATTGTTCCTGCTGATCCTCGAAACGACAGTACTGTTTTTGTTTGGGTTTCATTAACTGCGGTTCTGTCAGCAATAGGTTTTATTGTATGGTGTATTTTTCTCTTTCGCTTTAACGTGTTCAAGCGTTTTGGTGAAGACAAACCATTTGATGCATTAAAAACATTCCTGCTTTTTTTTATTAGTGTTCTTTTTATGATTGCGCCCTGTTATATTCCTCCGGCTGTTGAATCAATAAGAGCTAATGCCGCATTTGGAAACGAAGAACTGGTCAATGATCTCAATGCAATCAATACAAAAATCTGCCAGTTGGAATATGATTCGCTGGAGCACAACTGGTATGCATCAAAGTACATTGTAAGAGACACGTTGACTGACCGTTATTATGATCAGGATGATGAAACCATTGAGCGTTCATCACAAAACAAAGAATACAAGATTATTGACACGGCATCTTTCAGATATAAAAAAGAAAATGCCGACAGTGTAGTAAAAATAAACGACTCCACCTGGCATTTTTACACATGCCCAAGTTATATTTTTCTGAGTGATTATAATACCGACCGATATACAAAAGCCAAGGCACTTGGTTCAATCAGTCTTTTTAATCTTGTTATCCGTAAGTATCAGAAACATGATCTTACTAAAACAAAAAACGAATTAAATGAACTGCTGAAAAAATACAGTACAGAAAAGTTTAATTATTCTTATTATTCCGATCTTGTAACCGCAGTTGACAGAAACAGAAACTATCATGATAAAATCGAAGAGAAATACAATCTCTCACATATCGGAAACAGCTTTTCCAATCTCAGAGAAAAAAAGTACAGATGGTACACAAATAACGATTCACGGATAAGGCTCCTGCTTTACCTGTCAGTCATTTTCACATTACTTGTTTTTATTTTCAGGCACTCTACTGTAAAAACTTTTTTTCTTACCCTGCTTACGGGAATTATATTACTTGTGCTTTCAGGCTTGTCCCTTGCATTTCTCCGTTTTCAGGATACAGGCATGTATAATATGATCTTGTTTTATTTTATTGTGTTCCTTGTAATTGCTGCCACCACTTTCAGCAGAAAAATCAGGTACACGGTTGATGGCATTGCCATAAACATGATTACCTTTTTTACTGTTTTTATTCCCTTATTTATTACGTTGCTGTACTATGAAATCGACCAAAAGAAATACCACCTCGGCCTGGAATACCCGCCGGGTTATCATGAACAAAAAGAAACATATCTGTTGATTGCAGAAATCGCAGGATTTGTTTTACTGTTTGTATTGATTGAACCTTTCTTTAAGAAGTTATACCGAAACTGGTTTTCAAAACCTGAACAATAAATAAAAAGGGAGTAAAACTCCCTTTTTATTTATTGTTCAATTCGCCGCCGGTTTTTCTTCAGTTTCAATTCAACAAAAGTTCCCTTCCCTTCATTGCTCACAATGAATAATTCTCCATTTACAGAAGCTGCACGTTCACGCATATTAATCAACCCCTGTGCAAAGGTCTGCTTCTGAGGATCAAACCCTTTCCCATTATCTTTTATTGTAAAAACAATATGACCATCGTCTTCTGTTATACTTATCCCCGCAAAAGAAGCCTCTGCATGATAAAGTACATTATGTAATGCTTCCTGGCAAATACGGAAGATGTCGAGTTTAATTTCAGTTGCTAAGCGGTCTTCATCAACACTCCCTTCAAGCATACATGGAATACCACTAAGCAGAGAAAACTCATTGCAATGCCATTTCAGCGTTTCCGTAAGACCAATATCCTGCAACATACCAGGGCTGATGGAAAAAGAAATACGCCTGATTGCATTCGTGATTAAATCGGATACAACAGATGCATGCTCTGCTCTTTTACGTGCCATCTCCGATAATGCAGGTTCATTTGTTGCCAGCCAGTCAATATCCATTTTAACCACAGCAACCAGTTGTGCAAGTTCTTCATGCAACTCAACAGCAATGTATTTGCGGTCACGCTCACTGCGGCTTTTAAAATGGCCTGCAAGTGATTTGAATTTCTCAAAACGTTCTTCTATTTCTTTTTCAGCAGCTTTACGGCTGCTTACATCTTTTGCAATGGCAAAAACAATTTCACGTTCAGGAAAATAAATGGATGTCCAATCAAGCCATACAACGGCCCCATCTTTAGCAACATACCTGTTCTGGAAATTCAGCAAAGGCTGCCCGCTCAGTAAATTAGTCCGCTTTTCTGCTGTCAGTTCTTTATCGGCAGGATGAATAAAAGAAGATACCGGCTGAGACATCAGCTCATCCTTACTATAGCCGAGTTTTTTGATGACGGATTGATTAACCCGTATAAAATATCCCTCTTTGTTTACAACACACACAAAGTCTGGGGTCATTTCAAAGAATGGATCAAGTTCAAAGTCATTTTTCTCTTCCGAAGGCATCTGCGAAATTAAGAAACAAGCCATGAAATATTCAAGTTGCAGAAGGCAGTTCTTGTAAAATGAAAAGGGAGAGCTTGCTCTCCCTTTCTTTTAAAACTCAGTTAATGCTTTTTGTATTCGTGCAACCGTTTCTTCTTTTCCGATCAATTCAGCAATCTGGAATACTGCCGGGCCAAACTTACCTCCCACCAGCATTATACGCATAGGCAACTGAAGTTCGCCTGCCTTGATATTTTTCTCTGCAGCAAAATCTTTAAACAACTGCTCAATACTATGCAAATCCCACACAGAAAGATTATTTAGTTTTTCTGCAACCAATTCAAAGAATTGTTTTTTCTCTTCCGTCCATTTTGGTTTCACAGCTTCAACATCAAGAGTTGCCGGAGCTTTAAAAAAGAAACCAGCATGTTGTACAAAGTCGGTCAACAACGTACAACGCTCTTTCACCAGTTCAATAATCTTTTCAAGCTTTGCATCATCAGCTGCATCGATACCTTCTGTTGCAAGAACTTCTTTCACATTCAACTTCAAACTTTCAACACTCAGTTTCTTGATCCACTCATGGTTGAACCATTTTGCTTTTTCATAATCAAACTTTGCACCCGCACTGTGTACACGTTTAATATCAAAATTGGCAATGAGTTCATCCATGCTGTACAGTTCCTTTTCTGTTCCATCATTCCATCCAAGCAATGCCAGCATATTTACAAATGCTTCGGGGAGAAATCCTTTTTCTTTAAATCCTTCCGTCAGTTCATTTGTTTTTGGATCTTTCCAGTTCATGGCAAAAACGGGGAAACCATATTTTGCACCATCACGCTTACTCAGTTTTCCATTGGGACCCAGTATTAATGGAAGATGAGCCCATTTAGGCATTGATGATTCCCATCCAAGATATTTCCACAACAACAGGTGAACCGGTGCACTGGGCAGCCATTCTTCACCACGAAATGCATGTGTAATTTTCATCAGGTAATCATCCACAACCACTGCCAGGTGGTACGTTGGCATACCATCAGCTTTCAGTAACACTTTATCATCAACCAATCCTGTCTGGAAACTTACATCACCACGGATCATATCAGTAAAACTCACCACATCATTTTCCGGCATTTTTATACGAATAACATGCGCTGTATTATCTGCAAGCAGTTGTTTCACTTCATCATCTGTAAGCGATAAACTGTTACGCATTTTTTTGCGGATGCGGTGATCATATTGCGGTGAAGGGTTTTCTTCCGAACGGTTTTCTTCACGCATTTTTTCAAGATCTTCCGGCGTATCAAATGCATAATAAGCATAACCATCTGCAACCAATGCTTCCGCATATTTGCGGTACATAGGCTTGCGCTCACTCTGGCGGTAAGGACCATATTCACCTCCATGGTTTACACTTTCATCAGGATCTAATCCGCACCATTTCAAACACTCAAAAATGTATTCTTCAGCACCAGCAACAAAACGGGTCTGATCCGTATCTTCAATACGAACAATAAACTCACCGCCATGATGTTTGGCAAAAAGATAATTGTACAACACTGTGCGTACGCCGCCTAAATGCAGTCCACCTGTGGGACTCGGGGCAAATCTTACTCTTACACTCATGCCGCAAAGATAAAGGGTTCATTCACTATTGCACATGAGATATATTGCTTTACTTTGAACAGGAATGAGAAATGTATTTTCTGTATTATTCTGTATTCTTTCTTTGGTTGGTTTTTCACAATCAACTTTCGTTTACCCTTCGCTGTACGTTGAATATGACAGTGCCGTAACATACAAACACCTGAAACTGATTCCTGTAAAACGAACCGACAGCAGCGAAATGATTGTTCAGCAAAATGACCAGGTTTTTTATCCTTTAAAAACAGCACTTAAAAAAGGCTGGGTAAAAATCAAAGAACGGGGCAATTACATGGTTGATAATATCAATGTACTTATCATTGAAAACAACAGTAATGAAAAGATATTTATCCGCAGCGGAGAAATGGTTACAGGCGGCAGGCAGGATCGTGTAATAGCTGCAGATACCATTCTGATGCCCGGAAAAAAAGAATATACAATTCCCGTTTATTGTATTGAAGAAAGCCGCTGGAGCGAACATGAAAAAAAGTTCAGCTATGGTGGCAATGCAGCATCAGGGCTACAAAAAATCATTGACTCGGCACACAATCAGAAAAAGCTGTGGGAAGAAATAAGACGGTTACTGGTGCTGAATAATCAAACATCTTCTTCCTCCTATGCAACACTTCTCAGCAATCATAAAATTGCAGACAGTACAAATGAATATGTAAAATTCTTTTTAAAGCAATTCAGTAAAAGAGACAGTAGTATTGTTGGTATTATTGCTTCATCAGGAAACAAAGTTTTGGGAGCAGATGTGTTTATCAATGAAGGGTTGTTTTACCAAACATTGCCCGAACTGCTGAATAAATATTGTATTGAAGCTGTAATCAATGGCAGCCCGGCATCAATAAGTCTTAATAAAGAACAGGATTATGCCAATGAAATGCTGAACCGTGAAACGCAGGATAAATTTTTAAAGAACAAAGGCAAGCGGATACTTTATAAAGGAAAACTGATACAAATTACAGGCTATTAAATTCTGCACTTAATTTTAATCTATGTGGTATATAGTTACAACCCCCTGGTGGCTTCGCATGATGTTTCCCAAAAATCTTCTTTGGAAAATCCCTTCAAAAGAAAAGGTTCTGTATCTCACATTTGATGATGGCCCTCATCCTGAAGTAACAACTTTTGTACTGGATGAATTAAAAAAATATAATGCAAAAGCAACTTTTTTCTGCATTGGAAAGAATGTAGAAGAAAACCCTGATATATATAAACGTATTTTAATTGAAGGTCACCGCACAGGTAATCATACACATAACCATCTAAACGGGTTCAAAACAAAAGACGATATATGGCTGAACAATGTGAAGGAAGCTGCGAAATGGATTGATTCAGATTTAATGCGCCCTCCTTATGGAAAAATCAATTATTTCCAGGCACAGGTATTGCAACAATCAAAACCTCCTTTTAAAGTGATAATGTGGAGTGTTATCAGTGCAGATTTTGATACAAAAAAGACCCCGCAACAATGCTATAATTATGTAAAGAAAAAGGGGCAACCTGGTTCAATCATCGTTTTTCACGACAGCGAAAAGGCTTTTCCCAATATGAAATATGCTCTTACAGAGACATTAAAGTTTTTTTCATCTGAGGGGTATCGCTTTGAAGCTATAAAATAAGGAGGGCCGGGGTGGAAACCCTGGCCCGTTTTTAATCCGTACCCTATGAAAACTTTTGCTAAGGTACAATTTCTTTTATCAGTTGCAAGTGTTTTTTCTTAACGGAGGGTAATAACTTTTACATTTCCGTTTACCGTCAGGGTTGCCTTATTATCACAATCCCCATTTCCAAAGTCCAGAGTCCCGGTTTTGCTATTATGAGTAACCCGGATTATACCCTTTGAAATCCAGCGGCATGTGAATTTTTTAACCAAAGGCTCAATTATTTCATGGCTCCAAGACCTGCCTTTGCTGTTTTCGCCCTTTCCGGCACCTGTAATTGTGAAAATATCATCCAACGGCCATAGTGGGGTACCGTTTCCTTCTAACTGAGTAACTGTACGGGTGTTGCTCCAGGCTACCCAACGGCCACTATCCCATGTAAGTTTTCCGGAAATAACACGGGTTGTGAATATCTGGTTATTACTTGTACTGTTATTTATCACTTCGTGGGTTCCGGAAACACTTAAACTGTCAACCTTATAACCGTCAAAGGTTGTACTAGCCTTGCTGCCGGGCACCTTCATACGGCCGGTAAATACTGTAATAATTTTCCCTTTTCTAACTTTACCGTCTTTGCCGGTACAGCCTGTTCCAAAATCAATAGTTACAGTTTTTGGGAAAACTCCAATTGTAGCCGGTGTTACGGTTACTGTAAAACAACGTACACTGTCGGGTCGGCCAGCGTAATAGCCTGTTTCAGTTCTTCCGCCAAATACACCAACACTGCCTGTTATTCCAATATCTTCGCCGGTTTCAACACCAATACCCATTGTATTGTCAAATACTTCATCATAAGCGGCTTCGGCCTCGTTATCGTTTACAATCGCTTCTTCAGTTGCTGCCTGATCTGAAGCAGAACTGCTTTCTTTTTTACAGGAAGTAAGGGTTAATGCACCAAACAGTACAAGGGTAAGGCTGCTGGTGATGATAATGTTACTTGTTTTCATGTTTGCACTTTTTTGTGTTGTGAATATTAAAACGAACAAATAAGAGACTTTAATATGTATGGTTGGTTTAACAGGTGTTAAAAAAACTTTTTTTGGCTGGTAACAGGGTTACCGAAACTGTATTTTTGCGGCATGTATATGATTGACACACATGCGCATCTTTATCTCGAAGAATTTAAAGAGGATATTTACGAAGTAATAACACGTGCCAGGGAATCGGGTGTTCAAAAAATATATCTGCCCAATGTTGACAGCAGTTCCATCCCCGATTTGGTAAAGCTGGAAGAACAATATCCTGCACTCTGCATTGCCATGATGGGGCTTCACCCCTGTTACGTGAATGAAAGCTATAAAACTGAACTGGCTGTTGTGGAAGAATGGTTAGGTAAACGAACATTTGCGGCAGTAGGAGAAATTGGTCTTGATTATTATTGGGACAAAACCTTTGTGAAAGAACAAAAAGAAGCGTTTCAGTTCCAGGTTGGCCTGGCATTGCAACATAGTATACCTATCGTTATTCACAGCCGCAACTCAACACAGGATTGTATAGAACTTGTTGCCAAAAATCAAAATGGAAAACTGAGAGGGATCTTCCATTGCTTTGGCGGAACAGTTGATGAAGCCAGGCAAATTACTGATCTTGGATTTTTAATGGGTATTGGTGGTGTTGTGACGTACAAAAAATCAGGACTTACCGAAGTACTGAAAGAAATTTCGCTTGAGCACATAGTATTGGAAACGGATGCACCCTATCTTACCCCGGTTCCATTTCGTGGCAAACGTAATGAACCTTCCTATTTAACATACATTGCTGAAAAAATTGCAGAAGCAAAACAGGTTTCTCTGGATGACGTAAAGCGAATAACAACAAAAAATGCAGAAAAGTTATTTGATGACATGGCTGCATATCATCAATAACTATCTGCCCGTTCAAATAGCAAAACAAACTGATGCAGGCATTTCCCGTTTTACAAACTGAAAGATTACAACTCAGAGAATTTATTGCTGACGACATTGAAAATGTTTTCAATGGACTTTCACATCCAATTGTAATCAAGTACTATGGAGTAAGCTATGAAAGCCTTGAATCTGCAAAAGCACAGATGAAATTCTTTTCTGATCTCAGAGACAAAGGAACCGGAATATGGTGGGCTGTTTGCAATTCAGGTAATACAGTTTTTTATGGAGCTTGCGGCTTAAACAATCTGAGCAAGGAGCATAAAAAAGCTGAAATCGGATTCTGGTTATTGCCTGAATTCTGGGGACAGGGAATAATAACTGAAGCAGCTTCCCTTATTTGTGAATATGGATTTACACAATTGGGGTTACACAGAATTGAAGCAATTGTTGAAACAGAAAACGGCAACTCAAAAAAAGTACTGGAAAAGCTTGGCTTTTCACATGAAGGAACCATGAAAGAATGTGAAATCAAAAACGGGAAATTTATCAGTCTTGATATGTTTGCTTTACTCAAAGCCGAACAGTAAAACAGAAACAAAGCTTTCTAAACAGCCATTAGTTTTTCTTTCAGATCATTTAAATTAATGTTCTTTGGTGCAGGTATATCTATTTCTTCGGTATTCCTTACCGTTGATTTTGCATAATAGTAGTACACCAAATGAATTCCATGAAATGGATCTTCAATTATCTCAATATTTTCTATACCAGAGAAAGGGAAATCCCAATTGTGAAAAAAACCATTGATGTATGCGAATTTTTTCCCGATGATGATATGTGCATCGCCTTTCAGGTTCTTATTTCGAAAATGCCCGGGCATATAAAAGGCAAAGAAGCCAAAAAGTAATAAAAAACCAAGCATGATATATACCATTACCATTCGGTTATCATCATCCATCATAATTATAAAAAATCCAAAAATTACAACTGTCAGAACGCTAACCAGAACAAAGTTGATCTTGTTTTTCTTTTTCCTTTCTTCATACTGACGATCAATAAATTTCAATTTATCAAGTTCAGTAAGCGTCCATTGGGCAATGGCCATTTCTCCCGAAATTAATTTTTTAAACTTGTTTGAACGCATCTGGTACATTACCGCAACTATTACAGAAGAAATACCAAAAAAGAAACTCAGAAAAGCAACTGCCCATAGCTGACTGAAAATATTTCCTTCAGCAAAAGGGAGCAACATTAGAACAAAAAAAACTGCGGCAACCATCCAGGCAATACGTGAAGTTTTGATCTGTTTATTTTCTAAAGCTGGTAACATATTGTACAATTTTAATTAGTTGTTCTGTTTCCTTTAAAAACAAGAATAAGATTTACAAGAAGCAGTGCAATAATAATTTGCGAAATGCGCAGCTCAAATAAATAATCCAGCCATCTCATTTCTAAAAAAATATAAGCAGCTGTTTGCGCTATTAATAAAAGCTTTGCCAGCCAGTTAAATGGTTTTGGGCTGCCTGCCCGTATCAAAACAGTAATTACAGTTAAAAAAGAGATCATCAGAACAAACATCACCTCATAAATCATATAACCAAAATAAGCCAGGGCTAAATTGAGTGCAATGTATATCCAAAATACAAAGCTGATGCTGCTTCTTTTTTTTACCTCAGCGCTCTGAATTATTCCTTTTTGATTCGTTGGTGCTGCCGGCTGCATCTGTTCAAAAGAAGATTGATCCATGCTTTCGGCGTTAGTTACAGGAGCTTTACTAATTTTTTCCAGTTGTTCATGCGCCTGTTTCTGAACAAAATTCCGGGCATTATCCTGCAGTGATTTGGTAATTCCTTTTTCCATTTTCTGCAAAGGTGTTTCCAGGATATCACTCACAGAATTATTGGAACTGATTTGTAATCCGCAGGAAGGACAGCTTGTTGCCTGCGAAGAAATGACTGTACCACATTGTGAACAAACTTGCATAGATATGGTTTTACTGTGTTACTTTATAAACCTGGCTTTTATTATCAAACTGTTTAAGGTTTTTAAATTCATTTGCAATGTCTTTCGATACTTCACCCACATCCTTATACCCCAGCTTCTGAAGTTGGTTATTCAGCGTTTCCACTTCACCGGGAGTTGCCCTTACATCGGTTTTGGCACCTGAAATTATTTCCATTGCTTTATTGAGTTTCTCAGATGTTGGAGATACTTCAAAGTTTTGACCGGCATAACTTTCCTTTACTTTTTTTAATGAGTCAACTGCTTTTTGTGCCTGCGCATATGCTTCAGGAACTGTTCCAGGTTCCAGTGCATTCATCACTTTATTCTGATACATTTTACCAATACCTTCAGCATCATAAAGTGTTCCTTCACCATGTTTAACTTTTACAATGTTTGGTTCCCCTTTAATAAGTTCGCCGGTATCTGCATTGTAAATATGATCTGAATAATCTTTTCCTGCCTCAGCATCAAAACGGTCTGTTGCTCTTTGCAAATGCCTCTCTGCCCATTCTTTGTCTGATAAACCATAAGGCTTGCCCGTTAGTTCTCCAAAAGTTTCATAAGACTTATCAATCCAGTTTTTCCGTTGAAGTTCTATCCATATTTCCTGCCCATCCGCTGTTTTTACTTTACGCAGCACCCTGTAATCCCTGTCGGTATTAAGGTTGTAAGAACCGCCTGCTCCCGGTGTTCTGAAATCATCAATCTTTATATCATCAGGATTGATTTTATAGGTATCTGCCACATACTTTTTCAGTTCGGTATCATGCTTTTTATAAATCTCAGACCTTGAATCATCAAATACTTTTTTTAACCAATCGGGGGCGCTGTTTTTAAGTGTGCGAACCTGTGCAGGATCACGCATAATTTCCATCAGTTTATCCACTTCAATGTATTGCCTGCCGTCTTTTACTTTAATATTTTTTACAACATCTTCAAGCGATGCCTGAGCAGTAGTGACTTTAATATTGTACTTCAATTGATTTTTATGCAACTGCAAAGTGGCCTTGCGAATAATGATTTCGTCTATAATTTGTCCGGCAGTTAATTTTGCTGCTTCCACCACCGATTTTGTTTGGTACAGATTAAATAAAAATTCACAGCTTACAAAAATGGCTACAGCCAGTGGTTTGTTTTTCTTTACAACCATTTCAATATTCTCAACACTGATTACTCTGCCCTTGGCAACATTTACAAGCAACGGCACAATTTTACTGTACTGCCTGTCCATAAAATCATCTAATGAACCATTTTCATAGATGTAATAATTCAGTGCTTCTATCATTCCGGCCTTTGCCATGCTTAAACCAACTGCGCCTGCAGCACTTTTCATGTAATACGCTACCAAAGCATTAAATGCAAGATCACCAGCCCATTCTGTCCATTCAAGAGTAGTGGTAATATAGTTGGCCCATGCTTCTTCAGTTTTATAGCCTTCAGCACCTTCTGCTAAAATCAGATTGTATGCAATTTTCCAGATACGTTTCCGTAATTCATTTAATCCTTCAGCACCTAATGTATATTTTCTTGCTTCGAGTAAGTCGTACAGTTTGGTTTGCGTTTCGCCTGGCGGAACTAATTTCAGAATTACTTTTTTGCAATTATTATATGCTTCAACCCAATCAGGAAATTCTGTTCCAATGCCGTATGTCTTTACCTTCAATTGCAGTTCAAGCTGAAACTGTTCAGGATTATCTTCAGGGTTACAGGGAGCCTGAACGAGATAGGTTAACGTAAACACATCACCAAAGCCTGGCATTTGTTCTTCACTTTTCATTTTGTATCGTCCGTAAGGGATATTACCAACAAGATCAGAAAAACTATAACTCACTTTCAGCACACTTTCAAAATTGACAATATCCTGCGCCTCCTCTTTCAGTTCAAATTTCAATTGCTTTAGTCCTGCTTTGTCAACAACAATTTCATTTGATTCCTTACTGAATCTGTACAAAACAAATTCAATACTACGTTCAAACTCTCCCTGTGCAGTATAGGAAAGCTGATTGTTATCTGCACCATGTTTAATAAAAAGACCCACCTGGGTTACTGTTACACGAATGTGGCGTTCCAAAGGTTTTTCATTTTCCTGGTAAGCAGAAATGACCAGATTTTTGCTCAGAGCAGTTTCATTTGGTCCTGGTTTTTCAACCGGCCCGGTTAAAGTAATGGTTACTTCTGAATCAGATTTTTTGCTGATGCTGATCTGTGTTAACGGCTCGTCAGGATCAGTTCCTTTTTTGTATTCAGCTTCGAAATTCCACGGTTCATCACCTGGGTTCTCAACGAAAGCATTGAAGGTGATTTCTTTTTGATTATCGGTTACGGGAAATGAACAATATGAAACATCTGTATCAAGCCTGCAATCGAGCAATTCAATCACCAAATCCGTTTGCAGTATTTCTTCTTTCTCCTTCACATCATCCATGACAAGTGAAAGTGTTACATTTTTTGGAATGTGTGAACCCGGCGATACCTGGTCGGGGTTGGAAGCTGCAATATTGATGGCAATCCTGTTTTTATCCATTACAGGATCCGACAAATCAATCCAGTTACTATGTGGTTTAAACTGAATTTTTTTTGTCAGTTCAGGAACAGTCTTTCCATTTTCATCCATTACTTCCGCAAGGCATGTAATTACTTTATTTGTATCTGGTCGCAGGGTTCGCTTGTTAGCTGGCAGTGTTTCTATTACAATCTGCATTTTGCCTTCAGCAATAATTTCAACAGTCTTTTGAATAGCTTTCCCTTCTGCAGTTGCCTGAACATTCAGGTTAAACTGCTGTTGGGCTGGTTGTTTATCAAGCAGCAGTTGAGCATTTAATCCAATGCCTGTTGATTGCGCCGAAATTTTCAGGTTTTTTTCCGGGTTTTGAATATTTACTTCAGCCTGTACAGCAGCTTTTCCTTTTGCAGTTACTTTCCAAACCTGCACCTGCAAAACTTCTGGTTGATTGAGAAATAAACGGAAAGAATCTTTATTCAACTGCAGAATATAATGCGCCTCTTCTTCCTCATCATTGTTTTCTTTCTTGTTTTGCTGGTTGGTTTTTGATTTTGTTTTTGCAGCGCTCTTTTTAACCAGTTGCCTGATAATACCTGCAACTGCTGCGGCAGATACAGTGCCAATAATAATGGTCCATGGCACATCACTTTCTTTCTGGCCGGGGTTGCTTGAAGGTGTTGTTACAGATGGATCAGTAGCTCCTCCGGGACTTCCATCAGTTTTTGTAAACTGCAATTCACTGATATGCTGATACATCAGTTGTTCATACTCACTGAGTGTTTGTGTACTTTTTCCTTCGATGTACTTACAAGCTGCAGTAATTAAAATTCCTTCTGCATCATTGATGAAAACAAAAAAACTTAATTCCTTTGATTCAGATTTTGCATCATTGTCCTGCTCTGCTTTTGCCAGATAATAATATGTTTTATGACCATCAACAGTTGTTTGCGAAATTTTTGACGGCAGGCCATTTGCGTACTTTGATTTAAAATAATCACTACGGCTTATTTGCTCACCTGTTGTTTGAATATGTTGCAGGTAATCGTCGTATTCATTATCAGCAATGAAATTGCTGTAGAAATTTTCCGTTATTTCATTAACTGCTTTAATTGTAATGCCGCCATCAGTCATGTAATTGATAAATAACTGTGCAAGCTGATCCTGCCGCTCAAGGTTAGTATTGTAATCATTTGCCTGTACCGGATTTTTTAATTCCCCTGCATTTTTTACTGCCTCCGGGTTGGTGAAAATGGTGTTGTATTCAAAACCTGTTGACTTAGGCGAATAATACCAGTTGCTGCTGAGGTCGCCTTTGTGAGTGATTTTGTACGATTGTGCAAAAGCTAAGGTGGGTAACCATAAGGACAGGATGAAGAATAACTTTTTCATCTCTAAATCATTTAAGTCAGTAAGTACCTTTCTAAAACAGATCCACAGTCTTGGCAGATGATTCCATTATCACCTTTAAATGTACACCCGGAAATGAGGATTTCAAAAAAAGGTTTGAACTGCATTTATTGAACCAATATACCTGAGGAAAGGTTACTGAATTAAATGGAATATTAAACCGTCTGAAAGAAAATACCTTTATGGTAGTGAAGATTGTGCCTGATCATTCGTCAAGATGCTGATACAACTCAATAGCCCTGTAAAAAATGGTTTAGCTGAAGACAATTACAAATTGATGAAGATAAATCACAACACCTATGAAGTGAATACTCATCAGCACATAGAATAAATTTCACCCGTATTACTTAGTTACAGATTAAGTAACTGTTCTCAAAAAAGAAGTTGAATTCAACTGGCTGAAACACTATTACTTTTCTACTTATGTTCACCGCTCATTTCAAACAACAATGTCCCCCCCTGCATTAATTGTTGGTGTGTTATTGAAGTGGCAGTAATTAGTTTGCCATTTAACAGCACCCGTTTTACATACACATTTGCTGCAGATTGGTTGTTTGTTTCAATGATCAGCTTTCTTCCGTTTTCGAAACTTAATACAGCTTTTCTTACTGCAGGGCTTCCCAGCTGGTAAATATTATTACCCGGTGCAAACGGATAAAACCCCAAAGATGAAAAAATATACCAAGCACTCATTTGCCCGCAATCATCATTACCACCAAGCCCATCAACAGAAGCCTTGTATTGCTTTTTCAGAATCATGCGTATGCGTTCCTGCGTTTTCCATGGCTGATTGGTAAAGTTGTAGAGATATGCCACATGGTGCGATGGTTCATTGCCATGCACATAGTTGCCAATAATACCTTCCCTTGTAATATCCTCTGTTTCTTTAAAAAATTCATCGGGCAGTTCCATTGTAAATAATGAATCAAGATGCGGGATAAACATTTTATTGCCTCCCATCAATTCAATCATCCTTTTCGGATCATGCGGAACAAACAAACTGAAGTTCCATGCATTGCCTTCAATAAAACCCTGGTCATGTGTGGACAGCACGTCGAAATTTTTTCTGAAACTTCCATCACTGAATTTTGGCCGCATGTAACCAATAGATGCGTCATACACATTCATCCAGTTTTGTGAACGCCTGATGAATTCTTCATAAATATTTTTCCGGCCAAGTTTTTGAGCAAGCTGAGCAATACACCAGTCGTCAAATGCAAACTCAAGTGTAGTTGAAACAGAAATGCCCCGCAGTTGATCTTCCGGCACGTAACCATGCTTCACATAATCACCCAGTTTCATAAAATAGTTTGTTCTTGCAGTTTGTACGCAGGCATCCAGCGCTTTGTTGGCATCAAATCCTTTTACATTTTTTGCAACAGCATCAGCAATTACACTCACTGCATGATAACCGCTCATGCACCAGTTTTCATTGGCATAATGGCTCCACACCGGCAACATATGTTCTGCACTTTGCTGCTGGTGTGCAAGCATGCTCTGCACCATATCCGCATTTCGCTTTGGCTGAAGAAGATTGAATAAAGGATGCAGGGTTCTGTACGTATCCCATAACGAAAACGTAGTATAATTTGTAACCCCGTTTGCAGTATATACATTCTGATCAAGACCTTTGTATTGCCCGTTTACATCCATGTAAACTGTTGGACCCAAAAAGGTATGATACAGCGCTGTATAGAAATTCACCATGTTATCTTTTTCTTCAAACTCCACATCCGCCTTCGACAACTCAGTATTCCATTGCTGTTGTCCTTTATTTTTTACTTCCTGAAAATTCCATGATGGCGTTTCAACTCTTAAATTCTGCAAAGCATTGTTGGTGCTTACAGGCGAAAGCGCAAATTTTATTTTCAACTGTTCACCTTCGTTCATGCGGCCGAATGAAAACCATGCTCGTAAGTTTTTTGAAGCCATTTCAGGAAAGTTTCTGCTTTGATCAAACCTTCTCCAAAAGCCACGATACACTTGTGCTTTGCTGTAATCTTTGTTACCGTATTCTTTAAAAGGCTTACTGAAACTCATGGCAAAATAAACAGTCCTTGTTCTTGCCCAGCCATTTGTTTGCCTGAAGCCGGTTACCAATGTATCATTTTCAATTCGTATATACGTCCAGGTATTTTTGTCTTCATAATTATAAATACCATGCATTAAATCAAGAATAATATTGGCATTGTCTGTTGAAGGAAACGTATACTGATGAAATCCCACTCTTGCGGTGGTGGTTAGTTCTGCCGAAATGTTATGATCGTCCAGTTTTACTTTGTAGTAGTTTGGCTGAGCTATTTCTGAACTGTGCGAAAACCTTGAACGATAGCCTGTTTCAGGATGAGTGGCAGTTCCGGGATTTAACTGAAGTACACCTGTAGTGGGCATAATTAAAAAATCGCCTAAGTCGCTGTGTCCTGTGCCGCTGAAATGAGTATGGCTGAAGCCAACAATTGTAGCATCGTCATATTGGTAGCCTGCACAATACCTGTACACATCACCATTATATTTTCCATTCATTTCATACGGAATTGTATCTGTATCAGGACTAAGCTGAACAGCCCCGAACGGAACAGTGGCACCGGGAAAAGTATGCCCCATCTTTTGCGTTCCTATCAAAGGATTTACGTATTGAATAAAATTTTTTTTCTGCGCAAAAAGGTTAATGCTGATTAAACTTAACAGAATAACAAAAAGCTTGTTCATTGAAAATGTGTTTGAAAAAAATACAGGCCTGTTCAAAGTAAAGGAATAGTAAGCAAAAATCTGTTGCGAAGATGATCATTTTATCGTTCAATTGTTTCATTGTACATTTATTTCAATCAGCAGGTTTGAAACGAAACTGATCCCAATTTTGCAACACAGGTATTGTTATAAAACATGAAAGCATATATTTCAGTCAACTTCAGTAAAAGAAAATTTCTGCAGCATGAGCTGGATGCAATTGCTGAAATCTTAACAGCTTTTAAAATTCTCCCGTTTGTATTTGTTGATCACTACAGGTTTGATCCTGAACAGGAACAGGAAATGATGATGTATGCAGTAAAAGAAATTGAAAACAGTGATTTGCTGATAGCCGAAACTTCGTACAAAGGAATTGGAATTGGAATTGGTATTGAAGCCGGTTATGCAAAGGGAAAGGGGAAACCAATTATTTATATGCGCCATAAAAATGCAGAACATTCAACAACAGTTTCAGGAGTAAGCGACTATCACATTATATATTCTGATGAAGATGAAATGAAGGTGAAACTTAATAATGTGTTGCAAAAAATAACATCAAATCAGCCTCAATAAGCACTAAAAAAAGCTGCCTTTACCAGACAGCTTTTTTATGCGGAGACTAAGAGATTCGAACTCTTGATACGGTTTCCCGTATACACACTTTCCAGGCGTGCCTCTTCAACCACTCGAGCAAGTCTCCGTAATAACCTGCGCAAAAATAAGAAGTAAAGAAATGGAAATCAAAATCAGTTAATACCTAGCTTTTCTACTGCAGTTTGTGCTGCAATCTGGCTGGCATCTTTTTTATTAAACGCCTTCCCTTCTGCAATTAAATCTCCATCAACCACAGCTCCTATTGTAAACAAACGACGTCCGTTTTCAACCTTTTCCTCCAACGTTTCAAATTCAAGAACCTTTCCATTTTTATTAGCCCATCCGTACAACTTGTTCTTTTGATTTATTTCAAGAACTTCCAGTTCTTCCATGAAAAGGTGTGGTATAATCACATTCTTCATGATCCACCGCTGGGATTTTTTATATCCAAGATCGAGATAAATGGCTCCCAGCAATGCCTCGAGCGTATTACCAAAAATCTGCGATATTTTAAGCGAATTATCTCCTTTATTGTAGATGGTTATCTTCTTTAATCCCATACGCAAAGCAATATCATTAAGCGTTGCACGGTTTACCATTTTACTGCGCATTTCGGTTAAAAACCCTTCGCCCTTGTATGGATATTTTTTAAAGAGATAATCGGCAACCACTGCACTTAAAACAGCATCCCCAAGAAATTCAAGCCGTTCATTATTCTGGTCACTACCCTCCTTAACAGAACGATGACTTAATGCTGTTTTGTACAGCATAATATCACCTGGGTTATAACCAAGCACATTACGAAGATTACTTTCGAATTTGTTTCTTGCCGGTAATATTTGACGGACCAGATTCCGCACCATAGTATTAGTAACCTCATCACCTTATAAAAAGAATTCATTTCCCTTTATTCATGATGTGATGAACAAATCTAAACTAAATCAGGAATATTTTTTTACAATCACAGAAGCATTATGCCCGCCAAATCCAAAAGTGTTGCTCAAAGCTGCACGTACTGTACGCTTCTGAGCTTTAGTAAATGTGAAATTGAGTTTTGAATCCAGGCCGGGGTCATCGGTGAAATGATTGATGGTTGGAGGCACAATATCATGCACCACACTCATTACACAGGCAATAGCTTCAAGGGCACCTGCTGCCCCAAGGCAATGCCCCGTCATTGATTTGGTTGAACTGATGTTTAAATTATAAGCGTGTTCTCCAAAAACATTCAGGATTGCCTTTGTTTCAGCAATATCCCCTAAAGGAGTGGATGTACCGTGCACATTAATGTAATCAATGTCTGATGGCTGCAGACCTGCATCTCTCAGCGCTGTTTTCATTACATTGTTGGCACCCAGCCCTTCCGGATGAGGAGCTGTAATATGATGTGCGTCGGCAGTAGCACCACCGCCAGCTATTTCACAATAAATTTTTGCACCACGTTTTAATGCGTGCTCAAGATCTTCCAGGATCAACATTCCGGCACCCTCGCCCATTACAAAACCATCACGGTCTTTATCAAACGGGCGGCTTGCTGTTTTCGGATCATCATTTCTTTCGCTGAGGGCCTTCATAGAATTAAATCCGCCTAAACCGGCAGCACTGATCACTGCTTCACTACCACCTGTAAGAACAATATCTGCTTTACCCAGACGAATGTTATCATACGCATCAATGATGGCATTCGTTGAGGATGCACATGCTGAAACTACTGCGTAGTTAGGACCTCTGAAGCCATGACGCATTGATATTTGCCCGGCTGCAATGTCCAGAATCATTTTTGGTATAAAGAAAGGATTGAAGCGGGGAGTTCCATCGCCGGTGGCATAAGCCGAAACTTCTTCCTGGAATGTGATTAATCCTCCAATTCCGCTGGCGAAGATGACGCCTACCCTGTCAACATCAACATTTTCCTTGCTGATGCCGGCATCCTTCACGGCCTGATCGCTGACTATTAAAGCGAACTGGGTAAAGCGGTCAATTTTTCTTGCTTCTTTTTTATCTAGATATTCTGTGGGTTCAAAATTCTTTACCTCGCAGGCAAATCTTGTTTTGAACTTGGAACAATCAAATTGCTTGATGAAATCAGCGCCAGATACACCATTAACCAGTCCCTCCCAATATTCATCAAGAGTTTTGCCTAATGGTGTAATGGCACCAATTCCGGTAACTACTACTCGTTTGAGCTGCATAAGTTGCCTGGTAAAAGAAAGGTTTATACCGCCGGGGCGGTACTGAATTTACTTAGCGTGTTCTTCTAAATAAGCTACAGCCTGACCAACAGTTGTGATGGTTTCAGCTTGTTCATCGGGGATAGAAATGTTGAACTCCTTTTCAAATTCCATGATCAGTTCAACTGTGTCTAATGAATCAGCTCCTAAATCATTAGTAAAAGAAGCTTCAGGGTTAACCTCAGATTCCTCAACACCTAATTTGTCAACGATGATTTTTTTAACTCTTGCTGCGATGTCTGACATTGTCGTAATAATTTGGTTACAGGGTGCAAAAATAGAGTTTTTACACAATTGACAAGCAATCTTGAAAAAATGTCTTAATTGCCTCATTTTCTGACTGTACCAGATCAAGAATCACTTATCTTCAAACTATTAATTAAATTGGGCCTGCAAATACAATTCCTTAAGCAACAACTGTTTGTTTTTGCATAAAATAATGTATCTTAACCACCCTGATAAACCCGGTTATGGCATTAAAACAAATTGACTACGGAACCAAGGAATACAAACAATCACTGCAGTTGCGGTACGATATTTTGCGCAAGCCATTGGGACTTGAGTTTGACCCGGAAGAACTTTCTACTGAAAAAGACGACATTCATATTGCAGCTTTTGATGATGACAAAATACTCGGCTGCTGTTTTTTGAAGCATGTAAATAATTCAATTGTTCGTTTGAGACAGATTGCTGTGCAGAATAACCAGCGGGGAAAGGGAATTGGCGAATCGTTAATGCACTTTGCTGAGAATATAGCCAGAGACAGGGGCTACAAAACAGTTGTGATGGATGCCCGGAAAGAAACCTGGCATTTTTTTGAAAAACTGGGGTATAAGCAGGACGGTGATGAGTTTATTAAAATTACCATTCCGCATATAGTGATGAAAAAGAAACTTGTTTAATAGCAAATAACATGAAAATAAAAAAGGGGAAGAACTTCCCCTTTTTTATTTATTTGGCTGTTGCCAGTGTAAACTACTTATTCACCAGTTGATGGAGTCTTAACTATTCCGGTTTTTGCTTCCATGCTTAAAGTTGCATGAGGTACTGCACGCAGGCGGGCCTTGTCAATCAACTTACCTGAAACACGACAAATGCCGTACGTTTTGTTTTCTATACGCATCAATGCCTTTTCAAGGTGATCAATGTAAGTAATCTGGCGGCTGGCCATCTGGCTCAGTTGTTCACGTTCCATACTTACGCTGCCATCCTCCATTGTCATATATCTGCCTTCATCACCATCCCCACCCATATCATCTTTACGGGTAATTAACCCCTGCAGATAAGTAAGTTCTTTTTTTGCAGATTCAAGTTTACGCTGTATCAGTTCTTTAAACTCAACTAACTCTGTATCACTGTAACGTACCAATGGCCCCTGTGGTTTCTGCTCTTCCACTTTATCCAGTACTGACTTTGTAAAATCAGGCTGATAACGCACTGAAGTGGAAACCGATGTTTTAATGGGCTTCACTTCTTTAACAGGTACGGGCTTTTTTGCTTCTTTTTTCAATTCTTTAATTGCTTGTTTAACGGTTGGTTTAATGGCGCCGTGTACTTCTGGTTTTGCTGCAGGCGCATGTTTCTTTACTTCGGCTTTCTTCACTTCAGGTTTCTTTGCTACTGGTTTTGAAACAGGTTTTGCCGCCTTTTTAGGCGCAGGTTTAGGAGCCGCTTTTTTAGGAGCTGCTTTTTTTGCTACAGGCTTTGCAACCGCTTTCCCTGCTTTTTTGGCAGCAGGTTTAGGAGCTGGCTTTTTTGCAGCAGGTTTTGCCGGTTTTTTCGGAGCAGGCTTTGCTGCCTTCTTAGGAGCAGGTTTTGCTGCTTTCTTTTTAGTTGCCATTCTATCCTCCTTTTTTAGAAACGTTTATTTTGATCGTTATGTCATTAACCTCAACGTCAGTACCGTTGCTAAGGCCAGGCACCAGGTCAAGATCGTCTGCCAAAATTTCGGCGCAAATATAGGATTTAAATTGAGTGATAGAAGGGCTGAGGGTTTCATTATCTGACACCTGAACAGCAATTCGGTCGGTCAACTCAAATCCGCTCTCCTTGCGGATTTTCTGGATGCGGTTCACTATTTCCCTTGCATTCCCTTCATTCAGAAGTTCAGGGGTTACAGTTACATCCAGCGCCACGGTAACGGCTCCTTTGTTTGTCACCATCCAGCCGGGCACATCTTCGCTCAAAATTTCAACATCTGTCAAATATAAAGGAACGGTTTCATTATCTATCAACAGGTTATAAACAGTTTCCTTTTCAAACTGGTTAATCTGCTCCTGTGTAAACTGTGCAAGGGCTGCCGACACTGCTTTCATCTTTGCCCCCAGCTTTTTACCAAGTGCAACAAAGTTGGGTTTGATTTTCTTTTTGATGAACGAATTATCGGGTGTGAGATATTCAATTTCCTTCACATTCACTTCACTCTTGATAATATCTTCCACTTTCTCAAACTGCTCTTTCATTGCAGCACTCAAAACAGGAATCATTACTTTCTGTAATGGCTGACGAACCTTGATGTTTACTTTCTTACGCAATGAAAGCACCAATGATGATGCATCCTGCGCCAGTTGCATTCTTTCTTCCAAAGCCTTATCAATGTAGGCTTCGTTTGCAGCAGGAAAATCAACATGATGCACAGATTGTGCATCAAAATGTTTTGTTGCCTCATTCAAATTACGGAATACAGCATCGCTGAAGAATGGAGAAACAGGAGCCATTAAGCGAACCACGGTTTCAATACATTCATACAATGTTTGGTATGCGCTGATTTTATCCTGCTCATACTCGCCTTTCCAGAAACGGCGGCGGCAAAGACGTACATACCAGTTGCTCAGATGTTCATCAACAAATTCTTCAATTAACCGACCGGCCTGTGTAGGTTCGTAATCATCCATTGCGGCATTTACATCCTTCACCAATGTATGAAGTGAGGACAAAATCCAGCGGTCAATTTCAGGACGCTCTTCCAGCGGAATATCGGGCTCAGCAAAATGGAACCCATCCACATTTGCATAAAGAGCGAAAAACTGGTAGGTATTGTAAAGCGTACCAAAGAATTTACGCTGAACTTCTTTGATCCCTTCAATATCAAATTTCAGGTTATCCCAGGGAGATGCATTGGTGATGAGATACCAGCGTGTGGCATCGGCACCAAACTTCCCGATTGTTTCAAACGGATCAACCACATTACCCAAACGCTTACTCATTTTGTTGCCTGCTTTATCAAGCACCAATCCATTACTTACAACAGTTTTGTAAGCCACACTATCGTACACCAGTGATGCGATGGAATGCAGGGTGTAGAACCAACCTCTTGTCTGGTCAACACCTTCGCAAATAAAACTTGCAGGATACAGGTCTTCGAATTTTTCAACACCTGCAGGAAGTTTAAACGGATATTTCTCGCCCTTCTTCACTTTTTCATAATCCAGTCCCCATTGTGCGTAAGGCATAGCACCACTATCAAACCAAACATCAATGAGATCAGGGACACGTTTCATTGGTTTACCGCTGTTGCTGACTAATACATATTCATCAACATAAGGTTTGTGCAGATCAAGATCACTGCCGGTAAGGCGTGCATTGTTTGTACCAAGTGCTTTATCTGCTTTTTCCGCTTCTGCTTTCAGTTCTTCAATTGTACCAATGCAGATTTCTTCTGATCCATCTTCTGTTCTCCACACAGGAAGCGGAGTTCCCCAGAAACGTGAACGGCTGAGGTTCCAGTCAACCATATTTTCAAGCCAGTTGCCAAAGCGGCCTTCGCCGGTTGATTTAGGTTTCCAGTTGATGGTTTTATTTAATTCCACCATCCGGTCTTTGATTTCGGTTGTTTTGATGAACCATGCATCTAACGGATAGTACAATACGGGTTTATCTGTTCTCCAGCAATGCGGATAGCTGTGTTCATATTTCTCAACTTTGAATGCCCTGTTTTCTTTTTTAAGTTTAACAGAGATATCGACGTTTACATCTTCGTAATTCGGATCGTCTTTGTAATTCTTTACATACCGGTTGCTGAACTCGCCTAACCCATCTACAAACTTTCCTTCACGGTCAACCATGGTTAAAATACCAATGCCGGATTTCTTTCCAACTTTATAGTCATCTGCACCAAATGCAGGAGCAGTGTGAACGATACCTGTACCATCTTCGGTAGTAACAAAATCGCCTGTAATTACACGGAAAGAATCACCACCTGTTTCTTTGTTTGCTTCGTAAGCCATCAGTTGCTCATAACGGCATTCTTCAATATCAGTTCCTTTAAATGAAGCAACGATTTTGTAAGGAAGTTGTTTCTTTTTGATCTGTGCGTCAAAAGCAGCTTTCAGTTCTGCATTGCTGCCAATCAGGAATTCATCACTGTCGTGGTTGAACCAGTTGTTGATGGCTTCGTATAACGAACCGCCTTCTTCAAATTCATCAAGGTGTTCAGGAAAATATTTATGCAGCAATGCTTTCGCCAATACAACTGCACAAGGTTTGCCACTGTAAGGATTGAATGTTTTTACCAGCACATAATCAATGTTTGGTCCAACAGTTAAACCAAGGTTGGAAGGAAGCGTCCACGGAGTGGTTGTCCATGCAAGGAAGAACACTTCTTCGCTTTTTGCAGCATCAAACAAAAACCGGCTTCTTTCATTTTTTACTGCCTTGAACATAGCCACAGCCGAAGTATCTTTTACATCCTTGTAAGTACCGGGCTGATTTAACTCATGCGAACTTAAGCCTGTACCTGCAGCTGGAGAATAAGGCTGAATGCTGACGCTTTGATATAACAGTCCTTTGTTGTACAGTTGTTTCAGTAACCACCAGAGCGTTTCAATGTATTCGTTTTTGAAAGTGATGTAGGGATCGTTAAGATCAACCCAGTACCCCATCTTCGTTGTAATATCATCCCACTTGTCTTTGTAGCGAAGTACAGCTTCACGGCATTTGCGGTTGTATTCTTCCACCGAAATTTTTACCCCAATATCTTCTTTGGTAATGCCGAGTTCTTTTTCAACGCCCAGTTCAATGGGCAAACCATGTGTATCCCATCCGCCCTTGCGGCTGACTTTGAAACCTTTCATGGTTTTGTAGCGGCAGACAAGATCTTTGAGTGTGCGGGAAATAACGTGGTGAATGCCGGGCATACCGTTAGCGCTGGGCGGACCTTCGTAAAACACAAAAGGTTCAGCACCTTCACGCACTTCAATACTTTTTTCAAAAGCCTGTTCAGCATCCCATTTGGCCAGTATTTCCTGTTCAATAGAGGGTAAATTCAACTGCGAAAATTCTCTGTACTTAACACTCATAGTTCGCTCCTGTCTTGATTTTTAAAGGTTGCAAAGGTAATATAAAGTCAAAAGTGAAAGAGCGGCCGCTCAAAGTAAATATTCTGTCACCATTTACGAATCAGCCTTTTCAAACAGCAAAACCCTGCACCTTTGCAGCCATGAATCATTTTATTGAGAAAAATCTGGTGGAAAAATACAATCTGCCGGTGCCACGCTACACCAGTTACCCTACTGTACCTGTGTGGAAAGAAGGGCTTGATGTTGATCGTTTTAAAGAGTTGCTTCAGCAGCAATTCCTCATTCATAACAGCAAGGAAGGGATCAGCCTGTACATTCACCTGCCTTTCTGCGAATCGCTTTGTACCTATTGCGGCTGCAACAAAAAAATCACCACAAACCACGATGTGGAGGATGAATACCTGGCAATAATTGAAAAGGAATTTGACATGTACCTGTCGCTGTTTAATGAAAAACCGGTGATCAGGGAAATGCACCTCGGCGGTGGTACGCCCACTTTCTTTTCGCCTGCAAATCTCAAACGTTTTATCAGCTATATTTTCGACCGTTCAGTGATCCATCCGCAGCATGAGTTTAGTGTGGAAGGTCATCCCAACAATACTACCCGTGAACACCTGCAAACACTTTATGATCTTGGTTTCAGGCGTGTAAGTTATGGTGTGCAGGATAATGATCCTGAAGTGCAGCGCATTATCAACCGTATTCAGCCTTTGGAAAATGTAAAGCGTGCAACTGCCGATGCAAGGGAAATTGGTTACGAATCGGTGAACTACGATCTCATTTATGGTTTACCCAAACAAACACTGGAAACCATTACCAGAACATTTGAACAGGTGCTGGAACTGCAGCCCGACAGGATTGCATTTTACAGCTATGCGCATGTACCCTGGACAAGCAGGGGTCAGCGTTTGTTTGATGAAAATGACCTGCCTTCGCCTGATGATAAACTGAAATTATACCTGAAAGGAAAAGAACTGCTGACGAATGCAGGATATACCGACATTGGCATGGATCATTTTGCATTGGTCAATGATGAACTGTACAAAGCCTGGAACAATGGTACGCTGCACCGCAACTTCATGGGTTATACAACACAAAACACTGAAATACTTCTGGCGCTTGGTGTTTCAAGCATCAGCGATATTGGAATTGCCTTTGCTCAAAACAAAAAATCTATTCACGAATATTACGAAGCCATTCAGAAAAATGAATTACCGCTTTTCAGGGGTTATTTTCTCAACGAAGAAGATGTGCATTTCCGTAAATATATTCTTGATATCAGCTGCAGGGGCAACACTGTTTTCAGGGAAGAAGACAAAGACGTTTTAAAAGAATACAGTTTTCCTGAATTAAAAAAATTAGAAGCTGACGAACTGGTTGAATGGAACGAAAACGAAGTGAAGATTACTGCAAAAGGCCGTCATTTTATCCGCAATATCTGCAGTGCATTTGATTTGTATATTCAGCGAAACAGGGAACAGAACAATAAACCTCAGTTCAGCAAAGCGATTTAAGTTGAAAATAAAAAAGGGAAAATGAAAATGTGTGATATGCATTTTCATTTTCCCATTCTCAACATTCAGTTATTAATTCATCCCGTCTTTCACCCATTGCTTAAATACAGCAATTTCAGCATCAGAAAGTTTTGGATTTTTGAATGGCATGTAGCCTCTTTCACCGGGGTTCATCTGGATGCGTTTCACAATTTCATCAGCCCATTTTTTTGCATCCTGTAAATTATCGAGGGCAACTTTTTTACCTCCTGCAGAAGGAATATGACAAGGACCACATTTGGCTGTGATTAATGATTTTACAGAAGTTTCAAATTTTGCTACTTCAACAACAGGAGCCTTTACTTCAGTTGTTGCATCATTTCCCGGTGTTGATTGTGGTGTGGATTTACGTGCACAGGACAGAACTGCTGTTGCAGAAAGAACAGCAAATAAAAATACTTTCTTCATTTGAATGGTTATTGTTTAAAAACTAAAACTAAGAAATATTCAAGAAAAAGAAAGAGCCCTGACAATTTTACTTCCTTGTACGGATGAATTTATAAATCTTAATTGCACTCATCAGCAAAACAATAAACAGCAGCAACCCGATAAAACCCCACAATGCACTCAGGTTCTGCTTAACAACAACCAGCAGTACAATCGTTACAAGAAAAACTGTAGCCACTTCGTTCCAGATGCGGATTTGCTGAGAAGTATATTTGAAAACACCGTTGATCTGCTGCTTGAATATTTTGTGCAGCGATAAATGATACAGGTACAATCCTGTTACAAAAATTATTTTAATGAGCATCCATCTTCCTCCCTTTTCAAGCAGAATGGAAAGATAGCCGCTTTCAAACAATACCCATGTTCCAAAAATAAGCGTAAGTATGGCTGAAGGCCAGGTGATACCATACCAGAGGCGTTTCATCATTACGTTAAATTGTTCACGCAAGGCAGTACGGGCAGGTTCAGGTTTTTCACCAGCTTCAATATTGTAAATAAATAAACGGGGAAAATAAAACAACCCTGCAAACCATGTTACAACAAAAATGATATGGATCGCTTTTAGATATAAATACATTGAGTTTGTGGTTTATAGTTTATAGTTGGCGTTCATCATTCATCATTCATCATTCTTCATTTCCCCACCCATCCTGCCAATGCTTTTACCCACAGGGGATGAACATTTAAACAGGGAATCATCGTAAACGATTCGCCACCTGCATGCATAAATGTTTCTTTTCCCTGTTCTGCAATTTCTTCCAGTGTTTCAAGGCAATCACTCACAAATGCAGGGCAAGCAACCAGAATTTTTTTCTTTCCTTCAGCTGGTAATTCTTCAAAACGCTTTGCTGTATAAGGTTTCAGCCATTCATCACGACCCAACCTGGATTGAAAGGAGAAACTGTATTTATCTGCACTGATGCCTAATTTTTCTGCGACCAGTTTTGTCGTAACCAAACATTGATGACGATAGCATTGTGCATGTGCAGGCGAATCAACTTCACAGCAATTATTCACTTTCAAACAATGATTACCTGTAACATCACCTTTACGAATATGACTTTCAGGAACGCCATGATAACTGAACAGGATATGATCATACTCCTGCTGCAGATAGGGTTTCATACTTTCGGCTAATGCTTCAATATAATCGGTGTTGTTATAATAAGGATTGATAAAATTCAATGCAAACGTGTACCCCTCTTTTTTATGAACTGTCTTTGCATGCTCAACCGCCGTTTCATACGACGACATGGCGTAATGCGGGTAAAGCGGTACTGCTATCACTTCTTCCAGTTGCGGCTCCCTTCTCATCAATTCATCAAACGCAGTTTTCATGGAAGGATTTCCATAACGCATGGCTATTTCAACCGGTTCATCAACCTGTTGCTGCAAAGCTGTACGAAGCTGCCTGGTTAATTCAATTAACGGTGACCCTTCCTTTGTCCAGATGGTTTTGTATGCTTCTGCCGATTTGGGTGCTCTGAAAGGTGATATAATCCCTTTCACCAAAAGAAATCTTGCAAGAAAGGGCATATCAATTACACGTTCGTCCATTAAAAATTCATTTAAATACCGACGAACATCTTTTACTTCCGTTGAATCGGGAGAACCAAGATTCATTAAGAGAATGCCACGCTTCATGATAAATAAGGCAGATTTTAAATTGCCTGCAAAAGTAACTGTTCAATAAAAGAAAAGTTCATTTTCAAGCAGAGCCTGTAAAGACTGAAAGGAGAAGAGTATTGACAGGATTGAAAAAATCAGTTTTCTTTTTTTAACCTCAAAGAAAACAAAACCCCGCAGAATCCATTGCTGTAAAGGGTTTCAGAAGTTGAATGAAAATATTCTTTCAAAAATAGTGATACAACATGATTACTAACAGTCATTATCAGAATTTTTATCAGTCGTTAATTTGACAGTGTAATGACACATATTTTAGGCTTATGCAGGTTATAAAACTAAATTTGCCGGGTTGGATTTTTAAAGAGGGAAATGCACAGAACAGGAACAAAAGACATATCAAATTTTTTTATTGCAGGCATCAACTATAAAAGAACTGATGCAACCATCAGGGGACAATTTGCACTAAACACTGAGCAGTACATCACGCTTCTTGAGCTTGGCTCTTCGTACTCAATCAATGAATTTTTTATTGTTTCAACCTGCAACCGTACAGAGATATACGGATTTGCTGAGAATGTAAACCAGCTGATTGAATTACTTTGCTCGCAGACAGAAGGCAGTGCTGAAACATTCACACAACTTGCCTACATCAAAAAAGGAATTACTGCAGTTGAGCATTTGTTTCATGTTGGCGGAGGGCTTGATTCGCAAATTCTGGGCGATTACGAAATTGTAGGGCAGATAAAACAGTCAGTAAAAATTGCCAAACTGCATAATAAGATTAATTCGTTTACAGAACGCCTGATTAACTGTATGCTGCAATCTTCAAAGGCAATTAAAAACAATACAGTACTGAGCGACGGAACCGTTTCGGTTTCATTTGCTGCCGTGCAATACATCCGCTCACATGTAAAGAATATAAAAAACAAAAAAATACTGTTGCTTGGTACAGGAAAGTTCGGACGTAACACCTGTAAAAATTTAGTGGATTATCTGGGCACAAAAAATATTACGCTGATTAACCGTACCGAAGAAAAAGCAACTGCACTTGCAGTAGAATTGCACCTTCAGTCGGCTCCGCTTGAACAGCTCGCAGAACAGATTACTGCATCAGACATAATTTTGGTTGCAACCAATTCTGCCGAGCCAACTATATTGCGTTCACACCTTAATGAACAGAAAAACAAACTCATTTTTGATTTATCTATTCCGCATAATGTTGAAAAGTCGGTTGCAGAATTACCTGACATTACGTTGGTGAATGTTGACGAATTATCGAAAATGAAAGATGAAACACTGGCCAAACGTGAAGCAGAAGTACCGAAAGCCAGAAAAATAATAGCTGAACATTGTGCTGAATTCCTTGAATGGTACCAGATGCGCAAGCACGTACCGGTGCTGAAAGCTGTAAAAACAAAACTGAAAGAAATACATACGTCCCATTTGTACATACCTTTGCACGACCCTAATAACTCAAGGATCAGTACAGACGAAAAGATCCAGCGGGTGATTAATGGTATGGCTACTAAAATGAAAGAACAAAACCAAAAGGGTTGTTATTACATTGAAGCCATTAATGAATTTATAGCAACAGGTACAAACTAAAAAAATGGGAAAAACTATCAGGATCGGAACAAGAGAAAGTCAGTTAGCCATTTGGCAGGCTACACAGGTAAAAGATTTACTTCAGCAACAAGGCTTTAAAGCTGAACTGGTGCAAATTAAAAGTGAGGGCGATGTTGATGTAAAAACGCCCCTTTATGAAATGGGCGTGCAAGGTATATTTACCAGGAGCCTTGATACAGCTTTGCTGAACAATAAAATTGATATTGCCGTTCATTCAATGAAAGATGTGCCTACACAATTACCACAGGGAATTTCGCAGGCAGCAGTGTTGAAAAGAGGACCGGTAAAAGATTTACTGGTAGTGAAAGATGAACTCGCTGTGATCTTCAACCGGCTTGGATATGTGAAAAGCGAATGGACAAACCTATTCACACAAACTTCATCACTCATTATCGCTACCAGCAGTATACGACGCAAGGCACAATGGCTTAACCGTTATCCATCGTCTGTAATAGAAAACCTTCGTGGCAATGTGAACACACGCCTGCAAAAAATGGAAAAAGAAAACTGGGATGCAGCCATCTTTGCAGCAGCCGGACTTGAACGCATCAACCTCCGTCCCGAAAATTCAATTGAACTTGACTGGATGTTACCAGCTCCTGCACAAGGTGCTATTATGGTTGTTAGCCGTTCAGAAGACTACGAAACAAGGGAGGCCTGCATTAATTTCAACGATGCTGATACTGCTTTCTGTACAAAAATTGAACGAGACTTTTTAAGAACATTGCTTGGTGGTTGCTCAACCCCTGTAAGTGCTTATGCACACATGGAACACGATGATGTTCATTTTAAAGGAAATATTTTATCGCTTGACGGAACGAAGAAGGTAGATTTTGAAATAAAAATTCCTGTTTGGGAAGCTTCAGGTCTTGGCAAATATGCAGCAGAACAGGTTTTAACACGTGGAGGAAAAGAAATTGCAGAAAGCATTCAGGATGCAGCAAACTAAAACCAGCATATTATCTACACGACCATTAAACCAATCATTAATTGCCGAAGCAAAAGCAGCAGGCATTGCTATTGATGAAATTTCTTTCATAGAAACAGAACCTGTTCAGTCGGTAGAAGTGCAACAGGAAATAGAACAGGCTTACCTGCAAACTGCAACAGTTGTATTTACAAGCATGAATGCAGTAGATGCTGTTACATCCTGGCAGGATGGCCAGCAACCCGATTGGGATATTTACTGCATCGGCAATACAACCAAACAACTCATTATCGAAAACTTTGGTGAACATTCAGTTGCAGGCACAGCTAATTCAGCTGCTGAACTGGCTGAATTAATTGTAAGGGAAAGCGATGCTGATGAAATAATCTTCTTTTGCGGTGATCAGCGCAGAGATGAGCTTCCGGCGATTCTTCAAAACAAGGGCATTGGTGTAGATGAGATTGTTGTGTACGAAACAACAGCCGTTCCGCATAAAGTTGAAAAGAACTACGACGGGATTTTATTTTTCAGTCCAAGTGCAGTTGATAGTTTCTTTCAAACAAATACCATTACAGCGCAAACAATTCTGTTTGCGATTGGTTTTACTACAGCAGCAGCAATTAAAAAATATTCAACCAACCAAATCATCATCAGCAGTGAACCGGGAAAAGAAAACCTGTTCAGGGCAATGATGGAACAATTTTCGTGAATCGTCAATAGTGCGTCGTGAGTACAGCAACTCATGCACCACAACTGGCGGCTAACGATTCACAACTCACGACTATGAATCAATTAAAGAACGACTTATTATTACGTGCACTCAAAGGAGAAACAGTTGAACGTCCGCCGGTATGGATGATGCGCCAGGCAGGAAGATATTTACCTGACTACATTAAGCTGAGAGAGAAATATGATTTCTTTACACGTTGCAAAACACCTGAACTTGCAACTGAAATTACCTTGCAGCCAGTTGACCAGGTAGGTGTGGATGCAGCAATTATTTTCAGCGATATTTTAGTGATACCACAGGCAATGGGTGTGGAAGTATTAATGGAAGAAGGCAAAGGACCATCTCTTCCAAAAACAATCAAAACGCAAAACGATATTGATGTACTCATTACTACAGGTGCAGAAGAAAGCCTGAAGTATGTGTATGATGCATTGGCATTAACCAAAAAAGAATTGAACGGCCGTGTACCATTGATTGGATTTGCAGGTGCACCATGGACTATTCTTTGTTATATGGTTGAAGGAAAAGGAAGCAAAACATGGGACAAAGCAAAACAGTTTGCATATACGCAGCCATTGTTAGCTCATCAATTATTGCAGAAGATTACCGACATAACCATTGTTTATTTAAAGCAGCAGGTAAAAGCAGGTGCGGATACAGTACAGGTGTTTGATAGCTGGGCTGGTTCGTTAAGTCCTGCCGATTTTAAAGCATTGGCCCAACCTTATTTATTCCAGATTGCAGAAGCATTAAAAGATGATGCACCGGTAATTCTTTTCCCGAAAGGAAGCTGGTATGCATTAAAAGATATCAGTGAAAGTGCAGCAAGTGGTGTTGGTATTGACTGGTGTATTACTCCGCAGTTTGCAAGAGAGTTAACCCAAAGCAAAATCACTATCCAGGGAAATTTTGATCCTGCTAAACTGCTGGCTCCAATTCCTGAAATCAAGAAAGCAGTAAAAGAAATGATTGATGCTATTGGCACTCAACGATACATTGCAAACTTAGGTCATGGCATTACACCCAATGTACCTGTTGACCATGCAAGGGCATTTGTTGATGCAGTAAAAGAATATCATCCTTAAATAAATCATTCTATGCATCAGTTTATTGTCAACGCTTCATTACAGGTTTTACCCATTGTAAACGATAAGCATCCTTACATCTGGGTGGATGAGGCAATTGAAATCATCAGGCAAAGCAACATCAAACATGAAGTAGGTGCGTTTGCAACAGTGGTTGAAGGAACTTACGACGAAGTGATGAAAGTAATAAATGCCATCAATGAATATTTGTACCAGCAGCATTGCAATGAGTGGATTTTAAGTGTGCAGCTGCAGATAAGAAGTGAAGGAGATATGACTGCTGACGAGAAAACTGAAAAATATAAATAATTACGTACACTAAAAAAGTACAACTATGTTCCTGCAAAGAAGAAACAGAATTACACGTCAATCTGAAGCCATCCGTTCAATGGTTGCAGAAACGATTCTCACTTCCAGTGATTTTATCGTGCCCCTTTTTATTGATGAAGGCGAAAATGTAAAAACAGAAATTGCTTCCATGCCCGGTTACTACCGCAACAGTTTAGACATTACTGTTAATGAAGTGAAAGAGCTCTGGAGCATGGGTTTGAAAAGTGTACTGCTCTTTGTAAAATCAAAAGATGAACTGAAAGATAATACCGGTAAAGAAGCATGGAATAAAGATGGGCTGATGCAACGCAGCATCAAAGCCATTAAAGATGCTGTGCCGGGAATGTATATCATGACAGATGTGGCTTTAGACCCTTATTCATCATATGGCCATGATGGCATTGTGAAAGACGGACAGATTGTAAATGATGAAACAGTAGAAGCATTGGTAAAGATGAGTATCAGTCATGCAGAAGCTGGTGCCGACATGGTTGCTCCAAGTGATATGATGGATGGGCGCATTGGTGCAATACGTAAAGGGCTGGAAGAAAATAATTTTGTGAATGTGGGCATCATGAGCTACAGTGCTAAATATGCTTCCTGTTTTTACGGACCATTCCGTGATGCACTTGACAGTGCTCCCGGTTTTGGTGATAAGAAAACATACCAGATGGATTACTGCAACCGCACTGAAGCAATTAAAGAAACATTGATGGATGTGGAAGAAGGTGCTGACATTGTAATGGTGAAACCTGCATTGAGTTATTTAGATATTATCCGTGATGTAAAAAATGCGGTGAATGTTCCCGTTAGTGCTTACAATATCAGCGGCGAATATGCCATGATTAAAGCAGCTGCAGCCAAAGGCTGGATTAACGAAGACAAAGCAATTCTTGAAGTGCTAACCTCTATCAAAAGAGCAGGCGCTGATCTGATTGCAACATATTTTGCAAAAGACTTTGTAAGAATAACAGGCCACTAAGACACTAAGGCACAAAGATATTTTTACTTTGTGCCCCTTTCTGTCTTCGTGTCTTTGTGGCAAAAACGAAATACGATGTACGAAAAAAGCAAACAACTATTTGAACGTGCTCAGCAATCAATTCCCGGCGGCGTAAACTCTCCTGTACGTGCATTTAAAAGTGTAGGTGGTACACCCTTGTTTATGAAAAGTGCAAAAGGTGCTTACATGTATGATGCTGATGGCAATCAATACATCGATTACATTGCATCATGGGGGCCAATGATCCTTGGTCATGCGTACGAACCTGTTGTAAAAGCTATTCAGGAAAAAGCGCTTGATTCAACTTCGTTTGGCGCACCAACAGAACTTGAAATTGAAATGGCTGAACTGATCATCAGCATGGTGCCGAATGTTGATCTTATTCGTATGGTGAGCAGCGGTACAGAAGCCTGCATGAGTGCAATCCGTTTGGCAAGAGGTTATACAGGAAGAAATAAAATCATCAAGTTTGAAGGAAACTATCATGGTCATGCTGATTCGTTTTTGGTAAAAGCCGGAAGTGGTGTGGCTACATTTAATATACAAACAGTTCCCGGTGTTACTGCAGGCGTTTCAAATGATACGTTAACAGCGGCATACAACGATCTTGAAGCCGTTAAAAAATTAGTGTCAGAAAATAAAAATGAAATAGCTGCACTTATTGTTGAGCCCATTGCCGGTAACATGGGTTGCATTTTGCCTCAGCCCGGTTTTCATGAAGGGTTAAGAAAGCTTTGCGATGAAGAAGGTATTGTATTCATCTTTGATGAAGTGATGACAGGTTTCCGTTTAGCACCCGGAGGTGCACAGGAAAAATTAAACATCAAAGCCGATCTTGTTACTTACGGAAAAGTAATTGGCGGAGGTATGCCTGTGGGTGCTTTTGGTGGTAAAAAAGAAATTATGCAGCACATTACTCCGCTTGGAAATGTTTACCAGGCAGGCACATTAAGCGGCAACCCCATTGCAATGATTGCTGGTTATACATTGCTTTCTGAATTAAAAAACAATCCATCTATCTACCAGGAACTGGAAGAAAAAACTATTTACCTGAGAGATGGATTAAACGATGTCCTCAAAGTATGGGGACAGCCATATACCATTAACCAGTTTGGCTCAATGATCAGCGTGCATTTCAGTGATCATCCTGTAGTTGATTTTGCAGCAGCTGCATCAGCCAATAACGATCTGTTTAAAACCTATTTTCATGCAATGCTGAAACGTGGCGTGTATTTGCCACCATCTGCATTTGAAAGCTGGTTCCTCAACAATGCATTAACAAAAGAAGATTTAGATAAAACAATTCTTGCAACAAAAGAAAGTCTGCAGGAAATAAGTTGACGTTTTTATTCTGCCTGCAATATCTTTAATAAGATTATTGGAGAAATGAATTGGTTAACCGCAAACAAATAACTACAATGAAAAAACTACTTACAACAGCTAACCTCCATTTTATTATCGTTTCTGTTGTTTTATTTACGCATAGTGCTTGTCTTACTCCCAAAAAAGCCGACAGCTATATAGCAGAGCAATATGGCAACCAGCTCCCTAAACTCAACAAGAAAAAAATTGAGAATATTGATGTAAAATCAACCAGTAATTCAAATAATAATCTCATATCAACAACTATTAAAAAAACGGATAAATTCTTACCGCTTATTGTTTACTGGAAATTTGATCATCGAATTAAGAGTAGTTTAAATCCGGCTATTGCAATAACAAATTTCACGAACAATTTAAATAGTGCAGCCAGTAAGGAACTTATACAAAAGCTGAACGGACGAAAGTTAGAGTTAACTGTTGAACAAGTCCCGGTAACATTTTCACTTGTGTATAAAGAGAATGTTATATGGGTGATTTATGCATTTAGCTGGACGAAAATTTTTGTTGAACCGGAACTTACTGATTTAGTGGTTTCGTATAAACTGACCGAATCAGGAGATGTTATTAAAACTGGAACTATAACTATAAAGAATACAGATTCTAATAAAGGCTTAAGGCTTTTTCAAACATGGAAGTCAGCTTTTTCTGAATACATAATCCAATACAATACAAATAACAGAATCATGACCAGTTTGTTCGTAAAACAACTACTTGCAGAAATATAAAAAGGGAACAAAAGGCTTTTGTAAAAAGGCTGCAGCCTGCAATAAAAAAACTGCAGATGTTAACATCTGCAGTTTTTTTATTGTACTTGTAATCTGAAATGTCTGTGTATTATACTTAGAATTTATAAGACAATGTTGCTACTAAACTTCGTGGTGGTATTGGATTGATACTATAATTTTCATGAACATAATAGTTCAGCACATTTGTAAGATTGGACAGTTTTGCAAGTAATGAAAACTTTTTCCAGTTATATCCTGCACTAACATCAACTGTTGTAAATGCACTTACTGGAATCATACGTGAATAATTCTGTGCTTGACCGATTGTATTGTTCCATCCGCCAAAACGTTTTCCCACATAAAAAACACCTGCTCCTATTTTCAAACCAGTTAAACTTCCTTTGCTGATGGTATAAAATGCACTTGCATTTGCAGTATGTGCAGGAGTATTCACCAAACGGTCGCCTTCAATATAACTTCCCGGCTTATCAGGTGTGCGTGTATAACGCATATCATTATAACTGTACCCGGCTATTACTGTTAATCCTTTTACAGGGTTTGATGTAACATCAAGTTCAATACCATTGCTTGTTGTTTGTCCTGATAATTCTTTCAGGTTGCTGTTACTGTTTGGATTTCCGTCTTTGTCGAATTGTGCAGTTTGTGCAAGGTTGCTGTTGATGATTTTATATGCTGTTACATTCACCGTAAGTTTTCCTTTCAGTAAAATATTTTTTACGCCAACTTCAAACTGATCAATAATGGAAGGAGGTAAAACATTATTATACACATCAAGACCGGTATTAATTGCAAACGAGTTGGAGTAGCTTGCAAATAAAGAAATGTTAGGCTTCACCTTGTAAAGCAATCCAACTCTTGGAGAAAAAGCATTGTCGCTTTGAACTTTACCCCTTACTACTGAATCTTTCAATAAATAAGTTGTTGTTGGTGGCACTGTTTCCTGCAAAGACCAGCGTACACCTGCCAGCAATTTTATTTTCGATGTAATGCTGATGAGATCCTGTGCATAAACGCCCACCCTGTTTACAGGTGTTTCTACAAAAGTGATCCTCTTTGCAACAGGTATATCTGTACGCTGCACAAATTTTGAAGGATTCAGAATATTGATACTATCGTAAATCTTTCCCTGCACATCGTAGTTGTATGTTTCAGTAAGATAATGATCGGCATCAACCCCGGCCAGCAGGTTGTGTTCTATTTTACCTGTACTGAATTTTCCGTTCAGGTTTACCTGTGCAGTATAATATTGTTCTTTTGTATCAATACGGCCAAGTGGTCTTCCCCAATCGCCGTTTGCCTTTGCCTGAATGCGTTCAACTGCATAATAATCACGATCAAAGTTTTGATAAGAAATTACACTGTTCAATTGCCAGTTGTTATTAAACATATGCTTAACTGTTGCAGAAGCTGTTGATTGCTGCGTAATATTATATTGCCATGATGTACCCATAAATTTTGAACGTGGCACACCAGGAATTTTTGTATTGTCTAATGAGCCAATACCAAAATCAGGCGTGAAATTATGTTTGAGATAATCTCCTTCTACAATCAATTCCGTTTTATTTCCCAGTTTAAACAGGAATGATGGATTGATGTAATAACGGGTTGATGAAACCTGGTCACGATAACTGTTGGCCGATTCAAACGTTCCGTTAACACGGTAAGCAATTTTTTTATTGATGGGTCCGTAAATATCAATGGTTGGTTTCCACAAATCAAAACTACCTGCACGCATGCTCACCTCACCACCAAAAGTGAATTTTGGTTTTTTGGTAACCATATTCAATACGCCGCCAGGCGATACATTACCATATAAAACAGCAGCACCTCCTTTTAATACCTCCACTGTTTCCAGCGAACTTACTTCGGGCATTACACCTGAGTTTACTCTCGAACCGTTTTTAAACATGTTGGTTGATGAGAAGCTGTAACCTCTTGCATAAAAACTTTCCTGTGTGCTTGCTCTTGCTGTTCCGAGATAAACACCATTCACATTCTTCACCACATCACTCAAACGCTGCGCCTGTTGTTCTTTAATAACAGTTTCGTTTACCGAAGCAATTGCCTGTGGTAAATCCATTGGCTTGATATTCATTTTACCAACAGCTACAGCTTTTGTGTTGATGTTATTGAAAGCCTTGATAACAATTTCTTCCAGTTGATGCTGGTTTTCGTAAAGCGTAAAATCATACACTTTAACTTCACCCTTTTTCAGTTCAAATTCGCTTTGCACGGTTTTTAAACCGGTAAATGAAACGATTATTGTGTATTTCCCTTCAGCCAGATTATAAAAATAGTATTCGCCTAATTCATTGGTAATAGCAGCAAATTTGCT
Source organism: Lacibacter sp. (assembly GCA_047601965.1). GTDB lineage: Bacteria > Bacteroidota > Bacteroidia > Chitinophagales > Chitinophagaceae > Lacibacter. The sequence continues at coordinate 2,662,412 of JASGIJ010000001.1, forward strand.
GTCTTTCAAAATCACATTCACATTAGCTGCAGGCTTGCCATCACTTGTGTGCACAACTCCTTTTAAGATCGTTGCAAGATCCGGCAATGACTGATTGGTAGCTGTAACTGTTTTTTGTTCAGATAAATTTTGTGCTGATAAGGTTAGTGTATGTAAAATGATAATTGACGTAAGAATGACACGGTTCATATTTGCAGTTTTTTTCAGCTGCAAATTTCCATCAGTAATAAAAAAAAAGTTTACGGAAAAAGAAAATACGATTTACAGAATCGGGAAAACTGTTTGAAAAACATTAGTACTTTGCGATTATTGATAAATTTTAAGCATGTTATTTTCGCCTTCTACCCCACCAGATTAAAAATCCTGAAACCGGTAAACTGGCGGCTATTAAACTGGCAAAAAAAGCCAGTAATTTGCCCGCTATGCCAAGCACAGCACCTACATGTATATCATAATTCATCCTTGCAATTTTATCCGCCAGTTTGGCATCGGCGAATTTTCCATCCCAGCTTCCCAGTGCTTTTAAACTCTCTCCGGTATATTGATCATAATGATAAAAATCAGAATTGTAATAAGTACCCGGACGGTGATTCACCACTACTTCAACAGGATCAGATGGCAAATGAGCAAAATATACGCCCAGGCTTTCATCAGTAAGTATTTCCTGCCGGTGTTTGTTCCATAACAAATCGGCAACATTGGAAAATGCTGCTGATGTTGTTGTATCTGAAACCGGGTGCTGATGCTGAACCATCACCTCTCCGCCGCTGCTGATCCAATACACTGATTTTGCAAACCACTGAAACCCGAAAACAAGACCTGTTACAGCAATAAAAATTGCTACCCATGTCATATAAAAACCAAGCACATTATGCAAATCATAATTCTTTCTTCGCCATCGCACATTCCATTTAACAGTAAACCGCTGTTTTCTTACATGCTTATTTTTAGGCCACCAGAGAACTAAGCCTGTTATCATCATCACTAAAAAAATTAACGTAGCGCTTGCTGCAATTGGCTGACCAATTTTATGGGGAAGCCATAAATAAAAATGCCCATCGAGAATAACACGAAAAAAATCTTTATTCATGTTTTTATGCTTCAGCACATCGCCGTTGTAGGGATTAAGAAATACTAATTCAAAATGCGTCTCATCATAATAAGCTGCGGCAGCCGCTTTTCCTTGGCCGGGATATTCAATGCCCAATGCAAGTTTTGATGTAAGATGTTTTTCTGCTATTGCTTTTAATGCCGAAGGGGGCAGGTATGGTTTATTTTGAATTTCTACTTTTCTGAAATCTTCAGTTGCATTCCTGATCTCAACCTCAAATACAAGAATGCAACCGGTAATGCCCAATAATAAAACCACAAGCCCGGAACTAAGTCCGAGCCAGAGGTGAATTTTTCCAATAATTTTTTTTGCTGTCAAAACCTCTCTTAGAATTTATAAGTTATGCTTAATCTTAAATTGCGGTATGCCTCTGCCTGCCAGTAATAAAAATTACTCCAGCTGTAATATGCTCCTGAAATCACATCAGCATTAAACAGGTTATTTACATTTAAGGCAATTCCAAATTTGCCCAACTGGTAGGATACCGCAGCATCAAAGCGGGTATAAGCAGGCATTGCAGGATCAAGATTTCTGTCGTAAGCACCATACCACGCAGTACGGCCTGCAGCATGTGATGCTCCAAAAGAAACACCAAGTCCCTTTGCCATGCCTGCAGGCACACGATAGCTCAGCCATACATTGGCAATATGCTTATCTGTTCCTGCCAATTGTTTGTTCACTTCTTTGTCTTCTGTATCCTTGGTTACTTTCGCATCGGTATAAGCATAATTGATTGTCGCTTCAAGTCCTGTAAATAACTGCCCCCTTACATCAAACTCCATTCCTTGTGTTTTTGTTTGACCTAACTGAACAGAAAAATACTGGTTCTGCGGATCGGGAGTGAGTACATTATTTTTAGTGATCTGGTACAATGCAGCTGATGCGGTCCAGCGACCATTCAGCCATTCTTTTTTCACACCAATTTCTTTGTTATTTCCGGTGATGGGATCAAAACTTTTGCCATCGTAACTGGCACCTGCCTGTGGTATAAAAGATTCATCAAACACAGCATAGACACTTGTATTTTGGTTGATGGAATAACTGGCGCCGATCCTGGGTGTAAACTTATCGGCTTTCACTGTTCCTGAATAAGGATCATTATCACCGGTTGAAGTATATCTTCCGGCGATGGTTAAACGAAATTTATCTTTAAAGAAACGCAATTCATCCTGCACATACAAAGCTGTGTACTGATTGTTATAATGCACGCCTCTTTCTTTTACACTCAGGCTGCGATCAAACACCGGGTAGCTGCCTGCGCTTACAGTACCATACACCGGGCTATAAACATTAAAGCCCAGAGAACCTGTAATTGCTCCTCCCTGGCTCCAATCATGGTAAAAATCTTTATCTCCCATATCAATACCTGCTAAAATGCGGTGTTTAAGTTTTCCTGTAACTGCATCGCCATTAACAAAGAACTGCCCCACTTTTGTTTGCCCTAAAATATCCCAATTTGAAATGGCCCTCAGCAAAGTATCTCCCTTAAATGCGCTTGGCCATAAACTGGCTCCCACCTGGTTAAAATACATGTAAGCCAACTGCCCGGTAAACTTCCAGTTGTTATTGATACTGTGTGATAAGTTTACAAATACCGACTGATCATTGATTTTTACAGGTGCCATGTTGCCTTCAAGTGTTGAAAAGGTTACGGGAAGATCGCCCAGCTTTTTGGGTGAATAAGCATAATTTGATCCGATAGGCGACATGGATACACCCTGATAAGTATATTCAACGGTTAATGATGTTGAAGGATTTATTTGAAATTTAATAACGGGTGCAACTGATGTGCGATTATTAAATTCATTTACACGCTGTGTACTTTTTAATTGTCCCATCAGGTTCAGGCGATATTGTACTTTACCTTCTTTGCTCAACAGGCCATCAAAATCCATTGTTGTTCTGTATGTACCGTAGCTGCCAATCGTCATACCCACTTCATTCTTTTTAATGCCGGTTGGTTTTTTTGTAACTACATTGTAAAAACCACTTGGCTCACCACTTGCAAGCATAAAACCGGCAGGGCCTTTTACAAATTCAATGCGCTCCACCATACTCATATCTTCCGTTAGTGGCCCCCATGTTTCAGTTACATTCATTCCATTCCTGAATGAGGCAATCCGTGAGCCACGCATAACAATACGTGCATAAGTTTCCCAATGTTCAGAAATGGTTGCTCCACTCACATTGCGTATTACACCTTCACGCATATCAAAAATCTGCTGATCAATTAAATTTTGTTTTGTAACTACCTGTATATTTTGTGGCACTTCAATCAGCGGTGTTTTTAAACGTAATGAAACCGACGGATAATCAGTTACATATTTGCTGGGATTGGCTGTTACCAAAACTGTCTGCAACTGACTTACACTTTCTTCCAGTAGAAAATCAAGTTCCACCGTTTCATTTTCTTTTACCTCTACTTTTTTTGATACGGCTTTTAAACCTACAATGCTTGCTTCAGCAGTATATGAGCCCTTTTTCAGGTTCGTGATCTGGTAATAACCTTCTTTATCTGATGATGTTCCTTTTCCTGTGCCCTTAATAATTATACTTACATACTCTGCCGGTTTATTGTCTGCTGTAGTAATTTTTCCCCTAATTGTTCCACCAGGTTGCTGAGCAAATGAAGTGGCAGAAAGAAATAAAAACACCAATACTAATTTCAAATTCATGTTCTGTTATTTTGGATTGCAAAAGTAGATTTGAGAAAAAATGCAATGATGACGAATCGGGAAAACGGTTTACGAAAAAAGAAAAATTAACCGATGTTGTTATTGTACTAATTTATTCTGTATGCATTTATATACTATAAAACAGATTCATCAGTTCCGTTGCTTTCATTTCATTGTCGGCAGTATCAAGCATTAAAAAAAGCTGCTGAACTTCTTTGCTTGTTAAGAGTAAATGAATGCCATCAGCAAATGTTGCAATGGAAATACTTTTCACATTTGATGAATTTGCAGCATTGTACATCCCGGCAAAATGAGCAACCTTCCTGAAAAATTCCTGAAAACTATCTTCTGACAGTGTTAGCTCTGTGCTGATGAAAGCTACACGGTAATGCCCGCATTCTTTACAGCGCACAACATAACCTTCCGGTCCAATATATAAAGTATTATAGCTGCAACTCATATTCAATTGATTAAGTTGCAAATGTTGAAATTTCTGAATGAAGGTTCTTTCTTGATCAGGAATTTGGGTTTTCGAAAAAAGGAAATTTCAAAACCGTTTAACGGAATAACAGTTCACAAGGCTTCAGGCCTGTATGTTTTTTGAATGCAGTTGAAAAATGGGAGATGGATGAGTATCCAAGAATGGCGCTTACTTCTGTAACACTCAATCCTTTTTCATACAAAAGATATTTGGCATGTTCCATACGTTGGCCCTGGTAAAAATCAAACACAGTTGTACCAAACATTTCCTTGAAACCTTTTTTCAGGTAACATTCGTTGGTACCAACTTTCCTGCTGAGTTCTTTGATGGTGATGGGATCGCCGATGCGCTGCAGCAAGATTTCCCTTGCCTGCATAATTTTATCCCTGTCGGCTTCATTGGAAAGAAACTTACAGGCAAACACTTCTTCCTGTTTCTCATCAATCAGGCATTCAAGACCAAACAATAACAATGTCTGCAACTGGCTGTTGATGAAAATATTTTCAAGTGTATCGTTGTAATCATTCCGCAAAAGGTTTTCAAGAACAGATTTTGTACGGTTGCAGAGGTTTACAACTGTATAAAACGATTCCTTCTGCTGAAATGAAAGTAACTGGTCGCTTTTTGTCTGAACAGTTTTCCCCTTTACAAATTGTTTGAGGTAAGTGGAAGAATACCGGAAGCTGAATACATCAAATGTGGTGACAGGTTCCCTGCACTCGGCTGACACTTTTTTGCAGATGCCATTTGTACAGCCTTCAAACATGCAATATTTATTTCCCGAAATACAAAACCGTAATTCAATACTGTTGTCCTTCGACTGCCGGGGCTGATAGTTGTACGCTAACATGCCCACATCTTCCATACTCAATTTCTGTTGCAGTTTGAACCGCTGAATACTATATTGCACCGAACCGGGAATTTCCTTTTCCCGCTCAAAAACCAGCTCCATTTCATGTGTCATGAGCGGGTGGTGATGTGATAATGTTAATATATCGTTCAGTTGCGGCATGAAGCTGCAAATTTACAAGTTTAAATTCTGTGGTAAAACAGGTATTTGCAACAGTTCAGTCATTTTCCTTTAGAGGAACTATTTAAAAGGAATGAAGCATTTAAGAGTATAGCTGCAGCACCTTTTATTTTGTGAATTATTTGGGGCAAAAACAAGAGCAGAAAACACCTCAACCCAACCCTTTTTTGTACATTTGTCCGAATATATTTTACTCCACAAAAACAGGTTTTTGAGAAGATTTTTATGAGTACAGAATTGCAGGATCAAACACTTAGCGCAGCAGCACAAAATGCAGGTTACGGCGCCGATAGTATCCAGGTTTTAGAAGGTTTAGAAGCGGTTCGGAAACGCCCCGCCATGTATATAGGCGATATCAGTGAAAAAGGTTTACATCACCTTGTCTACGAAGTTGTAGACAACTCCATTGATGAAGCACTTGCCGGTTATTGTAAAAACATAACAGTAACCATTCATGAAGATAACAGTATCAGCGTGCAGGATGATGGCCGTGGTATTCCTACAGCTATGCATACCAAGGAAAAACGTTCTGCACTGGAAGTGGTAATGACAGTGCTTCATGCCGGCGGCAAGTTCGATAAAGGTTCCTATAAAGTATCGGGTGGTTTGCACGGTGTGGGTGTGAGTTGCGTAAACGCACTTTCAACCAAATTAGTAGTTACCGTTCAGCGTGAAGGAAAAGTGTTTGAACAGGAATATCATATTGGTATTCCGCAATATGCTGTTCGTGAAATTGGCACAAGCGATAAAACAGGAACAAAAGTTCACTTCTGGCCCGATACAACCATTTTTACTGTTCAGGTTTATAAAAGAGAAATTTTAGAAACACGTCTTCGTGAATTGTCGTTCCTGAACAAAGGCATCCGTATTACATTGAATGATTTGAGAGAGACGGTTGAAGAAACAGGCGAAACTTATACGAAAACTTTTTACAGCGAAGGTGGTATTGTTGAGTTTGTTGAGTTGATTGATAAAAACGGAAAACGTAATCCACTTCTTCCCAATGTTATTTTCATGGAAGGCCGTGATGAAGAAACCAATGTGGCAGTTGAAGTGGCAATGGTGTATAACGATTCTTACAACGAACACATTTTTTCTTACGTAAATAATATTAATACAATTGAAGGGGGTACACATGTAACCGGTTTCCGCCGTGCAATTACAAGGGTGTTTACTTCTTACGGAAAGAAAGAAGGCTTATTTGAAAAAGCCAAGGTTGATGTGGAAGGTGATGATTTCCGTGAAGGTTTAACTTCAATTGTTTCAGTTAAAGTTCCTGAACCGCAGTTTGAAGGACAAACCAAAACAAAACTTGGTAACAGTGAGGTGGCTGGTATTGTTGAAAGTACTGTTGGCCGCACATTGGAAGCATATCTTGAAGAAAATCCGAAAGATGCCAAAAATGTTGTGCAGAAAATTATTCTTGCTGCACAGGCACGTGCAGCTGCACGTAAAGCACGTGAGCTTGTACAACGTAAAACAGTATTAAGTGGTGGTGGTTTGCCGGGTAAACTGGCCGACTGTTCTGATCGTGATCCTGAACGTTGTGAAATGTACCTGGTTGAGGGTGACTCAGCTGGTGGTACAGCCAAGCAAGGTCGTGACCGCAGCTTCCAGGCTATTCTTCCGCTTCGTGGCAAAATCCTGAACGTGGAAAAAGCAATGGAACACAAGATTTATGATAATGAAGAGATCAGGAATATGTTTACAGCACTTGGTGTAAAAGTTGGTACTCCTGAAGATCCGAAAGCTCTTGACATCAGCAAGCTCCGTTATCACAAAATCATCATCATGACCGATGCTGATGTGGATGGAAGTCACATTGCTACGTTGATCCTTACATTCTTCTTCCGTTATATGAAAGAACTGGTGGAGCAAGGTTATGTGTACATTGCCCAGCCCCCGCTTTATTTGGTAAAGAAAGGAAAGGAACAATCATACGCATGGACTGAAGAACAACGTAAAGCTCTTGTAACAAAATTCGGTGCAGGAAAAGAAGACAGTGTTGGTGTTCAGCGTTATAAAGGTTTGGGCGAAATGAATGCCGATCAGTTATGGGATACAACCATGAACCCGGCTACCCGTTCGCTGAAACAGGTAACCATTGAAAGTGCAGCTGAAGCCGACAGTGTGTTCAGTATGCTGATGGGTGATGAGGTTGCACCAAGAAGGGAGTTCATTGAAACCCATGCCAAATACGCCAAAATTGACGCATAAACAATCAAAAAACTATACAAAGCGACTTTACAAGTCGCTTTTTTTATTGATTTTCAGCGTATAAGAACTGTGGAAAGGATTTTCAGAGCCATAAAGCGGAAAGCCGTACTTTAGCCGCCTGAAATGAGGTAACAATTATTACTAACTCTCATAAAAATTAATAAACTATGCAATTAACAGCGTATAACGTAAAAACAAAAGAAAAGAATGTTCCCATCCAGAATGCAATTGTTGAACGCACTGCAAAAGGCGGCTATATTGTGAAAGGTGATGATGGAAAAGGAAATAAGCTCACTGCATTGCTTGGCGAAGCAAAAGCACTTGCTGCTATTGAAGCAGGCACTGCTAAAAAAGGATGGTAAAATCTTTCTTTTAATAAAAAAGGGCGGTCGCTAAGCGACCGCCCTTTTTTATTAATCTTATGTTTATTACCTGATGATAACTTTCTGAATGTAACTTTCCCCACCTGACTGATCCTGAACCCGGATCATATAAATACCGCCCGGCATTGAACCAAGATCAAGCAAAGTGTTTTGATACGTTGTGTTTTTGCTTAACACAACAGTTCCGGTACTGTTTACAACACTGATATTGATTTTACTGATACCGGGATTGTTCCCTTTTTCAATGAGTATTGTTTTTGCCGGCTGATTGTGGATGCCCCTGATAAACACTGTTTGATTTTCAGCAGACAGTAAAACAATATTTGAATAGGCACTGCTGCCGTTGTTATCAATCATTTTTAACCTGTAGTACAAATGACGGTCAAGGTCTCCGGCATCTTTATCAGTATGGCGGTAATTATTTACCCCGTTATTATTTAATGCGTTAATTGTTGCAACGGGTGTAAATGCTGCTGCAAGACTTGTTTTTCTTTCAACCTCAAATTTTTCAGTATTAACTTCATTCGTTGTTTGCCACTGCAGCTCCACATCATTTCCTTTCATCACCCCGGTAAAATTCAGCAGCGTAACAGGCAAGGACTGATTAAAATTTGTGCCTCCGCTGTTTATCCAGAACTCTGAAAATGTTTTTACTTTAAACTCAGCATAATACCCGTTGTTAAACGGAACAACATCCACAGCGGAAGGCGTAATAAATAAATAGGAGCCCCCTGCATTATCTGCAATGGTTCCGTTTTCATTGCCTGATGTACCGCTGAACTTGGTTACTCCTGCAAGAAAAGCATCTTTGATTGTAGAACATCCGGTACAGCCTGTTGCATTTATTAAAGCCAATGCTTCCTGATCAGTAAAATAGAACCGTACGAGTACACTATCGGCCGGTATGCTTGCCGGACGTATAACAATATTCCTGTCGAGATAATACTGGTTGTTGACATAGCGTACCGAACCGCTTGTATTGAAGTACACACTTACATCGGTGCTTCCTAAATTTTGTCCTAAAGGATTTATTGAAGCAACAACTTTACCACCGCTTGTAAAATCAATCCAGTTACTTCCGCTTACGGTTTGATTCATGTTTGTCTGATCGGCTCCTGTATAAATCGTTGCTTTATCAAAGATGTGAATATCATCAACACCAATGCCTTCATACTCTGTTCCATTATCAGCCGATATTAGAAACCGGAAACGGATATTTGCTGCATTCGGCACTTCGGTACTTGCAACATGCCAGTAAGCCAAACTTGCTTTCCAGGTTTGATTTGCTGTAACATCAAACCAGTTTGTTGCATTTGATGCTGTTAAAGACTGCCATGTAGTTCCGTTATCGGTACTGTATTCAAGTGTTGAGTTATCACAATCACAATTATCCTCCTGCTGAAAGATATGACTGAAGCTCAATACCGGCTGTGTTAACGTGCTTAAATTAAAACAAGGAGAATATAAATAAGAAGATTCATTGGATTTGTATGTACTGTATAAACTTGTGTACCATCCGTTGCCTCCGTTTGCACTTCTGTCAATTTTTGCTTTTGCAGGTGCTCCCCATTCCCAACTGCTGTAACTCAATGTGTCGGTAAACCAATAACCATTTGAGGTTTCAAACCGTTCGAGATAAGGAAATGAGTTGATTGAAGGCGTTGTATAAACAATATTGTTTGTAACACTGTCATTAACAGGATAATCGTCTCCACTTTGCTTTACCCATGCATCAATAATGTAAGCACGGGATATTGAAAAATCGGCCTGCGTTGAAAACGTATAAGCTGTTACACTGTTGGCAGGCAGGGAAGGAATTATTTCAGCAACTGCTGTTCCGCCATTGATACGATAGTAAACGGGCACATTTGTAAAGGGAGATGCAGTGGTATTCCGCACACTGATGGTTATTGATTTATTACCGGGTGAACAATCAAATTTTTCCGGTGCTGTAATTGCAGTAAGCATTACATCATTTGTTGCAGCAACAACACGTATATCATCAAAAGCAAATCCATCATCTATATCCAGAACATCAGCAGCATACGATCCGTTATTTGCTGAAGCGTATCCCTGTTGATCAAACCGTACCTGGAAACTGGAAGTAACAGCTTGACCCAGATCGCTGATATTATACGTTACCTGCTTAACTTCCCCGGGATTTGCCTGGCCGGTATTAAGGTCATAAATTTTTACCCACGCCGATGCATCACTGCCTCTCATCCACACACCTGTTGCGGGATTTTTTAACTGACCAAAATTCTTATACTTAAAATCAAACCGAAGATTTTGTGAACCCGTGTAACTATTCAGGTTAATTGTACCGGTTAACTGGTTATTTGAAAGCAACCCTGAAAAATTTGCCGCATCAAGTGTTGCCGACCTGTTTCCATTAACAGCAAAGCCAGAATTAATAAACGTTCTTAACCGTCCGTTTGAATTGGCTGTTGCAAAATCAAACCTGTCGGCATTTGCAATTGCAAATTCGCTAGCCCTGAATTCAAGTGCTGCTGCTGATTCAAACGTTTCGGAAAACGGCAATACCACGGCCTGATTATCGGCGTGTTTAACTATATATGTCTGCTCATCATTCGCCGTTTGTACGTCACCTGTCTGTTTTACAAATACCCTTACTGAATAAACAGATGCAACAGACATATCAGCAACAGCAGTAAATGTGTAGTTAATTGTTGCACCTGCTGAAATGGAAGCGGATGAAGTTTCTGTTACAATTGTTCCGCCATTTACCTGGTATGAAATATCATAGCTGCCGGCAGTTGCAGCATCATCAAGATTTTTTATACGTACTGTTATTTGTTGTGATGATGAAAGTTGTGAGCTTGTATTTTTCCGGCCGTTAACAGGAGAAACGAGTGCGTCAATCTTTAAATCATTATTAAATGCTGCGGCAGAACATGGTGTTGCTAAAGAAGGGGTAACACTTCTTGCAGTTGCACGCATTCCCAATGAATCTGTCATGCGTGCACGTACAGTAAACCAGTAACCTTTTGTTTTATCAAGCCCGCTGATACGATATGTTGTTGAAGCTGTTGTACCAACAGATGCAAGCTGATCATTGATCAATTGCATGACTTCGTAATCTGTTGCTCCGGTTACCGCAGCCCATGAAAGATCAACATATCCTTCGCATGGAACGGTGGTTGATAAAACAGGTTGTGCAAGAATTGTAAAGTTTCCGGGCGAAGCAACTGCCGTACCGGTTCCGTTTCTGCTTACCCTGATTTTCCCTTTGTTTGTTGGAGTTGCGGGTACAGTCCAGATATACCTGTTGAGTGTTGCCGATACATTGTTATCAATAACCGCCCACGTTGAACCATCATCAAGCGAAATTTCAATTGTAAACGGATTGGTGCTGTTGTCAGTCGGGTTCCACCTTATAACCTCTGCCTGGCCGGGACTGAACCGTTCTCCGCCATAAGGAAATTCAATTTTAATATCGCTCTGCAGAAACTCGTATGTAACAAAATATTCCTGCGGACCTGAAGGAACGTTTAATCCACTTACTGAAACAGTTACAGACGTTCCCGGATTATCAATTGTAACCTGTTCAATATTATTGATGTGATCGGCCCCCCGTGTTGCAATATTGCTTACAGAAAACGGTGCCGGATCTAATATCCACGGCTGATAAGTAGTTGCTCCGTCAGTTACTGTAAGATCTAAATCATTCACAAGAGCATTTGCTGCAAGTGGTGAACCTTCTTTGTCATGCCAGTATAACATTACTTTCAACTGTTTGGTACCAGCCGGAACAGAGATGACCTGATTGTTTAAAGAACCTGTTGATGCTGTTGATGTAAAGTAGTGATCCTGCTCAACCATTTCAACAGCCTTTCGGGGATTGATCAAACCAAATCCCCACGAGAAATCCGGACCGGCATTTCCTCTGTCATCACCACTATTACAAATAACAGCTTTTAACAGGGCTGCTTTGGGATAAGCATCTGAATGCAGTTGTTTATAACGCTCGGTTAATAAGGCCCATACTCCGGTAACCAGAGGTGCCGAATGGCTTGTACCCCACCCGCTTGAATAAGTGTTATTATAGTAAGTAGTTGTTACCTGTGAACCTGAAGCAATGATTTCCGGTTTTATCCTTCCGTCATTAACAGGGCCCCGGCTTGATGATGTGTTCAGGTTATCGGATGAGATTGAATAGTCACCAACATCAAGTGAATTTTTTCCAACCTGGTAACCGCTTTTAATTGTTGCAAAAGATGCAGGATAAGGAGAACAGGTTTTTGTACCATCGTTGCCAGCTGCAAAAATGTGTTGCAGGAATGGATTATTGTACATCTGCTCATCAACATACACGCTCAACTCATTGTACATACTGTTACCGGGACAATTAGCCAACCCTGTATAATAAGAGTTGTTGGTAACCGTCATATTGTAATCGGAATAGTAAAGTGCTGACTTGGTAAGAACATAATCATAATAATCTGTTATCAGCAAACTCTTTGTTGCAACACCTGCATATTTTTCTTCAATAATTCCATCGCCGCCAACTGTTCCGGCAACCATCCTTCCATGATTTACCGGAACATAAGTTGGATTACGGTTAATAACATCTTTGATTAAATCAATATGCAGCGGATCAGCATTATCACCTATTCCGATTGCAATACCGGTACCATTTAAGTTTCGTCCGGCAACTTCTGCACCTGTAAGATTTGTTAATCCAAACATTCCTTTTTCACGTTGGTTCAATGGCTCCGATTTCAAATTTGACACATTGATGTATGCAATAAACGGCAGTTCACTTAATGATGAAATTTTATTTCCCGGCACAATAACCTGTGCAAGCCCCTGGTTGAGATAATCAGCTTTGCTGAGTGTTACACCATAAAATGTAAGCATGGGTTGAACTTCATTCCACTTAACGCCCGGTAATAATTGCAGACTGATCAGCAATGGTGCATCTGAAATATTTCCGGCCATTTGTTCTTTCAACTCAACTCCTAATTTAAAAGCTCCCGGCATATTCATTGCAGCTCTTACACCTAACTGGTAAAGCTGCGCCAAAGCCGGCACCTGCTTCATCCGGGCCTGGTAACAATTATCGGGCAAATAAGAAAGTAACTCAACGCCAATATTTTTCAGTTGCTGCTGCTGGCTTAGCGTTAATGGCTTTTCAAAAAAGAGCAGGCTGTATGTTATTCCTGCAAACCTTCCTTTCCTGAACTCCTGTGTAACCTGCTCAGCCGTCATATTTCCTTTCACAAGCTGGTCGCCTGTTTTTAAACGAAGAGTTGATACTGTTTTCTGTGCATGTATGGAAAGACTGATACTCAAAAACAAAACTCCAAGCAGAGTTTTTTTTCTCTTTAATAATATCTGTTTCATGAAAAGAAAGGAACTGGTATGGTTATTTGTTCCAGTTTGATTTGAATGGATCATATTCGACGGTTTTACCGGATCAGGATTAGTTTCAAAAATAACTATAAAAACCTGAAAATAAAAGGAAGAATCGGCTGAACAGGATTTGAGGAAATAATAAAATCAAGAACCAGTTCTTATCTTTGCATCCCGTGAATTTTGAATTGCTGCAGAAGAAATTTGTTGATGATCCCCGCCTTTTTCAACTGGCGGACAGGCTTTCCTTTGCCCAACCTCAACGGATCTACCTTAAAAACCTTGCCGGAAGTACATCGCAGTTTGTAGCTGCCTCTGTGTTTAATCATCCTTCATTAGAAGGTTTCAACCACATTTATATTTTAAACGATGCTGAAGAGGCTGCCTATTTTCACAACTCGCTTGAAAATATAACCAGGGAGTTAAACCTGTTTTACTTTCCATCTTCGTTTAAGCATCCCAAAAACTTCCGCCTGCTCAATTCATCGCATGTGATGTTGCGTACGGAAGCTTTGACCAAATTTTCGATGCCAACCGGTCAGCGTGTAGGTGCAATTATAACTTACCCCGATGCGTTGTTTGAAAAAGTAGTACTGCCCAAGAAATTACAGGGCAATATGTTGCTCATTAAAACCAATGATACGCTGGATGTTGATAACATGATGAGTTTTTTGGTTGATCTTGGTTTTGTGCGTACTGATTTTGTGTACCAGCCGGGACAGTTTGCATTACGTGGTGGCATCCTTGATATTTATTCTTTCGGCAATGAAAAACCATACCGGATTGAATTGTTTGGAAATGATGTTGACAGCATCCGCATATTTGATCCGGAAACCCAGCTAAGTGAACGGAGACTGGTGCAGGTGAGCATTATTCCAAATGTTGAAACGCAATTTGAAAGCGGGGAAAAAGTATCGCTGTTTGATTTTCTTCCTGAGAATACAATTGTTTGGGTGAAAGACTTTGATATAGTGAAAGAAAGGTTGCTGACGATGGAAGAAGACATTGAACAGTTTCTCCAAATTTCACCCACCAACAAAAAAGATGATGATGAAGACCGCTTAGAAAAAGTTGATTTAAGCGGAAACGATTTTATTTCTGCAGCAACTGTTGAAGAGCAGATTCAGAAGCATCATATTGTTGAGTTTGGTTACGAACCGCATTTGCTGCAAACAGTTGATGCTGTTAATCAGAAAGAAATTCTTTATCAAAGTAAACATCAGCCGGCATTCAACCGTCAGTTCGAATTGCTGATTAAAGATCTGAAAGTGCATGCAGCAAAAGGTTTTGAGCTTTTCATTTTTGCTGAAAATCCCAAACAGCTCGAACGCCTCCACAGCATTTTTGCTGATCTGAAAGCTGAAATACAGTTTACTCCTGTTCCGCTTTCCATTCACGAAGGTTTTATTGATGAAGATTTAAAAGTTCTTTGTTATACCGATCATGAAATTTTTCAGCGTTATCATAAATACAAAGTCAAACAGGCATATAACAAAAGCAAGGCTTTAACCATACGTGCATTAAAAGAATTACAACCCGGCGATTTTGTTACACATATTGATCATGGTGTTGGCACATACAGCGGTTTACAGAAAATTGAAGTGAATGGTGTGCTGCAGGAAGCTGTTCGATTGATTTATAAAGACAGTGATATTCTTTACGTCAATATTAATTCACTCCATAAAATTTCCAAGTACACGGGTAAAGAAGGAAGTGTACCTAAGATTAATAAACTTGGAAGTGATGCGTGGCAAAGGCTAAAAGAAAAAACAAAAACGAAGGTTAAAGAAATTGCTTTTGATCTTATTCAGCTTTATGCTCAACGAAAAGCACAGGAAGGATTTCCCCATACACCCGACAGTTATCTGCAAACTGAACTGGAAGCTTCATTTATGTATGAAGACACTCCTGATCAAAGCAAGGCAACTGCTGATGTAAAGAAAGATATGGAAGCACCTGCGCCAATGGACCGTCTTGTTTGTGGCGATGTTGGATTTGGTAAAACAGAAATAGCTGTACGTGCTGCGTTCAAAACAGTTTGCGATGGAAAACAGGCTGCCATTATGGTTCCTACTACAATCCTTGCATACCAGCATTACAAAACCTTCAGCGAAAGGTTAAAAGAATTTCCTGTTACGGTTGATTATGTGAATCGTTTTAAATCAGCCAAAGAGAAAAAAGAAACATACAAAAAATTAGAAGAGGGCAAGATTGATATTATTGTGGGCACACATGCTTTGCTTGCAAAAGATGTTAAGTTCAAAGATCTTGGTTTGCTGGTAGTAGATGAAGAACAGAAGTTTGGTGTTGGTCATAAAGAAAAAATCAAAACACTTAAAACCAATGTTGATTCATTAACACTAACGGCCACTCCTATTCCACGTACACTGCAGTTCAGTTTAATGGGTGCAAGAGATTTAGCATCATTAATACCCCGCCCCCCAACCGCCAGCCAATTCAAACAGAAGTGCAGGTTTTCCAGGAAGATTTTATCCGTGATGCTGTTTATTTTGAAACCGAACGTGGCGGCCAGGTGTTTTTCATTCATAACCGTATTGCTGGTTTGGCCGAAATGGCAGCGATCATTCAACGCCTGTGCCCCGACTTAAGCATTGGATTTGCACATGGCCAAATGGAAGGTCATGAATTGGAAGAACGCATTTTTGATTTCATTGATAAAAAATACGACGTACTGGTTTGTACAAACATTGTTGAAAGCGGTGTTGATATTCCTAACGTAAATACCATCATCGTCAACAACGCTCACCAGTTTGGCTTAAGTGATCTGCACCAGTTAAGAGGGCGTGTTGGCCGCAGTAACAAAAAAGCATTCTGTTATTTGCTGGCTCCGCCAATGAGTACATTGCCAAACGATTCAAGAAAACGTTTACAAACACTGGAGCAGCACAGCGAACTTGGAAGTGGTTTCCAGATTGCCATGAGAGATCTTGATATACGTGGTGCAGGAAATATGCTGGGCGGCGAGCAAAGTGGTTTTATGGCAGAGATTGGTTTTGAAATGTACCAGAAAGTTTTGGACGAAGCTATCCGTGAATTGAAACGTACAAAATTCAGGGAGCTGTTTAAAGAAGAAATTCAGCAGCAGGAAGATTATGTGAAGGATTGCGTAATTGATACTGATCTTGAAATATTGATTCCTGATGCGTATGTTGAAAGCATTGGCGAACGTTTAAGTTTATATACAAGGCTCGACAATTGTGAATCAGAAGAAGACCTAACCAATTTTCATACTGAAATAATTGACCGCTTTGGACCAATTCCACAGCAGGTTGAAGATTTGTTTATTACTGTACGTTGCCGGAAACTTGCAGTTGAACTTGGGTTTGAAAAAATGACGCTGAAAAATGAAACACTGCGTTGTTATTTTATCAGCAACCCTGATTCGCCCTATTTTGAATCTCAGCTGTTTCAGAACATATTGCAGTTCATCCAAACATCAATGAACAAGGCAAGATTAAAACAAACCGGCAAATTGTTTATGCTGGTGATTGAAGATGTACGAGCAATGGAACAACTGCTTCGCATTCTCGACAGGATGCACAAAGTGGCATTATCTGAAGCTTCTCAATCCATTGCCTGAGTACTTAAAAGCCAATTGGCAGATGAATTTCTGCTTTTCGTCTACAAAATAAACCGGTCAAAGCAAATTAATAATTACTTTGTTGTATGCAAAGCAACAGCAAATGGCGTATGAACAAATGGGTAACAGGTGGACTTCACCTGTTGTTCTGGGCATTGTTTATTGCATCGCCCTTTATACTTAAGCCCATTGCTGATTCAAACAAAAATCACATACACAAACCAGAAGACTATTATGTGTACCTGTTTCACTTGCTGAAAAACCTGTTCTGGATTACGCTTTTCTACTTTAATTCCAATGTACTTATCCCGGCATTATTCAATAAGAAAAAATATTCAAGCTATTTATCTGTATGGCTGGGTTCTTTCTTTATAGTCTGGATTGCAGACTGGTTCCTTTTTAGCTTGTTTTTTCAAGGAATAAATTACAAGCCGTTAAACTTTATTGCTTTTAATTTCCCTGTGTTTATATTTATCTTTTTGTCCAGTACCGCATACCGGATTATCAAAGACAGGATAACAGAAGAAAGAGAAAAACAACAGCAACAAACAGAGAACCTGAAAACAGAACTCTTGTTTCTGCGTTCACAAATCAGCCCGCACTTTATGTTCAACATTCTGAACAACATGGTGGCACTGGCAAGAAAAAAATCAGATATTCTTGAACCTTCGCTGATCAAATTATCATCTCTGCTACGTTACATGTTGTATGAAACTGATGAAAATAAAGTACTTCTTGAAAAAGAAATTGAATACCTGCAAAGCTATATTGACCTGCAGCAGCTGCGTTTTGGAAAAATGATTACCATTAACTGCAGTCTGCCGCAAGTTGCAACTCCCTGGACAATTGAACCAATGTTATTAATCCCATTTGTTGAAAATGCGTTTAAACATGGTGTAGGTTTAATTAATGATGCACAGATTGATATTGATCTGAAAATTGAAAATGATCTGTTGTATTTCAGTGTAAAAAACAAATACAATACTGAGTCGGCAAATGATCCCAAAGACAAAACTTCGGGCATTGGTTTAAACAATGTAAAAAGACGTTTAAATTTATTGTACAATCACCAGCACGAATTAACGATCAAAGAAGAAGATGGCTGGTTTTCTGTATTACTTCAACTAAAACTTCATTAATGTTACGATGCATTGCAATAGATGATGAAGAACTGGCGCTTGAACTGCTGGTTGATAACATTAAAAAAGTTCCTTTCCTAGAATTAGTTGCTGCTTGCTCCAATCCAATCGAAGCATTAAAAGTTATGCAGGAGCAACCTGTTGATCTTGTTTTTCTCGATATACAGATGCCCGGGTTGAATGGTTTGCAGTTTATTCAGAGCTGCCCTGTTCAGTGTATGTTTATTCTCATAACTGCGTATGAAAAATATGCACTGGAAGGTTATAACCTGAATGTAGTTGATTACCTGCTCAAACCGGTTGAACTCAAACGGTTTATCCAGGCATGTAATAAAGCCAATGAAATTTTCCAATTAAAACAAAAGCAGGGAAAAGAATCCATTCAAAGCGATTACTTTTTTGTAAATGCCGATTATGGTTTATACAAAGTTGAAAAATCTGATATCATTTATATTGAAGGATTGAAAGACTATATAAAAATTCATCTGAAAAGCTCTTCAAAACCTGTCATTACAAGAATCAGTCTTAAAACACTGGAAGAGCAACTTGCTTCTGCACAGTTTGTACGCATTCATAAATCATATATTGTTTCTGTTGCTGCCATTACATCTATCAGGAGAGGCAGTGTTTTTTTAAACAATACAGAATTGCCGTTGAGTGATACGTACAAAGAAAAATTATTCGGCATCATTGGGCATATTGAATAAACAGCAGGCCTTCATTCAATCTTTTTCAGCAACATTTCTTTAACAGTTCTCCCGTTTCGTCGCAACATTTACAGCTCTTGTCTCAATTGCTGAAAAAGCTTTTTCCGCCAATCTACTTTTACACTATAATTAATTTTATGAAGAAAGTATTAGTAGTTATTGCAGTTCTGTTATCGTTCAATTCAATCTTTGCACAAATGCCGGGCGGAAATTTCAATGCCGGTGCAGCTGCAAACATTGGTCATATTTACGGTAAAGTTGTTGACAGTACGGGAAAAGGAATTTCCGGTGCGTCAGTATTAATTCTTCAAAACAAGTTTGATACAGCAACAAAAAAATCAAAGCTTGTTTTGTATAAAGGCGAAGTAACTTCTGCCAACGGCGAATTCAGTTTTGAAGATTTGCCGGTTGCAAATACATTAAATGTAAACATCACTGCAACTGGTTATACAGCATACACAAAACCTGTTTCGTTTCTACCGACAATGAATCCTGCGGATATGAAGAATGGGGCTCCGTCTTCAGCAAAACCTGGTGCAGGAACAGACATGTCTTCGATGTTTGAAAAAGACCTTGGTAAAATTGAAATGCAGAAAGAAGTAAAACAGCTTTCGGAAATTGTTGTTACCAGTACCAAAGGCCGTTTGAAAATGGATATTGACAAAAAAGTTTTCAATGTTGATCAGAACATTGTAAGTGCAGGTGGTACTGCAGTTGATGTGATGAAAAATGTTCCATCGGTGAATGTTGACATTGACGGTAATGTAACATTACGAAATGCCTCGCCTCAGATTTATATTGATGGAAGACCAACCACACTTACCCTTGACCAGATACCGGCAGATGCTATTGAAAGCATTGAAGTAATCACCAACCCTTCAGCAAAATACGATGCTTCGGGTGGCAATGCCGGTATTTTAAATATTGTACTTAAGAAAAATAAAAAGAATGGTTATAATGGCAACATCAATGCAGGTATAGATAAAAGAGGTGGTGTAAATGGCGGAGCCAATTTAAACATCCGTCAGAATAAAATTAATTTCACACTCAGCACGTTTGGCAACCAGATGAAAAACAGGAATACCAGTTCAACTGATATTACAAGCCTGCTTTCGTCTCCATCAACACTTATTAATCAAACCGGCACAACAAAAATGAACGGTGGATTTTTATTCGGTCGTGCCGGCGTTGATTACTTTGCAACCAACAATCTTACTCTTTCTCTTTCGGCAATTAAAGTTCATGGTGAGTTTAGTCCGAATGATGTGTTATATACCGATAGTGCCTTCAGCACTGGCCAGTACATCAGCTATAGTAAACGCACTACTTCAACCAGCAGGGTGTTTAATGCTAATGGTTTGCAGGGAGGTTTGAAATATTTATTTCCAAAAAAAGGTGAAGAGTTAACCGCTGACTTTAATTTATTTTCCGGCAAAAACAGTAATACTGCTTTTTATAATACCGGTATTTACACAATGGATGGTGGCACAAGAACCGGTCTTATTCAGCAACAGGTACTTGGCAGCGGCACCAATAAATTCATTACTATACAAACAGATTATGTAAAGCCGATTACAGAAAAAGCAAAACTGGAAGCGGGTGCAAGAGTGCAGATCAGGAATATGAGCAACCTGCAGGATAATTATTACTATAATGAAATAACGGGGTCGTATGTCCTTTCAGCGTCAGCTAACAACAATTATAAAAGCAAGGATAATATTTATGCTGCTTATGCAACTTTTTCAAACACGATCAACAAATTTGGTTACCAGGTTGGTTTAAGAGCCGAGAGTTCAGAATATACAGGCGAGCTTATTGACAGCAAACAAAGCTTCACCAATAAATATCCTATCAGTTTATTTCCATCACTGTTTTTAAGTCAGAAGCTGAATAACCAGCAGGAAGTTCAGCTAAGTTTTACAAGAAGAATCAACAGGCCATTTTTTATGCAGGTAATTCCGTTTATTGATTCCACCGATCAGACAAACTGGACAC
The DNA here is from genome assembly GCA_047601965.1 of Lacibacter sp. Classification (GTDB taxonomy): domain Bacteria; phylum Bacteroidota; class Bacteroidia; order Chitinophagales; family Chitinophagaceae; genus Lacibacter. Next base: position 2,683,127 of record JASGIJ010000001.1, read on the forward strand.
GTGGTAACGCCAATCTGAAACCGGAGTTTACCAATTCAATTGAGGCATCATATTCAAAAACATTTTCCGGAGGAAATACTATCATGGGCTCGGTGTATTACAAATACACCACAAATCTTATCACCCGTTATCTTGATACAATAACTGCTGCAGGTGTTAAGCGGCCCATCAGTACATTTGGCAATGCAGAATCATCACAATCATATGGCGTTGAATTAACATCGCAAAACACAATCACCAAGTGGTGGGACCTTAATTCCAACCTGAATGTTTACAATGCAAAGATTAATTCAGAAAATATAACCGGCAGTTCGCAGGCAGCAATGTGGAGCTGGTTTGCAAAGGTGAACAACAATTTTACACTGCCTGCTAATTTTAAAATTCAGCTTTCTGGTTCATATCAATCAAAAACAAACCTGCCGGTAAACCAAACCAGTGGTTTTGGCGGACCACCTCCGGGAGCTACTCAAAGTGCAGCACAGGGTTATATCAAAGCCAATTACGGAATTGATCTTGCACTTTCAAAAAGCTTTTTTAAAAGCAAAGCAGCAACTGTTACACTCAGTGTAAATGATATTTTCAGAACAAGAAAAATGGAGCAATATTCAGCAAGTGTCTATTATATTCAGAACAGCAGCAGAATAAATGATGCACCAATGGTTCGTTTGAATTTAAGCTACAAATTCGGCAAGATGGATATGTCCCTGTTTAAACGGAAAAATATGAAATCGGAAGCAGAAGGTGCGCAGGGAGCAATGCAGGGCATTCAGTAAAGCATCATTTTTAGTTAGGGGAAAAGGGCCGAAGGTTTTGGGGTTAAGTTTTCTTTCGGGCAGATAAAACAATTATCTTTAAGAAAGAATTTGAGTAAAAAACGGTCCTTTTCATTTCCCTTAATTCATTTTATGGAACAACAACAAAACATTTCACCCCTCGCAGAAGTAAAATATGCAAACGTAAGCAGCGATGAAAGAACGCTGGCTATTCTCACTCATGTACTTTCCATTTTCTTTTCCTTTGTTCCCAGCCTTGTGATTTACCTTATGAAGAAAGATGAGTCGCCGTATGTTGCTGAACAGGCAAAAGAAGCTCTCAATTTTCAAATATCGCTTATGATCTATTCGTTTGTAAGCATCATCCTTATTTTTATTTTGGTTGGTATTTTCCTGCTGATTGCCATTGGCATCGGAGCTTTGATTTTTTGCGTTATAGCTTCAGTAAAAGCAGCAGATGATGTAGTTTACCGTTACCCATTAACGATCCGCCTCATCAGGTAATTTTACGTAAGCTCTGTTAAGTAAATTGTAAAGAACACACAATTTTGCAAGGATTTTGGCGTTTGGCATTCGTATTGAATAAATATTACCGATACATTGTTTATTTAATCCGTAAAACCAAACCCATGAAACATTTTTTACTTATTGTTTCCCTTGTTGTTCTTTCTACATCCTGTGCCCGCCGCAAAATGGAGGCAAGGGTTGACAGATTAAACATCAAAACCATTGCAATTCTCCCTGCCCGACTGGAAGTAACGGGCAATGTTCCCAAAAAACTTTCAACGGAACAGTTACAGCAACTCATTAAACAAAACACAAGGTTCCTGAACCAGGCGTTGTATATTGATTTAGCTCAATACAATGACTCGAAGCTTCGCCGTTACTCGCAGATAAAGTTTCAAAGTCTTGAAACAACCAATAAAATTTTACAGGAAAAAGGGCTTACAGATTCCGCATGCTGGCAGATGGATCCTGCTGAGCTTGGCCGTATTTTGGGAGTTGATGCAGTTGTATCTGCAAAGGTTGTACAAAACCACATTTTAAGTGATGAGGTTGCGATGGGCATTGATGTTGTTGGGGGTATTCTTCAGCAAACAATTCCAAAACTTCCTTTGCCATACGGCGCTGCCCGAACCAGCGATATGTATGTAAGTTGTGCTTTAATAAGAAGTGGATACACCGTATGGAGTACCCGTTTTACCAACAGAACCGACTGGAATTATCCTTTTCAGCACGCAATACAAAGCGTTACCGGTGCAATTGCATACAGATTTCCTTTATAAAACAGGAATGAATGGCGGAAAATTATGGTCTGGATTTCAGCAAAAAATTAAACTACCCGATTTTTCCTAAAGGAATTTTGCGAACTTTTTCATCTTCATCCTCTTCCATACGTGTAACAGGGAAGGGGATTTTTGCTTTCTCTAATGCTTCGGACATTTGTTTGTTCAGAGTAGCATATTTGAGGATTTCTTTATGAGAAGCAAGCATTTCGTTTTCAAGCTCCAGGATGCGCTTTTCCTTTTGTTTTATTTGGTTACGTCCTATCATGAAACCGGCCAGGATTACAAGAATCATCAACACTGCAAACAAAACAATATGGATTTCAAGGGTTAAATTACTAAGTGTAGGGATCATTTCTTCGGTATATTTAATTTTACAATTATGACGAGTGCCATTTGATAAAAGTTGCGTAAATGCTGTAAACAGCAGAACTACAGCGATTAATTTGGCAAATTAATTCACTTTGCCCAATTATACAACTGATTTATTTACAAAACCCTTCACATCCGACACCGGAATTCTATCCTGAATTAAAGTATCTCTGTTTCTGATTGTAACCATTCCATCTTCTTTTGTCTGATGGTCAACCGTAACACAGAATGGGGTTCCTATTGCATCCTGCCTGCGGTACCTCTTACCAATACTGTCCTTTTCGTCGTACTGACAATGAAACGACAAACGGCAATCATTTACCAGTTCCTTTGCTATTTCAGGTAATCCTTCTTTTTTGACTAATGGCAACACAGCCAGTTTAACGGGGGCAACTTTTGCCGGGATCCTCAATACTGTACGTGTATCCATTTTACCTTCTTCAGCAGTTGGAACCTGCTCTTCATGATAAGAGTTGCTGAGAATGGTGAGGAACAAACGATCCAGTCCAACCGAAGTTTCAACCACGTAAGGAATATAATTCTGGTTGATTTCGGTATCGAAATACTGCATTTTCTTTTTGCTGAACTCCTGGTGGCGGCGAAGGTCGTAATCGGTCCTTGAGTGAATGCCTTCTAACTCTTTCCAGCCAAAGGGGAAATTGTATTCCACATCCACCGCTGCATTGGCATAATGTGCCAGTTTGGTGTGATCGTGGAAACGAAGTTTATCAGCAGGCAAACCAAGTTCCTGGTGCCATTTCATTCTTGTTTCTTTCCAGTAAGCATACCAGTCGAGTTCAGTGCCGGGGCGAACAAAGAACTGCATTTCCATTTGCTCAAATTCACGCATACGGAAAATGAACTGACGGGCAACAATTTCGTTACGGAATGCCTTACCTGTTTGTGCAATACCAAAAGGTATTTTCATACGACCGCTTTTCTGCACATTCAGGAAGTTCACAAAAATACCCTGTGCTGTTTCAGGGCGCAGGTACACAATATTATCTTCAGGATTATCACTTGATACAGCGCCAAATTCAGTAGAGAACATGAGGTTAAACTGGCGAACATCTGTCCAGTTTGCAGTTCCGCTGATGCTGCATTTGATTTTGTTTTCGTCAATCAGTTGCTTAATGCCGGCAAAATCATCGGCTGCCAGCAATTGTTCCATTTTAGCCACCAAGGCAGCGGCTTCCGGCGCAGTAAGTGTTTCAGCATATGTTTCAATCAAATGATCAACACGATAGCGTTTTTTGCTATCCTTGTTGTCAATCATGGGGTCGCTGAAATTATCCACGTGGCCGCTGGCTTTCCATGTAGTAGGGTGCATGAAAATAGCAGCATCAATACCCACAATGTTTTCATGCAACTGGGTCATGCTCTTCCACCAGGAATCACGGATATTTTTTTTGAGTTGTGCGCCGTACTGACCATAATCGTACACTGCACTTAACCCATCATAAATTTCAGATGATTGAAAAATATAACCGTATTCTTTTGAGTGTGAAATGATATTTCCAAAAAGATTGTCGCTCGCCATATTGCTTTGTTTGAAAAGTGGCGCAAAGATAAGTGTTATGAACCAATGGAGCGACTGACAGGTGTTATCTTCATCTCAACTTATCATTTTCCTGATGCCTGTTTGCATCCCTGATATTTTTCTTCTCAAAGTTCTTTTGCAATGCTTCCGTTAAATCAACTCCGGTTTGATTGGCAAGGCAGATCAATACCCAAAGCACATCGGCCATTTCATCGCTCAGTTCTTTGCCTTTATCACTTTCTTTAAATGATTGTTCGCCATATTTACGCACCATCAATCTCGAAAGCTCTCCTACTTCTTCCATGAGAATTCCAAGATTGGTCAGTTCATTAAAATACCGAACGCCTACTGTTTTAATCCAGTCATCAACCTGCTGTTGTGCCTGTTTTATTGTTAAATCTGTCATTTATTATTCGTTTTTCTGATTATAGAATTACTCTTTATTCTTTGTATCGATTATGATCGTCACCGGTCCATCGTTTAGAAGTTCCACTTTCATATCGGCACCAAAAATTCCTGCCTGTATTTGTTTACCCAGGTCGGTTGCCAACTGCGTTTTCATTTTTTCATACAACGGAATTGCAATATCCGGCTTACTTGCTTTTATATAAGAAGGCCTGTTTCCTTTTTTGGTTGAAGCATGTAAAGTAAACTGGCTTACTATTAACAGGTCGCCATCAACATCTTTTAACGACAGGTTCATCACTCCGTTTTCATCATCAAAAATGCGGAGGTTCACAATTTTCCCACTCAGCCATTCAATATCATCGATGGTATCGGCATTTTCTATTCCCAGCAATACAAGTAAACCCTTCTCAATTTGTCCTGTAATTTGTCCGTCAACTTTTACCGAAGCAAAGGCTGTTCGCTGAATCACTGCACGCATAATATAATTTGATTTAATTTCAATTCCCGAAAATACAAAGCTTACACAAACAATGACGATAGATATCAGCAGCGAAATACAATACCAAACCGCACGAAGTGGTGGAGCAGGTGGCCAGAATGTGAACAAGGTTGAAACAATGGTGATGGGTTATTGGAATATTCCAGCATCGGCACTGATTACCGAAGAACAAAAACTGGTTTTGCTGGAGAAATTGAGTAACCGAATCAATAAGGAATCGGCTTTAATGGTAAAAAGCCAGGTACACCGCAGCCAGCAGGAAAACAAACTGGAAGTAACACGAAAAATGAATCTATTAGTTGCTGCTGCGCTGACACCTAAAAAGGCAAGAATTGCAACCAAACCTTCCAAAGCATCCAAAGAAAAAAGGCTGGAGTTTAAGAAGAAACAATCAGCACAAAAACAAAACCGGCAAAAAATAAAACCCGGCAGTTATTAAAATAGAAAGTCCCGGTTTCTGACCGGGACTTTCTGTTTTCAGATGCTTTAGCTTTTACGTTTGCCTTTTAATATTTCTAACGCTTTCCGCTGGTTTTCAACTTCAGCTTTTTGCTTTTCAATGTTCTTTTTATTTTCTTCAATATCATCCTGCAGTTTTTTCAGTTTCTTTTGCAGGCTTTCTGAGTCGTCCTGGTAATCCTGCAGTTTTTTCTCGGTTGATTTTACTTTGTCTTCCTGGTTCTTAATATCAACTTCCAAAGCCTGTGCTTCGGCCCATGGCAGAAAATTAAGACAGTATTGCTTGATTTTTGAAACAAGTACAGGATCATCATCAGCTTTTACATAATTTTCATATCCTCTTGAAATAGCAAGATAAACCACACTGGCATCTTTTTCTTTCCTGCTTTTACGTTCAACACTCAACAACACATCGTATGTCTCTTCGCTGATATCAGGTATGCGGATGGCCTTAAAAACATAAACACCTTTGGTTTCTTTTCCATTATAGCCAAGCTGGCTAAGTTTTTGTTTAATTGCATCCTCAGTTACAGAAGCTGATTGAGGTATTTCGGTAACAACAGCCGGTATTTTTTTCTTTTGCCATTCAAGTTCGCCAAAATTCTGCGCATTGGTATGCAATAAAAAAATAAACAAAGCAGTCAATAAAAATGCGATCTTTTTCATCTGTATAAATTTTAGTAGTATTTGTAAACCCTTGTCATTATAAAATTAAGCAGTATTTGCTACAATGATCAGCCCAAAACAAACTATCCGATATTGTAGATAAAAAAGCAGAAGGAAAGGTTGCACTTTTGAAAAACTTGGATCAATTATTTTTGAAGACCCTTAATTTCGCTTATTGAGCAGTGTTAAAAAATTAGCAGGACAAACGCTTTGGTACGGCATACCTACCATTGCAAGGAGATTTTTAGGTTATATCTTAAATATGGCGTTGCCGTTCATATTTGCAAAACCGGCTGTAACCGCCGATCTCACGCAGGTATATGCCATGATCCCTTTTCTCAATGTCATATTTACGTATGGTGTTGAAACTGCCTATTTCCGTTTTTCAAATGATAAAGACAGGGCAAAACTTTATAACACACTCAGCCTGTCCATTCTGTTTACTACAGTTCTGTTTACAATAGCACTTTACTTTGGAAAACCGGCTATTGCCAGCACTGCCGGTTTAGATGAGCATCCTGAATATATTATTTATATGCTGGGTATTTTATTTTTTGATACACTCAGCACTTTACCATTTGCAAGACTGCGGCAAGAAAACCGACCAAAAAAATATGCATTTGTACAAGTGGCAGGCATTGCGCTGAACATATTACTTGTATTCCTGTTCCTTGGACTTTTTCCTTCCTATTCATATCGCCATCCTGATAGTTTCATTGCATCATTTTACAATGAAAAAATCGGAATTGGCTATTATCTTATTGGCGGCCTCTGCGGAAGCATCTTTACCTATTTATTATTGTGGAAAGAATGGAAAGAAATCAACTTTGACTTTGATTTGAAACTCTGGAAGGAGGTGATGCATTACAGCTATCCGCTCATTATTGTTGGGTTGGGTGGGATGGTAAATGATATGCTGAGCAGGCTTGTTTATCAGCATGTAGTTGATTTGCCTAAAGAAGAAGCCAAACACCAGTTAGGCGTCTTTGCCAATATTTACCGCATAGCTGTGCTTATCACTATCATGATCCAGGCTTTTCGTATGGCAGCTGAACCTTTTTTCTTCAAGCAGGCAAAACTTGAAGATGCGCCCAAAACCTATGCCCGTATTATGAAGTTTTTTGTGCTTGCCTGTTGTTTTATGTTCCTGTTTATTGGCCTTTATCTTGATGTACTGAAGTGGATCATTACACTAAAATCAAATGCATGGGGAGAAGGAATGAATGTTGTGCTTTTGCTGGCTATGGGCAATATTTTCCTCGGTATTTATTACAACCTCAGCATCTGGTACAAACTCACTGATAAAAATTTATACGGTGCAGCCATTACTATTGGTGGTGCTGTTATTACTATCGTCATAAACATTTTACTCATACCTGAGTTTCATTACTGGGGTGCAGCAATTGCTACATTTACCTGCTACCTGTTTATGATGATTACAAGTTATCTGCTTGGACAAAAATATTACCCTGTTCCATACGTAAAGAAAAAGCTCATTGCATACCTTGTACTGACAAGCCTGATTGTTGTTCTGCACAGAACAGTAACATATTTTTATCCGCCGCTTTGGTTTAGCATACTCACCGGCACCGCATTGCTTGTACTCTTTACTTATTTCGTTTCAAGAGTTGAACGCAAAGAATTACAGAAGATGCCTTACATCGGCAGGTTTATTTCCTGAACTATTAATTACTGCAGGTAAGGATTATTCCGCTTTTCATAGCCGATGGTGGTTGATTGGCCATGACCGCTGTAAACAATTGTATCATCAGGCAAGGGAAATAATTCGGTACGTATGCTGTTGATGAGTGTATCATAATCACCTCCCGGTAAATCAGTACGCCCAATACTTTGCCTGAACAACACATCACCACCAATTACAAAACCCTGTTTTTGGCAATAAAAACAAACATGACCCGGCGAGTGACCGGGGGTGCTCAGAACTTTCAGTTCATCCTCATCCAGCTTTATTTCTTTCTTCCCATCCAAATAAACAATTTCTGCATCATAATTGTCAAAAGGCAGGTTCCACATCAGGCCACTGGATGGTGCAAAATCGAGTACTTGCTTTTCGTTTGGATGAATGTGAAGCAGCAAACCAAAGGTTTCATGAATCCATTTATTTCCAAACACATGATCAAGATGGCAATGTGTATTAAGCAATAATTTCAGTTCCAGCTTATTCTGTTGAAGAAAAAAAAGAATTTGTTCCCTTTCTTCTTCAAAATAACATCCGGGGTCTATAATGATTGCATGACCTTTTTCGTTATACAGGATATAGGTGTTTTCCTGAACAGGACTGAAAGTAAAAGCTTTAACAGACAACATAAACTGATTTTTGTACTTTTAGATAACCGTTATAATACAACATCTCAATACGAAATTATGCGAATTCAACAGAAGGGTATTTTGAAGCTGGTTTTTTCTGCAATTATTGTTTGGTTATTTTACATCAGCCCGGTTTATGCCCAGGTAAATATGGTGGAATTTGGTAAAAACCGTGTACAGCACACAAAATTTAACTGGAGCTTTTATCAAAGCCCCAACTTTAATGTGCATTTCACGCAAAACGGTCTTGAACTGGCCAAATTTGCCACACAGGTTGCAGAAGAAGAATTACCCTCACTGGAAGAGTTTGTTGAATACAGTATTCAACGAAGAATAAATATTGTGCTCTATAATAATTTCAACGATTTTAAACAATCAAACATTGGCATTGGCCTGGATTATCCCAACGCAGGCGGGTTAACCAAATTAGTAAACAACAAAATGGTTGTTTACTATAATGGCGATCACAATGATTTGCGCAAGCAGATCAGGCAGGGTATTGCAAAAGTGCTGGTTGAATCAATGTTGTTTGGCGATGATCTTGGTGAGTTTGCTCAAAACCAGGCTTTGCTTGATTTACCCAAATGGATGACTGATGGCTACATTTCTTATGCTGCCGAAAACTGGAGCACCAAACTTGATAATGATTTAAAAAGCGCCATGATTGGCGGATACGAATACAAAAACTTTTACCAGTTTGCATACGAACAACCGTTGCTGGCTGGCCATGCTTTTTGGTATTTTATTGAAGAAAAATATAAAAAAGAAAATGTAACCTACCTGTTATACCTGAGCCGCATTTACAAAAACGTAAACAGGGCAACCAACACTATTGCAAAAAAGAAGCTGAAAGATTTACTCAAAGATTTTATGATGTATGAGCGTGACAAATATTATAAAGATATACGTGCACGCCGTAATGTACCCAGCGGCAGACTGACCGTTCCAAAAGAAATTGGTAAAAACGATTATTTCCGTTTCCAGGCCAACCCTAATCCCAAAAGCTTTACGTATGCCGTTGTGGAATACAAAAAGGGCCAGACAAGAGTTATACTCAACGAAAATTTCATTTCAGAAAAAGTACTTTGGAAAAGTGGTGTAAGAAATCTGGAAGAATTACCTAATCCAAATTATCCGCTGCTTGCCTGGGATCCGAAAGGCACACGTATTGCTATGATAGTTTGGGAAAAAGGGAAAGTGTTATTGAGTGTGTACGATGCATTCCGCCGTATTAAAACAGTAAAAAATGTGGCGCTTCCTTTTGAGCAGGTAAACGATATGCAATACATGCTCGATCCAAATACATTAGTGATGAGTGCAGTAAAAGGCGGCCAAAGCGACATTTTTGTTTATAAAATTGATAATCAGAAACTGGAACAGGTTACCAATGACGTGTATGATGATCTGGATGCAAGTTTCGTAGCCTTTCCTAATAAAACCGGCATCATCTTTTCAAGTAACCGCCCCGCTGCCGATGCTCCAACAGGCGATACCGTTTTACCTAAAAACCGCTACAATATTTTTCTTGCCGACAACTGGAATAAATCCGAATTCAAACAGCTTTCACAACTCAGCAACATTAAATACGGAAATGCCCGTTTCCCATCACAATACAACACCAATCACTTTACATTTATCAGCGATGAAAATGGCATTGGCAACAGGTGGGCAGGTTTTTTCCGTACAAAAGCAGCAGGACTGGATACCATTTTTAAAATTGGTGATGAATTACTGCGCAATCCTGAATTGAAAGAACTTGATTCTACATTACAGGCATGGAACAAAAGCGAACCCGATTCAATTTATACCTTCCGTGTAACAGACGACAGTTCGTACACATTCGCCATCACCAACTATCAGAGCAGTGTACTTGAAACACGCATTGCAGGCGATAACGGGCAGGTAACTGAAGTAAACCGCCAGGGCGAATTCAAGTTTCTTTACAAATTGAAAGTTGATGAAAATGTTTTGCGTAAGCGTAATGTAAATGCAAGACCTACTGAATACATTAAACGGTCTACCCGTCTGGATAGAATTGCCGGTGAAGATACGCAGCAGCGAACCGACATGCAGGACAGTACCAAAACACAGGTTTCTCCTCCTTCAAATGATTTTTTTGAAACAGAGTTTAAAACTGATTCTTCAAATGCAACGAACAAGCTGATGGGGGTAAAAACACAAAACCGTGAAGATGTGCTTAACCGTATGAGAGTGTTTCCCTATACAAAAAAGTATTTTGCCGATAATATTACTACCAACTTTGCATCCAATGGTGTTTTTCTCATCAATCGCTTTCAGCCTTATACCGGAGCTACCGGACCGGTTAATCCCAGCAACGGGAACCCTTTAAATGCTATGACAAGAGTCGGGGCAATGGAAATGATGGAAGATTATAAATTCACCGGTGCATTCAGAATTAATTACGGGTTGCAGGATAATGAAGTGTACATGAGGTTTGATAATTTGAGAAAAAGACTCGACTGGAATTTAAGTCTTTACAGATCGGGTCAAACTTATGGAACTACAGGAAGCATACCGTTTACAATCAGAGGCATCAGTACAATTTACCAGGCCGGCATCAGCTATCCATTTAATGAAGTACAGAGTTTGCGGCTTTATTCAGGAGTTCGGTTTGATAAATATGTTGTTAAATCGGCCGATCGTTTAGGACAGCTTGTTTATCCCGGTCTTGAGCAATCGTTATCAATTCCTGATGCAAAAGAAAATTTCTTTTTTGCCCGTCTTGAATTTGTACACGATAATACAATTAACCCTGCCAACAATATCTGGAAAGGACTTCGATACAAAGCGTGGACAGAAACATATGTTGACTCAGCAGGCAGCCTCACTTTTAATTCCGGTTTCGACTTCCGTCATTACCTGAAGATATACCGCAATTTTATCTGGGCAGTTCGTGCAGCAGGAGACTTTTCATGGGGCACTAATAAAATAATTTATTATTTAGGCGGAACGGATGGATGGTTAATGCTCGGCTCAAACGACGTAATCAGGAATGGTGTGGCAAAAGAGCGTTATTTCAACACACAAAACCGTCCGGCAAATGATGCAAGCTATGTGTATGAAGCATTAGCTGTTAATCTCAGAGGGTTTACGCAAAATGCAGCAAACGGAAACAATAATATTGTAATCAACAGTGAATTGAGATTACCTGTTTTTGCTACGTTAATGAACCGCCCGGTGAACAATGCGTTTCTCCGTAATTTTCAGTTGGTGCAGTTTATTGATCTTGGTACAGCATGGAATGGAAAGTATAATCAAATAGGCAGGCCTACCATTACCTATTCGGAACCGAATAACCCTTTAAGCATTGCCATAAAAGCACCTGGTATCGGACCCTTCCTTGGCAGTTACGGTTTTGGTGCAAGAAGTACCCTGCTTGGATATTTTGTTCGATTTGATGCGGGTTGGCAAATGGATGGCTTCTTTAAAGGAAAACCAAAACTGCATGTATCAATTGGATTTGATTTTTAAAAAACATCTAAATACAAATAAGAAAAGCTGCTCCAAACGGGCAGCTTTTTTTATTACGTACAGGTTAACAACGGCTGAGAGGTATTTATCAAATTTTATTGTTTAAATACCTGGGCAACTGCTTCAACGTTTCATACACAATCATCATCAATACTGAAAATAAAACAGTAACTGCCCATGTTCCGGGATGTTCAAACGGATGTATAAAACGAACTGCTATTTCTTTCAGTAAATCAAATGGCTGCGTAATAACATGCCAGCTGTTAAAACGAAGGTAACGGCCTAAATAAATCCCGAAACCGCAAGCAAAAAAACAAACTGCAGAAATGATCCGTACCGTTGATGAGCTGTACATTCTTAACAGCCATGTTTCGATATTCCTGAACGAGAGTAAACCCATCAGCAAGGCATTCCATGCAGCCGTGAACAGAAGAATCAGGTCAAAATACATCGGAACTCCATCCCGCTGTTCAAGATGAAACAGATCCGTAATCATGTAAGGCGCATTCGGGAAAAAGAGTAACCAGAGAACAAAGAATACTGAGTTGCGGAAGTTAATCCCCTGCTCTTTTATTTTACTGCTGAACAATAACGGCAGCCATGCAAGAAATAAATTCCACGGAATAAAGAAAAACAACAGCGTGCCCGAATAAATAATACGGAAGCCAAATAACAGTATTGTAAATCCAACCGAATAAATAAGAATCTTTTTCATATCAAATACGTTCAAGAATTTTTGGCAAAAAAATAATCAGCCCGGTTACTGCACTTCCGGTACAAACAATCAATACTGCAGCAGCAGAAATATCTTTCACTTTTTTAATAGAAGGATGTATTTCTTCTGTAACATGATTACACAATGCTTCAATTGCGGTATTCAGCAGTTCAAATCCAAACACCAGCACTACACATAGTACAACAGCAATCCACTCTATTCCTGAGAGATGCAATAAATATCCTGCAGCACATACAATTAAAGCGGCTGCCACATGAAAACGCAGATTGGGTTCGCTACGCAAGGCAGAAAGAATTCCCGCTGCTGCATATTGAAATGATTTCATTTTTATAAATATTTAGAATTACATAAACTGAAAACAATTACCCTGGATTTAAAAAGCCCGTTTGAAATTCTTCTTCCAGAACAATTTCAACTGCATTACTTTTTTTGTTGCTGCTTACTTTAGATAAGATTGCTTCAAGCAGGGGCAACATATAATTCAGGCCTTTTGTTTTAATGATAAAATTCCACAAAGGCTCAAACTTTTTCCATCCACCGGTATAAAAGAAATGTTTCAACGCATGTTTAGCTGAATCATGAAGAATACTTGACTCCAGTATATTACTCCAGCTGTAAAATTCTTTGTATGCCCAGTCATACCCTGCTTTCAGTTCCTTAGCAGAAAGCAAAGTTGTTTTATAAACAACATTTCTTGTATCATACAAATCCCAGTTATGTGTAACAATTCTGTTTTGCTTTTCCATTTCCTGGTATAACCTTGTTCCAGGGTAAGGAGTAAGAATATGATAGGTTGCTGTAGTTAATGAATGTTTAACTCCCCACTCTACTGTACGTTTAAAAACATCTTTATCATCGTCATCAAGTCCAAACACAAAACTTCCGTTAATCATTATTCCAAGCGAGTGTAAACGATCCACAGCTTTTTCATAATCCTTTTCAAGATTCTGCTTTTTATTACTTTGTTTTAAATTTTCCTGCGACAATGTTTCAAAACCAACGAATACACTTCGTAATCCTGCATCAGCAGCTTTTTCAATAAGATTACCCCGTAAAATTGAATCAATTGTTGCAGCTCCCTGGAACACCCTGTTCATTCCTTTCATTCCTTCAAACAAACTTTCAGCAAAACGTACGTTGCCCAGCAGATGATCATCAAGAAAATACAAATGTCTTCCTGGTAAACGGTCAATTTCTGACAAAGCTGCGTCTGTTTGTTGGGTATAAAATGATTTACCTCCTTTGAAGAAAGCATCTTTATAACAAAAATCGCAATGATGTGGGCATCCTCTTGTAACAACTATCGAATTAGGAACAAGATACCTGTTACGCTTTATAAGATCTCTGCGAACAGGAGGTAATGTATTTAATGACCGTTCAACAGATTGATATACACGTTGTGGTTTCCCGATTCTGAAATCATTCAAAAATCTTGGAAATGATTCTTCAGCCGGACCAATAAAAATAGAATCGGCATGTTGCAATGCTTCATCCGGCAACGATGTTACATGTAATCCTCCCAGCAAAACATATGCGCCGCTTTTTCTGTAATGATCTGCAAGCTTATAAGCCCGGTAGGCATTGGTTATATATACTTGTATCAAAACAAGATCAGGATTATCATGCAGGTTCAGTTGTTCCACATGCTGATCCTGCAGATCAACTTCATCATCCGGAGATAAGAATGAAGCCAATGTAGCAAGACCAAGCGGTGGAAATAAGGAGTATTTTATAGGCCGCCAGTAAGGGCTTTCAGCCTCTGTTAGTGCTGGCAAAATCATTTTAACTTTCATAAAGTCTATTGCTTTTCATCAACAGTTATCTCAGCCGGTTCGGTTGATACAAGTTTACCACCGTACCAATCAATTTTTCTTGAGTAGTACATTACAACTGCAAGCAGAATAAACAAACCAATACTACCAAACAGTAATGCTCCGTCCTGTAACTGAATGAGAATATAAATAAATCCGTAAAGGGCAGAAAGGAAAGCAAATAATGCGGCTGACACTGTTGCGTTTTTGAAAACACTATGTATGTAAAATGTAATTAACCCGATTGTTGCAATGGATGCAATCAAATAAGCAAAATCAAACCGTATATATTCCGAAACAGATAACAACAGTATATAAAATATACAAAGAGCCAGCCCTACCAAAACATACTGAAGGGGATGAACACTTTTCTTTTTCAATACTTCAATAAAAAAGAATAAACAGAATGTAAGTGCAATAAACAACAGTGCATATTTTACAGCACGCATTGTTTTGCTGTACGAATCAACTCCCTGTAATAATTGCACGCCAAATGCATTGTCTTCAACTTTTACTTTCTGATCGGTCCATATTTGTGGAATATCTCTTGTAAAATGAAGGATTGTCCAGTTTGCTTTAAATCCATCATTATTTACAACGGGTGTTTGTGATGGAAGAAATTTTCCGTCAAAAGCAGGCTGTGTCCAGTTTGATTGAAGCTGTACAGTTGTTTTCTTTCCAACCGGTGTAAAATACAAGCGCTCAGAACCTTTCAGTTTAATGCGGAACTGAAATGCCTGTTCTTTATCTTTTATTTCAGATCCGTTATTTACAAGCGCATTTACACCTGATGAAGAAATATCAGTAGATGGGATACCCGGATCCATATCCACAGGAGTTCCATTCCAGTTTACCTGTAACTGTTCATCAATTCCCCTGTTATCAGAAATAGCAACACACAACCGTATTTCATTCCATAAAACAGTTGAGGGGTCAAGCCCCAGTTTAGCAACAGGTACTGGTAAAAATTTTCCTTTTACAACAAGATCAGATTTGTACAGTACAATTTTAAAGATGCTGCGGTGTCGTATTTCAGGAAAAAGCTTGCCATCTATTTCAAGTACATCAGGCAAATAATGAATCTGCTTTTTTACTGTATAGGTTTGTCCTTTCTCATCTTTTCTGAACTCATTATAAGGAATAACTAAAAAGGGGCCGGTTACAATTTGCTCCGATGCCCATTTTGAACTTACCTCATTGATCACTTCAGTTTGTCTTTGCTGCCGCTCACGAACCAGCTCCTGGATAAAGGCAGTTGGAATTAATAAAACAAGAATTAAGAAACCAACCAAAATTGATTTTACAAAAATTCCGTAACGGCCCCAGAATGATTGAGCCTGCGTTTGGATTTGATCTGTGTTCATATTGTATTTTTTAAAAGCACTTTGTTATTCAAAGTATATGTACAAAAAAATTTACCTGTTTGTTTGCTTAATCATCAGTTCTAGCGCATCAAGGTGTAAACGAAAAGCTTTGTCGCCGGCCTTTGTAACACTGTAAGTAGTATTTGTTTTCCGGCCAACGAAGCCTTTGTTCACTTTAATATATCCGTTTTCTTCCAGTGCCTTTAAATGGCTTGCCAGGTTACCATCAGTAACCTGAATGAGTTCCTTCAGTTCATTAAAGCTCACCTGCTCATTTACGAGCAGTGCACTCATAATGCCCAGCCTTACTCTGCTGTCGAAAACTTTTTGTAATTGTTCTATCGGATTCTTCATACCACTGTTTCTGATTCGTACTATTAGTTACGTTCGTATTTGCTCCACATCATAATTCCGTAAGCTATATGGAAAATTCCAAATCCAATTGCCCAGAAATAAAGCCCGGCTCCCTGGAACCAGCAATTCACTAACCCTAGAATAATAATGGCATAACCGAGGTAACGTATTTCGCCTAATGTAAACTTGCTACCGTTCACTAAAGCAATACCATAAAAAATCAAACAACCCGGAGCAATTAACCCAAACACCCCGGCTTCAATAAGTTTCAGTAAAAAAATTCCACCAGCTGCCATTGGTAATAAAACATTCCACGTTAACCTGCGTGCCGATGCTCCCCAAACCGGGATACCTTCTTTACGGCTGCGGAAATAGGTAAAAACAAAAGCAAAGCAAAATGCAGAAACGAATGTGAGAACAGCAATCCAGAATAAACTGCTGCCCATAAATGATTTGAGCAGCGAAACTCCAAATCCGGCATTATCGTTACGGTAATTCTGCTCCAGGTGATAAGAAACGCCCCCGCTTCTGTTAATAACCCGGTATGCAAAAGATGCCCCTGCAAGGGCGCAAACTCCTGCTGAAACACCGCTTAAACCGCTTAAACTGATAAAACGACTGCTGCGGTTCATCATGGATTTTATATCCTGCAACGTTTCTAAAGGCTGATTTTCCTTACTCATAAAAGCACTTTGTATTACAAAGTAAAAGTATAATATCCAAACTTCCCAAACTTTTTTGCATCATTTTTTAACAGAAACTTATTAGTTAAGCCAACGCAGCAGAGAAAGAAACACATCTGTTGAGTACAGGATTGTGTAATTTTATTTTTTTTTAATAACTGATAGTTCAACCTGATGAAGTTTGTTGTTCCACTCGTGTGTTTTTTGATGTTACAGGTTTCTGCTTTTGCACAAACGAAAGTGATTACTGGCATAGTTAAAGATTCCCATTCAGATGAACCGGTTCCATTTGCTTCGGTGATATTAAAAAGCTCGGGCATTGGAAAGCTCAGCGATTCGGCAGGAGGATTTGTGTTTCACCTTTCACATTTCAATACATCTGACACTTTGCTTGTAACCTATGTTGGCTATAAAGCGTTGGCATATGTGATTACATCTGCAAAAAATGATACCATCTTTGTTACAATTAATCTTGAAAGAGGCAGCCTGGAAAAAGAAGTGGTGGTGAAATCAAAATTCAGCAGGGGATGGATTTTGTGGAGAAAGGTTGTAAAACAAAAAGCACATAACGACCGCTACCGCTTTGATAATTTTGGATACGAATTATATAACAAGCTGGAAGTTGATTTAAACAAACTCAACAAAGACAAATTCAAAAATATCCGTCCGCTGAGGCCGTTTGGTTTTGTAATTGACCAAACAATCGACACTGTAAGCGAAGAACGTCCTTTTCTTCCTGTATTCTTAACCGAAACAATTTCTGACTACTATTTCCAGAAAGATCCACTCAAAAGAAGAGAAGAAATAAAAGCCAGCCGTACTTCCGGCTTAAAAAACGAAAGTGTGCAAAAGCTGCTGGGAGGCATGGATCAGAATATAAATGTTTACAATAATTATATTCCTGTTTTTGACAAAAGGTTTATCAGTCCAATAAGTGACAATGGCGATGCATTCTATAGTTACCGCTTAACAGATACGCAGTATATTGGCGGCAAACGCTTTTTCCATTTAGTATTTACCCCAAAGCACAAAGGTGAAAATACATTTGAAGGCGATTGCTGGATTCACGACACAACTTTTGCTGTGCAGAAAATGAACCTGCGGTTATCAAAAGAGGCCAATGTTAACTATGTTGATAAGCTAAGTATTGTACAGGAATACAAAATGATTAACGACAGTACATGGTTTCTGGCAAAAGATAAATTTATCCTGGACGTATCGGCAATCGGCAAACAGAAATTTGGTGTTACGGGCCGAAAAACAACAACGTATAAAAACGTAACTGTCAATTCAGGAATGGTTTGGGAAACCCTTCGGAAAAACAAAAAACTGGAGGAAACAATTTTATTACCTGGTTCAACTGAACAACCTGAAGCATATTGGAGCGGATCAAGACATGAAGGGCTTGAAAAAAATGAGCAGGCTATTTACAATATGATTGATACACTGCAAAGCATGCCGCTGTTTAAACGCTACAGCAATACAATTAACTTTATTGCAACAGGCTATAAAGCTTTTGGCAGTTTTGAATACGGTCCGTGGTTTAACGCCATCAGTGCAAACGTTGTGGAAGGTTTCAGAACAAGACTTGATCTTGGTACAAGTACAAACTTCAGCAAAACCTGGTGGTTGCGTGGCTATATTGCTTATGGTTTCAAGGATAATAAATTCAAAGGAAGAGGTGAAATAACCAAATTGTTTACAAAACACCCTCGTACCAAACTTTACTTATCATACGCCAATGACTATGATAATGGACAGGTTTACTATGACGAAGTAGGCTCTGACAATATTTTTGCATTAGCTGCAAGAAAACAGGAAGTTCCAAGCAAATATTTAAAAGTAGAACAGCAACGGATTGAATTTTCAAAAGAAACAAACAGCGGTTTTACATTTGAAATAGCAGCAACCCGAAAAGAATTTGACCCAGTTCGTTCACTCCCGTCAAAAAGTATTTACAGCAATGGTACCGGCGAAGCATTGAACAATATGGAACTGGCGTTCAAAATCCGTTTCGCATATCTTGAAAGATTTCTGGAAGGAACCTTTTTAAGAAGCAGTCTCGGGAGCCCCTATCCCATCGCTGAAATAAAATATGCAAGAGGCATTCCGGGCTTTTTACAAAGCAATTATCAATATCATAAAATTTCAGCTTCGGTACACGACTACTTAAAAATTGCCAATTACGGTGAACTATATTATAATGTTTATGCCGGAAAAATTTACGGAACCCTCCCTTTTCCGCTATTAGAAGTTCACCCGGGAAATGAAATGTACTACTACGATAAATATGCCTTCAGCCTTATGAACAGGTTTGAATACCTGAGTGATCAGTATGCAGGTATTAATCTGGAACATAATTTTGGCAATGGTATGTTTCGTTGGTTTGCTCCAACAAGGAAATTAAAATTCCGCCAGTTCTGGACAGCCAAATCTTTATGGGGAAGTTTAAATGATGCAAACAAAAACCTGAACCAGGTTGGCACCGTGTTTGAAAATGGCCACCAGTTTCAGACACTGAAAGGAAAAACGTATTTAGAAATCGGAACTGGTGTTGATAATATTTTACGCATGATAAGAATTGACCTGGTATGGAGAGTATTGCCTCTACCCATGCCCGATCAGTTGTACAAACGCTTTGGTGCCTTCGGAAGTTTTCGTTTGCAGTTTTAAAATGGATATAAAAGCATTGTTTACGAAACCGGAATTGATTTGTTCAAATGAGGTTATATAAGATTCACGAAAAACGAATCCGATATTTGCATAACAATAACCACTATCAAACCTTCATGAATCATTCAGTTGACAATTATTTGATTAATGGCTGCGAACGCTGCCCATTGGGAGGTACAGCTCAATGTAAAGTAAATAACTGGCAGAAAGAATTGAAGAAGCTGAGAGCAATTGTTCTGGACTGCGGCCTTACCGAAACCGCAAAATGGGGAGTTCCATGTTATACGTTCCAAAATAAGAATATTGTAATCGTAAGTGCATTTAAAGAATATTGTGCAATTAGTTTTTTTAAAGGTGCGCTGTTAAGTGATACTGATAATCTTCTGAGTAAACCCGGAGAAAATACACAGTCTGGCCGCCTGATCAGGTTTACAGGTACAGGCCAGATAGCAGAACTGGAAGCCACATTAAAAGCTTATATTTTTGAAGCCATTGAAGTTGAAAAGGCAGGAGTGAAAATAAATTTTGCAACAAATTCAGACCTTAATCCCCCTTCTGAACTTCAAAAGAAAATGGACGAAAATCCTGCATTAAGAACTGCTTTTTATTTATTAACTCCGGGGCGGCAGCGAGGTTATATTCTCTTTTTTTCAGCACCAAAACAATCTAAAACCAGAGAGCAAAGAATTGAAAAATATCTGCAGCGAATTCTGAATGGGAAAGGATTAAATGATTATTGATTTACAGTATTTCGTTATAAATACATTTTCTGATTGTAAGTTTTGATTTCTAGTTCAGATCAGAGCCTGCTGAATACAGCACAAAAAAAGGTTGGTACAAAACCAACCTCACATGGCCTCACCGGGCCTGCTCTATCAAGTTTTAATTTATTGCTTTATGAACAGCTGATTAAATATATCATTGCCGTTTGTATATTTCAGCACATACGTTCCCCTTACAAATGTGCTAACATTAACCTGTGTAATAACTGCATTGCGGGCAATATTGCTTTTTGCCATTATTCTGCCCTGCATGTCAGTAATGATATAAAACGCATCCGTTGCTTCAGGATGGCTAAACCGCATTTCTGACTGCACAGGATTTTGCAAAACCGTTATTTTGCTTTCCTTCTTACCTCCAACAGAAACAATCTGGCTGTAAGTAACCACTCCATTATGATCAGTAAGCTTTAACTGGTAATACTTTTTGCCTTGAGTAATGATTCCCGCATCAAAATATGTATAATAATTTACTTGCCCTGGTGTTAAGCTATACAAGTACTTGAAATTGCGCCCATCAAAACTTTCCTGTAATTCAAACAGCTTGTAACGATCTGTATTTTCAACTTCCCAGGAAAGTTGATTACCATTGCTTACTCCGGCTGCTTTGAAAGATTTAAGTGCTGATGGCAAAATCACAATATCACTAACAATATATGGGTAACCGGTACCTGCAGTACCAAAATTACTTACCTGACTTGCTGAAGAAGAAGCATAATTTGATGAGTTATTATTTGCGAACACAGTTGGAGAAGGAATCAACATCCAATGCGTACCTGTATAACGCCAGATGCCGATACCTGAATTAGCCAGCGGTGTAAACGAAGAACCTTCAACACTATTTGTAATCCAGTCTAACCTGATATGAGCATTCGCTGTACCCGATGCCCTGTCTATTTGCCAAACAGCATCAACCTGGTTTGCTCTGCTTCCAAAAGCTGTTCCACCCGGATTTCCGTTTGTGGTAGTACCCCTGAAAACAGAGATTGAAAAATCTGATCCGGCACTGTTCGGTGTTATTGTTGCAGGCAAATAAGTTGTTGCATTGCCAACAGGAAAAACTCTTGCTGCTGCTGAGAGATTATTCTGCCGCAAACGTCCATTGGTTGATGTAGTTGGTGCGGTTACAATATATCTTGTTGAAGTAGCGCCGCTGATGCTGCCGCCTGAAGCAATCGTCAGATTATTAGCGCCAATATTTACTTTCCCGTTTGAAGAGGAAGCTAATGAAAGAACATTGTTTACTGTTGTGCTGGTAGCCAGTGAAAGACCAGCAGCAGTAGTATTGCTGTTGGTTAAATTATAAAACGTAGTGCCGGAAGTTCCGCCGATACTTTGAGCCTGCGTTGTACTGTTAAAAGTAACAGTGGCAGTTCCAGGCAAAAAAGTTCCGTTATTAATCCAATTACGCTGAACAGTTACATTAATATTATTGGTAGCTGCATCAAGCACACCCCCAATTGTAACATCATTTACAAAAGTTGTTGGAGTAAATAAGCGTAATGTCGGGGTATTTGAAGAATGAACAATCACATTATAAAATGCCGGAGTACTCCGCATATAAAACATTGAGCTTGCAGGTGACGAAGGATCTCCAAACTGCACTGTACCACCTGTAACCGATGATGTTGCTGCATAATTGATATAATCATCATAGCTGCTTGCAGGTTTTTGCACAATAAGTGCACCTCCGCTCATTACAAAGTTTGAACCACTTGCCTGTATTCCATAGGATGGTACTGAATAAGTATTACCAACGGTGCAAATTGTTACTGTTCCTCCACTTTGCGTATAATTTAGAGTGGATGAGGCTGTGCTGCCAAATAGTGCACCAGTTACATTTAATGCCCCTCCCTCAATAAGTATAACTGCACCTGAATTGTATTGCAGCCACCAATCGGCTGTAACTCCTATATTATATGTGCCGGCAGTTATTCGTAATAACCCGGATAATTGTGTATCGCCATTTTGGCCAATAACAGTAACGTTGGGATTGTTTAGCCAGATGCCTTCATCAGAGTTAATCGTTGGATTAGCTGTTGAAAAGAATGTATTACTGAAAGTGTAAGTGCCTGACATTTTTATTACTCCCCTGGTTAATGTCAGGAAACCATTTGCAGCTGTTAAATTCAATGGCGCAAACTCTACAATATTATTACTTGCTGATCCTGAGTTATTAATATTTACAGAATATAAATCAGTTGTAGCACCACTTCCGTTGAGCAGTTGGTTAGTCGAACCATTAAAAATCAGGTCTGCAGTTGCTGCGCCAATATTCAGGTCAAGAGCTCCGTTATTCGTAATATTTCCTCCAATATCTACACTATTGCCCCCATTACCTGCAGTTGTAAGGCTGGCACCATTATTTATTACTATGCTACTGGTTACACTTAAATTCCTGTTGGTATTATTGTTTCCTAAAACCAACCCGCCGGAAACTCCCCCTCCAACAACGAGTGATCCAATATTCTGAGCGGGAGAAATATTAAACGTTACTGTATGCCCGTTTTGAATTGTAACTGCTCCGGTCCCTGCATTCTGGCCGGGATAACCTTGAGCTGGGTTTGAAATCCAACTGCTTCCATTCCATCTTTGCCAATTAGATGCAGCATTCCAGTTCATACTGCTGGCATTAGAACGATAATCACCAACAGACTGAGCCATTAATGTTGCGGAACTTAATAAAAGCAAGAAGAAAGGAAAACATAATCGGAAAAATACACCATGAACTCTTACCGGAATGGCAGATTCATAAATGGGTATAAACGGATTGAAGAGTTTTGTGCTCATCGTTTTTCTTAATCAGGATTTTGGAAAAATACTTAGCGAATATAAGGCAATATGCCTTATAAATGGATTTTTACCTTAAAAAAATTAAGCATTTACACTTAAAAATTCGGCAAACGTTCTTTAATCGTATTTTTTCACGTAGAATCCCTGCGGAAATAGTAATCTCAGGTCACATTTATTAAAACGGAAGCATATTTTTCCAACAATCTAAAAAATCAGCATTGCAGTTAAGCCAATATATATCAAAAAATACCTACAAAATATTCTTCAGATTTCCGCTGCCCGAAAACATCTTCTATTCTAACCTGTTGCAGCATATGTTCAGTTCAAATGGAGTAGCTTTGCGTTCGCAAAACTGATATGTTTTAGTTCCGATACATGAACAAAAAATATATCAGGTTGCGCAAACAATCATAAGTAAAATCATTTAATAAGATGTCACAGAAAAAAGCAATCCTCGTAATTATGGATGGATGGGGACTAGGCCAGGTTAAAAGTGCCGATGCAATTCAGAATGCAAATGTTCCTTTTGTCAGCAGTCTTTATTCAAAATATTCCAATACTACACTTACAACCTGTGGCGAAGCTGTAGGGTTGCCTGACGGGCAAATGGGCAACAGCGAAGTTGGTCACCTCAACCTCGGTGCCGGCCGTATTGTTTACCAGGAACTGCAGCGCATTCATGTGGCAGTTCGCTCAGGTGAGTTTGCTGCAAACCCAACTCTCAACGCAAGTATTGATTATGCCATCAGTAATAACAAACCGCTTCATCTGATTGGTTTGGTAAGTGATGGTGGTGTGCACTCTCATACAAGTCATCTTAAAGCTATTACAAGTCTTTGCAAGGCAAAAGGCTTAACCAATGTTTTTGTTCACGCATTTACAGATGGTCGTGATACTGATCCTAAAAGCGGTCTTGCTTACTTAACTGATCTGCAGGCTCATCTCGTCCAATCAACTGGTACTATTGCTTCTGTAATTGGCCGTTATTATGCAATGGACAGAGATAAACGTTGGGAGCGTGTAAAACTGGCTTATGATGCACTGGTAAACGGAACAGGCGAAAAAACGGATGATGTATTAAAAGCTGTTGAAGCTTCATATGTCAATGGAGTTACCGATGAGTTCCTGAAACCTATTCTTAATTCAAATGCTGTAAACTCAAGTATTAAAGAAGGCGATGCTGTAATCTGTTTCAACTTCCGTACCGACCGCTGCCGTGAAATTACACAGGTATTAACACAGCAGGATATGCCTGAGTTTGGTATGAAGAAAATGAAGCTGCATTATACCACAATGACAGAGTATGATAAAACTTACAAAGATGTGAATGTAGTTTTTGCAACTGATAACCTTACTCAAACCCTTGGTGAAGTATTGGAAGAAAATGGATTGAGACAAATCCGTATTGCAGAAACTGAAAAGTACCCACATGTAAGCTTCTTCTTCAGTGGTGGAAGGGAAAAACCATTTGAACGTGAACAACGCATCATGATCCCTTCGCCAAAAGTTGCCACATACGATCTGCAGCCTGAAATGAGTGCAATTGAAGTAACCGATGCAATTGTTCCTGAAATTGAAGACGAAACAGCTGATTTTATCTGCCTTAACTATGCAAATGCAGATATGGTTGGCCATACAGGTGTTTTCAGCGCTGCCGAAAAAGCTGTTGAAACAGTTGACAAATGTGTTGAACGTGTGGTTAAAGCTGCATTGGAGCATGATTATGCAGTTTTTATTCTTGCAGATCATGGTAATGCTGATTACATGATTAATGAAGATGGCACACCAAATACAGCACATACATTAAATCCTGTTCCTTTAATTTTGGTTGACCGTTCATGGAAAGGCAAATTAAAACCCGGAAAATTGGGTGATATTGCACCATCCATTTTAAAAATGATGGGGCTGCCCATTCCCAAAGAAATGACCGGGCATGTGCTTCTTGAAGATTAATGCAACCAGCTAAAAATATACTCACTGTTTTTTTATTGGCAGCATTCAGCATTCCGCTGGTGCTGCCTTTTTTTTTACAATTGCAGCAGCAATATGTAAAGTGGGAAATGCTTGAGCACCTGGAAACAAAAGAAACAATCACTATCCGTGTAAAAGAAACAGGACTTTTTTGGGTAAAACAAAACAAGGAATGTATAATAGCCGGAGAAATGTTTGATGTAAAAAAAATTGAAAAACACAACGACGAGCTTATTCTCACCGGCTTATTCGATAAAAAAGAAAAAGCAATAAAAAAACAACTGGAAGATATTGCTGGCAAAGGGAATGACCCGATCAGTAAACAAAAGATTAAACCCTTTTCATTATTGCTTTACTTCACTGCTATTGATCATGAAGTTTTTTCAATACTATTAAAAGGCAATACTAATTTCTTCTACAAGCAATCCTACTATACCCCACCGTTTAAAGGTTATATTACTCCCCCGCCACGAGAAGTGTAATTGATAAAAAATTTACTGATAATTGCTCGAATTCAAGCAATCAGATTTGCAATTGAAAATTTATTGACTCCAATTTATAACTGAAATAAATGAGAAAACTAATCTTATTTACAGTAAGTGTATATGCGTGTATTTATACATATGGGCAGGATACACTTGCTAAAGAACTAAATGAAATTGTTATCAGCGCAAGCAAGTTCCCTGAGAAAAAAGTAAATGTGGCACAAAGGATAGACGTTATCAATTCTAAATTCATAGGAAGGGTTAATGCGCAGAATACCGGCGACTTGCTTATCAACACAGGAAACGTATTTGTACAAAAAAGCCAGCAAGGCGGCAGCAGCCCTGTTATCAGGGGATTTGAAGCCAGCCGTGTGTTGTTGATAATTGATGGCGTTCGTTTGAACAACTTAATCTACCGTTCGGGGCATTTACAAAATGCAATAACAGTAGATCAGAATATGCTTGAAAATATGGAAGTGCTCTACGGGCCTGCTTCAACATTATATGGAAGCGATGCTCTTGGCGGCGTTGTTCATTTCAGAACAAAAGCTCCGAAACTTTCCACAAAAGAAAAATCAACTTATGTTTCCGGAAATGGGTTTGCACGATACAGTTCTGCTAATGAGGAAAAAACAATTCATGCAGATTTTAATATCGGCTGGAAAAAAATTGCATGGCTACAATCTTATACATACAGTGATTTCGGTGATATGAAAATGGGAGGAAAGTACTCCGATAAATATTCCGGCTTCGGTAGAAGAGATTCGTTTGTTACCCGAATAAACGGTACAGATACAGTAGTAAAAAACAGTAACACCAGAATACAGAAGTTTTCAGGGTACAAACAATGGGATATTTTGCAGAAACTTCTTTTTCAGCAATCAGAAAAAGTCACTCATACACTCAACTTCCAGTATTCAAACACATCCGATGTACCACGTTACGACCGATTACAAGATAAAAGAAACTTCGGTGGTAGTATTGGCAATACACTTCGTTATGCTGAATGGTATTACGGCCCTCAAACGAGGCTCCTGACTTCGTATAATTTACTTATAGCAAAAGCTGGGTTCTTTAATGCAATTAATCTTAACATCAACTACCAGGATATTGAGGAAAGTCGTGTAACAAGAGAGTTTAAGCGATATGACCGGCTTGATGGAAGATTTGAGAAAGTAAAAGTGGGCGGGTTTGTAATTGATACAAGAAAAATATGGGTAAACAATGAGTTAACCATTGGTGCTGACGGGCAACTGAATGATCTGAAATCAACAGCAACAAGAACAAATATCAACACGGGAGCAGTTACTAAACTTGATACCCGCTACCCGGATGGCAAAAACAAAATGAACAATTTTGGTTTTTATGCCCAGCATTTGTACAAATTCAAAAACACAAAATTTGTTTTGAATGACGGGGTACGGATTCAAAGTACCAACCTTCGCTCAACATTGGTTGATACTGCATTACTCTTTCATTTACCCTATACTGAAATAAAACAGAACAACGTAACTGTAACAGGAAATGCAGGATTAATTTATAATCCGTCTGTATCAACAAAGCTTTCTTTTAGTTTAGCTACTGGTTTCAGAGCACCGAATGTTGATGATCTTGCAAAAATTTTCGAATCAAGTACATCGGCAAAACAATTAGTTGTTCCCAATCCAGATATCAAACCAGAAAAAACATTCAATGCTGATATTGCGTTAAACCAAAGCTTTGGGAAAAGTGTACGGATTGAGTTAAATGGTTTTTATACATGGTTCAGAGATGCACTTGTAAAAGCTCCATTTAAATTAAATGGTCAGGATTCGGTTGTTTATTATGGAGTAAAAAGCCAGGTGCTTGCAAACACCAATGCCAACAAAGCCTATCTCTATGGCTTTAGCGGTGCTGTTTATGCATCATTCGCAAAGTACTTCTTATTCAGCAGCACTATTTCGCTTACAAAAGGACGGTTTGAAACTGATAACAGCAAAAACTCCTCCGTGTATGAAAAGCAAAGCAATGGATCATATACACTGGTAAGCAAAAAAGTTTCCTCAAAACCGCTGGACCATATTCCACCGGTATTTGGTAAAACAAGCATCAGCTACCAGCAAAAGAAAGTATTCGCTGAAGTTTTTGCACTTTACAACGGATGGAAACATTTGAATGAGTATAATGCCGACGGAGAAGACAATTCACAATATGCAACTGCCGATGGTATGCCCGGTTGGGTCACTTTCAACCTGAGAACATCCTATAGTTTCAGCAATAAAATTTCTGTTCAGTTTGCAGTTGAAAATATCTTCGACCGCAATTACCGCTGTTTTGCCTCTGGTTTTTCAGCTCCGGGAAGGAACTTTATCCTTGCCTTACGGGCAGGTTTATAATTCTCACTCAGACATAAAAGCTGCTGCTTCAGTTATTTTTTAACTCAAAAGCAGCAACTTTTTCATAGAATTTGTCTAAATTCAGGGTTGCAAACCCATCTGTGAATGACTGAAGAAGCAATCTTGCAAGGTTGTTTGAAAAATCAACCAGTTGCGCAACAGGAATTATACAGCCGTTACAGCCCCAAAATGCTGGCTGTATGTTATCGTTTTGCCCGTAACAGAGAAGATGCGGAAGACATGTTGCAGGAAGGTTTCATCAGGGTGTTCACGCAAATTCATCAGTTTCAGAACAAAGGCTCTTTTGAAGGCTGGATCAGGCGGATCATTGTTCATACCTGCATTAATCATCTTAAAAAACACAAGAAGTTTAATGACAGTGTGGATATAACACAAGCCCATACTGTACAAATCAGGGAAGACAGTGTTCCATCAATCATTCAGGCCAAACAGGTAATTGAATGTATCAGAACACTACCTGTTGGTTACCGCACGGTTCTCAACCTTTTTGCAATTGATGGTTATACCCACCGTGAAATTGCAACAATGTTAGACATTGAAGAAAGTACCAGCCGTTCGCAGTACACAAGAGCCAAGGCCATGCTGGAGCAGATTTTAGTGCAGAAAAAAATTATTTTACGGCCGCAGAGACAGGATGAATGGGTGGCAGCAGCCCATCCTCGGTTTTAACATCCGTACAACCAAACTAAACTGATTATGGAGCGCTATATGTACCAGGACGAGTCATTTGAAAGGATGCTGAAGCAGAAGGCGGATGAGTACAAAATGTATCCGTCGGTCAATATCTGGGAAAACATTCAGCAGCGGGTTCAGAAAAAATCCTACTTATTCAATCTGAAATCCACCAGCCTTACTATTATCCTTCTTACAACATTTTCACTCTATATTTCCAATAATCAGCAAGCATATACCAAACTTTCAACAGAGGACGTTCAGCAGTTGCTTGCAACAACTGAATCAACTGTACCAACATCAACTGTCACTTCAAAAAAAATACAACACACTGCTTCTTTATCTCCTAAACACACTGCTGTTAATGTGATAAGTTCTGATGACAATGAGCAAACTGTTTCTGTTCCGGCAGATGTTGTGTTGAACAATTTACCACAAACAAATACAAACACACCTGAACAACCTGCCACTTCAGGAGTAATTGCAGACACTGAAAATGAGAACAACAATTCTGTAACTTCAACCGATGAAGCTATTGCTGAACTGGTGATTGAAAAAACAGAACCTGCAGCAACTCAAACTTTATTACTTCCGGGGATATCAACTGTAACTCCTCAACAAACAATACCAACGCTTCCTGAAGCTGAAAACACTGTTACAGAACCTGAATCTGCAACGTTAAAAACTGATGCAGAATTAAACTATGAAGTAAACATTCCTGTTCTTTTAAAACCAAAACTGAAGAAGGAAATACAATATTACATCACACCTTCTGCAAGTTACCGGATCTTGTATGCTGAAAATCTGTTTACATTAGGCAATCTTCCTCAACAGAATCCAGATAATGCTGTAACTCACAAAGCTGCTTTGGGATTTGAAGCAGGAGCCGCAGTAAGGTTTCCCGTAACATCTAAATTCAGATTTGTAGCAGGTGTACAATTAAATTATACACGGTACACGGTTAATGCTTATAAATCATCACCGGAACTCACTACGGTACGATTAAATTATGCAGGCATTCAGCAACGTGTAAGCACACTTAACAACAGCAATGGGTTCTGGCCAGATGATGTGGCAAACGAAACATACCAGGTTGCATTACCTGTTGGCATTCAGGCTCAGCTTGCAGGCAACAGAAAACTGCAATGGAATATTGGAGTTGAGGTGCAGCCAACGTATATAATCAAAGCCTCTGGATACTTAATTACCAACGATTACACAAAATATATTAAAGCGCCGGATTTATTAAGCCGCTTGAACTTAAATACATCACTCCAGTCATTACTAAGCTGGAATGCAAAGAACTACCGTATTATTGCCGGGCCTCAACTGAGATACCAACTGTTTTCAAATAATGCGCCTGAGTACCCAATTCAGGAACATTTAATTGATTACGGTTTCCGGATTGGTTTTATTAAAACACTTCGTTAAGTTTTCGGCCTGTATTTCAAACAGAAGAACAGTTTTCAATATTTTTACAGCATGATGAAATACATGACTGTAATATTTTGTTTTGCCTGGCTAATGATGGCTGCTGGTTGTAAAAGCAAAAAGAATGAAACCCTTGATTATATAGACGTCACTGCATATATGAAAGGACAGTTGAAATATATTGACACAGTACCGTTTGCTTTTCTGAAAGTTGTTTTAAAAGATAGTATCAGTACCGATTCGCAATACATTACAAAAGAGCAGGTAAACCAGATTGTAAAAGAGTTTCTTGTAAAAGACCTTGAAAAAGGCCGTTTTGAAAAGAAATTTAAAGAATCATCTTTTGCCGACGCTACAATCCATTCAATTACGCTCAACTATGAAAGTACCGACAAAGATTGCCCTGTATCAAGAGTTGATGTGTATGTTGATCCTGAAAAAGAAAGAATCAGCCAGGTTTATTTCGTTCGCTCAAAGGAAAACAGCGATTCTTCTTTTGCACAGCAGTTGCTGTGGAAACACAACAAGAGTTTCCTGCTGATTACTTCCGTTACCAAAAAGAGTGAACCTGAAAAAACCATCACAGAAAAAATTATTTGGGACGACAGGCTTGAAGATTAATTATGAATGAAGAAGAACTAAAAAAAATATTACCCGGACTTCCTCAACAGCCCGGAATTTATAAGTACTTCGATACTAATAAAAAGTTGCTATACGTTGGTAAAGCAAAAAACCTCCGGAAGAGAGTATCTTCTTACTTTACTAAAACACTTCAGTCGTACAAAACACAGGAACTTGTAAGAAGAATAAAAAGTATTGAATTCACAGTTGTAAATTCCGAGCAGGATGCATTTTTTCTTGAAAATTCATTAATCAAGCAATACCAACCGGTTTTTAATATTGATTTAAAGGACGACAAAAGCTATCCGTTCATTGTAATAAAAAATGAACCCTTCCCCCGTGTTTTTCTTACCAGAAAAAAAATACAAGATGGATCACAATATCTTGGCCCATTTACTTCAGTAGCCAAAGTGAGGGATTTGATTCAATTCATCAGGCAAAATATTCCAATCAGAAATTGTAAATTGAATCTAACCGATGCCAATATCAGGAAGAGAAAATTTAAAGTTTGTCTTGAATATCATTTGGGAAACTGCAAAGGCCCTTGCGAAGGTTTGCAATCGGCTTTTGATTATAAAAATGATTTGGACCAGGTAAAAAATTTATTAAAAGGTAATCTTTCACCTGTGCTGAGGCATTTAAAAGATGAAATGAAAGAATTTGCTGCAGGGTTAAATTTTGAAAAGGCTGAGCTGACAAGAAAAAAAATTGAATATCTTGAATCATATAAAGCAACATCAACGGTAGTTAATCCTAAAATGGGTGATGCAGATGTGTTTTCTGTTATTCTGAACGAAGACAAAGCATTTATCAACTTCATGATGGTTCAAAACGGAACAGTTATTCAAACAGAAAATATTCAACTTGAAAGTCATCTCGGTGAAAATGAAAAACAAATTCTTGAGTTTGCCGTTAGTTTTATCCGCAACAAATTCGAAAGTATATCCCCGGAAATAATTGTTCCGGTTGAGCTGGAATTACTCGATGATCAGTTAAAAGTTACAGTACCTAAAGCAGGCGACAGAAAAAACCTTCTTGACCTTTCGAAGAAAAATGCTTTCATCTTTTTTGAAGAATATAAGAGAAAGAAAGCACTGCATTTATCAGAGAAGAAAAAGGACGACAAAAGAATTATCCTTCAGCAACTGCAAAAGATCTTCACTTACCACAATTGCCAATACACATTGAATGTTTCGACAACTCTAATTTCCAGGGAAGTTATCCTGTATCTGCAATGGTATGCTTTAAACATGGTGAACCCAGTAAGAAAGATTACAGGCATTTTAATATTAAAACTGTATCCGGAATAAATGACTTCGCATCAATGAAGGAAGTGGTTATGCGGCGATACAAACGTTTAACAGAAGAAAATGAACCACTCCCGCAACTTGTAATAATTGATGGAGGTAAAGGGCAGTTATCTGCAGCAATGGAAAGTATCAGGGAGTTAAAACTGGAAAATAAGCTTACAGTTGTAGGACTTGCAAAAAATGTTGAAGAAATATTTTTTACAGGCGATAGTGAATCACTTAAACTTCCTTACACAAGTGATTCATTGAATTTAATACGCACAATACGGGATGAAGTTCACCGCTTTGGAATTACCCATCACAGGCAAAAAAGAAGTAAGGGAGCATTTTCTACACAATTAGAGAATATTCCAGGTGTAGGCAAATCAACAATTGATTTGTTGCTTAAAGAATTTAAATCAGTTGCCAATATTAAAAATGCACCTATAGAAAAAATTGCTGAACTGATTGGATTTAAAAAAGCAGGAATAGTAAAAGATGTATTAAAAGATTAGTGCAAAAAAAATGGGGCCAGGATAGAAATCCAGCCCCGTCTTTAAAATCCAATATCCTATGAAAAACCAAGACGAAGATACAAATAGTTAAGTGAAAAGCAATACCACTAAGTGGGTATTTTCAGAGTATTTTGAAATATTTTTAAAATAAACTCCTTTACTCAGCAGATGATTTTAAATGAAAAAAATATTTAACCATTTGCAACCGATTGCAATTCGACTTCCATTTCTTTTTACATTTTCATTGCAATACTTTTTAAAAAATTATAGGAACAAAAAAGCCGCCAACATATGTGGCGGCCAAAATTATATTGCAGTTATGTTGTCTAATAAGACCACAAATCCTGTTCGTAATTAAATATTTTTTCTTTAATATTTTCACCTTCAAGCAAACGAAGAATCGGATCTTTAATATAGTCTTTCAATCTTCTGTCGTAAGGATTATCAAGTGTGGTTTTTGTAATGTAGCTACTGAACATTCTGTTTTCAAACAACTCTTCCCAAGTCATACGTGCACCATAATTCTTTCCATTGAATGCTTCATATTTTGCAAGTAATGGTCTGCAATCGGGATAATAAACCCAAAACATCGGAAACTTATCAATGTATTGTCCGGAAGATGTGTACAAAGGTTTAACAGGACATATTCCCAGGATACGAACAAACATTCTTGAAGACTCTTTGTCAAACACCCATTCTTCTTTTATTCTGTATTGATAAATGCTATCCGGATCAAATTCACGGGTACGCACTTCATAACGTGTAATGTTTCCCTGCATATCATAAACCGGTACGGTATCAACACCACCTGCAAACGACTCCATCACTTTTTCGGGAGTTAACGGCGTTGTAAAACGATCGTCAGCAATATCAAAAGCTGTGACCTCACGGTTTCTGATTGCCTGCAGAAGAATTGAAATGAAACGCTGGTTACCATTATCCTCATCAGCAGCATACCTGAATGGAAGGTTCATTTTTTCTCTTGTATCAATTTCACGCCAAACACGCTGGCGGTAAACTGCATCATCCTCACGAATGTGTTCATAAGCAAGAGGCTGCCTGTCTTTTATCAGGTTACGCTCTATTGACGCATCATTACGCAAAGAGGGCTTTACTGAATCCAGTGCTGAATTTCCTGTTGAAGGAACTACAACAATGGGAATATTGGCTTGTGGCTGATTACTTTGTTGCGGCTGATTGTTGTTTCCATAACCCGATGACTGATTACCATAACCAGATTGTTGCTGGTTCTGGTTGTTCCCGGAAGGCTGCTGTGTGCCATAACCCGAAGGTTGTGTGCCATAACCAGACGTTTGAGCCGGGCGTTGAGTTTTTGTTCTTTTCTTTTGAGCATTAACTCCGCCTGAAACAACAAGGCAAGCTGCTAAAATATATAAACCAAGGTTTTTCATTTTCATTTCACCATTTTTTTAAATAACGCAATTTCTTTCAGAATAATATGCAATTGATCTTAATAAAGATTGAAAAAGATACCGGGAATCTTTCTACCACCACCCGGACCTGATGCTCTGATCTCGTCAATTGTTACAGTAGTGCCGGGACCGCATTTGTTAATTAAATCACGAACTGCATCAAATGTATTACTGTTTACCTGCCTGTATTGAGGATCAGAGAAGTTCTTTCCTGTCAGATAAATTGTATATCCTGTTACAGTAAACTGTACTCCTTCAAAAACAAAATTTTCCAACTCCGCACGTACACCTGCTTGTGCTTTAAATACGTTTGAAGGCATACGTCCGCTTTTACTTGCACCTACCATTGCAACAGGATCGGGTACAGATTTAACACGGAATTCGAAACTGCTTGTTTTGCCATCGGCAGTAACAGTTACAACAGCCTTTCCTGGTGATGTTGGTTTAGCAATATATAAGCCAGGTCCGGTTTTTACCATTGAACCGTTGTTTATACTTGCTTTTACTTTTTCATCGCCGACATTACCACCACTTACAGCCAAAACATTATCAAGGCCAATGTAAAGTACTTTCACTTTTTCTGCACTTACAAAAGCACCGGTAGCAGTACCAACAGTATAAGGCACCTGAATTGTTTTTGTTTGAGGATTACCATCTTGGTCGAAGTAGCTTACAACTACATTTACATTACCACTTGTGCTGCCAACTTTGAATTTCTTGGTTGCAACACCCTTTTCATTTACAGCAATACTTTCACCACCAATTGTAATATTTGGTCTTTTTGTGCTGCTGAATGCGCCTAAACCTGCAGTAATTTCTAATTCTTGGCCGGGGAATAAGTAGTTCGAACTTGCGCCAACAATTGGCTCAAACGCATCGTAACGGATAACTACCTGGCCAACCTGGTTATGGCAGAAATTCACAATTTTGTTTTCAGTATTCTTAACGTCGTTCTGGTATTTGCTCAACATGGTTAATGCTGCAACAGCAGGCATCATGTGGAAGTTTTTAGTTGGAACTTCAGTAGTAAGAGGCAAACTTGCTCCCAGTTCCTTAGCAATAATTGGATCAAGCGCAAGAATGTGTTTCTTATACTCAATCAATATCTTTTCCAGTTTTTCACTCCCTTTTTCAGTATCCATAATTCTGGTAGCCACATCAATATTTTCCTGGCGGAAAGTTGTGTCGCCACTTTCAGGATTATAGCCGGAAGAACGTTTGATTTTATCTTTAAATTCTTCTATTGCATCATTAACTGCTTTGGTTAACAATACAGCAGAATCGGCTTTTGGTTTCCAGATTGCTGCTTTTACAGAAGATTTTTCATCTTTTAATTTATCTTCAAGAGACTTAATAACAGTTTCTGTTGAAGCATTTACAATGCTGTTTGTTGATGTTAAACTTTTATCAACCACAGTAAAAGCATTGATAATTTCGGCTGATACGTTCAGTGCTAACAGTGCTGTTAACACTAAATACATCAGGTTGATCATCTTTTGCCGGGGCTCTTTAGGTAGTGCCATGATGTTCGGATTTTGGTTTTAATTCAGGAATTTTAATTCTTCAGATCTGCTTTTATTTAATCAATTATCGTCCCTGCATGGCATTGATCATATTACCATAAATATTATTGAGTGTACCGAGGTTTTTAGCCAGGGTTGCAATTTGATCGTGAGCTTTTTTAGCATCATCTACAGTTCCCTGCATTGCTTCAGATGCAGAAGCAAGATTACCATAGAACCTGTTCATTGATTTCAGGTGATTATTGGTATCCTGTAATTCAAGTTCATAAATTGTATTTAATGAACCGAGATTCTTTGTCATAACCTGAACTTGTTCATGGTATGCTTTTGTACCTTCTGCAGCCAGATTAAATGATGATACAGTAGCAGCTGCTTCCTGGTATGCATTCTTCATATTACCAAGCACTTGTGCTGCTTCTTTTGATTTTACGCTGAGTTCGCCGGTTGATGCCACCACATCGCTGACATCTTTAATACCTCCAACTGTTGAATTCAGTTTCTGGAAATTATCACTTAAAGAACGAAGGCTGGATGGGGTGATTTCTGCATCCTGCAACATTTTGTCTAACGATGCAAGTGCCGGTGTGCCGGCAGGTGCCGCAGCAGCGCCATGACCATGATCGGCCAATCCATAACCTTGAGTAGATAAATACGCATAAATAATAAAAATACCCGCTTCAGTTAAAAGACCCACTGTAAGCATGAAATCGGAAAACGGCATACTGCCTACCATTGGTTTTGAAACGTGTAATATTTTTGCCCAGGCTCCAAGAATTACGACTGATGCGCCCAGCGAAACAATAATGTTTGAAACTTTTTCTGCTTGTTTAGAAACTGCCATAAGATTGGTTTTAAAAAGATGATTGATAATGTTAACTGCAGGTAATTAGCCTTAACAGTTCAATTTTTGGGTTTTAGTTTTTAAAGAATGTTTAAAAGGTTAACGTTTACGCATTACAGGAGGCAAATCAATTACACAACGGAAACCAATGTATGATTTTGCAGTATC
This sequence comes from Lacibacter sp., assembly GCA_047601965.1. GTDB lineage: Bacteria > Bacteroidota > Bacteroidia > Chitinophagales > Chitinophagaceae > Lacibacter. Next base: position 2,719,488 of record JASGIJ010000001.1, read on the forward strand.
CTGATATTCATAATTACGGGTGCTGGTTTGAAGGAAATAACCCACATCTTTCCAGCTTCCGCCTCGTACCACCTTGCGTTTCATCCGGGGAGGATCACTATCCTTGGCATTATAACGGATATCAGGATTCATATCATGAGCAAAATTGTACCCACCTTCATAAAACAGGGAGCTTGTCCACTCAGCCACATTTCCTGCCATGTTATAAAGACCGAAATCATTGGGCCAGTATGCATCAGCACGAACTGTATAAAAACCACCATCTTCAGGATAATTACCACGGCCGGGTTTGAAGTTGGCCATTAAACATCCTTTGCGGTTGCGGAGATAATAGTTACCCCAAGGGAACATTGATTGAGAACGGCCACCTCTTGCAGCATATTCCCACTCTGCTTCTGTTGGCAAACGAAAACTTGATTCATTTGCTTTCTTCTTTAAATCCAGATAACTGTTTAAGTATCGTGAACGCCAGTTACAGAAAGCACTTGCCTGTTTCCAGGTAACACCTACTACAGGATAATTTGCAAAAGAAGGATGTGCAAAATAACGCTGGCTCATTGGCTCGTTGTAAGCATAGCTGAAATCACGAACCCAAACCAACGTATCGGGATAAACTTTAACCGGGTTTTTGATAATGAATTTTGAACGTGGTTCGTTAGGTTTGCGGTAAGCAGCGGCCTTATAATCTACGTACTCTTCCAGATAAACCAGTTTATCGGGGTCAATTTCCATTTTTCCGAAAATTCTGTCGTCTGGTGCCATTACCAAACCGCTCAGTTTTTCATAAACATCTTTCTCCTTCCAGATACCATTAGCCTTTTTCCAGTCAATGTTATTTGTCTTGGGATCAATGTAATTAAGAGCAGTAGCTGCAAGGGAGTCTCTTACATAAAACACAAACTGCTTGTATTCACTGTTTGTAATTTCAGTGGCATCCATCCAGAATCCGCTGATTGAAACCTGGCGGTTACGGGCTGTGTAAGCATAATTCACATCTTCATCACTTGGTCCCATATGAAATGTACCCTGCGGGATATGCACCATACCAATTGGTTTGGAAATACCTGCAGGTGCACCATAACTGGCACCCACTAACTGACCATTATTGGCCGTTGACTTCGTTGAAGATTTAGATTTTCCGCAGCTTACTATAAGCAGCGATAGGGCGGCGATTGAAAGGCAACTTAACAGTTGGTTCTTCATTGTTAAGAGTTTAATTTTCTTATTAGGTATTGGACAAATGTAAGTTTCCCACCAGAGGCAATCCTTACAATTCATCGCAATGCTAACATTAATTTTTAAATAATCAAAATGTTTTATACTACTTTACCGATAACGATTTTCGAGTTTGTTTATTGTTTAATTGCCCTTAAATGATAAAACTTCCTTTATTTTCAAGGCATCGGGAGCAGGAAGATGGCACGCATAGTTTTTACACAGGTAAATGAGTGTTTCTCCAAATGGAGTGGTTTTACCCGCCAAAATCGGGTATTTACTATCTTCTTTTTCAGCAGCCTGAATTACAACATCGGGCAAAAATGAGAGCAGTAGTTCATTTCTTTTGTTATTAAAGTCAGAACCAACGACAGCTATTTCATTATACCCATCAATCATGTTTAAATATAAGCCTGCCCAAACCCCAAACGATCCGGGATATTTTATTACCGCTTCCTGTAAACCATCAAGCATTTTTACAGCCTGATTTTTCCAATCCGCCTTGTCAAAAACAATTCCGAGATAAACCAGGTTGCAAGCCATAACGGCGTTGCCAGAAGGGGTTGCACCGTCATAAATTTCTTTTTTTCTCACAATAATATCATCCTGGTTTTGAGGTGTGAACCAGAAGTAACCGTTTTCAGTATCAGAAAAATGCTCTTTTACAAAATCTGTTAACTGCTTTGCTTTTTCAAGGTATGTAACATCTGATGTTATTTCCTGAAGATGAATCAGCGACTGTATGAGAAATGCATAATCATCAAGAAATGCAGGATTTCTCGCTTTCCCATTTTTGTAAACATGATGAAGCCCAGCCCCATCAGTTTTGAAGGCCTTCAGCAAAAACTGCATATTACTTATTGCCTTCAGCTTGTAATGGTTATTCCCCAAAGCTGCAAAAGCCTTACTGTAAGCGCTGTTCATTAAAGCATTCCAGCCTAAAATAATTTTATCATCAAGCAGTGGTCTTATTCTTTTGCTCCGTGCAGCTAACAGTATTTGCCGGCAATTTTTCATCCTCAAATCAAATGCTGTTGCATCCAGTTGATGAGTTGCACAAAATATATCCATCCTTTGTTTCATCCTCAGAATATTGGCAGCTTCCCAATTACCTTTTTCTGAAATATCATAGAAATCACAAAACAATTCAGCGTCATCCTTGAGCAACTCCTGCACCTCTTTTTTGGACCATGTATAATATTTCCCCTCTACTCCCTCGCTATCTGCATCGAGAGCAGAATAAAATCCGTTTTCAGGAGAAGTCATTTCTCTTTCAATAAATGAAAGGGTTTCTGTAATTGCTGTTTTGTACCGCTGTTGTTTTGTAATCTTATATGCATCACTCAATGCTATAACAAGCAGAGCATTATCATACAGCATTTTTTCAAAATGAGGTGCCAGCCATTCAACATCAGTACTATAACGGGCAAACCCTCCGCCTAACTGATCGCAGATGCCCCCCTGAATGATTTTATCGAGGCTTAAACAAGCTTGATTAAGTGCAGCTTCATTATGAGTAAAGTAATAATAGCGCAAAAGGTATCCGATTGTGAAGGTTTGTGGAAACTTTGGAGCTTTTCCAAAGCCACCCCATTCAGTATCGGCAGTTTGCATGATGTTGGCATACATAATATCGGCCTGCCGCTTCACAAAAAGCTCCTCTGCAGGTATTTCAATTGCATTCTTTTTTGAAATTCCGAAAGAATTAGCTTCTTTTAAATGAATCAACAATTGATCTGCCTGATTTTCGATTTCACTTCTTTTCTGCGAAAAAGTATTCGCAATGGCCGTCAGCACCTCTTTCCACGAGGCCCGGTTGTGCATCTTAACGGGAGGAAAATATGTACCGCCATAAAATGGCTTTAAATCGGGCGTGAGAAAAACGTTGAGCGGCCAACCTCCACTGCCTGTCATTGCCTGCAGCGCATCCATATAAATATGGTCAAGGTCGGGGCGTTCTTCTCTGTCTATTTTAATATTAATAAACTTTTGATTCATCAACTCTGCTGTTGATAAATCTTCAAAACTTTCTCGCTCCATTACATGACACCAATGACAAGATGAATAACCAATACTTACCAGGATGGGTTTATCTTCCGCTCTGGCTTTGCTCAAAGCTTCTGCGCCCCATGGATACCAGTTAACCGGATTATGTGCATGTTGCAGAAGATACGGGCTGGTTTCTGACGCCAAATGGTTTGTGTATTGCATACTTATTTAAATAGTAAACAGCAAACCTACATTGTTTGTTGAAACAGGAGAAATGAACTCAATAATTACTTTCCCTGCGAAGCAAGGAACTTGTCCAGCGCAGACACCATGCTTGGTGTTTGTGGCTCGGGGGCTTTTATCTGCAATTTCAGACCGGCTTCTTCAACCGCTTTAAATGTGTTGGCTCCAAAAGCACCAATAAAAGTTCCGTTTTGTTTGTATTTGGGTAAATTTTCAAGCAGGCTTTTTACTCCGCTTGGAGTGAAAAAACAAATTATGTCAAACTCTCCTGCCGTAATAATGTCTTTTACATCATTGCTGATTGTACGGTATAAAATAGGAATGGCAAACTCGCAATTGTTATTTCTTAACCAGCCGGCGATTTCATTATCATGATTTTCGCTGCAGGGATAAAGAAATTTTTCGTTGCTTTTATGCTTGTTAATTACATCAAACAGGCTTTTGTTGGTACCATCAGCTCCGTAAAAAACTTTGCGTTTCCGGTATAAAATAAACTTTTGAAGATATAATGCCACCGCCTCTGTAATACAGAAGTATTTGGTTTCCTGCGACACTGTTATACGCATTTCTTCGCAAATACGAAAAAAATGATCAATTGCATGACGGCTTGTGAAAACAACCGCAGAAAATGATGCAATATCAATTTTTTGCTTCCTGAAATCCTTAGCCGGGATTCCTTCAATCCGTATAAAAGGGTGAAATGAAAGATCAACATTATACTTTCTGGCAAGCTCGTAATAAGGCGACTTGTCAGATTCTGGTTTCGGCTGGGTAATTAGGATGTTCCTGATATTTTCTTTCTTGGCCTTCGCTGCGTTTTTTTCCATACGTTTTTTGGAAAATTTCTGCAAAGGTAAGCACATTTTTTTTATATAAACTGAACTAACATTTTATAGATAACCAAAAGTGGGGCAACTTCAAAAGCCAGAAAAAACACAAAAAAATGAAACCGGCCCACTTTCAGATCAGCCTGTATGGGGTTGTAAGCCCTCAAAAAACGATACAAAAACAAGCATGCTATCAACGCCAGAGATATAGTAACAGCAATACCTGCCACCTGCCTTTCAGCAAATGCAATAACCGCAATAAAAGGAAGAAGAGCAACTCCTATTATTTTATTAATCAAAAAAACAATGAAAGTATAGGCTTCGGTAGCATTTTTCATACTGAACAACCAGCCGCTGAACATGAGAAAAATATATTTTCCCAGGTATAACATTGTAAGAACCGCCGAAGCAGTTAACGGAATCAGAAAAGCCGGCAACTTAACCGATATGTTAAACCATGATGCAAGAAGATAAATATATGTACCTGCTGAAATGGCAAAGAATATGTTGTAAAGCAACGACTGCAAGCCTGATTGCACCAACTGCTCTCTTAACTGATTAACCCGCAATGATGTGCGGAAAAAAACTCTGAACAAATCATTGAAATAACGACTGTAACTAAGTTTCAGCAAAGCAAACAGAAATGTAAGTCCCAGAATATAATAAAACAGCCAGTCTTTGTCGTTGACCTGCCTTTCTTTTTCAATAAAAAATTCCGGCTTGCCGTATAAATTAAGGCGAACAAGTTGCTCCAGGATATAATTCCTGGAAGAATCATACGAAGGAACGGCACTCAGCATTGCTTTGCGTGCTGAATCTTTTTTCAGCGAATCAACCACAGACAGCGTTACAAGCGTATCAACAGGTTTAACCTGCTGCAACGAGTCCTGTGCAACAACTGCAGAACAAACAAAAAAAGTAAAAAGAAAAATGATTGATCGCATGGGGGTTGAATGCAAAAATAGGATTACCCGATTAAGTAAAAACAATCTTTCTGCTACTATCCTGCATTAAAAGATATTCAAATATCCAAAATGAATTTTACTCTGCCGCAGGTTCAGAGGGAGATCGTTCCGTTTTCCTGCTGCGAAAGCAAGATTAAAAATTCCGGCTTTTGTTTCAAAAGCAAGACCCAGCCCCGATCCCAAAAATGTATTGGCTGTGTTGGCATACTGGCTTTTGTTTTGCACCCAGGCACCATCTGCAAATGCATAGATATAACTGTTGAGCCCGATCAATATCCTGTACTCAGCAGTTGCCACCGCATAAGCCGAAGCAAAAATACTTTCCTCATCAAAACCCCTCAGCAAACGAAATCCACCTATCTGGTACAATTCATTTCTGAAAATCTTCGGGCTTTGAATCAGCCCTGCATTGATGGATGTTTTAAATGTTGTTTGCCTGCCTGTACGGAAAAACTTTGCCGCATCAAGTTTTAAACGGAATGTATAAGCCCGCATTCCTGCTGAATCGTATAATGATTGATACTTATAATCCGGATCAAGCGGATCTTTTAGATTGATAATATTATTGTTGGGTTTGATTTTTCTGATACCGGCAGATCCCGTAAACTTCAGATCTATCCCCTTCCTTGGATTAAACCTGTAATCGGTGGTAAACCATTCATACTCCAGTCCAATATTCGATGTTGTTTGATCAATCTGATCGGGTAGCCGCTTATTCATCCGCACAGCATTCGTATCAATATCAAGCAGGTTGGAAATAAACTGCTGGAAGAAAATTTTGCCGCTCCTGTTTCCGCCAAATGAATACTGCACCCCGGCTTTTAAATTAATGTTGAGATAGGCCGAATCTTTTTTAAATCCATCAAACATCACATCAATACCAAATGGCGATCCAAACAAAAATGGCTGCAGGTAATTCAATTGCAGGCGTGGCGATTTTTGCTGTATCTGCTGAAATGCCAATCCCAATGATTCGCCTAATCCAAAACCGTTTTTCAGGTTCAGATTAAAGTCGCCCGATATATTAATTTTATTTTTCCCGTTCTCATCGGTTGAAGGAAGAAACCCCAGCAAACCATTTACCTGGCTGCTTTTTTTATCTTTCAGGTAAAGGTTTACAATTGACCCTGTTCCTAAATAACTGATGTTCCATTTCTGCTCTTCAGTAATGTATGGCAACTGGCGCATTTTGTTGGTAATGTTCAGCAGCTTTTGCTTTTGATAAACCGAACCGTTTTCAATTTCAAGATATCGTTGTAAAAAACGGTTACTGATACGTACATCACCGTAAACACGAATGCTGTCAACTTTGTAAAAAGGACCTTTGTCAACCTTCAGCACTGCTGAGATACTTTCCTGATGCAGATCAAAACTATCAAGATAGATTGTGGCAAACGGATAACCTGTATTTTCCAGTTTTTCAAGCAACCGCTGTTGCAATTGCTGTATAACATTAAAATCAAGAACCTGCTGTTTAAAATTTTTATCCCTGTAATCAACAGCATTGAGTAACTCCTGCGGTACCAAAAAAGTATTAAGCGATGCCCACCGGTATTGTCGTCCAAGAAAAAGCTCAACAGTTACCGACGATGTATCATTGTTCACTTTATCAATTGATGCAGTAACAAAACCTTTTTTTTGCAAAAGTTTGGGCAACTCCAGGACATACTGGTTACAGGAAATCCTGTCGGCGAATTGTTGCTGCAAGCCAAGTGAAAGAGAGACATCTGTTGTATCAGTAAAGCGATAATGTAACTGGTATTTATTTTGTGCAGCCGCATTCTGCATCATGCCAAGCAGGCACGAAAGAAAAACAAGTTTAAAGAATGCAGTGAGTTTTTGATGCACGATCAGTTAGTTTTGCAGTTTTACCGCAGGTTATAAAATTAAGCTTTCAGTGGCAGGTATATACATTCATATCCCTTTTTGCAGGCAGGCATGTCATTACTGTAATTTTCATTTCAGTACCAGTCTGCACTACAAGAACGATTTTGTGGTTGCTTTATTGAAAGAAATTGAACTGCAGTCAACAAATAATTATTTACAGAACCAGCCAGTTGAAACCTTGTACTTTGGAGGAGGCACTCCCAGCCTTTTATCGAATGATGAACTGAATGCGATTACAGCACAACTGTACCGTCATTTCAGCATTACAAAAAATGCAGAGTTTACACTGGAAGCAAACCCGGATGATATCAGCAATGAAAAACTCAGCGGCTGGAAAAACACTGGCATTAACCGCTTAAGCATTGGCATTCAATCATTGTTTGAAGAAGATCTGCAATGGATGAACCGCTCACATACAGCAGCACATGCAAAAAAAGTAATTGAACAATCAAGAGATGCCGGGTTTGAACATTTCACAGTGGATTTAATTTACGGCACACCCGGATTAACCGATGACAAATGGAAACAAAATCTTGAATGGGTTGTACGGCAAAACATCACCCATCTCTCCTGCTATGCATTAACGGTTGAAGAAAAAACGCCGCTGGAGAAACAAATCCGTCAGCATAAAAAAGAAAACACCAATACTGAACAACAAAGCCGCCAGTTTTTTCAACTGATGGACTACGCAGAGCAAGCCGGTTTTGAGCACTATGAAATTTCCAACTTTGCAAAGCCGGGCCATCGCAGCAAACACAACAGCAGTTACTGGGAAGCGGTACATTATCTCGGCCTCGGCCCATCGGCACATTCGTTTAACGGGAACAGCAGGCAATGGAATGTAAGCAATAACCAGCAATACATTCAGTCACTGCAGCAAAACAATATTCCGATTGAAAAAGAAGAGCTCACATCAACACAAAAGCTCAACGAGTACATCATGACGAGTCTGCGTTTGATGGAAGGCTGTGATCTGAATAAAGTAAAAGAAGCATTTGGAAATGAGCAGGCAGATCAGCTGAAAAAAGAAGCACTTTCATTTATTCTGAAAGACTGGTTAAAAGAAGAGAGCGATCATTTAATACTTACAAGAGAAGGAAAACTATTTGCCGACAGGATTGCTTCTGATTTATTTTTTGAAGAATTAGGATAAAACAGGTGAAACTGCTTGCTGCAGACGACGATTATTCTGCCGGATGATTCTTTGCATTACATTGTGATGCGATGTGATGGAGAATACCAACAGCCAGCATCAGCAACAGTGCCAAAACTCCAAAACCTGAAAAAGAAAGAGGCATTTGATTTTGTTTGTATAAAGTTACTGAGAATAGAACCAATAAAAATGCGCAACACTTTTTTTAACAGAAAATACAAACACGCATGTTGTTGATCGGGATCACAAATGTTACAAGTTTTAGTAAAGACCAGAAAAAGAAGATTGCAGAAGTTACTGAGTTTCCCTGAAGTGATGATAGCTAAAAGCAATTGCGATCAGCACCCATAAATGCCTGAAATTCATTATATCAGTTGATATTGCTTCTACACTAAAAATGACAAGCAGTATAAATAATGACTGGTAAAAATAATCCCGTCTGAGCAAATCAATATTCCAGTACCAAGACAATAATTTTACAAGAATAAGAAGTACGCTAATGAAACCCAGTAAACCATTTTCAGCCAATGCACCTAAATAAGTTGAATGCGGATCATAACTTAAAAAATTAGCCGGGTACTTATTCTCTGTTTTTCTTTTTTCCAATTCATCATTAAAGTTACCAGCTCCGATTCCCAACAGAGGATGTTGGAAAAAAACTTCAATTGCAATTTTCTTATTCAAAAAATAACAGGTTTCAAGGGCTTCCGTTTCTCCCGCTTTAAATGCTACCGAAGAAGAAACAAAATTTGTTTTTAAATACCTGTCATATTGCTCCGATTGCGGTTTTACAAATACAAAATGAGTAGTAAAAAAAAGGAACACGACAACCGGAATCAAGCTGATGAACAAAATGAACTTAGTCAGCTTATAATATTTGTTAAATAATATCACACCCACGCCCCAGAAAATAAGTACAAGTGTTTTTGAGAAAGTAAGAATACAGGCAAGTGAAATAATTATTACCAAGAAAATTTTTAACGGCTTCTTTGCCGGTAAAGATGAAAATGCGTTTAATGAAAATATCAGGCAAATACCAAGTATTGTCACAAGCATTGTAGGGGTAAAAGCAGTACCCTTCAGCCTGTAAACAGTTCCCAGATAAGGGTATTCAGAAAAAATGTAAACAAATGGATTCTGAATATTCAGCCATATTAAAATATAGCCTGATAAGGATAGTATTGCAAGAGAACTTCCAAACAAAAAGAAGAGATATGGAACTTTTTGCTTTATTCCATCCGGTCCAATTTCAATAAAGCAACTAAATATTATTATGAAAAGACCACATAAGTACAAACGCCCAAATGATTCAATTAAAGAACTGAAAGAGTTGTTTGTTACAGAAGACAAAACATTTATTGACAAATACAAACCCAAAATCAGAAAAAACACTTTTTCAGATTTCGTAAACTGATTTTGAAAAAAGGTTTTGTACGGGAATAAAAAGGGAGCAAATAAAAAAAGTATTTCTGTTATCTGCACTTTATCTCCCAAATACGGAAGTACAAGCACATGTTGAAGACCGGTACTGCAAATAAGTAAAAATATAAAACAGGAATACAATTTTGTTCCCGGCTGAATTAACAACATCCCGAAAAATTTTATTAACAAAAGTTATATCCGGTCAAATCAGTACCTGTTCCAATTCTTCAAATGCAAGAGCCGGTGGTACATCTTCCCACAAAATTTTATAAACAGTAGTTGCAATGGGCATCTCCGCTCCCACTTCTTTATTGATGATATAAAAACTTTTACTGGCATTTACACCTTCAGCCACCATATTCATTTCAAGTTGTGCAGCTTTCACAGTAAATCCTTTGCCAATCATATTTCCAAACGTACGGTTGCGGCTGTACATGGAATAGCAGGTTACAAGTAAATCGCCCATGTACACACTGGCAGCATAGTTGGCTGATTTTTTGAAAGAAGTTTTTAATAACTGTACACCGGGAATTGGTTCTTTATGCACGCCAATTTCAATATTGCGGATACCAACCTTGCGCAGGAACCCCGCCATTTCATCGGCTGCATTTGCAATCAGCACACTTAAAAAATTATCACCGTATTCAAGTCCGTGAGCAATACCACTACCCAGCGCATAAATATTTTTTAAGATAGCTGCAAACTGCACACCATACACATCGCTGTTGGTAATAACGTTGATATAATGATTCTTAAACTGATCGGCAATCCATTGTGCTGTTTTATCGTGCAGGCCGGTAAATGTGAGGTAAGATAATTTTTCGGAAGCAACTTCTTCGGCGTGGCAGGGCCCCATGATGGTATAATAATCATTTGCATCAAAGCCAAACTCATTCTTCAGGTAATCATTCAGCAAAAGGTTATTGCGGGGCATAATTCCTTTGATGGCCGATATAATTTTCTTTCCTTCAAAAATATCTTTGGGCAATTTGTCAAGCACCTCTTCTGTGTAAGCCGATGGAATGGCCAGAATAATATACTCAGCTTTCTGAATAATTTCTGCAGCACCGGTTCCCATCTCCAACAAGCCGGTGTTAAATGAAGCCGAACGCAAATAACTTGGGTTGTGACCGTATTTCATCACATGATCAATAATATGCCGGCTGCGTACGCACCAGTGAACAGGCACATCGTTACCATTCAATATTTTTACAAGCGCTGTTGCAAAACTTCCGCTGCCAATTACAGCAAATTTATTTTTCAATTCTTCCTTCAAGCAGTTTGTTATTTGTAAACAACTAAAAGTAAACCCAAATTTTGCTGTTGCCAAATTTCAATATAAAAAGAATCCCGCCATGTGGCGGGATTTCCTGTAATCCGGTTTATTTTACTTGTCTTCGTACACTTTATCTTTTGGCACTACTTTTACTTTCATACCATCTTTCAGTGTTTTACTGATTGTATTGTACGGTGCACTGATCACCTCATCGCCTTCCTTCAATCCGCCCATCACTTCAATGTATTCATTATCCTGTATGTTGGTGCGTATTGCCACTTTCTTTACAGTACCATCAGGCTTCATTACAAATACCACTTCTTCCATGTCTTCTGTAAGCAGGGCATTGTCTTTTGTTGCTTCCTGTCCCTGGGCTTTCTTTTTATCCTGTTCAGCTTTTGCTTTTGTTTGTGATTCCTTTTCACTCTTATCTCTTGTTGTTACAGCCAGAATAGGAACAGCCAGAACATTTACATTTTTGGTGGTCATGATATCGGCACTGGCACTCATGCCCGGACGGAAAGGAAGATTTTTGCCTTTAGCAGGGTCAATCAGATCAGCATAAGAAGCAGGATCAATGCGGATATAAACTTTATAGTTAGTTACATCGGTTGAACTGGCAGTTACTGTTTGTGCCGAAGTACTGCTGCTTGAAATTTTTGTTACAACGCCTTTAAATTTCCTGTCGTTGTATGCATCTACTTCTATAATTGCACTGTCTCCGATTTTTACTTTGGGCACATCATTTTCACCCACATCTACCCTTACTTCAATTTTGCTCATATCAGCCACACGCAGAATTTCTGTACCTAAACTGAAACTGTTACCGGCAACACGTTCGCCTTTTTTAACTGCCAGCAAGGAAACAATTCCGTCCATGGGAGAAACAACCGTTGTACGGGAAAGATTTTTATTGGCTGCGGTTAAACTTGCCTGTGCACTCTGCACACTGGCTTTGCCACTGCGTATGGTTTGTTTTGCAGCATTCAGATCAGCTTTGGCAGTGAGATATGAACTTTCAGCCGTTTCAAACTCTGATTTTGAAATAACTTTTTCGTCGAATAATTTTTTCTGACGGTCGTAGTTCAGTTTTGCCTGGTTCAACCTTGCTTCAAAAGATGCGAGTGAAGCTTCTGTGTTATCAACCTGAGCCTGTTGCTGGTTAACAATTGATGCTGCACGGTCCCTGTCTGAAGTAAGTACATCAGCAAAAACTTTTGCCAACACTTGTCCCTTACGTACACTATCGCCTTCTTCCACCATCATTTCCACCACCTCACCACTTACGTCAGAACTCACCTTGCGTTCATCTTCGGGATAAACTTTTCCGCTGGCACTTACACTTTCAATAATTGTACGTTTTATAATTTTTTCTGTTGCCACCTTCACTGCTTCTTCTTTACCAATCACACCTGTTTTTTTAAGTGCAACGAGTGCTACTATCACTACAAGCAGAATCCCGATGATCCACCATATTTTCTTATTCATAATCTGATGTTATTCCTGTTAATTAATTTTTGAGATATTATAATTTCAAACCCTGGCCTTTGTAAAACTCAAGCACTTTCATTCTGAAAACATATTCAAACTGGTTGGCCGTTTTTTCAAGCCTTGCCCTGAATAAGTTATTCTGGTTGGTGATGAGATCAATTGAACGAAGTAAGCCTGCTTCATATCTTTTCCTTGAAAGTTCATACGAATATTCAGCAGTCTTTACTGTTTTTACCGAAGCCTGGTAACGTTGGTAAGCAGCAGTTGCATCATTATAAGCTTTGTAAATATCCTGTTTCAGGGTTTGATTGTCTTTTTCAACCTGTAACTGCTGGTTTTGATAATTCAGCTTGCTGCGTTGCCATGCAGTTCTTGCCTGGCCTCCATTAAAGATGGGAACATTTATACTTAAGCCAACCGATTGACGGAAGTTAAAATCAAGCTGGCGTGAAAAGTTTGCTTTCTGATAGCCGCCGGGAATAAAAGTTTCAGCAAAAACATTCGGGCTTGAGGCAGTGCCGGTACCGGTAAATCCGATTGGAATAATTATAGGAACATTTGCACCTTTTGGCAGCCTCTTCAATGCACTTGAGTAGCCGGAGTTTACATTACTGAACGCATTAATTGTAGGATACATATTACCACGTGCAGCTTTAATATATTTTTCATAAGCCTGAAGCCTCAACTTATTTGAACGCTGTAAAGGCATATTTTGCAAGGCAAGCGTATAAACATTCTCTGGCTGAAGGTCAGAGAACAATTCAATCGGTATCCTGTCAACCGGAGGAGTTTCCAGTTCAAAAGAAGTTGACGGATCAAGATTCATCCAGGCTTTTAAAGAAAGCAAATTTGCCTGGTAAGTTGTAAAAGCGGTGATATAGGTACTGCTGTCTTTTGCAAGTTGTGCCTCCAGTTCTGCAGCATTTAATTCAGGTAAACTCCCTGCACTAACCAGTTTTTTCGTGTAAGCCAGCTGTTCTTTTGTTTGATTCATTTGTAGCATGCTGATGTTTGTCTGCTCTCTGGTAAGTAACACCTGTAAGTAAGCAGCAGCAACGCTTAATGAAATATCATCTTTCCATTTATCAACAGCAGCATTCTGCGCTTTCACATCAAATTCATTACCCAGAATAGTGTTTTTTTGCGAGAACCAATTGAAGAGTGTAATATTTCCCGAAACGCCAAACTGTGAAAAGGTAATCTGGTCATTTGTAAATCCGTTTGTTGCAGGATCAATGGAGCGGCCAAACTGGAAACCGTCACTGTTCTGAAAATTGTACGATCCCCAACGTTGCCATTTGCTTTGCTGTAATGTAAGGCCAGAAATTTTAGCCTGAACATCAGCCTGCTTTATATTGATATTATTAGCAACAGCAAAATCCACGCAGCGGCGTAAGTCCCATTTATCCTGGGCAGGTAAGCTTTGCATCGAAAAGAACAACAACATTGTTGCTATGGATGCGTAAACTGATTTTCTCATAAAACAAATATAGTATCTAAGCTACACGAATGTATCGAATTTTGATTAGCGGTTCAACAGAATAGCTGTTCTGCCGGCGTTTTTACCGAAAAGCCTTTTCAAAAGCCTGTTTCAGATCGGTAATGAGATAACCTGCCTCCTCCAGCCCAACATACATCCGTACCATTTGATGTTCAGGCAGACCTGCGTTAAACTCATCATCGGTTATTCCCGCACATTTGGGAAGCAGCAGGCTCTCATGCCCGCCCCAGCTAACAGCCATCTGAATATGTTGCAGGCTTTCGCAGAATGTTACAACCTGTTGCCGTGATGTTGCTTTCAGGTAAAATGAAAACAAGCCCGGCGCCTCTTTCATCTGCCTTTTTGCAAGGTTATACTGATCAAAGCTTTCATCGAAGGGATAAATAACAGAATAAACCGCAGGATGGTTCTTAACAAACTGCACCACTTCTTTTGTAGTGTGGTTGATCCGTTCAAGCCTGGCAGGCAGTGTTCGCAATCCCCGGATCAGTAACCATGCATTGAATGGCTGAATGCCACTTCCGATGTTCAGGTATTCGCTGTCGAATATTTTTTTGATCATGGCTTTGCTGCCGCTGATCACTCCACCCAATGTATCACTGTGCCCACCAATATACTTGGTAGCCGTTTGCATAGCCATATCAATTCCCAGGCTGATGGGTTGCTGGTATAACGGTGTACAATAGCTGTTATCAATCAGCGTGGTTATATTTTTTGCTTTGGCAAATGAAGCAATGGCTTCAATATCCTGCAGCTCCAGGCTCCAGCTGTTGGGGCTTTCGAGATAATAAAACGTAGTGTTGGGCTTGGTGGCTTCCACATAATTCTCTGTTTTCCGGCCGTCAACATAAGTTGTTGTAACATTAAAGCGGGGAAGGATCACATCAAACATGCGTTGTACCCAGGTGTACGGCTTTTGCACACTTACAATATGATCACCGGCTTTTACATTGGCAAGCACAGCTGCAAAAATGGCGGCAGCACCGTTGTTGAAAACCAGTGCATCTTCTGCACCATCAAGCGCCGCTAATTTTTTACGCAGAATATCAACTGTTGGGTTTAAACCACGGCTGTAGAGATAAGTGCTCATTTCATCAGCAAAAGCACTGCGCAGTTCATCTACTTTATTAAACCTGAAATTACTGGTTTGAATGATGGGCGGTGCAATGGCATTAAAATAAAGTTCCCTGTCTTCACCCAATTCATTGATTATTTGAGAAATGTCCATCTTATTTTTTCTTTTTATAATAAAACAGGAAATAGATGAGCAGGAAAAATGCAAGCAGACCAGTTCCGATGAATGCTGCACGTACATCCTTAATCACCACACCAACAGCAATCATAAAATAACTGAACACAAAAAAACCGGCAAGTATTGGTGTAAACTTGTTCCAGTTGCCTGTAACCATCACTTCATTTTCTTTTCGTTTGCGGAGAATAAACAATGTTGCAGCCGAAGTACTCATGCCGATGCTGTCGAGAAACATGGTGAAGTTTAAAATATTATCAACCCCTTTTCCAAAAAAAGCAACAATGATGGTTACCAGTGAAAACACAATTAGTCCCGGAACAAGTGCTCCTGTTTTGGGATGACGGTAAGAAAATATTTTAGGGAAAACCTTGTCTTCACTCATGGCATACATTACACGTGGATTACTCATCAGCACAATATTTACATACGCCATCACAGAAATAAACATCAATGCATCAAACACTTTACCACCGGCTTTTCCAAACCATGCTTCGCACAGCAGTGCGCCAATTGCTGAAGCATTTTTCATTTTATCATAACCAATCACCTTTGTGTAGGCAACATTAATAAGCAGGTACATGGCTATTACGATGATGATGCCAATAATAATACCCTTGGGAATACTTTTTGAATCTTTCACTTCCGCACCAAAATTGATGGTTTGCTGGTAACCGCCGTAGGCAAAGCAAACAGGAATCAGCGAAATAAGAAATAATGAAACAGCACTTTTATCATTGAGTGTATAAAAAGGTGATCCTTCTTCATAACCGTGCGGTTCAATCACAACACCCTTCAGCACAGCAGCAATCAGCAGTACAATCAACGCCATCTTTACAACGGTTAATACATTTTGTGTGCGGCTGCTGGTTTTTAAACCCATCATGTTTACACTGAAAAAAACTGCAACGGCAACAATGGCGACCATGGTATTAAAGAAGATGCCGCTTGGTTTGCCAAATAATAAATCACTCACATAATCGGCACCAATTAATGCAACAATGGCAAGCGATGCGGCATTACTGATGAGGATAATTGCATTTACACTAAACCCAACTGCAGGGTGATAACAATGAGCAAATATTTTATAGTAACCTCCCATTGCAGGCATGCGCTGACCAATTTCTGCATAAGTTAATGCACCAAAAAGTGCAATTAACCCACCTGCCACCCACAAAAAGAAAAAGATGGAAACAGTTCCGGATGTTGCAGCAACAGAAGCAGGGTTCCGGAAAATGCCCATGCCTATTACAAGACTTACAACAATAAGACTGATGTCAAAAAGATTAAGTTGGCTGTTTGATTTCGTCATGCTTTTTTATTCGGGATTGAAGATAATTGTTCTTCCTCATTCATGTAAAAAAGAAATACAGGCTAACTTTATCCAATGAACAGGTGTTTTATTTTTCTGCTTACAGTATTTTTTCTCAATAACACAATCAAGGCACAGGAGCAAAACGACTCAAGCTATAAAGATTTAAACGAAATCATCATCCGTTCATTTGAACAAAACAAAAAAGCGAGTCTCACAACTGCTACGGTGAAAGTGATTGAATTAAATAATGCCGACAAGAGCAATAAAACATCACTTGTAAACGGGTTCAACAGCATTGCCGGTGTAAGAATGGAAGAACGTTCGCCCGGCAGTTACCGCATCAACATCAGGGGTAGTTCAGTACGTTCGCCATTTGGTGTACGTAATGTAAAAGTGTACTGGAACAATATTCCTGTAACCGATCCCGGCGGCAATACTTATTTCAATCAATTTGCTTTTAATAATTTTTCCAGCATTGAACTGTATAAAGGACCTGCATCAAGCATGTATGGCGCAGGAACGGGAGGATTAATTCTTATCAACAATTTTGACCGTTGGCAACCGGGCATTTCACTTGAATACATGACAGGAAGCTATAACCTGCAGAACATCTTTGCAGCAGCATCGTTTGGCACAAAAGACAACCGCAATCAACTCACCTACGCACATAATGCAAGCGATGGTTACAGGATTCAATCGGCCATGCGCAGAGATAATTTCACCTATCAATCGCAATTAAAATTAACCGACAAGCAACAACTCAATGCATCCTTTATATATACTGATCTGTATTATCAAACGCCCGGCGCTTTAACATTGGCCGAGTACAATGCCAATCCAAAAGCTGCACGACCAGCTGCAGGAACTCTCCCATCTGCAGTTGCAGTGAATGCATCCATCCGCCAAAAAACAATGCTGGCCGGTTTTACCAATCAATACAAATTCAATTCGCAATTCAGCAACAGCACAACTTTGTATGGTTCATTTGCGCAAATAAAAAATTCTGCCATCCGCAATTATGAACGAAGAGTTGAACCATCGTTTGGCGCAAGAACAGTATTCAGCTTTAAAGAAGACAAACTTACAGGCAATGAAAAAAGTTCGTTTCAACTTGTTGCGGGAAGTGAACTGCAGCAGGGATATTTCAATACACAGGTTTCAAAAAACAAAAAAGGTAATCCAGATACGCTTCAAATAAATGACGACATAAACTACAATGTGGTTTCAGTTTTTACGCAGGCTGATCTTGTGCTGAATGAACAATGGTTTTTAAGTGCGGGTGTAAGTTTTCATCACAACCATGTTGAAATAACAAGGTTAAATAAATATCCGGTTCTTACACAAACAAGTACATACCGCAATGAAGCCACACCAAGATTTGTTATAAAAAGAAAAATCATTAATAACCTTTTTCTTTCTGTAACTGCATCAAAAGGATTTTCACCACCAACTGTTTCTGAACTGTTACCATCAACAGGTGTAATCAGCACCAACCTTGAAGCTGAAAGCGGATGGAATTATGAAGCAAATGCCGATTACCATTTTTCATTTAACCACAGTTTCATTCATCTGAACCTGACTGCTTTTTCGTTCAGACTAAACAATGGCCTTGTGCAACGCAGGGATTCATCAGGAGCTGATTATTTTGTAAATGCCAGTGTGCTGAAAGAAAAAGGAATTGAAACGCATGTGCAATATATTTATTCGCTCATCAACAAACCAATTGATTATATAGCTGTAACGGCCGATTACACATTCAACCATTTCCGCTACGGAAAATTTGTACAGGATGCCGCTGATTACAGTAACAATACTATTCCATCAGTTCCAGCAAACACTATTTCATTAACTGCTGATATCAGTTTTAAAAACGGAATTTATTTCAGCAGTACTTATTATACTGCATCAACGGTTTTTTTGAATGATGCCAACACTGCTGTTGCCGGCAAATATCATTTGCTTGGTATAAAAACGGGTTGGCGAAAAACTGTTCAGAAAAAATACAAGCTCAATTTTTATGCAGGTGCCGACAACCTGCTGAATGAAACTTACAGCCTGGGTAACGACATTAATGCACAGGCCAGCCGTTTTTACAATGCAGCACCCGGCCGTAATTATTTCATCGGTCTTTCATTTCAATATCTTTCAAAAAACTAAGTTGAATTACTATTGAATTACTTTCGGGCATTCCCACGAATTCTTTCTGCCAAAGCGATAAATAACACCAACAGCAATATTGTAATAATGATCCTTGAATTTTGGATTTGCTGCTTTGCTGAATCCATCTAAATAATCAGTAAACAATTGCCTGTAAGAAACTTCTCCGTTGATTACAATGCGTGGCGATATTGCATAACGCACACCTGCGCCAACAGGAATGGATGGCAAAAAACGTGGAGTGCTGTGTGCCATATCTTCAGCAATACGTGCCGGCAAATTTTCATTGGCACCAAAATGCGAAGCGTTAAATCCGCTCCAATCCCGCTTAATACGAACAAACCCCAAACCAACACCTGCAAATGCATAAGGAGAAATTTTTGCTCCCACTTCATTCCAGCCTGTCGGGCTCCATACAATTTGTGGTGACAGTTCAATTAAGCGAGTTTTGAAATTAAAGTTGCGGTACTGGTGATAAGCAGGTGTGCTGTACCTTGAATCATCACCGCTTAATGAAGCCAGTGAAAAATTCAACCGTGCAGCAAAGGTTGAATTAATATATCTCGTTCCCTGCAGAATCAAACCCGGCCGGATTGTTTTGTATGATCCGAAAATTGATGGAGAAAGATCGCCCTGGTAAATAAAACCACCGATTGCTGCACCAACTTCATACTTTGATTTTTTTGTTTGTGCATTTGAAAAAAGAGAACTGAATAAACTGAAGATAGCCGTAAGTGCGAAAGCCCTGCAACTGAACATAAACGATTGTTTTTAAGGTAAAAGAAAAATCTGATAAGTACAGTTGTCCTGGAGTTGAGAAGATGCATTACATACGCAGCATTTTTAAAACGCAGAGTAAAAAATTAAATTATTGACTAAATGTTAAAAACTTCTTTAAACACAATAAGTCTGAAATTTGATTGAACTTCAACACTCCCTTACTTTTGTTGCCGTAACGGTTGACGCATTATGCGTCATTAAAAGGGAAGACCGGTGTAAATCCGGCGCTATCCCCGTAGCTGTAAAGCGACGCCACAACCCTTTAAGGGGAGAAAGGCAACAACTTAATCTTCTTTGCCACTGATGTATTTCGGGAAGGCTTATTAAGTTGATCGTTAAGCCAGAAGACCTGCCGGTACACGTAAAATTCATTTTGCTTTCGGGTGAAAGGCGTGAAGTGTAATCGTCGCAGGGCTTTTATATTTCTATCTTTTTTTTCTGAAAGCAGTCACAACAAAATTTTCTTAAATGAAAAAAATCTTTTTGTTGTTGGCTGCATCAATTACAGGCAGTCAACTATCAGCACAAGACAGTTCAGCATCCAAACAATTAGACGAAGTGGTTATAACAGCCAACCGGATAGAACAAAAACAAACACAAACCGGCAAAGTGGTAACAGTTATAGGAAAAGATGTGCTGGAAAAAAGCCAGGGAAAAACCATTGCACAGGTTTTAAATGAACAGACAGGCATTACCATTAACGGTGCATTGAACAATGCCGGAACAGTACAAACAGTATATATGCGTGGCGCAGCCAGCGGCAGAGTACTGGTATTGGTTGATGGTATTCCGGTAAGCGATCCTTCATTCATCAATAACGAATTTGATCTTAATTTTTTATCTATCTCTGATATTACACGGATTGAAATTGCCAAGGGCGCACAATCAACCTTATATGGAAGTGATGCTGTGGCAGGTGTTATCAATATCATCACAACAAAAAAAAATGTAACAAAACCAGTTAACATCAAGTCTGCTATATCGGCTGGCAATTATAAAAGTTTTCGTGGCAATCTTCAGTTGTTTGGACAAACCGGAAAACTCAGTTATCAAACAAAATACTCCACAGTTAACACAGGTGGTTTTTCAGCTGCATCTGATAAAAACGGAGCCAACACATTTGATAAAGATGGTTACCACGGAACAATTGTAAGTGCAGCTCTGCAATATCAGTCAACCAAACATCTCAGCTTCCGCAGTTTTATTCAAAACAGCAGTTACAGAACAGATGCTGACGCTTCTGCTTTTACCGATGACAAAGATTTTACTATCCGCAACAGCAATTTCTCAACCGGCGCAGGGTTTACATTTAAAAATGAAACGGTTACAGTAAATGGTAATTACCAGTATAATGAATACAAACGACACTTTTTAAATGACAGTGGCGATATTTCCGGCTTTTCTAAATACAGCAGTGATCATTATTTCAGCAAGGGACAGTTTGCAGAGTTATACGCATCGGTTAAACTGAACCGCTCATTCACATTATTGCAGGGAGGCGATTACAGGTTTGGTTCATTTAACAACCAGTATCTTTCCATCAGTTCTTTCGGGCCTTATACCACAAAATTCAGCGATACATCAGTAAGCCAGTCGTCTCTGTATGCTTCTCTTATCTACAACGGATTAAATGAAAAACTGAATATAGAATTAGGAGGACGGTTAAATGTACACAGCCGTTACGGAAGCAATTACACCTACACCTTCAATCCCAGTTATGCCATCAGTAAAAATGTACGTGCATTCGGAAGTATAGCATCGGGATTTAAAGCACCGGGATTGTACCAGTTGTATTCCGGCTATGGCAATGCAAAACTGAAACCTGAAGAGAGCACAAATTTTGAGATAGGTTTACAGCAGCAGGTAAAACAGTTCAGCCACCGTATTGTTTATTTCTATCGTGAAATCAAATCAGGAATTGATTTTGACTACGTAAATTATCTCTATTTCAATTTCAACAAACAGTTTGTCCGTGGATTGGAATATGAAACTTCTGTTCAGCTGAACAAAGCATTCCGTGTAACTGCCAATTACACGTATATCAACGGTACAGAACTTTCACAAAGCCGGATTACATTTAACGATACTGCTTACAGTTATTTACTGCGCAGGCCTGCACACACCATCAATACAACTGTTGCTTACACAAATAAAAAACTTTCAGCAAGCCTTAACGGAAGGTTTATAAGCAAGCGTTATGATGTTGCCGGTTATGCAGTAAACGATGAAGCACTCAAAAGTTATTTCCTGCTCAATGCCTATGCCGAGTACAGGTTAAACGAGTCGTTGAAGTTTTTTGCTGATGCACAAAATATCACCAATAAACAATTTTACGATCTGCGTGGCTTTAACAGCATCCCGTTTATGATCAGTGCCGGAGTTACATTTAACTGGTAATAAACCGTTCTGCAAATGCAGCGTACTCTTTTTTTTGACAGGAGTACGCTGCATTCACAAAAACACTGCCATGGACTTTGACAGGAAAGAATGATTCATCACACCTCACTTATTACTCATTACATGAACAAACACGAAGAAAAAAGCTGCCCACGCTGCGGCGCTGAGTTTGAATGCAAGGTGGGCGATATTACCAACTGCCAATGCTATGGTATAGAACTCACTGCGGGTGAAGAAGCATTTATCACCCAGTCGTATTCCGATTGTCTTTGCCGCAACTGCCTGTTGCAGTTAAAAAGCCGCTATTCACTTTTCACCGAACAAAAGATATTCTACATCAACCGCTGATTTAACTGTACCAGGTTCATACAAACGTTGATAAAGTATTTACATTTGTTGAAACCAACGCTATGAACTGGGACATTAAAGAACTGCTTACACTCAGCTTTACGCTTTTTGCGGTGATCGATATTATCGGCTCTATCCCCATGCTGATTTCCTTAAAAGAAAAAATGGGTGGCATTCATGCCATGCGGGCCACACTTATTTCCGGCGCACTGATGACTTTGTTTTTCTTTATCGGCAAACCTTTCCTGAACATTCTGGGGGTGGATGTAAAATCATTTGCAGTTGCCGGTTCAATTGTGATTTTTATACTTGGGCTTGAGATGGTGCTGGGCATTGAATTTTTTAAACCTGATAATAATCCCAAGGCAGGAACTGTTGTTCCGATAGCTTTTCCGCTCATTGCAGGGTCGGGAACATTAACCACCATTATGTCGCTGAAAGCAACGTTTGAGCGTAGTGATAAAAATGAATGGATGATACTGATTGCCATATTCATCAACCTTGTAATCATTTATTTTGTACTCGTTTCACTCAACCGGATTGAAAAAGTATTGGGACCTGCAGGATTAATTGCAGTGCGAAAATTTTTTGGCGTAATATTGCTGGCCATTGCGGTAAAAATCTTCGGCAGTAATGTGGGAGGATTGATTAAGTAATGTTCAATTGCAGATTTTACCGGCCTCGTAGTACAATGGATAGTATAAGAGTTTCCGAAGCTCCAGATTCAGGTTCGATTCCTGACGAGGCTACCAAATAAAAAGAGGTTGCAGCATGCTGCAACCTCTTTTGTTATACTGATTATTTATTTTAACGGCTCACTTATCAGCGCTTCTTTTTTTTCTTTCCCTTTAAAATCAAAGAACCTTTCGTTTACTTCTTTATTTATTGAATGCAGAAGGTTTTTCATTTTGTGTTGATTGCTTTTGAGGTAATGGAGCTGGTTATTTCTTTTGTGCAGTTTGCTTCCCCGCTGTTGCAGTTGCTGTTTTCTTTTGTGCAGTTGTTTATCCATTTACTGCACTTGCTTTTGAACAGGTGTAAATGGCTTTTTCTTTGATGCAGATGGTTATTTCTTTGCTGCAGTTTGCTTTCCATCCTTTGCAGATGGCTTTCCAGCGAGTGTAAGCTGTCATCCAGTCGGTGTAAACTGCCATCCATTCAGTGTACGAGGCTTTCCAGCGAATGTATATGTTCATCCATTTAATGTAAATGTTCTTCCATCGAGTGTAAGCTGCCATCCAGTCGGTGTAAACTGCCATCCATTCAGTGTAAGAGGCTTTCCAGCCGATGTACGTGTGCTTCCAGCCGATGTAAATGGCTTTCCAACAGGGTGAAAATGATTGTTTTAAGGGGAAAAAGCCGGTAGTGAATAGTTATTAGCCCGTAGTTGTGGCGGGGTTAACCAAATACTTTTGCAATTACCTCTGAAACAACTGCTCGCCCCTCTAACTCCCTGAAGGGGAGAATATCTTCAAAATTATCCGAAAAACTTCTGAAGTAATGAATGAAATAAACTTTCTAATTCCTGCTCACTTTCTTTTTTTTGACGCAAATGTAGCAATGCATGGCAATGATTCTTTTCGAATTTTGCCAGCAGACCTTTATGCTCGGGATAAATTTCATTGAATGATTCTTCCAAACTTAAGGCATGTTTAAGGGTAATGGCAAAA
The DNA here is from genome assembly GCA_047601965.1 of Lacibacter sp. Taxonomy (GTDB): domain Bacteria; phylum Bacteroidota; class Bacteroidia; order Chitinophagales; family Chitinophagaceae; genus Lacibacter. Next base: position 2,743,373 of record JASGIJ010000001.1, read on the forward strand.
ACAATAGATTTTGCAGGTAATTGTTCGCCTGCATTTTTGTAACTCATTTCCATAAACTCTGCCCATTGCCGACGTAATGTGTCTTTGTTTGTTACCTTCTTTTCAAAATCAGTTCCTTCATAATTGATATTATCGGGATCAATTCCTCTTGCTCTTAACGACTGCTGGCTTCTGCCAACAGAAATGAACTTAAAGCCGTATTCTCAAGATGTTATTTTCATTGCCTTATTTATTAACAAACTTTCTTTACATATTTATCATTGCTGTACGTTCCTGAAAAAAAACAGCTGATGACAATTGCCATCAGCTGCTGAAATAATTTGTTCGTTTTCTTGCATTTTATTGTAATTCCAGAAATGCTGTTATCTTCCAAAATCATCCTGCAACCTTACAATATCTTCTTCATCACTGGGATTTGATTCATCAGTATGCTGCCAGATCTCAGCAATAATGCCCCAGTCATTTAATCCAACCAAACGATGACGCTCTCCCTGCTTTAGTTTAATAACATCTCCTACTTCCAGTTTATGTTGTTCCTTTTCTTCGTCTGTATCACTCGTTACGACTCCTGCAACACCGCCAATACATTTCCAGATTTCTGCACGACGGTGATGGTATTGCCAGCTTAATCGTTTATGAGGTTCAACCAGTAATATTTTAGGACTAAGTTTATTGGTAATTTTTAATACTTCGATATTTTCCTTAGGAAAATAAATTTTTGCGAATTCATATGCTTGCGCTTCATCAATCACAAAGAATCCTCCCCATGGACGTGTATCATCCTTTTTAATAACTTTTAAATTTAAAAATTCAAGTCTTGTAGCTACCTGCTCAAATACAATTCGTTTATTCATCATAACTTAATTCTTCTTTTATTGAATAAGAACCGGGGTTGAAAATAATTTTACCTGATCCATTAAATAGTTTTTAAATCCAGATTCTGTTGAAAAGAAAGACTCACTTTTTTCCCAACCCGCATAAAACCTGAATACAAATGGCTGAATTTTGCTGACAGGTGACGAGACATAATATGTATTCAGCACACCTGTGCCCTGATTTGTTGTTTGGCCTGTTTGATTTTTTGTAGATGAAGGCAACATAATACCCATACCAAGATTGTCTTTGTTTTCTGACTGCTGATCATAGGTATATATCAAAGAAACAGTTTTGCCATTGATCTTTTTCACTTCTTTGCTGTGAAGATTAACAATGCCTGTTACAATTCTTGCCTGATCCGGTGCATTTTTAACTGATACTCTACTTTGATAAAAATATTGACCACCCCAGATGCTGATTTCTTCCGTTAACTGTACAGGTTTTATTCCTTCAGCAAGTTTCCATTCAGGATAAGATAAACGTATAATTGCACGAACCGGCCCATCAGCAATTTTTTTATATACTATTTTGCCCATGTTAATACCACCCAGGCGTATCAAAGTATCTTTTCCGTTTAAAGGAACAATCATAGCAAGTGAACCAGCACCTAATGATTGACCCACTTTCAGAATATCCATTCCCCATGCAGCCTGTTCATGATAATTATTTGCAGGATTAACACCAACTTCATCCATCATCATTTGAGTTGTTGTTTTACCCCAGATATCTTTTCCGTTACGTACATCAAAATAAATTCTGAAACCGACCTTATCATTTTCCCATGCAGGTCCTTCAGTAAGAAATGGTGGCAACTTTACAACATTAAAATCAGCGCCTAACTGGCCGGCAGGAATGGAATCAACTGTCAAGTCATTCCCAAAAGTATCATCTGCAAATTTGCGTTTATGCCGAGCATGTGCACGAACAACTGCTTTTACAGCTGCAGGTTTTTCTGAAATACTTAATAATAGTTTTTTTGATTCAAATGGTTTGAAGTCTTGCAACAGCGCAAGTTCATCCCATTTACCATCAGCATTTAAATCATCATATTGAACTACACATGGACGACCTGCTTCTTTAAGCGTAACAAACTTTGAAAATGGAATTTTTCCGAGTTTGTTTTCCACTTGCTTTCTTGAAAGGATAATTAATTCATCTTTCCTCGCTTTATTTAACGGGTTTGTAAGAATAAGCTTTGAATTTGTTTGTGCATCAGATAATAAAACAAACAATGCTGCAGCAACAGAACAAAAAAGTACTTTCAACTTCATTAACTGTTATTTTGAATCTTAATTTATAAAACCGCTGACGGGCTTTTAACCACCGTCAGGGCTTTGTTTTTTTCAGAGTAAGGAGTTTATCTCGCCATCCATCCACCATCAACAAACAGTACGGTACCGTTTACATAATCAGATGCTGCTGATGCAAGGAATACAACCGGCCCTTTAAAGTCGGCAGGTACACCCCAGCGACCAGCAGGAATACGGTCTAAAATGGATTTGCTTCTTTCAGGATCTTCACGCAACGCCTGTGTGTTGTTGGTTGCAATGTAACCGGGAGCAATACCATTTACACAAACACCTTTGCTTCCCCACTCGTTACCAAATGCACGTACCAACCCTGCAACAGCCGATTTACTTGCTGTGTAACCGGGAACATTGATACCACCCTGGAAGCTGAGCAATGAACAGGTGAAGATGATTTTACCACCGCCCTGTTCAATCATTGTTTTTCCAAACTCACGACCAAGAATAAACTGTGCATCGAGGTTGATGGAAATCACTTTATCCCAGTATTCATCAGGATGTTCTGCAGCCGGTTTACGCATGATGATACCTGCGTTGTTTACAAGGATATCAATCCTGCTGTTTTCAGCCTTTACTTTATTGATGAATGCATACAATGCATCACGATCTGAAATATCAACTTTGTGATAAGTAAATTTTCTGCCGGTTGCTTCCACTGCTTCTTTTGTTGCAGAATAATCGTCAACAATTGATGCGCCAACGATGTCGGCACCTGCTTCGGCCAGTGCCAGTGCCATACCTTGTCCAAGACCGGTATCGCATCCTGTTACAACTGCAGTTTTACCTGCAAGGCTAAATGATTCTAATGTTTGCATTTTTGTAAATTATAGTGATGAATATTTTAAACCCTTTTTGAGCTAACAGAATCAATTATTTTCTGAAAGCGTAAACAACAATGTACCATAACCAGTATGATCTGCAGTCCAAGGAGCAGCTTCGGGCCTTAGTTTTGCTGCAGCCATTGGGATATAAACGAGTTTGAGTTCTTTTCTCTTTTGATAATGGTTTAACACAATTTCATATACGCCTCTGAAATAACCTCTGTCTTGTGATGCTATTTGTTTATGATGATATTTGCCTGTGTAATCTGTCCATTCCTGAAAAGGCACATCAAACCCAAGATTATATTTGGCTGAATATTCAAATCCTTTCATTAAACGGTTATTTTCTGCACCATACAAATCAAGTCCCTGGTTAAATGCAACTTCGCATGCTTCCGCCAGGCAACCAAGCCCGAATTGTGTATGCGCCTGATCTCTTCCGCTTTCCTGGCATTGACCTTCTTCATTTATTATGTAATGTGTTATACTTCCATTTCCTGATCCATGATAATAATAATCAACTGCTTTATCGAACATGCTTTTATCATTCAGAAACACAGCAAATGAAATCATCCCTTTAATGCAAGCTGCATCCCAGTTTCCGTTGGCAAATGGAGCAAACTTTTCAACTACCGGATAAAACACATTACGTATCATTTTCTCAAATTGGTTTATATCGGACTGCTTCCATCCTGCATTTGTATATCGTATTATTTCCGCTGAGTTAACAATCAAAAAACCACATAAGGGAGCCATTAACTCCTTATCCTTATTTATAATTCCTTTGAGTGAAGTGGCATATCCGTTCATAATTTCTATGGACTTAGCTGCATACTTTTTATTCCCGGTAATGACCCATTGCAATGCATTGTAATAAGCAGCCAGGCAATCATCTTCAAACTCTTTTTTATGGAGATTAGGATCCCCTGGATTTGCACCTTGCCGAGCAACGTATTCAAAAGGCCCACGCTTTGTATAATCAAATGAAGCCCGGTTATCTTTCTTAAAAACTTCATATCCCTTCTTCCAGGGTTCTTTCCCTTCTTCAACCATTATCCTAATTCGTTTCAGGCTTTCGCTTGTATGTAGTATTCCTGGATGAGCAAATTGTGCAATTGAGAAAAAAGGCACACATAAAGTCATAACAAAAACAATCAGCAATCTTTTTCCCGGAGTATTATGATACATAATTATTATTTACTTATTAACCGAATGATAACAGCTTTACCTGATTTTGCATTTATAGTTAAAGGAAATGTGTCTCCTTTTTTTACAATCAAAGTCGTTTGAGCAATACTCCCTTTACCATCATCTTCATATACAGAAGCTTCATACGATGCCCCTTTGTTAAGAAAGCTCAGTTTCACTGATGTACTCCAGTCATTTAATCCTGCAACTGCACCTAAAAACCAAGTGTTTTCATTTTTTCTAGCAACACAGATGTTTTCGCCAATTGCGCCGGCAATGTATAATGATTCATTCCAGACAGTTGGTATATGATCAAAAAAATCTGTCTCTAAATCATTTTTATAATCAAGTGGTTTGCCATACCAGTACAAAGATTGCAATGGGCTGTAGTATACAACAGACAAAGCAAGTTGATGCGCTTTACTTACTTTAAGATTTTTGCTAAATGACTCTTTTGAATTAGGATAACAAAAAGTAAAATCTGCCGGGCCCGCAAGAAACCTAGTAAAAGGAAGTACCGTTGTATGAAATGCATCAGGACTATTTTCATCGCCTCTTATTCCCTCCTGCGTAAGTAAAGCAGGATAAGTTCTGCTCAGTCCGGTTGGTTTGTAGTTGTCGTGAATATCCAAAACAAAACCAAACTCATTTACTTTCTGTATAGCCTGTTTAAGCCAAAGGATTCCCTTTTGAGTAAGACCATCTACAAAACCAAATTTCAATCCTGCCACACCCCACTCCTTATAAAGTGGCAATATTGTATCAAGTTTTGCACGCAGTCCAACATAATTCACATATAGAATAACACCAATTCCTTTTTGTTTTCCATATGCAATTACTTTAGGCAAATCCAACGAAGGGATTACCTGCGTTGGATCAGATGACGTACGAAACTCGGCTCCATACCAACCAGCATCAAACATAATGTATTGCAGATTGTGCTTTACTGCAAAATCAATGCACTCAAGTCCTGATTGTGTATTGAGTTGTGAACGAATAAGTTTACCTGGCTTAATTGTTACAGGTGTATTTTCTATTGCAGATGGGCTGAGCCTGAAATTCAAATCACTGAATTGATGTAATCCAATAGCTGATGTAGCTATACTGATAGTTCTCCAAGCTGTTAACTCTTCATTGTTAATATTCACTGCTGAATCTCTTATATAAGACACAATTAAACTATGCGGCAATATTCCACGTTTCAATTCAGCCTTTGTAAATTGATTATTACAAGCTTCACCCAATTGCAAGAATAATTTCCCATTTGTAAGCGTTGCAGGAAAATCACAGGTTTTTGAAAAAGTATCAATACCTACAGGTGTAAATACAGATTCCTGGTTATACTGGTACAAAGTGTAATCAGTTGCAAATTGAAAAGAAGTAATTTCTTTATGAAAGCGTTTGATTGAAGCGCTTGCTTTTGAAAGTTTATATCTGAAAGCAATACTTCCATTAAACACACGTGCTACAACATCATAATTCAGCGTTTCGGCAACGCAATTAATCGTTACTTCATTATAATGATTGATAATAGAATCTCTCTCACCAAAAACCCATGCGAACTTTTCATTTTTGGATTGTAAGTTTGTTTTATTAATACTAACTTTTGAAATTCCTTCATTTGCGTCAGTTTTAATACCTAGAACTGACCAATTTGTAACCGCATTCTTTTTAAAGAGTATCCGGTAAACCAACTGGCCATTTTTATCTGCCTTTGCTTCAAACACAGTTGATTGATCCGGTGAATTAATGATGATTGCTTTTACAGTTTGTGCATGCACTTTTTGATAATTAAACAAAAACAGAATCAAATAAAAGAAAGTCATTTTTATTTGCAAGCAATACTTCGCTTTAATCAAACATCCATTATTCTTTATGTTCATTTTATTGATCTTTTTTTGATTTTTGTTTCTTTGCCAGCCTTTATTTTCTGAACCTTATGCAACAGCACATCCATACCTGCTGACATTTTCCCTGTTTGAATATTTTGTAGCATCAACAAATCAACATCTACAGCAATTAATGGTATACGAGGATCTTCAGCTGAAGGTATAAACGAAGCATTTTGTAGAAACACCTGTTCTACATGACGGATAAATAATCCGTAACTGGGCAAGTTTCGCCAGATAGTTGGTTGTGGGTAACCCTTTTCATCTTCAGTTACTTCATTGTAAGATGAAAGGTATTGCCAGTTCATCAATGAATCACTCACTTTATCATGATTGGCTGATTCATTTTCTCTGGGCTTTCTGAAATTACCACTCTGCAAACCACCTTTATTAAAAAAGCGGATATTATTCAGATAAATATTTTCAATTTTCTTTGATCCAATGCCTGTTATAGAGGAAGAGAAATTTCCAGTTTGATAAGCCATTACATTACTGATCTGAATATTCCGCATTGTTCCAACAACAGGTACTTCCATATCTTCTTTGTACTTCCTTGCCCTATTTCCTAATCTTACATATAGGGGACATTCAGTTCCTTCGATAACAATATTATCAATACTTACCCCATCCATAATTCCGCCATCAACTATTTCAAGTGAAATACCCGTAATACCGCTATGGGAAAAACGAACAAAACTTTTTTCTTTGTTGCGGCTTGGTTTTACAACACAATTCGATATTACAATATTTTTAAACCCTCCTGTTGATTCTGTTCCGCATTTGATTGCATTTGCAAAACTGCTCACAATGCAATTCGTTATTGTTATGTTTTCACACGCTGCAGGACCTGTACTTTTAAGAACAATACCGTCATCATCTGAATCAATAATACTATTAGCTAAAATAAATCTGCGACAACCATCAATATCAATCCCATCATTATTTCCGTTACAATGATTAAATACACGAATACCACTAACAGTTACATCCTCACAATTAAGATAATGCTGATTCCAGATTGCAGCATTAAACATACTGACACCAGATACAGTAACATTCGTGCAGGAAATAAAAAGGATATTTCTTGGTCTGCCATCCATGTCTCCACCTTTTCCACCTGGAACACCTTTCCTGCCCCGGCCTCTGCCATCAATTACACCGCTACCTGTTATACTAATATTATTCGCTCCTTCAGCGTATATCAACGAATACCATCCTCCCGCATCCTTTAGAGATCGGTATCCAGGTTGTTGTTGCTTAGGAAAATCGGCAATTTGTTTGCTTGCATATAAATACGAGCCAGGCATAAGATGCAGTTCAACATTATTTTTAAGAATGATTGTGCCCGATAAAAATTTACCAGCGGGAACAGACACTCTGCCTCCTCCATTTTCAAAACATGTTTCAATTGCTCTATTAATTGCATCAGTACTTAAAACGGTACTGTCGTTAACTGCTCCAAAATCAAGTATATTATAAACTCCGGAGGTTGTATTCCTTACTTGTGCTGTTGTATTATAAAAAATACATAGCAACATAAGTGACACAAAAACTAAACGTTTGAAAAATAACATTGCTTGCTAAATCTATTTCGCTTGTAATAATTGAATTGTATATGAGAATTCTGTATTGTCAGTCCAAATAAGATATTTTTCCAATGGCCTTGGTCCGCATCCAGCAGAACCAACACCAAGCGTTTTGGTTGAGATTGTAAATACAGTAGCATTACTTGCAGGCAAATCAATTTTATATTCAACAGGGAACATCTGTTCATCTGTATAAGGCAATGCTGTAAACTGCATCAGGTTTTCATCTGCTTTAATTAAAACAGAAGCATTGTTACTTTTTACCTGCACCCAACGTACATCTTCATGATTACCCCTGTCCATAGGTTTTTCATATTCGTACTGATCATTTACCTGCAGTATGTACAAACCTACATCGGCAGAAGCTTTGCGATCGGAATAATTTTCCCAAGGGCCACGTCCGAAATAAGAAACTTCGTCCATGTTTTTATCGAAGTGGTATTGCACTCCGATTCTTGCCAGGTTAAACCTTAAACCAATAAACTGAATATTGTTACTGACGTTCATTGAGCCATTTCCTTTGATGAGGTATGTTGCCGTATGATAAGCTGCAAAACCTTCTTTTCCTTCGGCTTTGATTTTGCTGGTAATTTTTACCGAATACTTATCAACTGATTCAACTTTAAAATCAACCAACGAATATTTTAAACTGTCTAAACCAAAACGCTTCCAATACCTGAATCCCCACATATCATCATTACGGTGAGGTGTACGCCACAACACAAGTTTGGGTGAACCATCAGCAGTAAGAAGATTTGCATTGCCTTTATTTACCTGCAACAGCATTCCTGTTTGTTTGCTGAACAAAACAGCAAAACCATCTCCTTCTACTTTTACAGATTTTGCATCCTGTGTCAATTTAACAGGTTGTGTAACCGCCGGCTCATTTACAATAAGTGTATTAACAGGCAGTTTAAATTGTTCAGATGCTACTTCAAAACCTTTCTCAGCCCATAATGTTTTTCCTTTTTGTGTATAGGAAATACGGAGAAAATATTCTGCACCGGGTTTAGGGTTGTCAATTTTAAATGGCACAGAAACTCTTGTTTCCCTGAATGGACCAACTCTTTGCAGATCAAAAGTCCCTTTTGTAATTTCCTTTCCATCTTCAGTAACTGTCCATGCTGCATTAAAGCTTTCGAGGCTTATAAACTGGAATTTATTTTTTATCCTGATTGTTCCTGAAGAAGGTTCAACTAATTCCGTTCCTATCCATTGAAATGCTTTTTTCATTTCAGGATAATGTGGTTTTACCTGAATACCTTCTGTAGTTCTGTCGAACGATACAACACCTTTATGAATAAAATAATCGTTGTTAGGAAACTCACCGAAACCTCCACCATAAGCCAATATCGGGTGATTCGGATTCCGTTTGTTCCACAATGCCTGGTCCTGGTATTCCCAGATAGCACCACCTACAATTTCAGGATTTTTATCAAACATATCTGAATATTCCGCCAGCGAACCCATTGAGTTAAACATGGCATGTGCAAATTCGCAGATATATAAAGGCTTGGTTAATTCTTTATTTTGTGCAATGGCAGCAAACTCATCAGGTGTGCCATACATTTTACCATCAAAATCAGAAGGATTATTTTTACCAATACCAAAACGTTCATAATGTACAGGACGGCTTGGATCAATTGCTTTAATTGTATTCATCGCTGCAACAAAATTTGAACCCACACGTCCGCACTCATTACCAAGCGACCAAATAATAACTGAAGGATGATTTTTAAAATTTTCAACATTTGCCACATTGCGGTCAATGATGGCTGCTTTCATCGTTGGTTCTTCATCAAACTTACCATCATATCCATGCGATTCAACATTTGCTTCTGCCACAACCCATATTCCCCATTCATCACATAACTCATACCAACGTGGATCATCGGAATAATGACAGGTGCGGATATGATTACAGTTGCCTTGTTTAATAACCTGCAGATCCCTGATCATCTGTTCTTCTGTAACTGCATGTCCTACATCCGACCAATGTTCATGACGGTTAACACCTTTCAATTTAATGGGCACTCCGTTAACAGTAAATATTCTTCCTTTGATTTCAATTTTCCGGAAACCGATTTTTGACGATAATATTTCACCCTCAGAACCGGTTAAAACAACTGTGTAAAGCGTTGGTGTTTCAGCTGTCCATTTTGCAGGATTCGTTACTGGAAATTTGATCGACAACTGCTGTTCTTCTTTTGCCTCCAGATCTTTACCTGCAACATTTGCTTTTGCAATTTCCTTTCCTGACTTATCGTATAATGTTGCGGTAAAAGCTTGTGCCTTTGCCTGTTTATCACTATAGTTCTTCACTTTAGTTACAACTTCAACAGTCGCATTTTTGTACTCATTGTCCAGATCCTGTTTTACAAAAAAGTCACGGATATGAACCTGTGGTGCACTCCACAATGTTACATTACGGAAGATGCCATGCAGCCTCCACATATCCTGGTCTTCGAGCCATGTACCTGCACTGTATTGATATACTTCAACAGCTAATACATTCTTACCAGCTTTGACATATTTTGTAAGATCAAACTCTGCAGCGTTGCGGCTGTTTACACTATAACCAACTTTTTCACCATTCACCCAAATAAAGAATGCGCAATCAACTCCATCGAAAGTGATAAAAATCCGGCGGCCATTCCAATTAGCAGGCACTTCAAAATCCCTGCGGTAACTGCCAACAGGATTACGTTCAACAAAAGCAGTATATTTTTTATCGGGTTCGCTCATTACATGAGGGAAATCCCGTTGAATGGTATAACCCATATTACGGTAAAAGGGTGTGCCATATCCCTGCACTTCCCAGTTTGATGGAACGGGAATTTCTTTCCAGGCTGATACATTGAATTCTGTTTTATAAAAATCAACAGGACGCTTTTCAGGGCTGGGCACCCAATTAAATTTCCAAAGCCCGTTTAAATTAAGTGCGTAAGATGATGCACGACGATTTGCAATCAATGCTTCCTGCAGATTTGCATAAGGCATTAATGTAGCATGATGTGCTTCTTTATTTATCCCTAGCAATTCTGTGTTTTCAATTTCAGCAGGAAAATCTATTCCTGGTTTTAACTGTGCTTTTAATGGAGATGAATACATGAATATAAATGCTGCTGTTACAGACATTAATAAACTGATACCAATCTTTTTCATTGTTATTTTCGTTTAGTTATTTCATTAAATAAAAAATTCTTTCTACAGGTCTTGCTGTTTGAACTTTTCCTGCAACTCCATATTGCCATGCAACAATGGTTATTTTAACTGGAAATTTTGTTCGTGGAGGAAGTTTTGTAATTCTTAAGATATTTCCATCCACATAAGCAGGCCCTTGTTGTACATAATAATTCACAGTCAGCCCTGCTGATGAAATTGCATTTAGCTTTATTGATTTCTTCGTTATAGATTGATTTGATAAACTATCAAACTGAATTACTTGCTCAGCACCATCTTTATTAATTGGAGTGAATTTCATATTGAGCTGCTGAACAGCACTTTTATAATTACTATCGCCGCTGTTATGTGCCAGCAACCATATATCAAAACTTCGCTTGGCATTATTGAATCCAAGACGGTTAAAACTTAATTGAAAAGTTGTGTCATTAATTTTTTTAACCGGTCCGCAAATCCTGTCAATATTCAATTTCGTTTTAGCATAAGATGACACGGGTCTTATTCGTGATGTATCAGCATAAAAGGCACGAAGAGAAAAACTAATTCCATCTATATCAGGTGTAAACTTCAGATTGTAATTGGCATGCGATTTATCCGGTACGACTATTTTTCCATTTTGTTCAAAGCCTATATACTGTTGCTTTTTGCCTCTTGGTACAGCATAAAATTTTTCTGTTGCTATTGTCATATCCCGATCAAATATCCAGGATGCATATTTTTTGTTGCCCTTATATAGGTGATATGGCGCAGGTTCAGCAGTAGGTAAACTGTCTTTGTGCCAACGATCCATCAGCCATCCTTTCTCAGGGTCCACTATTCTTAAAACAGTTGGTTGTCCCAATGAAAAAGATTGTGGCAAACGCTGGCTCATTGCTTTTTTTATAAAGAGACATACATAAGCAATCATTTCATCACTATAATCAAAATGACCATGGCCAGCATCACAAAATAAACTGATTACAGATTTAGGATGATTGGCAATGTATTTAAATGCAGGTGCTATTCTGTCTTCCCACCATTCATATTCACCCATAATAAAAAGTGCAGGAACACCATCAATATTCCTGTTACCCCAATCCACATTTTCTCTTCCATAACCAGTTAAATTTGTTTGTGGTGCATCGCCATGAATTGATACAAGTGCCAGTGTACGTTGCGGATTCCAAGCTGCGAAATTCCAGGGAAACGTAGCGTAAGCAGAATGACCCAGAGGAATAACAGGAGCATATGCCAATTCGCTATACCCTGATACATCTGCAAGCAATTGCATCATGCGTACAAAGTCTTCACCTGCATCTTTATTAAAATCAAATGGCATGTTAATGCCGGGAGTTACCCATACTTCAGCAATTCCCAGATCACTCATGGTTTTACGGAAGAAGGGTCGCTCCAGCATACCTTCTTCAATCATGTTGTGTTGTGCAAACACAACTGCTTTTACCTGTTTACAATTTTCAGGTATCCATAAATAAGCAACCGGGAGATCGTTTGTCTCAGAGGAAACAACGCTATCTACTTTTACACTCCACTGCCATACTTGTGCGTATGAAGTTGCAGTAATGCCAATTAAAAAAAATACAATAAAAATCTTTTTCATCATTTAGTTATTCTGAACCAATCAAAATCTGCATAACCACCATATCTTATCCCAAGTACAGCAGTACTAAATAAACCCACTTTTGCACCAATCCATAAATCAGGCTTTGCAGAAAAGGGTTGGCCGATTGTTTTAAAATTCTTACCATCTTCGCTGTAACTGAAACGGCATAATGCATCAGGAGCAGAAACAGCAACTCTAACATATACAACAGAATCTTTTATTGGCTGCTGCTCGTTGATGACTTCATCTGTATTCTGAAAAGCATCTTTGCAACTTACCTGTGATACCCAGAATCCTTTTTCATTTTTGCTGATGGATAAGTAAGCATAATCGTTACCCATTACCAGTAACCCTGCTTTTTTCTTTTGCCACACATCCCACTCTATTGTCCATTTAATCTTTGCAGTTGCTGTAAAATCAGGTGCAGGAAATTTTTGTAAAAGAAGATTAGGCACATTCCATAAATTTTTACCTGTGTCAGAGGGATAAGCAAACAATCGCAGGAATCCTGAACCCCGCATCAATGCACTCCATTGCAGTTTTGGATTAGCATGCCATTGCCATTGCAGACCTAATGTATCAGAATTGAATTCATCACTTTCTACAGGCGTTTCAATTGGAAAATCTTTTCCAACGTTTGGCTTTTTGTACGATAAAACAGGTTCTCCTTTTCTATCTTTATCTGTTCCTATTACAGGCCAGTCGTTTTTCCATTGAACCGGTTGCAGGTGAAAAATCCGGCCATATACTCCTTTATCCTGGAAATGCAGAAACCAATATTCGCCTGTTTGAGTTTGAATTAATGTTCCCTGGTGTGGCCCATTGATTGCAGTTGAACCTTGTGCCATTACGATCTTCCGTTCATAAGGACCATAAATATTTTTAGAACGTAATGCCAGCTGCCAACCGAAAGTAACACCACCTGCCGGTGGCATTATATAGTAGTAACCATTTCTTTTCAGAAACTTAGGCCCTTCAACTGTGTGATCTTGATCGTGGCCATCATAAATATGTTTTCCTTCATCAATTACTTTTGTTCCTTCAGCATTCATTTTAAAAAGAGTAAGCAAACTGTTTGCACCTGCACGGGAACCTGCCCATGCTACAGCTAAATAAGCTTGTCCATCATCATCCCAGAACGAAGCGGGATCGATATACCCCTTCCCGGGTAAAACTAAAACAGGATAACTCCATTCCTTTGCAGGGTCTTTCGTTTTGATCATGTAAATACCATAATCAGGATCGGGATAATAAATATAAAACTCACCGTTACGATAGTTAAATGATGGAGCCCATACACCTTTTCCATGTTGTGGCAAACTATAAATATCTTCCGGTATTAACCGTTTCAATGCATGATTAATCAGTTTCCAGTTAACCAGGTCTTTTGAATGTAAAATGGGAAGTGCAGGAACACAATTAAAACTTGATGCAACCATATAATAATCGTCACCAACACGAATTACATCAGGATCTGAATAATCAGTATACAAGATTGGATTACGGTATGTACCATCTCCCTGATCTGCAACCCATACCTGCGAACGAGTATCTTGTTGTGCAGATACAATCATGAAATTGCAAAAGCAAAACAAGACAACAAATATTTTTAATTTCAGTATCATATAAGTGTATTTCGTTTACTACTGATTATTCTCCCACCTTGAGTTGCAATAAATTCTTATCAGAATAAACAGTTTTGCCAACAATACCATTCAATTTTATAGTTGTTGCTTTACTTTTTGTAAACAAACTGGCTCGTATAATTGGCTGTCCCTGCAACACAATCTCAGGAACATCATTTTTATAATCAGCATTCATAAATACTTTCGATAATGTACTTAAAACTACCTGGCCATTCTTTCTTAAGATACTTCCGTTTGCTATAAACAAAGAAGTTAGATCAGAGCCGGTTGCATTTGCTTTTTCAGAAGGATAAGTAACTGCAGTAATGTATGCATCTGTATCCCATCCGTTGATTGTTATAATAGAATTGCGATGCATCAACCTACCATCAGCAAGAAGATTAATATACACTTCTGTTGTTTGCCCATCTTGTGTAATCCCTACTCCAATATAATTGGTGCCTTCAAATTTTTCAATTGTTGGCAAGTTTGTTCTTCCAGCCGCACCATTTGCACCTGAAGAACCTGTAAATGTTTCAGCTACTTTATTATTTTCATTTAAGAGAATAACTGCATTTACAAATTTTGTTCTGTCGGTCTTTTCTGGTGCAGATAAAACATAATATGGAATCCTGACATTAGTTGTTCTGTCTTTAATCCCATACTCAGTTCTGTATTTCATTTTCTCAGGAAAATCGTGCGGATAACCCAATGGCAATGTTTCAGGAAATAATGGACGAAAGAGAATTGAAGATTTATTGCATGTAATTTCAAAATCAGGGCCTTTTTTTACTGCTGTGTCTGCATAATGCAATAGAAAATCAAATTGACCTGTTTCATATGTATGGATATCATCAATAATTAAAATCACATTACCTATCCATAAAAAATTACGGTAATTGCGCAGGAAGTTTCTTGATGTAGGTCCGGTAGCATCTGCTAATACATACTTTGTATTACCACCATCAACAAGGTTATATACATGTCCTGGATTTTTAACTGCATGATATTGATCCTGGGGATCCTGTGCCACGCCATTAAACATTAAGACATTGTGCGCTCTGCTGGTCACAAAATAACTGCTGTACTCAGGGTTACCATAACTTACATCTCCGCCATCGATCAACAAATTCTCACCATTGTGATACAATACAAATGAACCAGCATCAGCATGCGCATGATTCCACGTAAATCCAGACTTAACTGCAAGCAATGTTGAATTGTTCTTCCATGAGTTTCTCATCATTGCCCAACCCATGTCAGGGTATATAGCTGACAACGGCAAAGAAGGTTGTTCAGGAATTTTGGTTACTTCAGGCTGATACAACAATCCCATAGGTGTTACAACATTCAGATCTTCTCTGAAGTCATTCTTTGCAGTTTGTTGCAGGTACCAATAATAATTATCATCAGCTAATCCTAATGCAATAAGCAATTTTGCAGGTCTGTCTCCATTAGCGAAATCATTACTATCGCCAAAGTTTAACGACATCAGCATTCCATCTCGTGGATAAGATGCATTTATAAACCAATCAACAGTTTTTTGTAACTGATGATCATAAGGCATCTTTATTGCGCTGTAAGTATTCGTCCAGGCTAACCTGAAAAGGAGATATTCGGAAACACCGAAATTGGCATAACTCACACTTTCATAAAACCCTCCGTTTTCATCAAAACTTACAGGTTTATTTTCCAGCACACTTCCTGAAAAAGCAAACCATTCTTTGCTGAATTCCATAATATCAGCCGCCCATTTTTTGGCTTCGGGAACTTCATTCATTACTGCTAGAGAAGCAATGCCAGCCTGGAAAACCACAGATGACCACCAGTTGTGTCCCATACTGTTGAGGGAATGAATACGCTGATCTGTCGATACCCAATCTCCAATCGATGGCTGAATACCTAACTCAACTATTTTAGCAGCGATATTTTTCCGCTCATCTTTGGTCAGCGTATTATATATCGCATCAAAGCTTACTGCTGCCAGCCAGTTATTATGTGCAGATGCAAGCCCTGAATTCCAACGAGGCGTTCTGTCGTCCATTCCATCCCATTGCTTTTTAGCAACCAGTTCAAGTAGTAATTGTTTAGTTCTTTCAGCAAAACGCTTATCCTTTGTCATGCAATAAGCGAAAGCTAGTTGTTCAATGTTACCGCCTTTATCACTTTTCACCCATTGTTCGCAACGGATGTTCAGTTTATTCCAGTTATTGGAAAGCAATGTATCAGTTTTTATACGCTGCTTTAGTTTTTCAATACGGCTTTCAGTATAAAAAAGATATGGATGATCTTTTGCCTCTGCAGTAAAAAGTTTAGCACTGCATAAAACTAAAAACAACAACTTCAGCAATGATTGGCTATAACAATTCTTTTTCATTGAATAGAAATTATCAGGTGAACTTTATTATTTTAAGCTTGCTTTGAGTTCTTCCGCAGAAGCAAAACTTTTAATCCAAACAATACCATATGCAATTTTAGCAGCACTTATTTCTGCGTCGTCATATTTGATTGCGGCATATTTGAAAGTTATCTTTTTCAACACAACAGCATCTTTTGGGAAATCAAATACCGGATCGCTTGCACGCTGAAAAGGCTTTGTGCTTATGTCCCAATAATAAACATCATACCCATCTGATTGCACGATTCGTTTAGAACCGCTTTTTATTGCACCAATGTTTGTATCAAAAATCATATCAGGCTTTGCCTTTTTATTAATCTTTATAGCAATGATTGGATATTTACCAGCATTTAAAGTTATATCGGTTGTCGAGGTAATATCGCCTCTATATGTTCCATCAGTCTGCAATGCTGGAGTGATAACAAGCTTATCATCTTTTACTTCAGAAAGTGCATCTTTCGTTGCTGTTTTCCATTGCGCAGATGTACCAGCTTTAAACTCAAAATTTAACTTTCCTTCCTGTGCGTGAACAGCATGAAGAAGAAACAGAGATGTAGATGCGGCAATCAAAAATTTCATTTTTTTCATTTTACTTCACTTTTTTATTTAAGATCCCAATACACAACATAGCGTTCCCGATGTATATCATACAATGGCCGAAGTAATATACCTTCAGCTGTAATGAACGTGAGCAAATTCCCCTG
This sequence comes from Lacibacter sp., assembly GCA_047601965.1. GTDB lineage: Bacteria > Bacteroidota > Bacteroidia > Chitinophagales > Chitinophagaceae > Lacibacter. The sequence continues at coordinate 2,760,550 of JASGIJ010000001.1, forward strand.
AACAGATTTAATATCAGATGAAAGATTCTCTTTATTCAGTTTTAATGAAGTTTTTAATCCTGATGGCACTTTAAAATCATATGTATAATAATCGTTGTGCTGTGAAGGATCAGAATAAGGTTCTCTGCCTGTAAAGCCATCTGCTCCCATTTCACCTGCTAAAACAATTGGTCCATAAGCAATGGCAACCTTGTTTGTATTGTCATTGGCTACAATCAAATGTAATTCCATTGAAAATTCAATTTCAACTCTATCACCTTCCTTCCATTTCCGTTCAAGAACGATATAACCATTTTGCGTAGTTAATTTGGAAACTTTTTTACCGTTCAATTTTACAATTGCCTGTTTACTCCATGATGGATAACGGATATGCAAAGCTTTAAACATATCATTTGATTTCTGAACAATGAACTCAACATGACCATTTTCAGGAAACTTTGTATGCTGAATTAATTCCAACCCTGCCTCTTTCCAGTTTAACTGTGACGGAATAAAGAGGTTAACAAAAACGTCATTGGAGTTATGATAATAAATTGCTTCTCCATATTTTGCCTGGTTTTCAAATCCGCTTCCAACACAACACCAGAAGGAACTGTCGGGAGTACTGTATAGTTTATGAGCACCAGGCAGCATTGGAAGAAAATAAGCAATCATTCCTGTTTTAGTATCCTGCTGACCAAGAATATGATTAAACAATGCCTTCTCATAATAATCAGCATACTTGGAATCCGGATTATAAACAAACAAATGCCTGGTAAGTTTCAGCATGTTATAAACATTACAGCTTTCTCCTGTATATCCGGTTAAATGTTCTGAAATTTTATCGGGAGTAAAAAAATGTTCTTTATCACTGTTGCTACCGGTTGCAAAACTGTGATGATCGATTACTGTATTCCAGAAAAATTCAGCAATTGCCATATCATCTCCATCACCTCTCAATTCATAATCACGTGCAAGACCAATCAACTTGGGAATATAGGTATTAGCATGTTTAGTATTTAAAACATCTTTTTTTTCTTTCAATGGATCAAGCACTTCATTGTGATAAAAGAACTCAGCCACCCATTTAAAATGTTCATTGCCCGTAATTGAATACAAATTATAAAACGCATCATTCATGCCTCCAAATTCATTACGGAGCATAAGTGTACGTTGCACATCTGTTAATGGCTTTAGTTTCTGATAAGCCCATTCACCCATTTTTGTTACGATGTCAAGTGCTGTAGTATTGTTACAATATAAATATTGATCTATTAGTCCTGCATATATTTTATGAAGTGTGTACCATGGTGCCCATACCCGCTGCCCAGCAATATTTCGGTTGATGAGCTCCTGCGGAAAAGCTGAGAGATAACCTTGCTGGTTTAAAGCTTTTTGTACGATGGCTAAACCATTTACAATACTGTCTGCTTTTATTTTATATTTCTGATCTTGAGTTGAAGCATATAACAATGCAAGACCTGAAAGAATATGACCGGTAGTATGTCCCCGCAATTCACAGTCCAAAGATTCCCATCCGGCAAGTTTCGTAGTCCCTTTTGTTGGTGAATATCCCCCTTCAAGTCCACTGTAAACACCAGCATTGGTGCGAAAACTATGCAATAAGCTGTTGACAGGAATTGAAAGTATCCAGCTCTCTTCCCGCTGCATGTTTTCTGTAAAACGGCTTGGCAATAATGTGATTTCCTGCAGATCAAATGCATATAGTTTGGGAGCAAACTTATCTGCAATTAACAATTTATCAGTATGCTGACCTGGATAGTGCGATTGTGATCGTGCAATATCAAATTGAAAACATGTTAGAAACAACAGTACTAAAGTGATTGTTATTTTCATTTAATATTGTTTTTAAAAGAATTTAAAAAATCATTCAGTGCTTTATTGAAACCTTCTGCATTCTCCAGGTTACTCACATGGCCTGCAGCTGGCACAATCGTTTGTTTTGAGGAAGGAATCAGATCTAGTACCCGACTTTTTCGTTGAGCATCTGCATCGCCTGTAAGAATCAATACCGGTATCATCACTTTCATTGATTTTAATTTTTCAATTACTGATGTTCCTAACAGAAATCGTGGCTCAACATGCGCAGGCTGCCAAGCATCCCACTTATAAATCATTTGCCATATTGGTTCCCGCAATTGCTCAATAATTTTTCCATTCCTCATTGTAAGCGCATTAAACCATTCACGTTTATATGCATCAATACCTTTTTTGTATAGCAGTTGTATTTCAGTTCTACGTTTATTAATAGTAGAATCATTCCAGGGAACTGAAGGACCAGGACTTCCACCCCAAACATCTCCGCTTGCCAACGTAACAGACAATAACCTGTTTTGATGAAGTGCTAAAAAATCAAGACCAATAAATCCGCCCATACTTAAACCAACAACATGCGCTTTCTGAATTTTTAATGCATTCATCAACTGCAGTAAATCATCTGCATGCATAATATTTGAAAATTCTCTCGGCATTGTCGATCGGCCATATCCACGAACATCATAGGTAACAACCCTGTACTTTTTTGCAAATTCAAAAAACTGTGGTTTCCATTCTGTATGATCAAAAGAATGTCCATGAATAAATATCAGCGGTTCCCCTTTTCCTGATTCTTCATAATACAAGCGTCCGCTGTCAACAGTAACGTATCCTCTTTTAACTTCGGGATGTTTTACCTCTTCAATCGCTTCCCGCACATAATAAGGAATAACCGGGCTTGCAAGGAATGAACTGAAACCATTCTTAAATGTTTTAATATGTGTGAGGAAAAAACCATACATATGATTCTTCTTATCAATCCAGGGGTAAGCTCCTGCCCATGAAGGACTACTGATTAAAACAGCCTCGCCTTTCCCATTTACTTCCTCTCGCCATTCACCCAATCCATAAATATCATTTCGTAAACTCCCTCTTGCATTTTGCACAAACTCGTTTGGCTGAACAATAGCATTCAATACATGATTTTGTTGTAATACTTCAACTGCATTTTTTGATAAAATGCGTTTGCCTTTAAACATTCCATCGTTATAAATCATCGAAAGAAAGCTAGCGTAATCCTGTAAGGAGGATCTTGCACCACCACCAAGCATTGGCGCATGGCCACCGCTTGAATCAACGGGAGTGAAATGCGTTGATTGCATGTCAAGCGGTATTGCAATTGTTTCCTGGAAAATTGTTTCCCAGTTTTTCCCAGTTGCTATTTCTGCCATACGACCGGCAACATTCATTGCCAATCCCCCGTATTTAAACTTTGTACCGGGCAAAGTATCTGCAGAAAGAGTAACAATATGTGCCACTGATTCCTGTAAAGTTTGGTAAATATCAATTGGCCTGTCAGCAGGTTGATAATCGGGATATCCCGCAGTATGTGATAATAACTGTGCTAATGTAGCATCACCTTTTACATCTGTAAATTCAGGCAGCCATTTTTTTACTTTATCGTTCCAGTTCAACTTTCCTTCATCAACCAGCTTGGCAATTGCGGCCGCAGCTAGCCATTTACCTGCTGATGCAATAAAGACAACTGTTTGCGATTTATAATTACCAAAGTATTTTTTGTAAATTGTTTTATTGTCTTTTACAATGATAACCGATGCACCGCTGTAATAGCTACTGTCAATCCAAGATTGAATTTTTGTTTGCAGCGACAAGAAGTTATAAGTAGGTTGTTTGCTTTTTTGTTGAGCATAACCATTCAACATAACCACAATTAGTGATAACAGTAAGAATACAATTTTATAATTGTTTCGTTTCATCATTTACTGGTAGCTCTTTTTAAATTCCAAACCCTCTACATGTTCACCAATAAAAATTCTAGCCATATCAGATGTCTTAAACCATTTAGGTTTACCTGGCATATCATCGGTAATTAATACACCATTGATTACAAGGTTTTCAAACAGTACATTTTTAATTTTCCTCGTTGAATCATATCCTGCAATGACCGAAACTTCTGATCTTGTACCATTATAGGATATGTTTTTAAACAGTATGTTTTCAATTCCTCGCCCAGGCGATGTACAATATTTAGAATTAAAAAATACCCTGAGATTTATCAACTGACCCTGGCGAAAATCTTCTACCCTGATATTTTCAAAAAGAACATTACGAATAAGATTATTATCCCCAGCATTAATAGTTAAACAGCCTTGGTAATCCAATTGCATTTCCTTATGATCCAGTATATCAATATTGATATACTTCAGATCTTCGAGCACATCGGGGTTAGCTGTATTTCCATGGACACCAATCATGATGGGATGAGCCACATCAGCCCACAGGGTTGAATTTTGCATAGTAATTTTTTTGCAACCTCCTGTAAAACCTTTTCTTGTTCCATATACGGTTGTACAATCATCAGAGTTCCTGCAAAAAACACCGTCAAACAAAACATTATTGCTTGCAAAAACATTCATACCATCTCCCCAACCATAGTAGCTGATACTTTTTACATTACGGATCGTTACACTGTCTGATCCGCCAGTTGCACATTGCGTTACACAAATTCCCTCAACAGTAATTCGTTTTGAGTTGGCAATATGAATACCCATTTTTACAGAAGGATCAATTATTCCTCTGCCAAGAATTTTTACATCATGCACGCCTTCCACCAATAGTTGCCCCATTAATACGGAACCACCAGCCAGAAATACTGTTTTGCCCGATGGAATGTATTTTTTCCCATTTTCAATCTTGTGTACACCTGCAGAAAAATAAATCAGATTTGTATCTTTTTTATCCGGCATAAACTGATCAACTGGATTGGCAAATAGATGAAGGTTGTGAAAAATATCGCCATTGATCTCAATCGAAATGTTCGCAGATTTTCTTAATTTAAAATAAACAGTCCTTCCCTTTATTTCATGCTTTATTTCATAATACAACGGCCTGATCTTTACTTCATTTACAATTACCTTGTTACTTTTTACGGCTACTTCCACTTCGCCTCCAAAATCAAAACTGCACATCGTTGCGTTTGCTACATGATGCTTTGTCCCTTTTACCTCATCTACTTTTATATTGTATTCAAACAAATCCTGCCATTTACCATCAGGGTTTCTCACCTGCACTGTAAAATCTCCGTTATGCATTGAATCACTTTCAGCAACAGGTGCAGGATAAACAATTAATTGTTGTGCATGAGCCAATAAGAACATGCAAGTAAATAAAACGAGGCAAGTTGTTTTTTTGAAACTACTCATTCTTTTACCAATTTCTTTTCAAGATCTTCTAACGATACGCCTTTTGTTTCGGGAACTTTAGTAAGTACCCATACTAACTGCAATGCCATCATAAATGCAAAAAAGGCAAAGATGGGCCATGGATTATCCTTAAAAATTCCATTGTCTGCATCAAGAAATACAGGCGTAATTAATGTGATGACTGCTGCAAATACCCAATGCACACTTGCACCAAACGATTGTCCTGTTGCACGTACTTTGTTTGGAAATATTTCAGAAATAAATACCCATATAACTGCACCCTGACCAACAGCATGTGATGCAATAAACAGCAACAGGAAAAATAAAAGGAATCCCGCTCCTGCGCCAGAATAAAATGCCCATGCCACCATTGCAAGACTTACGATATACCCAATTGAACCAATCAATAATAATGTCTTTCTACCAGCCTTATCAATTAAATACAAACCAACAAATGTAAAAATGAGATTGGTTGCACCAATTAGAATTGAATTACCTAATGAATCCTTCGCTGCAAGACCTGCACGTTCTAAAATTTCAGGAGCATAATAGAGAATGAAATTAATACCACTCCACTGGTTAAAGAATGCAACGAAAAAGGCCAGCCATAAAATGGTTTTGTATTTAGAGCTGAAGAACCCTTTACCATCATTACCCGCATGTTCTTCATGAGATGCACTTGCACTGATATTGGCAATTTCTTCATCGGGATTTGAAATACCCAGCTTTATTAAAATCTGCTTTGCAGATGAAGTATCTTTTTTTACTGAAATTAACCAGCGTGGACTTTCAGGAATACTGAACACCATTACTGTATACAACAACGAAGGCACTGCCATTACACCCAGCATCCAACGCCAGTCGTTTGCACCCCCAACTCCCTGCAAAAAATAGTTTGAAAGAAATGCGATCAGGATACCGAATACAATATTAAACTGGTACATGGCTACCAAACGGCCTCTGGTTGCCGGCGTTGAAATTTCAGATACATATGTTGGTGCTGCAACTGATGAAACTCCAATACCTATCCCTCCTATAAAACGGAAAAAAGAAAAGGTAAACGGATCCATTGCACTGGCAGAACCAATGGCAGAAATGCTGAACAGAATACCCACCCATAACAATACTTTTTTACGTCCGAATTTTTGTGTGGGGATACCTCCGGTAAGAGATCCTAAAACAGTTCCCCACAATGCCATACTCATAATAAAGAAACCATGAAACCAGGGGCTTGTATGCCACAATTCTTTTATTGGAAGATTAGCACCGGAAATAACTACTGTATCAAATCCGAAAATGAAACCGGCTAATGCAGCTATTAATGAAATACCAAAAATATTATGGCCGCCTTTTGCAGCTTGGGTTTCGTTTGAATCGATCGTTTGCATATGCTTGATATGATTTTAAAATTTCTGAATATTTGATTCGATGCCAGTTGAACGGTTTTTAGCAGAAATTAAACTAAGATCAAAACAACAGGCTCCTCCAATCAATGCTGCGTCTTCTCCTAATTCCGCTTTAACCACAACAGGCATTTTGATAAATTGTTTCTCAAGCTTTGCAATTACCGAAGGCATAAACATGTTCCAGGCATGTGCAATATTTCCACCAACAACAAGAACTTCAGGACTTTCCGTTTCAATAAAATGATTCAGAAACCATGTCAAATGCTCTCCAAAAAAATCAAATGTCATTTTAGCCGCATCATGTTTATCATAAATTTCTGACAGTTCTTTTACGCCATTGATTGATCTTCCAGCAAGATGATGAAATTGCCTTTGTAATCCTCGTGTAGAAACAAACTCTTCGATGATTTCGTCTTTATAGATCATTGAACCTTTTTCTACATTCTCAACATGACCATTATGACTTACCGCAGTTCCCAAACCTGTACCTAAAGTTATACCTATTGAATGATGAAAACCTTTAGCTGCTCCACCTGATAATTCACCAGCAAGAAATGCTTCTGCATCATTTCTGAAAAGAATATTTCCCGGTTTAAGTCTGAGTTTTTCTGAGAGTACTGCACGCACATCAATCTCATAAAGCGACTCATATTTTGAAAGCCCTTTAATGAGACAAATCCCCTTCTCATAATCAAAAGGTCCTGGCATTGCAAAACCAATTCTTTCAACAGCATTTGTTTCAATAAGTCCTTTTAATGTTTTAATCCAAACTTCAAATATTTCTTCTGCGGAACCATTACTATCTAACTTATTTCTTACCACAGTTGACTTTATAACTTCCATTTTATTTATATCAACAATTCCTGCAGTAATATGCGATCCACCAATATCTGCACCAATAATCAACTCTTCTTTTTTCATATCAAACGTTTTACATCGTACTTATTTGTTTAGCATCATAAAGGCTTTCTGTAAAGTACAATTGTACTTTGCGGCTTTACAATCATTACTTTATTATTTAATTTTTCTTTTGTAACAAGATTTTCAGAAGCCACGAACCTATCAGGAATAACAACCTCAAATTCCTTTGATAGTGAAGCATTCATTGCAATAAAATAGTTACCATAAATTAATTGGTAATAATCTGCCCTGCCAGCAAGAGGATGCTCCTGCCCTGCTTTATAAGGAATACCCTCAGGGATTTTAGCAATTGGCAATTTTTCACCAGCCAATGCGTAATGAAGACCATCAGGATATTTTACACCACCATTTCCAAATTGAAAATTGGTATTATCAGGTATAGTATAAAACAATCCACTACTGTCAAATTTCTCATCAATAAAAACTGTTGCAATACGATCGTAAGCAGGAGTTACAGTATGCACTCTTGCAAGGTTGTTAACTGCATTTCTTGCACGCCAATACAAAGAAGCATAAACAATCTCACGACCATTTTTAATTGCTATAACAGCATCTTCTTCATCACTGAAAACAAAGTCGGGTTGATCCCATGACATAGGTAATTTGTAATCAACAGGCTTTTGCTTTTTTACAATCTCATACTGATCGGGGACAGGAAGTAATCCAGCGGTTACTCGAAATCCCTTGTCATTCATTCGTTGTTCAACCGATGAAAAAAACTGGTTATCGTTCAGCATCTGTTGCGCATAACCTATCAATTGTGGACGAAGTGTTGCTGCTACAACTTGTAAAGGGCCACCATCCCAAGATGGGCGTTGAGCATAAGTAACATCGCCCGGATAATGCGTATCCCTCCATCCAACAACAACTTCCTGGCGCATAGATTGATAATTTTCATCGTCAGGCATAGGATATCGGAAATAAGAACGGGCTAATGCAATTTTTTCTATTTGCTGTTTTATTTTTTTATCTCCGGGCAAATCCGGTTCAGGCCTTGTTGCATCATATATTTCAACACACCAATCAATTACCTCTCCATAATTACCAACAAAACCCAATTCTTTTGTTAATCCCTTGGGTGTAATTTGCCAATAGTTTTTCCCTTGTGAAAAAGTGGGAGTGCCATCTGAATTCTCACTTCCTGTCCACGGAATTAATCCTACTGACTCGTATAAGTAATGCAAAATATATTCTTCTTTATTCGCTTTTTCAGCATTCAGCACTTGCAAACCTTTATTGGCATAATAGATGCCATATAAATCATTAATCATGCTTTGATTTGTATACTGTCTGCGTTTTGTTTTATGCCAGTTTCTACATGCCAGCAACATATCAATGTAACCGTCTCTGCGTGAAATTTCATTTCCTTTTCCGTCATCGATTTTATTGTCAAAATCATTTTGTAATGGCTCTTTAAGAAGCCATATTACCTGACCTGTAATACCTAAGCCAAACCAATCGGCGTTGGGAGTTGCAGGATCTGCCTGCGCAAGCTTTGGATTTTCGATATATGCTTTATACAGCTCATCAAGACTCCACAAAACCAATTTCACTAACTCTTTATCCTTATATCCCCAGCTCCATTTAACATGATATGATTTTGCAAGAAACTGTATCTGTACCTGGCTTAATGGCTTACCTGATGATATCAATTTTTTTATTTCATTGTTTACCCTTTGCTTTAACTGATCAATCACTTCTTTTCCCGGCGATTTGCGAATTGCAAGAACAGGTTCTTTTCCCTGTAGTTCCTCTTTGGGTGGGAAAAAAGCAGCATCTGTATGCGTGTATACTTTATAAATACTACGTGATGCAGTAGTCATATTATACTGGTATTTATCCCATGTACTTCCATATACCCAAATACGACCCTGACTTCTGATTTCGAGTTGAATTTCTGACTTACCTTTTGTAAGCGATATCGGCAATGGCAATGTTGTATAATAAAATCGATCATTATAAAATGGGAAATCACTTCCAATGTCAAGCATATCCACATCGCCCAAATGGCGTGAGCCAATCTGTTTATCACCACAAACAAAATATAATCGATTTACTGAAGTATCATCACCCCAAAACTTTGTTGTAATATAATTTTGTTTTACAGGGTTAACTTTAATTGTAAATGTGATTTTTCCACCACTCCATGAAGGGGTTTCAGGAGGAAGCAAAACACGGGCCTGCTGATTTAATCCTCCGGTTATAATCTTACTCTGACCCGAAAGAAAAGCATGTTGACTCTCTGATACTTTATTTCCAAACTCTAATTGATCAAGAAAATCTGATTGAGCTTTTATTCCTGATGCTATCAGAATAAATATTAAACAAAAAAGGCTTGAAATTCTATTCATATTTTTTATAAAAAATTCAGCAAACTTTAGTTACCTGCTGGTGTAATCCAGACAGCCTGCCCGCCGGATGATTTCAATGAAACTGAAATAGTTGTTGCCTGTGTAATCATTTTCTTTTCAATCTCAACTTTTGTTTTTGTCTGCACAGTCTCATCATCACTATAAAATGTTGCTATGTATTTTTTGCCTTTTGGTAAAAAATCAAATTTCAACGGAACTGTTCTTGCATCGTTATTCGTGATAGTGCCAATAAACCAATCATCGCCATTTCTCCTTGCAATTGAAATAAACTGGCCTGGTGTTCCCTGTAAGACTTTTGTTTCATCCCATGTAGTTGGTATTTTATCCCAGAATTCAAGTTCGGGTTCATCGGCGCTCATTGATGGTTTATCATACCAATACAAAGTCTGGATAGGACTATAATAAATAGCCGCTAAAGCCAATTGATGTGCATGAGTAGTTTTGATACGATTGCTGTAATAACAAATGGTATAGTCTGCAGCTCCGCACATATAGCGGGTAAAAGGAAGAATAGTATTATGTGTAGCATCAGGCATTTCTTCATTTCCACGAATACCTTCTACAGTCATTAAATTGGGCCATGTACGTTGCTCACCTGTAGGGCGCCAGTCGTCATGCACATTCACCATTATTTTATTTTCGGCAGCCTTCTTGAACATTTCTTCAATCCATGTTGTCCACCTGTGTGAGCCAACCTGTACGAAACCAAATTTTACTCCTTTAACTCCCCAATCATGATATACCCTGAATAAAGAATCACTTTGTGCATACACCCCCTGCAGGTTGCAATACAACCAAACCCCGACACCTTTTTCATTTCCATATTTTATAATTGCAGGTAAATCAAAATCGGGAATAGCTACTTTGGTTGCATCAGATGAAAAGCTGAATGCCGGACCATACCATTTCCAGTCGAACAAAATATACTGAAGATGATGTTTCGCTGCAAAATCAATATTTTCAAAAGCATCTTTCGTAGTTTGCGTCATTACCCTGATTATTTTTCCAGGTTGAATCCAGCTTACATCTTTTATTTTGGAAGATGTGTTGAGGTTTAACAGCAAATCATTATGCTCTACTAATTCACCTGCACGATCTGCAGCCATAATCACTCTCCATGGAGTTGAGAAGGGTGATATTAGATCAGCAGGAGTATACATACTTGTAACAATCGTATTAGGTTTTGTATTATTGAGCTTAAATTTTGCACGTGCATAATCAACCATTTGCGCTTCAGCAATACAAACAAACCTGCCGTTTGGAAGCTCCAGGGTAAGAGGTCGTTCGCTTTCGCCAGGCCAGTCAGCAAGTGGCAGTAATGTATAAGGAGCCTGGGCCCATAAATGATGCCATGCTTTTGTTCCCCCAGGTAATGTAAATGAAGTTCGCTCATCCATAATACGGTAATATGTTCCTTTAACATTTTCGGGAAAAAAATACCGTAATGCCACGCCCTCATTATAAGCCCTTATTTCAATATGAACAGGATAAATAGGGTTATCATCTTTTACTAATTCAATGGTAACTGATTTATATTTTTCAGTAATAACACTTCGTTCACCATAAACCGGTTTCCACAAGCTGTCATGCGACTGATAAGTAATTTTTTTTACAACAAGATTTTCGCACCAGCTTTCATGCCTGTCAACTTTTAAAGCCATAGCCATTTCGGAAAGATGATTATCCAGTTGTATATCTAATTCTGATTCATCAATCAGCAGACTATTTTTATAATCAACTTTATAAAACATTGACCGCTTACCATCAGCATTTTTCTTCTGATAAAAAGAAACCTTATACAATTGATCAGGAGAAGTAATGATTGCTTTTGATGAATCAATAATATCCTGGGCAAACAAATGATTTGCGATGAAAAGAATGAAAATGACAACTTTGAAACGATGCATATTTACTTATTTATTACAGGTTACTGTAAATACTTTTCCCTTCTTTTAATTTTTTATAACGCAGCAAAGCTTCTATATAATAGTAATCTGCATAAATAATAGAAGCATCCACTTCGCCTCCGTTGGGTTTATGTCCAGTACTATGTAACAAAAATGCTGAATTCATTGCTCTGCTTTGGTACTTTTCAGATGATAATGTAATCAGCATTTGCTCTGCTTTGTTAAAATAAAATGCAGCCTTTTCTTTATCGCCCACAAGAGTTGATAATTCAAGCAATGCCGACGCTACAACACAGGCAGCGGATGCATCCTTGGGAGAATTGGGAATGGCGGGATCATTAAAATCCCAATAAGGAATTAAGTCTTCAGGAAGATCCTTAAGGTACACATCTGTAACTTTTTCAGCAAATTCAAGAAACTTCCTATCCTTTGTTTCCCTGTAAACCATCGTAAAACCATAAACAGCCCAGCTTTGTCCTCTTGCCCACATGCTGCTGTCGTTTAAACCTTGATGTGTGATCCCTTTAATCTTTTTACCAGTAGCAGTATCATAGAGCACAACATGATAAGATGTGTAATCAGGGCGGAAATGATTTTGCATTGTTGTTTCCGCATGCTTTACAGCGATATTATACAAACCAGTGTTTCCACCATTCTTCGATGCCCAGAACAATAGTTCAAGATTAATCATGTTATCCATAATGGTGTTATGTCTCAACGGCCAGTCAGTTCCCTGCACTTGTCTTGGCCAGGATAAGATTGTTCCTACTTTTGGATTAAACAATTTCGAAAGTGTATCTGCAGCTCTTAGTAAAATATACTTATATACTGTGTCACCTGTAAGTCTGTAAGCGTTTCCAATACTGGTGTATACCTGAAAACCCAAATCATGATCAATTGCAGCTGAATCAACTAAAGGAAAAAGTGCTTTTGAAAAACGCTCTGCTTCCATTTTCCAATGTACATCTTTTGAATATTCGTAATCATACCAAAGTATACCAGGCCAAAATCCACAAGTCCAGTCATGGTAATTTACCAATCGCCATTCCGTTTTACCATTCAAAACGCTGCGTGGTATAGAGGCAGAATCAGGATGTGCAGCAACAGTTTTCTCAGATTGTTGAATACAATATTCCAGTTCTCTGTTAACATCAAAAAAGTGATCAGAAGAACAAGATACTGTCAGAACAATTGTTACTAACAAATAAAAAATAACTGTTTGTTTATACCGCTGCATTACTTTCAATTTGTTTTGATATTCGTTTGCAGATTATTTTGTTTTCACTTTAAGGTAGCCTCTTATTTCACCTCCGGTATTTGTTTGTGTTACAACCTGGAAATAAACCTTTCCTGCTTTCATATCTGCAACTTCCTGATCGGACAAAGATGTGTTACTGAAAATATAACCTGAAGCACTATCTACTACTGGACGTGGGGTTGAAGCTGTAAACATATTACGTTCAAGCCAGCCGTTCTGTACTGTAGTTGAAGGAAAATAAAAACTTGCTTTAGTTACAAGAGATGACATATCCTTCCATTTAATCCAATAATTAAACACTTTGGAATTATTATCGAAACGTGCCAACACCTCGGCAGTACCTGTTGATGCTGTAGTTGGAGCAGGAACCATTTGATCAAACGTAGCAGTTGATGTAAAGTATACGGAACCTTTATCTTCATACAAAGGCTCGTCTTTCACACAACTGATAAGCACAGTACTAAATAAAAGAACAATTACTGCTTTACTATAAATTGATTTGATTTTCATTTGTTCATTTTTTACTTCCTCATTTGTCATAAGCTTATTACTGATACAACTGAATGAAGATTATTTAAAAGAAACTATTTCATTATTGGCTGCAAAAAACCAATGTTTAATTAACAACAATCGTCATTTGACGTACCACCTGGTTTATATCTTCCGAAGTTTGATTCTTTCCAACAAAAGTTACAGTATATGTACCGGGAGTTGTAAACCGATATGAATACTTGGATACTCTAGTTGAAGGAGTTTTGATGCCAACACCTAAATCAGGTGTATAAATAGTAAAATCAAATGGCCTTGAAATACTCCAGTCTTCGTTAGGTAATGTACCCGTTGCAGGAGCATTGAAGGTTAAAGAAGTATTACCAAATACCCAGTTATTTGTACTATCAAGAATGCTTTTGCTTGTAAAGCCTGCTGTTAGGAAAGGAACGTTTGATCCACTGCTTCCAGCAGCAAGATAGTTAACACCCCCACCTTTAAAATAACTCCTCAACATAAATGATGCAATTGCCCATTTTCTTGCCAGATAAGTTGTCTTCACTGTATCAGAAGTATACTTGTATGCAAAATAAACAGGCTTACCGCTGGTGCGGTATTGATCTACTTTTAGTCTGCCTGATGAAACAGTTGTTGTAGTAGTTGCCCATGTTGCAGAATCTGTGATATCACGCCAGGTAGCTTTTTTAATATTCACAGAATCCATTATCCCTGTAAAATCGGAAGACACAAACAATGAAACTCTATTGGCAGTTAATGGCTGTGTTGATGCCGATGATGCAGTAGTGTTTGTTGAGAATACAAGATTAACAGAATCAGGCGTTGCACTTGTAGTTTTACTGTAATCATAATTCTTTCCGGCTTCCCCTGAATAGAAAATGATATAATCGGGGTTACCTGAAAAAGTAAACTTCACTGTATCACTTGTAGTGTAAGAAGATTTATCTGTTGCAACAGTGAAGCTTTCTGCCGAACCAACTTTGTATTTGGTGCAGGAAGCAAGCAATACCACTGATGCAAGGATGTATTTAAAATTTTTCATAAAGAACATTTAATTAATTATAACCCGGGTTTTGTGTAAGCAATTTGTTGAAGGTTAAATCCCATGTCGGAATCGGGAAAAACATATCTTTTTGTGACACGTTATTTACCGGAGCCTGAATAGGAGTCAAATCAGATAACTCTAAAGAAGCAGCAGGTATTCTTGGAAAATCTGTGTTTGTACCTGTAATATCAGCTGCTAGGCTTTTTATTGTATTGACAAGAATTCCCCATCGTTTTAAATCGGGCAAGCGAACTGATTCAAAGCAAAGTTCTCTGGCTCTTTCATCACGAATTGCCTGACGAAAATCGATTCCTTTTGTTGCTAATACAGCATCAGAATAATCAACAACCGGAGTTGGACTTAAGGATGCAACAGCTGTTGCTGCAAGTCCTACATACGTAAACACAGCACCGGTAGTTCCCGCAGGCGAATCACCTGATGTATTTGTTGGTGGAGTTGCAGTACTTGTTCCGGCTGTTTTTACAGTATATAATCTTCCGTTAGGAGCTGCAACCTGTGTACCTGCTGTGTAAGCAGTAGCTGCTTTCCATTGGTTACCAATCGTAATAGTTGGGGCCACACTCGTAAAGCCAGATCCCTGATTTGTTAATAATACCTGAACTGTTTTAGCACTGCTTGAATAAACCACATTAAAACCAAAACCACTTCCATCTCCTTTTGTCCATGTTACAGCTGGAGCTGAAGTATAACCTGATCCAACTACAAAACTAAGGCTGTCCACAATTTTTGTTGGCGAAATAGATCTTCTCCTAACCTGGTTCAATGCATTGTAAGCTATAGCTGATGCACCGTTTACTTCATACTCAGCTTCGGCAAGCATTAATAATACATCAGAATAACGAAGTACTGGAAAATTAACTGTACTTCCTGCACTTGTAGAACGGCTAATTGCGCCTTCATATTCTCTTCTCCATTTAGCCGGACTCCGTGTCCATAACTTATTTGAAGCAAGTGGCATTTTAGCACCTACTCCGTTTGCACCGTATGCCGAAATTGAAAAATCACTGGTACTAAATGCAACTGATGCTGTATTACTTTGAGTATAAGTGCTGATGTTCCAATCTCTACGATAGTCACCAGGTTCATACTTGTAATATAGTCTTGGATGAAGCTTTAAATAACCCAATGTATAGCCGCTATCATATACAGCGTTACCAGACACTGTTCCATTACTTAATGTCATCGGCACACCAATTCTTATGCTTACACTCATGTTAGAAGATACGGAGCCTGTGGCATTTTGCTGAGCACCAACTTCAAACATGTTTTCCTGGTTATATGCATCTCTTGATTCATCAATAAATACTTGTGAATAGGAACTTAATAAACCATGCTCACCTGAATTAACTACTTTATTAGCCCAATAAATTACATCTTTAAAACGTGTTTTATCATTTACCGGCTCGCCTGCTGCATATAAACATACTCTTGCAAGCATACCTTCGACCGCAGTACGTGTAATACGTTCTGTATAACCTTGTGTAGAGTATTTCTGATCATAGAGTAAACTATCTGCTAAAGTCATGTCAGCAATAATCTGGTTATAAACATCTTTTACCGGCGTACGCTTAATCTGACTTTCCAGAGGATCTGAAGTAGCCTTCAATTGCATAGGCACATCGCCCCACCACTGTGCTAACAGAAAATAATAAAATCCACGCATGAAAAATGCTTCACCCTTTGCCCTTCTTACCACATTTGAATCAACTTTTCCTTTTGCCGAAGCATCGATATTATCTAACAGACTATTTGCAAAATTGATTGATTGATAACAGGCCTTCCACATGTTTGTAGGATTTCCGGATGTGTTATCATTTGCTGTTGCAGCAAAACTCGAAAACCCTACAACACTGTAGTAATAAGATTCATCAGTTGGCCCAGTAAACTGTGTAGTATATGCTGATGAATAGTTAATTCCATATTTCAGGTTTGTATAAATTCCTACCAGTGCTGCTTTAATTTGTGCTTCTGAAGCATATGAGTTCTCCGGAACAAGATTGCCATTTGGTTTTGTATCTAACAGCTTTTTACAAGAAGCAAATCCTGTTGCAGCTATCAATACGATTAAAATTATTTTTTTCATATCTGATAAATATTCATTTTATAATGAAAGATTAATACCGAACGTATACACTTTAGTTCTTGGATATGGCGAAAAGTCATAACCAGGTGTTAGATTGCTACCTCCAAGACTTACTTCAGGATCAGGTCCAGAATATTTTGTGAACGTAAACAGGTTTTGTGCAGAAACATAAACCCGTGCTGTTGACAATTTTATATTCTTCAGCAAACGTGCGGGTATTGTATATCCTAATTGAACTGTTTTAATACGCAGGAAAGATCCGTCTTCAATAATGCGTGTTGAATACTGACGAAGTCCTTCCGTAGTAGCATTGATACTTGGATACTTGTCGCTTGGATTTTCAGGTGTCCAGCGGTTTGCATAAGATGCGAACATGTTGTAATTAATAAGACCAGAATTAACAGCAGTTGGGAAACCATTACCGGCTGTAGAGTTTTCAAAGCGCATACGGTTTGCATTCAAGACTTGATTACCATAGGACCATTGAAGAAATATATTAACATCAAATCCCTTATAAGAAAAGTTATTATTAAACCCACCGTAATGTTTTGGATAAGGATTACCTATAACAGTGTAATCATTTGCATCAATCTTACCATCGCCGTTAATATCAACAAACTTAGGGCTGCCAGGCTGTGTTACAAAGCTATTATTTGTTTCAGGCACAACGAGGTTGCCTGGATTTCTGCCCAAATTGTAAACAGGCACTCCTTCTTTCAAAACATACACAAAGCCATTTGACCCATTTGGAAGTTTGTAATAATCGCTCAACTGATACATACCCGCTGATACCAATCCGTAAAACTGGGCAATAGGCTGTCCTACTTTTGCAATATAATTACTCATGCTACCAACACTTGCATCAAATGCACGTATAGTTAGCAAGGCATCTTCACCACTGTTTAAAGCAAGAAGCTTATTCTGGTTAAATGAAATATTGAAGTTGCTAGTCCATCTGAAATTTTTAGTAGTAACGTTAACAGTGTTTAATGAAAATTCAAATCCTCTGTTACTTACTTTACCAATAT
This sequence comes from Lacibacter sp., assembly GCA_047601965.1. Lineage (GTDB taxonomy): Bacteria > Bacteroidota > Bacteroidia > Chitinophagales > Chitinophagaceae > Lacibacter. The sequence goes on from JASGIJ010000001.1 coordinate 2,778,296, forward strand.
TCATATAGGCTGATGAGAACCCGGTACTATATGGCATACTTGCATTCAATAACAAGTCTTTAGTTACCCTGTTGTAATAATCAGCCTCAAAACTTATTCTGCTATGCAAGAACGACATTTCCAAACCAATATCTGTTTGCACACCGGTCTCCCATTTAAGATTTTTATTCGCCATTGTTGAAACAACAATATTGTACATAATCTGATTATTCCATGGGTAATATGAACCGCTTAATGTACTGGTATTTGCAGTTAGTAATGATAAATATGCAAAATCACTTACCCTGTTATTTCCAGTGGCACCATACGTAAATCGGATTTTGCCATCATTAATAAACGAAATCTTCTTAAAGAATTTTTCATTCCCAAAACGCCAGGCGATTGCACCTGATGGAAAATAACCCCAACGATTTTCAGAATAAAATTTAGAAGTTCCATCTGCCCTGAATGAGCCTGTCAACAGGATATTATCTCTGAATGTATAATTAACCCTGCCTAAAAAAGAAGCTATTGCACTTAATGAAGAGGTTGAAGAAACACTGTATGGCGTACCCTGACCTAAACCTTTATAACCTAATGACTCATTTGGCAAGTTAGTAGAAGAAAAACCGTATCCTTCATTATTAAACTTTTGCCATGTAAATCCAGCTAATGCAGTTAACCTGTTTGCTTTATTAAATGATTTATCGTAAGTAACAGTATTCTCGTTCAAAAAGCTGTAATTTTTCGAGGTGTACATACTACCGTTTACACCATACTGTTTACCATAGCTTGTTAAAGGACTTCCACTGTTTGTATTTGAATTGTAGAATTTATAGTTTTCATCTTTTGATTGATTAATCCCAACAGTTGAACGTAAGGTTATGCTTTTAGTAATTTTCAAGTTAATGTAAGCATTAGCAGTTAAGGTATTATTAAACCGGTCGTTCACTTCATTAATTGCCTGTACATAAGGATTAACCCTTCCATTTACAACGCCACCAACCTGAAGATCCAGCAAATTTTCATAAATGGAATTATCATAATCATTGGGACCAAGTACAGGTCTGAAACTCCACAGATTACTCATAAAATTCCAGTTAGCAGTATTAACTCCTTGTCCTGGAGGAGTACTCTGGTTAGCAGGAATTTGACCCCATGATTTATAATTGGCATAGTTTGCATTTATCCCAACTTTTAATTTGTCTGTTACATCCTGATCAAGAGTTAGCCTTGCCTGATATCTTTTGAAACCACTTTTAATGATTAAACCATCCATGTCGCCATAAGAAGCAGAAATAGTATATGCAGTTTTAGCCAACTTAGCAGATAATGAAATATTATGATTCTGGAATGTAGGCACATCATTAAACAGCAAATCCTGCCAATCAATTCCCTTTTCATTTTTATAATCTTCCAATGTTTTGCCATTAGCAAAATAAACTGCATTAGCAAAAAGAGGGTTTGCATCATTTTGTAAACGCACAAATTCATAAGGACTCATGAGCTTCATGAGTTTGGTAGGCTGCTGAATACCATAATATCCATTATAAGAAAGTACAGGCTTGGAAGATTTACCTCTTTTGGTAGTTATTAGTATAACACCATTTGAACCTCTTGCACCATAAATTGCTGTTGAAGATGCATCTTTCAACACTTCAATTGATTCAATATCTGCAGGGTTGATTGAATTAAAATTAGCTGCCTCCTGCGGAAATCCATCAATTACGTATAATGGAGCTGAAGATTGTGTTACAGAGCCTACACCACGAATTGTAATTTCAGCATTAGAACCGGGAGTACCATCTTGAGATATTACCTGTACACCGGCAACACGACCACCAAGCGCCTGGTCAACTGTTTGTACAGGAGCTTTTTGAACATCGCTAACACTTACACGTCCAACAGTTCCTGTTAAATCTTTTTTCCTAACTGTACCGTATCCAACAACAACAACCTCATCAAGATCTGATTTGTCTTTCACCAAAACAAAATTTACAACAGTTCTGTTTCCAACAATGTCAGTTACTGATTTCATACCGATGAATGAAACAGTAATTACTGCTTTATCAGATGTTACCTTTAATGAATACTTGCCATCTTTGTCGGTTAAAACAGCAATTTTTGTTCCTCTTACAGAAACTGTTGCATTAGCAAGGGGTTCTCCTTCTTCATTTTTAACAACACCGTTAACAGTTTTGTTCTGGGCATACAATGAATTGGCAAACAAAAAGAATATTGCTGCAACAAGAGCAGTTATTCTTCCTGGCAATCGTCTAATCCTTCTCATACGCATAGTTTAAAAGTTGATGAAATAATTATGAATGATGAAAACTTTTATTTTTTTGTTTTTATTGAACTTTCTCTGATTATCAATTCTGTTGGTAACACTATTGTTTGAGGCTTACACATTTGAGATTCACCCGAAAGTGCTTCCATCAGCACCTTCACTACATTTTTAGAAATTTCTGTTACTGGTTGAGCTACAGCAGTAATTGATGGTGTGAATAATGAGAAATGGTTATTATCATCAAATCCTACCATTCCTATTTGCTGAGGTATATTTAAGTTCAGTTCCTGTATGGCTTTTAATCCGCTTACTGCTAAATAGTTGGTACCAAATAATACTGCATCGATGCTATTATTGCTGCTTATAAACTTTTTTATTGCTGATGTTAATTCTGCAGGAGATGTTTTGTAATTCAACTGCAGAAGGAAGCTTTTCAAACCAGCTTGATCAACTGCTTGGTGAAAACCATCTTTACGATCACTCATTTGTACTTGATCTGAATTCAGTGTTACAAAAGCAATATTTCTGTATCCGTTATCAATCAAATGCTTTGTAGCATTATAGGCACCCCCTTTGTTATCAATTACAACATTGCAGGTAGGGATTGAAGGAAAATAACGGTCGAAAACAACAACCGGCTTCGACTCTTTCAGTAATGATTTGATTTCATTTTCAATTCCAGGAGAAGGGACTACAATGTAACCATCCACCTGGCGCTCATTAAATATTTGCAGTAACTCTTTTGCTTTTGAAGATTTATTATCGGTGCTTGAGTGAAATATTTTATAACCATAATCGTAAAGGCTATCTTCTACGACCCTTGCAATGCTGGAGAAGAATGGATCAGCAATATCTTCGACAAGCATACCAATGATCATACTTTTTCCCGTACGGAGGCTTTGGGCGATGTGATTTGGCCGGTAACCAATTTTCTCAACATGCTCAAGTATCATGTTTTGTAACCTTACACTAATTTTTCTTTCTTCAGCTTTTCCGTTTAATACAAATGAAACTGTTGTAGCAGAAACATTCAGTTGCTCAGCAATGTCGTGAATAGAAACCCTTTTTTTCATGGCATCAAACTTGTTTTTATACTTCTATTAAAACCGTCTGCACAATCGTAAATACACCCTTTCAAAGTTGAGAAGTTAAAAGTAGAGACAAACTAAATCGATTTAGCTAAATCGATTTAGTTTTTTTATGCCAACGTTTGCACACTATTAAATAATTATTACTTTCACACTAGTTTTCAATAAAAACGTGGAAAAATGGTTTCAAAATCCATAACTATAAAGGATATTGCAAAAGCTCTAAACATCTCATGTTCAACGGTTTCAAGAGCTTTAAAGGATAGCTACCGAATAAGTAAGCCTGTTAAAGAAATTGTTAAAGAATATGCCCGCAAGCACAATTACCGACCAAATCTTATGGCCCAAAGCCTGAAAAACAAAAAAAGCCGTAGCATAGGAATTTCATTATGTTCAATTCCCAATAGTTTCTTTGCAGAAGTCATCAGTGGAATGGAATCAGTTGCCTATGACAAAGACTATAAAATCATCATTACTCAAAGTTTTGAATCGCTTGAAAGGGAAGTAAAAAATATTGAACACCTTGCGTGGCATGCTGTTGATGGCATATTGGTTTCACTTTCAACTGAAACAACCGATACCACACATTTAAAAAAATTGCATGAAAACGGCATACCAATTGTTTTTTTCGACAGAATCAGTGACCAGATAAATACACACACTGTTACCGTTGACAACAAACAAGGAGCCTCTGATGCTACGATGCATCTTCTGCAGGAGGGTTTTAAAAACATTGCACACATAACTAGCTCTCCTGAACTATCAATTACCAAAGAACGACTGGAGGGTTATTATGAAGCAATAGACGCAAACAAGTTTACTCCAAATCAAGATTATATCAAATATTGTATGCATGGAGGAATGCTGTATGAGGAAGTAGAACAAGCCATTAACGAATTATTTTCATTAGCTGAACCACCAGATGCAATAATTGCAGCTTCAGACAGAATAACCTTACATACTGTTTCTGTGCTAAAAAAAAAGGAGATAAGAATTCCTAGCCAGGTTGCACTTATCGGATTCAGCAATTTCAGCGCTCCAGATATAATAGAGCCCTCTCTAACTACAATAAAGCAACCTGCTTTTGATATGGGAAAAAAAGCAATGGAATTATTAATACAGCTCATTGAAGCAAAACGGCCGGTAAAATATTTTGAAAAAATTGTTCTTCCTGCTGAACTTGAAATCAGGGAATCATCAATAAAAAAAGGATCGCTGTAATCAGCAATCCTTTTACTGAATTTTTATTGCTACTGCTTTATGGATTGGTTGAAAACACACTTGCTTCCTTAACAAAAATTCTTGGATGCAGTTTCAGCTGGGCAATAATCAGCTCGGCAAAATCTTCGGGATGCATTACTCTTTCAGGATCTCCTTTAATTAAATCGGCACTGTAAGCAAGATCGGTTACCACTGTACTTGGCGCCATTGCAGTAACACGAATGTTGTGTTTCCTTACTTCCTGCATTAAACTTTCACTTAAACCAAACACACCAAATTTGGAGGCGCTGTATGCACTTGTAACAGCTGCACCTGATTTACCGGCAGTGGAAGAAATATTTACAATATCACCCGACTGCTTTTCGATCATTTGTGGCAGCACTGCACGTATGGTATAATAAGTACCAAACAAATTTACTTTTACCTGGCGTTCCCATGCTTCAGGTTCTAATTCTAAAAACTTAGCAAACGTTCCTGTGCCGGCATTGTTGATGAGAATATCAACAGATCCTAAAGTGGCTGTAACAGATTGCACCGCTTCTTCCACTGAAACACGATCACTTACATCGGCTGTTGCATAAGCTGCTTTTACACCTTTCGTTTTTATTTCATCCGCAAGTGAAATAAGATCATTTTCTGTTCTTGCAATTAAACCCACATTAGCACCTTCGGCTGCAAGCGTCAGTGCCAATGCTTTTCCAATTCCTTTTCCCGCTCCTGTAATCAGCGCATTCTTGTTCTTTAATGATTGCATAACTGTTGATTTTATATTGATTGATAATTGTAAATGCAAATTTAGCAGGATGAAAGCAAAATGAACATGTTAATGCTAAGGTGAAAGTGTGCTTAATAAATTTTTACAGAAGTGTTATAAATTCATAACATTGTTTATAATCCTAACAATTGATGCAAGCACTGTACACAACGCTCTTATTTCTGTTGTTTATTTTTTTTCTCAGGCTTCTGTTCCGGAAGACCTTAGACTTGCCAACTTATAAAGGCCAACTCTTCAGCGAGAATTTTAATACCGACAACTTAATGCCAGAACGAAAATTCTGGCAGATAATAGAAGAAACAAAAAAGAAAAGCAACTATCATTATCAAATTCAATGTCAGCTTCTGACAGAACAACTTTTCAATTTAAGTAAAGACGAGATTATACAATTTCACAGGACATTTTATTTTCTAATGGCAAAGTCATACAGCTTTAATGTTTGGGAAGCAGTGTACGCACTTAATGGAGGTAGTTCTGATGATGGGTTTGAATTTTTTCGCTCATGGCTTATTGCCCAAGGAAGAAATAAGTTTTACTGGACAATCAAATATCCACGTTTACTATTCCTTATTGGAGTAAAAGAATTAGTCGAAAACTATGAAGGTGCCGCTTATTGTGCTTACGATGCATATTTGAAAAAGACAGGAAGTGAAATACCGCAAATCAACGACATTGAGTATGTTGATGGAGGAAAAATGTTTAAAGAAGGGGAGGCTTTCTTACGCTACCCTGAACTGGCTTTATTAGCATGGTGATACCCACAAATTACGTCTACTTCAACCTCACCATCTCCATCCTCTTCACGTGTAATTCTTTTGCAGGACTTAATTCAATCTGATTGTATGGCTGTGCTGGAAAACAGATTGATGTCATTACTGTTAACCCATCATCTGCAAACAGCTCTATTGAAGACACATCAATAAGTATTGAAACGGTTTGCCTGCTGCTATTGGCAAAACGTGGCGCTGTATGTTTTGTTGCAAAGCTTTGATGAAAATTACTGATGCCTGCTTTTGTGCGGTCAATAAAATATTGCTTCTGTTCTTTGCTGTAGCCAATCAATACTTCTTCTCCTTTTGTATTTGATAAACGGATTACAAAATCATCTTCCACTGTTTCCATATTGATGCTGCATGGCAGAATTAAATTTTGTTTGGCATTGAGTAAACTTTTTTTCTGCTTCAGCAACATATTGTTCCATGTTGTTACAACAGTTGCAGTTTTACTGAGTTCAGCAACAGGTGTTGATGCAACATATAATTCCTGGCCTGCTTCTTTTATTGACAATTCTCTTGCAACTGTCATGGCATTGCGCCAGGTGGTTGTGGGAACCACATTGGCATAATCCCAGTTACTCATCCAGCCCATAAATAACCGGCGGCTGCCTGTATTGCTCCATGTAACACCTGCATATTCATCAGGGCCGTAATCCATCCATTTTATTTTTGTATTGACCGGCGTAAATTTCTTTCCATCAAAATCACCTATGAAATATTGAGTAGCTGAACCGCTGTTTGGTCCGCCGGGATTAATATTTACAATCAGCACCCAGTATGTCTTCCCTTTATAAGAAAGCGGAAACAGATCAGGACATTCCCATACCCCGCCGTGTGCACCAATACCTTCGCTAAAATCAGATTCTTTTGTCCAGCTTTTTAAATCGGGTGATGAATAGAAATAAATTTTATCAACCACTGCAAGTGCCATGATCCATTTTTTTGTTACTTCATGCCATATTACTTTCGGATCCCTGAAGTCACGGATGCCCGGACTGCGCAACACAGGATTGCCGCTGTACTTTGTCCATGTTTTACCTCCATCATTACTGTAAGCAAGGCTTTGATTCTGGAAATCATTTCTTCCTTTTTTTATTGCCTCCTCATTATGTTGTGTAAAAACAGCAACCAGTGGCGGCTGCTGATTTTTTCCAAAACCAGATGTATTATTTTTATCAACCACGGTACTGCCTGAAAAAATAGTACCAATACTATCGGGATAAATCGCAATGGGCTGCTCTTTCCAGTGAACAAGATCTTTACTGGTTGCATGCCCCCAGTGCATTGGCCCCCATACCGAACTGTATGGATGATACTGGAAAAACAGGTGGTACACACCGTTATAATAAACCATGCCGTTGGGATCGTTGATCCAGTGTGCAGCGGGAGAAAAATGTATCAACGGGCGAAACTGCTCATCATTTGCAACTTTTTTTTCCTGTGAAAAAGCAATATTCAGGAACAAACAACAGGAAAGAACTGCTGTTGAAATCAATCTTATTTTATTGACTGCAGGCAAATGGAGTTGTAACATATGGCAATAGTTGCTGATGCACTAAATTACAACATCACATCTGCATTAAAGTACATTCATCAGCATTGTTTATTTCACAGTCTGGGCCTGTTCTTTTGCTGCCTTCATTCTGATTACCGTAAATGAATATGGAAGCAATTCTGTTTCAGGATGATCAGTGGCAGTGTAAATGGTTTCAACTGGTCTCACAGTTTTATCGGCCGGTTTTCCTGTTAACACAGTTTTAGTAGCCTGGCTTCCGGCAATGAATAAATTGCCTGCATCCACATTTACTTTCACAGTTACCGGTAATAAATTCACCAGTTTAATAATCACATCACCGGTTACTGCATCCTTTACAACCGAATATGCAATGCGTTTTCTTACGGCATCCTGTTGATTGGCCACCTGCATCACTGCCTGTACATATTCACTGCCGGAGTTTAATCCAAACAACTGCTGCACATAATAACCTGCTGTTGTTTTTACTTCTTTATTGTTGAAGTAAATCATATTCGGGTTCCATTGTGTGTGCCCTTCTTTTGCAAGCAATGGTGCATACGATGCAAGGCTCACCACATCACCGTTCCTTTCCAATGCAGTTAAATACAATGCTTCGGCCAAAGCAGTTTCAAGATTATTGGGGCGACCGGGAAGATGTGCAGCATATTCACCTAAATACACTTTTGATTTTGAACGGTCGTATTTATCATAGTAATCCTGGTTATGAATAAACCATCCCGGCGATTGATAATAATGTTCATCCACCATAGGCACCTGCAGTTTTGTTGCAATACCCCAGCCTTCTTCATAATCTGTTCCTTCAGCTGCAGGACCAACTGTTCCAATCACTGTAATCTCAGGGTGTTTTTCTTTTATTGCACGGTAGATCATGGTAAACCTTTCTTCAAATACATCACTGATGAGATCTTCATTCCCGATACCGATGTATTTTAAGTTGAATGGTTTGGGATGACCGGCTTCTGCACGCAGCTTACCCCACTTCGTGTTTACGCTGCCGTTAGCCCATTCAATCAAATCAAAAATATCCTGGATGTACTCATCCATTTCTGCCATTGGTATTCCGCCCTGCTGGCCACCACCACCGGTTGCTGAATTCTGGCAAGGCACAGCTGCTGCAATAACAGGCAACGGTGCAGCACCAATATCTTCGCAATACTGGAAGTATTCAAAATATCCAAGCCCGGTTGTTTGATGATAACCCCAGAGATTACGCAGAGGTTTCCTGCTTTCCAGCGGACCAATTGTATTTTTCCAGCGGTAGATATTCCCAATGCCATCACCATGCGCAACACAACCACCGGGGAAACGGATAAAACGTGGATGAATATCTGCAATGGTTTGTGCAAGATCGGCACGCAGCCCGTTCTTTCTCCCCTTGAAGGTTTTTTGCGGGAAGAGTGAAATCATATCCAGCGCAATTGTTCCTGCTGATAATGGTTTCAGTTCAAGTTGTGCATCTGTTGCATCGGCTGCAGCTGTAAATGTTGCTGTACTGATTTTCCATTGAGAAGAATTGATACTGATAATTGCTTTTGCAAGTTCGGTTCCGCTTTTTGTTACAAGTCTTGCCTGCAGTTTATCTGCTTTTCCATTTAACTTTTTGCTGAACAGGGAAAAATTATACTTCTCTCCTTTCTTTACAACAATTCCATCAAAACCGGTATTGATCAATACTGCTCCGGGATTTGTTGTTTCAAGAACGGCATAATGCTGATTGTTGTAGTGAACAGGATTTGCATTGTCAATTGTAAATTTTGTTTGTTCACCTTTCAGCATCCATGAATGAGTGCTGTTCCATTGCTGATCTCTTCCTTCTTTATCGCTTAATGCGTATTCAAAATCCCTGTTCTGAATTAATTCAGCATACAAACCTCCATCAGCTGCATAATTAATGTCTTCAAAAAACACACCTACCAGCATATCACTGATAGGTTTCGATTTTTGTGGCTGAAGAGTAATGGAAACATCAACCGGTTTTAATGTTGCAAAACGTATACTGTCCTGCATAGTTGTTTCGGCATATAAACTGTTTTTATATTGTACAGCTTCATATCCTTTTATTATCTTATCAACTACCGCCCACGCCACTTTATGCACCTGCCCCCTTGCCTCGCCGTTAGGTAATAAAACAGTTACGCTTAAGTCATGATAACCGGACGCTGCAACCTTAACAGCCGGGCCGAATAATTTAAAATCGTTTGTTGTTACACGATAGTACTGGTTGCTTTTATCGGCATAAGTGATATTATACTGCCCGGCATGTGCATCATACTGCAAAACAGGATTCATCACATTCACTCCTGCGCTTACCTGCGGATATACCTGCCTGTCCCAATACAACAAATCGGGCGATGATACATGTGCAAACCTTGCTTCTTTCTCATTCAGGCTCCAGATCATTTGCCAATCACCACTCTGCCCCTGCAATAAATATGGAGTAATCATTCTTTTTTCCGAGCCCCATCTTCCGTAATCGCAACGTACAAAGCTGTATTCATTGCCAATGGTAAACCAGTTTTCTTTATCACGGCTCCATGCAAAATGCAAACCGTTATGATTTGCATTTTTTACTGTGGCATACGAAAACAGGTACACAGAATCAGGATTTCCTGCAACAACATTTTTAGTAAAACACATTGCTGCAAGAAAAACGGACAAAACTATTTTTTGCATAATTCTAAAATTCAAATGAAGATTCAAGTAAACCTCTTTGCTTCATGGCATCCCAGAAAGCTGAAGGGATAGGAACATGCACCATTTCATAATTACCTTTTACACGTTTGGCTGAAGTGGTGTTTAATGCAAGACTTTTTACACCAGGCATCTTAATGGCAAACTGCACAGCTGCTTCTGCCGGCTTGATGGAAAACTCATCGCAGAGTTTGAAAAACTCATCTCTCCAATGAAACAGCGGAGCATGATCGGGATTATCACGACTCACCAATTTGTAATCGCAGTAATCTCCACCCATTAAAAATCCTCCGTGAAAAACAGCAGAGTTAATGATGGTGATGTTTTTGCTTTCCAGTTCACGCATAAACTGCAGCAGATCGGCAGGATGCGATTTAATCGTCATGCTGTTTGCAATCATCACCCAATCAAGCGGAATATCTTTTGCCACACGCTGTATGGCTTTCCAGTTTTTAGCGCCTACGCCAACTGCTGTAACCTTTCCCTGCTTCTTTAAATCAAACAAAGCACGGTAAGCATCAAGAATATCGTTGTATAGTTTTTCTTCCTCTTCCTTGCTGGTTGCTTTGGCTAAATATTCATCGGGGTCATGAACAGAAACCATTTGTGGTATATAACCTTTCAGTAATTCGTTACCCTGTTCAAAACATTCAAGGATACCATCATAACTTATTTTCTGCACAGCATCGTATTTCAGATCACGCCACACACCGGGTTCAAATGTTGGCTCTTCGGTTGTAAGTTCGGTACGTACCCAGCCAAGTTTGTTGCTGATGATGACCTTATCATGCTTCACATTTAACTCGGATAAACATCTGCCCAAAGTTTCAAGAGCAAGCCCCGCACCATACTTCCCTGCAGAATCAAACACTACTTTCCCTTTTGAATGAAGAATACATTCCTTGAGAATTTCACGCTTTACTTCATACGGCTGCGCTACATATAAATTTCCCAAACCACTTGTTCCGAAAATTACCGGGGGTAACCCCAAATCGTTTCCTGTCTGATTCACTGGCATAACTGTTTTTGATCGTTAAACATTCTTTCGGGTATCAAATATCGTATCATTCGTTTCTAAATTGCTGATATTTTTTGAAACGAGCTCATTTTTTGAAAAAATAAACACATACAGTCATTAGTAAAAACAAAATGGACCTCTGTATCTGCAGAGGTCCATTCCACCATTAAAAAAAAATAATTATTCCTGTTTTGTACCTGATGGAGCAGGCAATACTTGTCCTTCTTTTACAGGCACTCCAAAATTCGGCGAGCCATCTTTGTTCCAGGTAAACTTCTGTGCCCGTGGTGAACGGAAACCGCCGCATCCCTGTCCCGGTTTTGAATTGGCATGATATAAAATATAATCCTCTTTTCCATCAGGTGATTTGAAAAATGAATTATGCCCCGGCGCATACACACTGTTTTCAACTGATTGTTTAAATACGGGCTCCGGTGTTTTTTTCCAGGAAGATGGATTCATTAAATCACTTTTACTGTCGGCAGTAAGCATGCCCAATGTATATGAATCTGTCCAGCATCCACTGGCCGAATAAATTAAATATAGTTTTTTACCATGCACCAGTACTTCAGGGCCTTCATTCACATATACATTTGGAGGGTCATCAGGATTGCTGATTTTACCATTCCGTTCCCATGGATATTCAGGTGATGAAAGTTTGATACGATTTCCTTCAACTGTCCATGGATTTTTCATTTTTGCAATGTAAATGTTCTGCTCGCCGTTTACATCGCCTTCCCAACCCGACCAGATGAGGTAAAGTTGTTTTTTATATTCAAACAAAGAACCATCAATGCTCCATTTATCATCAGGTGTTTCAAGCTTGCCTTTCATGATCCATTCGCCCAGCAACGGATCGGCTGAACTGTTTTCTAAAACAAACAGACGGTGATTGATGTTGCGGCCGCTATCGGCAGCAAAATAGATGTACCACTTGCCCTGCAGGAAATGTATTTCAGGTGCCCAGAGTTCTTTTGAATAAGGTCCGGTTGCAGGCGGTGTAAACACAACTTTCCGTTCGGCAGTACGAAGATTTGCGATGCTTTTTGTTTTCCAGATTGAAATATTTCGCCCTGTTGTATTTGTGTAATAATAATAACCATCTTTATAAATACACCAGGGATCTGCACCTGAAGGAAGCAGTGGGTTGGTGAATGTTTGCTGTGCAGCCAACTGGTTTGCAAACAGCAGACAGGTAATAATGAACGGAAGAAAACGTGTTGACAAGTTCATGTTTAAAAATTGAGTGATGATCATTTTGTAACGGAGAACGTATAAACTGAAGTTGTTTTATAAACTTTTCCCGGCTCTAACACAGTAGAAGGAAACGATGGTTGATTGGGTGAATCAGGAAAGTGTTGTGTTTCCAGGCAAAATGCTGTGCGGAATTCATCTTTCTTTCCACCTTTCATTTTGTTTTTTGACTGCATAAAATTACCACCATAAAACTGCAGACCGGGTTCAATCGTATAAACATCCATTGCAATTTTTGTTTGATCGCCAACAACAGTTGCCACACGGTTTAAACCATTTGGAGTGCTGGTGTTGAGTACAAAATTATGATCATAACCCTTGCCGTTTTTCAACTGCTCATCATCAGCATCCACTCTTGAACCAATGGTAACCGGTTTACGGAAATCAAACGGTGTATTTTCAACAATTGCAATTGCTCCTGTTGGTATAAGTGTTGAATCAACCGGTGTGTAATGATCGGCATTAATCATCAGTGTATGATTGTTGATGGTGCCGCTTCCTTCCCCATTCAAATTAAAGAACGCATGATTGGTGAGGTTCACAACTGTTTTCTTATCGGTTGTTGCTTCATAATCTATCTGCAAACTGTTATCAGCAGTTAACGTGTAAATCACTTTTACAGAAAGATTTCCGGGAAAACCTTCCTCCATATCTTTCGACAAATATGTAAGCACTAACGAAGTATCACTTGTTTGCTGCGCATCCCACACTACATACTGAAATCCTTTTTTACCACCATGCAAAGTGTTGATGCCATTATTTGTAAACAGTGTATATTGTTTACCATCCAATGAAAATTTTCCTTTGGCAATGCGGTTGCCGTAACGGCCAATGGTTGCGCCAAAGTATGGTTCGGTTGAAGACTGATATTGCAACACACTATCGAAACCTGCAACCACATCAACCAGCTGATCATTCACACCAGGTACAAGCAAACTCACAAGTCTTCCGCCGTAATTAGTTACAGCAGCCTGCATGTTGTTTTTATTTTTCAGAACATACAATGCAGTGGCTTTACCATCAATGGTTGCTTTAAATGCTTCTGCCGATGGAAGCTTTGCTTCTGTTTTACTTTTGTCTTGTTCATTTGTTTTTTGCTGGCTGTTCTTGCAGCCAATTGCGAAAGCGAATCCCAGCAGCAACAGGCATGTGTTTTTATAACGGTTCATACTGAAAATTTATAAAGGTTTAAAAATTAAAGGCATACTTATCCCATCACAACTGAGGACAGTTGTGCGGCAGATGTTCTTCAGCAACAAAGCAGTTTATTTTACAACAGGAAAAGAAGTAATCCGCAACCGTGCTGCTCCCATTGGTATCAGTTCAATCTGCTGTTCAGCAGTTGATACGTGAACCGGGCTTTGCGGCAACACATCGCATAATCCATACTTATCCAATATCCACTCGGGAATAATTTTTCCTTTGGCTTTCATCATCAGCGGAACAGATTCCTGTGTAAAAGGAAAATTATTTGCCGGCCATGCTTTCTTCACTATTTCAAACTGTTCTTCCAACGGACGATTATTTAATACCAATCCGTAGTTCCACATACTTGCAGGATAAATTTCAAATGAAGGCCATAACGACTGATCAACATTTTCCTGCCATTTGGAATCACCTATCGCTGATTTTTTACTGTCCATTTGTTTATACACTTCAGCAATCTTCAATGAAAATGTAAGCGGGCCATAATTAATGCTTACACTGTTTTTATTTTTTGTCCAGGTATCTTTTGTCAGTTTCATTGGCAACACAAGTTCCACCACATCACCTTGCTTCCATTTACGTTCCATGCGTGCATATGAGCCTGCGGCAAATGTTACCTGTTGTGCAACACCATTTATTTTCACTACTGCATTGCTGCACCAGCCGGGTATTCTCACATACATAGGAAAACTTACAGGTGCAGATGTGCTTACTTCAATTTTAATACTTTCATCAAAAGGATAATTGGTTGTTTCTTTCAGGCTTACTGTTTGTCCTTTGCCTGTACCCACTTTTACGTTGGCTTCACAGCTGCTGAATAAAATGGCAGCCACACCATTATCAGGCGAAGCCATCCACAAATGTTCGGCATAATAAGGCCAGCCCATTGAATGATTATGCTGGCAGCAACGGCTGCTGAATGGATTCATCATTAAAAACGGCCCTTCATTCTGCAAGCCCGGTGCGTGATTCCTGCTGTCGCTTACAACCATGTTTGGTGCAGTGAGATAACGAAGACCTTTAAAGTCGGGCATTACTGCAGCGGGATAAGAATTGAATGCAACATTTTCGCAATGATCAGCCCAGAACGGATCACCCGTAATACCTGTTAACATTTCATCTGAAGCCATTTGTTCAACCATACCACAGGTTTCAACTCCCTGCCTCGGATCATCATAACCTCTTCTTGCATTTTCATCAGCACCAAACATACCACCTGGCACCTGGCCGTAAAGATTACGGATGATGTTGAAATCATTATACGTTGCATGCAGGTAACTGCTGTCCTTAACCTGCATAAAATAAGTAGCAGGTTCACGGAAACACTGTGCAATATTTACATTATGCCAGTTGGGTAAATTATTTTTCTGTGTCCAGTCGGCTGTGTTACGGTGAATTTTCTGGGCAAGATCAAGTAACCATTTTTCACCTGTATGGTTGTACAGCCAGTAAATGCTGTACAGGTTATCGCCGCCACGGCTGTTTTCCCAATATGTTTTTAATAATTTTTCATCGGGCACTTTCATCTGCCACTGAAAATATTTTTTCATAAAAGGAATCACACGTTCATCATGACTGTATTCGTAGTACGATTGAAGGCTCCAAAGCATGAGCATATTGGGCCACAAATCAGGAATTTCTTTTTTTCTTAC
The DNA here is from genome assembly GCA_047601965.1 of Lacibacter sp. Taxonomy (GTDB): domain Bacteria; phylum Bacteroidota; class Bacteroidia; order Chitinophagales; family Chitinophagaceae; genus Lacibacter. The sequence continues at coordinate 2,793,783 of JASGIJ010000001.1, forward strand.
TTTGATATCTTCATCCGAAAGTTTGGGACCAAAATATCCATCGGGCTGCTGGCTTGCAAACACTTTTTCAATCCACAATTTTGTTTCAGCAATAATTGCAGGATCATTCAATGCATAACCAAGATTACCATATCCTTTTAACCAGTAAGGCACTTCTTCCCAGCCATGATCACCTTTGCCATCATTACTGAACCATGCATTGTTTTTTTTGTCAAGCCATGCACTGATGGTACCCAGCTTACCTGTAAGTCCATCACGCTGCAGTTCAAGATATTTTAATACCCATCCCTGTGGTTTAATGGAACCTGCAGGCAGCTTGATGAAGTTCAATGGCTGCAACGGCACCTGGTTTCCCAAATAATGTTTGTTGACAACAGCAGTTGAAGGCCGTTGTACGTTGCTGATTTTTTCCTGGCTGTAAGCTCCAGTAAAAAGAGTGGATGCCAATACCGTAAGAAAAACTTTTTTTGCAACATTTATTTTACCGGTTGTTTTCATCATATGTTTATCGTTTATGAAATTCAACTTAACTAATCAATCAATTATTTTTCACCCGATGGTTTTTTAATGGCAGTATGAATATAAACAGGCTGACCGAAATCTGGTGTACCATCAGCATTCCAGGAAAACTTCTGAATACGTGGATTACGTAAATCGCCACAACCCTCCCCTGAATTGGAATTGGCATGATAAATTATCCAGTCTTCTTTTCCATCCGGCGATTTAAAGAAACCATTATGCCCCGGGCCATACGCTCTTGCTGCCGCATTCTTCGTAAATACAGGTGTTGATTTTTTTGTCCAGTTTGAACGGATCAGCGGATCAGTATCTTTATTCAGCGACATCATTCCCAATGTATAATCATCCGTCCAGCATCCACTGGCCGAGTAAACAAGAAATACATCACCAGCTGCATTCCTTAAAATTTCAGGGCCTTCATTCACCCATTGTGAGCCACCAATTTTTTCCCAGTCATAATCAGGTGATGATAATAATTGCCTTGGTGTTTCAATCGTCCACGGATTACTCATACGGGCAATGTAGAGATACTGTTTATTTTCTGACGATGACGGATGCGAACTCCAGATAAAATAATTACTGCCGTTGTATTGCAGCACTGTACCATCAATTGAAAAATAATCAGCAGATGGATCACCGATCTTTCCTTTATCAACCCAGTTATTACTCAACGGATCGGCAGAATTATTTTCCAGAACAAAAGTGCGTTGTGTATTGAGATCGCCGGAAGAACCTGCCGTATAATAGAGATACCATTTGCTGTTAATGTAATGCAGTTCGGGCGCCCAGATATTTCTTGAATTTGCTCCCGAAGCAGGAAGTAACCACACTGTTGAAACCGGCGCATTTTTTAATAAAGACATGGATTTTGTTTTCCAGATATCAATGCGGTTACCCAATGTGTGCATGTAATAATAAAAGCTGTCTTTTTGTATCACCCATGGATCAGGGCCTGAATTCAGCAACGGATTAATAAATGTTGAATCAGAAACAACAGGAGTATCAGAGTCGTCCCGGATTTTATTTTTCTTTTTACACCCAGACCAAATTATTCCTGATACGAGAAGTGTTGCTATGAAAATATGTTTATTCAAAACAGACCGTTATCCTTAGTTTGATAATACCAGTTGACATAGTAAAAACAAACCTCATGTAGAAACACAAGGTTTCTGATTGCTGTCATATGAAACAACGATTGTGAACTTATTTTTTTCCGTTCAGTTTTTTGATGAGGTTCACTTCATCCTGCCTGTACGGAACACCATCAGCGGTAAAAATATCATGAAACCATTCTATTGGCTGACCGCCATCTGCAATGGGCGTATCCCATGCATAAATGGTATTTGTTTTACCTGCTGCAAACCCCCAGTTAATAGCGCCAACATTCTGTTCCTTAAGCATTGGCATTACAGTGGAGAAACGGCTGTTTCTTGTACGTGCCATATACTCTGTGCAGATCAACGGCTTTCCATTGGCTTTTAATACTTCCACCACCAGCTTGTGCTGTGTAACTTCCTGGTAATCGTGGTAAGTAATCACATCTGAATTCTGTAACTGAAAAGCATTCAGCTTTTCAAGACGCCATGCCCACAAACCGGCAGAAACCGGTTGTTCAGGATTTACCTCTCTTGCCCATTGAAATACTTTGGTAAGCAATGGCAAAGAAGAATCGCCTTTACCGTTGTTACCAGGTTCATTATAAAGATCCCAGAGAAGAATACGTTTATCATGAGCAAAAGTTGAAAGAACATCTTTCACATATTTTTCCAGTTCAGGAAATATAGTTGTATCAGCAGATGCCGGTTGCCCGGGATCCTGCATCCAGCCTGAATTATGGATACCTGTTTTAGGAGCAGGTTGCGTACCAGGCTTTGGTTCTTTGTTCCAGCAATCATCAAAGAAAACAAAGAGTGGTTGAATGTGGTGCTTTTCTGCAATTGCTAAAAACTGGTTGATACGGCTTTTAAAACCTTCCGGATCCTGTTTCCATGCAACTGAATGAAGAAATACCCGCATGGTATTAAAACCAATACTTTCAGCCCATCCTAATTCTTTATCAATAACTGCCGCATCAAATGTTTCGGCCTGCCACATTTCCAGTTGATTGATTGCATTGGCCGGAATATAGTTTGCACCTGAAATCCATTTATGTTCATTGTACCATGCTTTTGCTTTTTCAACCGACCACACCTTTCCTGTTACGGGTTGCGGCACATTCACCTTTTTCACTTTCTGCGCCTGCAATTGAATGCAGGAAAAAAAAGCAAGTACTAAAAAAAGTCTGTTCATCATCCGTTTCATTTCTGCTTTGATTTAGTTTTTATTCTATTTGTTATTGTGCGCTGTTACTGAAGCTGCTGAAAAAGCAGCATCACATCGCTTTGTTTTGAAAAATCAGTTTTGTTCGCCTTCACAAAATCATTGATAAGCTGTTTCTTTTCAGGAAAAATGCCGGAGAGCTGTTTAAGCGTATTTGCCCTGCGCAATTTTCCATTTTTACCAACCCAGTATGTTTTGTCCGTTGTTACTTTATAATCATCAGGAAGTTTTATTTCATACACCATTCCTGAACGGATCAGTGAGCTTAACGATACAGCATTGGTGGTGGGCGATGCATTACCATAGCCAATAGAAGCTCCGGGGTCAATTATTTTACCGCTGTATTCAACATACAACGAAGATGTTTTTGAAAATAAAACTTCGTAAAACACTTTATCAACCGGAACAAATTTCCGGCCTACAACAAATATTGTATCTGTTGCCAAAGGCTGTTCAATGGCCAGATTTTTTCCATTGTCAGAAAAAATCATTTCACCTGTAAGAATGTTGTAGTTAAGCTTACGTTCAAATACTTCGCCCGACTTCATCAATATCTTTCCCGTACAAAATGAATCCAGCACATAATGCGAAACCTGTACCAACCTGCTCACCTGCTGAGCATGTATGGCAGTGCTGAAAAAAAAGAAAGCAAGAAAGATATATTTATTCACGGCCGTAGAATTATTTGTTTTTAAATTTCTGCTCAAGCACTTTCATGAAATATCCGCCTACAACACTTCTTGCCTGGAAGCCAACCATTTTTCCTGTGGTTGTTTGATGCCAGTCGGAAATAGGAACTCTTGAAGACGTTTCAAGTGCATAGTGATACATGGGTTCAACAAGCGCAAGAAAATCCTTTTCATTTGATGCAAGTACTGAAGTCCATATCACCCAGTCAGATTTTGTATAAGTAGCCCTGCTGTCCAGCGGCAAACCAAATTCATTTTGCCTGGTGAGATAATACTTCACCTCTTTCTCAAACACTTCTTCAGGGAACAGATGCAGACCCAATACTTTATCCCAAACAAGATTATATTTCTGGCTCCATGTTCCTTTTTTATCAAAGGTTAAAGAATAGTGATCGCCATCATCAGCCATCTGCATCCATTTAGTAACCATTTCTTTGGTGAGCTGTTTGTATCGTGCTGCAGTTTCGGCTTCGCCAATCATTTCAGCCATCTGTGCATAACATCCAAGTGCTACAATTGCTTTTGCAGAAAGATTGACATTTCTTGCCAGGTGACCGGCAAAATCATCTGTACACAGCTGTGAAGCCGGATCAAAACCTTCACGGCTCAGGTAATCGGCCCAAATGGATAATGTTTTCCAATGTTGTTTTGCATAAACAGTGTTGCCTTCCGCTTTAGTAATTGCGGCTGCAAGAATCATCATATTACCACTTTCTTCAACAGGCATATCTTCACCATAAGTTTGCCCGTTAGCTAAAGGATAAGTGCCAAGATCATGTGCTGCAAAAGGCTTGCTCCACCTGCCACTTTCGCTGTAATAAAAAATACCGTTCATCATCCCTTTTAATAATTCGGGCTGGTAAACCAGGTACATGGGAGCTGAAGGATAAGTAATGTCAACTGTATTAATAGAGCCGTTGCTGAAATTCTCCTTCGATAAAAACAACAGTTCACCTGCCGGGCTTTTTACCAGCTTGTGTGCAGCAATACTCTGGCGGTAAGCAATTACGCAAAGCGATGCATATTTTTCACCACCAGCCTTAAGAGCATCGTTGTAAATAACATCGTTAAAGCCTGTACATTTTTTCAGCACAGATGTGTAATCTTTCTGTGCTTTTGCCAGCAACAATTCCATTGTTGAAGTTTCGCCCTGCTTCCACCACGGCGTAAGATTGGTTGAAAAATACTGAACAGGGTATAAGTCATCATAACCAATCATCAGCACCTGTTCCCTGGCATTGTTTCCAACTTTTCCTAAACGCACAACTGTATGAAGGAATAAATGTTTTCCGTTGTTAATTGGTTTTGCAGCTGAAGTGAACGAATTTGAAATACTGTTTTCTGCTGATACAAATTGTGATACAGCAGGGCTTTGTTGCGCAGCTACATACATATATCCCCAGTCAATCCGGAGATCATCTCCTTTCTTTTGCAACACCGGCTGAGAAGTTGTACCAGCTTTGAGAATGGTTAAACCGTTGGCAGAATATTTTTTAGTTTGAACCTCCTGTGCTGATGTGTTAACAGCAATATCGGTTGATGCACCTATGTACAACTGTACATCGTGCGAAGCACCATCATTTGATTTTACTTTTGCAGTAATGTACGAAACAGGCCTTGCCAGCAAATCAAGATCATTCAGCAACAAAGGCGAAGTGAATGTAAGCGAAAGATCAACTTTGCCACAGGCAAATTCATAAATGGTTTGTGTGGCATTAAGAGTAATATTTTTTTGTACAGCCGTTTGCTTTGCTTCGCCTGCCGGTTCCTGTACTTCCTGAACAATACCAGCATCGAGCCACTGGCCGCCGGCTGTATTGGCTACATGAACAGCTAAAATATTTTTTCCCTGTTTCAGTTTTGATTTTATCTCTTCGCTGATTGGAATGTAAATGTATTTACCTGTCCATCCTTTTGTTTGATAAACAACAGCACCATTAATATATACTTCCACATTATCATCATGCTGAAGTTTTAAAAACAGGTGGTTCAGATTTGTTTGATTGATTGTAAACACACGACGCATCCACAGATCATTGGAACGCCATAATGTTTTAGCAGTGGTTTTATTATCTCCAAAAGCACCTTTTCCTTTTTTCCACTCGCTGTCGTCAAAAGAAAGATTCATCCATCCATCGGAAGGGATGCTCTCTGTGTAAGCAGCATCATAATTAACTTCATCAGCCGCAGGTAAAATTTGTTTGTACGATTTACCTGTGTTGCCCATAAACCTGTACACCTGCCCGTCAACTTTCAACATACCAATTAAAGATTGGTCGGTACCCGTCCAGTGTTTGGTGGGCGCTGCAGTAAGCTCATCAGTAGTTGACCAGATGCTGAAATAAGTATCATGTGTAATTAACGGGTAAGCCGGAGCTTTTCGTTCCTGGGCATTCATCAATAAAATGCACAACAGCAACAATGCGGATAAACTGATTTTTTTCATCTTAGATTTTTTTAAACACAGGGTAAGCAGATGTGCATCTTCCTTTCCTGCAACTGAAATTAAAAGGCCATTTAACCAGAGCTAAATGGCCTTGGTAAAAATTAGTATTGCGAAATACTTTGTTTACCTGTATACAAAAACAACTGCTTATTTGATAATACCAGGAACAACAACTATCAGAAAGTCAGCTTTTGAACAGGTGAATAAATCCTGTCTTCAACACCGGCAATTTTGAGCCCTATTCTTGCAAACACATAATTCTGGGTTGGCACCAAAGCAGGTATTGTTACATTCATGCTGATATTGTTCGGATCGGTAATGTTAGCACCTGTAATAGTAGTAACACCAACGTTATCAGTAGCCGAAACAAATGCTGTTTTATTGATATACAGACTCACACTTTCAATATTCTTAGCTGATGCATCGGTAATAATTTTCTCAGCTTTGAATGTACCGGTTACTTTTCCTGCACCAACTGTTATCTGCGGGGTACGGATCATGTAGTAAGGAGTAACATCAATATCAATGCTCTTGTCGCCTTTTAAATTAATCACCAGCGTATCAGGATTACCTGCCGTAGTTTGTTTCCATTTGAAAGGGCCCTGGCCATTAGCGATGATGAATTTGTATTCACCATCAAACAGTAAACAGGAGAAAGTACCATCAGGTGCAAATATCTGGCCGATAGCTCCCACCTTACCAAATCCATACTGATATAATTCAAACGGAACTTTATCGTATTCAACCTGGATGTTTTCGCCATTATACTGGATTCTTCCAGTTAAATGTGTGGAAGGAGCTTTGTAGTTATCCTTTTTACAGGCAAAGGCAAAAACTGTAAGTGCCAGTATTATGATGTATTGTAATTTATTTTTCATTTTAATCATTTTATAGAAGTGATGAAACAAAATGGATCATAAAATCCGGATGATCAGTAATTATGATCCATTTTCTGTCATTTCGTTTTTTACTGGTTCGGTTGTTTAACAATTTTTGGATTATTTGCACGAACAGTGGCATCAATAGCTGAGTAATAGTTACCCATCTGGAATGAATTAGCACCAGTAACCAGGTTCGGAAGCACAATTCTGTACAGCCATTTTCCATCATTCGGGCTACCCGGATTATAATATTTATAAGACCATAACCCGTAAGGCTGTGTACTGCGCTTTGTTGCTTTGCCTATATCACTCAGCAAATCAGCAACAGTCATCTTCGTACCATCCCAAACCACATGAGCAATTCTCCAACGTTTCATATCATAAAGAATATGGCCTTCAAATGCCAATTCAACTCTGCGTTCGTGTACAATTCTGTCGAATGTAATGTCAGCAGCCTGCAACGGAGTGGTCAATCCTGCTCTTACACGTACGAGATTCATATACATGGCAGCATCAGCAGTATTACCTAATTCAAAAGAAGCCTCTGCAGCGTTCAGCAATACTTCTGCATAACGGTAACGGATGAATGGTAATTCACTGTTTGTACCACGTGAACCTGAACCAATAGCAGGATCAAGATATTTACGCAGATAAAAACCACTTTGTGCCGTAAACTCTTTACCATTAATCGGGCCGTCAAATCCAACCACTTGTCTTAAACCGGAAGTACCTGGTAAAACTTTTTGCTGTCCCCTGTCATCACCACTGAATACTGAATTATCAGCAAGTACATATCCTGCCCAAATATCAACTGTGCGTCCTTTGAATGCTGTACCAGGCAACATGACTGTACCGGCAAGACGTGCATCTCTTCCTGCAAAAGGATCAGTTTGATTAGAATAATAAACCGGGTTACCACTTCCATCAGCAATTGGAATCGGGGCATAAGAATTATCTAACTTTTCAAATGCTTCAATTAAGTTGAGTGAAGGATTGATACGTCCGCCCTCTTCTTCTTCAGCACCATAACGTGGCTGGTTCCAGCCAGTGAAATAATGAACCTTACCACTTTTTAGTTTAAAGTCTTCAATAAAAATGGTTTCAGGATTATTTCCTTTATCAATAAAAATATTGGCAAAATTTTCTGACAGATCAGGCTTCTTATTATACAATGCATAGCTGCCTGCAGTTCCATTAATAATTTCTTTGGCTGCATTTAATGCTTTGGTATAATAACCATTCGCCATACTGGCAGGAATACCAACTTCACCACCGGTTAAAGTAACTGAAGGGGTGTTAACACCGTATTTTGCAATTGAACCTGCATACAAAGCAGCTCTTGCTTCCATAGCTAAAGCAGCACCTTTGGTTGCCCTTGCACAGAATGTAGCATTTGTTTTTGTATCAACCGGCAAATCGTTTTTGATTGCCTCTGCTTCGCTTATTACAAAATCATACAGTTCAGATTCTTTTGCCCTTGGATATTGCAGATCATCAGTTTTACCACTGAAGTCATAAGTAAGTGATTTCAAAATCAGCGGCACACCACCCATTCTCTTTACCATTTCAAAGTAGTAATTGGCACGGAGAAAACGGGCTTCAGCTTTAAAGCGGGCTTTATCAGCAGCAGCAAGTGTGTTTGAAACATCCAGTCTTTCCAGGAACAGGTTCAACTCACGGATATATGCATAATCCCATGATGCCCATTCGCCATAACCCCAGCTGGTGCGTTGTACTAAAAAAGCACGTCCGTTTTCAGAAGGAAAACTTTCACTGAAATCGGCCATGGTGTACCAGTCTTTCAGTGTTGAAAAATCCACCTGGCGGTTATACAAGTTTGCAAGTACTGAAAGTACGTTTGCTGAATTTTCAAATGCCAGATCAGTAGAGATGATAGATGTAGGTTGTACATCCAGAAACTCACTGTCTTTTTTACAGCTTCCTGCAGTAAGCAGGGAAGCTAATCCTATATATAAATAAATCTTCTTCATTGATTTGATAATTGATGTAAAAGAATTAGAGAGTCAGATTAAATCCTACATTAATAAACTTGTTCTGCGGGAACTGAAGACCATTGTCATCGTTCACTTCAGGATCAATATTGAACTTACTTACATTGTCAATTGAGAACAGGTTGTAAGCATTCACATAAAAACGTGCTTTCTTCAGAACTTTTGTTTTAACCAGTATTGATTGTGGTAATGAATAAGCAAGTTCAAGCGTACGTGCACGTAAGTAAGTTACGTTATGAGCCCAGTAGGTTGAAGATCTGTTGTAGTTACTATGACCGCTCTGGTTGTAACGCAATGCGGGGTAACGTCCGGGAATCCATGCACTGTTCAGATCGTAAATATCAGCCCTGTGCCACCTGTCTTCAAACATGGTATTTAAGTTACCATCGTTCTGGAATGCCCATCTTGTTTCCCAGTTCTGGAACCATGTGTAACCAGATGCACCGGAGAAATCAGCATGAAATTCAATTCCTTTCCAGGCTATAGCGAAGTTGAGGCCAAAGTTGATGTTTGGTTGTGCACCGCCGCCATAACCAATCGGGCGAACATCATAACCATCAATTTTACCATCACCGTTTACATCTCTGTAAATAAGGTCACCAGGTAACAGTGTTTTATTACCCTGTCCATCAATATTTACTTTGTAGTTGTTGATTTCTTCCTGTGTCTGGAATTGTCCGTCAATAATATAACCCCAGTCAATTCTTTTTAACCTGTTTTCACCTGAGTTACGGTATTGATCCCATGAGTTCAGGAACTTAGGTTTATAACTATCGAGGTTCATTGAACGTGTGTAAGAAAGGTTGGCACCAACAAGGAACTGAACATCACCAAAATTTGTTGTATAATTCAATGCACCTTCAGTGCCATACTGAGCATCGCTGTTCAGATTTTCATTTGGTAAAGAATATCCAAGTTCTGAAGGAATTAACACATCGGTTTTAACACCACGCAAACCAGTTCTTTTTCTGTAGAAATAGTCAAACGAACCGGAAATTTTTCCATTCAGTAAAACAAAGTCTGCACCAATGTCGGTAATCTTACTTTTTAACCAGGAGATATTTGTAGTTGGAGCACCACGGTCGCTTGAACCAATTACTGCCACTCCATCAAGAATTGTAATACTGCTGTTGTAGTTATAACCGGCAATGTAACTATATGCACCAAGACCCAATGCACTACCATCATCACCCAACTGACCATAAGATGCACGAACTTTAAAATCGGTAAGAATTTTACTGCTACCTAAGAGATTTCTCATAAATTCTTCATCAGTTATGCGCCAGCCAACTGATGCACTGGGGAAATATCCTACACGGTTTTCAGGTGCAAAGAGATAAGAAGCATCTCTTCTTGCAGACAGCTCAACAAAATACTTATTCGAAAAATTATAGTTAACTCGGCCAATATAGCCAATACGTGCCTGTTTGTCATTACTATCCTGGTACTGATCAGCAGTAGCAAAATAAATCAGCGGCAACGCATTGGTTGTTGGTACAGAGTGAATCCAGTTGCGCAAACGCTGGTTTGTAATACGCTCGGCAACAAATGTTGCACCAATTGTATGATCGCCAAAACTATTATTGTAGTTCACCTGACCTTGAGAAGAAATATTGATTTGCTTAATCTGTTCTCTTTCTCTCCAGGGATTGATACTTCCACCTGTTCTTTTGTATGATGAATCAGAAGGATTGTAAGTATAAGTATCGTAAGTATATTCATGGTTGTTGTAAAGGAAATCAGCAATGTAATAAGAATATAATCCTTTTACGCTGAGTCCTTTTACAAAAGGAATCTGGTATTCAACCGTTGCATTGGTTTGAAGTACCCGCCAATCGTTGTGAAACTTACCGGCATTTTCATAATTGAGATAAGCCCAGTTTGTTTCGTTATGCTTGATATCGTTCAGATATTTTGGATTATCGTTGGCATATGGTCTTTCAAGCGGAGTGTTTCTGAGAATGGCAAAACGTGCCAGCCAATAGTCATCACCACCCGGTACACCTGGATTATCTCTTGTTTCAATACGTCCGTTAACAGCCAAACCAATTTTCAAACCACTTGCAACCTGTGCATTAATGTTTGACTGAATGTTTGTACGGTTAAATTTATATTCACGGCCCAGCACCGAGTTCTGATACAAATTTGTACCGGAAACATAATAGTTCATTTTATCTGTACCACCTGTAAAATTGATATTAACAGAGTTTAATGGTGCATTCTTTTTAATAATAAAATCTTTCCAGTCGAAGCTCTGGTTATAACCGGGTAATGTTCCCTGTTTCCACTTATCTAATTCAGCCTGTGTAATAGCTGTACTTCCGTAACGGTTTACTTCAGCTTCAGCCCTGTAACGCTGATAATCGTAAGAGTTGGTGAGCACTTCTGTAAACCTCGACCAGTTTTGCACACCGGTATAAGCATTAATATTAATTGAACTGCCTGAATTTCTGCGGCCCTGTTTGGTTGTAACAACCACCACACCATTTGCAGCACGCACACCATAAATAGCAGCTGATGCATCTTTCAGAATCGTTACACTTTCAATATCATTCGGAGCAAGGTTGTTGAACTGACCGGCATCCTGCTGAATTCCGTCAATTACATAAAGAGGATCACCCATGTTACGGATCTGGATATTTGCACTTGCGCCGGGGCGACCATCAGGCATTTTAAATGTTACACCTGGTAATTTACCGGCAAGTGTTGTACTTACAGTAGAACCCCCGTGTACACGATCCATATCTTTTGCTGTGATAGATGAAATGGCACCCGTTAAAGATTCTTTTCTTTTGGTACCATATCCAATTACCACAACTTCATCCATGTTGATTTTTTGCGGCTCAAGAGAAAGATTAAACTCCCTTCCTGTACCCACTTGTACTTCTTTTGCAGCATAGCCTACCGATGTGATAATTAAAACAGATTGTTCGCCAGAAACTTTGAGCACAAAATGTCCGGTTGCATCTGTAGTAGTGGCATTCTTTGTTCCTTTTTCAGAAACAGTTGTTTTAGGTATTGCAACACCGGCACTATCAGTAATTGTACCTGATACGGTAATACCCGCATTTTCCTGTGCATGAATAAATGCCGCCGAAAAAAGGCTGACAGTCAGTAACAACAGGATTTTTTGCATTTGCCGGAAAAAGATTGCAGAGTTTGCGCTTCGGGATGGAAGCCGCATTAATGAAAAACTCATAAGGCAAGTTTGTTTCGTTAATAATGGTTATAAATTTTCGGTGATCAACAAAAAGTATATCTGTTTGATCGGGTGTAAAATACCGTCATAATTTTTTTTCTTTCTGTTCACTCCGTATCAGAATTTTTTCAAAATGTTTCATTTACTTTTACGCCCCACGAAACACTCATATTGAGTAATAATTCTTTCAGATTGCAAATCCATTACAAAAAATATCATCAGTTTACAGCAGAATGTATTGCATTGTTTTCTTTCTTATTCATTGTAAATGCAGGCTTTACACAATCCTATTCATTTAAACATTACCAGGTTGAAAATGGATTATCACACAACATGGTGTACAGCAGTGCACAGGACAGCACAGGCTTTATTTGGTTTGGAACAAAAGACGGACTAAACCGTTTTGATGGTTACAGGTTTAAACACTATAACATTCAGGCACAAGGCTATAGCATGACGCCTTCCATGATCAGTTGTATTTTAGTTGACAGTAAAAATAAAATCTGGATTGGCACGCAATCAGGGATTTATTCATTCAACTCCCAAACAGAAACATTAGTCCCGTTAATTGATACATTACCGTTTATCAAAGCAATGGCTTTTGACAACAATGATAACCTGTGGTTTATTTCGGTTGAAACAGTTTACAGGTATCATTTAAAATCAAAAAAAATAACAAGCTTTCCTGTTTCATCACATTTCCCTGCCACATCGCTGTGTTTTTGTCCAAAAGGAAGTTTATGGGTTTCCACAACTGATGGATTTCTTCACCGGTACAATCCTGCAACGAATAATTTTACTGCCTTTAATCTTTTTTCACATTCACCTGTAACAACATCCAACTGGATTCAGAAGATTTATTGTAATGGTAAAAACGGAATATTTGTAGGCACAACCAGCCAGGGATTAAAAGAGTTTGATGTTACCACTCTCAGTTATAAAGATGTAATCATCTTTAACCCGGATAAAACAGCCATTTTCATTCGTGATATTGTAAAATATTCTGCGCATGAATACTGGATTGCAACAGAATCGGGCATTTTTATTTACAACACTGAAACACAAATCTTCAATAATCTTAAAAAGAAATTTGAAGATCCTTACTCACTTTCTGACAATGCAGTTTACACACTTTGCAGGGATAAAGAAGGGGGTGTGTGGGCAGGTACTTATTTTGGAGGAGTAAATTATTACTCGCTGCAAAGCACCATGTTTCAGAAATATTATCCTAACAATTCTGCCAGCTCAATCAGTGGTAATGTTGTGCGTGAAATATGTGAAGACCATTCCGGCAATTTATGGATTGGTACAGAAGATGCAGGTCTAAACAAATTAAATCTTGCAACAGGCGCAGTAACACAATTTAAACCTACCGGTGATCCAAAAAGTATTTCATATAGTAATATTCACGGGCTGATGCTGATAGAAAATGAATTATGGATTGGCACGTTTGATCATGGCCTGGATATAATGGACACAAAAACAGGAAACATTGTTCGCCGCTATAATGCAGGTTCAGGGAATAAAAAACTCAGAAGCAATTTTATTGTGTGCATGATGCAGACAAAAAATGGCGACATCTACATCGGATCTTCGAACTCACTTTTTAAATATGACAAAAAAAATGACGGATTTGACCTGGTAACAGAAACACCGCCCAATATTTTTGTTTCCTGTATGCTGGAAGATCATGAAGGTGTAATATGGGTTGGTACCAATAACAATGGCTTTTACTATTTCAACCCTCACAGCGGAAAAAAGGGACACATCAAAAGTGACCCCAACAATCCCAACAGCCTTACCAACAATATTATCAACTCCATTATTGAAGACGAATATCATAATCTCTGGATTGCAACAGATGGAGGAGGCCTTTGTAAACTGAATAAAGAAAAAACCAAATACACTTATTTTAATACAGGCAACGGATTGCCCAGCAACTTTACATTTAATATACAGATTGACAATGAAAAAAACTTATGGATAACCACAACCAAAGGTCTTGTAAAATTAAATCCGGCAACAAACAGTATTACTTCTTTTACAAAAGACAATGGTTTGCTGAGCGACCAGTTTAATTACAACTCTGGTTACAAAGATGCTAAAGGAAATATTTGCTTCGGGAGTGTAAAAGGGATGATCCGTTTTAATCCTGCTGACATTCCCTCTTCTGCTCCGGCCTTCCCGATTGTGATTACAGGATTCCAGGTGCAGAACGAAGAAGCAACGATCAATATGGCTGGCTCTTATCTCCAAAAATCAATTCTTCTTACCGACGAAATTATTTTGCCATATAACAAATCTTCCTTCAGTATTGATTTTGCTTCGCTCAGTTATACATCGCCCGAAATGACGGAGTATAGTTATTTCATGAAAGGACTGGATAAAGACTGGACAACCGTAAAGCCAAACCGGAAAATTTATTTTACCGGGCTTGCTCCGGGTAAATATGTTTTTAAACTCAAAGCTGCTGTTAATGGCAAATGGAGCGAGCAGGTAAAAGAACTCACTGTAAAAATTACTCCTCCATTCTGGGCAACAACCTGGGCTTATATAGTTTATTCAATTGCAGCCATTGTTCTTGCCTATTATCTTTTCCGTACCTATCACTTTTTTATTGAAAGCAAAAAGAAGAAAGAAATCTATGAAGCCAAGATTGATTTCTTTACCAATATTGCTCATGAAATTAAAACACCGCTTACTTTAATTAAAGGGCCGGTTGAAAACATCATGGAACAGATTGAATATTTACCTGAGCTAAAGGATGACCTGGTGATGATGGAAAAAAACACCAACCGGCTTGTATCACTGATTACTCAGATGCTTGATTTCCGTAAAACCGAAACCAATTCATTCAGTCTCGATCTTGCAAAAATGAACATCAGTGAACTGCTGCGTGAAACCTGTGCCAGCTTCAACAACATGGCTAAAAAGAAGAATCTGCAATACAATATCAATATCCCTGCAGGTAATGAAATTATTTTTGCTGATGAAGAAGCTATGACAAAAATTCTCAGCAACCTGTTAAACAATGCAGTGAAGTATGCTTCAACCATCATCAACGTCCGTTTGATTGCTGATGAAAATAACAAAGAAGAGTTGCTGATTGAAGTTGAAAACGACGGATTAAAAATTCCGCCTGAGATGAATGAAAAAATCTTTGAACCTTTTTTCCGGCTGAAAGATGGAGGCAAATCACAAGGAACCGGCATTGGTCTTGCACTTGCAAAATCTTTAACTGAATTACATAAAGGAAAATTGTACATCAGAAATTCTTCCGACGGGTTGAATACATTTATTTTGCAACTGAAATACACTCCATCAGAAACGTAACCCTGAAAATTTAAACTGAAAATAAATAAAACGAGCATGCTTCCATCGATTTTGATTGTAGATGATAATGAGGAGATTCTTAGTTTGCTGGAAAGATCGCTGAACAGCAAGTACACCATTTTTAAAGCCGAAGACGGGCAGCAGGCCTTAGACATTCTCAAAAAAGAAACCATTCAACTGGTGGTGAGTGATGTAATGATGCCGGTGATGGATGGTTTTGAATTGTGCCGCAAAATTAAATCAAGTTTTGAGTACTCGCATATTCCTGTTATTCTGCTTACAGCAAAAAACACCATTCAGTCGAAAGTGGAAGGGCTTGAGCTTGGTGCGGATGCATACATTGAAAAGCCATTTTCAAAAGAGCATTTGCATGCACAGATAGCCAGCCTTATTGCAAACCGTAATATGATCCGTGATTTTTTTGCCAGCTCACCATTGGTGCATATCAAAAACAACGATCATTCAAAAGCCGATGAAAAATTCCTGGAACTGCTCAACAATGCGATAGTGTCGAACATTGACGATGTTGACCTGGATGTAAACAAGCTGGCAAAAATCATGAACATGAGCCGTATTACTTTGTACAGAAAAATAAAAGCTGCTTCTGTTTTAACACCCATCGAATTAATCAACATCACACGGTTGAAAAAGGCTGCTGAATTACTGGCAGAAGGCGAATACAAAATTTATGAAATTTCTTACATGGTTGGTTTCAGTTCACAAAGTAACTTTTCAAGAAATTTTCAGAAGCATTTCAACTTAACCCCAAGAGAATATGTAAGTTCAAAGCATATTGATAAGAATAAAGAATAAGCAACGGCTTATTCTACTGCTTTTTCAGAAAATAAAAGGTTTCTTTTTCTGCAACCACTTTATCAACTTTTGTTTTCCTGTCTTTTACAAAACGAAACCTGATCACTGCAGTTTTTCTTGGCCCGGCATGTTCCGCAGAAAAATGTGTATGAAAAACATACAGCAGATGATTTTGTGCATCCCGGAAAAAATCACCATGACCTGTTCCGTTTACGCCCAGCAATTTACGTGTAATAACAGGACTGCTTTCCTGTTTTTTCCATGGGCCATAAGGAGATGTACTTGTTGCGTAACCAACTGCATAATCAGGATTACGGTAATCATTGGCTGTATAGAAAAGATAATAAACTCCCTTGTGCTTAAAAACAGATGGCCCTTCAGTTACCGACCATGAACTGCCTGCTGTATTTTCCCATGGCTCAGTTGCAGTAATACATTCTTTTAAAGTGGATGGCTTTATTGCAGAAAAATCATCTTCCATTTCTGCAACAAAAATCCGGTTGCCGTTTGTAAGCCGCACATGGTATAAATATTTTTTTCCATCATTATCAACAAATACAAACGGATCAATTTGTTTGACGGGAGCACTTAACGGAGCAATGTTTTTCTGTACAAAAGGACCGGCAGGATGAATTGATTTCGCAATGGCAATCTGTTCATTGGCAGCATAAGCCATGTAAAACGTATCAGCAAAACGAAATACCTGCGGCGCCCAGAATTGTGATTTGCCGAAAGCATTGCTTTTCATCAACGCATAACCATTTTGTACAGTTGATTTTTTCCAGTTCAGCAAATCAGCTGAAGTATAAGTAACAAAGCCATTGTTGGCATTTTCTTCTGTTGTGCCATACAAATAATAAGTTCCGTTGAAAGAATAAATACAGGGATCAGCAAAATAAATCAATGTAGTATCTTTTATTTTCACCTGAGCATTTACAGTAATTGAAAACAGACACACAGCAAACACAAGTATTGTTACCTTTCTGAAATTCATTGCAGTTTATTTAACGGTTCAGTTCAAATCAGGTAGCCAGAAATCAAATGGTTCATCCCGTATTACATCCAGTGTTCCATTCTTAAAAATAATTTCAGCCACCTGTATTACAGATCGTTTGTTGGAGTAAGCTAAACATCCGTCTTTATCCAGTTCACCTTCAATATGCACTTTGCGTCCGGGGTGTGTAAAATAAAAAATATACGCTTTCTCTTTTATTACAATCACATCAGCATGAGCACCTGTTGGCTGATCTTCTTTTCGCACTCCGTTCTTATCAAGAATTTTTTCCTGCCGTTCCCATACAACAGCATCTGTTGAACGATAAACACGAAGCCCTTCCCACTCATCTGTAATCATCCAGTAATAATCATGGTAGCGGAAAATCTTTGGCCCTTCATGAGCTTTACCACCTATAGCAGGTTGCTGCGTTAAAGTCCACTCTTTTAAATTACTGCTTTCTGCAGTCATGGTTATACTTCCTCTTGTTTCATCCTTATACCACACATGCCATTTACCATCAGGCAGTTTAAAAAATGTAGGGTCAATGACTTTATCTGAAGAAAGTTTCAGATCACCTTCATGTTTCCAGTTCCAGCAATCTTTGCTTGTAAAATGTGTTATGCTAGATTTACCGCCCCAATCATTTCTCACTCCTCTTATATACACAACAAACATATGATACACTCCCTTTTCATAAATAATATCCGGCGCCCAGAATGTATTTGTGCCTTCTTCAAATTCAAGATCAGGCGTTCCTTTATAAGTCCATGTCTTTCCATGATCGCCTGAAACTGCCACGCCAATTTTTGTTCCGTAACAAAAGGCAACGTTGGCTGATTGTACATTAGCCCTGCGTTGCGAATAAAACATCCACCATTCTTTTTTTTCACGGTTATAAATTACTGCAGGATCAGCAGCACCATCAAAAACAGGATCCCTGAAAAGAGGGGCGGGAGCAATACGCATTGCACTGCTTTCGTTGGTTTGTGCCTGAGAAAAATTACAGGCAGCACATAAAACGATCAGCAGCAAACAATTTTTCTGTTTCATGAAAGCAGTCAAATGATTGAATACTAAACTAAACTATCTGCACTTGCGCTTTCATTCATCCCGTATCTTTTCTTATACAAAACTGTTCAGTAAAAAAAACCGGCACAGAGTGCCGGCATTGACTATAAACCCAAACTGAATGACTGATTAAATGCTTTTCTATTTCATTTTTGCATCTTCTGCACTGGTTGAAAATGAATATGGAAAAGCAGATGCTGTAGTTCCTCTTGATTTGTTGGGCGTTGCTCCCATTTTAAAATCAAGAACAGCGCCTTGCTGTAAATCAAAATGGTTCAGCCAGTTTTTATCATACGGTTTTCCATTAACCGTTAACGACTGAACATATTTGTTCTGGTTACTGCTGCCGGGAGCAGTAATCAGTATTTTTTTACCATTGTCCAATTGTATTGAAATTTTTCTGAACAAAGGCGTACCCAGCACATACTGATCGGTTGCCGGACAAACAGGATAAAAACCCATTGCGGAGAAAACATACCAAGCTGATGTTTGTCCATTATCTTCATCACCACAATAACCATCGGGTGTTGCTTTGTATAACTGCTCCATTGCACGGCGAACCCAGTATTGTGTTTTCCACGGCTCACCGCCATAGTTATACAGGTAAATCATGTGTTGTATCGGCTGGTTGCCATGTGCATACTGTCCCATATTCATGATCTGCATTTCACGTATTTCATGAATTACTCCACGATAATAGCTTTCATCAAATACAGGAGGCATGATGAAAACAGAATCAAGCATACGTATAAACATTTCATTACCTCCCATAAGCTGCTTCAATCCTTCAATATCATGAAACACACTCCAGCTGTAATGCCAGCTGTTACCTTCTGTAAACGCATCGCCCCATTTAAACGGGTTGAACGGTGATTGAAAATTGCCGTCTTTGTTTTTTCCACGCATCAGTTTGCTTTGTGCATCAAAAAGATTGCGGTAGTTCTGACTGCGTTTTGCATACAACTCAATTTCTTCTTTTGGACGGTTCAATGCTTTTGCGAGTTTGTAAATCGTGAAATCATCATACGCATATTCCAGTGTACGTGCAGCGCTTTCATTTATCCCCACATCATAAGGTACATAACCAAGTTCGTTATAATACTGCACACCTTTGCGGGCAACTGCTGCTAACGGGCCTTCATTATTAGCATCTTTAACCAATGCTTCATACAGCGTATTGATATCATAACCTCTCAACCCTTTCATGTAAGCATCTGCAACAACTGAAGCAGAATTATTACCCACCATTACATTGCGGTAACCGGGGCTGCTCCATTCAGGCAAAAAACCGCCTTCTTTATAATCATTGATCAATCCTTCCTGCATTTCTTTGTTGATGGAAGGATATAAAAAGTTCAGGAACGGATACAATGCCCTGAACGTATCCCAGAACCCTGTGCCTGCAAACATATAACCGGGAAGGACTTCGCCATTGTACGGACTGTAATGCACAATCTTTCCGTTACTATCAATTTCATAATGTTTCTGAGGGAACTGTAATGTTCTGTACAAACAGGAATAGAATGTTCTTACCTGGTCAATGGTTCCACCTTCAACAAGAATTTTACTCAGCTGTTTGTTCCATGCAGCTTTTGCCTTTTGTTTGGTTGCATCAAACCCGTCATTTCCCAATTCACTCTTCAGGTTTTGCTCAGCCTGTTCATAACTGATGAAAGAAGAAGCAACTTTCAGCTGCACTTTTTCACCCCTGTTGGTTTTAAAACCAATCACAGCACCGGCATGTGCTGATTTAATTTCTTTCAAACTTCTCAGCAATACCGTATCACTCCAGCTGCAGCTGAACGAAAAAGGTTTATCGGAATAAATAACAAAATAGTTTTTGAAATTCTTTGGAACACCACCACTGTTTCTTGTTGTGTAACCAATGATTTTATTCTGTTCAGGAATTACTTTTACATACGAGTCTTTATCAAATGCATCAATGACAATAAATGCACTGTCGGTTGCAGGAAAAGTAAACCTGAACTGTGCCGCCCGTTCTGTTGGTGTAATTTCTGTTGTTACATCATGATCGGCCAGGTAAACGCTGTAGTAATAAGGCTTTGCAACTTCTGCTTTGTGCGAAAACCAGCTTGCACGTTCTTCTTCCCTGAAACGTAATTTATTTGTAACAGGCATAATGGAGAATTGCCCGTAATCATTCATCCATGGTGAAGGCTGATGTGTTTGTTTAAATCCCCTGATTTTATCAGCACCATAAGTATAAGCCCAGCCATTACCCATATTGCCTGTTTGCGGTGTCCAGAAATTCATTCCCCATGGAACAGCAATTGCAGGATATGTATTTCCATTTGACATGCTGGGTTTGGAATCAGTACCCATCAATGGATTAATCCATTCAACAGGGTCGCTCACTTTTGTAACATCCTGTGCATTGATATGTACGCAGGTAAAAAATACTGCAGCTAATAATATATTTTTCTTCATAAAATATCCATCCGTTTAGAATTAAATGATGACCCGACAATATACAACATCTGTAACAGCACAAACCTGCTTTTTACACAACTGAATCAAATCAGTGTTATCAGGCTTGCGTAAAGAACCGTTTGCTAAGGAAACGCTTTACAATACATTCAGCTATTCACAGTTATTCAAAATCGGCACAATTTGTTACAACCATTACCTTGTTAATGAAAACGGTTTGCTTTCTGCATTTACGCCCCTGTTGTATGCAGGTGCATCACCCATTACAAACTGCAGTACCGATCCGTTCATAATGTCGTTGTGCGAAATCCAGTTACGGGCAAATGCCTGTCCGTTTAACGTTGCCGATTGTATATATACATTCTGTTTGTTGTTGTTCCTTGCTTCAATCACAAATTTTTTCCCGTTCTCTAATGTGATGGTTACTTTCTGAAACACAGGACTGCCGATCACATATTGATCAGTTCCCGGGCATACGCTGTAAAAACCCAATGCACTTAATACATACCATGAAGATGTTTGTCCCTGGTCTTCATCACCGGGATAACCATTCTCTGTTGCGTTGTATAATTTTTCCATCACATCACGTACATGATATTGCGCTTTCCATGGTGCACCACTGTAATTGTATAAATAAATCATGTGCTGTATGGGTTGATTGCCATGCGCATACTGTCCCATATCCGCCATAACCATCTCCGTCATTTCATGAATCATTCCTCCGTATGTTCCCACCTTCACTGTATTTGGAACAGAAAAAACAGAATCAAGTTTAGCTGTAAAGTTTTTTTCTCCTCCCATTAAATGAATCAAGCCGTTTACATCATGAAACACCGACCATACCCAATGCCATGCATTTCCTTCCGTAAAAGGCCCGCCCCATTCAACAGGATCAAAGTTGGGCGACCATTCACCATTTGCTTTTCTTCCACGCATAAACCCTGTTGTTGAATCATACACATTGCGGTAGTTGTACATCTGCCGGTCAAAAATGTTTTGATAGAATGTATTCCCTGTTGCTTTTGCTAACTGGTAACCGCAGAAATCATCATACGCATATTCCAGTGTTTTGGCTGTTGCTTCACGGACTTCAGGATAAGGAACATAACCCAGCTGATAATATTGCTTCCAGCCATCTCTTCCGTTAGCCGGTCCCCATGGACCTTTGTTGGTTACTTCGTTGAGATAAGCTTTCAATGCTTTTTGCGGATCAAAAGTTCTGATCCCCTTCATCCATGCATCGGTTAACAATGAAATGGCATGATTACCAATCATGCTTCCACCTTCGCCGGGAAACGACCAGGAAGGTAACCATCCGCATTGCTCCTGCGCATCAAGCAACGCCTGCATATAACGGCCATGCATAGTGGGATATAAAAGAGTATTCAATGGAAACTGTGCACGGAATGTGTCCCAGAAACCTGTATCGGTAAACATAAATCCTTTGTGGATTTTTCCGTCGTAGGGACTGAAATAATACGGGTTACCATCTTTATCATATTCAAAAAACTGCCGGGAAAATAAACTGGCCCTGAAGAAGCAGGAATAAAAAGTTGCTTTCTGTTCTTCTGTTCCACCTTCAACTAAAATACGGCCGAGATGTTTGTTCCACACATTCGCTGCTGCAAGCTTTGTATCTTCCAGATTTTTATAAGTACCCAACTCTCTTGTTAAATTCAAAGCAGCCTGTTCAGCACTGATGTAGGATGATGCAACTTTTACCTGTACTGTTTCGCCGTTCTTAAACTGGATATAAGCACCAATGCCACCACCTTCACCTTCAGTTGCATTTTCTGTAATACTGTTGTTCCTGTTCTCCCATGTGCCGTAACTTTTAAACGGTTTATCAAAATGAATTTCAAAATAACTTTTGATGAGGTTATGCCTGTTCTCTTTATTGTTGCTCACATAACCGGTAATCATTTGTTCCTTCGGCCAGATTTTTACCTGGCTTAATCCGGTATATCCATCCAGCACTAAATAACTCGAACCATTCTTCGGAAAACTGAAACGAAGATGTGCTCCTCTTTCTGTTGGAGAAATTTCAGTTGTAATACCGTTGTCTGATTTTACTTTATAATAATGTGGTTTGGCAATTTCATTTTCATGATGAAAGCCGGTTGCCCGGTCATTTTCATTCACCACCAGTTTTCCTGTAACAGGCATAAAAGAAAAAACACAATAATCAGTTGTCCACGAACTGCACTGGTGCGCCTGCTGAAAACCACGGATGGTCGTTTTAAAATACTGGTATTTCCAGCCGTCGCCATTACGACCTGTTTGCGGCGTCCATGTATGCATACCAAATGGCAAAGCTGTTGTGGGATAAGTATTGCCACGGGTTAATTCATGTTTTGAATTAGTACCCTGTAATGTGTTTACATAATCAACGGGATCTTTTCCTCCTGCAAATAAACCCATTTCAGCATACAGCAATAACAATAAAAAGAAAACAACTTTTTTAATCATAGCAATTCGTTTGGCTTTTAAGAAATGATGAAAGGTTAATGTTTTTTATTTCAGCAATTGCTGCTTTTCAAGCAAAGCAAACCTTGCCAGTATTTCCAGCATTCCACCTTGTTCAACAAGATCAAGCACATGCTCTTTCTTCAGCAAACCTTCTGTTGTTTTATGATGAAGCAGCACATCATCCAGGCAATGTTTAAATCCGAGAACATATTTCCGGTCGTTGTTGTAACGGAGCAGATGCTGGTATGCTCTCAGCAACACAGCATTAAACCAATAATTATCCCTGAACGATTGTTCGCCATAAAAAAAAGCAAGCGAACTGTCGGCAATGGCAGTTGCTTCTTTTAAATACTTCTTATCATGTGTGATTTCATACAGGTAAATACTTGACTGCATCATTGTTCCTGTATTGTACGAAAATACAGCTTTGCCAATCCGTTTGTTTTTGATACCGATATTATCGTAATACAAACCTGCATCATTTTTAAGATTTGTATTCACCCAGTTGTATAAAAGCACGGCCGTATCAAGATAGGTTTTGTTCTTTGTTGCCTTGTACAACTGCAATGCAAGAATAATACCCGGGCCATTGGAACAGGTGTTCTTGGATGTTTTTTTATTTTCCTGCCAGTACAATCCACCATTTAACACAGTATCATAACCCGTCATCATGTACCTGTAAATTTCTTTCCCTGTTTGTAAAAAGTTTTTCTTTCCTGTTCTTGCATACGCATCCATTGCTGCAATACCGATCCACTGGTTATCATCATAAAACCGATCACCGCCTTTCAGCTTCATGATGTACGATGCATAACCGGGTGCAGGTGCTGCAGGATCATAATAATCTTTGATAATGGTAAATAATGGCTGCATGAAGTTGCCATTCGCATCAAGCTTTTCCATTTCATTGGCAGCCTGGTATAATGTACAAAGCGGCCACAGATAACAATAAAGATTGTCGTTAGGCTTTGGCGAAACAACTTCCTTGTAATAACCTGAACTGCTGTCGAAGAAATTTTTATGGATAGCCTGTTGCAGCAGTTTCATTTCATGTGCATAATAGCCTTCTTTCGTCTGTAAAGATTTCTGCGCAGCAGTTTGCTGCGCAGAAATAGCAGAAACGAAAAATACAAGCAGAGAAAACTGTTTCATTTTTTTAAATAAAAAAGTGCAATCACCCCGGCCATCAAAAAACCTGAAATTACTGTTGGTCCGCCGGAGTGATTACACGAATAAGCTGATACATTTTCAAATAAAACCGATTGACTTCAACCGTTTATTTTATTTGTACATTTTTATTGCCGTACAACTGCTGATGAATGGCATTCAGTTTTTCAACCGGCATTTTAATCAACTTACGGTCATACGTCATCAAACCATTTGTTTCCACTTCCACATCGGTTGTTTGTGTATATACTGCAGCTGACAATCCTTTTCCAATCAGTTCCGGAATACGGTTGATGAACTCCGTATATCTTGCCAGCAATTCAGTTTCATTTTTAAAACTCTGGTAACCCCAGTTGTTTTTTTGCTGCCATGTATGATTTTCAACAGGCAAACCCAATCCGCCAAACTCACCAAGTACTAATATTGTTTTCTTGCCAAACAGTTCGGGTTGCGGCATCAATGGTTCAGGATAATTATGCAGATCGGTGATGTGACCAACATCTTCAAAATTACCACCGCTTGCTGTGTTTACTAAACGTGACGGATCTTTCTGCATTGTCCATTGTACAATTTCCTTTGTTTTAAACTGTCCCCATGCTTCATTGAAAGGAACCCATACAACAATAGAAGGGAAGTTGTACAGATCTTCCATTATTTCTTTCCATTCAGTACGGAAAGCTGTTTCTGATTCTTCTGTACGTTTTTTATTAGTTGCACGGCCATAAATACCGGGACGGTTTTCCCAGCGGTTACCTAAATCGCCGCTTGGCATATCCTGCCAAACCAATATGCCCAATACATCACAATGATAATACCATCTTGCAGGCTCCACTTTCACATGCTTGCGAATCATGTTAAAGCCCATGTCTTTTGTTTTCACTACATCAAACTTCAATGCCTCATCTGTTGGTGCAGTGTATAAACCATCAGGCCACCAGCCCTGATCTAATGGGCCATATTGAAAAACAAACTGATCATTCAGCATCATGCGCTGAATTCCGTTTGCATCGGTCTTCATGGAAATTTTGCGCATACCGAAATAGCTCTTTGCTTCATCCACCACTTTTCCTTTACGTAAAACGGTAAACTTCAGGTTATACAAAAACGGTGATGAAGGCGACCATAATTTCGGATGATCAATTGTCAAAGCAATTTCATTATTATCAGTTACAGTTTGCTCAGCAACTTTTGTTTCACCATCCAATGCAGTAATCAATAACTGATCACCAGGCAGCATGTTTTCAACAACTGCACTTACACGAACTGTACTATGATCAACATCGGGCGTTTGTCTGGTTGAAACAATATATGTAGAGGCAACTGTTTCAGCCCATACTGTTTGCCAGATACCTGTTACCGGTGTGTACCAGATGCCATGCGGATTTTTGATCTGCTTACCTCTTGGCTGCGGACCATCATCAGAAGGATCCCATACACGGATTGCAAGTTCCTGTTTGCTTCCTTTTATTAATGCAGCAGTAATGTCAATGGAGAAAGGATCATATCCTCCCTGGTGGCTGCCCACTTCTTTTCCATTTACAAAAACAGTGCATTGCCAGTCAACTGCACCAAAATGCAGGATGTTTTTTTTACCTTTTGCTGCTGCAATGGATACAGTGCGTTTATACCACAGCACACTATCCTTCCCAACCGTTTTTCCTACACCCGACAAAGCTGATTCAACAGCAAAGGGCACAAGAATTTTTCCCTGTACCTGTGCAGGAATGGACTGTTCACTTTTAGGTAAAATAGAATAATCCCAAAGCCCGTTGAGGTTGGTCCAGTTGGCACGAACCAGTTGCGGCCTTGGATATTCTGGCAATGTGTTAGATGGATTGACTTGTTCGGCCCAGGGTGTGGCAATTTTGCCGGAGACCATTTTCCAAGCTTCCTGTGCATGCAAAACACTTGCAGCAAGAATCAACAGGAGCGTAAACGATTTCTTCATGTTTGCTGATTAGAATGTGATTATAAATGTGGTTATGGTAAAACAATTGTAACAGCTTGCTGTTTGCTTACAATCACTGATATGTGCTGAAGAATCATGGCGAAGCAATTAACAATCTACAATACAATTAACAATGCAAAATAGACGCATCGCCGCATTTCAATTAGCTCATTTGTTTCTAAACTTTGACGATGTGTTTCATCAGCACATTTAAGGTAGGATGAACAGCAACACGAAGCCCCCCTCATTTACATAAGCGGAAAAATTACCTGTCACAGCTCACAAACATTATTTGTTCCGTGGCTTGGGAAATACATGGTGTGCAGTTGCCCAGTTCTGCCATTGCGCAGCAAGTTTTTTTACCACATCAGGATATTGCCTGGCAAGATCATTCACCTCCGATTCATCGGCTGTGATTTTGTACAACCGCCACGTCGTATCGCCCGAAAGCGAAACAAGTTTCCAATCCCCATCTCGCACATATCTTGCTTTGTAATGCTCATTATACAAACTGCGGTACTGCGTTTTGTCTTCTCCTTTTAACGCTGGCAACAAACTTACACCACTGTAAGGTGTAATGGCATTGCCATGAAATGTTTTGGGATAACGTGCCGATGATACCTGTAAAAAAGTGGGCATAAAATCCATTACATGACCAATATAATCAGAGTAAACACCTTTGCTTTTAATTCCTTCCGGCCAAAAGGCAATCATGGGCGTGCGGATACCTCCTTCGTATGATTGTTCCTTGGCATAGCGGTAAGGTGTATTGGCAACATTGGCCCACCGCTGACCGATTGATGCAAAGCTTGTTTCCGCACCGGGCAACACATCTTTGTTCACCGGGTAAGCAATCTTCTCTCCTGTTCTTGTTTCACCGGGGCGGTCAAAGCCCGGGCCATAGCGTGCACAATCTTCAGGGCTTGCCCCATTATCACTTAAAAAAAGAATGATGGTATTTTCTAACTCACCTGTTTCTTTCAATGCATTGATGATGCGTCCTATCCCCTGGTCCATTCGGTCAATCATGGCCGCATGTACAGCCATGGCTCTTGCATCCCATTCTTTAGTGGGATTCTTTTCCCAGCTCAGTTCATTGTTGATGCGTGGCGAAAGTTTGGTTGTAGACGGATCAATCAATCCCATTTGAATCATGCGTTGATAGCGTGCTTCACGTATGGCATCCCATCCACTTGTGTATGTGTTTTTATATTTCTCAATATCTTCCGGCAATGCATGCAACGGCCAATGCGGCGCAGTCTCCGCTACATATAAAAAGAAAGGCCGGTCTTCCTTACTGAATGTTTTAATATAACTCACTGCTGTATCGTTAATCGCATCGGTATGATAATAACCGGCAGGTACTTTTTCAACAGGCGTTGTACCATTCACCAAACTGAACGGGTCAAAAAAATCCACCACACCAAAAATATTTCCATAGTATTTTTCAAACCCTCGGTTTGTGGGATACTGCTCCACCGGCGAAAAATAAGGATGCACCGCCTGATGATTCAGCCATTTCATCTGCTCCTTTGCATTGGGCTGTTCAATGGTATTCGACACATGCCATTTGCCCGACATGGCTGTATGGTAACCTGCAGTCTGCAGCACTTCAGCAAGTGTAACGGTGTTGGGTGTAATAAAACCACGGTAACCATCTTCGCTGCGTGATGCAGTCATTTCACCAATACCAGCCTGGTGATTGTACAAACCTGTAAGCAGCGAAGCTCTTGTAGGGCAGCAGCGTGAAGTGTTGTAAAAATTCCGGAAGCGGATACCGTTGCCTGCAAGATAATCAAGGTTGGGCGTTTGCACTTCGCCGCCATAACAACCAATATCAGAATAGCCAAGATCATCGGCCATGATCAATACAATATTCGGCCGCTGATCTTTTTTTGCAGCAGTTCCAATCTTTCCTTTGTGATTACAAGCAAACAGCAGCACAACAAGAAACAGCAGTGCATATCTTTTTATATTGACAAACTTCATATGTTGAATCCGTTACAGGAAGTTGATGATAAAATATGATTTTTCAGAATGATAAAGGACAATAAAACCTGCAGCATCAACTATTCAGCACGTATCAGATTTTTGTTTTTATGTTTCATTACAAACAAATGCAGCAGCTGAGTTTTCATCAACCGTTTTATTCCATACTTTCATTCTTAAATTTATTATTCTAAAGTTTATTCAAGTGAAACAAATTTCCGCATTGCTTTTTGTCATCATTACAACTGCAGCAACAGCTCAACAAATAAAGAAAGACGATACGTATTCAGGCAATCCGTTATTCAAAGGCTGGTATGCCGATCCTGAAGCAACCATCTTTCAAAAACAATACTGGATTTTCCCCACCTACTCTGCACCTTACAACAAGCAGGTGTTCTTTGATGCGTTTTCATCACCCGATCTTGTTCACTGGACAAAACACGAACACATACTCGATACTGCTGCTGTTAAATGGGCAAAGCGTGCAATATGGGCGCCATCCATTATTCAGAAAAACAAGCAATACTTTTTATTCTTTGGTGCAAATGATATTCAGAACAACAATGAATACGGAGGCATTGGCGTGGCAGTGGCAAAAAAGCCAGGAGGACCTTACAAAGATTATCTCGGCAAACCTTTGATTGGTGAATTTCACAACGGCGCACAACCAATCGATCAGTTTGTATTTCATGATAAGGATGGAAAATATTATCTCATTTATGGCGGCTGGCGTCATTGCAATATTGTGCGTTTGAAAAATGATTTCACCGGTTTAATTCCTTTCAGCGACAGTGTAACGTATAAAGAAATTACACCCGAAGGTTATGTGGAAGGGCCCTTCATGTTTATCCGCAACGGCAAGTATTATTTTATGTGGTCGGAAGGTGGCTGGACAGGACCCGATTACTGTGTGGCTTATGCCATTGGCGATTCACCCTTTGGTCCGTTTAAACGTGTAGGAAAAATTCTGCAGCAGGATCCCAACATTGCAAAAGGTGCAGGGCATCATTCCGTTATCAACATTCCCGGTACCGATGAATGGTATATTGTGTACCACCGCCGCCCCTTAACTGAAAAAGACGGTAACTCAAGAGAAACCTGTATTGATTATTTATACTTCGATGATAACGGTTTTATCAAACCGGTGAAGATTACAAACGAAGGTGTAAAGATGAGGGTAATTGAAAAAGGAAATAAATAATGTAGCAGAAGCAGTTGCAACAATGAAGCTTTATAGCCGATGCTCTGCTCGTCATTAATTAAAGCCTAAATTCGAAAATACATTTTGGCTTTAGAAAACATGAACCGATAATAAATTTTAAATGAAAAAAATATTCATTACGGTTTTAATAGTTTTAAGCGGTTTTTTCTTGATGTTATATTTGAATGTATTGTACGCAAAATATCAAGACAAAAAATTTTTCAAGAAAGCTATTAATAGCAAGATAATTGAAATCGAAAATTATCATAATAAAGTAACTTATTTTTATTATGACAAGAAAAACATGCTTGATAACATTTCTCTGGGAGAAAACTTATTAATTGGCGATTCTATTTCAAAAGAAAAAGAAACTTTTTCGTTTAAAGTATATCGAATAAGTGATTCTGGATATAAACTTTATAAAATTTTCAATCTTAGATAATTCTCCTCTGTATTTCTCAGGCGATGTGTCAGACAGGTATGTGTGCAGGGCTATGGCACTCGCCGTGATACGAAGCGATTTGATGACGGCGAGTCGGCTGCGCCAGACATTGCCTGAGAATTGCGGAGTTTCGGCAGCGAACAAAAAGGTAGTTTTTGTGCTGTTATTAGCAAGTCCTGAGTTGCAAACTCAGGACAGCTTTCATCTTTTTTTCTTTACTCACAGTTTACCACTACCAGATTTACTGGCTGGTAACACTACGGATAGCTGGGTGGTAAACTCTGTAACAATATTCGGCAATGCAACTTCGTTGATTAAAGTGTAAATTCGGAAACATATTTTGGTTGGCGAAGTAGCAAACGAAAAAGAAATTACATTAATTATCATCCCAATCCATTAATAAACTTATTCTTTAAACAATGAGGACTTTTTTCCTTTTAATTTTAATTATAATTCCTTTAACCTTCTTTGCTCAAACGAAAAAGACAAAGCACCATAGATGTTCCGATGTCATTAACGAACTTTCATATTTTTGGAAGACAGACTCTTTAGGAACAAACGGATTGAGGTTTTATACTTACGATTTAATATTAAAATCAACTTTAGATACATTGAGGTATGACACATTGCTAAGTAAATTTGGAGCACCGAATCGGATATTAACAACTCAAAAAGACTTTCAATACCTATATTATTATCTAAATCCTGTTAAACTCAAGGACTCTGAGTATGGCTCATTTGGCGCTATATATTATATTGTATTTATTCGTCAAAAAAATCAAGAAACAATTAGTAAAATAGCAGTTTGGCATCTAGATTTATAATTCGTTCGCACACTTGTGCATTCTGTAACATTATTCGGCAATGCAACTTCATTATTAAAGTGTAAATTCGAAAATACATTTTGACTGATGAAGATGCCAACTGATAAAAAACCGGCTAACTGCGGCCCTTTCTTTTTATTCTCTTTGAAATAACGATAAAGATGTAAAATATAAAGTGCCAAAAAAAAGCATTAACTAAAATCAACCACAAAGAATCACCGTAGTTAAAAGGGCCTCCAATAAATTCTGCATATACTTTTTCTAAAAAATTTCTTTCTCCACCCAAGCTCATTAAGAACGGACCCGTAATGAAAATTAACCCTACGTAAAACACTGTGAAGAAAAAGAATGTGACAAGAAATAATTTTAACCTCATATATCGTCTATATTGGTATTCCTCCAGCTAATTTACTTCCAAAAAACCAACAACCAACACAAAGCCCGCCGTAGTTATATGTTTTCACCAACGACAACGAAAACAGCATCTATCGAATCAAATCGCATACACTTATCTTTATGTTCTGTGATTAAAATAAAAAAAACGATGATACCATGATTGCGATAAAAAAGATTCTTTCTGGTTATATGGTAATCGGCAGCCTGACTTTCATAGTACATACTTTTTTGTCATTAGGCTTTACAGGAATATTTTCGTCTTTACTGACTTCTTTTTTCATTTTCGGGATATTGATTTTTGATATTTATAGTGGTTACAAAGGATTGTTTGCAAATACGACTTACAAATACGTGCCATTACAAATTAGTTTTCTTATTCAATCTATCGGGTTTTCAGTACTGGGCCTGAATTTTGAAAATTTCTTCGGCCCATATATAGGTATAGGCTTTCTTTATAATGATTCTTTTCAATTATACAATAACTTTAGCCCTTTCCGATTTCATTTTGTTGCTGGTTATAGAGAAAGTAATGACATCATCTTTGCCATAAATGTCTTGCCGCTGATCTTCTGCTATTTGAGTTATTTTACACTAAAACCAATTAGTGAATCCGGCTATAATGATGGAGATAAATTACACACATAGATGCCTTCAATATCTTTTTCGCCGTCGTTGGTGTTTTCAACAACATGCACAGCAGTTGCCGGATGCATGCTGTAAAAACACACAGCAAAAACATGAACCGGCTGAGCCTGCCAACCATTGAAATGCCGGCAGCCCTTTGCCCAATTGAAAAACAAACCATGAAGTGTGCGACGCAACCGGTGCTTTACAGCAGCACAACTGGCTGCAACACAAAAAATGCATTCCGTTTTTTCCATCGCCTGAAATCTTTATCTTCGCAGCATGCTTCCAAAATACAAACGCATCCTCCTCAAATTATCCGGCGAATCATTAATGGGCGATAAAAATTTCGGAATGGATTCAGCCGTGATTACACAATACGCCAAAGACATAAAAAGTATAACGGAACTGGGTGTGCAGGTGGCAATAGTGATTGGTGGCGGTAATATTTACCGTGGTATGAACGAAGCAGAAACAGGTATTGAACGTGCACATGGCGATTATATGGGCATGCTTGCCACACTGATTAACGGTATGGCATTACAGGCAGGTTTGGAAAAAGCCGGCGTATATACCCGTCTGCAAAGTGCTATTAAAATGGAACAGATTGCTGAACCTTATATCCGCAGGCGTGCCATACGTCACCTGGAAAAAGGAAGGGTTGTGATTTTTGGTGCAGGTACAGGCAATCCTTATTTTACAACTGATACTGCAGGATCGTTAAGAGCAATTGAAATAAGTGCAGATGTGATTCTGAAAGGAACAAGAGTAGATGGTATTTATACAGCCGATCCCGAAAAAGATCCCAAGGCAACCAAATACGAAAAAATTACATTCAGGGAATGTATTGATAAAAACCTGCGGGTAATGGATATGACTGCTTTTACCCTTTGCATGGAAAACAATTTACCTATTATTGTATTCGACATGAATAAACCCAACAATCTCCGTCGTGTGGTAACCGGCGAAAATGTAGGAACTGTCGTTTCGGGTTAGGCAATACACAGCCCGACTAGTTTTGGGGATAAGTTTATCATCAGTTTCTTCTGCAACTCTGCTGAAGAATTTAACTTTCATTTGAAATGGTTTGTTTGATAACGAAAGATTATTCACATGCTGTTTACTTTACTTGAAATCCGTGTTAATCTGCCTGAAATTATTATGTTCCAGGTGGGAGCCCTTGTGCTTGGTTTTGTAATTCATTATTTCTGGAACATGCGCCACGGCAGCCAGTTTGATCAGCAACTTGATGTGGAGAAATACGAGCGTGAAGCACACGACTGGCGCATGAAGTATTTTAATGTTCTTGAAAATCAGAAAGACTCTGCTGAGCATCTGCAAAAAGAACTTACGCATGCAAGAGACAATGAAAAAATTTTGCTGGAAGAGCTGGATGAAATAAAGGCGTTGAATAAAGAATTGCTGCAGCGGCAAAAAGAAATGCCTGCTGCAATTGTTCCTGTTAATGCTGCTGATGTTACTCCTGCTGAATATCTTGCGCAGTTAAAATCGGCGCAGGATGGATTACTGCAGCATAACCAGAATATTTCAAAACTGCTGGAGCAGGTGGAAATTCTTGAAAAAGTAGAACAGAAACACCAGACCACTTTACAGCAAAACCAGTTTTTGAATGAGCAACTGATGGGGCTGCGCCGGTCGTTGCAGGAAAAGGAAACTGAGTTAAATACAATTCGTGAGCAAACGGTGCTTACACAGGAAATGAAGAACCGGCTTGAAACGGCTTATGATGAGTTTAATGAAATTCAATCGAAGCTGATGAAGGTGGAACAACAGCTTTCGGCACCACAGGCCAACGCTTTGAAATACGACGAGCTGGAAGAAGCGAATCATCTGCTGTCGGTTGAGTTAAACGATCTGCGGATGAAGTACAGGGATGCGGTTGAAGAAAATTCAAGATTATCGCAGGAAGCAACTGAACTTGAAAGTAAACTTAAAGAGGCAAACATGCAGCGCCAGCAATTGCACAAGCGCAATGAATTCCTGGAAGAGCTGAATAAAGATCTGCAGCAGGTATCAGACCATAATAAAAAACTGGAATCGCAGCTTTCACGCCTTTCTGAAATTGAAGTGATGCTGGCGAAAATTTCGGGCGGACAAAAACCTTAATTTTTATTACTGCAATAAAAAATAAATGGATGATGAAACTGAACAGTATCATCATCCATTTTTATTTGTTGAATGTTGTTACGCTTTCTTGGCGTCTTTTTTTGCAGCTTTTTTAGCAACTTTTGCAGGGCGGCTTTTACCGAATGAACCTTTAAAACGTTTGCCTTTTGCTGTTTTTTTATCACCTCTTCCCATAGTAAATAATTATTTGATGTTATTTGAAATCTGAAGATAAATCAATTCGTGTCTTTTATCAAAAAAAGCAGGAAACAGATGCTCCCTGCTTTTCTGATAAATTAAGGTAATCAGAGCTTTGCAGCCAATTCTTTACCAGCTTTAAACTTCGCAACTTTCTTTGCTTTGATTTTGATTGTTGCACCGGTTTGGGGGTTACGGCCAGTACGTGCAGCACGTTTGCTAACAGAAAAAGTACCGAAACCAACCAAAGTTACTTTACCATCTTTTTTTAATGTTTTTGTAACTGCATCAACAAAAGAATCCAATGCAGCGTTTGCTTGAGTCTTAGAAATACCTGCATCGTCGGCAAGTTTTGCAACTAATTCAGCTTTGTTCATAGTGAGAATTTTTTAAGTGGGACAAATATAGATGCTTTTGTATTGCAACAAAATTTTTTTAATTGAAAATAGATTATGTAAAATCGGCTAAAATCCTTATTGGGCAAGGGTTACAGGTGACTGGCTCTTTTTAAAAACTGCAGGCCAACAAAACAAAAATTCCTGAAACCCTTTGCTGTAAAGGGTTTCAGGAATGAGATAATAAAATAACTGCTGATGAGATGTTTCATTCCGCAATGAAAACTGTGCAAAATTACATTGACAGATTTTCCACAATCAGTTAACAACTTCCATAACACTGCGGAAAGAAATTACCTGGTTACCCCACTCCCTGAAAGCTTTGTTACGCAAGGCAGCCGCAAAGGTTTCGATGTATTCATTTTTCTTTTCCAGTGATTCGGCAAAGTATTGTGCAGCATATGTCGGGCCTTCCTCTTCATCAACTTCCAGCACCCGTAATAACTGTGCATGTGTAAAACATCCGGTAGCCACTACTTCCGGCATGTGTACTTCTTTCATCCACTTTAACCAGTTATCATGAATGTTCCATGCAAGCTTGGTGGTTACGTTATAAATGATCATACAATTAATTATTCCTGTTTGATTTATGAATATCGCTGAGCAGGCTTTTTACCAGCATAAATAACAATGCCAGCACCAGCAGTAAAATTGGCCATATAAACCATTTCTGAAAAAAAGATTTTCCCGCTTGTGCCGGTTGTGATTTTTCAATGGCAGTAATTTTTCCTGCATGTAACATCAATGTGTTTGATGGTATGCTGTCTT
This sequence comes from Lacibacter sp., assembly GCA_047601965.1. GTDB lineage: Bacteria > Bacteroidota > Bacteroidia > Chitinophagales > Chitinophagaceae > Lacibacter. Next base: position 2,829,055 of record JASGIJ010000001.1, read on the forward strand.
TAAATTGTTCAAGATCAAAATCAGGTACCGAAGCCGAGTCGCTTCCCAGCAGTAAATGATAGTTGTACCCTGCTTCAAGATACGATGCAGCATAAACAAAAGGTTCAGCAGTATTAACAGATGTAATTGAAAGTGGCGGATTGTCTTTGTTGTCAATAACAAGTAAAAGCTGTTTGGTTTTTACAACTGGGAATTCAAATTTGTACAAGCCCTGCTGCAATTCAAATGTTGTTATCAGCTTAGCAGGATTCCCTTTTTCATCAGGAAGATAAACGGCTGCGTTTCTTGCATAGAATTTAGGTCCGTTTATTGTTACATGTACATTGCTTATATGATGAACTGACTGTTCGGTTATTGTAACAAAGGTTTTATTACTGCTGTCTTTGACTTTAAACGCCGTACCCACATGCTCAGCCAGCTGCTTTGGCGGTTCCGAATATTCTTTAGAATAAACTCCTGCATGTAAAATATTAACCGGATCGTTTTGCAGGTTGTTGATCACGATTTTAAAAAACTTATAATCGGACGGATTGAACTGCAGCTCCTGAATATATTCAGCAGCAGTTGTTTCATACGACCGCTCAATGATAAGCGGTGAAATAATAAACCAATGTTTCTGATCGTTGCTACCGCTGATGATGCCTGTTCTGCTCACTGCCATATTTTTCAGAAACAGCCGGATAACAGAAACAAATGTGTCGGCCTTGTTCTGCAGGATCAGTTCAGTTTTGCCGCTGTCGCCGATATTATTACTGATGATGGGGAAATCAACAATCTTTTCTTTTTCAATCATCACTATACCGCTGCGGATAATATGCGGAATCCATTTCCCTTTTTCATCTGCAATGCGGAAATCAGAAAAGTCGGTTTTGAGATGCGAAGTAATTTCAGGATTAAGTTGAATGGTATAAAACCCCGTTTCCCTTACAGGATCAAGAACCGCCTTGTAATTAAATTGCTGCGCAAAAGAAAATTCTGCCGAAAAAACCATCAGCAGGCAGCAGAGTTTAAGCATCTTGTTTTTCATCGTCAATAATTAGTTTTTTCAACCGTTGATACATAAATGAAATTACAAGCAGCAGTACGCCAAGAAGAATAAACGCTGCAATTTTTCCACCTGCGGGTATATTCCTGATATCGTACAAAAACAACTTGACTAATGTAACACCAAACAGGATGATCGAAACCCAGCGCAATGGTTTAAAACTGTTTCGTAAACCAAGCCACATCATCACAAAAGAGCTGAGCCCCCAGGTAATGGAAAGCACAGCTTTTTCATATAGATTGGTATAGTAACTCAGCGTAGATTCATTGGCGTTATTCAGCAGCAGCCACGGATAATAAAGCGAACAGCTGATTACTATCAAAGAGGCGATTGCTATGACATATGTTACAGCAGTTAACGCCTGTCCTTTGTACACTTCTCTTACACCTTTTACCGATTCATATATTAAAACAAACAGCAAGGCCACGCCTGCCCAATGTATTGCTGCTGAAAAGGCCAATCTGTTATTCAACACAACTTCATTTACAAAAAACCACCGGTCAACTTTAATACCTGTACAATAATAGATAAACACAAAGGTTGTAATTAAAAACAACAGCGGGTAACTTAACTTTTTCCATTTTCTTAAAACAAAAACAGTGACAGAAGCAAAACATGCTGTGTAGAAAAAGCTGTAAGGAGTAAACAGATCAGCCGAATATCCACCCGATCTGATCTGGTAACTCAGTTCAAGCAAGCCGGCAACATAAAAAATAACGATGCCAATACCCAGTATTACATCCCTTACAAAAACATTTGAGAATCCTTTCAGATACCATGAGTCGGCTTCTTTGTACAGTAAGCTGTAATAAACAAACAGTGCTGCACTTACAAATACTGAAGTAAGATAAGCTTTGTTGAAAATGATTGTACGTACTTCATATACCTGCATATACATCTGCCTCCAATCCATCAGTAAACTGATGAGCAAAGCTGCAAAAACAATCAGCGAAGCAATCTTCATCAGTTTTATTTGTGAACGCTGGTATAACCAGAAGAGCAATACTGTTTCAGCTGCCCAGAACAGTGTAATATAGTTACCGTTCAACTGTACAGGAGCAGTAAGAGAAACATACGTGAGAGTTAAGCCAATCAGCAGGTAAACAAAGTTTTTGTCGGCTTTAAAACGTTTAAAGAAAATCCATGCCAGGACAAAATTTACAACAGCGAGAATGATGGTGAACAAACCTTTATAATCACCATTATCCCATTTGGAAAGAATAAACATCCCGGCGCTGTAATAAAGTACATTAATACCCAGCAGTAATGAAAAATCAAACTTGCTGAACAGATCATTTGTACGCAGTTTGTTGATGATGGTCATGGCAATAAACTGCACATAAAACAGTGATGCAAAAAGAATGGCGGCTTTATACGGAACAACATTGTAATTCACTGCCTGGTTAACTAACCATCCTCCGAAAACAATACTTGTAAAAAAAAGGGCGATGTAATGAACAATGTTCCATTTTTTAAAATAAGACAAAGCCAGCAAGCCTGCATTTAAAATGCACAGGTAGGTGAATAACGATACATAATTATTCTCTCCGGTACTTATAAGAAAAGGTGTAATAAATCCACCAACAGTTGCAATTACTGCCAATTCAATACGATTATAAAGCAATGAAAGTGTTACTGCGAAAGCAGTAATTACTATCATGATTACAAAGGCTGATGTTTGGGAGAAAAGTTTGTATTGGTGAAAGCCCAAAGCAATTGTAAAATAAAAAACGGTAAGGCCGCCACCAACAAGTACCGAACTGAAAGAACGGTATTTTTCTTTTAAACGATGTGCAAGAAAGATCAATGCAGCACCACATAACAAACCAATGCTGACACGACCCACCTGGTTAATCCAGTCTTTATCTATTGCATATTTTACAAAGAAGCCAATGCCTAACACCAAAACAGCAATACCAATTTTGTTGGCAAGGTTTTCTCCAATAAATTTTTCAATGTCGGGATTTTCTGCCACCCATTTTTCCCACCAGCTTTCTTTATATACAGGTGGAGTTTGTGGCGTTGTAACCGGCCCAGGTTTTTTAACCGGTGCAGGTTCGGCAGATTGAACCGGGGTTGCTTTTTCAACAGGTGGTTCAATTACTTTGGGATGCACATAAACAGGAACAGGCTTTTCATCTTTTACAACAGGTGCTTCTATTACCGGCTCCGTTTTCTGTTGAGGAACTACTTCTGTTTTTTCTTTAACCGTTTCAGGTTTTACAGATTGCTGCTGCAGTTTTTCATTCAACTGCATCAGCTTATGATCAACAGATTTAATTCTTTGCAGAATTTCTTCCTGCTTCTTATTGCGGTTAGCAGCATTTACGATTATCAAAACAAGAATTGCAATGACAATCAGAATTATCAGGGCTTCCATAAAGGAGGTTTTACAGTTTCAGATCAAGGTACACCGGGCAATGATCACTATGCTTTACATCAGGATAAATTTCTGCATCCTTTAAATTTTTCTTCAACGGTTCTGTAACACTGATGTAATCAATACGCCAGCCTTTGTTGTTCAAACGCACAGAAGGGAAACGCTGGCTCCACCAACTGTAACGGTGTGGTTCGGGATGAAATTCACGGAAAGTATCAATCCATCCGCTTTCTAAAAACTTTGTCATCCAGGCACGTTCTTCCGGTAAAAATCCGCTTGATTTTTTATTTCCCTTCGGATCATGAATATCAATTTCTTTATGTGCAATATTATAATCGCCGCAGAGAATTAATTTGGGATGTTTCTTTCTTAACGTGTTGAGCCATGCATAATATTCATCCAGCCATTTGTATTTAAAGCTCTGGCGTTCATCGCCGCTTGTTCCGCTTGGAAAATAAGTATTGATCAAACGCACATCGCCAAAATCAAGCTGAATCACCCTGCCTTCATCATCACTTGGCCCGTGGCCATTACCATATTCAACATTATCGGGTTTAATTTTTGTAAACACGGCCACACCACTGTAACCTTTTTTTTGTGCACTGAACCAGTAATTGTAATAACCCAGTTCATGAAAGGCTTCATGATCAACATCATCTTTTGTTGCCTTGGTTTCCTGAACGCAAACGATTTCTGCCGGGTTTGTTTTCATCCAGTCGAGAAATCCCTTCTTAATTGCGGCTCTGATGCCGTTAACGTTGTAAGAAATGATGCGCATGATCAGTAATTGTTATTGGTGAGTTGATTAACTTGCAATCCTTCAAACCGAAATTATGAGAAATCTATCATTGTTTGCAATTTTGATGCTGTTCGTTTTTATTAACACCACAGCGAAAGACGTTTTATCTCCTTCTGGAAAAATAAAAGTATCTGTAAGTACGGATGAAAAAGGTCAGCCATTTTATACAGTACAATTTAATAACATAACAATTATTCAGCCATCAAAGCTTGGATTTGTATTAAAAGGAAATAATGATTTCTATTCAGGGTTTGAAATAAAAAATACTGAAGAAAAAACTGTTGATGAAACATGGAATCCTGTTTGGGGCGAAGCAAAAACAATCAGGAATTTTTACAATCAACTAACTGTAAAACTTAATCAAAAAACCACCGGGCGACAGATAAACCTGGTTTTCCGGGTGTTTAATGATGGAGTTGGCTTCAGGTATGAATTTCCGCAGCAAGCCAATCTGAATCATTTTGTAGTGATGGACGAAATGACACAATTTGGTTTAGGAGCCGATCATACAGCTTACTGGATTCCCGGCGACTATGATACCAATGAATATTACTATACAACAACAAAGCTTTCAGGAATTGAGTCGGCAATGAGCGCTTCTTTTACAGAAATTTCCTCCAAAGCTTTTTTTGATAAAAATGCTGTTCAAACACCGCTGATGCTGAAAACGAATGATGGTATTTATGTGAATATTTTCGAAGCAGCTCTGGTAAATTATCCTGCAATGAATGTGGTACTTGATAAATCATCATTTACATTAAACGCACATCTTGTACCCGATGCAGTTGGCAATAAGGCGTATCTGCAGGCACCATTTTCCACTCCATGGCGCACAATCATTGTGAGTGATAAAGCAACCGATGTTGTAGGATCAGCCATGATTGTTAATCTGAATGAGCCCTGCAAGATTACAGACCCATCATGGATTAAGCCGCAAAAAATGATTGGTGTCTGGTGGGAAATGCACGTTGGCAAAAGCAGTTGGGATTACAGTGGCGGGCAGGTAGGTTCACAACAGCAAACCAAAGTTCCGCATGGTGCAAACACAGCCAATGTGAAACGGTATATTGACTTTGCTGCCAGGAATGGATTTGAAGGCGTGCTTGTTGAAGGATGGAATACAGGATGGGAAGACTGGTTTGGCAACTGGAAAGAAGATGTGTTTGATTTTGTAACGCCTTACCCCGATTATGATGTAAATGAACTTTCACGCTATGCAAAAGAAAAGGGTGTGAAAATTATTATGCACCACGAAACATCGGCTTCGGTAACAAATTATGAGCGCTGGATGGATACTGCTTACCGCTTTATGAAGAATCACGGAATGGATGCAGTAAAAACCGGTTATGTAGGATACATTATTCCAAGAGGCGAACATCACGACGGGCAGTGGATGATAAATCATTACAACCGTGTAATTAAAAAAACAGCTTCGTATAAAATTATGCTCGATGAACACGAGCCGGTTCGTCCAACAGGTTTGCACCGCACATGGCCAAACTTGCTTGCATGTGAAGCCGCAAGAGGAAATGAATTTAATGCATGGAGCCGTGGAAACCCTCCTGAACATGAAACCATTCTTCCGTTTACACGTTTAATGGGCGGACCAATGGATTATACGCCGGGCATTTTCAAAATAAAAATGAATTATTACAATCCTTCATCAACATACCAGGTACACACCACGCTGACAAAGCAGCTTGCATTATATGTTACCATGTTCAGTCCGCTGCAAATGGCTGCTGACCTTCCTGAAAATTATGAAGCAAGACCCGATGCGTTTCAGTTTATAAAAGATGTACCTGTTGATTGGGACGACAGTAAATATTTATTGGCAGAACCAGGCGATTACCTCGTTGTTGCACGTAAGGAAAAGAATAAAGAAAACTGGTTTTTGGGCGCAATTACAGATGAGCAGGCAAGAAACTTTACAGTACAACCCGGTTTTTTAAATGCGAATCAGAAATATGTTGCAACCATTTACCGTGATGCAGATAACGCAAGCTGGAATGATAATCCCGAAGCATATGTAATTGAAAAATTTGTTGTAACAAATACAACAAATTTAAAACTGAAACTTGCTGCCGGAGGCGGTTGTGCCATCAGCATTAAACCGGCATCAGCAGAAGAAATAAAATCACTAAAGAAATACAAATAATTGAATGGTTGAAACAATCATCTTTGATCTTGGCGGGGTACTCATTGACTGGAACCCCATGCACGTGTATAAAAATTATTTTGACAGCGAAGAAAAGCTGAACTACTTTTTTGAAAACATCTGCACACACGACTGGAATGAAGAACAGGATGCCGGTCGTTCAATCGTTGAAGCAACAAATATTCTCATTGAACAATTTCCTGAATGGGAACAACCCATCCGTGATTATTATGGCAGGTGGACAGACATGCTGGGAGGCCCGATTCATGGAACGGTTGAAATTTTCCGTCAGTTAAAAGACAGCAGTAGATATAAAATTTATGCTTTAACCAACTGGCAGCCCGATTTGTTTAATATTCCGCTTGTGCGTTACAATTATCTTGGATGGTTTGATGGTATTGTAGTGAGCGGTGTGGAGAAAACAAGAAAACCGTTTCCTGAATTTTACCAGATACTTTTTGATCGTTATAATGTGGATGTATCAAAAGCATTGTTTATTGATGATAACCTGCGTAACATTGAAGCAGCAAAAAAACTAGGATTGGAAGGTATTCATTTCAGGAATGCAGATTTACTGAAAGAAGAGTTGGTGATGAGGGAAATTATTTAATCCCTGTTTGGCATTGCTACAGTAATTGTTTTGTCTTTGTTTAAACGGACGAAGATTTTGGAGTACGACTTAACCGGTCTCCCACCTTGGATTGAAGGTGTCCAGGAACAGTTATTCCTTAATTCATCAATGATAAATTGAGTAAATTCAGAATATTCACCTTCTTTTAATTCAATCCGTTTTAAACAACTGTCTTTATTGTCAATTAACACTTCAAATAACATCGCAGATTTATTTGGATTTATCTTCTTTGAGAAGTGATAATTATTAAAAGCAGTTTGTAAATCATTCTGCAATGCTTTTATCCCATTTTTATAACCAGATATGATTTCAATTTTGGTAAAAATTATTTCATCCTCGTCTTCTGTTTTGTTTTTTGGAACAGGACAATAAAATTCAATTTTACACTTAACTGAATCAGCGTTTAGAGATCCCCTGATATAGTATTGGTCACTGCATTTATTCTGAACTAACTTATTAATTTCTGTTGTAGGAAGTTTGAAAACTCCATATTTCGTTTCAAAGAAATACTTATCACCAATGAAATTTAAATCGTACCAATTATAATTGTTTGTTGAAGATGCTTTATATGCAGTGTCTTGCCAGGTGGTTTTTAAATAAACATAAATAACGCCCGATCCACTAAAATGTAGGCTGTCAACAACGGGATTTCTTTTAAAAAAATCAGCAGAACTGGTATTCACAAAACTTGTATCAAAGTATTGTATTTTCTGAGCTGATGCAAGTACAGAAATGAGTAAAGCCGGAATGAGTAAAAGTGCTTTCATGCAATGAAGTTACTCCAAAACAGGTCTCAACCATCTTGTTGCTTCTTCCATACTGATTCCTTTACGCTCTGTATAATCCTGTAACTGATCTTTTTCAATTTTACCTACGCCGAAGTATTTACTTTCAGGATGTGCAAAGTACCAGCCGCAAACACTTGCTGCAGGATACATAGCCAGCGATTCAGTTAAATGAATACCGGTTGATGCTTCACCTCCAAGTAATGAAAACAGTTTGTATTTCTCTGTATGATCGGGACAGGCAGGATAACCCGGTGCAGGGCGAATGCCTGTATATTCTTCTTTAATCAGATCTTCATTACTCAACTGCTCATTTTTTGCATAAGCCCAGAATTCTTTTCTTGTACGTTCGTGCAGTAATTCAGCAAATGCTTCAGCTAAACGGTCAGCTAATGCCTGTAATGTGATTTTGCTGTAATCATCATGTGCAGCTTCAAAGCGTTTGATATGTTCTTCAATTCCCTGGATGGTTACGGTAAATGCGCCGATATAATCCTGGAGATTTGTTTCTGCAGGAGCAATAAAATCAGCCAGTGAACTGTTTGCCTGTCCTTCTGCTTTTTTAATCTGCTGACGAAGGAATTCAAGATTTACAGTTGATCCGTTATTGTTTACTGTAACCGTATCTTTTCCATTGCTGTTTGCTTTCCAGAAACCGGCAGTGCCTTTTGCCGTTAACCAGTTTTCTTTGATGATCTGGTCTAACATTACATTGGCATCATTGTAAAGTTTGGTTGCTTCAACGCCCACTTTTTCATCGCTTAAGATAGCCGGGAATTTTCCATGCAGTTCCCATGCAATAAAGAACGGCTGCCAGTCAATGTACTTTCTGATTTCATTTAAATCATAGTTGTCAAACGACTTTGCACCAGTATAAGCAGGAACGGATGGCTTGTAATTTGTCCAGTCGATTTTTGCTTTATTCTTTTGTGCATCAGCAAAACTCAGGAACTGTTTTACCGGCTTTTTATTTTCAAAGTCTTCTTTCAGTTTCTGGTATTCTTTGTTGATGTTGTTAAGAAATTCAGGTTTCTGTTCTTTGCTCAGCAAACTTCCTGCAACTGTTACACTGCGACTGGCATCCAGCACATGAACAACACCTTCATCATACTTTGGTGCAATCTTTACAGCTGTGTGCATACGTGATGTGGTGGCGCCGCCAATCAGCAACGGCTGTTTCATGTTGCGGCGTTTCATTTCGTGTGCCACATGCACCATTTCATCAAGTGATGGTGTAATTAATCCGGATAAACCAATGATTGATGCTTTGCATTTTTCTGCTTCATCCAGAATTTTTTCTGCCGCAACCATTACACCGAGATCAACAATGTTGTAACCATTACAACCAAGCACCACACCAACAATGTTTTTACCAATATCATGCACATCGCCTTTTACAGTTGCCAATAAAATGGTAGGTGCGTTTGATGCTTCTTGTTTTTCTGCTTCAATATAAGGCGTCAACCATGCCACACTTTCTTTCATAACCCTTGCGCTCTTTACCACCTGTGGCAAAAACATTTTCCCTGCACCAAATAAATCACCAACCACACTCATACCAGCCATTAACGGACCTTCAATTACTTCTAATGGTCTGCTGTATTTTAATCTTGCTTCTTCTGTATCTGTATCAATATAATCGGTGATGCCATTCACCAAAGCATGTTTCAAACGTTCTTCCACTGACGTGTTTCTCCACGCTTCATCTTTCACTTCCACTTTACCTTTTGCTTTTACTGTTTCAGCAAAGGCAATGAGTTTTTCAGTTGCTTCGTTGTTTTCGTTATTGCGGTTGAGAATTACATCTTCACACAATTCTCTTAACTGTGGCTCAATTTCATCGTACACAACCAGCTGACCTGCATTCACAATACCCATGTCCATACCTGCTTTGATAGCATGGAACAAAAACACACTGTGCATGGCTTCACGCACATGATCATTTCCACGGAAAGAGAAGGAGAGATTACTTACACCACCACTGATTTTTGTCAACGGCATCAGTCGTTTGATTTCTCTTGTTGCTTCAATAAAGTCAACACCATAATTGTTATGTTCTTCCATCCCTGTTGCCAATGCAAAAATGTTGGGATCGAAGATGATATCCTGTGGATCGTAACCAACCTGTTCAGTAAGAATTTTATAAGCCCTGTGGCAGATTTCAATCTTTCGCTCTTTTGTATCGGCCTGGCCTTTTTCATCAAAAGCCATTACAATTGCCGATGCCCCGTACATGTGGCAGATGCGTGCATGTTCAATGAATTTGGCTTCGCCTTCTTTCATTGAAATAGAATTGACGATACATTTTCCCTGCACGCATTTTAAACCGGCTTCAATGATTTCAAACTTTGAAGAGTCAAGCATTACCGGAACTTTTGCAATATCCGGTTCGCTTTGCAGCAGGTTAATGAATGTGGTCATTGCATGAACACCGTCAAGCAGAGCATCATCCATGTTTACATCAATGATCTGTGCGCCGTTTTCTACCTGCTGGCGTGCAACACTTAATGCTTCTTCGTATTTATTTTCACGGATAAGGCGTGCAAACTTTTTTGAACCGGTTACGTTTGTACGTTCACCTACATTGATAAAGTTTGTTTCAGGACGAACGATTAACGGTTCTAATCCTGCGAATTGTGAATATGGTTTTATTGTATTCATTTTTTGCCACTAAGACTCAAAGGCACAAAGTTCTCAAAGCTAAAGAACCATGCGTTTGATGCCGTTTTTTATAAGGGGAACTGTAAAATTAATTATGTATCCGAGATGTTTGTTTGTAAGCCGCATGTAACTTAATAATTGTGCCTCCCAAACCGGGTTGTAATTTTCCTGCGCTTTTAATTCAACTATGATTCTGTCATCAATTAATAAATCAAGTTTTAACGCTTCTTCAAATTCAACACCATCATAAATTATCGGAATTTTTTTTTGTGAAACAAAGGGAATTTCTCTTTTCTTTAATTCATAACAAAAGCAAGCCTCATATACTTTTTCAAGTAATCCAGGACCAAGCATCAAATGAATCTGGTAGGAAATGTCTACTATTTCCTTTCCCAGCCATTCTCTTATTTCCAGTTCTGAATTCATGCTTTCTTTGTGTTTCTTTGCGTTTTTGTGCCTTTGTGGCAATACTTATAGTACTTCTACAATTGGAATTGCCCTTGGCTTAATATTCTTTACATGATCTGCAATATGTTTGATATGATCGGGGGTGGTACCGCAGCAACCACCAACAATATTTACAAAACCTTCTTTCGCCCATTCTTCAAGATAATGACCCGTGTCTTCAGGACGTTCATCATATTCACCCATTGCATTTGGTAAACCGGCATTGGGATATGCTGATACATAACAGGAAGCCATTTCGGACAATTCTTCAATATGCGGACGCATTTCATGTGCACCCAATGCGCAATTGAGCCCAACACTCAATGGTTTTGCATGCATCACTGAAATATAAAATGCTTCCAGTGTTTGACCGCTTAATGTACGGCCGCTTGCATCAGTAATTGTTCCTGAAATAGAAACAGGCAGTTCAGGCTTGTTGCTGTCCTGGAAATATTTTTTTATTGCGAAGATGGCAGCTTTTGCATTTAGCGTATCAAAGATGGTTTCAATCAATAACAGATCAACACCACCATCAACCAATCCTTTTACCTGTTCGTAGTATGCATTCATGGCATCATCAAAACCCATTGCACGGAAGCCGGGATTGTTTACATCGGGACTCAGCGATAATGTTTTGTTCATTGGACCAATAGCACCTGCAACAAATTTTGGAACAGTGTTATTTGTTTCAGCATTGAATTCAGCAACGGCCTGCTTGGCAATTTTTGCAGCTGCAAGATTGATTTCATAAGCCAGGTCTTCCATATGATAATCGGCTAATGAAATGCGCTGGGCATTGAATGTATTTGTTTCAATGATATCGGCACCGGCAGCAAGGTATTGTTTGTGGATCCCTTTGATAATATCGGGTTGTGTAAGACACAATAAATCGTTGTTGCCTTTTAAATCAGAAGCCCAGTCTTTAAACCGTTCGCCCCGGTAATCAGCTTCAGTAAGTTTGTGGCGCTGAATCATGGTGCCCATTGCACCATCAATTACAAGAATTCTTTTTTCCAGCTCTTTTCTGATATCACTCATATATAATGTTTTTTGCTGAAGGAAGTATTTGTGCTGAAGTGTGCGACGCAACAGAAGATGAACAGCTATTTGCAGCTGACAACATCATCATTTTCTATTCCCGGAGGAAGAGTGAACTATAAACGTTGGAGAAACCTGTGAGAGTTTGTAACGTTTATTAGTTCTGTTGCGGCCGAACAATAAACAAATCCGCCAAAGCAATGCGAAGTTACATGAAAAAGCCGCACCAACAAAGGGATGCGGCATTTATAGCAAGCAAAGAAACCCGTATTATTCGCCTCCCAGCCATTTTTTGAATTCAGGAGAACGTTCTGTACTTACAATTGTTTCAAGCTTAGTGGTTGGCTTCAGTTTTACCATTACTCTTCCTTTTGTCCAGGCAGTCATTTCGTCAATTGAACCAATGGATATAATAAACTGCCGGTTGATGCGGAAAAAAACTGCGGGGTTCAGCATTTGTTCAAGCTGATCGAGATTAAAATCAATCACATATCGTTTACCATCGCCGGTAATAAGAAAATTTGCTCTGGCTTCGGTATAAAAATAAGCCGCATCTTTAGTTTCAACTGTTTTAATATGCTCTCCGTAACGAATAATAAAACGCTGACGGTATTTGTCAGCCGGGGATTGTACAACCGCTTTCAGTAACTGATCAATGTTTAACACCTGTTTCTCACTAAGCTTTGCAAATTTGCTGATTGCCTGCTGCAATTCATCTTTTTTTACCGGCTTCAGAAGATAATCAACGCTGTTCAGTTTAAAAGCCTGCAAAGCATACTCATCATAAGCCGTTGTAAAAATAATTGGACACTTAACCTCTACCTGCCTGAACAATTCAAAACTGGTTCCATCAGCCAGATGAATATCAGCCAGCACCAAATCGGGTTGCTTGTTTTCAGAAAGCCATTTCCTGGCAGCGCTGATGCTGTCAAGAACATCAAGCACTTCTGTTTCTTCAATAGTTTCAGCAAGCAGTTTTTTTAATCGCTTTGCGGCCGGTTCTTCATCTTCAAGTATCAGTACGTGTATCATAAACGTTTTATTAAGGGCAGTTTAACAATAAAGTGTTTACCTGTATTTTCAATTTTTATTTCTTTTGAAGCAATCAGTGAAAAACGGTTGCTGATATTCTGCAGGCCGAATGACTCACCTTTTTCCTTTGTCACTTTCAGGTTGATGTTGTTTCTCACAACAAGCATCTCTTCTTCTGTAAACAATTCAAACTTCAGTGGTTTATCTTTTGAAACAACATTGTGCTTCAGTGCATTTTCAGCAAGTATTTGCAAACTCAACGGAGGAATCTGGCAACCGGCTTTTTCTTCATCAGTAATACGGTCTTCAAATTCCAGTGCTGTACAAAAACGTTTTTTCTGAATGTAGAAATAGTTGCGCAATACGTCAGTTTCATCTCCAAGAGAAACAAGATCTTTGTCACGCAGGTTTACAATGCTGCGGTAAAAATCGCTGAGATGTTCAACATATTCGGCTGCATTAGCAGGGTTTTCTTCAATAATATTGAGCAGTGTATTAAAGCTGTTAAACAGGAAATGCGGATTGACCTGGCTTTTTAATGTTTCATACTGCGACTGCAGTTTTTCTGTTTGCAACTGCTGCCAGCGCTGCGCTGCTTTTTCTCTTTCTTTAATAACATAAATAAGAAACGCTGTAACAACGGAAATCGCAATTAATACAAACCACCATTGCTTCCAGAAAGGTTTGCTTATACTGAAAGCATAAACAGCTTCTTTTGCATGATCAAAATTACCGGTAACAGATGAGCGAACACGAAATGTATAATTACCGGGAGCCAGCTTGGGAAAATTTACCTCATCGTTTTTACTGGGCTGCCATTCGTTGTTGTAGCCATCAAGTTTGTATTGAAACTGCACACGGGAAGGATCGGAAAAATAAATACCATTGAATGAAAAAGAGAGATTGTTTTCATCATGCTTAAAGCTGCTTTTCTCCGTTGCATTTATTTCGTTGAGAAAAAGTGACACTGCATTGATGGTTGTTTGCGGCTGAAAAATGCTTTGATAAGAAGGTGCACAGTATTTGAAAATTCCGTTTGTTGTATGAAACAAAACACCGTTCAATCCCTGTGAAGCACTGTTAAGATCAGTATTAAAAACACCGGTTTGCCTGTTGTTACCCGAACGTATTACTTCTAGCGTTTCGGCATCAATTATAAAAAAACCAGTACGGCTGATGCAAAAAAGGTTGCCCTTATTATCAGTATTAACTGACGAAATATCAAGGTCGGGAATGCCATTGCCTGTGCCGAAGTTTTTAAACCTGTTTTTTTCTAACCGGTACAATCCTTTTTGAAAAGCAGAACACCATATCACACCTTTCCTGTCCTCAGCAACCGAATAAATTACTTTGGCAGTTAAACCTTCTTTTTCACCATAATAAGAAAATTTATTATTCTGCATCATCACCAGCCCTTTTCCATCGGTTGCAAACCAAACCCTTCCCTTACTGTCTTCATAAATATGGTAGATATAGCTGATGCCGATACCTGAAAGCTCAGTAAGGTTTTGAAATACAAAATCATTTGTTTGCAGAGTAGCTTTGTAAACACCTTGTAAAGACGAAATCCATACATGATCATTTTTTCCTGTAATTGAAAGGATGCTCATACCGTCATTACCCGGCAAAGAATGCAGTTGTTGTACTTTGCCGGTTTTGGGATTGATGATATAAACTCCTTTACCCATTGTTCCAACCCAGATGTTTTGCTGAGCATCTTCATACAAACAGGTAATATCCGTTTTCCTGTCAACTCCGTAAAGGGCGTACTCTTTTTTTGTAAATGCTGACGCATTAAACTGAACAACTGTTTTATTAAGGTTGTACCATGTGTTTCCGGCGGCATCTTCCAGCACATCGTGTATTTCGTTTGATTCTTCAGCAGAAAGCAGCCGGATGGTTTGTATTTTTTCTGCATCATTCCTGAACACTCCATCTCTGCAAATAAGCCAGCCATTTGCTTCCGCATCTGCTGCCAGCTGTGTTGGGTTATTCAAATTCTGTTCTGAAAGAAGATGTCCCTTTTTATTCAGCTGGATAAAACTGTTTTCAGTTGTAATCCAAACCTGATCATCAAGAACTAAAATATCGTTAACCTGTTTTTCTTTTGACTGCTTTATATTGTATAACTCAGCATTTTTAGTTATTAAAGAAAACTTACAAACGCCCCCCTGTTGAAAGCCCAGCCAGATAATGGTTTTATCATTTCTGTCGGGGGTAATGCTGCGAACAATATTATCGGGCAACCCATTAGCAGTGCTGAAATGTTCAACAATCTTTTTTGTGCCGCTAAAACTGCAAAAATTTAATCCCTTGTCGGTTGCTGCTGCAACAATATTACCCGGCAACAATTCAAGATCATAGATGTAATCATCAGAAAGACCGTCATCAACATTAATATTGTAAAGCTTACCTTGCTGATAAATGTAAATGCCTTCTCCCTGTGTTGCAAACCATATGCGATTGTTATTGTCGCTGAGAATTTTACTGATGCCCGTTTTAGGCAAACCTTCCTGCGGCTCAAATGGTTTTACCTGCTTATTGCTGATGTAAAAAATTGTTCCGTTTTGTAACCCGGCCCATATTTGATTGTTTTTATCAACTGATAATGCTGTAATATTTGCCTGCTTACTGTTTAATAAAACAGGCAGAATTTTCAATCCGTTAAATGTGTATAAACCTGCTGATGTTCCAACGTAAAGCAAGTGATTTTCATCAAACAAAAAACATTGAGGCTTTCCTTGTAAATCGGTTTCGCTAAGTTGCTGCTGCCAGGTTTCGGCAGAAACATAACTGTTTACCTGGGCATGACCGATTGCCAAAATGCAAAAGAACAATATGGTAACGATAAGCCTCATGCAGCTATTTGGCAAATAATTCTGTTTGAATGTTCACTTTGATTTCGTTTGCCAGCTTTTCCTTTACAACTCTTGGAATTGGAATATTATGATCGGACAGAAGAACTGTAAAACTGCTGCTGATGCGGATACTGTTGCCGGTTACTTCCATGTCGCTTTTAATAATCCGTTCCTGCTCCACTCCGTGAATGTTCAGAATTCCTTTTGCACGTACAGTGTATTTTCCTTTTGTACTGTAATCAACGGTTTCAATAATTTTCCCGTTAAATGTTGCTTCAGGATATTTTTCGCTTTCAAGATAATTTTCATTAAAATGTTCTTTTTGCAACGGTTTATTAAACCCTTCAAATGAGCGTATGCGTATGCGGAAAGCAAAATTATTTTTTGAAGCATCAATAGCACCTTTCAGTTCTTTGCTGTTTGCATTAATTAATTCAAAAGGAGCTTCTGAACGAAAATTAACACTGCCGTTATTTGATGTATAAATAACAGGCGGTGCTGATGCGGCACTGACAAACAAAGTAACGATTATAAATAAAAACCATTTCATGTACAGAAATTGAGAAAGTAAATTAACCAAGTTATACTTGCAGCACAAGTCTATTTTTGTTTAGGTCGTTTGATGGTAAATACTCTTGAAATGTTAAAACCGAACAACAGATCACCACTGCTCCATTTACCTGCTGTTTCTGTAATAAAAGTACGTTCAGTCATCCCTCTGGAGTTTGACACATGCAATTGAAAAACATGACCACCGGTTTCAATATCAAAACCCAGCGAAAATGAATTGGCTGTTCCTTCGAACCTGTAACCAGGAATGAGGTAATAATATTCAGCATTAATTGAAATGCGCCTGGTTATTTTTTGCCGTCCTCCAATACCAATTGCAAATAAATCATTCGGATCATTTGCCCCCGTAACCAGATTATAATGTACAAGTGAAGGCATTAGCTGAACAGATGTGCTTTCAGAAAATTTTCTTGCAATAAGTAACTGGTGCGCAAATTGCATTCTTGAAGAAAAATAATTTGGACGGCTTGTATCCGTCCACTTCAGGGAAGTTAACATTGCAGAACTCACTACTGATAATGAAACCGGCATATTTCTTTTGCCGCTGCTTTGCCTGAGAATTTTATATTTAATAAAGCCATCGTATTGTTTTTGATAAGTGCTGCGGCCAATGCCAATCATTAACCTGGGTGTAATTCCAAAATCAAAACTCATGCGCATACTTGCATTATCAAGTCCAAAAAAGTCGTACAAGCCTCCGTTGATTGTTCCAAACCTGTGGGATATTCTGAAATCCATAATACCGGGAGCAATGCTTTCAACCGAATGCCCGTTGATTACTCTTGTACTTTTAAATGTTGCCTCCGCTAAATGCGTTTTACCTTTTTCTTCTTTTTTCTGTTCTTCCTCCAGCATTTGGTTTAAATCAATATCCTGTGCTTTTGCAGCAAATGAAGCAATCAGCAAAACAGGGAGCAGCGCTTTCTTCAGCATGGTTATTTATTTATTGGGTTGATAGGTATCATAGTTGCAGCTGACAGTTATTTCAATAGTATCGGCAATCTTGGCTGATACAATGGAAGGAACGGATATTTTATAATCCTGCAGTTTGATATTAAATTTTGAAGCAGCACTGATTTTTCCTGCTTTAACCTGAACCGAACCTGTTGTCTTAATTTTATTTGTAACACCATGCATAGTCAGGTTTCCTTCAACCGTTACAGGATAATTTCCTTCTTTGCTGAAATTTATTTTACTCAAATCAATCATACTCCCTTTAAATTCAGCTTTGGGATAAAGGGTGGAATTCATGTAGTTTTCGTTGTTGAAATGTTCCTGCATTGCAGCTTTCTTAAACTGAAACCCCTTAATCAGAACAACAAATTGCAACGTTCCTGTTTTTGTATTGAGCACACTTGATACTTCATTGTTTACAGCCCTGATGTCTTCAACTGGAGTAGATGAAAAAAAACTGATCTGTCCATTCCGGGTAAGCTGTAATTCCTGAGCACGGGAAAACTGAAAAACTGTTACCAGTAAAATAACGAGTGCAATTTTTTTGATCATAATATATTTATTTGATGGTTAAGTTTAATTGTTTGGCATTCCGTTTCTGATCCAGGTTCTTATTACTGCCACATTACAATCAGAAAGTTTTGCTCCGCCTTTGGGCATAGGTGAAAAACCGGGAACTTGTGTTACTGAACCCAGCAATTTCCCATTTGCAGCCTGTACCTTAAACGAACTATAATCACCAAGCTGAATACCACCGCCTGCAGATGCATTTCCGCCATGACAGCTGAGACAACTGGCTGAAATAACCGGAGCAATCTGCGTAGTGTATTTAACATTCGCTGTGTCACACACTGTTGTGCCGTAAAGAAGTTCTTCTTTATCATAGTAACATGAAGATGAAAGTACAGTTACAAGCAAAAGAAGTATGGAAATTTCAGCTTTCATAAGTTCTCATGTTAATTGTTTTGCGAACCCGCATCAATCCATTTTTTTATTTGAGTGATTTTGCAGTCAGTTAATTTGTTCAACCCCTGTGGCATTGGGCTAAACCCGTTTGCATGTGAGATTGTACCAAACAGTTTGCCATTTAAAGCCTGTGCACGAATGGTTGAATAGCTGCTGAGATCAATACTCCCTGATGCCAAAGCTCCGCTGTGGCAACCGGTACAGGATGCCTGAATAACCGGAAAAACAGCACTGGAAAATGTAAACAGTGTTGTGTCGCAATATGTGCCGCAATTGGCAGTATTTAAAGCCCCTTGCACAATCCATTTATAAATTGAATCTTTTTGTGCTTTACTCAGTGCAGATGCAGGTGGTGGCGGCATTCGTTTGTCGTCTCTTGTTTCAAGAATTACCTTCCATGCTTCACTGTCGTTTGGATTGTTTGCCCTGATTTTTTTCATAATCTCGGTATAGTTATCAAACCTCAGCCCATCGGCCTTTGTAACAGCATCATGGCAGCCGCTTTTTGCACAGTTACTTGTAAATACCGGAAGCACATCGGTCTGGAAACAGATTACAGATGCATTTACAGGAGGAGGCGTAACACCCGGCGGTGGTGTACCTCCGGGAATAAGCGAATCATGCTTACACGATGCAAAGATTATTGCAAAAGCCAAAACCAACTGCAGAGTCTTTTTCATCCGTTTTGTTTTTGTTAATACAGTTTGCTCTTAAACGGTTACTATTTTGTTTTATAACATCTGATCAGCACCACATCAGTTAAATAGCCGGTACAAATGCCTTTGAGCGAAACAGTTTCTCCTTCCTTAATTACAACATTCTTTTCCAGTGTACAATTAACCCCAAACATCTCGTCGTTTGTTTTCAGCATAACAACCGTTTTGCCTTCGCTGTTATTTGACACGGAATTTACGACTCCCGTTACTTCCACAATCTTATCAATATAGGTTGCATTAGCGTTTGCTTCATTTGTGCTGTACTCATTAAACAGGTCAACCGCTGCTATTCTTACTGCTTCTTTATTTTCAATATTCATTTGCGGTTTGTTCCAGATAAATAACCATGCATAAGCAGAACCAATAACAGCCGCTGAAACAAGAAGAATCAGAATAAGTTTTGTCTTTTTCATGCATCTGTTTTATTGTTGGAGATAGGGTTTAATTAATTCCCGACAAGATAAATTGATCTACAGGTTAAGAAGGCAATAAAGAAACTGAACAGGAATAAACTGCTTCTGAAACAGGATAAGAGAATACTGAAAAATCCTGCTTTTGTTATTTCATCGAAACATAACTGGCAACAGGCTGCCGGTTCTGCAGGCTTTTGGCAAGGGTTAACTCATCAGCATATTCCAGCTCTCCGCCAAATGCTATACCACGGGCAATAGTGGTGATTTTTACCTGCACATCTTTTAATTTTTTGCTGATGTAGAAGAGTGTGGTGTCGCCCTGAATATTTGGGTTAAGGGCAAAAATGAGTTCTTCCACCTCATCTTGTTTAATGCGGTTGATCAGTGGCTCAATAGTCAATTGATCGGGGCCAATACCATCAAGTGGAGAAATGATACCGCCAAGAACATGATACAAACCGTTAAACTGCTGTGTACCTTCAATAGCAATAACATCCCTGATGTTTTCAACTACGCAAACAATCTGTTTTTTGCGCATTGGATTGCTGCAGATATTACAGATGTCGGTATCAGATACATTGCAACACTTACTGCAGAATTTGATTTCCTTTCTCATCTTTGCAATTGTATCGGCAAAAAACTGTGTTTCTTCTTTTGGTTGTTTTATCAGATGCAAAACTAAACGCAATGCCGTTTTTTTACCAATACCCGGAAGCTTGGCAAATTCATTTACAGCATGTTCAAGCAGTGAAGATGAAAAAGACATACAGCGAAAATACGAAGGAGAAATTTAAAACCCGTCTTGCCGCTGACCCGTTTCTTTAGGAGCAGGCGGTGGCTGGTTCATATCAATATTTGTTTCGTTATCCCAGTTTGCTTTAATTGTAAGTGAAGCATGAATTTTTGTTACAATCTCCGGTTGTCTTTTCTGTTTTGCAAAATATTCTCCCGGATCCCAAATTCCATTTTGATTTTTATCGTACAAAATGGCAAGGTTGTAGCTGCCGGGTTTAAAAAGTTTGCTGTAAAATTCTTTCCCATTAAATGGATACCCCGCAACAAACTGATTATTTGCATAAACCAACAAAACAGGATTGGCAGCTGTATCAACATTTTTAAAACGTACTCTTACAGTTCCATATTCCTTTTCAGTCTTTACCCTGAACTTGAGTGTATCATTTTTTGCTGCTGCTAAACCAGACGAATCAGTTGCATATTCCTTGTTGAGGTAAAGAATATATTGACTGCCCTGTTTCCAGCTGGTTTGAATAATCAGTTTTTTATTGATACTGTCGTTCCTGATATAAAAATCAGTGATGTCAGTAGCAGAGTCCTGTACCAGGGAAATTTTAGAAACATCTAATTTCCTGATTGGTTTTTTATATGACAGTTCAAGACTATCGAGAAAGTCGAACGTGTTAGATTCGATGTTGGAAGTATGCTTCAGTGTTTTCAGTTCACCTTTTGCAAATGTTTCAGCTGCTTCTCTTTTCTTTTCCTTTTCGGCAGCGTAAGCATATAATAAAACCGGTTTGGCGGAAGCATTTATTACAACAGGTGAATCAAGAAACGCAAATTGCTCAAAGGGCTGATTGTACTTTTTGTTTCCGTCAGCATCCAGCAATGCATAAACAAAAAATGTTCCTCCGGGTAAATTGGTAAAATGAAAATTACCTTTTGCATCAACCCTTGCGACATAGCGTGGCGTTTCTTTTGCAACGGTTGAATCTTCCTGCTTTGTGTACAACAACGCATACATTGTACTGTCGGTTGTTCCTGTTTCAGCAAGAATAATTTTTCCTCTCAGTTCATTTGTATCAATGGTTGGACCTGTTGAAAACGTAAAGCGGAAATTTTTGAGGATATTATTTTCGTTGAGGTCAGAAATGGCATCACCAAAATCAATGCTGTATGTAGTGTTGGGCAATAAAGAATCTTTAAGACGAACAGTCACTGTTTTCAGTTTCGATTCGTACATGGGTGTTTTAGCAGGAAAAGGTGAAATGAGAATCTTTTCTGAAGCAGTGGTTAAACTGTTGACAAACTCATTAAATACAAGCGTGATTTTTTGTGTGTTTACATTCAGTGCCGAATCTTTGGGATTGGTTGCAACAAGCACAGGAGCAAGACTGTCTCTTGGTCCGCCGCTGGGTGGAACAATATTGGCGCAGCCGGTTTCGGAAAAAATGCTGATGAGAAATAATCCGCTGAAAACGATATATAAAAAGAGTTTGTTCATTGCAGCTGCAAACATAGAATAATTGTCTGAACCGGGATTTATGGGATTGCTGAGATTAACAGGAAATTTTGATCATGAATATGAGATTTGTACGTTTTTACGGACTGTTTGACAAATCAATACCTGAATTCATATTTCTTCCCAGAATAGACTTGCGTAAAGGTTGCTTTAAGTTGACGGGGTCTGGTTTCACAACCAACAAAAACCGAAAAGTTTGAAAGGGTTACCTTATCTCCAATTTTTAATGCATTGAAAGCATTTGTAACCTCTTCTGAATAAAAGTTTCCGTAATTGATCAGGTCAATCTTTTTCCCGCTTCTCTTTTCGATACTAACAGTAAATTGTTGAATGGTACATTTAATGTTTTCTATTGGAGAATTTTCAAGTGAACTTCGGATACCTTGCATTCCTTTAAAGAAAATCTCTCCGTTTTGTTGATTAATAAACAAAATTGGGTCTGGTAACAATATAATTCGCCAAACAATACTATCGATTAATTCGTTCTTATTATAAATTTTCAGAACTGCAAAACTTCTTTCGCTTGTACAAATCTCCCAAGCATATTTAAAAGAGCCTGTTTTACGAATTCTTCCAATGTCAACCACCACCGACACGTTTTCTTCAGAAACAGTATAAGGCATTATTGAAATTGGATTTTCAATGCCAATGTAAATTTTTCGAAACAAATCATTTGAAGTAATAGTTTGCGTATTACCGCAAAGAGCTAATGCAATCGAAAATAGAACTGAAAGAAAAAACAATTTCACTCAATAGCTAGTTTTTATCTATTAAATCTTTTTAATCCACCCAAATCTCGGTTCAGACTTCCTCTTCTTCATTCAACTCATGCAATGCCACAGCAAGATTATTGGTCTTTACAAAATTGCACCAGTGACAATCTTCTTTACCACAGCCGGTGTAAAATTCTTTGTTCTGAATTTTTTCCCAGGTGTTTGTAATCTGCTGAGTAACGGTTTCAATATCGGCAGGTGAGATGACAATTTTTTCTTTGTGGTATTCTTTCTTTTTATCATCCGGTTCAACAAAGTCAAATTCTGTGCTGACAACTTTCCAGTCTTTTGCTTCGTTATTATCAACCAGTATTTTATAAAACACTGCCTGGCGCCAGTAATCGCCGCCGTTAGGTTCTTTATCGTTCGGACCTTTTAATTTGTCTTTTGCCTTATCGAAATTGCCTGTTTTATAATCAACCACATTCACGGCTTTGCCATCAAACTCCAGTTTATCTAACTTTCCTTTAATGGGCACATTGCGGATAACCACATTGCGGATGTTGCGTTCAATAGCCACAATTTTATTGAAGCTGCTGATGTATTTGTCGTAATAGTTGCTGAGGATTCCTTCACCATATTCAAGGCGCCTGTTGAACTGTTCCAATGTAAAGCTTTCCCGGTGGCGGTGCATGTACCACACAAAATCTTTAATAAACTGTTCTTTTGAATGGAATGTGTTTTCTTTTCCGTCCTGCATTTTACGGAACAGCTGTTCCAATGCAAAGTGTACAGCTGAGCCAAACTCTGTTGCTTCGTTTTTAGGCGAAGGAATGCGGATGAGATTTTTATAATAAAATTCAAGCGGGCATTTGAGGTAGTTGTTCAGTGCTGTTACGTTCATTACAAACTTATCAAGCATGGGCTGCACAAAATCATTTTCCAGCTTGTCAATTTCAGGAGCAGTTGCTTCGCCAAACAACAATGCTGCAAACTCGCTTAATGCTTCTTCTGTTACAATCATTGTTTGTGTTTTGATGTCGTGCTGATCCTGTATCTCCGTCACAAACATGGAAGGTTCCAGTTCTTTACCATCATTTTTAAACCTGCTGTATGAAATGAACAGATGCGATTCTGCTCTGGTTAATGCAACGTAGAACAAACGACGCAGTTCCTCATTGTTGTTATCGTTACTGTCGGATGAAGTGGCAAAAATTGTATCGGGCAATTTGTAACCGCCGGCAGGTTTGCGTTTCTTTTCCCAGAAACCTGCATTGCAGCCGGGGAAGAATACATATTCAAACTCCAGTCCTTTTGATCCATGTGCTGTAAGCAGATTCACGCCTTTATCACTTCCGCTGATCTGAATCAATGGCAAAGCAATATTTTCTTTTTCCATTAACTCAATTACTCCAATCAGTTCCTGCAGTTTCAGCAAGGGATTGCGGGCTGTTTCATCTTTAATAAAATCAAACAAGCCGGTTAATACTTTCAGCAGCCAGTGTTTCTCGGTGCTTTGCATAATGTGTTTCAACACACCTGCTTCCCTGATAATATTTTCAAACAGGTGCTGCAAGGTTACATTCGGCACATCTGCAATCAATCGTTCAAAAACTGTACTTGCTGTTTTTAATCCTGTATGAATTCCCTGGGAGAATAAATCTTTGGGAGGAGTATTTGCTTTTTCGTACAGTAACCTGCGGAGCGGTGTTTTGTTTTCACTGAATTGCAACGCTGCAGTTTCAACACTAAGCTTGGCAATTTCAACTGGTGGAACAGCAAACCAATCGAAGTGCAGAATTTCAAACAGCATTTCATCGCCGCCGTAAGGAACATCATGTTCGGCAGCAAGATATTTTAAAATAAGAATGATTTTCTGCGCAAGTGGTATTTCAAAAATATTGAGATTGCGTTTGCTGTAAAACGGTATGCCCAGGTGGTTGAAGTATTGCTGCAATTCTTCCCCATACTTGTTTTCTTTATAAATCACAGCTACTTTTCCTGCGGGCACTCCTTCGCTCAACAACTTCTGAACCTGTAATGTTATGTCAATCATTTCTTCCCGCTGCGACTGGTATTCTTTTATTGCAGGCAGGTGCGAAAGATGACTGAGTTTCTGATTGCTGGATACAAGATCTTTTGTTAGCCCATCAATCTTTTTAATCAGCCGTTCTTCATTGCGGTTGATGAGTGATTTTGAAATATCAAGAATAGGTTGTGTTGAACGATAGTTGTTGGTGAGAACAACGGTAAACAAATCATCTTTATAGCTCGACGCAAAATGAAGCATGTTTTCAACATTCGCTCCCTGGAAACGGTAGATGCTCTGATCATCATCACCCACAACAAATACGTTGGGCACGTCCCAATAGCTGATGAGCAATTCTACAATACGGTTTTGTGTACCGCTTGAATCCTGGAACTCATCCACCAGTATGTACTGGTATTGCTCCTGGTAACGGGCCAGCAGGTTCTTATCGTCTTCAAATGCTTTGATGACCCATGTAATCATATCATCAAAATCATAACGGTTGCGTTTACGCATCATTGACTGGTAACGGTCGAACTCATTTACTGCTGCACGCAGTTTTCCCATCCGTTCGGTTTCTTCTTCCAGCTTTTCCTTCTTTAGATCACCAGCATTGAATTGTTTGTATTTTCTTTTATAGATGAATTCATCTCTTGTTGGCAGTTCGTTCAGGTATGTATCAATCCGTTCATTAACAAATGACGGTGTCCATCCTTCTTTTTTCATCGTGCTGAACAGGCGGTCGAGGTTGTTGACTTCAAAGTACACATCGCCACGGTAGCGTTTAAGCGGGTGATTTTTGGGGAATGTATCAATCAGTTCTTTAAACAGTTCAATCTTTTCCAGTTCTGAAATGGGATCAAGTGCGGTTTTCTCAAATACCGACAGGTTTTCCTGTATCACATCATTACAGAAAGCGTGATAGGTGCAGATATTTACTTTGTATGCATCAGGGCCAATAAAGCCCAGCAATCGTTTCCTCATGGCAACCACGCCTGCATCGGTATAGGTAAGACAAAGAATATTTTGTGGCAGAGCATCAGTTTCGAGTAATATTTTACCAATGCGGCTGGCAAGAATCTGTGTTTTGCCTGTACCCGGCCCGGCAATAACCATTACCGGCCCTTCAATAGTATCAACAGCGAGTTTCTGTTTTTCATTTAGCCTGTTGTATTCTTCTGCAAACTTCAGTTCGAGTTTTTCCTTGTTGAATGACATGTTTCAAAGTTAAACTTCCCAAATGAGCAAAAAGTGAATTTTAAGCAGAAAGTAACGGGCAAAAAAAGCAGGTTTGTGGAAAAAGAAGTAAAAAAGGGGTAGGTAAAAGCTGGGAAAGAGAAAGATTTATTTTATTTTTAGAAATCGAACTTACAACCCGTTTTTAAAATCCAGACATCGCAGAACAAAATTGCCGTCTTTAGCTCTTAAAGGCGGTTTTTTATCTTTTAAGGGCAGTATATACCCGCTTTGTGGTATTTTTTACTACAAAAGGTCTTATTACTTTTACCAAGTCAAAGGTTTTAGCCGTTGTTTATCCTACACACCCGCTGAGTTTTCGGCTTAGAAGTATTTATAAAAAGGCAGAGATTCCTGTTACAGCATAACGGTTTTCTCCGCCTCTTTTATTATCCGGGAAGTCTTGAAATGTATTTTTCCATCTGTTTTATCTGGTCAACAATCTGCGCTGTAGAAGGCTTCAGCGCTTTTGCCTTCCTGAAATGATCTTTTGCGGCTCTGAATTCACGCTTATTAATCATGATGCTGCACATTTGTAACTGTGCTGCTGCTTCGTTTTCTTTATCGGGGAGACCTTTGCGGATGGCTTGCCTGATATAGCTTTCAGCTTGCTTGAAGTTGCTTTTCTGCATGGCCAGCATACCCATTTGCAGCAGGCTGGCTCCTTCAGCACCTTGCATGAGCGATGAACCTGAACCAAGGTCAATTCCTTTTTTCATCATTACTTCGGCACCGTCAAAATCCTGTTTCATCATAGCCATATTGCCTTTAAGAGTATAATAAACAGACCTTATAGGTTTGAACAGCAGGCCGGGGAATTTGATGGAGTTGATAATTTTTTCTGCTCCTTCCATATCACCCGATTCCATATGTTCCTGGATAAGGCGCAGCGGACCAAAGAAAAAATGCCCGAAAATACTTACAACAGAAATGAGATAAAGAATGAATGAAGGCCAAAAACCTGTAAAATAGTGAATGATTATAGCAGCTACTAAAAAAACGATCCCGAGGATAAGCCTGTACCTGATGTAAATATTTAAAAGTTTCATATTTTATTTATTGGGCAGCAAAGGTAGGATAAGATGCCAGATTTTTGCTTTGTTGATGAATGATTTCTGCTATTTTTGCTGCCCGTTAAGCGATTAATTGCCAGTAACTATCCCGGTCCCGTAGTTCAATGGATAGAATAGAAGTTTCCTAAACTTTAGATACAGGTTCGATTCCTGTCGGGACTACCAGAGAGGACAAATTACTTTTTCCAGTAGTTTGTCCTTTTTTATTTCCATCAGAAGCTTTGCCTGCATTGATTATTAACGAAAGGCCTTCGTGAAAAACCGGAGTTCGATACGAATTTTCTTCAAAAATTAATTTTTCAGCAAATATCGAACTCAGAATTTGAGATTTGATCTGTGTATTGCCTGAAACATATACCTGATCTATATTCTGGAGTAAGTTAAAGCCAAACTCGAGATATTGCTTGTAGTTTTTTGAATTTGATTCCTGTGGCTTCAATTCAGCTTCCTGTTCTTTAATAATTGCTTCATATTTCTGCTTAATTGAACGGTATTCTGTTATATCCAATTGCCCATCCAGCATCAGCTTTTGAGCATTGTCAATTCGCTCCTGATTTTTTTTTATTTCAAGCGAAATCTTTTGTTTATCCTCACTTCCTTCTTTGGAAACCTTTTTCAACTCCTTTTCTATTATCAGATTGTAAAGCCTTAAAACCTCCTTCTTCGCTGAAATCTTTTGTAACTCATAAATGAGCTTTTCATTGGCATTATCTGCTCTGAATCTTTCTTTGCAACCCGGCTGACAATGATAATAGAAGTAACTTTGATATTTGCCTTTAGAAGCACTGCCAGTTAACCTGCCACCACATTTTGCACAAGTTAAAAAGCCACGAAGAGGCAATTCGTCATTTTGTTTTGTACTTATTATCGTCGGTCTTTTTTTCCCATTTATAACATCTTGGACACTATAAAACAATTCTTCACTTATCAGTGGGTCATGGATTCCCTTTACATAACAGGCTTCTTCGTCCTTATATGCAGGAATAAAGATTTTGCCGCAATAAATCGGGTTTCGGATCATTGTCCAGAAATAACTCCGGCTTATGTTAAAACCCTTTTTATTCGCAATCTTTCTGATATAGTCGGGAGCAAGCGTACCTTTATTGATTTCGTTGAATATCCATTTTACATGTGAGGCATCTTCGTTGGGAATAATGATGGGCTTATTATCAATTCTTACATTCTTGTAACCTTTTGGAGCCGTTGCCATCCACCTTCCTTCTTTTTTTGCCCTACGCATACCCACAATTACATTCAATGCCCTGCGGTCGTTTTCAACCTCAGGAGCGGCCAAATAAAAAGCCAGCATGATTTTGTTTTCCGGAATATTCAGGTCAAGCGGTTGCTCGATTGCTTGTGGGTCCATTCCCAATCCGTTCAGGGTATTAATCATAGCATAGGCGTCAGCTGCATTGCGACTAAAGCGATCCCATTTAGTGAATAACAACAGGTCAGTACTTTTCTTATTCCTTTTCAAAAACGCCAGCATTTGTTGAAAAGCGGGGCGGTCAAATGTTTTGGCAGAATGGTCATCTTTATATAAACCAGCTATCTCAATATTTTGAAACTGGCAGTAGCTTCTGAGTCGTTCTTCCTGATGCTTAAGTGAATAACCTTTGTCAGCCTGTTCGTCGGTACTCACACGGATATAAAGGAATGCTTTCATTTGTGTCATTTGTGTTTCTATTTCTATTTATCTGTATTATATTATCGAATTGTTCAGCTTGCCATTGTCTGAAATGCCTGCTCTGTATTTCAGCCAATTGATACAAATAATCTCTGATTCGTAGGATTTCTTCATCTGTGTTCTCATTTCCATTAACATTCAGTATTTTTTTGCAAGTGGCTCTATCAAGTTTATTTGTTTCTGGATTGCTTTTCAAAGGGCAAATTTTAGTCGTCATCTTTCACAGGGCTAAGTTACAAAATATTGATAATCAATTAAATAAAATAAAAGGAGGGTTAATCCTCCTTTTTGTCGCCTTCATCTTCTTCTTCGTAATCTGCAATAAGGTCTTCTATTTCATAGATAGTCGTTTTTGTTCCTTATCATCTTTGTTATAACTCACCTCAACGAATATGATTTCATGCTCTTCGTCTGTGCCGGTAAGGCAATGATCCAGATCATTGTCTATCAAAATATCAACTAATTCGGGCATTGCACCTACCGGAACTTCAAATTCCATTACTCTGATTGTTTTCATAAATTTTAATTTTAAAACAAACCTATAGAGATATAAAAATTCACTTTCCACTTATTGAGTGTTTCTGAAGGTTTTTGAAAGAAATTGAAAGTTTTTGCAAGTTTGGGAATGGTTTTGCTTTACTAAAAAAGCTATGTCCCTTGTCTTGTCCTGCTGTCCCTTACTAAAAAAACTATACAGATTTCGGAGTGTGAATCGTCAGCATAAAGTGGACTAAATAGGTTTACTTTTAAGAGAGTGTTTCCATTATTCATCTTCAAAAAAGAATAACATGGAAAAGAAAGTCAAACAGTCCACAGAAAACTTCATTAAGGATATCCGCCGTAAAACACGCAGGATATTTTCTTCAGAACAAAAGATCATGATTGTAATGGAGGCTCAGCGGGGAGAGTCTTCCGTTGCAGAGATCTGCCGCAAGCATGCTATTGCCCAGAGTGTGTTTTACAAATGGAATAAAGAGTTTATGGAAGCCGGTAAAAAAAGACTGGCTGGTGATACTGCCAGGGAGGCTACCAGTGATGAGGTAGCTGATCTGCGCAAAGAAAATCAGCGGTTAAAAGAAATGGTTGCCGATTTGATGTTGCGATATACAATCGTAAAAAAAAGCTTGGACATGCTGGACTGATCGAAAATTATCAGAAACACATGAGATTAACAGCAGCAGAGAAGCAGGAAATTATCTGGATGGTTGAACGATCTGATCTTGGAGTAAATCGTACACTTCATCAGCTTGGTATTCCTAAAAGTACATTTTACAAGTGGTACAGGGCCTATACGGAAAATGGATTGGTTGGTTTAGAATACAGAAACAAGGGAAGCCGCCAGCAATGGAATACGATACCTCAGGTAGAAAAAAATCTGGTTGTATCCATAGCCCTGGAGTTCAGTGAACTCTCACCAAGGGAGTTGTCTTGTAAGCTAAGTGATGAGCAAAAGGTTTTTATATCTGAGTCAAGTGTCTATAGAATTTTAAAAGCAAAGGGCTTAATTACTTCTCCGGCACATATCCTGTTAGCAGCGGGAAATGAGTTTGATAAGAAAACACTGTTTGTGCATGAGATGTGGCAAACCGACTTTACTTACTTCAAAATACTTGGCTGGGGCTGGTACTACCTGAGTACCATTCTGGATGATTACAGCCGCTATATCGTTCACTGGGAGCTATGCAATACGATGAAGGCAGAAGATGTTCAATCAACCATCAGACAAGCACTAAAAAAGGCAAAGTTGAGTAAAGCACAACGACCGGTTTTATTAAGCGACAACGGAGCTTGTTATGTATCAGGTGAGTTGAAAGATTACCTGTCTGCAGTAAAAATAAAATCAATACACGGCAAAGTGGCACATCCGCAAACGCAGGGAAAAATCGAACGCTATCATCGTTCCATGAAGAATGTAGTTAAACTGGACAACTATTATCATCCGGAACAACTGAAAGAGGCAATCGGTGAATTTGTGGAATATTACAACAACCAGCGTTATCATGAATCACTGAACAACGTAACACCGGCAGATGTATATTTTGGAAGACAGGAAGAAATTTTAAAAGAACGTGAACGAATAAAAAAAGCATCATTAAAGAAAAGAAGACAATTATTTTTACAACAAAAACTTTTACATTTAAACACAGAAACACTCTCTAACAACTAGTACACTTTGGTTTGACGACATACAATTTCGGAGTTTACTAATTGACCTATACAGGTTAATACTTTTGATTAAAATAGTTATACAACCAGTTTG
The DNA here is from genome assembly GCA_047601965.1 of Lacibacter sp. GTDB lineage: Bacteria > Bacteroidota > Bacteroidia > Chitinophagales > Chitinophagaceae > Lacibacter. The sequence goes on from JASGIJ010000001.1 coordinate 2,859,763, forward strand.
ATTTATAGTAATAGCTACGAAAAAAGCTGAACCCTGCTGAACTATCCCTGAAGGGACTATGAAGGAAGTATGGAGGATTGTTGAAGGGGAAATGGAAAACCCCGCCAGCCGTTCTCAAACGCTGGCGGCGGTTTTACTATCTGAATCATTTAAGTTGGAGTCCATTCTCTTGAAATATAAAATACGAAACCTGTTTCGGCCAGCAACTGCATCAGCCCTGGTTTAAACACAAACATAAACGAGTTTTTCTCACCTGCTTTTTTCACCAGTTCTTCTTTTTCGTAGCAGATATAAATTTCTTTTTTTGTACCCGGCAGAAACCACTGCTTTGCACAAAGCAGTTCTTTATTGGCAACAAGGAAACGACCAAACGAAAAGGGTATCACATCCACTGCTTCAGCATTATAAAACTGGAAATTAAAGCCAAAATTTTCTCTATTGGGATCATCGGGTTCCCAGTAATGTACAACAGGTGGCAGGTGTTTTAATTCGAGCAGGAAATTGTATGCATCAAACAGATCGCCATGAATCCATATTTCAAGAATCATCGGTGTTTTTTTAAGTGGAATACAAGAAAGAAAAAAATATTGAAAAACAAAAGAGAGATGAAAACAGCAACTATTTACATGAGTTTAGTTGATGATAGATAATCTCTGCCGTTTGCTCAGCAGTAAGCCCGGTTGTATTAATCTGTATTTCTGTTTCATGCTTCCATTTTAAAACATCATCATTTAGTTTTTTACAAATTTCAAAATCACGGAATTCAGATGCACTTCGTTTGTTTAACCGATTTCTTAATTCTTCATCAGTTGTAAAAAGGCCAAAAACTTTTATGGAAAGTGTTGCATTATTTTTATTAAGTGTTTCAAGATACCTGTTTATTTTATCACCACTAAACGTATCAACAACAATTACAGGGCACAATCCCTGATTCAGAAATTCAACAACCAGTTTTGTTGAAGCGTGAAGCATATTAATATGCTCCTCCTGGTTAGTCCAGTTAACAGAAATAACCATTTGCCGGATGGCATCAACCTCCATACGAACTCCTGTCGGAAAGTACTTTGCCAAACTCTTTGCCACTTGCGACTTTCCGGAACCTGGCGCACCCTTAATGATGATGATATCAATGATATTATTACTCAATTAAACAATAATGTTTGAGGTTTGTTACACGACATGTTTTTGCAGGGCAAATTACAGGTCTTCATTATTTTGGAAACTTCGGTTGAACGTTTGGTACACAAAATTTCAATAATATCCTGCCTTGCAATATTACCTAAAGGTTCTTTCGCCAATGGAATTCTGCGGTGATCAAAACATTTTACCACATCTCCATTTGGATAAATACAAATGTTTTTCCTGGCTGCACATGGGGTATCATTATCATAATTTACCTCATTGGCTGCAGCGTTTGTCCATACGCCGCCAAAATCCTGGTTGTACTGGATATTATGCTGAAGCCCATGTTGCCTGCACCACTCCATCACTTTTGGAATTTCCTGCGATGATTCTTTTGAAAGTACTGATTGAATTCTCAGCTGGTTGCCTAATAGTTCTTTTGCAAGTAAAATTTTCGGCATCACAACATCATAACTTTCCCTGCCTCTGAACTCATTCCATTTTTCTTTATCTACCGCATCAATTGATATCACAAGTATATGGCCTAACTCTTTATATCGTTTAAGAAACGCTTCATCAAGAAACCGTGCATTGGTTATGGTTACCATTGGCACCTGCAGCCGCTTTGCTTCTTCAGCAATCAGCAACACATCTTTTTTAAACAGCAGGGGCTCACCGCCTGTTAATGTAACCTGGTACAGGTTATGGTGCAACCGTTTCAGGCAACTGATAAAATGTTGTATCAACAGATGTTGTTCTTTGGGTTCCGGGTATTTCCATATTCCACATTTCGGGCAGCGGTCGTTACATGCGTTTGTAATCATGTAAATAAGTTCATTCCCCTTTACCCCATAAAAGCGCCGTATCGGCGTTTTGTACCATCGGTAAATTCCCCACTCAATAGTTTTAAATAAAATCATGGGCAGCAGCAGGTGCTTTTTCTTCACCCGCTTTATAAAAGGTCGCATTTCTCCTATGTAATCATAGATAACATGGGTAAAATGAGGATCATTTGCTTTACGCCGGTAAATCAGGCTCATACATATTTCCTTTATAAATTGATTCAGATGAATCCCACATCAGTACTGTGTGTCCTTCATAAACTGTAGCACTTGAACTTTTGTACTTTTTAAACAGGTTAACGAATCTTCTGAAGCCTGATATGAAATTTTTATACCCGTAGTCGTGCCACAATACAGCAGCAGCACAAAAACCTATTTTGTATTTACTGCGCAGACGCAGGCAAAGGTCAACATCTTCGCCAGCTGCAGTGGGAAATCGTTCATCAAACGGAAACTCTTCAGCTGCATAAGCCTTCATTCCAAAGTTCAGCGATGGCATATACCATAATTCTTTTCGTTCAGGCAAAAGCCACTTGCCTGCAAGTGTTCCGTTGATGTTGTGATAATAGTCGTAGATTGTTTTACCCCATGAATAAGTCATTCCGCCAATTGCAGCAAATTCTGTTCTCTCCAGGAAACTGCTCATCGCATTATTCCATTCTTTATCAAGAATGCAGTCATGATCTGTAAAAAACAGGTATTGGCAACCCGCAGCCAATGCTTTTTCAATACCGGCGTTTCTTGCACATGCAGGTCCTGCATTTTGCTGAAGCTTTACCTGTTCAACAAACTGATGTTCCACTTCATAACTGAAAGGGCTTAAATCGTCGATAAGATAAACTTTATGAAATGGTTTTGTTTGTGCAGCCACGCTGTTGAGTAACCTGTTAAGGCAATCAACATCCCACTGTGTTTTAATATAGCAGGGAATAATTAAAGCTGTACTACTATTATTTGGTATTTGGGTGTATTCCATGGTTATAAATCTGTGCTTTTGTGCGTTTGATTTTTAAAACTCAAAAAACAATTTTAATCAGGAAGTGCTTTCAAAAACTATCTCAAACTTACCGCATATGGATCAAAAAAGAAATTGCTCCTGCCGTACCTCAAAAACTTTTTAAGCTGGTACGCATTTAAATAAGTTGAGTTGATTTCATTTAAAGGAATAATGTACAAATCATTGGGGTTATTGGGTTGCCCGCCAACACCAATCACAACAAATACTGGCATCCGTTCTGTTTGTTGAAACCGCCTGTAATTATCAAGCTGGTAAGACTTAGCCCATTCAATTTTATTATTGACCAGGTCAGCACGCCATTTACATTCAACGGCAAACCTTGCTTTAGCCGAATTGCTTGCAAAATCATAAACAAGATCCGGGTTCATATTCGACTCGGGGTAAATTCCTTTGTGAATTTTATCACTGCGCCATTCCTTTAAATTGAAATAGGTTTTATCAAACCTCTCAATTACATACCGTTCAAACTCATCACCTTTTTTCTTTTCAATGTCTTCAACAGGCTTCAGTTTTACGATCTCTTCTCTAACAGCTTCTTTTACCTGGGTAATTACTTTTTGATCGAGCTCTGTAACTGTTGCTGCAACAGGCGGTGCCTGCGAAAGATTTACTGCCGGAGGTATGGTTGTAAAATCATGCATATCGGTTTCTTCCCCGCTATTTTTTTTACGCCTCCATACATAAAAAGCAACAGCAGCCAATAACAGAAGCAAACCATAAATGGTATTTAATACTGCCGGTCTTAATTTAGAACTTCCAAGATTTAATTCTACATGTTTATTCAGGTCGGTAATGGTATCACTCTCTCCCGTAATCAGATAAACGCCGTTAAACTTCTTCAGCAACAGGTAACATAAATGTTCACGAAGCTTTGTTCCCTTCTTTGTCCGTTTGGTAAACTCAGCCTTAACAATTCCGGATGAATAATAAGTAAGTGTAACAGGAGTAATAATCTGTTGCTGAAAATCTGAGTTCAGGAATTTTGTTTTGCTGTTATAACACTGTTCCTTGCTGGTAGTGTTTCCGTAATACAAAACTTCGGGTGCGTATAGTTGAAGAAACTCCTCTGTTTGATGGGTATTATGCAGTTCGTTCCATTTGTAAACAATGGCTTTAATCTTATCTTCAGTACCGGCTACAGATACAATGAATGATATTAAACACAGGATTAGGGTGATGATCTTTTTCATAATTCGCTTGGTTTTACAGGAATTGGAGGCCGAAAATAATACTATTGCCTTTTACACACAAAAAAACAGCAACACAAGAAGAAAAGTTACAATAGTTGGGAGTTACACCGGAGAAAGAGACTATCATTAAAATAAATAGAAATACCGATATTTACGCTGAGTTAAATCAGACTTGCTTTCCTATATTGTGCTTTTATATATCATTAATGGCATCTCACTTTTTTACTAATAATAACGACAATACCCTTTTTGATAAATTCAAGGGTATCCTGGAACATATGAAAGATTTATACGCCTTTCATGCTGTTGTCGGTTATTTCCGTTCTTCTGGCTATTTTGCTTTACAACCTCATCTGGCAAATATTAAAGACATTAAGATATTAGTAGGCATTAATGTTGATGAGATGTTTGCAGAAGCACAACGTAAAGGGCAACTTTTTCTCGGTGATGACGATCGCACTAAATATGAGTTTTTAGACTGGTTCATTCAGGATATAAAAGAAGCAAAATATTCAGAACAGATTGAGAAAGGTATTTTGCAGTTTGTAAATGATATGATTGAGGGAAAAATTGAAGTGAGGGCGCACAAGTCTAAAACTATTCATGCCAAGTTTTATTTGTTCTTACCGCAAAATCATACAGAGCATTCCGACGGTTGGGTAATTATGGGGTCTTCTAATCTTACAGAAGCCGGATTAGGTGTAAAAAAAGCTCCTAACTATGAATTAAACATTGCATTAAAAAATTATGATGATGTCGCTTTCACCAAGCAGCAGTTTGAAGAACTCTGGAATGAAGGGACACCGATACTTCCTGCGGATATTCAACAATTCAAACAAAAGACACACATCGGTCAAACATTTACTCCATTTGAACTATATATTAAATTCCTGATTGAATACTTTGGTAAGAATATAGATTATGACCCTGACACCGTTGGGGATTTGCCAAAAACATTTAAAAAGTTAAGTTACCAGATTGATGCCGTTAACCAGGGCTTTCAAATGCTGCTGGAGCATAACGGCTTCTTTTTAGCGGACGTGGTTGGTTTGGGCAAAACAGTTGTTTCAGCCATGATTGCAAAACGCTTTATGATTGCCAACGGCTCACTCAACACAAAAATATTAGTGGTGTACCCACCGGCTTTAGAAAAGAACTGGAAAAACACATTCCGGCAATTTGGAATTGACAGACATACAAAGTTTATATCAAACGGCAGATTAGAAAAACTGATTAAAGGCGATGATCTCAATTATTGGGCAAAAGAAGATTACGATTTAATACTGGTGGATGAAGCTCACCGTTACCGCAATCACACTTCCCAAATGTTTAGCCAGTTACAACGCATTTGTAAAACACCAAGAAATGGAGAAGGGCTTATCGCAGGAACAAAGAAAAAAGTAATGCTTATTTCTGCCACTCCGTTAAATAACAGGCCACAGGATTTATACTACCAACTATTGTTGTTCCAGGATGCAAGACGCAGCACATTGCCGGTAACTAATCTGCAAACCTTTTTTGGACCAATCATAAGAGAATACCGGGAAATTATTAAAGAAGATGAGCCAAATATTGAACGCATAAGAGAGTTGTACGCAATAATAAGGGAGAAAGTTATTACCCCTATTACAGTTCGCAGAACCAGAAGGGATTTAAGGAATTATCCAAAATACATTGAAGATTTAGACCAGCAGGGAATTAAGTTTCCTGAAATTGCGGCCCCAAAAGCCAAGCTCTATGAGCTGGATGCGAAACTGAGCAAGCTGTTTTATCATACAATCTTTTACCTGACTGATGACGACAAAATAAGATACAACCGCTACCAGGCAATCCGATACCTGAATGATGATTTAAGAGAACAGTATTATGACCAAGCAGTTTTAATATCCCAATCGCTGGCGGGCATTATGAAGACGCTGATGGTAAAACGTTTGGAAAGCAGTTTTAAAGCCTTCAAAATTTCATTAAAGAATTTTACTACTGCTACAGGGAGAATGGTAGAAATGTTTGAGAAAGGAAAAATATTCATTGCACCTGACAAGAGTGTAAATGAAATGATGGACAAAGGATTAACCTTTGATGAAATTGAAGAAATCATCATGGCTTTAAGTATTGATAATCCTAAAAACAATGTATTTACACCGGCAGACTTTGACGAAGACTTTATAGTAGGATTGCGTAAAGACTATGAATTGCTGTCAGAGCTGGTGAAAGAATGGGATAAAGTAGAGCAAGACCCCAAGCTGGATGCCTTTCTCATTGCTTTGAAAAATGAATTGTTTACTGAAACAATAAACCCTACAGGCAAACTGGTGATTTTTACTGAGAGTACTGATACCGCAAATTATTTACAGGAACATTTAGAAAAAGAACTCAATCAAAAAATATTATGTGTTTCATCTGAAAACAGGGCTAAAGTATTTGAAACATTGCAGGAAAATTTTGATGCCAACTATTTGGGAACCCCCAAAGACGAGTATAAAATCATTATAACTACCGATGTTTTAGCGGAAGGTATCAACCTGCACAGGGCTAATGTAATTGTGAATTATGATACTCCGTGGAATGCAACAAGGCTCATGCAACGTATTGGAAGGGTTAACAGGATTGGAAGCCTTGCAGGTGTTGTGTACAACTATAATTTTTATCCATCACAACAGGGCGATGAGGAAATAAAACTATACAGCAACGCTTTGGTAAAGCTGCAGGGCTTTCACACTGCTTTTGGCGAAGATGCCCAGATATACACACATGAAGAATTAGTAGAGCAATTTGAATTATTTAAAGAAGGCGTGAAAGACGATGAAGATAAACGCTTGTTGTTCCTTCGTTTTATAAGGGAGTTTAAAGATGCTAACCCAAAAGAGTTTAAACGGATAAAAAGTTTTCCATTAAAAGCAAGGACAACCCGTAGTGAAAAACAAGCTGCAAAAGAAAATATAAAAAGCAGTACGGTTACTTTTTTAAAATCTCCATACAAAATGGAGTTTTACAAAGTAGATGACAAGAACAGGGTTTCATCACTTACATTTATTGAAGCAGCAGAAATATTTAAAGCAGAAAGTACAGAAGCGCCTTTCCCTTTGCCTGAAATACATTTTAAACAGGTGCAAGCTGCATTGGATGCTTTTGAAAAAGATTTTTTGGGAGCCGCCACAGAAGCTGTTGCCACTACTGATAAAGCAGATGCCATATCTGCACAAGCCCGTAAATTTTTAAGGGATATAAAAAGTATTACCAAGTCAGCGGAAGTTAAAGCCGCCTGTGAAAATATGATACAGTCTATTGAAAAAGGGGAACATACACCTTTACCTAATGAGATAAAGAAAGTGCGGCAACAATTGGAAAAAAGACAAATTACTTACGGGCAGGTGGACAACTTAATACTAATGGTTGCAAAAAAATATGATGCTCTGGATAAAGAAGATGCAGAAGATACAAGGCAACCGCAAATTGACTTTAACATACAACCAGAGATAGTGCTCAGCGAAACATTTATTGATTAATGGAAAAGAAACAGCTACAAAATATCATTTTATCAGCCCCTTATAAAAGAGAGGTTTGGCATGATGTGCTAAAGCAGGTATTTGGTGTAAAGGTTTTATACAGCCCTGCAAGAACTGTCCCCATAGCATCAAATGATATAGCTAAAGACGCAGTTGAACTAGGAAATTTTTATACAGCGGATGAAAGGCTGGTGGGTGTGTATGAAATCACCTTAAAAGAAGACGCCCGAACTAAATTAGCTTTTAACAAGGTTGGTTTAAGAAATCTGCTCCGCAGTATTTACAAATACGATGTGGATGGTGCATTGATTGTTTTTGTACAAGGCAACAAATGGCGTTTCAGCTATGTAAGTGAAACAAGCTCCAGGGAAACGGAACCCAAGCGATATACTTATTTGTTCGGAACAGGCGAAAGTTGCCGTACTGCTGCTGAAAGATTTTACAACCTGAAAGACAAGAAAATCTATTTACAGGACTTATTTGATGCTTTTTCAGTTGATAAGCTAAATCAGGATTTCTTTAAAAGTTATAACGAGTTTTATAAGAGAGGGGTTGCTCATTTGACATCGGAAGCACAGTATTACAAATGGCTTGCAGATAAAAAACAAGAGGAGGAAGATAAAAAGCAAAAGCCTATCAGGGATTATGTAAAAAAACTATTAGGCCGCATTGTGTTCTTACATTTTTTGCAAAAGAAAGGCTGGCTCGGTATTCCAGCAGAAACGAAAGTATGGGAAGGGGGCGATAAACAATTTATGCAAAATCTTTTCAGTCAATACCCTGCAAAAGATAAATTCAATAGTAAATGTTTGTACAGTCTGTTTTTTGAAACCCTGAACACAAACCGGAAAGAAAATAACTACTTAGCCCCTGAATCTCTTTTTGCAGGTAGGAAATCAAAATTCAGAATACCTTATTTGAATGGTGGTTTGTTTGATAATACAGAAATTGACAATTACAAAATTGATTTCCCGGAAAGTTACTTTGAAAGCCTTTTTGACTTTTTTGAACAATACAATTTCACTATTGATGAAAATGACCCTTATGATAGTGAGGTAGGTATTGATCCTGAAATGCTGGGTCACATTTTTGAAAACCTGCTGGAAGAAAACAGAGAAAAAGGCACGTTTTATACGCCGAAAGAAATTGTTTACTATATCTGCCACGATAGTATTATTGAATATTTGGTTACTCAAATGCCAGATATAAACAGGGATGATTTTGAATCATTGGTACGTCAAAATAAGGTTGTAGATGCTTTTACAAATCAAAAAAAGGCACAACAGATAAATGGCTTACTGAAAGCAGTAAAGGTTTGCGACCCGGCTATTGGATCAGGAGCATTCCCTATGGGCATGATGAAAGAGATATTTGAATGCCGGAGGTTATTATACCCGTATTTAAAAACCAATGAACCGTTTTACCCGGCCATTGTAAAAAAGGAAATTATTGAAAACAATATCTACGGCGTAGATATTGAAGCAGGAGCAACGGATATTGCACGGTTGCGTTTTTGGCTGGCTTTGGTAGTTGATGAAATAGAACCACATCCATTACCCAACCTTGATTATAAAATAATTCAGGGAAACAGTCTTTTAGAAAGATTTGAAGGGATAGACCTTAGTCATGTGGCTAAACCAAATGTAAAATTATTCGAACCTCAAAAAGATTTGTTCGGGAACATAAAGGAGAATCAACTACAGTTCACCTATACACAAACGGAAACAGTAGAAGAAATACAGCAACTCATGAATGATTTCTTCAGGCTGGAAAGTGCAGTTGAAAAACAAAAAACAAGAGCGAAAATTAATGAGTATGTGCATAAGCACATACAGTTTAATATAGACCTTAGGGTATATCAATTAGAAAGGTGGATTGCTGAAATAGAAGAAACAAATGCTAAAACAAATAAGCAGGATAAAAAACTGTCCGAGTATCAAGAAGCATTGAAAAAGTTGAGAACATCACAGGAAAGGTTGTATGAGTTAGAAAAATCAAACGACAAGCCTTTCTTTTTATGGCACTTGTTTTTTAATGATGTATTTGAAAAAGGTGGTTTTGACATTGTAATTGGTAACCCTCCCTATATCCAGTTGCAAAAAATGGGTAAGGAAGCAGATGCATTACAGGATGCAGGCTTCAGCACTTTTGCCCGTACGGGAGATATTTATTGCCTCTTTTATGAACAGGCACATAAAATATTAAAGCCCGGCGGCAACCTTGTTTATATTACAGGTAGTGCATGGTTGCGTTCAAACTATGGCAAAGCACTCCGCAAATTTTTCATTCAGGAAACCAATCCTATTCAGTTAATTGATCTTTCAGATTGCCAGATATTTCAATCTGTAACAGTGTTAACAACAATATTTCAATACAAGAAGGAGCCGAACGCAAACCGTTTAAAATCTCTTCGTCTAACAAGGAAATCACAACAATATGTCACTCAGCTTAGTGTTTATTTCAAGGAGAATGGCACATTCCTAAAAAGCCCAACTGAGAATGCTTGGTCAATATATGATAAGGATAAATCAGATATTATCAAGGATGTAATAGCTCAAGGAAAGGTACTTAACACATGGAACATCGAGGTCAGTTTAGGAATTAGAACTGGTCTAAATGAGGCTTTTATAATTGATACGGCAACAAAGAATAGGCTAATAGAGGAAGATGCAAACTCTGAGAAATTAATTGCTCCCATTTTGAGAGGTAAAGATGTTCATAAATACGGGTTTGATTTCCAGGGCTACTATGTTTTACTAATTAGATATGGTTTTCATACTGAGTTACCAAAATACCCCGCTATCCTCAAATGGCTTTTATCACATGAGGAAAACTTGAGATTAAGAGGCCAATGTAATTCGACAAGAGGCGGCAAAAAGGAAGACAATGTGCCTGTAGGTGAAGGTGGACAGCATCATTGGCTTGAATTAGATAACAATCCAAGTAAAGAACATTTAGATAAGTTTACTAATCCCAAAATTATGTATCCTGGGATAGTTAAGGATATTGGTTTTACTTATGATGAAAACGGTTTTTTTATTAACAATAAAGGCTTTATTATTTCAGGAGAGAAACTGAAATATTTGACTGGAGTTCTCAATTCTAAACTATTCCGCTATTGCTTCGAAGAAGATTTTCCTGAGTTACAAGGTAATTCAAGAGAGATTCAAGCATTTGTTGTAAGAGAACTTTCAATTAAATATCCAAATCAAAAAGAAGAGGAATTAGTGAGTACACTGGTAGATTATATTTTGTACCTGTATGATACTGAAAGTGAAGTATTGTTTAAACATACTCCAAACAACAGGATAGCCAACACTATTGAAGAGGTTTTGAATATGGTAGTATATGAACTCTACTTCCATAGCCACATGAAAGAAACGGGCTTATCTGTTATGAATGACCTTTGGCCAGATTCATTACAACAATCCAAAAACAAAGCAGAAACAATTAGTGCATTTTATAAATGGCTGCAACATCCGGAGAATAAAGTGAGAAATAAAATAATTGCAGTCGACTTAAAAAGTCCTTATTTCCTTTCACGTATTAATGCAAGTACAAAATAGCTATGAACCGGATAGATACCCTCCAAATACACAATTTTAAATTCTTTCAGAATCAAGACCCAATTAAATTGGGTGGCAACCACATGTTGCTTTATGGAGAAAATGGCAGCGGTAAATCTTCAGTTTATTGGTCATTATACACTTTGTTTGAAGCCTCTTTAAAGCCTGACGAAACACAGATAAGGAAATATTTTAGCAAAACTGTTTTTAATGGAGACGACTGTTTAGTCAATATTCACGCTACTGAAACCGAATTAGGTACAGATGACTACAACAGCTTTATTGAGGTAATAACTGATGATGCACAGCCGGTAACTTATCGTATTTCAACGTCAGAGGTGACCATTCGAACTAACGAAAATGCCAAACAAATTAATTATGCATCTGACTTTATTAATTACCGACTGTTATTGGGATTTTCCAGTTTTCCTCATTCCAAACCGATTGATTTGTTTGAGATTTTTATTTGGAATATTTTTTATTACGTCCGTTTTGCTGCGGTTGAAGTGACCCGGAATGGAGATAAAATAACTAAAACAAGTGCCTCGGAAATTTGGAACGAAATTGAACAGGGCCCGGACGAATTTGATAAGGGGTATAATTACACAGAAGAAGAATTAGCAGAATATATAGCGAGCGACCCTTATAAAGATTTTGTAAAAACTTTTGAAACCTTTCACGAACGACTTCAATCGTTAATAGACTACATAAACCTGTATGGGTCTGAATACTTAGAAAAATTAGGCTATAGCAATTTTAAATACCAACTTAATCTTGAGAATGCAACCTTTGTACTTGCTAAAAATGAGTATAAAGTGAATCCTTTTAAGGCAGGTATCACAATTACAGAATATGATGGCATTCCCAATCCAGTTAAAAAACCTCATTCATTTTTAAATGAAGCTAGATTCTCTGCAATGGCTATTTCTATTAGACTTGCAATCCTTAAGAGAAAACTGCAGGAAAATTGTTTAAAGTTTATTGTTTTGGATGATCTTTTGATAAGCTTGGATATGCGTAATAGGGAAAAAGTATTGGATTTATTTCTTGCCCCGGAATTTAGCAACAATTATCAATTACTTATTCTTACTCATGACAGGAGTTTTTACCAGATGGCAAAGCATAAAATTGATTTGTTAGAACAGGATAATTGGGTTTACTATGAAATGTATGAAACAAAGATTGGAGGTATATCTAAGCCATTAATTAAGGGGCATAAAACATATCTTGAAAAGGCACAGACTTTTTTTGATGAAAACAATTTAGAGGAATCAGCAAATAATTTAAGAAAGGCGGCAGAGGCATTTTGTAAAAAAGTATTGGCAAAAACTGATACAATTACAGAAGACTACTCCGACCTTGACCTGAATGGTATGCTAAACAAGTGTAACAACTTTGCAGTTATGAATGGATTGGATAAAGCGGTATTTGATGAACTGGACAAACACAGAAAATTTATACTAAATGCTTCGAGCCATGATGATATTGGAACAGCCAAATTCAAAAATGAGTTAGAAGAATGTTTAAACTTATTTCATAGATATTTCAGTAAAGTAAAAACTAAAAACATTCTTACAGCAGATACACAACTTCATTTTGACTTAGTTGATGGGAAAGACGGTGCAGTTTATTTATTTGAAGTAACATTAGATGATAACTTTAAACTTTATAAAGAGCCAGGCAAACCCAGTGTTTTAATAAAGGGAAGAATCACTTACACAATTAAAAAAGATGGGACATTGATAACTACACCACCAGTTAGTGATTTCCGCTCTATTCAAAAATTGTATGATGACCCTTATAAATCATCTGACAAAGCAAAAAATGCAGATTTTTGGGAAGAAATAATTATTGCCGCCTCAGGTCATCCCTTAAAATCGGCAAGAGCATTTTAATAATGAAAAAATCAATTAAATATCAACGGAAAATTATTGCTGTAGAAAAGAAATTGGGTTTTTTATATTTTCCGGCACAAGGCCAGGAGTTTATGCCAGCTCACACTACAAAGGTTGCTGTTGTATTGGAAGGCACTACCAAATCAACAGAGTTAAGTTACAATGCAGATCATAAAAGAATATTTGGATTAACAAATTGGTATAATAAAAATGGAGTTACGGTAGGAACAAGCATTCACGTTGAGCTCACAAAAGAACAAATAAAACTTTCTGTTTCAAAGAGTGAAATTACAATTCCCTATACAGAAGATGAAACGGACTTGATTGACCTTTGATTCTTATTGGTATTAAATAACTGATGGGTATTAAAAGAAAATTTCCTTACCTTTTTTTTAAAAAACAGTTTAGCTAAAATGTGATGGTGCATAAAAAAGAAACTGTTGATTACGAAGAAAACAAGGATTTAACAATGGATGCTAAATAAAGAAATGGAAAATTAACCAAAATAATAAACTATGAATTTTACTTGCCCAAACTGCAAATTAGAAAATGCATACCTCGAAACTGTTAGCGAAGAAACCGCTTATTATTGTTGCCCCGATTGTGATTTCGAATGGGAAGAAGACCTGTCTGTTAATAATGAAGACAAAGGAAGATTACTGAAGCATTATGAAGAATGTCCAAACTGTTCCGAAGGTGATAACAGATGGATTTACGAGTGCAGTGATTGTGGATTTACAGGGTGTTACGATGAAGTTTATGAAAACGGATGTTATCAGGGAGACGAAGAAGTTGAACAATGCCCTGAGTGCGGAAGTTATGAGCGTGTAAAAATAGGTAAAGTAGGCAGGGGAACATCTGAGGAATAAAGTAATAGTTCATCTGTTTCAAGCCATCTTCATCTGTATCATATTATTATTGCTTCCTCAGTGAAGGCAACTACGTCAAAAGCAGCTATGGGCTTACAGGGAGATATTACTATTACTAAGTAGTTTATAAAAGGTCAAACTTTAGAAACAGCTCTTTTCATTTACTGAAATCCAAAGCAATGAGTATAATGCTTAACTATTTTTTATTAGAGCAAAAAACAGAGAACATAAACTGTGATTTGTTCAGAGCGGCGTCTTTAGACACATGGAAACGAATTGGCTTTTCAAGAACTAAACCGAAATTGAAAATTCACGAAACAACAATTACTCAAAACCTTGTGTATGAGTTTCATCTTTTAAAACAATACTTTCCCAGTATTGTACGAATTTACGAATCAAAAGATGAAAGTGCCAACGGTGATGACCTTGAAATAGCTATAAGAAATAATAATACAGGGCATTATATAAAATTTGCATTACAAGCAAAAATCTTATATCACAATCTACCGCAAAGAAATGCAAACGTAATGCGATTAAGCGACGGTCGTTATAAGCAATTTCAACATGCAGTTGGAAATCCAAAAGTAAACCAGGTCGATTTACTGTTAACTTATGCCAGAAACAATGGAGCTATTCCCCTTTATCTTTTGTATAATTATGTTTTTGGATACTTTCCACCAAAAACGCTTTGCGGAATTGATTTCGACATAACACAATACGGATGCTCAATTGTCCATGCTCAGTTTTTAAAGAACCGCTTTTCTTTATCCAATGGGAATTTAATTCCTAATGTAAAATTTACAAACCTTCATCCAAGTATAGCTTTACCTTGGTTTGTGATACCCTGCTGCTTTGCAAACCTCTCTCTAAATAAAATATTTGACAATCTCCATGTTGACAAACCTGATTATAACATAAGGTCTTTTTCAGAAGAAGAACTAATTGATGAATTCTTGTGGAAATCTCTAGAAGTTATTCCTGAAATAAAAGGGAAGGCAATAACAGAAGAAGTTCAACGCTACAGTATTCTGAAAGAAAACGAACAACCAGTCTTTAATCCAAAGTTTAAGATGATCATTGACTAATTATTTTAAAAATTGTAATGGAATCTAAAATTCTCTTAGGCAAAATTCTGCAACGTTTTCACGACAATAGACTTGCAAAAGTAGAAGGCTATAATTCATTTGGCTACATACGTGAAACAGACAGGCAGGTATTTGTGACCCGTGAAAACGGAGGGGATACATCTGTCACCTTCGAAAAGATTTTAACAGGCATTGAAGCTTATCAAACAAACCCCAAACTCTACAATGAAGGCCCAACAGCATTGCGTGCATTCGGCATCACACATGTAACAAGCCCGGTATGGGCACTACTTCATCTGTTAACCATAAATGAGTATACATAATATGCTACTGAAACGAAACAGAAAAAATATAGTGCCTATGGGTTATTATGCCGACCCGGCTGAACTGCAGGAGGCTTTTCTGAAGTGGCTAAACAACTCACTCACGCCCTATCTTACTCAGCTAGAAAAAGCGTTTGTACAGGAGTTTAAGCTCATCCCTCAAATGTATAAGTATGATGCACACCTAAACCAAAGCTGGCATTATAACATAAAACAAATTGAAGCTATTAAAACAATAATTGAAGAAAATGTAAATAAAACCGGAGCAGACGACTTTGAATTGCAGATAGTAATTGATTGCAAGCATCCGCACATAACATGGGGCACAGCAATTAACATAGGCTATGAAAAAATATACACTGTATTTAATGATGAGGAATTTATTTGTTATGGAATTAGCATAGGGCCGCTGTTATTTAACCTTGATGAAGCGATGAGTTTAAATGCAGCAACAGAGTTAATTGAACAGGTTTTGATTGACCTGAGAATTAACTATGTTCAAAACAGCTGACATCAATTCTTTAGAAGCACAGTAATGTATTCGCCTGAAATACCTGATTGTAATAGTCATGATTTCCCTTCTTAAAAAGTTCGACTTTGCAATACAGATAAACAATAACACATCTAATCAAATTAAAAAGTAACTTAGGCTACAGAAACATCTTAAAAATATATAAAAACACTTCACGTGCAAGTAAAAGGCGTTTTTATTGCAAAATAACCGACATACGAGCAGTGCAGCATTAATTACAGCAAGGATGCTGAAATCGCCCAAAAAGTTTTTAAAAAGGTTCAGAACAAACTGCATTAGGCCATCACAGGGAAAACAGCTGCCGAATTAATTGCAGACCTTGCCGATACCTCTAATGCCAAATATGGGCTTAAACTACCTGGAAAAATACTCCCAAATGGAAAATTCTGAAAACAGACTTTGGCACAGCAAAGAATTACTTAAAGGAAAAGGAAATAAAACCTATGTGTAATTGCCTTTTTTAAGCTATTTATGATTTTTTGAGAAATATGCCTTGTTTCTATACGCATACTTCCTTAATCATTCCGAATTAAATTCAATGATTCCGCAATTACTCCATAATTATTCCCTAAACTTTCAAGAAGTAACATCCACCGAGTCAGTTTAGTGATATTTATAAAAATTCTAAGTTTACTTCATAATCTTATTGTCATTCGCAAATGCTAAACTGACTTCTATATTAAAACAAAGTCTATGGAAAAAGAAATATTAACCCGGGAGCAGCTATATAATTTGGTTTGGTCATTACCCTTGCTCACATTATCAAAAAAATATGCAATATCTGATGTAGGACTTCGAAAAATCTGTATCAGGATGGAAATACCATTGCCAAGAGCAGGTCATTGGCAAAAAATTCAGTTTGGTAAAAGCATTGACAAACCTGATCTTTCGGCAGGTTACTCTGGAGAGAAGGAAGTTTCGCTTAGTTTAAGAACAGAAGAAATGAAAGATATTCCTGCAACGCCTTCGCCTTCAAAAATTCTTCAGAAGAAGATTGAGACAGAGATGACTTCTGTTTTATCTGTACCGGACAGGCTCAGTAACCCCGATAAATTAATTGTCGTTGCAAAAGAAAGTTTGAACAAAAGAGATCGATATGAACATAATGGGATGGTATCTTGTGAAAGAGGAGAACTGGATATTAAAGTTGCAAGGGCAAACATTCCTAGAGCCTTGAGATTTATGGATTCAATAATTAAAATACTTAGAAAAAGAGGCCATGGAATTGAATTCAGAAATGATAAAACTTGTGTTCATATTGATGATCAGTATATAGAAATAAGACTCAGAGAAAAACTTAGAAAGGAAATTGTTAAAGGAACATATTATGATAGTACCGTTTACAAGCCGAACGGGTTACTCGCTTTTCAGTTAGGATCATATAATGATAAAGAATGGAAGGATGGGAAAATGACAATTGAAGAAATGTTATCTGCGATTATTGCCAAAATTGAAATTGTTGCTGAGGAAAGAAAGGAATGCCAAATACAAAGGCAGAAAGAGCAAGAAATCAGAGCAGAAGAGGAAAGAATCCGTAAGGAATACGAAAAGCGTAAAGAGAAAGACCTTTCTGAATTTAAGAGTATGCTTCTGAAATCTTCCAGATGGCACAAAGCTGTTAATTTGCGAAATTATATTGATGAAGTTGAAGCTAAAGCCCAAGCCAAAGATTGTTTGGATGAAGAACTAAAGTCCTGGATTATTTGGGCAAGGAGTAAGGCTGATTGGTACGATCCCTTTACTGAAACTACTGATGAGTTGTTACAGGAAATTGATCGAGAGACGTTAGAGCCGATTAAAAAGTCTTATTCATATAGCTGGTGATAATATGACTTTTAGTTTCGGTAAATCAAAATTCAGTAAAATGATTTCTTTTTCGATATGTTTCAGTTATTGAAAACGATCATATAATTGCTTAAAATAGGCTACAATTTTGTCCGAATGTAGTTTAGTCGGGTTTGCTCACAAATTTGCCTAAAAGCTAATTTATTGGCTGATTTTTGATTTCAAATATTTGCCAGTAAATTCAATTACTGTCCATTTTTTGAGTTACTTTAGCTTTCTAATCTCAAAACAATTTGCTACTGTGCCAAAAGACTTCATTATAGAGCAATTAAAACAGCGGTTTAATCAACAGCCTTATATCACCCGTGAAGAATTGCTCGGCTTTTACAGATCTTTTGAGCCTGATTTAAAAGAAGCCACCTTTGGCTGGCGTATTTATGCACTGAAGGAGAAAAACCTGCTAAAACCTGTCCGTAAAGGGGTATATACACTTTCTGTAAAGCCGCAGTTTCATCCATCTATAGACCCCAAGCTAAAAGAACTTGCCAATAAAATAAGTAAGCAATTTCCGGCAGCCAGGTACTGTGTATGGAGCACCCGCTGGTTAAACGAGTGGATGATCCACCAGCCAGGAAGATTTTTAATATTGGTAGAAATAGAAACGTCGGCAACGGAATCTGCTTTCTATTTTCTAAAAGATAGTGGTTATAAAAACGTATTCCTTAACCCGGATGACAAGCTGCTGGAGAGATATATTTATGAGCATACAGAAACAATTATTGTAAAAACACTTATATCCAAAGCACCAGTTAAAAAGGAGCGAAAAATCTGTATGCCATCAGCAGAAAAAATATTGGTTGATTTATTTGTTGATAAGAAAGTATTTGCCCCATTTCAGGGAAATGAATTGTTGAATATTTTTAATAACGTGTATAAGCAATACACTTTAAATATCACAAAACTCTTAGCGTATGCAAAGAGAAGGGCTAAAGAACAGGAACTACTTGATTTTATAACAAAAAACACCAACCTCACAGAGTTGTTAAGCGAATGATATTACCAGCATCATATACACCCGGTTGGATAAAGGAGAAAAGAAAAACCTACCCTAAAAGTGACCCAACCATTATGGAGAAGGTTATTTACGCCCTTACATTGGTAGAGCAATTGGCACAAACAGACCTTTCATTTGTTTTCAAAGGAGGTACAAGCCTTTTATTGATTTTACCAGAACCTAAAAGGTTCTCAATAGATATAGATATTGTTACCACAGAAAGCAGGGAAAAGGTTGAAACTGTATTAGCAGCCGTTTGTACAAAAGGGGTATTTACTAAGTTTGAACTGGATGAATTCAGAAGTTATAAACCTGGCATACCTAAAGCGCATTACCTGCTTACCTTCTTTTCGCAATGGGACAATAAAGAAAGGGTGATTTTATTGGATGTACTGTATGAGGAACATGGTTATCCTGCGTTGATACAAGCCCCAATAGTAAATGAATGGATCCAGACAGATGATAATTTGCCGACCGTTAAAATACCTTCTGCGGATTCTATTACAGGCGACAAGCTCACAGCATTTGCCCCTAATACGGTTGGCATCCGGTTTAGGGTTGAACATGCAGATGGAGGCGTAACAGAAAAGCAAATGGAGGTAATGAAACAGTTATTTGACCTGGGTATTTTGTTTGACAGAATTAGTAACCTAAATCATTTCAAGCAATCGTTTGAAAAAACAGCTCTGAAAGAAATAGCATATAGATCAACACAGAATATTACAGTCGGAGATATATTAAACGACACAATTAATACCTCCTTGATGATTGGCTCACTGGGTAAATTCTTTGATCCCCAGGGAGAATATCAGCATATAGCTACCGGATTAACACAATTGAAATCTTATATCTACCAGGGTGCGTTCCGAAGCGACGAAGCAGTATTAGCCTCTGCCAAAACAGCCTACCTTGCTGCAATGGTACTAACTGGTTATGAAGGAGAGATACAACACTGGCAGAACGGCGATGACATATTGAAGTATATGATAGAACCCATTGAATATCAGTTCTTAAACAAAAGGAGGAATATTCCGGGTGGAGCTTTATTTTATTGGTGGCAGACGCTGGGGTTGCTGGAGAAAATCTGATAATTTCAAAGGAAAGTTTTTAGTCCAGATTTATATACTGGAAAAGCGCCGACCAGCAGAGTATGCAAGTAACAATTAAATACCTGAAAAGGTGGCGGAAATTTCCCCTTATTTTAAATACGACAACTGCCGGATTTGGGCATGGAGAAGCTTCGGTTTTAATAGGATAACTTCGGATAACTCCTGTTATTTTAAGTTTGCTTTTGAAAATAGGATAGAAAAGAGATAATGACGGATAATTTGTACAAAAATACTTTTGTAATGTAAAACAGTATAAGAATAAGTGTTTATAACCAGCCAACATATCAATTTTGCTTACACCGCAAAAAAGACGGTGCTGAACGACATTTCCTTTTCTTTGAATAAAGGCGAAACCCTGGCTATTGTCGGCGCCTCTGGTTGCGGCAAATCTACCTTGTTGCGTATTCTTTCGGGCATTTTGCCAAACTCTAATGGCAACAGTTTACAAGGCGACATTTCAATAGACGGCTTAACGCCTGACCAATACCGCCAAACAGGAAAGCTGGCTTTTATGTTCCAGGAAGCTACGTTAATGCCCCACCTCACCGTAAAGCAAAACATTGGACTGCCGCTAAAAATTAAAGGAAACAACGACGAGCAAAAAATTAATACCCTGATTAAAGCTGTTGGACTGGAAGAATACAATAACTATCTGCCTAAACAACTTTCAGGTGGTATGAAAACAAGAGTGGCATTGGCACGCAGCTTTAGCACCAATCCCGAACTGTTGTTATTAGACGAGCCGTTCTCTGCTTTGGATATTGCCTGGAAAAGCAAACTGTATGTAGAATTGGAAAAATTGAAAGAAGAAACAACTACCACAGTTGTAATTGTAACCCATGATGTGCAGGAGGCATTACTATTGGCAGACAAGGTATTTATTCTAGGGAAAAGGGGTGTAAAGTTATTCTATACAACAGTTGCGGCTAAATATCCTATAATGAGCCGGTTAAACGATATTTCTAAGTTTAATAATACTGAGCAATTCCAATTACTTTATTCGGCTATACAGAAATTTATTTTGGTAGATGGATTAAGAGCCATTACAGAATCCAAAGAGGCCAACGCTGTGTTTACTGCAATTCAAAGTGTTGCAGGATATGCCGACATGGAGGAATGGGACGGTATTGAAAATGACATTAACAGTATAAGGAAATATACTAACAATTCTCAAATAAACGAATTGCTGTTTTCTTCCTTTGAAAAAGCTAAAACAGTTTATTTCAAATACAACTTGGTTTGGGACATTTTAGAATTTCGCAATATTTCAAAAGATAAAATTGAGTCAGTCAAACAATTCTATTTAGACAATATAGAAACCAATTCAGCTTTTTCTCTGCCACATTACCAACTCAATGCAACTTCTGTATTTGAGCATTTGGTGAAAAATAAAATTGAAGTCAACCGGTTTCCTGAAACGAAACGTTGGATTTACCTCTGTGATATGTATGCTTCATCCGAAACGGATAAAGTTTTACAATATTTGGAGGCCGTAGAAAATGGAATAGTAGAACTATTAAATTATCCTTTGGCTAAAGAAGTTGCACAACAAGTATCAGCAAAAATTAAAAATGAAAAACAAGATACTCTACATATTGCTTAGTGTGGTGCTGTTGGCGGCATGGCAGTATTTTGGCAGCACCAGCCAAACGGTGAGATTATTGCTTTCTTCACCGTCTTTGGTAGCTGATTATTTCGGGCAAAACCATACGGCACTTTTACAGGCAACGCAAACCACCTTAATAGAAGCCGTTGCAGGTTTACTCATAGCTACGGTGTTTAGCTTTGGCGTGATGATACTTTGCTTTTACTTTCCAAAACTCATGGATTTTGTTTTGCCCATTATGATAACATCGCAGGTAGTACCCTTGATTGTATTAGCGCCGTTCTTTATTATATTGATGGGTATTGGCTTAGGTTCTAAAATTGCAATGGCAGCTTTAATGTGCTTCTTTCCCATCTTTGTAAACTTTGCACAGGGCTACAAAGCCATTAGCCAAAACATACACGAACTGATGCACATATACAATGCCGGTACATGGACAAGAGTAAAGCAGGTATATTTTCCGTTGGCAATGCCAAGCATTATGGCGGGCTTAAAAATAAGTGCAACGCTGGCAGTAATTGGGGCGATTGTAGCCGAGTTTAACGGTGCAGAAATTGGCTTAGGAAAAAATTTGTTTTTAGCAGCCAAAAGATTAGAACCTGATTTGATGATGAATTCCTTATTGCTATCAACTTTGCTGGGTGTGGTATTTTTTAGAATAATTTATTTCTTTGAAAAGAAACTTATTAAATGGCAATAAAATTATGATTATGAAAAAAACAGCAATATTCTCAATTCTGATTGCATTAGTAGCATTTAGTTCTTGCAATTACTTCAACAAGAAAAATGATAATTCTTCATTTAAAGTAAAACTCATTGAAGAATGGTTTCCGAGTGCTTGTTTTGCTGGTGATGTGGTTGCTATTAACGAGACTGCCAAAGAAAATAATATAGATTTAGAGGTGAAACCTGGTGCTGATGACATTGACCCTATCAAATTAGTGCTTGGTGATGTAGCAAATTTTGGTGTAGCAGGTGGCGATAGAGTTTTAACAGCAAACAATAAAGGTTCGGATTTAGTTGTCTTAGCTGCTGTAAACTACAAAAGCCCTACTTGTTTTATCGCATTGAAGGATGCACATGTTTTAACCGCCAAAGATTTTGAGGGCAAAAAAGTAGGTGTAATGACAGGCAACAATACAGAATTTGTCTATCGGGCATTATTGAATAAGGCAGGTTTAGATAAAAGGAAAATTAAAGAAGTAGAAGCACCTTACGACTTGGCAACTTTTATTACAAAAGCATTTGATGTAAGACCTGCGTTTGCTTATGATGAACCGGTTTCGTTAGACCAACAAAACATTGCGTATACAATAGTTAAACCAGAAGATTACGGAGTAAACTTTGTTGGCCCCGTAATATTTGCTAAAAGAAGCTTTGTTGAAAAGAACAAAGACTTGACACAAAGATTTATCAGTTCAATGGCTAAAGGTTGGGAAGTCGCACTGGCAAAACCTGATACAGCTATGAAATATTTAAAAGAATACGATAAAAATATAGATTCTTCAAGAGAGTTCAAATCTTTATTGAAAGGGAAAGAATATTTTGCAGGAGAGGACGGAAAGCCATTGTATTTGAGTAAAGAAAAATGGAGTGCTTTTGTCAATGAATTAGTTAATTTGAAACTTATCCCACAATCGCAAAACAATTACTCTTGCTTTGACAACTCATTTGTTCAAAATTATTTTAGCAATAAAAAATAAAAATGCTGGAGTCCTTGAATAATAAATTAGAATTTAAGAAAAGAAATCTTTTGTCTTGGAAGAAGAATTCCGAGTTTTGGTTAAACTCGGAATTAAGACAATTAACCGATACGAAAGATTTTTTATTGAAGAAAATTCCCACACTGTTTAACGAAAGCAAATCTGATTTACCTGTTGTAATTGATATGGGAACAGGAAGCGGTTGGGCTTTAGATTTGCTTCTTGAATTAAAAATTGAAACACAGTTCATCGGACTTGATTTTAATGAAAAGTTTATTGCACATCTTAAACAAAAGTTTTTAAATTTTCAATCAACAGAATTTCATTGTATTGATTTGGAAGAAAATATTCCAAATGATTTTCGCAATAAAGCAGATGTTGTTTTTAATTTCTTCAATTTCTTTGAAACGGCCAATATAGAAACCGCTTTTAGAAATGCTTCATTAATGCTAAAACCCAAAGGCAAATTAGTAATCATGACTATTGACAGCTATTATTTAATGATGGCTTTGGCAAAAACAATGGATGAGGTAAAAGAAGTTCTGAAAATATATAATGAAAAAAAAGCTAAGGGGGAAGTCCCTTTTTTCTTTCAAAAAGTAGATTTGGGCAATACGGAATCTGATAATTATGAGTATGCTTCCGTTTTATATTCGTTTGAGGACTATTTTAAAGAAGCTCAAAAAAACGGTTTAAAGTTGAATGATTATGGCGAAGTAGTAAAGACAGCGAAATACATACCCAAAGTTTATAAGTATATAGTTTTTGAAAATGGATAAAAATGATGTTTTCATAAAGAAAATTACCGACTACCTTAAAAAAGACATCGATAGCTTTATTAAGGCTGTTGGTGTTGAGTTTAAGACTAACCCATTTACCATTTATGGGCTGAATATTTCTGTTTACCTGCTCAAAAGTAATCGTAATGTAAATAATGAGGAAGTATATGAAGTTTACAGTCTTGATTGCAGTCAAAACTTGGACTATTATAATTCTATTTGGAAAAAGTATTTAGAAACTCACGATAATAGGTATTCTAAGTTTGAATTCAATGAGCATGAGAAAAGAGGCTGGTATGATAAAGATGTTCCATTTCCAAAGCAAAAGAAAATACTTGACTGTTTTAAAGATTTAAAGCAATTAGAAAAGGTAAGTGAAGTTGTGTTGTCTAATATTGAAAAAGAAGAAAAACCCAATACAGATAGCCATTTTATTAAGGTTGATGATGGTTGGGTTAAGTTTATTGAAGATGTGGAAAAAAACGGCATAGAGAGAGCATTCAATCTTTCTTGGGTGTCATCATATATTCATATTCCGAACTCCGAATATTTGGAATATCCTAAATGGTATGTATCGTGTTATCTTTTAATAGATGTTGCTGATAAAATTTCAGACAAGAGATTTTACAAAAAAGCATTACGCCCTGCAATTAACAAAATGCTTTTTAATGCTTCTTTATCATTTCACGAACTGCTAATTGAGGAAAAGCAACAAGACCTTGAACTTCAAGCCATCCGTGCCGCAATATCCCAGGTGATGGCAAGAAATATGAGCCACAATATTGGCAGTCATGTTTTAAGCAAGTTTAAAGATGAAAAAGAAATATCCGATGTGTGCATAACAGGAAATAAAAACAAACAATTTACAGGCGAACCCAACTTTTATGCAGGAAGCGATTATTTGACAAAAGGCAGCAATCTTATTGCCTACTTCAATGAATATCTGAAAAATCGCATGGATTTTTTGGCAGACATAGCCACTACCGACCCTGTAATGGAAACGCCAATGTATCTGTTCAGAGACATTTTGAAAGGGTTTGACAAAAACAGAATCCTGCTGAATAGGATAAGCGGAGTTTCAACAGATAGAAAATTCAAAATCATTGTTCCCGATAAAACCGGAAATGTAATAAACAACCTGAATCACAACGATGACCCATTGCTGTCTATTCCCAATGAAATATTAGGGGCACAGGCATTTTATATTTTACTGGAAAACATTATCAGAAACATATACAAACACGGTAATCCTGAAAAGGATATTGAAATAAAGATTGAAGTAAAGGAATATGAAAAAGATGCTTCATTCTATGAATTATCCATTTACGACAATATTGCAAAAGAAAACATTGATGATGCAGTTACTAACCGAAATGCTGCCTTTAACGATAGTGTATTAGATAAAAATAAAAAAGCCCTTCGTCCCAACAACTTAGGCACTATTGAAATGGATGTATGTGCTGCATATTTACGTTGTTTGCCGATAATCAGTATTGAAGATGAAAAATACAGTTTGCAGAATGATAATAATATTGAAATTCCAAGGCTGATTTATGCCTACAAACATAAGTTGAGTGATGCCGAATTTTCTTTAGGTTACAAAATCCACATTGCAAAGCCAAAAGAAATTTTGGTAGTTACGGATAGCAGCAGCATATTCAATATCAAAGACTGTAAAGACGAAAAAGAGTTAGCTAAAGCAGGAATTAAAGTAATCGCCAAAGGAGAACTGGAAAAGTCAGACCCAATATACAACCATCAGATTTTATACAGTTTGGTAAGCGGTGAAGAACTAATAAATATTTTAGAGAAAAAGAAAAAACAAGCTACGCTTCCGAAAAGGATTGTTTATTCAAATGAGCAAATTGCTTTAGATTCTGCCGAAAAGTTTATTGAAAGTGTTTGGGAACAATATGCTTTGAAGTTTTTTAATGGCAACATTACTTATTGTCTAAAAAACGGAAATAGATTATTATGTATAAATACATCTGCAAACAATATTCAGCTATCAAATGAATGTAATGTTCCTAATTGCTTTTCTACTTATATTGATAATCATAACGAAAAATGGAATGAAAACGGCAATCACAAATATTATGACATGGCTTGTAGCCACAGTAAAATAAGCAAACTCACTACAAGAATATTTCAATCAAAGAAAACAAAAACTATTGCAGAATATCTTGAAATAATTAACACTAAAATAATTGTATTAGATGAACGCATTCAGCAAAATATTTCAAATGAAAACAGAAAATATACAGCCAACCAGATAGAAACACCGCTAACGGAGTATTTTGAAAAACAAAAACTGTTTATTCCAAAACAAAGTGATTGCGATTTAAACGAAATTTCATTCGGCACATTAGCTGAAAGCGATTGTGAAAACGGCAAAACAGTATCATCAGCAATTTGCAGGTATATTAAAGGTCAGCTAACAGGGACAGACCAGGCTGATTTTGTAATTATACATTTAGGTATCTTAGAAAAGATGTTGCCGTCAGGCGAAGACAAAAAACTAAATGATATTGATGATTTGATTAAACAAATATTCAATAACGAACGGAAAAGATTGATAGTAACTTCAGGCAGGGGAAAGCCTAACAATCTTCCTGACGATATTCCTTTTGTACCATTGGCACTTGTTCAAAATGCAGTAGAAACTTTGTTTGACAAATTTCTACTAACGAAAATTCTTTTTAATGCTCGTAAATCAGTTTAAAATATGGCACCAGAAAAACAAATAATCGCCTTTATTAACCCCAACAAATTTGCTGCATTGTTCGGTAATGAAACCCCCACAGGGTATTTTCAAAATGAAACCAATTTAAACAATGGCAACCACCTTGTTTATGTTCAAGCTGACGGCAGTTACGAAGTAACCACCTATGAAGAAACAAAAGCAAAATCAGCTTCCATTATCTTGGTAGCTGACACTTTTAATTTTCAATACGTTCCAGAAGTGCTGTTTAAAGTTTTATGGCATGGCGGAACAGATGAAACTACAAGAGTGCAAAGGTTGCGTAACATATCTGCACATTTTCAAGGTGATGAAAAAAGTCAGGAAGAAGCAAACACACCATACCAAAAAATTGCTGACTTTATCAATAAAAAGGAAGGTGTAAGTTTTGAGAGTATTTATGCTGAGATAAGCGAGTTTGACACTGCCATTGAAAACCCATTAAAAAAACTGGCAACCTCATTACCGTTTGATTATGTGTATAATAACAATGCTGATTTGCGAAATGCTAAGAGTGAATTAGAAAAAGCAATCAACAAAAGATTGAACAAATGAATGTTATTGTAGTAGATAATTTGGATTGGAAAACTGAGGGTGCTGATTTAGGTGGCAATCCACCTTTTGACATTGTAAATGTGTCAGGCAAAACTTTTGATGCTACTATTGAGTATTTGGCAGGTTCAAAAGGTTTTGATGATGTAGTTTATTTAATCAATGTTCATTGTGTTTTTGCTTCGGGAGATACCAAAAAGAAATACGATTTTCAACAACAAAATGGAATTGCTGTTTACAGGCATCTTTTAAAAATATACGAGGACAATCAGGAAAAATTGAGAGTTGCTTTCTTCTCACCTATTACAGTTGAAAATTTAGTAAAGCTAAAACCTGAAAACGCTGTATTGGAACACCTCCCTTTCTTTAATGTCCCTTTCAACTGGAATAATTGTGTTACTGAGTTGCAAGCAATTGCCGATTGGAAATATTTTAACAATGCTTCTGAGAATTTACTGAGTGGTTGGGCTTTATATAAAAAGCAGTTAGAGGAAGATCAAAAAAAAGAAAACAGAAAAAAGGATAATCATTATATAGAAACTTCTAAAAGAAAACTTGTATTCATTGATGACCAAATAACAGAATGGGAAAAAACATACGAATGTATCTTTGAACATAACTCTACAATATCCTTGCTCTTGTATGATAAATACAATACTTCTGTTAATGGATTCAATACTAACAAAATCGTAAACTTTAATGAAGTTAAAACAGCAGATATAATTATTTCGGATTTTTATTTAGATGAAAAACATCAACCAAATATTTGGATGGGGAAAGACCAACTTGAAAAAATAAGTGGCTTCAAATGTTTTGAAAATATAAAGGGAAATCAATTAAAAAAAGGTATTAACACCGGCGCTTGCCATATAATACATTCATCCAGTAACAAAATTCCATATTACCGAATCTTGGATGCTAATGGAATTGATAATTGGTTAGTTAAAGATTTAAGGGTTGATAGCTCTAATGAAGAAAAGATTGAAAATTATAAACTTTTCAAAACTGGTATAGAAGAATTTACCTCACAAGATAATTTCGGTTTGTATGAATCACTTAGAAGCTTATGGGACAGACTTGATGAAATAGAAGCCGCTCAAAAGTGGTGGAAAAATAGTTCTGAATATGACTGCGATGAAATAATCCTGATTCTGAAAAATGCATGGTTCGCACTAAGAGCGTTTGCAAATAAACAAGGCTTATTTATGAAAAAGACAGGAGCTATAGATGCAAACTTTACTCCTGCTGCGATTATCTCGTCTTTAGGAAAGCTAAACGAAATTTTCAAAGTTGAAAAATTGAATAAAACCAGTAATTCTTTTCAGAGGTTTTTGCCCGCTGTTAGAAATGCGGGAAGCCACCACAACGATTTAGACCAAATACTACTAATTGATGCCCTGATATTTTTTCATTGTTGGTTCAATGCTCTTAATTCAAATTCATTTGATGATGCTTTTAAATCCACTACAGCTAATGGGAACTCCGAATATATGATTCAGGATTCAAGTGGAAGCCAACCTATTTCGTATAAGTATCGATTATTTTATGTTTATATGCAGTTTTATAATAGTCGATATTCGCATCCTTATCAAGATATAAGAACAGTTATCAGAAAGCGACTTGATACAATGCTTAAAATCACAGATAAACAAAAATTACTTGATGAAATTTTAACACATCAGCCGAAAGATAAATATGATGCAATATTACCCGGTGCTAAAAAATTGAAAGATATTATCGCAGCATCAAATATTGATTCTGCGACTAAAACAAATACATTCTTTATTAGTAACGACCCTTCCGACAATAGTAGAGTTTTAATAAATTATAGATGACAAAGCAAGTTTTTCACATATGCAATGAAGAAACCCCGCAAATAAACGGAGGCGTAAATATTTACAGCATTTCGGCTATTCCCGAAACTATTGATAACGCACAAAGTATTTTCTTGGTAAATGTTCATTTGAACTGGCAAGGCAGACACCTAAGCAAAAACTATGGTTTTGAAGTTGCCAACGAATTGCGAACAAAACTAAAATCAAAAGCACCCATTGTTTTTTACAGCCCGCTACAAAAAGAGTATTTTGAACAGCAAAGCGGAAAAGAAATCAAATACAAAATTCTTTTCGGCAGAGGTTCGGCATTTTTGGAAGCACCGTTTAAAGAAACTAATTTTAAAAAGTTAGCAGAAGATATTGAGCCGTTAAGCAATGCCGCTTTGCATGATGTAGCGACTATGCTTTGCGACCTGAAAGGTATTGTGATAGACAAATTAAACCACGATTTGAAATTTGTCGAAAAAGACAAGATTGATGAAGCAATCGGAAGCGTTACGCCTTATTTATCCGAATATCAAAAAGGAAAAATCAAGTTAGACGAATTTACCGCCAACATCAAAGCGGCAAAAATTCAGGATGATTTTAATGCTTTAAAGCTGCAATTCATTACCCTTTGCAATCAGGAACTAACGGAAAAAGGAAAAGAGATACCGCAGGAAAGAAAAAAGAAACACAAAATTTTGGTGTTAGATGATTTGCGGGAAGAAATAAACAAAGCCAAAGAAAACCTGAAAGCACAATTCGCTATTGAAGAAGCTGCAACAGGAAAGGAAGCCATAGACATTTTAAAGAAGGATGTAAAAAATGACATTGTTGCCGTTATTGCCGACTGGCGTTTGTTTAACGATGCAAAACAAACTTATTGGCAACCTTTGCAGGGTTATGAGGTTTTAGATTTTGCTGCAAAGAACGGTATCAGAAGTTTGTTTGCTCTTACTTCACAAGCAGATTTTGTTGTGCATCATTTGCGTAACCTGATGGGCATACGCTTTTCCATGTTCAAAAAAGAGAACCTGAATACACCTGACCAATGGAAAGTATTTGCCGATGTTTTGTTTGAGGCGTGTGAGGAAGCGTTCAAACTTAGATGCTCAATTCCTACTTCCGTAAATTGGACAAACAACGAAAACAAAGGCAGAAATGCCACCTATATTTCGCTTCAGCAGCAGTATATTGAAAAGTGGAACTCTGACGAAAGAGATACATATTGGAACAGTATAGATGAAAAAAGTAATGAAATTTGGAATTGGCTTGAAATTGAAAGTAAAAACAATTATAAAAGCCTTTATACGTTGAAAATGAAATATGATATGTCCCTTTCTTCTGATAGACCCGAATTATTCCCTGTTTTGGTATTCAGAAGAATTTGGATGGCTCTTTGGTATTCAAAAAATGATTCCAATGTAATTTCTAAAGAAGGCATAACAGCAATGAAAGAATTTTGCTTTGAAATTATGTTTACAGGCACAAATAAAGAGTATAATTCCAGTGCCCCTGGAACTGAAATGAACAAACTTTGTCTGAAAGCAAATGAAATTTGTGCAAAAAAAATGTTGCCCGAAGAAAGGGAATGGTTGGTAAAACAAAAACTGATTGAAATCATATAATGACAAATAATTTTTGTGTTTGTAATCTTGTACCATGAAAAGCAAGATGCAAAGAAAGGGACACAGGATAATGATAGATAATGAAAGCCGAAATATTTTTGTAACCGAAAAACAAAACAGAAAAACAAAGTCATAAAATAATCTGAGATAATTTTTAGCTCTCTATTTTTGACCTGTTCTTTGATATACTTCTAAGTAAAGCTATTTAAGCGAATGAGGCTGTGGGCATACCGCCTGTAGTAAACACTCTGAAAAATTCATTCACTTAAAATGCAATGACGATGAAGTATTTTAATTACACCAAAACGGTTTCAGCGTGGACAAAAAGCCAACTGCTGATTATTTTATTGATTGGTGCTTTTACAGCACAGGCACAGAACAGCGTTTACAAACGCACTTTACAATGGAATTATGGCGGGTACACCTTTACCGACCAGTTTACATTTAATTACAACGATTACACTTATTACAAAGGACTGTCAAAAAAGCAGCCTTATAGTAACTACGCCACCGAGCACAGTAGCCACCCGTATTTGCTGCAATTAGCCAAAGTTTTAGACAAGGATGCAAAAGACCTTGGTTATACCGGCTATACCCTTGCAGCCTATTTGGTGGCTTTTGTACAGCAGGCAATACCGTACCGCAGCGACCCTTACAATTATGGCTACGATTACCCCAAATACCCAATAGAAACTTTGGTAGAAAGCGGAGGCGATTGCGAAGATAAAGCTGCATTATTAGTTGCATTGCTAAACACTTTTGGTTTTGATGCCATATTGGTAAATACACCGGGTCACATGGCAGCGGCAATAGCTTGCCAAAACTGCGGTGGCTATTACAATTACAATGGTAAAAAATACAGTTTCATAGAAACTACTGCTGGTGGCTGGCAAATCGGAAGCATTCCGCCAAACGAGTATGTAAGTGCCACCTTATTAGTTGTACCTCGTCCGCCTCAATTCAAGCGTGGTGAAGAAGAAACTGTTTATACCGCACCACAGGATAGGGGAAATGGTAATGGTATTTTCAACAGGAGTTCCTGGAGTAGCGAAAATAATCTTAGCGCCACAAATACAACAACAGTAACAATTAATGGAAAAACCTACCAAATAAAAGGTAGTGGTAGCACCACCATTAATGTAAATGGAGCTACTGTAACAGTTATAACACAGTAAAAACAAAAAATATTTTTAAACAATTTAAAACAGAAAATGATGAAAACAATTACAAAACACTTATTACTACGTTTCACTTGGTTTATGTTATGGTTTAAACAATGGTTTAAAAATACTGAAGGCATTAAAGGATTTGCGGTACAAGTTATGAACTGGCTGATGCAAAGCACAATGGCTTTAGCCGAAAAGCTAAAGAACCAAAACAAGAAGTTGACGGAAGCTATAAAAACAACAAAGGCGAAGTTGGCAAAATGGAATGAACACCCTACGGTTGATGCCGATGAATGGGATGAAGTGAAAGGGACGGTAAGAAAACTAGGCTTTTGGATTACCATTGGAATTATTGCCGAAGCCGCCTTGAATTATTTTGGGGTAAGTGCGGTAATAACACCTAAAGGCTGGGGCTGGACTGCACTAAATGCAGTAATTGCCTTAGTGCTGACCGGATTTGGCGTATATATTTTTAAGCAATGGTTTGCCGTTGCCTTGAACAAACCTATGTATAAACAAGAAGAAAGCAAACGTAGAAACTTGTTGGAATTAGGCGTATTAACCTTGCTGTGTGTGGCGTTTGAAGCCGTAATTTATTACTTGTGTAAAATTAGAGGTATTGCATTGGAAGGCGGAAACGGAGATGATTTTGTTACCTGGTTTGTTACGCTTGCAGGAATGTTGCTACCGCTGGTTGCAGGCTACCTTGCCAATGAAAGAAGCCTATACACAAGCCCTTATTACAACACTATAAGATTAGCAAAAGCCGAAAAAACAGTTGCCAGAATGGAAAGTAAAATTGCTACCAACAACCAAAAAATGGAAGACCACTTTAAACGTAAAGTGCAAGAATATTGGGCTTTGTTGCAGGAGTTTAAAGTTTACAAGGAAAACTATAACCAGAAAAACGCTATTGAACAGGAAAATATTACCGGGCATTTTTGCGAAACCCACGACAGATTTGAAAAAGAAGCCGTGCAACGCTACCAAAAAGAAATATTGCACCAAACCCCTGTGCAGCCCACTTTGATAATTACTAAAGAGCAAATGAACGGACACGCCAAACAACTGAATGACCATTTTAACCATTAAAAAATGATGTACATGAAAAAAGTAACATTGATTTTGATGAGTTGCACCTTGCTGATACTTGCGGGGTGCAACACCGAAAAGCGCAAGAACTTTATTGTGCTGGTTGACAACTCAACCAGTGTGCCTGAAGATGTAATGCAAAGCTACATTACAACCATACAGGAAACTATTTTACCCAACATGGGCGAGAAAGACAAACTGACTGTGCAGTTTATTGACGCTTGCAGCCAAAACAAAGCGGAACGAATTTACAGTTTTAACCTTGCTGAAATGGATTTTAGCAACAAAATGGACGGTGTAAACCATGCGGCAGACAGCAGCCGTGCAAGGTTAAGGCGTTACCTTTTGCAGACAGTGAAAGACGAACTTGCCCAAACGATTATTGCCAAACGACAAGAGCGTAAAAGTTGCGGCAACTACACCGACATTGTGAACGCTTTGAACGAAGCAAAAAGTTTAGTGCAGAACGGCAAAAGCTACACAAGCAAAACCGACAAATTATTGAACGATGCACAGGGCAACGACAACTACGAGTACGAAACCTGCATTGTAATTTTTAGCGACATGGTGAACGAAAACGCTGCACGGACTTTAGACTTTACCACCTTTAGCAGACTGAATGACGAAGATGTAAACAGGACAGTAACCGAACTGAAAGACCTGAACAAAATACCCGACTTGCACGGAGTAAAAATTTTGGTTTACGGTGCGACAAGCACCAAAGAAGCAGGTGCATTTGCGGGACGGCAAATCGAAAACGTAAAATTATTTTGGGACTTGTTTTTTCAGTCAGCAGGTGCTGATTTGAAAGGCTATGGTTACGATACAGAAATAGAATTAAAGCAATATTTAGTTGATGAATAAATGGTTGCTTTAGTAGCAATGTATCGCAAGATATTCAAAAAAATATGCTGAGAACTATCTGTAAGTATCCTGTTCTTTGTGACAGCGAAATATTAATTGTGCTATATGTTTCATGTAAAAAAATGAAAACGAAAATATATCTCTTGGGTAATGCCTATCCCATTTGAATCAGGGGGACGAAGTGCAGGTATTTTAGCCGGTATGTTTTATTCTGAACTAAAAAGTAAGTAATCAGATACCTTAATAATTCATTACTTTATTATGAAGTATTCATTTGACATTAAAGAAAAAAAGCGAATTTTTGGAATTAAGTTAGAATGCTATCAACATCCAAAGTTAGATAAGGTTTCTATTGTTGAACTTATATGCCTTATTTTCCTTAGAAAAGATTTGTCAATTGAAGATACACAGGCTGAACTGAATAAGATTCTTGAATTCAATGAGACAACTCCAATATATAACTACATTGAACGGCACACTAAGAAATTAAATGAAATGAGAAATGAATTGTGCACTAATGAAAGTGCTAATATCATGAAGCGAAAAGTATTTGATTGGGAA
Source organism: Lacibacter sp. (assembly GCA_047601965.1). Taxonomy (GTDB): domain Bacteria; phylum Bacteroidota; class Bacteroidia; order Chitinophagales; family Chitinophagaceae; genus Lacibacter. Next base: position 2,894,167 of record JASGIJ010000001.1, read on the forward strand.
AATATAATTAACAGAAAAATATCCCGCAGTGATAAAAAACTAATATCAAAATATTATCCCAAGTTTTTCGATTATGTCTTCGACCTTACTATCACACCCAATAAAATTTGTCAGGAATTATCTAAATCAATAATAGGGCAGGAAGAAGCTCTGAAAGATTTTTCTCTCTGTGTGTACCAGTATTTGCTCTATACATACAAAAAGAAAAATGACCCAATGGTTGCTGAATTCTTAGAAAATAAACCCATAATATTAATGGGAGATACAGGTACTGGTAAAACTTCATTAATGGAAGCCTTAAGTCAATATTTAAGAATACCACTCATACGGGTTGATCTTTCGGTCTGTTCGCAAATTGGATATGTTGGCACATCGGTTGGTGATTTCATTGTTTCTAGCTATAAGAAAAATGGATATACAAAAGAAACTAATGTTATAATACTATTTGATGAGTTTGATAAGTTAGCTTCCAATATAGAAATAAAAAATAATATACGTTTTGAACTGCTAAGCATTTTGGAACAAAAGCGGATTGTGGAAAGGAAATTCCGTGAATATAGTGATATTGATATAAGTAATGCTTTTATTGTTGCTGCCGGATCATTTAATAAATTCAACAGAACAAATACTTTAGGTTTTAAAGAAGATGTACAGCAAACAAGCTATTACAAATTGCTCGACCAATATTATGGTCAAGAATTTGTCGGCAGATTTGGTAGCATAATAACCTTAAACAAGGTTAATAATGAGACAGTCTTACGAAACATACTACTTTCAAAAAAATCCCCCTTTAAAAAAATTCAACATTTTTTAGAGCTACACGGTATTAAAATTGAATTAGATGAAGACATTATAACCAACATAGTATGGCTGGCGACCAAAGAAAAAACGGGTGCTAGGGCTTTGTCAAAGATATTAAACGAAGTTTTTAAAACACAATTAAACGAGGCTGCAAACACAGGAATAGGATTTGTCTTTAATGATTTGCCTTTTTGAAAATTGGCATGTTTGTAAAAAAGTATTTAGAGAAATTGTATTGGTATAATGCAGCAAAAGATAAAAGAGGTTCATTTGAATTGTTTTTTTACTCACATGATTTAGATGCTCTGAGTTATTGTAAAAAAGAGTTAAGTCTTTTGTAGATTTCCTCAAAACAATTAACAATTTTGTTCGATTGTAGTTTCGTTGGGACTACTTGTAACTTTTAGGTGGGTGAAATCCTCTTTTGCGGACAAATGAGGACTTCACTTTTTGATAAAATGCCGTCTACTATTGGTGTTAGGCCTGGATGCCTTTTGTATTTTACTTGAATTGATGCTCAGAATTTAAGTAATTGTATCTAGTGGGCCGGATAACCCTAACAGAAAAGTCGAACTTTTCTTTTCCTGTTGCTGATTCCTATTGCCGTCCAAAGTTTCCTAATGTCTTCAAATCATCCATCTTTCGACGTTGGGAGGTTTTGGGGCTTCAAAATGGAAAAAGCCGCTCTAGGAGCGGCTTTTTCGTTCGACTGTATATGTCTGAACTTCTTAAAAAACGGCTGAAACGCTTACCAGCAAGCTTTTGACTGGTTCAACTTTCTGATTGAGATTCTCAATCAACTATTACCAGCAAGCAATCTAAAAAGTTTTTCATTCAGGAAGAAATTATCTCTGCCTACTTTGTGTTTAGTCAGTATTCCAGCGTTTACCAATATATCCAGATACCGAATAGATGTACTGCGGCTTATTTGTAAATCCGTTTGTAAAAACTCAATCTTGGTATAAGGATACTTAAACAAGTTATTCAGTAAATCCTGACTGTATAGTTTAGGATAATTACTTCGTATCAGTTGTTTATAATGCAGCATCAGCTCTTTAATGGAAGTAATTAATGTAACGGATGCTGCTGCGGTTTTTTCTATCCCATCCAGCATAAACAATATCCACTCTTCCCATTCGCCTTTATCTCTTACTTCCTGCAATAAACGATAGTAATCTGATTTATGATGAATAATATAATGACTCAGGTATAATACCGGTAAATGCAGCAAATCCTTTTGCACGAGGTATAAAATATTAATAATACGGCCTGTGCGTCCATTACCATCGTAAAAAGGATGTATGCTTTCAAATTGATGATGAATGATAGCCATTTTCACCAGAGGGTCTGCATCCATCATTGCATCATCATTAATAAATGTTTCTAAGTTATTCATTAATGAGACGATGCTGTCATATTCCTGTGGAGGTGTGTACACCACTTGCCCGGTTTTATCATTCATCAGTTTTGTACCAGGGAGTTTCCGGAAACCAGCTTTGTTTTGTTCCACGACTTCCTGAATTTGTAAAATGTGATTGCTGGTCAGTAGTTGATGTTGTTTTACCAGTTCAAATCCTTTTTTTAAGGCGGCTGCATATTGGTGTACTTCTTTGGCAGCCGGGCTGGCAAAAATGTTGCTGAATAAATTGCTCTGATATACCTCATCAAAAGTACTGATGATATTTTCGATAGCTGAGCTTTCCCTTGCTTCACGCAGTGTTAGAGTTTCTAATAAAATAGCCTGGTTGGGAATGCTGGTAATAATCCCTTTCAGTTCGGCCAATGATCTATGCGCCTGAGCCAGTTTTTTCAACACGGCTTTGGTTTCTAAATCTTGCTTTATAGGTAATGGCTGGAGTGGCATGTTTCGACTTACTTAGATCAAATATAAGTCAAAAATTAATCTTTTTGACTTATATCGAGATGTTGTGAGTCAAATTTCCAGATTTTTGATCTTATTGTTTTTTAGAGATGATGAACTTTAATAAGTAAATGAAGATAAGTATGAATATAATTATTGATACTAACATTATAAGGGCAGACTTTTTGTTCCAATCAGACCAGTATAAATTATTTTCTGAATTTGTGAGAAGGAGCAAATCGAATTTAGTGCTACCCAAAGTTGTTTTTGAGGAGGCTTGTTTTCTTTATAAACAGGAAATAAAAATGAAGAAAAATAATTACCGGGAAGCCTTGTCGGATATTCTATACTTTGGAAATGATAGTTCAGTCTGTTCTATCGCCGATTTCATAGAAAATATAAATCCAAATTATGAAACGCATCTTCATAATATCTTCTTTTATCATTGGGAAATACTAGACTATGATGGAGTTGATATTGGTGAATTGATAAGAAGAGCAATACACAGAGTCAGGCCCTTTTCAACCAAAGGGGAAGGATTTAGAGATGCTACGATCTGGTTATCTATAATTAATTTTCTAAAAAATGAGAAAAACAATAAAACTGTTTTTATTTCAAATGATAAAAATGCTTTTTCAGATAGAGACAATCAAGAGTTACACGCCATACTTAAAAATGATCTTGCAAACAATCAGCTTGAATTGATTTTTTGTAATTCCATAGCTGAATTTCTGAACAAACATGCTGGAGAAATATTCTTCTTCACAAAAGAATGGGTGATCGATCATATAGATTGGAACAAGATTAATAAGCAGGTATGGGAAGCGGTTGAAACGATTCATTGTGGTTATTTCTTTACGTTATATGAAAGAGTTATAAACAAGCCATTGGATTATTATTATGAAATTCGAAATGTGGAAATTAACAAGGATTGGCTTGACTATCACGTATATAAAAAAGAAGGAGATAAATATGTAATTGAGTTACATTTTAGCGGGTTAACCTCAATCAACTATTTTCTGGAAAATGATCAAGTACAAACAATTTCAACGGAATTCTTTACCGAAACAACAGTTATTTGCACTAAAAAGGGAATTCTGAATTATAGTGGAAATTATTATGAAGAAGAAAGCAGTATTGCTTTACCTGCAGGTATTTTAGGCAATAATCCCGGACTTTCCTGATAACCCTATCAAAAAAGTCGAACTTCTAATTTTCGCTTTTTGCAGTAATTGTCATCCAAAGTCTCCTAATGTCTTCAAATCTTCTATAATCTGGTTCGAAGTTGGGAGGGCTGGGACTACCATCAAAGCCGGATTATGCATCCGGCTTTTTTTCTCCCATTTTGCTTTAAAGTTGCTTCAACAATCTCTTTCCCGGGTAATTACAGAACGTATCTTTAGCTGATAAAGCTTATAAGTCATAATAAGCTTTTCAAAATTTTTGAAAAGTCAATTTGTATGAAGAAAACAAACCGACGCACAAGCTTCGTGTCATTACCTCTCAGAACAGTATTCTGGATGTTTCTTACATTGCTGATTAGCAACTGTATTAAAGCACAAACAGTAAAGAAGGCAAGAAACATTCTTATCATTTACAGTGATGATCAAAGCCATAACACCATTCATGCATTAGGCAACACTGAAATTCAAACTCCCAATCTTGATAAACTTGCTAAAGAAGGATTTTCTTTTACGCAGGCACATGTAATGGGAGGGCACCAGGGTGCAGTTTGCATCCCCAGCAGGGTAATGATGCTCACCGGCCGTTTTTTAAACCGCCTGCCGGCTGATGGTTCAATAATACCAGACAGCATTATTGGCTTACCTGAACTTTTGCAACAAAAGGGCTATACCACTTTCCATACAGGTAAATGGCATAGCGATAAAGCATCGCACAACCGCTTTTTTAACTCGGGTGATGATATTTTCTTTGGTGGAATGCATTTTACAGGAGATGGAGGCCAGTTTCACCCGACTGTTTACCATTACGATGCATCAGGGCAATACCCGAAAGAACTTTCCAGGAAAAGCGACACTTTCAGCACACAGCTATATGCCGATGCAGCCATTCGTTTTCTTGAAAGTAAGGAAGCATCTCAATCACCTTTTGTCTGTTATGTAGCTTTTACATCGCCGCATGACCCAAGAACACCGCCTGCAAAATATGAAGCTATGTACTCTCCGGAAAAAATCAGTCTGCCGCCAAATTTTTTACCCCGGCATCCTTTTAACAATGGCGATCTGAAGGTGCGGGATGAACAATTGCTGCCTCACCCAAGATTGGCCGAAGATGTAAAAAAACAAATTGCTTTATATTATGGAATGATCAGTGAAATGGATGAGCAGGTGGGCCGAATTTTAAAAGCGCTGGAGAAAAACGGCTTAAAAAATAACACAATTGTTGTGTTTGCCGGCGATAACGGGTTAGCGGTTGGTCAGCATGGGTTGCTGGGCAAGCAAAATTTATACGAGCATTCCATACGTGTGCCAATGATTATTTCGGGGCCGGGGATTCCCAGAAATGTGCGTTCAGATGCATTTGTTTACCTGAGCGATATTGCGCCTACTTTGTACGAGTACCTGCATATAAAGCCGCCTGCAACTACTGAAGCAAAAAGTATGATGCCCGTTATTAACGGTAAAACAAAAAACATACGCACCTCCATTTATAATATTTACGGGCACTGGAGCAGAAGCATTAAAACACCTGATGGGTTTAAGCTCATTGTGTACAATGTTGACGGGGTTCTTACCACACAGCTGTTTAACCTCAAGTTTGATCCATGGGAAATGCACAACCTTGCCAACGACAAACAATATACAAACCGAATAAACAAAATGCGGCTGTTGTTAAAGCAACAGATGGCAGAAGCGCACGATGACCTTGATATTGATTTGCCTGACTGGGGAAGAAAACCCGGCCAGAAAAGCCATGGCAGTTAAGTAAAATAAGAAATTAAAGTTTCGGAATAAACCTTCCTGTTTGTTGCTGATATTGTTTGTACTGACTGTAACGGGCTGCCAGTTTTTTTTCTTCATAAACTGATTTTAACCAGAACCAGAGTAACAATGCCGCACTGATAAGCAGCTTAAAACCTGATGACCAGAATAAGGCGAAACCAAAGGCAAAGAAAATGATGCCGGCATAAATGGGATGCCGGACATATTTGTACAGGCCGGTTGTAATTAATTCTGAACCTTGTTTTGGCGATGGATAAACAGTTAAGTTCTGATCAAGCTTAAAAACCGAAAACAATGCAACAATAAACCCGGCAACTGCAACCGGCAAACCAACAATTGAAACAAGAAAAGGCAGTTTAAGCTTCGGCAACAGTTCAAAAACATACAACCCGAACAACAGGAATTGCACTGTTACAAAAACAACATCTTTTATTGGCTTTTTCATCGCAATGAGTTGATGTTGCCAAGGTAAGGATAAATCAATTGCTTAAACATGAACGAAGTCACATTGCCGGTTGATGTACAGATGCAGCATTAATCCGTCAGATAACTTTGACACTGCTGGCTTTCATTAAAATTGCCAGGCACGTTATATCCGGTTATTCATTGATTACATCATAACAGAATTATTAAAAAAAGCTCTCTGTAGTTTATCTGTTTATTCAAGCAGGCCTAAATGAGTATTGTATCAATCATAAATGCATTCAATTGCATCCTTATATTTTTCCATAATCACTTTGCGTTTCAGTTTCAATGTAGGAGTTAGTTCACCTCCATCAACCGTCCATTCATTAGTGCACAGTTCAAATTTCTTTACCTGCTCCACATGGTTAAACTGTTCGTTGTATTCTTCCACAATATGTTTATACATTTCCAGCACAGCCGGGTGGCGAACAAGATCATGAACAGTAGCAAAACTGATGTTGTTTTGTCTAGCCCATTCTTTCAGGTTTTCAAATGCCGGAACAATTAATGCTCCGGAAAATTTCCGGTCGGGCCCCACAACCATCATTTGCTCAATAAACCCGCTTTCCTTCATCTTGTTTTCTATGGGCTGCGGCGCCACATATTTACCACCGCTGGTTTTAAATATCTCTTTCTTCCGGTCGGTAATTTTTAAAAACCTGCCAACAAACACGCCAATATCACCCGTGTGGAAATAACCATCTTTATCAATTACTTCGGCAGTTAAATCGGGACGTTTGTAATAGCCCATCATTACATTATCGCCTTTGCAGCATATTTCTCCGTCTGCTTCCAGTTTAACATCAATGCCTTTTATGATTGGCCCTACAGAGCCAAACATCCTGTTTTTTTCACTGAAACGATTCACAGCAATTACCGGCGATGTTTCTGTTAAACCATAACCTTCCATAATATTCATTTTACCCGCAGTGAAAATGCGCAGCAAACGAACCTGACAGGCGGCAGCACCTGTAACTATGGCTTTTACATTTCCTCCCAGCCCTTCACGCCACTTTTTAAAAATAAGTTTGTTGGCGAAGTGAAGTTTTAAACGATATGCAAATCCTTTATTCGTATTAATTTCAAATTCTTCAGCAACACCAACTGCCCAGAAAAACAGTTTCCGTTTTAATCCGGTAAGTTCCTGCCCCTTGCCCATAATACGTTCATATACTTTCTCAAGCAGCCGTGGTACTGTTGTAAATATTGCAGGCTGTACTTCTTTCAGATTTTCACCAATCGTATCAAGCGATTGTGCATAATAAACCGAAAGGCCATTGTAGAGATAGATATATGTAACCATCCGTTCAAAAATATGATTGAGCGGAAGGAAACTCAATGCTTTATCACCAGCGGTACAGAACTCAGTAAACACCTCTTCGCAATTCATGACGTTGCTGAGAATATTTTTATGACTGAGCATTACTCCTTTTGGTGTACCTGTTGTGCCAGATGTATAAATAATTGTAGCCAGATCTTCATAGCCAACTTTTTGCTGCGCAGCAGCAAGTGCCGTAAAATCAGCAGCATCTGCTTTGCTCATGATCTCTTTCCAGTGAAGCGAATGCTGCACATTGTCAAAAGTATATACAGCCTGTACAGTTGGTGTTTTACTGCGCAGCTGTTGTACTTTGTTATACAACTCTTCATCACTTACAAAAACCAACCGGATTTCCGCATCATTTAAAACAAATTCCAGTTCATTGACTGCAAGTGTTGGATAAACCGGCACTAATACCGCTCCAATTTTTTGCACAGCAAAGTCAAGTATCATCCATTCGGGTCTGTTATTACTGATGATGGCAATTTTATCACGCCCTTCATTCGTCATATCATTAGCGCTGATGCCAAGATGAATGAAGCCGGCAGCAAGTTTGTCAACCATCTCTTTTACAGCAAGAGTGCTGTACTTGTGCCAGATGCCGCCTTCTTCTTTGGCGGCAAACATATCTTCACGTGGAAATTTTTGTAATTGATATTCAATACAATCAAATAAGCGACTTGGACTCATATAGCAGGCAATTGTTTTACGTTAAGGAAGATAAGGAGATTTTACAAATGACAGAACAAAAAAAATCCTGCTTCTGCAGGATTGATTTATGAAATTAGTTGGATGCTTTGTAATACTGTCCCGCAGGGATTTTAAACAATTTCGATTTTTGAAATTTAGTAAACTCATTATACTGATCGGTATTCAGTTTTGTCCATGCTTCATATTTTGCCAGGTCGCCTGCCGCTTCAAAAATCCACTGGTTATATGCATCAAACATTCCTTCCTGCAACAATTGTGTTTGATGATCGAATAACCTGAAAGGGAACTTAGCCGCATATTGTTTATTCCAATCCAATATAAACCGGGTGCGCAGCATGGTTAAGCTTTCTGTTGTAACACCCTTGTTAATCACAATACTGTTTTGCTTCATTACCGATGTATATGCTTCGGAGAATTCATTTTTATTTTTAGCAGGTTTCAGTTTCGGGTCATCAGAAAAAAACTTTTTATAACCATCCAGCAACAGGTTTTTTATTTCAGCAGTTCTGCTGCTGTAGCTTTCCATGTTAATAAATATCTCACCATAAACCAACGCCCATACTTTGTCGGTTGTGAAAAAATAATAGCGTGAAGCAAAATAATAGTTACCGGCAAATGCAGGATCGGTTTTTATACCAGTTTCCCATTGGGCAATACTTGCAGCATGTTCGCTCATGAGCCAGAGCAGTTCACCATACTCAGCATATAAAGCTCCGCTTGCAGGGTATTTCTTCAGTGCTTTTTTATACATTTTTTCGCAATCCTTTGACTCCTGAATTGCCTTGAAAATATTACCGGCAACCTGAAACACCTGCACATCAGCATCTTCTCTGTCAATCATTGGCTTGATGGTTTCTTTTGCTTTTGCAAAATCACGCTGATAATAATATGTGAGTGCAAGATCTTTCTGCAGGGCAAGGTTGGTTGGCTCTTTTGCCAGTGCTTTGTTCAGAACCAGAACGGCATTGGTCCAGTCGCCGCTGCGCATAAACTGTTTTGCCGTTTCATGTAACTGATCGGCATCGGGCTCCTGTGCCCAAACAGCAGCCGAAGCAAATAAAAGGCTGAAAGCAATAAATAGTTTTTTCATAACGTGGTCAAAAATAAAAGAAAAGCGGGGTTTGAGTAAACGCCGCTTTTCATATTTTGATATAATTAAGATTCGTGGTAAATAAGATGTGTGAGCAATCCATCTCTCAGTTTGGGTTCAAACCATGTGCTTTTTGGAGGCATAATATTTCCACTGTCAGCAATATCAAACAACTGTTCCATTGTAACTGGATATAAACTGAACGCAATTTTCATTTCACCATTGTCAACACGTTTCTGCAGTTCACCAAGCCCACGGATGCCGCCTACAAAATCAATACGGCTATCGGTACGTTGGTCTTTAATGCCAAGGTGCTTATCTAATAAATTATCTGAGAGGATAGTTACATCCAGCACACCAATGGGATCAACAGTGTAAGAGCCTGCTTTGGCTGTGAGTTCATACCAGTTTCCTTCAGCATACATTCCAAAGCTGTGCAGTTGCGATGGTTTTACTGCCTCTTTGCCAATAAGTTTATAATCAAAATCTGTTGCTATTTTTTCCAGCAGTTCCTGTAACGACAAACCGTTTAAATCTTTGACCACACGGTTGTAATCCATGATCTGAAGTTCACTTGCCGGAAAAAGTGTGGTTAAGAAATACATACTTTCAGCAGTGGCATTTTCACCCAAAGATGCCCGGACTTTTGCTGCTGATGCCGCCCGGTGATGCCCATCAGCAATATATGTTTGCGGAACCTGTTTCTTAAAAATGTTGGAAATTGTTTTAATTGCTTTGTCATCATTTACAACCCAGATTGTATGCTGAATTTCATCATCAGCCACAAAATCGTAAATGGGACTTTTTTCTTCTTTCCACTTTTCAATAAGCTCATTCATTTCCTCCACATCACGATAAGCAAGAAACACATTACCTGTTTGCGCACCACTTATTTTGATGTGATTGATACGGTCGTTTTCCTTTTCAGGACGGGTAAACTCATGTTTTTTGATTACATCGTTTTCATAATCCTTTACAGCGCTGCCACAAACCAACCCGGTTTGACTGCGGCCGTTCATGACAAGTTGATAAATATAATAACAGGGTTTACTTTCCAGGAACAAAACGTCCCTCTGCATAAATGCCTGCAGGTTTTCTTTTGCCTTGGAATAAACTTCGGCAGCATAATGATCAGTTTCTTCCGGAAGATCAATTTCCGGTTTTGTAATATGCAAAAAAGAATAAGGATTGCCTTGTGCTTCTTCTTTAGCCTCTTTACTGTTTAACACATCATAAGGGCGTGACGCCACCTGTTTTGCAAACTGCGCCTGTGGGCGCAATGCCTTGAAAGGAACTATTGTAGCCATATTTAATACTTACTAACCGCTGCAAAGAAACAGCTTTTTTGGTGAGATTCTGTTTAAAACTGAAAACCTGATTAACCATGCTTTTGAGCAAACTGGTTAATGAGTGATACAACTGCCTCAACACTGCTCATTGGCAATGCGTTGTACAAACTGATACGGAAACCGCCCACACTTCTGTGACCTTTAACGCCATACATTCCGTTTTCTTTACATGTTTGTAAAAACTCCTTTTCAAGTTGTTCATCACTCATGGTAAACACCACATTCATTTTACTTCTGTCTTCTTTTGCAACAGGCAGATTAATGAATGGAATTTTTTCCAGGGTTGAATATAAAAGGGAAGCCTTTTCATTATTTATTTTTTCAATAGCTGCAACACCTCCCTGCTCTTTCAGCCATTTGAGGGTAAGCATTGCAACATACACTGCAAACACCGGCGGCGTGTTCAGCATGCTTCCTTCTTTAATATGATTTCTGTAATCCAAAATAGTTGGAATTGTGCGGCTCACTTTTCCTAAAATATTTTTATTGAGCACTACAAGATTTACACCTGCAGCACCCATGTTCTTCTGTGCGCCTGCGTAAATAAGACTGAATTTGGAAAAATCAACAGCACGGCTCAGAATATCACTGCTCATATCTGCTACCAGCGGAACACCGGTATTGTAAGGAATCGTATTCCACTGCGTTCCTGCAATGGTTTCATTGGTTGTGATATGAAGATATGCTGCAGTTGGTGTTACGGAAAGCTCTTTGGGCATTGAAGTATAATTGTCTGCCTTTGTTGAGCCGGCAATTTCTACATGTCCAAACAATTTAGCTTCTTTGATGGCTTTGCCTGCCCATGTGCCTGTTTCGGTATAAGAAGCAATACCATCATCGCTCAGCAGATTCATTGGCACCTGCATAAATTGTGTGGAAGCACCACCATGTAAAAACAATACTTCAAAATCATCATTCAAACGCATAAGTTCTTTTACCAGCGATCGTGCTTCATTCATTACTTCTTCAAACACTGCTGTACGATGACCGATTTCAAGAATGGATAAACCACTGTTATTGAAATTAAGTACAGCCTCACTTGCTTTCTGAAATACTTCCTTTGGTAAAATTGAAGGCCCTGCGTTGAAATTATGAATCATGCTGCAAAATTAATGGATTCACAGGGAACAGGTGTTAGGCAGTAAATGAGTAATGATCAATTGGTTGATGTTTTTGTTACAAATCAATTATTATGTAACACCTGATTATTCATGTTCTCTTCCTGCAATTTTTCCTTTTCGCCAGCTATCATTTAAATGTTCAAATTCTTTTAACTCTTCTTCAGTAAATTCTTTGTTCGATAGCTTAGTAAGATCAGGTTGGCCCGCATTGATCCATGCTGTGTACCAGAATGAAGCAACTGCATAAATGCTTTGCCGCATACGCCTTTCAACCATGCCCAGTAATTTATCATTATATGCCGAGGTGTATGATGCAGAATAAACTTTTGTTGTTACGCCGTTTCTGTTTTCAAATGCAAATTTCTGATCGGTTGGAAATTGATGCGTAAGCAATCGTTCGTACAATAAAACTGTATCGGCTGCAGCTGCACTTTCCAATACTCTGTTCCAGATAAACTGGCCGGGATTCCTGATAAATTCAGCCTTTCCGATCCAGAAATCAAATTCCTTATCAGCCAGTAATTCAGGCACACGGCTTTCCCAAAAACCGTGAATTCCATTTTGATTGGAGAATTGTCCGTTATGATTACTGCTTGCATGTAATGGCACATGAGCATCGGCAATGTAATGACCGATTTCTGCACTGAGCCGCAGAATTTTTGACTGGTTCTTTTCTTTAAAAGCTGCTGTTAACCGCCACAACATGGTTTGCACCCACCATGGAACAATCCCATTCGCATGAATTGTATCTGCACTGAATTTTTTGACAGCACTATCATAATTACGTGGCAATTCTTTGTAAGGATAAGCCCCATAACGGTCAATATCAATATAATGTCTCGGTCCTTCTTCAGGTACTGCATACCTGCGCTTGTCAGGATCGGGTGCATGCTCACTCAAAAAATCAATGTTTGCCTTATAGAAGCCTACCATTTCAGGCGGTAGTAAAAAAACAGCGAGATAATTTATTTTTCTGTGTCCGTAAAAGCCCCAGCAAAAAACCTGCTGTGTCATACATAGCAGCATCAGTGTTAAGCAGAATTTTTTCATACAGGTTACCAGGTTGATAATTGAGAAAAACAGGTAAGCAGGCTATTGATCTTCTTCAACTTTTGTTACACCACCGCTTATTGCAAATTTCATTGCTTCGCCCGGGGTAACAAACTGATCAATCGGCTTCACCCTGCTTGCGGGAATAAGATACACATTTCCTGCAATAGAATAACTCATGGGCACATATACGGCCACATAATCTTTAAGCCCGAAATCTTCCATATCATTTTTGGTTAAAAAAGCTACACGCCACACATCATTATCATCAATATTAGCCAGAACCGGTTTGTTGAATTTTTTCTTCTCCCCCGCAAATGCTTCAAAAAAATCTTTTACAGTAGTGTAAATAAATTTAATACCCGGCGCTTTTTCCAGCCAGCGGTCGAACATATTAAACAACCTGCTCTGGATAAAGAAAGTACTGAGGTAACCAACCAAACTTATGGTAACAATAACAATAACGAAGCCCAGACCAAAATTGCGAACTTTTACATTTCCCCCCTCATCAGTAAAAGTAAAAATGGGTATAAGATCGTCTATACTGGTTATGATGAAATAAATGGCGTAAGCGGTAATTGCAACCGGCGCCAAAACAAGAAGTCCCTGCAGAAAATACTGGAGAAAATTCCGGTAACTGAATGATTTGAACATGCTGAAGTGTTTGGTATCAAAAATACAGTTTCAGCGGGGAGCCAGCTCTTTATTTTTTTTGATGAAAGGAAAAAAACGGGGATGGAAACTTTGGCAACGATAAAAGTTTCCATAGTTTTGCCAGCCGAAATTGTGATTATGGAACCGAAAGACAGAATACAAACAAAAGCCCGAGAACTTTTTCTACGCTATGGAATCAGGTCTGTATCAATGGACGACATTGCTTCTCAACTGGGTATAAGCAAAAAAACAATTTACCATTCATTCGCCGATAAAGATGAACTGGTGGTAGCTGTTATGAACGACCAGGTGATGCACATGCACAACGATTGCGAACTGTGTAAACGAACAGCAAAAGATGCGGTTGATGAAATTTTCATAACAATGGAGCAGGTATACGACCAGTTTACCCAGCTGAACCCGATGGTGTTGTATGATGTGGAAAAATTTCATCCTACGGCGTTTGAAGCTTTCAGACAAATGAAAGAGGAATATTTATTGCAGGTAATTGCCCACAATCTGAAACGTGGTATAAAAGAAGAGCTTTACCGTGAAGATATTAACGTGGAAATGATGAGCCGTTACAGGGTTGAAACCATGATGGTTCCGTTTGCAATGGCTGCTGCATCACCTTCAAAATTCAATCCGATTGAAGTAACAAGAGAAATCATGGAGCATTTCCTTTACGGACTTGCCACATTAAAAGGATATAAACTAATAACCAAATACAAAGAAGAACAATTAAAAAAGAAGATGTATGAGAATATTCGTAAGAAGTAAGTGGCTGTTTATCTTTTTGCTTTGGGGTAGCACAATTTCTGCACAAACTGCAAAAGAATTCAGGCTATCGGTAAAAGATGCGGTTGACTTATCGCTAAAAAACACAATTGACATCAAAAACCTGCGTGTTGATTCAATGAAGCAGGTAGCACAAAACAAAGAAATTACTGGCATGGCATTGCCGCAGGCATCTGCTACAGGCCAGGTTGGACATTATCTGAACTTACCGAAAATTTTATTCCCCGATGCAGGTGAAACCAGCATTTACTCTGTTCTGAATAAAGAAGGTGTAAAAGACGGCAGCGGCAACACCATTCAGCCAAAGTATAGCTTTACAGTACGGGAATTCAGCTTTGTACAACCATGGAATATTACCGCAGGGGCATCAGTTAGCCAGTTGCTTTTTCAACCGGAAGTATTTGTGGGATTGATGGCAAGAAAAACTTCCATTGAATTTGCAGGGAACAATATCAAAGTAGCAGAAGATAAACAGCGGGAGCAGGTGCAAAAAGCCTATTACCAGGTATTAATTGCAGAACAGCAGTTAGATGTACTGAAAAAAACCATTCAGCGAATGGAAAAACTGGCAAGCGACCAGCAACAACTGTTCAAAAACGGGTTTGTTGAAAAACTGGATATTGATAAAACAACTGTATCGCTCAATAATCTGAAAGCAACAGAAACACAATTGCAAAACGTAATTGAACTGGGTTACGCAGCACTGAAGTTTGCTATGGGACTGAACCAGAATGATGTTGTTGTACTTACGGATAAATTAAATGATGAAACAGTAAAAGAAAATATTCTGGACGATGGCACTGTTGATTACAACAACCGAAGTGAAATGAACCTGCTTAACACTGTAAAAAAACTCAACATTCTTGATATTAAACGTAACAAGTATGGCTATCTGCCAACACTTGCAGTTTCGTATCAATTCCAGGAGCAGGGACAGCAGAATAAAAGCTATTCGGCCATTACCGGAAGCGATTGGTTCTGGTTTAACTCAAACCTGATTGGATTGAATTTGAATATTCCCATCTTTGATGGCTTTCAGCGCAAGTACAAAATTCAGCAGGCAAGATACAGTCTCGAAAAAACCAATAACAACATTGAACAATTTAAAAAGGCTGTTGACCTTGAGCATAACGTATCAAAGATTAATCTGAAAAATGCAATTCTCACAATGGATGCACAGAAGAAAAATCTTGAACTGGCTGAACGTGTTTACAACACCACAAAAAAGAAATATGAGCAGGGTGTGGGTACAAGCTTTGAAGTATTACAGGCCGATACTGAATGGCAGCAGGCGCAAGGGCATTATTTTGAAGCCCTTTACAATGCCGTTGTTGCAAAAATCAACTACTTAAAAGCAATTGGAAAACTGAATTAATAAAATCAACCAAATAATTATACAGGTATGAAACGCATATTACAATACACAATGATTATTGCTGCAGCAGTTGTACTGGCATCTTGCGGTGGCGGAAGAAAAGAAAAACTCGGAACTCTCGACGGAAAAAAAGCAAAGCTGGAAGAACTGAAGAAAAACCAGGAAAAACTGGGCAAGAAAATAGAAGAACTTCAGAATGAAATTGCAAAACTTGATACTGCAGGCGGCAGTAATTCAAGAGCCAAACTGATTGGTGTTGCTGCAGTAACAAACGAGGACTTCTCCCACTTTATTGATCTGCAGGGAAAAATTGATGCAGAAGATATTTCTTACATCGCTCCTTCAAACGGGCAAGGTGGTGTTGTTACAGGAATTTTTATTAAAGAAGGACAATTTGTAAAGAAAGGACAACTGGTATTGAAACTTGATGACAAGGTTCTTCGCCAGCAAATAAAAATACAGGAAACACAACTGGCATTTGCTAAGGATTTATACCAGCGCCAGAAAAATCTGTTCGATCAGAATATTGGTTCTGAGGTTCAGTTGTTACAGGCGAAAACAAATGTGGAAGCACTGGAAAAACAAATTGCAACCATGCAGGAACAGATTAAACTGTTTACTGTTTACTCGCAGGTAAGCGGTATTGCCGATGTGGTAAATGTAAAAGTGGGCGAATTATTTGTGGGCGCTAATGCTGCCGGTCCGCAGATACGCATTGTAAACTCCGGTACATTAAAAGCAACTGTTGATGTTCCCGAAAATTATATGAACCGTGTTCATGTTGGCAGCAAGGTGGAAGTAACCATTCCGGATATTAATAAAACCTACCAGTCAACTGTTCGTATTTCATCACAGTTAATTAATCCCAACAGCCGTTCATTTACAATTGAAGCTCCTGTGCCGGGAGGAACTGTTCGTCCAAATTCACTTGCACAGGTTCGCATTAAAGATTACAGTGCGCCCAATGCAATTGTGATTTCAGTAAACCTGGTACAAACAGATGAAAATGGCAAATATGTTTATGTAATGGAGAAAGACAGCAAAGGACGTTTTGTTGCGGTTAAAAAACCGGTTGTTGTTGGTGAATCGTACAACAACAGGGTTGAAATTAAAGGAGGTTTACAGGCAGGCATGCAAATTATTACAGATGGTTACCAGAATTTGTACAACGGGCAGGTGGTAACAACAAGCGCCATGTAAATTTTAATCTGCCTTTCATTTCTTCATAAAAAAGAATGAAAGAACTGAACAGCGGCGCAGCAGAAACCTGTTGATGAGAGAACAAAAGTACAAGTGTGCGACGCCTGTGAAGATGAGCAGGAATACAAATGACGACTACATAAAAAAATTCTATGCAATCAAAATTTTTAGAAGGAGTAAGTAAAAAGTTTAAAGAAATATTTTTTACAAGCTGGAGTATTGATAACCGTACGGCAATTTATATTGTTACGATACTTATTTCTGCACTCGGTTTGTATAAATTTCAAACTTTACCGAAAGAACAGTTTCCCGATATTGTGGTTCCCACCATTTCGGTAGTAACAATACATGTGGGTAATGCACCTGCAGATATTGAAAACCTCGTTACCCGTCCGCTGGAAAAACAAATTAAAAGCATCAGCGGTGCAAGGGTAAATAAAGTACAATCCATTTCGCAGCAGGATTATTCGTTAATCATTGTTGAATTTGATACAGATGTTAAAACTGATATTGCCAAGCAGAAAGTAAAAGACGCTGTTGATAAAGCAAAGAGTGATCTGCCGCAGGATTTAACAGCCCAGCCTGAAGTACAGGAATTTGCTTTCAGTGAAATACCGATTATGTATGTAAACGTAAGCGGTAATTATGATGCAGTGAAACTGAAACAATATGCCGATAAACTGCAGGACAGGTTTGAAGGTTTGAAAGAAATTACCAGGGCCGATATTGTGGGTGCACCTGAGCGTGAAATCCAGATCAATGTTGACCCTTACCGTATGGCAGGGGCAAAAGTTACCTTCAGTGACATTGAAAGTGCTATTAAGCGTGAAAACAGCGACATCAGCGGCGGACAGGTTGAAAGTGGCAATATGGAACGCACCGTTCGTGTACGTGGGCAGTTTAAAACAGCTTTTGATATTGATAAAATTGTTGTTAAGAATGTGAACGGCGCTCCCATTTACCTGCGGGATATTTCATCGGTAAAAGATACGATCAAAGACAGGGAAAGTTATGCACGGCTGAATGGCGATAATGTAATTACACTCAACATCATTAAACGCAGCGGCGAAAACTTAATTTCAACAGCCGACAATGTAAAAGCAACCGTTGCTGAAATGAAAAGCAGTAAAGAGTTGCCTGATGACCTGGATGTAACAATTACCGGCGATCAGAGTAAGCAAACAAAAACCTCGTTTAATGAACTGGTAAACACCATCATCATCGGGTTTATTCTTGTATTGCTGATTCTGATGTTCTTCATGGGTGTTACCAACGCATTCTTTGTGGCATTAAGTGTACCGTTGAGTGTGTTTGTTGCCTTTATGTTTTTACCTGTGGGCGACTGGATTGTGGGCACTGGTATTTCGCTCAACTTTATTGTGTTGTTTGCCTTGCTGTTTGGTCTTGGAATTATTGTGGATGATGCAATTGTGGTAATTGAAAATACGCACCGTATATATCACAATGGCCGTGTGCCGATTATAAGAAGTGCAAAAGAAGCAGCAGGCGAAATATTTATTCCGGTACTTGCCGGTACAGCCACAACGCTGGCACCTTTCTTCCCGCTACTTTTCTGGAAAGGCATTATTGGTAAGTTTATGATTTATCTGCCGGTAATGCTCATCTTTACCTTAACGGCATCACTGGTTGTAGCGTTTATCATCAACCCTGTGTTTGCAGTAAGTTTCATGAAGCCGGAAGGAAGAGAATATGATGAAGCAAAGAATAAAATCTTTAAAAAATGGTTCTGGTGGGCGTTCTGGATTGGTGGTGCAATCATGCATGTACTCGGCAACCACGGTATTGGAAACTTCCTGTTCTTTATGGCATTGATGGGAGTAATGAACCGTTATTTGCTGAGAGATTCGATTTATTTCTTCCAGGAAAGAATTTTACCAAGGCTGATGAACAGTTACGAGAAACTGTTGCGCTGGGTGTTAAAAGGTACAAGACCCGGCTGGATGCTGTTGTCATTGTTTATATTATTTCCTATTTCTGCATTAATGCTGTTTTTACGTGGAAACCCAACTTCATTCTTCCCGAGTGGTGATCCAAACATCATTTATGTTTACATGAAGCTGCCTGTTGGAACAGATGTAAAATACACTGATTCGATCACAAGAGTATTGGAACAGAAAGTGGATAAAGTACTGGCAAAAGAAAAGCCGGGTACTGAAGGCTCAATTGTGGAAAGTGTGATTTCCAATGTGGCAGTAAGCGCAAACAATCCGAGAGATAATAACAGAAGTACACAACCAAACCTTGGACGTATCCAGATTTCTTTTGTTGAATTTGAGAAAAGGCATGGAAAGAAAACGCAGCCGATCATGGATGAACTCAGGAATACAATAAGGAATATTCCGGGTGCACAAATTAGCGTGGAACAGGAAGCTGGCGGACCAAATACCGAACCACCTGTAAACATTGAAGTAATTGGTGATGATTACGCAGGCATTTCAAAAGTAGCTACTGACTTGTACAATTATCTTGATACAAACCGTGTGGATGGAATTGATAACCTGCAGATGGATGTTGACCTCAACAGCCCGGAAATTACTATTACGGTTGACAGGGAACGGGCATTGATTGAAGGTGTAAGCACTGCCCAGGTGGGAATGGAAATACGTACTGCATTATTCGGAAAAGAAATCAGCAAGCTGAAGGAAGGCGAAGATGAATATAAAATTCAGCTCCGTTACAGTGATCTGCAGCGTAACAACATTACCGACCTGATGAATATGAAAATTACATTCCGTGATTTTAATACAGGCCTGATTAAACAAGTTCCGATTAATGCCATCGCAAAGTTTGATTACACAACAACCAGTGGTGGTATTAAACGTAAAAATCACAAACGAACTATTCAGTTACAATCGAATGTTGCCGATGCAAGTCAAACAGCACCTATCAACGCAGCGCTTAAACTTAAAATTGATGATTTTAAATCGAAGACAAGAATACCCGATGGTGTAACAATTAAACAAAGCGGGGAAAGTGAACAGCAAAAAGAAACATCAGCATTTCTTGGTACGGCGCTGATGATTGCGATTGGATTAATCTTTATGATTCTTGTATTACAGTTTAACAGTTTAAGTAAGCCGTTTATTGTAATCACAGAAATCTTCTTCAGCGTAATTGGTGTAATGATCATGTATGCCATAACAGGGCAAACCATTGCAACGATCATGTTCCTTGTAGGTATTGTAGGTTTAGCCGGTATTGTAATTAAGAACGGTATTCTGCTGATTGAGTTTACAGACGAACTGCGTCACCGTGGATATAAAACCAGAGAAGCAGCCATACAGGCCGGTAAGATCCGTATCATACCCGTATTGTTAACAGCGCTTGCAACCATGCTTGGTTTGTTGCCGCTTGCAGTTGGTTTTAATATTGATTTTATTTCGATGTTCCAGCATCTCAATCCGAAAATTTTCTTTGGTGGTGATAGTGTGGTGTTCTGGGGACCGCTGAGCTGGACAATCATTTACGGATTAATCTTTGCATTCTTTTTAACACTGGTAATGGTGCCCAGTATGTATATCATTTCTGAACGCCTTCGCCGGCCAATGGAACGTTTTTACGGCACCAAGTATATTGCATTGCTTGGATTCCTTGGTCCATTCTTCTTCATCCTTGTTGGTATAATGTATTTGGTAAAAGCATTGCAGGGAAAGAAAGTGTGGTTAGGAAAACAGAAAAATATAAGCCGTACTGCATAAGAATTCTATTTTGGTTACAGCTAAACCCTCTCCACATAAAGAGAGGGTTTTGTTTTGCCGTTAACAAAAAAATGTTTTGCAATAATTGAAGAGCAATTAATTTCACAAAAAAAATCATATGGCACAGGCACACGAAATTGATTACCGCATTGTTGGGGAAGAAATGCAGTATGTAGAAATTGAACTTGATCCTAATGAAACTGCCGTTGCAGAAGCTGGCAGCTTTATGTTAATGGATGAAGGTGTACAGATGGAAACCATTTTTGGCGATGGCAGCGCCAATGCACCAACCGGTGTACTTGGTAAATTATTCAGCGCAGGTAAACGCATTCTTACAGGCGAAAGTTTATTCATGACCGCTTATACCAATATCGGACAAGGAAAGAAGAAAGTAAGCTTTGCGTCGCCATATCCCGGAAAAATTATTCCGCTTGACTTAATGCGCCTGGGCGGCCCGGTTGTTTGCCAGAAAGATGCATTTCTCTGTGCAGCAAAGGGAGTAAGTGTCGGAATTGCTTTGCAACGTAAACTCGGCACAGGATTGTTTGGCGGAGAAGGTTTTATTATGCAGAAGTTAGAAGGCGACGGGATGGCTTTTGTTCATGCAGGCGGACATGTATTTGAACGTGAACTGCAGCCCGGCGAAACAATAAAAATTGATACGGGCTGCGTAGTTGCTTATACTCACCAGGTGAATTTTGATATTCAGTTTGTAGGCGGAATCAAGAACACCATCTTTGGCGGAGAAGGTTTATTCTTTGCTACTTTACGTGGACCGGGCAAAGTATGGATACAAACATTACCCGTTTCAAGACTGGCAAGCCGTATTCTTTCATACGGAACCACTAACCGTAAAGAAGAAGGCAGCTTGCTTGGCGGCTTAGGTAATTTGCTTGATGGTGACGGATTCAGGTAAACAGATGATATAAGAAAATAGTTAGAGGGTTGTCAACCTTGTGAAGGTTGACAACCCTTTTATGCAATAAATGCTGGTTAAATGAATGTTTGTGTAAACCTTACTTTGTTTGCTTTACAAAAACCACGTTTCTTGCCCTTCCCGAAAAAACATGTAAAGAAGTAATTTTATTTTTTTTATTCCGCTCAAAATAAACATTGAACCCGTACATACGAAAACCATCTTTATAGGTAGGCACAAGTAGCATTTCTGTTACCGGCGCTTCCTGTTGTGCCATTAATTTTCCGTCTTTTACTTTAATCGTCAATTTTGCATCGGCCTCATCCGACAAGTAATCACCCGCATACTCCTGCAAATGCTTTTCATCTGTTTGTGCAGAGTCGGCGGCAACATATAAAACGCTATCGGCGCCGTTTATTAAAAGAAAGGTAGCCGGTATGCCTGAAGTTACTTCCATACGTGCCTGGCCCTGCACGAATATATTTTCAGCAATAGGAAAAAGTGCATTCCCTGCAAGTGTTCGCAATGTATCATTACGTAAAACCAGTTTGTTTGCTGCGGCAGTCTTCTTATCCCGGTACCAGCCGGTATAATTTTTCAATTTTTCTACAGGAATGTTGTAGAAAACTGGCTCTGCTTTTTTGAAAACAACACTCATATCTTTTACCAGCAGATTTCTTACGGTAACCGCTACATTCGGGCCATTGTCAATATCAGAAGAGTTGAGCAGCCAGGCAATTGTTAAACCCAAATCCGGAAAATGCTGCAACATGGAACGATACCCCGCAGTGGCCCCCGTATGCGAAATACTTTTCCATCCCCTTACAGAATCTACTATAAGACCAGCAGCGTAGTTATTGTGCTTACCACTATTGAGTGCAGTAGTTGATAATTGCATCGGCAACAATGATGAGTTTCCAAATTTACCAGCCATGTAGTAGTTGTTCCATAACAATAAATCTTCCGCAGTGGTTAATAATCCACCGTTGCCATAAACATATTCATTGGGCATATCCATAAAATATGTATTACCCGCTCTTGAATAAGCAATCGCTCTGTTATGTACTATTTTTTTAAAATTATTGCGCCATTCCGTATGCTTCATGCCTGCCGGCAGAAAGATATTTTTTCGGGTGAATTCCGCAAGGCTTTCACCGCTTACCCGCTCTACAATGATGGCAAAAAGATTGTAACCAGAATTGCTGTAAATAAACTCATCGCCAGGCAGGTTATTCAATGTTTTTTGGCGGCACATGATCAGCAGTGCATCGTGGTTACTGTAAGTTTTGGTAGTTCTCGGCCAGCCTCCAATAGCGGCTATTGCACCCCAATCCTTGATGCCGCTGGTATGGTGCATCAGGTGTCTCAATGTAATGGTTGCGCCGTAATCGGGAAGTTCAGGAATATACTTCCGCACATCGTCGTCTATTGATAACTTACCTTGTTGTTCAAGTAATAAAATAGCGGCAGCCGTAAATTGTTTTGATACTGAACCTGCTTCAATAATTGATTCTGTTGTAAGCGCAACATTATGCTCAAGGTCGGCCATACCCCAGGCTTGTGAAAAAATAAGCTGCCCGTTTCTGCTGATGGCTAACTGAGCTCCCGGTTTTTCCGGTTTAAAATCGGCCATTGCCCGCACTATCAGCAAAACTGTATCCTGCCAGGATTGGGCAATACAGATATGTTGAAAAGAAAAAAAGAGGAATAATAAAAAAGCTTTTTTCATCTCTGAGGTTTTTTTTCTTGTAAGAATAAAGTGCAATTATGAAAAACGAATTTTGTCATCACAAAGTTCCTTTCACCATGCCGCCATCAACAGTAATGGTTTGCCCTGTTACATAGCGGCTGTGTTTGCTCAGCAGCCAAAGCGCAAGCGATGCAAAATCATCTGCTTCACCTAAAGCACCAACAGGAATTTGATTGATAGCTGCCTGTTTTACTTCATCAAAAGGCAAACCTGTCTGTTCGCTTTTCTTTACATACAACCTGTCAATAGCCGGTGTGTTATGGCTGCCGGGGCCAAGTATATTTAATGTAACACCACTGCGTGCAATTTCCTGGCTCAATGTTTTTACCATACCAACAACGGCAAGCCGTAATGAATTACTCAGCACTAAATTTTCAATGGGTTGTTTTACGCTTGAGCTTTCAACAAACACCACTCTTCCATAACCTGCTTTGATCATGGCAGGAACAAATGCCTGTGTAAGTTCCACTTTCCAGCGAAGAATTTTATAGTAAGCATCATCCCAATCTTCCAGCTCTGTTTCCAGCACCATTTTAGCAGGCGGGCCTCCTGCATTTACCAGCATGCCATGCAATTGCCGGTGACCAACAATTGTTTTCAAGGTCTCAATAGCGCTGTGCTGTGTAAGATCGCCTTCCACAATTTCTGCTAAAGGTTGCTGAGCATATTGCTGTTCCAGTTTTTCTTTACCTCTTGCCACAACAATTACACCTGCACCTTCAGTGAGCAATGCATGTGCAACTGCTTTTCCAAAACCACTGGTAGCACCACCAACGATAAACAACTGGCCGTTTAATTCAAGATTCATACAACAGGTTTTTTATCAAGACAAAGAAAGCCCATCATAACGACGGGCTTTACAAAATTTATTAATGATGTTTTTAATCATCATTCATGTGGCTGTCGATCTGTTCGCAGAGCGAAGCAAAAATTTCATCAATACTTCCTTCGCCTTTTACTTCAGCCAGTTTATCAAACTGCTTGTAATAATCTGCAACCACCGATGTTTTGTTACGGTATTCAACAATCCTTGCCCGTATCACTTCTTCATTGGTATCATCACTGCGCCCGCTGGTTAAACCACGGTTGAGTAAACGTTTCACCAGTTCTTCTTCCGATACAATTAAAGAAATCATGGCGTTGATCTGTGTGCCTTTCAGCTTCAGCAATTTATCCAGTGCTTCAGCCTGTGCTGTTGTACGTGGAAAACCATCAAACAGAAAACCTTTCGCTTCTGGGTTTGCCTCCAATGCTGAACTGATCATGCCAATCACCACTTCATCAGGCACCAGTTGTCCTTTGTCCATTAATTTTTTTGCTTCCATTCCGAGAGGAGTCTGAGCTGCAATTTCGCTGCGCAGTAAATCACCGGTGCTTAAATGCTTCAAACCATACTTTTCGATGAGACGTTCGCTTTGGGTACCTTTTCCACTTCCGGGAGGGCCAAACAAGATGAGATTAAACATACTATACAATCCTTGATTCAATTGTAAATATAAACAGCAAACAGTAACGAACCATAAAAATATTCAGGCTGCTACTGTTAATTGAACAGGCCAAAAAGCATCTTTCAAAAATGCGAACATTTGTTACAGTCTGTTGTTTTTATTTTCAGTTTTGTTAAGAATTTGCTGTACAGGATAAATGGTTGCTTTTAACCTTGCAGCTTCTGTACTTTTATAATGCAATTGAAGGCAATATGAAATATCTCTTTTTGATTATAACAATTTTGCAATTTGCAGTTACAGGTTGCAATGCACAGTCTTCCCAAACAAAAGAAAAAAAGAATACTATGAGCGAAGAGAAAAAAAATAATCCCGTTTATTCCAAAACCGATACATCAAAAGTGGCCATGTGCGAAGATGAATGGAAGAAGATACTGCCGGCGGATGTATATTACATTGCAAGGCAAAAAGGAACGGAACGTCCATGGACAAGCAAGTTTGAAAAATTTAATGAAGCAGGAACATATTATTGCGCTGCCTGTGGCAATTCACTGTTCAAAAGTGATACAAAATTTGAAAGTGGTTGCGGCTGGCCGAGTTTTTATGAACCCATCAGCAAAGGTTCAATTATTTACACTCCCGATCACAGCCATGGAATGAGCAGAACAGAAGTGCAATGTGGCCGATGCAAAGCTCATCTCGGGCATGTGTTTGATGATGGCCCACCTCCTACCGGTTTGCGTTACTGCATTAACGGTGTGATACTTGACTTTGAAAAGGCAAAAGAGGCAGAAAAGAAATTTGAGAAGAAAGGTGAATGAAATTTTTTTTGAAACATATTTTTCTTTTAAAAAATAAATATCATGTTACTTACAACAACACCTTCAGTTGAAGGAAAACCAGTTCAGAAATACCTGGGCATTGTAACAGCCGAAACTATTATCGGTGCCAATATATTCAAAGATCTTTTTGCCGGCATACGTGATATAGTTGGTGGCCGGAGCGGTACGTATGAACGTGTAATTGAAGAAGCAAGGGCAAGTGCATTAAACGAACTTCAGCAAAAAGCACAGGCAATGGGCGCCAATGCTGTTGTGGGAATTGATCTGGACTTTGAAACTGTTGGAAATGGCGGAAGTATGCTCATGGTTGTTGCAACAGGAACTGCAGTTATAATTTAGTTGCTTTAACCGGCAGCTCAAATTATTTCACTTGTAAAGTACGGAAAAGCAGCAATGGCCAGCTATAAAAAATGTTTCTGAAAGCTGTTGTTTGAAAGGCTGCCGGTTTTTATGCAGCTTTAATAAAACTGCAGAACACAAAGTTCTGAACAACACCTGCGGGAGTAACATGATCTTCACGTTTGCATTCAACGTTCCTGAAAGAGTTATGTTCAAACGTTTGCTTCATACTTTCTTCATCATACTGTTGTATGTCAAGACCGCTGCATTTCTTTGGGCCATCGGTTGAAAATGTTCCAACAATTACCATTCCCCTGGCAGCATTTTTTACAACATTGAGATAGCGTTTGATACTTCCCGGATTGGTTTGAAAATGAAAGGCTGCTCTGTCGTGCCACACATCGTATTTTTTCTGCAGGATGAAAATCAAGTATGTCAGAAACAATCCATGTAACCTTATCAGACTCGCTTCCAAGCCTCAGTTTAGCTTTTTCAATTGCAGCAGCAGAAATATCAAGTACAGAAATATTTGTGAACCCTTCTTTAAGCAGGTAGTCAACAAGCTTACTGTCGCCCCCGCCTATATCAATAATACTGGCATTCTTTGGTATATTAAACTGATGAATAAATGCCAAAGAAATTTCAGGAACTTCCTGTGTCCAGCTTACCTGGCTGGGTTGCTTTGTTTCATATATGGTTTCCCAATGTTGCTTAATATCAGTTGCCATAATACAATATTAAACAAAGAGAAAAGCCTGAATAGTGACAGACGTTACAGAAAAGGAAAATTTGAAAAAGAAGTTCTCTCCATTTAAAAAAATGAAACAGAACTGACCGGAACATCAGAACGACTTCAGCATCATACCTATTTTATCAAACAATTCGCCCACACCCAGGCTTGTCCAAAGAATAAAGAGTGCCAAAATAATTTTTGCAATTAAGGGTATGCTGCGGCCGGTAACCTTCCTGAATAAAACATTAAACGGGGGATAAAAAACAGATGAAAGTGCAAACAAAAAAACACCAAATTCAGGATCGTTTCCCCAAAATATATTGATTAAACCGATAAGTGAAAACAAAATGCCTGAAATCCAGCCAACAACAGTTTGAAATAATACTTTGTAATTCATAACCTCAATTAAAAAACGGTTACACATTTGTTATGTAACCGTTTTTCTGCTCCCCCCGCTGGACTTGAACCAGCGACCCTCTGATTAACAGTCAGATGCTCTAACCAACTGAGCTAGGGAGGAGTGTTTCCCTTTCGGGGTTGCAAAAATAGGGGATTTTCAAATTTACATTTCTATATCACCCTGTTTTTTTTAAAACAAGCCAAACAATTTTTTGTCTTCAATACCAAGATAAAGCCCATCTTCTCTTTCTTCAACCGGGTATGTTGTTAAAAAATATCCCTCACCGCTTGAATTACGTCCCGTTTGAAGACTGAATTTATACCTGTGCAACGGACAAACAATATTTCCAACTGCATCAATATATCCATCGGACAAGTATCCCCCTGCATGTGGGCATTTGGCAGCACAGGCCGAAACTTTGCTGTTGTATTGTGCAAGGCAGATGTGTTTCCCCTTCAGCTCTATTTCACACAACTGGTTTTCCTGCCAGGGCAGTTCGTTGATATGGTCGGCAATTTTGTGCCAGTTGTACTTTTTTTCCGTACTCATTAATAGAGGTATTCGGTTTTGTAAGGATAACGGATACGGTACAGGTTTCGCACATTTTCCATCACCTGGCTGCGCAGTTCAGCTAAATTGGTTCTTTCAGTTGCGGAAATAAACACACAATTACCCCTGGTTTCATTTTCCCAACGCTCTTTCAGTTCCTGTAAAATGGTTGTTTTCACCTCATCTTCCAGCCATTCGTCAAAATGGCTTTTTTCATACAAATCCATTTTGTTGAAAATAGTAACGACAGGTTTGTCGTAACATTTCAATTCCTGCAGCGTTTTGTTTACTACATTCATCTGGTCCTCATACTGCGGGTGCGAAATGTCAACTACATGCAGTAATACATCGCTTTCTCTTACCTCATCCAATGTGCTTTTAAAACTTTCCACTAAATGATGTGGCAGTTTACGAATGAACCCAACCGTATCGCTCAACAGGAAAGGAGTATTTTCAAATACTACTTTGCTGGTAGTGGTATCAAGTGTTGCAAAGAGTTTATTTTCGGCAAAAACATCTCTTTTACTCAGGATATTCATGAGGGTGCTTTTGCCAACGTTGGTATAACCTACCAGTGCCACACGGATAAACTCACCACGATCTTTACGCTGGGTAAATGCCTGTTTATCTATTTCGGCCAGCCGCTTCCGCAATAATGCAATTTTATCTTTAACAATACGGCGGTCGGTTTCAATTTCAGTTTCGCCGGGCCCTCTTGTACCCACACCACCCCCCTGCCGTTCAAGGTGCTTCCACATACCTTTCAGCCGGGGCAAAATGTATTGATATTGTGCAAGCTCCACTTGTGTTTTAGCTTGTGCTGTTTTTGCACGACGGGCAAAGATGTCGAGAATAAGATCGCTGCGGTCAATGGTATAAATGCCTAGTTCTTTCTCAATGTTCATGATTTGTGCACCAGTAAGTTCATCATCAAAAATGATGAGTGAAATATCCCTGTCCCGCACATACTCTTTTATTTCCTGCAATTTTCCTTTGCCGATAAAAGTTTTACTATCGGGATGTGTGAGTTTCTGTAAAAATCTTTTTACAGTTACCGCACCGGCTGTTTCTGCCAGGAAAGACAATTCATCAATATATTCCTGTACCTGTAATTCAGTTTGTCCTTTTTGTATCAGTCCTACAAGAACGGCTCTCTCTTCCTGTTGTATTGCTTGTTTACGTTCAATCACTTGGTATAAATTCAAGTGCAAAGGTAGGGGGATGAATAAAGCTGTAAGTGATTAGTTGCAGGTAATAAATTGCTGTGTGTTCTAAATAAAAAAAGCGGATGAAAAATTCATCCGCTTTCAGTCGTATTGTTATGAAATTACAATCCTGTGAGAGTAATCCCTGCTGTAAAAGGTCTTATTTGATTGGGTCCCTGACCTTCTTTTACAAAATCATTCAGTTGATATTGGGCAAAAAGACCAAAATTACCAAAGCCGATACGGGCTACTGCTGCAAGCCTTAAATTATTAAAGTGCTTGCGGCTTTTTTCCTTTAAAGTGTAAGAGGTGTAGCCGTTAACATCACTTGAAAATTTTGTTTTATCTACAGCGCTGATCATGGTTCCAACCTTCATCCCAAGCGCAAACTTGAGACTTTTGTTTGGATGTTCAGGATCGACCATAAAACGTATTTCTACAGGCGCTTCAAGATAAACAGTTGACAGCTTAATTGTTTTGTATTTATTTATTGTGTCTTTTCCTGTGTTTTTGGCAAAGCTGAAGGATGTATTGTTGATGATATTGAGGTTACGGCCTGCATTTTTATCAAAATACATATTATCCGTACCAACACCTGCACCTAACCCTACGCTGAAACGGGGATCAACTTTAAAAGGGAAATCAAACATGAAGTAAACATTTACCGAACGGGCAAATCCTTTTGTAGCGATGGTGTCGGGTCTGTTCATCCACATCAGATAGCCGCCCTGAAGCATTAAATGATCTTTCGGACGGTTGTTCAGGTTGACTTTTGACCAGTCTTTCTTTTTCTTTTTTTCTGTTTCCTGGGCAACAAGTGTAACGCCGGTGGTAACAAGGAGTAAAAATAAAATTGCTTTTTTCATAATAATATTCAGTGTGGGCAAATGTATTTGCTTTAGGGTTAATCAAAGGTTAAAGCCTCAATAAAATTGCCGGAAAGAAACAAAGCCGGGAAGTGTTCTGTTTTCCCGTCTTCCTGTCTTACCGGCATCGCTGGTGGATCCTGCAGGATTTGAACCTGCGACCCTCTGATTATGAGTCAGATGCTCTAACCGTCTGAGCTAAGGATCCTGAACCCGTTTGGGCGGTGGCAAAGATAGAAAAAACGAAGTATCAATATCATTTAATTTCTTTGCAGCATGCAAAATATTAAGAATATCATTTTTGATCTGGGCGGCGTGTTGTTTAATATTGATTTCCGACTTACAGAAAAGGCATTTACAGAGTTGGGTGTAAAAGACTTTGCTTCTTATTTTACTCAATTTCACAGTAACCCGCTTTTTGCACAATTAGAAACTACAGTTGATACCGGTTTTTTTTATGACGCTTTCCGAAAGGAAACCGGTCTTGCTGTTACCGACGAACAAATAAAACATGCATGGAATGCTTTGCTGCTCGATTTCAGAAAAGAAAGCATGGCCATGCTTCCGCTGTTGCGAAAAAAATACCGGCTTTACCTGCTCAGCAATACCAATGAAATTCATATTCAGGAATTTTTGCAGCGGTTTGAACAAACTTATCCTGCTTCGCACTTTGATAATTTGTTTGATGGCGTTTATTATTCACACCGCATCGGGCACAGAAAACCCAATGCCGGTGCGTTTGAATACATTTTGCACAAACATCACCTGATTGCAGAGGAAACATTGTTTATTGATGACAGCATTAATAATATTGAAGCTGCAATGCAACTGGGAATCCAAACCATTCACCTGAAACCGGGAATGAAAGTGGAGGAACTGGGATTGCTGGATAACAATTAATGAACTGCTTTTTTAATTCACCTCTTCAAAATCAATATAATCACCACCTTTTGGAGTAGTGGTTTTGCCTGTATTCGTTTGAGGTGGCGAAGAGTTCTGCTGCTCCTGCATACGGTTATTAAACTCATTCATCTTGTTTTTCATCTGGCGGGTTGCTTTTGCTACCGGCAAAACAAAATTGAAAACGAAGCGAAAAAGAAAATACAGAACAATTGCAATTACAAGAATTCGTAAAATCATGCTGCAAAGATAAATGAAAGTAAAAGCAGCAAATGTGAAGAATCACCTAAACCTAAACACAGCTTTGTAAAAATAATTTTTCCATTCAGCATCCTTCCTTTACATTTGCAGCGGATTAAAGAATCAGCGGAAGGGAACGGATAACGTTCCCTTCTTTATTACTACTACATGAACATTGAACAAAAGGCAGCAAAAATCCGGCAGTTTACTGAAGATATTATCAGTAATGATGCAGATTGTTTCCTGGTTGATGTAAAACTGAAACCCGGAAACAATATCCAGATTTTTGTTGATGCAGATGGTGGGCTTCCGCTAAGCCGGTGTATCAGCTACAACCGGGCGCTTTACAAACTGATAGAAGAATCGGCCTTATTTAACGATGGGGATTTTGCTCTCGAAGTGTCTTCGCCAGGGCTGGAAGAACCTCTGAAACTGCACCGGCAGTATTTAAAAAATATCGGCCGCAATGTTGAGGTTGTTTTAAAAGACGGGAAAAAAATTACCGGAAAACTGCTTTCAGCCGAAGAACACATTGTTGTTGAAGAAACAAAAGGCAAAGGAAAAAAGCAGGAAGTAGTACAACACAGTATTTTATTTAACGACATAAAATCAACAAAAATTCAAATCGTATTTCATTAATCACGGCTGCAGCGGGCAGCCGCAGTGCTTTTAAAAAATAGTATTATGGCAAGTATCAACCTGATTGAAAGTTTCCAGGAGTTTAAGGATGCGGAAAATATTGACCGCCCCACCATGATGAAAGTTCTGGAAGACGTGTTCAAAACATTGCTGCGTAAAAAATACGGAGCTGATGATAATTTTGATGTGATTGTAAACACCGAAAAAGGCGACCTTGAAATCATGCGCCGCCGTACAATTGTTGAAGACGGGCAGGTGGAAGATCCCCTCGCACAAATTGCTTACAGCGATGCTGTAAAAATTGAACCCGATTACGAGGTTGGAGAGGAATTGTACGAAGATGTGGATATTCATGATTTTGGCCGCCGTGCTATTCTTGCAGCAAAACAAACACTGGCCAGCCGTATTGGTGATTTAAAGAAAAACGTACTGGTTAAAAAATATTCCGACAGGGTGGGAGAAATTCTCAGCGCTGAGGTTTACCAGGTTTGGAAAAAAGAAGTATTACTTCTTGATGAAGAAGGGAATGAATTACTCTTACCAAAGAGCGAACAGATACCACAGGATTATTTCAAAAAAGGTGAAAACATCCGTGCAGTTATCAAGAAAGTGGAATTGAAAAATAATGCACCTGTTATTATTCTTTCAAGAACAAGTCCGCTGTTTTTGGCCAAGCTGCTTGAAATTGAAGTACCTGAAATTTTTGATGGACTTATTGTTATCAAGAAAATTGTTCGTGAACCCGGCGAAAGAGCAAAAGTTGCTGTTGAAAGCTTTGACGACCGCATTGATCCGGTTGGAGCCTGTGTTGGTATGAAAGGAAGCCGTATTCATGGAATTGTTCGTGAACTGAAAAATGAAAATATTGATGTAATTAATTTTACAAACAATATCAACCTGTTGATTCAGCGTTCGCTTACACCTGCAAAAATCACCAGCATGAATATTGATCAGGAAGGTAAACATGCTGAAGTATTTCTGAAACCCGACCAGGTTTCCCTGGCCATTGGAAAAAAAGGTGTGAATATCAAACTGGCATGTGAACTCACAGGTTATGAAATTGATGTTTATCGTGACAACGAAGGCGAAGAAGATGAATTTGATGTTGATCTTGATGAATTTACAGATGAAATTGAAGGCTGGGTGATTGATGAACTGAAACGTGTAGGTTGTGATACTGCACGCAGTGTACTTGAATTAACAACAGCCGAACTGGAACGCCGTACAGATCTTGAAAAAGAAACGATTGAAGAAGTACAGCGTATCCTGAAAGAAGAATTTGAGAACGAATAATCAGTAATGATTATTGATTGATAGAATTATTTAAACATTAAAACCAGTTTTCCCTGATCTAAACAGAAAAGGGAACTACATTATGTCAGAATCTAATACACCACGATTATTGGCTGCGGCTAAAGAGTTTAATATCGGTAAGGATACACTGATAGATTTTTTGGCGGGAAAAGGATTTAGCAAGGATGACTTGAAACCAACAGCAAAGCTTACTGTAGAGATGTACAAAGCCCTGCAGGCAGAATTTTCATCTGACAAATTAGCAAAAGCAAAAAGTGATCAGATTGAAATTCCCAAAGGTGGCATGGCTGATCTGAAAAAGAAAAAAGAAGAGGAAGATCAGACAGTTAAAAAGGAAGTGAAGAAGGTTGTAAAAGAAGAACCCAAGGTTGTTGTTGTGGAAGAAGTGAAACAGGAAGAACCACCGGTTGTTGAAATAGTGCCCGAAGTGCCAAAACCGGAAGAAAAACCAGTTGAACCAGAAGTAGCAAAAATTGAAGTTCCTGAAGTAGAAGGACCGAAGATTATTGCAAAAATTGATCTTGATAAAATTGACTCTTCAACCCGGCCAAAGAAAATTGAAAAGAAGAAACCAGAGCCGGAGAAAAAGAAAGAGGAGCCGAAACCTGTTGAAGAAGTGAAGCAACCCGAGCCCGAACCGGAGCCTGAAGTTGTAGAACCGCCAGTTCAGGAAGTGCAGGAAGAAGATGTGGTTATTGAAAATATCAAAGCCGAAAAATTAGAAGGACCAAAAATTCTTGGTAAAATTGAACTTCCGGTAAACCCCGATACAAGACCTAAACCGGCCTCTGATAAAGAAAAACGTAAGCGCAAGCGTATTCCAATTGATAAAAAAGGCAGTCCTCAGAGTGGTCAGCAACAGCAGCAACAAGGCGGTGGACAACACCGTGGTGGCGGACAGCAGCAAGGACAAGGGCACGGTCAGCGCAGAGATGGAAGAGGTGGGGCCCACAGACCCGGAGACCGTAATCGTCCGGCCATTACCCGCAGGGAAGATAAAGTCATTGATGAAAAAGAAATTCAGGAAAAACTCCGTGAAACGCAGGCTAAACTTTCTGGTGCCGGTGGTCGTGGTAAGAGCCTGAAAGCAAAATACCGTAAGCTGAAGCGTGAAGAACATGCCGACCATAACACAGAGGGCGAAGAAAACAACAAGTTGCAGGTAACAGAATTCATCAGCGCAGCCGAACTTGCCAACCTGATGGATGTATCGGCAACAGATGTTGTCGCAAAATGTTTTGGACTTGGTTTGATGGTTTCCATTAACCAGCGCCTCGATGCTGAAGTAATTGAACTGGTTGCTGGTGAATTTGGCTTTGAAGTAGAGTTTATTGATATGGAGAAGCAGGCCGAAATGGAAGAAGAAGAAATTCTTGATGAAGAAGAGCATCTGCAATCCCGTGCTCCCATTGTTACCATTATGGGACACGTTGACCATGGTAAAACTTCATTGCTTGATTATATCCGGAATGCCAATGTTGTTTCTGGCGAGGCAGGCGGTATTACACAGCATATCGGTGCTTATGAGGTATTAACCTCATCCGGTAAAAAAATCACATTCCTTGACACTCCTGGTCACGAAGCCTTTACAGCGATGCGTGCCCGTGGTGCCAAAGTAACCGATATTGCAGTGATTGTTATTGCAGCCGATGATGCAGTGATGCCACAAACAAAAGAGGCTATCAGTCACGCTCAGGCGGCGGGAGTACCAATGATCTTTGCTATTAACAAAATAGATAAGGATGGTGCTAATTCTCAAAAAATCTATGAGCAATTATCGCAAATGAACCTGTTGGTTGAAGAATGGGGAGGTAAATACCAAAGCCAGGAATTATCAGCCAAAAAAGGATTGAATGTTGATAAACTGCTGGAGAAAATATTGCTCGAAGCCGAATTACTTGATCTGAAGGCTAATCCTGAAAGAGAAGGTTCCGGCTCAATTATCGAAGCATCACTTGACAAAGGCCGTGGCTATGTGGCCACTATCCTTGTGCAAAACGGCACATTATCGCAAGGCGATTTGATTGTTTCCGGCCAGTATTTTGGCCGCATTAAGGCAATGTTCAACGAACGTAACCAGCGAATTGAAAAAGCAGGCCCCTCAACACCGGCCCAGATACTCGGATTGAACGGTGCTCCGCAGGCTGGTGAAAAATTCAAAGTGTATGAAGATGAGGCTGAAGCAAAAGAAATTGCTTACCGCCGTGCACAAATCCTTCGTGAACAGGGCATCAGAACAAGGAAGCATATCACACTCGATGAAATCGGTCGTCGTTTGGCTTTGGGTAACTTCAAAGAGCTTAACCTCATTATCAAAGGTGACGTGGATGGTTCGGTAGAGGCCCTGACTGACTCTTTGCAAAAACTTTCAACTGAAGAAATTGCAGTAAACGTAGTTCACCGTGCTGTTGGTCAGATTTCAGAAGCCGATGTTACATTAGCTAGTGCATCCGATGCAATCCTGATTGGTTTTAACGTTCGCCCTTCATTACAGGCTGCAAGGCTTGCCGAACATGAAGGCGTGGAAATCAAAAACTACTCTATCATCTATAATGCAATTGAAGAAGTGAAGAGTGCCATGGAAGGAATGCTCGAACCGAAAATTACAGAGAAGGAAGTTGCGAATGTTGAAATCCGTGAAGTATACAAGTTTGATAAGGTTACCGTGGCAGGATGTTTTGTTCTTGACGGCAAAATGAAACGTGATGCAAAAATCCGCCTCTTCAGAGACGGGGTTCTTGTATATCCAAGACAGGAAGGCGCTTTTGCTGAACTTGGAAGTCTGAAGCGTTTTAAAGATGATGCAAAAGAAGTTGCCTCAAATATGGAATGCGGCTTAACCATTAAAAACTTCAGCGATATGAACGTTGGCGACACTGTAGTGGCCTTTGAAGAAGAAGAAGTAAAACGTACATTATAAACACTCTTTTCGTAAAAAGAGAATGTTAAAACAAGATGGCCGTGTTTAAAAGACGGCCATCTCTATTATTTTTGACCCTCATTTCCTGATAGATGAAGAAATTATTTACAATTGTGTTATTGGTGTTGGCGCTTGCAGTGCAGTCGCAAACCAAAAAAATTACTGCAGATAAGATTATTGGTGTTGTCGGAGATCGCATTGTGCTGAAATCGGATGTTGACAACCAGATTAATGATGCAAAAAGCAAAGACTATGAAATGCCTCCCGATGCCCACTGCATGATTATGCAGCAGTTGATTATTAGTAAAATGCTGGCTATCCAGGCTGAAAAAGACTCATTGCCTGTTGGCGAAGAAGAAGTAGAGGCAGAAGTTGATAAACGTGTACGCTATTTTATCCAGCAATACGGTTCCCGTGAAGTAATTGAACAGATAACCGGCAAAACCATCTACCAGTTTCGTGAAGAAATGCGTGACCCGATAAAGGAAATGCTCCTGTCTGATGCTATGAGGAAAAAGATTGTTGAAAATGTAAAAATCACTCCTACCGAAGTAAGGGCTTACTTTGATAAAATCCCGAAAGACAGTTTGCGTTTCTATGAAGTTGAACTGGAAATTGGAGAAATAGTTGTTTACCCCAAGGCAGGTCGTGAAATGGATGAGTTTGCAAAAGATGAACTACAGGAATATAAACGGATGGTTGAAAACGGTTCTAAAAAATTTGAATTTCTTGCTACACAATACAGCGAAGATCCTGCTGTAAAAGAAAATGGTGGTTTATATGTGCTGAACCGCAACGATAAGCAATGGGATCCCACTTTCTTTAATACAGCAATGAGCTTAAAAGAAGGACAGATTTCAAGAGTAATTAAATCAAAGTTTGGTTATCACATTATCCAATGTCTTTCAAGAAATGGCGATGAAATAACGATCCGGCATATTCTCAAAATTCCACGTATTAATCAGGAAGATATAAATCTGGCTATCAGCCGACTCGATACTGTTCGTTCAAAAATTATTGCCGGCACAATCAAATTTGGCGAAGCAGTGAGCAAATATTCTGATGATGAAACGTCAAAATATACTGGCGGAAGAGTTTCCGGTGCAGATGGTTCAACTTCCATCACTATTGATCAGTTAGATAAAGACCTCATCCCTTATCTTGATAAACTTAAGCCAGGCGAATATTCCCAGCCAATTGCTTTTACTGATGAGCGTGGTAAAAAAGGAGTACGTATGGTTTATTTGATCAGCCGCACCGCTCCACACAGGGAAAATATGAAAGATGATTACAGCAAAATCGCCAACAGGGCACTGGAAGAAAAGAGAGAAAAAGAACTTGAAAAATGGTTTGTGAAAAACTCCAATACCTTCTATGTGCAGATTGACGAGGAGTATATGCAATGTAAAAACATCAAAAACCTGATTAGCCAGGCCGAAAAAAGATAAACAAATGTGAAAATAGCATCCCCCGGACTACCGGGGGATTTTTGTTTTTGGAAAATTACATGTATGTACATACATTTGCATGGTGAAACTTGAACAAGCCATTAAAAGCGTGAATTTCAGAAACGAAACCCAAAAGGCCGGGCTGAATGTTTTATATACAGCCTGGTGGTTAAAGACGATGATGAGCAGGGAGCTGAAGAATTTCGGTCTTACTCATGAGCAATACAATGTATTGCGAATTCTTAAAGGAAAATCTCCCGATGAAATGTGTGTAAAAGATATTGCGGGAAGGATGATTGAAAAAAGCTCAAATGTACCAAGGATTATCGACAGGCTGGTACTGAAGAAACTCGTAAAGCGTACAACCGATCCGAATGATAAACGTCATACAGTGATGACACTTACAGCTGCTGGTTTTAACATTCTTGACCTTTGTACGAAAAAGATCAATGAAATATTTGAAAAGACCATCCAGATGGATGAAGCGGCAGCAAAACAGCTGAACGAATTGCTGGAGCTGGTAAGGGAAAGTGAAATTTAATTTTTTTTGAACAAATACATGTATGTACATGTAATAAGAAAAGGAGCGATTATGAACATGATTCTTCACAAAGCAGAAACAAGAGGACATGCCAATCACGGCTGGCTGAACAGCTATCATACATTCAGCTTTGCCGGTTATTACAATGAAGAACGGGTGCATTTTGGAGCATTGCGTGTTTTAAATGATGATACTGTTGCAGCAGGTATGGGCTTTGGAACTCACCCTCACGACAACATGGAAATCATTTCCATTCCGTTAAGTGGTGATCTGAAACATAAGGACAGTATGGGCAATGAAACAGTGATTAAACAAGGTGATGTGCAGATAATGAGTGCAGGAACCGGTATTCGCCACAGTGAAATGAATGCCAACAATGACCAGGAGGTGAAGTTTTTGCAGATATGGGTGTTTCCCAATAAACGCAATGTGCAGCCCCGCTACGGCCAGGTTACACTTGATGCAGCAAAAATGTACAACAATCTGCTGCAGGTGGTAAGCCCGGATCAGAATGCAGATGGAGTATGGACAAATCAGGATGCATGGTTCAGCCTGGGAAATCTTGAAAACGGTTTTTCTACATCGTATAAACTGAATAAAAAAGGAAATGGAGTTTATGCATTTGTAATTGAAGGAAATGTAACCATCAACAACCAGGAATTAAACAAAAGAGACGGACTTGGAATAACAAATACAGATGAGTTAACTATTACAGCAACAACAGATGCAACTGTATTACTGATGGAAGTACCAATGGCAATTCAATAAAAACTAAACAATAACAACAATTAAAAATTTAAAAACGAAACAACATGGCAACGTACAAAATTGATGCGGCTCACAGCGACATCCTCTTTAAAGTAAAGCACCTGATGATTACAACAGTAACAGGTCATTTTACAACTTTTGATGGTACATTAA
This sequence comes from Lacibacter sp., assembly GCA_047601965.1. Lineage (GTDB taxonomy): Bacteria > Bacteroidota > Bacteroidia > Chitinophagales > Chitinophagaceae > Lacibacter. Next base: position 2,932,613 of record JASGIJ010000001.1, read on the forward strand.
CAGCAGAGAAAGAAGATTTCACTGATGCTGCAATTGAATTCACTGCTGATATTAACAGCATTGATACTCGTGATGAACAAAGAAATGGTCACCTGAAAAGTGATGACTTTTTTAATGCAGAGAAATTTCCCCAGCTGAAGTTTGTATCAACTTCATTTGCAAAGAGCGGTGACGCTTATGTATTGAAGGGTGATTTAACCATTCGTGATATTACAAAACCTGTTGAGCTTAAAGCTGAATATTCAGGGTTGGTAGTTGACCCATGGGGACAAACAAAAATTGGTTTTGAAGCAGAAGGAAAAGTGAAGCGTAAAGAATTTGGTTTATCGTGGGATGCTGTAACAGAAGCTGGTGGTATTGTGGTAAGTGATGAAGTGAAAATTCAGCTGAACGTTCAGTTTGTGAAGCAATAACGAAACAGTTATTGTTCCCGTTGAAACAAAAAAATAAGGAGCAATCAACATGAAACAAATTAAGTATATCAGGAAAGCGGCCGCTCCTCACATGGTGGGAGATGGATTTAAAGTGAGAACGTTTTTTACGTCGCAGATGTGGCGGGATTTAAGCCCTTTCCTGATGCTTGATTATGTAGAACCATGGGAACTGTTACCAACCAATCATGCCCGTGGTGTGGATGTACATCCGCACAAGGGTTTTGAAACAGTAACCATTTTGTGGGAAGGTGCTTTGGCACATGCCGATAGTACCGGGGCCACTGGAAAACTTTATCCCGGCGATGTGCAATGGATGACTGCCGGATCGGGAATTCTTCACAAAGAATTTCATGAAGAGGAATTCAGCCGTAAGGGCGGTGTGCTGCACAATGCTCAATTGTGGGTAAACCTTCCGGCAAAAAATAAACTTACTCCGCCAGCTTACCAGGATATTTCATCATCAAAAATTCCTGAAGTGGAATTGCCTGATGCAAAAGGTAAGATCAGGATTATAGCAGGCGAACTGAATGGTGTAAAAGGAGCCGCCAATACATTTACCCGCATCAATATTTTTGATGTGGATGCAAAGGCTGATGCCGGTTTTGAACTGAATGTTACAGCAGGTGATAATACAGCCATCATTGTTGCAAAAGGTACAGTGCTGATAGATGATCATCAAACGGCAAGAGAAGGTGATATGATTGTATTTGAACAGGCCGGAAATTCCATTCATATTCAAACGAACAATGAAACACATTTACTGTTGTTAAGCGGAGAACCAATTGATGAGCCCGTTGCATCATACGGTCCGTTTGTGATGAATACGCAGGAAGAGATTGTAGAAACAATCAAAGATTTTAATGCGGGTAAATTCGGACAATTGAACTAATGAACATGAACATAGAAATTATAGCAGGAAGCCCGAGAGAAAACAGTGTGACTTATCGTGTGGCTATATTCCTGAAAAACTTTTTACAGAAACACACGCCTCATCATGTAAACATTATTGATGTTAGAGAATGGGATCTTCCATTGCTGCAGCATGTATTTGTTTCGGTTGATGCAACGCCTGAACAATTCAAGCCATTAAGCAAACGGATGTTCAGCGCCAATGCATTTATTCTCGTTACCCCTGAATTTAACGGAAGTTATACACCGGCTATGAAAAATCTGCTGGATCATTTTCCCAAGCAGACACGTAAGCCTTTTGGTATTGTTACCGCCAGCCCGGGTATGATGGGCGGCATGCGTGCCACACAGCAAATGCAATTGCTCATCAATGCTTTATTTGGTATTGCAAGTCCGCATATGCTGGTTGTTGGTGCTGTAGATAAAAAATTTGACGCTGAAGGAAACCTGCTGGATGAAAGCTTTGAAAAGAATGTGCATGTGTTTGTAAATGAGTTTTTATGGCTCAGCGAAAGTCTTCATCCCGAAAGAGTATTGAATTAATATGATTTTCTAAGCAGGTGTTCTTACCTTTGCGGCTTCTCAACAATCATGAGCGACGAAATAAAACACGAGTGCGGGTTAGCCTTCATTCGTTTACGAAAGCCTTTCTCACATTACCAGAAACAATATGGATCGGCCCTTTACGGCCTGAACAAGCTTTACCTGCTGATGGAAAAACAGCATAACCGTGGGCAAGACGGAGCTGGTATAGCTGCAGTAAAATTACATGTTGAACCCGGGTATCCATTTCTGCACCGGTTGCGCAGCAGTGCTCCACAACCAATTGCCGATATTTTTTTTAAAGTTGGACAGGAAGTGCAGGAACTTGAAAAATATCAACCCGATATTACACAGCATCCTGGTTTAATGAAGGGTCACCTCCCCTTCCTCGGTGAAGTTTTATTAGGGCATTTACGCTATGGCACACAGGGCAAAAACAATGTTGAGTTCTGCCATCCCTTTATCAAGCGAAACACACATCCTTCCAGAAATCTTGCATTGGCAGGAAACTTTAACCTGGTGAATACAGATGAGCTGTTTGGATTAGTGAATATTGATCCGGGAGAGTTTCAGAAACAAAGTGATCTGGCAGCAATGATGGAGGTGGTTCATCATTTTCTTGTAAAGGAAGATGAGCTGAAACCGAATAATCCTTGTGTAAGTAATGTATTGAAAAAAGCAACTCCGTTGTTTGATGGTGGTTATACTGTAGGCGGCATGACGGGTAATGGAGCCGGCTTTGTGATAAGAGATGCACATGGAATAAGACCGGCTTATTATTATATTAATGACGATGTAATTGTGGCTGCGAGCGAAAGGGCTTCTATCAGAACAACGTTTAACGTTGGAGAAAATGAAGTGCTGGAGCTGATGCCGGGACAGGCTTTAATTGTTGAACCCGACGGACAGTTTCATTTTGACCAGATAATTGAACCTAAAGAAAGAAGGGCCTGCTCATTTGAACGTATTTATTTCAGCAGGGGCAGCGACGAAAAAATTTACCGTGAACGTATTACACTTGGTCACAAACTGAGTAAGCGTGTACTGGAACATATCAGTTACGATTTAAAGAATACCATCTTCTCTTATATCCCCAATACAGCCGAAGTGGCATTTTATGGGTTGGTAAAAGGAATGGAAGAATACCTGAACCTGAAAAAGGTGGAGCGTATTATGAGCTGGGGTAATGATTTCACTGAAGAAAAACTCAGCGAAATGATTAACCGCAAAATACGCCAGGAAAAAATTGCTATTAAAGATGTGAAGCTCCGCACTTTTATTACGGAAGACAGCAGCCGTAATGAAATGGTGCAGCACGTTTATGATATTACCTACGGTACAGTAAGGCGGGGAGAAGACACCCTGGTTGTTATTGATGACAGTATTGTACGTGGCACCACATTGAAAGAAAGTATTGTACGGATGCTGGGACGTTTAGGTCCAAAAAAAATCATTGTCGTTTCAAGTGCACCGCAGATACGTTATCCCGACTGCTATGGAATTGATATGAGTAAACTGGGCGATTTTGTTGCTTTCAAAGCTGCAATAGAATTGCTGAAAGAACGAAACCTGGAGGATGTAATTGAAGATGTGTACAAAACAATCAAGGAGCTGAACCGCAATAATCAGCTGCATACAGAAAATGTTGTACGCAGGCTCTACAAACCTTTTACAACAGAAGAGATCAGTGATAAGATTGCGCAATTGATCACTCCTGCCAATTTTGAAATTCCGGTACAGGTAATTTATCAGAATATTGAAGACCTGCACGCCAGTTGTCCAACCAACACCGGCGATTGGTACTTTACAGGTAATTATCCAACCCCCGGTGGTAACAGGGTTTGCAACAAAGCGTTTCTCAATTACCTTGAAGGAAAAAATGTTCGTGGATATTAATTGGCAAAATTTTTGCTCTGTAAATCACACCGTCTTTAAAATCGAATCAACCCGTTAACAATGACTTTAAAGCCACTTGTTGCAATACAGGTGGCTTTTGTATTTTACATACAAAATGAAAACAGTATTTCTCATACGGCATGCAAAAAGCAGCTGGGATGTTCCAGGCCGGAACGACTTTGACCGCACATTAAATGTAAAAGGATTAAAAGATGCTCCTGTAATGGCCAAACGATTACTTGAACGAAACCTGCAGATTGATTTTTTCCTTAGCAGTCCTGCCAAACGTGCAAAGAAAACCTGTGAGCTTTTTATGCATGAAATGAGAGTTGATGAAAAAACGATTGTGCTGAAGCCGGAACTTTATCTTGCTGAACCTCCTGTTTTTTATAATGTCATCAAACAAATTGATGCTTCAATAAGTCATGCGGCTGTTTTTTCACACAACAACGGCATTACTGATTTTGTAAACCAGCTTACGCATGTACGGGTTGATAAGATGCCCACCTGTTCCATTTTTGCATTAAACGTTTATAGCAATAAGTGGAGTGATTTTGAAAAAGCAGAAAAGGAATTTTTATTCTTTGATTATCCCAAACGGATCAGTTGATATAAAGAAAGGGCGGCTGTAACAGCCGCCCTTTTTATTTACAAGGATTATTTAATCCCGTATTTGTATTTGTACCGTTCGTACAGTTGTTTCTGTTTGTTGTCAAGGTTTACTTCTCTGCCCTGGATAAATGCGTAAGATACATTACTTGATTTCATGTCAAGAATATCACCATCGCTGATCACAATGTTTGCATCCTTTCCTGTTTCAATGGAGCCGGTTGTGTTATCGATGCCGAGAATTTTTGCAGCATTTAATGTGATTGATGAAAGTGCTTGCTCTTTTGTAATGCCATAAGCTGCAGCTGTACCAGCATTAAATGAAAGATTACGGCCTCTTGTCTGCCCGTCTTCATCTGTTATTGCAAACAGCACGCCTGCATTCTGCAGATAGGTTGCTGATTTGTAGGGAAGATCCACATCATCATCGGCCATTGTTGGTAATGCATGACGTTCAGCAAGAATGACAGCGATATTGTTTTGCTTTAGTAAATCTGCAATCTGCCAGCTTTCACTTGCGCCAACAAGCACTACATCAAAACCAAACTCTTTTGCAAAATCAATTGCTACGAGCATTTCACGTACAACATCGCAATGCACAAACAGTTTTTGTTTTTTATCAAACAAACCTTTTACAGATTCAAATTTCAAATTGATTTTAGTGTGAGCAGTTTCTTTGAAGTATGCTTTTGCTTCACGGAAGAATGCTTTTGTTTGTTCTACCTTATCCAGGCCTTCTTTCACCACATCAGCTGGTGTACGTGTATCTGCCTGTCCACGAAAGCCGCCAAACGGATTGGGACGATAGAACAATGAAGGCATGTTGAGGTGAATTTGACCATCAGCTTTGTACGTTGCATCTTCCCAGTTCCAAGCATCTAACTGCACAACTGATGAGGAACCGCTGATGATACCTCCCTGTGGAACAATATTCACCAGCAGAATACCATTTGATTTGAGTGTATTGATCACTTTTGAATCTGTATTATAAGCAACTACTGAACGGATGTTGGGATTGTATGTACCCAGCTCCGTATGATCAATAGTAGCTCTTACACTGTTTACTTCAACCAAGCCAAGTTGTGAAATGGATTGAATAAGTCCGGGGTAAACATGTTTGCCTTTTGCATCAATTGTTTTACCACCTGCGTTTGTGCTTCCTTCACCAACTGCTGTGATTTTTCCGTTCTCGAATACAACATAACCATTGCTGATGACTGTTCCGTTACCAACATGAATGGTAGCGTTGATGATTGTAATTTTTTCTGATTGAGGCTTTGCAGGATAAACCGTTTCCTGGGAAAAGGCTGCAATTGCCACAAACAGGATATTTATGAATAAGAATATTTTTTTCATCGCTGTTCGTTTTATTTATTTTGTGTTTGGTATTCTTCAGCTGCATCTACAACAAGCAAACCATGATTGTGATAATGATCTGAGCAGGTCTGCATGATTTCAATACTTGGAGAGTAAGGTGATGTAGGACCGCCCATCTTCTTTTCATTGATCATCTTTGCAATTATCCTTGCTCTTTCTTTTGCCATATCAGCACGCATCTGCTTATCTTTTTCACGGTCGAAATAGATAATACCATCCACGATTGTTTTTTCAGCTTTGGCATAAATGCTCAGCGGATGATCGCTCCACAAAACAAGATCAGCATCTTTACCAACTTTGATACTGCCGACTTTATCATCTACATGCAGCATTTTTGCTGGATTAAGTGTAACCATCTTCAATGCATCTTCTTCACTTAATCCGCCATACTTGATTGTTTTTGCTGCTTCAAAGTTTAAGTGACGTGCCATTTCTGCATCATCAGAATTGATCGCCACATTCAAACCAACTTTTTGCATAATTGCAGCGTTGTAAGCAATGGCATCCACTACTTCCATTTTATAAATCCACCAGTCGCTGAAAGTTGAAACGTTGGCGCCATGCTGTTTAATCTTATCAGCTACTTTATATCCTTCCAGGATATGTGTGAGGGTATTTAAGGTGAAACCAAATTTTTCTGCTGTACGTAAAATATCGGTGATTTCACTTTGCACATAAGAGTGGCAGGTAATGAAACGTTTTTTGTTGATGATTTCAACCAATGCATCCAGCTCAAGATCACGACGTGGTGCGACAGCTTTTGGATTTTTCTTTTTCTCCTCATCATATTTTTTCCATGCAGCTTCATATTCTTTTGCTCTGGTAAATGCATCCATCAACACCTGGCTTACACCCATGCGTGTATCAGGGAAACGGTTGTTTTGTGTAGCAGTTGTACGTTTTACGTTTTCACCCAGTGCAAACTTGATGAAAGGAGCAGAGCTGGCAAACTTCAGATCTTCAGCATTGGCACCCCAGCGAAGTTTGATGAGTTGTGTTTGTCCGCCAATTGTATTGGCAGAACCATGCAGGATGTGTGATGTAGTAACACCACCGCTTAACTGCCTGTAAACGTTAATATCATCAGGATTCAGATTATCTGCAATCCGAACTTCAGAAGTAACACTTTGCCCGCCTTCATTAATGGATGCAGCTGCAATATGTGAGTGTTCATCAATAATACCGGCTGTTAAATGTTTGCCTGTTCCGTCAATGATTTTTGCACCTGGTTCAGAAAGGTTTTTTCCGATGGCTGCAATTTTTCCATTCTTAACTAACACATCTGTATTAAGTAAAATGCCTTCTTTTTCATTGGTCCATACAGTTGCATTTTTAATCAGCAATGTTTCCTGTACAGGCATTGTTTCAAAGCCATAACCACCAAACGGATAATTGATATTGCCAATTTTCGGTGCAGGTTTTGCTCTTGAACTGTCGGATTTGACTTCAGCTTCTTTTACAAAAGTGGCCGTCCATGTAAAGTGATTGCCATTGGCATCATCACCCACACCATTCCAGATGCGGTCGGTTGATGTTCCGCTGAGCATAATATTATTACGGCTTCCTTTTGCTTCAGGGAAACTGAGTTTAACGAGCTTGCCATCAAAACTGAATTTGCCTTGCACTGTATCTTTTGCAATAACAGAGGCACTCATGCTGCTCTTTACATCAAGTGTAAAATTCTTCGCTCCACCAGGTGTGTTTACAATTAGATTGTAAGAACCTTTTACATCATTCCACAAACCTTCTTTTACTGCATATTTTTCACCTTGTACCCAGTTTTGATAAATCACTGTTTTTTCAGCGAAGATGGGCCCGCTGGTAATGAGGAAATTAGCAACCTTACCTGTTTCAAGACTACCCACCTTGTCGTAAACGCCCAAAATTGTTGCAGGGTTTTTGGTTAGTGCATCCAATGCTTTGTTTGCACTTAAACCATATTCAATGGCTTTACGGAGGTTCGTTAAAAATTGTTTTACATCACGCAGATCAGAACTGGTTAAACAAAAGTTGATGCCTGCTTTTTCAAACATACCAGCATTGGCAGGAGCCATTTCCCAATGTTTTAAATCGCTTAATGCAACAAAACGTGCATCCTGCGGATCTTCCACATCCATTGCTGCAGGGAAGTTAAGCGGAAGAATAAACCAGGCTTGTGTACCGGCCATTTCATTAATACGCTGGTATTCGTTACCACCTGTTTTAATGATGTACTGCACACCAAATTCATCACCAATTTTATCGGCTCTCAGCACACTCCATTTATCGGATGCTTCAAATATCTGCGGAACAGATTGTTCTTCGTTCCAGTATTTCAATGTGAGGTTTACCCCTTCTGCCAATGGATTGTTTTTATACCATTGTGCATCAAGATATGTTTGACGCAGCAATGCAATGCTGCCCATAATAGATGAAGGATAAGATTGTGTTGATGTTCCTTTGCTGAACGAATAATGAGCAGAAGCTTTTTCTCTTAGTACAACTTTGTTCTCTTTTTCACTGGCGAGTGTAACAAATACACCTGTACCTCTTGCAATACCATCACGCTGATGTGTAAGCACCGAACCAAAACCACTTTCACGAAATGCTTTTGCTTTAGCTTCATCGGCCGAAAAAAGTGTTGCAGCATTTATATCTGTACGTATGGCCTGGTTCCAGCCAAACGGCCCCTTTTGGTTTGATGTAAGCTGTGCAGGCGCATTGAAGTTAAAGCCACCTGCCTGTCGTTGTGGTGCAGGAATACCATAATCGGCATAAATGTCAATGAAAGAGGGATAAATAAACTTGCCTTTACAATCAAGTACCACTGCATCAGCTGGAACAGAAACATTTGTTCCTATTGCAGTAATTTTTCCTTCTTTAATCACCATCGTGGCATTCTTAATTGTAGTGCTGCCATCCTTAACAATTATTGCGTTGGTAAAAGCATATGTGCCGCTCCGGTTGTTGGCCACACCATTTACAGGAAATGTTTCCTGCGCCCTGGATAATGCTGAAAAAAACAATAGCCAGGAGAAAAAAGCAAATTTTCTCATGTGTCAGATATGATTTAGTAATGAGCGCTTAAGGTAAATGAAAAACGCTTTCAATCGCAAAAGAATGGATGAGCGGATTTGTATCAGGGATGCAACCTCTGGGAGAAAACAGTTGATTGATTAATATTTGGTAAGCTGCAATTCCATGGATGGATTGTATTTGTTATCCATAAAAATAACCCTGCTTGGGGTTTTTAGTTTAATATCCCATTCCTGGCTGATCCATATTAAACCTAAATTCGATGATTCGATATCCAGCAGAAACTTATCCCGTTCCACATCCTCTCTCCATGTGCCGGAACAACTGTCAACGCCATTTGTTACCGTAAGTGTGCTATCTGTTTTAAAGCTGAATTTCCACCCGCTGTAAGAAGATGTATAAGCAGTTCCATTGTCTTTCATTAAATTAACATACCAGCTGCCTTGCTTAATTATACTTTTTAGTGAAGGGGCTTCTGTAGCTTTTCTGCAGGCAGAAAAAAGAAGCAGTATGAATAAAAAAAGGATTGAGGGTTTCATATTGTTAAAATGTCATTTCTGTGATAAAGTGCTTTTTCCAGATCAAACTTTAAACGCCTGACAACTGCAAATTATTTCATTTATCTGGTTTAAGTGTTTAAATTACTGAAAATGAATGTTTTTCAATCACTAAAGGCACTTTCATTACTTATGTTATAAGCAACTTATACTTGGTTTTACTAATACAAAACAATGTGAAATGCAGCATTTACGGGCTTTCCCATCGTGAAAATACCGGCATCAATAACAGTTTTTACTACAAAAATCTTTGAGTCATTGTTATAGCTTTGTCTTAGTATCATTACACATGACCTATCAATTATTTACCCCAAAATCTGTCTTATCATCCTGCAAGGTTTTCCCTGCCCGGCAATGGGGTTTTTCTGGTCTTCAATCTTTAAGTAACGTTTTTGCGAAAAAAAATTCTGCTTCAGAAAGTAAGAAATCAGATACTGTTGTACATACTTCAGCTTTTGCATCAGTGAAAAGCAAAAAAGAAATATTAGCTGCAAAAACCTATATAATTTTAAATCAAAACAGTAAACAGGTAAACGTTCTGTTTACATCCAATAACAAACATTTTAAATAAAAACTATGGAAAAGATTACAGTTCTGATAGCTGATGATCACAAGCTGATACGTGAAACATGGAGTTTCATTTTAAACTCCGATCCCCGTTTCAGTGTTGTTGCCCAATGCAGCAATGGCCAGGAAGCAATTGATGTTGCTACAAAGCTTCGCCCGAAAATTGCATTGCTTGATATTAATATGGAGCCGGTAAACGGAATTGAAGCAACAGAGCAAATACGTAAGTTCTCTCCTTCAACCAAAATCATTGGTGTGTCAATGCATTCACAGCCTGCTTATGCAAAAAAGCTATTGAAAATGGGAGCAATGGGTTATGTAACCAAAAACTCTCCGCAACAGGAAATGTTTGAAGCAATTGTTGAAGTAAGCCAGGGACGCCGCTTTGTTTGCAGTGAAATCAAAACAATTTTATCAGAACAGGTATTTGAAGAAGAAAGTTCTTCAGGAGCAAACTCACTTTCTACCAGGGAACTGGATGTGATCAAATACATTAAGCAGGGTCTTTCATCAAAAGAAATTTCACAGGAGCTCAACATTTCATTAAAAACAGTTGAAGTTCACAGGCACAATATTCTCAAAAAACTGAATCTGAAAAACAGTGCGGCGCTGGTAAACTATATTAACACTTCCGGGCTTGTTATCTAAATGTTTACTTACACTCTGAATACCAAGGTTGCTGATGGCAACCTTTTTTTATTACCGGCAGTTTTTAAGTTGCACGTTTTATTAATTTCACCCAAAATTTGATTCATGGCAATAAGAATTTTTATTACCGGGGGCACTTTTGATAAAGAATACAACGAAATAACAGGACAGCTTTACTTCAACGACACGCATATGCACGACCTGCTTGAAATGGGCCGATGCAAAGCAGATGTTGAAATACGTACGCTGATGATGATTGACAGCCTTGAAATGAGTGCCGAAGACAGGGAACTCATCGTACACCAGTGTAACCAATGCGAAGAAACGCAGATAGTAATCACGCATGGCACAGACACAATGGCTGAAACAGCAAAAATAATTGCAGGTAAAGTAAAAGACAAAACAGTGGTGCTGACAGGGGCAATGATACCCATAAAATTCGGCAGCAGCGATGGCTTGTTTAATCTTGGCAGCGCATTGGCTTTTGCACAATCATTACCTGCAGGAGTGTATGTGGCGATGAATGGCAGGTTTTTTAAGTGGGACAATGTACGCAAGAACAAACAGACAGGAATTTTTGAAGAGCTCAAATAATTCAATACTTAGTCTTTCATGAACAGGATTGACCGTCTTCTCGGAATTATCACTTCACTGCAATCAAAAAAATATATTGCTGCAGAAAAGATTGCTGAAAAATACAACATTAGCATCCGCACAGTTTACCGGGATATAAAAGCAATAGGTGAACAGGGTATTCCTGTAAGCTTTGAACCCAATAAAGGATATTTTTTGGTACAGGGGTATTTCTTACCACCTGTATCTTTTACAGCACAGGAAGCAAATGCATTATTGCTGCTGCAACCGGTAGCTGAACGTTTTACGGATAAAGCCAGCGCAAAAAATTATACTTCTGCACTTGATAAAGTGAAATCAGTCATGCGGTATTCGCAGAAAGAGCAATTAGATATATTGCAGGAGAATATCAGGTTTCAGACCATTCATGCCATTCCTCCCAATACTGATTTTTTACCTTTGCTTCAGCAGGCAATCTCTTCAAAAAATATCATTGAGTTTTCATACAAAAACAAAGAAGCTGTTATCAGCAAACGTAAAGCCGAACCGCTTGGCCTGATTTTTTATGCCTACAACTGGCACCTCATTGCCTGGTGTTACAAACGCAATGAGTACCGGGACTTCAGGGTGTCATCTGTCCTTTCGTTGCACATAACTTCAGAAAATTTTAAAAAGAAAAATCACATCCAGCTTGGCGAATACATGAAACAGCTTCCTGTAAATTATTAGTTTTTTAAAAACGCACTGACATAGGGTTGTCAGCAAGGTGTATTTTCTTTGCTTTACACTAAATAATTCAACCATGTCAATCATTAAAAGTTTGCTCAAAGAAATGGAGCAGGAAGCTGCAACCACAAGAAAAATGTTATCCATTGTACCCGATGATAAATTCGGATGGCAGCCACATGAAAAAAGTATGACCATAAAACGCCTGGCAACACATATTGCCGAGCTCCCAACATGGGTTAGTATGGTTTTAACTACAAGTGAACTCGATTTCGCAAACAACCCTTACAACCCCGCCGATATAAACAATACAAAGGAGTTAACGGATTATTTTGAGAAATGCCTTGCTGATGGAAAATCTCATCTCGAAAAAGCAACGGATAATGATCTGCTGCCCATGTGGACATTGCGTGAAGGCGATGCGGTTTATAGTGTTAGTGAAAAAGGCGAAGTGATAAGGATGGCTTATTGCCAGATTGTACACCACCGTGCTCAGCTTGGTGTTTATCTTCGTTTATTAAATGTACCAATCCCCGGCAGCTACGGACCAAGTGCTGATGACAAAAGATTTTAATGTTTCAAAATCAAACTAAACATGTCGAACGAATTAATTATCCACAACGAAATTTTAATCAACGCACCTGCATCTATTGTGTGGGATGTACTTGTCAATCCACAGCAAACAAAGAAATACATGTTTGGCTGCGAAACAGTCAGCAACTGGAATGTGGGCGATGAATTATTATGGCGTGGCGAATATGAAGGGCAGCAAATGGTTTTTGTAAAAGGATTTATCAAAAAAATAAATCCAGATAAAGAGCTGTCCTACACCGTTATTGATCCCAACAACCCGGCACTTGCAGATGTACCGGAGAATTATTTAACGGTTACTTACCTGCTGAAAGAAGAAAACGGATCAACAACACTAACAGTTACACAGGGTGATTTTGCCTGCGTGGCTGAAGGAGAAAAAAGATATGCCGACAGTTACAATAATGGTGAAGGATGGAATCCCCTGCTTGTACAGATAAAAGCAATTGCTGAAACAGATTAAGCAAGATGTTTCATTCCCTGTTCAGGAATTTTTCCCTCAACAGTTGCAAAGAAGGCGATGATTTTTTTAAAGTCATCGCTTTCATTTGAAGGATAAATCAGGTCACTGAAAATAACTTCCTTTTTTTTAAAATCAAATCCTGTAAGCAGTATGGGCACATTTGCCTCACGGGCTATATGATAAAAGCCTGTACGCAGTTTATCTACTTTTTTTCTCGTTCCTTCAGGGCTCATTGCAAGGCGGAATACTTCGTGCTGATTAAATTTTTCAACAACCTGCTGTACGGCACCGTTAGAAGCAAAACGGTCAACAGGTGTTCCTCCTGTTGCTCTGAAAAACCAGCCAAACGGACCGTCAAACAATTCTTTCTTTCCAAGATAATAGGCTTCTTTAATCGGAACAACTTTTCTTACAGCCATGCCCACAACAATATCCCATGCACTTGTATGTGGTGCAACTGCAATAACCATTTTGGGAACGTTTGCGGGAAATGTGCCGCTTATTTTCCATCCCGATAATTTCCACCAGAGTGATAGAATTAATGAAATCATAACAAACTGTTCGTTAGCAAATGTTGTGTTTATTTTTTAATTCAGCAAATGGTTTGCGTTGATTCTGTGGCACTTCAATACAAAAACTAATTGCGATTAGAAATGGCACTGATTCTTCTCATTCGTAAATTTTCTATTGTGCAGTAATCTTGCACCTGTACAAATTTGTTATTCAATTTTACTCGCCTTATATTGGGCACAAATCAATTTAAAGAAATATGATAGCAACAGTTAAAACAGATTTGAAAGAATGGGTTGAAAGTATGCAGAAACATTTTCAACCTGATACCGTTCATTGGTGCGACGGATCAAAAGAAGAGTATGATAATTTATGTCAGCTGATGGTTGATAAGGGAACATTTATTAAGCTGAATCCTGAAAAACGCCCCAACAGTTTCGCTTGTTTCAGCGATCCAAGTGATGTGGCCCGTGTGGAAGACCGTACATATATATGCAGCAAACGTAAGCAGGATGCTGGTCCTACCAACAACTGGATGGAACCGCAGAAAATGAAAGGCATTCTTGATGAACTTACCGTTGGAAGCATGAAAGGAAGAACCATGTATGTGATTCCTTTCTGTATGGGACCAGTTGGTTCAGCCTATTCCCGTTATGGTGTACAGTTAACCGATAGTGAATATGTGGTGGTGAACATGCGTATCATGACTCGTATGGGTAAAGATATTCTTCCTTACCTCGATGGCGAATGGGTAAAATGTCTGCACACATTAGGAGCTCCGCTTCAAGCTGGTCAGCAGGATGTAAAATGGCCTTGTAATCCAACCGTGAAATATATCTCTCACTTCCCTGAAGAAAGATTGGTTATTTCATATGGTAGCGGTTATGGTGGTAACGCCTTACTTGGTAAAAAATGTTTTGCACTCCGTATTGCTTCAGTAATGGGTCGTGATGAAGGCTGGCTGGCAGAACACATGCTCATCCTCGGCGTTGAAAATCCTGAAAAAGAAAAAACATATATCGCTGCTGCATTCCCAAGTGCTTGCGGCAAAACCAACTTTGCCATGATGATTCCTCCAAAAGAAATGGACGGATGGAAAGTAACAACAGTTGGTGATGATATTGCATGGATTCATAAAGATGTGGAAGGTCATTTACGTGCCATCAACCCCGAAGCAGGATACTTTGGTGTTGCTCCCGGTACAAATGCAAAAACAAACCCCAATGCAATGCTTTCAATCCAGGCCGATACGATTTTCACTAACGTAGCGGTTACACCTGACGGTGATGTATGGTGGGAAGGGATGACAAAAGAAGTTCCGGAAGGATTGATTGACTGGCACGGACAACCTTATGATAAAGCCAGCGGTAAACCTGCAGCACATCCAAACAGCCGTTTCACTGCACCAGCATATCAAAACCCTGCAATTGATTCTGCATGGGACAGCCCTGAAGGTGTTGAAATTACAGCGTTCGTATTTGGTGGCAGAAGAGGAAGCACTGTTCCTTTAGTGTATCAGTCACTCAGCTGGAGCTTTGGTGTGTACCTTGCTGCTACAATGGGTAGCGAAATGACAGCTGCTGCATTTGGCGAACTGGGTAAAGTAAGAAGAGATCCGTTTGCAATGTTGCCATTCATGGGTTACCACATGGGCGATTACTTTAACCATTGGTTACAGTTTGGCCGTGACCTTCCGAATGCTCCACGTATTTTCGGTGTAAACTGGTTCCGCAAAAATGCCAACGGCGAATTTATCTGGCCTGGCTTTGGCGAAAACATGCGTGTATTAAAATGGATCGTTAACCGTTGCAAAGGAAATGCAAGCGCTGTAGAATGCCCCATTGGCTGGAGACCACGTTATGCCGATATGGACTGGACAGGTTTAGATTTCCCTAAAGAACAATTCAACGAACTCATGCTGGTTGACCGTGAACTGTGGAAACAGGAATTACTTGGTCACGAAGAGTTGTTTGAAAAATTGTACGACCGTATGCCAAAAGAATTCATGTACATGCGTGAATTATTACTGAGTGCATTGTGGCGTTCGCCCAAAGTGTACCAGTTAGCAGCAGAAAGTCACGATTAGTCTTTTTTTGATTGGTAGTATATAAAAGCCGCTGAATGAATTTTCAGCGGCTTTTGCTTTTTACAACGGCTGATTCAAACAGCCACATGATGGGTTGTATGTCTTGAAAAACAAAACGGCTGTACACAAATAAATTCATACCAAAGTATTTTTACTATTGCACAAATAAAAAATGTTTCAGAGTTTAGTATTCTCCTGCTCATAAATCCATTACCATCTAAACACCCGATCAGATCATTCCCTTTCAAAGCTGTTATGTATGTGATTAACTGAATCAATTGATTGTACCTGCCGGTTTATCACGGGCATTCATTTATACCTGTTATTCAAATAAAAAAACAGACCATGAACTCTTCTTCCACACAAAACAAAAACAACGGACAGAACCATCTGCCAGACATTAATGAGCAATTAAAAAAAGATTTTACGCTGAAAATTCTTACACGAGTACTGGCATTGGGCATTGTTGCTATTTTCTTTGTCAGTTTTTTTACGGCCATAAAAGGCAATACAAGTAAAGGATTGTTTCCGGTATTAGGTCTCAGTCTTGCCATAGCTTTTGCAGCAGCTGTTGGCGGTGGTTTTCTCGGCTTCCTTTTTGGCATTCCCAAAAGCCTGCAAAAAAACCAGGCTGTATCTGTTCCTGATCCTTCGGCGCCTAAAGCAGCAACCACAAACAAAATATTCAGCAGCAACACAAACCTTGAAGAAATCTCCGACTGGCTTACAAAAATTATTGTGGGCGTAAGTTTAATTCAACTTACAAAACTCATTGAATTTTATAATCAATCCTGCCGTTCGCTGGCACGCTCGTTTAAGGGATACCTCCTTCCCGACTTTGGGTTTTCCTATTCGGGCAGCATCATTATCTTCTTCACTGTTTGCGGCTTTCTCATTGTGTATTTATGGGCAAGGGTTTACTTCCTCAAACAACTCAACGATCTTGAAACAGTGGTGAGTACCGTTAATAATGTAAGTGATACTGTAAAAAAACAAAACAACAGGTTTGAACAGGAAAAGCTCGAACGAAAGATTGATGATTTTAACCGGGAACGAAACAAAGTAACCGTTCGTGAAAGCACCGATGATGTAAAAGCTGTGATGGAAAATGCAAAACCCGGTCCTGTAACAGTATTAAATGATTGTCAGAAAAACCGTTGGGGATCTTCCGGCACAAACGGTGCATATTCCTTAACTGCAACAGTAGTGCAGGATGGCAATGATCCCGATCTTTTTCATGTTACTGCAACCGTAAGCACAACTGATGTAGCCGCAAGCCCCATTGATGGTAAAGTTTATTTTATACTGCACGACAGTTATTTTCCAAATTCAATAATCATTACCGATGCTGTTGAACAAAGAACTGCCACCTGCACATTTGATTCGTATGAAGCATTTACAATGGGAGCTGTACTCAACAACGGAGCTGTAAAACTGGAGCTGGATCTCAACCAGGCACCTTCTGTACCTGCCGAATATAAATACAGCGATAAGCTTGAAACTATTGATGAACTCAAAACCAAACTGGCCGAAATAAAAAACCAGGATCAATAACCAACCCGTAAGCCGAAAAGGGTATGCAGAGTAGGCAATAAAAAACGTTTTATGACAAAAGCAGTATTTAATCCCACAGGTGAAAAACTTTGGGTAACAGTAAAGATGCAGGGTATTTATTACATCACTTATGTTTACTATTTATGGGGTACAAGTAATGATTCTCCTGCTATTCTGACGAATCCCAAAAAATATAACAATAACACAATTCTGCTGGATGATTATTACCAGGTAACAAACGATTTTAAAGCCGGTGAAAAATTATCGAAATTTCATGAACGGGTTATTCAGGTATCGCTTGATATCAACAAACTGAACGATGATCCCGGCTACATTATCACAATCAATATCTGGCAGGCAACAGAACAACAGATAAAAAGTATTGTAAAAAATCTTTACAACGGTGATTATCAACTGCCGGTTAATCCTTTAGCAACGGAAAAAAGAGAAAATAAAACCGGCATAGGCTCCGTAAAAGAAGAAAAAGTTTTTATTCAGTTAATTGATTCAAAAAAACAATAACTATGAAAAAATTCTTATTGGTTGCAGTTATAATTTTTATCTGTGTAAATGGATACAGCCAGGATTCAGATACTACGCTGGAAAAAAAATTCCTGTTGAATTTTGTGGTACCCGATATGCCGGCATTTAAAGGTTTGGGCGTTGAAAAATCAGATTTGCTTCGACCGTCCGACCTTAAAGATTTTGCATTCATGCTCAACCCGTTTTATAGTAATGGCAAAACAGTCATTCCCAAAAACTTTGGATTGGAGTTTGCGCCCTGGAAAATGGCATCCAGGAACTGGACATTGAAAGACTACAACGAACAAAGTGCCAAACGCTTTATGTATAATTCCTCATTCAGTATTGCAACCTCGAAAGATTCTTCCGTTTATGCTTCAAAAGTTGCAATTGGTTACAGGTTTACAATCTTATCAAATAAAGCCGATGTTATCAGGATCGTTTATGATGAATCAGCCGCATTAAAACAAAAAGCAGATGATGCACTGGCTTTAAAAAATAACCTGGAAGATTTTTGGGTCCTGAATGTATTAAAATTACGCCCCCCGCAAAGCATCAATTATTCCACCGAACACCAGGATGATTTTTACAAATGGCTTGCCGACAGTGTGGATATAAAAAATAAAAATTTAAATAAAGAATTAAAAGCACTTGCACTGGAAGCAATACGTATTTTCGGCGATGGATTTTCATTCAAAGATTTTAAGAAAATGAAGTTCATCGATCTGCAGTCTAAGATGATTGAAAAACTGATCACGGAGTATAAAAACAAAAACTGGAACGCTTCAAGATTTGATGCTGCCATTTCTTTCATTGCCGAATCAAAAGACAGCCTGCTCAGTAATTCAAGATTCTCTTCCTTAAACCTCTGGGCCACACAGGCGATTAAAGCAGGGAAAAAAGGGCAGCTGTTACTTGGAGCCGCTTTAAAAATGCCCAATAACGCAGTTGACAAAACACAAAAAACACCACTTAGTTTTTCGCTCAGCAGCAGGTTCCTCGCTGGTAATTCCGGCTTTCGCTTTTTTGGCGAAACACAATGGAAAACCATGAACTATGGAACAATCAACAACAGCGTTTTTCTGAACCTGGGCGCTGAAATAAGAGTGGCTGAAAAATTCTGGATACTGGCATCAAGTGGTGTTGATAATCTCAGAGACAAAAAAGCCGGCAACTGGTTTAATCAGCTTGCTGCAAACATTGATCTGCGCTATGGGTTCTGATTTTATATTCATCTTAATGCAATCTTGGCTGCTGCATTAAGATGATGGGAACTCTTTTGCCAATATATCACCGCCATCCTTAAAAGCTGGCGGTTTTTTTAAACTTGGTTCATGATGCATGAATACCGGAAAAATTAAACATAACAAGCTTGCAACAATCTCATTCCCCCATGCTCTTCAAATCGTCATTTCTCATCCTCACAATATGCTCTCTTCGCTACTGGCTATCAGCTTTCTTCTTACTCCGGACTTCTTATTCTTTCGGAATTGAAACTTCCAGCGTACAACCCTCTCCGGGAGCAGAAATCAAATCCATTTTACCCGAATAAAAATTCACCCGGCTGTTAATATTTTTTAAACCAATTCCATTGCTTTGCTTATGTACATCAAAGCCTACACCGTTATCATGGATAAAAAGGTAAAGCTGGTTTCCCTGTCGTTGCAAACGGATAACAACTTCACTGGCCTGTGCGTATTTAACTATGTTGTTCAGCTGCTCCTGTACAATACGGTAAAACACCAGCTCCTTATTTTTATCCTCGAGCAGCAACTCAAAATCTTTATCAACAGATAAGTGGATCTCAATCTTATTCAGTTTCTGTACACTTCCGGTAAGTTCTTCCAGCGCCTTCCGTAGTCCGTCAGCACCAAGTGAAGGGGTAACAAGTGAGTGCGATAATTTCCTGATATCTTGAATGGCTTCCTCTAAATGCAGGTAGCTTTTATCAATCATGTCTTTGTTGAAGGTGTTTTCTGTTCTTACCACACCCAGGTACAGTTTTGAAACACTCAGCAGCTGGTTGATATTATCGTGCAGTTCAAGGCCCAGTTCGTTACGTTCTTTTTCCTGTGCCTGGATTGTTATTTCTGTAATCAGCTTCTGTTCCGATAATTGTTTATTCCTCAGTTCCTCTTCCATTTTTTTCTGCTCAGTAATATCCACCATTATACCACTAAGCCTTACCGGTTTTTGTTCTTCCATAATAACAGCCACAATATCACGCAGCCAGAGAATTCTCCCGTCTGCAGCAATCATCCGGTATTCGAACTGGTGCGATTTTCCCTCTGCCGTGGCCGTTAGGCAACAATTCACAGCACGGCTCCTGTCCTCTTCATGAATATGCTGTTCCCAGAAATCCGGTTCATGCATCCAGCGCTCAACTGGATAACCCAGTATCCGTTCAGCCTGCTCACTTACAAAACTAAAAGCAAAACTCTGCGCATCGGCTTCCCATACAATCCCATCCACACTGTTCATCAAAGCATAATAACGTTCTTGTGATTGTTTGATTTTATACTCAGCCATTTTCCTTCTTTCGTCTTCTGCTAGTTTTTTTTCAAGTAAACTTTTTGCTTCATATTTATTAATGATAAAAGCAGTTACCCAGATCAGTACACCCAGCATAAAAATAAAAGCACATACAAACAGTGATATCCATACAACCACCGTAAACCGCCCTCTCAGCATTCCCGCTAAAACAAGGTATCCCAATACAACAGCAATCATAATCATGGCAGGTAATAACATACGGGCTGCCTTCCCACCAGCATGCAGTTTGGAAATTTCTGCCATAAACCCTTTCTCACTTTTTACAACCAGAATGGCTGTGGAAATCAACATCAGGCAAATACCGGTATGAAACGACATGGGTTCAAAGTGAGGAACCACATAATAGGAACTGATATGATAACTGTAACCAATCACCGAAAGCATGCTTATACCATTCACCGGTAAAGCCAGCCATTGCGCTGCATGGATACGGTCATAAATCAGCAGCAAAAGAGATACACCTGTCAATAAAAAGGCAATAACTGCATGAAATACAAGATTATTGGAATTGCCATTATAGGTGGTTGTTTGCAGTTCTGTTGTAAACAGCAGCCGGTCAATACCGGCATCATACAAACCCGTTACAGCAAGTATCCGCAGCAGTGCAATCAGTATCACCAGTATGGCACAGAACATAGCCAGCATCCGTTTATAGCCCTTCCGGGCATGCAACAGAAAAGAGATGGCACAGAGAATAAATGCTACTGCCGCCATGGGATTCATGGCAATCAGTTTGGGTAAAACCTGTTTCAGGAAAATACTGTTCACCTGCCAGCCTCTCAGCACAAGCAGGGATATAACAAGAACAATGATTGCAGAAGATCTGGAAATGTAATGACTGATCCGGTTCATAGGGTGGATCTTGGGTTTAATGTTGAAGCAATATTAAAAAAAACTCAACAAGAATAGACTATTTTTTTTGCTAAAGCTTTCCGCCTATCAACTATTGGCTTTGATTACTCTCATCATCTCCTTTGTAAGCCTTGCCACCATCTTGCTGCCCGAATTCAGCAACGATTTCCCTCGTTCTTGCAAAGGCAGGAACATTGGCAATACGCTCTGCACTCAGTCCGCTTTTTCCTTGCTTTTGTAAAATGTGCTATTGCCATATTTGGCCATAAAAGGCTTATTACCTTCTTTGCAAAACTTGGCCACCTCAACTTTAAACTTTAGCCCTTAAACAACAACTTCCCACACCACTTGCATTCCCCATCCTTTCCTACCTTTAATCATCACAACTGACACATCATGCTTACCCGTTTCATCCTTTCCTGTTTTTTGTTCCTGCTTTTAGCAAACCACAGCAATGCACAAACAAAAACTCTTGAAGACAGTATTCAGCAGATCATGCAGCAGCAGCATACTGTTGGGCTGAGTGTGGCAGTGGTGAAAAAAGGGAAAATCATCTATACGCATTCCTTTGGGCAAAAAGATGTGGAAAGCAATACTGCTTTAACGGATGATTGTATGTTCCGCATTGCATCCATCAGCAAATCCTTTTCAGCTACAGCAATTATGCAACTGGCAGAAGAAAAAAAAGTAACATTGGATGATGATGTAAGCAAACTCATAGGTTTTACGGTGAGAAATCCGAAGTTTCCGGCAACAGTGATTACACTGCGCATGCTGCTCAGTCACCGCTCCAGCCTGAACGACAGCCAGGGCTATTTTTCGCTCGATGCCATTAACCCCGCCAAAAACCCCAACTGGCAAAACTGCTACAGCGGGTATGAACCGGGTACCGGTTACCGTTACTGCAATCTTAATTTCAATATCACGGGTACGATCATTGAACGTATTTCGGGAGAGCGGTTCGACCGGTATATCAAACATCATATCCTTGATCCGCTGCAGATCGAAGGCGGTTATTGTGTTGATTCGCTCAACAACAACCGCTTTGCCACCATCTATGAATACAACGACAGTACAAAACAATTCATAGCAGCACCTGCAGCCTATCATCCACGCAGGGAAGAAATTGCCGGTTATGTAATGGGTTACAGTGCCCCGGTTTTTTCACCAACCGGAGGCATGAAAATCAGTGCCGCAGGCCTTGCACGTTACATGATCATGCACATGAACAAAGGCAGGTACAAAGGCACAAGAATCATTACCCGCAAAAGTGCAGAAGAAATGCAAACGGCTGTATCGGAAAAAGAAGGCTATGGTCTTGCTATAATGACAGCAGACAACCTGGTGAAAGGAAAAACATTAAAGGGACATACAGGTTCAGCTTATGGTTTGTACAGTGCCATGTTTTTTCATCCCAAAAAGAAATATGGTTTTGTGGTGATCACCAACGGAACTATGCCTGGTTATACGGATGGTTTTCAAACAGTGATTAAGCAGGTGGTGAGCTGTTTGTATGGGGAGTTTATTAAATGAGTTGATGTATTGCAACTGTTCTTTGCCACGAAGGCGGAAAGAACGGGATGATTGTTGCCCTGATTAAACTTTTATGCTGTGGTGAATTGCAGCAGTAAGAAAATTGAACATCTCATATGTTGCAGTATGATTATTGATAGTATAGTTTATGTGAAGCAGGTTGATTCGTTGATATTCTTTAAGAACAAAGTTCTTCTCATCACTTAACCTTTCATCCAATACCCGTGGCTTTATCTTTTCAAATCATCTATCTTTCCTTAAACATCTTACTATGAACTTTCTGGGCAATCTTATCTGGCTCATCTTCGGAGGCTTTTTTGCAGCACTTGGATATTTTTTTGGAGGAATTGCACTTTGCTGCACCATTGTTTGTATTCCGTGGGGGCTTCAATGTTTTAAATTAGCCGGTTTGGTTCTTTGGCCTTTCGGAAAAAAAGTGGTGAGCGATACATCTTCAACCGGCTGCTTATCTGTACTTGCAAACATTATCTGGATCATCTTCGGAGGCATTGGTGTTACACTCAATCACCTCATTATGGGTGCACTGCTGTACATCAGCATTATTGGTATTCCATGGGGAAGACAGCATTTTAAACTGCTGGAAATTTCGCTGATGCCTTTTGGAAAAAGAATTGTGGATGCATAAACCAGATTAGATGAAACGATTCCTGCTTCTTTTATTTCTTCTGCCATATACAGAAAACATAACTGCTCAAAATGTCATCAGCGGGCAGGTGATTTTTGCAGAAGATAAAAAACCTGTAGCCTTAGCTTCTGTTTTTTTAAGCAACACATCGGTAGGTACAGTTACACTTCCGGATGGTTCATTCCGGTTAAACACAACGGCTGCAGGGAGGTACGATTTAATTGTAAGCTTTGTTGGCTATGAAACGATACAAAAGTCAATCAGCATTCCTTCAGAAGAAGCTTCAGGGATTCTGATTGCTCTGAAACCAAAACCCCGCCAGCTGGATGAAGTGGTAATTGGTGAATACGAGGAACAAAGCTGGAAAAGATGGGGCAGCTTTTTTATTAACCAGTTTATTGGCTATGGCAGTTGGGCCGATCAATGCAAACTGCACAATTTTGAAAAAATTCATTTTCTGTACAGCAAACGGAAAAAAATCCTGAAAGCATACTGCGACGAACAATTTGTCATCATTAACAAAAAACTGGACTACCGTATAACATACAAACTGGAAAAATTTCAATACAACTTTGCTACCGGGGTTCTTTTTTACGCAGGGTTCCCGCTGTTTGAAGAACTGGAATCAAAAGGGAAAACAGGCAGCAGCACTGGGCTGATGCACGTAATAAAGCCTATCATGGTTCAATGATGCATTTTATGCGCAGCATTTATGCTGGCGGAACTGAGAAGGAAGGTTTTGAAATACGCCGTATGCTGCGAACGGAAAACCAGGAAAAGATCAGGATACAGCAACTGTACAAAGAACATTATCAGAAAAAGATAAAAAATGGCAATGAAATAAAAGCTCCTTTCCCTCCCGACTCAACAAAATATTATGAAGAGGTGTTAGCTCAAAAGGATTTTATTGAACAAATTTCTGTATTACCCGTCCCTTATGACAGTGTTGCATGCAGGCTTGATTCTATTACGGTTGAACTGAAGTTCAGTAACTATTTACACATCCTGTACAACAGATCGAAAGAAGACCCTGATTATGTTGGCTACTTTTCAGGTTATTCCAAACCTAAACACCCTTCTTCTTACATGACCTTATTGCAGAAGGAAAGTTCATTGTATATTTTTCCCGATGGCTCGTATTACGAAGTGCAAAACGTTATAAATTATGGTTACTGGGCGTGGAGTGAAAGACTGAGCCGCATGTTGCCATTCGATTTTAAACCTTCACCATAACCCTGTTATTGCCCGGCAGTTTACCTGCATTTATATTCAAAATAAGTTTGGGCTGATCCGCCCTCAGAAGTGGTTATATAATCATCTGCATACCCTTTGGCATTAATCGTGTACTTTATTGAAACAGTACTGAGAGTGCTGTAAAAATCTGTAGTGAACGATTTAATCAGGTTTTTATTCCCCTTCCCTAACCAGGGATAATAATACCCGTTATTGTTATAAGGAGCAATTGCCTGGTACATCCACGACTTACAACTGTCATTGTAATATTCAAATGTGGCCTGTGGCTTTGTACCGTTGCTGTTGTAAATAATAATTTTTTGCAGATTACCTGCAGAATAAGTCATCAGTACACTGTCTTTGCCAAATGCAGATGTATAACGTACCGACTTTGCCAGGTACTTGCCGGCATCATAAAAATAAAGTGTGGTATCAATTTGTACACCCGAAAGGTAATATGCAGATGCATAGGCCATTGAATCACTTCGCAAATAATAAACGGTATAATTGTCGGCTGTATAAGGAGGCACCCCACGGATGGTGATTTTGTTGCTTTCATAGCTGATCGAATAATCATCGCTACCTACACCATCAACATAAACTACCAGGTCGCTGCTGTTATAGATAAACTTTGTGGCATATTGCGATGTATCGCCATCAATGTATGATTTGGTAACGAAGCAGGTCTTTCCATCAGCAGGCTTGCCGTTATCTTTATCGTCTTTTGAACATGCTGCCAGCAACAAAAGAATTACAACTGTAAATAGCTTTTCTGTGTGTAAGGTGTAAGTATTTCTCATTCTCATTTTTGTACAGTATTAAAGATAATTATTTTTCAGTGCCTTTACAACCGGGATGAAATGTAACAGAGGACAGTCAAGAGGCAACAAAATATGTAAAAGGGAATTCAGGCATCTTTCCTCCGGGTTTTACTATTGCATTTATCACAAAACTGGTTTACTTTTCTGACACATTCTTTTTGCTTCCCTGCATTGTTACCACATTTCTTCACATTAAAACAGGTGTTATGGAAAAAGATTTGTTTGAAATTGCCACCAGGGTTTCAACTCCGCTGATACTGGGAGGCCTTGTAATGATGGTTTTATTTCTTGTTATTTACAAACTGTACGACAGCTCAGTAAAAGATAAAGATGTTACAGCCAATAAATTAAAACTGGCGAAGATGGTGTTCCGCAGCATCATTACACTGGCGGCCATCAGTATGATAATTGGTGCAGCAGGATGGTTTTATGAAAAAAGCCAGGCAGGAAAAGCAAAACCCGTCACTACTGCTGAGGTTGCATTTTACCTGTACCTGAACCAACGCTCCGTAGCAGATGTAAAAGTAAAGGCCAATAACCTGCAGCAGACCGAAACATCAGATGCTTATGGTAAAGTGAGTTTTACATTCGACAGTACAAGGGTTGACAGCCTGTTTCTTGAATTTAATTCAGAACCCCTGCGTATTTTAAACACAATGAATGTTGCTGTAAATAATCTTCCCAATCGTTTTGATCTGATGCAGCAACCTCCGCCATCAACCACCAACCCGCAACCTGTACGAACACGTATCGACATTACAAAACTTAACCTGAAGTATATTCCAAAAGTGCGGCTGAGCCAATAAAAGACAGTTGTAAAAACAACTGCGTCCAAACTTACCTCTAATGGAAGAACGATAAATAGAAAAGGTTCATGTTGCATGAACCTTTTCTGTAAAAATATACCTGAAAAAACACAGACTATTGACCAAATAATCCTTTCACCATATTCATCAAACCACCGCCGGAAGCACCATCTTTTACCAGGCTGATGGCATCATTCAAATCAGTATCACCATCGCCATCTTTGTCAAAACCACTTCCTCCAACTTTACCAAGCAAACCCTGCAGATCAAGCCCATCGGTTTTACCTCCTGTAAGCGAATTGAAAATACCCTGGATATTAAAACTGTTATCAGCAGGATCGTTTGTTTTTGAAACAAGATTCTGCAATACACCGGGCAACAGGTTGCTTACCACACCACCTGCATCCGACTGGTTTAAACCAAACTTTTCCATGAGAGAACTGATGGCACCACCCGACAACTGGCCTGCAAGCGGATTTTGCTGCATGTCACCACCTTTGCCTCCCAGCATCTTCAACACATCAGAAAACTGTCCGTTGGCAAGTGCATTTTGCAAACCGCCGGCAATGCTGTTGGTAACATCGCTGATAGCCTCATCATTTCTTTCATTGGGGATGGCGGGGTTATTTACAATTGAAGAACCTGCATGTTCTTTAACGAGATTTAATAATTGTTCAAGCATAAAAAATGTTTTAGTAATTGCAGGACTGAATATACTTCATTTTGGTTGCAACCGGGAAAAACAAAACGTACCGGATTTATGTCATAAACACATCTTTGCTTGCTTCGGGCAAAACAAGCCAGCTTCCTTCTTCTATCTCAGCTTCAAGATCTCCGGTATCCCATCCGGTATAACCAACAAAAATTTTGAGATGGCTTTGAGTAATAATGCCGTTATTAACGGCTTCCACCGCCTGCTGAAAGTTGCCGCCAAGATATAATCCGTTACCAACAGCTGTTCCTTCTTCAATCACATCGGGGCGCATGTGTACGAAATAAAGATGCTGATGATCAACAGGGCCTCCTTCATACAATGGAAACCCGGCGCTTTGTTTAAATTCCTCCAGCTCATTCAACAACCTGCCATATTGTTTGTTGATTACAAAACCCAATGCCCCTTTGCTGTTATACTCAGCAATAAAAACAACACAGTTTTCAAATACGGTATTATTCAGCAGTGAAGTGCTTTTTAAAAAAACGCCATTTTGTAATTGCATAGCAGAAATTTTGTTTAAGAAACCTCTCCTGTACAAAGTTAATACCCTTTAAGAGCAGGATAAATGGCTTTTATAAAGAAAAAATACCCGCTTTGTAGTATTGCACAAACATTAATAATAAACTTATTTTGTTGTGGATAGAGTCCGTTTTAGGTTGCCGGCTGAACAGAGAGCAGGTTTCAGCTTTTCAGGTAACAAAAATTATCCTTCGCCATACATTACAAAAGGGTGTATTGAGAAATATTTCCCTTTTGTTTGTATGGTTTTTTAATGCGCTGCCTTGCCGGTAAAGTTGACAAGTTTCCACCCCTCAGTATTATATTTTTCAATTGCTTCAGTAAAATAGGGCTGTTTGTTTCCACCCCACTGAACAGAACAGTTGCGAAGCATGATATTGGTTGCTGCATCAACATAAAAACCACTGGTGCTGCCCTTTACAAAACCATCCACTGCACAAGGACGACGATCATACATACCACCGGGCACCGCTGTTGTTTTATCAATGAACACATCCACCTGGTCAAATACAATACCCTGTATTTTATCGCCTGATTCAGCACTTACATACACACCGTTTTCGCTGTAGCATTTAATGTTGCTGAAAGAAATATTTTTCACCATACCTACTTTTCCTTCTGTTGCACCTTTGGGAAAACGCCAGTTGGCATCTTTGTGATTGATTTTTGCACGGCGGTAAGCCGTAATATAAATGGGTTCTGCTTTACCCCACCATACATCGCTGAACAAATGACCTTCAATGATCATGTTGGAGAATACCACATCCATCACCACACCTTCATCCCTGTTCTGAATGCCCACACCACGATTGCTTTTTTTGATGATGCAGTTATTGAACAACACCTGTCTGATAGTATCCATATTCTCCGAACCAATTTTAATGGCACAGCTCCTTGATGTCATGGTACAATTGGTGACAGTAATATTTTCACAACGGCCAAACTCTTCGTATTCTCTCCTGTTTTTTAAACAGATACAATCATCCCCACTTTCAATATAACAATCGCTGATGCGAACGTTCTTGCTGTGATCCACATCAATACCATCGCTGTTGCGCACTTTTAAACTGTTGAGTAATGTAATGCCGCTGATGACGACATCATTGCAACCAACCAAGTGAATGGTCCAGTAAGCTGAGTTGCCAATCTTTGCATCATGAATGCGGATGTTTTTTCCATTGATGATAGTAAGCACATGCGGACGGGGATCAAGCACATTAAACGGTTTCAGTTCATACGAATCTTCAAGTTCAGCACCCATAAATGAAATACCATTACCGTCAATTTCACCAGTACCGGTTATGCTGAAGTTGCTGATATTTTCTCCACTGAGCCACATGGTTCCTTCGCCGGGGTTTGCACGAAAAGCACTTTTGGTATACATTTTTTCATCGGGATTGGCCAGCAGTTTTGCACCACCCTGCAAATGCAGTTCAACATTGGATCGTAATTGCAAAGGACCTGCTAAATAAACAAACGGTGCAGTAAACAATACTGTTCCTCCACCTGCTGCAGTACATGCATCCATTGCTTTCTGAATTGCTGCCGCATCATCTGTTACTCCATCACCCACTGCACCAAAATCGTTCACTGAAAAAACTTTCTGACGATTGTTTTGCTGTGCATTAATATTTACACTCACTAATAAAAAAAGAATTGCTGCTATAATTTTGTTCATGTGTTTGCTTTTAGTTGTTTAAACCTGCTGCCCTGTTTTGCAGCATTGATCCCCATGCCGATGGTTGTTCCTGCAAGTAAATATCCAGCGTTCCTCCCTGCTGTAACATCTGGTACGTAATATAATTTTTGCTGTACAGTTGCCCGTTCCATTTTACTTTACTGATAAAGCCTGCTTTTGCAGATGATTTATGCGTGATGAGCTTTACTGTTTTAGTTGCTGATATCCGTATCTCCACTTCATCAAACAAAGGTGTACACAACTGGTAATTATTTGATACGGGGTCAACC
Organism: Lacibacter sp.; assembly: GCA_047601965.1. Lineage (GTDB taxonomy): Bacteria > Bacteroidota > Bacteroidia > Chitinophagales > Chitinophagaceae > Lacibacter. The sequence goes on from JASGIJ010000001.1 coordinate 2,961,839, forward strand.
GGATAAAAACCCATTGCTGCAAATACATACCATGCACTCATTTGTCCTGCATCATCATTACCACTTAATCCGCCTGCACCATTGCTGTATTCTTCTGTAAGAATTTTCTTCACTACCTGCTGTGTTTTCCATGGTGCTGCAGTGTAATTGTATAAAAAAGGAATCTGATGACCGGGTTCATTTCCATGCCAGTATTCATCTTTGCCAAATAAACTATCCAATGCATTTTCTAATTCTTTTGTACCACCCATCAGCTTTGCAAGACCGGGAATATCCTGCGGGACATAAAATGTATAATGTCTTGGCGTGCCTTCGGTGATATAAGATTCACGTTTATCAGCATGAAAAGATTCATACCAGTTACCGTTGCTGTATCTTCCACTCACCATCTTTACTGTTGAATCAAATACATTTTTGTAATTGAACGAACGCTGGTGAAGCAATTGATAATCACTTGTCTTTTTCAATCCTTTTGCAACAATACTCAACGCATAATCATCATATGCATATTCAAGTGTACGGCTTACCTGTTCCTTTTTATGAAAGGCTTCCTGCACACTATCTTCCATTGGTATATAGCCATATTTTAAATAGGAAGTCAAGGCCCTTCTTCCCATACCATTCACATACACCGAAAAATCATTGGGTGTATCAAATGCATTTTGCCGCATGAGTTTATACGCTGCTTCAGCATCATAACCACGAATACCTTTTGCATAAGCCGATGCAATAAATGCTGTGGAGTGATCACCAATCATTGCTGCTGTATAACTGTTCCAGCAGGGGAAGATGGGCAACCATCCACCCTGTTCGCCTTTGAGAATTAACGACTGTACAAGATTACCCGCAAGCTTTGGCTGAATGATTTCAAGCAAGGGCAATTGTGCCCGGTAAATATCCCACATCGAAAAATCGTCGTAATAAGCAGCACCGTTTTTCATGTACATCCGTTCGCCTTTTCCAGCAAAGCGTGGATAAGCTCCATCCACATCACTCATCAGGCGTGGATGCTGCATAGCATGATACATGCCTGTATAAAATACCTGTTTATCTTTTTCATTGGCAGTCTGCACTTTTATTTGCGACAAGGCCTTTTGCCATTTTGCAGTTGCAGCTGATTGAATTTGCTGAAAGGCTTTTGTACCTATTTCTTTCTGCAGATTATTTTTCGCACTTTCCAAACCTGTAAACGAAGTACCAATACGAATAACAAGCTGCTCCCCTTTTTTTAACTTAAAACCAAGATAAGCACCCATGTCTTTCTGATTCTGCAAACGATCTGTTTTAAACAACTGCTCACCGGAAAATGTTCCGCTTGCAGCAACTGCCTTTTCAATCTTAACATAAAACCATCCGCTGAAACCGACAGGTTGTCCCCAGCCCTGGTAAATACGGTGAACTGGATTAAAGCCCCACACTTCACCGTTAGCAGTATTCATCTGCACAAACCCTTTTTGCTGATCGCTGTTGGGAATGATGAGTACATACAAACTATCATCCTGCAGCATGGTAAAACGCATTACCGCACAACGTAGTGTTGAAGTAAGCTCTGCACGCAGATGTGCTGAAGGAAGTTCTACTTTATAATAAGCCGGACCTGTTGTTTCATCTGCATGTGTAAACAGAACAGCATAATCTTTCGCTGATGTTTTTAATGAACCCGTAACCGGCATCACAGTAAAACTTCCATAATCCTGTGTGCATGATCCGCTGATCCAATGTGTTCCCCTGAAGCCGGTGAGTAAACTGTCTTTATAATAATATGGTGGCTGACATTTAATTTCTGTTTGTCTTGTCTGCGCTGTCCACTGCGTCATTGCAAAAGGAAGTGTAACAGACGGAATAGTGTTGGCATTTTTTTCACTTCCTGCTTCGCTGTGTTTCATTGCAGAAGTTGTTGTGGAAGGAGCAGTGCCTGATAAGGTTTGCACATACTGCACATAATTCTGCGCAGTTAATTGCAATGCAGTTAAAACAAAAACAGCTGTCGCTGTTACTTCATTGATGATGCGGGCTGCAACAATACTGTTGAGCTTTTGTTGTGTCACTCCCTTCAGCTTTCTTACTACTATTGAACCATTGATTCTCATGCTTACTTCTTCTGATTTGTTATTTCTGTTACATCATGTTTAAACAGCTGAGGTTTTGCTGTGCTGCCTTCACTGTTTACTTTCTGCAGGTAAAGATCTTTTACATCGTTGAATAAATAAGCAGTTCTGAAATCGATTCCTTTCATTTTCACAGAAATATTTTTCATCTGCAAGCCGCTTACATGCCTTATATAAAATCCCCACACCGGCAGTTCGCCAAACATGGAAAACTCCGGGTAATCTTTTTCAGCTTCTGTAATTAACTGAAATGAATCCAGCGGAAAATAATTGATCTTTTTATCTGCCTTCGTGTAATACAGAATTTCAATGTTCTCCAGTTTTACATTCTCCACCGCATGACCGGGCAACCCACTTACAGATGAAGGAAATACATTGTGCTGATAAATAATTGCTGCAGAATCTTTGTATGAATAATTCCATGGTGATATGCTGATCAGTTTCCCATCTGCTGGTTTTACAGTCGGAGGATAACGTAACAACGGACCCTGCATTTCATAAGCAGCATCGGGTTTGCCTGCCGGCACTTCCACTTTTACGTTACTGATGTAAATATTTTTTACTGTTGAATAACGGTTATCGTTATTGCGGTGACCGAGTTTGATAAACACTGCATTGCCTGTATTTCTTGCAGCGATGTTCCGCACATCCACGTTTTCAATAAAGCCACCATCCACCGCTTCGAGTGCAACAGCCGAGCGGTAAGTATCGTACACAACAAGATTTCTTACTGTAATATTTTTGAAACCACCTTTGGAAGCTGTACCAAGTTTAAATGCATTGGCACTTGAACGGAGAACGCAGTTGGACACATAAATACTATCGCAATAATCATCTTCCTTTGCCGATTTTAAACAAATCGCATCATCTGCTGTGTTGATATAACAATTAGTGATGCGTACATTTTTACAATCAACCATATCAATTCCATCATTGTTCCAGTAGGCCATACTTTCAATTTTAATACTGTCGATGCTGATGTTCCTGCAACGTTCGTAATGTGTTACCCAGTTGGTGGCATCTTTAATGGTTACTCCCTTCACAAGAATATTGGCACAGTATTCAAAGAAAAAAATGTTGGTTCTTGTCCCTTCAGTTGGCCGTTTTGTTTTCCATTCTTTATCTATCAATGTTCCTTCTTCCAGGCGTTTGAAAATATCTTTCATCAGTTCTCTTCCCTTTCCATCAATCATTCCATTTCCTGTAATGGAGAAATGTTGTTTTGCAGATGCAACAATCAAAGCCGGATGAATCTTATTTTCATAATCTTTTCGCAAAACACTTCCCTGCAGTACTGCTCCTTTTTGCAGATGCAGTTCAACTCCCGACTTCAGTTCAATTGATCCCGTAACAAAAACACCTGCAGGTATTACCACCGTTCCACCACCTGCAGCAGTTACGTCATCAATTGCTTTTTGAATAAATAGTGCATTGTTGGTTACAGCATCAGCCTTTGCACCGTATTGTACAATGCTTACTGTTTTATGCTGTGCATAAACTGATGCAGATAAAAAATAGAAAAACAGAAATTGCTTCATTACCTGTATGAGTTGTGTTCTGAACCTTCATCTGATTTTGATGGCGGCAATTGTGCTGATCCCCATGTTGAAGGAGCAGAAGACATTTCCAGTATCAATTCTCCACCGTTGACAATATCATTGTGTTCAATCCATGATTTAGTGTAGGGCAAACCGTTCAGCTTTGCAGACTTAATGTATTTATTTTCTGCTGAGAAATTCTCCGCTTTAATAATAAAGTCTTTCCCGTTTTCCTGGTGAATAACTGTTTGCTTAAAATAAGGTGTATTTATTAAGTAATACGATTGCCCTGCATTGGGATAAATGCCCATCATGTGAAATGCAAGCCACGACGACATAGCACCTGAATCATCGTTGCCGGGAATACCAGCATGTGTTGCGTTGAAATTTTTATTGATGATCTGGTGAATGCGATCACTACTGAGATGCGGCTTACCAATCCAGTGATAAAGGTTGGGGCTTAAGAAAGAAGGTTCGTTGCCCACATTATACAATTCTTTGTCAAACAAAATATCAAGCCGTTTTTGAAATGCATCTTTACCTCCAGATCTTTTAATTAAAGCAGCCACATCATGCGGCACACTTAATGAATATTCCCATGAACTTGCCTCATAAAAAAATCCGCACCACCAGCAAACGCAGTTTGGCCAATCCTGCGCCAATGGTGTATAAGGAATGTAATTAATTCTTCCATTGTTTATATCGCACTGAAAACTGTCGACCCATTTTCCTGCAGCATTCTTTGGCATAATAAAACCTCTTGCCCCGTTATCACTGATATCTCTCCACAGGTTTTGCCAGTTATCTGATTGCCGGATAAACCGTCCGTATTCACCTTTACGTTTAATTCCTTTTGCAACTATGGCGAGGCTATAATCATTGTATGCATATTCGAGTGTGCGGTTGCCTGCACGTACAAAACTTGTTGACACATAGCCCAGCCGGTTGTAATCTGTCAAACCACCACGACCTTCTTTTTCTTCGTTACCACCGGGAGGAACGGTTGCATCTTTCAGCATTGCTTCCAATGCAAGATTGTAATTAATACCTTTTAATCCTTTTACAAATGCATCGGCAATCACCACTTCGGCATTGGAACCACCTTGTGTGCGGCCATTGCAGTTACCACTTCTTGCATCTGGGAGATAACCATCCCGCTTATAAATCTGCAGCAATGCATTTACAATATCAATTTCTCTTGAAGGAGTAATCAATGTAATAAGCGGATTAGAAGAACGGTAGGTATCCCAGATGGCATAAAAGTCATCATAATAAGGACCGTTGTTTTCCCATTTCGGATTTTCACCTGTACGGTCAACAGGCATCAGCATGGTATGATACAATGCTGTATAAAACATTTTCTTCTGATCGGCTGTTGCAGCTGCATCAACTTCCACTTTGTTTAAAATGTTTTCCCACCTGTTTTGTGTTTCGGTTAATAGTTTTTCAAAACTCCAGTGCGGTACTTCTGTATCAATATTCTGTTTTGCTTTTAATGTGCTGATGAAGGAGATGCCAATCTTGAGTTCAATACTGTCGCTTTTTACCTGGTCAAAGAACAAAAGCACACCTGTCTTTTTTCCTTCATCGGTCTGCGATTTTTTGCCGGGATAAAACTGTGCAGCTTTCCATGTAGTGAATTTTGAAAAAGGTTTGCTGCTGATGGCTGTAAAATAAACGGTATATGCATCGCCGTTATTCCATCCTCCACGGATTTTTGTATATCCACGTATTTCATTTTCATTAACCACTTCAATTTCAGAACCAACAAACTGTTGCGCTTCCCTTGCATCGGGCACAACGGATTCGCCTAGGAATTCACCGCAATCAATTTTCATTCCTTTCGCAGCATTGGTACCATATACAAAACGGTAATAGGCCACTTTGGGCGATGTGGTGATTTCTGTTTTAATATTCCATCGCTTTAAATCAACTGTATAATAACCTAAAGCAACTTTTTCATTTTGCCTTACCGATTCAAACTTTGTTGTTTCTTCTGTTCCTGTAAAAGGCATCACTGAAATATTGCCATACTTTGCTCCGCCACCTGTACCGCTTACATGCACCTGGCTGAAACCATATAGCGGTTTTTCCATATTAGGTGTGTAGCCGCTGTTTCCATCTTTGTTGCAATCAGGACCGGGCTTTACCATTCCATACGGACAGGATGGACCAATAAACACATTGCCTTCTCCTTCTGCACCAATCAACGGATCAACAAAAGGATGATACTGTGCTGTTGCAAAAACAGGAACAAGTGAAGTAAGAAGAAGAAATAAAATGCCTGCCCCGCTTTGTAAACGAATGCGGATATGTTTGTGCTTCATCATCAGATGCTTGTTTTACTGGAGAGATTATGTGCTAAATTAACCCTGCTTACCCTATTTCCGACAATTTCACCGGTCTTCCTTCCAGCATTGATTTTTTCGCTGCCACAGCAATCTTTGTTGCCTGCAATGCATCATCACCGCCAACCGGCATATCGGTATTATTATTTAATGCAGAAATGAAGAAATCCATTTCGTTTAAATAAGATTTTGCATACCTGTCCATAAAGAAATCAAGAGGCAATGCATAATGAATACCGCTTTGATTGTACAACACGTTCCTGTTGTGCTGGTTGTTATCAACCTGTATCATTCCATCGTTGCCAAAAATTTCAATACGCTGATCATAACCGTAAACAGCTTTCCTGCTGTTATCAATTACAGCATAAGTGCCATCTTCAAAAGTTAAAGTAGTTAATGCAGTATCAATATCGCCGGCATCGCCAACAGCTTTATCAATTCTTACAGCACCTTTTGCAAAAACTTCGGCCACTTTTTTATTCATGATATAACAAGCCATATCAAAATCATGAATAGCCATATCCATAAACAAACCGCCGGAGTTTTTGATATAATCAACCGGGGGTAAACCGGGATCACGACTGGTAATTTTTACAATCTGCACATCACCGATTGTTCCTTTCTTCACTGATTCTCTTGCATGAAGAAAATCAGGATCAAACCTCCTGTTAAAGCCCATCATCAATTTTGTGTTGGTGCTTTTTGCCAGTTCGGCTAATGCTTTTGTTCTGTCGAGTGATAAGTCCATTGGTTTTTCGCAGAACACACTTTTACCTGATTGAATTGCCAACTCTAAAAGTTCAGCATGTGAACTCGTAGGAGTGCAGATGAGAACAGCTTCCACATCTTTGCTCAACACCACTTCTTTTGAATCGTTTGTAAAAAAGATGGAAGAAAATTGTTTTTGTATAGCAGGCACATCAATCAAAGGATCTGCAACGGCAACAACGGTTGCAACATTCGAAAAATATTGCTGAATATTCTGGAAGTGAATTTTGCCAATCCTTCCCATACCCAATAATCCGATTTGTATTTTTTTCATGTGTTTATAAATTTATTTTTTAAAAGGCAAGCTTTATTTGCTGTATCGTAAAAGCATGTTTTATTATACGCCGATTGATAACAGGTATTCCCTGTTGTTCTTTGCGCATTTTTTTGGATTGCCCATTCCTGGTAATACATCCTGCTCAACAACAACCCATCCGTCATAATTTTTTTCTTCAAGGAATGCAGCAACCTGCTTAAAGTCAACATTGCCTTTTCCCAATTCACAGAACACACCATGTGATACTGCTTCAAAATAATTCCAGTTGTTTTTGGCAGCATCAGCTGCAACTGAAGGGGAAAAATCTTTGAAGTGTACATGCCAGATCCTGTCCCAGTATTTTTCCATGAACGCTGTATGATTTGTTCCCTGGCCAAAAGAAAAATGACCGGTATCAAAACACAAACCCAGCAAAGAAGGATCAGTGTTATCCATCAACGCTTCAATTTCAGCTGGTGTTTCAATATAGCCTGCACAGTGATGATGAAACACTGTACGCATACCATATTTATCTTTCACTGCTTTTGCAAGTTTGTTTGCACCGGCAGCAAATACTTTCATCAACTCATCGGGTAAAGAATCTTCTGCAGTAGTACGACCAGCCTTTTGTGTTCTGTTTGCTACAGAACCATTTTCATCAGCCAGTACAATAAATGCATTGGTATAACCTGCACTATGCATCAATCCAGCTGTTTTTAATGCACGATCAATACCGTCTTCATGTGCTGCTTCGTTTGACAATGCAACCGGAACAAATGCACCAAGCAGCTGCAGGTTCCGTTTCTGAATTTCGTTTTGCAACTCCTGGGGATTGGTGGGCATAAAACCCCAGTCGCCGAGTTCTGTTCCAATGTATCCTGTTTCACACAATTCATCCAGCACCTGTTCATAACCAAGAGCTTTGCCTTCGAGGTCAAACTCCAGCACTCCCCATGAGCAGGGAGCGTTGGCTATTTTAATATTCTGTTTCATGTGATGTTTTTTATTTGATGTTTTAAATGTCTGTTCGATGGTATTTGGTTGTATTAAAATTTCCTTGACCATTCTTTTGGCCAGCGTTCAACTACAACTTTTGTTTGTGTAAAGAATTCAATGGCATGTTTGCCTTGTCCGTGCAGATCGCCAAAGAAACTTTCTTTCCAGCCGCTGAATGGAAACTGTGCCATTGGTGCTGCCACGCCAATGTTGATGCCGATATTACCGGCCATTGCTTCGTTACGGAATTTTCTTGCATTGGCTCCGCTTGATGTAAACAGGCAGGCCATGTTGCCGTAATGATTTTTGTTGATGAAGCTGATGGCATCTTCAATTGTATTCATCTGCACCAGACTCATCACAGGGCCAAAAATTTCTGTACGCATCAATTCACTATCCAATGGCAAATCCTGGATAATGGATGGTTTTAAGAAATTACCTTTTTCAAAATCTTTTACAGAAGTATTTCTTCCATCCAGTAATAATTTACCACCTTCTTTTTCGCCCAATGCAATCAGGCTTTCAATACGATCCTTGCTTTGTTTGCTGATAACAGGCCCCATTTCCACACCATCATTCAAGCCATAACCTGTAACACGCTTTTGTGCTGATTGATACAATGCATCTTTGATATTTCCTTTATCATTTACTGTTACAATCACAGAAGCTGCAAGACAACGCTGACCTGCACAACCATACACACTATCAGTAATGATTTGTGTAGCTAAATCAACATCTGCATCAGGCAACACCACAACCGGATTTTTTGCACCACCCTGTGCCTGTACACGCTTGCCATTTGCAGTACCACGTGCATAGATGTATTTTGCAACCGGTGTACTTCCAACAAAACTTACCGACTTCACTGCAGGATTATCCAGAATGGCATCAACTGTTTGCTTACCACCATGTACAAGATTGATTAATCCTTTTGGCAGATCAATCTGATCCAGCAGTTCAAAAATTTTCATCATTGTAAGCGGCACTTTCTCTGATGGCTTTACGATCATACTATTACCACATGCAATAGCATAAGGTAAAAACCAGAAAGAGATCATTGCAGGAAAGTTGAATGGAGCAATACAGGATGTAACGCCAAGAGGCTGACGGATCATGTATTCATCAATACCTGTTGCCACATTTTCAAGAAACTCACTCTGCATCAGCATAGGTGTACCGCAGGCAACTTCCACGTTTTCAATTGCACGCTGCAGTTCGCCATACGATTCTGCCAATGTTTTACCACATTCCTGTGTAATAGTTTTCGCTATCTCATCTTTATGATCTTCCAGTAACTGTTTCAGTTTAAACAACGGCTGAATACGTCTTAACACAGGAACATCTTTCCACCCGAGGTGAGCAGCATGGGCAATTTCAACTGCAGCATTCAGATCGTTTGCTGTAGCATCGCCAAAAGGAACTTTTGCCAATACCTCAGCTGTTGCAGGATTCACAACATCAATCGTTTCCCTGCAGGAACTTTCTACCCATTGTCCGTTAATGTAGTTTTTTAAAATTTCCATATGATTTCTTTTTAACTAAGGAGTATATAAATTAAAATGGTGATGATTGTTAATGCTATTCCAACAGGTACTGCATATTTCCATGGTGTGATATTTACTTCGCCGGTATGCGTCATCACATAATTATTCTTGTTTTTGAAGAAGTAAGAAACACCAATCATGATGAGGATATTCATAACAAACTCAATTCCCCAGATGTGTACGAAGTGAATATTTACTTTCAGTACAAAACTTGTAAGCACATAAAAAATTAAACCGGTGAAGATGGCAACCTTGGCGCCTGTTGCTGAAATAGATTTAATAAAAAATCCTCCAATTAAAACAGATGCGATGGGAATAAAGAATATTCCATTAAGCTGTTGCAACAACTGGTACATGCCTTCAGGTGCTTTAGCAACAAGCGGGGCAACTGCAATAGCGAAGATGGCCATTACAACTGTTGTGATTTTACCTACACGTACAATTTGTTTTTCACTTGCATTGGGATTGATCTGGCGTTTATATACACCCAGGCTGAACAAAGTAGCAGCACTGTTTAATACTGCATTTAATACACTCAGCACTGTACCCATTACCACTGCAGCAAATAAACCAACCAAACTTACAGGTAATACTTTCTTTACAAGCACGGGATAAATCGTATCCTGTGCACCATATAAACTGTCTTTAAAATAATAGAAGCCGATTACGCCAGGCAATACAATGATGATGGGCATTAATATTTTAAACACACCCATGATGAGAAATCCTTTCTGTGCTTCTTTTAAATTGGCTGCACCCAATGCACGCTGCACAATTACCTGGTTCATACACCAGAAATAAATCTGGTTTACAACCAGGCCGGTAAACAGTGTGCTGAAGGGCAAAACAGAATCAGGTTTACCTATTGCATTAAATTTTTCAGGTGCGAAATGATATACTTTCGATAAACCCGACATTACATGTCCATCGCCGATGTTGTATAAAGCAATCAACGGAATTAATAATCCACCCACAAATAACCCAACACCATAAATTGAATCGGAATAGGCAATCGCTTTTAATCCGCCAAAGATGGCATATACCGAACCAAGTACACCAATGGCGATGATAAGTATAACAAGTGATTCCTGTTTTGAAATCTGGAATTTCTCTGATACATCAAACAGTGTCTCCATATTTAATGCACCGGTGTATAATACAACAGGAAGCAAGGTGATGAGAAAAGAAACCAGCAGCAACAAATTCACAATGGTATGTGTTGATTTGTCGTAACGTAATTCCAGGTATTGCGGAATGGTGGTTAATCCCATCTTTAAATAACGTGGAATAAAATACAATGCACCAATAACCAATGCAATTGCAGAAGTCACTTCCCATGCCATTACCACAAAACCATTTTTGTAAGAAGACCCATTCATCCCCACCAGCTGTTCAGTGGAAATATTGGTGAGCAGCATTGATATGGCAATCAATGGTGCGTTCAAACTTCTGCCACCAAGAAAATAAGATGATGCAGATTCGAAGTGAGATTTCCGAAGCCTGTACCATGTATAAATTCCCACAGACAATGTAAAAGCAATGAATGATAACAACGTAATACTCATGTGCAAGCAATTTTTGTTTTAGTTAGAGATACAATCGTTTCTTTTTCCTGTTTTCTGATAATTTTTTATAGCTCTCGTTAATCGTTTTTATTTGCGAAACTTCTGAAATGGGGACTTCCCACCAGGCATAACCGCCAACTCTTTTTTCACGATCAGTTTCAATATACACTACTGTTGTCCGATCGGTTTGCCTTGCCTTGCTTAATGATTGTTTAAATTCATCCATATTGTTTGCCTTTAATACAATTGCACCAAGACTTTCAGCATTTGCAGCAAGATCAACAGGCAAGTATCCACCATCTAACTGACCTGTTTTTTTATTCCTGAATTTGTAATGCGTTCCAAATCCCTGTGAACCTAATGAGTTGGATAATCCTCCAATACTTGCAAAACCATGATTGTTGATTAACACAATAATCATTTTAATTCCTTCCTGTACTGAAGTGATGATTTCCTGCATCATCATTAAATAACTACCATCACCAACCATTACATACACTTCTCTTGAAGGATCGGCCATCTTCGCACCAAGTCCACCGGCAATTTCATAGCCCATGCAGGAGTAACCATACTCCAAATGAAAACCTTTGCTGCTGCGGGTTTGCCACAGTTTGTGTAAATCGCCGGGTAAACTTCCAGCTGCACAAACCATGATATCTTTTTCATTCATTCCATTATTAACAGCACCAACAACTTCGCCCTGACTGGTTAATCCATCTGTTTTTTGCTGGTAGATTTTATCAACAGCCTTATTCCATTGTGCATGATGTTTTTTGATGGATGCAGCATATTTATCTGAAACTTTATAATCACTCAGTTCTTTGATTAAGTCTGTCAACGTTTCTTTTGCATCGGCAACAACAGGAACTGCTGATTGTTTGAATGCATCAAACTCACACACATTGATGTTGATGAATTTTACCGAAGGATGCTGAAATCCTGATTGAGAAATTGTTGTAAAGTCGCTGTAACGTGTACCAATTCCAATCACCACATCTGCTTTTTCACAAACAGCGATTGCACCGGGTGTACCGGTAACACCAACTGCACCTAAATTCTGTTCTTCATCAAAATGCAAAGCACCTTTTCCTGCAAATGTTTCCACAACTGGAATACCGGTCTTATTCACCAGTTTTTTCAGCTCTGCACTTGCTTCGCTGTAATGTACACCACCACCTGCAACAATGACCGGATTTTTTGCTTTCTTAATCAGTTCAACTGCCTGCTTCAATATTTTTTTATCAGCTCTTGTACGCTGAATAGACCATACTCTTTTCTTAAATAATTCTGCAGGGAATTCATAAACTTCTGCCTGTACATCCTGCGGCATGGCAAGTGTAACTGCACCTGTTTCAGCAGGAGAAGTTAAGATACGCATGGCCTTCAGTAAGGCGGGCATTAATTGTTCGGGACGATTGATCCTGTCCCAGTATTTTGATACCGGCTTAAAACAATCATTTACTGAAACATCATTGCTATATTGATATTCGAGTTGCTGCAGTACAGGATCAACAGAACGGTTGGCAAAAATATCGCCGGGCAAGAGCAACACAGGTAAGCGGTTGATGGTTGCCGTTGCTGCGCCAGTAACCATATTTGTTGCACCTGGGCCGATGGATGTTGTACAAACAAATGCACCTGTCCTGTTTTTTACTTTGGCATAAGCAATAGCTGAATGTACCATTGCCTGCTCGTTACGAACCTGGTAATATTTAAACGAAGGATATTGCAATAATGCCTGGCCAATACCACCCACATTACCATGACCAAATATGCCGAAGCAACCTGCAAAGAATTCATTTTGTTTTCCATCTCTTTCTACAAACTGGTTTTGTAAAAAAAGAATGGTGGCTTGTGCAACTGTTAACTTTTGTGTTTTCGTTTTCATAACAATCTTTTTAAAACAATCAACTATAATCCTCCTCTTGATTCTACAAACTTCATCAGCTCATCGTGGTATGGCATATCGTTGGCACAGCCGGGTTTTTGAACTACCCATGCACCACTTGCATTACCAAGCCTGCACGATTTATATAAACTCCAGTTTTGTAAATAACCATAAATAAAACCGCTGGCAAATGCATCACCTGCACCAAGCACGTTTAATATTTCTACTGGGAAACCGGGCACTTCTTCCATCTTTCCATCTTTGTAATGAATAGTTGCGCCTTTTGATCCACGTTTTACAATCAGCACTTCCGGACCTGATTTTAAAATCTTTTCAATGGAAGCATCAATGTTGCCTTTTATTTCAGGTGCAGAAATCTGTTGATGAGAAATTTTCACCTGGCCTGCATCCTGCAATGTTGCTGCAAGAATTTCTTCTTCGGTACCAATAGCAATTTTTACTTTCGGAAGAATTGCACGAACCATCAATCCAAATGAACGCAGATCTTTCCACTGATCAGCCCTGAAGTCAACATCCAGTACAACATCCACATTGTTTTCATACGCAGTTTCAACTGCATAAAAAACTGCACTGCGGCTTGGTTCAATGTTCAAAGCTGTTGCAGAAATTTCCAACACTTTGTATTCAGGAACATTGGCTGCAATTACATGGTCAATCGTCATCTGGCTGTCGGCACAGTTATCCCTGTAATACACTAATGGAAACCTGTCGGGTGGTTCAATACCTAATACAACAGCACTTGTTCTTGCTCCATCAATACGTGGAATCGTATCTGTGTTTACTTGTTGCTTCTTTAAAAAGTGCAGGATAAAATCACCCACTTTATCGTTACCCAAACCTGTAAGCAATGAAACTTTTGCTCCCAACCTGCTTGCACCAACAGCAATATTTAAAGGAGAACCTCCAACAAACGCATCAAAGCCTTTGATGTCAACAAAATCGGCACCAATATTTTGCGAGTAAAGATCAATGGATGATCTTCCCATTGTAATCAGATCAAATTTTTTTTCGTCCATATAGCATCGTTTATTCATTATTCATTTTACTGCTCACCATTGGAATTCTGGGATCAACTGTTTTCCATGAATGAAAAATCCATTCATGTTTCGGATCGGGTGTGTTGGCCAGCGACTGATCACTACCCGCCAGGAAATTCAAATAATAACAATTATATCCATGACCGGCGGCAACGGGATGATAACCTGATGGCACCAATACAATATCATCATTGGTAACACGCATCAATTCATCCATGCTGAAATCATCATTGTACACATGCTGGTAAGCAAATCCATCTGGTTTATCTATTTTGAAAAAATAAAATTCTTCCAGCTCTGCTTCAAGCAAATGTCCATTGGCATCAACCTTACGCACATCATGTTTGTGTGCAGGAAAAGAACTCCAGTTGCCTGATGGTGTGTACACTTCAACAGCAACAATTTTACTTGCACCAAAGCCCGGTTCAATTAAACTGTTGATCTGCCTTGTTGCATTATCTCCACCACGTATTTCTATTGCCGCTTCATCGGGCAGTTTAAAACGTGCAGGAAAATCCTCTGTTGCCAATGTCCATCCTGCAGCAAGATCAAGCACTTCACTTTCAGCAGTAATAGAAAATTCTGTATGTCTTGGCAAAAACAAACTATGTGCAATACCGGAGAAAACTGATTTACGTCCATTCACTGTTTGCCAGTTTCCCTTTGATGTTTTAGCTGAATAGTTTCCGCTCAGCAGGATAAAACCAAATTCATTTTCGCCGGTATAGCCTTCCCAGGTCTGACCATTCTTCATCAGCCTTGCTTCCACATTCAGGTAATTCCATCCTGCATCTTCCTGTGTGATCTTTTGATAAGATGCTGCACTGTAATCAGGATGTTTTACCAATCGATATTCTTTTGCCATACAATTACAATTTTATAGTTGATGCTTTTCCTGTTGAACCCAACACTTCAAACTTGTTTGCGAGTAAAATTTTTATTTCTTCGATATACTTTTTACCCGGAATAATGGGATCAAACTTTTCAGGTTCGTTATAGAAAAATTCACGATGCACTTTTGTCCACAGCAACCGCAAATCAGTTGCAATGTTCACTTTGCATACACCGTATTGAATTGTTTTTTTCAATTCTTCATCACTTACACCACTTGCATTTGCAGCAAGCTTTCCACCATGCGCATTAATACTTGCAACATCTTCCTGCCGCACATTTGATGCACCGTGCAATACCAATGGAAACTGCGGAAGTTTTTGCTGAATGGATTTCAACACCTGGAACTGCATTCCCTGCTGACCACTGAATTTATAAGCACCATGACTTGTTCCTGCAGCCACAGCAAGACTATCGCAGTTGGTTAACTGTACAAATTCGGCAGCCTGTGCAGGGCTTGTGTACCTGCTCATGCTTTCATCAACCGATATATCATCTTCCACGCCACTCAGTATTCCCAGTTCAGCTTCCACTACAATATTTTTTGCATGCGCTTTTTCCACCACAGCTTTTGTTCGTGCAACATTTTCTTCAAATTCACTGTGCGACGCATCAATCATTACAGAAGTATAACCTTCGTTAATTGCAGCAAATGCATGTTCTTCATTTCCATGATCAAGATGAATGGCAAACACAACATCACTGTAAATTTCAGCAGCTGCAATTACCATTGCCAGCATCATTTTTGTATGCGCATAATTTCTTGCAACAGGAGTTATCTGCACAATAACCGGCGATTGATATTGCTGAGCAGCAGCAAACACTCCATGCACCTGTTCCATTGTAAACACATTTACTGCAGCAATTGAATAGTTGCTATAACATTGACTGAATAATATTTTAGATGATACAGCCTGCATATATTTCTCAGCTGAATATTAGTTTATGTTTAAATGGCGTTTTACCTGTTATGTACACATGCATACCTTCTGTACGCAGCGAGCCAAAATGTGTACTGTAACGTTCGCCTTCCATGTTTGTAATCATTTTATGTGTTACACTGCCTGGACCAAACTGAATTATATCGTTTCCAAAACTGTACTCACCTGTTCCCGTTTCAAGAAAATTGTTATCGTTCTCCGCTTTTGTTACACCAGTTAATTTACCCCCTGCTGCAAAACACATTTCAAGTGTTACCGGCACTTCTTTAAAACCATTTATTTCAAATTCGAGTTCAACTGTTCCGTTTGTATGCGTCAATGTAATTTTTGTATCTAATGTTTTTACATTGCTTACAGGACGGTTTTTAAAATCCATCTTATTCCAGAAACGATCATCCACGCTTGGAGAAAGTTTGTAATCACCCTTGCTGTTACGCTTCTCTTTTGGCAATGGCTGGTAATAAGGTACTTCCAGTTTTTTATGCAAAATGTATTTGTTGCCTTCTTTCTTTAGCCCTTCACTATAGAAATAACCCATGCTGAAGAAGCTGGTTGAGAGACGCATGTATTTTAAAATCGCTTCTCCTTTACGGTAAGAAAAAAAGTCAGGGGAGTTAGATCGGCCTGATGCAACAATAAAGGGCCAGTCAACTCCGCCAAATAAAGTAGCAGTTGTGTTTTTTTCTTTAATACGCAAAAGATGTGAAGTTGTGAAAAGTTTTTCATAACTGTGCGGCAGTATTGAAGCTGCTGGCAGTTGCTGCTGCAGTGTTTCATTTTCGAGAAAATAAAACAGCGACCTGCTTAATATATCTTTTTCAAAACCGGGTAATGCTTCAATCATTTTTGCTATTGCAGCAAACTGTGCATTGCTATCACGGATAGCCATGTAACGGTACTGCAGGTAAAAAATGGTTACAGGCTTTGCTGCAGATAAATATTGATCCTGCCGTCTTGAATCATTCGTTACAAGATCACCATTTGGCTCAATGTAATAGAAATACATTGACAAATTTTTTCGAACAGGTTTAAACAAGTCCGGCTTGTTGGTTAACCTGGCAATGGTAATAAAGGCAGTGTTTTCAACTCCTGAATAAATACCACTGCGTTCAGGATAATGCCCATCTTCATCCATATACACACCTTCACCTAACCAGTCTTTAATCCTCTCGGTATATTTTTTATTGGGATACAATGCGTTGATCTGTGATAAAGCCGCACTCACCACCCAGCGATGATTGGGTGTATGTATTCCTCCGGCTACCAAACCTTCACCTGCTTTGAGAATAACCTGTTTCAGTTTTTGTGTAACAGCATCCGGTTCTTTATTTTTTTCTTTATGTAAGAGTGAAGCAGCAGGACAAAGTATTTCAATAACAAAAGCAGTATCGGGCGGCGATTCAAGATTACCTACATTCACCGTACCGTCTTCAGCCTGTGCTTCTGAAAGAAACTGTATCAGCAATTCAAGTTTGCTGATGATAACCGGGTTATGATAATAAGCTGACCCCTGTGCACAATAGGATGCTGTTAAAACTGAAATGTCGTATGCAATCATACGTGTGAAACGCAGGTTGTCTTTTTTCACTGATTCAAGCAGCAATGCAACCCGCTGATCATTTGCATCAATCAGCCGTTTCATTAAATTGCTGTCGATTGCTTTTGTTTGAAATGCCGGATCGCCTGCATTTACAAACAGCGGACTTAATGCAGCGAATGTTCCCATCTTTAAAAAATCACCTCGGTTCATTTTTATTTTCTTATGGTGTAAGAATATATAAGCTTACCAGTATAATCAACTGTTTGCAACAGCAAATCGTTTGCAGTTACAGACAGAACAAAAAATCCATATTCAGATGCAGCGAATTTGCTGCCGTTAATCAATTGTACAGGCGTTCTTTCAGATGCAGCGCCTGATATTACCTGCTGCATCTTCCCATCAGGAATAATATGTTGCAAACTATGCTCATGCCCCGACAAATAAACATCCACACCTGTTTTATCGAACAAAGGTTTGAGCGTTGCACGAATTACTTTTGTATCATAAGCACTGGTGCGGCTGCCACCTGTATAGAAAGGGTGATGACCCACCACTATTTTCCATTTAATGAAAGGAGATGGATCGCTTAGTACTTTTTCCATCCACTTTTTTTGTTTTGCTGAATCCTGTGTTTTTACATTAGGACCATATTCAGCACTGCTGTAAAATTCAGGAATCAGCGGATTCGTGTCAATGAACACAAACAACACCTGTTGCGTTGTATCGCCATTGATGGCAATTTTTTTAGAATAATAACGTGCAGGCATTTGCCAGCGCCTGCTGATGGTTGAATATTTTACCTGCGCATCGGGATTACTTTTATAATCATGATTGCCCAGTACAGGATACCAATCCCATTGCAAACGGAAATCGGTATAAATAGTTTCGAATGAATAATGCCACGAAGGATCCCATTCGCTTCTTACGCCGCTTGGATAAAAATTATCGCCTGTTGAAATGGTGAATTGTGATTGAACAAGATTAGCGGTCTTTCCCATCTGCACAGCAACTTCACGCTGATGATCGGCACCATTTCTACCCCAATCACCCATTACAAGAAAGTTCAGCGCTTTTGCATTGTATGTAACAACAGCATTTGCCGAGGGCTTATCAGAAGAATCTCTGTAATAAACCTGGGCATTTAAAGCCGGGCTGATAAAAAATAATATAATAATAAGGGAGTTAAACTGCTTCACGTTTTTCAGAAACAAAAATTGAACAAATAAAACCCGGGATTAAAGAACCCCGGGCCTTAAAAAAACTATCTGATCATATGAGTGGGGTTAAATTAATAACCGGGATTTTGAACAAGCTTTGGATTTGTGTTCATTGCCGCAGTTGGAATAGGGAAGATGCGGCGATAAGTATCTGCATTGGTTTTGAAACCATAAGAGGCTTCATATTTTCCAAAGCGAATCATATCATTCCTGCGCCAGCACTCCCATGTAAATTCACGTGCACGTTCGCCATACAAATCGTCAAGCGTTACCGATGCCCATGCAGCAGATGTACTGCGGTTACTGCGTACCATATTTACCAGTGAAAGAGCAGTGTGACCACTTGTTGCTGTACCGCCACGTAAAATAGCTTCTGCTTTCATTAAAAGAATATCAGAATATCGGAACACCGGTGCATCATTGCTTTGATTCCGGCTGGAAGAATTTGCATCGGGGTAAAACTTAATATTACGGATTCCCATATTCCAGGCAACTTCATCATTACCCAAATCTATGGAAGCAGGGGCTAGCCGTGCAGTAATAATGGAATCAATATAGAGATGATAGGTAATGGCAGTACCTCCATCGGAGCCTGCATAAAACTGATCATACCCTTTTTTAGTAGTACTAACCATAATCGGACTGCCATCAGACCAATATTGGTAGCCCACCAGCCACTGGTTATTTCTGATATCATTTGCATCGGCAGTAAAATAACTGTTGTAAAAGCTGGACAATGTAGCACGGGGTCCGCTAGGTTTGGCATTAATCAATCCATTTCCTGAAGTCTGATTCATAATGATCTGATTGAACGAGTAGCTTCCGGGAGTACTTCCCGAATAGCGGTACTTGATACCGAGATTACGGTTCAGATCATACCGGCCATAAAACAAGTAGCCATTGCTTGTAGAAGGGTCGTATGGAATTGCAAAAATGAGCTCTTTAAAAGCAGGTCCGTTTGTTGGATAAAACTGGCTGAGATAAGAACCCCTTGCTTCCACTGCAAAACTTCCGGAGCTGATGATTGCATCGCAAGCAGCAATACATTCATTGTATTTAGAAGTGCCTGCATATACTTCTGCATTCAGATAAAGTTTTGCCAGCAGGGCATTCGCCATCCATTTTGTTACTTTTCCATAAGTACTGCTGCCCGTAGCAGTTTTTAAGTATGGAATAGCCGCCTTTAACTCAGATTCAACAAAACTGAACACCTGTGCCCTTGTTGCTTTTGCCTGCACACCGGGGCTTGGATATATTGTGTCTAAAGGAACATTTCCAAACATGTCCAGTAATTCCCAATAAGCATAAGCCCGCAATGTTCTCAGTTCTGCAAGAGCGGTATTCTTTGAATCACCTTCGGGCGCATTTCTGAAAATATACAACGTTTGGTTACAAAGGCCTACCATTGAATTCGCATCATTCCATACAGTTGTTATCCAGCCATGATCTTTGTTCCAGTCGTGGCGATGCAGTTGAATATATCCTTGTCCATCGAACCAGTTACCGCCATAAACAGGCAGGATGGCTTCATCTGAGCTGATTTCCTGTGCAAACCAGTATGCAAGAGAATAATGTCCCCTCAAACTGGTATAAATAGTACCCATCACCGACTGGAATTCGGCATCTGTTTTAGGGAATACATCTTCTGTATAAAGCGAATTAGGCTTTACTTCAATTTTGTGGCAGGAGCTTATAAATAAGCCGGCAACTGCCATCACTATTAGAAATTGTTTCAAATTCTTATTCATAAAAAGTTTTTTAATCATTAAAAACCAACTGATACACCTAAAAGAACAGTGCGTGTTTTAGGATAGAAACTGTTATAGTCAACACCTAATGATGCACCACCCTGATTTATTTCAGGATCAATGCCTTTATATTTTGTTATTACAAACAGGTTGTTTACAGTAGCGTAAAACCGGAGCATACTGATGTGTTCGCTTTTGATATTAAAACGATAACCTAAAGTTGCATTATCGAACCGCAGGTAAGAGCCATCTTCTACATAACGTGAAGAAAAGTTATTGTTCCTTGCATCTGTTCTTTTATCATCTGCTGCATAAGGACTGATGTTGGTTTGCCCTGCAGTTACTACATAAGAAAGATCGGCACGTGTTGCATTAAATATCTTGTTTCCAAGCACACCTCTTACAAAGAAGTTAAGATCGAAATTTTTGTAACGGAGATTGTTGTTCCATCCAAACATCAGCTTTGCGTGAGGGCTGCCAAGTGGATGATAATCCGTAACCTGAGATGGGTTCGTGGTTGTGGTGGTTTTATCTTTCTTTAAAAATAAAGAGTTGCCGGAAGCATCTTTACCAGTGTACTGGAATGAATAAAACTGTCCCAATGGTCCACCTACTGCAAAAATCTGAAGGCGGCTGCCGGTAGTACCAGGTCCATCAAGTTGCGTATAATAAGTAGAATCAGCATTTACGCCATAACGTTCAGGTCCTTTTAAATCTAAAATAATATTTTTATTGGTTGCCAGGTTAAATCCTGTATTCCAGCTGAAGTCCTTTTTACTTACTGCATTAATATTTACACTAAATTCAACACCACGGTTTCTGATTTTACCAACATTCAACCATAAAAATCCGCTGGGATCTATTGTTTGTGCTACATAGTAAGGGAAAATCATGTCGGTGGTGATTTTTTCATACAGATCAACTGAACCACTGATTTTTCCTTTGAGGAATCCGTAATCTAAACCAATGTTTTTAGTAGCAGTAACTTCCCACTGCAAATCAGGATTGGCCCCTTGTGATGTTCTGAAAGATGCTGCAAAAACTCCGTTACTGTAATAAGTACCCGATTTACTGTAAAGGCGTTGCGCATTATATGCTCCCAAACCGAAAGCATTTCCGGTTTCACCATAACTCACCCTTAATTTTAAATCATTGATGAAGGCAAGGTTTCTGATAAAGTCTTCTTCTGAAAGACGCCATGCCACACTTGCTGCCGGGAAATAACCCCACTCTTTGTTTTTACCAAACACTGAACTACCATCTCTTCTCACAGAAGCCTGTACCAGGATCTTTTCATTGAAATCGTAGTTTACACGGAAGAAGTCGCTGATAAAATTCGTTTCCTCATAAACAGACCCGCCATAATCAACAGCAAATCCATTCACGGTTTGATAGTTACCAAGACCTAAATTATAATAGGATGTATAGTCATTGATAAAATTGGTTTGACTGGTTTGCAATCCATCGTTGCTGGTATTCTTTTGCCAGCTATAACCCAAAACAGCCTTGATGTTGTGTGCGCCAAATCTCTTACCCCATGTTAAATAAGATTCCAGTGTTTTTGAACTGCTTTGGTAATAACCTCTGTAAGCAAGACCATTGGAATAAAAATTACGCAGGCTGCGTCCGCCACCAGGATCACCATTGGTATAAAAACTTCCTGTGCTGTAATTCTGTGAATAATAACTATTATAATATTCACCATGCAGCCATGTACCACGCTGGTAAGCCAGGTTTACATTGTATGTTATATTGAAAGGCAGCTTTGCCTCTGCTGTAAAATTGCCCTGCAATGAACCGTATTTCGTATCATCAGCTGCATTTTTAATAATGGAAACAGGGTTGAAATAACCGGGGTTATTGAAGTTTTCGAAGAACGTTCCGTTACTGTTGTACACGGGTGACATCGGATTAAATTTAACAGCTTGCTGAAATACCATGTTTTGCAGTGGTACATTAGAAGCCTTGCTGTTGCTGCTCATCAGGTTCAGGCCCAAAGTGAGTTTATCGTTTAAAGCATGATGCTCTACACTGATTCTGCCCACAACCCTTTCCAGGCTGCTCTGTAAAATAATACCATCCTTTTTCAGATAGTTAAGACTTGCACTGTAAAGACTTTTATCAGTACCGCCGCTGAAAGACAGGTTATGATTGTGTGATAATGCTGATTCTTTCTGAATAGCCTTCATCCAATTGGTGTTAGCACCTTTGTCATCGTTGGTGTTTGGCGTATAAGTATTTTTTTGAGAATAATCCCTTAACTGAGCTGCATCCATCAAATCCAGGTTGCTGCTTACTTTTTCAAATCCTACATACCCGTTATAAGAAGCCTGCACTTTACCTTTTTTACCTTTTTTAGTTGTAACCATAATTACACCATTAGAAGCACGGTTACCGTAAATAGCTGTGGCAGAAGCATCTTTTAAAATATCCATCGAAGCAATATCATCAGGTGCTACTGCATTAATATCTGCTCCGGGAATACCGTCAATAACATAAAACGGGCCACCGGGGCTATTAATGGTAGAATGACCACGCAGAATAACAGCAGCAGCACGGTTAGGATCGCCACTTGCTGTAACATTCAGGCCGGGCACTTTACCCTGTAACAACTGACCCACATCGCCAATAGCACCACGGTTCAGGTCTTCGGGTTTAATTGAAATAATAGCACTGGAAATGGTTCTTTTGGAATTACGTCCGTAACCAACTACAACAACATCGCTCAATGCAAGAGTAGATGCGGTAAGCGTTACGTCATAAGATGCCGAACCTGTTACATTCAACTCAAAAGGCGCAAATGAAACCGATGTAATTAGCAGCACATCGCCTTCTTTTGCTTCAATTGTAAAAACACCTTTGTCGTTTGTGGTTGTGGAAACTGTGGTTCCCTTAACCGTTACGGTTGCCAGAGCTACCGGAACCCCCTTGTCGTCTTTCACTGTACCTTTTACCTGTTTTTGCTGTGCCTGTACAGTAAGCATTGCAAGGGATAGCACAATTGTCAACAATAGCGACAAACTGCGATGGCAAGTCAATTTTTGTTTTTGCATACTCAACATTGCTGTTAATTTTTAGTTTTAAAATCGGCTTTCAGAATATTGGTTACTTATTTTCTTTTGGATGTAATTTCAAAGACAATTTTTCGAAAATCTTATTTCAGTTTAAAATATCTTAATCTTTAGATGGGAAAACCTGCCTGGGATTCATTGCAGCACAACCGTTGCTTATTCTGTTGCTTTCACCAGACCTTCTTGAAGACAAATTGCATAAAATGTGCGGAAAAGCTGTTTTTACTGTTTCAGGGTTACTAAGCCGTTCAATTTCAAATTCTGTACTTCTGTAACCGGCAATATCAATCGTAAAAGGTGTGTTTCCTTTAACACAAACCTCATTTTTCAGCAAACAGTTGCAGTATTTCACTGCATGATAAAATTCACTTCTCATTTCTATATTCAGCAATCGTTTTCGGATAGTCCTTGTTTCTGATGGAAAATTGATTTTTTTTTGGAAGACTTGAAAGAAAAGAATCCGATTTATTTACGAAACCGTTTTCGGAATTTGTAGATTTACACGAATTTACTGGCCCTTATTATGCAGCCCGAACAAACGAAGAAAATCAATATTAAAGAACTTGCCCGTTTATTGTCGCTATCTACAGCAACAGTTTCAAAAGCGTTGAAAGATAGTTACGAAATAAGTGAACAAACCAAGAAAAAAGTTCAGGAAGCTGCATTACAATACAATTATACTCCCAACCCTTATGCCAGCAGTTTAAGAAAGAAAAAAAGCAAAACAATTGCTGTTGTACTACCCGAAGTTGATGACAATTATTTTTCGCTTGCTATAAAAGGAATACAAACCATAGCTGAGGAAAAAGGGTATCACCTGCTCATGTATCTTTCGCATGAAAAACTAAGTATCGAAAAAACAATTATGGATGCCTGTACCAGCGGCAGGGTAGATGGTGTGCTGATTTCTATTTCAAAGGAAAGCAATACAGCCACTCACCTGAACCAGTTGATTGCAGAGCAGATTCCTGTTGTGTTTTTTGACAGGGCAATGGATAGTTTTGAAGCTCCGAAAGTAATTACCAATGATTATGAAAGCGGTTACGAGGGAGCTAAAATATTATTGAACAAGGGTTGTAAAAAGCCTGTTTTTCTTTCCGTTTCATCTAACCTTCCGATCAGTAACCTGAGAGCCGAGGGTTTTGTGAATGCGCTGAAAGATTCGGGGTTTAAAAAAAACGCAGATGAACAGGTAATTTATTGCGATAACAGCGACCAGGAAAACTACAACAGCATCAAAAAACTTTTAAAAAGTAAAAAGAAACCCGATGGTATTGTTGCTTCAGTAGAGCACCTGGCCATGCAGGTTTATTTTGCTTGCCAGGAACTGGGGCTAACCATTCCTGATGATGTAATGGTTATTGCATTTTCGTCGCTTGAAATAGCACCTATCCTGAACCCATCTTTATCAACAATAACACAACCGGCTTTTGAAACGGGTAAGAAAGCAGCTGAAATGTTATTTGCCAATATTGAAAAGCCCGGCAAAGTAAAATCAACCGAAACCGTTATTCTTCCTACAGAATATTTTGAAAGGGGATCAACCCGCAAGTAGCTGAAATAATTTCCGGTATTTACCTGTTCATTTTCTGAAACAAAGTATTTGGGTGTGGTAATGAATAATCTTCTCCAAACACTCAACAATCTTTATTTTTGCGGCCTCGCAATGTCTCCCGGATAGTCGGGATCTGAAGGCGGTCTTTATTACTAAATAAAATGTTTATGAACAAAGGACCCGTTTCACAATTCATCCAGCATCATTACCGTCATTTTAACTCAGCTGCTTTGATGGATGCTGCCAAAGGCTATGAAGCACATTTAGCCGATGGTGGTAAAATGATGATTACGCTTGCAGGTGCAATGAGTACTGCAGAACTTGGATTAAGTCTTGCAGAAATGATCAGGCAGGATAAAGTACAAATCATCAGTTGTACCGGTGCCAACCTGGAAGAAGATGTGATGAACCTTGTAGCACACAGTCATTACAAACGTGTACCCAACTATCGTGATCTTACACCGCAGGAAGAATGGGATTTACTCGAAAATCATTACAACCGTGTAACTGATACCTGTATTCCTGAAGAAGAAGCTTTTCGCCGCCTGCAAAAGCATCTGGAAAAGCAATGGAAAGAAGCTGAAGCAAAAGGTGAACGTTATTTCCCTCATGAGTTTTTATATAAAGTTGTATTAAGTGGCGATCTGCAGCAGTATTATGAAATTGATCCGAAAGACAGCTGGATCATTGCTGCAGCAGAAAAAAATATTCCGATTGTTGTACCAGGTTGGGAAGACAGCACAACAGGAAACATCTTTGCAAGCTATGTGATCAAAAACGAACTGAAAGCAAGCACCGTTAAAAGCGGTATTGAATACATGGTTTGGTTAACAGAATGGTACAGGCAAAACAGTGGTGGTAAAGGTGTTGGTTTCTTCCAGATTGGTGGTGGTATTGCCGGCGATTTCCCGATTTGTGTTGTGCCCATGATGTACCAGGATCTTGAATGGCATGATGTTCCTTTCTGGAGTTATTTCTGCCAGATCAGTGATTCAACAACTTCTTACGGCTCGTACAGCGGTGCTGTGCCCAATGAAAAAATCACCTGGGGCAAGCTCGACATCAACACACCGAAGTTTATTGTAGAAAGCGATGCAACTATTGTTGCTCCGCTGATGTTTGCATGGATACTTGGCTGGTAATTCAAAAAAGAACGTGTAACAGAAACGAAAGAGCCGCTGCGTTGCAGCGGCTCTTTCGTTTCTGTTATTTTGTTTTTAACCAGCTCATTTCCGGAATAGCAGCCGGGTCTTTGAAATAATGTAAACGCAAACTATCATTCCATCCATTTGGATTTCGGTTAAATGATTTACTGCTGAAGAAAATCATTCCCTGCATATTGGGTGTTTTGCGCAGTAATTCAATCTGCCGTGGAATTAATGTACTGTCTTTCCATACATCACTGCTTCCTGCACGGTAAATGCCAAGACCAATGTAACAATGCTTTCCATAGGTATGTTTACTCCACCAGTCAATCAATACTTCGTAAGGCGCAGCTTTATGACCAAATTCCCAATACAGTTGTGGTGCTACATAATCAATCCAGTCTTTTTCAAGCCACAATAAAATATCAGCATACAAATCATCATAGTTTGTTTGCCCAGCTTTTGTATTACTGCCCCGTATATCTTTATCAGCATTTCGCCACACACCAAACGGACTGATACCAAACTTTACCTGTGGTTTTGTTTTTTTTATGATGCGGTATAATGAAACTATGATTGAATCAACATTGCTCCTGCGCCAGTCATCGGTTGTCAATCCTTTTCCATAAAGTTTGTACGTAACAGAATCGGGAAATTCTTTTCCTGCAATACGGTAAGGATAGAAATAATCATCAAAATGAATGGCATCAACATTGTACCTTCTTACAATATCTCCAATAACATCAGCAACAAAAGCCTGTGCAGCTTTATTACCGGGGTCGAAATAAAGTTTATCACCATAAGGCAAAAACCAATCGGGATGCACACGTGTAATATGCGATGGAGCAATGGAAGCAGTTCCTATTTTAAAATCGGCACGGTAAGGATTACACCACGCATGAAATTCCATCCCACGTTTGTGCGTTTCGGTAATCATGAATTGCATCGGATCAT
Organism: Lacibacter sp.; assembly: GCA_047601965.1. GTDB lineage: Bacteria > Bacteroidota > Bacteroidia > Chitinophagales > Chitinophagaceae > Lacibacter. Next base: position 2,988,970 of record JASGIJ010000001.1, read on the forward strand.
AGTAGGGTGATGGTGGTTTTCCCTGCACACCACTGAGCCATTCGCTCCACGGTTCGTATGGCGAAGGATAGAACGCATCGGTTGCAGGGCGCACCTGAACAATCAATGCATTCATTCCGTTTTGCTGATGCAAATTAAGAAGGCGGATAAATTCTGTTTTCTGCGAATCAACAGAAAGTCCTTTTTGTGATGGCCAGTCGATATTATCAACTGTTGCCACCCACACAGCCCTGAATTCAGGCTTAGCCTGTGCAAATAGCAGCTGTGCCACCAGTACAAACAAAAACAGGTTGGTTATTTTAATCATGCCTTATTAATTCGATCCTCTGATTTTATCAAAAAGAATATTGATTGATGCAGCTTCATCATAAGTGATGTTCCCCATCAACTGATCCAGGCGCTCCTGCTTTTCATCAATATTTTTCAACGTTTGCAAACCCTTTTCTGAAATTAAAACATCTACAAGACGTTTATCGTATTTGCTTACAGTTTTTGTTGCAAGCTCTTTTGTAATCAACCTGTCAACAATCCGGCTGGTATCACTCATTTTATCCAGCATGCGCTCTCTTATCTGCAAGGTGGAAATCGGACCATTGCTCCCTCTCAAAATACGAAGAATGTTAAACTGCTGCGGTGTGATACCATCTTCTTTTAATACATCTTTCAGCCGCTCCAGAACCCAGTTGTGTGTATAAATAAGGTTTACTATAGCTTTATGACGATCGTTGCGAAAACTTCTTTTTTGTTGAATATCTTGTTCTAAACTCATAACCGGTGTTTAAGTATTATCAAAATTCGGGCAACCGTGGTTTGCTGCCGAAAACAGTATCTATCTGTTCCATTATTTCGTTATTCAGCAATGGCATTGCTTCAAGGGCTTTCAGGTTTTCCTGAAGCTGTTCTTTTTTTGTTGCGCCCAGTATTGCAGTGGTTACATTGGGACTTTTGATACACCACGCAATTGAAAGAGCAGCCATACTTACGTTAAGCTCCCTTGCCAGCTTTTCATAATTACGCACTTTGTTCAGTTTGTCTTCTACATAAGCCCGGTCTTTCAACCATTCAAACCCCGGAATGTTCAGGCGTGAAGCATCGGGAATACCATTGTTGTATTTACCGGAAAGTAAACCACTTGCAAGCGGACTCCAGATGGTTGTTCCCAAACCAACTGTATTGAAAATCTGCAGGTATTCGCTTTCAAGTTTATGCCTGTTAAAGAGATTGTATTCGGGCTGCTCCATAGTTGGACCAATGAGGCGATATTCTGCTGCAATACGATGCGCTTCCATAATTTCCACACCGCTCCATTCACTGGTGCCCCAATACAATATTTTCCCCTGCTGCATTAAATGATTCATAGCCCATACCACTTCTTCAATTGGAGTGTTTTTATCAGGGCGATGGCAGAAGAACAGATCAATATAATCAACCTGCAGACGCTGCAACGCTTCATTGCAGGCTTCCATGATATGTTTACGGCTCAATCCGGTTTGATTGGGTTTGTTTTCTTTTCCTCTCCATCCAAAAAAAACCTTGCTGCTCACAGTATAGCTTGTACGATCCCATTTCTTCTGTTTCAGAACCCTGCCCATCATTTTTTCACTTTCGCCCAAAGCATATACTTCAGCGTTATCAAAAAAATTAACGCCATGATCATAGGCAATGCCCATGAGTTCATCGGCAATACTGTCATTAATTTGCTTGTGAAAACTTACCCAGCTTCCAAAAGAAACAATACTGAGTTGCAGCCCTGATTTGCCTAAACGCCGGTATTCCATATAAAAGATTTTTGGGGTGATCTTCTAAGTTAAAAAAGATGTGAGAAAAAAGCTGTTGGAGTTTTTATTCTCAGCCCGGCTGGCTATTGAGTTTTCAAAGTTACTGATTAATCACAGCACAGATTCCGATCAATAAAAGAAATTTTTTATTAAACCTACATAGTTTCACCTGCAACCATCAGGAATGAAGAAAAATAAAATAAGATTAGTTACCTGCAAATTTGGAGGCACCTACCAGCAATATGCCGGTTGTGGTATCAATACTGAAGTTTTTCAGTTGTTCATCGCTTTCAAAACCTTTTCCAAAAATGGTTTTGTTTTTTTGCCTGATTTCAACATCACTTTTGGTATAAAGTTTATGGAGGTTTTGCTCCCAGTAAAGTTCTTTTGTTTTAAGTGTATCGCCATCAATTCGTATAACCACAACGCTATCAGTTAGCACGACACGGTTTTGATTTTCATAATACCATGCCTTTTTGGCATCAAGATAGCTTTCAATTTTTGTGCTGTCGTTATAAAAATCAACATGAAGCGTATTTGGAAATTCCACTCTTGGCAAACTGTCGTAATACCGCAGCATAAATGGCGCTGTAAGTTTGGCTTTCATTTTTCCACCGGTACTGAGAAAGCTGGTAACCGTTTTTACTTCATCAACCGAAAGTTTGCTTTTTTGTAAATCACGAATTTTGCTTAAATCATTTTCGCAGGAAAAGAAAAAAAAGCAGCCTGCTAAACAAGCTGCTGCCAATAAAATATTTCTATGCCTTACGTTATTAATCATATTTGCGCTTGATGAACCAAATATCGCTCATAGAAAAACCAACGGCGAACCTGAAATAATTTTCACGAAGTAAAGCCTGGCGATTACCTCTCTGGCCAAACTCAAATGCAAAGTTTACAATGTTGCTTCGGTTGAATTCGGTATAAGAAAAACGTTTGATTGGTAATCCTGCCCCTATTGTAATACCGTAGCTTTTCATATTTCCATCAACTTTATATGGTTCAAGTCCGTAATGAAATCCGGCACTGTAAATAACAGTTGACCAGTAAGATTTTGAACGGCCTGTTAAGTCGGGCAGCAATTGTGCTCCTGCCTTAATCGTCCATGAATCCTGAACCACATCGGAATTGCCATAATACCGGTAACTGCCCCATTTCGACATTTCATAATCAGCACCAATTCTGAGCAAACTTTCCGTAACAGACTCGTACATTAAACCAAAACCATAAACAGCCGGGAAAACAATATCGCCGTTTATTTTATCGGTATAGGATATTGTATCAATTGTTACATCGGCACCGTTTTCATCATAACCAAAAGTTTCAAGGCTGCTTCCTTTGGTTGATTTCATTTTACTCTGCAAGCTTGTATAAGCGCCGATTTGTAATGAACTGTTTTTACCGTGCAATGTATCTTTCTTAATATTAATGCGGTATTGTACCCCTGCTTCAAGAAAAGGGGAACCAAAACGGTTTTTTACAACTTTTTTTCCTTTGAAATAGCGGTCGGCTGCTGTGTCGTTGTAAATAAGCACTTTTGTTGTATAATCAACCGACCCAAAACGGTATCCGCTGTTTATTCCCACACTAAAGTTTTTGATGCCGAAAGCTGTACCTGCAAAAGCCTGGTATGTTCCTCCATTTCCGTCGTATAAAGAAATTACACTGTCGCCTGAGCTCATTGTTGATCCACCGATAACACTATAACTGATTTTGGTGAGCGGGCGCAGTCCCATAACCAACCCCCAGTCGTATTTAGCTTTTGAAGGTTTTATCTGGAACCCCGTTGCCAGGTAAGGGATATAGGCATTGTTTGACCTGTAGGTTGTACCTCTGTTATTACTGAGTTTGCGGCTGTTAATATCCAGACCAATATCAAGAATAGCCCTTTGCGATCCAAATTTGCTGTAGGAAGCCGGGTTAATAAAATTGATTGTCTGAAAATCGCTGTAAGCTGCTCCAACCTGGCCCATGCCCCTGTTGGCAATGTTACCCGACGGTACAATATCGCCCAAGCCATAGCGGCTCCAGGGCGAATTATCCTGTGAAAAAGCAGAAATAGCAGTTGCTGTTAATACTGTTAACGACAAAAAAACACGCTTACCGATTATACTCACTGATTGCATACAAACCTTTAAATATTAGTTGAGGGTCTGCAAATATCTGGTTTTTGAGCAGAGGAGCAAAATGAAGGGTATCCCCCCCGGTTAACAGCACGTTAAAGTTGCCGTATTTTTCAGCATAAGCATCAATAATACCATCAATTTCCTTTGCCATACCCCAGGCTACACCGCTTAACAGATTTGTTTTGGTATCATAACCAATCAGGGGAAAATTCCACTCCATGTTCACCAATGGAAGTTTGGCAGTAAACCCGTGCATTGCTTTAAACCGCATTTCGAGGCCGGGAGAAATGCTGCCTCCCAGAAACTGGTTTTGATTATTGATGAAATTATAGGTAATACAGGTCCCCAGTCCAATTGCCAGGTTGTTTTTGTTTGGAAACAGATAGACTGAAGCGGCACAAAGAGCCAAACGGTCAGCCCCGATAGTTTCCGGTTTTCCAACCGGAGTTGTAAATGGCAATTTTGTGATATGCGACAGTTTGTGGAACGAAGTGTAATGCGCCAATATATCCTCAACTATTGGCTGATGATTTACAACTGACGACAACACTGAGTACCCGGGTTTGTATTGTTTTATGATTTCTTCAATAGTATCCCTGCTATCATCGCTGAGAACAATGATTTCTGTTAAATGATCATTTTCAAACACCGCCGCCTTTAAACGTGTGTTACCAAAATCGAAGCAAATAGTTACCGGCATGCAACGAAATTACAAATCAAAATTAAAAGACACTAAATCTATGAAACCTGCGTACATTTCTGCTTTCGGTCTCCGGAGTTTTTTAAGGCAGCGTTGAAGTGCTTCTGCCTGTGAATTTCACCCTAAAAAAACAACCTGATCTTTGGGATAATTAACAGCATTAATAAAAACAGCAACCAAATTCAGCTATTTCTTATTTTTTGCGTTTTGCAGCTGATGAAGTATTTCGTATTTGGCTCGGGTATATTTTGCAGTCATTGAAGCAATAACAAAACCAGCAAGGCCGTCTAAAAAACCAAGCTTTAAAATGTAACTTCTGAAAAAAGAAAGAGATGGTGAAAAGAATTTTCGCAGCCAGATGAATTTCTTGTTTTCCTTGCTGTCCTTTTCTGCATTGCGTTGGGCATAAGCAATCATTTTTTCTTCATACTCCTCTTTGTTCAACATAGTTTTGTGCAGAATAAAGCCATTGAGCAGCGTTATATGACAGGAGTCGTCGTAAACCAATTTTTCGTTTACCGAAAGTTCGCTCCACATTGCATTGTTAATATTAAACAACCGCAACCGTTCTTCTCTTCCCCATTCGCCGAAACGAACCCATTTATTTCCTAAGTAATTTTTGAACCGAATTTTGAAAATCTCTTTCTCATCATCAAGTTTAAGATTCAGAATTGTCTTTACCAAAGTTTCATCCACAACCTCATCAGCATCAAGCTGAAGTATCCAGTCATATTTCGCTTCGGCATTTACTTTGTTTTTAGTATGGCCATAGCCTTTCCATTCTTCTTCAAGAACACGGGCGCCATTTTGTAATGCAACGGGAATAGTGGCATCTGTACTGCCGGTATCGCAAACCAGCAGATCGTCAGAAAGCAATTTTACACTCCTGAGTGTTTCAGGTAAAATATGCGCTTCATTTTTAGCAATTATGACTACAGAAATAGGTTGCATATAAGGGTTTAAAATCTATTCAGATGATGTGCAGGCAAAACAACAAAACCGTACGTAAATACCGCAGGTTTGTAACAGGCTGTACAACATAACACGAATATAATATTCATCAGCTATAAAAAAACAACTCATTACAGTTTTTGCCTTTTTGCACCAAAAAAAGGCACCTTACTTCCTGAAACACTTTTGTTTTCAAATCGTTCAGTCTGAAATAAGAAATAACTAACGGTAACGAATGATGTTTACAGCAGTTGTATAAAAAGCCGGGCTGGTCCAATACTAAAATCTGCCTCGAAGTCCCTATACATCAGCATACAAATACTTTGCATATAAATCTTTTCATTTAGGTTTGTACTATGTGGCAAACTTTATTGCATGAACTTAAACAGGGAAATTACAAAAGCCTGGCCCGCAGCATTTCGCTGGTTGAAAATGAAGTATCAGGCTATGAAGAATTTCTGCAGTCGTTACCGGCATCGCACACGCCTGTTATTGGGATTACCGGCCCTCCCGGTGCTGGTAAAAGCACAATGGTTGATTCGCTGATAGGCTTATTGACAGAAGCCGGAAAAAAAGTTGCTGTGTTATGTGTTGATCCTTCATCACCATTTAACCTGGGCGCATTGCTTGGCGACCGGATACGCATGAGCAACTGGTACAATCATCCAAACGTATTTATCCGTTCTCTGGCAACCCGTGGTTCGCTGGGTGGGTTGCATCCAAAAATTATGGAAATAACAGATGTATGTACAAATGCAGGTTTTGACTATGTAATTGTTGAAACGGTTGGTGTTGGACAAAGTGAAATAGAAGTTTCGGGACTTGCCGATATTACAGTTGTTGTGCTGGTGCCTGAAGCTGGTGATGAAGTACAAACCATGAAAGCTGGGCTGATGGAAATTGCAGACATTTTTGCAGTAAACAAAGCCGACCGGCCCGATGCAGATTTGTTTGTAAGAAACCTTCGGCTGATGCTTGCTCCTGCGTACGCAACAACGCATCGTGAAATACCTGTTGTAAAAACTATAGCCACCCAAAAACAGGGAACAAAAGATTTATGGCTTGCAATTGATGACCTGATCCATCAACATCATACCAATGAAAGAAAAAGCTGGTTACTTGCTGAAAGGGGATATTTTTTAATCCAGCAGCAAAGAATGAAAGACATTCAGAAAAAGGAGCTGAAAAAATTGATAGAGCAAAAAATCAGTGAGGGCAATTTTAATTTATACCGGTTTGTAAAGCAGTTTAATAAAGACTAGGCTTTCTCTTCTTCCTTTTGCGCTTTCCACCAGCGCCAGCCAACAAAACCAATAATAAGAAAAGGAGCACCCATAAGATAAAGTATGGCTGTATTAAGTGCTGCAGCTGGTTTTTCGCCAAGCTGCGATGCGGTTTTTGTACAGATAGAGCATTGCCCCGCAGCATCAACCGCTACAAACAAAACCGCAAAGAGTAATAATATAGAGATAACAGCAAATTTCTTCATACCCATAACTGTGCAAAGGTAAGATTTTGATTTTTTTATCCGGCATACAAAAAAAGGGGATGAGCGGACCTGAAATCCAGAAATCATTTCTGATCTTTAAGAACAATTATCAACCAAAATACTTGTTATGAAACATGCAATCAGTTGGTTTGAAATACCAACAGCCGACATTGACCGGGCACAAAAATTTTATGAGTCTGTTTTTGAAATTACGCTCACTCCCATTGAAATGCCGGGATTTAAAATGAGAATGTTTCCACTTGACAATCCCATGGAAGGAATTGGCGGCGCTCTTGTTTTTACTGAAGGATTTTATAAACCTTCTGCCACAGACGGCACGTTGATTTACCTGAATGGAAATCCGGATGTACAGATTGTGCTGGACAGAATTGAATCCGCAGGTGGAAAAGTTATTGTGCCCAAAACAATGATTTCGGAAGAATATGGCTACATGGGCGTATTTATTGATACAGAAGGTAACCGTATTGCTTTACACTCGGTTCCGGAAAAATATCTTTGAGAAAGAAAGTCTTAGTTGCATACTATAAGTAAAGCATGGCTTACAACGAAAAGCTGGCAGTTATGACGAGGGAGATTATCTCTCTCACAGAAAAAAACGTTGAAGAAAAAGCGATGTTTGGCGGATTGTGTTTTATGGTAAACGGCAAGATGGCTCTCGGTATTGAAAAAGAAAGGCTGATGGTTCGTTTAGATCCTGCTGTTTATGAAGAAGCGCTGGAGAAAGAAGGATGCAGACCAATGGACTTTACCGGACGTGTAATGAAAGGATATGTGTTTGTTGATGCAGCAGCAGTAACTACAAATAAAAAACTGGAGTACTGGATTAGTCTTGCACTTGCGTATAACAAGATCGCTAAGCCATCGAAGAAAAAAACATCAAAGAAAAAGCAACATGAACAGACTTGAAATACAGGCAGGCATACAAGTTGTAAAACCTGTTGAAGAAGTGTTTGATGCAATTGTAAATAATGATAAAATGAAAAATTATTTTATCAGCAAAGCATCGGGTCCGTTGAAGAATGAAGGCGAGATTATTACCTGGCATTTCCCTGAAGTGGCAGAAGGCTTTCCCATACGCACAGGAAAAGTGGAACCGTACAGTTATATTTCTTATTACTGGAATGACATTGACGGCGAAGAAACCTTTGTTGAAATGAAACTGGAAGAAGTAAAACCTGGTTTAACATATGTGCGCATCACAGAAAAAAGCAAAGAGAATAACGAAGCCGGCATTGGCTGGCTGAAACGTAATACTGAAGGCTGGGCTAATTTTCTTGCCTGTTTAAAAGCATGGCTGGAGTATGGCATCAACCTCAGGAAAAACGCTTTTAATCCTTCACAATTACCATCTTAATTTTTTATGCAATCAAAAGCCACAACTGTAGAAGCTTATATTTCCGAGCTGCCTGAAGATCGGAAAAAGGCAATGAGCGAATTAAGGAAAGTTATTAAGAAAAATCTGCCCAAAGGTTTTAAAGAAGAAATGAGTTATGGCATGATTGGTTATGTAGTGCCGCACAGCAAATATCCCGCAGGCTATCATTGCAATCCTCAACTGCCATTACCATTTCTGAACATTGCATCGCAGAAAAATTTTATTGCAGTTTACCACATGGGGTTATATGCCAACCCAACCCTTATGAAGTGGTTTACAGATGCCCATGCAAAAAAATCAACGAAGAAATTAGACATGGGCAAAAGCTGCATCAGGTATAAAAAACCGGAAGACATTCCTGTTGATTTAATAGGTGAACTTGCTTCAAAAATGAGTACAGATAACTGGATAGAACTGTATGAAAAAGCATTCAGAAAAAAATAATTCTTTCAACCTTTAAGTTATTAACCAATGATGAAATTATTATTACTCATCACAACATTGGCATGTATTCATGCTTCGGCCCAGGATTCCTCAAAAACAAAACCAAAAGAATACCTTGGCATACTTACTCTTACAATAAAATACCAGGACGATAAAAACTGGAGTAAAGACGACGAAGCAATTGTTGGCGAGCATTTTAAACGTCTGATTCAAATGAAAAATGAGGGAATCGTTGTTCTGGCAGGGCGAACGCAATTGCCGACAAACAGCCCGGACATGATGGGACTTATCATTTTTTATGCAAAAGATGATAAAGAAGCAAACGAGTTTATGATGAACGACCCCGCTGTAAAAAACCACATCATGAATGCCAGAGTACTCCCTTATGGAATTGCACTGAGCAAATGCAATTAATATTCTTTTTATTAAAATTCAAAGTCATTTGTATGTATCAACTGGCTCTTCTTTTCATTAGTTTGGTACTTTCTGCAAATCATCTGCAAGCGCAAACATCAAAGTATAAGATTGTATTCAATGTGATGGAAGACCGTGAAAAAGATAATTACGAAATATACAGCATGAACTTAGATGGCAGCGGCAGAAAAAACATCAGCAACACTCCCGGTGTTGAATGGGTTTATTATGCCTATGAAAACAAAGTATATTTCATCAGCGACAGAGATACATGCCATCGTTGCTATTTTCTTTATGAGATGGATGCCGAAGGGAATAATGTTCGCAGAATAAGCAACCTGCAACTGGAAGATAGCTGGATGGACAGCAGAAACAAAGGATCTGAAATGATTGTAACAGGCCGCATCGGGAAACTCAGGCAGCAATTGTTTCTCATTAACATCAGCAATGGAACATACAAACAAATTACAAATGATACCATCTCATATAAAAACGACCCCATATTTCTTCCGGGTACCAATGAAATAGTTCTGCGTTACCGACCCGACCGAAAGCTCAGGCAAACCGTGCCCGATGAATTATGGACAATTGATATGAACGGAAACGCTTTAAAGCAAATCACTTTCTTTCCCAAAACTGATACAGTTACTAAATGGTTTGAATACCATGCCGGACCACCACAATGGAACAGCAAATACAAATTCATCAGTTATATTTCCAATCAAAATGGTCAAACTCAAATTTATGCGGTAATACCCGGCAGAAGTAAACAATGGCAAATAACTTCGGGAGAATTAAGCAGTGGCTGGCATGCATGGAGCCCCGATGGAAAATGGCTGGTGATGGATCAATCAACCCGGGAAGGAAAAGAGTTTGATATTTATCTCATGCACTACAAAACAAAAAAGATAACACGTTTAACAACCGATCCGAAAACGGAACAGGCTCCAGTTTTTGTTGAAGTTATGCAGCAGCCCTGAAATGTTTTTCTGATAATTAATAAATATGAAAGCTGTTAGATATTCAAAATATGGCTCGCCGGATCAATTAAATTTTTCTGAAATCAAAAATCCGGTTGTTAAAAAAAATGAAGTGCTTGTAAAAGTATATGCAGCATCCATAAACTCCTGGGATTGGGATATGATAAAAGGCAAACCTCTGCTGGTAAGAATAATTAGTGGCTTTTTTAAACCCAAATACCAAACACCTGGTGCTGATATTGCCGGCATTGTTGAATCGGTTGGTAAAGATGTAAAAGATTTCAAACCCGGCGATGAGGTGTTTGGAGATATTGCAGGTAGCGGCTTTGGTGGCTTCGCAGAATATGTATGTACAAAAGAAAATTTATTGGTAAGAAAATCATCTGCAATAAGTTTTGAAGAAGCGGCTGCTTTACCTCAAGCTGGCCTGCTTGCTTTGCAGGGGCTGCGGTATAAAAAGCCAATTCAAAAAAGCGGTCATCTTTTAATTAATGGCGCAGGAGGTGGTGTAGGCACTATTGCCTTACAACTTGCAAAACTATCAGGAGTTACAGTTACTTGTGTTGATAAAGAAGAAAAGTTTGACATGCTTCGCTCACTCGGCGCTGATACTTGTATTGATTACAGGAAAAAAGATTACACACTTACTGGCACTCAATATGATTACATTTTAGATGTAATTGCACATAAATCAGTTTCAGCGTATACCAGAGCATTAAAACCAAATGGCGTTTTTGCCATGATTGGGGGTTCAATGGGATGGTTGCTCGTGCAAATGATGTTCATTCAGCCCTTTCTTTCAAAATTCAGAAGTAAAAAACTCGGCGTTATGGGTTATCGTTCCGTACAGAGTGATCTTGACTTATTACAGCAACTTGTTGCAGAAAAGAAAATCAAATTAATAATAGATTCAGCTTTCCCATTAAGTGAAGCCACTGAAGCATTCAGGCATTTTAATTCGGGTAATTTTAAAGGTAAGATTCTGTTTTCTGTAGTTAACAACTAAATACTCTCAGTTAAACTTCATCAGTTTAGCTATCTTTCAAAAACATGCCTGTTCGTAATTGTTGTGCTTTTTTTTATTATCTTTCAACGTTCCAAAACTGATTGTATGAACAAGATTACATTTATACTCGTTACAGTCTTTCTGTCATTTTCTCTGCTTGCACAAAAGAAAACAACTTCGCAACCAAAAGAAGAAGCAAAAGAAATTCTTACGCCCTCTGTTCTTAATGCGTTTAAGTTTCGCAGTGTTGGTCCGGCTATTACATCAGGCCGCATTGCCGATGTTGCCGTTAACCCAAAAAACTTCAGCGAATATTATGTCGCATCAGCATCAGGTGGTGTTTGGAAAACAACCAATGCAGGTGTTACATATAACCCCGTATTTGATGATGAAGGTTCTTACTCCATTGGCTGTGTAGCCATTGACCCAACCAATACCAATGTAGTGTGGGTGGGCAGTGGAGAAAACAACAACCAGCGCAGCGTTGCATATGGCGATGGATTGTATAAAAGTGAAGACGGAGGCAAGAGCTGGAAGAATGTCGGACTGAAAAATTCAGAACATATTGGTCGCATTGCTATTGATCCTTCCAATGGTGATATTGTGTATGTGGCTGCTTACGGCCCTGTGTGGAGTTCGGGAGGAGAACGGGGCATTTACAAAACAACTGATGGTGGAAAAACATGGAAGCAGGTGTTGTTTGTAAGCGAGCATACAGGTTTTAATGAAGTAATGGTTGATCCACGCAACCCGAACATTGTTTACGCTGCAGCACATCAGCGCCAGCGAAAAGTATTTACATATATTGGCGGCGGGCCGGAAACTGCGTTGTACAAAAGCACAGACGGTGGCACTACTTGGAATAAAATAATGAATGGATTACCCGGCGGCGAACTGGGAAGAATAGGATTGAATTATTCGCCTGCTAACCCCGATGTACTCTATGCTGTTGTGGAAGCAAATGAGGGAAAGGGAGGAGTTTTTAAAAGTACCGATCGTGGTGCAAGCTGGGAAAAACAGGGAGGCTATACTTCATCAGGCAACTATTATCAAAAAATATTCTGCGATCCGAAAGATGTAAACAAAGTTTTTGTAATTAATGCTTACATGGTTGTTAGCACAGATGGAGGTAAAAACTTTTCCATTCTTGGTGAAAAAAACAAGCACATTGATAATCATGTAATCTGGATCAATCCCAAAAACACAAACCATTATCTTGTAGGATGTGATGGAGGATTGTATGAAAGTTTTGATGCAGGCGAAAACTGGAACTTCAAACAAAATATTCCTGTAACACAGTTCTATAAGGTTGCTGCTGATAATGCATTTCCCTTTTACCATATTCACGGTGGCACGCAGGATAACTTCAGCATTGGTGGCCCATCACGCACATTAAGTTCAAACGGTATTTTTAATTCCGATTGGTATTTCACCAGTACAGGTGATGGTTTTGAAAGCCAGGTTGATCAGAGCAATCCGGATATTGTTTATGCCCAGGCCCAATACGGTGCATTAACAAGATATGATAAGAAAAGCGGTGAATTTTTATTTATCCAGCCGCAAGAACCTGAAGGCGAAGCTTACCGCTGGAACTGGGATGCACCGTTAGTGATTTCAAAATTCGATAACAAACGTATTTACATTGCTGCCAACAAAGTATTCCGCAGCGACGACAGAGGCAATACATGGAAAGTAATCAGCGGCGATTTATCAAGAGGTATTGACCGCAACAAACTTCCTGTAATGGGCAAAGTGTGGAGCATGGATGCCATTGCAAAAAATGGTTCAACTGATATTTATGGCAACATCACTGCATTAACCGAAAGCAGCTTAGATGAAAATATATTGTATGTTGGCACAGATGATGGTTTGATACAAATCACAACCGATGGCGGTAAAACATGGACAAAAGTTGATAATATTCCCGGTGTTCCGGAACGTACTTATGTGAACCAGATCATTGCATCACAGCACGATAAGAATGTAGCTTATGCAACATTCAACCATCACCGTTATGGCGATTTTCATCCTTATGTTTATAAAACAACTGATGGCGGTAAAACATGGAAAGCCATTCAGAATAATTTACCCGAAAGAGGAACAGCTTATACAATTGCAGAAGACCATGTAAACAAAAATTTGCTTTTTGTTGGTACAGAGTTCGGATTGTTTACAAGTATTGACGGTGGTACAAAATGGGCACAAATGAAAGCTGGTTTACCAACAGTTGCCGTTCGTGACCTTGAAATACAAAAAAGAGAAAACGACCTTGTGCTTGCAACATTCGGCCGTGGATTTTATATACTGGATGATTACACACCGCTCCGTAACCTGAAAAAAAAAGACCTGGATAATCCTGCAACAATTTTCCCAATAAAAGATGCGTGGATGTATGTGCAGTCAACACCGCTTGGTGTAAGAGGAAAAGGCTTCCAGGGAGAAAGTTTCTTTACAACACCCAATCCGAAAGTTGGTGCTGTGTTTACATATTACCTGAAAGATGACATTAAAACCATCAAAGAAAAACGCCGTGCAGCAGAGGCAGAAAAAATAAAGAAAGGCGAAGTGCCTGCATATCCTCCTGTTGATTCATTGCGGATGGAAGATGAACAACCTGCACCACATTTACTGTTTGCAGTAACAGATGAGGCAGGCAACATTATCAGAAGAATAAAAGCCCCTGCAAAAAAAGGTATGAACCGTATAGTTTGGGATTTCCGCACATCAGCTTTTGGCCCCATTGACTTTACATCGTTTGATGAGGCTTTTGCATTCAGCAGTCCAGATCAGGGTTATATGGCTCTGCCCGGTAATTATAAAGTTTCGCTGAGCAAATTTGAAGATGGTGTTTATTCTGAGCTGGTGGCACCACAACCGTTCAAAGCAGTTGCCTTAAACACAGCTACGTTGCCAGCCACTGATAAAAAAGCATTGGATGAGTTCTGCAAAAAAATTGCTGAGCTCAGTCGTGTAGCTGCAAGTGCTGATCAATACCGTAATGAACTGGCAAATAAAATCCGTTACATCAAACAGGCAGTTATTGAAACACCTAAACAACCGCTGGATATTTCTAAAACAATTGCTGATCTTGAAAAAAGACTCAATGCTGTTAACAGGTTGTTGAATGGTGATGCAACACTTACCAGAAGAGAATTTGAAGCAACTCCTGCAATCAACAGCCGCATTGGTTATGTGATTGGCTCATTGTGGAACACAACTGCAGCACCAACACAAACACAGATGACTGCTTATCAAATTGCAGCCAAACAGTTTACACCCGTTTACAATGAACTGAAAGCAATTGGAGAAGAAGTGAAGAAATTAGAAGATGTACTTGAAAAAAATGGCGCACCTTATACACCGGGAAGAATGTCTGAGTGGAAAGGTGGTTTGTAAAACATTAAAAAAGCCGGAAATTTTTCCGGCTTTTTTAATGTTTTATTTTTTTCTTTTTATCAACCCTTCCATAAACTTCATTTCTTTTCCATCAGGGCCAGTGCCGTACATACTGGTTGTATAACTGTCGTCATTATGATAAACGTTTATCTGCCGTATGTCGGTATCTTTTCCTGTTACCGGATCGGTTTGTTTCCCTTTCAGTTCCAGTGTTTTTGTTTGTTCATTATATTGACCTGTCATCATAATAATACCGGAACCGAAATTATCAATCCACGTTACAATAAACATTTTTTTTGCATTATCATAAGCAGTAATACTCTGGCCTGTAAAAGGCATGCCCATCATTGTGCTTGAAAAATCACTTACAAGATAAAGGCCGTTCATAATCATTTTACACGATTCCGTTGCTTTTGATTTTACAGGATCGCCGGGGCCCATCCAGTTACTCATTTCACCCTCCCAGTTACCGGCCTGCTTTGCCATCCATTTATGCATGGAGCCGGGAGTCATAAATTCCTGCCATGCTTTTGCCTCCGCTTCTGTTTGGGCAAAAGATAAATTTGCAAGCAGCATTACTGCCACAATTGTGGTTATTGTTTTACGCATAAAAAAAATTTAGAACTAAAAAATACAAAACTGAATGGAAGAATGCAAGGATAAACCAGCTTACAGCTTTTTTAAATTATAATTTCGACATTTCATCAAACAACCGTTCAGCATCTTCCCGTTTAAACAACTGTGTTCCTTCGTTCATGGTTGCGGCACTGCCACATGCAACACCAAAGCGAATGGCTTCATCAAGTTGCTGCTCTTTAGCCAGCATATAAGTAATGCCCGCCACCATACTATCGCCTGCACCAACTGTACTTCTTTTTTCAACTTTCGGAGCTGCACAGTAATAACGTTCATCAGCAGTTACCAGCCAAGCACCATCTGGTCCCATTGACACAGCCATCATTTGTGCATAGCCATCAGCAATTGCCTGTTGTGCTGCATCAGGCACATCATTTTTATCCAGCCATTCAATGTTGAGCATTTTACACAATTCACCAATGTTTGGCTTAATCATGTACGCATTTTTTCCTTTCAATGCCTGCAATGCTGCGCCACTTGTATCAACAATACATTTTGCATCCAATGCATTTGCTGTTTCCACAATCAAACCATAAAAATAATCGGGCAGACCCGGAGGTAAACTTCCGCTTGCAACAACATAGCGTGGAGAAAAAGAACGTATATGATCAACCAAAGAAATAATCGTTTCTTCCTGCACTTCTCGACCGGGAAATGTAAAACGGTACTGGCTGTTGGTTGATGTTTCAAGCACAATCCA
Source organism: Lacibacter sp. (assembly GCA_047601965.1). Taxonomy (GTDB): domain Bacteria; phylum Bacteroidota; class Bacteroidia; order Chitinophagales; family Chitinophagaceae; genus Lacibacter. Next base: position 3,004,986 of record JASGIJ010000001.1, read on the forward strand.
GTTTTCTCTTGTTTCAACTTTTGTATCAACAGGATGATGATTGATTCCTTCTTCCGTAAGCAATGAACAAAGCATGTTGCCGTTATGCCCGCCTGCAGGAAACAAAGCAACGGAATCGGTATTTAATTTCTTCAATGCCTTGCTGACATTAATTCCTCCACCGCCCGGTTCGTGTACCACTTCTGTGCAACGTAATTTACTTTCGGGTTTCAGTTTTTCAACTGTTGAGCTTTTATCGATGCAGGGATTTAATGTTACTGTAAGAATCATTGTTCAGTGTTGATCAGTTAAACGAATTGTTTTCTATTTCTGATAAAACAAGTTGCAGTCTGCGTGAAAGTGTTTCGTAATCTGTAAAACCTCTTGCAAGCAAATGAAATTTTGTTTCACCCGATCTTAACAGCAATTGAGGAAAACCGGTTACCTGTAATTGTTTGCACAACTGAAATTCGTAATAAGCTTTTTCTTTGTATTCGTCTGATTTGAGTTTGCTGTAAAAATCATCTGCATCAATTGTATATTTTTCCAGCAGGTGACGATAAGCTTCATTATCCGTCAAATCTCTTCCTTCATAATTTAAAGCGTACTGCAGTTCAGATGCAAACTCAGCCTGCAGATCAGGATAAATTTCTTTGAAGATACACATGGCAATTGCTGGTTTTTCAGAAGAAGGAAACCAATCACTGTCGTCAGGATTAAAAATATGCCACAGAAAATCCTGGCCGAATTTTATACCCGTACGTTCTTCCACCGTTTTGTAAGCTTCTTTAATATAACCGGCCATGGTTTTAATGTGAACCGGCTGTTCGGGCAAAATCATTCCGCCACTTAATACTTCAACATGCAGTTTACCTTTGTATTCCTGCGCAATTTTTTTTATTACCGGGCTGAAACCATAACACCAGCCGCAGTAAGCATCATAACAATAAATTAATTCGGGTTGCATGATGCAAAGATAGCTGTGAAGCAGCAGAAGTAATGACCAGAATTCAATGCAGTCGTGAATGGTGAATCGTCAATGGTGAGTAGGCGTAACCCGTCTGAAGCTATCGTCTGACGGATAGAGAATTAAAAAGCATAACATAATGAACAGATGACTAAACTTATTCATGTAATTCGTAAAAATTCGTGTACTCGTATACCCTTTACATATATTTCCAGTTGCGTTGTTTTTTCTCGGCAACCCATTCAACAGTTTGCTCAATACGTTTCTGTCTTGTTTCTTCACGTTTGGCTTCTTCAATCCATGTGATGTATTCTTTGCGGTGGCTTGGAGGAAATGCTTCAAAAACAGCCAATGCTTTTTTGTTTTTCTTTAAAGCAGCCTGCAGATCGGGAGGAGCAGGCCACTCATTTTTAGAAACAGGTTTTTCTTTTTTGACCTTAACACCTTCATCATTCAGCTTCATCGCTTCTTTGATGTATGAAATCATTTGTTTATCGGTTGGTAAATCTTTCAGAGAAGAGATACGTCCAAGATGCCCCATGGCTGTTTCAGCTTTTGCATTTTCAAGTAAAGATTGATCGCTCATCAATGCTGCCTTCCAGAAACCAAACGCACAGTGTTGTTTAAATGCTGCCATGCTGCACATCATTTCGCCTTTGTAATCGAAATGAGGAAAACTCCATTTCATGGTTTCTTCCACCTGCGGACAGGCTTTGTGTACCAGCTTGCGGATATGGGCTAAGATGGGTTTTGCAAAGTCTGCGCTTTTAGCAATGTATGCATCAATGCGTGGATCAGTAGTTTGCATGTTTAGAAATTTATAGACTCAATTAAAACATCATCTTTATATCTCTCAACCTTCACTTTCTTGCCGCTATTATCAAAATAAATCCATTCACCTGTGCGAACATGGCAAAGACTTTTTGAATGATCCTTTCTTTCTTCTTCGCTTAATCTCCTCCAAAATGAAATCTGAATGAGTTTCCCATCTTTGTACTCTCTCAATTCACCTATTATACAATCTGTAGAATAGAATCCTTCCCAGATTAATATGCCCTTAACATCATAATGCTTCTGCCAGCATGGCCTGCATTTTTCAAAATCAGTCCGAGACTTTTGATAGCTATCATATTCTTCCTTCGAAACTTCATCATACACAATTTCATAAACTGTATCTCTGCCATTAAACTTCTTCTGAAAATATCCCAACTTGTAAACTACAAACTTATAGTTGTATTTTCTTACTTGCTCAATTTCCGAAGTGCTATATTTATTATAATAGAATTTAACTGTATCAATTTTTTGAGAAAATGTTGATACAGAGAAAATCAAAAAAACAATTAAACTAATTATACGCAAAACTTTCTAATTCTAAATTTAATGTGCTTCCAGCCAGTTAACGCCTGTTCCTGCTTCTGCAATTACAGGAACATTGTTTGGCAAAGGCATGGCTGATTGCATACTGTCAAGTATTAATGCTTTTATTTCATCCACTTCTTCTTTCACCACATCAAACACCAATTCATCATGCACCTGCAGAATCATTTTGCTTTTCAGCTTACTGTTTAATAATGAATGATGCGTTTTAATCATAGCCAGTTTAATCATATCCGCTGCAGTTCCCTGTATGGGTGAGTTAATGGCGTTTCGTTCAGCAAAGCCACGAACTGTAAAGTTGGAAGAATTAATATCCCGCAGCCAGCGTTTACGCCCCATCAGTGTTTGTACATATCCATGTTCTCTTGCAAAATTCACTGTATCATCCATGTATTTCTGGATGCCTGCAAATTCACGCTTGTAGTTATCAATAATTTCTTTTGCTTCAGTACGACTGATACCAAGATTATCGGCCAAACCAAATGCCCCTTGCCCGTAAATGATACCGAAGTTTACACTCTTGGCTTTGTAACGCATTTCTTTTGTTACATCCTTTTCTTCCACCTTAAACACTTTTGCAGCGGTTGAAGTATGAATATCTTTTCCATGAATAAAGGCATCGCACATAGCAGGATCACCGCTAATGGCAGCAACAATGCGTAATTCAATCTGTGAATAATCTGCACTCACCAGCAAATGATTTTCATCTCTTGGAATAAATGCTTTGCGTATCTCCCGACCACGTTCTGTACGCACAGGAATATTCTGGAGATTTGGATTGTTACTTGCCAAACGACCTGTTACTGCAACAGCCTGGCCGTAAGTTGTATGTACCCGTCCTGTTTTACGGTTGATGAGCAAGGGCAACGCATCAACATAGGTTGATTTAAGTTTTGTAAGCTCTCTATACGCAAGAATATCTTCTACAATTGTACTTGAATGCGCCAGCTTCAGTAACACATCTTCACCTGTTGCATACTGACCTGTTTTTGTTTTCTTGGCCTTGGGATCAAGTTTCAGATGATCAAACAATACTTCGCCCAATTGTTTGGGTGATGCAAGATTGAATTTTAAACCTGAAGCGCTGTACACCCGTTCTTCTGCTTCCTTTGCATCTTTTTCCAGCTGCTTTGAATAATCGTTGAGAAAATCCACATCTACCCTTATGCCTTCGTACTCCATATTCATTAATACTTTCACCAATGGATTTTCCACTTCGTAAAACACACGCTCCACTTCTTTCTCTTTCAGCTTGGGAAGAAAAATATGTTTTAACTGCAACGTAATATCAGCATCTTCAGCAGCGTAGTCTTTGATTTTTTCCAGCTCCACATCACGCATAGTACCCTGCGCCTTCCCTTTTTTACCAATCAGCTCTTCAATATGCACCGGTTCATAACCAAGAAACTGTTCGCTGAGTAAATCCATGCTGCGTTTACCTTCTGGTTCAATTACATAATGCGCCAGCATGGTATCAAATAATTTTCCTTTCAATTCAACATTGTACCATTTCAGTACCAGCAGATCATATTTGATATTTTGCCCAATCCAGACTTTGCTTTCATCAGCAAACAAATTGTGAAATAATTTCAGCAGCTGCTTTGTTTTATCCTGGTCTGCGGGGCAAGGGATGTAATAAGCTTTATGCAGCTCATAAGAAAAACTCATACCAACCAGTTCGCAATCATTGGCATCAATACCTGTGGTTTCGGTATCAAAGCAGACTTCTGTTTGCAGCGACAATTCTTCAACGAAATTTTTTATTTCATCATCCGTAGTAAGCGCAATGTATTCATGTTGTGTATTGCTGATGTTGTTTGCTGCAGCAATCACTGTTTCTTCATCGCCTGCCGGTTGTTCTTCAGCAGAACCGGTTTCTTCACTTGCTGAAAAATTAATTTCCTGCTCAGCCTTTTTGGGTTTTGCCGCTGATTTCTTTTCCTTTCTCACTTCACCCATTGTTGTGTCAATCACATTACCGAACAAATCAGTTTGCACACCAACAGGAGCAGTACTGAATACATTAAAATCATCACCGAGTATGCGTTTGCCGATTGTTTTAAATTCCAGTTCAGCAAATACCTCTTTGAGTTCTTCTTTGTTTAACTCTTTTAAACGGAAATCTTCTTCATGAAATTCAACCGGCACATTGGTAATAATGGTTGCAAGTTTTTTGCTCAGTATGGCCATATCTTTTCCTTTGCGCACTTTTTCGCCCATTGCACCTTTAATCTTATCTGCATTTTCAAGTACGTTTTCAAGTGTACCATATTCAGCTAAAAGTTTAGCAGCAGTTTTTTCACCTACACCGGGAATGCCGGGGATATTATCAACAGCATCACCCATCATTCCAAGAATATCAATTACCTGATCTACATTGTTGATATTCCATTTTGCACAAACTTCAGCCGGCCCCATAATTTCCACATCACCACCCTGGTAGCCGGGTTTATAAATTTTTACTTTCTCTGTTACTAATTGACCATAATCTTTATCAGGAGTAACCATGAACACTTCGTAACCTGCTGCTTCGGCTTGTCGGCTGAGTGTACCAATAATATCATCGGCTTCATAACCATCGCTTTCAATAACAGGAATATTGAACCCCTTAATGATTCGTTTAATATCAGGAAGAGCTTCAAGCAAATCTTCAGGAGCTTCCTGGCGGTTGGCTTTATAATCAGCAAAATCAGTGTGACGTTCAGTTGGCGCCTGCGTATCAAAACACACTGCCATGTGTGATGGCTTGCGGTTATTGATCAGTTCAATCAGTGCATTGGTGAAACCAAACTGAGCATTTGTATTCTTTCCTTTTGATGTAATACGTGGATTACGGATAAGCGCATAATATGCACGGAAGATGAGTGCAAGTGCATCAAGCAAAAAAACTCTTTTATCGTTGTTATCAGTCATTCTGCTAAGTTAACAACCTGCATTGATGCAGCATAACCTTGCACAGAATTTTTACAAATAAACAAAACGAAAACAGGAGGTGGTAAAAACCACCTCCGCAAAACTTACATTATGAGAAAATTCAACACCGGCAGCAAAAAATAATAGGGTACGGATCGCCGGATGCTGACCGTATACGAATAAAAAAAATTGTTTGGCTGAAATTATTTAGCCGAGTTTTCTGCCATTTCGCTTTCGAGCGGCTTCGCTTCTTTGTTCTGTTGCTTTGCAGTTTGTTGTTTTGAAACCTCTGCTTTACCAGCAACTACACGTGCAAGGAAAGAGTCTTCCTTATAAAAAATGTTTAAATAAATGGCAAAAAGGAAAAATACGAAGGAGAAGAAACGCAATGGTTTTTTCATTTTATTGGATTTAGTTTTTAATAAATATTGGACAGTTCAAAAGTAAAGACTCACATTGAATTTAACAACAGTAAAACTGTGTTTTAAAAAAATCGGGTGATACTACTCTCGATGTGTTTTGGTAAAAATACGGTTGCATTAAATGCAAAGTATTAGGTGCTATAAAACGCCCTCTTTAATCTCTTCCCAAAGGTCACGGTAACATTGGGCAGCATAGCTGCTTCGTGCATACTCCTCTAACGGGGCCTTATAAACGCCCATCTTCTCCACATCGCTTAAATAAGGAATATAACTCTGAAAGAAACGTTTGTCTTTATACAACTCTTCCATCACTTCATTATGCATGTTGCGGCGCAGATCGGTCATTGTAAAAAAGCAGGCCATCTTTTTATTATCAATTCCCTTTTCTTTAAAATAATCCTTTACCATATGATAAGTACGGACTGAAAGTGTTGTTGGAATAATCGGCATCAGCACAATATCAGATGCATTAAAAATATTTTCGGCAAGTGAACTTAACCCGGGAGGGCAATCAATAAAAATAAAATCATATTCATTCTGCAGTTGCCGTAAAATACCTGTAAGCCTTTTTTTTGAAGACTGCATTTCATCAATCATCACATCATGGGCCCTGGCAGTTATATCAGCTGGTATTATGTCAAGGTTTTCGTATTCAGTTTCCATGATATATTCTGCCAGTTCTGCATCTTTTCCTACCAGATCTCGCATAGCAACTTTTTGCTTGGGCTTGATTTTGTAATAAAATGAAGTTGCTCCCTGCGGATCAATATCCCACAACAATGTTTTATACCCGTCTTTTGCAGCTAAATAAGCAAAGTTTACACAACTGGCAGTTTTACCAACACCGCCTTTAAGATTAAATAAAGCGAATGTGAACATGGATGTTGTTTTTAAGTGATTTGAAGATAAGAAAAATTTAAGGAGATTTCAGAATAGGTTGTAATATCCTGATTGATTACTTAAATTCGCAAATCGGCTCCTGAAACACACCCAACATTAAACCTTAAATTATTGATTCATGATTAAGAAACTCATTGGCGAACAATGGAAAGAAGCCAATTTTCACAAATCTCTCGTTAAAAAGTATGCGGTAAGTAACAAGGGGCGTGTAGCAAGCTATACCAACAATCTTTTTGAAGATGGCACACTTTTAAAAGGGAGCTTGCAACAAGGGTACAAAATCATCCGCTTCAGGGTAAGAACCAAAAAGGGGATCAGCTATGAATTTATATTTTTTCATACGCTTGTTGCCCAATATTTCTGCAAGCAGAAATCGCCTAAACACTCAAAAATTATTTTCAAAGATTATAACAGGAAAAACATTGCTGCAAACAACCTAGAATGGGTAACTGTCCGTCAGCAGTTTGATCATAGTATGAAGAGCCCCAATTACAAAAAGGCTTTGAAAAGAAGAAGAGAGCTGGGAATTGGAGCAGTTTTAAATATTGAAAAAGTAAAACAGATTAAACTGGCTTTAAAAAAAGGCTCAACATTAAAAAAACTGGCTCTGAAATATAAAGTGAGCGATATGCAGATCCACCGCATTAAAACCGGTGAAAACTGGGGATATGTAAAAGTATAAAAGACATCAATCACAACTTGTCAGCCATTCCTTCACTCCTTTTACAATAGCTTCAGCCATCTGCTTCCGGAAGGCTGGATCAAGTACATTGGATTCATCTTCAGGATTACTGATAAACAAACATTCAACCAATGCATTGGGGCATTCTGTTATACCATTTAAAATAAAGTTGAAATTGCCCACATTGCCATACTCCTGCAAACCAATGTTTATCATTTCGTTCAGAATGGTTTGAGTAAGTGGTCTGTGCCCGATGTATTTGTAATACGTACTTACACCTTTGATCCGTACAGGATCGGCAGAACTGTTGAGATGAATGCTCAGCAACAGATCGGGATTTCTCTCTTTGTAAAAACTCAGGCGGTCGTGATTATCGTAAGTGGTATCTTTTGTTCTTGTTGTAATCACCGTTGCACCTTCAGCTTCCAGTGCCTGCTGCAATTCTTTTGCAACAAGCAATGTCATATCTTTCTCCATTACACCAGTTAATCCAAATGCACCTTTGTTAACGCCACCATGACCGGCATCAACTGCAATAACAAGTTTGCTGAGTGAAAGATTCTGTGGCTGACGTTTTACCCTGATCATTAATGTATTCCCATTGTAATAAATACTGTGCCCCCAATGCTGCTGATGATTTAATTCAATGGTAACACGAAATATATCTTCTTCCAACTGATTATAATATACATTCTTTATTTCTTTTACCGACTGAAGTTGTGTAAGCCAGTTGGTATTGGATGTTGCACCAAATACATCCACCACAATTTTTGAAGGATTGATTTCCTGAAATGACTGATAAGGTAGTTTTTCAAACAATGCCAGCGTTACATAATCAAAGCTGCTGTCGCCCCACACACGCATATTACCTGTGAGTGATGCAGGTGAAAAAGAAACAGCATCTGCTGTATCAACATATTCTTCTTCAATATATGCCTGCCTGTTTTTGCTTAACTGCACGCAATACTTATTACCGGTTTTTCCAACGGCATATAATTTTACCAGCGAATCAAGATAACCCATCTTTGTTCCACCCAAACGATCTTCGCCCAGGCCCAGTAACAAATAAGGAAGTTTGCCTTTTGTCTGAAGTACCAATGGTGTCATCATGGCGTAACTGTTTTTTGTTTTGGCTTCAATTTGCTGATCATCTTTTGTTTGAACAATCACCTTCAGCTTTTCTTTTGAAGCAGTAAACAACTCATCTTTTTCTGTTACAATATATTCGGCTTTGTAAATGCCTTTTACACCTGTTGAATCTTTTGGTACCACTTCTTTAAATTCAAAACCGTTTTCCAGTTTTACTTCAGAACCGGGCAATGTTTTTACCGTCATCTTTAAATGATCACCTGGCTTTACCAGCAAGTCTCCTGCAGGATCTATCCGCCAGTATTCAACAGTATTTGTTGTAACTTCTTTTTCTTTGGGTGCAGGCTGAAATTTATAAAAAAGCTTCATGCTTTCCTTCAATCCTTTCTTATCAACAGCAACCAACTGAAAACTTGTGTCTGATTGCTGTAGATTTAACTCAACTGCAAAAGCACCGGTTGGCCATACTTTTATTTCATTTCCATCTATCATTAAACTGCAGCCCCTGCAGGTGGTTCCTGTTATAAACTGGCGTGGAGCTGCAAAATTATTTTGAGTTTTTGCAGGTGTAACCAGCTTAAGAAAAACCGTTTGCGACAAACACATATTATAAAAAAAACAAGCAAATAAGAACAACAATACTCTCATAATCTGATTTATAATGATCAAATAAAGGAAAAACATATTGTATTTTAATAAAACCGGCTTGCAACTTTTGCAAAAAAGTTAACGTCTTCATAAAAATTATTTTTTATGAAAAAGTATATTTTAGCCCTTTCGTCATTGTTCTTTTGGCTTTTGCACAAGCACAGAACAAATCAATCGTTGGTTTTAGTTACGATCTGGCAGACTTCAAAACGCCACTTGCTATTAAAAATTCATCACTTAATTCCGTACTAAAGAATAATCAGTGGACAAAATTTAAAGATCATTCTTACGGGTTTTCACTTTATTACTGGGGTGGATTAACTCCACATCTTGATTATTCAATCCGCTACAATGGTTTGTTCGGAAGCGATTTTACATCAAACAAAGACCTGCAGGATTATTTTAATGAACTGGAAGGTTCTTTGCATGCCTACCTGTTTAAACATGGAAAACTGCTTAATCCGTTTGTTTCACTTGGTGTAGGTGCAGGTAATTACTGGAAAAAATTCGGGGTGGCAGCCTACATCCCTGCTGGTGTGGGTTTGCAATTAAACCTTGAAAATGAATCTTATTTTATTCTCCAGGCAAACTATCGCAAAAGTTTTCAGACTGCTTCTTTGCCAAATAATTTATTTTATTCACTTGGTGTAGCACAGTCTTTAAGATCTGCCAAAGAAGCTAAACCACTTCCTTTGCCAACCGCCGTTGTTCCTGTTGTTGCCGATAAAGACGGTGATGGTGTGGAAGACAGCAAAGATGCATGCCCTGATGTTGCAGGTATTGCTGCGTTAAACGGATGTCCTGACAGTGATAATGATGGAGTTGCCGATAAGGATGACAAATGCCCCAATATTGCAGGTGTTGCCCGTTACAATGGCTGCCCTGTTCCTGATGCAGATAAAGATGGTATTAACGATGAAGAAGATAAATGCCCCAATGTTGCAGGTGTTGCCCGTTACAATGGCTGTCCTGTTCCTGATACAGATAATGATGGCGTTAATGATGAAGAAGATAAATGCCCCAATGTTGCAGGTGTTGCTTCCAATGCAGGTTGCCCTGAAATTAAAGCCGATGTGATTAAGAAAATTGAATTTGCTGCTAAAAATGTGTTTTTTAATACAGGAAGCAGCCAGTTGCTGAAAAAATCATACAAACCATTAAACGATGTTGTTCAGATATTAAAAGACAACCCAACACTTCAACTGGATGTGGAAGGCCATACTGATAATACAGGCAAGGCTGATAAAAACCAAACTCTTTCAGAAAACCGTGCTGCCGCAGTAAAAGCGTACCTCGTTGCACAAGGTATTGATGCAGCCCGTTTAACATCGGCAGGTTACGGACAGGATCGTCCAATTGCGGATAACAAAACAGCAGCCGGCCGTGCTAAAAACCGCCGTGTTGAATTAAAACTCAGAAGTTATTAATAAGCGAAGACACCCTTAACTCAGATAAATAAGAAAAGCTGGCTTTTAATAAGCCAGCTTTCTTTTTTTATTCAATAAAACATTTATTTCTGTTTTACTGAATTTGATTTGATGCAAAATGCCTGCGGCACAGCATCAAATCATCATAACGGATATTTTCCGTCGTTTCTCAGCTTTTCTACAATTCTCCTTCTTGCTTCTTTACTGTTGAAAGGGTCAACTTTAGTAAATCTTTTTAAACCTAACAGCATCATCCGGTGTTCATCACCATCAGCAAAAGCATTAATGGCATCTTTACCAAATTTGTTGATGCGGTCGGCAGCATCATATAAATAAGTATGTACTATATCAAGTTCAAATTTGCAGACAGCTTCACCTTTTTCAGCAACCAGTTTTGCAACACGTAATAAAGCACTTTCCGCATTAAAGGTCTGAATAGCCATATCAGCAATATTCATGAGGATTTCCTGCTCCTGTTCAATCTTCATCATCAGTTTCTGCACGGCAGCACCAGCTGTCATCATGATTGCTTTTTTAAAATTGGCAACGGCTTTAAACTCTTTTGCAAACGGAGTTTCATCATCATTACCAAATTCAGGAATACTCATCAGCTCTTTCTGTACTGCCATTGCCGGCCCCATAATATCAAGCCTGCCTTTCATAGCACGTTTCAGCACCATATCAACCGTAAGCAAACGGTTTATTTCATTTGTTCCTTCGTATATACGGTTAATGCGGCTGTCACGATAAGCTCGTGAAATTTCATATTCATCACTGAAACCATTACCACCATGAATCTGCACACCTTCGTCCACAACATAATCGAGTAATTCACTTCCATCAACTTTTAACATGGCACATTCAATGGCATATTCTTCAGCTGCACCAAGTAATGCTTCTGCCGAAGTTTTACCTGCAGCTTCCAGTTCTGTTTCTTTATCATCAATCCATTTACATGTTCTGTACAATGCACTTTCAAGTACCCAGATATTTGTAGCCATTTCGCCCAGCTTGTGCTGAATAGCGCCAAAGTTTGCAATTGCTGTTTTGAACTGCTCTCTTGTTGCTGCGTAGGTTAAAGCAATATTGAGCGAACGTTTTGAACCGCCGAGCACTGCCGCTGCTAATTTCAAACGGCCGATGTTGAGAATGTTGAATGCAATTACATGGCCTTTTCCTTTTTCGCCCAGCAAATTCTCAACAGGTACTTTGCAATCCTGGAAATACAACTGTACTGTTGAAGATCCTTTGATTCCCATCTTATGTTCTTCCGGACCTTGTGTAAATCCTTCCATACCACGCTCAACAATAAATGCAGTAAATTCTTTGCCGTCAATTTTTGCGAATACAGTATATACATCGGCAAAACCACCGTTGGTGATCCAGCATTTTTGTCCATTAAGAATATAATGCTTTCCATCATCGCTCAGCTTAGCAGTTGTTTTTGCACTCAATGCATCACTGCCGCTGTTGGGTTCCGTTAGTCCGTAAGCACCTTTCCATTCACCGGTTGCAAGTTTGGGTATGTATTTCGCTTTTTGTTCAGCAGTTCCAAAATACAAAATGGGCAAGGTACCAATGCCGGTATGTGCTGCAACAGCAACAGAAAAAGAATAGCCGCCGCCCAGTGCTTCGTTTACCAATGTAGAGGTGATGAAATCTTTGCCCAGTCCGCCCAAATCTTCTGGAGCTGAGGTGCCGAGCAAACCCAATTCGCCGGCTTTGTCCATTAACGCAGGCATTAAGCCCTGTTCCATTTTATCAATACGTGCAACAACAGGCAAAATTTCGGTATCAAGAAATGTGGCGCACATATCTTTTACCATCTGTTGTTCTTCGTTAAAATTTTCAGGAATGAATGTATCCTGTGCTGTACTTGCTTTAATCAGCCACTCGCCGCCTTTAAGTGGTGTTGCAATCGTTGCGGTACTCATACGTCTTCAGTTTTATTGTTGATTAATTGTTTCCGGCAATTATTGTACTGTATCACTTCAGATTGTCATAAACAATCTGTAACACCTGCTTACATATATCAATTCTGTCAGCGGGCACACCAATCAATGCTTCATTCAGAGTTGAATTAGCTACAGACATTGTTTCTTCTTCCAGTTTTTTACCATAGTCTGTAAGAAACACCTGGTTAATCCGCCGGTCGCTTTTACTGGCAACACGTTTTACAAGCTTTAGTTTTTCAAGGTTATCAACCAGGCGTGTAATGCTTGGCTTATCTCTGAAGGTTGCATTGCATAAATCCTGCTGACTGAGACCATCATTTTTCCAGAGATGATATAATACACTCCATTGTTCAACAGTAATTTCAATGTTATGCTGTTTGAGGTTTTTTTGCAAACGACGGGCAATGGCAGTACTGGCCTTACCTGTCATAAAGCTGTATAACTCTCCTTTTTTGAATTGGTTGTTTGGCATATAGTTGTTTATGCAACTAATCAAAAATAAGGATTCTTTTCCGATAATTCTTTTTCTTTCGTGACAAATATTTTGTGAAACCGTTATTTAACATTCGTTGCAATTGCCAACAGTTTGCAGTTTATCTTTGCGCCTTATGCCCCGTTTTCACCGGAACGATATCACCAATCTTTTATCAAAGGTTACAATACGCAGAGCATGGAATGCAGGAAAAGTATGGAGCAGTTACCAGCTGAGCCGCCTGCTCAACAAACCTGTGCAATGGGGTTACCCGGTTTCCATTTCATTTGAACCAACAACAAGCTGCAATCTCCGCTGTCCCGAATGTCCAAGTGGCCTGAGACAGTTTACCCGGCCAACAGGTATGCTTCAGAAAAGTTTTTTTGAACAAACCATTGATGATATTCACAAGGAATTACTGTATCTCATCTTCTATTTCCAGGGTGAGCCTTTCCTGAATCCCGATTTTTTACCGATGGTGAACTATGCATCGCAGAAAAAAATTTATACCGCCACATCAACTAATGCACACTATTTAACCGAGGAAAAAGCAAAGCAAACTGTTGAAAGCGGACTCGACCGTTTAATTATTTCCATTGATGGCACTACGCAGGATGTGTACCAGCAATACCGTGTTGGCGGACAGCTGAACAAAGTACTTGAAGGTGCAAAGAATATTGTTAAATGGAAAAAAGAACTAAAGAGCAAAACTCCGTTTGTGATCTTCCAGTTTTTGGTTGTAAAGCCAAATGAACATCAGCTGGAAGATGTAAAAAAACTTGCCAAAGAAGTTGGTGTGGATGATGTATGGTTTAAAACCGCACAGGTGTACGATTATGAAAATGATCCGAACCAGCTCATCCCGTCGCTCAGCAAATACAGCCGTTATAAAAAAGACAGCAACGGCAACACTGTTCCCAAAAACAAACTGCAGAATCACTGCTGGAAATTGTGGCATGCAAATGTGATTACCTGGGATGGCCTTGTTGTTCCCTGCTGTTTTGATAAAGATGCCATGCACCAGTTAGGCAACCTGAAAATGCAGTCCTTCAAACAAATCTGGAACAACGATAATTATAAACAGTTCCGCAAAGAAATAACCAGCAGCCGCAAAAACATCGACATCTGCTCCAACTGCAGCGAAGGGCTGAAAGTATGGGAAGATTAAATTCGCATTTCCGCTTCGCTTGATTGAACTCTTTTTGTAATTTCATTACATGGCATCTTTCAGTAACCGTTTACGTCAGATAATTTTATTGGTTGTACTTGCAGCACTTGGATATTTACTGGTAAAAGAATTGTATGTATTTCTTCCCGGTTTTCTCGGTGCAGTTACATTGTATATCCTCAGCCGCAAAACCTTCCGTTATTTAACTAATGTTCGCAAATGGAATAAAAATCTTACTGCCACCATTTTTTTAGTCGGCTGCCTGATTACAATTGGAGTTCCTGTGTATTTTCTTATCAATCTTCTGTCACCAAAAATATCCGTTCTGTTCAGTCATTCTGATGAAATGATTCAGGGTTTAAAATCCGTTTCAGCAAAAATAAAAGAGTGGACCGGGCAGGAAATTTTCACCGATAACAATATTGCTGAACTGCAAAAGAGAATCGCCAATTTCTTTCCTGCATTTCTGAACAGTACTGCCATGATTTTTTCCAACCTGGCAATGATGCTGTTTATCTTCTTTTTCATGCTTACCAGCGGAAAAGAAATGGAAGCATCGTTTGATTATTTTCTTCCGCTTCATGAAAAGAATATTGATATACTGGGTAAAGAAACCATCAGTGTTGTAAAAGCTAACGCAATTGGCATTCCGTTAATTTCTTTCATACAAGGAGTTTTTGCCATGATCGGTTACTGGATTTTTGGCATTAAAGAACCGGTGCTGTGGGGATTTATTACCGGCGTATTTGCATTTTTCCCCATTGTAGGAACAACGCTTATATGGGCTCCGCTGGTTGTATATCTTTTCTCACAAGGGCACACAGGGCAGGGAGTGGGCTTACTTATTTACAGTTTAATTATTACAGGTAACGTTGACTACCTGGCCCGCATTACACTCATGCGAAAGCTGGGCGATGTTCATCCCATGGTGACGGTACTTGGAGTAATAGTTGGGTTAAGCCTTTTTGGTTTCTGGGGATTTATTTTTGGCCCGTTACTGATTAGTTACTTTATCTTGTTGTTTAAAATATACACCAGCGAGTTTGGGCCAATACATGCAACAGAGAACCCGCATGAACATGGTTAAGTAAATTCACATTCACATAAACGATTATTATGTCATTTAAAGGAAAAACAGTTTTCATTACAGGTGCCAGCCGTGGCATCGGCAAAGCCATCGGATTACGCCTTGCAAAAGAAGGAGCTAACATTGTTGTTGCTGCAAAAAGTGTGGAAGAAAATCCAAAACTTGGCGGCACCATTTTTTCATCAGCCGGTGAAATGACCGCTGCCGGTGGAAAAGGATTAGCCATTCAGCTTGATATAAGAAGTGAAGAACAGATACAGGCTGCCGTTGAAAAAACAGTAGCCGAATTTGGCGGCATTGATATCCTTATCAACAATGCATCAGCCATTACCTTATCTGCAACAGAACAAACAGAAGCAAAACGCTTCGACCTGATGTACGACATCAATGTACGTGGCACATTCTTTATGACAAAGGCCTGCATACAGCACCTGCGCAAAGGAAACAATCCACATATTCTTACCTTATCACCGCCCTTAACCATGCGTGCAAAATGGCTGGCCGATCATGTTGCTTATACCATCAGCAAATACAATATGAGTATGCTTACACTTGGCTGGTCGTCTGAATTTAAAAAAGATGGAATTGCTGCCAATGCTCTCTGGCCGCAAACAACAATCGATACTGCTGCAGTGCGAAATTTGTTAGGTGGACAAGCGCTTGCTAAAATGAGCCGCAAGCCCGATATACTGGCTGATGCTGCACATATCATCCTCAGCAAATCTTCAAGAGAATGTACCGGTAATTTGTTTGTTGATGAAGATGTGTTTGCAGCTGAAGGAATTACAGACTTAAGCAAATACAGTGTAACACCCGGTGCTGAATTATTCAAGGATTTGTTTGTTGATTAAGCCTATTACAAAAGATATTTGCCACAAAAGCACAAAGCTTCGATTCTCTGTGCCCAATAAACATTATGCGATACATTTTTATACTTTTTCTTTTTTTGATTTCCTGTCAAAACAACAAGCCCATGCAGAATGATGAAATAAAAGTTCATGCCTTTCGCTTAAAGCCGGGACAGGATCTGAGAAAAGAAATTGAGGCTTACGTACAAAAAGAAAAAATTGAAGCAGGCTGGATCATGACCTGCGCAGGAAGCTTAACACAATGGAATATCCGTTTTGCCAATCAGCCCGAAGGAACGAAAGGCAATGGTCATTTTGAAATCGTCAGCTTAACCGGCACGGTGAGCACCAATGGCTCACACCTGCATATCAGCATCAGCGACAGTACAGGAAAAACAACCGGCGGCCATTTGCTTGACAGCAATTTTATTTACACCACAGCCGAAATTGTAATCGGCGAAGGAAAGCAGTTGATGTTTACAAGAGAAAAAGATGGCACTACACCTTGGGAAGAATTACAGGTGAAGAAAAAAGAACAATAAAAAAGAGGCACAGCGAACGCTGTGCCTCTTTTTCTGTATTTAACTTCTTACCTCAACAACTCCTTCGGCATTTCTTTTCCCAATAAGTTTTTATAGATAAATAAGTTGTTTTCATTTTGTGAATGCGCCTGCTGATTACCGGGCCATCCGTGGCGGCCACCAGGATAAAGCATAAACTCAAAATGCTTTTTCTTTTCTTCCAGTTTCTTAATAAGCTGCATACTGTTCTGCATATGTACATTATCATCCATTGTACCATGATAAATACGCAGCAGTCCTTTGTACTTATCTACATACGTTAATACAGATGATGTTTTATATCCTTCCGGATTCTCAGCAGGTGTATCCATAAAACGTTCGGTGTAATGACTATCATATAAACTCCAGTCAACAACGCTGCCACCAGCCAATCCGTAAGTAAAATAATCAGCACCGTAAGTCAATGCATAGCAAGTCATATAGCCACCATAACTAAAACCGCTGATGCATACTTTGCTCTTATCAACACCTGCATTATCAATCAGCCATTTTACAATCGTAATCCAGTCTTTCATTTCCCAGTAACCAAGATTGCGGTGCATATAGTTTACACCTTCCTTACCAAAATGCCCACTTGCACGGTGATCAATGGACACCTGTATCATTCCTTCTTTTGCAAACCATTGTTGCTGCATGCTTAACTGCCAGCCATCATACACAGTTCCTGCATTTGGTCCGCCGTAAATATTAATCGTCAGCGGGTATTTTTTATTCTTATCAAAATTCAACGGCCACACAATACGTACAGGCAGATCATATTTACCATCTTCACTCTTTACACGAAGCAATTCTGTTTTTGCAAGAATGGTGTTTCCGTAATCTTCACCTTTTGCTGAACCAAGTTCTTTGATCAGCTGACCTTTATTATTCACCAATGCAAGCACATCAGGTGTGGAAGTGTTTGAATAAGTAGTGATGAAATAAGCAGCATTAGGAGAAAGGTTAATGCTGCGGTGAGTGTATTCTCCAAATGTTAAACGCTGCAATCCTTTGCCATCAAACTTTACTTTGTATAAATCAAAACGTGCACTGTTGTCTTTACGGCAGGTGAAATAAACGGTTTGATTTTTTTCATCAATATAATTTACTGCTGTAACTGTAAACGCTCCGCTGGTGATGGC
This sequence comes from Lacibacter sp., assembly GCA_047601965.1. Lineage (GTDB taxonomy): Bacteria > Bacteroidota > Bacteroidia > Chitinophagales > Chitinophagaceae > Lacibacter. The sequence continues at coordinate 3,022,622 of JASGIJ010000001.1, forward strand.
GCTGATGCGTTTGCCCGTCAGATCGTGCAGGTACAAATGATTCCATCCTGTTGCATCGCTTTCAAGAATAAAATTCTTTCCGTTCTTCAGGAAAGTAATACGGCTGCCCTGGTCGTCAAGATCAATCCATGTTTTTTGTTTTTCATCATAGATTTCTTTTTTACTTCCATCAGCTAAATTCATTTCATATACTTTCAGGTTGTCCTGTGTGCGTGGCATCCACTGAATCCATAAGGCACTGCCATCGGGTTTCCAGTAAGGCAAACCAAAATACTGATCGTCCTTTTCATTAAATGCAGCCCATACTGTTGATCCGCCATCTGCACCAACAACACCAATCTTTACTTCAGGATTTTTATCACCGGCTTTGGGATAACGTGTCTGTTCAATATATCCGTGCTGACCTTCTTCGCTGTAAATAGGAAACATGGGCACCATGCTTTCATCCATGTGCATGTAAGCAATACGCTTACTGTCGGGGCTCCACCAGAAAGAACGGTAACGGGTAGGCCTGCCAAGAATTTCTTCATAATACACCCAGCTTGCATAACCATTCAGAATTACATCAGTACCATCAAACGTTAACTGTGTTTCCTTGTTATCGCTGAGATGAATAGTGTACAGGTTGTTGTTGCGTGTAAAGGCAACATAATTTCCATCGGGCGATAAAGTGGGATTTTTTTCAACGTCTTTGTTATTGGTTAAACGTGTTTCACCAGCATCAGTACGGCGGAACAGATCATTGTCCTTTACATATACTTCATTGATGAGTTTTGCTTCCAGCGTTTTTACTTCGGTGTATTCTTTTTCTGTACCTGTTTTGCAATCAACAAGAAAAGTTTTGCCATCATGCTTCAATACAAAACTGTTATCACCCATCCACTTTACAAACTGTGGTAAGGTTTTGGTTATTTTTTGCGGTGCGCCTTTCAGCATCTGCTCAACAGTGAGTTCTTTTTGCTGGGCAAAAGCAGAAAATGCCAATGCAATGAATAGAACAAGAAATCCTGATTTTCTCATGAGTTTGATTTTAATGGGGGTGAAGATAGAGGATTTGACAAAGCTGGCCTGCAGATTTTGAAGAGCGGTTGATAAATGACATCCCTAATAAAATCAGCTAAATAATATTGGCTGAAAAAGTAATCAATTGTAACATTGTAATACTAAGTCAAATCAAAAAACATCTGCTATGCGAAACACAATTCTATGCTGCTTCTTTTTGTTATGCAGCAATTTATTACATGCACAAAGAGGAATTTCACTGCAATTGGGATATGGTACCGAAAACAATTGGGGCAATACACATTTTTTTGCAGGCCTGGCTTTTCAAAAAAATCTTAAAAATAAATTCAGTTACGGAATAAATGCTACAGGCCTTACAACGGATATTAATAACGCCAATAAAGGAAGTGAGGGGCGACCGCCTTTCGAAACCCGTCGTTACAATGCCTTTTTTCTTACTGCTCCTTTTTCGTATAACATAATAGGTAAAAATGGGAACTTCTTTAAATGGAAATTAAATGCTGGTCCTTCTTTAAAAATCTATTCGTATAACTTATTGACTCAGTGGAGGACAATTATCCATTCCGATGGCAGTCGTGAGTGGCCTGCAGAATATTTGAAGTACGAAAAGAAGAAAGGAATATCGCTGAACTTATTTGTTTCAACAGATTTTACATTTAAAGTAAACGATAACATTAATGCAGGAGTATTGTTAGAAACTTATACCGGCAAGATTTTCATTGAACATTTTATGCCTGGAATAAAAGTTGATTATACATTTTAAAGCCTGAGTTTTCTTTTGCAAATAAAAGGGCCGCATTAAAACAATGCGGCTCTTTTATTTATCGGTATACTTCTTTTTATTCAGGTTGTGCATCATCCATTTTCTCCGGCCTCATCATCGGGAACAGCAGTACATCCTGTATGCTTGGCTGGTTGGTCATCAGCATCACCAAACGGTCGATACCAATACCAATACCACTTGTAGGCGGCATACCATATTCCAGTGCACGTAAGAAATCATAATCAATAAACATTGCTTCATCATCACCTCTTTCCTTCAGCTTCACCTGGTCTTCAAAACGTTCACGCTGATCAATCGGGTCGTTCAGTTCACTGTAAGCATTGGCAATTTCCTTACCGTTAATCATCAGCTCAAAACGTTCCACCAATCCGGGTTTGCTGCGGTGCTTCTTCGTAAGCGGACTCATTTCAACCGGGTAATCAATAATGAATGTTGGCTGAATGTAGTTTGCTTCGCTTGTTTCGCTGAACAGTTCATCAATCAGTTTTCCTTTACCCATGCTGTTATCTGCATGAATGTTGAGTTGCTTGCAAACTGCACGCAATCCATCTTCATCCATTCCACTCACATCAATACCTGTATTTTCTTTAATGGCATCTAAAATAGAAACACGCTTAAACGGTGTTTTAAAACTGATCACTTTATCGCCAACCTGCACATCGGTACCACCATGTAATGCAATGGCCACACGTTCCAGCAGGTTTTCAGTTACGTTCATCATCCAGAAATAATCCTTGTAAGCAGTGTACCATTCAAGAATGGTGAACTCAGGATTGTGCGTTCTGTCCATACCCTCATTACGGAAGTTGCGTGCAAACTCATACACCCAGTCAAAACCACCAACAATCAAACGCTTTAAGTAAAGTTCATTGGCAATACGCATGTACATAGGTACATCCAACGCATTATGGTGTGTGGAGAACGGACGGGCAGTTGCACCACCGGGAATGGTTTGCAGCACCGGTGTATCCACTTCAAGCGCACCATGCTCGTTTAAATATTCACGGATGGTATTGATGAGTACGGTACGTTTTACAAACACATCTTTCACCTGCGGGTTAATAATCAGGTCGGCATAACGCTGACGGTATTTAAACTCAGGATCAGTTACTGCATCAAAAGTTTGTCCTTCTGCTTCCTTCACAACCGGTAAAGGCTTTAATGACTTGGTGAGGATGGTGAGTTCTTTTACATGCAGACTTGTTTCGCCTGTTTTGGTTATAAACACAAAACCTTTCACACCAATAATATCACCAATATCCAGCAGTTTTTTAAACACCACATCATAAAGGGTTTTGTCTTCGCCGGGGCAGATATCATCCCTGCGTACATACACCTGCAGGCGGCCGTGGCTGTCCTGCAACACTGCAAAGCAAGCCTTTCCCATATCACGGATGCTCATAACACGGCCTGCAATACATACCTCCTGGTAATGATCTTTTGTATGATCGTTAAAACCTCTTTTGATAGCTGTTGAAAAATGGGTTACCGGGTAAAGCGGGGCCGGATAGGCATTAATACCCAGCTTGGTTAACTCGGCTAATTTTTCTCTCCTGATAATTTCCTGTTCAGACAAATGTGTACTCATAATAATTGTTTCCGGATGGCTATGTTTGCCGGACTGCCCGGCATAAATTTTAACAAGTTGCAAAAATACCGTAAGTGATCCACACAAACAAAGGTGCGTATCTTCGGCATGATGTATGCAACCATTAAGGTTGAAATACCGTTTTAAATAAAACAATCAAACATGATCAAACGATTTTTATTACTCGTATCCCTAAGTGCAGTTTTTGCCTCCTGTGAAGTATTAAGCCAGTTACCAACCGTACCAACAACCGGAAACGGTGTAACCGAAGCAGAAGCCGGGCAGGGAATTAAAGAAGCCCTCGGACAGGGTTTAACAAATGCAGTACTCAATCTTAATAAAACAGATGGTTTTTTTGGAAACCAGTTTTACAAAATTCTGTTGCCGCCCGAAGTACAGAAAGTTGAAAACACCATGCGTAACCTTGGATTGGGTAACGTGGCCGATAAAGCTATTTTACAGATTAACCGTGGTGCCGAAGATGCAGTAGGTTATGCCAAACCTATTTTTATTGATGCCATTAAACAAATGACGTTTACCGATGCCATCAACATCATCCGTGGACCAAAGGACGGAGCTACAAACTATTTTAAAGAAAAAACAAGCGCTGCATTGATACAGGCATTTACTCCAGTAGTAAAAAGCAGCCTGGATAAAGTGGAAGCCACAAAATACTATGGCGATCTTGTAAACAGCTACAACAAGTTCCCCACAACCAGGAACAAAATCAACCCCGATCTTACTTCGTATGTGGTGGGAAAAACAGTTGATGCACTGTTCGACCAGATTGCAAAAGAAGAACTGGCCATCAGGGAAAACCCCATTAAGCGTACAACCGAAATACTGAAAAAAGTATTTGGTGCTGTTTGGAATTAAACTGCATGCTATTGATAAAAAAAGCCCCGGCGAGGTTGCCGGGGCTTTTTGTTTTTATGTATCAGAAGCTGGTACTGCTATGAAGCTTTTGTTGCGTCGCACTCTTGTGCCACACAATTAAATTCAACACTTTCGTGGCACCCCGCTGAAAGCGGTGGTACGTTTGGTAATACTATGCAGCAAATACTAAATGATTTATTTGTTTCATGGCGAGTTCTTTGAAGTAGACTTGTCTAGAAAAGAAAGTGCAGAGGAAACTTCCACGCTTTAATAAAGATTGCTTCGGCACAGGGCAAACGCTCAATGCCTGCTTACCCTCGCAATGACGGATGCGATGATGTTCTTTCTTACGAAGGATGATTCCTCCGGTGTACGTCTTTGCGAGGAGGAACGACGAAGCAATCTGTTTTTTACGAAGAAAAACATGAATACTAACAATACAGAAATCCCTACGCCTTTGTTGGTCGCCTGACCAACAAAATATTTTTTAAGAATGTGAAAGATAAAAAAACATCTCATTTACTTTGCGCTATAAAGTGAAGTTGTATTTGCGAAAGCTCTTTCTTATCGGTTGGTGTCCGCACCAACCGAAATGATTATACGCCTTTGTTGGTAGTCTGTCTAACAAAGGCGTATAATGCAGATTTAACTGCAGCAATCTTAAATCAGCAACGCAACGTTCTTTTGTCTGGTGCACAGAACTTTGGAATAAGGCGCTGGAAAGGAGACACCATATATATAGTTGTTTTTTTCATATTTTTGGGCTTACACAAATGAATGCCAAAAAACCGCAAAAGATGAAACAAATTTTTACCCTCATTGCTTTCAGTTTACCCTTTTTTTTACATGCACAGGTAGTATGTGGTACTGCCAATGAGGGAGGTGTGCTTACATTAACTGCACCTCCGGGAAATATAATTACCAGTATTGAATTTGCCAGTTATGGAACACCCAACGGTAGCTGCGGTGCGTTTACAATTGGAGGCTGTCATGCAACCAACAGCGTAAGTATCTGTTCTTCCACTTTTGTGGGATTTAATTCAGCCAGTATTAACGCAACGAATGCTGTTTTCGGCGATCCCTGTAACGGAACAGTGAAACGGCTTTATATACAGGCAACATACGCAACCACTTTACCTGTAACGCTGGTCTCTTTTATTGCAAAACCTACTGAACAGAATACTGTGAAATTATTCTGGGTAAGTGCAGAGGAAATCAACACCTCACATTTTATAATTGAAAGAAGTACAGATGCTGTTACGTTTGAAGTTGCAGGTACCGTGAAGGCTGGCGGCAGTGGTGGATACAGCTTTGCAGATAATCTTTTGAACAGTACAGCCTCTGTTTACTACCGTTTGAAAATTGTTGATTACGATGGAAAGATTCAATACAGTGATGTCATCCGCATGAACACAGGTAAGGAAAAACTGCAGTTGCTGTTGTTCCCGAATCCTTCAACAAAAGTGATCACCATCATAAGCAATAAAGATCAGGATGCATTCATCGCCAATTATACCGGCCAGGTTGTTCAGTCAATCAAATTAAAGAATGGTGCACAGGCAGTGAATGTTTCATTACTACAGCCAGGTGTTTATTTTATTAAAACAAAAGAAGAAATCATCAGGTTTATTAAAAATTAAAGAACTATTCTTATCGGTTGGTGTCTCCGCCAACCGAACAATTTGTTTTCGAATTTACATGATAAAAAAATGGGTTGCTGAAATAAAGTTGGTAACTAACTCCAATAGAGTTACGGATTGATAAAGGAGAATATTTTATTGTTTGAACTTCGTTTAGACAGAGTGATGTTTAATACTTACTTTTTTGTTTGGCCAATCCTTCGACAAGCTCAGGTGAAACAAAAAGGCCCCCGAAAAAACCCGCCTGACCGGAAGGGCAGGAATATCCAGCATGGTTTTCGGAAAAAAGCCCTGATTAGGTTTTTGTACTACTGTAGTGAATTGCGGGAGAATTTCTATTGTACATCTTAGGTGTGGCAGTTTGATTTTGGGTTTGCTTAGCCAAAATGAAAATGCATTAATTTCGGTTGGTGGGGATAGCAACCGATAAGAAAAGAGTTGTGAGTTTGAAATCTTAACGCAACGTCCTCTGCGAGAGACGTTGCTGCGAAATAATTTCGAAATAATAAAAGTTACATAATGGGCTATAAGGCACGCATTAATAACTTTTTGAAATCATACTCCTTAGTATAAAAGAACGGGAAGTAAAAATAAACACGTCTTTGCTCCCCCGCTCTTAGTCTAATATTAAATAATCCATTTTTTACAGAACCATATTTTTTGAAACTACTTTCGCCAATTTCTTCTCTATCCACTAACTTGCCTTTCTTACACGTTGCTAAAAAAATTTCAACTCCTTGAAGCCCTTCACAATTAACTGTGTCACGATAACAAATCTGGCCGCTAATATGAAACTCCTTTTTGTTTTTGTCATATGTTACCTCAAAGAATTTAATTCCTAAATTTTCGACTTCTAAAGGGACAGCATTGCTTATTATATAATTAGAATCAATATAAATATTTCTTTCGATTATTTTATTTGTAAAAAGCAAACGTTTAATTGTTGTGTCTTGACCGCTACAAAAAGAAGTCGAAAAAAAAATTATCAAGCAAAGAAGTATAATTTTCATTATTAATTCCCTTTTCTTATCGGTTGCTGTCCTCACGAACTGAACTATTTATTTTCGAATTTATATGATAAAAAGATGGGTTGCTGAATAGAATTACAATGCGTACAAGAGTGCGACGCAACAAAAGCTATATAGAGGCACCTGCTTCTGTAACATCATTCTTTTACAACACATCGCTCCGTTTCAGCTTTTTCATCTGGTATTGCTGCACCATGTCTTTAACGGAGGATGGCACAACATAATCAAGCATTTTATACAACTTGTTAAGCTTGCCGGGAATGATGACTTCTTTTTTACTGAGCATTCCGCTGATGGCAATGGCTGCCACCACATCGGGCTCCATGGCTGAGTGCCGGGCAAACCATGTACCGCTCTGGTTAACCTGTGTTACCACTGCATTGGTGTTCATACCTCCGGGACAGATAACGCTTACCGATACGCCGTGTGGACGCAGTTCTTTTTTTAATGTGCGGGATAAATAATAGATATAGGTTTTGGTGCTGCCGTAAACCGATTTGCGTGGCAAATGAAAAAAACACGACAGGCTGCTTACGTTTAAAATATACGATTGATGATGCTGCTCCAGCAACGGCAGAAACAGACGGGTTAATAATGTTGTGGCAAGTACATTGAGCTTTACCTGCTTTTCAAAAAAATCGGCACCGCCTTCATAAAAATAAAAAGTGCTGCCAACGCCTGCATTGTTGATGAGGATATTGACCCGCAGGTTTTGCTTTATTACTTCGCTGTGCAAAGAATAACAGCCTTCTTCGGTTGACAGATCTTTTTCAACTGCCATAGCCTTTACTCCATAGCGCATGCGTATGCTGTCGGCCAGCTCGTTTAACTCCGGGCCGGGCAATGCAACAAGAATAAGATTCATTTTTCTTGATGCACACTCCAGCGCCAGTGATTTACCAAAGCCTGAACTGGCCCCGGTAATAAGTGTGTAGGTTTCGGTTGTCACTTGTGTTTATTTAGGACAATTACAACAGGTTTTGCCTGATGTATTGAATGGTTTGCGCAATGCCTTCGCTGAACGGTGTTACCACATACCCGATTTCATTCTCTGCTTTTTTTGTTGAATAGGTTGCATCAACAAAATAACGTCCCAGCATTTTGGGTGTAATGGCAGGAAAGGTGTTGGTGAGTTTTGCACGCAGCAGTTCAATGTTACCTGCCAGTTTCATTACAGGTAATGAAAGCCGCAGCGATTTAAATTCGCCCAACTGATTTTTCGCCACATCCAGGAATTCAAGATAGCTGATGTTTTCTCCGCCGAGAATATAACGTTCGCCACTTACTCCTTTTTCCATTGCCTTGATGTGCCCATCAATCACATCGTGTACAAATGCATAGTTGCCTACTGCATTGCCGCCAGGCACAACCACCCTTTTTCCTTTCAATGCCTGGATAATCATTTTTGAAACAGCATTGCTGTACGAAAGCGGACCGGGACCATACACTCTTGACGGGTTTACAATTACTGCATTAAATCCTTCAGCTGCAAATTTTCTTACTTCTTCTTCAGCAAGGTGCTTGCTGTATTCATAATCGTTATCAAATTCAGATGTACGTGGATCAGCTTCCGTCATTACCTTGCCCGCTGTTGCACCAAGCACACCCGTGCTGCTGGTGAATACAAATTTTGAAACACCATTCTGCACTGCTGCATTGAGCATATTCTTTGTGCCTTCGAGATTTACTTTAAAAAACTCGTTGCGGTCTTTTGCCCACATGCGTGCATAAGCTGCAATATGATACACCTGCTCACAACCTTTTACTGCTGCTTGTATGGAATCAACATCATTAATATCGCCATTGAACAACTGTACATTGGGATGCTGAAGATGTTGTGCCTTGTTGATATTCCTCACCATGGCGTGCACATCATGTCCCTGTTCGGCCAGCTTGTGTACCAAACCCGATGCAATAAATCCGGCAGCGCCTGTAACTAAAATTTTCATAATCGTCGTTCGTATTAATCATCAGCCAGCAGTACCTGCCATGCTTCGTTTACTTTTCCTGCATCAAGCAACTCCTTTGCATACTTATGCAGTTCTTTATCCATTTCAGTTGGGTTTACAGAAAAATACTGGAAGATATTTTTCAACCGTTCATCTTCATAGCTTGCATCAACAGCAGGATATTCATGCACGTTTGCCAGCTGACCAAGATTGTTTCCGGTTAAGATATTGCTGTTACGGATGGCTTCCGGCATTGCATCAATACCAATGCCCAGCAGCGTATTTGGTTTTTCAACCATAAACAAATTTGTTGCATCAACTCGGCTGTACCAGTCGCCGCCAAGTCGTGCTGCATGATGAAGCCTGCGCTGATCAATCATCGTTTTTTCCTCATTCAATACAGTTTCATCCACATGCATGCAAAGCACTTCACAAATAACCAGGTTGCCGGCACCACCTTCATTGCCCAATGGTTTTACTTCAAGCACTTTGCATTCAAACTTTACTTTGCTTTCTTTCACCAGGGGAGGTTTTACCATTGAGGAAGCCTCTTCAGTAAAGCCTGCTTTTACAAATTCATTTACACCTGTTGCAAATTCGCAGCTTGCCAAACTAACTTGCTGCACCATTTCCACATCAACCACATTAATCACCACTTCAGGAAACTCCAGTACATTTTTCAATGTATCTTTTTCTGAATGATCTCTCACTCTTCGCAACGCAGAAAAAACAACTACAGGAGGATTGGTGGAGAACAGGTTAAAAAAACTAAACGGACTGAGATTTACATTTCCGTTTTTATCGATACTTGAAACCAAAGCAATGGGGCGTGGTGCAATGGCATGCTGCAACCATGGAGTGCGTTGCAGAACGGTAAGCTCTCTTAAATCAATTTTCATATAAGTATTCCTTCTTGTCAAAGTTAGAGAATATCACATCGCAACAATGATTCATTTACATTTGTGCTTCTATGATTAAGTCTGTTAACGATTTTCAGAAACCGTTTTTTATTGGTGTGGCCGGTGCAGGCATGAGTGCTATTGCTCAGTACTTACAGGGAATTGGAAAAGAAGTAAGTGGCAGCGACCGCTATTTTCATCCCGGCGAATACAACGAAACAAAAGAAAAACTGGAAGCAGAAGGAATAAAATGTTTTCTGCAAAACGGTGAAGGTATTACTGCAGAAACTGATCTTGTTGTTGCATCAACTGCAATAGAAGATACAGTTGTTGAAATCATCAAAGCAAAAGAATTAAACATCCCCATCATACGCCGTGCTGAGCTGCTTGCATTAATTGCACAAAGCAAAAAAACAATTGCAGTGGGTGGCACCAGTGGTAAATCAACCACCAGCGCCATGCTGTTTGAAATACTGCAACATGCAGGATTGGAACCAAGCATCATCAGCGGCGCAGGATTAACCAGCATTATCAAAGAAGGTAAAATCGGCAATGCAAAAGTGGGCAATGGCGATTGGCTGGTGATTGAAGCCGATGAAAGCGATGGCAGCATTGTGCTTTACACACCCGAAGTGGGTTTGTTGCTCAACATTGATAAAGACCATAAGGAAATTGATGTGCTGATGGATATATTCAATCAGTTTAAACAGCACACAAAAGAATTCTTTGTGGTGAATCAATCGCATACGCTGGCAAAACAATTATCAGCAAACCCAGCGTTTAATTTTTCGGTTGATGAAACCGATGATGCAGCTTTTCATGCAACTGACTTTAAACAGGAAGGATTTAAAATTTCTTTTACTGTCAAACACAAGAGCATCAACACTAACGACTCACCACTCACGACTGACGACTGCCGCTTCACCCTTCACGCATTGGGCAAACACAACATGGAAAATGCGCTTGCTGCTGCAACGGTTGCCGGGCTGATTGGTGTTCCTTTACAAACTTCTGCCGAAGCATTAAAACAATACGAAGGCATTTACCGCCGTCATCAAATACTCGGACAAAAAAATGGAGTGTGGCTCATTGATGATTATGCGCACAACCCCGCCAAATGTGCGGCAAGTATTGAAGCCTGTCAGCCACTGGCTAAAAAAGTAATTGCCTGGTTTCAGCCGCATGGCTTTGCACCAACCAAATTCCTGCGAAACGATTTTGTGGAAGAAATCAGCAAAGTGCTTCGTCCGCAGGATGAAATCTGGATGAGCGAAATTTTTTATGCAGGCGGCACCACCACTAAAGATATTTCGGCCAACGATCTCATTACCGATCTCAAAGCAAAAGGCAGCAATGCGTTCTTTGCCGAAAACAGGAACGACCTGCTGCAGCTGGTTCGTCCGCATTTTACAGAAGATTGTGTGCTGCTGCTCATGGGCGCCCGTGATCCCGGACTGGAGCAGTTTGCAAAAAAAGTATGGGACGAACTATAATAAAATACTGATCAATCACATTTTGCTGTTCTGCGAATTCCTCTAAATTTGTTTATCAGCAATCCTTTCACGATTAAACATACCGGCATGAAGATGAATATTGACACCCCAATACCTGTGGTTGATGGAACTACCATTACCCGTAAAGAATTTACCGAGAAGTACCTGAAACCACAAAAGCCTGTTGTACTCCGTGGACTCTGGAAGCAATACCCTGCTTATGAAAAGTGGACAATGGATTTTTTTAAACAGGCAATGGGCGATATTGAAGTCAATCTCTTCAGCAGCAAGCAGGCCAATCCCAGCGAAACGCTGAGTGTGCCGCATGCCAAAATGAAGTTCAACGAATACCTTGAGCTGATTGAAAATGAACCAACCGATCTGCGTTTGTTCCTCTTCCCTGTGTTTAAACACAAACCCGAATTGCTGAAAGATTTTGGTTATCCCAACATTACCGGTCGTTATATCAAGGTTCCGTTTATGTTCTTCGGACCAAAAAACTCTGTTACACGCATGCACATGGATATTGACATGAGCAATGTGTTCCTTACACAGTTTGCAGGTAAACGTCGTGTGGTGCTGTTCCATCCCAACCAGAGCGAATATCTCTACCGCCTGCCATTCAATGTGCACGGATTGGTTGATATTGATAAACCCGACTTTGAAACATTCCCTGCACTGCAGTATGCAACCGGCAGCAGTACTATTCTTGAGCATGGCGATACCTTATTCATGCCCAGCGGTTACTGGCATCATATTGAATATACCGAAGGTGGTTTTGGCTTATCGGTACGTACAATTGGTTCAAGCATCGGCACCATCTTCAACGGACTGTGGAATGTAACCGGCCGCCGCAAGTTTGATGATATGATGTTCAAGATCCGTGGGCAGAAATGGTTCCAATACAAAAAAGCCATTGCTATGAAGCGTGGCGAACGTGCAGCACAAAAGATGAAAGGAGCAGCGTTGCAGTAGAATGAATACTAAAGGCGTAATGCTGAAGGCTTAATGCCGAATGCAAAAGGCTAAAAGCCATCAGCTAATGGCTACCGGCTTATGCCTATCACCCATAAGATAACCTTTATTTCTCTTGCCTCCCCCGCCCAAATGACCTACCTTTGCCGCCTTAATTCGCTGCCAGCCAAATGCTTTTAAGCCTCCCCAAGGGATCATGTGCTATCAGCTATTGGCTAACGGCTTAAAGCTCAAGATTATATGAATATCCGCAACATAGCAATTATTGCACACGTTGACCACGGTAAAACAACACTGGTCGACAAAATTTTACATGCCACAAAGGTTTTCCGTGAAAACCAGGAAACAGGCGACCTGATCATGGACAGCAACGACCTGGAACGTGAACGTGGTATCACTATCTTTTCTAAAAATGCAGCCGTTACTTATAACGATGTAAAGATTAACGTAATTGATACTCCGGGCCACGCCGATTTTGGTGGCGAAGTGGAACGTGTACTGAAAATGGCCGACGGGGTTATCCTCCTGGTTGATGCGTTTGAAGGCCCAATGCCCCAAACCCGTTTTGTACTGCAAAAAGCATTGCATTTAAACCTGAAACCAATTGTTGTTATCAATAAGGTTGATAAACCAAACTGCCGTCCTGATGAAGTACACGATGCAGTGTTTGAGCTTTTCTTTAACCTCGATGCAACTGAAGAACAACTTGATTTCCCTACTTACTACGGAAGTGGAAAGAACGGTTGGTTCAACGATTCATTAACTGAAATTGACAATATCACTCCGTTGCTGGATGGTATTATTAAATACGTTCCGCCTCCGCATGTATCAGCAGGTACATTGCAGATGCAGATCACTTCACTCGATTATTCTTCTTTCCTTGGCCGTATTGCTATTGGTAAAGTAAGTCGTGGTACAATTAAAGAAAACCAGCAGATTGCTCTGGTGCAGGCCGATGGTACTATCAGGAAATCGAAAGTAAGAGAGCTGTATGTGTTTGAAGGAATGGGTAAGAAAAAAGTAGCTGAAGTAAAAGCAGGCGATCTGTGTGCAGTGGTTGGACTGGAAGATTTTAATATCGGCGATACAATTGCTGATGTGGAAAATCCGGAACCGTTGCCAATCATCAGTGTGGATGAGCCTACCATGAACATGCTGTTCAGCGTAAACAACTCACCGTTCTTTGGTAAGGATGGTAAGTTTGTTACAAGCCGTCACCTGCGTGACCGTTTAATGAAAGAAACAGAAAAGAACCTTGCATTACGTGTTGAAGACAGTGAAAACGGTGATAGTCTTGTAGTGTATGGCCGTGGTATTCTTCACCTCGGTATCTTAATTGAAACCATGCGTCGTGAAGGATATGAATTAACAGTTGGTCAGCCACAGGTAATTACGAAAGAAGTAGCCGGAAAGAAATTTGAACCATACGAATCATTAGTGGTTGATGTGCCGCAGGAATTTGCAAGTAAGGTTATTGATTTGGTTACACGCCGTAAAGGTGAACTGCATGTAATGGATACTAAAGGCGAAATGCAGCATCTTGAATTTGAAATTCCTTCAAGAGGTTTAATTGGTTTGCGTACACAAATGCTTACTGCCACAACCGGCGAAGCTGTAATGGCTCACCGTTTCAGCGAATACAAACCATGGAAGGGACAGATACCCGGACGTAACAACGGTGTATTACTTTCTAAATTCCAGGATAAAACAACCGGTTACTCGATTGATAAACTGCAGGACCGTGGTACTTTCTTTGTTGATCCGGGTGAAGAAGTTTATGCAGGACAAATTATTGCCGAGCATATTAAACCAGGCGATCTTGTGGTGAATGCAACTGAAGGTAAAAAGTTAACCAACCACCGTGCAAGCGGCAGTGACGATGCAACACGCATTGCTCCAAAAACATTAATGACTTTGGAAGAATGTATGGAGTACATTGAGTTTGATGAGTGCATTGAAGTAACTCCAAACTTTATCCGTATGCGTAAAGTAATCCTGGATGAAGAAGAAAGAAAGAAAGCTGCAAAAGCAATGAACGCACAGGTAGCACAATAAGCTTACACGACAGATTATACAAAGCCGCTTAATTGTTAAGCGGCTTTTTTGTGCATTTATGTTTTTGCAGATGTTGATTTTGCCTTTGTAGATAGCGATTTAGACGCTGCACGCTGTAATTAAGGCAGTGTAAGATGCAATTAAGACAGTGCAAGACCCGATTTATCGACTGCACGACTTGATTTGGACGCTGCACGACTCAATTTAGCGACTGTACGAGTCGATTTAGGCGCTGCACGCTGCAATTAAGGCAGTGTAAGATGCAATTTAGGCAGTGCACGACACGATTTTGACGCTGTAAAACACGGTTTAAGTGGTTGAAAAAGAGGATTTTAGGGACTAAAATACTAATAGACTTTGACTTCGATGTCAGCTATCGCCAAACACCTGTGAGGACATTATGATAAATATTTATTTATTTTGACTGGCCAGTATCATTTTGTCCATTATTAATCAAAACATCACTAGCTAAATATGAGTAACAGTACCCTAATTACTATTTATACTGACGGTGCGGCAAGAGGGAATCCTGGACCTGGTGGATATGGAGTAATTCTAATGAGCGGCGAGCACCGTAAAGAACTTTCACAAGGGTATAAACTTACAACCAATAACCGCATGGAGCTATTGGCTGTAATTGCGGGTTTAAAAGCGCTAAAAAAAGAAGGCATGAATGTTACAGTCTACTCCGACAGCCAATACGTTGTAAAAGCTGTAGAAGAAGGATGGCTGAATACATGGATTAAAACAAATTTCAAGGGTGGTAAAAAAAATCCTGATTTATGGAAGGAATATTATTTCCTTGCCCAAAAGCATACTGTAAAGTTTGTATGGGTTAAAGGTCATGCAGACAACCCAAATAACAACCGCTGTGATGAATTAGCTACTGCAGCCGCTGATTCAGCAGACTTACTGATTGATGTGGGATATGAGCAAAGCAAAGGGAGTTTGTTTTAGTGCCTTTTGCATTGCAACATTCTTTTTGTAGTTGAGAAAAAATTCTTTAATTAAAAAAACACGACTATCACAAGATCATTGTTGTATGGAGAAATAATTACAAAATCGTGGCATCGATACTATTTAAAAAACGAGCATGCATTCCATTTCGAATTGTCTTAAGCATTAAACTATATTCATCATTAATAATATTGGATAATTCTGCTAAATCTTTAATTAATGCTAACACCATTCTAATAAGCGTATAATTCAAAAAGAAAGGATGTTGAATACCGCATTTATTCATAAGGTTATCATAGTCTGAAGTAAAATCTTGATTCTCTGCAAAAGAGGAATTAACTCGTGGCACAAATAAGTCATTTGGGACAGTCCAATAATTATTTATATAGTGCAATTTGTTTCGTTCCTCCACAAACTTTTCCGGGGATAAATTCTTTAAATATTCAATTACTTCTTCATCCCAACAACCAATTGAAGAAACATAAAGTATTCTTTGTAATATTTCCCAATGTTCAACGTGACTTAAATCATTAAAAATTGCAAACTTCAATTCAGTTTTTGGAAGCCTTCCTTTTTTAAGTTGGCTGCGTGTAAGTTCTTCTCCTTTAGGGAAACAATCAATCATAAAAGGTTTGGACAATTGTGGGAATGATAAACCAAGTATAGATATTATTGCTTTAACTGCAAAAAAACTAGATTGGTATGCATTAGTTAATGACCAAGATGTAATTCCGTTATCTAAATGAAGAATTGCAGAGCCAATTACATGGAGCGATTTGTGAGTTAAATATAATCCTTCCCACAATATTGCACTTCGCAAAGAGGCTACTTCTTCAAAATAAGGCATCTTATTGTTGGCTGTTTTAGAATATAAATCTTGCAAGCCATAAAATTTCTTAAGCTCATAAGAAGGCGCCTCACCTGGTGTCGTTATATCAGGAATATATGCAAGCCATTTGCTTTTTATTAATTTCCAATTCCGTTCGTCAATTTTTTTTATGTTAACCTCATTATTTGCCATCTTAAACATTTAATGAGCCAGAGGGTCGATTTTCACTTTCTGTTATTGAGGTCAACTCCACTATTAAATCATTTCCAGCTTCAATTTCTGCTGAATTTCCAGTTCCTTTTGAATGCCAAGCAGCGAAATCAAAGTAATCAATCTTTTTTAGAATTTTTGTCGCATCTGCTACAGTAAATCCATTATGTTCTCTTAAACTATAACTAAATATTTGGGGTAATGCGTTTAATAAACCACCAAAACCTAAAGTTTGGAAAAAAATACTATCTGTCCTTTTGTATTCCTTAGTAAATACATTTTTTATCGCAAGAAAATAATTATTGATTACTGCACGTTGCTCAGCTTCAGTGAAACCACTTAATAAACCTCGACCTGGTTGTATCAATGGACTTACTTTTCTCACAAAATTAGTTAGCGAAATTTCTCCCTTTTTAGGTGCTGTTGTAACAACAATTTTTGAATAGAATGGCGAATCTTCATCACGCTTAAGTTGTGTTCCAATATCTGATGCTCGCTCTTTAGAAATTTCTGTCTCACTTTTGTACTGTGCGGGCAATTGTTTTAATAAATCTAAATATAATGATGAAGGCACTCCCTTTGCTTCTTTATTTATTGAAATAAAAAGTTGAATTTGATCAATCAGATCAAGTCCGATAAAAGCAATAAATGGTAGCATAATATCAGTTTTAGCTGTTTCCGCACCAGCAAAACGATGTTGTCCATCTATTACCCAACCTGCATCCAAATTATTAGGTATTCTTATAAAAGATTTCCCGCTTTTTTGTATTATATCAGCTTTATCAATTGTTATTAACAAGCTCTGAGGAAGAGAATTCCCTGAATCAATATATCTTGCTATTGCACCAACTCTTGATTGCGATAAAGATCTTTGATATCCTTCTGTTTTATCTTCTATCTTTCGATTAATAGAAAGAATATTCCACATTGTCTTTGCACTTGCACTAAAGAAAATCATTTTTCGCTTCCCTTGTGTAAATTCAGTACAAGGGAAATCAAAGTATTTCACATTAGAAATGGCCTTTTTCTTTGCGACCTTTTTAACTTCATTTTTAACTGCTTTTGCCATAAAATAATTTTATCAGTATAAAAAGTGTTTTGGTTTTTTTGCAACAGCCATATTTTCATTTGGCTCAAAAATTGGAGTTCCTAACTTACGATATTTTAATTTATTTAATTTATAATTTTCAATTCTCTTTTCGCCTTCCTTTATGAATTTTTTATACTTCTCAATTCCCAATGAATTGCGATTATTTTTTATTGCTGCAATTAAAGTTGATCCAACTCCAGCATAAGGATCAAGAACCCAATCGTTTTTTTTTGTTAAAGCCAAAACACACCTCTCAACCAGTTCAATTGGATATTGACAGGGATGAATTGTTTTTTCTTTATGATTTGCTTTGACATTTGGAATTCTCCAAATCTCACTTTCCCAATCATTTCTAACAATTTTCCAAACATCAGATGGGTTTTTACCTTTGGGGTTACCTGATATCTGACCTTTCTTTTCTCCTTTATAATAAGTTTTACCTGGATATTTTGCAGGTACTCTTACATCATCAAGATTAAAAACATAATTATCAGACTTTGTATACCACATAATCGTTTCATAACGGCCAGAAAATCTCTGAGATGCATGTAGTCCATGCTCAAAATGCCAAATTATCCTGTTTCTTAAAACAAGATTATGCTTTTTAAAAAGCTCATGATAAAATATATCCAGTGGAACAACTTCACGTGTCTTGGGGTTAATATAATTTCCTACCTGCCAGCAAATGCTCCCTCTTTTGTCAAGAAGTTTAACTAATTTTTCAATTACCTTTTCGATCTCAGTTTTGTATGAATCTAATGATTGTGTTTTTTCATATTCCTTATCCATGTTATATGGAGGAGATGTCATTATTAGACGAAACTTCATTTTTTTTGCAAGTAATTCATCTAATATAACAGTGCTATCTCCATGCAAGTAATTTACTGTTACTTCTTTCTTTCGCTTTGTTCTATTTTTTGAAACAGGTCGGGGCATAATAATAATCTACTCAATGCAAGATAGATCCTTATCCATTTATAGTAAAATTTTTCACTTCCTTTTTTGGTAATATCTTCCAATAGGATATTTCGGCAAGCTGGCTCGTCCTGGAATCAAGCATACATCGTCCATACATGCTTCATACATCAGCCGTACATGAAGCATACATAGTTCATCAAACAGTGCAGTTTGGTGCCGTTGTGTGCCGTTACGTTCCCTTTTGTTCCGTTATGCGCCATTACATGCTGTTATGCTCCGTTATGTGCTGTTATGGGAACTTGTTCATGTAAACACAAGCCGGAAAGAGTACAACTACGGAGCGTCATTGCGAGGGTAAGCAGGTTTGTGCATAGGCTCGTGCCGAAGCAATCTTTTATTCTACGTAGGGTGCAGATTGCTTCGTTCCTCGCAATGACGGTAGCGACGATGATTATTCTTCCTGTCTTCTTTCCACCTTCCCGTCTTCCCGGCAAACTATATTTCAGCCTTCACACAATCCCCGGCACTCGTCGAAAACCACTTACTATTTTAATTCTTTTAGTTTAATATTCTTCCAGCGCACTTTAATGCCGCCGCCATCATGTATCTGCAGGGCAATAAAACCAACGCCTTTGCCAATGGTTTCATCTTTAATATAAATCATCTGGTGGCCATTGAGCCAGGTGGTTACTTCATCGCCTTTCACCATTATTTTCATTTCATTCCACTCTCCCTGTTTCAGCCATTGTTCATCTTCTGCCTTTGGCTGAATTAACCAGCCTCTTCCGTACGATTCATAAATACCGCCGGTATGCTGATTTATGGGAGCAACTTCCACCTGCCAACCACTTATTTTCACTCCTTCAATTGATGAACGGAAAAACACACCACTGTTGCCGTTTGCTTCCTGTTTAAACTGCAGTGTGAGAATAAAATTCCTGTAGTTCTTTTCTGTTGAGAGGTAGCCGTATTGTTTGTCGGGCCCGCTTTCGCAAACCAGTTCACCATTTTCTACATACCATTTTTCAGTACCATTATTTTTCCAGCCGGTAAGATCTTTACCATTGAACAAAGAAACTTTTTTTTGCGCCATCAGCGTTGTTGTTGCAAGCATGATGAGCAGAGAAATGAGGCAGGTTTTCATTGCAATCGTTTTTAAATTTTAATTACGTCAAATTACCAAAAAGTCAGTTAACCAACATGCTGAAAAAAGTACAGCATGATCAGCAGTGTTGTTACTTCATCTCCACTTTCAGTTCTTTGTTCTTCCACACAATACCATCAATCAAAATACCATCGGCAGTGCGTTGGTAGGTATCACGCAGGTGCCCGTCAATCATCACGCCTTTGTTTGGGTTAACGCCATGCACATACAAATCAATGGTACGTTGCAATGGTTTGCCTTTGTATTGTCCGGTTGTATTAATGGTAACCGAAGTTTTATTTCCTTTTGTTGTACCAATACATTTTACCAGTTCGTACTGTTTTTTCTGAATGGCGTTAGCTGTGCTTCCATCATCTTCATACATCTGCGATTGCTGTTCGCCTTCGGCCATGTAATAATGCAGTACAATTTTATCTTTCGGGTAATTGGCTGTATTATCAAACAAAGGCTTCATGGGAATAATGCTTCCTGCTTTTACAAACACAGGAATACTTTCTGCAGTTACATTCACTTCTATCCATTCACCACCTGTTCTCTTTTCAGCAGCATTCCAGAAATTATACCATTCGCCTTTGGGTAAATAGAGTCTGCGTTTTGTTGCTCCTTTTTCCAATACAGGTGCAATAAGCAAAGCATCGCCAAACATATACTGGTCGTTTGCCTTGTACAAATTACTATCAGTACGGTCATAGAAAAACATAGGTCTTACAATTGGTGTGCCCCTGGTGGCTGCTTCATACACAGCTGTGTAGGTGTATGGCATAAGCTGGTAACGCAGCTGAACAAACTTTCTTAAAATCGTTTTCTCCGGTTCATCATAAAACACCGGTTCGCTTTCAATACTTGCAGTTGTGGCTTCTGGTGCATTTACACTTCCATGCGGACGGAAGATGGGTGTAAACACTGCCATCTGCAACCAGCGCATGTACAATTCAGGATCACGCTTGCCCATGGCAAAACCTCCAGCATCGCTGTGCATGGTTGGTACGCCGCTTAAGCTCATGCTCTGCATAATATTGAGTTGTGCACGAAAGCCATCCCAGCTGCGGTCAACATCACCACTCCAGGGATAAGAACCATAACGCCAGGTGCCTGCAAAACCACTGCGGTTTAAATGAAACAATCTTTCGTTGGGATAAGTGGCTGCATATTTTTCAAACAGCATCTGGCTCCATGCATGCCCGTACATGTTGTGCACTTCATCGGCATTGAACAAACGCTTTTGACCAAGATCTTTTAAGTTGTGATACACATAGTCGGGATGTTTTTCGGGTTCACCCAAATCGCCCCACCAACCGGCAACACCTTTCTTCACCTGTGCATTGTATTTACTCCAGAACCAGTCTCTTGTTTTGTTTTGAAAAATATCCAGCAACCCTGTGTGACCGAAATAAAATTCTTTGATGCCAACAGTATCGCCGTTTTTATCAACCGCATTGAGTTTGTTTTGCTGTGTGTATTTGTAATTGAACGATTCGCTTAACACAAATGGTTCGGCAATTAAAATGGTTTTGATGTTTTGCTTTTTAAGATCGGCAATCATTTTCTCCGGTTGCGGAAACCGTTTTTTATTCCAGTCGAGATTGCCCATGTTCCAGCTGCCGTGTTGTGCATCGCCAAACCAGAACAGGTCGATGATGACAGCATCAAACGGGAACTGCTGGTCTTTCATTTTTTGTGCAATGCTCATCACTTCATCCTGTGTGCGGTAGCCAAAGCGGCTCATGAAATTGCCCAATGCCCAGCGAGGAGGAAGACTCATACGCCCAACCAATGAAGTAAACTGCTCAATTAAACCGGCAGCATTATTGGCGAAGAAGGTGTAGAACTGGATCTTACCTGCTTTCAGTCCAACTTCTAAAACCTTTGCATCCGTTTTGCCGATATCCAGGTATCCTCTTGAAGGGTTATCAAAAAACAAAGCATAACCATTTGCTGATTGAATGTATGGAACTGAATAATTAAGGTTATCTGCATTTACATTGTAACCATACCAGGGATTGTTGTTGAGTTCTACTTTGTAGCCGTGTTTGTTTAAGGGGATGGAGCGTGAACCGGTGCCGAAAAACTGTTCGCCTGCATCAATACCAAACTGCAGTACATGAAAACTATTTTTATCGGCATAATCTGTCAAGGAAAAACCACGGTTGTTATTGGTATAAGAAAGTTGCACCGGATTTTTTTGTACGGTAACAATGGTGCTGCCCAGCATGAGTTGCAGTTTGGATGCATCATCACGGATGAGTTTCATATTCACTACCGGTTTTTCGATGACCGCATTGCTAACCTGCTCACCTGTATAATTGTTTGCTTCAATGGTTGTTTGTAAAATACCGCCGGGGTAAGAGCTGAAGATAATTTTACCTGTAGTTGTTTTTACAATTATTTTCCCCCCGTCAATCTTCATCGTTTTGTAAACACCTAATCCCTGCTGAGCAAATACAATGGCTGAATGAATAAAAAACAGCAGCAGAACCGTCAATCGTTTCATACGTAACATATTTAAACCGAAGCTACTTCATAAAGTGGAATAATTTTAAGAAGTGTTGACCGTTGGGCGATGATTGTTGGCCGATGATTGATGACCGATGGCCGATGGCCGTTGTTGTGCCTATATCCATCAAACAGTCATTACAAACAAAAACCCGTGTCCATCTGCTCTACCTGTGAGCAACATTTCTTCTTTACGGCCATTCATCATCCGATTCTTTCGGGTTTACAGAAATCACTTAACTTGCAGCCCTTGAATAAACATATATGGAATACGGAAAATTAATAGCAGTAACCGGAATGCCCGGTTT
Source organism: Lacibacter sp. (assembly GCA_047601965.1). Taxonomy (GTDB): domain Bacteria; phylum Bacteroidota; class Bacteroidia; order Chitinophagales; family Chitinophagaceae; genus Lacibacter. The sequence goes on from JASGIJ010000001.1 coordinate 3,044,902, forward strand.
GTATGAATTGGTAAGCAGCAAAAGCGATGGCGCTATTGTACGTTCTCTGGAAGATGGCAGTACAAAATTTGCATCTTCACGCCAGCACCAGTTTTCGCACCTGGAAAGCATTGAAGTGTACACAGTTCGTGATAATGTGAACCTTACCGATGTATTTAAAGCAATGGAAGCTGATGGAGGAAAATTGCCCGAAGAAAAAGATGCAAAAGCCGTTAAAGCTTATTTCGAAAAAGTATTTCCCGATATGGATTTTGAAAGGGTGTACAGCAGCGATATGAAGAAAATGGTGAAATGGTACGGCATCATTAAAGGCAAGGGCATTGAAATTAAGTTAACTGAAGAAGCAGTTGAAGAAGAAGCTCCTGCAGTTGCTGAAGAACCGGTGGCAGAAGAAAAACCTGCTAAGAAAGCAGCAAAGAAAAAAGCTGAACCCAAAGCAGAAGAAGCTGCTGAAGAAGCTCCAAAGAAAAAAGCAGCGAAGCCTGCCCAGCCAAAGGCAGGGAAAAAGAAAGAAGACTAAGCACTGCTTAATATATTTACTTGCCGGTAAGGCGGATAGTTGGGAAAGAGAACAAATAACTTTATACCCACTCCGGCTTCCCGGCATAAATTTTTGAAATCATTACTATGACATTTTCAGCCAACATTCAACCTATTGAACGGAATTTTCTACCCAAGAATTTTACCATTACCACATGGGAGCAACTGGAACCTTATTTTCAGCAATTGCTCGACCGTTCCATTAACAACAAAGCAGATCTTGAACAATGGCTGCACGACAGCAGTGAACTGGAAGCGATTGTAAGTGAAGATGCCTGCTGGCGACAGGTACGCACCACCTGCGATACAGAAAACAAAGAACTGGAAGAAGCGTTCAACTACTTCTACATGGAGATTGCACCCAAAATGCAACCCTTTGCTGATAAGCTGAACCGCAAGCTGGTTGATTGTGCTTTTACCAAAGAACTGGATACTGATCAATATTTTACTTACCTGCGTTCCATCAAAAAAAGCATTGAACTGTTCCGTGAAGAAAACATTCCCATTTTCGCTGAGCTGAATGTGATGCAGCAGCAGTTCGGGCAAATTGCAGGGAAAATGACGATTGAAGTAAACGGAAAGGAATACACATTGCAACAAGCCGGCAAGTTTCTGGAAAACCCCGACCGCAAGCTGCGGGAAGAAGTGTATCTGAAAGTACAGAACCGCCGCTACCAGGACAGGGATGCATTGAATGACCTGTTCAACAAACTGGTGGAGAAGCGTAACCAGGTTGCACTCAATGCAGGTTTTCCCAATTTCCGTGATTACAAGTTTAAAGAACTCGGACGTTTTGATTATACGCCACAGGATTGTTTCAACTTTCATGAAGCAGTGAAGCAGCATGTGGTTCCGCTGGTGAAAATTATCTATGAAGAACAGCGCAAAGCAATTGGAGTTGATGTGTTGCGTCCGTGGGATCTTGATGCTGAACCAGAAGGAATACAACCTTTGCAACCTTTCAGCACCGGAAAAGAACTCACTGAAAAAACCATTCAGTGTTTTGAAAAACTCAACCCGTTTTTTGCTGATTGTTTAAAGAAGATGGAAGAACTCAAACGCTTTGATCTCGACAGCAGGAAAGGAAAAGCACCGGGTGGTTACAATATGCCATTGTCTGAAACAGGTGCGCCGTTTATTTTCATGAATGCAGCAGGCACCATGGATGATGTAACAACAATGGTGCACGAAGGTGGTCATGCCATTCATTCATTTCTTACACACAATCTTGAATTAACTGGTTTTAAAGAATACGGTGCCGAAATTGCAGAAGTAGCCAGTATGTCAATGGAACTCTTCAGCATGGAGCATTGGGATATTTTCTTTAAAGATACAGATGAATTACGCCGTGCTAAATTCAAACAGTTAGAACGTGTGCTCACCATTCTTCCATGGATTGCACGTATTGATGCATTCCAGCACTGGTTGTATGAACATCCGCAACATACAATTGAAGAGAGAGGAAACAAGTGGATGGAACTTGCTGCTGAATACAGTACAGGTTTAATTGATTACAGCGGACTGGAACAATTCCGTCCGTACGAATGGCAACGTCAGCTGCATTTATTTGAAGTTCCGTTTTATTATATCGAATATGGTATCGCACAACTCGGAGCCATTGGCTTATGGATGCAGTTTAAACAAAACCAACAGGAGGCATTGAACAATTATATCAATGCTTTGAGCCTTGGCGGAACAAAAACGCTTCCACAGTTATATGCTGCAGCGGGGCTAAAATTCGACTTTTCACCCGCACATATTAAATTGTTGATGGATTTTGTAAAAACAGAAATGGATCAATTGAATTAATCAGTATATTGGCTTTGCTAAATCAGAACCTTAATCATACCCTGCTGTTTTTACAGCAGGGTGTTTTTTTTATAAAGAGGTTCTCCTGAAGCAAAACTATTTCTCACAAAGCATACTCAATAAATAAAAAACATCCGTAAACAGGTTCGTTGTGAATTTCGCATTCTTTGTTTCTACTTGTGAAATCTTATATGGCCAGTCTAGATTTATTTGCGATTAATTTATCTGCAATCCTGGCAAATGCCATTCACTACCATATTACTCTGATGTGGAACAAATCCTCCGGGCAGTTTTATTTCGGGCACATGCACATCTTCCAGGCAAATGGTTTTACCACATTTCTCACAAACAAAATGTACATGATTATCGTGGTGATGCCCTTCCGCACAATGATCTTTGCACAATGCGTATTTGATTGAATTATCAGCAGTGGGAATGGTGTGAATCAATCCTTTTTCCTCAAAGGTCTGAAGTGTACGGTAAATGGTTACACGATCAATTTTATCACTGGCTTTTTTTTCAATATCAGCATGAGCTAGTGCACCGGGAGCTTTACAGAAAAGATCAAGTATCTGTAACCTGCTGTCGGTTATACTCATGTTATTTTTTTTCAGTAATTCACGCATTGAATCTGTGCTCATACCTGTAATTAATATGGATTGTTCTGAAAAATACCATTTACAAATCTCGGGCCACTGTATCTTTCTTTCAAAAGCAGGTGAATATCGTCATTCAGTTTTGCCAGTTCTTTTTTATTGAGCCCGTCATAAATACCACGCACTTTACCGCTTTTATCAACCAAAGCAAAAAGTTGGGTATGAACAAACTGTTCATTGATTGGCAGACCTGCATTGTTGAGGTCGTCGAGGTTATAACTTTTTCTTGCTGCTTCGTATAATTTTTCCTTGCTGCCGGTTAAAAACATCCATTTTTTTGGATCAGCTTTTAAAGAATCGGCATATACTTTCATGCGGCCAACCGAATCCCGTTCCGGATCTACCGAATGGCTTAAAATCATAAAATCATCTTCACCTGCAAAATCAGCAGCAATCTTCAGCATGTTTGTATTCATTTTAGGACAAATGCCTTTGCAGTTTGTAAAGAAAAATTCAACCACATTCACTTTTCCGGCCACGTCTCTGTTTGTAACTGTATCGCCCGACTGATTTACAAAAGCAAACTCTTTTACTTCATTGATAACCGGTAGTTTTTTACGCCACATATCGGTTCCCCAGAACAACATGAGGTAAAAAGCAACTAACAGAAGCGCAAAGAATAAAAGGTAAAACGCAAATTTTTTCGACATTGTACTAAAATGAGCAGCAAAGGTACGAAGCCTGAAGAAGGCAAAATCAATTCAAAATAATATTTGCAACAATATTGCAAATATGTATATTTGCACCTTATGAATTTTCGGATTAACTGGGAAGCATTAGGTATCGGGGCGTCTATAGCCTGCGCTATTCACTGTGCAGTGGTGCCTTTATTTATCAGCACATTGCCCTTGTTCGGGGTTAACCTGGTACACAATATGGCCATTGAAATTATATTGCTTGGTTCAGCCTTCCTGATTGGGTTTGGCACATTAAGAGGCGGTTATAAAAAGCACTCCCGCAATCTGCCCATTCTGTATTTCACTTTGGGAATGGTTCTTTTTGCGGCTAACCAGTTTATCATATTCCCGTACTCCTCCTTTGTGTTTGTAATCCCCGCAGCCGCACTTGTGGTTGCTGCACATATTTTTAACCACCGCTACATCAGGGAAGCGGGTGCCTGCTCCGTTGATGGTTGTGAACAAGACCATCAGCATTAATAATATTTCCTAGTCAGCTTTAATAAACACCTGTTCTTCTTTATCATAAAAGAATGAGTGTTTCATATTTTCTTTAATGAAAGCTTTCAGTTCAGCCGAAGTTTGAAATTTTTCATCAATATTTTCAGTCAACGGATTTAATGTAATCCTGGCTCCGCTGGTGCTGATTTCAATTTTGTATAAATAAAATTTCTTTGTGCCGTTTTCTTCATCATTTTTTTCATACAGGTTCAGAAATTTTACACCATCCACATCCGACATAAATGCGAAGTACTCTTCCGGTGTATCATCCGGTTTCGCTTCCCGTTTGGTTTTGATGATTGCAATTACATAATCATCTTTCCGTTTAATTTTATAAAAATCATCAGAGCTGCTTTTGGGCTCCCAGTTGCCTAATATTGCAGCGGGGTATTTAACCGCAGTTGGCGCATCAACCGGTACTTCTGAGTCGTACGGGCAGCCGGTTAAAACAAACGATAAGCAAATAACTGAACTGATAAAAAGAAAGCGTTTCATTGTATTCATTTTTTGGTTAACAACAGATACTTTCCGGCAGGGATTCTACAGGAAAAATATTTGCTGCAGAAAATCGGTTTGTTGGATAACTCCTATGTTACTCCTCTAAAAATAAAGCATCCATTACTTATCTGCAAATGATGCCCATCATTTAACAGAAACAAAAAGGCCCTCCCGAAGAAACGGGAAGACCTTGATACTTACAAACAAACCCGAAGTTTACGAAGCGGATGCGCCGCTTTGAATTTCTTTTATCTTTTCACGGATCTTACCTTCAATTTCATTGGCCATTTCCGGATTATCAATCAGCAACTGCTTAACAGAATCTCTTCCCTGGCCTAATTTATCACCATTGTAGCTGTACCAGCTTCCGCTTTTCTGAATAATTGCCAGCTCAACACCCATATCAATAATTTCACCCGTTTTGCTGATGCCTTCACCAAAAATGATATCAAACTCGGCAGCTTTGAACGGAGGAGCCACTTTATTCTTCACCACTTTTACTTTTACACGGTTACCAACTGCTTCATCGCCATCTTTGATCTGACTCATGCGGCGTATATCCAAACGTACAGAAGCATAAAACTTCAGTGCATTACCACCGGTAGTGGTTTCAGGGTTACCAAACATCACCCCGATTTTTTCACGAAGTTGGTTAATAAAAATGCAGATGGTATTTGTTTTGGAAATAGTTGCAGTGAGTTTTCGTAAAGCCTGGCTCATAAGCCTTGCCTGCAAACCCATTTTGCTGTCGCCCATTTCACCTTCCAGTTCACCTTTGGGAACCAATGCTGCAACAGAGTCAATCACCACCACATCCAATGCACCGGAAAGAATCAAGCGATCGGCAATTTCCAGGGCCTGTTCGCCATAGTCGGGTTGCGAAATCAGCAGATTATCTACATCCACGCCCAGCTTTTGCGCATAGGTACTGTCAAATGCATGTTCCGCATCAATGATGGCACAGATACCACCTTTCTTTTGTGCTTCAGCTATAATATGAGTTGCAACAGTTGTTTTACCACTACTTTCAGGGCCGTAAATTTCAACGATTCTTCCTTTGGGTACACCACCAACTCCAAGTGCTACATCAAGACCAATTGAACCGGTTGATACAACTTCCAGTTCGTGTACGCCCTTTTCATTCATCATCATCACACTGCCTTTACCAAAGTCTTTGTCAATTTTGTCAATGGTAAGCTTTAATGCTTTCAGTTTTTCAACATTCTCTTTACTGATTTCCTTGCTCATTTTTTCCTTTTTTGGTTTCTCCAAAATTAAAGCCTCTTCCATAACGGGTTTGTTTTGTTTGTTAACACTAATTTGTTTAGCAAACTTAATACTAATAATTTTAGATGACAAATTTTTTAGCAAAAAAATCTTTCCCTCTCATTTTCAACACCTGCAATTCAACCACCCATCAAAAACATTTGGCTGCTCTGCATTGTTTTCAGAACTTGAGAGCATCTAAATCAGCATAAACATGAGACTAATTGCACTGGCTCTTTCATCTGTTCTGTTTCTTTCTGCAACAGCACAGGTAAAAAATGATCTTTTCAAAAACATGAAGCCCCGTAACATTGGCCCGGCAGGTATGAGTGGCCGTGTTACTGCTATTGATGCTTTTTACAGCAATCCTGAAACTATTTTAGTAGGCGCTGCAAGTGGCGGTGTATGGAAAACCGATAACGGTGGTGCTTCATGGAAACCTTTGTTTGATGAGCAGCCATTGCTCAATATTGGTGCAATAAAAATTCAGCAATCCAATACAGATGTCATCTGGGTGGGTACAGGTGAGGGCAATCCCCGCAACTCACTCAATCTTGGTGAAGGCATTTTTAAAACACTTGACGGTGGTAAAACATGGAAGCGCATGGGCTTGGAAAAAACAAGAAACATTCACCGTATTCTTATTGATCCAACAAATCCCAACACGGTATATGCAGCAGCAATTGGTAATCCGTATGGTATCCACAGCGAACGTGGTGTATATAAAACAACCGATGGCGGCGAAACATGGCAACGCATTCTGTACACCAACGATACAAGTGGCTGTGCTGAACTTGTAATGGATCCTTCAAACCCCAATAAACTTATTGCCAATATGTGGCAGCACCAACGCAAACCCTGGAATTTTAACAGCGGTGGCCCCGGCGGCGGCATTTATATTACCGTAGATGGTGGAAAGAACTGGAAAAAGTTAGGTAAAGAAGAGGGTTTACCTGCAGGCCCTATCGGACGTTGTGGTTTAGCATTTGCACCGGGCCGCCCCAACTTTGTGTATGCAAAAGTGGAAGCAACAAAAAACGGTTTTTATAAAAGTGATGATGGTGGTTTTACCTGGAAGCTTGTAAACAGCGATCCTGCCCAGGTAACAGACCGCCCGTTTTATTACAATGAAATTTATGTTGATCCCAAAAACGAAAACCGCATTTACGATATTCACTCAACAGTAACCTATAGCGAAGATGGTGGCAAGAGTTTTCAAACCATGATTCCTTACAATGGTATTCACCCCGATCATCACGCATGGTGGATCCACCCTGTAAACGAAAATTTAATTATTGAAGGTAATGATGGTGGTATCGGTATCAGCCGTGATCGTGGAAAAACATGGCGTTTTGATGAGCAACTTCCTTTCGGCCAGTTCTATCACATTCATACAGACAATGAAATTCCTTACAACGTAATGGGTGGTTTGCAGGATAATGGCAGCTGGCGTGGACCTGCTTATACATGGATCGATGGCGGCATCCGCAATTATTATTGGGAAAGCCTTTGGGGTGGTGATGGTTTTGATGTTGCAGCTGACCCTGAAGACAGCAAATGGGTATATGCCATGAGCCAGGGAGGTTCTGTTGGACGTTATAATATTTCCACCGGACAACGTGAAATGATCCGTCCGCCTGCGCCCGATCCAAAAACAAAAATGCGCTTTAACTGGAACAGTGCCATTGCACTTGATCCCAACGATTCAAAAACCGTTTATTACGGCAGCCAGTTTTTAAATAAGAGTACTGACAAAGGAACAACCTGGCAAATCATTTCTCCTGATTTAACCACTAATAACCCGGATCAGCAAAAGGAAGAAACAGGAGGTTTAACATTGGATATTACCGGAGCCGAAAACTATAATACTATTATGGCTATTGCACCATCAGCCAAAAACAAAGATGTGATCTGGGTTGGAACCGATGATGGCAATGTGCAATTAACAAAAGACGGCGGTAAAACATGGACCAACTTTCGTGGCAAAATTCCCGGAATGAATGCCGGTGCCTGGATTACACAGGTACATGCAAGCCGTTATAACGAAGCGGAAGCATTTGTTGTAAGCAATGACTACCGCCGTGGTGATTTCAGCATTACCATCTTCCGTACAAAAGATTTTGGAAAAACATGGGAGAATATACTTGCCGGTAAAGGTTTGAAGGGTTATGCCCTCTGCATGATACAGGATCCTGTACAATCTAATTTGATATTTGTTGGTACAGAACATGGTTTGTGGGTTAGTTATGACAATGCCAAAACCTTTGCACGATGGACAAATGGTTATCCTTCCGTTTCAACTTACGATTTAACGATACAGGAAAGAGAAGCAGACCTGGTGATCGCAACATTTGGCCGTGCATTATGGGTATTGGATGATATTCGTCCGTTAAGAGCAGTTGCTGCTGCTAACGGCACAATCCCAACGAAAAAGATTACTGTATTTGAAACACCTGTAGCTTACCAGGCTTCGTTTAAAAATGCACCGGGTTATGAGTGGAGCACCTGGGGTTTGTATGAAGGTGAAAACAGAAGAGAAGGTGCCATGATTTCTTTCTTTGTAAAACCTGCCGACAGCAAAGACACTGCTGCGGCCAAACAAAAAACCGACAGTGCCTGGCTGAAAATTTTTGATGAGCAGAACAAACAGATCAGAAGCTACAAAATAAAAGCCGATACAGGTTTTAACCGCACTTACTGGGGTTTTGAAACAAAAGGCAGCCGCCGCCCCGGTTCTCCCAAACCACGGCCCGGTGCACCCGAACCTTTTGGTGGTATGCAGGTATTTCCCGGTACTTACAAAGTTGTACTTACACTTGGTAAAGAAAGTGATTCTGCAATGATTACAGTAAAACCTGATCCTCGCATTGAAACAAAGAAAGAAGTGTATGATGCCAAAAAGAAAATGACTGAGCGTCTGCAGGTAAGCACTAATAAACTTACTGAAGCCTTTGATAAAATTACAGATGCAGAAGAAACCATTGCCAAAATTGAAAACAACCTGCGTGGTGCCGAAGGAAAAGAAGCCGACAGTTTACGTAAGGCCAGTACAACCATCAAAAATGAAATTAAAAAAATAAGAGAAAGTATTTTTGGCCGCACAGCAACCGAACGCCAGGGTATTACACGCTTTGCCGATATTACAACCATGAGCATATTGCAAACAGCCAATATGGAAATTATGACAAAGGTTGCAGCGCCGACCCAGCAAACAGAACGGTTGGTTACTGATGCTGAAAAAGCCATTGGCGAATCAGTTAAAACAATTGATGAATTCTTAAACAGCAAGTGGAAAGATTACAGAAAACTTGCAGAAGCAACCCCGATGAAACTGTTTAAAGATTAAAAGAGTGGGTGGTGAATGGTCAGCCGTGAATTGGCTGTAACATCAATAGATAGCTTATAAATAAGAGAGGGTCGCTGAGCGACCCTCTCTTATTTATGCAGTAACTGCTTTCCGCTTCAGAACAAGCGCTGCAATTAAAGAAACAATCATTCCAACCGGCAGAATTTCCATGTACGTCATAAGTGTAAAGAATACAGGATTCCTGTAATTCTCTTTTGAGTATTCATTTGTTCTGTGAGTTTCTGAAGCTCAGTTGCAGTGGAAGTTGGTTTTGCATTTTCTATCATCTGTGCGACATACCTGTCCATAAAATCGGGCATTATATAATGATACACCAATGCCCATGTAATAACATACATGGTTGAACCAATCAATGCAATAAGCAGTCCCATACCAAATGCCTTCCCAAAACTGATGACGCCAGCATTTTGTTTATCCCTGAAATTTTTCACGGCAACAAAAATGAGGGAGAAAGCTACCAGCATGCTGAGGTAACCCACTACCATTGAACTGGTACTGCCACATGCCTCGCTGTGCTTTGACATATAAGTCATACTGATTGCCATAATGGTTGAAACAACCAGTCCTGAAATCAAACCAAATACAAGTACATTCTTTTGCATATAAAATAATTTTGTGCCGTAAAGATGATAAGTCTGTTGCTGAATGTCCTCATACTAAAGTATGAAACTGCTGATTGAACAAAGAATTACTACCAAAGAATGAGGATCAGGCAATGAGTTTCAGTTGCCGTGCTTTATCAACTGCTTGTGTGCGGCGTTTCACATCGAGTTTTTCAAACAGATTGGAGGAATGTGTTTTAACTGTTGCAAGTGAAAGAAATAAACGGTCGGCTATTTCCTGGTTGCTCAAACCTTCGGCCATCAATGCCAGCACTTCTGATTCACGGCTGCTTAATCCCAGTTTTTGCCGTTCGGCATCTAGTAGCTTCAACTCATCATCATTCAGTTCTTTTACATATACATTCTTTTCAACGACGACTGTTTGGATTTCTGTCTTAGGTTTTACCAGCTTCAACGCAATCCATATACCCAGCCCTGTAAACAAAATGGCAATGGCAAGAATATAAACTTCGTAGGAATGATGAATAAGTACCAGTTTGTATTGCAGGTACTGCAATACAAGCAGTATTGCAACAAGTGAAACTGCATAAATAATTACCTGCTTGTATTTTATCAGAACCCTTCGCATAGCAGCACTAAAATAACAGATTCTGCTGAAGGATGAAATAGGTCTATTGGCTTGCTTCTGGAATTCACTTTCGTAGAATCTTTTCCATTGCTTTTCCCTTTGCCAGTTCATCCACCAGCTTATCGAGGTAACGGATTTTCTGCATCAGTTCTTCCTTAATGTCTTCGACACGATAACCACAAATGACTCCAGTGATTTTTGATGCGTTGGGATTGAATTGCGGAGCTTCTGCAAAAAAGGTTTCAAAATCAGTTTTATTATCAATGATTTTCTGCAATGCCGTTTGATCATAACCTGTTAACCAGGAAATGATGGTATCGAGTTCTTCTTTTGTGCGTCCTTTTTTCTCTACCTTATTTATATAATGCGGATACACACTTGCAAACGACATTTTATAAACTCTTGTATTATTCATTTCAGTTGTTGTTGGCTGGTAAAATTAATTGATATTTTTTGTGCGTTATGGAAATCAAACACAATATTCTGATTGCTGGCCGGGTAACCAACAAAGGCGAAGAAGAAATATTGCTCACAGATTACACTGATACACACGGATTTTATTTATGATAAACCGTTGATTGGACGGGCGGCCAGTCAGGGTGTGGCAGAGATACACGACTGCTTACCGTTCATGAATTTTTATTGTGTTGCAGAAAGAATTTATTTTATCTATTTTGCCTCCACTCGAAACAAAACCACCATCATGAACAACCAACGCTTGCTGTGTACAGTCATGTTCACACTTTTCTCCCTTCTCTCTTTTGCCCAGCAAAAAGCTTTTAATCAAAACTCATCACGCAGTAACCATACAAGACAGGCGGGCAGTACAACCGATGCCTGGCAGTTTGGCTTCAACAGCGGAGCTGCTGTTGCACTGAAGAGCAATCAAAACACATTGTTCAGAGGCAACAGTATGGCTACAAAGTTTATGAGCCAGTACTATTTCGGGCCGGTGGGACTTGGATTAAACGGCGGTATCATTTCCGGTAATTTCAGTACGCAGGCTATTGATGCGTTTATTACCGACCGGAAGTTTACCGGCTCAACTGTTACCACAAGTAAACCTTTTAACAGCTACCTGTTGCTGGGCCCATCACTCCGGCTTGGACAACGCATTCAGCTTATTGCAGAAATAAAAGGCGGATTGTTTTTTAACCAGGGTGGCAGTTTAACCATTGCACAACTAGGCGCTGTTCGTCCGCTGTACCGATTTGAAAGTGCTGATAAAAATTTATTCCCCGGTTTTAATGCTGGTCTTTCCGTTGCTTATCCCGTAGGCACCAGTTCATCCATAATGCTTACCGGCGATTACCTTCATTCATCATCATCTGTACGTATGTATGATCCGCAGCAGGGCATTGATGTGCCTGTTGAACAAAAAAAGAAAATGCAGTTATTCACAGCCGGTATTTCATTTGTAAAAACATTTGAACTGAAATCGCCGAGGGATGCTGCCAGCGGACAAGCGACAGGTAAACGATCACACACAATCAAAACACTCAGGGATGCTTCATCCGGACAGGCATCGGGCAAACGATCTGCAACTGATCATGATAACGGCAGTATCATCAACCCTGATAAACCGGCATTGATCAAAACAAAAACAAAATCAAACCAGTCGAACGACCGCACAACCAATCAAAGCTGCGGACCAGTTACAGTTAAAACAACCAATACCGATGGCACAACAGATGAAATGACATTTGCATGCCCCGATGATGCGGTGAATTATAAAACGGCTATTAACAACCTTAATAACAGCATGCCTAACCGCATCTCCATGAATGTTACTGTTCCCAAACAAACACAGGGAGCAACCTTTGGTGAAAAAGTAAACCAGGGTTTGCATGCAGCAGGTTCGGCTGTTGCACAGGGAAGAAATCTTGTTTCAGGAAAAATTGTTCATACATCCGATAAAAATCAGGGTAACGGTATTATTACAAATGCAGCCGTATCAACTCTTGCAGGAGGTGCAGGAAGCGGTGCAGCAGCAGCATCGTATGCTGCAACCGGAAGAATGGCCGGAGCTTCCAACCCAACTCCTATCAAAGGAAATACCATTCATTTTTATGCAAGAGAAGCAGGAAGCGGAATTGCAACCGGCAGAAGACAATATCAACCTTTGTACTTCGACGGGCAAACGCAAACTGATGTTTGCAATCCCTGTCTTGCAAAAGTTTCAAATCCGATTTATGAAGACAAAGGAACAAATGGAACCAATCCTTTACATGAAAAAAGCGCAGCCTCTACTGATGGCAAGGATGATGATTGCGATGGCTTAGCTGAAGGTTTTGAAATTACGCTGATTGATCAATCAACCGGTACTGCAATTGCATCAACCAAAACAAACCGTTGCGGCGAATACTGGTTTGCCAATGTGCCTGATGGAAATTATAAAATTGAAGTAAACGGTACAAGCACTGTAAATAAACAATACGATGTAACATTAAGTACCGATAAAACTGATGTGGCCGGAGAAATAACTGCTGCCAATGAATGGTGGCAGCATATTGTTTATAACAACAATCCTGTAACCCGTGCCGGTGTAAGTACATCACGCTCAAATATCCGTAACAGGCAGAGTATTGTTATTACAACCGGCGATACAGATGGTGATGCGAAAGATGATTTTTTTCGTGTAACTGAACAGTGGAACGACGGAACATCATCGGATGCAACTGAACGCAGCACAGTAAGTAACAAGCCGGCCGTGATTACGATTCCGTTTACAAACAACCAGTCAAAAGCCATTATCAATACTTCCCGCTCCAACATCAAGAACATTACTGTTTCAGTAAGTGATGAAGGTGCAATTGATAAGGTTACTGCAACATTTGCTGATGGCAGCAGCCGTGATATTACGTCGCTGGTGAGCACCAGCACACATCCATCTGTTACACAAACAACCATATCTGTTGGCGATGAGGATTGCGATGGCATGGCCGATCTGATCTGGAGCCCACGCAGTAATGTTTGTATCAATGCAAAATCAGCAACGGTCAATAAAAATGAAATTGATGAAGCTGTTTTTAATTCAGTTATTGCTGATGTTGTTACGCTGCCTGTTGGTATTGGTGATGTGGATGAAGATGGTGTTCCTGAAATCATTGCAGGAAAGAAGAAAACTTATTTTCAGAATGGTGATATTCCCACAGAACAACAACGGCAGCAGGGAGCATCCTTGCTTGGCGGTGCATTGCCCGGCGGATCAGTCATCAGTGCCGCTTTACGTCCCGGTAATCCAATTGGAGGATTGAATATTAAAGGTGGAAAAAATCCCGGTGGTAATTTCAGAACCGTTACAACAAATGAACTTGGCGAATTTGAATTTCCGGACTTAACTAAAGGTGATTACACTTTTTCGTTTGCAACAAATTATGTAGTTACCGATGAAGCTGAAATTGTATTAAACAGCAATGATACTTCTGTGCAGCGAAAAGGCGATGTGAAATTAACTGCATCACAAAACAGCCAGTCGTTAAAAACAACTACGCCCAAACAAATACAGGGTGCAACCTTTGGTGAAAAAGTAAACCAGGGAATGAACCAAACAAAAGTGCAGGATCATAATTCTTCCCGTTCTAACAAATCAGGAAGTGTGATTGCTCCCAACCCTGACAGCACAGGTAATGAAGCAACACGTACAAACTTTGCCATCCTGCTTCAAACACTGGATGAAGCAGATGAACAGTTAGCAAAAGACCAATCGGTTAATAAAGCAGGCATCAGCACTTCAAGAAGCAATATCAGGAATGCAAGAGCAACCGTTCAGTCTATTCAGAATGATCTTGCTAATAACAACTGGCAAAGCGCACAGGAAAAGATGGCAACGCTTAACACACAGATGTCATTATTACTGCAAACATTGAAAAATCTCGGAGCAAATTATACAACTGTTTCAAATGTGCTGAAAACAAAACATGATACAGCAAAAAATTCAGTCAGTAATATCAGGTAAATATTTGCCTCGTTTACTATAAAACAAAAAGCCCCGGCGATTACGTCGGGGCTTTTTGTTAAGCGAATTATTTACAAGATACTCAACTGTGGAAAACATATTACCACATCAATGCTGCAAGTATAATTATTGCAACCGCATGAATAACGACCTTAATCAAATTCTTCCTGTCTACTTTAATTGACAGATAAATGTTTCGTAGTAAAAGCACAGCAACAACTGGCATTAAAATAAATAATGAAAGCACACCTAAACCAGGCGTGCAAGGTCCACTCGGGTAAGCCCTATCCAAAAAATAAACAACCGCTGCCGCTGCAAGATAAAATAACAGTGTTGGCCTGATAAATCTTAAGGTCAAAGTCTTTGTTTTAAACAGGTTTCGTTTAGCATAAATATAAACCATATTAAAACCTTGCAAAAAAACGTTTCTTCTCCCTCATTGTCTTCGTGGCAAAAATGGTGATTTTGTATTGCAGCGGGGTCCTTGAAGAAGACTGGCCTGGAGGAAAAATAAAAACTGCTGCTCCGCCCACTATTGTAAATCTGTATATCAATAATACCAATTACCAGTCAGATGGCGGTAACTACTATCTGGTTTTGTTTTACCTGTAAAATAAGTAAGGCCCAATCTAACATCAAGAAAGCCCCATAATTCATAATAAACCCCGTTGTCCGATTTTGCAATAAGATAAACACCTGATTTTTTTCGGCCTTCCCGCAATTTGTTACTTTCTAAAGTAGTTAACTGGTCGCCCTTAGAAATACTGTCATTTAAGATTGTAATGTTGCCCTGTTTTTCAATCAGGATATTGTTTATTTCTGTTAGTGTATTTTTATTTTGGTTGAAATAAATCCGATATGAAGCGCCAATTAAAAATGGTTCTGTTAACTGTTGAACTGCTGCACAAACAACAACAGCAACTGTCCAAAATAGCTTTGTCGCCAGACTACCTTTCCCAAACAAAATAGCAAAGTAAAAAATCAAGGCTGTTACAAATCCGCAAATAAACAAAACTTGATAAGTGTCTTGCTTTCTACCGAAGAATAGAAAACTGACAAAAGTTAAAACAACTCCAATTATAAGTCCTATATGTTTAAATGAAGGTCTCATTATAAATTGACTGCTAACACATAAATATATACCATATTTAATCTTTTAAAAAAGGAGAGCTTCTTTTCTCGCCGATTGCAAATAATTTAAAAGCAAGAATTAAAACTTTGTGCATCTTCCTGTCTTTGTGTCTTCGTGGCAAAACATCTTTCATTTTGCATCTCTAATTTCATCAACTTTGCGGCGGATCAATTCATTTGATGATTGCTTAAAAAAGTTTGTATGAAAACCGTCTGCCGTTTCCTGTTATGCTTATTTACCATAACAGCATCGTTTACTTCAGCATCTGCTTCCGATACATTACATGTTCTTTCGCACAGGGCACAAACAGTGGTAACCGATCCATCCAAAGGCATCAACAGCTACAAACGCTGGGCTGTGTTTCCTTCTGCATCACAACCCATCCATAAAATTGTTTTGCATATCAGCTTCGGTTGCCCCGATTCCATGCGTTGTGCCGATTGGGATTATGTAGATAATGTGATCATTAAACGTGTTGGTGGCGTAAACGGTGAATCAAAAGATTTTGAAATTGCACGATTGCTTACGCCTTATGGTGGTGCGTTTGCCAAAGACTGGAAGTTTGACTGGGAAGTTGATGTAACAGATTTCAGTCTGTTGTTAAGAGACAGTGTTGAAATTGACTATGTACACAGCGGTTATGAACCCAACAAAGACCGTGGCTGGAAAGTAACAGTTGATTTTGAACTCATCAAAGGCAAACCTGCAGCGGAACCCATCAGCATACAAAAAATATATGCCGGTAATTTTCTTTATGGCGACAGTACACGCAGCATTGAACTGGATTTAAAACCTTTCAGTTTTAAAAAAGAAGCAAAGGCTGATTATGCGGTGTTTAAAATTTATCAAACAGGTCATGGCGCAAATGAAGGTGATGACTGCGGCGAGTTCTGCAGCAAATACCGTGAAGTATATTTCAATGGTCAGCTTATTGACAAACGCTCCATCTGGAAAGAATGCAGTGATAATGCATTGTATCCGCAAGCAGGCACCTGGATTTATGACCGTGCAAACTGGTGTCCAGGCTATTTGCAGATACCTGATCAGTATCTCCTGCAATTGAAAGAAAACAATCTGCTTGATGTAAACATGGAGCCTTATTTAGCTACAGGAAAAACACAGGCAGTTGAAAACATAACAGCCTACATCATTCAATATAAAAAACCGGTTGCTGCAAATGATGTAGCCATTGTTCAGCTCATCAATCCTGCCACACAAATGCTGAACCAGCGTTTCAGTTCAGCTGCAATAAAACCCTCTGTTGTTATTCAGAACAACGGAAGTAAAGTGCTTCATGCAGCAACCATCAGTTACGGAACAGCGGGCAATGCAGTTTATACATATAAATGGAAAGGAAACCTTGCTGCCGGCAAACAGCAAACCATTGAACTGCCGCACACAATTGACATCAGCAATGCAATCAACCGTTTTGAAGTAAGTGTAAGTAAACCTAACAACACTGCTGATGCTTTTGAATGGGATAATAAAATGGCGGCAACTTTTACCGCACCTCCTGTTCATGCACAAAAGATTGTGGTTGCGTTTAAAACAAACAAGCAACCGCAGCACAACAGTTATTTCATCAGCAATTCAAATGGCGAAATAGTTGCTTCACGCAGCTTTGATTCATTGCAGAAAGAAAAACTCTTTGCTGATACAATTGTATTGAAAGAAGGTGTTTACCAGCTCAATGTAAAAGACACTGCCAATGATGGTCTTGAGTTCTGGTTCAATACACAAGGTGGTTCGGGTTATGTTCGTTTGCTGGATGAAAAAGGAAACCTGCTTAAACAGTTCGATCCCGATTTCGGCTGCTGCATCAATTACACATTTGAAGTGAGTTCAGATGCAAAACGTTTTTCACCGGTAAATACAAAACCGGCTGTGAGTTTATATCCCACACGTACAACAGGTATTACAACACTTGATTATTACAGCGGTAAGGAAGAAGATGTGCTTGTACAGATTATTACCGACGAAGGTGCAACACTTGTGGAAGAACACCAGTATAAAAAATTAAAAGCAGGAACATTTACATACAATCTTTCTTACCGTCCTGCACAACGTTATTACCTGCGTGTGTATAAGAGCGGTGAATTGATTTATAACAAACGAATAAGAATGGTGGAAAAAGTGGATTGAGCCACAGACAGGAAGACGCAAAGAAACACAAAGTAAAATGCCCCTCGGATGAGGGGCATTTGTTTAAATTTATCTGTTTTCTTCTTTGTGCTTCTTTATGCCTTTGCGTCTTCGTGGCAATTTATTTCACCCATTTTTTCTTCCACGCTTCATAAGCTTTTAATACCGATTGCGGTTCGTATGTGTACCAGCTGTAACCTGTTCTTCTTTCACGTTCCACTTCTGCTAATGAATAAACAACCTTACTATCCCTGTTGCAGAACAGCGGACGGTGTGTATTGAGTTCATAAAATCGTGTCCAGACAGGAGGCGCTGCTGAATCAGTTACCACCACCCTGTCTTTATTGGAAAAATGAAAGGTAAACTGCGTTGATTCAGCATCAACCGTTTTTACACGTGTGTACAATATTTTGCTTTCGTTAAACCATGCCACAGCATTCTGTACAGCATCCATTATTGTTTGTGAAGGATGATCAATGCTCATCAGCAACAAAACAATACCACAACTTTCACCATTGGAAATGGCAGGTGGTTCAAACTTTCTTGCCCAGTCAGGTAACAACGTATTTTCATTATGCTGCTGGCACCAAACAGTTGGTTTACCCTTATCATTGATCTGCATTTTCAGGATACAATCAATGCCCTTATCAAATGCTTCTCTGACTTTCTTCTTTCGCTTATCATCAATAAACGCATATTGAATTTTGTTTTCATTGATTTCCTTCAACAGTTTCATTACACCCACCATCGCATCATCATTGAATGTAATGTGCCTGCTGTAATTATTCTGTAGCGGATAATATTGCGGCCATCCGCCATTGCTGTACTGGGCAGACAGGATAAAGTCAATACCTTTTAATGCAGCGGCTTTGTAGCGTTCATCCTTTGTTACATAATATACTTTACACAGCAGGGCAATCTGCGAGTAAGTCGATCTGTTATCAAAAGTTGTATTCTCTTCTTTCTTTGTTGCAATCAGCGAATCTTTTTGTTCGGGAGTAAGAATGGCCATGATATCATAATTCTTTGGCCAGCCTCCATTGCTTCGTTGGTAGAGCAATACATTATCAGCAACTTCCTTTAACTGTGTTGCCTTGTATTTTGGCTGATTTTTCTTTGGCTGAATGATGGCTTCCTTATCAAATATATCATACCAGTGATGCGCATTGTCTTCAAACAAAGCCGTATCAATGAACTTGAATTCGGATGGCACCTGTGCAACTGCGTGGTTACAGCAAAGCAGCAATACAATTGCTGCCAGCAATTTGTTTATTTTTTTTAGGGTAAGCATGATTCAAAGGTAAGCGGATGATGAATCATTGTACTGTAAAAAAAGCTATGCTTTAATTCTTGTCTTTATGAACCAAATGAAGTACAGGCTTTCCTTTAAAGTTTATTTTTAATTCCCTGCAGTATTACTACAGAAGGGACTGTCTTGCCGCTGAACTCAATTGCAAGCAGGTTATTTTCAGGCACGATGATATTTGCTTCTTCAAACGCACTCCAGTTGAAGTGAACAGGCAAAACCACATACCTGTTTTTATGATGATTGAGTTTGTGCAGTTCAATCAATTCATTTGCCTGCTTCTGCGGAAGCTCTTCATAAAACAAACGTACCGGCTTTATTTTATGCTGCAGGTAATAGTCAATGGTGATTAACTGCTGAAGAATATGATCGTTGGGATAATGAAGTTGTGCATACGCATACAGCATGGCATACACATCTTTCAGATCATGCTTGTGAAAATCACAGTGCTGTTCAAAATATATTCCCACACCGAGTAAAAAATCAAACACGCTGTACTGTGATGTTACATACCTGAGTGTATGACGTGTACGGTTGCGGTTCCAGTACACTTCCAGCGCTTCTTCCACCACCAGTATTTTGTTCAGTTCTTCCTTGCTTAAATAATTACTTTCAATGATCTGGTAGGGAGCAACAGGATCATACACATAACCATGCTCTTTGCTGGTTTGACGAACCGGTGTTCCTTTTAAAAATTTTAAAAACCCCAACTGAAATTCAGGTGCAAACAGTTTAAACACTTCTTCAAAGCTGTATTTTATATCGGCAAAATAATCAAGTGGTAAACCAACAATCAGGTCGAGATGCAGTTCCACCTTATCACGCACCTGTGCAATAATGCTTTTTGTTTTTTCAAAATTCTGTTTGCGGTTTACTTCAAGGTTGGCTTTCTGGTTCACGGTTTGAATGCCAATCTCAAACCTGAACAAACCCTGCGGCACTTTTTCATTGATAAATTGAATAATGTCCGGGTGCAGAATATCAGCCGTGATTTCAAATTGAAAAATATTTCCCGGTTTGTGATGATCCAGAATAAACTGGAAAATATCAATCGTGAAATCCTTCTTCATGTTAAAAGTGCGGTCGAGAAACTTGATCACTCTTCCATGCTGCATTAAATACAGCAGGTTGCGTTTAATATCAGCCATTGGAAGATAACGCACATTGTTATCAAGACTCGCCAAACAAAAACCACACTTGTACGGGCAGCCACGGCTTGTTTCAATATAGCTCACTTTGTTGTACAAATCTTCAACCGGATCATTGATGTAGGGATTTACATCAATGAAGTTGCTCATATCATACATCACACTCCGTTCATGAAAATGCACTTGGCCGTTTTCCTTGTACACAAGATTAGGAACAGCACGCACATCAGGATAATGCGTTAAAAACTCATGAAACGGAATTTCACCTTCACCGCAAACAATATAATCCACAAAATCATGAGCAATCACTTCTTCCCATTCATAACTTACTTCAGGACCACCTAATAAAATTTTAATGGAAGGGTTGATGGCTTTTATTTTTTCAGCAACCTTTAATGTTTGTGTAATATTCCAGATATAACAGCTGAAAGCAACCACATCATACTCCGCACAAGCTTCCGCAATTTCATCTGCCTTTTGCCTGATGGTAAATTCTTTCCATGCAAGTCCTTCCTGCTGTTTATTCAGCTCATACAATAAGCGTATGGCCAGATTCAGGTGAATATATTTTGCATTAAGCGTTGTAAGTAAAATGCGCATGAAAAGAAATCTTTGCGCAAAAATAACTGTTTAAGACGGGTGGCAGGAGGATGAATGCTTATATATCTGTGTCATCGCTTTTTAAGATGTAAATCTGGAAACAACCATTTCGGTTGGTGAGGACACCAACCGATAAAAAAAGCACAACAATATTTTTCAACAAAAAGTTCAACCACCTACGGCGCCACCTTTGTTGTAATCCTTTCCGCCAGTTCAATTTTCAGGTTGCGTATTTCAGCAAGCACCAGTTGTGCCATGCGGCGTGCACCGTATTCGTTAAAATGTGTATTGTCTTTGCGGCCAACAGGATAATGCGGATGCTCCATTGTATCGAGCTGCATATACAGCATCTTTGAATAAACAGGTCCCAGTTTTTGCACCAGTGCACGGCTGCGTTCATCTAAATCAATCACGGGCACATTGTATTGTTTGCCCACTTCCCATACCGCTGCTGAATATTCTTTATGTGTTTCCCTGATGTTACCGAGTGAATCAAATACCAATCGTGTTACAGGTGTAATCAAAATAGGAAATGCTTTCTTCTCTCTTGTTTCGGTAATGAACTTGATAAGATTGGTTTTGTAATCAGGCACAGGTGTATAACGGTCTTTGTACTGCGGTTCCTTTGCTTCATCATTATGACCAAACTGCATCAGCACATAATCGCCTTCCTGCAAACTGTCGGCTACATTTTTCCAGCGTCCTTCGCTGATGAATGTACGTGTACTTCTTCCACCTCTTGCCCTGTTGAGCACCGTTACAGTTGAGTCCCAGAAATCTTCAAAGGGTGTGCCCCATCCTGTTACAGGCGAACGGTCTTTTGGTTGTGTGCATACAGTTGAATCGCCGATAAGCCACACATGTATATTCTTTTTCGGAATGGTAAAGGCAACCATCACGAAAAAGAAAAAGAGAAGGAGTAAACGGAATTTATGTTGTTTCATGTTTTGTTATTAACTGATAAAAAGATTGCTCCGGCACAGCCCTTACACACAAGCCCGCTTACCTCGCAATGACGAACTTCTTGCAATGACGATATTACTGCAACGGATTCCATCCGCTGAGAATGGCTGTAATAGTTAATGCATTTGCTTCTGCATCTGAAATTGTTTTTGCCCAGCTTACACGTTCTGTTGTTGCTGCACCTTCGCCGTTATTTTTGTATTCGGCATACCATGTTGTTGCTTCATTAGCCGGATTACTCCAGTTATCCCAACCAAGCTTATTAACAATGGGGCCGAGATAGCTGTTCATGATCAGCACTTTTGCATAAGGTCGCCAGGGCCTGCCGAGATAAAACGATCCTGCTGCTGCACTGCCTGTAAACCTGCAGTTGCGGAACACATAACCAAATGCTGTTCCCTGTGGTGTGGAAGCTGCTGTAAAATAACCGGCGTGCTTGCCATAAATCACACAACTGTCGAAGAGTGCTGTTGATGCACCGAAAATAAAATCAACAGTTCCTTCAATATAACAGTTGCGGTAGTATTGCCTGCTGCCTGTACCATGTGTGTACAGTGTATCCTGGAAACCAAGAAAACGGCAGTTGATAAACCTTGCACGATCGCCGGTAACACGTACAGCAACAGCCTGCCCTACAGGACCCGAACTGTTTTCGAACGTAATGTTCTCTGCACTGAATCCATTGCCGAAAATAAAAAAGCTGGCAGAGCCGGATGTGCCAATGTCTTTACCACTGCTGTCTTTCTTTGATGCATAATCATCATAAGTAAGTACAGTGCTGTTTACATCTTCACCAATAAAATGCACATTCATTTTTGATTCGGGCAAACGGAGTTTCTCTTTATAAATTCCTTTTTTAATAAAGATGTTTGTAATGCTGCTACTTGAATCTTTCACTGCATTGATGGCTTCCTGTACAGTTGTATAATCGCCGGAACCATCTTTTGCTACGGTAATTTTTTTTGTTTGTGCATGTGTAATAACTGCAGCAAGCAAAAAGAGGTTGAATAAAAAACAAATCTTCATAGAATCACAAGTTTACATCAATCACGAATTTACTGAAGCACTTTTTTAAGAAAGGCTGCTGTTACATCAACCGTTTCATCCACCCAGGGATGAAACAACCAGAACGGGTGCACCATTACATTAAACTTATGTACCTGAGTGTAAATACCCCATTCATTCATCATACCAATGAGTTCATCCTGTCCTGAATGAAAGCGTGAATAACCACTGTTGAAAAACATAACCGGAACGGCTGTTTTTTGTGATGCCCAGAAAATAGCAGAAGCCTGTTTCCAGATCAATGGTTTTTCTTCAAACGATCCGCCGAGCCATTCAATATCGGGTGAGTTAGGCTTTCGGTCGAGGTTAAGTGATGATGGTGCCATGAAATCAAGCACACCATCAATATCAACAATGGCTTTTACATTGCTGCTTGCACCGGTGTTACCCATGTTGCCTTCAAACAATTCCACTCCATTGGTCATACCAATTAATGCAGCAAGTTGTCCGCCTGCTGAACAACCGGATACAGCAATACGGTTTGTATCAATGCCATATTCAGCGGCATGCAGTTTTACCCAGCGTATGGCCGATTTGATATTATGAATAGCAGCAGGATACTTTGCTTCGAGTGATAACTGGTATTCAACTGGCACAGTAACAAATCCTTTTGCTGCGAGCATTTGTGCCATGGGCACCTGCATACTACGTGTGCCTGAGCGCCAGCCGCCACCATGTATCATGATGAGTGCAGGATGTGTGCCTTTGCCTTTCGGACGAAACACATCGAGGTGCAGATCCCTTTTGCCGAACGGTGTTTCCGTTAATGTTGTATAAACGAGATTGCGGACAGCAATGACTCCTGCAGGTACAGAATCTTTGGCAGGAACTGCATACGGAAAATCCTTGTGAATCTGTTTGTACACATTGGCTACGCTGTAGCTGCTGTCGATGGGTATTGGTTTGTTCTGTGCGTTCACTGCAATGAAAAGCAGTATAAAAAAACAAGTGCATGATAACTTGATAGAAAGATTGTTCATGTGTATTCAAACTTGTTGTGTTATGATTAAGAAAATAACGGGACTGTGGAAACAGCCCCGTTTTGATTGCTATATTAATTGATGCCTGCTGAAAACATAAATTAATAACCCGGATTTTGTACAAGGTTCGGGTTTGCTTTTATCTGTGCATTTGGAATTGGATAGATTTTGCGGAAGTCGGCAGTTTGTGTTGTTTTAAACGCCCATGTTCCTGTAAAGAACGTTCCGAAGCGGATCATATCTGTTCTCCTGCAACCTTCCCACAAAAACTCTCTCATCCTTTCTTCTTCCAGCACCTGTAATGTAACAGATGATATTGAGCTTGCGCCACTGCGTGTTCTTACCTGGTTTACTAATGATACCACTTCAGTTGTAGAACCTGATTGGCGGAAGATTGCCTCAGCCTTCATAAGTAATACGTTTGAATAACGTTCGAGTATTAAATCATTATCTGCATTAAAGCCCGACCACTTGGCACCCAGCGGAGTATATTTCAACACCTTGTAACCTTCATTATCCTGCGCTGCAACTATATCCTGTACAGGAATCAACACCAGCTGTGTACCATTTGCATATTTCAAAGGAGTAACACCATCCTGGTAAAACTGCGGACCATATTCGATCATGTTTTTACGCACATCTGCATTTTCATATTTATCCAATGCTGCCTGTGTGGTGCTGTAACCATTTGCAGGGCCAAAAGGCAGGTTGTATTTTAATTGATCCAACCCGTTTTGAGTGTACAGTATAAACTGATTATTACCGGCATTCTGTGTAGGATCTTTTGTAAATGCAGAGATGATTTCAGTTGATGATGCCTGTGATGTGGATGTAAAATTATCAATCACTTTTGGCATAAGACTGTATGCGCCTGTATTGATAACAAGGTTACAGTTGTCAACTACTTTTTGCCATTGAGCAGTACCTGTATATACCTGTGCATTGAGATACATGTAAGCAAGTGCTGTATAAACAGATTCTTTGGTAAAGCGAGGATAATAAGAAGTACGGTTTACATCTTTGATTGAAGGCAGATCGGCTACCGCAGCCAGCATTTCTGTTTCAATAAACTTATATACTTCGGCTCTTGAAGATGTTTTCGGTAAATCTTTGGGATCAATTCTTGCCACTGTTACCAATGGTACATTACCCCAGTTATCCATTGCAAAGAAATAACCATAAGCACGCAATGCTCTTGTTTCAGCAATCAATGCTTTCAGTTTGTCTTTGTTTGGCGAAGCCTGTAAACTTTCCATCACGGCATTGGCTGTACCAATTTCCTGGAAAATCTGTGTCCATGCTCTTGCAACTGTATTATTATCGGCATTCTGCACATGCTTAAGCAAATCAATATTGCTCTGATCGTACCAGCCACCACTTGCCCTGCCCGGTACAATAAATTCGTCGGTGCTGAATTCTTTCATACGCCAGGGGTCGCCAATATCAACATTGTAAGAAAGTAACTGGTAAACACCTACAACTGATGAAAGGGCTGCCTGCTCGTCCTGGTAATAATTATCAGGCGAAAGGCTGCCAAACTTTTCCTCATCAAGTTTTGTGCAGGAGGTAAGCAATGCACTTACCAACAAGCCTGCAGCTATTATATTCAACTTAAAGTTCATATTAATGAGTTTTGAATAGTTATTAGAATGTCATGTTAAAGCCAATGCTGAATGTGCGTGCACTTGGATAGCCGAGGTAATCAATACCCAACGGAGCAACACCTGTTCTTGATACTTCTGCATTCACTTCTGGATCAAGTCCTGAATACTTGGTAAAGAGCAACAGGTTTTGTCCTGTAAAGTACACGTTCATTGCTGAGATGAAAGTTTTCTTCACATTAAAGTCATAACTCAATGTAAGGTTATCCAGACGTACAAAACTTCCGTTTTCGATCCAGCGTGATGAATATGTTTTGGCAGCATCTCTTGCGAGGCCGCTTGTAAGTGCAGAAGCAAACACATTCTTACCAGGCAGGTTGCTGAGGTAACTCATATTAGCAGCAGTAAGGTTGAACACATCGTTTCCTATTGAACCTCTGAACAAAAAGTTCAACGTCCATTGTTTGTATCTGAATGTATTGCCATAACCAAAAATGAATTTTGGCTGGGCGCAACCTATAATTGTATCGGCGCCTGCAACAAATGTTTCTTTACCACCACTGATTCCTGTAAAGCGTGGCCCCCAGAATGTACCTAATGGCTGTCCCGGTAAAATCAACTGTGCATATTTACCCAGCGATACTGTTCCCTGCAACGGAGCTAACTGAATATTATTACCATTGAACTGTTCATTCGACAAACTGAGTACTTTGTTTTTATTAAAACTGATGTTGAAGTTTGATTCCCATTTAAACTCATTTTTATCAATAATCTTTCCTGTCAGTTCAATTTCAACACCCTTGTTTTGCACGCTTCCTACGTTGGCCAATTGTGTACTTACAGCAGTTGGTGATGGCACAGGAATACGCAGCAGCAGATCGGTTGTTTTCTTCACATAGTAATCAACTGTACCACGCAATCTGTTTTCAAACAATGAGAAATCAATACCTGCATCAAACTGTGCAGTTTGTTCCCATCTTAAATTGGGGTTGGCATATTGCTGAGGCAATACAGTAGTGATCCTTTGTCCGCCAACAATGTAACCAGCAGAAGTGGCACCCAATGTTTGCTGCGATGCAAGGTTTCCGATTTCCTGGTTACCGGTAACACCATAGCTCACACGAAGTTTGAGATCTGAAATTGGTTTTACATGAAAGAAATTTTCTCTTGAAATTCTCCATGCAAAAGAACCTGAAGGGAACATCCCCCATTTATTTCCAGAACCAAAGCGGCTTGAACCATCACGACGCAATGTTCCGGTTAAAAGGAAACGGTCATCATAGTTATAATTTGCTCTTCCGTAGAAAGAGATGAGTGTATTGGTTCCTTTAAACGTATTTACGCCGGTAATTGAACTTGCAGCCTGCAGGCTGTACCACTTAAATTCATCTGACAAAAATCCGGTTGCACTTGTTCTGTCGCCTTCACTTACAAAATATTGATAGGAATAACCGGCCATTGCTTCCACACCATGCTTGCCAAAACGTTGATTGTATTTAATTACAGTTTCAAGCAGCTTGCTGTAATCTTCCAGTTTCTGCACACTTGCATAACCGTTTGTTCCTTTACCAATCAGGTTGTATTTGCTGATATAAGAGTTACGGTTGATATTTTGATTGGTATAACCAAGGTTGAGGTTAATACTTAACGGATCAATAATTTTTAAAGTAGTGGAGAGATTACCAAGAAAACGGTTATTGGTTAACTGGTCTAATATCTGGTCAGAATATGAAACCGGGTTTACCCTGTATGGCGCAACGAAATTGTAATTGCCGTTTGCATCATACACCGGATAAGTTGGGTTGAACACCATTGCTTCATAGTTCATACTTGTTCCAAATTCACTGCCTACAGTATTTGATACCGGCGCCTGTTTGGAAAAAGTCTGACCGTAGTTCACACGCATATCAAAAGTGAGCCTGTCGTTCAGCTCTGTGTGATTGATATTGATGCGCACATTGGTACGGTTAAGACTGGAAGCAAGCATAACACCCTGCTGATTGCCAAAACCAAGTGATGCACGATATACTGTTTTATTTATACCACCGGACATTGAAAGGTAATGATCCTGTGAAATTCCTGTACGGTATATCTGATCCTGCCAATCGGTACTTGCACCTTTATCATCAATGGTTAAACCAAGTGCCGCAACCCCTTTACGATAGTCGGCAGCAGAAAGAACATCATAAGTTTTTGCAATTTTTGAAACAGCTACAGATGACCCTACAGTTATTTTAGCTTTTCCTGCTGCTCCTTTTTTGGTAGTAACCACAATTACACCATTGGCAGCCCTTGCCCCGTAGATAGCTGTTGCAGAAGCATCTTTTAATACGGTGATGGATTCAATATCGTCCGGGTTCAATGTCATTAATGGGTTGGTTGGTTCCTGGTCAAAAACATCAACTCCATAATAGTTTATGTTTGCCTGGCCAACACCGGCGCTGTTAGAAATAGGTACCCCATCAATAACATACAATGGATCGTTGGAAGAAGTAAGAGATGTTCCTCCACGTACAATAACTGTATTGGAACCACCGGGTTTACCACTGTTTTTGGCAATGTTTACACCCGCCAGTTTACCCTGAATGCTTTGCTGAGCACTCATCACCATTCCCTGGTTAAAATCTTTGCTGCTTACCGCAGAAATTGCTCCGGTTAAATCTTTCTGGCGTTGAGTACCATAACCTACCACCACAATTTCTTCTGTAGTTACTGGTTTTAATGTAAGCGTTACAGTCAGGAAGCTGCCATCGCCGATATTCACTTCAGTAACATTATAACCTACTGAACTTATCACCAGCGTTTTCTTTCCATCGGGAACAGAAATAGAAAATTCGCCATTACTGCCAGTGGTTGTTCCTGCAGTTGTTCCTTTTACAGTTACAGAAGCCGAAACAACAGGTTCGCCTTTTTCATTCACCACTTTACCTTTTATTTCAACCGGAGGCGGTGGTGGTGGCGGAGGCGGCGGTGTAACAGGCTCTTCGGCAATAACCGGGGCCTTGGCCTTTACCACAATAATTTTTCCAACTATTGACCAGGTGAATGGCTGATTTTTAAAACAAAGATCCAGCACCTGTGACAACGGTTGGTTGTTGACAACAATCGTTACTTTCTGCCCGTTGTCGAGAAGTTTGTTTTCGTACCAGAAATCGTAGCCGGTCTGTTTCTTAATGGATTTAAACACTTTTTCAAGTGACACATTTTTTTCAGACAAGCTAACACTCTGGGCGTCGCTCCTTGCACTAACCTGCAGACAGAATGCTAATAAAATTATAGCAGTCAGTTTCATAATCCGTAATGTTTTGGTGAAACCCCGGGAACTGCTGTGCCGGGGCAAAACGGAAGCAAACAATTTCATACTTTTGTTTGGTTTGGGTTAAACAATAAAATGATCCTACAAGACTTATTACTGGATAACCTGAATTTCTTCCGCTCCGGCTGCAACCCGGGGCGGTTTTTTTTGGTATACCAGTAATAGTGTTTTTTTACAAATCAGCAACATCCCTTTATCAGGGTAATACAATCAGTTTCCGCCCTTCAATGCGGAAATGAATATTACTTATCTCCAGCACTCTCAGAAATTCTGAAAGATTGGTATTTCTTGAAATATCTGCTGTAAACGTCCTGTTGGGAACAGGACCTGCATATTCCACATCCACATCATACCATTTG
This sequence comes from Lacibacter sp., assembly GCA_047601965.1. Classification (GTDB taxonomy): domain Bacteria; phylum Bacteroidota; class Bacteroidia; order Chitinophagales; family Chitinophagaceae; genus Lacibacter. Next base: position 3,073,977 of record JASGIJ010000001.1, read on the forward strand.
CTTACCTGCCTCATAATAGATTCCAGATCTGCATTGGTAAAAGCAATACGTCCGTTTTTCCAGGAAAGTACCTCTTCAATATCAGCATGTTCTTTAATCCGTAAACTACCGGCACCTGATACCTGTGCCTGCTGACCTGGTTTTAACATGCCGGCAGTTTTTCCCTTACTGATGCGTACGCTCCCTTCGATGAGTGTGGTATTAATGGTTGATTCGTCTTTATATGCGTTTACGTTGAAGTGTGTTCCCAACACCTGTACCTGCATATCACCACTACGAACAACAAATGGTTTCTCTTTATTTCTTGCTACTTCAAAATATACTTCGCCGGTAATTTCAACCGGACGTTCAGCCCCGTTAAAAACAATTGGAAAACGAATCGAAGAAGATGCATTCAGCCAAACTTTTGTACCATCTTCCAATGTTATCTGAAATTGCCTCCCCCGTGGTGTTTCAATGGTATTATAACCTGTTGCAATTTTTCCTGAACCATCTTTTACATAGCTGAGCTGTGCACCATCTTTCATAGCAACGGCATTACCCTGCTGCGACAAAATACCATCATGGGCACTGTCGAGTACAATGGAAGATCCATCAGCCAAACGAAGTATGGCCCCGTTTTGTCCGGGAGCAATATCTGTTTGTTTAACCTTTCCTTTACCTGCAACTGAAGCGGTGTTATTTTTTGGTTGAAAGAAATAGAAAACCGAAAGAAATAAAAGCGAAGCAACTGCTGCTGCTGCAGACAACCTGCGGAACATTGCTGTTCTGTACCAGGGTATAACAGGAACTGCGGGGCGTTGCTGAAGAATAAACTGCAGCATACGTTCGGCCTGCTCATCGCCGAGGCGTGCAGTGCGGCTCAGTTCTTCCCATTGATTGCCTAACTGATTTTTGATTTCTTTCTCGTATTCACCTGTATGAATGACAGCATACAATTCCTGCTCTTCTGCCGAAGAGGCCAGGCGGGATAAATAAAGATCCAGTAAGTATTGCAATCGTTCGCTTGTCATGGCTTAACGGGTAAAAAGGAATACCCCGTACTAAGCAGACAACCGGAAAGGAAAAAAGGATTAGATGTTTTTAAAATAATTTTTTGAGCAGGAAAAGAACAAACACCCCTGCTGCCGAATACCTGTCCATCAGCTGGCGGATTTTGCGTAATGCATTGGCAAGATGAACCTTTACGGTGTTCTCTGAAATATTGAGTGCAGAGGCAATTTCTTCATTGCGAAGCCCCTGCTCTTTGTTCATGCGGTACACCTGTTGTTCCTTGGCTGTAAGTTGTGTTGCTGCCTGTCGCACTTTCAGTAACAGATCCCGGTCATCAATGCGTTGCTCAATGGATACCAGCATGCCCTCTTCTATTTCACGTTGCAGTTCAACAATGCATTTTTCGCCGGCTGTTTTTTTGAGCTGGTTAAAGCAAAGATTTTTGGTGATGGTAATAATCCACGCTTCGGCATTTTCCACCTCGGCCATCTGTTCACGGTACAACCATAGTTTGAGAAAAACTTCCTGTGTAATTTCTTCGGCCTGGTAAACCGACCGTGTGATTTTTAATGAAAACGCATATACTTTATTCCTGTATCTCGAAAACAAAACACGGAACGAATCTGCATTGCCCGATGCAATGCCCTGCAGCAGTTCATAATCGTTGGTATATGGCAAAGACGAACGCATTGTAAGCAGCAATCTCTTTTTTTCCTGAAGCAGTTTAGTGAATTAACAGAACAAGTCTAATCACAATTTTGAAAATTGTACCCGTGCTTTCATTTCTTTATTTACGCAATCGTTCCCGTGTTTCCTGCTTTACAATATCTTTACCCGTTATGTACAAACAGCATCTCACTAAGGAACAGGCACATCAAAAAGCTAAACACTATTGTGCATACCAGGAGCGTTGCCACAGTGAAGTAAAAGAAAAGCTGTATGGTTTCGGCCTGCGTAAAAGTGAAGTGGAAGAGCTATTGTCGAAACTGATTGAAGAAGATTATCTCAATGAAGAACGGTTTGCAGTTCAATTTACCGGGGGCCGCTTTCGGATGAAACAATGGGGACGGGTAAAAATAAAATACGAACTCAAACAAAAACAGGTAAGTGAATACATCATCCGTAAAGCATTAAAAACAATTGATGAAGATGATTACCTCACTACACTTCAAAAATTATTTAACCAAAAGTTGCAACAACTTTCTTCCGAAAAAAACATTTTCATCAAAAAACGAAAACTGCGGGACTATTTGTTGCAAAAAGGATATGAAACCCCTTTGATTACCGAACTTTTAAAAAACAAATAATCAATCTCTCTTTTTACGCCATTCTATTAAAAACAAAATCATTCACACGCAGGGTTTGAAGCCCCTCCTTTGGAGGGGTTGGGGAGGTCTGAGAAAACTGCAGGGTTATTTATTGCAAAAAGGATATGAATTTAATTTAATTGCCGAATTGCTTAAATAACCTTCTGGCTAAAATACCCTCCATACGGTACTTCTGCTTATCAGCATCTTTCTATTTTGCAAAAAATAATAACATGAAAAAAATGCTGCTTTTACTAACTGCCTGTATTACTCTTGCAGGAGTTTCTGCGCAAAAGAAAAAAAACATCAGTGGCTCTGCCATGTATGCAGGCGTTTCTTATTCCATGCCCCACCGGCCCGGCTTTGAAAAATATATAGCTGTAGTGAGCGACTCCCTGCACCTGTCCTCTTCACTCAACACAACAAAAAGCATTGGCTTTCATGCAGGCTATCTTGGCCGTAATGGCAACAATGAAATTGAAGCAGGCATTGCTCTTTTTAAAAGTTTTAAAATAGAAGAAACAAGCACCACAAACAGTGCTGTTTCATCATTAACCGGAACAAACATTGATGTTCATTTTGGTTACAACCATTACACCGGCCCGCTCTTGCTTGGTTTTGATTTGGGTGTTATAAACAATTCTGCAAAGCTGAACATGGGCGGCATATCAAATACTAATGCATTTGAAGCATCGCCCGAAAGCAGTAATCCGTTTAAGGGCTATAGTTTTTTTCTTCGACCAAAAGCAGGTTTCTTCTTTCCGTTCAAAGAAGCAGAAGGCAATACAGGTATTCGCCTAAATGCATATTATGACCTCGGATTTACAAAATATAATTTTTACGATAACGACTTAATCAACAAACGCCTGAAAAACTATACCGGCGAAAAAAAATCGGGGTACAACAGCCTGGGAGTTGAATTAATATTGGTTCTTGGTCTCCACGATTAACAAAAAAAATTCATCAACCGTTTTAATTGTCGTAAACAGGCAATCAAAAACGGTTGATGCTTCATAAAAATCTCAACCACCGCTCCCACATATATCCTCCGTATCCCCTTCAGGGGTAGTTCAGAGTAAAAGCGTTCAGCATAAGCAAAACAGGCATATAGTTTTCCTGCTCATCCCATACAAAAAGCTGATTAAAGCATAGAGAAAGCATCAGGCAAGCCATCCATACAGATAAACAGAAGCAGGCAAATACAGCATTTCCGGCATCAGAATCAATATCAACAAAATTTCTTCGACAAAATTTTTACTGTAAATCAATTGATTGCAAAAGTGCGATAAAAAATAATGCACTTTTTCTTTGGTTATTCACCCTTGTCGTGGCTACCTTTGCGACCCCGTTGCTAAAAACGGCTATTTTCAACAAATCCACGGGATGGCGTGGTAAAAATTAAACAAAATGAGTAAACTACATTTCACTACCAAACATGCGAACGAGGCTACCGTACAGCGTAACTGGTACGTTGTTGACGGCACCAATCAAACCGTTGGTCGTATGTGTGCTAAAATTGCTGCGGTACTCCGTGGTAAAAACAAAGCTTATTACACTCCCCACGTTGACTGTGGCGATTATGTAATTGTTATTAATGCCGATAAGGTAAAATTTACCGGAACTAAAGTTGAGTACAAAGAATACCAGCATTTTACCGGCTACCCCGGCGGTCAGAAAATTGAAATTGCAAAAGATCTTTTGCGCCGTCGTCCTGAAGTGGTTGTTGAACGTGCAGTAAAAGGCATGTTACCCAAAAACCGTTTGGGCCGCAAAATGTACAAGAAGTTGTTTGTATATGCAGGCGATAAACATGCACACATTGCACAACAACCAAAAGAACTTAAGTTCTGATCATCCACATTCAATTAAAAAATTCCAAATAAAATATAAATGGAAAAGCAAAAAAATGCAGTTGGTCGCCGTAAAGAAGCCATTACCCGTGTATTCATCAGCAAGGGCAGCGGTAACATTACAGTGAACGACAAAAACTACAAAGATTATTTTACACTGGTTTACTTGCAAAACCAGGTAGAAGCTCCGTTAAAAACAACTGAAGCTTTAGACAAGTTTGATATTAAAATAAGTGCAACAGGTGGTGGCATTAAAGGTCAGGCCGAAGCTGTAAAGCTGGGTATTGCACGTGCACTTATTGAGGTGAATGCTGAATATCGTCCTGCATTAAAAGCAGCAGGTTTATTAAAGCGTGATCCACGTAGTGTTGAACGTAAGAAATTTGGTAAGAAGAAAGCCCGCAGAAGCTACCAGTTCTCTAAACGTTAATCCAACACTCACCGGCCTGAAACCGGTGAGGCTGATCAAACAATATTTAAAAACGATTATACAAATACAATGGAAAATAACACTTCATTACAACAGCAATTACTCGAAGCAGGTGTGCATTTCGGTCACCTGAAAAAGAAGTGGAACCCCAAGATGTTGCCTTACATCTTTGCTGAAAAGAAAGGCATTCACATCATTGATCTTAACAAAACGGTAGAGGGCCTGCAGGAAACTGCAGCCGCTATGAAGCAACTGGCACGCAGCGGTAAAAAAATCATGTTTGTTGCTACAAAAAAGCAGGCAAAAGAAATTGTTACTGAATGTGCACAGAAAGTAAACATGCCTTACGTTACCGACCGCTGGCTGGGAGGTATGCTTACCAACTTCAACACCGTTCGTAAGAGCGTAAAGAAAATGCAGAGCATTGAAAAAATGCTGAACGATGGTTCTTTTGACAGCATTACCAAGAAAGAGCGTTTACAGCTTTCACGTGATAAAGACAAAATGGAAAAAGTACTGGGCGGTATTGCTAACATGAGCCGCATCCCTGCTGCTTTGTTCCTTGTTGATATTGGCCATGAGCATATTGCTCTTGCTGAAGCAAAACGTTTAGGCGTAACTACTTTTGGTGTTGTTGATACCAACTGCGATCCGAATAAAGTTGATTACTTTATTCCTGCAAATGATGATGCAACAAAGTCAATTGCTATTATTACTGAATACATCACTGCTGCAATTGCTGAAGGCTTGGCTGAACGCCAGGTTGAAAAAGAAGAAGAAGAAGCGGAAGAAGTGGTAGAACGTGGGCCAAAATTTGAAGAAGGTGGCGAAGATGGCAAAGATCGTGGCAACCGTGGTGGTGGTCGTGGTCGTGGTGGTAACACCGGCGGCGGAGCAGGTGGTCCGAAGCGTCGTGTACCAAGCACACAAAAACGTACTTCATCAAGATAAGTGAAGCAGGAAGTAAGTGCTGTGAAGTAAAAGAAAACTTCAGTTATTAAAATAACAAAAACGAAAATGCTTCCTGCTTAAGTTGTTTTAAAACTTTTGCAGGAAGCATTTTCCCTGTCTGACAAAGGCGGGAAATTTTCAAATTCAAAAATTTTCAAATTAATATGTCAACCGTAACAATAAGTGCACAGGATATTAATAAGCTGCGCCAGGCAACAGGCGCTGGTATGATGGATTGCCGTAAAGCTTTAACAGAAACTAACGGCGATTTTGAAGCAGCAATTGACTGGTTACGTAAACAAGGCCAGAAAGTTGCCGCAAAACGCAGCGACCGTGAAGCGAAAGAAGGTGTTGTAATTGCTCAAACAAGTGCAGACAACAAAGTTGGATTTGTAGTATGTGTAAGCTGTGAAACTGATTTCGTAAGTAAAAACGCTGACTTTGTTGCTTTTGCAAAATCAATTGCTGATGCTGCAGTAGCTAATAATGTAAAAAATATTGATGAACTGAATGCAGCCGAAGTAAATGGCGCTAAAGTTGCTGACCTGGTTAATGATAAACTCGCAGCTATTGGCGAAAAAATCGGCATCAGTAAGTTTGATCGTATTGAAGCTGCTTTCGTTGCTTCTTACATTCACGGAGCAAACCGTATGGGTGTATTGGTTGGCTTAGATAAGGATGCTGCTGAAGCTGGCAAAGACGTAGCAATGCAGATTGCTGCCATGAACCCTGTTGCAGTTGATGCAGAAAGCGTGCCTGCTGAAATTGTAGCCCGTGAAAAAGACATCATTATTGAAGTAATGAAGCAGGATCCTAAAATGGCTGGCAAGCCCGATGAAATGATTGCTAAAATTGCTGAAGGTAAAATGAATGCTTTCTTTAAAGAGCAAACATTACTGGCACAGGCATTTGTAAAAGACGGATCGAAGAGTGTTGCTGACTACCTGAAATCTGCAGGTGATGTGAAAGTAACAGGTTTCAAACGTGTTGCATTAGGATAAGAACAATTTATCTTCTGATAAATAAAACGGCTGCATGATTATGCAGCCGTTTTTTGTTAGAGAAATTCATTTATTTCTACAAATTCTTTTAGTGTGTAATTCTTATATTCGCAAAACTCAAAACCCAAATCAACGCATTGTTACAGCCAGTTTACGACATTGATCTGTCCCGTATCAGCAATAAGGAAATTGTATCATTTATACATAATCATAAGCTTTACAGGCTTGACGATTTTGCATCGCTGAAATGCTTTTGTAAAGAAAAAGATGAAACCAATGGCTTTCGTCATCATGTAAAAACTTTTTTTATCAATCAGCCTGTTCAGAAAGTTTGGGAAGCGTATAAAACAACTCCGCCCAAACAGGCCTGGTGCGGAAATATGCTTGAATTTGGATTACAGTATTGCCGTAACCAGAATAAGTTCTCTTATATTGATGATGAATACAAAGAGGCTTCTGTTGGCCAGATTATTCTTATAAGAGTAAAGGTTTTTGGGGGGCTGGCAAAAATTGCAGTTGGCCATGAAATAACGGCAATAAACAATGAAGAAAACTACCTGGAAACTTCTTACCTCATGAAAGGAAAATCTGTCGGTTCGCAACGGGTTTACCTGGAAGATGATAAAAACGGGAATACAAAAATCACACATCACACTATTTACAAGAGCAATTCACGTTTCAGGGATAAATTTTTGTACCCTTTTCTTCATACAAAAGCAATAACTGAATTTCATCAAAACATCTGGAAGCGGTTGAACAAAAACTAAGCTGAGAATTAAAAAAATCTGAGTTTCAGTAAAAACAAAGCAGTTAATCCTGTTTGCATAATTTTGCTGCGCAATGGAACAAAAGAAAAATAAACTGCTCATTATTACAGCACCTTCAGGCGCAGGCAAAACATCAGTTACCAAACATTTAATGAAATGCTTTCCCCGGCTTGCTTTTTCTATTTCGGCTGCAACAAGGCAACCCAGGGCAAATGAAAAAGATGGTGTGGATTATCATTTCATCAGCGTTGAAGATTTTCAGCAAAAAATCAGGAATAATGAATTTGTTGAATGGGAAATGGTGTATGAAGGAAAATATTACGGCACATTAAAAAGCGAAATACAGCGCATCTGGGACAAAGGTGAAACTCCCATTCTTGATATTGACGTAAAAGGCGCAATTCACGTGCAGGGGCTTTATCCTTCACAAACACTTTCCATTTTTATTGAACCACCTTCAACAGAAGAATTAAAACGAAGACTGCTGAGCAGAGGGACAGAAACTGCTGAAACCCTCGAAGCCCGTGTGAACAAAGCTGCTTATGAAATTTCATTCAAGCATTCATTTACCAGAGTAATTGTAAATGACGAACTGAAAAAAGCCTGTGACGAAGCAGAACAGGTTGTTGGTGCATTTCTTGCCTCATAGGAAAGCAGTTGGAGATTCATTACAAATCCATTAGTTTAGATATATGAACTGGTATTTACTGGGTGGTGTTATTGTATGCATATTGCTCGTAGGTTTTTTCTCCGGGCTGGAAGCTGCATTTGGAACATTAAATCGTTTTTCAATTGAACTCAAGAAAAAGCAGGGCCATACCAGCGGGCGTATACTGGGTAATTTTATTGAGCAGCAAAGCCGATTCATTGGTTCGGTGCTGGTAGGTCTTACGCTCACACTGGTCATTTACGTATTACTCAGCAGCCGTTTTTTTACTCCTCTTTGGCAAAAGCTTCCACAACCGATACAAAATCCCTGGTTTAAATTAGTTACAGAGGTATTTATTACTGCAGCAATTGTATTGCTCGTTCAGTTTATTTTCAGAGCATATTTTAAAGCAAAGAGCACTTCCATCCTTTCTTTTTTTGCAAGAATATTCAGTTTTATTTACCGTATTCTTTCCCCCATTGCCATGTTCTTTGTTGGCGTATCTGAATGGATACTGAAATACCTGTTTGACGTAAGGATGAATGATAAGAAAGAAGCCTTCAACCGTGTTGATCTTGACTATTTCATTCAGCAAAGCAGGGAAAACAATGAAGAAGACCAGGACATTAATACCGAACTGTTTGAAAATGCACTTTCACTGCCAGGTGTAAAAGTGCGTGAATGCTTAATTCCACGTAAAGAAATTATCGGAGTTGATGCCGGCACTTCCATTGATGAGGTAAAACAAAAATTTATTGAAACACAGCTCAGCAAGCTGATTGTTTACGAAGGAAACATTGATACTATACTCGGTTATGTTCATCAGCTTGATCTGTTTCGTAAACCAGCCGATCTGAAATCAGTTTTGCTGCCCATACCTGCTGTTCCTGAAAGTATGGGAGTTACTGATCTCATCAACCAGTTTACAAAAGAACGCAAAAGTATTGCATGGGTGGTTGATGAATTTGGCGGCACAAGTGGTATTGTAACGATGGAAGATTTGCTGGAAGAAATTTTTGGTGAAATACAGGACGAATACGATATCGAAGAGTTTGTAGAAAAGCAGCTTGCTGAATCTGAATTTATTTTCAGCGGCAGGCTTGAACTTGATTATCTCTCAGAAAAATACAATCTTGAGTTTAAAGACGATACCGATGCAGAAACCTTATCCGGCTATATAGTAGAACACCATGAAACAATTCCCAAGGCTAAAGAACGGATTATTGTTGATGATTACGAGTTTGATATTCTTTCAGTAAGCGAAACCCGCATTGAAACTGTAAAAATGAAAATACTACATTAAAAACGCATCATAACCGCCAAAAGCCTTTCCTGTCCGTTCATACAAAGAGTTATTACCTGCGAAAACTTTATAATAATTTTTCATTGCACCATACGTGCAATCAGTGATAAATGATTGTTATTGCAAACGCATAAAATGTATTGCAGTAATTTTTTTAAACAAACCAAACATAATCAGTATGAAGAAAATTGCAGTAACACTGGCGTCTTTTTGCCTGTTTATTTGCAGCAGTGCCCTGGCTCAAAACAAACAAGCCACAGCACCTGTTGCCGACACAGCCAAAAAACCAGCACCCAAACCCGGCATTACAGAAAAAGTAAAATCAAGTAAAAAACTGGGCGGATTATTTACTCTTTACCAGGACACTGTAACAGGAAGTGTACAGATGTACATTCGTAAAGACCAGCTGAACAAAAACTTTATTTATCAAAGTTTTTCAATAAGCGGCCCTACAACATTGTACCTGAACCAAAGCATGCACCGTTCAACTTTGTTGTTCAAGATGAAAAAATCATTCGATAAAATTGAATTTTCACTTGTTAATACCAACTTCTACTACGATCCCAAAAATGCTGTAAGCAAATCGGCAAATGTTGATGTGGCCGAATCGGTTTTTTATACCGATAAATTTGCAGCTGAAGATTCAACCGGTTACCTCATCAGCGCAGATCCGCTTTTTTTAAGTGATAAGCTTGACCCTGTAAAACCGGTTTTTTCTCCAACAGTGCCATCCTACATGTTCTTTAACCTGGGTGGATTCAATCCTTCAAAAGTAAAGTAAGCAACGTACGTTCTTACCCCAATAATACAGATGTGATTGTTGACCTTGCGTATGATAATCCTGTTCCGTACAACGGAGGAGGAAAAGACATTACTGATGCCCGTTATATCCGTATCAAACTACAGCACTCTTTTCTTGAAGTACCTGTAAATGATTTCAAGCCAAGGTTTGATGATCCACGTGTTGGATTTTTTACACAGGAAGTAGATGATCTTACCTCAAACGAAGTAACCAACTACCGTGATGTGATCAACCGCTGGCACCTGAAGAAAAAAGACCCGAATGCTGCCATCAGCGAACCGGTTGAACCAATTGTTTACTGGGTTGAAAACACAACACCTGTTGAATTCCGCAATATTGTAAAAGCAGCAGGTGAGCGCTGGAATGAAGCATTTGAAAAAGCCGGATTTAAAAATGCGGTTGTCATGAAAATTATGCCTGATACTGCAACATGGGATCCTGCCGACATCCGTTACAATGTTATACGCTGGGTTTCTTCTGCCTATCCCTCTTATGGAGCAATCGGGCCAAGCTTTGTTAACCCTGCAACAGGCCAGATACTTGGTACTGATATTACCATTGAATGGGGAAGCGGTGCCGTTACACCTTTTCTTGATGTAATACAGGATAACAATGCAGCTCCGCAACAAAAAGATTTGTTTGACATGCTTCCTCCGCAGGTTAAAAAACATTGGGCGCATTGCAATATCGGTGCTGAACTTGCCAAACAATTTATGGCAGGCTCAACGCTTATTACTACAAGTGCTGCTGACGGCGCAGAAACAGAAATTAAAAAAGCACACGAGCAATTCCTCTATTACCTGGTACTGCACGAAATGGGACATACACTGGGCTTAAATCATAATATGAAAGCCTCACAGATGTTAAGTCCTGCTGAAGTACACAATACATCTGTCACCCAGAAAAAAGGATTGCAGGGTTCTGTAATGGATTATCCTTCGATCAACATCAACAGCGACAGAAGCAAGCAGGGTGATTATTATACAATGAAACCCGGCCCTTATGATTTATGGGCAATTGAGTTTGGTTACAGGGAATTTGCAGAAGGGCAGGAACAAAGCGGACTGAATGCGATTCTCCGCCGCAGCCACGAACCCGATCTTGCTTTTGGCAATGATGCCGATGACATGCGCAGCCCCGGCAGCGGTATTGACCCCCGTGTAATGATTAACGACATGAGTAACGATATGATTGCTTATGGCGAAGACCGCTTCAAATACGTAAACAATGCAATGGGAAAACTCATCAGCAAATATGCAAAGAGCGATAAATCTTACCAGGAAATTCAGATTCGTTATTCTGTTTTAAACAGTCAGCGTTTTCAAATGGCTAATGCCATCAGCCGGTATATTGGCGGTGTGCAGGTTGACAGAAGTTTCCCCGGACAAAACAACGGAAGCAAACCATTTACTGTTACACCTGTTGAGTACCAGAAAAAAGCAATGGCATTCTTAAACAAAAACGTTTTTGCACCCAATGCGTTTGATGCCGATCTTCCTTTACTACCCTACCTGCAAACACAGCGTCGTGGATTCAGCTTCTTTGGCGCTACTGAAGATCCAAAACATACATCCGTTGTACAGAATTTTCACATGAATATTTTAACCAGTTTGCTCAACCCGGTTACAATGCGCCGTATATCCAACAGCGGTTTATATGGCAACAGTTATTCTGTAGCTGATGTACTGAGTGATTTAACTGCTGGAATTTTTAAAGCTGATATTGGCGGCGCTGTAAATATTTACCGTCAAAACCTGCAAACCGAATTTGTTCGTGGGCTTGTTTCAATTATTGAATCAAAAACAGGTTACGACAATGCAGCAAAAAGCGGGGCATACAACAGTCTCCGCAAAATAAGAACAATGGTTGCAGCAGCAGTTTCGCCAAACGAATCTACAAAAGCACACCGTTCATCATTACTGTTCATTATAGACAAAGCACTTGCAACAAAATAAGTTTGCTTCTTTTTGATGATAAAGCCACCCGGTCGGGTGGCTTTATTGTTTTTACAGCATGTTTTTTCACTCGTTTATTTCGGGTTACATTTGCAACTGAAATTTTTTCTTGTGGCAGAAACTCAATCAGAACGCAGATCAATTTTTAAACGAATCAGAGGCAAAGCTCCTGTTACCGACCAGGGAGAGATGACTTTTATTGATCACCTGGAAGAACTGCGCTGGCATATTATCCGCTCATTAATTGCAGTTATGCTCGGTGCAATTGTTGTAGGTTTCAATATCAAATTCGTAGTTGACCAAATCTTTATGGGCCCGGTGCATAAGGATTTTATTACGTACAAATGGCTTTGTGAAATAGGAAAAAGGATTCATGTAACCGATTTATGCATGACTGATTTTTCTCTGCGTTTTCAGAGTAATGCCATGACGGAGCAGTTTCTTATGACGTTTACCATTGCATTCACTGCAGGGTTTATTCTTGCATTTCCTTATGTTTTCTGGGAAATATGGAAGTTTATCCGCCCCGCCCTCAGTGACAAGGAAAAAAGAGGAACAACCGGCGTTATTGCCTGGATTTCGGTTCTGTTTTTTATTGGAGTTGCATTTGGTTATTATGTCCTCACTCCCTTTATGGTGTATTTCTATTCAACCTACACCATCAGTCCGCTTATTGATTTTAAACCAACAGTGAGTGATTATTTTGAAAACCTTGTTTACCTCACCGTTGGTATTGGATTATTGTTTCAGTTGCCCGTTGTTGTAATGCTGTTAACAAGAGTGGGAATTCTTACCCCTAAAACATTAAAAAACATCCGCAAGTTTGCATTTGTGGTGATATTGATACTTGCAGCCATCATTACACCATCAACCGATCCGTTCAGCCTGGCACTGGTTACAATTCCGTTGTACACATTGTACGAGTTCAGTATTTTTCTGAGCATGCGTATTTACAGGAAGCAGGTAAAAGAAGAAGAAATTGAAGAATGGAGCTGACGGAAAAATTGCTGAAAAATAATAATGCTAACTTTGACATCTTATCAACCAACAACAAAAAACTAAAACATGCAAAACCCTTTTGATATGAGCAAGCCTGTTGCAATTGGCAGCGATCATGCAGGCTTTGATTTTAAAGAAGATTTAATTTCTTTTCTTGAAGGAAAGGGAATTGTATATAAAGATTTTGGAACCTACTCTTCCGATTCAGTTGATTATGCCGATTTTGCCCATCCTGTTTCATCAGCAGTAGAAAACAATGAAGCTGCTTTTGGTATTCTGCTTTGCGGAAGTGCAAATGGTGTGGCTATTACAGCTAATAAACACCAGGGCGTTCGTGCCGCCATTTGCTGGGGCGAAGAACTGGCCCAGCTGGCAAGGGGACATAACGATGCCAATGTTATCTGCATTCCTGCCCGCTTTGTACGGGAAGGCGATGCCGAGAAAATGGTTGAAACATTTATGAATACCGGCTTTGAAGGAGGACGACATGAAAGAAGGGTGCAGAAAATGCGCTGCTCATAATCTGCAATAAAAAAATACCGCACATATAACAATCCCGCCACAAGCGGGATTTTCATTTACTTTCGGTCAACAACAACAAATACATGAAGAACTTTTTATTGCTTATCTGCAGCCTCATTGTACTTTCTGCAACTGCCCAGAAAAAAAACAAAACAGCAGAAAAATTTGCACAAACAATTACTGCTGCCGATCTCAGAAATTATTTATTTACACTTGCCTCTCCCGAAATGGAAGGAAGAGAAACTGGAATGCCAGGGCAGCGTAAAGCTGCTGATTATCTGAAACAACAATTTCAGCGTATTGGAATTGCACCAGGCAACAATGGCAACTATGAACAGATGTATCCTGTTTATAAAGACACACTGAAAGAGGCAGCCATCAGCATCAACAACAAAAAATTTGAGTATGGAAAAGATTTTACGGCCATGCTCAACACCATTACCACCACAACAGTTTATTTCAGCGAAGTTGTATATATGAGCAAAATTGACACAACAGTTGATATAAAAGGAAAAGCAGTGGTACTGTTTTCATCTGCAGCATTGCAAAATACACGCAGCGGCGATTTAAACAAACTGCTTAATCAGCAACCTGCTGCCTTACTCATTATACAGCCGGGTATTGATAAACAGCCCGGGCAGCGTAGTGGCCGCATGTACGTTAACCTGTACAAAGCAAAACAATCACCCGTTTTCATCCGCATATCAGAGCAAATGGGCGAAGCCATTCTGCAATCTGATTTTGCAAAAGCAAAAGAGCAATCGCTTGAAACAAAAACTGTTTCAACCGAACTGATGCTTTCATTTGATAAAGAAAGTTCAGCAGTTGAAGCATCAAATGTTCTTGGCGTTATTGAAGGCACAGACAAAAAAGACGAATGGGTGGTTGTATCGGCACACTACGATCATGTAGGTATGCAGGGAGGCAAACTGCACCCCGGTGCCGATGATGACGGAAGCGGCACAGTTGCTGTACTTGAAATGGCCGAAGCATTTGCAAAAGCAAAAGCAGCAGGTAAAGGACCACGCCGCAGCATGTTGTTTATTCTTGTTAGTGGCGAAGAAAAAGGTTTGTGGGGAAGCGCATTTTATTCCAGCCATGCTGTTTACCCGCTTGACAAAACTTCCATTGATTTAAACATTGATATGATTGGCCGGAAAGACGACAAGCTTAATTCGCCCGACAGTAACAACCATGTGTACCTGATTGGCGATGACAAGCTCAGCAGCGACTTGCCAAAGCTGGTTGACAGCATCAACCAGCTTTACATCAAACTGATTACCGACAGAAAGTATAACGATCCCAAAGATCCGCAACGCTTGTATTACCGAAGCGATCATTACAACTTTGCAGCAAAAGGGGTTCCCGTTTTATTTTTCTTTGACGGTATTCATAAAGACTATCATAAACCAACCGATACACCAGATAAAATCAATTATGATTTGTTAGAGAAGAGAGCAAGACTTGTATTCTTGCTGGCATGGGAAGCATCGAACAGGAACGAGATGATGAAACGGGATATTCCGCTGAATGTACCGGCTAGATAAAAATAAAAACCCAGACTGAAAGGTCTGGGTTTTTTAATGCATGTTATGTAGCAGAGGCCATTGCATCTGTTGAGCTGTAGTTGCGTCGCACACTTGTGCGCATTGAATTTCTATTCATCAATTCGATCTGCATCACTTTTTAAGATGTAAATTTGAAAAGAGCCTTTTCTTCCAGTGAATACAACAACTCATAAAAAAGAAAATATATGAAACCACGCTCAACAATATTTCTCCAGGCAGTTATTGTGCTTGTTGCAATTGTATCAATAATCATTATGATTCGGATGCCCTTAACAGAAGGAAGAGCTAAAAATTCAGATCTCCTGCATATTTATCTTGATCCGCTTATCCTGTATGTATATGCCGCATCCATTCTTTTTTTTGTTTCGCTTTATAAAGTGTTCAGGTTACTTGATTACATCGGGCAAAACAAAGCATTTTCACCCAACACTATAAATGCTTTAAGAAGTATTAAACGTTACGCAATTGTCCTAGGCATCTTAATTATGGCAGCCGGAATATTCATCAGGATCTTTCATGCGAAAGACGACGATCCTGTCGGGTTTCTCGTCATATGTTTTGTGGCTACGCTTGTTTCTGTTGTAGTTGCCAATGCCGCAGCTGTTTTTGAAAAAATTCTGCAGAATGGAGTGGACATCAAATCAGAAAATGAACAACTGCACGGACAGTTAGAACAATAATTTGACTCTTTCATAAAACAGAAAGCCCCGACATAAAGTCGGGGCTTTCCTTAAGCAAAGAAGAGTATTAGTAACTGCCCTGCTATTATTCGTAAAATCATTGTAAGCGGATATACTGTGGCGTAGTTAATGGATGCAACTTCGTTTTTTGCAAGCTGCGATGAAAATGCAAGTGCAGGAGGATCGGTACTTGCACCTGAAAGCAAACCGCAAATTTCAAAATATGTTTTCCTGAAACCATAATGAGCAACCATGCCAACTATAAGCAATGGAACCATTGTAATGGTAAGACCCATTGCTATCCATATCCAGGCATTACCACCTTCAAAAGCACGGGCAAGATTTCCGCCGCTGCTTAAACCTACACTGGCAAGGAACAAACATATACCCAGCTCTCTCAGCATAAGATTGGCACTGTATGTTGTAAACTGGTTGAGATAGAGTTTGTTTCCGTAGCGGCTGAGCAGTAAAGCAATAATCAACGGACCACCAGCCAAACCAACTTTAACCGGCACCGGCATATTAAAGAAATACATGGGTATGCTTCCCAGCAGTACACCAAGTACAATACCTAAAAAGATCGGAGCCAGATCGGGCACATCCAAACGCTTCATTTCATTACCCAGTGCTTTTGTTACCGATTCAATTCCTTCTTTTGTACCAACCACTTTAATATTATCGCCTAACTGTAAAATAATATCACCATGCGGCACCATTTCAACACCTGCCCTGTTAAGACGGGTTAATGTAAAATCGTGCTGATGCAACGCTGAAATATCGCCCAGGCGTTTGTGCGTTATGTGGGCTTGTGTAACTGTAATTATTCTTGATATTAATTCGCTTTGCGGTGCATCTTTCAGGTTCATGTTTGATTCTTCACCAACAATCAGTCTCAGCATCTGCACCTGTTCTTTATGTGCAACAATCAGCAGCACATCACCTTCATTGAGGATTGTTTGTGGTGTGGGAGTAATAATTTCACCTTCATGATACATTCTTGAAACAACAATCGGTTCTTTCAGCAGATCAAATATTTCACGCAGTTGTTTTCCAACAAGCTGTTTGTTTTCCAAACGAAGATGAATTGAAACAGGTCTGTTTGATTTTAATACATCCAGCTTGCGGTGCAGTTCTCTTTCTTTATCAAGGTCAACACGGAAAATAACTTTCAATAACAGGATTGAACCAATAATACCAAACACACCAAACGGATAAACCAATGCATAGGCCAATGTAATCATGGAAGATGCATCACCGGCAATCTGCATATCCTTTGCTGCAGCCTGCGCAGCACCCATACCAGGTGTATTGGTAACTGCACCACTCATAATACCTGTAAGCGTGGGCATTGATGTTCCTGTAAAATAGAAAAAGGAAATTACAATCAACACACCAAGAATAACAACTGAAGCAGCAAGCCCGTTGGTAACAATTGCATTTTTTTTGAGTGAAGCAAAGAAACCGGGACCAACCTGCAAACCAATTGTATATACAAAAAGAATAAGACCAAACTCACGCAGAAAATGTTCCGTTTCTTTATTTACCACCACTCCGGCATAAGAAAGTGCAAGACCTGCAAACAATACCCAGGTAACCCCAAGAGAAATACCAAATATTTTTAACCTGCCCAGCCACACACCAATCGCTATCACCAGGCCAAAAATTATAACTGTTTGAGGAATACTTTCTTCCGTTATTAATTTTACTAACCAATCAAAATTCATAAGCGATAAATTAAACGCAAAAGTAAAAATGATGATTTTTTTTCATGCTAACGACAATCATACTTTATACTTTCAGCAAACATTCATTTTTAAGATTGCAAAAGAAATTCGTTGTATATAGCTGATACAGAGTATTTTATTTTTCACAACAAGTTGTTAGTTTTACAAAAATGAAAGCCGTACAACAGTAAAAGAATTTAATTCACCGGCAACAATATTTGCATTGTTCCGTTATCAATCAGAATCCAAAACATTTTTTCGCATACCTTGAACAACTAACTGAACCCATTTATTCATGAAAAAGAAGAAGAAGAAACTGCACCAATTTGAAATAAAATTTCTCGAAGGACCTCAAAGCAGGTGGAAAGAATTCAGATTTGCATTTAAAGTATTTACAGAGTTTATCCGTGGTTACAGGCAGCTTGCGTTTGTTGGCCCCTGCGTTACAATATTCGGCTCTGCAAGATACAGTGAAGGACACAGGTATTACGAACTGACTGAAAGAGTAGGTGCTGAAGTAGCTAAAATGGGCTTTACTGTTTTAACAGGAGGAGGCCCCGGCCTGATGGAAGCAGCAAATAAAGGTGCAAAGGAAGTTGGCGGAAAAAGTGTTGGCTGCAATATTGTGTTACCGCATGAGCAACATCCCAACCCTTATTTAGACAGATGGGTCAACATCCGCTACTTTTTTGTACGGAAAACATTGCTCATAAAATATTCATACGCTTTCATCTGCATGCCGGGTGGTTTTGGCACTCTTGATGAATTGTTTGAAGCCATTACGCTTATTCAAACAAAAAAGATCAAAGACTTTCCGGTAATCGTTTTCGGAAAAGAATACCACAAAGAAATGATAGAGCATATTGAACTGATGAAACAGAACGGCACCATTTCGCCTCAAGATGTTGACCTGGTTTTTGTAACCGACTCCATAAAAGATGCAATGAAAGTGCTGAAAGAAAAAAGCATTAACAGGTTTGATCTGCATCCTAAAAAACAAAGACCATTTGGATTTTTATTCGAAAAGAGGTTTTGGTTTTCCAGGTAAGTCTTCTTTTCTTTTATTAATCATATATACTCCTGCAAAAATTAATACGGCTGCCAGTATTTTATACAGTGATAATTCTTCGCCAAAGAACAATACAGATACAATTGCTGAGAAAAAAGGCTGCAGGTATATGTACGCACCTGCTGTTGATGCACTGAGATGCTGCAAGCCATATACAGTAAATAAATAAGGAAAAAATGTTGCGCCCAGCACTACAAATGCAAGAGCTGCATATTGTGTTACTGAAAAACTATGCCATTGAACTGCTGCAAACTGTTGCCAGCAAAACGGTGTAATCAATAACAAACCAAATGTAAACACCCAACGCAGTACATGCACGGGGCTGTATTTTGCCATTAATGGTTTTACCAGTATATAATAAAAGGCATACGATACGGAATTGATTACAATCAGCAGATCGCCCAGCAAAATGTTGTCGCCGCTTGTTGCTTTTTTTCCTGATACAATCAGCAAGGAAGCTCCGCCAATGCTTAATACAAGCCCTGTTGTTTTAAGCCAGGTAATTGCTTCTAACCGTAACACAAAAGCAATGAGTAAAATAAAAACAGGTGTGGCAAGAATAAGTAATGCACCGTGTATTGGTGTGCTCATGGTTAACCCTTTAATAAAAAGCAACTGGTTAATGGCAACTCCGGTTACTGCGCACAGCAGAAAGGCAGGTATATCTTTTTTATCAATTCCGGCTTTGGAAGGCTTTAATGAATAGAGTAACCACAACAAAGCAACAGTAACACTTACACGGATAAAATTCAGCCCGAATGGTTTTACAAACGTTGGCGAAATGTATTTAACAATGCTGAAGTTAATACCAAACAGCAGGTTTGTTGTAAAAACTGCCCAATGCGCTCTTTTAATCTGACTTGATGACAACCTTAAAGAATTGATTGCAAAAATATTGTTTTACAATTATCCGGCATTGTTTGCCTTCTCTGTCTTATCAACAACTGCTTTAAATATTTCAAACTCATTTTCATCAAAAGAAAAAGCCGGAGTAAATTTCTCCAGTTTCTCTAAAGCAGTTTTAAGATTAAAATTCTTTTGTAATTCATAAGGAAAGAGTTGCTGCTGCTGCATGTATGCAGCAAGATATTCCTGTTCAGGCTGACCTGGTGTGGGAATAAGAAGGGCTTTCTTTTTCATCTTCACCAAATCCATTAATGTAGTATATCCACTTCTGCAAATAATTTGCCGGGATGATGCAATTGCTGCCTGCAAAAGATGTGCAGGTAAATGATTGGCAACCGTTACATTTTCTTTCACCGGCAAAACTGCTTGACCATCTGCTGGTAAACCACGTACAAGCAAAACTGATCCGTGATACTCATTAAGCTGCTCCATCATTTTTTGTTCAAGAACCGAACGTTGAGGTTCCGGGCCGGAAAGCAGGATCAACAGATCATTTTTTTCCGTTGTTTCGCTTATACGTTCAAACCTTGACAACAAACCAATGTATGCAGGTTGTACAAAGTGTACCTGCGGATGTGACAAATCGCCTGCAAGATTTTGTTTCCCCTGCATATCAGGAACCCATACTTCATTAAAATGTTTCATGTAATGCGCATGAATGTTCTGCAGCAACCTGTCAATGAACCTTCCCTTACCCGATTTAATAAGCAACTGATGTGTGATATAAACAGAACGAACAGTTTGATTATAAAAGCCGGGTCTGTTATCGCTGATGACAAAACGGAACTGCTCCTTTTTCAGCAAATCTTTTAACCATTCATGCTCTGCCCTGATTGTTTGAAAAATCCGGGGGAGCTGCTTCAGTAAGGATATTGAAAGGGGAAGTTGTTTGTTGTAACGAATACGGTAACCGGGCAGATGTTTTATTTCAATGCCGGGAAACTCTGCCGCAAGCAGTTGTGCCGAACCGGTTTCGGCAGCAATTACCACTTCAAAACCAGATTGTTGCAAAAAACGGATGATGGGAATACAGCGGGTGGTATGGCCCAGCCCCCAGTCAAGGGGCGACAGCAACACTCTGTTATTTTTTTTGCCAATCATCCTTTGCAAACAATAATTTATGACGGAAAGTAGTTATTTTGTTACTCTTGTTTAAAACAAATATCCCATGAGCCTGAAAAAAATTAAGAATTCACCGATGCAGCGTTACAGCAGGTTTGTTTTTCTTTTATTAATCATCACCACTGTTTTTTTATCAGGATGCAGCAATTCAAAGCTGTTTCATAAAAAGAATGATTGCGGGTGCCCCAATAAAAAAGGAATGGTAGGTTACTGAAAAAAAGAAAACATGAAACACAACCAACGCAGGGAACTCTTTGTTGTATCGGCAGGCAAAGATCATTTCAGACCGGATGTGGAAGAAGAATTAAAATGGCTGCATGATTTGCTGAACTCGGTTGAAAATGACGATCAGCTTTGTACTGCACATGAAGTAATTGACCTGAACAGTTACAACATTATTTCCCATCCCGAAAGGATTAAAAAATTCTTACACAAAAAAGAGACAGATCCATTTATTTTTTTAAGCAATAAAAACTAATCATAAAAAAAGAGCGGAAATGAACCGCTCTTTTTTATTACAAAAATTTATCCCCGGAGTTTCGTTTTACTTCTGCCACATAATCCTTCACCTGCTGTTCCTTTTCTTTTTTGCAGATGAGCAACGCATCTTTTGTGTCAACTATAATAAAATCATCCAGCCCCTGTAACAAAATCAGTTTTTTATCATCGGCATGAACAATGTTTTTTGTAGCATCAATAATGATTACATTTTTACCGGCAACTGCATTTCCAAAATAATCCTTTTCCATGTTTTCATACGCACTGTTCCATGTACCAAGATCACTCCAGCCAAAGGAAGAAGGAATGACATACACATTATCGGCTTTTTCCATAATGCCGTAGTCAATTGAAATGTTGGTGCATTGCGGATAAATGCGTTCCACAGCTTCCTGTTCGTGGTTTGTATTAAACCACTCTTTTTCGGCTACAAACAGTTCGCACATTTCCGGCAGAAACTTTTCAAATGCAGTTACAATGTTTTTAATCTTCCACATAAAAATACCCGCATTCCATAAAAAGTCGCCGCTTGCAAGAAAGGTTTTCGCCAGTTCATGATTTGGTTTTTCGGTAAAGGTCTTCACCTTGTACACATTATCTGCAACAGGTAATGCTTCGTGCTGAATATATCCATAACCGGTGTTGGCATAAGTAGGTTTAATACCAAGTGTTACCAGCGAATTAATATTCTCCACAAACTGAAACGCATCCAGGCAAACTTTTGTAAAAGCAGGAGCATCAAGAATGAGGTGATCGGCAGGTGCACAAATCAGCAAACCATTTTCATTTACCTGCTGCAGTTTATAAGCAATGTATGCAATACAGGGAGCTGTGTTTTTGCGTGATGGTTCGCATAAAATATTTTCAGCAGGCAGATCGGGTAATTGCTGCTTTACAATTTCTTCATACTCGGCCGATGTAACAACATAAATATTTTCATTAGGGATGAACTGCAGGTACCGGTCGTAGGTTGACTGTATCAATGTTCTGCCTGTATGTAAAATATCTAAAAACTGTTTGGGATAACTTGTGCGGCTTTTGGGCCAGAAACGGCTTCCGATTCCCCCGGCCATAATGGCCACATAATGATTTTTGTTCATGATATAAGTGAGTGGTGAATGGTGAATGGTGAACTGCTGCTGAAGCATTTCTGACCATTTCCGGTCACTGTCTAAATCAATCCTTCTTTAATTAAATCGTGCAAATGTATAACACCCATGTATTGTTTGTTATTTACCACCAATAATTGTGTGATATTATTTTTCCGCATCAGTTCCATTGCATCAATTGCCAATGCTTCGTCTTCAATTGTTTTCGGATTGATGGTCATAATTTCTGCGGCTGTAATTGTATCCACCGCACTGTTTTTTTCCAGCATACGCCGGAGATCGCCATCGGTGATCACTCCCAGCAACTCATTTGTTTCATTTACCACTGCTGTTGCACCTAAACGTTTCTTTGAAATCTCCACAATCACATCTTTCAGTAATGCTTCGGGAAATACTTTTGGCTGTTCATTGTTTACATAAAAATCAGCCACCCGCAGGTACAGTTTTTTGCCCAATGCCCCGCCGGGGTGAAACTTGGCAAAATCACTGCTTTTGAATCCACGCATCTCCATCAGGGCTACGGCTAACGCATCGCCCATCACCATCTGCGCTGTTGTACTGCTGGTTGGAGCAAGGTTGTTGGGACAGGCCTCCTGGCTTACGGTTGAATTAATAATGTAATCGCTTTGCCTGGCGAGATAGGATTCTGTATTGCCCACTAAACCAATGATGGGGTTGCCAAAACCTCTTACCAGCTGCACCAGCACTTTTATTTCGGGGCTTTCGCCGCTTTTGCTGATGATGATGACCACATCGTGACTGAGAATCATTCCCAGGTCGCCATGAATGGCATCCGCTGCATGCAGAAATACAGCCGGAGTTCCGGTTGAGTTGAGCGTAGCTACTATTTTCTGGGCAATCACAGCACTTTTGCCGATTCCGCTTACAATTACACGTCCTTTTGCACCCAGGATAACGGAGCATATTCCGCTGAAATCTTCTGTAAGAAGCGCCCCGAGACTTTCAATAGCCCCTGCTTCCAGAGCAATCGTGCGGCGGGCTACCTCCAACGGGTTTATATTGTTTGATTGATTCATAATGGCGGGGCAAACCTACTCTAAATAAGCAAAACGGAAAAGTACCTGCCTGTGCAAATTTTTTAATTTCGGGTACAGGAATTTGAGCTATCTTATGCTGATGTTCATTTTTAGCAGGTTTTTGACGATTGGAAAAGGGGCAGATACACTAATTTAAGTAACTTCGCTCCCCTTGTTTTTCCAGCACCACAAGAGTGCTTACAATAACCAACTGCTTGCTATAACATATCCAGTTTGTATTAACCAAAGAGCGTGGGAACAAAAGTGATGAGTACAGTTAAGAAAAAACCGGCTGCTAAAACTACCAGTAAAGAGAAGAAAGAAACAGCCGCCAAAACAACCAAAAAGCAGAGCAGCCAGGCTGCATCCAAAACATTTCATGGCATTGACCTTTATGCTGCCTTACATGAACATTTTGGTTTTGATGGATTTAAAGGCACACAGGAGGAGGTCATTCACAACGTGCTAAACGGTAAAGACACTTTTGTGATCATGCCAACAGGTGGTGGTAAAAGCCTCTGTTACCAGTTGCCTGCAATGGTAAGTGAAGGTGTGGCCATTGTTGTCAGTCCGCTGATTGCATTAATGAAAAACCAGGTAG
The DNA here is from genome assembly GCA_047601965.1 of Lacibacter sp. Lineage (GTDB taxonomy): Bacteria > Bacteroidota > Bacteroidia > Chitinophagales > Chitinophagaceae > Lacibacter. The sequence goes on from JASGIJ010000001.1 coordinate 3,097,820, forward strand.
ATCTTGTACGCAGTTACAGCAGTAAAGACGATGTGGCACATTTCCTCAATTCAACCCTCAATAAAAAAGAAATCAAAGAAGTACATGATGATCTGCTTACAGGCCGTACAAAGATGTTGTACGTGGCACCTGAAACATTAACCAAGCAGGAAAATCTTGAATTCTTCAGCGATCTGAACATTTCATTTTTTGCAGTGGATGAAGCGCATTGCATCAGCGAATGGGGACATGATTTCCGTCCGGAGTACAGGCGTTTGAAGGAAATGATGGACCAGATCAACCCCAACATTCCCATTATTGCATTAACAGCTACAGCCACACCCAAAGTTCAAAGTGATATTGTAAAGAATCTTGGTTTACGCAACCCTGATATTTTTATTTCTTCGTTTAACAGGGGCAACCTGTATTACGAAATTCAGCCCAAGATCAAAAAGGATCAAACGGTTAAGAGTATTGTGAAATTTATTTCGCAGAATAAAGGAAAAAGCGGCATTATTTATACCCTCAACCGTAAAACCACCGAAGAGCTGGCCGATATGCTGATGGCGAATGGTATTAAAGCGGTTGCCTACCATGCCGGACTTGATGCCAAATTAAGGGCAAACCGGCAGGACCAGTTTCTGAATGAAGATGTACAGGTAATTGTTGCCACCATTGCCTTTGGAATGGGTATTGACAAGCCCGATATCCGGTTTGTGATTCACTTCAACATACCCAAGAGTATTGAGAACTATTACCAGGAAACCGGTCGTGCTGGAAGAGATGGCATGGAAGGGAAATGTATCCTGTATTACTCGCATAAAGATGTAAGCAAACTTGAACACCTGATGCGTGATAAGCCTCTCAGTGAACGGGAGGTTACTGCACAAATGATCCAGGAAACAGTTGCTTTTGCAGAAAGCTCGGTTTGCCGCCGCAAAATCCTGCTGCATTATTTTGGCGAAGAGTATGGAGAAGAAAACTGCTGCAACTGCGACAACTGTCTCCACCCGAAAGAAAAAATTGAAGCAAAAGCAGAAGCCATCATTGCACTGAAAGTGATTAAAGCACTGGATGAACGTTTTGCTGCTGAATATGTGATCCCGGTTATTGTTGGCCGACTTACTCCGCAAATACAGATGTACCGCCACGATCAACTGGCAGATTTCGGAAGCGGAAAGGAAAAGGACCTTCATTTCTGGAATTCGCTCATAAGGCAAATGTTGCTTGGAGGGTTAATCAAGAAAGATATTGAGGAATATGGTTTGCTGAAGATGACCAGGGATGGGGAAGCTTTTCTGAAAAAACCAAAGTCGTTCAAGATTGTACTCAACAACCTGTACGAAGAAGCCAATGCGGATGATGACGAAGGCAACGATGCAGGGAATGCAGGCGCTGCCACCGACGATAAACTCTTTGAGATGCTCAAAGAACTCCGCCAGAAAGAAGCGAAGAAAAAAGCATTGCCGCCATTTGTGATCTTCCTTGAAAACTCATTGCAGGATATGGCCACACTTTATCCCACCACACTGGAAGAACTGGAAAAATGCCAGGGTGTGAGCAAGGGAAAGGCTATCCGTTATGGCAAACCGTTTGTAGAACTCATTGCCAAATATGCAGAAGACAACGATATTGAAAAGCCCGATGAGTTTGTGATGAAAAGCGTGGTGAACAAGAGCGGTAATAAAGTATTTCTGATCCAGAATATTGATAAACGCATCCCTCTTGAAACCATTGCCAAAAACAAGGGCTGGCGGATGGATGAAATGCTGGAAGAAATGGAAACCATTGCTGCCAGCGGCACTAAGCTGCGGCTTGATTATGCCATTGATGAATGGTTAGACGAATATGAGCAGGAAGAAATTATTGATTATTTCAAAGGATGCAGCACCAGCGATTTAAACGTTGCGCAGCAGGAGCTGGAAGACGGGGCATACAGCTGGGAACAATTAAAAATTATGCGTATTAAGTTTCTGAGTGAGTTCGGGATGTAAGGAGAGGAACAGAGATGGAAAGGATTCAGCTGGTTTTCGCTGATAAAATATTTGGTTTAAGATTTCAGTATTAAAGCCCTTTCCTCTATATTTGCAACCCCGAAGCACAAAAGGAGGATAGGCTTCCACTTACCAAATAGCGTGTTTCAGGAATGGTGCGGTAGCTCAGTTGGTAGAGCAAAGGACTGAAAATCCTTGTGTCGGCGGTTCGATCCCGCCCCACACCACGAAAAAAGCGATCATCACTGATCGCTTTTTTTATTACTGCCGTTCCGTTCAAAGCCTGATTGCAGAACGATGAAGAGATTGTTATAACTTGAATGCTCAACCCAACAACTCATGATTGCAGAACCTGGTTTCCCCCGTATAAAATTCCCTGTTGCACCAGAACCTCCTGAGGAGGATGAAAGAGAGGAACTCCCCAACCGTACACTGCATTCGCTGTATGTAAAAGGTGAAAACAGGTATGTGATTGACTGCATTTCACTCTCGTGCAAAACAATTCTGCAGTTTTCGAATGCGGAGCTGGGCGATGTGTTTTTTGAGCGCAAATCAGAACTCTTTATCCGCTCCACAAAACCGGTGGAAGATGATTATATGAAATTTTTAAAGAGAGCTGTTCAACAGTGGAAAAATCAATTCGCTCATTTGTAACAACCCTTTTTTTCTCCGCAGCTATGCTTCTCTCTACGTTCTTTGCTTTTACGTAATTTATTTTCCGGTTTACGGCCTTTGTTACCAGAACCCGTTATAAAGAAAAACGAGGTGTGATGGTTTTCCAGGCTTTGTAGTTGACAATAAGTGCAATGCACATTGCAGTTATTTTACTACACGTTGCAGTCTTTTGAATGCACTTTGCAGTTTTTTCAATGTTTGTTGCAGTTTTTTGAATGTACGTTGCAGTTATTTTAATGTTTGTTGCAGTTTTTTCATTGCATGTTGCAGTTATTTCAATGTACATGCCGATTTATTTGCTGTATTTGGCAGTTTTTGGGCTTTTGTGGGTTAAAATGTAGCTTTTATGGGCTTTTTTTCAGTTTTTAAGGGCTGGGTGCGTGATTTTTGATCGGGGCAGGGGGCAGGTTTGGGAGATATTTCGGATTTGAACCTACTACTCCGGCTTGCTTTAAAAGTTACCCGATGCCGCCGGGACTGATTTAAATGGAATCAAGTGATCCGGAAAATGCAGGGGGGCATTTGCAGCAGTGGGGCGAAACTTTTATTACGGTTCGTGGAACACCACAACTGTTCGGAAGATTTGCAATTATTATAATAATCCTGAAGGGGGAATATAATTATAAAGAATGCTACAAAACTAAATAACCCCGAAAGGGTAATATTGAGAATTTTATATCATCCCTTCGGGATTTCCGGGCTATTACTACTGATTATTCTATAATAATACCAGCCTTTCAGGCTTATATTACAGAATCCTTTACTGTTCTTAAACGTTCCGAACAGTTGTGGTGGAACACGAACCAAGGCATTTGGGAATTTAGTCAACAGCGAAACAATAACTGAAGGGGAGGCAATTTTAAATGCCCTCCTTTACTTTATACTCTTTAAGAAGCACAAGCTTAACAGGAATGAAGGCCATAACTTTTGAAGGAGTATGGCTGTTATGATCCCTGTCTTTTGTTGCATTAATCTGAATAGATTTTTCTGAAGTGAAGATGCCTGTCCTGAGATCAAAGTCGTCGGCTTCCAGTTCTTCAATTGCGTTCCAGATTTCATTTTTCAGGTGGCGGCCCCTATATAGTCCAAGAATGCCGGGTCTATAAATATAGTAAGTCTGGCGCAGGAATGAGGCGTAGCAAAGTGTATTGGCTTCCTGTGCCTGAATATAGGGCTGCTTAAATCTATACTCCTTCATTAAAGGAATTTTTATATTTATGAGATTATGAGCCGTAAGTATAAATTCAGGGATCAGCAGCAGCTCTATTTTATAACCTATGCAGTTGTGAATTGGATAGACCTGTTTACACGCAATGAGTATAAAGAAATCCTGTTAAAAAGTTGGCAATATTGCTGTGAAGAAAAAGGATTGGGAGTATATGCCTGGTGTATTATGACCAGTCATGTGCATATGATCATTGGCAGTAATAAAAATCCGCTGGAAGACATTGTCCGTGATATGAAACGGCATACATCTGTGGAATTAAAAAAAGCCATTCAACAGCATCCTGGTGAAAGTAGAAAAGAGTGGATGTTATGGATGATGGAACAGGCAGGTAAGAAAAATAGTAATAATGCATCATTTCAACTATGGCAGCAACATAACCAGCCAATTGAGTTAAGCACGATTGAAATGTTACAACAAAAACTTGATTATATCCATAACAATCCTGTAACCGCAGGTATTGTTGATAAGGCTGAAGAATATATCTATAGTAGCGCAAGGGATTATTACTATGGAAAAAATTGCGGCTTGTTCTCAGTGATTTTTATTGAATAATGTTTTAAATGCAAAGGTGTTTGCAGTATGTAGCTTCGGCACAGGAAGCCAAGGCACAAAACCCTCGCCTCATTCCTGCGCCAGATTTCCGATTGTTGAAGCTAATATACTTGGACTAGTTGGGGGAGGAGAGCCGATAGTTAGAAGAAATAAGGAAGGCGGCAGTAGTTGGTTCATGATTCATGGAAAGAGAGAAGAAAGCCGTGAGGCAGCAGATGTGAGGGAGCTTCGTAGGGGAATCTATTACCTGAGAGGATAAGATTTCTCTCCCGCTGATTCGCCGCTGCATGGGTTCGAAACGACGAATAGAGGCGACAGTAGTAGTCGGCGTTCAGGTATAGTTCAGCAAAGGATGCAATCAGGTTCCGTTGCGTTCCCTTGTACGAAGAGATAAATACCAGATTGCTCCGTAGCATAAGATTTCTCCTGTACGGTTCCCGGCTGCGCCGCCCATACAGTCGAAATGACAGGGGAGCAGATTGCTTCGCAGGATGAGATTTCTCACTGATGGGCCCGCTGCTACGCAGCCCCATACAGTCGAAATGACGGGGAGGGGCAGGTTGCTGCGTTGTAACAGTTTTTTCAGCCCGGCCTTAAAGGGTAAAAAAAGAGGCTTTTCATTGTTTTGAAAAGCCTCTTTGAATAAATATCTACTACAACTAAATATCAGATATCACCTGGTATTTGGGTACCAGTGTTTTCATAATCGTCCAGCCAATCAGGTAGGCCACTGAACAGATTGCAAAAATGATGAAGTAGCCCGCTTCAATTCCTTCAAACCCTAAAAGTTTCATGTTTGTTTTTTCGGCATGATCGAATAACACACCGGAACCTTTGTTGATGAGGAATGAACCGATACCTCCTGCCATTCCGCCAATACCGGTGATTGTTGCAATTGCTGATTTGGGGAACATATCGCCAACGGTTGAAAAAATATTGGCCGACCAGGACTGGTGTGCAGCGCCTGCAATGCCTATGATGATGACAGGAATCCACACAGAAATATGCCCTAACGGCTGTGCCAGCAAGGCCAGCAGCGGGAAGAATGCAAAAATGAGCATTGCCTTCATGCGGCCTGCATAGGGATTCATTTTTTTCTTTTCAACAAAGTATGTCGGTAACCAGCCCCCTGCAATTGACAAGAGGGTGATGGCATATAAAACAAATATCTGCGAAGCACTTTGTGTGGAATCGAGGTGATAAACAGAACTCAGGTATGCCGGTGTCCAGAAAAGGAAGAACCACCATACCCCATCGGTCATGAATTTACCTACGGCAAATGCCCAGGTTTGCCTGTAGCTGAATGCTTTGGCATACGATAATTTGGCAGCAGGCTGTTCATTGGTTGCGGCCTGTTCGGCAGAGTCCTGGTGAATATATTCCAGTTCGGCTGCATTTACTTTGGGATGCTGATGTGGTTTTTTATAAATAAACACCCAGAAAAAACATCCATAAAAAGCCCGATGCACCAATGATGATAAAGGCCATTTCCCAGCCAAATGCTTTTGCAATAAACGGAATGCTGATTGGCGCAAGCAAGGCACCTACTGTTGCACCGGCATTAAAAATACTCGTTGAGAATGCCCTGTCCTTTTTTGGAAAATATTCAGCGGTTGATTTGATTGCTGCAGGAAAGTTACCGGCTTCACCTATTGCCAGTACAATACGGGCAAAGATGAACAGATAAACACTGACTGAAACAACTTTTGCAATATCATCCACCGTTCCAATGGCTTCTTTTGCTCCTTCAAAACCTACAGCCCATGAGCCTGTTAACATGCCGGAAGTGGCAATACCGCAGAATGCATGCAGCACTGCACCAACTGACCAGATTCCGATAGACCAGAGAAATCCTTTTTTTGTATCAAGCCAGTCAACAATTTTTCCTGCAAACAACATGGAGATGGCATATACAATAGAAAACCATCCTGTAATGGTTCCGTAATCGCTGTTATTCCAGTGAAACTCCGGAACAATAAAGTCTTTCCAAGTTAATGATAATACCTGCCTGTCGAGATAATTAATGGTTGTTGCAAAAAACAACATTGCCGTAATTACCCACCTGTAATTGGTCATTTTACCTTTTTGTTCCATTGTGTTTGTTTATTTTTTTACTGATGCAATCACTTCCAGTACTTTCTTTGTTTCTGTTTCTATCGTTGCATAATCTTTTGCTTCCATCAATGCCTTGCTGATGAGTTTGCTTCCCATACCTACTGCACAAACACCTGCTTTGTACCAGCTTTCCACACTTTCTTTTGTTGTATCAACGCCACCTGTTGGCATAAAGAGCAATTTAGGGAAGATATCCTTAATAGTTGAAAGGAATTTGGGCCCTAACATATCGCCGGGGAACAGCTTGATGAATTTTACTCCTGCATTTTCTGCAGCAATGATTTCAGTGGGCGTCATACAACCGGGTGCATAAAAGATATCGTTTGCCACGCAATGTGCTGCCACATCGGGAACAAAACCGGGGCTTACTAAAAAGTCGGCACCGGCTGCTAAGTAATCAGTGGCATGCTGCATGTTTTTAATGGTACCAACACCGAGTAATAAACCGGGCATGGATGCATTACGCAGTTCCACCATTTTTTTAAAGTTGCTTAAAGCAGCATCGCCACGGTTGGTGTATTCAACTGCTTTAATCCCTGCATTGTAAATTGCTTTTAATACATCAAGACTTATCTCTTCGCTTGGATTAAAATACAGCGGAAGAATTCCCTGTTGTACAATTGCATCGGTTATTTGTTGTGTCTTGCTCATTTTAGAAGTTTTAAGTTGTAAGTCGTAAGTTATAAGTTGTAAGCAGGAAGCGACTTCTCACTTATTACTGACTTTTAGATTTTCACTTTAATCACCAGTTTCTTAATTTCTGCATCACCAATCATTGGAGAGTGTACATCTTCAGGGAAGAAGATGGCGAACTGTCCGTTGGTGAGTTGAAAATAAGTATCGGGTGTATCGTTAAAGAACAATACGTCTTTTTCATCGCTGTATTCACCTTTTGGTGAAGTACATTTCTGACGTGGTTTCCAGCCAATAGTTTCCAGTCCGTTAATGCAAAACTGGATGTCGATATTTTTATTATGACATTCAAATTTCTCCAGGCTGGTTTCTTTTGTTTTGCCGGGAGCATTGCTGATGATGGCTTTTAAACCTTCAGCAATATCACTCTTGCCGTCTGCAGCATTTGCCAGGTCAGTCTGCTGAATGTATCCGAATGCTTTCGCAAACAACGGATGAACGCTGAAATATTTCGCTGCGTTTTCTAAAGAATCTATAATCATTTTGAGTAGTTTAATGTTAAAGGTTGAAAGTTTAAGGTTCAGAACAATCAACCTTAAACTTTCAACTTGAAACCTCTGTGGTTAACGTTGTACACGACCACTGCCGTCGCCTTTCATTAAATCTTTCACTTCGCCTAATGTTGCGTGGTTGAGATCGCCGGGGATGGTGTGTTTCAATGCACTTGCAGCAACACCAAACTCAGCTGAGTCGGCCATGCTCATGCCTGTAACCAATCCGTAGATCAAACCACTTGCAAATGAATCGCCACTGCCCACACGGTCAACAATACGCACATTGTATTTCTTTGTGTGATAGAATTCCTGTCCGTTATATACCAATGCACTCCAGCCATTATCACTTGCACTGTAGCTTTCCCTCAACGATGAAGCAACATATTTAAATCCAAACTTCGCCACCATCTGTTTCATGATATCCTGGAAACCATCGAGGTGAAGCTCGCCTTTTGTTACATCTGTTTCGCCGGGTTTAAAACCAAGCGTTGTTTCAGCATCTTCTTCGTTACCGATACATACATCCACCCACTGGCAGAGATGTGTCATTACTTTTTGTGCTTTTTCTTTACTCCACAATTTTTTGCGGTAGTTCAAATCGATACTTGTTGTAATGCCTTTTGCTTTTGCCGCTTTTAAAGCAGCTTCTGTTAATGCAGCAGCTTTATCGCTCAATGCTGGAGTGATACCTGTTGTATGAAACCAATCAGCACCTTCAAAAATTTTATCCCAGTCAAATTCGCTTGCATCCACATCAGCAATAGAAGCACCAGCACGATCGTACACCACCTGTGATGCACGCATGGAAGCACCTGTTTCGAGGAAGTAAATACCTAAACGTTCGCCACCACGTGCAACAAACTGTGTATCCACACCATAACGACGTAAATGATTAATTGCAGACTGACCAATAGGATTATTAGGAACTTTTGTTACGAATGTTCCGTTTAAACCATAGTTGCATAATGCAGCTGAAACGTTTGCTTCACCACCGCCGTACGTCACATCAAATGTATCGGCCTGTACAAAACGTTTGAAATCGGGAGTTGACAAACGCAGCATAATCTCTCCCAGTGTTACTACTTTCTTAGACATATAGTTGGTTTAATTTTAAATGTTTGAATTTTATTTTAATGTTGGAACCGGAGCAGGATCCATATCAGAATACACTAAGTTTTCACCTGCCATTCCCCAAATGAAACCATAGTTGGTTGTACCGCAACCGTAGTGTGTGCTCCAGGGTGGAGAAATCACTGCTTCGTTGTTGGCCATTACCAGGTGGCGTGTTTCAAGCGGGTTGCCCATGAAATGGAACATGCGTTGCTCTGCAGGTAAATCAAAATAGAAATAAGCTTCCATGCGGCGTGTATGTGTGTGCGGAGGAATTGAATTCCACACACTGCCGGGAGCAAGTGTTGTTAAGCCCATCACCAGCTGGCAGCTTTTGATACCATCGAGGTGAATGTATTTGTACACTGTTCTTTGGTTTGCTGTTTCAGGTGCACCAAGCTCAACAGGTGATGCCTGTTCTTTGGTGAACACTGTTGCAGGATACACTGCATGTGCAGGAGAAGAAAGAATGTAAAAAATTGCAGGTGATTTTTTTGATGCAGATGCAAAGGTTACTTTCTTTGTTCCCTTACCGAGATAGAGACAGGATAATTTTTCGAGATCAAATTTCTTTCCATCAGCAGTAACAGTTCCTTTACCGCCTACGTTGATGATGCCCATTTCTCTTCTTTCCAAAAAATAATCAGCTCTTAATTCGGGATGATTGGGTAAAGTGAATGTTTTGTTTACAGGAACTGCACCACCAATAATTACACGGTCATAATGCGTGTACACCAGCTTGAGCTGATCGTTCACCATCAGGTTCTTCACCAAAAAATTATCAATGAGCTTTTGTGTATCGAATTGTTTTGTTTCTTCCGGACCAACTGCAAAACGGATTTCCATATCAGCATCCATGAAGGTGTTGGTTTTGTAATCCTTTAATTGCAAAGCCGGAGCTTTTGCTTTTTTCGTTGCCATAATAACTATTATTTAACCGCCGTCAGGGTTTGTAACCGCTGACGGGGTAATGAAAATTAACGTGCCATCCAGCCACCATCAACAAACAGTACGGTACCGTTTACATAATCAGATGCTGCTGATGCAAGGAATACAACCGGCCCTTTAAAGTCGGCAGGTACACCCCAGCGACCAGCAGGAATACGGTCTAAAATGGATTTGCTTCTTTCAGGATCTTCACGCAACGCCTGTGTGTTGTTGGTTGCAATGTAACCGGGAGCAATACCATTTACACAAACACCTTTGCTTCCCCACTCGTTACCAAATGCACGTACCAACCCTGCAACAGCCGATTTACTTGCTGTGTAACCGGGAACATTGATACCACCCTGGAAGCTGAGCAATGAACAGGTGAAGATGATTTTACCACCGCCCTGTTCAATCATTGTTTTTCCAAACTCACGACCAAGAATAAACTGTGCATCGAGGTTGATGGAAATCACTTTATCCCAGTATTCATCAGGATGTTCTGCAGCCGGTTTACGCATGATGATACCTGCGTTGTTTACAAGGATATCAATCCTGCTGTTTTCAGCCTTTACTTTATTGATGAATGCATACAATGCATCACGATCTGAAATATCAACTTTGTGATAAGTAAATTTTCTGCCGGTTGCTTCCACTGCTTCTTTTGTTGCAGAATAATCGTCAACAATTGATGCGCCAACGATGTCGGCACCTGCTTCGGCCAGTGCCAGTGCCATACCTTGTCCAAGACCGGTATCGCATCCTGTTACAACTGCAGTTTTACCTGCAAGGCTAAATGATTCTAATGTTTGCATAATGAATGTTTATAAAGTTGATGTTGTTATTGTTTGCTGCTGATCGAGATGCTGAAGGTTGAAATAGTTCTTCGCATTGTTGTAGCAGATGTCTTGTATTACTTTTCCTGTCCATGCAATATCGTTTGGCAATTCACCATTTTCAATTTCTTCACCAAACAGGTCGCAGAGAATACGACGGAAATATTCATGGCGTGGGAATGACAGGAAGCTGCGGCTATCGGTAAGCATCCCTACAAACTTACTAAGTAATCCCAGGTTGCCGAGTGCATTCAGCTGTTTGGTCATTCCATCTTTCTGATCGAGGAACCACCAGCCGCTTCCCCATTGTACTTTACCTTCAACAGAACCATCGTTGAAGTTACCGATCATGGTTGCGAACAATTCATTATCGGCAGGGTTGAGGTTGTAGATAATTGTTTTTGCCAGTTTGTTTTCGGTATCTAACCTGTTGAGGAACTTCGCCAATGCCCGTGCCTGTGAAAAATCACCGATACTGTCCCAACCGGTATCAGGTCCCAGTTGTTTCATCATCCTTGAATTGTTATTGCGGATTGCACCCAGGTGATATTGCTGCACCCAGCCTTTTTCCCAATCCCATTCTGCAAATGTTACCAGCATAGCACTCTTGAATTTTTTATTTTCTTCAAGCGTTAATGTGCCACCAGAACGGATCTTGGCAAAGATGCCGGCAATTTCAGTTTGTGTATAATCTTCTGCATAGATTTCTTCGAGACCATGATCAGAAACGCCGCAGTTGTTTTCAGCAAAGAAATCATGACGCTTCTTCAATGCTGCGAGATAATCGTTGTAGGTACTGATGGATACATCGGCTGCTTTTTCCAAAGCAGTTAAATAGTTATTGAATGATACTGCATCGTCCACATTCATTGCTTTATCCGGACGGAAAGCAGGATTCATTTTAGTGAATGTTTCTTCGCCACGCAACTGCTGATGGAAGTTGAGCGGATCAACCGGATCGTCTGTTGTGCAGATGAGTTTTACATTCATCTTTTTCAGCAAACCACGTACAGAAAAATCTTTTGTCTGCAGTTTGGCTGATGCATCATCATAAATACGTTTTGCACTATCAGCATTCAGCACTTCATGAATATCAAAATAACGCTGCAGTTCCAGGTGAGTCCAGTGATACAGCGGGTTTCTTAAAGTATAAGGAACAGTTGCAGCCCATTTTTCAAATTTTTCATAATCGCTGGTATTGCCGGTAATGAATTTTTCGTTCACACCGTTGGTACGCATGGCCCTCCATTTGTAGTGATCGCCGTACAACCATACCTGTGTTAAGTTTTCGAAATTCATATCACTGGCTACCTGTTCGGGAATGAGATGGTTGTGGTAATCAATGATGGGCATTTGCTTTGCATACTCATGATAGAGCTGCTGCGCTGTTTTGCTCCGGAGCAAAAAGTTTTCGTCTAAGAACTGTTTCATGTGTCTATTCTTTTATGGTCTATGGCCACACGTATTTGCTATAAAAAAATATAGCCACTTCATGGTCGTTTTTATAGAATTATTATTCTTTGCATTAAGAACTTCTGAGATATATCAAATACTGCAATCGTTGATGCAGAATGTATGATTGTTTCCTTTTTACAGAAGAAATCCCTGGTCTGAAACGGCTGTTAAAAGTATGAAATAAGCCCCTTGAGGTACTCAAAATCTATGCAAACGTTGTCATAGTCAGGCGGAAACACTGCTCGTGCAGATGAGACAGATTTCCGCTGATCTTTTATGCGAAAATCTGCTCTAAAAACGGATGAATACCGGGCTTTCTGCCGGCAACTATCCGTTCAGTCTTCTTTTCAACCAATGTTTCTATTTCTTACCCAGTAACCATTTTACAAGATCTTCTGCCGCTTTATAGTTTTCATATTCGGAAGGGAGTTTTCTGCCATCCACATACTCGTTGTATAACCAGGGGTCGCCTACAGCAATCACAGCTCCCAAACCATATTTCGCCACCGCAATAATTTTTGCTCCTTCTTTTGTTACAACGGGAACGGCAGGTGCCTTCACTTCCAGCTCACTGATTTCTTTCAGAAACATTTTACCGGTTGTTTTAAACACAGCATTGTTTGCACCGGGTAAAACTTCGCCCTGTACATACGTATCGTTTTTCACCATGTTCAGGCTGTTATTGGTAAAACTGATCCCGAATTTCTTTGCAAGCAGATTAAAGTGCTGCAGATCGCAGTTGTTGCTGTCATTTGCCATGAGCAGTAAAGTGCCTCCTGCTTTTACCCAATTGCTGATTACCCCGGCATCTTTTGCTGAAACATAATTCGGCTTTGGATTATCCCGGGTATGATCGGGGTCAACAATAATGTAAACAGAAGAGCCTTTCAGATTCAGTGCTGATGGTGCTGCATCCAGCGATTTCAGTTTTGCACCATACCTTTCAAATATATTACCCAGGGTGTAAAAGCCCGGATGGCTTCTTTCTTCCCACACATAATGCCAGTACACTTCTGTGCCTGTTGCATCTTTTCTTTTCTCACTGTTGAAATAACGGTCAAGCAAAACAGTTTTGCCCCTGCCAACGGCTTGTGTTGACAGCATTTCCATTTCACCTGCAGCAAGTAAAAAAGCGCCTACGCCTTTGGCATCGTTTACAATCACATCTTCGCTCATGTAATATGCAAAACTTCCGTCACGGTAAGGTTTACCACCAAGGCCTGATACTTTTACAGTTCCATGCAGATTGGTTTGACCGTTTTCCTCTTTAATGAATTTTTTCACAATACCATCGTAGCCCTTTTTAGCAACTGTAAGTTTAGCTGCTGGTAAATATCCTTTACGCACTCCTTTTGCAACAGCATAAACAAATTGAGACGATGCAGAAGCTTCAAAATAATTTTTTTCTTTACCCGGACCATTGTAGTTCATTACATCGTACCACAAACCTGTTGCAGGGTCCTGTTGTTTTTCAATTGCATTTACCAAACGGTTTAAAATTGCAATCAGGTCTTTTATTTTTGGATGATTGGCGGGAAAATAATCCAGCGCATCAACCAACGCATCAGCATACCAGCCCATTGCTCTTGCCCAGAAGTGTGGTGAAGTACCGGTTGTTTTATTGGCCCATTGCTGCTGTTTACTTTCATCCCATGCATGGTAGAGAAGTCCTGTTTCAGGATCTCTTGCATGTTTTTCCATCCAGATAAACTGGTTGGCAATATCATTAAAAGCTGTGTCTTCGTGAAAGAGCATGGCATACTCAGCATAAAACGGAGCACCCATATACAAACCGTCGAGCCACATCTGATTGGTGTAAATTTTCTTGTGCCAGAAACCACCTTCGTTGGTACGGGGATGTGTGCGTAACTGATCACGCAGGTGCATAGCAGCTTTTTTATACTTCTCTGCGCCTGTTACACGATAAAGCAGTAACACCAGTTTACCATTGTTTACATGATCAATGTTGTATTCCTCCAGCTCATAGCCCTTAATGCTGCCATCGTTCTGCACAAAATAATCCATCCTCGATTTGAGTGAATTGTAATAGTGCACATTTCCGGTACGCATCCATAAACTTTCATAACCTTTGAGCACCACACCCATGTCGTAACTCCACTTTGTACGGCTGCCAACGGGCAGGCTGTCGGGCCAGATTTTGTCAACAGTGGCTGCAACTTTTTCGCTCCATTTCACCTGGGCTGAAGATTGCAGAAAACAAAACAAGAATAAGACTGCAAATATTTTTTTCATAATCAGGAATTATTGTGAAAACTCACCGGTTGAGAAAGCCAGTGGGTTTCATTTTAAAATTATTACCATTTAATTTCTTTGGCATCAGCTCCAAACTCACAAAGCAGTTTTTCCTTCGCATTTGCACTGCCTGTATTTTTTATACGGATGCTTTTGCTTCTTTCGCCGCTTACACGAAACAGCAGTTCACTGTTTTGCCTGTAAGTAATCTTATCGAATATTAGATTATCGCTGTTGAGTATATCCACAACGGGCTCTGTATCGTTTGAAATAACTGTTATGTTACGAAAAGTAATATTGCTTGCTTCCTGCACGTCAATACCCTTTTGTGCCTGGAGCACCATATTTTCAAGAACAATATTCTGCACGTGCATTTCGGGCAACCCACGAACAAAGATCCCTTTTGAGCTCCGTTGCAATACACATTGCTGATGTGGAAATTTTTGAAAACAGGAGTTGTTTCATCCACCGGTTTAAATTCAACTTTTGGCAACTCTCTTTTTTCACCTGCAAGCGGCACAGGATCTTTTGCCATATAATACATGTCGAACAAAATAGCTTCGCCGGGAATATCTTTCATATAAATATCCTTAATGAAAATGTTCTCCACCACACCGCCACGGCCTCTTGTGGTTTTGAAACGAAGACCAATATCAGCTCCCACAAATGTGCAGTTGCTGACATATATATTCTTTGCTCCGCCGCTCATTTCGCTTCCTATTACAAAGCCGCCGTGTGATGCATATACTGTACAGCCACGGATAATCACATTTTCAATGGGTCGTCCTCTTTTTCTTCCCTCGGCATCACGGCCGCTCTTCATACACAATGCATCATCACCCACATCAAATACAGAATTTTCAATCAACACATTTTTGCAGCTCTCAGCATCAATACCATCGCCGTTTTGTGCATACCAGGGATTTTTTACAAACACATTCCGTACAGTGAGGTTTTCACACATCAGCGGATGTAAACACCATGCCGGTGAATTTTGAAAAGTCACCCCTTCCAGCAAAACATTTTTACAGCTTGTAAATAATACAAGATTGGGGCGAAGAAAATCTTTGATGCTTTGGTAAAATGCTTCATCTTTTTCCGGTGTAATCTGGCCGGGATTGGCCATCTTACTTCCTTTCATAAATGCTTCAGAAGGATACCATGTTTTTTTGTCTTCACTAAGCACTCCGCCCGATTCAACTTTCTTTTTCCACTGACTTGCGGTTAATTTATCGCTTTTAACTGCACGCCACACATCGCCATTACCATCAATAATTCCTTTTCCTGTAATGGCAATATTTATTGCATTGGTAGCAGATATAGGCGATTGATTCCGCATCTGAGGAAGCCCTTCCCAATCGGCTTTCACCAGCGGATACTGCGATTTATCAGCAGTAAACAACAAGGTTGCGCCGGTTGCCAAATGCAGGTTTACATTATTTTTTAAAACCACCGGGCCTGTTAACCACAAACCGGCAGGCACCAGTACCACGCCACCTCCTTTTTTGGTACAGGCATCAACAGCATTATTAATGGCACGTGTGTTTAATGTATAGCCATCCGGAACTGCCCCGAACTTTACTATACTGACCGTATCTTTTTTAAATTTTGGCGCAACTACAACAGGAAGTTTTGCATTAAACTGCGAAAAAGCCTGCAATACGCAGACTGAAAGCAAAAGAAAGAGATTGATTTTTTTCATTACTGGCAATAACCGGTTAAGAAATAGTTTTTTTGCGATGCCAAGTTACCCCTGCTGCCGCTTTTAAAAGAAGCATTCGAAACGTTTATTTACGCAAACGATACCGAACAAAATGCCTTTTATTTTACAATTTTTACGGCCTGCCTTGCCAATAATTTCCAGGTTCCCTTCTGCTTTTGCCAGGTAGTCATTATTTTCAAATGTACTTCGCCGGGCTTATTATTGTCGTTTGTTTTTGCATTGAGCATAAAAGTTACAATGGCTGTTTTGCCGCTTACTGTAATCACAATATCAGTGAACTCGTTTGTAACAAAATCTGAACGGCCGCTTGTAAACGATTCAACAAATTCTGTTTTGTTTTCGATTTTGCCTCCGCTATGACCATATTTCAACTGTCCGGCAGCAATATTTTCCAGTGCATTCTTTTCTCCACTGATCATGGCCAGCCTGAACGTTTCAACTGCAGATGCCACCTGTTTTTCCTTTTTTGACTGTGCGTTAACCAAGCCTGTTACAATTAATAAAACTAAAAACAAGAAACTTTTTTTCATTTTGTATTATTTGTGTTATCTGATTGAATGATGAATAATGTGTAAGTAACCGTTAAAGATTTTCCGGGAGCCAGTACAAGAAGTGAGCTGCTGCCGGGCCATGCAATATTCTGCATACTTTTTTCTTTCCGCAAAATCCATTTCTGTTTGCCGGCTGCATCGGCCGTACCTGACTGCAGAATAAAAGACGTATTTTTTTTGCTTCCGAAACTTCCTTTCATTGTTATTGTCTTCCCCGCAATGTTTCCGTATAATTCAGGAACCAGTTTTACTGTGTCAGAAATAAACTGCACATCGCCCGGTAATGCCAGCCGGGCTGAAAAACCACTGTAATGCTTTTCGTCTTCCGATCCACCCAGTTTTACTGTATCGGTTAATGCCGTTAATGTTATTGTAAACCGTAGTTCCCTTGCTGCTGCATTGTTACTTTGATACAGTATAGAGCATTCTTCTTTCAGAAAGCGCCGGGGGGTTGATTTTATTCCGTTCAGTGAATCACTGTTCCAGTAACAGGTTGTATTTAACAATGCCTTTTTCTGCGAAACAGAAGTGTTTGTATTGATTACTTCCCAACTGATGTTTCTGCAATCCCAACCATCACCTGCTCTGAAATTGCTGACAAAGATCTGATGCCATGTCCAGTAAATCCCCCGCTGATGCGGATGATCGGCAGGAAAATCTTCCGTCAGCACTTCTTCTTCAAATCCATACAGCGGATGAATATAATTGGCTCTGGGATAAAGCCCGTTCAATGATTTTGTTTTTGACTGATAGTGATAAACCTTACGGCCACTATCCAGCAATGTTACACCTTCAGGTGTTTGAGCAAAAGAAAAACGTTGCGCTGTTACATGCATAACAGCGCAACAAAATATAAACAGTATTATAAATCCTTTTTTCACTCAGAACCTTTTTGCCATTGGAACCAGGTCTGTCAGTTCAGCAATTTTCACCGGACGTTTTAACTGAATACTTTTTCTTGCAGCGATTCCAATTAAGATACTCATTGCGCCTTCTCTTGTTCCGGCCATTACATGATGCGGATTATCGTTTGTATTGGTAAACATTCTCCGCTGCATACGGATATCGCCGCCACCATGGCCACCACGGATTTTTGGCGTTGTATATATTTCGTAATCTTTCCCGAAATTATCCCATGCAAGAATTTCACGTACTTCACCGGCAACAGCATCATCAGCATTGCTCATTTCAATTGCATGCCGTTTACCCTGATCGTCCTGTGTTTTTTGCAGGTATGGAATATCTTCCCATGTTTCAATACGGCCCTTCATACCATTAAATGCAATCTGCCAGCCTTCATAAGGAGAATAGGTGGTAAGTGAGTAATTAGCTGTAATACCATTGGCATAAATAATCTGCGCACTCATTTTATCGTAAATATCAATTTCATTGCTCCATACACAACCATCACGGATATAACCATCGTGCTGTTCATTTTTTACATAGAGATTTTCAAGATGCTGATTTGCGGTAATATCCCAGAAAAACTTACATTGGACCTTGTGTTCACATCCACGGCATTTTGTACCCCTGAATGAGTTGTTTTTTCCATAATGTTCCAGCGAGCCGTAAGCACTTACTTCAACAGGTTCGCTGTTCAGCCACCAGTTCAGTAAATCAAAATGATGTGTAGCCTTATGTACCCACAACGAACCGCTTCTGTTCATCCGTCCATGCCATCTTCTGAAATAATCAGAGCCATGATGAACATTGAGGTACCAGTTAAAATCAACTGATGTTATTTTGCCAACACGTTCAGCCGCCAGCAATTCCTTTAACTGCATTGCATGTACACTGTGACGGTAGTTAAATGCTACCGTTACCTTTTTACCCGATTTCTTTTCTGCATCAAGAATACGTTTGCATTTATCTTCATCTGTAGTCATGGGTTTTTCTGTAATTACATTAAACCCTGCGTTGAGTGCTTTTACAATAATTTCATCATGTGTGGCATCCACCGTCATTACCATAATGTAATCTGCTTTTACCTGCTTCAGCATTTCATCCACATTCACAAAAGTGGGGCAGTTTACTCCAATATATTCTTTTGCATAAGCCAGCCGTCCTGGATTAATATCGCTGAGAGCAACCAGTTCGCAACTTTCCTTAAATTCAGTAGCGATCTGTTTTCCCCAAAGACTGGAACCCCGGGCTCCGGTACCAACCAATGCAAGCCTTAATTTGTTTCCTGAATGGGATGCAAGCGATGTAAAAGGATGCAACATCAATGAAGCACCTGCTGCAGCTGTGTATTTAACAAATGATCTTCTTTCCATATGGCATTATTTTAATCGTTTTATTTTTCAATCCTGAACCAGTCAACATCTGCAAAGCCGGCATCATTTGTTTTGTTGATTCTTGAAAAGAAGTAACCAACTTTTGCTCCAACCCATCTGCCGGGTTTAATCTTAAACGGTTCACCAATCGTTTTAAAACTCACTCCGTCTTCACTGTAACTGAAACTGCAAACAGCATCCTTCTTAACCTGCACACGGAAATAAATTTCCTTACTGTTCAGCTTTTCTCCATCCTGTACTGTTTCTTTGGTTCCTTTATCCGCATCCTTACAGGATGCAAATGAAATATAATTTCCATCTGCTTTTTTAGTGATGGAAACAGAAGCAAAATCAACACCAATCACAATCAAACCCAAACGTTCACCTTCCCATTTGGGGCTGAAAGAGAATTTTGTGGTTGCTGTAAATTCATCGGCTGGAAATTTCTGTGCAAGAATGTAAGGATAAAACCATGGGGATACTTCAGCATCAGCTTTCAGCACAGAAAAGAATTTTAAATGACCATAAGGAGTTGGCATGGCCCAGTATTGCTGCGGGTTGGCCTGCCATTGCCATTGTAATCCCAACGTGGTTGAATTAAACTCATCGCTCTCAACAGGTGTAACAACAGGATATGTTTTACCAACATTGGGCTTTTTATAAGTGAGCACAGGTTCACCTTTTCCGTCCCCATCTTTATCTACTCCAATCACCGGCCAATCATTGACCCATTTCATTGGCTGCAGGTGAACAATTCTGCCATACGCTTCTTTATCCTGAAAATGTAAGAACCAGTCTTCGCCCGTTTGTGTTGTTACCCATGCACCCTGGTGCGGACCATTCACTATTGATGCGCCCTGATCCATCACCACTTTGCGTTCGTAAGGACCGTAAATACTTTTTGAACGAAGAACCAATTGCCATCCTGTGCTTACGCCACCTGCAGGTGCAAAAATGTAATAGTAACCATTGCGTTTATAAAACTTGGGGCCTTCAAGTGTAGGATCAGCAGCATGACCATCAAATACCATTACCGGATTACTGATGGTTTTTGTTCCTTCCTTATTCATTTCTTTCACCACCACAATTGATTTAATTCCTGCACGGCTGCCTGCATAAGCATGAACGAGATACACTTTACCGTTATCATCCCACAGCGGACAAGGATCAATCAAACCTTTTCCTTCTTCCACCAGAACAGGTTCGCTCCAGGGGCCGGTAATTGTTTTTGATTTGATGAGATAAATTCCAAAATCAGGATCGGGATAATAAATATAAAATTCATTGTTGTGATAACGGATAGCCGGAGCCCACACACCTGCACCATGCTGTACTTTATCATACACGTTGAATGGTGGTTGTTTGATGAGGGCATAACCAATGAGTTTCCAGTTCACCAGGTCTTTCGACTGCAGAATAGGCAAGCCGGGTATATGAGTAAATGACGAAGCAATCATGTAATAATCATCACCAACACGAATGGCATCCGGATCGCTGTAGTCTGCATTGATCACAGGATTTTTGTACGTACCATTTCCGTTATCAGCCACCCATACTTTTGAAACTGTTTGTGCATGTAAACTATTTACTGATGCTGCAACCATCAGTAAAAACATTAGTCTTTTCATTTTAATCTTTATTGTTTTTCTTTTTGATATATATAATTCGTCCTGAAATTTATTGGTTCATTTCATAATTCGATTACTCTTTTTTCCTTCACACTTTTTAATGCTGCTTCAATTACACTGATCACTTTCATTCCATCTTCACCACTGATGTGTACAGGTTTGTTATTGCGTAATGTTTGATAAACGCCTTCGTAAAAATCCATGTAGTTGCCCCTAAATGAAGGGAGATGTTCTCTCTCAATTTTTCCATTTACTTCTGAATGCAGCAATCCTCTTTCTGATTCGGGTTCAATTCCATAATCAGCATCTGTTGTTTTTTTTCCCGCTTGTAATTGCGTTTCCTGCACATCTGTTTTTGGTTTGATGAACGAACCAAGCTTGCCATGTATCTGCAAGCCGGGCATGGCTTCACGCACATAGTAACTCGATCTTAATGTTGCACGATGTGTTGGATAAAATAATTTCAGATCAAAATAATCATCCACCTGCGAACCCGGACGGTTGATAGCAATATCTGCAAACACAGCTGTTGGCATTCCAAAAAACTGTATGGATTGATCAATTAAATGTGCACCGAGATCGTACAAACAACCAACGGCTGCAGTAGGAGCTTCTTTATGTGCTTTATAACTTAATGCGGGCACAAAGCGATCGTACCTTAATTCAGCATCCACAATATCGCCCAGCAAACCATCTTCCAATACTTTCTTTACAGTTTTAAAATCACTGTCGAAACGTCTGTTCTGGTAAACAAACAGTTTACAGTTGTTTTGTTTCGCCAGTTCAATTAATTCCTGCGCCTGGGCAACCGTTGCAGTAAAAGGTTTTTCAACCACTACATGTTTACCGGCCTGTAATACCTGCTTAGTAAAATCATAATGCGTAACACTTGGTGTGTTCACAACAACAAGTTCAACAGCTTCATCAGCAAGCAACTCTTCCAGTGTGCGGAATGTTTTTACCGATGGATATTTTTCCTGCGCAAGATTTTTTGTGCGTTCCCAAACGCCATATAAATTAAATGCAGGATGAGCATCAATGAAAGGCGCATGAAACACCCATCCGCTCATACCAAAAGAACAAAGTGCTGTACTTATCTGTTTCATTTTATTTCAGCTTATTGTTAGATATTTTTTGATAACACGAATTATTTCGAATTACACGAATGAAGTAGGCGATAGATTTATATAGTTAATCTGTGTTTATAATTCGTGTAATAAAATCTTTCTTCAATTTTTTACAATCCCGCCAGCCAGTTTTTTAAACGTTCCATCCAGTTATCAGCAGTTGTTTTGTTGTACAGGCCAAATCCATGTCCGCCATGAGGGTACAGATGCATTTCAACCGGCACTTTGTTTTTCACACAAGCCTGGTAAAAGCGTACACTGTTTTCAACGGGTACGCCGCCATCATCACTTGCATGTACAATAAATGCCGGAGGTGTTGCAGCTGTTACCTGCAATTCATTGGAGAAGAATTTAATTGTTTCAGCTGATGCTTTTGCACCAACCAGATTGTTTCTTGATCCTTTATGTGTGATTGTACTGTCGAAGCTGATAACAGGATAAAGCAGGATTGCAAAATCAGGGCGTACTGAAGTTGTATCGTTATTAGTCGCATCGGCCTTGAAATTAAAATGCGTTGCAGCTGTTGATGCAAGATGACCACCGGCTGAAAAACCCATGATGCCGATTTTGTTTTTGTTCACGCCCCATTGTGCAGCATTCGACCGCACAAAACGAATGGCCTGTTGTGCATCCTGCAAAGGGGCAAGACTTTTATCAATGTTGAATGTATCATCGGGCAAACGGTATTTCAACACAAAAGCAGTAACGCCCCATTTGTTTAATTCTTCTGCCACTTTAGTTCCTTCTTTATCAAATGCAAGAATACCATAACCACCTCCGGGACAAATGATCACTGCCTGTCCGTTTGGTGTGGCAGGTTTGTAAACAGTAATTGTAGGCAAACTTACTTTTTCAATGCGCATCACATTATCACGAAAAGTTGAATTTTCTTTCTTGGGTGCAGGTTTTGAATTGGGAACTGCACCGTTGTATAAAGGCATTTCCATTTTTGATTGTGCTGATACAGCAGCAGCAAAAAGAACAGCCGACATAAATAATAATTTCTTCATTACCGTTTTTTTATCGTTTTGTTTGACAGAAGCTTCTAAAGGTAGACTGTTTTTGAAATCATTTTTTCTTAAAGATGATTAATGGCAAAGCCATAACAAATTGCTTTACTGAAAAATCAATTCATATTTCTTTCCCTTCACAGTGTTTAAATCATATTCAAAAAAATGCATTGATGCCTCACCGGGTTTTGCAGAAGGAGAAATCAATGGCTTTTTAATCGTTTCCACTGTATAAAATGGATTTGGGTTTACTCCTGTTGCTTTCGGAAGTTTTAATTTTGTTTCATCGGGCCGGTTGCTTAACCGGAGTCTGCAATTACCGCCAAGACCAGAAACGATTGTTGCTTTATACAATTTTCCATCCTTCCATTCAATATCAATTGTAAAACCTCCTCTTGCTTTTAAACCTGTTACTTTTCCATTAAGCCATTTCGAGGGTAACGCAGGTAATAACTCAACAGCACCATCCTGGCTCTGAAGCAGCATTTCAGCAATGCCGGCTGTGCAGCCAAAGTTTCCATCAATCTGAAAAGGAGGGTGTGCATCAAAAAGATTGTTGTAAGTGCCGCCTGTTTCACTGCCATTGGGCTGAACAGATGGCGTTAACTGATCGGTAATTAATTTATAGGCATGGTTACCATCTTTCATTCTTGCCCAGAAGTTTACTTTCCAGCCCATGCTCCATCCTGTTGATATATCTCCCCTTGAAGTCAATGTAACTTTTGCAGCATTAAAAAGATCAGGTGTATGAAAAGGCGATATCTGGCACGAAGGATACAATCCGTATAAATGAGAAATATGACGATGCGTATCATTTGGTTTATCCCAATCGTTGAGCCACTCCTGCAACTGACCAAATTTTCCGATCTGCATTGGTGGCAGTTTTTCTCTTTTCTGCATTAATGTATCAACAAATGTTTTGTCAGTATTTAAAACTGTTGCAGCCCTGATAACGTTGGAAAGTAATTCAAACACAATCTGGTTATCCATTGTTGTTCCTGCAGTAATTGAAACGCTTTGTTTTTTTACGCTATCAACAGCATATTGCATGTAAGAATTTTCAGGACTCATGGATGGAGCAACTACCAGCCATTTATGATCCGGTTCTTCAGCTAATATATCAGCATAAAATACAGCGGCATCTCTCATAACCGGGTAATACTCTTTCAGGAAATTTTTATCGCCAGTGTATAAATAATGCTCCCAGATATGCCGGCTCAGCCATGCTCCGCCCATTGGCCATACACCATAAAAACCACCATCAACCGGACCAGTGATACGCCACAAATCTGTGTTATGATGTGTAACCCATCCTTTTGCATTATAAATTTTTGCAGCAGCTTCACGACCTGTAACAGATAGTTCCCTTGTCATCTTAAACAACGGATCTGATAATTCGGGCAATGCGGTTACTTCGCTGGGCCAGTAGTTCATTTCCGTATTTATATTGATAGTGTACTTGCTGTCCCAAGGTGGATTTGTGCGATCGTTCCATTTTCCCTGCAGGTTAGCCGGCTGATTTCCCGGTTGTGAAGACGAGATTAAAAGATAACGACCATACTGAAAATATAAACTCACCAGCTGCGGATCATTACCTTCTTTAAAATTTAGTATGCGCTCATTTGTCGGCATCGCTGCTGCAGCTGTTGTACCAAGATTCAGTTCCACTCTTTTAAAGAACTGGCTATATGCGTTAACATGATTTTGTTTTAGCTGTGCATAAGGAATTTTACACGCTGTATTTAACGGAATCATTGCAGCATTAAAAGGATCTTCCTTTTTAATGGTTTTATAATCCTTAAAGTTGCTGGCAATTGAAATGTAAAACACTACACTGCTTGCATTACGGATATTGATTGAGCTGTCTGTATAACTGAGTTCACCCCCATCACTAACAGGTTTTACAATTAAATTATACTTAATTAAAGAGCTGATCTGCTCCTGGTCTTTCGGTGTTCCTTCACCTATGATACATTGATACTCTTTACTTGTTCTGATTGATTTTTTTGAATGGGGTATTGTTACCGCTGCATTACAATTAATCACTCCTGCTTTGCTGGCAGAAATCCTGATAACAATTACTCTTTCATTTAAAGAAGCAAACGCCTCATGTGTATATGTTACACCATTTACCACATAAGTTGTTTTTGTAACAGCTTTAGAAATATCCAGCTCTCTCCTGTAATTGCTGTAAACTTCATGTCCCGGCATATAAATCATTAAGTCGCCAGCGGGCTGGTATGACATGCCGTTTTGTTTAGCTGTCATTTTCTGCAACGAAAGTTTTTGAGCTTCCGCATATTTTTTTTCAAACAGCAACTGCCTCAAGCGTGTAACAACAGCTCCCATGCTATCGTTAATATTATTATGAGGCGCCCCTGCCCATATTGTTTCTTCATTTAACTGCAGCCGCTCTGCAGAAGGATTTCCAAATACCATTGCGGCAAGGCTTCCGTTTCCTATTGGCAATGCTTCGTTCCAGTTTGCAGACGGTTGTTTATACCAAAGCTTCATGTTGTTTTGCTGAGACATTGCAAAACCATTCAAAAGCAGAAAGCAGGTAAGCAACAGGACATTTTTTCTGTTGTTCATTTTGTTTTTCATTTATTCTTTTTAATTCATTTTAACGGAATCCAACCCTTCAGCACATTCTGCAAAGTATAGTTCCTGGCTTCTTCTGCAGTAAGCATTTTAGCCCATTCAACACGTTTTGATGGATCGGATGATGGGCCATAGTTATTAAACTCAGCGTAGCGTGTTGTTTTATAATTCTCCGTGTTATTCCAGTTGCTCCATCCTTCGGGTTTGATAATGCTGCCGATATAACAATCCATGTAAGTAACACTTGCAAAGGGTCGCCACGGCCGGCCAAGTGAAACACTGTGCAATGATGTATCGCCTTCAATCCTGCATTGATGAAACACATAACCAAAGGGATTTTCTTTTGGCGTGGATGCTGCAGTTACATGCGAATTCTTTTTGCAGTAAATAAAACAGTTTTCGAACCATGCAGTTGATGAGCCGAAGATAAAATCGGTTGTTCCTTCAATGTAACAGTGTTCATAATACTGCCTGCTTTTTTCATTGTTGGTGAACAGCACATCCTGAAAGCCGATAAAACGGCAATTGATGAACACAGCTTTATCGCCATCCGATTCCAATGCAACCGCCTGTCCTGCAGTAAAGCCTGCATCATTCTGAATCGTTACATCTTTTGCAGTAAAGTTGGCAGCGAGTATTTTAAAACTCCACGATGTTCTTGTATCAATTGATTTACCGTTCGGGCCAATCATTCCTGCATGATCGTTGTACGTAAGCACTGTGTTCAGCTTATCCTCACCAATCAACGTAATAAATTGTTTTGTTGAATCAACCAGTATCTTTTCTTTATAAATTCCCTTCTTAATTAAAATAGTAATTGGTTTTACATTGTTAACCGGCACTGCATTAATGGCTTCCTGCACCGTTGTAAAATCGCCATCGCCGCTTTGTGATACAATAATTGTTTTTGTTGCGTAGTGTTTTGAAGGAAATATCTTTTTCAAAAACCTGTCCATATACACAACTGTTGTATCAAACCATGGATGAAACAACAAAAAAGTATGTGGTGAACCTTCCAATGTATTTACTTCAGCATAGGTGTTATACTTTTTCAGCACTGCAATAAAATCTTCCCGCCCTGTATGCATGCGTTCAACACTGCTGTTGATGAATTGAAATGGAGGTGTATGCTTGCCTACATGCTTCAGCGGACTTGCTTCTTTCCACAGTTCAATGTTCTCTGTTTTTTTATAGCCGAACCAATAGGTTCCTGCTGATGGACCTTTGCTTTCATCGGGCACAGCATCAGCTGGCAAATAAAACGATAATGTTCCGTCAAGATCAATTACTGCATTTACCTTACTGGAAATTTCTTTGTAACAACCATTGCCTTCATACGCTTTCATTCCGTTGGTGGCGCCCATAAAAGCAGCAAGTTCTCCGCCGGCTGAATGACCTGCTATCACAATTTTATTTGGATCAACATGATACTTCGCTGCATTTTTTCTCACCCAGCGAATGGCTGATTTTACATCATATACTGCAGCAGGATACAATGCTTCAGTCGACAAACGGTATTCAGGTGTAAAACATACATAACCCAATGAAGCCAGTTCCTGCATTAATGGATGATGCATGGATTTATCGCCACTTCTCCACCCACCACCATGAATAAAGATGATGGCTGTTTTCAATACAGTTGTTTTTGCAAGAGGAGAAAACACATCCATTTTTAACTGCCGCTTATTCATGCTGCAGTAAACAAGATCCTTTTCTTCTTTTACGGAAGGATAAGAAAAGCCTTCAGCTATTTTCAGCTGCGGATAATTCTTGCTATGCTTCCTGTATTCGTTCTGTATGTTGTACGATGTGTCTTTTATTCCTGTAGGACCGGCAGTGAGCTGTGCTTTTACAGAAGAATATAAAACGAGCAATGACAATAAAATAAAACTCTTCTTCATTATTTAAACGGGACAGGAGTTACTAATTTCATTTCCTTTAACCAAAGTTCCAGCAGGTTCATCCACAAATCGGTTGAGCCGGGATTTTCATCCAGCCTTATACCATGACCGCCCTGCGGAAAAATATGAATACTTGCATTTACTTTTTTGCTGATCAGCGCTTCATAAAACATCAAACTGTTCTGCACTTTTACTGTACTGTCGTTTAATGCATGCACCATAAACGTTGGTGCTGTAAACGATGTTACCTGCAGCTCATTTGAAAACAATTCCACATTGGCAGCAGTTGTATCAGCTCCAAGAAAATTCTTTTTACTTCCTGCATGTGCCAGTTTGCCCATTGTAATAACTGGAGAGAGCAACACCATAAAATCAGGGCGGTAACTGTATTTATCCAATGTATCGTTTACAAGTGATTCATCTTTTACATGCGTGCCTAATGTGCTGGCCACATGTCCGCCTGCACTGATGCCCATCACTCCAATTTTATCCGGCAGAATATTCAATGATGCTGCTTTTGAACGGATAAGTTTCATGGCACGTTGTGCATCCTGAACAGGACCAATCTGTTTGTTCACCAGATCGGCCTGGTGAGGCAAACGATGAATCAACACAAATACATTTATGCCAAGACTATTGTACCATTTTGCGAAGTTGAATCCATTGTACAAATAGGAAAGACGTTCGTAGCCACCACCAGGAACAATCAAAACAGATGTTCCTGTATTTTCAGCTTTATTAACAAGAAAAGAATAGATACCAGGAGTTGCCACACGCCAGATGCGTTCGTTAAACAAACTATCTGTTACTTTCTTTCCATTATAATTCGGTTTCTTTCCGTTTTGCCAAAGAGGAATAAACTCCTGTGATTTTACAAGGAAAGAAAACTGAATGAAAAGAAGAAGCAGTACAACTTTTTTAATCATCATTTATTTTTTAACCGGCCATTCAAACTGTTTTGCTTCAGTTTTAAACCATCCTGTTTCATCAGTAACCCATGCGCCGCAATTAGAGAAGATTGTTTCAAGTGTATATTCTTTTGCTTCTTTATCGCTTAACTGTTTGCTCCATTTTGCACGTTGTGCAGTTGCTGCACCTTCTCCTGTGCATTTATACTCAGCACAAAAAACAGTTGTTTCATTTTGCGGATTTCCCCAGTTATTCCATCCTTCGGGAACAATTTCCTTTGGCAATTCACAACGGATGAAGACAGTTTTTGCATGTGCACGCCACGGTCGCCCCAGTGTAATTTTTGTTGCAGCGGTATCGGCAAGTATTTTACAATCGAGAAATACATAACCAAATTTTTTGCCGGGAGTTGTGCTGGCTGCAGTAATAAACGAGTTTGTTTTTTCTTTGATGGTGCAATTTTGAAATACAGCAGTTGATGGACCGAAAATAAAATCGGTTGTTCCTTCAATGTAACAATCCTGGAACAGTTGCCTTGATTGCTCGCCTGCTGCAAAAATGGTATCCTGGTTGCCCAGAAAACGACAGTTTTTGAAAACAGCTTTATCTGCATCAACATACAATGCAACTGCTTGTCCCACCGGACCAGCTGAATTGGCAAACGTAATATTCTCAGCCCTGAAACGGTTGCCGGAAATTTTTGCTGTAGCTGAAGTAAACGTTGTGAGCTTTCCCCTGCCTGAATAATCATTAAAAGTGATGATGGTTTTCTCCACACTTTCTCCAATGAAAATTACATCGGTGTTGGTGGCAGGTAATTCAATCTTCTCATTATACACACCGTTCTTAATGTACAAGGTAATTGGTGCCAGCGGGTAAACACGCATGGCATCAATGGCATCCTGTATGTATTTAAAATCGCCGCTGCCATCTTTCGCAACAGTGAATACGTATTTGTATTGCTGCGGATTGGATGTTTGTGCAGTTAGCTGCATACTGCAAACCAATGCAGCAAGAATAACAAAAAGATTCTTTGTTCTTTTTTTTAGTGTACGACTATACATTTTAAAATAACCTGTTTTTTATCGGAGAGATAATGAATAAAATACTGACCCTGCGGCAGATTGTTTACATCAACTGATGTTATTACTGAATTAACCGGCACTTTCCACTCAGCCACTTTAATTCCAAGCATTGAATATATACTGATGGAAGTATTGGTACTGCTGCGTGGATGTTTAATGTAAATTTTATTTGCCGATGGATTTGGATACAAAGCGAAATCCTGCGCAATCATATTATCGCTCACTGCTGTAGGTACATTTGCTGTTGCTGATCCTTTTGCAATTACGTCTTTTAATTGTGCATACCTGCCTGCACTTGTACTGCCGCAACTGTAATAAAGTCTGACGGAAAGAGTTTGTCCGGTCAGCAAAGTAACCCCTGTTGATCCATTCAACGGGAAACGATAAACAGCAGATGCACCATTGTTATCCTGTGTTAATACTTTCTGTGTTGCAAATGAATAACCTGTTACTTCTGTTGAATCGTTTGCAAATCCGCTGACAGAGTACACGACTGCAATTTTAATATTACTGCTTGAACCATAGAAGGCAGTATTAAACATTAAACTGTCAACTCTCACTGTATAATCTGTGGCTGCAGTAATTGTAAACTGTTCGTAATTGGTTCTGTTCAGGTTACCACCCGGCCCGCCGGAAGCTGTTGTCCAGTAGCCATCAGCAGTAGCAGCAAACGCCTGACCTCTTGCAGAAGAATAAGGCAAAACTGTTGAAACCGTAACAGCATTCGATACAGCAAACCTGCTGAACGTTGGGGAACTTGCGTTAACACCTGCTGAACGTACAGCTGCACTATCCTGTTCATTTTGTGTAAATGGCCAGTGTTGTAATACTCCTGATATCTGAACCGGATCAGCTTGTATTGTTCCCCTTACTGCCACCAATACTGTATCTGCCAACGTGGAACTATGAATAATATTATCATTATATGTTCCAACAGTGTTGCCATTTAACCGCAGCAGCAATGTTGTGTTTGAAACTGTTCCGCCGGTTGGCTTTAATCCTAATGGAGCAGAATGGTTAAACCATGTTGTACCTCCATCAGACGATATTTCATAATTCACCGGTGGAACAATTTTTATACTGTCAATAATATTTAAACCGGAAACAAGATAGGTTTGTGTGGTTGATGGCGTACCTGTCCCCTGTAGAAAATCAGAGAATGCTGATGTTACAGAAATAAAAGGTTTGCTTGAAAGCACTGCTGTATCTGAGGTTGTTGAAGTAAAGCCCGGTTTTGATAAACGAACAATATAGTAATAAGTATTTCCCGGAGAAGGAACATTATCCGCATAAATAAAATTACATGCCGAATCTTCGTTGCTGATCTGCGTATTGATTAAACTGAAATTTTGTTTATCAGAACTCCTGTACAGATCACATTGTATTCCGCTCACCGGCCAGGTAACATTCCATGTAACATTCAGAGTTGATGAAGTTACTGCTGGTTTACGTGCAAGTAAATTTGATACAGACAATTCAGGAGTAAAAGTATTGTTCAGTTCCGGCCATGTGCTGAAAGGGTTCCATGTTGCTAAAGCAGGTGTATTTGCATTTACAAATACTGTATCATTATTATAATACTTTGCTGCTTCACCTGCTGTTAATTGTTTACTCCAGCCAACTCTTCCGCTTATATCTTTTGCGGTACCATCATGGTTTCTGGTATTGTACTCTGCATAAGTGATGTACGATGTGTTTGTTCCTGCATCCCATGTGCTCCAGCCTTCCGGTTTGATGGACGACCCCATGAACGAATTCAGGAAAACAGTTTTGTTATGTGATTTGGAAGCATCCGCAGTACCTGCATCGTTCTGCCATGGTCGTCCCAAAGTGTATAATGTTGTTCCCCTGTTTTTTGTGAGCCTGCAATCTCTGAACACATAACCATAGCCTGAAACCTCTTTTGTATTTGCAGCAGTAACATAACCACCTGTTCCATTGTCAAGCCGTGTACGTGGATAAATAATACACGTATCAAAAATGATCGTAGATGATCCGAAAATAAAATCGGTATTACCATCAATGTAGCTGTTTTTCATATATACACGTGTGCCCTGCACATTACCACCGTAGTAAGTATCCTGCCCGCCATTCATACGGCAGTTGTAAAACACCACCCTGTCGGATGTTGTATAAACTGCAACCGCCTGCGGACCATCGCCCGGCGCAGGTACAATAGCATTCGCATTCACACCATACCCTGTTGCATTTTCTACTGACAGGTTCATCACCATAATATCCGGCGCATTGATGATCATTGTTGCACAGGTTGAAGTGCCATATGTTCCACCTGCCGGATTTGCCTTGCCCGAATAATTATCATATGAAATAATCGTTTCGGCCATACTTTCACCAATGAGTTGAATAAATGGTTTGTTTGATGGAATATTTACAGTTTCAACATACTTTCCTTTTTTAATAAATATTCTCCATGCTGTAGTGCGGCCGGTTGCTGCCGCATTAACTGCAGCCTGCACCGATGTATAATTGCCTGACCCATCTTTAGCTACCAATACATCATAAGAAGGAGTTACTACCGGGTTGGATGCAGCACCTGAAACAGCAATTGTTACTGTAGTTGCACCTCCACCAGCTGCAGCAATATTACCCGAATAATTTCCAACTGAACCCGCATTTAATCTTACAGAAACAGTTGAAAGAATATTTCCGGATGAAGGAGATATACTGATGCTGTTATTCCATGTTGTTCCGTTCAATGACAGTTCATATCCTGACGGGGCTGTTACCGTAACATCACCAGAAAGATTACTTCCGTTCAGTGTGCAGGTTTGTATTGCTGACGGCGTTCCGATTGTTTGTACAAATGATGCAAGACTTCCGGCAAAGGATAAAGAAGGAGATGATGTATTACTTGCAGTTGCCGGTACTGATGTTGCTGCTGAATAGTTAAATGCCTTATCAGCAACAAACACATGATAATAATAAGTTGTACCGGTTGTAACAGCATTATCCGTAAATGCAGCAGCAGTTCCAACATATACAACGGTGTAATCTGCACCGATTGTGTTTCCAACTGCATAAACACCTTTTGTGTTAGGCGAAGGTGCAGCACTAACTGTACTTCTTACAATCATATACCCACCGTTATCAATGCCTGAAACAGGAGCCGACCATGTTAATGCAACTGAAGCAGCGGTTGTTGCAGGAGTTACATTCGATACCACATCCGGAGCCGTGTTATCAACTGTTGTTCCGGGATAAGCTACATAATCATCAATATAAAAATAGGGCGGCTGCGGGTTTGTAATTTTTATTCCGAAAAATGTACTTGTTGGTGTAGAGCTGGATGTTTTTAATGTTCCTGTAAACAGTTGCCAGTCCTGTGCAGTTGAAGCATCTATTGTTAAAGTTGATGTTGTTGTTGAGTTTGTGCCACCTGTTGAACCAAGCACAGTTGACCAGCCAGATAAAACTGTTGCAGCCGTTAATGCACCAACAGGCTTGTACCAGAACTGAATTACATAATCAGTATTCTGGCTTATTGCCGGGTTAGTCAGTACAGGAGAAAAAGCATACTTGTTACTTGAGCTTGCCTGTTTGTAATACAGGTTTTTACTGCCTGTACGTGCATTGCCGTTTGTTATTTCCCATGCGGCTGATACTTCCCAGTTGGTTGTTGAAGTGTGTGCAGTTACAGTTGCGTACGAACCTGTTGTTTGTTTTTCAAAACCACCATCAATTGCAGGGAAATAACCAATTGCATCGTTTTGCAGATTCTGCGAAGCAGTTCCTGTTACCGCAAGCGACACATCGGCTGCATCTGTACTTGCACAAAGAATATTACCTGTATAAGTAGCGGATGCAATTGCATTTAACCGAACATAAATAACTGTAGTTGATATTGAGCCTCCGCTATGAGAAAGGGTAAGTGAGCTGCTCCATGTTGAATTGTTCAGCGAAATTTCATACGAAGATGGCGCAGTTACCGTAACGTTTGATGTAAGGTTTGATGCAGAAACAGTAAACGACTGTGATGCTGACGGTGTGCCAACTGATTGTGTAAATGTGGTTAAAGAACCTGAAGTGTAGATCGTTGGAGTTGTACTGGGTGTATAACTCACCAATGAATTCAGGTAGTTTTCCAGATTCGTATATCCATTTGCAGCAAAAATTCCACGATCAGATGGATCGTTTGGATTTAAGCTGTTTGCGGTTTCCCACACATCAGGCATTCCATCATGATCGGTATCTGTTGGCGCTGTTGTTGAATTTAAAACAGGCCATGCGTTTACCGTACTTGCATAAGGAGTAGCATGCGGATAACCACCCTGCACATCAATGATGCGGCCGGTACGGTTTTTTACATTATTCACAACACGTTCATCAAGTGTATCTCTTTTTAAACTTGCTCCTGCATATTGCAATACCAGTTGATAAGCTTCTTCTGCAATATGAGTTGTTGAAGGAAGATAAGAAGTTATAAAAGCTGTTGATGATTTTGATTTAACCGTATCTGCTGCATTGCCTGAAATCATGGAAGCACCCGACCAGTTATTTGATGTGTTGGTTACAGAACCATCAACATAATTCCCGGAAAGGTAATAACTGGCATAGCCCTCTGTTGCATTACTGTCAACACCAACAATTCTGTATTTAACTCCTGAGCTTGTATTCGGTCCGTATTTAAAATAATTATTTACGATATTGTATTGTCCGCCCTCACCGCCATATATTGAATTAATGCCCCAGTTATAAATAACATTATTCCTGAAGTCTGCACTTTCAACAGAGCCAGCAGCATATGTGCTGTTTCCTGCAAAGCGGGGATTCCTGTTTCTGCAATGTGCAATGAGATTGTGATGAAACGTTCCGTGCAATGAACCCCAGATACCACCATAACCATGATTCTCAAAATCGGTATCACCTGTTTCAAAATGATAGGAATAATTCAAGGGTTCAGAAATCAGGTTCCATTGCATGGTTACACTATCTCCTCTGTAAACCGTTAGTGCTTCATCTGAACTCCAGCTTACACTGCAATGATCAATAATGATATTCTTTCCCCCAAGATTTCCTAATGCATCATCACCACCACTTCCATCCAATGGCATACAGGATGCAGAGAAAGGAGCAACCGGCACGCCACAACCTGCAGGTGATGTTTTTAACTGATTCTTATCGCCCATCCTGCAACGGATATACCGCAAAATCACATTATCACCACTGATTACAACCGGGTAATCAGCAAGGCAAATACCATCGCCGGGTGCTGTTTGTCCGGCAACTGTTGTGTTACCCCTGATGTTGAGTTTTGATGTGAGGTGTATTGTCCCGCTGACACGAAATACAACAGTGCGGTGCGTAGCTGTTTGAGATAGCGCATAACGTAAACTGCCAACACTATTATCATCATTTAAATGTGTTACTTCAAATACGGTGGTTGGCACATCAACCGTTCCTCTTCCTCCTGTTGTAAAGCGACCGGCACCTTCTGCGCCGGGAAACGATATTTGCTGAGCAGTTAGTGCAGTTTCAAACAGCAGGAAAAAAAAAGCAATGGCAACAAATCTGTTCATAACAATTGTTTGAGGGATAAATGTTATTTAGGTTGTATAACCCGGGCTGCAAGCTCAGGAATCTGTTCTCTGATTTCTCTCAGTACAATCTGGGCAATCAGCCTGGCACCCAGTTCACTAAAATGTGTATTATCTTCTTTCCCTTTTGGATAATTGGGATGTTCTCCGGCCTTTAGCTGCACAAATAACAACTTTGAATATTCAACTCCCATCTGCTGATACAATTGCTGACCTTTTTTATCAAGATCAATCAAAACCACCTTTTCAGATTGTGCAACATCACGCACAATCTGTGCATACACTTCATGTGTTCCTTCAATTTTACCTGCTGAATCAAACTTTCTTCTTGCAACCGGAGTAATTAAAACAGGGATTGATTGTTTTTCTCTTGCTTCTTTTACATACTGCACAAGATTATTTCTGAACTCTGTTTCGGTTGTATATGTTTTTTTAGTAGGTACTTCATCGTTATGTCCAAACTGTATCAACACATAATCGCCTTCGCCTGCATTATCCATAATCTGTTTCCACAAGCCTTCTTTGCGGAATGAACTGGTGCTGCGTCCGTTCTTTGCTTTATTCACAACCGTTACTGTTGAATCCCAGAAATAGACAAAAGGCATTCCCCAGCCATTTTCAGGAAAAGCTTTTGTTTCTTTAATGGCCATTGTGGAATCACCTGCAAGGAAAATGTTGATTTTCTTTTTTTGAGGCAATACAAAAGCCATTACAGGCAATGCGAAAAGTAAAATCAGTTTTGTCTTCATAATTTGTATGTATGGAAACACGGATCAGTTACAATCTGTTTACATCTGTTCTTCCATGTTTCATTTAATTAAACTGTTAATATAAATTTCAATATTCGTATAATGCTGATTAAGCCTGTAATCATCTGCATCATTTGCATCATTTGCATTTAAACCCTTCTTCACTTCCCAGTCATCCGGCATACCATCTTTATCCGTATCAACAGGGGCAGGTAATGATTGCAATGCGGGCCATGCGTTTAACGTTTGCTCATACACAGTTCCATGTGCATATCCTCCCTGTACATCCACAAACTTCCCTTTGTTGGTGACAACGTCTTTCACAATCCGTGCATCCATTGTATCTCTTTTAAAACTTGCTCCTGCATATTTCAAAACAGAACTGTACGCATCTTTTGCTTTCTGCATGCTGATGTTGATTGCAGGATGAGGTGCTGAAACAACGGCTGTTTTCTTTTCTTCTTCTGTTGCATTATTACCCATGTGAACACCTGTATAGTTATTCGATGAAACATCGGGTGCACCTTCCACCTCATTTCCGTTTACATACCATTGACCAAAAGGAATTTTATCGTTACGCCAGGGATTGGCAATGCGGTAAACAACATTTTTACGGGTTGAAGGACCGCTTTTAAAATAATTGTTGATGATGTTATAACGACCACCTTCACCGGCGTAAATATTATTCTCACCCCAGTTATAAATAACGTTGTTGCAATAATCAACCAGTTCGGGAATACCTTGACGTATTCCATTAAAACGTGGATTACGGCTGTTGCAGTCGGCAAACAAATTATGATGTGCTGATAAATGCTGCCCGCCCCAGATACCACCATAGCCATGCTGTTCGTAATCCTTATCACCTGTTTCAAAATGATAGGAATAATTGAGCGGTTCAGCAATGATGTTCCATTGAATGGTTGTACTGTCGCCATTGTAAACAGACAGCACTTCATCTGTACTCCAGCTAAGACTGCAATGATCAATGATGATGTGTTTACGCTTCATTCCGCCAAATGCATCATCACCACCGTTGCCATCCACCATTCCGCCTTTCTGGTATTTATCGCCCATACGGAAACGCATGTAGCGGATGATGATGTTATCACCTCCCAATGATACCGGCCTGTCGGCAATACAAATTCCATCGCCCGGTGCTGTTTGTCCGGCAATGGTTACATCACCTTTTATTGACAACGGCGTTTCAAGATGAATCGTTCCGGAAACAGCAAATACAACCATGCGTTTTTGCTTTGCTTCTGCGGCTGCACGAAAACTTCCTTCGCCCTTATCGTTAAGATTTGTGACGATAAACACGTTGCCGCCCCTCCCTCCGGTTGTGTATTTACCAAAACCTTCGGCTCCGGGAAAAGCCACTGCTTCACTATTACCGTTTTGATTATTTACGGTAACTTTTTTGTTTTGAGCACAAGAACCTAGAGCCAGCATTATTATGCTGATGTATAAAAAGAACGCTTTCATTTTTAAAACAGAAGGTCACAAAATACATTTGAGTTACTAAGGAGATGTGCAGTTTAAGCATCATTCTTCCTTATTACGCCGTATGTACGTTGTGACCACTTTATTTTTTTTAACAATATCGTTTACCTAAGGCCTCCACCTTGGATCTCCGCAATTAGTACGGCCGGGAAACGTATTGTCTATTATTTTAAAATCGCCTGCAGCAGGATTTTGCCAAAGCTGCGCAGCCGTTTTTGGATAAGTTGTAAATGTTGGAAAATCATTACCTAAAGAAACATGGTCAGATGTGCGGTATAGATTTGCAGTATTAATAACTGTAGCTGCTCCCACTCTAATATCCCTGACTGTAAGCAAACCACCAGTTGTAATTTTCCCAATTCCAAAAATGCAGTTATTGACTGTAACACCATTTGCAACAACATTCGTGGGTGAGGTACTGTAATCAATGTAATATGCCGAACCACTTCCTGTTGGCGCTTCATTGAATGTGCAGTTTTCAATTAACAGGGAAGTTGAATTGTTTTTGCTCGTAATAATTTTTTCAGCTTTATAAAATGTGCTGTTTGTTATTTTAATTACATCAGCTTTACTTGTAGCCACATCAACCGTTAACACACCATAACCCGCAATACTGTCCATGACGCAGTTGTTAATTTCAAAATTGTTAATGATTGCCGGCTGACTTTGTGTTCTAACAATACCCCTGAAAATTTCTGCCCAGCAGTTTTCAAATTTTAATTTCCCTATTGTACAGGCGGTATTAATATTAAAGATGTATTTCGATGCATAATCACTTCCTCTCAACGTTACGCCGGTAAAAACTATTGAGTCAATTGTACTCCCCGATAACACATTGAAGTTGGACGGCATGTAAATGACCGGGTTGGCAGGATTCATTAAATCGGTACCCGGCATAAAAGTGAGCGACTTGTTTAAACTAAGTGAGGTAGTAACGTTATAGGTTTCACCTCTTTTCAGAAGAATAATACTTCCCGACGGAACATCAGGTATTGTATCAATCAAAACGGAAGGAACACCTGTAATTTCCCTTAAATCAATAATGCTGCCTGTTAACGATGCTGCTGTTATAAAATCAGCCCAACCACGTACTGTTGTACCGCTGTACAAATAAATAATATAACCTGTTGAGCCGGTTAAGCCCGAAACAACTCTGTAAGCATTGGTAACATCTGTTGCAGATAATGTTACATCTTTAACAACAGAACTGTCGGTTGCAAGAAGTATTTTAATACCGGTTACTGCTGCCCCGCTTGTTGTCCAGCTTACCTTTACTGCATTGTCAGCTATTTCACTGCTTTTTGGAATGTTTAATATTGTTGGGAAGCGTGCTGTCTTTATTGACCCTAAAGAAGCTATTCCGGAATTATGCGATGTGTCTGCTGCAATCGCCTTTACCTGTACCTGGTAAAGTTTTTCCCATTTCAGGTTTTGAAACAGCACCACATTTGTATCAAGTGTAACGGATGCAACAAGGGTTTTGAATGTATCAGTACTAATTTGTGCAGTGTAAGAAGTTGCACCTTTAACCGGTTGCCAGGATGCCTTGATCCAGTTCCCTTCCGAAACAAGCGCTTCTTTTATTACCGGGCGGAACAAACGTGGGGCTTCGCCCAAATCTTTATCCTTATTACAGGCTGCAACAGCAGCGAGCAGGATAACTGATATATAAAGTAGTTTTTTCATTTCAATGTATTTTAATCTTGATTGATTGGTTTCTTAATATCCATACTGGTTTTGTAATACACCCAAACTGCTTGACACTACTGAGTTGTGCAACGGCAATATATATTTGAGCGATGTTGCCCCTGTATTATCAGCATAGCCTCTCCATTGGCGTAAAATATAATCAGCGGGGCCGCTTGTTGTTGTATTGTACATGGATCTTGTCCAGCTCACCCTTGTGTAACCATCCGGGTTATCGCCGGGCGCAGGAGAATTGATTAACGGCGGAGCCACTGCAGGTTTGGTGAATTTATTGTACCAAACAATTGTTTTATTCGCATCATTCAAACGCTTGAAATACATATAATCGGGCAGGTTGGCATAAGTACCTGTTCCATTATTTCCATCAATACCCATCTGTGTTAATGCAGTAATTGTTTCGGCAACTTTTTTACCAAACAAATTCCAGCGGGCAAGATCATATTTGCGCAGGCACTCTCCGCCAAACTCCCATGCACGTTCATTGACGATGGCATCAAAGAAAGTTTGTTTGCTGGCAGAAACGGTTGCAACATACGCATCCACTTTCTGACTCCAGAGCGATTCATCAAATGCTCTTTGCCTTACTTTTTTCAACGCATCCTGTGCAACAGCAGTAGGACCATTTAATTCATTTTCACTCTCAGCAAGCAGGAGTAAAACATCTGCATAGCGCATAACAGACCAGTTAATACCTGTTCCTTTTGCTGAAGCGGCACCAAGAGGGGTTGGCACCATCATCCTGTTCCATTTTCCGGGGGCAATAGAACCCGAACCTGCTGATTGCTGAACTAAATCTTTATCATAGTAAATAAGAGAGCATGTAACCGGCAAACGTTTATCGGTTGTATCAAATGAATGATAATAAGTAATGGGAAAGCCAAGATAGTTTGAACCTGATCCGTATGGATGCGTTCCTGCATCAACACGAATACCATTATTCCATGCCACGTCACCAAAGCCAGGGTGAAATGCCACTTCATACAAAATATCGCTGTTAACAGGTTTTACATATTTGTTCTGGTTCATAAATACAGTTGCATAATCGGGTAATGCCCTTGGTTTTAACTGTACCAGTTTTTTAGCGTAGGTATTTGCTGTTTGAATGTATGTTGTATAATCATCTTTACGCTTCATTGTCATATCGGGATATAACCAGTAGCCCCCACGCATCATTGACAGGCGTGCAATTAAACCAATTACAAATTCACGGTTAATCCTTTCAATGCCATAATCCAGTTCATCGGCCCATGCCATTTTGGGTTCCACTTCAATCAGGTCATTAATCAGGAAAGTAAGAATAGTATCTCTTCCTGTTCTGGGCAAATAGAAATTATCACCTGCACGTGACGGAGTTGTTTTAAATGGCACATCACCCCAATGGTTCATCAGCCAGTAGTACCATAATGCTCTTAATGCTCTTGTTTCGCCCAACAGGTTATTCAGCACTTTGTTTTCAGGATCATTTTTCAGAGACACTTCCATCAAACCCTTTTCACACTCGTTGGCACGGTTAATGGCATTGTATGCGTTATTCCACACCGTAAGTAAATCGGCATTTGCCGGAGTACATTCAAACGACCAGATATCACGACGTGAATTATCGGGCGATGCTCCCACACCACCACATTCAATATCTGTATTTCCGGTAAAGTTGTTTGAAAGCCTTGATGTATAAGCATCCTGGTTAAACAATGCATATACACTGTTAACCGCTTTTTTTGCATCGGCTTCATTTCCAAAAACAAATTCGGGATCGAAGTTCGACGGCGAATCAGATGTAAGATATTTTTTGCAGGAAGTAAATGTTATTCCGGCAAATGCTACTGTTATTATAATGAGTAATTTTTTCATTTTAAATAAGTTTAAAACTGATTAAAAGGTTACGTTTACTCCAAGTGTATAGTTGCGGCTTTTTGGATAAGCTGAATAATCCACTCCCGGAGTTAACTGTGAGTAAGAACTGTTTCTTGTAGCACTTACTTCAGGATCATAACCAGAATATTTCGTCCAGAGCAATGCGTTATAAACAGTAGCATAAATTCTGAATTTCGTCATACGGACTTTTGAAATGATTTTTTTCGGAATTGAATAGCCAACCGAAATGTTATTTAAACGGAGGAATGATCCGTCTTCAACTGCCCATGAATGAAATACAGGTGTTGCATTACCAAATGTAAACGGCGACCACATGGTTACTCCTGTGTTTAATTTATCCAGTTCAGCAAGGTCTGTTACCAGAGCGCCCGCAGCATCAATGTATTTATAGCGGTTAGCATAGTTTACAGTATTCAGCATATTGCCGTAGCTGGTTCTGTAAAACTGGTTGAAAGAAATTTTTCCTGTATTATAAATATCATTGCCATAAACCCAGTTAAATACAGCGCTGAAATCAAAATCTCTTATCACTGCATTCAATCCAAAGCCACCTGTATTTTTTGGAAGTGCGCTTCCGATTATCTGGCGGTCGGCAGCGGTAATTGCTCCGTCTCCGTTCAGGTCTTTCAGTTTCATAACACCCGGCCTCACAGAAATTCCACCTGAAAAAGAACCCATATCAATTACCCCTGATTTAAGAATATATTTTTTTGTAACAGTATTGTAGGAATCAAAATCAGCAGAAGTGTACATACCATCCGTTACATAGCCATACATCAGCCCGATTGTTTTGCCAACAATTACCCTGTAATCATCCTGTGTTTTTAAATCGGTGCTTCCCCAGTTTGATGAGAATGGTTTTTCATTTACTCCATCCAGTTTGTCAATTTTTGCTTTGTTGAAACCAACGTTCAGGTTTACTGAAAGCTGAAAATCTCTTTTTTGTACAAGCGTTGCATTGATTGCAAGTTCAATTCCCCTGTTTGATGTTTGACCGATATTACGCATCTGTTTTGAAAAACCTGTAATCTGAGGAACATCCGATTCAACAAGAAGATCTTTTGTTGTATTCCAGTAAGCATCAAACGAACCATTGATCCTGCTGTTAAAAAGAGCAAAATCAAAACCTGTATTTCTTGTAACGGTTGTTTCCCATTTGATATCAGGATTAGGCAGCAAGCTTGTTGAATATCCGTAATAGGGTTGTGCTACATCTCCAAATCCAATCGGCCTGTTATCTGTTGGTGCAAAAAGCACTCTCCACAAATCGCTTGGAATCCTGTTATTACCCGCTGCGCCATAACTTACCCTGAACTTAAGGTCACTAATCCATTTTACATTATCCATAAACCTTTCGCTTGACATACGCCATGCAAATGCAGCAGCAGGGAAAAGACCCCACTGTTTGCCCGGTGCAAATTTGGTTGATCCATCAGCACGTGCAGTTAATGTAAAAAGATAGCGGGAATCGTATTGGTAGGTAATGCGTCCAAAAAATGAAGCCAGTTTATCACCAGAATAAACTGTTGTTGTGTGCCTGTCCTGCGTACCCAGGGTCATATTGGCAAACAATTTTTCAGGTTCAATATTTTCAGCAAAATATTTTGCCCGGTTAAATTCTGAAAAACCCAGCCCGGTTGTTACAATTTCCTGCCCTGCAAGTATACCTGCATCATGCTTACCAAAGCTTCTTTTGTAGTTCAGCGTATTTGTCCAGCGATAACCTTTGGAATTAGAATTTGTTAATTCGCCTAAGGGAAGATTACCTCCTACATTTCTTGACTCGCCTGTAAGCGGACCATAAAATCTTTTTGATTGTCCCATTCCCAAATCAAGTCCAAACTCGCTGCGGTAAACCAGGTCTTTAATAATTGACCATGATGCAGCAATATTCATATTCAGTGCATTGTTTACACGCTTACGGTAATCCTGTTCAATTAATTTCTTTGGATTGATTAAGCTTTTCAAAAACTGTTCGTAATCATCATCCGTTCCGGTGGGATCGAGTTGAATTACATCAGCAATTCCGTTAACCGGTCTTGTGGTGATTGCATCCCCTATTCTGAAACTGGATGCACCTGATGAACCGGCACCATCAACTGTTGTATTTACAAAGCGGGTTGTAAAATCCACTTTCAGTTTGTCAGAAACATCATGGTTAAGCTTAAAGTTGAGATAGTTTCGCTGATAGCCCGAACCAAGCATAATACCCTGGTCGGTATTATTGGTAACGCTTAAGCTGAATTTGGTTTTTGTAGTACCGCCTGTAACAGAAAGGTTATGCTGTTGCGAGTAAACCGGTTTTCCAAACAGCTCTTTCTGCCAGTTGGTTCCTTTCTGATATTTATAAAGCTCAAGATCTTCATATACACCAAAGTACTTGGTAAAGTTGTCAACATCCGACTGGCTCCTGAGTTTTGCGTACTCGTAGTTGGCCAATACAAATTCGTAAGGCGAAAGCACATCTAATTGCCTTGGTAAAGTGCGGGCCTGGCCAAAAGCATTGTAGCTGATGGTAGTTTTTCCTGCCTTGGCCGATTTTGTTGTGATGATCACCACACCATTTGCTCCACGGGCTCCG
The DNA here is from genome assembly GCA_047601965.1 of Lacibacter sp. Classification (GTDB taxonomy): domain Bacteria; phylum Bacteroidota; class Bacteroidia; order Chitinophagales; family Chitinophagaceae; genus Lacibacter. Next base: position 3,140,909 of record JASGIJ010000001.1, read on the forward strand.
TAGATAGCAGATGTTGCTGCATCTTTCAAAATATCAATTGTTGCAATATCTGTCGGTGCAATATCATTAATACTGTTTACCGGGAAACCATCAACAATGTACAATGGCGAGTTGTCCTGAGTTACAGAACCTCCGCCTCTTACACGAATAACAATTTCGGCACCGGGCGCCCCGTCAGTAGTTGTTACCTGTACACCCGGAAGGCGGCCTGTAATTGCCTCGGCTGCACTTGAAACAGGAATTTTTGATAATTCGGCTGCACCGATAGACGAAACTGTTCCCGTTAAATCTTTTCTTTTACTTGTTCCATAACCTACCACCACCACATCTTCAAGAGCAGTAACATCTTTCTCCAGTTTTACGTTTACATCAGCGCCACCATCAACAGCAACACTTGCTGTTTTATAACCTGTGTAAGAAAAAGTAAGTACAATACTTCCTGATGCGGGAACTTCCAGTTTAAAGTTTCCATTTGCATCAGTTTGTGTTCCCTTTTTTGTTCCTTTCAGCAAAACAGTAACACTACCCAGAGGTACATCTGCTTCATCTTTCACGGTTCCCTTTATTTGCTTTATTTGAGCAAACAATCCTGAACTGCATAAAAGAACCAAAAGCAGGGTGAAAAATTTTTTCATAAAAAGTGCTTTAGTTTGATTTTTTTGAAATACCATCATTGGTCTGCATACTGACCCAATAACACCCGAATTAGTTTTTAGTGAATGCGTTTACAGAAAGTACCATTGCAAGACAATCAATATAGCGGAGCATGGCAGCGGCAATTCTGTTTATTTCAACACACAATTTTATGCACTATTTCAAGTTCAGGAAAGGGATTGTAGTGTTTTATTTACGCAAACGATTCCGAATAAAACAATAAAAAAGTTATCCTGCCACTGGTAAAAAGACTTTTTTTTCTGCGCAAAAGCTGCGTTTTTTGCAATCCCCTTTTTCAGGGGAAAAAGAGTACCTTTAAAATGCCAAAACAACGATATGAAATTTGAAGCAGTAACAATAAAAGATATAGCAAAAGCACTTGGACTTTCTACTTCAACCGTATCAAGGGCACTGAGAGACAGCTATGAAATAAGCGCTGAAACCAAACAGCTTGTTCTGGAATGTGCTGAAAAACTAAACTACAAACCCAACCCCATTGCACTCAGCCTGAAAGAAAAACGCAGCCGCTCCATTGGTGTTGTTGTTTGTGAAATTGCAAACAATTTTTTTTCTCAGTTAATCAACGGAATTGAGTCCATTGCTTACGACAAAGGATACAATGTTATTGTAGCACAAAGCAGAGAGTCGTACGAAAGAGAGGTGATTGATCTGCAGTTTCTTGCTTCAAGATCAGTTGACGGACTCATTATTTCTCTTTCAACTGAAACAACTGACCTCACCCATATTAAAGCCCTTCATGAAAGAGGGATGCCCATTGTACTTATTGACCGTATTAATGATGAAATTGATACACACAAAGTGATTGTTGACAATTATAAAGGTGTGTATGAAGCCACAGAGCACCTGATCAAAAACGGCTTTAAGCGTATTGCAGCCATTGCCGGATCCGAATTTTTATCTATTACAAATGAACGGCTGGCTGGTTACCATGATGCATTGAAAGCACACAATATTTCGTTCAGTAAAGAATATGTACAGCATTGTTTTTATGGAGGTATGGTTTTTTCAGAAGTTGAGGAGGCTGTAAATAAACTGCTTACACTTAAACAAAAACCCGATGCTGTAATTACAACAAGTGACAAACTCACTACAGGATGCTTAAAAACGTTAAAAAGGAGAGGACTTCATGTTCCTAAAGACATGGCTGTAATTGGTTTTTCCAATTCAGACATTATGGAATTGTTTGATCCTCCGCTTACCTATATCCGTCAGCCTGCTGAAGATATGGGAAGAGATGCCATTGACCTGCTGCTGCAGCTTGTTGAAAGCAAGCGCCCTGTTAAAGAGTTTGAAAAAAGAGTACTCAGTCCGCAACTGATTGTTGGTGTTTCCAGTAAGAAAATTTAACAGCATTCCCAATCGGGTTAATCAGCCCGGTATCATTGGCATTATAAATACATTTCAGTCTTCTTTTCTTCTTACAATCAAAAACCAGTCATTATCCAATGGCAGGTAACCATAATCGTAACAGTAGAAATATATTTTCCCGGTTTTGGTTTGATATGTATGTGTAAGATAACGGAACTGGAAACCGAGGCGCTGTAATTTTTCTTTGTTAGCCTTTGCGGTTTCTTCTCCTTCCGGCAGCAGTGTTTCAAGAATACGGCGGTTCTTCAGCAGAGTGTTATTGATATTTCGTACATAGGCGCTGTGGCTACCCTTTGCTTTTTGCAAATTATTGTAATTGTTACGGCAGTAATCATCGCAGAATTTCTTATCAACCCGGCCAATTAATTTTTTTCCGCAGGAAAGACAGTTTTTTGTTTCAGATGTTGTCATGGCAAGTGCTTTATTGAGTAAGATACAATTATTTTATCCGTGTGCAAACGCTTATACACGTTTAGCTTCGGGAGTAAACGGTTAAATACCGGCTACAGTTTTTACAGCTTTCACCTTTGCATTGTCAAACAGGTTAACCGGTTTGGCTGAGATAACAAAATTCAAAACAATTAAAACAAATGTTATGTACGCACTAAAAAACAAAGTTCAGCTTATTGGAAATCTTGGAAATACGCCTGAAGTAAAAACACTGGAGAGTGGTAAAAAAGTAGCAAAATTCAGTCTTGCAACGAATGAAAGTTACCGCAATGCAAAAGGCGAAAAAATTACCGAAACCCAATGGCACAATCTTATTGCCTGGGGTAAAGTTGCCGAACTGGTTGAAAAATATCTCACCAAAGGAAAAGAGATAATGATTGAAGGAAAACTTGTAAACAAAAACTATACTGATAAATCCGGTGTTAAAAAATACATTACTGAAGTACAGGTAAACGAATTGCTTTTGCTTGGCGATAAATAAACCCGCATATTAACACCGGCGGTAAAGGTTGTTTTTCCTGTTACCGTCCGGTGTTTTACTTTATCATTTATCTTTATCCAATGCAGCAGGCTATTGAGCGCAATGAAATTTTTGATCTGGCTTTCCGCTTTATCACCGAAACACAGGAAACAATTTTTTTAACCGGAAAAGCAGGAACTGGTAAAACCACATTTCTCAAATACTTAAAAGAAAACTGTTCAAAGAATATTATTGTTGCCGCCCCAACAGGTGTTGCAGCCATTAATGCTGGTGGTGTTACTTTACACAGTTTGTTCCAGTTACCTTTTCAACCCTTTCTTCCTACGCCTGCATCAAAACAGGAGCTGCTGTCAAAAATCCGTTTTAATAAACAACGTCTGCAGCTTTTGCGTAAAATGGATTTGCTGGTTATTGATGAAGTGAGTATGGTTCGTTGCGATGTGCTTGATGCCATTGATACCATTTTACGAAGTGTAAAGCACTTACATAATGTGCCGTTTGGTGGAGTACAATTACTTTTCATCGGCGACTTGTTTCAATTGCCGCCTGTTGCTCAAAACTATGAGTGGACTGTACTGCAGGAGTATTATTCATCAACGTTCTTTTTCGACAGTATGGCCATTAAAGAACAGCTGCCACTGCTGATTGAACTAACAAAAATTTACCGGCAAAAAGAAGAAAGCTTTGTTCATTTATTAAATAAGGTTCGCAATAACCAAATGAACAGCGATGACCTTGATTTGCTAAACAGCCGTTACAATCCTTTGTTTAAACCTGCACCTGAAGAAAAATATATTACCCTCACAACACATAATAACCAGGCAGACTTAATTAACCATACAGAATTACAAAAAATCATTTCTGCTCCGTTCACCTATACCGCCATCATTGATGGAGATTTTCCGGAAAACAGTTACCCGGTTGATGAATCGCTTGTTTTAAAAGAAGGCGCACAGGTTATGTTTCTGAAAAACGACCCTGTAGCAAGAAAATATTTTAATGGAAAAATTGGTACTGTAAAAAAGCTTGAAAATGACAGCATTGTAGTAGAGTCAGGCAAAGAAGAAATCCGTGTGCAAAAAGAAGTATGGGAAAATTATCGCTATTCATTAAACAGAAGCAGCGGAAAGTTAGAGCAGGAATTACTTGGAACGTTTGAGCAATATCCGTTACGGCTTGCATGGGCCATTACCGTTCACAAAAGTCAGGGCTTAACTTTTGATAAAATAATGATTGATGCCGGAAAATCTTTTGCAAGCGGACAAGTATATGTGGCGCTGAGCCGTTGTACAACACTTGATGGTATTGTGTTACTTTCAAATGTTCACACATCTGTCATTTTCAGTAATGAGCATGTAATAAACAGTCAAAAATCGCTTGCACCAAAAGGCTCTCTGCCGGAACGTTTTGAACATGCACGCAGGTTATTTACGCAACTGTTACTTGAAGATATTTTTTCTTTCGGGCAAACTGAAACTTCCATTAAACAATTACAGCAAATCATCAGTAAACATAAACATGATTTAACTTCTGACGCCGAAAGCTGGATAGCTGAACTTATTAATAAATATGAAACCGAAAAACCTGTTTCATCAAAGTTTATAATGCTTATTAATGAACTCATGAAGCAGGAAACAGTCGTTGAAAAAAATACATTACTTCTAAAACGCATCAGTGATGCTGCTGTTTACTTTCTTTCCAAAATTGATCTGATCCGGGAAGCAGTAAATACCCACCCTCTTGTAACCGAGCACAAAACTGTTGCAGAAGAAATAAACGATCAGCTTCATGCTGTTTGTACAAATCTGTTTACGGCACATTATTATCTTCAATATTGCAAAACTGCTTTTTCCGTTACAGATTTTTTGAAACACAAACTCAATCTTTCAGTTCCGAAATTTCAGGTAAGCAGTTATGCGGCACACAAAAAACCAACCGAATCATCTATTAAACATGCAGATTTATATTTTCAATTAAAAAACTGGCGTGATAAAATATGCAATGAAAGCAACATGCCAATTTATATGCTTGCAAACAGTGCAAGCCTTATCGAAATATGTACCTATCTTCCTTTTACAAGGGAACATCTGTTACAGATCAGCGGTTTTGGAAAAGCTAAGGTTGACAAGTATGGCGATGATATTCTTGATATGATTCATAATTATTGCAGCGAACATCATATTGAAACCAACATTGAAGCAAAACCTGTACACGCAAAACGCAAAAGAAAAGAGTTGTCTGAAACAAAGGTGAATAAACCGGCATCCTACACTGTTTCATTGCAATATTTTAAAGAAGGAAATTCAGTTGAAGAAATTGCAAAACTGCGCAACATGGCTGCCGGCACAGTAGACGGACATCTTGCAACTGCAATTAAAGCAGGCGAACTTTCTCTGGCTGATGTAATGGATGAAAAAAAGGCAAATATTATGATGCAAGCCATTCAGCAACATCCGGATAAATCACTAACCGAACTGAAACAACTGCTCGGCGACAACTATTCTTATGGTGAACTGAGGTTTATTACCAGCCATTTGCAGCAGAGCAGTAAATAAGGACCCTGCTCTTGCGAAATATTATTTTTCTTGTTATTTTAACTTCTTCAGTTTTCTCCTGTCATACACTTAAATTTTTTTATCAACCTACACTAATCAAAAAACATGAAAAAAAATCTTTTCATCGCATTAGCAGTTTTGGCAGTTACCTTTTGTTCGTTTACTACCGCAACCCAGGGATGGAAATATATTGGTGATAAATGGGCTGCTTTCGGGCCCGACCGTGATGTGCTGCGGGTTGGCGGAAATGATGCATACAGGCAAATAAAAATCAGGGTTACCGACGGGCCTGTACGTATTGACGACCTGGATATTTATTTTGAAAACGGCGAAAAAATGAATGTTGTACTGAAACATGCGTTCAGAGCCGGGCAGGAAAGCAGAGTGATTGATTTGCCAGGAGGTGTGCGGAAACTTGACCGGATTGAATTTTTGTACTCAACTATCGGGCGGGCAAAAGGCCGGGCAAGAATTGCAGTTTGGGGCAAGCGGTAATAGAATAAGTTCAATCAAATAAAAGCAGCATTGTTAAGTGCTGCGTTATTTTTTGCCTTCAAGTTTATTGACATATTCAAGAGAACCCAGTCTGAAACGGAATGGGATACCTGTGATTTTTTCCAGTTTGTACTCCGCCACGCACATTATCCCTGCATTTTTTAAGGGATTCAGAAAAAAAGTTTGACTTTTTTGAAGATTTTTCAGAAAAAAAGCTGTGCTGCCGTGCATTTGAGAGGGCATTGAATAATTCTTCCTGCACAAAGAATCGCTTCTGTTTACCCGAAACGCAGATTGGGCCTGCGTTTTAAAAGATAATGTTAAGAAAAGCACGACAATTGCACAAAAATTGTTCCAAAATGAATTCATGTACTGCTTTTTTAATAATTTAGCTCCGAACAATCGCAATACAAAGATAAAAACGTACCATCAAAAATGTCGTTAAGCCAGGGTTTACAGCAAAAATTACTTCAAAAGCTATCGCCACAGCAAATTCAGTTAATGAAATTGCTGCAGGTTCCTACTGCCAATCTTGAAGAACGGATAAAAGAAGAAATGGAGGAGAACCCGGCATTGGAACAATCGGATGAAGATGCCGATGATCAATATACCGATGACCCAAAAGATGAATTTGACACAAGTGAAGATGAGGATTTTGATATGGACGGAAGTGAAGATGAATACGACAATATCAATATTGAGGAATATGTAAGTGATAGTGATGATGAAATTGCAGATTACCGTACCAGAGATGAAAATTATGGCGAGCAGGAAGAAAGAAAAACCTCACCCATAAAAATCGAAGTTAGCTTTTACGAATTATTACTTCAGCAATTAGGCCTGCTTAAACTTGACGACAAAAAACAAACCATTGCCGAACAAATAGTGGGAAGCATTGACGACGATGGTTACTTAAGGCGTGAAAACAGCGCTATTGTTAACGACCTTGCATTCAGGCAAAACATAGAAACCACTGAAGAAGAAGTAGAAGAGCTTATTCAGCTTATTCAGCATTTTGATCCCCCCGGTATTTGTACAAGAAATCTGCAGGAGTGCCTGTTAATTCAGCTTCAGCATAAAGAAAAACAAAATCATGGAAAAGACGTCTCTTCTGCAATTCTGATTCTTGAAAAATATTTCGACGAGTTTACAAAAAAGCACTACGAAAAAATCCAGCGGAGCCTTTCCCTCACAGATGAAGATTTAAAAGCTGTTATTCAGCAAATCATAAAACTAAACCCCAAACCCGGAGGAAATGTTGGAGAAGTAAACAAGGCTGAAACCTATATTGTACCTGATTTCTTTATTACAAACAGTAACGGGAAACTTGAACTTACACTCAATTCACGCAATGCTCCTGATTTACGTATCAGTGAAGGTTACAGAGACATGCTGAAGGAATATGACCGGGGCAGCAAAAAAGATAAAAGACAAAAAGAAGCCGTGCTGTTCATCAAACAAAAAATTGATGCAGCCAAGTGGTTTATTGATGCCATCAAGCAGCGGCAAAACACTTTACTTCACACCATGACGGCAATCATGAAACACCAGGAAGATTTTTTTCTTACTGGTGATGAAACAAATCTGCGCCCAATGATCTTGAAAGATATTGCTGAAAAAACCGGGCTTGATATATCAACTGTAAGTCGTGTAGCCAACAGCAAGTTTGTACAAACAGAATTTGGAACATACCGTTTAAAGTTTTTCTTCAGCGAATCATTAAGTACCGAAAGCGGAGAAGAGGTTTCAACAAGGGAGGTAAAGAAAATTTTATCTGATTTTACTGAAGCAGAAGACAAACGCAAACCTTTGAGCGATGAAAGGTTAACCGAATTACTTCAGGAAAAAGGCTATAATATTGCACGCAGAACGGTAGCCAAATACAGGGAACAACTGAACATTCCGGTAGCAAGGTTACGCAAACAACTCTAAGCATGGAACAACTGATTGTAAACAAAAAGGGCCGTCTTGATGCTGCAGATAATTCCTTTTCACCTGCCGTAAAAGTAATGGCTGTGCTTTTTTCTTACCTGTTTCATCCGTTATTCGTTATTGCCTGGGTAAGCCTTTACCTGATATATTACAATCATTACATTTTTACCGGCATTGAAGGTTTTGATAAACTGAAAATATTCCTGAGCATTTTCAGCACTAATATTTTTCTTCCACTTATAACGGTGCTGTTACTGAAAGGACTTGGCTTTATACAATCAATTCAGTTACGTACACAGAAAGAACGTATTATTCCATACGTTGCCTGTATTACTTTTTTCTTCTGGAGTTATTACGTATCGAGGCAGTTACAATACCCGCTTGAACTAAGAGCCTTTTTATTGAGTGCTTTTATTGCAGCCAGTGTATCGCTCCTGTTTAATAATTATATGAAGATTAGCATGCACGCAATAAGTGCAGGCGGCTTAACAGCTTTATTTATTTTATTACTGTTTAATAATAAGGTTGATGACGGACTGTCATTACTGCTTGCTTTTTTAGCAGCAGGTATAACATGCACCAGCAGATTTATAGCAAGCGATCATAAACCGCAAGAAATTTATACCGGCTTTATAACAGGATTGATTATTCAGATCATCGCATGGTTTATAGCCTTATAAAACAAAACCCCGCAAAGGCGGGGTCTTTCATCAGGATTTGGTGTATCAACTGGTTGGTTACAAAAAGTATTTTAACTGTTAACTAATTGCGATTGAGTTTGGTATTGCTTTGCCGGATGATAAATAAACATCACCGATCCGTTTTTAATTGTATTGATAATTCCTTTAGCCTGCTTTGCAGGAACCGCCGGGCAACCAAGGCTGCGGCCAAGATAACCGTTACTGTTAGCAAACTGTGCGGTTACATAGTCTGATCCGTGTACAACAATTGCCCTGTCGTAAGCATTATTATTTATGCCGCTTTCAAGACCTTTAAGCTTTAATGATAAACCCTTTTCACCAATATATGTTTGCAGCGTAAGATAAAAACCAAGGCTGCTTTTGTTTGATTCGGGTTTATTTGAAAAATTGGTTGCATAATACAACCCGCTGTTCCTGCCATGTGCAACCAGTGTGTGGTAAATCAACCGGCCTTCAGCCATGTTAATAATATAAAGTCGTTTTTGATTTGATGGTTTTGAAAAATCGGCAATAGTCAGTACTTCGGGCCTCTCAACCAACCCTTCTTCCAGCAGTTTATAATATCCCTTATATGCAAGCTCAAAAGCTTCCTGTTGCAGCCCTGCCTCCAAAAGTTTATAATTCTGAAAAAGGCTGTCGGCTGTTTCGAGTATTATTTCCTGTTTCGACTTTTCTTCTTTTGCTTCCGGCTTAACAGAATAAACAGGTTTCACATCCTTCCGTAAAGTGCTTCCTGCAATAAAAACAGGAGCCTGTAAAAAAATAAAAGCTGTGATTAAAAAATAAATAAGGTTGGTACGAAATTGCTTCATAGAATAGGATTTTATCGGATTTAAGTATGATAAAAATAATAAAACTTTCTTTTTCACCAAATGCATTGCCCGTAACGTTTTTGCGTTTTAAATATTATCCCGTAATTCCAGTAAAGTTTTGATGGGGGAGTGGTCATAGGTTATTGGTGGTGGTGAAAGGAGGTGCAAAGTTACGCCATGCCACAGAGAAAGGATTCATTTTGAAATGGTTGAATGTGGCCAAAAACTGCTTCCAAAAGCTAATCAGGCTGTAAGACGTTGGTTCTTAAAGTGTTTCTCATCCGGCATTTTGCTTAGCCTGCTGAATAAACGGTTTTATTAACATTTTTATTTTACAGAACAGGGCTGTTTGCTATTCCATTTCATATAAATCACTTTGCGAAGAAAGAATTTCCCGGTATTTATTAAACAGCTTGGTTTTAGAAATAAACCCTACAAATTTTTTATCCTTGTCAAGAACAGGCAAATACCAGCTTTGTGTAAGATCAAACAACTCCATAACAGAATGCATATCCTGGTCTTTCTCCAAAACTGCAGCAGGTTTTTTCATCAGAGATCGGATACTTGTTTTATTATACTCTTCCGGCTGAAACAGCTTTTGTTTAATATCATTCAGCTCAACAATGCCAACAAACCTGCCCTTACTGCCTGCTACAGCAAAAATATTTTTCTCACTTTTTTTCAGCAGTTCAACAAGATCTTTCAGTTTTTTATCAAGACTGATTGTTTCATATTGATCCTGCATTATTTCATCCAGTGTAAACGAAGTAAGAATATTCTTTTCCTTTTTATGTGTGAAGACCTGGCCTTCTTTTGCAAGTTTTTTTATGTCCATTGAAAACGGTTCATAAGTCTTGACAATAAAAAAGGAGATAGATGAAACAATCATTAACGGAATAAACAGTTCATAACCATTAGTGATTTCTGCAATTAAAAAGATGGCTGTTAGCGGGCTGTACATTACACCGCTTAATACACCAGCCATACCAACAAGACTAAAATTGCCAACAGGAATTTTTACCCACGGAGTTGCATTTAACACCTGTGAAAAGAAGTAACCTAAATAAGAACCGGCAAACAGAGAAGGAGCAAAGTTACCTCCATTACCACCACTTCCGATTGTAATGCCTGCAGCAACAGGTTTGAACAAAACAATAAAAGCTGCAAAAGCTATAATTGCCCATTTGGTTCCAAGCAAAGAAAACAAAGTCGTATTATCAATGAACGTATTGAACGATCCGTTCGCAACTTTTTTTACACTGTTATAGCCTTCGCCAAAAAGCGGTGGAAACACAAAATAAATTCCCAGCAATAACAAACCGCCGATAATGACTTTGCCATAGCTATTTATTTTCCAGCTGTGAATCTTTGATTCAGTGAACTTAAATACTCTTGCATAGTAAAGTGAAACAAAGCCGGCCAAAATACCCAGGAGAATATAGTATGGAACATTTTTGTAATCGAACGATTGCTTCAGAACAAAATTGAAAAGCGACGACTCTGCAAGAATTATTTTAGAACAAAGTGCCCCAACAACTGAAGAAATAATGAGCGGAATAAAATAACTCACCAACGTTTCAACCAGTAACACTTCAATGGCAAATATAACTCCTGCAATAGGTGCATTAAACACTGCTGATATACCAGCTGCTGCACCGCATGCAATCAGCAATGTACGTTCCTGATAATTCAGATCACTGATACGTGCAAGATTTGAACCTGCTGCTGAACCTGTTGCAACAATGGGCGCTTCCAAACCGGCAGAGCCACCAAGTCCAACCGTCAATGAACTTGTGATGACATGCAGATATGTATGACTCAATGGAATGTAAGATGATTTTCGTGCAATTGCACGCAGCACCATTGCAATTCCCCGTTCGATATATCCATGAAAGAACCGATTTACAATAAAAACTGTCAACAATATTCCCAGCAAGGGGAACATCAAATAGGAAAATTTTGAAACAGGAATGGCATCAATTCCATGTTGTATATAATGCACAATTGTTTTTAGTAAAACCGCCAGCATGCCGGAAACAAAACCCGTAACAGTTGCAATAAGCATAACAAACTGCACACGACTGAGTTTTGTACGTAAATAACTAATTAATCCTGCAAGCCCACCTCTGAAATTTTTTTCCATTACCGATTAAATAAAAAATGCAGTTGTAAAAGATAAATAAGAATGCCTGCTGCAAAACCGACTAACGCAAGCCAACTGATTTTCTTTAAATACCACATAAAATCAACCTCCTCAATACCCATTACAGCAACACCTGCTGCAGAACCAATAATAATTGCACTGCCACCTGTCCCGGTTGTTAATGCAAGCATTTCCCAAAAAGGGTGGTCAGTAGGATAAGTTGAAAGATCAAACATGCCTTGTGATGCTGCAACCAAAGGAACGTTATCAACAAGTGCAGATAACAGGCCCAAAGCCGTTGCAATTAAATAATCATTTTTTAAATAGTTGGTTAATGCAATTGCAAGCTCTTTTAAATACCCTGCAGATTGCAACGCTGAAACTGCAAGTAAAATACCAAGGAAAAATAAAATACTGGGCGTATCAACTTTCTGCAAAGCTTTGGCTACTGTATATTTTTCTGCCTTGTCCGGTTCTTTACTTTTATGGATTACAGTGGTAATAACCCACATCATACCTAAAGCAAGCAACATCCCCATAAATGGGGGCAAATGTGTGATGGTTTTAAATACGGGAACAAAAATTAAAAAACCAACTCCGGAAAAAAGAACAATTTTTCCATCTCTTCTTTCTTTCTCTGTTCGCTTCAATTGAGGAGCCTCAGTAATTTTTTTACCCTTAAAACGATAACCTACAATTGCAACAGGAATTGCCGCAACAAATATGCTGGGCAAAATCAATTGTTTAATAATGTTTATTGCTGTAATCTGCTTCCCAATCCACAACATGGTTGTGGTAACATCACCCAGCGGGGACCATGCCCCGCCGGCATTAGCTGTTATTACTACCATGCCTGCAAACCATAGTTTATCAGACTTCTTATTCAGCAATTTTGCAATTAATGAAGTCATCACTATTGCAGTTGTAAGGTTATCAAGAAGTGCTGAAAGAAAAAAAGTAACAATCGAAACAATCAATAACAATTTTCCCTTGCCGGTTGCTGTAATTTTTTGAGTGATAAGATCAAAACCATCATGCGAATCTATTAATTCCACAATTGTCATGGCGCCCAACAGAAAAAAAAGGATAGATGCAATTTCACCAGTATGGTGCAGTAGTTCATCAGTTGCAGAATGTGTTTCAGATGTAAGAATGAAATAAATCATCCAACATAAAACCCCGGTTATTAAAGCAGAGGCTGCTTTGTTTAATTTAAGAGGATGTTCAAATGCTATTGCTAAATAGCCTAAAACAAAAATAATCAGTATTAAAGCCATTGATTACAAAATTATCGGGTGAAGCAAACAGAAATCCGGTTCTTTAATTACAAAGTCAGCAACTGCATCAAGTAAGCTGTTTGAAGAACAAAAAGAAATGCCAATTCCAGCCTTTTTTATCATACAAATATCATTCTCCCCATCGCCAATTGCAAGTGTATCTGTAATGGGAATGTTATATCGTCTGCAAATATGTATTAAAGCGTTTGTTTTACAAAACTCATGCTTACACAAGCTGTCTTCATGAGAAAGAAAAAAAGAAGGAACCTTTACTTCGCCCGTTGCAATGCTTTTTGAAAATTCAAGTTCATTTGCCAACGAAAAATCAAAAGCAAACTTATTCTTTAAATGATTTGTAATACAATCGTAGCTGTCAGATATAATTCCAGTCACAAATCCGTTTTCCTGCAAAAGTGATACTGTTTCCTTAATTCCTTTTGTTACTGGAATCTCATCAGTCAGATTCAGCAAATCGCTGATTGATTTTCCTTTTAACAGCCTGGCTATTTGCTTAGTTCTTATATAAGGGTTTGTTTGTGAAGTAACAATGTCGAGCAGTTCGGTTTTGAAGTTAAATTTATCAGCAGCTGTATGAATAAAACTTGCCCTTAGCAATGTATTATCCATATCAAATATGGCTAGCTTTTTTAATTCCCTTGAACTTTCCCTTATAGCAAAATCCATTTGTTCCCTGATCATCTGTATATGCTCCAGTGTTTCAAAATTAGCCTCTCCGCTATTTTTAGATTTTTTTAAAATAACCGAAGCAACCTCTTTCGACATTTTGCCCAACTGTTCTAAAGATTGCATCCGATTTTCAATATGACCAATATTCACTTCTTCAATTCTAACCCCCATCTGGTACATATCAATCAATATTCCAATATCAACTCCATAACCTTCTTCGAACTGAATTTTTTCAAAATATTCTTTCCGCCCAGCAATCATACCACTCAGCGGCTGCCAGAAAGAAGGAAAATCAGGATACAGAATTGACAAAAGAGGCTTGGCAACTAATTCAGTTACTCTTCCTGCCTGCCGTGAAAAAAATGATTTACAAAAATCTGCATCACCTTTTATTATTGGATCAGTGAGTAATGAAATAATATCTGCAGGGTACGTTGTAATATCTGCATCAAGGAACACAATCACCTGATTCTTTGCATAAAGAACTCCATCTTTCATGGAAGCGCCTTTACCTAGTTTGGTGCTTGTAATAACAACAGCTCCTGCCTCTTTTGCTTTTTCAATTGTCTTATCAAATGATTTATCATCTACAACAATTACCTCGGTAACAGAAGGTGCGCTTTTCGCAAGAGCAACAACGCTGGCGACTGTTTTTTCTTCATTCAATGCCGGAATAATAACTGTAATCATTTCTCAAATATTAGAGTTAAACTATCTGATCTCATCCTGAGTTTGAGCCAACTTGCAATTTTACCTCTGTCAGATTGTGGAATATTCTCTGAAAAAGACAAAACTACAACTGTTGTATGAACTGGATCTTGTTTAGTATTGATCAGCAGCGAAGGACCAATAACAGCTTGTTTTAAAGCAGGATAATATATCTTCAACTCACCAAAAACATCAATTGCTGTTTTTTGTTTGTTATTTATGCTATCAATAATTACCCGAAATTTATTTAACTGTATTTCTTTTTCTGTCAGTGTCTCATTAATCTGTACATAGTTAGCCTCATTTTGTTTTAATTCATCAACTGTTAAATTCGAAAACCCTTGCTTAATTTCTAATACAGCACCGGGAATATCATATTTTTTCATTTGATTCTGTAAGATTACAACTTCAGAATTTTTTATTTCTTTGCCTCCGAATACAAGCAGAATCCTTTTATTCTTTGCATCAATTTTTTTATTCAGCAGATAATCGCCTTCAAAATGAGCCTCGTTACTAATAAACAAATTGGCACTTTTTATAAAACGTTCCTGTTGTATAAAATTGTACCCAAAATAAATACTAGGCAAAGCTGTTACCATTACTACCGCCCAAATGATACGTTTGGAAAGTAGTTCCTGTTTTTTGTTTTGAAAAACTTTGTTTGGAAAATGCAGTAATTGAACAATCAGCAATGTTGAAATAGCAATGAAAACAGTATTAATGATATAAAGGTAAAATGCCCCAATAAAAAATTCAAGCTGCATAGTAGCCAATCCATAACCTGCTGTGCAAAGAGGCGGCATTAACGCAGTTGCAATGGCAACACCCGGAATTACATTTCCTTTGTTTTTGCTCGACACTGCAACAATTCCAGCTAGACCACCAAACAAAGCAATAAGCACATCATAAATGTTAGGCGATGTTCTTGCAAGTAATTCTGAATGCGCTTCGTTAAGTGGAGATAAAACAAAAAAAACAGTTGAAGCAGACAATGCAACCACAGTTGCAATTAAATAATTACTAGCAGCTTTTTTAAGCAAAGCAATGCCATTCATACCCATCGCAAGACCAACGCCCATAATGGGACCCATCAATGGCGAAATAAGCATTGCACCAATAATAACGGCTGTTGAATTAACATTTAATCCTAACGAGGCAACTAAAATGGCAAGTATAAGAATCCACAGATTTGTACCCCTGAAGACAACACCGTTGACAATGTTCTGTACTACTGTTTCAAGATTTTCCTTTTCATTGCCCAGCCTGAATTTTTCAAAAAGATTTTCCATCATTTTTTAATTTTCAGGTGTTATAAGAATGACAAATATAGGAATATCTGTTTTAGTGCATTTTAACAAGAAGTACTCAACATCACTTTTTCATTTCATCCAGTTGCTTTTGCAACACAAACATTTCATCACGCAAACGTGCAGCTTCCATGAAATCAAGATCTCTTGCAGCTTTTTCCATTTTCTTTTTAGTCTGCGCAACTGCTTTCTCAATCTGAGGAATGGTTTGATAGGTTTCCTGGTCTTCTGCAGCAACATTCACCAGTTCACCATCTGGCGAAAGGGCATACGGTTTACTTGTATCGTATCCTTTAATATCAAGTACTGATGTTTGTTTCATCACCTGGTCAATACTCTTGATAATTGTTTTTGGAGTAACGCCATGTTCAATATTGTATGCAACCTGTTTTTCTCTTCTGCGGTTGGTTTCTTCAATGGTGCGGCGCATGCTTTCCGTCATCTTATCAGCATAAAAAATAACGAGACCGTTTACATTTCTTGCTGCACGACCAGCTGTTTGTGTTAAACTTTTTTCATTACGTAAGAACCCTTCTTTATCTGCATCAAGAATAGCAACAAGTGAAACCTCAGGCAAATCCAGTCCTTCACGCAATAAATTCACTCCAACCAACACATCAATTTCACCCAAGCGTAACTGCCGCAAAATTTCCACACGATCCAATGTGTGTACTTCGCTGTGAATGTATTTTGATTTGATGTTGATGCGTTGCAAATATTTATCCATCTCTTCGGCCATGCGTTTGGTGAGTGTTGTTACCAATACACGATCGCCCTTCTTCACACGCTTATCAATTTCATTAAGCAAATCATCAATCTGGTTAACGCTTGGACGGATTTCAATTGGCGGATCAAGCAACCCTGTCGGACGAACAATCTGTTCCACCACAACACCACCTGTTTTTTCCAGTTCATAATCATCAGGAGTTGCACTGATGAAAACAGTTTGATTCAACAAACTTTCAAATTCATGAAAGTTCAACGGGCGGTTATCCAATGCACTTGGTAAACGAAAACCATAATCAACCAGAATTAATTTACGGCTTCTGTCGCCACCATACATACCGCTTACCTGCGGAATGGTTTGATGGCTTTCATCAATCACCATTAAAAAATCTTTCGGGAAATAATCAAGCAGGCAGAATGGTCTTGTACCCGGTTGACGACGATCAAAAAACCGTGAATAGTTTTCAATACCGTTACAATAACCAAGCTCACGGATCATTTCCAGATCATATTCTGTACGTTCTTTCAAACGCTGTGCTTCAATATATTTACCAACACTTTTAAAATACTCCACCTGCGCAGCTGATTCATCCTGTACTTCATAAATAATTTCCTGCATCATATCTTTTGGCGCTACATATAAATTAGCAGGGAAGATAGCCGCATTATCAACCTTGCCAATGCGCTTACCGGTTTTTATTTCGAGTGTTTCTATTTCTTCAATTTCATCGCCAAAGAATGTAACACGGTAACCAAAATCAACATAGGGGAGATTGATGTCAACCGTATCGCCTTTTACACGAAATGTTCCTCTCGTAAAATCGCCCTGTGTGCGGTTGTATAAACTGTTCACGAGTGAATGTAAAAATCCCTGCCGTGAAAGTGTTTGTTTTTTTGTGATGCGGATAATACCGTTTTCAAAATCAGTGGGATTACCCATACCATAAATACAACTTACACTTGCAACGATGATGATGTCTCTCCGTCCGCTGAGCAATTCGCTTGTTGCCTGCAAACGAAGTTTGTCTAATTCTTCATTGATGTTTAAATCCTTTTCGATGTAGGTATCACTAACGGGCATGTATGCCTCAGGCTGATAGTAATCGTAATAGCTTACGAAATAGCCAACTGCATTATCAGGAAAGAACTGTTTAAACTCGCCATACAATTGTGCCACCAGTGTTTTGTTATGTGTAAGCACCAGTGTTGGTTTCTGCACATTCTGAATAACATTGGCAATGGTGAATGTTTTACCACTGCCGGTAACGCCGAGCAATGTCTGGAATTTTTCTCCGTTGAGAATTCCTTCGGTTAATTGCTGAATGGCCTGCGGCTGATCGCCAGCAGGTGTGTATGATGAATGAAGTTGAAAAGGCATTAGGTAAAGTTAGCAGATAAAAAAGAAAAGTTAGCCGTTGTCTATTCTGAAACGTACTAAACACAAAAAACTTAATTACTTTACCTTTAAGTAGAATACGCCCTCATCTTCGTTAACTATTATCTTATCAGATTTTAATGGGAGAGAACTTGAAATTACTGCGTTCTTTATGGCTACAGGTGAATAAGAATAATTTTCAGGGTTGTTGTCTCCATCAAGATAAAGATTGTCTAATTCTAATCTGCCATTATCATTTATCCACCATGTTGACCTATTTTCAAAAAGTATTTGCCCGGTTGATTTATTGTAAAATCTTTGCATGTACTTGTAAACTTTTCTATTATAAACTAATGTCGGCTGTAAGCTATCAGCATAAACAAACAAAGTGTCTATTGTATAATGCGATGGTGACTTAACATAAACACCTGCAATTTTCTTTTCACTTTTACTGCAGCTAATGAACGAAGGAATCAAAAAGAAGAAGTAAAAATATTTTTTCATACTTTTTTTGCTACCATTATAAGTCTGTAATTAAAAAGTCAACATATAGAATATTACGTTCCGACTATTTAGAGCTCTGTAACAATAAATGAACTGGCCGACTAAGTAAATTTAGCTTCCCGTAATTGGAAATTTTAATATCTATTTTGCCATTTTCGTTTTTCATAACTTCTAACTTATATTTCCTTTCTTGGGGATCATTAAAAGAAAGATGGTCTCTTAATGGCAAATAATTATCAATATTAAAAAAGCTCCCTGTTGTTTCAATATTATAATAAGCAAGTAAATCAGTGCCGGAAGTTATAGTTATTCCACTTAGTTTGTCATTACATTTTAATTGGATTGAAGAATATTTGATCCTTTTGTTTTTTCCCCAAAAAAGAATTTTCCCGACATCTGCTTTTGTCCCCTTTAATTTAATTATCTCGTAAACTTTACCTGCCTGCAAAAAATCGGGTTGCTTTGTATCCTTCAAATACAACAACAAAGTGCTCATTATAAGTAATACTACTTTCATTTAATTTTAAAGATACGTAATAGCTAAAAGCCCTGAAAGGTTTCGAAAACCTTTTAAACTTCTTCAAACAAAAAATGCAGGAAGAAAACTTCCTGCATTTTTATCATCAAACAGATAACGATTAGTTGATTGTTACTGTTTGTGTGTATTCATTCAATGTAATGATGTACGTACCGTTTAATGTTGGTGTTTTGAAGTTATCGCCACCTTCCCATTTAATTTTACGTGCAACACCTGTTGCTGTAGTTCCACCACTGTTATCTTCATAGTCAAAAGCACCCCAGTCATTTCCCGCAAGGAATTTAATATCCTTACCGGCAACCAATGTTGCAGTAATCTGCCATACACCGTTACCCATGTAAGACATTTGAGGACTTGCACCGGGGTTCCAGTCAGGTACACCCTGGATACCGTTACCTACCAAACGCATTTCAGTTGCTGGTGACATTTCGTATTTTATTCCATCCACATTACGTCCGTCCCAGATTACACGGTAACGGCCTGCAGTTGTAACATCAGGGAAGTTTGCATCGTTAACCACCATTGCACTTCCGCTTCCGCCTGTTGAACCATAGCTTCTTGCATTTGTAACAGAAATATCTCCACTGTTCCAATCGTTAAAGTCAATCAGTTTCCATCCACCTGTAGGCATGGTTGCAATACCTACAAACAGGTTAGTTGCTGCTGCGCCCATTGCGTTGGTCGGGAACGTTGCAGATGGACTCCATCCGTTTAAGCTGCCAACAAAACCCATGCGACCTTCACGTATGTCATATTTCAGTGATGTTCTGTCAATCGAAATTCTGTAAAAACCAGCAGTTGCAACAGAGAAGTTTGAACCACCAGCAACAAGGTTTCCACCAGTTCCGCCATAATTTACATCCCAGCTTCTTCCCTGTGTTACTTTAAATTCGGCACCGGCAGGTAACCAGATGTAGAGATAATACAGTTTGTTTAATGCAGCAGGACGAAGATCCCTGATAAATTCAGGAGCATTTGATGGACTCCAGTCTGTTCCGTTTCCGGTTGCAGCCTGGTAACCACCCGGCAGATAGAAGCGGAGCAATGGAATATAAGTGGCAATTGTTACAGATACAGTGTTTGAATAAGAAGTTGCACCCTGTGCTGTTACCGATTTAATGCGGAAATCGAGTTTGCCTGTTGTACCACCGGCAACACCTTCTGTTAATGCAAAGTCATTTATTTCACCTTCTGTAAATGTTTTTTCATACAGTGAATTACCAATTAAAACATCTTGGGGAGAAGCAAAGTTTTTGCCTGTTGAATCGTACTGTAAAGTATAAGTAACCACCCCACTGTAACCGTTAAAAGCAGCAGCCCAGCTAAACTTGTTAGAAGCATTGTTCATTGTGTTTAACGAACCTGTTACAGATGTTTTTTGTGTAGTTAATACAGAAGGATCGCTGTAAGGAGTAACCCTGATCTTTACAATATTTGATTTGTATTGCTCATTGTTATTTGCATAAGATGAAGTAATACGGAAATCAAGATCAACAGGAGTGCCCAATGCAAAACCATAATTCAGCAGCATGTTGTTGATTTCTTTTCCTGTAAAGGATTTGGTTTTGCTGCCTGTTTGAATTACTGTATTTGGTTTTGTAAAATTTCTTGTGCTTGAATCAAGTTCAAGAATATACTTGTACGTGTTTGAGTCTGTTGCATACGCAGGGCTTGTCCAGTTCAGTGTAAGTTTCACTGTGTTGGAGTCAGCCGCTGTCATAGTAACAGTTGAAGCAGAAGACGACAGCGTTACTGCCGTTCCGTTTTTGTAGTAAGATAATTCGGGAGCTTTTTCACATGCTGTAAAAGCAAAAACCAAAAGCAATGCGAAAAACCCGTATTGATTAAATAGTTTCATGTTCATTTGTTTTTACTGTTTTACAACACTGTAAGTTCCTAACTGGAAGTTGACAGTTATTTTATAAGTACCTGCAGAAGGAGGACCAGGGAATTGCGGATCAGCATCTTTCTTTTCAAATTCACCTGCCTGCCATGTTCCTGTTGTCATGTGATATTGTGTACCCCAAACACCTTGTGTTTGGATGAGCTTATAACCACCACCACCGGGAAGTGCAACTGTAAGTGTGTACAGAGTTTTAGAAACTTTCGTAAACTTCTGTGACACATCGTATGGAGGTTTTACAGGGTTATCCCAGCCATTGAAACTTGCATCACCAACTATCCATAAGTTACCATCAGTATAGTTGTTAGCTGCTGTACCCGGAGCTTCTACTTTTGGAGGTGGAACAAACGGGCTTGCAGAAAACGTTACAACATTTGATGTTAAAGGAACTGCAGCAACGCCTGTACCTAAACGTGATGTTACTCTCACCTGCAATGAATAGTTTCTGCGGGGATCATTTTGCAGCAACATGGTATTGCCCAAAATTCCATTCAGTTCGGTAACAGTAAATGTTTTGGACAAATCTTTAGCGTATGCTGTTGAATATTTAGCACCGCTGCTGAAGTTACCACCTACAGTATCCATTTCAAATGTATAAGTTACATCCTGTGAGCTGATACCTGTTGTGAATTTATACTCCGGATTGGTCCATTTGAACACAATCGCTGTATTGGCTTCCTGGCCGGGTTGCAGACTTACAGCAGCAGTACTTGCTGTAAGCACCGGATTCGTTCCGCCCTCGTAGTAAATTTTATTTTCTACTTTCTTGCAGGCAAAGAAAGATACGATTGCCAGCAGAAGCGAAAATTTGGTTACGTATGATTTCATATCTTTTTATTTTTTTTGATTAATAGCCTGTGTTCTGTGTAAGGTTCGGGTTTGCTGCAATTTCTGAATCAGGAATAGGATAAATTTTCCTGTATGCATCAACACCAGCTCCGTTTTTAGCACCGCCTTTCCATGGCCACAAATAAGTAGCTTCAACAAAACGATCGTAACGAACAAGATCGGTACGGCGGAAGCCTTCCCAATATAACTCTCTTCCTCTTTCGTCTAAAACAAAATCAACAGTGTAAGTACCAATTGCTGAAGCCTGCGCTCTTGTTCTTAAGTTATTAAGATAAGTAAGTGCCTGTGCTTCTGAACCACCGGTACCGCCACGTTTTACAGCTTCGGCATAAATCAGGTACATTTCTGCCAAACGGAAAATGGGGAAGTCAATATCAGAGAACGTTTTATCAGGATCCTGACCAAATGCGCCGGTGCGTGTTTTGTTGCGGAATTTTACAACAGCCAGTCCGTCTTTAAAATCAGCAATGTTGTTGATTTCAAGATTTTGCGAGCCTGTTACAAACTGCGCTCTTTTGTCAGCTGTTCCGTTTACATCAGGAAACAGAAGAGGCAAATTTTTTGTAGCACGTACACCGCCCCATGCTCCAAGACCTGAAACTGTTTTATCCATATCGCCACCTACTGAAGCATTCACGAGGAAAGTAGTGCCTCCGTAGTTTTTTGTTTTAATGCCATCATAGTTCAGTGTCCAGATAGCTTCCGGGTTGTTTACATTATTATCAGCCAGCATCAACCATGTATAGTTGCTGAGCAAACTGTATCCTGCATCAATTACTTTTTTAGAGTAAGTAATTGCATCTGTGTATTTATCTGTTCCTGTATAAACTTTTGCATTGAGATAAGTACGTGCAAGCAAAGCCCATGCAGCAGCTTTATCAACACGGCCATAAGCAGCGGTTTTTGCAGCAGGTAAATCGGCATCAATTGCTTTCAGTTCAGATTCAACATAAGCAAACAATTCACTGCGTGTTTTACGTACAGGATTGAATTTACCAATCGCATCATTTTCTGTAGTAAAGCCCGGGTTTGCATATAAATCCATCAGCACCCAGTTTGCAAAAGCTCTTACAAATCTTGCTTCAGCACGCATTTGTTTAATGTTGGTTGCAGTTGTTCCTGAAAAACCACGTGCACTGACTTTATCATCAGCACTTTCCCTGATGAATTCGTTGCAAAGTGTAATAATATAAGTACAGCGGTAGTACAAACCTTTAAGCATCGGGTTGCTTGAGCTCCAGTTCATGTTATGAAAATCCTGGATGCCGGGGTCGTTCCATGCAACTACAGCTTCATCGGTACTTAATTCCTGTGCTTTCCAGAATAAACGGAGAAAGTCGGAAGTACCTTCATCAATACCTGCAACGTCGCCGGAACCGGCAGGACCCTGGTTACCCGTTAAAGCCATGCTGCCATAAACTTTGGCCAGCACTTCCATGTACCCGGCTTCAGTGCTGTAAACAGCATCTGAAGAAAGTGTGTTGGGGGGATTTTTATCGAGCGATTTATGACAGCTTGCTAAAAGCGCCATTCCCAACACCAGTGAAGTTATATATACTGAAATACGTTTCATAATTCAGATGTTTGTTTAATTAAAAATCAAGATTTACACCAAGCACATATGTACGTGGACGTGGATAAATTGTATTGTCGATACCACCAGAAACTTCAGGATCCAATCCTTTATACTTGGTAATTACGAACACGTTCTGAATGTTGGCTGTGATGCGCATTCTTACGTTTTTCGCAATTTGTCCGGCATCATAACCAAAGTTGATGTTATCCATCTTCAGGAATGAAGCGTTCTTAATATAATAATCAGAAAAATACTGGTTGTTGTAAAATCCTGTAAACAGGTAATCTTTCGTTCCGTTTGCAAGGAAATTAAGCGGATTAACGATCTGACGGTAAACACCATTATTTGAGTTCAGGTTATCGTACATATAATTTCCAATGCTTGCACGCATAATAAATCCTGCGCTGAAACGATCAACAGTGATGTTAGAAGTAAAACCAAGGAAATATTTTGATTCCGGGGAATTGAAGATGTACAAATCTTTTTCGTTGATGATACCATCACGGTTCATGTCTTCGTACAAACCTTCAATTGGTTTGTTATTGGCATCATAAATCTGCTTGTACACATAGAATGAATTGGGGCGTTCGCCAACAATATGACGCTGAATGGTATTACCTGTACCACCACTGATACCACCTACAGCAACACCTGTAAAGTTGGGATCTTCATTCACCAGCAGTTTGGTGATTTTTGGAACCACATAAGTAAAGTTTACACCAAAATCCCAATCAACTCTTTTCGTTCTTACAGGAACAACGTTCAGTGTTACCTCCAAGCCTTTACTTTCAATATTACCAACATTGGTGAAGAGGTTGTTGGTGAAGTTTGAACCGGCAGGAATAGGAACAGTACTTAACAGGTCTTTTGTTTTACGGGAGAACCCTTCAATAGTACCATTGATACGGTTGTTGATAAATCCGAAATCAAGTGCAGCATTGATATTTGTTGTTGTTTCCCAGCGAAGATCTGCATCATAAGCTCCGGGGCGAAGCATATTATAATAACTGCTTCCAAACTGATACTGAGCCTGGTTATTACTCAAGCCGTAAACAGGAATAAAACCGTAATAAGGAATTCCATCCTGCTGACCTGTAACACCGTAACCCGCACGGAGTTTAAGATTTGAAACCACCTTTGAATTTTTCAAAAACTCTTCTTCGTTAATTAACCATGCAAAAGCAGCAGAAGGGAAGAAACCCCAACGGTTGTTTTTATTAAACTTAGAAGTACCGTCGGTACGGGCATTTAACGTTACAGTGTATTTATTAGCCAGCGTATAAACCAAACGTCCGTAGTATGAAATCAAAGTATATCCTGGATCTTGTGAAATATATTCCTGAGATGAACCGGGAATTGTATCGCCGTTATATCTTACATCCGGGAAGTTAAAGCTGTAGTTGGTGAAACTCTGATAACCAGTACCAGCAGTGAAATCAACACGGCTGTTAATTGCTTTAAAGTTCTGGGTATAGTTGAAGTAAAAGTCCATCAACTTATTTGTACGCTCCTGGTAATAAGGATTATTAACCCCTTTGCGGCGATAGTTATCAGCAGCACTGTCTGATACAATTCTTCTTCCGCTTCCTTTTGAAACATCATAACCAAGGTTAAGATTTGCCCTTAACCCTCTTACAAACGGAATCTGGTAGTCGAACTGAATATTACCGATGCTTCTGAGTACTTCACTTTTATCTGATCTCAGGTTCAGTAAACCAATCGGGTTACGGTTTGACAATTGCATGGGCAAGCCATCATTTTCCATCCATTCCCAATAACCACCATAACGCTTGCTTGAAGAGTATATGGGTTGAGTAGGATCGAAAGTTATGGAGTTGCCGATAGCACCTTCGTTTGCAAAATCAGTATTTGTTTTTGTTCCTTTGATATTTAAGTCAATCTTCAGTTTATTTTTCAACAAACTCGGGCTTAAGTTGAAAGCACCTGTTAAACGTTGAAAGTTTCCTGTTTTTAAAATACCATCCTGGTTCAGGTAACCACCTGATAAACGGAAAGGCAACTTACCATCAGCAATTGCGCCTGCTGCGCTAAGGTTAAAGTCCTGGGCAAAAGCATTTCTGTAAATTTCATCCTGCCAGTTTGTGTTTTCTTTTCCAAGCATTGCTTTCTGTGCTGTAGTTCCATTCGCATTCACAATTGCACGAACTTCATCAGCACTCAACACATCAACTTTATTTGATGGAGTTTGTACAAAACCCTGTGCACTGAAATTATATTTTACTTTTCCTTTCTTACCCTTTTTGGTTGTAATAAGAATAACACCATTTGAGGCCCTTGATCCGTAAATCGCTGCCGCAGATGGATCTTTCAGCACGGTAAAGGTTTCAATGTCATTTGGGTTAATCAAGTTAAGAGGATTGGCTGCGCCGGAAATTCCGCCATTATCAACCGGTACTCCATCAATTACAATCAGCGGATCGTTACTTGCATTCAGTGAAGCACCACCACGAATACGGATGCGGCTACCACTACCAGGAGCACCACTATTGGGTGTAATTTGTACACCCGCAACTTTACCTGCAATTAATTGTTCAGGTGTTTGAAGCGCACCTTTTACAAAGTCTTTCGAAGAAACTGTTGCTACAGAACCGGAAAGATCTCTCCTTCTTTGCGTACCATAACCAACAACAACAACTTCGTTGAGTGTGGACTGAGTGGAAACTAAGGTAATAGCCAATGTACTTTGGTCGCCAACTGCAACTTCTGTAGTTCCGAACCCAACTGAAGAAATAACCAGAACTGCATTATTGTTTTCAACAGCAATTCTGAAATTACCACCTTGATCAGTTGTTGTTCCCTTGGAGGTTCCTTTAATAGTAATGGAAGCATTCGGTACCGGGCTTCCGTCTTTACTATCAGTTACCTTCCCTGTTACAGTTTTACCCTGGGCAAAAACAGATTGTGCTACAACCATGAACAGGAGCATCAAAGCACCTGCATGGGCAAGCAGTCGTTTGGGAGTCATAATCAATAGTTTTGTTTTAAGATTTCACAATTTATAACCAATCAAAAGAAAAAGTCAATGTATTAAATGCTGATCTTAATCAGCCACATCAACCCCTTTTTAGTTTAGTCCATCTATTAAGACAATATATTTTTTCTACTGCTGCTCAATGATAATTTTTTCATTTCTTACTACATTATCTACTCTCACCTGTAAAATATATTGACCGCCAACTAAAGGATAACCGGCAAGACTGTTGTTTAGTTCATAAGCCTGTAATCCTTTTAACTGAAAACCTAAATTTTTTGATACCAATACCTGTCCCTGCATGTTGATCAGTTGTAAACTTACTTTACCGCTTTTGGGTAATTCGTATTTTACAATAGCTGCATTTTGCACAGGATTAGGATAAACACTAAGTCTGAAATTGCTGTTTGTTGCAACAATATCTCTTGACACACCTGATACGATTCCGCCAGCAATATTCTCGTTTAAGTAAACTTTGTATTCGCCGGGTGCAAGGCTTACGCTGTAGGCAGCACTGCTTACAGTTATACTTCCGCCATTGGTATAATCATACCATGTTCCTGTTGCCGGAAATGTTACCGAAGGTGTTTGTTGTGATACATCAAAGTTTGCAACAACTACATATTTTAAATCAATATGATCAACAGCTACAATTTTTACAAGATTGCTTCCCAAATCGGTACCGCTTGCAAGTGAAAACGATCTGAATGCAAGTGGTTTTTGCTGACGGAGTTTTGCCATTGCCGAATACAGATCATACAAACGCCTGCGGCTTTGTTGCTGATAATAATCCCAGCGGATGGGTTTAGAATCCAACCGGCAATTATTGTTCACTGTTCCCGGTGTGCCGCCGGTTGTGCAATAATTAATAGAATAGTCGTAACCAAGTTCACCATATTGCCAGATCATTTTGGGACCCGGAATACCTAAAAGAACTGCTGCCGCTGCTTCGTTTCTTCTTAAACCTGTTGTTGTATCTTTTACATTATATGAACCGTTTGTTGCACCGTATAAAATGTTTTTATACATCAGGCGTTCTTCATCATGGCTTTCAGCGTAAGTAATTAAATGAGGCTTATCAAGCAGGTTGGATGAATTCCAGTAAGAACCACTACTTCCCCTGTTGCGCCAGTAAGCTCTGTTAATATCAGAACCACTGCTGTAGCCCATTGTGTTTTGATTGAACGCATAATTATGATTTCCCCAAAACATCATTCCGTAAGTTGCCAGTTCAGCTTCTTCCTGATCTCCGCCAAGATGTTCCATTATACAATATGAACCGTTTGAAACCACCTGCATGGAATCGTAATAGCGTTTCCAGATATTAATACGGTCTGCATTGTATGCGTCCCAGCACGACTGATTACCTGCGCAGTTCTGATTGGTAAATCCTTTACTTAAGTCCCAGCGGAAACCATCTATTTTATACTCTGTAAGCCAATGGCGGATAAATCTTGCTGTGTGATATTTGGTTGCTGCTGTATTATGATTAAAATCGTTAAACACATTAAAAGGGTGCTGAGCAGTTTCATAAAAATACGGACTGTTTGCTGCTGGCTGGCTGCTTGTACTGTTCCACCACATCATTGCAAGCGGCGATTGACCTGTTGCATGATTGAATGCAATGTCCTGTATCACTGCAATTCCTAAACTATGTGCCTGGTCAATAAAAGCTTTTAATGCATTCTTTGTTCCATATGCTTTATCGGGAGCAAAGAAATAATATGGGTTGTAACCCCAGCTCTCATTACCATCAAATTCATTAATTGGCATTAACTCAATGGCATTAAAACCAAGCCTTTTAATGTAACCTAATGTATCTTTTAATGTTTGCCAGTTTTTTGCTGAAGTAAAATCTCTCACCAGCAGTTCATAAATCAACAGGTCCCTTTTATCAGGACGGGCATAACTGTTACTTGTCCATGTATAAGCTGTTTCGCCGGGTGTTAATACACCAACAATTCCGCCCGTTGTTTTTCCTGTGGGGTAAGCCGGCATATTGGGGTAAGTTGCTGGCGAAATGTATTGATCGTTGTTGGGATCAAGCACCAGTTCGCTGTAAGGATCAGCAAAGCGGATGGCATCATCAACAACATATTGAAAACGGTAGTTTGTTCCAGGCGTTAAGCCTGTAATTCTTGTCCAGAAATAATCACCGTCTTTTCTTAAAATGCTTTCGCAGGATTCAGTCCAGTTATTAAAGTCGCCCAATACAATCACTTTACTTTTCAATGGTGCATATAAAATCAAAACCGCTTCGGTATTGTTATTATCATACGTAATCCCGTCTTTAAATCCGGCAGGGCGGGCGCCTGTTGGATAGGTTACCGGTGTTACGGCAAAACCAATTGTATCTCTTTTATATGTTGTATTATCAAAAGCTTCAACAGTTATTTTATGATTACATTCTGTTGTAACATTGGCAGTTCCGCTAACGGTTTGTGCCGACGCAGCAGAACCAATTTGTGTTCCGTCGTAACGTAATGTAATAGCGGCATTAGCAGAAGTAACAGCTGTTACCGGGATCGTTGCCGGAATTGTAACATTAACAGGCTCTGGAACCATGTTATAAGTAGGCTGCATCGCAGGAGAAGTAAACCTTACCGCAAAAACACCTGGAGCATAGACAGGAACGTACATATCGCTTCCGTCTGTATTAGCCTGCTTAATGCTTCCCGATCCACTCCGGAATAAAATAGCGATCCGCAGGATTGTTTCACCTGCGGGAACGCTAAAGTAACTCCTAACATTATTAATAGTGAACGACCAAACATTTGAAGAAACAACATTTGCCTTATAATTTACATCGGTGCTGCCCCATGTTGTTTTTACATATTTCCAATCGGATGAAGATGAACTGAGATTTGTAATGACGCCAATGTGAACAAATACATCCCCTGTATAACCCATCAACCCTTTGTTTCCTTTTGTTGCATCCATTGTAATGGTTACATTACTGTTGTCTAAAGGAAAATCAGGCGAAAAAGAAAGCAATTGTGCACTGGCAGAAAGCACCAATGGCAACGCAATCAGCAGGAGTAATATTCTTTTCATATAGCAATTCATTAATACAGTTCACGCAAAGTTATTACCCATCTTTTCATATTTCTTTTCCGGTTACAATCCCGGCGTTTTGCCGGATTTTGGAAAATACATGAATATGGAATGCAAAGCTATAATCAAGGCAGCCCGCTTAATTGAACAATATTTCCATTTTATTACACTATATTGCCAACATTGTTTAATTTAGTTGACAAATATTTCAGCCCTGATTTTTTTGCATGAAAGCCGAACTTGAAAAAATTGTCCCGGGAGAGGGGAAGCCTTTTTTAGTTGCATACAGAATGAACCTGCCTTTGCTTGAATTTTACTGGCATCACCATCCTGAGTATGAACTAACTTATAAAATAAATGTTGCAGGCAAGCGAATTGTAGGCGACAGCTATGAGCAGTTTAAAGCAGGGGATCTCGTTTTGATAGGACCCGATCTCCCGCACACATGGGTTACCGACCGCAAGATGAAAAGCAAAAACTGTGAATTTGTTGTGATACAGTTTTCAGCTTCCTTATTTAACAGCTTTATCGGCTTGAATGAATTTGAAAGCATTAAACGGTTGCTCCAAACCAGCAAATACGGCCTTCACTTTAAGAACAGTAAATTGTTTAAAGAAAAAATTCTTGCTTTGCCCGCAAAAAACGGAGTTGAAAAAATTAATGATCTGATCTGGCTGCTCGGTCAGCTTGCCAAACAAAAAGGTAGAAAACTTGCATCATCAGATTACGATGCCTCACAGGCAAAGAATAAAGAGCAACGCATAAACCAGGTTTGCACATATCTTGAAAATAATTTTTCAAAACCTGTTTCTATCAGCGAAGCAGCCTCCATTATTAATATTTCGCCCAGTGCTTTTTGCAAATTTTTTAAACGGGCAACAGGAAAAACCTTTTCTGACTACCTCAATGATATACGTATTGGTTATGCCTGCTACCAGTTAATTGAAACCGATAAGCAAATTTCATCTATTGCAAGAAGTGCAGGCTTTGAATCTATTACTTACTTTAACCGTGTGTTTACAAAAAAGAAAAACAGTACGCCAAGAGAATTCAGGAGTGAAGCTGCATAATATTTAAATAAAAAATGAACCTTCAAAAAAAGGATACACTTATTACCTGCCGTAAACAGTTTCACCTCCGCAAATGGTTATAATCACCTGTGCTTTCAGTATTTGTTCAAATGATGCCGTCATTAAATCGGTATCAAGTATAACAAAGTCTGCAAGCTTTCCTTTTTCAATACTGCCCTTTTCGTTTTCCTCAAAGTTTGATTTTGCAGCCCAGATGGTCATTCCTCTTATTGCATCTTTTCTCGTTAAAGCATTCTCCGTCTGAAAACCTGCTGCGGGCCATCCCTTTGCATCTTTCCTGAATACCGCTGCATAAAATGTTTTCAGCGGATCAATATCTTCCACAGGAAAATCTGTTCCCAGCGGAATCCAGCCATTTTGTTTCAGCAAATCTTTATAAGCATACGCCCCTTTTATACGTTCCGGACCAACACGCTGCTCTGCCCAATACATATCACTTGTTGCATGTGTTGGCTGCACACTTGGAACTATGCTGAATTCCCCAAACAAACTGAAATCATTTTTATTCACCACCTGTGCATGTTCAATACGCCATCTTAAATCATTCTTCTCTTTTAAATATTTGCCATAAGTGTTTAAGATAATCCTGTTGCCACTGTCGCCAATTGCATGCGTACACATCTGGAAACCATTTTTATAAATCACTGCAGCAACAGAATCAAAATGAGCCGCACTGCTTAATAAAAATCCGTAATGATCCTTTACATCGCTGTACGGCTGAAGCATACATGCACCTCTTGATCCAAGAGCACCATCAGCATACACTTTAAAACTCCGCACATTTAAACGGTCGGTTTTAATTTTTCCTCTTTTAAAAATGGCATCATAGTTCCACTTCGAATCGCTGAGCATTACATACAAACGCATTTTTAATTCACCGGTTTTGTAATACTTCTCCAACTGCAAAACATTGAGATACGATAAACCGCAATCATCAACTGTTGTTAATCCTGCTGCAAAACAATTTTTCTGTGCGCCAAGCAATGCCTCTTTAATCTGCTGTTCTGTTGGTGCAGGAATACGATCACCAACAAAATCAACAGCATTATCAATTAATATTCCTGTGGGCTTACCGCTTTTCACAACTACTTCTCCGCCGCTGATGGTTGTTGCTGCATTGACATTGCTCAGCTTTAACGCCACATCATTCACTACTGCTGCATGACCATCAACTCTTGTAAGCAATACAGGATTTTGAGGAAACAATACATTCAGTGAATCGTTTACAGGAAAATCTTTCACATCCCAGTCGTTCTGATCCCATCCTCTTCCAACAATCCATTCGTTTGGCTGCAATTTCTTTGCTGCAACATATTGCTGTACTCTTTTCAGGCATTCGCTCCAGCTTTTGGTTCCTGTAAGATCAACAATGCGCAGACTCAGTCCATAACTTAAAAAATGTGCATGTGCATCAATAAAGCCGGGAAAAACATATTTGCCATGCAGGTCAACAGTTTGTTTTGCAGAAAATGTTTTCTGCAGTTCAGCAGTTTTTCCAACAGCTACAATTTTTCCATCCTTTACTGCAATAGCTTCCGCTTTTGAAAAAGCAGCATCAACCGTATATACAGTTCCGTTGATGAACAATGTATCAACAGTTGTTTTTTCACTCAATGGAAAAAATGCTGCAGCAAGCAATGAAAATAAAATGTACCTGATCATAATAAAAGAATTGCAGGCTAAATTAATTTGTTTTGCAAATAGTCCTTGTATTTTTACGGCCTCATTTAAATGATATGTATTCGCCAACCACGACAAAAGAATTACAGCATACTACAACAGAATTACTGAAGCTTGTTCATGAACATGCAATTACAACAGCTAATCCCGAAGCACTTCGTGATGTGTTGCGTTTTCATGAATACCGTTATTATATATTGAACGATCCGCTCATCAGCGATTATGAATACGATCAGTTGTACAAAGCACTTGAAAACCTCGAAGCTGCCGATCCTTCACTCATCACCCCCGGCTCTCCAACACAGCGTGTAGCCAAAGGCCTGGGAAATGATTTTAAAAAAGTGCAGCATCTTGTTCCCATGCTGAGCCTTGAAAACTCTTACAATGCTGATGATTTGTATGATTGGGACCGCAAGGCAAAAGAAGCAAGCGGACTGGATGAAATTGAATATTGTGTTGAACCGAAATTTGACGGTGCAAGTATTTCTCTTATATACGAAGATGATTTATTAACCCGTGGTGCAACAAGAGGCGATGGAACAGAAGGTGAAGAAATCACAACAAACATCAGGCAGATCAAATCTATTCCGCTTTCAGCTGTGTTTTCAAAGTACGGTATCAGGCAAATTGAAATACGTGGTGAAATTTTAATGAGCAAGAAAAATTTCAAAGCGTACAACGATCAGCTTGCCGAAGAAAACCTGCCGCCACTTGCCAATCCACGTAATGCAGCCAGCGGCACATTAAGAATAAAAGATGCGAAGGAAGTTGCACGCAGAAATCTTGAAGCATTTCTTTATCATGTTGGCTATGTGGCAATGATCGATGATAAATCGTCGATGTACAACGTCATGCACACACATAGTTCTGCATTGCAACTCATGTGGGAACTTGGTTTCCGCAGTCCTGAAAAAGAAAAGAAAGTTGTAAGAGGTATACAGGCAGTGATTGATCATATCAATGCGTTTGAAGAAAAGAGAGATGATCTTCCGTATGAAATTGATGGCATGGTAATTAAAGTAAACGATTTACAGCTGCAGGATAAAATGGGCATGACCAGCCATCATCCACGCTGGGCCATTGCTTACAAATTCAAAGCACGGCAGGGAACAAGCAAACTGCGTGCTGTTGAATACCAGGTTGGAAGAACCGGTGCTGTTACTCCTGTTGCAAAAATTGACCCCGTTGCCATTGGTGGTGTAACAGTAACAAGCATCTCGCTGCACAATGAAGATTTTATTGCCGACAAGGATTTGTTGATTGGCGATACGGTGTTGGTTGAACGTGCAGGCGATGTAATTCCATACATCGTAAAATCAATGCCTGAGCTGAGAAACGGCAGTGAACAAAAAATTAGTTTCCCAACACATTGTCCGGTCTGCAACAGCAAACTTGAAAAGCCGGAAGGCGAAGCTGTTTGGCGTTGCCAGAACTATCATTGCGAAGCACAGATTGTAGAACGTATCATTCATTTCACCAGTAAAGATGCGATGGACATTCGTGGCATGGGCGATGCTAATGTGCGTAAATTCTATGAGCTGGGATTTTTGAAAGATATTCCAGGTTTATACCAGTTACCGTATGAGCAGATAAAAAAACTGGATGGTTACGGAGCCAAAAGTGTGGAGAACCTGCAAACTGCTTTAGAAAATTCAAAAAAGCAGCCACTGTTTCGTTTAATTAATGCATTAGGCATCCGCTTTGTTGGTGAAGCAACCGCAAAAACTTTAGCCAATTCAACAAAGCACCTGTTAGAGATAAAACAAAAAAGCATTGAAGACCTTCAGCAATTAGAAGATATTGGCCCGAGAGTTGCAGGAAGTATTCATGAATTTTTCAGTGATGAAGAAAATGTTGACATGCTCATGCAGCTGGAACAACTTGGTCTGCAGTTAAAGAATGAACAAAAAGATCAGCAGCATGATGGCAACTTAACGGGCATTACTTTTTTGTTTACAGGAACAATGCCTACGTTAAAACGAAGCCAGGCCGAACAAATGGCCGAAGAGCAGGGAGCAACCATACTAAGCGGCGTTAGTGCAAAGCTGAACTACCTGGTTGTTGGAGAAGATGCGGGAAGCAAACTGGAAAAAGCAAAAAAGATCAGCACTGTTAAGATCATCAGCGAAGAAGAGTTTCTTGCGCTGTTAAAAAAATAATATGTAAACTACTTGCAGGTACGGGGTTTGCTGTTGTATATTTAATATCTCCAATACTTTATTGTATGATCAAGAAACTTCCGGGCGAACAATGGAAACAATTGCAATTTGCCGGATGGAAACAATTGCGAAAAAAATATGCCGTTTCTAATTTTGGACGCTGTGCCAGCTATTATGCAGACATCATTGAAGATGGTAAACTGCTCAACGGTTCTATCACAACAGGATACCGCACACTAAATCTTCACCGTGCCGAAAACAAAGGAACCATTTACCTGCACCGTGAAATTGCAAAACTGTTTATTAAAAAACCTTCGCCAAGGTGCAAGTATGTGATTCATCTCAATCACAACAAAACAGATAACAAAGCTTCCAACTTAAGATGGGCCACATTGGAAGAAATGTCGGCTCACCAGCAAAAAAGTCCGCAAAAGATTGCTTATAAAAAACTGCAGAAAGAACGCAGCTCTACACAAAAAGGATTGAAGCTTACTCCCGTGCAGGTTAAAACAATTAAAAAAATTATTCACGATCCCAACCGCAGCATTACCTACAAACAGCTGGCAAAAAAATATGGTGTAAGTGAAATGACTTTATACCGTATAAGAAGTGGCGAAAACTGGGGCGGAGTACAATAATGTAAAAAGTAATAAGTATAAAGTTGAGTTGCACAACCCGCAACTCAACTTTTTTTATCTTTAACCTTTACCAAAAAAATATCCTCTTATAATATGCTGCAATCATCTACCATCAAATTCTTAAAAGATCTGAAAAAGAATAACAATAAACCATGGTTTGATGCCAACCGTAAAGTTTACGAAACAGCTAAAGCCGATTTCGCAGCTTTTATTGATACTGTAATTGAAAAGCATGGAAAGAATGATCCGCAGGTTGCCCATCTCAAAGCCAAAGATTGTTTGTTCCGCATTAACAGGGATGTGCGTTTTTCAAAAGACAAATCGCCGTACAAAACAAACTTTGGCGCCAGCATTAACAAAGGAGGAAAAAAAGCTATGAGCAGCGCCGGTTATTATTTTCATCTTGAACCAGGCGAATGCTTTACAGGTGGTGGATTGTATATGGCATTGCCAGAAGAATTAAAAAAAATACGGCAGGAAATTGATTACAACTGGAAAGAGTTTCACAAGATCATTGGAAGCAAATCATTCAAATCAGTTTATGGTGATTTATATACAGGAGAAGATATGAAGCTTACACGGCCACCCAAAGGTTATGAAGCCGACAATGCTGCCATTGAATACATTAAACTCAAAAGCTGGATTGGTATGCAAAACATCAGCGATGCAGATTTAACATCAAAAGACCTGGTAAAAAAAGTGGTGCATTCTTTTGAAGTATTGCAGCCATTGATTGAGTTTTTGAATGAAGGTTTGGGCTAAAAGCAATTTACCCGGTGTAACTGTTTTAAGCAAAGCTTTGCAAACTCTTACTTCAAAAAAACCAGTGTATTTAAAATAATCTTTATACAAACAGCCTTTCAAAAAAAATATCGTCTCTGATGTTTAGCCTTTGATTTTTTTCACACCTGCTTTTCATCTTGTGCAGCAGAATTATTTTTTATTTCAACATTCTGGTCTAACTTTATAAGAGTTCATTAAATCCAACAAAATGAAAACTGTATTGATAGTGCTTCTGCCGCTATTTGCATTTTTCAATGTAAATGCACAATACAAATTTGCGATTGGTGCTTCAGCGGGTACAACCGGAAAAGTTTATTACAATAAAACTCCCCATCCTGATTCCGTAGTTTACGAACTTTCTATTAAAGCCCTTACAAAAAAGTATCTGTTTGTTGATATTATTGGAGGTATTGGCAAAGATTATTACAACTTTACCATTTTATCAGAATATCATAAGCCTGTATTTTATCCGGTTGATCTTTATTTAGGTTTGGGCGTACACGCCGGTGCATACAAAGCAAGCCACTGGAGTGATGATGCAGCACACAAAAAAACCATCGCCGGGTTTGACGGGGTATTGGGGTTGCAACTGACATTGCGGCCCATTGCATTTTCGATCAGTACAAGACCGGTGTACAATTTGTATCCCGATGATGCTTTTTTTTGGTTAAAACAGGTAAGTGCCCGAATTTGTTTTTAGCAATGTATCGTGCCTTTTATCCACCATCAAAAAATCGCTTTTACTACCAGTAAAACCTTCACTCATGATACAAACCCAAGCCCTTTCAACCTGCTTTACAATATAAGTTGATGATAACTTTTTCTGCGAATGCCTATATGGCTTTTATACAATAAAAAACAGCACATGAAAAAAATAGCAAAACCCTTCGTTCAGATTACCTTCTGCAGTTTGTTTATTTTTTTTATTATCCCCTTTTGCATTTTTGCACAACCAACACCAACCGGATGGGCTTGTGCTGAATGCGGGGCATCAGCTCCGGTTGGTACAGCCGTACAACATAAATCAACCTGCAGCTCTTACTCCTCTTCGGGCAGTTCTTCATCTTCCGGCAGAAATACCCCTTCGCCGGCAGATATACGAATTGCAAAGTCAAGAGATTTGGAAAACAAAGGTGATGCTCAACTGCGGACGGGGCATTATAAAAAAGCTGTGCGCTGGTACCGAAAAGCGTACTGGCAAGATCCAAATAACAGCGATGCACTGAGTAAGATAAAAACTGCTAAAGAAAAAAAGGCTGCAACAGTTGTACACAAACCAACGCCTGCGCCAAAACCCAAACCTTCACCACCGGCAAACAACAATCTCTCATCGAATGAAATTGCAGCAGCAGAACAGAAAAAAATGGAAAACAATACATCCGTTTGGATTGAAGAACAGAAACGCATATTTGCTGAAAAGAGGCGTTATCCAAACAAATGGTGCAGCAGTTTAAAAAATTCTTTACTGAGTAAAGCACCGCCACCTTTATTATCGCCCAAAAAATTTTCTGAACTGGAACCTGGCGACGTAATCCTGGTTGCTCCCAATGGATTTAATGAAGTAATCCGTTTGGCCGACAGTGTTGCTTCCGGCGGAGCTTATGCTTCTCACGCACTTATTTTCCTGAAAGAGATAAACGGTAAAAAATACTTCCTTGATAACGTTCCTTCCACAGGACCTCAGATTATTACCGAAGATCAGTTTAGAAAAGAATATATGAGCAGGGATATGATGATAGCACAATCAAAAAAATTTGGAGTGGCACAGCCGCTTGATAAAAAAGAAACAGAAGAAATGTTTGATGCTGCTGTGAAAATGGCACAGGAAAACCGAAAAACCGGAAATCTGCCTTTTATAAATAACTACGGTGTAAAAGGACCAAACAACATGGTCTGTTCCGAATCGGCGTGGATGCTCATAAACACAGCCGGGCGAAAAATTCCGGGTACAGACTTTGGCATTAAAACAAAAGTGGGTGTTCGGTTCAGTCCTGCCGATTTTTTTAATGAAAAATATTTCCTGGTTATGCCAATGGCTCCTGATAAATAAAGTAATTTTTTTTTGCCAGAAGCTGTTTTCCAAAATAAAAATCGCCTTCTGTAATTGTAAGTATAATTACAGAAGGCGATTCATTTATACGCTTTTTTACAACAATCCTTTACCCATCAGGTATTCTGCAATCTGCACTGCGTTGGTTGCAGCCCCTTTGCGCAGGTTATCGCTCACCACCCAAAGGTTAAGTGTATTGGGTTGCGATTCATCTCTGCGGATACGGCCAACAAACACCTCATCTTTTTCATGCGCATCCATCGGCATTGGGTATTGCTGTGTTGCATCATCATTTACAACAATTACACCCGGAGCTGCTGCTAACAAACCCTTCACTTCGTTGAGATCAAAGTCGTTTGCAAACTCAATGTTTACGCTTTCACTATGTCCGCCCATTACAGGAATACGTACTGTAGTTGCAGTAACACGAATGCTGTCATCGCCCATAATCTTGTTGGTTTCTTTCACCATTTTCATTTCTTCTTTGGTGTAACCATTTTCAAGAAACACATCAATCTGCGGAATAACATTCAGATCAATTGGATATTTATACGCCATTGGATATTCTTCTGTACTTCCTGCAACTGCTTTTGCCCGTTCCCCCATCAGCTGATCAACTGCTTTTTTACCTGTACCTGTTACACTCTGGTAAGTTGATACAACCACTCTTTTAATCTGGTATTTTTTATGCAAAGGCTGCAATGCCACCACCATCTGAATTGTAGAGCAGTTGGGGTTTGCAATAATTTTATCTTCAGCAGTAAGTACATCTGCATTTACTTCGGGCACAACTAATTTTTTAGCAGCATCCATACGCCATGCACTGGAGTTATCAATGACTGTAATGCCTGCTTCAGCAAACTTTGGAGCCCACTCCAAAGAAGTACCACCACCGGCAGAAAACAAAGCAACAGCAGGTTTGGCTGCAATACCATCAGTCATGCTAACTACCTTATACTTCTTTCCCTTAAACTCCACTTCTTTACCAACTGATTTTTCACTTGCAACAGGAACGATTTCTGTAACGGGAAAATTCCTTTCTGCTAATACCTGTAACATTTTGGTTCCTACAAGACCTGTAGCGCCAACTACTGCAACTTTCATTTTGTTTGTTTTTTATTTTTATTGGGTTTAAAAAAAGAGGCCTTCCGTTGTAGGAAGGCCTGTTAATATGTTTATACCAAAACGTACAACGTTACCTTCCTTTCGGGAACTGTTTCTTAGTGCGTTTTGTATGTTTCTTCATCATCATTGGGTGCAAAAGTAGGGCTCAGCAAGTGTTTCGCCAAATTGTAATGAAAAAAATTTCTGTAATACTTACTTAAACGTTTGAATAATATTATTTTTAAGACATGCTTCTTAAAACACTTATTACAACGATTGTTTGTTTGTGCTTCCTTTGTTTAACATCTCTTCCCGCACAAAACAGGTATGATGTGGTCATCACAGAAATCATGAGCGATCCATCTCCGCAAATCGGGTTACCAAACTTTGAATGGATTGAACTCAGGAATACATCATCATCTGCAATCAATATTCAAAACTGGAGAGTGGGTGATGCAAGTGGTATAAGCGGAACACTTCCTAACTTTTTATTACAGCCCGACAGTATTGCCATCATCTGCAGCACAACAGCATTTAGTTCCATGCAGGCATTTGGAAGAACATTTGCCGTTACGAGTTTTCCTTCCCTTGATAATGATGGGGAAATGATTTTTTTGCGCAGCAACAACGGTGTTACCATTCATGCTGTTGAATACAACAAAACGTGGTTTAATAATGCTGTGAAGAGTGACGGTGGATGGACACTTGAAATGATTGATCCGAAAAACCCATGCACTGGCAGCAGCAACTGGAAAGCAAGTGTTGATGCAAGAGGAGGAACACCCGGAACAAAAAACTCAGTTGAAGGAATAAATAAAGATGTAACGCTGCCGGTACTTCTCCGTGCATTTGCAACTGATAGTGTTACTGTAGTTTTAAACTTTGAAGAACCGCTTGATAGTTTGAGTGCTACAAACGCTGCGAATTATTCTTTCAGCGATGGTGTGGGACAAGCAGGTTCTGCAGTTTGTATTGCTCAACTTTTCAACACGGTTCAACTGAAGCTTTCAACTCCGTTGCAGCGAAATAAAATTTATACGGTTACTGCAACAGGCTTGAAAGATTGCACAGGCAATACAATTGGAGCATTTAATATAGCAAAGATTGGGTTAAGTTCATTTGCCGATAGTAATGATATTGTCGTTAACGAAATATTGTTTAATCCAAAAGCCGACGGCACAGATTATGTTGAGATCATCAACCGAAGTTCCAAAATCATTAATCTTAAAGATTTATTTATTGCCAACAGGAGCAGCGCAGGCATCATCAGTAATTTAAAACAGCTGAGCATTGCAAACATTGCATTCTTTCCGGGTGAATATTTAGTGCTGAGTGAAGATGAGCAGTTGGTGAAGAAGCAATACACAGCAAAAAATCTTGCAGCATTTATCAACATTTCTTCCATGCCATCTTTCCCTGATGATAAAGGAACTGTTGTACTGGTGAATTATACAGGTGCTGTTATTGATGAACTTACTTATGATGAAAAATGGCATTTTGCGTTAATCAGCAATGCAGAAGGTATTGCATTGGAACGGATTGATCCCAACGCCAAAACACAAAACAAAGATAACTGGCACAGTGCGTCAAAAGATGCCGGCTACGGAACGCCTTCCTATCAAAACTCACAGTTCAGAATTGACCTGCAGGTGAAAGGAGATATTACAATAACGCCTGAAGTGTTTTCGCCCGATAATGATGGCATGGATGATTTCTTAACCATCACTTATCGTTTTCCTGAAACCGGTTATACCATGAACATAACCGTGTTTGATGCAGCAGGAAGAGTAGTGAAATCGTTGCAGCGAAATGCCATTTGCAGTCAGTCAGGAACGTTTCGCTGGGATGGATTGAATGATAAGTTTCAGCAATTACCTGTTGGGCCCTACATCATCTTTAGTGAAGTATTTAATCTTACAGGAAAAGTAAAACGCTTTAAAAACCAGCTTGTGCTGGCAAGAAGATTCTGATAAACTTTGACAACGATCATTCCGCTTTTGACGAAAATCATACATCAATTAAGTGGTTGAACAAACAGTTGCTGTAACTTGGCAGCAAATTATTATTTGCTGAAACCAGGCATGAAATGATCAGTAAAAAGAAACTAATATATCCCGTTAATGCATCACTGCACAAATACCTGCAGCAGTACCAGCGTGAAAAAAAGCTGCCTATTTCATATCATCAGCTGAAATATTTCCTGGAAACAATTCCTGTCATTGACGGCAGAGGAAAAGATACTTTGTGGGAAAGTGTAATTTATCCGCAGGCTCAAATAGAGGAAATTCACAACGCACTGAAGCAGGTGTATGCGATGCTCAAAGCCGGTGGCGATATTAATGTGCAGCGTCATTTATACATTGAACGGATTGATTTCTGCACATTTGGCAACACACACCCTTTCCGCATCAGGATTGTAAACAGCTATAATGATGTGCATGATTATTTCTACATAAAAGTACCTGATGCTTCCCGTGTTTATGGACTCGAACTGGAACATTTGCTTTCACCTAACCAGTTAAATTACATTGTTGATGAAAACACCCTGGTTGAGGAACATATTCCAGGTATTCCCGGCGATATGTTTTTGCCCATGTATTCGGGCCGGCCTGAATTTAATATTAAACGGATAGGCAAAGAGTTTGTAAAATTCAATGAGCGTTGCTTTGTACGCCTGTTAGGCGATATGCGTGCATATAATTTTGTATTTGATATTACGCCCGATTTTGATGACTGTCAGTTCCGCATACGTGCCATTGACTTTGACCAGCAGTTCTATGAAGGTTCTTTAAAAATATATCTGCCGCAATATTTCAAAGAAAATTTTCCTTACGTTGAAATGGCTTTGAAAAATTTCAATAAAGATGTGATTGAACAATACCAGCAGGAAGAACGGGCTTTGATTGCAAGAAGAATCAAAGAACAACGCTACCGCCTGCGGGATTTGCGTGATGTGGTGGTGAAAGACGAAATAAGCACACCAGACAAAGTAAAACAGCTGGGGGAAGAACTGGCAGCGCACTATGATGATTCAACTTTTGAAAGATGTAACAGCATGGGCGAAATAATTGACCGGAGCCTCAAGCGCCTGCTTGTTACTACCAGAATAAAAAACCCCCTTTATTTCTAAAGAGGGTTCATTAATATTTTCTGCTTTTTTAAACCAGCTCAATATCAAAGTTCACCAATTGAACAAATTGCTGAATACGTGCATCAATATCTGCTTTTGAAATTTCTTTCAGCCTTTCTGTACCAAATTTTTCCACGCTGAAGCTTGCCATAGCACTACCAACAATGATAGCTGTCTTCATATTTTCAAAGCTGATGTCTTTGGTTTTAGCTATATGACCAACAAAACCACCGGCAAATGTATCGCCTGCACCTGTAGGGTCAAACACATCTTCTAACGGTAACGCCGGGGCGAAGAAAACTTTATCATCGTTGAACAACAAAGCTCCATGTTCACCTTTTTTAATCACCAGGAACTTTGGGCCCATGTTCATAATCACCCTTGCAGCTTTTACCAGCGAAAACTGTCCGCTAAGCTCACGGGCTTCGCTGTCGTTTACCAGTAACACATCCACCTTCTTCAATACATTTTCAAGATCGGGCATAGCAGTTTCCATCCAGAAATTCATGGTATCCAGCACCACCAGCTTGGGCTTGTTTTTCAGCTGATCAATCACTGAATTCTGAACTGAAGGTGCAAGGTTGCCCAGCATCAAAATTTCACAATCCTGGTAACTATCCGGCACAACCGGCTCAAATGTCCCCAGTACATTCAGTTGTGTTTCCAGCGTATCTCTTGTATTCATATCAAGATGATATTTTCCGCTCCAGAAAAATGATTTTTCATTTTCCTTTATCTGAACAGCATCCACCACCACGCCTCTTGCTTCAAGCATCTGCAATTCATCTTTCGGAAAATCGCCGCCAACAACAGAAACCTGCTTAATTGGCTGGGTAAAGTTTGAGGCGCTCCACGCAATGTAAGTAGCAGCCCCACCAATAATTTTATCGCTTTTCCCAAAGGGAGTTTCAATTGCATCGAACGCCATTGAACCAACAACAACTAAAGACATAATTATATTTTTTTTGAACCGTGCAAAGGTAATGGGTACAGGGTTACCCACGAAGGATTCAAATAAAAAAAGCGCTATCAGAAAATGATAACGCTTATTGAAAAACGAAAACTCTGTTTTATTTTTTATCGCTGCGAACCAGATCAAAAAACTTATTATCGCTCATACCAAGCCAGATCATATCAATCTGATTAATATCAAAAGCTTTGTCAAAACAGATATACTGGATGTGATTCTGCCCTGCTTCAACCGACCAGTTACAAGCCAGATCGCCATCCTTTGCCTGAGTGGTGTAATTATAAAACATGTCATTGTTTTTTAACTTGATGTAGATTTTATAATCATTCCACTTAAAGGTATTGGCCCCTTCCTGGTTAATAATGGCCATGCGTATTTTCGTATAACCAGTACCATCATCACGGGTGATAAACTCGTTTTTTGTAACATATACCCCAATGAGGAAGTTAATGGTTTTAGCAGGGTTTGAAATGCTTTCGTAATAATAATAATCGCTGCTTTGCGATTTAACGGATACCGGTGCAGCCATAATAATTGCTACACAAATAAGAGTAAGGAATAAGAGTTTCTTTTTCATTTTTTTGATTTTTGATGAAGTAAAAATAGTTGCAAAAAACACCCGTTCCAATACCGTTGTTTGGGTATTTTGGAAAAAGCCGCATAAACCCTATATTTTTGTACTATGGGAAAACTGAAAGTGCCAAAAAATGGCAACCGCAAAGACCTCATTGTAAAGGCAGGTGCCGCCTTGTTCAGGGAAAAAGGATTTGGAGCAGCCAGTATGCGTGATCTTGCTGAAACCCTGGGTATCGAAGCTGCCAGTCTTTACAACCACATCAGGTCAAAAAACGAAATTCTTGAATCAATTTGTTTTAACGTGGCCAACCGTTTCAATACGCATCTTGATGAAATTGAAATAAGCAACAACTCTCCGTTGAAAAAAATTGAAACGCTCTTACGTTTTCATATTCAGCAAATGCTGGAAAATTATGAAGAAGTAATTGTGAGCGACAGGGAGTGGAAACACCTGGAAGACCCTTATCTTTCTAACTTCCGCACACAACGCCGCAACTATCGCAAACGCCTCGCTGCAATTATTGAAGACGGTATTAAAAAAGGTGAAATCAAAAAAATTGATGCGCCAACCGCAGTTGTAATTATGCTGCAGGCCGTAAGTGGTATTGAAAGCTGGCATCGCTCCACTGCAAAAATCAGCGGCTCTGAGCTTGAAGACAATATGGTGCTGATTATGATTGAGGGAATGAAAAAATAACTCAATCTCAACCCTTTTCACAACTCAAATTTCATTTAACCAATGAAAACGAAACTTCTATTACTCTTTCTTTTCCTGTCCGTCAGTTCCTATGCACAAACCGATTCCGTTTGGCTGAAAAAAAATATTAAATCAGGTATGGACAGCGTGTCGCTTTCATTTGAAAAAAAGGACTGGAAAACATTTGCCGGCCTCATGCACCCTTCTCTTATTGAAATGTTCGGCGACAAAGAACGTTTTGTTACGTTTATTGATGAACAAATGAAAACCCTGCTAAAAGAAGCAGAAGTAAACAGCATGGGATCGGGTAATATTCTGCAATTAATAAATTTTAATAATCAGTGGCAATGTGTAATTGAAAGCTATCTGCAAATGACAGTTGACTCAATGATTGTAAGCACAATCAGCAGCAATGTGGGTGTTTCGTTTGACAATGGTTTGTCGTGGAAATTTTTAAGAGTAACCAATGGTAATGAAACAAAGGTAAAAGAGCTGATTAAAGGGCTTTCACCTGAAATCCAGATCCCTTACAACAAAACAGAGATGGGTGTTACAGTAGAGGAATTATTAAAAAAATACAAACCGGCGTATCCGCCAAAACAAGACTAATTCAGCATCATTTTTTGCTTTGCTCTTTAGTATAAAAAATCAGGCTATTCATGAATAGCCTGATTTTTTTCTAATTATGAATCAATAAAACACTACTTCACAACAATCAGTTTCACTGTTCTGATTTTTG
Source organism: Lacibacter sp. (assembly GCA_047601965.1). Classification (GTDB taxonomy): domain Bacteria; phylum Bacteroidota; class Bacteroidia; order Chitinophagales; family Chitinophagaceae; genus Lacibacter. The sequence goes on from JASGIJ010000001.1 coordinate 3,185,634, forward strand.
TCCGGTCTGACAACCGCAGCAGATACATTCCGTTTGTTAATCCACTTAAGTTGAGGTGTAAAGAAGTTTGCCTGTTAACACTTTTGTCAATAATTAATTTACCTGTTATATCAACCAATTGAACCCTTTCAAATTGCTGCACACCTCTGATTGTTACCTGCTGACTGGCCGGATTGGGGAAAACCAAAATGTTTTGTCCGGCAGAAATAATATCATCAACAGCTAATGGCTCTCCTGATGAGCCCAGAACATATTCCGTTGAAGTTCCGCTAACCGTTAACGACTTTGTTGTTGTATTTAACACAGCATTACTGTTACTCCATTGCAGCACACTGTTATCGGTGCGTTTAAACAGCGCCAGCGATGCCTCCACCGAAGGTGACACCAGTACGTTGCCGGTATAATTATACACAACAGTATATTGTGGATTGGTTCCGCCCACTACATGCACTCCATAATAGTGATCGTTACCTCCCACACCGTTGGTTCCGTCCAGTAAAGCAGGGGCGTCTTTCACCAGATAAACAGAGATGCCAGCAGGGTTACCACTGCTTGCTGTTGCAGTTATTGATTCGTTTGAAGCATATTGAACAGAAGCCGTTTTAATTGTATTGGAATAATCAAAAGCACAGGAGTCGCCAATTGGCGCACCCGATGAAACATATCCTGTTGCTCCGGTTATTAACCCGGTATTACCATTTTTTGCATCATATACTTTGTAGAGGTTTGTTTCATCCATTGCAAAGTAGTATCCGAAATTGTCGAAATCGGGATGAGTAGCTGTTATTTTCCGGCACATCCACGATTGAAGAGTAGTTTGTGAAAGTGCTGTTCCCCAAATTCTCAGTTCATCAATTACACCGTCAAACGAATTAGTGGTACCGCTGCTGTTCCCAATTGAATAAAGCCCGGGAACTATTCCTGCAGAACTGATTGCTGCCGAACCTGCATTAAGTCCATCACAATAAAAGTTAGCTGTGGTACCTGTTGATACAACAGCAAGGTGATGCCATTTACCATCATCAATTGAAATTGTGTTTGACAACACCTGTTCTCCATTTACTTTTGCCAAAATCATTACAGAGCCATTAAGTCCCCATTGCCAGGAGTTGGTTGAATGTCCTGCTAAAATCCATTGTGTTGATTGTACTGCATTTCGTTTTACCCAAGCCTCTAAAGAAATTGCAGGAGGCGGAGTTAATGATTCTTTTATTGTAACTATATCAGATGTACCACCTCTAAATAACAAAGCACTGCCACTTCCTCTGCTTTGTTTATACAATGCTTTTATCTGTGCTTCATCAAGTACAGCTCCATAAATTTTAACCTCATCAATGCTTGCACTGAAAGTTCCCCCGGTACATGAGCCTGTGGCATCGCCAATTATTACCGGGACGCCGCTGCCTGCAGCGTTATCATACGTTACCAATGCAGAACCTTTGAGTTCACCATCAACATAAAGTTTTTGTGAACTTACGCCATCAAAAGTTGCTACCAGGTGGTGCCATTTATTATCGCTATAAGGTTGTGGGGTATTAACAATACTCCAGCTACTGCCCGACGCCATAAAGAAACTGGGAACATTATCCCATACACCAAGTACATATCCATTTACATAACCACAATTGTGCTTTGCTGCAATTGCTGACGGAGCGCCGGTTATATTGCTGTATTTTACCCATGCACTTATAGCAAATGGCTGGCCGGTAAAATCAAGTGTATTTGTATTGGCAAGGCTTACACCACAGTCGTTCCCGTTAACGTAAACAGCAGAATTTGCATTACCATATTTATCAGCAGTTAGTACTGCACCGCCGTATGGAGATCCGTTTCGGTTATTGCCGCTTACATCATGAACATCATCGTTCATTGGCAGATAAGCAAGCAAATCAGGCATCATTGGTTTATCTGCCAGTTGAGCTATTTCGTTAGAAGACAGAACCCTGTTATAAATACGGATTTCATCAAGATCGCCCTGAAAATTTAAGCCACCATGATTTTGTCCAATATAAAAAGTAGCGTTAGGAGTAAACGTAATGGGCATTGTATGAGCATCTGATTTTTTCAAATCCCCATCAATATATAGCCTGGTTTCTGAAGAATAATCTCCCAGTTTTTTATAAGTCAACACTAAATGATGCCATTGACTGAGAGATTCCTGCATTGTATAGTTAGCGTAGAAATAATTAGGGCTGTACCCTCCTGTAAAACTATAACCTAAAATATATGAGAAACTTGTTCCGTCTGATGACTGCTGAAACCCTCCGTTTGGAATGGCAACATTGCTAATAACTCCTCTCTGCCCAAAATAAGAATTAACCTTATACCAGTACGACAAAGAAAATTCATTTCCAAACAGATTAGAATTAAGAACACTTATATGATTGGGGTTGGTAAATGTGTAGGCTTTATTGGCATCTCCAAATCTGTCAGCAGTTAGGGCAGCTCCGTTTACAGTTCCATTGTTTCCATTCCCGCTTTCATCATTTGCATTGCCGTTAAAAGGATAGTAGGCTACAAGACCCAGCAATTCACTCTGGTACAATTGCAACACCTGTGCATCACTCATTGCAGCATCATAAATGCGGATATCGTCTAACTTGCCTTGCAAATAACCAACATTTGCATCGGTATAAGGAGCAAGGCCATTTGTATGAGGGATTACACCAAAAGAAAGTTCTGCACTACCTGCAACTGAGGTGCTTCCGGTAAATGTATTATCCGTGCTTTTCAATACTCCGTTGATATAAATTTTTTGAGCACTTCCGTTGATAGTGAGCACCCAGTGGTACCATTGATTTACTGGTGGCGATGGATAGGTATAAGCAGCCGGGTTGTTGCCGCAATGGCCCTGAACCCAGTACTGACCGGAACCGGTACAGTTTAAACCCATTAATAAAGTTGTAGCGCAAGAGCCATTCCCACCGTAACCCAGTAACCCGGGTCTGTTACTTACATCCGGCACATAAAACCAAAGCGAAATAGTGCGGTTTGCAGCAGGCAGTCCGTTTGCCGAATATTCAATATGTCCGTTCACTGCCCCACTAAAAGCATAGGCCTTGTTTGTATTGCCAAACCGGTCGGCAGTCAGGGTGGCCCCATTGTATGTTGGATTTCTGCTGTTACCGCTTTCATCATTTGCATTGCCATTAAAGGGATAATAGGCTACCAGGCTCTGGGAATATGTTACTGCAGAGAGGGATAGCCAGGCAAGGAAGAGTAGAAGTTTGCGCATGGCTTGAATTTTGGTATAGAGGAAGGTAAACGATCAGTTGTTTAAGAGCAAGAACCGCTATCAACAACAATAATGATCAATATCATAAAACCATTAACAACCAAAATCAGGTTAAGTTTTTCTCAAACCAACCATTTACAATAACCACGGTTTCATCATTATAATTTTTGTGATGATATTCATTTGTTGATGCATTATAAACATAATCCATCTTCCATTCATGATAATGCAAAGCGGTTTGTTCAATTGCATCAAGGATAAAATTGATTTCGTCATCAGTCATAACAGGATGTATTGACATTCGAATCCAGCCTGGTTTGCATGAAAGATCGCCACCATGAATTTCATCAAGTATTTCGTAAGAATGTAATTCATCTACATGCAGTAAAATATGACCATAAGTTCCTGCACATGCACATCCGCCTCTTGTTTGTATTCCAAACCTGTCGTTAAGCAGTTTAACAACCAAATTAAAATGAGTTCCTTTTATAATAAACGAAATAACACCAAGCCGTTTTTTATTCTGCCCTTCCAGAATTTCTATATTGGAAACAGCAGGTAAACGCTTAAAAATAATATGCAGCAATTCTTCCTCACGCTCAAGCATTTTCTCAACTCCTATTTCTTCTTTCAGTTTTACTGCAAGTGCCGCTTTTATTCCCTGTAGAAAAGGAGGAGTGCCTCCGTCTTCTCTGTGTTCAATATCAGATATATATTCATGATATTTCCAGGGGTTGGTATAAGTAACAGTTCCGCCGCCTGGTTGATCGGGCACAATGTTGTGATATAATTTGCGGTTAAAAATCAATACCCCCGGTGTTCCTTGTCCGCCAAGAAATTTATGGGGTGAAAAGAAAATTGCATCAAGATCCCGCCTTCTTCATCAGGATGCATATTTATATTGATATATGGAGCTGAGCAGGCAAAATCCACAAAACATAAACCACCGCATTTGTGAACGATCTTTGCAACTTCATGATAAGGTGTTTGAATACCTGTAACATTTGAACAACCGGTAATTGCTGCGATCTTATTTTTTCTACCGCTGTGTTTTGTCATTAGTTCTTCCAAAGCAGGAAGGTCAATGTTTCCTGATTTGTCGTTTGGAATAATTTCCACGTCTGCAATTGTTTCAAGCCAGGATGTTTGGTTGGAATGATGTTCCATGTGCGAAACAAATACAACTGGTTTGCGCTCCGGATCAATATCAAGGTATTTGCTGAAAATAGAATGGATGCTGACTTTGCTGTTTTTCAGTTCTTCAACCGATGGCAGTGCACCATCTTTAACATAATCCATAATACGTTCAGGAATACGTAAGCCGAGCAACCGTTGAAGTTTGTTTACAGCACCAGTCATACCACTGCCGGCAAAAATCAATACATCATCAGCCGATGCATGTACATGTTGTTTAATTATATGCTTAGCCTGTTCATAAGCACGGGTCATGGCGGTACCTGTTACAGTTGTTTCGGTATGTGTGTTGGCAAGCATGGGCAAAATTTCTTTCTGCAGGCGATCTTCAATTGGAGCATAGGCCCTTCCGCTTGCTGTCCAGTCAGCATAAATCATTTTCTTTTCGCCAAATGGAGTCTGAAATTTTGTATCAATCCCTATGATTTTTTCTCTGAATTGCTGAAAATATTCTTGGTTCAATTTATCTGGTTTTAAAGCCCTTTAATCTAATGCAACAAATTTAACTTTAACAAGTGTTAGTAATACGAAAATTTTTCTACCTTGTTTGAGACAGGTTGCTGCATACTTACCATAAAAAAAACATATGCCAACTCCCGCAGAAATTGCAAACAGCATGATGCTTAAAGATGCCTTCAGCAACTGGCTCGGTGTTGAAATTATTGATATTAAAGATGGTTATTGCAAGGTAAAAATGACCGTAAGGGAAGAAATGACAAATGGGGTTGGTCTTGTACATGGCGGCATCTTGTTTTCACTTGCTGACAGTGCCTTAGGGTTTGCCAGCAACAGCAGAAACAAACAGTCGGTTTCTCTTGATACATCTATCAGTTTCATTAAAACAGCTTCCCCTGGCAATATCCTTGTGGCTGAAGCTACTGAGTTGTATAATGGCAATTCAACTGGTCATTACCTTGTTTCCATCGTTAACCAAAATAACCAACTGATTGCCCAGTTAAAGGGATGTTGCTACAGAACAGGAAAGTTAACAGAATAGCAAATGTTCTAAAAGAGTACTCCTCGGCAATTTTTCAGCCTGACAGGCTGAAAAAAATAAAGAATAAACAAAAACTTGCAAATAAAAAAACTACTATGTATGTTTGCATAACAAGAGTATCCATACCTTAAGAAGACCTATCCATTCCAATTTCTTCACCGTATCCATTATCATAATTAAAGACCTTTTATTATTGGTTCAAATCCTCTCAATGCCGTACTAAGGTCCACTTCCTCCCTAAGCCGCTATTGTTTTAATTTAAACCTTTAATTATGAAACTTTTTACTCTTGTAACAAAGAATTTATTCTTTTTACTGTCTTTTGTTACCACATCCGTTACCGTTTTTTCACAAACCGCATCTATCAGCCCCTCAACATCACAAACCACATTTGCAGGGGGATCAATTGAATTTACAACAACACGCTCCAATGGTTTTTCTGGCACCGGATCGTATACCTATACATGGTCGGCTCCGGGAGCAACAATTTCCGGAACTAATCCTTATATTGTTTCGGGTGGCGGCAGCGGTTCCAGTACAAAAACAATCACATTTCCTTCAGCCGGGACTTATAATGTAAGTTGCACTGTAAGCAGGGGTACAACAACAGTTAGTACAAGCACTGTATCCGTAGAAGTGTTTTCTCCAAACCTTTATTCTACATCTGGTACAGGAACAGTTAAGGCATACAGAGTAAACTCTGTACTTGGTATTGTTAATTATGGACCTGTTACCGTTTTTACTCCTTCAGGCAGCACTGCAGGGCTTGGTAAAAACAAAGCCAACGTAAACGATCCGGAAGGCAATTTGTATTATATTCTTAACACAAGTGGCAACAATGGTGCAGTTCAGATTTATTCCGCCACACCAACCGGTTCATCAAATGTATCTGTTGGTACAATTGATATGAACGGAACAGGCGATAACACCAGTCTTGGTTTTGTTCGTTTAGGTTTTGATGCCAATGGCAAAGGCTGGATTATTGCAGGCGATGGCGCCTCAGCTCTTTACATTGCTTCATTCCAGGGAAATGGAGTAAACCCAATCAGTAACGTAAATACTTTCAGTAATAGCACTTTAACAATAGCCGGAGGTGCAGCATCTGATTTCCAGAATGGCGATCTTGCTATTTCGGCATCTGGAACTTTGTATGCTCTTGCAAATATCACCGGGGGAGACACATACATTTATACTCTGAATTCACTAACTACACCTACAACACTTACAAAAAAATGGACAGTGCAAACTGGTGGAGCTACTTTTTCAGGAAGTGTAAATGGTGTTGCCTGGACTCAAACCGGTTCAATGCACATTTCAACAGCAAATGGCATTTATTTTATTGATCAAACAACAACTAACAGCGTTTCTGGTACTGTACAGGCTTCGCTGATCAGCAGCACAACAGGATTAACCGATCTGGCATCAAGTGAATTCCCCGGCCAGTCAACCCTTCCGGTGGTGTATAGTGAATTTAAAGTAAAGAAAAACGGTTCGAACGCCGAACTTGCATGGACAACAGAAAACGAAATTAACAACGATCATTTTATTGTTGAACGCAGTACAGATGGTGTTCGTTTCCAAAAAGCAGGAACTGTAAATGCAAAAGGCAGTGGTGCCTCTAAACAATCATACAGTTTCATTGATCCGCTCGGGTCTTCTGCAATTGTATATTACAGACTTCAGCAGGTTGATGTAAGTGGTGCCAGCACTTATTCAAATATTATTTCTCTCCGAAATAGTGAAAACAAGGTTGGAAAAATTAATGTTTATCCCAACCCGTTTGTCAGCGATATTAAAGTACAGGTACAATCAGATAAAAAAGACGATTTAATTGTTAGAGTGAGCAACATGGCCGGTCAGGTTGTGCTCACTAAAAAATTCACCCTTCAGACCGGAGATAATGTCATTGTTCTTACAGGAGTAGAAACCCTTAAAACCGGCATCTACTCAGTAGAAATGATCACTGACGGGTGGAAAACTGTTCAGAGGGTTACAAAACAATAGACAAAGGGTATTCATTTATCCTGAACTTACGCCCCTTGCTTTTGCTCGGGGCTTTTTTATTTTGCTTCTTTTATAAACTATCAAGTCAATTTGCAAAAAACTATCTTTGCCCACACAGCATGGAAAAAAATTTTATTGATTATATCAGGGTGTTTTGCAGAAGCGGTCACGGTGGTGCCGGTATTAAACATTTTATGCGTAATAAACTTACCGCCAAAGGTGGCCCCGATGGTGGTGACGGTGGCCGTGGAGCCCACATTATTTTAAGAGGCAATGCGCAGCTCTGGACTTTACTTCACCTGCGTTATTTAAAAAATATTCTGGCTGAAGATGGAGCCCCCGGTGGTAATAACAATAAAACAGGTCGTGATGGCAAAGACATCATCATTGAAGTTCCTCTTGGAACTATTGCCCGTGATGAAGAAACCGGAAAACTGGAAGCTGAAATATTGGAAGAAGGACAGGAAGTTATTTTATTAAAAGGCGGAAGAGGTGGCTTGGGTAATTCAAACTTTGCTACAGCAACAAACCAGGTGCCTGAATATGCTCAACCCGGAGAACCCGGTGTTGAAGCATGGAAACTTCTTGAATTGAAAGTGCTGGCCGATGTTGGTTTAGTTGGATTTCCAAATGCCGGAAAATCTACACTTCTTTCCTCAATTACTGCTGCCAAACCTAAAATTGCTGATTATGCTTTTACAACACTGGTTCCGCAATTGGGCATGGTGGAGTATCGTGATGCAAAAAGCTTTTGTATTGCCGATTTGCCCGGAATTATTGAGGGTGCTGCTGAAGGAAAGGGGCTGGGGCATCGCTTTCTTCGGCATATTGAGCGCAATGCTGTTCTTTTATTTTTAATCCCGGCCGACAGTAACGATCATAAAAAAGAATTTGAAATATTAGTTAAAGAACTGGAGGAATACAATCCTGAAATGCTGCAGAAAGATTTCGTCATTGCAATAAGCAAAAGCGATATGCTGGATGATGAATTAAAGGATGCCATTCGGAAAGAGTTGCCCAAAAACGTTCCGCATGTATTTATTTCTTCAGTAACAGGACAGGGTTTAACACAGTTAAAGGACATTCTCTGGCAAAAGCTCAACGATTAAAACAAGCAAACGACATTCTGTCTCAATTCAATAACTGCGTTGAAAAAACTGATAACACTAACCATAGCCGACCTGCAGCAAATTTTTTCATGGAAAAAATATCTTGTTGTTTTTGCAATCATTGCAACGGTATGTTACATTAATTATTTCGGCAGTTTTCATTTCTGGTTAAGAGCAAAACCGTTTTATCTTAGTTTACCCTGGTATTATTTATTATTCCTCTTTTTTCTTTTCACAGGTTTTTTTATTCAAACCGGGAAATTTTTATTTACAAAAAGCACAGCGTTTGTTCTGTTCGTTTCTCCATTCTTTTTTGCGCTGAAAGTTACTTTTCCGGTAAATCAATTATTCAGCGGCATACTTGCTCCTGAATATCTAAAAACATTTCATCAGCCAATTGCCTGGCTGGCAGGTGTTATCATTGTCTCATCAACTTTGTTATTTGTGCATCGCTACCTCTACGGAACATGGACATTGTTTGGAATAAAAAAAACAACTTCACTTTCGTCTTATGCAATGCTTGTTTTAATGATGCTGCCTTTGTTGCTCTTTGCATCCGTACAAAAAGATTTTTCATTGGTTTACCCAAGGGCCAAGGTAATTGCAGAAAACCTTGGCAGTGATGCAGCCATATGGCATTATCTTTTTTTTGAAACAGCTTATACTTCTGACTTTATCAGTATTGAACTTTTCTTTCGTGGATTTTTAATTATTGTATTAGGAAAATCATTAGGGAAACAATGTATTCTGCCCATTGCTTTGTTTTACTTCTCAATTCACCTGGGCAAACCAATGTTTGAAGCCATCAGCAGTTTTTTTGGCGGGTTAATTCTGGGAGCCATCTCTTACAGAAGCCAAAGCATCTGGGGTGGATGGATGGTACACGTAAGCATTGCTTTGCTTATGGAATTATTCGGTTTCCTGTTTTAACATCACTAAAAGTTTTCCTTTCAGTATTTTTATTCTTCAATTATCGGTCTATGAAGAAAGTTTTGTTTTGCAGTGCTGTTTTTATCTGCATAGCTGTTTCTCTTCCTGCACAATCCGTAAGGCAAATCCGCAAGAGTTTTGAAATGAAAATGCCTTCAGGTCCCGGCGAAAATGGCGGCACTGTTGCCATTAATCTAAAGAACCGTTATTTCTATGCAACCATTGCCGGCAATAAAACTTACTCCATTGCTTACTTCAATGCCATTGGAGAAATGATGTCGCCACCTGATCTTTCCCTGCTGGCAGACATACGTGGCTTGTGGTACAGCCCTGCATTAAAAACATTTGTAGCAAACGGGTATGGATCAACCGGCTGGTTTACTTATGTACTTGACGATGCCGGTGTGGTGTATGATGTAAAACCATTATTCAGCGGACAACTGCAACCATTCCCTAATTCTGTAGCACAATACAATCAGCGGGAAAATCTTGTTCATTTTCTGAAAGGCTCAACTGTTGTTACTTACGATGCAGCAACCGGAAAAGAAATAAGAGAAAGAACCGTATTGATAAAAGCCGGTTATACAAAAAAATTACCCCCGCCTGCCGGAACTGTAATTGATTCCAACGCAGTGCTGAGTAACTACAATACAACTACTGTTATTTACACCGGCATGAGCAATGCTGAGTTTGGCTTATTAAACATCAAAACAAAAGAAATTGAGCTGTACAGCAAGGCTGATGGGCTGATGACACAAAAATTGAAATTGCCCGATGATGCTGTTGTAAAAGATAAACTCAACTTCAGCTTCAGCAATAACGTTTATTTTTTATACGACAGTAAAAAACGTTCCTGGATCGGGTACAGGTAACCGTTGAAAACGCTGACGACAATTTTTAAAAAAAGCCCGGAATACTTCCCTCAGCCGAAGTGTGCGACGCCAATGCAGCCGGGGGAATTTCTTCAGCCGGTTACATAAAATTCCTCTTGCTTCAATTCGTTTTTAACGTACGTTTGTTGCACTAAAAAATCAATTATTTATGAAGAAGATTCTGATAACGGTTGTGTTAGCATTTTCGCTTTTGCGCAGCTATGCCGATGAAGGTATGTGGTTGCCGCTTTTACTTGGCGAGCAGGTGTATGCTGAAATGCAGAAAAAAGGTTTAAAACTTACCAAAGACCAGTTGTACAACATCAACAAAGCTTCGCTGAAAGATGCGATCATAATTTTTGGAGGAGGTTGTACCGGCGAAATTGTGAGCAGCCAGGGTTTAATATTCACCAATCACCACTGCGGATACGATGCAATTGCAACTGCCTCATCGGTTGAGCACAACTACCTGCGTGATGGGTTTTATGCAAAAAGTCAGCAGGAAGAAATCCGTTCGGCACTTTCAGTACAATTCCTGGTTCGTATTGAAGATGTAACTAAAGAAGTAAATGACTCGCTTGGTACTTTACTGGGCAGAGCAAGGGCCGATAAACAAGCTGCTGTTCTTGCAGCCATCAACAAACGCTTGTCAAAAACTGAAGATTTTATTGAGTGCCGTGTCAGTCCTTTGTTTAAGGGCAACCAGTTCCTGGCATTTGTTTACCAGCGTTACAAAGATGTTCGTTTGGTAGGCACCCCTCCTGAAAGCGTAGGAAAGTTTGGTGGTGATACTGACAACTGGGAATGGCCACGTCATACGGGCGATTTCAGCATTTTCCGTGTGTACATGAGCAAGGATGGAAAGCCTGCAGAATACAGTGAATCAAATGTTCCGCTTAAACCAAAACATTTCTTACCGGTATCTCTTCGTCCGTTGAAGGATGGTGATTTTGCAATGATCTGGGGTTACCCAGGCAGCACCAACCGTTATGAAACATCATTGGGTGTAAAACTTTCAACCGACATCAACAACCCAACATTGGTAAAGCTGCGTGATGTGCGTTTGAAATACATGTTTGCTGAAATGCAGAAAGATGCAGGAACAAAACTGAAACTTGCCAGTAACTATGCAGGCGTTGCCAACTACTGGAAGTTTTATGATGGCGAAACAAAACAATTATTAAAGTATGATGTGTTTGGTCAGAAACAAAAAGCTGAAGCTGATTTTGTAAGCTGGGCAAAAGGCAAACCTGAATATGAAAATATTTTCCCCGAATGGGAAAAAGTTTATGCAGCATGGCGCCCGTATGCCAAACACCGTGTTTATATGAACGAAGGTGTTTTTGGATCGCCGCTTATTGCATATGCAGCATCACTTATACAGCTTGAAATGGCGCTGGTAAAAACAAGTGCAACAAAAGAAGATGTAACAAAAGCTGTAAATGCAGCCGTTGAAGCCCGGAAAGGATTTTTAGAAGATCATGATTTACCAAGCGATCAGAACATTCTTGGTGCAGTATTGCAGATGTTTTATAATGATGTTCCGAAAGAACAACATCCGATTAGTTATTTCGAAGGCGTGAAAGGCAGTTTTGGTGATCTGAAAGATGAAGCAACATGGAAAACTTATGCCGCTTCTGTTTTCAAAAACACCATAATTCTGAACGATGAAAAGTGGAATGCATTTGTTGCAAATCCTGAAGCTGTAAAACTGCAGGAAGATCCGGCCTTTGCAATTGCAAGCGCCTTTTATAAAAACTACAGTATAAAATTCCTTCCACGCTTCCAGGAATTTACAATCAAGAACAATGATCTTGGCCGTTTGTACCTGAAAGGAATTATGGAAATGAACCCTGCAAAGGCAAAGAAAATGTATCCCGATGCCACATTTACAATGCGTGCCTCTTACGGCAATGTAAAAAGCTATGTGCCAAGAGATGCTGTAAAGTATGATTATGTAACCACATCAAAAGGTTTACTGGAAAAATACAAAGCCGGTGATTATGAATTTGATCTTCCGCAGAAACAAATTGAATTGCTGAAGAAAAAAGATTTTGGCCAGTATGTTGATAAACAACGTGGCGAACTGGTGATTGGTTTCATTACTACCAATGATATTACCGGCGGCAACAGTGGTTCGCCTGTTATTAATGGAAATGGCGAATTAATTGGTCTGGCTTTCGACGGTAACTATGAAGCATTAAGTCACAAGCTAGCATTTGATAAAGACCTTAATCGCACCATTTGTGTTGACATCCGTTATGTATTGTGGTGTATTGATAAACTTGGTGGCGCATCAAACATTATCAAGGAACTGAAGCTGATGAAATAAGTAACAGCATCTTACTAAAAAAAGAGCCTTCATAATGAAGGCTCTTTTTTTATAACTTCATTCCATGGCACAGCTAATTACTTCGATTGAAATTTACAAACTTTCTGTTCCGCTTAAACAACCTTTTGTTATATCGCTTGGTCCGCAGTACGATGCTGATAATGCTGTAGTAAAGATCAACACGCAACAAGGGATCAGCGGCTGGGGCGAGTGCAGTCCGTATATGAGTATTAATGGTGAAAGTATGGACACCTGTTTTATAGTCGGGCAATATTTAGCCAAAGCATTAAAGGGAAAAGATGCATTGGATATTGAAGCCTGCACAAAAGCAATGGACTACGTTATAACACGTAACGAAAGCATTAAAAGTGCATTTGATATGGCGCTGTATGATATTGCTGCACAACATGCACAGCAACCTTTGTATAAATTTCTTGGCGGAAGTAAAAACAAAATAATCACAACCGACATGACTGTTGGACTGGGTTCACCGGAGAAAATGGCAGGTGAAGCATTGCAGTACAAGAATGAAGGCTTTCCTTTTATTAAAGTGAAACTTGGCACAACTACTGAAGATGATGTGGCAAGAATAAAAGCTATTCGTGCTGCTGTTGGCAATGAACTTCCGTTACGAATTGATGCCAACCAGGGGTGGAATGTTGAAATAGCAATTGCAACATTAACTGCGTTAAAGGAATTTGACATTGAACATTGCGAGGAACCGATTGCCAAATGGAATTATATGGAACTGCCGGTTGTAAGAAAAAATAGTCCCATAAAGATTATGGCCGATGAAAGTTGTTTTGATGAGCATGATGCAGAACGTTTGGCAAAACAAGATGCTGTTGATTATTTCAACATCAAACTTGGAAAGAGCGGCGGCATTTACCGTGCATTGAAGATTGTTGAAGTTGCAAAAGCAAACAACCTGAAATTGCAGGTGGGATGTTTTATGGAAAGCCGTTTGGCAATTACAGCGTTAGTTCATTTTGCTTACAGCAGCGACCTGATTGTGCATTACGACTTAGACACACCTTTAATGCTGAAAGAAGATCCTGTTATTGGAGGAATGATCTTTAAAGAAAATGGTATAGTTGAAATTGATGAAGCAATTGGAATTGGCGCAACTATTGATGAAGATTTTTTGAAGAAATGCGAAAGTGCAGTTATTTGAATGACTAAACGCATCTGACACCAGGTTACCCTCCATCTTTCCATCGCCACAAATGAATACAGGCATACGTTCTGTATGGCCGCCATTTTTCAGCTACTTTATGCATTTGTTCATACAGGATCTTTTTATTTGAATGATCAAGCTTGTACAACTTCGTCATTGCCAGCTGAATGCCAAGGTCATCAACGGGAAACACATCTTCGTGCTGCAATGAAAACATCAGGATCATTTCTGTTGTCCACTTACCAACACCTTTTATTTGCGTAAGTTTTGTAATCACTTCTTCATTACTCATTTTATACAACTGTGCATCTGTGATTTTCTCCTCAATAAAAAAGCGGCAAACGTTGTGCACATAGTTTGTCTTGGCATTACTTAAACCAATGCTCCGTAATGTTTCAAACGGCGTATCAACAATCTGCTGTGCGGTTGGTTCTTTTTTTCCATATAACGCAAGAAACCGGTTATAAATAACTTCGGCCACTTTTGTTGAAAGCTGCTGACTCATGATAGAAGCACAAAGCCGTAAATAAATTTTTTTCCGATTTTCCAGCACAAGGGCATCCTGCTCCTCAAGCAACTTCCTGAGTTTTTTATCTTTACACAAATGTTGTATATACTCCATTACTGATTGATTTAATTAGTTAGTTGCTTAACATTTTCATTACAATTTATTCATTCTTTCTTAATTCAAAAGAAACAATCAGTTAACAATTGGTTTCAACCTTTGTGAAACCCTTTACGGTGAAGACGTATTATAAAACAATTATCCTTTCCGATATCCATCTCGGCATTCGCAATTCACGGGTAAAAGAAGTAGCAGACTTTCTTAGTGAGCACAAATGCGATACACTCATTCTCAATGGTGACATTATCGACGGATGGCAGTTGAAAAAATCAGGCGAATGGAAAAAGAAACATACCTCTTTTTTCCGCATCATCATGAAGTACATGCATAAATACAATACAAAAGTGATTTACCTGCGTGGCAACCATGACGACTTTCTCGACGAAATTCTTCCATTCAATTTCGGTCAGTTTATCATTAAACGACACCATGTGCTGCAAAGCAGTTCAAAAAAATATTATGTAGTGCATGGCGATATTTTTGATACGGTTACAACAAAACTCAAATGGCTTGCAAAGCTGGGCGATGTTGGATATACGTTCCTGCTTTGGCTCAACCGCTATTATAACCAATACCGTTCAAAAAGAGGGTTGCCTTATTACTCTCTTTCGCAGGTGGTGAAAGCAAAAGTAAAATCAGCTGTTTCTTTTATTTCGGATTATGAAGAACAGCTTTGTGCTGTTGCCGCTGCAAATAAATGCGATGGTGTGATTTGCGGGCATATTCACCAGGCTGCAGATAAAACCATCAACAACATTCATTACCTCAACAGTGGCGACTGGGTTGAAACCATGAGCGCCCTGGTTGAAACAGAAAACAATGAATGGAAAATAATTTACTACAATGATTGGCTGAAAGAAACAACAGCAGTCGTTACTTCTTCAGAACAAACTGCAACCATTCCTTCTGCTTTTATTCCAAACTTAATCCCTAACTAATATGAGCAAAACATTTGTATTTGCAGTGCAGGGTGAAGGTCGTGGGCATTTAACACAGGCAATTGCTGCTTATGAAATGCTTACTTCTTACGGTCACAAAGTTGCAGCTGTATTAATAGGAAGCAGCGACAGAAGACAGGTTCCTGATTTTGTAAAAGCACGGATTAAAGCACCGCTGATTAATATCCACAGCCCGAATTTTGTAACAGATAAAAACAACAAGTCAATACGCATTGGTAAAACCATCAGTAAAAACCTGCAGCAATGGAAGCGGTTCCGTCAAAGCATGAACACAATCAGACGGCAGATAGATGAACTTCAACCGGATATTCTGCTGAATTTTTATGAACCACTGATCGGGCTTTGTTCCTTATTTCAGCCACTCAATACAAAAATCATTTCTGTTGCACACCAGTTTGTTTACCTGCATCCTGAATTTAAATTTCCCGAGGGAGGGAATAAGATTGACAGGTTCGCTATAAAAAAGTACACAGCATTAACTGCTACCGGTTCTGAAAAATTACTGGCACTTTCGTTCTATCCATTCAAACAACAGTTTTATAAAAACATTATTGTGAGTGCGCCGCTGCTGCGTAAAGAAATCGGAGAACAAAAATTATTTAAAGGCGACCATTTGCTGGTGTACATTCTCAACTCCGGTTACATGCAGGAAATTATTAACTGGCATAACCAGCATCCTGAAATAAGCATTCATTGTTTTACCGATAGCAAAACGGTAAAAGGTAAATGGCATTTTGACGATACGCTTTGTTTTCACTCACTCGACGATCAGAAGTTTCTGCAGTATATGGCAACTGCAAAAGCGTTGGTCACCACTGCAGGTTTTGAAAGTGTGTGCGAAGCTATGTATTTGGGTAAACCGGTATTAATGGTTCCGGTAAAAGGGCATTTTGAACAATGGTGTAATGCAAGAGATGGAGACAAAGCCGGTGCTGGAATTTATGCAGATGGTTTTAATCTTGACTTATTGCTGGAGTATCTTCCTTATTATGAAAATAAAAGTGATGAATTTATACAATGGTGCAGGCAAACAAGGTATTCAATGATGCTTTGTTTTGCAGAAGTGTTACATCAGCAGGCGGAAGATCATTTTCCATTTTCGCCGGCAATGACATAAAAAAAGCGGCAACTGTAACACAGCTGCCGCTTTGTATTGTTCAACTACAAGTTATAAACTGTAACTCATTTCACCACCTTTCTCATCTTTCAGCTGAACCCCAATTTCAGCAAGCTGGTTGCGGATTTTATCGCTTGTTGCAAAATCTTTCCTCGTTTTTGCATCTTTACGTAATTCAATCAATATCTGCATCACCGCTTTAAACTTGCTGCTGTCTTCAGCACTCACATTCTTCAATCCAAAAATATCTTCAACAAATGTTTTCATTTGCGATTGCAAGAACACAAGCGTTTCACTGCTTAATGCACCGGCAGCAATATGTTTATCTTTCAACCCGTTTATTACCGGAACAAGCTCAAACATGTTTGCCAGTGTTTTTGCTGTGTTGAGGTCATCATTCATAAACTCATCAAACTCTGTTGCCAGCTGTTTCACTTTTGCATCGAGTTCTTTATCCGCTGCGCCCTGTTTGCTTACTTCCAGCTTCATCAGCCATTCGTATGCTTCCCACAAACGTTTCAATCCTTTTTCTGCTCCCTGCAATGCTTCATTGCTGAAATCGAGTGTGCTGCGGTATTGTGTTTGCAGAATAAAGAAACGCACCGTCATTGGATGATATGCTTTTTCAAGAATAGGATGATCACCACTGAAGAGTTCTGTTAACTTAATAACGTTGTTATAACTCTTGCCCATTTTTTTACCGTTAATGGTGATCATGTTATTATGAATCCAGTAACGTACGGGTGCTGTGTGATTGCAGATAGTACTTTGTGCTATTTCACTTTCATGATGAGGAAACAGCAAATCCATTCCGCCACCGTGAATATCAAACTGTGCACCTAAATATTTTGTTGCCATTGCCGAGCATTCAATATGCCAGCCGGGAAAGCCAATACCCCAGGGACTTTTCCAGCGCATGATATGTTCAGGTGCAGCATTTTTCCATAAAGCAAAATCTGCACGGTCTCTTTTTTCATCCTGACCATCCAGCTCTCTTGTTGTTTCAAGCAAATCATCAATCACCCTTCCGCTCAGCTTTCCGTAATCGTGGCTGGCTGCATATTTTTTAACATCAAAATACACCGAACCATTTTTTACATAAGCATAACCAGCTTCAATAATCTGTTCAATCATTCCAATCTGTTCAACAATATGTCCCGTTGCAGTAGGTTCAATTGTTGGAGGAATTGTATTAAACTGATCCATTGCCCAATGAAAAAGATTGGTGTATTTCTGCACCAGTTCCATGGGTTCCAGTTTTTCAAGTACTGCTTTTTTGGAAATTTTATCTTCTGCTTCTCTTCCTTCTTCCTCAAAGTGACCTGCATCGGTAATGTTACGCACATAACGAACCTTGTAACCAATGTGTGTGAGATAACGATACAACACATCAAACGTTATATACGGGCGGGCATGACCAAGATGGCTTTCGCCGCTAACGGTTGGTCCGCACACATACATACCCACATGGCCGGGTGTAATGGATTCAAAAACTTCTTTCTGACGTGTAAGGGAATTATAAACTTTTAACTGCGACATAAATTATGAATGATTGGAAATGAAGAATTGTTGTGCATGAGGAACCGTCTGCTGAATCAGCAACAGCAGCAACAACAATATTGTGAGAATATCTTCATTGAAACAAAGATAGTATTTCCGCCGGTTTATTCAGGCAAATTAAAATCGGCTATAACGGGGTTGTGGTCGCCGGGTGATGGGCGTACAATTTTTATCTGCTGTACAGTTAATGCTTTGCTGTGCAGGATATAATCAATGCGCAATGTTGGTGAAAGAAACTGAAATGTAGGACCAATTCCCGAACCTTTTTCAACAAACACATCTTTTAACCCGTTGCTGATTTTTTGATAGGCGTAGGAGTTGGGCACATCATTCATATCGCCGCAAAGAATAACAGGATAAGGACTTTTATCAATTTCTTCTTTCACTTCTCTTGCCTGTGTTGCCCTTAACAAATAAGCCGCTTTCATTTTCCGTATAATATTTCTGCCACGTCTGTTTACAGTTTCTGCATTCTGATCATCAATATTTTCAATAAACTCATAATCCTGGTTTACAAAGTGCATGCTTTGCAAATGAATACTGAAAACACGTATTGTATCGTTGCCTGCTTTCAGGTCGGCTTTTAGAAACGTATAATTATATTCTTTCCGGGTCTGAACTTTTTCCCATTGAAGAATAGGGTAATTGGTAAAAAGAGCAACACAGAAAGGATGGTAACGTTCTCTCCTCGTTGCCGGAAACGTATGTACTCCAAAAGATCTGTCGTTTGCTGCAACTGCATACTTATAACCCAGCTTCTTTTTTACATTTTCCAGTGAAAGGGAAGAATTGCTGTCCAACGAAAAAACAAACTCCTGTACAGCCAGTACATCTGCTTTAAACGATCTGGCAGTGTGCAGCATTTCATTATCAAGTGAGCCGTTTTTTTCAAAGAAGTTAAACATATGCACATTCCAGGTTGCAATGCGGAGTGTACTGTCGTTTTTTGTCTGCATTTTTCCGGGCATACGCAATCCAACTGTATGTGCAACCAGGCTCCAGCATAGTACCAAAGAAACAACAGGGATTAATGCGAGCTTAGGTTTAACAATCAGCCAAAAAACAAGAAACAGAATTTGAAGTATGAATAAAAAAGGGAAAATCAAAGCCAGCAGGTTAATAAACCAGGAAATATTCTGACTTGCATAAGGCAGGGCATACAACATAAGCATGCAGGCAGTAACGCATACATTGGCCGTAATAATAATCTGCTTTGTGAATTTCCGTACGAATCCTGCCATTATAATTACAATGTTTCGTTTTCAGCAGCTTTCTTTAAGATTTCTTTTTCTTCCTGTGTAAGCGTTTGATATCCTTTTTGACTGATCTTATCCAGAATTTCATCTACCCGTTGCTGGCTGATGCCGGTTTTATTAATAAACGGTTGCACCCCGCTTTTTTTAACTGCCTGTTTTCCGCTTTGTTTTGAAGAACTGAACAATGCGTTAAACCAATTGTAAAAATTATACATCCAGTTACTCCAGTCCTTTCCATTCTGCAATTGCCTGGTATAAATAAAACCGATTATAATTCCGCCGAGATGTGCAATGACGTAAGGAAATCCATGGCCGGCAACACCGGTAAGGTCAATAACGATATAAACCAGTGTAAGAATCCAGATGGGAATACCCCCGTTGATCATTGGAAATATTCTGAACTGTGGTGCTGTAATTGTAGCAGCAACTGCAATTGCCATTACACCGGCACCAGCTCCATTGTACGTATAATCAATATGCCGGAACTGTGGCATTTGTGACGACGCAAGGAATAACACAGCCGCAGTAAAACATCCGTACAGAAAAACAGGAACAATATGCCTGTTACCGGTAAGATCACGCAGCAGATATCCAAAAGCCCAGAGAAAAAGCATATCGCCCGTTAAAAACCAAATATTATCCTGGCTAACGAAATGTGTTGCTAAAACCCATGGACGAAAAAGTAATGTCTTAAAATCGGCCGGAAGTACAAACCAGTCAAAAATTCCGGTACGGTAAAATGTTTCATAAACATCTTTATCATAGGTTAGCTGATAAACAATTTTCAGAAACATTAATAAAATAAAAACGATCACGTTAACAATAATAAGCATCATCAGTGAATCGCCATCTTCACCAAATCTTACCTTGTTTTTATATTGCGCCTGCTGATAACTCATGAATAAATCTTCTTTTAATAAAACGTATTACGGTTGGTTTTGTTCCAGTAAAGTACTAATAAAAATCCGATGAGAGCACCACCGAGGTGAGCAAAGTGGGCAACATTTCCACCACTGTTTGTTACTCCCATCCAGAGTTCAGCAGCTGCATAAAAAATTACAAACCACTTGGCTTTTACAGGCACAAAAAAGTAGAGATAAATCAAAGTATTGGGGAACAGGTATCCAAAAGCTGCCAGACATCCAAACACCGCACCTGATGCTCCTACGGTTGGAGTACTGATTAAGCCCTGTGATCCGTCGGTTATTAATTCAATACTATTACTGATCAAAGCACCGCTTGATGGATTATTCCGCCAATCTTCTAAGAATTCATTTAATTGCGAAATACTCATACCCTTTGGCACTCCGAATTTCTGGAAAAAACTGAAAAAACTTTCAGGGTTCGGTGATTGCTTGTATGCAGTAACAGCATTCAATATTGGCTGCATATCATAAGAAAGCCATGCAAGATGCAGCCCTGCAGCGCCTAACCCACACAAAATGTAAAATATGAGAAACCGTTTTGATCCCCAGAAATTTTCCAAACTGCTTCCAAACATCCACAATGCAAACATGTTAAAGAAAAAATGTGTAAACCCGCCGTGCATAAACAGATGAGTAATCAACTGATGTGGTTTAAATAAATCAGACTGAATACTGTGCAATGCAAAATAATCACTAACCCAGGTTGTTTTAAGGACATCGCCGGAAGTATACTGTGCCAGCAACACCAAACCATTAATAATAATCAGGTTCTTAATTACAGGAGGAAGTACTTGAAATCCTCCGGGTCTTATTTGCTGATAATTCACTTTTTACAAATATTTTTTGTTACAAATTTCGGAATTGAAGATGAAACGAAAAGTAAACATTTCAATGCTTTCACTTCTTACCGTAATACAAGTGCTGCTACATTTTCAATATGATGTGTATGCGGAAACATATCAACCGGCTGCAGTTGTTCAACCACATATTTTTCATTGAGCAGTTGCAGGTCTCTTGCCTGTGTTGCAGGATTACAGCTGACGTAAACAATTCTCGGTGCTTCAATTTCCAACAGCTTCCGTACTAATTTTTCGTGCATGCCTGCACGTGGCGGATCAGTAATAATCACATCGGGTTTACCATGTGCTGCAAAAAAATCATCATTACAAATATCAATTACATCGCCTGCATAAAACGATGTGTTGGAAAGACCATTCATTGCTGCATTTTCTTTTGCATCTTCAATTGCTTCGGCAACAGTTTCAACGCCGATGATTTTTTTAGCACCCCTGCTGCAAAAGATACCGATACTTCCTGTTCCGCAATAAAGATCATACAACACTTCATTGCCGGTAAGCCTGGCAAAATCTCTTGTAACCCTGTACAATGCTTCGCCCTGTTTTGTATTGGTTTGAAAAAATGATTTGGGACCAATTTTAAATACAAATTGTTCCAGCTTCTCAGTAACATATCCGTTGCCGAAAAAAGTTTGCGGCTGCAGATCATAAATACTGTCGTTCCATTTTGGATTGATGGTATAAAGCAGTGTGGTAATTTCGGGAAACTCATGGATCAATGCGTTGAATAAAAGTTCCCTGTTCGCCGCATCTTCGTAACCAAAAGTAATGTTCACCATTACTTCGCCCGTTGTTGTCATACGGAAGATCATGGTACGCAGCCAGCCTTCGTGTGCTTTAATATCGTAAAAAGAAAAATTGTGTTTTTTGGCAAAGTCTCTTACAAAATTCCGGATAGCATTGTTTGGCTCCTGCTGCAGGTAACAGGTTTCAATATCAATTACCTTATCAAAAATCTTTGGCACATGATAACCCAAAGCACCATCCCATGCCTGTGTATATTCTACCTGTGCTTCTTCTGCTTTCCGTTTCTCCTCATCTCTTTTTGACAGCTCTTCTCTTGTTAAATAGCGCTTGGTGCTGAACGTATATTCCAGCTTATTGCGGTAATACTTCGTTTGCTTCGACCCCACAATGGGCAACATGGCGGGCAATTCAATCCTGCCAATGCGTTTCAGATTCTGCTCTACTTCCCGCTGCTTGTATTCAAGCTGCTTTTCGTAAGGAAGCATTTGCCATTTACATCCTCCACACAATCCAAAATGTTCGCAGAAGGGTGTGGTCCGTTCTGCAGCATATTCATGAAAACGTACAGCCTTGCCTTCAGCCCAGTCTTTTTTGCTTTTGCCCAGCTGCACGTCAATGATATCGCCGGGAACAGCACCTTCAATAAAAATCACTTTCCCCTCTACACGGGCAATGGATTTTCCTTCAGCTGCGTAATCTTCCACTTTTACGCTTTCCAGTATTCTGATTTTGTTTTTTTTCCTCACGGCGCAAAGGTAACATTCCATCCCTTTGCAAATAGTTAACAGCAATAGAAAGCTTTTTGAATAACTTTACTGTTCTGTGATTATGAAAAAAACGCTTCTTTTTCTCCTTCTTGCAATCGGCAGTAAGTTTGCTGTTGCGCAGGGCTACCAGATAACCATTCAATACAAACCTGTTGAAAACAGGTATCTCTATCTTGGCTATTATTTTGGCGATAAAAAATATGTAAAAGACTCTGTCCTCATTCAGCCGGATGGAAAAGTTGTTTTTGCCGGCAAGGAACCATTGGTTGGTGGTTTGTATATTGTGGTTGATCCTGCCAAGAAACAATTCTTTGATGTGTTGATTGATAAAGAGCAAACATTTTCTATTAAGATCGATACAGCAAATTTTACTATTACAAAAATTACCGGTTCATCTGAAAACAATTATTTAGAAGCTTACAAAAAGGCAACAGCACTTTACTTCAAAGATTTTCAGAGCTGGCAAACAAGTCTTTCGCTGGCAAAAACAGCAGGAGATAGTGCTGCTATTCAAAAAAAGATGATCTATGCCGGAAATCTTTCGCAACACTGGCGTGATAGTTTTTCACTGGCTCATCCGCAAAGCTATCTTTCTGTTTTATTTCGTTTAATGAAAGAACCGCAGTATAAAATTGCCGGTGCAAAAACAAAGCAGGACAGCCTCAACGCTTTTTATAATTACAAAAAACAATACTGGCAGGATATTTTGTTTGCTGATGAGCGACTGCTGCGCACTCCCATGTTTGAGCAGCGGCTCAACCGTTATTTTGAAACGGCTGTTTACCTGCACCCGGATACGGTGAAGCTTGAACTCGACAAATTCATTTTAAGCAGCCGCACCAACAAAACAATGTTCAAATACTTTATCAACAAATTCACCAACGAATACATGAACCCGAAGTATATGGGTTTTGATGTGGTATTTCTGCACCTGTTTGAAAAATATTATTTGCCCGGAGATGTTGACTGGCTGGAGAAAAAGGACAGGGATCTTGTTTTTAACAGGGCCTATAGTCTTATGGGAAATATCGTTGGTGAACCTGCTGCTGATTTAAACCTGCTTGATCTGACAGATAATAAAACCAATCTCCATTCAATCAAATCGCTGTACACAATTATTATTTTCTGGGATCCTGATTGCAGCCACTGTAAAGAACAGGTTCCAAAACTTGATAGTCTTTACCGCAATAGATGGAAGAAAACCGGCGTTAAAATAGCAGGCATTCTTACCGACACAGTGCGCACCGATTTTGCAAAAATGCCATTGGTAAAAGCAAACTGGATGAATTATATAAAAGAACACAGGCTGGAAGACTGGGTGCATTTATATCAGACACCACAAATGAGAGAAGCAGAAATTAAAGCAAACATTCCCGGCTTCAGGCAACTGTACGATGTATATCAAACACCAACTATTTATTTACTTGATGAACAAAAGAGAATTGTTGCAAAAAAGATCAGTCCCGAACAGGTTGATGAATTTCTGCAGTTCAAACAAAAAAATCAAACATCCAAACATCCATAAACTGTTTATGCGTAAAATTTTCAGTCTTTCATTCTTATTATTCTGCATCAGCAGCAATGCTCAAACTCTTTTTTCATACGGAACAAATACGGTTGATAAAAAAGAATTCTGGCGTGCGTTTTCCAAAAACAACAATGGTGCAACTGATGAAAAGTCAGTCCGTGATTATCTTGATTTATTTATCCGTTTTAAACTGAAAGTGCAGGCTGCTAAAGATGCAAAGCTTGACACGCTGCCAAATATTAAAAACGACATTGCAGGGTTTCGTGCACAGCTGAGCGATCAGTACATGCAAAACAATACGGCAGTAAAAGAAATTGTTACCGAAGCCCAGGAACGCAGTAAAACAGAAATTGAAATCGCCCACATTTATATTGTGTACGGGTTTGACAGTTCGGCAGCAAAAAAGCAAATTGAAAAAGCTTACCTGCAGTTACAAACCGGTGCTGATTTTGGTAAAACTGCCGAAGCATTTTCAACCAATGAATATGTAAAATCAACAAAAGGTTATATCGGGTACATCAGTGCGTTTTCTCTTCCTTATGAAATTGAAAGCGCTGTTTATAATACTGCTGCAGGTTCGTTTTCCAAACCTGTTGCAGGACCTACCGGCTACCATATCCTCAAAGTAATCAGTAAAAGAAAATCTGCAGGAACGATGAAGGCAGCGCAGGTGCTGATTGCGGTTCCCGAAAATGCATCAGCACAGGATATTGACTCAGCAAAACAAAAAGCTGAAATGGTTTACAAAGCGGCAAAAGCAGGAGAAAAATTTGAAGACCTTGCTTTTAAATACAGTAACGACAGGATGAGTTTTGCAGCAGGCGGATTAATTCCTGAATTTAATTTTACCAAATACGATCCTGCTTTCAGCAAAACCGCCTTTTCATTAAAAAATGATGGCGATATTAGTGAACCCGTTCGTTTGGCAGATGGATTTCACATCATCAAACGGATTTCGCTCAAACCTGTTCCTGAAAACAACAGCAACCCCGATTTTTTACAGGAAATGACTGAAAAGGTAACTGCTGATACAAGAGTAAATATTGCAATGCTCCGTGTAAAAGAGCAAATGAAAACAGCAAGCGGATTTAAACAACTTCCTTATAAAGAAAAAGAATTATGGACGCTTACTGATACAACACTCAGGGCAAAAAATTACGTTTCATTTTTTAAGGCAAATCAAAACAAGCCTTTGTTTTTACTGAAAGGAAAAACAGTTACAGTGGCAGACTGGCTGAAATATGCTAAAATGCAACAGCCCTTTCACAACAGCGCATCTATTGACTACAACAAACTGCTTCAGCAATTTACGGAAACAACTGTTGAGCAATATTATAAAGACAGGCTCGAAAACAATAATGAGGACTTTCGCTACCAGTTGAAAGAATTCAGCGAAGGAAGCTTGTTGTTTGAAATTATGGATAAAAAAATATGGAGTGTTGCCCCAACCGACACTGCAGCTCTGCTAAACTATTACAACAAGAATAAAACCAAATACAAATGGCAATCCAGCGCAGCTGCTGTTATTTTCAATTGCTCTGATACTGCTGTTGCAAACAGAGCTTTACTGATGATGAAAAACAATCCTTTAAAATGGAAAGAATACATGAATGATTTTAACGGAACAGCTTTGGCCGACAGCGGACGGTTTGAAATGAACCAGTTGCCCCCGTTGAGTGCCGGAGAAATCAAGCCGGGTATTTTTACACCTGTTACAATTAATCCAAATGACGGGTCGGCTTCTTTTTCATATATCATCAGCCTGTTTAACACAGAAGATCAACGAACCTTTGAAGATGCAAAAGGATTGGTGATTAACGATTATCAGTTACTGATGGAAGAGCAATGGATTGCACAACTGAAAAAGAAATACCCCGTAAAAATAAACGAAACGGTATTGAAGAGTTTGATTAAGAAATAAAAAAGAGAGGCGCAAATGCGCCTCTCTTTTTTATCAGCAATGAAAGATTACAGTACCTCCTTCACCACATTGTAAATAATTTTTGCGCTGCCAAGTGTATAATAATGTAATACGGGTACACCAAATTCCTTCAGTTCTTTTGATTGCTGTATAAGCCATTCCTGGCCGATTTTCTTACAATCATCATCGGATTTTGCTTTCAGTATTTCATTGCTGAGTTCGGTTGGAATATCAACATGAAATGTTCTTGGAATAACTGAAAGTTGTTTTTTACTGGTTAATGGTTTTAAACCCGGAATAATCGGCACTTCAATCCCCATTTCACGGCATTTGTTTACAAAATCAAAAAACTTCTTATTGTCAAAAAACATTTGGGTCATAATATATTCAGCACCGGCATCCACTTTTTCTTTCAGCCTTTGCATTTCAATTTCCATATTGGGCGATTCGAAATGCTTTTCAGGATAACCGGCCACACCTGCACTAAAATCGGTACGGAAACCATCACGAATATCTTCTTCCAGGTAAATACCATGATTGAGGTTGATAGTTTGCTTCAGCAGATCAATCGCATATTTATGACCATCGGGATGTGGTTCAAAAAAAGTTTCATTTTTTGCAGCATCGCCACGGAGTATGAGTACATTCTGCACACCGATAAAATTCAGATCAATCAGAGCATCTTCTGTTTCACGCTTGGAAAAACCACCACAAATCAAATGCGGCACCGCATCAATATTATAATGATTTTGAAGTGCAGCACAAATACCCACTGTACCCGGACGTTTTCTTACTTCCACTTTTTCAAAGGTTCCGTCGGCTTTTTTCTTAAACACCTGCTCTGCCCTGTGATAAGTTACATTTACCCATGACGGCTTAAATTCCATCAGCGGATTTAACGTATCAAAAATTGAATTAATGGTTTTGCCTTTCAGTGGTGGCAGAATTTCAAATGATACCAATGTATCCTTTGCCTTTGCGATATGTTCAGTAACCTTCATGTTATGCTCAATTCATGCAAACTTATACATACAGCCGCTTTTATTCAAACAAAGTTTAATAACGTCCGTTCTTACAAACAATGCGCTTTCACAAATCAACAGGGTTTGAAATGGCACATTTCTACCGAAATCAGGTATTTTCGCAATCATAAATTTTTACTTTGAGTTTAACTATACATACCCAATCGCTTGTGAAGCGCTACCGCAGCCGCACAGTTGCCAATCAGGTAAGCATTGAAGTAAAGCAGGGCGAAATAGTTGGTTTGCTGGGCCCCAATGGAGCTGGCAAAACCACTACGTTTTACATGGTGGTGGGGTTTATTAAGCCAGATGAAGGAGAAGTCTTTCTTAACGATCTCAACATCACCAGGTACCCTATGTACAAACGTGCACAGATGGGTATTGGTTACCTGCCGCAGGAAGCAAGCGTATTTCGTAAACTAACTGTTGAAGAAAATATTTCAGCCGTTCTGGAAATGACTGATCTCAGCAAACAGGAACAGAAAGATAAACTGGAAGATTTGCTTACGGAATTCCGTCTTCATCATGTGCGCAAAAACAAAGGCGATTCATTAAGCGGAGGTGAAAGAAGAAGAACTGAAATAGCACGGGCCCTTGCTGTTGATCCAAAGTTTATATTGCTCGACGAGCCATTTGCTGGTGTTGACCCGATTGCTGTGGAAGATATTCAATCCGTTGTTGCCCGTTTAAAATATAAAAACATTGGTATTTTAATCACCGATCATAACGTAACTGAAACACTTTCCATTTGCGACAGGGCCTACCTGCTTATTGAAGGAAAGATTTTTAAACACGGTACTGCCGAGCAATTAGCCGAAGACGAACAGGTTCGCCGCCTTTACCTTGGCCGTAATTTTGAACTGAAGAGAAAAGATTATCTGCACGAAGAAGTAAGAAATAGTAATGAAATATCTACCGAAAATATAATCCGATCAATTAAAAACGCATTAGCCTGGAAGGATAAAATTGACGAAGCGCAAACTGAACGAGAGCATAGTTTCGGCTATAAATACGGAAGATCTGATGAATTAACAGAAAGCGATTTAGGGCTTAATGATTATTACAAATCTCTCAATGAATTAAAAGCATCCCTTCTAAAATATACCAAGGAAAAAAAGGTTTCAGAAATTTCCCAAATTGTACCGGTTCTTTTAGACGAAGACAGAAGTGTTTATACTGACTTAAACACCATCCTATTATTTTTAGAAAGCGAACAAAACAAATAGTATTTCAGGTTATTTTTTCAATACATCCTTCAAACTTTATTTATCTTGCCGCTATCAACATGAAGCTGCTCAGCCCGGCCATATCAAGACTTGCCCGCATGCGTTTATGGCGCATCGAAAGCTGGATGAATAATCCGGTTGCAGCCCAGCGTGAAGTGTTACAGGATCTTGTTACAACTGCACAATACACACAGTTTGGTCACCAGTATAGGTTTGAAAAACTGTTTAACATCACTGAGTTTAAAAAAACAGTTCCCGTTCACGAATACAATGATATCAAGCCTTACATTGAACGGATGATGAATGGTGAAGAAAATGTACTGTGGCCAACTCCGGTAAAATGGTTTGCCAAAAGCAGTGGCACCACCAGCGATAAAAGCAAGTTTATCCCCGTTAGTGAAGAAAGTTTGCAGGAAGGTCATTACAAAGCAAGTAAGGATGTACTCACTTTGTATTACAGCAACTTTCCCGCATCAGATCTTTTAACCGGCAAAGGGCTGGTTATTGGCGGCAGCCATAACGTTAATCAATTAAACGAAGAAATACAGTTTGGCGACCTGAGTGCTGTGCTGATGCAAAATGCTCCGTTCTGGAGTAACTGGATCCGCACGCCTGATTTAAGTATTGCCCTGATGGATGAATGGGAAAGCAAGATTGAAAAACTGGCACTGAGTACAATTAAAGAAAATGTAAGTTCAATATCTGGTGTTCCCACCTGGACACTTGTTCTTTTCAGACGCATCCTTGAAATAACGGGAAAGAAAACAATTGGCGAAGTTTGGCCGCAACTTGAATTATACCTGCACGGCGGCGTTTCATTTGTTCCTTACAGGGAACAGTTTGAACAAATCATTGGCAAGCCAATTAACTATCTCGAAACATATAATGCCAGCGAAGGATTTTTTGCCGCACAGGATAAACCCGGTGAAGACGGGATGCTGTTACTGGCCGATCATGGAATTTTCTATGAGTTCATGCCCGTTTCAGAATACGGAAATCCTTTTCCCAAAACAATTGGCTTAAACAAAGTTGAACCCGGGAAAAACTACGCCATTATCATTACTACCAATGGCGGATTGTGGCGTTATCTCATTGGCGATACAATTCAGTTTACTTCAATTGAGCCATACAGGGTAAAAGTGAGTGGCCGCATCAAACATTTCATGAATGCATTTGGCGAAGAAGTGATTGTTGATAACAGCGATAAAGCCATTGCTCTTGCGTGTGAACAAACAGGTGCTGTTGTAAATGAATATACTGCTGCTCCGGTTTACTTCAGCCAGGCAGGAAATGGAGCACATGAATGGTTAATTGAGTTTGAAAAAGCCCCATCCAGCTTAAACGATTTTGTATATGAGCTTGATACGGCTTTAAAAAATCTCAACAGCGATTACGAAGCCAAGCGTCATAAAAATATTGCCCTGCGTTTGCCCTTTGTTCATCCTGTACCAAAAGGAACATTTCATGAATGGCTCCGCAGCAGGGGAAAACTGGGTGGTCAGCACAAAGTACCCCGCCTCAGCAACGACCGCAGTTACGTGGAAGAAATTCTGAAGTTTAAAAATACCGGCAATTAACCCCGGTTATCATTACAAATATTCTGTTGCTGCAAAAAGCAAAAGAATCCCTTTACTTTGCATCATCTCAATTTTTATTTTATGAAACTTCTTGAAGGAAAAACAGCAATTGTTACCGGTGCAGCCCGAGGAATTGGCGAAGCCGTTGCAATCAAGTTTGCCGAAAACGGCGCTAATGTTGCATTCACATTTGTAAGCGACAGCAGTAAAGAAAGGGCAACAGCTCTCGAACAAAAATTAACGGCACTTGGCGTAAAAGCAAAAGCATATCAAAGCAACGCCGGCGATTTTGCAGCATGCGAAGCTTTTGTAAATGATGTGCTGAAAGAATTTGGCACTGTTGATATCTGTGTAAACAATGCAGGTATTTCAAAAGATAATTTATTACTCCGCATGAGTCCCGAGCAATTTGAAGAAGTAATAAAAGTTAACCTCAACAGCGTGTTCTACATGACCAAGCAGGTTATACGTCCTATGATGAAAGCAAAAAGCGGAAGCATCATTAACATGAGTTCCGTTATTGGCGAAATGGGTAATGCTGGCCAAAGCAGTTATGCAGCAAGTAAAGCAGGTGTAATTGGTTTTACCAAATCGGTTGCAAAAGAATTAGGCAGCCGCAACATTCGCTGCAATGCTATTGCACCGGGTTTTGTTGAAACTGATATGACTTCTTACCTCAAAGAAGGCGAAGCTGCTGATAAATACAAAGCAGGAATTCCACTTGGCCGTTTTGCAAGTGCTGGAGACATTGCAAATGTTACGTTGTTTCTTGCAAGTGACCTCAGCAGTTATGTAACCGGGCAAACCATCAGCGCCTGTGGTGGTCTCAATATTTAATTTCACTTGAATGAAATAAAAAAGCCCCGACAAATTAAGTCGGGGCTTTTTGTTTAGTGTCTCAACTCTGCAAGACTAAACTCAGGGTTCACTTCATCTTTTATAAACTCAACATCTTCATAAAACTCAACCTTACCTGTTTCAATATTATACATTGCGCCAACTACACCTATTTCACCACTTTCCACCATTTGTTCAATAATAAAACTGCGTTCAATGATGGCTTTTACAGAACGGCGCACATTAATGGATGAAACATTTTCAACAAACTCCTGGTTTTTTGAACTTCTCTTTTCAACATCAACAGTTGTACGTTCTGCATACACCGATGGCTGAAGTTTTGAAAGCAGCTCGGTAAGGTTTCCCATCTCTACATGATCACATGCACCTTTTACAGCACCACACTTTGTATGACCCAGCACCACAATCAGTTTTGACCCCGCTACTTTGCAGGCAAACTCCATGCAACCAAGAATATCAGTATTTACAATATTACCTGCCACCCTTATACTGAAAATATCACCCAGCCCCTGGTCAAAAATCAGTTCAGCAGAAGTGCGGCTGTCCATACAACTTAATACTGCTGCAAAAGGCCATTGACCATCACGTGTGGCATTCACTTGTTCCAGTAAATTGCGGTTTTCTTTTAAATTATTTACAAACCTGTCGTTTCCTTCTTTTAAAATATCCACGGCCATTCTTGGTGTAAGGTTTGATTGTGTTTCTTTTGTATGTACTCTCATATTATTTGTTGTTTATGTAATGATTTAAAAAAATTATGTTGTGCATTTAATCTTTTTCAGAATGAACATGCACGGAGTCTTCCATTTTATACGCAGGTTTAAAATTCTTTAATGTAACCTGTATGCTTTTATCTTTTGAACCGAAGTTTAAAAAATCACGCAGTAATTCAAGCACATCATGATCAATATAAACCGTATTCGCTGCATCAATTATAACCTTACTGTTTTTGGGTAAGTGTGCAAGTGTTTGTTTGATGGCAGCCTTGTTAAGAAACGAAACTTCCTGTGCAAGATCCATGTGAATGGTTTCGCCCTCGTGATGCTTTTCTTTCTTGAAGAAATAAGCCAGCTTCATATTTCCACGTAAGATAAAAACGACACTCACTGCAAGACCAATGCCAACGCCTTTCAGCAAATCAGTAAATACTACCGCCACAACAGTTACAACAAATGGAATAAACTGGTGTTTACCTGTTTGCCACATATGTTTAAATACTTTAGGGCTGGCCAGCTTTAAACCAATCATAATTAGAATGGCAGCAAGAGTGGCCATTGGTATTTTATTCAATAAGCCCGGAATTGTAACTACGGCAATTAACAGAAACACTCCATGCAAAATGGCTGAGAGCTTTGTTTTTGCGCCGGAATTAATATTTGCAGTTGTACGTACAATTACAGAGGTCATCGGCAACCCTCCAATTAATCCGGAAAGAATGTTTCCGATTCCCTGTGCTCTTAATTCGGTATTTGCACTTGAAAACCGTTTCTGGGGATCCATTTTATCACCAGCTTCAAGACATAGCAGTGTTTCAATACTTGCAACCACAGCAATTGTAGCACCTACAATCCAAACTTTTGGATTGAGAAATCCGGAAAAATCTGGTGTATGAAATTGTCCAAAAAATTCACTGAAAGAAGAGGCGGTAGGAAGCGTTACCAGGTGATCTTGCGAAATAACAAATGCCGATCCTGTTGCTTTAAATATTTCATTCAGCACAATGCCTGCAATTACTGCTACTAATGCACCAGGCACTGCTTTCATTTTCTTTAATGCCGGAATTTTATTGAATGCAATCAGTATTATCAACGATACTATTGTGATAATAATGGCACCAATATGTGCATAATTAAACGAGTGAATAATTTCTGTAAAAAAACCTTTATCTTCTTTTAATAGTTCATAAGAAAAGAAATCGCCCTCATGTGCTTTATCATATCCTATTGCATGGGGTATTTCTTTCTTAATAATAATAATTCCAATTGCCGCAAGCATACCCTCAATTACACTTGTAGGAAAATAGCTTGAAATACCACCAGCTTTAGCTATACCAAGAATAAGCTGAATAATTCCGGCAATTACTACAGCCGCCAGAAATGGTTCATATCCCATATCGGTTACCGCTGCAAGAATAATGGCAATAAGACCTGCTGCCGGACCCGATACACTCACATTTGAGTTACTTAAATAACCCACTACAATACCTCCTATAACACCTGTAATAATTCCGGCAAATGGCGGTGCACCGCTGGCAACAGCAATGCCAAGACACAAAGGCAAAGCCACAAGAAAAACCACCATGCCAGAAAGCATATCTGTTTTCAAAAACTTAAAACTCAATTTCATCTGATCGTTAGTTTAATATTCGATTTGTTATTGTTTGCAGAGACAAGAAAAACGCATGTTATTCCGGTACTATACAACTCAGCCTTTCACAGCACAACTGTGCTGATAAAAATGTACAACGCCTTATGTTACGTTTTAAAATAGTAACTACCGGCTACTGTTCACCCGAACAGTTCAGAATTTGTAAGCGGGAATAACAGAAAATCAGGCAACGTTTGGAGGAGGTACTAAAAGTTCGCCATGAAAAGCAATGTATGCCCTTTCATTCTCGAGTTGGCGGTATTGTATTAACGATGCAACCAGGCAGTCTGTCTTATGATGATCGTGAAGAAATTCTTCAGCAATTGTACTGCCACCGGGAGTTTTTTCTTCATTTGAATTACCAAATGGGTTGGAAGAATCTTCTTCGCTTGAAGATAAAGGATAACCGGAATTCTCTATTGTGTTTTGCTTTGCAATCTGGTTCATAGATGCATTAACAAACGGGGTGCTTATTGTAAGCCACAACAAAGTTGCAATCATGAAAATTGCAGTTCTTTTCTGACGTTGGTTATATGTTTTTTTACTCCGGCTCATTCAGCAAAAAGCAATAATACTGTTTTCTTCTGGACAGTTTTCCAAAGATGGCTGCAAAAATAGAAAACTTCTGATGTTATAAGGTGTTAAATAATTTAAATTTTTCTTAAGAAGAACCACCCAAACAAATATCATTTAAGTTTGTTCAGAATTTCTTGTATTTTTTAAATTCTGATATGAAACCATACGAAATCTTATTAAAAGAAAATAAACGCTGGGCTGCAGACCAGGTTTTGCAGGACCCTGCGTTTTTCGACAGATTAGCACACCTTCAAACACCCGAATTTTTATGGATCGGGTGCAGCGACAGCCGTGTGCCTGCCAATGAAATTACAGGAACTCAGCCAGGTGAAATTTTTGTTCACCGCAATATTGCTAATCTCGTCATTCACACTGATGTAAATCTGTTAAGTGTTCTGGAATATGCTGTTACCTATTTAAAAGTGAAGCACGTAATTGTATGTGGGCATTATGGTTGTGGCGGCATTAATGCTGCTATGAGCAACAGAGATTATAAACAGGTGCTGAATATGTGGCTCCGTTATATTAAAGATGTATATCGCCATAACAGAGAAGAATTAAACTTAATTGAAGATGAAGAAAAAAGAGCCGACAGATTAACTGAACTGAATGTAGTAGAGCAGGTGCAGCGCCTTGCAAAAACATCTATTATACAAAAAGCCTGGAAACAGGAACAAAGACCAGATTTACATGGGTGGGTTTATGGCCTTAAAGATGGATTAATAAACCCTGTTTATGAAATGAAAGCAGGCACTCAGATTGACCCGCTTTATGAATATGATGATCTTTAGTTTTTAAACGCAGCAGGAAAATTTTTACACACTGATTTTTAAATTTCTTTTTTTTATATAAGCATGCCACAAAATCATGGCTGCAATGGTTCTGTATGGCCTCCAGGGTTCAGCAACTGCAAGCATTTCTTCTTTGCTGATGTGTGCAGGTAACTGCATTTCATGTTTCAAACTTGAAACAAGTGCAACATCTCCCAAAGGAAACAAATCCGTTCGCTGCAATGCATGCATTAAATATACATCAGCCGTCCAGTTCCCAATTCCTTTTATTGAAGTCAGCTCTGCTCTTACTTCTTCATCTTGCAGGCTGGACAGTTGTTTTAAATTAAGTTGTTTTGATAAAACGGCTTTTGCCAGTTCTCTTGCATA
The DNA here is from genome assembly GCA_047601965.1 of Lacibacter sp. Taxonomy (GTDB): domain Bacteria; phylum Bacteroidota; class Bacteroidia; order Chitinophagales; family Chitinophagaceae; genus Lacibacter. The sequence continues at coordinate 3,220,532 of JASGIJ010000001.1, forward strand.
AACAATTTTCTGTCGGGAAAAATAACAGGCTCGCAATTTTTCATCCGTCAGTAACAAAATTTTTTGTGGAGTTACAGTCCCGGTTTTTTCTTTCAGCTTTTTGTAAGCAGCATAAGCCGATGCAAGTGAAACCTGTTGTTCCAGAATGGTAAGAATAAGCGTTTCAAAACCTTGTTTCCTCGTCCACATTGGAGGATAACCATTAGCGGCAACAACTGCTTTCAACTGCTTGCTGCGTTTTGTAAGTTTGTCACAATATGCCCTGAAATTATCTTCAGAAAAAGTTTTAATCATTTTTACTAAGGTAAAGCGATAAATATTTTCGATAAAAAATTGTTTCTTGCAGCAGATTCAAATCATCAACTTTGAAGCAAAGCACATGAAATATATTTTTCTCTCCTTCCTGCTCATTTCTGTAATTGGAAGTTCCGCACAAACCTCAGCTAATGATATGCAGGTAACGTTAACGGGTATCGGGCCTTTCAAAGTAAATATGAAAAAGACTGAAGTGGAAAAAATCATCAATCAAAAAATAAACACCCCAAATTCCAATAAAAAGGAAAATTATGAAAACGACACTGTGCAAATAACCTATAAAGGTGCTTCGCTTACAATTGTGTTCTATCCAAACTATACCGGCGAGAATAAAACCGAAACATCCGTTTATTCCATCAGCAGCAGCTCTGCTTTTTTAAAAACAAAATCAGGTATTACAACCGGTGATGATAAAATAAAAATCATCAACACTTACAACGAGTTTGATTTTAACTACTACTACAACTACGAAAACGCCGGCGAAGAGGATTATAAACGCAGCAAAACAAACTCAACGTTGATGCTGATAGGCGAAAATTCTCCTTCAGTTCTTTACTTTCACTTCATTAACAACAAGGTTGTTTCTTTTGAGGTCTCTGTTTTTGAAGGTTGCTGATCTTTAGTTTTTTATCCTGTTTCTAAATTTCTCAATTGCTCTTTTTGTAAATTCACTTAAAACAAGGCGGCCACTGATTTTTGCACGCTCAATCAAAAGCTCATCCCAGTTATCGGTTCCTTTCCAGAAAAGTTTTTTTATTTCCGCCATTGCCTCAGGCGAAGAATTGGATAATGTAATAGCAAGTTTTTGAATTGCCTCATCCATCTCCTCAACTGTTTGGTGATGTTCTGCAAACAAACCTTTTCTTTTTGCCCATTCTGAACTGCGGAAGGAAGCCGAATCAATTGCCAGTGTACTGAAAGCTGAAAGTCCCAGCTTTCGTTCAATTACCGGCCCAACAACAAACGGACCTATTGCTATTGCCAGTTCGCTCAACTTTACATCAGCTCCATCAACCGCAATTGCATAGTCTGCAGCAGCCGCAATTCCTACACCACCTCCAATACATTTACCTTGTATGCGGGCTATAATAAATTTCGGGCATTTACGCATTGCATTAATCACATGTGCAAACCCGCTGAAAAAAGCCACCCCGTCTTTTTCATTGTTGATGGCAGACAGTTCATCAAAACTTGCTCCGGCACAAAAAACTTTTTCTCCGGCCGATCTAAGTATCACAACGAGTATGTTCGGGTCAGTACCTGCGTGTATAATTGCATGTGCCAGTTCGGCCAGAACTTTTCCCGGCAAGGAGTTGCTTTGCGGATGAAAAAACTCAATTGTTGCAATGCCTCTGTGAACTTCAGTTTTTACATACGCCTCGTTAATTTGCTTAAGCATATACTGATTTTAGTACTATTAAGTTACGTTGCAGAAACTAAAAAAGCAATGAGATAACAATCGATTTTTCTCTTCAGCTACATATAAATTTTAAAACAATCCGTCAACGCTGAAGTAACGTTCTCCCGTATCGTAATTAAAGATTAACACCTTGCTTCCTTTTGGAATTTCCGGAAGTTTTTTTGCCAGGGCAGCCATAGTAGCTCCACTTGAAATTCCCTGGAAAATACCTTCTTCTTTAGCTGCACGCTGTGCATAAGAAAATGCATCGTCTTTGCTTACCTGGATAACACCATCAAGCACAGCAGTATCTAAATTCACCGGAATAAAGCCGGCTCCAATTCCCTGGATAGGATGTGGTGATGGAGCGCCGCCGCTGATGACAGGAGAAAGTTCCGGTTCAACTGCAAACACTTTCAGATTCGGGAATTTCTTTTTCAGTTCACGCCCTACGCCAGTGATATGTCCACCGGTTCCAACACCCGTAATCAAATAGTCAAGACCTTCTGGAAAATCTGCAATCACTTCCTGTGCAGTTGTTTTGGCGTGTACTTCAATATTTGCAGGGTTATCAAACTGCTGGGGCATCCAGCTGTTGGGAGTTGCTTCAACCAGTTCTTTGGCTTTTTCAATTGCACCTTTCATTCCTTTTTCACGTGGAGTAAGTTCAAATGATGCACCGTAAACACTCATCAGTTTGCGGCGTTCAATACTCATACTTTCAGGCATTACTAAAATAAGCTTATAGCCTTTTACTGCGGCCACCATTGCCAAACCAATACCGGTGTTACCACTGGTTGGCTCTATAATTACACTGCCTTCTTTTAAAATTCCTTTTGCTTCAGCATCTTCAATCATGCTTAATGCAATACGGTCTTTAATACTACCGCCGGGATTTGCTCTTTCTAATTTTGTCCATACTTCCACATCGGCAGTATAAAGTTTGTTGATACGCACATGAGGCGTATTACCGATAGTTGCTAAAATGTTATTCGCTTTCATTTTTGTTGATTAATGTTTTAAAAAATATCAGATGACGAAATTCAACGGTTCAATAAAATCTTTTTTATCTGCTACAATAGTTTGATTCTTTGTATAAACAATACTGTGCGGTATAACTGATTCTGTAACCCATGTATTACCACCAATAATGCTGTCGTGGCCAATAACAGTTTTACCACCAAGTATTGTACTGTTTGCATAAATCACCACATTATCTTCAATTGTTGGATGCCGTTTTATTTCTGCATCTTCCTTGCGTACAGCTAATGCACCCAAAGTAACACCCTGGTACAGCTTTACATTTTTCCCAATTACAGTTGTTTCGCCAATTACAACACCAGTTCCATGATCAATAAAAAACGGGCAGCCAATTGTTGCTCCCGGGTTAATATCAATACCGGTTTTACTATGCGCCCATTCACTCATCATCCTTGGTAAAATCGGAATCTGTTTTTTATACAACACATGTGTAAGCCTGTAAACATTGATTGCAAGGAAACCGGGATAGGAAAGCACAACTTCTTCCAATGATTTTGCAGCAGGATCAAATTCCACAATAAATTCAGCATCTTCAATCAACTGCCGTTTTATAACAGGAAGTTCATCAAAATAATGTTCAGAAATTTCAACAACATCAATTGTATAGTTCTGCGAAAGAGGCGTAAGAATTTCAATCAGTTCTTTCTGCATGGAAGCTTTCAGGTTGGCTTCTATCTGATCAAAATTTTTAGGATCATCTATAACGGGAAATAAAAAATTAATCAGCTCTTCAGTAAATGCAATTACTGTTTGCCTTGAAGGAAAATGACTGCTCAACAGGTAACCCGGAAATTCGTTCATATAAAACATTTTGAAGCACTTTTAATTATAGCAAACAATGAACGATCGGTAGTTGTAAACTGTTGATCGCTTTCAAAAATAGGAATTCTTTTCAGTCTGTCTACCAGACTGGTGGGTTATTTGAAGCGTTCGGCTGTTTACAACAGAAAAATGACAAAGTTTTAACGAAGTTACTTCTTTAATGCAGCCTTCAAAGCTTCAACCGTTTTTTTATCGTTGCCAATAAAAATTTTGTCGCCGAGAATGGTAACGGGGCGTTTCAGAAATGTGTCTTCGCTTAAAATATATTGGCGGTAATCCTCTTCTGTCAGTTTCTTATCTTTTAATCCAAGCTTTTTATACTTTAGCGCCCTGCGGCTAAACAATGCTTCATAACTACCCGATAGTTTTTTCATTTCATCGAGCTGCTTTGCGGTTATTTTCTGCTCACGGATATTCTGGAAATCAACACCAGCCTCCTCAGCTTTTGTTTCTTTAATAATTGCCTGGCAGGTTGTACAATTGGCCAGGTGATACATTTTCTTCATCTTAATACCGGTTTACTGTAACTTAAATCAATTTTATGCAACTTATACAAATATCAAAACCAAAAGGTTGAATGACAAGCCCGGCCGAACAGGAATTTTTACAAATGATAACACAAAACCAGGGAATCATCCGCAAGGTGTGTCATTTGTATGGCCGTAATGACAGTGATAAAGAAGATCTGTACCAGGAAATTGTCATACAACTATGGAGATCGTTTGGTTCTTTCCGGGGCGAAGCAAAGATCAGCACATGGATGTACAGGATTGCTTTGAACACAGCTATTACAGCAAGGCGAAAAGAAGCGAAGAAAGTTGAACTGCAGTTCCCGGAATTTATTCCGAAAGAAGAAGCTGACTCAGATGAGGAAAAACTAAAAGAGGACCGGTTAAAAGATATGTACAACGCCATTTCAAAGCTCACGGAAGTTGAAAAGGCAATTGTTATGTTATACCTCGAGGATAAGAGTTATGAAGAAATGGAAGAAATTTTAGGTATCAGCAGCGGTACACTCCGTGTAAAAATGAACCGCATCAAAGAAAAATTACGTTCACTTACTAAATCGGCACAGTATGGAACTTGAACAGTTAAAAGAAATGTGGAACAGTGCAGATGAACAGCACAAAGCATCTTCAGCAGAAGAACTGCAGGCCCTGCTGCGTAAAAAATCGCAGAGCCCGATTGCAAAGATTAAACGCAATCTGTTTGCTGAACTTGTTGTTATTGCTATTCTTTACCCCCTGATTATTGCTTACTATTTTTTAAACTTCAGCGGCGGAATGCTGGCATTGCCGGTTTTATTATTTGTAATTGGTGTTGCATATATTTTTTATTACGTACAAAAAAACAAGTTGCTGAAAAAAATGGAATGCAATACCTGCGAGGTAAAGGCCAATTTAAAAATGCAGATGCAAACTCTGGAAAAATATGTACGTTTCTATTTGCTGGCAGGCACAGCAATTACCCCTTTTACAATGATTGTGGCCAGTTGTATTGTTCTTTTTTATTCGCCGCAAAGCCAGCAGTACCCGTCGGCACTGCAGTCAAAGCAATTTCTGATAATGTTTGCCGGCATTCTTGCAGCTGTAACAATTATTTTAACCATCCCCATTTATTTCATCAACAAATGGTATGTACGCAAATTATACGGCCAGCATATTGAACGGTTAAAGTCAATTGTTGATGAAATGGATGAAGAAGTGTAGTTTGCATTACGGTGGGTCACCGGCTAAAAAAATTCAGATGAAAAAGATATTTTTTGCTGTTTTGTTATTCCTCTCTTCAACAGTTTCTTTTTCCCAACAAAAAGCACAAAGCAGTTTGTTGTGGGAAATAAGCGGCAATGGTTTAAACGAACCATCTTATGTTTTTGGAACCGTACACATCATCTGCCGTGAAGATTTTATTTTTCCTGATGTGCTGCGTGAAAAATTTGTCAACTCCAATGAAGTGTTCCTTGAACTGGATATGGACGATCCGAATATGATTATGAAAATGATGAGCTTGCTGCAGCTGCCCAAAGGACAAACCATTAAAAAACTTTTTGGCGACAGCGCTTTCAAAAGCTTCGACAGCAGTTATAAAAAAATTACCGGATCATCTGCAAACATGTTCAACGGTTTTAAACCATTTATGCTGATGAGTTTGCTCACAGAGAAAATGCTTTCCTGCAGTAATAAAGAATCGTATGAACAAAGTTTTATGACACTTGCAACCAAGTACAAAAAAAATATCAAAGGACTTGAACCCATCGAAGACCAGATAGCGGTGTTTGATTCAATACCCGACAGTGTTGAAGTGGCCAACCTGAAAGAAATGGTCATCAATTTTGATAAGCAGGTAAATGAGTTTAAGAAATTGGTAGCCGTTTACAAAACGCAGGATATTGATTCGCTGTTCAACATTACTCAAACCGGTGTAAAAGATCTTGATGCTGAAAGCGAACTGCTGACCAAACGCAACAGCAAATGGATTCCGGTAATGAAAACCAATATGCAGAAAACATCCTGCTTCTTTGCCGTTGGCGCAGCACATCTTGGAGGAAATATTGGCGTACTGGCTCTTTTACGAAAAGAAGGTTACACGGTGAAACCGGTGAAACTCTGATCATTCAACCGGCTAAACAAATCATCATGCAGCATTATCTCGTTGTTTTATCAAACGCTTATAACAAACAGCAGCTCATTCAGCAACTGCTGGATAAGAAAGCAACAGGTTTGTTTGATGAAATCAATCAACTGCATACTGAATTGTTTTCTTCCTACACATTGCAACAGTTTTTGCATGAAGAACAGATTCATGAATACTCAGGGATAGATGATACCAAAAAGCAAACACTCCGTTCCATGTCGAGCGGAGAACAGAAAAAGGTTTTACTCAAACATCTTATTTCATTAAAACCCGATGTGCTGATCCTTGATAATGTGTTTGACAATCTTGATGCAGCAACACAGCAATCGCTGAAAGATGATTTAAAAATAATTGCTGAACACTCTTCCATTATTCAGCTGCTGCACAGGAAAAGAGATGCACTTGATTTTATTGAAATAAAAGTGACTGCAACAGCTAAAGGCGAAATTATTCCTTACACTGAAGCAGCAGAGCTTCCCGATGATCATTTTTACCAGGCAATCCCCGCTCCGCTGCACACATACGATCTCAGCAGTAATGAACTGGTGAGTTTTACCAATGTAAATGTGAGTTACTACGGCAGACAAGTACTGCAAAACATTAACTGGAGTATTCATAAAGGAGAGTTCTGGCAACTGAAAGGGCCAAACGGTTCTGGCAAAACAACCATGCTCACCATGATTACCGGCGATAATGTAAAAGGTTATGGACAGGAGCTGTATTTATTCGGAAGAAAAAAGGGAACAGGCGAATCGGTTTGGGATATTAAAAGCAAGGTTGGTTATCTCACACCATCAATGACCGATCTGTTCAGCACAAGACATACACTGGGACAAATGATCATGTCGGGCTATGTTGACCAGCTTGGATTATACAGCATTCCGTCTGATATGCAGCAACGCTCAGCACATGAATGGCTGCAGCTGCTGCAGTTGGAACAAAAAGCCAAACAACCATTCTGCAATTTATCGCCGGGTGAACAACGCATGGCACTTGTGGCAAGAGCAATGGTAAAACATCCACCTGTATTAATACTTGATGAACCATTAACAGGACTTGATGATCACAATGCAGAAAAAGTAATTCAGCTCATTAATAAAATAGCAGCCGAAAGTTCTTCCGCTATTTTATACGTATCTCATCAAACAGAAAAAGGATTAGAGCCGCAGAAAATTTTTGAATTAACGAAAACTGAAAATGGTTCGGTTGGAGAAGTTGTGTTGAACCACTAAGGCACGAAAAATACAAAGGAACACAAAGATGTTCTGTATATAAAAACTCCGTGTTTCTCTCACCAGCTCCAAACATCTCTGTGTTAAGTCGTCTAAAACCTTGTTTCTAAATAATGCGGCATTACTGCTTTCCAAGTATTCCAGTCGTGCGGCCATTCCGGTCCCCAGATGTCAAGTTCGTAGTTAATGTTTTTATCGTACAGAATTTTTGCAAACCTTGCCCCGCTTGAAGGATCTTCATAGGGACCACTTCCGCTGAAAATATGAATATGTCTGCTGCGACGTATCTGTTCGAGAATATGATGATCAGTAAGATTAGGCATGTAGTGCATGGGGCTGTTGAAATACACCTGTTCATCATAATAGCCCTTTGTATATTCTGTCAGATCATACACACCGCTCATTGCAAAAACACCGTTGATAATATCAGGACGTTTTAAAAACAAATTCATACTGTGCAATGCACCAAACGATGCGCCGCTTACAATGATTTCTGTTTCGTTGGAGGTTTTACTTTTTATAAATGGAATTACTTCATTAAAAATATAATTGTTGAATTCGTTATGCCGGATGGCTTTGTGTTCGCCCAGCATATCGTTATTCATCCAGCTTTCCGTATTCAGGCTGTTTACCGAAAACACTTTTACTTTACCCGCATCAATCCATGGCCTGATAGCCTCGATAAGTTGAAAGCGCTCATATTCCAGGTAGTCAGCCGCTGCTGTTGGAACAAGCAGTAAAGCAAATCCGTAATGTCCATAAGTAACAACCGGCATGTCCCTGTTAACTGCCGGGCTGAACCAGCTTGTAATTTCCCGCTGCATAATCAAATGTGTTTAAAAGGAAAGATAAAAAGAATTTGGATGCCGGATTGCCTGCCTTTGCAGGTTGGCAACTCTTACTAAAACCTTTTTGTCACAAAGCTGTTATTTTTTGTTTACGATAAAAGGAAAATCTGCGGAGGCAATGACTTCAGGCAAATCAAAAGACTGAATTGTTACCTCTAAACACAGATTTATCATTAATTTTACAGCTTAAAGTTTTACGATTATGATCCAGACAGGAAATCCCGTTATCAGTATTTATACAGAAATGACTCCCAACCCGGAAACCATGAAGTTTGTGGCCAATAAGCTTCTTTATCCCGGCAAGAGCATTGATTTTCCTGAAGTAACAGCAGCAGAAGCCTCTCCGCTTGCGCAGGAATTGTTTGGTTTTCCTTTTGTAAAAGCAGTGTTCATTGCCAGCAACTTTGTAACGCTTACCCGTTCAACACCCGATACCGACTGGCAGGAACTGATTCCTACCATCCGCCAGTTTTTGAAAGATTACCTGGAAGAAGGTAAAATGGTGATTGACGAGTCAAAAGTGGTTGTTCCTGAAAAAGAAGAATATGTTTTCAGCGGTGATGAAGGAGATGTGGTAAAACGCATCCAGGAAATTTTAGACAACTATGTAAAGCCTGCGGTTGAAATGGATGGCGGCGCTATTCAGTTCAAGAGTTTTAAAGATGGCAAGGTAAACCTGATGTTACAGGGAAGTTGCAGCGGTTGTCCTTCAAGCATGATTACACTCAAAGCCGGTATTGAAGGCATGATGAAGCGTATGATTCCTGAAGTACAGGAAGTGGTGGCGGAAGCTGAATAATGTGATACTCAAAGATTACAGATAAACAAGAAGGGCTGAAAAAATTCAGCCCTTCTTGTTTATAATCTTTACTGCAAATTATGCAAGTGTTGCATCGCAGCTGATAGCAAGTCCTTTGCCCAATAAAGCAGAGATAGGACAGTTGAGTTCAGCATCTTTTACACATTCATCAAATTTTTCTTTGCTGATGCCGGGAACTTTTGCTGTTAAGATGAGGTGAGATTTTGAAACAACACCTTCAACAAAAGTGATTTCGCATTTTGTTTCCAATGTTTCAGGAGTAAAACCTGCAGCACCTAAAACAAAGCTCAGTTTCATTACAAAGCAACCGGCATGTGCAGCTGCAATTAATTCTTCAGGGTTTGTACCAACTCCGCTTTCAAAACGGGAAAGGTAAGAGTACTGTGTATTGGTTAAAACGGTGCTTTGAGTTGTAAGGTGTCCGTTACCTTCTTTTCCAGAGCCATTCCAAACGGCTGTTGCGTGACGTATCATAATGTTCGTTTTTAATTTGAGAAAGTAAAACTAAACAAAAATTGACTTGCTTGACCGATTTATAAAGAGCAAAACAAAATTTTAATGGTTCGTATTACTTGAAATTGACACAGAAAATCGGCAGAAAATCAAAATTATCCTGCATATTTGAACACTATGGATACAATCTGGCAGGAATTTGTACAGGGAATGAAAGACACAACCTGGCTGGAATACGTTGCTGTTATTTCCGGCATTGCGAGTGTGTGGTACAGTCGCAAGGAAGATATTCTTGTATATCCTGTTGGGCTGATTAACACCGTTATCTACATCTGGCTGAGTTTTAAGGGCCATTTATTTGGCGAGGCTTCGGTTAATTTTTATTACACCGTTATGAGTATTTATGGCTGGATTCTCTGGGCAAAAAAAGATAAACAACAGCACCATGTGGTTCACATCAGCTACTCCGGTGCCAAATGGTGGGGTTACCAGCTGGCATTCTTTTTTGCGTTTTATATTATTATTTATTTCGCATTACAATATCTCAAACAAAATTTTTCAGCAGGAACAATTCCATGGGCCGATGCATTTGCAAGTGCAACTGCTTATACCGGCATGTGGCTGATGGCAAAGAAAAAAGTTGAGAGCTGGTATTGGTGGATTGCAACAAACGTTGCTTCTATACCTTTGTACTTTGTAAAACATTATGTGTTTACAAGTGTTTTTTATTTCATTTTGCTGTTCATGGCCATCTGGGGATTGATTGAATGGAAAAGAAAAGCAAACGAACAACTGAACACAGAAACAATTTAACTGACTTCCGATTTAAACCTCATCTATTACAGTGCTGAAAAAAATTGCAATCATAGGACCTGAATCAACCGGCAAATCAGTTTTAACCGAACAAGTGGCCAATCATTTTCATTGCCCATGGAATCCTGAATATGCAAGGGAGTATCTCTTAACCATTAAAAGAAAATACACCTACGATGATTTGCTCATCATTGCAAAAAAGCAGTGGGAGCTTACCGAACAGAAAGCAGAAGCAGCAAGGCAACATGGGTGCAAAGTAATGTTTACCGATACTGAAATGTACATTATGAAAGTATGGTGCGAGGTGGTGTTTGGCAAATGTCATTCATGGATTACAGATAAAATCAATGAACAGCAGTTTGATTTATACCTTCTCTGCAAACCCGATATTCCATGGGTAAAAGATGAACTGCGTGAATATCCCGATCTTGAAATGCGTGTAACACTCTTCAACACATACAAACATTTAATGGAGAACCAAAACAAGCCGTGGGTTGAGATTGGCGGAAATTATGACGACCGTTTTTCAGCAGCATTAAAAGCCGTTGAGGCAGTACTGTAATAAATTTTATTTTTTTTTCTCTGTAATCAATTGCTGAATATCTTCATCACCTTCCAGGTTATTCATTTGCACCATTACCCATTTTGAACGGGAAGCAACAAATTTTGTCAATGGCTTAACGGTAAATATTTTAGGGTTGCGTAATGATGCTGCAATCTGCGCAGCTTCAGCTCTTGAAATTGTTGCCGCTGATTTTTTAAAATAAGTTTTCGATGCAGCTTCAATTCCATACACACCTTTTCCCATTTCAACCACATTCAGATACACCTCCAGTATGCGTTTCTTTCCCCAAATCCATTCAATCATTTTGGTAAAATAAACTTCCAGTCCTTTACGAAACCAGCTTCGTCCCTGCCATAAAAAAACATTCTTGGCTGTTTGTTGCGAAAGTGTGGAAGCTCCACGAATGCGGTTAGGCTTTTTATCATTATGCTGCATTGCTTTTTCAATCAGCTTCCAGTCAAACCCACCATGATCCGGGAAAAGCTGGTCTTCGGCTGCAATAACTGCAAGCCTTGCGTTGGGCGAAATTGTTTCAATCGAAACATAATCTCTTTTCAATCCACTACCTGTTAATACACTTACAAGCTGAGTAATAGTAATGGGAGGATCAACCCATTTAAGCAGGATGATATAAACAAACTGTGCAATAAACAGCACAATGAATAATTTCTTCAGAAAACGCAACATTCTTTTAAAGAAGCTTTGCTTTGATGAATTGGATTTTGATTTAGCCACGCTGCAATATACTTCATTGATTTTTTTGAGGAACATTTTCTGCCGGGTGAATATCCAGCACAAGCAAATCGAATTTTTTTCCAATCACATATTTACGGTTTACGCCAAACAACAGCCGCTTGACATTGTAAAGCACAATAGGTGCATATACAATTCCAACACCAAAAATTAAAGCCCTTGCAAACGGTTCGCCGCTGATGAGTAACCCGGTTACAAACAGCGGTATTCCAAGATTCGAATACAGAAAAGCTTCTTTGCTGAATGGAATTACCGGCGACCTGCTTTTTACTTTTTTGTAAACAATGCCAATATCCCTGATATGAATTCCGTTGTTCGAAAAATAAATACTGTCGTTCTGAATTAAATAGATGGTTCCGGAGTACTCCAGCCCGAGTTTGGATTTGAGGTGAATGGCAGTTCCTTCAGCAAAACGCTTAATAGTAATTCCGTCTTTGCGTAACAACAGCTGGTTGTAATTCTGTGCCGTAACGCTTAACGAAAGAATCAAAATCAGAAAAGTAAAAAATTGCCTCATGTAAAACATCAAAGGAACAGTACAAAATTGAAACAGTTTGTTAAGAAGAAAAATAAACAGGTAAAAAGATTGCTGTAAATAATTACCCCTTTTGTTTATAGAATAAAATGCCCGCCATAATTACAACACCAAACACCAGCAAAATAATACCAGAAAGTTTGTTAATGATGCCAATGGTTGTGGGTGTTAACCGCTGCCGCAGTTTATTAGCCAGGAAAACTTTCAGCAAATCAGCAACAAACACCACCGAAAGGCAGGCGCCAAATATTGCAATGCGGTCATTTACCGGTAACGTAATAAACGCTGTTGCCCAGGTAAACCAAAAAGCAATTACGCCTGGGTTAAGCACATTCATAAAATAGCCTGCAAAAAAAATGCGTGCATAATCGCTCACTTTGCGCTTCAGCACAATTCCATTGCCTGATTCATTTAGCTCAATTTTTTTGAAGAAAAGAAAATAAACACCAATGCTGATGAGCAGGATACTGCCGCCCATGCCAATGATTTTTTCAAACCGGAGTAGGCGGTTAAACAGTTCGGTAAAAATATTACTGACGAGAACAAGTGTTAAATCGCTTGCAGCAACGCCAATAGCAAAACTTACCCCTCCTTTATGTCCGTTGCTGATACTTTGTTTAATGATGGAAAAAATGACCGGCCCCATGCTGATTGCCAGCAAAAACCCCAATGCCAAACCTTTGATAATTGCCTCAGTCATTTTTAAAAAATGATAAACACGAAAATGAATGAAAAACCGCCTTAATCTGTATCTGTCAGCGTCATCCGTGTTTCAATTGTATTATAGTTTTCCTGTTTCCAGAAACTGTTTCCAGTCGGCCAGCATTTTACCTTTCAGTACTCTTGGAAATTTGTGTTGTGATCCGATTTTACCTTTCAGTTCCATAAATTTCATAAACTTTGATTCGGGAAGAATATCAAGATAAACGTCTCTTAATGCACTTCCACGCTCAACTGCATAATCATCATTAATTTCTTTGATCGCACTATCAATACGTACACACAAATCATCTGCCTTTACACAGTCATCACAGGCAACATACCAGTGGTGTGCAAAAAAGTTTCCGTGTGGCTCGCCCACAACTGTATACTCAGGAATTGAAATATTCAGTTGTTCGCTCACCATTTCAACAGCCTTGTTCATATTGTCAACACTCAGGTGCTCTCCAACCAAACTAAGAAAGTGTTTGGTGCGTCCTGTAATCACAATTTCGCACTCTTCTTTGTTGATAAAGCGGATGGTATCTCCAATCATATAGCGCCACGTTCCTGCAGTGGTGCTTAACAGCAATGCATAATCTTTTCCCTCTTCCACTTCATGTATCATCAGCGCTTCTGGTTGTGCTGAAATATTTCCTTCAGCATCAAAATTCTTACTGTCAAATGGAACAAATTCAAGAAAGATATGTTCGTTTGTAACCAGCTTCATTCCCGGCGAATCCTGACTCCCCTGGTAAGCAATGAAGCCTTCGCTTGCCAGGTAGGTTTCAATATAAATAAGCGGTTTGCCTAACAGTTTTTCAAACCCGTGTTTGTATGGTTCAAATGCCACTCCTCCATGAACAAAGAATGCGAGGTTGGGCCATATTTCATGAATATTGTTCAGCTTGTACCGTGCAATAATCATTTCCATACACATCTGTATCCATGCGGGAACGCCAACCACAAAACCAATATCCCAGTTAGGGGCTTCGTTTACGATGTATTCTAACTTTTCATTCCAGTCTTTTGTTTTGGCAATTTCTTTTCCGGGTTTATAAAACGGGCTGAACCAGAAAGGAACTTTTTTTGCGGTAATGCCGCTCAGGTCGCCTGCATAGTAACCGGGCCCTTTTTGTAAATCGGTGCTGCCACCAAGCATCAGCCATCCCTTACCCAAACTGCGTACCGGCAGATTTTCGTACGTACGCAGAGTTAGCAAATGTTTGATCATGGTAATGCGGTTGCCACGCATTAAATCGTTGGTGATGGGAATGTATTTGCTTGCAGCTTCGCTGGTACCAGAACTTAATGCGAAGTATTTAATCTTACCCGGCCAGCACACATCAGTATTGCCTTCAAGTGTTTTATGCCACCACTCCCTGTAAATTTTATTGTAGTCAAAAACGGGTACCAGTTCCTGAAAACGTTTTCCGGGATGACGGCTGTTCAGAATTTCATCAAAACGATACTTCTGCCCAAACTCAGTGTGTTTTGCCCGCTTCAGCAATTTAGCAAGTACTTTCAACTGCTGCCGTTTAGGTGAGTTAACGGGCAGGTTCAGCGCCTTGCTGACAGATTTTGGTAATTTGATTTCGATAATTGACATGCGTATCGTTCAATAGCAACAAATGTAACAACTCGGTTTCTATTTACTGCCTAATTTTTTATAGTTGAAAAGTATTGTTTTGAGATCAAGAACGGCCTCGTATTCCTTTGCGTACCATTCGTCGGCCAGAAGTAATGCCTCCGTATTTAATTCCGCCTCACCATGAGGCACACCTGATGCACCAAGTATGGAAGGTTTAAGAACCGGTAAGCCGGTCCGGTTTGCAGAAAAGCCAACCCATGTTTTTTTGCCTGTTAAAACCAGCAAACTGTTTCGTAATAATGTAAATGGATGTTTATTAAAAATAAAATGAGCCGGAAAAACAAGAACTAAAAAAAGGCTGGAAAGAACGTCTATCAATCTTTTTAAACGCAGGTTAATCGTTTGAGCAAGCCGGTATTGTTTCGTATTTAACACCCGGCCTGCTTCATTTTTCGAGTCGCTGCCTATGATACTTTCACTGCCATATGCATGGAGACGAAGTTTTACTTTTTTTCCAGCCAGTTGGTACAGATCAATAATTTCCTGAAACGACAGGTGCTCGCTTTCACACAAGATCAGTTTTTTTACAGGGGTATTTTGAAGAATATTCCGAAGCTCATTTATGTTTCCGAGAGAGTGCTCTTCGCTAACAGGGGAAATAAAAGCCTGAACTGTATTACTACTGCCCGACTTTTTAAGCAATCCGTTTACATTATCCATGTCATTCTGTGTGCCCGCAACTGCTGAAAAAAGCACATCTTCTGCTTTCTTTAAAACATTAGCTGATAACAAAATCCACCGCCATACAGTCAAAAGAATATAACTGAAAAGCGAACCTGTAACAATCATCCCTCTTGAAAAACGAAACTGTTCCGGTAATAAGGAGTAAACAGCAAGATTGATTATGAGTGAAAGAACTGTAGCCCTCCACAAACTTCTGTATCTGAATTTTTTTTCATACAAACCGGTATAATAACTTACAGCAAGAAACAGTAATGTAAATCCTCCAAACGATACCGGAAGCAACAGGCCTGAATATGTTGTTTCTGGTTTTATGTACTGCATCCACACAAACCTCGCCCCCCAGAATGAAAGAAAAATAAAAAATGCATCCAGCACAGGAAGCCCGGTTTGCTGAATAAATCTTTTCATAACACTCAGCATTGCCCGTATAAAAATGGCAACATTTATAAATAGCTTAAACACCCCGGCACTTGATGATGAATAATGCTTTTGTACAAATCTGCTCATGGCCTTGTAAAACATCTGCACATAATTAACAGTTGCTTTCTTTGTACTTTCTCCCTTGAAATGTATAATTGAACATCCGCTGTAATAAATATTTTTATAGCCAGCCTGCTGAATACGGTAACTCAGATCAATATCCTCGCCATACATAAAAAAGCTTTCATCAAAACCACCAATCCTGTCAAGCACTTCTTTTTTTATCAGCATAAAGGCACCTGCCATTACATCTATTTCATGATTCTCATGCTCATTTAAATAACCAAGATGATAGCGGCTGAATCTGGGGGAGCGGGGAAACAATGATGACAGTCCGCTCAGTTTATAAAAAGAAGTAAGGGGAGAAGGAAACGAGCGCTTGCTTTCGTGCAAAAAATTTCCGCTTCCATCAATCATGCGAATGCCCAATGCTCCTGCATCTTTCTTCGCTTCAAGAAAGGAAATACAATCAGTAAAACAGTTTTCAGGAACAATTGTATCCGGGTTCAGAAACAAAACAAATTCTCCGGTTGAATATTTCAACCCCAGATTGCAGGCCCTGCTGAAACCAATGTTTTCCTTGTTCCAGATAAACCGTACAGATGAGAACCTGTGTTCGAGGTACAGGCGGCTGTCATCGGTTGAATTATTATCAACTACAAACACTTCAGTATTTATGCCCGCAGCAGCTTTCTGTACTGATAGCAGGCATTGCTCAAGAAAGTATTTAACGTTATAGTTGACAATTATGACAGAAAGTTTCGCCATTCTCTAAAAATGTCAAATCTAAAGTCTAAAATCTGCATTCTCAAATCTGTCTTGGTATCTTTGCGTATGCTTAAACAAACACTCATAGACGCCACGTTGGCCGGAGCAGAAGAATTAAAACGGTTTTTCAATAATAGTTTTGAAATACATCATAAAGAAGGAGTTAATAACCTTGTAACAGAAGCCGATCATGCATCAGAAAAAGCCATTTTTGAAGTAATTAAAAAAAACTTTCCTGATCATTATATTTTAAGTGAAGAATCGGGCGAATTTGTCCAGGATTCAAATTACAAATGGATTATTGATCCTATTGACGGAACAGTAAATTTTGCAAACAATATTCCTATTTGTTGTGTAAGCATTGGCATTGAAAAAGACGGAAAAATGGTATTGGGTGCCGTTTATAATCCTTTCATGAATGAATTTTTCTTTGCTGAAAAAGGGAAGGGTTCTTTTCTGAACGATAAGGCTATTCATGTAACCACAAAAACAGAAGTAATCAAATCGTGTTTGGTTACAGGCTTTCCTTATACCTATCTTGATATGCCCAATGGCCCTATGGAAGTGTTTGACCGTTTGATACGTAAAGGCGTTCCGGTAAGAAGATTAGGAAGTGCAGCGCTTGATCTTTGCTGGGTTGCTGCCGGAAGGTTTGACGGTTTTTATGAACACAAACTCAATGCGTGGGACAGTGCAGCAGGATTTTTGCTGGTTGAAGAAGCAGGAGGAAAAGTTACAGACTTCGAAGGCAACTATTATTCGCCCTACCAACAGTTTATTGTTGCAACAAATGGCAAAATTCATGATGAGCTGATTGAAGTAATCCATGACAGAAAAAAATTGTAGAAATAAAACCCTGAATATTAAATGAGCGAACAACGTACAGAAATATCAACCCTTGGCGAATTTGGTTTAATAGACCATCTCACAAAAAATATTGAACATCAAAACGCATCAACAATCCTTGGCGTGGGAGATGATGCTGCTGTTATTGATCATTTCGGGAAGCAAACAGTTATAACAACTGATTTACTGATTGAAGGTGTACATTTTGATTTAATGTACACACCACTCAAACATCTTGGCTACAAAAGTATTATTGCCAACCTCAGTGATGTGTATGCAATGAATGCAATTCCAACACAGGTTACACTCAGCCTTGCCATCAGCAACCGTTTCAGCGTTGAAGCACTGGAAGAATTTTATGAAGGTGTGTATGCTGCCTGTGACGAATATGGTGTTGACCTGATTGGCGGCGATACAACTTCATCACAAAAAGGATTTGTTATTTCTGTAACAGCATTAGGCGAAGTTGCTCCTGATAAATTTGTGAAACGCAGCACGGCAAAAGTAAACGATCTGATTTGTGTTACGGGCTATCTTGGCGGAGCTTATCTTGGACTGCTCCTGCTTGAAAGAGAAAAGAAAATTTTTCTTGAAACAAAAGGGGTACAACCCGATCTTGAAAACAGAGATTATATTGTTGGCCGCTTATTGAAACCGGAGGCAAGAAAAGATGTGATTGAATTTTTTGAAAAAGAAAACATAGTTCCCACTTCTATGATGGACATCAGCGATGGCCTCAGCAGCGAAATTCTGCACATCAGCAAACAAAGTGGTACAGGTGCACTGATCTATGAAGATAAAATTCCTGTTCATCCCGATGCAAAAGAGTTTGCTTACAAACTGGAATTTGATCCTACAGCCTGTGCTTTAAGCGGTGGCGAAGATTATGAATTGCTGTTTACCATTTCCCAAACAGATTACGACAAGATTAAGGATGTTGATGGCATTAGCATAATTGGATACATAGCCGAGCAAACTGAAGGAGTGAATATTTTAACAAGAGGAGGAAACAAATATGCTGTTTCTGCACAAGGATGGAACTCGTTTGAAAAGTAACCAATAATGAAAACCCTGTTTTACTTTTTTTTGTTGCTGATCGTATATGTGCTGTCTTCATGCTCTGCATCAAACAGTATTGCATATACTCCGCTGAAAAAGTTCAGTCCGCAGCAGTTAAAAGAGGATATGCAGGTTCTTGAGCAAACATTGCGTTATAATCACCCTTCTTTAACATGGTATAATTCCGATTCAGTAATTACAGCTTCGTTTCAGCGGGGTTATTCTTTACTGAATGATTCTTTAACCGAAACTCAATTCCGAAACGTTTTGTCCGAAACAGTTTTTCCAATCCGTTGCGGGCATACAAGTGTGCAGGTATCCAAACAATCTGTTCAATACAGGAAAAACAGGAGAGAAAAATCCTTTCCGCTTGGAATGAAAATTATTAATGATTCCACGCTGGTTGTCACAACAAACCTGAACAGAAGAGATTCCATTCTGAAAACAGGAACAAAAATCTTTGCAGTTAATGGCCTGACTGCAAAACAGATAATTGATACAATGCTTCCGCTTGTTTCAATTGATGGAAATTCAAAAAATTTCAGTTACCAGAATCTCAGCAACAGTTTTACAAGCTACTATAACAACCGGTTTGGCCTGTATGAAAAATATCATGTTATTTACTACGACAATAAACAGTCGCTGAAAAAAGCTATTGTAAACTTATATAATCCTGCTGGCGATACATTTCGGCGGGCTCCGGTGGTTATCAACCGTTTTCCGGTTCAGCAGGAAACTCAAAGCCAGCGGCAAAGGAAGTTGCAACGTATCAGAAGCTTTACAATTGATTCAACAAAAACATATGCAGTTTTACGCCTGAACAGTTTTGGTGCCGATTTAAGAAGAAGTTACCTCAGAAAGAGTTTCCGTCAGTTACGAAAAAACAAAATCAACAACCTTGTAATTGATGTAAGAAATAATGGCGGCGGATTAATAAAAACTTCACTGTGGCTGTCAAAACAACTGCACCATCAGCCTTTTTCTTTTACGGATTCTGTTTACACGAAACACAGAAAGATTAAAACAAAAGCCCAGATCAACAAAAGAATTGTTTACAACCTTGGATTACTGTTCCTGAACAGAAAGAAAAACGACAGCTTGTACGAATTCTGTTACTTCACAAAAAAAGAATATTCTCCGGGTAAAAAAAATTATAAAGGGCAGGTTTATTTGTTAACAGGCGGATTTTCTTTTTCTGCAACAACACTATTTGCAGCATCAGTAAAAGGGCTAAACAATGTTACAATCATTGGAGAGGAAACCGGCGGAGCCTATTACGGAAATAACGGAGTTTTTATTCCTGAAATGACATTACCGCAAACAAAAATCCGTATCAGGCTGCCCTTGTACAGAATAGTCAATAATAAAAATTTTCCTAAGAATGGTTCGGGAGTTTTACCTGATATAGAAGTAAAACCAACCGAAGAATCAATCAGGCAAAACAGGGATCCTAAAATGGAAAAGGCAATAGAAATAATTAAGAGTAAAAAATAAACCGCCCATCTCTCATTACTTTCTCTACCTGGTATCCGTTTGACAGAACAAGCAGATCGGCTTTAAATCCTTTTTCAATTTTACCAAACCGATTCTGCTTTTGTATTACCCTTGCCGGATACCCCGAAGCCATGCGCATTGCTTCTGCAGCATCAATTCCAACTTTATCAATACAATTAGTAACGGCTTTTATCATGGTTAATGCCGAACCAGACAAAGTGCCATCAGGTAAAACAAACCGGTCTCCCTGAAATAAATGCTGGTATTCACCACTCTGTATTTCGGGTACAGCATCTGTTATCAGGAACAACCTTTCATGCATAATTTTTTTACTGATGCTGATTGCTGCAAAATCGGTATGAATACCATCACAAACAACGCTGCTGTTTACAGTTGTATGATCATATACTGCACCAACAACTCCGGGAGCCCGGCTTTGCAATGGCGACATTGCATTGAACAAATGTGTTGCCGCTGTAATAGTTTTATTGAACGATTCCGTTGCCTGTTGGTATGTAGCATTGGTATGGCCTGCCGATAAAACCACACCATTATCAGCAAGCAGTTGCAAAACCTCATCACTGCACTGTTCGGGGGCAACCGTCATCATCTTTAAAACACCATCGGCTTTATCAAGTAATAATTGTACTTCATCAACCGATGGCTGATGAATATATTGTTTAAGATGGGCTCCCCGTTTTTCTGCATTGATGTACGGCCCTTCCAGGTGTAAACCAAGTAATCCACTTTGATGTGTTTGCTGAAAGGATTTTACAACCTCTATTCCCTTCAGCATTTTTTCAAGAGAGTTCGTGGCCATCGTAATCAGAAATCTTGTGCATCCTCCTTTGGCACAGTAATCATCCGTTGCAATAAGCGATTCATTATTTAATTCATACGAAAACAACTTTCCGTTTCCTCCATAAATCTGTAAATCAAGAAAAGCCGGTGCAAGTATTTTTCCATTTATATTATGAACATCTGCATCAGCAGGAATGTCCTTTGAATGAACAACATCTGTTATTAAGCCGTTTTCAATTAAAACCGCATGGTCAGGAATAAACTGTTCGCCGGTAAAGACAACAGCATTGTTAAAAGCAATCATTGGATCAGGGTATTATAGTAAAGTCATCTGCATCTTTTAAAAAGGGAAACCTTGTTCGTATTTCCTGTAGTTTTTCTTTTGACAAAGTGATTGTAAAAAAATCTTCCTCATTTTCCTTTTCATACAGCACTTCACCTGAGGGATCTATCACCATACTGTTTCCGCTGTGATAAATATTATTTCCATCATTCCCGGTGCGGTTCACTGCAACCACAAAGCATTGGTTTTCGATTGCTCTTGCCATCAGCAAAGTGCGCCAGGCATGTTTTCTTCTTTCAGGCCAGTTGGCAACATACACAAGCACATCAAACTCAGGATCGTTGCCAGGGGTTTGTCTTGCCCATACAGGAAAGCGCAGATCATAACAAACCTGTAAGTTGATTTTCCAGCCATTAACAGAAGCAATCAATCGTTTTGTTCCGGCTGTATATTGTTCGTCTTCGCCTGCAAACGCAAACCGGTGACGTTTGTCATAAATACCAAATTGTCCGTTCGGCAACATCCATATGAGGCGGTTGTAATAACGAGATGTATCTGATTCCGTGTCTGATACATTTTCTTTAATGATTACACTACCGGTTAGAATAATTTTTTTCTCTGCAGCAATCCGTTTCATCCATTCAATAGTTGGACCGTTCATTTCTTCAGCAAAAGAAGATGGGTTCATACTGAAACCTGTGCTGAACATTTCGGGCAGTACAACAATTTGTGTGGGCTGCTGAATTGCATTTATTTTTTCTTCCAGCATCTGCAGGTTGGCCGCTTTATCTTCCCAATGCAGTTGTGTTTGAACAAGTGTAAACGTAAGATGGCTCATGCAGTAAAGTTCGATAATCTTCAGCGAAAACGAAAGGCCAAACCAAAAGCTCCATAAACTTCGGCTTTGTCAATCATTGACCGGGCTTCCCGCTGCTTAACTGTATATATAATTGAAAATGCTGTTTTTTTCCAGGAGAATATTGCTCCGCCTTTCATTACACAGATAAACGGATTAAGTGTTGAAACATAATATCCTTTATCTGTACTGAACAGCCCGCCCTGTACAGTAGCATTATACGCCTGCGCCATCATGGATGGTTCAAGAAAAAAAACCGATTCAAAATTATTCCGCTTTCCTGTTGCAACCGATCCAAGCCTGCTGCTCCAGTAAGCACTTTGTTCATCAGTTTTTATTCTTCCGAATTTCAGCAGCACTCCTGCAGAAGCATTGGTAAATGTATTTCCAAGAGTTGCTTTTCCAACAGCATGTACCGAAATATGTTTTGCAGAGGGTTTCAATAAAGAATGATAATACTGAACAGATGCGTTTACCCCTGCCTCGTTGTTCAACTGATATTCCCAACCATAAACTTTGTACAAACCAACAAAATGATGATACCCTGTTTGCACTTCTTTGCCCCGTGCAGAAGGACCGAGTATGCCAACGGATACATCATACATCAAAACATTTTTTTTGCTGAATATTTTGGTTTTGCCTGCCGACGCATATAACCATGCTGCATAAGGGCGATCCATTTTTGTGAGAACTTCAGCAGAAGATCGTCTGTTGCTGTAAGAGTTAAAAACCATTTGCCCGGCTTCAACCCTGTTAATTGTTTTTACAGCATTGTTTGTTTTATTTTTTTGCAGCCAGTTGAATTTTACAAAAAAACCATTGGTGTAGTAGCGGTCCTGTTGGGTAAAATTGTAATTATCGTTTTCTGTTATGATGGAAAATTCTTTTGTAACAGGGATGTTCTCTTTCTGTGCAAACAAAGAAGCCTGAAAAAAAAGAAGTACAATAACTGCAACCTGGTTTTTGAGAAACATAAGGTGCAAGAATAATCAAAAAAACACAACTCACATTGCTGCGAAGTGAGAAATAATGTAATTTCAGTCAGCAATAACCAGCCTTGTGTAACCAAAATTCATTTTTATGCTCAGAGGTCTTTTTATTGCAGTTTCTCTTTTGCTGGTTTCTGTTTTATTTGCACAGCCTTACGTTGATGTGGTAAACATCCGGCACATGTCATCGCCCAACAAAGGATTCTTCAGAAGAAATAATTCATCCAATTCTTTTCAGTATTCCAACATCAGCCTTACACTTCCTCTTCAGTTTAAAAAAAATGGTGGCGCTTTGGTTTTCAGCCCCTCATTTGAAAACTGGCAAACTGTTGTTGATAATTCAAGAACTTTTTTCCCTTCGGGCATTGCACTGCCAATAACATTATTAACACGGCTTAAGAATAAAAAATTTTTACTGAATACAACTGCTATTATCAGAAATCACGGAGAAAAATTTACGCTGCCCAATACGTTCCAGGCAGGAGGTCTTTTTTTGCTTAACTATAAAATTAACAACAAGCTTACTGTAAAAGGCGGGCTATACTACAACCGTGAAGCTTTTGGAAATTTCTTTATGCCGCTCGGCGGACTTGAATACAAACCCGACAGCACATTAAATATCTGGGGCACGCTACCGGGCTCATTTTTCATTGAAAAGAGATTAAAGAAATGGTGGTATGCAGGGTTAACTTTTAAAGCTGTTACAAACAGTTATCAATTATTTAATCAACGCTACTTACAGGTTAACGATAACCAGTTAAGTCTTTTCAGCGACTTTTATCTTTCAAAAAATTTTGTGATTAATGCCGAAGCCGGTCACAGTATCTTCCGGCAGTTAAAAATCGGATATACAGGGAAAATAAGAAATTACATTTTTGAAGAAAAAACAAATGATAATTACCTGTTCCGCATTTCAGCTGCTTACAGAATCAGAATGTAATCAACAATTAATTAAAATGCAGTAGGGCATTTGTACGAAGTAATGCTGAACGTTACTCCAACTGTTGCCATTATGTATTTATCTTTTTGTCCGCTGAAACCACGCTGGCTTCCTGCAGTACCTATTCTTGTGCCAATTTCATAACTTCTGTCCTGGAGATAATATGCCGGTGACCCCGTTGTAAAAGCTGCCGGGCCTGCAAAAGTTGAAGAAACATCATCAAGATAATCTGTAGTTGTAAACCGGTTTGAAATTTCAAAGTTGAGATTCACCCTTGAGTTCACTGCATATTTTATTCCAACTCCAAACGGAAAAGCAAAAGCCATGGGAGAATACTGTTTTCTATTGGGGTACAATGCCGACCCCTGACCCTCGGTTCCCAGCGGGCGCAGAAAATATTTTGTTCCGTCGAGGTAAGCATATGGGTCAAAGTTGAAAACACCAGCTCCCAAAGTAAGGTAAGGAGTAAATCTTTCTCCGGGATTTGTTGGGTTGAAACGGAAAAAATTAAAATCGCCCTGCACCATTATTTCAAACAGATTGGTGTTAAAACTGAGGTTGCGGCGAATCTGAAATTCATTTTCTTTTTCATAAATATCGCTGTACCCCAGTTGAGCATAATTTACCCCAACTCTGAAAGCAGTATAATTATTTATTTGTTTACGAAAGAAAACGCCTGCCGCAATTTTTGGCCGGTTTACCCGTGTACCGGGGTTTAAATCGCCGAAATAGTGGGCAGTGCCAATCTGAACACCAAACTCACCTTCATGCCGGAATCCTTCATACTGAGCGTATGCGCTAAACGACGAATAAAGCATTACGATGGTGAGTAAGCTAAAAAGAAGTTGTTTCATCAGGAAAGTTTTCTCAAAATGTAATAACGTAAAGATCATGTTTTTTCTTATCAGTTGCGCCTGTCAAGACCCCATGATAATTTATTTCTAAGGGTTTGAAGAAAATTGTTTTCATTCAACCTGATAAGGCTGATTGTAAAATCTTCCTTTTTAACCGCCAGCTGAATATTGCGGCTCACAATTTCTTTTCTTGCATCAAGTGTACATAAAAAACTATCTGCCCTTCCTTCAATTTCAAACGAAATCACATTATTATCAGGCACAACAATTGGTCTTACATTCAGGTTATGCGGAGCAACCGGTGTGATAACAAAACTTCCCGATTCAGGAAATACAACAGGTCCATTACAGCTTAACGAATAGCCTGTTGAACCGGTAGGGGTTGATACAATTAAACCATCGGCCCAGTATGTATTCAGGAATTCACCATTCAGATATGCGTGAATTTTAATCATTGAGGAAGTATCCAGCTTATGAATAGCAAACTCATTTAAACCATAAGGAGTTTCGCCAAACAACGGCTCGTTGCTGTTGAGGTGAATCAGCGTTCTTACATCTTTTACAAACGTGTGATTTTTCAGTGCGGCAACTGCTGTTGTCACTTCACTGCGGCCAAGACTTGCTAAAAAACCCAGCCGGCCAAAATTAATCCCAAGCAGGGGAATGTTTCCGCTGCGGATGAGGGTAACAGTATCAAGCAGGGTGCCATCTCCTCCAAGACTGATCATACATTCAATAGAACTGTCAAGATCATTTGAGGAATGAAACAGTTCCGGTTCTGCACTGAAAAAAATTTCGTCTTTTATTTGTTCGTAAAGTCCGCTGTAAATAATTGCTTTGATCTGATTTGCCTCAAGCTCATGTACAAGCTTTTGTACATCTTCCCTTTGCTCAGTTTCATAAACCCTGCTGTAAATAGCTACTTTCATGCTTTATTTTTTAAAGCCTTCTTTTTAAAAATTCTGCTTAAAAATCTTTCCGTATGTGTAAAAATAAACCCTTTTGGCCCAATTGATTAAACGAATATTCAATCCTTGCCACAAAATCATAATAACTCAGCACATCAAATCCCGCACCGTATGTATAAAGAAATTTATTGTTTAAACTGTTTGTTGTGTAATCGGGCAAATAGCTTGCACCAATATCTCCATATAATTTGGCAATAATCTTAAACGGAATTTTCCGGTATTTTTCATTCTTTGTAAATGGCGTGGGCACATTTACATTCAGCAGTTCATGCCTTATTGTTCCTTTAAACATTGCAGCATGCACTCCATCAATAACATAATACTCAAGCCCCCTTAAAAACCATTCGCCATAGCCCATAGAGCCAAGGTTAAAAACCGGTTGCTTAAACGGAACTTTTACCATGTAGTAACCTACAGCCGAAATTGAAGTGGTTCTGTTCAGCTCAAAAAACCTTCCAGCTTTTCCAGAAAACTGCCAGAGATTCATTTCTCTTGCTCCTAATCCCCTTTGCATAAAACTTCCCTGGAATGCAAATCCTTTCCATGGGTAAACAATATTATTAACATTATAATACTGGTATGAATAAAGAAACTCTGCAAACTGCTGTTTTGTTTTGTTGCCGTAGAAATATGGGAGATAGTTTTTTGATGGATTATCTCTGATTATGTTGCTGATTGTATCGGCAATTTTTTCATTATTATAGCTTAACCTGAACTGATGTCGGTGGTTTACTCCTTTACGTATGGAAAAACCAACTTCAGCTTTGATTGACCGCTTTACAAAACCTTTTATATCAACATTTGAAACAGGAAAAAAAATCTGTTTATTATTTTCTGTTGCAAATGCAATCTGGCGGCCTTCTTTATAATAAACACCAACTAAAAAACCTTTCTCCAGTTTTTTATCAGCATATGGTTGTTCGTAAGAAATACCATGTTCTCTTGTATAGCCGTTTACAAAGGTGATGTTTAATTTATCTCTTCGCCCGGAAACATTATCCCAGGTAAGTTTTGCTCCATAGTTTACCCGTTCAAGACTTCCTTTTTGTTCAATTAACCATTGATTGGGATTTCGGTCAACAAGTTTAAAAAGGGGGAAGGGGAAAATGTACCACCGTTCCTTTACATCAAATACAACATCAACAGAATTGCCTTCTTTTTTTTCAATACAGGGTAAAACTTCAAGAAACAACTGTGTATTTACAATATTTATTCTTGCCTGCTCCATAACATCAAAAAGATGATTGCTCAAAATTTTTGATCCGTTTCTGAATGGCATTTCCCGTAAAATAATATACTGCTTGGTTTTTTTATACCCTGTAATTGTAACAGAGCGTATAATAACCTCTGTTGAATCGGGGAAAATGGCTATTGTGTTTTGAAGAACATCTCTTGCTTTATTTAATGCAACAGAGGGTTGGGCAGAAAGCTTTGATACCCTGACACCCAGCGCAAAAAGAAAAAAAAAGACCAAAGCACTCTTTATCATCATCATGTTCACAAAATAGCTGTCTGTAAATTTAACCACATTTGGCTTAAAAGGGAGTGAAAACAAAAAGCCTAAATGTTAAGATAGTTAATGAGGTGATCGTAGTTTTCCTTTAATTCTTCTTCTGAAAGGTTTTCACCAAAGTAATGAACAACATTGTATTCATACCGTTCAAACGATGCAAGAATGTCCTGTATATCACTTTTGTTTACCTTAATGGCAACCATTAACTCTCCCGTTGAAGCATCGGTCCATGTGTTAAGATGAATAATCCGGGCGTTATTTGATTCTACAATACGGCCAATTTCAGATAAATAAAAACTGTTGGGTTGCATTTGAAAAATTATAATTCCACCGGGTACTGCCGCCGAATTATAATGAGAAGCTGCCCAAAGCAGTTCTTCCTGTGTAAGCACTCCCATCAGCTCACCTCCTTCTTTTACAACAGGCAAAACATCGAGTTGCCGTTGGTGCATAATTTTCAAAGGAACCAGAAAAAAATCGGAAGGATGTACAAACACAGGATCAAGTAACTGAAGATGTGCAGAAACAGGATCGTTTTCATTCGTGTCCTCAATATCTTCTTCATCAATCATTCCAATATAAACCTGGTTATTAACAACGGGCAGGTGCTGAATCTTGTTATCCTGCATAAAATCAAGAGCCATCCGAACAGTATCAGTTGTTTGTAAAACAGGAAGATGATTTGTTATAAGTTCGGCTGCTGTCATTATTTGTTTTATGCCGGTACCGGCCTGTTTAATTTGGTGAGAAACCCGTTTAAAATTTCATTGAATTCGTCGGGTTGTTCCATCATTGGTGCATGTCCGCATTTATCAATAAAATGAAGTTCGGAATGCGGGATAAGCCGGTTAAATTCTTTACCAACAAAAGGAGGAGTAATCGTATCGTTATTTCCCCAGATAAGCAATGTTGGAATATTAATTTCCTTTAATTCATCGCCCAGGTTATTCCTTATGGCACTCTTTGCAAGGGCAAGTACCTTAATTACTTTCAGGCGCTGGTTTACGATATCATACACTTCATCAACCAGTTCTTTTGTTGCCATTGCCGGATCATAAAAAGTTACTTCAGTTTTTTTCCGGATGTATTCGTAATCGCCACGTTTAGGATATGTATCGCCCATTCCGTTTTCAAACAAACCGGAACTGCCTGTTAAGATGAGCGACTTAATATGCTCCGGATGCTTTAATACATGTACCAATGCAACGTGCCCGCCAAGTGAGTTTCCGAGCAAATGAATATTCTTATAATTTTTAAACTCAATAAATTTTTGCACATGCTTTTCCAAACCGCCAACTGATGTGTGCAGCAGATCAAGATCAAACAAGGGCAGCATTGGAACAACCACTTTGTTTCGCTTGCTGAAATAATCAATAAGACCTTTGAAATTACTCAAAGCACCAAACAGACCATGAAGCAACATTAATGGTTCTCCTTCTCCTACCTCTATGTAGCGAAACTTTCCTTCGTGTTTAATTTCGTAATTCATTCTTTTGTTAACAGCAAAACAATTGTTCGTTGCTAAAATAGTTTATTTGATTGAAAAACTGTAATTCAGTTTATATGATTCGTCCAGGACTACAGGCTGCCCCCTAACTTTCCGAAAAACTCCTGCAAATCGGAAAATACATTTTTAAAAACAGGAATAACAACAGCAATTGTATCAATCACTCTCGGCCCCCAGGGCTCAATGTAGGTATATACTTTTGATTCATCAATTGTTTGTTGTGTAAACACTCCGAACTGAGCTGCATAGAAAAGCAAAATACTGTAAATAATTGTATAGAGAACAGCGTACAATAACACGCCGCCAATTTTATTGATTGAACCGAGAAAAGCAACTTCAGCTGCTTTTTCGAGCATTTTTGCACCCCACTTTATTGCAAGCACTGTTGCTAAAAACACAAGAAAGAAAGCAATAACCGGAAGCCACCTGGCATTGATATTTGTGGACTGGCCTAACCACACTGCAACAACTGCACTGAGTTTTAATGCTGCTGCAAGTCCCACAATAAAAGCAATTATTGAAAATACAGCAATAATTAACCCACGCTGTAATCCTTTGATTACCGCCATTACAATAAACACAAGAAAAACGATATCAATAACCATATTACTTGCTTAATAATTCTTTTACTACAGCGCTGATTGTTTTCCCATCGGCCTGGCCAGCAAGTTGTTTGCTTGCCACACCCATTACTTTACCCATATCTGCAGGGGATGAAGCTCCAACCTGCGTAATAACTTCTGCAATAATTATTTTTAATTCTTCTGCATCAAGCTGCTTGGGTAAAAATTTTTCAATAACTGCAATTTCCTCTTCTTCTTTTTTTGCAAGATCGGCCCTGTTTTGCTGATTGAAAATTTCCAAAGAGTCTTTACGTTGTTTTACCAGCTTCTGCAGCAGCTTTATTTCATCATCAGCAGAGAGGTCTGTACCACTACCTGATGTTTTTGCTAATAAAATAGCTGCTTTAACTGCTCTTAATCCACGCAATGCGGCTTCATCTTTTGCTTTCATGGCATCTTTCATTTGTGCCATAATTTGTAGTTCCAGGCTCATATTATTGATTTTCTTTTAACTGAAGGTTTTTAAATTTCGCCATAAAATCATGTGCAAACTTCTTCATATCCGTACTGAGTTCGGGCTGATTGGTAGCACGTTGAAAAGTATCAGCCATTGTCATCAGCAGTTGATAATAATAATCAGCCATCTCGTCCACCATCATATCTTTTGTCCATAAATCAATGCGCAGGGCCGATTTATCAGCACCATCCCAAAAAGAAACCATCATTGCTTTTGCCTGCTGCTCAGCATCTGCACTGCTGTCGCTGGCCTTCCATTTGATCGTTTCGGGCACTTTCTGCTCATCAAGATAAACATCTATTGAAATTGTACTCTTATGCATAAAAAAATTATTGAGCAAATGTAAGTTATTCGGGGCGGGCTGCCAGCTCAATACAGTCCCACATTTTTTGTGCCGCTCTTTCCCCGGAAAAAAAGCTTACTCTATCTCTGCCATTTTCGATTAGTTTGTTGCGTAAGGTTTCATCCTTGTACAAAAGCATCATTTTGGCAGCAATATCTTCAAAACTATCAGGATTTACATATAAATAAGCATTACCCCCTATTTCAGGCATTGCACCCGCTGACGAAACAATTGCCGGCACTCCACATTGTAACGCTTCAAGCGGCGGCAATCCAAAACTTTCAAAAAAAGAAGGATATACCACTGCATAAGCACTGGCTGTTAGTTTCGAGCATTCGGTTTCAGAAACATAACTGATAAGTTTTACATCGTTCCGGTATTTGAATGTATTGAGCAGTTTGGTAAACTCCTTATTTTCTCCGGCTATTTTTGCATAAAGAACCAACTTCATATTGCTTTTTTGTTTTTTCTTAAAAACTGAAAAAGCCCGCAGAAGATTAATAAGATTTTTACGGGGATGTATATATCCTGCATAAAAAAAGTATTCGCAGCCATCAGCAAATTCTCCTTTTACCTGTTCTCTTTGTTCAAATTCAACCGGCTGGAATTTTTCATTTATACCGCTGTAAACAACATGAACCTTTGCGTCGTCAACATCAAACCGGTTACAGATTTCATTCTTCATGTATTCAGATACAGTAACAACAACTTCTGCTTTTGAAAGAAATTTTTCTGTGTTGCGTTTATAGTATTTCTGGTGGGATTTCTTAACAAAGCCCGGATAATGTAAAAAACCAAGCTCACTTATTAAAAGGCACTGTGGAATTTTGGTGCGCAAGGAACAAATACCATCAGCACTTACAAAAAGATTAGCCTTCAACTTTTTCAGTAAAGACGGCAGGGTTTGATTGTACCAATAATTCCAGAAAAAAGGAGCTCCTTTTCTTGGTGCAACAGAAATCAAGGTAACGTTTGGAAGTATGTTGTTTTTTTCTGGCAACACTTTGTCAATCAAAAAATAAAATTGATGTTCCGGATGCTGTTTGGCCAGCCGGGAAAAAACATCCTCAACAAAATAATCTGCCCCTTCAACATCTCCATGAAATAACGCCCTTGTATTTACTACTATATTCATATAACAACACAAAGTTAGTTTTCTGCGCAGGAATCACACATCGTAAATGGCATTGCGCTGCAAAAACAGAAAATGTTGCAGAAAAAAACGTTGATTTCCTAAGCATTTATTCAAAATAATTACGATTGACAAAACATAATTATGACTCTAATTTTGCATTTAGAAAAATGTTTATGACTAATCCAATCCTGTTTCACCATAAAAATTGCACAAATTACGATCAGCGTTTTAAGCAGATTCACTTATTTCTTAAAATTAATTTTTCTCTCAAAAAATTATTCAGCTGGTTGTATTTTTTGGAACAGTAATTGCATATTATAAAAGAACCGCATATAGTGCGTGTTGTTTTAAATAAATGAAAAACAGTACTTTATAAATAATATTTCCACTCTAAACAGGGAAGAGTCAGGATACATTGATGGTTTTACAATGTGGATTTTGGGTAAACGACCCCGCTTTCCAGCGGGGTCAATTTTTTTAAATTGATTTTTTGCTCTTGTTTATTATTTATTACGTACATAAATTCGTTATGAAATTCCAATATCTCAATATCCAAAAACCGTAACCATGAAACAGTTTCTTTTGTTTCTGTTATTCAGTTCAGCAACCGCAGTTGCTTTTTCCCAGCAAGTTAAATTTGAATCTGGCAGTTCCAAACATGATAAAAAACCACAGTTGTTTGCAGGCACAACTAACAGGTTTGCAATGACTGCATCTTTCATTGATGAAGTAATAAATGCACCGTTACAATCAAACGCTTCTGTTATCATCGCTCCCGGTTATGTTTTTAAAGGAAAAGTTTCCTCAGTTACAAGTGATGCTCCGGGTTTAAAAACTGTAACAATCCAGTCATCGGAGGTTAACGGAGCTGTGCTTTCCCTTTCGCAGGTTACACTGGAGGATAAGACAGTTGTTTATCGTGGAATTGTGATCAGCAAAAACCACAGTGATATGCTCATGCTTGAAAAAGACCCTGTTTCCGGAAAATACAACTGGAATAAAAAACAGGTTTCAAACATGCTTGCTGATTAAAACTTCAGCTAGTATTATCCTGTACCCAATATCTTATATCCTTTAAATCCATATCTATGAAGCAATTTTTAATTTTCGCCATCGCTTCTTTACTTTCCGGCTCCGCTTACAAAGTTTCAGCACAAACGCCTTTATTAAACAGTTATCCGGGAGCAACAGCAACTATTTATTTAGACTTTGACGGACAATCAATAAACTCTCCCTATTGGAATTCAGGAGTGCCGTTTTATTGTACTTCGCCAAATTTCACAAGCGAACAGATTACCACAATCTTTAACAGGGTTGCAGACGATTTCAGCCCTTTTAAATTAAATATCACCACTGATTCAACAGTTTACTTTGCAACTGCCAGTACAAAAAGACAACGGATAATCGTTACAGCATACAGTACATGGTATGGCAGTGCAGGCGGAGTAGCATACATTGAATCGTTCCGTTGGGGTATGGAAATTCCAGGATTTGTTTTTGCAAATCTTCTGAACTATAATGTAAAGAATGTTGCCGAAGCGATTTCGCATGAAACTGGTCACACACTTGGATTATCCCACCAGTCGAAGTATGATGCCAGTTGTAATTTTGTTGGTGAATACAATCCCGGTGGCGGAACCGGAGAAACAAGCTGGGCTCCCATTATGGGCAATAGTTATGGAAAAAGTTTAACGCTGTGGCACAAAGGTTCTACAAATGCAGGATGTAATTCGGTACAGGATGATCTTGCCATTCTTGCAAGCAACAGCAATGGTTTTGGCTATAGAACTGACGATATTGGTAATTCTGTTCAGCAATCAACCCCTGTAGCATTTACTTCAAATGCATTTGCAATTACCGGCGAAATGAACAGTGCATCTGATATTGATATGATGAAGGTTACATTTGCTCAACCACAGCGGTTTTCAGTTTCTGCATCAGGACTCAATAGTGACTTGCTTGTTACAGTTACCGACAACAAGGGCAATATTATCAACTCATACAACCCTCCGGCATCCACATCTGTTTTGTTTGATACAACATTTAATGCAGGCACCTATTATTTAAGCGTAACCAATGTTGGTAATACAAATACAACAACTTATGGTATGCTTGGTTCCTACACCCTTAACGGTTCTTTACCAACTACAGCGCTTCCTATTCACAACATGAATCTCAGTGGGGCAGTAGTGAATAATAAACACAACCTGAACTGGGATATTATTGCTGATGAACCAATTGAATCAATCACTATTGAAACTTCTGCTGATGGTAAAAATTTCAACAATCTTCAGAATGTTTCGTCTGAGGCACGCAGATTTGAATATCAGCCAACTGCTTCCGGCAACCAATACTACAGGCTCTTTGTAGTTACCGCTTCGCAGCTGAAATACTATTCAAATGTTATTTCATTACGTGAAGTGGCACGTGGAGAAAAATATATTCTCACTTCTAACATTATCCGTGGAAATAATATTTCATTAAACAGCACCGGTTCTTACAACTGGAGGCTGGTTGATATGAATGGCCGTAATGTATCTACAGGCAAAATTAATACAGGCTTTAACCAGCTGAATACTGGCAGCCTTACCAACGGCATGTACCTGTTGCAAATCATAGACGGAGCTGTTATATCAACTGAAAAAATTGTAAAACAATAATTTATTATAACCTTCGAAACATTCTATCGCAGTTTGTTTACCCCTGAATACTGGCTGCCCTCAAAAGGGCAGCTTTATTTTTACACCCGTTGCATGTGTTTACTTTAGTTCTTTTTTACTTACCACGGGTTATTTGCCAAAAAACAATCCTTGCTGTTGAAATAAAATAGCCCGATAGTATTTATGGGCCATTTCATACATTTGCTCATTATAATTATGGAATACAATACAACAAGAAGCTCCCTTACCATACGTGAATATGGCCGCCATATCCACAAAATGGTAGCATACCTTCTTTCAATTGAAGATCGCCAGAAGAGACAGGAGCAGGCGCAGACAGTGATAGAGCTGATGGGATTCTTAAATCCGCATTTGAAAAACGTAGAAGATTTTCGTCATAAACTCTGGGATCATTTGTTCCTTATTTCCGATTTTAAACTGGATGTGGACAGCCCTTACCCAATACCAACAAGAGAAACACTGAAGGCGAAACCTCACCCGTTGCCTTATCCCAAACGTCATCCACGCTATAATCATCTCGGTAAAAATCTTGAAGTTGTTATTGACAAGGCATTGAAAGAAGAAGATCCTGAAAAGAAACAGGGCTTTGCCAATGCCATTGCTTATTACATGAAACTGGCTTACAACAACTGGCATAAAGAAAATATTCATGATGATGCAATACAGGCAGAACTGAGCAATATAACAAAAGGTGAGCTTGAATTCAACAACAAGCCATTTGTACGTCATTACAAGCCAAGTGATGATTTCAGAGAAAATAACCGTGGCGGCGGCGGAAAATTCAAAAAACATTTTCAGCAAAGAAACCGCAACAACAATGGCGGCGGCGGAAGAGATAACCGTGGCGGTGGCGGCGGTGGAAAATTCAAAAAGCGCTACTAATTTTAAAAAATATCTGCTTATCCCTTCTGGTTCTTACAGAAGGGATTTTTGTTATTCCTACTTTCGTAAAAGAAAACCAATCAACCATGCATTCATTTGAAGTAAGAGGAGGAAAAAAACTAAATGGTGAAATTGTTCCTCAGGGCGCAAAAAACGAAGCGCTGCAAATCATCAGTGCAGTTTTGCTCACACCCGAAAAGGTAACTGTCGCCAATATCCCCGATATTATTGATGTGAATCTTCTCATTGAATTGTTGGGAGAAATGAACGTAAAGATTGAACGGCCACAGCGTGACACCTGTATTTTCCAGGCCGATGATGTGGATGTGGATTATTTACACAGCGAAACATTTAAAAAGAAAAGCGGCCGGCTTCGTGGATCGGTAATGCTTGCGGGTCCTATGCTTGCACGTTATAAAAAAGCATTTATCCCGAAACCTGGTGGAGATAAAATTGGCAGAAGAAGATTAGATACGCATATCATTGGTTTCGAAAAATTAGGTGCTGACTTCAACTATCATCCTGAAGATGGTTTTTTTCATTTAACAACAGATTATCTGAAAGGAACATACATGCTGCTTGATGAACCATCTGTAACAGGAACAGCCAACATTGTAATGGCTGCAACCATGGCCGAAGGAACTACAACAATTTACAATGCTGCCTGCGAACCATACATTCAGCAGTTATGCAAAATGCTCAATGGCATGGGCGCAAAAATCAGTGGCGTTGGAAGTAATCTGCTTACGATTGAAGGTGTTGCTTACATGGGCGGAACATCGCACCGCATTTTACCCGATATGATTGAAGTAGGTTCATTTATCGGCCTAGCTGCAATGACACAAAGTAATATTGTGATCAAAGATGCAGGTGTTGAACACCTAGGCATTATTCCTGAAAAATTCCGCCAGCTTGGAATACAAATGAATATTGCGGGCGATGATATTCATATTCCTGAACAGGAAATATATGAAGTACAGCGTTATTTCGATGGTGGTGTGCTCACCATCTACGATCATCCATGGCCGGGCTTTACACCCGATTTATTGAGCATCGTTTTAGTAACAGCCATTCAGGCAAAAGGAAGCGTACTCATTCATCAGAAAATGTTTGAAAGCCGTTTGTTCTTTGTTGATAAGCTGATTGATATGGGCGCACAGATTATTTTGTGCGATCCGCACCGTGCAGTTGTAATTGGTCTGGAGCGTGAACAAAAGCTGAGAGGAATTACCATGAGCAGCCCCGATATACGTGCCGGACAAGCATTGCTGATTGCTGCATTAAGTGCCGAAGGAAAAAGTGTTATTCAAAACATTGAACAGATAGACAGAGGCTATCAAAACATTGATGAACGTTTGAGAAATCTCGGAGCAGATATTAAACGGATATGAAACACAAAGAACGCTAAGTAATACAAACTCGTTTCTCTGTTTGAATCATTGACAACTGTACGCAACAATTCTATTCCACAATCCTCAGCTTGGCATAATTAAGCATTATTTTTTTCTCACCATTCAGTTCAAACTTCACCGTGGCAATTGGATTATGTGCACTGCCTTCCATTTTTACAACAGTACCAAAACCAAATTTCTGGTGCTCCACTTTCTGACCTTCCTGCAAATTACTTGTATCACTTGCAACAAAATCAGCAGCAGGTTTATGCTCTACTGTTTGTGGTCGTGAAGGTGGAGTAATGTAAGATGGTTTTGATGTTGCCGCTTTTGGTGGAGGACCATAGCGCTTTTCTGTTTGCGATACATCGTTATAATCTGACTTGTTGCCCCAGCCTTTCATTCTGTCAAATGCTGAACTTCCGCCAAATGAAGAGGATTGATTTCTTAATCTACCTCCTGCAAAACTTTTGTCAACATATTGTTCCGGCAATTCATCAAGAAAACGGCTTGGATCGTTCTGTACAATCTGTCCAAACTTATACCTTGTATTGGCATAGCTGATCCAGAGTTTCTTTTTTGCACGTGTAATCACCACATAAAATAACCTGCGCTCTTCTTCCAGCTCTTCCCTTGTATTGATGGAAAGTGCATTGGGGAAAAGCATTTCTTCCAGTCCCGCTGCAAACACACATTCAAACTCCAAACCTTTGGCAGCGTGAATGGTCATGAGTTTTACATTATCAGCATCGGGATCTTTTTCATCTGCATCTGTAAGCAAAGTAATCTGTTGCAGGTAGGCTCCAAGCGTAACTGCACCAAGTTTAATTTGTTCTTCAGTTGGTGCTGCATCAAACGATAATTCCTTTTGAGCTGTTTCGCTTTCTGCAAATAATTTTTCTTCTTCCAGCATCACACCATCATCATCAATCTGCTGCCGGTTCTGCGTATCGTCCACCCACTCTTTTATTGAGTTGAGTAATTCCTGCGTGTTTTCATATCGTTGTAATCCTTCGGTGCTTTTGTCGTTGAATAATTCTTTAACGATGTTTGTTTGTTTACCAACATGAACGGCCACATCGTATGCATTATTTTTCTGCAGCATGCTCGCAAAGCTTTTGATCATGGTTACAAACTCATCAATTGCTTCAAGGGTGCCTGCTTTAAAACCATATTGCTGTGCTTTGGTAAGCACTTCCCACATACTGATATTTTGTTCATTGGCAAACAGCACACATTTATCTACCGTTGTTTTACCAATACCTCTTGTGGGATAGTTGATGATGCGTTTCAACGCCTCTTCATCTCTCGGATTAACAATCAACCGCAGGTAAGCAATAAAATCCTTGATCTCTTTTCGTTGATAGAAACTGATACCACCGTAAATAATATACGGAATACCCATACGGCGAAGACTTTCTTCAAACGCACGACTCTGTGCATTGGTACGGTAAAGGATAGCAAAATCTTTATTGCGGTAATGGTTGCGCAGCTTTTGTTCCTGGATGGTATCAGCCACAAATTTCCCTTCATCGTTATCCGTCATAGTGCGGATTAAACGAATCTTTTCTCCTTCTGTATTTTCAGTAAACAATGTTTTCTCAATCTGACCTTTGTTATTGGCAATAACCTCATTAGCCACATTGAGAATATTTTTTGTGCTTCGGTAATTCTGTTCAAGCTTTACCACCTGTACATTATCATAATCTTTCTGGAACTGTAAAATATTTTCAATGGTTGCTCCACGAAAGCTGTAAATACTCTGCGCATCATCGCCCACCACGCAAACATTTTCATACATAGCTCCCAGCAGCTTGATGATTTCGTACTGTGCAGGATTCGTATCCTGGTACTCATCAATCATAATATATTTAAAGCGGCGCTGGTATTTGCTTAAACTTTCCGGAACATTTTTCAGCAGTTCATAAAACTTCAGCAACAGATCATCAAAATCCATTGCCCCGTTTTTAAAACAACGTTTTACATACGCATCATAAATCTGTGCAATAGCGGGGCGGTTGGCACGCATGTCTTCCTGCTGAAGATGCCAGTCGTTTTTATATTCTTCAGCCGAAACCAAGGAGTTTTTTGCAGAAGATACCCGGTTGTAAACTGTAGCAGGTTTGTAATGCTTGTCATCAAGATTCATTTCATTGATCACCGTTTTCACCACACTCTTTGCATCGTCTGTATCATAAATGGTGAAGTTGGATGGATAGCCAATCTTTGTTGCCTCGCTTCTTAAAATGCGTGCAAACACACTGTGAAAAGTGCCGATGTATAAATTTCGTGCTTCATGGTTGCCAAGAATGTGCTCCACACGTTCTTTCATTTCCTTGGCAGCTTTATTTGTAAACGTTAACGCCAGTATATTGAATGCATCCACACCTCTTGCCATTAAATGAGCAATACGTGTGGTGAGCACTTTTGTTTTACCGCTTCCTGCACCTGCAACAATCATCAGCGGACCTTCAATGGTTGTTACCGCTTCTTTCTGCCGCTCGTTCAGTCCTTTTAAGTAGTCAATCATCCGGCGAAATTACAGTAAGGTTTTGGGAGATGAATTAGTGTGGAGAAAGAAATTCAATCAAAAACAAAAAGGCATCCTTCAAATTGATGAAAGATGCCCCTATCTGAATTTCTTAAAGCTTATGCACCCCGCTGTGCACCACCCACATGCTTACCCGAAGCGTTGGATGATTTGGTGTTTGCTTTTACATTGCCGCCTTTGGGTGCAATGAATGCAGACTTTCCGGAAGATGCTGCACCTTTCTTTTTATCTTTTTTGTTCTTACCTGTATTAAATAATGACATAAAAACGAATTTAACTGTAAGGTACAATTTTCTGTTTATATGAACGGGGCTGTGCTACCTGCCTGAAATAAAATCAAGCAGGCTGTTTTTGTTGGCAGGCGAAAAAAACTCTTCGGCAAGTGTAAAATAATTTCCTTTGTCGCTGCAATAATCGTAAGCATATTTGGCAAATTCAAGCTTTTTGTTATCATCAAAAAACAAGTTCATAATTTCTTTTACCTGCGAAGTTTTTAACCACACATTCTTCACTGTAACTTTCGCCATGCGTAGTTTATCTGCATCAGAAAACTCTTTATTTACTGCTTGTTTTATTTTGTTGAATTGTTCAGCATCAGCAACAATGCGGTTTTCATCATTACGGTCATGATGCGGACCTCCGCCATACCCATTGTCGGATTGAGGATTCATGGCATTATCATTCCATTCATCTCTTGCAATATATCCTTCGTCCCAAACAGCTTTACCAAAACGCATCACAGTCAGTTCAAGATGCTTTCCGGAAATTAATGTTACACTGCCATTATACACCGATACATAATCGGCTCCGCTCTGCTTTGGTTGCCATTGATAAACCGTAAGTGTATAATTTCCGGGGGCAAGGTTCTGGAATGTACAGCTCCTGTCCTGCAGACTGTATTTTTTCCCTGCGAAAATAATTTTAAGATTGGTGCTTCCGGTTGTACTGATGGTGAAGTTGCTTCTTTGAGCAAATGAAAAAAGAGTAGCCAGCAAGAAGGTAAACATCAGAATTGCCCTGTTCTTCATAAAATGTTTTTTCTAAAGTTATTGACGCCTTTTGATACTAAGAATACCTTTCAGCCCTTATTTTAATTTATTACAGCATCAGGCTTACCTTCGCTCTATGATACAGGTTGGCCAATACAATCGTCTTGTTGTGCAGCGCCTCAAAGATGCAGGGGCTTTTTTAAGTGATGGCGACAGTGATGTGCTGCTGCCCAAACGTTTTGTTCCCAAAGGGACAAAGGTTGGCGATGAACTCACTGTTTTTGTTTACCACGATTCGGAAGACCGCATCATTGCCACCACGCAACATCCTGTTGCTGTAGTGGGTGATATTGCATTGATGAAAGTGGTTGGCACCAGTGGTCATGGTGCGTTTTTAGACTGGGGCCTGATGAAAGACCTGTTTGTTCCCAACAGCAAACAACTTTCTTCCATGCGTTTGGGTGGCGAATATTTAGTGCATGTGTATCTTGATGAAAAAACAGGACGTGTTGCAGCTTCACAATACATTGAACATTTATTAAGTAATGAAGAACTTACAGTAAAAGAAAAAGATGTGGTTGATTTGATTGTGTACAGGGAAACCGATCTTGGCTGGGCTGTGATCATCAACAAAAAACATATCGGGCTGCTGTATCACAACGAAGTGTTTCAGCCTTTGCAGATCGGCGATAAAGTAACCGGCTATATTAAAACCATTCGTGAAGATGGAAAGATTGATGTGGCAATTGGTAAGCAAGGCTACCAACGTGTAGAAGATGAAGCAACAAAAATTTTACGACTGCTTGAAGAAAATAACGGCTATCTTCCTTATCATGATAAAAGCGATCCGGAAGAAATTTATTCTTTCTTTGGCATGAGCAAAAAAGCATTTAAAATGACAGTTGGAAAACTGTACAAAGAAAGAAAAATTGAACTGACGAAAACAGGAATCAAAGCGGTCTCCAATCAATAGTTTTTATTCGTGCATACTTAGCAAACTTTTGGTTCAGGCCGCACAAGCATCCCGGCACTAATAATCTTTTTCCTGTGGCAGTGTCCAGTCAAGTACTTCTTTATCCACTTCCAAATCAATGTGGCAACCATTACAGTTTTTCGTCAGTAAACGATACGCATGAATAGCTTTGGGAAAATCATTCTGCTTTAATGCAATTCTCATATCCTGGATAGGAGGAGCAAGTAATTTGTTATATGATTTCTTAAAGGGATCAATCAGCTTTCGGTGTGTGTTAAACTTTTCAGCAATCACCTGCAGACTGCTGTCCATACCATTCAGCAACCACAGCGCATAATCAGCATTATTGTTACGGATATACATGCCGAGATTATCGTGATACACACGCATATCAAGCATGTTTTCATCCAGGTCTTTTGAATTGGAGATATTACTGCTGCATGCAGCAACAATCAGCAGCATTGCTGTGGCGGTTATTGTTATTGTCAGTTTCATTCAGTTTATACAACTGCTTTTTCGCAAACAAAGGTAGGAACAATGCCGGTAGAGCGTATTCTTGTTTCGGCATCGTCGGGCAATGTGTTACCCGAAAGAACCAATACGGTATCAAGACCAAATTTGTTTCCTCCAATGATATCGGTATGAAGTGTATCGCCCACCATCAGGATTTCTTTTTTACTGATCGTTCTTTTTTCCCTGATAAGATCGTAAGCAAACATGAACATCTGTGAATCGGGTTTACCAAAACGGATGAAGCGTTTGCCCACAATACTTTCAACCATCGTTGCAATACCACCAATGGCAATGGAAACATTGTTGCTGCCCGATACTGGATAAATATTATCGGTATTGGCAACAATAGCAGGTATTGTGCGCTGGCGGAGAATGTTTACTGTTTTGTTGAGATCAGAAAACCAATCGAACCCTTCGTCATCGAGCAGCACCAATGCGTTTACCTGGTCGATATTACCTTCATCAATTGCACTTACAGGAAGCGCTTGCAAACCTGAACGCTCAATATAATGCGCTGAATTTTCCGTACCGAGATAAGCCACAATACCATCATTCACTTTCAGATCAAGATATTCTTTTGCCAGCATGCCCGATGAAATAATCCGGTCGTGCTGCACTGCATGAAAACCCATGCGGTGATAAGTTTGCGCCAGCTGCATCGGGCTTCTTGATGCATCATTGGTAACTATATAATATTCCTTTCCTGTTTCGGCGAGGTAATCAAACGTTTGAATAATTCCCGGTATCAAACCATTATAACTCTTGATTACACCAAATGCATCAAAGAATACAATCTTGTAATTTTCTACAACAGTTCTGAAATCATGTATTGTAAGCATAACTGAGTTTTTTAGCTGTTAGCTTTTAGCCGATAGCTATTAGCCTGTTGCTTTTCTATGAATATCTTATATCAAATATGTGCTCAACTTTTCTTTGCAGGCTCTTCTTTTATTTTCAGTGCCTTGATAATTTTTTCCGGATCAAAATCCCTGTCAACCGAAGGAAGATAAATTTCATACGCTTCATTCCGCAGCTTTGTTGCATACTGTTCACTAAAGAAATACGAACCATCTTTAATCACATAGTTGAGAATAAAGAAACGGTAGCTCTCCCGAAGGAAACGGATTTCATTCGCAGTAAGCGGGTTGACTTTGTGATATTCTTCCAGGAACATGAGAAAGCGATCTTCATTCATCGTATTGATGTAATAGCTGAACACTGTTCTGTCGCCGGCATCTGAACACACACGACTGAAGAAATAAAAATCCATCATACGGTAACTCATCCTGAACCAATCATAATCCCAACGTGAATAAAGTTCAAGTTTATCTGTTACAGAAAAGTTGCCAATGTTCCAGTCGATAAACACAGGGATGATTTCAAACCCACTTACATTATTTTTCAACCTGTTCTTTAAAAACAAATCGCAATGATAACGGATCATATCAGCCTGTGCCCTTGTACCAAACTTTGATTCATCTTTTTCCAAACGCTCAAGCAATGCCTGTATATCGGTACGGAGTGTTTTAGATGATTTGGGAAAATTGTTTTTGATTCGTGAACAGGCTTTATGAAAACGTCCGATCTGCTGACCAAACTTGCGGATATGTTTTTCATCGAGCCTGCGTGGCATGCGCTGCAATACACGCACAGGATTGTAAAACACCACCCAGATATCTTTCTTTCCCTGACGGTAACGATACGTGTACACCCTGTTATTCTTCAGCAATGATTTTGCCAGTACATTTTCAAACGGGTATAAAAGATTGTTGGCTAATGTATGAATGAAGCGGTGATCTTCTTTAAAGTGTTCATACTTTCCATACGATGAAAGCTTGGCAATTACAATATCCTCATCTTCGAATGTAATACGGTACACATGGTTGGTTGATACCATGGCACTGATCTCTTCCACCTTTACAATTTTGCGGGAAGCATCAAAACCTTCCCACGCTTTATGAATAATTTTTACATGCTCAGTCATATAGTTTGCCACGCAGACTCAAAGGCTCAAAGGAGCACAAAGAATTTATTTAAATGATTTCAAAATAACGTTTCAGTTCCCAGTCAGTAACATGTTTTGCAAACTGCCTGTGTTCCCACAAACGGGTTTCGGCAAAATGTTCTACAAACTCTTCACCCAATAACTCTTTTGCAAGAGCCGATTGCTGCATCTGTTTTGTTGCTTCCAGCAAAGAAGAAGGAAGCACACCATTTTCTTTCTGCAAATAACCATTGCCTTCTGTTGCCGGAATGGTTAACGGCAGTTTATGTTTGATGCCATACAGGCCTGAAGCAAGTGATGCGGCCATTGCAAGATAAGGGTTGCTATCAGAGCC
The DNA here is from genome assembly GCA_047601965.1 of Lacibacter sp. Classification (GTDB taxonomy): domain Bacteria; phylum Bacteroidota; class Bacteroidia; order Chitinophagales; family Chitinophagaceae; genus Lacibacter. The sequence continues at coordinate 3,264,031 of JASGIJ010000001.1, forward strand.
GGGCACACGCAGTTCAATCCTTGTGCTTTTGTGCGATGGATTGATGATGCGGAATGCAGTGGTACGGTTTTCAATTCCCCAGGTAATGGTAGTGGGTGCCCATGCGCCTTCGACCAATCGTTTATAACTGTTGATGGTGGGCGCATACATGGGTAATACATGCGGCAGACAGTGAAGCAATCCTGCTAAGTAATGCTTCATCGTATCACTCATTTTATTTGCATCAGCTTCGTCGTAAAAAAGATTCTGTTTGTTATCGGTTGTCCATAAACTCTGGTGCACATGACCACTGCAGCCGGGAAGTTTTTCATTCCACTTGGCCATGAACGAAGCCATGATGCCATGCTTGTAAGCAATTTCCTTAACAGCTGTTTTAAACAAGGTTGCTTTATCAGCAGCATTCAACACTTCATCATGTGCAATAGCAGCTTCATATACACCCGGACCGGTTTCGGTATGAATACCTTCAATGGGAATATTAAAGCCGTTGAGTTGTTTGATGAGATCAAAATAAAATTCATCCTGCATGGATGTGCGCAGGATGGAATATCCAAACATGCCCGGTGTTAAGGGCTCAATGGAAGTAAACTGTTTCTGTTCTAGTGTTTGCGGTGTTTCTTTAAAATTGAACCATTCAAACTCCTGTGCAAACTCAGCCCTGAAACCCATTTCTTTACAAGCAGCCTGTACCTTCTTCAGCAATGTTCTGCTGCAGGCAGGCACATTGTCCCTGCTGAAATCAGCCAGGAAAAAAATCAGATCATTCTGCCAGGGAATTTTGCGGAAGGTAGATAAATCAATATCTGCAGTTTTATCAGGATAGCCTGTATGCCAGCCGGTGAGTTTTACATGATCATAAGCCTGGTCGTTACTGTCCCAGCCAAACACCACATCACAAAAGCCGATACCCTGTTCAAGTGTATCAAGAAATTTTTGTTTGCTGATGACCTTGCCACGCAGCACGCCATCAATATCAGCAAAGGCAAATTTTACCTGCTCTTTGTTTTGCTGCTGCATGTATTCTTTCAGATCCTGTATGTTCATACCGATTGATTGTAAATGATAAACAAAGTTGCTTTTAATAATGGTTATTTCAAAGAAAGAAAAGGTTTAATGTTGAAGGTTACATGTTTAAAGTTTTTGAGCTGTTGTATGTAACAACTCCGCTGATAAATTTTCAGCTGCCAGCTGTCTGGAACCAATGCATAAAGCGGCACAAACAGCTCCGTATTGCATGCATTGCTGCAAGGGTAACTGCTGCAGCCATCCAAACAAAAAGCCGGAAAAGAATGCATCCCCTGCGCCATTGGCATCAACAAGTGGAAACTGTGTGAAAGCAAGTTGCTCCATCCATTCGCCTTCCGGAGTTAACAGGGTTGCTCCCTGTTTACCATGTGTGCAGATAACAAGTTTTTTTCCTTCGCTGATCAATCGCTGCATCACCGGTTTATAGTCAGGCAGATTATCGGAGCTTAAATGAATGTATTGCGATGCATGGATAAACGGATCATGATATGCATTTGTTCCGTCGTAATCATGCAGATCGGTCCAAACAGGTTTACCCGAAGCTATTACCATTGGCACAAGGTTTTTGCAATAGGCAATGATGTTGAGCACAAGCACATCTGCTTTATCCATTGCATTTTGAATGGCAGTTGTGTTATGATTGATCTGTCCGGATGATTGTGTTACAAAGATGGAAATGCGGTTACCTTCTTCATCCATCAGGTTCACATGACGTTCGGTGCCGGTTTCATCTATGTCATAAAATGCATCAATACCATTCCGCTGCAAATATTCAACAATCATCTTTCCATACACATCATTTCCCAATACACTGTACAGCTGTAATGGTATGCCCAGCTTGTGCATGTTCAATGCTTTACCTGCACCCGTAGAGCCTGTTCCCTCATAAAAGTCAGCTTTGTGAATCGTGTGCGGAAGCGGCTGTGGCAGTTGTGGCAAATGCACAATATGATCGAAGGTGGTGCCACCTATGATGAAGACTTTTTGCATGGAATGAAGTTCGGGAAAAAGAGAAGAAGTAAAAGGGTTAAGGTTTGAAGGTTAAGGTTAAGAAAAAGCAGGATTCCCCGAATGACGGAAGTTTTCCCTTTGCTCTGTGTCTTTGTGGTATTTCACTAAAAACTACTGCTGCTTGCTGTTATCACTCGACTGCTGCATTTCTTTTTTATCGTCTTCATCGGCATCTTCATCTAAGTTGCTGCCGTTCTTGCCCCGCCTGAAACGCACAACCGGGTTTTCCTGGGTGCCTGTTACCGTTAGCGGAATACCAAAGATGCCAAAGGGCGGCAAGCCTAATCTTGCTTTGAGATTAAGTCGTCCGTCTAAACTTACCTGTCCTTCAAAACGTGGACGGAAACCGGCTACCTTCAGCTTCACCCGTTCGAGTGTAATAATGTTGTTGGCAATGGTTGTTTTTAGCTGAATGGTTTGTTTTGAAAGGCTGGGGGATTCCATTGCATCCTTGCCTGTTTTTTTACTGATGGCACTGAAGAGTTTAAATCCTTTAAACGAAGGATTTTTTATACTGAGCACACCTGCACCATTCAGGCTTTTCATTACAGGATATAAACTATCGTTGAGCATACCACTCAGCGAATAATCCAATGAAACCTGTCCCTTTACTTTTGAAGCACTGGTTAACAGATCCCTGAACAACTGTATTTCCTTATATGCTTTTTGTATATCAAGTTCCTTTGCATTTACATGATACGTAAACACAGCCTGTTTTGTATTTACAGGTGCATAGCTTGCTTCCATATTTACCGGTGCACCTGCAACTGTGAATGCCGATTTACTGATGGTGAGTTTTCCATTCTGCAGTGCTGCATCCGCCAGCCAGTTGTACACAGCCAGTCCGTTGTAATCAATCTTATTTACATCGGCATGAAACTGCAGATCAAGATTGGGTGGTATGATAATGACAGACGATTCAGATGAAACAGCAGTTTGTTTTGATGAATTTGTTTTGGCTGCTGTTGTTTGTTCAGCACTCATAAATTCCTGTACCAGCAACTGCTTACTGCTGAGTGATAAATTACCATGCAATGCTGCATCAGCTTTCATGATGTAGTTGATGATATTGCTGAAACTTCCTTTAATGGTTGCAGTGTTATTCCTGTAATTCATTACAAGATTATCGGCCACGAGCTGGTCATTGTTGATATGAAACGCACCTGTGCTGATTAAAAACCTGTGAGGGAAATAAGGTGTGCTGATGCTGATCTGTTTTAAAGCAATGGTTCCTTTGTTGCTGAGCTGATCATAACGGCCGGCAGCAGCAGCGGCCTGCGAACCACTTAATGAAAGATCGGTTGTTATTATTCCGTTTACATCATACCCATCCACTGCAAAAAGTTTGTACAGCTTACCAATGCTGATGTTTCCTTTTGTGCTGACGTTGTATGCAAGGTTATCAAAGTTGCTGAGATCGGCAGTGAGTGTAAACGGCTGTTCTTCGAACAAAAAAGAAACGGGTTTAATTTTTACCTGCATATCCTGTGCGGTACCACGCTGGTTAAACAGGTTTACATCTAACTGAATACCGGTAACAGGGTTGGGATAATACGCTGTGCGCAGCAAACCATTCTGCCATTGTATTCCGGTATTGATAACGGGGTATAAATTTTTTGCTGGAGCATACACACCATTCATCACCGCCTGCATTTTTACAGCACCACCGAGATCAATGCCTGCCAGTTGCTGCAGACCGAGGATGGAAGACCACTTCGTTAAATCAGCAGCGGCATTGATATGCCCGTTTATATGCGGATGAGAAAATCCTTTTGTATTGATGGCAGCACTGATAAAATCAGTTCCCATTTCTGCATGCAGCGTGTCAACACGTACCTGCATGTTTTCAGTATTCAGTCCCGGTAATGAAAAACGGAAACCAAGATCAATGTTTTCTATTTCCTGTTTAACGGCTTTGGTTGTAAAGGAACCGTTGTTCACTTTCATGCTGAACGAAAGATCGGGCATGCGGTTGTCAGCAGCAATAAAATCACCTTTCAATGCTGCTTCCATTTCCAGCTTCCCATCCACTTCTGTTTTACTGAGCCATGTTACATAAGCCGGGGGAAGTGCAGTAAACAGATTCTCCAGGTTGGTGCGTTCGGTACGTGCATTAAAGTCCATACGGTAACCATTCTTCAGAAAATAAAACACACCGGTAAAAGAAACCGGCAGACGGTTAATTTTCAGATCATTTTTTCTGAAATCAAGTTCCAGTGAATTGGTGTTGATGCGTGTGCGCAGGTTTGCTTCCAGGTTTTTATCTGAAAGGTATTGTTCACCATCATACTGCAGATCCACCTTTTCCATACTGATCTGTGACTTGAGAAAGAACACGGCTTCACTTAATTTTCCTTTGCCGAGATAGTTGAGCTTGCCGGCCTTGAGCAAAAAAGGAATGGACTGATCGTTGTACAGCAATGCACAATCTTCGAGCTGGATACGGTCGAGCTTGAGTGCAGCACCCGATGAAGAAGTATCGGTTTCTGCGGTGCTTTGTTTTTTGGACGATTTGTAAATATTGTAATTGGGTGTGCCGTTTTCGTTTACCAGGATATGCACATCACCACGGGTAACATACACTTCATTGATGCGGATGGTTTTGCTGAACACCGAAGCAAGATCAACACCCAGTGCAATTTCTTTTGCTGCCACCAGTGTATCGTTCTGAAAAGGAGCAGACCCTGTTAACGACACATCATACAGTGTTAATGTGAGTGATGGAAAGTGATTGAAGAAAGACAATCTTGCTTTTGAAAATTCCAGTTTTGTTTCAATGGCCTGGTTGGTCCACTTTTTTATTTTGTCGGATACAAAACCGGGGAACAGATAAGGGACGGCAAACATTGCCAGCAGGATTACTGCTATACCTATACCCGAATACTTCAGCACTTTTATTAAGCTTTTTCCAATACGCATCATTCTTCTGTTTTAACGCCGCTGCAAAAGTAGCCCATTTTAAACGAGGGTTTGTTGGAGAAGATTTAAAGTTTGATGTTGGGGCAACCAAGTTTAGCAAAGATGATGATAAGCTGCTCCAGCGAATAGCGATGCCCTTTTTGTTTACCGGTTGTGTTTTCTAATGGTTTCAGCCAGGTGAGCAGCACAACGGTGCTTACACCGTATAAAGCTGCAAGCTGTTTTTGTGAAAGCGGACGTACAACAAATAATGTTTCATCGTGATTGTTCATGCTGGTTGTTTTTACTGCAAGATAAAACTACAGCTCAGCTACAGTTCCCGTTTGGGCATGAAAGGGAGCATAATGGCACGTAACTGCACTGTTTGATGAACTATATACGGGTGATTTATTGAAGATGATGATAAGGCATGCAGATTGTTTAAAGCGGTGCTGATCTATCTATAAAAACCTGGGTTACAAACACTTTATTACACAGTAACAGTCGGTATCTTCGAGATTACTAAAGAATCATCTCGAAATAAACTTCGGGTAAAATAATTTTCACTTCTTGTTCTGTATCTTCTTTCAACCAGTAAACAATGAAGTTCACTTTCGCTTGTTTCAATTCATATCCCCTTTTCTTTTGTATTTCAATTGTATTGAGGAACTGTTTTGAAAACCTCAAAACCGATTGTCCTTTAGAGTTTGTGCATTCACTACCGTTTATTACTAAAGCATCTCCACTTGTAAGCTGCGAAACAAGATGTTGTCTTGTATTAAAATAATCTAACCAAACATCTTTGAATGATAAGTGCATTGCCAATTCGTTTGGTGGCAAATGGGTTTCTCTGTCTTCAATCCGTTCCAAGTTTTCTGCTGTGATGTTGTCAAGATAATTTCCGTTCAAATGAATTGTCAGGTTACGTTTCGCTCTTGTCATTGCAACATACAGTTGGCGTTTGGCTTCATCTGTTGAAGGGTTGAAGTTTTCAAGCATGATGAAAACATTGTCAAACTCTTTTCCTTTTGCCTTATGAATAGTTGAAACGAAAATTGTTTCTCCGTTTTCACTATAGAAGTCTTCAAGCTTTGATTCCTTTACAAAAACTTCCAAATCAGATTTGTATTTCTTTTTTGAATTGCTTTCTTCAAACTGTTTGATAAGGTTGTTGCACAATTCTAACTTTGAACTCTGCTGAAACTTTTTTCTCAATTCACCTTTAGCATTGGACCAAACTTCATCGCTGATAATTTTTATATCATCACCTAGGTCAATTTCGTTCAAAAGAAAACGAACCTCAGAAAGGTTTTGCAAACTGAAACCATCATTGCTTTGAATTAGTTTAGCTTGCAATCCCTTTTTTAAAAGCAAACCGGTTATCTGTAGAGCTTCGTCATTTGTCTTTGTCAATACACAGGTTGTTCCTGCAAGCCTTGTTGTAAGAATGTCTTGCACCAAAGGAGAAATGAGATTTCCGTTTTGATAATGCACCAATGTTATGTTGCCGTTGTCATTTTGTTTCGCAATGATTGGAGTTTCTTTCAAACGGTGGCGGATCTTTTTCACAAAGCCGTTTGTGAATTCAACCAAGTTGTTCCTGCTTCTGTAATTTTCAATCAGCTCATGTTTAGCAGCTTTCCGCTCGGTCAAGAACTCCTCTAAGTATTTTGAACTTGCTCCTCTAAATTCGTAAATATTTTGGTCGTCGTCACCAACAGCAATTACTCTCATTTCTTCGTTCTGCTCCATCAGGGTATTTATTAGAGCAAGCTCATCAGCATTCATATCTTGTGCTTCGTCAATAACTAAAACTGTTTTTGTAATTCGGTTTGGTTCAACCTCACCGCTCTTAATTTTATCAATTGTGTTTTTTAAGATGACATCCGACTTTTCTAAACTTCCGACTCTGCCCAATAAATCAAAACAGTAAGAATGAAAGGTTTTTATTTCAATATAGTGTGCAGCATTGCCAATGAGTGAAATTAACCGTCTTTTAAATTCCGTTGCTGCCGCTCTTGAAAAAGTTACCATGAGTAACTGCTCATGCTTTACATCTTCCATCAAAAGTAGGGAGGCTAATTTGTGAACCAGCACTCTTGTTTTTCCGCTTCCGGGGCCGGCTAAAACAGCAATGTTCTTTTCGTTATCGTTAATAATCTTCAATTGTGTTGGAGAAAGTTCTCCGAAAAGTTGTTTAAATTTTCCTGGTGTCATTTTAAGTTTTAGATTATCAACTTTGCTACCCGGAAAATATTTCCTAAGAAATGAACTATAATTTAATTGGAAATAGTCCTCTACAAATTGAAGTGCATTTTTATAATCACTTACCATCTTCTTTGCATATTCACCTACAATGTGAATTTGTTGCACTTTGTTTTCATAAAACTGATTAAGTTTTTTGTAGTCATCTTTTGTATATTTCTTATAATTATCTTGCTCAATTCTGTCAATGGTTAAGCGATTATAGGTTACCAAAAATCCACCTTCAATTTTTATGGCATCAATTCTTGAAAGATAAAACAGAGTATCTTCAATATCTTCAATTGAAACGTTTCTTTCAAAAAGTTCCTGTCGTTTCTCAAACTCGGCTTTCAGTTCGTGAACCGAAAACTCAACCAACGCTTCTTCTTTTGGTTTTTCACCTTCTTCAATGTTTACATTGCTTCTGTCATAGAGAAATATAACAATAAATTTTGCTAACTCATGTCGCTTCTCCAACTTTTCCTTCAAAGACTCCTTTGGTTGAACGCAAAGAATTCTAATATGATTTTTTGAATATTCTTCATTGTGACGCTTAATCCAATTCTTGATTGCCCAAAAATTGATTATAGTTTTAATCTTATTTGGCGTAACATCTTTGCACCCTTTCTTTTCTGCATCTTCATTTAATTCTTTTATATGAAATGTTTTTTCTTGTTCTTCAAATGCTGGTAAAAGAAGGTTTTCAATCTGGCAGAATGTTTCTACAATCTTCAATGAGCGGTTTGCACTTTCGCTTTTCCTAATAAATGCGGTTAAATCTTTTGCATCAGCTAAAATTTTTTCTTCCCGAAGCAAATTCACAATGTTTATGACTTCCCCGTTTACAATTCCTAAATGGTCGCTGATGTAATCAACTCTCGATTCGGCAGTCTCGTCGGTTGATTGTTTTCTGCTTTTGCTTGAAAAGAGCTTTTTAATAATTCTGATCCCTTTTTCTTTTTGCTTCTCATCAAATCGCTGCGAAGCATTTATTTTTTCAATTGCTTCCTTTGCATTCTTTGAAAGAATACTGTCAGCAAAAACACTTGGTATATTCTGACCTCGTTTCAAATATCCAGCATCTTCCAATGCTGCAATTGCTGTTTTTACTCTTGTTTCAATTTCAGCCACATTATCATCCCAGCCAGCTTTTCTTGCAATTTCCAATGCCGAATTTGAAACCGAAGAACGAAGCTTGGTTATATCTTTTATTGCTTTCCAAATCTGTTGAATTTCTTTGATTGAAAGCTTGGTTTGATTGAGTAAGATGAAATGTTTGCTAAGATCTTCTTCGTTGAACAAAACAAAACAATCGGCTGATATATTTTCGTCTCGTCCGGCTCTTCCTGCTTCCTGAACATAATTTTCTAAAGAATCAGAAATTTCATAGTGAATTACCATTCCAATATCTTTCTTATCAACTCCCATTCCAAAAGCTGAGGTTGCAACCATAATAGGTACGTCACCATTTATAAATGCATTTTGATTTTCTGATTTTTCCTGCTTGTCCATTTTGCCATGATATGGTTTAGCAACATATCCATCCTGATTCAATCTTTCTGCAAGTTTATATGCCCTATTGGTCCTCGAAACATAAACAATAGTTGGACAGTTCTTTTCTTCTATTAGATTACGTAATGTCTGATACTTTTCTTCTTCGTTGTCCCTTTCAAAAATTTTATATTGAAGATTTGTTCTTGATGCTTTTGAAGTATAGAGTTCAAGGTCAAGCGAAAGTTTTTCTTTAAAGTAGTCACGAATATCTTCAATTACTTTTTGCTTCGCTGTTGCAGTAAAGCATGAAATAGGAATCCCATCTTCAAGATTTTTTTTCTCTTGAATTAGCTTAATAAAATCTCCTATATACAAATAATCGACCCTGAAATCCTGCCCCCATGACGAAAAGCAGTGGGCTTCATCAATTACAAAGCGGACAATTTTTCTTCCTAATAAAAGTCTTTCAATTGATTTTGAACGCAAAGATTCCGGAGAGATGTAAAGGAGAGATGCAGAGCCATCTTCAACTCTCTCAAACGATTTCGCTCTCTCAATCGGGTCAAGTAAACCATTTATTGTAACAGCATCAGTAATTTGATTTTTTTCAAGATTATCAACCTGATCTTTCATTAGCGATTGCAGAGGGGAAATCACAACTGTCAACCCTTTTGTAGAAACTCCACTCATCAAAGCAGGAACCTGAAAAGTAATTGACTTACCGCCACCAGTAGGAAAAACTGCCAAGATTGATTTGTTGTTAACAGCAGCTTTAACTGCTTTTTCCTGCAATGGTTCGTTCGCATAAGTTCTGTAGGAATCAAAACCAAAAAAGGTTTTCAATCCTTTATATATGTTTAATGCTTGATTGCAATACACACAACCTGTAAGGCATGGTTTGCTTCTTAATGTACTCATTACCCGTTCTATTTCAGGATAGTTTTTCAGAACCCAACGAGGTGTAATGGAATAACGGTTGCGGCAATTTATTAAAGCCAAGCTGTAAGCTAATTCAATCGGGTTTTCTGAAATTAGCTTTGTCAGGTCTGCATGTTCACAAATTTCAGAATGAAACTTTTCACAAATTAATTTTTCAAGATCTTTATTGCCGCTTTCGTATGCAATGAAGCTAAAAAAAGAATGAAACTCTTTTTTGTCGTTCAATAACAAATACAAAATTTCTTTTAGTGTTTTGTCTGTTTGATGAAACGCTGCAACTTCATCAAAGAAAAGGTCTTTGGCTTTTTGGGAATCGTTAAGCGGGTTGTTGTAATCATCTAACTGAAGCTTGTCATCTTTCAATAAAGCATGGTAAGGCTTAGTCGGAAAGAGTAAGGGTGACAGAAATAGAGTGTCAATAATATTGGATAGGTTTATTCCTGCCTCTGTAACCGTATTCTGAATATATTTTAAGTCATGGTTCAGGATATTGTGTCCGCAAATGAATTGTACGTTCTCGAGAAAATTAATAAAATCAATAACTGAACTTGAATGAAAGATTTTGCCATTGTCTTTTACGGCTCCGATATCCAAAATTTTTTTACTTTTTGCTTCAATCTCTGTGTCTATAAATGCTATTGAATTCATTGTACAGGTATTGTATTTATTTCAATTATTTTAAAAACAAGAAAATTTACGTATTGGATTTTATTAGACTTATGTCTTGCTTCTATCATTATGAATCTTCAGCAATTCTCTTGATGGCAGGAACTTATCTGGCAAATGAATAGGTGTTCCTTCTAATTTTAAAAAGTTTTGTTCTATACTTTCGGGCATGCCTTTTCCTTTAAGTCTTGGTGACACTTTGATTGTATAATCATTTGCATCAATAGTAATTAGACCACAATCAAAAGCTTTATCATGCAAAGCATTCAGGCAAAGACCGTTCATAGGATTTAATCTATTCTTTTCGTCTTTACTCCAAGGAACAATATGGCTTGCTATTAGTAGTTCTGTATTGTTGATCCCGGTTATGCAACATGAATTATTATACGTTGCCAAAACTATTGAGCGGAAGATTGATTGGTTTACTCTTGTTTTAATCAACCGCTCTTTTTCTTTTCCTTCTCTTGGCAAATCGTTCAGGTCAATTTTTGTAATCTTTTCTACTGTGCTGTGTTTTACCTTTGCAAGCAGCTCCTCACTTGCAATTAATGCAGCGTCCCAATTGTTATAGAACTCATCCCAAATCTTTTTATCAAGTTTGCTTGCGTTCGATGCTCCTTTAATTCCTCTTTCTTTTAATGTAGGATCAAAGCTTGCAAAGTTTCCCAACTTCAGGGCGATCGAAGACGGGGTTCTTCCAATAAGTTCGGCAAATCTTTTAATCTCTGGGGTTCCTTTGTGCATTTTTCCAAAAGGAAGTTTACAGTATAAGTTAATGGCAAGGATGAGTTCGTCTCTTGTCCATAGTGATTGTCCTTCTTTCATAAGCGGCTAAATTATCTTCCACAATTTAAGATAATATTCATCTTCTTCTTCATAACAAACAAATGCACAATCTGAGTCTAAACAACGTTGTATTAAACTCTTTGCATTGGTATGATAAAAATCTCCAAGAGTTTCACACCTTGATCCACGAAAAGGACAAGTGAAAGGCTGATCGTTCATCAAAAAAAAATCTAATTCTATTATTTGAATTTTATATAAACCCTTTTTTGTCTTCATATCCATGAAAACAATAGTAAAGCATGTGACTTAAAGTACATTTGCTTTTAAGTCACGTTCAGTAACTGCGTGAAATTTTTATTGAAGTTTTTTTAAGAGGGCGCTTAGTGTTTTTTCAAGCAATGCAGGTTTGAGTTTACATTCCCACACAACAATTACTTTCCATCCCTCTTTCTTTAATGCATTCAATGCTTTTGCATCGTTGGTTTTGTTGTGGTTTAGTTTATCGGTCCACCACCGTGTACGTGTTTGAGGAATTTTAAAGTACTTACAGTTTGCATGCCCGTGCCAGAAGCAGCCATGAACGAAGATGACGGTTTTGTATTTGCTGAGTACAATATCGGGCCTGCCGGGTAATTCTTTTTTATGAAGAGCGTAACGAAAGCCGTTTGCATGCAGAAACCTTCGCACCAGCATTTCAGGCTTTGTGTTTTTGCCTTTAATGCGGCTCATGTTGTAAGAGCGTTGTGCTTTGCTGTGTACATCGGCCATTGAGTAAAGTTAGAAGAAAGTGGATAGTTGATAGTTCATGGATCATGGCAAGAGGAAAGCCGGGAGGGAAGAAGGAGGTCGGGAGTTAGAAGTTAGAATTCAGAAGAAAGAAGGAAGGCAGCAGCAGTTGGTTGATGGTTTATGGTTCATATTAAGAAGATTGCTTCCAGGCCAGGCTGGTGGTTGGGTTCAGGAGATTTCTCATCCAGGGCCCCGCTGCTTATGCAGCCCCCCTGTATTCGAAATGACGGAAGGGCGGGAGGCGGCAGACGTGAGTGAAGAGCTGCAGGAACTATTTGCTTATGCCAAATGGGATAACTTTCTCAATGATATTGAAAAAGCAAAAAAAGCATGTGAGCAAGCCGGAGAAGCGGTAACAGATCATTTTGCCGGTACCGGCAAAATGATCGAACTCGCCAAAGGTGCTCAACGTGAAATTGATGATATAGCGCTTACCCGCTATGCCTGTTACCTTGTAGCACAAAATGGAGACCCGTCAAAGCCTTCTATTGCTTTTGCGCAAACTTATTTTGCGGTGCAAACCCGTAAGCAGGAACTGATTGAACAGCGACTGCTTGATGTTGCCCGTGTAAGTGCCCGTGAAAAATTAAGTAAGAGTGAAAAGAAACTGTCGGGCATTATTTATGAAAGAGGTGTTGATGAAAAAGGGTTTGCCCTGATCCGTTCAAAAGGAGACCAGGCTTTGTTTGGTGGTAACAATACCAATGACATGAAAAAGAAATTAGGTGTGCCTGCTACAAGACCGCTGGCTGACTTTCTTCCTGTGCTTACTATTAAAGCAAAAGACTTTGCAACTGAACTTACAAGCCATAATGTTGCTGAAAAGGATCTGAAAGGTGAGCAGTCCATCAGTAAAGAACATGTTGACAACAACCTGGCAGTACGCAAGATGCTGAAAGAACGTGGTGTGTTACCTGAACAATTGGCTGCCTCAGAAGATGTAAAAAAAATTCAACGTAAACTGGAGGGCGATGAAAAGAAAATACTTAAGGAAATGAAAAAGAAGAAATGAGGAGTTAGAAGAATGAAGGCAGCAGCAGTTGGTTGATGGTTCATATTAAGAAGATTGCTTCGTCGTTCCTCCCTGCAACGACGTGGAGGAAATAACAAAACACTTCAGGGTTCACCAGCACAGAAAGCCGCCCGGCAAACCCTGAAGGTTTTTAAGAACCTTCAGGAGTTTTATCGGGCTGCCTTTGTTTTACTGATCAAAAAACCTGTTTGCAAATGTTACCAGTGCCGGGATGGATGCGGTTAACTGTTCCATTGTATCAAGCACAAAATACTGTTCCTGGAATTTATCTTTTATGTAAGGCGTGCTGAGCACCTGTTCAACATCAAAGGGTATCCTGTTGGCCTGTGCCGATAAACAGAACTTTGTTTCGGCAATGGATGACAGCAGACCGGCGCCGTAAATTTTCACTTCGTCTTCTTCCTGCACCAGTCCAAACTCAATTGTGTACCAGTATAAACGGGCAATGGCTTCAAGTACTTCTTCCTTGTGCAAATGCTTTACGGCAACGGAAGCAAGTTGTAAAAGAAAACTGGCAATCAGCGGATCGGCCAGTTGCGGAAGATGGCCAAACACATCGTGAAACATATCGGGCTCTTCGAGATAATCAAGTTCTTCCATTTTACGGATCCAGGTGCTGGCTCCAAATTTCTGCTGATGCAGCTGTTTAAAAAACAGGTCGTTTGCAATGAGTCCGGGTACGGCATAAATTTCCCAGCCGGTGCTGTTTTTTAACCGTGCATTAATGCTGGTAAATGCAGGGATATGCTCTTCAGTGAATCCAAGAAATGCTGTGTTTTTAAAAAACTGCTGATAGGCCGCCTGCTGAATGGCCTGCATTTGCCGGCTGTAAAGGAGCTGCCATACGTGATGGTCGGCCTCCGTATAAAGGCTGTATTGCTGTACTAACATCATGGTACAGGGTTGGTTGATTGTGATAAAATAAGAGAGATGCCCGGAGTAGCGAAGCGGGAATTATACAGGACGCCTTTTGCGAGTTTTTTTATGTGCAGGCAATTTCAGATGAAATGATTTAGTGAAACCAAAATACAATAATTAATGAAGAAGTGCAAGAGAGGAAGAAGCCGGGATTAATACCCGGTAGTATGGTACTGTGCGCCTCTTAAAATAACAACAGGCGGATTTGTACACATCGGCCTGTTATTATATAAGTTATAGTTTGTTATTTTCTGCTGTGCAGTAAAAAACTTAAAGAGGTTTTATATCTTTTACCACAATGGTATTTGTCCACTGATCGTGCCACATGGTTAAACCAAAGAAAGCACTGAGTGGTTCAAATGGTACAAGTCTGCTGAGTGAACGCAGGAATGCCTGTTTGTACGTAACAGGCTCGCCATCTGCTGTAAGCACTTTGGTTTTCGTTATCAACTTACCAAGGGTTTTTCCTTTTGCGCCTTCAAACACCGTGTAATAGATCACAAACAGCGTAAAAGAAATAAACATCAGTAACAACTGAGCATTACCTTCTGTGCCGAATGGTGTTCCTGTTGCAGCAAACAGAATTCCGATAAAGAAGCCTGCAATTAAATTCAGGATGTAAAAAGCAATTAAATCAATCAGGTAATTAAGAAAGCGCTGCCCTGCACCTGCATAATCGTACTGGAACCCGGTGAATTCCTGCAGTACATTGTTTTGTTCTTCCATAGATGTGGTTTTGGTTTAGAAAGGATTAAGGTAGTAAACAATCAAACATAAAAATCAGGGAAACAGATTCCCCTGGTGATCCGTTTTCTCCTGTGCGGCTCCCGGCTACGCCCGTACAGTTGAAATGACAGAGGATGGGGCAGCATTGTTTTGAACCACTTCAAAAACGAACCTCTACAGCAAATCCCTTACCAGTAATGTTTTCATCCCTTACAAACACGCATCAGAAAACTATAATTACCGGAATTGAAGCAGTAAAAGCTTGCAGGCATTTTTAAGCCGCTGTACCTTGGTATGGTTATCCTGATATCCTGATTTTAAAACCATCAAAATCCAATACCATGTTGTTTGAATTATTCCAAAACGAACCCGTATTTTTTGTTACGATCAACAGTTTCATTTTCGGTTTGCTTTCCGGCATTCTTATTATGCGCATGTTTCTGAAACAGAAAAACAAGCTGATTGATGAACTGAGGCAACAGGCTTAGTACTGACTTACTACATTAAAACCCGTATGCACCGTGAGATTAAACCATCATTTTGATAAAGGAACAGGGGGGTTAATGTTTTAACAATGATCTGTAAGCTTACATTCGTACCGGGATCTGATATCCTTTTTAAAGCTTACATCAAAATTCACAATCATGTTGCTGGAGCAACTAAAGAATGAAACATTGCTTTTTTTCAGTCTGCACAGTTTTTTAATCGGACTGGTAACAGGTATTGTGATTATGAGAGCCCGTTTGAAACAAAAGAGAAAGATTATTGAGGAGTTCCGCTTATTAAAAGAAAACGAAAGAGAATTCAGAGCTATAAGAGGCGGAGCCGATGCTGCCTGATTTTTGATGATTGACAATTCAATACCAGCAAAAACTATTATAAGTCAGTTTACCCATTCCGTTTTTGAACGGTACAACCAGATGCAGCCGTCATTCCCTGTGAATAAAAACTGCTAAAGCCTTATCTGTCATCAAGCCGGAGCTATTGCTTCGGTTTTTTTATTGTATTAATCAGCAGTATCGTGGTGCTGTTTGTTAAAGTTTTGCAACCGGGCTCCCGCACATCATTATGTGATTGACTGCATTCCTGTGCTTTTCTATCTTGCCCATGTGCAGCATATTGAGTTTGTTCATAGCAATCATTTTGAAATCAATTATCACCGCTATCATGTAACGGGACCGCTTTCCCTGTTTATTGATTTTTTCTGGCAAACAAAGTTTGAAGATTTGTGGCATCAATACCCGCAGGGTTTCAGTGATGTATTGTTTCCCAATCTTGGTTACTCTTACCTGGTTAATCTTGGTACTGCGTATGATATGCAGGTTGATGAAGAACGAAGACGCATAAAAGGTGATGGTTTTTTACCAAGGCTGCACCATATTGAAGCATTTCACAAACCAGGGAATGTGCTGTTTGGTATCAAGTTCAAGGTAAGCCCTGTGTTGTTTGAAAAAAAAGTAAATTTCTCAGAATACAACGGTGGTATGTACCCGCTCAGTTACCTGATGGATGGCGGGCTTCTTCTGCAGGTGAAGAAAGCCGCATCGTTTGAACAGAGAGTGAAGCTGCTGATGAATTACTACGGTCAGTTGACTGAGCTTTACAAAGGCTCTCTTGTTCCCATTCATATTGTAACAGAAATACTGCAGCGGTCTGTTGAAGAAAATATTTTTACGCTGCCGGTGGAAGAGCTGGCTGCCCGTTACAGTATCAGCAGCCGTACCCTGCAACGTTATTTTGAAATGACAACAGGCGTTGGCAGCAAACAGGCTTTGCAGGTATTGCGTATAAGAAAAGCAGTGGAGCAAATAGTTCGCCAGCCGGGAAACTTTCATTATACACAGTTCGGGTATTACGATTACAGTCATTTTCATAAACACCTGCGGAGCTTTTTACAAAAGGAAAATATTGCGTACCTGCAGCCTCATTTACAGTTGCTGAAGAGGGCGAAGGGAAAGTAGGTTTGTTGTTCACAGATTACACGGATTTGCGCAGAAGATTTATTCAGAAACAAAAAGAGAAGGGCGGCAAGAATACCGCCCCGGATATTAACATGAGAAAAAAAACGATTACTGTGCCCGCTGGCGTTCTTCTTCCGAAGCGGTTGTTCTTCTTCTTGCCTGTTGCACTTTGTTGTTTCCAAAACGCCAGGTGAAACTGATATTGGCTACCCTTGTTTCACGGTAAGCTCTCCATATTTCAACATAGTTATTGTAAGTGATTGTCGCACGGGGCAGGTTGGTCCAGAATATATCGGTGATATTCATCTTCAGTTGTCCTTTGCCTTTTAATACTGATTTCTGCAGACCGGCACCCATTCCCCAGCTTGGTTTAAATTGCATAAAACCATACTGTGCTCCGGAATTGTAATTGCCATTCAGTTCGGCTGTGAATCCTTTTTTGAATGTGAAGGTTTGCGTTGTACTGAGATTGGCCACCATTTTTCCTTTGTTCAGTGTTGTACCGGAAAGGTTTCCATTGAACTGGTTGTAAAACACATTTACATTGCTGATCATGTTCCACCATTTGTTTACTTTCACCGGTATGGCTGCTGTTAAGCCCAGGTAATCGGAGGACTGAAGGTTAACAGGTATCTGCACTGTTACATTGTCATCGGAAGGTATATTGGCAAACACTTCTTTAAACCGGGCAATTACAATATTCTGTACATTTTTTGTGTGACTGTAGCCAAACGTCATGTTGATGTTGTGTACTGTATAGCTAAATTCATAACTCCACGTAAACTGAGGTAATAAAGCAGGGTTACCGGTTGCATAGGTTGTTACATCAATCAGGAAAAGAAAGGGGTTGAGTTGTGAATAACCGGGACGATCAATCCTGCGGCTGACTGATACCCCAAGCACCTGGTCTTCTTTAATTTTGTAATTGAAAAATGCACTTGGAAACAGTTGTGTGTAGGAACTGTCCCATCTGATATTTCCCTTAATCTGTTTTGTTTTTACATTGGTGTTTTCTGCACGGAGCCCTAATTGAAGGTCAAATTTTTTGTACTCTTTTTTAAAGTTGATGTAAGCAGCATTGATGTTTTCATCATAGAAAAAATGATTGGTTTTGTTTACATCATCTTTCGGTGTACCGTCGCTCATATCAAAAAAATGAGCATCATTATCAGTGTGCACCACACTTGTTTTAAAACCTGCTTCGAGCTTCGACTGCCGGCGGAACGGATGCACATAATCAGCTTTTACGGATATAAGGTTTAAGAGTCCTTTCTGATCAGAGTCAAGCTGGTAATCGGGTTGTAAAGGTTGACCGTTAAGTTTATAATAACTGGTTAGCACAGAAGACCTGTTATGTGAATTGAAGTAGCCATAGTCCGCATCGGCCGTCAGTTCTTTTCCTGTGCTGTCGAAACTGTGTTTGAAGTTGATATTGAAAGTAGAGTTGGCGTTCCGGTTATTTGCGTTTGTACCGGAACCAAATTTATAAACCGGCTGGTACTGATCGTTGATGACAACAGAACTGTTACCACTGTTTGGCCGTATGTAATTAAGATTTGTATTTACAATAAAGCCAAGGATCGTTTTAGAAGAAGGGAAAAAATCGGCACCCAGTCTTATGGTATTTAAATTTAAAGGAATCGTGGCATAATTATCTTTTAAGTCTTTGCCCGAAAACTGTCCGTTGGTATAAAAATTACGATCAAGCAAAAGATGATTCATGTTTTTGCGATAGCTGTAATTATAGCCGCCAAAGAGGTTCATCTTTTTATTGCGGTAATTGAAGTTCATTCCCGTGTTTGCTTTTGGATAAATTCCCTGTCCGTAACCTGCCGTTACCGATCCGTTTGTTCCATATCGCTGATCTTTTTTCAAACGAATATCAATGATACCGGCATTGCCTGCTGCATCATATTTTGAAGAGGGATTAGTGATGAGGTCAATCCGTTCTATGGCATTTGCAGGCAGGCTGCGCAGGTAGTTCACCAGATCAGTGCCACTCATGGGAGTTGGTTTTCCATCAATCATAATAATGACACCACTCCGGCCACGCATGCTGAGATTATCATTGGCATCAACCAAAATGCCCGGCGAGCGTTCGAGCACATCAAAGGCAGAACTGCCGGCATTTACAACACCGTTATCAACGTTTACCACAATACGGTCGCTGAGCTTCTGAATAAAAGGTTTGCGCCCTGTCACTTCAATGGTTTTTAATTGCACAGACACAGGCGACAATATGATACCGTTAGCAGTTACTTCCAGTTGTTGTTCATTTATTATCACAGGTGAAGAAATGTAATGCTGGTAACCGACGGAGCTTGTGCGGATAAGATACGAGCCAAAGGGGACCTGTTCAAATTCAATAAAACCAGACTGATCAGAGATGGCTGTTTTAACCAAACTGCTGTCGGTACTGCGTATAAGTTCGGCCGTGATGTTGGAAATAGGTTGTTGTTCGCTGTTACTGATTTTACAGGTGATTTTTCCCTGCTTTGCCGGTTGTGCAACAACAGCAACCGAAAGCAACAGGAAGATGATAAGGCTGGTGGTTAATTGTTTCATACATTACGTCATTTGTTGCAGTTACAGCAGTAAACAGCTTTTTGATTGCATAGCCGTTCGTCTCTGTTCTGCAGATGATGAAACAAAAATGCACGATAAACGAATTTTGTCGTAGTTAATTTTGACAAGCAGCTTAACAAGGCCTGTCAATGGAGATTTGGCAAAATTGCTGTGTCAGAAAATTACCTTTTTGAATGCTTCAGTAAACAAAATCAACGACCCATATACACCATGAGAATCTGCACATCACTTGGATTTACACCAGATATACGGGAAGCCTGACCAAGTGTGCGTGGCTTGATTTTTTTAAACTTCTGTAATGCTTCTGTGCTGAGCGAAGAAATTTTATCGTAATCAAAAGAAGAAGGAATTTCCAAGTCTTCGAGCTGGCTCATGCGTTGCACAAGATCTTTTTCTTTTTCGATGTACACATCGTATTTCACCTGTATTTCCACCTGTTCCAGTATTTCACGGTTGTTTGTTCCCGTTAGTTGCTGCAGTGTTGGTGATGCGCTGATGAGTTCATGCAGCTGAATACCGGGACGCAAAAGGATTTGTAATGCTTTTTGTTTTTGTGAAAGTGGTGCACTGTTTTTCTGTTCAAGAAAAGTGTTGATCTCTGCAGGTGCCAGCACTGTTTCTGCAAGGAGATTTTTCAGATGCTCCACGGTCTGCAGTTTGTTACTGGTTTTTTCCCAGCGCTCCTGTGAGGCCAGTCCGATTTTGAAACTTTTTTCCGTGAGGCGGAGGTCGGCATTATCCTGGCGCAGCAATGTGCGGTATTCAGCACGGCTGGTAAACATGCGGTAAGGTTCATCGGTTCCTTTGCTGATGAGATCATCTATGAGTACGCCTATATAGGCATCGCTACGTTTGAAAATAAACGGATCCAGTTCAGCCGCCTTTAATGAAGCATTGATGCCGGCTATTAATCCCTGGCAGGCTGCTTCTTCATAACCTGTGGTTCCATTGATTTGCCCGGCAAAAAACAAATTTTGCAACTGCTTGGTTTCCAGCGTATAATCAAGTTGTGTAGGTGGAAAATAATCATATTCAATGGCATAGCCAGGACGAAACATGCGGCAGTTTTCAAAGCCGGGAACAGTTTTGAGTGCCTCATACTGCACCTGTTCCGGTAAAGAAGTTGAGAATCCGTTTACATAGATTTCAACCGTATTCCATCCCTCGGGTTCAACAAAGAGCTGGTGACGGTCACGGTCGGCAAAGCGGTTGATTTTATCTTCAATACTGGGGCAATATCTTGGACCAGTTCCCTGAATGCGGCCCTGGTACATCGGGCTCCGGTCGAATCCGGTTTTCAGGATACTATGTACTTTTTCATTGGTATAAGTAATAAAGCAGCTTCGCTGATCTTCCGGTTTAATCCTTGGAATATCCATGTATGAAAAGCCGGTAATCTCATCATCGCCCTTCTGTTCTTCCATTTTTGAATAATCAAGGCTGCGGCCATCAATACGGGGAGGTGTGCCTGTTTTCAGGCGGGCACTTTCAAATCCCAGTTCAACCAGCTGTTCAGTAATACCCGTTGCTGCTTTTTCAGAGATACGACCTCCGCCTAATTGCTTTTCACCGATATGAATTACCCCGTTCAGGAAAGTACCACTGGTAATCACGACTGCTTTTGCTTTTATTTCATGCCCGAGGCTTGTAACCACACCATAACAACGGCCATCTTTTACCAATAAACCTTTGACCATATCCTGGTAAAAATCAACGTTAGGAGTGTTTTCCAGCATTTCTCTCCATGTTGCTGAGAACAGCATACGGTCGTTCTGAGTACGGGGGCTCCACATTGCCGGACCTTTTGACCTGTTAAGCATCCGGAACTGGATCATGCTTTTATCGCTTACAATACCGCTGTAGCCACCCAACGCATCAATTTCTCTAACGATCTGCCCTTTGGCAATACCACCCATAGCCGGGTTACAGCTCATCTGGGCAATGGTTTGCATGTTCATGGTGATGAGCAGCACTTTGCTACCCCTGTTGGCAGCTGCTGCAGCCGCTTCACAACCGGCATGACCGGCACCTGCTACAATAACATCATATTCTGGAAACATAAGTGTGCAAAGTTATTTCAATGTACTTACTGATTGTACTTTTTAAAGAACTCGATTTCCCTCAGTACCTCATCCCTGTTACGGCCACTGTTTAGAAGTTCGTACTCAAAATTGGAATAATGGGAGAGCATGTCAAGATAAGCCCGGTTGGTGCTGATGAATTTTTGCTGCTTTTCGGTGTTAATGACTTCAGTTTGTTCGATACGGCGAAGCTTTTCAAGGAGCTCACGGCAGATGGAGTAGCCAGTTTTATTATATAGTTCCTCAAAAAAGGCTTTTGAAGCAAGGAGATCCAGCTTGTTTGCCCTTCCTCTAGATTCATCAAAAGGTTCTACCCGTATGTTTATGAAGTTCCAGCAGAGCTTTAGTTCCTGCTCGTCCTCGAAATTGAAGTAGGCCACAGGGATAATATGATCGAGCTGCCAGCCTTTCCCATGATTTTCCCAGGAAAGCCCCTCTGTAAACTGGATTTCGATCCAGCTACGGAAGCCATTGATATCTAAACCAAAGTAGGGGGCGTAGGAAGAGTTCTTATTTCTTTCTATAACATAGCGCCGGAGAGCAATCTGCCACTTTCTCTTTTCCCTGAAACGAAGTACAGAATCATTTATCTCCTCCTGCTTGGTCCACCTTTTCCTTGTTGCCATAAGCATTGTTTTCACAAAGATATGTTTCATGGGGCACAGTTCCATGGTGAAACTGTGCTTCGTGGAACACTATTTACTTCCAAACTCCTGAACAAGTATAACTTTCTTGACTGAGACAAACGAGAAAGAGGCCCCCATGAGCATGAACCGGTCGTCCATCAGGTTTATACGGTGGCCTTTGTCAGCAACCCGATGATCAATAAGGAGTATTATCAACGCTTCCAGAGCATTTGGAGAACCGTAAAAAATATTTTCTGCCCCAACCCGATAAACCCCGGCACCTGAAAACCTTTTTTGAAAGGTTTTGCCATCCGAAGAAACATGCGAAATAATGCCGCCTCTTTTAGCTAAATCAACTGCATGCTTCTTACTCATGCCAAGCAACCCCTCATCGGGAGCTAAAAAAGAAAGCGGTTTCTGAATCGACAAATCAAATTCTAACGATTTAGCCTCAGCAGTATTGGCCTCGGGAAACTCTCTCAAAAAGGCAGCAACCTCCTGCCGGTAAAATCGGGCGGGGTTTTTCCGGAAAACATTTACCCAGTAATAGAAATCCTGCTGAAGCGAATCCAGCGCTTTAAACTCTGCAAAAGCATTCAACCTGTTCCAGATCGCCGAGTCTTTGAGAGCATGATAGATGAATTCCTTATCCTTTAAGATCACAGAGCCCTGTGAAAGTCCCGCTTGAAGGACGAAAAGAGAAAAAAGAAGAGTGAGGTAAAAATGGCGCATAGTTCATTATTGACCAAAATATAAACGCAAATAATAGTCTTCCCTTTCCCTAATGGTCTTAATTTGTTGTGAAGATTTATCATTATACCCCGAAAGGTGTAGGCAACCATGGAAGATTACCCGGTGTAATTCCCGTTTAAACGACACCCCGAGACGGGCTGCATTATCCCTGATTCTATCGATACTGATATAAAGTTCAGCTACGACAGGAGTATCCTTTTCCGAAAGAGGAAACGTGATGATATCAGTATAATAGTCGTGCTTTAAAAAATCCTGGTTAATTTTCAGCAATGCCTCATCCGAACAAAAAATTACGTTTAACTCCTGTAAGGAATTTTTTTCCTTTCTGAAAAGTTTTTCGATAAACAACTTCAGCCTCTGCCTTGAAGTAAACGCAAAGGAAATACCCTGGTAAAAAAAATTAACTTTTTTTGATTGCAGCATTGATCAAAATTCGGGAAAGTTTCAGATAGGGAAATGATACATTTGCAAATGGTCAAGAAAAGATTATCAGAACTGGAGCCAGGACAAAGTGCAGTTATCCATTCGTTTGAAAATGATGAGCTTCTGCTGAAATTAATGGAAATGGGTTGTGTGCCTGGAGAGGAGATTTTAGTTGAAATGAAAGCCCCTCTTGGCGACCCAATCAGCATAAAAGTTGCTGATTATCAATTGAGTTTACGGATTGAAGAGGCACACAACATTTGGGTCAATCTTATTAACTAATTGAATATCAATCATTAATGAAAACAGGATTGTATTTTGGCTCTTTTAACCCAGTGCATAATGGCCACTTAATTATTGCCCAACACCTGCTCAACGAAACTGATCTTGCGCAAATATGGTTTATCGTTTCCCCCCAAAATCCGTTCAAGCCACAAAAGCAATTACTCAATGAATATGACAGGCTTCACCTGGTAAATCTTGCAATTGAACATTCGCCCAAGATGAAAGCAAGTGATATTGAATTCAGACTGCCCAAACCTTCCTATACCATTGATACCCTTACCTACCTGAAAGAAAAATATCCGCAGCATGAATTTGCCATTATTATGGGAGGCGATAGTTGGCAAAACCTCGGTCAATGGAAAAACGGCGAGCAGATTATGCAGCATTACCCGATTTATGTTTACCAACGTCCGGGACAGGAGCATGCAAAGACAACTATTCCGAACGTTGTTTTTCTTAAAGCTCCTTTACTGGAAATTTCGGCTACACATATACGGGAGTTAGTGCAGGAGGGAAAATCGATACGCTATTTGGTACCAGATGTTGTCTGTGATGAAATAGAAAAAGCTGGCTATTACAAATCAAAAGATCCATCCAAGTAAAAGACAAACAAGCGCAATGACCGGTGGCGGAATTTTCGTAGTTGCCAATAAAACTGTCGTTGCAAAGATTACAATAAGATTTAAAGAATCTACCGCCCTGAACCCCAGAATAGAAATATCTTTTGTGAGATAAAATGCTGACGCAACAAGCAGCCCGACAGTTGCAGCGTTAATTCCTTCAAGCGACCTGTAAACAACAGCATATTTTTTCAGATTACTCCATATAGGATAAAAGAACAAAACCAATAACGCACTTGGCAAAAAAATTCCAACCGTTCCGATTATAACACCAACAGCCTGCATGGTCTTTCCCTGGTCACGCATAGCCATACCCCCAGCATAAGCTGCCATAGAAAAAACAGGACCTGGTACACCTTGCACCACACCTGCACCAGTAAGCAGCTCGTCACCAGACATATATTGTGTCTTTTCACGGGTAACAAACTGCTCGTACATCATTGGCACTAAAACCTGTCCACCCCCAAAAACCAAACTTCCAAAACGATAAAAATTCTCAAATAAATTATACGCCCGTTTGTACTCCCAATTTTGCTTTTTAGCGGTCGCAGAAAGGAAACCCGCCATGACAAAAACAATTACAAAAACCCAGATATTTCCCCATTTAATTTTTTTTCGTGGGATATCCTTTTGCGGAATCCGTTTATTACTGAAATTAGTTACAATACCCCCTAAAACAAGAATAACCGGGAACACCCAGGGCTGCTTGAAAAAGAAAAAAACAGCTAAAGCTGATACAGCCATTATCACCCGTGTTATTTTATTGTGAATGGCAACCTTATAAGAGTTCCAGGCAGCAAAAATCAGAAACCCAACAGCCATCGGCTGAAGAAATTTGAAGATATCGGTGTGCAACGCCCGTTTGTCGAAATAATGAACCAGAAAAGATAACCCCCCCATCAATAAAGACGCAGGAGTAATCCAAATTAAAAAAGTAAGAACAGCCAAAATAAACCCACCACGTTTATAACCAATAAGCGTGACAGTTTGAGTAGAGCTGGCACCTGGCAATAACTGGCAAAAAGATAACAGGTCAACCAATTCCTGCTCTGTTAAATCGCCCCGCTTTTTCACAAACATTTTCATCATCATACCATAGTGCCCCTGTGGTCCGCCAAATGCAGAAAGGGTATAGAGAAGAACTGTTCTCAAAAAAGATATATGTCTTATTAATTTCAACCGGGGAAAGCTTTAAATAAATAACCACCGTTTTTACTTATTGCAATTTATTCATTTTCTTTACACGTACATAAACTATAAGTTTAACTACCGGATCGTTCTTTCTTTTTCCTGAACTTTGTTTACACTAAATATTGCGCCTTGATTCTATCTAAATACATTCTAAGCTCCTTACTTTTCCTTTTCCTGGTTTCCTGCAATACAGCTTTAAAAAAACTAAAACCATCCTACGAAAAAGAATTTTCCTCTCTACCAAAAAATCCCGACTACTCTGATTTACATTATTGGGCAGCGCACCCATCGAAGAAAGATCCTTCTGATAGTATTCCAAAGCCTTTGCAAACGGAAATAAGAGACAGTATAGCAGATGTGTTTTTTGTACATCCAACAACATTGACTTCGGATAAAACGAAATCAATTATTTGGAACGCCAGTCTTACAGATGCGGAACTAAATTTAAAAACTGATTATTCTTCCATCTTATACCAGGCAAGTGTTTTCAATAAAAACTGCAGAGTGTTTGCACCACGATACAGGCAAGCACATCTCTATTCCTTTTTTACCGAAGACACGGTTCAGGCAAAACGAGCACTTGATTTTGCCTATGAAGACATTAAAAATGCTTTTGAATATTATCTGAAATATTACAACAAAGGCAGGCCAATTATAATCGCATCACACAGTCAGGGCACATTTCACTGTATCAGACTCTTGAAAGAATTTTTCGAAAACACTCCCTTACAGAAACAGCTAATCGGAGCTTATCTTACAGGATTTTCAGTACCAAAAACCTATTACACAACAATAGAGCCCTGCAAAACTGATACAGCAACATCCTGTTTTGTAACATGGCGTACCTATAAGAACGGCTTTGTTGATTATTACATCAAGAAAGAAAACGGGAGTTCATGGGTTGTGAATCCATTAAGCTGGACACTTGATACATTACGGATTTCCAGAAAGCAAAACAAGGGTGCTGTTTTCTTTAACTTCAAAAAAATTCACAAACACTCAAATAGTGCAAAAATTTCGAATGGAGTTATATGGACCAACAGGCCCAGGTTCCCATTTAGTTTTTTTATGCTGATGCACAAGAAAAACTATCATCCCGGCGATATAAACCTGTTCTATATGAATATCAGGGAAAACGTACAACAACGAATAAATGCATACATGAGAAAAAGTAACGGTCAGTTATGATAGCCGAGAAAAAAAAATCCGGTTACCGGAATGATGTTTTTCTAAACCCTGAATTCCTGGTGTTCCTGTTTGCATTGTGCTGCCGTATTTATTTTTCTTTTGTATATCCCCCCGGAGGAACCGATCATGAAATACAGCATGTTGCTGCTGGAAATCTGTTGCAGAATGGTGTGCTTGGCTTTACGATAAGTGACATAACAGATCTTTCAGTTCATACTTATTCTTTGATGAATCAGTGGCCTCCCCTCACTGCGCTGCTACTTTCCCTTTTTACAAGTTTAACGGGCTCAGCAATTCTTGCCGATCAACTTTTAATGCTGACCGGTTTGCTTGCACTTCTGTTTACTTTGAGAAGCTTGATAAACAGATTAGAGCTTCAAACCTCCTCAAAAATTATACTCTGGAGTATTCTCGCCGTGAACCCCGATCCATTTTTTTCGCTGGGGATCTCTGACCTCTGGAGTTCAGTATTTTTTCTGTTGAGTACATACTACTGCATTCCTTTGATTTCAGAAGACAAAGTATCCTTCAAAAAAGTGATACTTGTGTCAACCATTTTTTTCTTACCAGCTGCTTTCCGTTATCAATATTATCCCCTCGTCTTTTTCTTTCCGACCATGCTGCTTATTCATGTGTTCAGCACAAAAAGAAAAGATCATCTGCGAACTGCAATTCTTTCGTTCGTTTGTGTCGGATTTTTATTAACTATACAATTTTTCATTCTTTATGCAAACGCAGGGTCAGGAGTTTATATTTCAGAAGACGCAAAAGGATTTTACCCTGAAAACAGTATAAAACTGTATGCTTTTATTTTTAAAGGATTTATGCCAATAACGTACCTGGAAAACCACTTAATTACATACAGCATTACATACTTATTCGTTTACAAAGTACTGCTTTGGATTCTTACAATTGGAATTCTTGTTTATTCTCTGCTTTATATTAAAAGAACATTTAAAAGTTTTAAAAAAAATCATTCAGAAAAAGAATGGACATTCCTATTCCTTTTTTGGTCAGCTGTACTGGTCTTTCTTCTCCTTTTATCCCTCTCTTTAATATTTCACGCACAAGGCAACAGCTGGCATTCCTTTACTTACATCAGCGAAGGAAGGTACTATCTGCCAGTAACACTTTCGTTCCTTTTGTTGCTGGCAAAAATGGTGGAGAGAATTGCAGGGTTTAAAAAAATTATGATTCTAACTATCACAATAATTCTTTCATTTAATTATTTGCTCTGGATAAAATTTAATTATAACACGATCACGGGACAATTACCAAAAACCCGGCAAATGTGGAATGATGAAAGAATAACAATTACAAATACGGTAAAAAAAATAATTGACAGTACCGGTCTGCAAGTAACCGCAGCGGGCAACAAGGATTTTCTTTATCTGCCTGTGTATAATAACTATTCAGTTGTGCCACATAAAAAGTGGCTTAAACCGGATAACCTGCAAACCAGTAAACCGGTTGTGTTTCTTTATATAACAAAAGAAGTACTTTCAGAAGCAGACAGTTTTTTTATTAATCAATCGAAGGCAAAACTTGTTTACAAAGGTTTTACAAGTCAACTCTATTCAGTTCAGATAGAGCCTAAAAAATAGACGAAAAATTATGGTATGCAGCAAGCAAATATTTTTATAATTGTTCCGGTGTACAACGAAAATGAAGTTCTGCGTACAACTGTGGTTCCTTTGCTTGAAGCAGGTTATCGTGTTGTAGTGGTGGATGATGGATCGAAGTGTAACCAGAGCCGGTTTCTCGAAAATCTTCCAGTGTTTTTTTTGCGTCACAAAACCAATCTGGGACAGGGAGCGGCACTTCAAACAGGAACCGATTTTTCTCTACAGCACGGAGCAGACATTCTGGTACATTTTGATGCAGACGGACAACATCGTGAAACAGATATTGCGCTGTTAACAGCCCCCCTTATACAGAACAAAGCAGATATTGTTTTTGGTTCCAGGTTTATGAACTCAGAAAACAAAGAAATACCATTGCTTAAAAAAATTACTCTCAAAGCCGGTCGTTATGTTAACCTTCTTTTCACGGGAATTCTTTTAAGTGATGCGCATAACGGATTAAGAGCACTCAACAGAAAAGCAGCAGAACAAATTGTCATAAAAGAGAACCGTATGGCTCACGCAACAGAAATTCTGATGCAGGTAAAGAAAAATAAACTCCGGTACACAGAGGTTCCTGTCCATGTCCGTTATTCGGCTTACGCAAAAAACAAAGGGCAAAAAAGCTGGCACAGTATCAGAATCTTTTATGATTTAGTTTTACATAAATTTTTTGAATGACCCCGATTCAATTCATCCTGATCAGCGCTTTGCTGTTAACAGGCTTATACTTTTTTGTAAGAATCAAGAGCAGGATTGCCGATGTGCTGCTGTTGCTGTTCTTCTTTTGCGTTGCAACGGCATTTATCCTTTTTCCTGATTGGTCAAACATTATTGCACATAAATTGGGAGTAGGCCGGGGGGCTGATCTCATTTTTTATCTCTGTATTGTACTTTTTGTTTTCGTTATTCTAAAGCTTTACTCCCGCATCCGAAAACTTGAACAAACACTAACAGACTTACTAAGAAAAGATGCTATAGAAGAAGCAGACAAAACAAAAAACAAATAATTTACTTAATACTATAGCTGCCGAGAACAGTAACCGAACTTGAATTGATAGAAGCAAGGGGTATGTTTAATGCAGTGATGCTGTGTATAAGTCCTATGTTTTTTGCATAGTAATATTCAAATGTTGAAGAAGCAACAGGAATTGGCGATCCTGATACATTAAAAGATGGGATTGCCGTAATTTTTATAACCTCATTAAAAGTTGTTGAACCAACAATATGAGCGGTTCCTTTTTCTGCAACAGTAAAAGTAAATTTTGCTGTTACAGGAACTGTACCCATTCCCGAAACAGTAGCAGAAACGATTTTTGTTTCGGTCCAGCTTTGACCAACAGCTATATCTTTCAGGTATAATAATTCAAGGGGTTCGTTATTCAATTCAGCAAAGCGTCCGTAACGATAATAATCGCTGCCGGATTTACAGTAATACATATTAGCACCTCCGGAATTA
The DNA here is from genome assembly GCA_047601965.1 of Lacibacter sp. Lineage (GTDB taxonomy): Bacteria > Bacteroidota > Bacteroidia > Chitinophagales > Chitinophagaceae > Lacibacter. The sequence goes on from JASGIJ010000001.1 coordinate 3,293,356, forward strand.
GTGAGGATGCGATATGATCTTGCGTTTATAAGTGTATCACTGCTTGTAGCAGTAATTTTGAAGCTTCCGGCATTAGACCCGGTAGTAGTATAATTCCATTCGCTGCCGGAAGAAACAGGCTGATAGGTTTCAGAAATTCCCGGAGTTTTGTTGCCGGATTTTTTACAGCCATAAGATGCTAAAACGACAATCGTAATAGCTAAAGCAACAACGGTTCTTTGCATAGTAATGGAATTTGTTGCATAATTAACGCCCGAACAAGCCGCTTGTTGTTTAAAACTCGCAGTTCTTTGGTGTGCGTGGAAAGGCAATTACATCCCGAATGTTCCCCATTCCTGTAACAAACTGTACCATTCGCTCAAAACCAAGACCAAACCCTGCGTGTGGAACTGAACCAAACCGGCGTGTATCAAGATACCACCACAGGTCTTCAGCAGGTATATGCATCTCTTTCATGCGCTGTTCCAGTTTCTCCTGCCTTTCCTCTCTTTGCGAACCCCCGACAATTTCTCCAATACCGGGCGCAAGAATATCCATAGCAGCCACTGTTTTACCATCATCGTTCTGGCGCATGTAAAATGCTTTAATGTCTTTCGGATAGTTTGTAACAATCACGGGCTTTTTGAAATGTTTCTCAACGAGGTACCGTTCATGTTCGCTTTGCATATCAATTCCCCATTTAACCTCGTACTGGAATTTCTTCTTTTTGTATGCAGGCGACTGTAAAAGAATATCAATTGCCTCCGTATACGTAATCCGTTCAAACTGGTTGTTCAGCACAAACTCAAGCTTATCTATCAGGCCCATTTCACTACGTTTATCCTGCGGCAATTGCTTCTCTTCATCGGCTAAACGCTGTGCAAGAAACTCAAGATCCTCCCTGTTATTCTCCATTGCATAGCGGATGATATATTTGATGAACTCTTCGGCAAGATTCATATTGTCTTCCAGGTCGCAGAAAGCCATTTCAGGCTCAATCATCCAGAATTCAGCGAGGTGGCGGGCGGTATTAGAATTTTCAGCCCTGAATGTGGGACCAAACGTATAAATTTCACCAAAAGCAGTTGCCCCAAGTTCTCCCTCCAATTGCCCGCTTACAGTTAAATTGGTAGAGCGGCCAAAAAAATCTTCTTTAAAATTGATGCTTCCATCATCCTCATTACGTGGGGGATTGTCCATTGGCAAAGTGGTTACCCTGAACATTTCGCCTGCTCCTTCAGCATCACTGGCGGTAACAATAGGAGTGTGCAGGTAAATAAATCCCTTTTCGTTAAAAAACTTATGAATAGCGAAAGCAAGTGAATGCCTGATGCGAAATACCGATCCGAAAGTATTGGTACGAAAACGCAGATGGGCGATTTCCCGTAAAAATTCAAGACTGTGCTTCTTGGGTTGTAAGGGATATTTTTCAGCATCACTATCGCCGAGTATTTCCAGCGAAGTTGCCTTTAATTCTACTTTCTGTCCTTTCCCGAGCGAAGGAATGAGAATTCCGGAAACTTTTAATGAAGCAGATGTGGTTATTCGCTTCAGCAAATCCTCATCAAACTTACCCAGCTCCAGTACAACCTGCAGGTTGTTATTGGTACTTCCATCATTTAAAGCTACAAACTGGTTGTTGCGAAATGTACGTACCCAGCCCATTACCGTTACTTCCTGTTCTTTTGGTTCACAACCGAGCAGCTCTTTAATCTTCACTCTTTTATTAAACATAGCCTGAATTTTTGAGCTGCAAAGATAATTACAGTTTCATCAGTAACGTCTTTTCATAAAAATCATCTCTTGAGCACTTTTTACTGTTTTAAGCAATTTTTTTTGGTATTCCCGAAATTGCCGTAACATTGCATCGGAAACTGACTGTTTTTATAAATCCGATCTTCCGAAGCTCATCAAATTCAGTCGTTCCAAATCCCAATTATTTATCAACCCGGATTTCAAGACTTTAATATTTCTACTATTCGTTTTTGTGTTTAATGATTTAACAATTTTATGTACGACATTCTACAACTGAACGACATGCTCGTTCCCGAACTGCTGGATATAGCCGAGCAGTTAAAAATTGCTGGTGCCAAAAAAATGGACAAACAGCAACTGGTTTACAAAATCCTCGATAAGCAGGCAGTAATCGCCAGCGAAACAAAAGCACCCGAAGAAAAAACAAAACGCAAGCGTATTGTGAAAACAACAACTGCCTCAGGAACTGAAGAAGCTGTTGTTGAAAGCGGTGATGCAGAACAACCTCAAGCAGCCCCGCATAAAACGGGCAGAAAAAAGAAAGAGGAAGAGACACCTGCTGCTGCTTCACAAGCGCCGAAAAAACACATCAAAAAGCCTGTTGAAAAAACGCCTCCTGTAATTATTCCTCCCGGCTTTACTTTTCCCGGTGATGATGACTACGTAGCCGCTCCTCCTGAAGAGGAAATCGGTGAGTTGCTGGCAGCATCCAACCAGGAAGCTGAAGCACCTGTACAGCAGCAGGAACGCCCTGTACATCACAAACAATACCCAAACAAAAGAGAGCAGGCATTTAATATAGAATTTGATGGTGTTATCCTTGGTGAAGGTGTACTGGAAATGATGCCTGACGGATATGGCTTCCTTCGCTCAAGCGATTATAACTATTTATCAAGCCCTGATGATATTTATGTTTCTCCTTCGCAAATCAAATTGTTTGGTTTGAAAACAGGTGATACTGTTTATGGTGCTGTTCGTCCTCCCAAAGAAGGTGAAAAATATTTTGCTTTATTAAAGGTTGACTCAATTAATGGCAAACGCCCTGAAGAAGTAAGAGACCGTGTGCCATTTGATTATCTCACACCCTTGTTCCCTTACGAAAAACTCAATCTTTCTACCTCCTCTTCCATTTACAGCACAAGAATCATGGACCTGTTTACTCCAATTGGTAAGGGTCAACGTGGTTTGATTGTTGCACAACCAAAAGTAGGTAAAACAGTTTTGCTGAAAGAAGTGGCAAATGCCATTGCTGAAAACCATCCTGAAGTGTACCTGATTGTGCTGCTTGTTGATGAGCGCCCGGAAGAAGTAACAGATATGGAACGCAGTGTAAAGGCAGAAGTGGTTGCTTCAACATTTGATGAACCAGCTGAAAAGCATGTAAAAGTTTCGAGTATCATTTTACAAAAAGCAAAACGCCTGGTTGAATGCGGTCACGATGTAGTAATTCTTCTCGACTCCATTACACGTTTGGCACGTGCACACAATACAGTTGCCCCGGCAAGTGGTAAGGTGCTGAGTGGTGGTGTGGAAGCAAATGCGATGCAGAAACCAAAACAATTCTTCGGTGCTGCACGTAAAATTGAAAACGGAGGCTCACTGACCATTCTTGCAACAGCTTTGATTGATACAGGAAGCAAAATGGATGAGGTGATCTTTGAAGAGTTTAAAGGAACCGGTAATATGGAACTTGCTCTTGACCGTAAGCTGGCAAACAAACGCATCTTCCCTGCAATTGATATTGTTGCTTCAAGTACACGCCGTGATGATTTGCTGCTTGATAAAGATGTGGCAAAACGTATGTGGGTATTGCGTAAGCATATGTCTGATATGAACACAGAAGAAGCAATGAATACTTTGTTGCAGCATATGAGAGGAACAAAAGATAATAATGAGTTCCTTGTAAGTATGAACGGCTAAACTTTTCAAGTATGAAACATTTACTTATCGCTGCTGTTTTACTTTTTTTCATCAGTTGTGAAAATGCTTCACAGCAAACTGACAATGAAAAAGAAAAAAACGAATCGAAGATTGAAATAAAATCCGATTCGGCAGAAGTTAAGATTGGCGAAAACGGCGTTTCCATCAAGGCCAAAGATGAAAACAATGATTCTGTAAATATAAAAATCAACTCAACCGATGGAATTAAAGTTGAAGGGAAAGATGGTAAGGTTGAAATGAAAACAGGAGATGGCGGCAAGATAAAAATTGAAAAGAAAGGTAAAGACGTCAATATTCAGTTAAAAGAAAATTAATAATACAAAGTCCTGCTGCACAGCAGGACTTTTTTCTTAGAAGGATATGCTTTACATCATTGGTAATATTTGCAGAATACTCGGTTTTATCAGCTTTCTGCTACTTTGTTATTCATGGTTTTTTACAAGTAACCTGAAACTGTTTTTTGCTGCAAAAACACTGACTATAATTTTTTTCAGTCTTTCACTTGTGTTATGGATTATCACAGTTGTTGCAGTAAAACGAAATGAATAATTTTAAACAAAGATTTATGGCTGTTGAAAAAATAATCATAGAAGATTTTCTTTTACTCGCAAAAGAACACCCCGTGTTTGATGTGCGAAGTCCGGGAGAATATAACCATGCACATATTCCCGGGGCTTTTTCCTTTCCGTTATTCAGCGATGAGGAAAGAAAAGTTGTTGGTACTACCTACAAACAACAAAGCAGGGAACTGGCTATAAAAACAGGTCTTGACTATTTTGGTGGGAAAATGAGGAGGATGATTGAAGAAGCTGAAAGAATTGCAGGAGATCATAAAACAATTTTAGTTCATTGCTGGCGTGGGGGTATGCGCAGTGCGGGAGTTGCCTGGCTGCTTGATCTTTATGGTTTTAAAGTGTACACCCTAATTGGCGGTTATAAACAGTTCAGAAAATGGGCACTTCAACAATTTGAGAAAGAGTATTTCCTCACCATGTTAAGTGGTTATACAGGAAGTGGCAAAACCTATGTGTTGAACGGGTTAAAAAAAAATGGAAGCCAGGTAATAGATCTTGAAGGACTTGCGCACCATAAAGGATCGGCGTTTGGTAATATCGGGATGCCGCCACAGCCAAGCCAGGAAATGTTTGAAAACAAACTGGCAGTTGAACTCAGCAAACTATCTTCAGCAACACCAACCTGGGTTGAAGATGAAAGCCAGCGGATTGGCGATGTAAATATTCCCATAACACTGTGGAAACAAATGCGTAACAAACAGGTTTTTTTTATAGACATCCCGTTTGAAGAACGATTGAAACACATAGTTGAAGAATATGGAAAACTACCTAAGGAAAAACTCGTAAATGCAATTATCAGGATTAAAAAAAGACTGGGTGGGCTTGAAACAAAAGAGGCGCTGAACGCCCTGGTGGAAGACCGCACAGAAGACAGCTTCCGCATACTGCTTTCCTATTATGACAAATGGTATCTGAAAGGGCTGCATAATAGAGAAGGGCTGGAAACGTTATTGTATAAGATACCCTGTAAAACTGTGGCAGAATCCAATTTCAAGGATCTCCTTTTGCAGGAACATCATAAGCTATAACAGTATCAAATGAAAAACTTTTTACTCTTACTTTCCGTTCTTGTTGTTTCATCTTCCTGTTTTTCGCAGGTAGTAACCGGTGTGTACAGGGGTCAGATGCAATCGGACAGTTTAAAAACCTCCGTTGATTTTGAACTGACGCTTAAAGAAAAGAATGGAAAACTGTACGGGTATTGTCACCGCCTCTTTATTGTTAACGATGTATTGTTTTATAACCTTGTTAAAGTAACCGGCCGGATTAAAGACAGTGTACTGATTGTTGAAGATGAAAAATCTGTTTCCAACAATTTTGAAGAAAGTACAAAAGGGATCAAAACCGTTTTCTTTTTTAACCTGAGAAAGCTTAACGATACAGCAATGGTGCTGACAGGTGAATGGAGTACCTCAACATGGCGAAATAACAGGGCGATAGCGGGACAACTCGCCGTAAACAGAGAAACAAATTATCTCGCAACACAGCTTTATAAAAGGCTGGAAGAAAAAAAACTGGCTACAGAAATGGCCTTTGAAGAACCGGTTAAACAACAGCCGGCCATTGCGTTAAACAAAGTTTCCAATCCTGTGAAAGAAAACAGCAAGCAACCTGATCCTGCAACCAATCAACCAAATCAAACGATTCCCGCCGCCCCGGTTGCAAACATACCTGCACTTGAAAACACAGACTCATCACAGGTTATTCTGACGAAAACTTCCAACCAGGCCAAAGAGAGTAATAAGCAACCCGATGTTGCAACCAGTCAGCCTAAACAAACGGTTCCTGCAGCACCTCCAGCTATTGAACCTGTTTCAGAAATTAAAGATTCACCGCAAGTTGTTATTACAAAAAAAACCGCACAGGTAAAAGAAAGCAACAAACAACCTGATGTTGCATTGAATCAACCGAAGCAACAATTACCAGCAGCTCCGGCTCCGAACAAACCAGCAGGTGAGATTAAAGATTCTTCAACTACTGTCATTATAAAAACCGAAAAAGAACCGGGGAAACAACCTGGAGTTGTAATAACTCAACCAAAAGAAAACGCAGCAAGCAAGCCGTCGCTTCAGAAAAAAGATTCTGTTCAAACAACCACAGGAAACATAACCGGCAAACCTGTGGCTCAAATAAATAAACCACAGATAAAGACTGCTAATCCTCCAGCATCAACAAACGCAGGAAATAACAGCACAAGTCAAACTGTACAGCAAAACAAGCCGGCAACCAATCAGCCGAAGCCAGGCCCCGTTACAGTACAAAAACCTGTTCCGGTAATTAACAACCCCGTAATTGTTAAACGTGAAATGGAAATTATACAAACTGTTGATATTGCACAGGACAGCATTGTTTTGTCGCTTTACGACAATGGTGAAATTGATGGTGATACGGTGAGCGTATTTGTAAACAATGAATTGTCTGTTTCCAAAGTTGGTTTAAGTGCAAAAGCATATAAAAAGACTCTGTATTTTAAACCAGGCGAATCGCTTCAGTTAACATTGTTTGCTGAAAATCTTGGGTCCATACCGCCAAACACCGGTTTACTGGTTATTTATACCGACACAGATCGTTATCAGATTAATTTTACCTCAACATTCAGCAAAAGCTCTTCTGTGGTGCTGCGACGAAAACAATAATGAAACAATAACAAACGAATCAGTTTCTTTGCACTATGAAGAAAATTTTCTTTCTTTTACCTGCTTTGTTTTTCGTTTCGTTTTGTGCATGGACGCAAGATGTTTCCGGATTATGGACAGGCAGATTTACAACAACCGGTATTCTTCAGGACAATCTTCCTTATAAATATGAATTACTGATCTTCCAAAACGGAGATAATTTAACAGGCTACTCTTACTCCTCTGCAGGAGCGAAAGATTTTTATGCTGTATGTGAAATTTCAGGAAAGCTGTATGAAGGTTATATGGTTGTGACGGAAAAGAAAACACTTTATCAAAACCCGCCCGAACCAGAAGGAGTGATGCAAAGTCATATTCTTTTTTTCAGCTCTGATAACAAAGAGGCCACCGGCGACTGGAAACAAATAAACAAACAAGCTTTTCAGGTGATGATACAGGAAGGGCAAACTTTTTTACAGAAAGAAGAAGACCCTTCAAAATCGGGATTAATTAAAGTGCTGGAAGAGAAAAACCGGATTGCCGTGACAGATAAAAACAGTGTGGCTGCAGTTAATGCCGATTCTGTGAAACTTGCTTCCCGTGAAAAAGAAATTCTGCAAACAATTGTCATTGCGTCAGATTCTGTTCAGATTGAGCTGTATGATGATGGATTAATTGACGGCGATATCATTTCTCTGTATGTGAACAACAACGTATTGCTTGACAAAATTGCATTGAAAGACAAAGCGCTGAAACAAACAATACCTTTCAACTCCGGGGGTGAAAGTATCTTCATCAGTATGTTTGCGGAGAACGAAGGAACTATTCCGCCAAATACCGGGTTGCTCATTATCAGGGATGGACAAAAGAAATACGAAGTTCGGTTTAAATCAGACCTGAAAAAAAGCAGTGCAGTGGAATTAAAACGAAACTAACCATGAAACTTGTTTTTGTATTAGCTATTTCCTTTATCTGTGTTGTTTGCTGCAACCCTCCCCAAAATAAAATAAACGCCCTTGAGCATCAAACACTGTTTTCAGAGATTGTAAAAGATAGCTTTATTGTTAGCATTAAAAAAAATAATACGCTAAAATTAACAGACTCTTGCCGTCTGGTATTGGTAATTGATGGCCGTATAAATCTGGGAAAACACGTCTTCAATTTATTTGATACCTCGGTTTCGTTAAAAAATGAAAATTTTGTTCTTGTATTTGTTTCGCATATTGGAGACTGGCATTTAAAAAGAAGACGGGATTTTTTGCCGTCAGACATTTCGCAAAATGGTTCAAATACATTTGGCCAAGCATCTCTTTACTATTCCTTCTTGAAGGAGGAATTAATGCCACGTTTGCAGAAACAAATACCCAATATTCATGAAAAAATATTCATAGGGCATTCATTCAGTGGGCTTTTTGGCCTCTATGTTCCGTTAAAAGACTCTATTATGTTTAACCGGTATTATATCATCAGTCCTTCGTGCTGGGCAAATAATAACGAGATAAATAAAATCGAAAATCGCCTGTTTTCAGATAAAAAGCAGCTTCATAACAAAATGAAACTTTATGTTGGAAGTCGGGAAATTATTAATAAAGTTCTCTTTTCAACTACAGAATATTACAATCAAATAAAATCTCATAATTATCCTGATCTTTATCTTTCATTGGATACTTTGTCAGGTGAATCTCATAATTCGGTAGTTCGGCCTGCCTTAAACATGATTCAAAGCGATCTTAATAATTAAATAGTATGGAAGAAAATACGATCAGACTTACACAATTTTCACATGGTGGCGGATGCGGCTGCAAAATTGCGCCCGCTGTTCTTGAACAGATTCTCCACTCAACCCAAACAACGATAGTTGATAAAAATCTTTTAGTTGGTAACAGCAGCAAAGATGATGCGGCAGTATATGATCTCGGCAATGGAACAGGCATTGTTTCCACAACTGACTTTTTTATGCCGATAGTAGATGATGCATTTGAGTTTGGAAAAATTGCATCAGCTAACTCTATCAGCGATGTGTATGCAATGGGAGGTAAACCCTTAATGGCCATTGCTGTTCTTGGGTGGCCTGTAAACAAGCTGTCTGCTGATGTGGCGCAAAAGGTTTTAGATGGTTCAAGAGCTATTTGTACCGAAGCCGGTATTCCACTTGCAGGTGGCCACAGTATTGATTCGCCTGAACCATTTTTTGGTTTGGCTGTCACCGGATTGGTTGATTTAAAAAACCTGAAACAAAACAATACCGCACAGGAAGGAAATGTTTTACTGCTCACCAAATCAATAGGCGTGGGAATACTTACCACAGCAGGTAAACGTAGTTTACTGAAAGAAGAACATAAGCGGCTGGCTCCCGAACAAATGATGAAGCTGAATAAAACAGGCGAAGAGCTGGGCAAGCTTGATGCTGTAACAGCCATGACGGATGTAACGGGCTTCGGTTTGCTGGGCCACGCCATTGAAATGACGGAAGGCAGCGGTTTATCTGCCGAAATATATTACAGCAAAATTCCTTTTCTTGAACCGGCAAAAGAATACGCAGCACAACGCATCATGCCCGATGCAACAACAAGAAACTGGAACAGTTACAGCAGCAAAGTGGCATTTGGCGAAGGAGTGAATGTAATGGAAGCATTTAACCTGTTACCTGATCCTCAAACAAACGGAGGCTTATTGATTGCGGTTAAAGAAGAAGCGTTGGAAAAAGTACAGCATCTCCTGGTTCAAAATGGTTTATCAGCTTATACCGAACCAATTGGAAAACTGGTTTCAAAACAGGAAAAAGTAATCACGATTTTACCCTGATAAATTGTAAAAGAGTTGAACAGTACATATATTAGTATGGTTCTTTCACTCTTAAACCATCTTTTATGGACACAAAAACTACTTCATGGGTAAGTTACCTCTGGTGGATTGGCTGGATTATTTCTTTTGTTACAAGTAACAGCACAAACCCAAAGCCACCATTAATTGTTTTTCATTTAAGGCAATCTTTTGGACTGCTGATTATTCAAGCTGTTCTCTGGATTTTGAATATGATGATGCTTTTTTCTTTCAGTGGCTGGTACTGGCTGAACATGATACTTTCAATCGGTTTACTAATCTTGTGGATATTGGGATTAATTTCTGCAGTACAGGGAGAGGAAAAGCCTGTTCCGCTTTTAGGCGAACAGTTCCAGCAATGGTTCCAGTTTATTAAATAAGATTTTTATTTCAGCTATTGCTGATAGTTACAAAAGCTTGTTGATCTGTTCAGCAAGCTTTTTGTCTTTATCTGTGATTACATCACCTGCATCATGCGTGCTTAGCCAGATTTCTACCGTGTTCCACACATTGGTCCATAAAGGATGGTGATTCATTTTTTCTGCCTCCATTGCAACCCTGGTCATAAATGCAAAGGCCTCCGAAAAATTTTTAAATTCAAACTTTCGATAGAGCTTATTGTTAACCTCCTCCCACATAGACAAAAATTTTAGAATTAAGTGAACAGAGTTTAAAGGATCAGGTGCTGCTTGTTCTTAATTTTTTCATTGGTAAGTTCAACCACCAACTGAACTCCATTGATGTTGCGTATGCCGGCCATTAATGCTTTTTCTTCTTCTTCACTTGGTAAATCGCCTTTTGTAAGCCAGAGATAATCAAGGTGTTTAAATTCAGGCAACAGGTATTCACCATCAAACTGATTTTTATAGAGAAAATAAGTCAGTGTTTTGTTGGGTTCGTTGTATTCGTAAACAGAAAAAAAATATTGCCTGTTTTTTTTACTCAGAAGAATTTCCAGGCTGTTATTAATTCTGAAATCGAACCGCATTCCCTGGTTTACCTGCCACACAAACTGATGGCTTTCAACAGGAGCCATGATACCCAGCAAACGGGTATCTTCAAAAAACTCTTCTACCAAAAGTTCATTATCTATTTTCAGCTTCATTGAAATAAACTAAAAAGTCAAAACAATTTTTCAGTTGGTTTTTAAAAAGCAATATCAAATTCCAGTTCTTCCTGGCCCCGCTTTACTTTCACTTTTGTAGCATCCCCTTTTTTAAATTTACTTAATGCCTGCATGTAGCTTTCCATAGATGTAATGGCAAAGTCGCCCAGTTTCACAACAATATCACCTGTTTTAATTCCGGCTTTCTGAGCAGCACGGCCTTCGCTCACACCATCCACTTTTACACCTCCGCCACTGAATGTATAGTCGGGCATAATGCCCATGCTTACAGTAAAACGGGCTGACGTTGTGGTTTGCTGTTCTCTTGTTTTTGTAAAGGCAAGTTTTGGTTCTTTGCTGCTGCGTTCAATTAACCGGGTAATATATTTTACAATCAGCAGTTCGCCCACGTAATTGATCTTGTCAAAATCATCAGATGGTGTGTGATAATCGGTGTGTAATCCGGTAAAGAAAAACAATACAGGAATATCTTTCCTGTAGAAAGAAGTATGATCGCTTGGACCGGTACCGCTGCTGTCAACCTTAACAGTAAAAACAGGTTTCTTCTCAGTCAGGAGTATTCCCCATGAAGGAGAAGTACCAACACCTCCAATTGTAACCGAACGGGCTGTGTCGTTAAAACGACCAACCATATCCATATTTACCATAAAGTTTACATTGCTTAATGCAACTGTTGGATGCTCGGTGTAATATTTTGAACCGTATAATCCCAGCTCTTCACCGCTGAAAGCTATTACAAGATAATTGTATGCATTGCTTCCGTTCTTTTTCAATAAGCGGCTGATCTCGATCAATGCTGCCGTGCCGCTTGCATTATCATCGGCACCGTTGTGAATGGCAGGCGTAGAGCCGGTATATCTTGAATTGCGGTCTTCGCCATAACCTAAATGATCAAAGTGGGCGCCAACAATAACCGTAGTGGCAGCCGCATTATCAATATATCCTACCACATTTGTACCCGTCCGGGTTTTTTCACCTTGTTCAGTTTTAAACTTCAGGTCAAATGAGTGCGAAGGATCAGCGGCAAGTTTTGCTGCAATCCTTTTCTGCAGGTAAACAACCGGTATGGCCGATAAAGCAGAGCGGTCTTTACCATCATACTTCAACATTGTTTCTTTATTGCCGCTGTTATAAATCAGCAGAGCAGTAGCACCTTTTTTTGCAGCATCTTTTTCTTTGCTGCGGATTGCGTTCATTAAATCAAAATGAGGATTGTTCTCATTCTCAGCAAGCAAATCTTTCAAATCCCAGAACCAGATGTTTCCACTTTCGTTCAGGTTGGGCGATGCAACAGCTTCTGTTCCGCCATTGATACTCCAGCTAAACGGAAAATAATCCTTGCCTTCTTTCAAGTGCTCTTCATCAAGAATAAAAAATGAAGAGGGAAGCACCTGCTTTCCTTCGTTGATTTCAAACTTCTGCATAAAGGTTCCGTTGTCGCCTTTTGCCGTTAATCCGTTTTTCTGAAACTGCTCAACAATATAGTCCGATGCAAGCTCTTCGCCCTTGGTACCGGTTCTTCTTCCTTCCAGTTTATCATCAGAAAGAAACGTTACATGGCTGGTTATGTTTTGCAAACTCAGCTTATCCTGTTTGTTTAATTTTTGTGCGTACAGATTAATGCCGAGGAAAGTGAACAGCAGAAGGGAAAACAACTTCATTGTGAATTAACATTAGTGATGGCCAAAGGTAATCACAAGGTTTTAACCTGAACGTTTCCGGTTCGTGAAAATTAAGTAATGATTCTGCAATGTTTCCAAACTTCGTAAATGTGCCCCGATTTTTGCCCATACATTTGCACATTCTGATGGTGACTGACAAACTACATATTGCCCTGGTGGGAAATCCAAATAGCGGAAAAACCTCGTTGTTTAACACACTTACCGGATTAAATCAGAAGGTTGGAAACTTTCCCGGAGTTACTGTTGACAAAAAAACCGGCGAATGCAAACTGTCGGCTTCTCTTTCGGCCGAGCTTATTGATTTGCCGGGCAGCTACAGTCTTTATCCCCGACGTGCCGACGAATGGGTAAGCTACAAAGTGCTGATGAACCAGGACGAAAAAGTGAAACCCGATGTACTGCTAGTTGTAGCTGATGCCAGTACCTTAAAGCGAAACCTTCTTTTTGTTTCGCAGATTATTGATTTAAAATTTCCGGTGGTACTTGCGCTCACAATGATGGATGTGGCCAAGAAAAAAGAAATTGCAATTGATATAAAATCACTGGCAAGAGAACTTGGTATTCCGGTGGTTCCGGTTAATCCCAGGAAAAACAAAGGCATTGTTCAATTAAAAAAAACGCTGGAAGAAACGGCACTTAAACTTTATCGTCCCCCCGCATTTGATTTTATTCCCAACAAAGCACTGGCAACCGAAGCAGTAACAGAAGTAAAAGACCTGCTGCCGCATTTAAGTGATTACGCCGCTGTTCATCATCTCATCAACCATGAATCGTTCAATCTGGATGATGACATGCAAAACAGGATTGAAGAAGTGGAACAGCGGAATAAAGTTCAGCATACACGCCTGCAGGCCGAAGAAATTATGCAGCGTTACCAGCGTATTAAGCAGATAATACAAACATCCATTACAGAGGTTTCCCCGGTAAAAAAACAACTGATTGCTGAAAAGCTCGATAAGGTTTTGCTGCACAAATTCTGGGGCTATGCCATTTTACTCAGCGTATTGTTCCTGCTTTTTCAAAGCATTTTCATTATTGCCCAGTACCCGATGGATATGATTGAAATATTTTTTGTAAAAATATCCAATTGGTTCAGCAGCTGGCTGCCGCAAAACATGCTGAGCAATTTGTTTATTAATGGGGTACTGGCCGGCTTAAGCGGAATATTTGTTTTTGTGCCGCAGATCATGATTCTCTTCGGTTTAATTACCATCCTGGAAGAAACCGGCTACATGGCACGCATTGGTTTTCTTACTGATAAAATCATGCGCAAGGTTGGACTAAATGGAAAAAGTGTGATGCCGATGATCAGTGGGTTTGCCTGTGCTGTACCCGCTATTATGAGTGTGCGGAATATTGAAAACCAGAAAGAGCGTTTGCTTACTATTCTTATTACACCATTAATGAGCTGCAGTGCAAGGCTTCCGGTGTACACCATCTTAATAGCATTGGTTATTCCGCAAAAATTGTTATTTGGTTTTTTGAGTTTACAGGGGCTGGTTATGATGGCGCTTTATTTGCTCAGCCTGCTTATAGCCATGATTGTAGCTTATGTTGCCAAACGTTTTATTCATACAAAGGAAAAAAGTTTCTTTATTCTTGAGCTGCCTTTATACCGCCATCCACGATATAAAAACGTATTGCTGACGATGATTGAGAAAGGAAAGATTTTTGTGTTTGATGCGGGAAAAATTATCATGATTATCAGTTTGCTGTTATGGGTATTGAGTTCGTATGGTCCAAAAGAAAATATGCGGAAAGTAACAGAAGAGTATGAACAGCTGATCGCAGCAAATCCATCACAACTACACACACTTGAAAAAGAAAAACAGGCAGCATTGCTGCAGAATTCTTACGCAGGTGTAATGGGAAAATACATAGAACCGGTAATCCGTCCATTGGGTTATGACTGGAAAATTGGCATTGCCCTGATTACTTCCTTTGCAGCAAGAGAAGTATTTGTGGGAACAATGGCAACACTTTATTCAGTTGACAGTGATGGTGGCGATGAACAAACATTGCGTCAGAAAATGCACGCAGCCGTAAAGCCGGACGGAACTAAAGTTTATACACTTGCAACAGGTGTTTCGTTGCTTTTATTTTATCTGCTTGCCATGCAATGTATGAGTACACTTGCAGTGGTTAAGCGTGAAACAAGAAGCTGGAAATGGCCGGCTATACAGTTGGTGTATATGACGGGGCTGGCTTATTTGCTGAGTTTGATTGCGTACCAGTTACTGAAATAATCAAATCAACCTGTTTTTTTCCGCATACATCAGAATAAACTGCTTAAACAGTTTTTCTTTTTCTTCATCGTTCATTTGCGGTAACCGTTGCAACTGTTTATAATGGGGCCAGCCCGTATCTTCCACCCACATCAGCTCATAATAACGTGCGGGCACAAGAATAGTGCAGGTGGCCATCTGCATTAATTCAGCTTTTTCTTTTTCTGAAAATTGTTTTGGAGGCAGACCTGATTCTCGGATGCCGATGAACAACAGTACATCATTTAAGCTGCTATTATCGCCCAGCTTTGATGCAAGTTTCTGCAAAAGTTCAGGCCAGCGTAGTTCTATGTCGGCAGCGGTGATCACAGTACAAAAATAGACTTACAGCATTTACTCCGTGATGATTGTAAGCAGTGTCTGCAATGAGGCCTGTTTGGTTTTTGTTTGCAACCGCTAACTGAAGAGGTATTCCACATCTTCTCTGGAAAGACTCTTTACAAAACCATTATCATCAGCAATGAGATCTTTTGCAAGCGATCGCTTCCGTTCCTGCAGTTGCAGAATTTTATCTTCAATCGTGTCTTTGCAAATCATGCGGTACGCAAAGATGTTGTTGGTTTGACCAATACGGTGTGTACGGTCAATGGCCTGTTGCTCAACAGCAGGGTTCCACCAGGGATCAACAATATATACATAATCAGCAGCCGTTAAGTTTAAACCCACACCACCGGCTTTTAAAGAAATCAGGAATACACGAACTTCTTCATTTGCCTGAAATTCCTGTACAGCTTTTTCACGGTCAGCAGCCGATGTACTACCGTCAAAATAAACAAAAGGAACATTATCGGCAATGAGTTTCTCTTTTATAAGCGCCAGCATTCCGAGAAATTGTGAAAAGATGAGCGCCTTGTGTTCGCCCATATTTTCTTCCAGTTCTCTAGTTAACTCTTCGAGCTTAATTGAATGATTCGGCAGCTTTTCTGTTTCATTCAGAATTGCAGGTGAATCACAAATCTGGCGCAGTTTCATTAATCCCTGCAAAATGGTTAATTGCGACTGGCCGATACCAACCTCTTCAATTGTTCCGAGAATCTTTGAACGGTATTCATTGCGGTAAGCATCATAAATTCTGCGTTGCTCATCTTCCATTTCGCAGTACAGAATGGTTTCTGTTTTTTCAGGAAGATCTTTTGCAACCTGCTCTTTTGTTCGGCGGAGAATAAATGGAAATAACAATTTACGTAAATGATCTTTCTGTTCCTTTTCTCCAAACTTATCAATAGGTGTTGCAAAATCATTCCGGAAATGCTCCACACTTCCAAGCATGCCGGGGTTCAGGAAATTCATTTGTGCATACACATCAAATGTATTATTCTGCAACGGTGTACCACTCATGCACAAACGGTGTGAACTCTTTAATAAACAAGCGGCCTTTGCAACTTTACTGTTGGGATTTTTAATAGCCTGGCTTTCATCCAGCACAACACAGTCAAAATTCTGTTCGCTTAACAACTTAATATCACTGCGAAGGGTTCCGTATGTTGTGATGATAACATTATGCTGATTAAAAAACTCCTTATCTCTTGTGCGTTGTGCACCATGATGAATATGATATGTTAGTGCGGGAGTAAATTTTTTTATTTCATTTTCCCAGTTATACATCAACGTTGTGGGACAAGCAACGAGTGCTTTGAGCTTGCCGCTTTTTTCACGCAGGTGATGAAGAAACGCAAGCGCCTGAACTGTTTTACCCAAACCCATATCATCTGCAAGAATACCACCCCAACCAACATCGCTTAAAAAATTAAGCCAGTGAAACCCGCTTTCCTGGTAGGGACGCAGAATATGTGCAAGATGTTGCGGCGGATCAACTTTGCGGATACGCTTAAACTCTCTCAGCCTTTCATATTTTTCTTCCAGCTGAATCATCAGTTCCGTTTCATCCCTGTTTTCATACAGTTCATCAATAACACTGATATGATATTTAGACAATCGGAGTTTATCGTGTTTGTTTTCGCCTACACGGAAAAGCATGGAATAGCGCTTGATCCATTCTTCAGGTAATACACCTAAAGTTCCGTCAGGTAAATGCACCAGTGTTTGCTTGTTGGCCAATGCCTTTTTCACTTCTGCGATGCTTACAGCCTGGTCGCCAAACACCACATTTACTTTTGCATCAAACCAGTCAACACCGTTACTGATATAAATCTGCGTTTTTGGTTTTGATGTATTGAAACGGAAATTCTTTAACACATCCCATCCTTCAACCGGCACTTTCATTTCCTTCATAGCATCAACAAACAGAAAGAACCAGTTATTCTTTAAAACTTCAGAACCTTTTAAAGCAAGCTGTGCCCCACCTTCGGGTTTTATAAACTGTGAGTGAAGTTTTTCAACTTTCTCAATAAACTCATTTTCTTTATCCCTGTTGCGGTTAACAATAATCAACCCCTCTTCACCTGCAAGAATAATTTCTTCCTTATCATTCGGGCGAATTTTATATCCTTTATAGCTGAAGGTTGGAATCATTACAAGATACTCGCCCCGTTCCTGCAATTGAAGTGTAACATCGGGTTCGCCGGCTTTTACTTCTTTAATCAGAGCTTCATCAAACTCCACATGATAATCCCTTGCAAATTTCAGCGCTTCTTTTTCCAGGAAAGAAGACAACTCGTTATTACTGATCAGGCGGTTGTTGCAGTTGAAGAAATCAATCGCAATCTGTGCATCTTCCTGCTTTTCCCAGGTTCTGGCCTCACCGTTCAGCAAAAAGATCAACGGGCTGTTCCAGTCGTTATCATGCACATCTAATGCAGCTCCGTTGATTTTTACTTTACAGCTCCATTCCCATTTATTTTTTTTCTGCTTTAATTCAAAGTAGGGTTTTAAGAAGGTTCCTGTAGTTGCAATTTGAACAAGGTTTTTTGTTTTAAACTCCTTTCCTTTGGGCAGTAATAAAAAAGGAGCGCTTGTTTCTGCAAATAATTTCTGAATTCGTGGAAGCAGGTATTCCAGCATCAGCGTTTTTGTTTCATCGGGCAAATCATCCTCTTCCTGGTGAATAATGTTTTCCCAAATACCACTGAATGGTGAATTACGATTAACAAACTTACTGATTTCAACAGGTTGTAACCGCCGCAGCATTTGCAGCAGTTGTTTATCACTGTCGGACAAATCGTTTGTTTCTATAAACTTTGTAACATCTAATTTTTCAACTGTACCTGTAAATTCGCTTTCTTCTTCATTTACTTCGCCTTTAACCACATCAACACTAAACATCGGAAACTGCCTGCTGTTATTATTGAGCACAATACCAAGACGTACATTTTGCTTTGTCTCTGTTGCCTCAGCAACCGCTTCTGCTTGAACAACAGCCGCAGCCGGTACGGCAGGCTCACGCTTTTTTAATGTTGAAGGCTCCACTCTTTTAACTCCGGGATCAAGTACACGCAGAAAAGGCTTCCCTTCTTTATAAATAAACTCAAACTTTTCCTGCCAGTTATCGGTAAGTGAATAACCATAAATCGCCAGCAGCTTTCCCTTCTCTTTATCCATATTACGGATACTGTCGAAATATAAAGGTCCATGTGAGTTCAACAGCTGTATAAATACAATTGCCTTGTGTTCACAAATGGCGTGTGCATTTTCAGCACAGTTACAGGAAGTGTCAAAATTTCTTTCATCGTTTTTCTGAATAGTTACAGGCCAGGTATCGCCATTCATTGCCACCTCAGCTTTCACACATTCATCCTTGGCCGACAATAAAGAGGCTTTGTTGCTTCTCAGAAAAAGCTCGGCATCACTTAGTGCTGCCGCACCAGTGAGCATGCGGATTGTTTTCAGATCAATTGTTTTCATTTTTACTACCGTATGCCGCTGATCATACTGAAGATCTTTTATACCAAGTACGTTTTTATCAATCAGGTCCTGCAACTGAAACAAGGCTGCCACTTCATGTCTGCAGATGTCGCCAAGATTATAAGGACAACTGCAACGTACATTCATTGCATTTGCATCCTTATACTTTTGAATATACACTTTGTAAAACGTGGAATATGAATCATCTCTTACACGAAATACAACCGAACCCATCAGTTCATCGTGCTCAACAAGTTCAGCAAATCCAATTGCATGTATTTTTTTTCCACGACGAACAACTTCTTCTGTTCCGTGATTATAAGCAAACTTCAGCAGGTGAGGTAACGCCATTCAAAATAAGGGTTTGCAGTACGCAGTACTATGGGTTGAAGTCTCTTCATTGCGAAAAGACCAATCTGCAAAAATAAAAGGATTCGCTTCACATTTCCAGAGAAACAAGCAAAGAAATATTAATACCTTTTGAACAGCCGGAATTAGAACAAAGAAGATTATCTTTACCGGTTTTATTTTTCTGCAACCAGCATTCCGTCTTTATATAGCGGCAAAACATTAGCCACATCTTCCGTTAAGCAAAAACGAATATCTTCTATTAAACCAAACCGGTCAACAAGCCGGTGATAGTGTGTAAGATTCGGAGAAAATCCATACAAGTCATCTTTCACTAAAAGATATTGCTGTTCGGCAGTTAATGAACTGTCGCAATGAATGGTGTAATTTTCTTTAATACGGTTGATCACAGCTCCGGCAAACAAAGTGTCTTCCAGGTTGTACCTGTCTTTCCAGCCTGCACATCCAAGAATGACATTTTTATTCTGTTTCAGCAAAAAGTCACACACCGCAGAAAGGTTGGGAAACGATCCGGTAATGATCGTGTCGGCTTTATTATCCAATGCCATGTGAAGCAACCTTGTTCCGTTAGTTGTAGTAAGTACAAGTGTGCGGTTACCAACAAAATCCCTGTGATATTCGAGAGGAGAGTTCCCGTGTTCAAGACCATCGGCAATTTTCCCATCACGTTCGCCTGCAGCAATGCCGTTAATTTTTTTACTCAGTTCCACAGCTTTTGCAACCGTATCAACAGGTATCACACACTTTGCTCCATTGTGTAATGCCGATGCAATGGTTGATGTTGCACGGAACACATCAATGATTACAACAACAGCATTTTTCAGATCGTATAAATGCAACAGGGCAGGAGATAAACAGGTAAACAGTGAAGGCTTATTACTCATAATGTAGCCACAAAGATACAGATACGGAATTATTGCCCAAGAAGGGTCTTCCATTTATTGCCTTCGGCATATTCCTTAATTACGGCATTCCGTTCTTCGAGAAGTTTTTTCATGTGTTTGGTGAGATAGAAATGATTGAGCATTGTGCCAATAAATCTGAATGGTGTTTCAAACTGCAGTTCATCAATCATTATAGTGCCATTGGCAATTTGCTTGAAGTGATGCTTGTGTGAAAAAGAAAGAAAGTCGCCTTTCGTCATAACATCTTCAAAAAAAGAAGACGGAATCATTGATGAAATTTTTACCGTCATCATCCGCTCTTTGAACAAATGTTTCGCTTTCCATGTAACCGATTCGCCTTCTTTAATCAGCCCTGCTGTAATTCCGCTCACAGCATCTTCGCTGTAATGCTGCTGCGAAATTTTATGCAGACCAATATGCCGGCTCAAATCAAACACCAACTGCTGAGGTGCTGCAATAAACGTTGTTACATGGATATATGGCATGAATACATTTTCTTAAAACAATTAAAGAAAAGGAACCTTTACCACTTTTGCCTTGAGAAGTTTATCTCTTATCTCAACATAGATTTCCGATTCAAATGCAGAAAACTGACTTTCGACATAACCAAGACCAATCGCTTTTTGCAATGACGGCGATTGTGTACCGCTTGTTACCTTGCCAATTTCATTTCCCGCAGCATCTTTTATTTTGTAATCATGACGTGGTATGCCACGGTCAATCATTTCAAAACCAACAAGCTTTTTCTTTGCACCTTCAGTTTTTACCTGCTCAATGATGTTGCGTGCTGTAAAGTTTTTTGTGAATTTAGTGATCCATCCAAGACCTGCCTCAAGCGGTGATGTGCTATCATCAATATCATTACCGTATAAACAGAATGCTTTTTCCAAACGCAGCGTATCTCTTGCACCAAGACCAATTGGTTTAATACCGGCCTCTTTTCCTGCAGTAAAAATTGCCTCCCATATTTTATCTGCATCTCCCCCCTTGTCTTCAAAATAAATTTCAACACCACCGGCACCCGTGTAGCCGGTTGCACTCACCAACACATTCTCTACACCTGCAAAACTTCCTTTGGTAAAAGTGTAATACTTCAGGTTTAAAATATCCATATCAGTTAACGGCTGCAGAATTTTTGTAGCGTTGGGTCCCTGTATAGCAAGCAAGCTAGTTTTGTCGCTGATGTTGTGCATCTCCACATTCTTTGTGTTGAATTGCTGAATCCAGTTCCAGTCTTTTTCAATATTGCTGGCATTAACAACCAGCATATATACTTTATTTGCTTCAATACAATATACCAGCAAATCGTCAACAATTCCGCCCTTTTCATTAGGCAGGCAGCTGTACTGAGCCTTGCCATCTGTTAATTTCGACGCATCATTTGTTGTTACACGCTGAATCAGATCAAGGGCGTTTTCACCTTTTAAAATAAACTCGCCCATGTGGCTCACATCAAACACTCCTGCATTGTTTCGTACTGCTGCATGCTCGTCGTTAATTCCGGTATAAGAAATGGGCATGTTATAACCTGCAAACTCAGCCATCTTGGCGCCAAGTGCAATGTGTTTGTTTGTAAAGGGAGTTGATTTCATCTGTATCAGTTCAATTGTGAAAGTTGGTCACAAATGTAAAGGAAGCAGAAGATTGAAAAGAAAAAGATTTTCAATACATGACTTATCAGGAAAAAAGTGGATCAAATAATCTGTTGTTGATTGTTTGAAGACCAACGATAAAAACAACAGTTAAAATAAACCCTATAACCAATATCGGAAGAATTTTAATTGCAGGTTTTGATTTGTAAATCCAAAAAAAAATACCAGCCATTAAAATGACAAGAAACAAATAATCAACA
This sequence comes from Lacibacter sp., assembly GCA_047601965.1. Classification (GTDB taxonomy): domain Bacteria; phylum Bacteroidota; class Bacteroidia; order Chitinophagales; family Chitinophagaceae; genus Lacibacter. The sequence continues at coordinate 3,315,064 of JASGIJ010000001.1, forward strand.
AAATGTCCGGAATAAGAAAACCCCATTGCTGCCTGGGCTTCCTGAAATTCAGTTGCATCGTGCCCTCGCCCTTTCAATGCAAAAAGAAAACTATAAATGCCCGGCGATGCAAGAGATGCTGCATATATTGACAGCGGGAACTTGTGCGGTGCTTTCAAATACAAATAAAACAAGGTGAGAGAAAAAAATACAGTTCCCAGAATTCCTCCAAGAGATATGTATTGCTGCACTTCCGGAGAAACAACGTCCAAAAGGTACTCCTTTGCAGGAGTTGGAATTGCCCTTTTGCCATAAAACCACGCAACAACACAATGCCCTATTTCATGCAAATAAATTCCGATAAAGACTGTGATAAAATAATACAGCCAGCTTTTTACTGTTCTGGTATTAATCTGCCTCATTTCTCTTGTATAATCATTCACAAAAATTAATGATCCACGCTGATAATCCGTGTAATCTTCCAGCCGTTTTCCGTTTTCTTCCACACATGAATGAATTTAAAGTTACCGCAATCAGGTTTGCCGTTTTCGGTATGGCAAAACCGATGTTGCGCAATCTGAACTGCACCATAATCAGGTACGGGATATACCTCCATCGTTTCTTTCAGCAAGATCCGGGTCAGATCTCCTCCACGTGAAAAGTTTTCTTTAAACACCTGCATATTACGGGCATAGTCAGTAAGCCCGGATTTGTCGTGATAAAACTCAAGTGTTGAATCGAAATAGTTTTTAAATAGTTCAAAGTTCTTTTCATTAAACGCTTTAAAGCAGGCGCTGTCGAGTTTAAAGATTGTGTTGAACAGATCTTCATTTTTAATCTGTTGCCCTGTTGTTGTTTGCTTGAAAACAACCAGTAATATTATTGTGATGAAGAATGTCCGAAACATGATATTGATTGTTTTATGTTGAAGAAAAAAGCCCCGCCGTTTTAGACAAAACATTGGGGCCGTTGGGCTGTTCCAACTTTAACCACGCTTTTTACAGTGCATTCACTGTCATTGGCTGAAATATGATGTCGCTGTTACTGTTATTCATCTTTTGAACAATTTGTTTTGTTGAAGCAGGTGCTGTTGAAGGTTTGGGTTCATAACGGTAACGCAGGCTGTCGTTTTCCTTTTTTTGATTCTTTAGCTCTTCTTCCTGTTTTTTCAATTCGTTTTTCTGTTCTTCAATATCTTTCATCTGCTCGTCAATATTCTTCTGCCGCTCCCTGATTTCCTCCTTTTTATCTTTCCTGTCAGCTCTTTCCAAACCATCTTCTGTCATGATGTATTCTACTTCAGTATCATTCCAACCACGGCTGTCCCATTCATCATCCCACTCCCAATCATGACGGCGTGGACCATTAAAAGTTATATTATGCCATTCAAGCCTGTCAACACTTCTGTCAATAAAAATCCGTTTACCAACCGGAACTTCAATTGTTACAGCAACCCGCTGATTACGGAATTTTGAATTTTCGCTCACTGTAAATCCTTTGTCTAATGTGAGCACACTGTCCCGGAAGTTTACACCGTATTGAATTGCTCTTGCATTGGTCAGCGCTTTTTCTTTTGTTGCACCGGAGCTTCTCCTGTCATAACTCACATGAAACAGGCTGTCGTTACTTTTTACAATGCGTAAACGGATATTGTTAATGTACATACTGTCACCATCTACAGTAAACACTTCATCCCAATCAAAACCACGACCATAAATTTTTACTTTTGATGAGGGCACTTTCACAATCATTTTTCCATTTACCGGCTGAACGATTGCCACATCCTGCGGTTCATGTGCAGACACCCTGAAGTTGCTGAAGAAAGTAGACAAAAGAACCGCAAGGCAAACAATACCAACAATCCACAGTACACCGAATGTATAGCCCAGATATGGATTGCGGCTTTTTGTTCCAATGATTTTACGGATAACCCATGTAAGCAAAGCAATAACAGGAACTGCAAAGAACAGCAACAACGTTCCCCATGCTGCAAGCGTTTGGGTGGAGCCTTCTAAAAAGAAGCCTTTTAAAGGAAAAGCAGCAACGCCTCCAATGATCAACCCAATTAAACCCATGAGCAAACCAAATGCAATCATTCCCGCAACAAAAAGGAAGAAGGCTTTAAACAACACCCCGATTGCATGACCAATTCCATTCCCTGCACTTCTTGCAACAGGCACCGCCTCAACAGCAACAGCTTTACTTTTCTGGCTTATTTCAGAACCAAATCGTTTAGCTTCCTCGCTGATATTGGCGCTTACTTTCAATGCGCTTTCTTTCAACTCTTCACCCATTTGCGTTGCACGTGATTTCAGATCTTCGCCAGCTTCACTTGCTTTTTCTTTAATCGTGCCTGCGGTTGTACCCAGTTCTTCCTGCACAGCATTTTTAATACTGTTCACATCAATCCGTTCTCCACGCATCTGTAATTTATCTGTAGCACTGCTGGCCATTGGTAATACAATCCACAAAATGATATAGGTTACAAACAATGTTCCGCCAAAACCACCAAATACAAAGTCGGGTTCAAAATCCCAGTTAAACCAAGCGTTGTGAAAAAGTGAAGAAATAACTCCAAGAATCAACGGTAAGCAGAACACCACTCGGGGAACCCATACCGGAATATTAAAATAGTTAGCTAAACCACCGGCCACACCACCAATCACCTTCTCATCGGGGCTGCGAAAAAGACGTTTGCGTATATTGGTTTTTAATTCCCTTAAAGGGAGAATAATCCACATGATGATGTAAACCAACACACCTGTTCCAAACCCGCCAAACGTAATCAGGGCAAACAGAATACGAACAATTGCAGGATCAATTTTGAGATAATGAGCAATACCGCCGCAAACACCACCAATGATTTTATCGTTTGCACTGCGTGCAAGATTTCCTCTTGGCTCTTCACTGCTGGCATATGCAGCAGATGATGCAGTACCCTGTTTTGAGCTGCCGCTGTGGCCGTTCGTTGCGGGGCCTTCGCTATCCATTTGTTCAAAATCTTCAATACTACCCATGCTGGCTACAATATTTGCCACGCTGGCATCGGTAATGCAGGTTGCACCTTTTTTCAGTTCTTCATCAAACAGTTCGGCAATACGGTCTTCAATATCATTGATGATTTCATCTCTTCCCTCTTCGTTGGCAAAGTAGCGACGAAGGCTTTCGGTATATTTCTGAAGTTGTTCAAAAGCCGTTTCTTCAATGGGAATTACCCGGCCTTTGAAGTTTATGTTAATGACCTTTTTCATAATAAAACAGTTTAACAGTGGTTAAAGTGGATTTTCGTTTTCCGTTGAAGGATGAACGATGATTGTTTCGCCGGTTACTGCAGCATTGGCTTTTCCGTTTCCTTTCGTTACAGCTTCAACCGAACCGGCCATTTCGTTCCAGGTTTGTTCCAGTTCTTTGTAGAAGGTTGCGCCTTTTTCGGTTAACGAAAAATACTTGCGGGGAGGCCCGCTGCTGCTCTCAACCCAGCGATAGGTGAGCAAATCGGCATTTTTCAAACGGGTAAGAAGCGGATAAAGGGTTCCTTCGAGGAGGTTTAGATTTGCCTTTTTCATTTCCTCAATTATATCACTGGGATATACTTCGCCCCGCTTAATAACGGAGAGAATGCAAAACTCCAGTACTCCCTTGCGCATCTGGCTTTGTGTGTTCTCGATATTCATAACCTGAGGAGTTTTTGTTTGTGTGGAGCCCCGTTAGCTATACGGGGAAGATGGTTTGAGGAGAGCTCGTCCTTTCTGCCTTCTTTTCACCACGATTTTCATTTACAATACAAACCTAAGTAAAAAAACAGTACCATGCAACACATAGTACCATATTTTTTTAGGTAGTTGGCAGTAAAAAAGATTGATTATTCATAAAAGCAATTGATAATCAACGCATTTCGTCAGCAAACAAACTGAAAAAAATTTTTTTATTCTTTCAGATCTTACCGGCAACAATAAATTAGCTGTAATAATTAATCGCTTCCGCTTCGCTGGTTTTTCATACCAATGTTCAGCACCGCTTCATTAAACACCCATGAACCGTTGCTGCGTTTTATAAAATTTATTTAAAAGATCGTTTCATCGCCATCAAACTCAAGAAACGAAAAAGAGTTTTCTATTTTTGCAAACCTCAATGTGCAGATACGTTTTGAAAAAAATCAGTACATATCTTTTTTGCCTGTTAATGGTTACTGTGCTTTTGCTGAAAGCAGTTGTGCCGGTTACGTTGTTAAGCATCAACGAACAGGAAATGATTGTTTTGCTGGAAGAAAATGCCGGTGAAAAAGAAAAAAATTCAAACAATGCTGTGCAGGAAGAATTATTTGATGATGTTATTACACACACACCTGCTCTCTTTGCCTTTCTTCAGGCCAGCAAAAGATTTAAATCTGTAACCTCTTCTGTTCGCAGTTCTGTTTTCAGCGATGTACAAACACCTCCGCCGGATGTTTGTAAAACAGCCTGACCAATTACCTTACAAATTCATGCTGCATTACTTCTCCTAAACGTAATGCAAACTGATTAACGCAGCAATAAAGCGCAGCTGTGGAAACCATTGGTTTCTGCCCGCATTTGCTGATCAGCAATTAAATTTCTTCTGAATTAAACTAAAATAATACACATGAAAAAAACAGCAGGGATAAGCCTCATAACGATTGTTTTGCTGGTTGCAACGCAAACTAAAAGCCAGGCACAAACATTATCAGACAACGAAATCAAAAAGAATATTGCCCCGATTGAAAACCCGCTGAAGAGCATTACCGCACTGGAACCAAAAGTGTTTGAATACAATACAGCAACTTACAACTATCTGAAACTTCCTCCGGGTTCGCATTACGGATTTATAAGCGAAGATGTAAAGCAGGTTTTTCCTGCAATGGTAAAACAGCAGCAGTATCAATACATGCAGGGAAAGAATTTTTTTAGGAAAGCCTCTGCCAGCTCTGTACAAATGCAGCAACTGATTCCGGTACTTGTTGCAGCAATAAAAGAACAGCAGGTGCAGATTGATGCGTTAAAAAATGAAATGGAAGAACTGAAGAAAAAACTCAGGTAAGAATTTGGTTTTTTTAATCATGGTTTCGGACACCCTGCTGTGTTTACAGCGGGGTTTGCTTTTTACACAACATTGTTACGCCAATTTATCCAAAGGGCTTATAATTTTTGTTACATCTTTATCAGCGATATGAGTATAAATAAGCGTTGTTTTTATATCGTTGTGGCCGAGCAATTTCTGAATAAACGCCACATCCGTTCCATATTCCATTAAATGCGTGGCATAACTGTGCCGCAAGCTGTGAATACCTACAGGCTTATTAATTTTTGCTTTCCGCATAGCATTTTTAAAAACAGCCTGAACACTTCTGATTGCATATTGCCCGCCATTAACACCTTCAACCAGGTATTTTTTAGGTTTGAATTCCTTATAATATGCCCTTAACAGCGGCAACAATGTTTGCGGAAGATTTACATACCTGTCCTTTTTTCCTTTAGCCGCCTCTATGAATACCTGCATCCGTTTACTGTCGATATCAGAAATTTTCAGGTTAACCACTTCGCTTACCCGGAGACCCATGCCGTAACAAAGCTGCAACATGAGCAGGTGTTTTGTGTTTTCGCTGGCAGCCAGCAGCCGCTTTATTTCGGAAGTACTGAGTACTTTGGGCAAACTGCTTTTCTTTTTGGGGCGTGGAATTTCAGTAAAAAACCTGTCACGATGTAAAACCTGCTCAAAATAAAATTTAACAGCATTGAGCCTGCTGTGAACCAGGTTTTCACTCAGTTTTAATTCATTAATACAATACAAAATATAAGCCCTGAGCCTTTCGGGACGAAGCGTATCAACCGGATGATTTTTTAAAACAGAGAGCAACGCACAAAATTCGTTTGTATAGGTGTTGATGGTACTGGCACTGTACGCTTTTAACTGCAGCGTTTCAATAAAACGTTTGAGAGCCGGGCTGTTAACCGGATGAATACGGTGAACCGACTTATCAAACACAGAAGGGGCGGGCATGCCCAGCAGATCCCTGTTGTGCTTAGTATCTTTAATCCACCATTTTTTTTGAGACTGGCTCCACCGTGCATCAGGAAATTTTTTCTTTAGTCTTTTCTGCAGATTCGTATTGTACTCAAAAGAAAACCAGATAACCCCTTGGCCTTCATGGCTGCCAAACGAAGTGATCACCTTTTTGGAAGATGGCATACGTATTTTGTATTGTTGGTTACAAAAATAGTCAGAATCAATGAAAATTGCGCACTACGTATTTTGCATTGTTTTCCGGGCATTTCATTCATTTGTAATAACTTGTGAAAACAGGTGTGCTTTTTTGTAAATTTGACCAATTGCGTCTATTTTTGAGTTGCATGCAAGCCCCGACGAGCAAATTTTTAAGGCAGGAAGACGGAGTTTGTTGTCCCGATGGACATGGGAATTTCAATCAGCATTTGGGTAGGTTTTGACATTCGGTTTTTAATCGGCAGTCCGTTTGGCGGGACAACAAACGCCGTCTCGGGCATAAATCGCCGGCCGGACTTAACATACAAGCGTTTTTGCCCAACGCTGGACAATTTTAAAGTGCGGAGAGTTTTTTCGGGTTCTGCAGGTTTTTCGGTTGGACACTCTCCTATTCTAACGCTCACATTTGTTCGGTTTGACAAAAAAGTTTTCGTTTTGACATTTAAGGCCGGCGCATTCGTCTTAAAGGCCTGGCGACATTCTTTAATGGAAATTGTGAAAGGCAGCTTTTACGGTCATAAAATTGGCTTTTGGGTGGACAATTGACTTTGGGATGTGAAGATTGTTCGTGAAGCTGCGGAAGATCTGGGTTCTTTTGAGGAGTAGTTGTAAAATTTATCATTTGTCCCACGCACATCGCAAGGACGGCCTGCATGCAACATGGGGTTTGGCGGTAGGCTGGCGGACGGAATAACATTCAGCATCAACAAAAAATCAACTTCAGTCGCCGGCTGGACGGAATATAATGAGCATTTGTCGTAATTTCATCATTCGTTCTTTAATCGGCTGCGGTGGCCCGGCGGACGAATATAAATCCAGCCCATCGCCAAGCCCTGAACGTTGATAAAAATAAAACCTGCCAATCGCCGGCACATTCACTCCATCTTCCCAAACGGTTTTTTCAGCAGCAACCAAACATCTTCATCTTTTTCTTCGGGGTAGTGTTTGTCAATCCCATACCGTACATTCTTGATATCAAGTCTTGAAAATGTACCGAAAAAACGGTCCCATATAGAAAATACTGCCCCGTAGTTACTGTCGGTAAACGGTTGTTTCCAGTGATGATGCACTTTGTGCATATTGGGCGAAATAAGAAAATAGCTTAAAGCTCTGTCAAGCTTTGCAGGCAATGAAATATTTGCATGTGTAAATGCGGTGGCCACAACCACAAGGGTTTGATAAATCATAACGCTGTACATGGGTGCGCCTGATATAAAAATAAGGAGCAGGAAAAATATACCACGCAGAATACTATCGCCTGGATGGTGGCGCAAACCGGTTGTAACATCAACATTCGTATCGCTGTGGTGAATTAAATGAAAACGCCAGAGCAGCGGCACTTTGTGCATCACCAGGTGTACGAGCCAACTGCTGAAATCAAGAGACAATACACCGATGATAATGGAAAAAAGAATATTTGCGTTGGTCCAGTACACCCAGCCAAACTGGTTGTGCAAACACCAGTCGCTCAGTTTAACTATCAGTATGGCAATAAATGTGTGAATGATGAGGTGCAGAACAGTGAACACAAAATTTACAGCAGCATGCCGCAGTTTCGACTTTTTGTATTGCAGGGGAAAAAGAGGAATGGCACCTTCAAGAATCCAGAAAAAAAGAAGTCCGCCAACGAGTATGGCCAACCGCTCAAGCGGCCGCTGTTCCAGGGTTTGAAAATGAGCAAGCAGTTCGTTCCACATGGCTGGTTATTTACGCAAAAGATAGGAAGATTTTGCTTTGACACAAAAACAGCATCAGAAGCAAAAACCATTTACAAAAATCTATTGAGGTTCATTTTGCCGATCATCATGCACGTTATCTTCCAGGTCAAACTCATGACCACAGCTAAAACAGTGATAAACCTTTTTAATTCCCATTGCATAGCCGCCAAGCACGTAGCCGAAAATAGCTGAAAGCCAGTTAGTAGGTTTTCGGTTCGTTACAATGTATTCCACATTGAGTGAGTGGCATTTTGGGCAGGCACGGTTCTCTTTTTCTTTATTCATCATTGTGCGCAGCAGTTCCTGTGCCTGCTCCTTCTGCGACTCGTGTACCATTAGTTTAATTCCGCCAATGGCATTGCTGATGATGGGATCAATGGTAACTGTGTTTTCATCCTGCAGCCAGCAGTTAATGTCTTCACTTTGAAGCTGCGTTAAGCGAAGCTGCGCATCTATGTAGTTGTCGAAGGTGTAGATTTTTACAAAAGCCATAATGGTAAGTTACAGAAAAGATTTCTTTTGCAACAGATGCACAAATACAAAGAGGTTCATGAAAAAATCCCGCTCTTTCAAGCGGGACTGTATCAGCGAGTATTGGTTCAAAAAATTAATGAAGGATTACTGGTTCAGCATCAGCGGCATTACCAGCATCAATACGTCTTCTCCTTCGTTTTGTTCGGTAGGTTTAATTAAGCCCGCCTTTGTAGGTGTGCTTAATTCCATTTTCACTTCTTCAGTTTCAACAGCATTCAGCATTTCAACCAGGAACTTGGCGTTGAAAGCAATCTGCATGTCTTCGCCATCATACTGGCATTTCATGCGTTCGTTACCTTCAAAGCTGAAGTCAACATCCTGTGCTGCCAGTTGCAACTGGCTTCCGCTGATGCTTAATACTACCTGGTTGGTGCTTTTGTTACTGAACACGCTTACACGGCGCAATGCACCGGCGAGTTCGTTACGGCTGGCGATCATGCTGTAAGGATTATCAGCAGGTATCACCACTTTATAATCGGGAAAACGGGCATCAATCAGGCGGCACACAAGTTCTGTTGTGCCATGCACAACAAACAGGTGGTTGCTGTTATATGAAAGAGTGATTTCGTCGTCTTTATCAGGCAACGCTGTTTTTAATAAGTTCAACGGCTTTTTAGGCACAATGAAACTCTCGTTTTTGGGACAGCTTACATCGGTACGCTTGTAACGCACCAGCCGGTGAGCATCGGTAGCAACAAAGGTTAATCCTTTTTTATCCAGTTCAAAAAACACACCCGTCATTGCCGGACGCAGATCATCGCTGCTTACAGCAAACAATGTTTTGTTGATAGCTGTAACCAATGCAGATGAAGTGGTGCTGAAATTGGTGGTATCATCAGCAACAGGTTCTTTGGGGAAATTATCTGGATTTTCGCCCATTACCTTGTACTTACCGTTATCACTGGTAATTTCAATACCAAAGTTTTTATCAATATTGAATGTAAGCGGCTGATCGGGAAGATTCTTCAGGGTATCCATCAGAATTCTTGCCGGAATACAAACCCGTCCATTATCCTTCGCCTCAATTTCCATGTGAATTTTCATCACTGTTTCAAGGTCGGTGGCAACCACGGTGAGTTTGTTTTTATTGATTTCAAACAGAAAATCTTCCAGGATGGGTAATACGGTATTTGCATTGATTACACCATTGATTTGCTGCAGTTGTTTCAGTAGCGCCGAAGAAGAAACGATAAACTTCATAAAACTGATGGGGTTTATAAGCTGGGAAGGTAATAAATTCTTACAATCTTCACGCTGCAAGATAAGGGTTAAATTATCAATTTCGTTTGTAAAGCTTTTGTACTTTCACTCACCTAATAGAATTAAGATGCTGAACAAATTATTTGGCTGGGGAAAAAAGAAATCTTCACCCGAAGAAGAAGTAACGGAAATAAACTTTGGCCGGTACAGCGATAACAATAAAACCGTACAGAAAACAAAGCGCTGGACCGATGCAGACAACCTGTTTAAAGAAAAAAGGTTTCACGAAAGCATTGCAGCTTTTTTTGAATACCTGCGTGATGATGTGCAGCAAAACGTATCCGTATCGAAAAATGCGGCGGAAAATGAATTCAGCTTTTACCAGGGGAGCAAGATTGTAAGGGGCTCGTATAACGAAACCAAATTATCTGCCGAAATCACCCTGGCTAAAATGCCTGCGCCATCGGTTCCTGTTATGCGCCGCCTCCTGGAACAGAATTTTAATCTTTATTACAGCCGCTTTGCAATTGACAACGACCGGTTGTGTATGCGTTTCGATACCGATATTCAGTCGGCCAATCCAAACAAACTTTATTATGCACTGAAAGAGCTGGCAACCAAAGGCGATAAACAAGATGATCTGTTGTTGCAGGATTTTAATACACTTCAAAGCCTGGATACAGACCACCTTCAGCAAATACCCGATACTGAAAAAGAAGTTAAGTACAGGTACATGATAAAGTGGGTTAAGGAAACACTTGAGCTGATTGCGCCTCTTGATGCTGAGAAAATGAGCGGGGGTATTGCTCACCTTCTCCTGAACCTTGCTTACCGGATTGATTTTTTAATTGTGCCCGAAAGTAAATTACTCTACGACCTGGAAGATATCGTTAACATTTATTTCGTGAAAGATGAAAAACCAATACCGGAAAAAAACAAAGCAATGATTGCTGCTTTTAAAAAACTATCTGCCAAAACAAAAGAAGATGTGTTTCCCTTCCTGTTTCGCAGCAGGCATACTTTTGCTATAACAACACCACAGGTACAAAAAACAATTTCCGACACGCTTTTTGGTGCCAATCAGAACATGATCTGGTACAGGGACAATGAATACCCGGTAATAGCACAGCAGGTAAGTGAATATGGTTTGGGGTATTGCCAGTATAACTTCAGTTTGCCCAAACCAATTACTGAGCTTTATTTGATATTAATGAAAGTGGTTTATTCTGACTATTTCCGTGAGCTGGGCTTTATTGCTGAATTATACAACAGCACAACCAAAACATTTAACGAGGAGATAATTGAACAGAAGATCAATGCAATTATAACAGAATGGAAAGATAAGTTTCCGCAAATAGGATTTAAAACCGAAAACCTGAAATATGATTCCCTTCTGAGCTTTACGCATTCCTTTACATCAGAAGTTGAATTTGTTAATACCGAAAGCCGATAGATTATAAACAGTATGAGAACAGCACAACAAATTGTTGACGATTATAAAGATGCAATTATTCAGATTGCAACCCAAACAGGAACAGGAACGGGATTTTATTTAAAACAATATGGATTAATTGTTACCAATAATCATGTGGTTGACGGTAATGCAGAAGTAACAATTGCCGGAAAACAATTTGAAAAAATCCTGAGCCGTGTCTGGTATATTGACCGTAAGCATGATCTCGCTTTTCTGCAACCCCCCGCAATTAACCTGCCCGAAATACATTTGGGAGAATATGCCCGGTTAAAAGATGGAGACCCTGTGATAGCCATTGGTCATCCGTATGGGTTAAATTATACTGCCACCCAGGGTGTGATATCAAAAGTTGACAGGATAAGAGAAGGTTTGAAGTATATTCAGATTGATGCTGCCATCAACCCAGGCAACAGTGGGGGCCCATTGGTAAATATGAGCGGAGAGGTTATCGGTGTAAATACATTTATCATCCGTGGCGGTGATAATCTTGGCTTTGCATTGCCGGAAAATTATCTGCGCACCGCTCTCGAAATTTATGCCCCGCACATAGGACAACCATCTGCCCGCTGCCATGCCTGCGATTTTTTAGTATTACCTGAAAATTTAGACAGTGGAAAGTATTGTCCTTCCTGTGGCAGCGAAGTAGCGCTGCCCGAACTACCAAAAGAAGAATACGAACCTGTTGGTGTGGCTAAAACAATCGAAAATATTTTACGCAAACTTGGCAAAGACATTAAACTGGCAAGAGAAGGGGTAAACACCTGGAGTGTGAAAGAAGGAAGTGCAAAAATCATTATTCGCTACAACCCTGAAAATTATTTCATTGCCAGCGATGCTTATTTATGCTTACTTCCGGCAGATGCAGCAAAAATTAAACCCTTGTACCAATTCCTGCTGCAGGAAAATTATAAAAGCGAGGGTCTTGTGCTGAGTTGCCAGAACCAGAATATTGTACTGAGCTATATTCTTTATGATCTGGATTTGACAGAAGATGCGGGAGCAGAAATATTCCGCAACCTGTTTCAGAAAGCTGATATATATGACGACTTGTTGAAAAAAGATTTTGGATGTGTTGAACGGATAGAAGAATAATCAAACACTTCCTGCAAAATCCTGGTGCTTTTTGAAACCAGAGAATTACCGTTTAATTCTGATTACTTTGCTTTTATCTGCAACCAGCAGCTGCCCTTCATGAACCATTTCAACAACCGTTCTGCTGCAGCAATCACCACAAAAATTCTTTACAACAATGTACTGAAGCGGTTCATTTTTTACCTGGAGAGCCATGGTATCATTGGCGCCATAGGTCCTGAGTATTTTTGTGCTGCTGTCAGCTAAAACAACAATCTGCCTGTAAGGCGAATTGCTTTTTACAAACAACTTTATATCAGAAGGCGTTAATGTGGGGTTGTTGCCGAACAATAAATCCTCACCGGTATTTTTATCAACGATTGAAAAATTGAAATAACTCCAGAAAGCAATGCATTGCACGTTACATGCCGGGGTTGCTCCGCAATCGAACTTATTCTCTTCCTGTTTCTGGCACGAAAAAATCAGCATGGAAAGCAATACGACTGAAAACAAAATCCTATTCATAACTTTATGACCACAGAAAAAGAAAAACCGCTGCATGCATATTGAAGCAATCCGTGAGTATTGTTTGTCCAGGCCGGGTACAGAAGAAACATTTCCTTTTGGACCAGATAATATTGTGTTCAAAGTTGATAATAAAATGTTCCTGCTGCTTCCGCTTGATTCAGAAGACCTTCGGTTTAATGTAAAGTGCGATCCTGATCTTGCTCTTGAACTGAGAGAACAATATCCCTGCGTAATTCCGGGCTATCACATGAACAAAAAACACTGGAACACCGTTGTGGTGGACGGTTCAGTTCCTTTTAAACAAATCAAAGAATGGATTGATCATTCCTATGAACTGGTTCTTCCAAAAAAGAAAAAATAAACATTACAGTTTCGGGAGCTTATACCCGTTGTGATAAGTGCTTAGTAAATATTTTTTGTTGATGGCCTCATCGGTAAATCTTTCTGTTCCTTTATTCCATTTTAATTTTTGTCCGCTGCGGTAAGCAATATTACCCATCTGAGAGATGGTTGCTACATGTGCCCCTGCTTCAATGGGGCAGTTCAATGATTCATATTTACGTGAACGTACAGCAGCAATAAAGTTTTCAAAATGCTTACCTAAACCATTATCAACCGACTTGGCAAAAGGGACCAGAACTTTATTGGCGTTTTTCTTTTCTTCCATCACTTCCCATCCGCCCCTGTTTAAAACCAGTGTGCCATTGTTTCCGATAAATGCAATACCATGATCCCTGTTATAATTTCCATTGCCAATTCCTATGGCATGTTCCCAAATAATGTTGTACTGATCAAATTCATACAATGCAGTCAGTGTATCAGGGGTTTCGTCTGCAGAGTCGGGTTTGGCAAACTTTCCACCAAGAGCAGCAATTGATTTCGGCACATCAGCTTTCATACCCAGCAGTGCATAATCCAGTAAATGAACACCCCAGTCTGTCATTAAACCTCCGGCATAATCCCAGAACCAGCGGAAGGTAAAATGAAACCTGTTTTCATTAAAGTTGCGCATTTGAGCCGGGCCAAGCCAGCTTTTGTAATCAACACCTGCAGGTATAGGCGAATCTGGTTTTACAGAAAGAGGTTGTTTCCAGTCAATATAACTCCATGCTTTCGCAGTTCTGATATTTCCAAGTTTTCCGCTATGCACAAAATCAATAGCATCTTTAAAATGTTGCTGGCTTCGTTGCCACTGACCAGCCTGAACCATTCTTCCATAACGCTTTTGTGCTGCTACCATCCTGTTGCATTCAACAATTGAATTTCCAACAGGTTTTTCAACGTACACATCTTTTCCGGCTTCACAGGCGTGTATCATCATTAAAGCATGCCAATGATCGGGTGTACCTATAATTACTGCATCAATATCTTTCTGTTCCAGCAGCTTTCTGTAATCGCCATACGTTTTAATCTTTGAAATGTCTGCGTTGTTTTTGCTCAGTTCGTTCATTCGTCTGTCAAGCACATTTTTATCAACATCACACAACGCAACAAGATTAACTCCGGCTACTTTTATTGCTGCCATCACATTGCTCCATCCCATTCCGTTTATACCAATGGCGGCAATATTTACCTGGTCAGAAACCGGGACTCCTTTTTTTAAAAAAGAAAATGCGTTTGATGACAGCGATGGCAGAATTAAACCACCAGCAGAAAGCAATGCAGATTGCTGAATAAATTTCCGGCGTGAATTCATCTCTTTAAATTGAAAAGTGAAAGTTAATAATTAAACATTTTACTTTTATATTTTCAGAGTGGCAGATATTCTTTTTTTCTAACGATATTTAATGCTGTTAATCCATATATATGAGTAAAAGAACAGGTTATATTTCATGGGATGAATATTTTATGGGAATTGCTTTGTTATCAGCTAAACGCAGTAAAGATCCCGCTACACAGGTTGGTGCCTGCATTGTTAATCAAAAAAATAAAATTGTTGGTGCCGGTTATAATGGTTTACCTGCCGGATGCAGCGATGACGAGTTTCCCTGGCTTAAGCAGGGAAATTTTCTTGAAACAAAATACCCATACGTTTGCCATGCTGAGTTAAATGCTATTCTGAATAATATTGGAATGGATTTACATGGATGCAGAATTTACACCGCTCTGTTTCCATGTAATGAATGTACAAAAGCCATTATCCAGGCAGGGATTACTGAAGTAATTTATCTGTCGGATAAATATGCAGGCACTGATTCATTTGTTGCATCTAAAAATATGCTGGATAAAGCAGGTGTTAAATACAGGAAGGTTGAAACCGGCATCAGCCAGCTAGTTTTATCTTATAACGAAGCAGATGTTTAATTAATTTTTTATGCGAATTATTGCAGTTATTCCTGCACGCTATGCAGCTACAAGATTTCCAGCCAAGTTAATGCAGTTACTGGGTAATAAACCTGTTATTGTTCATACATATCAAAACACCAAAGCAACCGGTTTGTTTGATGAAGTATTTGTTGTTACTGACAGTACTTTGATTTTTGATGAAATAATAAAAAATGGCGGCAAAGCCATTATGAGCAAAAAAGAACATGAAAGCGGAACTGACCGCATTGCAGAAGCTGTTGAGGATATAGATGTTGATGTGATAATTAATGTTCAGGGAGATGAACCTTTTGTGCAGAAAGAACCACTTGAAAAGCTGGCTAAGCTTTTTATGGAAAAAGAGGTGGCAGTTGCATCGCTGATGCATGTTATAACTGAACCTGAAATGATAACAGATCCAAACTGCGTAAAAGTTGTTGTGAAAAAGAATATGGATGCACTTTACTTCAGCAGGAGTGTAATTCCTTATCAAAGAGAACAATCAAAAATTCCTGTTTATTACAAACACATAGGAATTTATGCTTATAAAAAGGAAGCATTGCTGAGTTTTACAAAGCTGCCGCTTTCAACACTGGAGCAAATTGAAAAGCTCGAGCAACTCAGGTTACTGGAAAATGGTTATAATATAAGAATGGCTGTTAGTAAACCCTGGGGAGTTTCAATTGATACCCCTTCGGACCTTGAAAAAGCTAAAACCATGCTTGAATAGCTGAAAAAACTCTCAAAAAATAAAAAAACCGGTGAAATTTTATTGGAATTGAAAATTCCTTTCTACCTTGCACTTGGTTTTTCATAGGATATTGGATTTTAAAACGGGGCATGATTTCTATCATACCCCTTTTTTATTTTAATCCACTTACAGTAATCCAAATTTTACACTCAATTCAAGCATTTTGTCAATCGGCTTTTTGGCGGCCAATCTTAATTCCTCATCCATTATAATTTCCGGTAATTCATACTCCATACACAAGTAAATTTTTTCAAGCGTATTGCGTTTCATGTGCGGACAATCGTTACAGGCGCAACTGTTGTTGGGCGGAGCTGGAATAAATGTTTTATGCGGGTTACTCTTTACCATCTGGTGAAGAATTCCTGTTTCTGTTGCAACAATATATTCTGAACCCGGATCTTTTTCTGTGTACTTCAGTAGTTGTGTGGTACTTCCTATATAATCGGCGAGTTGTAAAACCGCTTCTTCACACTCCGGGTGTGCAATTACTTTTGCATTTGGATGACGAACCTTAAGCTTTGTAATTTTTTCTACACTGAAAATTTCATGCACCATACAGGCTCCGTTCCATAACACCATATTTCTGCCCGTTACTTTATTGATGTAAGCACCAAGGTTCTTATCGGGTGCAAAAATAATTTTCTGATCTGCAGGTAAACTTTCCACAATCTTTTGTGCATTACTGCTGGTGCAAATAATATCACTTAATGCTTTAATACCCGCACTGCAGTTGATGTAAGAAATTACAAGATGATCAGGATATTGTTTTTTAAATTCTGCAAACAAAGGAGGCGGACAACTATCGCTTAATGAACAACCTGCCAGTAAATCGGGAATCACCACTTTCTTTGTCGGGTTAAGAATTTTTGCCGTTTCAGCCATAAAGTGAACACCGGCAAACACAATCATATCAGCATTTGTCTGCTCAGCCTTTTGAGCCAGGCCCAGACTGTCGCCAATATAATCAGCAATATCCTGAATATCGGGCTCCTGGTAATAATGCGCCAGAACAATGGCATTTTTTTCTTTCTTCAACCGCTCAATTTCCGCAAACAAATCCAGCTCAGGGTCAAGCTCCACATCCAGGAATCCTTTTTTTTCAAAGCTGGCTATTGCATCTGTTCCAATTGTATTCATTTTTTTCTTTTAAACTTGCTGCAAGTTATTTCAATTTTTTTGATCACTTTTTCATAATAACTCTTAATAGATCTTTATTTTTTTATAAATCTATTATTATTATGGCTGTGAATTGGTGCATAAGTATGAGTTCTTCCGGTTTGGTAATTATAAATTATCGGTTTATACACAGTAATTCCCATTTCATTCACATGATGAAATTGAGCAGGAATAATGAATCGGGCAGGTTATTAACACAGGTGGATTAAAAACAAGTTGTAAAAGAAAGTTTAATAAATCAGTTAAATTTCTGTTAGTGAAAAGGGGGATAAAGCCGGGTTTCTTAACGCAGTTTGACAATACCCCGTCCCGGCAACTTTGTTTAAACGAACCATCCCCGTTTTTATTCATTCCGAATACGGTGATATTCACCGGTTTTCACAGTTATTCACATCCGCTTTGTGCATTTCCTGAATTGTTTTTTAAAGCCGGGATCGTCTATTTTTCTAAAAGCTTTATTCTGCGCCGCTTACGGCAGTTTTCCACAATTTGTTCAAACCTTATTTTACCCCTATTTTTGCCGCTCACTTTTATAACGTACAATATACTATTATGTCGATTATTCAGCAGATCCGTGAAAAGTATGCAGCGGTGAGTATTGCTGTGATTGCTTTAAGCCTTGTTGGTTTTATTCTCACAGATTATTTTACAGGCAAGAGCGGAAGAATGGGATCACAATCCACAGAGGTTGGTGAAGTAAATGGAAAGAGTATTAATATTAATGCTTTTGATTCCAAAGTTCAGCAGGTTGTAAGCAACTACACACAGCAGGGAATGGAAGTTAAAGATGAACTTCGCCAGCAAATCATTGATTATTTATGGAATAATGAAATTGAAGAAACTCTTCTTAATTCAGAATACAGTAAACTGGGTTTATCATTTACCGCTGCTGATCTGAACGAAGCGTTATACGGCGATAACCCGCCACCCATTCTTGCACAGCAGTTTAAAGATGCCAATACCGGTGCTTATGATGCAAACGCAGCAAGGCAGTATGTAAACTCTTTACGTAAAAAGAAAGCAAACGATAAAGAAAGGGTATACTTTGAACAAAATATTATTGATCCGCTGATCAGTTTTGGATTACGTAAAAAGTATGCTGCAATGCTTGCGGCCAGTGCTTATTATCCAAAATGGTTATTTGATAAGGATATTGCCGATCAGAACAGCATTGCTTCCATCAGTTATGTAGCTGTTCCTTATGCAACTATCAGCGACAGTTCAATTAAAGTAACGGATGCAGATATCAGCGCATACATCAACAAGCATAAAAACGAGTTTAAGCAGGAAGAAAGCAGAACAATTTCTTACGTAACATTTGACGCATCTCCTTCTTCTGCCGACAGTGCAAAAGCATTCAATGATATAGTTGGCCTGAAACAGGGATTCGTAGCATCAACCGATGCCGGACAGTTTACAGTAGCAAACAACTCAGCAATTCAGTATTATGATGGCTTTGTATTAAAATCTGCAATGCAGGTTCCAAATGCCGACAGCATCAGGGCAATACCGGTTGGAGCAGTGTATGGACCATACTTAGACGGAGGAAATTATGTGCTGGCAAAAATGGTTGAAAAAAGAGAAATGCCCGATTCTGTAAAATTCCGTCATATTCTGATTGTTACAAAAGATCAGAACGGACAGCAGGTAATCTCCGACAGCATCGCAAAATTGAAAGCCGACAGCATTGCAGGCGTTCTTGCTAAGGGTGGAGATTTTCTTCAGTTAGCTGATAAGTTTTCTGCTGATAAAAACGGAAAAGAAAAGGGATGGGAATATGAATTTACTTCCCAGCAGTTTGCAAATGCTACACAAATGTTTACAAAAGATGTGGCAGAATTTGTTTTTTACGGATCGAAAGGAAGTAAGAAAGTAATCAAAACGGATATAGGATTCTTTTACGTTGAGGTTGTTGATCAAAAACATATTGAACCAGCTTATAAAATTGCGTACCTGGCAAGAACAATTGAGCCGAGCGATGAAACTACGAACACAGCAAGTACAGCAGCTGCACAATTTGCTGCAGAAAGCCGCAGTTCCAAGCAGTTTGAAGAATCATTGAGAAAGAAAAAACTAAGCCCCAGAATTGCAGAAGTTAAACCGGGCGATTATACAATAATGGGCGTGGGCAGTGCAAGAAGCCTGGTTAAATGGATTTATGAAAATAAAGTTGGCAGTGTTTCTGAGCCAACCAGCATAGGCAATGAGTTCATTGTTGCCCTCATTACCGAAGAAAAAGAAGAAGGAACAGTAGATGCCAAATCCGTAAGGCCCCAGCTTGAACCGGTTGTCCGTAATCAGAAGAAAGCAAAAGAAATCATTGCAAAAATCGGAACCAACAAAGACCTGAATGCAATTGCATCAATGTTTAAAACAAATGTGCTTCGTGCCGACAGCGTTTCATTCTTTTCTCCATTTATACAGGGAGTTGGCATGGAACCAAGAGTCAGTGGTGCGGCATTTAATCCTGCGGTAAAAGGAAAAACAAGCGATCCTATTCCCGGAAACGGAGGCGTTTATATCATAAGAACTGAAAATGTTGGATTACAACCATCAGTTGGCGCAGATTATACGAGCAGAAAAGTACAGATGGAACAGGGAATTCAACAGAACACAGTAAATGGTTCTGTTCCATCACTCCGTAAAGCTGCAAAAGTGAAAGACAGAAGAATTAAGTTCTATTAACAGAGATTGTTATCAATAATTAATGGGCGTAACGGTAAGTTATGCCCATTTTTATTAACAGTAATTTTACGAATACAAAAATGAAAAACTACGTACCAGTTGGCCGGGTAAAATGTATAATGCATATTTGAAGTAATTTTACTATTCACAATTTTTTTATATGACAGATGTGATAGTAAATAAAGTAGCAGAGAGTTCACTGTTAACCATAAACCTTGAAGAGTATTTTCCAAAAGACGAACCGGTGCTGTTCGATCTGAAAGAATGTCTTTTTATGGGTTTAATTGTGAAAGAAAAAGAGTTCAGGGAAACACTCAATAAAACAGACACAAATTCATTCCTTGGAAAAACTGTGCTGGTTATTTGCAGCACCGATGCCATTGTGCCCATGTGGGCATATATGCTTGTATCGGCCAGGCTGCAGCCTGTTGTAAAAGAATTGTTTTACGGAACAAAAGAAGAGTGGAAGAAGAAAAAACTGCTGGAAGCCATTGCAACAATTGATGTTTCTGCTTACAGAGATCAGCGGGTTGTAGTTAAGGGTTGTGGTAACGATCCTGTTCCTGCTGATGGTTATTTGGAAATAACGAACAGGCTGCAACCGGTTGTAAAGAGTTTAATGTATGGAGAACCTTGCAGTACTGTACCTATTTTTAAACAACCCAAATCAACTTAGTAAACCAAAGTGCCTCTGAACGATTTTCACAATTACAACCCCTACCGCCTTACACCCAGGCAACGGAAGTTTTTAAAGCATTGGGAGAAAAAAAGGCAAACTCCCCGCTGGAAATACATCCTTTTCCACGGAGTGTTGAGGGAAGGTATTATCAGTATGGTTGTTGTGAAACTGCTTCAGTTTGCTGTTGATACAAAAGCATTTGCCGGATTTTATCTCAACGCAATGGGTATAATATTCCTTGTATTTGAAGTTTGTTTCTGGCTGGGCGGAGGTGCTATTATAGGCTGGTTTAAACACCGCAGCTACGAAACAGAATATGAAATGCTTAAAAGCATGGAACATTTTTAAAACCAACCCCGGCGCCGGAAAAAATAAACCATCAGCAAAGGAATCAATATCATCAATGAACAGGCAATAAAAAAGCCCCATTGATGATGAGCATAAGGAATAATATCAAAGTTCATCCCGAACATACCGCCAATAACGGTGGCCGGCGCAAGCAAACTGGTTACAACAGCCATCACCTTCATTACCTCATTCATCTTCAGGTTTACATTACTCAGGTATAAATCGTGCAGGTTCATCATCATATCCCGGTAGTTCTCGGCAAGTTCATTTGCCTGGATGATATGATCATAAACATCTTTAAAATATTTTTCCGTTCTTTCTTCAAGAAGATCGCTTTCGCTCCGCAAAATTCCGTTTACCATATCACGTACCGGCGATATATTTCTTTTGAGAACAATCATTTCTTTGCGGAGCAGGTTAATTTTTGCCAGCGAATGATTATTGGCTGAGCGGATAATATCTTCTTCCAGCAGTTCTATTTTTTCACTCAGCTTTTCCATCACCACAAAGTAGTTGTCAACAATCATATCAATCAGCGAATAAAAAAGATAATCTGTGCCGCTTTGCCTGATCTTGTTATTTCTGAACTGAATTTTATCCCGGAGCGGATTAAACACATCACGGGAAGCATCTTCCTGGAAAGTTAAAACAAAGTGATCGCCAAGTATAATTGAAATCTGTTCAGTTTCAACAACACCATCCCTGCTGTTGAAATACAACATATTCAGCAGGCAGTAAATAACCCCGTCAATATCATCCATTTTAGGTCGCTGGCCAATACTGAAAATATCTTCCTGCACAAGAGGATGTATATTGAAGTGGTTACAGATATCCTCTATTTCCTTTCTTTTAATTCCGTCAACATTTATCCAGCTGATATTGGAGGAGTATTTAAAAGGGAAAGCCTCTTTTACTTCACTCAGCTTTTCTTCAAAGAGATCTTCATGGTTATAATCATAAACGTAAACATTGATCTGTTCAGGCTCCTTTCTTTCCGGCGCAGCAGTGGGGTTAACATGAAGAATACGTTTGGTGCGTAACAGGTTAAACGGGTTCAGAACAAGATCAAGGTAAGAACTACGCTTTGACATAAAAAAATTTTAAACGAATTTAAAATTCATTATACATCTTGCCAAGTGTTGTGTAGCTTTAATACATGATACGATATTTTACAACCCTGTTTTTTCTTGCGGTGCTGATATCGTGTAACAATGATGCTGCCACCGGCGAGAAAACAAACGAAAACGACACAGTTCAGGCCCAGCGTTGGTTTGATACTGACACATTATTGGTATGGGACTGCAGTGCGGCCGACCGTACAAGAACAAAAATCTTTGCCCCTGCCGATTCGGTGAACGTGCCGCAGGCACTCATCAACGGCGTAAACAAAACGTATGCAGAGGTAAAGCTGTCGTTCGATCACCTGTCGGATGATACGCTGTATGTAACCATCCCCAAAGCCAACTGGCTCACCAACCAGGCAGGCAATTCAGGCGCAGAACAATACCTTGCGTTTGCTGCTTTGAATTTACTCGAAACAAAAGGAGTAAATCATATCAGCTTCCTGTTTGAGGGCGGCGCTCATGCAAGACCGTCAACTTATACAGATCTTGATTTTGATGACTGGAAAACAGACTTATCTTCGGTGAAATAAACAGTAATGAAGAAGTACATCTGCCTTATCTTTTCGGTTGTATCAGTTTTGTTTTTTTCCTGCCGTCACACAAAGAGCATTACCTGGAGCGATGAAAAAGAACTGGACGCACTTGTAAAGCAATTAAACAAAAGTGGTGGAAATGAGAAGTTGATTGCCGATTTGCAGCGGGTATATAACGATGCATTTCAAAAATCTTCAGCAAGGCTTTATAATTTTTACTTCGAACCCGTTCCCGGTAAATGGGATAAAGTGGTTCCTGAAATGGAAGGTATTCAGCGCATGTACGACATCATCAGCCAGAATGCTTATGCCATGCGTATAGTAAAACCGGAAAATTTTTACCAGCAACTGCTATTAACAAAAGACTCTGCTGCTTCGTGGTATTATGATTACGGAACTGAACGCATGAAACAGCCCGGCAGGGAAAGCCAGCGTGAAGCACACGATGCTTTTCAGAAAGGCTTACGTTTTGTTTCGAATTACAAGGATGCAGGAAAACTATCACAGGATGCTTATAACCGCAGTATTGTTAATGTGCTGGTGAACCAGATACAGTACGATGATTACAGCATGAGCAGTTGGGGATACAGCCGCTTCGGCAACCAGGACAGGATGACGCACGACCGCCTCATCAGGGATCTTGGTGCGCAAACGGCATCGCAGGTACCGGCACGCTTTTTTAATGAATATGATTTAAGAAGAAGCAATCTCGGTCCCGATTTTGTAATTGATCTTGTGTGGAAAAACATACGGTTTGATTATCCGCACGACAGAACAACAACATACAACCGCAGCAAACGGATTGAAACAGGAAAAGACACAGCCAACAAACCCGTTTACCAAACTGTAACAGCAACATTGTACGTAACAAGACGGGAGCTGAATGCAAACGCCGACATGAATATTATTGTTAGCGATGCCAATACACGCTCACAGGTAAACTGGGAAATGCTTCCGGGCGAATTCCGTTATTATTACGAGTTTGCCGAATACCGGGGCGACAAACGGGCATTAGACAACAAAGATCTTCGGTTACTCAACAATAACCGGAGTCAGCAGGTACCTTCAAAAGAAGAAGCTATGAATGAAATGATGCAGAAAATATATCATAGTCTTGTAAGCAGGATTAAACAAACAGTCAACTGGTAAAAAAATTTCAACTACATAAAAAAAGTTCCGGCAACACCGGAACTTTTTTATGAAAGAAAACTTTTTTAACCACGACCTCTTTTTTCATAACGGTCATCATCATAGCGGTCTTTTTTTCCTTTGCCACGCTCATCTTTTTTATACCAGCCGTTATGGTTTCCGTTATCATGGCGGTAGCGGTTTTCCACTTCATGAATGTTTATATTACCCCGGTGATCTACACCAATCACCACATCATTATAATTCACATAAAAAGTGGCAACATCTGCAAGCACTTCACGAAAACCGAACAAACCCCTGCGCAGTTCATACACTTTTACAGTATGTCGTCCGCCACGTACATCAGGAATTACAAAAGCATCATTGTAGTTGTGAAAACTTCTGCCGTCAATAACAATTTTATAATGATCGTTACTTCTTACAGTTACCATTGGCCTTCTGTCGGCTGCAGATACTGCAACTGCAAACATCATCAACACAGCAAGAGTGTAAAGCTTTTTCATAATTGTAATTTTTATTGTTACTACAGCAAGTACCGGGATTATTGCTGTACATCTTTTTTATTTCCCGGTTGTTGTACAGTAAAATTCAAACGCAATGCCAACATGCCTCTTTTTGTTAAACGATTTGTTAATGCTTAAAAATGTTGGCAAAGCATTGGCACAAAGAAATGCAGAACAAATAACCGATTCCTGCTAATTTTATAGCCATACATCAACAACATGAACGTGCATATCAACTCCAAACTTCCCGATGCAGGTACAACAATATTTACCGTAATGAGTGCGCTGGCAACAGAACACAATGCCATTAATCTTGGACAGGGCTTTCCCGATTATGAAATGAGCGCAGAATTAATTGCCAGGGTAAATGAAGCAATGAAGCAGGGATATAATCAATATGCACCCATGCCCGGATTGATTTCGTTAAGAGAAGCACTTGCAGAAAAAATTCAGTTGCTGTATAACAATACAATAAATCCCGATACAGAAATCACCATCACTCCCGGAGGAACTTATGCCATCTATTCAGCATTAACAACAATTATCAACAAAGGCGATGAAGTGATTGTATTTGAACCGGCATACGACAGCTATATTCCGAATATTGAAATTAACGGTGGCGCTGCAGTAACAGTTCCGCTTACTTATCCAGATTATAAAATCAACTGGCAATTAGTGCGCAATAATATTACTGAACGTACAAAAGCCATTATCATCAATTCGCCGCACAACCCAACAGGAAGCGTAATTGATAAAAATGATATTGAAGAATTAAAAAAAATTGTGGCCGGCACAGGCATCTTTATCATCAGCGATGAAGTTTATGAGCATTTGATTTATGATAACCTTCAGCACGAAAGCTTGCTCAAATATCCCGAACTGTTTGAGCGTAGTTTTGTTTGTTTTTCTTTTGGAAAAACATATCACTGCACAGGATGGAAACTCGGTTACTGTGTTGCTCCTGCATCATTCATGAAAGAATACAGGAAAGTGCACCAGTTTAATTGTTTCAGTTGTTTTACACCGGCGCAGGTTGCGCTGGCACAATACCTGCACAACAAAGAAGCCTATTTATCACTGCCAATGGCAATGCAGCAGAAAAGAGATTATTTTATTGAGCTGATGAAAAACACGAAGTTTGATTTGCTTACCACGCATGGCAGTTATTTTATCTGCGCCGGTTACAGCCGCATCAGTAACCAAAGTGATAAAGAGCTTGCAGTACGTTTAACAAAAGAAACAGGTGTTGCCACAATTCCCCTTTCTGCATTTTACCGCAACGGGAAAGATGATAAAGTACTTCGATTCTGTTTCAGTAAAAACAACCACACATTAGAGCAGGCGGTGGAGCGGCTCATGAAAATTTAAAAAATGACCGGCAAGCCGGTATTGTAAAAGAATGCCCAGGCGAAAATAGTTGCTTGTGAACATGCTGCCGATAGAGATGCATGGCTGATAAAATACTTCCGGATCGGTTGCTGTTCTCACCAACCAAAAGAATGAATCATCATAATGAGTTAATGTTCCTGGCTAATTCCGCTGATCATTGTCTTTTTAGTTCCCATTTCCAGATTAGCCCATCGTCTGGGTCATTCATTTCTTCTACTTTTTTAAAACCACATTTCTGTAAGACTCTGGTTGAAGGATTGTCTTGTCCGAGAGTATGAGCAATAATGGATTTCACTCTTGTGTCTTTGAAGGCGTTTTCAATGAACCCATTTGTCATTTCTGTTGCCAGTCCACGATTGCGGTAACCAGGGGCAATTTCATAGCCAAGTTCTACTGTCCCGTCATTTGTTGGTTTACCCTTATAACCACCACTTCCGATTAGTTTGTTATCGAGCTTGTGAATTGGAAAATATGTCCACCAGTTTTTTTCATCTTCGCTATCCGTCAGCCGGTCAAGTGAATACTGCAATGCAGCAACGCCAAATTCTGTCCAGTTGTCTTGAACCGTCACGTTAATTTTCTTTGCAAGAATTTCATCTCCCAGGATAGCTGCTGTTAATATTTCAGTGTCGCAGGGTATGAGTTGCAGGTTCTTGGTTTCTATTGTCATCATGATTGCTTGCGAATTGTTCTGTGGTCTTTTAGCTTGACTGTTTCGACGACGACGGGCAGGTATTTGCGAAGGCTGGGGAATAGACTTCCGTCCGCCCGGCTACCTGAAGCTAAATTTATAAATTAATGGTGATGATTTGCACATAGCTAAATAGTTATTCGTCTGCCCGATATGAAGCCAAATTGAAAAACAAAAAGTTGAAACACGGCTTCCGTCCGCCCAGCTTTTGCAAATACTGATGTTAGCTGTAGTATTTTCACCTACCACGTCCATTTTATTTGATATGCAGTTCCAACAATAGGGTTCCTTGTAAGTAATTTCAAATGAGTGTTATTTTTCTCAATAACTAAATTGTCTAATTCATAGCTCGTGCTTCTTATTCGGTGAAATGCTTTTGCTTTTTTTACCTTTCTGCTTTCTGGAAAGTATATGTTAATTTCTTGGTAGTCGTAGTAATTATGAACTCTAAAGATAAAATCCTCGTCCTCTTCTGCTAGAGAATCCAGTACTTCTAATTCTAGAATATGCTTAAATGGTTCATTTAGTGGTAAAGGGGTGTCAAATTTTGTGATATAGGTTTGTGAGCCTCCTTCAAAAACTGCTGGTTGTAATTTCCCAATGTTAGTTGATATCGCAAATATTTTTCCAGTTCCAACAATTTCCCTATTAGCTAATTCTGTTATTTGGTCATGTGCAATCAGTTCTCTCTCCATAAACCATTTCGCTTTTCTACCGTAAATATCTTCTATAAATACATTTGAAACTAGTGAGATATAAGACAGCGGTGAGCTACTACCTAAAGACCTAATTAGCTTTTTTAAAGAGTTCTGTAAAATTATATCATCAGTTAACGAACCTTGAAAATTTGCTATCACTCTGTCTTGTAGAGTTTGCTTTAAACCCGATAGCTTTGGTTCCCATTCAGTGAAGACATAATCATCTAATGTTATTGGAATTAATATGGAAATCCCACCTTCTCTGGCTTCTCGCTGTAATGACTCCTCAAGTTCGTTAATCACACCATTACGGTTAAGAGAGTTCTTAGAACAGATAAAAATTACTTTGTCATAACTATTTATGCCATCACGCATAATTCGATGCAATTTTACGCCTGGCTTTGCATCAATAGGGAAGAAAAATGTTTTTATACCCGCCTTGTTTAGGTTTGTGTTTAATAAAGAAGCAAATGCTTCGTCAGGTCCTCCATAACTTATAAAAACTGTATCCATTTTAACTAAAGTTAAGGTACGTGAGCTCCCTTCAATATTACAGCTAACTCAAAAATAGACGCAATAGGCCATTTTTGCAAAAAATCCTGTTTTTCCTGTAATGCATCGGAAATGAATAGCTTATACCAGAAAAAATCAAACATGCGAAATACGTATTTTGTATTTTTTCTGGCAGATATGCTACGCCACAATACAAAATGCGCATTGCGTATTTCATCGCCTGCCTCACGCCGTTGTTGGTCGCCTGACCAACAATAGAAGAATTTTTAAGAAGCTAAAAAAACTTTACTTATTCCTCTCCAGTTCATCCATAAACTCCTGCAGCTTCTGCACCTGTTCCGCCGATAAATTCCGCAACCGCTCAGCAGCAGTCGGCAACTTCGGCTTCGGTTTCAGCTTTTCAAGAGCAACGGGCTCATCAGCTACAGTTTTTTCATCAGCCACCCACACAAACAACTCATCAGGCGTGCACTTGCACACCAGGCAAAGCTGTTCCAGCGCATCAAAACTGATATTCCTCGATTTGTTGGTTACTAAGCGGCTCACGGTGTAATAAGGAATTCCCTGTTTAACCAAATACCGCTGCGGATTGGTAATTCCCCTGCCTGCAAGCAGTTCCAGAACGTTCAATTGAAGCATAAAAAGTATTTTTCAGGCTAAAAAGATACAAAAACCGCCCAAAACATCAAATAAACGGGCACTTACATTAAAAAAACTGCAACGTGCAATGAAAAAACTGCAACAAACAGTAAAATAATTGCAACGTACATTAAAAAAACTGCAACAAACATTGAAATAACTGCAAAGCGCATTCAAAAAACTGCAACAAACAGTAAAATAATTGCAACGTACATTAAAAAAACTGCAACAAACATTGAAATAACTGCAAAGTGCATTCAAAAAACTGCAACAAACATTAAAATAACTGCAACGTGCAATGAAATAATTGCAACATGTAGTAAAATAACTGCAACATGCATTGCACTTATTAACAACTACAAAGCCACATTTTGCAAAAAAAACCGCCGGGCAGGGCGGTCATTTTAAAAAGTCTTTTTGTGAAAACGAAAAAGGAAACAGGTAAATCCCGAAAGCCTCCCCAACAAAAGGCAAACAACTTACTTATAAAGCAAATACTTCTTCCGCATGGTTTTGTATTGCGAAAGTCCCGGCTCCCACGACTGCCGAATTTCCTCCACCGTTTTTCCAGCAATAATCTGTTTCTTAAATGCAGCATCGCCGCTCAGCCAATCAATATTGCCCATCTGCTTGCTGATGGAGCGGTCAAAGAAATGTTCTTTGTCGGGGTAAGCCTTGTACAAATCAATCATCCATTGTATGTTGATGCGTTTGCTTTTTCGCAGCAGACTTACATCGTAATTTCTTAAATCAAGTCCGTAACAAACTTCGTTCATGTACAAAGGCTTTTCGCTCATGCCCGGAATGCTTACAGGTGTAAAAGAAAAACTGTAAATGCCTTTCAGCTTCGGTCCGCCAATGATTGTAAAAGGGAACATTGTTCCTCTTCCATGATTCAGCGATACACCTTCAAACAAACAGGTGGAGGGATAAAGCAAAATGCTTTGCTGTGTATTTAAGTTGGGCGATGGTTTTACCGGCAGCACATATTCCATATCGTGCCTGTAATTTTTCAGCGGAATAATTTTCAGCTTGCAGGTTTTTTTATTGGGAAGCCAGCCTTCGCCGTTAATCATTTTTGCAAATTCTGCAATCGTCATCCCATGCGCAATCGGTATGGGAAACTGTCCAATCCCCGATTTTAATTTCATATCCAGGATGGGTCCGTCAACCAAATAACCGTTCGGGTTCGGACGGTCAAGTATCATCAGCTCCTTGTTGTTATCTGCGCATGCTTCCATCACATCACGCAGTATGTTGATATACGTATAAAACCTGCAGCCCACATCCTGTATATCAAAAATCACCAGGTCAACATCTGCAAGATCAGCCGCCGATGGTTTTCGTTTATTTCCATAAAGCGAAATAATGCTGATACCCGTTGCTGCATCTTTTTCATCGCCCACTTCTGCACCGTTGCTTGCATTACCACGAAAGCCATGTTCCGGACCAAACGCTTTTACAATGTTTATTCCACGCTTCAGCAAACTGTCAACCAAATGTTTTTTGCCAATAATCGTGGTGGGGTTTGCAAGTACCGCAACCCGTTTGTTTTGTAAGTAAGGAACATATTTTTCCGTTTGGTCGGCGCCGGTTTGCGGAACGGTCTCCGCATTTATTTTTTCAGGAGAAGAAAGAAGAGATGATGTTTGCTTTTTTTCTGAAACAGAAAAAAGCAAAGCAATAACCGGGATAGTAAACAGGGAATTAATTTTCATGTAACGATTTGTTATGGATCAGTTCATAACTGTAAAGAAAAGCCATTTGCAACAAAACAGGAAAAGCAGCACGAGATTTTATCGCTTCTTACTCTTCAGGTATTTACTATAAATCACTTCCTGTGTTGTTTTGTTATACACTTTGCTTTCGAGCCAGGAAATAATATCAAGATAAGCGAACGATCTTGTTTCAAACCGGTTTCTTTCCAGGTGCTTGATCTGCTCCAGCAGTTTCTTTAATGATTCCCTGATCTGGTCGGGAGCTTTAAAGTTTGTTTTTAAGAAACGGATGATGGCTTCTTCCACAACAGTAAGATTTTTCATCTTCGCCATATAACGGTGAACAGATTTGCTCAGCGATTCAAGAATTTCGTAATTACCGAGTTCATAATGGCAAAGCAGGTGCATAAGGCGGGCATAGCACTGCAGATCAATCCGCAGATCAAACGATTCGTTAATGATGCGGTGCAGGTAATCAATAGCAGTATCATAATCGCCGTTACCAAAATAAATGGAGGCAAACTTATAGTTGAAAACAAGAATACGGTGCTGATCAACATACAAAGCATATTCATGCAGGCGCTCTTCAATTTCCTTTACCAGTGCAATTCCTTCTTTAAACGTTCCTTTCATTAAATGGCCGTTGAGTTTGGCGCTGTTAATGTAAATGGATGTATGTGTGCGGAAGTTATCATGCTCCTGGGCAACATCTGTTTTTGCATAACGTTCAAACTGCTCAATGGCTTCATCAAACTTGCGGAAGTTGCGCAGATCGAAATGCGCATTCAGCAATGTATGCATGCCCTTAATGTAGTGCCCTGTTTCAATTGATTTCAGCAACAGATCTTCATCATATAAATCAACCCACTTCTGGCTGTAACGGTAGTACATTAAAAAGTCCTGCCGTATAAACGCATACCAGCAATAGCTTTGATAGAGGTATAGCTTTTCATAAAAGCCATTCACCATATTCATGTCTTTGGGCAAATAACTTTTGAAGAAGGCTTTGATATCTTTTTCATCGTCTTCGTTTCTTGCATGACCGTTGATTACAAACCAGCGGTAGAGCAACAAAGCAAGATTTGAAAAACGGGTAACACGGTCAACATGGCTGCTGATGGCCAATGCTTCTTCAGCAAGGCGCTCTGTTTTATCGGTGGTGCTGCGGGTAATATGCAGGGTTTCAATTTTCTTCTCCAGCGAAATTAACTGCACAAGCGAATTGTACTTATGGTTGGCCCTTGCAACGTCTTTTGCTTTTTCAATAATGCGCAGGCTTTGCTGTTTCAAACCTTTGTTATACAAAATGCGGGCATTATCTAAGTGTTCACTCAGTTGCAAATCAACATTGTCGCCTGTTTTTAAAAGACGCAAACTGGCAAGCAGTTCTTTGTATAAATGTGTTTTAAGATTGGCGAGCTTGGTTTTGCTGCCTTCGGTAAGTTTCTTCAGTAACACCGCTTCATCATACTCGTGCATTTTATCCAACGCATCAAAAAGCTGGATAATTTTCAGATCTTCTTTGGAAGAACTGCGTTTGATGTAAAGTTTAAAGTGTCGTTTTTCGGCCTTTTCAAGGGTGTGAACCAATTGAAATAATGTATCTGAAAACCTGTTGGACATAATCAGTTTTTTTCGTGAAAGCCTTAATCAGCTTACATTTCAGTAGTACATGAAGTCTTTGACATCATATAAATACTTGTAATTTGATTTGACGGGTAAATACCTGTGGGGTAATTTTACACCATCATTAAAGGCAAGAAAAAATCATACAGCAAGCAATCGTTGGGTAAGCAATAGTAACGGCCTCGGTGATAAAACAGCAAACGCTGTAAAAAAACAAATAGAACTCTTTTTTATATGGCAAGCAATCGTTAACGGTCAGCTGTTTCTACAGGTGACCTTTTTCTTTTTAAAGAGCTGCGCTAAGTTAGAGGAAAAACTCATTCAAACAACATCATTTTTTAACAAAGTTTTTTCACGATTGTGGAAAGCTGATCTGGTTTACTTTCGCATTCAGTAATTACTCAGCAGTTGTTTGTTTTCAAAAACCCAGGAGTGAAAATTTCTTCCACATACAGAGGTGTTTTCTTTATGCTGCTTGCAGCACTGGGGTTTTCAATAATGGGCGGAGCAACAAAAGCACTCAAAGAAAGTTTTAATGCAGGCCAACTTGTTTTTTGGAGAAACATGATTGGTTTGCTTGTGCTGCTTGTTAGTTTCATGGGCAAAAAGCCTCAAAGTGCAGGAGGAAAATTTCCACGACTTATTTTTCGTGGATTAATGGGCACAACAGCTCTTTATACGTTGCTCTATTGTATTCTGCATTTACCTCTTGGAACAGCCATGAGTTACAACCTCACTTCAACATTGTTCATTGCCCTTTTTTCTTTTGTTCTCTTTCGTGAATATGAGGGCAAACTGGTTTTACTGGCTGTATTAACAGGTTTTACAGGCATGCTTTTGATTTACAAGCCAGGCATTCATTTATCCTGGTATTATCATATAGCAGGATTAATCAGCGGCATTTCATCGGCTATTGCCTATTTAACGGTGGGCAGGCTCACGAAATTTTATGATACAAGAATCATTGTGTTATCGTTTGTATTAACCGGCGTACTTGTTCCTTTGTTGTTTGTGTTGATACGGATTGTGTTTCAGCTTCCTGCAGATGATTTATTTTTTATTGAATGGCGATGGCCTCAGCAAAGTGAATGGGGGCTGCTGCTGTTGCTTGGCTTTGCAGCATTGTTCGGACAATATTTTGTAACCAAAGCTTACGGAGCCGATAAGGCCGGAATTGTTTCGGCTATTGGTTACAGCAATATCATCTTCAGTATTTTTATTGGTATGATGCTGGGCGATGCATTTCCCGACGGCTTATCGTTAGTGGGAATTGCCTGTATTATTGGAAGCGGATTGATGATTTCATTCGTAAAAAAGAAACGGAATCAACTGCAGGAACAACAATAAAAAACATCCAGCGAAGAAAAGCCTTTCACTGGATGTTATTATATACAGGTTGGGTAAGTACTGTTGAAATTAATTACGCTCTATACGCTTTATTAATTCGCCTTTTTTATCTTTTACTTCAATCACCATTGGCATTTGCCCCAGCGCATGTGTTGAACAGGACAAGCAGGGATCATAACAGCGGATGGTTGATTCAACCCTGTTGAGCATTCCTTCTTTTATATCATCACCCTTCACATATTGTTTGGCCACTTCCAGTACCGAACGGTTCATGGAAGGGTTGTTCTGGCCGGTAGCAATCAGCAGATTTACCTTCAGGAGCTTGCCTGTTTCATCAGTTTTGTAATGATGAAACAAAGTTCCCCTTGGTGCTTCCGAACTGCCTATGCCTTCAGCATAGTTCCAGCGGCCATGATGTTGTATGTGGTGTGATGTTACCTGCGGATCATTTAAAATGCGTTCAGCATCTTCCACATCGCTTAATGCTTCAATTAATCTTGTGTAGTGATAATAGAACGTTCCGTGTACAGGTTTGCCGCCGCTCATGTGTTTGAATTTTTCAAACTCCTCCTGTGCAAGCGGTGTTTTCATGCGGCTGCAGACATTCAATCTTGCCAAAGGACCAACACGGTAAAAGCCTTTATCAAAACCATAAGGTTTGTAATAAGGATATTTGAGATACGACCAGTTAACTGAACGTTCAGCAATAAACTCAAGATACCTTGCAGGATCAAGCTGATCCTGGAGAATAATACCATCACCATTCATGAAACGAAGTTTTCCATCGTACAATTCATGTTCACCTGCCGGGCCTACTGTGCCAAGATAAAGTGTGGGAGAGTTGGCAAAACTTGCCACCATTTCTGGATTGTCTTCGTGGAATTTTTTTATGATGTTGATTCCGAGCTGAACTGTTTCAATTGCTTCGGGTATCCATTCCAGTAATGCTTTCCGGTTTTCTTCCGTAAGAGGATAGGCCATACCGCCGGGCACAATACCCATGATATGAATTTTTTTACCGGTGATGCGTTCGCTCAGCTCCTGTCCGAATTTTCTCAGCCTGATGCCACGCACAGCAATGTCGGGGAACTTTTCTGCAATGCCGAGAATGTTTCGTTTTGCAGGATCACTGTCATAACCCAATAAAAAATCGGGCGAAGAAAGATGGAAGAACGACAAAGCATGTGATGAAAGATTTTGCCCGATGTGCATTAACCTTCTTAACAGGTTGGCGGTATAAGTGGGTTGAATGCCCTGGATCATTTCACAGGCTTTTACACTTGCCAGCGTATGACTGGTTGGACAAATACCACAGATCCGGGGTGTGATGGTGGGCATTTCGGTGTACATGCGGCCTTCACAGAATTTTTCAAATCCCCTGAATTCGTTTACATGAAACAACGCATCGCTTACATTGCCATTATCATCCAGTTCAATGGTGATGTTGGCGTGTCCTTCAATTCTTGTTACAGGAGAGATAAATATTTTACGCTTATCCATATTTCAATTTTTTGGCCTTACTTAAATTTGGAATTCGATCATTTAAAAATTCAAACAGCACATAAAAGATAGTGTCTGCATCGGGAGGGCAGCCCGGAATTACAAAATCAACTGGTACTACTTCCTGCAGCGGAACAACCTTATCATTCAGGCGTAACAGAGATGGGTGATCCGGTACATTTCCTTCATGATCGTTGCTTACAGCATGTACATACGAAGTATCAAAAACATCCTGCAGGTTAAAATAGTTACGCATGCCGGTAACGTTGGTCATTACCGCACAATCACCAAAGGCAATTAATGTTTTTGCATGTTTGCGTATGTGTAAAATTTCACGGTGATGCTCATCACTTGTTACCGAACCTTCCACCAAAGCAATGTCCACTTCGGGAAATTCTTTGCCGTCAACAACGGGACTTTTTACAATGTCGGCCAGTTTGGCAACATCCAGGATGCGTTCATCAATATCAAGCAAACTCATGTGGCATCCGGAGCATCCGCCCAGCCATACTGTTGCTAATTTTTTCTTGCTCATGAAGGAATATTTAGAGTTTCATTTTTCTTCTTTCCACTAATTCGTTAACCATTCCGGGGTTTTTCTCCAGCTGTCCCTGCACAATGGCTTTGGGCCAGATAGCACCGGTTGGACAGGCGTGCAGGCACTTACCACACGATGTGCAGGTGGTTGACTCTCCCCAAGGAGTATTGAAGTCGGAAATAATCCGTACCTGGTGCCCACGGTTCATTACATCCCAGTTGTGTGCACCTTCAACTTCGTTACAAACCCTTACACAACGAGTACACATAATGCAGCGGTTGTGATCCATTACGTACCACGGGTGAGATGTATCAACATCGCATTGAGGGAAAAGATGCGGATAGCGGATGTGATCCAGTTCTACTTTATATCCAAGATTCTGCAGTTCACATTTTCCGTTTGAAACACAAACGGCGCATACATGGTTTCGTTCAGCAAAAAACAACTCGGTTGTGATACGCTGATATTTTTTGATGCGTTCAGTTTGTGTTTTAATCACCATGTTGGCTGCAACTTTTGTGGTGCAGGCCGACAACAGTTTGTTTATTCCTTCAACTTCAACCAAACAGAGGCGGCAGGCGCCAATGTCTATTACACCTTTCAGGTGACACATGGTGAGAATTTCGATGTCGTGTTCCCTGCATACTTCGAGAATGGTTTTGTGAGGGTCAACTTCGAAGCTCTTATCATCTATTATAACAGGAATTTTGTTCATACTTTTTTCTTTGATGCGGTTTATGCCTCTTTCAAAATTTTACTTTCATATTCTTCCCTGAAATGCCGAAGGGTACTCAGCAACGGATTTGGTGCAGAGCCTCCCAGGCCACACAAACTGGTCTCTTTTACATACACAGCCAGCTCTTCCAGTCTGTCGAGGTCAATCTGAGTTGCTTTGCCCTGGTAAATTTTTTGCAGCAGATCGTGCATCATTTTAGTTCCAACACGGCAGGGCACACATTTTCCGCAGCTTTCATCCATACAAAATTCCATGAAGAAACGGGCAACATCCACCATATCCGAGCTCTTGTCCATAACAATTAAACCACCGGAACCCATAATAGAACCAAGATTAACCAATGATTCATAGTCCATTTTTACATCAAGGTGTTCAGCAGGAATACACCCTCCAGACGGGCCGCCTGTTTGTGCGGCTTTAAATTCGCCGCCACCCTGAATGCCTCCGCCAATATCAAAAACCACTTCACGCAGGGTTGTACCCATTGGTACTTCAATTAATCCCGAGTAGTTAATTTTTCCCGCAAGAGCAAACACTTTTGTACCTGCACTTTTAGCAGTACCTGTTTCACTGTACCATTCGCCTCCATTTACAATAATCGGGGCGATGGCAGCATATGTTTCTACGTTGTTAATCAATGTTGGTTTGCCCCATAAACCTGCTTCGGCAGGAAATGGCGGACGGGGTTTTGGAGTTCCTCTCTTTCCTTCAATGGAAGCAATCAGTGCTGTTTCTTCGCCACAAACAAAGGCGCCAGCTCCGATTCGTACTTCAACATCAAAAGAAAAGGCCGTTCCGAGAATGTTTTTTCCGAGCAAACCATGTTTGGTAGCCTGTTTTATTGCAAGTTCAAAGCGTTTAATAGCCAACGGATACTCACCCCGTATATAAGCATAACCCTTGCTTGCACCAATGGCATAACCAGCAATCGCCATACCTTCAAGAATACGGTGCGGATTGCCTTCCAGTACACTGCGGTCCATGAAAGCGCCGGGATCACCCTCGTCACCATTACAAATAACATATTTCTGATCGCTGACGTATTTATAAACAGACTCCCATTTTAAACCGGTTGGATAGCCTGCGCCGCCACGACCACGGATACGGCTTTGTTTTACTTCTGCAATTACTTCTTCCGGACTTAAGATAAACAAGGCTTTGTCCAGTGCTTTGTAACCGCCAACAGCCAGGTAATCTTCTATATTCTCAGGATTAATATCGCCACAGTCTTTTAAAGCAATTTTCATTTGCTTTTTAAAGAAAGGATCATCATCGGCTTTTACAAATGGCTTTTCTCTTGAATCAGCAAACAGCAGCAGATCTTCCAGCGGTTTGTTTTCAACAATCTGGCTTTGAATAACACGATCGAGATTTTCACAATCAATGCGCTGGTAAATTGTGTTTTCGGGCAGGTATTTTACCAACGGACCCTGGTTGCACGGCCCCATACAGCCCGAGGGAACCACTTCAATTTCATTCTCCAGCCCTCTTGTTTTTATTTCATCCTGGAGCTTTTTCAATACATCCTCAGACCCGGAGGAAATACAACTGGCACCGCAGCAAACACAAATTTTATGTTTCAGTTGCCTGTGTTTTTCCTTTGCTTTTTCGGCCATTGCCTGTAGTTCATGTCGGTTCATATAATTCCGATTTTGCCTTTAATAGAATGGATTAAATCATCTTCAGTAACCTTGCCCTGTACCTCATTATCTATAACCACCGCAGGAGCAAGTCCGCAGGCGCCAATACAACGGGCAACCGAAACACCGAGTTTATTATCAGCGGTAACCTGTCCTGGTTTCAGCGCAAACTGGCTTTCAATCTTGTTCAGCAGTGCCTGGGCCCCTTTTACATAACAGGCGGTTCCTGTACAAACCAGGCAAGTATGCTCGCCTTTTGATTTAAGGGAGAAAAAATGATAAAATGTAACTGTTGAAAAAACCCTTGAAGGGGGTAATTTAAGACCGTCGGCAATGTAAATAAGCACTTCTTTGGGAAGAAATCCGAAAGCATTCTGAGCAGTGTGAAGAATTTCAATCAAAGCGTCTGGCTTATGATTTTCCTTTTTCATTTTGGCGGCAATCAATTTCACCCTCGGGTCAGTTTTTGAAAGCTCGTTGGCATGTGTATGAGCGTGGTGGTGATGTGTATGGGCTGTCATAACACCTTTGTTTTTTTACAATCGTTTGTATTTGAGAAAGAAAAGCCGTGCAGAGAAAAAAATCTGCAAGCAATCGTTATGGCGGAGATTTCAAATGGTTTTGACACTGTGTGTCATTTAAAGTGGGTCGCAATCTATGGCGGAAAGAATTTAACCGGGATGATTTATATCACCCGTATTCCTGTTTTTTAACGTTGTTAGTTTTAAAATGCTGTTTTTTCATGGCTGTTTGATTTTCAGTGAAACAAAACAGGAAAAGCCATTAAATAACAACAAGTTTTATCAGAGAAGCTTTCATTGGGTTAATTTCAAAAAAACGAAATCTTTTTGGTCAGTGAAAGCAACCCACCTATTCAAAAACTCGACTTGTACAAGATACCATAGAGGCCATATTTAAAATAAATAAGTGTTTATGCTTATTTTCGCACACTAAACCAATTCTATAAAAAATGCAGAAATTCTTTGTGTTATGCTTTGTGTTGTTACTTATGCATACAGTGGGTTTTGCCCAGATTTCAGGAATCACATTCAGAGATTTTAACGGAAACGGCACAAGACAAACAGCCGCCGGTTTTGTGGAGCCGATTGTACCCGGGGTTGTTGTAAACGCCTACAACTCTAACGATGTGCAAGTTGCTTCATATACCACAACTGTGGGGGGGGCTCTATACCATCCCTTCAAGCGGCACTGCTTTTAACGGGGTTCAGGGATCAAATACAGGATTTGTTGCTTCAGGAACAGCAGTAAGGCTTGAGTTTATCATTCCTTCAAGCGGATCATGTTTTGTAAACAGCCTGATAGATTTCTCTTCTGGTTCGGGAGTGACTTATGGTACTTCTGTGCGATTTATTACTTCAGGGGCAGCTGCCGTTAATATTGATTACGCTGTGAACAACCCGGCCCAGTATTTTAAAGCTACAAACCCTTATTTCTATACAATACGCCATATAAATGGCGATCCGCTGGCAGGTAGCGGAACTGCTACAACAAGACCGGCATTGGAAGGTACTCCGTATAATGCAAACAGAACTTCTGTTGGTGCCACCACACCGGCACAAAGAACATTAGCAGCAAGCTATATCGGTAACTGTTACGGACTGGCATACAGTAAGCAAGCCGGAAAACTATTTACAGCAGCTTTTATTAAAAGACATGCGGGCCTTGGCACTTTAGGTAGCGGAGGTATTTATATGGTGGATACATAACTTTCAACAGGCAGTGTAGTTAACTTTTTTAATATGGATGCAAGCGGGTATGCCACACGTTCAAACAGTACTGCTGGTGCACCAGCTTTTGGCGCTGCCGCATCGTATAACGTAACTTCAGCAACTGCAATCAGCTATCTGGGTGCAACTGATGCTGTAACAGGGTTGCCTTTGGGTCAATGTGTTGTGGGCAGCAATGCAGCAAGAGGACTTACGGGTACTGCAAGTGCAGAAAATGCCGATCCATCAGCTTATGGTCAGGTTGGAATAGCAGGACTTGGTGATATAGAGGTTTCTGAAGACGGACGCTATTTATATGTAGTGAATTTATATGATAGAAAAGTGTACCGTCATACATTAAACAGTATAACAAACCCAACTGCAGTTTCCGCTACTGTTTCATATTCTTTACCAAATCCTCCTTTGCGCAGCTCCTTGGGCGGAGGTTATGCAACAACTTATGCCAGCGACAATTCTCAGTTTTATGATGGTACAAAAGGAAGGCTTCGTCCTTTTGGTTTAAAATATTACAGGGGCAAATTGTATGTAGGTGCGGTAACAACAGGCGAAGGAGCCGGTGCTGTTTCTACAACCGATAACAATACAGGCAATCCTGAATATACCGATTTGTGGGCTTATGTTTTTGAGTTTGACCCTGCCACCGGCACTTGGGCAGCCTCACCAACATTGCAATTCCCGCTCAACTTTAACAGGGGTACCAATGGCGATAGCTATGATGAAACGTTTGAATTGTGGAGAAACACAAGTGCCACCACTTCATTAACATGGAATACTGAAGCCCGGATGTTTTATACACAGGCAATGTTTACAGATATTGAATTTGACCCGTCCGATGGTTCACTGATTATAGGTCTTCGTGATCGTGTTGGTGATCAGGTTGGTCATTTTCAACGCAGGTTTAATAATGTGGCGGGTGATCTGGAAGTAGCAACTGCGGTTGGTGAAGTTTTAAGGGCTTACCGTACTTCTTCTTGCAGCTTTGAGCTGGAATCGAACGCAAAAGAAGGGCCAAACAGTTCCAAGGCTGCCACCGGCGGAGCTGGTAATGGACAAGGTCCCGGAGGAGGTGAGTTTTATTACCAGGACCATGTGTTCAACGGTAATACCAGCACTTCGATAGGAACATTCCACATGAATACAACCCAGGGCTCATTAGCGGTTTTGCCAGGTAAAGAAGAAATAACGGTTACCAGCATGGATCCAAATGCTGTTTGGTCGCAGGGTGTTGACTGGTTTAACAGCAATACCGGCGCAAATACCAGGGACCATATGATGGAAGTTTCAAACGCCAACGACAATACAACCGGTTACGCAGGTAAGGGTTGTGGTTTGGGGGATATTGAATTAATTGGTTATGGCGATCTTGAAATAGGAAACCGGGTTTGGAATGATGCTAACGGGAACGGCATACAGGATGCAGGAGAAACCGTCTTGGCAAATGTTACTCTTGAACTTTTTCTTGATGCGAACAATGATGGCGCGCCAGATGCTGCCGCAATCGGAACAGTGACCACCAGTGCCACTGGTACATATTTCTTTACAAGTGCTCCGGGTACAGATGCAACAGGTATTGATTATAATGTTACTCTGCAGCCAAATCAAAATTATATTATACGGGTTGCTTCGGCTGACTGGAACAGTGCCACCGGAGCTGGTACGGGCGATCTTGCGGGCTATCAGCTAAGTAAAACAGATAAAGCGGGCAACGGAGCTGTTGATCTGAGTGATAATGATGCTTCTCTTTCCAACGGCGCAACCATTGTTCCGCAAATACGGTTTACAACTGGCGATTATGGACAAAACAATCACAATCTTGATTTTGGTTTCAAACCACTTGCAAATCTCGGCGATAAAGTTTGGAGAGATGATGATAATGATGGTATACAGGATAGTGGTGAACCCGGTGTGGCAGGTATAACGGTTACTTTATACCAAAACGGAACAGATGGCAATCCGGGAACCTCAGACGATGTGGTGATTGGAACAACTGTAACCGATGCTTACGGAAACTACCTGTTCGATAATTTGTCATCAACAACAAATAATGCAACGCAATATAATGTAGCATTTACATTGCCTTCAAATTACCAGTTTGCAACACAAACAAATACACAAACAACAGGCAGTTCAAATGCTACCAACCTGACTAATACAACTGGTGGAAGCACAGCAGCTAATGGAAATGACGCAAACACAACTACGGGACGTACCGGCAGTTTCTGGCTTGCTGCTGGCGAAAGCGAACTCACTGTTGATGCGGGGGTCATTTTTACACAACCTTCAACCAACAGTATAGGTGATAAGGTTTGGTACGATGCCGATGGGGATGGCGTACAGGATACCAACGAAGCAGGTGTGGCCGGTGTTACCATTACATTGTTTGCCTCAGATGGTGTTACCGTTCTCGCAACAACGGTAACTGATGCAAATGGCAATTATATATTCACAAACTTAAATGCAGGTACAAACTATATAATTGGCATCACTCTTCCGGCAGGTATGTTATTAACAACAACCAGCGGAACAACCAGTGGTAATGCTACAACCAACAGTGATTTCAGCCAGACAACTTACAAAACAACGGCTGTTAACAGCGGTGCGGCAGGTACCCAGATAACGGGCATTGATGCAGGTCTTGTAATGCAACCCAATGTAACAGCAAGTCTTGGTGATAAAGTGTGGCTTGATTTGAATGGTAATAATGTACAGGATGCCGGTGAACCCGGTGTTGCTGGCGTAACAGTGAATCTTTACCGTGATGCCAATGCTGATGGTTTAATTAACGGAGCAGAAGCAGCAACTCCGTATGCTACAACAGTAACCGATGCATTTGGTAATTATATCTTCAACAATCTGCCTGCAACAGCAGGTTTTACAGGAACTGTTTATCAAGTTGATTTTGTTGCTCCGTCGGGATATTCTTTAGTAACAAAAGATGCCGGTGCAGATAATCATAAAGACAGCGATGCAGATCCTTCAACAGGGCTAACCCATATCGTTTCATTACTTCAGGGTCAGCGTGATATGACTGTGGATGCAGGTCTGATTCAAACATCGCCGGCTGGAACTGCAAAACTTGGAGACCTGGTTTGGTTTGATGCTGATGCAGATGGCGTGCAGGATGCAGGCGAACCTGCTGTTGCCGGCGTAACGGTAACGCTTTATAACAATGTAGGAACAGCAATAGCAACCACCGCAACCGATGCAAATGGTAATTATGTGTTTGCAAACCTGGCTGCGGGCGATTACAGTGTAGGGTTCAGCAATATTCCTCAGGGTTACAATCTGGCACCAACATGGAGCAGCGATGATGCCAGCGCAGCAAACAGTGATGCAAATCCGGCAACAGGAAGAACAGTGGTTGTTACACTAAGTGCAGGAGAAAATGAACCTGATGTGGACGCAGGCCTGGTTGCTGGCGTAAAAAGCGGGCTGGCAAGTATAGGCAACAAAGTTTGGTGGG
The DNA here is from genome assembly GCA_047601965.1 of Lacibacter sp. GTDB lineage: Bacteria > Bacteroidota > Bacteroidia > Chitinophagales > Chitinophagaceae > Lacibacter. The sequence continues at coordinate 3,357,303 of JASGIJ010000001.1, forward strand.
ATATTGTTACTGCAAACAATATACAGGATGCCGGTGAACCCGGCGTTACAGGAGTAACGGTTAATCTTTACCGTGATGCCAATGCTGATGGTTTGATCAATGGCGCAGAAGCATCTGTACCGTTTGCAACAACAGCAACAAATGCTTTAGGTGAATACATCTTTACCGGTCTTGCAGGCGGAATCTACCAGGTTGGATTTACAAACCTGCCAACAGGCAGCAATACTGTTACGCAAAACAGTGGTGCTAATGATGCTGTGGACAGTGACGGAAGTTCAGTAACAAACGCAGCAGGCGGAAGTGTTTCAACTACAGGTTTATATATCATTTCAACAGGGGAAGAAAACCTGACAGTTGATTTAGGTATTGTTAATACAGCAAAAGGATCATTTGGTAACAAAGTTTGGTTTGATAATGGTGCCGGTGGCGGTACAGCCAATGATGGAATTCAGAATGGAACAGAACCGGGCGTTGCCGGCGTAATGGTAACACTTACAAACGCAGCAGGCCAGCCGGTTGATAAAACCGGAACTTTAACTTCAACACCAATTGTTACAACCACCGATGTAAATGGTAATTATGTGTTTGCTGATTTAACTGCAGGAGTTTCTTTTGCTGTGAAATTCAGTAATCTTCCTGCCGGATTTGATTTTGCAACAATGGCCGGAGCCGGAAGCGCAGATGATAACCGCAGTGATGCAGACATAGTAAATGGTAACACACCTGTAATTACAACTGTAGCGAATACTATGATTACAACACTTGATGGAGGTATTACAAGCACAAGATCTGCTCTTGGTAATTATGTTTGGATGGACGAGGATGGAGATGGCGTACAGGATGCAGGTGAACCAGGTGTTGCAGGTGTAACAGTAACATTATATCGTCCCGGCTTTGGTCCTGATGGTATTGCAAGTACTGCAGATGATGCATTACCGGTTGCGAGTATGATTACCGACCAGAACGGTCAATATCTGTTCAGTAATTTACTTGCAGGAACATACGAGGCAGAGTTCAGTACAATCCCGGGCGGAACAACCTTTACACAACGCAACAGTGCCGGCGACAATGGCGATAACACCAACAGCGACGCTGTTCCTCTGTCTGGAAATTCAGGTGCAGGAAGAACAGCAGGCATTGTACTAACTGCCAGTGAAATTGATTTAACTGTTGATGCCGGCTTGTTTAAGCCACGGGCAGTAATTGGAAATTATGTGTGGGTTGATAAGAACAACGACGGGGTGCAACAGGCAACAGAACCTGCAGCTTCAGGTATTCTTGTTTCCTTAATTGATAATGGAGGCAATACCGTTGCAGTGGTTGTAACTGATGCAAACGGAAACTACCTGTTCCCGAACGTAGCACCGGGTACATATAGTCTCAGCTTTGTTAACTTACCAACCGGAACAGCATTTACTACAGCTAATGCAGGGGGAGATGATAATACAGACAGTGATGTAACCGGCACAACCATTACAGGTATTGTTGTAACAACCACTACAACCAACCTTAGTTTTGATGCTGGTATAACAGGCTTTGTTACATTGCCGGCAGAGGGATTAACCCTGAAAGCAACAATGAAAGACTCGAAAGTTGCACTCACCTGGAATACAATCAGCGAAGCAAACACCGATTACTTTGAAATTGAACGGAGCGTAAGCAATGCACCGTTTACGAAAACAGGGTCAGTTGTTAAAGCAGCTGGTTCAAGTGCATTCCAGAAAGAGTACAGCAGCATTGATGATATCAGCACATTGTCAGGCAACGGACAGGTGTTTTACAGAATTAAACTGTATGATCTTGATGGCCGTACTCATTACAGCAATGTTGCCGTTGTATGGGTAAAAACAAATGGCATTAAAGTATGGCCTAATCCGTTTGCAGAAACAATACAGGTGAGCTATACAGCAGGTGCTGCAGGCAAAATTCAGCTTCGCCTGACAGATATGACAGGGAAAACAGTAATAAGCCTGAAGCAGAATATTTCTGCAGGAACAAATCAATTAACAATTACCGTTCCCGGAAACATCTCAAGCGGAAATTATGTTCTTGAAGTATCTGAAGAAAAATCAGGTAGCAAAACGTTGTATAAAATAACCAGGCAATAAAAACGGGTGTTTATTAAAAAAGGCTGTCAGTTAACTGACGGCCTTTTTTGTTGTAAAAGAAATTTAAAAAGTTTGATTACTTCTGTTCTTTTGCCGGGCAAGTGTTTAATCCAAATATTGTGTATAACGGACAAAAACTGATGATGCTGGTAAGTACAAATACTGCACCCAGCACAAGCAAAACTATACCAGGAGTGCCGGTTACTTTTCCTGAAAAATAGAGAAATGCAAAAACAGCGGCAATAAGAATTCTGATAATACGGTCTGTGTTACCCATGTTCTTTTTCATAAATACTTTTTTAATTGGTAAAAAATTGAATGATGAATACAATGCCCGTAACAATTGCAATACATAAAATACAAACCATAATAAGCCGGGTTAATTTATTCATGCGCCTGTAAGGGATTATTGCATAAAGCTAACCTTCCGGGCAAAAGCATCTGGTGACCACAATCACCAGCTAAAGAATTTCTATTCCGTCTGTTAGTTGTTTTACTTTTCCCTCCTGCTCAAGCCGTTTAATCACTCTGGTTATCACTTCTCTTACAGTTCCAAGTTCGGCAGCAATTTGTTTGTGGCGCAATGAAAGCACCCGCTCACCTTTCAGTTTACTTTTTTCAACCAGGTAATGATAAAGCCGCTGATCCATACGGTTAAATAAAAGCGAGTTAATAGTATCAAGTAATTCGGAATAACGGAGATTATATTGCTGATAAAAAAGCTCATTAATCTGTGTATAATTCTTTATCCAGTTGTTCATTTTTTCAACGGGCAGCAATAATAAAGTTGAGTCTTCTTCTGTAATGGCAAAAATGCGGCTGGGTGAATTATTTAAACCGGCTGAAAATGTCATCACACAGCTTTGATTTGGTTCAATGTAATACAGCAGTAATTCCTTTTCCTCAAAAGGCGCAAACACTTTTACAAGACCCTTCAGTACAATGGGAATGACTTTGATATACTGACCCTCTTTCAACACCTCTGTACCTTCTTTAAAATCCATAATTATACCATGTTCGGCAATTTCATTCAGCAGCTCACCGGAAAAGCGGCTGCTTAAGGGCTGAAGTTCAGAAAGGGTTAAAGGCATGTTTGTAAATTTTGCAATCGTTGCTGAAGATAAGGTTAATCTGCCAGTTGTTTTTCCATATAAACAACTCCGATTAACGGATTTTCGTAATAAGCAGTTGTTTCAATAAAACCATATCGTTTATACAACCGAATAGCAGGCTGCAGTTTTTCCAGCGTATCAAGCTTCATGATTTTATAACCAAGTTCAACAGCATCTTTCAGCAACTGTTCAATCATCATACTTCCAATTTTATGCTTGCGGAAACCCGGACGAACAAAAAGCCGTTTCATTTCACACTCATCCGTTTTTTGTAAAGGATATAATGCATTGCAACCAGCTGTTTCGTTATTCCATTTTGCGATATACAAAACACCTCGTGGCGGGCCATATTTTTTTAGTGGATCTTTCAGTTCTGCTTCAAAGCTCTGGAAACATAAGTTTTCATCCAGCTCTTGTTCATATTCACGGAAAAGGATTCTTGCTTCATCCAGCAAAACACCTTCAGCAGTTACAGGAATCAATTCAATCATTCAATAAAGTTGATGAAAATTCATGAACAAAAAATACAAAATTGATTATTCGTCCGTTGCAACCGAAGCAACAATTATATTGATTAATTTAACGGGATGAAACAATCTGCTTTTTTATTGCTGATGGTTTTTTGTTTGCAGTATGCAAATGCACAACAGTATAAAAAATTACACTTCAGCTCCTTCCTTGTTGATACGCACAATGATATTCCTTCTTCTGCCATTGCAAGGAAGGTTGCGTTTGATACAAACCTGAAAGGAAACACACATTCAGACCTCAACCGCATGTTTGAAGGTGGAGTTGATGCACAGATATTTTCCATTTTTTGTGGTGGCGAACAAAAGCAGCCATTCAATTTTGCCAACCAGGAAATTGACAGTGTGTATGAGTGGGTGCGCCGTAATCCTGCAAGGATGATGTTGGTGTCATCACCTGCAGAATTAAAAAAAGCAATCAAAGAAAAAAAGCTGGCAGCGATGCTTGGTGTGGAAGGCGGACATATGATTGAAAACGATCTCAGCAAACTGGATGCATTGTATAAACGTGGTGTACGTTATATGACGTTAACCTGGAATAACTCTACTGCATGGGCAACAAGTGCAGCCGATGAAACAACTCCCGGCGGTGCATTAAATGCAGAAAACAAAAAAGGATTAACCACATTTGGAAAACAGGTGGTGAAACGCATGAATGAATTGGGAATGATGGTTGATGTGAGCCATCTTGGTGAACAGAGTTTCTGGGATGTTGTAAGCACTTCAACGAAACCAGTTATTGCGAGCCATAGTTGTGTGTGGAATTTGTGTCCGCACAGGAGAAATTTAAAAGATGAGCAGATCAAAGCTATTGCACAAAGCGGCGGTGTGATTTTTCTCAACTTCTATTCAGGATTTATTGACAGTACGTATGAAAAAAAGAAAGAACGGTTAATTGCCATGCACCAGGCTGAAGTTGATTCAATCATCAAAACAAATGTTGACAGGGATTATGCTGCAATTATGGTTGCAGAAAAATATAAAGATGATGTAAAAAATCTGCGCCCGTCATTATCAGTTCTTATTGATCATCTTGATTATATTGTTCGCCTTGTTGGTGTTGATCATGTTGGGCTCGGAAGCGATTTTGACGGCATTGAAGCCCCACCTTCAGAACTGAATGGCGTGGAGGATTATCCGCTCATTACAAAGATGCTGATGGAAAGAGGTTACAGTAAAAAAGATATCCGTAAAATTCTCGGTGGAAATTTTATGCGGGTGTTTAAGGCCTGCAGTATATAATAAAAACAATTATCTGTTCTTTTTTTGTTGTAATCTATTGATATTATTGGCTTTCAGGTCATACAAGAATTCCCGTCATATTTAATTGTGACAAAACTCAACTTTTTAAAAAAGCCCGGTAACTACCTTTGCGCCTTCAATAAAACAAAGCAGCACTTGAAATCGTTTCGTTTAATATTCATATTCCTATTATTTTCTTTCGTTTCACAAGCACAAAAAACCGTACAAACACAAAGCCATTTCTGGTGGAGTATTAATACTACAGCACAGGTAAGTAACAAGTGGAGTATTATTGCCGATGCACACATCCGCCGCACAAACTTTATGGCGAATAACAGTTTTTATTTTTTAAGAGCAGGCGCTCTTTATAATGTAAATAAAAACTTTTCAGTAGCAGGTGGATATGGGCACATGTGGCTTGCAAACAAATCCGGCGCAACCGAATTGTTTACTAATGAACACAGAATTTATCAGCAGTTTCAACTTACAGGAGCTGTTGGCAAAGTATCAACAATTAACCGTTTAAGAGTTGAAGAAAGATGGATTCAGAAAATTGTTAGCGGACAACTAACCAATTCTTTCCGTTTCACAACAAGGTTCAGGTATCTGTATTCCATCAATATTCCTGTCAGCAAAAACAAATATGTTCCTTCCATCAATCTTGCAGATGAATTACTGATGCAGATTGGAAAAGATATAATCTATAATCCTTTCGATCAAAACCGCTTGTTTACTGGTATTAAACAGCAGGTTACCCCATCACTTTCATTTGATTTCGGCTATATGCTGGTTTACCAGCAAAAACTCAGCGGGAGTCAATATGTAAAAGCGAATACCCTCCGCTGGTATTTTTATTGGAAACCTGATTTGAGGAAAAAGAAGAAGACACATACTGCGGCAACACAGCTGAGCCAGAATTCCTTCGACGATATTTAAGCTTTGTTTCCCTCATAGCACTGGTTAACAAAATAAAAGAGGAGCGTTTCTTCACGAAACCTCCTCTTTTTGTATTTTCAAAACTCCAAACAAGTTACATCAGTGATTATGTACAGAATTCTTTTCCTGCTCATCGGCATTCCTGTTTTCATACAGGCACAATCTTTTTCGCTACCGGAAATAAACCGCTGGAAACAGCAATCAAAAAATGTAACCATCATCCGGGATAACTGGGGCATACCGCATGTGTACGGAAATACAGATGCAGACGCTGTGTTTGGTTTGCTGTATGCACAATGTGAAGATGATTTTAAACGGGTGGAGATGAATTATATTGAAAAGCTGGGCCGTAAAGCCGAACTGTTTGGTGAAGCAGAATTGTACAACGATCTCTATGTGCGTTTAATCATCGACAGTACAGAAGCAATTGCCGATTATAACAAAGCACCGCTTTGGTTAAAAAAATTACTGAACGCCTATGCCGATGGAATTAATTATTATATCTATAAACATCCATCGGTAAAACCATTGCTGCTTACACGATTTCAGCCCTGGTATCCATTACTGTGGACCGATGGAAGCATTGGCGCCATCAGCACAGGCGATATTACTGTACAGGATGTAAAAAATTTTTACAACAGAGTAAACACACAACTGGCTGTAACAAAAAATCCGTTTGAAGAAAACACAACCGGCTCCAATGGTTTTGCCATTGCTCCTTCCAAAACAGAAAGCGGGAATGCAATTCTCTACATCAACCCGCATGTAACTTTTTATTTCCGTCCCGAAGTACATGTGATCAGCAAAGAAGGGCTGAATGCTTATGGTGCAGTTACATGGGGACAGTTTTTTGTTTACCAGGGTTTTAATCCTTACTGCGGCTGGATGCATACATCAAGCAATGTAGATGTAAGTGATATGTATGCTGAAAAAATTACCAAAACAGCGAACGGGTTTATATATCAATACAACAACAAATGGTTACCTGTTAAAGAGAAAACAATTGAGCTGCGTTACAAAACCGAAAAGGGTATAAAAACAAAAACAGTTGTTGCTTACTCAACGCAGCACGGACCAATTATGGCAAAGCGCAACGACCAGATTATTTCTGTAAAAAGCAATAACAGGGATATGAAGGGATTGATACAAAGCTGGCTGCGGACAAAAGCAAAAGGATTTGATGAGTATAAAAAAGTAATGGAGTTAAAAGCAAACACATCCAACAACACCGTGTTTGCTGATAACAAAGGAAACATTGCTTACTGGCACGGCAACTTTGTTCCGGTGCGTGATAAAACGCTTAACTGGAGCAAGGTAATGGACGGCACAACTTCTTCAACCGATTGGAAAGGATTACACACTGTGGATGAAATTGTGCATGTGTACAATCCATCAACGGGCTGGATTCAGAACTGCAACTCCACACCATATACAGTAAGCGGCAGTGCAAGTCCGAAAAAGGAAAACTATCCTGTTTATATGGCACCCGATGGTGAAAACTTTCGTGGAATAAATGCGGCTAGAGTATTGAGTAAAGAAAACAAATTTACCATTGATAAAACCATTGCCGCAGGTTACGATACTTATCTCACTGCGTTTGAAGTACTAATTCCAGCGTTGATAAAACGATACGATGAAAATATTTCTTCTTCCAAAACTGCTTACCAGGAACTGGCCGAGCCAATGAATGTTTTAAAGCAATGGAACTATCGTGTTGCTGAAAATTCAGTTGCTCTTACATTGGCCATTGAATGGGCACAGCTGTTAGGTCTATCTATCCGGAAAATTTATATTGAAGATGGAGAAACCGACCAGGTGCATGCCACACAGCATTTTGCTGATTCAGCATCGGCAGCGCAATTGCTGAACCCGATGCTGATGGTGGTAAGAAATTTCAAACAGAAATATGGAAAATGGGATGTTGCATGGGGCGAAATAAACCGTTACCAGCGTGTAAGCAACGATCTGCAGCAGAAGTATGATGACAGTAAAGAAAGTGTCCCGGTTGCATTTGTATCATCGGCATGGGGAATGTTACCTTCTTACAACAGCAGTTATTTCAGCGGTACAACCAAGCGTTACGGCATCAGTGGCAACAGTTTCATTTGTGCGGTTGAGTTTGGTAAAAAAATAAAAGCAAAATCTTTATTGGCTGGTGGTAACAGCGGCGATCCATCTTCACCACATTTCAATGATCAACTGCTCATGTACACAAAGGGACAGTTTAAAGAGGTGCTGTTTTATAAAGAGGATGTGTTGAAGCACGCAGAAAAAACGTATCACCCCGGCGAATAAGTACAACAGTAAACATCATTTCAATACAAACTTTTTTTGCCTAACTTCAACCCACCATGTGGGCGTTTATAAATGATAAATTAATTCCGGCCGAAGAAGCAACCATCCCCGTTGGTGACCTTGCCATCCAGAGAGGATATGCGGTATTTGATTTTTTCCGCACTGCTGAAACTGTTCCTTTGTTTATAGATGATCATCTTGAACGGCTGGCCCGTTCTGCAAAAGCATTGCGCCTCCCTGTAAAATACAGTGCAGACGAATGGAAGGCAATCATCAGGGAGCTGCTGCAAAAAAACGGGTTATCTTCTTCCGGCATACGCATTACCGTTACCGGCGGCACATCGCCGGATACTTACACGCCAACAGAACCTAACATTATTATAACACAACAGCAACTTGTAATGAAAGGAGAAGAGGGTTTTCAGAACGGACTTCACCTGATTACACATGAGTATGTGCGTGATCTTCCTGCTATAAAAACAATTAATTACCTGATGGGCGTATGGCTGCAGCAAAAAGTAAAAGTTGCAGGGGCCGATGATATTCTTTATGTAAAGAATGGTTATATCAGCGAACTGCCACGTTCCAATATTTTTGTTGTGAGTTATGACGGAACATTATCAACACCATCTTCCAACATTCTCGAAGGTATTACAAGAAAACAGGTGCTGCGCTTAAGCAAATCTTTATTGCCCGCAATGGAGTGCGATATTTCCATGAATGACTTAATAAAGTCTTCGGAAGTATTTGTGACCAGTACAACCAAACGGCTGCTGCCTGTTCTATCCATCAACGGACAAAAAATTGGTGAAGGAAAACCGGGACCAGTTACAAAAGCATTGTACAACAGTTTTCTTGAGCTGGAGCAGAAAGAAATTGCAAGAGGCTGGTGATTAAATCTTCAGCTTTTTTCTACAGTTTGCACATAAATCTTTTTCCTGGTCCAGTTTCATTTTTCCTTCAGCATCAACCATGATACACTGTTCATTGGGGCAGTGGTCTAACCCAAAATTGTGTCCCATTTCATGTACAACAACTTTAAAGATGCGTTGACGCAACTGTTGCGATGTTGTTGCTGTTTTTTTAAGCCGGACTGTTGAAATAACACAGGCGCTGCCGGGTTTATATCCCAGCCCCATTACACCAAAATCTTTGTATAATCCTTTTGCAGTTGAAACGTCGGCATTTGTAAGACCAACAATTGAACGAACAGAATCTGGTTTAATTGATTTAAGCCATGCAATTGTTGAATCGGCCCGGTACCGGTTTCTTGGTTTGTAATAACAGTTTGCAGGAAAGGACCGGGGCTCATTAATTACAATTTGAACAGGATAAAATTTTTCAATGCTGTCTTTTAAAAAAAACAGAACCTGCTGATCAAATGATTGTAAAGGCTGCAAAAGAATAACCGGAAGGTCTTCCTTGTTTTTATCTGCAATTTTCTCTGTTGTTGTTTGACAGGAAAGAAACAGAACCAACAGGCCCGAACAAAAAACCTTCAGCAAACGCATACTTATTTATTTCTTGAAGTAAGGGGTATGATCATCAGCAAATTTTTTATCGGCTTTTTCCCAGGTATTGAGAATGTTATTCTGTGCATCAAACAATGTTTTGTTGATGTTGTTGAAGGTATTTACTCCGGCATTCATATCATTCACGGCTTTGTTGTAGCCATCAATATCTTCTTTCGTTCTGTCACGCTGCGATTTTGAATCAAATGATTTTTTTACTTTCTCAAAAATTTCAGCCTTTAAAAAATAATCAGTGAGCTTGGGAACGTCTGTTTCGGTCATTCGCTTGTATTGGTTTAATGCGTATTTGCAGGCATTTGCAAGAGAAGGATCACCTTCAAAATTTTTCAGTGTATCCAACCCTTTTATTCCTTCCTGTGCATAGTTTATCACTGCGTTTCTGGCCTGTTCCACATCGGTAATTTTACCACTCTTAATTGCTTTACCCAGTTCGTTCCATTGCCAGTTGCATTTAAAGAAATGAAGAAACACCTCGTTCCGGTATTTCATCACTAATCCTGCCTTTTTCATTTTTTCCCCCATTTCAGAAGTTCCGTCAACAAGATTTACATTGTTCTTTTGGCAAATTCGGCAATAGCCTTTTGTTTCTTTTCCTGTGCCGCATTCAGCTTTTCGCCGGTTTTTTCCTGTAGCAGCAAATAAGCCTGCATTTCATTGAACGACTGCTCGGCTATTTCTTCCATATTTACAATTTTTGCATAATCTTCATTGAAAACGAGATACAGCAGATTCATATAATCAATACTACTCTGGCGCAGGGTTTTATCGCCTTTGTAAAAGGGAAGACCAATTGCATTGTTGCGGCTGTTGATAATTCCATTGAGCAATTGCTGACGCATTTTTTCTATTTTTCGTACACGTCCGCTGTGCGCCGCAGCACTTACATACGCATAATATTTTTGTGTTGCTTCTTCTTCAGCTTTTTGAACAAGGTTCATATAAGCAACCGGGCTGTCGTCCTGTGCTGAAGCAAACTGAAAACATGGAATAAGAAAGAGAAAGAGTAAAACAGAAGAGAGTAATTGTTTTTTCATATCAGTATTATGCATTTTTTAAACTAAATGAATATTTTGTTATTGAGGTAGTGATTTAATAAGAACCTGAAAACAAATATTCAGATAAGGATCATTTAATAGAACAGCTTTTGTTTCTTCATCCAGTTCTGTCAGCCATTCACTTGCTTTTAAACGTTCTTTTTGTAACCGGTCGTTTTCTACTGTAAATGCGGATTGCTGGCTGAAGTTTTCAAAAAAATCAATATAACCCTGTTGCTTCTTTTTCATCATCAGCATATCATCCAGCTTCAGCGAAAACTCTTTCTGCTCTTTGATTCTATCCCCCCATTGTATATATTCTCTCATTGTTTTAAAGTATGCACTTGTGTCAACAAAACCCTGCGAAAAGGTTTTTGCAGAAGCAATGTTTAAAACGTTATACGGCTTGTAATATTTATTTTTTTCAACAGGCAACAATCTGAAAGAAAACAGTTCGTCTTTTTCTTTTTCTCCAACCGTTTCGAGCAGATCAGGCAAAAGAATATCTGGAACCACGCCCTGCTGCTGAGCTGTTGTTCCGTTAACACGGTAAAGGGCAGAGGTGGTTATTTTAATATAAGCATCGGTTTTTATCTTAGCAGTTGTTTGTTTTGCAACTGTTGTATCAAGCGGAAAAATAATTTGACCGGTAGCTTTACCATAAGTAGGAGTGCCGGCAATAAAGGCTCTGTTGTAATCCTGCATTGCTGCTGAAAACATTTCGGATGCTGAAGCACTGTAACCATTCACCATTACAACCATCGGCCCGGTGAAAACACTTCCTCCGTTTACATCTTTCAACGTATATACTTTGGCCTCTTTTGTTTTAAACTGTGCAACTGGACCTCCATCTATAAATATTCCAATTAAATCTATGGCCTCCTGAACAGAACCGCCTCCATTGTAACGGACATCAATGATCAGCCCTTCAATATTCTCCTTTTTGAGTTTGATGATTTCTTTTGCCACATCATTGGCACAACCGTGTATACCCGTTTCTTCATTTTCCCAATCGAAATAAAAATCAGGAACAGAAATGTATCCAATATTTCTTAATCCTTTCAGCACATAGCCCTGCACCTTGTCTTCTTCATCTTCTTCTGTTGAAAAGCGTTCTTTGAATAAAAAAGTCTGTTTGGTTGTACCGTCCGGCTTTTTAATGGTGAGATAAATTCTGTCGGCTGTTGATGCAGTAAAAAGACTATCAAGCTGGTCTGTGCTGTAATCATTTACGTTCAGTACCGGCTTTCCTGTTTCCTGGACACCAACAATTCTGTCGCCTGGTTTTAATACGCCATTTTTAAAAGCAGCGCTTCCCGGATGAAGTTTGCCAACGGTTATTTCACCTTTTTCATTTTCTTCCAGTTCAAATCCATAACGCAATGGAGTTTGGCCAAGCGATACATCAAACTCTTCTTTCTCATCAAGCGGCATAAATTCAGTATGCGGATCATAACAAAGCGCCAGCGATTTACAAAACAGGTTGCCGGTTTTTGTTATTGATTTTTCTTTATGCAGAGATAATTCAGCAGCTTTCTGAAATGTTTCCCTCAAACCTTTCCGGAAAAAATTTTCAACACTGTCAACAAACTTTTTTTGTTTGATTGTTGTGTAATGTAAAAGATCTTCATTTTCATCGGTAATAAAATCAAGTACTGAATATTTCAGGTGCAGGTATAATTTTTTTTGCTTTGCAGTAAGGGAAACAGCATAAGAACTATCTGTACGGTTTATCTTATCGGAAAGAGAAAAGTTGAAAGGTGTTTTTAAAATGATCTGTGCAATGGAATCGTTTTGCTTTTGTCTTTTTTGAAAAACAGAGAAAACAAGCTGAAGAAAGTCGGTTTTACGTAAACGGATTTCATCGTCTAATTTATACTGGTAAGCCGAAAAGCTGTTGATGTCTTCCGCAAGAAAAATATTTTTTTTCGGGTCGGCTTTTTTGATGAATAGTTTAAATAAATCGCTGCTCAGTTCATCATTCAGCAGCCTTGGCTGCACGTGAAATTTTTCAACCATTCTTGTAACAAGAAAGGCATTATTCATTGCTTTGGAAAAATCCTGTGCAGTGGTTGAAAAACCTGTAAGGAAAAGAAGAACAAACAAAAAGGGCTTCATGGTTTTACCAAATGAAAAACAAACATACTTAATAACTCAATAATTTTTCAACGTACTCCTGTATTCTTGATTTGGCTAAAAAATTTTGTTCAAGTTCTGTATTAAAAGGAATGGGTGTATCAAGCGAAGCACAGCGCATCACCGGCGCATCAAGTAAAGGAAAACAGTGTTCGCCAATCCATGCTGCAATTTCACCGCCAATGCCACCAATCAAAGTGTCTTCATGTACGATCAAAACTCTGCCGGTGCGTTTCACTGCTTTACGGATGGCGGCATAATCAAGCGGGGCCAGCGTACGCAGATCAAGAATATCAATGGAAATTTCGGGATGTTCGGCCGCAAAATCTTCTGCCCAAATAACAGCACTTCCATAAGCGATGATAGAAATTTCATCACCACTGAGTACATGCCTGGCCTTGCCGATTTCCACTTCATAATATTCTTCCGGCACTTCACCGCTAACAGAACGGTATAGCGCTTTGTGTTCAAAAAACATAATAGGATTGGGATCATTAATGGCTGCAATCAGCAAACCCTTTGCATCAAAAGGAGTGGAAGGATAAACAACTTTCAGCCCGGGTGTTTTGGTAAACCACGCCTCGTTGCTCTGCGAATGAAAAGGCCCGGCACCAACACCTGCACCGGCAGGCATACGTATCACCACATCTGCATGTTGTCCCCAGCGGTAATGAATTTTTGCAAGATTGTTGACGATCTGGTTAAAACCAACGGTAACAAAATCGGCAAACTGCATTTCCATTACAGACTTATATCCTTCAAGCGATAAACCAAGCGTTGCTCCAACAATGGCACTTTCGCAGATAGGTGTGTTGCGTACACGTTCTTTACCAAACTCCTGCACAAATCCTTCGGTGATTTTAAATGCACCGCCATACTCTGCAATATCCTGCCCCATCAATATAAGATTGGGATGGTGGATCATGCTTTGCTTTAAGCCTTCACTGATGGCGTCAATAAAACGTTTATCGTGAATCGTGAATGCTGAGTCGTGAGTGATATCTGCGTGATCAAGATGTTTTACTGACGACTGACCACTGACCACTGACGGTTCTGCAAACACATCATCCATCTCTTCTTCCGTATCAACCAGTATTGGTTTTGCTTTGTATGCAAGCTGCAGTTCATCTTCAATCTGCTGTTTCAATTCGTTGCGGATAGATTCAACACCTGTATCAGTCAGTGCAGCTTCTTTCAGTAAAAAGTTTTCAAAGTTTTTGATGGGATCTTTTTCTTCCCAGATGTTGAATAAATGTTTCGGAACATATTTCGTTCCGCTTGCTTCTTCATGACCACGCATGCGGAAGGTCATACATTCAATCAAATAAGGTTTCTGGTATTTGATGCAGTAATCTCTGACACCTTTGATGGTATCAAGAACGGTTAAAATATTGTTGCCATCAATTTTTACAGCATCCATTCCATAGCCTCTTGCCCGGTCCACAAGGCTTTCGCATTTATACTGTTCATGAATAGGCGTGCTTAAGCCGTAACCATTGTTTTCAATCAAAAAAATCACCGGCAGGTTCCAGACTGCAGCAACGTTTAATGCTTCGTGAAAATCGCCTTCGCTGGTAGCTCCTTCACCGGTAAATGCAAGTGATACTTTCTTTTCTTTCCGGAGTTTATAGGCAAGCGACACGCCATCGGCAATAGCCATCTGCGGACCAAGATGCGAAATCATTCCGCAAACATGATGTTCTTTGCTGCCAAAATGAAAGCTGCGTTCTCTTCCCTTGCTGTAACCTTCTTTATTTCCCTGCCACTGCATAAAGAGTTTGTGAAGCGGCATATTGCGTGTGGTAAAAACACCGAGGTTGCGGTGCATGGGCATCATCCATTCGTCGGGCTCAAGTGCTAAAGTTGCGCCAACGGCAATGGCTTCCTGGCCAATTCCACTAAACCATTTGCTAATTTTTCCCTGCCTGAGCAATAAAAGCATCTTTTCTTCGATTAATCTGGGGAAAAGAAGACGCTTATAAATACTGATTAGTTCAGCGTTGGTAAGATGTTTACGTTCAAACAACATGTTAAATCAATATCGGGTGAAATGAGCAATAAAAATTACCAGGCAAATTACAAAGCTCTGGTGATAATTTTTATTGCGAATACTATGTGTCAAAAACAATAACAAACAATATCCACATGAAAAACAAAATCAAAATAATCATCATCACAATTGCAATCTTTTGCTGGCAGCTGCCAACAGGCATCGTTGCACAAGTTAAGACAAACGACAGTTCTCTCCTATCACTAAAAACAAATACGGAAGAATTAAAAGTGAGACAGCGAGGTGGTGAATTACAGTTTTCTTTTCCCCGTCTTCAGTTTAAATCAGCATTGAAAATTGTTAATGCCAATGGCTGGATGATGAAGGCAATTATGGTGGATGAAGGACTGGAAACAATTACAGTATCAACCAGCAATCTGCCCAAAGGAATTTATCAATGTGTAATAGAAAACCGCACTCAGAAATTTATGAAGAAACTGTTTGTGCAATAACTCAGGCAGTTTTATTCTTGTCCTCGTCTTTCAACACCATTTTGTGTACAATGGAATTGGCAAAGGAAAGACAGATGCTGAACAGCAGTGCATACCAGAAACCATCTACTTCAAATCCTTTTACAAAATAAGCATCGAGCAGAATAATACCTGCGTTGATTACAAAAAGAAAAAGCCCCAGCGTAAAAATAGTTGCAGGCAATGTAAATAAAACCAGCAGAGGTTTTACAATCGCATCAAGCAATGCAAGTACAAAAGCAACGAGCAGGGCAATTAAAAAATTCCGGATGCTGACGCCTGGTAAGATATAAGCAAGTGCAAATGCATTTACGGCAGTGATCAGAACCTTTATAATAAATTTCATTTTTTCAACACTGAGTTTTAGAGGATTGGAGTGACACGGAGTCAATCAAAATCCAAGTTTCCATTTATTCGTCTTTTAATTCCTTCCTTTAAAAGTACGACGTTGAAGTTAATCAGCAAACCAAGTTTTTTGTTCGATAATTTTAAATAAGTAACTAATTGAGCTTCGTGTACAGGAAGTAAAACCTCTACCGATTTTAATTCGACTACAACATCTTCTTCAACAAGCAGATCAATAATGAACTCTTTATCCAGTTTTTCGCCTTTAAAATGAACAGGGAGAACTACCTGGCGCTTTACAGAAAGCCCAGCGTTTTTCAGCATTTTGATTAAGCAAACTTCATATACAGATTCCATTAAACCAGGGCCAAGTTCTTTATGAACTTCAATTGCACAACCGATAATCGTTTCTGTGATTTTATTGTAGTTAGTCCGGTTCATTTTTCAACACTGAGTTTAGAGTTAATGAGTATCAGAAAGCATAAGTAAGATAAAAAATTCCTCAGCAACTCCTTTCTCTGTGTTTAACTCTCTACACAACTACTAATTCATAAAAATCTTCAGGTTGCAGATATTTATTTGCCAGATCCTGCAATTCCTTTGCCGAAATGGTTTTGATATTGTTGACAGAGTTGTAGAAATAATTTTCATCAAGCCCGTTGAGAATTAAATTTTTCCAGCGGCCAATGATATGAAAAGGCCCATCGAGATCACCAAGGATTGTACCGATCAGGTAATTCTTCACCAGTTGCAGCTCATCTTCTTCCACCAGTTCTTCACGCAGGTCTTTCATTTCATTATACACTTCAGTAATCGTTGCTTCACATACATCTCTTCCTGCTTCAGTGCTGATCATCCATGCTGTGGTTGAAATATGATTGAGAAGAAAACTGTGAATACCGTAGGTATAACCTTTGTCTTCACGGATATTACTCATCAGTCTTGAACCAAAAAATCCACCAAACAATGTATTCAGCACCTGTACTTTCTGAAAATCGGGATGATGACGGTTGGGGAATGGTCTTGCCAAACGAACTGCACCCTGTACACCATTGGGATCATTGCTGATGCGGTATTTCTTTTCAGCAGCAGGCGTTACAGTATGTTCAATTACCGGAACCGGTTTTTTGTTCAGTGGTAACTGACCAATAGTTGAATTGAGTTGCTGTACAAAATCTGCTGGCAGTAAACCAGCAGCAAAAATGATACAGTGCCCGTTTGAATAAAAGTTATTGTAATAATCAATTAATGTTTGCTGTTGCAGTGCATCATAATCTTCCTTGTTGGAGTACACACCATAAGGGTGGTTTGTGCCAAACACATATTCATCAATCAAACGTCCGGCAACGAAATCGCACTTCTTTAAGTTCACACTTAAACGTTGCCGCATGTTCTGTTTAAAAATATCCAGTTCGTGCTGCGGGTAAATGGCATCAGTAATCATTTCAGCAATTACAGGTAAATGCTTTGCTAAATGACGGTTGATGCAGTGCAGCACAATATTGGCATTTTCGTTATAACAGCCACGGGTAAGATGTGAACCGTAATAATCAAAATGCTCATTGAGTTCAAACGCTGTTTTGTTTTTTGTTCCGTTCTTGATTAAAAAGTTGGTGGCGGCTGCAACACTTTTCTGCTGTTCAAACCAGTTGCCTGCGCTGAAAACAAATTCAACACTCATTACTTCCTGCGTACCTGCGTTTACAGCGTACACTTCCACTCCGTTATCAAGAATATATTTATCGTAAGGTTTGAGTTTTAGCTCAAACTCTGTTGCATCTTTTATTGCAGGTGCTTGTAGTCTGTTTAACATTCATTATTATTGTAATTGGCGAAGTTAATTACTTTTTTACCGATTATTCTGTTTTGGTTTATGCGACGAGTAAGCATTTTCATAGGCATAACGTTTATTATTGTTTCCCTGTCGTTTAATGTTGCCGTTTTGTATTATCTGTTTGCCATGAATTATAAGGAGTTTGTCTTTTTCTTTATGGATCAGATGGACAAACCTTATTTGTATCAGAAAGCAACAAGCTATTTCCCGGAAAAAAGTTTTTTGTTGCTGCGTATTGTTGCGGTTGTAATGACGGTGTTTATTGTTTTTATATTATACCGCACCTGGCAGCGAAGAAACAGCCTGCTTCAAAAAACAGAAAATTGGCTTACTCTTTTTTATCAGAAAGCACAGGCTTATATAAAAGAAACAATTCCACAAAAAGGAATATCCCGCCTGTTGTTTATACTTGTTCTGTTATTCTACTTCATTCGTTCTGTGTTTTGCATTTTTTTCTACCCCATAGATTTTGATGAAGCTGATACATACAATCTTTTTAGCTCTCAGGGCCCGTTGGTATCGGCCAGCTTTTATCCGCTTCCTAACAACCATATATTGTTTTCGGTTATCACCTCGTTTACTTCGTGGGTTATTCCGGTTCCCGAACTGGCTTTACGGCTGCCGTTGCTGTTGATTGGATTACTGTTGGTTTTTTTTGTTTTTGCCTTAATGAAACGTTTGTTTTCGGAAGCAGCGGCTTTTGTCAGCACCGGTTTTTTTATTGCATCATTTCCTGTTTTCCTGTTTTCTTATTTAGCAAGAGGGTATCTTCTGCTCCTGTTGTTTTATATTCTGGCCTTCTATTTTTTTTACAGGATTGTTATCAGTAAAAAGGAGGAAAAGATTTATTATGTTCTTTTTACTGTTGCCTGTGTTTTTGGATTATATACCATTCCCACTTTTTTGTATGCGCTTGCCGGGTTTGTAATGTTCTGGATAATTCAGTTGTTTATTGAGAGGAATAAATATGGGTGGGTCAGTTTATTCAAAACCTTCCTGATCGTTGGTGTAATCAGTTCTGTTCTTTACATACCCGTTTTTATAACGGCAAGATGGGAATTGCTTCAGGCCGACATGAATCCAACCTATACAAAAGATCATACCCTGGCATCTTTTCAACTTGTATTCAGCAAGATGGCGGTTTCTTTTCTTTCGCCCTCGCCGCTAATTGCAGTAATAACAGGATTTTTTCTGATAGCCGGATTACTGTTTGCTTTCCAGAGGCTAAAAGGCCATCAGAAATCTCTCCTGGTTTTTTGTACTGTTCAACTCCTGTTTCCTTTCCTGGTTTTTTTTGTGTTCCGGCAGGCTTTTCCTCCAAAACCATGGATGCACCTTTCTGTTGTGATAACAATATTGATTGCTGCAATTGTTTTTGTTCTGACGGATCGTTTTCCAAAACTTAAACCGGTATTTATGTGGCTGCTCCTGCTGTTGCTTGCAGGAGGATCGGTTATTTCATTCACATACAATGCAACGAGAAGAACGGTTGGTTACAATGATGTGGCTGCTTCGTGTGAACCGTTGATTAAAGCCGGACAGGTAAAAACTGTATATGCGGATATTCCTTATTTTAAAACAATGGTCAGTTTTTATGCTTATAAACACAACCGGAACGTTTCGGTGTTCAGCAGCCGTAAGAAAAGTAACCGGTTCGAAGATTTTGATCCTCTGAAAAAATACGATTTGATAGTTACTGACACCGGCGGAAATATTTCCCGCCGGCTTCAATATGCATACGATACAGTGCTTTTAAAGCATCATATCATTGTGCTTTCAATCAGAAAATAGAACGAAATCTATTTCATACTTAAGTAAAATAGAGTATTACTGTTGCTTTCGTCGAAAATCAGCTTGCTTTCTTCCTGTAGTTCCTGTGCGGTAATGCTTTCATACTTCTGCAGCTCTTCGTTCATCAGCTGTGCATCGCCCAGCAGTTCGTAATAAGCAAGACTGTTGGCCCTGCTCATCAAACTCATGTCTTCAAACAAAATCGTGCTTTCGGTTTTGTTGATGACCTTCTGCAGTTCCTTTTCATCAACCAGTTGTGTTTTCATTTTTTCCACTTCTTCATTCACTGCCTTTTCTGCATCGGCAATGGCCACACCTTTTACTAATTTTCCCTCAATAGTCAGCAAGCCTCTGTCAATACTTCCGAAATGATAGCAATCAATACTGCTGAATAATTTCTTTTCCTTCACCAGCGATTGATACAGCCTGCTGCTGGCACCACCACCAAGAATATCAGTAATAAGATCAGTTACATAATAACCCCGTTCAAGCCGTGATGCCATATGCCATGTTTTGTAAAAAGCATCCAGCGGAACATCGGCTTTTACTTCCAGTCTTCTGGCTTCGGTTTGTTTTGGCTCCTGCGGAATGTTGCGGACATATCTTTCACCGGAAGGAATAGAGCCAAACCATTTTTCTGCCAGCTGCAGCACCTGTTCTGTTTCCACATTACCCGCTACAACAAGAATGGCGTTCAGGGGAGTGTAATGTTTAAAGAAAAAGTTTTTTACATCCTGCAGCTGAGCTTCTTCAATATGCTTTAATTCTTTTCCAATCGTCATCCATTTGTACGGATGTTGTTTGTAGGCCATCTCCCGCATTTTGTTCCACACATCACCATAGGGTTTGTTGATATAGTGCTCTTTAAATTCTTCGCACACAACTTTGCGTTGCACATCCAGGCTTTTTTCACTGAATGCAAGACTGAGCATACGATCGCTTTCCAGCCAGAAAGCCGTTTCTAAATTCTCAACCGGCAACTGGCAGTAATAATTAGTGAGATCGTTAGTGGTATATGCATTGTTTTCGCCACCGGCTAACTGCAGGGGTTCATCATAATCAGGAATGTTGATGGAGCCGCCAAACATGAGGTGTTCAAACAAATGTGCAAAACCGGTGCGGTTTTCATCTTCATCTCTTGCACCAACATCGTATAAAACATTTACCACAGCCATAGGCGTGGCGTTATCTTTATGAATCAGAAGTTTTAATCCGTTAGAAAGAACATGCCGTTCAAAATTGACCATACGTTATCCTTGTTTTTTCAAAAAGGATTGTAAAATTCGGTAAAAAAGAAATGATGAAGGCATTTACTTTAAGATGCTGCCTATTTTCAGCTCAAACATCTTGGGAATACCGTTGCGGAAAATGAGCACTTTTACTTTCTCCCCGGCATTTTGCATCAGAGCTTTGTAGTGTTGAATGTTATTGGAAAAATCACTGCCAACACCAAAAATAATATCGCCGGGCAAAAAGCCGGCTTTTTCTGCCGGCGATGCCTGCTGCACCTCAGTAATGACCACTTTGCCATCAACAAAATAAAAATTCATCCCGGTATAAGAATAATCAAAGGCGTCTTTAATGTGTGTATTGGGCGAAAGATGAATGGTTCGTTCAGGATAATTAATAACAAGGTTAAACCGCCGCAGCAAATCACTTCCGATTAATCCTGAAATGCCCGGGTAGCCCAGTATATTCAGCGAATCGTCATAAACATGTACAGGAATTTTTGAAAATTTATACTTGCCAATTTTAGCACGCTTTAATGTTGTAAGCTTCATGTTTATCTTTCCGCCCAAACCCTCAACCTGTGTACTGACTGATTTCCTGGTTTTTGGAATAAAATTACTGTCGGCTACAAACTGGTTGGGAAAGAGCAGGCACATGCCGGCACCGGTATCGAAATAGAAATTCAAAAACAGTTTTCTTTCATCTGATATTTCATGTTGCGTTATGGGGATGGAAACAAAACTTGGTTTTAAGAACGTGCCTGTAATGGGGTATCTGTATTTTCCCGGCGTGTAAACAGAAATCAGTTGCTTATCATAATCAAGAGCAACAATATAACGGCGGAAAAAAGAATAACCAATAATGCCATCCACACGAAAGCCATATACTTCACTCAGAATTTCATAATCGTTGATATGAAAATCAAGATGCTCCACTTCAAGATTGGGCAGATGCAGGACTCCGTTTTTATAATAATGAATGGGCTTTATACCCCCGATTCCACGAACGGTACGGTCGCTGGGCTCAAGAGGCAGATTATAATAAAGAGCAGTAAGGGTATCAAGCGAAATACCACCGCTTCCGGTATCTAAAATAAAATTTAATGTGTCTTTAAAATCGTTGAGTGTACCGTGAAGGATAACAATACCACCGGTAAGCTGTTCAAATTTAAAAGTGGTGATTAACCGGGCAGGAGGATAATCACTGTTTTGAGCATTGAGTTGAAGGCACAGGAGCAGCAGGCATATCGTTTTGGTCAACTTCACAATTCAATTTAACTGAAACTGGTTGCTTAAACAAAGAAATTGTGATGAACGTATTTCCATACAAAGCAGCTTAACCGTACTTTTGCAGTTGCAGAAAAAAGGAAACAACTAATAAGAAACAATAACCGGTTACAAATGGCAGGAAGATGTTTTTCGTTTTTTGCCTTTTTACTTTTAATTTACTGAAATGAACTTAAACGAATTGTATCAAAAAGCATTGGGCTTTGAATTTCTTTCGGTTGAAGAAGGAATGTATCTTTTTCAGCACGCACCAATGACAGAGCTGATGTATGTTGCCGACGAATTGCGTAAACAACAGGTGCCTCACGGAAAAGTAAGCTGGCAGATTGACCGCAATGTAAATACAACCAATGTGTGTATTGCCAATTGCAAATTCTGCAACTTCTACCGCATACCCGGTCATGCTGAAGCATATATCACCGATATTGAAACCTATAAAAAGAAGATTGATCAAACCATTCAGTGGGGCGGCGATCAGCTTTTGCTGCAGGGGGGCCATCACCCTGAACTGGGACTGGATTTTTATACAACACTTTTCAAACAATTAAAACAGCTGTATCCAGATGTTAAGCTGCACGCACTCGGCCCACCCGAAGTGGCACATATCACCAAACTCGAAAAAAGTACGCACAAAGAAGTGCTTACTGCTTTAAAAGAAGCAGGGCTTGATTCGTTGCCGGGAGCTGGTGCTGAAATTTTAATTGATCGTGTACGCCGTTTAATCAGTAAAGGAAAATGCGGTGCACAGGAATGGCTTGATATCATGCACGAAGCACACAATCTTAACATCACCACATCGGGAACAATGATGTTTGGACATGTGGAAACATTACAGGAGCGCTTTGAACACCTGGTGAAAATCCGTGAAGTGCAGAGCCGCAAACCTGCTGAAGCAAAAGGATTCCTTGCTTTTATTCCATGGACATTCCAGGATGTGGATACATTGCTCACAAAAATCCGTGGGGTTAAAAATTTAACCACCGCCGAAGAATACATCCGTATGATTGCGTTAAGCCGTATCATGTTGCCGAATATTAAAAACATACAGGCAAGCTGGTTAACAGTTGGTAAAGAAACAGCGCAACTGGCGCTGCATGCCGGTGCCAATGATTTTGGAAGTATTATGCTGGAAGAAAATGTAGTAAGTGCGGCCGGAGCACCACATCGCTTTACATACAAATCAATACAGGAAGCTATCCGTGAAGCAGGGTTTGAACCACAGCTGCGTACACAGCAATACGAGTGGAGAGAATTGCCACAGGTAATTGAAGAGCAGGTGGTGGATTACTAAGAAAATAAAGATTATTATAAAGAGAGAACAATCTGTTGTTCTCTCTTTTTTCATTCAGAACATTTTTCATCAGCCTGAAAATGAAAACGGCAGAACGCATTGAAGTAATCAAAGCAGACATTACAAAAGTTGAGGCAGATGCAATTGTAAATGCTGCCAACACTTCATTGCTTGGAGGTGGTGGTGTGGATGGAGCCATACACCGTGCAGGCGGACCGGCTATTCTTGCCGATTGCAGAAAGATTATTGCCCGGCAGGGCGGTTGTAAAACAGGTGAAGCCGTTGTTACAACAGCAGGAAATTTATCGGCAACATATGTAATTCATACAGTTGGTCCTGTTTGGAACGGCGGAAAAAATCACGAAGAAGAAAAGCTGAAAAACTGTTACACCAACTCCCTGCAGCTTGCAGCAGATCATCAATGTAAAACAATTGCATTTCCTAATATCAGCACAGGCATTTATCATTTTCCAAAAGCAGCAGCAGCAAAAATTGCAGTAGCCGCAATTGCAGATTTTTTAGCAGCCCATCTGCTTCCCGGAAAAGTATTCATCGTTTGCTTTGATGAAGAAAACTTTTTACTGGCAAAAGAACAGTTGAATCTGTTGTGAAGAAACAAGCTTCTCATTGTGGTTTTAAATAAAAAACCCCGGAAAACCGGGGCTTAATATCTGGGCTTCAAAAGTATTTTTTCCTGGTTCTCTTTTGTTATTCATATTACACAGGGTACGAAGCCTTTTGTTTTCATGAGCTGTATTAACAGAGGTATTGGATTTTCGTGGTTCATCAAAAAGGTATTTTTTAAAGACGGGCTCACCGGGTATCCGGATTTTTTGATTTTCATTTGGTATTGAATTCTTCTGCTGCAATAAACTTACATCGTCTTTTTTATGAATGTGAGTAAACGGTATATTAGTTTTTAAAATAAAGTGTGAGCATTTGTTTGTTCTAAGCAATTCCATTTAGAAAACTGAAGGCAAAGCAGCCAAAGCACCAGGAAAATAAAAAACCCCGGAAAAACTCCGGGGGTCTTTATTGGCTTCTGAATTCATTTTGTTTATTCTTGTCCGTTGTTTTCCTGTCAGGGTACGAAGCCTTTTGTTTTCATGTGCCGTTGGTTAACCGGCAATATTGGATTTTTAGTTTTCACAGGGCCTTCTTAAAAACGGCCTTTGGATATTGGGTTTGTTGTTGGTTTTCGGTACTGGATTTTGTTCTCTTGATGAAATAAAACTACAACCTCCATTCAAACAGGAAAAGAAATTTGTGCTGTTGTTTTTAAAATGAAGTGTACTCCTTTGTAATTAATAAGTGACCCTGCTTAACAGGCTTTTAAATGATTTTACTATACTGTTTTTATTTGGCTGATTGAGCGGAAAAAATAGTATATAACTGAATTGACAGGGAAATAAAAAACCCCGGAACACCGGGGTTTGATATTTGGCTTCAGAAATTTTTTTGTTTTAATTGTCCGTCAACTCTCTTAAGGGTACGAAGCCAACTGGTTTTCATTTGCCGTAATAACCGGCGGTATTGGATTTTTCTGGTTTTCAAGGGCCCGGTTTAAAAACAGGCTTTTTGGATAATTGGATCTGGATTTTCTATTGGTATCGGATTGATAATGTGAATGTACACCCGCTTAAAATCCGCTGCAAGAAAACGTCCCGATAGTTTTCAAAATAAGGGGTCTGCATTTGTAACCACTAAGGGTCATTCTTTATTCGGACAGTAAATAAAATATTGTTTCGCTTACCTTCCGCCGGTTTTTATTCTTGTAAATTTTTCCCTGTTGCCAAAGCCATCCTGTTTTACAAACTGCTTCAATTGTTTTTTTGTTATGCTGAATGTTGTTGAAGTTGTATCAGCGGTTGTTTCAGTAATTTCTTTCAGTTTTTGAATATCACTTTTATCTGATATGCTTCCAATGGTGAGCACACCTTTTTTCAGCCACATTTGTTTTACTTCCCAGCCTTTATCTTTAAAACGGTTGTTCAGAAAATAGTAGCCTCTGAATTTTTTCAGCACGTTTTCATCCGAAATACGAAAAAGAGTATCAGTCCAGCTTTCATGATGAATGAGGGAATCACCTTGTAAGCTGATTTTTTCTTTTATTCCGTTTGATGTGTTAACAAGACTGTCGCCAACAATTTTGCAGGAAGCGCCGATACTGTCTTTGTGCTGACTGTAATCAAATTCATAATGTCTTGTAATGACACTGTCGGTTATAGTAATAACTGATGCCTGGTCTTCCGACAGGTAGTTTCCATGCAAACGATCAGGGAAATCAATTAACGGCTTTTCAGTATCGGGTTGTGGTTTATTAAATGTTACAGCCGGTTCGCAACTGCTCAGCATCAAAGCCATAACAAGTACTGTTGCTGTTAGAAACTTTTTCATAACACTGTTTAGTAATTAATGCCTGCCTGCACAAAAAGTAACCTGGCCGGAAACCCTGTTTCAATAATCTTAACATATCCCTGCGCCCAAGACTGCCGGTTACGAAATTTACCCCGTTAAATTTGTAAGGAGTTGTTTATATAAAACCTTCATCGTAATATTGCAATATTAAATTAAAACAATGGGCGCATCTAAAACAGAACATTTTACCAACAGGCAAAATGAAATTGCTGCTGTTACAAAAGCAATTGGCCATCCTGCAAGAGTGGCCATACTCGAATACCTTGTAAAAGTAAATACTTGTATTTGCGGCGATATTGTCAACGAACTTCCGCTGGCACAACCTACTGTTTCGCAGCACCTGAAGGAACTTAAAAACGCAGGGTTGATAAAAGGAAACATTGAAGGAAACGCAATCTGCTATTGTATTGATGAAAAGGCAATTGAAAAACTGCAGAAGTATTTCGATGGTATTGCAGATAAGCTTTTGAAGAAAAACAGTTGTTGTTAATATAAAAACTCAGTTTATGAAATGCCCTTAAGGAAAGCATACAAGCCGGGAATGATTATTTGGGCATACTATGTGTCAATAAAAACCAGCCGCAAAGCGGCGCACAAAAAAATAAACACATGAATAAGAACGAAGAAATCAAAGAAATGGTAAAGCAGAAATACAGTGAAATTGCTTTACAGGATTCACAGGCAAATGCATCATCCTGCTGCGGCAGCAGCTGCTGCAGTACAGAAGTGTACAATATCATGAACGATGAATATGATCAGCTGGAAGGTTACAACCCCGATGCCGATTTAAAACTTGGTTGCGGATTACCAACGGAGTATGCCAGAATCAAAAGGGCGATACAGTGGTTGATTTGGGCAGCGGTGCAGGAAATGATTGTTTTGTGGCCCGCCATGAAACAGGCGAAACAGGCAAAGTGATTGGTATTGATTTTACCGAAGCCATGATTGAAAAAGCACGCACCAATGCAGAAAAGCTTCAGTACAACAATGTGGAGTTCAGGCTGGGCGATATTGAAAAAATTCCCATCACAGCCAATGTGGCCGATGTTGTGGTGAGCAATTGCGTAATGAATCTTGTGCCCGATAAACCAAAAGCGTTTGGCGAAGTGTACCGCATTTTAAAACCGGGCGGTCATTTCAGTATTTCAGATATTGTTTTGACAGGCGAACTTCCTGAACGGATTAAAAATGCTGCTGAAATGTATGCCGGCTGTGTGGCCAGTGCCATTCAGAAAGAAGATTACCTGCAGATTATAAAAGATGCCGGATTCAGCAACATCACCCTGCAGAAAGAAAAAGTAATCATTATTCCCAACGATATATTGAAAGATTATCTTACGGAAGAAGAAATAAAAATTTATAACGCCAACAGGAATATCATCTTCAGCATTACGGTATATGCAGAAAAGCAGGAAAGTTGCTGCGCACCAGGTTGCTGTTCGTAAATCCTGCTTTTCGTTTGTGCTGATGGCGTAACAGAATGGTCTGGAAAAGGAAAACACATTATAGCTTTTGTCTATCATCATATAAAATCAATTGATTTGTCTTATAACCCAAATTGAGCAATCTTGCATACCTGAAAATTGCTCATAATGGAAAATAATTCGAACGACATCAGCAAATGCCCGTTTCACAACGGCACATTACAAAAACCGGCAACAGGCAGTCTTGGAACAAAAAACCAGGACTGGTGGCCCAACCACTTACGGTTAAACATTCTCCGCCAGCATTCTTCCTTGTCAAATCCAATGGAGAAAGACTTCAATTATGCGGAAGAATTTAAAAAGCTCGACCTCGCCGCAGTAAAAAAAGATCTGACAGCATTAATGACCGATTCGCAGGACTGGTGGCCTGCCGATTTTGGTCACTACGGCCCTTTCTTCATCCGCATGGCATGGCATAGTGCCGGAACCTACCGCACAGCCGATGGCCGTGGTGGTGGCGGTTCAGGTCAACAGCGGTTTGCTCCGCTTAACAGCTGGCCCGATAATGTGAATCTTGATAAAGCCCGCCGCTTACTCTGGCCCATTAAACAGAAATACGGAAAGAAATTATCCTGGGCCGACCTGCTGATCTTAACAGGCAATGTTGCACTCGAATCAATGGGTTTTAAAACCTTTGGTTTTGGAGGAGGCCGTGCCGATGTGTGGGAGCCAAATGAAGATGTGTATTGGGGAAATGAAAAAACATGGCTGGCAAAAAGTGATGATCAGAACAGCCGCTACTCAGGCGAGCGTGACCTCGAAAATCCACTTGCAGCAGTACAGATGGGTTTGATTTATGTAAATCCTGAAGGACCAGACGGCAACCCCGATCCCCTCGCAGCAGCAAAAGATATTCGGGAAACGTTTGCACGCATGGCCATGAACGATGAAGAAACCGTTGCACTGATTGCAGGCGGACATACATTTGGAAAAGCGCATGGCGCAGGCGATGCCGCACTGTTAAGTGTGGAGCCGGAAGCGGCAGGCATTGAAGAGCAGGGAATGGGCTGGAAAAGTTCGTTTGGTACAGGCAAAGGCGCCGATACTATTACCAGCGGACTGGAAGTAACATGGACACAGCAACCAACGCAATGGAGCAACCTGTTCTTTAAAAATTTATTTGAACACGAATGGGAATTAACAAAAAGTCCGGCAGGTGCTCAACAGTGGGTGGCAAAAAATGCCCAGGCCGATGTGCCCTTTGCATTTGATGCGTCTAAAAAGCAACTGCCAACCATGCTTACAACGGATTTGTCGTTACGCTTCGATCCGGTTTACGAAAAAATATCCAGGCATTTTTATGAACATCCCGATGCATTTGCCGATGCATTTGCACGTGCCTGGTTTAAATTAACCCATCGTGATATGGGTCCACGTTCACGCTATTTAGGACCGGAAGTTCCTGCAGAAGAATTAATCTGGCAGGACCCTGTTCCCGCAGTCAGTCATCCGTTGATCAATGAGGCAGATATTGCTGCACTGAAAGCTGAAATTTTAAACAAGGGATTAACCGTTTCTCAACTGGCAGCTACAGCATGGGCTTCTGCATCCACTTTCCGTGGTTCGGATAAACGTGGTGGTGCCAATGGTGCACGCATCAGGTTAACACCGCAAAAAGACTGGACAGTGAACAACCCGGCACAGCTAAAAAATGTGCTGGAGGTTCTGGAAGCTGTGCAGCAAAAATTTAATGCAGCACAACAGGATGGTAAAAAAGTTTCGCTGGCAGATACAATTGTGCTGGCCGGCTGCGCAGCAGTGGAAAAAGCAGCAAAAGATGCCGGTTACAACATCACTGTTCCGTTTGCACCGGGACGTACCGATGCCTTGCAGGAACAAACCGATGCAGAATCATTTGCTGTACTGGAACCGCTGGCGGATGGTTTCCGTAATTATTGTAAAACAAAATTCACCATACCAACAGAAGAACTGCTGGTTGATAAAGCACAACTGCTTACACTAACTGCACCAGAAATGACAGTGTTGCTGGGTGGTATGCGGGTGCTGAATACCAACTTCGACAATTCAAAACACGGCGTATTTACCGGCACTCCCGGTGTGTTAACCAACGATTTCTTTGTGAACCTGCTTGATATGTGTACAGAGTGGAAACTTGTGGATGAAAAGAAAGAAGTGTATGTAGGATACGACAGGAAAACAGGCGATCTGAAATGGTCGGCCACACGTGCCGATCTGATCTTTGGTTCCAACTCCGAATTAAGGGCAATTGCCGAGGTGTATGCAGGTGAAGATGCTAAAGAAAAATTTGTACATGATTTTGCTGCAGCATGGAACAAGGTAATGAACCTTGATCGTTTTGATTTGCTGTGAGGACAGCCTGATTAATAAGTAAAGCCCTGGTGTGATGCCGGGGCTTTTTTACTCTTCTTCTGTTACAATCTGCTGCACACGCCCGATCTGCCCGTCCTGCAGGCGCACTTTAATTCCACGGTGATGCTTGGGTGCACTGGTGAGCAGATCTTTTACAATGCCTTCGGTAAGCGTACCGCTGCGCTGATCTTTTTTTAATACAATCAACACCAGCATACCCGGTTTTATATTGGCCCTGATGGTTCCGTCCATATGTATCAGTTAAAATTTAAGCGCAAAAGTAAGGCGGAAAGTATTCCGCTACGAAGCGTCATTTCGAAGAAGTGGGCGAGCGCAGCCAGGGTACCACGACTGAGAAATCTTCTGTTACGAAGCATGTCATAAAAAAGAAGCAGATTTCTCACTTCAGATACTGCTGCTGCGCATCCTCTGAAGTTCGAAATGACGGTAACGACGATGATTATACGTCCCTTCTTCCCGGCAAAAACTATGTGAATTCTTCGTGCTTCCAACTCTTGCCTTCCTGCCTCTTTGCCTCTGCTCATCATCATCGCACACCCAACTACAAACTATAAACTTCAAACCCACTTAATCCTGCTTAATAAAATAAATCCGCTCATCGTAATTGGCAATCTGCAGTAATGCTGTACAGATGTATTTACAAACCAGCTCAGCACCTTCTTTATTAATGAGGTTGATATCATCTTCCGGTGTATGGTACTGCGGGTGACCACCTGTATGCAGACCAATCACTGAAATATTCTTTTTGTAAAACGATACATGATCCGATCCGCCAACACTGCCCGCATGCACAATGGGGTTTAAACCACTTCCTTCACCCAGCTTCTTCATCAGTTCAACACCACCGGGAAAAGTTCCTGCACCTCCCATGTACAATTGTTTTTCACTATTCAGCCGGCCCACCATATCCATATTGATCATGAGTTTAACAGCTGAATCAGCTACCGGCAAATGCGATACAAAATATTTTGATCCCAGCAATCCTTCTTCCTCACCACTGAACGCAATGAAAATAATGCTGCGTTTAAAACCATGTTTCTGCCGGGCAATTTCTTTTGCAATGGTGAGTAAAGCCGACACGCCCGATGCATTATCATCAGCACCGTTATGAATGGCAACCGTATCAGGTTTCTTTGATCCTGTTCCCTTGCCACCCCAGCCCAGGTGATCATAATGCGCACCAATGATGATGTATTCATTTTTTAATACAGGATCACTTCCTTCAAAATAGCCAACGATATTATTTGTTTCAACACTGTCGGGAGGGGCAGAGTTTACATTTGGTTTCACTAAAAACATAAACGGTTGGTAATACGTGCCCTTCCATTTTTTTAAATGCAGATGTTTAAACTGTTTGCTGATGTAGGCAGCAGCTTGCTTATTACCTGCAGTGCCGGGAAAGCGGCCTTCCAGACCGTCGGCAGCAAGAAAGCGTTCGTGTTTTAAAAATTCTTTTGAAGTAATACGCTGTTGAGCTGAAGCAGCTGAAGCAAGCAGCAATACAATCACAAAGAGTACAGGTTTCTGAATACGCATAGCGTGGCTTTTGGCGAAGGTATTTATTTTGATACTTGCTGGCTCAGCTGTTCTGCAACATCACCTGTTGCCGGTAAGAAAGTAAGGCGGGAAAGAATTCAACTACGAAGCGTCATTGCGAGGGTAAGCGGCTTGTGCATGGGTTTGTGCCGAAGCAATCTTTTCTTCTTCGTAGTAAACAGATTACTTCGTCGTACTTCCCCGCAATGACGGTAACGAGGATGATGATTGCATGCACTCTTGCCTTTGTGCCTCTGTGCCTCTCTCAACCACAACACGCCCAACTTTAAACATCAAACCTTAAACTTTAGACATCTTCTACTTCATCTCAAACTCCCACACCGTTCTGTAATGGCCAAACTTTTCAATATACGTTAAGAAGGCATTGTAAAAAGGATCGGCACCAATAGTGGCACTGTCGCCAATAATATACAGTTGTTCTTTGGCTCTGGTAATGGCCACATTCATCCGGCGGTAATCTTTTAAAAAACCAATCTCACCTTCATCATTACTCCGCACCAATGAAATAATCACTGTTTCTTTTTCCTGTCCCTGGAAACTGTCGATGGTGCTGATGCGGATTGTTTTCGGCAGCAGTTCTTTTGCAGCAGCCACCTGTCCTGAATACGGCGATATAAATGCAGTATGTGTAAGATCAGGATTTTCCTGTTCGATCAGTTGCTGTACAATTGATAACTCACCGCTGTTCTGCAAGCTGCTGCCATCAGCACCATGCACTTCATTAAAACCCGAACCGGCAGTGTCGATAAACGTAAGATGTGTACCCTTGTTTTGTAAATGCGCAGCGCTCAGCAATTGATTGTTGTAAAAATAATCACTGCTGAAACCGGCAATCACTTCCCGCATGCGGTATTGTGTGTTCAGCAATACAAGATTGTTGGTTGATTGAACAGCTGCTTCAAGGATGGATTGATTTAATCCCAGTTGTGCAGCTTCATGACTTAACACAGTTGGTGGCAATTGCCAATGATCACCCGCCAGTACAATTTTATCAGCAAACGGAAACACACACCAGGCCAACGGTTCAATACACTGACCCGCTTCATCAAAGATGAGTGTTTGAAAATGCAGGTGATCAATCCCTGCATCATAAATACCGATGGGTGTACCCGCAATGACCTGTGCTTCTTCAAACAGTTTTTCTTCGTTGTAGTGTTGTATCTTTTTTATTTCGTTGCGGATGTTCTTTACTTCTTTAAACAGCAGTTGCCGCTGTTCACGTTCTGCTTTTCCGAAATGACGTTTATACTTCAGCGCCATGCGGCGGAATTCTTCTGCACGGATCTTTAATTGCTTGATCTCTTTTTGTTCTTTGCTGTTGGCAAGCCGCCCTTCAGGTGTGTGCGAATAAATGGCTTCATCTGCTTTGCTGGCATTGCCTACTCTTAATAAACGCACGCCCTGTTCAATCAATCCTTTGGAGATATTATCAACTGCTGCATTGCTGGGTGCAGTTACCAATACTTTTTCGCCCTGCTGCACAAGCTGCAGTACTGCTTCAATAAGTGTGGTTGTTTTTCCTGTACCGGGCGGACCATGAACGATGCAGAGCTGTTCGTTTTGTAAAATGGTTTGCACGGCTTGTTGCTGACTTTCGTTGAGGTTACGGTTGCGGAAACGAATGGCAGTTGTTTGCAGTGTTGCAGGAATAGTATCTGCTGTTGCTGCATCGTGCAGCTGTTGAAATAAACTATACAGTGCTTTGTTCTGTTCCAGCTCCCTGATGGTTTTGGTCATGATTTCACTGGTCCTCGTATCGGGTGCCAGTTTAATGCCAACGCCATCATCTTCTATCCAGTCGGGAAAATCAGGAGCAAACAAACGGAACTCACCATTCATTCCATCCAGGCTCATGAGCACACCCTTTACCGGTTCTTCACCGGTTATAAAACATTCAATGGCTGCACCATCTTTAAACATACTTGCCTCCGGCGGAAAACGGAGTTTGAAATTGATTTCCGGGTAATCAGCATAGCCAAAACTTTTACGTGTAACAACAACAGGATGTAAAGCAAGACCTTCAGCTTTTAATGCCTTTAAAGAATGCTGCTGGTCCAGCCGGTAGCGTTGGGCCTGTTCTTTTTCTTCGAGATCAATACAGCGGATCAGTTTTTGTAAATGCGGATGCATGCCGTGAAAATAAGGAGAACAAAGAATATAGTTGCCGGAAAGAAGAACTCATACAAAGCTGTCGGGACGAAAAGAAAAAAGCCAGGAAAATTTTTACTACGAAGCGTCATTGCGAGAGTAAGCGGGTTTGTGTATGGGACTGTGCCGAAGCAATCTATTCTTTTTCTCTTTGTGTTCCTGTGGTTCAACTGGCTTTTACTGGCGCAGCTGTTCTGCAAGATCACCCTCGCCACCGTCATTTCGAACCCGCAGGGCTACGCAGTAGCGAATCTGCGGGTGAGAAATCTTCTTCTACGAAGCAATTGCCGTTAATCTGCCTTGGCAGGTGAAATGTTACTGCTGAATAAAATGTAGTGCAGCAATAAATGTGTACTTCAGTTTATAAAATCTCCGATGCAATCGGAGCGGGTTTAAGAGGCATCAAGTCGTCCGCAAAATGCAGGCGGAACACTTGCGGCAATAGGAGAAAGTATTAAACATGAATTGATATGAAATATAGAATTGGAAATTTTGTAAATTGCATCATTTTTTGTATACACAAACTATATGTCAAAGAAAATCAATAAGATAGGCATTGAGAATTTTTCTGTTGTTGATCTTTTTTGCGGTGTTGGAGGACTTACACATGGTTTTGTAAAAGAGCAATTTAAAGTTGATGCAGGAATTGATTTTGATATAAGTTGCAAGTATGCCTTTGAAAAAAATAATAAAGCTGTTTTTTTTCACAGAGATATAATCAACCTTACTTCTCAAGATTTAAGTAAAATATTTAGTAAAGGGAAAAGAAAAATACTTGTCGGTTGTGCTCCCTGCCAGCCCTTTTCCATTTATAATAGCCGTAACTCAAATAACAAACAAATAAAAAAAAGAGATTCAAAGTGGAGACTGTTGTATTCTTTTGCCGATCTAATTGAAGGAGTGGAACCAGATATCATTTCTATGGAGAACGTTCCTTTATTAGTAAAATTTGACAAGGGTAAAGTCTTTAATGATTTTGTTCGTAGGCTAAAGAAAAAAAATTATCACGTTTCATGGTCAATTGTAAACGCTCAAGATTATGGGGTTCCTCAAAGAAGAAAAAGACTGGTTCTGTTGGCTTCAAAACTTGGAGAGATTAATCTTATTGGAAAAACAATCTCCGACAACAAATATATAACTGTTAGGGATGCTATAGCCCATTTACCTGTTGTTGAGGACGGGATTTCTCACCCTACGGATTTGTTACATAGAGCTAGAAAATTGACAGAAATCAATAAGAAAAGGATAAAAGCTACAAAAGAGGGGGGGTTTTGGAGAGACTGGGATAAAAGCTTATGGTTAGAGTGTCATAAAAAAGAAACAGGGAAATCATTTCGAAGTGTTTATGGTCGCATGAAGTGGGATGATGTAGCACCTACAATGACTACCTATTGTACAGGACTTGGCAATGGAAGGTTTGGGCATCCTGAACAAGATCGGGCAATTTCATTGCGAGAAGCTGCGTTAATTCAGAGCTTTCCTCAAAACTACGATTTTATTGATCCGCACAAACCGATGTCGTCACCTAATATTGCCAGGCAAATTGGAAATGCCGTACCTGTTGAGTTAGGTGTTGCTATAGCAAAAAGTATTAAGGAACATATTGAGGAATTCGGGGGTAATTAAAAACATATGCCTGAAAAAGAGCAAATATTAAAATGGCGTTTTGACGTAAATACATTTAGGCTATTAGGTAGAGATTTGATCACCGATAGAATAACTGCTGTATATGAATTAGTCAAAAATTGTTATGATGCAAACTCGACAGAGGTAAATGTGCTATTTGAAAGTGTTTCTATTCTGTCTGATAAAGGCCGTATAATAATTTCAGACAACGGGGTAGGCATGTCTTTCACAGACATAAAAGACAAATGGATGGTTGTGGGCACTAATAGTAAACGAGCCAAACAGTTTTCGGATCCGCCTTTTAATCGAAAATTCGTTGGAGAAAAAGGTATCGGGCGATTTGCTGTTGATAAGCTGGGAGAAAGGGTTGAGATAAAAACAAAAGAAAAGGGATCTATAAAATGGTTATGTGTAAAAATAAATTGGGATGAATATGATCAATTATCAAAAAAATCTTCAACAACTAATACACAACAACTTTCTCTTTTTACCGAGATAGAAAATGAGTATTTCTATGAGGAGGGAAAAGAAAGCGAACATGGAACTATAATAACTATTTCAAAAGTTTCGGAAGCATGGACAAATAATGATATAGAAAGACTAAATAAGGAGCTATCGAAACTAGTGTCACCTTTTTACCCAATAAACCCGCCTTTTAATATATGGATAAGGTCAAATGAAATTTCAGACTTTGAAAACAAACAAATTAAACCTGAGCCTATAAAATTTTATTCTCATCATTCAGAAATAACCTATAATGAGCAAAATAATAAACAAGAAACTCTTTTTTTTAATCAAGAAACTGGGACTATAGAAAAAAATGAAATCCCTATCAAAAATTTCGGCCCAGTAAAAATTAAACTTTTCTATTTTAATGAGAATGCAAAAAGAAGATACAATGCAGCATATAAAAACGACGATACACGAATTGATGGCATAAAAATTTACAGAGATGGTGTTATTACTACACCTTTTGCAGAATATGAATCTGATACTGACAAACGCAGAGATATCTTGGGCATAGACAAACGTAGGTGGAGAGGGACATTTGACACAATTGGAACAAGAGAGGTAATAGGTGTTGTAGATATAACTAAAGAAAAAAACCCAAAAATAATTGATGCAACAAATAGGCAAGATTTTACTGCGAATGAAGAATATAACTCGCTAAAAGAGTTTATCCTAAACCAATTAAGAGCATTCGAGGATTTAAAAATCTATGAAAGGTCTTCAAAAAGATCTCGTGTTGAAAACGAATTGATTGATGCAGGTAGAGATATAAGAGAATTTGAAAAAGAATTGCAACAATTAGCAAGCGAAGCAGAAACAATTGAAAACCCCGCAATTAACAGGTTAGTATCAACGTTACAAATTAGAGCCAAAGAAGCACATGTATTAATTAATAAGAGCGTTTCAGAACAGAAAAAGTATCAAAAAGAGGTAGAAAGGAAAGAAAAGGTTTTATATAGTCTAATCTCAATGCAGGAATATGCCTCAATGATTGCTCATGCTGTAAGAACTTCAATTGCAAAGGTGAAGCATCTCGGAGAATTTATTAAAGAGAATTACCCCAACCCCAAGTTTGATAAA
This sequence comes from Lacibacter sp., assembly GCA_047601965.1. Lineage (GTDB taxonomy): Bacteria > Bacteroidota > Bacteroidia > Chitinophagales > Chitinophagaceae > Lacibacter. The sequence continues at coordinate 3,393,697 of JASGIJ010000001.1, forward strand.
TACTATAGCATGTATGCTGTTTCTATTTATAACGAGATGAATACTCTCATTTCGGTAACTGATTTTATGCTGAGTTTTGCTAATATTGATGGAACCTTTGAAGAATTTGATGTTTCAGAATTAATTACAGATTTATTGAAAAATCAGTATGAAACACTATTTAATACAGAAGGCGTTACTTTAGAAATTGACATAAAAGATAATTTCATTATAGAAACGAATAAAAAAGCATTTCAAGATATATTTCAAAATCTTGTTTCTAATTCAATCAAGGCGTTAAAAAACGTCAAAGAAAAAAAGATAAAATGTACGGGTTTTTTAGATACGGATAAGTTTGTGATATACTTTTCTGACAACGGTTATGGAATTGCGGAGGATGACAAGGAGTGGATTTTTGGATTATTTAATACTCGAACTGCTGAACAAGGTGGAGCTGGTATTGGATTATACATAGTGAATACAATTCTTAAGTCTTTACAAGGATCAATTGAAGTTATTGATAATGAATTTAAGCCAACGGGGGCAACGTTTAAAATAACAATTCCATTTAATAAATAATGAACAGGGAAATTGCATACACAAAAATTGTAGTTATTCATGACGATATGGACGAAAATTATCCATTAATAGTTATGCTTAAAGACAAATATTTGGAAACAAACGTGCTTTTATTTAAGCACTCCCAAGAAGGGTTGGACTTTGTAGTTAATAACCTGGGTAGCAAAATGGTGGTGCTTTTGGATAAAAATTTTAAGGACAAGAACGATATTTCCGGTCTGAAAGTCTTTGAAAAAATAAGAGAAAAAACAGCCCTAGTTTACGTAGTACTAATTTCAGCTAATAGTATCTCTGATTTTTCGGAAGAAGAATTAAAAATTTTGATTAATAAAGATTTATTTAAGCTTGAAAAGTTTACAAATGATTATAATGCAATTATTGCATTAGTCGATGATGCGGTTAGTAGCATAGGAATGAGGGTTGATGCGGCTATTGAAGATTGGCTTATGGCAAATAATTTGGAGACGGAAAAGCCAGTCTTGATTACAGAAGCGAAGCAATATACTCTTAAGCAAATACTGCAAGAAATACGGAATGATACAGAAGTGGGAAGAAACTTTGTAAGAAAAGTAAACAACTTAACCATTGAGTTAATAATGAGAAATAAAGAAAAGATTTCATGATAAGCACCATTCTTGCCATTGACGATGGAGATGAAATATTGGGAGAGTTTTTTGCTGATTGTTTAGCGGACTTGAAAAACTTTGAGAATGAACGTTTAGATATAACCTATATTACTAGTTCTCGATTAAATGAAGCCTCTGTTTCTATGTTGATCCCCAAGGATAAAAAGTTTGTTTTTTTGGCATACTCTCATGGCTCTGATAATGAGCTGCTATCTTCCGGAACAAATCCTTATGTATCAGAAAAGGTAAACATTACATTATTTAAAAACTCTTTTTTTTATACATGTTCTTGTTATACCGGGAAGAAACTGGGAGAAATATTAATCGAAAACGAGTGCTTGTCTTATATCGGGTATAAAGAGAAATTTGAAGTTTGGAATTATAATCGCAGGCCTTTTGTTGAATGCGCAAACTTTGGATTCAAATTATTTGTACAAGGGGAGAGTGTTGATCTTGTTTTGCAAAAGATGAAAGAAAAGTATGACGAGCAAATTGATGATTATAATAATGATTATTTTGGCGCTGCTCATTTATTAGCAAATAAAAACGCCTTGGTGGCATTAGGTGATATTAATTTGTCAGCCTCTGATTTTATAGAAACTCTAGGTTAGTTCAATTTCTCTGAATTTATAAAACAAAAGAACTTCATGTTATAAAAGAGGGGTATCGTGCATACATCAGCCATACATGCTTCATAGCCCCTTCAGGGATGAGCCGTAGATAGTTCAGCAAACAGTGCAGTTAGGTGCCGTTATGGTCTGTTGCATTCCCTTATGTGCCGTTACATGCCGTTCTGTTCCGTTAGGAGAACTTGTGCATGGGTTTGTACTGGAGTAATGTTTTATTCTTCGTAGCAAACAGATTGCTTCGTCGTTCCTCCTCGCAATGACGGTAGCGAGGGAGATTGTTCTTCGTGTATCTTCCTGCCTTCGTGTCTCTGTGGCAAAAAAGCAAAGAAAGCAGCCGGTAAGAAGGTAAGGCGGGAAGAGTTACACTACGAAGCGTCATTGCGAAGAAGTGGGCGAGCGCAGCGAGGGCTCCACGCCTGAGAAATCTTCTGTAACGCAGCCGGACATTAAAAAACAGATTTCTTGTTTCAGCAGCCAGGAATTATTGCTTTGTTGGGAGAAGATTTCTCACACGCAGATTCGCCACTGCGTGGCCCTGCGTTTTCGAAATGACGGAAGCGAGGGTGATTGTTCTTCGTATCTCCTTTATAACATTCTCTTCCCATCAATCAACCATTCAGCAACAACACGCCAACTCTTGCCTTTCTGCCTCTCTGCCTTTGTGCCTCTCTCAACCACAACACGCCCAACATCAAACTTCAAACCTCAAATCTCAAACAGTCTTCCTCTTTTCTTGACTTCAATCATCTCATTTCCTGACCTTGCAGCTTTGTTATCCGCCCTTCCGGTACTACATTGTTACTCATCTTCAACCTTTCAACTAAAGGAAATGAAAGAGCCCCTCCAAACCCAAATGATGGACCGCCTTTGGGAACTGCAGCTACGCAATGGTTTTATTAACGATGATGATGTAAAACAGCTTGCCGCCGGATTCAGCTTGTCAACAATTGAAGTGGAAGGCGTGGTATCGTTTTATCATTTCTTTCATCGCAAACCCACAGGCAAATACACCATCTATCTCAACAACAGTATGGTGGCCGATATCAAAGGCTTCCGGCGTATCAAAGAAACGCTTGAACGGGAAACAGGTGCCAGCTTTGGCTCGGTGGATCGTACAGGAACATTTGGTTTGTTCCTCACACCCTGTATTGGTCTCAGCGACCAGGAGCCATCGGCACTCATCAACTTTTACCCGTTTACAAATCTCAATGCCATCCGCATTAAAGACATTATTGCTTCGCTGAAACGGGGAGCTGATCCTGCAACCATCTGTGATGAACCGGCTGATAATATCCGTTACACACCACCGGGCAATAAAACGTTTTTCTTTAAAGAGTTTACCGAAGGTTCGGCTATTACAAAAGCTGCAGCGCTTGGTGCTGATGGAGTGCTGGAAGAATTAAAGAAAGCCGAACTCGCAGGTCGTGGGGGTGCTTATTATCCCACCTGGAAAAAATGGGATGCAGCCAAGCAGCAACCATCATCACCAAAGTATGTAGTGTGCAATGCCGATGAAGGTGAACCGGGTACGTTTAAAGACCGGGTGCTGATACGCACACAGGCAAAATCGCTCATTGAAGGAATGATGATCTGCGGTTATACCATTGGTGCGGAGAGCGGCATCATTTATCTGCGTGGCGAATACCGCTGGCTCAAATACAAACTGGATGATGCCATTGCTGATTACCGCAGGAAAGGAATGCTGGGTGCTGATTGCTGCGGCATCAAAGGGTTCAACTTTGATATACGTGTGCAAATGGGTGCTGGCTCGTATGTATGTGGTGAGGAAACAGCACTGCTTGAATCACTGGAAGGCAAACGTGGAGAGCCAAGAACCAAATGGTTTTTCCCGGTGGAAAAAGGCTACCTGCAGCAACCAACGGTGATCAATAACGTAGAAACGTTTTGTGCGGCTGCCCGCATTGTTGAAATGGGCGCTGCTGAATATGTACAGCTGGGCATACCGGGATCGCCGGGTGTAAAACTGCTGAGTGTATCGGGCGACTGCCGCCTGCCGGGCATTTATGAAATTGAATGGGGAATGACGGTGGCCGAACTGCTGGAACTCTGCGAAGCAGAAGATCCGTTTTATATACAGGTGAGTGGTCCTTCAGGAGAATGTATTTCCATCAAAGAAAAATACCGCCGTATTTCCATGCTCGACCTGTTGGCCAGAAAAGATATCCGTTGTGGTGGATCGTTTATGATCTTCAGCAAACAGCGTGACCTTGTGAAAGTGTTACTCAACTTCACTGAATTTTTTAAATCAGAATCATGTGGCATCTGTACGCCCTGCCGTGCAGGTAATTTCATTATTCAACGCAAACTCGAACGGCTCAACAATGGTCTGGCTAATGAAAAGGATTTAGAAGACCTGAAAAACTGGGGCCGCATTATGAAGAATACAAGCCGCTGCGGTTTGGGTAAAACAGCAACCAACAGTTTGATTTATGCGATGGATAAATTCCAGGATTACTTCCGCTCCAAACTGGATAAAGACTTCAATGGCCTGAGCCTGAAGTTTGATATGGAAGCTGCCACAAAGGATTACGAGAAATATAAAATCTGATGCTATGTCAACAATGGTGAACATCACAATCGATGGAAAAAACATCCAGGCCGAAGAAGGAAAGAACTTAATACTTGCAGCAAGGGAAAACGGCATCTTCATTCCATCACTCTGCTATTACGAACATATTGTACCACCGCTGGGCACATGCCGTGTATGCACCTGCAAAATCAATGGCAGGTTTGGCCCCGCCTGTACCGAAAAAGTAAGCGAAGGATTAACGGTTGAAGTAAACAGTGATGAACTGCTTGATACAAGAAAAGCATTGGTGGAAATGATGTTTGCAGAAGGCAATCATATTTGTCCTGCCTGTGAAAAGAGTGGTCTTTGCGATCTGCAGCACATGGGTTATGAACTCGGCGTTTCTTCCACACGCTACCAGCATTTGTTTAAAGACCGCATTATTGATTTTAATCCTTCACGTATGGTGATGGAACACAACCGCTGTATTAAATGCATGCGCTGCGTGGTGGATGTAAAAACAAAAGATGGTCAGAAAGTGTTCAACTACCAGAACCGTGGCAATGAAACCTATGTGGGAATTGATTACGAACAGGAAGCAAAGCTGAGTGAAGAAGAAGCTGTGAATGCGATGAAGATTTGTCCTACAGGTGCCATTATTGTAAGAGGTGTAAGTCTTGCAGAACCGTTTGGTGAACGCAAGTTCGATATGGAATCGGTGCAGGATGATTACAATATGAAAAAACGCACAGTGAGCAGGCCGCCGGTAATGGGCAAGAAAATTGTTGCCACTGTTTCACTCGCCGGTTGTTTCGGTTGCCACATGTCGTTACTGGATGTGGATGAAGAGTTGCTTGACCTGGTTGAAATGGTTTCATTTGATAAATCACCACTCACCGATTTTAAAAACTTTACATCCCGTTGTCATATCGGTATCATTGAAGGTGGTGTGTGCAATTCAGAAAATGTGGAAACGCTCCGTAAGTTCAGGGAGCAGTGCGATATCCTTGTTTCATTGGGCGAATGTTCAGTATGGGGTGGATTGCCTACTATGCGTAATTCCATTCCGCTGAGTGAATGCCTGGAAGAAGCTTATCTTAATTCACCAACAAGTGAGCCCGGTGCTAACATCATTCCCTATCATGAAGATTTACCAAAGATTCTCGACAGGGTTTATGCCTGTAATGAAATTGTAAAGATTGATTATTACATACCCGGCTGCCCGCCCGATGCCAATCACATCTGGAAAGCCGTGAAGAATATTTTGTGGGGAGAAGAATACTCCATTCTTTATTCTGAATTCAAATACGATTAATCCGCTTGTTATGAACAGAAAAATAACCATTGATCCTGTTACAAGAGTGGAAGGCCACGGCAGGGTTACAATACATCTCGATGAATACGGACAGGTAAAAGATTCTTTTTTTCATATAGTTGAGTTCCGTGGGTTTGAACGTTTCATACAGGGACATCCTTACTGGGAAGCACCGGTACTGGTACAACGTCTTTGTGGTATATGCCCGGTGAGTCATCATCTTGCTGCTGCAAAAGCTATTGACCAGATTGTGGGTGTTGATCCAAAAGATCTTTCACCTACCGCAACAAAACTGCGGAGGCTGATGCATTTCGGACAGGTATTTCAATCGCATGCATTACACTTCTTTTATTTAGCTTCTCCCGATTTATTGTTTGGTGTGGATGCACCGGCAGAAAAAAGAAACGTAGTGGCTGTTGCCGTGGAGAACAGGGAACTGGCACTGAAAGGAATTACCATGCGCAAGTTTGGCCAGGAGATTATTAAAGCTGTTGCAGGAAAAAAAATTCACGGCATACTTGCAGTGCCCGGTGGTGTGCACAAAACATTCAGTGAAGCAGAGCGTGATTATTTCCTGGACGGAAAAGAAATTGAAAGTATTGATACGATGATTGAATGGTCGCAGGCCATTGTTGATTTCATGAAAGACTATCATGAAAAAAACCGTAAGTTCCTCGATGAGTTTGCACAGTTTCCTTCAGGCCATTTGGGCATGGTGAATGATTGGGGTGCACTGGAATTGTATGATGGAAAGCTGCGTGCAATTGACAGCGAAGGCGATATTACACTTGATGATATTTCAACTGATTTATACCAGGAATATTTTACCGAAGCAGTGGCCCAATGGTCGTACATGAAATTTCCTTACTTAAAAAAAATAGGAAGGGAAAAAGGATGGAACCGTGTTGGTCCGCTGGCAAGAATCAATGTGTGCGATTCTATTCCAACACCGCAGGCAGAAAAAGCACGCAAGGAATTTATTGCATTCACCGGGCTCAAAACAAACAACAGCACCATGTATTCGCACTGGGCAAGGTTGATTGAAGTGTTGCACTGTGCTGAAGTAATGAAAGACCTGCTCAACGATCCTGACCTGATGGGCGATGATCTTGTACGCAAGGGAACGCCACGCAACAAAGGCATTGGTATTATTGAAGCACCAAGAGGAACCTTAACACATCACTACGAAGTGGACGATAAGGGAATGATTACACGCTGCAACCTGATTGTTTCCACCACGCATAACAATGATGCAATGAACAATGCCGTCAAGTGGGTGGCCAACAATATCATCAGCCGCAAGGGAACAATTACCGATACCATGCTTAACCAGGTGGAAGTGGCCATACGTGCATACGATCCCTGTTTAAGCTGTGCCACACAATCCATGGGTAAAATGCCGTTGAAAGCCGAACTTTATAATTACAAAGGAGAGTTGATTGATGAACGATTCAAAGACTAAGCTGAAAGGAATTTTATTAATCGGCATTGGTAACACCGGTCGCAATGATGATGGTCTTGGCTGGCAGTTTGCAGATATTGCTGCTGAAACACTTGCTGCAAAAATGGATATTGAATACCGTTACCAGTTACAGGTGGAAGATGCTGAACTGGTGAGTCAGTATAAAACCGTATTCTTTGCCGATGCGTCTGTTACAAAGTTGCCACAGGGTTTTGAAATAAAGCAATGCCATCCTGCGGCACATTACATGTATTCATCGCATGCACAAACACCCGAAACAGTTTTGTACCTGGCAAAGGAATTGTATCATCATGTGCCTGTTGCATATACCATTGCAGTGGAAGGAAACAACTGGGACATGGGTACCAGCCTCAGCAAAAAAGCAGCAAAGAATTTAGCGAAAGCAGTGAAGGCGTTTAAAGAGAAGCTGGAAAGTTTGGGGTGATGGAAGATGTTATCACATTTGCGGTTTTTCTGCTGCTGTTTGTAACAAGAACAAGCACTACCCATTAAACATCTTGTTTCGTTTAATTTCTTTTTCTTTTCTGAGCAGAATGGAATGATAGAATGTAGGCACATCGTTCGTCCATTTTTTTAATATCAGGATGATGGCAATAATTTCCATCCTTGTTACAATGCCAGCCCAGAAACAGATACTGAATAAAAAAGTAGATTGACATTGTGCGGTGATTTGAACGAGCGTGGCAAACAACAGCAAGGTCCACAACTTGGCGCCAATAGAATGTGTGGCAATTTCTTTCCGGAATTTTATAAAGCTGATTAAATAGGTTAAAGCCTCAACACATAAAAGAATGATGAGCTGCGGTGCATTTGATGTAAAAAATGAAGGACAATGAATAAAGGTTGCAACCGCAACAGAAGTAAAAAATACCTGGTCGATGCCGGAGTCAAGCCTTCGGAGCTTTTGTGTTGAAATATTTAATTGCCTTGCAACAATACCATCAAAAATATCGGTGAGCAGACCAATTGTTAAAAGGATGATGGCAATAACCGGGTAGTTGGGTATGTGCATGCTGCTTAATACAATCATCAGCAAGCCGATGAAAAGCCGGGAATAGATCAATGCTTCTGGAATCCTGGACTTCATAAACAGGGGTGGTAACATTTAAATATACACAAAAGACAGAACGGGTATTGCCCAGTTTTAAGGAATAACGGTTTCAGATAGCGGAAGATAAACCGTTTTGCCCGTCCGTTGCGGGGTTGGTCCCTGCTGCAAATGCTCCGTCTGCATTTTGCGGATCACCTGTTATCATCTGATCCCCTCGCTGTTGTGCCGGGAATTTAAAAGATAAAACATGCTCAATTGCTTTTGTATTCCTTCTTTTTCTCTTCCCTGAAAAAGAAAAATTGTCAAAAAAGCACTTATTTTTCTGTCTGAGTGCTTTTGAATACCAAAACAGCTGTTAGTGTTGAGCGTTGATTCTTAGGCTGCAATCCTTATTTCGGTTTTTTAAAGAAGTCTCATCAGGATTTTTGGTGACAGGCATCATTCTGTGCCTTTTTTTTCTTGGGTAATATAGCGGCTGCATTTCGACAATTTAAACGCTTGGCCATGTACTCATTTCTGATTGGTATATTCCTTATACCCGTTGTTGTAAGTGGTTTACTCCTGGTATTACCAAAAACTGCAGCAAAAGTAATTGTCATTCTTTCTGCTGTAGTGCTTTCAGCAATTTCACTTTACCTGTTTATTAAAATTGATGAGCCGTTTTATTTCAGTGTGCCGCATTATATAAATGAAGTTGTTGCAGGTGCCGATATTCTGCTGCTGCTTTATTTTGGATGGGTTGCTATTAAGAAAAAAAGCTGGCTGGTTGGCTTAATGACTGTTTTGCAGTTGGGCGGCTTATTGTACCTGCTTAAAATAATGCCTGCTGCCGAAGCCATGCAGTTTATGGTTGACAGGCTGAGTACATTCATGTTTCTGCTGATTAATATCATCAGCGGCATTATTGCTGTTTACTCCTTACGCTATATTGAGGAAGAAGAATGCAGCAGCTTCCGTAAAAAATATTTTCTTTCCATTCTCTTCTGGTTTATTGCGGTGATGAACCTTGTTGTTTCATCCGATAACATGGAATATTTCTTCCTGTTTTTTGAATTAACAACACTTGCTTCATTCTTATTTATCGGCTTCAGAAAAGATGAAGAGTCGGTAGGTAATGCATTGACTGCTTTATGGATGAACCAGATCGGCGGACTTGCCATTCTGGTTGCCATCTTTTTCATGCACTATTATAGTTATGGTGAAGCAACATTTACGAACCTGCTTGCACATGCAACATCGCCCGGTATTTTACTGCCGCTTGCATTTATGGCTGTTGCTGCATTAATTAAAGGGGCACAAATGCCGTTCAGCAAATGGTTGCTTGGTGCTATGGTTGCTCCAACACCTGTGAGTGCATTGCTGCATTCGTCAACTATGGTGAAGATTGCTCCGTTTATTATTCTCCGCCTGGCTCCGGCATTAAAAGAAACAACAGTTGCCGTTGTGATCATTGCCTTAACAGGGTTTGTGTTTGTAGCTGCTGCCGTTGTTTCGTTATCGCAGGATAACTTAAAACGCATTCTTGCCCACTCAACCATTGGTTTGCTTTCGTTAATGATTATGATGGCGGCTATTGGTACACCTGTTACCATTATTGCATCGCTTGTACTGATATTATTTCATGGTATCTCCAAGTGTATGCTCTTCCTCAATGCAGGTGTATTGGAACGGGTATTTCATCTCAAACAAACATCCGATATGGATAAGCTGGGCGAAATTGGCCCATACACTTCACTGGCAGTAACCATTGGCTTTATGTCGCTGCTGTTACCTCCTTTTGGTGCGTTTGTTGGCAAATGGCTGAGCTATTTAACGCTGGGAGCATTTTTGCAGGAGCAACGGATATTCGGGGCACTGGTGATTGTTTTTGTATCCATCGGAGGTGCCGTTTTTTCCTTATTGTATTTTAAAGTAATGGGCACATTGATTTCAAGAACCGGCAACAACGATCATGTGGTGTTTGAACATACCGGCAAGATTTATAAAACCATTATTAACCTGTTAATGGTGCTGATTGTGTTGTGCATGGTGGGTTTGCCTTACCTGTTAACACACCTGTTTTCGCCTGTAGCTGCGCCGCTTGTTGGTTCGCATATACCAATTGTTACAGAAGGCTGGAATTATTATATAGGTGAAATGAAATTACCCATGATACCATTGCTGGTTGCATTCTTTCTGCTGCCGGTAAGTATTGTTGTGGCCATGTTTGTACAGTTTAAAAAAGTTGACAGAGCCAAAGAATATATGTGTGGTGAAAAGATTAACTATTCCTTTTCGTCTTTTTATTTCACTACGGATAAAGCGGCTCCTTATTTTTCAACCGTTGGTATTTTATTCTTTATTGCACTCATAGCTGTGGCTTTGATATAAAACGATCTTGTTATGAATAACCTTTTGATTCCGGTACTGCTCATCATTCTTGCTCCGTTTATCGGAGGATTGGTTTACGGTTTTGAACGTATTGTAAAGGCCCGCATGCAGAGAAGAATTGGTCCGCCGCTGCTGCAACCGTTTTATGATTTTTTAAAACTGGCCGATAAACGTCAAATGATTGTTCACTCAGCTCATGCTTTTTTTGGCATTATGCACTTTATATCGTTGTGGTTTGCTGTTGGTGTATTGCTGCTGGGTGGCGATTTAATCCTGGTGGTATTTCTGCACCTGCTTTCATCATCACTCATGATCCTCGCAGGCTACAGTACACGTTCCATCTTCAGTCATCTCGGAGCAAACAGAACAGCCATGACCCTGCTGGCTTATGAACCTGTGCTGATCTTGATTGCGGTTTCAGTTTATCTTGTAACAGGAAGCTTTGATGCATCATCGGTGTTTAAAATGGATCAGCCCCTGCTATATAAAATGCCGCTTGCTTTTATTGCATTGCTGCTGATTCTTCCCATCAAAATGAAAAAATCTCCTTTTGATGTGGCCGAAGCACACCAGGAAGTGGTGGGTGGTGTGGAACTTGAATTTTCAGGTTTGTTTTATGAAGCTGTTTACACAGCCAAATGGTTAGACTATGTGTTCTGCTATACGCTGGTTTACCTGTTTGCCGGAAATAATATTTTACTTGGTGCAGGATTAATTGTATTTACATTCTTATTCCTGAATGCACTGGACAACTCATCAGCAAGGGTAAACTACAGGCAGATGCTTCGTTTTTCATTGGGCGTAGCCTGTACACTGGCTTTTATTAATCTTTTGCTGAACAGTATATTTTAAATCTTTTATTAAACAGAGATAAAATGAAACTTGCCTCTTTCAGAAAAAAATCTCCCTGGATACTGCATTACAATGCTGGCGGATGCAATGGTTGTGATATTGAGATATTAGCCTGTCTTGCTCCCAAGTACGACATTGAGCGTTTTGGAATGATCAATACAGGTAATCCCAAGCAATCCGACATATTACTGGTAACGGGTCCTGTTACCAAACGCAGCCGTGAACGGTTGGTTGAAATCTATGACCAGATGCCCGAACCAAAAGTGGTGATCAGCTGTGGCGCATGTGCAAGCACAGGTGGTGTGTTCAGGGGTATGTACAACTGCGAAGGAGGTATTGATCAATTCATTCCCGTTGATGTGTATGTATGCGGATGTGGTACAAGACCTGAACAAATTATTGATGGTGTGGTACAGGCGCTGGGTATTCTTGAAAAGAAAACAAAAGAACTGGAAGAATCTGTTCGGTTAAGTAAAAAGCCTGTACAGGAAGGCAAGCAACTGAACAGGAGAAATATTGCAGACGAAATAAAACCATTGGTATCATGATTAAGATAGAAACATCACTGGCAAATCTCAAAAAAGATATTGCTGCTTTTTACAAACCGGAGCTGCATCACTTTATGGTGATGAATGCAGTTGATATGGGCGAAACAATGGAGATACAATGGTTCTTCTGCGATTATGCTCATCCCTGCGAAACAACCTGTTTCTACAGCATCATCAACCCGGCTGAAGAAATACCCAGCATCAGGGACATTGTTGTATCTGCATGGGTGGCCGAAGCAGAGCTGGTTGATTTAATGAATATAAAAGTTGAGAACACTGACAAAGGTTTTGTTCTTGAACCCGATTTTGAAAGTGGTCCGTTAAGAAAGAAAAAATAAATATTGCACACAAAGGAACAGGGAATACAACGTACGCAACGAAAATGATTCAGTAACAGGTATTTAAATTCCTCTTGTGTAAACATCAGTATAAAAACGAAATGAATAATAGTACAAAAAGCCAGGGACACAATTTTTACATCGTTGCTTTGTATCCTTAGTTGCTTTGCGTGAAACCGATAGAATATGGGAAAACAATACGAAATACCGGTAGGTGCGCAGCATATTGCATTGCTGGAGCCATTGCACTTTAAGTTTACAACCGAAAACGAAAAGATCATCAATACAGATGCGAATGTATATTATGTACATCGTGGTATTGAACTGGCCTGCTGTTCAAAATTCAAGTTCCGCCAGGTAAGTTTTGTGGTGGGACGTGTATGCGGTTTGTGTTCTATTTCGCACACAACAGCTTATTCGCAGGTGGCCGAAAAATTATTGAAGATTGAAATACCTAGACGTGCAAAATATTTACGCATGCTGGTTATTGAACTCGACCGTATTCACTCTCATCTTCTTTGCTTAAGTCATGTGGCTGAGAACTCCGGCTTTGAAGCATTATTTATGAAAACCATGCAGTACAGGGAGTTTTCAATGGAGCTGCTCGAAGCTGTTTGCGGTAACCGCATTCAATACGATTTTTCAATTGTGGGTGGTGTATCAAGAGATCTCAAACCACAGGTTGCAGACTCAATCATCAGCAGACTCAAAACATTTATGCCGCAGTTAGATGAACTGATGGACATCTATAAACACAACTGGACGCTTTCATTAAAGAACAAAGGTGTTGGTGCCATTACCAAACAACAGGCAATGGAGCTCAACCTTGTTGGTCCGTTTGCAAGAGCTGCCGGTTTGGGTGTTGATGTTCGTAATGAAACAGAAGATTTGTTGCCATGGAAAGAAGTTGGTTTTGAAATGGTGACAGAAACGGCTGGTGATGTGTATTCAAGAAACATGATCAGGCTTCGTGAACTGTATGTGTCCATCCGTATCATTAACAACGTCATCAACGGTTTGCCCGAAGGTGATCTGATTACTGAAACAAAAGCATTTCCTGAAGGTGAAGCAACGGTAAGGCTGGAAGCTCCACGTGGCGAACTGTTTTATTATGCCAAAGGAAATAAAACACAGGTGCTGGAACGTTTGAAAATCAAAGCACCCACATTCTCCAATGTGGCAGGTATGGTAAAAGGATTTGAAGGAAACGAATACGGAAGTGCACCTGCTATCATTGCATCATATGATCCTTGTCTTTCTTGTACAGCACGATAAACTTAGTTTGTGATGAAAACATTTTTTAAAGCATTAGGAAACCTGGTAAAGAAACCCGTTACAACAAAGTATCCGTTTGAGCCTACGTTTAAACCGGATGATTACCGTGGACTGATCGGTTTTGAAGAAAGTCTCTGCATCTGGTGCAGGCGCTGCGAAGCGGTATGTCCTCCGGGAGCAATTGTGTTTTCGCAGGATATGGAAGGAAAACAAACCTATCACTACAACCGTGCTGTTTGTATTTATTGCGGCGAATGTGTGCGTGCCTGTCCAAAAGAAGGAGCATTGTTCCAGACTGCTGAACCTGCACCCTGTGCATTGAAAGAAGAAAACATTAACAACGCCTGGAATAAACTGTACCCCGAAGCAATTGAAAGCAGGGAACTTTATGCTGCTGAAAAGAAACGGAAGGCTGCAGAAAAAGCTGCTGCCGATAAAGCTGCCGCTGCTGCAAAAAAAGAAAGCGAAGACAACTCCGGCACTACAGCTTAACATAGCAGGGGTTAACTTTGCGTTTCATTTATGCACGAACTTTCCATTGCACAATCAATATTATCCATTGCTGAAAAATCTGTTCCGCCCGGGAGCAAAGAAAAAGTTGTTGCCGTAACACTTCAGGTCGGCGAATTAAGCAGTATTGAAACAGAAGCATTGCTGTTTGCATTTGATGCCATTAAATCCAACACCATATTGCAGCATGCCGAAATGAAAATTGAAACCATTCCCGGCGAAGCCGTATGCAATTCATGCCACAATGTTTTTCATTTAAACTCGTATGCAACAGCCTGTCCCAACTGCAACAGCTACTCCGTATCAATCACAAAAGGAAAGGAAATGAAAATTGTGAGTCTTACTATGGAAGATTAATTTTTGAACCACTAAGTCACAAAGAACTCAACGTATCACAAAGAAATTTCTCTGTATCTCCTTCGTGTTTCTTCGTGGCTTTCAGTCTTTGTGGTTCTGTTACGCTAATGACAGTTAGCTAAATTTCAAAAATTTTATGCTTCTGTTTTAATTATATCAGTTACTTTTGTCCCTCAATTTTTTGAAAGAGTTGACAAACACAAATACATATCACACAAACGAAGTACGGGCTAATAACAGCACCGCTAACTTCTATGTATTTTCTCCACGACCTCGACGCATTTTCTGATAGGACGAGCCCTTCACCATGGCCCCTGTCAGTGAACTACTCCCCGGTTTATAGTCTTTGGATTGGTCATCCGTCTTTTGTTAAGTAATACAAACAATGGAAAATCAGGAAATAATTATTCGTGTAGCTGGAAGTGGCGATGTTCATTATGCAGAAACCATCACTAAAGAGATGGAAGAAAGTGCAAAGGCACGTGGTACAGGTATTGCCAAGCGCAGCCCGGAATATGTTGCCAACAAAATGAACGAAGGAAAGGCGGTGATTGCCTTGCTGAAAGATGGCACATGGGTGGGCTTTTGTTATATTGAAACATGGAGCCATGGTGCATTTGTGGCTAACAGCGGTTTAATTGTTTCGCCTCCCTTTCGTAAAAGCGGCGTAGCCAAGCAAATCAAGCGCAAAATCTTTGAACTCAGCCGCCAGCTTTACCCCGATTCAAAAATCTTTGGTTTAACCACTGGTCTTGCAGTGATGAAAATCAACTCAGATCTTGGTTACGAACCGGTTACTTACAGTGAACTTACACAGGATGAAGAGTTCTGGGCCGGCTGCAAAAGCTGTGTGAACTATGATATTCTGATGAGCAAAGGCCGTAAGAACTGTATGTGCACAGCTATGCTCTACGATCCCAAAGATCATTACGAACCAGAAGAAACAAAGCAATACTTTGAAGAAAATAAATCAGGCTTTGAACGCCTGCTTCGTTTCAAAGAATGGAAATTTGTAAGGGCTCTTCTGGGTAAAGACAAAGAAGGAATCGGTGGAAGCGAAAGCAAGGCAAAGAAATTTCTGCATTACTTTTTTCATTTATAATAACGGTGTTACCGGCAGCAACTTATCAATGAGCTGCTGTTGCGTCGCACTCTTGTACGTTCAATAATTCTATTCAACAATGGCAAACAAAAAAATTGTACTCGGCTTCAGCGGCGGACTTGATACTACCTACTGCGCCAAATACCTCAGCGAAGAGAAAGGATACGAAATTCATTCAGTAATTGTTAATACCGGTGGTTTCAGCGATGAAGAACTGAAGAAGATTGAAGAGCACGCTTACAAACTCGGTGTAAAATCACACACAACTGTAAATGCAGTAAAAGGTTATTACGACCGCATCATCAAATACCTTGTATTTGGCAACTGCTTAAAAAATAATACATACCCTCTCAGCGTAAGTGCCGAACGTTTAAGTCAGGCGCTGCACATTGCAGAACATGCAAAAAACTTAAATGCTGATGCTGTTGCTCACGGAAGCACAGGTGCCGGTAACGACCAGGTACGTTTTGATATGATCTTCCATATCATGATTCCCGGTGTTGAAATCATCACACCCATCCGTGATATGAAACTGAGCCGTGAGGAAGAAATCACTTACCTCAAGAGCAAAGGCGTTGAAATGAATTTTGAAAAAGCAGCTTACTCGATTAATAAAGGTTTGTGGGGTACAAGTATTGGCGGTAAGGAAACACTGAGCAGCAAAGGCATGTTGCCTGAAGAAGCATGGCCCACACAAGTAAGCAAAACTGGAAGCGAAGAAGTAAAACTGCATTTTGAAAAAGGCGAACTGAAAGCAGTGAACGATCAGCAGTTCAGTCATCCTGTTGATGCCATCAACTATTTACAATCTATTGCAGGTGCTTACGGCATTGCACGTGATATTCATGTGGGCGATACCATCATTGGTATTAAAGGCCGTGTTGGTTTTGAAGCAGCAGCTCCAATGGTGATTATCAAAGCACATCATGCATTGGAAAAACATGTGCTTACCAAATGGCAATTACAATGGAAAGACACATTAGCACAATTCTATGGTAACTGGATGCACGAAGGACAAATCCTTGATCCAGTGATGCGTGATATTGAAGCTTACTTCATCAGCAGTCAGCAAAATGTAACAGGCGATGTATTTGTACAACTGATGCCTTACCGTTTCCAGGTAATTGGTATCGAAAGCAAGTACGATTTAATGAGCAGCAAGTTTGGCAAGTACGGTGAAATGAACGCCGGCTTTACCGGTGATGATGTAAGAGGCTTCTCAAAAATATTCGGCAATCAAACTTCTATCTGGACTTCGGTGCAGGAAAGTAATAAGTAATAGGTTATAAGTCGTAAGCTTTTTCTTACGACTTACAACTTACAACCTACAACAATGAGTATAAAAGTTGGAATTATAGGTGGCGCAGGTTATACAGGTGGTGAACTCATCCGTTTGCTGGTAAACCATCCCAATGCAGAGTTATCATTTATTCATTCAAGAAGCAATGCAGGTCAGCCGTTGTATAAAGTACACCAGGACCTCGTAGGTGAAACAGAATTGAAGTTCACCAGTGAATTGTCAAGCGATGTGGATGTATTGTTTCTCTGTCTTGGTCACGGTGAATCAAAAAAGTTTTTAGCTGAGAATGTGATTGATGAACGCATCAGGATTATTGATCTGGCAAATGATTTCCGTTTGAACGCCTCATCACAGATCGGCAACCGCAAATTCGTTTATGGTTTACCCGAACTGAATAAAGCAGAAATCAAAGCAGCACAGAACATTGCCAACCCCGGTTGTTTTGCAACAACACTTCAGCTTGGTTTATTACCATTGGCAAAAGCCGGGTTGTTGAAAGATGTTTATACAACAGGTATTACCGGCAGCACAGGTGCAGGACAAAGTTTATCTGCCACTTCACATTTCAGCTGGCGGGCAAATAATATTCAGGCGTATAAAACATTAACACACCAGCATCTGGGAGAAATTGGTGAATCATTACTGCAGTTACAACCAAACAGTGATATCAAAGTCAACTTTGTTCCATGGCGTGGCGATTTTACAAGAGGCATCTTCATCAGTTCACAAATACAAAGTGATAAGAGTCTTGATGAATTGTACAAACTGTATGAAGATTTTTATGCAAGCGCTGCATTCACACATGTAATTAAAGAAGCAGTTTTCTTAAAGCAGGTGGTGAATACCAACAAATGTTTAATTCAACTGGAGAAAGTAGGCGATATGCTGGTGGTACATTCAGCAGCCGATAACTTATTGAAAGGTGCCAGTGGTCAGGCAGTACAAAACATGAACCTGTTGTTTGGTCTCGACGAAGCAGCAGGACTTAACTTGAAAGCATCATGGTTTTAAGTTGTATGTAATAAGTAGTAAGTAATGCAGAACTATAAAGATTTAAAAGTTTGGGAAAGAGCTCATGGATTCACGTTGAAAATCTATGAAGTCACTAAGCAGTTTCCTAAAGAGGAGATTTATAGTTTAACGAATCAGGTAAGAAGGTCTGCTGCTTCAATCCCTGCAAATATTGCAGAAGGATGTGGCAAAAACACAAACCCTGATTTTGCAAATTTTCTGAACATTGCTCTTGGTTCTGCAAATGAATCAGAGTATTATTTAATTCTTTCGAAAGATTTACATTATTTGAAAGAAGAAGATTTTTCAGAATTACTTAAAGCAATAAACGAAATAAAAGCCATGTTAATAGCATTAATAACAAAAGTTAGAGGGTAACTTAATACCTATAACTTATAACTTAAAACTTTATGCAATTATTCGACGTTTACCCCATTAACAACATCACCATTACAAAAGCAAAAGGCAGTTATGTATGGGATGACCAGGGAGAGCAATACCTGGATCTTTACGGTGGTCATGCCGTAATCAGTATCGGACACACACATCCGCACTGGGTAAAGCGAATTGAAGAGCAGTTAAACAAAATTGCTTTTTACTCCAACTCAATCAAAATTCCATTGCAGGTTCAGCTTGCTGAAAAACTGGGCAAGGTTTCAGGTAAAGAAGATTATCAATTGTTTCTCTGCAACTCAGGTGCAGAAGCAAATGAAAATGCATTGAAACTTGCAAGCTTTCATACAGGCCGTAAAAAAGTAGTGGCATTCAGCAAAGCATTTCACGGACGTACATCACTGGCTGTAAGTGTAACCGATAATAAAAATTATGTTGCTCCTGTTAACGAAACAGACAATGTAATTTTTCTTCCTTTTAATGATGAAAAAGCACTCGAAGCCTGCTTCAAAAAACAAGGCGACGAAATTTCATCTGTGATTATTGAAGGCATCCAGGGTGTTGGTGGAATTAATGTGGCAGAAGTTTCTTTCCTCAAAAAAATACGTTCACTCTGCGATCAGTATGGTGCCGTTTATATTGCCGATAGTGTGCAGTGTGGTTATGGCAGAAGCGGTAAATTCTTCAGCCATGATTTTGCAGGAGTGAATGCCGATATCTACAGCATGGCAAAAGGTATGGGTAATGGATTTCCAATCGGTGGTATCATCATTGCTCCGCATATCAAGCCAAAGCATTTCCAGTTAGGTACAACCTTCGGTGGTAATCACCTGGCATGTGCTGCTGCATTAGCAGTGCTGGAAGTAATGGAAGAAGAAAAACTTCTTGGCAATGCAGTAATGGTTGGAAAATATTTACGTGAAGAGCTGGAGAAGATTGATGAGATTGAGAATGTAAGGGGTCGTGGTTTAATGATTGGTTTTGATGTGCCGGAAGAAATCAAAGACCTGAAGAAGAATTTACTGATCAACCAGAAAATATTCACTGGTGAAGCAAAACCAAACGTCATTCGTTTGCTGCCAAGTCTTGCATTAAAGAAAAGAGATGCAGAACATTTTATTGAAGCAGTGAAGGAAGAAATAGAGAAGATGAAAGGCTGATTAGACACGAAGTCACAAAGCGCACAAAGTTTTTTAATAAGTAAAAAGATCAAAAGTTGAAGAACTTCATTTCTGTTCATGATGTAGCAAACATCAATGCTTTGGCAGAAAAAGCATTGGCGTATAAAGCAAATCCGTTTGTTGACAAAGCCATAGGTGCCGGTAAACGAATGGGACTTATTTTTTTAAACCCCAGTTTGCGTACACGTTTAAGCACACAGATTGCTGCTGAAAATCTCGGCATGCAGCCCATTGTATTTAATGTAGGCAGTGAAGGCTGGACATGGGAGTTTGAAGAAGAAGCCATCATGAGTGGCTCAACATCAGAGCATGTAAAAGAAGCAGCTCCTATTCTCGGTAATTATTTTGACGTACTTGCAATCAGAACATTTCCCGGCTTAAAAAATAAAGAAGAAGATTACAGCGAACTGTACATTAAACAGTTTATCAAATATGCAGGTGTTCCTGTTGTAAGCCTGGAAAGTGCAACGCTTCATCCGTTGCAATCGCTTACAGATGTCATTACAATTAAAGAAACGTTCAAAGAAAAACGCAAACCTAAAATTGTACTCACATGGGCACCGCATGTAAAACCGTTGCCGCAATGTGTGGCCAACAGTTTTGCACAATGGATCAATGCCTGGGGCGAAGCAGATTTTGTTATCACTCACCCGGAAGATTATGAACTGGATGAGCAGTTTACAAAAGGTGCAACCATTACACAAAACCAGGATGAAGCGTTGAAAGATGCCGATTATGTGTATGTAAAGAACTGGAGCACTTATACTGATTACGGCCGCATGTATTGCAATGATCCGGCATGGATGCTTACCGAGGAAAAAATGAAACTCACCAACAATGCAAAAGTGATGCATTGCTTACCGGTAAGAAGAAATGTGGAACTGAGTGATGAAATTCTCGACAGCCCTAACAGCATTGTAACACAGGAAGCAAGTAACCGTGTTTGGGCAGCGCAGGCTGTATTATCTGAAATTCTGAAGTCGAATGGATAAGCTGATCGTTATAAAAATTGGCGGCAATATCATTGATGATGAAAACAAGCTCTCATCATTCTTACAAACATTTGCTGCGGTTGAAGGGAAAAAGATTTTAGTACACGGTGGTGGTAAAGTAGCAACCAAGATTGGCGAAACACTGGGTATTGAAAGCAAGTATGTGGATGGAAGAAGAATCACCGATGCTGCAACCATTGATCTTGTAACAATGGTATATGCAGGATTGATCAATAAAAAAGTAATTGCACAATTGCAGGCAATGAACTGTAATACAATTGGAGTTACAGGAGCAGATGGAAATTTAATTCCTGCAGGCAAGCGGCCGGTAAAAGAAATTGATTATGGTTTTGTGGGCGATGTAAAATCTGAAAAGATCAATGCATCAAGCTGGGCTGGTTTACTGAACAACGGGTTTATCCCGGTAGTGGCACCCATCACACATGATGGAAATGGTCAGCTTCTTAATACAAATGCAGATACCATTGCACAGGAAGTGGCCAAAGCAATGAGCAGTTTGTATGAAGTGCATCTTGTTTATTCATTTGAAAAAAGTGGCGTATTGCTCGATGCCAATGATGATGCAACCGTTATCAGCCAGATCAATCCATCATCGTATCAACAATTAAAAGCAGAAGGAAAAATATTTGCGGGCATGATCCCCAAACTGGATAACGCTTTTGCGGCGTTAAACAGCGGCGTAAAAAAAGTAATGATTGGTAAAGCAGAGCAATTGCAGCAACTGATCAGCGGAGAAGCAGGAACCTCAATTACAAACAGTTAAAACAACAAGCATGGCAAACCAGGATATCAGCCAGCTGCACACAGAAGCAGTAGAATTATTAAAACAATTGATTGCAGCACCATCTTTTTCAAAAGAAGAAAATGAAACTGCCGAAATTCTTTGTTTGTTTTTTGCAAACAAAGGAATTGAACATGCAAGAGTTGGCAACAACGTGTATGCAAAAAACAAATTTTACGATACGGCAAAACCAAGTGTATTGCTGAACTCGCATCATGATACGGTAAAGCCAAATGCCAAATACACCAAAGATCCGTTTACTCCAATTGTAGAAGAAGGAAAACTCTTTGGCTTGGGAAGTAATGATGCAGGTGGTTGTCTTGTTTCGCTGATAGCTACTTTCTTATATTTCTACGAAAAAGAAAATCTTTCGCACAATATTGTTTTTGCGGCAAGTGCTGAAGAAAATCAGCGGTGTGAACGGAATAGAGCTTGTGTTGCCTTATCTTGGTAATATCAACTTTGGTATTGTTGGTGAACCAACAAGAATGCGCATGGCTGTTGCTGAAAGAGGGTTGATGGTGATTGATTGTATTGCACAGGGTAAAGCAGGACATGCGGCACGTAACGAAGGTGTGAACGCTTTGTACATTGCTGTGGATGATATCAACTGGATCAGGAATTATCATTTTGAAAAAGTAAGTCCGCTGCTGGGCGAATCAAGATTAACAGCAACCGTTATTGGTACAGAAAACCAGCAGCACAATGTTGTTCCGCCGCAATGCAAATTTGTGATTGATGTAAGAGTGAATGAACTGTACACCTTCGAAGAAATTCTGAACGAACTCAAACAAAATCTCAAGAGTCAGTTCAAACCACGTACAACAAGAATGAAATCAACTTCTATTCCGCTTGATCATCCATTGATTGTTGCCGGAATAGAATTGGGAAGAACATACTATGGTTCGCCCACAACAAGCGATAAAGCATTAATGCCTTTCCCTGCGTTGAAAATGGGTCCCGGCGATAGCGCAAGAAGTCATACAGCAGATGAGTATGTATATGTAGATGAAATTAAAGAAGGCATTGAAGGATATATACAATTGCTCGAAAAGATACTTTAACAAGCATTAAGCATACAACATGAAACTTTGGAGTAAAGAAAATAGCAGTACATCAGCATTGGTTGAGCAATTCACCGTTGGCCGTGATAAAGAATTTGATTTACTGTTGGCGAAATACGATGTGCAGGGATCCATTGCACATGTAACCATGCTTGGCGAAGTGGGACTGATGAGTAAAGAAGAAGCAGCGATTGCTGTGAATGGCTTGAAAGAAATTGCAGAAGCAATTGAACATTCTCAATTCATCATTGAAGAGGGAATTGAAGATGTGCATTCGCAGGTTGAGTTTTTGCTTACACAAAAGATTGGTGATATTGGTAAAAAAATTCACAGCGGCCGCAGCCGTAACGACCAGGTGGCGGTTGATATTAAATTATACCTCCGTGCAGAAATCATTAATATAAAAGACGAAGTAAAAAATCTCTTTGATTTACTGGTTGCACAAAGCGAAAAAAACAAAAACACTTTATTACCCGGTTATACGCATCTGCAGATAGCCATGCCTTCATCTGTTGGTTTGTGGCTGGGCGCTTATGCCGAAAGCCTGGTTGATGACCTTGAATTACTGGCAGCAGCTTACCATGTTGCTAATAAGAATCCTTTGGGCAGCGGGGCAGGTTATGGTTCTTCATTTCCATTAAGCAGGAAACGCACAACTGAATTACTGCAGTTTGGCACGCTTAACTGGAACAGTGTATATGCACAGATGAGCCGTGGTAAAACAGAAAAAGTAACTTCTGTTGGTATGAGTTCTGTTGCTGCAACACTCAGCAAACTGGCAATGGATTGTTGTTTGTACATGAACCAGAATTTTGGTTTCATTTCTTTTCCTGATGAGTTAACAACAGGAAGCAGCATTATGCCGCACAAGAAAAACCCGGATGTGTTTGAACTGATCCGTGCAAAATGCAACCGTATTCAATCTATTCCAAACGAATTAACACTGCTCATCAATAATCTTCCTTCAGGTTATCACAGGGATATGCAGCTTACAAAAGAAATTCTTTTCCCTGCTATTGAAGAATTGAAAGCATGCCTGCAGTTAATGCAGCTCATGCTCAGCAATATGAAGGTGAAAGAAAATATTCTTACAGATGAAAAGTATAAATATCTCTTCAGCGTTGAAGCTGTAAACGACCTGGTAAACAAAGGCATTCCTTTCCGTGAAGCATACCAGCAGGTGGGCAACAGCATTAACAAAGGCGAGTTTGAATACGATCTCAAACAGCTGCATCACACGCACGAAGGAAGTATTGGCAATCCCTGCAACAATGAAATTGCAGAAGAGATGAAAAAAGTACTTGCTAAGTTTTGAGCATAAAAAAAGCCATCACATCGTAATGGCCTCATGTAGGTAAAGTTTGTACATATTACGCTATATAGTTTTTCCATCTCTTAAACTGTCTTGTTTGCTGAGATTCAAATGATTCAATCAGCGAAAAAACCATCTGTTTAATTGACTTCAAAACCGAAGAACGTTTCTGTACGGACTGGATTTTTTTCATATTGATTGGATTTAAGGGTATAAAATTACAAACCGGAACTGGCGGATGCAAGCGTAAAAACAATCAATTTTCGGGTGTTATTTTTACGGTTTTTTGAGGGAAATCCGGGAGCGGAAAAATCGTTCAAACCCTTGATGGTGAAAGGTTATACGTGTTTTTTTGCGATGGCACTAAGTGTCTTTCCGTTGAGGCCGGGGATGTTTAATAAAACTCTCCAAAATGCCAGAGAATACCGGAGGGGTCATGCAAAAAACATTCTCTTCCCCAATCATAATTCCGGATGCCGGTTAAACGTACATTATTGTATTTGCCGGGAAGATTGAGCATGTTCAGTTCGTTCCAGTAACGCTGCACATCATCCACTTCAAGAAAAATCATAGAATTATCAATCCAGTCTTTTACATAAGCCCGCTGCAGATAAAATCCTGTACCACCTGTTTTGAAGTACGACATTTCGTTACCGAGAACACTTTCTTCAAAGCCAAGATCTTTGTAAAAATTTCTTGACAGTTCAAAATCAGCAGCGCCAATAAACGGGCGGATGGACAAGGTTTGATGTATCATAAAATGAAATTGTTTAAATGTATCTTTTTTACTGAATATTCATCTGCCGCTTTTAAAAATAAATTCTTTTCTGTTTATATAAAATAGGGCAGTATGTATGTAATTCATATGCTTTGAAACTTTTTGCGAACTTCACCTTATGATCATTTTATCCAGAACCAATTCTCACACAACTGATTTTATTAACCTGGTTGCTTTGTTAGATGAAGATCTTGCAAAGCGTGACGGAGATGAACATGAATTTTATGCCCGGCTGAACAAAGTGGATGATATACGCAATATAGTTGTTGCTTACGTTGAAGACAAAGCCATCGGCTGCGGTTCATTTAAAGCATACGAACCAGGTGTGGTAGAAATAAAAAGAATGTTTGTTCTGCCCGAACATCGTGGCAAAGGCGTGGCTGCAGCTGTATTAGCAGAGCTGGAACACTGGGCAGAAGAAGAAGGAAATAGCAGTTGTGTGCTTGAAACAGGTAAAAAGCAACCTGAAGCAATCAGGTTATATCAAAAATCAGGGTACACTGTTACGCCTAATTATGGAAAATATGAAGGAGTTGAAAATAGTGTGTGTATGATGAAGCAATTGATATAGGGAATTAATGCAACGCCGGTGTTACAGATGTTGTCATTTAAGAAAAACTGTTTAAATGAAAAAGATAATTTTGATTTTATGCGTACTGTGTTTATTTCTTTCTTCCTGCAGAAAGGAACAAGCATCGGTTAATTGTACAACTGTTCAACAGGCTGTTCTGAACAGCAACAATGAGTTGATGAAAAGAGAAATCAATCTTATCTGTCAAGCAATTCCTGTGCAGGTGTCGGTAAACGATCCTGATGGTTTAAAGCATTCACTTGAAGAACTGGTAAACAAACTTTCTTCTTTGTGCGGACTTTCTGTAAGATCTCTTTGCTATTTCTGTATTGATACATTACCTCCACAATCTGAAATCAGTATATCTGTAACAACTTCATCCGGAACAATTACAAAGCTCATTGATATTTCATACAACAGCAGTAAGCAATTGTATTTTGTGAATATGCACGACTGATAAATAAAGAGGATACATTATAAAAAATTATCCTTTAACTTGCATACCCGTTTTTGAAGACTTCGTAGCTCAGTTGGTAGAGCAGCTGACTCTTAATCAGCGGGTCCAGAGTTCGAGTCTCTGCGAGGTCACTTTTTTTGCCCGATAGTATAATGGTAGTACGTCAGATTCTGGCTCTGATAGTTCTGGTTCGAGTCCAGGTCGGGTAACTGGTTTAAGAAGCGATTTTATTTTTTTTGATTACTATCTCATCATTTAATTCCGCCCTTTAATTTTTTTATCAATTACTGTTGAAAACCAGTACGGTAAAATCAGATAAGAATAAATAATAATAGAAAACAGAATAATAGTTTTAAAAAAAATCGAAACATCATTGTATAAGCACTAATTAATTTTTTTGTTGTTCAATTAAGTTAAATACTTTAGCGCCTGATTTGCTAAAGCCAAATGGATACGAGCGACGAAATAGTGCTGATAAAACTGCTTAATGAAGGTAATACAGAAGCTTATCTCACCCTGTACGACAGGTACAGTCATCTTGTTTATAACTGGTCATTAAAGTTTGTAAAAGTTCCTGAATTAGCAGAAGATATTGTTCAGGAAGTGTTCCTGAAAATCTGGCAAATCAGGGAGAGGCTTAATCCACATCAATCATTTCCTGCATTTATTTATAAAATTGCCCGTAACAAAGCATTTACTGCATTAAAAAAAGTTGCAGCTGATGAAAAAATGTCACTGCAGTTAATGTCTCATATCGGTAATGCAGTTGAACATGCAGAGACGAAAATGCTCTGGCGCCAGTACGAAGAAATGCTGGCAAAAGCTGTTGGTCAGCTTCCGCAGCAACGTCAGAAAGTATTTAAGCTTTGCCGACAGGAAGGCAAAACATATGATGAGGTGGCTACCGAACTTGGTATATCACGCAATACGGTTAAAGAACACATGGTGAGTGCTGTAAAAAACATCAAAGAATATTTCTACCAGTATGGCGAGGTCACTTTCTTTTTTATCTTCCTGGTTTCTTCACATAAATAGCCTGTAATTTTTTTTGTTGCCACCCACCCTCAAAGCTTTTCAGACAGTTTATCTATATGGACGAATCTTCCTAAACAGGCCATATGGAAAAAAGCAAGGAATATTACCGGTATTTAATCAAGCGTTATCTCAGTAACAATTGCAATCCGCAGGAGGCGGAAGAATTGCTTGATTTTCTGAACCACAACGAGTCAAACAAATTGTTGCTGCAGGAAATGAAAGCATCATTTGATGATGAACTGCGGGTAAAAGATTCAGCAGTGTTGACAGATACTGAATGGGAAAAGCGGATTCGCCAAACACTTGCCGAAGCAGCAACACCACCTGCTGCTGTTGTTGTTCCTTTTCATAAAAAGTGGTTGCCCAAAATTGCGGCTGCTGCAGTTATTGTGCTTGCAGCATCACTTACTTTTTTCTGGCTGAATAATAAGCAGCTTAACAACAGGCAACTTGCACAAAAAACAACTCAGCAACAAAACGATATTTTACCGGGAAGAGACCAGGCTGTTTTAACACTTGCCGATGGCTCTGTAATTATTTTGGATAAAACCGGAAATGGAAATATTGCCAAGCAAGGTTCTACTGTTGTAGATAAGAAAAACGGTACAATTATTTATGATGCTTCAACGGTATCATCTTCAACTGAAATATCATACAATACCATTCAAACACCGAGAGGGGGTCAATACCAGGTTGTACTACCCGACGGCAGTAAAGTATGGCTTAACGCAGCGTCATCACTTCGCTTCCCTACAGCATTTACAGGAGCTTCCCGTGAGGTTGAATTAACCGGCGAAGGGTATTTTGAAATTGAAAAAAATCCAGCCAGGCCTTTTCATGTAAAAGTAAACAGCATGGAGGTGGAGGTATTGGGAACACATTTTAATGTAATGGCCTACGGTAATGAAAAAGAAACTGAAACTACATTGCTTGAAGGATCGGTTAAAATTAATTACAAAGGCAACAGTAAAATGCTGAAACCCGGTCAGCAGGGATCTCTGAATCTCACAGGCGGAAATATCAATGTTGCATCTGCTGATGTAGATGAAGCTGTGGCCTGGAAAAACGGATTATTCCAGTTTAGCAATGCCGATCTGAAAACCATTATGCGCCAGTTTGAACGCTGGTATGATGTGGATGTAAGTTTTGAAGGAACAGAAAGACCAAGACAATTTTCAGGTGAGATTGACAGAAATGTGAATCTTTCGCAGGCGCTTAAAATACTCGAGCAGGCAAATGTAAAATTCCGAATAACAGATAAAAAACTTGTAATGATTTATTAAGAATAACAAACAAAAGAACTTACAAAAGGTAGCCAAAAAAACCAGGAGCGGTGCAACGCCCCTGGCCGAATGTCAGGTTACTTTATTACAACCGGTAAAGATTGATTATTGAATAACCCAAAACGAAACAAATGTATGAAAAGGAATGCAGTTAAGAAGGCTCCCCCCGGAGGACGCCTGCTTCCCTCCAAAATTCTACTGATTATGAAGCTGACGATTGTTTTATTAATTGTTGCTGCTTTGCAGGTAAGTGCCAGGGGCTATGGGCAACGAATAAACCTTTCTGAGCGAAATGCCCCCCTTGTTAAATTGTTCAAGGAAATTAAAAAACAAAGTGGTTATCGGTTCTTTTATGAAGACTCTTTAATTACAAATGCAAAAAGAGTTGACATTGAAGTACGTAACGCAAGCATTGAGGAAGTGCTGGATGCCTGCCTCAAAAATCAAAGGCTTACATATGCCATTGTTGAAAAAACGATTGCCATTAAACGCACTGAAGAAAAATCTCTTCCGGTAGTTCTTCCTCCTCCAGTTGTTATGCAGGAAGTAACAGGCAGGGTTACCGACGAAAACAAAAAACCACTTGCCGGAGTATCGGTTACACTGGTAAAAGAAAACAGGGGTACTGTAACAAACGAAGAAGGTATGTTCAGCATTAATATACCTGCTAATTCGGTATTACGTTTCAGTTATGTTGGTTATGAAATTGTAGATGTATCAGTAAGGAGCCAGTCTGTTTTAAACATTTCACTCAAGCCACAGGTATCTTCACTCAATGATCTTGTTATTGTTGGTTACGGTCAGCAGAAAAAAGAATCAGTTACTGCAGCCATTACAACCATGTCATCCAAACAACTTGTACAATCGCCTGTAACCAATCTCAGTAATGCACTTGCAGGTCGCTTGTCCGGTCTTACAGCTATTCAGTCAACCGGTAAGCCGGGTGCTGATGCTGCATCATTGTATGTTCGTGGTGTTGGTACCTATACCGGGAATACAGCCCCGTTGATTATGGTTGATGGAATTGCACGTGACAGTTACAATGATATTGATCCAAACGAAGTTGAAAACATCAGTATTCTCAAAGATGCATCGGCAACAGCCGTATATGGTGTACGAGGTGCAAATGGTGTAATTCTCATTACCACCAAGCGTGGTAAAGAAGGAGCTCCTAAAATCAGCGCTACTGCTCAAACAGCTGTTTCGCAGTTTACACGTATGCCAGATTTTGTAAACTCATTTGAATATGCATCTTTACAGAATGAACTGAGTTTTGAAAACTACTGGATCAATCATGCAAAAGATGCTGATATTAAAACATGGGCAGATTTTGTAACCAAGAGAGATCAGAACTGGATTAAAGAAGCGGTTCTTTATTACACACCACAGGATTTGGTGTACTATCAGAATGCCAACAAACCTAAACTGGCTGATGGCTCTGTAAATCCCAATTACGATCCTTATTTTCATCCCGACCAGGAATGGAAAAGCCAGATCTTTAAAAAATATGCATTACAAAGCCAGTTTAATACAAATATAACTGGTGGTACCAATTCGCTTAAATACTTTGTTTCATTGGGATACCTGACACAAGGCGGTTTGTTTAAAACAGATTACATGCCTTTTTCCGGTGAAATGGATTTCAGGAAAAACAGGTATAACCTGCGCAGCAATTTTGATTTTGATGTAAATAAGAATTTCAGGGTTTCTGTTGATCTTGGATCACAGTTTGTAACCATAACCGGGATGGATAACGATGGCTATACCTGGGAAAAGCGTATTCTCTGGTCCACCCCGCTTGGCTCGCCCGGAATGATTAACGGAAAATTTGTTGTTCCGTTTAACAATCAGAACACGCAGTTAAATCCTCTTTACTCCATTGCATCATCCAATAACTATAACATCACCAATAACAGTACACTCAACTCTTCGGTAAAACTGAGTTACAAACTCGACTTTATTACAAAGGGTTTATCTGTAAATGCAAAAGGTGCTTATGACAGTTATTTCTCCAGCCGCTCTGGTGGTAAATCTTATCCAATGCTTTACGGTATCAGGGAAAACCCCAATGGCGACAAACTGAACCCTATACTTGTTCAGCTTTCAGAAGTTACGCCTTCAGAAAGATGGAGTAATTGGTACAATGGAAAATGGCGCAAAATGTACGGCGAGTTTTCGCTCAACTATAACCGTACGTTTGGTAAACATGCTGTAAGCGGCTTGCTCCTTTATAATGCTGAAAAGAAATATGATCCCTATCTCACACCCGATCTTCCACATGCTTATTTAGGAATGGCAGGAAGAGTAACTTATGCATTCAGTTCAAAATACCTTGCAGAGTTTAACATGGGATATAACGGATCTGAAAACTTTCCTGAAGGCAAGCGCTTCGGATTTCTTCCGGCATTTTCACTGGGATGGGTTGCAACCAAAGAAAAATTCTTCCCGCAAAATGATTATGTCACTTATTTAAAACTCAGAGGTTCTGTAGGCAAAGTTGGTAACGATATCATTGGTGGTGCACGCTACCTCTATCTGCCCAACACATGGCAATATACCGGCGGTTATAATTACGGAACACTTAACGACAGAAACTGGGTACAAGGTGCAGCTGAAAGTGTAATCGGCAATCCCGATGTAACATGGGAAACAGCAACCAAAGCCAACATTGGGTTTGAAGCAAGATTGTTTAAAGATAAACTCACCTTGTCTTTTGATCATTTCAATGAACACAGGATTAACATTCTTTCGTACAGGGGAACTGTTCCTGCAATTGTGCAGGCTACTCTTCCTCCGTATAATCTTGGTGAAGTTGAAAACTGGGGTAATGAACTTGAGATTGGTTATAACGGAAGTGCCCGCAATTTCAGCTATTGGGTTAAAGGAAATGTTTCCAATACAAAGAACAAAATTATTTTTAAAGACGAACCTATTGTGCCCGGCCTTGAATACCAGGCTGCAACAGGCAAACCTATTAATCAGGGTTCTTATCTCAAAGCTTCTGGTTTATACACTTCATGGGCTGATTTGTATGAAGTGGATGCTGGCGGTAATCCTGTTTTATCTAAACCCGTGGCTGCGTTAAACAGTGCAGGTAAGCCTTATACTAACGCACAGGGTCAGCCGGTTTACCAGAAAGATCTTGGTTTTGCTGGCGTATCACTGCAACCGGGCGAAGTTCGTTTGCTTGATGTAAATGAAGATGGTGTGATTGATGAAAAGGATTATGTACGAACAGGTAAAACCGATATTCCTGAATATACTTTCGGACTTTCATTTGGTTTCAGCTTTAAAGGATTTGATTTTTCTGTGTTGATGCAGGGTGTTTCAGGTGTTGCAAAAAATGCAATGCAGAACCAGTTGCACTTCAACAAACAGGAGTCTCTGTTTGAAGTTGATCTGAGCAGGTTTACACCTGAGCGCTATGCTGCTGGAGAAAAAATCAATTTTCCCATTGCTGCATATAATCACCAGGCTGCAAACAATACTTATTTTCTGCTGAACACTTCTTATGTGCGGTTAAAAAATCTTGAAGTAGGTTATACACTTCAGCCAAAATTCCTGAATAAAATCGGCATCAGGTCTGCACGTATTTATGTAAATGGTTATAACCTAATGACCTGGTCGCCCAATTCAATCTGGGGCGATCCTGAAAATCTTGGTTACATCGGTTATCCGCTTACAAGAGTGTACAACACAGGGCTGAACATCAATTTTTAATTACTAATTCAGAAATTAATGAAAAAGATAAATATAATTCTGCTGCTTGTTGCAGGCGTTTTCAGCAGCATCTTCATTATTGGCTGTAAAAAAGATTTCCTGGAAAAACCGAAAGGAGGAGCAGTTACGGTTGATACAATTTTTCACACTAAAAAACAGGCACAGTATGCAGTAGCACAGATGTACAATTTAAGTGTGAAAACATATTTTGCAAAAAATAACTACAGCGATTGCCGGCCGGAAGCAATTACAGATCAGTTATATATTCTTCACCCGGCATACGACTGGGCTGCGGGTTCTATTAACACCGGCACTTATGTTACTGGTAACATGAGTCCTTCAGCTACAATTGATCCTGATTTTGGCGGGCACTACAAAGGCATTCGCCAGGCGAACCTTGTTTTGAAAAACATTGACATGGTTGTGGATGCAGATGAACTATGGAAAACAGATGTAAAAGGACAGGCTCTTTTCTGCAGGGCATTGCAGCATTTCGAAGCATTCCGTTATTACGGTGGTATTCCAATTGTAACTGTACCACTGGAAGGCGATGGAGAAATTGCAATTCCACGCAGCTCTGTAAAAACTGTTGTTGACAGTGTGGTAAGCTGGTGTAACCAGGCTGCAGCAATGTTGCCAGCAACCCGCCCCACTACCGATTTTGGTAAAGTAACCAAACTTGGTGCGCTGGCTTTAAAATCAAGAATACTGTTGTATGCAGCATCCCCGTTATTCAATACACCTGATAATATGAAATCAATTATTGCAGGTGCAAGGTATGGCGATGGAAGAGATTCTGTGCTTTGTTATCCGGCATACGATAAAGAACGCTGGAACACTGCAGCCAAAGCGGCAAAAGAAGTGATTGATAATGCTCCGGCAGCAGGTGTAGCTCTTTACAATACTGGTAAGCCTGAAACAACAGGTGAAACCTATGCCACACTCGGCGACTATGAATCAGTTTACAATGTATATGCAAACCAGGAGCTGATTTTAGTGAACACTTATAATCAAACACCGGCTACTTCAGGTGCGTTTGAATGGGGCCGTTATCTTATGTCTAAAGTACGGCTGAACAGCTGGGGAGTTAAAAACAATGTTCCCGTTGAATTTATGCAGTTGTATGAAAAGAAAGATGGAACCAAATGGACATTGCCTGCAGCAGGAGCAGATTTTCCTGTTGATGTAAAAGCATTAAATCTGGATCCCCGTTTTTATCAGACAGTTGCTTATGATGGCATGTACTATAACAGCACAAGGGGATACCTGGCTTATTACAAAGCAGGCGATGGTTATACAGCCGGAGGTCTTTCGAGCAGTGATGCAGGCCCGGATGGTTATGCAATGGAAGCCGTAAAGTTTGTTGCAAGAATTGATAATATGAGTGATAACCATTTTGCATGGCCGGTATTTCGTTTGGCTGAATTTTACCTGAACTATGCCGAGGCACTCAATGAATACCAGGGACCTTCAGGTGATCCGACATATTATATGAATCTTATCAGGTTAAGAGCAGGAATGCCTACAAAACAAATAACTGATATTGATGTATTCAGGGATGCTGTTCAGAACGAACGTACAATTGAACTGGCTTACGAAGGCCACAGGTATAATGATCTTACACGCTGGTTAAAAGCACATGTGGTATTAAATCAGTTTTTGCACGGTGTAGCCTCTACTGCTAAAAAAGTAAACAACACACTGAAACGTTCATGGGCTGTTGTGCCATTTATTCAAAGATCATTCCCTGCCAAGTATTACTATGTTCCTTTCCCATACTCTGAAGTGAGTAAGTCTTACCTGGGAAATGGTAAAAACTGGAATGGACAAAATCCCGGCTGGTAATCAAGGTTTGTAATCCTTAATTAAGAAAAAAATGAAAAGAAATTATAAAAGGTTTTTGCTTGGTCTTTTTGTGTGCAGTGGTATTGCTGCAGCACAGGCACAAACCACAAACATCCCCGATTCAAATAAAACAATTAAGCAGTTGCCTGTTCTTAATACTTCTGTTGATGATGGATTAAGAATGGAAAAAGTATGGAGAAATACCGGAGCCATTTTTACTCTTTCCGGCGAAGAACTTACAAGAATGATGTCGGGCAATCTGCTCAATACATTACAGGGGCGTATTCCCGGACTCACTGTAACAACAGGTTCAGGTGAGCCGGGTTATGATAATCCCACGTTGTATGTAAGAGGACAAAGCAGCTGGAATATTGCTGGCAACAGAGTGCTGATTTATCTTGACGGATTTCCTGTTGATATGGGTGCCATCAGTTCATTATCGCCATACGAAATTGAATCTGTAACCCTTTTAAAAGATGCTGCTGCACAAAGTATTTATGGATTGCAGGGAGGAGCAGGTGTGCTGAGTATACGCACCAAAGAAGGATCTGCTGCAGGCAAAACACAAATTACGGTGAATGGCAGATTTGGTGTGTTAAGCCCTGTTGATTTACCAATGGTTCTGAGTGCGTATGATTATACCACTTATTATAACCAGGCGCTGAAAAATGATGGTTTGCCCATTAAATATTCCGATCCCGAATTGTACAGGTCAGCCAACGATCCCGTACATCCGAATGTAAACTGGTACGACAAGGTGCTTACCAATCATTCAACACTGCAGGACTATAATGTTTCTTTCAGAGGCGGAAGTACAAAAGCAAAATATTTTGTGTTTGGCAATTATACAGACTTTGCAGGTATTTATAAAAATGCTGATGCAATTGATAAAGATTATGGCACCAATGCAAAATATACAAGAATCAATCTCAGGGCAAATGTTGAATTGCAGCTCAGCAATAATCTTTCAGTTAAAGCAAATGTAACCGGTATTACTGAAGACAGAAATACACCCAATGGTTTTACGGCAACATCTCTGTTCAACAACCTGCTTCGTATTCCTGCATCAGCATTTCCTGTAAAAAATCCTGATGGCACATGGGGCAACAACTCTGTGTATTCATTCAATCCTGTTCAGCTGTTACAGCAAAACGGTGTGTACAGTTCGCATGCAAGAAACCTGCAAACGAATATTACAATGAATGAAAAGCTGGATGTTATTCTGAAGGGTTTGTCATTTAATGCCGGTCTTTCATTCAGCAACCTGTACATTGGTACCTACCAGAAAGGCTTTACTGTACCATCGTATGAAATTATAAAGGATGCCAACGATAACGCAGTGCTCGATGCTGCAGGAAACATCACATACAAAACAATGGGTTCAGTAAGCCAGAGTATTAACGACGGTGGTAATGAGCATTGGAACAGAACCATTGCACAGGCTGGTTTTGATTACCTCAACAGTTTTGGCAAGCATACTGTAACAGGAATGCTGCAGGCAAGACAAGAAAGCTACATACACGATAACCAGGTGTATGCCGTACGCACACAAGGATTGCTAGGTTCTGTTACTTATGATTTTGATAAAAAATACATTGTTGACTTATCTGCATCTTATAACGGGTCTGCTGATTTTGAAAAGGGGAAACGCTTTGGAATATTTCCCGCAGTTGGTCTCGGATGGATTGCCTCTAACGAACAGTTTCTGAAAGAAAACAATATTGTTGACTTTTTAAAAGTGAGAGCTTCTTATGGCTTTACCGGTAATATTAACGAAGATTACCGTTTCCTCTTTGAACAATGGGGTGCAACAAGCGCAGGATGGATACTGGGTACAGGTAATACAGTAAGATCAGGACGACTGGAAGGCTCTTATGCAAATACAGATTTTACATGGGAGCAGAAATCATCACTGAATATTGGAGTTGATGTGGTGCTCTGGAAAAAATTATCAGCAACAGTGGATGTGTTTAACGAAGACCGGATTCATATTCTTGAAACACCAACCGGTATTCCTGATTTCACAGGTATTAATTTTAAGAACACCAACACAGGAAAGGTTAACAACAAAGGTTTTGAAACAGCATTAAAATTCAACGATAAGGCAGGTAAGTTTAATTATTATGCAGGTGCTTCTGTTGCATTTGCACGCAACAAAGTTGTAGCCCGCTCTGAAGAGGTGCTTCCATATCAATACCTGTATGCAAAAGGTTACAGGCTTGGACAAATGCGTGGTCTTGTGTACAACGGATTTTACCAGGTTTCTGATTTTGATGCAGGAGGTGCCTTACTTGCAGGTGTTCCCAAATCATCCTTCACCAATGCAAAGCCAGGCGACTTAAAATTTGTTGACCAGGATAAAAACGGAATTATCAATGATTATGATAGAGTTCCAATGAACTATGCCAAACTTCCTGAAATAACCTTAGGCTTTAATCTTGGGTTTAAGTATGCCGGTTTTGATTTTGATGCGTTCCTGCAGGGAGTGATGAACCGCACTGTGAGCCTGCTCGATGATGCGTATAACTATACACACCCGATTGCAAATAACAATAACATCACAAAGTTTTCCATAAACAGCTGGACTCCTGAAACTGCAACAACAGCCAGCACACCAAGATTATCAACACAGAGTAATGAAAACAACAACAAGGCTTCAGATTTCTGGTTGCGTAACGGTAACTTCTTTAAGCTGCGCAGTATTGAAGCAGGATATACATTTCCTCGAAAAGGTGTGCTGAAGAAAATTGAAGCAGTAAGGGTATTTGTGAACGGCACAAACCTGTTTACATGGGATAAAATTGAAGATCTGGAAGCAGAACGGCTTTCAATGGGCTACCCGTTGATGAAGTCTGTAAGCTTTGGATTCAAAGTGAAATTTTAGTTTAAACATTTGAAATTAAAAAGTGATGAAAAAAACTCATTATATTATTTTGATGATTCTTCCGGCAATTCTGTTTTCCTGTAAAAAGGATTTCCTGAATGTGAAGAATGTAGATGCGAATGTGCCGATTGATGCTTTGTACAGCAACTACAGTTATGTGCAGCAGGTAATCTGGAATGCATACAGTTATCTTCCCGATGGTTTTGATAAACTTGATATGGAGGCTGCAACAGATAATGCAGAATTCACCAACGTTACAAACCGTTCGCAGGATTTTAATCTCGGCATCTGGAACCAGTATAACAATTCTGATGCTGTATGGTCCAATAACTTTGATGGTATCCGCCAGATCAATCTTTATCTTAAAAACAAAGACAAGGTGGATATTTCATATATCAAGGATAAGATTACCTCCACCGATTCCACTACCTATTTCAATGCAAGAGATAATGTAAAATTTATGGAAGGTGAAGCGCTTTTTATCAAGGCCTTCTTATACTTTGAACTGGTGAAGCGTTATGGCGGAGTGCCGATATTAAACGAACCATTTGATTATAATAATCCTGCAAGCTGGAAAGATGTGAAAAGAAACAGCATGGACGAATGCATCCGTTACATTGGCACATTGTGCGATAAAGCTGCAACTATTATTCCCGCAAACCTTTCTACCTACACCTGGTATGAAGCGGGAAGAACAACACTTGGTGCAATTAAATCATTAAAGGCAAGAGCCTTTCTTTATGGAGCAAGTCCGCTGTATAAAGATGCAGGTTCAACTGTTACATGGTCTGAAGCTGCACAGGCTTTGCGTGATGTAATTGCATTAAACGCCTATTCACTTGACGGAAGTTATGCCAACCTGTTTGGTGCAAATAACACCACTTCAAAAGAAGCCATTTTTTACCGCAGGTATGGTTCGCAGAACTATGTTGAGTACAATAACTTTCCCATTTTGTTTGAAGGCAGTAATGGTAACAGTGTAACACCAAGCCAGAACTTTGTTGATGATTTTGAAGTGCAGGTTAAAAATGGTTCAGGTACTGTTATTGGCTCTGTTCCGTTCGACTGGAACAATACAACTCATGCAGCAGCTCCATATACCAACAGAGATCCACGTTTAGCGCTTACTGTTATTTATAATAATACTTCATTTAAATCAAAAGCCATTCAAACTTATAATGGTGGTAACAGCGGTTTGCCAAAACAAAATGCAACAAGAACTGGCTATTATCTGCTGAAATGGGTAAACTCAAGTGTTGATCTTGTAAATAACACCAAAACAAATCACTCATGGATGTACTTCAGGTACGCAGAAACATTATTAAACTATGCCGAAGCAATGTTTAATGCTTATGGACCTGATGGTGACCCGCAGGCTTATGGCATGACAGCGCTGCAGGCTATTAATGCAGTACGCCAGCGTACAGGAATTAAAATGCCGGTACTTACAAGTGCACAATTAACACAACTGGCAATTGAACATGAACGCAATATTGAACTGAGTTTTGAAGGACATCGTTTCTGGGATGTACGCCGCTGGAAAAAAGGAAGCACTTATTTTAAAGACCCATTGAAGCGTATTGAAATAACTTTTGACGGTACCAATTATACATATGCTGTAAAGAAACTTGAAGACAGGATGTATGAAGATAAAATGAACTGGTATCCCATTCCGCAAAGCGAAATAACCAAAACCGGCTGGGCTCAAAACACCGGATGGTAATATTGCAGCGGTCGTATAAAATAAAAAGCAGTTATAGTCAGAGTTTTGTATAAGGCCGGGCAACTACTTAGGCCCGGCCTTTTTTCCTGGACGAACCGGATTAATAATTATGCTGCTTTCTTTTCCTGATGCCATTTTGGTATAGCAATCAATAAACATAACCAACCTTTTTCAACTTTTAAAGAACCCTTTTTGCTTTAAACAAGCAAATAAACCGGTTCTATGTAAGTAATTATTGTATTGATAAAAAAATTAACGAACCGATTGATATGAAACAGCGAAAAAAAATTCTAAGTCTCTGCCTGGTCGTGCTTGCAGCGGTATGCACACAATGTGTAAAGCCATCAGAAAAAAATAGCGGCCAGACAACTCCGCCTTCAACTCCGGCTCCGATACCTGTTAATGAAGCAGATATCTGGATTACAAAAGCAGATGAAACCGTATTGCTGCAGAAGCAAAACAAGGTTACTTCATTTGGAACAGCAAATAACGGTTTTGAAACCATTACAGTTGATTCATCAACACAATACCAGGGTATTGATGGTTTTGGTTATACATTAACGGGAGGCAGCGCTATGCTTATTAACCAACTCAACGAACCGGCAAAAAATCAATTGCTCAATGATTTGTTTGGCAACAGTGATCAATCAATTGCTGTTGGTTATATCAGGCTCAGCATTGGCGCTTCTGATCTTGATGCATCTGTTTTCAGCTATAATGATTTGCCGGTTGGGGAAACAGATGTTGATCAAACCAAATTCAGTATCAATCCTGATAAAGCAAACCTGTTGCCGGTTCTGAAAAAAATTGTTGCCATTAATCCTGACATAAAATTTCTTGGAAGCCCGTGGAGCCCGCCGGTGTGGATGAAAGATAATGGCAAAAGTGTTGGAGGAAGTTTAAAACCTGAATATTATGATTCGTATGCGAAGTATCTTGTAAAATACATTCAGGCAATGAAGGCTGAAGGAATAACCATTGATGCCATTACACCACAAAACGAACCACTGCATCCCGGTAATAATCCAAGCATGTACATGACACCTGAGCAACAGCGTGATTTTATTAAAAACAGTTTAGGCCCTGCTTTTGTTGCAGCCGGCATCAAAACAAAAATTATTATTTACGACCATAATCTCGACAGGACAGATTACCCGATTACAATTTTAAATGACCCTGCTGCAAAACAGTTTGTTGATGGCACCGCTTTTCATTTGTATGCAGGAAATGTTACAGGTATGACAACTGTACACAATGCTCACCCCGATAAAAATCTTTACTTCACAGAGCAGTGGACAGGATCCACCGGAACGTTCAGCGGCGATTTAAAATGGCATATTAAAAATGTAATTATCGGTACAGTAAGAAACTGGAGCAGGATTGCTTTGGAATGGAATGTTGCAAATGATCCTTCCTATCAGCCACATACTCCGGGCGGATGCTCACAGTGCAAAGGTGCTTTAACCATTAACGGATCATCTGTTATCAAAAATGTATCTTATTATATTATTGCGCATGCTTCAAAATTTGTTCCTGCCGGTTCAAGAAGAATTGAAAGCAATGTTATTGGGAGTTTAACCAATGTTGCATTTGCAACGCCTTCAGGCAAAAAAGTAATGATTGTTTTGAACGAAGCATCCAATGCCACAACATTCAATTTAAAATATAAAAACAAATGGGCACCGGTAATGGTTGAGGCAAACTCTGTGGCAACCATTGTGTGGTAACAGTGAAAATGGTTTTCATTCATACAAATAAACAAAATCCGTATTCTTTGAAGAGAAAGTGAAAAACACCTTTTACGATTAAACTTAACTAACGATAAATTTTAACGATGAAAAAAATTCTGATAATTGCATGTGCAGCTTCATTGCTGGCGTTTGCAAACTGCACAGAAAAAAATGAGCAGAACGTTTCTGCTTCAGGCACAGGTGATACAAGCAAATGGTTTGCTGTTGCCGATAAAAAAATCTCTGTTTACACAACTGCTGAAGGAACAGAATTAAGATTAACAAAAACAGACAGCTCACTGAAGTTTGTTGATATGGGTCAACCGAAGGAACCACAGGTGTGGATATTTGTTGATCCTGCCAAACGTTTCCAGACAATGCTTGGAATTGGTGGTGCATTAACTGATGCGGCTGCTGAAACATTTGCCAAACTTCCAAAAGAAAAACAAATCGAGTTTATCAATGCATATTATAATTCAGAAAACGGAATTGGTTATTCCATCGGCAGGATTAATATGAACAGCTGCGATTTTTCCAGTGGAAGTTATACTTATGTTGCCGATAATGACACTGAATTAAAAACATTCGACATTGCTCCCGATAAAAAATTTAAACTTCCGCTGATTAAAAGTGCACTTGCTGTAACAAAGGGAAAACTGAGTTTATACATCAGTCCATGGAGCCCGCCAGCATGGATGAAAGATAACAACGACATGCTGCATGGTGGTAAACTCAAACAGCAATACTATCAGCCTTGGGCAAATTATTTTGTGAAATATATCAATGCATTGAATAAAGAAGGAATTCCAGTTTGGGGTTTAACTGTTCAGAACGAACCTATGGCAACACAAAAATGGGAATCCTGCATTTTTACTGCGGCCGATGAAGCTGCATTTATTAAAACCGCACTTGGTCCTGCGTTAAAGAAAGCCGGATTGGGAAATAAAAAACTGATTATCTGGGATCATAACCGGGATTTAATTTACCAACGTGCAAGTGAAACACTGCTCGATCCTGAAGTATCAAAATATGTATGGGGTATTGGTTATCACTGGTACGAAACATGGACAGGAAGTACTATGATGTTTGATAATGTAAAAAGAACTGCTGAAGCTTTTCCCGATAAAAATCTTCTCTTCACAGAAGGTTGTAAAGAACGCTTTACAATGGACAGTATCAACGCATGGTCGTTAGGCGAACGTTACGGAACGTCCATGATTAATGATTTTAACAACGGCACAGTTGGCTGGACAGACTGGAATATTCTGCTTGATGAAAAAGGCGGACCAAACCATGTTGGTAATTTTTGTTTTGCACCCGTACATGCTGATACAAAAACAGGAAGGCTGTATTATACAAGTGCATATTATTACATTGGTCACATATCAAAATTTGTTCGTCCTGGTGCCAAACGTATTATCGCTTCCACCAACAGAACAGATTTGCTGAGTACTGCATTTATTAATCCCGATGGTAAGGTTGCAGTTATTGTTATGAACAAAGGATCAAAAGAACTTGCATATAACTTATGGATAGCCGGTAAATCTGCAGCAATGAAAACCTTGCCGCATTCTATCAGCACAATTGTAATTGAATAAACTTTCCAATGAAGAAATTTGTTTTTTTCGTTTTCACTTTTATAACCCTGTGGCTGCTGCAGGCAACAGCTCAACAGCAGCCACGTTTTTGGGATGATGTGCAGACGATTAAAAAATTTGATAAGATATATGCCCACCCTCAAACCCCAATTCTTTTTACAGGCAGTTCCTCCATCCGTAAGTGGGATGATCTTGAATTGAGCTTTGCTTCATACAAAGCAATGAACAGGGGAATAGGTGGTGCAGTCATTAATGATATTATCTTCTATGCAGACGATCTTATTTTTGCATACAAGCCACGGCAGATTGTTTTGTACATCGGTGAAAATGATTTGGGCGACGAAGCAAGCACACCTGATTCAATTCTTGCAAGAACAAAACATTTGTTTGAAATAATCAGGGAAAAAATGCCCGATGTTCCTGTTGTGTATATTTCCATTAAACCAAGCCCCGTACGGGATCGTTTTATGGCTAAAGCCATTGAATGTAATAAACTCATCAAAGAATTTTTAAAAACAGATAAGCATACCGTGTATGTTGATGTGTTCAGTAAAATGATAACAAAAGAAGGTCGCTCAATGCCGGAGTTGTTTCTTGATGATATGCTGCACATGAACGGGAAAGGATATGCCATTTGGTATGATGCAATATTGCCTTACCTGCTTAAATAAATTAATTCAACTATTTAAAATCACTAACGTGAAAAAGCAAAGAACGTATTTCCTTTTCCTGATGGCTGCTGTTCTTAATTTATTTGCAGCAACATTATCTGCTCAAAAAAAAGCAACAAGAAAATCAGCAACAGTTCAGGAAGGATTTTTAAAAGTAAACGGAACAAAAATTATTGATGCAACCGGCCAGCCGGTGATATTAAGAGGAATGGGCTTTGGCGGATGGCTGCTGCAGGAAGGTTATATGTTTCGTGTACACAACATTGGTCAGCAGTACAGGATAAGAGAAAAGATAACTGATGTGGTGGGCGAACAAAAAGCTGAAGAATTTTATAAGGCATGGTTAAAGAGTTTTATCACCAAGGCCGATATTGATTCAATGGCTGCGTGGGGTTTTAATTCTGTTCGTTTGCCCATGCATTACAATTTGTTTACACTTCCTGTTGAAAAAGAAACGGTGAAAGGAAAACAAACATGGTTGAAGGAAGGCTTCACTATTGTTGACAGTTTGCTCAGCTGGTGCAAAGCCAATCACATTTATTTAATTCTTGATTTGCACGCTGCACCCGGCGGACAAGGAAATGATTTACCCATATCAGACAGGGATTCTTCCAAACCTGCTTTGTGGCAGAGCGAAGCCAACATGCAGAAAACAATTGAGCTGTGGAAAGAACTTGCAAAGCATTATGTAAATGAAAAATGGATTGGCGGGTACGATATTATCAATGAACCCAACTGGGGTTTTGATGATGTGAATGATAAAAGAGGAACAGCTGAAAAATCAAACAAACCATTACGGCAGCTGATGATGGATATTACAAAAGCCATCCGCACAGTTGATACCAATCATATTGTAATTATTGAAGGAAATGGATTTGGTAATAATTACAATGGCATCTTTCCTGCATGGGATAAACAGCTTGCTGTAAGTTTTCACAAGTATGGTAATTTTAATAACAGGGATGCTGTTAAAAAATTTCTTGCAATAAGAGATGAACAGAATATTCCAATATGGCTCGGTGAATCTGGTGAAAACTCCAACACATGGTTTACTGAATGCATTAGTCTTGTTGAAGAAAACGGTGTCGGCTGGTCGTGGTGGCCGCTGAAAAAAATGGGTATCAATAATCCCTTGGAGATAAAAACGCCTGAAGGATATAATGAACTGCTTGCTTACTGGTCGGGCAAAGGATCAAAGCCAACAGAAGAACAGGCGTGGAAAGTATTGCAGGAACTTCTGCAAAATATACAGCTTGCCAATAACAAAATTCATTACGATGTAATTGACGCTATGTTCAGGCAGGTGAAACAAAAAACAGCGGTGCCATTTAAACAACACATCATATCAAACAAAACAACAATTGCTGCAGTTGATTTTGATCTTGGAAGGCAGGCTGTTGCTTATTACGATAAAGACACCGCCAGTTACCAATATACTCCCGGTGTAAATACCGTTGGCAACAAAGGCCATGTGTACCGGAATGATGGAGTTGATATCAAATCTTCAAAAGAAGGAACTTATATTTTCAGCATGGAAGATGGTGAGTGGCTGCAATATACGGTTACTGCAGAGCAGGCAGGAACTTACAAAGTTGTATTGAGTACATCGGCTGCAAATGCGGGTTCACAGCTTTCAGTAAGTGTTGATGGAAAAATATTTATTCAGCAATTCAATGTACCTGCAACAGCCAATGCAGAACAGTTTCAGCAAACAGCTGCAGGTACAATTACACTGAACAAAGGACTCAGTCATTTAAAATTATTTGTTGATAAAGGTGGTTGCCAGTTATTAACTATTCAACTCATAAAGCAATAAGCAAAACATGGTACGTGGTTTATTCCTGCTTTTTTTGTTCTGCTCAGTTGTTGCTTCAGCACAAACAAAATGGCAATCAAAATTTATTAAACTAACTGCGGCGGGTAAACTGCAGTATGTTCCTGATGAACGTGGTAATACCATTCCCGATTTCAGTCGTGTTGGTTATTACCAGCAGGAGCGCTCCATTCCGGATATTCCTGTTGTTAAAACTGTTCAGTCAAATAATAAAGACGACAGGGAAACAATACAATCGGCTATTGATGCAGTTGCAAAATTTCCTGTGCAGAAAAATGGATTTCGTGGTGCTGTATTATTGAAGAAAGGAGTGTATCATATTTTCGGAACCATCTTCATCAAAGCAAGCGGAATTGTGTTGCGTGGAGAAGGAATAGAAACAAAGCTGATTGCAGAAGGAACCACACAGCACAATTTAATTGAAGTGCTAGGAAAAGGCGAACGTGAAGAAATAGCCGGTACAAGACACAGGGTAACCGATCATTATATTCCTTCGGGTGTTTATACAGTAACACTTGAATCAACAGATGGATTGCATGTAGGAGATCCAATCATATTGCTTCGCCCCGGTACACAAAAATGGATCAGCGATTTAAAGATGGATCAGATTGAAGTGCGTGATTCAACCGTGAAGCAATGGCAGCCTGCAC
Organism: Lacibacter sp.; assembly: GCA_047601965.1. Taxonomy (GTDB): domain Bacteria; phylum Bacteroidota; class Bacteroidia; order Chitinophagales; family Chitinophagaceae; genus Lacibacter. The sequence continues at coordinate 3,438,075 of JASGIJ010000001.1, forward strand.
AATATGATCTGCAGTTTGAAAGAAAGATTACAAAAATTGAAGGCCGGAAAATTACAATGGATAACCCGGTAATGATGCCGATGGAAGATCAGTATGGAGGTGCATTTATTTACAGGTTTAAGTTTGATGGAAGAATGCAAGATGTGGCAGTTGAAGATCTTGTTTGCATTTCTGCTTATGCTTCAGAAACAGATGAAGCACACGGCTGGTCGGCAGTTTTTTTGAACCGTATAGAAAACGGATGGGTTCGTAATATCAGTACTTATTATTTTGGTTATGCAGCAGTGAATTTGGGTAGCCTTGCAAAAAATATTACTGTGCAGAATTGCTCTTCACTGCAACCAAAATCGCAGGTAACAGGCGGAAGACGTTATTCATTTAATAATGACGGGCAGTGCAATCTTGTCATCTATTGTTTTGCTTCTGAAGGCCGCCACGATTATGTAACAGGAGCTTGGGTTTGTGGCCCCAATGTGTTTACATTCTGCAAAGCAGAAAAAGTAAATGCCGATATTGGTCCGCATCATCGCTGGGCAACCGGAACATTGTATGATAATATTATTACCGATGGAGAAATCAATGCGCAGGATCGAGGTAATTGGGGAACCGGTCATGGCTGGTCAGGAGTAACACAGGTTTTCTGGAATTGCAAAGCATCACGATGTGCCATTCAGAATCCCTATGTATCAGGAAAAAATTATTGCATTGGTTTAACTGGCAGCAGTTACGATGGCCGTTTTAAAGGAAGACCACTTGCAGAATGGGAAGGAATGAATCAACCTGGTTTAACACCAGCTTCTCTTTTTGTTGAACAAAGCAAACAAAACAAACAATCCGTTTTTAAATCAGTTAAAGAGCCTGCGCTGTAAAAATCAGCTAAACAAACATGCAGAAACAATTATTACTGCTGGGAACAATACTGCTTATCAGCTATTCTATTCCGGCACAAAAATTAAATGTTCAAAAAATAATCAGCGAAGCTGCAGCGCAAACAAAACTGCTGCTGAATAATGTAACAGAAGAACATCAAAACAATCCACGACTTGTAAGTCCACGTACAGTTGAAAAAGGAAAGCTGAAACTTGTTTCATCAAAAGACTGGACCTCTGGTTTTTTTGCAGGAGAATTATGGATGTTGTACAAATTCAGCAACGATACATCATGGAAAAACAAAGCCGAAACATTTACACAGCTTTTAGCGCAGGAACAGTTTAATGCAGATTCGCATGATGTAGGTTTTAAAATGTACAACAGTTATGGGCGGGCTTATGCTGTTACAAAAAATGAATTGTATAAAAAGGTAATTATTCAATCGGCAAAAACGCTGGCAACAAGATTTGATTCTACTGTTGGTTGTATCCGTTCATGGGATTTTAATAAAGACAGGTGGACTTATCCTGTTATTATTGACAACATGATGAATCTTGAATTGCTGTTTGCAGCAACAAGGCTTAGCGGCGATTCTTCATTTTACCGCATTGCAGTGTCTCATGCCAATGCAACAATGAAAAATCATTTTCGTGATGATTACAGTTCTTATCATGTGGTTGATTATGATACGGCAGATGGTCATGTAAGAAGTCGTGTTACACACCAGGGTTATGCCAATGAATCAGCGTGGGCAAGGGGGCAGGCCTGGGGCTTGTATGGTTTCACTATGTGCTATCGTGAAACAAAAGAGAAACGATATTTGCTGCAAGCTGAACATATTTTTGCATTTATTTCAAAGCACCCCAATTTACCTGACGATGGAATTCCGTATTGGGATTTTAATGCTCCCGGTATTCCCAAAGCACCAAAGGATGCTTCAGCAGCAGCTGTAATGGCTTCAGCTTTATATGAGATGGCCCGTTACAGTAAAAACGCAAAGCAATACCAGTTGGCTGCAGATCAGATAATCACTCAGCTAACATTACACTACCGTTCACAGCCAGGGCAGAACTTTGGTTTTATTCTTGAACATAGTACCGGCCATTTACCGGGCAACAGTGAAATTGATGTACCTATTAACTATGCTGATTATTATTTTATCGAAGCATTGTTAAGAAGACAATCTCTTTTTTTGTTTTAGTATATGAGTTATTACCATTATTAATTGCTATAACTTTCCTGTATGAAAAAAATCATTTCACTGCTTGTTTTTCTTTATTGCTTTACTGCAAATGCACAGCAGCAATATGTAACCGAAAAAAATATTCAGTATTACCCCGATTCTGTTGCCAAAAAAGATGCTTACATCTCATCACAATGTTTACTTGATTTGTATTACCCGAAAGGAGCAAAAAATTTTGCAACCATTATCTGGTTTCATGGCGGAGGTATTACCGGAGGAAGTAAAGAAATTCCAAAGGCACTAACCGAAAAAGGATATGCTGTAATTGGAGTTGGTTACCGCTTTTCACCCAAAGTAACAGCTCCGGCATATATTGAAGATGCAGCTGCTGCAACAGCTTGGGTATTTCAGCATATTGCTGAATTTGGTGGCAGCACAAAACTGATTTTTATTTCAGGACATTCAGCAGGAGGATATCTTGGAATGATGATTACACTTGATAAAAAATATTTAGCCAAGTACAATATTGATGCAAATAATATTGCAGGACTAATTCCTTTCAGCGGGCAGGCAATTACGCATTTCACCATCAGGAAAGAAAGAGGAATAAAAGATACACAGCCCATCATTGATCAATATGCCCCGCTTTATCATGTAAGAGCAGAAGCTCCACCAATGTTATTGATTACCGGCGACAGGGAAATGGAATTGCTCGGCCGTTATGAAGAGAATGCATATCTCAACAGGATGATGAAACTTGCAGGTCATCAGCGAACAAGGTTGTATGAGCTGGATGGATTTGATCATGGCGGTATGGCTCAGCCTGCATTTCCTTTGCTGCTGAAAGAAGTGGCAGCAGGAGTAAAAGAAATTGAAACAAAATAATTGTCAATAAAAAAATATGAAACAGCTTGCGGCACTTACATCAATTACAATTTTGCTTTTAGCAGTTGTTCTTTTAATTGCTTCAGGGAAAAAAGAAAGTTCATTGCCTGCCACATCTCCAAATGTCATTTTTATTTTGATGGATGATATGGGTTATGGTGATCTTGAATGTTACGGAGGGTTTCCATATCATACAACAAATATTAACAGTCTTGCAAATGGTGGAATGAGGTTTACTAATTTCTATGCAGCACAGGCAGTGTGCAGTGCCTCACGGTCTGCATTTCTTACAGGTTGTTATCCCAACAGGATTGGTATCAGTGGTGCATTAAGTCCTTCAGCAAATATTGCGTTGAATCCTGATGAGGAAACCATTGCAAAACTGTTACACGATAAAGGTTATAAAACCGGAATGATTGGGAAATGGCATCTCGGGCAAAAAGCACCGTTTCTTCCATTGAGTTATGGCTTTGACGAATTTCTTGGTTTACCTTATTCACATGATTACTGGCCGGTAAATTATGATGGTACGCCACTTGATACAACTACAGCAAGAGGCAAATGGCCAATGCTGCGTTTACTTGAAGGAAATACTCCGGTAAAATCAATCACTACATTAAATGATGCAGCCACATTAACAACAATGTACACGCAAAGGGCTGTTGAGTTTATTAAGCGAAACAAAAACAAGCCGTTCTTTTTGTACCTGGCACATTCAATGCCGCATGTGCCACTGGCTGTTTCGGAAAAATTTAAAAATAAAAGCAGGGCCGGTTTGTATGGCGATGTAATGGAAGAAGTGGATTGGTCGGTTGGACAAGTTTTAAAAACACTGGATGAAACAGGATTATCAAAAAATACAATTGTAATTTTTACAAGTGATAATGGCCCGTGGCTTACTTATGGTAATCATGCAGGAAATACCGGTGGCTTGCGTGAAGGAAAAGGAACTGCATGGGATGGAGGATTAAAAGTTCCGTTTATTATACGCTGGCCGTTGCAAATAAAACCGGGAACGGTGTGTAACAACATGGCTGCAGGAATGGATTTACTTCCTACCATTGTTTCTGTATGCGGTGCAAAACTGCCAGCTAAAAAAATTGATGGTGTTAATCTTTGGACATTACTGAAACAACAACCCTTGGCTGAACCAAGAACAGAGTTTGTTTATTATTACGACCGCTGCAGTCTGAAAGGAATAAGAAAGGGTCAGTGGAAACTTGTCTTCCCTAATATTTCTCAAACATATAAACGTAGTTCAGCAATCGGTTATGATGGCTGGCCGGGAAAGTATGCATCCGACAGTGTAAGGCTGGCATTGTATGATCTTCGTACAGATCCCGGCGAAACTCTGGATGTAAAAGAAAAATTTCCTGAAATTGTAAAAGAACTCACTGTTATTGCCGATAAATACCGGAAAGAAATAGGCGATGATCTTACAAAACAAAAAGGAGCAGAAGTAAGGCCTGCTGCAAGAGTTCATTAAACAGGGATTTGTTGTTTGAAATTTTAACAACCGTCATTCTGTCAACTTGCAACCCTGGTATTGCATTTGCAGTCTTTTTACTCGTTTAAAAACAACAAGTAAAATGAACAAACAAAAAACCTCTCTTCTGTTTTGCCTTGTAATGGATGCTGTGGGTTATGCTACCTATGCACTTCCTTTTTTAGGTGAGTTTGCAGATATTATCTGGGCTCCTTTATCTGCTTTTGTTTTTTTCAAAATGTTTGGTGGTTGGAAAGGTGCTTTTGGTGCAGGCTTCAACTTTATTGAAGAGTTGTTACCGGGTCTTGATTTTATTCCCAGCTTTACAATTATGTGGGCATGGAATTATTTTACATCAAAGAAAAACAGTACAGTTATAAAACCGGCTTAAAGCCGGGCTGGCATAAAAGAAGAAGCGCTGCTCTTAACGGAGCCAGCGCTTTTTTCTTAATTTGTTAATATCGGCGCATTGAAAAAAGTTTGTTTATTTACGAAAGCGATATGCAACTTGTATATCATATAAATTCGGGCGAACATTTATGTTTGCATAATTAGCAAAGGAACCCCACAGAAGCGCAGTTGATTTTATCTCAAAATTCTTTTTAAATATAAAACCTGCTTTCAACGAAAGATTTATCCATGAATTTACACATTTCATATAGTTATCGTAGGTTGAAGGTTCTCCGGGTAATATACTTGTTCTAGTGAACTGATTCTTTGAGTAAGATGAAAATGTATAACCAACATCCACTCCGCCATAAATCCTGTTATCTGCGCCCCTGGTAAAACAATACAGGAATGAAACAGATGGTTTAATATTACCTGACTTAAGGCTGAAAGTTTCTTCAACATAACCTGTAAAATCAGAACGGGTGTATTTACTGGAATAATTTAAATTGAAATAACTTAACTCTGTCCGTAAAATAAAGTCACTGCGGTTTCTTTTTGAAAACAAATCGAATCCTGCGCTAAAAACAGGCCCGGCCTTTTGTGAAAAGTTATGATCTGAAAGACTGCTTGGTCCGGTTACTTTCATGGACGAAAGATGAAGCCCGGTTGAAACAAAAAACTCAGCTTTGTTTTTTTCGTTTCTTGTTTCTTTTGATATTCCTTCTGATGACAATAAAGAAACAAAGCCCGACAATTCTTTTTCATTATACTCAAGATTCTCAAGTTTCTTTTTGAGTTTTGAATGATTTGTCTTTTCAATAATATACTTTTCGAGTTGATTGCGGAACAGGCTTTTGCGTACCAGGAAATTGGCAGTTCTTTTTTCATCAATAAAAACCTGGTATATCAGTTCTTCATAGTTACCCTCCGGCTCTTTGATGTAAAAGTGATTTTTAAAATCATTTAATAAAAAAAGGGAAAAATCCGAACAAGAGTTGATAAGTCTCAGAAAAACAGTATCTGTTTCACTTGTAATTAATAACTTGTTGCCTTCGCTCAGAGTTGAAAGATCTACAGGCCGCATATCTTTCTGAACAATGGCTTTTACATAGGTTTCTCCTCCTGTTACTTTAAATGAAAGAAGATCTGAAACAGAATATTTTTCAGCTGAAGAATTTTCAGTTTTTGAAAAATGAATAGTTTTCGGATTCTTAAGCCATTCCCTGTAATCAATAAAGCCGTTTAAAACTGTTCCATTGGAAAGTGTAATACTGCCGGATTTGTAGTTTATCTGGCTAAATGATGGCGATGAAAAAAATAATAGAATAAACGAAATAGTAGTTTTTAGCAGGTGGTGTCTTTGAAAAAGCATTATGTATTTCATGGTAAATTCTTAAAATTCAGTAACAAATGTATAACTGCAAGCATTACATTTGTTTTTTTAAGAATTAATTTTTTCAATAAGCGACAATACCTGTTTTCTTATCTCCGGAATAATTTTTTTTATTTCAGGCGTCAGTTCAATTCCCTGCACCTGGATGCTTTTGATACTTACAACAAACAAATGAATTTCGGTTGTACTGTCGAGCAGTTGTAATGCCCCAACCAAATCCTTCAATCCAATATCATGCGTACTCATGGCGGCAGGAAAATCGGAATAAAACTTTGGTTTAATTAAACGGATGGTTCCCGGCTCAAGCCCGTCGAGTGTTGCATCAACCAAAATAACATGGCGGTATTGTTCAAAATATTCCAGCAGGTGAAAACCTCCTGTACCACCATCGAGCACATCAACCCCATCGGGCAATTGTTCTGTTTCAAACAATCTTGCCATGTGTACACCAACACCTTCATCGGCCATTAAATAATTGCCAATGCCAAGAATAAGAATATTTTTAAGTGAACCTGTTCGTAACTCCATGCTTTATGTTAGTGGCTTCATTTGTGCTTCCATTTTTTCTTTCTTTTCCCGGAGCTTTTTCTGTTTTTCAGCTTTTACTTCATCAAACACTTCGTCTTCAATAAACTTCCATCCGCCACCCATCGATGAAATTTCACCACGGCCTTCAACATAGTCGTGATAAAAAACAAGATAAACATGCACTACGGTAAATAAAATAAATAACCAGGTTGCCCAGTGATGAACCTGTCTTAATAATATTTCGCCACCAAATAAAGTTGGCACCCAGGCAAACATTTTAGCAAACCAGAAATTACTCATAGCTGCATACAAGCCAAAGCCGGTAATGCACTGAATCAGGAAAAGAATGAATGTAATGAAATAAGAAAATCCTGCAACGGCATTGTGCCCCACACTTAAATGTTCTTTCCCTTTCATCATAAAAATATCCATCTTAAATACCTGCCACATTTCTTTGAAGTAGTGTTTGTTGGTGGGAATGAAATTTCTCCAGTCAGCATATTTGTTACCAACAAACCCCCAGTAGATACGAAAGAGAAAATTGAAGAAGAAAAGAAAAGCTGCTATGAAGTGAATGGTTTTTACCCAGCCCATGAAAAACTTTTCAGAAGCTTCGCTGCTGCTTTGCAGCACAAGCGGGCTTCCGATATACAAACCGGTAACAATGAGTGCAACAATACAAAGAGCATTCAGCCAATGGTAAATCCGCACAGGAAGTTCCCATACAAATACACGGCGTAAACGATGAACTTTATTTTTTTCCATGAAAAATTTTTTTAGGATGATCAATCGCCTAACACACTTACACGGTTTACATGTTTGCCATGTTCATCGTACAGATGTACCGAACAGGCAAGGCATGGGTCGAAGGAGTGAATGGTACGCAGAATTTCCAATGGAAGTTTTGCATCATGCACCGGCGTATCAAGCAATGCTGCTTCGTAGGCCGAAAGTTTACCATCTGCATCTCTTGGCGATGCATTCCATGTTGTGGGAACAACTAATTGATAGTTGGCAATTTTCTTGTCTTCAATGTTAATCCAATGTGCCAGTGCCCCACGTGGAGCTTCAGCGTGGCCAACACCTTTAGCTTCTTTTGGCCATTTTTCCGGGTCAAACATCGTCATCTCGGCCATACGTGTATCACCGTTTTTGATATTATCTATCAGCTTATCATAAAACTCAAGTCCCCACTGTGCAGCAAGAACGCTTTCAAGCCCACGGGCAGCAGTGCGGCCAAGTGTAGAAAACAGTGCAGTTACAGGAACATTGAGATCGGTTAACGCTTTGTCAACAACGGCCTTGTAATCTTCCCTGCCTCTTGCATAACCTACCAATACCCTCGCAAGCGGACCAACTTCAACAGCATGTCCTTTCCAGCGTGGTGTTTTAAGATAACTGTATTTCTGTGTTACATCCAAATGCTCAAATGGAGGTTTAGGGCCGGTATATTTTACTTTGCTTTCGCCTTTCCACGGGTGCAGACCCATTTTGTCGCCTCCTTTATATTCGTACCAGCTGTTTGAGATAAATTCCTGCACTTCATCATCCTTTCTTAAGTCAACATCCATCACTTTTGTAATGTCTTTGTTGAGAATAACACCGGAAGGAAATTTATAAGAAGAAGTATCTCTGTAACCGTTTGTTGGCATATCGCCATAAGCCATGTAACTGCCGAGACCTCCGCCAATAGCGCCCCAGTCTTTGTAAAAAGATGCAATAGCCATGAGATCGGGTATGTACACTTGTTCAATAAATGTTTTGCCCTGATCGAGTAACTGCTTTACATAAGCTAAACGTTCTGCATTAATACCGCTTACATCATCTAAACCAATGGAACAGGCCATGCCTCCAACAAGGTAATTGGGGTGGGGGTTTTTTCCACCGAAAATTGCCTGCACCTTTACAATTTCTTTTTGCCACTCCAGCGCTTCGAGATAATGCGCCAAGCCAATAAGGTTTACTTCAGCAGGAAGTTTATAGGCCGGATGCCCCCAGTATCCATTGGCAAAAATGCCCAGTTGTCCGCTTTCAACAAACTTTTTCACTCTTGTCTGAATATCGCTGAAATAACCCGGTGAACTTTTTGGCCAGTGTGAAAGGGTTTGTGCAAGCTCTGAAGTTTTTTTAGGATCGGCTTTGAGTGCATTCACCACATCCACCCAATCCATTGCGTGCAGATGATAGAAGTGAACCACATGATCATGAATATACAAAGCACAGTTCATGATATTACGTACAAGTTCGGCATTGGGAGGTATTACAATACCCAGTGCATCTTCCACAGTACGTACAGAAGTTAAGGAGTGTATGGAAGTGCAAACACCGCACACTCTTCCAACATAGGCCCAGGCATCACGGGGGTCTCTTCCTTTTAATATTTCTTCCAGCAAACGAACCATTGTACCACTGCTGAAAGCATCTTTAATTTTTCCGTTTTCAATTTCGGCCTCCACACGGAGGTGACCTTCAATACGTGTAATGGGGTCAACGACGATTCTTTGGCTCATATATTAAGTTGAGTGTGTGATTAAATGTTTTCGTTTTTAAGGTCCTGTTCACTTTGCTGTCCTTCCTTTTCAAGATTATGGATCAGCTTGTGTTTGCGCACATTTGTAGCAATTGCATGTGCGGCAAGTGCAGCAGCTGTAACTCCGAGAGCAACTTTACCTACCTTATCGGCAGTAGCCTCAATACCAAAACCTGGAAATGCAGATGCTCTTGAATAAATGCGTCCGTTGTCCCAATAGTTTTCCTCACTGCAGCCAAAACATCCATGACCACTTTGTATAGGGAATGAAGTGCCATTGTTCCATTTGGTAACACCACATGCATTATAAGTTGATGGTCCTTTGCACCCTACTTTATATAAGCAATATCCTTTTTTAGCATTTACATCATCAAATGTTTCAACAAACAAGCCGGCATCGTAGAACGGACGACGGTAACAGGTATCGTGTACACGCTTGCTGTAAAAAGCTTTCGGACGGCCAATCCCATCCAGTTCAGGTAGCCGGCCAAACGTAACCACATGCACAATTACGCCAGCCATCACTTCACCAATTGGAGGACAGCCAGGTACTTTTATAATTGGTTTACCGCTTACTAATTTATGAATTGGAGTTGCTGATGTTGGATTAGGTGCAGCAGCCTGCACACAGCCATTACATGCACAACTGCCCCATGCAATAATTGCTTTTGCACCGGCAGCAGCTTCTTCAAGTATCTGCATGGATGTTTTACCGCCAATCATACAATACACACCATCAGCAGCAGTTGGTACACTTCCTTCCACACATAAAATATATTCACCCTTGTATTTTTCCATTGTGTTCTTCATTGCTTCCTCGGCCTGGAAACCGGAAGCAGCCATAAGTGTTTCAGTATAATCCAGCGAAATCTGATCGAGCAGGATATCTGCAACCATTGGATGTGAAGAACGGATAAAGCTTTCACTACAGCAGGTACATTCCTGGAAGTGCAGCCAGATAACAGGAAGGCGTGGTTTTGTTTTTAAAGCCTGTGTTACCTGTGCAAGTCCGGACTGATTTAATCCAAGGTAAGCACCCATCATGGCGCAGAATTTGGCAAAGTCACGGCGGGTGTAACCTTTACGTACAACTTCATCATAGTACGTAGGTGTACTTTTGGGGGCAATCGTTGACATAAATTTAAATTGGATGAATAAAGGAATATGCCTTTAAAGTTTTTCATAAGATTTTGAACCGTTTATGATAATGGTCAAACACCAATCTGATTGTTGTCATTGAAATGTCTGCGGCTTTCTTCTAAAATTGATCTTTACTATTATTTGGCCTGATAAAAATCACAGTTACGGGTATACGAACTATGTATTTTTATCAAACAGATTGTTCGCTTATAAAAATAAAAATGATGAAAAGAATTTTGATCTTACTTGCCTTATTGTTCCCTTTTATCAGTAATGCTCACCCGGGTCATGGAGGTTCTGATGGATTTACCATCATTCACTATTTTACCGAGCCCCAGCATACAGCAATTATTTTAATTGCAATGGCCGTAGCAGTATTTTTCCTCGGAAGAAAAAAGGAAACAAAGAGCGAAGAAAAACAATAACATTCCTGAATGAATGCATGAGCTCTCCATCGTTATGAGCATTATTGATATTGCAACACAGCAGGCAACAAATGCCAATGCTGATGTGGTGGAAGAGATTGAGCTGGATATTGGCGAATTGAGCAGTATTGAACAACATGCATTTGATTTTGCATGGCAGCAGGGGATAAAAGACACCATGCTGAGCCATGCAAAGGTCATCATCAATAAAATTCCCGGAGAAGGTTTGTGTCTGGAATGCAATCACCGTTTTGCCATGCATCAGTTGTATGATGCGTGTCCGCAATGTGGTAAGTATTTTATTTCCATTCAGCAGGGAAAAGAATTAAGGGTAAAGTCATTGGTAGTAACCTGACTTCTTCGTACATTAATCAAACAAAAAAAAATCATTTTATGTGTGCTACCTGCGGTTGCGATTCTAATGGACAAGTGTCAATGCATGAAGTAGGCCACGATCATCCGCATGATCACGGGCACGATCACCACGATCATCATCATGATCACCACCATGAACATAGTAAGAAGATCATTGATGTGGAACAGGATGTTTTATATCAAAACAACTTACTTGCCCAACGCAATCGTGGTTATTTTGAAGCAAAGAATATTCTTGCATTGAACCTGGTAAGTTCGCCCGGTTCTGGTAAAACAACATTGCTTGAAAAAACATTGCACGATCTGAAAAATGAATTGAGTTGCTATGTGATTGAAGGAGATCAGCAGACAAGCAACGATGCTGATCGTATTCATGCAACAGGAACACCGGTAGTGCAGATTAATACAGGAAAAGGATGCCACCTTGATGCGCACATGATACTGCATGCGCTGCAGCATATGAAGCCAAAGGAAAATGCAGTAATGTTTATTGAAAATGTTGGTAATCTTGTTTGTCCCGCTATGTTTGATTTGGGTGAAACTGCAAGAGTGGTGATTGCATCAGTTACTGAAGGAGATGATAAACCGCTGAAGTATCCTGATATGTTTCACAGTTCGCATGTATGTATAATTAATAAAACAGACTTGCTTCCTTATGTTCCTTTTAATGTGGAAGCTTTTATAGAAAATGCGAAGAAGGTAAATCCATCGCTGGAGTTTATTGAAGTTAGTGCGTATAAAGGCGACGGATTAAACAACTGGTATAACTGGCTTAAACAAAAAGTGCAGCAGGCGGCTTTAATTTGATTATAATAAAAAAGAGCATCGCACAAAGAATGATCAGGTTGACAATAAAGAATATTCAGCACAATGATGCAGTCTTGGCATATTCATATCGGCGGAATGGTACAGGGCGTGGGCTTTCGTCCCCATGTGTACCGTGTTGCCCATGAAATGAATATCAAGGGAAATGTTTCCAACACAGGTAATGGAGTTCATATTAATGCTACTGCTGAAGAAAATACACTCAAAGAGTTTTACAGCAACCTCATTCACCATCCTCCGGCCAATTCAATTATTGCACATCACGGGGCAGAAGTAATTCCGTTGCAGCAGTTTAATGAATTTTCTATTCGTGAAAGCGAAGAAAACCTGCATCCTTCTTTAATGATTACACCCGATTTTGGTTTGTGCGATGAATGCAGGCATGAATTATCCGAGCACAAAAACCGGCGCTATCATTATCCGTTTACTACCTGTACAAAATGCGGCCCACGCTATTCCATCATCACATCATTACCATACGACAGGCCCAATACTACAATGGCCGGGTATGAACAGTGCTGGCAATGTAAAAAGGAATATCATAATCCTGCACACAGGCGCTATTACAGTCAAACCAATTCCTGCAGCACATGCGGCATACCCATGCATCTGTACAACAGTGATGGCGAACATGTATGTGATGATTATGAATGCATCATGGTAATGATAAAAGATGCTCTGGATAACGGGCATATCATTGCAGTAAAAGGAATTGGGGGTTATTTGCTGATGGCTGATGCAACCAATCATTTAACCATTAACACACTTCGTGAGCGTAAGCAACGGCCTTCCAAACCACTGGCAATACTATACCCATCTTTAAAAATTGCTGAAAAGGACGTTGTAATTACCGATAAGGAAAGGGAAGCATTACAAAGTATTGAAGCTCCCATTGTTTTGTGTAAACTGCAAGATCATCCTTCAACAGGGCTTTGCACTGAACAGGCAGCTCCGGGGTTAAATAAAATCGGAGTAATGCTTCCATATACTCCGTTGCTGGCCTTGATAGCTGATGCGTTTCACAAACCATTGATTGCAACAAGTGGAAATATCAGCGGTGCGCCGATCATTTACAACGATGAACAGGCTTTGGAATATCTTGGTGAAATAGCCGATTTTGTTGTTACATACGACCGTGAAATTGTTGTGCCTCAGGACGACAGTGTGATTCAGTTTTCTCCTATGTATCAGCAAAAAATTATTCTGCGCCGTTCAAGAGGATACGCACCAAACTTTTATCCTGCTCCTTTCGAAAAAAATGAAACACAGGTGATTGCTATGGGGGCAGAGTTAAAAGGTAGCTTTGCTTTATTGCAGCAAAACCGCTGTTACATCAGCCAGTACCTTGGCGATCAGGGAAGTTATGATGCACAGCTGAGCTATAAACAAACGCTTGAACATCTTGGCAAACTTCTGCGCTTTGAAGCAGATTTGTGTGTTGTTGATAAACACCCCGGTTACAATGTAACAGAGAATGGGAAAAATTACGCTGCCGAAAATGCTTTGCCTTTTGTTGAAGTGCAGCATCATGAAGCACATTTTGCCGCAGTACTTGCAGAAAATTCTTTGCATGAAACTGATGAACAGATACTGGGAGTAATCTGGGATGGAACAGGATTTGGCAACGATGAAAATATCTGGGGTGGTGAAATGTTTTTGTTCCGTAATAAACGGTTTGACCGTTACGCCCACATCAATTATTTTCCGGTGCTGATGGGAGATAAAATGGCTAAGGAGCCGAGATTGTCAGCCTTATCTGTTTGCCATTATTTTAACGAAGCCCTGCCATTGCTCGAAGATAAATTCAGTAAAACAGAATGGGCTCATTACAGAAACACATTGCAATACAGTAACCGTTTTGTTTATACTTCAAGCATGGGGCGGCTGCTGGATGGCATAGCTTCCCTGCTTGATATTGCCGATATTTCAAGTTACGAAGGAGAGGCTGCCATGAAATTAGAAGCGCTTGCATTGCAATGCCAAGAACCCGTAAACAATTGGTATGAATTGAAGTTGTTTAAGAATATCATTTACTTTAAACCTTTGCTTGAACAGGTGGTAAACGATCTGAAGCAGAAAGTTTCAAAAGAAGTAATTGCCTATAAAGTGCATCTTTCCCTTGCAAAACTGGTTGAGCGGGCAGCCATTAATTCAGGAGTTAAAAAAATTGCTTTCAGCGGAGGTGTAATGCAAAATGCTCTGCTGGTTGATTTGTTAAATGGTACGCTGAAAAACAATTTTGATTTGTATTTTCACAAACAGTTATCGCCAAATGATGAATGTATTTCTTTTGGCCAGCTTGCCATGATACAGATGGCATCACTTGCCGGACAACAAAAAAAACGAGAAGAAATTATTTTTAAATAAAACAGAACATATGTGTTTAGCCATTCCAGGAAAAATTGTTTCCATTACAAGCCAGCTTGATGAAACGTTCAGAAGAGGAAAAGTTTCATTTGGAGGAGTGATGAAAGAAATAAATCTCAGCATGGTTCCTGAAGCTGATGTAAATGATTATGTAATGGTGCATGTAGGCGTTGCCATTAGTAAAGTAGATGAGGAAGAGGCAAACAAAACATTTGAATACCTTAAGCAGATAGGTGAACTGGAAGAGCTGCATGATGAAGAGCTGCGGAGGCTGTCCTCCACTTCGGAAGAAGCTCTGATGATCAACAAAAGGCCACACCTGTAATTCTACTGCAGATAAAAAACGATTAAAAATTATTGCGATGAAGTATTTATCAGAATACCGGGATCCTGAATTGGTTCATCAGTTTGCAGAAGAAATAAAACACATTACCACCAGGCCATGGACAATCATGGAAATCTGTGGTGGGCAAACACACAGTCTTGTTAAGAATGGTATTCTTGAAATGCTGCCAAAGGAAATTACAATGGTGCATGGTCCTGGCTGTCCGGTTTGTGTTACACCCATTGGCATTATTGATGAAGCTATTGCATTAAGTGAACAACCTGATGTAATTCTCTGTTCCTTTGGTGACATGCTGCGTGTGCCGGGTACAACAAAAAGTTTACTTGAAGCAAAGGCAGCAGGAGCCGATGTGCGTATTCTTTATTCACCTTTGGAAGCTGTAACACTTGCACAGCAAAATCCTGATAAAGAAGTGGTATTTTTTGCCGTTGGTTTTGAAACAACTGCTCCTGCCAACGCATTAAGTGTTGTACATGCAGCAAAAATGAATGTTCATAATTACAGCATTCTTGCATCGCATGTATTGGTACCGCCGGCAATGGAAGCCATACTGGGCGATCCTGAAAATAAGATTGATGCTTTTTTAGCTGCAGGTCATGTTTGTACCATTATGGGAATGGATGAATACGATCCTATTGCAGAAAAATATAAAACACCCATTGTTGTTACAGGCTTTGAACCGGTTGATTTACTGCAGGGAATTTTAATGGCGGTGAGGCAGCTTGAAGAAGGTGTTTATAAAGTAGAGAATCAGTATGCCCGTGCAGTGCATCGTGAAGGAAATAAAATGGCACAGGATACTATTCATGAAGTGTTTGAAGTAAGTGACAGAAGCTGGCGGGGAATCGGACAGATTCCGCAAAGCGGGTATGAAATCAACGATCAGTACAAACAATTCAACGCAAGAATAAAGTTTAATTTAGGTGCACCTGTTGTTGATGGTAATAATGAATGCATCAGCGGAGAAATTATGAAAGGGCTGAAAAAACCTGTTCAATGCCCGCACTTTGGAAAAAAATGTAAACCCGAACATCCTCTCGGCGCACCAATGGTGAGCAGCGAAGGTGCGTGTGCAGCTTATTATCATTTTCATGGAGTGGAAGAAGCTATTTCGTAAAGCATACTGTTAAAACAATCCCAAAACAAAACAGCTCATTGTGAAATAATGTAAGCTGCTGCATCATTGCATCAAACCAATGTTATGCAAGCAATTTTTCAATTCATTACTGCCGTTGCAATTTCAGCTGCCTTATTATTTCACGCAACCGGCGATCAGCCTCAACTTCAGGAACAACCTCAACAGGATCAGAAACAAAAAATTCAGGTAGCCATACTGCTTGATGTAAGTAACAGCATGGACGGACTGATTGACCAGGCAAAAGCGCAACTCTGGACAATGGTGAATACATTAGGCCGGGTACAATGCGAAAACAAAGTAACACCCGAAATTGAGTTCGCATTGTATGAGTATGGCACGCCACGCAATCAACGGGAAGGCGGATACATTAAGCAGATCAACAACTTTATTAAAGACCTTGATTCGCTCTCTGAAAATCTCTTCGGTTTAACTACAAATGGCGGCGATGAATATTGCGGTCATGTTATTTACCGCTCCATCAATGAACTGAAGTGGGATAACAATCCCCGTTCCTACAAAGTGATTTTTATTGCAGGAAACGAAAGTTTCAGGCAGGGAACTGTTTCCTTTACCAAAGCATGTGATGTTGCGAAAACTAAAGGAGTGATTGTAAATACAATTTATTGCGGCGACAGAATGCAGGGCATTCGTGAATACTGGAACCTGCAGGCAGAATGTGGTGGCGGCACTTTTTCAAACATCAACCAGGATTATAAAATTGAAGATATCCCCACTCCTTACGATTCGCTTATTTACCATTTGAATGATGAACTGAACAATACATACATCGTGTATGGTACACAAGGCCAGCAGTATTATTACAAGCAGCAGAAAATGGACCAGGCTAATACAACAATGAGCAAAAAGGCCGGTATTAAACGTGCAGAAACAAAAAGCAATTCTTCCGTTTATAATAATTCATCGTGGGATTTGGTGGATAAAGCAAAAGAAGGAGAAGCTGTGTTTGAAAAAATTGATTATAAAACCCTGCCCGACAGTTTGAAAAATAAATCTAAAGAAGAATTGAAAATAATAGTGAAGGAAAAGCAAAAACAACGGGCTTCCATTCAGTCGCAGATTATTACACTGGGTCTGAAACGGGAACAGTATATTAAAGATCAGAAAAACAATTCAACATCAACCACTACAGCCACATTGGAAAGTGAAATAGAACGGATTATTAAAGATCAGGTGCAGAAGTTTGGCATGAAGATTCAGTAAGCACTGAAAAAGTATTTTTCCTTTTGGTATTTGCTGTTTAATTTGTGGAATGGCAGAAAAGCGAAAAATGGAACTGCAGTGTCCATTACCCAAATTTGATTTTGACATCATCACACTTGGTCACGGAAGTGGCGGATTGCTTACACAACGTTTACTGCAAACAGGAGTATTTGACGTATTAAAAAACGATCAGCTTGATCAGCAGCACGATGGAGCCATACTTCATCTCAATGGAAAAATTGCAATGAGTACAGACAGCTATGTTATCTCTCCTGTATTTTTTCCCGGTGGTAATATTGGAGAACTGGCGGTGAACGGTACGGTAAATGATCTGGCCATGTGCGGTGCATCGGCAAAGTACTTAACACTTGCTTTTATTCTTGAAGAAGGATTACCGGTAACAGAGTTCTGGGAAATTCTGGTGAGCATTAAAGCTGCAGCCGATGAAGCAGGTGTGCAGATTGTTACCGGCGATACAAAAGTTGTAGAAAAAGGGAAAGGTGATAAAATATTTATCAATACAAGCGGAGTGGGTGTTGTTCATCCGAAAGCCGAGATTCATCATAACAGAATAAAACCCGGCGATAAAATTATTTTAAGCGGAGCCATTGCTGCACATGGTATTTGCATTATGAGTATGCGCAAAGGACTGGAGTTTGAAACCACCATTGAAAGTGATACACGCAGCTTAAAAAAAATTGCACAGCAGTTGTTTGATGAGTTTGGTAAGAATATTCATTTTATGCGTGACCCCACCCGTGGCGGCGTGGCATCGGTATTAAATGAAGTGGCAGGCATTACCAACCTTGGTTTACTGCTTGATCAGAAAACCATCCCTGTTGATGAACAGGTGGAAGGTGCTTGTGAAATGCTGGGTCTTGATCCGATGTATGTTGCAAACGAAGGACAGTTTATTGCTGTTGTCAATCATATTATTGCCGATGATGTACTTGCTCTGTTAAAAAATGAACCAGGTTTCGAAGCAGCATGTATTATTGGTGAAGTAACCGAAGATCATCCAGGAAAAGTAATTATGAAAAGTGGTATTGGAGGAAGAAGAGTGGTGAACTATTTAACCGGCGAACAATTGCCGAGGATTTGCTGAGGAGATTTGCCAAGAATGCACGAATAAAGAGAGATACATAAAAAAGCCCGTCAAACTTTTACGTCTGACGGGTTTTATTTTGCTATGTTGTTGCTTGCAATCCAATTAAGAATTCAACCTCTCTTACGCCTGCTTATATTTTCCCATATCATTTATTGATGAATGACTGAGGAATGCTGCATGTGCATGATTTTTTGCACGGGCATAACGCAGGAATACTTCCAGTGTTTTCCAGTAATCATGATCACGCTGCATATCGTTCAGCAACAGGTAACCCATGATGATGTTACCGGCCATTTCAACCAAACGGCGTGCATGAAACTCAATAAACTCAGGATTGTTATGAACAGTTACTCTTGCTTCAGCATCTTCATATTCAAATGCCATTGAAATCAACTGCGACCTGTACGATTCTGTTTCAGGTTTAATGGTTGCTTTTTCATATTCCTGCATCTGTGCAAGATATGCACCGGTGGTAACACCTTTAATGGCGGCTACAACCTGCAATTGTGTTGTTCCTTCGTAAATAGTGGTAATGCGTGCATCACGGTAAATGCGTTCAATCGGGTAATCTTTCATAAACCCTGAACCACCATGTATCTGCAATGAATCGTAAGCAATTTCATTACAGAACTCAGAAGTAATTCCTTTTGCCAGCGGTGTAAATGCATCAGCCAGCTTCTGGTATTTTTTCTGCTCTTCTTTTTCTTCTTTTGTTAAATCCCGTTCGGTAGAAATATGATTGTAGGTTTTGTAAATATCAACAAAGCGTGCAGTTTCATACAACAACGAACGTGATGCAGAAAGTTTTGCATGCATGATTGCCAGCATTTCATAAATGGGCGGGAATTTAATAATGGGCTTGCCAAACTGCATACGCTTTTGTGCATAGCTTAATGCTTCACGGTAAGCAGCCTCACTGATACCAACTGATTGTGCAACGATACCAAGCCTTGCTCCATTCATCAGCGACATTACATATTTAATCAAACCAAACTTGCGTTGACCGCACAGTTCAGCAGGTGCATCTTTGTACACCAGTTCGCAGGTAGGCGAACCTTTGATGCCTAATTTATTTTCAATTCTTCTTACTGTAATACCACCGTTTCTTTTATCATGAATAAACATGGAAAGTCCACGGCCATCCTGTGTGCGTTCTTCCGTACGTGCAAGCACCAGGGAAATATCGCCATCGCCATTGGTGATAAAACGTTTTACACCATTAAGCAGCCAGGTATTTTTTTCTTCATCAAAATGTGCTTTGAGCATCACAGCCTGCAGATCAGATCCTGCATCGGGCTCGGTTAAAGCCATGGCCATTGTTTCACCGGAAGAAACACGGGTAAGATATTTTTCACGCTGTTCGTGTGAACCAAATTCATTGATTGTTTCAGCACAATCCTGCAAGCCCCAGATGTTGACAAAACCAGCATCGGCACGTGATACAATATCAGCAGCCATGATATAAGGAACAATGGGAAAATTCAAACCACCAAACTCACGGGGAAGCGTAATGCCCATCAGCCCGGCCTGCTTAATGGCATCAATATTTTCCTGCGTGCCTTTTGCATACGTTACATGACCGTTTTCCAGTTTTGGTCCGTCATGATCAACCGATTCGGCATTGGGCGCAACAATATCTCCGCAGATTTCTCCCACCACTTCCAGCACCTGCGTATAGCTGTCCATTGCATCTTCAAAATCTTTGGGCGAATAATCAAATGCATCTTTGTCTTTAAAGTTGTTTTCCTTTAAGGCCACTATTTTCTGCATCAGCGGATGCGAAAGATGAAACTGAAGATCGGGGTTATCAGTAAAAAAATTTGCCATAAAAGCTGAATTAGGTTGTTCGAATTATTTTGTATGCTCTTTATAATACTTGATCATTTTAGGAATCACATTCTCCACTTTTCCTGTAATCACATAGTTGGCGATTTTGTTGATGGGCGCATTAGGATCACTGTTGATAGAAATGATAATGCTTGATTCCATCATACCGGCTAAGTGCTGAATCTGACCGGAGATACCACAGGCGATGTAAAGCTTGGGTCTTACGGTGATACCTGTTTGTCCCACCTGGCGTTCGTGTTCTGCATAACCTGCATCAACGGCAGCACGGGATGCACCAACTTCACCGCCTAATATTGTTGCCAGTTTGTGTAAGAGTTTGAAATTTTCTGCAGAGCCAACACCAAAACCTCCTGCAACAATGACTGGTGAGTTTTTAATATTCACTTTTGATGTTTCAATGTGGCGTTCAATAATTTTTACCACAAAGGCGGTATCGTCCACATATTTTTCTACATCAAGCTGCACCACTTCACCTTTATAATTGGGGTCAGCAATTGCTTTCTTCATTACACCTTCCCGTACTGTTGCCATTTGCGGTCGGCAATCGGGGTTAATGATTGTTGCAATGATATTACCACCAAATGCAGGACGTATCTGGTACAGCAAATCTTTATAAACCTTGTTTTGTTTTTTGTCTTCGTGATCGCCGATTTCAAGTTCAGTACAATCGGCAGTAAGACCACTTCTGAGAGCTGATGAAACACGTGGACCAAGATCCCGGCCAATGGTTGTTGCACCCATCAACGCAATCTGTGGTTGTTGTTCCCTGAAAAGATTTACAACTACTGATGTATGTGGTAAGGTGGAATAAGGAGAGAGCCGTTTGTCATCGGCCATGTAAATAGTATCAACACCGTAAGGGAAAATTTCTTTTTCCAAACCCCAAAGGTTATCACCAATCAGCAAAGCTTCCAGTTTACAGTTGAGCTGAGTGGCAAGACTGCGGCCTTTGGTTAACAGCTCGAAACTTACATCAGCAATTTTGCCTTCATCAAGTTCGCAATAAACGATAATATTGTTCATGAAATATGTTTTGAGAGTTCAGGTTTTTAACCAATAATGTGCGCTTCAATCAGTTCTTTCATCAGTCCGTCAATATCATCATCAAAATCATCCAGCGTTCTTGATTCTTTTGACTGAAAAGCAATGTTATCCACTTTTTTTACTTTGGTGGGTGAGCCGCCCAAACCAAGTTCTTCAGCAGCGGCATCAATATTATTTACACTCCATTCTTTAATGGTAAGATGAGAGTTGGCAACTGCGGTAGCCAGGTAATCTTCATTACTTTCCTGGCGGTTACTGATGGTTGATGCGTGTTTGTATTTCATCAAACGTTTTGCATTTCTCGGGCGGCAATGTGGTGCCGAACTGTTAACGGTAATCAACACAGGGAATGTAGCTTCCACTGTTTCAATACCTCTTTCAAGACGGCGTTTTACCTGTATTTTATCATCAGTAAGTGATACAATTTCTTCGGCATAGGTAATTTGAGGAATACCTAATTTTTCTGCCACCTGCGGACCAACCTGTGCCGTATCGCCATCAATTGCCTGGCGGCCGCAAACAATGAGATCAACATTTTTGATTTTGCGGATGGCGCAGGAAATAGCATACGATGTTGCCAGTGTATCTGAACCGGCAAAGGCCCTGTCGGTAAGCAATATACCATCATCGGCACCACGGTAAAAACCTTCTTTCAGAATTTCCACCGCACGGGGAGGTCCCATTGTAAGCAACGTAATAGTTGAACCGGGAAACTGATCCTTGATGCGTAATGCCTGCTCAAGTGCGTGTAAATCTTCGGGATTAAAAATGGCGGGGAGTACTGCTCTGTTAACAGTGCCATCGGCTTTCATGGCATCTTTACCAATGTTTCTTGTATCGGGCACTTGTTTGGCCAGCACAACAATCTGAAACTCTTTCATGTGGCAAGTTTTTACGTTTAATGCGGCCAAATATCCAGAACAATTTCAAGTGAAAACATGATTGTATCATGACAATTGACCTGATTTATATCATGAAAAAAATCAGAATCACCGAAGACAAGTAGTAAACAGAAAGTTCCGGGCTGAGTGCATCCTGCCTAATGAAAATTGATAGTTGATTATATTTATTGCTGAAAAATTCAGAATCATGTCTTTGCAATTAAACCGCACAGAGTTTGGAAATGCTGCCAACGCAGGAAATGTATTATCAAGAGAAGAAGCCATGCAGTTGCTCAACGATTGGGTGAAGAATGAACGGCTGCAGCTGCACATGAAACAGGTGGCCTATTTAATGAAATGCTGGGCTGCAGAAAAAGAACAGCTGAATGAAGCTGATCAGTGGCGTTGGGAAATGGCCGGACTGCTGCATGATGCCGATTGGGATCAGTGGCCCGAACAGCATTGCCGGAAAATTATTGAAGAGCTTGAAGCAGGAAATATTAATGCAGAAATCATCAGGGCTATTGCAAGTCACGGGCCCAATCATTTTGGCGTGGAGCCTGTTACTAAGATGGATAAAATGCTGTATGCATTTGATGAGCTGAGCGGTCTTGTACATGCATACTCATTAATGCGACCCGAAGGTTATGCAGGCATGGAACTGAAAGGAGTGAAGAAACGTTTGAAAGAAAAAAGTTTTGCGGCCAATGTTAACCGTGATGAAATTAATGATGCCATGCAAAGAGCAGGAGTGGAGCTTGATGCGATCATTTCATTTATTATAGAGAAACAGGGAAGTGTGATTTAGTAAAACAGGTTTCTTCCTGAAATTTCATCAGCTGTTATTACATTTCTATAACAAATCTGCTTAGGAAAGGCGGCCTGAAAAAGTTACCTTTGCAGCGTGAAAAAATGGCTTACAGTTACAGGTTTTGCTGCAATTGCATTGTTGTACTCATTTGCATTGAGTGTCAACTGTTTTGCTGTTACTGCACAAGAGCCGTTTTCCAATACTTCACAAAAAGAACAGCTTTCTTCCTCAGCTGAAAGTAGTTTTTATGTTACTGCCAACACAAGACTAACTGTTTCTTCTGCTGAAAAAACAGCTGCAGCAAAAAGCAGTGCTCCGGCGTTTTATGAAGCAAGTAAAACTTCTGCAGAACCTCATACAAAGCATTGTGGTTATCTTTCTGTAGTCCGGCAACTTTGTGTTTCCTTTCAGAAAACAGTATTGCTGTTTCCTTTTCATTATTTCTGGTAATAAGTATTGATGATTCTTTTAAATGGCCGCTTTTTTAAAAAGTGAAGCCTGAATTCTTCATACTTAAAACTTTTTTTAATGGATTTTCAAACAGCCATTACGGCTTTACTAATCATACTTGTAGTTGTGCTTCCTTTTTATTATCATCACATAAAACACAGCCGAAAAGAAAAGAAGCTTTTTCAAATATTAAAAGAGGCAGCTGAAAAAAAAGGGTGTAAAATCACCCGCAAACAAGTGTTTTTTCAATCTGCTATCGGCCTCGATGAAAAACAGCAGAAGTTGTTGTTTGTGCATATAAACAATGGTTTAACTGATTTCAGTTTTGTTTCTCTTGATGGATTAAAACATAGTACTGTTCAGATTCAGACAGCAAAACAAAACGGATCGGATATGCCTGATAAAGTGGAATTGTTGTTAAGGTTTAATAATACAGCAGCCAAAGATGAAATACTTGTTTTTTTTGATAGAAATTCAGGTACAGGTTCGTTAAGTGATGAAGTGCTTGGGGCAAGGAAATGGGCTGATTATTTATCACTTTCGTATATAAACAGTAAATAAAAAAGAGGATCACCTTAACAGGCCGTTGCTGACCTGCTAACCTGTTTTCATCAGTTGCATGCTATATAGAAAATGAATGAGTAAACAAAAACGGCAAACCAAAAAAGCGACAGAAATGAACAGGAAAAAATCAAACGAAAATGTGCCTTTGTGGCAAAGGATTATCAGGAGCCAGGTAAAAGGCGATGTAAAGGCATCGGATTATATTCTTGCAAAAAATTACCGGAGTTTAAAAGTTACAGTACGCAGGTTGCTGAAAGATTTTGTGCTGATTGCGTTAGGTATTTTGTCGGCAACATTTGGATTAAAGGGTTTTCTGTTCACGAATCATTTTATTGATGGTGGTGTTACAGGTATTTCTTTGCTGATATCATTTGTTGCAAAGGTTCCGCTTTACCTCCTGATTATTTTATTGAACATTCCGTTTGTGTTGCTGGCGTTTAAAATAATTGGCAAACAGTTTGCCATTAAAACGGTTTTTTCCATTGCAGGTTTAGCTGCATCGGTTGCATTTATCAGTTTTCCTGATGTTACACAGGATAATTTACTGGTTGCAGTGTTTGGTGGTTTTTTTCTTGGTGCAGGAATTGGTTTGGTGATCCGTGGTGGTGCGGTGATTGACGGTACTGAAGTATTGGCTATTTATTTAAGCCGCAAACTGGGTACAACAATTGGCGATATTATCATTGTTATTAATGCAGTAATCTTTCTTACCGCTGCTTATTTTTTATCAATAGAAATAGCACTTTATTCAATCATCACTTATCTCGCTGCATCTAAAACACTCGACTTTTTAATTGAAGGTATTGACGAGTATATCGCTGTTACCATCGTATCGGTACACAGTGATGAAATGCGTGAAATGATTATACAGGTGATGGGTCGGGGTGTAACAGTCTTCAGCGGTAAGCGTGGATTTGGCAAACGTGGCGAAACCCGGGAAGTGGATATTCTTTATACGGTGATTACACGGTTGGAAATGAATAAACTCAACACTGAAATTGAAAAAATTGAACCCGGAGCTTTTGTGGTGATGCACAGGGTAAAGGATACAAAAGGGGGAATGATTAAGAAAAAACCACTGAAAGGATGAATCAATGCTGATCTGTGGTTAAAATCAGGTCAGCATTTTTTTTGCTTCAATCAGCCAGCTTTGAACAAGTGCTGTAATATTTTCCTTATTGCTTATGAGGTCGGTTATTATTTTAAAAGTAGCAACAGCCCGGCAATGGTCTTTCCATTCTAAAATGCCGTAATCGTTTTGTATAAGTTTTGCCGGCGGTTGCTTCACTGGTTTCGCACCACAATGAAAAATGAGTTGTATTTGTTTAGGCGGAAATAATTTCATGGTAATAAAATCATTTTCATCCAAACTGTAATTAGGGCCGTTCCATTTAATATTTTCAACCAGGCTGTTATTGGCTGTGAGAATAATTTCACGTAACAGGTCAATTTCTTTTCTCAAAGGATGGTTTTGTGCATCAAGAAAAGATGAAACTTCTTTACTAAGCCTGATCGTTTTATTTTTCATCGTCCTGTTTTTATAAATGAAAAATAAAACAAATATGGAAAGATTGCAATTAACTTAAAACCTGTATTTATCGTTTTTATCTTTCGAGGGTTTTATCTCATCGTCTTTTTCTTTATCATAAACACGCAGAAAAACTGTCCATTCAAAGCCAATATATTCAGCCACAAGATCAATTACCATATTGCTGAATTCGCCGGTAACATCGTTCATCCTGAACTGGTTGGTCCACAACCGAAGCTCTTCCGAAGGTGCATCATATGGTCCGGTTGCTTTAATGCTGTTAATATTTCCTTTGCTCAAAAGTGATTTTCCGGCAATGTCGTTGTAATATAATTTGTACAGTTTCTTCAACTCATCAATATCTTCTGTAACAAGTAGTTTTGACTCCCACACCCAATGAATTTTTGTTTTTGAAGTAAAGCCAATCACTTTTGTTTCAACTGCATTTTTTATTTCAATTTTTGACCCGTACTGTATTGTGCCGGGTTCGCTTTCATTTTTTTCGCTTTTAATCAGAGCAAACTGATTGGGATAATCATTAACAACTCTTTCAAGTTGTGGCCTGATGGAAGAAAAAGGATTTTTGTTTTGGGCAGAAGATGAAGTACTAACAATAAAGAAAAAAACAAGAAAAATTATTGTTCGGTTCATGGGATACTGGTTTATATGCAAGATAAAAAAAATAAAAATACCGGCAAACGGATTGCAGCGCAACAACGATGCAATACAAATTTATTTGCTGATAATTAATATAAAGGCCCGTGAATGTGCGTATAATTTCTAATGAGATTTATGGAAAATACGATTCCTTTTACTCCGATTTCTTTTCACCTACAAACCAGTGTTCTTTGTTTTTGAACAGTACATTGAAAGTGGTGAGTGAACCATAGCACCTGGTAATATATTGCTGGATGTTGACTTTTTCTTCTTCGCTTAAATTTTTACTGCTGTTAATGTTTTGTTCCAGTACACGAAGCCTGTCACGCAGCATCACTATTTTGTGAAAGAAATCTTCAACCGGAATTTCTTTTGGTTTCAGCGATTTATCTTTTGGCTGCAACAGCAATGCACCACCTTCCCATTTTTCGCCAAGAGGAACGGTTTCATTTAATCCATTCCACAGGCGCAGAATTTTCAGTAAAGATTTCTCAAACTCACTGTTTGTTTCAATTTCTTCCGTAACATTTTCGGGAATAATTTCATCGAGGTTGGGATCAGTTTTGTCAATTTCTTTTACGCCAACATTAATAAATGAAATGAGATAAGTTGCATAACGAATACCCACAATAACACCGGGGCCAAATTGTGTATGCTGCAGGCGGGTGCCAATGCCTAAAGTAGTTTGTTCCATATTCAGAAAATGTAAAGGCAAAATACAACTGAATCATGAAATGTTGATGCCTGCCAAACGAAATGGAAAAAAAATTTGTAATTGTTATAAAAGGAATAACTATTGTTTCCCCTTTTTGCTCAGATAATCTTTAGCAGCAGATTGTATGTACTGATACAGTTCAATGTCAAGCACCTGGGTAAGTATTTCATATTCGGGGCGGTATTGCTGCATAAATTCATCCAGCTGCGGGCTTTCTTTTAAAGTAGTTAAACGCTGAACAATTGTTTTATTGAAACGGTAATCAATATACCTGTCCTGCTCTTCCTTGATCAGCCTTTGCTGAAACCGCATCATACTTTTGTTTCTTCTGAACCTGAAAACATTAATCAGTGCATCAAGATCAATACTTGCTCCAACGCCTGCTTCGGGATTAGAACCGGAGAAACGTAGCCCACCTCGGTCGGCATTAAAAATTTTGTCGTACTGCAGGCGGTTATCAATGGAATCCTGTTTTCTTGTTTTCCCATACACAATAATCTCCTTTAGTTCTTTGTAACGGCCGGGTACGTGTAAACGGAGTGAAATATCAAAAGCAGAATAATCTTTGATATCACTTACAGGAAATTTTTGTGTGGGTTTATTACGAAAGAAAAAGAATACAGAATCTTTTGCTCCTACATATATTGTGTAATTACCGGCACTGTCGGTAAAACTCATGGTGCCGCAGGTACAGACCACCTGTACGCCCATTACCAGGTTGCGTTTGGTACTGTCGTAAACGGTTCCGTTTAGCTGAATTTGAGCTGCGCCGCTTTTAGCCAGCACTAAAACAAGGATATAAAAGAGTAATTTTTTCAAAATTGCTGCAATGATAAAACGTTCAGCTGAAAAAAAACAAGCCAGAATATTATTTAAGAAGGATTTACGAAAGAAGCGTTTCAATTACAGCCGGGTAGTGTTTGTGTTCCAGCATATGAATACGTTCAGCCAATGAATCGGGCGAATCTGTTGGTAAAACCCCGCACTTTGCCTGGAAAATGATCTGACCATGATCGTACAACTCATCTACATAATGAATAGTAATTCCACTTTCCGTTTCTTTATTGCCTATAACAGCTTCGTGTACAAAATGCCCGTACATGCCTTTTCCACCGTATTTGGGGAGAAGTGCGGGATGTATATTTATAATATGTTGCTGAAAGGCTTTGATAAGGGCAACAGGTATTTTCCAGAGAAAGCCTGCCAGGACAATAAAGTTAATACCCTGTGCTTTCAGCTCATCTACATAGGCATTTCCACGAAAAAACCGTTCTTTTTCGATGAGGAGAACAGGGATGTTGTTTTCTTCTGCAATATTTAAAACTCCGGCCTGCGGCTTGTTGCAAACTACAAGAGCAATTTTTAACGAGGGATGGTTCTTAAGATGCTCAATAATTTTTTTTGCATTGCTGCCGGCGCCTGAGGCAAAAATTGCAATATGTTTTGTAGTATTCAATTGGTGTTGTTTATTATTTTTTGTTGATGATTTTCATTTTTGCACCAATTTTCTTTAAGTAGTTGACAAAGAAACTGTACTGGCCAAACGGAATACTTACCAGTAAAACCATAAATGGCCAGAGTATGGTAATAATAATAATATAAACGGGTAAGAAAAACCATCCGTCATCAATGCTCAGAAAATGCATAATTTTCCTGCCCAGATAGCCGGTAAAGCTACCGCCTATAGCAAATGTGCATAGAATTAACAGCAGTTTTAAAGGGCCAACACCCCATTTCTTTTGCAGTTTTTCGAACATGGTTGCAAAAGTCGGGTTTAAATGCTGATATGCAAGCATTGAAGCAACGAAAATCAAGACTGAAGGCAGACTAACATTAATTATTTTCAGGTTTCAGGTTATTTCAACAACCCATTCATATTCAAGTCACAAATAAGTAAAAAAAAAAGTCAGCCTGTGGATATTTTGTCAGTATCCTCCCCTATTTTTGCAGCCAATATAAAAGGGATATTCTTCCAAATCACAATACGGTTCCAGAACGTTATGAATCAACCAAAATTAATACTCCGAAGGTCACTGACTGCTTGTTTGGTCTTAGTTTCATTGGTAATTGGTGGTAACTTATTTGCACAGGATGGAAAGGCTCTGTTCCAGGCTAATTGTGCGGCTTGCCACTCAGTAACCAAAAAACTTACCGGTCCGGCATTAGCTGATGTAGAATCCCGTGGCCCATGGGGTGACAGGAAAAAGCTCTACGCCTGGATTCATAACCCCGTTGCTTTTGCCAAGGCGGATACTTATGCTGCGGATTTGATGAAGCAGTATAATGGTATTGTGATGACAGCTTTTCCACAGCTCAGTGAAAAAGAAATTGATGCCATTGTTGATTTTGTTAATGCAGAAGCTACTAAAAAACCAGAAACTCCCGCAGGCCCCGTAGTTGCTCAAACTGCTGCAGATAATTCTCTTCTTTTTGGCATTCTTGCAATTGTGCTGGCTGTAGTTGGTTTGATTTTGCTGCGAGTGAACAGCGGCTTAAAAAGACTTACCGATGAAAGAGAAGGCCGCCCTGTTTTTGCGCCTATTCCTGCTTTCAGAAACAAAACAATTCTTGCATCAGGTATTATTCTCCTGTTTTTATTGGGTGGTTATTTTCTTGTACAAGGTGCTGTTGGTTTGGGTCGTCAAAAAAATTACCAGCCTGAACAACCCATTTATTATTCACATAAAGTACATGCAGGAGTTAACCAGGTCAATTGTTTGTATTGCCATGGCGGTGCTATGGAAGGCAAACATGCTAATATACCCAGCGTAAATGTTTGTATGAATTGCCACATGGGTATCAGCGAGTATAAAGGTGCTCCAATCCTTAAAGAAGATGGCTCTAAGTTGGACGCTAATGCGGAAATTCAGAAATTATATCAATATGCCGGCTGGGATCCTGCAACAAACAGTTATACAGGTGCAGGAAAGCCAATTGAATGGGTGAAAATTCATTCTCTGCCAGATCATGTTTATTTTAACCACTCTCAGCATACAAAAGCAGGAGGCGTTCAATGTCAAACCTGCCACGGTGAAATTCAGAATATGCACGAGGTGAAGCAATTTGCTGATTTAAGCATGGGCTGGTGTATCAACTGTCACCGCACAACTGCAGTTAAGTTTAAGGACAATGGTTTCTACAGTATTTATGAAAAATTCCATAACGACATAAAGAGCGGAAAAATGGATAGTGTAACTGTTGAAAACATTGGTGGTACTGAGTGCCAGAAATGTCACTATTAAAATTTGAAAATTTGAAAATGCGCTGTGATGTGTTAATGAAAGCATTTTTCAAATTCTCAAATCTTCAAATTTTCAAATTAGCTATTTAACACGCATATGAGTCAGAAAAAATATTGGCAAAGTTTCGGAGAGCTGAACAACACAAAAGCTTACGTAGAAAATGCGGAGAATGAGTTCAAAGAAGAACTGCCTTTTGAATTGAACGGCAGTGAGAATAAAACTCCCCGTCGTGACTTTTTGAAATACCTGGGTTTCAGCACTGCTGCCGCAACACTTGCAGCAAGTTGTGAAATGCCGGTAAAGAAATCAATTCCTTTCCTGAACAAACCGGCCGATATTGTTCCGGGCGTAGCAAATTACTATGCAACAACATTTGTTCTGGATGGTGATGTAGTGCCTGTATTAGCGAAAGTAAGAGATGGCCGCCCCATCAAAATTGAAGGAAATGAACTTGGTTTTGCAAAAGGTGCAACCACACAACGTGTACAGGCATCAGTATTGAGCCTTTATGATACAGCTCGTGTCCGTTTCCCGATGGAAAAAGCTGCAGATGGTTTTAAAGAGGCACCTACTTATGAAGCGGTTGATAAGAAAATTGCTGCTGCATTAGCAAATGCCGGTTCCAAACAAATTGTTCTTTTAAGTTCTACATTAAACTCACCAACTGTTCAATCGGTTATGGATGAGTTTAAAGCAAAATATCCTTCATTCAAACATGTAACGTACGATGCTGTTTCTTACAGTGGTATTTTACAGGCAAATGAAGCTTCTTACGGCAAACGTGCAATTCCTTCTTACCAGTTTGACCAGGCTAAAGTGATTGTAAGCTTTGGTGCCGATTTTCTTGGTTCATGGATCAGCCCTGTTGAATATGCAAAACAATATGCAGCGGGAAGAAAAATAGATGACAAGAACCTGAACATGAGCCGTCACTTCCAGTTTGAAAGTATGTTCAGCATGACCGGTGCGAATGCCGACGAACGCTTTACACACAAACCAAGTGAACTGGGGGCTGTATTATTAAACTTATATGCAAAACTTGGCGGTGCAGTATCTGCTCCTGCTATTGCTGATAAACGTTTGGCTGCAGGCATCGAATCTGCTGCTAAAGAATTACTCGCTGCTGCTGGTAATGCTGTGGTGGTTTGCGGAAGCAACGATGTAAATGCACAGGTTGTTGTGAATGCTATTAATGACAAGATTGGCGCTAGTGGCAAAACAATCAATTTTGGCACAACTGTAAATTACCGTAAAGGAATTGATACTGAATTTGAGCAATTTGTTGCTGATATGAACGCAGGCCAGGTTGGTGCTGTACTCGTTTACGGCGCAAATCCTGTTTATACATATCGCAACGGACAAACTAAAGAATTCAAACAGGCTTTTGAAAAAATTGGCCTCACTGTTTCTTTCAGCGAAAATGAGGATGAAACTTCTTCATTATGTCAATACATTCTCCCTGCTCATCATTACCTGGAAAGCTGGGGTGATGCAGAAGCGAAGGAAGGATATGTTTCGTTCATTCAGCCAACTATTCACCCCTTATTTAAAACAAGGGCATTCGCTACTTCATTGTTGAAATGGAGCGGAAGCACAGTTGCCGATTACGAAACTTATTTCAAAAATTACTGGATCAGCAAACTTGGATCACAAGCTGCTTTTGATAAAGCTTTACAGGATGGTGTAATTGAACCTGCAACTCCGGCAGTAGCAGGTGCTGCATTCAACGGTGCTGCATTAGCAGGTGCTGTTGCCAAACTGAGCGAAGCGAAGAAAGGTGGAAAAAATGAATTAGTGATTTATCAGAAGGTAAGTATTGGCGACGGTAAAATGGCCAACAACCCCTGGTTGCAGGAAATGCCCGACCCGATTACAAGAGCATGCTGGGATAACTACGCCATTATTTCTGTTAAGACCGCAGAGGAATTAGGATATAAAGCAGATGATGAATATGAAGTAAATCCTCCAAAGCCTGTGTTAAGTATTAAGGCTGGTGGTAAAGAAGTAAAACTTCCTTTACTCATTATTCCTGGTATGAATGCTGAAACCGTAGCAATTGCTGTTGGTTATGGCCGCAGCGAAAAAATTGGTTTGGCAGCAAAGGGTTCAGGACAAAATATTTATCCGTTTGTTGGTTTCAACGGCCAGACAAATGAATATATGGTTGCTGATGTAACAATTGAAAAAACAGGCGAAAATTATCCTGTTGCTCAAATGCAAACACACAATACTTATGGTAGTCGTGAAGAGCCAGAAGCCAACCGTGTGGAGGTAATTCGTGAAGCAAGTCTTGCAACACTTAAAAAGGAACCTAAATATTTTTATAACGAACGTGTAAAAGAACTGGGTAATTATGGTGGTCCCGAGGGGCTGGAAAAAGAAGGAACATTATATCCTGTTTTTGATAAGCCCGGTATTAAATGGGGCATGAGCATTGACATGAACAGCTGTACAGGTTGTGGTGCCTGTGTTGTTGCTTGTAGTGCTGAAAACAACGTTTCTGTTGTAGGCAAAAATCAGGTGGCGAAATATCATGATATGCACTGGCTGCGTATTGACCGTTATTTCAGCGGCGACGTTGAAAACCCGGATGTTGTATTCCAGCCAATGCTTTGCCAGCATTGCGATAACGCTCCTTGCGAAAACGTATGTCCTGTGGCTGCAACCAACCACAGCAGTGAAGGTTTGAACCAGATGACTTATAACCGTTGTATCGGTACAAGGTATTGTGCCAACAACTGTCCTTATAAAGTACGTCGCTTTAACTGGCACGACTGGAACGGAGCCGACAGTTTCAAAGACAACCAGATGCCGATTATTGAAAGCGGCCGCCTGAACGAAGTAACCATCCAGATGAATGATGATTTAACACGCATGGTGTTGAATCCTGATGTTACTGTCCGTAGCCGTGGTGTAATTGAAAAATGCTCATTCTGCGTACAGCGTTTACAGGAAGCCAAACTCACAGCGAAGAAAGAAAGCAGGCCAATGGTTGATAATGATATTAAAACAGCTTGTCAACAGGCTTGTGCAACCAATGCAATTGTTTTTGGTAATGTAAATGATAAGGAAAGTGCAATCAGCAAGGTGCGCAAGCAGGAAGAAGTAAACCGCACTTATTATGTACTGGAGCAAATTCACGTGTTGCCGAATGTAAGCTACATGGCGAAAGTGAGGAATACTGAACGTATTGTTGGAAATGTTGAAGAGGGGCATGAAGAAAGTCACGAAGAGAAAAAAGAAGCAACTGAAGCAGCAGCGCATTAATTGCTGAACAGAATTAACAAGAGTTGAAGTGTGCGACGCAACAGAATATGAAAAGAGTTTCTGAAGCTTAGTACAAAAAATAAAAACCAAGCTATAGCTAACTGCTAATGGCTTAAAGCTAAAAACGGAATATGTCATTACTGAAGTACGAATCACAGGTCAGGGAACCATTGGTAGATGGCAGTAAAACCTACCACGATGTAACCGAAGATATTTGTAAGCCGGTGGAAGCTGCCCCGTCACGATTGTGGTGGATTGGCTTTATCATTTCGGTGGCGTTACTGCTGTTTGGCGTGGTGAGCCTTTACGAAGAAGTTGTGTACGGTACAGGTATGTGGAACCTGAACAAAACCATCGGATGGGGTTGGGATATCACCAACTTCGTATGGTGGGTGGGTATTGGTCACGCCGGTACGTTGATTTCTGCGATCCTGTTGCTGTTCCGTCAGGGATGGAGAACAGGTGTAAACCGTGCTGCTGAAGCGATGACCATCTTTGCAGTTATTTGTGCCGGTCAGTTTCCTATCTGGCACATGGGTCGTGTGTGGATGGCTTTCTTCGTAATGCCTTATCCTAATACACGTGGTCCTTTGTGGGTGAACTTCAACTCACCATTGCTTTGGGACGTGTTTGCGATCTCTACTTACTTTACTGTATCGCTTTTATTCTGGTATAGCGGTTTGATTCCTGATATGGCCACGCTTCGTGACCGTGCTAAAAAGAAATGGGCAAAATTATTTTATGGTGTTGCTTCTTTCGGATGGACAGGTTCAACCAAGCACTGGCAACGTCATGAAAGCTTATCACTGGTATTAGCTGGTTTAAGTACTCCGCTCGTATTGTCAGTACACACAATCGTATCATTCGACTTCGCCACTTCAGTTATTCCTGGTTGGCATACAACCATCTTCCCTCCGTATTTCGTTGCGGGTGCCATCTTCTCCGGTTTTGCCATGGTGCAAACGCTGATGCTGGTAACACGTAAAGTAATGCACCTGGAAGATTATATCACCATCAGCCACATTGAAAACATGAACAAGGTTATTGTATTAACAGGTTCAATAGTAGGTTGTGCTTACTTAACTGAGTTATTCATGGCATGGTACAGTGCGGTGAAATACGAACAGGATATCTTCTTCAAATACCGTATTGCCGGTCCTTACGGATGGAGCTACTGGTTAATGATGACCTGTAACGTAATTACTCCACAGTTGTTCTGGTCTAAAAAATTGAGAAGAAATATTGCCTTTACATTCTTAATGAGTGTTGTGGTGAACATTGGTATGTGGTTCGAACGTTTTGTGATCATCGTATCATCATTGTATCGTGACTATCTGCCATCATCATGGTCAGTTTATTACCGTCCAACTATCTGGGAAGTTGGTTTCTATCTCGGATCATTTGGATTGTTCTTTACCTGTTACTTCCTCTTCTCCAAATATTTCCCTGTAATTGCTATCGCTGAAATTAAGCACATACTTAAGAGAAGCGGTGAAAGCTTCAAGGAAGCAATGGATCCATTGGAAGAACAAACAGTTGAAGAATTTGCACACGATCATGTGCATGCACATTAATTGATTTATGCTGAAGGCGAAAAGCTGAATGCTCAAAGCAAATAATAAAATATGTCTGTAAAAAAATTTGTAGTTGGCTGTTTTGATGATGAAAAGACGTTATTTCCAGCTGTGAAAAACAGCCGGAAATCGGGATACAAGATTCATGATGTGTATACTCCGTTTCCTGTGCATGGTTTAGACCATGCAATGGGTTTGCGTGAAACAAGCCTTCATACAGCAGGGTTTATTTATGCCCTTACCGGTACAACAACAGCTTTATCATTTATGAGCTGGGTGTTTACAAAAGACTGGCCGATGAATATTGGTGGTAAGCCAAATTTGCCCCTGCCTGCTTTTATTCCCATTATATTTGAATTAACAGTATTGTGTGCAGCAGTAGGTATGGTTCTTACATTCTGCTATCTGTCGCAGTTAGCACCTTTTGTAAAGAAAGATCATTTTCACCTGCGGGCTACAGACGACTTGTTTGTGATGCCAATTGAGGTTACCGAAAAAACCAATATTGAAGAAGTAAAAGCTTTCTTACAAAATGCCGGAGCTGTTGAAGTGTTTGAAAAAGAAGCAGAAACCGGTTGGTGGGTTGGCCGTTACGATAAGAATACTAAACCATTTGAAAAAGAAGAAATTGTTACAGCATAAACATATTGCAATGCGTTCAACAAAGATTGTTACATTAGGATTGATTACAGTATTGATGGCGGCAGTTTCCTGCAGTGATGGCCCACGCCGTAATCCAGGCAAAATTTATATGCCTGATATGGCTTACAGCCGTGCAGTTGAAACTTATACTGACCATAGTAATCTAAAGACAGCAGGCATAAATTATGATGCAACCCCTGTTGCCGGTACGGTTAAGCGTGGTGATGTAGCTTATTTTCCATTGGCAAAAGATTCTGCCGGTTCAACAAAAAATTATGATGCTTCGGTATCTGTACCAAACCCGTTAGCTGCACTCAGCGAAAAGGAAATGCAGGAAGCAGGAAGGTTGTACCAAGTAAACTGCGGTATTTGTCATGGATCTAAATTAGATGGCAATGGTCCGCTGTATAATGGTGGCAACGGACCGTTTCCGATTGCTCCACGAAATCTCTTAACAGATCCTGTATTAAGCATGCCAGCTGGGCAAATGATGTATTCTCTTACTTACGGGAAGAATATGATGGGCAGTTATGCGGCACAGCTTTCTACCAAACAAAGATGGATGATTATCCATTTTATTCAGAACGCACAGGGTAAAAACAAACCAACTGCTGCAGCTGCAACCGATACAACAAAAACAACTAAGTAAGATAAAAAATAACTATCAACTATAAACGAACTTCAATGGCACTGAAAGAGCAATTTGAAATACCGGGCGGATTAAAAAAATGGAGTTATGCATTGATGGGAGTAGGT
Organism: Lacibacter sp.; assembly: GCA_047601965.1. Lineage (GTDB taxonomy): Bacteria > Bacteroidota > Bacteroidia > Chitinophagales > Chitinophagaceae > Lacibacter. The sequence continues at coordinate 3,474,264 of JASGIJ010000001.1, forward strand.
GTTCTTACCCTTATCCTTGGTGTGGTTTTTCTGCATCCATTCTCCGGTGGTCATAGCGAAGCACATGGAGCCGAAGCATACGGCGCAACAAAATTCTGGATGGCACTGATGCACAACGGAATTTTCTGGTTGTTGGTTGTTACTTCAAGTTTCTTCTTTATCGCTGCAACCACGTTGGCACAGGGGGGCTGGCCGTTGGCATTTCGACGTGTACCTGAAGCAATTTCGGGCAACATGAATATTCTTGGGCCGGTTGCGCTTGTTATTCTGCTTGCTTATGTATGGCTTTCAGGTGATCATCACATTTACCATTGGAAGGATGTTGAGCATGTAAAGCACGATCATATACTTTCACACAAAAGCGGATTTTTAAATCCTGTTTTCTATACCGGTTTATCACTTGCAGCAGTTGGTTTGTGGCTTTGGTTCCGTAACTGGTTCCGCAAAAATTCACTGGCTGAAGATATTGCCGTAAAAGGAGAACATTCATTTTACTGGAAATCGCTGGCAATTGCAGCAGCATTTCTTGTTACTTATGGCTTAACAGTATTAAGCACACTTCCCTGGATGTGGCTGATGAGTATTGACGCTCATTGGTACAGCACCATGTACAGCTGGTACACATTTGCAAGTTCATGGGTGGCTGGTATTTCATTAATGATGTTGTTTGTAATTTATTTAAAAGGACAGGGATACCTTGAGTTTGTATCTGACGAGCATATTCATGATATTGGAAAGTTCATGTTTGCGTTTTCAATTTTCTGGACTTACTTATGGTTTTCGCAATACATGCTTATCTGGTACAGTAACCAACCTGAAGAAACAAAATATTTTGTTGACCGTGTGGGTGTGGGAGGTCAAGGCGGGCCATTTAAATTCATCTTCTTCCTGAACCTGATCCTGAATTTCCTTGCACCATTATTAATACTGATGCGCAGGGGATCAAAACGTAATTATGGCGTAGTAACAGTAATGGCTGGATTAATCATCTTTGGCCATTGGGTTGATTTCTATCAAATGATTACACCTGGTCCGTTAAAAGAATTGGGAAAAGAGTCAAACTCGTTTGGTCATTTTGTTTATAGTCTTGGTATTGCGGCAGGATTTGTAGGGCTGATTATTTTCTTTACTGCAAAATATCTGACAAAGGCTCCGTTATTGCCCAAGAATCATCCGTTAGTAAAGGAAAGTGTAATTCATCATACATAGGTTATTATATTTTTTGAGAAAATGCTTGTTGCTTACTTATAAAACCCTCACCTTAATACAAAGCTTGCTAATTTTGTATTAATTTGTTTTTGAGAAAAAATGCTTGTTGCAACCTTGTAAACGCACTACTATCATTATTTGATCGGGATAAACCCTGTTATTGATGATTGAGAAAATGCTGTTGCAACCTGAACAACACTGAAAATTTATTTAACAACTGAATTAATAGGCTCCGCTATATGGGTACTACTGTTTCTTTAATTATTGCTGCTGCAATTCTTGTATTTATTGTAATCTTTCAGGTTGCAAAAACCAGCGAATATATAAGTTTACTGAAAGGTGAAGATCAATCCCGTAAACAAAACAACCGCATAAACGGCTGGTTGCTTCTTGGTTTTATGGTTGTTGGCTTCATTGCTGTATGGCTTTGTAACAAAGCATTGTACAAAACAACCTTGCTGCACCAAGGGGCAGCTTCAGTTGAAGGAATTGAACAGGACAAAATGATGATGATTACTATCGCCATCACATTTGTTGTTTTTGTTATCACACAGTTTTTGTTGTTCTATTTTGCATGGAAATACCAGGAAAAAGAAGGTCAACAGGCATTTTATTTTGCACACAGCACAAAGCTTGAAATTATCTGGACTACTATTCCTGCCATTACATTATTAATTCTTGTTGTATTTGGATTACGTTTCTGGTTTACGATTACTTCCGATGCTCCGAAAGGCGCACTTGAAGTGGAAATTACAGGAAAGCAGTTTGGCTGGATTATGCGTTATCCGGGTAAGGATAAAGAGTTTGGTAAAACTTATTTCAGGGTAATTAATGATGAGAAAAATAACTCACTCGGACAAATATGGGAAGATAATGCTGAGTTGAAATTAAAAGCAGATCCGGCAAACTATGATGATATCGTTACAACACAAACCATGTATGTTGTAAAAGGCCGTCCTGTGAAATTAATTATCAACAGCCGTGATGTTATTCATGATGTAGGTTTAAATCATTTTCGAATGAAGATGGATGCTGTACCGGGAATTCCAACCACTTTATGGTTCACTCCTCTTTACACTACGAAGGAAATGAAAGAGCGTACGGGTAATCCTGATTTTGCTTATGAAATATCCTGCGATCAGATGTGTGGTAATGGTCATTATTCAATGAAGGGAATTATTGAAGTAGTTGATCAGGCAGACTTTACATTGTGGATGGCACAGCAAAAACCTAACTACTATACAGCCTTTCCTGAAAAAGACCCTTCGGCAAAACCATCTGCAGACACTACAAAAGCTGTAGCTCTTTTAAACAAATAACCCTACTTGTAAACGTTTCTGTTAAATAAAATATTATGAGCGAAGTTACTTATATACATGAGCATGCGGTTGGTGTTTCGCATGAAGCACATCATGAAGGAAATCATCATCATGCTCATCATGATTCATTTCTTTCGAAGTATGTTTTTAGCCAGGATCACAAAACAATTGCAAAGCAGTTTTTAATTACAGGAATTTTCTGGGCTGTTATCGGCGGATTCTTTTCTGTAGTATTCCGTTTGCAACTGGGCTTTCCTGATGCGAAATTTCCGTGGTTAGAAACAATACTCGGAGAATGGGCCAAAGGCGGCCAGCTTCAGCCTGAAGCATATTATGCTTTGGTTACAATTCACGGAACCGTGTTGGTGTTCTTTGTATTAACCGCAGGTTTAAGCGGAACATTCTCAAACTTCCTCATTCCGCTGCAGATCGGAGCAAGAGACATGGCTTCACCTTTTTTAAATATGCTTTCTTACTGGTTCTTTTTTGTTGCCGGTATTGTAATGCTTTCTTCCATGTTTGTACAAACGGGACCTTTCAGCGGCGGATGGACGGCTTATCCTCCATTAAGTGCTTTGGGTGATGCATCACCAGGTTCGAAAATTGGAATGGATTTGTGGATGATATCAATGGCATTATTTATTGTGTCATCATTGCTGGGTGGATTGAACTACATTGCCACCATTCTCAATATGCGTACAAAGGGCATGAGCATGACACGTTTGCCTCTTACCATTTGGGCGTTCTTCTTTACTGCTGTATTGGGTGTTTTATCATTTCCTGTATTATTATCTGGTGTTATTCTGCTGATCTTCGACCGCCATTTTGGAACAAGCTTTTACCTGAGCGATATATTCATCAATGGACAAGCTTTACCAAATGAAGGGGGTAGTGCTATCCTGTTCCAGCATTTATTCTGGTTCCTTGGTCACCCCGAGGTTTACATCATCCTCTTGCCTGCAATGGGAATGGTATCAGAAATTCTGTCGGTTAACAGCCGCAAACCAATCTTCGGATATATGGCAATGGTGGGATCAATGTTTGCTATCGCCATTCTTGCATTTCTTGTTTGGGCACACCATATGTTTGTAACCGGGTTGAACCCATTCCTGGGAGCATTCTTTGTATTACTTACATTATTGATTGCTGTACCCAGTGCCATTAAAGTATTTAACTGGTTAACTACTTTATGGAAAGGTAATATCCGCTTTACACCGGGAATGTTGTTTGCAATTGGTTTTGTAAGCTTATTCATCTCAGGCGGGTTAACCGGTATTTTCCTGGGTAATTCAGCACTAGATATACAATTGCATGATACTTATTTTGTAATTGCCCACTTCCATATTGTAATGGGTGTTGCTTCAATGTTTGGTATGCTGGCTGGTATTTATCATTGGTATCCGAAAATGTTCGGCCGTTACATGAACAACTCACTTGGTTATATCCATTTCTGGATTACCATGATTGGTGCTTATGTAATCTTCTGGCCAATGCACTACGAAGGTTTAGCGGGTATGCCACGCCGTTATTATAAATACGATATCTGGGAATCATTTAAGCAATTCGGAACATTGAACCAGATTATTTCCATTGCGGCGATAATTGTTTTCCTCGCTCAGTTCCTGTTTATCATCAATTTCTTTTATAGCATCTGGAAGGGAAGAAAAGTTACTTCTCAAAATCCTTGGGGAGCAAACACGCTGGAATGGACTACACCAATTAATCCGGGTCACGGCAACTGGGATGGTGAAATTCCTGAAGTGCACCGCTGGGCTTATGATTATAGTAAAGATGGCCAGGAATTTATTCCGCAAACAAAACCTGTTGAAGCAAACGAAACCAAACATTAATCTTTAATAACAGATAGCTTAAGTATGGCTGAAGGTGCAATTGAAATAAAGAGAAGTTTGTTTTATGCAGTCATGAGCAAAGTAAAGGATTACAAAGAGCTCATGAAGTTTACACTCAGCTTTACAGTGGTGTTCAGCAGTGTTATTGCATACATGCTTGCACCCAATGTTGTTGAATACGATTTTATCAGCATTGTGCTGCTGGTACTCGGGGGGTTATTAGTTACCGGCAGTGCTAATGCTGTAAACCAGATTACAGAAAAAGATACAGATGCGGTAATGAAACGTACTGCCAACCGTCCGGTTGCAAGTGGCAGAATGAGTGTGCAGGAAGCATCAACTTTTGCTTATGTTTCTGCAATTACAGGTTCTTTGATTCTTGGTTTGTATTTCAGCTGGTACGCTGCTGGTCTGGCGTTGCTGAGTTTGTTTATTTATGGCTTTGTTTATACTCCGCTTAAAAAGATAAACTCCATTGCCGTATTGATTGGCGGTATTCCAGGTGCATTGCCTTGTTTAATTGGATGGGCAGCAGCTTATGATGGAGAAACTTTTTCATGGACGGGTGGATGGATTTTATTTGCCATTCAGTTCTTGTGGCAATTCCCCCATTTTTGGGCAATTGCATGGGTTGCACATCAGGATTATACAAAGGCTGGATTTAAATTATTGCCTTCACAACAAGGGCCAACAAAGTTTACAGCAATTCAAACAATCATCTATTCATTGTTGATGATACCGGCAGGTGTGCTTCCGTTTATGAATGGCATGAGCGGATCAATAAGTATGTGGGTACTGATAGCAGCAAACTTATTTATGGTTTTGCAATCGGTTCGTTTGTATATCAACATGGATGTAAAGAGTGCAAGACGGGTGATGTTCAGCAGTTATATCTATTTACCTGTTGTATTACTTGCATTACTTGCCGATAAAATTGCTCAATAAGAAAAAAAATGAACATGGAGATGGTTATGGGAAACAGCAGCAGAAAAATGCATCCGCACAAATTTTTGTTGTGGATTGCAATTGGAAGCTTAACAATGATGTTTGCCGGTCTAACCAGCGCATACATTGTTAAGAGTAACCAGGCTGGATGGCAACCTGTAAAGGTGCCGGGTATTTTCTACTTGTCAACAATTGTAATTGTTGCAAGTAGTATATCAATATGGATGGCACAAAAAGCAATTGTTACTAAGCAGATGGTAAGATACCGGTTGCTGGTTTCTGTTACAGCAGTTCTTGGGTTAGTTTTTTTACTTACGCAGTTCATGGGTTTTTCTGAATTGTGGCAACAGAAAATAACATTTAAAGAGAGTATAGCAGGCTCTTTCTTTTACGTAATAGCAGGGTTACACGCTTTGCATGTGTTGGGAGGGGTAATAGCATTGCTTGTTCTGGTTTTAAGAATTTTTAGCAGCGGAACAAAATTCTACAGCTCAATTCCTGTTGAAACAGCAGGATTGTATTGGCACTTTGTAGATATTTTGTGGGTTTATCTGTTTATTTTTTTCCTGCTCGTATCGTAACTAAATTATTATAATAACAAAATTAAAAGCGAATAAATGACACAAGCAGCAGCAAACACAAAATGGTGGGGTGGAGGTAAGAGCCCTTTCAACGTGGAGTATGGCAAATTGATGATGTGGTATTTTTTAATGAGCGATGCATTTACGTTCGGCGCATTACTGATTGCTTACGGAACAATCAGAATGTCGAGTCCTTCATGGCCCGACCCGAACCATGTATTTAATTCCATTCCCTTTTTCAGTGGTGCACATATGCCGCTGGTGTTTGTAAGCTTTATGACATTTGTGCTCATCGTAAGTTCTGTAACAATGGTGCTTGCGGTGCATGAAGGACATAAAGGAAATAAACAAGGAGTAATTAAGTACCTGTTCTGGACAATTGTCTTTGGCCTTATTTTTCTTGGAAGTCAGGCGTGGGAGTGGACACACCTTTATCACCAAGGAGCTTGGTGGGGAAGAAATCCATTCCCTAATGCTGATGGAACAGTAGCTGCAACCGGCTTCAGTAATTTCTTTTTTACTATTACAGGATTCCACGGCTTTCACGTTTTCTCCGGAGTGGTAATTAATCTTATAGCATTACTGATGACTCAAAACGGAGTTTTTGAACGCCGGGGTCATTATCTCATGATTGAAAAAGTAGGATTGTACTGGCACTTTGTGGATCTGGTTTGGGTATTTGTATTTCTGTTCTTTTATCTTGTTTAATTAATCATTTCTTCATTACAACAAACTCATTATAATATGGAACATCAAACTTTTGGCGGCGAGGTAACTTTTCCGCACGCAGCTCCAACCGATGATGCAAAGAAGCGGATTTGGAGAACAACATGGATTCTTTCGCTTATAACCCTTGTAGAGCTTGCATTAGGTTATGGTATTTATCTGATGCATGAAGGGGGAAGTCCCAATCACACAGTAATTATGTTCTTGAAAGGTGTTATTATCATTCTTTCACTTGCTAAAGCATTTTATATTGTTTCAATTTTCATGCATCTTGGTGATGAAATCCGGAACCTGATTATGACAATTGTAGTTCCGTTGGTTTTATTTGTGTGGTTTATCATTGCTTTTTTGTATGATGGCAATTCATGGAAGAACTTAAAAAATGAGTATCGCCCTAAGGATCCTGTTAAATATGAAAAAGTAGAAACACCCGCTCACCATTGAGCACAATAGAAGCACATTATTGTTAATTCATCAGTATATTCGTCCCGGTTTTCAATGTATTGAAAACCGGGACGAATTCATTTTATGACGTGTTTGAAATAGTGTATGAGTAAAAAAGCAATTTTAGGTTTGTTGTTAGCGGTAGGAATACCGGTTGTTTCATACTTGATAGTGAAGTTTGCCAGTGAGGATGCGGTAAATATGCCCCGCAGATATTTTTATGATTCTGTAACCGAACGTGTTGAAAAAGGAAAACTGGTAAGAGATACCGCCTGGCATAGAATTTCCAATTTCAGTTTTACGAATCAGCTTGGCGATAAAGTATTTGCTGAATCTTTAAAAGGAAAAATTCTTGTTGTTGATTATTTCTTCACGCATTGCCCCAACCCTTGCCCGTTGCTTACTTCGAACATGAAGAAAATGCAGGATGCTTTCTTAAAGAACGATTCACTGGTACATTTCATTTCTTTTACTGTTGATCCGCAAAGGGATAGTACAACCGTATTAAAAGAGTATGCAGATAAATATAAGGTACGCCACAACAACTGGTGGTTTTTAACCGGTAATAAAAATGAAATTTACAATCTGGCTTTTAATGAATTTAAGGCAGCCATTGTTAATGAAGGTAAAGCCGACACATCCTTTTTACATACCGATAAATTTTATCTTCTCGACCGTGAAAGAGTGATACGGGGTTGGTATGATGGTACCGATTCAGTTGAAATGGCAAGATTGGCCAGGGATATTGGATTGTTATTTTTAGAAAAGGATAAAAAGAAAAAAAGAAATCTGTTCAGAAAATAGATAAATGGAGTGATACATGCAGGAAAATCATAAACGACACAGAAGGGGAACGCCTTTGCCACCATCAATAAAGCGAAATGACAAGCTGGCTTTTGTTCTTATTATTATTGTAAGTGCTATTGTTTTTGGTGCTGTTGTTTTTTTAAGTAAGGTAACAGTTAAGATTAATTTGGGTTTTGACAAATATATATTTGCAAGATTAAATGCATTGATTAACACGTTTGTTACCCTGGTTTTACTTGGTGCATTATATGCAGTAAAAGAGAAACGTTATCGTACACATAAAAATCTGATGCTTTGGGCAATTGGTTTTTCTGTTTTGTTTTTGGTTTCTTATATCTGTCAGCATTTGTTTACCAGTCCAACACCATATGGTGGTTCGGGATTGCCTATGCTTGTTTATTATTTTGTTCTGATTACACATATAGTATTGGCAGGCTTAATACTCCCCTTTATTTTATTTACTGCTTACAGGGGATTAGCCGGCGATTATCATGTGCACAAGAAACTGGCCAAATTTACTTTTCCGTTGTGGCTGTACGTTGCTGTATCCGGTGTAATTGTTTTTTTAATGATTAATCCGTATTACGGACAATAGTATTGATTACTTCGGGTATCCCTCTCAGTTGTAGTGTAAATAATTACGTAAAATTCCCTGGAAAATAACACATGTGGAAATTGCGGTATTGATAAGTACAACTACACAATTTTGTCAGAAAACAAGCAAAACTGTTAATAATTTGTTTGTAAAGCAGTATGTTTGAACTTGAATTTGAGTTATTCATACTAACCATTTGACAAATGAAACCCAAAAATCCAATTCCTTTAGCAGGTATTATCCTGCTTATGTTGCTTTCTCTTACAGCAAAGTCTCAATCATTTGGAACGTATGCTTCAGCAGTCTGGATTTCAGATTGCAACCAAAGTAATTTTTACAACACATCCGGCTCGGGAGGTAGTTTAATTGGCCCTTCGGGAAATGTGTTTGACAATAACAACTTTGGTGCGCATACGCAAAATTCAGGCACACTTATTTTGCGAGGAGCAGAAGTAAAAACATTTAAGACACCTGGCGTTGCCAATGTGTGTAACGTTAAAATGTACTACCGGATTTATAAACAAGGTGATGTGCCTGGCAGCTTCAGCTCAATGGACTTAGTTTTTTATGATGACTGTAATGCATCTAACCAGTTTCCTACCGGCGGACCATGTGCTGCAGGCGATCAGAAATGGCAGAGAATTGTTGCAGATGGAACAACCACCCCATATGCACCAATTAATCTTACGGCATATACTCCGGGAAATTATGTACTGGAAGTTTATTATGATGCAACAGGATCATCAGTTTCAACAACATTGTGTAATGAAGTTGTGGTGTTGAACAACGGTGGTAATAACTACAAGGCAACGTTTTCCATTCAGTCTCCTTCTTTGTCAAGCACCAATCCTTCTTCCTGTGGAGGAACCGAAGGTTCATTTACAATCAGCGGTTTGGCAGCTGGCGCAACTTACCAGGTAAGTTATTTTGATGATGGTGTGCCGGTTGGTCCTGTTTCAATAGTTGCTAACGGTTCAGGACAGGTTGTAATATCAGGTTTAAATGCAGGTCTTTATTCTGGTATTTCTTTCACTGTAAATGGCTGTACTACTAATTTATTTACAGGGATAATATTATCAAATCCGATTTATGTTCCGTTTTTTTCACCAATAGCACCTTTTTGTGCGGGAAGCACTCCGCCAACTTTGCCCCTTACTTCTTTAAACGGCATTAGCGGTACATGGAATCCATCGGTAATTAATAATACAGCATCAGGTTCATATACTTTTACACCTACATCCGGTACATGTGGTATTCCTGTTACAATTAATGTTACAGTTAATCAAAAAGTCACACCAACTTTTGCATTTGGAACATCGTTGACAATATGTGCCGGCGGAACAGTGCCAACACTTCCAACAACATCAACCAATGGCATTACGGGAACATGGAGTCCATCTGTTGTTGACAATCAAAATTCAGGCACCTATACATTTACACCAACTGCTGGTCAGTGTGCAAATACTGCAACATTTACTGTAACTGTTAATCCAAACATAACTCCAACCTTCAGCTTTGGAACAGAGTTGACGATTTGTGCAGGCGTAACAGTTCCGACATTGTCAACAACATCAACCAATGGCATTACGGGAACATGGAGTCCATCTGTAGTTGACAATCAGAATTCGGGTATATATACATTCACACCAACAGCCGGACAGTGTGCTACCACTGCAACATTTACTGTAACAGTAAATCCAAACATAACTCCAACCTTCAGCTTTGGAACATCGTTGACAATATGTGCAGGCGGAACAGTTCCAACATTGCCAACAACTTCAGATAATGGAATTACGGGAACATGGAGTCCGTCAACAGTAAGCAATCAATCATCCGGAACATATACGTTCACACCAACAGCTGGCCAGTGTGCAACAACAGCTACATTCACAGTTACTGTGAATGCGAATATTACACCAACGTTCAGCTTTGGAACAACATTGACTATTTGTGCAGGCGGAGCAGTGCCAACACTTCCAACAACATCAACAAATGGAATTACGGGTACATGGAGCCCATCTGTTGTTGACAATCAGAATTCAGGAACGTATACATTCACACCAACTGTCGGACAGTGTGCAACAACACAAACATTTACTGTAACGGTCAATCCAAATATTCTTCCAACGTTCAGCTTTGGAACAGAGCTCAGTATTTGTAACGGAGCAACTGTACCGACACTTCCAACAACATCAAGCAATGGAATTACCGGAACGTGGAGTCCTGCAACAGTAAGCAATCAATCATCCGGAACATATACGTTCACGCCAACAGCCGGACAGTGTGCGACAACAGCAAGTCTTTCTGTAACAGTTAATCCAAATGTTACACCAACATTCAGCTTCGGAACAACATTGACAATCTGTGCAGGTGGAACGGTTCCAACATTGCCTACAACATCAGGTAATGGAATTACCGGAACGTGGAGTCCTGCAACAGTGAGCAATCAATCATCAGGAACGTATACATTCACGCCAACTGCCGGACAGTGTGCGACAACACAAACATTTACTGTAACAGTTAATCCAAATATTCTTCCAACCTTCAGCTTTGGAACAACATTGACCATTTGTGCAGGTGGAACAGTTCCAACACTTCCAACAACATCAAGCAATGGAATTACTGGTACTTGGAGTCCTTCGGTTGTCGACAATCAATCATCAGGAACATACACATTCACACCAACTGCTGGTCAGTGTGCAACTACAGCAACATTCGCTGTAACAGTGAATCCAAACATTACACCAACGTTTAGTTTCGGAACATCACTGAACATTTGTAACGGAGCAACTGCACCAACATTGCCAACAACATCAGGCAATGGAATTACGGGGACATGGAGTCCGTCAACAATCAGTAATCAAACATCAGGCACCTATACATTCACACCAACAGCAGGTCAGTGTGCAACTACAACTACTTTGTCTGTAACAGTGAATGCGAATGTTACACCAACATTCAGTTTCGGAACAACATTGGCAATTTGTGCAGGTGGAACAGTTCCAACATTGCCAATAACATCAAGTAATGGTATTACAGGAACATGGAGCCCAGCAACAGTAAGCAATCAAACATCAGGCACCTATACATTCACAGCAAGTGCCGGTCAATGTGCAACCACAGCAACATATACAGTAACAGTAACACCAAATGTTACACCTGCATTCAGCTTTGGTAAAACATTAAGCATCTGTACAGGTGGCACTGTTCCAACATTACCAGGAACTTCGGATAACGGAATTACCGGAACATGGAGCCCGGCAACAGTAAGCAATCAATCATCAGGAACATATACATTCACACCAACAGCTGGTCAATGTGCTAATACTGCAACATTTGCTGTAACAGTAAACCCGATTGTTACACCAACCTTCAGTTTTGGAACAACATTAGCAATCTGTGCAGGTGGAACAGTTCCGGCATTAGTAACAACATCATCCAATGGTGTAACCGGAACTTGGAGTCCTGCAACTGTAAGCAATCAGGCATCAGGTACATATACATTCACAGCAACTGCCGGACAGTGTGCAACAACACAAACATTTACTGTAACAGTAACTCCTAATACAGTTCCTTCATTCAGCTTTGGTACAACATTAAGTATCTGCACTGGCGGAACAGTACCAACTCTTCCAACATCATCAACAAATGGAGTAACCGGAACATGGAGCCCGGCAACAGTAAGTAATCAAACATCCGGAACATACACATTCACAGCAACTGCAGGTCAGTGTGCAACAACACAAACATTTACTGTAACGGTGAATGCAATTGTAACGCCAACCTTCAGCTTTGGTACATCACAATCCATTTGTATCGGAGCAACAGTTCCAACATTGGTAACAACATCAACAAACGGTGTAACTGGTACATGGAGTCCTGCAACAGTAAGTAATCAAACATCAGGAACCTATACATTCACTCCGTCTGCAGGTCAGTGTGCAACAACACAAACATTAGCTGTAGAAGTGAACCCGATTCCGTTGTTAACAATAAGAACAGATACAACAATCAATGACGGAGCAATTATGCCTGCTACTAATTTCATCACATCGCCTGCAGGTGTAACATTAGCATGGACAAATTCAAATACAGCCATTGGTCTTGGAGGAACAGGAACAGGTAATGTGCCATCATTCACTGGAATTAACAGGGGTAATGATCCAATCAGCGGAACCATTACTGTAACACCACGAATTAACGGATGTATTGGTTCAGCAAAATCATATGTTGTAACTGTCCGTCCGTTGAATAAAGATGTATTTGTTCCAAACGTGTTCTCACCAAATGGTGATGGCAAGAATGATGTGCTGCTGGTGTATGGTAATTATATTGATAAACTTGAAATGCGCATCTTCAACCAGTGGGGACAACAGATTTTCTTCACTAACAGCCGCACACATGGCTGGGATGGAAGACAGAACGGTAAACCACAACCGGTTGGCGTATATGTGTATGCATTAAAAGCTGTGATGAGCGATGGTAAGGTTATTGAGCAAAAGGATCCATCACACTTGTACGATAAACAACAATTCATCAAGACAATAAATTATTCAATCTATATCTGCCGTAAACACATGAAAAATCATTTTATAAAACAACAGGTTTTCATCACAGCAATATTGCTTACTGCAGTGTTGCAGAAAACTGTTGCACAAACCGATCCGCATTTCACCCAAAACTATACGTACCCCATGTACATCAATCCTGCAATGACAGGAGGAAGTGATGGTGATTACAGGGTATCTGCCGTGTACCGCAGCCAGTGGGGAAGTATTTCAAATCCATACCGCACAAGTGGCGTATCGTTTGATACACGCACCAATAAAAATATTGCACTTGGTGTGAATGTATTAAATCAATCAGCAGGGGATGGCGGATTTAACTACTTCAATGCTTATGGAACATTTGCATACACAGGTGTAAAATTTGGAAAAGATAATAACCATCGTCTTGTACTTGCATTACAGGCCGGTTTAATTAACCGCCGTGTAGATCAGACAAAATTTAAATGGGGTGATCAGTGGAACCCAATCACCGGTTATAATGCATCTAACGCAACATCTGAAAGTTTTGCGACAACAAATGCTTCTACATTTGATGCAGGTGCAGGTGCGTTGTATTACGATGCAACACCTGATAAAAAAGCAAATGCATTTGGAGGATTTTCAATTGCACATATCAACCGTCCCAAAGATCCCATCATTGCCACACAAAGCGCAAGCCTGAATACAATTCCTTTAAGGGTAACTGTTCATGGCGGGTTGAGTTTTAATTTATCAGAAAGAACGAGCATTGTGCCACATGCACTATACATGCAGCAGGGAACAGCAAAGGAATTTATGCTTGGTACTTATGTACAGCTGAATGTAAATGAAGAAACTGATTTTATGTTTGGTGGCTATTATCGTTATAAAGATGCCATTGCACCCTTTGTTGGTGTTGACTGGAGAAATTTCATTGTTGGTTTAAGTTATGATGCAAATACGTCTAAACTCGGAGCCATGACAAGAAATGTAAACAGTTTTGAACTGAGTCTGTCTTATATCAAACGCAGCGGAACAAGAAGCATTTTCGATTTTATCCGTTGCCCACGTTTATAATGTTAATGATATTGATGCGTACGAATGAATCACTCCAAAAGCCAACAAAAATGAAGACCAATATATTTTCTTCTGTTAAAATAAAATTGCAAAAACCAATGAGCAGGTTACTGCTGTTTGTTTTTGCAGCAACCGCTGTACAATCCTCTTTTGCCCAGGTTGATAAACGCCTTACTGATGCAGATAAATCTTTTGCAGCCGGCGATTATTATACTGCTGCAAAATTGTATGAACAGTTTCTTCACCCGGTTGTAAAAGAAATAGAACCGGCTAACCTTCCCATTAATGCACGCAGGCACAGGCAAAGCACAGGTATGATGGGAAAGGGTGTTACAAAAAATGATTTACTGTTTAAACAGGCTGAGTGTTTTCGTCTAGCCAACTATTGGCAGGAAGCAGCAGCACGTTATAAAGAAGTGGCAGAAAAAGACCCGGCAAACTACAACAAAGGGTTATACTGGTATGCAGTATGCCAGCGAAGTCTTGGGAATTATAATGATGCTGAAGAAAGCCTGAATAAATTTTTAGCAGCAGCAACAGCAAACGATCTGTTAAGACCTGTTGCAGAAAAAGAACTGCAAACACTGAAGTATATCAAATCACAGCTGGTACGACCCGATACTGTTTTGTATAATGTAAAAAAGCTTTCACTTTCATCAGGATCAGGTAAAGGTGTGTATGCACCGCTGATGATGAAAGACGGGCAATTGCTTGTAACAAGCACGCAAACTGATACTGCTGTAAAAGAAGGAATCAATCCTTATCATAACAGGTTGTTCACTGCAACGTTGAGCAACGGTGTGTTTCAGAATGAAGAAGAACTGAAGGTGGAAGGGGTTGATGCTGCAGTAAATATTGGTACAGCATCTGTCAACCCGGTGAATGGCGTTATTTATTTTACACAATGGAAAAAAGAAGGCGAGAGAAGTGTATCAGCTATTTATGCTGCAACAAAAACAGCTGATGGTTTAAGTACACCTGTGTTACTTTCTTCTGTTAATCAAACAGGGTATAACAGCAAGCAACCATTCTGCACTGCAGATGGAAAGTATTTATTCTTTGCATCCGACAGGCCGGGTGGTGCCGGTAAGTTTGATATCTGGTTTGCAGCAATCAATGCTGATGGTTCAATTGCTGAAGCAAAAAATGTAAAGGGAATTAATACCGAAGCAGATGAACAGGCGCCGTTCGTTCATGCAAAAAGCAATTCACTTGTTTTTTCAAGCGATGGGATGCAGGGAATGGGTGGTTTTGATTTGTTTGTGAGTAAAGGAATTGAAGACGGGTGGCAAACGCCGCAAAACATGGGACATCCTGTAAACTCAACACGGGATGATATTTATTTTACAACCGACCAGGAAACAGCATTTTATAAAAATGCATTACTGAGTTCCGATCGTGGTTCGGAATGTTGTCTTGAAACATATGCAGTAACCAAAGCTGCAAAGAAAAAATTCTTAACAGGAATTGTATACGACCGTAAGGACAACACACTTCTCAGTAATGCAGAAGTGTTACTGAAGAATTCCAATGGCAAAACATGGAAGCAGACAACTGATGCAAATGGCCGGTATACATTTGAAGTAACAGATGAAAACAACGAACAGATAACCACAACAAAAGAATTGTATAAAGAAAACACAACAGCAGTAACAGTTGAAAAAATAAATGAAGGCTGGCTGGAAGATGTATTAACCAATGCACCGATTTATGTAGAAAAGAAACTGGTGATTAAGGTTGAAAACGTGGTGACGGTTTATTTTGATTTCGACAAAAGCAATCTGAAAGAGCCAGCTGTAAATAAACTTGATTCAATTTATAATGTACTCGTTGAAAACCCAACTGCAACCATCCAGATTTCAGGATATACCGACGGACGTGGTACAGAGGAATACAACAAGATACTTTCCGACAAGCGTGCAAAAGCCTGTGCCGATTATTTGATTGGCAAGGGTATTGATGCAGGCCGTATTACTTTCGAATCGTTCGGCGCATGTTGCCCTGTTGAAATGGAATTGATTAACGGAAGAGATAATGCAGAAGGAAGAAGTAAAAACAGGAGAGCGCTGATTAACATTGATAAAAAAGAGTAAGGTTAGTACATAGTTCATAAACAAAGGCTCGCTTGAAAGAGCGGACCTTTTTGTTTATTTAAGTGTGTATTTTTAACAGTGATATGGAATGTTATCAATTTTGTATCTGAATTACTGAATCTAAAAAAATACCAAATTGAAAAAGCTTGCTTTTGTGATGTTATTTATAAACCTATCCTGTTCCGGGAATAATAACACATATGAATTAAGTCAACTGCAGAAAATTGAAAAGTTGGTTTCAATAGAGCCGGCACCAGCTACAATTTCATTTGTTCCTGTTTTTGTTACGTGCAGCAATGGAAAGATTGCTGAAACAAACTTTATAATTCTAAAACATGTTTATGATATTTCGTATTCAAAGAAATACACTCATTATGCGGATTTCTTATTTAATGTTTTAAATAAAAAAGCTGTTATTAATATTTCTGATAAACAAACATCTGATTATTTTCAAAAAGCATTTTTTATTGACAGCGCCATCAATTCAGTTTATAAAGCGAAAGGCATAAACGGGTTAATATACAATTACTGTGAAAAAGGAAGTTTGCGGGTAACCAAGCAAGAGTTAACAGAAAACCAGTTAAACACTATTTCATATTTCTTTTTCCTTAATGGATATTTCCGGCACGACGATGATTATCATACAACTTCTGATTTCAAAAAAATGCCATAGTTAAATTAATTGTTACCCTGCTATATCCTGCGCTGCAGCTACTTCATCTTCTAAAATCTGTTCCTGCATATTCAATGCCTCAGCCTGTTCATTGTTTTGTTGTTTGAGTAAGAAATGAAAACCGGTTGCTGCAACTACACAAACTGCTGCAAGCATCCAGAACAATGTTTTAAATCCCGAAGTATCAGCCACTCTTGCACCAAACATAGGTCCAAATGTTTGTGCTGCCGACCATGCCATGGTATAGAGTGCAGCATATTGTCCACGGTTGGTATGATTACTTCTTCCAATCCAGAAAGTATTCATAAACGGCATTGCCAGCATTTCGCCGAGAGTAATCAGTATAATCAGTGATAAGGCTGTAACATGATTAATGTGCAGCAGGTTCAGCATACAGAAAAACAAACCGGTGAGTAATACACCAATTGTTACAAAACGCAAAGGCGTTTTTCTCTTTTCCAGGTTGTAAACAAGAATCATTTCAACCAGTACAATCACAACGCCGTTCAACGCCATAATTAACCCAATAAACGGTTCTGAAAATGCCTGTTCTTTTTTCAGGTAAACAGAAAAGTTGGTAAACAGCTGAAAGAAACAGGCGGCAAATAACATGGAACAGATAATAAACCACATGTACGCCTTGTCTTTGTAGGCGGATGTTGCTTTAACTGTTGATGTAACTGCAGTTTGTTTTTTTATGGTTTGTGATGACGGTGTAAGAAGTTTATAAAGCAGAAATGCAGCAGCAAGATTGGTGATACCATCTACCCAAAACAACAATTCATAATTATAATGTGCAATAACACCGCCCATTGCACTGCCAATTGCCCAACCAAGATTAATGGCAAGCCGGTTGAGCGAGTAAGATCTTGTTCTGTTTTCTTCTGAACTGTAAAATGCAATCGCTGTTGAATTGGCGGGTCTGAATGCTTCGTTTACAAAACTGAGAATAAAGGTGAAGATGCAGATGAGGGGGTAACTTTTCATTTGCCCCAGCAGCATAAACAGCA
This sequence comes from Lacibacter sp., assembly GCA_047601965.1. Classification (GTDB taxonomy): domain Bacteria; phylum Bacteroidota; class Bacteroidia; order Chitinophagales; family Chitinophagaceae; genus Lacibacter. The sequence goes on from JASGIJ010000001.1 coordinate 3,492,119, forward strand.
AGCCGCCACCCGTTAATGTAAACAGTTGAATTTTATGAAAACCGATTTTATCCGTAAGTCGTCCGCCGATGTAAGCACCAGTAAATGCACCTGCACCAAACAAGCCAAACACAAAACCTGCCTGGCTTAATGAATAACCCATTTTCGGACTTGTAAGATAAATACTCAGGAACGGAATAACCATTGTGCCGCTTCTGTTCACCAGCATAATCCACGAGAGCAGCCAGGTTTGTTTTGATAAACCTGAATACGCCTGTTTATATTGCTGAATGGTTGGTGAAAGCATAATGGAGAACAAAAATATTCTTATTCGGTTAGATAGAAACACAGATGATACTGATAATGATGATGAAACAGATCATTGGCTGATATTTTTTCAAGCATTTATATCCGCCCGATTCGTGTCATCCGTGTTTCTATTTATAATTCAACTGCAGGGTCCCAGAAACGTTTTTCAAAATCAACCACTGTATCATTCTTCACTTTCACACCATCTTTTTCCAGCAGCTCCTGCATTTTTGTTGGAGTTTCAAAATGTGCTTTGCCGCTGAGCATTCCGTTACGGTTTACCACACGTTGTGCCGGAACTTTTGGTTTTACATTGTGAGCACCATTCATTGCCCACCCAACCATGCGTGCTGAAAGTTTTGTGCCGAGGTAAGAAGCAATGGCACCGTACGATGTTACACGGCCTTTGGGCACCTGGCGTACCACATCATATACATCATCAAAAAAAGAGTATTCTTTGAGTTTGCCTGTTTCAGGAATTGGCGGAGTCTTCTTTTTTGAGCTCATGTTTTGCTGCTTTCAGCAACAAGTTACGACGTGGTTCCGGAACATTTTCATATTCAAAAGGACAATGTCTGCAACCATGCCCGCAGCAATAACCTCTTTCCAAATGATAACTGGCTGTGAGAACCATGTTGTCATTTTCGTCGTAATAAAAATCTGTTCCTTCTGAAAGTTTATTCATCGTTGTTTAAGCGGTAAGAATTATTTAACCATTCAGCATTGATTTTGTTTAATGCGAAAGGAAATTATTCTTTTTCAGTTTCATGTACCCATTGCTTCAGTGCCTCATCTTTTTCTGAAGACAGGGGTTGGACAGGAATTGAAAAGCAGAGATAGTGTATACGGCTGCTTTGTGCAATATCAAGTCCTTCGTAATGTGTTTTTATTTTCAGTTCATCGCTGATCTGTTGTTGCTTGTATAAATCATCTGTATCTGCGTGCAGTTGCAGATCGTACAGAGCAATCACCTGCTTTGTAAAATTGTAAAGAACAGGTGAATCAGTTTTGAGATGAACTTTACCTCCTGCGTGGAGAAACTGCTGGTACAAACGCAGAAACTTAGGATGTGTTAAACGCTTTTTATGTTTGGATGAGCGAAGCTGCGGATCGGGAAATGTGATCCATATTTCACTTACTTCATCTTTGGCAAAGTATTCTGCAATGCGGTCAATTTGTGTGCGGAGAAAACCAACATTGGCCAGGTTTTCTTTAATTGCTGTTTTAGCACCCACCCAAATCCTGTTTCCTTTTAAATCAACACCAAGAAAATTCCGTTGAGGGTACAGACGGCCAAGACCAACCGCATATTCGCCTTTACCACAGGCAAGCTCAAGCGTAATTGGATGTTGATTTTTGAAAAATGAATGCCATGTACCTTTCGTGTGTTCAGGATACTGTAACACATTGGAAAATGTTTCCAGTTCAGCAAAACGTATAAGTTTTTTTTGACCCATAGCGGGCAAAGGTAATGCTGAAAACCATAAAAGAAATTGCGAAGTAAAATCAAAAAGCTAAAAGGACACTTGTCTTTGCATTGCCGGGTTTAAGCTGTAAATTTTCTTACTAACAATAACGGCATATTTAATTCAAGAAAAATATTATCTGCTTATTTAATATTTTCCGCTCTTCATGAACTACCTATAAAAATGCTTTTTCTTTTGTGCTAATCAATAATAATAAAAAAGAGGGATGCTAGTTAAGTGATCAGCATCTGCTGACAAGTTTCCACTAATGCTTACCGAATAATAAAAAGAGGCCTTTCGACTTCTATTTGTCACCTCTTGGATAACAAGTCTTGGACAACCAAACTTACATGTTCTGGGGTGATAGTTTCTTCGGATAGGCCATAGTTATACTGACTGTCTAGTAAAATCGAAACAGGGTAGTCGATTTTCTTAGTAGTGATTGCCGGGCAAATGTTGTCAATTTGGATTGAACGAATAAACTGTTCATTTAAAATCGTTACTGTAGCCCAGTGATTATGACCATTGTAGTTAAAACTTACTAAAATCATATTTAGAGATTTAAGGAAGCAAATTAAAGCGGCTTTACAGATACATTGCAAAAAAGAGGGGGTGATACTTTGGCGCTAAAAATTAAAATTTATGCAAGACACTCCGAAATTGAAAACTGCAAGTATTTCTTTCTTAACTATATGCGGTAAGTAAGAATGAAATCTATTACGAAAACCTGGTAACTGGTAGCTTCAAAGTCCTTTTTCAATAATCTTGAGTGAAATGAAAGACAATAGTCGTGCATAGTTAGATAATAGCGTTATGGATATGATAGACTAGTGAATTTCAATATTTAATCCAAAGTATTGTTACACGGCTTTTTTGCAATTGGTTAAATCAAAATCAGCTTATTACTTTCACTGCTTCAAGAATGAGAGACAGATGCGGTTCTTTGATATCCAAGAGGGCATTCATTTGTTTTGAGTAGTAAATGCTGAAATCGGTTTTGATATCCTTGTTCTTGGGTTGGATATCAAAGATCTGCAGATGATTTGTCTTAGCCAGAAAAATAACAGAAGCCGAATATGTTACTCCGTTAACTGTTGAATAAATTGTTGCCATAAAAAAAATTCTCCAAATCTAAAATCGTATGTTGGTATTGAGGGGGAAAACAGGGGGTGATTAAACGGGTACTCTTATGGTCATGCCAAGTAACTTCAGAAGCTACAATCAGCTAATGCTTAAAGGAATATTTTTTGTAAAACATCCAACCAAACATAAATAAGAGGGATAAGTATCGCATATAAAACAATAAACTAAACGGGTTGCTGAAAAACAAAAAAAGCCCTTTGTAAAAACAAAAGGCAATCGTAAAAAAAGCATGAGAAAAGCTGTAGGGGGAGGAGTCGAACCTCCACGGGGCAGTTAGCTGCAACACAAAGATTAGTGGTCAACCCTGGTCGGCCTTACCAAAAGTAACGTCGGCTCTATGCTGCGTTTTTTCTGTGACCCCCACCCTCGAGACGAGAGGGCATGTCTGCCAAAAATTTCATCACCCCACAATTTTAAAAGAACTTAAATTGCTGTAGAGGGAGGAGTCGAACCTCCACGGAGCAGTTAGCAATAACACAAAGATTAGTGGTCAACCCTGGTCGGCCTTACCAAAAGTAACGTCGGCTCTATGTTATGTTTGTCCTGTGATCTCCACCCCCGAGACGAGAGGGCATGTCTGCCAAAAATTTCATCACTCCACAGTATGTTGTTCAAAGAACGATTACAGTGCAATATTAAAACATATCTTTTGTATATTAAACAGTTTTCAACAATTATTTCATAACTTTCGATTATGTTTAAAATAACTGTATTAATATTTGAAATATTTTAAAAACAACTTTCAAAATGGCGGCTAAATTAAATCTTGACAAACTGGACCTGCAGATCATTTCGGAGATGATGGAGGATGCCCAGATTTCTTATGCTGATTTGGGCAAGAAACTTTTTGTTTCGGGCGGAACCATTCATGTGCGCATAAAAAAATTACAGGAACTTGGTATTGTGAAAGGTACCAGGCTGAACGTAGACATTAAAATGCTGGGCTATGATATGACAGCTTTTATTGGCGTTTATCTTGAAAAAAGCTCGTTGTATGATACTGTGGCAAAAGAGCTGCAGAAGATTCCGGAAATTGTCCGGTTAAATTATACAACAGGCAACTACAGTATGTTTATAGAAGTTGTTTGTAAAGATATTAATGAACTGCGTTACGTTTTACACGATGCGCTGCAAAAAATAAAAGGGATTGAACGTACTGAAACATTTATTTCACTCGAAGAAAGTTTTAACCGCAATGTGCAGGTTGTGCAGTAAATGTATGCGGGCATTTGAGTTTCATCTTTTCCGGTGCAGTTATCACAAAAACCGCCATGAAGTTTGGTTTACAAATCCGGGTTGAATGAACAGATTTTCAGTTTGCTGCAGATACAATATTCTGTATCTTACAACACCAAACAACTGTTGTTGAGAACTTTTGCTGCTATATTATTTCTTTGCATTCTTTTATTCAATACTTATGGGTACAAGTTGCTGATGTACTGTTTTGAACAGAAACAGCGTATTGCAATTGAACAACGTTTGGATAAAAACGAATACGATGAAGCTGCTTTATTTGAAATTAAAGTTTCTTTATCTATTCCCTATCTGAATGACTGGGTGGATTTTGAACGTGTTGATGGAGAACTGGAGCATCAGGGCATACACTATAAATATGTAAAGCGTAAAATTGAAAATGGCTTTCTCATTGTTAAGTGTATTCCAAATGAGTCAAAAGCCAGGTTGGTGAATGCAAAGGATGCGTTCTTTAAACTGGTAAACGATCTGCCGGGCAAAGTACCTGTTAAGAAATCGGCGGGAGATAATCATTCTGCAAAAACATTCAGCTTTGAATACTGTCAAAAAACAGACATATGGAATTTTGCAAACCATCCATTAAACCTTTCGTTTAACAACTTCAATCACACAGGTTCACTGCTATCGGCAGTGATCAGTTCGCCCGAACAACCCCCTGAACAAATGAGCGCTGATAGTTAAACGACTAAGAGGTTCTCGTGTAGGCTCCTTATTATTCTTTTTGTATTTAATTTTTTAATGATGAACTGCTTATTCGTCATCAAATGAAATTTCACTAAGATGAACATTTGTTCTGCTGGTGCATTTTAGTGGAAAAATGAGGCAGATTTAAACAATAACAACCAAAATATTTTTCATGAAACATTTATTTGCATACGCAGGTATGCTGATACTTTGCATATATTATTCTCACACAACCTCTGCTCAGGGATGTGTTGCTGTACGCAGTAACGGAGCAATTTGTACAAGAGTGCATGCTGATACAACATCGTCTGACTGGCAGTTAACAATCGGATACCGCTATTTTCACTCATTTCGTCATTTTGTTGGAACAAAAGAACAAAAGCAACGTGTCGAAAACGGAACGGACGTAAGAAATTTTCAACATGCAGTTGATATTACACTTGCAAAGAAATTAAACAGTTACTGGTCACTTGCTTTGAATGTACCTGTTATTTCCAATGCGAGATCATCAATGTATGAACATTATGGCAATACGAGTACCAGCTCCAATGCACGTCGTTCAACACATTCTTTTGGAATGGGTGACGTACGTATAAGTGCATACAGGTGGTTGCTTAACCCGTTAACATCACAAAGAGGAAACATACAGGTGGGGGCAGGAATTAAACTGCCAACCGGGGATTATAATTATCAGGATTTCTTTTATAAAAATGATACTACAAGAATAATTGGTCCGGTTGATCAATCAATTCAGTTGGGTGATGGTGGCACAGGCATTTCTGTTGAACTGAATGGTTATTATGTGTTTTCGAAAGTGGTAAGTGTTTATGGTAATTTTTATTACCTCATTAATCCAAGGGAACAAAACGGAACATCAACCACAAGGGGTGCTGTACCAACAACTGCAAACGTTGCTAACGGAAGCAGTGTGATGAGTGTGCCCGATCAGTTTATGATACGAAGTGGCGCTAATTTAATGTTTGGCAATTTCTCTGTATCAGCTGGTGTAAGAATGGAATGTATTCCTGTGTACGATTTAGCAGGTGAAAGTAATGGTTTCAGAAGACCAGGGCAGATTGTTGGTATTGATCCGGGACTGGCCTGGCAGTTTAAGAAAATAAATCTTTTTGCAACCGTTCCTGTCTGGGTTATACGTAACCGCACCCAAAGTGTTCCAGATAAATTAAGAACAAAACTTACAGGTGTTTACACACAGGGCGATGCTGCATTTTCCGACTATACGATTAATATCGGGTGCAGTATAAAATTTTAATAACTCTTTTGTAAGACCGTTAGGAAAGATTTCGGTTTTTTTACAACTTTTATCAGTTTGTGTTGCAATTTTTTGCCTGCTTCCGCAAAGCAGGCAATTTTTATTTCTACAAAGAAGAAAGAAAAATTACCTTTAGTTGTTTTCGGGCGAATGCTTATTTAAACAGGGAACATGCAAAGCACATTAAAAAAACTTTCTGAAGTTTTGGGTATCAGTATTTCAACTGTTTCCCGTGCACTGAAAGATCATCCTGATATTTCGGCTGCAACAAGGGCAAAGGTGAAAGAACTTGCAGCAGCAATGGAATACGAGCCAAACAGCTATGCTGTTCAGTTGCGTACCAAACAAAGCAATTTGCTTGGGATATTGATCCCGTTTATTGATAATTATTTTTACGATTCCTTTATAGCTGCTGTTGAAGATGAAGCACGCAGGTTTGGTTATTCGGTAATTATTATGCAGTCGAGAGATGATGTGGCAATTGAAACAGCCAATCTTAATTTCTTCAGAAAAAATATGGTGACGGGTTTGTTTGCAACACTTTCAGTTGCAACAGAAGATTATACACCATTTAAAAAACTGGAAGATCAAAAAATACCGGTTATTTTTTTTGACCGTGTACCGGAAGTAAGTGGCTTTTATTCTGCCTGTCTCGCCGATGACGATGCGGCAAGGATTGCTGCTGAAGCTATTATTGAAAAAAAGAAAAAGAGAGTACTTGCTTTATTTGGCCATCCGCATTTAAGTATTTCGAGAATAAGGAGAGATTCTTTCCTGAAAACATTCAAAGAAAAAGCACCTGCAACAAAAATTACAGTTGAATACCCCGAGCCTATGGCTCCGTCAAAAGAAGCTGCGCTGGCTGCATTAACATCAAAACAAAAACCGGATGTGATTTTTTGCATGGGCGATACAATCCTGGTTGGAGTTATGAAAGCAATTCATGAACTGAACCTGAGAGTGCCGGAAGATGTTTCAGTGATTACCATCAGTAATGGGTTTATTCCGGGCTTGTACAAACCTGTTGTTACATATGTTGAAACAAGCGGGTATAAGCTTGGAAAACTTGCTTTTTCTCAAATGTATGGACGATTAAAGAATGAAGAGGTTGCTGAAAATGTTTGTGTTCCTTCAGTGTTGGTTAAAGGAAATTCTTTATAAACTGATTTTTGAAAACGGTTTTTACTTAAACAGATTGATGAAGTTGCTTTTAATTCAACAGCAATCAATAATACCATGCAATTATTTAAAAATTTCATTGCTTAAATGTTTAAAAGCCTCCATTGCTCCCAGGTACTCACAGGTGCGTGCACCGGCTTTATTTCCATTGGCAATAACGGATTGCCAAAACTCCGCTGAAAATTCAACCGTTGGTTTTATCGGATTGAGACTGAGTTGATATAATACCGCACCGGTAAATGCATCACCAGCGCCTGTTGTATCAACGGGTGTTACAGCAATGCTGGGAATAATCAATGTTTGCCCGTTTAAACCAAGTATCGTTCCTTTCTTGCCAATTGTAATTGCAAATACTGCATTCGTTTTTTCCAGAAAAACGCTTGCTGCTTCTTTTGCAGTTGGGGCTGATGTAAGCATCATTGCTTCTTCATCGCTTACTTTAAAAAAATGGCATTGCTTTAGAAAAGTCCACGACTTTTCAATAAAATATTCCTTTTGGTGTCCGAACAAAAGCTGGCGGTAATTGGGGTCAAAGCTGATGAACAGTTTTTTTTCCATTGCTTTTTCCAATAAAGAAATATATGCTTCCTGCAAATACCCCGGAAGAAATGCTGTAGCTGAGCCAAAATGCACAATGGAAAATTCATTGAGATCAATTGCTTCAATCTCTTTTTTACTGAGTTCACCATCTGCACCTCTGTTAAAATAAAAATCCCTTTCACCATTTTCCATCAGCGAAACAAACGCAAACGTGGTAAAGTGTTTTGCATCCTGCAGTATGTGCTTTGTGCCAACACCAAATTCTTTCATCACCAGTACAAGATGATCTCCAAACGGATCTGTTCCAACTTTGGCTGATAATTCAACACTTCCTCCAAGTGCAGCAATGGCAGCGGCAACATTGGTTGGTGCGCCACCGGGCTTTTTCAAAAAATGTTCTCCTTCTGATAATGGCTTGCCTTTATCTGTACAGATCATATCAATTAATGCTTCACCAATACAAAGAATCTTTTTCATTGAACGAAAGGTTTATTAAGAAGAATTGCAGGCAATGAAGATAAGCAGAGATGATTTTAATTGCGTACATCCAATACATCTCTCAACCCGTTACCCAGCAGGTTAAAGGCAAGTACAAGCAGCATAATGGCAATACCCGGTGCAATGGCCAGCATAGGATTATTGGTGATAATGAAATTATAGTTTTCTTTAATCATTAGGCCCCAGCTTGGTTGTGGTGGCTGCACACCCACTCCAAGAAAGCTTAAACCTGCTTCAATAACAATGGCACTTGCAAAATTGCTGGCGGCAATTACAATCACAGGTCCCATTACATTGGGCAGAATATGCCTGAAGATGGTTCTTGCATGCGAAAAGCCCATGGCTTTTGTAGCTTCAATGTAATTCAGTTCACGGATGCTGAGCACCTGTCCACGTATGAGGCGTGCAACATTTACCCAAAGTGTGAGGCCAACAGCAAGAAACACCTGCCAGAAACCTTTGCCTAAAGCAAGAGTAATTGCAAACACCAGTAATAATGTGGGAATACTCCATACAACATTAATCAGCCACAGAATCACTTCATCTACCCAGCCACGGAAGTAACCGGCAACTGCACCAAGAAAAATTCCAACAGTAAGAGAAATGATAACAGCAATCAGTCCAACACTTAAACTTACTCTTACTCCAACAATCAGCCGGCTTAAAATATCCCTGCCGAATTTATCTGTGCCAAGCCAGAATGTTTTTGTAACAATGGCATCATTGATATTCTGGCCGCTTAAGGTAAACAACATTTTTTCACTTACACCATCGTCAACAAATTTTTCCACTTCAATACTGTCACGCATGGCTTTGTATGAAGTGATGGGGATGTACTGACAGTTATCTGTTATACCTGAAAAATAATTTCCTGAAGAAGAATTGTTTTTATTCAGGAACCTGAAGAATTGTTGCGTGTATCTTGGTTTCTTCGCTGCTATTTCAACAATAATACGGTTGGCATCGGGAGTTGCATCGGGCGAAACAACATAAGCAAAAACAGCCATGAGCAGGGAAAGAACAATAACAACGAGTCCAAACACAGCGCCTTTGTTACGCCGTAGTTTTTTCCAGAATGTTTTAATAAATGAATGTTGTGTGCCCGGCATTGATTAAAAATAAACGTTTTTATTTCACCTTTCTTCCTTTCCATTCATAGGTTCCGAATTTTCCCAGCCATCCGGCAATGATTGTATAAAGAATATGAAATGGCTGGGCGATCGGAAACCAGTACAGCAGTTTTCTTTTGTTGAAAAAGCCTGCTACGGGTATCATGAACAACAGCTCCATAACTGTTTTAAACAAAACGGATGCTGCAAGTAACAGCCACAACTCTTTACTGAAAAAACAAGCCGCCAGTAAAACAAGAAAGTAAACATTGAGTAAATACACCAGCAGCAAAACCCAGAAAAATGCGCTTGTCGTCATATTTATCTGCTTTGCTTGCCCAGCGTATACGTTGCCTGAAGAATTCACCAACAGTTTCAACCGGTGCGGTTTGTACAATGCTTTGTTGCGACTGACAGTAATGAACCTGCTGCGGAAATGCTTTGTACAATTTATGCATTAACAGCATATCATCGCCGCTGGCAATATGATCTACATCTTTAAAACCATCTACTTTGTAAAAAGCTTCTTTACTGTAACAAAGATTGGCGCCATTGCACATGCTGTGAAAACCTGCAGCAACCGATGCAGCAGTAATTCCCTGCAGACTGATAAAATCAAGCGACTGGAAAATTTTAATAGCAGAATTTTCTTCTTTCATTGCAACAGGCGCAGCAATAAAAACAGTTGGCTGCTGCTGAATAATCCATGCAAAATTTCTTAACCAGTTTACAGGAACAATACAATCAGCATCCGTAGTAACAATGTAGTTGCCTGTTGATTGCTGTACACCCAGTTCAATTGCTTTCTTTTTGTAGGAATTGATTTTATCTTTCAACACATCTTTCAGCTGAATAAGTTTTACTCCTTCAAACTGTTTTACTTTTTCAGCAGTTGCATCATCACTGAAATCATCCAGCACAATTACTTCAACCAGTTGCTTTGGATAATTTAATTCACGGATTGATTGAAGACAGGTGCTGATATTGTTTTCTTCGTTTCTTGCCGGAATCAATATGGTAAATGAAGTTGCAGGAGTGAAACCGGCCGGTGGATTTGTTTGTTTCAGTTGCAGCCACCATTTTCTGTAGAATAACAGTAATACAGTGTAAGGAAGAAGAAACAGTATGGAAATCACCAGCCAGAGCATGTGTGCAAAATAATCATTCGTTGCCGAGCAGTGAAATAATAAACGCAGCATGTTTTTCTTTGAGCAACAGGTGACCACCCTGTACTTCATGCATTGTCATCCAAGATTCACAACCTTTATGAAGTTTGTAACCGGTTGAATAAGGAATAATGCGGTCGTATTTTCCAAATACCAGGTGCACAGGAATTTGATTAAAAGCAACCTGTTGCTGAACCTGTTTGATATTGGGTCTGAATTTTCGCATCGTTGTCCAGATATGGTACAGGTTATTTCTCACCTGTGCATCATCAATGTACTTGTGCACATATTTTGCAACGCCTTTGTTCACGAAATTTAATTTGTTCAGCAGGTTTACAATTGCAGCAAACCATTGTGGGTGTTGCATGGTGTACCTGAACAGCTTATTGCCAGCCGTTGTTTGTGTTGCCAGCCAGTACCAGCCATTCATTTTTAATCCATCGGGTGCCAGTAAAACAACTTTGCTGATTTTTTCGGACATATACTCAATAAGACTTAACGCAATTCTTGCACCCATGCTGTAACCAAGTAAATAAATTGATTGTTGTTTGAAGGAAGGAATCATTAATTCCAGCACTGCTGCTAAATCCTGTACGGAAAAATCTGCTTGCCGGAAATTTGTTTCGCCATGCCATGGAAGTTCAGGAGCAATAACAGTAAACTCATCGGGCAGATAGTTTGTAAGAAAAGAAAAGCTGCAGGCACTTTCGCCAAAACCATGCAGGCAAACCAAAAACTTTTCTCCCCTGCCGATTTTAAGAAATGAAAATTCTGATTGCTGATATGTTACTGAACATCGTTCCACAACTGTATTCGCTAAAGTAAAATTAAAAGTACAGATGAATTACTTTTTGAAGGAATGTAAATTTAGATTTGCACTTGCTTATGGCCCGCAAAAAACGAAAAATAACTTATTATATACCCTGGCTGATAATTGTGATGGTGTTTATAACCGGCGCTTTTTTATATGGCCGCAACTGGTGGCTTGAGCGGCAGGCGGGTTTGATCCGTTACCGGGAATTTGGGATCAATATTCCTGCTGATTATAATTTGCATGGGATAGATGTAAGCCGCTATCAGCAAATGATCAACTGGGATGCAGTAAAGGCAATGAATGTACAGGAAACCCGCATTCATTTTGCATTCATCAAAGCAACGGAAGGGAATGATAATCTTGATAATTATTTTAAGCGTAACTGGCGAAAGGCGAAAGAAGCAGAAATGATTCGTGGAGCGTATCATTTTTTTATTGCTTCAAAAGACGGGACAGTACAGGCCCGGAATTTTATTAAGAATGTAAAACTTGAAACCGGCGACCTGCCCCCTGTGCTTGATGTGGAGCAAACAAACGGTGTAAATAAAACATTGCTGCAGCAGAGAGTCAAAGCCTTTTTATACGCTGCCGAGTTGGCGTACGGCGTAAAGCCGGTTATTTATACCAATGCAGACTTTTATGAATCGTATTTAAAGGATGAATTTGATGATTATCCGTTATGGGTGGCACATTACTTGCAGCCTGAAGAACCACGCATCAGCCGTAATTGGCATTTCTGGCAACATAGTGAAAGTGGTCATGTAAATGGCATTAGTGGGAAAGTAGACTTTAATGTATTTAACGGCGACAGCACAGAGTTTGTAAACCTTCTCATTAAATAATACTTTTGTTATATAATATTTGTAACTAATTTTTCTAAATAAAATGAAACACATGAAAAAACTATCAGTAATTGTGATGATTCTTTTTGCAGCAAATTTTTCGTTTGGACAAAATTCAACAGCCAACAGTCTTGAATATAAAACAGCAATCGGTATTAAACTCTGGAGCGGAGGTGGGGCCACACTTAAAACATTTATTTCAGAAAAAAACGCATTGGAGTTTATTGGTTATTTTGATCGCTATGGCACACGTATTACAGGTTTGTATGAAATTCATGGCAATCTGAATACAGATGGTAATCTTCGTTGGTATCTCGGCCCCGGTGCTCATGTAGGATTATATCGTGGAGTTACGGCTGTTGGTGTTGATGGTGTGATAGGTGTTGATTATAAGTTCACCAATATGCCGCTGAACCTTGCACTCGATTGGCAACCAAGCATTGAATTTGGAAGCGGCAGCCGTAATGGTTTCCAGGGAAGCTGGGGCGGTTTTGCTATCCGTTATACATTGTAATAAAATTTATTTTTCATAAAGCTGCTGTACGCTGTGCAGCAGCTTTTTTATTTACTAATTTGTAAGAACAATTTTTTGCATGGCCGGAATGGAACCAGATGTTCAGGATTTTTTGAAACGTATTGTACAAACAGTATCAGTTACAGTATTGTTCCTGCTGCTGCACATGACATTTGGCGTTTACCTCAACTGGGCTTTTTTTGAAGACAAACCATCAACAGGTAATATTATATACTATTGCATCTTCTTATTATCACTTGCCGCTCTAATTTATTTTTATTACAGGGTGTGGCGGGGAAAAGTATAGAATTAAGATTTCTCTTTTTATTTATTATCTCCATTCAAAATCACAGGCGTATTTCCCTTGCCCATAATAATGATTTTTGAATTTTGTGATTTGGCGATTTCCAGTTGTGCTTTAATACTTTCGTATTGCAGCTGCCTGTCGGTTAAGCTTTCACTGATGATGCGCTGGTAATCGGCAATACCCTGTGCTTCCACACGCTTACGTTCAGCTTCCTGTTTTTCTTTTGCAGAATAAACTGCATTTTCTGTGCCTCCTGTTCGGCATTGATCTTTTGTTCAATTGTTGCACGCACACTTGCCGGAAGTGTAATATTTCTTACCAATAAGTTTTCAAGCAGCAATCCTCTTTTCTTAAAATCTTCTTCAATGTTTTTGAAAATGCGTTGCTGAAACTCATCTCTTTTGGTTGAGTAAAGTGCAACGGCTTCGTAATAAACAGCATTATCTCTTATGCGTGTACGTGTAAGCGGACGAACAATTTTGTCTTCATAATCATCACCGGTTTCAGCAATTAATCTTGGTGCATCAGCAGGCACCACACGATATAAAACGGAAAGATCAATGGTTACTTCCAGTCCATCGGCTGTTAAAACACGAATAGCATCATCACCGCTTTTATGTCCTTCATCCTGGATACCACTCATGGTATAATTTTGTGTTTTAATATCCATCTTCACCACATCAACCAGAGGGTTAATAAAGTTGAGACCGCTTTGCAATACCCTGTTCTGTACTTTACCAAAAAGTTTTTGAACGCCAACCTGCCCGGCATCTATCTGTACAACACAGGAAAAAGCAAGACCGATGACAAGAAAACCAAATCCAACAAGACGAATAAGTTTGGAAAACTTTTGTACAGGGCTGTTTGATTTGGCAAATGAATAACCAACAGCTATTACAATTGCACCTAGAATAATAAGAAACATGGGTAGAAATTTATTTGTAAAAAAATGTTTTCAGAAAGATGATCAACTGCTGTGATCGGCCACAATTACCCATTGCCCTTTTATTTTACGGAAGAGCAAGGTGAAATGTCCGCCAACATCTCCCTTCGTTTCTCTTTTCAGATGCCATTTACCGATAACATAATATGCATCGTTTCCCAGCTTCGTTAATTTAATAATGTCAAACTTCAGTTCGCCCATTGATTCCTTATCTGGATAACCTTTTTTGTAATTGGCTAAAGTTTGTTCAAAACCATAGGTAATTCCGCTTTTGCCAATAAACATCAGCGAATCGTTGTGCCAGTACCCTTCCATAAATGAAACTGCATCGCCACGGTTCCAGGCTGCAGATTGTTTGTCAAGAATGGAAAGAATTTGTTTTTCATCTTTTGATTGTGCAGGTGCCCGAAGCAGTGAAAACAGGGAGAGAATCAGCAGAAGTTGTTTCATTCCATGAATGTACACAAAAAAGAAAAGCGGCCAGAGCCGCTTTTTATCAGAGACGATTTCCCCAGTTTTTCTTTTTAAGATAGGCAATACTTTTTTTAATACATTGCTCTTCAGGCATGGTGTATGCTTCCTGTTCAACAAATGCATATTTTAATCCGGCCAGTTTTTTTTGTGCAAAAACTGGAGCGAAATCAATCGTGCCATCTCCAACCTGTGTGCTTTCCTTTTCTCCTTTAGCATTCGTGGTCATATCTTTTACATGCCACATGGTAAAACGGCCGGGATATTTTTTAAACCAGTCAACCGGATTTTCGCCGGCATAAACCACCCAGTATAAATCCAGTTCAAAATCAACCAATGAAGGATCTGTTTGCGAAAGCATTACTTCAAGAAATTGCTCATCATTAATTTTATTAAATTCAAAATCATGGTTATGATATGCCAGTTTCATTCCCGCTTTCCTTGTAAGTTCAGCGGCTGTGTTAATAGCCTGTACATATTTTTTCAAACCATCACCCTTCCTGTATTGATCATTGGTGTAGGGAATGGTAACATATTTATTACCCATAATTGCTGCAGCTTCCACAATGGCTTTCCATGCATCTGTGTTTCCTTCAACTACTGAATCAGGCATACCATAGTGACCGCTTGGTGCTGTTAAATGACTGGCGGCAAGCATTGCTTTAAATTCTTTCGGTGATTTACCGAAGAACGTTTTTCCATCAAATCCATACAATTCCAGTTGGTTGTAACCTGCTTTGGCTACGTACTCAATTGTAGATGCGAGATTTTTGTTTACATCATTCCTGACGGTGTAAAGCTGAATGCCGTATTTTTTTGTACCACCAGGTGCGGCAAAACCTGTAAGAGGTAAGTCTGACATACATAAACCTGCAGCAAGTGCAGCGCTTGTTTTTAAAAATTCTTTCCTGTTATATGACATAATCGTTGAATGTTCTTTCCGTCGAACGGATTTGTTTAAAAATTTTTATTCAGCCCAGGCTTTATCACCTTTTACATAAGTCATTGCTCCATCATATCGTCCCGGCACCTGTTCATGTCTTAATGTTTCTGTCATCCCGGTTTTTGATGTAAAGAATCCAAGCAAGGTTAACTGCTTCATCATCGTATAATAATGACCTGGTGCATGTTCAAACTCTGTTTGATCTTTCCATGCAAGTGTACTGTTTTTCTTTTCATGCTCTTCCTGCTTTGGCTTATCTTCTTCATCCCGTTTCTGGTTGTAAGCCTTCGCTTCTTTTTCAAGTGCTGCAAGAAAATCGTGCCGTTGCTGTGCAGTACATTCAATGAACGGTTTTGCATTTGCTTTTTTGCAGCTTTCATCCAATGCTGCAACTCCTTTCATAAATGCGTCCTGCTGATTTTGTGTATAGCAATCCGTTACCATTAATTTCATAAACTCACCAACCTTTGCTGCTTTTGCTCCCGGTGTTGCTGTTGCAGGAATAATTGTTTCTGCCACTTCATCCAGCAAAGCAATTGTTTCCGGTGAAAAAGTTACAACAGTTTTATCTGCAGTTTTACAACCGCTCAGAAAAAGATCCCCACCAATTACAACACTGCCGGTTAATATTGCAATCTGTTTTAAAAGTTCTCTGCGATTCATATCGTTTGTTTACAGATGAATAAGATTTAGAGGGTTGTCTTACAAATTCCCCTTTTTCAATTCCTTCACAGCAATATCTGCAGCTCTTGCAGTTAGTGCCATATATGTAAGCGATGGATTTACGCAGGAAGCACTGGTCATACATGCACCATCAGTAACAAAAACATTCGGTGCGTCCCAAACCTGGTTATTGCCGTTTAATACAGAAGTTTTTGCATCACGACCCATACGTGCTGTTCCCATTTCATGAATACCCATGCCGGGTGCATAACCACTATCATGTGTTTTTACATTCTTAACTCCTGCAGCTTCCAGCATTTCTTTCGCATCATTCATCATATCAATCCGCATCTTCTTTTCATTTTCTTTAATCTCCACATTGAATGAAAGAACAGGTAAGCCCCATTTATCTTTTACATTTTTATCAAGACTGATTTTATTTTCATGATAGGGAAGCATTTCGCCAAACGCTGTAATACCAATACCCCAATCATCCGCCGGAACACTCAATGCATCTTTCAGTTCAGGTCCGATTGTAAATTCGGCCACTTCAATTCCTCTTCCCCTGCTTGCGCCACCCTGGTAACCAAACCCACGCAGGTAATCTCTTTTATCATCATAAATATTTCTGAAACGTGGAATGTAAATCCCAGTGGGCCTGCGGCCAAATAAATATTTATCACTGAAACCTTCCACTTTCCCCGATGCGCCAACTCTGAAATGATGATCCATTACATTATGACCAAGTTCGCCACTGCTGCTGCCAAGCCCACCTTCCCATACATCAGTTGCAGAGTTCATCAATATCCATGCAGAGTTTAATGCTGATGCACACACAAACACAATCTTTGCTTTGTATTGGTATGTTTTGTTTGTTTCAGCATCAAGCACTTCAACACCGGTTGCTTTTTTCTTGTCTTTATCGTACAGAATTTTTGTAACAATGGAAAACGGACGGAGTGTAAGATTACCTGTTGCCATTGCAGCAGGTAATGTTGCTGATTGTGTGCTGAAATAGCCACCAAACGGGCAACCTCGCCAGCAACGGTTACGGTACTGGCAGTTGATGCGGTTTTGATGGGGCTGTGTCAGGTTTGCGCTTCTGCCGATAATTAAATGCCGTGTGCCTTTGTAATATTCTTCCATTCGCTTTTTCACTTCCTTTTCAGCACAGTTTAATTCCATGGCCGGCATAAAATCACCATCGGGCAAAACTTCCAATCCATCTTTATTTCCCTGGATGCCTGCAAAACGTTCAACATAACTGTACCATGGAGCAAGATCATTATAACGGATGGGCCAGTCAACGGCAATACCTTCTTTTGCATTTGCTTCAAAATCCCATTTGTTCCAACGGTAACTTTGCCGCCCCCATGTTAACGACCGGCCGCCAACATGATAACCACGAAACCAGTCGAATCGTTTTTCTTCTGTGTACGGATGATCTTTATCACTGCACCACCAGTCGAGGTTCATTTCATTGAGCGGATAATCTCTTTTCAGGTGCGGATAATCGTTGATCATCTGCTGTGTTCTTCCGCCACGATGCGGAAACTCCCAGGCATCTTTTGATGCACTGGTATAACCTTTCACATGTTCAACATTTTTACCACGTTCGAGTAAAATTGTTTTCAATCCCTTTTCAGAAAGTTCTTTTGCAGCCCAGCCTCCACTGATCCCCGAACCGATAACAATTGCATCGTAAGTATAATTTTCAGGCATATAAATTTTCAGTTCTTAATGTTATTGTATCAACAGTTGTTTTTCATAGCATCACCTGTTGTGTCACTCCCTTGTACGTTCAGTAATGCTGTGCATCTTTTTAAGTACGCATTTATCTTAACTATAAACTTTCTTATACATCACACCGCTTAATCGCATCTTTTAGCGCAGCAATTTTTTCTTCTTTTGTTTTACCGGTTGAAATAAATTCCTGTGCAACGTAACCTGTAAAACCTGTTTCAACAATTGCCTTCATAATGGCAGGATAATACAGTTCCTGCGACTCATTAATTTCATGACGTCCCGGAACACCTGCTGTATGATAATGACCAAAATATTGGTGATTGTCTTTAATGGTATGGATTACATCGCCCTCACTGATCTGCATGTGATAGATATCGTACAGAATTTTAAAGTTGGGCGAACCAAGACGTTTACACAATTCAATTGTCCATTTTGTATTATCAGCCATGTAATCGGGGTGATTGACTTTGCTGTTAAATACTTCCATCTGTATAATTACATTATGTTGCTCGGCAAGCGGCATAATTTGTTTCAGCCCTTCCACGCAATTGTTCAGACCTGTTTCATTGTCCATACCCTTTCTGTTACCGCTGAAACAAATTAAATTTTTATAACCTGCAGCAGCAACCAATGGAATAGCTTCTGTATAATCTTTAATGAGCTGTGCGTGAAAACCTTTGTTGTTCCACCCTTCGGTTAAACTTGTTTTACCTGCAGTATAGCACATGGAAACCGTAAGACCATATTGCTGGGCAACTGGCCATTCTTTGGGGGCCAGTAAATCAATGGCCGTAAGCCCGAGTTTTTTTGCAACTTTACACAATTCATCAAGCGGAAGAAAATCATACGTCCACCTGCAAACAGAATGATGAATGTTTCCTTTCAGTTTGATATTATCGGGCTCAATATGTTCAATGCCTGCAAACACTTTTCCTGCTGTTAATGCAACCGAAGTGGCTGCCAGGTTTTTTAATAAAGCTCTCCTGTTCGTTGCCATGATTGATTTGTTTGGTTATTGGTGATGTTTTTAAGAAGATACTTTTTCGTCTTTAAATACGAAAGCAAACAAAAGAAAAACAGTTGCTGCAATAGCCGAAGGAATTAACCAGATCATTTTGTAGTTGAATGTGCCATCAGCAAGTTTATATGCATCCGTAATCATTCCCGCCACGGCAAAACCAATCAGCATGCCAACACCGTAAGTTGCAAGCGTAATTAATCCCTGAGCGGCACTTTTATGTTGTTCGCCTGCTTTTGAATCGGTATAAATCTGTCCCGATACAAAAAAGAAATCATAACAGATACCATGCAGGGCAATACCAGTCAGCAACATAAACGATAAGCTTCCTGCATTACCATACGCAAACAGCACATAACGCAGCGCCCATGCAAGCATACCAACAAGAATTGTTTTCTTAAATCCAAAGCGTTTGAAGAAAATTGGTAGTAGCAACAAAAACAATACTTCAGAGCCTTGACCAATCGTCATTTTCCCGGTAGGTTTTTCAACGCCAATGTTCAACAGAAATGAATTTGTATTCTGGTAATAAAATGCAAGCGGAATACAAATGAGAACAGATGATAAAAAGAAAATCAGGAAATTTTTATCCTTCAGGAGTTTCAGGGCATCTAAACCAAGTATCTGGTTCACGGAAACTTTTTCTCCCTTTCCTTTTGGGGGTGTTTTAGGCAATGTAAAACTGAAAAGTCCTAACACCAATGATGCACCGCCTGCAAGGAGAAAAGTATTTTTTAATAAACCTTGTGCGGCATTTTCTTTCGAATCCCAAAAAAACAAAAAACTTATAAGCCAGCCTGCAACAATCCAGCCGATTGTTCCGAACACTCTGATGCTTGAAAATTCTTTTTCCGGATTCTTCATCTGGTTAAATGAAACGGAGTTTACCAATGCCAGTGTAGGCATGTACAGGATCATGTACACTAATACATAAGGATAAAACGAGGCTATATTATCTGCACTGTACATCATGTACATTAAACCTGCACCTGCAATATGTAATACAGCGAGAATTTTTTCAGCATTAATATAACGGTCGGCGATTAAACCAATAATAAAAGGTGCAATAATGGCTCCCCATGATTGTGTGGAGAAAACCTGTCCGGATTCTGCACCAGTTGCAGAAAGATTGGCATTTAAGAATGTTCCTAATGTAACAAACCAGCCACCCCAGATAAAAAATTCAAGAAACATCATGAAAGAAAGCTGCAAGCGTGTAGTTGAAGACATGCGTAATCGTTTATATAGTTGGTGAAAGAGAAAATTAAATTTAAGCGTTTTATTGAATCGGTAAATAAAAAAATAACTTTGGTTTAATGCAAACGTTTGATTTTTCCAGTTAAATAAAATTGATTTTTGATTGTTAATTAAACTATTAACTTTAAGACTTTCAACGGTTGCATTTATGGGAGAGTTTCAAATAAAAGTTCAGCAGAAAAAATACGATGTTATTATTGTAGGTTCGGGTGCCGGCGGTGGCATGGCTGCATATACATTGAGCAAAGAAGGATTAAATGTGTGTTTGCTTGAAGCAGGCGCTAACTATGATCCGCAGAAAAATGTGATGCAGTTAAAGAATCCCTGGGAAAGCAAACGAAGGGGTGCTGCTACAAAGTTCCGTCCGTTCGGCGATTTTGATGCCTGCTATTACGGATGGGATATTGACGGTGAGCCATACACGAAAACAGATGGTACGCAATGGGACTGGTTCCGTGCACGTATGCTGGGTGGCAGAACCAATCACTGGGGACGTATTTCATTGCGTTTCGGTCCAAAGGATTTTAAACATAAAAGTATAGATGGCTTAGGTGAAGACTGGCCGATTGGTTACGAAGACATCAAA
Organism: Lacibacter sp.; assembly: GCA_047601965.1. GTDB lineage: Bacteria > Bacteroidota > Bacteroidia > Chitinophagales > Chitinophagaceae > Lacibacter. The sequence continues at coordinate 3,512,823 of JASGIJ010000001.1, forward strand.
CCCTATTACGACCGCATTGATCAGCTCATTGGTATTTTTGGTACCAACGAAGGTTTGGAAAATGATCCTGATGGATATTTTCTTCCTCCACCCAAACCACGTCTTCACGAATTAATGATAAAAAATGGTGCAACTTCTGCAGGTGTTCGTGTAATTCCCGGCCGTTTATCCATTCTTACAAAGAAAATTGAAAGTACAACCGACAGGGGTACTTGTTTTTACTGTTCGCAATGTGCACGCAACTGCAGTATTGCCAAAGCCGATTTTTCATCAACCAATGTACTCATCTATCCTGCATTAAAAACAGGTAAAGTTGATATTATCACAGGTGCAATGGTAAGAGAAGTGCTCACCAATAAAGAAGGTCTTGCAACCGGCGTAAGCTATGTAAATAAAGAAGACATGCAGGAGTACCAGGTGCATGCAAAAGTTGTTGTGCTTGCTGCAAGTGCCTGCGAAAGTGCAAGACTGTTACTCAATTCAAAATCACCAAGACATCCAAATGGTTTGGCCAACAGCAGTAATGTTGTGGGAAAATATCTGCATGATAGTACGGGTGCTGCAATGGGTGGTGTATTGCCAAATTTGTTTGGAAGAAAAAGATATAATGAAGATGGAGTAGGCGGTGCACATATTTACAGCCCCTGGTGGTTAGATAATAAAAAGCTTGATTTTCCAAGAGGTTACCATATTGAATATTGGGGTGGAATGGGTCAGCCGGCATATGGTTTTGGCTGGGACATTCAAAGCTACAATGGAAAATATGCAGTAGCCGGTAAGAAAAAAGAAGCAGGTGGTTATGGTGCATCATTAAAAGAAGACCAGCGTTATTTTTATGGAGCAACTGTTGGTATGGCGGGAAGAGGAGAAGCAATTGCCTCTGAAAGTAATTACTGCGAAATAGATCCAAATGTTGTTGACCAGTATGGTATTCCTGTTTTGCGTTTTAATGTAAAGTGGAGTGAGCATGAAATTAAACAGGCCAAACACATGAAGGAAACCTTCCGTGAAATCATGCACAATATGGGTGCTGTGATTACATGGGGTAATGATGATAATGAAACAAACAACTACGGTTTATCAAAGCCGGGTGAAATTATTCATGAAGCTGGAACAGTGCGGATGGGGAACGATCCCAAACGGAGTGCGTTGAATAAATACAACCAGGCTCACGACTGTAAAAATTTATTTGTGGTTGATGGTGGTGCATTTGTATCGCAGGCAGATAAGAATATTACATGGACGATTCTTGCGCTGAGCATGAGGGCAAGTGAATATATTGTTGATCAATTGAAAAAAGGTAATTTATAATCGCTGTTATGAAAAGAAGAGATTCAATTAAAGCAATTCTTGTTGGTACAGTTGCATCATCTGTATTGGTTGATGCCTGTAAATCAGCTGATGAAAAAAACAAACCGGTTGAAACGGCCCCTTCCAGTACAATTGACCGCACAAAAGAAGAAGCTGAGCTTGAAGCAAAACTGGATGCAGAAACTTTTTTCAGCGAACATGAAATGGCAACCATTGCTGTTTTAAGTGATATCATTATTCCAAAAGATGATGTAAGCGGCAGTGCTACTGAAGCAGGTGTTCCGGCATTTATTGAATTTATTGTAAAAGACAAGCCCGAGTTTAAAACACCTATGCGTGGCGGATTGAAGTGGCTTGATCTTGAATCGTACAAACGCTTTGAAAAATCATTTAAAGAGTGTAACAATAAACAGCAGATTGAAATTGTAGATGACATTGCTTATCCCGAAAAAGCAAAACCTGAAATGAAACAGGGTGTGGCATTCTTTAATCTCATGCGTAACTTAACTTCCACCGGCTTTTATACTTCTCAGATTGGAGTTAAAGATCTTGGCTATGCAGGCAATTCACCCAACCAATGGAACGGAGTGCCTGATGATGTACTGAAACAATACAACCTGTCTTACACCGAAAAAGAACTGAAGGAATGTATTTCTTATAACGCATAAACCATAAACCATTTTCATGAGCGCAAAAAAATCAAGAAGAGAATTTTTACGTAACTCATCACTTGCAGCTGCAGGTTTCTTTATTGTACCACGTCATGTACTGGGCAAAGGATTTGTAGCACCAAGCGATAAACTGAATATTGCAGGTATTGGTGCCGGTGGTAAAGGGGCCAGCGACCTTGCTGAATTTGCAAAAAGCCCCAAAGTAAATATTGTTGCTTTGTGCGATGTGGATGAACTGCAGGCAGCCAATTCAGTAAAACGTTTCTCCAATGCAAAATTCTATTTTGATTATCGTGAAATGCTGGAGAAAGAAAAGAATAATATTGATGCCGTTTCTGTTTCCACACCTGATCATACACATGCCATTGCAACATTAGCTGCCATGCAATTGGGCAAACATGTATATGTGCAGAAACCATTGACACATGATATTTATGAAGCACGCATGTTAACCGAAGCTGCCAAGCGCTACAATGTTGTTACACAAATGGGCAACCAGGGTGGCAGTGGTGATGGTGTGCGCAAAATGAAAGAATGGTATGAAGCAGGTTTAATTGGTAAAGTGAAACAGGTGCATGCGTGGACTAACAGACCCGTATGGCCGCAGGGTATACCCACGCCAACGGGAAAATTTGAAGTGCCTTCAACCATGAAATGGGATTTGTGGTTAGGTACTGCAAAGAAGATTGATTACAATCCAAAATATCATCCGTTTAACTGGCGTGGATGGTGGGCTTTTGGTACAGGAGCGCTGGGCGATATGGCTTGTCATATCATGGATCCTATTTACCGCATTTTGCCGATACTTTATCCCAATGAAGTGGAGTGCAGTGTGCCCAACCAGTTTACCGATGCATGGACGGAAGCAGGATATGTTGACAGTTGTCCGCCTGCATCCATCATTCATTTAAATTATCCAACCAATGATGGTAAGAGCAATATTAAAGTAACATGGATGGATGGTGGTTTATTACCTCAGCGTCCTGAAGAGTTATTGCCTGACGAAGCAATGGGCAACTGGGATGGCGGTGTAATCTTTGAAGGTACTAAAGGAAAGATGATGGCCAGTTGTTATGGAGCCAATCCAACATTGTTGCCAACGAAAAAAATGAGCGAAGTGAAATTGCCGAAAGAAACCATCAAGCGTGTTCCTGAAGGTCATTACCTGCAATGGGTAAATGCGTGTATGGCAGGAAAAGGAAATGCAGAAACAAGTTCCCCATTTGAATATGCAGGGCCGTTTACAGAAAGTATTCTGATGGGTAACCTTGCTATCAGGTCATGGATGATGAAGAATCCGAACCTGAAAGGATGGGAAGATAAATATCTCGGCCGCAAAAAATTATTGTGGGATGCACAGAATATGAAAATCACCAACTTCGATGAAGCCAACCAGTTTGTAAAGAGAGAGTACAGAACGGGATGGTAGTGAAAAGTTTATGGTTTGTGGTTTAGGGTTTATAGTTTGCGTACATGGTTCATCTGACATCGTACATAAAAAAGATGAATTGTATTGCCAACGATGAAGTGTGCGACGCAACAGGTGATGCTATGAAAAGCAATAGCCGGTAACATTAAAAAAATATTTTTCTAAGTCTTAGATTATGAAAAGAAAATTGCGAATGGCCATGATTGGCGGTGGTAAGGATGCATTTATTGGAGCTGTGCACCGCATTGCAATGAACATGGATGGATTGGTTGAACTGGTTGCAGGATCGTTAAGTATTAATCCTGAAATAGCTGTTGAATCGGGAAAGATGTTGTTCCTGGATGAAGATAGGATTTATACCGATTATAAAGTGATGCTGGAAAAAGAAGCAGCTATGCCTGCTGATAAGCGCATTGATTTTGTAAGTATTGTTACGCCCAACTTCGTGCATTTTGAACCAGCAATGATGGCATTGGAAAAAGGTTTTAATGTGGTGATTGAAAAACCAATCACATTTACACTTGAACAGGCAAAGCAATTAAAAGCAAAACTGGAAGAAACAGGTTTGAGTTTATTGCTTTGTCATACATACAACGGTTACCCGATGGTAAAGCAGGCAAAGCAGTTTTTGAAAAGTGGTGCATTGGGAAAAATCAGGAAAGTATATGTTGAGTATCCGCAGGGTTGGTTAAGCACTTACCTTGAAGGAACAGGACAAACACAGGCAAGCTGGCGCACCGATCCTAAACGAAGTGGTAAAGCAGGAAGTATGGGCGATATTGGAACACATGCTTTTAACCTTGCTGAATACGTGACTGGTTTGGAAGTAACACAGCTTTGTGCTGATATTAATATTGTTGTTGAAGGAAGAATGCTGGATGATGATGGTGCTGCATTTTTAAAATTCAACAATGGTGCAACAGGTGTACTGATGGCTACGCAAATTGGTGCAGGCGAAGAAAACAATGTAAAGATTCGTGTGTATGGAGAAAAAGGCGGTATTGAATGGAAGCATGAAGACAGCAATACATTACTTGTAAAATGGCTGGATAAACCAGCTGAAATTTACAGAACAGGTGCTGGTTACAATGGCTCATTTGCAGCACATAATACAAGAGTTCCTGCCGGTCATCCCGAAGGTTTCCTGGAAGCCTTTGCAAACCTGTACAGAAATTTCGCATTGACTGTTTCTGCAAAACTTGAAGGTGAACAACCAAAAGAAGAATGGCTCGATTTCCCCAGCGTGAACGAAGGTGTGAGAGGAATGGCGTTTGTAGAAAACATGATTGAAAGTGGTAAGAGTGATGTGAAGTGGAGAGAGTTTATGATACCCTAAATCCCTGAAGGGACTTTGGCTGGCGCAATTCTGTTCAACTTTATTGTTTAATCATCATCTGTTGAATTTTATTCAGCAACAACGTATAATTTTTAACTTTTAAATACTCCCCTTTAGGGGTTGGGGGCATGAAAACTATCAAAGGTCCTGCTATATTCTTAGCACAGTTTATGGGCGATGAGCCACCATTCAACAACCTGGAAGATATTTGTAAATGGGCTGCATCACTTGGCTTTAAAGCCATACAGATTCCAACATGGGAAAAGCGGCTGATTGATTTAAAACTTGCAGCAGAAAGTAAAACCTATGCTGATGAACTGAAAGGAAAAATCAACAGTTATGGTTTGGAAATTTCTGAACTCAGTACACACTTACAAGGTCAGCTTGTGGCAGTACATCCTGCATACGATACGATGTTTGATGCATTTGCTGCAGATGAAGTAAAGAATAATCCCAAAGCAAGGCAAGCATGGGCAGTTCAACAGGTGATGTATGGTGCAAAAGCATCGCAGAACCTTGGACTCACAGCACATGCAACATTCAGCGGTGCGTTGTTGTGGCATACATTTCATCCATGGCCGCAGCGTCCTGATGGTTTGGTTGATGAAGGATTTAAAGAATTAGCCAAACGATGGTTGCCCATCTTAAATTACTTTGATGAATGCGGCGTGAATGTTTGTTATGAAATTCATCCAGGCGAAGATTTGTTTGATGGAGTGACGTATGAAATGTTCCTGGAGAAAGTCAACAATCATTCACGTGCATGTTTGTTGTACGATCCATCGCATTTTGTACTGCAGCAATTAGATTATATCCAGTACATCGATTTTTATCATGAACGCATCAAAGCTTTTCATGTGAAAGATTCTGAATTTAATCCTACCGGAAAACAGGGAACATTTGGTGGATATCAAAGCTGGTTAAACCGTGCAGGTCGTTACCGTTCGCCCGGTGATGGACAGGTTGATTTTAAAACCATCTTCAGCAAATTAACTCAATATGGATACGACGGATGGGCAGTAATGGAATGGGAGTGCTGTATTAAACATCCGGAAGACGGTGCAAGAGAAGGAGCTGAGTTTATTAAGAATCACATCATCCGTGTTACTGAAAAAGCGTTTGATGATTTTGCAGGTACTGAAAGTAATACAGCTGCAAACAGAAAAATTTTAGGATTGGATTAAATGATGTTTTATTTTGTACTTTATTAAGAGTAACCAGCCAATTATATTTTTAAATAACTATTAAAACAAAAAAGAAATGAAAAAAGTGTTGCTCACTTCAGCCATTGCTCTTACACTGATTGCTTGCGGTGGCTCAGATTCAGAAAAGAAAACCGAAACAACTGCACCTCCAACCTCAATGGTTGAAACACCTAAAACAGATACTGCAGCTGCTGCTGTTAGTCCTGAATTGCAGAAAGGTGTTGATCTGATTGCAAAAAGCGATTGTCTTACCTGCCATAAAGTAAGCGAAAAATTAATTGGCCCTGCTTACCAGGATGTAGCCAATAAATATGAGAACACACCAGCTAATGTAAAAATGCTGGCAGAAAAGATTATCAAAGGCGGAAAAGGTGTTTGGGGTGAAGTTGCAATGACTGCACATGATGCAGTTTCGCAGGAAGATGCAGAAGAAATGGTGAAATATGTGCTTTCATTAAAAAAATAAAATTGAATGATCAGATTGCTATTATTAATTACAATCAGCACCTTATTGCTGTTTTCCTTTATTTCAAAAGACAATGTACCTGCTGCTAATACTTTAACAGCCGCTGAAATCAAAGACGGCTGGGTTTCTTTGTTTGACGGAAAGAAAGTAAAAGGCTGGCATAAGTATGGTGGCGCAGCTGTTGGTAACGCATGGAAAGTTGAAAACGGAACATTGCATTTAACCGCTGCACAAAAAAGCGACTGGCAGATAAGAGAAGGTGGCGATATAGTTACAGATGAAGAATATGAAAACTTTCACCTGAAACTTGAATGGAAGATTGATACCTGCGGTAACAGCGGTATTATTTTTTATTCGCATGAAGACACGTCGTTATACAGATACATGTGGGCAACGGGTCCTGAAATGCAGGTGCTGGATAACAAGTGCAATCCTGATGCAAAGAATTTCAAACACCGTGCAGGTGATTTGTACGACATGATTGCTTCTTCTCCCGAAGTAGTGAAACCGGCTTTACAGTGGAATGTAACTGAAATTAAAAGCCTTAATGGTCAACTTGAATTTTATCTTAATGGAGTGAAAGTAGTTTCAACAACCATGTGGGATGATAACTGGCGCAGCATGATTGCGTACAGTAAGTTCAGGGAAATGAAAGGCTTCGGTACGTTCAAAAAAGGACGTATTGGTTTGCAGGATCATGGTCATGCAGTTTGGTTCAGGAACATTAAGATTAAACGGTTGAAATTGATAAAGCAGAAAATAAGAGAGGGTCGCCAAGCGACCCTCTCTTATTTTTTATACAATGTATTTTTTACATCATCGAAACACTGCGGTTAATAAACTCAGTTAATTGTGCTCCTTTCAGTAATCCCTGCGACAGCAATGCAAGATCGGCCAGGTTGTGCACCATCTCCTTTCCCGTTTCTTTATTTGCAAGAATTTTTTTGTACACCGGGTGATTACCATTTACGGTTAACTCCACTTCGTCGGGCATAGTTGCATAAAAACCGCTCATTGGTCCGCCAAGCTGTGCCATCTCTTTCATACGGCGCATCATTTCGGGGCGTGTTGCAATAACCGGCGGAGCATCTTCGCTCAATCCCTTTACTTCCACATTCAGGTGTAAATCAGTTAAAGGAATATTGAACCATTCTTTCAGTTCTTTTACATCATCTTCCGTTAATGAACTTTTTTGTTCTTCCTGTTTATCAATTAAGTTATCTGCAATATCCGCATCCACTCTTTTGAACACCACATTCTCCCATTTTGCTTCCATGTGGTTAATGAAAGCTGCATCAACCATGGAATCAAACTGCAGTACTTTGTAATCTTTTGCTTCGGCAGCTTTGATGAATGTGTTTTGTACTTCGGGCTGGGTAGCGTATAACAAAACAATCTTCCCCTCTTTATTTTTTTGTAATACTTCAGCAACAACTTTGTATTCATCCAACGTATAAAACTGGTCGTTGCCGGTTTCTTTCATAATATGAAACTTACCAGCTCTTTCCAGGAACTTATCATCTGTAATCATTCCATACTTCACAAACAAACCAAGGCTTTCCCATTTTTCTTCAAAACCTTTACGGTCGTTTTTAAAAATCTCTTCTAATTTATCTGCTACTTTTTTAGTGATGTGCGAGTTGATCTTCTTCACGTTCGGATCGCCTTGCAAATAACTGCGGCTTACGTTGAGCGGAATATCCGGGCTGTCAATAACACCATGCAGCAACATTAAAAATTCAGGAACAATATCTTTTACTTCATCGGTTACAAAAACCTGGTTGCAGTAAAGCTGAATTTTATCTTTCTGTATTTCGTAGCTCTGTTTAATTTTCGGGAAGTACAATACACCGGTAAGATTAAACGGATAATCAACATTGAGGTGAATCCAGAATACAGGTGGTTCGCTGAAGGGATAAAGTTCTTTGTAAAAATCTTGGTAATCCTGGTCGGTTAATTCAGAAGGTTTTTTAACCCAAAGCGGATGTGTATTATTGATCTGTTCATCTTCGAAGAAAATAGGAACGGGCAAAAACTTACAGAAACGTTCAAGAATTCCTTTGAGACGGATATCGTCGATAAATTCTTTACTGTCGTCATCTATATATAATATAATATCTGTTCCTCTCTCGCTGCGCTGGTCAGTTTCTTCCAGTTGATATTCCGGGCTTCCATCGCATTCCCATCTTACAGCAGGTGCGTCTTTAAAACTTTTGGTGAAGATTTCAACTTTCTTACTCACCATGAACGAAGAATAAAAACCCAAACCGAATTTACCAATGATGGCATTTTCGTTTTGTCCCTTGTATTTCTGTACAAATTCCTCGGCGCCGGAAAAAGCTACCTGGTTAATATATTTTTCAACATCTTCGCTTGTCATACCCACACCGTTATCGGAAATGGTGATGGTGCCGGCTTCTTTGTTAAGCTTAACGGTTACTTTTAAATCGCCCAGTTCGCCTTTGGCTTCACCAATGGAAGAAAGTGTTTTGATTTTTTGTGTGGCATCAACTGCATTACTTACCAACTCACGAAGAAAAATTTCATGGTCGCTGTAAAGAAACTTTTTGATGATCGGAAAAATGTTTTCTGTCTGTACTCGAATACTTCCGGTTTGCATATAAATCTGTTTTGTCCGCAAGGAACAAAAAAAATACCACAGGAAAAGGTGTGACAGATTGGCAATCTTAAAACAGAAGAGCCAAAAATCAGCTCATCATTACTTATGCTGCAATCCTTACATCCTTTCATGAGACAAATATTAACTGCATGGGAATCAATGTTTAATCATTGTTTTTATTATATGTAAAATTTGATAATTAAGATTGATTCATCTTTCTTTGCCCTCTAAAAATTTTATTTATGAAAATCAAAACACTTTTATTGCTGTTAACCGCAGTAACACTATCTGTTAGTTCTTATGCTCAATCAACCGGATACACACCCTGGCAAGTTAACTTCACCGGAGGTTATGCAGCTGCAAGTGGTTCAGGTACAAAAGGGGGATTGGCAATTTTATTTGAACCTCAATATCACATTACCGACAATTTTTCCGCAGGGTTACGTTTTGGAACTGCTTTAACATTAAAAGTTGCACTGGATAATAATGGTGAAGAGGTTACCGGTGGCGATTTTTCTATTGCCGGAGTTGCATCTTATCTTGCAACAGGTGATTATTATTTTCAAAAACAACCGGGTTCTGCTTTCAGGCCATTTGCCGGAATTGGTGTAGGTTATGGCAAAGCTGCAGGCGTATCGGCTACAACAACAGAAACTGACTATACCGAAGATTATCAATCAAAGGGAGGTTTTTCAGGAATGGTAAGAGCTGGCTTCGATGTAAGTCACTTTCGTTTAAACCTGGAGTACAATCTTAACCCCAAAACCGGTCGTATTTCAAATAACTATTTTGGTGTAAACCTTGGCTTCTACATTGGAGGTGGTGCTAAAAAGTAATTCTGATCCTTTTTTATTGAACCGGCAAATGATGTTTGCCGGTTTTTTTATGCCACTGTTGTTTCTCTTTTTCAAACCCTCTCCCTGCCTGATTTCCCGTACCTTTGCGGCTTCAAAAAATTTTCAACTGAACTTTACGCATCTCACATGAATTTTTCTGTGTTATCAGCGTAATCTGTGAGAAATCTCAATGAATTATGATCAGTGCAAGAAATATAACCCTCTCGTATGGTAAACGGGTTTTGTTTGATGAAGTAAATATCAACTTCGTTAAAGGAAACTGTTATGGTGTAATTGGCGCTAACGGTGCAGGAAAAAGTACTTTCTTAAAAATCCTCAGCGGCGAAATTGAGCCAAACAAAGGAACAGTGGAAATTACTCCCGGCGAACGTTTGGCTGTTTTAAAGCAAAACCATTTTGAGTTTGATGAACAAACCGTGTTAAATACAGTACTCATGGGCCACAAAAAAATGTGGGAAGTGATGCTGGAAAAAGATGCTATTTACCTCAAACCCGATTTCAGTGAAGAAGATGGTATGCGTGCAGGTGAACTGGAACATGATTTTGGTGAAATGGGGGGCTACACTGCTGAAAGTGATGCGGCAACTTTTCTCAGCAACCTTGGAATAAAAGATGAATATCATCAAAAACTGATGAAGGATATTCCGAGTAATTTAAAAGTACGTGTGTTACTTGCGCAGGCGCTGTTTGGCAACCCCGATATTTTATTGCTTGATGAGCCTACCAACGGACTGGATATTGAAACAATCGGCTGGCTGGAAAACTTCCTGGCCGATTATGAAAATATTGTATTGGTGGTGAGTCACGACCGTCACTTTCTTGATGCAGTATGTACACATGTAGCCGATGTGGATCGTTCAAAAATAAAAGTGTTTACGGGTAACTATACTTTCTGGTACGAGTCGTCGCAGTTAATGGCAAGGCAATTGGGAGATAAGAATAAAAAAGTAGAAGAAAAGCGCCAGGCATTACTCGACTTTATTGCACGTTTCTCTGCCAATGCATCGAAGAGTAAACAGGCTACTTCAAGAAAGAAAGCACTGGAAAAACTAACCATTGAAGAAATTGAACCAAGTAACCGAAAATATCCCGGCATTATTTTTCAGCCGCTCCGTGAAGTGGGCAACCAGATTCTGAATGTTGAAAAGCTGAAGAAAACAGTTGACGGACGTGTACTGTTTGATAATATTTCCTTCACCGTTAACAAAGGCGATAAAATTGCAGTAGTAAGTAAAGATCCTCTTGCAGTAACTCATTTCTTCGATATTATTAATGATGAAGAAAAAGCAGATGCTGGTACGTACGAGTGGGGCTCAACCATTACCAAGGCTTATTTACCTGTTGAACATAACAGCTTTTTTACACAGGGCTTGAATTTGATGGAATGGTTGCGTCAGTTCGTTCCATCGCATGTAACAGATGCTGATGAACCGTTTTTGCGTGGGTTTTTAGGAAAGATGTTATTCAGCGGTGATGATATCATGAAAAAAACAAACGTATTGAGCGGAGGAGAAAAAGTGCGTTGCATGATCAGTAAAATGATGATGCAGAACCCGAATGTAATTGTACTGGATCAGCCAACCAACCACCTCGACCTGGAAAGCATCCAGGCTTTCAACGAACAGTGTATTGCATATAATGGAGTTGTGCTGTTAACTTCACACGATCATACGTTTATGCATACAACTGCAAACCGAATAATTGAGTTAACTCCTTCAGGATTAATTGACCGTCTAACATCATTTGATGAATACCTGGTTGATGAAAGGATTCATCTGTTGCACGAAGAAATGTACACAGCATAGAATAAGATAGAAGAAACAAAAATATAACATGCCGCTGAAACCCTCAGCGGCATTGCTTTTCAGGCTGCTAACTGTTGCCTGGTTATAAATAAAACGGCTGGTTCAGATAAATAGCCTATCTTTGCCCCGTTATTTTGAGTTATACAGTGATAAGTAAGTGAATCGTATTATCTGCTACGCACAATCTGCTAATAGTTAGTCAATTTTTTACGCCTCGTATTTTCTCAGTTTTTTAATTAATGTTTAATACACAAACATGAACATTTATGTTTCAAACTTAAGCTTCAACGTAACTGATGATGACTTAAGAGGTTTTTTTGAAAGCTATGGTGAAGTAACCAGCGCTAAAGTAATTAATGACAAATTCACCGGTAAAAGCCGTGGTTTTGGATTTGTTGAAATGAGCGATAATGCAGCAGCAAAAACTGCAATCAGCGAATTAGATGGTGGTATGGTAGAAGGCCGTGCCATTAAAGTAACAGAAGCTAAACCCCGTGAAGAGCGCAGTAACAACGACCGTCGTCCTTCTTACGGAAACAAAAGTTACAGCAGCCGTTACTAATCTTTTTTAAAAAAAGCACAAGTACAGATGCCATCCTTAAGGGATGGCATTTTGTTTTTAAACAAGTTTGGCCAGCTTGCTGTTATCTTTGAAAAAATTCCTACTATGGGCGATCTTATTAAAGAGTTTAACGACTACCGCACAAAAATGAACGAGGTGATTCTGAGTAAAGATAATCTTGTAATAAAACGTCTCTGGAATCTCGATACCAATACGTATGCCGAAGGGGCTTTGTCCACCCAAACCAAGGAAATGCTGGGGCTGGTTGCCAGCATGGTACTACGTTGTGACGATTGTATTAAATACCATCTCGGCAAATGTTATGAACTGGGTGTAACCACCCGGCAGATGTATGAAATTTTTGCTGTCGCCAATATTGTTGGCGGAACAATCGTTATTCCTCATACAAGAAGAGCGGCTGAGTACTGGGAGGAGCTGAATAAGCAAAATTGACCCGGCAGAGATCAGCTATTGCATTTTAGCATAATAATTCTAAATTCTGACTTTTAAATTCAGTCTTCTTTTCCTGCATTTCCTAAATTTGCCAACTAATATCTTAATATGTCGGAAACAACAACAACCCCAACCCTTACTGCAAAGGATTTTGCAACTGACCAGGAAGTTCGCTGGTGTCCCGGTTGCGGCGATTATTCGATTCTTGCCCAGGTTCAGAAAATTATGCCATCATTGGGCATTCCAAAAGAAAATATTGTAGTGGTAAGTGGTATTGGCTGCAGTAGCCGTTTCCCTTATTACATGAATACATACGGCATGCATTCAATCCACGGCCGTGCAACAGCTATAGCCAGTGGCTTAAAGGCTTCCCGCCCCGAACTGAGCGTATGGGTTGTAACAGGCGATGGTGATAGTTTGAGCATAGGCGGTAACCATACTATTCATTTGCTGCGCAGAAATTTTGATATTAATGTGCTCATGTTCAACAACCAGATTTATGGTTTAACAAAAGGACAGTACTCTCCAACATCAGAAGAAAATAAAGTCACAAAGACTTCTCCCTACGGAAGTATTGATCATCCGTTTAATCCACTGGCCCTTGCAATGGGAGCTGATGCTACGTTCATTGCACGTACAATGGACAGGGATATGAAACACATGCAGGAAATGCTGTTACGCAGCCATCAGCATAAGGGCTCATCTTTCCTCGAAATTTACCAGAACTGCCTCATCTTTAATGATGGTGCATTTGAAATATTTACAGAAAAAACAACCAAGGCCGACGAAACATTATTCCTTGTACACGGCGAACCATTGGTTTTTGGTGCAGCAAAAAATAAGGGAATTAAACTTGACGGGTTTAAACCTGTTGTGGTTAACCTTGATGAAGGCCATAGCAAAGATGATTTATGGATACATGATGAAAAAGATTTTTACAAAGCACAGATTCTTGTAAGAATGTTTGATGATCCACGTAAAGATGCTCATCTTCCACGTCCTTTCGGCGTGTTTTATGAAACAGAAAGAGCTTGCTATGAAGATTCAATGCAATTACAGGTTGATGAAATTATTGCAACCAAAGGTGCCGGCAATCTTGATAAATTGCTGAGGGGTAATGAAGTGTGGGAAATCCATTAAAGAATAGTTCAATTACAGATAAGGGAGGTTTTAAACCTCCCTTTTTTATTACCACAAACGGGTATTGACATTGGACAGGAATTAAAATAACTTTCTGAACTAAATCTTATCAATTATGTGGGAATTACTCACCAGCGGAACAACTCCCTGGATTATTGCTATTCTATCAGCAACAATTGGCAGTTGGTGGGCTTTGAAAAAACTCCGGTATGAAAAAAGATTAGAGAAATTTAAAGAAACAAATGCCAACCTGTTTAAAGAAAAAAAACAGGAAGTGCTTGCTGCTATTGCAACTCTCAGCATTTTTAAGCGTGATCCTGAATTTGAAAAAAACACCATTGATGTGTTGCTGAGCAGATTATATACTGAACTGGATTACGATATTATCAATTCTATTCTTACAACACTTATACAGGAAAGCAATCGTGAAGATTTATTATATATAGCTGATGGATTACAGGATATTAACCGCAATTTTTTTGTGAAAGATTATCCAATGAATCAGCGGATTAGTGACATAAATTCTTCCATAAAAAAACTTGATGAAAGTATAAAGCAATTTTCGGCTAATGCTGCAGCCTATTCCGATTTGATCCAAAGCAAACAGGTTGAAGCAGAAATTTTCATCAGAAACAAAGAACTTGTTTACAAACAATATGATGCTGATTTTGGCGATCTGTTTGCATTTCAGAAATATAAATTAGTATGGCACAAACAAGTAACTGCAGATGCCTATGTAATGTTTATGCGCAAGGCACATCTTGCACAGAAAGGTGGTGAACTTGCCATGAATCTCTTTCAGAACGATTTTAATTATGTATATATGGCTCAGGTGAGCACAACCGACACAAAGATTGTACGGAGTGCATTTGGCTATTCCCTTTTTGTAGAAGTAAACCTTGAAAATGTTTATTTATATAAGAATTCTTTTTCAAGGGCAAGAGTTTTTCAAACATCATTTAAAAACGGGAGAATTGAAGACAATCATTTTTCCTATGTAAATTTTGAGAACGTTGTTTTTGAAAATATTGAATTTAAAGACTGTACTTTTTTATCTGCTGATTTCAGAAAAACTTCATTTATTAATTGCACCGGGTTAACTCAGGAACAGTTTAATGATTCAATCAGGTATGATCAGGAGTGCATATTTCCGACAGGTATCAGTATTATACACGAAGATGACTACAGAAAACAGAACGAAAAAAAAGCTGACCAGGAAATCAAGCCGGAATAAGATTAAAAGGTTTCGGATGTAACAGTTTCATTTCCGATGTATTTTCCTATCTTGTCTTCTAAAATGTTTGCTATATGACTCGCAGTAAAATTGCCGGGATTGGAATGTACATTCCCGAAAATGTTGTTACCAACAACGATCTCACTAAATACATGGATACAACAGATGAATGGATCCAGGAAAGAACCGGGATACAGGAACGGCATTATGCACACCGCATTAAAGAAACTACTGCAACAATGGGTGCTGAGGCTGCAAAAATTGCAATTGAAAGAGCCGGTACAACTGCACAGGATATAGACTTCATCATCTTTGCCACACTCAGCCCCGATTATTATTTTCCCGGCTGCGGAGTATTAGTTCAGCGTGCTTTACAAATGAAACAGATCGGGGCTCTGGACGTACGCAACCAGTGCAGCGGTTTTGTATATGCTGTTTCTATTGCTGATCAGTTTATTAAAACAGGGATGTATAAAAATATACTTGTTATAGGTTCAGAAAAACATTCTTTTGGTTTGGATTTCACAACAAGAGGCAGAAATGTAAGTGTGATTTTTGGTGATGGCGCAGGTGCTGTAGTTATGCAGCCAACAGAAGACCCTAACCAGGGAATTTTAAGTACGCATTTGCACAGCGATGGAAATGAAGCTGAAATTTTGGCTATGTACAATCCCGGTACACATGCCAATTACTGGAAACCTGATCTTGCTACGTATGAAGAAAGTGACTGGGGAAGTATGTTTATGAGTCATGCCATGATTGATAATGCTGAAAATTTTCCAACAATGGATGGTCCGGCAGTATTTAAAACAGCCATTGTAAAATTTCCTGAAGTGATTAATGAAGCATTGTCGGCTAATGGCTATCAGTCAACTGATTTAAATCTTCTTATTCCGCATCAGGCCAACCTGCGTATTTCACAATTTGTGCAACAGAAGTTAAAGTTGAGAGATGACCAGGTGTATAACAATATTCAACGGTTTGGAAATACAACTGCGGCTTCTGTTCCGATAGCTTTATGCGAAGCATGGGAGCAAGGCAAGGTAAAACAGGGCGATCTTATTTGTCTTGCAGCATTTGGCAGCGGATTTACATGGGCAAGTGCACTGCTGAAATGGTAAGTTTGCACACATGCAGCAACAAGTGATTCATACCAAACACCTTTTTCCTGTTCTTGATGCTAAGCTGATAGAATTACTGCGTTCATTAACATCAGAAGAGTGGAACAAACCAACCATTGCAAGGCTGTGGACGGTAAAAGATATTGCTGCACATTTGCTTGATGGAAATATCCGCACATTATCTCTCGGCAGGGACCGTCATCAACTTCTTCCCAACCGCTCAATTAATCATTACAATGATTTAGTTGATTACCTGAATGAATTAAATGCTGTTTGGGTAAAAGCATCCAAACGTTTAAGCCCGCAATTGCTCACCGATTTGCTTGAACTGACAGGAAAGCAATATTCACAATACTGGCAGGAAGCAGATTTGTATGCTGATGCTTTGTTTTCTGTTGCATGGGCAGGCGAACAAACATCCAGAAACTGGTTTCATATTGCAAGGGAGTACACGGAGAAATTTATTCATCAGCAGCAAATAAGAGAGGCGGTGAATAAACCCGGCATCATCACCCAGGAATTATTTTATCCTTTTATTGAAACATTTATGCAGGCATTACCGTATACATACAGGAGTACAGATGCTGAAATAAATACTACAGTGAAAGTTTCTGTAAGTACAGAAGCTGGGGGAAACTGGTTTTTGATAAAAAATACTGATGGCTGGTATTTATCTCAAGAAGCAACTGATACTATTGCGGCTTCAGTTGAAATTGATCCTGCAACAGCATGGAAGCTGTTTTCAAAGGGAATAACACCTGATGAAGCAAAATCAGCAGTTACTATAACCGGAAACAAAAAGCTGGGCGAAACAGTATTGACGATGGTTTCTGTAATGGCCTGAAAAGAAAATTAAAACATTCACATAAAATAATAACTTCGGATATAACATCTGATGTTTAAATTGTAATAACAATGAAAATACTTTCCGTTTTCACAGCATTACTGCTTTGTATTTCCGTTTCAGCACAGGTAAATATTGATTCAATGCGTCTTCAGTACAAGCAAAAAACCATGTTACTTGGTGCGGGAGGTGTAACCATGAACGGTTTTATGCTTGGTAAAACAGAAACCCGTAACCTGATGCTTGTTTCAGCCGATGCAACGGAGAGTTATAAATTATTCAGGAAGAATAACCGCACCGGATCTGTTTTGCCAATTGTAGGTTTTGCTGCAGTTGTTGGCGGCATTATTATTTCAAAAGATAACCGTACTGCCGGAAACGTAATGGTATTATCAGGAAGTGTGATCAATGCTGTGGGAGCCGTATTTCGCAAAATAGCCAATCATCATCTGCAAAAAGCTATCTGGAATTATAACAGGGATGTACTGTACCCGGTGAAATAATACACGAAAAAGTGTTCTGATTTCAACCTTCAGGTATAGTTTTGTAATCTGTGCATCGCCGAATTTTATTTTTACTCAATCCACGGGCTGGAGTTAAGCAAAACAAATCATTACCCGAAATGATTCAGCAGCGTTGTGCGGGTGCAGGAGTTGCTTATATAATTGATTATACAAGAGCAGATGGCGATTATACTGTAATGAAGGGAAAAATTATTACAGAAAAAATTACAGATGTTATTATTGCAGGGGGCGATGGTACTGTTAGCGCTGTAACGGCTGATCTGCGTGATATGCCGGTTAACTTTGGTATTATTCCAAGAGGCTCGGGTAACGGACTGGCTTTCGCAGCCGGTATTCCAAAAGATCCGGGCAAGGCATTGGATGTAATTTTTAAGGGTAAAGCAAATGCAGTTGATGCATTCCTGATCAATGATCATTTTTCCTGCATGCTCAGCGGCCTTGGTTTTGATGCACAGGTTGCACACGATTTTGATGGGCAAACGAAAAGAGGTTTCTGGAAATATGCCCAACTTACATTAAAGAACCTCGCAGGTATTAAGCCATATTCATTCCGGTTGAGAAGTAAGGAAACAGATATTTCTTTGAAAGCATACTTCATCAGTATCGCCAATAGTAATCAGTTTGGCAATCAATTTACCATTGCGCCCAAAGCAAGTTTAAATGACGGATGGCTGGATATTGTTGCTGTTGAAAAACGTAATTTACTTTCTGTACTCGCAAAAGTGTTGTGGCATGTCCGTTATGGAACATTTACAATAGATTTTAAAAAACGTTACGGCATTACATATTTTCAAACCAAAGAACTGGTGATTGAAAATCCCGAGCTTGCTCCTTTTCATGTTGACGGAGATGGTAAAGCAACTTCCCCAACTTTTGTAATAAAAATTATTCCGCAGGCATATATGCTGCTAATGCCCTGAAATTAATCCGAACAGGTTGGTTTGCTGAAGTGGATTACTTATTCAAAAGGTTTATAAACTTTTTAAAAGAGCTCAAAAATTTTCTTTTTTAATCTGGCTTCCTTGCATACCTTAATACAGGGATTTAACAGAACCACTATGAAAAGGTTTTTATTCCTTGCGTTGTTTCTATTAAAAACAATCTTTTCTTTTTCCCAGGAATGGGAAGACCTGAATGATCAGTTATTCAGCCTTTATGCAAAAGGATATTATGAACAGGCGATTCCTGCAGGTGAAAAAGCCCTTTTAACAGCTGAAAGAAAATTTGGTAAGGATCATCCAAATTATGCTATCAGTCTTTACAATCTCGCAAGGGTATATACAAGCGCAGGGAATTTCGTTAAAGCAGAACCTTTATATGTAGCCTCTCTTGCTTTGTACAAAAGAACTGTTGGCGAGAACGACACAGACTATATTAGTTGCCTTAACAGTCTTGCTTTGTTATATGCTTCAACAGGCGAGTATGACAAAGCTGAAATTTTGCAGCTTGAAGCAGTACAAAAATATAAACGTCTTTCCGGCGATTTCAGTGCTGATTATGCATTGGGTTTAAATAACCTGGCTGTTCTTTATTATAAAATGGGGGATTATCAAAAAGCCGGGCCATTACTACAGACAGCATTGAAGATGAAGGAAAAACTGCTGGGGAAAAATGATGCTGAGTATGCAACAAGTATCAACAATATGGCGGTTCTCTATGAAAAAATGGGAACGTTTTCAATTGCTGAATCAATGTACAAAGAGGCCTTAAACATCAGGGAAAAAAAGCTTGGGAAAACTCATCCTTTATATGCTGAAACACTGAATAATCTTGGTGTTTTGTATGAAATAACGGGGGAATATGTAAAGGCAGAAGCATATTATACAGAAGCAGCTCATATAAGGAAAATGATTTTGGGGGAAGAGCATCCTGAGTATGCTGTAAGTGTAAATAGCCTGGCTGGGTTGTACAGGAAGCTGGGCCATTATTCAAAATCGGAGGAGTTGTATGAAATCGTAATTAAAATCAGAAAGAAAACCGTTGGCGAAAACCACCCTGCTTATGCTTCAAGCCTTAATAACATTGGATTGCTATACAAAAACCTGAAGGATTATAACAAAGCTGAATTATTCTATAACAAAGCAATTGTAATCTATGACAATAAGTATGGGGAAGAATACCAAACAGATTATATCGCATGCTTAAATAATCTGGCAACATTATATCAAAAAACACAGCAGTTTTCATATTCCGATTCTTTATTAAAAAAAGTGCTGGCCTTTTACAAGAGAAAGTTTGGAGAAGAGCATCCTGATTACGCAACGGCATTGAACAACCTTGCTGCACTTGAAGAATCTACAGGAAAATATCATAAAGCAGAAAAACTATATAACCAGGTCCTTTTAATACGAAAAAAGATTTTGGGAGAACAACATCCTGACTATGCCATCAGTTTAAATAATCTTGGTGTGTTTTATAGCCTGACAGGCAAAGCTGCAGCAGCAGAAGAACTGTTGAAAGAAAGCAGGATGATTAATTTAAAAAATGTTCTTCATCAGTTTTCTGTTTTATCTGCAAAGGAAAAAGAAAGTTTAATTAACAAATACACATGGGAAAATGAAATTCTGTTCAGCTTTCTTTACAAAAAACAAACGTCTCCGGCTTTTCAGAAATTTATATTCAACCAGGCTCTGATTCAAAAAGGAATGCTTTTGTTTGAAACAAATGAAATCATTCAAACAGTTGAAACAAACAGCGACACAACTTTAGTAAGAACATACTCAGATTGGAAAACAACACAGGCAATGCTGGAGCGGCAGTATGCGCTGCCTCAGAATAAACGAAGTAAGCTGCTGGCTGATTGGGAAGCAGAAGCAGAAGTTTTGGAAAAGAGCTTAAACAAACATTCAGAAACTTTCAGGAGCAAGCAAACGGCATTACAGGTAAATTATAAGGATATACAAAACAAACTTCAGAAAGATGAAGCTGCAATTGAATTTATTCATTTCAATTTTTATAACAATAAATGGACTGATACTACAGTTTATGCTGCTTTTATTTTACGCAAAACTGATACAGTTCCTGTATTTGTGTCTTTGTTTGAAGAGCAGGAACTGCAAATGATTTTCGATAAGACCGGAGGGGCTATACAATCAATTGCAAAAGGAATTTACCGTGGCTCTGAGGAAGAAACCTCATCAATTCACACAGGCACGGAATTATATCATCTTATATGGGAACCGTTAATGCCTTATCTGAAAGGTATCAGGAAGATATCTTATGCTCTTTCGGGTAAGTTGCATGGAATTGCATTTCATGCATTGCCGGTAAAAGATTCTGTTTTATTAATGGATCATTATTTACTGAAGCAATACACGAGTACAAGACAAATTGCTTTAAGGGAAAAAAATGTAACATCAGCAAAACCTTCGCAAATTGTTTTATTTGGCAACCCTGATTTTTCTTTCAACTACGATTCTGTTAAAAGCAAAAACTCCATTAATCAAAGTATTTCATCGGCCGATGCTGCAGTTGAAAAACAGAGAGGCACGATTTCTAAACCTGTGTGGAAGCAATTAGCGGGAACGTCAGCAGAGGTGAACAACATCGCTGCTTCTTTTAAAAGTAAACAAGCCGAAGTACAGATTTTTTCAGAAGAAAATGCTTCTGAACATAACCTGAAAGTAATGAGTAGTCGATCTCCGCAAATTATTCATATTGCCACACATGGTTTTTTTATAACAACATCACTTGCAGAAAAAAACGATGTTGGTTTTGGCAACGAGAAGGAATATCAATTAAAAAATGACCCGATGATGAGAACGGGTATTGTTCTGGCAGCGGCAAATTATGCATGGAGCGGACAGCCATCAATGAGCAATGCGGAAGATGGAATTGTTACTGCTTATGAAATATCACATCTTAATCTGAGCAAAACGGGTCTTGTGGTTTTAAGCGCTTGTGAAACAGGTTTAGGTGAGATCAAGGGTGACGAAGGTGTATTTGGGTTACAGCGTGCATTTAAGCTGGCTGGTGTTCAGAAAGTATTGATTAGTCTCTGGCAGGTTCCTGATAAAGAAACAGCAGAATTAATGTCGGATTTTTATGCTAACTGGTTAAAAGGTGAATCATTAGAAAATGCTCTTGCATCAGCACAAAAGAATATGCGTAAAAAGTATTCTCCATTTTACTGGGCAGGTTTTGTGCTGGTTGAATAAATTTTATTTTCTTCTCTTCTCACCAAATAAATTACCCATACAAAACTCAGCAGCATACACATTCCAACCAATTGGTGTAATTGTGCAATCCACTCAAACTGTCCCCATTTGTTTGGTACAATCCGAACGGAAGTAAGAACAGTAAAAATGCCTAAGAAGATTTGCAGAAACACCAATGCAAGTGGAATAACCCTGGTGGCATAAAACAAAACAGAACCCTTTGCTTTTTCAGTAGTGAAATACCAAATGAATATTAACAGCGCCAGTAAATAAGCAAGGCCACGGTGTATAAAATGAATGGTGATTTTATTTTCAATGAAATTAATGAGCCATGGCTTTTCAGCAAACAACGATTTTGGTATCCATTCATTATTGATCATTGGCCATGATGGAGCAGCTGTGGCAGCTTTATGTCCTGCCATTAAAGCGCCGAACATTAACTGTAACAGCAGCAACGCAAGAATTACAATGCTAAAGTTGAATGTTTTTTTGTGAACTGTAATTTGTGATTGGTTTACTTTCAATTTCAATGCAAACCAGAAAGTATAACTCAGCAAACCCATTGCAAGAATGAAGTGCATTGCAAGTCTTGTAGGTTTTACATACACTGCATCACCTGTTAATCCACTTGCAACCATTATCCAGCCAACGGCACCTTGCAAAGCGCCAATAATAAAAAGAATGATCATGGGTTTTATCATCTCCTTATTGAAATATCTTTTTGCAAGAAAATAAACAAAGCCAATAATAAACACTATTCCCATCATGCGTGCCCACACACGGTGAAACCATTCCCAGAAAAAAATAAATTTAAAATCGCCGAGTGTAAAGCTTGTGTTTAATAAGCGGTATTGAGGAGTTGCTTTGTATTGATTAAACTCTTGCAGCCATTGCGTTTCATTTAACGGAGGTAAAGCACCTGTTACCACATCCCATTCGGTGATACTTAAACCGGAACCTGTTAAACGGGTAATGCCGCCCAGCAATATCTGTACAATGAGCATAAATACACCGAATAAAAGCCAGTTGCCTACTGCTTTGTTTGAAGCTGATGTTGCCTGTGTCATAACGGCTGCAAAGGTAGGAGAGGAAAATCAGATGACACACATCCGTTGAAGCAATAAAAAACCACCAGCAGACCTTGGCCTGAAGGTGGTGAATTGCAGCCATGCAACAATTAATTACACTTTAATTTAAAGCCGGAACAAGTTGTTTAAGCTTTGCAGTTTCATTGGTACAGGACTTCCAGAGTTTATAACCTCCCGACAGATTTGAAACCTGGTTAAATCCGTTTTGCTTCAGAATGCGTTGGGCCAGGTATCCTCTCAAGCCTGCTTCACAATAGATATAAAGATTTTTATCTTTTGGTATTTCATCAAGTCTGCTCCTCATATCATCAACAGGAATATTAATCGCTGAATCAATTTTTCCTTTTTCATATTCAGCATGTGTGCGAACATCAATCAGCACATCATTTTCACCAAGATTTTTTAACTCATCCCAGTAAAAGACTTTTAACCTGTTGAGCAAAATATTTTCGGCTACAAAGCCTGCCATATTCACCGGATCTTTTGCTGATGAATAAGGAGGAGCATAAGCATGTTCAAATTCAATCAGCTCATAAATGGTTTTACCTTGTTTGATGAAAGTTGCTATAATGTCCAGCCGCTTGTCAACACCTTCATAACCCACAATCTGTGCACTTAATAACTTTCCTTCTTTAGGTGTAAATGAAATCTGGATTGTCATTTGTTTGGCGCCGGGATAGTAACCTGCATGCGAACCGCTGTGAATGGTTGAAACAATATGTTCAATATTGGCAGTTTTCAAATGCTTGGATGCAGTGCCTGCTGTGGCAACAGTCATGTCAAACACTTTTACAATAGCAGTGTTGATGGAGCCTTTATATGATTGCACATTACCAAGTACAACATTGTTGGCACAAATGCGCCCCTGTTTGTTTGCAGGCCCCGCCAGGTAAGTAATCATTGATTGATGCGTGATGGGATTTTCAAATTCAATCGCATCACCAACAGCATAAATATCAGGGTCAGATGTTTGCATGTATTCGTTAACCCAGATGCCTCTGGCAGAACCGATTTTTAAACCAGCATTTACTGCAAGTTTTGTATCCGGACGTACACCAATGGACAGCAATACCAAATCAGCTGTTAATACTTCGCCGCTGTTTAATGCAACTTCAACCTGTTCGCCCACTTTTGTAAAACCTGTTACTGCAGTATTTAAACGAAGCTCAACACCTTTTGAACGGATATGTTCCTGCACAACGGCAGCAATGGGATAATCAACAGGTGCCATTACCTGGTTAATCATTTCCACAACGGTTACTTCAATGCCAAGCTCATGAAAATTTTCAGCCATTTCCAAACCAATAAACCCGGCACCGATGACAACTGCTTTTTTTACGTTTTGCTTTTGTGTGTATGCTTTAATGTAATCAGTGTCTTTTACATTTCTCAATGTAAAGATGCCATCGGTGTTAATGCCGGGCAATGGCGGACGTACAGGTTCAGCTCCTGGTGAAAGAATCAACTTGTCGTATGATTCTTCGTAAACCTTTCCTGTAGTATGTTCAATTGCTGTAATTGTTTTTTTCGACGGGTCAATGGATGTTACTTCTGTTTGTACTCTTACATCAATATTAAAACGCTGATTAAATGAAGTTGCAGTTTGTACAAACAATTTGTTTCTGCTTTTAATTACATCACCAATGTAATATGGTAAACCGCAATTGGCGTATGAAATGTATTCGCCTTTTTCAAACATGATAATCTCAGCATGTTCATCTAACCTTCTTAACCGTGCTGCTGCACTGGCACCGCCCGCAACTGCTCCAACAATAATATATTTCATCTTAATTTTTTGTGCTTTTGATGGATTAAATTATCTGTAACCGGACACAAAAGTAGAGCAGGAAAAAATTGCGGATTGTGATTTTTGTCATGCAAAGAACTGCTTAAAAAGACAGGTAAAAAGACAAAAATCAGCAATATTATTGTTGCAACTTCAGTTAAATCGTGACATAAATCACATAGCGTTAAATTGTTTCAGAAAAACTATATAAAAAGTTTTTTTGATGACAACCATCATCAAAATCACGCATCATTATCATAAAAAGCGCATTTCAGTGTTTCGACTTTTACATTACCAATTGAAAAAAAAGAAACAATGAAACATTTAGTCATTCTCGGCGCAGGTACAGCAGGCACAATGATGGCCAATCATCTGCATCATGAGTTAAAGAAACCCGACTGGCAAATTACAATTATTGATGAGCGTGAAGAACATCACTATCAGCCAGGTTATCTCTTTCTTCCGTTTGATATTTATGAACCGGATGATATTATTAAAACCATCGAAGAATTTATTCCGAAAGATGTAACACTACTCAAGCAACGCATTGAACGTATTGTGCCCACCACCAACAAAATACAGCTGAGTAATGGCAATGATATTGATTATGATATTTTAATTGTTGCTACCGGTGCAAAAATTGCTCCCGAAGAAATTGAAGGAATGAAAGGAGAGCAGTGGCAAAAATCTGTATTTGATTTTTACACGTTTGAAGGAGCACTTGCACTTAGAAATAAATTAAGAGAATGGGACGGTGGCCGGTTGGTTGTTCATATTACAGAAATGCCGATTAAATGTCCGGTTGCGCCGCTGGAGTTTGCATTCCTTGCCGATTCTTACTTCAAAAATAAAAACATGAGAGACAAAGTAGATATTACTTATGTAACTCCCATGAGCGGAGCTTTTACTAAACCAAAAGCAACAGCAACACTTGAACACCTGCTTCATGAAAAGAAAATAAACATTGAGGGAGATTTTGCGATTGAACAAGTTGACAATGAAAACAAAAAGATTATTGATTACGGAGGTAAAGAAATCCCGTTTGATATTCTTGTAACAGTTCCGACTAACAAAGGAGATGATTTAATGGAACGTTCAGGAATGGGCGATGATCTGAATTATGTGCCAACACATAAAGCAACATTACAGTCAAAAGAATACCAGAATGTTTTTGTAATTGGGGATGCAAGTAATATCCCGGCATCAAAAGCAGGCTCTGTTGCACACTTTGAAGCTGAAATTCTTACCGAAAATATTTTACGCTATGTAAAAGGCGAGCCATTAAAAGAAGAATTTGATGGCCATGCAAACTGCTTTATTGAAACCGGTGGTGGAAAAGCATTGCTGATTGATTTCAACTACACACATGAACCTGTTGAAGGAACATTCCCCTTCCCGGGTATAGGGCCGTTGCGACTGCTGAAAGAAAGCCGAATGAATCACATGGGTAAACTGGCATTCCGCTGGGTTTACTGGCACATGTTGCTGAAAGGAACACATATTCCTTTTGTATCGGCAACTATGAGCGAAAAAGGAAAAGTTTACAGTTAACATAATTCTATCAATCAAACCATAAAAAAACCGAAAATGGAAAGAACAATAGCCGGCAAAACAATTGCCGTAAACGAAGAAGGTTACATGACCGATTTCAGCCAGTGGGATGAAAAAGTTGGTGAAGCATTGGCTGCAGAAGCAAATCTTTCACTTACACCACGTCATTGGGAAGTAATTAAGTATTTGCAGAGCGAACATAAAAACCAGGTGGCATTAAGCATCAGGCGTGTAGGTAAAAGCGGAGTGGTGGATATTAAAGAGTTTTATGCTCTGTTCCCCAACGCACCATTAAAAACAGCTACAAAAGTTGCAGGTATTCCTAAACCGGCAAGTTGTATTTAATCACAATAAAAAACTTCAGCCATGAACGAAAATAAAGGCGCCATCAAAAAAATGATGATCATCCTTTCAAAAGGTACAATTGAAAATGTATATGCCGCATTTGTACTTGCCAATGGTGCACGTATGGAGGGAATTGAATCTGAAATTTTCTTTACTTTTTTTGGACTGGAAGCTGTTCATAAAAAGAAACTGAGCAGCCTGCATGTTGCAACTGTTGGTAATCCTGCCATGCATATTCCTACAATGATAGGTGGTTTACCCGGTATGGAAGCTCTTGCCACATCTATGATGAAAAAAGAAATGGAAAAAATTGATATGCCGGATGTTCCTGAGTTTCTTGAAATATTAACCGCATCAGGTGTGAGAATGTGGGCATGCAAACTTGCTTTTGATATGTTCCACTATAAGGAAGATGATTTATACGAAGGAGTGGAAAAAATTATTACAGTGGGAGATTTTTACAAGAGAAGTGAAGGCGAAGGTGTTCACATGCTGTTTATCTAATTACCCATGAACAAAAAGCGGTGATTTTTTAAAATCCGCCGCTTCATTTCTGTATCAAACTGTGCTTTTGCAACTGCTTATTGCAGTTGACAAAATGCACAGTTTTTTATTAAACCCGAATGCAGGCAAATAAAAACCCGCTTTCTTGAGCGGGTTTTTATAATGTTTTCAGTTGATTTAATCCTTGCCCTTTTTTGTTAGTGCATCAGAAACTGCCTTCTTTGAAGGTTTAAACATTTGATTCAGCAGCACACCCATTACAGAAAAATAAATAACACTTCTTACCGGGCTTGAAGTAATTAAACAGGTTCCATCACACCCGTAAAACTTCCAGTAAAAATAACCAGCTATTGCGCCAGCAATCATTCCCGGAACAAACCACCAAAGGTTTTTGAACCACTGCTTTGTTTTCATTTATAAATTTTGATCTTTATTGTTTCTTTGAAGCTTGTAAACAAGTGGGCATTAAAGTCATTAACGAAGCTTGTTTTGCAGGCTAAACCATGAACCGCCATTATATGCTTCAATACCTGATTGTTTTAAAATACCTGCAGCCGAACTGCTACGCATGCCACTTGCACAACAGGTTATAACCGGTTTCCCTTTTTTCTTCAGCTCGTTTACTTTTTGACCGATTGTATTTACAGGTATATTGAGCGATCCTTTTATGTGGCCTCCTCTGTATTCCTGTGGTGTTCTTACGTCAACAATTACAGCGCCTCCATCTACAAGTGCTTTGTAGTCTGTTCCTGGTCCGAATAATTTTTTAATAAATCCCAGCATGTTCGTGATTAGTTTTTAAGATTCATAATATTGAAAATTCCGCCAGCATCATATACATTGTCAAAGCCAACCTGGCGAAGATATGTTGCAGCACTGTTGCTTCTTGCTCCCGACATACAGTAAACAACTATCGGGTTTTTGATTTCCTTCAGTTCATCGACTTTTTGTGTAAGTGTGTTCAACGGAATGTTTGTTGCTCCGGGAAAGTGTCCTGAAAGATACTCACCTTCACTCCGTACATCAACAATGGTTGTTTGCGGATTGTTTACAATCTCTTTAAGTGTCATTTTAAATGTTTCTTTTTTTATTTAGTAATAATTTTTCCTTTCCAACTGGTAATGCCGCCTTTCATATTCCAGATATGTGTAAAACCCTGTTTTGACAGAATTTCAGAAGCCTTTACACTTTTTCTGCCACTGCGGCAATACACTAAGTATTTTTTGTTTTTATCAAACGTTGCAATTTGCTGAACAAATGAAACAGAATCCAGAACATCAATATGAATTGCTGAAGGCAGATGCCCTTCATTATACTCTTTTGTTGTTCTTACATCAAGTACTACA
The DNA here is from genome assembly GCA_047601965.1 of Lacibacter sp. Taxonomy (GTDB): domain Bacteria; phylum Bacteroidota; class Bacteroidia; order Chitinophagales; family Chitinophagaceae; genus Lacibacter. The sequence goes on from JASGIJ010000001.1 coordinate 3,541,178, forward strand.
ACATTCTTCTTCCTGATTTTCATTTCAGCAGATGCTGGCGAAATGTTCCTGATTTGTGCTGATGCAGTAAACGCAGAAATAAGAAGTATCAGTATTGTAAATATGTATTTGTTCATGTTTGATATAAGAAATGGACTTGCCTGTTGCTGCACAGCAAGTCTGTTTAATTTATAAAAGTGTTGTAGGGCACACATAATCTGTAAGCTGAAATTTTCCGCTTTCTTTCAAAGCTTTAATTCCACCTCTTACTTCAATTAAATTGTCGTAGCCACGGGCTTTAAGAATAGAACTGAAAATCATTGATCGGTAGCCACTTGCACAATGCACGTAATAAATTTTGTTTTTATCTACTTTTAACATGCTTTCGTTAATGTAATCAAGCGGAGCATTTTCAGCATCTACAATATGTTCGCTGTCGTATTCGCTTTTTTTACGAACATCAAGAATGTTGATCTGTTGCTGTGCTTTAATTGTAAGTACATCTTCAGCCGATACACGTTTAATGCTGTCAAATTCTTTCCCGGCTTTTTTCCAAGCAGTAAAACCGCCCTTGATGTAACCAATGGAATGATCATAACCAACACGGGCAAGTCTCGTCACAACTTCTTCTTCTCTGCCCTCATCTGTAACCAGCAGTATTTCCTGTTTTACATCAGGAATCATTGCACCAACCCAGGGAGCAAAGCTTCCGTCAATTCCTATGTTAATAGAATTAGGAATAAAACCCTGTGAAAAAACTTCAGCATTTCTTGTATCAAGTATTAAAGCTCCCGTTTCATTGGCAGCAGTTTCAAACGCTTCAACACTTAGTGCCTGTGTACCACGTTTAATTACTTCATCAATACTGTCGTAACCCTTAATATTCATTAAAACGTTCAATGGAAAATATTGAGGAGGAGCAGTTAAACCGGTGAGTAACTGCTTCATAAACTCGTCTCTGCTCATTGGTTGCAGTGCATAGTTGGTTGCTTTTTGATGTCCCAATGTATCAGATGTTTCTTTACTCATATTTTTACCACATGCACTTCCTGCACCATGAGCCGGGTACACAATGATATCATCAGCCAGCGGAATGATTTTATTGTGAAGTGAATCATACAAATGTGATGCAAGCTTTTCCTGCGTAAGCTCTGCAATTACTTTTTGTGCAAGATCAGGACGACCAACGTCGCCAATAAATAATGTGTCGCCGGTAAATAGTGCTACATCTTTTCCGGTTTCATCTTTCAGTAAAAAACAGGTTGACTCCATTGTGTGTCCGGGTGTATGCAAAATTTTGAAGGTGATTTTTCCAACTTTCAATTCTTCTTCATCTTTTGCAACATATGCTTCAAAGCCGGGCTTGGCTGTTGGTCCGTAAACAATAGTTGCGCCGGTTTGCTTTGCAAGATCAATATGACCGCTTACAAAATCGGCATGAAAATGTGTTTCAAAAACATACTTGATTTTTGCATTGTTGTTTTCGGCCTTTTGAATATAAGGTAATACTTCTCTCAGCGGGTCAATAACAACCGCTTCACCCTCGCTTTCGATGTAGTAAGCACCTTGTGCCAGACAGCCGGTATAGATTTGTTCAATTTTCATTTTCTGTTATTTTTGATTATTGTTTTTTTGATTGTGCAAAATTCAGTTTTTTGAAACCGCTTGTAAATGACTTTAGTCACAAACGATTTTTTGGTTTGTCAAATTAAGAAATTAATAACTCTTTGACGAGGATATAAAATCCCATAGCCAGTACAAACCAGCCAAATACTTTTCGAAGCGTTTTGTTTTCAATTCTTTTGGAAAACCATGTTCCTGCAACCACACCGGCAATTGCAAGTATTGTAACAATAAACAGCAGCTTCCAGTTAAAAGAGTATTGATTCAGGCTGAACAGGAATCCAAAAAGAGAGTTAATGGCAATGATGTGTAATGATGTGCCAATTGCTTTTTTCATGGGTAGCTGAAGAATAAGTACAAGTGCAGGAATAATCATAAATCCGCCACCAGCCCCCAGTAACCCTGTCAGCAAGCCAACAAACAAGCCAGGTACAAGAAGTGCAATGGATTTGTATTGCTTATCATCAGCATCTTCTCTTACTTCTTCTTTTCGTGGTACCATCATAAAATATGAAGCGGCCAGCATAAGTAATGCAAAAACGATCATCAAAAAACTTCCTTTCTGAAGAGAGAAACTGAAAATATTGATTGTATCGGGGATGACCGGTAAAATAAAATGGCGTGCAATAAAGATGGTAAAGATTGAAGGAATACCAAACAGAGATACAGCACGGAAATCAACCTGCTTATACATGTATGCCCGTACGCCACCTGCAAAACTTGTGGCTCCTACAATAAATAAAGAATACCCGGTTGCAAGCACCGGTTCAATTCCAAACAGGTAAACAAGCACAGGAACTGTAAGAATAGAACCTCCTCCTCCTGTTAAACCAAGTGAAAGCCCGATAAGTATTGCTGCGATGTAGCCTATAATGTCCATGCGGGCAAAAGTGAAAGCATTTATCAGTTTCTACAGTGACCCATATCACACTAAGAAAGAACTAAAGGGTTTTTAACTCAATCACGTTCCGGTGCAGATCAAGCATTCCTTTTTGTTCCATCTTTTTTAATAACCTTGAAATTACTTCTCTTGAAGTGTTTAATTCATTGGCAATTTCCTGGTGGCTTACTTCAATTGTGTTGGTGTTTTGAGCTTCTTTAGCTCTCTTCAGGTAAAAAGCTAAACGTTCGTCCATACTGCGGAAAGCAACATTATCCAGCGTTAACAGTAATTCATCAAAACGTGACCGGTATGTTTCAATTACAAACTGGTACCAGCTTTTATATTTAGCCATCCACTCACTCATTGTATCAACAGGCACCATCATCACTTCTGTTTCTGCAACAGCTTTTGCCATTACAGGACTTGCTTCGTGCCTTGCAGCACAAACCATTGAAAGCGCACAGGCCTCTCCGGGTTTTAAATAGTACATCAAAAATTCGCTCCCGTCTTCATCTTCCCTGTATATTTTCAGCAAACCATTTATAACCAGCATTGTGCTGCGCATAAATTGTCCTTTACGCATTAAAATTTCTTCAGGCATAAAAGTTCTGAACTCACCTGTTTGCTCAATTTCATCAATCAGTTCTTTTTCAAAAACAGGGAAGTTTGTCCGTAAATGATTGTCGTACTGTTGCTGCGTATTCATAGTGCAAATGAATGATTTTATTCTGATATTAAAAATAGCAAGAAATAAATCAGTATGGTCTTTTTACGGTAATGGTTATGAGTGAACAGATTTACTGCATTTAGCAATACAGCTTATCTTATTTTTGAACTGCAATGAGTTTACTTTCTTTTTACCAGGAAAATATTTTTGAAGCTGGTTGCGATGAAGCCGGCAGAGGTTGCTATGCAGGTCCGGTGTTTGCAGCAGCAGTTATTCTCCCTGCAGAATTTTATCATTCTTTATTGAATGATTCAAAGCAGGTAAAAGAAGCACACCGAAACGAACTGAGACTGATAATTGAAGAACAGGCCACCGCTTACGCAGTAGCAAAAATTGATGTGGAAGAAATTGACCAGATCAATATCCTCAAAGCATCGTTTAAAGCCATGCATCTTGCTGTTGATGCCTTGAAAGTAAAACCACAGTTTTTATTGATTGACGGAAACCGCTTCATCAAATATAAGCGAACGCCCCACCAATGTTTTGTAAAAGGCGATGGACGTTTTGCTGCTATTGCAGCTGCCAGCATATTAGCAAAAACATATCGTGATGAATACATGCTGAATCTGCACGAACAATTTCCTCAATATAACTGGAAAAAGAACAAAGGCTACGGAACAGAAGAACACCGCAAGGCTATTGAACAGTTTGGTTTGTGCCAACATCACCGGAAATCTTTTAATATTCAACCCACACAACACGAACTTTTTTAATTCCCATTAAACTTTCAGTTACGTCTGCTGTCAGACAAGTAATAAAAGCAAAAAAATATGAAAACTAAATTATTATTACTTCTGGTGCTTATAACAGGGTTCAGTTTTACAGCATCTGCACAAGTGCGCAAAGCAAATCATCGTGTCCGTGCAGGTTACATGCATCACCAAAACAGAAACATTACAAAAGGTGAGGCTTTATTTCTTCATAAGAAAAAGCAGCACATCCGCCATGAAATAAGGGTGGCAAAAATGGATGACAGAAAAGTTGGGCCAATGGAAAGACGGCATATTAAAAAGGATATGAAACAGTACAGAAGGGCAAAATTTGTTGCTGCACACAATCGCAGAACAAGGTTTTAGCTGAACTTTATCTTCATAAAACGCTCCTGCAATGTGCTTGAGCGTTTTTTTATTCTTCCCACTTGCCCAACCCTTCCCTGGTTATAACAGGTTCTTCATTTGTACAATCAACTATTGTTGAAGGAATCATGCCGCCAACTCCACCATCAACAACAATATCAACCAGCTTTTTAAAGTTATCATGCATCAACTCCGGGTCGGTGTATTCTTCCACCATTTCACCCGGTAATGAAGCGCTTAAAATTGGGTGTCCCAGTTCCTGGATAATGGTGCGGGCTATAACATTGTCGGGTACACGCAAGCCAATTGTATCTTTTTTACTTTTCAGGATTTTGGGCACCTCCTTGCTGGCAGGCAAAATGAATGTGAAAGGGCCGGGCAAATGTTGTTTTAGCATGCGGTAACGGGGCGTAGAAATACTCTTTGTGTAGCTACTCAGATCGCTGAGATCGTGGCAGATAAAGGAAAGTTGTGCCTTTTGCGGATCAATATTTTTAATGCGGCAAATTCGTTCAATTGCTTTATGCTGAAAAATATCACATCCCAACCCGTAAATTGTATCGGTAGGATAAATAATGACACCGCCATTTTGTAAGCAATCAATAATGGTTTTGATTTGTCTTGGCTGGGGATTGACGGGGTGTACATGCAACAACATCCCTAAAATTAAGAAATCTGATCTTGGTCTTGAGAAAGTGTGGAAACTTCTTTCCCCTTTTTTCTTGCAAAATCGCAAAGAGCGCTCTAATTTTACTGTTCCGCATTTACTGCTTTTTTCCAATTTCCATTGCAGAGCTTGTAGATTTCATATCCCGCTGATAAACTTTCAATCCGCTTTAATTGTTATTAACTACTTGTTATAGATAAACAGTGTATTAAGTTTTTGTGGTTTCAGAGGTAAGCAAAAGGGCCCTTGATGTCTATCAGGGCCCGCTTTTTTTGAACCAGGTATTTTAACAGTACTCTTCATCACTTTATTTGCTTTTCAGCTTTCTTCGGCAGCAAAGCCAATCAGGTGGCTTTTAACGAGGTCGTCAATTACCTATGCAGGAACTTTTAATTGCACAATGAAAAAGAAGGCTTAATTATCAACGAACAGAAAATTCGGCTATTGCTGAATTAAGTTCATTTTCAGAACATCCATCATAAACTTTGTAATTTCTGCTTCAACACCCTGGTAGTCGTTTGATTTTATATAACCCGCAATTACATGATCGCCGGTGTTGGGCATTGCCAGTTTTCTTTTTTGTTCAGGTGCAGTACCCAGCTCATCAAACATTTTGAGCATGGCACTTACTTTTACCACGCTGTCCTGGTGTATATTATCCCGGTAATAGTAAAGTACCAACGCCGGTTGTTTTACTTTACTGAAGTTTTCTTTTGTCATTGTTGTTTCCAGGTATTCCTGAAGGTTTACAACCGCTTCCAATCGGTAATGCGAGTACCAGTATTGTTTAAAAATATCCCGCTGGTCTTTTGTTGTAATGTAGTCAGATTTTTTCACCAGTCTTGCAATCTGCAACCCCCAGGCATTATTGGCCAGCCATGCGTTGGGATCATTGATTTCAATATTCGGGGAAAGCAAAACAATGCCTGAAATCTCAGGATAATTTGCAGCAAGCTGTAATGCATTGCTGCCTCCGGTTGATGTGCCCATGATGATAACCTTATTGCCCAGCTGTTTGCCAATGGCATAAGCCTGTTTTACAGTTTCCCAGTATTTACCGGCAGTGAGGTTAATCATTTGTTCGGTTGTATCAATGCCATGCTCAGCCAGTCGTGCTAAATATAAATTACAACCGAATTTCTTTGCGATGTTGATGTGTACCGGTGCGCCTTCTTCCTGTGAAGCGGAAAAACCATGCAGGTAAACAATGGCGTATTCTGTTTTTTGCTTCAGCGAATCGTTTGCCCAAACAATTTTTGCTTCATTGCCGGGTTTTAATTTATGCTGTGCTTCATTATGCTGAATGTACCTTTCCAGCTCAGTGGCATTTGCAGGAACTGCGGGTAAAACAGATGTATAATTTGGTGACGAGGGATGCGGACCAAGAATATAAAAAGCGGCAAGTAAAACTATCAGTACTACAAGCCATTTCAGCAATCGTTTCAGCATAGAAGAAGATGTGAAACTAAATGTACACAATGCCGGTGAATTTAACAGTGAAGTGTCACCATTTTTCTTCATCACTTTCTTGCGAAGGTGATTGAAACTCTTTTCTGAAATTTATTTTCTGCAACTGGCGGTCAATAATGAGTTGTGCAATAATATCTGCAGCGTTTTCTCCTTCATGCTGTAGCAGCATTTTTTTTATTTTTTCTTCATGCACATCAATCCTGTACAGGTAGTAAATCAGTTTTTCAAAATCGTGGTTGATGAGATCGTTGATGTACACAATTAACTGCTCTTTGAGCTGGTCCATAGAAATGCTGACAGGAAGTTCCAATGCCAGTTCGTTGTTGACGGATGTTATTAATTCATCGTTTTGCATGAACGGTTTTTTTATTCTCCATCACTCCGGTTCCGAATAAAGCAAAATCATATTTCACAGGATCCTTTACATCCAATTTACGAAGATTCAGCGTTAATTCCATTGCAGCTTCCCAATCGTTTTGTTTACGGTGAAGTAAACCATACTGCCTTGCAATACGTGCCACATGCACATCCAACGGACAAATGAGTTGTGCGGGCGAAACAGATTTCCAGGTTCCGAAATCAACTCCACGCTTATCATTTCTTACCATCCAGCGAAGAAACATGTTTAACCGTTTGCAGGTTGATTTTTTTACAGGCGATGAAATGTGTTTCTCCGTACGTTTCAAATGTTCAAACGAAAAACAATAAGCTGAGAAATGATTTAGCCCTTCTTCAACCGTCATTCCTTTACGGGGAAAGAAAGCGGTTTCCAGAGTTTTGTGTTTGCTGAAATGCTGGTGAAAGAAGTCAATAAAGAAATACAGATCATCTGCATTAAACGTGCGGTGCTTAAAACCGTTTAATCTTTTTAATTTTTTAGCATCATGCGTTAAACAAAAATTGTACGGCTGCATTTCCATCAGCTGCATCAGTTCCTTTGCTTTGTTGATGATGGTTGTTCTGTTTCCCCATGAAAAAATGGCGGCAAAGAAAGCAGCAATTTCAATATCCTGTTGCTTGGTAAACAGGTGTGGAATGCAAATGGGATCGTCTTTGATGAAAGAAGGTTGATTGTAATAATCAACCTTCGAATCAAGAAGTTGTTTTAGTTCTTTATTATTCATTGCCCAATTGCTTTCGCCAAATCTTCAATCAGATCATCCGCATCTTCAATACCCACACTTAAACGGATGAGCGAATCGCTCAATCCATCTTTAATCCTTTTTTCTCTTGGAATGGATGCATGCGTCATGCTTGCAGGGTGATTGATTAAACTTTCCACACCACCTAAACTTTCAGCAAGTGAAAATAAATGTGTTGATGATAAAACACGTTTGGCTTCTTCCACGCTGTCGTCCTTCAGTTCAAAACTGATCATACCGCCAAAGCCAAGCATCTGTTCTTTTGCAACGGCATAACCCGGATGATCAGTAAATCCCGGCCAATACACTTTACCTACTTTTGGGTTTGCTTTCAGCCAGTGTGCAATCTTCTCCCCGTTTTCACAATGTGCTTTCATACGCACACCCAATGTTTTTATTCCACGCAACACGAGGAAGCAATCCATTGGTCCGGGTACTGCACCGCAGCTTTTCTGTATAAAATATAATTGTTCTCTTAATGCTGCATCATTCATCACCAAACAACCCTGTATTACATCACTGTGACCACTGAGATATTTGGTGGCACTGTGCATTACAATATCAGCACCAAGATCAAGCGGATTTTGCAAATAAGGTGATGCAAATGTATTATCAACACAAAGCAATACACCTGCTTCTTTTGCAATGGCAGCAATGGATTTGATATCAGAAATATTCATGAGCGGATTGGTGGGTGTTTCAATCCAGATGAGTTTGGTGTTTGCTGTTAATGCTGCTTTTACATTGGCAGGATTGGTTGTATCAACATAATTAAATTTCAAACCAAACTTTTCAAACACTTTCATAAACAAACGATACGTGCCACCGTACATATCATTAGCTGCAATTATTTCATCGCCCGGACTTAATAATTTAATTACTGCATCTGTTGCTGCAACCCCGCTGCTGAACACCAAACCATATTTCCCGTTTTCAATTTCAGCAAGAGCATCTTCCAAAGCCTTACGTGTAGGGTTCTGGCTTCTTGCGTATTCATAACCTTTGTTTACACCCGGTGCTTCCTGCACGTATGTACTTGTTTGATAAATTGGTGTCATGATGGCTCCTGTTGAAGGATCGGGTACCATACCTGCATGAATAACTTTCGTAGCTGGTTTCATAATAAAATATTTTGTTGATGTTTTGCCTGATGTCTTCGTCTGACAAATCGTTTAATTTTCTCCGTCAGGCGGAGCGTTCTGCAAAGATGAGAAATTACAATAATTGTGCTGCACAAACTGTTCGCCAGTCATCATTCTTTGCATCATGTGCAGCTTTTGCAATAACAGGTTGCTGTAAAATTTCTTTATTCAGCAATTTTTCTTTTACAAGTTTACTCCTGCTTTCATGCACCAGAGTTCCAAACGCTTCTGTTTGCATCCATTGCTGCTGCGGAGGTTCGTAACCAATTTTATCAGTACGGTAAACAATGGACGAAGGCAAACTGTTCTTCATGCTTTCACGGAGAATATACTTGGTAAAACCATTACGCATTTTGAAATGAGAGGACAATGAAAAAACAAACTGCACCAGTTCGTGATTCAAAAACGGCAGACGTACTTCCACTCCGTGTGCCATGCTGTTACGGTCGGCATTGCGAAGCAGTTCTTCCAAACCAAACTGCATGGTGTTGAAATAAAGCAGATCATTCAGCTTGCGAACAACCGGCTTGTAAATGGTTTTTTTATCAAACTGTGCTTTCAGAAATTCTTTATTGATAAATATGTTTGAATGCAGTTCTTTTCTTGCCTTACTTTCCAATTGCACTGCAGCAAGTTCAGGTAATTTAGCTGCCAGTACATTTTTCCAGTTCCATTCAACATCAATGTTGTTTTTTTTGAAAGCCTCTAACTCACGGCTAGCCTTTCCTTCCTGTAAAAACCAATGAATGTACTTGTGATAACCGGCCAGTATTTCATCAGCACCCTGTCCGTCAAGAATTACTTTTATGCCATGCTGTTTTGCCAGCTCATAAATTTTGAATTGCGCATATGTGCTCGAAGATTGAAATGGTTCTTCCTGGTGATAGAATAATTTTTCCAGTTCATCAGCAAAGTCTTCTGCAGATGGAGTAACAAGATGCTGCTGCAAATGAAACTGATCAGCTACCTGTTTTGCATAAGCCGATTCATCTTTTTCAAAGCCGGGAAAAGAAGCGGTAAAAGTTTGTAGTTTATAGTTAGTAGTTTTTAGTTGGCAGATTGTTGCAACAATGGATGAGCTGTCTAATCCACCGCTGAGCGATGTACCCACTTCCACATCACTTCTCAATCTTCTTTTAACCGAAGTGTTGAATAATTGCTGAAACTGTTCAACAGCTTCTGCATCTGTGATGCTGATTTGTGTTTCTTTATCAAGGTCCCAGTATTGTGTAATGCTGTTTTCGTTACTGTTTAATCCAAGTTTCAGAAAATGTGCCTGCGGAAGTGCAACAATATTGCTGTAAAAAGTTGTTGATACATCAACAGGATTTTTTACCCAGCCCAAACCAAGATAATTCAGCAACATGGTTTGGTTGATTTCTTTTTTTATTCCTGCTGCCCACAGTGCTTTCATTTCACTGGCGAATAAAAACTGTTCACCATCAAAAAAGTAATAAAACGGTTTTTCGCCAAACCGGTCTCTTGCAGCAAACAAGTTTTGCTGCTGCTGATCCCAGATAGCAAACGCAAACATGCCATCAAACAGCAGCAGACAATCTTCTTTCCAGAAATCATAAGCTGCAAGAATTACTTCTGTATCAGAATTTGTACTGAAAGCATAACCTTTTTTTTTCAGCTCATCTTTCAGTTCAATGTAATTATACAGTTCACCGTTATAGGTGATGCAATAGCGCTGCAGGTAATGCATGGGTTGTGCAGCTGCATCACTTAAATCAATAATTGAAAGGCGACGGTGTGCGAATCCTGCTGTCCTGCTTTCATTGATCCAAAGTCCTTCAGCATCGGGTCCACGATGAGCAAGAGCAGTTGCCATTGCTTTTAGACGTTCAGTTGAAATATGATTTGAGTTGTTGGAAATAATTCCTGCGATACCACACATGTTGTAAAAGTGAGATTTTCATTTCAAAAAAACCAAACAAAAAGCCCTGCAATTATTGCAGGGCTTTAATTATATACACCTTTGCAGAATACATTTCTTACCAGCTAACCGGCATCTTCACCATTACATCGTCCCAGGCCATTACCAGGAAAATGCTTTTGTCTTTTACTTTATCAAAGTACATGGAAAAAGATTCAACCGAATCATTGGTGTGGGTTACAGCACAGTCAGTACGGGCAACATCTTTCGCAGCATCGTACTTAAAGGCACCCCATATATCGGTTTCTTTGTTTACAATCATCGTCCATTTATTGCTGCTTTCCAGCGCATACAAAGTATATCTCCCTTTTTTTACTGTTTTACCGCCAATCTTAACATCACGGAAGAATTCAATTTCGGTGGCTTCATTTGCTCCGAGCCGCCACACTTTTCCGTCTTCCACCAGTTCGCCAAAAATTTTACGGCCATTTTTCGAAGGACGGCTGTAAATCACTCTTGCAATCAGCGGTTCGCTTACTTTGTTTGGCTGGATTCGCAAAATCGGATAGTTGGCAGGATAATATGCCATATCCATAGGCGATTTGTCAAGTGGCGGTATTTTCGATCCGTTTTGTGCTGATGCTGATGAGATAATTGTCAATAATGTAAAACAGAAAAGCAAATGTTTCATTCGTTGAATTTTTTTGAAAACGCAAATTTAACCCAAACATTGCTGCTGTAAATCACCATTCATCCTGCTTTTGAACATAAAAATAAGACTAACGATCGTTTACTTTTGTGTCTTAATTAACTGCCATATGTTCCAGGAATTAAAATTTACGAGCGCAGAAGAGGCCCTGTCTGTTATCCAAAGTGGTGACCGGGTTTTTATTCAGGGTAGTGCACAAACGCCTCTTTACCTTCTTCGTGAGCTGGCAAAGCAATCGCCCAGGCTGAATAATGTTGAGCTGGTATTTATTACTGTACAGGGTGACATAACGGTGGACCGACCTGAGTATGAAGATAATTTTCACATTAACTGTATGTTCGTTTCCAACAGTGTTCGTAAAGCAGTTAATGAGGGTCGTGCTGATTTTATTCCCATTTTTTTAAGTGATATTCCCGATTTGTTTAAAAAAGGCTACATGCCGATTGATGTGGCTTTAGTGCAGGTGTCTCCGCCCGATAAACATGGCTACTGTTCGCTTGGTGTTAGTGTTGATATTGCCCGGAGTGCTGTTGGTACAGCAAAACATATCATTGCACAGGTGAATCCAAAAGTACCACGTACGCATGGCGATAGTCTGATACATACTGACAGGTTTACTTCAGTTGTTTGGATGGAAGAGGATTTGCCTGAAGTTGATTATGGTGTAAACGCTGGTCCTGAAGAGAAAAGAATTGGAGAGTTGATAGCAAGTATGATTGATGACGGAAGCACTTTGCAAATGGGTGTTGGCACTATACCTGATGCCGTACTGAAATCGCTCAACAATCATAAAAATCTGGGAGTGCATACCGAAATGTGCAGTGATGGAATTATTGACCTGGTTGAAAGGGATGTGATTAACAATGCTGCAAAAAAAATTCATCCGTATAAAACAGTAACCGGTTTTGCTGTTGGTACAAGGAAACTGTACGATTATGTGGATGATAACCCTGCTTTTGTTTTTTTAGATATTGATTATGTAAACGATCCCCATGTTATACGCCGTAACCCCAAAGTTGTAGCTATTAACAGCGCAATTGAAGTGGATATTACCGGCCAGGTTTGTGCTGACAGCATTGGTACTACGCAATACAGCGGAATTGGCGGGCAAATGGATTTTATGCGTGGCGCTGCTCTCAGTGAAGGTGGTAAACCAATTATTGCATTAACATCAAGAACAGCTAAAGGGATCAACCGGATTGTGCCATTCCTGAAACAAGGTGCAGGCGTGGTAACAACCCGTGGGCATATTCACTATGTGGTTACTGAATATGGCATTGCTCATTTGTATGGAAAAAATTTACGTCAGCGTGCAAAGGCGTTGATTGATATTGCCCACCCCGACGACAGGGAAATGCTGGAACGGGCATGCGTGGAAAGGTTTAAACATTTCTTGGTATACGACTCTTATATTCATTAAAATCCGGTACACAATTGATGTTATCCTGTTTTTGTAACAGTGCTTAATCTGTAAAAGGCAGGATTTCTTTATTCAAAAACCAGTCTTTTATCAAGGTGTGAATTTCAGGAAAAAAAACAGCGTATAGTTGTTTCAACTCGGTATAATGTTGTTGCATTAATGAAAAGGCAGTGGCACTTTCAGTTAAATAAGTCGCTCTGCGAACAACACCATGTAAACTTTTTTCGATACCCCACAATGAGCTATAATGATAGAGCCAGTTTTGCTCTTTCATATAGGGAAACATTCTCGTAAATTTCTCTGGAAAAACTGTAAGATAAGGGTTGAGCAGCGTGTAGGTTTCGTTAGCAAACCGTTTCAGCGTTTCATCAGTAAAGATAGTTTTATCAGTTGCAAGAAAATGATCATAGACCACATCTACAAAGGCACCAGCATAGAGGCGGTAATGTGGCCGGAAAATCTCTTTTGCTTCTTTGGTAACTGCATGTTCATCAGTAAATGTATCAATGATGCGGTGCAGTTCAATACCCTGCTGAATGCCGGGTGAGTAATCAAATTTCTTTTTTCCTTTTACAAAGTCACTGATCATGTTGCCCGCAAGTATATCGGGTTGATGAAACGAAAGATATGCGTGCGCCAGATAGTTCACAGGATAAAGATAAGAGTAAGTCGCAGTTTCTGCCTTTGCGGAGTAATAATGCTTTTTTCAGTTACATGCAGAAAAGTATGGTGCAAAAAAAAGGTCATCTGTTGAAACAGTTGACCGTTAACGATTGCTTGCCATATAAAAAAAGACTTAAGTAATATTCTTTATCAAACTAAATTCCTGCTCTTCGAGTTCTCTTGTTGTTTGATGATGTAAAATTAAATCAAACTTAAATAAGTGTTTAAACAACAATTAAACTCTTTTATGATGCCAAAGGGCTTTTATTTTTTTTATTGTATTTAAAATCAATTAATTACATCATAAATCTGTAATGATGCCCAACTTAAGACAGAACAATTTTTTAAAGAAAAATCTCAATACTTTCTTATTTAAAGGCGATTTATTACCATTTCATCCTGGTTCCGGGTACAATTTTGAATACAGTGTGTTTATTTCAGAGCCGGTTTTGTTTGTTTCAGTGATTTTGTTTGTTATTCAGGCTGACAACAATCAACCAACAGCAATTTCAACATAAATAGTTTTGTGCAAAATCAATTTATGCGATACGCAGCTTTTGTTCTGCTACTTCTTCATGGTTTGATTCATTTGCTTGGCTTTGCTAAGGCTTTTGACCTGGGGAACATCAGCCAGTTAACAAAGAATATTTCCAAGCCCGCTGGATTTTTTTGGATGGCAGCAGCAATACTTTTTTTGTGTGCGGCAGTAAGCTTGTTTTTGCAAAGCCGTTTGTTTTGGTTTTTTCTTTTCCTTGCTGTTGTCGTTTCGCAGGTGATGATTGTATTTAGCTGGCAGGATGCTAAGTACGGCACAATTGCCAATATTATTTTTCTTCTGGTTGCCATTAGTTCGTTTGCTTCGTGGAAGTATCATCATTTATTTGTGAGTGATGTGGAAAGTAATTTTTCCCAGCCTGCTTATTTTGAACAGGGGCTGCTTACAGAAAATGACATTGTTCATTTGCCTTTGACAATTCAGCAGTACATCCGTTACACAAAGAGTATAGGCAAGCCTAAAATCAGCAATTTCAAAGCTGAGTTTACCGGGCAGATCAGGGGAAAGGAAAGCGAACAGTGGATGCCTTTTTACAGCGAGCAGTATAACTTTCTTTCAGTTCCAACACGGTTGTTTTTTATGAACGCAACGATGAAAAGCCTGCCTGTAGCCGGCTATCATAAATATATCAATGCAAATGCTTCAATGGACATCCGCCTGTTATCGTTATTTCAGGTACAATATTTTGATGGTGCTGAAATGAACACAGCTGAAACGGTTACTTTCCTGAACGATCTTAGTATAATGGCCCCGGCAGCATTGATAGACCGGCGTATTCAATGGGAAGAAGTAAATGCTTATACAACCAATGCCCGCTTTACAGTCAATAATCATACAGTAAACGCCACCTTGTTTTTTAACGTTGAAGGGGCTTTGATTGATTTTGAATCGTTCGACCGGTTTAATACCCAGGAAAATAAACGCATGCGCTGGACAACACCCATCAAGGCTTACACCGAAATCAATGGGTACAAACTGGCTTCTGATGCTGACCTTGTTTATTCCTATCCCAACCAGGAATTTGTTTACGGCCGGTTTAAAATGAAACAGATTTTGTACAACACATCAACCGCAAAATGAGTGCTGGCGGGCATTTGCAGCCAAAAGCAGCCGATCTGTTTTTAACGCATCTTCAACCCTTATTTTCATTACCTTCGTGCCCTTAATTTCATCAATGGGTTCTCTTCGTGATCAACTGGATTTGCAGCACTTGCCCCGGCATATTGCCATCATTATGGATGGTAACGGTCGTTGGGCTAAGGAGCAGGGGCAGGATCGTCTGTTCGGGCATTTTCATGGCGTGGAAAGTGTACGCAGCATTGTTGAAGGCTGTGCTGAACTGGGTGTGGAGTACCTGACACTTTATGCTTTCAGCACCGAAAACTGGGACAGGCCGGTTGAAGAAGTAACGGGTTTAATGGAATTGCTGGTTGATACAATTCGTAAAGAAACAGCCACGTTGAACAAGAATAACATTAAACTGCATGTTATTGGTGATACCAATATGCTGCCTGATTATGCACGCAAACAGTTGCGGGAAAGTCAGGATGAATTGAAAGAAAATACCGGGCTTAATCTTATCATGGCTTTGAGTTACAGCAGCCGTTGGGAAATTGTAAATGCAATTAAAAATATTGCTGCTGATGTTAAGACCGGGAAACTGGAGCCTTTTGAGATTGATCAGGATACAATTAAAGATTATCTCACAACCCGGGAATTTCCAGATCCGGAACTGATGATCAGGACGAGTGGTGAATACCGTATCAGTAATTTTCTTTTATACCAGTTGGCATACGCTGAACTTTATTTTACCAATGTACGCTGGCCCGATTTCAGAAAAGAAAACCTGTATGAAGCAATTCTTGATTTTCAGAAGCGGGAAAGAAGGTTTGGAAAAACCGGCGACCAGATGAAAGAAGAAAAAGAGCCGAAACAATCTTAAGATACAGTGAAAACCGTCATTTTAACAAAGAGTTTCAGCAAAAGCATTTATTTTGCCGCCCGGCTTATTAAAATAACCGGCGATCTTTAATATAACTATATAACCGTAACTGTTTTTTGATGCGTTTGATCAGATATTTTTTGCTCCTTTTAACCGTTTGTTTTGGCTTTCAGATAAATACTTGGGCACAGCAAACCGATACATTACCTCCAACTTCTGTTGATCCGGAACTGGAAGCGATTTTTAATTCAAAAACCCCAAAAGAATATATTATTGCGGGTATTGATGTAACCGGTTCTAAAACATACGATTCATCACTTTTAGTATCTATTACCGGCATTTCAATTGGCGATCGTGTGTATTTGCCGGGCGGCGATCTTTTCAGCAAAGCTATTCTGGCTATCTGGCGGCAGCAATATTTTGATGATGCTGCGATTTATATCAGAAAAGTAGATGGAAAGGATATTTACATTGAAATAAATGTGAGAGAGCGTTCAAGATTGGGTAATTTCTTTTTTAAAGGATTAAAGAAAAGTGAAGAAGATGACCTGAAGGAAAAAATTGGCCTGACGCCCAATAAGGTGATTACTGAAAACCTCCGGCGCACCAGCATAGAAAAAATTGAAAAGTTTTTTATTGATAAAGGGTTCAGGAAAGTAGATGTAAAAATTACAGAGCAGAAAAATACAGTTAATGCCAACTTTATTGATCTTACTTTCAATGTAAGTAAAGGTGAAAAGGTAAAAATTGAAGAGGTTTATATTTCAGGTAATGAAAACGTATCGGATCTGCAGCTGAAGAAAAAAATGAAGGGCACAAAGGAGCGGTTACGTTTTACTGTAAACCCTGAAAACAACCGGCCTGTTTATGGTACAAAAGACTCTCTCACATTTAAGCAATATTTAAAAGACAGAGGTTTTCTTATCCCCAGCAAAACAAGAGATTTTCTTGATCCCTGGTTCAGGGTTCGTTTTTCTTCAGCAAAATTCAACCAGAAGAAATACCTGGAAGACAAAGAAAAAGTTCTTGATTATTATAATTCACTTGGCTACCGTGACGCTGTAATTGAAAATGATACAAACTATTATAATAATAAGGGTCGACTGATTGTAGAACTGAAAGTAAAAGAAGGACGGCAATACTATTTTGGAAATATTGCATGGCGTGGAAATACCAAATTCGGCGATTCATTATTAACAGCAATTCTTGGCATTAAGAAAGGTGATATTTACAATCTTGAAACATTGAATAAAAAACTGGGTAAACAAATGAGCCAGGAAGGAGGCGACATCAGCAGCCTCTACATGGATGATGGTTACCTGTTTTTCCATGTTGACCCGATTGAAACCAGTGTGTACAATGATACCATTGATTACGAAATCCGTTTTTCAGAAGGGCCACAGGCAACAATTAAAAATGTAAATATTTACGGTAACGATAAGACAAAGGAATATGTCATTCGCCGTGAATTACGCACAGTACCGGGTGAAAAATTCAGCCGTACAGATATTATCCGCTCCATCAGAGAATTATCTGCATTGAACTATTTCAACCAGGAAAAAATCAATCCTAATCCTGTTCCTAACCCGGATGATGGCACAGTTGATATTAATTATACACTCGAAGAAAAGTCAAGTGATCAGCTGGAGCTTAGTGCCGGTTGGGGTGGCTATATCGGCTTAACAGGAACACTTGGAATTACATTCAATAATTTCTCAACAAAAAACATCTTCCGTAAAGAAGCCTGGCAACCGCTGCCGAGTGGCGACGGACAGAAGCTTTCTCTGCGTGTACAATCAAACGGCCCTTCGTTTGGGGCACAAAACTTTTCGTTTACCGAGCCTTGGCTTGGCGGAAAAAAGCGTAACAATCTTACGGTAAGTGTATATCGTACAAAACTGGCCAATGCCTTTGACCCGATAACCGGACTGCCAACACGGAAAAAAGCAAATGATCAATATCTGCGGTCATTTGGTGCCAGCATTTCTCTCGGAAAACAATTGAAGTGGCCTGACGACTATTTCAACCTGATTACTTCAATTAACTATACGCAATACAAACTGAAGAACTACCAGATTTTTTCTGAACTGGATAGCGGTACATCAAACAATGTGAACTTCAGAATTCAGTTGATTCGTTCAAGTGTGGATCAGCCAACTTTTCCACGTTCAGGTTCTACTTTTTCAATCACTGCATCATTTACTCCACCATGGTCGTTGTTTAGAGATGCATCAAAATATACTGATCCTGCAGAAAAATACCGTTTGGTTGAATACCACAAGTGGCGTTTGAATTACGAATGGTACGTGCCAATCGGTAAGCCGATGGGTGCTGAAAAAAACAGGCAATTTGTATTGAAAGCCGCAGCTAAATTCGGATTTGTTGGAAGGTATAACAAAGACATGCCCATTTCGCCATTTGAACGTTTTCAGCTGGGTGATGCAGGTATGCAGAACAATTTTGGTATTATTGGTTATGATATTGTTGCGCACAGAGGGTTCCCGGTTTATGATAATTCAAATCCAAAGATTAATAACCAGAACCTCACATCAGCCTCCAGTTTCTTTACTATATTCAACAAGTACAGTCTCGAAATGAGGTATCCGTTAAGTACCAATCCAAGCAGTACAATTTTTGGTTTGGCATTTTTCGAAGCCGCAAACGGATGGTATAATCAAAGCGATTTGATAAACAACCCCAGCCTTGCAAGCAGGTACAAACCTTATAATCCGTTTCAGTTAAGACGAAGCGCTGGTTTAGGTATGCGTTTCTTCCTGCCAATGTTCGGGCTTCTTGGATTTGACTATGGCATTGGTTTAGACAGGACTTACCCGGGCGCAAGATTAAGAGATATAAGTAAGTTTACCTTTATGCTTGGTTATGAACCCGATTAATAAATTTGTTCAAAAGCACATGAAAAAGCTGCACACAGAAAATATGTTCATCTTAACAGATTTATGTTATTGATGGGCTGTTTTTTGTAACCTCTTGTGTACATAAAACAACTAAACTTTACACAGATGAAAAAACTTCTCCTTTTAACTGTTTGCTTTCTTTCTTTTGCTTACGCTGTAAACGCACAGCGATATGCTATTATTAATTCAAAATACATTCTTGAAAAAATTCCTGAATACAAGGATGCCAATAAAAAACTGGAAGAAATGGCAGATGCATGGCAAAAGGAAATAGACCTGATGCAGGCCGATCTGGATAAGATATACCGCCAGTTGGAAACAGAAAGAGCCATGCTTACCCCAGAATTGCTGAAAAAAAGGGAGGATGAAATTTTTAACAAAGAAAAGCAGGTCAGGGATTTGCAGAAAAGACGTTTTGGCTACGAAGGCGATTATTTCCGCAAAAAGCAGGAACTGGTAAAACCCGTACAGGACAAGGTGTTCAACGCCGTTCAAAAACTTGCCACCGACCGTATGTATGATTTTATTTTGGATAAAAGTGAAGGAATTACCGTTATATTTGCCGACCCAAAACTGGATAAGAGCGACGATGTGCTGAAAATATTAGGTGTTAAACTTTAATAAAAGCCATGTACTGTTGCAACCAAATAAGGGAGTAAGTACACTAATAAAAACAAAACGTTTAATTGAAAATGAAAAAAGTAATTGTTCTTGCAGTTGTAGCTTTTATGGTTAGCGCTGTAACAGTAAATGCACAAAAAATCGGCCATATCAATACGGCTGAGCTGCTGAGTGTAATGCCTGAAACTAAAAAGGCACAGGATAAAATGCAGAAACTGCAGGATTCGCTGAATGTGGTATATGCTGAAATGATTAAAGAATACAATGAAAAGGATAGCATTATCCGTGCTGACTCTGTCAAATGGACACAGGCTAAAAAAGATATTAAATTCAAAGAATTTGGCGATTTAGCTGAAAGAGTACAACAGTATTCAACACAAGCTCAGCAATGGTTGCAGGTAAAAGAGCAGGAAGTGTATGCTCCAGTACAAAAAATTGCTATTGATGCTATTCAAACCGTAGCAAAAGCTAACGGCTATGCTTACGTTTTTTCAAGAGATGCGCTACTTGTTGTTCCAACAAGCGATGATCTTCTTCCATTAGTAAAAAAGCATTTAAAAATTGTTGATACACCACCCGCAACGAACAAATAAGTTGTAAAACCTTTCTATAATCATCCCCTGCCTGTTGGCGGGGGATTTTTTTTGTACTTACTTAGCATTATGCAAAAAGGGGCTATTGGAATTTTTGATTCAGGTTACGGTGGTTTAACTGTAATGCAGGAAATAGTAAAAAAGCTGCCGCAATACGATTATATGTATTTAGGCGACAATGCCCGTGCTCCTTACGGCACACGCAGCTTTGAAACTGTTTACCGGTATACGCTGGAGTGTGTGGAATGGTTTTTTAAACAAGGATGTCCACTGGTGATTCTTGCCTGCAACACAGCTTCCGCAAAAGCATTAAGAACAATTCAGCAGAATGATTTACCCAAGTTGAGTGCTGCAAACAGGGTGCTGGGTGTAATACGTCCTACAGCTGAAATAATCGGGCAATACAGCAAGACAAAGAAGGTTGGAGTGCTTGCAACTTCGGGAACTGTTTTGTCTGATTCCTACAAAATTGAGATCAATAAATTTTATCCTGAAGTACAGGTTTACCAGCAAGCCTGCCCCATGTGGGTTCCGCTGATTGAGAACAATGAACATGAAAGCGTTGGGGCTGATTATTTTGTAAAAGAATATGTGGATGCATTGAACAATCAATCGGCTGAAATTGACACGGTTTTGCTTGGGTGCACCCATTATCCTTTGCTGGCCGGTAAGGTTCAGCAACAACTCAAAGAAGGTGTGAAGCTGCTTTCGCAGGGAAATATTGTGGCTGATAGCCTGACTGATTACCTGCAACGACATCCGGAAATGGAAGAGCGGCTGACGAAACAGGGAGAGAAACAATTTTTCACAACCGATTCAGCTGAGGATTTTAACCGGCATGCCCGTTTGTTTTATGGCGCAGAAGTACAGGCAACGCATGTTGAGCTTGCCCGCTGATAACCGGCTTTCCCGCCAATTTTCTTTTTTACCGACCTCTTTTTTGGGCAGTTTCCCTTACCTTTGCCGTCCTTTCACAAACGGCGGGAAGTGGTGTTCTCTCCGGGTGGCTTGAAATTTCCGGCTTCTCACCGGGTATTTTTTAAGAAGTAAAACAAATTATAATGGCACAAAAACGTACATATCAGCCTTCAAAGCGTCGCAGAAAAACCACACATGGTTTCCGTAAGCGTATGCAGGATGCAAATGGCCGCAAGGTTTTAGCCAGCCGCCGTGCAAAGGGCCGTCACAAGCTTTCTGTAAGCGATGAGCGTGGCGCTAAGAAATAAGCAACATTTTTGAAATGATATTCTAAGTCCCGGAACAAACCGGGACTTTTTTATTTTTACAAAGTTGGAACAGAAACAACGATATACGCTGGGCAAAGCTGAGCGACTGAAAAGCCGCAAACTAATTGAGCAATTGTTCAAAGAAGGCAAATCGTTTTCGGTACAGCCAATTCGTGTTTATTGGATGCTTCAGCCTCCAGTAGATAAAACCAAACCACACCTGCAGTTTGGTGTTGCAGCAGGAACCAAACATTTTAAACATGCTGTTGACCGTAACCGTATTAAGCGCTTGATAAGAGAGGCCTACAGGTTGCAGAAAAACGATTTGCAACAACAACTGGCAGCAGCTGATCTTCACCTGAATGTATTTTTTATTTTTACAGGCAAAGAAGTTCCTGATTATAACCTTGTATTTGAAAAGACAGGAATAGCTTTGCAGAAATTATCAGAAATCTGTGTGCAGTCAGCATCAGCATAATAACACAACAAAGTACAAAGGCATAAAAGCCATCATCAGCTTCCCGTTTATATTGCTGATCAGGTTTTATCAATATGTCATCAGTCCTGCAATTGGTCCTAAATGCAGGTACACGCCAACCTGCAGTAATTATGCATTGGAGGCGTTTAAAAAATATGGTCCTATCAAAGGTTTCTGGTTAAGTTTAAAACGCATCAGCCGTTGCCATCCATGGGGTGGCAGTGGTTACGATCCTGTTCCTTAATTTTATTTTATGGCAAAAGAAAAAATACGCTGCAGCTGGTGCAGTAAAGATGATTTGTATAAAGATTATCATGATAACGAATGGGGACAACCATTGCATGATGACCGGCAATTGTTTGAACTGCTTTGCCTGGAAGGTGCACAGGCAGGATTAAGCTGGTACACTGTATTGCGTAAGCGTGAAAATTACCGTAAGGCTTTTGATGGTTTTGATGCAAATAAAATGATTAAGTACAATGCAAAGAAGATTGAAGCATTGTTACAGGATGAAGGTATTATCAGGAACAAACTGAAAGTAAACGCCTTTGTACAAAATGCAAAAGCATTTCTTGCCATACAAAAAGAGTTTGGAAGTTTTGACCAATACATCTGGCAGTTTGTTGGAGGAAAACCTGTGGTGAATAATGTAAAGAGTTTAGGTAATGTTCCTGCAAAAACAGCACAGTCGGATGCGATGAGTAAGGATTTACTGAAGAGAGGATTTAAGTTTGTGGGTTCCACTATCTGTTATGCATTTATGCAGGCAAGTGGAATGGTTGATGATCATCTAAATGATTGCTGGAAGAAGAAACGCAAATAAAGTATTCATAAAACAAAAGCTCCCTGAAATTTCAGGGAGCTTTTTTATTTGTATCTAATCAATTTTATTTTGCTGCGGCAAAACGCTCAGCTACTTTGCTCCAGTTGATTACATTCCAGAAAGCAGCTAAATAATCTGCACGGCGGTTTTGATATTTGAGATAATAAGCATGTTCCCAAACATCAACACCAAGAATTGGAGTTCCTTTTACTTCAGCAACATCCATTAACGGATTGTCCTGGTTAGGTGTTGAAGACACTTCGAGCTTGCCATCTTTTACAAGCAACCACGCCCAGCCACTGCCGAAACGGGTCATACCTGCTGCTGCAAATTTTTCTTTGAATGCATCGAATGAACCGAATGCTGCATTGATGGCATCGGCCAATGCACCTGCTGGAGCACCGCCTGCGTTTGGCGCAAGTGATTCCCAGAAGAAGGTATGGTTCCAATGGCCACCACCGTTATTACGAACTGCAGGAGAAATAGTGCCTGCAACAGCAACCAGTTCTTCGAGCGATTTGTTTTCGTTTGGAGTGCCGGCAACAGCTTTGTTTAAATTGTCAACATAAGCCTGGTGATGCTTGCCATGATGTATCTGCATGGTAGTTGTGTCGATATGGGGTTCCAGTGCATCGTGTGCATATGGAAGGGGAGCTAATGTAAATGCCATAAGTCTTAATTTTTTCGATTGAGAAATTGTTTAATAGGATAACAAATGTACAGACAGATGGTTGAAACTGAAACCAGAATCAGAAATTTTACCAAAATGGTAATAAGGCAACGGTTATTCTTATTAAAAGCAAAAGAGGACCTGCTTTGCAACCGAAAGCAAGATCCTCTTACATATGATGATTGATTACCTGCAGTAATAGCCTAACCCATCCATGGCTGTGTAATAGGATAACCATGAATCTTTAATATTCACCCGCATTAAAGCGCCACGGCTGCGGTTGTAGATGGTACGTGTACCCCAGTTGCTGAAATCGCCGTACAACACATCGCCGTTATATGGACGAAACGACCAGTTTTCAACAATAGAATACCCGTTATAGGTTTCAACAACGAAGTAATCGCAATAACTGTCGGAATAAACAACAACGCCTCTTTCCTGCGATAGCCATTCCCTTTCATCAATTACCTGCAGGTTGGTTTTAATACAGGAAGAGAGTAATACGGTGCTGAGTAGTACAAGTGTAAATATGGATTTCATACACAAAGGTTTTGATACATCTTGTGTATTGCTAAACACATGCCACAGCCGCTGAATTGATGTTGCCGGTGTGAAATGTTTTGTTAAAGAAAGAGGTGATGATTATCGCTTTGCTGCAAAAAAATCTTTCATGAGCTGAGCGCATTCTTCTTTTAAAACACCTGTTGTAACAGTTGCTTTTTGATGAAAGGGTGAGTTTGGTTTTGTAATACGCTGGTGTCCGTTTTTTTCATCATCGGCTCCCCACACAATGCGGTTTACTTTGCTCCAGTAGATTGCACCTGCACACATTAAGCAGGGTTCAACTGTAACATACAATGTTGCATCGGGTAAGTATTTGGCACCTATCTGACTGAATGCAGATGTTAATGCAATCATTTCGGCATGAGCAGTAGGATCGTTGAGTTTCTCCGTCATGTTATAACCACGGGCAATGATTTTTCCTTCAACAACCACAACTGCACCAACAGGAACTTCTCCTTCGTCAAAAGCACGCTGTGCTTCTTTTAATGCCTGTTGCATGAAATATTCATCCTTCATCGTCATGCGGCGAAGGTAGGAAAGAATTGGTTGCTCATAGATTGTTGCTGCGCTGCGCTTGCAAACTGTTTACCACAGAGACACGGGGAACACAGAGAGAAAAAATTGCTCACGGATTTCGCAGATGAACACAGATGATTGCTGCGCTTCGCTTGCAACTGGTGAAGATATTGCCACGGATGCACGAATAAAATCACTGTGATCTCTGCGCCTCTGTGGTGAAGAATGAACTCAGGCTAACCCTTCTTTTTTACGTTGTGCAAGAAGAAAATCTGTTCCGAATGTTAACTTCTTTGCTGCTGGTGATTTGAAATTGATCATTCGCCAGAACGGAGTGATTTTGCTGATGGGTTTTCCTTTTTCATATTCTTCGTACGCAGCTTCGGCAACGATGCGTAAAAATATACCTGAGGTAAGCGGGCATGTAATATCTGCATTGTATTCTGCTGCAAGATCCTTGCGCATCTGCAGTAAAGTTGCTTCATGTCCTTTGGGAATATGGCGGATGTATTCATCAACAATTTGCGGAGTGGCAATCAGCATCCTGTCGCCAATTTTCATATCGCCAAAGGGTTTGTCAATTTTTTGCACTTCGGCCTGATTAGCTGTATCTCTCTTTTCAACCCATGTTTTACGTTTGTAGGCACACATCAGAATATTTTTAAGCAGGAAAGATACCGTACAGCTTTTCAATTTTAAATGACACAGGTTAGCAATGAAATATTATTCCGTAAGTCTGCTTATTTAATTTCAATTTTGCTACTTAGGATTACATTTATTCAAGACTTAACAGCATGAATCAATATCAGCCAATTTACGATGCACAGCGGGCATTTTTTAAAACAGGTGCAACCAGAAGCCGGTCTTTTCGTAAAGAACAGTTACAAAAGCTGGAAGCTGTTTTCCGTTCCAATGAAAAACTGATAGAAGAAGCGTTGTATAAAGATCTGCGCAAACATCCCCAGGAAGTGTACATGACTGAGATGGGTGCAGTTTATGAAGAAATCAGTTATCTGAAAAAGCATTTTAGCAAATGGATGCAGCCGGTAAAAGTTCCTTCCTCCTTATTTCTTTTCCCAGCTTCATCTGTTATTTATCCCGAACCGTTGGGTATAGTGCTTGTAATTTCGCCCTGGAATTATCCAATGCTGCTGACATGGCGTGGGGTTGCAGGAGCAATAGCGGCAGGTAATACTGTTATTGTAAAACCATCCGAGTTGAGCCAACATGCCTCCGCAGTAATGGCTAAACTGATCAATGAAAATTTTGCACCGGAATTTTTGCATGTAATAGAAGGTGATGGTGCAACAGTTGTACCTGCGTTGCTTGAACATTTTCATTTCGATCATGTAATGTTTACCGGCAGTACTGCCAATGGAAAAAAAGTAATGGAAATGGCGGCAAAACATTTATCACCGGTAACCCTTGAGCTGGGAGGTAAAAGTCCTTGTATTGTTGCCCCCGATGCCAATATTAAAATAGCTGCAAAAAGGATTGTATGGGGAAAAATGATCAGTTGCGGACAAAGTTGTGTAGCACCGGATTATTTAATTGTTCATGAATCGGTAAAGGAAGAAATAGTACAGGCGCTGATTTCAGAATTTCAAAAAGGTTATGGCGATAATCCTCAGCACCATCCAAGTTATCCAAGACTGATTAATAACAGAAGATTTGAATCGGTTGTAAAATATCTCACTGAAGGAACCATTGTTTACGGCGGTGATACAGACGCTGCTGATAAATACATTGCACCAACAATTCTTGAAAACGTTAATCCAAGGGCCTCGGTTATGCACGAAGAAATTTTTGGCCCGGTACTTCCGGTATTTACTTACAGGGAACTGAGTGAGGCATCCGAACTGATTGAAAAAAATCCATATCCACTGGCGTTGTATGTGTTTACAAATAATTCAAAAACTGAAAAGTATTTTATAGAACATATACGTTTTGGAGGAGGAGGGATTAATGAAACAATTTTGCACCTGGGTAACAGCGAACTGCCTTTTGGAGGGGTAGGTTACAGTGGTCATGGAGGATATCTGGGCAAGCATTCGTTTGATACGTTTACTAACTATAAGGGCGTGGTAAAAAGAGCCACCTGGTTTGAGCCTGCATTTCGCCATGCCCCGTTCAGTCATAAGAAAACAAATCTGTGGCGTTATTTGTTAGGAAGAAAATAAAGTTATTATCAGAATAATCAGAAAAATAATTGTTTCAGGGGCAGCCTTGTTAATAGCATTTACAGGGTATGTTTTTATTGTAAATATTCATTCACAAAATATGACAGTACGGCAAAAAATTTTAAAAGCAGTTTATCCGGCATTTATGTGGTTCAGCGGAAAGAAAGCTAAAACACTTTCAAATCATGCACAACCGGCTGTTCCTTTTTATTCGCTGAAGGGATTGCTGAACAACGGAACGGAATACAGCTTTGAGCAGCTGAAAGGAAAGAAAGTGTTACTTGTAAACACAGCCAGCAACTGTGGTTATACCAATCAATACGATGAACTGCAGGAGTTGTACAAGCGGTTTGAAAACAAACTGGTAATACTTGGTTTCCCCGCAAACGATTTTAAAGAGCAGGAAAAAGGAAGCGATGAAGAAATTGCTCAATTTTGTAAAGTGAATTTTGGCGTAACATTTCCGTTGATGAAAAAAAGTTCGGTTGTGAAGAATACTGATCAGAACGATGTGTTTAAATGGCTGACTGATTCAGCAAAGAATGGCTGGAACAATCAGCAACCGTCCTGGAATTTTTCAAAATTTCTTGTCAACGAAAATGGTGTTTTAACCAATTACTTTGATCCGTCTGTTTCACCCTTAAGCGAAGAAGTACTGAACGAAATAAAAAAATGACCGAACACAAGGAATATACAAACCTGCGGCTTGAAATAGCAAACAGCATTACCCATGGCATTGGAATTATTTTTGGTATTGCTGCATTGCCGGTGCTGAGTGCCATAGCTGCAAATAAAGATCATACAGTTGCTGTTGTTGGTGCAGCTGTTTTCGGTTTTTCATTTTTGCTGGTGTTTACATTTTCAACATTGTACCATGCGTTTCAGAACCCAAGAGTAAAACGGGTATTGAATATTTTTGATCATATCAGCATTTACTTTCTTATTGCCGGAACATACACACCCTTTCTGCTGAATTATATGATGAATGCAACAGGTATAACATTGCTGAGTGTGTTGTGGGGGCTTACATTTATCGGCATCATTTTCAAAATATTTTTTACCGGCAGGTTTAATCTTGTTTCCACCATCATTTACCTGGCAATGGGTTGGATTTTAGTATTCGGAGGAAAACAATTTTTTACTGCAATTCCGTGGCCCGTGTTAATTATGATTATCATTGGGGGTGTTTTATATTCTATAGGAACAATTTTCTTTCTCTGGGAAAAATTATATTATCATCATGTAATCTGGCATTTATTTGTACTCAGTGCAGCTATTTGTCATTATGTAGCCGTGTTGCTCATGGTGTAAATATTTTTGTTACCGGCATTTGTAAGTCTCATCATCAGCACAGGCGTCGCACTCTTGTACAACATTAATTAAATTCAGCAATGAAAATACAGCAACGTTTAACATACAATTCCTCACTTTCATTTATTAAAGAAAACTGGACGGGTAATACGCTCAACGAAAAGCAGCAATACATCAACCTCGATGGACCATCGGAGCGATCCTTTGCTGATTTTTTTAAATGGCAAAAAGAACGCAACCATCTGAAGCCATTAAAGCGAAAACAAAAAACCAATATTGAAGTTGTTGAAAACAACAAGCTCATAAAAAATACAGACAATGGTTTTACATGGTTAGGCCATGCCACTTACCTCTTCACTATAAATAAAAAGCAGTTTATTGTTGATCCGGTTTTATTTGGTGTTGGCCCGCTTAAACGCCATACAATGTTTCCCTGCCGGGCCAATGAGTTAAAGCATGTTGATTATATTCTGCTATCGCACAACCACCGAGATCATGCAGATAAAAAAAGTATGCAACTGTTGTGTACGTTGAATCCGCATGCGGTTATATTAACCGGATTGGGCATTGAAAAAATGCTTCGCAGCTGGAAAATCAGTAACCGTATTGTTGAAGCAGGTTGGTTTCAGCAATACCAGCTTGAAGAAGATGTGCGTATTGCATATTTACCTGCCAAGCACTGGAACAGGCGTGGATTAACTGATATGAATGAAATGCTGTGGGGCAGCTTTATGATTGAAAGTAAAGAAGCAACATATTATTTTGGTGCCGACAGTGGTTTGGGTGTTCACTTTGCTGAAATAGCTCAGCTATATCCTTCCATTGATTATGCTTTTCTTGGAATTGGCGCCTACAAACCTGAATGGTTTATGCATACTGCACATACAAGCCCTGCCGATGTATTGCTGGCAATGGAGCAGTTAAAAGCCAGGCATCTTGTACCCATGCATCATGGCACGTTTGATTTAAGTGATGAACCCATTTATTATCCTAAACAGGAAATGCTTCGTTTGCAGGAAGAGAAAAATTTCAGCAATGTTTTTCATTTAACAATTGGCGAAAAACTGATGTTATAAAATAGCAGCGATAAAAGTTCCGTTCTACGCAGTTTTAAGATTATCTTTCTAAAAAATAACTTACATGTTTTCCAAAACTGATATTGAAAAATATTTTGTTGCAGAAAAACAGGAAAGCCTGTTGTTTCTTGCCATTGGTATTATAGCAATATTGCTGGCAATTGTTTTTGTGTTTGCAGTAAACTCACAGTTTTACAAAGGTGCATCGGTATCATTACTCTGTGTTGGTTTAATATTAGGAGTTGTTGGTTATACAGTTTATACACGAAGTGATAACGACCGCATCAAAAATGTGTATGCCTATGATATGAACCCCGGCGATCTTAAAGAAAAAGAGTTGCCACGAATGGAAAAGGTTATGAAGAGTTTTGTGCTTTACCGTTATGTTGAAATTTTTCTTGCAATAACCGGGATTGTTTTATTTTTTTATTTCAGAACAAGTGCTGAACATGAATTCTGGAAAGGTTTGGGAATGGCTTTGGCAATAATGGCAATCATTGCATTGGGTGCCGATTATTTTGCAGAAAAAAGAGGCCATGAATATATCAATGGCCTCCGTGCATTTATTAATAAGAATAATTAATCTTCTCTTTCAAGTAAAAATTTCCAGATAAGCGCTCCTAATATGCCACCAATAATTGGTGCTGCAACAAATAACCAAAGTTGTGCCAGCGCTTTACCACCAGCAAAAATTGCCGGGCCAATACTTCTTGCCGGGTTAACTGATGTGCCGGTAATTGGAATTGCCACCAGGTGAATTAATACAAGTGTAATACCAATTGCCAATCCGGCGGTTGTAGCATTTCCCTGTTTTGATGTTGTACCAAAAATTACAAGTAAGAACAAACAGGTAAGTACAACCTCGGCAATAAAAGCCGATGCCGTTGAATAATTTCCCAAATAACCTTCGCCCCATCCGTTTGAACCAAGGCCCCATTCACTTAATCCGGAAAAACCACTTTTGCCACTGGCAATTAAATAAAGAACACCGGCAGCAGCAATGGCTCCAAGCACTTGTGAAACAATGTACCCTACGGTATCTTTTGCTGATAATTTTCCCGCAACAAGCATTGCAATACTGATTGCAGGATTAATGTGGCAACCGGAAATTGGCCCAATGGCATAAGCCATTGCAACAACCGCTAAACCAAAAGCAAATGAAATACCCAGTAATCCAATTCCCGAAGGTCCGGTTTCAGAAATACCGGCAACTACTGCAGCTCCGCAACCAAACAATACAAGAGAAAACGTACCAATAAATTCGGCGATCAATTTTTTCATAACGTTGTTTTTAGTGAAAAAAAGTATTACACTATTAAAGTAGTAATAAAACAGCGGAGAGTTGCACTGATTAAATAAGAAAGTTAATGAATGAAGTATTTGTACGTACAGAAATACTTCTTTTAAAACCTAATTCAAAGGGCAGTTCTGATGATAGTCTATCAATTCAATTTTTGAAGGAGCAAACTGAAAACCACTGTATGTTTTTACAATTTCATCCAGTACGGCATCAATTTCTTCAAGAGTGTTTAAGCGAACTAATTTGTGCCGGTATTCTTTAATGTTCGGCAAGCCCTTTAAGTAATTGGCATAATGACGACGCATTTCCAGAACTCCAACAACGGGTCCTTTCCAGTCGTATGATTTATGTAAATGTTTTTTACAAACCTGTACACGTTGTTCAATCGTTGGTGGAGGAAGATGTTTACCTGTTTCAATAAAATGTTTGATTTCATTAAAAATCCATGGATAACCAATGGCAGCACGGCCAATCATGATACCATCAATACCATACCTGTTTTTGTATTCAAGTGCTTTTTCTGCACTGTCAATATCACCATTACCAAAAATGGGTATGTTAATGCGTGGGTTGTTTTTTACTTTACCAATCAATGTCCAGTCTGCTTCGCCTTTATACATCTGCATACGTGTACGTCCGTGAATGCTCAGGGCTTTAATGCCCACATCCTGCAAACGTTCAGCAACCTCTTCAATATTCTTTGTGCTTTCGTCCCAACCAAGTCTTGTTTTAACTGTAACAGGTAGTGCAGTTGATTTTACAACCGAAGCTGTCAGGCGAACCATCAGGTCAATATCTTTCAATACACCTGCACCAGCACCTTTCATGGCAACTTTCTTAACCGGGCAACCGAAGTTGATATCAACTAAATCAGGATTAACGGTTTCGCAGATTCTTGCACTCATGCCCAAAGCTTCTTCATCGCCACCAAAAATCTGGATACCAAAAGGGCGTTCTTCTTCTTCAAAGTCCAGTTTCTTCCTGCTTTTCATTGCATCACGGATCAACCCTTCACTGCTGATGAATTCACTGAACATCAGGTCGGCGCCGTTGTCTTTGCAAACAGCACGAAAAGGAGGATCGCTCACATCCTCCATCGGAGCAAGGAGGAGCGGAAACTCAGGAAGCGATATGTTGCCTATCTTTACCACTTTTAAAAGAATTGCAAATTTAAACAGATTCAGCGAGTAGTTATGTACGAAAATCCATATCAGCGAAAATTAGAGCCCGGAATTGAGTTTTTAATCCTGATGGGTATCTGGATTGCCTGCTTTGTTATAGGCAGCGTGGTGACCATTCCCATCTGGATTGCCATGACAGGCAAGTCGCTTTTTACCATGCAGAAAGATATGTTTGATGTTGCTAATATCAACGCTGTGAAAGTGATACAGGTCGTTTCAACCATTATAATTTTTCTTATACCGGCAGTGGTTACTGCACGTATTGCGTCGCAACAGGCCTTTCAGCGGCTTGGTTTTAAATCCGGGATAAAAATTGAACGGGTTGTAGTAGCTGCACTGGTTATGTTCTGTTCGTTACCACTTGTTGGGGCATTAGCTGAATTAAACAAAGCCATTCCCATTTCAGCTGCATGGAAAAAAATATTTGATGGAATGGAATCGCAGTATGCAGAGCAGGTAAAGCTGATGGCAACATTTAAAACACCGGTTGATTATATTGTTGCCCTGTTCATTATTGCTTTAATGCCCGCCATTGTGGAAGAAGTTTTTTTCAGAGGGGCTATGCAGAATATTTTTATGCGCTGGTTTAAAATTCCCTGGCTTGTTATTTTTATTACGGGATTAATTTTCAGTGCTATTCATTTTTCATGGTATGGTTTTATACCAAGGCTTGCTTTGGGAATGATACTGGGTTACATTTTTTATTTTACCGGAAACCTCTGGTATAGCATAGCCGCACACTTTTTCAATAACGCATTAATGGTAACCATTCTTTACTTCCAGTATATGAAAGATAAAAAGATTGATATGGAAGTGGGCGAAAGTGCTCCGTGGTGGGCTGGCTTAATCAGTGCGGTAGTTGTAGTTGCATTGTTTGTTTTATTGAAACGTATTTCTGCAACAAAAGTATATCCCGACAGTATTGCAGCAGGATCAACTGAAACGGAACAAAATAATTTTCTTTCTTAGAAAAAGCAGTCATTCACTATATGGCATTTAACGTACAAACTTTTAAAACACGTACCATCACGGCTATCTTGTTTGCAGCAGTTATGCTTGCAGGCTTGCTGTGGAATGAATGGAGTTTTCTTCTCCTGTTCAGTATTATTCATTTTGGTTGCTGGTTTGAGTATCAGAAACTGATTGGATTAATTGATACCGGGTATAAAAACATCAATCCGTTTCATCAATATGGTGTTATGATGGCCGGTTACGGCTTCATGCTTTTCCTTACCAACGACTGGTTTATTCCCGGCACCGGAGTTTCGCTTCATGCAATTGGGTGGATACTGGCATTGATAGGTTTGTTTATTATTCCGCTTTCTGAATTACTTTTTTCAAAGCAGCTCAGCTTAAAAAATTTCGGCTATTCGGTTCTGGGGTTAATCTATATTTCTTTAAGCTGGGCCTTGCTGCTCAATATCCGCAGCGGCGCTATGTGGCTGCCGCACAATGGTGAAGGTGCGCTTGAAAGTGTATCGGTTTCATTGGCAAAAATGAGTGGATATGTTATTCCGCTTATCATCATCGGTTCTATCTGGATCAACGATACAATGGCTTACATCGTTGGATCGCTTATTGGTAAAACACCATTGAGTTCCATCTCTCCTAAAAAAACATGGGAAGGAACAGTTGGTGGCATTATTTTAGCAATTGTTGTTGTTGGAGTGGCGGGTTATTTTATTCAATCCTCTTCATTATGGGTGTGGGCCGGTATTGCTGCCATCAGTTCTGTTGCAGGAACTTTTGGTGATCTGCTTGAAAGTAAACTGAAGCGAATGGCCGGTGTGAAAGATAGTGGCAGTTTTATGCCGGGGCATGGTGGTTTTTTAGATCGTTTTGACTCTTTGCTGATTGCTGTGCCGTTTGTTTGGTTGTTTTTAAAACTTATTTAATAAAGATGATGCGTTATTATTTACTGTTTGTGCTGTTGTTCTTTTTCTCATGTAAGGAAAAAGGGAAACAGCAGACAGTACAGATAAAGATTCCTGAAGAAATAAAAGTATCAAAACCGGAAGAGGTGACTGCAGCAGTGAGTGCGTTGCTTCCGGCACCCAATGCATACCAGCTGAAGCGGGCAAAGAAATGGCATGATGCTTCAGGCGAAAACTGGCTGGTGTTATATGAAACAGGTTCTTATATTGAAAAAGGGAACACAGCATCTTCAGCAAGGTTATCGGCCATTCTTTATCAAAAAACAGACAGTGGTTTTGTGCAACAATGGAAAATGAATGATTTTATTACAGATTGCGGTTTGGATATTACCTGTTCGTTTTACGACGATCAGCTTTCATTTACTGATCTTGACAGTAACGGGTATGCAGAAGTAACAATGGTGTATGAACTCAGTTGTAAAGGCGATGTGAGTCCCGATTCAAAAAAACTGATCATGTATGAAAAAGGAAAAAAATTTGCTATACGTGGTGAAGAACTGATGGTGTTGCAGAAAGATACAATCGGCGGCACGATGACTGTTGATGCTTCATTTAATGATGCCCCGCCTGCGTTTCTCAATTTTGCGAAGGACTACTGGAAGAAGTTTGGCTTTCAGAAATATGAGTAAGATGAATAATCGTACTTTCGCAGTTCAATTAAATTACATGACAATTCACAGAGAAGGATATCAGAGTATTTCCATCGCTGCAGTAGTGTTCGTTATCATCAACCTGCTTGTATTTATTCTTTCAGGAACTTCTGTTATATCCTGGATTATTTTAGCGGCAACCTTAGTTGTGTTTCTTTTTATCGTTTCATTTTTCCGTTTGCCGAAAAGAGTTACCCCCGAAAACAATCATGCCATCTACAGCCCCTGCGACGGTAAGGTGGTGGTAATTGAAGAAATTATTGATACGGAATATTTTCAGGAAACACGTTTACAGCTGAGTGTATTTATGAGCCCGGCGAACGTACACGTAAACCTGAACCCCATTGCAGGCGATGTATTGTACTCAAAATACCACAAAGGAAAATACCTGGTGGCATGGAACCCCAAGTCATCAACAGAAAACGAACGGCACAGTGTTGTTTTAAGCAACGGACGCATTACCATACTTGTAAAACAGATTGCAGGAGCAGTGGCAAAGCGTATTGTAAATTACCTGCAGCCCGGCCAGAAAGTGCAGCAGGGCAGTGAGCTTGGTTTTATTAAATTTGGTTCCAGGGTTGATTTGCTGTTACCTCCGGGGGTAAAAGTAAATGTGAAGCTGAATGAAAAAGTAACAGCAGGTATAACTGTTTTAGCAGAGTATTAAAATAACAGTAATCATAAAAAAAGGCAATTGAAAACTTCAATTGCCTTTTTACTTTATACAAGAGTTGTAATTATTTCTGCGCTACAAAAGAGGCGGGGTTTTTTGCAAACTCATCTTTGCATTCTTTGCTGCAAAAGCCGTACACTTTTTCTTTATAATGGGCAGTATCACTTACACCTGCTGAAATGGGCATTCCGCAAACAAAATCCTTTTGTGAATCAAACACAACATCTTTGAATTTGTTTGCTTCCTCTGCTTCATGTTTTGGCTGCTCCTGCATCGTTGATGTACTTTGCTTTTGTTCGCCACCTGAATTGCATGAAAACAGAGCAAGGATTAAAAATGCTCCTGTGGTTAATAAAAATTTCATTGTCTTTTTTTTAATTTGATGGAAGTTGAAAATCAATGCTGCTTATGCTCCTCTTCACCTCCGTTACATTTTTCAGTAAGCTCATGAAAAGTATCGTGTGCTTTTGTGATAAGCTGTTTTAACTCTGCATCGGGCTTTCCTGCTTCAACTGCTTTGTTCAGTTCTTTACATTCAGCAACAAGGCGTTTTAATACAGGTTTGATTGTTTTTTTATTATAGCCTTCAGGCACAGCGCTTTTGTTCCATGCTTTTGCTGCGTTAAGTAAAGATGCTGCATTGTTTTTTAAAGGCTGAAAATTGTTTTCTTCAACGGGGTGAAAGGTTTTGCTCATTACTGTATGAAAAGCTTTAATTTCTTTCCATTCAGCTTTTTGTGCTTTTGATGAAAATGCTGCAGTTACAAATACCAGCAATAAAATCAGAGATCTCATGTTCTTTTTTTTATGAATTAAAAATGTTGTGAAAGATTTATTTACAGAAATAGCAGTAAAAAGTGCTTCTTTTTTGGAGGGTGAAATATATCAAATGTATGATGAACTACTTTTCCTGTTGTATTATATAGAAGATCAGCCTTTGTACTGGTGATGATAAGAGGGCAGATTGTATGCTCAAAAAATGATTTTGAAGATAATGGCTCGGTTTTGCTTTCAG
This sequence comes from Lacibacter sp., assembly GCA_047601965.1. Classification (GTDB taxonomy): domain Bacteria; phylum Bacteroidota; class Bacteroidia; order Chitinophagales; family Chitinophagaceae; genus Lacibacter. The sequence goes on from JASGIJ010000001.1 coordinate 3,576,782, forward strand.
AATTTTTTTCTTTTTCGTCCTGCTCTTTTTTTTCTTCCTCTCTCAGTTTTTTCATCATCTGGCATTTGCCATGGCATTTTAACTGCGGCTGTGTTTTGTTTATGCATTTCAGTTCATACAACGATTTATTTACTTCGTAATCCAGTAAAATAAACGAACTGCTGATGCTTTTAATTAAAAAAGCGAAAGAGATTAATATGGTTAAAACTATTTTCACAGTAGTTGGCAGCAAGCAAATGTAAGATGGGCCGGTTGTTATACAAAACAATTCCTTTTAATACGTTGAGTTTTAACTAAAAATCTGCTCAAGCTCCTGCAGGTGGCAGATAATGTAAGTGGGCTTAACATCAGTTTCAATACGCAGGTGGTTTACAAAAACAGCATCCATGCCGGCATTCATTGCTCCTTTAATGTCAGCATCAAGATTGTCGCCAATCATTATGCTTTCGCTCAAAGCAGCACCAGTAACACGCATTGCATATTCAAAAATTTCTTTGTTGGGTTTTACGCTGTTGCTGGCTTCACTTGTAATGACCTCTTCAAAATACTGCCCCAGCTTGCTGTTATCGAGTTTGCGCCACTGTGTTTTTTCAAAACCGTTTGTAATGAGATGCAGCTTGTAATCTTTTTGTTTCAGGTGTTGTAAAATTTCATGGGTATAAGGAAAAAGATTTTGTTTTGTAGGCAGTACTTCCAGGAAATAGTCACTCATTTTACGGGCAAGGGCTTCGCTGCCGATTTTAAAATCAAGCAGTGTGCGCCACATTCTTTTCCATTTCAGATCTTCACTATTGATAAAGCCGTGATGGTAACGGTCCCACAAAATGGCATTGTGATGCAGGTATTGTTTGCAGAAAAGATCAAAATCGTTTACGCCCGCTTCTTTCAGCTGCAGATCGTGATACACATTGTTTAACGTTTCCATAGCATTGGCATCAAAATCCCATAATGTATGATCAAGATCGAAAAATAAATGTTTATACTTCATTGCTGATTGCCGGTTTCTGAATTTAGATTTGTAACGAATCTGCAATCTACAATCTTATATTTGAATATTATGAATGTTGTTATTACCGGCGCTTCAAGGGGAATTGGAAAAGCCATTGCTGAAATATTTGCAGCGAATGGACACAATTTGTACATCTGTTCAAAAAATGAAACTGCTTTGTTTGTCACCATGAAAGAGTTGCAGTTGAAATACCCGGGTCTTAAAATAAAGGCAAAAACAAGAGACCTGAGCAAAAAAGAAGAGGTAGAAAACTTTGGCCAGTGGTTGCTTGATAACAGCATTTCAATTGATGTGCTGGTAAACAATGCCGGTAATTTTTTACCGGGAAGTGTGTATAACGAAGAAGAAGGAGTGCTGGAAGAAATGATGGCCATTAATTTATACAGCGCCTATTATCTCACACGAAAAGTGTTGCCGCAAATGATGAAGCAAAGTATGCTGCATGGATCGAGAGGACATATTTTTAACATGTGTTCAATTGCATCGCTGCATGCATATAGTAATGGAGGAGCATACAGCATCAGCAAATTTGCACTGAATGGGTTCAGTAAAAACCTGCGTGAAGAATTAAAACAACATCAGATAAAAGTTACTTCCGTTTTTCCCGGAGCAGTGTTAACCGATTCGTGGGGTGATTTTGACAACTCGGATAAACGCATCATGGAAGCAGGTGATATTGCTAAAATGATTTACGCTGCTTCACAACTTTCTCCGCAGGCTTGCGTGGAAGAAATCATTATCAGGCCGCAGTTGGGTGATTTATAGCTCAAGTGGTTCATAGGTTTTCTTATATATTTGCGGTTCAAAAAAAATTATGAGAAAGCTGCTCTTGTTCTGTTTAATCATTTCTTCTCTTTCTGTCACCGCTCAATGGAATAGCGATATTTCGGTTAACAATCAAATTTGTACTTCAACTGGCGACCAATATAGTCCGGCAATAACATCTGATGGTGCCGGCGGAGCAATCATTGTATGGGCTGATAACCGGTCCGGCAATTATGATATTTATGCACAGCGCATTAATTCCACCGGATCAGTTTTGTGGCAAGCAAATGGTGTATTGATCTGCAATGCATCAGGCGATCAGTTTTTCCCCGTTATAATTAGTGATGGAGCTGGCGGTGCAATCATTTCGTGGACTGATTACAGGAATGATGTGGGTTATACCAATACAGATATTTTTTCTCAAAAGATAAATTCTTCAGGAGTTGTTCAGTGGACAGCAAACGGGATTCCGGTATGTAACAACAATACCAACCAACGTTCTGTTCAGATGTCATTGTTTGGTACGGGTGGTGCTGTTTTTGTTTGGAGTGATGACCGGAATGGCAGTACAAACAGTGATATATATGCACAATCAGTTGATGCAAATGGTAATTTTTTATGGACTGCAAACGGAATTGCAGTCAATACAGCAAGCGGATACCAGCTTTCACCAACAATTTTAACAGCTGGTAACGTTGTTACCATTACATGGCTTCACAATAGCGGCAGTACCTACTCGATCTATGCTCAAAAACTGGATGCATCCGGTAATTTACAATGGACAACTAATGGTATTGCAGTTTGTGTTGCTTCAGGTTTCAGAGGTACTAATCGTATTATAACCGATGGTGCAGACGGCTCAATTATTTCGTGGGAAGATTCAAGGTCGGGCAACGCTGATATATATGCTCAAAAATTAAATGCATCAGGAACAGCACAATGGACAAGCAATGGAGTAGTTGTGAGTAATGCATACAGCAGCCAAAGTCAGCCGGAAATTATTGAAGATGGTAATGGAGGAGCTATTCTGTTTTGGCTGGATTACAGAAATGCTACCGATTTTTCCGTACGTGATCTTTATGCTCAAAAAATTAATTCATCAGGAACAGCACAATGGACAAACAATGGTTTAGCAATTTGTACTGCCACAGGACATCAGCAAGGTTACAAAATAGTATCTGATGGTTTAAGCGGTGCATATTTTACATGGTATGATTTAAGAACCGGAACAAGCGATATTTATTTACAACGTGTATCTGCTGGCGGAACAACACTCTTAAATGCAGATGGTCAGTTAATTGGATCTGCTACCAATACACAAGAATTTCCTGTTATTGTAAGTGACCAGGCAAATGGAGCTATTGTGGCATGGACAGATAAGAGAAGTGGCGAAAATGATATTTATGCAACCCGGTTTTTAAACAACACAACCACATCAGTAAGGAATATCAGTTATGAAAAGACAGTTGCCCTGTTTCCTAACCCTGTACAGGCGGGGCAACAGCTTTATTTAAATAATGCTGCTTCTTTGATTGGTTTTTATGGAATTGATGGCAAAAAGATTCCTGTTACAATTCTGCAGTCTTCAGCGAATCTGCAAATTATTCAATTACCAGATGTACCAAAGGGGATATACATATTGGAAACAAGGAGCAGGAACAATAAAACTGAAATGATTAAAGTTTCTGTTAATTAAAGTATTCAAATGAAAGAAACCGGCAATCACCTGTTGGTAATATTTACTTGATTTGGTTTAGATAAACAAACGTGCAGGAGAACAGGACTTTATTCTCTTAACTGATCTTTATCATTTAACATCCTCTTACAGCACATTCTGTTCAAAGAAAGTACGCATGCTCTAATTTTGTATGTCATGTCAGGGCATAAATCATACAAGTACTTGTTGCTGGTAATTGCCTTTTGTTTGGCTTTTACAGTTAATGCACAGGTAAAGCTTTCTGTTATACCAAGCAAAACAACTATTCAGCCCGGGGAAACATTTGAACTTGAGTTTATAGCAACAGGGACAAAGGTGGTGGATGAATTTACTCTTCCTTCTTTCAGGCAGTTTGAGCAAGTGGGTAAAATTAATCAATCAGCCGGTGCAACATGGATAAACGGGGAACTTACAGATTATATCAGCTATACAATTGCACTCAGCCCGTTGGTAAAAGGACGGTTACCAATTTACCCTGCTTTAGTGAAAGTAAAAGGGAAAAGTTATACATCTGAACCTCTTGAAATAACTGTTGCTGCTGAAACTGATAAAGCTGTTGAAGAAAAACCGGATTATTATTTATTCCCGGGTGAAAATGCAAGACAAAAAATTGCTTCGAACCTGTTTGTGCAGGCAATCATTGATAAAAAAACCTGTTTTACAGGTGAACCTGTTCTGGCAACCTTTAAATTGTTGACAAGGCTGAACAGTGAATCAAAAATTCTGAAACTCCCCTCGCTGAACGGATTTTCTGTTATTGATTTAGATAACAACGAAAAAGAACTTTTCTCGAAAGAAAAAATAAATGGGAAAACATTTAATTGTTACCTGATTCGAAAGGTTCAGCTCTTTCCTTTGCTTTCAGGTGAGTTGTTGATTGAATCTGTTGAGGTGGAAAATGCTGTACACCTGATCAGGCTTACGAAGGAAACAAATATAAAGGGTGGCTCATCCTGGCTGGAGGCAATGATGCAGAAGATGAAGGAATCGGAAGTGAGCAGGGAAAATCTGCTTACAGAAAATGTATTGATCAAAACGCCTGAACTGAAGCTGATGGTGCAGGAGCTTCCTCAAAAAAACAAGCCGGAAAATTTTAGCGGTGCTGTAGGTAAATTTGGAATGAAGGCCGAACTGCTGCAAGGCTCCATAACTGCAAATGATAATGCTGTGCTTCGTATTACAATTAAAGGCAGCGGGAATCTCCCCATGATTACGGCACCGGTTATTAACTGGCCTGCCGGGGTCGATTCGTTTACCGCCACAATGAAAGAAGAACTGGTAAGAACAACAGTACCACTAAGTGGCATCAAAACATTTGATATTCCTTTTTCAGTTTCAAATGAAGGGTTATTTGAAATTCCGGCAATAAGCTTTTCTTATTTCGATCCTGAAACAAAAACTTATCACAGCATAGCCTCAGGTACGTTGAAACTGAATGTAACAAAAGCAGTGAAGCGTAAGTTTCTTTTTCAGAATAATACAACAGTTGCTTCATCTGCAATTCCCGCATTGGTTTGGGCATCTGGCGTTGCTTTAATTTTATTTAGTGGTAGTTTGTTCTTTTTTATCCGGAGAAAAAAAGAGAAGTTAAACATAGTTCCTGTTCAGGAAGTTTCGTCAGAAATGCCTGTGCAGAAAAAGGATATTGCAGATTATTTACAGCCTGCAGTTCATGTAATGGGCACGCTTCATCACAAACAATTTTATACATTGCTCCTTAATGCTGTTCATGAATTCTTTTATGATCGGTTACATCTTTTGCAGGGAGTCGCATCTGCCTCTTTAATTGATCAAACATTAAAGCAAAAGCATCAGGCCGGGCTGGCGTTGCAGTTTCTTCAATTCCGAAACGACTGTGAACTGGCTATTTTCAGCGGTGTGGAAATAACTGATGCAAAAGATCAGCTGCTGGAACAGGCAATTGTGCTGATGAAAGAAGCAGATAAAAAAATCTGAGGCCTCCTGACCGGGAATTGACGGGTAACACCTGATTAATTTACAAACCTGTAGCCCACACCTCTTGCTGAATGAAAGTATTTGGGGTTGCGGCTGTCTTCTTCAAAATATTTACGGAAGTTGAGAATAAAGTTGTCGATTGTTCTTGTTGTGGGATAAACATTGTAGCCCCAAACAGCCTGCAGAATTTTTTCACGGGTAACCACTTCGTTTTTATTTTCAATCAGCAATTGAAGCAGCATACTTTCTTTTTTGCTGAGCTGAATGGTTTCGCCTTTAAAATTCACAGCTTCCTGTGCTTTAAAGTCAATACTGTTTGTGCCAAATTTATAGGTATCGCCAACTGTATCCTTATCCTGTATTCTTTTGTTTTTTTCAATCAGCTTTTCAACACGCAGTAATAATTCTTCCAGGTTAAAAGGTTTGGTAAGATAATCGTCGGCCCCTTTCTTTAAGCCGATAACTCTGTCGTGCGAAGAATTTTTGGCACTCAGCATCAGTATCGGCACATCAATTTTTCTGATGCGAATGCTTTCTGTAGCACTGATGCCATCAAGTTCGGGCAGCATTACGTCCATTATAATTAAATCGAAATATTCGTTTTCAACTGCCTTTAATGCTGCTACTCCATCCAAAGCTGTAGTTACTTCATAGCCTTCCAGTTCAAGATTCAGTTTCAGGGCATCCAGCAGGTGTTCCTCATCTTCTACTATTAATATGGATGCTTTTGTTGAGGACATATCGGGTAATTGTTTTTGTTTATCTGAATAAGCTTATTTAAAACTGTATTACAAAAATACTTCCATGCGGAGTATTATTCATAACAAAAATTTCGCCATTGTGCTGTTCAATAATTTTCTTTGTGAGATAAAGTCCCAGCCCGGTGCCTTTTGTTTTTCTTGTAAACTCACTCCCGCTGCGATAAAATTTCTGAAAAATTTTTTCCTTTTCTTCTTCAGGAATGCCAGGGCCTTCATCGCTCACCTTCAGTTGAATGAATCCGTCCTCGTTGATCAGATCAACATACACGGGGCTTTCTTTGGGCGAATATTTCAAAGAGTTATCAATAAGATTGCTTAGTGCAATTTCCATCAGCAATGAATCGCCTTCAATAAACAATTCTTCATTGGCTGATGATTGTAGTTGCCGGTTGGGATTGCGGTTTTTGTAATCGGCAACTACAGCATTAACAAGCGATGTAAGGTTAATTTCTTCGTTTTCACGCTGGAAGTTTTTTTCTTCCATTTGCGCTGCCAGTAAAATATTGTTGGTAAGAACGTTGAGGCGGTTGGTTTCGGACAGGGCGCTGTTGAGCAGCTTTTGCTGCATTGTTTCATCCAGTTTTCGCTTCAGCATTGTTTCTAAACTGAGCCTTGTTGTAGCAATGGGGGTTTTTAATTCGTGTGTGATGGCCATCATGAAATTCTGCTGCTGCTGCGACAGTTCAATCTGCTTCCTGATTGAACGATAGACAAATACGGCACCTGTTATTATCAAAGCCAGAAAAGTAGCTCCTTCACCAATAAATTTTGCGGTTTTTCTTTTTTTCAGCTGTTGAATTTCGTTGTACCTGAGTGTGTATTGGGGATCATTTTTTTGAAGCAGCTGAATTTTAAGCTTAATCATTTCACTGCTTTGCTTTTCCAATGAAATAAACCACCAGATAAGTGCAGCAACTACATAAATAAACAATACCCAGAACCAGAATGTAAATTTTCGAAAGCTGAAAAACTTTTTTGGAGTAACCATTAGTTTGCTTTTTCAATACGGATACCGGCATTCATTACATGCATCAGCGGATTGTCACGCATTGTTTGCTGTAACCGAATTGTATAAGTACCCTGCCTTGTAAAACGGATATTAGTAAATAGCGGGCAACGTACTTCCCATATATCGCTCATACCGGTACCCAGCCATTCGCCATTTTGATTTTGTAACGTAAATTCAAAACGGTCTTTATGGAAAGTGCTGTCGCCTGGTTGTTGTGTTGAAATATACAGCCAGATGTTTTTATAAGCATACGCATCTGTATGGCGTAATGAAACAAAAACATTATAAGTTGAAACAGTATCGGTTACGTTAAATTTTATTTCGGGCTGATTAGTGTAGTTCCAGGCATGGCCGGAAATTTCAACGTTCTTTTCAAAAGTGGCCGGCAAATTACAGGAGAAAAGCAGCAGGATTGCCGGAAGAAAAAAAACAGCCCGATTATTGAAAAAAGAATGTTTCAAACGATTTTTTTTACAAATGTAATATTGATGAACAAAGAAATCCAAAAACATGATTTCTCAATTACCAGCCAGGTACAGCAACCTTTTACAGAACATTCAGAATCTGTTCTTTTGCTTTTTCCAGCTCATCTTTCATCAGCACAACCAATTTTTGAATTCCGGAATCATAAGCCTTGGCACCGGTTGTATTGATTTCTCTTCCAATTTCCTGCAACACAAAGCCAAGTTTTTTCCCTTTTGATTCATCTGCATCATTCAGAATATTTAAAAAGTATTCACAATGGTTACGCAGGCGTACCTGTTCTTCACTAATGTCAATCTTTTCAATATAATAGATCATTTCCTGCTCCAGCCGGTTGCTATCATAATTTTCCTTACCTAACTGTTCTTCCATTTTACGCCGGAGTTCTTCTTTCATTTTATGCTGGCGCAAAGGTTCCAGTTCGCTTATTTTTTCCTGGTAAGCAGTAATATTATTAATACGTTCAATTAAATCTTTTTCAAGAGCTGAACCTTCAAGCATGCGGTGCTTGTTGATGGCCTGCAATGCACTTTTTAGTATTTGCTGAAATTGTACCCATTGCTCATCGCTTAATACTTCTGTATTGGCAACTACAACATCAGGAAGACGAAGCATTGCGGCAAGTATATATTCACTCAACTCAAGGTTCAGGTCTTGCGCCACTTCTTTTAATGGCTGGAAATATGCTTTTGCCATATCCTTGTTAATGGTAATGGCACCGTTGCCGCCGTTTTGTTTTAATGAAATGGTGCATTCAATTGTACCACGCATTAAGTGTTCTGACAGCAGATTGCGGATATTAAACTCGTAAGGTCTTAATAAAGGAGTGAGTTTTAAATTAAGTTCAAACTGTTTACCGTTTAGTGATTTTATTTCCACTAAAAAAGTTTTGTCACCAGTGGCTTCTTCAATTCTTCCAAAGCCCGTCATTGATTTAAGCATAACTTAATTTTAAGCAAAGTAAAGGATTTCAACCGTTACGTTTTGTTTTATTGTTGTTTCAGTATAGTCAAAACTGCAAACTGAAATCAAATAAAAAAAGCCCGGAAGAAACCGAGCTTTTATGATGGATGGGTTAGTAAGTACCGGGAAATAAAATTTCCCGACACAATATTAAAAAGAAATTCTCCGATTATAAAAAATTTTCCAAATTATTTTATTAACATTTTTAAATCACTTGTGGAAAAGCGCACATGATTTTACCTGTTTTGTTTTTATAAAAAACGATGTTGAACAGTTTGTGTTTTTCTGTTTTAATCATAGCATTTGTAAATGCAAAAAAATACATCTTCTGAAATGCAATGCTGACAATAGTTTCAGCATTTAATTTTCAATGACAGAAAAAAATTAAATATCAAATCAGGGAAAACAGTGTAAAAAAATATAGCAGTCACAAAGGATTTTTACAGCTTTTAAAGCATAAAAACCGTGAAAGAAAATTATTGTTTCAAGTCTTGAAAAAGTGATTGAAACTGGTTGGCGGGGAATGAAAATCTCTAAAAGCAAAGTTTTTGTCAATAGAAAGCATGTTACCTTTGAAAAAAATCAGCATATGAAATTTCCTTCACCGGTATCGGTACAATGGATAGCAGAATTAATTGGAGCAACAGTAACAGGGAATAAAAACGGACAGGCAACAGGAATTAATGAATTGCATAAAGTAGAAGAAGGCGATTTGGTTTTTGTAGATCATCCCAAATATTACGATACCTGCATTAACTCTGCAGCAACGTTTATCATCATCAATAAAGAAACTGCTGTTCCGGAAGGAAAAGCATTGCTGGTATGTAATGAACCGTTTGAGGCGTATTTAAAAATCGTTCGTCATTTCAGGCCGTTTTCTCCATCCAGTCAAATGATCAGCGATACAGCCGTTATAGGTGAAGGATCAGTTGTAATGCCCGGTGCGTTTATCGGTAATCATGTTAGCATCGGAAAAAACAGCATCATTTATCCTAACGTAACTATTTACGATTATACTGTAATTGGTGATAATGTTATCATCCAGGCGGGCACTGTAATTGGAAGCGATGCTTTTTATTATAACACCAAAAAGAACCGTGAAGTTTGGTATAAGAAAATGGAAAGCTGTGGCAGGGTGGTGATTGAAGATAATGTTGAAATTGGCGCTGGCTGTACAATTGATAAAGGTGTGAGCCACGATACAGTTATAGGCTGTGGTACAAAGTTCGATAACCAGGTGCATATTGGTCATGATAGTGTAATTGGTAAAAACTGTTTGTTTGCTGCACAGGTTGGTGTTGCAGGTGCAGTTACCATTAAAGAAGGTGTGGTATTGTGGGGTCAGGCTGGTATCAGCAAAACATTAACGATTGGAGAAAATGCTGTTGTACTTGCACAAAGTGGTGTGCCTTCTTCAATTGATGGTAATAAAATTTATTTTGGAACACCTGTGGAAGATGCTTCTGCAAAAAAAAGAGAGATTGTATGGATAAAACGTATTCCTGAATTATGGGAAAAAGTAAAAAGGCTTGAAGGAAAAAAATAAACAGATGAAACTACTCTTTTGGCCAGTAATCATACGGCAACTGATCGGCTAAATTTTTCCATGCCCAGTAACCGCTGTTAATTACTTCAGTTTGTTCATAAAAGAAACCATTCTCAGTTATCACAAACCCGTTGAGTAATTCAAGCGTTGACAACTGCTCTTTGGCAGTAAGGGGATACTTGTTGGCAACGAGATATTGTTTTTCCATTGGTTCCACATTATACACCACACGGTATTTGCCAAAGAGGTTAATTTCTTTATCAACACTATCAACCAGGGAATAAACAGCTGAATCGTAAGGGTTCTTCAGCTCAGCATATTTAATTTTTCCGGAAACGCTATCGGTATTTAACTGTTCAAGCACAAAGCCATTTTCAGCAAGTGTACTGTCGTAATAGCAACGCATAAAATGCAATCTTGAACCGAAATATGCTTTTTCCCTGTTCATATCCCAAAGTTGTTTTTGGTCAGCTGTTGAATCCAGTTCAGTATAAAAAGCCACACCAACATAAGTGCTGAACTTTGTACCGTAATCATACACAAATGAATCGAGCTGGTATTGTATTTTATAGCCAAGTGCATAATTCATCACCACAATTGGTTCTTCCGCTTTTACTTTCAGTTTGTTTTTCTTCTTAGAGTAGAAAAATTTGAGTACTTCCGGATTTTGAATACTGCATTGTTTGGCGAACGGTGTGCTGCCAATGAAGTATTCATTGAAATGCTGACCATATTTATTCCATCCGTCTTTTACTTCTGTACTTGCCTGTATTACTACTTCTTCCAGCTTCTTTTCTTTTTTCTTCAGGTAAACAGTTATTTCATTGCTGTTATCGGCGGAAGAGCTGATGCGGATCGCTTCACTTTCAAAACCGGTATAACTGACGATGAGATTATGACCGCCGGCCGGAAGTTCCATTCTGAACTCTCCATCTTTGTTTGTAATTGTTCCTTTCGTTGTGTTTTGGCAAAGAACAGATGCTCCTTCCATTGGAAGTTTGGTACTGTCATCAAACACTTTTCCTTTAATATAAAAAGTTGATTGTGCCGGAAGGGCAGCTGAAAAAAGAACAAGGATAGTGGAAACAAGAAGTTTCATTGTAAAAGATTAAGAAAGATAATAACGCTGATGCGCAGTAATTATTTCAGCTTATAGTGTTCAATGAGCCATTTGCAGGTACGTTCAATTGTTTCGTTTGCAGGAGTAAATTTAAAGCCGGGCAATGAATTTAAAATTTTGCTGTTGTTGTACCAGGTAGTGGTTTGTGCGGTGCTGGCGGTTTCTTTTGTAAGTAAAGGTTCCCTGTTGCTGAACATTGCTTTTAATGCTTCAATGCGCCAGACAATATTTCCCATCCATGGTTTGGCATAACGTTGCGGCGGTTTCTTACCAAAAGCATCAGCGATTTTTGTAAATAATTGCTGAAATGAAAGATGTTCGTTGCTGAGAATAAAACGTTCGGCTGAAATATCGCTGTGCATCAGCCGCACCATTGCACCGGCAACATCTTTTGCATCAACAAAGCAGGTGCCACCAGTTGTGTACCATGGAAACTCTTCCCATATTTTTTTAAATATGGCAACAGAACCATTTTCCCAATTTGACTCGCCAAGTATAACCGATGGGTTAACAATCACTGCATTTAAACCTTCAGAAATGCCACGCCATACTTCCATTTCAGAAAGGAATTTAGTTTTTCCGTAATGAGAGTTGTTACTTTCCTCGTTCCATTCGGTTTTTTCTGAAATATGTTCACCTTCTCTCAAACGGCCAATTGCAGCAACCGAACTTACATGCACAAATTTTTCTACTGCATTTTCCAATGCAGCATTGACCATGTTAGCAGTTCCTTCAATATTTATTTTGTACATCTGTTCCCTGCGGCTTGAGTGGTAGGAAACAACTGCGGCACAATGATACACCTGTTTACAACCGCTCATAGCTTCAAACAGCAACTGCACATCCAGCACATCGCCTTTAATCCATTCAATCTGTTTCTTTTCGTCTTCGGTAAGCAGCAAGGGCATGGCGTTCCGGTACAATGCTTTAATGGGTCCTTCATTTTGCTGAAGGAGTTGCTTAAGCAAAGCAGAGCCAACAAGACCAGCACAACCGGTAACAAAAATCATAAGGGAAAGCCGTTTATGAAATGCGAAGTAAACTGATTTAACTGAGAAATATAAGAATGAACAAAAGCTTTTTTGGTTAGAAAGGATGATGTTTATCAGTACTGTTATTCAAACAGAATTGTACTTCTGCTCTCAATATCTGTACGTTTATCAAATAAAAAGTCAATAAACTTTGCTTCGCCAGCTTTGGCTGATACGGAAACAGAAGTTCTGCCATACTCTTTGTTTTCCGGGTCAAATACTTTTGCTTTAATAGTTTGACTGAAATCTTTATCAAAGATAAAATACACCACTACTTTACATTCAGTAGTACTGTCGTATTCAACACTGAACTTTCCTGTGCCGAGACCTGATTCTGCAAGTTGTTTTGAAAGTTTCAGTTCACAACCAAAGGTTTTTGTTACACCTTCTTTTACCCCATCAGCAAATTCAGAAACTCCTTTGCCAACTGTTTCGCCCGTTTTATTAATAGCATCTTTTGCTGTTTGCTTTGCACGGTTGCAGGAAAAAGCAAGAAGTGAAATTGCTAAAAGGAAAAGGACTATATTTTTCATGGCATTTTATAATTGACTAATTTTTACAGTTAAAAAGCCTGAAACAAAGGTTTTAAAACGAGATTGGACTCAGTGATTTTTTCAATCTCAAATGCAGTAATGTGTGATTTTTTTTGTAAAAAAAGAGTATCGACTTTTTTAAAAAACCATTTTTCATTACAGGAAGTCATCTGGTCAATTTGTATTCCTGTAGGGCAAAGATATTCATAGTATGTAGTATCAACGAAATTGATGAATACTTTACCATAATTTATACGGTGAAAAACATAATGAGTTGAGTCGCTTTCGTGAGATTGTAAAAACCACTTGCCTTTTATTGAATTAAAGATTTCGTTTTTATTTCTAAAAGAAAAGGATTGAGCAGAAGAAACCTGCATATGAATTAGAAAAAGGAAAGCAATCAAATATTTAGAATTCATAATTACTCGGTTTTACACCGCTCCTGTAAACTGTTTCAGGAAACGTACATCGTTTTCGCTGAACAGGCGGATGTCTTTGATACCATATTTCAGCAATGCAGGACGTTCAATGCCCATACCAAATGCAAAGCCTGAATATTTGTTGCTGTCAATGCCGCAGTTTTCTAAAACTTTGGGATGCACCATGCCGCAGCCGAGAATTTCGAGCCAGCCTGTTTTCTTACAAACGTTACAACCTTCGCCATGACAAAGCATGCAACTGATGTCCATTTCTGCACTTGGTTCAGTGAATGGAAAATAAGACGGGCGGAAACGAACTTTCACATCCTTTCCAAACATTTCCTGTACAAAGAAGTAAAGTGTTTGTTTCAGATCGGCAAAGCTTACTTTTTCATCTACATACAAACCTTCCACCTGGTGAAAGAAGCAATGGCTTCTTGCGCTGATTGTTTCGTTACGATACACACGGCCAGGTGTAATGATGCGGATAGGAAGTTTTCCCTTCTGCATTTCATGTATCTGCACATTGCTTGTATGTGTGCGCAGCAGCCAAGCCGGATCGGTGCTGATATAAAATGTATCCTGCATATCACGGGCAGGATGATTTTCGGGAAGATTTAAAGCCGTAAAGTTGTGGAAGTCGTCATCAATTTCTGGTCCTTCTGCAACAGCAAAACCCAAACGCTGAAAAATATTCACAATGCGGTTGCGCATTAAACTGATGGGATGACGGCTGCCGATGGGCATTGCATCGCCGGGAAGAGTAAGATCCATTTTATTTTCAAAGGCTTCGGTTCCGTTGCCGGTTAAAGCTTTCCACTCTTCATACTTTGCTTCAGCAAATTGTTTGAAATCGTTTAAGTTCTGGCCAAACGCTTTCTTTTGTTCATTGGCTACATTTTTCATTTCGCCCATGAGCGCTTTTACCAAACCCTTGGTGCCAAGAAATTTAATGCGGTATTCTTCCAGCGCTTTTGCACTGTCTATTTTCAGCTCTTCAATTTCTTTACGCAACGTTTCTATCTGTTGTAACACCTGTTCCATGCTGCAAAGATAAGGGATGGGAAAAGAAGTCGTGAGGCGTGAAACGGCAATCAGGAACGGAGGGTGTGGTGGAATTTTGCTCACTGCCGAAATTCACCCGGAATTGCTTGTTAAAACTTCTCATTACGTATGTTTGCGGCAAATAAAACTGAATGAGCGATCAATTGCTGATTAAAGATTTTCTGCAACCTCTTGATTTATCCGTTATCCTTGGAGATGATGAATGGAATAATGCCCAGCTCGGTACAACCGTACAGCTTTTTACGAATGAACTACCTGATATTGAACATGCAGAACTGGTTTTGCTGGGAATAGCCGATGAAAGAGGAAGCGGAAATGGTGTTTCGGAAGGAGAAGCCCCGGCACATATTCGCAGAAATCTTTACAAGCTTTATAACTGGCATCCTGATATTAAAGTGGCGGATATTGGTGATATTAAACCCGGAGCATCGTTGAACGATACGTATGCAGCGGCTAAAATGGTGATTGCTAAATTAATTAATGCAGGTAAAACGGTGATTATTCTTGGAGGAACACATGATCTTACGCTTGCACAATACGGAGCGTATGTACAGCGGCAGCAGATTGTTGAAGCAAGTTGTGTGGATGCGTTCATTAACCTGAACATGGAAACAAGATTGCGTAGTGAAAATTTCCTGATGGAAATGCTCACCGGCGAACCGAACTTTATCCGTCATTACAATCATATTGCCTTCCAGAGTTATTTTGTTCATCCCAATATTCTGCAAACAATGGATCGTTTAAGGTTTGATTGTTTCAGGGTTGGAGTGGTAAAAGATGCACTGGAAGAAATGGAACCTGTTATACGCAGTTCACATTTTGTAAGTGTTGATGTGGCTGCAATGGCCAATGCATATGCTCCTGCCAACCGCACCACACCCAACGGACTGAATGGGGAAGACATGTGCACGATCACTCGTTTTGCAGGATTGAGTGATCATCTTACTTCACTTGGAATTTACGGGTACAATGTAAAGAACGACAGGGATGAGTTAACAGCTATACAGATTGCACAAATGATCTGGTATTTTATAGATGGCCGTTATAAATCAAAAACAGAAGCATCGCTTGAAGACAGGCATTTGTTTAATGAATTTCATACCGCATTTGCTGAAGTGGATACATTGTTTTTGCAAAGCAAAAAAACCGGCAGGTGGTGGATGCAGTTGCCCAATCATAAATTTATTGCCTGCAGCGCTACCGATTATAAACTGGCAAGCCACAACGAAATTCCTGAACGATGGTTGCGGGCACAGGAGAGAGAGTAATGATTACACCAGATCCTTAGCCTTTCTTATCTGGTATTCACTGCCCATTAAAATTAAACGCTCTCCATCATTAATGCAGTAATCGGGCGATGGATTCAGTGTGTATTCACCTTTATTTTTTACACCAAGAAGAGTGCATCCGCAATTTTTCCATAAATCAAGTTCACCAAGTGTAACGGATTTGTTGGCCACTATTTCTTCAATTTTAAATTCCATTGTATTACGTGTGCCCATAATAGCAATCAATTCGGCAACATCGGGTATTAACACCATCGTTGCCATGTGTGCGCCGCCAATTTTGTCGGGCATGATAACATTATTAGCACCTGCAACACGTAGTTTGTTTACACTGCTGTCCTGCGATGCACGGCTGATGATAATGATATTGGGGTTGAGTTGCCTTGCAGTTAGCACCATGAATAAATTATCGGCGTCAACAGGCATGGTGGCAATAATGGCACGGGCTTTTTCAATACCTGCTTCTTTCAATGTTTCGTCAGTAGTGGCATCACCTTTAATAAAATGGTTTACACTGAAAGGAAGATTAGCAGGCACTCCGTGTTTTTCTTCTACAACAACAAAGGGAATATGATTATCGCTTAGTACCTGTGCACATTCGGTTCCGTTTCGGCCAAAACCACATACAATTACATGGTTATTGAGGTGGTGGATAGCATTATCCATTTTCAGTTGTTTGTATTGATGTATAAATTCCCCGTCGAGTAAATAACGGGTAAGATAAGTAACAAAATAAGTGAAGGCCCCAACATTTACCAGGATAATAAAAATGGTAAAGATTCTGCCTCCTTCTGATAAAGGCTGTACTTCAGAATAACCAACAGTGCCAACAGTAATCACAGTCATATACAACGCTTCGAGAAAAGTTAATTTTTCAAGCAGCATATAACCGGCTGTACCAATAAAAACCAACAGAAAGAAAAAACCTATCGGGATCAGCAGGCCTTTGAAATATGTCAAGCGTTTCAAAAAGTACATACCTAAAATTAAGGCAGAAAGGTTTCATTGCAAAAAACAGCAAACAATAATCATGTATATTTAGAATATGAAAAGAAACAGTCTTGCTGCGGGCTTTTCCCGGTTCGTTTTTAAAAGAAATATCGTTTCCGCATCTTTATTGGTTTTAATATTCAGTTCCTGTTCTGTGCAACATAAACTTATTAAGCATTCCGGAAAAAAGCTGCTTGGAGATTCAGCATTGATCAACGCTCATGTGGGCGTTGCTGTTTATGATGCAGGTGAAAAAAGTTTTTTATACAAATACAACAGCAACAAATATTTTGTACCGGCAAGTAATACAAAACTTCCAACTTTATACGCCGGCATGAAATATCTTGGCGACAGCCTCACCGGTGTTTTTTATGCTGAAAGAAATGATACAGTTTTTCTTTTGCCTTCCGGGGATCCCACTTTTCTGCATGGAGGATATAAAACACAGCCGGTGTTTGACTTTTTAAAAAAGCAAAACAATAAAATCACTATTCAAAATGAAGACTGGAAAACCGAAGCACTTGGTTATGGCTGGGCATGGGATGATTATCTTGGTTCATACATGGTTGAACGAAATGCTTTTCCGGTTTATGGCAATGTAATAAAATGGGTACAGCAAAGAGTGGTTGAGAAAAAAGAAACCGGCAACGACACAGCTGCATTAATTTTCACCGATCCTGAAATAAACTGGGATGTAAAATTTGATACCGAACGATCTAAACAGTTTAATGTAGTAAGGCCACAAAGCGAAAACGTTTACAGAATAACCGAAGGCACTGAAATGAACAGTGAACTTGAAATACCATTTGTTACCAATGGAATTAAATCGGCTTTAGAGTTGCTGAAAGATACCCTGCATAAAGAAATTGCTTCAACCGTTTTTAACAAAGCCGGGCTTGAGTTTAAATCAATCAAATCACAGCATGTTGATTCCATGTTCAGACCATTAATGTACCGCAGCGATAATTTCTTTGCCGAGCAAACATTGCTGATGGTTAGTAACCATTTGTTTGGCTACATGAATGAACATCAACTGATTGACACTTTGCTGAAAACTGACCTGAAAGATTTTCCGCAAAAACCTGTATGGGTTGATGGCAGCGGATTAAGCCGCTATAACCTGTTTACGCCGGAAGATTTTGTATGGCTGCTTGCGAAAATGAAAGATGAGTTTGGCCTTGATCGGTTAAAAGCAATATTACCCACAGGTGGCACCGGCACATTACGTAATTATTACCTTAATGAAAAAGGATTGATTTTTGCAAAAACAGGATCTTTGAGCGGGCAGATAGCCTTAAGCGGTTATTTAATCACGCCAGCAAATAAACTGCTCATTTTTTCTGTGCTGGTAAACAACCACCATTCTTCTCCAACAGCCGTGAGGCGTGCAGTTGAACAGTTTATAAAAGACCTGGTAAACTATAAATAAAAAACTTTTTCTTCAGGCAGCATTCCGATTATTAGCAGGAACTTAATAATACAACCCGGTTGAAAACCATGTTGCTGGTATATCCGTAATAACAGTAACAATTATTCACCCACATCCGCTTATTGCTTCAGGATAGCGGATTTTAAAATCAGTTTGTATGAAAAAGGTAATTTACTCTTTTATTGCCCTGCTGCTTGCTTTTTCATCCATTGCTCAAAACACGAACCCTTGTGCCGGCAAAGCAAATTTTCAGTTAACAGTTAATGGAAATACGGTTAGTTTTTATTCGGGCGATGTAACGCTTGTTGCTCTTCCACGGCTATTTCATTCCTGGAATTTTGGAGATGGGTTGAAATCAGATGCGCAAAACCCGGTACATACATATGCATCAGCAGGAACATACCGTGTTGTACATTATGTAAAAGACACACTGAATAAGTGTTATGATTCGGCTGTAAAAGAAATCACCATTACAACTTCGGTTTGTGATCTGCTTCAGCCAAAATTTGAATGGCGTAAAGATTCTTCCAGCCCTGCGAAAATTATTTTTATCAATCAATCGTTACCCAATCCTCCTCCTTCAACAATTATTTATAAATGGAGTTTTGGCGACGGAACAACTTCTTCTGAAAGAAATCCATCACATATTTATTCAACTCCCGGACAATACAATGTTTGTTTAACCATCAGTTATTCAGTTGCCGGTACTTCCAATACTCCCTGTACTAAAACATTTTGTTCGGTTGTAACTGTTGTATCACCTTGTAATTTTAAACCAGAGTTTACCTGGGATGCAGCTGCAAGCAATCTGTTGCTGGTAAAATTTACCAATAAAACAGTTTTAACTACCAACGCTGCGCAGGCAAAATGGAGTTTCGGAGATGGTACTTACAGTACAGAATGGAACCCTTCTCATACTTATTCAAAAGGCGGAGTGTACAAAGTTTGTTTAGTAGTTACAACGGCAAATAACTGTACACTGGAAATTTGTAAAGAAATTACTGTAAAGGATTGCAACTTCCCGGCCGATTTCAGATGGGCGCTTGATAGTATTTACCCAATGCGTGGCGTGAAGTTTTATCCAGAGCTTGGTCCGCTAACAGTGATGCCATTAAGCACAAAATGGAATTTTGGTGATGGTGCAACAAGTACAGAATACAGTCCGCTGCATCAATACCAGCAACCCGGCACATACAAAGTTTGCCTGCGGGTTGAGTTTATTACGGGTTGTGTAAAAGAAATATGCAAGGAAGTGGTAGTTCCTTTACCGGCTAATTGTGAAGTGTTAAGCAAATTTGTTGTTGAGCGTATCAGCAGCGACCCCAATACATATATTTTTAAAGCTGAAACAAATCTCTCCACTATAAAATATACCTGGACATTTGGAGATGGAACGGGAGCTACCGGTGCTTACGCCAAACATCAATTCGATCGTTCTGGTAAATACACCGTTTGTCTTACAGCCTATCGTGGCGATAACTGTGCATCTACAACCTGTAAGGAAATTGTAGTTGGTGTCATAAACTGTGACCAAACTGTAGTGAAATTTGAAACCCAACGGCTGAACCCGCCAATGAACAACGCAGTGAAATTTATAGCGCTGAGCAATCAGCCAATTGTTTCACAAAGCTGGACCATCTGGAAAAGCAATGCCACAACTCCTGTAAAGATTACAACACCCAACCCGATGTATGTTTTCCAGGATACCGGAACATATAAAGTTTGTCTGCGTGCCACTACAGCCAATGGTTGTGTAAAAGAATACTGCGATGTGATACGTATTACTCAGGTTCCGGATGTATGCACTTTGCAGGTGATGCCTAACCCTGCAACAACGTCCATTCAGTTTAAAGTTCAGGTTGAAGTTGCACAACCGGTTGTTGCATCCATTATTGATATGACGGGAGTACGCAAAGCAGTATTTTACCTGAATGCTGTACCCAGTGCCAATACATTTACATTACCAATAGCAACATTGCCTACAGGATTTTATACACTTGAAGTAAAAATTGGTAATAAAGTATGCAGTACGAAATTTCAGAAAGTGAATTAAGAATTCTGCTTCAGGAATAAACAAAAGGCCATTCAATTGAATGGCCTTTTTAAAATACGTGGCAAATAAGTTTATTGCTGATTGCTGGTGCCAATCAAATCAATTTCATTTTCAAGAGCATTGTCTTCGTACACTGCATCGCCAAAGCCAAGAATTGGCCAGAAAATAAATGGAAGTAAAACAAGCCCAACGGTGAAGCCTTCACTTTTACCAAATTTTTTTGCAGTAAGATTTGTAATCCATATCTGGAAAACAATTCCTGCATATGGGATGAGGCAAAGAAGTCCCCACCAGTTTGGCTTACCGCCAATTTCAGCCATAACCATGTAGTTATAAATTGGAATAATACATTCCCACCCTTGTCTGCCGGCTTTTTGAAATGTCTTCCACATTCCAAGTATAATCGGCACTGCAATAATTAATGCAATCAGCCCAAAAATAAAAAGTAGTTGAATTACCCCTGAATCGTCCATAAAAGTTAGTTTTTTACGAAGATATAGAGCAGAAATTATCTTCCAAACATTTTTTCCAGTTCATCTTTTTTAATTTCCATGTAAACCGGAAAGCCGTTTGACGTTGCGTTGGGTTGTGAACAGTTGAATAGATCTTCCACCAGCTGTCTCATTTCTTTCTGTGTAAGTGAACGGCCGGCTTTAATGCAATGCTGTTTGGCTAATGAACGCACTAATTTTTCACGTTTGGAGAATTTTAAATCGCTGGTATAATGTTTAAACTGTTCCAGCAGTAATTCAATCGCCATACTTTCATTTCCCTGTTCCACATCGGCAGGTGTGCCCTGTATAACAAAGGTATCTTTCCCGAAAGGTTCAATGTGATAACCTAATTGATGCAGTTCGGGAAGCAGATCGTTTAACAAAACAGTATCCTGTGGTGAAAGTTGCAACGTAGATGGAAACAAACTTCTTTGCGTTGCAACAGCTTTTCCTTCAACAGCAGCAACATAACGTTCATACAAAACACGTTCATGTGCGTTTTGCTGGTGAATGATCATCATTCCTTTATTGGTTGAAGCAAGAATGTAAGTGTTATGAAGCTGGGTGAAATCTGTTTCGCTGATCGTTGACCGCTGATCGTTGATTGTTATTTGCTGATCAGTTACCGGCAAACGGTCATCGGCCGGTTGTTTCTTATCTGTTTCATAAAAATCTCTCCAATGTTTCAGTTCACTTTTATTTGTTGGATCAATTTTATGTGCCGCATGTTTTTGCGTAAAGGTTTGGTAAAGCGATGATGCAGATGCCATTGACTTTTGTTCATCGGTAAACGGTTTGCTTACAGCATCAAGCCGCTGAATAGCTGGATCAAGATCAAAATCAAGTGTTGGTGTAATGCTGAACTGTGCCAATGCATGTTTGATGGCCGATTGTACAAATGCATACACAATCTTTTCATCTTCAAACTTGATTTCCTGTTTGGTTGGGTGAACGTTGATATCAACCTGTGCAGGATCAAGATCAATAAACAACACATACGCAGGAAAGCTGTCGGCAGGAATCATTTCCTGGAATGCACTTGCAACAGCATGATTGAGATAAGCACTTTTGATGAAACGTTTATTGACGAAGAAATACTGATCACCTCTTGTTTTCTTGGCTGTTTCAGGTTTACCAATGAAACCATAAATGTTCATGTAATCGGTTTGCTCTTCAGCTGAAACCAATTTGCTGTTGTACTGGCTGCCAAGCAACTGAACAATGCGTTGCTTCAGTGTTCCTCTTTCGAGGTGAAACATTTGCTGACCATTTGCAGTTAAGGAGAAAAAGATATCGGGGTAAGCCATGCTTACACGGATAAATTCATCTACTATATGCCGCATTTCGGCCGCATTACTTTTTAAAAAATTTCTGCGTGCCGGAACGTTGAAGAATAAATTCTTCATGGCAATACTGGTGCCGTTAACAGTGGCAACAGGTTCCTGTTTTGTTACAACACTGTTTTCAATTTCAATAAATGTTCCTGTAGTATCTTCTGCACGTTTGGTTTTTATTTCAACCTGCGCAACGGCTGCAATCGATGCAAGAGCTTCGCCACGGAAGCCCATTGTTTTAATGCGGAAGAGATCTTCAATTTCCCTGATCTTGGAAGTGGCATGGCGTTCAAAAGCCATACGTGCATCTGTTTCACTCATGCCCACACCATTGTCAATTACCTGCACCAGTTGTTTACCTGCATCGTTAATGATGAGTTGAATTTCGGTTGAACCTGCATCCACTGCATTTTCCAATAACTCTTTCACCGCACTTGCAGGGCGCTGAATAACTTCACCAGCTGCAATCTGGTTGGCAATATGATCGGGTAATAATTGAATGATATCCGGCACTTAATCTTTCTCCTTTTTGAAACGGCAAAATTACAGTTCTTCAACCAACCTTCGAAGGATTATTCATTATCTTTAACCGAGTTGTAAAGTAAAACATGCATGAAGAAAATATTCCTTTCACTACTGGTTATTCTTGCCAGCTACAGTTCACTTTCCCAAACAAAAGTAGAACTGGCAAAACGCTGGGCCGACAGTGTAATGCAAACACTGAATAAAGACGAACGTATTGCACAGTTAATGATCATCAGGGCACACAGCAATCTCGGTCCCGCTCATATCAATCATGTGATTGAGCAGATTCAGAAATACAATGTGGGCGGACTTTGTTTTTTCCAGGGCGGACCTGTGCGGCAAGCCAATCTCACCAATTATTATCAAAGTATTTCCAAAACACCTTTGCTGATTACCATTGATGGCGAATGGGGTTTGGGAATGCGGCTCGACAGTGTAATTCCTTTACAAAGGCAATTAATGCTCGGCGCTGTTAACGATGCTGCAATTGCTTACCAATACGGCCGGTTGATTGGAGAGCAATGCAGGCGAATGGGTATCCAGGTAAACTTTGCACCGGTGGTGGATGTAAATAACAATCCTTACAATCCCGTAATTAACGACCGCTCTTTTGGCGAAGACCGTTTTAAAGTTGCCTTGTTTGGTGTGCAGTGTATGAAAGGTATGCAAGACATGGGCGTGATGGCCTGTGCCAAACATTTCCCCGGTCATGGCGATACTGAAACAGACAGTCATTTTGATTTGCCTGTAATCAACAAATCAAAAACACAACTTGATTCGCTTGAGTTGTTTCCATTCAGGGAAATGATTGAAAATAATGTGGGAAGCATTATGATTGGTCATTTGTACATTCCTGCAATTGATAACACGCAAAACGTAGCTACTTCACTTTCTTATAACAATGTAACCAAACTGCTGCGTGAAGAGCTGCAGTTTAAAGGACTAACATTTACCGATGCACTGGAAATGCAGGGTGTAAAGAAATTTTTTCCTGATGGACAGGCAAGTGCACAATCACTGATTGCAGGAAATGATCTGCTTTGTTTGCCTGCTGATATTCCTGCTGCCATTAAGAAAATCAAAAAAGCGATCAAGCAAAAAAAGCTGAGCTGGGATGAAATCAACAGCAGAGTTGAACGTGTGCTGATGGCAAAATATTTATATGGACTTGCTTCATGGAAACCAATTGACACCAACAACCTGGTGAATGATCTGAATGCAAAAACAGAGTCACTGAAACTGTTGATTGCTAATAAATCCATCACCCTGCTTCATAACGAAAATAATTTACTGCCGCTTTCTGCAGCAACTATGTCGTTCATGAACAAGGCAACGAATGAAGAACGGAAAATTGCTTATGTGGCTGTTGGTGTTACAGGAGAAAATGTGATGACGAAAAAGATGCGGGATGAAATGAAGGCTGATGTGTTTTTCTTTTCATATAAAAGTGATGGTGGAAGGGTTTTATCGCTCATTGAATTGCTGAAGAACAACTACCAGCAGGTGGTGATTGGTGTACACAATTACAGCAGGAAACCACAGGGAAACTATGGATTAAGTGCGCCATCAGTTCAGCTGACCAGCGGATTACTGAAGTTGCCAAAGTCGGTGCTGATGATGTTTGGCAATCCATATGCACTGAAAAATTTCTGGAATGCAAAAAACAGTTTATTGTGTTATGAAGATGATGCGTACACACAACAAGCTGCATTTGAAATACTCACCGGTAAACAATCTCCGCAGGGAAAGCTGCCTGTTTCTGTTTGTGATGAATTGAAATTTGGTGCAGGAATAAGTTATGCCCAGGCAAACAAAGGTTTAATGCCTGTAGAAAAAACAGATGAAACAAAATTTGCTGTGGTTGATTCCATTGTTGCAGATGCAATTGAAAAAAAAGTAGCGCCTGGTTGCGTAGTACTTGCAGCAAAAGATGGAAAAATCGTTTTTGAAAAAGCGTATGGGTTTTACACGTATAATCAAACAGAGCCAATGACACTTGAATCGGTGTTTGATATGGCATCGGTAACAAAAATTTGTGCAACGACTGTTGCTGTAATGAAGTTGTATGAAGAAGGTAAGCTTGATCTGAAACAAAAACTTGGTTATTACCTGCCATGGGTAAACGGAACCAACAAAGCCGATCTTGTTATTGAAGATATTTTGTTGCACCAGGCGGGGTTAAAATCATTCATCCCGTTTTACAAAGAAACAATGGATCAGGTTACCGGAGTTCCGTTTGATGCAGTTTATCAAACAGCAACGGATGATCAGCATACAGTAAAAGTAGCTGAGCATTTTTACATGCGAAATGACTGGATTGATACGATGAACCTGCGTATCCTCCAAAGCGAACTTGGTCCCAATGGAAAATATGTGTACAGCGATAATGACTTCATCTTCTTGGGAAGAACTGTTGAACAGCTTACAGGGATGACGCTTGATGAATATGTACGCAAAACATTTTATGAACCATTGCAGTTTCAGGCAACAGGTTTTTTACCGCTGAATCATTTGTCAGGAAGCCGCATTGTTCCAACTGAACGTGAAGTGCAGTTCAGGAGGCAGCTGCTTCGTGGTTATGTACATGATCCCGGTGCTGCAATGTTTGGTGGTATTGCAGGGCATGCAGGTTTGTACAGTACTGCGTATGAACTGGCTGTGTTACTGCAAATGATTGCCAACGGCGGAACCATTGGCGACAAAACTTTTTTTAAACCCGAAACGGTTAAGCTGTTTACATCTTATCAAAGTGAAAACAGCAGGAGAGGGTTGGGTTTTGATAAACCGGAAAAAGATAATCTTACACGAAAAGAACCTTATCCTGCACTTAGTGTATCGCCTTCAACCTTCGGGCACACAGGTTATACAGGTACAGGTGTGTGGGCCGATCCGGAAAATAATATTGTGTTTATATTCTTAAGCAACAGGGTTTATCCTGATGGTGGTACCAATACAAAAATTCTTACCATGAATGTGCGGGGAAAAATTCAGGATGCGTTGTATAAAATAATATTGAATAAAAATTAAACCCCAACTTTCGCCGGGGTTTTATATCAATCTTCTTATTGTTGTTTCTTCGGAGGCTGCTGTTGGTGGCCTTTATTACGGTCGCCTTGCTGTGGCTTGTTTTGTTGCTGCGGGCGCTGCTGTTGTTTAGGTTGCTGCTGCCTTTGCTGTCCGCCCTGCTTTTGTTGTTGCTGTTGTCCACCTTGCCTGTTTTGCGGATTGCCACCTTGTTTATTTTGCTGCTGACCGCCTTGCTGGGGCCTGTTTTGTTGCTGAGGTCGTTGCTGTGGCTTTTGCTGATCCTGCTGGCGTTTTTGCTGCTGCTCTTTATCCTTTCTTTTGCGGCTGTTGCGTTCAAGACTTCTTAAGCTGATCTGGCCAACAAGTTCAACATGTACATGTTCTTTTTCTTCTGCTTTTACCGGCGACAGTTCAATTGCTCCCAGTTCATCAGGCCGCTGGCCTTTTGCATTCATGAACCTGATTTCTTTTACACGCTCAATAGGAACAGGATATTGTTTGTTACTGTCGGGTAAAATATACCACATCAGGTTTTTGAAAATGTCTTTTTTAATCAGCGTTGCTGTGCCACGACTTAATTCCAATGTATCAGCATTATTGGGGAACTGCTGCAACGCATCAAGGTAAGTATCCAGTTCATAGTTCAAACAACACTTTAAACGTCCGCATTGTCCGCTCAGTTTTGTTTGATTGATGGTTAAATTCTGGTAACGTGCAATGGTGGTAGTAACGCTTTTAAAATCGCTGAGCCAGCTGCTGCAACATAATTCCCTGCCACAACTGCCAATACCACCAATCTTTGCAGCTTCCTGCCTGATGCCGATCTGCTTCATCTCTACTTTAATCTTAAACTCGCTGGCATAAATCTTGATCAGCTCACGGAAATCAACACGGTCTTCGGCGGTATAATAGAATGTTGCTTTTCTGCCATCGGCCTGAAACTCCACTTCAATCAGCTTCATGTCCAGGTTCAACTGTATAATAATGGCTCTTGCTCTTGTTAACGAAGCTTTTTCCCTGCTTTTGCTTTCGCTCCATTTCTGCAGGTCCATTTCATTGGCCCGGCGCATAATCTTTTTTATCTCAGGGTTGTCTTCCTTTGCGCCTTTTTTCTTCATCTGTAAACGTACCAGTTCGCCGGTAAGGTTTACCATACCCACATCAAAACCACTCACGCCTTCAACAGTAACCATGTCGCCCTTAATGAAAGTCTGAAGTGTATTGTTCCTGTAAAAATCTTTGCGGCTGCCATTGTTAAAAGTAATTTCAATAACACGGCAATCACTGTCGGGATCGCTGAACGGAAGATTGGCCAGCCAGTCGTGTACATTCAAACGGTTACAGCCACCAGTGCTGCAGCCACCGTTGCTTTTGCATCCATTGACGCCATTTGTACCACAACTTGAACAACCCATATATAAATGCGAAATGAAAAATGATTAATTAAAATTGAAGAAGGCTTTGGGAGCAAGCAGCAGAATATCTATGAAGCTTTGGTTGTGTCACTCACTTGTACGCTTTGATCTTTGTTCGGCAGTTTTTGTTTCAGCGAAAAAGTATATGTTTAAATGTGTTGCCCAAACCGGCAATACAGTACAAGAGTGCGACGCAACAGAAGTTGATCATCATTCAACAGCTCATCCACACAATCCTTTCTTCCTCTGACCTCATCTTTTCAGAATCCTTCCACACAGGTCATTCATCAAAAATAGAGTTTTTTGCGGAAAAGCAGGCATGTTTTGATTTTCAGGCCCCGGGTTGGGATCAATTCACCTCAATCACCGTTTTGTTGGCAATAATATGGTAGAGTTTGATGGTGAGCGCCATGAACAGCATTTTGGCATTGGCATTGCGTTCGATATAGTAAGCGGCTTTGTCTAACTCCTGGGTAATGGCCTGTTGCTGACTTACATCGCAAAGCTTGTTGAGGCGCATGGAGAAATCTTTTTCGGCACCGGTCAGTGGTAAAATGTCTTCACCCATTGTCCGCAGGCGGATGCTTTGCTCCAGCAAATGGGTAAAATAGCGCAGGAACTGTTTTTGCTTTTCACGCCCCTGCTGACTGATAATATCCACCCATTTTACCTGTGCCACCGGCCCGGTTTTAAGCATGGAGTTCAGCCATTCCCGCAGTAACGATTGCCAGTCTTCTTCCGCATGCTGAATCAGTTGCAATGCTTCCCTGTAATTGCCTTCGCACACACCGGCAATCTGCATGGCCTGGTCTTCGCTTAACCTGCTGCGTTGCACAAGTGCTTCGGCCACATCTTTTATTTCAACCGGCGGAATACGAACTGTTTGGCAGCGGCTCACAATGGTGGGCAGTACCAGGCTTTCATTTTCTGCAACAAGAATAAATAAAGTATTAGCCGGAGGTTCTTCAATCAGCTTCAGCAATTTGTTGCCTTCGTTGCCCAGGTATTCGGGCATCCACAACACAAGTATTTTGTATTCGCTCTCGAAACTTTTGAGGTTGAGTTTGCGGATGATGTCGGCACACTCAGCTGCAGTAATATTTCCCTGTTTGTTTTCGGCACCAATAAACTGCAGCCAGTCGTACACATTACCGTAAGGGTATTGTTTGATGAATTCACGCCATTCATTAATGTAATCGGTACTGACGGGTTTATCGCCGCTTTTGCGTGGAATAACCGGGTAGCTGTAATGAATATCGGGGTGAATATATTGTTCGGCCAATTCAGCTCCGTGCGATGATGGTGCGGCAACCGGTTCATCGCCAAACAAACCGGCAGTTGTTGCAACCGGTTTTTGTTTTTCGCTTTGAGTAACAACATACGTACTAAAGGCAAGTGCAAGTGGTAACGCTCCGCTGCCTTCTTTGCCGATGAAAAGCAAAGCGTGGCTGAGGCGGTTATTGTCCATCATTTCTTTCAACTGATGAATCACCTGCTGCTGACCGATAACATTGCTGAATTGCATGCGGCGAAGATAGGGATGAAAACAAACTTAAATCAATTGCTTTTCTTTCAAATACTCTTCCCAAAACGCAATAACAGTATTAATCTCGGTTTCAAAGTTTAGTTCTCTTCCATCATTAAGAAAAATATTTAAAGAATCAGTGTTGAATTCTCTACTGAATTCATCACTGAATTCTCCTACATAAAATTCGGTTTCCTTAATAGTTGCGTTCCGGGACAGTAGGCAGTGTTTAGTTCCATCGGTTAAATCATTAACTATTTGTAATGAAAGACATTGTTTTTTTAATTCATCTTGAAAATCCTTAATTTCTTTTTTACTCAGAGAAATGCTTTTAGGAGCATTATTTATTTTCTGAGACAATTCATGATACACCCATTCAGTTAGATGCCATGCAGTCATTGCACAATTAAGAGCGATTCTAGTTGAGGTTTTATTGTTCTGGAAATCTTCATATTCTTCCAAAAGCTTATTGTAAAAGTCTTTTGTTGATTTTATATCAAAGCTTAAGCTAGGCATTATTAATATAATTCATTTTACAGCTTACTTGTAATCTCTTCGCTCATTGGTTTTACTTTACTTGGGAAGTATGCAACCAGTTCGCCTTTTTCATTCAGCAAAAACTTATTGAAGTTCCATTTAATTTCTGCATCAAGCACGCCGTTCTTTTCCTTGCTGGTAAGCCATTGGTACAACGGATGCATATCATCGCCCTTTACACTGATTTTTGCTGCCATGGGAAAAGTTACCTGGAAAGATTTTGTACAGAATTCCCTGATCTCTGCATTTGTTCCCGGTTCCTGTCCGCCAAAATTATTTGCCGGGAAACCAATTACCACCAGCTTGTCTTTATACTTTTCATACAATGCTTCCAGCTCCTCGTATTGCGGAGTATAACCACATTTGGAAGCTGTGTTCACAATTAAAATCTTCTTTCCTTTAAAGCTGGCAAAGTTGATTGTTCCGCCTTCAAGCGATTCAACTTTAAAACTGTAAATGTTGGGAAGTGCGTTTTGCTTTTTTACAGCCATTGTAAATGACAGTGAAACAAACACGAATAATGCAAGAATATAACGTATCATTTTTGGTTGATTTTAGAATTATAACAAAGAAAAAACAAAGTGGTTCAAAGATCATGCGAAAACCGTCAGTTGGTTATCCGCTCATCAAATATGACTAATGGATTATTGCTTTTCGTAACAACCAAGATCGGGTAAGCCGACCCTTGCTTTGCCGTCAAAGTCTGTTAAAAGAGGTGTGGCAATACCTTTGTTAACAGCCGGGGAACCTTCTTTTAAGTGAAAATCATAATATCTTTTTACAACATCCACACTGTCGAACTTTGGATCAGTATTTCGTATAACATTCGTAAATGTGGTGTGTGAAGGATCGGTTTTTGTACGGAACAAAACATTGTTGAAGATTACCGAAGTGGCAGCAGTTCCTTCTTTCTGCACCACTGCTTCGTTCTCAACAAACCCTTCTGATCCCCAGATAATACTATTGGTGAAGGCAGCAGTTAAAGGTGCAGTGTAAACCTGGCTGTTTTGTTTAATAAAGTTTGCAGTTGTAAGTACCGGATTTTTATGTTGCACGTATGAGTTGGATGCACTCACAACTGTGCAATGTGTAAACTGGTAATCGCCTCCATATATTAAAGCAATATTGTTTCCGCAATTACTGATTAAACAATTGCTGGCAACAATATTTGTGTTGATTCCAAACAAACCAATGTCATAAATATTATCAAGCACACAGTTGTTTAAAGTAAGTTTGGGATTACTGTTATTGGAAGGTTTTTCAACCACTATACCCTGGTAAGCATTTTTTACGTACGTATATGTAAGCCGGTTGTTGATGCTGCTTCCTCTCATGTATATGCCGGGCCATGCACCGGGGTAGTTAGCGTACGGTTCATCAAGCCTGTTGCCTCTGAAAACTATGCTGTCGCTTTTTGTTCCGTTGCTGATTAATGTGCCATCAACAATAAATGGTGCATCGGCGTTGAGATAAATTCTTGTGCCTGGCTGAATGGTTAGTACTGCATTTGTATCCACAATCATACCGCCGAGTATCACATACGGTTTGTCTTTTGTCCAGGTGATATTACCTTGAAAAATTGTACTGCGTATATAGTTGGCATTTTGCCCCCATGCCTCCAGTTGCTTGAATTGTGTATTGCCGTTCGATTCAATTTTAATGCTGTCTTTAATGATAAAA
This sequence comes from Lacibacter sp., assembly GCA_047601965.1. Lineage (GTDB taxonomy): Bacteria > Bacteroidota > Bacteroidia > Chitinophagales > Chitinophagaceae > Lacibacter. The sequence continues at coordinate 3,607,454 of JASGIJ010000001.1, forward strand.
GGTTGATTGGCGGCGTTAGGGTTGATGTTTACATTTACAAAAACATAAATACTGTCGTTGCCTTCAATATCAAGATTGCTGAACTGTACACCCGGGCTGCCATCAACATTCATTTTATAACTTGACGCAGTTCCACCCATCAACTGAATATTGTTGATCCGGAGACGTTGCCTGTTTTCATTTTTGATGAGAAAGTACTTTGTAACAGAGCCTGCTGATGTAAAAACTGTGTCGAACCGGAGACTGTCGTTTGCCAAAGTAAGTTTTGCGTCGGCACTTGTGTTCAGCGTTTCTTTGCGGCAAGATGCAACAGCAATGAAAAGAAAAAGCAGTATAGTAATGTATGACTTCACTGATTGTAAAAATAAGAAAGCTTTACAGAATGCCTTTTATTGTTTCGTTAATAATTATTCTTAATCGTTGCTTGCCCATGCAAGAGCTGCAATGCTGAGCTTTACATCTGCCACTTCTTTCATTGCAAACCCACAGGCTTCAATGGTTGCACCGGTTGTAATTACATCATCAACCAATAACAGGTTTTTGTTCATCAAAGCTTCCGGGTTATTTACTTCAAAACTTCCCTCAACATTCGCCCATCTGTCGCTGCGGCCTTTTTTTGTTTGTGTATCGGTATAACGTTTACGCAGTACATTATCCTTTAACACGGGTACATTTATTATTTCAGATATGCCTTCGCAAATAACCGCTGCCTGGTTGTAACCACGCTTTTTTTCTTTATGCGGAAAGAGCGGTAACGGAATCAAATAATCAAGATTACTGAAACGGTTGCTTTGTTTTAACTGCAATCCAGCCCATTTCCCCAATTGCAGGCCCACATCTTTTCTCCCTTTGTATTTGAGTTGGTGGATGAGATGTTGCAAAACAGAGTTTTTAGTAAAATAATAACCTGCAGTTGCTGCGTGAACATCCAGTCGGCCAAAAAATATTTTTTCAATCGGGTTCGACGAAAGAGATGAAAAGCCGGTTTCGGGCAATTGTGAATAGCAGTGAATGCAAATAACCTGGTCGTTTTCCAGCAAATCACTGCCGCAACCTGCACAGGTGTGTGGATAGAAGAGATGAGCAAAATCGCTGAGCCATTTCCGGGTGTTCATCATCTGTCTAAAATAAACAGAAAAAATACAAAATCAAATACTCCGGTTTACTGGAATAAATACTGGTACAACTCTTCCACTTTGCTCATGGTTACAATTTCGATATTGTATTTCTGCATGATTTTTTTGTCGCTTTCTTTCCGGTGCCCAAGGTTGTATTTGCTGATAATGATTTTTTCAAATCCCAGTTTTTCAGCTTCAGCAATACGCTGATCAATGCGGTTAACAGCACGTATTTCACCACTTAAACCAACTTCACCTGCAAAGCAGAGATGTGGATTTAGCGGCACATCTTCATAACTGGAAAGTAGTGCGCACAATACAGCGAGATCAATAGAAGGGTCTTCCACTTTAATGCCTCCTGCAATGTTTAAAAACACATCTTTCATTCCAAAGTGAAAACCACCACGTTTTTCAAGAACGGCGAGGAGCAGTTGCAATCTTCGCAAATCAAACCCGCTGACGGTACGTTGCGGAGTTCCGTACACACTTTGTGTTACCAAAGCCTGCACTTCAATAAGCAATGGTCGCATACCTTCCATTGTTGCAGCAATGGCAATGCCGCTTAACTGATCTTCTTTTTGTGTGATGAGAATTTCGCTTGGATTGTTTACAGGCCGCATGCCTGTTTCCGTCATTTCGTAAATACCCAGTTCAGATGTTGAACCAAACCTGTTTTTCATTGTACGCAGAATCCTGTAAGCATAATGACGGTCACCTTCAAACTGCAAAACAGTATCAACCATGTGCTCCAGAATTTTTGGTCCTGCAATGGTTCCATCTTTTGTAATATGCCCAATGAGAAATACAGGTGTATGTGTTTCTTTGGCAAAGCGCTGAAGCTCGGCTGCGGTTTCTCTGATTTGAGAAATGCTTCCGGGACCGCTTTCAATAAAAGGTGTTTGTAAAGTTTGTATTGAATCTATTATAACCAGTTGCGGTTTTAACTTTTTTACTTCCTGGAAAATGATGTTGGTTGATGTTTCAGTAAGTAAATAAAAGTCTTCATTACTCATTTGCAAACGATCAGCACGCATTTTAATCTGCTGCTCACTTTCTTCGCCGCTTACATAAAGTGTAACTGTGTTTTTTAAATGAAGACCCAGTTGCAAAAACAGAGTTGATTTTCCAATTCCGGGTTCGCCTGCAATTAATACAATGCTTCCTGGAACAATACCACCACCAAGTACACGATTCAACTCTGCGTCCTGGGTTAAAATCCTTTCTTCTTTTGTACTTTTTATTTCGCTCAGCGAAATTGTTTTCATTTCACTTCCGCTGTTTTCTTTCCAGCTTTGTTTTTGCGGATTGCTTTTATCTTTTGTAATGATTTCTTCTACAAAAGTGTTCCATTCATTACACGAGGGACATTTACCAAGCCATTTTGCTGATTCATATCCGCAGTTCTGGCAAAAAAAAGATGATTTGACTTTGCTCATGGTATTTTTTTCTCAACCGCATAAAAGTGCGTTAAAAAAAATGATTTCAATGAAAAAATTATTTCTCTAAACCGGGAAAAGAATCTTTAAACAATGTATTTTTTGGCGAAAAGAAAGAAGAAAAAGCAGAGTTTGCAAAAAGTAAAAGGGCTGGAATTTCTTCCAACCCTTTGTACTTACTAACCCATTAAATTCTGTTGCTAAATTACAAATTGTGCCCAGATTGCAAAATTATTTTTGTGTGATGTGAATAAATTATTTTTTAAATGGCAAGATATTCAGCGCAGAACAGCAGCCTGTTTTTTCCTTATAAGTAATTGATATACAAATTAATATAAAAATAAAAAGCACTTGAACCTTTATGCTCTTCTGCTTACGGCCATCTTTAAACGTAACCGGTTCTGCCAAAAAGACTTACAAAGGGTATTACTATGGTTAACTTATGTCAAATTCGTAATTTGGAAGCTAATTTGATGAGTAATTCTAAAAAAAGACAGAAATGAATATTGGAATTTTATTTGTATCCCTGATTTTTATGGCAATTGGCTTTTTGGTTCAAATGAGGCTGAAAAGCAAGTTTACGAAATACAGCAAGCAGCCATTAAGAAGCGGGCTGACAGGGCGGGAAATTGCCGAAAAAATGTTAAAAGAGAATGGAATATATGATGTTCAGGTTCAATCGGTTGGTGGATTTTTAAGTGATCACTACGATCCTGTGAAAAAAACGGTTAATCTCAGTCCGGATGTATTTAACAGTAATTCCGTGGCAGCAGCAGCAGTGGCTGCTCATGAATGTGGGCACGCAGTGCAGCACGCAACAGCCTACCAATGGTTAATGCTGCGGTCAAGGATTGTCCCCGTCGTTCAAATAAGTACAACTTTGTCGCAGTGGGTTTTGATGATTGGTCTTGGTGTGCTTGGTTTTGGTGGAGGAAACCCAACTGTTTTGTTAATCGGAATTATTCTTTTTGCAGCGTCCACACTTTTTTCTATTATAACACTTCCGGTAGAATTTGATGCCAGCAACAGGGCTTTGGCCTGGCTTGAGCGTACAAATGTTACCAATTCGCAGGAGTATCCGGGTGCAAAAGATGCTCTTAAATGGGCTGCTGCCACTTATGTAGTTGCCGCATTGGCGTCAATTGCAATGTTAGTGCAGTATATTTTGATATACTTGGGCAGAAGAGATTAGGGAATTTTGTAATATAAATTCCGGATTGATTTTGTCATCAAAAAAGAGCCTTTTGTAAAAGATTCTTCATTTGTTTTGTGAAAAGCAGCTATAATTGCGCTTTGTTGTCTAAAGCAATAAGGACAAGGATTTTGTAATTTTTATTTTTAACTAAAATTGACGAACATGAGAAAATTGCTGGGATTACTGGCTGCTTTTCTGTTGCTTATTACGCAGCTAAAAGCTCAAACAAAAGAAGTAACCGGTAAGGTTACAGATGAAAGCGGAACCCCCATCGCTAATGCCTCGGTTACCTTAAAAGGTACCAATAAAGGAACTGCAACAAATTTTGATGGAATCTTCTCACTTACAGTGCCCGAAAGCACAAAATCTTTAACTGTTTCGGCAGTGGGTTTTGAATCACTGGAGGTTTCTTTAACTGGCTCATTTCTTTCTGTTTCTTTGAAATCGGCAGAGGGTAAAAGACTGGAAGAAGTAATTGTTACAGGTTATGGAAGTAAGATTAAAAAAGAAATCACCAGCTCAATTTCCAAAGTAAGCTCAAAGGAATTCAGTAACCTGCCTTTGCCTTCATTTGAACAGGCATTGCAGGGAAGGGCATCCGGGGTGTATATAAACTCAGGTAGCGGAAAATTAGGGCAAGGTTTGAATATAAGGGTTAGGGGTATTTCTTCAATTTCAGCAAATCAGCAACCTTTTGTAGTGGTAGATGGAGTACCGGTTATAAGCCAGTCTTTAGGCAGTAACACTGAGCCAGATAATCCGCTTGCAACAATCAACCCCGACGATATTGAATCAATTGAGGTTTTGAAGGATGCAGCGTCTTCTGCCATTTATGGTTCAAGAGCATCAAATGGTGTTTTATTAATCACAACTAAAAGTGGTAAACAGGGAAAAACAAAAGTAAATGCAGGTGTGTACACAGGCTGGAGCAATCCTACACACAAAAGACAATTTTTAAATGCTTCCCAATACAAGGAATTATTTTCTGTAGCTGCTGAAAATGTTGGATATGTGGGTGCAGATGAATTTGCTGCAGAAACAGGAACTGACGATTGGAACAGCACCAATGATGTAAGCTGGGCAGATCAGGCATTTCAGAAAGGTTATGTAAGACAGTATAATGCTTCTGTTAATGGTGGTGATGCACGTACCAAATTCCTGGTAAGTGCAAGTTACAATGATCAGAAGGGTATCATTCTTGCAAACAGACTTACAAGAGGAACATTTCGTATTAACATTGATCATTCAATCAATTCTATTTTCAAGTTTGGAACAAACATTTCACTTAACCAGAGCGATAACTACAGCGTTCCCAGTGATAATGCTTTCAGTAATCCTCTGCAGTTAAATGCTATCCCACCATTGCATCCACTGAGAGATGCTAACGGAAAGTATAATAATGCCACCCTTTATTATAACAACCTTATCGAAAGAGAAGATAATAACCAAACACTGAATAAAACATTCCGTTCTATCAGCAATGCGTATGCAGAAGTAAACTTTTCTAAAAACCTGCGCTTCCGTTCTCAAATTGGTATTGACTGGAACAACCTGCAGGAAAATCAATTTTTAGGAAGACGTACATTAGATGGCGCACCCGATGGTTACAGTTACAATAACCAGGTTACTGCCAATGTGCTTACCAGCACAAATACATTCAGCTACAACAAGTCTTTTGGTGATAATCATGTACTGGATGCATTGGCAGGTATGGAATATCAAAGAGGACAAAGCAGCGGAGCAAGTGTAACCGGCCTTGCTTTTCCAAACGATAAGTTTACAAAAATTGCAAGTGCAGCAATTATCTCTGATGGATCTTCAAGCGAAACAGGTTTCAGGTTCGTTTCTTATTTTGCAAGAGCCAACTATAAGTTTAAAGACCGTTATCTTTTGGGTGGAAGTTTCAGGGTTGATGGTTCAAGCCGTTTTGGTAAAGACAATCCTTATGGTTCGTTTCCTGCAGTATCTGTTGGCTGGATACTCAGCGAAGAAAACTTCATGAAACAGATCGATGTAATCAGCTTCCTGAAAATAAGAAGCAGCTATGGTGTTACAGGTAATGCAGAAATAGCAAATTTCGGTGCCCGTAGTTTATACGAAGCAGCAGCTTACGCAAACATCAGTGGTATGATTACATCACAAATAGGCGATGAAAAACTGAGATGGGAAAATACAAAGCAATTTGATATTGGTCTTGATTTCGGATTGTTCAACAACCGTATTTCCGGCGAATTTGATTTCTTTACTAAGAAAACAAAAGATATTCTTCTGAACGTTCCAACACCTGCTGTAAACGGTTACACAAGTATTACAAAGAATGTAGGTGATATGAACAACCACGGTTTTGAATTTGTGTTGAATGCAAATATTCTTACCGGAGCTTTCAGATGGACTTCCTCGTTCAATATCTCAACTTACAAAAATGAAGTTACCCGTCTCGTAGCCCCTGTTTCTCCTTCTTCAAGAACTTTGGGACGATTAGCAGTGGGAGCACCATTCGGTCAGTTTTACGGGAAAAAATATATGGGTGTTGATCCTGCAAATGGCGATGCCTTGTATATGCTTGCCGATGGAACAACTACCAATTCATACAGTTCGGCAGTTGATACTGTGGTTGGTAACCCCAACCCTGATTTTTATGGTGGATGGAATAACCGCTTCAGCTACAAATCATTTGATCTTGATATTCAATGTCAGTTTGTAAGTGGTAATGATGTTTACAATATTGCAGGATTTTTCCAGAGTGTAAATGGTGATTATTTCGATAACCAGACAGTAGATCAGATGAACTATTGGAAAAAAGCAGGTGATGTTACAAGTATTCCTCAACCAAGATTATATGATGGTAATGGCGCAGGAAAGAGCAGCCGCTGGGTTGAAGATGGATCTTATTTCAGAATTAAGAGCATAAACTTCGGGTATAACTTTTCTAAGAAAATGCTGAAACCATTGAAACTTGAATCAGCCAGGGTTTATGTTTCAGGAACCAATTTGTTCACATTCACCAAGTACACCGGTTACGATCCGGAAGTAAATACTTTATATGTTGGCAATGTAAACCTGGGGCATGATTTTTATACACCTCCGCAGGCACGTACAATTGCTGTTGGTATAAATGTTGGATTGTAATCAAAACCTAAAAATTACTGTTATGAAAATTCGAAATAAATTAATACTGCTCGCATTTATGTCTGCTGCAATTTTTACTTCATGTAAAAAGGCGCTTGATGTTGAGCCGAAACAATCAATTGATGCGGCAAACGCACTTGAAACAGATCAGGACGTTAATTCACTTGTTGTTGGTGCATACTCCGTTTTGGGCGGAGGTTCTTTATATGGAACCAACCTGTTAATGGTACCCGATCTTTTAGGAAGTGATGGTATTTGCACATGGCGTGGAACTTTTCAGTCGCCAAGACAAATTGCAGGTAAAACCATGTTGAGAGATAATGCTGATGCAAACCTAATATGGACAGAAGCATACAGGGCTATCAATATTTCAAACATCGTGTTGAATTCTCTCGATATAGTTAAAGATGCCGATCTGAAACAACAACTCGAAGGCGAAGCATTGTTTATACGTGGTATTCTGCATTTTGAGTTAGTGCGTTTATATGGGTTGCCTTATGGTGCTGTAGCGGGCAACACACAATCTGGTGTTGTTATTAAAACAAAACCAACAAATACAGAAACAGATGCGTTTGAAAAAAACCCACGCAGTACTGTACAGCAGGTTTACACGCAGGTAATTACTGATTTAACAAAAGCGGCAACTTTATTACCTGAAGAAAATGGCGTAAGGGCAACAAAATATGCTGCTCTTGCATTTTTAACAAGGGTTTATTTGCAGCAGGCAAACTATACTGCTGCTCTTGCTGCAGCCAATACAGTTATCGAAAGCGGTTATTATAAAATGAATGCTTCTGTAAGAGCTGTGTTTGATAACAAAAACACTGCAGAATCAATCTGGGAAATTCAGCAAAACGAACAGAACAATGCGGGTACTGCAAATAATGGTATGGCTACTTTCTATGCAAGTTTGCCCGGTATTGGCCGTGCCGATGTAAGAATTGTTGCAAGCTATCCTGATAATAACTATGACCAGGGTGATTTAAGAATTTCTGAGTGGTATTACATTGGAACGGGTGCAAGACCCGGCAACACTTATTGTGGCAAATGGAAATCATTCAGCCAGAATTTACCTGTTGTGCGTATTGCAGAAATGTATCTTACAAGAGCAGAGTGTAATTTACGACTGGGCTCATCTGTGGGTGCAGCACCTGCTGATGACCTGGCGATGGTAAAAAATGCGGTTCGCACCAATTCCACTTCTTCTGCAAATCCATCGTTGAGCGATGTTTTGAACGAACGCTTCGTTGAACTGGCATTTGAAGGTCAACGTATTCATGATCTGCGCAGACTGCGTATGTCAACCGGATCATTTGCATGGAATGCTGATAGACTTGTATTCCCTATTCCGCAGCGTGAAATTGATGCAACAAATGGAGTTTTAGTACAAAATCCAGGGTATTAAAACTATCTCCATCATAAAAAAGAGACTGTTCTGTACAGTCTCTTTTTTTTGTCTTTAACATATCGCCTAACATGTGTAAGCAAGAATAATTAAAACTATTTTTGCAATGAAACAACTGAATATGGAGTTACCGAATTCTCATAAAATACGTATTGTAACCGCTGCTTCTTTATTTGACGGACATGATGCAGCTATTAATATCATGCGCCGCATTATGCAAAGCAAGGGCGCTGAAATAATTCACCTTGGTCATAACCGCAGTGTGCAGGAAATAGTGGAAGCTGCCATTGAAGAAGATGCTCATGGTATTGCCATTACTTCTTACCAGGGCGGGCATATTGAGTTTTTTAAATACATGAAAGACCTGCTTGATGAAAGTGGTTGCGGACACATAAAAATATTTGGTGGCGGTGGCGGAACAATCCTGCCCGATGAAATCAATGAACTGCAGGCTTATGGTATTGCAAGGATTTATTCGCCCGACGATGGAAGACAAATGGGACTTGAAGGAATGATTGAAGATGTGATTCAGCAATGCAAACAAAGTTCAACATCAGAAAATGATAATGAACAATCAGCTTACTGGATAGCTCCTCAACATTGGAACGGTAAGTTTCCATTAGGTGAGAAAAAAGATATCAGGCGCATTGCACGTGCCATTACACTTGCAGAAAATGGTCAGCCATCAGCAAAGAAAAATACATCAGCCATTATTCCTGTACTCGGCATTACCGGTACTGGAGGTGCTGGTAAATCATCAGTAACAGATGAACTCGTTCGCCGTTTCTTACATGCATTTACCGATAAAACCATTGCTGTTATTTCAGTTGATCCATCAAAGAAAAAAACAGGAGGCGCATTACTCGGCGATCGTATCCGTATGAATTCTATTTCCGGTCCGAGAGCTTACATGCGCAGTCTTGCCACAAGAGAAAGCGATAAAGCTTTAAGTGTGTACGTGCAGGAAGCCATTGATGTGTGCAAAGAAGCAGCATTTGATCTCATTATACTTGAAAGTGCTGGTGTTGGACAAAGTGATGCATCGATTCTTGATTATTGTGATGTGAGTTTGTATGTGATGACGCCTGAATATGGTGCTGCATCGCAACTTGAAAAAATCAACATGCTTGATTATGCCGATCTGATTGCCATCAACAAATTTGATAAAGCAGGAGCATTGGATGCACTGGCCGATGTACGTAAACAATACAAACGCAACCACCAGTTGTTTACAGCGAAAGATGATGAGTTACCGGTTGTTGGCACCATTGCTTCACAGTTTAATGATACAGGCGTGAATGAACTGTTTGAAAAAATTATTCATACAGTTGAAACAAAAATGAACATCAGCTTCGGAGCAGTTGATCATATTGTTCATAAGGATACCGTTAATAAATCGCTCATTATTCCACCGGCGAGGGTTCGTTACCTCAGCGAAATTGCTGATACAATTAAAGATTATAATCAGCTGGTGATTGATCAATCAGCAATTGCATCAAAACTGTATCAGTTGCAGGGTGCTGAACAAACCCTGGCGGTGGCTAAAGCCTCGTTAGCGGTTATTGAAGAAATTAAAAAGCAAATTCAGCAACTCACCGATCAGCAAACTGCGGTTGCTAAAAAACTAATTGCTCACTGGCCCGAAAAATTAAAAGCATACCAGCAGGATTATTATGAATACAAAGTGCGTGATAAAATAATCAGGCAACCAATGTTCAGCACCAGTTTAAGTGGTACAAGAATTCCGAAAGTTGTTTTACCAAAGTATAAAGACTGGGGCGATTTATTGCGTTGGCAGGCACAGGAAAATGTTCCCGGCAGTTTTCCATTTACCGCTGGTGTGTTTCCGTTAAAACGTGAAGGCGAAGATCCTACAAGAATGTTTGCAGGCGAAGGAGGTCCCGAACGCACCAATAAGCGTTTTCATTATGTATCATTTGAGCAACCTGCCAAACGTTTATCAACTGCATTCGACAGTGTAACACTTTATGGAGAAGATCCTGCACATCGTCCTGATATTTATGGCAAGGTTGGAAACAGTGGTGTAAGTATTGCAACGGTTGATGATGCAAAAAAATTATACAGTGGTTTTGATTTGTGCGATCCGAAGACATCTGTAAGTATGACCATTAATGGTCCGGCCCCCATCATTCTTGCATTCTTCATGAATGCAGCAATTGATCAGCAATGTGAAAAATGGATTGAAGAGAATAGTGAATGGTCAATGGTGAATAAAGTGTTTGAGAAAAAATATGGTACAGCTGTAAAACCAATCTATAATAATACATCTTCACCAAACGAATTACCTGCAGGTAACAATGGTCTTGGTTTAAAACTCCTGGGATTAAGTGGCGATGAAGTATTACCTGCTGATGTGTATGCCCAATGCAAACAAGCGGCATTACAACAGGTAAGAGGTACAGTGCAGGCGGATATTTTAAAAGAAGACCAGGCACAGAATACCTGCATCTTTTCAACGGAGTTTGCTTTGAAGCTGATGGGTGATGTGCAGGAGTATTTTATTGAACAGAATGTACGCAACTTTTACAGTGTAAGCATCAGTGGTTATCATATTGCTGAAGCAGGTGCAAACCCAATCACACAACTTGCATTTACATTGGCAAACGGTTTTACTTATGTTGAATATTATTTAAGCCGTGGAATGAACATTGATGAGTTTGCGCCCAATCTTTCATTCTTTTTCAGCAATGGAATGGATCCGGAGTACAGTGTGATTGGACGAGTTTCACGCCGCATCTGGGCTAAGGCAATGAAGTATAAATACAAAGCAAACAAACGCAGCCAGATGTTGAAATATCATATTCAGACAAGTGGCAGAAGTTTGCATGCACAGGAAATTGATTTCAACGATATACGTACAACATTGCAGGCGTTGTATGCTATTTATGATAACTGTAATTCGCTTCACACCAATGCTTACGATGAAGCAATTACAACTCCTACTGAAGAAAGTGTAAGAAGAGCAATGGCTATTCAGCTTATCATCAACCGTGAACTGGGTACTGCTAAAAATGAAAATCCCAACCAGGGATCGTTTTTAATTGAAGAACTTACTGATTTGGTGGAAGAAGCAGTGATGAATGAATTCAACCGCATTACTGAACGTGGTGGTGTACTTGGTTCAATGGAACGCATGTACCAGCGCAATAAAATCCAGGAAGAAAGTCTGCACTACGAACACCTGAAACACACTGGTGAACTTCCGGTTGTTGGTGTAAATACATTCTTAAATAAAAAAGGAAGTCCTACAATAATTCCCGGCGAAATCATACGAAGTACAACTGAAGAAAAAGAACAACAGATTTCCAATCTTCATGCTTTCTGGCAACGCAATGAAAACAGGTGCAAGGATGAACTGAAACAATTAAAACAGGTAGCAGTAAGCAATGGAAATATTTTTGAACAGCTGATGCAAACAGTGAAATATTGTTCATTAGGACAAATCACACATGCATTATATGATGTGGGCGGACAATACAGGCGAAATATGTAAAGCTGATACAAAAAAATAATTCTCATCAGCTTTCAGGTGTATAGGACTAATTCCTGTCATTATACATCCTGCTTATTTTAAATTACCTTTGCGTTCTAATTTATTTGTTTTGGAAGTGAATAAAACTCATCCCGAAGCAAAGGAACTGTGCACACTTTTACTCCGCATAGGTACTTTGCTGATGACATCGGGATCAAATACAGAACGCATACGAAAAACAATTCAACGCATTTCAACTTCATTTAATTACAAAGCTGAACTTGTGATTAATCACCGTTCAGTGTTGTTATCGCTTGAAAATGAAAACGGCGACCAGGTGTACACCAGTTTGAAAAGAACGGGTCAGCATGGTGTAAACTTCAGAATCTTATCAGGTATCAGTCGCATGAGCTGGACTGTAATTGAAGAACACTGGACAGTTAACCAGATCAATGAAGAGTTAGACCGCTTACAGGCGCTTCCGCATTTTCCAAGAATTGCAGTATTGTTATTGGTTTCATTAGCCGGTGCTTCTTTTTGCAGGGTTGCAGGTGGACAAATTCCTGATATGCTGTTTGCATTTGCAGCAACATTTGTTGGATTGTTTGTAAGGCAGGAGTCAATCAAGCTTTCTTTCAATACATATCTCTGTGTTTTCTTTGCTGCACTTGCAGCAACATTAGTAGCAGGGTTTGGATATAAACTTGGCATTGCAGATCCGGGTAATCATGGTTTTGTAACATCGGTTTTGTTTTTAATACCGGGTGTGCCGCTCATTAATTCGTTTTCCGATTTAATTGATGGGAATATTCAAACAGGAATCATCAGGGGAATCAACAGTTTGATTTATTCATTTGCCATTGCACTTGGTTTGCTTGCATCAATGTTTGTTTATCAAATGTAAAATCAGAAATGGAAAATTTAATGTTTATATCAGCATTCATACAGCAGGCCAATCATATTTTGCTGGGCATTTTGCCTGCAGCAGTAATTGATTTTTTACCTGTAGCAGAAAAATTTATCTGGTGCGGATTTGCAGCAGTTGGTTTTGCTGTGTTGTTTAATGTGCCCTCACGTACATTGGTGTTTATTGGCATATTGGGTGGGCTTGGAGGCTTTACAAAATTTTTATTGATACGTTTTGGTGTAAGTGATGTGCTTGCTCCCTTCTGCGGATCGGCATTGATTGGTTTACTGAGCATTCCGTTTGCACATTACAAACATGCACCGCCACCAGTATTTTATATTCCTGCATTAATACCAATGGTGCCCGGTGTATTTGCATACCGTATGATGCTGGGAATGATCAAGCTTGTTGGCAACACACAACCTTCCGACTATGAACAGGTGCTGCAGTCAACCATCAATAACGGTTTAAAAGTATTGTTCATTATTCTTGGGTTGTCGGTTGGTGTGGTGATACCAATGCTGGTAACAAGAAGAGATTCGGTGAAAGATTTAAAAGCCTCCTCCTTCTTCGACAGAAGAGATGATTAAAAAATAAAAAACCACGTTTCAACAACGTGGTTTTTTATTGCAGAAGTAATCTGATCTGATAAGGTTTTTTATTACTCTTTTACTTCTTTACCTTCTTTATTAATCATCATAAAGTTTCCATCTTTCAGTACACGGGCTTTACCTTCCGTGAACAGATCTGCAAAATTGTATTGATAAGGAAGAACGAGTTTGCCTTTTGTATTGATATACCCCCACAAGCCTTTACTGTTTGAAACAGGAGCCATGCCTTCTGAAAATCCACGGGCCATATTAAACTCATAAGGAATAACAACTTCCATATTGCTGTTGATGTAACCAAACCTGCCGTTCTTTTTCACACAGGCAATACCATCATGAAATGATCCGGCTTCTTCATACGTCATTTCAGCAGCAACCTTGCCTGTACTGTCGAGATACCCCCATTTATCTCCTTTCCGAACGGCAGCTTTGCCTTCGCTGAACGACAAAGCTTCGTCATAAATAAGTTGAACAACCAGCTTGCCTTCTTTGGTGGCATAACCGAATTTCCCATCTTTACTGACTTTTGCTAAACCACAAATACAATCATCCACAAAATCGTATTGTTTAGTCCATGCCTGGGCACCTGCCTGCAAAGCGCCAAACAGGAATACCATGATTAAGAACGCTTTCATAAAAAAATTTTGTGTGTGTTAAAATTGCGACACTTAAGTTATTGTTAGTATTTGTAATGATGAATGATGAACGGCAGAAGATAGAATGATTCAAAGCATTGACTTCGGCATTTTTGGAGTAATTGTGAACAGAAAAGGGCTAACTTTCGGCCATGAACAGATGGAAGATTCTTTTATTGTTTGTGACACTAGTTGTAGCAGCCGGAAGCTGCTCAAAAAGTCCGTATGCAACAACCAATAAATCGTATAAAAAGCAGGCAAAGAAGTTTGCAAAAGTGTTGAAGCAATACCCGCTGCATGATTCGGTAAACAATGAACCATACTTTGCAGGTACAACTAATTTCACCATGCGCAAACCAAGTTTTGTGATCATTCATCATACAGCACAAAACACCTGCGATCAAACGCTGAAAACATTTACACTTCCACGAACTGAAGTAAGTGCCCATTATGTGATTTGCCGTGATGGAACTGTTTTTCACATGCTCAATGATTACCTGCGTGCTCACCATGCAGGTGTAAGCCGCTGGGGAAATATGTTTGATGTGAACTCTGCATCAATCGGTATTGAATTAGATAATAATGGATTTGAAGCGTTTGATGAACGACAGATCAGCAGCTTACTTTCTTTACTTGAACGTTTGAAAGCAGCATATAAAATTCCCGCAGCCAATTTTATTGGTCATGGCGATATTGCACCAACAAGAAAGAATGATCCTAATTGGCGTTTTCCCTGGAAAACGTTAAGTGAAAAAGGTTTTGGATTGTGGTGGAACGATACAACCAATGTAACAGTTCCTGTAAACTTCGATTACCTCAGTGCCATTCGTATTGTGGGTTATGATATGAAAGATACAAGCGCAGCAATACTCGGCTTTAAACGTCATTTCTTAATGGATACAACAAAGGGAATGACACCCGATGCAGAAAAAGTTTTGTTCAACCTGTATAAAAAATATTATTGAGATGGAGTTTGGACGTGTTGATGAACATGAATTAAACAATATTGATTTTTCATTACCTGCAGAACCTGCGTTCAATAAAACTATTTTGAAAGGGAAGCCGGTAAAGGATGCAAAAGTGTATCTCGGTTGTGCTAAGTGGGGACGTACCGAGTGGGTGGGAAAAATCTATCCGCCCAAAACAAAAGAAAAAGATTTTCTGCAGCACTATGTGCATCATTACAACAGCATTGAACTGAATGCCACGCATTATAAAGTTTATGGTGAAGCTGGTATTCGTAAATGGGCAGAGAAAGCAAAGGGCATGGATTTCAAGTTCTGCCCGAAGATGTACCAGGGTGTTACACACAGGGGAAGTTTAAAAGGAAAAGATTTTATTACCAATGAATTTTTTCGGGGCATTGTTGGGTTTGAAGAATATCTCGGCCCCATCTTCGTGCAGGTGAGTGATACATTTTCGCCCAAGCGGAAAGAAGAGTTATTTGATTATTTAAAATCACTGCCAAAGGATTTACAGTTTTTTCTTGAAGTGCGTCACCCCGATTGGTTTGCAAAAGAAAACATCCGCAACGAAATGTTTGAAACGTTGAAGGAACTCAACATCGGCGCTGTGATTACCGATACTGCAGGGCGAAGAGATTGTGCACACATGCATTTAACCCTACCCAAAGCATTTATCCGTTATGTGGGCAACAGTTTACATAAAAGCGATTATACACGTTGTGATGTATGGGTTGATCGTATGAAGTACTGGCTTGATCATGGTTTGCAGGAGCTGTATTTCTTTATGCACATGCACAACGAAGCAACATCGCCTGAACTCACTGTTTATTTGGTTGATAAGATGAATAAAGAAATTGGTTTGAATTTAATTAAGCCGAAGTTTATAGGTGATGGCCCGCAAGGTTCCTTATTTGCTTAATGCACTTCAAACAATTCATCCCACCTGGTGGTATATCGTCCGCTTCTTAATTCCTGCCTCATCTTCCAGTCTCTTGTTGTTCCGCTTGCTGCATATTTCAGTACATCATCCCGCTGGCTGAAGTTGATATTATCAATCATATCCATCAAACGTCGTTCACAATTTTTTGCCTGTGGTAAAAAAAGATTGCCTTGTATAGATGAATCGGGCACGAGGCCGCTTAGCATTACTCCCGCTTTTTTGTATGATGTTCCTTTTTTGTATAGTGTATCAACAAGCGATACCGCTGGTTTAATCAGTTCATTGGTGAATGATGTTGCGTTTGGTAATGTGGTGTAATTGCTGTGCGTTATTCCGTGATTAAATGTTACATTATGGTTTTCTTCTTTTGCTACCACAAATACGCTGATAATATTTGCTGCACTATGTTGTCTTCTCAGTTTTTCTGCAGCTCTTGAAGTGTACGTGGCAACAGCTTCTTTGATATCAGCAATATCAGTTACAGGAGAACCAAACATTCTTGTGGTAGCAATCATTTTTTTGTTTACCAGTTCATCTTCCATTTCTTTTGAGGGGATAGCGTTCAGCTCCCGGATCAGTCTTACCCCAACAACACCTCCCATGTATACCTTTCCGAACTCTTCACTCATTCTGCTTAGTTGTAAGGCATCATCAATAAACCACTGTTCCTTTAGTTTTTGTGAATAGCGGCGGCCAACTCCCCATATATCCTGCACAGGGGTTTGTTCAAGTGCAGTTCTGATTTTTTCATCTGTATCAAGAACAAGAATACAATTGGTGGCCTTTTTGTTTTTCTTCGACAACCGGTTAGCAACTTTAGCAAGTACTTTAGTTGGCGCAACACCAATGGAAACTTTGATACCCGTCCATTGTTCTATTGTTGTTTTGATGTTTAAGGAAAGTTGCTGTAAGTCCTCTTTTGGAAAAACACTTAAATCAATAAAAGCCTCATCAACAGAATAAACTTCAACATTCTGTTCACCAAGCAATATGCGTAATGTTTCCATTACACGGAAACTAAGGTCACCATATAAATTATAATTGCTTGAAAAAACCGAAACACCGTATTTCTGAATGAGTGGCTTGGCTTTAAAGTATGGTCCGGCCATTTCAATACCCAGTTTCTTTGCTTCGTCACTCCGTGAAATAATACAACCATCATTGTTGCTTAAAACAATAACCGGCTTATAGTCTAAGTGCGGCTTAAACAATCGCTCACACGAGCAATAGAAATTGTTACAATCTACAATGGCGTACATAATGTTGCCGGGCTAAAGCCCTGTAATTTTTTATCAATTATCTCCAGCCTGAAGGCTGGAGCAAGTCAGGTTGTGTTTTTGCTTTATGATTCATTCTGATTTTATGATTTGTGTTCTGTCTTCATGACTTGCCCAGGGCTTTAGCCTTTCATTATTTTAAATCCGTATTTCTCAATAAATTCATCGTACTCCTGCTGGAAAGTTTTCTTTGAATGATGTTGTTCCTGGTTTTTAATATACTCTCTTACAGCATCTACACCTGATTCACTTACAGATACAGCGAAATAATCATCCTGCCATTCAAATTTTTCTGCGCACAGATTGTTTTTATTAATCCAGTAAGAACTCTCTCCCTTAATCAGTTGAACTGTTTTTGCAATTGTCTGTTCTGCATTAAATGAAATGAGCAGATGAATATGATCTGTATATCCATTGATAAAGTCAATATGAATGTTTTTCTCTTTTGCATTTTCACGCATATGTTGAAAAATGGTCTGACGAATACTTTTATCAAGTAAAGGTTGCCGGCTTTTTGTTGCCCAAACCAGGTGCCATACTTTAATCATTGGCATAATATGCAATATTTAAACGTTACAATTTATCTTGAGTTCATGACTTGCCCTGGGCTCAGCCTTGAGTTATGACTGGCCCTGGGCTTCAGCCCAGGGAATGAATAGAATAAACCACCACTCCCCACAATTTAAAATCAGTGAACTCTGCCAGGTTAATGGTTTTGTATCTCGGGTTTTCAGGAATTAAAAAAGCTGATGAAAAATTTTTATGAAACCTGCGCACCAGCAATTCGCCATTTAAAATGGCAACAATAATTTTTCCATTGGCCAGTTTCAGCGATCGGTCAACAATTAAAATATCATGTTCAAAAATGCCGGCATCCTGCATGGCATCTCCTTTCATACGAAAGAAAAATGTAGCAGGTTTGTTACGCACCAGCTGTTCATTTAAATCAATACCACGTTCAGCATAATCATCAGCAGCGGCTCCAAAGCCGGTTGCATTTGCTGTGCGGATGTTGTGTTGTGTAAACTGTTTACTGCCTTTATAAGCGGCGCCGAAAAAATCTTCCCCGTCCATAGAAAAATAATTTAACTCCTGCATGCGCAAAGAGTGGTGATGAATATTTTTTATTTCAGGGTTTGTAAGAAAGTTTGGTAAAACTAAAACTTTTAGTAATTTAGTGTTACGATTTTGAAGAAAAAATTTTTTCATCTTCAGTAACCGGCCGATACTTCAGCAATCCCATCATCTGTGTACAGACATTATACAAAAATGATGTTTGTGCAACAGCAGAAATGAAGAAACAATTTTCAGTCACCAACCAATTGCCCGGCCTCCCTCTCTGGAGGAGAGGGAACGAGGGTGAGGTTAAAAAGATGGGTTATGCAATTACAATCAATTACAACAGCAACCATTCCCGGCTACAGGGTGTACGAGTACTTGCTTGTACTCGGTCCGCACCAGGAATTGTGGAACCGCATTTTAAAAGTAAAAGAAGCCTTTGCTGAAAAGTACAAATCCGATCATGCAAAATGGGGCAAGCCACACATTACGCTGGCCAATTTTTTACAGTACGAAATGATGGAAGAACGTTTGATCAACCGTTTAAAAATGGTGGCCATGGGTTATCATCCCATTAAAGTTGAACTGCGTGATTACGGAAGTTTTCCCAGCCATACCATTTATATCAACGTGGTAAGCAAAATTCCGGTGCAAACACTCGTAAAAGAAATCCGCAGCGAAGCACAACGCTTAATGAAACTCAACGATGATAATAAACCACATTTTATTTTAGAACCGCATTTAACCATTGCACGCAAACTGCAGCCATGGCAATACGAAAAAGGCTGGCTCGAATACAGTCATAAACATTTTACCGGTCGTTTCATTGCCGATGCCATGCTGTTACTCAAGCGGCCCGTTGGGAGTATGCAATACCAGGTTGCACAACGGTTCGAGTTTCAGAATTTACCCGTTACAACAAAACAGGGTGAGTTATTTATGTAGTCATCAACATAACCGCTGTTGAACTGTTGTTGCGTCGCACACTTGTACGGCAACAATTCTATTCATCATCTTTCACCACGGAGTCACGGAGTACACAGAGAGATTATACATTAAAATATTTCTGCGTCTCTGTGGTTCAACACAACAACTATATGTCAGAAAAATTGCAACAGGATCATTATAAAGTAAAACCAAAAGAAGAAACAGAAGAGTCGGCTTATCATCACGGACGTGGAGCACAGTTCAATCCTAAAAACCGTTTTTTAAAAAACGAATCAAGCAAAGAACATGTTGAAGCAATTGATGATTGGGAACATGGTAATCTTAAAACACAATACATCGAAACACATCCCAAAACAATTGTAAATAAAGTGGAAAGTCCCGATGTGGGTATGAGCTACAGCATGAACCCCTATGCCGGTTGCGAACACGGATGCATTTACTGTTATGCACGCAATGTACATGAGTACTGGGGCTACAGTGCAGGAATGGATTTTGAACAAAAAATTCTCGTAAAGAAAAATGCACCACAGCTGCTGCGTAAATTTTTAATGCAGCCAAAGTGGGATGCAACACCCATCATGCTCAGCGGCAATACCGATTGCTATCAACCGGCCGAGCAGCAGTTTCGTTTAACACGGCAGATGCTGGAAGTGTGTAATGAATTTAATCAGCCGGTAGGTATACTCACAAAGAATTCATGGATACTCAAAGACAAAGATGTGCTGCAGGAAATGGGAAAGAAAAACATTGTATCAGCCATGGTGAGCATTACATCATTTAACGAAGATCTGCGCAGGGTAATGGAGCCACGCACCACAACAGCCAAACAAAAACTGAAAGTAATTAACGAACTCAGCAGTGCAGGCGTACGTATGGGCATTATGATGGGGCCAATGATACCGGGACTGAACGAACATGAAATGCAGCGCATCATGAAAGTAGCAAGAGATAACGGCGCCACGTTTACGGCCTACACATTTATACGCTTGAACGGCGCCATTAAATTATTGTTTCACGACTGGCTGTATAAAAACTTCCCCGACCGTGCCGATAAAGTGTGGCACCTGGTGGAACAAAGCCACGATGGAAAAGTAAACGATACACGCTGGGGTGTACGTATGCGTGGCGAAGGACATATTGCCAAACTGGTAAACCAGCAATACAAAAAATATGGAAAGCTGTATGGAATGAATGCTGAAGAATGGAGCCTGGATAGAACTAAATTTAGAAGGCCGGGAATGCAGGGGAAGTTGTTTTGAAAGAACTTAATTGCTATTTTCGAAAAAAAACACCCAAATGGCTACCAAAGACATTTTTGATAAACCCTTCGATGAAGGCACCCTAGTTAAATTGAAAATTTTTGAAGATTATTTTAAAGAATGGCTCCCCGTTTTTCTTGCTAAACCAAATCCAATTTGGAAAGAAATACAAATTTTTGATTTGTTTGCTGGTGAAGGAAAAGATATAAATGGAATTATGGGAAGTCCGTTGAGAATAATTTCAATACTAAACGAAAACAGAGATCTTATTTTCAAAAGTGGCGTAAAGATTAAAGTGATTGTGAATGAATATGAAAAACAAAAGTTTGACACGCTTGTTAAAAGCTTAATATCAGTTGCAGACAATTCTCTTTATGAGCTGGAATCATATAACGATGATTTCTCTAAAATTTTTGAAAAATATTATGAAAGCATGAAGAGAACAGCAAACTTTCTCTTTTTGGACCAAAATGGAATAAAGCAAATTACAGAGTCTGTGTTTGTCAAACTAATTGAACTAAAACAAACCGACTTCCTTTTCTTTATTTCATCATCATTTATAAAGCGGTTTAATGAACTTGCTGAGTTTAAGAAGTATCTGAAAATTACCAAGCAAGATTTGGATGGGAAAAGTTATTATCATGTCCACAAAGTAGTACTTGAATACTATCGGTCAATTATTCCAAAAAGTAAGGAGTATTTTTTAGCTCCATTTTCAATAAAAAAACCTGCAGGAATTTATGGTTTGATTTTTGGCACAAACCATACACTTGGTATCGAAAAGTTTTTGCATGTTTGCTGGAAATACGATAAACTAACTGGAGAAGCAAATTTTGATATTGATAATGAAGGTATTGATTTGGCCAAGCCCTCCCTTTTCGATGAATTTAATAAACCAACAAAGCGTCATGTCTTCGAACAGAAATTGAAAAGCAAAATTCTTAGCGGAGATTTAAAGCAGGGTAAGGAGGTATATCTTTGGACTTTAAGTGAAGGGTTTTTATTAAAAGATGCTAATGTTATTCTTAACGAACTATTGGATCAAGAGAAAATTAAAATAAATTTTAAGCTAATAAGCTCAAGACTTCATAAACTAATTGAGCCTACTACAATTAAACTATTATAAAATGGCGCAATCTTCAATTGAATGGACTGAAATGACGTGGAACCCAACTACGGGTTGCAACAAAATTTCAGCGGGATGTAAGCACTGCTATGCAGAAGTAATGGCAAAGCGTTTACAGGCAATGGGTATTGATAAATACAAAGATGGTTTTGAACTTCGCATGCACGAAAGTGCATTAAATGTTCCTTATTCGTGGAAAAGTCAGAAGGTTGTATTTGTAAATTCAATGAGTGATCTTTTTCATAAAGATGTTCCGCTTGAATTTATAAAGAATGTTTTTGCTGTAATGAATGATACTCCACACATTTACCAAGTGCTTACAAAACGTTCTGATATTTTATTAAAGTATCATAAAGAACTTAAATGGACACCGAATATATGGATGGGTGTTTCAGTCGAAAATGATAAAGTAAAAAACAGGATTGATGATTTACGAAAGACAAATGCTCATACAAAATTTCTTTCTTGTGAACCATTAATTGGTCCATTACATAAATTAAATCTTAAAAAAATTAATTGGGTAATTGTTGGTGGCGAAAGTGGACGAAGCCCAAGACCTATGCACGAAGATTGGGTACTTGATATTCAACAACAATGTGAAAATGCAGGTGTTTCATTTTTCTTCAAACAGTGGGGCGGCACAAATAAAAAGAAAACTGGTCGTTTGCTGAACGGAAGAACTTATGATGAAATGCCGTCAATTGAACAATTAGAACAAGTCGTATTTTAATTTTATAACTCAAATGCAAAATATCTTCCTCCATCACGTTTTCTTCTGGTTAAACAATCCCGGCAGTATCAGCGACAGGGATCAGCTGGTTGAAGGATTAAACAAACTGTCAAACGTTTCAACTATCAAAGATTTTCATATTGGTAAACCAGCAGGTACCAATCGTGGAGTAATTGAAAACGGTTATGCAGTTTCATGGTTTGTGTTGTTTGATAATGCAGAAGATCAGGCCAGTTATCAAACCGATCCCATTCATTTAAAATTCGTGGAGGAATGTTCCCATCTCTGGAGCAAAGTCATCGTTTACGATTCTGTTGATCTTTAGTTTTCTTTTTACAGGCTAACCCTTGTTGTGCAAATGAAGAATTAAATTTACTGTACCATGGTTATTCTCATTCAATGTAACGACAGGGTTGGATTGGTAGCCACCATTTCAGGTGTGCTGGCAAAACGTCACCTCAACATCATTTCCATGCGTGAGCATGTGGATGTACAGGCAAACCGTTTCTTTGCACGTATTGTAACGGCGCATGAAAATAATATTGCAGAGCTGCAGCAGGAGTTAAGTGTTTTATTACCTGCTGATGCAACTATCAGCATCAATCCTGATCCGCAGAAAAAAGTGATACTGCTTGTAACAAAAGAATATCACTGTTTAAGCGATCTGCTTATCCGTAATCATTTTTCTACATTGGGTGCAACTGTTCAATGTGTTATTGGTAACCACGATGTACTTGCCGATTTATGCAAACGGTTTGATATTCCGTTTCATTTTGTATCACACGAAAACAAATCCAAACAAGAGTTTGAAGATGAGTTGGCAGCAGTAATTCAAACATACAACTACGATTACCTGGTGCTGGCAAAGTTTATGCGTATTCTGTCGCCGGTATTTGTGCAGCAGTTTCCGTTGCGTATCATCAACATTCATCATTCGTTTCTTCCGGCATTCATTGGTGCAAGTCCGTACAAGCAGGCATATAACCGTGGCGTAAAAATGATTGGCGCCACTGCACACTTTGTTACAAACGATCTGGATGAAGGTCCGATTATTGAACAGCAAAGTATTCCCGTGAATCATACTTATGCGGTAAGCGATATGGTAAAGGCGGGAAAAGAAATTGAAAAGAGTGTATTAGCCAAGGCACTGAAGATGGTATTTGAAGACCGTGTATTTGTTTATGAAAACAAAACAGTTGTATTTGAACATTAATTGTTGCAGTAAAAAATATTTTTAAAATTTCTTTTTCAAAATTTGTTTGTATCAAAAAAATAGTTTCATCTTTGCACAGCAAAAAAATTTTTAAACAACAATGACACGTATGCAATTACATATTGAACTGGTAAATAAGTTTAGTCCGAATGGTGACTATACTGTTTGCGGGGCGTGTTACGCTGTTGAATAAGTGAATAAACAAATTCGCTATAACACAGGCCCCGCAAGAGATTGCGGGGTTTTTTGTTTTCAATCTAAATAAAAAAACTGGCCGTTGCTAAACAATAAAACAGATTTAAACAAACCGTAGTAATGAATAAAAATAAAAAGTGTAACATACAACTCTTTTACGTTGCTGCATTTCAATTGTCAACATCCAGTTGCTTATTGTATGCTAACAGGAATGTTATGCTTTGTCATGAAAGGGATGTGTTTGCTTACAAACGATCAGGCCTAATTCTCACATAACAAAATGTTTGAAGAAGTACCCCGGTTGTTGTAATGATCGGGTTTTTTACTATTCAAATAAATACTATGATTTTTTCAATCATGCAGTTTTCCATCAGGTTGATTGTGATCATTATCGAATGGTTTATTGCAAAACGAAGAGAGCTTATGAACAGGAAACGTTTTTCTGAAATGAGCCGCACAGCAAAAAAATAAAGGAGGAGTTATGTTATGGAGATTATTTAACAGACGTGTGAATGGAGCAGAAGCTTTGTTTAACGGACATTATCTTGATGTAAAAGTATTTTATGTCGTTGAGTTTGATCGTGTTCCTTGTGTAAGCTTTATTGGTGAACTGGATGTAAGTGCAGCATTTGCTCATGTAAGTGAAGAATTGAGCAGAGAGATAGTTCATGTTTACCAGCATTCTTACTTTGGTCATGCAGAACAGAAAATGTTTTTTAACAATACTGTTTTTGTTTTAACGAATAACAGGATGATTGAACTTGCAGCTAACTATTGCCAGGTGTTGCATACCGACCGGCAGTACGGTTGGGCTAACAGTTTAATTACTGAATTAAACGCATTCAGAGATGAACCTGTTGCGGAAGCTTTGCCACGGGTTACAACTGTAATAGGTTTCGCAAGACAAGAATCATTAAATTAAATAACAAAACAGATTATGTGCAGAGGAGGGAAATAAGCGTTCTCTGTTTACAAACGGAGACGCTTTTCCAAAAACGAATTAACAATGAGCAAATTAAAATTATCAGGAAAACAAATAAGAGCCATTGGTTACCCGGAAGGACCGGTAGTAAGTGTGGCGATGCATGTAATGTGCACGAAATTCAAACATCATAAAGAAGAAGATGCATTGGCGATATTGAAACAAATTCTCAATGCGCCTGAAAATTACCTGAATGATGAAATACTGAAACCCATTGCCGAAAAATTAATGCCCGAACCAGATGTTGACGGACAAAATATTTCACTGAACCAAAGCGGAATACAGTTTAATATTTTCGGACAGGAACATATTGAAGAAGGAGCCATGCACCAGATGTACACTGCAGCAAAATTGCCCGTAACAGTTGCCGGTGCATTAATGCCCGATGCACATAGTGGTTATGGTTTACCAATTGGTGGCGTGCTGGCAACAGAAAATGCAGTAATCCCTTATGGAGTTGGTGTGGATATTGGCTGCAGAATGTGTTTGAGCATTTTTGACATCAACCCAAACGAATTAACACAGCGTGAAAGTTTCTTTGCAAGAGAACTGGATGAAGCGACTTTGTTTGGCAGTGGCGGACAGTTTGATCAGGCTGCAGATCATGAAATAATGGATAACAACCTGTTTTATGAAATGCCATTGCTGAAAAGTATGCATGGCCGAGCATGGAAACAGTTAGGTACAAGCGGAAGTGGTAATCACTTTGTAGAGTTTGGTGCAGTGGAAATTACCGGGAAAGATGAAGTGCTTGGCGTGGAAGCAGGAATGTATATTGGTTTGCTGAGTCATTCGGGATCAAGAGCATTGGGTGCAAACATTGCAAATCATTATACCAGGATCGCTATCAGCAAACGTCGGTTACCACAGGATGCAAAAAATCTTGCATGGTTAACACTCGATGAAGAAGAAGGAATGGAATACTGGAATGCAATGAATCTTGCTGGCGATTATGCAAGTGCATGTCATCATGTGATACATGATAAAATTGCAAAGCAGCTGGGACGCAAGCCAATGAAAATGGTGGAGAATCATCACAACTTTGCCTGGAAGGAAATGTATGAAGGAAAGGAAGTGATTGTACATCGCAAAGGGGCAACCCCTGCAGGTAAAAATGTATTGGGCATTATTCCCGGAAGTATGACGGCAAATGGTTTTATTGTAAAAGGTAAAGGTGAAGCTGCAGCTGTTAACTCAGCCAGTCATGGTGCAGGAAGAAAAATGAGCCGCACAAGAGCAATGGAAAGTGTAACCGATAAACAGTTCAGGGATGAGTTGAAAAAGTTCGGTGTAAAATTGCTTGGCGGTGGTTTAGATGAATCGCCTTTTGCATACAAGGATATTGATGAAGTAATGCAGAGCCAGAAAGCATTGGTTGATGTGATTGGAAAGTTTACTCCAAAGATTGTAAAAATGGATGGAGCCAAACACCGTTCATGGAAGAGCAAAAAAAATGAACTGCCGGGTGAATAAAATCGCCGGGTTATTCTGAAAAAGGGGCTGTACAAAAGTTCTTAGTTTTCACATAAAGCGCACAATAAAGACAAAGGAAGCTGAGAAAAATGAACCGGCTGTGAACATTGTCTTCTCTGTATTAAGGTGAAACTGCTTTTGAAACAGCCCCTTCAACTTTTCTTAAACTTCATCCTGGTTTTTTTAAAAACATTTATGTAATTGAAATAACCTGTGCATCCATGATTCAAATACTGTTTTATGAGATGCATTCTTTTTGCAACCTGCATTCTATCTGTTACATTGGCATTTGGCCAGGTTACTCCATCAAAAAAAGTATCTAATCCGCCTGTGCCTGCTCCTCAACGGGTTCTTGACGGGCATATGATTCTTCAAAACTGTTCGGTAAAAATTACTACTGATGGGTTTACTGCAACCACCTTCATGGAGCTTGAGTTTTATAATCCGCTCTATTCAGAAATGGAAGGTGTGTACCGGTTTGAATTAAAAGATGAACAGGTGATTACTGCTTTTCAGCTTGATTTAAACGGCAGCTACAGAGATGGATCCATTGAAGAACGCTGGAAAGCAACCAATGCTTATAACCGTATCGTTGGCAAACGGGTCGACCCATCGCTGTTAACAAAGGAATATGCTAATCATTACTGCCTCCGGATTTATCCCATTCCTTCAAAGCAAACAAGGAAAGTAACCATTACCATTTCCCAGTTACTGAATGTAAATGGAAGCAGGCAGGAATATCATCTTCCCATGAGCTGTATTGATACAACAAAAAATTTCCGCCTGTCGGTATTTTCATTTAATCAAAAAGCGCTTCCTTTTTTTAAAATGGATGTAATGAACCTGGGAGTATTTCAGCAAACTGAAAACGGGTTTACGGCTGCGGCTCAAAAGCATTCGGTTGTGCTTAATAAACCCATCAGTTTTGTTTTGCCATTAAATGCGGATGTTTCATATTGCACAAAGCAAACTGTCATGCAAACATTTTTTGCATTAAAATATCATCCTGCTGCCGACAGTGTTTATGAAATTCACCCTTCTTCACTTCATGTATTCTGGGATGTTTCTTCATCAGGTGCCCGGCGTGATGTAAAAAAGGAAATCGGTTTTCTGAAGCAATACATTGCATGGCACCGTGTACAGAAATTAACAATCATCTCTTTTAACTATAAAGTAAAAGATACGGTTGTATTTGATCTGACGAAGGCAAGAAAGAATGGATGGGAAAATTATCTTGAAGAACAGGAGTATGCAGGTGCAACAAAACTCGGGGTGCTTGATTTTTCATCAGCTTCATCGGATATACTATTTATTTTTTCTGATGGTAAGAATAGCCTGGGAAAAAAACTGCCTGTAAAGGGAACAAAATTAATTTATGCAGTGTATGCTGCTGATGTGGCCGATACGGCTTATCTCAATAACATGATAGGCTCGGGTGGAAGAATCATCAAACTCAACCGGCTGTCAGCAATGAATGCTGTGCATTTTGCCTCTTTTGCCGAAAACAGGTTGATTGCTGTTACTTCTTCATCCGGCAGAACAATTATTGAACAGCAGTTCCCGCTCCGGTTAAAAGACAAAATCGTTCTGAATGGTACAATTGCTTCTGTTACAGATACGCTGTTGTTTACGTATGGAAATAACAACATGATTTCATCGCAGGAAAAAATAATGATCGGGAAGGAAAATAATTCTGTCAATTCTTCAATTGACAGAATGGATATGCTTGAACTGTACCCGAAGCTGCAACAGAAATACTACTGGAATGAATTACTTGATTATGGTTTAAGGGAGAGAATTGTAACGGAAAACACTGCTTACATTGTTCTTGAAAGAATGGAAGATTATATCAGGTACAACATTGATGTGCCGAAAGACCTTGAAGAAGAAAGCCTGAAACTCGGTTACAGGAAAATTGATACCCGTGAAGCAAGAAAGCGAATGATGATGAATTCAAAAGAAATCATTCTGTCAAACATCATCAATGAATACAACAGGCGCATAAGCATGTGGGATAAGAACGAAGCTCCTTTAAAATATTTACCGTATGAAAAACCTGTGGTAAACAATGTTGAAAGTGAAGATGTAAACACCGTGCATACAAATACGGGCAGCCCTGTTTTGCAAACGCTTGCAGGAAAAATGGCCGGAGTATCAATAACATCTGCAACACGTTTGGATGAAGTGGTAGTGGTTGGTTATGGATCAGCAACAAAAAGAAGTTTAACCTATTCTGTTTCACATCTCACCCAACGGGATTTATTAAGCAGCTACCGTACTGTTGAAGAGGCAATGGTTGGAAAAGTTCCGGGTATGCAGGTAACCGGTGCCGGTCAGCCGGGATCAACAGCAACAATTTCCATCCGTGGATCAGCATCTGTTTCATCTTCAAATAAACCTCTATTTATACTGGATGGTGTTCCGGTAGAGGGAAATATCAACGATGTGATAAATGTAAACGATATCGAAAGCATCACCGTTTTAAGAGATGCAAATGCAGCAGCAATATATGGTTCAAGAGCTTCGGCCGGAGCAATTGTAATAGTATCCAAAAAGGGAAAATATTATTCTTACAATTATTATCACAACAGGAAATACAAGCTCAATGATATGGACGATGTGGAATACCTGCAGGAAATTAAATCTGTTCCGCTGAAAGAAAAGTTCTTTTTTTACGAAAGACTGAGGGCGGTTCATGCAAACGAAAAAGGATTTTATTTTGATATGGCTCAGCACTTTTATGAAAGCGGACTGAGAGAAAAGGCGATTGAAATTCTGATGGAAGCTGCAGAAAATGCAGATGGCAGTTATTATGCATCCAGAACAATTGGCTTCTTTTTAGAAAGCTGGAAGGAGTTTGATAGAGCTGCTGAAATTTATGGCTCTCTGCTTGAAGAGTTTCCTGAAATGTTACAGGTGTACAGGGATCTTGCGTGGGCGTATTATCAAAGTGGGAAATACCAGCAGGCAATTGATGTATTGTATGATGGAATTTTAAAAGACTTCGGCACCGATGAGCAATATCATTTACGGATGAAAAACAGTATGCTTAATGAGCTGAATGCAATGATAGCCATTCACAGAAAGCTGGTGAATATTTCGCAGATCAATCCTTCTTTATTGAAAAACCTGCCGTGTGATTTACGTATTACTGCTGATGATAATCTTGAAAGTAATATCAGCCTGTCAGTAAATGAACCGGGAAATTCAACCTGCAGCATATATGGAACTGCAAGTAAAAATGGCGGTTATATTTCACCTGCGTCCAACCAGTTTAATTATTATTATCAACGGGGAACAGTTGAATACCAGCTTAAGCATGCAGTAACAGGTAAATACAAACTGAATGTACATTATTACGGTGGCTGGCATTATGGAAAAGGAATACCATCTGTTATCAGAGTTTGTGTATTCAGGAATTTTGGCAAGTCCAATCAGTTAGTCGAGGTTGAAAATATTATCATGGATAACCAGTATGGCGAAATTGAAATAAAGGAAGTGAAATGGTAATTAAAAGCTGCTGTATTCAATTGAATACAGCAGCTTTTAATATTTTCCCTGCAGCAAAGAATAAACGCTATTTTATAAAAAATGCTTTTGTGTCGGTTTCGTTTTCTGCCCCATGAATGTTTAAAAAATATTGTCCCGCAGCAAGCTTCCCAACAGGAATTGTAATACGGCTGTAAGGTTTTTGTATAGTGAGATGTTGCTGATGCAGCAAAGCGCCGTTTGCAGCAATAATGCTGACGGTGATTTTCTGATCAGCGGTTACATTAATATCAGCAGTTAATAAACCGGAAGAGCTTACAGGCAACAGATGATGAACAGACAGGTTGCCTGCTTTTCGCTGAACACTTAAAATACCAGAATAAGTAAGTCTTGTACCCTCTTTAATTTTTAACCTGTAAAAACTCTTTCCCTGTAATGGAAAGTGATCGGTATGTGTATATCCGGCTGATATGCTTTCTTCTTCAACATGCTTTGTATGTACTGTTTCAAAATCTCTTCCATTACCGCTGCGCTGTATTTCAAAACCTGTTTGTGCCTCCTGCTGTTCAGTTTTCCATTTCAGCACAACAGCATTGTTTTTCAGTACTGCTTCAAAACCGGTAAGTTTTAAAGGCAATGGCGCAGCTGCTACTGTAAAAATTTGTTTATCACGCACACGCAGGTAGAGATAATTGTGTCCTGCATCATTGAGATGATAATCACTTCCCGGATCTCTTACTTCATCACGAAGCCGGTTTTGACCATCGTTTGTAACAAGGTCGTCCCAGAAATTAAGTGCAAATGCACCAAAGTTGTTGTTGATGGAATCAACCAGTTCACGCTGCATAAGGCGCTGTGCAACTGTTATATCGTTACGGGGTGTTGTTGTTCCGATAAAACAACGGGCACCCGTAGCTGTAATGGTGGTATGCATAAGCCGCAGATTATCCATCATTTCTTTTTTGGTATAGCCAAAGGCAATATCGTTACTTGGCAGATTAATAATTACAATATCGGGTGTATAACTCAATGCCATTGTTACATTATGTGCAGGATCGGGCGAAGGCCGGGAGGGAGGCGGTACAAACGAAGTGGGCATTTCGTGGTAAGTGGCGTAGCCGTATTCGGCAATATTATGAACTACGGTATCCATGCCATCGCTCATGTTTTGCCTGAAGTGGGCAGTCATTTTTCCCACCCATGAATCAGCGTAAGAACTTGCATTGGAACCGGCGGCAGTGGACGACCCCATGACTACAATTTTTTTTTGTGCTTCTGTAAAAAAAGATGCCAGTAAAAAAGCAACAGCAAAAAGGAAGTGTTGAACGTTTCTCATAACCTGACAATTTATTTTTTAAAAAATATTTCGAAAGGGTATGAGATACCAGGAAGCTGTATAAATATAATTAAAGCAGGGAAGAACTAAAAGCATTTGCACTTTTTGTTTTCCTTTTTTTCTATGGATTGAAATCAAGTAACTTTAGCCGATGCCCGATCTCCAGCGTACACTTTCACTTTCTTCCGTTATAGCTATTGTTATCGGAGGAGTAATCGGCTCCGGTATTTTTATGAAACCTGCTGTTATGACATTGCAGCTTGGTTCTCCGTTGCTGTTGATTGCTGTGTGGATAGTTGCAGGCATTATTACACTCTTTGGTGCATTAACCAATGCTGAAGCAGCAGCGATGTTTCCTGAAACCGGCGGGCAGTATATATTCTTCCAGAAAATGTACGGCAACGCCTTTGCTTTCTTATACGGGTGGGCTGCGTTTGCTGTGTTTAACACTGCAGGGAATGCCTCCATTGCTTATGTATGCAGCCAGTATGCCGATTACTTTTTACATCTGCCGGCGTTTTCAAAAACGGTTGAGCAAAGTGTGTACCTGCATATCCCTTTTATTGGTGATATTTTTCCGTTGCAGCAAATAGGGATTAAACTGCTGACCATTCTGCTGATTGTGTTTTTTACATTCATCAATTACCGCAGCATGCAAATGGGAGCAGGAGTACAGAAGTTACTGACCGCTTTAAAGCTTATTGCTATTTTTTTGTTGATAGCGGGGATTTTTGTTTCAGGAAATGGCAGCACCCGGAATTTGTTTTCAGAACTGTCGGATGCCCCGCAGGGATTTTCATTGATTACTGCATTCATGGCTGCAGCAGCAGGTGCGTTCTGGGCTTATGATGGCTGGAATAACATCACCTTTATTGCCGGTGAAATCAAACATCCGCAAAAAGATATTCCGAAAAGTTTACTGGCAGGATTAAGCATTTGTATTCTTACTTATGTACTGGTAAACCTTGCATTTGTTTATGTATTGCCTGCTGATAAAATGGCGGCCTCTTCTTTTATAGCTGCTGATGCTGCAACTGTT
Organism: Lacibacter sp.; assembly: GCA_047601965.1. Taxonomy (GTDB): domain Bacteria; phylum Bacteroidota; class Bacteroidia; order Chitinophagales; family Chitinophagaceae; genus Lacibacter. The sequence continues at coordinate 3,639,411 of JASGIJ010000001.1, forward strand.
GCATGGGGTGCAGCAGGTGCAGCAATGATTGTGCTCATGGTTGTTCTTTCAACATTGGGTGCAACCAATGCAAACGTTCTTTCCACTTCAAGAGTAACATTTGCAATGGGTGCAGAAAGCAAATGGTTTGCTTTTGCAGGAAAAGTGCATCCCGGATTTCAAACACCGGGCAATGCTTTATTATTAAATGCAGGATGGACTGTTTTGCTCGTCTTCAGCGGTTCATTTGATATGCTTACAGACATGCTCATTTTTGTGAGCTGGCTGTTTTATGGAATGAGTGCGTTGGGTATTTTTATTTTAAGAGTGAAAATGAAAAATGCTGATCGTCCGTATAAAGTATGGGGGTATCCTCTTGTACCCGCTCTATTTGTTTTGTTTACAACTTTCTTTCTTGTCAGCACTGTTTATACCGATATAAAGAATTATCAGAACGGATCAGTAACGGTTATTAATTCGTTGTTCGGCCTGCTGATAACTGCTGCGGGAATTCCGGTTTACCTCCTTTCAAAAACGGGAAACAGTTAAACGTTTCAACTCAAACCTGTTCTGCATTGATTTCCGGGCGAAGAACCGGTTTTATCATTTTTAACGGCCCTTTTTACAAAAAGTCTTTTCAGTAAAGCGAAACCTTCGTTTCTTTAGGCAGTTTATAAATTTTTGATATGAAGAAAACAGTCTTTTTATTTCTGGGCATTTGTGTTGCTTTATCAGTATTTGCTCAAAGCAGGTACGATCATCGTGAAGCGTTTCATCCTTTTTTCTATCCTTATCCGGGAAATGATGTGCGGAGTGCAAGCGGGGCTCCTGGTGCAAAGTATTGGCAAAACAGGGCCGATTATTCTATACAGGCAAGTATTCAGCCCGAAGATCATTCGGTGAAAGGAACCGTACAACTTACATATACCAATAACAGTAACGATGAACTTGGTTTTTTGTGGCTGCAGTTAGATCAGAACATTTACAAAAATGATTCCCGTGCCACAGCAACCACCACCACGCAAGGTGGCCGCTGGGCTAATGGTGAATTTACAGACGGAGATGTAATCAAATCGGTAAAGGTGGAGGCAAATGGTAAACTGATTGAACCGAAATTTTCTTTAACGGATACACGTATGCAGGTGTGGTTACCTGAAATACTGAAAAGTCATTCATCAGTTAAGCTTGTGATTGAATATAGTTTTACTGTTCCTGAATATGGTACTGACCGTATGGGGCGGTTAAAGCAGAAAGACGGCTGGATTTATGAAATTGCCCAGTGGTTTCCCCGTGTATGTGTGTATGATGATATACTTGGCTGGAATACCAATCCTTATCTTGGCGCAGGAGAGTTTTATTTGGAATATGGTGATATTGATTATGCCATCACTGCTCCTTCAACTATGATTCTTGTAGGAAGTGGTGAATTAATGAACCCGGAAGAGTGCTATACTGCTGAACAGATGAAACGCTGGAATGAAGCAAAGAACAGTGATAAAACAGTCATCATCCGCAGTGCAGGCGAAGTGAATGATTCAAAATCACGCCCATCAACTGCAACAACAACATGGAAATTCAGATGCCAGAACACAAGAGATGTTGCATGGGCTGCCAGTACTGCTTTTATTATTGATGCAGCACGGATTAATTTGCCCAGTGGAAAAAAATCACTTGCCATCAGTGCTTATGCAAAAGAAAGTGCTTCAAAAAAAGATGGAAATGACTGGCGGAGATCTTCTGAATTTACAAAAGCGTGTATAGAATTTTACAGCAACTATTTATATGAGTTTCCTTATCCCGCAGCAACAAATGTAGCTGGTGTTGTTGGTGGTATGGAATATCCGGGCATTGTTTTCTGCAGTGCATTTTCAACTGATGCAGGATTGTGGGGTGTTACGGATCATGAATTTGGCCATACATGGTTCCCGATGATTGTTGGAAGCAATGAACGCAAATATGCCTGGATGGATGAAGGGTTTAATACATTCATCAATATTTTATCGGGCAAGGGATTTAATAACGGCGAATACGCCGATGATCCCAGTGTAAGTGGTATGGCAGGATATATTTTTGGCGACAAGATGGACGGATTGCTGAATACACCTGATGTTATTCAGCAGGCTAATCTTGGTGCAGCTGCTTATTATAAACCGGGGATGATGTTATACGTGCTGCGTACAAATGTTTTGGGAAAAGAAAGGTTTGATGCTGCTTTTAAAGAGTATGTGAACAGGTGGGCCTTTAAACATCCAACGGCTTGGGATTTCTTTCATACAATCGAAAATGTAGCAGGCGAAGATTTAAGCTGGTACTGGAGAGGTTGGGTATTGAATACCTGGAAATTTGATGTGGCGGTGAAAGATGTAACCCCCATCCGTAACAACAGCAAAAACGGAGTGAGCATTACCCTGCAGTTGCTTGAAAAAATGCCTATGCCCGTTACAGTAAAAGTAACCGATGTAAACGGTGAGGTGCAAACAGTAAAACTTCCGGTAGAAGTTTGGCAGCGTGGCGATACATGGGTTTTTCCTGTACAGGTAAAAGCAGAAGTAAAAGAAGTGGCAGTTGATCCCGAAAGAAGTCTGCCCGATATGAACTTTGCAAATAACAGCTGGAAGAAGTAAAGAAAACGGAAGATAGAATTCAGAAGAGGGGTGTTGAAGAATGTTCAACACCCCTCTTTATTTAAATAATCAGAACTCAGCAGTTAACAGCTCCTGTACACTCATTTCTTCGAGTACCATACGTTTTGAAAGCTCATTGTCTTTTGTCCATTTAACCAGGCGAATCATTCCTCCGGCTAATTCAATTCCTGTAATATCGCCATCAGAAAAGCAGCAGCAACCGGTATTGAAGTAAAACGGTTTATTGTTCATGTAATTTGCCTGCACATAGTCGTACTCATGTTGCCTGAACTCAATTTCTTTTTTAATTTTTTCCAATGCAGATGTATCGTTTTCCTTTTCTGCAATGATCTGTGCTTTGTATAATTTTTCAAGATGCGTAAGTGATGCAAATACCGGCTGATGAGTGTGTCCTGTAACCAGCACCGGGTTTTGCGGCTGCATACTCCATGCATACATGAACTGATTGTGTTTGGTTTTCATTTCCCTGTTGTTGGCAGGAGTATTTGGGTTCATGTTAAGATAACTCTGAAGCGGAGCCCATATTGCTGAAATAACCCATTCAGAAAAAGGGTTGCTGTCGCTCTGTCCGTCACCCTGGTGCCCATGCGTTAGAAAGAGATTGGTTTCTTTTCCGTTGTAGTTTGTTTGCAGCACTACAGCTTCATATACTTTTACTGCTTTGCCATACATACTCAGTAAATGAAGTTTTGCAAAGGGATCGTTGTTCCAGAACAGATCATGGTTGCCAAACACTTTTGTAAAACGGTCTGTATCAGCAAATTTCTTTTCGGCTTCAAATGTGCTTTTGTTTTTTGCCAGTACGGGCCAGATAGTATTCTCCCATAGTTCTTCACTATCACCCAGCGAAATAAAATGAAATTGCAGCTGGTTGTAGTAATTCAGTGCAGTAAGATAATTTGATTCAGCAGGTATAAAATCGTCACTTCCGTTCCTTGTTCCTTTGTGCTGATCGCTGAAGATGATGATTTTGTCATGTTCAACATCAAGATTAATCAGCACCCCTTTTTTACCCGGATTTGTGAGAATATGATTGTATAAATCAGTGAGGGCTTTGTGTACACGGTTCATGTCGGGTTTGCTTTCAAACCGGCGTACAAGCCATAGTACAGGTTTAGTTAACAGACGTTGAAAAAAACGGCGCATGAATAAAATTACAATTTCAAACGAAAGATGAAGGTTCAACTGCACAACAAAAAATGAACAGTTGTGTTTCTTTTTTCGATTAGTTTTGCCGCAATCAACTATTATGCAATATATCATTGATCAAATTGCTGCATTATATCAATCTGCTTTTGGAGCTGATGCAGGTGAAATAAATAAAATTCCTCAAAGTGGCAGCGACCGTGTGTATTACCGTGTTACAGGACAGGTAACCTGTATTGCCACATGGAACAAGAATATAAAGGAGAACAAAACTTTTTTAAAATTCAGTGAGCATTTTAAACATCATGACTGCCCTGTTCCGAAAATTTATGCAGTAAATGCAGACAAGAGCATCTACCTGCAGGAAGATTTTGGCGATGTTTCCTTACTGAATGAGCTGGAGAAGAATGGTTATACTGATGAAGTGTACCGTTTGTTTCAGCAAAGTTTAAAACAGCTTGCACATATTCAGATTAACGGACACCAGAATATGAATTATGAATGGTGTATTACATCGAAAGAATTTGGCAAGCAGGCCATTCTTGCCGACCTGCTTTATTTTAAATACTATTTCCTTGATACACTGAAAATTCCTTATGACAAAGAATTGCTGATTGATGATTTTGAAGTGCTGAGTGTGTACCTGGCAAGAGCCGATTATAAGTTTTTTATGTTTCGTGATTTTCAGAGCCGCAATATCATGGTAAAAGATGCACAGGTGCATTTTATAGATTACCAGGGCGGCATGAAAGGTGCAGTTCAATATGATGTTGCCTCTCTATTATGGCAGGCAAAAGCCGAGCTGCCTGATGAATGGAAGAACAACCTGGTTGATTACTACATGGATTGTGCAGAGGCAGTGATGCAAACAACAATTGACCGGAACAGGTTTATTGGTCAGTATAACGGATATGTGCTTATACGTTTGCTGCAGGTGCTTGGCGCTTATGGTTTCAGAGGTTTGTTTGAACGCAAGGCACATTTTCTTATAAGCATTCCTGTTGCATTGCGTAACCTGCGCTGGTTTTTACAAAACAAGCATGTTGGTATCAGCGTACCTGAGTTTGAGCGTTTGCTGGGATTGATTGTGGAAGATGAAGTAATAAGCCGGTTTGAGCCAATGAAGGCTACGGAGAAAACAGCACTTGTAGTACGCATCAGCAGTTTTTCATACAGGCTGAACGGAATTCCGAAAGATGAAACAAATAACGGTGGAGGTTTTGTGTTTGATTGCCGTGGCATTTTAAATCCCGGGCGGATTGAAGCCTATAAAACACAAACGGGCAGAGATAAGGATGTAAAAGATTTTCTTGAACAGCAAACAAAGATGCCGCAGTTTTTAAACAGTGTTTACAATATTGTTGATATAGCTGTGGAGGATTATATGCAGCGGGGATTTTCTGATCTGATGGTGAGCTTTGGCTGCACAGGTGGCCAGCACAGAAGTGTGTATGCTGCTGATGCACTGGCCCGTCATCTCAAAAATAAATACGGGGTGAAAATTGACCTGAAACATATTGTACAGGATGAAAAGAACTGGGTGAACCAAACATATTAAGCAATGAAAGCAATGATTTTTGCAGCAGGTCTTGGTACACGTTTTAAACCGTGGACGGATACACATCCCAAAGCACTTGCACCGGTTAATGGCAAAAGCCTGCTGCAACTCAATATCGAATACCTGCAGCAATATGGTATTACAGATGTAGTGGTGAATGTGCATCATTTTGCCGACCAGATTATTGCGGCCGTTGAACAGAATAAAGGGTGGGGCAGTAATATTGTTATCAGCGATGAGCGGGATGAAGTGCTGGAAACCGGGGGTGGTTTATTAAAAGCGGCACATTTGCTTGATGGTGATGAACCATTTGTAACGATTAATGTTGATGTGCTTACTGATCTTGATCTGAATCAACTGCTGGCTTTTCATAAAAGGCATCAACCACTGATTTCATTTGCAGTTACAAACCGTAAAACAGCACGTAATTTTTTGTTTGATGAAACAAGCCGGTTGTGTGGCTGGAGAAATAATATTACGGGCGAAGAGAAAGGACCTCACCTGTTTTTTTCGGAAGAAAGAAAAAAAGCCCTTGTTGAAAAAGCATACAGTTGTGTAGTGGTGTTTGAACCAGATGTGTTTTCAGTTATCCGGCAAAAGGGTAAGTTCTCACTAACAGAAACATATCTTGATCTGGCAAAAGATTATTTGGTAATGGGGTATGATCACAGCGGAGATAAGTTTGTTGATGTAGGCAAGCCGGATAGTGTGAAAGTGGCGGAAGCAATGTTTGGGTGATTGTACTGGTTATTGCTGCGCTGGTGCTTGCATGGGTTTCACGCAAAGAAGCGAAGAATACAAAGGTGCAAAGAAGAAGATTTGCTCACAGATGAACAAAGCCGGTTGCTGCGCTGACGCTTGCAAGAAGGTTAACAGAGAAATACCAATAAAAGAACCGGCAATAGTAAAAGATCATACTATATCCATGCTTTATCCATGCCTTTGAGTGGGCTTTGAGTGGGAGTAAGCCTTTCCCGGTTTTATACTTTGATGTAAATCTTTTTTCTGTCCAGCCAATAACTGATCGCCCAATACATACTGATCATGCAGATGGCATACAGGAGTGAACCGTTTTCGGGAGCTCCGGGAACCAGTTTACAGACTTTTTCGTAGAACCAACTGAACGGGCTGAGGTATTTCTGAATACCTGCATCTGTCAGTCCGTTTGGAATCCTGATCAAACCCAGCAAACGGGGCAGGAATCCGCTGAGTACAAAAATGAACAGCGGGTTTTTTCCAAACACGTCAAAGAATTTAAACAACCAGCTTTTTGCACTTTTCAGTTCAATGAAATAAATCATAATGGCAATTGTGCATGTTGCCAGCCCTGTGGTATATATCGTGTAAGAACTTGTCCAGATTTTTTTATTGATCGGGAAGGACATATCCCAGAGGTAGCCCGTTACTGTAAGCAAAACTCCTGTTATGAGCAGGTTCGCAATCAGCTCGTACGATTTTCCTTTTTTCTGAATGTAGTCGCCCACCAGGTAACCGAAGATGACCTGTGTAATGGGAGCGAAAGTGCTCATAAATCCTTCGGGATCAAAGGGCACACCTTCACCTTTATATAAATGATTCACACCAAGTATTGCCTTGTCAATATCATTTCCAAACCAACCTTTTAAACTGTAAGGATCGCCGGGATTTCCCAATAACAGGCAAAGTGCCCAGTACAACAGAAGGATTGTTACACTCAGCACAAAAGAACCTTTTTGTTTGAAGTAGTACACAATTACTGAAGCAAAAAAGTAACTGAGTGCAATGCGTTGCAGTACTCCCAGTATGCGCAGTGAATCTAATTGTTTCCATACGATATGGCCGGCATCCCATTTAATAAAAGGACTCCAGTTCAGCAAAAGACCAATCAGAAAAATGAGAAAGGTTCTTTTCAGTACTTTTTTCCAGAACGCAGCGTCACCTCCTTTTTCAAGCCGTGGCATAACAAAGGACATGGCATTGCCAACCGCAAAAAGGAAAAACGGAAAAACGAGATCGGTGGGTGTGCAGCCATGCCAGGGAGCATGTTCAAGCGGAGCATAGATATGTGCCCATGAGCCGGGATTGTTAACAAGAATCATCAGGGCAACTGTGGCACCACGAAATACATCGAGGGAATAAAATCTGTTGTTCAAGCAATTGGTTTTAATAAATGTAAGCAAATAAGTGAATCAATTGCAACTGACCGGCTCAGGCAATTACATATTTTATCTTACTGTGTGTAAAGGTTTATAAATATATTTTTTTACAAATGGGTCTCAACCTTTATCTTGCAACCCGATTAAAATGAGAAAATTGCGGAGTATCCGGGGCTAATTGAGGAGGGAGGTAAGGAGCCAAAAGTCATATATTTGCACCTGTGAAGACAAGAATGCAGGTACTAATAAAAAGTAAGAGTGAAATCAGAAGGAATCAGCATATTTCTGTCTTTAAAACAGACATTTAAATAATTGATGGAGGGTGGGCAGCCGTTTAGGCCGTCTGCCTTTTTTGTTTTTTTATACGCATACTCAGTTTTTGTATTGAATGTGACTGAGGTGGCGAAGCTATGTTCAGAAAAGCAATATGGAAGCAGAAAAATCCTGGTACGCCGTTTATACAAAACCCCGCTGGGAAAAGAAAGTAAGCCAGTTGTTTGAAAAAAAAGGCATTCAGCATTATTGCCCGCTCACAAGGGTGCGGCGTAAATGGAGCGACCGGTATAAGATCATCGAAGAACCTTTGTTTAAATCGTATGTATTTGTTTTTGCAGATGAGGGAGAAAAAGCAAGGGTACGTCTTACCGATGGTGTTGTTAATTTTGTTTACTGGGAAGGGAAGCCGGCAGTAATTAAAACGGCTGAAATAGAAATCATCCGTAAATTTCTGAAAGATTATGAAGAGGTGAAGGCGCAACCTGTCAGTTTTAAAGAAGGCGAAAGAGTGCGGGTAAGAACCGGTTTGATGATGGATGCCGAAGGGGTTGTAATAAAAGTGCATAATAAGCAGGCGTATGTTCTACTGGAAAGCCTGGGTTATGAATTAACTGCACAGTTTGAAAAGAGTAACCTTGAAACCATAACTAAAAAGTAAAACAACCAATTTGAAAGAAAGTAAATTATTTAAACTTCAACACATGCGCCGTTTCATTTTGTACGGGATATTCATCTCTGCAATGTTTGCATCCTGTGTTTCGCCTGAGCAACTCCGCAAAGAAAATGTTTATTTCAATGAAGGACTCGACACATTGAAATTAAGTCAGTATCAACTGGTGGAACCCATTGTTCAGAAAGGAGATCTGCTGCAGATCAGCATTTCTTCCAGGAGTTCGTCTTCCAACCAACTGTTCAGCCAGAATTATTCCGGCTCATCTGAAAGTGTTGTTACCGGAGGTTCAGGAGGAAGTACTGCCGGCAATACAGCCAACAGTTATCTTGTTGATATTGTAAGCGGCGACATCAAGCTACCTTTACTGGGGGTTATTCATGCCGACAGCATGACCAAGACTGCACTGGAACAGGAAATCATAAAACGGGCTTCTGCCTATCTGAAAGAAGACCCGATTGTTAATATCCGTTACCAGAATTTCCGTGTTACTTTTTTAGGTGAGGTGAATGTGCCGGGTTCAAAAGTATTTGAATCAGAAAGGGTTTCTTTTCTGCAGGCATTGGGAGAAGTTGGCGGCGTAGTAAAAGGAGCTGATTTAAAAAACATTCTTCTTGTAAGAGAACAAAACGGGAAGCGGACTATGCATACCATTGATTTAACAAGAGGGGATTTTCTTAATTCACCGAATTATTATCTGAAGCAAAATGATGTGGTGTATATCAGTCCTTCACCCCGCCAGCTTAAATCAACAGATCAAAGTGCCCAAAGAACATATCAGTATGTTAATATGGGTATTCTTGCACTAAATTTTATTATCACAATTATTTCAGTATTTAAATAATGAATACAAACGGACAGGATCAATTTCTGCAAACCGACCAGGAAGGGAAAATGCTGACATTTAAAGAAATCCTCTTTAAATATATTTCCAATCTTCCGTTGTTTTTCTTTTCGCTTGGTGTTGCATTAATCATTGCATGGGCTTACCTGCGCTGGGCCACTCCCGTGTACAATGTAAACAGCAGTATGATTGTGAAAATGGAAAATGCTGCCAATGTAAAATCGAATGAAAAATTCAGCAGCATGTTTAACCCTGTTGACAAAATCAACATGGAAGATGAAATTGACCTGATGCGTTCGAAAGAATTTTTAGTACGTGTAGTGGACAGTCTTCATTTAAATTCCATTTATACAGAACATGGTAAAGTACGCAGCAGTGAAGTGTATAAGCTCACACCCTTTGTGGTGGAAGTGGTTAAATTACCTGACAGCAATGCAACTTATTCTTTCAACATACAAACTGTTAATGACAACGGTTTTCTTTTAAATAAAGAAGTTAAGCCGAAGCCTTATTACAGCAATGTTGAAACTGACGGATGTATTTTCAGGGTTGTGAAAAATCCTTCTTTTTCGGATGGAATCGGTGGGCGCAGGTTTACCTATAAATGGGCACCATCCAAAACAGTAGCCGGTGATATTGCAGGCAACTTAAGTATTTCACAAAAGACACGCACTTCCAGTGTGCTGAATTTAAGCCTGAATACTTTAAATCCTGAACGGGGGATTGATATTCTGAACCAGATTATGGATGAGTATGGAAGATACAGCGTGGAAGATAAGAGCCGTATCTCCGCCAACTCGCTTCATTTTATTACCGACCGCTTGAACAATCTTGAAAATGATGTGGCGAAAGTAGAAGGTAACCTGATTGACTTTAAAAAGCGTAACCAGTTTCTTGACCTGGATGATCAATCCAAATTGTACCTGGATAATATGACGCAAACAGAAAAGTCGCTGAATGAACAGGAGGTAAGAATTAAGGTGCTGGATTTATTGGATGCCTATGTAAAGGATAAGAAAAATGTTTATAATCTTACCCCGGCCAATCTTGGCATTGAAGATATCACACTCACCGGGCTTGTTGCAGATTATAACCGTTTGATTTTAAAACGGACGATTGAACTGCAGGTCAATAAAGAAAGCAATCCTGTAATCAAAGAAATTGAGCAGAATATTGAAAAGACCAGGACTTCAATTATCGAGAACCTGAAAAACATCCGTGAATCTTACATGCTCAATAAACGAGAGCTTGAAAAGCAGTACAATGTTGTAAAAAACGAGATGTTTTCTTTACCAGAAAAAGAAGGACAGATCAGGGAAATCAAGCGTCAGCAGGTAATCAAAAACGAGCTTTATACATTTTTACTGCAGAAAAGGGAAGAAACCGGTATTCAACTTGCTTCCACAGTTTCCAACTCAAAGGTGTTTGCTACTGCAGAAGGTGGCGGGACTCCTATATTACCCAAGCGCCGTAATGCATACATGCTTGCACTGTTTTTCGGGATATTGGTACCTGTACTGATTATTCTTGTAAGGGATATGATGAACGATAAGGTGACCAATAAAAATGATATTATACGGAATACCAAGATTCCGATTATCGGCGAACTGGGCCATAATGATAAACCTGAAACACTGGTTGCCATTAAAAACAGCCGTACCATTATTGCCGAGCAGTTCCGTATCATCCGTTCAAACCTGCAACCGGTTTTAAAGAAAGAGCGTACGCCGGTTATCCTCGTTACTTCTTCTTTCAGTGGAGAGGGTAAATCATTTGCTGCCACCAATCTTGCCGGTTCTATTGCTCTTACAGGAAAACGGACAGTTATTCTTGAGTTTGACTTACGCAAACCAAAAGTTCTCAGTGGCCTGGGACTTCAACGCAGTTTTGGTATCACACATTTTGTTGTAGGTAAAGTGAAGCTGGAAGAACTGCCAATTAAAGTTCCGGAAACTGACAACCTGTTTGTTATTGCCTGCGGACCAACACCACCCAACCCCTCTGAACTGTTGCTTGATCCGAAGATGAAGGAATTGTTTGAGTTCTGCCGTGATAATTTTGATGCTGTGATTATTGATACGGCACCGGTTGGTCTTGTAAGTGATGCCATGACACTGGCCAATTTTGCCGATGCTTCCATTTTTGTTGTACGCCAGCGTTACACATTCAAGAAGCAACTTCAGTTACTGGAAGAAATTTACCAGCAGAAAAAATTCCCTGCCTCTGCAATTGTTGTGAATGATATTAAAGTAGAAGGTTATAACAGTTATTACGGCTATGGTGGTTATGGCTATGGCTATGGTTATGGCTATGGCTATGGTTACGGATATTATGACAACGACCCGACCAGAAATAAATGGTATAACAAAGTGCTTCGGTTTATCGGAATCAAATAGAAGAAAGCCGTAAGTGGAGAGGAAGTACCCCGAATGAAAACCATATCTGAATAGTTATGTGCAGGATAGCAGGTATATATGATCCGTCAATCGAAAACTTACAACAGCAGATTGTAAGCATGCGGGATGCCATGCAGCATGGCGGACCAGATGATGCAGGGATTTTTGTACATCCTGTTCAACCTTTAGCATTTGGTCACAGAAGATTATCCCTGATTGATTTGAGCGAAGCCGGTCATCAGCCGATGACTGACGGGGAACTTACCATTGTTTATAATGGCGAAATCTATAATTACAAAGAACTCAAATCAACCCTTCAGCATTACGGTCATCAGTTCAGAACGGAGAGTGATACAGAAGTTATCTTAAAAGCATACCGCCAATGGGGAACAGAAGCATTTGAGTTTCTCAACGGCATGTTTGCCCTTGCTATCCTTGATGAAGAAAAACAAAAGCTGGTACTGGCCAGGGATCATGCAGGGATTAAGCCTTTGTATTATTACAAAGACCGTCATTGTCTTTATTTTGCCTCGGAGATCAGGGCTTTTCAATATGTTGACAAGCAGTTTGAGGAAAACAAACAATGGCAAACAGCTTTTTTAACCTTTGGCCATTTACCTGAACCCATTACCACTTTAAAGCATGTGGTTCCTCTTGAAAAAGGCACCACAATGGTTGTTGACCTTCCATCATTAAAAGCCAGTAAGCATTGTTTCTTTAAATGGAAATTCAGCGGCAAACTGAAAAACGAAGAGGAAGCATTTCAACTGATACGGGAAACAATGGAGCAGGCAGTAGAACGTCATTTGGTATCAGATGCACCCATCGGCCTGTTTTTAAGCGGCGGTATTGATTCAAGTTTACTGACGCTTATTGCCAGTAAAATACAAAAAGAAAACCTGCATACACTTTCGATTGTATTTAATGAACGGCAGTTTTCGGAAGACCGGTTTCAGAAGCTGATCATTGAACAAACAAATGCACATCATCAGTCGTTTCTTGTAACAAACGAAATATTTAATGAACGTCTGCACGATGCCATGCAGGCGATGGATCAGCCAACATTAGATGGCATTAACACCTATTTCATTTCCATGTATGCCAAAGCATATGGACTGAAAGCTGTCTTATCGGGTCTTGGTGCCGATGAGTTATTCGGAGGTTACCCCTCTTTTAACCAGCACAGGCGGATGAATTTTGTGAAGAAAGCACCAGGCAGTTTATTAAAAGGATTACAGTTGTTTCCTGACCACCGCATCCGCAAACTCAGCTATGCAGGAATGGATCATTCAGCAGCAGAATATCTCAGTTACCGGGGAATTTTCACACCTGTATCAGTAGCATCACTGTTAGGCACAACCGAAAAACAGATTGAAGAGGAGCTTGAGCAACTGAGTACTTATTATCCCATCAACGGATTATCGGACGGGAACAGGGTAAGCTGGATAGAAACCAATTTTTACATGCAGAATCAGTTACTGAAAGATTCGGATTTTATGAGCATGTGGCATGGCCTTGAAATACGTGTCCCTTTTCTTGATAAGGAAATGATGATTATGGCCGGTGTAATTGATGAAGCTATCAAGTTCAAAAAAAATCCTCCCAAATATTTATTGGTAAAATCCTTTCAACAGGAACTTCCCGAGCAAATCTGGAAGCGGAAAAAGCAAGGGTTTACTTTCCCCTTTGAAGGATGGCTGAAGGAAAACGCATACATCCAGCCATCAACACCTGCAGAACACAAACTGTACAACGACTTTCAGCGCAAACGTTTATCATGGGGCAGGTACTGGTGTGCCCTGCTGATGAACAGGTTCGCAGATAAAGAGCTGCATGCAACAGCGTAAGATTCATTTTATTGTTTTATCATCATTTTCTGCCACGGGTGGTATTGAAAAATTCAACCGTGCATTCATGAAGGCATTGGTACAACTGGAGCAGGTGCTTGCTGTAAAAACAAGTTTTGCCGGGATGTATGATGCCGGAAGCGATGATGAATATGTACCTGCAAAAAAATTCCGTGCCTTTAACGGGAAACGGATTGTTTGTGTCGTACAGTCAATACTGCAATCCCTTTCAACCGATGAACTGATTATCGGCCATATGAACCTGGCAATGATTGGTGTGATTTATAAACTGATCAGACCAAAAGGAACATTAACCGTTATCTGTCATGGTATAGAAGTGTTTGAACCCGTTACCGGTTTACAAAAACAATTGTTGCAGAAGGCCGACCGTATTCTTGCAGTGAGTCATTATACCAAACAGCAGTTAATTGAACAACAGGGAATGGCAGCAGAAAAAATCACTGTATTTCCCAATACCATTGATCCTTTCTTTCAACTGCCGGGCACTTTTGAAAAGCCGCACTACCTGAAAAAAAGGTACAACATTACGGATGATGAAAAAATCATTTTCACCTTAACACGCTTAAAAAGCGAAGAAGGTTACAAAGGCTACGATAAACTGATTACCGCACTGCAGTTGTATAAGCAAAATGGAATTGCCTTTAAATATATACTTGCCGGAAAAGCAGATGACAAAGAGCAGCAGCGCATGCAGGCATTGATTCAGCAACACGGACTTGAGCAAGATGTAATCATGACAGGCTTTATTCCCGATGAAGAAGTAACCGATCATTACCTGCTGGCCGATGTATTTGCCATGCCAAGCAAGGGAGAAGGTTTTGGCATTGTGTATTTAGAAGCGATGGCCTGTGGCTTACCCGTTATTGCCGGTAATAAAGATGGAAGCACAGAGGCGCTGCAGTTTGGAAAATTAGGCACACTGATTGACCCCGACAGCACGGAAGAACTCTTTCACGCACTCGAATTTGTGCTGAAGAAAAATGAAGTACCCAGGGCAAAAGAACTGCAGCAACAGGTAACACAACTGTTCAGCTTTGATCAGTTTCAAAACAGGCTGCAGCAAATAATAAAAAAAGAAACGGTTTATGCATGAAGCAATAACAGAAGAAAAGTGGGATATCGTGATTGAACCACGTTCATCACTTCTTTCCATTAACTGGAAGGAGATATGGCATTACAAAGATCTGCTGATGCTGATGGTGAAGAGAGATTTTGTAGCTTTTTACAAGCAGACTATTCTTGGCCCGTTGTGGTTTTTTATACAGCCGTTACTTACCACAGCGATGTATTTCCTGATTTTTAACCGGGTGGCCAATCTTACTACCGATGATGTACCACCGCTTTTGTTTTATATGGCAGGTGTTACCTGCTGGAATTATTTTTCCGAAACACTCACTAAAACTTCCGATACATTTATCACCAATGCCAGTATTTTCGGCAAGGTTTATTTTCCACGTTTAGTGATTCCGCTTTCCATTGTACTTTCCAATCTCATACGGTTAGGTATACAGTTCAGTCTTTTCCTGCTTTTCTGGTTTTATCATTTGTTTGTAACCGGCAAAATTGCTCCGCATTGGGAACTGATCTGGCTGTTTCCTTTTTTAATTGTGCTGATGGCTGCATTGGGCCTGGGACTTGGCATCATCTTTTCATCTCTCACCACCAAGTACCGGGATCTTCGTTTCCTGTTAACCTTCGGCATTCAGTTATTAATGTTTGCCACACCGGTTGTTTACCCGCTGTCGCTTGCATCTGAAAAATACAAATGGCTGATTGCCATTAACCCCTTTACAGGTATTATTGAAACGTTCCGTTATATCTTTCTTGGCAAAGGCGATTTTAACTGGATTTATCTGGGTTACAGTTGCGGTACAACTGTATTGATTTTATTTGCCGGCATCATCATTTTTAATCGTGTTGAGAAAACATTTATGGATACCGTGTAAGGAGGAGACTGAGGATGAAGAGAAGGTTAAGTTTAAGGTTGAGGCTAAGGTTGAGATTGAGGTTGAGGTTGAGGAGAGGACGAAAACAGTTTTACAATGTACACTGATTTTACAGAAATGCCCGTGTGGAAAGAAGCGATGAAATTTGCAGAAGCTGTTTTTATTTTAACTGAACCATTACCGAGAAAAGAAGATTACGGGCTTACATCACAGATCAGAAGATCGTCCTTAAGTATTTCCAGTAATATAGCAGAAGCTTTCGGGCGATTTCATACAGCAGAAAAAGTGAATCTTTATTTTTATGCACGGGCTTCGGCACAGGAAGCGAAGAGCCAACTCCTCTACGGAAGGAATGTTGGCTATTTTAATCAACAATCAACAGAAGAGAATATGAAGATGGCTGCATCAATTATTGAAGCGTTGAATAAACTCATCAAATCGCTGAAGAATAATCATGCGTAGTCTCAACCTCATTCTTAACCTCAGTACTACAATCTAATGTCTGGTAACGCAATCGAAATAAGAAACCTTTCCAAAATGTACCGCCTCGGCGAAGTAGGCACGGGTACATTGAGTCATGATTTAAAACGCTGGTGGTACAAAGCAAGAGGAAAAGAAGATCCTTTTCTGAAACTGGGCCAGGAAAACAAGCGTGATTCAGCAGGAGGCGAATATGTGTGGGCACTGAAGGATGTAAGCTTTGATGTAAAACAGGGCGAAGTGCTGGGTATCATCGGTAAAAATGGTGCAGGAAAATCAACGCTTCTGAAACTACTTTCAAGAGTAACGGCTCCAACAACAGGAACATTAAAAGCAAAGGGGCGTATTGCCAGTCTGCTGGAGGTAGGCACCGGTTTTCATCCCGAACTGACAGGAAGGGAAAATATTTTTCTGAATGGTGCCATACTCGGTATGACCAAGCAGGAAATCAAAAGCAAGTTTGATGAGATTGTTGATTTTGCCGGCGTGGAACGTTATATCGATACACCGGTAAAACGTTACAGCAGCGGTATGTATGTAAGGCTTGCTTTTGGTGTGGCGGCACATCTTGAAAGTGAAATACTGATTGTAGATGAAGTGCTGGCGGTGGGTGATGCAGAGTTTCAGAATAAGTGTTTAGGCAAAATGAAAGATGTATCCAGTTCGCAGGGAAGAACTGTTTTGTTTGTCAGCCATAATATGGGTGCTGTAAAAAATTTGTGTACACATGCTGTACTGATGCAGAACGGAACTCTTCAACAGGACGGGCAAACGGCAGATATTATAGATGCTTACCTGGCAGGAGGAAATGAAGTTGAACGCTATGTGGAATGGGCATCTGAAGAAAGACCTTCAACAAATGAAATAGCAGTTAAGTCTATAAAAGTGTTTGATTCAAAAGAGCGGTTAGATACTATATTAACCACAACCGATGAAATCAAAATTTCTATTGAGTATGAAGTAAAAGCACCTATTAAAGATCTGCGGGTTGCGCTCAACCTGCTCACTTCTGATGGTGTGAATGTTTTTTCTACCAGTGATTTTAATTTCCAGGAATCTTCAAGGTTAAGAACACCAGGACATTATACCAGTCATTGTTATATACCGGGCAAATTGCTCAATGCAGGGGTATATGTGGCGAGTGTTGATTTTGATGTACCTGTAACCAGGGGAATTATTAACGGACTTAAAGTTGTATTCACTATATCTGAACTGATTTACAATCAGCTTGGGATAACAATGGCGAACAAACCGGCAGGTGTTGTTCACCCCTATCTTGAGTGGGAAGTGAACAGAGTTAAATGATTCTGTTTGCAGAAAGCTGTTGTATTAAAATTGAATAAATGAAAAAAATTATTTCTTTACCTGAAAGGGTATTCAATTTTGCAAAAAGAAAATTTGTTCATTTAGTTTATCGCAGCATTATCAATATTCCCTGTTTCCACTTTGTAAAAAACACAAGGCATTCGCCTGTGTATTGTTCTTTGCGTATGTGGTTTATGCAAAAGGTGCTTGGGTTTAATAAAAAAGTTTACTGGCCCGTACATTTTACAAGTAAGATTAATCAATACAAACATATCATTATCGGAGTTGAAACCAATCCCGGCTATGAACCCGGTTGTTATATTCAGGGTATTGGAAAAGTGTATATCGGCGATTATACACGAATTGCACAAAATGTAGGAATCATCAGTTCCAATCATGATTTGTATGACAGCAGCAAACATGATCTGTCAAGCAAGGTTGTAATCGGAAATTATTGCTGGCTGGGAATGAACAGTGTTATTTTACCTGACGTTACTCTTGGAGATTTTACCATTGTAGGGGCAGGTTCAGTTGTTACAAAATCATTTCCTGAAGGATATTGTGTTATTGCAGGCAACCCGGCAAAAATTATCAAATACCTTGAAAAAGATAAATGTATTCCATATAAAAATGAACCGGAGTACATTGGGTATATTCCAAAAGAAAAGTTTGAGGAATTCAGAAAGAGAAATCTTTGGGTTTAATATATGGCAACAATAGTTTCAATCATCACTCCTTCTTTTAACCGTGCCGATATTGTTCATGAAACTGCGGAGAGTATTTTTAATCAAACCTATCCTCATTGGGAATGGATTATTGTAGATGATGGAAGCACTGATGATACATGGAAACTACTGGAAGGTTATGCAGCTAATGACAGCCGTGTAAAAATTGCAAAACGCAGCCGTGAACCCAAAGGTGCCTGTACCTGCAGAAATACGGGAGTGGATATTGCTTCGGGTGAATACGTAATGTTTCTTGATACAGATGACCTGATTGAACCGTTTTGTCTTCAAAACAGGGTTGACAGCATGCTTGCACATCCCGAACTTGATTTTGGAATTTTTCCATCATTGATGTTCAGCAAAAAACCACATGATCTTAATTTGTGGTGGAATACAGATAAACCGGTTTCTGAACTCAAACGCCAGTTTTACCAGGATGCCATCGCACAGGGCACAGGAATACTGATCAAAAAAGAATCGTTTATCAAAGTTGGTAAATGGGATGAGCAGTTGCATTTGTGGCAGGATATTGATCTTTTTTTCAGGCTTTATATACAGGGCTATCAATACAGGAAATTTTTTCAATTACCACCCGATCTGCATAACAGGGTGAATGAAAAAAGCCTGAGCCGTTCCAGTTTTTTAACATGGGAAAAATTAAAAAGCAGAATTGCGGTTGTAAAAAATACAGTTGCATTGCTGAAACAATATCAGAAAACAGAATTCATTACTGAAGCAAGATACATGCTTGCAGAAATCGTATCGGGGCTGGCAAGAACAGGAAGGTTTACTGAAGCAGGTGATTTTGTGAATTGGGGAAAAGAGGAAAAAGTGATTTCGGCACATGAAATGAATCTGCTGAAAAATTATATGATGTATTACCGTTTTAAACTTTATAAAATTCCATTCCTGAAGTTTATGGAGAACAGGGTTTATAAAGAGCTTTCTGTTGAGAATACACTTGGCAAACTAAAATATCAATCCTAAAAGAGAAAGAAATGTCAACAGCAAAAAACATTGTGGGGTTAATTCCTGCAGCGGGTAAAGGTTCCAGGCTTGCGCCCTTTCCCTGTCCAAAGGAATTGTTTCCTGTTGGATACCAGGATTACCTGGTGAACGGAACAATGCAGCGCCGCCCGAAAGTCATCAGCCAATATCTTATTGAGCATATCATTGAAGCAGGAGCCGGTAAGGTTTTAATTATTGTAAGTGAAGGGAAGGGTGATATCATGAAATATTATGGTGACGGATCTTCGTTTTCAGCAGATATTGCCTACCTGTACCAGGAAGAATTAAATGGTATGCCCAATGCGCTGAATCTTGCACATAACTGGATAGGCGACAGTACTGTTATGTTTGGTATGCCCGATACCATTATTGAGCCTGATAATGTATTCCAATCCATGCTTGCCTATCATGAAGAAAACAGTGCAGATTTAACACTTGGACTTTTTCCAACGAATTATCCTTCCAAATTCGGGATGGTTTCAATTGATGAAAACAACAATGTATTGTTTACCATTGATAAACCGAAAATCAGCGATCTGAAATACATGTGGGGATGTGCTATCTGGTCGCCTGCATTTACAAAACTGTTAGCTGAATTTGTAAGCATCAGGGATGGTGATACAAAAGAAAATGTATTGGGCGATGTGTTTAATCTTGCCATTGAACGGAAGATGAAAGTAAAAGGATTTGCTGCAGAGGGAGGAATGTACATTGATATTGGTACATCAGATGAACTTGACAGTGCATTGAAAAAATTTCATTTATAAGAATTATGTCTTACCCTGCTATATCCGTTATAATCCCTGTAAAAAATGAAGTATTTAAAATCAGGGCATGTATTGACGGCATCCTTTCCCAAACAGTTCCTGTAACAGAAATTCTTGTGATTGATTCCGGATCAACCGACGGAACACTGGATATCCTGAAAGAATATGCTGTTGTGAAAGTGATTGAAATTCCTTCTTCCTCTTTTAATCATGGTACAACACGCAATCTTGGAATTGATCATGCAACAGGTGAGTTTGTTTTATTTACTGTGGGTGATGCAAGGGCTGCAACTGATACCTGGATTGAAGAATTGCTGAAAGGATTTACTGATGATGAGGTTGCCGGTGTTTGCGGTCAGCAGATTGTACCACATGATACTGATAAAAATCCTGTTGAATGGTTCCGTCCTGTATCATCACCAGAAATGAAACGGTACCAGTTTAAAGAACCCGGCAGTTTTGAAGCATTAAGTGCTGAAGAGAAAAAAAGAATCTGCGGATGGGATGATGTTACTGCCATGTACAGGTTAAGCGTAATGAAGCAGATTCCGTTTCAGAAAATTACTTACGGTGAAGATCCGATCTGGGCCAAGGATGCATTGCTGAATGGATATGCCATTGTTTACAATCATCATGCAAGGGTGTATCATTATCACCTGGAAGATGCTGCAGTTACTTTTAAAAAGAGTTTAACCACCATGTACTTCCGGTACAGGCAGTTTGGTTATTTGCCCGCAGAACCTGTTATGAGTTTCCGGTCAAAACTGAGCATCATCAAAATTCTGTTTTCATCGTTCGGGTTGCAGATACAGCAAATTGCCAAATGGTATCGTTATAATATTTCAAATTTCAAAGCAGGCCGGAGAGCTTACCTGTTATTTATGCAGGCTTTGGAAAAGAACGATGCAGAACTGGATGCTTTACATGCTGCACATTGCGGACAACCACCTGTACCACTTAAAGTAAAATAAAGGCTGATGATAAATGTTACCAAACCATTTCTGCCTCCTAAAGAAGAATACCTGGCCATGCTTGATGGTATATGGGAAAGGAATTGGTTAACCAACAGCGGGCCATTGGTAAATGAACTGGAACTGAAACTGAAAGAATACCTGCAGCTTGATCATTTGTTGTTTTTAGGAAACGGAACCATTGCCTTGCAGATTGCCATTAAAGCACTGGAGCTGAAAGGTGAAATTATTACAACCCCTTTTTCGTATGTGGCAACAACAAGCAGTATTGTATGGGAAGGGTGCACACCGGTATTTGTTGATATAGATCCGCATACATTTAATATTGATCCATCAAAAATTGAAGCGGCAGTTACAAAAAACAGTGTTGCAATTTTAGCCACGCATGTGTATGGGAATCCCTGTGATATTGAGGCGATTCAAAAAATTGCAGAAAAGCATCAGCTGAAAGTGATTTATGATGCGGCACATTGCTTTGGCACAAAATACAAAGGGAGGTCGGTATTTGAATATGGTGATATTTCCACCACCAGTTTTCATGCAACTAAACTGTATCATTCCATTGAAGGCGGGGCAGTCATAACAAAAGATCCTGAACTGCTGAAGAAAATGGCTTTCATGCGCAACTTCGGGCACAATGGTCCTGAAGACTTTGCTGAAGTGGGCATCAATGGAAAGAACAGTGAATTTCATGCAGCAATGGGGTTGGTGAATTTGAAGCATATTGATGCCATTATTGCTGACAGAAAAGAAAAATCATTTTATTACAGAAATCAGCTAAAGGGATTGCGGGTTACTTTTCCGGCAATCACAAACGGCTCGGAGTTTAATTATTCTTATTTCCCCATTGTTTTTGAAGCTGAAGAAGATTTGCTAAAAGCGGTTGATCTTTTAACTTCCAACTGGGTTTATCCCAGAAGATATTTTTACCCGGAGCTTTCTTCTTTGCGTTATGTGAATCAAACTGTGTTACCGGTAAGTTCATCAATAAGTAAAAGGGTACTTTGCCTGCCTCTTTTTTACAACATTACGGCCGAAGAGATTAATCTCATCTGCAGGCTTTTGCTGAGAAGTCAAAACTATTCGAAATGATTATAGCGGGAGCAGGAGGTCATGCAAAAGAGTTGTTTGGGATTTTACCTGTTACAGAGCAGACCGCTGATCTCTGTTTTTTTGACAACACATCAAACGGGAAATCTCTTTTCAGAGAAAAATTTGAAATTCTTTGCAGTGAAGAACGTGTAAAAGAACATTTCCTGAAAGTTGATAACCGTTTTATTATAGGGGTTGGAAAACCTTTTCTCCGGCAGCAATTCTATGAACAGTTTACTGCACTTGGAGGAAAGCCTTATACCGTTATTGCATCCAGCGCAGAATGTGGCAGTGCTGTATTGTATGATGGTGCTGGTATGAACATTATGCAGTATGCAGTTATTACAGAGGATGTACAGATTGGCAAAGGGACACTTGTTCATGTGCATGTTTCTGTACATCATGATGTGATTGTTGGAGATTTTTGTGAATTATCGCCGGGTTGCCGTTTATTAGGCAAGGCAAAAGTCGGCAACAATTGTTCAGTGGGCAGCGGTGCAATTATATTACCCGGAATAACTGTTGGTGAACATTCTGTTATCGGTGCCGGAGCAGTTGTAACAAAAGATATTCCTGCACATAGCGTTGCAGCGGGTATCCCTGCTAAAATTGTAAAATCTAATATCAGCTGAAAATACGATTGTTGAAAAAATGAATAAAGAAGAAAACAAAGAGGTGAAAGTAAGCATATGGATGATTACTTATAACCAGGAAAATTATATTGAGCGGGCTATTGAAAGCGTGCTGATGCAGAAAACCGATTTCAGTTTTGAGCTTGTAATCGGAGATGATTGTTCAACCGACCGTACCAAGGAAATCTGCGAATCCTATCAGCAGAAATACCCTGGCATTATCCGGTATGAATACAATAAGGCTAATATCGGAATGCAGCAAAATGTATTGAAAACGTATAACCGCTGTAAGGGGCAATATGTGGCATTGCTTGAAGGTGATGACGAATGGATTGATCCGTACAAACTTTCCAAACAGGTTCAACTGCTTGATGAACGGAGTGATGTGGTGATGTGTTACAGCAATGCACAGATCAATGATACAAAGAACCCGAATGCTGTGATTTATTTCCGGGAAAACAACAAACCAAAACAGCAACTGAACAAATATGAAACAGTTCATCACTGCGTGGTTCCCACCTGTACAGTAATGTTCAGGAACAAAGTGATTGATATTCCCGGGTGGTTTGTGCAGGCAAAGGCCAGTGCTTATTTCCTGTTTTACCTGCTGAGTAAGAAAGGAGATTTGTATTATATGGATGAAGCGCTGGCATTGTATAATCATCATTACAGCGGCATGAGCCGCCGGACGGTGATTAATGAAATGCTTTATTCAGATGCCCTTCTGAATTATGAGCTGGTTTCCTATTTTGACAAAGACGAAAACATGTATGATGTGGTGATTGAAAAAAACATCAAAGCAATCAACGATCTTTTTCACAGAAAGGCGTTTGTATATGCCGTCCGTCTTTTCTGGAAGCTGCCTGTATTTCCTGTGATGAAAAGGATCAGGTTGTTTTTTCCTGTCAACAAACTTTTTTTTAAAACACATTTCCTGTTTTTTCTCAGTAAGAACGAACAAAAGGGAACCTATTAATTAACTGATGCCTGTAGTTAGTGTTTTAATGACTGCCTTTAACCGTGAGCAATTTATTGCTGCGGCCATTGAAAGTGTGCTGGCATCAACCTTCAGTGATTTTGAACTGATTGTAGTGGATGACTGTTCCACTGACCGGACTGTTGAAACAGCCAGGAGCTTTGCAGCCAACGATCAGCGGGTGAAAGTTTATGTGAATGAACAGAACCTGGGTGATTACCGGAACCGGAATAAAGCAGCATCTTATGCTTCGGGCAACTACCTGAAGTATCTCGACAGTGATGATATTATGTATGCTCATTGTCTGCAGGTAATGGTTGCAGCAATGGAGAAGTTTCCTGATGCCGGTTACGGATTATCCTGCAAAGGCGATGCAACGCAACCTTACCCTGTTTGCATTGAACCACATGATGCTTACTGGGAACATTTCAACGGTCATCATCATTTTGACCGTGCACCCGGTTCTTCCATTATAAAGAAAGCGGCTTTTGATGCAGTTGGTGGTTTCAGCGGCAGAAGAATGATTGGAGATAATGAATTATGGCTGAAGATCGGAAGATATTATCCACTGGTAAAATTCCCGGTTGATTTGTACTGGGCAAGAACACATGCAGCACAGGAATCGCAGAGCGACTATGCAAAAGAATATGAGCAGTTGCGGAAGAATGTATTTGATGAAGCATTTTTACATGCAGACTGCCCGTTAAATGAAGAGGAGAAAAAAACTATTCTGCAACGAATGAAAAGACAATCCCTGAAAAATAAACTTAAAAACATTATCCGTTGATTAAAGTATCGGTCATATTCGGCACCAGGCCAGAAGCCATAAAGATGGCCATGCTGATTAAAGCATTGGAAAAAAGAAAAGAAATTGAACTGAATGTTTGCTTTACAGGGCAGCACAAAGAAATGGTTTTGCCATTACTTGATTTTTTTGAACTGAAAGTTCATCATTCATTAGACATTATGCGTCCCAACCAAACACTTGCAGGATTATCAGCAAGGTCGTTTGATGCAGTAGATGCTTACCTGCAGGAAGTGCAACCGGATATTGTATTGGTGCAGGGTGATACAACCACAGCTATGTGTGCTGCCACTTCAGCTTTTTACAGGAAAATAAAAGTAGGTCATGTTGAGGCAGGTTTGCGTACTCATAATATGCATTCGCCATTTCCTGAAGAATTTAACCGGCAGGTAATTACAAAAATTACTGATCTGCATTTTGCACCAACGGAACAGGCAAGTAAAAATCTTGCAGCGGAACATGCCGATGCTTCCACCGTTTTTGTGACAGGGAATACAGTTATTGATGCATTGCTTTTCACCCAGAAAAAAATCAGCGAAGACGCTGCAATGTACAAGCAGGAATATCCATGGTCTGCCAGCGGAAAACCATTTATACTTATTACCGGGCACAGGCGAGAAAACTTTGGTCCCGGTTTTGAAAACATGTGCCATGCCATTAAAGAGCTTTCAGTTACATACAGTGATTTTGATTTTGTGTACCCTGTTCATTTAAATCCGAATGTGCAGGAGCCTGTTAAAAAAATTCTGAGTGACCGGGAAAACATTTACCTGGTTCCGCCATTGGATTATATACAGTTTACATCACTGCTTGCTGATTGTTATTTTGTACTGACTGATTCGGGAGGTGTGCAGGAAGAAGCACCCGGTTTAGGCAAACCGGTGCTGGTGATGAGAGATACAACCGAACGGCAGGAAGCAATCACAGCAGGTGTTGCCATGCTTGTTGGTACTGATAAAGAAAAGATCATTACAGAAGCAAGCAGGCTGATTGAAGATAAAGAGGCGTATAAAAAAATGAGTACAGCACAAAACCCTTTTGGTAAGGGAGATTCAGCTGAGCAGATTACTGAACAGATTGTCCACTATTTTTCAGCACAATGAAACTTCTGATTCTTGACGAGAACTATCCGCATCTTGATAACCTGATGGGAGATGTGTTTGTTCATGTACGTGCAAAAGAGTATGCCAAAAAACACCAGGTGAAAGTGTTTTCATTTTTTCATGAGCCAAAAGAACTGGTATATGAAGGAATTGAGGTGGAGATGTTCGATGACAAAGAAAAACTTTCTGCGGCTGTAAAGGCATTTCATCCAGATAAAATTCTGATTCATTTTTACCAGTCGTGGATGCTTGATTTGATCCTCCGGAAAACAACAGTGCCCGTTATCATCTGGGTACATGGATATGAAGCATTGGGGTGGTACAGAAGATTATTTAATTATACCTGGTATTCACCGGTATTGCTGAACTATATTAAGAAGAATACGTACCAGCAGTGGCAGTTCAGAAAAATGATCAGGTATGCCAACAGAACAGGGCAGATACAGTTCGTTTTTGTATCGGACTGGATGCGGCGAATTACCGAATGGGATACACTGAGTAAAATCAAACAAAAAACCATTATTGCCAACCCGATTGATACGGAGCTGTTCAGCTATAAACAGAAAGATCCTGAACTGAGGAAGGACATACTTTTACTCCGCTCTTTTGGTTCAAACAAATATGCCAACGATATTTCGGCAAAAGCCATTCAACTTCTTTCAGTCAAACCGTTTTTTTCTGAACTGCATTTTACAATTATCGGTAAAGGGCAGTTGTTTCAAAAAATTACGGAGCCGCTGAAACAATTTCAGAATGTGGATTTGCAGGAAAGAGCTGTACGCCAGGTTATGATTCCGGAACTGCATGCACAACACGGCATCTTTCTTTGCCCCACACGGCAGGATGCACAAGGTGTTTCCATGTGTGAGGCCATGAGCAGTGGTCTTGTACCAATAACATCCAACAACACTGCAATTCCGGAGTTTGTAACCGATCGTGAAACGGGATTTGTAACCAACAGCGCAAAAGAAGTGGCTGATGCTGTTGAGGTGATGTATCATCAACCGGAACTGTTTCAAAAAATATCGGCGCAAACAGCTGCATCTGTAAAACAAATATGCAGTCTTCAAACAATTGTAACCAAAGAACTGAAACTAATTGAACATGAATAAGATTAAACAGGTTATTAAGAAATTATTGGGCAGAGATCAGTTTAATTCACTCAACTACTGGGAAAACAGGTATGCCGCCGGGGGTAATTCGGGTGATGGTTCGTATGGCCGCCTGTCTATATTTAAAGCTGATTTCATCAACAAGTTCATTGAAGAAAAAAAAGTGCAAACAGCTGTTGAAATGGGTTGTGGCGATGGTCACCAGCTTTCTATTATTCATTATCCTTCTTATACCGGAATGGATGTTTCATCTACCATTATTGATCTTTGCAGGAGTAAATTCGGGGGAGATGCCACTAAGAAATTTGTATTGTACAAACCCGACAGTTTTGTCCCGGATGACACATTGAAGGCTGATGTTGCCTTGTCGCTTGATGTACTGTATCATATTGTAGAGGAAAAAAACTATTTAAAATATCTCAGGGATTTATTTGGCCTGGGTAAGAAATATGTGGTTGTTTACTCAACCGATTTCTATTTACATGAAACAGAGCATGTACTGCACCGCAAGTTTACAGATGATGTGAAAAAAAGTTTTCCTGAGTGGAAAATGATAGCGCACATTCCCAACCCATATCCCGGAAACGGTGAGCAGGAATCAATGGCTGATTTTTTTGTTTTTGAAAAATTGTGATGCATTTAATGAAAACAGAGCAACCATACAGGCAATGCAGCATCAGTGTAATGGATACCATTGCTGATCCGGATATTGTATTTGATGAAAAAGGTATTTGTAATTATTACCATGAATACAAAAAAGCTGAAGCTGAAAAAGTTTTTAAAGGTGAAGCCGGAAAAGAAAAGCTGGAAGCCTTAGCAGCAGCAATCAAAGAAGCGGGTCGTAACCAGCCTTATGACTGTATTATGGGTTTGAGCGGAGGTGTTGACAGCACCTATGTTGCTTATATTGCCAAACAGCTCGGACTCCGGCCATTGGCGGTACATTTTGATAATGGCTGGAATTCTGAACTGTCGGTTAAAAACATTGAGAATATTGTAAGCCGTCTTGGTTTTGATCTGTTTACTTATGTTATTAACTGGGAAGAGTTCAAAGATCTGCAGTTAGCTTATCTTAAAGCATCCGTGGTGGATATTGAAGCCATTACGGATCATGCCATCTTTGCCACATTGTACAGGCTTGCCGGAGAAAAAAATATAAAATATATACTGAGCGGCACCAATGTGCAAACAGAAAATACTTTGCCTAAATCGTGGATCTTTCCAAAAACAGATCATATCAATATTCAATCCATTCATAAAGCATACGGAACAGTTCCATTAAAAACGTTTCCGTTTATGGATGCCAAAGTAAAAAGGTATTACCAGAAAATAAAAGGGGTTCGAAGTGTTTCGGTGCTGGATTATGCTGAGTACAATAAACAGGCGGTAAAGGATCTTATCCAGAAGGAATTAGGGTGGAGAGATTATGGCGGTAAACATTATGAAAGTATCTGGACCCGTTTTTACCAGGGATATATTCTTCCAACAAAATTCAAAATTGACAAACGCAAAGCACATTTAAGTGATCTTATTTTTGGCGGACAGATAACGAAGGAAGAAGCGCTGGCTGAATTACAGCAACCGGTTTACGATGCAGTGCAGCAAAAAACGGATTATGCCTTTGTGCTGAAAAAATTCGACCTGACGGAAGAAGAGTTCGAAAGCATTATGCAAACGGCTCCCCGCAGTCATTATGATTTTGATTATGAAAAGCCGGTTGATGTACGTTATCCCATTTTAAAACCGGTGAAATATCTCTACAGAAAACTCTTCCCTGTTAAATGATCGCTATTATTAATTACGGGCTCGGTAATCTTACTTCTATTCTCAACATGTGTAAGCGATTGGGAATAGAAGCAGTAATCACATCTGATCAGGAAGAAATTAAAAAAGCTGATAAGCTGATTTTGCCGGGTGTTGGCCATTTCAAAAAAGGAATGGATAACCTCAAAGAGTCTGGATTGCAACCGTTGCTAAATGAACTGGTGCTGCATGAAAAGAAACCCATACTGGGTATTTGCCTTGGAGCACAGCTCATGACCATGCACAGTGAAGAAGGCGATGTAGACGGTTTGCAATGGGTGAATGCAAACACGGTACGTTTTAAAAATGAACAGCTCAATGGGTTGAAAGTACCGCATATGGGCTGGAGCGATATAACAACAAAAGATGATAACCCGCTTTGGAAGAACCTTCCGGAAGAACCACGGTTTTATCATGTGCATACTTATCATTTTGTTTTTCATGATCCGTCTGCTGTGAGTGCCGTTGCCAGCTATGGATATGAATTTGTTTGTGCATTTCATCAGGAGAATATTTTCGGTACACAGTTTCACCCGGAAAAGAGCCATAAGTTTGGAATGAAGGTGCTGGAGAATTTTGCGAATGTGAACAAACTATAATTTACTGCCTGCTAAAATCAAAAAAATGAAGAATATCAACTACAAGGCTTTTAATATAATCTCGTTAGCTGTAGTTTTATGCGTACTTGTTCTTTTTCTCTTACGTATTGTTTTAAATACAGGAGTTCATTCTCCAATGCATATCATAACATCGGGATATGAAGAAGAATCTTTGTATGCAATCTGGAAGTATATTCATTCGCAACCTGTTTACTTCGATCCACACAAAATACCATTTGCGGCTTCGTACTTTAACTGGTTGTTCTATTACTTTTATGGTTCCGTTATTTCATTGCTTCAAAGTATATTTCATTTTGGCGATGAATGGATACCACAGGTTGGCCGTTATATTACTCTTTCAGGATGTATTTTCGGGGCAGTTATTTCTTTCAAAATTGTTAATACAATAATAAAGGGAGAAACAAGTAAACTATTCACTGCTTCAGTAATAATCAGTTTTTTCTTCGGGTATCTTATCGGATTCTGGGCATTTTCTGTAAGACCCGATGTATGGGCTACTTCTCTTGAACTGGCAGGGTTGTATGCTTTTATTTTATTTGTAAAGAGCAATAAGAAACCGTACCTGCTTTTATCTGCTTTTGTCTTTTATCTTTCATGGAGTTTCAAACAAAACTTTGCAGGTGTTGCGATAGGCTGTTTTTTCTTTCTCCTTATCAGAAAGAAGTACAAGGATGCAGCATTACTTGCAATTATTCCATCCTCCCTCGTACTTGCTGCTGTGTTAATTGGCAGTGAAGATTATTTTTATCTTCTGTTGAAATCCCAGCTAAAGCAACAGGGTGCGGCATTTTCAGTTGGCTTCTATAATTTCAAACTCGCATTTATAAAATCATTTAATATAACAGCAACAGCAATTCTCTTGTCTGTAATATTACTGATTCATTATAAGGCAAAAGAACTGATAACAAAAGTATATCGTAACGATACAGCGTTACTGTTTTTGCTTACAGGTGTGATTTCCTTTGTTTTATTTGCTTTGGCGTCAGCAAAGCTTGGAGCAAGTGATAATTATTATTTCAGTCCATTTGCTATACTTATGATGGCATTAATTTATGCTTTCCATGCAGGGAGTATTCATCTGAGCCGGGGGTTCTTTAACTATGCTTATATTTTCACAGGTCTGTTTTATATTTATTTAGGTGTATTAATAATTTCCGGTAAACAGGGGATTGTCAGCCAGCATAACGTTTCTGAAAAATATTATTCTGTTAAAGAAGTAATCACACGGTTTCCAAAGCCGGTTTTTGTAGAAGGGGATAATAATGCAAATCTGCCATGGATTAATCCCGGGCATCCCAATTTTGTTTTAGCAACCACTTATTATGTTTTAAGAAACGACAGAGATAAATTAGAAGAGGGGGGGATTGAGGGTTTAATGGAGAAAGGTTATTTTGAAACAATCATCAACATTGACAAGCCCGATGAGGGATATAAAAGTTTATATCATCTGTCAGATACAGTTACTAAGGACAATCTGAAATTCTATATCTGGAGAAAAAAACAACCCGATACTAAACCAAAAGAGTAAAACAAACAGTTTCAGTTTTTGATTTTTTTTGGTTTTCATAAAACGCAATTTCGAGTTGCGTTTATTATCCGAATTATTTATACTGAAGTTTATTATGAATTCAATACTAATCACGGGGGGATGTGGATTTGCCGGCTCTGCACTTTCGCTTTATTTCAAGCAACATTATCCGGCAGCCAGAATCATTGCCTTTGATAACCTTAAGAGAAGAGGGTCGGAACTTAATCTTTCCAGGCTAAAAACTGCCGGTGTGGAATTTGTGCACGGTGATATCAGAAATAAAGAAGATTTTGACGGAATAGGTCATGTTGATTTTATCATTGATGCTGCTGCTGAACCCTCTGTACTCGCAGGATTGGATTCTACACCTGATTACGTAGTGAATACAAATTTGCTTGGCACAATTAACTGCTTAAATTATGCAATAAAACAAAAAGCCCGCCTTGTTTTTTTATCTACGAGCCGTATTTATCCATTTGCGCTACTGGATGAGGTTTCATTTGAAGAAAATTCAACACGATTTTCAATCTCGGAAAATCAACAAATCAGGGGCGTGTCCCCACAAGGTATAACAACTGAATTTCCACTTGATGGTGCAAAGTCTTTATATGGTGCTACAAAGCTTGCATCTGAATTACTTATAACAGAGTATGCAGAGTTTCTTGGCCTGAATGCTGTAGTAAACAGGTGTGGGGTTCTTAGCGGGCCATGGCAGATGGGAAAAGTGGACCAGGGTGTAATTGTATTATGGATGGCCCGTCATTTCTGGAAACGCAGCCTTACTTACAATGGTTATGGAGGAATGGGGAAGCAGGTCAGAGATATTTTGCATATTCATGATTTATGCAGGCTGGTTGATATACAACTTTCAAATTTTGACATTGTTAACGGAAAAGTTTTTAATGTAGGAGGAGGGAATGATTGCAGTGTATCGTTATCAGAATTGACTGCTCTTTGTGAAAAAATTACCGGGAATAAAATCAGCATTCAACCTGTTCCGGAAAACAGGAAAGCAGATGTTCGTATATATATCACCGATAACGCCGTGGTAACGCAGGCAACCGGGTGGAAGCCGGAATATACAGTTGAACTGATCATGGAAGAAATTTACGAATGGATTAATCAGAATAAACAACAATTACACTCAATTTTAAATTAGTAAAATGTCAGTAGCTATTGTAACCGGATCAGCCGGCTTAATCGGAAGCGAATCAGTCAGTTTTTTAGCAGATAAATTTGATACAGTGGTTGGCATAGATAACAACCAGCGGCAATATTTTTTTGGTGAAGAAAGTTCAACCAAATGGAACAGGGAGCGTTTGCAAAATCAGTTCAGCAATTATGAACATTATTCAATTGATATCAGGGACTTGCCTGAGCTGAAAAAGATCTTCGAAAAATATAACTCTTCTATAAAGCTTATCGTCCACACAGCGGCACAACCAAGCCATGACTGGGCTGCAAAGGAACCCCTTACTGATTTTTCTGTAAATGCAACAGGTACTCTTCATATGCTTGAACTAACAAGGCAGTTTTGCAGTGATGCTGTATTTATTTTTACTTCTACCAACAAAGTTTATGGTGATACGCCTAACTTTCTTCCACTAATTGAAACTGAAACAAGATGGGAGATTGAGAGTACACATCCTTATTACAAGGAAGGGATTGATGAATTTATGAGTATTGATCAGAGCAAGCATTCTTTATTTGGAGCTTCAAAAGTGGCTGCTGATGTGCTTGTACAGGAATATGGTAAATATTTTGGGATAAAAACAGGAACTTTCAGAGGAGGTTGTTTAACCGGGCCCAACCACTCAGGAACACAATTGCATGGGTTTCTTGCTTACCTGATGAAATGCGCTATCACAGGCCAGCAATATACCATTTTCGGTTACAAAGGAAAGCAGGTACGGGATAATATTCACAGTAATGATCTTGTCAATATGTTCTGGCATTTTTATCAGAACCCCAGACCGGGAGAAGTATATAATGCCGGCGGCGGGCGATTTGCCAATTGCTCCATGCTTGAAGCCATTGAAATGTGCGAAGAAATAAGCGGTAATAAAATGAACTATGTTTATTCTGAAACAAACAGGATCGGGGATCATATCTGGTATATAAGTGATCTTACAAAATTCAGATTGCATTATCCTGACTGGAAACAGAAGTATGACTTAAGTACTACTCTGGCTGAAATTTTTAACGGAATAAGAGCAAGAATATGAGCCGAATGAAACTTTCAGTTGTAATCCCTGCTTATAACGAGGAAGGAGCTATTGCAGAAACAGTTCAGGTTGTTTTTGACTCGCTTGAAAAATATCAGATTAACCATGAAATAATTGTAATAAATGACAACTCAAAAGATAACACCCTTGAGGTGTTACTGCAGCTGCAGCAAAAAATAAGTACGCTGGTATTTTACACAAATGAGGGGCCTAACGGCTTTGGTTATGCAATACGGTATGGTCTGGAAAAATATACAGGCGACTGTGTGGCAATAATGATGGCCGATCTTTCTGATGATCCTCTTGATCTTGTACGTTTTTATCATCGTATGATAGAAGATAATACGGATTGTGTTTTTGGTTCAAGGTTTATGAAGGGAGGCAAACTGATGGATTATCCATTACACAAGCTTTTAATAAACCGTATGGCCAATAATATTATCCGTCTTGTAATTGGAACAAGATATAATGATGCAACGAATGCCTTTAAATTGTATAAACGGGAAACAATTGACGGAATAAAACCCTTTTTGGCACCTCACTTTAATCTTACAATTGAATTATCGTTAAAAAGTATTGTACGGGGATATAGCTATACCGTGGTTCCAAACTCCTGGAGGAACCGTAAAACAGGCGTTTCAAAACTGAAGATCAGAGAAATGGGAAGCCGGTATTTTTTTATTTTAATGTATTGTTTTATTGAAAAGTTTTTTTCAAGGGGTGATTTTAAAAAAAATATTCTCCATGAATCTGCCGCCCCATCTAAAGGGAAGCAGCTCAATTAACCAACAGTAATTTTTCATTGCAAAGAATCCGCATCATACCTGTATTACTTCTGAGTAGGGGAGGTTTGTATAAAACCATCCGGTTTCAAAAGGCAAATTATATCGGCGACCCGATCAATGCCGTAAAAATTTTTAATGAAAAGGAAGCAGATGAACTGATCCTGCTTGACTATACAGCATCAAAAGACAAACGTTCAATAGACCATAAAAAAATTGCTGAAATAGCCGGGGAGGCATTTATGCCCATGGCTTACGGAGGTGCGATACAAAACTTTGACGATGCAAAAAAAGTATTTGATGATGGATTTGAAAAAGTGGTTCTGAATTCTGTTTTGTTTACAAACCCGGGACTGATACGTGCCATTGCAGATGTGTATGGCGCACAGGCTGTGGTAGGGTCAATAGATGTAAAGAAAAATCTTTTCGGGAAATACAAAGTGTATTCTCACTCAGGCACAAACAATACCGGGCATGATCCTGTTGACTGGGCCAGAGCACTTGAGCAAAACGGCATTGGTGAAATCATGATCAATTCCATTGAACGTGATGGTACCTGGGAGGGATATGATGAAGTACTGATTGAAAAAATATCTCATGCTGTTACTGTACCTGTTATTGCCTGTGGTGGCGCCGGTACTACAGATGATTTTAAAAAGGCAGTACAATCCGGCGCTTCGGCAGTAGCAGCCGGAAGTATGTTTGTGTATCAGAAAAAAGGAATGGGTGTGTTAATCAGTTTTCCCAGCGGTTTAAAAATTATGAAATCATAAATTATGGATAGTCAACAACGAATTCAATTTGCAATTATCGGCTGCGGCCGTATTGCACAACGTCATGCAGAGCATATTCACACATTCGGAAAATTAGTGGCCACCTGTGATATTGTTCCTGAAAAGGCAACGGCTCTTGCAGAAAAGTATGGAGCCAAAGCATATACTTCAATTGAAGAAATGTTAAGTAACAAGGATATCCAGGTGGTAAGCGTATGTTCGCCCAATGGTCTGCATGCCGAACATACAATTGCTGCATTAAAAGCAGGCTTTCATGTATTGTGTGAAAAGCCAATGGCCTTAAGCGTACAGGATTGCGGGGAGATGATTAAAGAAGCAGAGAAAGCCAACCGCCGCCTGTTTATTGTAAAGCAGAACAGGTTTAATCCACCGGTGGCAGCTGTAAAGAAAATTATTGACGAAGGGAGATTGGGGAAAATTTACAGTGCGCAACTCAACTGTTACTGGAACCGCAACAATGAGTATTACCATAATTCATGGAAGGGAACAAAGGATATGGATGGCGGAACCCTGTTTACACAATTCAGTCATTTTATTGACCTTCTTTACTGGATGGTGGGTGATGTAAAAGATGTGAATGCTTTTATTGCCAACTATCATCACAAGGGAATTATTGAGTTTGAAGATACAGGTACAGTGAGTTTAAAGTTTTACAATGGCGCTATTGGTACCATTAATTACTCGGTGAACAGCTATGATCATAATATGGAGGGTTCGCTGACCATTTTTGGTGAGAAAGGAACATTGAAAATCGGCGGACAGTATCTTAATGAAATGGAATACCAGAGCATTGAAGATTATGAAATCAAAGACCTGCCTCCGGGTAATCCTCCCAATAACTACGGAAAATATTTTGGTTCTATGAGTAACCACGACAAGGTTTATAAAAACGTGGTGGAAGTATTAAACAACGGAGGTGTTATTGCCACCAATGGCTTTGAAGGCCTGAAGACTGTTGAGATCATAGATAAGATTTATTCTTCAGCTGTTGATGTTACACCGTAACGTCATTTCGAAAGCAAGAGGATGCGCAGCATCAGTTTCTTGCTTGAGAAATCTTCTGATTGTGTAAGAAATGCTCAGAACAAGACTTTTCTCTTTGGGTGAAATCGTTTTTAGGCAATAAGAGTTCTCTCCCATGGACCCGCCACTTCGTGGCCCCATGAGTTCGAAATGACGGTGGCCGGGAAGATCATCATTCAAAACATGGAACGGGGAGGAGCAATATACTTTGTAACTAATAAGTCCAACAGTGTTCTTTATATCGGGGTTACATCTGATTTGTTTGTCCGGATTCAACAACACCGGGAACATTTTTTTAAGGGAAGCTTTTCGGATAAGTACAATACTGAGAAACTGGTTTACTATGAACTCTTTGGTTCTATTGAAGAGGCTATCACCAGGGAGAAAGAAATAAAAAAGTGGAGAAGAGAAAAGAAGAATGCTTTGATTAATTTAAAAAATCCTGAATGGAAAGATTTGTGGGAGGATATTCAGGGGTGGTAGATTCAGGTTATAGAGTAAGATTTCTCATTGATGGACCCGCCACTTCGTGGCCCATCAATTCGAAATGACGGGCGGAGATGAAGATGCTCCTTTTAAAACCGTCATTTCGAAAGAGTGGCGAAGCGAAAGCTTCGGGCACCACGATTGAGAAATCTTCTGATTGTGGGTAATTGCTAAGAGTAAGATTTCTCACAGCTGGTTCCGCTGCTGCGCAGCCCCAACTGTTCGAAAAGACGATAAAAAATAAATTATGAATCAGCCGCAACTATTTGAAAGCAGGATAAAAGAAGATGTTGTTTTTGGAGAAGGAGTAAAAGTGGTTACACCTGTTAACCTGTATGGATGCAGCATTGGTGATCACTGTTTCATTGGCCCGTTTGTGGAAATACAAAAAGACGTAACCATCGGTAACCGCACCAAGGTTCAAAGTCATGCTTTTATCTGTGAGCTGGTGACAATCGGCGAAGATTGTTTTATCGGTCATGGTGTGATGTTTATTAATGATGTGTTCAGCAGTGGCGGTCCCGCCCGTGGAGATAAAAGCAAATGGAAGAGTACAAGCATCGGCAATGAAGTTTCCATTGGCAGCAATGCCACCATACTTCCTGTAACCATCTGCGATCATGTTGTCATTGGTGCAGGTGCTGTTGTTACAAAAGATATTACCGAGCCGGGTATTTATGCCGGCAACCCGGCCAAAAAAATCCGTTCATTATCATTTTAATTTATACAGATGAAAGTTCCTTTTGTTGATTTGTATGCCCAGTACCAACGGATTAAACCATCAGTTGATGCGGCTATTGAACACACAATCCTGCATTCAGCCTATATTGGTGGTGCAGCCGTGAAAGAATTCGAAACTTCGTTTGCCGCTTACTGTGGTGTGAAGCATGTGGTAGCCTGTGCAAACGGTACCGACTCGCTTGAAATTATTTTAAAAGCATGGGGTATTGGTGAGGGTGATGAAGTGATTGTTCCTGCCCATTCATGGATCAGTACTTCGGAGGCTGTTGGAAATGTTGGTGCCACACCTGTATTCGTAGATGTGGAAGCAGATTATTTTACAATCAATCCATTATTGATTGAACGGGCAATCACTGAACGTACAAAGGCAATTATTCCTGTTCATTTATGTGGTCACCCCGCAGATATGCCTGCCATTATGAGCATTGCAGAAAAATATGGATTGAAAGTAATGGAAGACTGTGCCCAATCGCATGGTGCTGCCATCCAGGGAAAGCGAACAGGAACATTCGGGCATGCAGCCAGCTATAGTTTTTATCCCGGTAAAAACCTTGGGGCTTATGGTGATGCCGGTTGTATGACTACTGATGATGATGCACTGGCAGAAACCATCCGCATGATTGCCAATCACGGTCAGAAGGGAAAACACAATCACCAGATTGAAGGAAGAAACAGCCGCCTTGACGGATTGCAGGCTGCGGTGTTGCTTGCCAAGCTTCCTCATCTTGAACAATGGACTGAAGAGCGGATCAGTAATGCAGCGTATTATACAAAACTACTGGAAGGAAGTGTTGTAAAAACGCCTGTTGTAAAAGAAGGTTACAGGCATGTGTATCATTTGTATGTGATTAAAACCAACCAGCGTGAAGCACTTGTGCAGCTGCTGAAAGAAAATGGAATTGATACTGCTGTGCATTATCCGACTGCATTGCCATTTCTTCCCTGCTACAGCAATATGAACCACCGTCCTGAAGATTTTCCGGCGGCTTTTGCCAATCAATCAACCATTTTATCTATTCCCCTTTATGCTGAACTGACGCCTGAACAAATGGAAAAGGTCAGTGCTGTTATAAGATCATTTAGTCATGTTCCGGTTCAGGGATAAAACAGTTTTTATACTTTCTCCGGAAAGGTGGGGAACCATGAAAGTGAGCAAGCATCATTATGCACTGGAACTTGCCCGGCAGAACTGCCTTGTTTATTTTATTGAACCTCCGCAATTATCAACAAAGGGAATTGAAATTAAATCCTGCGCTGATCATCCCCGCATTCAACTGGTGAGTTACAAGCCTGTTTTCAGGGCCAAACGTTTTTTACCTGCTTTTGTATTCCGTTTCCTGCTGTACCGGCAGGTGCAGCTTTTATTAAAAAAAATTAACCGCCGGCCTGATGCGGTGTGGTGTTTTCAAGGTTATTTATTTGAAAACCTGCGCTGGTTTAAAGCTCCCGTCAATCTTTTTTTTGCAGCCGACCAGTTTTATTATTCTGAATTGCCTTCTGAAATATACTCAGCCGATCATTCATTCGCAGTATCCGATACCATTTATGAACGGATGAAGAAAAGTGGTCGGTCAGTTTACATGATTGGTCATGGCGTGCAGCAGAGGTTTGCTGATATGGCAGAGCGTTTACTGAACCGGGAATTTTCAGTTCCTGCCAGAAAGAAAATTACAGCAGGTTATGTGGGCAACCTTCGCATGGAAGCGCTGGACAGGGAAACGATGATGCGGGTTGTAGAAGAAAATCCCGGAGTGCATTTTATTTTCTGGGGATCGTATCAAAGCAATGATCTTAATCTTGGTGGAGTGGAGAACAGTGAAACCGACAGGTTTATCCGTTTTCTTGAAGAAAAATGTAATGTGGACTTACGTGGAGCAGTAAGCGGAGAAATGTTGCAGGAGCAAATGGAGGAAGCTGATCTTTTCTGGCTTTGCTGGAAGATTGGTGTAAACAGTTTATGGGATGGTTCCAACTCACATAAATTACTGGAGTATTTATCAACCGGGAAACCCGTAGTGGCGCACCATGTGAGCAGTTATAAAGATTCTGATTTATTGTATATGCTTCCTGTAAAAGAGAACAGCGGGTATTGTGATTTATTCCGGCAAACGGTTGAAGTTGTAAGGAAGGGCGAAGGAAAAAGTGTTATTCTAAAAAGATTAAAACATGCAGGAATGAATTCATATCGACAAAAACTTATTTTAATTGAAAAACTAATTAATACTGATAATTGAAAATTATATTATAGCAAATAACAATTTTTGAGTTGATTAATATGAAAATGTTTTTTTCCAGATTAAGAACAAGGGGTCATTATTACCTATATAAACTGATACTAAATCGTTTTGGATACGGAAACAGAGTTAGTAAAAATATCTGGGATCAACAATACAGAAACGGTACCTGGAATTATCTTTTTTCAGAGGATGAAGCCGAACATTATTGCTCAATATGCAATCAGGTAAAAAAAATAACAAGCGATTTTTCAATTCTGGACATTGGCTGTGGCAATGGGGTGCTGTATGATTATTTGCAAAAGAATTTGGACAGGGCATCTTTTTTGTACAGGGGTATTGATATTTCTGAAACTGCAGTTAAACTTTCAAAAGAGCGGTTCCCAGATCCTGATTTTAACAAAGTGGATTATGATTATGAAACTGTAGAGGGGAAGTATGATATAGTAGTTTTTAATGAAACCCTCTATTATTTTACAAAGCCAATAAACACACTTGCTAAAGCATTTCGGGAAAACTTGAAACAAGGGGGAGTTGTTATTATTTCAATGTGTGAAGATGAAAAACATAATGGTATTTGGCAACGAATAAATGACGAATATAACATAGTTGCAGAGGAAATTGTTGAAAATATAAGGAGACAAAAATGGACAATCAAAACCATTGTTTCTGCTAAATGGAAGAACAAAATTAATGACTAAAAAAATCTGTTTACTTACTGATCATCATATCTCTACAAACCCCCGGTTGTGGAAAGAAGCATTGAGTTTATCGAAAGAAGGATATGATGTAAGCATCATATCTGTTTTTACATCTACTGTAAAACGTGAACTTGATTATTTGATACTAAAAGATTCTGACGCTGAGCTTATTCCAGCATTAAATCTTATTCCAGAAGAATGTGCCAGATGGAAACGCCTATATTATAGGCTTCGGGCAAGACTTGCCAAAGAGCTTAAATTAAAACTTGGCGTTGATAGTCCATTCATTTTGGGCTATGGGCTCAGTGAAATAAAAAGATTAGCAGATAAAATTAACGCAGACTTATACATAGCCCATATTGATTTATGTCTATATGTTGGAACAAGACTTTCTATCGCCGGTAAAAAAGTTGCTTATGATATTGAAGACTGGTACAGCAATGATTACCTCGTACCAGAGCGACCGGTAAAATTGCTTCAAAAGCTGGAACGATTTGCACTTGAAAACGGAGTTTATTGTTCCTGCCCTTCGCTTTCAATGGCAGAAGCTCTGAGCAACACCTATCCATCCGGCAAAAAGCCGGAAGTGTTGTATAACGGTTTTTCACAAAAAGAGAATGCAGATGTAAAACCTGTTGAAACAAACAGCCGGTCATTGG
Source organism: Lacibacter sp. (assembly GCA_047601965.1). GTDB lineage: Bacteria > Bacteroidota > Bacteroidia > Chitinophagales > Chitinophagaceae > Lacibacter. The sequence goes on from JASGIJ010000001.1 coordinate 3,679,446, forward strand.
TTTGGTTTTCGCAGACGATTGGTGAAGGAAGAGGGCTTGAAACCGTTATCCATGCAATGAGCAGATTAACGGAAAAAGTGGAACTGCATTTAATTGGTGAATGTGTGAAAGGATATGATGAACAATTGAAACAACTGTTTCCGTTTGATAAAGGGCATGATTTAATTATACATCCACCCGTAAAACATCACGAACTTGTTTTGCTTCTCTCGAACTATCAAATCGGGCTGGCTATTGAAAATAATTTTCCGGGAAACAAAAACACGACCGTATCAAATAAAATACTGCAATACCTGCAGGCAGGTATCAAAGTTTTGGCTACTGATACAAAAGGGCAAACTGAAGTGGCTGCTCATTTTAACGAATCCGTTGCCCTTGTACCAGTGGATGACCCGGAAAAATGGGCCCTACAGATTGAACAGCTTTTTTTGTTGCCGGCCATTGACCGTACAAAACAACTGAGCAGGTTTAATGAACTGTTTTCGTGGGAGGCACAGGAAAAAAAATTATTTCAACTGGTTCGTTCTGCAGTTCATGATTAAAAAAGTACCACCTGTTGTTATGCTTCATCATGTAAGTGATGACCCCTCACATGAATCCCTGAAACCTTACAGTATCAGTCACAAAAGTTTTCTGCAGTTACTTGATTATTTAGATATTCAGCAATACCAGACAGTAACATTTGCTGACCTGGTTCACAACCGTAAACTGTTGCCGTCAAAACGGAAAAAAGTGATTCTCACATTTGATGACTGCCCGAAACATTTACTTGATTTTGCCCTGCCTGAATTAATGAAACGGAAAATGAGGGCTGTTTTTTATATGCCCACAGCTCATCTTGGCGGGTATAATGACTGGGATGCTGCAGAAGGAAGAACAAGAGTGGAATTAATGAATGAAGCTGATCTGAAAGAATTATGCAGGATGGGGATGGAAGTAGGGGCACATGCCCATCATCATATAAAGCTGAAGGAAGCCGAAGCATCAATTGTGCGGAATGAGGTCATCACAAGTAAGAAAATCCTGGAAGCAATTACCGGTGAAACAGTTTGCTCCTTTGCTTACCCTTTCGGATCAGTTCCTGCAGGGTATAAACAAATACTTTCTTCGGCAGGCTACTCTTATGCCAGCAGTATTTTTCATCCGTTTGAAAATGCATTTGCCCTCCGCCGTTTTATTTATCACGATGGAGACACGAATGAAACTCTGCGAAAAAAATTATCATTGATTTACCGTTGCTACAGAATGGTAACTGATGCGTTTAAAAGCTATTAATTTTATATGAATCAACCAGTTATAAAAAAGGAAAACAGGATCGGTATGGTGGAAACCATCCGTGGAATAGCGGCTTTGGCCGTTTGTCTTTTTCATTTTTCAAAAAGTAATATTGAATTTACGGGAAGTACAGTGTGGTTTCAGCAGATCGTCACATTCGGGTGGCTTGGGGTTGAAGCTTTTTTTGTTTTATCAGGATTTATTATCCCTTATTCACTGGTGAAAGGCGGTTATACCATCAAACAGTTTTTCCGTTTTTTTGCCAAGAGGTGTTTACGTATTGAGCCTCCTTATCTTTTATCAGTGCTGCTGGTGATTCTGCTTGGGTATATTTCCACCATTGCACCTGGTTTTAAAGGCGAACCCTTTCATTTTAACCCGGGTCAATTTGTTTCGCATATTGCTTATCTGCCCGAACACCTGGGCTTTGATTGGTTACTTCCGGTGTACTGGAGTCTTGAAGCTGAATTTCATTATTATATTCTCATTGGTTTGCTGCTTCCATTCCTTTGGAAAAGCAAATGGAGTTTACTGATTGGTTTTGCAACTGCACTTATATTAAGCTTTTTTATCCGCCTTTATGTATTCAGCTATATGCCCCTGTTTGTAATGGGCATATCAGTAGCTGCATACAAAACTGAACGGATTAACCAGGTTGTTTTATGGATTGTTCTGGCGGCAGCCGTTACCGTTAGTCTTGTAAGAGGACAGGAGCCATTGATGCCGCTCATTGGATTACTTACCGCAATTCTGATCTGCTACACTGAGTTTAAAACCAAGATTACAGATTTTCTCGGCAAGATTTCGTTTTCACTGTACCTGCTGCATGTGCCCATAGGCGGACGAGTGATTAATCTTGGAGGCCGTTATGCTGATACGGCATGGAAAGTTTGGCTGGTGCTGTTTGCAGCCCTGGTTATTACACTGGCAGCATCGTGGATTTTTTACAAGCTGGTGGAATATCCATCACAATTGCTGTCGAAACGAATCACTTACAACCATCGTGAAAAGAATACTGATCATATCGCCCCACTTCCCACCCGTTAATGCGCCTGATATGCAGCGTGTGCGGATGAGCCTGCCCTATTATAGAGAGATGGGGTGGGAGGCAGAAGTAATTTGTGTGCATGAAAACTACACAGAAGGGTTTAAAGATGAGTTACTGAATGACACACTGCCAGTGGATATACCTGTACATAAAGTAAAGGCATTTCCTGTTGGTATAACAAGGAAGATTGGTCTAGGAAGTTTATCCCTGCGGTCGTACTACCAGTTTAAAAAAAGGGGAACGGCTTTACTGAAGCAAAAAAAATTTGACCTTGTTTTTTTCAGCACAGCCATGTTTCATGTTTGTGCATTAGGGAAATACTGGAAGAAAAAATTCGGGGTGCCTTTTATTGTTGACATGCAGGATCCGTGGAGAAACGATTTTCATTTAAATAAACCTGTTTCTGAACGGCCACCCAAATTTTTAGTTGCTTATACAATTAATAAATGGATGGAAGCCTATACCATGCCTTCTGCTGATGGTTTAATGTCTGTATCACAGGGATATATTGATGAATTACGTAAAAGATATCCTGCACTTATTTCAAAACCTGCAGCAGTAATTCCATTCGGCAGTTCAGAGAGGGATTATGAGCTGGTTCAGAAAAAAAATATAGCGCCAGAAATCATTCATCAGTCGGAAGGCAAAATAAATGTTGTGTACGCAGGTGCTGTTACAAAATTTTTTCTTCCTTTACTGGAAGCTTTTTTTAAAGCATTTCATCAATCGGGTATTGATAAAAAGAAATACCATTTCTATTTTATCGGAACAAATTATGCCGCTGGTGCACGGGAAAAACCGGTTGAGCAACTGGCAGCAAACTGCGGAATGGAAGGTTCTGTAACAGAAGTACCCCGCCGTATTTCCTATTTTTCAGCACTTGCCACTTTAATTCACAGTGATATTTTATTTATCCCCGGATCAACCGATGCGGATTATAATGCGTCGAAAGTATATAACAACATTTTATCGGGCCGCCCCATTTTTTCCATTTTTCATGAACGCAGTCTTGTGAAAAAAGTGATTGAAGAGAGTAATGCCGGAGTTGTTGTATCAGTCAATGAAAGAGATGATGAGCAAAGCCTGATAAACAAAATTTCAGCGAGGCTGCCTGATTTTGAGCAGCTGCCTGTTGCTTCAAGAGTGATCAACCAAACCGTAACTGATCAGTTCAGCAGCAAAACAATGACCGGAAAACAGGTTGAACTATTTAACCGTATCGTTTCTTGAAACGTCTTGCGATTATAACAACACATCCCATTCAGTATAATGCCCCGCTGTTCCGAATACTTGCACAGCGAAACAGGGTACAACTGAAAGTTTTTTATACATGGAGTCAATCCAAAGAAGAAGTATTTGATGCGAGGTTCGGTATGAAGCGAAACTGGGATATTCCTTTACTGGATGGGTACGATTATACATTTGTAAAGAACACCTCAACACATCCCGATTCAAACCGCTTTTGGGGTATTATTAATCCGGGATTGCAGCAAGAACTGAACGGGTTTCAACCTGACGCAGTGCTGGTTTACCGATGGAGTGTTTACAGCCACCTGAAACTGATGCAATGCATCCGTGGCTCCCGTTTGTTTTTCAGAGGTGATTCGCATTTGCTGAATGGTCAACCCGGTTTGAAGCATTTTTTCAAAAAATTTTTCCTGCGGTTTGTGTACAGGAAAGTGAACTGTGCTTTTTATGTAGGGAAGTATAACAAAGCTTATTACCAGCAATACGGTTTGACAGAAAAACAATTAGTATCGGCCCCCCATGCTGTTGATAACAGCAGGTTTTCAAACGATAATGACGACCTGGATAATAAGGCAGCAGCAGAACGCAAAGCCATGCAAATACCAGGGAATGCCATTGTTTTTTTATATGCAGGAAAATTTTATGCACTGAAACAACTTGATGTGCTGATAGCGGCATTTAAAAAATTAAAAGGCGAACATTACCGGCTGCTGCTTTATGGCAGCGGCGAGCAGGAAGCAGAACTGAAGACGCTTGCAGCAACTGATACACGCATCCTTTTCAGACCATTTAAAAATCAATCTGAAATGCCTGTGGTTTACAGAACGGGCGATGTGTTTGTTTTGCCCAGTATGAGTGAAACATGGGGACTATCCGTCAATGAAGCAATGGCCAGTGGCCGGCCTGCGATTGTAAGCATGCAATGTGGCTGTGCGCCGGAATTAATTATTGAAGGCACAACCGGATTTCAATTTGAAGCCGGAAATGAGCAGGAATTACTGAAATGTATGCAGCATTTTGAAAACAGAAACGTTGCTGCACAAATGGGTGAACAGGCCCTGCATCATATCGGGCAGTTTACACTTGAACGTATTGCGGAAACAATTGAAAGGGAGTCAGGCGTATGAGGAAACTGGCTGTTATTACATCACATCCCATTCAATATAACGCTCCTTTGTTCCGGTTACTTACCGAGCGTGGGAACGTACAACTGAAAGTGTTTTATACATGGGGACAGACAGAGAGCGGACTTGTGTATGATCCCGATTTCAAGAAAGAGTTCAAATGGGATATTCCTTTGCAGGAGGGATATGAAAAAGAATTTATTGAGAATATCTCTCCCAACCCGTCGGCCGGAAATTTTAAAGGAATTGATAATGAGAACCTGATTGAACGGATTAATGTGTACAATCCCGATGCGCTGCTGGTGTATGGATGGAGTTTCAAAAGTCATTTAAAAGCTATCCGTTTTTTTAAAGGGAAAAAGAAAATTATTTTCCGGGGAGACTCCACCCTGCTCGATGAACCAACAGGTTTTTCAGTCAGGAAAACAGCAAGGAGAATTTTTCTGAAATGGGTTTATCGTTTTATTGACTATGCGTTATATACCGGAGAAGCAAATAAGCAATACTTTCTTAAACACGGATTATCTCCGGCACAATTAATACATGCACCCCATGCTGTTGAAAACGAACGGTTTTCTGACAGTAACGGGAGTTATGAAATACATGCCAAAGAATGGAGAATGCAGTTGCGTATCGGTGAAGATGATCTTGTTTTTTTATTTGCCGGAAAACTTGAACAAAAAAAAGATCCGCTGCTGCTGCTTGATGCATTCAGGGAAATGAAGGCAAAAAATGCCAGGTTGATATTTGCAGGAAACGGTGCACTTGAACAGGAACTGAAAGATCGTGCAAAAGAAGATCGCCGGGTACTGTTTCTTGATTTTCAGAATCAGCAGGCAATGCCGGCTGTTTACCGTTTAGCTGATGTGTTTGTGCTTCCGTCAAAAGGGCCGGGCGAAACATGGGGTTTGTCGGTTAACGAAGCAATGGCCTGTGGCAGACCTGTTATTGTAAGTGATAAATGCGGAGGTGCTGCCGATCTTGTGCACGGCAATGGTATCATTTTTTCATCCGGCAAAAAGGAAGAGCTGATAAAAGCGATGCATTTTTTTGCTGATAACCCGGATGAACGAAAAGAAATGGGTACGATCAGTTTAAAAAATATTTCCCGGTTTTCGATTTCTGAAATTGCAGGCAGTATTGAGAAAATTGTATAAAGCAGCATATAAGTTTAGTTATAACAACCCGTTCCAAAAAATAAAAACAAATACTTGAAACTATCTAAAATTTTTTCTGTAACTGCAGGCTTACTGGTGAGTTTTATCGCATCAGTTTCCGGAAATTTGCGGATAGAAGAGGCTCTCTCACTTGGTTTATTTGTTTATTTTCTGCTGAATTTTATTAACTCAATCGGAAAGTCGTACAATATGCTTGACATTCCGATTTTATTAGCACTATTTCAGTGTTTATTAATGCCAACCATTGTATTTAATGTGTATAATGATGATGCATTGGTTATAGCCCTGAAATATGATATGGGTGTTAGTGCAGATGTATATTATGGATTTATGTTTCCTGCCGTACTGGCTTTAATTGCGGGAATAAAAATCGTTGATCTTACAAAACAATCTTTCAGTCAGCAATTTGTAACAGCAATTCACAACTCAGGAAAGCATTTAAAAGGGAAAGGGAATATCGGTATTATCATGATTATTATTGGTTTTGTTGCCGGTATAATGCAAGCTTTTGTACCGGGAGACCTGGAATATGTGGCTTACCTGATGGGGAAGCTGTTATATGTTGGGGTGTTGTACACGTACCTTTCTGATGCAAAAAATAAAAAATGGTATTTAATCGGCGGATTGGTAGCGATTCTTGCCAATTCACTTGCCCAGGGAATGTTTGGTGAACTAATTTATCTGGGAGCCTTATCTGTGATGCTGATTTTACTTGGCAGGAAAGTAACCAATACCCTGAAATACAGTTTGGTTGTGACAGGTATGGTTTTTGTCCTGATTCTGCAAAGTATTAAAAGTGATTACCGTGATGTTGCATGGCTTGGGAAAACAGAACAAAGTAATACAGAGGCGTTCTTTTCACTTATGCTTGACAGGATAACTAATCCTGATCGTTTTTTTAACTGGACAACCATGTTCCCAATTGTTAACCGTTTTAACCAGGGGATGATTGTTGGTAAAGTAATGGCTTATGTACCACAAAGAGCCCCTTTTGCAGAAGGCGAAACGATCTTTAAATCATTAGCGGCGTCATTTGTTCCCCGTTTGCTATGGCCCAACAAACCAATATCTGGAGGGCAATTTAACATGGAACGGTTTACGGGATATATTATCAAGGGGTATAGTATGAATGTCAGCCCCATGGGTGAAGCGTATGGAAATTTTGGCGTGCAGGGTGGAATTATTTTTATGTTTTTTTATGGTTTGTTTTTTTCTGTTGTTATCCTCCTTCTTCTTCGTATGATCAAAACAAAACCAACATTGATTTTATGGTTCCCTGTACTTTTTCTTAATTCCATACAAATAGAAACCGATATTCTGATGTGTGTGAATTCTGTTATTAAAAACCTGATCTTTATTGCCCTCTGTTACTGGGCTGCAGACCGGTTCCTTCGTTTAAAACTTTAATTGTTGCTGAAGAAACGTATCCTGATATTTTATGATCATTTCTATCCTGCATGGAAAGCCGGAGGGCCTGTACAATCGCTGGTAAACCTGGTACGCCAACTCAACAATGAATATTCTTTCTATATTGTTTGCAAGCCACATGAGATGAACAGTGATGAAAGGCTAACGAACATATCCATTAACCAATGGACGAACTGGGAAGGTAAAGCCGAAGTTTTTTATTCTTCCTATGGCCTTGGTGCAACATATTACCAACAGGTGACCAAAATACTGAATGATGTAAAACCGGATGTGCTCTTTGTTAATGGGTTGTTTTCACCTTATTTTAATCTTGTTCCGCTTTCCTGCGGTTTCAGTTATGCAAAAAAACATCCGGCATGCAAAATTGTATGGAGTGCAAGAGGAATGCTGCATCCCGGTGCGTTATCTCAAAAACCATTTAAGAAAAGATTGTTTTTGCGTGTTATACAGTTGCTGAACTGGCATAAAAAAGTTCACTGGCATGTTACAGATGAACAGGAGTGCCGGTATGTATCCGATACATTCGGGAATAACATGCAGGTTACAGTTGCAGGCAATTTTCCGAACCTGCTTTCGAAAGCTGAAACAGAACAGAAGCAGGAAGGGATACTGAAGCTTGGAACAATTGCCCTCATCAGTCCCATGAAAAATCATCTGTTGGTATTACAATCTTTGCAGCGGATTTCTGCCAGTATTGAATGGCATATTTTCGGACCTGTAAAAGATGAAATATATTGGAGAGCTTGTGAGGAGGAGATAGTGAAACTGCCGGAAAAAACGGCTGTCGTTTATCATGGTGAATGTGTGCCGGCTGATTTGCCTGAAGCAATGAAAAAATTCCAGGTATTTATCATGCCCAGTAAGAGTGAAAATTTTGGCCATGCTATCCTGGAGGCATTGAGTGCAGGGAAGCCGGTTATTACTACTAATACCACTCCTTTTAAAAATTTACAGAGTTATAAAGCGGGTTATACTGTTTCGCCAGATCGTACTGATGAACTGGCAGCAGCTATCGTTTTTTTTGCAGGGATGAAGGAAGAAGAATTTCATCTATACAGCAGCAATGCAGTTTCATTTGCTGCAGGTTTTTCAAATCTATCTGCCGTGCAGAACCAGTACCGGCATTTATTTAACTGATTATTTTATTGAAATAAGTTTAGAGTTATTAATTGATACATTACTATGATTATTTTAGGAATTAATGCATATCATGCAGACAGCAGTGCAGCAATTTTTGTTGATGGAAAAATGATAGCTGCCATTGAAGAAGAACGTTTTCGCAGAGTTAAGCACTGGGCAGGTTTTCCATCGCTTGCGGTTGAATTCTGTTTAAAAGAAGCAGGTGTAACGTTACAGGAAGTGGATCATATTGCAATTGGCAGAGATCCCTGGGCCAAGCTTGGTAAAAAAATAAAGTTTCTTCTCCTGAATCCGTCCGGAGGTATTGAGGCGGTAAAAAACCGTATTGCCAATTCAAAAAAAGTGGCATCACTTGCTGACGAACTGGTTCATGTTTCGCCAATAGACAAAGGGGTTCTTCAAAAAAGAATTCATCATGTAGAGCATCACCGCAGCCATCTTGCCTCTGCCTTTTTTGCTTCTCCGTTTGAAGAGGCTGCTTTACTTTCAATTGATGGTTCGGGTGATTTTACAACCACGATGATTGGTATTGGAAGAGGCAATGATATTGAAGTGATTGACAGTGTTGATTTTCCTCATTCAGTTGGTATTTTTTATTCTGCTTTTACACAGTGGCTCGGGTTTCCGCATTATGGTGATGAGTATAAAGTAATGGGGCTTGCTCCTTACGGCGAAGCGAAATATGTGGAACAATTAAGGGATGTTATCCATTTTAAAGCGGATGGTTTGTTTGAACTGAACCTGAAGTATTTCCGTAATGCAATGAAAGGAATCATTACTTATGGTGAAGATCATATTCCTGCTGTGGCAACTTTGTACACCGACTATTTTGAAAATAAACTCGGTAAAGCCCGCCAAAAAGGAGAGGATCTTACACAGTTTCATAAAGACATGGCAGCCTCTGTGCAGCGTATAACTGAAGAGCTGATCTTTCATATACTTACTTCACTGCAAAAGAGAACCGGCCTTAAAAATGTATGTATTGCTGGTGGTGTTGCACAGAATTCAGTTGCTAACGGAAAGATTACGAGAAACACTCCTTTTGCAAATGTTTATATTCCAAGTGCAGGCCACGATGCCGGTATATCAATGGGGGCAGCATTGTATGTGTATAATCAAACGATGAAGCAGCCACGTCAGCCAGCCATCTGGTCGGCATATACGGGAAGCCATTTTTCAAATGAAGAAATTGAAAGTTATCTGCAACAGCAAAACATTGCTTATAAAAAAATGGAAGATGCTGAGTTGTATGATTATGTTGCAAACCGGCTGGTAAATGCTGGTGTTGTTGGATGGTTCAGCGGCAGAAGCGAATTTGGTCCGAGAGCACTGGGCGGACGTTCGATCCTTGCTGATCCACGGCGTTCTGACGCAAAGGATTTATTAAATGCAAAAATCAAGCGAAGGGAAAGTTTCCGGCCTTTTGCTCCTTCTATTCTTAAAGAGTATGTGGAAGAATATTTTACTGTTACAGATGTGGTTCCTTTTATGGAAAAAGTTTTTCCGATTAAAACAGAAAAGCATACAGCTATTCCTGCTGTAACACATGTTGATGGTACAGGAAGGCTGCAATCTGTTGACAGGAGTATTTCTCCCAGGTATTATGCTTTGATTGATACATTCAGAAAGAAAACGGGTGTGCCTATTCTTCTCAATACATCGTTTAATGAAAATGAGCCCATTGTTAATTCTCCTGCGGAAGCCCTTGACTGTTTTCTCCGTACGCAAATGGACATGCTTGTAATGGAAAATATAATTGTAGAGCGATAGATGAAAATTTCCATCATCACAGTTGTTTATAACAGGGAACGCACGATTGAGCGTGCCATTCAATCTGTACTGTCCCAATCGTATAAGGATATTGAATACATCATTATTGATGGCGCTTCAAAAGACAATACGATTTCGGTCGTTAATCAATACAAAGACCGGATACATTGTATTGTTTCTGAAAAAGACAATGGTATGTATGATGCGCTGAACAAGGGAATCCGGAAGTCAACAGGAGATGTGATTGGTATTTTACATGCAGATGATGAGTTTGCTTCACCTGATGTTGTTGAAAAAATTGCAACCCGTTTGCTGAATAATTCCCAGATTGATGCGGTGTATGGCGATGTTGGTTTTGTAAAAGAGGATGCACCTGATAAGATTGTCCGTTATTATTCATCCGCCATCTTTAAACCTTCGCTGATTGAATGGGGATTTATACCAGCACATCCCACTTTTTTCTGCTACAAAAAGTTTTTTGATCAGTTTGGCGGTTACCGTACCGATCTGTATATCGCTGCCGATTTTGATCTGCTTGCCCGGTTCATCCGCAAACATCGCATCAACATCAGTTATATACCGGAAATGCTGGTGAAAATGAATCTTGGGGGAAGAAGTACACAGGGCATCAGCAGTACAATAAGGATTAACAGGGAATTGAAACAGATATTAAACGAACAACAGCTTTCTTCAAGTTACTTTAAACTGTACGCAAGGTATATTATTAAGATACAGGAGTACTGGAAGAGAAGAAATTAGTAAGTAATAAGTTTTAAGTTAATAGTATAACAAACATTCACGCTAAATGAAAAAAGCATTAATAACAGGTGTAACAGGTCAGGACGGCGCTTATCTTTCTGATCTTTTATTAAAGAAAGGATATGAAGTGCATGGCATTAAGCGCAGAAGTTCTTTGTTCAACACAGATCGTATTGATCATTTGTACGAAGATCCGCATGTCAACAACCGGCATTTTGTTTTACATTATGGAGATTTAACCGACAGCACCAATCTTATCCGCATTATACAGGAAGTACAACCCGATGAAATTTATAATCTCGGTGCAATGAGTCATGTAAAGGTGAGCTTTGACACTCCTGAATATACAGCCAATACAGATGCGCTTGGAACACTTCGTATTCTTGAAGCGGTGAGATTGCTTGGCCTATCGGATAAAACCAGGATTTACCAGGCATCCACTTCAGAATTGTATGGATTGGTACAGGAGGTTCCGCAATCAGAAAAAACACCGTTTTATCCACGTTCACCTTATGCTGTTGCAAAAATGTACGGATTCTGGATTACAGTCAACTATCGTGAAGCATATCATATGTATGCCTGTAACGGTATTTTATTCAACCATGAATCACCATTGCGTGGCGAAACATTTGTAACACGAAAAATTACCCGTGGTGTTGCAAAAATTGCATTGGGTATGCAGGATAAATTGTGGCTTGGAAATTTAAATGCTAAACGAGACTGGGGGCATGCAAAGGATTATGTGGAGGCGATGTGGCTGATGCTGCAGCAGGAAAAGGCTGAAGATTTTGTAATTGCCACAGGTGTTACAACTGAAGTAAGAGAGTTTGTACGCATGGCATTTGCTGAAGTGGGAATTGAAATTGAATTTAAAGGCGGGCAGGAAAATGAAAAGGGAATTGTAAAGGCCTGCAGTAATCCCGAATTTCAATTAACAGCTGGAACAGAAGTGGTGGCTGTTGATCCCCGTTATTACCGTCCTACAGAAGTTGATTTGCTGATTGGAAATCCTGCAAAAGCAAACAGCAAACTTGGCTGGAAACCAAAATATACATTAAGCACTTTGGTTAAAGAAATGGTTGAAGCTGATGTTGATCTGTTCAGGAAAGAGAAACTTTTAAAAGACAGCGGCTTCAAAATTAAAAATCAGTTTGAGTAATGGAGAAGCAGTCGAAAATATATGTGGCAGGGCATAATGGGATGGTTGGTTCGGCTATTGTGCGCAAGCTGAAGAAAGAAGGATTTACTAACCTTGCCGTCCGCAGTTCATCACAGCTTGATCTGCGTAACCAGGAGGCAACTGCATCTTTTTTTGAACAGGAAAAACCCGAATATGTTTTTCTTGCTGCAGCAAAAGTGGGGGGCATTGTTGCCAACAATACTTACCGTGGACAGTTTCTTTATGAAAACCTGATGATTCAGAATAATGTTATTCATTCTGCACATATACAGGGTGTAAAAAAATTATTGTTCCTTGGTTCATCCTGCATCTATCCAAAATTTGCTGAGCAGCCGATTAAAGAAGAATATTTACTTACAGGTACACTGGAACATACAAATGAGCCATATGCCATTGCAAAAATTGCAGGGTTGAAAATGTGCGAAGCTTACCGCAGCCAGTATGGTTGTAATTTTATTTCAGTAATGCCAACCAACCTGTATGGTCCCAATGATAATTACGATCTGCAGAACTCACATGTGCTGCCTGCATTGTTGCGGAAGATGATGACAGCAAAACAGCACAATGATCCTGTTGTTGAGATATGGGGAACAGGAAAACCACTGCGTGAATTTCTGCATGTGGATGATCTTGCAGCCGCCTGTTATTTTCTAATGCAGAACTACGATGGAACAGACTGGCTGAATATTGGTGTGGGCGAAGATATTTCCATTAAAGATCTTGCCACTTTGATAAAAGATGTGGTTGGGTACGAAGGTGAATTAAAATTTAATACTGATAAACCTGATGGCACACCGAGAAAACTTCTTGACGTATCAAAACTGCATGCGTTGGGATGGAAAGCATCCATTGGTTTGCGTGAAGGAATTGAACAGGTGTATGAAGAAGTGAAGCAGAAAGGGTTTGGCAGTTAAGCAGTTTAGTTTTTGTGTAGTGCAAACAAACAAATAAATCATGTTTGGGTTATTTAAGAAAAAGAAAGAAGAAGTAAGGCACGTACCTGTAAAGATTGATTACAGCAGCATATGTGTGGATATGCATTCGCATCTCCTGCCAGGAATTGATGATGGTTCGCCCGATGCACAAACTTCAATCGTGTATATAAAAAAAATGATGGAGCTTGGTTACAGAAAATTTATAACAACTCCACATGTTTATACTGATCTGTATCCCAATACAAGAGAAAGCATTCTTTCAGCTCATGAAATTCTGAAACAGGAATTGGTAAAGGAGCAGCTTGATGTTGAAGTAATTGCTGCAGCTGAATATTTCATGGATGATTTGTTTGCAGACAGGCTGAAAAGAAATGAACCTCTACTGACCCTTCATAAAAACTGGGTACTGGTTGAAATTTCATTTATGAGTCCGCCTCCCGATCTTGATCACCTGTTGTTTGAACTGATCATGAACGGGTATCAACCTGTACTTGCACATCCTGAGCGGTACAGTTACTATCACAACAAAAAACAGGAGTATCATCGTTTTAAAGACAAAGGTTGTTTACTGCAAACAAATCTTTTGTCGTTTGGCGGTTACTATGGTAAATCAGTACAGGATGCAGCACGTTACCTCGCTGAAGAAAAGCTGATTGATCTTATCGGCACCGACCTCCACCATCAGCGTCATTTAGACGCCATGCAGCATCCATCCTTAGTCACCGATATTCAGTTTGCCATGCAAAACAATTCTATTCTTAATCCTTCGCTTTTATAATTGCAGAAACCCCGTCTTTTAGTTTTATTAAACCGTCTTTCAGTTGGCGGGCCGGCAACTGATTTGCTGAGTGTGCTTACTGCGTTGAGTAATGATTTCACCATTTTACTTGTTGCAGGAAATTCAATGGCTGATGAACAGTCTGCCGATTTTTTACTGGAAAAGTATAAAGGGTTTGAAACAAAGAAAATTCATTATTTATACCGTTCGGTTATTCCCGTAAACGATGTAAAAGCGTATTACCAGATTAAACAGATTATACAGGAATTTAAGCCGGATATTGTGCATACACATGGAGCTAAACCCGGTGTACTCGGAAGGTGGGCTGCATACAAGCTGAATGTTCCTGTAATTCTCCATACATTTCACGGGCACGTATTTCATTCATACTTCAGCAATTTTTTATCGCAGAAAATAGTATGGCTTGAAAGAAAGCTTGCAAAAATTTCATCTGCAGTAATTGCCATTAATGAAAAGCTGAAAAATGAACTTGCAGATATTTATTCCATTGCACCCGTACATAAAATAAAACTGATACGGATCGGGGTTGAAACGGAAAAGTTTATTGATGCCGACGCCGCAAAGCGAAACAGTTTCAGAAACGAATTTCTCCTGGGTGAGCAAACTGTTGCTGTTGGTATTGCAGGACGACTGGTACCTGTTAAGAACCACCGGTTTTTTATTGAGGTTGCTGAAAAAGTAATCAGCCGTTCAAAAGGCAGGCAGCTGAAGTTTTTTATTATCGGCGATGGTTCAGAAAAAGCTGAACTTATCAAACGGCTTACACTGAACAATTTCTCTTATACACATGCGGGAGATTTATACAATCCCTCTGCATCGTTTGTGTTTACATCGTGGCGAAAGGATATGGAGAATGTATATGCGGGGTTGGATATTGTGCTTCTTACTTCTTTAAACGAAGGAACGCCTGTTTCAGTAATGGAGGCAATGGCTTCTTCAAAAACGGTTGTTTCAACCAATGCAGGAGGAATTGCCGAGTTAATTGAGAATGGTAAAACGGGTTTTATTTGTACCGACCCCGATCAGATGGCGAACACTGTTTTGAAACTGATTGAGTCGCCTGAACTTCGTGATCAGATTGGCAGCAAAGCTGTTTCGTTTGCACTGCTTCATTTATCAAAAGAAGCTGAGGTTGCAGAACTCCGGCAGTTCTACCTGGAACTAACCGGGCACACTAACAGATATCAATAGAATAAATCTATTGATGCTGTGAACCTTTTTGTACTGCGATTGTCATAACGCTATCAATGCGCAGAAGATGGACAAATTTACAATCAAGGATCTGGAGAACCTGAGTGGCATTAAAGCTCACACCATACGTATATGGGAGCAGCGGTATAATTTTCTGAAACCGCAACGCACTTCAACCAATATCCGTTACTACAGCAGTGATGAGTTGAAGAAGCTGCTCAATATTTCTCTGCTGAATAAATACGGGTATAAGATTTCGCATATTGACAGGATGAGTAATGAAGACCTGCGTGCGAAAATGCTTTCTCTTTCAGGTAATGAGGCACAGCAGGAAAGGATTGTCAATGAGCTCATCCGTTATATGATTGATCTGGATATGGATGGTTTTGAACGGATGCTTGATCAGTATATTTCTTTGCGTGGAATTGAAAAGGCAATTACGCAAATCGTTTTTCCGTTTCTTGAACGTATTGGTATTTTATGGTTAACCGATCATATAAATCCGGCACAGGAGCATCTTATTACCAACAGCATCCGGCAAAAGCTGATTGTAGGGATAGATAAAGCAGCTTCCATTCATTCGCTCAAAAGCTGTGTATTATTGTTTTTACCTGAAAATGAACATCACGAACTTGGTTTACTGTTTATGCAATACCTGTTGAAAAGCAGGGGGGCAAAGGTGATTTATCTTGGAGCCAATGTGCCTTTAAAGGACCTGGAATTTGTGGTGAACCTGAAAAAACCTGATTTTGTGTACACGCATCTTACAACTGTTATCAAGGAGTTCAATTTTGATAAATTTATCAGCAGCCTGAAGCAGAAATTGCCTGCCTCAAAAATATATATCTCGGGGTTACTTACCCAGAGCTTTACGAAAAAAAATCTGCCTTCAAATATCCGTTTCCTGAAATCGTTCAGTGAAGTGAATGAGTTTATGGCGGGTTTGAAATAACAGGAAATTATCCAATCCAGAGGTTCCTGTATTCCTCTTTCCATTCATGTTTCCAGCGCCGGTGGCTCCACAAGTAATTTGCCGGACGTTTGCGGATGGATTCTTCCACTTTCTTTACAAGTATTTTCGTCAGTTCCCCCTCTTTAAATTCGCCGGGATTGGTTGTTACCAATTCAAGATCAAACTGGTAATACCCCCGCTTTATTTTATAAAAATCGGTATACACAAGAATAGTATTATTTTGTTTTGCACCTTTTTCAGGGCCTTTTACAAACGGTGCCGGCTTTGTAAAAAAGTTTGTCCAGTATGCTTTCTTTGGTATGCCCGGATTCTGATCTCCCACTAATACCAGTATATATTGTTTCTTTAAAATTTCACGCAATTGATTTTTGAAATCAGTGGCGGGAATAAGAACCGTTCCGTTTTTACTGCGAAGTTTTTTTATCACTTCATTAACCGGTTTGTTTTTAACCGGCATATACACAACAACAAACGGAATATTGAATACTGCGCTGAACCCCAGGTTTGCCATTTCCCAGTTAAAGTAATGCCCGGTTATTAACTGGATACTCTGCTCTTTTCCTTTCCATTGATTCATTAACTCAGGATTTCCTTTAAAACGCTTCAGGATTTCTTCTTTGCTCCATGAAAGCATTTTTATCATTTCAATGAACGTATCGCAAAAATTATGATAAAAATCTTTCATAATTTTTATCCGTTCATTATCCGTTTTTTCCGGGAATGCAATCTTTAGATTTCCCAATACCACTGCTTTGCGGTATTTGAATACATATACCAGCATGAAATAAACAAAGTCACTCAGCAGGTACAGAACCGGAAGCGGAAGAAAAGATAACAGTTTTAGAAAGCCGTAAATAATGTAATACATTTTGTATGGTTTAATTGCGACAGATTGCTACAATACTATATTCTGTAACAAATCGCTCTTATTCGGGTAATCAGTATTGTAATGCAGCCCACGGCTTTCTTTGCGGAAGCTGGCGGCTTTTGTAATCAGGTATCCAACAGAAATCATATTTCTCAATTCCATCATCTGTGGTGAAATGATGGTGGTCCGGTACAGGTTTTCAGTTTCTTCCCACAATAAATCCAAACGACGCATGGCTCTTTCCAAACGGATATCATTACGTACAATACCCACATAATCACTCATTACCTGTTGTAATTCTTTTAAGCTCTGTGTAATGAGGATCATCTCTTTCGGGTAGCTGGTACCTTTTACTTTCCATTCAGGAAACTGCGGATGTTCTGTGATGGATTTTATTTTTTCCACTCCATCCATATAACAACGGTGTGCAAATACCATTGCTTCAAGCAATGAATTACTTGCTAAACGGTTGGCACCATGTAAACCGGTGCTTGCACATTCACCAGCGGTATATAAATTTTTAATGGATGTTCTTCCCCATTCGTCTGCCTTAATTCCACCACAGCTGTAATGCGCTGCAGGTGCAACCGGGATCATATCTTTTGAAACATCAATTCCCAGTCCTTTGCATTTTTCATAAATGTTGGGGAAGTGATGAATGAATTTTTCAAGATCCATATGCCTGCAATCAAGCCACACATGTTCGGTACCGTTGATCTTCATTTCACTGTCGATGGCTCTTGCCACGATATCACGTGGAGCAAGATCTTTACGTTCATCATAACGCTCCATGAATGCTTCTCCTTTGTGATTGCGTAGAATACCACCATCGCCACGAACGGCTTCTGTAATTAAAAAAGCCTGACCTTTTTGTCCGGCGAGATACAATGCAGTTGGATGAAACTGGATGAACTCCATGTTTTCAATTCTTCCTTTTGCCCGGTACACCATGGCCACACCATCGCCACTTGCAATGGATGGATTAGTAGTTGTGCGGTACACCTGGCCGTTACCACCTGTTGCCAGCATGGTTATTTTAGACTGGATGATTTCGATCTGGTTGGTTTCAAGATTGAGTGCATACACACCATAACACTGAATATCGGGTGTTGATTTGGTAACCAGATAACCAAGGTGGTGCTGTGTGATGAGATCAACTACAAAATAATGATTGACATACCTGATGTTTTTGCTGCGCTTAATTGTTTCAAGCAGTGCCCGTTCCATTTCAGCACCTGTCACATCTTTGTGATGAAGAATGCGGTGTTCGCTGTGACCTCCTTCTCTTCCCAATGCATAATCACCGTCTTTTTCTTTATCAAACCGTGCGCCCCATTCAATGATTTCATTTACACGCATGGGTCCTTCCTTCACAACAATATCTACCACTTCTTTATTGCATAACCCATCACCCGCAATCAAAGTATCTTCAATATGCTTGGCAAAGCTGTCGTGTTCAGGATCGTGAACAACAGCAATACCACCTTGTGCATACTTGGTGTTGGTTTCATCGGTTTGTGATTTGGTAACGATCAATACTTTTTTATCCGGACATGCCTGCGCTACTTTAATAGCGTATGTTAAACCGGCAATACCTGAACCTATAACCAGAAAGTCTGTTTGCATAATAAGTCAAAAATTAAAAATCAAAAGTGAAAACAGGAAGCCGTTATCACTCCGTTTATTCTTTTTCCACCCAGGCTTCATTTTCCCTGAGCAACTGAATGAGTTCGTTTACGGCCACATCGCTGTCGATATTCCGTTTAACGATTTCTTTTCCTTTATACAGTGTGATTTTTCCGGGGCCGCTTCCTACATAACCAAAATCGGCATCGGCCATTTCGCCGGGACCATTTACAATGCAACCCATAATGGCAATCTTCACACCTTTTAAATGATTGGTGACTGAACGGATTTTTGCAGTTGTTTCCTGCAGATCAAATAATGTTCTTCCGCAACTGGGGCAGGAGATGTATTCTGTTTTTGAAATGCGTGTACGTGTTGCCTGTAAAATAGTGAAAGCAGTATTGTTGATGAACTGCTCAGGAGTTTGACTGGTTACATAATTTCTGCCGCTTGTATTTTGATTGTATGCTGCAGCCACTTCATAACTCTTACTGCTCATACCCAGCGATATACCATCACCAAAACCATCCAGCAGCAATGCACCACATTCAGTTGAATAATGAATGAGATGTTCATCTGCTGTTTGCCAGTTGCTGTCGGTCATTAAGATGACCGGGTTCTGGATATTCCTGTTCATCAGTTCAATCATCATTCTGCGCACACTCTGCATGGCATTTTTATTGGTGCTACTTAAACACAAAACAACAGTTGGATCATTTGCCACTGCATCCAGGAATGTATAATCGTTGATGGGCGTTTCGTCATTGTAGCAATCAATCATCACGAAATTGATAAGATCACTTTTGGCATCTGCTTCAGCAAAACCACTGTCCATGAAAATGGGGAAGTAAGATGCCGCAGAAGCTGATGCCTGTATTTCTTTCCATGTTTGAGGATATACAATCACTTTTAATGTACCGGGTAATTCAAAGTCTAATTTCTGGTGAGCAATGAACATATAATCAGCTGCCATATCACCAATGGCCCATTTATCAGTTGCCTCATCATATTTATAACCGATGCGTTCCAGTTCTGCTGGTGTTATTTTATTCAGCTTGCTTAAATCAGCAACCACAACAGGCACCTGTTTGCCACCAATATTGCTTACTGCAAATGTTTCCCTGCGTTTGTACGAGTTAGGATCATAACTGATTTTATCAACAGGAGGCACAGCAGATGTTGTTGCAGTTGTACCCTGGTAACGTTTCACCAGATCTTTACAAACAGGAATTTCAAATTCAGGATCTTCGGTTAAGCTTACACGTATGGTATCACCAATTCCATCTTCGAGCAATGTACCGATACCTGCAGCACTTTTCACCCTTCCGTCTTCACCATCACCGGCTTCAGTAACTCCAAGGTGCAGCGGGTAAGCTTCGTTAAATTCATCCAGCATATGCTGAATAAGCAAACGGTAAGCCTGCACCATTACCTGCGGGTTACTGCTTTTCATACTCAGTACAATATTGTGATAACTTTCAGCACGGGCAATACGCAGAAACTCCATTGCACTTTCCACCATGCCAATAGCAGTATCGCCATAACGGCTCATGATACGGTCGCTGAGTGAACCATGATTGGTACCAATACGCATGGCTGTTCCGTATTCCTTGCAGATTTTCACCAGTGGAGTAAAACGTTCACGTATGCGGTCGATTTCTTCATTGTATTCTGCATCGGTATAATCAATCTGTTCAAATTTTTTCTTATCAACATAGTTGCCGGGGTTCACTCTCACTTTTTCAATAATCCTTGCTGCCACTTCTGCTGCATTGGGAGTAAAATGAATATCTGCCACCAGCGGTATGGTGTATCCTCTTCTCTTTAATTCATTTTTGATGTTGAGTAAATTCTCTGCTTCTTTTTTTGAAGGGGCAGTAATGCGTACCATTTCAGCACCTGCTTCAATGCAGCGGATGGTTTGTTCAACAGTGGCAATGGTATCCATTGTATCTGTTGTGGTCATTGTCTGCACACGTATGGGATGAAGATTGCCTAAAGATAAATCGCCGATTTTCACCTCTTTAGTCACCAATCGCTGATAGCCTGTTAAAGAAGGGGTATATAAAAGCATGATTTGAAAATTTGAAAATTCGTCAGTTTGAAAATAACCAGTAAAATACTGATTCATCCGATGGCAAATTTAACAAAGAAACAGCTCTATGGTTTAGGATTAGATTGTAATCAGGAAATTAATTTTCAAATCTTCAAATTGATGAATTTTTAAATTAATTACCAGTCTTTTTGCGGCTGGGCAGGTGCATTGGTTTTTTTGCGCATTTTTTCCTGCAATTGTTTTTCTTTTTCTTCCAATGCTTTCAGGTATTGCTCAGCCTGTTTTTTGTTGAGCTTGCTCTGCTGGGGTTTGGGCGGAGGTGGTTCCTGCTGTTTCTTTTCTTTCGGCTGTTCTTTCGGTTTTTGTTTTTTCTGCTCGTCGGGTTGCTTTTGTTTTTGTGTACGTAATGCCAGCTGCAGGTTTTTCCTGATCTCGGCATCATTGGGTGTTAAACGCAGAGCAGCCTTATATGCTTCAATAGCCTCGTTGAGCTGGTTGGCTTTATGGTACAGCACGGCTTTGTTGTACAATGCCTTTGCTTTCATTTCGGGTGTGGAGGCAAGTGCTGCTGCTTCATCAAAAGCTTTGATGGCATCTTCCTTTTTTTCCTGTTTGTATAGGGAGTTGCCAAGATTAAACTGAGCTTCGGGTGAAGGCTTTTTGGCTAAAGATTTCCTGTAGAGTTCTTCTGCTTTATCAAACTTCTCGTCTTTATAAAATTTATTGCCCAGGATTATTTCACCGTTTTGTGCCGAAGCAACGGTGATTGTTAAGATGGATACTATCGTCAGCAATAATTTCATGCAGTTTTCTTTCGTTCACTGATAAACAATTCAATCACCAGTAACAGCAGTGCTGCTGCAATAAACCAGGTAAAGTAGTTGTTGAAACTGGCATTGCTGACATTATCCTCCAGTCCTTTTTTATCGAGCTGGTTAATAATGCCGGTCACATCTTTTATCATGGCATCATTGTTCTGCAGGTTGCCATACAGTCCGCCATTTGCTGCTGCCACCTGCTGCAGTAATGCTTCATTTAATTTTGAAACAACGGTATTTCCCTCCTGGTCTTTTTTCAATTCTTTTGTTTCGGGATCCATGATGGGCGAACCTTCTGCTGTTCCCAAACCAATTGCAATTAATAAAATACCCCGTTGCTTTAATTGTTTGGCAATGGTTACTGCCGATTCATCATGGTCTTCGCCGTCGGTAATCAGTATTACTACCTTGTAGCGTTTGTCCTGCTGCGGAAAACTTTCAGCTGCAAGCCTCAATGCTTCGCCAATAACAGTTCCCTGAGTTGGAACAGCATCGGGAGCAGCTGCCTGTACAAACATATTGGCCGCACCCTGGTCGGCTGTTAATGGCATGGGTATATAAGCTTTACCTGCAAACCATACCAATCCTATTCTGTCATCGGGCAACTGGTCGAGCAGTTTACTGATGAATTGCTTGGATTTATCTAAACGGGTTGGTTTAATATCATCGGCCAGCATGCTTTTACTTACATCCATGGCAATAATGATATCTCTTCCTTTCCGGTTTACATTTTCACTTTTACCCAGCGAACGCAGATTTGCTGCACCCAAAGCTGTTAAAGCCATGGCAGCCAGAATAAGATAAAATTTACGGGAGAATTTTTTTCCGGAATGACCTGAAGTAATGAGGTTGATGAGTTGTTCATCGCCCAGCTTCTTTTTCGCTTTTCGTTTCCAGCGAAGATTAAACATAAACAGCAAAACTGCCGGTATCAGTAACAGCAGCAACAGCAAATATTCTATGTGGGCAAATGAAAACAATTATTTTCTCCGTTAGAATGAGGGTTTGTATTAAAACAAAAGTTACGCCAGATTATTGTTTTTTCATTTCCCAGTTTCCTGTTTCTACAAATAACTGGCTTTCTTCCACCACATCGTGTACATAATATTCAATTTCCCAGATGCCACGGAAACATTCTTCTTCAGCAATATACTCACCTGAATAATGAACAGGCGGGTGCTCGGCATCTTCATTGTACAGTAATTCGCCTTCTTCGTTATGGCTGTAGTAAAACGGGTATTGTAAAATAAAACTGATAAAGGCTTCATCAATAAAGCCATTAAAGGTAGCAGGTTCATTCATGATTTCAGATGTTTCTTCATCCGCTAAACTTCCACTGATTTCTCCTGCAGAAGATGAAAGTTGTAAACTGAAGTTGATGGTTCTTTCAACCTGTTCTTCTTCGGTTTTACCAATCTTTCTTGTAAGAAAGCCTTTCCAGTTTCCGTTTAAATAATCATCTGTTAACTCTGCCATACAATTTATTTTTTTCCTTTCATGAAGTCGTAATGTGTAAGAATTTCTTTGAGTAAGGCAACTCTGTTTTGAAACATATTGTAATCTTTATCGGTTGTTTCAATCAGTAATACAAAGAAATAAGGATGACGGTTTTCTTCAATCCATCCAACCATCCATCCTGTACTTCCTTCCTGGTTGCGGAATGCCCATCCTGTTTTGTAACTGAGTTTATACAAACTGTTATCTTCCTGCAGCATTACTTTCCGTACAATTTGCTGTGTCCGTTTCTGAAAAGGCAACTGATCAAAATACAAACGCTTCACCAACCCTAATTCTTCATCGGGCGAAATTAAAAGTGTATTGTTGAGCCAGAACGAATCAATTGGTCCGCTGATGTTCATGTTGCCATACTTGAGCGAATCAATCCAGTTCTGCATTGTATCTCTGCCGATTCTTCTTGCCACTTCCTGGTAATAGGGGACCGATGAAAATTTGAAAGCCTGCTCCATGGTTAAATCCTGGTTCCATTCTTTCACCCAACGTTCCTGTCCATCCCATTTGATGATCATTTTTTCGTCGGATATTTTCCCTGTTTCAAGGCCAATCAGTGAATTGACAATTTTGAAAGTGGATGCAGGGCAATAGCGTTTTTTATATGCAGCTGAATCGTAAATGGTAAACGAACCATCGGCATTATCGTACAACGCAAAGGTTCCGGTTACTTTGTATTTGTCGAAATAGCTTTTGAGATCGTTGTCGATTTTGATATTGTTCACTTTACAGGACGCCAGCAACATAAGCATGGCTGCACAAAGAAATAAACGCATAGAAAAAGTTTGAGCAAAAGTAATGGGAGAAACTGAATGCTGTGTAACTAAACTTAATTCACCCGTGTTAAAACACCTCTTTGTATACTTTTTATTTTATAACTGCTTACGGGAGGAATATCGTTTGAAGTGCCGCCGGAGACAGAAGCTGCTGCCGTTTCGTATGCAATGAATTCCACATGCAGTCCATCTTCTGCTATCCAGTATTGATCAAGTATGGTTGAATGATTCACTGAAAAAACACCGGTAAACCTGTTCCCGATCCAGTAGGAGTCAAGAATGATGGAATTGTTTTCATCAACTATCCAATGACCTTTGGCTGCATCAACCTGCTTCAGTGTATAAGGCCGGTTATCATTCAAATCATCACCATAAATAATTTGCCATGTAAAATGGCCGCTGTCTGCAGGCAGAATGTTCAGTCTCATTACAAATGTTTTCGCAGGTTTATCTGCAGTAAACCAGGTAAGTGTTCCTTTCCATTTTCCGGCAAAAGCTTGCGGAAAACCAAGAGATGAATCTTTTGCCGGTTTGGTTTGAGCAGTAGTTGTAACTGCTATGAAAAAAAATAAAGTGATTGCAGTTAACTGTTTCATTTTACAATCTTAATGTGTCAACCGATAATGTATAAACAGAAAAGAAACCATAACCATTGCGTACGTTGCTTACAACATTCACCGGCTCAGCCAGCGGATTACCATTTACATCATCATAAATGTTTACCGACTTAATGTAATTGAAATAGTCTTTGTGAATGTGCATCATTTCAAGCCACGGTCTTACTGTGCGCCTGCTTACAGGATCAACAGCGGGCAAAAGATCGGCAGTGTTTACATAAAACACAATGGTTTTTTCTTTGCCGTTAAATGTTTCATCCTTCACCAGCAGTTTATTTCCTGAAAAGCAATGATCCGTATCGAAGGGGTCTGACAATCCTGTTTTTTCAACTACATTATCATTGGTATTGATGCAACTGATTCCACCTTTTATGGTACGGAAACGAAACAGGTAATAATTTGAAGAAGGGAAATCTGTAAAAGTAACAGCTACCTCACTTTGCAATTGGTCATCACTGCTGGTTCTTACATCTTTTTTGATTGCAATTTTTGATGGCCTGATGAATGCCGGCATGGAACTCGAAGCCGTGGCTGTTACAAAGCCGGGCGCAGAAACTTCTATTGAATAAGACGAATCAAGTTTTGTTCTTTTTTTTGTTGAAGAGTAGCGGATGTTTAAACTGTCCCATTTGAGTGTATCAACCGGGGTTCCGTTTTCTTTTACCAGAACAAAAGCATTTTTAACCAGATAACGGATGGAAGATGTGTTGTAAGAAAAGGAATCTGTAATAGTAAAGCTTTTTGATATGTGAACAGAAAAAAAACGGTTTTGCGGCCATTGTCCGTTAATAACAAGCCTGGATGTTTGTTCGGGTACATCAATTTCAATTGTTCTTTCGCAGGAAAGAAGTAAAACCCAAACTGATATTGCTGCAAACTTTTTCATTTTTTAAAACTTAAACTGATAGCTGATACTTGGTATAATGGGAAACAAGGTGATTTTTGTAAACACGTTTCGTTCTGTTTGTGTTGCACTGTTGAATTCAATATCCCTGTAAATATAAAATGCATTCAGCCTGTTATATACATTGTAAATATTAATCATCCAGGCCCTTTCATAATGCTTTTTCTGTTTGCTCCATTTCAGCCCGACATCCATCCGGTGATAGGCAGGCATGCGAAAACTGTTACGGCTTGTATATACTTCAATTTCCCTGCCCGATGCATCAGTATAAATTGCAACAGGCAAAGTGGTTGCAACACCTGTACCATACACCCAATCAGCACTTAGCTGAAAACGTTTATTGAACTGGTGAATAACCGCAATTTTAATATCATGACGGCGGTCGTATTTGTACGGAAATGTTTTCCCTCCATTCAGGTTATTAAACTGTCTTTCAGTTTTGCTGATGGTATAGCCAATCAATCCGTTTGTTTTTCCTTTTTTCTTCTGTACAAAAAATTCAGCACCATAACTGTTTCCTTTACCACTTTCAACCATCTGCTCCCAATTATCAAATGTGTTTAAAAATGAAGCACCTTCAGCATATTCAATTACATTTTTCATTGTTTTATAATACGCTTCAACACTTACCTCATAATCATTTTTGTAATTCCAAGCCCATCCAAGAGCCGCCTGTTTGCAGTATTGAGGAGGAACGGTTGATGTTGCCGGCACCCACAAATCAGTTGGCAAACCAATGCCGCTGTTGGTAAGCAGATGAATGAACTGCGTCATCTGCACATACGATGCTTTGATGCTCATTTCTTTTCCCAGTAATAACCTTGCTGATAAACGGGGTTGCAGGCTGTTGTACGATCTTCCCTGGATCAGGAATGAAGAAAAATGAAGTCCGGCATTGATTTTTAACTGATCTGACAGTTTGATATCGTCTTCCACATACGCATCATATTCATGTGATGTAAGAAAACTTCTTTTCAGTAAAGTGTCAATGCTGTAAGTGGTGCTGGTGACTTTTGAATGAAATGCCCCCGGGCTATACTTATGCCAGATGATTCCGCCCCCGGCTTTTATAAAATGACGAGCAGACGGAAGAAAATCAAAATCAATTTTTGAACTGATATCGTTAATGCCTGAATAATAACGCTGCAATGCACTTTCGGTTACGTTGTTGCTCTGCCACCGTTCATCGCTGAATAGATCAAATTTATAGCGGGTGTAGTTGATGGTTGCGTTACTGAACAGTTTACGGCTGAACTCATGGTTCCACCGCATTACACCTGTTGCATTTCCCCACTGTATTCCGCTTTTGTAATTATTGTCGGATGTGTTACCTGCAAGCCCGCCTTCTTTTGAACTGAATTTATCGTTACCGAAATAACCACTCAGGTACAAGTGGTCTTTTTCAGTGAGATAGATGTTTGCTTTTGCATTCAGATCATAAAAGAAATAACCAACATCCAGATCGTTATTATTCTGTTTACGTATAATAGGCCGCAGAAAAATATCAGCATAAGTTCTTCTGCCACTGATCATGAAAGATGATTTTCCTTTTTTAATCGGTCCTTCCAGTGTAAGGCGGCTGGCAATTAAACCAATACCCCCTTCGCCATGAAACTCCTGGTTGTTCCCTTCTTTCATCCTGATGTCAATAACAGATGAAAGCCTGCCGCCATAACGTGCAGGGAAGCCTCCTTTCATTACATCCACACTGCTTACCGCATCAGCATTAAACACACTGAAAAATCCAAACAGGTGCGATGCGTTGTACACCGGTACGCCATCGAGTAATATTAAATTCTGATCAACACCTCCGCCTCTTACATAAATACCGTTGCTTCCTTCAGTACCTGCCTGTACACCCGGTAATAACTGTATAGCTTTTAATACATCGGCTTCGCCCAGAAATGCAGGAATATTTTTGATAAATGTAACGGGCACATTCACTGTGCTCATTTGTGTTCTCTTGTGAATTTCACTTTTTCGTTTACCGCTTACCACTACCTCTTCAAGACTTTTGATCTGTTCAAGTTCTATATTTATCTTTTTCGATTCATTGCCCGGGAATTTTATAAGTATGGGATTGTAACCGACATAAGAAATAATGAATGAAGCAGAATCGGCTGATGAAGCAACAGTAAGCGAATAAAAGCCATAGGCATTTGACGTAGTGCCATTACCCGATGAATGAAGAATACTTGCACCAAACAAACGCTCACCACTAGCTTTATCAGTAATGTATCCGTTAAGTGTTACACGCTGGGCTGTAAGAGTGATGCCGGTGCAGCAAAAAAGAAAAAGGAGCATCCAATTTTTCATCGGTTTCAAAAATCAATCTTTAATAAATTACTTCAGCACAGCAAGTTCCTTTCCCACTTTTGTAAACGCTGCAATTGCTTTATCTAAATGCTGCTGATCGTGTGCAGCACTTAGCTGAACCCTGATTCTTGCCTGGCCCTTTGCTACAACGGGGAAAAAGAAACCAATAACATAAATGCCTTCTTCCAAAAGCCGGGCAGCAAATGTTTGCGCAACAACTGCATCGTACAACATAATCGGTACAATTGGATGATCGCCGGGTTTAATATCAAAACCTGCTTCGGTCATTTTTGTACGGAAGTATTTGGTATTGCTTTCCAGTTTATCCCGCAGTTCAGTTGTTTCGCTGAGCAAATCCATTACCACAATGGAAGCACCTACAATGCTTGGTGCAAGTGTGTTGCTGAACAGGTAGGGTCTTGAACGCTGGCGAAGCATTTCAATTACTTCTTTTCTTCCGCTGGTAAATCCGCCGCTTGCACCACCTAATGCCTTACCAAGTGTACCTGTAATGATATCAATCTTTCCCATCACACCACGGTATTCATGTGTGCCTCTTCCTGTTTTTCCAATAAAACCGCTGGAGTGGCATTCATCCACCATAATGGCAGCATCATATTTTTCGGCCAGCTCCACAATCTTATCCAGCTGAGCAATAGTGCCATCCATACTGAAGCTCCCATCTGTAACAACAACACGGTTACGGGTGCCAGCAGCTTCTTTCAGCTTTACTTCAAGATCTTCCATGTTATTATGCTCGTAACGATAGCGCTGGGCTTTACATAAACGAACACCATCAATAATACTTGCATGATTCAGTGCATCGCTGATGATGGCATCTTCTTCACTAAACAAGGGTTCAAACACACCACCATTGGCATCAAAGGCTGCTGCGTAAAGAATAGTATCTTCTGTACCAAGGAATTTAGAAATTTTTGCTTCCAGTTCTTTATGAATATCCTGCGTGCCGCAGATGAAGCGAACACTGCTCATACCATAACCACGGTGATCAATATATTTTTTTGCGGCTTCTGTTACTTTGGGGTGCGATGAAAGGCCGAGATAATTATTTGCACAAAAATTAAGTACAATTTTTCCGTTCACTTTTATTTCCGGCCCCTGGGCGCTTTCAATAATCCTTTCTGTTTTAAAAAGTCCGCTGGCTTTAATTTCATCCAGTTCCTTTGCAATGCGCTGAATCAGTTTCTCATTCATATAAATATGTTTTGATAAACAAAAATAGGGGTAAAGGCAGTTGCAGTTGTTAAAAACAGGCCAATCGGTCAGTTTAAAAGAATCTGCGCTTGCACTGTAACATTTTAACAATTATCTTCGTCTGATCGTAAAAACAGGTGTATCATGAGAAAACAATATTTACTTATTGCCGCAATTTTTATTTCGGTACTTTCTGCTTGTGCCTATCTTTTCGCCACACCTGTGTATAGCACAAAGCAAACTAAAAAGCCCCAATGCAGTGCAACCTGCGAGAGCAAATCTAACCCCCAGACCGGTTTTTTTATTTTTGATTCATTTTCGGGAAATCTCTGATTTTTTTTAAAAACTGTAACTTTTTATCCGGATGCCCGTAATAAGGGTACTAAAAGCTTATTGTTCGGATTATAGACTGATTTATGACTGCAAGGGAATATAACGACTGTGTTACAAAATATGCTGATAATGTGTATCGGTTCATCCTCAAAAACCTGGGGCATGAAGAAGATGCCCGTGATGTGGTGCAGAGTGCATTTGAAAAGCTCTGGATCAATAAAGACAATGTAGAACATGAACGCAGCAAATCGTACCTGTTTACCATTGCTTATAACCAGATGATTGATCACATCCGCAAACACAAACGGGTGAGCCTGAAAGACGAGTTTAAGGAAGAAACAAGAATACAGGACAGGCCGCAGAATAATATGAAGAAGATACTGGAAGAAGCCCTGTCACGTTTGAGCGAAACAGCCAAAAGCCTGGTATTGCTGAAAGATTATGAAGGGTATAGTTATGAAGAGATCGGGCAGATTACAGGACTGAATGAAAGCCAGGTGAAAGTGTACCTGCACAGGGCCAGGCTGCAGTTAAAAAATTATTTAGTAAGTATTGAAAATGTAATGTAGATAAGACGGTAAGACCGAAAGTAAGAGGTAGCCGTATAATTTTAATTCAAAGCGAAATGAATATCAATCGCCATAATTACGAAGAAATTTTCCTGCTGTATGTCGACAATGAGTTGACAACAGGTCAGCGGAAAATTGTGGAAGCATTTGTGGCTGCCAATCCCGACCTGAAAGAAGAATTCAACCTGCTTCAACAAACCACGTTAAATGATGAGCAGAAATTAGACAGTGCCTTTATTACCTCTTTATTAAAGCCGGTGGATGAAGAACGCACTGTTACAGAAGAACAACTTTTGTTATACGTGGATAATGAACTGGATGCAGAAAAGAAATACTTTGTTGAAAACGAATTGGCCGCCGACAATGATCTGCAAGCCGATTTCAAATGGCTGCTGCTGAGTAAATTGCAGGCAGATGAAACAATCAGTTTCCCCGATAAATCATTATTGTACAAACAGGAACAGCCTGCTAAAGTATTTTCCATTGGTTCTGTGGCTCAGCGCTGGGCTGCTGCAGCTGCTGTAATTGTTTTGCTGGCAGGCGCTTTCTGGTTAATGAATAATAATAAACAGGAACTGCCGCCAGAATCATTTGCACAGCAACCAACCGGTACTGAACCGAAAGTAAATAGCAGCATTACTTCAAACAGTAGTACAAAACCTGCAGAGGAAACAGGTGAACCACAAGTGCAGGATCATCAACCAGCATCCATTGTATCGTATGCCGGTCAAACTGCACCAAAAGTAAAAATCAGCAAAGCTGTTGAAGTTAGCCATCCTGTTTCATCACAACCAGATAATAGCAACTCAACACAGCCAAATACAAATGGTGCATTGGTGGTAAATGATCAACCTGTTAATCCGCAAAAAAATTCTTCTGATCCGGGTAACACAAACCCTTCTTCATACGTACCACAACAAACAAATACAGCAAGCAATGTTACTTATGCTTCTTACAACAATGACGACAACACAACAAACGATGACAATGTATTCTTAAACGAAGAACGTCAACGTAAAAGCGGTTTAAAAGCATTTGTTAAGAAAGCAAAAAGGATGATTGAACGAAAAACCGGTATTCAGTCAAATGATTCTGAAGTACGCTTTGCAGTATTTGCCGTAAACGCACAATAAAAAAATACAAACATTATTATGAAGCAACTATTATTTTCCTTATCGGGCCTTTTATTGGTTTTTTCAGGAATGGCCCAGTCTGATACTTCAAAACCACAGTCAGCAGACACCATTAAAGTTGGTAACATGATCATCATCAAAAAGCATGATGGCAAAGAAGAGAAAACAGAAAAAAGAAAAGAAAACAAAGAAGAAGACGGTGGTGTAAAGGTTGAAATCAAGAAAAGAAAGGAGTACAAAAAGTCAAACATCAGTACCAACTGGCTGATTGTTGATCTTGGCTTTTCCAATGTAAACGATCAGACAAATTACAGCGCACCTGCCACACAGGCTTTCTTCCCTGGCGGAACAAAAGATATGATGGGCCTACGCAATGGCAAATCATTTAACGTAAACGTTTGGTTTTTTATGCAGCGTGTAAATCTTATTCAGCATGCAGTAAACCTTAAATACGGTTTGGGTCTTGAATTAAATAATTACCGTTACGAAAAAAGCATCCGGTATAATACCGAGCCACAGGTTAATATTTCGCTTGATAACATAGCCTATACAAAAAACAAACTGGCAGCAGATTATATTACCATGCCTGTAATGCTCAACTTTAATCTTACTCCCAAGCGGAAAAAATCATATGGTTTCAGTGCAGGTGTAAGTGCAGGTTATTTGTACGCTGCCCGTCAGAAATTTAAAAGCGATGCAAATGGCAAAGAAAAAAATAAAAACGATTTTAATCTTGAACCATGGAAGTTGTCGGCTGTTGGCGAATTAAATCTTGGAGTAATTAATCTTTATGGCAGTTATGCTTTAAATGATTTACATAAGAACGGGTTGCAGCAAACGCCTTACAATTTTGGATTACGACTCAGCAGTTGGTAAGAATTGCTGCAGAATTTAACAATCACCGCTTCCGCCCGGAAGCGGTTTTTTATTTTATTCTTAAGATTCTTTTTATGCAACGCTTGATTTATTTTATTAATCTTGCCTGAAACTAAATTTTAATGATATGTCTTACAAAGTAATTGACATCGAAGGAATAGGCTCTACTTATGCGTCTAAACTTGCTGAACAGGGAATAAATACGACCGATGATTTGCTTGAAAAAGGAGGAACCAAAAAAGGCAGAGCTTCCATTGCTGAAGCAACTGCTATTCCTGAAAGCCTGATTCTTACATGGGTCAACCATTCCGATCTGCACCGCATTAAAGGAGTGGCCGGCCAGTTCAGCGAACTGCTGGAAGCAGCCGGTGTTGATACGGTTAAAGAATTTGCAACACGCAATGCTGAAAATCTGTATGCAAAGCTGGTGGAAACAAATGAAAAATTTGGCCTGGCTGGCCGTGTGCCCTCACAGGAATCACTTTCAGAAATGATTACCGAAGCAAAAACACTGGAGCAAAAAGTTTTTCACTAAGAAAATTTTCAGCAGTCTGTCAGCCGCTTGCAAAAAGCGGCTTTTTTATTGCTTGCTGTGGTTTATGATTTCATTAAGAGTTTGTTAATTGATCAAGCGCATGAAATATGGCATTATTTTTCGTCGTTAAAGTTGTACTGTTGAAAACAAGTAGCGAATGAAAAATCAATCATCTGTTTTTATATTCAGCTCTGCACTCATGCTGCTGTTAAGTGGTTTTACCCTGCTTCACAGCAGAACAAAATCTCTTTCAAAAAATCTCAAAAAGAAAAATTCAGCATATTACCGTGTTGAGATTAACAAGAGTAAGTATGAATTAAAAATATTTGATGAAGATGGATGGATGATGACTTACCCTGTTGTATTTGGTACCAGCGATATGAAAGATAAAATGATGGAGGGCGACAGGCAAACACCGGAAGGAAATTTCCGCATCATCGCTAAAAAAATCCATGCCGAATGGGGGCCATTTCTTTTGCTTGATTATCCCACAAAAACGGATATTGAAAAATTCAACGAACGTAAAATACACGGTCTCATCCCTGCCAATGCAAAGCCGGGTGGCGGAATCGGCATTCATGCAACAAGGCTCAACGAAGACCGCTTTGTTGATTATTACTACAACTGGACACTCGGCTGTATTTCCACCAAGCGGGAATATGCAAAGGAACTTTATAACCTGTTGCCCATCGGCACCGAGGTGGTTATTGTACAGTAAGAAATACCGTTTGCAGGGTATATAAATTGCAGCCCTGAAAAGTTTTCTTTGGTTTCAAATAATCACTAATATGAAACCAAAAATCAGTTTAACCCTTTTATTACTTGTGGCCTTTTTCTCTGCTCAGGCGCAGCGGCTTTCTAAAGAGGCAACGTATGAAATATCCAAAAAAGCAAACCGTGGATATATGTACGAGCCTGCCATTGATGAAACAAAAAACGAATTGTCGCTCACATTTGTAACCAAGGCAACCAGCCGCACTGCAAAATTTGAAACCTACAATTTTGATCTCAACTTTAATTTCAAAGGCATGAACGAATCAGAAGTGCCAATGGAAAAAGTAAAAGGATATAAGGCCGATAAAGGAGACCAGTACGAAGTGGAAGCTGTAACGGTTGAACAGAATTTAATTGGCACACTCATTCTCAAAAGAAAAATTTACAAGTACAAATGGAACTGGTTCTGGGGCGGGTACGACCGGAAAATTTCTTTTGGCGAAAAAATTAAACCCAAAACAGAAGATGGAGGAAAGCTCAGCCATGTATCGCATGTGGAGCAACCGAACGGAGATATTATGATTGTTGCAGGAAATAAAGGAACTGGTATGGGTAATGTACTTTCCATGACCACCGAATTTCATATTGTGCGGTTCGATCATACATTAACACAGTTAAGTGACCAGGTGTTGAAATTTGATTACCCGCAAATTGCTGTTTCTGCAAGTTCTGATGATGAAGAGGAGGAAGATGATGAAAATGAAAATCAAAAAGATTTACTCATTGTATTTGCTCCTATGGAAATAAAAGGCGCAAAAAAATCATCCGATCCGAATGCCACCAATTACACCTTTGTTCGTATAGGAGCCGATGGTACAGTAAAAGAACGTGTTCCTTTTAAATCAAAAACAGGTGTGTTTAATGGTGATATGATTATTGAAAGTGGAAATGATATTTACATTTTAGGCGCCACCGGCGAAAAGGAAGACCAGTACTTCAACGAAAAATTTGCCGCACCACTTGGTATGCGGGATGATGAAATTGAAAAGTTTAAAGCAAAAGGGTTCCAGGTTGTAAAGATCTCAAACGGTAAAGCCGTGTATGCTTCTGTTACCACGCTCGACGATTTTGAAAACAAAGCCCAGTCACCTGCCGGGCAAAAAAAGAAACCTGAATACACAGGCCGCAAGTTTAAAGTGGCAACCATTAAATTAATGCCCAACGGCGATATTTTATTAGCAGGTCAAAAATATACCAAACCAAAAAATGGTGGCCATACCGTTAAGTTTGGCGGCTTTGGTTCTATTGGCGGAGGTAATGGCGGCGGACCAACTTACGGCGATATTATTATGATGCACTTTGGCAACGATGGAAATTTAAAAGCGGCCTATGGCGTACGCCGTGAAGAAAATAAGAAAGATGCAAACGTATCGCCCAACAATCAAATGATATGGCCCGGCCCCGACGGAAAAGTTTACTGGTGCATTATGGAAATGAACGGCTGGCGTGAAGAAAAAGAACTGGGCGAAAGCAAATACAAATACCTCATGTACCCCAGTGTAGCGGCGGTTGATATACTCAATGCAAAAATCGGCGAGTTTGTACAATTTGGCCAGGGCAAAACCGATTATTTCGTGAATAACAAATACCCCATCATGACATTGCGCAGTAATTCAGAAATCTTTTTTCTTGGCGAAACAAAGAGCGGTAAAACACTCTGGTTTGGTAAAATGCCTTTGGATTAATCATTAAACCATCATACAAAAAAGCCCCGGTTTATTGCCGGGGCTTTTTTTATTCTTATAACTTTCCGTTTTTGATTTCTTCCACAACTCCGGGATCGAGCAGTGTGGTAATATCGCCCAGGTTTTCGGTTTCGCCTTCGGCAATCTTTCTCAAAATGCGGCGCATAATTTTTCCGCTTCTTGTTTTGGGCAATCCGCTTACAAACTGAATTTTATCAGGCTTGGCAATTGGCCCGATAATTCTTGTTACGGTTTGCAATATATCGGCTCTGGTAAGATTTTCATCAACATGGATGTGTTCATAAATCACATACGCATAAATGCCCTGCCCTTTTACATCGTGCGGATAACCAACCACCGCACTTTCAATTACACCTGCGTGCATGTTAATGGCATTTTCAACCTCAGCCGTACCAATACGGTGACCACTTACGTTCAGCACATCATCCACCCTTCCTGTAATTCTGTAGTTACCATCTTCATCTTTCATGGCACCGTCGCCTGTGAAATACAGATTTTCGTACGATGAAAAATAATTTAACCTGCAACGTTCATGATCGCCATAGGTTGTTCTTAATATACCGGGCCATGGTGCTTTGATGCACAGGTTTCCTTTTATTAATCCGTTGGCATCTTTTTCTGTTACTTCATGCCCGTTTTCATCTACAAGAATTGGCTGGATACCCGGCATAGGCAAAGTAGCCCAGCTTGGTTTTTGCGGTGTAATGCCTGCAAGATTTGTTATAAGAATACCACCGGTTTCGGTTTGCCACCATGTATCAACAACGGGGCAGCGTTTTTGTCCGATGTTATCATGATACCAATGCCATGCTTCTTCATTAATTGGTTCGCCAACAGTTCCCAGAACTTTTAAGGTTGATAATTTTTTTCCTTTGAGCGGATCAAGACCAAAGCCCATTAAACTGCGGATGGCTGTGGGGGCCGTGTAAAGAATATTTACTTCATGCCGGTCAACAATATCCCAGAAGCGCCCTGCATCGGGCCATGTAGGAATACCTTCATACATAACGGAAGTAGCGCCAACACTTAACGGTCCGTATAAAATATAACTGTGACCGGTGATCCATCCAATATCAGCAGTACAGAAATGCACATCGCCTTTGTTATACTGGAAGGTGTTTACGAATGTATATCCTGTCCACACCATGTAACCACCACAACTATGCACCACGCCTTTTGGTTTGCCGGTGCTGCCCGATGTGTAGAGGATAAACAACGGATCTTCAGCATCCATTTTTTCAGCAGGAAATGAAACTACTCCGTTTTTCTCCACCTGGTGTTCTGCATGTTCCATTTCATCTTCCCACCACACATCTCTTCCTTTGATCATGGATACAGGAGTTCGGGTACGGGTATATACAATTACTTTTTTTACCGATCTGTTTCCGATCAATGCATCATCAATAATACTTTTCAGCGGAATATCCTTTGAGCCACGGTAAGCACCATCGCAGGTAACAATAAACTCGGCCTGCGCATCATACAACCTGTCGGCAATACTTTGAGCAGAAAACCCGCCGAATATAACACTGTGTATGGCTCCAATTCTTGCACAACCTAAAACTGCATAAGCAAGTTCAGGAACCATGCCCATGTAAATGCAAACACGGTCGCCTTTTTTAACACCGTTGTTAATGAGTACCTGCGCAAACTGGCAAACACGTTTATGTAAACGGTTATAGGTTACAACACGTACACGGTCTTCAGGGTTGTTGGGTTCCCAGATGATGGCAGGTTTATCGCCCATTTCGGCAAGATGCCTGTCAATACAGTTTTCTGTAATGTTGAGTTTGGCGCCTTTAAACCATTCAACTTTTGGTTCTTTAAAATTCCATTCAAGAACTTTGTCCCATTTTTTTCTCCATTGAAAACTTTCGGCAACATTGCCCCAGAACTCTTCGGGCTGATCAATACTTTTTTGATAATCTTCTTTGTACTGTTCAAATGATTTGATTTGAAAAGGATATGACATAGCAAACATTTTTTCTTGTAGTAAAAGTAAATAAGATCGAAAGTAAGGTAAAGATTATATTGCTAATTAGGTATATTTATGCTAAGAAAGTATATCCGGTTAATTAACTTCCCTGTATGAAACAGATTGCCTGCCCCAAATGCAAAAGCGAAGCTGTTGTTAAAAGCGGTGTTGTTAAAGGACGACAGCGGTTCCGTTGCAAAGAATGCAACTATTTTTTTACTGTGCTGAAAGATGGTAAAAACATAGATCCTTATTATGTAATTAAGGCCCTTCAGCTATACATTGAAGGAGTTACATTCAGGGAAATTGAACGCATACTGGGTATCAGTCATGTATCGGTGATGAACTGGGTAAAAAAGTTTAATGTAAAGGCTCCGGAAAATTATGAATATCGTCCTACCTACAAAGTGCTCACTCATTCGGAACTGCAGGATTTTTTCAGGGAAAAGGAGGCATTAAAAAGTGCGGGCTGTATGATTACAGAACTGGGCGATAAATTCATGCTCATCAAATGGGAAAGGTTCCGCAAAAATTCCTTGTGAAAAATATACTGTTTAGCACTGTTATATACGACGCAACAAAACAGCCGCAAACAATCTTGAAATTGGTGCTGATAATTTTTTCATCACACAAAAAGATTGCTATGCTTAAACGATTGCTTGTTGTATGTTTTGTTTTCTCTGTTGCACAAACAATGGCACAGGGAACGCAGAACCCCTCAATTGACCACAGCTACAAACCTATGATGATAAAACTGGATGATAAAGGCCAAAAATTTATCCGCTTTATTACCTGGCACCAGATATGGGCTTCCTATACAAATAACAATCCCGGTACTCTTGACATTAACGGAAATGTTCAGAAAAGTAATGCTGATATTTCCATTCGCCGTTCCAGGGTATTAATTCAGGCGCAGATTTCTCCCCGGTTTATGATTGTATCGCACTTCGGTATCAACAATCAGAGTTTTGTAAATGGCGGAAGTGCAGGTACACTTGGTACAGGTGCAAGTGCAACCGGGCAAGGTGGTAAAAGGCCGCAGCTGTATATTCATGATGCATGGACTGAATATGCAGTGAAGCCGGGCAAACTGCATGTAGGAGCAGGGCTGCATTACTGGAATGGTGTATCAAGATTTTCAAGTCACAGCACGTTGAATTTTATGACTGCTGATGCACCGGTCTTCAACTGGTTTAATATTGAAGCAACCGATCAGTTTGCACGCCAGTTGGGTATTTATGCAAAAGGTCAGTTAGGCCGCATTGATTACCGTTTGCATTTAAACAAACCATTTGCATTTGGTTCGGCATTATCGGGTGTTACCTCACAGGCAGCAACGAATGTGTTAAATGAAAACTGGAGTACAGGGGGATATATAAACTATATGTTCTGGGATAAAGAAAATAATGTGCTTCCATTTTTTGTAGGAACACATCTTGGTACAAAAAAAGTATTCAACATTGGTGCAGGCTGGTACAGCCACAAAGGCGCAACAGCCAGTAAAGCATCATCAACCGATCCTGTAAAGACCCACACACAGAAAAACTTTGGTGTGGATGTGTTTCTTGATATGCCATTGAACAAGAAAAAAGGTACGGCATTAAACCTTTACAGTGTTTTATATAAAAATGATTTTGGACCAAACTATTTACGTAACATTGGAATATTAAACCTGCATCCTTCTGTTCAGGCTCTTTCATCAAATCCTGAAACCAGCTGGGCAGGTGGCGGCAATCTTCAACCAACCATTGGTACCGGTGAAATATGGTACACACAGTTGGGTTATTTATTGCCCAAACTGAAAAACGGTACTGCGTTTATGCCATTTGCAACATGTACATACAAAAATTTTGACCGCATAGGCAAAGCATCGGGTCAGTACGATCTCGGAATCAATTATCTCATCAACAGCCATCATGCAAAAATTACTTTACAGTACAGTAACCGCCCTGTTTACAAAACGGTAAACAGTAATCCTGAACGTAACGGCAGTAAAGGCCAGTTGATATTACAAACACAAATCTTCCTTTAATAATTATACTAAACCAACTGTTCTTCATGTTGATTTTGCAATCAGGAGTTTACGGTCTCACAACTGATAAAATATTTTCAGTACAAAAAAGTGAAACAATACCGGTAACAAAATCAACGAAAAATTTCTAATCATTAAAACGAGCCATCATGCAACCAGATCAATTTGAAAGTAAAAAAAATATGGGCTTCATTATCGGAGCTTCATCAGTGGGCACACTCATTGAGTGGTACGATTTTTACATTTTTGGTATGTTAGCTACCATCATTTCAAAACAGTTTTTTCCTCCCGATTCAGGTTCTTCTGCACTGTTAAGTACGCTTGCAATTTTTGCCGCCGGCTTTTTGGTTCGTCCATTTGGCGCATTGGTGTTCGGGCGTTTGGGCGATCTGATCGGAAGAAAATATACTTTTCTTTTAACCCTTATTTTAATGGGAGGCAGCACGTTCGCCATTGGTTTGGTGCCGGGGTTTGCTTCTATAGGCTGGGCTGCTCCATTGATTGTATTAGCATTAAGGCTGCTGCAAGGTTTGGCGTTGGGTGGTGAATATGGAGGCGCTGCCACTTATGTTGCGGAGCATGCACATGCCAACCGCCGTGGTTTCTGGACAAGCTGGATACAAACAACTGCCACGCTTGGTTTGTTTTTATCGCTTGGTATTATTATCCTGATCAGAAATGCGCAGGGTGTTGACAAGTTCAGTGCTGAATGGGGTGGCTGGCGTTATCCATTCTGGATTTCAGCATTGCTTGTAATTATTTCCATCATCATCCGCATGCGGATGAATGAATCGCCATTGTTTGCCAAGTTAAAGGCAGAAAAGAAAACATCTACGAATCCCATTAAGGAAAGCTTCGGTCACAAAGCCAACTTTAAAATGGTATTGCTTGCTTTGTTTGGAGCAACAATGGGGCAGGGTGTTGTTTGGTACACCGGGCAGTTTTATGCGCAATCATTTATTGAAAATGTTTGTAAAGTAAACTTTATTGATTCAAGGAATGTGTTGCTTGTAGCCATTTTATTTGCCACTCCTTTCTTTGTAATTTTTGCTTCTCTCAGCGACAAGATCGGAAGGAAATGGGTAATGCTGGCAGGGATGTTACTGGGCATTCTTTCTTACCGTCCTATTTTCCAGAGCTTCAGAAATATGACCGATCCTAAAAACAGAACAGAGCTGCTTGATGTTTCCAAAACAGTTGTATCTGCTTCTGCTTCTGTTGATGCAAAGAACAAAAAGAAAATGCTGGTTACCACTTCATACGATTCAATGTACACCGATGGTGCAAAATATACTTACAGGAAAATTGATACAGTAAGTTTAGAAGCTGATTATGCCGGGAATACTGCATCAGTTGGTATGATCGTTGCTGGAAAAGATTCATCGCAACAGGCTGACACCGTTGTGTCGAAAGTGAAAGCTGCTGCGGGAGTTACTCTTGCTGATGGTGTAACCTATGTTCAGGCAGCAATCAGGAGTGGTAAAACAGCAATTGCAGAAAAGGAACTGGATCGGGGTACTTTCTGGAAAATTGTGGGTTTAATTTTTCTGCTCATCATTTTTGTAACGTTGGTATATGGTCCTATTGCTGCGTTCCTCGTTGAATTATTCCCAACTAAAATCCGTTATACCTCCATGTCGTTACCTTATCATGTTGGTAATGGTATTTTTGGCGGATTGGTGCCGTTCCTTGGAACATTAATTGTTGAAATGACCAAGTCACCTGCAAATCCAAACGGAGATCCTTTGGCAGGCTTATGGTACCCGATTGGTGTGGCTGCAGTTTGTTTTGTAATTGGTGCAATTTATCTGAAAGATCATGTAGTGGAAGACGTGTTAAATTAATTTCACTGTAAAGAATCAGGTATTTGACAAAGTGTTACTATTTATTAATTTTTTAAACGTAATAACATGAATAATATAAAAAAAGCTTTAGGGATTCTCTGGATGACATTGGCTCCTATTGTAATGATCTGGCTGGTTATGCAGGCGGTTGGTAAAATTAATGCTGCCCCCGAAGCCACACGCAGCAATGTAATGTTGCAATGGGTGATTATTTTAATTGTATTTGCTCCTATTTTATTGGGGTTGTTAATTTTTGGCTTTTACGCTCTCAAAGGAGAATATGCACATCTGCCCGAGGATAGCAAAGAGGTTGAAACAGATTATGAGGAAGCTCCGCTGTAAAGTGCTTCAGATCATGTAAGGTATTCAATACCGGAAAAACCAAACGCCAGATTTTTGGTGATGATTTTTGCAGGGTAACAGAGTTTAGTTAATTTAACATAGTTAACAACTTTGTTACCCTCTTTTTATGCACGAAGAAAATAAACGTCAAAAATTCAGCTTTATAGCAATTTTGTTATTTCTCTTGCTGAGTTACCCGATTTTGTCGGTTGCCAATAAAGTTGCCTTCTGGTTCGGGCTTCCTTCGTTGTATGTTTATTTATTTCTTGTTTGGGCGGTTGCTATTTTTTTATTGTTTTTTAATGCGGAAACAAAGCATGAAGTAAAACGTAAAAAGAATAATGAATAACTGGCTTGTCATCATATCGGCTTTTTTTTACCTCGGTATTTTGTTTGGTGTTGCTTATTATGCGGAATACAAATTCAAAAAGGGCAGGAGCATTATCAACAATCCCTATGCTTATGCATTGT
Source organism: Lacibacter sp. (assembly GCA_047601965.1). Taxonomy (GTDB): domain Bacteria; phylum Bacteroidota; class Bacteroidia; order Chitinophagales; family Chitinophagaceae; genus Lacibacter. Next base: position 3,720,789 of record JASGIJ010000001.1, read on the forward strand.
CGCTTGCTGTTTATTGTACTGCATGGACTTATTATGGAAGTGTAGGCCGGGCCAGTACCAACGGATCCGATTTCCTTGCGTATTATCTTGGCCCTACAATTATGTGTGCTTTATTCTGGCCTGTATTGCGAAAGATTATCCGCATTTGCAAAACACAGCGCATCAACAGCCTTGCAGATTTTATTTCAACCAGGTATGGGAAAAATTTTACACTCGGAGTTTTTGTTACAATCTTTTGTGTGGTTGGTGTTATTCCGTATATAGCATTACAGCTAAAAGCTATTTCAACAAGTTTCAATATTTTAACCAATACAATATCTTCATCAGCTGTTCCCTTTTGGCAGGACAATACATTTTATTTTACGCTGCTTATTGTTGTTTTTATCATTTTGTTCGGCACACGTTCAGTTGATGCATCTGAAAAACATGAAGGGCTGGTTGCGGCCATTGCATTTGAATCAATCATTAAATTAATCGCATTTATTGCAGCAGGTGTTTTTATAACATGGGGAATTTTTAATGGATTCGGCGATTTGTTTTCAAAGGCAAATCAATCGGATGAGTTAAAGAAACTTTTTGTTCTTGGTGATAAAACATCATACACCAGCTGGACCTCACTGATGCTTCTTTCGATGCTTGCTGTTGTTTTTCTTCCAAGGCAATTCCAGGTAAGTGTAGTGGAAAATATCAATGAAGCACATGTTAAAAAAGCTGTGTGGCTCTTTCCTTTGTATTTATTTGTAATTAACATTTTTGTATTGCCGATTGCATTTGGAGGTAAACTCATTTTTGGAGAAACAGTTGATCCGGATACGTTTGTACTTGCATTGCCTTTACATCATCAGCAGCATTTACTGGGGCTGTTTATTTTTATCGGAGGTTTTTCAGCAGCAACAAGTATGATTATTGTGGAAACAATTGCACTGGCAACAATGGTAAGTAACAGTCTTGTACTTCCGGTACTGTTTTCGTCAACCGGATTCAAGGCTTCAGAAAAATCAGTCAGGCGAACAATTCTGAATACAAGAAGGCTGAGTATATTAATTCTTTTATTTCTCGCTTACATCTATGACAAAGCTGTCGCCCAGCATTTCACACTAGTATCAATTGGCCTGGTTTCATTTGCTGCGGTAGCACAATTTGCACCTTCAGTAATAGGTGGCATATTCTGGAAAGGGGCTTCAAAAAATGGTGCTGTTGCCGGTTTAATTATTGGCTTTATTACCTGGTTTTTTACATTGGTGGTTCCATCCATGATCAGTGCCGGTTATTTAAGTGAAAGTATTTTAACAAACGGGTTGTTTGGTATCGAATGGTTAAAGCCATTTGAATTATTCGGCTTGAAAGGGCAAGATTCAATTACACATGGATTTTTCTGGAGTATTTTTTTTAACTGTTGTACATACTTTTTTGTATCCGCTTATTCAAAGAAAAAAGCGCAGGAAATTTACCAGGCCGAAATCTTTGTTGATATTTTCAAGCATTCATCTATCCAGGAAAACAATGTAATCTGGAAAGGCACAGCCGACCTTGCTGCGCTCAATTCGCTGATGGAGAATTTCATGGGTAAAGAAAAGGCAGGTAAAATTTTATTAAATTTTGCAGCACGCTATAAAATTCCTGTTGACACCAAGCGGGCTGATCCCCGTTTGGTTGCGTTTGCCGAAAAGGTTTTAGGTGGCGTAATCGGTTCAGCATCAGCAAGGATAATGGTGAGTAATGTTACAAAAGAAGAAGAGCTTAAAATTGATGAAGTGATTCATATCCTGCGGGAATCGCAGCAGATGATTGAACTCAATAAAGAACTGCGGAGAAAATCAACCGATCTGCAGCGGGCCACTGACCAGCTTACATCAATGAATGAACAATTGAAGAACATGGATGTGATGAAAGATGAGTTTCTTTACACCGTTACACATGAATTGCGCACACCGCTTACTTCCATCAGGGCAATGGCAGAAATTGTACAGGATAACCCGGATATACCAGATGAACAGAAACAAAAATTTTTGTCGGGTGTAATTAAGGAAACCGAACGTCTCAGCCACTTAATTACACAGGTACTGAATCTAGAACGTTATGAAAGTGGCCGGCAGAAAGTAAATGCTTCATCTGTACTGCTGAATGTATTAATTGATGATTCTGTAGAAAGTGTTGAAGCACTGGCGCATGAAAAAAATATTCAGTTGGTAAAACAACTGCCCGATTCTATGTTTATTGTTCAATGCGATGCTCCGTTGATACAGCAGGTGCTGAATAATCTTTTGTCCAATGCAATTAAATTTGTTGAACCGGGTATTGGTGTTATTAAAATATCACTTCATCAACATGAAGATGAGATACAGATATGGGTGGAAGATAATGGAAAGGGAATTGCAAAAGATTTACACGAACTGATTTTTGATAAGTTTTTCCAGGCGAAAAATCAAACATTAAAAAAGCCACAGGGCAGCGGACTCGGTTTAGCCATTTGCAAAAAAATTATTGAAATGCATAACGGTAAAATATGGGTTGAAAGTGAAGAAGATAAAGGTTCACGGTTTATCTTTACGCTGCCATCGAATTAATACATTGGCCTATGCAAAAAATTCTTGTTGTTGATGATGATCCATATATTTTAATGTCATTGGAGTTTCTGATGAAGAAAGAGGGTTATGAAGTTAAAGTAGCCCGTAATGGTACAGAAGCGTTTGACATTATTAATGCCGAAGCTCCCGGTTTGGTACTGCTTGATATTATGATGCCAGATGTTGATGGGTATGCAATTTGCAAACATATTAAAGCAACCAAAAAATTAAAAGATACAAAAGTTGTTTTCCTCAGCGCAAAAAGTAAGGAAAGCGATATTCAGAAAGGATATGATCTTGGGGCATCACTTTATATTACCAAACCTTTCAGCACACGTGAATTAATGAAGCATGTTAAGGAACTGATCGCTTCCTGATGAATGCAGCCCCTGCATCTTTTTTCTGCTAATTGAGTATAGTTTCAATGATTGTGGCCATTCTGTGAAGTAACTTGTAAACAAAGTTTAACAACGATTATGAGTTACAAAGCCATATATGACAAAAGTATTTTACAGAAAGAAATTTTCTGGAAAGAACAGGCAAAAAAGTTAGACTGGCATAAAGAGCCGTCTGTTATTCTCTCACAAAATGAAAAGGGTTTTTACCGTTGGTTTGAAGATGGTGAAATCAATACATCCTATCTCTGTCTCGACTATCATGTAAAAAACGGGAGAGGTGATCAAACTGCATTGATTTATGATTCGCCTGTTGCACATACAACTGAAAAATATACCTATGCACTGTTAACAACTGCGGTTGCAAAATTTGCAGGTGGTCTTCAACGGCTGGGAATTGGTAAGGGTGACACAGTGATTATTTACATGCCAATGATTCCTGAAGCCATCATAGCCATGCTTGCCTGTGCAAGAATAGGTGCTGTTCATTCAGTTGTGTTTGGTGGTTTTGCTCCGCATGAATTAGCCATGCGTATTGATGATTCGCATCCCAAAGCAGTGATCTCGGCATCTTTCGGAATTGAATTCGACCGAATCATTCCTTATAAACCAATGGTGGATAAAGGAATTGAAGAATCAGTGCACAAACCGTTGCATAAAATCTATTTTCAGCGAAAGAAGAATTATGACGAACTGAATGGGATTGATGAATATGATTTTAATGATTTGATGAAAGCTGCACCTGTTGATTGTGTGCCCGTTCAGTCAATTGACCCGCTTTATATTTTGTACACATCAGGTACAACAGGGAAACCAAAAGGAATTATCCGTGACCATGGAGGATATGCCACTGCATTAAAGTTCAGTATGGATCATGTGTACAATGTACATGCAGGCGATGTGTTCTGGGCTGCCAGTGATGTGGGTTGGGTTGTAGGGCATTCATACATTGTGTATGGCCCGTTACTGCAGGGATGTACAACAATCTTGTACGAAGGAAAACCAGTCAGAACCCCCGATGCAGGTGCTTTCTGGAGAGTGATCAGCGAACATAATGTAAAAGTAATGTTTACTGCACCAACTGCTATCCGTGCAATTAAAAAGGAAGACCATGAAGGTGATTTGCTGAAGCAATATGATCTCAGTTGTTTGAAGCACTTATTTCTTGCTGGCGAGCGATGCGATCCTCCCACTTATTACTGGATTAAAGAATTGCTGAACATTCCTGTTATTGATCACTGGTGGCAAACAGAAACCGGCTGGCCAATGGTTGGTATTATGATGGGTGTTGAACAGCTGGAACCAAAAGCAGGATCGGCAGGTTTGCCTGTATGTGGTTATGATATACATATACTTTCGGATGATGGTGTTGAACTGGGAAATGGCAAAGAAGGTTATATCGCTGCCAAACTTCCGTTGCCACCGGGATGTTTACCAACCTTATGGCAAAATGATGATCGGTTTATTGCAGGTTACCTGCAGCATTTTCCGGGTTATTATCAAACAGGTGATGGTGGTTATAAAGATGAAGATGGGTATGTGTACATTATGGGCCGTGTAGATGATGTGATTAATGTAAGCGGGCATCGTTTAAGTACAGGCGAAATGGAAGAGTTGGTTGCTTCTCATCCTGCGGTTGCCGAATGTGCAGTCATGGGTATTGCTGATGATCTGCGTGGTCAGCGGCCCATTGCATTGGTTGTGCTGAAAGATGGAAAACATTCTGATGAGTTAACACTTGAAGATGAGCTGGTGCATTTAATCAGGGAAAAAATTGGCGCCATTGCATATTTCAGAAATGCTGCCGTTGTCAAAAGGCTTCCAAAAACAAGAAGCGGGAAAATATTAAGAAAAACCATGCGAAAGATTGCTGATGGAGTGGCATTTGATGTTCCTTCAACAATTGATGATCCCGGTATACTCAATGAAATAAGAGAAAAACTTTCTGAACGGAAATTAGGACTGGCTTTTGAAACACAGGAAGTAAAGTAATCATTTGTAAAAAAAGATTGTGCAGAAGCAGCGAAAGGAAATGCGAAGTGGTCTGTAACTGTAAGAACTAATACTTCCTATTTGGTTAGTTCGATGTCTGTTCATATGGTTGGTTTTTTATTGAGCCCTTGTTGTTGAGCAGGGGCTTAATTTTTTATGTATGGCATTATTAATTACTTTTAATGCTTTGAATTTATCTGATGAAGAAGAATATAGTCTTCAGGTTTTGCCTCGCTTTTATTTGGTTTAGCTTGTTTGCAGTTCAGGGTAATGCTCAATGCTCGGGCAATGTTTTATTTAAGGAAGATTTTGGCGGAAGTTCTTCATCTCCCCTTTCGGGCCCCAGGCTTCCAGCAAGTATTACTTCTTATGCTTATGATTCGCTGGGACTTGTTGACGACGGGCAGTATAGTATTCGCAGAACAACAGCTGATATTGCAACAGGCGGAAGACAATTCAGCACATGGCATATCGGCCCTGATCATTCCGGCTCAGGTTATATGATGATGGTGAATGCCGATTATACTGCGGGTAAATTTTATGAAACCACTGTTGGTAATTTGTGTTCAGGTTCTAAACTCTATTTCTCTGCCTGGATTGCCAACCTTATTCCTGCCGGCAATTCCAACCCTCTTGATCCTGTTTTGAAATTTGAAATAGCGAGTGCAACAACAGGAAATGTGCTGGCCACTTTTTTTACGAATACAGTACCGAGGTTCAGCTCATTTACATGGACTCAGTACGGATTTAATTTCACTCTTCCTTCAGGCGAATCATCAGTTGTGCTCCGCATTTATAATAACCAGGCAGGAGGTTTGGGCAACGATCTTTGTCTGGATGATATTGAGTTTACGCTTTGCGGTCCTGCAATGACTCCTGCAGTAACCGGGTTATATTCAAATACAAGTGATGTATGTGTGGGAGGCAACATCAATATTGCAGGTAATGTTGAACAGGGGTACTACAGCAACCAGGTGTATCAATGGCAATTTAAAAGTGCTGCAGGCAACTGGACTAATATTCCCGGCGAAACAACATCTTTTCTTTCGTTGAATAATGTACAGTTAAATAACAGTGGTACATACAGGTTGCTTGTTGCTGAAAGTGGTTTAATTAATTCAGTTAATTGCCGTTCAGTTTCCCCGCTTATACCAATTAATGTATATGCTCCTGTTATTCCTGTACTGCAGGCAAACCAATTGATTTGTGAAAAGGATACAATCAATATTTCTACTGCAACAAACGCATTACAATACAGCTGGCAGCACAACTTAACAACACTGCCAGGTAATGCCAGTCAGCTTACTATTCCTGGTGCGGCTGTAACCGATGGCGGAATTTATACGTTGAATACTGTTACATCGGGAGGATGCAGCAGTTCTTCAGCCATAACAATGGTAGTTCAGCAAAATGTATTACAGCGTATATTGCCGTTGAATACTTTATTGTGTGATGCGCAAACTCTTGATGTTGATGTGCAGCAGCCGTTAGCCACAAGTTATTTATGGAATGATGGAAGCCTTCAATCACAAAGAACATTCGCAGCTGCCGGAACATATTCATTACTTACGAGTGATGGTGTATGTAAACGAACAGATAGTTTTACCATTACACGCAACTTTACTCCTGCTTCAGAACTGGGTAATGATACAACACTTTGCTTTTACGAGCCTGTTACCTTAAATGCGGCAAATCCTATTGCTGAATATTATTTATGGAGTAACGGCAGCACCGACAGCAGCATTACAGTTACGGATGCCGGAACATATTCTGTAACAGTTGGCAACAAATGTGGCTTTGCAACTGATGACAGGATCATTACATACCAGGATTGTGCTGATCAGATTTTTGTTCCCAATGCTTTTACACCAAATAATGATGGATTGAATGATGTACTGAAGGCGAAAGCATATTTCAGGGTGGAAGAATTTTCTTTGAGCATATATAACCGCTGGGGGCAAAAAATATTTTTCAGTAATTCATTGTTTAATGGATGGGATGGTAAATACAAGGGACAGGATTCAGAACAGGGAAACTATATCTGGACGATTCAATACAAGCGAAACGGTAAAATATATAAGCAGAAAGGAACAGTTTTGGTACTGTACTGATGCAATCAGCTAAATTTTCTCTTCTACTTCATTTCTTCTATTTTTGGCCAAACATCTTTCGTATGTCAATTGAGGTAAAAAATCTGGTAAAAATTTATGGTGAGCAGAAAGCGGTGAACAATATTTCTTTTAAAGTGAACAAAGGAGAGATTGTTGGTTTTCTTGGCCCGAATGGTGCAGGCAAAAGCACAACCATGAAAATGATTACCGGCTATTTACAGCCTACTGATGGTGAAGCGCTTGTTTGTGATGTAAATGTGAAAGCCGACCCTTTATTTACGAAGCAGAAAATTGGTTACCTGCCTGAAAGTAATTCGCTTTATTATGAAATGTATATAAAGGAGTATCTCGAATTTATTGCGGAGGTACATAAGGTTGAAAACAAAAAAGAAAAAATCACTCAGGTACTGCAACAGGTTGGTTTAACACCGGAAGCACACAAAAAAATCGGGCAGCTTTCAAAAGGCTATAAGCAGAGGGTGGGTCTTGCAGCAGCATTAATTCATGACCCTGAAGTATTGATACTGGATGAACCAACATCAGGACTTGACCCCAACCAGATTGTTGAAATACGCAATGTGATCAAAGAATTAGGAAAAAATAAAACGGTTCTGTTTTCGTCGCACATCATGCAGGAGGTGCAGGCTATTTGTGATCGTGTGGTCATCATCAACAAGGGAACAATTGTAGCCGACGACCAGTTGAGTAAACTTCAGCAATCAAGTGTAAGCAGCAAGGTTCTTGTACAATTTAAAGAGGCATTGGAAACAGAGTGGCTGCAGCGGTTACCTGCAGCAAAAACTGTCTCAAAACTTGATACGTACAACTGGGAAGTGGAAAGTGAAAATGAAGAAGCACTGCGTAAGCAAATACTGGCAATGGCTGTTGAAAATAATTTCAACATTGTATCGCTGCAGAGCGGAAGTAAAAGCCTGGAAGATGTGTTCAGGAATTTAACGCAGAATAAAAATTAACCAGCTGTTTGTTAACTGCCAAAAAACCTCTTCCCGATTTTCACCAGCACCCAGCCAATTACCAGTACCATCATCACAGCAATAGTAACAGGTATCACAAAACTTAATGCAGTTCCTCCAATGGCTGCGGCATTTTCACTTGTAGCAACAACCGCATTGCCCATACCTGCTGTTGTTTTGGAAGAAGCTAACCGGAGCAGCCCGGTTCCTGCCTGCACAGTTCCGGCAGCACCACCACCGGCAATAATTGCCAGAATCCACTTCAGCATAGGGTCAAATTCAGCCACGGGTAAAAAAGAAGCGGCAAGTACTGTGCCTGCACCAACTGCCAGCGGTGTGGCAATTGTATCAAGCAGGTTATCTACAAACGGTATATAATAAGCTGCAATTTCAAGTATGGCAGCAGTGGAAAAGCAAATAATGGCGGGTAAAGAGCCAAGCCATTGCATATCAGCCGAAACATTAAACCATTGCAGGTAGGCTGCAAGAGATGCACCGGCCATTGGAACAAAGACCCTGAAACCGCAACAGGCGCTCAACGCAATGCCCATGGCAACGTATGTAATTAAGTGTGTGTCCATACAACTGTTAGTTACTGACTAAAAATAACCAATTCCCTGATATGAGTACTTTGTTCCTCCCCGTTAATGTCTTTTCTTTGCACCGAAATTTCAAAGTCAGAAAAAAGAAACAAAGTCCCGTATAAATTTAGACAGAAGCTGTCAAACGGTGAACAGGTTTCTTTCCTTCACGACTCCGCATTTAAAAATTACAAACAAAAGATTATGAGTTTTATCGCAGACATCCATGCAAGACAAATTCTCGACAGCCGTGGTAATCCAACAGTTGAAGTTGATGTAATAACTGAAAATGGCATCGTGGGCCGTGCAGCGGTTCCAAGTGGTGCTTCAACAGGTAAGCATGAAGCTGTTGAACTTCGTGATGGCGACAAGAGTAAATTTCTTGGCCGTGGTGTGTTGAAGGCAGTTAACAATGTGAACGACATTATTGCCGACCAGTTAATTGGTATTGACGTTACGCGTCAGGCATATATTGATGCTCTTCTTATTAAAATTGATGGTTCTGAAAATAAAGGAAACCTTGGTGCTAACGCTACATTAGCTGTAAGTATGGCTGTGGCCAAAGCTGCTGCTGAAGAAGTTGGTTTACCTCTTTTCCGCTACCTCGGTGGTGTTAACAGCACAGTATTACCAATGCCTTTAATGAACATCATGAACGGCGGTGTACATGCTGATAACAAAATTGATTTCCAGGAATTCATGATCATCCCTGTTGGTGCTCCTACTTTCAGTGAAGGTTTACGTTGGGGTGTTGAAGTATTCCACAACCTGAAATCAGTATTAAAGAAAAAAGGTTACAGCACAAACGTAGGTGATGAAGGTGGTTTTGCTCCTGAAATTCAGAGCAACGAAGAAGCAATTGAAACTGTACTGGAAGCAATTTCTGCTGCAGGTTACAAACCAGGCGAACAAATTGCCATTGCAATGGATGCTGCATCAAGCGAAATGTATGATGATGCAACCGGTACTTATAAATTCTACAAGAGCAACCCCGGTAAAGTAATCACCAGCGATGAAATGGTGGCTTACTGGACAGAGTGGGTAAACAAATATCCCATTGTTTCTATTGAAGATGGAATGGCTGAAGATGATTGGGCAGGTTGGAAAAAACTTACAGATGCTATTGGCAGCAAATGCCAGCTGGTAGGTGATGACCTCTTTGTTACAAATGTTAAGCGTTTGAAAGAAGGTATTGATAAAGGAATTGGTAACAGCATCCTCATCAAAGTAAACCAGATTGGTACTGTAACTGAAACGATCAATGCAGTACAAATGGCGCAAAACGCAGGTTATACTTCTATCATGAGTCACAGAAGTGGTGAAACAGAAGACACTACTATTGCTGATTTAGCAGTTGCTCTTAACTGCGGACAGATCAAAACAGGTTCTGCTTCACGTACCGACCGTATGGCGAAATACAACCAGTTGATCCGCATTGAAGAAGCTCTTGGCGAAAACGGAATTTACCCCAACGGTAAAATCAAATTCGGAAAATAATTAACCCGGATTATATTGCCGGTGACTGAAATAATGTAATTTTATTTCAGTCGCCGGTTTTTTATTTAACTGAATTCAATGAGTTTATTCACCCGCATTCCTGCTGTTTTCAAAAATAAATATCTCCTCACCATCATTGGTTTTGGGGTTTGGATGTTTTTTTTCGACCGCAATGATGTGGTTACCCAAATCAGCCGTTTTAAGAAACTGACCGAGCTGAAATCAAATACAGCTTACTACAACCAGAAAATTGAAGCTGCTAAAACAGAGTTGAAAAAGAGAGAAACCGACCCTTCGGCCTATGAAAGAATTGCAAGGGAAAAATACTACATGAAAAAGGATAATGAAGATATTTTCCTGTTCGATCAATAAAAATTCCCGCTCAGCACAATACAAGTTTGCCAACAGCGTTTATTAAACAAAGCATCCGAATGAAAAGCCACAAACATTTAAAAGGATTGCTTATGGCAAATAATTTTACTCCAGAAGATTTGATACAATATCTCTATAAGGAAACAACGCCGGAAGAAACAGCAGCTATTGAACAGGCAATGGCAGAAGACTGGACACTCCGTGAAAAATTTGAGGTGATTAAGAAGGCCACTCAGCGACTCACAAAATTTACACTATCACCCCGAACTGAATCAGTTTTGAATGTGCTGAAATACGCACAAAAAGGAATTATTGAAAAACAATCCCTGAACTGATTTATTTTCGCAGTCATTTCATTACGCAAATGACTACCAAAGAACGTTACCAGTCCGTTATTGACTATTTTTCAGTGCATGCACCCGATGCAGAAACGGAATTGATGTATGATAACCCGTTTCAATTGCTTGTTGCTGTTATACTTTCAGCACAGTGTACCGATAAACGGGTGAATATTACCACACCTTCCATTTTTGAAAAATATCCCGATGTTCAGTCGTTAAGCAAAGCTTCATTCGAAGAATTATTCCCGTTCATTAAAAGTATTTCTTACCCCAATAACAAAACCAGACATTTAATAGGTATGGCACAAAAGCTGGTGAATGAATTTGGGGGAGAGGTGCCGTTAACAGTTGAGCAATTAGTAACACTGCCGGGTGTTGGAAGAAAAACAGCGAATGTGATTACATCTGTTGTAGATGCACAGCCCAACATGGCTGTTGATACACATGTGTTTCGTGTAAGCAAACGGATTGGGTTGGTTAAACAATCTGCAACAACTCCATTAGCTGTTGAAAAGGAACTCATCAAACATTTCCCTACGGAACTTATTTACAAAGCACATCACTGGCTTATCCTGCACGGCCGGTATGTATGTGTTGCACGCAATCCCAAATGCAGGGAATGTGGTTTGCAGCATTGCTGTAAGTACTTCAGCAAACAATTACAGTGATTGCTTTTGAAAATCAATATCTTTTTTTCTTTTACGGTTATCGCAAAATTCCCAAGTAATCTTTCATACTGTTTCGAAAAAAAGTTTTTACAATTTCTGAAGTTTAGCATAATCCTTGCCTTGAATTAGTTTTTAATTCATACAATGATCATCCAGCAACTGCTTCAGAAATACCTTTTTTCAGTTTGTTTACTGTTTTGTGCCATCGTTGCAAGCGAAGGGTTTGCACAAATTCCGGCTACCCAATGGTCCCATTGTTACGGAGGTTCATCAGTTGATATTCCTCATAAAATAAAATTCACTTCTGATGGCGGCACTGTTACAGCTGGTTATACCGATTCAAAAAACGGCGATGTATCTCCTCATGCCAACAGGGAATATTGGGATTTATGGATATTGAAACTTAATTCTTGTGGCGAAGTTCAATGGGAAAAATCATTTGGCGGCAGTGCATATGAAAGTGCAAGGGATATTGAACAAACAGCCGATGGTGGTTTTATTGTTCTGGGCGAAACCAATTCAACTGATGGGGAAGTGCCATCGGGTTATGGAGGAACGAAAGATATTTGGTTGCTGAAGCTTGATGCATCAGGAAATTTGCAGTGGCAAAAAAGATATGGAGGAAACGGTTTAGACATCGGTAATCATATTTGCATTAACACAGATGGCAGTTATTTAATTGCGGCAACATCTTCTTCAAATAACGGAGATATTACAGGTAATCATGGAACTGGAGGATATACCGATGCTGTAATCATGAAAATATCAGCAACAGGATCAGTTGTCTGGAGTAAATGTTATGGTGGTACAAAAAATGAAGAGCTGCTTGATCTTGAAATAATCAATGGAAAAATTTTTGCAGCAGGATATGCAAACTCAACTGATGGAGATATTCCACCGAGCCAGAAAAACTATGATGCATGGCTGCTTGCACTTGATCAGAACGGAAATAAAATTTTCAGCAAAGTTTATGGAGGGGCACAAAACGATGTTGCTTATTCAATGACGAAAGGTGCTGACGGATCGCTAACCCTTGCCGGTTATACCACATCAAATGATGGTGATGTCAGCGGGGCAAAAGGAGGTCAGGATTATTGGGTGTTCAATATCAGCCAGGCGGGAAAATTAAACTGGCAAAAAGTATTAGGAGGAAGTGCGGCTGATTATGCAAATGTTGTTATTACAGATAAAGACAGCAGTTATCTCATTGGTGGCATTTCTTATTCAAACGATGGTGATATTACAAATCCATATGGTGATGGAGATTACTGGGTGGTGAAACTCAGTACAACAGGAAATGTTATCTGGAAAAACAATTGGGGAGGAAGAGGGAATGATCACCTGCGTTTTTTGCTGAATAAACCTTTGCTCAATGAATATTACCTTGCTGGTGATTCAGATTCGTATGATGGTGATTTCAGTTCTGCAAATGGAAGAGGTGATGCTGATTTCGGTATTATCAAACTGAAAGAACCTGTAGTGGAGCAAAAAGATTCAACGGTTTGCAGTATCAGCGATTTCATTCCTGTAACAGATACTTTATTTGATGTGTGCGGCTACGATTCAGTATTGGTTACCTATAGCCCGGTACTGATCACAAGCCCGTTTCATTTACTCAAGCAAAGAGACACCATTTTTACGGGCGAAAGCTATACACTTCCATCAATAAATAATGGGTTTATTACCTGGAATGCAGATGCTGCTCTCAGTTGCAGCAATTGTTCAAACCCGGTTGCAACACCTGTTACAACAACTGTGTATACTGCAATGAATACTTCTCCATTGGGCTGCAGTGTATCTGATCGGTTTACGTTGGTTGTTCTTAACGATGCAGTTGTTTTTACACCCAATGCTTTCACACCCAACAACGATGGACTGAATGACTGGTTTGGCCCCTTGGGTAAAGTGCCGGAAAGTTTTTCTATGCAGATATTTAACCAGTATGGTGAAACTGTTTTTAAATCAACAAATATGAACAACCGCTGGGATGGAACGTTCAGAGGAAAGAGGCAGCCACCCGGTACGTTTATCTTTTTCATTCAGTATAAAGACATGCTGAAGAAGCCTAAACAACAAAAAGGAACACTTTTACTCATCAGGTAAATCCAATATTTCATTATGGACAGAAGAGAATTTTTACTGGCATCCAGGAAAATAAGATCAGCAGATAAAATCAGTGCAAGCAGCATTAGTCCGTACAACGGAAGCTGGACAAAAAACGAAGTTTCACATTTGCTGAAGCGTACGATGTTTGGTGCAAAAAAATCCGACATTGATTATTTTCTAAGCCGCAATGTAAGCGAAGCAGTTGATGAGCTGCTCAATACAACTGTGCCTTCTCCTCCTCTGAGAGATTATGGGTTACTGCAGGACATTGATGGTGCCTGGTATGATGATCTTGGTGTTGCACGTGGGCAAACATGGGTAAACGATCCTAACATTGCAAGTGCTGTAGTCATCCGCAGTTCAATAAACAGTGCAAGAATAGCCAGTTTAAAAAAATGGTGGTGCGGATTAATTATTAACCAGGGAAGGAGCATCCAGGAAAAAATGGTTTTATTTTGGCATCATCATTATTCTGTGCAGGAAACAGAAGTACAGAATGCACAATATCTCTATCGTCATCATAATCTTTTGCGCACAAACGCACTTGGCAATGTAAAAACAATTGCAAGGGAGGTAACAATTGATCCGGCAATGCTTGTACACTTAAACGGTTATCTTAATTCTAAACTTGCACCCGATGAAAACTATGCAAGAGAATTGCAGGAACTCTTCACCATCGGGAAAGATGCAACTGCATCCTATACCGAAAACGATGTAATTGCTGCTGCAAGAGTATTAACCGGCTGGAGGATTCATGACGATCCGTTAAGCAGTTTTTTAAGTACAGCCGAACACGATACTGCTTCCAAATCATTTTCTTCCTTTTATAATAATACAACCATTGCGGGAAGCAGTAATGGCGAACAGGAACTGGATGCATTGATTAATATGATCTTCAGCACAAATGAAGCGGCAAAATTTATTGTACGCAAATTGTACAGGTGGTTTGTGTATTATGAAATTGATGATGCTGCAGAAGTAAATGTGATTATGCCGCTTGCTGCAATACTGCGAAGCAACAATTATGAAATTAAGCCTGTACTGGAAACATTGCTGAAAAGTGAGCATTTTTTTGATGTGATGAACCAGGCATGTTATATCAAAACACCATTTGATATTATTGCAGGAACATTGCGTGAGTTTAACGTCAGCTTCCCCCCTTATACCGATTATACTGCAGGTTATCCGTTGTTTTATTCATTATATGAAAAAGCAGCAGAAATGCAGATGCGTTTGTTTCAGCCGCCCGATGTTTCAGGCTGGCCATCGTATTACCAGGAACCAATGTTTTATGAGTTATGGGTAAACAGCAACTCACTTCCCAAGCGTGCAGATTATACAGATGCATTGATAAATGATAATATTCTGGATGTACGGGCTTTTGCAAATTATTCATCCAATCCTTCCAGTCCGGATAGTCTTGTAGATGATGTAACTGAATTGTTGCTGCGTTATCCGTTATCGGCTAATTCAAGGAATTATATTAAAACAAGATTTCTGCTGAACAACACAAACGATAACAGCATCTGGACCAATGCCTGGAACAGCAACAACACGGCTGTTATTAATCCGGCATTAAGGGATATGTTTAAGTTTTTACTGAACCTTCCTGAATTTCATTTGTGCTGATTTATTCATCATCCTGAGAAAAAACAATATGAACAGACGAAACTTTTTACGCAACACAATACCGGCAGCAGTTACTATGCCCGGCCTGCTGAATGGCTTTTCATTTACAGCATTCGGCGCATCAGAAGGTGCTCTGGGCAAACTGTTAGAGCAAACGGCAACAGATACTGATCATGTATTGGTTCTTATTCAGCTTTCAGGAGGGAACGACGGGCTTAACATGGTTGTACCGCTTGATGTGTATGCTAATTATTATAATGCAAGAACCAATGTAGCTATCCCCCAAAGCAAAGTGCTGCGTTTGGACGGTACAGATAAATCAGGGCTTCATCCTGCAATGACTGATTTGCAGAATATGTTTAATGAAGGCAAGATGAATGTTGTGCAGTCAGTAGGTTACGATAATCCCAATTTTTCTCATTTCCGTGCAACTGATATCTGGATGACAGGCGATACAACCAGCGACAGGAGAACAAGGGAGAAGCGTGGATGGATTGGCCGTTATCTTGAAAATGAATTCCCCGGTTATCCTGAAGCATATCCCAATAATGACATGCCCGATCCGCTGGCTATACAAATCAGCTCTGTGCCAACACTTGATCTGCAGGGAAGTATTTATTCAATGGGACTTTCCATAACCAATCCTGAAAAATTATACACCTTTGATAATCCGTTTCATGATTATCCCCTTACTTCAGCTTATGCCAACAAGGAACTGAAATTTTTAAGAATTGTATCCGAAAAAACAAAAATCTATTCCGACATTATTGCCGCAGCATACAGGCGTGCAGCAACGATGGCAACATATCCATCGGATAATTACCTGGCCGATCAGTTAAAAATTGTTGCAAGACTGATTAAAGGCGGATTGAAAACAAGAGTATATACTGTAACCATTGGCGGATTTGATACACACAAGCGGCAGGTAAATGCAAGTGATACAACAACTGGTTCACATGCACAGTTAATGAAAAATTTATCAACAGCCATTGCTGCTTTTCAGAAAGACCTGGAGCTGATGAATCTTGATGAACGTGTGATGGGCATGACGTATTCAGAATTTGGAAGAAGAATAAAATCAAATGCAAGCATAGGCACAGATCATGGCGCTGCTGCTCCGCTGATGCTGTTTGGTACAAATGCCAAAAAAGGAATTTTGGGAAACAGCCCCGATATCCCTTCTGATATACAGGTGGTGAATAACATCCCGTTTCAGTACGATTACAGGAGTGTGTATGCGTCAGTACTGGAGCAGTGGTTTTGTGTAAAAAAACAGGCACTAAGTGAAATACTGCTGAAGAATTACCAATCGCTTCCGTTAATTACCGGGCCTTGTGGTGTGGCTGATGACATTGATAATAATAACAACAATGCAAATGATCTGGTTTTGAAAATGTGGCCCAATCCTTATACGATTAATGCTACCATACAGTTTTCCACAAACGGTGGTAATACCATGATACAGCAAATGAATGCATTGGGGCAGGTTGTAAAAATTATTACCAACCAGGAATATACTGCAGGAACGTATAATATTGATATTTATAATGATGGTTTTGCACCTGGTGCTTATTTCTTGCGTTTGCAAAACGGGTCATTGCAAAAAGTAATTACGGTGATGAAGATGCAGTAAACAGGAGCGACCTTTTGTTTTGATTGCAAATGAAAAAGCCGCCAATGCTGGCGGCTTTAAATATCATAAAAAATCATCTTACAAATACTTGCCAATTTCTTCCACCAGTTCGCCTTTTGTAATAGGTACGCCTTTTATTTTGTTGTAACCTTTTGCATCAACAAGGAACATGTCACGGATAATTTTAATTAACTGTCCGTCATTGATTTCAGGAATCAATATAGTTTCAAAATTCTTAATTATGTCGCCTAAGTTTTTAGGGAAAGGACGAATGTAACGCAGATGAGCATGCGATACTGATTTGCCTTGCGCCTGTAATTCAGCACATGCACTTTTAATAGCACCGAATGTGCTTCCCCATCCAAGAACAAGTACTTTACCTTTTTCAGCACCACTGTCTAATTTCTGATCAGGAATATAATCGGCAATCTTATCAATTTTTGCAGCCCTCAATTTCACCATCACCTGGTGATTATCGTTATCGTAACTTACGTTGCCGGTAACATCCTGTTTTTCCAAACCTCCAATACGGTGTTCCAAACCAGCTGTTCCGGGAATAGCCCAGGGACGAACCAATTTTTCATCACGCTTGTAAGGCAGATATTTTTCCTCTCCTTCACCTAAATCTTTCTTGAATTCAGTTTTTATTTCAGCAAGGTCATCACTCTTAGGGAACTTCCATGGTTCAGCACCATTGGCAATATAACCATCACTGAGAAGCATTACCGGAGTCATGTGTTGCACTGCAATACGTGCAGCTTCGTAAGCCACTTCAAAGCAATCGGCCGGAGTGCATGCAGAAATGATGGGCATTGGTGATTCGCCGTTACGGCCGTAATAAGCCTGCATCAGGTCACTCTGTTCAGTTTTGGTAGGCAAACCGGTTGAAGGGCCGCCACGCTGAATATTTACAATCACCAACGGAAGTTCAAGCATTACAGCCAAACCCATAGCTTCACCTTTCAATGCAATACCGGGGCCGCTGCTGGTTGTTACGGCAAGTGAACCACCATAGGCGGCACCAATTGCAGAAGTAATACCTGCAATTTCATCTTCGGCCTGGAAAGTTTTAACTCCAAATGTTTTGTATAACGAAAGATCTTGCAAAATATCTGTTGCCGGGGTAATGGGATATGATCCCAGGAACAATGGTAAACCGCTTTTTTGCGATGCTGCCACCAAACCATAACTGATTGCCTGGTTACCCATTACCGAACGGTAAACACCGGGTTCCATCCTTGCTTTGGCAACGGTATATGTTGTGGTAAATGTTTCGGTTGTATCGCCATAATTAAAACCAGCTTGCAAAACACGCATGTTCCCTTCAAGTATCTCGGGTTTCTTGCCAAATTTTTCTTTCAGGAAGTTAATGGTATTATCCATGCTGCGGTTGTACATCCAGTAAAGGAAACCAAGCACAAACATGTTTTTTGCACGGTCTTTTTCTTTCATACCCAATGCCACATCTTTCAATGCTTCACGGGTAAGTTTGGTCACATCAACCTTGATCAGATCGTAGTTACTGAGACTGTTATCCTCCAAAGGATTTATACCTTCGGGGTAATTGGCAAGACGAAGATTTTTTGCATCAAAACCATCGGTATTGGCAATAATTTTTCCGCCTTTTTTTAATGATTTCAGATTGGCCTTTAATGCGGCTGCATTCATGGCTACCAGTACATCACATTCATCGCCGGGGGTAAACACACTATCGCTGCTGAAGCGAAGCTGGAATCCACTCACACCGGCAAGTGTACCCTGCGGGGCACGTATTTCGGCGGGGAAATCGGGGAAGGTCGCAAGATCCATTCCCATTAAAGCGGTATTGTTTGTAAACTGGCTGCCGGTAAGCTGCATACCATCGCCACTATCACCGGCAAATTTGATAACTACATCGTTAAGTACTTCCTGTTTCCTTGTCATAGCGCTGCAAAGTTAAGCGGTTCTGCCTTTGAAAACTGTTTGTATATACCAATCTTGCATGTTTTCTTTGGAAAAAAATCCAGTTTATTATGAACCGGCGCCGGGTTTTGTTTATAATGTCATAAACGGCAAATTGGTTATAAATTTGATGATATATAATAAAACGGTCAACTATGGTAAATCCTAAACACATTGCCACTTTTTTATTGGGTGCTGCGGCAGGCTACGCCTTGTTTAAATACAACAGCATGACTGATGAAGAAAAGGAGAAGATGTATGCTGATCTCAAACAAAAAGCAAATGATCTGAAAGATGAAGCAGAAAAAGCTGCTGACAAAGCCGGTGAATATTTTGATGAGCTGAAAACAAAAGGCGCTGAAAATATGAAAGACTATATGAGCGAAGCAGAAAGTTTTTTCAACGATTTGTTTAAGAAGAAAGATGCAGATTCCAAGCAGGTATAACATTAAAAAGCCCGGTATTTTAACCAGGGCTTTTTATCAGGAAAGAATTATTTGATTAATATTTGAATGAATTGAAAATTTTATTGGCTGTTGTTTCAAAGGCATCCCGTTCATCTTCCTTGCTCACATAAGTAAGTATATAAGCTTTGCCGTTTACCAACGCAAACAGTTGCTTTACCTGTATTTCATAATCAGCATCGCCATAGCGGCCTTTGTAAATAATCTGAAATGCCCTGCTGCCATTACGGTTGAAAAACATTGACGATACTTCCCTGTAATTTTTAACCAGGTCTTTTACTGCATCTACATTTGTTTTAACGTAATCATCAATCGTTGTTCCTGAATTTAATTGTTCAATCTGAAGGTTCACATTCTGGCGAAACTTATCATTTGATCCTTCTGAAGGGGAGGTGATTTTAATAACAGCATTATCCGGGCTGCTGTTAAACGCCCAATCTTCAGGATAGCCAATGGTAAAACGTCCCTGTCCGTCGCTGTATTTTTTTAACTCGCCACTTGAACCGGAGCTGGTATTTGTATTGGTAGTCGTGTTTCCGCCTGAATTGGTGTTGTTATTATTACTTGGCTTGTTGGTTCCGCTGCCCGACGGTTCATTAACAGGAACCCTTGCAGGTTGTGCCAGTAATACAACTGTAAATAATGCACAGGAAAGGGTTAAGATTATTCGTTTCATAACATTAATTATATCAGTAATAAAAATACGAACTAGTTTCACAAAATTCAACCAAAATAAAACAACAATAAAAAAATACCCTCTGGCACGGAGACTTTATAATGTTTCAACAGCATATTTTGAAATAAAGAGAAAAAGTATATTTTTACGCACTGATTTTTTTCGCATATGAAATTCTGAGTCGTCTTCCCGGCATTTTTACTTGAGGCGTAAGCAATGTGCTTACCCTTCCCTTCATTTTATTCTCAACTGATTTTTTTTATGACGACAAATAATAACTTACCAAACAGGGTTTCTCTTTTTTTTGAACTGATTACACAGGCTTTAAAAGGCGGGGAACAGGATTATACGCAGGGCAGTATTAAAAGAGCCGTTTTTCTGTTGGCAATACCAATGATTCTCGAATTAAGTCTTGAAAGTGTTTTTGCAGTTGTTGATATGTTTTTTGTTGGTAAGCTTGGCCAGAATGCAATAGCTACTGTGGGACTAACTGAATCGGTTATAACAATTGTATATTCTGTTGCCATTGGCTTAAGTACTGCCGCAACTGCAATTGTAGCACGACGTATTGGTGAAAAACATACTGAGGCAGCTGCCCGTGCTGGGGCACAATCAATTACTGTTGCAGTCATTGTTGCTTTATTAATAAGTATAGCAGGGGTGATTTTTGCAGCAGACATTCTGAGGCTGATGGGTGCTGCTCCCGATGTGATCAGGGATGGAGCCATCTTTACCCGTATTATGCTTGGCGGAAGCGTGGTGATTATGTTGCTGTTTCTTATCAATGGCATTTTTCGTGGTGCAGGCGATGCAGCCATGGCAATGAAAAGTTTGTGGCTTGCCAGTTTAACCAATATTATTCTTTGCCCCATCTTTATTCATTTCTGGGGGTTGAAAGGTGCAGCCATTGCAACGGTTATTGGCAGAAGTGCAGGTGTAGCTTACCAAACATTTCATTTGCTGAAAGGAGATGGCATTCTGAAAATAAAAGCCTCTTATTTTAAACCAAACAGGAAGTTAATCCTGTCATTGATTGATGTGGCATGGCCTGCAACGTTCCAGTTTATTATTGCAAGTGGCAGCTGGATTATTCTGGCAAGGCTGGTAGCTGAAACAGGTGGCACAACTGCATCGGCTGGTTACCAGATTGCCATCAGGAATGTGGTGTTCTTTATTTTGCCTGCATGGGGGCTTAGTAATGCAGCTGCAACATTGGTGGGTCAAAATCTTGGTGCCAAACAATTGCAGCGTGCTGAACAAAGTGTGTTGCTTACCGCAAAGTATAATGCCATTTTTATGAGTTTTGTCATGCTGTTGTTTTTGTTTTTTGCTTCACCCATCATCAGTCTTTTTACAAATGAAAAGGATGTGATTGCTTACGGGGCAAGAGCTTTGCAGATTATTGGCGCCGGTTATATTTTTTACGGAATAGGAATGGTGATGACGCAGGCACTTAATGGTGCTGGCGATACAAGAACTCCAACTGTAATCAACTTTGTATGCTTCTGGTTGTTCCAGGTGCCGTTTGCCTATTTGCTTGCAGAAGGATTGAATCTTAAATCAACCGGTGCATTTATTGCTATACCTGTTGCTGAAACATTAATTGCTTTAACAGCATGGTACTATTTCAAAAAGGGAAATTGGAAAGATGTTCAGTTGTAGAATAAAAAAGAGCTGTAAAGTTTTAAAACCTTACAGCTCTTTATATATAAATTCAGAAAAAATTATACGCCACTGAATGCTGCAAAACCACCATCTACTTCAACAACAGTTCCTGAAACAAATGAAGCAGCATCGCTGAGTAACCAAACCAATGCTCCTTGTAATTCTTCAGCACGGCCCAAACGTTTAAACGGAGTTCCGTTCACAATCAGGTTTCCTCTTGCAGTTAAAGAACCATCAGGATTTGTTACAAGTGTTCTGTTTTGTTCAGTTAAGAAGAAGCCGGGCATAATCGCATTCATTCTTATTTTATCGCCAAAACGGTTAGCCAATTCAACAGCAAACCATTTGGTATAAATATCAATGGCAGCTTTAGCCATGCTGTAACCAAGTACTTTGGTAATAGCCTGTTTTGTTGCCATTGATGAAATGTTGATGATTGAACCGTTGCCTGTTTTTGCAATCTCCCGTCCAAATACCTGTGTTGGAAGTAATGTGCCGAACAGGTTTAAATCCATCACCTGTTTCAATGCTTCCATGTTGAGGTTAAAAATGTCTGCTTCAGGGGCAACAACAGCACCGGGCATGTTTCCACCAGCTGCGTTCACCAAACCATCAATACGTCCTGTCTGATCCAGTAATTGTTTGCATACTCTTTCCAGGTCTTCCTGTTTGGTTACATCCGCAATTAACACAATGGCTTTACCACCTTTGCTGTTAATGGCATTTGCACGTTCAGTAGCCACTGCTTCATTGCGACCAAGAATTGCCACTGTACCACCTGCATCAGCAATTGCATTTACAAATGCATGTCCAAGCACACCGGTACCTCCTGTAACAACGATGACTTTCTCTTTCAACGAAAACATATCATTCATGATTCTTTATTTTTTAAGATATAAAATTAGTTATTAATTAAACGCATTACAATGTAATTACAAAGCCTCCGTTTGCTTTCAGAGTGATACTTACTTTCTTGGGATCGGTTAACTGCAGTTCTTTTTGCTGAAACAATTCTGTTCCTTCGCCTTCACTGATGATTGTGCCTTTCATTTTTTTCAAAGCTGATAAATCGAGTACTAATTTTTTATCAGCATTTTCTCCATTGATTGCAGCTATATACCATTTATCTCCGCTCTTTCTTGCAATGATGGCATACTTACCTGGATAACCATCAATGAACTTTACATCATCCCATGAGTTGGGAAGTGTTCTTAAAAAATCTTTTACATATGCTGGTACATGACTCATGCCTTCGGGGTTTTCTGCATAATGCTGAATGCCCGATAAAAACAAAACAGATAATGCAAGTTCAAAAGAAGAAGTTGTTTTACGGATGGATCGTGAATGTGTAAGCTTGTACAGATTCATTGGTGTAAAATCCATCGGATCAAACGCATTTCTTGTAAATGGAAGCATGGCACAATGATTGGGTTGTGCATCAGCTGCTTTCTGATCAAACGTCACCATCTCCATTCCGTAGATTGCTTCGGTTGTCATTAAATGCGGATAGGTTTTTGCCCAGCCTCTTGGTAACGTTGCTCCATGAAAGTTTACAAGCAGGTGATGTTTGGCTGCATCATTCAAAATATCAATGTAATATTGAATCATTGATGATCCGTCGCCACCAAAGAAATCAATCTTCACACCTTTAATTCCCATTTCTTCCAAACGTGAAAATTCTTTTTCCCTGCTTTCGTGTGTAAGCAATAAATCTTTGGGATGATATTTAACCGTATTCCATGCACCTGCAGAATTATACCACAACAGCAAACCAACATTTTTTGCTTTGGCATAAGCCGACAGTTCTTTTATTTTATCATAGCCGATTTTTGTATCCCAGTCTGCATCAATCAAACAATATTGCCAATGCATATCAGCTGCATAGTCAATGTATTTTACCTGTTCATCATACACAATAAAATCATCTTTTGAATTGATCCAGCTCCAGGAAGCTTTACCGGGTTTAATGAAGGAAGGATCAACAATAATTGCTTTTGGTGAAAGATCAGTTCCCAATGTTGATTCAGCAATTGTTTTTAAGTTACCGATTGTAATAATTCTCCAAGGTGAATACCAGGGCTTATTATTTTGAGGAAGGTAACCTTTACCTGTAAACACTTCTCTCGGATCGGGAAATGCAACATGGTAAACTGAAGATGCAGAATCGTTTTGCAGTCTTGTACCGCAATAAGTACCATCAAGAGCGGCTTCAGTAATCAGCACCCAAACATTATTTGTTTGAAACAATGCAGGATAAACCCAGCCTGCTTTTAACGGAGTGGGCGTGCCAACAGGAATATTCTGCAGGTAATGTTCTTCATACGAAGGATGGCATTGTTCCCATCCGGTTTTTGCAACGCTCATTGGTTGTAACCATGCTTTTGCATCTTTATTAAAAATGTAAGTGGTATGTTCGGCTGTAATTGTTTTTAACTCATTCTTCAGCCAGGGGAAAAAATAGCGGAAAGCAACACCGTCATTGCTGATGCTGAAAATGATGTCCATTTTCTTGCCAACCGTATTCTTCAGTGAAACAATTACTTTGGTTGCTTTGTACTGGATATTTTTCTTTTGGCAGTCAGCGTTTCGTAACTGTCAATGACAAGAGCAGGCTTTGAAACAGAAATTAGTTTTAATTCTTTGCTGAAATCAGCATCGCTCATGGTTATTCCCAACGAAGATGGTTCGATTACAGTTATTCCGTTCTTTTTGATTGTATAAGAAATCCTGCCTTCTTTTAGTTGAACAGTTGCTGTAATTGATTTGTCGGGACTTGAAATGGTTGCAAAAGATTGAGCTGTTGTATTTTCTGCAAGTAGTAATAAAACAGAGAATAAACTAAGCCAGATAATTTTTTTCATGTGTTTCTTTTTTATGGCCACAGAGTATTCGCTACAAAAAATATTCGTTCACTGCTGGAATAATATCCCGGCCCTTTAAGCAAGAAGAGACTATTTTTTGCGGCTTATGTCAGAGCATTGATTTAAAAATTCTTTACAGTAAAACTTAGAAAAACAGTAGTATCTGTAATGAACTCCGGTATTAGTAATAAAATGGCGTGTAAATTTAAAACAAACAGGAATGCAGAGAGGAAAAATGTCAGATTAACAATTAAAAAACCGGCATCAGCCGGTTTGTGATAAGTTGGTTAAATGGTTGATATGTTGGTTCTTCAATACTAAAAACTAAATCTTAACCCTGCCTGCATTCCCCAGCTTCCTCGTTTAGTTTGAGCAGGAGTGTTTTTATTAATTGTAGTCAGGCTGAAGTTTCCTTCAGGCATCACAAAAACAGATAACCTGTTGGTTGCAAAATATTCTGCACCTGCACCAACTATTGCTGATAAGTTTACGGGTTTTAGCCCCTGTACAGCTACACTTGTTTGTATTTTACTTCCGCTTTGCTCGGTTACAGTTGCCTTTACATTTCCTTTTGTAAGGATATTCATGTTTAATCCTGCCAGGGCGCTAAAGGCAATGCGGTTTTTTTTGTAAATATATTTTGCTGCCACCGGTACTGTTACGTACGATAAAGTGTTTACAGATTCAAGTGCTCTGATGCTATCTCCAAATGCAGGGGCAGTTGGTGATTTTGAAGGGATAAACGCATACCCTGCTGCGCAGTTAATTTTATACTTCATATCACCACCAGGCGGCGGATTCTGACCGGGAGCTCTCGGTTCGGGCCGTGCATAAAGGTTGCGGGGTAATATTGTTGAAGTTGTTTTTGAAACACCAACACCTGTTACTGCAGCCACATGTTTACTGAACTGGTATGTAAACTGAACTCCATAACTGTAGGCTTGCTTAATTTTTTCACCTCCGGCAATTACGTTGGGTTTATCTTCCCGTTGTTCAACTTTTCCTGCCGACACATCTGTTTTTACATACTGCGGACTGAAATAAGCTGCGACAGAAAATACAGGCTTAAATTTCTTTTGTTTGATTACAGGAACTTTTGCTGTGCTTGCAGCTAACGTATTCAACCCATCGTTTTGTTTAATTTCAACAGATGCTGAACTTGCAATACTCATTTGCTGCAAACGAACAGATGCAGCGCCGGTTTTAGCAAGTGTATAGTTGAAATTATTTTGCTTAACAATCTGTTCTGTCACACCGTTTGCCGCAGGTTTTGTTTGCGGAGCATTTGTTTTAACAGCCGCTGCACCGTTTGTGTTTTTATTGATTTTTTGAGCAATTGCCGGGTTGTTTTTTTCAATTGTTATTACAGATGTTTTCTTTTCAGCCGGGTTTGTTTTATTGATGGCAGCAACCGCTTCATCTTTTACAACAAGAGTTTCTGCAGGTGCTTTTTTCTCAGCCAATACTTCAGCTCCGCTGGTTACAGAGGAGGTTGGTTTATTTTGTTCAAGGGTTGTAATTTCTGTTGATGCAGTTTCGGCGGCTTCTTTATTCTTATTGCCAGTTGCCGGTTTTTGCGGCTCATTATTTTCCTTGCTGATTAATGATGGCTTGCTGTCAGGCGTTACAATTGCCGAATCAGCAGGAAGAACAGGCACAGTGCTTTTTTTACTCTTTACCAGTAAAATCATTGCAAAGCTTACCGTTAACACGGCCATAGCTGCAACAGCGTATTTTGCAATACGGTATTTATATTTTGTCAGGCTAACCTCACGCTTGTCAAGCTGCTGGTCAATGCTGCACCACACATCATCTGATGGCGGGTCGGTGTAACCCTCAATTCCATCTTTGAATAACTGGTCAATATTGTGTAGATGTTTATCCATGCTACATTTGGTTTGGTTTGGCAATAACGTTACTTTTTAATACGGCCGTTTGCAGAATTTTTCTCGCATCTGAAAGGTTTGATTTTGAAGTACCTTCAGATATACCAAGAAATTCTGCAATTTCCCTGTGCTTCATCCCTTCAAATACATAAAGGTTAAAGACGGCTCTGTACATTGGCGGAAGTTTCTGCACCATTTTAATCAGCTCTTTTGCATCCAGATCGGCATAAACGATGCTTTCTTCGGCAGGTTCTTCCTTTGTTTGCTCAATAGTAATTACCGGTGTGAGATGAGACCGGCTTCTTAATTTCTGCAACGAACAGTTGACCATAATTTTCCGCACCCATCCTTCAAAAGCCCCCTCACCCCTGTACTGATGAATTGACTTGAACACCTGTAAAAACCCTTCCTGAAGTACTTCTTCAGCTTCCTCCCTGTTCCTGCTGTACCTTAAGCAAACTACCATCATTGCCGGTGAGAGACGACGATACAACAGGCTCTGACAATTTCTGTCGGCCTTAATACATCCCTGTATTAAATGTTGTAACGACTCCATCTGAAGCAAAAATGGGTTTTATACTTGTTTGATGGGTGAAGGTATAAAAAGGGTTGGGTCGGGGGTGGAAGTTTCTCTCCAAAAAACAAATATCCCTTTTTAAAGCCTCCTGCTCTAACCCAACCATTTGATCCGGCTGTTCATCAAATGAATATGAGCTTGTGGTTAATAAATGTTATTAATATCTCTCTGATGTTATCCTGAAGCAGTAAAAAAAGATAACAGATCAGAAAGCGGGGTAATTCTTTACCCTGCTTTTTATTTTATACAATTTGTAATTCAGGTATCCGGTTCATATTACTTTTTTATTAATAGCAAGGAATGCGGATTGAACACTTGTTGTCGTAATAAGTTTTGTTTAATTTTAGTTTCGATTGCCATAATGAAAGAGTATCAATCATATAACAACCAGGTACTTTTAGGATTGCTTGCTGAAAGCAATGAGCAGGCATTTACAGAACTCTACAACAGGTATTGGCAGAAATTATTTGCCATTGCGTATAACCGCCTCCGGGAAGTTCAGGTTGCTGAAGATATTGTACACGATGTATTTGCTTCGCTTTGGGCCGGGAGGGAAAAAAACGAAATCAAATCGCTGGAAAATTACCTTGCCACGGCTGTTAAGTACATGGTGTTATCAAAAATTAAGGAGCGTTCAAAAGAACGTTTTTACAGCAAAAGCTCACAGGAAGTACAGGTGTTTGAAATCCCCGTGGAAAATTCACTGCACTATAAACGTATTCTCGAAATTCTTAAAACGGAGGTGGAACATCTGCCTGAAAAATGCCGCCTGATATTTAAATACAGCCGCAACGATGGAATGCCGGTAAAACAGATAGCCCAAAAACTAAACATCTCTCCAAAAACTGTCGAAAACCAGTTGGGCAAAGCAATTAAGCAGTTGAAACTGGCTACAAGGAGCTTTCTTAATTTCTTTCTCTGAGGATAATTTTAAAAATATTCACTTTCTGCGTAGGGGATACGATTGAATAATTACACCTTATAATGGATATATATGCAAATGCCTGAAAACATACTGGTGCTTATTGAGAAGTATCATAACGGAAAGATAACAGCCGCTGAAAAGAAAACATTGGACGATTGGTATCATTCCTATGATGATAGTTTCGCTGAAATTCATGCCGGCGACCATTTAACCGAGCAGCAGTTGTATGACCGTATCCGGAAGCGCCTTATCGTTTCAACAGTCAGCGAAGAAGTTGATGAAACTAAAAAAGTAAACCGAAAAAAATATTTTGCTGTTGCAGCATCTGTTGCACTTCTTGTATTTCTTTCTGCAGGAATTTATTTTATTTTTTCCAGCAAAACTGAAACTGCTGTTATAGTAAGCAAAGCAAATCACCCGCCTGTAAACAGTACTCCCATTATCCCCGGTGGTAATAAAGCTGTATTAATCCTTTCCGACGGATCATCTGTAATTCTGGATAGTTCTGCAAACGGAACTATCACCAGCCAGGGCAATATTGAAGTGGTGAAATTAAAAAACGGGCTGCTTGCATATAACATTAATGGCAAACTGGTTACAGAAAACGATGAATTGTTTTACAACACAATTTCCACTCCACGTGGAGGTCAGTACCAGGTTACATTATCTGATGGTACAAATGTCTGGTTAAATGCTGCATCGTCCATCCGGTTCCCGGTAGTATTTACCGGAAAAGAAAGGAGGATTGAAATTACAGGTGAAGCTTACCTGGAAGTTGCTAAAAACGCATTGATGCCGTTTATAGTTGAAGCAGCTTCATCAGAAATTCAGGTATTGGGAACTCATTTCAATGTGAATGCGTACACTGACGAAACAGCAATCAAAACCACTTTACTTGAAGGTTCGGTAAAAATATCAGCGGCAAACAACAAACAAACTGCAAGAGTTTTAAAACCCGGTCAGCAGTTGAAAGATAACAGAAATGGCGAAGTATCAATAATTAATAAAGCAGATACAGAAGAAGCGCTGGCATGGAAAAACGGCCTGTTTATTTTTAAAAGTGCCAATGTAAAAGAAGTAATGCGGCAGATTTCAAGGTGGTATAATGTAGAAGTTGAATACAAAGGAAATGTAAACCTTCATTTTACCGGGCAGCTGAAGAGAAATGAAGATGTAAAGGATGTGTTTGAAAAAATTGCCTTAACGGAGGAAGTGCGTTTTAAAATTGACGGACGGAAAATTATTGTTTCACCCTAATATAAATGCCATGAAAAGGTTAACGATTTGCTCTTTTTTCTGGTTGGGTAAAGATGGATAGCCGGTAACTGACAAGGTATTCAATAAAAAACCGGATTCCGTTGCAGCGGAACCCGGTGGTTGTTGAGTATCGCAATAAACAAATCTGTTCAGGAACTGCTTATTATCAACCCAAACAATACAAATTTATGTATTTAAATGTTCTTTGTAAATCCGGCTCCAAAACCGGGTTTTTAACCAAAACTTTTCGGATTATGAAACTTGTAACAGTTTTAATAATCGCAGCTTCGCTGCAGGTAAGTGCCAGAACTTACTCTCAAAAAATTACAATACAGGAAAACAACATTTCTCTTGAGAGGGTATTTGAAGAAATAAGAAAGCAAACAGGGTATAATTTCCTGTATGCCGACGAAATGCTGTCTCGGACAAAAAATGTTTCTATTAACGTTCGAAAGGGAAGTATTGAAGATGTGCTGAATTTATGTTTAAAAGATCAGCAACTTACTTACAGTATAACCGACAGAACAATCATTATCAAAAGAGCAACAGCACAACCGGTGTTGATCATTCCTCCTCCTGTGCCAGAAGTTGTGGCTTTTGAAGTGAAAGGCAGGGTTACAGACGAAAGCGGAAGCCCCATACCCGGAGTGAGTGTAGTTAATCAACGTACAAAAGCAGGTACAACAACTGATGTCAATGGCTTCTTTACATTACAGGCAGAGGATAATGATGTGCTTTCATTTACTTATATCGGTAAAATTTCGCAACAGGTAAAAGTAACCACCGGCAAAAAAGATTTCTCCATCAAAATGATTGATTCATTTCAGGAAATGCAGAACGTAGTGGTTACAGCATTAGGTATTAAACGTTCAGAAAAAGCATTGGGCTATTCTGTTCAGAAAATTTCAGGTGAGAATATTCAGAAAGTATCCGGGCTTGATGTGGCTACATCTCTGACCGGTAAAGTAGCAGGTATGCTGGTGAAAAACTCTCCTGATTTTGCTGCTGTACCCGATCTTAGTATCAGAGGTGTAAAACCTTTGTTAGTAATAGATGGAGTGGCATATCAAAATAAGACACTGGCAGATATTTCTTCAGAAGACATTGAAACAATCACTTTTTTGAAAGGGCCAACTGCTTCGGCTTTGTATGGTTTTCGTGGGGCAAATGGCGCAGTTATGCTTACTACAAAAAATGGCAGTTCAACAAAAGCAGGAATAACTGTTGACTTTACAACCAATACAATGTTTACAGCAGGATTCCTGGCTATTCCGGAAAAGCAGGGAGTGTATGGCCGTGGCGGCAGTGGTGTTTATGCACTCAACTCAGATGCTTCATGGGGTGGAAAAATGGACGGTTCAAATCAAAACCAATGGGATCCGGTTAGTAAAACATTTACAGTACGGCCTTATTTGCCTGTTGGTATGAACAACTTTAAAAATTTTCTGGAGCAGGGATATGTAACCAATAACAATGTGAACGTTGGATATCATAAGGATAATGTATCACTCAGGAATTCATTTAACTGGGTGGAAAACAAAGGACGGTATCCCAATGCAAAACTTCAAAAATACACATACTCTTTTGGTGCTGATCTGAACCTGGATAAATTTAAAATGAGTACCAATTTATCTTATGCAAAAAAGGCTTCTAAGAATATTGGTTCTAATGGATATACTTCGTATGATCCGATGTACAGCATCCTAATCTGGTCTCCTTCTGACTGGGATCTGAGTCTCTATAAAAATAACTACTGGATTAAGCCGGGTGAAATTCAAAACAACCATTTTGGATTAACAGGAACTACCATTGACAGTTATGCCGGTAGTTCTGAGAACAATCCGTATTTCGACCGTTACGAAAAAACAAATGAAATATCACGGGACATTTTCAATGCCGATTTAACCATGAGTTACCAATTAACAAACTGGTTAAAAGCCACACTTCGTTCAGGTGTTGATTTTTATAAGCAAACAGGCCAGTTAAGATCTTCATGGGGTTCATATCTTTCTTCAGGTAATACAGGTGTTCCCGGTGCTGATTACAGTGGCTGGAATGGCGGAAGAAAAGGTCAGTATAACATAGGTGTTAGTAATGGATTCAGTAACAATAGCGATTTCCTGCTTTCAGGAGATCGGAAACTGAATGATTTTAAAATTGAATATTTAGCTGGGGGATCAATTTTTTTCAGCCGGGATGATAATATGAATGCCAGCACACAGGGTGGTATTTCTGTTCCCGGATTTTTCTCCATCAAGGCATCCATTAACTCAGCACAGGTATCGCAGAGTACATACGCCCAGCAGGTAAACTCTTTGTTTGGACGTGCAGGTGTTTCCTGGAAGAATATGGCGTTTGTTGATGCAACCCTTCGTAATGACTGGTTCTCAACTTTGTCAAAAGCAGATCGTTCTTATCTTTATCCTTCTGTATCGGCAAGCTTCGTAGCATCAGAGTTATTACCACAAACAAAAGGTTGGTTAGATATGTTGAGACTTAGAGGCTCTTGGTCAAAAAGTCCAACCCCTCCTGGTATATATGCAATCAATAGTAGTTATTCTATCAGTGCTGCTACATGGGGTACATTAAATGGAGCAGGAGTTCCTGCAAGTTTATATATGCCAAATTATGTTCCCGAAAAATACGAAAACTATGAAACAGGTTTGCAGGCATTGTTTCTTAAAAACAGGGTATCGGTTGATGTTACCTATTATTCAAGAAGGTTTTATGACCGTTTAAAATATGTGGGATTAACAGCGGCATCTGGTTATACCAGCATTTATCAAAACTGGAAAGAACAGTTAACCCGTCGTGGTTGGGAACTAATGTTGAATGGCACGCCACTTAAAAATAAAGAATGGCAATTAGACCTGGGTCTTAACTGGACTACTTCTGCCATTTATTATACCAAACTGGACACAACCTATTCAGATAAAAAGCCATGGGTTGCAGTTGGAAAACGTGCAGATCATTTCATCAGCAGAGATTTCCAGCGTGATCCGCAGGGAAACATTATACACAACAGCAGTGGTCTTCCTATTACTTACGGGTATGATCAGTTATTTGGTTATTCCGATCCGAAATTTATCTGGGGTGTAAATGCC
Organism: Lacibacter sp.; assembly: GCA_047601965.1. GTDB lineage: Bacteria > Bacteroidota > Bacteroidia > Chitinophagales > Chitinophagaceae > Lacibacter. The sequence continues at coordinate 3,753,011 of JASGIJ010000001.1, forward strand.
AATTTAAAATATAAAAAATTCAGCCTCTTTGTGTCGTTTGATGGTGTAAACGGTGGTATCACCAATACAAGAACTGAAAGCTATATGTGGCAGGCAGGTGTTCATCCTTCCAGTATTTCGGCTGAAAGAGAAATGGATGTTGTGGCAGCAGGCATTTATTACGGAGCAGGTGGTGGAACGGCTGGTAATGCTGCATTGGCTGCAGCAGGTAAAACTCTGACGAACTATGTTGGTCAGGGTGTGGTTGTAACTTCAGGAGCTGCTACTTATGATGCTGTAGGTAATATTATTACAGATACACGTGTATATGGAAAAAATACCACAGCAACTACTTATAAGCAATATATGATTGCTTTGCATAACAGCAGTGCATGGGGTGGCAATGGCAGTATTGCAGATACTTATTCCAAAACATTTTTCAAACTGCGTGAAATTTCATTGACGTACGATGTGCCGGCTAAACTGTTGCATAAAGTTGCAAAAGCAGCTTCCATAAGTTTAATCGGGCAAAATGTATTTCTGAAAGCGAAACAGTTTAAATATTCTGATCCTGATGGTGGTAATGAAGATTTTGCAGACCCATCAACAAGGTACCTCGGCTTCAAACTTAATTTCACCTTCTAAAAACTGCAGCAATGAAAAAAATATATTATATACTGCTTGCAATGGCTTCCATTACTGTTGCAGGCTCATGTAGCAAATTTGATAAGTTAAATACCAACCCGGATGTACCCACATCTGTTTCGCCCGATTTACTTGCAACAACGGTATTAAAAAGTACATACCGTTTCTGGAATCCAAATTCAACCGATTGGGCAACTGCTCAATTACTGGGTAAGCATTGCGCAAATCTTACAAATACTGCCAATCCTTATCAGTACTATTCTTCTTACTATCCTTATGGATCGTTTGGAGGTGCACAAAATTTAACTGCACTCAAAAGAATGGTTGAGTTTGCCAAAGGAAACCCGCAGCTTCCTTCTTATGAAGGGCTGGCTTTGTTTCTAAAAGCATCCTATGGGTTCAGTGCTACATTAGATATGGGTGATATTCCTTATTCAGAAGCTGGTAAAGCAGAAGATGGAATAACACAGCCTAAATATGATAAGCAGGCCGATGTATTTGTAGCTATTTTGAACGATTTGAAAGCTGCTGAGGCAAAGTTTGCCGAAGGCAAAAACTTTAATGGCGATATTTTGTCATATGCAGGAAATGCTACAAAGTGGCGCAGGCTTTGCAATGCTATGCAGTTAAGAGTGTTGCAAACAATCAGTAAAAAAATAACTGCTGCACAAAAAGCCCGCTTTGCTGAAATTGTGGCTGCTGGAAATTTATTGTCGGGGAATGCTGATGTTTTTCAGTTACCTTATCTCGACAATTCCAATGCAACCTATCCTTTTTACAATGGAGAAGGTACAAGGGTGAACCTGGCAGTTTCAAAACTGATGGTTGATGCATTGAAGAATGTTAATGACCGCAGGTTGTTTTACTTTGCTGAACCGGCAGCTTATAAAATTACAGGAGGCTTACTTGATAATGATTATGCAGCTTATGAAGGAGCTCCTACAGAGTTATCTCCTAATCAGCTTGATCTTAACAGGGCAGCAGGTAAGTATTCTTTACTTAATAAGCGTTACGCATCATCAGCATCCAGGATTGGCGATCCATACCTTTTCTTTGCTTATGCTGAACAATGTTTCATTCTTGCTGAAGCAGCTGAAGAAGGATGGATAACCGGTGGCGTTGCAACTGCACAATCTTATTATGAAGCAGGCGTAAAAGCACAACTTGCTTATTACAAAGATTTAAGTACTGTAATACAGGCCAACCTTCATGGAATGGCAATTACACAATCGTATATTGATAACTATTTTACAGGCGAAGCTGCTTACAAAACAGCTGGCACTAAAACAGATCGTCTGCAGCAGATATGGATGCAACGGTATTTTATCGATTTCTTCCAGGGTGGAGGAATGTCGTACAGAAATTACCTGCGTACAGGTTACCCGGTATTCCCGATTGATCCTGCTACATCTTTAAATTCGGCAGCTCCAACAATGGCGCCTAAACGCAACATGTATCCAACTGACGAATTAACGAAGAACCCTGTAAACTATAAGCAGGCTGTTGCAGATCAGTTTGGCGGATTTGATGAAGTGAATAAAACACCATGGTGGTTACAGTAAGCAGGCAGTGACTATTCATATGACAGTTCATCCCCGGTGCGTTTGTACCGGGGACTGAACTTTATTAATCTGCTCTCACTTTCCCGTAAAAAAACTTTAATAGTTTGTACACATGAAACATTTTTTTCTGATCAGTCTGTCATTCATATTGTTTCAGTCATTATTCTCACAAACAAAAAGCTGGAAACTGGTTTGGAAGGATGAGTTTAATTACTCCGGTCTTCCTTCTTCACAAAAATGGAATTTTGATACAGCAGGTAATAAATCAGGATGGGGAAATAATGAAGCTCAATGGTACACATATAAAAACAGTAAGAACGCAATTGTAAGTAACGGAACATTAAAAATTACTGCAATTAAAGAAGATATTTCCGGAAAGAAATATTCTTCAGCAAGGCTGTACACAAAAAATAAAATTTACTGGAAGTATGGCAGAATTGAAGTGAAAGCAAAACTTCCGGCAGGGAAAGGAACCTGGCCTGCAATCTGGATGCTTGGCAAAAATATTGATTCGGCCGGATGGCCTCAATGCGGCGAAATAGATATAATGGAACATGTTGGTTACATGAAAGACAGCATTTTCGGTTCGGTACATTCTGAAACATATAATCATGTAAAAGGAACGCAGAAAACCAAAGGGATATTTATTGATCATCCATATTCGCAATTTCATGTTTATTCAATTGAGTGGACGCCGGATGAAATTTCTTTTCTTCTTGACGGCAAAGTTTATTATTCTGTTTTAAATGAACATCGTACTGTAAAAGAGTGGCCGTTTGATCAGCCCTTTTTTCTGATCCTTAATTTAGCAGTAGGTGGTAATTGGGGAGGTATGCGTGGAATTGATGAATCAGTTTTTCCCGCAACTATGGAAATTGATTATGTAAGGATATACCAGAAATAATTCTTATAAAACTTACTTTATTAAATACTATAGAACACTTTTTATTTTTGTGAGTGTTCTTAATTCAGAATCATTGGCGGGTCAAAAGCAAAGTCTGTTTAAAAATGAAGATTGATGTTGAATGGTGTCAGTTCAAAAATCATTTGAGCTTTCTGACGTTTAATGGATTTATATGCAATGAACCCGTTGTTAAGCTCATTGACTACATCTTAATCTTAAACATAACTCTGCCAGTAAACGACAAAATAAACACATGAAAAAATGGTTCGTCATTTTAGTGTTTCTCCAAAGTATATATAGCCCGCACATAGCAGCACAATTAATTTCTTTACCAAAAGAAGCAAAGTTTAAGTTTGGTGATGATCCCGGTTGGGCTAATCCTGCATTTAATGATGGTGATTGGCAAAATCAGCAATTAGGAAAAAGTTTTGTTCACGATTCATCGTATGGCTGGTACAGGATACGGATTGTTATTCCTGCTGATATGAAAACCACGAAAGGTAAAGGATTAAAACTCCGGCTTGGTAAAATAGATGATGTTGATCAAACATATTTTAATGGAAAACCAATTGGGGAAACCGGTTCTTTTCCGCCGGGATTTGTTACTCAATGGGAAAAGCAACGGATGTATACCATTCCTGAAAGCTTAATAAAGTGGAACAGTGAAAATGTTATTGCAGTGCGGATTTATAATTCAATTGGTGGAATGGGCATGTGGGACGGGCCTTATAATATTGAACCTAATGGCTGGATTGATGAAGTTGATATAAGCCAGACAATTACAGAAACTTCAAAAAACAGTTTTATTACCAAAATTACTTTCACAAATAAAAGCAACAATGCTTTTAGTGGAACTATCAGGTACAAGGTTGCAGACAAGACGAATAAAAAAATACTTTTTACTGAAACAAAAGACATACGGCTGCAATCCAAAGTGGGAGATATTGTTGTTGTAACTTTTTCGAAGGTTACAGATATAAACAGGAATGTTTTTAATGTGGGTTACCAGGTAAATGATCATAACAGTAACCTGCATCTTAACAAAGAACAATTGTTTATTGCCACCGATTTTCTTGAAATACCTGTAAACGGAGAGGTGCAGCCACTGGTAAAAAATAAAATTCAAAACAAATTCAACAGTATTCCACTTCAGGATGAGCAGTTCAATGGATATTTAGGGGAACGATTTACACAAAACCTTGAACAGCGTCTGTTGAAAATAGATGAGTTTGGTTTGATTGGTTCTTATCTTGACCGGCCCGGTATTCATCCATGGGCAGGTGAGCATGTTGGCAAATATCTCGAAACAGCCTGCAATACATGGAAACTTACACATAATCCTGCCTTGAAAAAGCAAATGGATAGATTGATGTTTGAATTGATCAATACGCAAAAGGAAGATGGATACTTAGGAACTTATACGCCTGATCAATACTGGACCAGTTGGGATGTGTGGAGCCACAAATACAACCTGCATGGCTTGCTGGCTTATTATTCTGCAACTGGGCATAAACCTGCATTGGAAGCATGCAGAAAAATGGGCGACCTTCTGTGCAGAACATTCGGAAAGAAGCAGGGGCAAATGGATATTATTTTGGCAGGTACACATATGGGTATGGCTGCTACAAGTGTGCTGGATGCAATGGTTGAATTATATAAATACACAGCTGATAAAAAGTACCTGGATTTTTGCTATTACATTTTAGATGCGTGGGAACAGCAAAATGGTCCGAAAGTTATGAGTTCAATCCTGGCAACTGGAAAAGTTAATAAAGTAGGTAATGGAAAGGCGTATGAAATGCTTTCCAATTATGTTGGACTAATAAAACTGTATCAGATAACAGGCGATAAAAAAATGCTGAAAGCTGTTGAAATGGCATGGCAGGATATTGTAAATAACCAATTGTATATTACAGGTACATCAAGCTCGCATGAACATTTCCAGGCAGACGATTACTTGCCGGCCGGGTCAAAAGACAATATGGGAGAAGGATGCGTAACTACTACATGGATTCAGCTGAATCAAAACCTGTTTGATGTTACCGGTGATATAAAATATATATACCAGCTGGAGAAATCGGTGTACAATCATTTGCTTGCTGCGGAAAACCCATTAACAGGTTGTGTAAGCTATTACACTTCTTTAATGAATAAGAAACCTTACACTTGTTTTATTACCTGCTGCCAGTCAAGTGTACCGAGAGGAATTGCACTGGTGCCAAAATTTACCTTTGGCAATATCAATCATGTGCCAACTGTTTTGTTTTACGAACCGGCTGTTTACAGAGAGACAATTACTACTGCCGACAATAAAAGTTTGGATGTTGTTTTTAAACTGGATGGAAATTTCCCTGAAAGCGGAAACCTGGTCTTGTCAATTATAAGCTCAAAGCCCGGCAATTTCCCTATAGCATTAAGAGTACCTGATTGGAGTTCAAATTTTACTGCAAAACTTGGAGATAAAGTATACAGGGGATCACCTGATCAGTTTATCACAATCAGTAACAACTGGAAAACAGGAGATAAAGTAATCATCAGTTTTGAGATGCCGGTTAAACTTATTGCCGGCGGGGAAAACTATCCTGAACAAATTGCTTTTCAACGTGGACCGCAAATACTGGCTGTGGATGGTTCTGTAAATTCTGCCAATATAACTGACCTTCTGACTAATGAAAAAGCTGGAGTATCAATTAACGAAGTTGAGCTCGCAGATGAGTCAAAAATATTACCGGCTGAATGGTTTGGAAAACAGGCTTATTCAGTTCGGATTTTGAACAGTAATGGAAAAATTGTTTTAGTGCCTTTTGCTGAGGCCGGTCAATCCGGTGCTGATATAAAAGTTTGGTTACCCGTACAAATAAAAAAATAAAGTGATGAAAAAAATTGTTATTCTGTTAGTAACCCTGGCAAGCATTCATTTTTCTTTTGCACAAAAAAAACAGGAAAAGCGAATAAGCTTTTTGCATACGGTTGGTCAGGATATTGTAAATGAATCTGGAAAAAAAGTTTTTTTAAAAGGTGTTGGATTGGGGAACTGGTTGTTGCCCGAAGGATATATGTGGAAGTTTGGAAGCCATGGTGACCGACCCCGTAAAATTGAAAAAATTGTTGCCGATTTAATTGGTAAAGAAAAAGCAGATAGGTTTTGGAAAACGTTCAGGCAAAATTATATTACGGAAGCAGATATAAAGAGGATTGCTGAACTGGGGTTTAATTCTGTTCGGCCTGCATTGAATTCAAGATTGTTTTTAACTGAAGGCGAAAATCCTGTTTATAAAGAAGAAGGATTTCAGTTAATTGATTCGCTGGTTACCTGGTGTAAAAAATATAATCTGTATGTGATTATTGATATGCATGGTGCGCCCGGCGGACAAACTGGTGCAAATATAGATGACAGCCCGAACGATATCCCCGAGCTGTTTATCGAAAAAAAATACCAGGATCAATTGGTTGATCTGTGGGTGAAAATTGCAGAGCGGTATAAAAATGAACCCACTGTTGCAGCGTATGATTTGCTGAATGAACCACTGCCCATCAACACTGGATCGGCAGAGAAATACAAACATTTACTGGAGCCACTGTATAAACGTATCACAGCTGCTATCCGTAATGTTGATCAAAAGCATATGATTACACTGGAAGGCTTTAACTGGTCAAACGACTGGTCGCTTTTTACAAAACCTTTCGATAGCAACGTGTTTTACCAGTTTCATTACTATTGCTGGAACAGGCCGGATCATCTGAATGGTATTAATGATTATTTGCAGAAGAGAAATGAACTGAATACACCCATCTGGGTTGGCGAAACCGGTGAAAAAGGAAATGCTATTTATTGGGCAACCACACAATTATTTGAAGCAAAAAATATTGGATTTTCTTTCTGGCCATGGAAAAAAATGGACACACAGAATACTCCCTATTCAATTAATAAACCTGCGAATTGGGATATGATCGCTGAATACAGCAGGGGAGGTGCAAAACCTGATGCTGCTATTGCTGAAAAAGCATTCAATGAGTTACTGGAGAATATTAAAATTCCCAACTGTAAATATTTTGAAGATGTCTGTAATGCCATTTTAACAAGAGTTCCTTCAAAAATTGAAGCAGAGAATTACGGGCATGATGGCTTTAACCGTTCTTATTTTGTTTCAGATACAATAAGCAAATCAAAATTTTACAGAACATCTGAACCGGTAAAAATAAATCTTGATAGTAAGGAGAAGGATCAGTTTTGGTCTGAACAGTCAATTGAACTTCAGCAGTCAGAATGGGTAACTTATACATTTGAAAGTTTAACTGCCAGAAAATATAAACTTGCACTCAGGGCAGCGGCTGTTGCTGATGTATGCAGACTGACAGTTATAATTAACAATAAAAAAATAAACCTTGAAGTTGGCGCCACTGAATTCAAAGAAATTGCTGCGGGAGTTCATCAGCTGAGAAAAGGAAAAAATACAATTCAAATACTTGTAAACTCTGGTGCAGCAAAAGTTGACTGGATAAAATGCAACTGATTAAATAAAACAAAGTGAAGGGAAACAAAATAATTGTTATCGGCAGCTCTAATACAGATATGGTTGTAAAATCGCCGGTGCTTCCAAAACCAGGTGAAACAATTCTTGGCGGAACTTTCCTAATGAATGCCGGTGGCAAAGGTGCTAACCAGGCTGTAGCTGCTGCAAGATTGGGAGGCGATGTTACATTCGTAGCAAAAGTTGGTAACGACATTTTTGGGAAGAAGAGTGTTGAAGGTTTTAAACAGGAGAATATCAACACTGAGTTTGTCTTTGTTGACGAAGAAGCCCCTTCAGGCACTGCATTAATTATGGTGAATAATGAGGGAGAGAATTGTATTGTGGTTGCTCCCGGTGCAAATGCTCGGCTTTTACCGGCGGATATTGAACAGGTGAAAGATTTTCTGAAGCTGCAATTATTTTAATGCAACTGGAAATTCCAATTGAAACAATTGCAGCAGTTGTAAAAACTGCAAAAACAAAAAAACAGCGGGTTATTATAAATCCAGCACCTGCGCAACAATTACCGGATGAATTACTGAATGGACTATTCCTGATTACTCCCAATGAAACAGAAGCGAAACTGCTTACAGGTGTACATGTAAATGATGAAGTAACTGCATCACAAGCAGCTGAAGTTTTTTTAAAAAAAGGCGTGCAGAATGTAATTATTACTTTAGGAAAGCAAGGTGCATACTTTCAAAACAAAGAAGTACAGTTTAAAACAGTTGCTCCTGTTGTAAAAGCAATGGATACAACTGCAGCTGGTGATACGTTCAGCGGTGCCATAGCAGTTGCCGTTACTGAAAACATGGAATGGAAACAGGCAATTGAATTTGCTGTAAAAGCCGCTTCCATTTCCGTAACAAAAATGGGAGCACAATCATCAGTTCCTTACAGGCACGAGATGGAGTGATTATTTAATCATCATACTAAAACCTGCCATATGTTTATTGTAGAAAATTACGGCTTAGCCATTGTTCTTTGTGTAGTAACCATGTTATGCTGGGGTTCATGGGCCAATACTACAAAGCTTACAAGCAAAACCTGGCGTTTTGAATTGCTTTACTGGGATTATGGCTTTGGTATTTTACTCACCACTTTAGTACTTGCCTTTACATTAGGAACTAATGGATCTGAAGGCAGAGCATTTATCGAAGATATAAAGCAAGCTGACAACAGTAGCTTTTTATCGGCTTTTGCAGGTGGTGTGGTCTTTAACCTTGCCAATATTTTATTGGTTGCTGCTATTGGTATTGCAGGTATGTCTGTAGCATTTCCTGTTGGTATCGGTATTGCATTGGTGCTTGGTGTCATTGTCAATTACATTTCAAATCCGCAGGGAAATCCTGTATTGATCTTTGGTGGGGTTGCATTAATTACTCTTGCCATTATTCTGAATGCAAGGGCGTATCAACGATTGCAAACGCATGCAGAAGGAGGTGTTTCTAAAAAAGGATTAATCCTGTCTGTTGTCAGCGGATGTTTAATGGGTTTGTTTTATAAATATGTTGCTGATTCAATGATTACAGATTTTAATTTACCTCAGGCAGGCAAATTAACTCCTTATACAGCATTGGTGGTTTTTGCCATTGGTATTGTTATCAGCAGTCTGCTTTTTAACACGTTCCAGATGAAGCGACCTTTTGCAGGAGCACCTGTTTCTTTTAATGCATATTTTAAAGGGAAATTGAAGGATCACCTTGTAGGAATGTTAGGTGGCACTATCTGGTGTGTGGGAATGTCGCTAAGTATAATAGCATCGGGTAAGGCTGGTCCTGCTATATCTTATGGCTTAGGTCAGGGTGCTACAGTTGTTGCAGCGTTTTGGGGTATTTATGTTTGGAAGGAATTTGATAAAGCGCCAAAAGGAACCAAACCATTGCTGAACATTATGCTGCTGCTGTATATAGCAGGATTGGCAATGATAATACTTTCTAAATAATTATGTTTGCCTGTATGAAGAAGAATATATCTCTGCTGATTTGTTTACTGTACGTGGTATTTAATTTTGATGTTACTTACGCACAAACAAAAGATCCTACCTGGGATAATACAAAAAGCAAAGCTTGGGGAACTGAATTTGAGCAGGTGCAGATAGTTTCATCTGCCGACGGAGAAATACAAAAAGCATGGTATCATCAAACAGCAAAAAAATCACCACAGCCATTGATCATTTCTTTGCATACCTGGAGCGGTGATTATAACCAGGAAGATCCATTAGCAAAAGAAATACTGCTGCGTGACTGGAATTATTTTCACCCTGATTTCAGGGGGCCGAATAATAATCCGAAAGCATGTGGAAGTGATTTGGTGATATCTGATATAGAAGATGCTGTTTTGTTTGCAGTTAAACATGGGAATGTTGATACAAATAATGTGCACATCATTGGCGTTTCGGGCGGAGGTTATGCAACACTGCTTGCATACTTAAAATTAAATTATCCTGTTAAAAGCTTTAATGCCTGGGCTCCTATAAGCAGTCTCGCCGATTGGTATTGGGAATCGAAAGGACGAAATGCAAAATATGCAACTGACATTGAACATGTAGCCATGAGCGATGGAAAAATGAATTGGGATGAACTGGATAAAAGATCACCCATGAAACTTTCCGTTCCTGTTGAAAAAAGAAAAAATGCAACACTGAATATTTATGCAGGGGTGCATGATGGTTACACCGGATCAGTGCCTGTCAGTCATTCTGTTTTGTTTTATAATAAAATAGCATTGTCATTATTTCCAAACGAAAAGGAACATATTGTTGCTGACAGTACGATCTTTTCTCTTCTCTCAAAACAAATAAATCCGGCTGCTGATACATTGCACAAATTGAATGGCCGGGTTATTCAATTGTTTGAACAATTACCCGGACTTAGCTTAACCATTTTTGAAGGCACACATGAAATGCTTGTTTCGCCTGCACTTGTTTTACCACCGATTGATGAAAACAAAAATTTGCAACCACTCAATATTCTCACCATTGGAGATTCAAATGGTGCATTTGATTTCGGCTGGCCACAGCAAATGAAAAAGTTGCTTCCTTATGCAACGCTCATTAATCAATCCATTTCGGGTAATACAATTGGTTTTGATAATCTTGATCAGCCAAAACTTAATACACTTACCAGCATTAACCGGTATTTAGACAGTGCTTACAGCAAATTACCTGCAAATGCTGAACTTGATTTCATTATCATTAACATCGGAACAAACGATACAAAAACAATTTTTAAAGACCGGCAAAAGGAAGTGCCTGCTAATATGACGGCACTATTAAAAAAAATGAATGCGTACTTAAGAGAACACAATAAAAAGCAACCACACATCTGCATTATTACGCCATCACCAATGAATGAAACAAAAATTGACCAGGTAAAATATGGAGGCGGGGATTTGCGTATTCAGAAAAATAATAAACAGTTCAAAAAAATTGCAGAGACCAATCGTGTTTATTTCCTGAATACTTATGACCGGCTAAAGGAAAATTTTGAATCAAAAACAACAGATGGTATTCATCTGAACGGAAAAACCCAGTTTGAACTGGCCACATACATACTCAGTTTTATTAATTCAATTCAGCAGAAATGAAGCTCATATCTTCAATCTTATTTCTCGTTCTGTTTACCGCACCAGGTAAAATCTTTGCCCAGCCAAAAAACCAGTTAAACCGGAACGTTGCTGATACAAACCTTGTGCTGCCTCCTGCGTGGGCTTTTGGCATTTTGTACGGAGGCTATACCAATCAACAGGAAACTATTAAAACGATTGAAGAAATTCAGAAACACAATTACCCGATTGATGCTTTCTGGATTGATTCGTGGTTCTGGAGTTATAACGATAAAGGGAAAGGGCCTGCAAAGTATATTGATTTTGTTGCCGATACTGTTAGTTATCCCAATCGTAAGGCAATGTGGAATTATTTGCAGCACAACAATATTAAAGGTGGTTTCTGGATATGGGATTGCATTCTTGAAACTGGCAATGAAGTGGCTTTTAATGATTTCAAGGAAAAGGGATTCTTTTCAAGCATTTATCTCAATACCAATTCATGGCATAACGGAAGCAGAAGTACAGCTATGTTTCAGAACGGTAAAGAAGAAAAAGGAACACAATGCGGAAATATTGATTTCAATAACCCAGAAGCGGTAAACTATTTTAAACAACAAATGAAACCATTCTTTGATGAAGGCGCTGATTTCATTAAACTTGACCGCACTGCAAGTATCAGCACCTGTAAAGCAATGTTTGAAATGAGTCAGCAGTTTGGTAAGGAAACAAAAGGCAGAGGATTTTTATTATCACACAGTTTTGATACGGAAAATGAAGAGTACAAACGCTATCCAACTAAATGGACAGATGATACAAGAAGTGACTGGACGATTGATAAGCCGCTTATCTCATTTAATGACTGGGTGCCCCATGTTGCCTTCAGGGAAAACATTGCGATGTTTACTAACCCTTCAAATAAAACAAGCAGCATTCCATTTCTTACAAATGATTTAGGCGGTTTTGATATGGGGCAGACCAAAATGCCGGATGAAGAGTTGTACATACGCTGGATGCAGTTTTCCATCTTTAATCCGATTACTGAAGTGTTTTCTCAGCCAGAAAATCCAACATCAAATCTTGCATGGAACTATTCAAAAAGAGCTGATACACTTTTCAGGAACTATGCACATTGGCGGATGATGTTGTTTCCGTACATCTACAGTTACGCTTTGCGCAGCCGCATTGAAGGAAAACATATGCTGGGTAAATTTCCTGAGCATATTTATCAATACCTGTTTGGGAATGAAATGCTGCTTGCTCCTGTTTATGAAAAAAATGCAGTAACTCAAAATGTTTACCTACCCGAAGGGAAATGGATGAACTACTGGACAGGTGAAATAAAAAATGGCAATCAATCTTATACAGTTGGGGCTCCGCTTGAACAGATTCCATTGTTTGTTAAACAGGGAGCAATTATACCGATGCGTAATTATTCATCTTCAGTTGAAAAAGGGAATAATAATACTCTGATGTTGCATGTCTATCCCGGTACTGATGGTTCGTTTACATTATTGGAAGATGATGGCTCCAGTAATGATTACCTCAGGAATATATATGCTTCAACTTTTATTTCACAAAAAAATGGCAACGGTAAAATTAATCTCACAATTTATCCTGTGGTTGGGAATTACAACGGAATGCCGGTATCACGAAAGTGGAGAATTGAATTGCATGACCAAAAAGCTTATACGAAAATTAAACTGAATAAAGAGAATATAAAATTCGTATATGATGCAGCAACAAAGACGACACTGATTGAAACAAAAGCTTTTTCGATCAGGCAAGCATTAAAGTTTGAGGCATGTTATTAGTTGAAGATGGGTTAAATATTTCTTACTGTTCTAAATCCATCTGGACTTATTTTTGCAAAAATTAAAATCATGAAAGCAAACGAAGGGAAACCGTTTATTAAGGCAGATGATATTCAATGGGAAACAGTTGACAACGGCGTGCAGCGCAAAATACTCGGTTTTGATTCACAGATAATGATGGTGTGTGTAAAGTTTGAGCAGGGAGCAATCGGGTCACTTCATCATCATGTTCACCGCCAGAATACCTATGTGGCTGAAGGAAGTTTTGAAGTTACAATTGACGGTGTGAAGCAGGTGTTGAAACAAGGTGATTGTTTTTTTGTAGCACCCGATCTTGTACATGGTGTGCTGGCTTTGGAAAAAGGATTGCTGATAGATGTGTTTACTCCCTACAGGGAAGAATTTTTGAAATAAGATTGAACTGTTTTTTTCATCAGTGCAGAACTCAGTTGGTTATTGCAAGTAAACGTTTTAAATGTTACTGCAATAACAAACTGAGTTTTTTTATTACATAAATAACCGTTTAAAAAATTAACAGCTGCACAAAACCACCTTTGATGTAATTATTATTTTCTGAATAACTTGTTTCGTTATATTTAGCAGTCATTAATCTTGCCAACAGATCCTTTCTACATACTTCTGCCGGACGGGTCTTAAATTTTGTACCATTATGCAAATCAGAAGCGGGTATAGAACGATTGCAGTTACAGTTTTTTTATTTTTATATTCTTCCGTTTTTTCTCAAAACGAAAATCTCTTAAAGAAAACAGAAGAAACCATGCTCAAAGCCACTGCTTATATGTTTGATCATGTAAGTACGGAAGGTGGTTTTGTTTGGTATTACACACCTGATTTATCAAGGCGCTGGGGCGAAATGGAAGCATACAAATCCATGATCTGGATGCAGGATGGTGGTACGGTGCAGGTTGGTCACATGTTGCTGGATGTTTACCATGCAACAGGCAATGAGTTCTTTTATGAGCACGCTGAAAAAGTGGCGGCAGCTATTATAAAAGGTCAAAGCAAAGCAGGCGGCTGGAATTACATGGTTGATTTTGCAGGAGAAAAGTCAATGAAAAAATGGTATGCCACCATTGGTAAAAACGCCTGGCGGCTGGAAGAATTTCAGCACTACTATGGTAATGATACCTATGATGATGATGTAACTTCTAATACTTCACGGTTTCTGCTGAGAATGTATATTGAAAAGCATGATGCGAAATATAAACCGGCACTCGATAAAGCCATCAGCTTTATTTTAAAAAGCCAGTACCCGAACGGAGGATGGCCGCAACGTTACCCGTTGAAATATGATTTTCAGAAAAAAGGGCATCCCGACTACTCATCATTTCACACATTCAATGATGATGTAATTGGTGAAAACCTGAATTTCTTAATTCAGTGTTACCAGCACCTTGGCGATAAACGTTTTCTTGAACCAATAAAGAAAGCAATGAATTTTTATTGTCTTTCACAAAAACCAAATGGAGCATGGGGGCAGCAGTACGATATGAATCTGAATGTTGAAGGCGCAAGAACCTATGAGCCGGCAGCTTATTTGCCACGAACAACTTTTGGAAATGCAATGCTTATGCTTAGGTTTTACCAATACACAGGCGATAAAAAATTTCTTGCTCATATTCCAGATGCTATTAACTGGCTGGAAAGAGTAAGACTTTCAGAAGGTGATGCTAAATCAAAAGAACGGTTTACGCACCCTTTATATGTTGAAGTGGGAACAGATAAGCCTGTCTATGTACACCGTAAAGGATCAAATGCGGTGTACGGCTATTATTATACCGATACAAGCGATGAAAAATTACTTGCACACATGTATGGAAAAAGTATGGTAAATATTGAAATGCTGAAAACGGAATATGAACGTGTAAAAAATCTCACACCTGAAGAAGCAACAAAAGATTCTCCGCTGAAGAAAAGAGAAGCTTTCGACAAAGAAGTTCTGCAGTATATTAATTATGGTATCCGTGAAAGAGAAATGATTTTTTCTGTAAACGAATCTATGGCGAAATCAATCATCAATGCACTGGATGCACAAAACAGGTGGCTGGTAAAACATGCCATGATCAGCCATCCTTATATTGGCGACGGACAGAAGAAAGAACCGACAGATGAATTTGCAACTACAAATGTGGGTGATGAAACTGATACCTCACCTTACAGGGACATGAGTGATCAGTTGTATATTTCAACACCGGCTTATATTCAGAATATGTACTTATTGATGCGTTATATTCAGTCGGCAAAAAATCAACATTAATCATGAACAGAGTTTCAGTTTTTGTTTTCCTGTTATCTGCAGTGGCACTTACTGCATGGACAGTTATTCATCAGCCGGCAGCTGTTACATGGAAAATTAACTGCACAGAAAATATTGCTGAATACAGCGTTGCCAAACTGGGCAATCCTGTAATTAAAGTTGAAAGCGGAACTGCATCTGTTGCATTTAACGGTGTTGATGACGGATTGATTATTCCTGCTATCGGCATCAAAGGATGGAAGCAATTTACCATTGAAATAAAATTCAAACCAGATGCAGGTGGTCCAACTGCTCCACGTTTTATGCACTTCCAGGATTCTGCAAACAACAGGGGAACATTTGAATTACGTTTGACACAAAACAAACAATGGTATCTTGATGCGTTCTTAAAAAACGGAGCAACAAATAAAGGGCTTACATTAATTGATTCAACGAAACTTCATCCTGCAGATAAATGGTATTGGGCAGCTATGACATATGATGGAACAACGATGAGCAGTTTTGTTAACGGTAAAAAAGAACTGGAAGGTGAAATTGATTTTCCCCCAATGATAAACGGGCAAACGGCTCTTGGTGTCCGGCTGAATAAAGTAAGCTGGTTTAAAGGTGAAATTGCAGAAGTCAGGTTTCACCCGGTTGTGTTACAACCGAACAAGTTGCAACGTATGTTGCATTAACTTCCAGGTTGTACATATTGAACCTTGGCAAAAATTTTCCGTTCTTCACCTCTCGGATCATTTTCCAGGTGTGGCGGCACATCAAACACCATCGTTTCTCTTTTCGCCATGGAATATTTTTTCCATCCGGGAATCAATTTGTTATTCGGGTTTCCTGTCCTGGCAAATGCAATAAATGTTTCGCTCATCATATCTGCCATCTTCTGTGCATCAGGCCCAATAGCAGTTGCACCAGGTTTATTGATATTGTCAAACACCAATTGAATATCTGAAGCATGTGGCGCACCAAATTTTTTATTGTCTTTTGGTGTTGCCCAGTCAAGTTGATAAGCGTATGCAGGAAAACCAGATTTGGCTCTTTCTTCAGCTTCAATAATAGCACCTCTCCACGAACGTGATGCAGTGGTTATTTTGAAAAACAAATCGCTGGGAGACATGTTGGGGAATAATTTCCTGTATTCAGCAATTACAAAATCGGGTTGAATATCCACACGCATATTGGGAATTAATTTAGCCGGCAACTGTTCCCATGTAATGGTATAGTTGGTTGGATCGCCACCAAGAAATGCTCTTGTTTCATCATGCGTATTACCAATGATCATTGGAATATTTGCTGATTGCATGGGTGCATCGGGATAAAACGGATGACGTTTTAAATGCAGCTCATCCAGTACCGGGGCAAACGAAATATTGCCAAATGAAAGCACAGGATCTTTTGTGTTTAATGCTTCCACAATCTTTTCAAACGGAATTGTTTTGATTGCTGAAATATTATCGGTTGAAATTTTTAATGTATCGAGAACCGCTCTTGTACGAAGCGTTGCATTTAACGGTCCGCTTGCAGTTACCTGTTGGCCACTCATGGTTGCAGCACGGTGAAACAAACCTTTGGCTTCGGGCATGGCCATCATTGTGGCAATTTTTGCACCACCGCCCGACTGACCAAACACCATTACACAATTGGGATCGCCACCAAATGAAGCAATGTTTTCTTTTACCCATTGCAAAGCAAGAATCAAATCGAGCTGACCTGCATTACCTGAATCAGCAAACTCTTTTCCAAAAGGAGCAAGGTATAAATAACCAAATGCGTTGAGACGATGATTGATTGATACTACCACCACATCACCACGTTTGCACAAACGCACACCATCATACAAAGGACTTGAACCTGATCCGTTTGAGTAAGCACCACCATGAATATAAAACATCACAGGGCGTTTTTTATGATCATTGATGGCAGGTGTAAAAATGTTCAGCTTCAAACAATCTTCTCCAATTTTATCGCCACCCCTTGATGGTTGCGGACAGGATGCGCCATACTCAACTGCTTCACGTATTCCTTCCCATTTATCCGGTGCAACAGGAGCCATAAATCTTCTTGCAGATGTATCAGCACCATAAGGAACTCCTTTAAATACCTTGATTCCATCATCAACATAACCACGGATTTTTCCATACACTGTTGTTGCAACAGGTGATTCTGATCCGTATTGTAAAAATGGCGACGAAAGCGGTTGAACAAAACCTGATAACCCTGCACCTGTAACAAGAACAGAAGATGTGTTGATAAAAGAGCGGCGGCTGATTTTTGCCATTGGATTTGATTTAGAAATTCATGAATCTGTTTTGATGGATGGCCGGCATTGATTCAGCTGTAATTTACTCGCTGAACAAATGAGAACAAAATCAAAATGATTGCCGGTAAGTTTACATGAATAAAAAACTAACTGCAAAAAAAGCGCCTGCAAGTGCAGGCGCCTTCAGTTGTCAAACGACAATGTTTACCCCACTTTCACCGAAGTCATTGTCAATGATCCGCCGATGGCTTTATCATTGAAGAACGAAACCTGTTCTTTTTCATTTTTTAAACCCAGTGTATATAACAAGGGCAAATAATGTTCGGGTGTTGGAATAGAAAGCATCGCTTCTTTTCCCAACGCACTGTAGTTGATTAATTGCCTGTGGTCATTGTTGCCAATGAGTTCTTTGAACTTACTGTTCATGTGCAAAGCCCAGTCATAACCATATTCAGGAGCATCGAGTTTATCCCATGCAACCATACGGAGATTGTGTACCATGTTGCCGCTGCCGAGAATAAGCACACCTTTTTTTCTCAGGCTGTACAATTCTTTTGTAAGATCGTAATGCCATTGAGGATTTTTTGTGTAATCAATACTCAGCTGCAGTACAGGTATATCTGCTTTTGGATACATGTGCCGGATGATGGTCCATGCACCATGATCCAAACCCCAGTCATGATTCAGTTCAACATTTGCTGAATGAATTAATGACGATGTTTCTTTTGCAAGAGCAGGATTGCCAGGTGCAGGATATTGCACTTCGTACAACTCCCGTGGAAATCCTCCAAAGTCATGAATGGTTGGAGGAAAATCCATAGCAGTAATTCGTGTGCCGTTTGTGAACCAGTGAGCCGATACAACAAGCACAGCCGCAGGCGTTGGTATTTCCTTTGCCATTGCAGCCCAGCGCTTGCTGAACTCATTGTCTTCAATACCGTTCATGGGTGATCCGTGACCGATAAACAAAACCGGCATCAGTTGATCCTGTTCTTTCAGATCATCTGTAAAGCGATTAAATGCTCCTAAACCTGTCATGCCTGCTGCTCCTGTTATTAATGTTGTTATAAACTGTTTCCGTTGCATGCAAACAACTTTGTTGTTAATATGCTACAGTGAATCTTTCACGTATGTGTTGCGGATGTTCAATTTCATCCACAATGGCAATAGCCATATCTTCTGCTGAAATAATGCTCCTGTTGTTTTCATCAAACACCGGAGTTTCCAAACCTTTACGGTACGTTCCTTTTCTTACACCTGATGTGCCGTGATGCATTTCAATTGCCGGGCTCAGAAACGTCCAATCCAGTTCTTTTTCTTCTTTAATTACGTTGAGATAATCTCTTGCTGCCAATGCACCTGGTTTCCATTCAGCAGGAAACTGCGGCGTATCAATCAGCTGCAAACCATCTGCAACATACAAACTTCCTGCACCACCTACAATAAGCAAACGCTTCACACCTGATTTTTTTACAGCTGATTGTATTGCCTTCGAACCTGCAAGAAAATCATTGTACAGGTTTGGGTTTGTCCATCCTGCATTGTATGCGCTGATCACTGCATCATGTCCTTTTACTGCATTTGCCAATTCATCTTCATTCGTTACATCTGCTTTTACAGGATGTACTGTATCTGAAGCCTGCAATTTTTCTGTATTACGTGCAATAGCTGTTACTTCGTGTCCCTTACTTACCAACTCATTTAATATTGTAGTGCCAACAAAACCAGTTGCACCAATCAATGCTATTTTCATTTTGTATTTGTTTAATTAACGGCTGGTGTAAACAGTCGCTAATGATTTTTTCTGAATGAATGAATCAACTGAATACCTGCCACTGCCGGTGAAGAATAAAATCACATACAACAACAGGAAGTGAATTGCCGGTTCTTTTTTAATAAACGGATCAGCACTGTGTATCAGTAACACGGCTACCAGCATGGTAATGGTCAACGGAATAACTGCCAGTCTTGTTCCCAATCCAAATAAGATGAATAATGAACAAAGTACTTCTGCAAAAACAGTTAAGCCCAATGAAGCTGCCGGACTTAAACCGAATAAACCGGGAAACTGTACCGGGCCATCAGCAAATAAACCGGCGAGTTTTGGAATACCATGTGTAAGCATTAATACTGCCGCTGCAACTCTTGTAATAAGAATGGCCGCATCCACACTTTTTGAATTAACCTGTACCTCGAATAACTTTCTCATGTTTTTTACGATTGCTTTTTAAATAATTTATTGTGCAAATTCTCCATCAGCTTTAATGCGTACTTCATCACTGATCATTGGTGCTGGGAATTTAGGACCAATACCAAAATCAGAACGTTTGATTGAACCTTTTAACTGGAAACCAGCTGTTGGTTTTTTGCTCATCGGGTTTTCAATTGTTCCCCTGTAAACGAGATCTAATGTTACCTGCTTTGTTACACCATGAATGGTTAAATCGCCGGTAAGTTTGTAAGCATCTTTTCCTGCATTTTTAATGGAAGTGCTTTTGAAACTCAGTTCAGGATATTTTTCTACATCAAAGAAGTCTGCACTCTTCAGGTGATTGTTTCTCATTTCAACACGTGTATCAATTGAAGCAGCTTTAGCGGTTAATGAAAACACTGCATCGCTGAAATCGGGTTTAGCTGACTGAACTGTTACATCAAAATCATTGAATACACCACTTACATCAGAAACACCAAGGTGTGTAACGGTAAATGTTAACTGTGAATGTGCTTTGTCGTTTTTCCAGCTTGTAGCTACTGTAAATGCTGTTGCTAAAAAGAAAAGAGATAAAATAATTGCCGTTTTTTTCATTGTTTGTTTTTTTGATTGATTATAAATGTTGATTTAATTATGTAAGATTTTCCAGCCTGCATGCCAGTTATAATTGTACTTCATGGTGAGCTGTATCATCAGCAGCTGCATGTTTTCCAATGTGCGGCTTACTGCCAGCGGACCGGCGATGATAGGATTAAAACCTGCTGTACGTACCAGTTCTTCCACAACTGTTAATGCAGTTGAATGATCACCTGCAATAAATGCATCGGTTTGTTTGCCATCAATAATGGGTTGTGCAAAATCGGCAGCATAGGTTGTGTTGAATGCCTTAATCACTTTTGAATCGGGCAATAATTTTTGTAACTCTTCAGCTGCACTTGTATCTGGTGAAGTAACAAGTCCGTCGTATGTTGCATTTAACGGGTTCGAAATGCTGATAACAATTTTCTGTCTTGCAACATCTGTAATTTTCTTTGCGGTTTCAGCTTCTGCCTGGTAGGGAACAGCGAGTATAATTATATCTGCTTCCCAACTTGCATCCACGGGACAGGCAATACCTTCCACATCAACTGCTGTATTGTTGCTTTTTATTTCTTCTGCAAGTAATTGTGCTTTCTGCAGGTTGGAAGAAAACAATAACAAGCGGTTCTCTTCCTTTGCAAGGGACTTTGCAATTGCTTGACCCATGTTGCCTGTTGCCCCAATTATTGCGATTGTTTGTTTTACATGCATATCATTACGATTGATGATGCAAAACTACTTGTACAACAAGGCTGCCTCCAATGATATGTGATAAGAAATTCTCTTGACAAATGTCAACGCATCAACGGGCCATTTGCTTACGGATACGGCTGAGTGTTTCGGGAGTTATACCAAGATATGAAGCAATTAAATGCTGCGGAACCCTGTTTAAACAGGTGGGATACTGGCTTAAAAACCGGGAATATTTTTCTTCGGCAGTTAAACCAATTGTTCCTTCAATGCGGCGCTGAAGTGCAACGTATGCATTTTGTAAAATCATACGTGTATAGGTTTCGTATTGCGGAACATTTTTTAAAAGATACTCATGCTGTTCATGATCGAGCAATAACAGTTCACTGTCTTCAAGTGCTTCGATATGTAAACTGGAAGGTTCTTTGGTAAAAAAGCTGTACAGATCTGATATCCACCATCCTTCAAAAGCAAACTGAATAACACGCTGTGTTCCCTTTACATCAGTTGAGTAAGAATACAACGAACCTTTTTCAACAAAGGCCATTTTATTGCAAACATCACCTTCCTGGAGCAGAAATTGCTTTTTTCTGATTTTTTTTGGCGTGAAATAATGTTTACAGAGTTGCAGTTCGCCTTCTGTTGCCGGTACCTTATCCTGTATACTTTTGATCAGTTGTTCGAACATAATGTCAGATAGATTTGTCAAAAATAAGGCTTTGACTTTTGTTATCACAAACAGTTATTGCTGGTATATACTTTAACTGTTATTTATACGTTATACCTGATAAGGGTTGTTGTAAATCCGGATTTTTATGAAAAAAGCTTTCCTGTTCATTTTTTTGATACCACTTGTTGTTGGTGCACAGAATTTTCACCTTTCCTTTAAAGGCGGTTTTGCAGGTTACCAGGGCGATTTAAAACAAAAGGATATTTCGTTCCGACAAATGAAGTTTGTTGGAAGTCTTGGTGCACGTTATGATTTAACAGAACACATTGTGGCACGCACACATTTTAGTCTGGGCTCATTAAAGGCAGATGACAGTAAGAACAAAGATCAGTTTCTGAAAAACCGGAATCTTAGTTTTCAATCGAAACTATTTGAGTGGGAGCTGGGAGCTCAGTATAATATTTTCAATTTAAATTATAAGTGGTGGACGCCGTATGTGTTTGCAGGCGGTGCCGTCTTTCATTTTAATCCAACTGCATTAGATGCTGCCGGCAACCGCATAAAACTTCAGCCATTAAGTACAGAAGGACAGGGCTTTGTTCCCGGTAAAAAGGCATATAAGCGTACGCAACTTGCAATTCCTTTTGGTATTGGCGCTGAGTATGTGGTAACTGAAGATTTACGTGTTGGGCTTGAACTTGGTTACCGGAAAACTTTTACAGATTACATTGACGATGTGAGTACAAGATATGTGGATGAGACGGCCCTTTTTGCAGCAAGGGGCCAGCTTGCAGTTGATATGGCTTATAAGAGTATTGGTTCTTATCCTGTTGCAGGTACAGTAAGAGGGAGCGAAAAAAATAAAGATGCATATTATTTTTTGCAGCTTACATTGGTATGGCGGCCGTTTGTTGATTGGTATAAAAGAACATCCGGGTTGCCATCAATGAAAAAGGATAAAAAAGTCGGTTGCCCCGGTACAAGAGTAACCGGTTATTGATTCTTTGCCCGCAGTTTTTCAAACAACGCCACGTTCATTAAAATAAGAAGCATGCCGTAAAAAGTATCTTCAACAGGAATGTTATGCATGGGCCAGGGTAAAAATGAAAAAATGCGGATGCCCATATTTTCCGCATCGTTGTATTGTACAACAGGGTAGGCTGTCAAAAATCCATTTACGATAAAAAAGGGAATTAAGCAGATGGCGTAAGCAATAAGAAACAAAGCAATATTAAAATTGCTGAACCATTTACTGAAAATCAGCAGTAACAAAAGAAATCCCGCATTGAACAGAAATGTTGTAGCGGTATAATATTTATCTGAATGAGTGAGACCCGATGCAAGAAATAAAATCACCAGTATAATAAGAATGTTTTTATTCAGTTTCAACTGCTCAAGCTTTGGAAAATAAATTCTCACACATTCATATACAAAAACACAGCAATAAGGAACGGTAATGAAGAATAGTACTTCTTCCACGGGCAACGATCCGATCTTTAAACCCGTAATATAATTTTCATTAAACCCCCACACGCCAATACGTGTAAACAACTCATCCCACACAAGAAAAAACAGTGCAGGAATAATCATTGCGGGGAAAAGGTATTTCCACTTTTTGTAGAAATGCACTTTACGGTCAAAACTTAACAACAGCGGGCCGGCAATTGCAGCAGCATGAATAAGGAAGTAAGTATAATGCGTGTTCAACTGCAGTTATTTAATATTGGGGTTAAGCTTTTTTTCTTTACGCACTTTATCCCAGTATTTTTTATGAACCATCAGCATGCCAAAACTTTCACCATCTTCCTTATCAATATGTTTGTGATGCATTTTATGTGCCCAGCGTATTGCACGCACATAGGTACTGTTCCAGCGGCTGAAAATTTTAAACCGTTGATGAATGATAATATCATGTACAATAAAATAGGCAAGACCATACATAGCAATGCCTGCACCAATGCTTACAACCCAGTACACCTGGTTCATTAATCCAAGCATAATGCAAAGCCAGCTGGGAATAGCGAAGATTAAAAAGAAGGCATCATTCTTTTCCAACACATTACCACGTGGCTGATGATGATCTTCGTGCAGGTACCACAGAAAACCATGCATGACAAATTTGTGTGTAAGCCATGTTATTCCTTCCATGAGAAAGAAAACAACGAATGCCAGCAGGATGTATAGTAAGGTCATCATAATACAGTTCTTAAAATAAGAAAAAACAGAAACTGAATCAGTAACAGGTTAACAGCAAATTTGTTCTGTTTGTTGAAAGAAAAAAGACGGAACAGTGTCATAAGTACAACACTAACCCCCAGCCAGCTGATATAATTAAGAACGGGAATAGTTCCGTTAGCCCATTGCCACCAGTGAAGCTCAACAGCAATTGGCTCCATTACCCAGTCAAAAAAAGTTGCCAGCAGCGCACTGTCGAGAATAACAGCAACAAAACCTACATTACTGCGGTATGGCTGATCTTCATCTTTCAGTTTATTCCATAAAAAGTTGAGCAGCATCTGTACACTTACTCCGCAGCAATACATTATGATAAACCAGTTGAGGCCAATGATAACCGGAACATTTTGCCATTGTGGCCCCATGGCAGGTAAATATTCGTAGCTGCCAAAAAGAAGTTGATGATTAACGCCGAGATATTCAACTGCAAAACCTGTAATGAAACAGATCAGTACGAAGAGAAAAAAGAAAATATTTTTTTCCTGCTGCGTGTAAATAATTAAACCGGCTGATAAAAGAAGATTGTACGGTGTAAGCGAAGAAAATAATTCCCTGTTATAAAACAACATGCCAGTCAATCCTATTGCATGAAAGATGAGTGCAATAATGCTGGCAAGATTTTGTTTTGCTATGGATGAATCAGAAATCAATGGGTTTTGGTTTTTTTTCGTGCAATCAGTTCGACTGTGATTTTTGCACTGTTTAAGCAAAGTGGTATTCCGCCGCCGGGATGCACACTGCCACCGCAAAAGTAAAGTCCGCTGAGTTGTGATGAAAAATTGGGATGACGCAGAAAAGCTGCCATCCTGTTGTTACTGCTTGTGCCGTATAACGATCCTTTGAATGAAGCTGTTTGTTCTTCTATGCGGATGGGATCGAGATATTCTTCCGTTTCAATGGCACTTCCAACATCAGTTTGTAATATACGGCTTAGCTTTTCAATGGTTTGATTACGTAACTGTAAACGTAATTCCTCCCAGTTTTGATTTGTGTTTGAAGGAGCATTGATCAACACAAACCAGTTTTCTTTTCCTGCAGGCGCATGCCGGTCTTCCAGTTTGGAAGTGATGTTTACATAAACAGTCGGGTCGTTAAAGAGTTTGTTTTGTTTAAAGATGGACTGAAACTCTGCCGAATAATTGTTACTGAAGAAGATATTGTGCAGGTGAAGTTGTTCAAATGTTCTGTTCATTCCCCAGTAAAAAATAATTCCGCTTGAACTTCTTTCCTGCTTCAGCACTTTTTTATTCTGTTCATCGTTGAGCAGATGCCTGTAGGTAAAGTACACATCAGCATTACTTACTACAATGTCACTTTCAATATTTTCATTATTCACCACAACACCTTTTACTTTTTGCTGGTGATGAATAATACGTTGCACAGGCGAATTGAAATGAAAACGAACCTGCTTCTTTATTGCAAGTTTGTACAGGGCATTGGTGATACTGATCATTCCACCTTCGGGATAAAATGTTCCTTCGTTTAATTCAAGATGTGGAATTAAACTCATCATGCCGGGAGTCTGGTAAGGATTGCTTCCGTTATATGTTGCATACCGGTCAAATACCTGAACTGCCTCCCGTGTTTTAAATGATGATTGATTATAGCTGTGTAATGTTCCTGTTAAATGCGGCAGCCGCACAGTACTTATTGCTTTCAGTACATGCTTTTTTAACCAGGTTGAACGTTTATGCAGTGAATGATTCAGGAAAACAGTTCCTACGTTTTCGTACAGCTTTTTGCTTTTGTACAGATAGTTTTTTACAGATGAAGGATGCTCACCCAGCTTCAATTCAAGTTCTTCAGCAAGTTTGTTGTTATCTGTCCATGCATTGACTTGCTTGCCGTTTTCAAAAAAATATTTACACGATAAGTCAAGCTTTTGATAATTGAGATAATCTTCTATCCTCTCGCCGGCATATTCAAATAAATCGTGCAGCAGTTGCGGTTGTGTAAACATGGAAGGGCCCCTGTCAAACGAAAAACCATCTTTTTCAAAAAAGGAAAGTTTTCCGCCGGGGTATGCATTGCGTTCAAATACATCTACCCCAAATCCCTGCACAGCTAAACGTACAGCGCTTGCAAGTCCTGCAACTCCACTGCCGATGATCACTGCTTTAGGCGGTTGCATTTAATTGATGTTTTGTAAGCCAGTCTTCCAGTAATGGGAAAGCTATTTTAAACCATGCAGTATATTCATGCGACTGCTGTGTGATGGCTTCTTTTATTTGCCGCATGGGTTTGTAACATACTTCACTTACTTCGTCTTTGTTGAGCTGCATTTTTCCTTCGTAAAATCCAATCAGCACATGATCAAACTCATGCTCTGTTAAGCCATTATCGAATGAAGCTTTGTATGTAAAGTGAAATGCTTTTTTAATGTAGGTTGTAAAACCAAGTTCTTCCTGCAATCTTCTTAATGCAGCTTGTTCAACTGTTTCGCCGGGCATGGGATGACTGCAGCAGGCATTTGTCCATAACGATGGACTGTGATATTTTGAATCGGCCCTTCGTTGTAAGAGCATATTGCCATTATGATCAAATAAAAAAACACTGAAAGCACGGTGAAGCAATGCTTTTTTATGTGCTTCCATTTTTTCCATTGAACCAATTTCTTCGTCCTGTTCGTTTACAAGTATAACTTCCTGCATGCTCAAATTTAGGTAATTGTTACATGAGGTTGAACTGGTTGCTCAAACTTGCACGTAGTACAATCATTAATTTATGGTAATCGGGTATTCGGATGCGTTCCTGCATGATGCGTGCAGGCTGAATGCGTTTGATTTTTATAAACAGCGACTGGTAATATTTGTAGGCAACGTATACACCAAATCTTGCTTTAACAGGAAGATGTATAATGCCTTTATACGCAGCATCGAAATCTCTCTGAATATCGGCTTCAATTTCTTTTTTATCAGTATAGCTGAAGTTGCGGAAGTTGAGTCCCGGAAAATAAGTCCGCTCCATCAATTCATAATCCGCTTTTACATCCCGCAGAAAATTTACTTTCTGGAAAGCGGCACCCAATGCTCTTGCTGCAGGTTTGAGCTCATCAAATTTCTTTTGATCACCATTTACAAAAACATACAGGCACATTAGTCCAACCACTTCGGCGCTTCCGTAAATATATTCCGTATAGCTGCTGCTGTTGTATTGCTTTTTATCGAGGTCCATTTCCATACTGTTGAAAAAAGCATGAATCAGTTCATGATCTATTTTGTACTGGTTAACAGTTAACTGGAAACTGTGAATGACAGGATTGAGACTGATGCCACGCTCAATAGCATGAAAGGTTTCATCCCTGAATTCACGGATTAGGGTTTGTTTATCGTATGCATGAAACGTGTCGACAATTTCATCGGCAAAACGAACAAGCCCATAAATATTGTAAATGGGTTGCCTCAGGTCTTTGTGCAAGAGGCGGATAGCAGATGAAAAGGACGTACTGTAACGCTCAGTTGTGTTTTGGCTGCACAACTGACATACTTCATGGAAGATGCCGATCATACTTTTGCTTTGTTTTTGGTTGTTGTTTTGTATTGTTTCTCTATTAAAGCTGCAACTACCTCGCCACTGATAAGGCTTGGCGGCACACCAGGTCCCGGTACAGTAAGCTGACCTGTATAATACAGGTTGGCAACTTTTTTACTACGGCAGGAAGGCTTCAGAACCGAAGTTTGCATTAAAGTATTAGCTAATCCGTAAGCATTTCCTTTAAATGCATTGTAGTCGGTAATGAAATCACTTACTGCATATGATTTTTTATAAACAATATGATCAATAATTGGTTCACCAATTCGTTGTTCAAAGCGGTGAATTATTTGTTTAAAAAATTTGTCACGCAGTTCTTCATTGTCATCCGGTAATCCTGCTGCAACCGGAATGAGGAAAACAAAATTTTCATGACCATGCGGGGCAATGGTATTATCAGTTGCACTTGCCATACTTACATAAAATAGCGGATCAGTTGGCCATTGTGGTGATGTGTAAATTTCTTTACCATGCTGGTCAAAGCTGGTATCAAAAAATAATGAGTGATGTGGGAGGTGTTTGATTTTTTTGTTCAGGCCAACATAATACAGCAGGGCTGAGGGCGCCATTGTCCTTTTTTCCCAATACTGATCAGAATAACTTCTGTCTGCCGGGTTTAATAATTTTGTTTCTGTAAAATGGTAATCTGCCCCACTGACTATTACATCTGTTTCAAAACAGGTGCCGTTGCTTATCACACCCGTAGCAAAGTTGTTAAAGGTTTCAATTTTTTCAACATTATGTTCAAACAGAAATTTAACACCCAGCTCCTTTGCTAATTCATACATGCCTTCAACAACTTTGTACATGCCACCCATTGGATACCACGTGCCAAGTTTTATGTCAGCATAATTCATTAAACTGTAGAGTGCAGGTGTTTTTTGTGGCAAAGCGCCCAGAAATAAAACCGGGAACTCCATTAGCTGCCGCAGTCTTGAATCTTTAAAATGCTTTTGAACATGTGATTTAATTGAAGTAAATACATCAAGCCGGAATACACCTTTTAAGAAATCAATATCAGCAAATTCAGTTAATGATTGGCCAGGTTGATGAACCAGTTTGTTTATCCCAACTTCGTATTTGAATGCTGCTTCCTCCATAAAATGGTCAAGCATTGCGCTGCTGCCCGGTTCAACTTTTTCAAATAATCTTTTTAATGCATCGTATGAAGCAGGAATATCCAGAAGATCATTTTCAAAATATACTCTGTAAGATGGATCAAGACGTTTCAGATCATAATAATCACCGGGTTTCTTGCCAAATTTTTGAAAGAAGCGTTCAAAAACATCGGGCATCCAGTACCAGCTTGGTCCCATATCAAAAACAAAACCCTCTGCTTCCATTTTTCTTGCCCGTCCTCCCGGAACAGTATGTTTTTCCAGAACAGTTACATCCCAGCCTGCTTTTGCAAGAAAAGAAGCTGCCGACAGTCCGGCAAATCCACTGCCAATAACTACTGCTTTTTTTTGCATAATTAATTTCTGCTGATTTGTTCTTTTAAAAGTTTGCGGGCAAAGTGAATGCGGCTTTTGATTGTACCGAGCGGTTCGTTTAGTAAGTGAGCGATTTCATGGTATTTGAAGCCCTCAAAATACAGAATGAACGGCTTTTTAAAGATATCAGGCAAATGATGAACCGCTGATTGAATTTCTTTCAGTTTCAGGTTTGTTTCTGCAGCATTAGCTACAGAAGCCTGCTGATAATTAAGCAAAAAATCATTTGCTGTTGAATCAAAAATTGTTTGCTGTTTAACTTTACGGCGGTAATTATTAATGAAAATATTACGCATAATGGTGTAAAGCCATGCTTTTACATTTGTGCCAACATGATATTTGTCCCGGTTTGCAAGGGCTTTGTACAGCGTTTCCTGTAAAAGGTCTTTTGCAGTTTCACTATCCCTGGTTAATGTAAATGCAAAGGGCTTCAGAAAATCTGTATTGTTCACAATCATCTGGTTAAATTCAACTGCCGACATAAAATAAGTGTTTAATAATTTGCCATATAAAGTTAAACACAATTTTTGGGCCTGAGATATTTCGTTGAACAGATAGCTGGTAAAATTGCTGTAAAAATTAAACAAAAAACACCTGCTGAAATAACAGCAGGTGTTTTTTAGATGCGTTGAACAAAACTTATTTAGCCTTAACTGGTTTTACAATTTCAATTTTTTGCTCCTCAATTTTTTTAAATCCGCCAAGAACATTACGCATATTATGAAATCCCTGGCGTTTTAATATTGAAGATGCTATAACGCTTCTGTAACCCGCAGCACAATGTATATAAAGATTATCCCTGTCTTCAATATTTGTAATTAACAGAGGGTCGTTTATTTCAGCTAATGGAAGATTCACTGCATCTTTAACATGTGCCTCAGCAAACTCTGTTTCCTTACGCACATCCACAACAACAAGGTTATCATCATGAGGAAGATCCATTGCCAGTTCATCAGCTTCCACATCAATAATCATATCATTCTTTTCACCTGCAGACTGCCATGTTTCATAACCTCCATTTAAATATCCTGCTATTTTCTCAAAACCAGCATTTGCAAGGCCGGTTATAGTTGCTTCTTCTTTGCCTGGTTCACATACGAGCAAAATATTTTCATCAAGTGGTAATAAAGCCTTCGCCCATTCATCAAATTTTCCCTCAAGCCCTATGCTTATTGAGCCGGGAATAAAACCTTGTGTGAATACTGTAGCGTTTCTCGAATCAAGAATAAATGTCTTTTCCTGTTTTGCTAACTCTTTAAATTCTGAAATTGTTAATGCTGTCATATCAGTTTGTAAAACGTTGTCAATTGAATTGTATCAGTTTTTATTTGTGTATTGATGGCGAAATCTTTTGGCAGAACCTCAAGACCATTCGTTATTAGTTTTTATTAATTATACTTTGATGTTGCTTCAGTACACAGCAGGTTTGCACCTGCAACTGAATTCTGCTGTAAAATCCCCTGCCAAATGAACTGCTTTCTCCCTGCATCTGGTAAACAAGAATACTATCAGTAAACTTTATTATTCTTTTTGCAATGAATCGAATTATATTCCTTTGGGAAACTGAGCCGTGCTGTCATTATTTTATACAAGAAGCGGGTTGCTGCATCGCCAACAAATTAAATTCTCATGTAAAAATACAACAATCTTTTCCATCATTCTTGTTTAAAGATATCAGATATCCCAATTGGGTAATGAGGGGATGCATACGTTATTTAATATTTCCTGCTTCACTTAAACAGGAAATGGAATATTGCGTTTTCTTTGGCGCAATAATACAGCACCTGGATAATCAGGTGAACGCAAACAGATCAATACCTTGTTCTTAGTGGAGCAGGTCTGAAACGAATTTTTTAAGTTCTTCTATCCGTTCGTAATTAACCGTGTACCAGATAAATTTTCCGTCTCTTGTTGTTTTAACAATGTTACTTCGGCGGAGGATCGCAAGATGTTGCGATGCCACAGATTGCTCCAGTCTTAATTTGACATAGATTTCTGTTACTGTGATCCGGCCATTCTGGTTAATCAGTTCAATAATTTGCTGGCGGAGTTTGTGATTAAGCGCTCTTAAAATTAAGGCGGCTTTTTTTACAGCCACGTAATCAATCTCCAGCGATGGTTCGCTTTCCTTTTTTTTAATAGTTGAAGTCATTTTGAGAGCAGGTTTAGTGGTTGGGATAATTGAATATCTGTTAATTAAAGTTAGAATAATAATTAAATGTATAATAGTTGTAAAGGACAAACTTTATTTAACAATAAAATGAAATTCTTTCAAATATTCTGGTGCGGCGTAAACAAGGGAAGTAAAAGTTTTTTCATTGAGAAGTTTGTTTGCCGGCGCAATCATATTTGCGGCGTTCCAGTTTATATTTAAGAAAGATGCTTGTTTATTTTCACAAACAAGTTTCCATTTTTCAGCACCGTCTCCAAAGAAATAAATTTTATGCTGTTTCAGTAAATCGCTAAATGAATCTTTATTCAGAATCAGCGGTTGTTTTTGAAAAACTTCATTGAAACCAAATGTATATACTGCTGTAAATACTTCCATTCTTCGTGCATCAATCATCGGGCACAACAACGCACTTTCATTTTCTTTGGCTTTTTCAGATAAGAATTCAGCCGCAGCATGTGCCATAACTTTTGTTGTTGAAATAGTTATAAGCGGCTTGTTTAAGGCATAGCACAATCCTTTTGCTGAAGCTAATCCAACTCTCAGGCCGGTGTAAGATCCGGGGCCTGATGTTACTGCAATTGCGTCAAGGTTTGATAATGAAACTCCTGTTTCTTTAGTCATTTCCTGAATGGCAGGTTGAAGAAAAGAAGCGTGATCTTTTTGTTGCAGGTTTATTTTTAAGCAAAGCAGTTTGCCATCATTTACAAGCGCAACAGAGGCATGTGTTGTAGAGCTGTCAATGCAAAGAAGTAACCCCATAACTGTAATCTCCAGAAATTCCCGTTTGTAGAAAATCAATAATTCATGCAAAAATACAGGAACATTTCTGATGCTTATTTTTATATTAAAAAGGTAAGTTTGTAATTAATATGGAAAAGAAAATTATTCAAACAGCAAACGCACCGGCACCAATAGGGCCATACAGCCAGGCAGTGGCAGCAGGTAACATGCTTTTTATTTCCGGCCAGATTTGTATTAATCCTGCAACTGGCGAATTAAATAATGCTGATGTAAAAGCGGAAGCAAAACAGGTGATGCAAAACCTGCAGGCTGTTTTAACACAGGCTGGGCTTAATTTTAATCATGTGGTAAAAACAACTATTTTTCTTAGTGATATGAACCTGTTTGCTGACGTAAATGAAATTTACGGTTCATATTTTACCGGTTCATTTCCCGCACGTGAAACCATTGCCGTTAAAGGGTTACCCAAAAATGTAAATGTGGAAATAAGTATGATCGCTGCTTATTAATTACAGTTTTATCTCTTCTTCATGCTCATCAAAGAAGTGATATTCGGTAAGATGGTAAGATGTGTTAGGTTTTATCTTGATTTTCTGTTTGTACTTCCAGCCCCATTTCATGCGTTTTGATGGTAGGCCTTTTCGCAGGTAAGCTTCCATAATTGGATGAACTGCTATTGTAAGCCCTTTGTGCTTTTGCATTACAAGATAACTCAGGTTCTTTTCAATTTCATCTTCAAGAATTAAAGTTGATGAAACTTTGCCAGTACCATTGCAGCTTGGACACACTTCCTGTGTGTTGATGTTTACCTCTGGCTTCATTCGCTGCCGGGTAATTTGCATCAGTCCAAACTTAGAAATTGGAAGTATAGCATGCTTGGCCCTGTCGGCACGCATAAATTCTTCCATTGCGTCAGCAAGCTTGCGTTTGTTGTCGGGCAACTTCATGTCAATGAAATCAACAACAATAATTCCTCCAATATCCCTTAAGCGTAACTGGCGTGCAATTTCTTCAGCAGCTTCCAGGTTGGTTTGCAGTGCATTTTCTTCCTGGTTCGCACTTACACTTTTATAGCCACTGTTTACGTCAATTACATGCAATGCTTCAGTATGCTCAATAATCAAATAAGCTCCGCTTGCGAGATTAACGGTTTTACCAAACGATGCTTTTACCTGTTTGGTTACGCCAAAGCTGTCAAAGATGGGAGAACCATTTTGATAAAAGTTTACAATGTCAATCTTATCCGGAGCAACTTTTTGAATGTAATTACGGGCATCGTTGTAAATATTTTTATCGTTTACAACGATTTTATTAAAATCAGCATTCAGTAAGTCACGGAGAATACTGGTGGTCTTATCTGTTTCGCCAAGAATTTTTGCAGGTGGCGCAGCACTTTTAAGGTTTTGCTGAATTTGCTTCCACTGACTTACTAGGTTGTTGAGATCTTCGTGTAATTCGGCTGTGTTTTTACCTTCAGCTGCGGTTCTTACAATAACCCCAAAGTTTTTTGTTTTGATTGCTTCTACTATTTTCTGCAATCTTTTTCTTTCATCACCTGAGTGAATTTTGCGGGATACTGCAACAATATCGTTAAAGGGAGTGAGTACTACAAAACGGCCGGGTAATGAAATTTCGCAACTGAGGCGGGGGCCTTTGGCTGCTATTGGTTCTTTTAAAATCTGTACCAGGATATTTGGTTTTCCTGAGAGAACTTCACCAATTTTTCCAGTTTTAATAATTTCGGCTTCAGTTTGAAATTTGGCAAAGTCAGACGTTTCTTCTCCCTTCTCATTCATTGATTGGGTAGTGAATTTCAAAATTGAGCGAACATACGGACTCAGATCGGTATAATGGAGGAAACCGTCTTTTTCAAAACCTACATCCACAAAAGCAGCATTCATACCGGGAACCAGTTTTTTAACTTTTCCCAGATATAAATCACCAACGGTAAAACTGGCATCATGACTTTCCTGATGCAGTTCTACCAGTTTTTTATCTTCTAATAAAGCAATTTCCACTCCACTTGGAGCAGCATTAATGATCAGTTCCTTGTTCACTCGAAACGTCTTTTTAAATTGTAAGATTCTAACTTCACCTGATCAGGAAGGAACGGCAAACCAATTGCAGCATGATATACAAGCAGGCATAAAATTTCAGCAATGGCCATAGCGAAACAGAGTCCCGTTTATGCGGGACTCCGATCAATACAGAAGATTATTTCTTGTTCTTCTTATGACGGTTCTTTCTTAGACGTTTCTTACGCTTGTGCGTCGCAATTTTATGACGCTTTCTCTTTTTTCCGCAAGGCATGTTTAATACGTTTTACGTTCGTTAAAAAATATGTTACAACTCTTTTATTCGCTGCTCAATCTGGTTCAGCATTTCAGGATTGCTTCTGAATTTTTTCTTTGCTTCCAATGTTTTTACAGTTTGTAAAAACTGCTGATACCATTTTTTTGCATTTGCTTTATCACCACTTTGCTCGCAGGCATCGGCCAATCTTAAAATTACTTCAAGATTTTCGGGCTGAAGCTGAACAACTTTTTCAAAGCGTTCAACTGCTTTTGACCATTGACCGCTTGTGAATGACCCAACACCAAGCATGTAATTGGCAAACACATTGTCAGGGTTCTTGGAAAGAACTTCCCTTATCAATCCTATACCTTTCATTGGAGGCTCATTACCGGCGGCCCCAAAAAAATAAGTGCTGCCTAAGCCAACCTTGCTTGAATCATTGTTAGGATTCAGTTCTAAAGCAATTTCAAATAACTCTTTTGCTTCTCGTGCCATCCAGGTTTTCAGCGTTTCCTGTTCAGTAACCTGAAGTTGGCCTAAAAACAAATGGGCTGCAAAGGTGAGATTTTTCTCTGACTTTTCCAACTTCGATGCTTCTGCTACATATTTAGCATATGGCACAAAGTCATGAATTGAATCTTTCCAGAATTGGGCGAGCTGGTGAAATACATGTACCTGCTGATTTTTCTCATCGCCACGAAGTGCTGATTTTTCCAATTCTGTAACTTTTGCCATTTGAGCAGAGGTAAGGTTCTGTTTGGAAACCTTCAATAATGTCTCAAAATCAACACTTTCGGACGAGGCGGGGGGCAAGGGTTCTGTAGAGTGGTTGTGCCCTGCATGATCGTCTTTTTTATGCGGCACGGTCCGGCCGAGAAAAAATAAAAGAAAAACTGCTGTAACAGCAGCAGTTATATAGATAAGTTGTTGCCTTTTCACTTTCAAAAATTAAAGTGCAAAGCTAAAGGAAGGCGGTGATTAAATTCGGGAAAAAGCTGAATTAACTTCCTTTGTACCTTGATTTTACTTCCTGTACAAACTCTTTAGCTGGTTTAAAGGCAGGAATATAATGCTCAGGAATATGAACAGCAGTGTTTCGTTTGATATTCCGGCCAATTTTAGCGGCTCTTTTTTTGGTGATAAAACTCCCAAATCCACGGATATATATATTTTGTCCTGCTGATAAGGAGTCTTTTACCTCTTTAAACATTGTTTCAAGAGTAACGAGAACATCAACTTTAGGAATTCCCGTTTTTTCAGAGATTTGATTTACGAGGTCTGCTTTTCTCATTTGATAAATTTTGGAGTTTTGATTATTGCACCTCTAAGATCATGAATAAAATCCAGAAAAGGAAATATATTGAAGAAAAATATTTCAATAACTGGTTGATTATGAACTTAAAACATGCTAAATGAAGAAATCGGCTGATTTATGTTGGCTGCTGTGTTTAAATCTGCTTTTTTTGTCGTGTGATGAACTTAAAAAAATACTTCAAAGAAAGGCTTCTTTTTTGGCACCAAACCATGAATAACCGGCAATTGCCATGGAAGGGAGAAAAGAATGTTTATTGTATATGGCTCAGTGAAATCATCCTTCAGCAAACGAGGGCGGAACAGGGCATGAAATATTATGAGCGATTTCTGAAGCATTATCCAACCATTCAGCATTTAGCAAATGCTCCTCTTGATGAAGTGTACAAATTATGGGAAGGATTGGGTTATTATAACCGTTGCAGAAATCTGCATGCCACAGCCCGGAAAATTGTATTTGAACTAGACGGGAAGTTTCCGGATACTTATGAAGCAATTCTGGAACTTAAAGGAATTGGCCCTTACACTGCATCCGCAATTTCTTCTTTCGCATTTGAATTACCTCATGCAGTTGTTGATGGAAATGTGTTTCGTGTCTTAAGTCGGTTTTTTGGAATTGAAATACCAACCGACAGCACAAAAGGAAAGAAATTGTTTCAGCAACTCGCTCAGGAATGCCTGGATGAATCACATTCTTCAATCTATAATCAGGCAATTATGGATTTTGGTGCTTCAGTTTGTAAGCCCGACCAGCCAGCCTGTATTTCTTGTGTCTTCAAAACAAAATGCATTGCTTTTAATGAGAGTAAAACAGAAATATTACCTGTTAAAGAAAAGCAAACCAAGCAGCGGACAAGGTGGTTTAACTTTTATATTATAAAATGCAACGGGAAATTTGCAGTGCAGAAAAGAACCGCTAAAGATGTGTGGGCTAACCTGTATGAATTTCCAAACACTGAGTATAATAGTGAGAAAGATTGGCAAGCTAATAAGCAAAGAGTAATTTATGACTGGTTTCAAAGAAATGAACTCAATCGGGTTGATGAATTGAAAATGGCAAAGCAGTTTAAACAGCAATTAAGTCATCAAACCATTTTTGCCAGGGCCACTTTGATACAAGTAGAAAAAAGCAATGCTAAAACAAAAATGGGTTGGGAATGGAAGTCAGCTACCCAGATTAAGAAAATTCCTTTTCCCAAAATATTGAATGATGTACTGGCGGAGGAGCAAACTGAATTATTTATGCTGAATGATGCAACAGTTAAGCAAAAAACGTAATTTAGAAGAGACAACTGTTAGGTTTTATCATTTCATCTGAAAAAATTATTCGTATGAGAGGAGTTAACCGTGTAATGTTAATTGGGAATTTAGGTAAAGACCCGGATATACAGGTACTTGAAGGTAATATAGCAGTGGCAAAATTTCCACTTGCTACTACTGAAACATTTAAAGACCGCACCGGTAAGCTTGTAAGTCAAACGGAGTGGCATACTGTTGTATTATGGCGTGGACTGGCAGAACTGGCGCAGAAGTATCTTCATAAAGGAAGCCTCGTTTATATTGAGGGGCGTTTGAAAACTAGAAGCTGGGAAGATAAAGAAGGTGTAAAAAAATACGCTACAGAAGTTGTGGGTGATAACCTGATTATGCTTGATAAAAGAATGGAAGGGCCGGGCCGCAGTGATGCAGGTGAAAACCTGAGTAATTATCCCGGCGATGATTTGCCACCTATTGGTGAACCAAGTGAAGATTTACCATTTTAGGAAATATCCCTGCTATCCTTATTTTTGCCAATAAAGCAGGTATTGTTCATTTAATCTTACAATTTTGGATTATCACCAGGTAACAAATTCATTTTTCTTTATACCGAAACCAATTTTACTGACTATCAACAGTCAGGGGCTTACCCTGATTGTAATATTGTTCATCATTTTCCTGTTTTTTTCTTTTGTTGTAAGCGGGGCTCAGGTTGCTTTTTTTTCGTTAAGGTACAAAGACCTTAATATGATTAAAACCAGAACTGAACCATCTGCAAAACGGATAGTAAAACTGCTGGAAGAGCCGAAAGTGTTGTTTGCAAGTTTGCTTGCAGCAAACATAATTTTTAATCTCTGCCTAATCTTCCTCACCAATTTTTTAATTGATAATGCGCTGGCACTGCAGCATAAAATGTTTTGGGTTGAGTTTATTCTAAAAGCTGCTGCAATTTCATCCTTAATACTTCTTTTCTGCGAAATACTGCCCAAAGTATGGGCTTCACAGAACAATGTGTTCTTTGCTTTTTTTGCAAGCTGGTGGGTTGATTCGATTGTATATCCTGTATTTAAATCAACAGGAGATTGGCTGGCTGGTTATACCGACAGTATTGAAAAGCGAATGGAAAAATATCAAACCAGTGCTTCAAAAGCTGAAGAGCTGGATTACGCCATTGATCTTATGAGCGAGGATGAAGCAACAGATGAAGAAAAGCAAATCCTGAAGGGCATTCAGAATTTCAGCAATATCACCGTAAAGCAAATTATGCGTTCACGGCTTGATGTAAGTGGTATAGAGGTTGAAAGTTCATTTGCTGATTTGGTTAACCGGGTGCAGGAACTGCATTACAGCCGCATTCCTGTTTATAAAAGTAATCTTGACGAAGTTGTTGGAATTATTCAGACAAAAGATTTATTGCCTCACCTGAATGAAGAGGGAAACTTTCACTGGCAGCAGTTGATGCGTACTCCTTTCTTTGTTCCTGAACAAAAGCTGATTGATGATTTGCTGAAAGAATTTCAGCAAAAAAGAATTCACTTTGCTGTGGTGGTTGATGAGTTTGGTGGTACCAGCGGAATTGTAACAATGGAAGATGTAGTGGAAGAAATTATCGGTGAGATTAAAGATGAGTTTGATGATGAAGAAACCATCAATAAAAAAATTGACGACCGCAATTACATTTTTGAAGGGAAAACAATGATTCATGAAGTGTGCCGCACTATGAATTTGCCTGCTGATACCTTTGAAAGTGTGAGAGGTGAAAGTGAATCTCTGGCCGGCCTTGTTCTGGAAGTAGCTGAACGGCTGCCAAGAGTAAATGACATGCTTGAAACGGGCGATTTCCAGTTTACTGTTCTTGAAGTAAGCCGTAACAGAATTGAAAAAGTAAAGGTGACGATTAAACCTGCAATTGATTAAAACTTGTATGAAACCGAACTTCCGATTGTTATATTTTATAGTTTTTACTTTTTACTTCATTGCATGTAATTCTGATCCGAGGCCCAAACCCAAGGGATATTTTCAGATTGATTTTCCTGAAAAAAAATATGTGTTGTTTAATGAACCGGGTTATCCATATACTTTTGAATATCCTGTTTATGGCAAGGTTCTTAAAGACAGTACTTTCTTTGATGACCAACCTGAAAATCCGTATTGGGTAAATCTTGATTTCCCGGATTTCAACGGAAGAATTTACATCAGCTATAAAACAATCGGTAACAATAAGTTTGATGCTCTTGTTGAAGATGCGTTTAAAATGACAAGCAAGCATAGTTTAAAAGCAACCTCCATTGACGAAATTCCCGTTAAAGGCGGCCCGGGTGTTACGGGTTTTGTGTTTGATGTAGGTGGTAATGCCGCAACAGGAAAACAATTTTTTGTAACCGACAGTATCAGGCATTTTCTGCGTGGTGCGTTATATTTCGATGCTACTCCCAATTACGACTCCATTAAACCGGTTGATCAGTTTTTGTACAAGGACATACAGCATTTGATTGAAACTCTGAAGTGGAAGAATTGATTTTTTGCCACGAATAATTTCGAATTAAACAGTAAAATAAAAAATGAGTCGGCAAAGCTTAAATCAGTTCTTTGCTGGTGTCGGTTAATAAACGATGCGGCCTATCTTTGCAGCATGATTGAGATAGATAATATTTTCATCAGTGATGAAGTGGTGGAAGAACAATTTGTTTGTGATCTGAACAAATGCAAAGGCGGCTGCTGTGTTGATGGTGATGCAGGCGCACCGTTAACTGATGAAGAAATAAAGGAAGTAAACGAAGCATACCCTCTCGTAAAACATTTGCTTACAAAAGAAGGTGTACATATTGTTGAACAGGAAGGCAAATACCTGTACGACCGTGAATTTGGCTGGGTTACTCCAACCATCAGCAATGGCATGTGTGCTTATGGTCTGGTAGATGAGAAAGGAATTGTGAAATGTGCGTTTGAACAGGTGTACAATGAAGGAAAGATCAAGTGGAAGAAACCTGTTTCCTGTCATCTTTATCCAATAAAAATAACAAAGAGTAAGAACACCGATCAGCAATATGTAAACTACGAACCGAGAAATCCCATGTGCAATCCAGGCTGTGAATTTGGCAAACAATTAAAAGTACCTGTGTATGTTTTTCTCAAAGAATCCATCATCCGTAAATACGGTGAAGAGTTTTATGAAGTACTTTCACAAATTGCAGAAACCTATTATTCTTCAGATTCAAACAAGTAACTTTAGAGCATGAGTCAAGCTGCCGATAAGTTTATAGCAAAAAGTACAATTAAGGCTGCCGACCTGGAACACAGGCGAACAATCAATTTCAATATTGGTAAATACAAATCTAAAGTTCCTGAAGGTTTGCAGCAGTTTACACAACTGCCCACTGCAAGAGAGAGGGCAAAGAATGTAAAATGGCGTGCAATTGAAACGCTTGATCAGCAACTCGAAGAATTTGAACTGCAGTTTACACGCCGTGGCGGTAAAGTAATCTGGGCCGAAGATGCAAAGCAGGCATGCAATGAAATTTTAAAAATCTGCGAAGCTAAAAACTGCAAAACTCTTGTAAAGAGCAAGAGTATGGTTACTGAAGAAATTAAGCTGAATGAATTTTTAGGTGAACATAAAATTGAAAGTGTTGAAACAGATTTAGGCGAATACATTCAGCAGCTGGATGAAGAACCTCCTTATCATATTGTAACTCCGGCCATGCATAAAAGCAAGGAAGATGTTGCAAGGCTTTTTGCAAACAAGCTCGGAACCGATCCGAAAGCAACTCCTGAAGAGTTAACGTTAACTGCAAGAAAAATTCTGCGTGAAAAATATGTGCAGGCAGAAGTTGGTGTTACTGGTGCCAATTTCATTTTAGCCGACGTAGGTGGGGTTGCTGTTACAGAAAATGAAGGTAATGCAAGATTGAGTTGCGCATTTCCAAAAACACATATTGTAATTGTTGGAATTGAAAAAATGTTGCCAAGCATCAGCGATCTTGGTTTGTTCTGGCCGTTGCTTGCAACGTTTGGTACGGGTCAGTTTGTAACTGTTTATAACAATATAATTCTTGGCCCGAAACAAGCTGGAGAAGCTGATGGCCCTGAAGAAATGTATGTGATTTTGCTTGATAACGGCCGGACTAATCTGCTGAAAAATCCTGCCGTAAGAGAATCGTTGTATTGCATACGTTGCGGTGCCTGTTTAAATGCATGCCCTGTTTATAAAAATGTTGGGGGACATAGTTACGGAACTACTTACAGCGGACCAATAGGAAAAGTAATTACTCCGCATTTACGTGGCATGGAAGAATTCAAGCATTTGAGCTATGCTTCTTCCTTGTGCGGAAACTGTACAGAAGTTTGTCCGGTGAAAATTAACCTGCACGAACTGCTGTTAGAAAACCGCCACGAAGCAGTTGATCAGGGTTATTCATCTTTTGGTGAACGCATGGTTTGGAAAGTATGGAAACAGGCTTGTCTCAACCGTAAGATGATGAATATGGGCAACAGCAAAATCAAGAACTGGATGATCAGCAACTTTGGTAAAGAATGGACAAGGCATCGTGGTGATATGAAGTTTCCTGAAAAAACATTCAACCAGCTTTGGCGTGAAAAGAATGGCAAGTAAATTCTTCAATGCTTATTTACACACCCAACATAACAGCACGTATCAGGTACATCCTTGATTATTTCAATGAAAAATTGTTGTGGCAGGCAGAGTTAACTGATGATGCGGAATATTTTGCTTCGTATAAAAATCAAAAGCTGAATTATTCAGATGAGCGGATTGATGCTGCCGAATTTTATATGAAACCTGCCGGGTTACTTCATGAAACAGGTTTACGCAAACAGTTTATTGAATGTTTTGAATGGAAGAATGTAAAAACATTTTATCAAGCAGAAGATGATTTTGGTTTCGATATTTTCTCTGCCACATTTTATCTGATTACACGTTACGAAGAATATCTTGAACACGAGCCAGATGAATATGGAAGATTTGCTCACTGGAATTCATTGGCATGGAAAGAAGGTTTTCTGCAAATGCCATTGATTGATACCTGGCTTTTGCATTTTGTGGAAGTATTAAAATATAAGTTCTCTGATTTCAAACTTCAAACTTCGAACTTCACATTTCTTCCAACCTACGATATTGACATTGCCTGGAGTTATAAACACAAAGGATTGTGGCGAAGTATTGCAGCATCAATCAAAAATCCCAAAAGCATTTCACAGCGAATAAAAGTTGTTCAGGGAAAAGAAAAAGATCCGTTTGACAGTTATGAATGGATGCATGAACTCCACCAGAAACACGATTTGAAGCCTGTTTATTTTTTCCTGCTAACCGAAGAAAACAGCAGGTACGATAAAAATATTCTGCCGAAGCAAAAGGCTTTGCAGCAGTTGGTTTATTCAACAGCTCAGCAATATTCCATCGGTCTGCATCCTTCAACAAAAAGTAATGTGATCAAAGAAATGTTGTTGAAAGAAAAGCAATCGCTTGAAACGATCAGTAAACAAACAATCAAACAAACACGTCATCATTATATTTTATTTCATCTGCCACATTCTTACCGTGAATTAATCAAGGCAGGTTTTGCAGATGATTACAGCATGGGTTACGGAACGGTAAACGGATTCCGTGCATCTACTTCTCATTCTTATTTGTGGTACGATCTTGAAAAAGAAGAATCAACTTCATTGCGTATTCATCCGTATGCATATATGGAAGCAAATTCGTTTTATGAATTGCATCAATCAGCACAAGAAGCTTTAGCTGAAATGCTGCACTTGTGCAATGAAGTAAAAAATGTAAACGGAACATTCATCTCCATTTTCCATAATCACTTTCTTGGAACGGATGATATGTTTAAAGGCTGGAAAGAAATGTATGAAGAGTTTGTAAATGAAATAGCACCTGTTATTGAATCACAAAGTCAAGATGATTATTCCTAAAAGCCGATCAGGTATTTTCATTCTTTGAACCTTCGAGCATCTGCATCATTGTCTGCATTTCGGGCTCACTTAAATATCTCCATTTTCCAACAGCAAGATTTCCCAATTGTATATGCATAATGCGAATGCGTCTTAAACTGATGACTTCGTAACCAAACACTTCACACATGCGGCGTATCTGCCTGTTTAATCCCTGTGTAAGAATAATGGAAAAGGTTTTGCCGCTTAGTTGCCGCACTTTGCAGGGAAGGGTAGTGGTGTTGAGAATATGAACACCCTTGCTCATTTTAGCAGCAAAGTCGGGAGTAAGTTTTTTGTTGACGGTTACAATGTATTCTTTTTCGTGCTCATTGCCTGCACGTAAAATTTTATTGACGATATCTCCATTATTGGTTAAAAAAATCAAACCTTCTGAATCTTTATCTAACCTTCCGATTGGAAAAATACGTTTCGGATGATTGATGTAACGGATGATATTGGTTCTGTCTTTTTCATCGGTTGTGGAAGTAATGTTCAGGGGCTTGTTAAAAGCCATAATAAACATATCGCTCTTTGCTGAACGTTTCACTTTCAACAATTCGTCATCAATATAAATTTTATCAGA
The DNA here is from genome assembly GCA_047601965.1 of Lacibacter sp. Classification (GTDB taxonomy): domain Bacteria; phylum Bacteroidota; class Bacteroidia; order Chitinophagales; family Chitinophagaceae; genus Lacibacter. The sequence goes on from JASGIJ010000001.1 coordinate 3,796,238, forward strand.
TGGAGAAACTCTTGTGCCGGAAAGTGCAATGTTGCCATTCACAGCAACACGTGCCTGCTCAATTAATTTATCAGCTTCACGCCGACTGCAGTAACCGGTTGAGCTGATGAATTTATTTAAACTGATTTTTTCTTCCTGCGCCATAAGTGTAAATGTAAACTGAATTAATTATCCAAAGCTTCTCTTTGTTCATCGGCTGTGCGGCGGAATGCTTTGTTCACAAGATAAACTCCCAGCAACGTAATTAAGCCGCCAACGACAAGTGTTATTGTTAATCGTTCATCAAAAATCCAGGAGCCAAGTAATACGGCAACAACAGGATTAATGTAGGCATAAATACTTGCCTGTTCAGTTGGCAGATTTTGCAAAGCATACAGGTAACAGATGAATGCGATTACTGAACCAAATAATACGAGGTAACTGATTGCCAGCCATGCATTGACAGGTATTTCATTAAACGGAACAAAATTTTTATTAAATGATGAAACACTTAATAAAGTTATTCCTGCAATCACCATTTGAATGCCTAAACCAAAGTATGGATTAAATTCAGATGCGTGCTTTTTTGTGTATAGTGAACCGAATGCCCATGTCCATGTTGCGGTTAATGAAATCAGCACACCGAAACGAAAATCAGGATTGAAAAAATCCTGCAGGTGTTCATAAAAAATAACACATACACCTGCAAAACCAATCATTAACCCAAGCACAGCCTTTGCAGGAATTTTTTCTTTTGGTGCAAACAGACTGATGATGACTAACCAAAGTGGAAAAATTGCTCCCATAATAGCTCCAAGCCCTGATGAAATATATTTCAATCCCCAAGTGCTGAATCCGTTGCTGAGAATAAAATTAAGAGCAGATAAAATAATCAGCGGAAGTATATCTTTTTTCTTTGGCCAGCTGGCACCTTTCAATACAAAGAAGATGATGTAAAATGTTCCACCAAGTAGTTGACGCATGCCTGCAAGTTGTAAAGCAGGCATGTGTTTTACACCTTCTTTTGAAGCAAGCCAGGTAGTACCCCATAAAAAACAAACTACAGCAAGTGCAAAAACTGCTTTCGCTCTCGTTCCTTTTTTCCGTATAGTTAAAGGGTTCAGTACCGATAAATTTTTAATTGTATCAGTAGAAGCAGTAATTGTTTTTTTGAGATATTTTTTGGGCATTAGTGTTTAAAGTGTCTCATTCCTGTTATCACCATTGCAAGATTTTTTTGCTTGCAATACTCAATGGAATCGTTATCACGGATTGATCCGCCGGGTTGAATATATGCTGCAATACCTGCGGCATGACCTAACTGCACACAATCATTAAACGGAAAGAATGCATCGCTGGCCATGACTGCACCATTCAGATCAAAATTGAATTGCTTTGCTTTTTCAACTGCCTGGCGAAGTGAATCAATGCGGCTTGTTTGTCCGCAACCTTTACCAACAAGTTGCTTATTCTTAATTAATGCAATAGCATTTGATTTTAAATGCTTGCACACAATGTTTGCAAATTTCAGATCGTCTTTTTCAGCATCGGTTGTTTCTCTGCCGCCAGTTTCTTTCCATTCAGTATAGTTGCCTTCATCAGTTCCCTGAACAAGCACACCGTTGAGTAATGATTTGAATTGCTCTTTTGCATTTGGCTGTTGTTTCAACTGGAGAAGGATGCGGTTCTTCTTTGATTTTAAAACAGTCAGTGCTTCTTCAGAAAAAGAAGGAGCAATTAACACTTCAAAGAAAATTTCATTGATGGCATCAGCAGTTGCTTTATCAATTTCGCCATTGCAAACCAGCACACCACCAAATGCACTTTCAGGATCACCGGCAAGAGCAGCATCCCAACTTACTTTTACGGTTGCACGTTGTGCAACACCACACACATTGGTATGTTTGATGATGGCAAAAGTTGTATCTGTAAATTCCCTGATTATTTGTACTGCTGCATCAACGTCCACAAGGTTGTTGTAGCTTAATTCTTTTCCGTTTAACTGTGCAAACAATTCATTGAGGTTGCCAAAGAAACGTGCACTCTGATGAGGGTTCTCACCATAACGCATAATTTTTTCGTCTTTGTTGAAAGGTGTTTCAACAGCTGATTGATGGAAGTAATTGCTGATAGCAGTATCGTAAGCTGTGCAGACATCAAATGCTTTAATGGCAAATGAACGACGTTGTTCATAACTTGTTTCACCAGTCTGATTACGCAGTATTTCTTCCAGCACAGCATATTCTTTTTTCGCAGCCAACACAACCACGTCTTTATGATTCTTTGCAGCAGCACGGATCATGGATGGTCCGCCAATATCAATTTTTTCAATAATTGCTTTTTCATCTGTTGTAGATGCAACAGTTTCTTCAAACGGGTATAAGTCAACAATCACCAGGTCAATTTCAGGAATGTTGAATTGTTTCATTTCGCTCACATGCTGTTCATCATCTCTTTTACCAAGAATTCCACCGAAAACTGAAGGATGCAATGTTTTCACCCTGCCGCCCAGAATAGACGGGTAAGTTGTGAGCTGCTCAACAGGCACAACAGGTACGCCGAGTTTTTCAATAAACTGCTGGGTGCCGCCGGTCGAATAAATGGTTACATTTTGTTCGTTGAGAAGTTTAACTAAAGAGTCAAGACCATCTTTGTAAAAAACAGAGATGAGCGCCGATTGAATTTTCTTCATAAAAGAGGTTGATTTTTGAGCCGCCAAGACACGAAGCCGGAAAGGAACACGAAGAAAATATTTGTGTTTAAGACCTGAATCTTTGCAGCGGGCTATAACAAGCCGCAAAGGTACGTTTCTACAGGCTCATTACAAAAGCACCCTGTTCATTTGTGCAGAAATAATTAAGATGAAGTTGTTCGCAATCTTTCTTCCAGAGATTTATTTTCCATTGCGGGTTCGAACTGTCGAAAACGATCAGCTTACAATCAATTGTTTTTATAAGATTACTGATGTACAACCTGGGATTTTTTGAAACAATCACAACATCGGCTTTGATCCTGTTTTGCAGTGAATCAAACCGGTAATTACTGTTTAAGAGCAGAATGGTTTTTTGTTGAATTGTGAAAATATTGCTTTCAAGAGCAGGCGATGTTTTGGGCGAATGGTAAGTACGGAAAAAAATACGGGATGGTTTCAGGTGAAAATTGCGGAGAAAACCATCTTGTAACAGAACTGAATCACCAATGAAATAATAATCACTGCCAATCATGAAATCAATAGACTGGTGTTGCGAAAGATTGTACACAACAAGTTTTTTTTGCTGACTGGTTTTATAAATTTCAAAACTTTGTAAAATGAAAAACAGGCATAGTAAACCCAGGCTCCACTTCGCCGCTTTTGTTTTTTTCTGTAATAACCATACTGCAGTTGCCGTTATAAAAAGATAAAGTGTGATTGTTTGTAACGGTGTATGCATGATGCCATCGGTTACAGCAAATGAAAAATGATCAGTCCAGAGAATAAACTGGTTCATCCATTTCAGTAAATAACTCAATACAAATCCCACCCAGTTTGCAATGAAGGGAATAAATGAAACAATCATTAAGAATATTTCACCGAAAAGTATGATGCTGCTGAGCGGAACAGCAATAAAATTGGTGATGAAAAATAAATTAGGCGACTGATGGAAATGATACATTGCCAGCGGCAATGTTAATATTTGTGCAGAAAGGGTAACGGCATTCAGTTGCCATGCTTTGTCTAAAATTTTATTCTCAAATGAAAACCAGTTGTAAATTGGTTTCATAAATAAAACAATACTTAGCACGGCTGCGTATGAAAGCTGAAAACCTACATCCCACAAAAAGAATGGATTGTAGCAAAGAAGCACAAATGCTGAGGCCGCAAGACTATTGAAGATATTACCCTTTTTCCCAAGAATTTCTCCACCCGCAATAAATGAAAACATGACTGCTGAACGAAGTACAGATGCCCCGGCACCTGTAAGTAAACTGAATAACCACAGGAAGGCAACAGCAAGTACAGGCTTCAGCCAGTGGATACGTTTGATTTTGTCAAGTGGTTTCAAAAGAATAAGTAATAACCAATAGATTAAACCAAGATGTAACCCGCTGATGGCAATGATATGCACAACACCTGTGTTGCTGTAAGCCTGTACAAGATCTCTGTCCAGATCGTCTCTGAATCCAATCAGCAAAGCTTCAGCAACACTTGTTTCCTGGTTGCCTTTTATATTCTTTCTTAAAACCGATAAAACATAATCCCTGACCTGGTACATTTTCATCCAGAAAAATGACTGCTTTGATTGTTTCAGCAAAGCATATTCATTTTGTTTTAAAAAAAGCTGATGTGTTATTTCATTAAACAATGCATAACGCTTGTAATCAAAACCACCGGGGTTGCCGGCATTTTTTATTTCCTGCAGTGACTTGGTTACAGCTATCATATTTCCATATTGAAGTGCAGGGGGGAAACTATCTTTTCTGAAATAGAGGATAATATGGCCGCTTACTTTTTTTGTTATGCCTTTGTTTTCAACCGAAATAAATTCTGCCAGTGCTTTGTATGTTTTTTGTTTTTCACTTAGCGGCTCAAGCAACCGCATTTGTACAATGCTTCCTTCCCGGTAATGATTTCCTATCCATTGTTTTTGATGAGGAATGAGCTTTGTCCATGTAAGTAATATGCCAAATCCAAAACAAAAAATGGTAAAACTTATGCCGGGTAGCCAGCTGTAAAAAAAACGCTTTTGTTTGCTGAAATGGAACAGTAAAATAAAAGGAACAGCAATTAAAAACAGAATAATTGCAAACATCCAGCTTAGCGAAAAATACCAGCTACAGATAATCCCGGCAGCAAATGGAACAAGGAAGCGCAGAAAGGGGATGTTTTTCCAGATGGGAATCATAGCTTCAGTTGTTTACAGAAAGATATAAATCCTTTTCCGGAAATACAACTCAGCGGATTGGGGAAGAAAAAAACTCCGCTTTTGCGGAGTTTGAAATTTATTTACTGAGATACATACTTCTGTCTTTGTATAACTGACGGAAGTACGGGTCACGAAGATTTTTAATAAACCTGATTGCCTCACCTGTACTCTTCATTTCAGGCCCCAGTTCTTTATTTACATTGGGGAATTTATTAAAACTGAAAACAGGTTCTTTAATGGCATAACCTTCCAGTTTCTTTTCAAAAGTAAAATCGGTGAGTTTATTTACACCCAGCATTACTTTGGTTGCAATGTTCAGGTAAGGAATCTGGTAAGCCTTTGCAATAAACGGAGTTGTTCTTGATGCTCTTGGATTTGCTTCAATTACAAAAACTTCTCCTCCTTTAATTGCAAACTGAATATTAATCAAACCTCGAATATCAAGAGCCTGGGCAATGCGTTTTGCATAATCTTCCATCTTGGCTACAATGAGCGGAGAAAGATTAAACTCAGGAAGCATTGCATGACTGTCGCCGCTATGAATACCTGCCGGCTCAATATGCTCCATCACACCCATTACATGGAAATTTTCACCATCAAAAATGGCATCAATTTCAGCTTCCTGGCAACGGTCAAGAAAATGATCAATCAGAATTTTATTGCCGGGCAAATGCTTCAGTAAGCTGAGCACTGCTTTTTCAAGCTCGGTTTCGTTGATAACAATACGCATTCTTTGTCCGCCCAAAACATAACTGGGACGAACCAATACCGGGTAACCTACTTCTTTTGCCACTTCAATGGCATCGTCAGTATTGTATGCAGTTCCGTATTTTGGATAAGGAATTTCTAATTCTTTCAGCAAATCACTGAAACGGCCACGGTCTTCGGCAATATCCATGTTGTCGAATGAAGTACCGATGATGCGGATACCTCTTTCGTGTAAACGCTTGGAAAGTTTCAGGGCTGTTTGGCCACCCAACTGAACAATCACACCATATGGTTGTTCCAGTTCAATAATTTCCCAGAGGTGCTCCCAGTTTACCGGTTCGAAATACAGCTTATCGGCCATATCGAAGTCGGTACTAACTGTTTCGGGGTTACAATTAACCATAATTGCCTCAAAACCACATTCTTTGATGGCGAGCAGGCCATGAACACAGCAGTAATCGAACTCAATTCCCTGACCAATGCGGTTAGGGCCACTGCCGAGAACGATGATTTTTTTACGTTGAGATGGGATTGATTCGTTGTGGAGGATCGTATTTGCCATTGCGCTGCAAAGGTAGGGTTGCAGAATTTTTTTCAGCCATTTTTTTGACTAAAATTTCAGGGTTTAAATAAACGCTCATTAGTTAAAAAGGGTTCTGCAAATCTTCTTTTTTATAAATATGAACCCTGGTAACGAAAGCCGTAAGAGGAGGCTTTGATTTGAGGAAACTTCCTTTGCCAAACAGTCGCATTAAAAAAGCCACAGGTGTTAAAATGAAGAAAAACAAAACAGTAAGAATAACCCGGCTGTTGATGAACCCGAGCAATTTGGCAAGTTTCATCCAGGAATGATGAATAATATCGCCAATATTTCCAAACAACAGGCCAAATACACCAATGCCAACAGGAACCAGCAGCCAATCTTTCTTAAACAAAAAATAAAGCAATAGGAAACCTGCAATAATAGTTACCAGCGAAGTATGTTTTTGCTGCCATTTCATATCAGAACAAAGAATAGATAAATGGTGCAACAGCACTGCTGCCGCCAAAAATCAATAATACTCCCAATAACAACAGCACAACAATGATTGGAGCCAGCCACCATTTTTTCCGTTCTTTCAAAAACAACCACATATCTTTCAAAAACTCGAGCATATCAGAGGTTTAAGTGTTCTAAAATTAAAGATGCAATATATTCATTAAATGACGGAGAGTAATGAACAGCATCTACATACGGTTGTTTATTAAAATTGTTGTGAATATCTCCAAGAAAGAGATAGTTGTTTCTTCCGCTATACTCAGTTTTTAGCTTTGGATAAACATGATTAAACAAAGGTAAGTTCTCTTTTGAGCAGGCGGTATCGTTGTTTTTGTTTCTGTAATTATAAAAAGGAGTGGGTTGTAAAACAAACAGTGTATTGCAGGATGCGTTTTTTCCTTCCTGCTCAATCGTTTTCAATGTTTTTAGAAATGTGTTAACCAGAGAATCACTTTGGTAGCCTGTCAATGATGAATAAGGAAAATAATCAGTAATAGCTTTGCCGGTAAAAAGTTCTCCCTGCTGCTTTTGAATCAGTTTTCCAAAGCTTTCACTGAAGAAAGTGGTTTTTTTGAAACTTGTATTGTAGTTCAGGAAGTCATTCAAACCATCAAGAAAAACTGCAATATCAGGAGCTTTCATTTCCTGAAGTAATTGATGAAACAACTGTTTTTCCTGGAAGCTGTAGTAATAAGGAATACCATAGTTAACTACCTGCAATGTTTTTTGAGATGTGCCTGTAGTCCCGTACAAGCGGCAAAATGCAGCAGGGATTGTTTCAAAATCACTTACGTTAAAACCGTACATGGTTGAGCCTCCAAAGAACCAGATTGTAATTGTATCGGTTGAACGATTAATTAAATCGGGCTGTGATTTGCGGATAAATCCTTTTGTGTTGACATACTTGCCGGCAAAGTCGGCAACCCTGAACTCCAGCCATGGTGTGTAAACAAATTTATTTGCAAGCATAGTTTCATCATAGATACGATGATTTACTTCCTTTGAAGAATCGGGTCGTACAAGTTGTTGCAGGTAATAATTTTTTTCCCTGTTAGTGTCAACTTCGTTTTTCTGCTGTATATTTTTTTTAATGTTATAGTATAATTCAACTAATGCAGATTTTCTGTTACCATACTGATGGTAATAAAAAACTGATACAATTATTTCAGACAGAATAATTACTGATGCTGTTACTATAAGAGCATAAAGCGATTTGCGGAATAATGATATATTGTTTTTATGATCAGGCATCAGTCTGTTGCGAGATTTTTTTTCCAGTCGTCTTTTTCCTGCCAGGCAGGCTGCTCATTTTTCTTTAACAGCAGATTTTCAATTACAAGATAATCCATTTCCGTACGCATAAAACACCTGTACGCATCACCAGCAGTACAAACAACGGGTTCGCCCCGTACATTAAAACTGGTATTGACTAAAACAGCACAACCGGTTAATTGTTTAAATGCTGAAAGCAGATGATAAAATTCATTGTTCGTTTGATGGTGAACTGTTTGAATGCGGGCAGAATAATCAATATGTGTAACTGCAGGTATACTACTCTTCTGAAAATAAAGTTTTTGATCAAGTGATTGCTGGTGATAGTTTTCAGGAACAGGAAACTGTATTTCTTTTTTTACCTGTTGCACCAATAACATATAAGGTGATGCCGTTGTTATATCAAAATAATCACCTGTATCTTCTGCAAGAACAGCTGGTGCAAACGGGCGGAATCCCTCACGGTATTTTATTTTCAGGTTCAGCTTTTTCTGCATTTCAGGATTTCTTGCATCGGCTATAATACTTCTGTTGCCTAAAGCTCTCGGGCCAAATTCCATTCTTCCCTGGAACCATCCAATCACATTTCCTTCATCAATGAGTCTCGCAACTGTATTATACAATTCATCTCTTTGCTCGTACTGCCTGCATTTTGCACCGTATTGCTGCAAAGCCGTTCTGATTTCTTCATTTGAAAAGGAAGGCCCCAGATACGAACCATTCATTCCGTCAAATTCAGAAATTTTCCTTCTTTCATTATCAAAATAAATATGATGGGCTGCAAGGGCTGCACCAACAGCTCCGCCGGCATCTCCACCGGCAGGTTGAATATACAGCTGATCAAATATTCTTTCATTCTGCAATTTGCCATTGGCAACACAATTCAATGCCACACCGCCTGCAAGACACAGGTTTTTGCTCCCGGTTAATTCTTTGGCATGCCTGGCAAGCTTTATTACAATCTCTTCTGTAATCTGCTGAATGGCAAGAGCAAGATTACAATGATGTTGCTGCAGTTTTTCTTCTTCTTTTCTTCGCTTAAATCCAAAAAGTTTTTGAAACTTTTCATCTTTCACCATTTTCAGACCAACTGCGTAATTAAAATATTGCTGATTGAGAAAAATTGAACCATCATCATAAACAGTTACAAGCTCTGACTTTATGATGTTTGCAAACTCTTTTGTTTGAGAAGATGAAGGATCACCATAAGGTGCAAGTCCCATCAATTTATATTCGCCGCTGTTAACTTTAAATCCTAAGTAATACGTAAAAGCAGAATACAGCAACCCTGCAGAATGGGGAAAATTGAGTTGCTTCAGAATCTCAATTTTATTGCCTGTTCCTTTGCAGATTGTTGTTGTAGCCCACTCGCCCACACCATCAACAGTAATGATGGCTGCATCATCAAATGGAGAGGGATAGAATGCCGATGCTGCATGACTGAGATGATGTTCGGGAAACAACAGCTTCAACTTCTTTTTATCGCAGGGGTGATTTTTTTTCAGCTCATCACGGATCTTCTTTTTCAAAAACAGTTTTTCATTCAACCATACCGGCATGGCCATGAGAAAAGATGGAAAACCTTTCGGCGCAAAAGCATAATAGGTTTCGAGCAAACGTTCAAATTTCAGCAATGGTTTATCATAAAATACAACTGCTTCCAGCTGATCAATAGTTACGCCTGCTTCTTTTAAGCAATAATCAACCGCTTTTGAAGGGAACCCGGCATCGTGTTTCTTCCGGCTGAAACGCTCTTCCTGTGCTGCGGCAATGATCTCTCCATCTTTCAGGATAGCAGCTGCAGAATCATGATAAAAAGCAGAGATGCCGAGAATATACATAATTGCAAAGTAAATGTTTTCAGCAGAACAGGTGACCTCGATTTATTATTTGCTGATAAATCGTTTTTTCAATTCAATACTCACAATGTTTGCAACTATCACTGCCCCTGCTTTGTTGTAATGTATGAAGTCGTAGAAATATGCAGAATTTTTTGGCATTAATGCCGCTAAGTCAATCACAGTTGCCTGATCTGAAAATGAACGGACTTTGTTATTGTATTCTTCCAGGATATTTTGCTGAAGAATATTATTTCTTACGTGTCCGCCTGTTGCAATATATCTTGTGCCCATGTTAATTCCTGTTGCAGGATCAGTAAATGAACCGTATAAAGAAGGCTGTGTAAGTAAAACAGGAGTAATGCTGTTTGTTTTGCAAAGAGTGATTATTTCCTGAAGCCTGTTACCATAACTTTCCACAAATGCTTTTTGTATGGCTAACTGATTTTGTATGTAAGTATATGGTAATGTTGTGTCGGGCAGGTGTTTAAAATCCACATCTTTATGAATCAATCCTTTTTTATAAGCAGCTTTTATAGCGTATAATTGAAAGATTGTGCTTCCGGTTTCTGTTTTGTTTAAAGCAGATTTGAAAAACTGTTTAGCTGAGGTAAAATGTATTTTATTTTCATTCATCAAATCAAAACTTTCCGGCTTGTTTGTTTCAACATCATTCACACCGGTGAGTAATAAAATATATTTTGGCCTTAGCTTAATGATATATTCCTTCAGTAACAATAAATGACCAAAAGTTGAATGCCCGTCAATTCCTGCATTATTAACCCAAACGTTTGGGACGGAATCTTTCAGTTTTTCTCCTAATAAAAAAGGCCATGTTGTACTGTCACTTAAAAAGCGGCACTCGGTTGTACTGCCGCCAATGCAGATGATGGAGTTGAGTTTAGAAATACTGTCGGCAGGTTCCGGCCCACGAAAGCCCAGCGAATTTCTTGAATAATGAATTTGTGGGTCAAGCTGTTTTATCCATTTGTTCTCAAAAACAGTTTTTTGATTGGCAGGAAGAATGAGTTTTCCGTGTTTACTGAAGTTGCTGAACGGGTTGTAAATGCGCAGAATAATTTCGCAAAGCAACAGTGCTACAAATAAACCAAACATCAGTGCTTTGAAATTTTTAAACATGTGATGAAGTTATCTAATTAAAATAAAAAAGCACCAGTTTACACCAGTGCTTCTATCTTAGAAATTCTTATTCTTCTTTACTCAAACGTACTATAGAAATAAGGCGTCTTGGCTTCAAACTCAGCGCTGCAGGTATCCACCATTTTGTAAACCCTTGTAATACCCCATGCCTTTCTCTTTTCATACAGTTCATCTTCACTGGCATCCTCTTTCATGATGCGGCAGATCTGCTCATCGCCAAAGCCCATGCGTTTTGCTTCAGAAAGCAATTCTTTGGTTAACGTATTCATATCATGTTTCGCCAGTTCTTTTTCCATGTTTACAATATCCTGTATCTGGTAAATAAACCAACGGTCAATTTTTGTTGCTTCAACAATTGTCTTCACACTCACGCCAGCCATCAACGCATCTTTAATGCGGAAGATACGGTCCCATTTCGGCACCTTGATGTATTCAATCAGTTCTTCTGCATGTTTTACGCTCTGGCCGTAGTAACCTAAACCAACAGCATTGTTTTCCAGACTCTGACAAGCTTTCTGAACAGCTTCAGTAAAGCTGCGGCCAATAGCCATCACCTCACCAACACTCTTCATCTGCAAACCAAGCCTGTCATCTGCACCTTTAAATTTATCAAAGTTCCAACGAGGCATTTTTACAATTACATAATCCAATGCCGGTTCAAAATATGCCGAAGTTGTTTGTGTGATCTGGTTTTTCAGTTCATCCAATGTGTAACCAATGGCCAGCTTCGCAGCAATCTTCGCAATAGGATAACCTGTTGCCTTACTTGCCAGTGCTGATGAACGGCTTACACGTGGGTTAATTTCAACCGAAATAATTTCTTCGTTTTCTGGATTCAATGCAAACTGAACATTACAACCTCCGGCAAAGTTTCCAAGGCTACGCATCATTTTAATTGCCATGTTACGCATGTTCTGGAATGCCGTATCGCTTAACGTCATTGCTGGGGCAACCGTAATACTATCGCCGGTATGCACACCCATCGGGTCAAAGTTTTCTACTGTACAAATGATCACCACATTATCATTCTTATCACGCAGCAGCTCCAGTTCATATTCCTTCCAGCCCAGCAATGCTTTTTCAACCAGTACTTCATGAATAGGACTTGCCTGCAAACCTCTTTCAAGGGCAGCATCCAGTTCATCTTTGCTATTTACAAAACCACCACCAGTGCCACCAAGTGTAAATGATGGACGGATTACCAGCGGTATGCCAATTTCCTGTGCAAATTCTTTTCCTTCCAGCAGCGAGTTGGCGACTTTTGAAGGCGCCACACCAACACCAATCTGGATCATCAGTTGGCGGAATTTTTCCCTGTCTTCAGCAGTGTCAATGGCTTTTACATCCACACCAATCATGCGCACACCATATTTTTCCCAAACACCCAGTTCATCCGCTTCTTTACAAAGGTTGAGCGCTGTTTGTCCGCCCATAGTAGGCAGCACAGCATCAATCTGGTTTTCTTCCAGGATCTGCTCAATACTTTCAACGGTTAACGGAAGCAGGTAAACACGGTCAGCCATCATTGGGTCTGTCATGATGGTGGCGGGGTTACTGTTGATCAGAATTACTTTAATTCCTTCTTCACGCAGGCTTCGTGCAGCCTGTGAACCAGAATAGTCAAATTCGCAGGCCTGGCCAATAATAATCGGGCCACTTCCTACTATCAGCACACTGTGTATCGAATTGTCTTTCGGCATGGGGAGAATTTGGCTGCAAAAGTATTGGATTGAGAGCGATTTTGAATGCCTTTTTTTGGTAACAGACGTTAGTGCTGGTTTCGGCTGCACAGGCGTCGCACTCTTGTACTTTTGAAATAAATTCAGCAATAAAACCGCCATTTGTAATACGTTCAGTGATAGAAACTAATCATCAGCTTAAAACATCTTCTTTATTTTTGCTGTATGTTGAAATACCTTTTTGCTTTTTGCTTTTCACTTTTCACTTTTTACTTTTCATCGGCACAATTATTTCCTGAACATAATTATCCGGCGAATTATTTCCGCTATCCGCTTGATATTCCGCTAAAGCTCAATGCCAATTTTGGTGAAATGCGCCCCAACCATTTTCACATGGGGTTGGATTTGTTTACACAACGCAGGGAAAACCTTCCCGTTTTTGTTCCGGCCGATGGATGGATTGCAAAAGTGAAAGTGGATCCAAATGGTTTTGGTAACGCTGTTTACATCAATCATCCAAATGGCTATACTACGTTGTATTGCCACATGAATACATTTCCGGCAAAAGTTTTACAGGCAATGAAAGAAGGTCAGTACAAAAAGCAAAGCTGGAAAGGTGATGTGGAATTTGAAAAAAATCAGTTCCCGGTTAAAAGAGGAGAGTTCCTGGCATACAGTGGAAATACGGGTGCATCTGCAGGCCCGCATGTGCATTACGAAATACGCCGCACTGATGATGATGCCTGTTTAAACGGATTGTTATTTCATCGTGTATATGATGTTACTTCTCCCGATATTACAAAACTGGCAGTTTACGACCGTACAAAAAGTACTTATGAGCAAACGCCGAAAACAATGGCACTAACCCGTGCAGCAGGTGGTTACAGCATTGCAGGAGGAACGTTGACTGTAAACAGTGAAGCCGTTTCCTTTGCCATTGTGGCTACTGATCGTGTTACCGGGGTGCCAAATGCAAATGGAATTTTTGAAGCAGTGGTTTATGTTGATGAAGAACCCGTCAGCGGTTTCCAGGTTGATGGAATAGATTATTTGCAAACACGCTATCTCAACGCTCATATTGATTATCGTATAAAATCGGGTGGCGGCTCTTACTACCAGCATCTTTCTCCGCTTCCCGGCGATCGTTTGCCGATATACTACAAAAAAGGCGATGGAATAATTTATCTCGGCGATACTGTTGCTCACCAGGTTAAAATAGTTGTGAAAGATGCAAATGATAATGCTTCTGTACTTCATTTTAATCTGAAACGCACTGCTGCCACATTGCCTGCTGCAAGTTGGCAAAAAGACAGCCGCTACATGCTGCCGGGGCAGATCAATGTGTTTGAACGTGATGATATACAAATGGTAAGTACGGAAAAAAGTTTTTACGATGCGTTCAGGTTTGTTTACAACTACAAAACAAGCACATCGGCTTATTCCAATATTCATGTAATGCACACACCTGTAATACCAATTCACGATTCAATGGTATTTCGTATCAAGCCCAATAAACCCATTCCGGCAGCTGTTCGTAACCGTGTAATAATGATTAAAAACGCAAAAGGAAAAACAATTGTTGAACGGGCAACATTGGTGAAAGGCTGGTACGAAGCTAAGTTCAGAGAGTTTGGCGAATTGTGGCTCGAGGTTGACGAAGTGCCGCCGGCAATTGTAATTTCCGGTGTAACCGACAGCGGCACTGTTGCTGCAGGAGCAACAATTACATGTACTGTGAATGATAATAAAAAAGCAATCAGAAGTTTCAGGGCTGAATTAGACGGGAACTGGTTGATGTTTACGGGACTTGGCCCGGTATATCGTTACAAGGTTGATGAGTACTGCCCGGCAGGTGAACATGAGTTACGTTTAATTGCGGAGGATGAAGCGGGAAATACAACAGAACGAATCATTCAGTTTACAAGAAAATAAATGTTTAAAATACCGGTAGCAAAACATACCGGCTTTGTGTAAAATGGCAACAAAAAAACAACCCTTCAAAAACTACGTAACGAAATTAAAAGCAGGCGATAAAGCCCCGGCATTTAAAGGCATTGACCAGGATGGTAAGAAAATATCTTCCTCTGAATACAAGGGCAAAAAAATCATCCTTTACTTCTACCCGCATGATTTAACGGCAAGTTGTACAATACAGGCTTGTAATCTGCGTGATAATTACGCAGCACTAAAAAAAGCGGGGTTTGAAATTATTGGAGTAAGTGAAGATGCAGTTGATAAGCATAAGAAATTTGAAACAAAAAATAACCTGCCTTTCCGTTTAATTGCCGATGAAAAACATGAAGTAATCAAAGCTTACGATGTGTGGGGTAAAAAACAGTTCATGGGAAAAATATTTGATGGGCTTGTACGCACAACGTTTATCATAAATGAGAAAGGAATAATTGAACATATCATTCTTCGGCCCAATACAAAAAATCACACTCAGCAAATACTTGAATTGATCAATCAAAAATAGCCTGCTGTTTTTTCCTGTTCAAACACCTGTAATGCCTGTTCGGGCTGGTTCGGTTGATAGGTAACTGCCGGTTTGGTAGCTTACACATCAAACAATAACTGATCTTATATGAAAAAAGTATCATCATTACTTATTGCATTGATTTTACTGTTTGCTTATTCCTGTACAAAAGAAAATACCGGTGGAACAAATACCGGCGGTGGTAATACGGGAGGGGGCGGCGGTGGTTTTACTTTAACCTGCACAGGTGCCGCTGTTAATTTTACAAATGATGTGTCGCCCATTTTTCAATCTGTTTGTGCACAAAGCGGTTGTCATGCGTCAGGAAGTACAAACGGGCCCGGAGCTTTAACAAGTTACAGCCAGATTTCATCAGCAAAGGCAAATATCAGGGCTGTAATCCTCAGCGGATCAATGCCCAAAAATTCAGCATTATCGAATGCTCAACGTAACTCAATAATTTGCTGGATTGATGCAGGGGCACTGAATAATTAACAGTTTATACAATAACCAATCAACAGGAAAGTGCATCTTTATGATGCACTTTTGTTTTGATATGAACTACCGTATAAAAGAGAAATCACTACTTGCCCTGTTTGCTGCAAAAAAACTGAAAGCGAACCGGGTTGCAATGGTGATTGGTAAAACCATTCACCTGCACAACACAAAGCGTGAAGATTTTCTGAATAATAAACGGTGGCTGAAACACGAACTTGCTCATATTGAGCAGTACAAAAGGTATGGATTGCTGAAATTTCTTCTCTTGTATTTATGGTACAGTATTAAGTACGGCTATTATAACAACCCTTTTGAAGTTGAAGCAAGGAAGGCGGAAGAATAACAAAACCGCCGGCAAAGTTTATAAACAATCCCGGCGGCTGCTAAAAATATCCGTAAAAAATTATTGCCCTTGTGCCAAACTATAAGCTTTCTTATCACCCCACGAATTGAGTAATTCAAATGAACAGATTTTGAAATTACCGCTCATGCTTACATACAAACCGATTACATCCTGCTGGTTCAACGGATAATTATTGATTGTTTCAAAACGCACATTGTACTGGTTTACCAGGTTGGTGTAAACTGAACCTGTTGGCCAAACCTGAGTACCACGGTTGCTGATGTTTACAAGATTGAATTTTACACCTGCATGGCGCTTACATTTTTCAGCAATTTCATTTGGTTGTTCATCACTTTCAATAAACAAATCAACACCAACAATTACTTCATCTTCACTTTCTGTTGAAACCATCATTGAATTTAACTCTAACTTCAGCGGAGTTGGAGTGCCCGGCTTGTTGGCAATAATTTCTTTAGCACCTTGTTTGGGTTGTTTGCCAAAATTGCTGATGACAGCTTCAGCAAACTGCGTTGTATTTACAGATGGAGTTGATTTATCTCCAAAATCTCCTGTATGTACTCCGCTTTCAAGTGTATAGAGTAAAGCATTTTCAATAACTGCTGCATTCTCTGTTAAACCAACATGGCGAAGCATGGCAATACCGCTTAGCAACAAGGCAGTAGGGTTGGCAATATTTTTTCCTGCAATATCAGGTGCTGTTCCGTGAACAGCTTCAAAAATGGAAATATGATCGCCGATGTTTGCACTTGGTGCAAAGCCTAATCCGCCAACCAACCCGGCACAAAGATCACTCACAATATCGCCCTGCAGATTGGTTAACACGACCACATCAAATGTGTCGGGTCTTGTAACCAGTTTCATGCAAAGATCATCTACAATAATATCATCCGCCTTCAGTTCAGGATATTCTTTCGCCACTTCATAAAAACATTCAAGAAACAAACCATCCGTAATTTTCATGATGTTTGCTTTATGACCGCAGGTAATACGGCGTGCATTTTTTTGTTTGGCCATTTCAAATGCATAACGGATCACCTGCATACTACCGGGGCGGGTAATAAAACGGCGGCTCAGTGCCACATCATGT
The DNA here is from genome assembly GCA_047601965.1 of Lacibacter sp. GTDB lineage: Bacteria > Bacteroidota > Bacteroidia > Chitinophagales > Chitinophagaceae > Lacibacter. The sequence goes on from JASGIJ010000001.1 coordinate 3,813,243, forward strand.
GTAAGCATGTGTTCAATGCCGCCATACGTATCTTCAATATTCTCACGAACCACAGTAACATCTATCGGAATACCTGCTTTGCTGAAAACTGTGTCTACACCATGTAATGTTTGAAAAGCTCTTTTATTCGCATAAGTGTTCCAGGTTTTGCGTGCAGTAACATTGATACTCTTTACACCCTTGCCTTTTGGCGTTTCCATTGGTCCCTTAAACAGCAAACCAAGTTCTTCAATGCTTTGTTTGGCTTCAGGTGTCATGCCATTATTAAATCCCTTGTCAAAAACCCATTTACCCATTTCCACCATTTCATATTCAAGCGGAACATGGTTGGCATTAAAAATGCTTAATACTGCATCCATTATTTCAGGGCCAATACCGTCGCCTTTTGCTACTGCTATTTTCATGTGATTGTTTTAAATTGATATTACTCACATAGTATTCGTCACAAAAACTATTCTTGCTGCTGGTATAAATTACCGGATAATTTTTGTGGCTCAGTTCATGAGTTGATTATTGTTTTTATGTGAACAAAGATAATCCCCGCAGGCTATAGGATAAAAGCAGATTTGCTAATAAAGTATATTTTATGCCAACCATTCAATATCACCAAAATCAAAATACTCTTTTGTTTCATAGCCTGTAACAAGTTGCCCGTTATTGGTTACTTCATTTATCAGGGTTTCAAAATTGCGGGGACCCTTTTTTAACCGTACTACCTCATTTAACTTATACAAATGCCGGTTGTACTGCTCGTGTAATTCAGAAAAACCGTTTTTTTTCAGCAGAGACAGGGAGTTGATCAGCTCTGCATAAATTGACTTGGCTAATTCCGGCACATCTGTCGTTTTTCCGGTTATTTGTTTTATGGAAACAGGGTTGGGCAGATTTTTAAACTTGGTTTGATTTACGTTAATGCCTATTCCAATAATTGCCCATTGCCATTGTGTGCCTCTTATCACATTTTCAATAAGAATACCTCCTGTCTTTCTGTCACGCCAGTAAAGATCATTTGGCCATTTGATTGTTGTCTCGTCTCCGGTTAAAAAACTTAATGAATTTCGTACCGAAACGGCAGTGGTTGAAAGTAACTGAAAGCTTTGTGCGGGCAGCAGAAACGAAGGTTGTACGATAATAGAATAACTCAGGTTGGCGCCGGGTTCGGATGCCCAGCTTTTCCCCCGCTGGCCTTTTCCTTGGGTTTGGTGATGGGCAAAAACCGTCATACCATGCTGTGCCACTCCTTCATGTATCAGCCCCATGGCATAGTTGTTGGTGCTGTCAACAGTGTCCAGTTCAATCCAGAGGCTATTTGTTTTTTTAACGAGCAAGGTTGATGAAGATTGTTTAATTTTGGACAAATTAATAAAAGTAAAACGCATTGACTGTTCGTCATTGCAAAAAAACAGATTTATTCATTAAACAAAAAAGCGATTGAGTACATTATCTCTGTTAACTTCCCGGAGCAAAGAAAAAAAAGCTATTTCCCGCATTAACCGAAACAGTAAGTTATTTAAAGCCATCCTGAACGCAATACAGGAAAAAAAGGGTGAAAATATCGTAAGTCTTGATTTGCGCAAGATTCCTGAAGCAGTAGCCGATTTTTTTATTATTTGTGAAGCTACCAGCACTACGCAGGTAAGGGCGATAGCCGATAATGTTGAGGTAAAAGTGAGAGAACTGTGTGGTGAAGCTCCTTACCGGCATGAAGGAATGAACGCACTGCAATGGGTTTTGGTTGATTATATAAACGTAGTTGTACATATCTTTCAGCCTGAAACAAGAAAATTTTACCGGCTTGAAGAAATGTGGAATGATGCTGCCAGCGCAGACCATGAGTAATTCAACAGTTATTCTTAAAAAAATAACGGCTTCAGTGAAACATTTAGCCACTAATTTGTAATACTATCAAAAACCTGTAAACAGGTACAAAAAAAGATGAGTTTGAATCAAGGAAATATGCCTGAAAACAGCGGCGACAAAAAAGATCCCGCAAAACATTCCGCTTTAATATATACTGGTTATATGCACTTATTGCCATTGTATTGATTGGCTTTAACCTGTTTCGTGGATTTACCCCCAATTCCATACCCACTTCACAACTGGTATTTGAAGACAGTATGTTAAAGAAGGGATATGTTGAAAAATATACCATTGTCAGAAATAAGGATATTGTCAGGGTAACGTTGAAGCCGCAGGCATCAAATGACCCCGCAATTCTTAAAATTGTAGCCGACAAAGCCCCAAAGGAAAAAATTGACAAAACAAAGGGTTTGAATTTTGAATTTCCGGTAGCTGATCATAAGGAATTTGATAAACGGGTACAGGAAATCATTGCAAATAATAGTGCGGTTACTGGAAAACCCATTGCTGATTATGATACGGATGAAAACTGGTTAAGCCCGCTGATCAGTTTATTACTACCAATACTTGTTTTAATTGGTTTGTGGATTTTGCTCATGCGTAAAATGAACAGTGGCGGTGGTGCCGGGCCAGGTGGTGGCGGTATTTTTAATATTGGTAAATCAAGGGCACAATTATTTGAAAAAGGAACGAAAGTAAATGTAACCTTCCAGGACGTTGCCGGTTTGGATGAAGCCAAAGTGGAAGTAATGGAAATAGTTGACTTTCTGAAACAGCCCAAAAAATATACTGCACTGGGTGGTAAAATTCCAAAAGGTGCACTGCTTGTAGGCCCTCCCGGTACCGGTAAAACATTGCTGGCAAAAGCAATGGCCGGCGAAGCACAAGTGCCTTTCTTCAGCATCAGCGGTTCTGACTTTGTGGAACTGTTTGTGGGTGTGGGCGCAAGCCGTGTGAGAGATTTGTTCAAGCAGGCAAGAGAAAAAGCGCCTTGTATTATTTTCATTGATGAAATTGATGCAATTGGCCGTGCACGTGGAAGAAATGCAATTGTAAGTAATGATGAACGGGAAAATACATTAAACCAGTTACTGGTTGAAATGGATGGTTTTGGTGGCGATACAGGAATTATCATCCTTGCAGCTACCAACCGACCAGATGTATTGGATTCAGCATTGCTGCGTCCTGGTCGTTTCGATCGCCAGATTTCAATTGACCGCCCCGATGTAAAAGGTCGTGAACAGATATTCAAAGTGCATCTGAAACCCATCAAAGTTTCTGAAACACTCGACATTCATAAACTGGCAGAACAAACTCCGGGCTTTGCCGGTGCTGACATTGCCAACGTATGTAATGAAGCTGCATTGATTGCTGCAAGAAAAGGAAAAGCGGCAGTTGATATGAGCGATTTCCAGGATGCAATTGACCGTGTAATTGGTGGTTTGGAAAAGAAAAACAAACTCATCAGTCCTGAAGAAAAAGAAATCATCGCTTACCACGAAGCTGGTCACGCAATTTGCGGATGGTTCCTTGAGCATGCTTACCCGCTGCTGAAAGTTACTATTGTACCAAGAGGAACGGCTGCATTAGGGTATGCCCAATACACACCAAAAGAACAGTATCTCTATAATACGGAGCAACTGAACGATCAGATTTGCATGACACTTGGCGGCCGTGCAAGTGAAGATATTTTCTTTGGTAAAATTTCAACAGGTGCAAGTAACGATCTTCAGCAGATTACAAGAATTGCTTACTCCATGATTACTGTTTATGGTATGAATGATAAGCTGGGTAACATCAGTTATTATGATCCTACACAGGAACAAACATTCACAAAACCTTACAGTGAGCAAACAGCTGAAATGATCGATAACGAAGTACGTAAGCTGATTGACGAAGCTTACATGCGCACCAAAGCATTATTGACTGAAAAGAAAGAAGAAGTGGAAAAACTGGCAAAGGCTTTACTTGAAAAAGAAGTATTGTTCCAGAGTGATGTGGAAACGCTGATTGGAAAGCGGCCATTTGAACACAAAAAATTGCTGGATGAAGTTGAAAGCGAAATTCCTCATCATGCTCATCCTGCAAGCGAAATAAACAATCCGCAAATTGATAAAATCTGATTATGACTGTTTCTCCTTCAAAAGAAAACATTCTTAAAAAAATAAGACAGGCACTGAGTCATCCGGTGCCTGTTCCTTTTCCCAACAGTGACGGAAACAACAGCGTTTTTCAACCTCCGGTTGATGATATGGCTGTACAATTTGCACAGGAGTTTACAAAACTGCAGGGAAAATTTGTGTTTTGTGCCGATGAAGATGATCTGTCGCAACAGCTGCTTGAACTGGCTGCATCAAGAAACTGGACAAAGATTGTTTGCCGTGAACAGAAACTGCAAACAGCTTTGCAGCAACATAAATTTCCTGTAACATTTTATGATGAACTGGCAGACAGCGATGTAAGCATTACCACCTGCGAATCATTAATCAGCCGTACAGGCACAATGGTTTTAAGCACAGCAAATGAAAGCGGCCGCACCACAAGTGTTTATGCACCCGTTCATATTTGTATTGCTTATACCAGCCAGTTGGTGTACGATTTAAAAGACGGGTTACAGCAACTGAAAGAAAAATATGGTAATCAGCTTCCTTCTTTCATCACTTTTGCTACAGGTCCAAGCCGCACAGCCGATATAGAAAAAACATTAGTGGTAGGTGTGCATGGACCAAAAGAAGTGTTTGTGTTTTTGGTGGAAGAATCAGTTTAGTATTTCTCTTAACAATATTATCTGCAATTATCTTTTTTCTCTCTTAACGGGAGTGTAACTTTAATCTATGAACAGTTCACCACAATTCCTGTTTGTTTACGGCAGCCTGCGCAAAGATTTTCCCGGAACAGCATTTCATTATATCACTCCTTACTTTTCTTTTGAAGGCGATGCAAAAGTAAAAGGCAATTTGTACGATTTGGGTGAATATCCTGCAGCTATTCCAACAATGGATGAGCATTTTATTATTGGTGAATTATACAAAGCAAACTCTGATGAAGAATTTAACTGGGCCATCAGCCAGTTAGATGATTATGAAGGTGTGTTCCCCGAAGAAGGTGAAGAACAACTGTACTGCCGTGAACTGACAACAGTATATGCGAATGATAAAGAATATACTGCCTGGATATACTGGTACAGGAAAGATTTAACCGGAATGCCACGTGTTGAAAGTGGTGATGTGATGGAGTATGCCCGCAGAAAAAATCATTTATAGTTCAGCTCTGTTTCCTTCTTTATATTTGTTTCATGCAAATTCCTCCCGGCAAAAAAATATATTTTCTTTCCGACTTTCATTTGGGGGCACCCAATTATGAAAAAAGTCTTTTACGGGAAAAGAAAGTCGTTCAGTTTTTAAATGAAATCAAAGAAGATGCGGCAGTGATTTTCATTGTTGGCGATATGTTTGATTTCTGGTATGAATATCGCACTGTAGTTCCCAAAGGCTTTGTACGTATACTGGGTAAATTAGCGGAGATAACTGATGCAGGCATTCCTGTTCATTTTTTTGTTGGCAATCATGATATGTGGATGAAAGATTACCTGCAAACCGAACTGAATATTCCTGTTTATTTTGAACCAAAAGAATTTGAGTTTAATGGCAAACAGTTTTTAATTGGACATGGCGATGGGTTAGGCCCCGGCGATCATGGTTATAAAATGCTCAAGAAAATTTTCCGTAATCCTGTTTGTCAATGGCTGTTTGGCATATTGCCGCCGGCAGTTGGTATGGGATTAGCAAACTATCTCAGCCGCCGCAGCCGTGCTCAAACAGGGGCAACTGAAGAAACATTTTTGGGCGAAGACAAAGAATGGCTCATCATTTACTGCAAAGAAATACTGCAGAAAAAGAATTATGATTTTTTTGTGTTTGGTCACCGCCATTTGCCCATTGATTTTCGTCTTACTGAGAAAAGCCGCTACATCAATCTTGGCGACTGGATACGATACTTCAGCTTTGCTTCGTTTGATGGAGAACAATTGGAATTGAAATATTACCAGCATTGAGATATTCTCTGTTCATATTGATCCTGTTTATTACGCAAGTGTTGTTTGCACAGGATTCTGTTTATCAGCAGGCAAAAACAATTGAAGGAGATTATATTGATTTTACAGTTGATAATCTTGGCAACTATTATCTTCTCACAAAAAACAACCAGCTTAAAAAATTAAACAGTAATGGCGATTCTCTTGCGGTGTTTAATGATGTGCGGCGGTACGGTAAGTTGTATTCCATTGACGCTGCCAATCCTTTAAAAATTCTGCTTTATTACAAAAGCTTTTCAACGGTTGTTGTGCTTGATCGTTTTCTAAATAATGTAAACAGTATTGATCTGCGTAAGCAAAATATTTTTCAGGCAAAAGCGATAGCACAGAGCTACGACAATAATGTTTGGGTGTATGATGAACAAAACAATAAATTAAAAAAAATTGGTGAGGATGGCGCTGTGCTGAACGAAACAGTTGATTTAAGAAGCATTTTTGATGAAGTGCCTTCTCCCGTAAAAATAATTGATCAGGAAGGATTTGTTTACCTGTACGATCCTGAAAAAGGTGTTTATGTTTTTGATATTTTCGGAACCTTTAAAACAAAAATCTCATATCTCGGTTTAACTGATCTTACAGTGGTTGGAAAAACATTGATAGGCATTGAGCAGCAAGAAATCATTGCATATACCAGTGGTACATTATCTGAAAAGCGGTTGCCGTTACCGGCACAGATGAGTAACCGTCAAAAAGCTGTTATCCGCCCCGGTCATTTGTATATGCTGAATAATGGAAATATTTTTCATTTCACATTTTAAAGTCTGATTAAGGGCAGAGGTTTTATTTTTGCATATGCCACATTTCTTAGATCGTATCGTTTTAGATAATCCTGTTGTCAGTTATTTATGGATTGCCGCAATCATAGCGGCGATGTTTTTACTCAAAGGGGTTGTTTCAAAGCTGATTTGCAAACTTCTTTACGGGTTGTTTCCAGGTGCAAAGAAATATCTCGGCAGAGAACAGTTTATTTCATTGGTGCTGATACCAATGGAATGGTTTATTGTTTCAATTGTTGTGATTTTTTCTGTTGACAAACTGAAATTTCCTTCAGCGCTTGATTTTGAATTGTACAAAGTAAGCGCAAAAGAAATTGCTGATGGTGTTGGTAAGCTTATCCTGATTGTTTTTTTTGTACGTTTTCTCATCAGGCAAATTGACTTCCTGGCGATCATTTTTGAAACAAAAGCAAATGAAACTCCCGACCAGAGCGATAACCAGCTTGTGGTTTTCTTTAAAGACTTTTTCAAAGCCATTTTGAATATTGTCGGCGTTATGATGATTGCCAAGTTTGTATTTCATTTCAATGTTTCCAATCTGATTACAGGGTTAAGCATTGTTACTGCGGCCATAGCTCTGGCAACAAAAGAAAGCCTGGAAAATCTTATTGCATCATTTATCATCTTTTTCGATAAGCCTTATACTATCGGTGATTTTGTGAAAGTGGAATCGGTTTCAGGAACGGTAGAACGTATTGGTTTACGGAGCACAAGAATCAGAACCGAGCAAAAAACATTTGTTACTGTACCCAACAAAAAAATGGTTGACAGTATTCTTGATAATATTACACACCGCACACAACGCAAAGCTGAAATTAAACTGGAAGTAAGTGTAAAAACAAATCCTGATCAGTTACAGAAGCTTACACAAAAAGCTGAACAGTTAATTCAGCAGCATGAAACAATTCAGAGCGGTACTGCATTGGTTACAGAGCTTGGCCTCAAATCAATTACGGTACAGGTTGATTATTTCACCGATGTGATTGATATGAATGAATTCAACCTGTTAAAACAAACCATGAATATTGAACTGCTGAATATTCTTAAATCATTGGAAATAGAATTGGCAGGAAGTATGCTGAATGATTAATTTGTTTTTGCTTTTGCCAGCACTTCAGCAAGTTCCTGGTCGTACATTCCGTACTTGCCGTATTCCTCCACACGTCCGATTTCTTTTCCGGCTTTCATTACAAGAATGGATGGTGCTTTTGTTACATTCAAGGCAGCACTGAGAGAACCCAGCGTTTGTTTTTTTCTGTCAACACCAATGATGGTTAAATGATCGGGTGAAAATTTTACCTGGTCAAGCAGAATCAGTAATTCCGGTAAAACCACATGCGAATCTTCGCACCATGTGCCAATAAACACAAGCAGTTGTATAGAGTCTTTTACAGCGGTTAAATTAGCAACGCATGCAGCATTGGGTTTATACCAGCTGAAATCATTTTTCATCCATGCAAAAGCTGTGTCATTTTGCAGCACTTCACGGCTCACAATTCCTTTTACTGTTTTTAAACCATTTTTGGGGTCTCTCGATACTTCGTATTGCACCTGCGATAAAGAAATCTGTGTAATGGCGATTACTAAAAAAAAGGTGCTGAATAATTTTTTCATTGTATCATGTTTTACCGGTTACAGATCTGCTTTGATGGAAAGCAGAAATGCTTTCAGCTGCTGAAGGCTTTTTACAAGTTCAAAACGTTTGTCGACTTCTTCCCTGTTGTTTTTAATATAGTCCTTTGCAGCTTCAATACTGTATTTCTTAAAACGGAGCAGGTAATAAATGAGATGCAGTTTTTTAATATCGCCTGCATTATAAAACCTGTCGCCCTTTTTATTTTTTCTTGGTTTGATGATGGTGAATTCGGTTTCCCAGAAGCGGAGTGAAGATGGATTTATTTTAAACAGATCACTCACTTCGCCAATGCTGTAATAAAGCTTTTTGCCCAGCTCTTCATCAGGAGGCAGTTCAATCAGCTCAGCTTCTGAAGCAGCTTCTTTCAGGTTTTTTCTGCCACGTTTCTGCTTAGGCCTTGCTGGTCTGTTTGACGGTTTGCGGCCACGCTTTTTCACCACCGGCTCTGCCGGTTGCGGTTGCTTTGGTGCTTCATCAAAATCAAATGCTATTTGCGAAAGTGCTGCCATGAATAACAAAAGTAATAAATAGACGGTAGCCTCTGCTAATCAGTTGGCAGTAATTAAACGAAGAAAAGTTAAAAGTAAAAATTCAAAAGCATCTCAGTGGCTTCAATCATCAATCAAAACTCTGGTTACCTGTTGCAGCCATTTTAAGCATACGGTCAAACTGCTCAGGAGTCAGATCATTATAGAAGAAATAAATCGGGTCAACAGGTGTGCCGTTTTTGTGTACTTCGTAATGGCAGTGTGGTCCCGTGCTTTTTCCGGTACTTCCCACCCAGCCAATTACTTCACCACGGTTAACTTTTTGTCCCTGTCTTACTTTTACCCGTACCATGTGGCCGTATAATGTTTCGTAATTGTAACCATGATTAATTACCACATGATTACCATAACCGTTGCCGGTATTTCCTGCAAGCGTTACAACGCCATTGGCAGTAGCATAAATAGGAGTACCCTGTGGCGCAGTAAAATCCAGACCGGCATGCATTTTTGTGGTTTTATAAACAGGGTCAATCCGGTATCCAAAACCAGAAGCCATACGTTTCAGATCAGCATTGCTCACCGGCTGTATGGCGGGTGTGGCAGCCAGCAATGCCTCTTTGTTTTTCACCATTTCCTCAATTGCGTTGAAGGAAACTGTTTGTGCATGCAGCCTGTTGCGGAGTGTATTTATCTGGTGAATAATTGATGCATTCAGTTCATTTTCGCTCAAACTTGCCACCAATCTCTCTTCAGCCTGTTTCTCCATCATTTTTGCACGGGCACTATCGGGTATGGGGCTCGCTTCAAAAATGGAACGGTAAACCTGGTTATCCCTTTTTTCAATTTCGTGCAGCTGGTTATCCATCCGCTTAATTTCTTCACTCAAAATGGAATAACTTTCTTTCAGCCGGTTGTTTTCGCCAACCAGTTTTTTTTCATTTGCCGAAGGAAAATACCTGTACGATACCTGCATAAACAAAAAGCCTGCAACAGACACTGCTGCCAGGAAACTGAATACACGCAGCAGCTTTACACGTAAAGGTGTAACCAGCTTTTCGTAGCGAAGTGTATTGGTATTATAGAAATACTTGATTTTCTTCATATGGACATTACGGCGTGCACAGGTTTGACTTACCTTTGCCTCCCGTTACGGGAAGTTTACAAAGATAGGAGAGTAATATCTTCAAAAATCAATCCAAATAAAGGTTCGTTATGATGACTGCAGCCGCTATACGACAGCAATTTTTAGACTTTTTTGCTTCTAAAAAGCACCAGATTGTACCATCGGCACCAATCGTGGTGAAGAATGATCCCACCCTGTTGTTTACCAATGCGGGGATGAATCAGTTCAAAGACTATTTTTTAGGAAATAAAAAACCTGAAAGTCCACGTATTGCCGATACACAAAAATGTCTTCGTGTAAGTGGTAAGCATAACGATCTGGAAGAAGTGGGTGTTGATACCTATCACCACACCATGTTTGAAATGCTGGGTAACTGGAGCTTTGGCGATTACTTTAAAGCCGAAGCCATAGCATGGAGCTGGGAACTTCTTGCAGATGTTTACGGAATTCCAAAAGACCGTTTATACGTAACCGTTTTTGAAGGTGATGAAAAAGAACAGCTTCCCAAAGATGAAGAAGCGTGGAATGAATGGAAAAAGCATATCAGCGAAGACCGTATTTTGCTGGGAAAGAAAAAAGATAATTTCTGGGAAATGGGCGATACCGGTCCTTGTGGTCCCTGCACCGAAATTCATGTGGATTGCAGAACTGATGATGAACGAAATGCTGTTGATGGAAAAACACTGGTGAACAACGATCATCCGCAGGTTATTGAAATCTGGAACAATGTATTTATCCAGTTCAACCGTTTAAAAGACGGATCACTTGAACAGCTTCCAGCAAGGCATGTTGATACCGGAATGGGCTTTGAACGTTTGGTGCGTGTACTTCAGAACAAACAAAGCAATTACGATACCGATGTATTCACTGGTACCATTGCTGCTGTTGAACAAATTGTTTCAAAAAAATATACGGCTGGTGATGATAAGGAAAGTATTGCATTTCGTGTGATTGCCGATCATATCCGTGCTATCTGTTTCACTATTGCCGACGGACAGTTGCCAAGCAATACAGGTGCAGGTTATGTGATCAGGAGAATTTTAAGACGTGCAGTACGTTACTATTATTCTTATCTCAACTATAAACATCCGTTGCTGCACCAGATTATTCCTGTTTTGGCAACGCAGTTTGAAACGGTGTTTCCTGAATTAAAAGCACAGGAAGCATTTGTACAAAAAGTGGTGAAGGAAGAAGAAGATGCATTCCTGCGTACACTTGAAAAAGGTTTGAAACGTATTGATGATGTTATTGTGTCTGCATCAACAACGACTACCACGACAATTCCAGGAAAAGATGCCTTTGAATTATTTGATACCTATGGTTTCCCAATTGATCTGACAAGATTAATTGCAACTGAAAATAATTTATCGGTTGATGAAACTGGTTTTGAAAAGGAAATGCAGCAACAGAAAGAACGCAGCCGAGCAGCAACAGCTATTGATACAGAAGACTGGGTGGAAGTAATTGCCGATAACACTGTTCAGTTTGTTGGATATGAATCTACAGTTGCAGACAGTCGTGTAATTAAATACCGCAAGGTAAATATCAAAGGAAAAGAAGCCTGCCAGGTTGTGTTAGATAAGACGCCTTTTTATGCTGAAAGTGGCGGACAGGTTGGTGATACAGGCGTGCTGAGTTTTGAAGGAGAAGAAGTTCCCGTACGAGATACAAAAAAAGAAAATGATCTCATCATTCATTTCATTGATCAGCTGCCGGTAAATATATCTGCGCATGTATCTGCAAAAGTTAATGCAGACAGAAGACAGAAAATAGCAGTACATCACTCAGCAACACATCTTATGCATGCGGCTTTACGCAATGTATTGGGTACGCATGTTGCACAAAAAGGAAGTTTGAATAACGATGAACAGTTGCGTTTCGACTTCAGTCATTTTTCAAAAGTGAATGACGATGAGCTGGCTGCTGTGGAAAAAATCGTTAATGAAAAAATACGCCAGAACATTCCTGTTGTGATTAAGGAAATGAAAAAAGATGATGCAGTTGCAATGGGTGCAATGGCATTGTTTGGTGAAAAATATGGCGATACTGTTCGTGTGGTGATTATGGATCCTGCATACAGTGTGGAACTTTGCGGTGGTACACATGTTGGTCATACAGGCGAACTTGGTTTGTTTAAAATCAAAAGTGAAAGTGCTGTTGCTGCAGGTGTAAGAAGAATAGAAGCTGTGTGCGGTGCTGCAGCTGAAGAGCTGGTGAATGATCAGTCTGCATTACTCGGTTCAATCCGTGAGCAATTAAAAAATCCAAAAGATATTGGCAAGGCCATCGAAAACCTGCAGGCAGAAAATACAGAACTGAAGAAGAAATTGGAAAAGCTTGAAGCAAAACAGTTGGCTGCATTACGTCATGAGTTGTTGACGAAAGAAGAAATCGTTAACAGCACAAGTTTCATTGGTGAAATTGTTGAAGTATCATCAGCTGATGCACTGAAGAAAATCTGTTTCGACTTAAAAGCAAGTCTTACTGATTATGCAGCGGTGCTTTGTGCAAACATTGATGGCAAAGCATTTGTTGCTGTTGGACTTTCTGATTCAGTTGCTGCAGCAAAAAATCTTGATGCAGGAAAAATCATTAAAGAACATGTTGCTCCACTCATCAAAGGTGGTGGTGGCGGACAAAAAACACTTGCAACTGCCGGTGGACAGGAAGCAGGAAACCTGCAGGCAGTGATTGATAAAGTGAAAGGGTTGTTGTAATTTTTTTTCACAACGAAGCAACGAATGCAAAAGAGCACAATTTTTTTTTGTTCTTAGTTCCTTTGTATCCTTTGTTGCTTTGCGTGAAACCTGCTTAACATTTTATCTATGCAAATCATTTTTGAAACTCCACGTCTTTACCTGCGTCGGTTTACTGATGCTGATTCTTCGCTGGTATTTTATCTCAACAGTTTCCAGGAAGTGGTAGAGTATGTGCACGAACCTGTGCATACCTGTGTTGAGTTTTCAAGAAATGTTTTATTTGAACATATTCTTCCGCAATACGCATTGTACAATCTTGGGCGGCTTGCAGTTTATGTAAAAGAAAACGATGAGTTTATTGGCTGGTGCGGATTAAAGTTCAGACCAGAGTTAAATGAAATTGATCTCGGCTATCGTTACATCCCATCTTCATGGGGAAAAGGTTTTGCAACCGAAGCCGCAAAGCATACGTTGGATTATGGCTTCTCCAAACTTCAGCTCAAGGAAATTATTGGCCGGGCACATGTTGACAATAAAGCATCTCTTTCCGTTCTCAAAAAAATCGGCATGACCTACCTGCGAAACGAAGTAGTTGATCATTGCCCGGTGGAAACTTATCACTCTATCAACCCAAATGTTTAGGATTTCTTAAAATCTCCGAAAAATTTCGTAAATAAGAAAGTTTTCGTACTTTGCTTAAAATTTTAAAGTATGAAACGACTCTCAATCTATGTACTCGCATTTATTGCAGCAGCACAGTTCCCGGCCATAAATGTATCAGCCCAATCCGAAGTGAAAGAAAAAAAGGATAAAGTGGAGAAGCAGGAAATCATCATCCGTAAAAAGGGGAACAAAAAAGAAAAAACAACCATTGTTATTGAAGGTGATAAAGTCACGGTAAATGGCAAGCCCGTTGAAAAAGGCAACAAGGACATCGTTATTGAAAAATTTGATGGTAATGAAATGATCATGCGCATGCCAAAAATGCCAAGGGAGGTGTATAGGTTTAACCATGGCATGAACTGGAATAGCGATGGTCTTATGAAGGAATTCCACTTTGATTTTAAAGAAGGCGCATTACTTGGAGTGGTTACAAAAGAAAATGAAAAAGGTGTTGAAGTGGCAGAAGTACAAAAAGAATCGGCTGCAGAAAAAGCCGGTTTGCAGAAAGGTGATATCATTACCAATGTGGGTGATCAGAAAATAGAAAAGCCCGGCGACCTGGTAAAAGCCATCACTGAAAAGAAACCGAAGGATGAAGTTGAAATTACATACCTGCGTAACGGAAAAGAGAGCAAAGTAAAAACACAATTAGGCGAAAGCAGGTTCCCGCAGGAGTTTCAGCATAAAATGGAACTGAAGCAAAATGAGCTGATGCTGAAACAAAAAGAATTTCAGAGAAGACAACAGGAGTTCCAGGACAGGCAATTTGAATTTCAGTTTAAACAACCATTTGGCATGGAACATTTCGATGGCCCGATGATGTGGAAACAAAAAGGTCCGCAGCTGGGAATTACTATCCAGGATACTGAAGAAGGAAATGGTGTGAAAGTGCTGGATACAGATAAAGAATCGCCTGCCGAAAAAAATGGTGTGCTCAAGGATGATATCATCACAGAAATCAATGGCAAAAAAGTAACCAATGTTGCCGAAGCAAGAGAAGCTCTTCACCAGAAAACAGAAAACAATGCATGGAATCTGAAAGTACTTCGTGCAGGTAAAGTGGTGAATATGGAAATAAAAATCCCCAAGAAGCTTAATAAGGCTGATTTATAGTCTTTTTCATTCATGTTCAGGCCCATCAGCAACGATGGGCTTTTTTTGTGAACTGTATCACAAATGCTTCGGGCTAAAAAGGATATTTTTGCAGCTTCCCGACCCTGATAAAAAGGGAAATTGAACATGTCGAACTATAGCGATAAATATGAAGCGGTGATTGGTCTTGAAGTGCATGCCCAGCTTTTAACCAAAAGCAAGTTGTTTTGTGGCGATGATGCCAGCTTTGGTGCAGAGCCCAACATGCATGTTAGTCCCATTACACTTGCCCATCCCGGAACTTTACCTAAGCTGAACAAAGAAGCCATTGAACTGGCTGTACGGATGGGATTAGCCTGTAACTGTGAAATTGAACGCAAAAACTATTTTGCACGCAAGCATTATTTCTACCCCGATCTTCCCAAAGGCTACCAGCTTACACAGCACACCACGCCTATTTGTGTTGGTGGATTTGTAAAAATCAAAACAGCTGATGGTGAAAAAAATGTTCAGCTGAACAGGATACATATGGAAGAAGATGCAGGCAAGAGCATGCACGATCAGCATGATTTGTATTCGGTGGTTGATTATAACCGTGCAGGTGTTCCGCTGATTGAAATTGTTACTGAACCTGATTTGCACAGTGGCGATGAAGCTGCGGCTTATTTTACAGAAATAAGAAAACTGGTTCGTACGCTGAATGTGTGCGATGGAAATATGGATGAAGGAAGTTTGCGTTGCGATGCCAATATTTCCATCCGTTTAAAAGGTGATCCCAAACTGGGCACAAAAGTTGAAATCAAAAACCTGAATTCAATCCGATTCCTGAAAAAGGCAATTGACTTTGAAGTGATGCGGATGATTGAGTTAAAAGATAAAGGTGAGAATGTAATTCAGCAAACAAGAGGATTTAATCCTGAAACGGAAACAACATTTGCCATCCGCACAAAGGAAGATGCAGATGATTACCGTTATATGGCCGATCCTGATTTGCCGCCGTTCATTATAACAGATGATTTTATTGCAGGTATTAAAGCTGCTCTACCGGAATTATCTGAGCAAAAGAAACAACGCTTCATCAATCAATATGCATTACCGGAATATGATGCTGCATTGTTAACGGAAGATAAAGAAACAGCTGATTACTTTGAAGAAACAGCAAAGCATACAACTTCCTTCAAACAAATTGCCAACTGGTTGCTTGGTCCTGTAAAATCAGTGATGAATGAAGTAGGAATTGAGATAAATGAACTGCAGTTGACACCTGCTGCTCTTGCATCAATTATTCAGTTGGTGGAAGAAGGAAAAGTGAGTCACACCATTGCTGTTCAGAAATTATTTCCAGCCATGCTGAAGAGCAATCATGTTTCTGCAGCTGAGTTGGCACAGCAGATGAATTTATTACAGGAAAGAAATGAAGATGCGTTGCAGTTATTGATTGATGAAGTGCTTTCTGCAATGCCCGATAAAGTAACAGAATATAAAAAAGGAAAGAAAGGATTGATTGGCTTGTTTGTTGGAGAGGTAATGAAAAAATCAAAAGGAAAAGCCGATCCGAAATTGTTGAATCAACTCGTCACTGAAAAACTATCAAAATAAAAAGAATGAAGAAATTATGGATTGCAGCAGTGGTTGTACTTACAGTAACATCCTGCAAAAACAACGGCAGTAAAAATTTTACTGTAAGTGGTGATATTAAAAATGCGCCTGCTACGGTTGTGTACCTTGAGCAGATATCGTTCGACAATATGCCTCCGCAGGTTGTTGACAGTATTACATTAAAAGACGGAAAATTTTCATTGAAAGGAAAAGCAGCAGAAGAATCATTATTGCAGCTGCGCTTTCCGCAGGTTGAAAAAGGACCATTGTATTTTGTAATTAATGATAAATCAAACATTACATTAAATGCCGACTGGAATGATGTACGCAATATCAAATACAGCGGATCTCCTGCCACACAGCGTTTGCAAACTTTTGTTGACTCACTTACAGTAGTACAACAAAAATTATATGCAATGCAGGCCGAAATGCAGTCGGCAGCAACAAGTGACAGTGTTAAGGTTCAAAAACAAATGGAAGCTACAAACATTGTCAATGCATTTAAGGCCTATGTAACACAAATTGCAGAGAAAGATGAAAGCCCGATGGTTAGCATGTTTGCAGTTACCATTAATGCCGCAAACGATGTTGCAGAAAATGAAAAAATGTTTAACAGCCTTGAGAAAAGGTTTCCAAAGCACAGCGGAATTAAAGCAGTTGTAAAACAATTTCGTGAAAGCATAAGCAAAGCGAAAGAACAGCAGCAGCAACAACAGCAAATGCAAAGTTCGGTTGCAATTGGTTCTGTGGCGCCAGAGATAACAATGCCTGATGTGAATGGCAAGAATTTTTCACTCAGCAGTTTAAAAGGAAAATATGTGCTGGTTGATTTCTGGGCAAGCTGGTGTGGCCCCTGCCGTGCAGAAAATCCAAATGTTGTAGCAGCATATAACAAGTTCAAGAATAAAAATTTCACCATTCTTGGTGTATCGCTTGACAAAACAAAAGAGGCCTGGCTGAAAGCAATTAAGGAAGATGGTTTAACCTGGAATCATATCAGCGATCTCAAGTTCTGGGAAAGCGAAGCTGTAAGTTTATACGGGTTTCAAGGTATTCCATACAATGTGCTGATTGATCCTTCAGGAAAAGTAATAGCAGATAATTTGAGAGGAGGAGATCTGGATTCGAAACTGTCGGAACTTTTAAAATAATAAAAGCCTGATATAAAAAAGGTGACCAAACTGGTCACCTTTTTTTATTGAAGAAAATTTATTAAAGCGGGTTTTGCACGCAGGCTGAATTAGTATTTAATTCAGTTCTTGGAATTAAGAATTCCCATTGTTTATCTCCGGCAGGAACTGAAAGTGTAGTTGCAACTGCAGGATCGTGATTTGCTCCGGTTCTGTTAAGCGGAAGATTCAAACGTTTCAAATCATAGAAACGGAAACCTTCACCCCATAATTCCACTCTTCTGTGAATCATAATTTCATCAATCAGAGCCTGACCAGTATTAGTAGATAATACATAGCTGGCATCCCTGTTTTTTACAAGAGTAAATAAAACATTTGCTGCTGTTGCATCTTGGCCTCCGGCTCTTGCCCTGGCTTCGGCTTCAATTAAATACATTTCTGCAACACGCATAATCGGAACATCACCAATACTGCTTCCGCTACCGCCACCTGATAAGAATTTTCTGTGCATATATGGTTTCCTTACACCACCGGGAGGTATTGGAAATACTGTATTTGCTCCAGTTGCATCCCACAATCCTTTTCTTACGTCAGTAGCAGAAATTAAATTGTAAAGCGCTGAATTAATACATTTCGGATTGGTGCGGATGTTGGTTGAATTGAAATCAGCCGACATGTAAGCAAAGAACGAATAGAAATAAGTTGTTTGATCTGCAACCTGGCGGCTTCCCCACATCCATTCAGGATTTGTGTAGTTATTGAATCCTTGCAGATATTGCGCATTACTCATTAAACTGAATCCAGTCCTTGCCTCGTTGGCCATTTGCGCAGCAGTTGTCCAGTCTTGCATTGCAAGTGCAACTCTTGCTCTTATACCCTTTGCTACATTGATATTAATGTGGGATACATTTGATCTTGTTGGCGCACCTGTAAGATTTGTAATTGCATCCGTTAAATCTTTTACAATTGCATTGTAAACTTCAGCTACTGTTGCACGTGGCAGTTTTTCAGTAGTTGGAGCCAGAACAAGAGTTAAACCAAGACCATCGTTGGCAGTTGCTTTATCATATCTTTTGCCAAACAGCTGAATCATTTGAAAATATGACCATGCTCTGTAAGCAAGTGCCTGACCTTTGATTACTTTTTTATCAGCATCAGGTCCTGACGCCGCATCAATGTTTGCAATAATCATATTTGCATTTGCAATGATGTCATAATAAAACTGAAAATTAAAGTAAGGCGACCATGCATTTTCGTTGCGGTGATCTGTCCACCTGTATGTGGTTACAAACCAGCCATTACCCGTTGTTGGAAAAACAACATCTTCACCAAGAATATCCATATCTATCATATTCTTGCTTTGACCACCTTGATCCTGACGGGAGTTATATTGAATATAAAGAGAGCGGTGAATGCCATTAATTGCATTCCACGCATTTGTTGTTGTTTTAAAAATATCTCCCTGTGCAGCCTGATCGGTGGGAGCAGTCTGTAAGTAATCTTTTTTACATGAAGTCATTATTACAGTAAAACCTGTTAATAACAGCATGTTTATGATGAGTATTTTTTTCATGTATATTTTTTTTAGAAGTTAAGGTTAACACCTGCTGTAATAATTCTTGCCGGAGTATAAACGTTAGATGTTGTACCATCAAAAGATTGATTCACATTCATTCCTTTTCTTTTTGAGAAAATGGCAACATTTTCAGATCCTACAAAGAAGCTTCCATCCTGTGCATTGATTTTGGAAATAAATGATTGAGGGAATTTGTAGGATAAAGTAATAGAACGGATGTTAAGGAATGATGCATCAATCAGCCATCTGTCACTGGCAGCATCAAACACGCCTACTTTACTGTTATCCATTCTTGGAACGTTTGTTATATCGCCTGCTTTTGTCCATCTTTTCAAAGCATCTGCATGAAGAGCTGTACCATATGTGCCGGCATGCATCAATGCAGCATAAGTTCCATCGTAAACTTTGCCACCTATTTGATACTGCAACAAAATGTTTAACTCAAAACCTTTAAATGAGAATGTGTTTTCGAGACCACCAAATAATTTCGGGATTGAACTTCCTGCGTAATGGTATTTACCATTGTTGATATCGGTAGTAACTGTGTCAGTTCCTCCTTTTCCGTTATCCACAAGACGGCATGTAGTTGCACTCCATGTATTTGCCCTGTACAGAGCTACCCCATCTGCAGGATCAACACCATACCATTCACGTAACCAGTATTCATATCTTGAAACACCTTCCATATATTTTTTGGTTCCTGAAATCTGCTCTTTGTTACTTTCAGGCATTTTGGTGATTTCATTTTTAATCGTGTTTGCATTAATCTTCATTTCCCAGTTGAAATTTTTCATACGGAAAACATCTCCGGCAACTTCTACTTCAAAACCTTTGTTGTACATGTTCCCGATGTTGGTTGGTACAATAAAGCCTCCGGTTGAAAGCGGCAGTTGCACGTCAAAAATGAGTCCTGCGCTTCTGCGGTCGTAATATTCAACACTACCTCTTAACCTGTTTTTGAACAATCCGAAATCAATTCCAAGGTCAAAAGAATTATTAGATTCCCATGTAAGAAGTGGATTATCGAGCTGTGATTGCAAAGCACCTGGTTCAGACGCATTATTGTAACCTAACGCATAGAATGCAGGGTATGCATAATAAGTACCAATATCATCATTACCTAATTGACCATAACTACTTCTTAATTTAAGTGCATTTACGAATGGTAATGAATTCATAAAGCCTTCTTTGTCTATTCTCCAGCCAATACCCACACCCCAGAAATCTTCCCAACGAACATCAGGAGAAAATCTTGAGTTTCCATCCCAACGAATATTACCACTAATGAAATATTTGCCCTGATAATCGTAGTTAAAGCGGCTGAAATAGCTTTCAATTCTGCGCTTATCTACTTGCGAAGAAAGACTGTTAATAGTTGAGAAATTTGGGAACTCTACATTGCCTTCCAATACCTGGCCTTGTTTGAAACCATATAAATAATCGTATGTCCAGTCGTAGTTCTCATGACCGGCAATAGCAGAAATATTATGGTTGCCAAACTTCTGATTGAAATCAAGAATCTGGTTGAATGTATAGGATGTGGTTTTTGTATTTGTTTTAGAAGCACGGCCTGCAGGCGCACCATCTCCTACTTTTGTATTTTCATATGAACTTCCGTTATAATCTGTTAAGTCAACAGATATATTGGTAGTAAACTTTAACCATGAAGTAAACATAAAACTGCCGTACGAACGTGCACTTATTGTGTTTCTTTTAAACAGGCTTTGGTTAAGTTTTGTCTCTTCAATTACATGACGACCAGGGGATGCTCCGCCAGGGCGGTTAGGAATACCTAAAGCACTGAGGTTGCCATAGTCATAAAAACGTTGACCAAGTGAGTTTAACAAATACTCACCGGTAGTTTGGTTGTGAGCATAAACAGGGTAAATAGGTCCCATATTTCTTGAAAAGAAGAACGGATTAACATAGCCTGTACTGCTTCCATCACTTGCCTGGTTTGAATTGTTAATTGAAGCTGATACATTTAAACCGGTTTTAAACCATTTCAATGGTTGAGTATTTACATTTAAACGACCAGTAAACCTCCTCCAGTCTGAACGAATGATAAAACCTTTTTCATTGGTAAAGCCAAATGAACCAAAGTAATCAGATTTATCATTACCTCCATTATAGCTGATTGAGTAATCCTGACGTGTACCAAGTCTTACCATGTCTTTTGTCCAATCAAGATCGTTTGCCCATAAAAGTTGAGCATTGGGGTTAAGAGATCCATCTGTTCTTACAATATCATTACTTGCAACGTTAAACGGATTATAGCCAAGCTGGGCTTTGATGCCATTTGTAGCATTTTGGCTTGCAACTGCAGCAGTTTGCCCTGATGTATATTGAAGAGAGTTTCTGAGAGCTTCCCACATTAATGGATAATATTGAAAAGCATTTACTCTTTCATATTCTTCCAAACCCCTGGTGCTGAATCCCTGAAGTGCTTTAATGCTAAAGCCATTTTTGTTTTTCTTGCCTTTTTTGGTAGTAATCATAATTACACCATTGGCAGCTCTTGATCCCCACAAAGCTGTAGTTGCAGCATCTTTTAAAGTAGTGATTGTTTCAATATCATCAGTGTTCAGATTTGCAATACCACCATCGTATGCTACTCCATCTACAACATACAGAGGCCCTGAACCAGCGCTGATTGAACCAAATCCCCTGATGCGTATACCCGGAGATGAACCAGGAGCACCATTTGCAGCTGTAGTTTGTACACCCGGACCAGTAGCCACAATTGCGTTCAATGGGTTAAGTATGGGCCGGTTTTTGAAATCATCATTTGAGATCTGGTTGGCAGACCCTGTAAAATCTCCCTTTTTTACTGTACCGTAGGCAACTACAATTACTTCTCCCAAAGCTTTAGAAGAAGAAGTAAGTGCTACAGTAAATACCGATTTGGAACCAATAGCTATTTCCTGGGGCTCGTAGTTTACGAATGAAATAACTAGGATTTTAGCTGAACCTGGAACGCTAAGGCTGAAGGTTCCATCAGGAGCTGTTGTGGTTCCTACAGTAGTTCCTTTTACGGTTACCGAAACGCCTGCCAGAGGAGCCCCGTCTTTTTCATCTGTTACTTTTCCTGTAACAGTCTTGTTTTGTGCAAAAATGTGCAAACTGCACAGTAATAGCACTGTCATCATTGTTGCAAGTTTTCTCATACTTGGTTTTGATTTGATATAAAAAATAATTGCCTATTTAGCTTTAAGCAACAGTTTCAGAGTTAAATTGTTTTAAGAAAAAAGAATTGGGTGGATTTCGGTACTGGTTAAACAACAAAAAAAAGGAATTATGTTGATATTTTCTTTATTAGACAGAATTTTTTAGCCAATGCTGCACATTGGTGTTTTGTTATTGCCACATGCAGCCTAATGGGCTTACAGTTTGTCAATATCAAGGACAAAAAGAATTAGAGTATGCTTACTCAACGATTTGAAGGGTGATTTTTGATAAATAGCGGTATAAAATCTTCTTTTACAGAGGTTTTTTACCATTCAAAAAAAAGAGTATCAAAAAAATTGTTATTAAGCCTGATGAAGTTACATTGTGAATTCTATTTTAATAATAAACTAAATGCTCATGAAGAAACTATTAATTCTTGTAGCAGCATTTGCTTTTTTTGCCCTTGAAGCTTCGGCTCAGCGGTTAATTTCAGGGAAAGTTACGGATGAAGCCGGCGACCCTGTTGCAAATGCTTCTGTTCTTGTTAAAGGAACTACTGTAGGAACAGCTACGAAACCTGATGGAACTTTTTCACTTCAGTTACCATCAAATGCAAAAGTCCTAGTTATTACGTCTGTGAATATGAATGCTCAGGAAGTGACAATTGGCAATCAATCCGTGTATAGTATTGTTATGATTGCCAATGTATCAACGCTGGAAACCGTAGTAGTTACTGTTCCATATGGTACTGTTAAGAAAACAGCATTTACCGGATCTGAAAACACAATTACCAATGCCACTCTTCAAAAGCAGCAGGTAACATCCGTTACACGTGCTCTTGAAGGTTTAATTCCCGGTTTAATTGCAACAAATGGTGGTGGTGCTCCGGGAACTGGTGCCAGTGTATTAATTCGTGGAGTTGGTTCAGTAAACGCATCCAGTTCACCGTTGTATGTTTTGAATGGTGTTCCTTACGATGGCTCTATCTCTGCTATTGCTTCAGAAGATATTGAGTCTGTAACTGTTCTTAAAGACGCTTCAGCTGCAGCGCTCTATGGTTCAAGGGCTGCCAATGGTGTAATTATGATTACTACCAAAAAGGGCAAAAAAGGGAAAGCCTCTACTAATTTCACTTTACGCCAGGGTTTTATGAGCCGTGGAATTCCCGAATATGACAGGGTTGGTATTAAAGAATATTATGAATTATTCTGGGAAGCATACAGAAATTCTTATGTAGCAGGGGGCAGCACGCCTTCAGCAGCAGGAGTTTCAGCTTCAAATGTTTTAGCAGGACCGAACGGACTTGTTTATAATGCTTATAATGTTCCAGCGGCACAGGTTGTTGATCCTGTTACAGGAAAATTAAACTCCAACGCACAGTTATTGTGGAATGAATCATGGGAGGATGCACTTTTCCGCACAGCTTCACGTACCAATGCCAACTTCAATATTTCTGGGGCCAGTGATAAAACTGACTATTTTATTTCTGCCGGTTATCTGAATGAAGATGGTATCGTAAAGTTCTCCGGATACAAGCGTTATAATTTCCGTACAAATATTAATACCGCAGCAACAAATTGGTTAAACATTGGTGTGAACCTTGATGGTTCAATGGCAAAGAGAAAGGATGTTCCCAGTGGCGGAACTGCAACAACCAACCCCTTCTACTATACAAGACAGATGGGGCCGATTTATCCTGTTTACCAGCACAATTTAACAACAGGGGCTTATGTAATTGATCCGTTAACCGGCCAGAATAAACTAGACTGGGGTACTGTAGATCAGATGGGAACAAGGCCATATGCAGGTCGTTCAAATCTTTTAGGCTCACTTGAACTTGATGACCGTTCAAGAGATATCTTAAATGGAAATCTCAATACTTATGCTGAAATAAAATTCCTGAAAGACTTTTTATTCAAAACAACTCTTGGTGTAAACTATTTTGGAAATAACGTTACCAGTTATCAAAATAACCAATATGGAGATGCGGCTCCAACACCAGGGTTAAGTGATGGAGGACGTTCAACAAAAACCAATGATCGCCAGATTTCATTAACCGGCAACCAGGTATTAACATGGACGAAAGATTTTGGAAGTCACAATATCAGAGCATTGGCTGGTCATGAAAATTACATGTACAAATACAGCTATGTTTCTGCAAATGCATCTGGATTTACTTTCCCTGGCCAAACAGATTTAGATAATGGTACCGGCCCTTTTTCACCGGCAAGTTCAGCAACTGATAATCACAGGATCGAAAGTTATTTTGGAAATATTAACTATAATTATAATCAGAAATATCTTGCTTCAGCAAGCTACCGTACTGATGGTTCTTCAAGATTCAGCGAAGATGTACGTTGGGGTAAATTCTATTCAATAGGGTTAGGCTGGAGGCTTTCTGAAGAAAATTTCCTGAAAAATGTAAACTGGATCAGTGAACTCAAACTGAAAGCAAGCTATGGCGAACAGGGTAACGAAAATATTGGTTTGTTTTACCCGTATGAAGCTTACTACTATGCAAATGGTAATGGCACATACTCTCCACCCACAAGGCCTGTAAATGCAGACATTTTGTGGGAAACAAACAAAACATCAAATATTGGTGTTGACTTTGGATTTTTCAAAAACCGCTTGCAGGGCTCAATCGAATTGTTCAACAAACAATCAGATAACCTTCTTTTTGACGTACCATTACCTATCTCAACAGGATATGGATCTGTATGGCAAAACATTGGTTCAATGAAAAACTATGGTGTTGATGTTCAAATAGGGTACAATCCAATTAAAAGCAAAAACTTTAACTGGCGTATTGATTTGAACATGTCGCACTTCAAAAATAAAATCACTAAACTCCCTCCAAACCAGCGTGAAAAAGGAATCGTAGATGGTACGAAAAAACTTATGGAAGGACATGGTATTTATGATTTCTGGTTAAGAGAATATGCTGGTGTTGATGCATCAACAGGAGATGCTCTTTATTACAAAGACGTTCTTGGTACTGATGGCAAACCGACAGGCGAAAGGGTGCTAACCAATGTTTACAATAATGCAACTTTGTATTATTTTGGTTCAGCCTTGCCAAAAGTTTCAGGTGGTATAACCAACTCTTTCCAGTATAAAAATTTCGATTTATCGTTCCTGATGGTATTTTCTTATGGCGGAATGTTTTATGATGGTAACTATGCAGGAATCATGCATCGTGGATCACCAGGTACTGCATGGAGTTCAGATATCCTGAAAAGATGGCAAAAACCAGGCGATGTTACAACAGTTCCAAGATTACAGAACGGTATCAGCGGACAGGACGGTGTTTCTACACGCTTTTTAGTGGATGGTTCTTATCTCAATATCAAGAATATTACTTTAAGCTATACATTACCGAAAGATGTGGCAAACCGTTTAAGAATAGCAGGTGCACAGGTTTTTGCAAATGTGGATAATGCAATATTGTTTACAGCCAAGAAAGGAATGGATCCTCAGAGAGCATTCACTGGTACTTCTGATGCTACATATACGCCTTTCCGTACTGTGAATTTGGGCTTTAACATTAATTTACAGTAACCTTAAACCAAATACAGTTATGAAAAAAATATTAATAATTATTGTTCCTTTTCTCATCCTGGCGGCGGCAGGTTGTAAAAAAAGTTACCTGGAAACGAAACCAAGTGATGCGGCAAGCGAAGCGCAGATTTTCAGTAAATACACCGCAGTAACTGCCGCTTTGAGTGGTATGTATAAAGAAATGTTTACCTATTCTGTTAGTGGAAGTGGATCGCATGCAGATTACGGACAAAAAACATACGATTTATCTTGCGACTTAATGGGGAATGATATGGTTGTTCACACGCAAGGGTACGGCTGGTACAATACAACTTACCAGTTAACAAATTGGGGACTTGCAACAACTGGAAATGTTTCAGATTTTGGCTGGTACAGGTATTATGATATGATTAAACAGGCAAACAAACTTTACAATTTTGTTGATGGTGTTACAGACGCAACAGCAGCACAGAAAGAAAGCATTAAAGGTCAGGCGTTGGGCATGCGTGCATACTGCTATTTTAATTTAATCAATTACTACCAGCAAACATACAAGGGAAATGAAAACGCTCCCGGTGTGCCCGTTTACACATTGGATACAACAGGTGGTAAACCTAGAGGTACAGTTAAAGATGTTTACAATTTAATCGTTAGTGATTTAACACTTGCTGAAACCTTGCTCACAGGTAAATCAAGGGCCACAAAAAATGAAATTGACTTAAGTGTTGTCCGGGGGATTCGTGCAAGGGTAGCCTTGGTAATGGAAGATTGGGCAAATGCTTCTTCTTATGCTAATAAAGCAAAAACAGGTTATAGTTTAATGACAACTGCACAACATGCTGCTGTTAGTGCTTTTTCATCTGTTACTAATCCTGAATGGATTTGGGGTTCTGTTATCTCTGCCTCAGAAGCAACAATTTATGCTTCTTTCTTCTCGCATATGGATATTCGTACAGGAGGTTATGCAGCTTTGGGTCAACAAAAGAAAATTACAAAAGCACTGTATGATCAAATACCTGCAGGCGATATCCGCAAAGCTTTGTTTGTTGCACCAGGAACCGGTACTACAAGCAATCCTGATTACAACCAGATAAAACATCAGGTGCCGGATGTAAGTAATAAGTGGCAGGCTGATTATTTATACATGAGAGCTGCAGAAATGTACCTCATTGAAGCTGAAGCTTTGGCAAGACAAGGTCAGGATGCCAATGCAAGAACAGTTCTGGAAGCGTTGGTAAAGACCAGAAACGCTGCTTATTCAGCAGCTGCATTCAGCGGACAGGCTTTGATTGATGAAATCTTACTTCAGCGTCGTATTGAATTATGGGGTGAAGGATTTTCGCTGATGGATATAAAACGTTTAAATCAGGGATTAAACCGTCCTACAGGTGCTGGTAATCATGGCGCACCAAATTTCAATCCATCAGTTTATACAACGCCAGCAAAAGATCCTCGCTTCTTGATGCGTATTCCACAAAGAGAGCTGGATAATAATGCAAGTATGACACCGGCAGATCAGAATCCATGGATTAATTAATCATTTAAGTAAACAAAGTATTATGAAGAAATTATTGATATATCTGACTGTTGCAACCGGGGTTTTATTCAATCTTACTTCCTGTTCAAAAAACAACATGGTTGTAGATAAAGAGGTGGTTCCCCCGAGTTTTGCAAAATTTAATACCAGTACATTGATTGGAACGTATTATATCCGCAGCACAAATACACCTTACAAATTACCAATTGGAGTAACAACTGTATCTGATAAAGACAGAGTGATAACTCTCAGTTACGCTTCGCCAACAGGAGCGGCTGCTGGAACTCACTATAATGCTCCCGCAACAATAACAATTCCTGCAGGTAAAACTATCGACACGCTGGCTGTTACCGGCTTGTACAGTGGTTATCCGGTTTCGTCAAGAATTGATTCACTGAAAATTACTGTTGGCGGAGGCGATGTACCGAAGAATGATTATAATAACACATATACAATTCTTATGCGTAAGTATTGTGATGTAGTTTTATCTTCATTAATGGGGGCTTACAATAACACAAAAGAGTACAGCAGTTCAGGCGCATTTAGCTATGGCCCATACCCAACTGCTGTAACCGGATTAACAGCTACTGGAGCCACTACAGCAACAGGCTATATTTCCAATATATATGACTGGGGTTGGAATGACATTCAGGTAAACCTTGACTGGACCGATCCTGCGAATTTCAAAGTAACAATTCCTTTGCAGTTAACAGGAGGCGGTGGCGCAACTTATGTAAGAAGCAGTGCTGGAAAAACGAATACATTTTCATCCTGCGATCAAACATTTAGCCTCTCAATTGATTTGCTTGATGCATCACAAGTAGTTACTTCATCAGGCTATCAGATACGATTAGCCAGATAAATAAAGTTTGAAAAATTCATAAAAAAACCAGTTCATTTGAACTGGTTTTTTTTATGTGTTAATTTGATTTACTCAGATTATTTCTTCTTCCCCGCAGTTGTAAGCAACATTACCGGCAGTAATATCAGATTGGTAATCATTGCAACCAGCAAAGTAAGTGATGTAAGCCAGCCCAGAGCCTGTGTGCCCCCGAAGCCGGAAAAACAAAAAATAACAAATCCTGCAACGAGTACAAGTGAAGTATAAATGATGCTGATACCTGTGTGGCGGATTGTTTGTTTCACCGTTTCCCTGATGTCATGATTATGTAACGGGAGTTCCTGCTTGTAATTAATCAGGAAGCGGATTGTAACATCAATTGCAATACCTAACGCCACGCTGAAAACCAGTACAGTGCTTGGTTTTAGCGGAATTCCTGCCCAGCCCATTACGCCGGCTGTAATCACCAACGGAACTACGTTTGGCACGAGAGAACAAAACAAAATTCTTATTGAACGGAACAGGTACAGCATACACAGTGCAATAAGCAAAAATGCCCAGAAGATGCTTTCTTTTAAGCCATTAATTATAAAACGGCTTCCTTCAACAAATGTAACGCTGGTACCGGTAAGTTGAATATTGGCCGAACGTTTGAGCCTTGATGAATCAATACTTTCAGGTGCCGTGGTTTTGCTTAATGTATTGGCATATGCAAGACTGTCGGCATTAAATAATTGTTCGGCTCTTTCCTGCACCAGTGAAAGAATTTTTGGCAAACTGTCGCTGCCAACATCAGCCATATTCACACTTATTCTTGCTCTTTGTTTATCACGGTCAACAAAATTTCCAACCAGCTTAACAAAATTGCTGGTTTTTTTATTCGAACTGTCGGGCTTCATTTGCAGGTAAGGAGTAAGAAACGCAAGGTCAAATTCATTTGGTACAGCATACATATTACTGTCGTTATCATAATATGCCTGTCTTGCAAATTTTAAACCTTCGGTTAAGGCCAGCGCTTTACCTATTTCCGGCCGGTCTTCAAGAAATTTTACCAGTGAGTCAATGTTATTCAGGTTTTTAATGTTTCTAACTGCTCCTTGTTTTTTTCTTGTGTCAACAACAATTTCAAGCGGCATTACGCCGGAAAAATGTTTTTCGAAAAATTTAAGATCAACATAAATTTTATCGTTCTTGGGGAGATCATCTACAATATATCCAACACTTTTAAGCCGTAAGATTCCAGCAAAAGCAACGATTAGTAAAACAAAGGTTGCTGAATAGGTGTATTTGGGATGATTAAACACCCAGTCTTCGATTCTGATAATCCACCTGTTAAGACGTTCGTTTTCTAAGTAGCGTACGTGCCGTTGTTTAGGCGCAGGTAAATAGCTCAGTACGGTAGGAATAATCATGAACGATATAACAAACAGCGCCATAATATTAATACCTGCAACAATACCAAACTCCCGTAATATCTGGCTTTTTGTTAGAGCAAAAACTGCAAAGCCAATTGCGGCTGCAATGTTGCAAAACAGTGTTACAATACCCATGCGGCCAATCATGTTCACAAGGGAATTGTGTTTGTCTCCGCTTAATTTATACTCGGTATGAAACTTATTTAAAAAGTAAATACAATTAGGGATTCCGATAACAACCATTAACGGCGGAATAAGTGCATTGAGAATTGTAATCTTATACCCGAACAAAACCATTGTTGCAAGGCTCCATGTTACACCCATTATAACAACAAGCATGCTGAGTAATGTTGCACTCAATGAACGGAAAAAGACAAGCAATATTATAGCTGATAATAACACCGAACCAAGCAGAAATAATTTCAGTTCGTTTGCTATGCGGGTGCTCATTACTGTGCGTACGTGCGGAAGCCCGCTGATGTGCATTTCAATATTATTGTCTTTCCCGAATTGTTCAGCCAGTTTTACTATACCACCTACTGACACATCTCTCTTCTTTGTATTCAGCACTACTTTATTAATGTGTACAGCCATCATATACACATTTGTGGAAGGGTTGTATAACAAGCCCCGGTAAAAAGGAAGGTTTTCAAGCACAAGTTTACAACTGTCTAATTCTGCTTGTGTTTGAATTGTTTCAGGAAAAACCGGAACAGCTTTTAATTTTTCACCGGCAGAGTCTTTTGCTAAACTGATTGCTGAACTTACACTTAATATATCTTCAACTCCTTCTACCTTCTTAAATTCTTTCTGAAGCGAAACAAATTTTTTAAAAAAATCAAGCTGAAATAAATCCTTTTTTTCAATACCTATTACCAGCATATTGCCATCTTCGCCAAACTTTTGCTTGAAGGCTTCATATTCAATGTACTTGGGATGATCAATCGGAATTGCTTTGGCAAAATCATAACTTCTCTGCACTTTGCTTGCAAAATAACCCATTACGCCAGTAGCAAGAAGAATAACAATTAATAGCGGAAGTCTGTTACGTAAAACCCATTTTCCCAGTTGATACCACATGCGATTCAGAATACGTTTTTTGATAATAAAAACAAGGCAAAGAAACGTTATTCCGCCTTAAAAGCCTTAAAAAATCTACAATGCTGCAAAAGCTGCTAAATTTGAATGATGATGAGAAGTATCTTTTTCTGGTTGCTCTTTTGGTTTTGTTTCATAAATGAACTGAAGTCTCAATTACAGCCTGTTGGTCAATGGCGGGAACATACCGATTATCATTCGGGGCTTCGTGTAACGATTTCGGGAACTCATGTTTTTACTGCTGCAAAATCGGCGGCGTATTCAGTAGGCAGAGAAGAGGGCGAAATTGAAAGGCTGAACAAAGTTACAGGGCTTCATGATATTGGGATAAGCTGCATGAAGTACAATGCTGCAGTTGATAAATTGCTTATCACTTACAATAACAGCAATCTTGATGTTATTTACAGAAACGATATTATTAACATACCCTCCATCATGCGCAGCAATATCAGCGGCGATAAAAATATTTATGATATAACTTTTATTAATGACAAAGCATATCTCAGCAGCGGGCTGGGGATAATTGTAGTTGATCTGGTGAGGTATGAAATCAGTAATACATGGCGTATTGGCAACAATGGATCAAATGCTAAAGTAAATGGATTTGGTGCCGATGCCACCCGGTTTTTTGCTGCAACTTCTGAGGGGTTAAAAGTTGCCAGTCAAAATGCAGCTAACCTGAACGATTACCACAACTGGACTTTGTTAAGTGGTTCAAACGGCTTGCCTTCAGGCGAGTGCAAACAGGTAATTGTGGTTGGAAGTAATGTAATGGCTCAGAGTGGAAATGCTTTGTATATCTTAAATGCAAACAACTGGCAATTGTTGTATAGTGATGATTGGCGGTGGGAAAATGTAAATGCATCTGATGGTTCAATTTTGATTTGCGAAGAAAAAAATTCGTGGAGCGAAAGAAGGGTATTGATACTGAACGTAAATGGAACAATCAGTTCTGTTGTGCAAAACAACAACCAGATACGAAAACCAATGCAGGCTGTTAAAAGCGGCAGTGAAATATGGATAGCAGATTATGAAAAAGGATTGGTGAAATCAGAAAACAGCCTCTTTGAACAATATGCTGTTAATTCTCCTTACGGTTCTCTGGATGGTGACATGTTTTTTTTCAATAACACATTATTTGTGGCTGGCGGAAGTATAAACGATGCATGGAATTATCAATTTAATCAGACCGGTTTTTTTACCTTTTCCGGCAATGAGTGGAAAGATTACAATCGTAATACTCTTTCATGGATGGATACAGTGTACGATGTTATTACTCTTGCAGTTGACCCCCGGAATAAATTCATTTATGCCGGTTCGTTTGGTGGCGGACTTGTTGAATTTGAAAGTGCAACGAAGTATAAAATTTACAAACAAAATTCACCTTTGAATGTAATGGTTGGCGATCCAAACAATTATCGTGTTGGAGGGCTTGCATTTGATGAAGAAAATAATTTGTGGGTCAGCAATTTTGGGGGTGTTAATAATTTTCTGGTTAAAAAGGCCGATGGAAACTGGAAAGCTTTTCGTGTGCCTTTCTTAATTCATGAAAACATGGTTGGTAAAATTGTTATTGATGATGCCAACCAGAAATGGATTCAGGTGCCGCAGGGAAACGGCTTGTTATGTTACAATCACGGATCATCAATTGATAATGCTGCAGATGACCAGTGGAAATGGTTGAAGGCTGGAAAGGGTAATGGAAATTTGCCTGGTACTGCTGTAAATGCAGTCGTAAAAGATAAAGATGGGTTTATATGGGTTGGTACCGATAAGGGGATTGGTATTATTCAATGTCCTGGAGAAGTATTTACTTCCAATGGATGTGAAGCTTATCAGCCAATCGTGCAGCAGGATAATTTTGCGGGGTATTTATTTCAGAATGAAGAAGTAAAAGCAATTGCAGTTGATGGTGCTAACCGAAAATGGGTAGGTACACATAATGGTGTATGGCTTATTAGTGCAGATGGTGAAAAAGTAATTGAAAGATTTACAGCCGAAAACAGTCCGCTGCTGAGTAATGAAATCATTCGCATTGCAATAGATTCCAGAAGTGGAGAAGTGTTTTTTTCAACGTTTAACGGTATTTGCAGTTACCGCAGCACAGCAACAGAAGCTTCGGAAAATGAAAGCAAGGTGCTGATTTTTCCAAGTCCTGTTCCATCGGGTTATGAAGGAACAATTGGCATCCGTGGCCTGCCCGAAAATGCAGTTGTAAAAATTACAGAGTTAAGTGGCCGCCTTGTTTATCAAACAAGATCCCTTGGCGGACAAGCTGTATGGAATGGAAGAGATTACCGTAATCAGCGTGTGTCAAGCGGTGTATATCTTGTTTTTGCAAAAATTGAAACTGGTTCTGAAAAACAGGTTGGTAAAATTGTGTTCATTAAATAGGTTGTTTCAATGAGTAACGTTCTGCATAAAACTAAAGCCGTTATTCTGCGTACAGTTAAGTATGGCGAAACAAGTATAATTGTTTCAGCTTATACCGAATTGTACGGGCTGCAGAGTTACATTGTTCAGGGAGTTCGCTCATCAACCAAAAAAGGAACAGGTAAAGGCAATTACTTTCAACCGGGTTCCATTCTTGAGCTGGTTGTTTATCACCAGGAAATGAAAAACCTGCAACGCATTAAGGAGTTTAAGTGGAGTTATTTGTATGAGCACATTTTTGCAGATGTAATAAAAAACAGTGTGTTACTCTTTATGGTGGAGCTGTTGCAGAAGTGTATTAAAGAACCTGAAAATAATCCCGATCTTTTTTATTTTGTTGAAGATGCATTGATGCAGTTAGATAAAGCTGACGATGCTGTTACAGCAAACTTCCCCATTTACTTTGCACTGCATCTTACGGGTTTTTTTGGTTTCCAGTTAAATACAGAGGCAGCAGAACAGCGCTCAATACTTGATTTGCAGGAAGGAAGTTTTGTAAAAGATTACCCGCAACATGTGTATTATGTTGATGGGAAAACTGCGGAACTGTTTCGTGAATTATTAAAAGTTATGCAGCCGGTTGAGCTTACAGAAGTGCCAATGAATTATTTACAACGGCGTCAGATACTGGAAGCAATTGAAATCTACTACCTGCTTCACGTTCCTGAATTTTCAAAATTAAAAAGTCTGCCTGTATTGCAGCAGATAATGGAGCCGTGACACTTGATCAGAAAATTCTTTTTGATTCACTGAAATCATCTTTCAGCAATACTACTCCCGGCTTTTTTCCCTGTTCAAAACTTCCGGCGTAGTCATCTATTCGCAATGCTGTTGCTCCGTTGATGGTTGCCATTTGCAATGCCTGCTCAGTTGTAACAGTTGTGTACTTCAGTAATGCTTCTATTTCTTTTGTAATACTTAGTTGCCAGTTACTGCTGTAACTATCAGTTCCCAAAACAAGATGACAGCCATATTTTTGAAAAAGTTCAACGGGCGGTACTTTGTTTTCGATATATAAATTGGCATTAATGCAAATACAATAAATAAGTTTCAATTGATTAGCCGCTGCATATTCATTTGCCCAAATAATATCTTCCTCTGGCATGAAGCTATTATGAATCAGAAAAATACGTTGCTGCTGGTTGAAATAAGGAAGATAGGAGCGGATGCTTGTTTTGCCTGTTACGGGAAAAGGTGATCCTTCAAATCCAAACTTGCTGAACAGTTTTAAAAAATCTCCACTGCCTGTTTTATACAATTCATTTTCAGCAGGATTTTCCTGGTTATGAATAGAAATAATTTGTCCTGCTGTAGCTTTATTGATCAGCTGAAATGTTTTGGGCGAAATACTATACGGAGCATGCGGTACCAATGAAGTGCTGTGCCGGCGGCCCGAAGAGACAAAAGCAGACTCAATCTGCTCAGTAATTTGTTTAAACTCAGCAACACGTTTTTCAGCATTTTCATCTTTAAAACTCAGCACTTCCACAAAGTTGTGCCAGTAAATGGAACTCCTGCTTTTTATAAAATTTGTATTGGTAGTGTTGCCAATATCGCCAACAGCAACAATACCATTTGCAAACATTTCCTCTTCAGCCTTTTCAATTTCCTGCTGAATAATGGCAGGATCAAAGTCCCGTTTAGTCACCACAGAAATTAAAAAATCGATTAAACCCGTGTGTGGCGGAATAACATTTTTTAAATGGCTCAGTTCTAAATGGCAGTGGCAGTTGATCAGTCCCGGCGAAAGGATGCCGTTGAAATGCTGAATATCATCGCCTGCATCATTTATTGGTACAATTTCCTGCACAATACCTTTCTCATCGGTTATGAGTACATCTCCATCATTTCTGAACTTATACCCGTCAAACAACCTGTCTGCTTTGAATTTCCTGTACTGCATGCATTAAAACTTTAAATTTGCCGCTCAAACGTAAAATAAATTTTTCATCCATCTGATCATAAAACATATGAATGAAACATTTATGAGTAGTTCCCCTTGGCCAAAAATCAATAATAAGTAACAAGGGAAATTTATGATTTAAACATCCTTTTTTGGGTGACGGAGGTTTTATGCTGGATAAATTAGAAGCAATAAAAGCAAGATTTGATGAAGTTGGGGTGGCACTTACCAACCCTGAAATTGTTGGCAACAATCAGAAGTTTTCTGCACTGAGTAAAGAATACCGCAGCCTGGAAAAAGTTGTGCTTGCCCAAAAGGAATACCTGGAAGTGTTAAACGATGTGGAAAGCTACAAGGAGGCATTAAATGGCAGTGATGAAGAACTCCGTGAACTGGCAAAGGAAGAATTGCCATTGCTTGAAGATAAAAAAGAAAAGCTGGAGAAATATATACGTCAACTGCTGATTCCAAAAGACCCGCAGGACGATAAGAATGTAATCATGGAAGTTCGTGCTGGTACTGGTGGCGATGAAGCCAGCTTGTTTGCCGGTGACCTGCTGCGTATGTACATTAAGTTTTGCGAGCGCCGTGGCTGGAAAACAGCCATTCTCAGCGAAAGCGAGGGAACTGTTGGCGGTTACAAAGAAGTGCAGCTTGAAGTTACCGGTGATGATGTATATGGTACGCTGAAATTTGAAAGCGGAGTACATCGTGTTCAGCGTGTACCTCAAACTGAAACCAGTGGCAGGGTACATACCAGTGCTGCTACTGTTGCTGTTATGCCTGAAGCAGAGGAGATAGATTTTGAGTTAAGAGACAGTGATGTAAAAATGGAAACAGCACGAAGTGGCGGAGCCGGCGGCCAGAACGTAAACAAGGTTGAGACCAAGGTTATGTTAACGCATCTCCCTACCGGTACCGTAGTTATTTGCCAGACAGAACGTACACAGCTTGCCAACAGGGAAAAAGCCATGCAGATGTTGCGTACACGCCTGTATGAAGAGCAGGTACGTAAACAGGAAGAAGAGATTGCCCGCCAAAGAAAAAGCCTTGTAAGCACAGGCGACCGTTCAGCAAAAATCAGAACATATAACTTTCCGCAAGGTCGTGTAACCGACCATCGTATAGGGCTTACACTTTATAACCTTGATGCTGTCCTGAATGGTGAAATTGAAGAGTTGATTGATGCACTTCAGTTTGCTGAAAATGCTGAAAAACTTACACAATAATAAAGAATACTCTTACAGGTTCCCCAAATTTCACAGTATAGAACAAATTGCTTCAGAATGATATCCATGCATAATGAAGCATGGCATGGTTTTGGAAATATTCTCCGGGGGAAGCTTAGTAAAATGCCTTTTTAGATTTTTTTAACAAAGCAAGAGC
This sequence comes from Lacibacter sp., assembly GCA_047601965.1. Classification (GTDB taxonomy): domain Bacteria; phylum Bacteroidota; class Bacteroidia; order Chitinophagales; family Chitinophagaceae; genus Lacibacter. Next base: position 3,849,299 of record JASGIJ010000001.1, read on the forward strand.
AAACCAAAAGGCATGTTAAGCGTCTCATTTATATAAGTTCTTTAAAGCAGTCAATTTTCTCATAAGCAGTTAGTTTTGGTTTACGGTCTCCCGATTCTTCGGGAGACCCTTTTTAAAGATTTGAGAGGGCAGTGAGAACGATTGCACAAATAATTAACAAAGCATTGCTTCGTTTTAAAAAAAGAATAAGCGAACTTTGTGTTATAAAATTAAATACAACTTTTTCTCATAAGCAGTTAGTTTTGGTTTCAACCCCGGTTTCTACCGGGGTTTATTTTTTACTGTAACCAGCAAAACTCCTGTAAAAGAACCAATTGCATCTGCGGCCATATCCCAAACATCAAAATCACGACCGGTAAATAACTGTATATATTCCATTGCAACACCATATATAACAGATAAGATGACAACTATTGCCAATAATTTCCGGTAAGTGCCAGGGAAGTTTTGTTTGAAATAAAACCCCCACAAAGTAACGAGCAGAAAAAACAATACAAAATGAACAGCTTTATCAAGATTACTGACAGTCAGCTTTGGTTCTCTTGAGAAATAGGAGACCGGTACGGCCAGTAATACAAAAACAAAAACCGACCACAGTATGGCCGGCCATTTTGTTGTAAGATATTTTTTAAAAGGAATCTTCATTATTCAACTGAAGCTGAATAAGCAGCAGCATCCATCAATGCATCAACATCAGCAGGATTATTTACCGTCATCTTTATCATCCAGCCTTCTCCATAAGGATCGTTGTTAACTGCTTCTGGTTTATCATTCAATGCACTGTTCACTTCTGTTACAGTGCCCGCAACAGGCAAAAACAAATCACTCACAGTTTTAACTGCTTCAACTGTACCAAATATTTCTTCGGCATTCAGTGCTTTGCCAACAGTATTAATATCAACATACACAATGTCGCCTAATTCTCTTTGGGCAAAATCAGTAATACCAATTGTTGCTACATTGCCATCCAGGCTTATCCATTCGTGGTCTTTTGTATAACGGAGATTTTCAGGAAAATTCATGATCGTTTGTTTTTAATTAGAGCGCTGCTAAATTGAATGTTTTCTATGAATCAGAAAAATAAAAATTTCTTTTTCAACCTCATTTTAATAATACGGATGTCTTCTTTGGGCCTGTCGTACTGGTCCCGTTGGGTATTTGCAATCAGGTCAACCACATCCATTCCTTTAATCACTTCACCAAAAATGGTATAATTCTGGTCAAGGTGCGGTGCGCCACCAATAGTTTTATAAACTTCCCGTTGGTATGGAGGAATTTTTCTTCCACCCAATCTTTTTACCTCAACTACATCCAGTGAACTGTCGGTGTATTTCTTTCCCTGCACAATGTAAAACTGGCAACTGCTGCTTGCCTTTGCAGGGTTGTTATCCCTTGCTGCGGCCAAAACCCCTCTTTTATGAAAGAGCGACGTATCAAACTCAGCAGGGATGGTATAATTTAAGCCGCCTTCACCATATCTCTTTTCGGGAACAGATTTTTTTGTGTCGGGATCTCCGGCCTGGATCATAAAATCCTTAATAACCCTGTGAAACAAAATACTGTCGTAAAAATGTTGTTTCACCAGTTTAATAAAATTGTCCCGGTGTTTGGGTGTTTTATCGCTTAGCAATACAACAATGGTTCCTTTGCTGGTAATTATTTTTACTTTCCGCTTTTTTGCATCTGCAGAAATAAGCAACAGTAAAAAAGTAAATATCAAAACGACTTGTTTCATCAAGTTTGATGGGTTTATTTTTATTTCAGTCAACTTTTAAAATCCGCTTTGCTCAAAATAAAGCAAAACATGGTCTTTAATAAAATCTTCCTGTTCTTTTAAACTCATGGCCGGCATAGCTTTGAGTTGTTTGAAATGCGGCCAGCCTTCATCATCATACTTTTCAAATTCAAAATACCCGCTTTGCGATAAAAGAGAGCAAACTGCCACATGAATCAGATCCTGCTTCTGTTCCTTGGTATATTTTTCACGCACCTGGCCAAACTCCTGGATACCGACCAGGAAAAGCACGGCTTCCAGATCGGGCTTTTTGCCAAAACGTTCAACCAGTTTCTGCTCAAGGTTCATCCATCTTACAAATAAATCGTTTCCTGCATCCATAGCCGCAAAGATAAATGGTTGCAATGTGCCAATTGCAGCAGTTATTTTCATTGTACAAGATCATTTACAACGATCGGCCTCATTTTTGCAAACAACCCAATGTTTTTTATACTTAACCGTTTATAAAATGATTTTCCCTGATGAAAACGGGATTGTATTTTCACAACCTAAACCGAGATTACATGTTAAAAACCGCTGAGGATATTAAAATTCTGAATGATAAAATTCAATATGCCGGTTCTTTTTTAGACAGGTTGCGTGCAGAAGTTGGTAAAGTGCTGGTTGGGCAACAATATATGGTTGATCGTTTGCTGGTAGGTTTACTCGGCCACGGGCATATTCTGCTGGAAGGTGTTCCGGGCCTGGCAAAAACACTCACCATTAAAACACTTTCGCAGGCAATTAATGCAAAGTTCAGCCGCATTCAGTTTACACCTGATATGCTTCCTGCCGATGTTATAGGAACGATGATTTATAACCAGCAGCGCAATGAATTCTTTGTTCGCCGTGGCCCCATCTTTGCCAATTTTGTGTTGGCCGATGAAATAAACCGGGCTCCCGCAAAAGTGCAGAGTGCATTGCTGGAAGCCATGCAGGAGCGGCAGGTTACTATTGGAGAAAATACATACAAGCTCGAAGAGCCTTTTCTTGTACTTGCCACTCAAAACCCGCTGGAGCAGGAGGGAACTTATCCGCTTCCGGAAGCTCAGCAGGACCGTTTTATGCTGAAGGTGGTGATTGATTATCCAAAGAAAGAAGAGGAACAACTCATCATCCGCCAGAATACGCAACAAATTTCTGCTGCATCAATCAATCCCGTTGTTTCAATCAGGGAAGTAATGGATGCAAGAGATCTTGCCCGTACAATTTATATGGATGAAAAAATTGAAAACTATATTCTTGATATTGTTTTTGCCACCCGTAAACCAGAACAGGTTGGCCTGAATAATCTCAAAGCATTGGTTGCTTACGGCGGATCACCAAGAGCATCTATCAATATGGCATTGGCAGCAAAATCTGTAGCCTTCATTCATAAAAGAGGTTATGTAATTCCTGAAGATGTACGTGCTATTGCAGCTGATGTGCTTCGTCACCGCATTGGACTTACGTATGAAGCTGAAGCAGAAAATATTTCGGTAGAAGAAATTATTAAACAGGTGTTGAATACTGTAAAAGTGCCGTAAACCCTCCTGCCTCCCTAAAGGGAGGTGTTAGTAATTGAATAAAGATCAACAGATGAAATTATTAAATCAACATTTCAATATAGAAACTACATTCCCCCTTCAGGGGGTTAGGAGGCTACATGTTAACTACTGAAGAAATATTAAAAAAAGTACGTGCACTTGAAATTAAAAGCAAGCGGCTCACCAATCATATGTTTACAGGTGAGTATCATTCGGCTTTTAAAGGACAGGGTATGAGTTATAAAGAAGTACGTGAATACCAGCCGGGCGATGATGTTCGGTTTATCGACTGGAATGTAAGTGCACGCTATGCCCATCCTTACAGTAAGGTTTTTGAAGAAGAGCGGGAGCTGAGTGTTTTTTTACTGATTGATAACAGTGCAAGTGTAAGCTTCGGAACGCATCTTCAGCGTAAGAAAGATCTGATTACAGAAATAACTGCAGTGCTTGCTTTTTCTGCAGTGAATAACAACGATAAAGTAGGGGCAATTCTGTTTGGTGATAAGGTGCAGAAATTTATTGCACCCAAAAAAGCAAAGCAGCATACTTTATACATAGTCCGGGAAATGCTTGGCAATGATGCCGTTTCAAAAAAAACCAACTATGCTGAAGCATTCAGAATGTTTAACAACCTGAACAGGCGAAGAAGCATTTGTTTTCTTGTGAGCGATTTTTTAGGTGAAGGATATGAAGATGCATTGCGTGTGGCAGCAAGAAAACATGATGTGATCGGGATTAAGATTTATGATCAGCTTGACATGAAATTGCCTGATGTTGGATTAATGCAGGTTGCTGATGCAGAAACAGGTGAACAACGTTGGATCAACACTTCTGATCAGTCGGTAAGGTTTGAATATGAAAAAGATTTTCACCGTCATAACGATTATGTGAAAGATGTTTTTCGTAAGTCAGGAGCCGACCTGCTGCATATGCGTGCCGGCGATGATTATGTAAAAGTGTTACAGAAATTTTTTATTAACAGGAGCAGATGAACAGAAAGGAACTGGTAATATGGTTGATTCTTTTGTTGAATGCTGTTGCAGTTACTGCCCAGATTACTCCTGTTGTTTCAAGCGATAAAGAAAAAATATTCATTGGCGAACCGCTTAAGTTAACGCTTGAACTGAAAGCCATTGAACGTAATGCTGCAATCAGGTGGGTAATTCCCGATTCAATTCCTCACTTTGAATATATCAGTTACGATACGGCTGATCTGTTAAAACGTGAAATAACCATCAGCAGTTACGACAGTGGCTCATGGTCCATTGACAATATTGCGGTGGTTGTTCCATCAAACATGAATGACAAACCTCAGTTGCTGAAATTTCCTTCGAAAGTAATCAGTGTTGAATACGATACCACGGGCAACCGGTTGATGAATGATGTAAAGCCTATCATTGAAGTCAACTCACTTCAAAGCTGGATCGGTTATCTTATTGCAGCGCTTGCTTTGCTGAGTTTGATTGTGCTGATGATCCTGTTCAGGAAATGGAAGCAAAAAAAGATTCAGCAAATTGAAAAGGATAATTTACTTCCACCACTGGAAGATTTTCAACGTACTGTAGAGAAGCTGAAAAAAATGGATTGGAGCGATCAACTGCAGCAAAAACAAAATTTTACAGAATTGTCGCAGGCAGTTAAAAAATATTTTGAGCGAAAAATACATCAGCCTTTTTCAAAACTTACCACTGATGAGTTTGTGCTGGATATGAAGCCTTATTTATCCAATGAGCAATCTATTACACTTGCCCAGGTTTCGCGATTAGCTGATGCGGTAAAGTTTGCCAGGTTTTTTGCTGCAGAACAGGATTGTATGAATGCTTTAAACGAAGCAACTTCAATCATCACACAAACAGATAAACAGCTTACCAACGATGTTTAACGAATGGTATCAACATATTAGTTTTGCTTATCCATATTTATTATGGTTGCTTCTGCTTTTGCCATTGCTCATTGTCTGGTATTATTTTACAAGTAAAAAAAGCAGCTCTTCTGTTACTATTTCAACGCTTTCTATCTATAAAAAAAGCAGTTCATCAAAAAGCCTGTTGCATCATCTCCCTTTTTTATTGAGATTATTTTCAATGGCATTATTGATTATTGCATTTGCACGGCCCCAATCCCGTAGCAACGAAGAGCGGACAGAAGGTGAGGGGATTGACATTGTTCTGTGCATGGACATCAGTGGTACAATGAGCCAGACTGATTTCCCTCCTACCCGGATGGAAGCTGCAAAACAGGTTGCTGTTGAATTTGTAAATGCACGAAAAACCGACAGAATAGGATTGGTGATTTTTGGCGGGGAGTCATTTACCCAATGCCCGCTTACTACAGATTATTCAATGCTTGTTACTCAAATAAAAGCAGTGAATAATACAAGTGGTATTCTTGATCCCGACAAAACATCAATTGGCTCAGGTCTTGCAACAAGTGTTGAGCGGTTGAAGCGGGTAAAAACAAAAAGCAAAGTCATTATACTTTTAACAGATGGTGAAAATAATGCAGGGTTAATTGATCCCAATACCGCAAAGGAACTGGCAAAGTATTACAAAATCAAAGTTTATACAATAGGCGTAAGCCCGTTTGCAGCAACGCATGCAATTAATGAAACAATGCTGAAAAGCATTGCAACAGAAACGGGAGCCTTGTATTTCAGGGCAACAGACAATGAAAGTCTTTCATCCATTTACAGCCAGATTGATAGGCTGGAAAAAACAAAAGTTGAAACCAGCAGCTTTGCCCGTTATTCCGAACAGTTTTATCCATTTGCAATTGCGGCAGTTGTGTTGTTGCTGATAGAAGTTTGGTTAAGATATAAGGTGTTGAAAAAATTTCCTTGATGCCACGGAGGCACGCATCGGGATCAACAGCTTTTTTCGGTTAATCAGTTGAATCCTTCAAATCATGGTTCAGACTTATTTCCTTTTCTTTGCATTTTCATGAAAGCATTGGTGTATAAATCAACCGGGAGTTGGTACACTGTAAAAACAGTGGAAGGGAAAGTTGTGCAGTCAAGGATTAAGGGGAAGTTTAAAGTTGATGATATTACTTCCACCAACCCCATTGCCGTGGGCGATGAAGTTGAACTTGAATTTGAAACAGACGCTAACGGCCAGGATACACATGCCATTATTACAGAAATACATCGCAGGCGCAATTACATTAACCGGCAAAGTCCGCACCGCAAATACCAGCATCATATTGTTGCAGCCAACCTTGATCAGAGTATGTTGTTTGCAACATTGAGAGAGCCCCGTACTTCACAGGGGTTTATTGATCGTTTCCTCATTGCTTCAGAAGCTTATCATATACCGGGAATTATTGTTTTCAATAAATCGGATGTGTACCGTAACAAGGAAATGGAGCAATACCGGGAATGGAAAGAAATGTATGAATCCGTAGGCTATAAAGTGTTCCTGATTTCAATGGAGAAAATTGAAGGTGTAAAAGAAGTAGTGAATGTATTGAAAGACAAAACAACACTTATAAGCGGGCACTCAGGTGTAGGTAAATCAACTTTTATTAATGCTGTTTTGCCGGGTTTGCAGCTGCGAACAGAAGAAATAAGCGGATGGAGCGGGAAAGGGATGCATACAACCACCTTTGCTGAAATGTTTGATTTGCCCTTTGGCGGAAAAATTATTGATACCCCAGGTGTAAAGGAATTCGGGCTGGTTGACATCAGTAAGCAGGAACTGTCGCACTATTTTCCTGAAATGCGGGTACTGATCAATGATTGTCAGTTTAATAATTGTCTGCATCTTGAAGAACCCGGCTGTGCTGTGAAAGAAGCCGTAGCTGCAGAAAAAATCCACCCTCTACGTTATATCAGCTATTGCGGCATACTTGCAACAATTGACGAAAAGAAGAATTACTGAGTATAGATTGTATCATTACGCTTGTTCAGGATCAGCATCTTTTAATGCATCAACCAGTTCAGCTATTGCAGCATTTTCAAAATGATCGCTCTTTTCTTCAAGAGAAGGAAAAACAGATACACCGTTAAAAATATTGAAGCTGAGAGTAAGGGCTGTGCCTTTATAAACGAAATCCCAATAAAGGGCTTCAAAATCGTCCAGCTTTTTGGTGAAAGAGATTTTCAGTTTATCAGCAATCAGATCGGCCCAATCCAAAAAATTTTCATAACTGGCCTCTTCATCGAGAACGGCCTCGTTGTATCCTACATGATGTCTTACTGTGGGGTTCATAGCGTTGATTTTTGGTGTTATTGATTTCTTCAATTATTGTTTAACTGTTGAAGCGTTTTGCCTTTTTAACTTTCTCACCACTCAGAATCTTTTCTGCACCAACGTTTTTTCCATTGCTCGGACACCCTTCTTTTGGGGCACGGCGAAAAACATTACAACTCAAAAAGAAAGACACTAAAAAAAGAAAAAAAGCTGCTTTGGTTAACTGTTTCATGTTATATCGGTTTATTCATTTGGATATGGTCAATCTTCGTACCGTTTTATTGATTTTCTGTTAATACATCTTTAAACCAGCCTGAATATTTTAAATAGTTATTGGCAATTCTGTCTATTTCACCATGGATCAGTTCTTCACTGATATCCTTTACTTTTTTTGCAGGCACCCCGGCATAAATAGTCCCGGCTTCCACAATTGTACCTTCAAGAACTACAGCACCGGCTGCAACAATTGAATTACTGTATACTACTGCATTGTCCATCACAATTGCTCCCATACCAATCAGCACATTATCATGCAGGGTACAACCGTGAACAATGGCGTTGTGACCGATGCTTACATTATTACCAACGATTGTTTTTGTTTTTTGGTATGTGGCATGCAAAATTGCTCCGTCCTGAACGTTTACTTTATTGCCCAGCCTGATGCTGTTTACATCGCCCCTTACCACGGCATTAAACCAGATGCTGCAATCATTTCCGGTAATTACATCTCCCACAATTGTAGCGTTGGGCGCTATAAAACAGTTTTCACCAAATTGGGGAGAAACACCTTCAACAGGAAGAATAACAGGCATATTTTAATTATTTACAGCAAATTTCGCAATGTTTTTCCGGCCTTCACAATTATGTAAGAAGAATATTTAATTACCTGCATCAACAGTTGTTTACAGAAACGGCTTTGCTGTTACTTTTGCAGTATGACGCAGCGGGAACTTTTTTTAAAACATGTAGCCCAGACTTCACCGGCACCTCTTGCCCTTGAAATAGTAAAAGCCGAAGGCTGTATGTTGTTTGATGCTGACGGTAAGAAGTATATTGATCTGATTGCAGGCATCAGTGTTTGCAATGTGGGGCATCGCCATCCGAAAGTAATTGAAGCCATTCAGCAACAACTGGAACAGTACATGCACCTGCTGGTATATGGTGAGTTTGTACAGAGCCCGCAGGTGCAATATGCAAAACTGCTCACCAGTCATCTTCCCGCATCGCTCAACTCTGTTTACTTTACCAATTCTGGTGCCGAGGCAGTTGAAGGTGCAATGAAACTGGCCAAACGTGTAACAGGGCGCACTGAAATTGTGGCATTTAAAAACAGTTATCATGGAAGTACACAAGGTGCGCTGAGTATTATTGGCGATGAATACTGGCGTAATGCTTACCGCCCTTTGTTACCGGGAATTGAACATGCAACATATAATTCGTTTGAAGATATTGAACTCATTACAACAAATACTGCATGCGTTATTGCTGAAACAGTCCAGGCCGAAGCTGGTGTAATTGCTCCCCAAAAAGAGTGGATCAGTGCGTTGCGTAAACGTTGTACTGAAACGGGAGCATTGCTGGTGCTTGATGAAATTCAATGCGGCTTTGGCCGAAACGGATCGCTCTGGGCTTTTGAGCAATATAATCTTGTTCCTGATATTTTGCTGCTGGGCAAAGCCCTTGGCGGAGGTATGCCGCTTGGAGCTTTTATTGCCGACAGGAAGTTGATGTGGAAGCTTACTGAAAACCCGGTGCTTGGTCATATCACAACTTTTGGCGGCCACCCTGTTTGCTGTGCAGCCGGTATGGCAGCCATGAATGCTTTGCTTGATGAAAAACTGGTTGATACAGTTGCTGAAAAAGAGCAATTGTTTTTGTCATTGCTTCATCACCCGAAAATAAAAGCAATACGCTCAGTTGGCTTAATGATGGCCATTGAGTTCGACAGTTTTGAAACCAATAAAAAAATAATTGACGGTTGTATTGAGAATGGAGTATTAACAGATTGGTTTTTGTTTGCTCCCGATTGCATGCGTATCGTTCCGCCGCTCACTATCAGCAATGAAGAAATTGAAAAAGCCTGCAAAATTATTCTTTCAGTTATGGGTTCATCTTAAATGGTGGTTACCTGCTTTGTTTTAAATTTATCCTTACTAAATTCGGTAAATGAAAAATAATACCTCAGCACCGTACTTGCTTTTCTGTTTGCACTTTGGCCTGCTCTTATTCACCCCTTTTTTATCAGGAGCACAGCAACCTTCAAAAACAAATCAATATCCGGCTACTTTTTTATGGCGTATTTCCGGAAAGGGGCTGGACAAGCCTTCTTATCTCTACGGCACAATGCACCTGACCGATAAACGACTGTTTTTCTTTGGTGATTCACTGTACAAAGCCCTGGAAAAAACAGATGGTTTTGCAATTGAAGTTGATCCCGATGAAATGTCAACTCAGTTAATCCAGTCATTTACAAAAAAAGATACCAGCGGTTATGTGAAAGATGCGGTAGATAAAGAAGAATTTGAGCGGCTGAAAAAAATACTTCAGAAGAAATATGGATTCAATGCTGATAAACTTACAAAACGCCAGGCTTATCTTGCCCGCAATGAATGGATGAAAGAAATGAGGAAGGAAGATGATATGTACACGTTTATGGATGCATGGTTGTACAATATTGCGAGGCAGTTGGGAAAATGGACAGGCGGTATTGAAGATCTGGATGACCAATTGAGATTGATAGAAAAAGATGAAGCAGATTTTTCTTTTGAAGAGTTGCTGATCAGCAAAAAAATACGGCAGGGCGGGCTTAATCAGATGATTGATATTTATCTGTCGCAGGATCTGTTTTCATTAGATACGTTAATTAATACGAGTATAAAGAGCAGAAAAGAGGACTGGCTGCTGAAAAGAAATTTCAAAATGGTTCATCGTATGGATAGCCTGATGAAGTTGCGTACAGTTTTCTTTGCTGTTGGTGCAGCACACCTGCCGGGCGATTCAGGCGTAATTGAGTTATTAGCTAAAAGGGGGTTTACTGTTACACCTGTTTTTTCATCCAGAAAAATTTCACCTGATGATTATGTAATCAAAACGCCGGTTAACAAATGGGTGTCGTTTACCTCTTCCGATAGTTTGTATTCGGTAACATTTCCTTCCAAATCGGCAACAATGGCAATGGACGAAAATGTTTTAAAAATGGAAATGTGCATTGATATACCTACCGCAACATATTTTCTTACTGCAGCTGTTCCTAATATGCGCAAAGAAACAAATCAGGATAAGCTGATTGATGAAATGCTGAAAGGGTTTACAAAAGGCAGCAAAATTATCAGCAAAAGGAAAATAAACGAAAATGGACAAAAGGGTGTTGATATCATAGTTGAAAAAGATGCATTCATCAGGATAAAACTTTTTTTAAAGGGGAACTATGCATTTATGGCCATAACCGGCCATGATGCAAAAAAAGAAATGCTCACAGGAGAGATGAGCGAACGGTTTTTTTCATCTTTCGCAGTAAATGAAAATCTTCTGTCGGCAGCCGGCAACATGAAAACTTTTACCAGCGAAGAAGATGGCTATAGTGTTTTACTACCGCAAATTCCGGGAAATATTAAAACCGAGACTGGCGAAGAAGGCTGGGTATCCAAAACCTATTCTGCTTTTGATTCTAAAAACAGTGTGTACAACATGGTTATTGTTAAACGCACTGCTCCGGGATATTATCTCAATGGCGATTCAAATTACTTTAGTGTGTTACGGGCAAACTGGGAATCAATTACAGATAAAGTACTGGAAGAAAAATATTTTTCATTGGGTGGTTATCCGGCAATGCAATACAATTTTGTTGTAAAAAATGGAAAGGAAAAAGCTACCAGCAAAACACTTACTATTAACAGGGGAAACCGGTCTTACATGCTTATTGCAATTGTTCCGGGCGATATAAATGCTGACCAGGAAGTAAATATGTTTTTCAACTCGTTTCAGTTAATTGATTATAAAGAAAGCAATTGGCAAAAGGTTCAATCGTCCGATGGTGTGTTTTCAACTTTTGCACCCGCACCCATGCAGTTTAAGGCTAAAAAGGAAGGTGATTCATCTGCTTCTGTCAATTACATAGCTTATGATTCAATTACTGCGGTTTCATATGAGTTGGCAAAAGTTCATTTTGTTGATTATTATCACGCAGCCAGCGACAGTGCTGTTTTCAATGATGCAATGGTTACACAAACCGAGCCAACCGATTCAGTCATCAGTAAAAGATATTTGCAAAATGGTAATGACAAGGCGCAGGAAATAATTCTACAGCTTAAAGACAATCAGAACCTGCGTCGTATGCGTTTGGTGTTACATGGAGATACGATGTATATCGCATCGGCTTATTTACTTCCCCAGTTGCTCAAATCTGAAAATGTTAATCAGTATTTTGATCAATTACGTATTTTGATTCCTTCAGTTGCCACAACACTTTTCACAAAAAAGACAAACGAACTGTTGACCGATCTGGCATCGGGTGATTCTGCAAGGTTTCATAAAGCTGCTGCATCCCTCGGTGAAATTGAGTTCAGCAAAGAAGATCTGCCTTTTTTGAAAGATGCAATCATGAAACAATATGATTTTGCTGAAGATGGTAACAGTAATATTTATAATTCAATTGCTGATATTATAGCAGGGTTGAAGGACTCGTCTGTTGTTTCTTTTGTTGAGAAAAAATATTATTCCCCCAACATTGATAACGAAGCCCAAAAACTTGCTTTACTGCGGTTGCTGGCACTCACCAGAACAAAGAAGAGCTACGAAGTGCTGAAGGATTTGCTTATATCATTACCTCCATATACCGATTATCTATATTCGCTTCAGTCGGTTATGACGGATTCTTTGCAGCTGACCAAACAATTGTTTCCTGATTTGCTGAAGTTAAGCGCTGATACACTCTATACCGGATTTACTGCTTCACTTGCAAACACACTTCTTGACAGTAATTATCTTAAGGTAAATCAAATTAAACAGTTTGAAATTAATTTCAGAAAGTTTGCAGAGTCGTTTTTGTTGAAAGTTGAAAAAGATCCCGAAGATTTCAATTATGATGCTGTTGAAGTGCTTGATCTGATTGCGAAGTTTAATTCAGTTGAAGGAAATGCTTTGTTGCAACGGGTAATTCAACTTAAGCAGTCTTATTTCAATAATATTATTGTACCTGAGTTGTTGATGAATAAGCAAACTGTTCCGAAAGAAATTATACTAGGGCTTGCGGCTGATAAAGAAACCCGTTTTTCATTCTATTACAGGTTAAAGAAAAGAGAATTACTTTCCACTTTTCCTGAAAAATATGCAACACAGAAATCACTGGCTGAATCGGATGTGTATAATATGGCCAGCGAAGAAGAACAGGTAAATGATATTGTTTACGTTGGCAGCAAACTGGCTGAGTTTAAAGGAGAGACAAAACGGTTTTACCTGTATAAAGTTAAACTTGGGGATGCCTGGTATCTTGGTGTTTCCGGCGCATACGAAAAAGAAGAGAAGGTTGTGTTTATTAAAGACGGTAACGATGTTGGCGGCATATACTGGCAGGAAGAATTCAATTCAAAAAAAGCAGATGAGTTATTTGAAAAATGGCTGAATGGGGATGAGTAAAAACTGTTAAAACAATAGTGTTACCTGACTGTTTGTTTAATATGGAAGTTTAATTGTAGCGCAAACTCTCTTTTTGTGGCCCTGAAAAGGACAGACTTGCCTTAGTACCGCAGCAAATAGTTAGTTTTGGTTGTCTTTCTGAAAGGATTGGCATGTTTTTCGTATCTGTAAAAACTAAAAAAACAAATGAAAATGAAGAACCTTTTTGGTTTTTTGCTGTTGCTGCCACTATTCGCTGTATTTCTGTCATTTACCTATCAGAAAGATGATATTGTATCTGCACTAAAAAACGGCAGCGCCGATAAGCTGGCAAAATATTTCGACAATATGGTTGATGTAAGCGTTCCGGGCAAGAGTAACACCTTCAGTAAAGGTCAGGCTGAAATGGTGGTAAAAGATTTTTTTACACTCAACAAAGTAAAAAATTTTGAGCTGCGTCATTCGGGCAGCAATCCATCTTCCAACTTTATTATCGGAACACTTACAACCGGCAGCGAATCGTACCGCACAACTGTGTATATGCGCACAAGAGGCGATAAACAATTAATACAGGGAATAGAATTTGAACTGAAATAAATAATGATAAAATTTTACTCAGATGCCCCGGTTTTTAACCGGGGCTTTGTTTTTGTAACCAAAAAATTGATTTATGTTAGATTTGTGCCATGATAGCAAATTATGAAGAACTGCTGCACGTGTTGATTGATCAGGCGTTAAAAGAAGATATTGGTGAAGGAGATCATTCAACCCTCAGTTGTATTGCGCCGGAAGCAAAAGGAAAGGCGGTATTGAAAATTAAAGAAGATGGTGTGCTTGCCGGAGTAAGAGCAGCCGAAGCTGTTTTTAAATATAAGCAACCTGACTGTTTGTTTACAGTGTTTAAGAAAGATGGTGAGGCAATGCACAAGGGAGAGGTAGCTTTTGAAGTGGAAGCAACTGTACATACCATTTTACAATGCGAACGTCTTGTGCTTAACTGTATGCAACGTATGAGCGGTATTGCCACTCTTACAAAGAAGTATGCCGACAGATTGAAAGGATACCGCACCAAAATTCTTGATACAAGAAAAACAACACCCAACTTTCGTTTACTGGAAAAAGAAGCTGTAACGATTGGAGGAGGCTGCAATCACCGGTTTGCGTTGTACGATATGATTATGCTCAAGGATAATCATATTGATTATTGCGGCGGTATTGAAGCCGCAATTGAAAAGGCGTATGACTATGTGCAGCGTGTAAAACCAGGATTAAAAATTGAGGTTGAAACAAGATCGGTTGAAGATGTAAAAAAAGTAGTGGCAGTTGGAAAGGTGAACCGTATCATGCTTGATAATTTTACACCTGGGCAGATTAGGGAGGCTGTTTCAATTATTGACGGAAAATTTGAAACTGAAGCAAGCGGAGGTATTAATTTTGACAATATTGAGGAATATGCAAAAACGAATGTTGATTTTATCAGCGTCGGGGCTTTAATTCACCAGGCCAGAAGTGTTGACCTTAGTTTAAAAGCCAAACTGATATAATTATTTAAAAAAGTAACCATGTCGAAAAAACATAAACCCGACAACCGGGGCTTTGTATTCAGCACCGATCCGGATTTCAGGTTTGAAGAGGAAGAAAATTCAACAAAGGAAACGTTGCCACCTGCACAGCAAAACCTGCGGGTAAAGTTAGAAACCAAACATCGGGCAGGAAAAATTGTTACATTGGTGGATGGTTTTGCAGGTACAGATGAAGATGCTGAAACATTGGGCAAGCAGTTGAAGAATTTCTGCGGCACCGGCGGTTCAGTAAAAGACGGAGAGATTATTGTGCAGGGCGATCAACGGGAAAAAGTAGTGCAGTTCCTGTTGAAGAACGGTTATTCAAAAACGAAGAAATCAGGATAAATCGTCAACAACATTATCATCAGTTTTACATTTTACCATTAACTACTAACCACATGAAGTTAATTATTTTGCTGGGTGCATACACAGCCCGCCTTGAACTGTTCAAGTTTTTTTTCTTTTTTGTTTTTGGAGCACTGATCTGGAGCTTCTTTATGTATTTTGATGCTGTAGGGTCAAACAGCCGTAAGAATAAAAAAAGAAGGGCAATCGTTTTAATGATTGTTTCTGCAGCATTGGTGCTCGGCATGTCAGTAACATGGCTGCTGAGTAAAACAAATGTGGGTTGGTGGTTCGACAGATAACAGGTATTTGTCATACTATTGTTAAACAAGGATAATCACAGATTTTACTTTATTTTTATTGCATGGTTTCCAGAATAACAGAAGGCGTAACCATCAGCGCAGAAACATTTTACCAGCCAGAGTACAGCAATCCTGTAGCGGGGGAATATATGTTTGCATACCGCATTACAATTGAAAATAATAATATATTTCCTGTTAAATTATTGCTTCGTCACTGGAATATTTTCGACAGTAACGGATCGTATAAAGAAATTGACGGCGATGGTGTGGTGGGAGTTCAGCCTGTTATACAACCGGGCGATCAGTACCAATATGTAAGTGGCTGTAACCTGAAAACAGAAATGGGAAAGATGGAAGGTTATTACACAATGGAGAATCTGAACAATAAAAAATTGTTTAAAGTTTCTATTCCTGTATTTGAAATGATAGCTCCGTTTAAATCAAATTAATGTCCTCTACTTCGGTTTGTAAGCCGATTCATCGTAAATGATTTTGTTTTTTGTTTGCATCAGCCGTTCAGGCGTTACCGATGCATGTTTTTTCATGTACGATTTTACAATCTGCCATCCTAAAAATGCGCCAATATTACCGGGGCTTTCTTCAGGCATACCCTGTGTTGATGGACCATCGGTGGTAAAGTTTTGAGTTAGAGCCGGATCAATTTCAAACAATAAATTCTGCTGAATAAAAAAGTTGTAAATGCTTCGTTCATTATCCTTGCACCAGTTTATTTGTTTGCCGGTATAACCAATCAGCAATGTATCTTCTGCTGATGGCAGAAACTGGTTCAACAGGTACAGCCGTTTTCCTTTTTCAATAAAACGTTCAATAAGAGGGTAACGGTTACTGCTGTCTGGGTACAGATCATCAATTACCAGATTGAATACATCAGTTGCAATATATTCTTTTGCAAACCTGCGGCTGCGGTATTGAGGTGCAACATTGCTGATGAAGCCTGCATCGTTATAAATAAAGAAATCACTGCACAGGTAAAACTGCAAACTTATTGCAACAAAATCCTGTCCCATATAATTGGGCGATGGCTCCATATTGCTCATTGGAGCCAAGGCATCCATTGGTCCAACCGTTGTTACAATATGAGCAGGAACTTTATAAGCAGGGAAATAATATTTTACGTATTTGAAGCCCTGCGTTAATTCTTTTTCAACGTCTCCGAAATTTTTATACAATTCCTGCGAGCGCTTGTAAACAGGTTCGTTCAGGTGAAGAAAACGTTTACAACCTTCAAATACCAATTGATTACTGTCGCTGATGGGGCCAAGTCCCAGTACATTTCCAACAAACAGCGGCAGGAAGGAAGGATATTTGGTTTGAAGTTGAGCCAGGCCTGTTTTGGTATTGTTGCTGTCAACTGCAAAAAAATCCTGTTCAAAACGCTGCACATCAACTTTAAGTTTAACGCCTGAAACATCGGGTGCATTGGTTTTATCCTTACAGGAAAAAACGAACAGAACTAAAACGGGCAGTAATATTTTTTTCATGTGATAATTAATTGTTGTTTCTGGCCACATGCTATTCGCTAAAAAAATTGCCATCTTTTTGGGTAGAAAAATACCCGGCAATTTTTTATAGCTCATTTCATGCTGTTCACTAACGAAAGATTGATTTGAATGTTGTGTTGTTCTGTGGGCGAAATTCGTGAAATTTGACCTTTGATTTACATCCGCAAATAAAAACAGTTGGTAATGAAGATTTTTTTAGCGCAGCAAAATTATCATATCGGCAATTTTGAGAGCAATACAAGAAAGATCATTGATGCAGTGGAAGCGGCAAAGGCACAAGGTGGCGATCTGATTATGTTCAGCGAACTGAGTGTGTGCGGTTATCCTCCGAGGGATTTTCTTGAATTCAACGACTTTATCAATAAATGCAACGAAGCTGTTGAGCAAATCAAAGCACATGCAGATACAATTGGGGTCATTGTTGGTTCACCCGACAGGAACAGCCGCAAGGAAGGAAAGGACTTGCACAACGCTGCTTGGTTTCTTTACGAAAAAGAAGTAAAAGCTGTTATTCATAAAACCTGCTTACCTACTTACGATGTGTTTGATGAATACCGCTATTTTGAACCGGCTTATGACTGGAATATAGTTGAGTTTAAGGGAAAGAAATTAGCGATTACCATTTGTGAAGATATCTGGAACCTGGGCGATAATCCTTTGTACCGTTATTGCCCCATGGATGAACTGATGCAGTTTAAACCAGATGTAATGCTCAACATTTCAGCATCGCCATTTGATTATACGCATGTGGAAGACCGCAAGGCAATTGTAAAACTGAATGTACAGAAATACAAACTGCCCATGCTGTATTGCAACTGTACCGGCAGCCAAACAGAAATTGTATTTGATGGTGGTTCGCTTGTGTTTGATAAAGATGCCAACATGGTAAAGCATCTTCCGCTTTTTGAAGAAGCACTTGATTTTGTTGAATTGAAAAATGATGGCACATTTGCCGAGGCTGTGGTTACAAAGGCAAGTGAGTTGCCCTCTGCTGAATATAATCCACCACATCTTGAAGAAACACTGTGCATTGCTGAAATACACGATGCCATTATTCTCGGCATCAAAGATTATTTTTCAAAAATGGGTTTCAGCAAAGCCATTCTCGGCAGCAGTGGTGGTATCGACAGTGCAGTTACACTTGCACTTGCCTGCACTGCATTGGGAAAAGAAAATGTTCGTGCTATACTCATGCCATCGCAATACTCAACCGGTCATAGTGTTAGCGATGCTGAACAGTTGAGTAAAAACCTGGGCAATCCTTACGATGTCATCCCGATTAAAAATATTTACGAATCATTTTTAACCGAACTGAAACCGTTATTCAAAGACCTCCCGTTCAGTGTGGCGGAAGAAAATATTCAAAGCCGCACAAGAGGCAACCTGCTCATGGCTATTGCCAACAAGTTTGGATATGTGTTGCTCAACACATCCAACAAAAGCGAACTTTCAACAGGCTATGGAACATTGTATGGCGATATGGCCGGCGGACTTGGTGTGCTGGGCGATTGTTACAAACTGCAGGTGTACGAACTGGCGAAGTACATTAACCGCAACGAAGAAATTATTCCCGACAATATTATCACCAAACCACCAAGTGCAGAACTGCGTCCTAACCAAAAAGATTCTGATTCACTTCCTGATTATTCTATTCTCGATAAAGTATTGTATCAATACATTGAGCGCAGGCAGGGGCCAAATGAAATTAAAGCGTTGGGTTATGATGCTGCACTGGTCAACCGTGTGCTGAAAATGGTCAATGTAAATGAATACAAACGCAACCAGTTCTGTCCCATCATCCGGGTAAGTCCAAAAGCATTTGGTGTGGGCAGGAGAGTACCGATAGTAGGAAAATATCTTTCATAAATTCAGTCTATGTCAAGAGAAGGATTTGCAATAACAACCGATACAACATTTTTTAACCTGGAATATATTCATGGGTTTTTATCACAATCATATTGGGCAGAAGGAATACCGATTGAAACCGTTCAGAAGTCCATTGACAATTCACTTTGCTTCGGCGTGTTTCACCTTGGCAGGCAAATAGGTTTTGCAAGAGTAATTACCGACAAGGCAACGTTTGGCTATTTGGCTGATGTGTTTATTGACGAAGCTTACCGTGGACAGGGATTAAGTAAATGGCTGATGGAAGAAATTTTAAACCATCCCGATCTGCAGGGATTCCGCCGCATGATGCTGGCTACAAAAGATGCACATGGCTTGTATGCACAGTTCGGCTTTGTGCCACTTACGTTTACTGATAGATGGATGCATATTCATCACCCCAATAAGTATAAGAAAGAATCATAGCCAGTCATTGCCTTCATTAGTCGGCACAGCACAATTGTTCCGAACTTTTGCAATGTTATAATAATCCCGAAGGGATAATATTATTATAGGAAATGTAACAAAAACGAATAACCCCGATGGGGTGATATTGAAAAAGCGATGCCACCCCCTTGAGATTTCTGATCTCATGATAATACTGCTTATTAACAGCCTTTCGGTTTATAAACGTTCCGAACAATTGTGGTCGGTACACATACCGGGTTAAACCAACTCTCTTTTGGCGAAAATCAAATCTGCTAAATGCGGCAAATCCCATTTAAAACAAAACTCACAAACCTTTCTGCCTCTGCCACAATAACATAAAATCGCTCCTTCTAACTCAAAAATTGCCTCTTTCGATTTATAATAGCCAAATTAAGCACTGTCAAGGGCAAATTCAATTGCGTCAATGGAGATTTGCAGAGCGTCAAAGGCAAATTCAACTGCGTCAACGAACATTTACAAAGTGTCAAAGACAAATTCAACTGCGTCAACGAAAGTTTACAGAGCGTCAAAGGCAAATTCAACCATGTCAAACCCCATTTCATTGCCGTCATGTCATATTTCTGTTTCCGCAATCGGTTTTTTTTCTTCCGCAACAGGCATCGTAAAGTGCATGAAAGAACAATAAGCAGTCATTTCTCTTATGGCCTTCATCCGTTATCTTTGCCGCAAAATTTGAGTTATGTTACAATTGGCATTTATCCGTCAGAACAGAGATTTGGTGAAAGAACGTCTCGGCGTTAAAAACTTTGCTGATCTTGATCTTGTGGATGAAATTATTTCGCTTGATGAGAAGCGCAGAAAAACACAACTGGAAAATGATGAGCTTGCTTCCAAAGTAAATGCCGCTTCCAAAGAAATTGGAATGCTGATGGGAAAGGGTGAGAAAGAAGCTGCCGAACAAAAGAAAACAGAAGTTGCACAGTATAAAGAATCATCCAAACAAATTGCAGACGAATTAGCTGCACTTGAACAGCAGGTCAATGATTTGCTGGTAAAGTTGCCCAACCTTCCGTCCACACTTGTACCCGCAGGTAAAACTCCCGAAGACAATGTGAATGTGAAAGAAGCTGGCGCTGATCCCGTATTGCCTGCCAATGCAGTTCCTCACTGGGATCTCATTAAGCAATACGATATTGTAAATTTTGAACTGGGTGTAAAAATCACCGGCAGCGGTTTTCCTGTTTACAAAGGAAAAGGAGCGAAACTGCAGAGAGCACTCATCAGTTATTTTTTAGATTATAATACTGCCGCAGGATATACCGAATACATTCCGCCTTACATGGTGAATGAAGCAACTGCTTACGGTACAGGCCAGCTGCCCGATAAAGAGGGACAGATGTATTACATGCCAGCTGATAATTTTTACATGATTCCAACAGCCGAAGTTCCGGTTACCAATATTTACAGGGATGACATTTTAAAAGAAACCGATCTGCCGATTAAGATGACAGCGTACACACCTTGTTTCAGAAGAGAAGCAGGAAGTTTTGGTGCGGATGTACGTGGGCTGAACCGTGTTCACCAGTTTGATAAAGTTGAAATTGTTCAGTTGGTTCATCCTGATAAAAGTTACGAATCGTTAGATGAGATGGTGGCACATGTTGAAAAACTGGTACAATCGCTGGGATTGAAATACCGTATTCTTCGTTTGTGTGGCGGTGATATGAGTTTTACTTCAGCACTTACGTACGACTTTGAAGTATGGAGCGGCGCACAAAAGAAATGGCTGGAATGTTCAAGCGTCAGCAACTTTGAAAACTACCAGACCAACCGCATGAAAATCCGTTTTAAAGATGAGAAAGGAAAACCACAACTTGCTCATTCGCTCAACGGCAGTTCGCTTGCATTACCAAGAATACTGGCTGCATTACTGGAAAACAATCAAACCGAAAACGGAATTGTTATTCCTGAAGTACTGCGCCCGTATTACGGAGCTGATATTCTTCAATAACTTTTTTGCTGATGCCTGGTCAAACGATCAGGCATCATTTTTTTGTTGTCAATGTTTTGCTAAATCGTTTTCGTTAACATCCATTTAGCATAGCGTGAAGTACACTTGTGCTACACCAAAACATGACACTATGCAAAAATTTCTTACGCTCATTGTATTCTCCATTTTCGTTATTACAGCCAACGCACAGTTTCAAAAAGGAAATAAAGTATTAGGTGCGGGATTAAATTTTCAAACAAGCGGGACGAAAGAAACAAGCCAGACTTTCACAAATTTTGAATCCAACAGTATTAGTTTGTCATTGGAAATGGGTTTTGCTAAAGAAGCAAACAGGTTAAATGGTTTTTATATTAATTCATGGTACGGAAAATCAAAATATGAATATTCTTCTCAGCCATCATCGAATTATAGTTCAGAAAATTTCGGCGGCGGAGCGGGTTTTTTTACAAAAAAGTATAAGTCGCTTGGCAAAGGCTTTTTTGTATATGGCGAGGCCAGGGGAGGGTTTAATTATTACAAACAAAATAAAAGCAGTAATTCAAACGGAGATATGCTTCAATACGGAGTAAACATTGGTGTTTATCCCGGATTAGCATATAAGTGGAGTGATCGTTTTATGCTTGATTTGCGTTTTGCAGATTTTGCTTCGGTGGGATATAGTGTACGAGAAAACGGATTTACTAGCGGTGGCAAAAATGTTGAGCGAAATTTTTCCCTTAGCTCCAGTCTTGGTCTTGGCTATCTCAGCAACTTTGGTATTGGAGCCAGATTTATAATCAAGTAACAAGTGGGTTACTGGCAACCTATGTATAACAAAGCAAAGCCCCGGCGTAACCGGGGCTTTATTATTTTATTCGAAGTGAAAATACTTTATGGTCTCAGACCTGCTCTTGGACCACCCACTGCATAAGTAGCCTGCATACGTGTAGCCTGGCCTGCAGTAAACATATACATACATGCATCGTTTGTATAATCCATGTAGTTCATTGTCATTTCAACAGGTGTGCCTGAGCAGGTGCTTAAATGAGGATAGGACGGGCAACCATAGTTTGCTGTATTATGGGCTGGTGTATCACCAACCTGATCGTTACCGCAAGTTGCATCGCCCCAGATATGACGGAGATTAAACCAATGGCCAACTTCGTGTGTTGCTGTTCTTCCCAAATCGTAAGTGGAAACATATGTGCCTCCTGGATATTTTGCACGGCTTCCAAAAGCAGAATAAAGAATAACTACACCATCAGTAGCTGAACTGCCGCCAGGAAACTGAGCATAACCCAATATGCCATTTGCAAGGTTGCAGGACCAGAGATTCAAAGTAGTTGTTGGACTGGTGGGATCAATACCTCCTTTCGAATTTTTCTTCATAGAATCATCCGTTCTCCAGCTTGTTTTTGTAGTTGACTTGCGGGTAACATTTGCTGATGACCATACAAATTTGATCTTAATATTTCCCGACCGAACACCTGTAAAAATGGAAGGTGTATTAGTATAATCGGCATTAAGCGCAGCAAAATCTTCATTCAGCACATCAATCTGTGATTGAATTTGTGCGTTGGAAATATTTTGAGCTGTAGTTTTATAAAGAACATTTACCCAAACAGGCAGGTAAAGTGTATCATTTGATACACGGAAAGCTGAAGGATTTTGTGCATAGCGTGCTGTAAATGCTTCAATTTCATTCATCCTTTTTTGTAAGGAAGGATCAGCCCTTAATTGGTCCTGGAGTACTTCGTACGATGCACATTTTCTTTCTGTAACCGTGCTGGTTTCTTCTGATGCTGTAGTATCAGCTTTTTTCTTGTTACAGGAAGCGAAAACAAGAATTCCAATAGTTGCAAATAATGCAATTCTTCTCATGTTGTTAGTTGATTTAGAGTTAAGAAAAAATGATAATGGTGAATTTATTATTTTTTTTCAAACAGTTGTTAGGTATTGGAATAAAAATTTTCAATAATGATGAAAAAAGTGTTTTTACATGGGAATAATACTATTTTAAAATATTACAGGGAACAGATTTCGCTATTGCCAGATTGCCATTCCATGGCATTTTTTCTTTCTTCGTCTTCAGCCAATTAATTGAAAAATATTACGTTATTTCCCTGTGTATTAAACTAATCAGCATATTGTAAGTCAAAACCCAATAATACTTTTTCTCATGTCTTTTTCTCAGCAACAAAAAAACCAGCACCTTTTGTGGCGTGCGGGATTTGGCCCTTCTGTTGAACAATGGAATGATGTTGCAAAAGCTGCACCTGATAAATTTTATGATGCACTTGCAAAATCGTCACGTAAAGAACCAATGCCGCTAAAGGTAGCAACCAATTTTGCAGATGGATTGATGAATGGAATTGATGGTGTACGGCGCACAGAAATGAGCAAAGAAGAAAAGCAGCAGCTGCAAAAAAAATCAAGAGAAGAAATCCGCAATCTCAATCTCTACTGGTTAGATGAAATGGTAAACAGTGAGCAGCAGTTGCGGGAAAAAGTTTCACTGTTCTGGCATGGTCATTTTGCCTGCCGTAACCTTAATGCATTGTATCAGCAGGATTTGATTAATATCATCCGCAGAAATGCATTGGGCAAGTTTGGAACTCTTTTAAAAGAAGTAAGTCGCAGTGCAGCTATGCTTGCTTTTCTCAACAACCAGCAGAACAGGAAACAAAAGCCCAACGAAAACTTTGCCCGTGAAGTAATGGAACTCTTTACAATGGGCAGAGGTAACTATACTGAAAGAGATATTAAAGAAGCTGCACGTGCATTTACCGGCTGGCAGTTTAAACTGAATGGAGAATTTGTTTTAAGACAAAATCTGCATGATGATGGTATGAAAACGGTTTTAGGTAAAACAGGAAATTTTGATGGTGATGATGTCCTGGATATTTTGCTTGAACAAAAGCAAACGGCCATTTATCTCACTAAAAAAATCTACCGCTTTTTTGTAAATGAAGAAATTGATGAACAAAAAATAAAATGGCTGGCCGACCGGTTTTATCAATCAGGGTATGATATTTCCGCATTGTTGAAAGATATTTTTACCAGCGACTGGTTTTACAACGAAAAAAATATTGGTACAAGAATAAAATCGCCGGTTGAACTGCTGGTAGGCATCAGGCGTGCAATGCCTATGCAAATTGAAAATGAAGACGCACAACTGGTGCTGCAAAAAATACTTGGACAGATTTTATTTTATCCGCCCAATGTTGCAGGCTGGCCGGGAGGTACGAACTGGATTGACAGTTCGTCGCTGATGTTTCGGCTTCGTGTACCTCAACTCATTGCTTTTAAAGAAGCATTTAATGTTAAGACAAAAACAGATGATGATCAGGAAATGGGCAAAATGCAGCCTCCAAACCGTATGGGAGGCAGGGTGGTGAATACTGTAATAGACTGGAGCAAAGCGCTGAAACAAATGGAAAAAATTCAGCGTGAAAACCTGCTTTCTTCATTGGCAGTTCTTTTGTGGCAAAAAAACGTAACCGGAATTAATAAACCTTTACTTGAAAAATTTATTGATTCTTCGGGCAGGGAACGTTATATACAAACAGCTATGATTCATCTTATGTGTACACCCGAATACCAGATGTGTTAGCATTATAAACACCTGCAGTAAACAGAATAATTAACAGAAAATGATTTTATGCTTATACAACGCAAAGAATTTCTTCAGATAGGTTCGCTTGCAACAGCCTCAATGCTGATGCCGCAGTTTTTAAAAGCATTTGAAACAGGAAAAGTTGTGCCACCGGGCAATAAAGTAACAGTGATCATACAACTGAGCGGAGGTAATGATGGTTTAAATACTGTTATTCCTGTGAGGAATGACTTGTATTACAGCAATCGTCCCAAATTGGGTATTCAACGTAATGAAGCATTGGTTTTAACTGATGAAGCCGGGCTTCACCCTTCACTTACTGCGTTCAAAGAATTGTATGATGATGGAAGTCTTGGCATATTTAACAGTGTAGGTTATCCTAACCCTGACAAAAGTCATTTCCGCAGTATGGACATTTGGCATACAGCCAGCAACAGCAGTGAGTATTGGAATACAGGCTGGGTGGGGAGATATTTAGATGCTCAGTGTAAAGGATGTGATAAACCAACACAGGCACTGGAAATTGATGATGTGCTTAGTTTAGCTTTGAAAGGTGAGAATATAAAAGGTATTGCAGTTGAAGATCCACGAAGACTTTATTCTGCCAGCCAGGAAAAATATTTTAAAGAAATTCTGGCACAGCATAAAGCAGAACATGAGCAGCCGGTAGAATACCTGTATAAAACAATGGCTGAAACAATTTCAAGTGCTGATTATATTTTTAAACAAAGTAAACAAAGCCCTTCATCAGAAGCATACCCCAATACAGATTTGGGAAAAGGTTTAAAAACAATTGCGTCTCTTATTTTCAGCGAAATCAACACGAAAGTATATTACATTTCATTGGGAAGTTTTGATACACATATCAACCAGGAAGGGCAGCAAAAGCGGTTGTTTACTGAATTAAATGATGCAGTAAAATCCTTTGTAAAAGATTTAAAAAATCATAGCCGCTTTGACGATGTATTGTTGTTTACTTTTTCAGAATTTGGAAGAAGGGTGGCGCAAAATGCAAGTAATGGCACCGATCATGGAAAGGCAAATAATATGTTTTTTATCGGCGGCGGTTTAAAAAAGCAAGGTATTTATAATCCATTGCCCGATTTAAAAAACCTGGACGACGGCGATTTAAAGTGTCAGCTTGATTTCAGACAGGTGTATGCATCTGTGCTGAATAATTGGTTGGGAGCGGATGCCAACTCAATCCTGCAACAGAAAATAACTCCGCTTGATTTTATTTGATATTCCCTGATCTTTCAGCAAAAGGGGAGGCTTGTTTAAATAGCTTCCCCTTTTTGCGTAAAATTACTAACATGTAATTAGGTCAAAACTGCTCTGGTTGCAGCGAATGGATCATTCTATATTTGTATTGTCCAATATTTTGAGAAACTAAACATCGTCCAATTTCTATGGAAGTATCTTACTTCTTTCGCAAAAAGCGGCTTCATGCATTCAGCATTGAAGCATTGTTCGATAACATCAGTGCGCAGGTCGGTCAGCAGAGCGATTTTCATGCAAAAAAATTTGAAGTCCCTTCAATAATTAATGTTTTTAAAAATATTTTCAAATCATCTTCCAACCAGGGCGAAATAAATCACATTACAGGCGATATACATTATGTTTCGCTTGGTATGAAAAAAAGTAACACTGTTCTTACTATTCACGATTGTGTGTTTCTTACTAAATACAATAAATTGAACCTGAAGTACTGGATGTTTAAATTGTTCTGGTACCAGTTGCCGATGTGGCGTGCAAATACAATTACTGTCATCAGTGAAAAAACAAAAAGAGAACTGGTGAAACTTACAGGTGTAAACGAATCAAAAATTAAAGTTGTTCCTAATTTTTTTGACCCCAGGTTTGAATTTAAATCAAAGGAATTTAACAGCGAAAAGCCACGCATTCTTCAAATTGGAACAAAGGAGAATAAGAATATTCAGAACCTTGCAGTTGCCTTAAAGGGTTTGAATTGCGAACTGCATATTATCGGTAGTCTGGATGTAGATACGCAATTGGTACTGCAGGAAAACAAAATTGATTTTAAAACATATACCAATCTTTCGTTTGATGAATTAAAACAACAGTATGAATTAAGCGATATGGTTGTTTTCGCATCCACATACGAAGGTTTTGGCTTACCGATACTTGAAGCCTGTGCCGTAGGTCGCCCGTTGATAACCAGCCGTATTTCACCAATGGATGAAATTGCAGATGATGCAGCCTGCAAAGTAAATCCTTACAATGTGTTTGATATCCGCAGAGGTATTTTAAAAGTAATTGAAAATGAAGATTACAGGGAAGCATTAGTCAATAATGGATGGAAACTGCGTTACAAATACAGCATTGAAAATGTTACAGGAAAGTACACCGAACTGTACGAACAAATTGCTGCACAACCGGCACAGGAGTTTTTTATGTTACGCCAGGCAAAAGCCGCTGCTTCATTGCTGGGCATTGCATAAAGTTGTACTAACCCGCAATTTATATTACAAACAAAAAAGCCTCCGTAATGGAGGCCTTTTTTTGAAGAATTATTCTTCATTTAGTTTTTCAGTTTTCTTTATACCAATACGATACAATGTATATCCCATAAATGCAAAGAAAAGAACGCCTAAAAGAAAATATCCATTCGTTGAAAAGTTGCTGGTTAACCAATGTTCTGCACTTATTGCTTTTAGAAATCCCTGTGTAGCATCGGGTGCAGAAAGAAACGCAATCAATACGCCTGCTAATGCACCTCCTGCAACCAATCCGGTTGCGAATAAGTTGCCCTTACCCAGATCTTCT
Organism: Lacibacter sp.; assembly: GCA_047601965.1. Taxonomy (GTDB): domain Bacteria; phylum Bacteroidota; class Bacteroidia; order Chitinophagales; family Chitinophagaceae; genus Lacibacter. Next base: position 3,876,804 of record JASGIJ010000001.1, read on the forward strand.
TCTTCAGCCGAAATTTCTTCGCCTGATTTTTTCTTCTTCAGATCAACCAAACCACGAATAGCTCCGCCAATGAAAATGGGTAATGTTGTAGAAAGCGGCAGGTACAAACCTACAGCAAAACTCAGCGATTTAATGCCACATAATTCCATTGTAATAGCGATGGCAACGCCAACTAATACAAACTGCCAGTCAAGATTAAATGAAAGAATTCCCTTGATGAGGGTAGCCATTAATGTTCCCTGGGGAGCAGGGAATTTATCCGTGCCGATTGCATGAGTAATTCCCTGTGCTGCCATTTCAGCCGAAGGCATATCAAGAATTTTTATTGTAGCGCCAATAGCAATGGATGAAACGATTGCTCCAACAAACAATGACATTTGCTGATATTTTGGTGTTGCGCCTACTATGTAACCTGTTTTTAAATCCTGAGATGTGGCACCGGCATTTGCAGCGGCAATACAAATCATCCCGCCAACTACTAATGCCATCGGTTCATATACTTTTCCAGTCCAGCCAACTGCAATAAAAATCAGGCAGGTGCCCATGATTGTAGCAATCGTCATTCCACTGATTGGATTGTTGCTTGATCCGATCAAACCAACAATGCGTGATGATACTGTAACAAAGAACGCTCCGAATATAATTACGAGTAAACCAAGCAATAATTTACTGCCGATATTATCACCGGGAACCTGTGGCAATACTGCCATTAAAGCAATTAAAGCAATACTTCCAAAACCAACAATCTTTATGTTCAGATCTCTTTCGGTTCTTTTTACCGAAACTTCTTCACCATTCTGTTTTTTGATAGAGCCAATACTGCTTTTAAATGATGAAATAATAGTTGGAATTGTTTTTATCAAAGTGATAAAACCACCGGCAGCCACAGCACCTGCGCCAATCTGCCTGATATAAGCACGATAAATGGCAGCTGAATAATCTGCAAAACTGTGAGTAACCGGATCCCAACCTCCTGGCCCTCCGGTTTTATCCAATCCACCTAAATATCCAAGTTTAACCAGTTGTGATGCAATTGTATCGGGTGGAACAACAGAAGCAAGTAAAGGTGTTACTGCCATCCATGCCAGTACTCCACCCGCAACAAGTACACCGCTGATTTTAGGGCCAATAATATATCCAACACCCATATATTCAGGAGTAATTTCACCACTCACTTTTGCTGATGGGAAAAATTTATTTACCTGCTTCGTCATCCAGAAAGGAGTTTCAGCAATAACATGGGCAATTTTTTGCAGAATCGCATAACCGAATGCAAACCCGAGACCCATAAAAGCTGTTTTGGCAAAATCGCCACCACGTTCTCCCGCTTTCAAAACACTTGCACATGCTGTTCCTTCGGGGTAAGGCAGTACTCCGTGTTCTTTTACAATTAATGAACGTCGAAGCGGAATCATCATTAAAGTGCCGAGAATGCCGCCAAAAATAGCCAGTGTAAGAATGGTGAAATAATTAAAAAACTCGCCGCTTTTTGATTCACTTAAAAACAGAAATCCCGGTAACGTAAACACAACACCCGCTGCTATACTTTCACCAGCACTGCCGGTAGTTTGAATGATATTGTTTTCGAGAATAGTTGTTTTCAGGAATTTTCTGCCAAGTGTAATTGCAAGTACAGCAATTGGAATGGAGGCACTTACAGTTAAACCGGCCTTTAATGCAAGATAAACTGTGGCAGCACCAAATATGATTCCGAAAGCAGCACCTACAAGCACACTTTTAACGGTGAACTCGGGCATGTTACTTTCATCAGGCACAAAAGGTTGAAATTTTTGTTCGGACATATTGCGATGGTTTTTGATTGAGGAAGGTAATAAAAAACCCCGATGATTTTTTTCAACGGGGTTGTAGAAAAGTTGAAGTAAGTTATTTCACTCCGTGCATCATCTTTTCAAGCCTGTATGATAATACCCATACAACAACCGATGCGGCAATACTCATATAAATAAACAGGTTGAAAAAGTCATTAAGGTTACTCATTTGATAACCAAGGAACGAAGTTGTTTTGCCCGACTCAGGGTACAAAGCGCTGAGTGTTCCTGCAAATTTGTTAGCAGTTGCATTGGCAAGAAACCAAACCCCCATCAGTAAAGATGCAAATCTTGCAGGCGCAAGTTTATTTACCAGAGAAAGACCAATTGGCGACAAACAAAGTTCCCCAACTGTATGCAGGAAATACAAAGTGATTAACCACATCATACTTACTTTGTCGCTGATATCTTTCACTCCGATTGCAATTACAACATAGCCAAGACCTAGTAATAATAATCCAATTGATTGTTTTTTAAGAGAAGATGGCTCTAAATTTTTCTTTCCAAGCCATCCCCACAATTCAGCAAACAAAGGCGCAAGTACTACAATAAAAATTGCATTTACACTGTTAAACCAGCTTGCAGGAATTTCAGGCAGACTGTATGGTTTTGGATTAATGAAATAGTAAATCATTAACCCTGCAAGAATAGCAGCAATGGGGTAAAAGAAAAAAAGTTTATATTCTTTCGGAATACTTAGAATTCTTGTAAGCACCCAATAAATAATAATGCAAAACAAGAGTACAAAACCTATTGCAGCCCACATGCCTGTGTTGATGCCCACATACCTGTTGGTTTGTTCATCGGCAAAATAGGTAAGTGAAGCTCCTGCCTGTTCAAAGGCAGCCCAGAAAAAGACAACAAAGAAAGCTGCAATGTAAATAACGATAATCCTTTCCCTCTCAATTTTACTAAGTGATGGATCGGTAATAATTAATCCCATTGCAGAAATGGCCCCTGCAAAAATGATAGAACCAATCCAGTCCTGAACAAAAACAAATTTGAAAACTGCAATCAGTGCAATACAAATTCCAGCCCAAAGCAACATTGCCTTTGGCTGAAGTGAACCAGGGTGTTGCGATTCGGCTGAAGCAATATCGTCTGCTGATTGTTTTTTTGCCAGGCGCAGACTGTTAGGAATTTTTCCTACATCCTCACCTTCGGGTGTAACAACATATTTATTTTTTGCCAGTTCAAACGAAATTGTGCCTATCAACATTCCAATACCGGCTGCCAGAAAGCCCCATTTAAAATCAGCAGCATTACCGGTATCACCCAAAGCTCCGCAAACAAGAGGTGAAATAAATGCACCAAGATTAATACCCATATAAAACAATGTATAGGCTGCGTCCAACCGCTTATCGCCTTGTGGGTATAATTGACCAACCATAGTAGAAATGTTGGGCTTAAAGAAACCGTTACCAATAATCAGTCCCGTTAATCCGACCCACATTAACACTGTGGCAAAGCCTGGATTTTGATAGTTACTGGCACTGAAAAACATCATAAACTGGCCAAAAGCCATCATTAAACCACCCCAAAAAATTGATCTCCTGTTTCCCCAATACCGGTCAGCTACATAACCTCCTATCAATGGAGTAAGGTAAACAAGCCCGGTATAGCTTCCGTAAATGTTTGATGATAAAGATTTGTCGAATAAAAGAGCCTTGGTCATGTATAAGGTAAAGATGGCCCGCATTCCATAATAACTGAAACGCTCCCACATTTCAGTGAAAAAGAGTACGAATAGCCCCTGCGGATGCTTGGAAGTTGACTTTACATCATTCATATAAATTGGTTTTGTAGTAAGTAAGATAAGTTCCGAAAGTATGAAAATAATGGTAACACCTATTAGTTAAATTGGCTGTTTATAATCAGTTTCAGTTTTTTAAGGATCATCAAGTAATTTCGGGCCAAGAAAATTGCAGAATGAATATTTTACTCCTTGGCTCAGGCGGCCGTGAACATGCGCTTGCATGGAAATTAGCTCAAAGTTCGTTATGTGAAAACCTTTTCATTGCTCCCGGAAACCCGGGTACCGCCCAATGTGGTACAAATGTGAAGTTGAGGGTAGATGGAGATTTCGCTGAAGCGGAAGATTTCTGTCGCAACAACAATGTACACCTGGTATTGGTGGGGCCGGAAGACCCGCTTGTACATGGCGTGTATGATTTTTTTGAAGAAGCCCACAAACTCAGGCCTTTTTCTGAAGGCTGGCTGGGTGTAATTGGCCCTTCAAAATATGCTGCCCAGCTTGAAGGTAGTAAAGCATTTGCCAAATCATTTATGCAGCGGCATAATATTCCAACTGCGGGGTACAGAGAGTTTACCAATGATAATTTTGACGAAGGAAGGGACTATTTGCTGAATCATCCTCTTCCGGTTGTATTGAAAGCCGATGGTTTGGCGGCAGGAAAAGGTGTTATTATTTGCAACAATCATCTCGAAGCAGTTGCTGAGTTTGACATGATGATTCACCAGTCGAAATTTGGTGAGGCAGGTAAAAAAGTGGTGATTGAAGAATTTCTGAAAGGGATTGAATTGAGTGTGTTTGTTTTAACCGATGGTAAAGATTACTGCATTTTACCTGAAGCAAAAGATTATAAACGGATTGGCGAAGGTGATACAGGCCTGAATACAGGTGGAATGGGAGCTGTAAGCCCTGTTCCTTTTGCTGATGCTGCTTTTATGCAGAAAGTAGAGGAACGTATTGTTAAGCCAACAATCAACGGGCTTTATAGCGAAGGGATGGTGTATAAAGGATTTGTATTTATAGGCTTAATTAAAGTTGATGGCGAACCGTTAGTAATTGAATATAACTGCCGCATGGGTGATCCTGAAACAGAAGTAGTGATTCCCCGGTTGAAAAACGACCTGGTTGAATTGCTTGTTGCTGCTGCAAAAGGAGAAATGCAGGGAATCATCATCGAAAAAGATGAACGTTCGGCAGTAACTGTTGTTGCCGTAAGCGGCGGTTACCCCGGCGATTACGTAAAAGGCTTCGCCATTAAGGGTTTACAGCAAAATGCCGACAGCAATTCATTGATTTTTCATGCCGGTACAAAAGCAGAAAATGGAGAAGTTGTAACCAATGGCGGGAGAGTGCTTGCAGTAACTTCATTTGGTGCCGGGGTGCAGGATTGTGTGACCAGATCAAAAGCAGTTTTAAGTAATATCAATTTCAGGGATATGTACTTCAGGAAAGATATCGGGTATGAATTTCCTGATGCTAACTGAAACGATTAAACGAAGTTTTGCTGTTTTCCGCAAATCCTTTGTTGCTCTGAATTTGGAGGCAGGGGGCTGTTCAAAAAAATAATTCAGAAAAAATCTGTAAAAATCTTTTTACAGGCATGGTTTTCGTGTTGTAATTCCAAATTTTTCACTCAAATTTGCATTCACCGGAACAAATAATTTCCAGCATATAATTTTATGGGACTTTTTAATTTTTTCATCCAGGAAATAGCAATGGACCTGGGTACTGCCAATACCCTTATTATACATAACGATGAGATTGTTGTGAATGAACCGTCTATCGTAGCACTTGACCGGAACAATCCTAAGAATGTTTTAGCCGTGGGAAAGAAGGCATTGATGATGCACGAAAAGACCCACGAAAGCATCCGCACAGTTCGTCCGCTGAAAGATGGTGTAATTGCCGATTTCAATGCTGCTGAGCTGATGATTCGTGAACTCATCAAATTAGTTCTAACTAAAAAACCATTGTTCACCCCCAAGTGGAGAATGATGATTTGCATACCAAGCAGTATTACTGAAGTAGAAAAAAGAGCTGTAAGAGACAGTGCTGAGCAGGCAGGCGCCCAGGAGGTTTATCTGCTGCACGAGCCAATGGCAGCGGCACTTGGTATTGGTATTGATGTGGAAGAACCTGTTGGAAATATGATTGTTGATATTGGCGGTGGTACTACCGGTATTACAGTTATTGCATTGGCAGGTATTGTGTGCGATCAGAGTATCCGTATTGCGGGTGATGAATTCACTGCCGATATTATGGAGGCTTTACGCCGCTATCATAGTTTACTGATTGGTGAACGTACTGCCGAACAGATTAAAATCCAGATTGGTGCAGCCATGAAAGATCTGGATAATCCACCAGATGATATTCCTGTAAATGGTCGTGACCTCGTAACCGGAATTCCCAAACAGATTATGGTTAGCTACCAGGAAGTAGCTGAAGCACTGGACAAGAGTATTTTCAAAATTGAAGAAGCAATTCTGAAGGCATTGGAAATGACACCTCCGGAACTGGCGGCCGATATTTACCGTCGTGGTATTTACATTACCGGTGGCGGTGCATTGCTGCGTGGATTAGACAAGCGCCTGAATCAAAAAATTAAATTACCTGTTCATATTGCCGACGATCCTTTAAAGAGCGTTGTAAGGGGTACAGGTATTGCATTGAAAAATTACAATCGTTACCCGTTTGTGATGCGCAACTGACAACGTCGCATTTCAACGGTGGAATCAAAATAAACTATCCATCACTCAGTGCGGAACCTTTTCGCTTTTATCAGGCGTTTTTCAGTGTTGTTGTTTTTCCTTTTACTGGAAACAATCAGCATGGTTCTTCTTGTAAGGTATAATAAGTTTCACCAGGCTGCATATATGGATACTGCCGGAGAAATAACCGGTGCAGTTGAAGCACAGTACAAAAAAGTTAATGGCTATTTTTTTCTGAAAAGGGAAAATGAAGAATTGCGCCGCCGCTTAACTGAAGTGCAAAATAAACTGGCTGAAAATTTTCAGGCTGCAGATACATCTAAGCATATTGTAACGGATACAGTTTCTTACGATACCACTGGTAATAAAAGAAAGTATTTGTATATGGATGCTGAAGTGGTGAACAATTCTATTTCACTGCTCAATAACTATTTTACAATTCACAGAGGTACAAAGCAGGGCGTTGAACCGGGAATGGTTGTATTGTCGGCCAACGGTGTGGCAGGTGTTGTAATGGATGTAACCGAAAATTTTGCAACGGTTATGAGTATGCTTAACAAGCAAAAAAGCATCAGTGCAAAACTGCTTAAAACAGGGGAGACAGGAAAAATTGAATGGGATGGGGCTAATCCAAGGCTTGTTCAACTGCACGATATTCCTAAGAGCGTAAAGGTGCAAAAAGGCGATACAGTTGTTACCAGCCAGTATTCCGACTTTCCTCCCGGCATCATGATTGGTATAATAGAAAAAGTTGTGCAGGAACAAAGCTCAAATAACTATTTATTGCATGTTCGTCCGGCTAATGATTTCAGCCGTTTGCAAAATGTTTTTGTTGTAGCTAATTTTCAAAGGGCAGAGCAAAAAGAACTGGAAGACAGACTGAAAAAGAAAAAATGAGTAACCTCTTACGAAATATTATCCGGTTAGTTCTGTTCATATTAGTACAGTTCTTTGTGCTTTACAAAATACCGCCATTACACCAGTACATTACGCCTTACATATACTTCCTGTTTATTTTGTGGTTGCCGTTTAATATCAGCCGGTATGCTTTGCTGCTTGTTTCTTTTATAACAGGATTATCCCTGGATTTTTTTACTAAAACTCCGGGTTTACATGCTGCAGCCTGTGTGTTCATTGGTTATATACGTCCTTATCTTATTAATATGCTCATGCCTCAGCAGGGTGTTGAATTTAATTATAAAGAACCTTCTGCAACAAGCATTGGGCTTTCGCAATATGTAACATACGCTTCTTTGCTTACATTATTTCATCATACCGTATTATTTTCCATTGAGGCATTCCAGTTTGGGAATATTCTATACCTGGTATTAAAAACACTTGGTTCAACCATTATCAGTTTATTATTAATAGCAGTTGTTGAAATTATTTTCATCCGTAAGCAAAAATTCTTAACCAATACCTGATCGTACAATTGAAAAACAGGGAGCAGTATGGCCGATATTAATTATTCACGACAAACAATTATCCGCATAATCATCGGGGTTGTATTTGCTGTTATTCTTGTTCGGTTAATGACGTTACAGTTGTTTTCATCGAAGTACGAAAAACTGGCAAACGATCAGGCCATATTACGTAAAGTTATTTATCCAAGCAGGGGAATCATATTCGACCGGAAAGGAAAAGCTATTCTTGATAATGTTACCATGTACGATTTAATGGTAACTCCATCCCAACTGAAAGGGACTGATACTTTTTCCCTCTGTCGTATCCTTGGTATTGACACTGCCGAATTCAGGAAAAGGATTCTTACAGCAATTCTCAAAAATTCAAGAAACAGGCCATCTGTGTTTGAACCGTTGCTTTCGGCTGATAAGTATGCAAAAGTGAATGAAAACCTGTTTCGTTTTCAACCTGCCTTTTTTTTACAGGAGCGCCCCATACGCAATTATCCTTTTAAAGCCGCAGCACAAATACTTGGCTATGTTGGTGAAGTTGATTCGCCCATGCTTAAACGCTCAAACTTCTTTTATCAAATGGGCGATTATGCTGGGCGTAGTGGGTTGGAAAGTTATTATGAAAAAATACTGATGGGGCAAAGAGGTATTCAATACATACTGCGGGATAATTTTAACCGCCCTATTGGTAATTATGAAAAAGGAGAGTTTGATACTGTTGCTGTTGCAGGTCGTCATCTCAATACCTACATTGATATTGAAGTGCAGCAACTCGCTGAAAAATTAATGCAGGGAAAGGTAGGAAGTGTGGTTGCAATTGAACCAAAAACAGGAGGCATCATTGCTATGACTTCGGGCCCAACTTATGATCCGAATGAACTGACGGGCCCGGATGTTCGCAAAAACTTCAGCCGGCTTTTTTTGGATCCTGCGTCACCATTACTCAATCGTGGTATGCAGGGTGTTTATCCTCCCGGCTCAACATTTAAGCCACTTGGTGCATTGGTTGCACTCGATGAAGGTTTGATTACTCCCTCATTTGGCTATGCCTGTTTTGGCCGTTATGGTCCTTGTGGAAGACCCGCCTGTACACATGCCGGTGGCGGACATGCTGCCAATTTAAGTTTATCAATTGCCAACTCATGTAACTCTTATTATGCGCATGTGTTTCGTATGGCAGTGGATAATCCGGCATATAAAGACGAAGAAAAGGGTTTGATGAAATGGAAAGAATACATGAGTGGATTTGGATTGGGCCACAGACTTGGCATTGATTTACCCGGAGAATACGCAGGCTATATTCCTGATACAGCACGTTACAATAAGGTTTTTCGTAAAGGTGGATGGAATTCATGTACAATTGCTTCGCTTGGTATAGGCCAGGGTGAAATACAAGTTACCCCTATGCAAATGGCGAATGCAGTTTGTATGATTGCCAACAGAGGCTGGTATTATGTGCCCCATTTTGTAAAATCAATTGAAGGAGAAAATGAACAGGATACCATTCTCAATAAGTACAGGAAAAAAATTACACCCGTGCATATTACCGATAGCGCATACCAGGCAGTGATTAATGGGATGGAAATGGTGGTTACAAACGGAACTGCACGAAACGCACATATTGATGGGTTTGCCGTTTGTGCAAAAACAGGTACCGTTGAAAACTATTTCAGGGGTAAAAAGCAGCAAAACCATTCTTTCTTTGTTGCATTTGCACCTAAAGACGATCCCAAAATTGCTATTTGTGTGGTGGTGGAAAATGCAGGGTTTGGTGCAACATGGGCTGCACCCATTGCATCATTGCTGATGGAAAAATTTTTGACTGATTCTATTGCAGGAACTAAACGTAAAGCCGAAATTGACCGCATCAGTAATGTTAATATTATCCCTGCCCGTATTAAACATGAAAGGAATGTAAGAGATTCGGTCAGCAGGTTAAAAGATTCCCTGCAAAAGAAGAAGGCTGATCTGGAACAAAAGAAAATAATTGTAAATACAGTTACTGTAACAACAAAACAGAAGCCTGTAAAGAAAGATAGTGGACCGTTTTCTGCAGAAGTAACAGAAATGAAAGTAGCTGTTTTACCCAGCAATCGCTATTTTGTAAAAAAAGCTAACCCCCAAACAACTGCTTAATTCATGGAGAAACAGGCAACCATAGGCAAAGGAATTGACAAAACAACATTGCTGCTTTATTACACATTGGTTTTTGTAGGGTTCATTGCTATCTTTTCTGTTGAATTCCGCCAGGGCGATTCTTTCCTGCAATCAATACTGGAGTTGAAGAAAAACTACTCCCGTCAGTTAATGTTCATTGGCGTAAGCTCTTTAGCAGGGGCATTTATTTTGCTTATCGACAGCAAATTTTTTACATCTATTGCCAACTTGCTTTATGCAGGCGGTATTCTGTTAATGTTGCTCACTTTTGTAATTGGTAAAGATATCAGCGGTTCTAAATCATGGATTGCATTGGGAGGAGGTTTTAATCTTCAACCTGCTGAATTGTGCAAAGTATTTACAGCACTTGCACTGGCAAAATATTTAAGCCGGCCCGAAACTGAGTTTAAAACCCTGCGTTCGCACTTAATTGCGTTTGCTCTTACACTTGGGCCTGCTTTGTTATCTATCGCACAAAAAGAAACAGGACTTGCACTTGTATATTTTTCTTTCTTTCTCGTAATGTACAGAGAAGGGTTGCCTGGACTTTACCTAGTTCTTGGATTTTCAGTTGTAGTGTTATTTGTTTCAGCTATTCTGCTTTCATTTCATGCTTACGCAATTATGATTGGTGTAATAGCAGCAATAGCTGTTTATTTAGTCAGGAGAAAAATTAAACGCAACATTATACTTTTCTTTTTTATAGTTCTGATTGCAGGAGTTTGTATGCTCTTTAAATATTTTGTTGACAATATTGTGTTTGATAAAATATTAAAGCCTTATCAGTCTGAACGGGTGTTGAGTATGTTTGGCAAAAGCTATGAACCCAAATCGGCTGCACGTATTGCTCAGTTCGAGAAAGAAAAAGCCAGTGGAAAGAAAAAGGACTATACTTATAATGTACGGCAATCAAAAATTGCAATTGGTTCGGGTGGATTTTTAGGGAAAGGTTTTTTAAAGGGTGTTACCACTCAGGGCGATTTTGTTCCTGAACAGCATACCGATTTTATTTTTACTGCCATTGGCGAAAGTTTTGGTTTCTGGGGAAGTGCATTGCTGCTGATTTTATATTTCTTTCTCATTTTCAGGATTATTGCACTTGCAGAACGGCAGCGTAGTGTTTTTTCAAGGGTGTATGCATACAGTGTGGCTTCAATTATGTTTTTCCATGTGTTTATTAATATTTGCATGACGATTGGTTTGATGCCGGTAATAGGCATTACCCTGCCTTTGTTGAGTTACGGAGGATCCTCGCTGGTAACATTTACAGTTCTGATTTTTATTATGCTTCGTTTAGATGCTGACCGCCAGATGATTTTACGGTGATGTTTTTATCAGTTTTTTTGGTAAACTTTGTAAGTCCGTTTCTCTGAAATATTTAAACAAATCCTGCATGAAAAAATTTCTTTGCACATTTTATTTGTCTTCAAATCTTGATCAGGGTTTTTGGGAAATCATTTCGCAGCACAGGATTTATGTAAACAGCTTAATGCGTGATGAAATTATTGTTACTTATTCGGTTAACGATACACGTACAAAGGGATGGGTTGTATTAAATGCAGAAACAGAAAATGATGCTGCAGATTATATTGAGAAGTTCCCGATCCGTAAATACTTTCATTACGAGCTTGACGAACTGTTTATTTTTGATTCAATGATCGGTGCACCAAAACTTGTACTTAACTGATTTTATTCTCCAGTACAGCCGCTTTATATTTGCATGAAATAAGCAAAAAATATCAGCTTAACTGAGCTAACCAGCAACGGTATTTTTTTGTGAATACTACGTGTCAAAAACACAATAACAAATTATCACATGAAAATTATTCCTCTTTCAGAAGGAAGTTTTACGGTAGATGCATCTAAGAAGTTAATTCCGTTTAATCATTCAACAGATAAATTAAAGGAACGTCCTGCAGGGAGTTTGCTGGTTGAAGTACAGCCATTTGCTGTTATTACTTCCAATGATATAATTGTTCTTGATACAGGGCTTGGCTATACGCTGCCCGATGGTACATTGCAGATTCATCACAATTTAATGGAAGCCGGTATAAACCCAATGGAGGTGACCAAAGTACTTATGAGCCATTTACATCATGATCATGCAGGCGGTATAAGTAAAAAAGATGAAGTACTTCAGCAACGTTTTTTAAGCTTTCCCAACGCCAACTATTATGTAAATAAACAGGAACTGGAAATTGCCTTAAGCAAACTTTCCAAATCATATCAGATTGATGATGTAAGTCTTTTGGCGGAAAGTCATCAGCTTACAATTATTGAAAGCAGCGGTGTAATTGATGATTATATTTATTACGAGTGGACAGGCGCACACAGTCCCTGGCACCAGGCATTTTGGATTAAAGAGGAGGAAGAAACTGTTTTTTTTGGCGGAGACGTGGCACCACAGTTAGTTCAAATGAAAACAAAGTTTGTGGCCAAGTATGATTTTGATGGCAAACTTGCATCTCATATCCGAACAAAATGGTGGGCACAGGGTGAAAAGGAAAAGTGGACTTTCCTTTTTTATCATGATGTAAAAACGCCTGTATTCAGTTTCTGAATCTTACTTTATTTCCACAATTTTTTCTGTGAAGTGATCACTGTTTTTAAGCTAATGAATACTTCTTACGTTCTGTCATATAATAATTGAGTGCAATATGGCTTTAATTTTTACACTGCTAAATAAATGAAGATAAAATTTTAAACACAAAGAGTTGTGTCGGTTTAGGTTTTGAAGAAGCTTATTCGTTAATCAATTGCAGAGTTAATTAACAACATTAAAATCAGTCAGTTCAGTACAAAAAAATAGGCCAACCCTGAAAAGAGTCGGCCGTTGCTAACCTATGAAAAACACCTATTCGCAAATTTATAGCATTCAAACTTATATTTCCAAATTAATTTCTCAATTTTCTTTGAAGCGCTGGCCTGTCTGGGCGATTTTTTAACTGATTTAATAATACAGCACGGAATTCTCTTTCAGCTTCAAAAAGTTTATTCATTCTGGGCTGTCCTATTACACCAATAAAACGATCACGATATTTCTTTTTGATGTCGAGAAGTTTTTGCTCATTCATTACAGCATCTTTATTAGGATCATTTCTTTGCGAAATCATTGCCTGCTTCATTTCTTTTCTGTATTCGTTATAAACAGGCCAGAATTTTTGTGCTTCATCAGGTGTAAGATCAAGCTTACGGCTGATGAATGCAATTTCAAGTGCCTGGATCTTTTTTTCCTGGTTGGGCTCGGGTTGTTGCTCCTGCGCAAAAGAAAAACCTGTTGCAGCAACAAAAAAAATCAGAATTGTAAATAACCGTTTCATAATATTATCCTCCGGTTCGTATATGTTTTAATTGATGGTTAATTGGTTTTTTGATCAGTTTTTTCCAGCTCTTTCATAAATGATTCAAGAAAAGCATCATCCATGTAATCGGCTTCGTTTGGCAGTTTGCTTTGATCAACAAGTGATGCAATAACTTCAGCATCTTTTGCATCTGCATTTGCCTTAAGATAATTGATGATTTCTTCGTCGCTTATCTGTGCTAATTCGGTTTTTATCTGTTCTTCGGTTTTTATTTGTGGTATTGCTGATACTGTTTCCTGTTTATCCCGGTTTTGCATAAAAAATTTAAGCCCAAAACCTGCAAATAAAATAAATGCTGCTGCAACAGCAAAACGCTTCCATATTTTTTGACTGAACAGGGAAACAACTTTTGCTTCATTTGCTTTACTGGTAATGTTGCCGGCTAAAGAGTCGAAATAATCTGAAGGAACTTCATAAGGATTTGTTCTGTTTATGCCTGCAAGAACGGATGAAAGAGTTTGTAACTCTTCTTCAACCGATGGTTCGGCGGCAGATTTTATTTTCGACATAATCGTCCCGGCCAGGCCATCGAAATATCCTTCAGGAACAGTTTGAAGCATTTCTTTATCCAGTGTTTGTAAAAGGCTCGTTTCTTCATGTCCTCCTGCAGCAATTCGGGCCATAATTACGGTATCCAGTGTGTCAAAATAGTCATCGGGTAAGGAATAGGGCATTTTAGCACCAATTCCGGAAACTGTTGTGCTTATTGCTGCTAATTCGTTCAATATCTCTGTACTTCTTGCCATGTCTGAATAATAGATGTATTTCTTTCGAAAAAGTTTAACGGTTTAAGATAAAGTCTTCAATTTTTTTTACTGCATGGTGATAACTGGCTTTCAAGGCCCCTTCGCTGGTATCTAAAACCCGGCTCATCTCTTCATATGGCATTTCATCGTAATACCTTAGGTTAAAAACGGCTCTTTGTTTTTCGGGCAGTTGCTGAATGGCAAGTTGAAGCTTCCATTCAAGCCGGTTGGCATCAAAGTGTTTATCGGCTTTAATAGAGTTGCTGAACCCGGATTCTGATTCATCCATTGGCAACACGGAGCGTTTCTTTTTTTGCTCAATAAATGTAAGTGATTCATTAGTGGCAATACGGTACAACCAGGTGTATAGCTGGCTGTCTTCTCTGAAATTTTCAAGCCCGTTCCACACTTTTATAAACATGTTTTGCAGCACATCGTTGGCATCTTCATGTTCAACCACCATCCGACGGATGTGCCAATAAAGCTTTTCCTGGTATTTTTTGATAATACGGGTAAAAGCCCGCTCTTTGGTTGCAGGCTCATGGAACTGAATTAATAATTCTTTGTCGTCGGGTTGCGCCATGAATAGAGGTTTTCTGGTTTATGGATTGTAAATTTTTACAGGCTGATTGTACTGTAAAAATAAAAAACCCATCGCTATGACGGGTTTTGTTTTGATAAGTTTAATTGATGTATCTTTTTTTTCAGACGATCAGTTCAGATCACTTTTCTGGCTGTTGTACAGGCTTTCATCTCTTTTCAGATTCAGTTCCCACTGCCAGGCAGTTTTCATCATTTCATCTAAATTATACTGTGGGTTCCAGCCCAGGAATGTTCTGGCTTTATCATTATTGGCATAAGTGGCAACTACATCGCCGGCTCTGCGTGGACCAATTTTGTAGTTGAGTTTTTCTCCGCTCACTTTTTCAAATGCTTTAATTGCTTCTAACACTGTAACGCCATTTCCGGTACCAAGATTAAATACTTCACATTTCGACAGGTTCTTTTTTTCAACCAGGTAATTCAGTGCGAGTGTATGTGCATGTGCCAGATCGCAGATATGTATAAAATCACGAACGCATGAACCATCTCTTGTGTCATAATCATCGCCAAACACATTCATTTGCGGCAGTTTTCCGATAGCTGTTTGTGTAATTGCAGGAACGAGATTTTGCGGGCGGCCCAATGGTAATTCGCCGATTATTCCGCTTGGATGTGCACCAACAGGATTAAAATACCGAAGCAGAATTGCATTAGCAGAAATACGTTTTACAGTTTCACTTACAATTTGTTCGCCCATTTGCTTGGTATAGCCATAAGGACTTTCAGCAGGTTTGGGAGGAGTTTCTTCTGTTACTGGAACAACATCCGGGTTGCCATATACCGTACAGGATGATGAAAACACAAAATGCGGTATCTGAAATTCCTGAACGCATTTCAGCAGGTTAATGAGTGAGATGAGATTGTTTTCAAAATATATCAATGGTTTTTCAACGCTTTCTCCCACTGCTTTATAGGCTGCAAAATGAATAACACCGGCAATGTCAGGGTTTTCCTGAATTACTGCAAATGTTTCATCATAGTTACAAAGATCAACTTTGTAATTCTTGATTTTGCGGTTCAGGATTTTTTCTGCTCCTTCAAGTAAACGAAGATTTGACCTGGAGTTGTCATCTACACAAACTACTTCATATCCATTTTGTACCAGGTCTACGATTGTGTGCGAACCAATATAACCGCAGCCACCCGTAACTAAAATTTTTTTCATTATCAGTTTATTTAATCAGGTTTATGAGATACTGGCCATAACCGCTTTTTAATAATGGTTGAGCCAGATCTTTTAATTGTTCTGTTGTAATAAATCCTTTGCGCCATGCTATTTCCTCAATACATGCTATTTTAATTCCCTGCCGTTGTTCAATAACCTGAACAAATTGCGAAGCCTGCATCAGGCTGTCGAAAGTACCGGTATCAAGCCATGCTGTGCCACGGTCAAGAATTGATACTTTCAGTTTTCCTCTTTTGAGATATTCTTTATTTACATCTGTAATTTCATATTCGCCACGTGGACTTGGTTTCAGTTCTTTTGCAATTTTCACCACATCATTATCATAGAAATACAAACCGGGTACAGCATAATTGCTTTTTGGCTGCGCAGGTTTTTCTTCAATGGTCAGTGCATTAAAATCTTTATCAAATTCAACTACGCCATATCTTTCAGGATCGCTCACATGATAAGCATAAATAATTCCGCCATCGGGGTTTGTATTGTTTTCCAGTAATTTTCCAAGACCTGCGCCATAGAAAATATTGTCGCCAAGTACCAGTGCTACTTTATCATTTCCAATAAACTGTTCGCCTATTACAAAAGCCTGTGCCAGACCATTAGGTACAGCTTGTTCAGCATATTCTAACGTAAGACCAAGATGTTTTCCATCGCCAAACAAGCGCTTGAAGTTGGGAAGATCCTGCGGGGTTGAAATGATCAGGATTTCATGTATCCCGGCCATCATCAAAACAGAAAGCGGGTAATAGATCATTGGTTTATCATAGATAGGCATGATTTGTTTACTGATAGCATATGTAATGGGATGCAATCTTGTGCCGGAGCCACCGGCAAGTATTATACCTTTCATTTTAATTTATTGTGGCGCAAAGATAAAGATGTGTGGTTAAGGCATAAAAAAACCGGTAAAGAAACCGGTTTTTTATTACATGTTTTATTCATTCTATATAAACAATGAAGTAATATAATACACTGCCGCTGCAAGTAAGCCGCTAACGGGAATAGTCAGTATCCATGCCCAAAGCAGGTTGGTGGTAACGCCCCAGCGCACTGCACTTAAACGTTTGGTTGCGCCAACCCCGATAATTGAACCGGTAATGGTATGAGTAGTACTAACAGGTATTTTCAGTGCTTCTGTTACAAACAATGTAATAGCACCTGCAGTTTCAGCAGCCACACCTTCGAATGGTGTAACTTTTGTAATACGGGTACCCATTGTTTTTACAATTTTCCAGCCTCCGCTCATTGTGCCAAAACCAATGGCAGCATAACAGGCAAGCGGAACCCATGTTGGCATTTCTTCAAAACCACCAATTGATCCGTGCGCAATTAATGCTGCAGTTATAATACCCATTACTTTTGGGCATCGTTACCGCCATGGCCAATGCTGAAAGCTGCTGATGAAACCAACTGCAAACGTTTAAACCAAATATTTGACTTGTGTGCATTCAGACGGCTGAGGTATAATGAAAATACTGCCATGATCAGCACTATAAAAGCAAGCAGAATCCACTTGAAGTTTTTGCTGAAAAAAAGCACTTTTAACCAGTAGGCCTCATAATGCGATTTTAATTTTTCAGGGTTCAATTCAAGATTCTCCTTCAAAAACCAGAACACAAGCAGGATGATACCGATTGAAACAAGTTTCGGGACTATGCTTTTTCTGAATGAATTAATAAACCAAATGGAGATGATAAATGCCACAATCATACCTACAACCGGGGCAAGAAAAATAAAGCTGGCTGTTTTTAAAATAGGTTCGGCGTTGATGGAAAAAAAGCCACCGGCATTAGCAATGGCAGCACCGGCAAACCCCCCGATTAATGTATGAGATGAAGATGACGGAATACCAAACCACCATGTAAAGAGGTTCCATGCAATAGCTGCAATTAAACCAGAAAAAATGACAGGCAGCGTAATAAAATCCTGCTTTACGGTTTTGGCAATGGTATTGGCAACACCATGATCTTTAAAAATATAAAAGGCAACGAAATTAAAAAATGCAGCCCATAACACTGCCTGGAATGGCGTAAGCACTTTGGTTGATACAATGGTGGCAATGGAGTTAGCCGCATCGTGAAAACCATTGATGTAATCAAAAATAAGTGCCAGGGCTATGATTACTATAAGAAGAGTCATAAAAACAATTTGAAAATGATTTGAAAATTTGAAACAGATCGTATCAGTTCAAATTGCTTATGCATATTTTACGATAATGGATTCAATAACATTTGCCGCATCTTCACATTTATCTGTGGCAATTTCCATTACCTGGTAAATTTCTCTTTTCTTAATTACTTCTTTTGCGTCGTTTTCTGTATCGAATAATCTTTCAATGCTCAGATCAAAAATATCATCGGCCTGGTTTTCGATGCTGTTAACACGAACAAGTGCATCCGTAATCTGGCGCATGTTTTTCATGTCTTTTAGCTCAGATACAGCCTGTTTAATGCTTTCACAAGCCTGAACAATCAGGTCGGCCATTTTACCAAAGGTTTCATGTGCAGGATCAACCCTGTAGAAATTGATTTTTTTGGCTGAAGCAAAAATATAATCAGCCACATCGTCCATTGCAGAGGCGAGGTAGTGTATATCTTCCCTGTCGAAAGGAGTAATAAAGTTGCGGCTGAGTTCAGTAAATATTTTGTGTGTGAGATCATCGTTTTTGTGTTCGAGATCTTCAATTTGAAGCAGGAGGGCTTCTCTGCCTTCAAAGGTTTTTTCGGTCACCATCTTTTTTAATAACTGTGCCATTTCAAGTGAGGTAACTGAAACTTCATGGAACAACTGGTAAAAAATTCTGTCTTTGGGTAAAAAGATTTTCAGGATTGAATTAAATGCTGACATGCCTGTTTTTTTTATAATTTGGGCAAAGGTAAAAGATAGTTAAGGCGGCAATAATGAAACCGAATTGGTAATAATTTCTTAACATTAGGCGTTTGCCACCTTTCTACCTTTGCAGCGCTTAAGGAAAAAATATGTACAAATGCTCCCGGAAGCTGTTCCTGCTTCTGCTCATGATCCCTTTTTATTCAAATGCCCAGTTTTTGATGGACATGATTGATACCACCAAAGATGCCGGAAAGGGTATGCTGGGTATTTACAAAAAGTTCGATCATTTACGTATTGGCGGTTATATTCAACCCCAGTTTCAGGTTGCAGGATCAAAAGGTATCAAAAGTTATGAAGGCGGAGATTTTGGCACACAGGTGAGTAACCGCTTTTCGCTCCGGCGCAGCAGGGTGCGGATTGACTATATCCATTTTGGGAAGGAAACCCATGCCGGTGTACAAATTGCATTTCAGTTTGATGTAAATGAACGGGGCTTTACAATACGGGATGTTTGGGGAAGGATTACCGAAAATAAATACCAATTGTTTTCGGTTGCCACAGGTATGTTTGCCCGGCCCTTTGGCAATGAAGTAAACTACAGCAGCAGCGACAGGGAATCGCCTGAACGGGGCCGCATGAGCCAGGCTTTGATGAAAAGCGAGCGGGACCTGGGTGCCATGATTTCGCTTGAATCGAGAAGAAAGGATCAGAAATTAAAATACCTGCATATTGATGCCGGTTTTTTTAACGGGCAGGGCATTAATGCAACAGGTGATTTTGATAACCGGAAAGACTTTATTGGCCGTATTTCACTGAAGCCATACAAGGTTGGTAAAAAGGGCATTCTCTCTGCAGGCCTTTCTTATCTCAACGGAGGATTATTACAAAATACAAAGTACAAATACCAAACAGGCGAAGCAGGGGGTGTTATTAAAATGCTGGTTGATTCAACGGCTTCAAACCTCGGGAAAATGTCGCCAAGGATATATTACGGTGCTGATGCACAACTGAAATTTAAAAACCGTAAAGGGTTTACCGAGTTCAGGGCGGAGTATGTAACGGGTACACAAACCGGTACTGCCAGCAGTAATGAAACACCTAATGCCCTGGTTACTGCAAACGACGGATTTCATATCAGGCAATTCAACGGGGCTTATTTTTATTACCTGCAGCATCTTTTTTCTGCCCGGCATCAGCTTATTGTTAAGTACGATTGGTACGATCCCAACACAAAAGTAAAAGGAAAGGAAATCGGGGCAGTTGGTTCAAACTTCCCGGCAGCAAATATCAGGTACCATACAATTGGCATTGGTTATATCAATTACCTGACAGAAAATGTAAAGCTGGTGTTGTATTATGCCAAAGTGATGAACGAAAAGACCAATCTTTCGGGATATACCGGCGATGCAAAGGATGATGTATTTACCTGCAGGTTACAGTTCCGGTTTTAGAAACTGACAGATTACGAATATTAACCTTTGCTGTGCTTTTGCCAGACTGCACTTTGTAACATTTTATCTCCATCCCCTCTCCATACTTTATCCATGCCTTTGAGTGGGCTTTGAGTGGGAGTAAGCATACAGGTGACCTCTTCTTTTTAAAGCACCCGGATTGCATGAAATAACTGTAAAAAGCTGATCAATTCAACATCGTTTTACATCTTTTGAAAAAGCCGTTTCTACAGCTACTAAAGTAAAACCAATGTGGTAAGGATTGCCCGGTATTATTCATGAATTATATCGAGGTAAAAAGAAAAACTGCTTCCTTTACCAAATTCACTTTCAACTGTCATATACCCTCCCTGTGCTTCAATAAATTCTTTGCTGATACTTAAGCCTAACCCTGTGCCTTCTTTTTTTGTGCCGGGAATACGGAAATAACGATCAAAAATTTTATTGATGTATTGTGGTGCAATACCTTGGCCATTATCGGTAACTGTAAATTTCATTTTGTCTTTAACTGCTGTTACAGTAATGAAAACAGAGGTATTATCGTAACTGAACCGGATAGCATTGGAAATCAGATTGGTTAAGACCCATGCTGTTTTGTCTTTATCGGCTGATACACCGGGGATGTTTCCGGGAATGGATGTTTGCAGTTGAATATTTTTATTTTCTGCTGCTGATCTGTTTGCACTGACTGCATACTCAATAATGTCCTGAGGCGATGAAGCGGTTACAGACAACTGGATGGAGCCTGTTTCAACCTGTGTCATATTCAGGAGTTCGCCGGTAATTTTTAATAAACGGCCAACATCTTCTTTGATACCTTCCACCAGGTTCTGCTGTTCTGTGTTCAAGGAACCAAGTTGTTTATTTTCGAGTAACTGCAGGCTCATTTTAATGGAAGATATGGGTGTTTTCAGTTCATGCGAAACCGTTGCAATAAAATTGGTTTTTGCAAAGTCAAGCTCCTTGTAAGGGGTGATGTTCTGCAAAAGAATTACGGTGCCCATGAGCATTTCCTGTGTTTCGCCGGTAGGGATAATTTTAATGGGGATGATGTATTTTTCAAAATAACTTTCTTTATTATCGGCATAAATTTTTACCGGTTGCTTACTCTCTGTATTCTCTTTGTTTACGGTAAACAGATCCTGCACCAGTGAGCGGATCAAATCATTTGTTACTGCAATTTCCTGTACAGGTTTATTCATTGTTTCATCTGCATTCAGACCTGAAATTTTCAATGCTGTATTGTTCATAAACAGGATGGTCCTGTTTTCGTCCAGTCCAATAACCGGGTCGTTCATGTTGTTGATGAGGGTTTCGATCCGCTTTTTTTCAATCAGCAGTTTCTGCACATTGCTTGCCTGGTATTCTTCCAGTTTTCCGGCCATTGTATTGAAAGAGGAGGCGAGTTCACCAAATTCATTATTACCTGAGAACTGAATACGGCGTGAATAATTTCTCCGGGCAATTTCTTTTATGCTTTCTGTCAGTTCCCTGATGGGATTTGCCACATTACCCGGCAGATTAAAAAACATTGTAAGGGCAATGACAAAGCAAATTGTACCAATTACTGAAATCCAGAAAACAGACGAACCGGAAGTTGCTGCTGCTATTTTACTTTTTCTCTGAATGGCCTGCATGTTTAACAGCATAATATCTGAAACATTTTTTCTGGCTTTGTGTAAAACAGAAGAATCGGAAGGATGAAGAAGAAGGGTTTGATAATTTTTTTCCAGGCTGTCAGTTAAAGACTGTTCGCCGGGTTCGGTTATGTTTTTTTGTTGTAAAAGCAGGTTTTTTTCAAACTGCTGCCGGTTTGCAGTACCTGCAATGTTATTGTCTAATGCAATGATCATTTGCCGGGAATAATCCAATGTATTATAATTGGCAACAAGAATATTTGCGGTGTCGTTACTTAACCGGTTTATATAAACCGTACTCAAAACGGTGAGTAAAACAATCATGGCAAAGAGGATGCCCGTACTTAACAATAGTTTTGTTTTTACTTTCATCAGCTTAAAATTACTAAGTCTGTATCGCTGGCTGACAGTTTTTTCAGCAGCTCGTTAAACACATTTGTTGCCAGTATGAGCCGCATCATATTCAGATGTGGTTTGCCAATACAGATTGTCGTTATCTGTCTCTGATCACACTGTTCCAGAATTGCCCTTGCAATATTACTGTTCTCCGTTTTAATAATCTCAGCGCCGAGCTCGGTTGCCAATTTGAAATTATTAATCAGGTGACGTTGTTTATCCAACGGAATTTTACCCGAGCTTTCCTTTGGTGTTTGTACATACAGTACATACCATTTACTGTTGTAATAGTTGGCCAGGCGTGCTGTTTTTCTGATCACCGTTTTAGCAGTTAATTCATTTGAACTGATACAGGCCAGAAACCGTTCGTGTTTGGCATTGTTTGTTTTAGTGATTTCTGTTTCAACTTTCCGCTCTACCTGAGAAGCCACTTCTTTCAACGCCAGTTCCCGTAACTGGAGAATATGCTGACTCTTAAAAAAATTATTCAAAGCCGTTTCAATCTTTGCCGTATCATAGATTTTACCCTCTTTCAACCGGGTGATCAATTCATCGGCTGTTAAATCAATATTCACCACTTCATCAGCTTGGGCCAGCACCGTATCGGGTATCCGTTCTTTTACTTCAACACCGGTAATGTCTTTTACTTCTTCGTTCAAACTTTCAATATGCTGGATGTTTACGGCACTTATTACGTTAATTCCGGCATCAAGAATTTCCACTACATCCTGCCAGCGTTTTGCATTTTTGCTTCCCTCAATATTGGTATGCGCCAGTTCGTCAATAATCACTACTTCCGGCCGAAGATTAATCACTGCCTGTACATCCAGTTCTTCCAGTTCTTTTCCTTTATAAAACAAAGTGCGCCGTGGAATAAGCGGTAAGCCTTCAAGCAATGCATGTGTTTCTTTACGTTGATGCGTTTCAATGTAACCAATCTTTACATCAATGCCGTTGCGTAACAGTGCATGTGCTTCCTGTAACATGCGGTAAGTTTTACCTACACCGGCACTCATGCCGATGTATATCTTAAACTTACCTCTGCGTGATTTTTTAATCAGGTCGAGAAAATGTTGTACTGTTTGTTCTTTGTCCGGCATCAGAATGAAATTGCAAATGATGTGGTTAAAAAGAAGTTTGTTGAAACGGGTTCACCCATTTTCATAAATGTTTTGTCTTTTCCTGAAAAACCTCTGCCTTCAATACGCCAAAGTATGTTGCTGCCAATACTTCTGTCATAGTTAAGCGAATACCCCCAGGTTTTAAAACCATTCGGCGTTCCGGTGCTGATGATCACTCCGTTTGCACCACTGTAATATTCAGCACGTGCAGCAATACTGTTTTTTTCATCGGGACTGATCTTTACAATTAGAACAGGTGAATACCATTTGTTGTAGCTGCTGCTGCCTTTTGCTTTTTGTTCTGCACCCATATCAAAACCTGCTGTTATTGCCAGTTGATCGTTTAACTGGAAGATGCCATAAAAATTATGGAAGTAACGCATTTGCTTTACACTATCGGGCTTGTCGTTACCGATAAATGAACTGCTGTTGAGTGTAATTTTTGAAGTTGGTTTCCATGTTAACTGGTGACCAAGAGCAATGGTACTGTTTGCTTCCACACGCTGTATGCGTTGCCATCCGTTTAAAATTAATCCGCTGATAAACCATTTTTCATTGGCAGAAGTGTAAGAAATTTTTGCACCTGATTCGTAGTAAGGCGAGTTGTCGGCCAGTATACTCCTAGTAAGGTTCCAGCAGTCTTTTCCGATAGCGCTTTCAAAACCAATATGCGATGCAAACACACCTGCATCGATCCAGAGATTGTGCTTCTTCGAAATTTTCACACCTGCGTTGGCTTCATAAATATTTTTTAAAACACCTGGTTCTGCTGCAAGGTTAGCGTTCATGTATGTACCCGCTGCCAATGCAAGATTGGCACGCACATTCGTCTTTTGATATGCTGCTTTTACTAAACCAAGATTGAGATTAAATTCATTGTGTCTGTTATGCGAATAGGCAAAGGCTGGTCGGTTGCCATTTGCAGGTTTGCCAAAATCGTAACTGTAATAGGTTTCAACGTAGGCTGAAAGCGTTAATGGATTTGCTGTGCTGTCGTTCTGTGCGTTTACTTTTAATGCACCAATAGATAAGAGCATTATAAAAATCTTCTTCATTCGTCTGTTTATTTTAATTGATCTAAGGCAATATTGAGCTTAAGTACATTAATACATTCAGGACCAAATAAACCAACCAATGGCTTTTCGGTATAAGTTAAAATTAATTCTTCGAGGTTGGGCTCAGCAATGCCCCTGATTTTGGCAATGCGTTTTACCTGCACGTTTGCTGCCTGTATTGAAATATGCGGATCTAATCCGCTGCCGCTTGCAGTAACAAGATCAACCGGTATTTCTTTTTTATCAACGCCGGGATTATGAACTAAAAAGCTATCAATTCTCGACTGAACAGTTGCAAGATAATCTGCATTTGATGGCCCTTTATTACTGCCTGCTGATCCTGCTGCATTGTAATCAACAGCAGAAGGTCTGCTTTGGAAATAGCGGTCGTCTGTAAACTTATGTGCAAGGTTGGCATAATAGCGTTTGCCATTGGCCTCTATCATTTCTCCTTTTCCTTTTTGTGGCGTAGCCTGCGCTATACCCCAAACAAGCAACGGATAGATGCCTGCACACAATAACAAAAGCAGTGCGGTTAATTTTATTGCTGGAAAAATATGTTCTTTCATGAGTCTATTTTTTTGAATTACATAAAGAGTGAAACAAGCATGTCGATGAGTTTAATTCCAATGAAAGGGATGACAACTCCGCCCAATCCATAGATAAACAGGTTTCTGCGAAGCAATGCGCTTGCACCAATGGGTTTGTAAGCAACCCCTTTCAGTGCCAAAGGAATCAACAACGGAATAATGATGGCGTTGAAGATGACTGCTGAGAGAATAGCTGTTTCAGGACTATGCAAATGCATAATATTTAAACCCTGCAATGCCGGAATAGAACTGATGAACAAGGCAGGTACAATGGCAAAATATTTTGCTACATCATTGGCAATACTGAATGTGGTGAGTGTTCCTCTTGTCATTAATAATTGTTTACCGATCTCCACTACTTCAATCAGCTTGGTAGGATCATTATCCAGGTCAACCATGTTACCTGCTTCTTTTGCTGCCTGTGTACCACTGTTCATGGCAACACCCACATCGGCCTGTGCAAGGGCAGGGGCATCGTTAGTGCCATCACCCATCATTGCAACAAGTCTTCCGCTCGCCTGTTCGGCACGGATGTAATTCATTTTATCTTCCGGTTTTGCTTCGGCAATAAAATCATCTACACCTGCTTTTTCTGCAATGTATTTTGCGGTTAAAGGATTGTCGCCTGTTACCATTACAGTTTTAATACCCATTCTATGCAGGCGTTCGAAACGTTCCTGTATGCCGGGTTTAATAATATCCTGCAATTCTATTACACCAATTACCTGTTCGTTTTCTGCAACCACTAACGGTGTACCGCCATTGCCTGCAATTGTTCGCACCAGTTCATCAGTTTCTTTTGGAAATGAATTGCCTTTTGCCTCACATAATCTGCGGATAGAATCGGCAGCACCTTTACGGATGCGTAACCCATCTACATCCACACCTGATGTTCTTGTTTCGGCTGTGAACTTGATGTAACGGGGATTATTTAGTTTGAAATTGGTTGTATCTATTTCTGCCAATTCAATAATTGATTTTCCTTCCGGTGTATCATCGGTCATTGAACTGAGCACAACAGCTTTATTAAAGTGATCGGCAGCAATACCATTGGCAGGATAAAAATGCGTAGCCTTTCTGTTACCAATCGTGATGGTTCCTGTTTTATCGAGCAGCAATACATCCACATCACCTGCTGTTTCAACAGCTTTACCACTTTTGGTAATTACGTTTGCACGCAAGGCTCTGTCCATTCCTGCAATACCAATGGCAGATAACAAGCCGCCAATCGTGGTAGGAATCAAACAAACAAACAATGCAAGAAACGCTGCAATGGTTATTGGTGTTTGTGCATAATCGGCAAAAGGTTTTAATGTAACAGTTACAATGATGAATACGAGTGTAAAACCAGCGAGTAAAATAGTAAGCGCAATTTCATTCGGTGTTTTCTGCCTGCTTGCACCTTCTACCAGTGCAATCATTTTATCAAGAAAACTTTCGCCCTGCTCGGTGGTTACTTTCACTTTTATATGATCGCTTAACACTTTGGTGCCACCAGTTACACTGCTTTTATCTCCACCTGCTTCACGAATGACGGGAGCACTTTCGCCGGTGATGGCACTTTCATCAATTGTTGCAAGTCCATCAATGATTTCTCCGTCGGAAGGAATAATGTCGCCAGCTTCGCAAATAAATACATCGCCTTTTTTCAATTGTGAAGAAGGAACGATCTTTTCTTCGTTGATAAACACATCGCCAAAAGGTTGTATGAGACGTGCAGGTGTTTCTTCCCTTGTTTTACGAAGACTGTTGGCCTGTGCTTTTCCTCTTGCCTCCGCCAATGCTTCAGCAAAGTTGGCAAAGAGCAAAGTGATCAATAAAACAGCAGTAACAACAATATTGTATGCAAGACTGCCCTGGCTTGTTTCGCCTGTGGCAATCCAGATACATACTGCTGTCATTATAACAGTACCGATCCAAACCGTAAACATAACCGGGTTACGGAACATTTTTGCAGGATGCAATTTTAGAAATGATTCTTTGAGTGCTTCACGAACCAAAGCAGGTTCGAAGAGTTTAGCCACTCGTGGATGTTTTGACATGAACTTTATTTTTTGCTAAATGAGTTAATAGTATTACATGGAAAAATATTCGGCAACAGGCCCCAGCGCCAATGCAGGGAAGAAAGCCAATGCTGTAATGATGGCAATAACAGCAATGATCATAATTCCGAATGTGGAGGTGTCTGTTTTTAATGTTCCTGCACTTTCGGGTATGTATTTTTTCTTTGCCAGCAAACCGGCAATTGCCACAGGCCCGATGATGGGTAAGAAACGACCAAGGATCAATACGAATCCGGTACTGATATTCCACCACAGATTATTATCACCCAATCCTTCAAAACCACTACCGTTGTTGGCAGCGCTCGATGTGTATTCGTACAACATTTCACTGAAACCATGATAACCGGGATTGTTTAACCACGCACCGTTGGCCGGGTTATGTATAACTAAGTAAGAGGAAAGTGCTGTGCCTGCCAGTATCAGCAACGGATGCAATAATGCAATGATCATAGCGATCTTCATTTCTCTTGCTTCTACTTTCTTGCCCATAAACTCGGGTGTGCGCCCTACCATTAAACCGCTGATGAAGACTGCAAGAATGATGAAGATGAAAAAATTGAGTAAGCCCACACCACAACCACCGTAAAATGCATTGATCATCATTGCCAGTAATTCGTTCATGCCGCTTAAAGGCATTGTGCTGTCGTGCATGGCATTTACTGAGCCCGTTGAAATAACAGTGGTAACGATGCTCCAGAAACCGGAAGCAGCTGCACCAATGCGAACTTCTTTTCCTTCCATTGCTCCCAGGCTGTTATCGATACCCATTGCTGCAATGGCCGGATTTCCTTTTGTTTCCATGATGATGTTCGGTATTGCCAATAACAGAAAGCCAGCCGTCATTACGGTAAAGATCATCCAGGCCAGTTTTTTCCTGCGTAAGAAAAAGCCCAATGCAAATACCATAGCAAATGGAATGATGAGTTGCGCAACCATTTCAACGATGTTGCTGAAATAGCTTGGATTTTCTAAAGGGTGCGCACTGTTGGCGCCAAAGAAACCCCCACCGTTTGTGCCGAGATGTTTGATGGGGATAAAGGCTGCAACAGGTCCTCTCGAAACATTGATGGTATCGCCTTGCAACGATGTAATTGTGTCTTTACCTGCAAACCCCATGGGCATACCATTTAATAAAAACAAAATGGCGATGATGATGGAGATTGGAAGAAGTACTCTTGTAATTGATTTTAAAAAGAGTTGATAAAAATTGCCAAGCTCTGTAGTTGATTTCTCTTTTAATGCAAAGAACAATACAGCAGCTGCGGCCATACCTGTTGCTGCACTTACAAACTGTAAGAACATTAAAAACAATTGACCGAGATAACTTAAACCTGTTTCACCGGAGTAGTGTTGCAGGTTACAGTTTACAACAAAGGAAATGCTGGTGTTAAATGCCAGGTCCGGCGACATATTGGGGTTGCCATCGGGATTAAGTGGCAACCAGCTTTGGTTCATTAACACAAACATGCCGAGTAAAAACCAAACCAGGTTGATAAAAAGCATGGCAACCATGTGTTGCTTCCAGTTCATTTGTTTGCCTGCGTTGATTCCGCTGATGCGGAAGAACAATTTTTCAAGCGGGTTCATAACGGGGTCGAGCAGTGTTTTTTCGCCTGCATACACCCGTGCAATATATTTTCCTAACGGAATGCCAATAGCCAGCGATAAGCCGAACATGAGCAATATGCCTGTTATTTCTGTATTCATGTGGAGGTAATTAATTGATTAAAATTTTTCCGGTTTTATCAGTACATAACACATGTAGATAAACACGACAATAGCGATGATGAATAGTGCGGTCATGTTCAGAATTTTTCGAAGTAATCAATGCTTTTGAAAAACAAAACGAAGCAGAGAATGCCTGCTGCAAAAAGTAATAAGGTTGTCATGCGATTGCGTTTATGATTCGATAAATAAGACCTGCAAGGATAATAAACGAGAAAAGGCCTGCCAGCAGGTGCCAGGATTTTAACCAGGTGGCATGGTTTTTTTGAGATTGTTCCATTGTTTGGTAATTTGGTACGGTCTGTTATTGGCAAGCGGCAAGCCAAACAATGGATAAATGTGCGAATGCTTTCCTGTAAAGGGTTTCAGGAAAGCACAGCAGGATGCCAAAAAGAAAAACCCTTTCATTTTGAAAGGGTGCAGACTATCGTTTTGAAAGGGTATTACCCAATTTTGTACTCGTCGAGCTTTCGGTATAAAGTGGTTAACGCAATGTTGAGCAAACGTGCTGTTTCGGTTTTGTTACCGTTGGCATAGTTCAATACTTTTTGAATATGCAGTTTTTCTGCACTTGCCAAGTCGAATGCAGAAAGCTGTTTACCGCTGTCACCTCCATCGTTTTGCTGAAACTCTGCAGGCAGTGTGGAAGGCAATAACTCTGATCGATCTGTTAGGATTACACTCCGTTCTATTACATTTTTTAATTCACGGATATTGCCTTTCCAGTTATGTAGTTTCAATGCGTTCAGGTATTCTTTTGAAAAGCCGTTGATGCGTGCATTTGTTTTTGCAGCAAACTGTTTGGTAAAAAAAATTGCCAGCTCTTCTATATCGCTAATGCGTTCACGCAATGCAGGAAGCATAATGGTAAAAACAGAAATACGGTAGTAGAGGTCTTCCCTAAAATGCCCTGCGTCAATTTCTTTCTGTAAATCACGGTTGGTAGCTGCTATGATCCGCACATTTACACTCGTTGGTTTGCTGTCGCCCACTTTTAAAAACTCACCGCTTTCCAGTACACGCAGCAGCTTTGCCTGTAACTCCAGAGGCATCTCTCCTATTTCATCTAAAAAAACAGTTCCTTTATTGGCTTCTTCAAAAATACCTTTGCTGTCTTTTATTGCACCTGTAAAAGCACCGGCCTTATGTCCAAATAATTCATTTTCCAGTAACTCCTTGCTAAAAGCAGAGCAGTTAACAGCAATGAATGTTTGATTGCTCCTGCTGCTGCTTGCATGAATGGACTGCGCAAATACTTCTTTACCTGTACCTGTTTCGCCGTTGAGTAAAACTGTTGCATCGGTTGCAGACACTTTTGTTGCCGCATCAATGGCAGCTTTAATTTGTTTGGATTGACCAAGGATGCTGTTGAAGGAATATTTTTTACCTAATTGCTCTTCCAGTTGCAGTACACGTTTGTTGAGTGTTGCTTTTTCTGCTGCTTTGTATAATAAGGGAATGATGCGGTTGTTATCATCACCCTTTGTGATATAGTCAAAGGCTCCGTTTTTAATTGCATGCACACTATCAGGTATATTGCCATAAGCTGTCAGCAGAATGATTTCAACAGCAGGATATTTTTCTTTGATTTTTTTTGATAAATCCACTCCATTTCCATCCGGCAGTTTTACATCACAGAGCACTACATCAACTTCGTGTTCTTCTAATTTTTTCAGACCCGATCTGCAATCGCCCGCTTCAATTACATTAAAACCTTCCAGTGAAATAATCTTTGCCAGCAGACTGCGCAGCTTTTGTTCGTCGTCGATGATGAGAATATGATTCAGCATGTATGGTGCAGAAATTTTCAATTGTAAATATACAGGAATGAGGCGGGTGAAATTAACCGCCTTCTTTCTTTTACCTGCACGAACCAAACCAAATGGCAAGAACAGGAATAAACGGCCTCTACGGCCGTTTGATTTTTAATCCCTTTTTGTACAGAGTTGTAACTATTAACAGTTGACATGTTCTCTGCTGAATAGGGGCTGGTTGTTTAGTTTTCTTTAATTATCCTACATGAAGAAGCAGATTTTCATTTAACTATTGGTTAATGAAGGCATAACAGTTTAAATACATCTGATTGGTTCTTTTGTGAAAAATCAGATAATGAATAAATATTTTTTACTCTTTTTTCTTCTTCTCGGATGTACAAAAGGATTTACACAATTCATCATAAGGGGAGAGGTTAAAAATGAAAAGGCAGAAATGCTAGGCGGTGTTACAATTTTACTTGAAAACCGTACTGAAAAAATTAAACGAACATTTCAAACAGATGCAAACGGTTTGTTTATTGCAGACAATCTTCCGGATAAAGGAAGATATATCATTACAGCAACGTATGTTGGGTATACGGAACAGATTGCAGAGCATACTTCAACAGGTAATCATCAAGCAGTGCTGCTGCATTTCACGCTTACCGCTGTAAAGACCAGTCTTGAAGAAGTTGTAGTAGTGGCATATTCCACACAGAAGAAAGTTAACCTTACAGGTGCGGTAGATCAGGTTTCAGGTAAAGTGCTTGAAAACAGATCGCTTTCAAATTTTACACAGGGGCTGCAGGGATTTATACCAAATCTCAACCTGGTAATGGGTGATGGTAAACCTACCCAGTCGCCCACCTATAATATCAGAGGAAACACTTCTATCGGCCAGGGAGGAAATGCACTTGTTTTGATTGACGGCGTGGAGGGGGATCCAAGCCTGCTGAATCCAAATGATGTTGCCAATGTTACAGTGCTTAAAGATGCGGCTTCAGCAGCGGTTTATGGTGCACGAGGTGCATTTGGTGTGGTGCTTATTACAACAAAGATTCCTGTAAAAGGAAAAACAAGTATAACTTACTCAACGAACTATTCAATTAAATCGCCGGTTGTAGTTCCAGATTACGTAACCAATGGATATACGTTTGCCAGAATTTTTAACGATGCCTGGAGTGCCTGGAATGATTACTCTCAGTTTCCTCAAAATGTAAATAAAACCGTTAAGTTTTCGCAGGAATACCTGGCTGAACTTAAGCGTAGAAATGAAAATCCTTCGTTACCGAAAGTTGAAGTAAATGCAAATGGCGAATATGTTTATTATGAAAATACTGACTGGTACGGTTTGCTGTATAAAAAGAACACACTGGCAATTGACCATAATGTTTCGGTTAGCGGAAGTAATGAGAAAGCAAGCTATATGTTAACAGGCCGGTACTATGGACAGGACGGACTTTTCCGTTATAACAGTGATGATTACAAGATGTATAATTTCCGGGCAAAAGGCAGCATACAGGTATTGCCCTGGCTGAAAATTGATAACAATGCTGATTATTCGAACATGCTTTATCACAACCCGCTTAATGTTGGAGAAGGAGGGGGCATCTGGAGAAATATAGCAGATGAAGGCCATGAAATGTCGCCATTGTTTAACCCGGATGGAAACCTTTCTTACTCGGCAGCTTATACGGTTGGAGATTTTGTATATGGTAAAAACGGGCTTGATTTTGATAAACGTATTTTACGTAACCGCACAGGTTTTGTTGCTGATTTTTACAGAAACACACTTCGGGTAAAAGGCGATTTTACTTATCAGAATCTTGATAATAACTCAAAAACAAAACGTGTTCCGGTACCCTACAGCCGAAAGCCAAACGTAATAGAATACATTGGTACTACAACAAATGATATTACTGAAAACTATACCGAAACGCAATACCTGGCAGCTAACCTTTATGCAGAGTATGAAAACACGTTTAAGCAGAAGCATTATTTTAAAGCGCTGGCAGGATTTAATAACGAGCAATCTGTTTACAAGGGGTTGTCAACCACACGTAATGGTTTAATATATGATGATGCACAGAGCATAAATCTTGCATTGGGGACAGCTATAACAACTGCCGGACCATATGAAGAATGGAATGTGAGAGGTGGTTTCTTCAGAATGAATTATAGTTTTGATGACAGGTATTTACTTGAGGTAAACGGTCGTTATGATGGTTCTTCCAAGTTCCCTTCCGATAAAAGATATGCATTCTTTCCTTCTGTTTCGGCAGGGTGGAGAGTTTCGAATGAACCTTTCTGGAAATTTTCCAATACTATTTTTTCTGATCTGAAATTCAGAGCTTCCTATGGTTCGCTTGGTAACGGAAGTATTGCATCGTATGCGTTTATGGAGCAGTTCAGCATCAGTCAGTCTGGCCGTGTGCTGGGAGGTGTGCGTCCGCAAACAACTTCTCAGCCAAATGTTTTACCAGATAATTTAACCTGGGAAAAAGCCACCACTGCAGATATAGGTGCAGATGCCGCTTTTTTTGATTTCCGGTTGCAGGTGAACTTTGACTGGTATGTGAGAAATACAACTGATATGTTTACTAATGGCCCGACCTTGCCGGCAGTTTTTGGCACCACAGTACCGAAGGGTAACTATGCCGATTTAAGAACAAAAGGATGGGAAGCTGTTGTTTCGTGGAGAGATAAAGGCAAGATTGGCCAAAAGCAATTTAACTATGGCATCCGTTTTTCAGTAGCAGATTACCAGGCTGAAATTACAAAATACAATAACCCTACAAAATTACTGAGTGATTATTACACAGGACAGAAATTAGGTGAGATATGGGGTTATGTTACTGACGGATTTTTTACATCTGCTAATATAGGAGAAGCATCCAAACAATCGTTGATCAAAAGTTCAAATTCAGGCGCTACTTTAATTGGTGATATTAAGTTTCTTGATCTGAATAAAGATGGTGTTATTAATACCGGCGCCAATACTGTAAGCAGTCCAGGCGACAGAAGAATTATTGGCAACTCACAGGCACGCTATACGTTTGGCGCTTTGTTTGATTTTGACTGGAACAATTTTTTTGTAAGTGCATTTTTCCAGGGAGTTGGTAAGCAGGACTGGTGGCCGGGTGCTGAAGCAGATGCATTCTGGGGACCCTATAACCGCCCTTATAACCGTGTGCCAACTGAAATGGTTGATGAAATATGGTCGGAATCAAATCCCAATACCTACTTTCCACGTTTGCGTGGATACATTGCTCAAGGTACCGGTCGTGCCTTAAACGTTACGCAAACAAAGTACCTTCAAAACGCTGCATACATCAGATTAAAGAACCTGCAGGTGGGTTACAATCTGCCAAAATCTGTAATCAGCCGGTTAAAGATCAGCCAGGCGAAACTTTATATTTCTGCTGACAATATCTGGACGTATTCTCCCATGTACAAAATCACACACAATCTTGATGTTGAGAATATTCAGGGATCAGACAGAATGCTTACAAGTGGTACAAGTGGGAATGGAAATAACTATCCATTGCTGAAAGGATGGACTGCGGGTTTAACAATCGGGTTTTAATTGATCACAACTCATTTAATCAAGTATGAAACAAATTATTATATCATTCGTATTATTTACATTGATACTGGCAGGTTGTAAAAAGCTGGACCAGGAACCGATGGCAACAGCTTCAAAAAGTGCTGTGTTTGGCAGTGAAAAAGGGCTTCAGTTATATACAGCATCTTTCTATAATAACCTTCCTTCGGGAGGTGATGTTGTAAGAGCCGATGCCATGAGTGATTATGGTGCAAGAACAGATGTGCCATCGTTCTTAACAGTATCGGGGTTTACAGCACTCCAAAGTTCCGGATGGAGCTGGACAGCACTTCGGAATATTAATTATTTTATTGAGAACTGTAATGATCCGGCAGTTTCTGCAACGGTACGTCAGAATTATATTGCCTTAGCCCGTTTTTTCCGTGCTTTATTTTATTTTGACAAAGTACAGCGATTTGGTGATGTGCCCTGGTATGGGAGCACAATTGCTGTAACTGATACTGCCTTATTGTACAAGGCAAGAGACACCCGTAAGCTGGTTATGGATTCTGTACTTGCTGAT
This sequence comes from Lacibacter sp., assembly GCA_047601965.1. Taxonomy (GTDB): domain Bacteria; phylum Bacteroidota; class Bacteroidia; order Chitinophagales; family Chitinophagaceae; genus Lacibacter. The sequence goes on from JASGIJ010000001.1 coordinate 3,911,311, forward strand.
ATTGATTTTGCCTGCAACAATATAACATCCACTGATGCCACAAGGAGCCAGATAACCAAATATGTTGCCCTGGCTTATAAATCAAGGATTTGTTTATTTGAAGGTACTTTCAGAAAGTATCATGGCACTACAGGGGGATTAACCGAGTCAATTGCCAATACAGCAAATGCCTGGCTGCAGCAGGCTGCCGAAGCTGCGGATAAACTTATTAACGAAGGTGGCTTTAAGTTAAATACGGCAAATGGAACGGACCTCTCTTACAGGCAATTGTTCATAAGCAAACTTCCGGTAACAACGGAAATTATTCTTTCAAATATTTCGGATGCCACACTGAATGTACTCAATGATGCAAACTGGTACTGGACATCCGCTACTTACGGTTCAAGGCTGAGCTTTAACAGAACCTTTGTGCATACGTATTTAAAAACAGACGGTACTCCTTTTACTTCAACTCCCGGTTACCAGACATTCACATTTTCAGATGAGGTAAAGAACAGAGATAAGCGTTTGCAGCAAACAATAAGACTTGGGAGTTATAAACGGATAAACGGAGGTGCATCAGAAGCAGCACCACCTGTATTTTCTTACACATATACCGGCTATCAGCCCATTAAATGGTGCCTTGATGATGTTTATTATGATGGAGGAACCCGCAATGATAATTCCATTTCATTAATCAGGTATGCAGAAGTTTTACTGAATTATGCAGAGGCCAAAGCTGAGTTGGGAACATTAACCGATGCAGACTGGACAAAAACTATCGGAGCCTTACGTGCAAGAGCAGGCATAACGGGAGGATTAACAGTAAAACCGACTACAGTTGACGGTTATCTGCAAACAACTTACTTTCCTGAAATAAATGATCCGGTACTTCTTGAAGTAAGAAGAGAAAGAGGAATTGAGCTGGCGTGGGAAGGACTTCGTTTTTCTGATCTTCTCCGCTGGAAGAAGGGGATCTGCTTACAATGACATGGAACGGGTTTTATGTACCGGAACTAAACAAGCCAATGGATTTAAATGAAGATGGAAAAAATGATGTCTTGTTTTACCAGGGAACTGCACCCACTCCTATTTCAGGTGTAACATTTATTAATGTTTCGGCAACACTCTCAAACGGATCGGTTAATCCCCAACGGTTGTCGAACAACACTTCAGGTGAAATTACCTGGCTGAATAATATAACGAGGAAATGGGAAAGCAGAAAATACCTGTATCCAATTCCTACTTCCGATTTACTGATTAATCCCAAACTCGGACAAAATCCAGGATGGTAACTGAAATAAAGATGAATATGAAAAAGATCAGATCTTTTATTATAGTATTTGGCCTGCTGCTTTTTTCTGCGGGAATAAAATCACAGCACATAACAGTTGGCACTTTTAATTTACGGTACGATAATGCCAATGATACTGGTAATCTCTGGAAAGACCGGCTGCCGGTTGTTTCTTCCTTAATCCGGTTTCATGCATTTGATATCGTTGGTACACAGGAAGGATTAAAAAATCAACTGGCTGATCTTTCAGCCAGTCTTCCTGGATTTGCATATTATGGAGTTGGAAGAGATGATGCCAGATCGGGAGGTGAGCATTCGGCAATATTTTATAAAACAGACAAATACAGTTTGATTGGAAGCGGTGATTTCTGGCTTTCAGAGACACCTGAAAAACCCGGCTTCGGCTGGGATGCACGAAATAACCGCATTTGTTCATGGATTCAATTGAAAGAGAAAAACACTGGTAATGTGTTTTTTGTATTTAATGTACATTATGATCACAGGGGAGTTGCAGCCAGGATTGAAAGCAGCAAACTGATTATGACCAGAATTCAGGTAATTGCCGGAAAGCATCCTGTTATTTTAACAGGTGATTTTAATGGTAACCATCAAAGTGAATGGTATAGATATATTCAAGGCAGCGGACTTTTGAAGGATGCACTTACAATGGCAACGGATCCTTATATCAATAACGGGAGCTTTAACAGCTTTAAAACAAACAATCCTGCAAAAGATATTATTGATCATATTTTTCTCAGCGAACAGTTTCGTGTTATCCGTTTCGGTATTTTAACCGATACTTATCATGGTAAATTTCCATCTGATCATTATCCTGTTTTAGCTGAAGCAGAATTGAGATAACACCCGGAAGATTTGCAAAAAGGGACTTACTTACATAAGTCCCTTTTTTAGTTGTTATTATTTACTCAATCGTCATTTTATTCTGCTGTTATCTATAATCAGCTCAACAGGTTTCCCTTTTGAATGTGGAGTTTCAAACTGTTCGCCAAGCAAAACTGCAATGGTCGAAGCAAGCTGGTTGCTGTAAATCTGCAAATTTTTCTGAAGTTCACCGGTTGGCTCAATTCCATCGCCGATAAGGGCCAGCCAGGTTTCACCCGATCCTTTTTTAAGAAATCCATGAGTATCCCATGTGCTGCTTTTATTGCCCCGACCATGATCTGTGGTTATAAGAAAAATAGTGTTGTTTTTATAAAAAGGGTCTGATTGTGTGTAGTAATATAATTCACCTAACAGTTTATCAAACATTGATGCATTGTGTAAATAAGCATCATACCTCCCCTGGTGTGCAGACTCATCCGTTTCACCAAAACCCAGGAACACCACTTTTGGGTGATTGGCCCTGATATATTCTTTTGCACTTAAATAGGTAAGTAAATCATACCTGGTGGGAGCCTTTTGGGTAATAACATCCTGTACCTTGTTCAATATCATGTTTACACTGCCTGTATCAGCCGGCAAATTGCTGTAACCACCATTTACAGTAAGACCGTTTCGTTGCCGGTTAAAGATATAAGGAATGATATTCCATGATGCAAAGGCCGCTACTTTACCATAATAAGCTGCTGAATAGTTGTTAAGATATTCAGGCAGGTTCATGTTAGGGTTATCAACTGGTTTATTGGCAGTAAAATGTAAGCCGGTATAACCACTTAGGATTTCATCATAACCGGGATATGAAATTTTGTAAATATTTTTTGCATTTACATTACTGCCATAGTTTCTGTTTCCGTAAAGCTGTCCTTTTTTTGCAATGACATTCCAGAAGAAAGGAAGTAGTCTTTTTCTTCTCAGTTCAGCTGTTGTATCGCCATACATATCTTTTGCCAGAGAAGTATCGGCTGTAAACTCCGGGTTTGAAAGAAGCAAAGGGTCGGCGCCGGAAAAGACTTCCTGCCAGCGAAAACCATCGGTTGTGATGATAAAAATATTCTTTTTTGCGGTGTTGGTCTGGGCAGAAAGTAAAAGAGAGAGGGAGAGAAGAAATACCAGAAAAACAGTTTTCATTCAAATGGTTTGACAAAATTAAAATCTGTTTGTTAAGGCACTTTTATCAGAATATTAAGAAAGAGTGACGGAGGAAGGTGTTTAAAATAAAAACCTCCGAAGGTTGAAACCTCCAGAGGTACAGATATAAAAATTGACGACCTGTATCAGTTTACTGCATATACTTTTATTACACCATCATTTTCACTGCTTACTATCAGCAGACTTTTTTTAACAGGACTGTCTTTTGCATGTACAAAAGTTAATCCTTCCGGAGCATCCCCGCTTTTCAGCAGTTTGATAAATTTAGGTGAAGCAGGGATCGTAATATCGTATAAAGCAACTGCGTCTGCTCTTTCCATTCCAACAAAAGCAATTACTTTTCTTCCTACAATACCTATTGTAATACCTTCGGGTTCAACACCTTTGTCATCACTGCGCCCATCATCATACACCAAGGCATCAATACATTTTTGTTCGAGTTCGTTTTTACTGTCGAATATTAATTGTCCGTTGTAGCCATTCCAAACACTAAATGAACGAGCCCCGAAAGAATATAACTGATCAAAATCGCCATCAGAATCCGTATCACCTGCCATTTTGGTTACATTCAATCTGCCAAGTTTTGCATCCTGTTTTATTGTTGCATCCGTAAAGACTGTACCATCGAGTAAAAGATCTTTAATGCGTTTGTTTTCTGCAAAGCCAGCCCATTCTCTCACATCGCCTTCATTGGCAGTAAATAAAAAAGGTGTCCCCATGTTTTCATACACTGCTATTGCATCAGGCTGATACATTCCTTTTACGGGCCATTTTGCCTGAGCTATGATATTATCTTTATCACTCGGGTCGATGAAGCTTTTATCATAGTCTTTAAATCCAAGCGGAAAAATGGCAGTAATTTTTTTTGAACGAATATCAAGTTTTGCAATTGCATTATTTTCCTGGAGAGTGACCCAGGCAGTTTTTGAATTCTGATCAACAGTGATATATTCCGGTTCAATATCCTGTTGAAAAGTTGCGTTGGGGCCAAATACACGAAGCCCTTTTGTTTTTAAGTAGGAAGCCTGTGATGCGAATGCAGCAAAATCAAGTGTAGTAACCTGGTAGTTGCTTTTTACTGCTATAACAGACACTGTTCCGGGCGGGTCGACTGTATAAGCATCATTTGGCTCACCTTCATTTGCAGTGAGGATATAATCTCCATCAGGTGTATATGTGATCATGTCGGGCAATGATCCTACGGCTACTTCTTTTACAACAGAGTGATCAGTTGTTTTAAAAATCACCACTTTGCCCGGGTTTGTTTTTTCGAAGCCCTCAATGGCCGCAGCAAGTTTTCCATTACTTACAGCCACACTGTTTACGCCACCACCAAAAGGTGAAATGTCAATTGCACCTGACAAAACCGGCGAAGCCGGGATTGAAAAGTCAACTACATCTATCCGTGTACTGCTGCCTGTATTTGTAACAACAAAAAGTTTTTTTGAAGAAGGGTCATATGCTGTTATTTCAGCTGCCCCTTCCCCACCTACAGTCAGGCTGCTGATTTCTGAAAATGTGGAAGCATCTTCATTTTTATAAAGAGCATAATCATTTTCTTTTGCGCAGGAAGAGAATAAAAAAGCAGCAGTAACAAAGAGAAAAAATTTTACTTTCATCATATAGAGTTTAGTTAATTACAATTTTATAACTGAACTGTTACCGGAATGTAAATAAATTGTTACCACCGTATGTTGTGGATAAGAAATGTGGTTGCTCTTTTCCGGAATGAAATTATTTTTTTAAAGCCGGGTACGGTTTATCGCTGTGTTTATAAAACCAGATGATCTTATTCATCGCATCATCTTTTCCGCCATCCACTTCATTAAATAATCCGTTCATTGATTCAATGGCAAATACACGCTCTTTTCCTTTAAGAGCATTGAGCGGTTTGTTCATCTGATCAAGTGGTACATTGTTGGGTACTGCTGAATATACCGCTGTTCTCCCGGTACTATCGAAGCAGTCAAACATGGGTGTTGCTGTTGCATCAATAACATGCATGGGAGGGATACCCAGTATTTGTTCAATTGTACGAAGCATTGATGTTTGATTATAATGTGTTGTTGTAACGCTTTGCTTCGAGTAAGGACTTACAACAAAACCTACCGTACGGTAGGCGGAAATATGATCCCATCCGCTTTGCGAATCATCCTGTGTAATAAATACAACCGTTGAATCCCAAAACCTGCTGTGAGTTATTTTTTCAAGAATGCGACCCAGCGCCAGATCATTATCAGCAACCATTGCATCGGGTGTTGGCCAGCCTGGTGATGTGCCAGCAGAGTGATCATTGGGTAGAGAAAGGATCATGAGGTTGGGTAGATTGTTGTTCATTTCGTAAGCTTCAAACTCTTTAATGAATTCTGTTGCACGTTGCTGATCGCTGAAGACCATGTTATCGCAATCGGGAAAGCTGGGAGAAATAATTCCTCTCATTGGCTCAATGGTTGTTTTATTGTACCAGTTTGGTTGTTCACCTGCCTGGTAGCGTTTGTACAGATCAATCCATTGCAGTTTTCCGTCGTAAACAGTTGTGCATGCTTCGCCATATACACGTACGGTTTTGCCAAAGCTCATAGCATGGTTCCAGATAAAACCTGTTTTGTTGTACACCAATGCATCTTCCTGGCGGTGCGGATAGCTGCGCAACCATGCCCGTACGTTTTTTTCAACATAATCCGATACCATACCTGCGTCTGTCCATTGATGACCTTCAGCACTTGACTTCCCTGAAGCATAGTAATTGTCCATCCAGCCATACTGAAGGGCGATGGCGTGTGTGTTTGGTGTGATCTGTTTTCCAAAAACACACAGGCTGCTGTCGCCACGGCCTGCAGGCATATCGCCCAGCACCTGGTCGTATGTTTTATTTTCTTTGATGATATAGATCACATGTTTAAAAACAGAAGGCTCGCCAATTCGTTCGGGTACCGGTTTGGCTGCAATATTGCTGCGGGCAGGTAGTGTAACTGCTTCCATGCGGTTCATCATATTCTGTTCATACACCTGTGCCATGTATTGCTTTAGTTCTTTATTTGCCGGAACGGTAATGATACTTACCGATGCCAGCTGATTGTGAATAGAGCGTGCCTGTTTTTTTTCGTTCACAACATTTGCACCTGTTGATTCGAGGTTAGCCACCACCAGCTGATTATTTTTCAGAACAAGACCTGCGGGATAGGCTTCAGTGGGAATAAACCCGATTATCTGTGACCGGCCAATATGCCTGTTTGTTTTGTTTTTCTTTAATGCTATTACAGCCACAGCATTATCCATTCCATTTGATACGTAAAGAAATTTACTGTCTCCACTTAACGTAAGTCCATTGGGTGTACTTCCTTCTTTTTTAAATTGTTTGTTGAACATACCTGTTGCAACCGTTTCAATCACTGCATTTGTTTTTGTATCAATGATTGAAATATTGTCACTCGATCCGTTACATACATACACGTATTGCCCATCGGCTGAAGCAATGATTGCAGTTGGATGCAGGCCTGTTTCAATTTCTTTTACACGTTTTCCTGTGTTGCTGCTGAAAACCGTTACAGTGCCTGATGCCGTTGCTCCTGTTACCGGATCGGTATAAACCGCTCCCCAGGGTATGCCTGCATATTGTTTACTGCTGTCTGTTACATGTTTGCCTGCCCAATTGGTTACGTACAGTAAGTTGTTTGCTTTTGTAATGCCATAAGGCGCTGCACTTGTTGGGACGGTCCATACAGTTGATTTGTCTGACCATTTTATTTTTAATAGTTCATTGTTGCCATTTAAAACAAGATACAGGTAAGTTTCGTTTTTTTCTTTACTAACAACAATTTCATTGGGGATCGCATTGGAAGCCGGGCTCTTTTTGAGTAATTGAATGCCCTCAAAGGAGGTTACCTGTCTGTTAAATTCTGCGTACATCAGGAAAGCTTTATCCGACTCTCTTTGAGCTGCACTCCATACAATATATGTTTTAGCATTGCTGGTAAAAGTTTTGATACCGGAATAAGTACTTACCAGATTTTTAAATGCTGGAAAGTCAGCATAGCTTACCCGTTGTTCAGGTTTAGCTGTTTTTATATTTAATAAAGAAATGCCATACCGGTCTTCGACCACAACTAAATCGGTGCCGGGCAAATTAATAACATCTAACGCATGATTTTCCAGTGAAGGATCACCAAAACGTATAACTGTTCCGGCACTTTTGATAATCCTGTTATAGGGCATCAGTGTAAGACTGTCGTTATGCAGCTGTGTGTGGCTGAGCGAATATGCTTTGAAAAAAGCAGAAAGAGCTACAATACGATCGGTATTGATATAATCAACGCCCATTTGAATGAATTCTTTCCATGCAAGTTCCGTATCGGGGCATCCCCAGAAACGAAAGGGTTTGTTCAATTTTTTTGCTTCATATATTACATTACTGAGCTTTGAACGTTCTTCAGCAGTTAAGGCTGTGTTGCCATCCCACTTTGAAAAGTAATTAAAACCAATGCTGATCAGTGCAACCTTTTTCAGTGCAGTTTCACTGTATTGAATGCCAGGCCTTCCATCAAATAAAATATAATCGGGATAGTTTTTATATTCTTCTTCTTTTGGACGGTTCCCGCTGATGACAAATGTAATATTCCTGTTATTAGTGATTGCCGGATACTTCTTTAATACTGTAACCAGGGTTGCCAATGTTGCGGAGGCTTCTGTTTTAATATCAATGAGTAATTGCAGTTTTTTGTTCGGGTCTGCATAAACAGTTCCTTTATTTGCAGTTATTGCATTTACAAGCGGCTGCAGGTATAAATTAATTAGCTTTCGGGTGGTTTTAATATCCTCCTGATTGTGCGCTACAAACAGTTCCCCGTCTTTTAAAAAGATATCCGCTTCAATTGATTCAAACACCTGCTGATATGCAGCAAAAAATGGTTTTGTTTGTTCATAGTCATTGTGTGAATGCTTTGCTGGCTGTCCGGATAAGTGAAGCATTGTAAACAAGAGTGCCGAGAGTAGTGATAGTCGCATAAATTCCAAGTTAAACAAAAAGCGGCAAGCTAAGCTTAACGGATGCCTGTTGTGTTAACCAATAGTTATTTAATTGTAGTTAAATATTTAACCTTAGGTTATCAAAATGCGAATTGAATAACCGGAGTAAAAGCTGCAAGAAGTGTTGCTGCTGCGACAAGCGATACTTTCGAGATATTCCGATAGGGTACAACCCGGAGATCTAAACGATTTTATATACAGATATTAATAAAGTGGTTACTGATTTTTTACCTGCTTACAGACCTTAATTAAATGAGCCGGCAATTCAGATGAGAATATGATCTGTTTCCTACTCCTGAATTAAGGATATGCCATGCTTAATATTCTATTCATGTTTTAGTAACATCTGCTTCATGTTGAGCTGCTACTTTCACTTTCTTTAAAGCCGCACAACATGAATAATTATTCGTTAGCCGTATTTGATATAGCAGGAACCACAGTAAAAGACAGGGGCAATGTAGCAAGCTCTTTTATTAATGCATTCCGTGAAAACGGACATCCTATTCCTGCGGATGAAGTAAACAAAGTGATGGGCTGGCGAAAAGCCGATGCGATTAAGATGTTGCTTATGCAATACTATGGAAGCAATGATTCGCTGACCACCGAACTGGTAAATCAGATTCACGACGATTTTATCCATAATATGATTCTTTTTTATGAGCAGGATGAAGAACTACAGCCGCTTTATTTTGCAGAAGAAGTGTTTGAAGATCTACGGCGCAACAACATTAAAATTGCATTGAACACTGGCTTTACAAGATCCATTGCGGATGTTATTCTCAAAAGACTGGAATGGTTGCCGGGCGGTAAAATTGATTATATAGTTGCCAGTGATGAAGTGGATGAGGGGCGTCCTTACCCGTTTATGATTCAGCATCTGATGAAGGAAGCAGGTATTACGGAACCTTCCAGCGTAGTTAAAATCGGTGATACAGAAGTTGATATTATGGAAGGACGCAATGCCGGTTGCGGCATGGTAGTCGGGGTAACAACGGGAGCTTATACCAAGGAAGAATTAAAATCTTATAAACCCGATTTCATTATTGATCGTTTGTCGCAATTGCCATCATTGATTTTATGAATCTGGCAGCGGAACAATATAAAGGCAAGCTGTTCCCAAAGAACATTGAAACAACTTTGTTTGCTGCCCTGATCACTTTTTTGTCTTACACGGTTGTATATGCTTACAGAAAGCCGTTTACCATTGCCTCTTACTACGAAATTGTTTATTATGGTATTCAATATCAAACATGGCTGATTATTTGCCAGGGAGTTGGTTACATGCTGAGTAAGTTTTATGGTATCCGGTTTATTTCAGAGCTGAAACGTTTTGGCCGGTGGAAAACAAGTTTAACGCTGGTGGGTGTATCCTGGCTTTCATTATTCTTTTTTGCAGTTGTGCCTCCATTAACCGGTTTGTTTTTTCTTGTAATAAATGGTTTTTGTCTTGGCTTTATGTGGGGTGTTGTATTCAGTTATGCGGAAGGAAGAAGAACAACTGATTTTATTGGTTCGGTAATGGCTGTGAGTTTTATTTTTGCAGGCGGTTTTACCAGAAGTGTTGGGAAATGGTTACTGGTGGAATGGAATGTTGCTGAAAAGTGGATGCCTTTTTTAACAGGGTTGCTTTTTATTGTTCCTTTTACTTTTTTGATTTTTTTGCTTGAACGCATCCCTTCTCCCGATGCGGACGACGTTGCCAACAGGACCGAACGTATATCCATGAGCAACGATGACAGGAGAGTGATTTTCCGTTTTTTCGGCAAAGGACTTTTTCTTGTAACAGTTGTTTATATTTTTCTTACCGTTATCAGGGACTTGCGTGATAATTTCATGACGCAGATATGGAGTGAGTTAGGTTATACCAATGATTACAGTATTTACACGAAAACAGAAACCATTATCACTATTACAGTTCTTGTTTTGATCAGTTTTGTTGTATTGATACGAAGGAATATACAGGCGTTCCGACTCATCCATTTTCTTATTTTCCTTGGTTTCCTGTTAACCGGAATTTCTTCGCTTTTGTTTATGACAGATTTCATCCCAGGCGCTATATGGATGCAGTTTACGGGTATGGGGTTATACATGGCTTATATTCCTTTCAACTGTATTTTTTTTGAGCGGATGATCGGAGCATTTCATGTAAAAGGTAATGCTGGTTTTCTGATGTATGTGGCTGATGCGTTTGGGTATTTGGGAAGTATGCTGGTTATGATTTCGAAGGAACTGTTTCATTTTACTAACGGATGGGTTTCATTTTACAGTTCGGCTTCCCTATGGTGTGCAGTTATGGGGGCAGGGGGGATGTTGTTCTCTTTGTTTTATTTCAACAGAAGATATTATTCAATCCGTTCAAATCAAAATTATGAATAGTGAAAAAGCAGATGTAGTTATTATCGGAGGTGGGGTATTTGGATGCTCAACTGCCTATTATTATGCGTTAAATAATCCCGGGAGCCGGGTTATTTTACTTGAACGAAATGAATTGTGTAATGCAGCTACCAGCCGGGCAGCAGCAATGATGACAAAAATCCGGGCAAAAGAAGAATTTATTCCGCTTGCAATGGAAACTTACACAGCCGTAGAAAATATGGAAGAACTGCTGGGTGAAAGTATGGACATAAAGCGGGTGGGAATTATTCATATAGCAGCATCAGAACAAAAAGAAAAAGAGCTGAACGAACTGATGCAGATTGCAGGATTGTATGGAGAACCTGCTGTTTACATTGATGCAGCGGAGGCAAGCAGGATGGCCCCATGGTTAGATGCATCAAAAGCAAATAAAATTGCTTTTGTGCCTGATGAAGCGTATTGTGATCCGTACCTGCTTGGGATATTTTATGCACGCAGTGCAAAATTACTAGGTGCCGACATACGGCAAGGGGTGGAGGTAACAGATATTGATGTTGAAAATGGTGTGGTAAAAGCCGTTATTACAACGAGCGGAATTATCAGTGCAGATGTTGTTATACTTGCAGCAGGTGCATGGTCGCCGGTTATTGCACAAAAGGCCGGCATTGGCTTGTCGGTTGCTCCCGTACGCAGCCAGTACTGGATTACCGAAAAGAACAAACTTTTTCCTGAGTCATCACCAATGGTTGTATTGCCTGATGCCAATGCGTATTTCAGACCTGATGGAGGCGCATTGCTGTTTGGTATCCGTGAAAAAAAATCAATTGCAGTTTCGCCTGAATTCATACCTTCTGATATCAGCGATTTTCATTTTAGTGATGATAAAGGGATGAACGATTTGTCGGAAGTAATACATAAGCTGGGTGATTTCTTCCCGGCTGTTTATGATATTGGATTGAAACATTATATCGCTGGTTTTTCAGCTTATACGCCTGATAATTATTTGAGCATGGGGTCAACACCCTATCTTTCAAATGTATTGTTTGCAACCGGCTGTGTGGGCGCAGGTATAGCCGTTTGCGGTGGTGTGGGTAAAGCATTTGCTGCAATGGCTGCAGGTGAAGAAAATCCTTACGATTTTGCAGCGTTTGATATACATCGTTTTGGAGAAGTAGATCCTTTTTCAGATGAATGGCTGCACCGGTGTGCTGCTGCAAGATCAGTAAAGAACAGCGGATAAATATTAATTACTATGGCAGATGAAAACCTGTTTGTTGAGGGAGATGTAAATTTTACCCCTGTCAGAAAAGGCTGGTATGCTTTACTGGATACAGATACAATGGATTTGCTGAACAGGGATACGGACGTATTTATGCATCAGTCTTTGTCAACTCCCTGCCTGCACGTTTTGTCGTCCTGTGAGGGTTCTTATATAACTGATATTAACGGAAAAAAATATCTTGACTTTCATGGCAACAGTGTACATCATGTCGGCTACCGGAATAAGTATGTAACAGACAGGATAAAACAGCAACTGGATGTACTGCCTTTTTCTCCCCGGCGTTATACCAATGAAGTTGCTGTTGCGTATGCAGAAAAGCTGGTTTCATATTTTCCAGATCAATTAAACCGGGTACTCTTTGCTCCCGGTGGAACTGCTGCAGTAAGTATGGCATTAAAGCTGGCAAGAATTGTTACAGGCAGGCAGCGGGTTATTTCATTCGCTGATTCGTTTCATGGTGCATCATTGGATGCCATTGCTGCCGGAGGTGAATACCAGTTTAAAAAGTACATGGGAATTTTTCCGGATACTATTAATATTTCCAATCCCGGAACGGATGATATAACTGCTGCGGATGAATTGGAAGATGTGTTGAAAAAAGAACCGGGAATCGGTGCGTTTATTGCTGAAACAATCCGTAATACTGATGTACAGATTCCTTCAAAAACTTATTGGAGAAGGGTAAGAGAAATATGTACCAGGTACAACGTGTTACTGATTCTGGATGAAATACCCATTGCGTTTGGCAAAACAGGAAAGATGTTTGCATTTGAGCATTATGATATTATCCCTGATATTGTTTGTCTTGGAAAAAGCATGGGTGCAGGTGTTATACCAATGGCCGGTATTGTAACAAAAGATGAATACAATACAGCGGCTGAAATTTCACTGGGACATTTTACGCATGAGAAAAGTCCGTTGGGATGTGCAGCAGGATTGGCCATGCTTGAGTTTATGGAACAGGAACAACTGTTGAATAAAGTAAAGGAAGATGAAGTGTTTGTGCGGTATGAACTTGAAAAGATGAAAGAGCAATTTTCATTCATCAGCGATGTAAGAGGTACAGGATTGTTATGGGCTATTGAGTTGAAGAATCGGCCGTTTGTGTATGAAGAGACTGCAGGAATTGCTGAAAAGGTTTTGTATGAGTGTTTGAAAAACGGGTTGAGTTTTAAAATTTCGCAGGGAAATGTATTGCAGCTTTCGCCTCCACTGACTATTTCACGCAATGAATTGAAAGATGCGTTTCAGATTCTGCATCGTACTTTCAGTTCAATCTGATAAATCATCATCATCTTCTTTCCTGTGTGGCAATAAAACTTAACATTGCACTATCTGACCCAATATTATATTTGTATTAATTAATTGTTAAGTATTATGACAGCGATCAAAGCCACAAAAAAACAGGTTAGAGAAAATGTATTTGCAAAAATAGAAGCAGCTTTGAAAGATGTTACTGTTACTGCTCATCAGAAGAAATTTCTGCGAAAATTAAAAAAGGCAAGTCACCTGGTTGCTGATTTTATATGGGAACTTGACAGCAAACCGGACAAAAAGCCAAGTGCAAAAAAAACAGTTAAAAAGACGGAAAAGCGAGTTGTAAAAAAGAAAGCCGCCAAGAAAGGGAAAAGTCTTTAATCTTACTGCCCCCGACAAAAGATAAGAATATAATTGTTACCACAGATGGATTTCATAGGTAAAAATTCACCTGTGCTGATACTACATTTTATTGAAAAGATCATTTTACTGAAACTCCTGAACTATAGCGTAAAAACTATTAGCTTTTGTTTGGAGTAGTTCAGGAATGAAGGGATAGATATTATAAGATAACAGCACTTATAAATATGTAAATGATCATTAAGGTTTAACAACTCTCAATTACATCTTCACAGTTGAAAGAAACAAGTTGTTGGGCAAATAAGTATACCTTTTTTACAGATTGTATTACCTGCTTATAATATAGAAGTAAGCGTGGATTCAAAAACTGTTGTATGTGCAATTTGCTATTACCTAACTACTACTTAACATTGCCGTAACATTGCGGTAACAGTTTCTTCACTTTGCGGTTACTTTCACGTAACATGATTGCTTTCTTTTTGCATTTCAAATAAGAATGTATGCAAAGGAATGCTTTAAGGAGGATCGTGTTTAGTCTTTCATTATTATTTATTTCAGTTTTTTCTTTTTCACAAAGCTTAAAATTAAACGGAAGGGTTTTAAACCAGAAGAATGAGCCGGTTGCAGCAGCTTCCATCACCGTAGAAGGCACCACAAAAGCAATTGCGGCTGATATTGAGGGCCGATTTACCTTGCTGCTGGAATCCGGTAAAAAATATACCATCTCTGTTTCGGCAATTGGCTATCAAACGAAATCCATTAACGAAGTGGAAGTAAAGGCCAATGATGCCAATACACTGGAAGTTGTTCTTGAAGTGGCTGCAAAACAGGGTACAGAAATTATTATACAGAGTACAGCTAAAAAGGAATCCACCAATTCATTAATCGCCTACCAGAAAAATACAAACACACTTTCTTCGGTTATTTCAGCAGAAAATATCCGCCGGTCTCCGGATAGAAATACCGGCGAAATTTTAAGACGTACAACAGGAGCCAGTGTGCAGGAAGGTAAGTTTATCATTATTCGTGGTTTAGCCGACCGGTACAACCAGGCAATGTTAAACGGGGTACTGCTTTCAAGCACAGAGCCCGACCGTAAAACATTTTCATTTGACCTGATACCTGCTTCCATGATTGATAATATTATCATCAACAAGGCTTTTGCGCCGGAGTATCCGGGAGAATGGGCAGGAGGTTTGATACAGGTAAATACAAAGGATATTCCTTCCAAAAACTTTTTTAATATCCAGGTTGGCACAAGCATTAATTCACAAACTGTTGGCAGGGCTTTTTATACCGATAAGCGGGGAGGTAGTGATTGGTTAGGAATTGATGATGGTACAAGGTCACTTCCTTCAGCTTATACACGGAAATCTGCTTTTGATACATTGTCATCAGCACAAAAAACCGCTATCGGAAAACAAATGAGAAATTCATGGATGCCTGTGCAACGGTCAACACCCGTTAATTTTTCATTGCAGGCAAATGGCGGATTTTCAGGTAAACTCTTTGGTAAGAAAATCGGGGGAACACTTGGAATTAATTATTCAAAAAGCGGAAAGATATTAGAATTGGTAAACCGTTCCAACGCTTTGTCAAATGGTGTTTTTACAAAGAATTATGATTATGAAGATACCCGTTATGCTGAAGAAATCACTGCGGGGGCGTTGGGTAGTATTGCCTTGCAGATTAATTCACGGAATAAGCTTTCTTTCAAATCAATTATTAACCTTACATCGCCGCAGCGTGTAACAAAACGTTCAGGTATTGATTATAACAGGGCGGAAGATATGCAGGGCAGTGAAATTACTTTCAAGCAGAACACTTTTCTCACAACCTTGCTCAGTGGTGATCATAATTTAACTAAAGATCTGAAGTTGAAATGGTATGGAGCTTTTAATCTGCTGGATGGGTACACACCTGATCAGCGAAGAATTGCTTATACACGTGCAACCGGCACACAAAATCCTTTCAGTCTGCTTATCTCCAATTCACTTTCGCAGCAAAGCGGCAGCCGTATTTATCAAACACTGAGTGATTATATCTATACAGCCGGAGGTGATTTGAATTACAGCTTTGCTTTGTTTGATCAAAAGCAAAATATTAAGGGTGGTTATATGTTCCAGGTTAAAGACCGCCTGTATGATGCACAACTTTTTGCAAACTACCTTCCTTTGGATAACCCTGCTCTTCGTTTATTACCTGCGGATGTTGTTTTTAATACAGAAAATTTTGGTGATGGTACAGGTAACAAATTTGCATTTGATGCCATTAAAGGAAAAACCTTCCGCTACATGGCCAACACAATCTTAAACTCCGGATTTATTCAGTTTGACAATCAGTTTTCAAAATCTGTACGTGTTGTTTGGGGTTTAAGAGTTGAACATTACGATCAGCTTGTTGGGAGTGTTAAAACCTGGGATCCAAGACACACGCATTCCAAAGTGATTGACTTTTTGCCGGGAGTGAACGCCATCTTTAAAGTTTCGTCTAAAACTAATGTGCGTCTTTCCTTATCGCAGACAGTTATCCGTCCAGAGCTTCGTGAGCTTGCTTACCTGAACCTGTACGATTTTGAATTGAATGCATCTGTTCAGGGAAACCCCGCATTGAAGCGTACCAAGATTTCGAATGTTGATTTACGTTATGAGTTTTATCAAAAGCCGGGTGAAATGTTTACAGTCGGGGTGTTCTATAAAAACTTTGTCAATCCCATTGAACAATTGTTTAATGAAGGGGCAGGAGGTTCCAGTACATTCAGTTACCAGAATGCAGCCGAAGCCAATACATACGGAGTTGAATTGGAACTCAGGAAAAGACTTGATTTTATTGCACCTGCTTTAAAGAATTTCATTTTTCAGTCCAATGCTTCTTATATCAACAGCCGTGTTAAAGACAAGCAGTTTAATATTAACCGTCCATTACAGGGACAGTCTCCCTATGTACTGAATCTTGGGTTATTATATGACCTGGAGAAAGCTGAATTAACAGGTACGATTTTGTTTAACCAGGTGGGTCCACGCATTTATCTTGTTGGTGATCTGTCATCAGGGTCAGGCAGTCCGGATATATATGAAGCACCACGTTCATTACTCGATTTCCAGTTGAGTAAAAAAGTGATCAATAAAAAAGGCGAAATCAAGCTGACAATTTCGGATTTGCTGAATACCACACAATATTTCTATCAAAATGCCGACAGTAAAACAACGCTGCAAAAAAATGCAGATGCGTATCGTTTTACCAGAAAGGATGGAACAACTTTCGGTATATCGTTTAATTATTCATTGTAAAAATAAAATCAAAAATAGAGAAATGAAAAAGTACATTTTTTACTTGTTAGCCATTGGAGCAGTTGTGTTCACGGGTTGCAGAAAAATTGAAACCGACGGTGAAATACAGGTTGTGGTAGTTAATGGCGGGGGAACAACTACAACTGGTGAAACCATTACACTGCAGGGAAGAATTAATGCAGATACAGTATTAAAGAAAAAGAATACTTATATCCTGAAAGGAGTTGTTTACATGGTGGGTAATCATACCATGACGATTGAAGCAGGTACAACTATTAAAGGATCTTTCAGCGGTACGGATGTGGCAGCACTGGTTATTACACGTGGTTCAAAAATCAATGCAATCGGTACGGCATCTGAACCAATCATCTTTACATCCGCTTCACCCAACCCACAATCGGGTGATTGGGGTGGAATTGTAATTTGTGGTAAAGCCCCGGTTAATACAGCGTATAATGGAGTTAGCGGATTAATTCAGGTGGAAGGTGGTATTGATAATGCAAATGGCGATGGACTTGCGGGCTCGGGCGATGCGGTTGTGCCAACTGCAGTTGCAAATGATAATTCGGGTACACTTTCTTATGTACGTATTGAATATGCAGGTTATGCATTTCAGCCCGATAAAGAAGTAAACAGTCTTACTATGGCTGCTGTTGGCAGTGGTACAACCATTGATCATGTGCAGGTAGCTTATGCAAAAGATGATGCATTTGAATGGTTTGGAGGTTCTGTTAATGCAAAATATCTTATTGCTTATAAAACCCAGGATGATGATTTTGATACCGATAATGGTTACAGCGGTAAAGTACAGTTTGGTTTAATTATCCGTGATTCATTGATTGCAGATATTTCAAACTCTGAAGCATTTGAAAGCGATAATAATGCAAGCGGCACAACCGCTACTCCGAAAACCACGGCAATTTTCAGCAATATAACAGCTATTGGTCCAAGAGCAACTTTAGCTAATGTTGGTAATGCACTTTTCAGAGGTGCTGCGCATATCAGAAGAAATACCGGTATATCCATTTACAATTCTATTATCATGGGTTGGCCAAGAGGAATTGAAATTGATGGCACAACCGGCACATCCACCATCCTTAACGTGGAAGACAGCACTATCCGTTTCAGAAATAATACATTAGCAGGCAATACTGTGAATACAAGATTTACAGGTGGTACCGGTGCTACAATTACAAACGATGCAGGTTTTGCAACATGGTTTACCAATTCATTTTATAATAATGATTTGCTGACGAATGCATCTGATGCAAAACTGATACAGCCGTTCAATTATTCATCACCCGATCCAACACCATTTGCGGGTTCAAATGGTAACCAGAAAATTTTAACCGGTGGTGGTTTTACTGATTCTAAATTTACAGGCGACACTTTCTTTGATAAAACTGTCACATTCCGTGGAGGTATTGCACCTGCCGGTGAATTGGCAACCTGGTGGAAAGGCTGGACAAAATTTAACTATTAATCTCCAAGATATAATCGAAAGAGGTTTAACGATTTTCCTTAAGCAAGTATCCTCTATTCTGCCTCCTGTTCCCAGGGGGCATTTTTTTTATGTTCGTTTTTGTATTTACTATTTAACAGTAAGAATATATTCAGCTAACAGCAAATTAAAGTACGTTGTGCAATTTTGTAATGGTTAAGCAACAGATAAGTTTTTCTCATGTACAACATCACGCTGATTCTTCAGTGAGATGTTTTTTTGTTTTCAGGTATATTGTTTGATTAACAGCCATTCAATCTATTGCTGCAGTACATGTATGATGATGCCGGTTTTAACTGTGCTGTTTTAATTCAGGAGAAATTAATCCCTTTTTCTTTCCAACGTAAAGCCAAAGGTTGTTCCCACATCAATACGGCTGCGGACATGTAAGCGTTGGTTATGGGCTTCAATAATGTGTTTGCAAATGGCGAGCCCTAATCCGCTTCCGCCTTCTTTGCGGCTGCGGGCAAGATCGGTTCTGTAAAAGCGTTCAAATATTCTTGGCAGATGTTCTTCAGCTATGCCATAGCCATCATCACTGAGTTCTATCAGTACATTATCGCCGTGTGTTTTATATGCACTGAACACGATTGATCCGTTTTGCTTGCCATATTTTATGGCATTGTCAACAAGGTTAATCAGTACCATCCTGATTTTTTCTTTATCAGCAAAAACAGTCAGAGGTATTTCACAGCCCTTTTTAACCGAATGCTTAATGTTTTTTGCCGATGCTTTTATTGATAAGCTTTCAAATACTTCGTTCACCAGTTCATGTATCACAAAGTTCTCTTTGTTGATTTGCTGTTGCCCGCTTTCCAGTTTTGAAATTTCATCCAGGTCATCTGCAAGGTTTACAAGCCTGTCAATATTCCGTGAAGCATTCAGTAAAAATTTTTTTGCAACTTCCTCATTATTCATTGCACCATTCAGCAGTGTATCAACATAGCCCTGAACAGCAAAAATGGGGGTTTTTAATTCGTGGCTCAGGTTTTGCAAAAACTCTTTGCGGTATTGTTCGTTTGCCTGCAATGCTTCCACTTCTTTCGTTTTTTGTTCTGCCCATTCTTCTACTTCAGCACTTACTTCCTGCAGGCTTTTTTCGGGTAAAACTGATTTATTAAAAAACTCTTCCCGTTTGGTAGCTTTTGTCTGCGATATGAATTTGTAAATGATTTTTATATGCCTGTAAATAAACCTTTCGGTAAAATAGCGGATGAGTAAATAGCTGATGACAAACAAAGCGGCAAAAGTAGAGAGGGCAATCCACCAGTTTCTGATGAAGAGATAATTTACAACCGCAACAAGTACCGAAATTGTGATTGCATTAATAGCTGCAACCTGGTTGGGCGTGAGATGCCGGGGATTGATCATGTTTTTTCAGCAAATGTTAATGATGCTACGAAGGTAAACAGGAATCAGGCAGCGGAAAGTTCAAATTTATACCCAACTCCCTTTACTGTAGTAATACAATCAATGCCCAGTTTCTGCCTTATTTTTCTGATGTGCACATCAATTGTGCGGTCGCCAACAATTACTTCGGCACCCCAAACCTGGCTCAGAATTTCATGGCGCAGGAATACACGTCCCGGCTTTGAAGCCAGCAATGCCAGCAGTTCAAATTCTTTTTTTGCAAGAACAATATCCTGCCCTTTGTATTTAACTAAGAATTGTTCCTTATCAATTTGCAGGTCGCCGAGTTTAATAACAGCTTCATCTGACCGGAATGTTCTTCTGAACAGTGCATTTACCCTGCTGGTGAGTACTTTGGGACTGATAGGTTTGCTCACATAATCGTCGGCGCCTGTTTCAAGTCCTTTTATATGACTGCTTTCATCGCTCAATGCAGTGAGCATTATGATAAGTGTTGAGGAAAACTCCGGTTGAGAACGCAGTAACTGGCATACTTCCATGCCGTTTTTGCGGGGCATCATCACATCAAGGATTATCAGGTCGGGCTTTTCTTTCCTGGCAATATCCAGGGCTTCAGCTCCATCTTTAGCTTTAACTACTGTAAAACCTCCGGCCGTTAAATTGTATTCAAGAATTTCGAGAATATCCGGCTCGTCATCGGCAATCAGAATTTTTTTTCCTTTCGGTTCCATGTATTGGCTGCAAATTTATAAGGACGGCATGAGCATAACACGAATATAACATTATATAATTGTTAACGAGTTTTGCTTTTGGCCCGATTTTAACTGCACCGAATATGCCTGTAAATTATCTGATTAAAAAATTGAAGCTATTTTTGCCCATCATGAGTATGAGAAAGCATATAACAGTTTTATTTTTCGCATTGATTTTATTTGTGTCGTTTACATCTGCACAAAACAGGATTTTTTTTGATACTACCGGAGGTAAATACGAAATACCTATAAGCAGGCAGAAATGGCATGAGGATATTGATAAAGAACAAAAGCGTACAGATAAGATTGACGGCAAGGTTGATCAGTTCCTGAAACTCAGCAATAATGAAGATCTCAACGTTCAGATAACAGACGTAATCTTAAGAAGAGTGGATGAGGTGCAGATTGATATTGAGCGGCTGAATGCTGATAATAACACAAAAGTTGGTTATCTGCGTTCGCTGAAGGAATTGCTCCAGGCAATAGGGCTGCAGGCCAAACAAAAAGATATTCCTTCAATCATTCCAGAGGTGTTCAGCAGCTACGAGGAATGTATGCAGCTGCAGGCACAGGGTAAAAGCTTGCTTCCTGTATTTGAAAAATTACCTTACCAGGGAGCAGAATTACTTTCTTCTGTATTTTCTCAAAGCAAAGAGCTTCCGCAAATAAAGAAGATTGCATTTCTGAAAAAAGCGCAGGCTGATCCTTCTTTTATCATGAAAGGAATTGATGCTTTTGAGAATGAACCGTTCGCCGACAGCCTCATTATTATTGCTGCTGAAAAAATTCCGCTTGAAGTTTATTCTTATGCCCAGGCTGTAAAAACAATTGTGGCAAAAATTATCAGGCGAAACACCAACCCCAAAGTTCAGACTATTGCACAACTCAGTTCTTTTACAAATGGTACGCTTTATCTTCCGTTTCTCGATGAACTTCTCAGTAAGCAGTTATCGGTTGATGAGATCAGGGCAGTTGTTGAAAATGAACTTGCTTACTATAAACTGCTTGTAAAAACACAGGTAAAATATCACGACAGGATTGCAATGGGCGATACACCTGTGCTTGCTTCCGTTTTGTACCAAATGCTGGAGCGCAAAGCAACAGACGTGTTTGTAAATGTGATGAATGACTTGCACGATTCGCCGGAAGCAGTTCGTTTCAGAGTGGCTGAGCCTTTAAGCCCGCAGGATATTTATTATCTCATTGTAACTACTGAAGAAATTATTTACACAAGCACATACACGAATCTGTATAAGCGTATGATGGAACGTTTTCCCGGACGCAGGAGCGATTCATTACTTATGAGCGTGAATTTTGATAAGTTTAAAAAATTTATCAAAATGGCTGCTAACTATAACCGTTTGGATGATTTTCTGAAATCAATGCCTGAAGTACACGGTTACCAGTTAATGTATGCTTTTGTTCAGGGCCTGCAAAAAAACAGTTCGCTGGAAGATGCAGTGGATGTTGCGGACAGCTACGGAAGTATTACCGACCTTAAGCTGCAAGATTTTTTGAAAGAGCAAATACAGCTTAATTATGAAAACAGCTTAAAGGAAAAAGATAATAAGGGGGAAGTGATTTATAATATTCTGAGAACATTGTTTGCATCAGCTTCCGATACATCCATGAACCTTTCTGCTTTGCTTGGTATTCCTCCCGTGTATAAGGTTGATTACAAAAGTTTAGCTGCTGACAGTAACGGTGTAGTACAGCATGTGTTTTTTTATGGTGATGAAGATGGGTTAATTTCTTACCGCAACTTTATGGGATTGTATGGCAATAAAGCCGATTGGCAGATTACTACGGGCAAAGAATGGGTTACCATCAAATCATTAAAGAGCCCGGTTCCTTATACCATTTATGCCAATCTTCCACTCGATAACAAAACTGATCTTGATGCACAGGCTCAGCAGCATTTGATTGAATATCTCAATAAGAATAACATAAAGCCAACTTTTGTTGTACACCGGGGCCATAGTTATCATCTCAAATACACCATTCAGCAAATGCTTCCTTCATCACGCATCGTCATGCTTGGATCATGCGGCGGGTACCAGAATCTTGCAAAAATTCTGAATGTAAATGATGATGCCCACATCATATCAACCAAGCAGGTTGGGAGTTACTCGGTTAATGAACCCATATTGCGTGCATTAAACGATGCCATCCGTAACGGAAGAAATATTGATTGGATGCCAATCTGGAAACAGATTGAAACTTCGGTTAAAACCGATGGAAAAGCAAGTGAGTTGTTTAAAGATTATGTGCCACCGCATAAAAATCTCGGAGCCATTTTTATTAAAGCATACAGAAAGGCTACAGGCGAAATGTAATATTTGTTACAGCTGTTGCCATTTATCCGTCTTAGTTTCCATTAAGATTCAACTTTGGTACAGCTGATACAAAGCAATTACCTTTGCCGTTAAATTTTACGGGACTTGGAACAGAAAGAGAAGAAAAAAAAGTTGTTTGATCTGGCGTTGCTTCGCCGTGTTATCGGCTATGCTTCGCCGTATAAAAAGCGCTTTAACAGTTCTGTTGTACTGGCTGTATTGCTTGCCGTAATTGCTCCGGTTCGCCCATGGTTGATAAATGTAACCGTCAATAATTTTATTTCAAAACCCGGGGGACAGGCGCAAAAGTTTGTTTATCATGTTTTGGGGAATGAACTGGCGTTTACAGTTGTTCAAATGATTCTTTTGATTACTGTAGTCCAGATTGTGCTGATAATCATTGAAACAATTTTCCGTTTTTTCTTTTCTTTTTATACTTCCTGGCTGGGGCAAACTGTAGTAAGGGATCTGAGAGTGGGTGTTTTTAAGAAAATACTTGGTCTTAACCTGCGTCAGTTCGATCAAACTCCAATCGGGACTCTTACAACCAGAACCATTAATGACATTGAAACCATCAGTGATATTTTTGCAGAAGGGTTTATTTCTATTCTTGCCGATCTGCTTACCATTATTGCCGTATTGTTTGCTATGTTTTACATTAACTGGAAGTTGACCCTTGTCAGTTTAATACCATTTCCATTTCTTATTCTGTCAACCTATTATTTCAAAGAAAGTGTAAATAAAAGTTTTCTCAGGGTACGTAATGCCGTTGCGGCTCTTAATGCATTTGTACAGGAACACATACAGGGCATGCAGGTGGTACAGGCATTTGCGGCTGAAGAAAAAGAGTTTAACAAGTTTAAACGCATTAACAGAGAACACCGCAACGCTAACATCAGTGCTATTTTTGCTTACTCCGTTTTTTTCCCTGTTGTTGAAATTATACTGGCAGTTTCTCTGGGCTTGCTTGTTTGGTTTGCATCGGGGCAGGCTGTATCAGCACCCAAAGAAGAGGCGTTGAAAATGGCCGGAGAAATAATGGCTTTCATTCTTTTGCTGAATATGCTGTTCAGGCCCCTCCGTGTTATTGCAGACAAGTTTAACGTTTTGCAAATGGGCATGGTTGCCAGCGAACGGGTTTTTAAGGTGCTGGACAATACTGATGAAATTACACCATCAACAGCAACGGCATATGCACCCCCGGGAGCTGTTCCGGGCAAAATTGAATTTGATCATGTGTGGTTTGCATACAATGATGAAAACTGGGTATTGAAGAATATTTCATTTACAGCCAGGCCCGGCGAAACAATAGCTTTGGTGGGACATACGGGAAGCGGTAAAACATCCATCATCAGCTTGTTGAACAGGCTATATCATATTCAAAAGGGAGCAATTAAGGTTGATGATGTACAGATTGAAGATTATGATCTTGAAGCACTTCGAAGCAAAATTGGTATTGTGCTGCAGGATGTTTTTTTATTTGCAGGAACAGTTGCTGAAAATGTAACACTGCGGAATGAAAGTATAACAAGGGAAAAAGTTATTGAGGCAGCCAAGCTGATAGGCATGCATGATTTTATTATGCGGTTACCCGGCGGATATGATTTTAATGTAATGGAAAGAGGAGCAACTATGAGCCAGGGTCAGCGACAACTGCTCAGTTTTATCAGGGCCTTGCTTTACAATCCATCCATTCTGATTCTTGATGAAGCTACATCGGCAGTTGATACAGAAACAGAACATCTCATTCAGCATGCAATTGAAACTTTGATTGAAGGAAGAACATCTATTGTGATTGCCCATCGTTTATCAACCATCAGAAAAGCAAACAAAATAATAGTGCTTGATAAAGGAGAAATAAAAGAAATGGGTACACATGAAGAATTATTAACTCTTGGAGGATATTATGCAAAACTGCACAGTATGCAATTTGCAGGGATATAAAAAAGCCACCTGAGTGTGGTGGCTTAACAAAACTGATATAAAAAGAACAGGCTATTTCAGTCTTTTTTCTGAAAGAAAACCACCTGTTGCCGAGAAGATTGCCTGCCATCTTTCAGTGCCCAGCCAGAATTTTACTTTGTAAGTATTGCCATCTTCTTTCTGCCATTCAATTTCGCCACCTGCTCCGGGATATTTGGCTTTCCAGGCATTCATAACCGCAGTGGGTACACTTGATGCTGCAATATTGGTTCCTGATACAGAGGCTGAATCGTCTGCAGAGGGGATGAGGTCGTCAATTTTACTGCATGAACTGATTGAAAAAAGAATAAGAGCTGCCAGAATAAACTTCTTCATAAAATTTGAATTTGAACTGTGATGAATTAAAAGAACAATGTAAAAGTAGAGGGGCGATTATTTTACAGCAATTGAACAATACTGAGCAGGGATTTTAATAGGATTAACCGGGAAATAGAGGTCTTGGTTGACAAAACTGAAGTGAAAAAACGGGGGTAAGTAAAAGAGAAAACTTTTTTCTGTTTCAAAGCCCGTTTTCCCCTGTTTTTCACCTCCCGCTCCCTATCTTTGCGCCAAATTTGAGAAAAGGTATGCGTTTATTGAGCTTCAAATCCTTAATGGTTGCGGTTTTCAGCGGAATTTTATTGACTTTTTCTACTGCCGTTTTTGCCCAGCATGAACCGGAAGGCCATGCTCCTGTTCCTCACGAAGGTGAGCATGAGCAGAAAAAAGAAGGATTTGATGCCAAAGAAGTGATTTTTGGTCACATTATGGATGCGCATGAATTCCATTTTCTTGATTATAAAGGAAGTGACGGGAAAGAACATGCTGTCACAATTCCTTTACCTGTTATTCTTTATTCTTCGGCAAAAGGGTTCTCTGTTTTTTCATCTTCCCGTTTTGAGCATGGCCATGCAGAATACAATGGCTATAAGCTGGTAAAAGAAACAATTGGAGAAAAAATCGTTTCAACCGATCCTGCTGAAAAAGTATTTGATATTTCTTTAACCCGCAATGTGGTGCAAATGCTGCTGGCACTGGCCTTATTGGTTTGGTTGTTCATCAGTATAGCTAACAGTTACAAAAAAGGGCAAGGTGTAAAAACTGCTCCTAAAGGCAAACAAAGCTTACTTGAACCTGTAGTTACTTTTGTACGAGATGAGGTTGCTGTTCCCAATCTTGGGCACAAAGCCAATAAATATCTGCCTTACCTTCTCACTGTATTTTTCTTTATTCTTATTAATAACATAGTTGGTTTAATTCCCGGAACAGCTAACGTTACAGGAAATATTGCTTTTACGGCTGTTTTAGGTGTTATTTCCTTTATTGTTATCCTTTTCAGTTCAAACGGGCATTACTGGCAACATATTTTCAACCCTCCGGGAGTTCCTTTTGGTGTTAAGCTGATTCTTGTGCCGGTTGAATTCCTGAGTGTGTTTATCAAGCCGTTTGCGTTAATTATCCGTCTTTTTGCCAACATGGTAGCGGGCCACATTATCATTATCTGCTTAATATCGCTCATCTTCATTTTTGGTCAGTTGCACCCGGCTGCCGGATGGGGAGCTTCACCTTTATCAATTGCATTTACCATATTTATTTATTTCATTGAGGTGCTGGTTGCATTTCTTCAGGCTTTCATCTTTACCGTGCTTACGGCTGTATTTATAGGCCAGGCAATTGAAGGTGATCACGGGCATGAAGAAGCAGCGCATCATTAATCGTTTTTTAATCATCAATTATAAATTCACAATTATGCATGTTATTTTATTAGATGCGTTGGCAAATGCCGGAGGTGCTGTAGGCGCTGGTTTAGCTGCTGTAGGTGCTGGTATCGGTATCGGTCAGATTGGTAAAGGTGCATTGGAATCAATTGCACGCCAGCCTGAGGCTTCTAACGATATCCGTGCAAACATGATCCTTACTGCGGCTCTCGTGGAAGGAGCTGCACTGTTTGCTATTATCGTGGGCTTCTTAGCGATGGTACTCTAAACCAATCGCCAAACAATTTTACTGCATCCAAAGTACAGGACGGCGGATGCAGTATTTTAAATGATTAAAAACTTAATTATATAAAAACAGAATATGAATTTACTTACTCCCGGTCCTGGTTTATTATTGTGGACTTTACTGGCCTTTCTGGTAGTATTTTTTATTTTAAAAAAATACGCATGGCCTGCAATTATTAAAGGTTTGCAGGAAAGGGAACAAGGCATTGCACAGGCACTTGAAACTGCTGAGAAAGTAAAAGCTGAAATGGCTCAGCTTCAAAATGAAAACGAGGCTTTGCTTACCAAAGCCCGTGAAGAAAGAGCTCAGTTGCTGAAGGAAGCCCGTGAAACAAGAGATAAAATTGTGAATGAAGCAAAGGAGCAGGCCAAAGCTGAAGCAAATAAAATTATTGTGGAAGCACAAGCTGCCATTAACCAGCAAAAAATGGCTGCCTTAACTGAAGTTAAAAATCAGGTAGGTAACCTGATAATTGAAGTAAGTGAAAAAGTATTGCGCCGTGAACTGGCCAATAAACCTGAACAGGAAGCTTACATCAATCAACTGGCAAAAGAAGTAAAATTAAATTAAGAGAAAAAGCTACAGACAAAGTTGTAAACAAACCTGCAACTTGTAACCTGTAACTTGAAACTGAAATATATGCAGAATCCACGTCTCGCAGGTCGTTACGCAAAATCACTGGTTGTTCTTGCACAAGAACAAAACCAGCTTGAAGCGGTTTACAGCGATATGAAGTATTTACAGCAGGTTTGCAGGCAAAGTAAAGACTTTACCAATGTGTTGCGCAGCCCTGTAATAAAAGGTGATGTAAAAGATAAGGTTGTTTCTGAAGTTATAAACGGTAATGTTGGTCAGTTGTCTGCAGCATTTATTCGCCTGCTTATCAGAAAAAGCCGTGAAAGCAGTCTCCCTGAAATTGCTGAATCAGTTATTGAGCAATACAACGAAATAAAAGATATTCATACGGTGAAACTGACAACTGCAGTTGAGCCTGGTGAGGAATTGAAAGCCTCAATCATCAGTAAAGTAAAAGCTGATACAGGATTGCAGAATATTGAACTGCAAACTGAAGTAAAGGAGTCAATTATAGGTGGGTTTCAACTGGAGTACAAAGGCAATCTTATTGATGCAAGTATTCTCAGGGACTTACGTGATATTCAAACACAATTTCGCCAAAACGTGTATGTGCAAAACATACGATAGATAAATTTTAAATAAGCATTTATTATGGTAAATATCAAACCAGATGAGATTTCAGCGATACTTCGCCAGCAGTTAAGCAATTTCAATGTTGGTGCTGATTTGGAAGAAGTTGGTACCGTATTGCAGGTGGGCGATGGTATTGCCCGTGTATATGGACTGAATAATGTTCGCTACGGTGAACTGGTTGAATTTGAAAATGGTGTTCGTGCCATTGCGTTGAACCTTGAAGAAGATAATGTAGGTGTAGTATTGATGGGAGAAGGAACCGATATCAAAGAAGGTTCAAAAGTCCGCCGCACTAGCCAGATTGCCTCAATCAAAGTGGGAGAGGGAATGAGTGGCCGTGTGATTAACGTTTTGGGAGAACCAATTGACGGTAAAGGTCCTATTACTGGTGAATTGTATGAAATGCCGCTGGAGCGTAAAGCGCCTGGTGTAATTTTCCGTGAACCGGTAAAAGAACCACTGCAAACCGGTATCAAAGCAATTGATGCGATGATCCCGATTGGCCGTGGACAGCGTGAGCTGATCATTGGTGATCGCCAGACTGGTAAAACAGCTATCGCTATTGATACCATCATCAACCAGAAAGAGTTCTACGAAGCTGGTAAGCCTGTTTACTGTATTTATGTAGCTATTGGTCAAAAAGCATCAACTATTGCCGGTGTAATGAAAACACTGGAAGATAACGGTGCTATGAAATATACAACCATTGTTGCCGCTTCTGCAAGCGATCCTGCTCCTCAGCAGTTCTACGCTCCTTATGCAGGTGCTGCCATTGGTGAGTTCTTCCGTGATACCGGACGTCCTGCTTTGATCATTTATGATGATCTTTCAAAACAAGCGGTGGCTTACCGTGAGGTGTCACTGTTGCTTCGCCGTCCTCCTGGCCGTGAAGCTTATCCTGGTGACGTATTCTACCTGCATAGCCGTTTGCTTGAGCGTGCTGCGAAAGTAATTGGTGATGATAATGTAGCCAAGAACATGAACGATGTTCCTGACAGTATCAAACACCTTGTAAAAGGCGGGGGTTCATTAACCGCATTGCCGATTATTGAAACACAGGCAGGTGACGTATCAGCTTATATTCCTACTAACGTAATCTCAATTACTGACGGTCAGATATTCCTTGAAGGTAACCTCTTCAACGCAGGTATCCGCCCGGCTATTAACGTTGGTATTTCTGTAAGCCGTGTGGGTGGTAACGCTCAGATCAAATCCATGAAAAAAGTTGCCGGTACATTAAAGCTTGACCAGGCACTTTATCGTGAAATGGAAGCCTTTTCTAAGTTTGGTGGTGATATGGATGCTGCTACAAAAGCAGTTATTGACAAAGGTGCCCGTAACGTTGAAATTCTGAAACAGCCGCAATACACTCCTTTTACTGTAGAAAAGCAGGTAGCTATCATTTACCTTGGTACAAACGGGTTACTGAATGCTGTACCGGTAAGAAATATAAAGGCGTTTGAAGATCATTTCCTTCAGGAAATGGAAACAAAGCACCCTGATGTGTTGGCTGAATTTAAGAAAGGGGCTTTGTCTGATGAGGCCATAAAAAAACTGGTTGATCTGGCAAACAGTCTGATTTCACAATACAAAGCATAAACAAATCATATTTGAAAGTAAAAAGGAGCCTTAACTTGCTCCTTTTTTTATGCAATATGTTTGGTGTTTGTACAAAAAAGTATTGGTATAAAATGGTTACCAGCAATAAAAAATCCCTTCAAAATCAATGAAGGGATTTTAAAATATTCTGACGTTTAACCTGATTAATAATCTCTGTTATAACCACCGCCGCCGCCTTTGTAACCGCCGCCGCCGCTACCACCACGGTAACCGCCGCCGCCGCCACCTTTGCGGAAGCCACCACCGCCGCCGCCGCCAAAGCTGCGTTTCTTAAAGCCGCCATCATCTTTTTTTGGCTGAGCTTCATTCACTACAATCTTGCGTCCCTGAACATCGGTATCGTTCAGTTGGCTGATTGCAGCCTGGGCTTCTTCTGCATTCTCCATTTCCACAAAAGCAAATCCCTTGCTGCGGCCGGAGAACTTGTCGGTTAAAATTTTGGCAGAAGTAACAGCGCCAAATTGTTCAAATAATGCAGCGAGGTCTTCGTTTGTCATTGACCAGGCCAGGTTTCCTACGTAAATGTTCACAAGAAAAAAATTAAAAACTAACAATTATGAACCAGGAAAAGCAACTGAAGACCGGAGGAAACTGATCAGGAAGAAAAGCACCAAAAGGCTCAGAAAGCATGAACTGAATTCACATTAACGTAGTAAAGATATGGGAAATTTATTGACAGATGCGGCTTTCAGCCCTTTTTTCAGAAAAAATCGGAAACGTTGCCGGAATCTTCAAATCTGGCTGTAAATCTTAATTACAGCACAGAAATCTGCTATTTTACTTCCTGCATATCCACCAGCCGTTTATAGAAACCATTCAGTCCTACTAGTTCATCGTGTGTACCACGCTCAACAATAGTTCCTTTTGAAGGACAATAATTTCATTGGCATGGCGAATTGTTGATAACCGGTGGGCTATAACAAGTGTTGTGCGCTCCTGCATTAAATGATTAATTGCATCCTGTACAAGGCGCTCGCTTTCTGTATCTAATGATGAAGTAGCTTCATCAAGAATTAATATCGGGGGATTTTTTAAAACAGCTCTTGCTATTGTTACCCGCTGACGTTCACCACCACTAAGCTTGCTTCCCCTGTCGCCGATGTTTTCATCATAACCATTTTCTTTTTGTACAATAAAATGATGAGCGTTGGCAATTTTTGCTGCCGTTTCAATTTCTTCTTTTGACGCATCAGGTTTGCTTAATGCAATATTGCTGGCAATGGTATCATTGAATAAAATGGGTTCCTGTGTAACAATTCCCATGAGCTTTCTCAAACTGTCAAGCGAATAATCTTTAATATTAATTCCATCAACTAAAATTTCGCCACTGCTTACATCATGAAATCTCGGAACAAGATCAGCTAATGTAGATTTTCCCGATCCGCTTGAACCAACCAGTGCAATTGTTTTTCCTTTTTCAAGTATAAGATTGATGTTTTCAAGAACAATTATATCGTTATAAGCAAAGGATACATTTCTGAATTCAATGTTTTTTTCAAATGAAGTAATTGTTACAGGGTTTTGTTTTTCTTCTACCACAACCGGTGCATTCAGTACATCTTCAATTCGCTCAATGGCAGCACTTCCTCTTCTTGTATTATAAAAAGCTGTTGACAATGCCTTTGCAGGATTGATGATTTGCGTGAAGAATAAAATATAAGTGATAAAACCACCCGAACTTAAACCTCCTGCATTATTTCCAAGAACCATTTTTCCGCCAAACCATAATACTCCACTCAAAACAACCACGCCTAAAAATTCAGATAACGGCGAAGCCATGTCTCTTCTGAAATTGATATTATTGCGCAGATTATTCAGCTCCCTGTTAATGGAATGGAACCTGTTGCCCAAAAGTTTTTCGGCTGTAAATGCTTTAATTACTCTTATACCTGACAAGGTTTCATCAAGCACAGAAAGAACAATTCCGTTTTTTACCTGTGCTTCAGCCGATTGTTTTTTCAGTGACCTGCTTACCCGCCCAATGATAAAGGCAGTAGCCGGCAAAAACAAAAAGAGGAAAAGTGACAACTGCGGGCTCAGAATAATCATCATTGCCAGGTAGAAAAGAATATTCAGCGGTTCTCTTACCAAAGCTTCAAGTGCCATCATTACGCTCCATTCAATTTCGTTTGCATCATTACTCATTCTCGACATCAGATCGCCTTTACGTTGATCTGTGAAAAAACCAACCGGCAGCTTCAGCACTTTGTCATAAAGATCGCCACGCAGGCGTGTCATTACCCCGTTACGTATTGGCCCAAGAACCCTGTACGACAAGTAGAGGAAAAGATTTTTAAAGAAAATAGCAATAATTATTACTCCACAAATAAATGCGAGGGCAATTTCTGCTCCTTTGGTTTTGATCAGGTTACTGATAATGTATTTCAGGTTGCTGAGGATTGCTTCAGCCGATAATCCCCATTCCGGCTTTACTGTAACAAGGGTTTCTTTACCAAACAATAGTTGTAAAAAAGGGGCAAGCATTGCCAGTGAAACCATTGAGAAAACAATAGAAAGAAGAATAAACAGGAAATAGATGGCTATTTTTCCTTTGTATCCACGGAGGTATTTGAGAATCCTGCTAAATTGTTTCAAGTGTTGCGTTTTTTCTTTTTTTCATGAATCATTCACCATAAAAAATAATGAGGTTGATTATGGCTCATTCATGTCTTAAACGCCGCAAAGTAACTACTTTTACAGCGTTTAATTGTTGCAGATATGTTAGAAGGTAAACGTCAGAAACAGATAGCCGGTGTTATAAACGAAGAAATGACCACCATTTTCAGAAGGATTGGACTGAGTATGGTTGATGGGGCATTGGTTTCAATTGCATCCGTTAAAGTAACCCCTGATTTGCTGGAGGCAAGAATTTACCTCAGCGTTTTTCAGGCAAAAGATAACGCTGCTGTTTTAAAGAAAGTTGAAGAAAAAGCGTTTGAAATAAAGAGAGAGATAGCTGCCAAACTGAAACATCAGTTGCGCCGTATCCCTGAAATTAAATACTATCTTGATGATACGCTTGATCATGTATTTAAGATGGAAGAGCTCTTTAAGAAAATTGAGGAGGAGAAAAAAACTGATCAAAGTGAATAGTACAGTAACTCCAAATTATAAACTACCAATTATTTGAACTTCCTTTTTGCCTGGCGTTATTTCAGATCAAAAAAATCAACAAATGCGATTAATATTATTGCATGGGTAACTGTTACGGCTATGGCAGTAGGCACTGCAGCAATAGTAATTGTATTGAGTATTTTTAATGGTTTTGAAGGATTGGTAAAATCGTTGTACTCATCTTTTTATCCCGATATCAGAATTTCTGCAGCAAAACAAAAAGTAATGTTGCTCGATTCAACTGCAATTAATAAAATAAAATTGCTGAAGGATATTGATGCCCTGAGTTTGATTGTTGAAGAAAATGTGCTTTTGCAAAACGGCGATTACCGTACCAATGCTGTTGTGATGGGGGTTGATGATATGTTTACAAAAGTGAGCGGCGTTGCACAAAAAACCAATCATGGCAAGTACGAAACGGGCACACCCGAAACACCGGCACTTGTGCTTGGCAGTGGAATTGAAAGCGCATTAAATCTTCTGAGCGACAGAGCAATTAATCCTGTTACAGCATATCTTCCCAAAAAAGGTGCAGAAGCTACAGTTAATCCACTTGATGCAATTAGTACCATCAATATGCAACCCAGCGGATCATTTTCTATTCAGCAGGATTTCGATAACAAGTATGTTATAACAAATATTGGTGTTGTAAAAGAAATGCTTGGCTTAAAGGCAGAGGAATTTACTTCGGCTGCAATCAGATTAAAAAATCCGGAAGCTGAAAAAGACATCATTTTCTCAATAAAAAAAATGCTTGGCAGCGATTATTTAGTTGAAAACCGTTATCAGCAAAACCGCTCTTTATTTGCAGTAATGCAAATGGAAAAATGGGCGATTTATGGAATACTTTGTCTAATCCTCATAATAGCTGCATTTAATATGATTGGCGCACTTACAATGCTGGTGCTCGAAAAAGAACAGGATATTCAAATATTGCAGGCAATGGGAGCAGGACGTTCATTTATTAAAACAATTTTTTTAACAGAAGGAGTGTTTCTGGCATTTGCAGGAACTGTAATTGGGGTAATTATTGCATTACTCTTTTGCTATTTGCAGGTAACATTTAAACTGATTCCTTTGCAGGGCTCATTTATTATTGATTATTATCCTGTGGAAATCTCAATCATTGATATTTTACTTGTAATTGCGACTGTTTTTATTATTGCACTCTTTGCATCGTGGTTACCTTCAGTAAAAGCGGCAAATCAGAAAATTTCTTTGCGGGCTCAGTAAAGAAGCCGGGTAATGTATAGCACGGGCTGATATTTTTGGAGTTTTAGATCGGTGTTTTCCTTTTTTCCAATACTTTCTGTTTCGTTTTGTGCAAACCTTTATGTAAAATATTGTCTTATTGTATTGAAATACAATGTGATAATAAGGCCAATAAACAATTTTTTATCTGAGGGAGCTTTTTGTTCCGTTTTTGAATCTGTTTATAGAAACTTAATGGTTAGGGGGAGAAAAAAGGTTGGATAAGACTTTTATATAACTAATTTTGCCCCAAGTTTGTTAATTAGCTTTGATAAAAAAGTAAAATCAACTGCATGGATCACCTTTTCATTGGTTCTGTTATTTCTTTCCTGGTAACATTTTCAGCTATTCCAATTATTATCAGGGTTGCTGAAATGAAGCATTTGTTTGATGTGCCAGACGACAGAAAAGTTCATGCTAATCCTGTTCCGTCTTTGGGTGGTATTGGAATTTTTGCAGGGTTTATTATGGCATTTCTAATAACAGCTCCACCCAATTTTGCTGAGATGCAGTACATGTCGGCAGCATTTCTGGTCATTTTCTTTTTGGGTATGAAGGATGACATTGTGGTACTAACTCCTTTCAAGAAATTTTTAGGTCAGTTACTGGCAGCGTTAATTGTAATTTATAAAGGTGGTATTTTGATTGAAAGTATGTATGGCTTTATGGGAATGGATAAAATGCCTTTATACCTGAGTGTTGGTTTTACCTTTTTAACTATTGTAGTAATCACCAACTCGTTTAACCTGATTGATGGTGTAGATGGTCTTGCAGGATCGCTAGGGTTATTTACAACCATTGCATTTGGCTTTTATTTTCTCCTGGCAAATGAATTGTTTTATGCCGTTTTATCTTTCAGTATGATGGGTGCTCTTGCTGCCTTTTTGATATATAATATTTCTCCGGCAAAAATTTTCATGGGTGATACCGGATCTTTATTACTGGGTTTTGTAAATGCTATATTGGTTATAAAATTTATCCAGGTTGCTTCAGCTCCTTCAGCAACGGTTTATCTGCCTGCTGCCCCTGCAATTGGAATGGCAATTTTATTTGTTCCTCTCTTTGATACGCTCAGGATTTTTGCATACAGAATACTTTCAAGGCGTTCGCCCTTCAGCCCCGACAGAAACCATGTTCACCATCTGCTGCTTGATTTAGGGTTTAGTCATAATATGGTTACTTTTCTTGCCGTAGTGTTCAACATTCTTGTGGCAGGCGCAATTATTCTGGGCCGCAACCTGAATATTACTTTTTTGCTGATTGGTCTGGTAAGTCTCGGTTTTTCAGTTATAAGTCTTCTTATCTATTCAAACAGGGTAAACAGGAGAAAACTTTTTCCGATTTCTTTTGATACTGCAAAAGAAAATGACCCGAATTCAAAAGTCATCCCTTTAAAGAAAACCAGCACAGCTGCAATTCAGGAACCTGAGGAAATTGCAAAGTAATATTGATTATCATCATTTTTTCCTGAGTTTACAAGTGAACCAACAATTTTGTTAGGTTTGCATTTCAACAATTTAAAACAGTATGTCAGACGATCTTTCATTGATTATGGATGATGCCGAAGAGCACATGAAAAAAGCAATTCAGCATTTGGAAATTGAACTGGTAAAAATCAGGGCAGGCCGGGCTAACCCCAACATGCTTGATGGAATTGTGGTTGATTATTACGGCTCACCAACTCCAATAAGCCAGGTGGGAAATATTACTGCAACTGATGCCAGAACCATCACTATTCAGCCATGGGAAAAAAATATGCTACATCCAATAGAAAGAGCAATCATTAACTCAAATATTGGATTAGCACCTCAAAACGACGGAACAATTATTCGTCTTTTTCTGCCACCACTAACAGAAGAGAGAAGAAAAGAACTTGTAAAAAGGGTAAATGGAGAAGGAGAGCATACAAAAGTAGCTGTTCGTAATATCCGTCGTGATGCAATTGAGCATATAAAGAAACTGCAAAAAGATGGGTTAAGTGAAGATGCCGCTAAAGATGCAGAGAAAGATATGCAGGTCTTAACCGATAAATACGCAGTATTAATTGATAAGCACCTGGCAGCGAAAGACAAAGAGATAATGGCAGTATAACTCAAAACTGATTTTTTTACGGGTACAGAAATGTACCCTTTTTTATTGCCTGTTTGCCAGGTAAACACCCGAAAGAATAATAAGCAAACCAATTATTTGTACGTAAGAAATCGTTT
The DNA here is from genome assembly GCA_047601965.1 of Lacibacter sp. GTDB lineage: Bacteria > Bacteroidota > Bacteroidia > Chitinophagales > Chitinophagaceae > Lacibacter. The sequence continues at coordinate 3,947,529 of JASGIJ010000001.1, forward strand.
CACCCGCCAGCAATCCCCATAATACTGCAACAAATGGAACTCCATATGTTACCATTGAGGAAAACAATGCTCCGGCTCTTTTCAGCAGCATATAAAAAAGTATAGTGGCAAAGGCTGTTCCGAAAATACCAAGAACTGAAGATGCTCCTGTTGATTTTAAGAAACCAGCTTCATGAAATGAATAATTGAAGTAACCGCTGAAATAAAGTAAAGCCAGCGAAGGGGGAATCAGAAATACAAAAGCTACAGAAGCTAATTGTATGGATGCAATATGTTTTAAACGATGACTGATAATATTTACATTAACACCATAACAAAAAGTTGCTAATAGAATTAATGAAGTATAAGCAAAATTACCTTCAGCAGCATGCGGTTTATTGGTAAAAAAAAGAAAAAGCATTCCTGCGAAGCCGGTCAAAACCCCCAGTGTTTTTTTCCATGGAACTTTTGAGTTAAAAAAAACAGCCCCTACACTAATAACAAATAATGGGGTTAAAGAATTCAGCATGCCTGCCAGGGCACTGTCAATTTTTGTTTCTGCAACACAAAAAAGAACAGCAGGTATAAAGCTTCCCAATACACCTGTAAGGATGGCCAAGCCGATCTCTTTTCTGTTCATTTGTTTCAAAGCCTGTATAAAAAAAGGAATCAGCACAATACCGGCACTCAGCATACGTAATGCAGCAACCTCGTAAGCTGTAAGTACTTTCAAACCTTCTTTCATTAAAATAAAAGAACTTCCCCATATAAAGCACAATGCAATAAACAGCAGCCAGTTGGTAAATTTTGAATTCATAAAGGCGCAAAGTTGAAGATAATTAGCAGAAAACAAAGAACATCTTTATATTCGGTAAAATACTTTTTATGGCTAAGGTTAAACTTTCCTCTGTCAGCACCCGTGCGCCGAAAGGGCTAAACAAGGATAAAACGAAAGCAAAGACTGACAGAATTTTACTTGAATTAGATGAGCTGCAAAATCTTTTAATTGCTGAAAACAAACATTCGCTGCTGGTAATTATTCAGGGAATGGATGCAAGCGGTAAAGATGGTGCGTTACGTAATGTGTTTGGTTCATTAAATCCATTGGGAGTTTCCGTAAAATCATACAAAGCACCTACTGCCGAAGAACTGTCGCATGATTTTTTGTGGCGTGTTCATGCCAATGCACCGGCAAAGGGAATGATAAAAATTTTCAACCGGAGCCATTACGAAGATGTTCTCATTACCAGGGTACATGGATGGTGTGATGATGGCACGGCAACAAAACGGATGAAAGCCATTAATGACTTTGAAGAATTGCTGGTGCAGCATAACAATACACAGATACTGAAATTTTACCTGCATATTTCTCAGAAAGAACAGCAGGAAAGACTGAACGAGCGGTTACATGATCCACGTAAAATGTGGAAGTACAATGAAAATGATTTTAATGAAGCAAAGCTTTGGAAAAAATACATGAATTATTATGAAGAGTGTTTTAATACCTGCAATAAAATTCCCTGGCAGATCATTCCAAGCGATCAGAACTGGTATAAAGAATACCTGATTGCAAAGGAGGTGCTTGATGTTTTAAAAAAATTGAACATGCAGTACCCCGGACTGAAAAAATAATCTTTGAAAATGATGATTTTTTTTTAAAATTTGTAATTCTTCATTAAGCCTTCTCGTCCGGAACACTTTTCTTTTTTTCACAATTAAAAACAACCATTATGGGAATGTTAAAAGAATTCAAGGAATTTGCCATGAAAGGCAATGTAATTGACTTGGCAGTCGGTGTGGTTATCGGTGCTGCATTTGGAGCTATTGTTGGCGCCGTTGTAGATCACATTATTATGCCAATTGTAGGAATGATTACAGGAGGAATAAACTTTGACTCACTATCGCTTAAAGTTGGCGATGCAGAGTTAAAATATGGCATGGCTATTTCTGCAGCTGTGAAGTTTCTTGCAATTGCGTTGTTCTTGTTTTTAGTGATCAAAGCTGTTAACAGAACAAAGAAACCAGAACCACCGGCCGAAGCTCCGCCAACACCGGAAGATATTATTCTTCTCCGTGAAATACGTGATACTTTGAAGAAATAAAACATCAGTAAAAAAGTTAACGGCAACAGGTTTTAACCTGTTGCCGTTTTTTATTTGCTGCTGCAACGCTGGCACTTAATTTGCCGTCTTTGTAGCAACTTTTAAAAGTTATAAAACAAATGTTTATGAAAAAAACGATTTTAATTGCAGCCGCATTTTTTGTGGCAAATGCAGTGTTTTCGCAGGATGCTGAAGTGAAGAAAATGAAAGAAGAAACAAAGAAGGAAATTAAAAAAGATGAAAAGCAACCTGAAGGATGGACGAAGGGGGGAGTATTTAATCTTAACCTAAGCCAGGGTGCAAGCCGCAACTGGGCAGCAGGTGCTGAAAAATCTTCGTTTTCAATTAATGCATTGGTAAATACGTTTGCATATTACAAAAAGGGAAAAAATGCGTGGGATAATGTACTGAACCTGCAATACGGGCTGGTGAATACTACCAGCCTTGGTACAAGGAAAAATGACGACAGAATTGACCTTCTCAGCCGGTATGGCTACCAGTTAAAAAGCCCCAGGTGGTACTTAACTGCATTGGGTAACCTGCGCACACAGTTTACTGATGGGTACATTTACTCCAGCACAACCAAAACATTAAATTCAGCCATATTTGCACCTGCATATTTACTTGTTTCCCCTGGTATTATGTACAAACCAAATACAACATTTGATGTTTTTTTATCACCCGTTACCGGAAAATGGACAATAGTTAGTGAAGGAAATAAAACCCTTCGACCACTTTATGGATTTACTGATATTACAAAATCTTCCAGAAGCGAATTAGGCGCATTCTTAACAGCCAATTTCAAAAAAGATGTATTTAAGAATGTAAACTATTCAACCCGTCTTGACTTGTTCAGTAATTACAAAAAAGAACCTCAGAACATTGATGTTTACTGGAGTAATATCATTGGCATGAAGGTGAATAAGTACATTGGAGTAACTTATAATCTTGATCTTTTATACGATCATGATGTGAAAAATCCCAAAACGGGTGGTTTAATGGGAACCCAGCTCAAATCTTTGTTGGGCGTAGGTTTTACAGCTACTTTTTAATCGGGTTTAGTTCCCTACATTTGCAAGTCCTGGCCATACGACCGGGACTTGTTCATACATATGGCAGCACAAACAGAATCATATCAAATTAAACTACCGCAGTTTGAAGGTCCTTTCGACCTGCTGCTTTTCTTCATTGAGCGTGATGAACTGGATATTTACAATATTCCAATCACCAGGATCATTAAAGACTTTATGGATTTCATCCATCAAAGTGAGCAACTGAATATAGAACTGTCAAGTGAGTTTATTCTGTTCATTTCGACCTTGATGCGTATTAAGGCAAAAATGCTGTTGCCAAGAAAAGAACTGGATGACCAGGGTAATGAAATAGATCCAAGGCAGGAACTGGTTGATAAAATTCTTGAATACAAGCGTTTCAAAGAAGCCAGTCTGCAAATGGCAGAGATGGAAGCCATGCGCATGCTGATGATGAAGCGTGGAAACATTGCAAAAGAACTGGCATCAATTGGTGAAGAGGCAGGAGAGGGTACCGAAATACAAACCATTACCATGTTTAAACTGATGAAGATGTTTGAAAAGGTAATGAAGAAACATCACGACCGTTTAAACAAACCGGTGCATACCGTTGTGCAATATAACTACACAATGGAAGGCAGCCGTGAATACATGCTTGAAACAGTGAAGAACGAAAAAACAATGGCCTTTGAAAAGCTCTTTGATGTTTGTGAAAACCGTATTCATGCACTTTTTCTTTTTCTTTCGTTACTGGAACTGTCGCAACAGCAATACATGACTATTCTTGTTGGTGAAGGGAAAAATAATTTTATCGTTGAATGGAATGAAAGCAGGCCACCTGAAGCAGACCAGGTAACTGTTTAAATAATAAGAAAAAGCCCTAACAATTAGTTGGGGCTTTTTTATGCAAAAAAAATAATTATGCTTTTACTGTAACTGTTACACCCATCATTTCTCTCACAGTTTTGGCAATACCATTTGCATCAATTCCGATTTCTTCATACAACTGCTTTGGTGTGCCATGTTCAACAAGGCGGTCGGGGATGCCCATTATTTTTACACTGGCTCTGTAATTATGTTGTGCCATAAATTCAAGCACAGCAGTTCCAAATCCGCCAACTACAGTGCCGTCTTCAATGGTTACAATCTTATCAAATTTTGCAAACACTTCATGCAGTAATTCTTCATCAATTGGTTTTGCAAAACGCATATCGTAATGAGCAGGGTTAATACCGTTGTTCTTTAATTCACGAATAGCGCTTGCTGCAAAATTGCCTGGGTGACCAAATGAAAGAATAGCAACACCTTCACCATCTTTCAGCTTCCTTCCCTTGCCAATTTCAATTGCTTTCATTTCTGTTTTCCATTCAGGCATAACTCCTTCACCTCTTGGATAACGGATAGAAATAGGAAGTTTGTGCGAATCAAGCTGTGCAGTGTACATCATGTTACGCAACTCGGCTTCATTCATTGGCGCAGCTACAATCATGTTAGGGATGCAGCGCATATAAGCAATATCGTAACAGCCGTGATGAGTAGGCCCATCTTCACCAACCAATCCACCACGATCTAAACAGAAAACAACAGGAAGTTTTTGAATCGCAACATCGTGTATCACCATATCATAAGCCCTTTGCATAAATGATGAATAGATGTTGCAGAATACTTTCATTCCCTGCGTTGCCATACCTGCACTGAGTGTAACTGCATGTTGTTCGCAAATACCCACGTCAAAAGTGCGGTGCGGCATTTTATCCATCATCAGTTTTAACGATGACCCGCTGAGCATAGCAGGAGTTACACCAACAACTTTTTCATTTTGTTCTGCCAGTTCAATAATGGTATGTCCAAATACATCCTGGTATTTGGGCGGCTGTGGTGTATCAAATTTCTTTTTATGAATTTCACCAGTCACCTTATCAAATAAACCGGGAGCGTGCCATTTGGTTTGATCCTGTTCGGCCAGTTCATATCCTTTTCCTTTTACAGTAACAATGTGCAGCAGTTTGGGGCCGGGAATATTTTTCAGATCTTTCAACGTATCAACCAGCTTGGTAATGTTATGCCCGTCAATTGGCCCGAAATAACGCAGCTTCAGTGCTTCAAACAAATTACTGTTTTTATTTACAAAGCCTTTAATGCTATGCTCCAGCTTGCTGGCCATTTCCCTGGTAAATGTTTTACCAACAGGAAGCTTGCCTAATGCATTCCAGACATCATCTTTTATCCTGTTGTAAGTAGGCGATGTTGTGATGTCAGTTAGATATTCTCTTAATGCACCAACATTGGGATCAATGCTCATGCAGTTGTCATTCAGAATAATCAGCACATCACTATCTGCCACGCCTGCATGGTTCATTGCTTCAAAAGCCAAGCCGGCTGTCATGGCACCATCACCAATAACTGCAATTGATTTTCTTTTTTCATTTTTCAACTTCGCCGCAACAGCCATACCTAATGCAGCTGAAATAGAAGTGGAAGAATGGCCAACACCAAATGTATCGTACTCACTTTCGCTGCGCTTGGGAAAACCGCTGATACCATTGTACTTGCGGTTGGTATGAAACTGATCTCTCCGGCCGGTAAGAATTTTATGCCCGTAAGCCTGGTGGCCTACGTCCCACACCAACTGATCGTAAGGAGTGTTATAAACATAATGCAATGCAACCGATAGTTCCACTACACCAAGGCTGGCACCAAAATGCCCGCCATGCACACTCACAACGTCAATAATATACTGGCGAAGTTCATTGCACATCTGCGGTAACTGATCCATAGAAAGTTTCTTAAGATCAGAGGGCGAATCAATTTTGCTGAGAAGCAGACCAGCTTTTATCTCCATACTTTTTTATTAAGAAGTTGTAAAGGTAAAAAACTTCGGTTCAATGACACGAAAATGACTGTTTTTAACAAATAAAAGCGTTTATTGTTTGCCGGAACAGATAATCATTTTAAAACGACCATTTACCTGATTTTTTTGCCCTTTGTAATTTTGAAGAAATATCGGGATTTTGTAAAAGGTAGATTTGTAAAGAACATGCGCAGGCGACTGAATAAAATATCGGCTTACTGGTGGTGCCAGGCTATTGGCTGGGGCGGTAATACCCTCATGAATTTCTTTTTTGCGTGGACGTATAACAGGCAAATTGATTCTTCTTTCATTATCCGTTCGCTCATTATTGCCTTGTTGGGGGTTTTATGCACGCATTTTATGCGCTGGGTATTGCTGAAACTGAATGTTCTTCAAAAACAAATTGACAGACAAATCCTTTATTTTTTGGGAATAACGGCAGGTTTTTCCATCCTGTATGCGTTTTGTTCTTTATCGCTTATCCGGGTGTTGCAACTGTTTACCCCCGAACAAAGGGTGTATAGTTTTTCAAGATTACTTGTTGGTTCAACCATTAATTCATTCATCACCTTACTGGTGTGGAACCTGATTTATTTTATTGTACATTATGTGCAGCGTGTACAAAAGCAGCAGATGGATGCATTGCAAATGCAGAGTGTGGTGAAGGAGCTGGAACTGAAAACAATCAAAGCGCACATTAACCCGCATTTTATTTTTAATTCGCTGAATGGTATCAGAGCATTGGTTGATGAAAATCCTGCGCATGCACGAAAAGCCATCACTGAGCTGAGTAATATTCTGCGCAGCAGTATGCAGGTGGAGAAATTAGAAACAGTACCGTTTGAAAAAGAACTGGCATTAGTGAAAGATTACCTTGCACTGGAACAGATGCGTTTTGAAGAACGGCTGAAAGTGAATTTTGATATTGATGAAGATACGCTTGAACAGCCGGTACCTCCAATGATGCTGCAAACGCTGGTTGAAAATGCAATTAAGCATGGCATCAGTAAAAATGTGGAAGGTGGTGTGATTAATATTGTTTCAAAATTTACAAATGATCATCACGAACTGGTGATCAGAAATACAGGACGTTTAAACGGAAATTTCAACCCGGAAGGTTTTGGAATTGCCAGTACACAAAACAGGTTAAAGCTGATGTTTGGTGACGATGCGGAATTTTCAATTTCAGATGTGAATGGAAACGAAGTGGAAGCACGGATTACCATGCCTGTGGAAATATAACAACATTTGATCATTCACTTTGTTTTATAAAAAGAAAGCACATGAACAAAAGAGCAATTATTATTGATGATGAGCGGCTGGCGAGAAATGAATTAAAAAAACTTCTTACAGATTTTCCTGAAATTGAAGTGATAGATGAAGCTTCGAATGTTGATGAAGGAATTCAGAAAATTGAAGCACAGAATCCCGATTTAATTTTTCTTGATATTCAGATGCCGGGTAAAACCGGGTTTGATTTGTTAAGTGAATTAAACCGTACACCTGAGGTGATTTTTACAACTGCGTATGATGAATATGCGTTAAAAGCTTTTGAGGTTAATGCATTGGATTACCTGTTAAAACCAATTGAACCAAAGCGTCTTGCTGATGCACTGCACAAACTGGAAGAGGAAGAGAAAGATAATGGCGATGGCGAACCTGTTTCGGTAAACCGCAGTTTACTCAGTGAAAATGACCAGGTTTTTGTAAAGGATGGTGAGCGTTGCTGGTTTGTTAAGCTGAGCGATATCCGTTTGTTTGAAAGTGTGGGCAACTATGCAAAAGTGTATTTTGGCCCGAACAAACCGCTCATCTTAAAATCATTGAATGCACTGGAAGAGCGTTTGGATGAAAAAGTTTTTTTCCGTGCTAACCGTAAGCATATTGTAAACCTGCGCATGATTGAAAAAGTAGAACCTTATTTTAACGGAGGTTTACTGCTTGAAATTCATGGCGGCGATAAAATTGAAGTAAGCCGCAGGCAGGCGGTGAAGTTTAAAGAGATGATGAGTTTGTAAGTAACTTGCTATTGCTTCAATGGAAAAGGCTGAATTTGTTCAATTCAGCCTTTTTTATAGCGGGTATGCTTGGGTTAAACTTGTAGAAATGCATCTGCATTTTTTGCGTAAGAATGGTTTTTCTAATTGCAAAGCATCCAATTAGAATAGTAGGACTTATATAGAGTATTAGTAAACCTAACTCTTGTTTGTTGCCGCTGTAACTAAATTTTGTTTTTTTTGAAACATGTTCTGTTTAACTGTACTTTTAGACAACATAGGGGACTCCCTTACTCTTTTACTCTTTTAATCTTAACTTATGCTGAACAAACAATTCGGTTTGCTACTTTTTATTTTTTTGTCTTTTTATTTTAATGCTTTAGGGCAAAATAAAACGATTGATAGCTTGGAAAGAGTGATAAAGAAAGATCCGGAGAATATTTCTGCACTATGTGATTACGGAGATTTAGTAAAATATTCTGATCCTTCTAAATTTTTTGATATTGTAAAGAGAGTTAAAAAAAGTAATATCAATCAATTGCCTGGTGAAATCAGAAGCAAAGCATACAACCTGCTACTTGTTTCGTTTGTATTGAAAAATAATATTGATTCTGCTATAATTATTGGGAAAAAAGGGATTGCTTTAATTACTGAAAGTGACATCAAAAAAAATGATATAAACCTTTATATTAATTACGGTATTAGCTTATATCAAAAAAACGAGACTTCTGAGGGGATAAAAATTTTCCAGTTTTGCATTTCTAAATTAAAAAGTTTTACTAAATCGGCCTTTATAAATGCTTCATTAAAAAGTTGCTATTCAAATTTGTCTTCTTTTTATCGAAACGCAGGATTGTATTCCGAATCACTTGTTGCATGTGAAGAAATGCTTCAATATATTAATGAAGAAAAAGATAAGATAAATATCTACGAAAAAATAGCAAGCATATATGCGGCTCAAAAAAATTATGGAAAAGCCAATGAATATTTTTTAAAAGCCCTTAATTTAATTGATAGTAAAAATGATGAAGCGCATGACCGTGAAATGATGCTGCTTAAACTTATCGAAGCTAATAGCCACGAAAGAGCGTATATAAATATTGATAGTTTGTGGAAAATTATGCACAAGAATGTAGAAAAAATACAACCACGATTCAGGTATTTGTATCAAAATTTATTGGGTAACTGGTGGCTATCAAAAAAGGAGTTTTCTAAAGCTTTTAACTGTTTTGACTCGGCTTATAAATTGGCGCCAAATAATATGATAATTAAGTCAGCAATCGAATATGAGAAAGCCGTTGTATTGGACTCGCAGCATTTATACGCAGAGGCCGAGAAGTATTATTTAGAAGCGGGTGAAAAGTTCAACAAGATATTATTTCCAACTCACAGTATGGAGGCTTTTAAAGGAATTGCAGATTTTTTTTATAAAAGAGGTGATTATGAGAAAAGCATAATTTTTTTTAATAAGTATGACAGCGTTTCTAAAAGCTTCATGAGTATTGAAAAGCAAAATATTGTGACCGGGCAGCAAATTAAGTATGAAACTACACTTAAAGATTTATTAATTGAACAGCAAAAGCAAAAAATTGAGATTCAATTGAATAAAATAAAATTGGCTGAACAGTTTACAAAAATAAAAACACAGGAACTTCAAATACGGGATGCCTTGCTTACAGAACAGGAGTTTGCGTTAACCAATCAAAGGCAGAAATATCAGATTTTGGAAAAAGAAGCAAAAATATCTGAGCAAAGCGCAGAATTAAAGAATCAACAATATAAGTATGAAACATCTTTAAAAGAAACCACAATTGTTCAACAAAGAGCAGAAATAAGAGCAAAAACTCAGCAACGAAACTGGTTTTTAGGTGTTGGATCACTTGCTTTGTTGTCGGTACTCGGATTAAGCTTGATTTACCGCCGCATAAAAAAGCAAAAGATGCAAATTGAAACCCAGAACCGTGAAATTTTGCACAATAACAAAAATAATTTGCAGCAGTTGATTAGTGTTTTCAGTATGCAGGCGCAAAATCCATTGCTAAAGGAAAATTCATTGGAAAACCAGGAACGATTACATACATTAAATTTATTGAACCAGATGTTGTACGAGAACAGTACAACAGATCAGGTAAGTTTAAAAAAGTATCTTGAAAAGCTGGCAGAGTCGAAGAAAATAAGTACAGGAAATACAATTAAAATTACTGTATCTGCGCCTGATATTTACATCAAATCGAATATAATAAAGGATATTGGATTGATTGCAAATGAGCAAATGACGAACTCGTTAAAGTATGCGTTTAGCAATACGAACGATCCCCATATTTCTGTTGATGCTGAGCCGGTTTCGGAAGGGAAATATTTGCTGTTAAAAGTAAAAGACAACGGCAAAGGATTGCCAGACAATTTTGAAATTGATAGTAAGAGAGATTCGTTTGGACTTGAATTTATGAGTGACCTGATAGAACAACGGCATGGACAGTTAAAGGCATACAACGAAGGAGGCGCTGTATTTGAATCTGTATTGAAAATTGCCTGATAGAAACACATTTCTTCCATTTAGCTACATTTTATATTTATCAACAGATCGCTGTTTTATTTTAGATTTTAATGCTTAAAATCATCATTCTTGAAGACGATAAACTGTTTGCAAAAAATCTTGCCCGTACACTGCAGGAAAATAATTGCGAAGTGGCAGGCATTGCTTCCTCAGTTGAAGAAGCAAAAAAGTTATTTGAAACATGCCAGCCAAACTTTGCTTTTATTGATATAGAATTGCCGGGAGAAAGTGATAATGGAGTTGCATTTGCTGAATATATTAATCAAAAATGTCGCATCCCATTTATCTATATTTCAGCACACTTCGGCAGTCAGAATCCTTATTTTAAACGTGCAACAGCTACTATGCCGGCAAACTACATTCCCAAAGGAAGCTTTTTACCTGCTCATCTGTGGCACTTTGTAGAAACAGCCATGACAAATTACTCAAAAGCCGGTGGCCTTTACATTTCGGAAGATGAAGCGCAAGCATTTATACGCAACCAGTTTTTTGTACGCCGAAAAGGACAGTGGGAAAAAATTAATTCCAGTGATATACTCTATTTGAAAGTTAGCAAGCCTTATTGCGAAATAAAAACGGTGGAGGGGAAAACTTTCCTGGTGCGCAAAGCACTTGAATTTATTATAGATCAATTAAATATTTCACATCTGCTGCGAATACATCAAAGTCATGCTGTTAACCTTACCTATGTGGTTAAATATGACGCTGCAAATTCAGTAATGATTTTATCCAATCAACAAAAATTTGATGTAGGTAAAACGTACAAGACATTATTAAAAGGAAAAGTGTTGATGATAGAGTAGCGTATAGATACCGGATTTTCACGCATAGTTACAATATTTAGTTGTGTTAGCTCCATTGTAATAAGTTTACTTCAATATTTTATGGCAGAGCAATAAATGAAAAGGTTACTGTGGTAATCAAGAAATAGTTGATAGTGTATAAAGATTACCGGCTCAATAGCAATAAAGTGGGAAGTAAAATGGCAGAATCTGTGAATAGGAAAACTTCCTGTTAGAACCACAGTATGATAAACAAACTCATTTTCAGTTCAAGTATAATTGACCTTTTTTAAAATAAAAGCATAGCTCTTTGGTGCGTTTAATGGTAAGAGTTTGTCAGTAAAAAGGGGGAGTTAGTCAACGTTTAGAGGTGGTTAATAAAAAAAGAAGATTTTTATTGGTTGATGGTCGGGATAAATTGGGAAATTAGAGAAGTGGCATGGGTATATTTTAATAAGTAGTGAGACTCTATAAAAGTTAATTGTACCATTCATTCAAGCAAAACAATTAAATATGAAGCGCTTAATTTTTCGATTTTTTCAGTTTGCCAAGGGAAAACTTTGTCCCTATTGCAAAACAATAATGTACGCACAAGATGAAAAGGAATATCCGGCTGGGTATGAAGTGACTTATGTATGCCGTAATGGAAACTGTGGTCATAAGGAAAGAGTGTGGGAAGACAAATAGAAAATTTAAAGTAGTAAAACTTTCTCGTTCTAATTTATTTTTTCGACTTGATGTACATGTTACTCTAGTTGAAATTGCTAGGTAATTAAACAACATCATCCACAACATTAAATAACAAGACAGGCATAAGGCAGGAGACGTGCGATCGAAATGGTGATTTGAAACTGATAGCAAAAGAGAAATACTTCAATACGAAAAATACAATTAGATGAGTAGGATATTCTAACAAGTAAACCAAGCGAAATGCGTAAGTTTTTTTTTATTTTGACTTTATTTATTATAATTTCTTCAACAGGGTATTCTCAAAGCGAGTATCAAAAAGAGCTAGTTAATAATTTTTTTAAGTACCATGGTGCAAAGATTATTGCTGGTTTGGGTCATTATACTCTTAAACCGCAACAATTTAGTATTGAAGTGTATGGGCATACTTATTATGTAATGTTAACTTATTATTCAGATAATTTCAGCAAATATTTTAATTGCACTTATCGGGTTGAAATGAATAGTACTGGAGAGATGATTAGCCTAACATCGACAAGTTGTGGTGCACCTGGTTTATATAACTGTTTTGAATCTGCAACGGCAATAAAAAATTTGATCGCTTACTTCACAAAGGATGAAGAAGCATGGATAGCTAAGTTTTACAATAAAACCTCTGAAGAAATATCGATTCCTCAGTTGTGTTTAGGGCAGTTGTATTATTCATGGATAAGCAATGGTTATTACTCAAAATATTAATTAACGATATGCCAAAATATGAATGTAGTTTTTGCGGTAAGACAAATACAAAGTGGGAAAGTGTTTATGAGTCTTCTGGTTTTTTAGGGTTAGGGGAAACAAAAATTGGTGAGAAAGAAGTAATGAATGATGAGGTAGTTTTTTACAGATGTGTAAGTTGCGGCAGGTTTTATTGTAAAGAACATTATGAAAATATATGCAAAAAAACCAGACAAGAAAAAGGATGGTTAACAAATAAAACAATTCATTTTGATGAATGTCCTAAGTGTGGATCAAATGAAATTAAGAAAATATGAAATCAGGTAAAATATTTCTGCTTCGGCTGATTATTGCAACTTTTGTTTTAGGGATGCCTTTTATTGCCGAACCTGGTTTTGGAGTTTTTTGTGCAATAATATCTATATGGTTTTTAATACCATGGGTTAAAAGATCGTTCAATTAAATTATTTTAAATGCAGTGGTTATCTATCAATGATATAAAGTTACTTGTAAAGAAGAAGCTCTATCAGCTTGAAACTGGATCAAGAGATGGAGATTATTTGGTGTATGATCGAACAGCCAAAACCTATGTAGGTCACATAGAAGGTGCTAAGTATAACGATGCATCAGAAACAATTGAGTCTGTAAAATTCTTTAAACAACAAGAGGATTATAACCCACCACGGTATATTATTTCAGAGATTGAAACATATAAAGGATCTAGTGAGTGGTTTGAAGGGAACAGTTGGTGATTTTGCAAATAAAAAAATGCAGCAAACAAATTTGATAGTACGAATGATAAAAAAGCAAAGGCTCGGAAAGTCTTGGCTCAGGTTGATTAAAAATTATGCAAAAACTTAGATGAGTTTCAAATAGATATAGTAGTGATTTACACTCAAATTAATAAGTAATAATTAGCCATGAAATATTTTCTTTTTTTTCTTTGTATTGCCACTTCAGGGCAGGTTAGTTCACAAAACTTATTCGTTGACAGCAGCATATCGGTTCCCGGCAAAGGAGGTTCCTGGCAAACCGCATACAATTCATTAAGCGATGCACTTGATAGTGCTATGCAAAACCCGTTAATTGAGAAAATATTTGTTGCAAAAGGTACATATTTTGCAACAAAATTTCCTTATCAAATAGGAACTAATCAAAAAGGGACACAAATTAACTCTGTTAAAAACAAGGAAAAGCTCTTTCATGTACGGATGGGATTGGAAATATTTGGTGGATTCCCAAATGGCGGGGGCACTCAAAATATTACACAAAATCCCACAATATTAACTGCAGCAAAAGTTGGTGGAGTTTTAACAGATACAGCATATCATGTTATTTATGTTACAAATTACCGCTGGACAAAAGCCAATGATACAACACGTATTGATGGATTTATAATTCGGGACGCTAAAGCTACTACAACAACAAATGCAGAAACATATTTAAGCCTTAATTATGGCGGCTTAATACATAACTACGGAGCTGGTTTATATATTGCAATGAATGAAGCAGGTTCAAGTAATGTATGTGTAATTTCCAATAATACGATTACAAATAATTTTTCAACTAGGAGCGCAGCTGGTATCGTTTTTATAGCTGGTGATATAGTTGTGAATAATAACATAATTTCTAACAATACGGCATCAAATACTACCAACGATAACTGTGATGGGGTAGGGATTCTTGTAAACTCAAGCAATTTCTTGATTACAAAAAATTTGTTTAGTAATAATACGAGTAGCAAAACAGGTTATGGGTTTGGTTCAGGCCTTTTTCTTAGTTATGCTACTGGCAAAGTAGAAAAAAATATATTTGAAAATAACAGCTCTGTAATGAGTGCTGGGGCGTTGGGTATTGGAAGTTCAATTAGCAGTCCCTCATTTGTTGTTATTGACGGTAATTATTTTATTAAAAACAAAGCAAATAGCGCAGGAGGCGCTATTTACATATCAGTGGGTAACACTTCCATTACAAATAATGTTTTTTATGGCAACGAGGCAAATGGTTCAGTATCATTTGCCAATGGTGGTGGCGCAATTTTAACATCGGTTTCAAAAAATTTTATTGCTAATAACACTTTTGTTGGTAATGCTACAACAAGTTTTGGCGGAGCAATATATACTGCAAAGAATGATACTAATAACATAGTAAATAATATTTTCTGGGGAAATACAAAAAACGGAGTAAATAATGTTTCAGGAGCTGACTATCAAAACAGTTCGGTTTATAATTGTGTAAATACTTTCACAAATAATTTATTGCAATTACCGGCAGGTAGCTATAGCATTTCAAATTTGGGAATTTATTCTATTGGGAGTGCGTCGAATGGGAATATTTTTGGAACTGATCCGTTATTTAAAGATATTGCTTCAATTACTGGTCTTGATGGCGTATATCGAAATTCTGATGATGGCTTAACTCTTCAGTCTAATAGTGGTTGTATTAATACGGGAAGTAATAGTTATATTTCAAGCATCCCTTTTGATATCAAAGGAGACAATAGGGTACAAGGCAATGTTGTTGATATTGGAGCATACGAATCTTTTCAATACACCACTTCCATCACCGACCCACAAAACCCCAACATGCCTATCCGCATAAGTCCAAACCCTGCTAATCAACTGATTTCTTTGTCAGGATTAATAACATCAAAGCGATATGCCTATTATTTAACTGATTACACAGGGAAAGTTTTAATAAAAGGAAACATTCAAAATACTAACCAACTGCAAATAAATATAAATACTATGCCTTCAGGTGTGTATTTGTTGCGCCTCTACAATATGCAGCAAGGGAAATTAATGGGTACTGAAAAAATTATTGTTGTCAGGTAAGTTTATTTGTGAATCGGGCTCTTAAAACGGGTTGCTAAACTATGCTTCTTCCTTGGGGGAAGAACAACCATATTTTTACTGCTTTGAAAACAGCTAACAGACAAGTACTTATACCTTTACAGGTACACTATGTATTGCAGCAGCCATTTCCTTAATGAGTGAGGCATCTTTTTCAATTGCATTGCCAATTACAATTACATCTGCGCCTGCTTTACAGTTCAGGTATGCTTTTTCAGGGTTGGTAATGCCGCCCCCGATAATGAGAGGAATTTCGATGTGCTGCGCCACACTCTGAATCATGCTTTCAGAGATCGGACGTTTGGCGCCGCTGCCGGCATCCATATAAATCACTTTCATGCCAAGCATCTCGCCGGCCATCGCTGTGCAAACGGCAATTTCATTTTTATCGGCCGGAAGCGGAGTGGCATTGCTGATGTATGAAACTGTAGTAGGAGCACCTCCATCAACAACCATATAGCCGGTTGAAATAATTTCAAGACCGCTTTGCTTTACCGATGGGGCGGAAATAACATGCTGACCAATGAGTAATTCAGGATTACGGCCTGAGATGAGCGACAGGTACAAAAGCCCATCAGCATATTTTGTGATCTGGGACGGGCTGCCCGGGAAAAGAATAACGGGGATGTCGCATGAAGCTTTTATTTGCTGAACTACCTCGTCAAGATTATTTGATACAACCAGGCTTCCCCCAACCAGGAAATAATCTACCCCTGCCCCAACAGCTAATTTTACTAACTGGTCGGCAGAATGAGCAGTTATTTTGTCAGGATCAATCAGTACGGCAAATGATTTTGTTCCCCTCTGCTTCTTTTCCTGTAGTTGTGTATAGATGTATTGCTTCATCCAGTATTCAAGATTGCTGCAAAAATGCAAAAAAATGTGTAGTGTTGGGCATATATACCTGTTTTTGTTTTTATTCACCCTGACCGGGCTATAGAAAATCCGGCAATTATTTTTCGCTTGTATTTTAACGTTAGTAATATTTTCGGTTGCTCCCGCCTTGAAATGCAGTAACAGCAATACGATGGGGAATTTCGGCATTTGGCCAAGACTTTTTTTAAGTTACGCACATTTTTTGTGCGTAAAAATGTGCGTAAAACAGAAACACAGTGCTGGATTGGATTTTCATTTGATTTCCACATCCTGTTAATATTTAGGATGAGGAACATATCGGATGAAAAAATATTTTCGTATTCTTTCCATTAACAATTTAGTAACCTTACTAACCAAAACTTATATAGCATCATGGCAGGCAAGAAACAAATAAAGGGGTTGAAATTCAGCCGCAGGTTCACAAAAGAAGGCGTATCAGCCTTTGACCTCTTTGAATATGATTATCGTACATCTATTATCCGTAATCCATCGGGTGAGGTGGTGTTTGAAATGAACAACGTAGAAGTTCCATCAGGATGGAGTCAGATTGCTACGGATATTCTTGCTCAGAAATACTTCCGCAAGGCAGGTGTTCCTCAGCCAGATGGTACAACAGGAAGAGAAACATCTTCTAAACAGGTTGCTCACCGTATGGCCAATTGCTGGAAAGTATGGGGCGAACGCTATGGCTATTTTGCGAGTGAAAAAGATGCTGAAATCTTCTACGATGAATTAGTTTACAGCATACTCAACCAGGTATGCGTTCCCAACAGTCCGCAATGGTTTAATACAGGTTTGTATGAGAGCTATGGCATTAAAGGAAAACCACAGGGACATTATTTTGTTGATGCAAACGATGGCGAGTTAAAAAAATCAACATCAGCTTACGAACGTCCTCAGCCTCATGCCTGCTTCATTTTAAGTGTAGGCGATGACCTGGTAAATGAAGGCGGTATCATGGATCTGTGGGTTCGGGAAGCCCGCATTTTTAAATATGGTTCGGGTGTTGGTACAAACTTTTCTACCATTCGTGGTGAAAATGAAAAATTAAGCGGAGGCGGTTCTTCAAGCGGCTTGATGAGCTTCCTGAAAATAGGCGACCGTGCAGCAGGTGCCATCAAGAGCGGCGGTACAACACGTCGGGCAGCTAAAATGGTTTGTCTTGATCTCGATCATCCTGAAATCATGGAATTCATCAACTGGAAAGTTGAAGAAGAAAAGAAAGTAGGTGCTTTGATTGCTGCAGGCTATTCACACGACTATGAAGGTGAAGCTTACCGCACAGTGAGCGGACAAAACAGCAATAACTCTGTTCGTATTCCAAACGAATTTTTCGAAAGATTAGATAAAGGTGAAGACTGGGAACTGAAGGCAAGAACAGATGGCCGCACCATGAAAAAAATTCCTGCCCAGGAAGTGTGGAACCAGATTGCTTATGCAGCGTGGCGTTGTGCTGATCCTGGTACACAGTTCGATACTACAATTAATGAATGGCATACCTCACCCAAAGGCGGGCGAATTAACGCATCTAATCCCTGCAGTGAGTATATGTTCCTTGATAATACTGCATGTAACCTTGCAAGTGTGAACCTTCGCCGTTTGTTTGATGAAGCAACACAAACATTCGATGTGGAAGGGTTTGAATATGTGTGCCGGTTGTGGACTGCTGTTCTTGAAATTTCTGTATTGATGGCACAATTCCCATCAAAAGAAGTGGCTCAGCTTTCTTACGATTACAGAACACTTGGTTTAGGTTATGCCAACCTTGGTTCTATGTTAATGGTAATGGGTATTCCTTACGATAGTGAAGAAGCACGTGGTATTGCCGGTGCAATTACAGCTGTAATGACTGGTATTTCGTACAAAACTTCAGCTGAAATGGCTGAGTTCCTCGGAGCATTTCCACGTTATGAAGAAAATGCAGAAGACATGTTACGTGTAATGCGTAATCATCGTGCTGCTGCTTACGATGCTGAAGATGCTTACGTTGGTTTAAGCATAAAGCCACAGGGAATAAAAGCACAATACTGTCCTGATTATTTATTGAAGAGTGCTTGTAAGAGCTGGGATGATGCTGTTGAACTTGGCGAAAAATATGGTTACCGTAATGCACAAACTACTGTAATTGCTCCTACAGGAACAATTGGTTTGGTTATGGATTGTGATACTACCGGTGTAGAACCTGATTTTGCATTGGTGAAATTTAAAAAACTGAGTGGTGGCGGTTATTTCAAAATCATCAACCAATCTGTACCAACTGCATTGGCAAAACTTGGTTACAATGAAAAAGAATCAGAAGCAATTGTAAAATATGCAGTAGGTGCTGCATCATTAAATGGCGCACCACATATTAATCCACAGTCGTTAAGCGAAAAAGGATTTATTGCTGAAGAAATTAAAAAGTTAGATGGCGCTATGGCATCAGCTTTTGAAATTGGATTTGTGTTTAATAAATACACTTTGGGTGAAGAATGTTTGCAGCGTCTTGGTTTTACTCCTGAACAGTACAATGATTTTGAATGGAGCCTGCTTGAAGCATTAGGATTTACGGATGATCAGATAGCAGAAGCAAATGATTATATCTGCGGTACAATGACGATTGAAGGTGCTCCATACTTAAAACAGGAACATTATTCAGTATTTGATTGTGCAAACAAATGTGGTAAAAAAGGACAACGTTATATTCATCACAGCGGGCACATACGCATGATGGCTGCTGCACAACCATTTTTAAGTGGCGCTATTTCTAAAACCATCAACCTCCCGAATGAAGCGAAGGTGGAAGAAATTGCAGAAGCATATTACGAAAGCTGGAAGCTTGGATTAAAAGCCTGCGCATTGTACCGTGATGGTTCTAAATTATCTCAGCCATTAAGTACCAAGGGCAGCGATAAGAAGAAAAAAGAATCAGCAGAAGAAGTTGCAGAGGAAAACATCATTGACAACCCAATGGTTGATATGGCCAAGCTTACAGTAGAAGAATTACTGGAAGAGCTGAACAAACGTGTACAATCATCGCCTGATACAAAGCTGAAACGCCAGCTTGCAAGAATTGTTGAACGCAGAACACTGCCGGCAAAACGCAGAGGCTTTACACAAAAAGCAAAAATCAACGGACAAACTCTTTTCCTCCGTACCGGTGAGTACAGTGATGGAACTGTTGGTGAAATCTTTGTTGATCTGGCAAAAGAAGGAAGTACGCTGCGCAGCTTAATGAACAGTTTTGCCATTGCAATTTCAGTTGGGTTGCAATATGGTGTTCCGCTGGAAGAATATGTTGAGAAGTTTGTGTTCACCAAGTTTGAACCAAGCGGTATGGTTGATCACCCGAATATCAAAACAACAACATCTATTGTTGACTTTGTATTCCGTTGCCTGGCTTATGAATATTTAGGCCGTACAGATTTAGTACATGTGCTTGATAAGCCTGAACTGAACAATACCGGTACTGATGACTGGGATGATATTCCAACAGGGTTAGAATACGAAAAAAAAACCCCTGAGTTAAGTGATGTAAGAGTGGTTGGTGTTGCAGCCACACCTGCTCCTCAACAGCAAAAAGCACAGCGTGCAGCTACAAGCCCGGTGAAAGTTGAAAGCAGTTTAGATGCGGTGAACATGGCAGCGAAAAGTATGCAAAGCGATGCCCCTGCCTGTAATACCTGCGGACACATCACCATCAGAAGCGGCACTTGTTACAAATGTTTGAACTGTGGTAACAGCATGGGTTGCAGTTAAGTTTTAATTGTTTATTCTTAAAGGTTCTCAATAGCAAAGCCCCGGTTTACCGGGGCTTTTTTAATTGAAAGTTTACAGATCATAAATTAAATCAATGCAACTAATCAAGGTAGATTATGTAAAAACGTACGTACAAATACAATGTGTTTTTTCTATTTTCTTCATTATTCAGAGATAATTACACTTAAATTTTGATTTTGATGAAATGTACTGTTGCGGATAAAAGAATGATTTGATATTTTTAAATATTAAAAATCCGTACCAAATGAAGAAAACAACAGCTTATGCAGTTATACTTATAAGCATCCTTTATCTGACAGCCTGCTCAAAGTCTCTTACGCCTTATGAAGCGGCAAATGGAAGCCACGGCAGAAAATGTTTGCAAATCAGATAAAAAACATTAAACCCCTGAACGAAGTGTCAGGGGTTATTTTTACTGCTTTCTTTCTTTTGGTTTTATTGTTTTCCTTTTACATAATCCTGCAGGTACACACAGCTGTTAAATACTTCTTTGTAGAGCAAAGTGTTTTTGTAGCGGGAAGTGAGTTCGTAAAAGTATTTATTCCGGCGAATTGTTTTTGCATATTGTTCGCCGGCTTTGTCGTACAGGTCATAATTTGTAAAATCTTCAAACTGCGGAACAGGGTTTTGCTTTTGAGAACATTTTGCTGCCATGAAAATACAGCGGGCTTTAAAGTTGTCGTCGTTTGAAAACTCTTTAGCCCTGAGGTAATATTCTTCAGCTTTAAACACGCCATAGTATTCTTTTTGCCAGCTTCCTTTGTTGTGCGAATTATGCAGCCCGTCGTTACCGCTCCAGGCATAATCCTGCAACATCCAGCTGTTACCCCAATAGCTTGCCTGGTATAAACCATTTGCGATTTGATACAATGCTTTTGCTTTCTGTTCGTTTTTTTCTGCATTTGATTGATTAAACAACTGCTGCATTTTTTGTACAAACTGAAGCTTGGTAAATTTTATATTGTCCTGTTTTGTGGGGGCATGTGTATCGTACAACAAATCTGCGAAGCTGTTGGCAGCGAGGTATGTGCTGTACGGTTCCTTTGTATAATAAGCTGCAGAAGTGGCTTTAAACCACCGTTCAGCATTTTTCCAATCATGTTCACGCAGGTAAGCAGTGCCGGCAATATCGCTTACATCATCTTGTGAGAATGAATGATTGTTTGACAGGTAGGTTTCCCAGCTTGTTTTGTTTGCTGACTGCAGCAGCGCATAAAGTGTTTCAACTTCTTTGCTGTTCATTTTTGTGCGCAAAAATTCCAGTGAAGAAAAATTGAAATAATAAAAATCATCTTCTTCTGTATTTGCGGGGCGCATCATTTTCTCTGCGCAACCAAGCGCAAGCACAGCTTTGGGCATTTCATTTTGCTGTATGTAGCGCTGTGCCATTATTTCGCTGAACAGGTTACGGTAAAATATTTTCCAGTCATCATCAGTCTTTGTTTTTTTCTCCAGCCACTGAATGGATGGCAGAATTTGTTGTTCAAATGAAGATGAGATAGTTTGCTGCTCATTAATTGTAACGAGCAGGTTGGTTAACATCAGTTGGTCTTTTACTTCAGCGTTCATTGTAAGTTTTCCTGCTGATGTTATCAGTTCTTTTGCCTTTTTATAATCTTTTGCCATGTAGGCAGAATATGCTGCAGCCGTTTCATATAACCCACGGTTGATAACAGCTGAATTTTGTGCGACGGTATGACAAAAACTGATCATTTCTTTTACCTGCAGTTCGCTTTCGTTGTAAATGCTGTCGTAGTTGGGATTGTCGTTATCCCAGCCCGTAAGCGTCCATGAGTATAAAAGCTTTTCGCCTTTCAGTTTTGAAATGGAAGGATGAAGAAATTTTTCTTCCAGTTTATTTATTTCACGGATTGTAAGCAATTCAAGCAATGCTGAAGAAGGGTCGAGTTGATAAATTTCCTTCAGCTCCGGTAAATTATTCGCAACACTGTTTGTAATATAGGTGCCGAGTACATTGGCTTTTTCCCTGTTGTTTTTGCATAGCATCAGTACTTTGTCTTTACTTGCTGTTTGGTTTTCATCATATCGTGTGCTGAAAATAAAACTTACATAATTACTTTTCCGCTTCAGCTTGTTTTCAACAAATAACTGGCTGAAGGTGTAGGCAGCTTCATCAACCTTACCGGTATTTTTCAGGGCGCCTGCTTTTAATGACAGTGCAAGCTGTTGCAGAACACTTTGCGTATTGTTTGGTTTTACATAAAGGTCGTAATAGTTCATGCATTCATTATATTGTTCGCTGTAATGTGCAAGCCGTGTAACCTGGTAAGCATAACGCAGTTTGATAAAGTCTTTTTTTGCTGCAGTCCATAACTGAATTCCGTTTTTAATAAACCGGCTCATTTTTATACTATCACGGTTTACTTCTTCCCACATATCTTCATCACCTGTTACAAATGGTTCAACCTGTTTTGCATACATAAGATACCCGAGTGCTTCCAGGTCTTTGCTCTGCAGAAACCACTGTGTAAAGCTGTTTCGCTTTACTGAATCCGGCAATGTAAGCGGCTGCTTTTTTTCAATATGAAAATACAGCGTGCTTAAATGCTTAAATGGATATTTGAGCACAAGCATCTGCACATCTTTTTTTGTTGCAGTATTGTTGGTATAATTTACCCATTCAGTACTTGTTATTTCTTTTGTGCTGATGGGTTCTGTTTCATCATACAAAAACCGGTAGCCGGTGTAATAAAACGGCCTGTAACTGTTGTCGCCTGATAACTTCTGCGAGAAAAACGAAGTGTAATAATCATAAGGATCCACACCAGGCCCACACCCGATAATGTTATAAGGAAAACAAATCAGTGCAAGACTAATGAAAGCAGCGAAACAGTTTTTCAAGTTCATTGTGGGAATATTTTTTTAGAAGTGATTCATCTAAATGATAAAACAAAACGGTATGATTTGCAGCAGCATTTTTCATTGATGCAATATAGGTTGCTGCATTTAATAATTCAGTTTGTGTACATTCTTCATAGCGTAATTCATCGTTGCTGTAAAATTGAATATTTTTTATGACAGTGTCTTTTGAAAAAACAAAACGGTTTTGCTGCCAGGTTCCAATATCTGAATTAAAACTGGTGTTGCTTGTATTGCCAATTATTCCTTTAAAATTACTATTCCTGAACAAAACATGCCAACTGAAAAGCGGCAGGGCAATATCGAGTTGTAAAGGATAACTGTTTAAACCGGCGGTGTATTTTTTCAGTTCATCTGCATCAAGAATGGAATTTTTTGTGGCTTTGTTTTTGAGATTGCCCATATTGTAACACATGAGCAATCCTTTATCGGCAGGTGGAATTCCGGTTTTGTTACGGAACTTAACCTGGTGAAGCCTGATTGTTGCAGAAAGAAGGGATTTTTCATGAAAAGTTTTTTTGCTTGTGTTGATGAGCCGCTTCACTTCCCTTAGCAGAATAAAATAATTTTTGCTGCTTGAAACCGTCCAGTCACAATCAAGCTGCAGTTCATTTGTTTTCTGCAAACGATTATTCAATATCATTTCGCCTATAGTTGCAACAATATTTTTTGCCAGGTTAATACAGCCTGCAGAATCAATTTTCATTAAACTTTCATTCGTGATAAACACAACCGGAATGAGACTGATTTGTTGCTTCTGCAAAAATGAAACAGCGGCAGAATCAACTCTTAGTTTGGCAACCGGTTGAAGAGATTGAACATCTTCATTCCAGTTTACATCAAAAAAACGGGTATAGAGTTTTGTTATTTGCAGTTTGGTTAATGTGTTTTTTTCAGCAGGAGTTAATTGTAAATAACTTTTCCAGTAATAAAATCCCCGTTCATTTCCTGTTGCAACGGTTTTGCTTCTGCACGAAGTAAGTGCAGAAAAAAGCAGAAATGCAGGAATGAGCAGAAGGTTTCCTGTAATGATCCTAACTTTATTTACTTTGCAGTGTTTGAAGTGGTATACTATTTTAATACGAATATAGCAGATGATTTTTTAGCTTGGGATACCCACCGGTACTGAAATGAAAAATATTTTCTTACTGATGCGTATGGCGCTTAGTTAATTTTGTGAGATATGTTTTTGCAATATCCGGTTGACAGGGGATTCCGGCAGAAAGGATAATAAACAAAAAAAGATGACAATTTCATTCAAATACAACCGTAAGCAGGTTATCAGGGCATTGCGTTATCATTTTATCTCAAAGCGGGAAATCCGTCTTTTGATCATTCTCGTTAACGTATTTGCATTATTTGCTGCTACTGCATTTTTCTTTAAGAAAGTTTCTCCGGTTGCTTTTTTGCTCAGTTCTTTTTTATGGATGTCGCTGATGACGGCTTTCTGGTTTATACTGCCTATGCTGGTGTACAACCGGGCAAAAACATTTAAAGATTCGTTTGTACTGACGTTTATGGAGGCGTACATGCACATTGAAAATCCCGGAGGGAGTAAGGACTGGAATTACAGATCGTTTAAGTTTTTTCTTGAAACTCCGGATTTTTTCCATTTGTATGTTGATGACAGATCTTTTTTCTGATACCGAAAGATGCATTTGCTGACAGTGATGCAGTGCATGAAATAAGAGTATTTCTAAGAAACAAAATTGAACAGCGTTAGAAATATGAAACGGTTAGATGTATTGGTTGTTTTACTGTTTTTTTTTGTACAGGTCAGTTGCAATGATTTCAGGTTTACAAATGACCGGAATTGGATTCAAACAGAAATTCCTGATTCAATCCGGCATTCTTTTTTTTCAGACAGTCTTAATTTTTTAACAAAGGACAAAGCAGAACTGGGGCGTTATTTGTTTTATGATAAAAGACTATCCATTAACAAAACAAAATCCTGTGCCAGTTGTCATGATCCCCGTTTTGCATTTACTGATACATATCGTCGTTCTGTTGGTGCTTATGGTGATTTAACGATGTTTAATTCACCCCCATTATTTAATCTTGCATTTAACCGTTATTTCACCTATGCTGATTCTTCATTGCATACACCGGAACAGCAGATTAAAAATCCAATGTTTGCAGATTCGCCTGTTGAGCTGGGCTGGAAGAATAATGAAGCTTTGTTGTTGAAGAGGTTGCGTGAAGATTCGTTATATCGCTCACTTTTTTCAAGAGCATTTCCCGGAGTTGATGAAAAAGAACTGTTTACTGTTAAACATGTTCAGTTTGCAATTTCATCGTTCACCAAAACAATCCTGTCGTTCAACTCCCGGTATGATGATTATGTTTACCGGGGGAAAAAAACAGCGCTGGATTCCGGCGAAGTAAGAGGAATGCTTCTTTTTCAATCCTCCCGTCTTAAATGCAATCAGTGCCATAGCGGTGTTAACCTGAACGAACCCGTCATTTCAGGTTCGCCTCATTTTAATACAGGTTTTTTTACTGATACAGCAGTGCATAAAGGTGTTGCAATGAATACAAAGAATGATTCTGATGCAGGAAAATATAAAACGCCGACTTTGCGTAATCTTGCATTTACATCACCTTATTTTCATGACGGAAGTGTGGAGTCGTTGCAGGAAGTCGTCAGCATGTTTGCGAATGGAAATCTTTCAAAAGATCAAAACAAACATCCATTCATACAGGGTTTCAATTTAAATTTACAGGAACGAAACGATTTAATCCGCTTTCTTCTATGTTTAACTGATTCAACAATCTTACATAAACCACAGTACCAAAACCCATGGGAAATAAAATGAAACGATTAAGCAATTGTGTTGTTTTTTTTGCTGTGATGCTTTTCAGCAGCTGCAACAACAGTAACAGTGTTACAGAACATAAAGGTTACGATGAAGGTGCACTTGAATCGGTGGTTGCAGCTGCAGATACACTGAATACTTTTCCTTTTGTGCAGGAACGGGTTGATAAAATTAAAAACGCATTAAAGCAGGCTAAGCCTGTTTTGCTTTATACTGACAGTGTAACACCCAATCAAAAAAATGCCGAATCAATTGCTTTAAACGATTCTGTGTTTACTCAGTTTTTGTTTGACCCTGCCACACATCTTCCATTCAGGAATGAAATATTTGGTATTCACCAGGCAAGAGAAAGTGATATGGCTGGTATTAAAGCAGCTTATAATCTTGCAAACTGTTATCGTGTTGAAATGTATAATTATGCATTAAACAATACATCGGTGGCAATTGTGGATATTGGTTTGCAAAAGGTGCTGAATCGTTTTTATTTAAGTCAAACACAGCCGGATTTGCCAATGAGCCTGATTACATTGGCTAATAAAATTGCAATGGAATCGCCTGAAGTTGAAAAGGCACTGGGCTTCAAACCTGATGAGAAAAAATTACTGGCACAGTATTATAAAACTTCACTTAATCAAACTCGTTGTGAACGAAGCAGGCACCTGTGTGTTGCACCGACTTTTTTGCTTGGAGAAAAAACATTGTGGGCAATTGTTGATCTTACCGATCACAGACTTGTCGGCGTTCGCTGGATTTATTCCGGCAAAACAGGCCCGGCAGCACCACTTCTTTCTGAACGGAAATTGCAGGATGATAAGATCACTTCCTGTTTTTGTGAACAGGAACAAAAGCTTGTACGCAACGGATGGGAAATGAAATACATGCTTACAAGCAGCGACGGATTACGGATTAATAATGTATTGTTTAATGGAAAGCCTGTGTTACGAAACGCAAAGCTGGTTGATGTGCATGTAAACTATAGCGGCTCCGATGGATTTGGCTACAGTGATGCTGTTGGATGTCCTTTTTTCAGCCAGGCAGCAGTACTTGCCTGGGAGCCTCCAAAAGTTGTTGATTTGTTTGATGCCGGCAACAAGAAGATTGGTTTTGTGCTGGAGCAAACTTTCAGATCAGAAGGATGGCCAACCCCATGCAGTTATAATTACATGCAGCGTTATGAATTTTATAATGATGGCCGTTTCAGAGTAAGTGCAGCAAGTTTGGGAAGAGGTTGCAGCAGTACAGCAACCTATCGCCCGGTTTTTCGTATTGCTTTTGCCGGTGAGCAAAACAATTTTTACGAATGGAAAAATAATGCATGGACTCAGTGGCAAAAAGAACAATGGCAACTACAGGGAGCTGCAACAATATTTACACCTGAAGGATATCAGTACAAGCTTGGCAATTCAGGAGGAGGATATTTTATGGAGCCGGGTAATGGACAGTTCAGAGATGGCGGGCGGGGTGATTATGCTTATGTTTATGTTTCAAGACACGACAATAACCGTGACGAAGGTGAAAGTGATTTGGTTACAATTGGTCCTTGCTGCAATGCTGATTATAAGCAAGGTCCTGAAAAATTTATCGAACCCAATGCGGAAAATATTCAAAATTCATCACTGGTGGTATGGTATGTTGCACAGTTACGAAATGATGACAGAAAAGGAAATGAGTATTGCTGGGCCGAAAATATGCTGAACAGTAAAGGGGTGTATGAAACAAAAATTTATCCCTGTTTTTGCGGGCCAATGTTTGTTCCAGCTTCAAAGTAAACACTGCAATTGACTTATATGCGTTCATCAATTATATTAACTACGGGTTTAATTATTACACTGTTTACATCATGTAAAGAGCAGGTAGAGTTTCAGAGTAATGAGTGTAAAAAGCAACCGTCATTTGTTCGGTCAATTGGTTTTAACCCTGGCCGCTCGGCTTTCAGTACATCTGAGAAAAAAACAATGGGATTGGTTTTGGTTGAATTGCAAAATCAAGGCGAGCCACGAAGATATCAGCATCCATCCTGGCGTATGGGAGGATGGATGGGCCCAATACAACTTGATCAGTTTGGAAATTGTTTTGTTGGCCCTGTTCCGGTTGTAAATGTTTACAATAATCCAACTGCTAAACAAAATACTTTGTACAAAGTGGATGCTTTATCAGGAATAATGAATGTGTTTGTTGAATTGCCGGTTACAGATTCAGTTCATGCTGTCAATCCATATGGGATACTTGGGCTTGCATATTTGTGTGAGACAAATACGTTGTATGTTTCATCTGTAATGAGCAGTGACCGTACACGTGAAAAAGGAGTGGTATATGCTTTAGATGCATCTACTGGAGAAATTCTCGATAAAATACCGGGAATAGATATACTTGGTATGGGAATATCATACGCTCCGGGTACAAGAACTCTTTATATGGGCAGCGCCAGAACCAGCAATATTTATGCAGTTACATTAACTGATAAAGGAAAATTTTCCAGTAAGCCTCAAGTTGTATTGTCGCTTGCAAATCTTGGCCCGAGGGGCGATGATAAAGTTCGGCGCATGCGATATAATCAATATGGCGCAATGCTTATTTATGGCGTGGAATTTAATTTTAATCTGACTGCACCAACTGAAAAACAAGAAACAGTTTATGAATTCAGTTGGGATGATACTGAAGGGAAGTGGGTATTTGTTAAATGATTTAATCTTGCCAAACAGCCCGTCCTTGTAATGAGCAGCACTTTCCCTTTGTTTAAAATTACTGACGGCGATGCAAATGAACCAGTCAGTTTGATGCGCTGGTTCTCAGTTATTTCTTATTAATTACAATCGTTAGCATTAGTTAGTTGGATTGATTAAATAATCCGCATCTGCAAGATTTAAAAGAATGTAACGCAGTGTGTTTATGTAAAAACATTTAAAAAATGTTTTGTTTTATTTAAAAATATTATACTTTTACTCCCCCGCTGATGATAACATAATTGTTTTTCAGCTTGGACGATTTAAAAGTTCATTATTCTTTGCAAAAACTAATCTTCCAATCCCCCTGAAGTTCCGCAAGTATCATTTCCTTATCTCATTTGCATAATAATTTTGCGTACCCCGTATGAATTATCCTTCTGCAAATAAAATACATCCTTGTCATCATCAATGTAGCGGTTGATTCATATCAGATGGATTACTGAAAACTTCTTTTGGTTCATACCTGAGATATTAATTCCCCGTTGCATTAAATCTGAAAAATGAATTGTTCAATGTTGTTGGCATTAAAACATGCCGGTAAGTAACATTTCATGTTATCCAATCTTCTGTTTAAAAATTCAAGTTTCGTTTATAATCTGGTATCCTTTGTCAGCCGTTAAGTTTCACTAAACTAACGTTAAATGAAAAGGAATTCTACTCTCAGAACGACCGAAAGTGTTACAAGGATTTTGTTAACTTTTATGGTCTTATTACTTGCTAACACATCTTCTTTTGGAGGTGGATTTGATTGCGCTACTTGTTCAGGAAATCTTGTTACTAATCCCGGTTTTGAAAGTGGCACAACGGGGTGGGGTTGGTCAGGTGGTGCTTTTAGTGCAGGATCAGGTGCTGTTGCCTGCGGAACCAAATCAGGCGATTTTCAGATCACAAATACTTCCGCTAACTGGGTGTCACAAACCATTGGAACTGATTTGCCTGCTGGTACAGTTATCAATGCAAAGGTTTATGCTGGCACACACGATAACAGCTACTATCATGAAGTAGGTGTTTATTTCTTTGATGCAAACTGGAACTGGATTTCAGGATCAACTGTTGAGGTGAATAAAATACTTGCGAATACTCCATCCGGCCCGCAGCTTTATACATGGACTGCTGTTGTTCCTGCAGGAGCAAAGTACACACAAGTTGGTTTCAATGGCAATGGAAACTGGATCAAAACCGATGAATGGTGTGTTACACTTGCACCTTCATCAACCGTTGCTTTTGGCGATCAATTGTATGTGGATTTAAATGGAAACGGAATAAAAGATGGCAGTGATTGGGGATATGATGGCATAACAATAAAACTTTATGCGGATGCAAATGAAGACGGATCTCCTGATGGTGCAGCATTGGCAACTACTCTTACAAGTGGTGGCGGTTATTATAATTTTGCCAACCTTGCTCCGGGCAAGTATATGGTACAAGTTGAAAACGTTCCTTCATGGATGTATCTCATTCCGAAAAATGCAGGAGACCCGGATAATAATATTGATAATGATAACAACGGTATTTCTCAGAGCGGAACTACAATTAAAGGAAGTACAATAACATTGACTGTTGGCGGAGAGCCTGGAGGTAGTTACAACAGTACATATGATTTAGCTGTTTATAAAGATAATGGGTTGGGTGATTTTGTTTTTCTTGATGCAAATGGAAATGGTATTCAGGAAACAGGCGAAACTGGAATAGCTGGTGTAACAGTACGTCTTAAAAATTCAGCCGGTACAGTTTTAGCTACAACTACTACTGATGCAACAGGTTTTTATTCCTTTTACGATCCTGTTCAATATGGAACAACTTCCTATAAGGTTGAGTTTGTAACGCCTGCAGGTTATAGTCCGTCACCTTCAAACCAGGGATCAGACGATCAAAAGGACAGCGATCCGGTGAGTGGAGTTGTATCTGTAACAGTACCCGTTGGAACCTGGAACAATACAATTGATGCAGGGTTTGTACCAAAAACACTTTCACTAGGAAATTTTGTTTGGAACGACCGAAATAACAATGGTACTCAGGATGCAGGTGAGTCAGCAATCGGTTCAGTAACTGTAAAACTGTACGCAGATGCAAATGGCGATAATATACCTGATGGTGCTGCTGTTGCAACAACAACTACTGATGCCAATGGCTTGTATTCTTTTTCAGGGTTAGCTGCAGGTAAATATATTGCAGCAGTGGTTTTGCCAACCGGTTATGCTGCAGCAGCAACAACTGCTACATCGTTATCTCCGGATAACGATAACAATACCGACAATAATGGTGTAACTACTGTTAGTGGTGAAGTACGAAGCAACTCTGTTACATTAACTGCAGGTGGTGAGCCAACAACTGATGGCGATGGAAATAATGGTAATCTTACATTGGATTTTGGCTTAAAAGGAACTGGTTCAATTGGTGATAATGTATGGAATGATTTAAATGGTAATGGTATTCAGGATGCCGGTGAACCTGGTATCAGCGGAGTAACTGTTACTTTAGCATATCCTGGTGGTGCAACAATTACAACCACTACAGATGCAAATGGAAATTATCTCTTCAGCAACCTTGCACCTGCAAATTATTCTGTAACCTTCACAACGTCTTCAGGATACATTGCTGCACCGGCAAACCAGGGCAGTGATGATGCAAAAGACAGCGACCCAGCTAATGGCAGTGTGAGTGTTGTACTTTCAGCAGGTGAAAACAATCTGACCATTGATGCTGGTTTTGTAAGTAATCAGCTTGCACTTGGTAACTACGTTTGGAATGACGTTAATAATAATGGAGTTCAAGATGCAGGTGAGCCAGGCGTTGGTGGTGCAACCGTTAAGCTATATACTGATGCAAATGCTGACAATATTCCGGATGGTCCGGCTGTTGCAACAACTGTAACGAATGCATCTGGCTTGTACAGTTTTACAGGTTTAACTCCTGGAAAATATATTGCCGGAGTTACAATTCCTGCTGGTTATGTTGTTGCTGCTGCAACAGCAACAAGTACAACACCTGATAATAATGATAATACCGACAATAATGGTGTAACTACTGTTAGCGGTGAGGTACGAAGCAGGTATATCACTTTAACAACAGCAGGAGAACCAACAACTGATGGTGATGCCAGCAATGGTAATCTCACTCTTGATTTTGGATTGCGTGGTACTCTAAGTCTTGGAAATGCTGTTTGGGGAGATGTAAACGACAACGGAATTTTTGAAGCCGGCGAACTTGGTATTAACGGTGTGCAGGTAAACCTGTATGTTGATGCAAATGCCAATAATCAGCCCGATGATCTTAACGGCGATAATGTAATCAATTCTTCTGATGTAATAGCAACTGCTACAACAGCATCAGGTGGCTTATATCAGTTTAATTATCTCGGAGCAGGAAACTATATAGCAGGTATTTCTGTGCCTTCAGGTTATGCACCGGGCGCAGGAGCAACATCTGCAAGCCCCAATGATGATATCAATAATGATGACAATGGTATTGTTTTCGTAAGCAATGAGTTAAGAAGTAATTATATATCGCTTGGTGTTACTGCTGAACCGGTAAACGATGGTGATGGTAGTAACAGCAACCTTACTCTTGACTTTGGTATTACTCCTTCAGGTGTAAGTCAGTTGTACAGCATCAGTGGTAATTTGTTTTATGACGCAAACCGGTTAACTGATAACACTGTAAACGGATATAATATCACTCCTTATCCAACTGAGTATGTATTGCTCATTAATACTGCAACAGGATTGGTTGATGCTGTTCAGCAACTACCTGGAGTGTTATCTGCAAACGAAGGCAAGTTCTCCTTTACAAATCTTCCCGGAGGAAATACATACTATGTAATGCTTAGTAAAGACTATGTGGCGCCGGGATCACCTGCTCCGTTAAGTGCATCATTACCTGCATTCTATTATCCAACAGGTGAAAACATTGGCTCTTCATCTGGTTCAGACGGAACAATAGATTCAAAGTCTGCACTGATCTATCTGAACAGGAACATAACTCAGGTAAACTTTGGAATTGTATACGTAAGACCAGGAAACGTTGATTAAATATTGATAACCCTCAAACCTCAAATAAAGAAATATGAAACGAATTTTAAAAGCACAGGTAATCATTGCATTTTTACTTGTATCAATAACTGCAGCCGCACAAACATCGTATGAAATGTTCCGTGCAAGCCGTCCTTCTACAAGCACAGGAATAGTGTATTCTACAACGCCATGGCTATTTGAGAATATCCCAGGTGGAAGTTATCCGAATAGTGTACTGCTTACTGTACAGGGTGCTTATTCAAATCAGCAATACACAAATGTTACAGGGGCTTCTGATAATGGTTTAATGTTTGGTGTCAGCTCAACTCAAACCCCCAAGCAACCAACTGAACATGCAGTTTATGTTGGCATGAATGATGTAGGTGCTCCTCTTAGCAGCTATTATACAGCACCTCCTTCTCCTGCAGGCACAGGTATTAGTGCAGAAACACCTGCAAATACCATGAACGGAGCTTTATCCATGTTTACTTCTGCTGAAGGTATTTATGCTGCAAATAATAATGCTGCAACTGATCCGGCTACTAGCTATTACATCGGAAATGTAACATTCACTTTCAGCCGGGCAGTTACTAACCCCGTTATGCATGTAACAGGGTTGGGTGGTAATGTTGTTACGAATGTAGATGTTAATACAAGTACATTTCTTGTTTTTACAACGGAGTATGAACTGGTTAATACAGGATATGCAATGCAGAAATTAAGTGGTACAGATCCTTTGTCAGTTACAACAGCAGCTGTTGGTTCAATACCATCAGGCTCATGGAAAATTGCCAATACTTTTGACCCCGGTATCCGCACAGACCTGGATGGTGCTAATGGAAACCTGGCTGGTAGCGGTAGTATTCGTATTCTTGGTGCAAACATTACATCCTTAACATTTAAAGTTTATTTGAGAGGAAAAACTGCAGGACAACGTTGGTCTGATAATGTACAGTATGTAGGCGACAGGCATAACATTGGCTGGAGCATGACAACTGTAGCTGATGGTCCGTTACCTGTTCATTTAACAAGTTTTACCGGCCGTGCTCAGAGTTGTGAAGCAGTATTAAACTGGAAAACTGCTCTTGAAGATGAAGTAAGCCATTATGAAATTGAGCGCAACACCGGCAACGGTTATGTATCTGTTGGAAAAGTTGTTGCAAAGGGATCTAACAGCACATATTCATTTACTGATGCTGCTGCAACAGGTGCTAATCAATACAGGCTTAAAATGGTTGATAATAACGGCGCATTTGAATTCAGTAATGTTGTTGTTATTAATATTGATTGTGCAAATACTAAAATCGGATTATATCCAAGTATTACAACGGGTGCAACAAAATTAACAGGCCTTAAGGGTAAAGAAACCATTTCAGTTGTTTCATCATTTGGCCAGGTAGTAATGCTGAAGAGGGCTTCAAATGCTACAGAAGAAATTCAGTTGAGTAAGCTCCCCGCTGGAATGTATTTTGTTGTTGCAAAAGATGAAAATAATGTTCAGATATTTTATGGCAAAGTGGTAAAGCAATAAATGATTATTAATTTACAGAAAAGGGCTTCCGGTAACGGAGGTCCTTTTCTGTTTTGAGGATGTTTTCGGGTTTAAATTCATCTAATTGCAGTCAGTGATGTAGAAAAATAATATTGAAAATCAGTTTGTTGTGTTTTTTCTATGTGGAAAATACGCTTTTTTCTCAAAAAACTACGCTATGTTTTGGCTTGGTAAAAACAATGTATTACTATTGTATTGATATAAGAGAATACCCTTAGAAAACAGTGTTAACCAAGTTTGAAAAGTATCAGGTTATAACTTCTTTTTTCCGTACTATTTCATCTTCTCTGTACTTCTTGGGTATTATTCGTAACCCTAAAAGAGAATTTCAATGAAAAGTTTCTCCACTTTCATTTTTGTACCTTTTTTAAAAGGTGGTTTCCCAATTATTTTATTGTCTGTGTGTTTGATTTCTGGTCATTCAGCTTTTTCACAAAACACGTTGAATTTAGGAAATAAGGTGTGGTACGATTATAATGATAATGGAATTTTAGATGCAGGTGAACCCGGCGTTTCCGGAATGCAGGTTGGGCTTTTCCTTGACAATGATCAGGACGGAGTGGTCGATGCAGGGTTTACACCTCTTTATACTACTACAGACGCAAACGGTCGCTATTCTTTTACAAGTCTTGCTCCCGGCAAATATTTCATAAAAGTATTTTCATGGTCCAGTCATTACAAAACCACAGTTTATGGCGGATCTCCCGATAATGACATTGATCATGATAATAATGGTTATACTCAAAATCCTTCCAATTATGAAATAACAGGACAAACCATTACGCTTACAGAGGGAACTGAACCTGACGGAACAGGCGCAATCAATACCAACACAAACCGTACTTATGATTTTGGTGTATGGAAGGATAATGGTTTGGGCGATTTTGTTTGGCTTGATAATGACGGCGATGGTATTCAGGATGCAGGGGAGCCCGGTATTGCCAATGTTACGGTAAACCTGCTTGATAATGTGGGTGGATTATTGGCAACAACTGTTACAGATGCAAATGGGAAGTATTTCTTTCATGACCTTCCACAGTATGGGTCATTATTTCAACTTCAGTTTATTACTCCTGCAGGGTATGCTCCAACAAAATCAAATGAAGGGGCGGATGATGAAGCTGATAGTGATCCCGTTAACGGTAAAATACTAAATGTATCGGTCCCGCATGGTCAATGGAATCACAGCTTCGATGCTGGTTTTCAATCTGGAAGTGCTTCAACATTACCGGTAAAAATGAATTCATTCGTGGCTTTTCTCCGGAATAACAAAGTTGATCTGAACTGGATGACAGATTTTGAACATAATTCAAATTTTTTCGCAGTTGAAAAAAGTACAAACGGGAGAGAATTTAAAGATATTGCCATTGTAATGGCTGGCAGCAATACAACCGGATTGTCAAAATATAGTTTTACAGATAATGATATTTCTGCTTCAGGCATACTCTACTACAGGTTAAGAATTGCGGATAAAGATGGGCGAACAGATTATTCAGATGTAAAGATTATTCGCTTGCAGGCGAATGGTAATCTCGAAATTTCTGTTTTCCCAAATCCGGTTACTAACCAGGCTAGAATTACAGTTCCTGAGCAATGGTTTGGAAAACCTGTCATTTTCCAGGTTATCAGTTCAACCGGAATTATCCGTAAGGTTGTAAAAAGAGAGTCAAGCAGCCAGACAGAGATACTTGATTTTTCAGATTTATCAGCAGGGAGTTATGTTATAAAGCTTAAGTGCAGCAATCAAACCCTGCAGCAGGTTATTATTAAGTAACGATTATTTAACCGGTGTAAAAACCGGTTTTATAGAAAAAATTTGGTTTATAAAATAAACTACTTTACATTTGATTTGAAATTTGATAAATGAAACCAATATTTTTCTTTTCCTTTTTTCTTTTTGTAACTGCTTACGTTCAGGCACAGGTGCTTGTAAAAGGTGTTATTACTGACAGTAAAAAACAAGGAATTGCTGGTGCTTCTGTTACAATTAAAGACTCGTATGATGGTGCCACGGCAGATTCTGCCGGCAGGTTTCATTTTAAAGCCTATGATAAAGGAAAGCAACTGCTGGTAATAAGTTCTGTGGGATACAAAACTCTTGTGATGCCAATTGAATTAAGCGGCACAGAATTAAATTTCGCTATTCAGTTAAAACAGGAAATAACAGAAATGAGTGCTGTTGTAATTACTGCCGGCTCATTTGAGGCAAGCGACAGAAAACGGGTGGCAGCAGTATTAACATCCATTGATATACTAACAACTGCCAGCGCCAATGCTGATGTAACAGGTGCATTAAAAACATTACCCGGTGCTCAGCAGGTAGGAGAAACGGAAGGTTTATTTGTTCGTGGAGGTACGGCTGCAGAAACAAAAACATTTATTGACGGAACACTGGTAAATAATTTCTTTTATACAAGTGTGCCAGGTATTGCTACCCGTGGACGTTTTTCTCCTTCTATTTTCAAAGGAACAATTTTCAGCACCGGAGGATACAGTGCATTATACGGGCAGGCTTTGTCTTCTGCATTAATTCTTGAATCGGTTGATCTTCCCGAACAGTCTTCTGCTACTTTGAACTTGTCGGTAATAAGCGCTGGTGCAGGATTTCAAAAACTGGCAAAAAATAAAAAGTCTTCGTGGGGTTTGAATTATGATTACTCGAATCTTACTGCTGCATTTGCTGTTCTAAAACAGCAACAGGATTATTCAAGAGCACCGGGTGGGCATAATTTAGATGCAAATTTTCGTATAAAGACTTCTGCCGGAGGAATGATTAAGTATTACGGATATTATACAAACAATGGTGTTGCTTTTACAAGCAAAAGTCTTGATTCGTTGGGATACCTGGATAAGTTTTCAATGGAGAACAATAACATGTATCATAATTTATCGTGGAAGGAAAATTTAAAAAATAAATGGAAGATGATTGCAGGCTTTTCATTCTCCACCAATCATGATACAATTGGTTTTAATATGCAGAACCAGCAAAAAGCTGATGTGCTGCTGAATGGTTTGCAGTTTAAAACATTTCAATTAAACAATAAAGGTCTTTATCTCAATGCACGTTTAGTGTTTGAAAAGAAATTTAAAGGATTGAGTGCTTTGCGTTTTGGTACTGAATACAATTACAGTGATGATAAAAGTACTTACACAGCATACAATGGATTTAAATACAACAGCAGGTTTATTGTAAACAATTATGCATTGTTTGCTGAGCAGGATATTTATATTACCAATAACCTGGCCGCTAAGTTTGGAGCAAGGGCAGAGTATGCTGCTTCGCTTGAAAAATACAATCTTGCTCCACGTGTTTCATTTGCTTATAAACTTGGAAAGCAAAGCCAGGCATCACTTGCCTACGGGATTTTTTACCAGAACCCAGAAATGAAATATTTGCCTGCAGTTAATTCAATGACGTTTATGAAAGCGGAGCATTATATTGCTCAGTACCAGAAAACAACTAGTCTTACTACGTTCCGGGCAGAAGTATTTTATAAGAAATATGCACAGTTGGTTAAAACAACAAATGTTAACGGAAGAGAACTTGCTGCCGGTAACGATGGTTTTGGAAATGCAAGTGGATTTGAATTTTTCTGGAGAGATAAGAAGAACATTAAGAACCTCGACTACTGGATTTCTTATTCATACCTTGATACAAAAAGAGATTTTCTGAATTTCCCTTACGCTATCACACCAAACTTTGCAGCACATCACACGGCATCGTTTGTAGCAAAAAAATTTGTAACTCCCCTGAAAACAAACTTCAATATCTCCTATAACTATTCAAGTGGGCGGCCTTATTACAATATTCAGTATGATGCAAACAACAAAACCTTTTTTGCTGATAAGGGAAAAGTGCCGGATTATCATAATATAAGTTTTGCACTGAATTTTCTTCCTGATATTGGCAGGAAGAATGCGAAGTCATTTGCAGTGTATGTACTCAGCGTAAGCAATATCTTCAACATTAAGCAGGTTTATGGCTATACCTATTCAACCAATGGAGTGAGGAAACAGGAACTGGTTCCCCCATCAAGAATGTTTATTTTCATTGGTGCGTTTATCAGTTTTGGGGTTGACCGTACAGACGATGCAATCAATAATAATTTATAAAATCATTTATTAAAATCAACAACAATGAAACAATTACTTTTTACTGTTTTTTGTTTTGCAATGCTGGCTTCGGCTTCAGCTCAAAGCGAACGTTATACCGGCGCTATGCAGAAAAATTTTGAAGCAATGGCTTCAGCAAACACACCTGCCGGTATGCTGGATGTTTCAAATGCTTTTGAGCGTATTGCCAATGCTGAGAAAAATCAATGGCTTCCTTTTTATTATTCATCGCTCTGCAAAGTATGGTATGCATTTATGCTGAATGATCCGAAGCAGTATGATCAGATCGCTGATCAGTGCGATTCATTAATAGCCAAAGCCGAACTGATGGAAAAAAATAATTCTGAAATTGTTTTACTGAAATCAATGGTGGCAACTTTACGTATGATAGTTGATCCCATGAGCAGGTATATGCAATATGGTATGATGTCAAATCAATACATTGAAGAATCAAAACAGCTTGATCCAGCAAATCCACGCCCTTATATGTGGCAGGCACAGGGTGTAAGTAAAACTCCAGTTCAATTTGACGGAGGTTGCGATAAAGCCAAGCCAATCTTTGAAAAGGCATTGGAACTATTTAAAGCGTTCAAACCAAAGTCGCCTTTACATCCGGATTGGGGTAAGGATCAAACAGAAAAAGCTTATTCAGAGTGTAAATAATGTGTATTAGTCCCGGATGAAATACTTCGGGACTGTTTTATTTTTGACTGACTCTTAAATACGAACTAAACAAACCAGCTATGCCGGAAAAAGAACTCACTGAGAGAGAAAGCCTGCTTATTATTCAGCAAATGATTAACCGGGCAAGGAATGAATTTGTTGACACGGGTATCGGGCCAATACTCTGGGGAGTTGTAATAACACTATGCAGTATTGTTCAATACCTGCAACTTCAGTTTAATTTTCAGCTGCCTTTTGATATCTGGATGCTGGCAGTTGTTGCAGTTGTGCCGCAGATTTTCATTTCGGTAAAAGAAAAGCGTATGCGGAAGGCTAAAGGTTGGGATGATGATATCATGAGTTATGTTTGGCTTTGTTTTGGAGCAGGTGTTTTTCTGATCAGCTTTATTAACGCTGTTGCATCTGACCAGGTGAATACTCTGCTGAATGATTACCGTGAAATAACAGGAAAAGCAGATATTCCTCATTTTATGACTTTTGGAACTTCTTACCTGATGTTTGTATATGGATATCCAACAATCGTTACCGGTGCAGCAAGAAAATTCAGGATTATGACAATTGGAGGGATTTTTTGCTGGCTTGCAGCACTTGTAAGTGCTTTTACTGTAATTAAATTTGATTTTTTGCTGATGGCAGCATCAGCAACACTTGCATGGCTGATCCCGGGAATTGTTTTAAGAAAAAAATATCTGTTGCAGAAACAGCAAGATAATGTTTAAAGAACTCGACCCTATATTACATTCGCAGTTACGGCTTGCTGTTATGAGTTTGCTCATAAGTGTAAAGGAAGCTGAATTTACTTTTCTGAAAGAGAAAACGGGCTCAACTGCCGGTAACCTCAGTGTGCAGATTACAAAACTGAAAGATGTAGGTTATGTTGATGTTACAAAACAGTTTAAAGACAATTATCCGCAAACCGTTTGTAAAATAACTCCGCAGGGAGTAAAGGCTTTTGAAGTATATGTAAAAGCATTGCAAACTTATTTGCCAAAATAAAATAGTAAGTAAGATTGTAATTGGTTTGATTTAAAAAAACGCAATCGAAAATCTGCAATCTTCAATTCTTTTCTATTCTTCCTCTTCAATTTTTTCATCAACAGCTCTTGCCAGTAATGAAGCACTCAGTTTTTTCATTGGATTTTTTCTTGCTTCCGCAAAATTGTTTCTGCTTCTGAAAATATCGATGGCCGCAAACATTGCTTCACGCAGCGATGCTTCATCAGCTTTGCCTTTCCCGGCAATATCAAATGCAGTTCCATGATCAGGACTGGTGCGTATAACATCCAGCCCGGCAGTATAATTAACTCCTTCGCCAATGGCAAGTGACTTAAACGGTATCAATCCCTGGTCGTGATACATTGCAAGTACAGCATCAAATTTTTCATATTGAGCTCTTGCAAAGAAAGCATCGGCACTATAAGGTCCAAAGCAGAGAATATCATTCTGTTTTGCTTCTTTAATTGCAGGTTTGATCAATTCTTCTTCTTCTTTTCCAATTAATCCTTCATCACCTGCATGGGGGTTTAAACCCAATACAGCAATCTTTGGTCGTTCAACAGAAAAATCTTTTTTCAGCGATTCATATATTAGCTTCAATTTGCTAACGATAGCCTCTTTAGAAATATGAGCAGCCAGTTGACTTACAGGTACATGTTCGGTTAGCAAAGCAACCCGAATGTTGCTTGCAACCATAAACATCACAACATCGCTTGCGCTTGCCTGAAAAATATCTTTTAAATAGGGAGTATGGCCTGTATAATTAAATGTTTCAGACTGAACATTCTTTTTATGAATGGGTGCTGTTACCAAAACATTTATCTGATTTTCTTTTAACGCATAAACCGCCGCAGTTAAAGATTTAACTGCATACAATCCGCCGGTTTCATTTAACTGGCCGGGAGTAATGCTTACTTCTTCTTCCCAGCAGTTAAGTACATTAACCATTTTTGGATTAAGTCGCTGGAGATCTTTTACCGCCTGGTAATTAAAATTTCCATCGTTAATTGATTTCTTATAAAAGTTAATTGCCTTATTGGATGCAAAAATTACAGGCGTACACAATTCGAGCAGCCTGTTGTCGCTAAGCACTTTAATGATAATTTCTAGGCCGATGCCATTGAGATCACCACAACTGAATCCAACAACCGGTTTATTATCAGAATTTGTCATATATGCTGTTATTCATGCAAATGTAACGATTGGGCGACAGTATTTTGAAGAATAAAAGGGCAAATTGCAGAAATTACTATCTATGGAAAATGAGTGTTTTCTACGTTTTTTGTAAGTGAAAATATTTTTCTGCATTGGTATTCTTTCATTGCTGTGATTTAGGTTATGATTTTTTTGTGCTTTACCTTGTGCTTAAATCTTATTCCCATGAAAGCGAAATACTTTTTTACCTGCACAGCTTTGTTGATGTTAGTTTTAAACTCTCAGGCCGGCGAATCAAATCAATTATCAAATCAATCTCAAATTTTGTTTAGCCAGCAACCGGTAGAGCAAAGTTTTGGTTATTTCCGTGTTCACCGTATGGGCAGAGATGCTTCATTAAACTGGGGTGTTTCTGATCCTTCAGTTGCTTACTTTGTAATTGAACGTTCTTATAATGGATCTTTCTTTGAAGTTATAAGCAACATAGCCGGAACTGGTGAGGCAACATACAAATTCCGTGATGAAGCTTGTTTTCCCGGATTTATATATTACCGCATTACTGCTCACAATACAGACGGATCAGTAACTGTTTCTGATGTAGAAACACTGCATATTGTGGCAAAAAAATAGAATTGAGAAACCTTTTTTTTCAGGTGTAATTATCTGAATAGCCTGGTCGAAAATCCAATGCTATGAAACGTCTGTTACATTGCTTATTCTTATTCATTCTGTTATTTCAACAACAGGCTGAAGCACAAATAACATCGCCCATTATTAAAGCAAATTTTGGGGTTGATGCTGATTTGCGCAGCAATTTTTTTAATGGATTTTTGCAGGCAGGTAATGATGATTGGTTCAGTAATACAGTGGGCGGTGGTGGAGAATTTGTAATTGATACTGCCGGTGCCGCAGCATTGCTTGCACGATACACTGCTCAACCGGCATCAAGAATGCAGCCTTTTTTCCGTGGTATGCGAAAGCCACAATTTTCAATTGTAAACGGGTATATGTGGATTGATGGAATCTTCATCAGGGATCATCATGGCGATGACTCCACCGTATTTGCATCAGGCAGTAATAAAAACGGAATGAATCCTTCCGCCTGGACTACTCCGATTTCTCAGGGGATTCCTGATAAGAATGATATTCTTGATATGTATATGCATGTGCGCAGAGCCGGTCCGTTTACAACAGATTCATTGTGGTTGTTTGGAGGAGTTTCACTTGATAATACTACAGGCAACAGGTATTTTGATTTTGAAATGTATCAAACGGATATTTATTACGATAAGCCCAGCCTGCGTTTTTACGGTTATGGCCCGGATGACGGTCATACTGCCTGGCAATTTGATGCCGCAGGAAATGTTTTAAAAGCCGGTGATATTATTTTTACAGCAGAATACGGAAGTTCATCTCTTTCATTACTTGAGGCAAGAATCTGGGTTCATCAAAGCTCTTTATCAATTACCCCTGCAGCATTTAGCTGGGGCGGTCTTTTTGATGGTGCTTCATCAGGTGCATCTTATGGTTATGCAAGTATTACTCCAAAAACAGCTGGTACATTTTATACCGGACTGCAATGTGCAAATAATACATGGGCAGGGCCTTTTGGTGTTGTATTGCAAAATAATACGGTAGCAACAAATTATTCTGCCAAGCAGTTCATGGAATTTTCAGTAAACCTCAGTAAGCTCGGACTTGACCCCATTGTAATTATGGATGATGCATGTGCATTGCCCTTCAGGCGGATACTTGTGAAATCAAGAGCATCCACTTCGTTTACTGCAGAGTTGAAAGATTTTGTAGGTCCTTTCAGTTTTTTCCGTGCACCACGGGCTGAACTTTCAACAAACTTTCCTGTTTTGTGTCAGCAAGGTGTAGGCGAAATCTGGCTTACGAACCCGGTGTTGACTTCTCTTTATACATGGTCCACAACAAATGGTCATATTGTCAGCCAAACAATGAATGGTGATACCATCTCCATTGATCAGCCAGGTACTTACATCGTTTCACAGGAGTTGATGGATAGCTGCGGTTCCGTTTATGCAACCGATACTGTAGTTATAACACAAAATTTAAGTTGTGAAATTTTAAAAAGCAGGCCTGAAAATTTTTCTGCAAGACTGATAAACAGTTCTCAGGTACAACTTGACTGGTACAGCA
This sequence comes from Lacibacter sp., assembly GCA_047601965.1. Classification (GTDB taxonomy): domain Bacteria; phylum Bacteroidota; class Bacteroidia; order Chitinophagales; family Chitinophagaceae; genus Lacibacter. The sequence goes on from JASGIJ010000001.1 coordinate 3,990,817, forward strand.
ATGATTATATTGCAGGTAGTTTTTATGAAATTGAAAGGAGCTTTAACGGATTTGATTTTTATCCTGTAAAAAAAGTAGCTCAAAGTAGTAAAGCAGTTTATTCTGAAACTGACAATTTTGAAGGACTTGATCCTTCTGAATTATTTTACCGGCTCCGGTACAGAAACAGCGGCGGTGTAATATTATACAGTAATGTAGTTAAGCTGATGATAAAACAGGCGCACGATGTGCAATTAACTGTTAATCCAAATCCTGTTACAAATTATTTCAAGCTTCGCTGCACAGTTGCCCGGCAGGCAAAGGCAGAAATCAGTATCATCAGCGGTTCAGGTGCAGTCATTTTCAGATCGTCTGAAAATGCTTGTGCGGGAATTAATGAATGGATCATCAGCAAAAAGCAAAACTGGTTACCGGGACAATATATCGTACAAGTGAAACTGAACGAAACCGTTTACCGGAAGAAAGTAATGATTGCTCAATAAAAAAATTAAAGCCCTTCCATACCGAAGGGCTTTTTTACTGCTACTTTTGCAGCGTGCAATACACATTAAAAAAATCTCTGGGTCAGCATTTTTTAAAAGATGAAAATATCTGCAGGCGCATTGTTGATGCGGTGCTGGAAGAACATCCTCAATGTTTGGTGGAAATAGGGCCCGGTGGTGGTGCATTAACCAAATACCTGCTTCAGCTGCCGGATGTGGATTTTAAAGCCGTTGAGCTGGATAAAGAAAAAGTTGATTTCCTTGAACATACTTATCCTTCCATTAAAGGAAAACTGATTCATGAAAGTTTTCTCGACAGTTCTGTTCCCTTCGATCAGCATTTTATGGTGGTAGGCAATTTTCCTTACAACATTTCCACGCAGATATTATTTAAGTTGCTTGATTGGAAAGAGCGGGTTGATTGCATTGTTGGTATGTTTCAGAAAGAAGTGGCACAACGTGTAGCAGCAAAAGAAGGAAGTAAAACATACGGAATCATCAGTGTATTGATACAGGCTTATTTTGATGTGGAGTATTTGTTTGATGTTAGTGAACATTGCTTTAATCCTCCGCCTAAAGTGAAAAGCGGTGTTATAAAACTCAAGCCAGCCGCACATGTTCCTGAAATGGCAAGTGATAAGAAATTTACATTGCTGGTGAAAACAGCCTTTAACCAGCGGCGTAAAATGCTGCGAAACGGGGTGAGAGGTTTGTTTGATGAAGAATTTTTAAAAGACGAACTATTTAATAAACGTGCAGAGCAATTAAGCGTGCAGCAATTTGCAGAGCTCACGTTTAAGATGAAATAAACATGATGAAAGTAATTATTACAGCAAAGTGCCACGAACACCTGCGTGAAAAGTTAGAGCAGGGGGGATATGCCGTGGAATATCATCCGAAAATTACATATCCCGGATTAATGGAGATTATTGATGAAGAGGTTACAGGAATTGTTATTGCAACCAGTATTAAGGTTGATAAAAGTTTAATTGATAAAGCTGCTAAGCTCATGTGGATTGCACGTCTTGGCAGTGGTCTTGAACTGGTGGATGTAGCCCACGCAGAAAGCAGAGGCATTAAAATTGTAAGTAGTCCGGAAGGTAATTGTGATGCGGTGGGAGAACATGCCCTTGCAATGTTATTGGGTTTGATGAATAAAATACACAGCAGTTTTGATGAAGTGAAAAAACATATCTGGTTGCGTGATGCAAACCGTGGTTGGGAATTAGGTGGTAAAACAGTTGGTATCATTGGCTTTGGTAATACAGGCCGGGCATTTGCAAGAAAGCTGAGAGGTTTTGATGTAACCATTCTGGCGCATGATAAATACCAGTTTGGTTTTGGCGGCGATTCCATTAAAGAAGCATCACTGGAGCAGGTATTGAAATACAGTGATGTGATCAGCATGCATGTGCCGTTAACAGAGGAAACATTTCATTATGCTGATCGCACTTTTTTTGAAGCATTGAAACAAAAACCTTTTTTCATTAATGCTTCACGTGGTAAAGTACATGATACAAAAGCTGTGATTGATGCATTAAAGAACGGATGGGTCAGCGGGGCTGCATTAGATGTTTTGGAAAATGAAAAGCTCGATTCTTATTCAGCAGATGAAATGAGTGATCTTGACTGGCTGGCATCGCAAACCAATACAATATTAACTCCGCATATTGCCGGTTATTCGCATGAAGCATTTTACAAAATGAGTAAAGTGCTGGTTGATAAATTAGGATTGAATTAATGTTGGCGACTGCTGCTTATCATACAAACAGGAACAATTTTTCCGTACAAATGAAACGGTTAGCAATGATCGTTTCTGTTTGCTTATTACTAAGTGTTGTAAACAAATCATCAGCACAATGTATTTCTGTTTTTCCTTACACGCAGGATTTTGAAAGCAGCAACGGCAACTGGACAACAGGTGGCACCGGTTCATCATGGGCATGGGGTGTTGTATCAAAACCGGTTATACAAGCTGCTGCCAGCGGAACAAAATGCTGGTCAACTGCGGGCTTAACAGGTACAGCTTATAGTAACGGTGAAGCATCATGGCTGCAGAGCCCCTGCTTTGATTTTACGAACCTCCTGCATCCATACATCAGCATGAAAATTTTCTGGGAAACTGAGCAGCAATACGATGGTGCTTCGTTTCAATATTCAACTGATAATGGTGTAACATGGACAACAGTTGGCTCCTCTTCAGGTAATGATTGTCTCACAAAAAACTGGTACAACCAGGATCCCGTAACGTATCTTTCTCCGCTTGCATCAACAAAGCAGGGATGGTCGGGCAATACAAAACTCACAGGGGGAAGTTGCAAAGGTGGCAACGGAAGCAACCAGTGGGTAACAGCATCACACACATTGGCTGCAGTTGGCGGAATGAAGAATGTTATCTTCCGTTTTATTTTCGGAGCAGGAACATTGTGTAATAATTATGATGGATTTGCGGTTGATGATTTTAAAATTGAAGAAGCTGCTGCAAACAATGCTTCGTTTACATTCAGTTGTATAAATGAAAATACAGTTGCGTTTACCAACACTTCGTCACTGTGTCCAACATCATTCAACTGGAATTTTGGCGATGCTGCTTCAGGAACAAACAATACATCTTCATTGGAAAATCCGCAGTATGTATTTTCTGCAGCAGGAGAGTACACGGTATCTCTTACTGTAAGTGGCCCCGGCAATGCCTCATCAACCATCACAAATATTGTAAAAATTATTTCGCTTACCCCTTCTGTACTCAGCAATGCAAGTTGTACAACAGGTACAGGCGGTGCAGTAACTGTAAAAGTAAATGGAGCGCAGGGTTCATTTAATTATTTATGGACAACAATTCCTGTTCAAACCACTGCAACTGCTACCAATCTTTCAGCAGGCACATACAATGTTACTGTTTCAGGAACGGATGTATGCACTGCTGACACAAGCGTAACTGTCAGTATTGATCTTTCCTGTATTGGTGTTCATTTCCCCACCGCATTTACTCCTAATGGAGATGGTTTAAATGATACATTTGGTCCGTTGGGAAGTATTTCATCATTGAGTGATTATGAACTGCGTATTTATAACCGTTGGGGCGAACTGGTTTTTTATACGAACGATCCATTTAAAAAGTGGGATGGAAAAACAAATATTCAGCGCAACGACCAGGGAATGTTTGTATGGGTGGCAGAATTTTCATTGGCAGGAAAACCAAAAGAAAAACGAAAAGGGAATTTATTCTTGCTTAAATAACTGTTTGTTTTCATTTTTGATTTACAAATCTTAACCAGGAGCTTCATGGAACGTCGCCGGTTTATTTCTCAGCTTTCAGCAATTACCGCAGGGGCTTGCCTGCTGCCGCATGAACTGCATGCTTTTGCAGATGGCGATGAATCCTGTTTCGCCAAACGTTTAAAACCGGTTGGCCGTGCTTTGGAACTGGAAGGATATTATGTATGGTGTAATTCACCCATTATTGGTGATGATGGAAAAGTGCATGTTTTCTTTTCACGCTGGAAAGCAGAAAAGAAAATGAGCGGATGGATTAATGGCAGTGAAATTGTTCATGCAGTTGCCAATACTCCTGAAGAACCATTCACTGTACTTGATACTGTATTTGCACCACGTGCAGGTTATTTTGATGCAACAACCTGTCATAACCCGCTTATTAAAAAAGCAGATGGCAAATACCTGTTGTTTTACATGGGCAACAGTAATGGTAAAACAAATACCAAACGTATTGGACTTGCCATTGCTGATTCATTGTATGGTCCATGGAAACGGCCTGATGAACCTTTATTGTTGCCCGGCGCTGAAGGTGCATGGGATGATCACTGCACTACTAATCCTGCATTTATTAAACATCCCAACGGCGAATACTGGCTTTATTATAAATCGTGGAATACAAAAGATTATGAAACATCAACTGATCCGTTAATTAAAGGCAACCGTAAATATGGACTTGCCATTGCAAAGCAGCTGGAAGGACCATACATTAAATACGAAGGCAACCCGGTTATTGATTTTTCAGGAAAAGGAAATAACCGCCAGTTTGAAGATGCGTATGTATGGATGGAAAGTCGCCGGTTTAATATGATTGCAAGGGATATGGGTTTTTATAATCATGAAGACGGAATACTCATGCAATCAAAAAAAGGAAAAAAGTGGAGCGATCCGGAAATTGCTTACTACGGAGCCGCTCATTACATACAGCAAGCTCCGGCACCATCTCATTTAAAGAAATACGGAAGGTTTGAACGTCCGCAGATACTTCTCATCAATAATAAACCTGCATATCTTTTCACTACATCGCAGGGCGGAAAGTATATGACTTCTTCGTCGTTTATTTTTAAGATTGATTGATGAAATGAAAAGCTGAATGCATCTGCTAAAAATCAACAGGAGAAAACGATTGTTTTCTCCTGTTGATATAATAAAGTCAATAAGCAATCCTTATTCTTTAATGCAACGTACATACAGCCCGGCTTCCTTGCCAGCTTCTCTCATACCTGCAACCTGGAAAATAGGTGCTAGTTCAATATAAGAAACCCATTTGCCTTTTTCAGTTACTGACCAAACGGCACCATATTCCAATTTATCCTTAAAATCACCTTTTCTTCCACGCCAGCCTCCCAAAGGAATATTCATTCCTGAAATGCCTCCTTCAATTAATACTGCATAAAGAAGCTTCCTGTCGTTTTGGTAATGCGTAATCAGTTTCTTAAAATCTTCATCAACAGGAATGCGCCATCCTTGTGGTGCAAGCCCTCTTGGATCAGTAAGTGCATACCAGTTGTAGAGCTTGCCAAATTTGCTGGCATTGTAAGGATCGTTTCCATAGTAGCACCATGCAGGTTGCTTTTTTTCGCCTGCTTTTGCCCAATCTTTTTCAGAGTTTACCTGTGGAATAGTATCACCATTTCTGAATGTTGATACATCAAGGTTCTTTGCCATCCATACCTGGCCGTTAATGCTTGTTGATGGATAATTTGATTGGGCCTGTGCTTTGGCAGCAATAAAAACTCCTGCTGCAAAAACTGCAACTGAAATGAAGTGCTTTGGTTTCATTGTTTTTTGGTTTTGGTGATAATAGAACTTGCTTATGAGGAGTTAAAAAAGCAATGGAAGTTAATTGCAGAAATAACATCAACCAATCACCGTTGTCAGCGAAACGCAGGATATCAGTCAGTAATTTTTTTTATCAGAACCAGCAACCAATTTTCAATGAAGCTTCAGGATTAACCAGTGGGAGTGTATATGTTTTACTGTCAACTGCCACATTCTTATCACCTGCAGTTCGTATGCTTAAGCCAGCCCATGGCGATAAGTAAAGGTGTTTGTATAATGTAATGTTGTAACCTGCACTTCCGTTCAGTAATACATTGCTGAAATGTGCTGTTTGCAAATGTGCTGTGGTTTGAACACTGCTTTTCCAGTAAACCAATCCGCCGCCGAGCCACCATCCTTTCCAGTTTTGTTTAAAAAAACGGTCGGCTACAATTGCCACACTGTTTACATGCCGGTTAGTAAAGCCGCTTGCAGTTACAAGATCGGGCATGTTAACTCCTGCATTCAATACTCTCACTCGCCAGTTGTTTTTTCCTGCCCATGCTGCAGCAAAATAACCACCGGTTGCATAGGGCAGAATATCCAGCTCAGCACCGAAACTAATTTTCTTAAACTCTTTTTTTTGGGCGGCGACACTAAAAACAAGAATTGTGAGAATGATAATTACAGTTAATTTCTTCATTTCACAAATCTATATGTTGTTCTTTACTTAAAAACTGAATTCAATACCAGCTTGCAAGAAAAAAGTATTTGACAGAGTTTCTTTAGTTGTCACATTATTTACAGTAATTGTTGATGGATTAACCGGGATTGCCAGAACCGGAGTTACATATAGGTTGATTGTTTTGTATGAATATGATAGAGGCAGACTAAACTCATAACTGAGTAGCTTAAATTTTGAAGTTTCTTTAATTGAAACCGGCACAGTAAGTGAAGAGCTGCCGCCATATCCTCTTCCTGATCCAGATGTTGAGTAACGCCGGTAAGTATAATATTCACTGTAATAGTTTTGTGTACCAAAAACGACATAGAGTGAGGGTGAGATTTTCAGATTATCTTTTGCCATATAAAAGGAATGTGATAATTCCGTTCCTGAAAAGAAATCCGGCTTACTTGAAAATGTGATCATGGCGTCGGCATAAATTGTTACAATATTTTTAAAATTATAACCTGCATAAGCTGCTGCGTACCCGCTTATTTCAGACTGCACATTGTTGCTGTTGTTATTAAAAAAATATTTTGTTGCATTCAGTTCGGCAATAAAGTTTTCTTTTGCTAATGTATAGCCAGCTGTTATGGTATAAAGATCAATCCTTTTTTCAGCTGCCGATGTAAGAAATGAGAATGAACCTTCTGCAAACAAACCTGATTTATGATAGTACCCGATTTTTGGGTTGATATAAGGAACAGCCGCACTATCTTTTCTGCCCGCAAACACAATGTTGCTGATATAACTTACCCCTGCTTTAGCAAAAGATACTTCTGTGTTTTTATCAGAAGTATCTTTTGATGAATGCTGAGCAAAAAGTGAATTGCAGGGAAATAAAAATAACATCGTTATTCTTATTGCATGGTTTGATACGGGTTTCATAAAACAGTTTTAGTAGTATAAGCAGCAAGCAGAAAGAATTGTTTCTTCCTGCTTGCTGTTAAGTTTAAAACAGCCTTTCCTCTTCCGGGAGTATTATTGCATTTTTTTGTTCCTGTTGCCTGTCCCGTTTCCGGAAGACGTGCCTCTGCTTTGCTTCATTGACTTGTTTTGTTTTTTCAGCATTTGCCTTTCAGTCATCATTTTGCCTTTGTTGAATTTATTTTGGTTCATATAGCGGTTACCTTCAAGATCAAGACACTCACCGTTGCGTAACTGAATTTGTTTTTTGTTTTGCAGCATGCAGGTCCCATCAGGGTTACATACAGTCCCGTTTTTGAGTGTAAACTGTGATTGTAATTGTGTACGTACTCCTTCTTTTACCTGGTACATTTTGCCATCTTGCAGTTGAAGATGGTCCTCCTGGTGAATTCTGTCTTTTTTCTGGATTCTGTCTTTTTGTTGAAGTTGATCCTGAGCAATGGTGCTGCCTGCTATAATAACAAGCGATGTAATAATCAGAAAAATCTGTTTCATAACTAAAAATTTTATTGTTTTAACAGATACGTTTAGTTGAATTGGTTATTAATTCAATTCATCTGTTTGACATAGAGCGGTAGTTTTTTCCTACGGTTATGGATAAATAAAGCCGGTCTGGTAATGAGAAACAGATTTTCTTTTGATGAGCTGAATTGTCACTTGAAGGCGAAGTCTGCCATTGAAAACTATGAGAATTGTAAGTCACAGCTAGGTAAAGAGCCGCCTGTAGATAGGATTGCTGCGAAAAGCAGCTGATTGACGCAGAAAAGCCGAAAGCCCTTTATTTTAACGATCTGTTGCTGCATATTTCAAAAAAGTGTTTATTTTTGCCGTTCACTAAACATACAACGCTTCAGTAAAAAACTGGAGCGTTGTTATTTTTTTGTGCTTTTCAGAAAGCGGTATTAATGAAATGCAGCCTTTTGAAGGGCAAAAGTTTAACTGAAAACAAAGGAGGAATTATGAGTGTTCAGTATGTAACAAAAGAAACACTGGAGAAAATGCATGCAGAGTTGCAGCACATGAGAGGGGTTGAACGCCCGGCTGCGTCGAAAGCGATTGCTGAAGCCCGTGAAAAAGGCGATCTGAAAGAAAATGCTGAGTATGATGCGGCAAAAGAAGCACAGGGAATTCTTGAAGCCAAAATCAAACAGCTGGAAGGTATGATTGCAACTGCACGTATCGTTGATGAATCAACTATTGATACCAGCAGGGTGGCTATTCTTACCAAAGTAACTGTAACCAATCTTGCTACCAAGAAACAAATCACTTACCAGATTGTTAGTGAAAAAGAGGCTGATCTCAAAGCAGGAAAAATTTCTGTTACATCGCCAATTGGCAAAGGTCTTCTTGGCAAAACAGTTGGCGAACTTGCAGAAGTGCAGGTGCCTGCAGGTGTGGTAAAGTTTAAAGTTGAAGATATTACTGTATAAGAATACGAAATCAATTGCTAGTAATAAGAAGGTGGGTGAGTAATCATTCACCTTCTTGTTTTATTAATGCCAACTTAGAATAATGTAAGTGATTTTATTGGTGAATGCAGATTTATGATATTTCAGTTACATTTACATTGTATTAATTAATTTGATTGATGAGTTTGCGCATATTGAAACTTCAATCGGCGTTCATAAATCTGATATCGAAAATTTTTGGAAACATGACCATCTTTTCAAAAATCATTGCCGGGGAGATACCATCATACAAAATTGCTGAGAACGGCAGGTTCTTTGCTTTCCTTGATATATTCCCGATGACTGAAGGGCATACGCTTGTTGTGCCAAAAACAGAAACAGATAAGGTGTTTGATCTGGATGATGCTTTTCTTACAGAGATGCTTTTATTTGCAAAGCCCATTGCAAAAGCGCTGGAAGCTTCGTTTAACTGCGACCGTGTTGGTATAGCCACTATTGGTCTGGAAGTGCCACATGCACATTTGCATTTAGTTCCCATCAACTCAGCCGACGATCTGAATTTTACACGTCCCAAACTGAAACTGACAGAAGATCAGTTTAAAGCAATACAACAAACCATTCTGGAAAAATTAAACAGTTAACTCTATGAGCAGGATACACTATGATGAATATGGCTACAAAGTAAAAATGGGAAGAAAAAAAAGCATCCGTCCCAAAGTGATTACAATTATCTGTGTCATTCTTTTTGCTTTTGGTTTATGGGAAATTATCAATTCTTTTACCGGTAATATCACACTTCATGGAGGAGTTGATACACTTTATCCTGCTATTAATGCACTGATGATTGTGTTCTGCTTTGTTGGTTTAAGTGGTGTTTGGGCAATGGAAAAATGGGGCCCCATCAGTTTTATAATTGTACTTACATTAAAATTGCTGGTTGATTTAATATTTTCTCATTTCAACTGGCCGTACACGCTTGGATATATTCCTGCAGTTTTATTTTTACTGACATTGCCTAAGATGAAAAATACCGATTGAAAAAAAGCAAAGGTAGGATTTATGATGCAGGATGTGTGTTAAAGTAATTTGTATGAATTTATTTTTTCACTCTTCCCGGATTCTGTTTCAAAAAATCTTCCCAGCCTTTCATTTTTCCTGATGCTGCTTTTAATGCACCATTTGTTTGAAAGTAATGGCATAATGCCACGGCAATTGCATCAGTAGCATCGTAATAAGCGGGTTTTGCTTTAAAGTGTAACTGGTGCTGCAGCATTTTCCAAACCTGTTCCTTATCAGCATTACCATTCCCGGTAATAGATTGCTTTACTTTTTTAGGTGAGTATTCAGTAACAGATAAACCATTGCTCATGGCCGTTGCAATTGCCACACCCTGTGCCCTGCCCAGCTTCAGCATACTCTGTACATTCTTTCCAAAGAAAGGGGCTTCAATGGCAAACTCTGTTGGTTGATGTTTTTTAATAATCTCATCCACTTTTTCATGAATCAGCTGCAGGCGTATGTACACATCTTTATATTTGGTAAGCTTCAGCACATCCATTTCAATCAGCTGCGGTTTGTTTTGTTTAATGCCAATCAGTCCGTAACCCATCACAACGGTGCCGGGGTCAATACCAAGAATGATTTTAGAGAAAGTTTGCAAGAGGCGGTTTATTTTTGAACAAATAAACAGAAACTGAACAGGAATTTCAAAATCTTTATTAATTACTTCCTTGGCCCCATTGTATTTGTGTGGATCAGCATTTCATTGTACAACGAAGTAAAACATCAGCCCGATCTTGATAAAGCATGGCAGCAGATGAAAAATGCCTTTACCGGAACGGAAAGCTGGAAACTCTGGCTGGTTGTTTTGCTGATGCCGGTTAACTGGGGAATTGAAGCTTATAAGTGGTACTTGCTTGTAAACAATTACCAGCCGCTTTCATTTAAAAAAGCATACGAATCGGTGCTGAGTGGTTTATCGCTTTCGATGAACACCCCTAACCGCATTGGTGAATATGGCGGACGGATTGTTTATCTCGAACCGAAGTACAGAATTCTCGGAGTGGCTTTAACGCTTGTTTCAAGTGTAGGCCAATTACTGGTTACGCTGGTGCTGGGCTGGGCAGCATTGTTGATTTTGAAGGGCGATATGCAGTCGTTGCAATTGGACAACACAAATTTGTCGGGGTTATTGATACAGGTGTTTCAATACCTGGTTTTGTTTTTCACACTTATTACGGCGGTATTTTATTTCAGAATGCACTGGCTGGTCAAACTGCTGAGGTGGATACCCTTGCTTAAAAACAAGCTGGCTTTTGTAAACGATCTTGAAAATTTGCCGGGACGGGCATATGTGCAGATATTAATTTTTTCATTTTTGCGTTTTGTAGTTTTTGCATTGCAGTATGTGTTATTGTGGCAGGCTTTACATGTTGATATTGCATGGTGGCAGGGATTTTGGGGAATATCATTAATCTTTTTAATCATGGCAATTGTACCGAGCTTTGCAATCGCCGAAATTGGAATAAGAGGAAAGGTTGCAGTGAGTATTGTGGGGCTGTTTACTGCCAACAGTATTGCTGTTCTTGCAGGAACGATCGGGATTTGGATATTGAACCTTGTTTTTCCTGCACTGATTGGAAGTTTACTGATACTAACCATCAGAATTTTCAGGGAACGTTAGCAAAAGATTACAGTAAATTACAGAAATAAACAAACAGAAGATTAACGATGAAGTATGTTGTGGTAATGCTTTCTATTTTGTTGCTGGCTATTTCTCCAACACCTGCGCATGTGCAACAGCAAACTGTGCCGGAAAATGAATATTGCGGTATAAGAAACACTTCTTTCATCAGCGGTGAGTCACTCAACTACCATGTTTATTATACACTTGCCGGTATTTATGTTTATGGAGGCGAAGCAAATTTTAATATTACTTTAGAGCGGTACAACAACAAACCTGTTTATCATATTGATGCCACAGGTAAAACCAACTCGTTCTTTGATGGCTTTTTTAAAGTGCGTGATCATTACGAAAGTTATATTGATACGGCCACTTTAAAACCTTACCGTTTTGTACGGAACATACTCGAAGGCGATTTTAAAAAATTTGAAACTGTAACCTTTAATGATGCGGCAAACACTGCCACATCGCAAGGCGGCACTTTTAAAGTGCCCGAATGCATACAGGATGTACTGAGTGCCATTTATTATTCACGTAATATTGATTTTAATAAGTACAAACCCGGTGCAAAAATTCCTTTCAGTATGTTTATTGATGATAAAGTGTACCCGTTGTATGTGCGGTATATGGGAAAGGAAAAAGTTAAAACCAAGTATGGGAAATTCAACGCCATCCGTTTTAAACCCATGCTGATTGAAGGTTCTGTTTTCAGTGGTGGTGAAAAAATGAATGTGTGGGTGAGTGATGATGCCAACCGCATACCCATACGTATTGAAACGCCCATTTCAGTTGGTAGTGTAAAGGTTGACATGATGGGTTACCGCAATACACGACATAAGCTTTCAGGATTGATTGAGAAGCGATAACAGAAACATCTGCACCACATAGGAAAAAATTAAAAAAGCCCTGGTAAAATACCAAGGCTTTTGTTTGAAAAATTATTCAATAAGATAACTCACTCAAAAGAAACTGATCCTTCATTCTTATTCCCCGTTCAGTTTGTTGCAACGTGCAGCATTCAATTACAGGATCGTGCTGAAAGAAAAGGATATAATCGTTTTCCATTGCTTCGGTAAGAAACGTTTTCTTTTCGTTGAGCGTGGTTAACGGAAACATATCATAGCCCATCACATACGCAATCGGAATATGTGCGGCTGCTGGAATTAAATCGGCCATAAACACAATCGTTTTATCGCCATACTTTATTTGCGGCAGCATCATGGAACCGGTGTGCCCGTTTACAAAACGAATGGAAATATTTTCACTGAAAGCCGAAACTGGCAACTGATGGTATTGTTCTTCACCAGGTAAAACAAATTTGAGCTGACCGCTCTCTTGAATAGGTAAAATATTTTCTTTGAGGAAAGAAGCTTTCTCCCTGTCGTTGGGTTTGGTTGCCCATTCCCAGTGATGTTCATTACTCCAGAAAGTTGCATTCTTAAATGCTGGAACCAGTTGATCGCCTTTGCGTATAATCGATCCGCCGCAATGATCGAAATGAAGATGTGTAAGTATAACATCTGTTACATCATCAAACGTAAATCCATATTTCGCCATTGACTTTTCCAATGTATCATCGCCATTGAGATAGTAATGACTCATAAATTTTTCATCCTGCTTATCGCCCATGCCATTATCAACAAGGATTAACCTGTTGCCATCTTCAATCAGCAATGAACGCATAGCCCAGTTGCAGAGATTGTTTTCATCGGCAGGGTTGAGTTTGTTCCAGATTACTTTTGGTACAACGCCAAACATAGCGCCGCCATCTAACCTGAAATAACCGGTATTAACTGAATAAAGTTTCATGCATAAATTTTTTAGTTTGTTGCTGCAATAGTCTTGGTTGCTCTTTTGAACATGGTAACAATGAGGAAAATAAAACCAAGCGCAAAAAACACCATCAAAATTAATATGGACGAACGCATTCCAAACTGACCTTCAATAAATCCAAAGCTGAACAAACCAATTACAATCGCCATTTTTTCCGTTACATCATAAAAGCTAAAGAACGAAGCGGTGTCTTTTGTTGGAGGCATAAACTTGGCATAAGTGGCACGGCTCAAAGCCTGTATGCCTCCCATTACCAATCCTACCAATGCTGCAAGTATGTAAAAATGAAATTCTGTTGTGATATTATAACCTGCCACACATACACCTGCCCAAAGTACAACGGTGAAAATAATAACACGGAGGTTGCCAAACATGGAAGAAAGTTTTGACATTAAATAGGCTCCACCGATTGCAACAAGCTGAATTATGACTAAAGTGATGATGAGTTTTGTATTTGCCAGTTTCAATTCTTTAATCCCAAAATCGGTGGCTACGAGCATTACCGTTTGCACACCCATGCTGTAAAAGAAAAAAGCTGCAAGGAAATTTTTGAGTTTGGGCATTTGTCTTACCTGTGCCCATACCTTTTGTAATTCGTGAAAACCTCCGATGACCGGATGCTTCTTTTGTTTTCGCTCGGCTTTGGGAGCATTGTTTGGAAGCCGTGAAAATGGAATTTGTGCAAAACCAATCCACCATAAACCTACCAGTAAGAAAGTAATTTTTAAACCAAGCGCTTCGTTGTCGGGCATCATCATTACCAGTACAAAACCAATGATCTGAAGAATAACACTGCCGATATATCCCATTGCAAAACCTTTGGCGCTGATGCGGTCCATATCTTTTTCTGCAGCAATTTCAGGCAGGTAAGAATTGTAGAACACAAGTGAACCATAAAAACCGATGCCTGCAAAAAACAGTGAAAATAAGCCCATGCCTACATGATCTTTATCAAAGAAAAACATAGAGGAGCAGCTCAATGCACCAATGTATGCAAAGAAGCGCATGTAATTTTTCTTGTTGCCTTTATAATCAGCAATGGAAGAAAGGATAGGAATAAGCAAAACCACCACAAGAAAGGAAAGCGACATTACATAGTCTTTTACTTCTGTATTTACATACCTCCTTCCGAAAAACCGGATCCCATCGGGGAAATTTTTTGTTGAAGTAACTGCAGCATAGTAAGCCGGAAAAAAAGTAGTGGTAATTACAAGATTGTAAACACTGTTGGCCCAGTCGTACATAGCCCAGCCATTTACAACTTTTTTTGAAGCTGTCTGCATATAGTTGATGGTTTTAGTAGCAAAGCAGTGAATGCATCTGCCGCATGAATTTAGGATATTCCTGACAAATGGATTACTGCAGATAACCTGCTGCAATCATGGCAAGCAATGCTGCACCTGCAATAATCCGGTACCAGCCAAACAAACGGAAGCCGTGTTTCTGCAAAAAGCCTATGAAAAATTTAATGGCTAACATAGCTACAACAAAGGCAACAACATTTCCAGTAATAAAAGCGTACAGGTTGCTGTTGCTTGAAATAATAAGTTCGTAACCTTTTACTGCACTGCCGTTTTCGTTCCAGTCTTTTAAAAAAAGTGAATAGCCTGTTGCAGCGGCCATGGTTGGCACTGCAAGAAAGAATGAAAATTCAGCAGCCAGCGAACGGGTAAGTTTTTGCTGCATACCACCAATGATGCTGGCAGCGCTGCGGCTTACGCCCGGTATCATGGCAACACATTGCCAAAGGCCAATGATGAGTGCTTTGCTGTATGAAATTTCTTTTTCTTCTTTAATGTTATGCTGCTGAAAAATATTATCAATGAACAGCAGAACAACACCGCCGGCCAGCATTGTAATGGCAACAGTGAGGGGGCTTTCAAGCATTTCATCAATTTTATCGCTGAACAGTTTCCCGAGCACAAGCGCAGGTATTACAGCTACAATGAGTTTTACATAGAATTGCCATTTTTGAAAGTCGAAGAACTTCTTCCAGTATAAAACCACCACACTTAAAATTGCACCGAGCTGTATGGCAACGGTAAACAGTTTGGTGAAGTTATCAGATGGTACATGCAGCAGCCGTTCTGCAATAATCATGTGCCCGGTTGAAGAAATGGGAAGATATTCAGTTAAACCTTCTACAATTGCAATGACTATTGATTGAAATGTATTCATGGATAATTTGAAAATTTGAAAATGCGTGAATTTGAAAATGCAAAACCGGATGAGTAAAGTATAGATGCAAAAAAGCTGATTTGATTTTTTGAATTCTTATAATCTTCAAATTTTCAAATCAGCTTATTTTCAAATTGATTTTTTTAGTCTTTTGGTTTCTTCATAATGGCGTAAATCTCAATAATCAAACCGCCAATTACAAGAATTGGTGCAAGAGTTATGCGGCGGAAACTATATACTTCATCTTTATTAAACACATTCGGGTCTGCACTTTTGCCGCCAATCATCAGTAAAAATCCAAGAATGATGACTACTGCGCCAATGGCCATCCACATATAATTTTCTTTTGTAAAAATGTTTGCAATTTTCTTCTGGCTCATATTCTTAGTTTGAGTGTTGCAAGATAAGGGAAAATCGTTGATCGTTGGTTGTTGGCCGGTTACCGTAATCAGCTTAATACTGCCATCGGGAAACGGTCATCAGTCACCGGCTTTAATACAAATCATCCAGCTTCATCTTCAGGTATTTCATTACACTGCGGTGGGTGCTGTACAGCGATATGCCCACGCCAATGAGAATGATGGAACCAAACAGAAGCAGGTAAATCTTCGGATCGCGCAGGGCTTTCAGATCAGGGATCAGGCTTTCAATCCATGCAATGACTGCCCATACAGCGCCAATGGCAATGGCCGAACTGATCAAGCCGTTCACAATTGCCCTGATGTTCATCGGCCGTACAATAAAACCACGGGTGGCACCCACCATCTGCATGGTTTTAATGAGGAAACGGTTGCTGAACATGGCCAGCCTGATGGTTGTATCAATTGAAATAATCACAATAACACTGAGTATAATACCAACAATCAATGTGGCAATACCAATGGTGCGTGAACGTTCGTTGATGGTTGTAATAATTTCTTTGGGGTACTGCACTTCGCTGATGATGCCGGGAAATTTCGCCATCAGGTCGGCTGAAATTACAGCCAGGCTATCCTTGTTTACATAGTTTGATTTGGTAAAGAAATCAACACTTGCAGGCAAGGGATTCTGATCAAGAATTTTGCTCCAGTCTTCCGCATTTTCCTTGCTGTAAATTTCCTTGGCCTTTTCTTTATCTACGTACGTAAAACTTTTAATGTAAGGTTGTGCGGCAAAATAAGAAGTAAGGCTGTCAATTGATTTTTTATTGGAAGTGGAAAGCCAGGCATACATTTTAATATTTTCCTTCAGCCCGCTGCTCATTTTCTGGAAATTGAGGAAAATCCATCCCAGAATTCCAAGAATAAATAATACAACGGCCACGCCAATAATAGCAGAAATATATGATGGTTTTGAGCGCTTCAGCGACTTGTTTTGTTCTTGCGACATGCAGTTACGATTTTGAAAGTTCTTGATAACTGTACCTCCAATGCCTCACATTGCAGTGGCGGCGGGCAAATTTAACAGATTTCAACCTGCAATCCTTAAATTTGTTGCCCACTTAACGGTTGTCACCTGTCATTATTTTGCGGATGATGCAGAAAGAGAGCAGAAAGATTTTTTTTAAGTCTTCTTTCACAGCTTTGGGCATCGTTCCTTGCGTCGCACACTTCAGGGCTTTGTTATCAGTTGGGCATTTTTGCTGAGCAATGATAAGAACGTACAAGTGAGTGACACAACCAAAGCTAAACAGAATTAATAGAGCCGGATAAACAACAATAAAAAAACCAGATGGAATACAAGTTCAGAGAGATTGAAAAGAAATGGCAGCAGCACTGGAACCAAAGCGGTGCGTACAAAGTGAGTAATGAAAGCAGTAAACCTAAATTTTACGTGCTTGATATGTTTCCTTACCCAAGTGGTGCGGGACTGCATGTGGGTCACCCTTTAGGTTATATTGCCAGCGATATTTTTTCACGCTTTAAGCGGTTGAAAGGTTACAATGTGCTGCACCCGATGGGTTACGATGCATTTGGTTTGCCAGCTGAGCAATACGCCATTGAACATGGTGTGCACCCGGCTGTAAGTACCGATGCCAATATTGCCAATTTCAGAAAGCAGCTTGATAATATCGGTTTTTGTTTCGACTGGGACAGGCAGGTAAAAACCAGCGATCCGCAGTATTACAAATGGACACAATGGATTTTCCTGCAGTTGTTCAACAGTTTCTTTAACCGCAAAACGCAGAAAGCAGAACCCATCAGCAATTTAATTGCATCGTTTGAACAGGAAGGTTCTGCAGCTCATGGCTACCGTGTTACAACAAGCTTTACTGCCGGCGAATGGAATGCTTTTGATGAAGCAACCAAACAATCCATCTTAATGGATTACCGCCTTGCTTATTGCGGTTATGGCGAAGTAAACTGGTGCGAAGCATTGGGAACTGTACTGGCCAATGATGAAGTGGTGAATGGTGTGAGCGAACGTGGTGGTCACCCGGTGGTGAAAAAGAAATTACGTCAATGGTATTTGCGTATTACAGAATATGCCGATCGTTTACTTGAAGGACTGGAACGCATTGAATTCAGCGACAGCATGAAGGAAATGCAAACCAACTGGATTGGCAAGAGCAGTGGTGCTGAGATTGATTTTGAAGTGAAGAGTGAAAAAGGAACAGTGAAAACGTTGCGGGTGTACACAACCCGTCCTGATACCATTTTTGGTGTTGATTTTATGGTGGTGGCACCGGAGCTGGATATTGTGGAAGACATGAAATCGGCTGAGCAGGCAACTGCAGTTGATGAATACCTTGCTTATGTAAAAAGCCGCAGCGAACGTGAACGCATGGCCGAAAAGAAAATAAGCGGTGTGTTTACAGGTGCGTATGCCGTCAATCCTTTTAACGGACAGGAAATTCCTATCTGGATCAGTGAATATGTACTGGCCGGTTATGGCACAGGTGCTATTATGGCGGTGCCTTGCGGCGATGAACGGGATCACAAGTTTGCAAGGCATTTTAATATTCCCATTACCAACATTATTGGAAAATATTACGATGGCGAAGAAGCCAATGCTACAAAAGATGCTAATCTTGAAAACAGCGATTTCCTCAACGGAATGCTGATGCGTGATGCCATTGAAGTGGTGATTAACAAACTGGAAGAAAAAGGAATTGGTATCCGCAAAACCAATTACAAAATGCGTGATGCTGCCTTCAGCCGCCAGCGTTATTGGGGCGAGCCATTTCCTGTTCAGTGGAAGAACGGAACGGCTTATCCTTTAAGTGAAGCTGAATTGCCATTATTGCTTCCTGAAGTTGAAAGTTATTCGCCCGGTCCTGAAGGTGAAGGTCCGCTTGCGAACATTCCTGAATGGGTGGCAAAAGAACTTGAGACGAATACAATGCCCGGTTATGCAGGCAGCAGCTGGTATTTCCTGCGTTACATGGATCCGCAGAACAATGAAGAATTCTGCAGCCGCAAAGCAAGTGATTACTGGGGACAGGTTGATTTATACATAGGTGGTACTGAACATGCAGTAGGTCATTTGTTGTACAGCCGCATGTGGACGAAAGTATTGTTTGATCTTGGATATATTGGTCATGATGAACCGTATAAGAAACTGGTGAACCAGGGAATGATTACTGGCAAATCTTATTTCATGAAAGTCGTTAGATTCTTTGGCAATGAAATACCAGAGGATAGGACTTATATTATTTCTGAGAATAAGAAATGGGAAGATTATGAGTTGAGAGCGAATGATACATCTTTTGCAGAAACTTATATCCGGTTTAAATATGGGCATCGGTTTGTAGATAATGCTGGAAGATTGACAAAGCTGGGGTTACAAAAATATCGAGAAGAATTTCTTGATTTTTTAAGTTATGATGAAAAAATTATTTGGGAAAGAAGTGAAGATGGGACTGATTATATTCTTCTTAAAGAAGAGTCTGAAAAAATGTCTAAGTCTAAGTTTAATGTAGACAATCCGGATGATATAGTTGATAAATACGGTGCTGATACTTTTCGTATGTACGAAATGTTCTTAGGTCCGGTTGAAATCAGCAAACCCTGGGATACAAAAGGAATTGAAGGTGTGCATCGTTTTCTCAAAAAACTCTGGCGTTTGTTTTATGATGATGTGAAAGGTCAGTTGTGGAAGGAAGAAAAAGCAAACGATGCGGAGTTGAAAGTACTGCACAAGTGCATCAAAAAAATTGAAGACGATACAGAACGTTTCAGCTTTAATACTGCTGTGAGCACATTCATGATTGCTGTGAATGAACTCAGCGATCTCAAATGCAGCAAAAAAGAAATTCTTGAGCAGTTACTCATTATGCTTACGCCTTATGCACCGCATGTAAGCGAAGAGTTGTGGGGCTTGCTGGGTAACAGCGGAAGTATTCTCGATGCCAGCTTCCCTAAATTCGAAGAGAAGTATGTGAAAGAATCGGCAAAAGCATATCCTGTTGCTATTAACGGTAAAACAAGAACAGAAATAACACTGGCGCTTGATATTACACAGCAGGAAGTGGAAGCCATTGTGCTGAAAGATGAAGTGGTGCTGAAATGGCTCGATGGCAAGCAGCCGAAGAAAGTGATTTATGTAAAAAATAAAATGATCAATTTAGTTGTATAAACAATAGAGGCTGTTTAAAACTTTTCATACAGTTTCTGCTAAACCCCAATCTCAACAAATGAAATATTTTTTCCTGGTTGCAATGATCGTTCTTGCATCCTGCAAGTCAACTGATAAAAAAGATAATACTGAACCGTACGTTGCTGAAAGAGCTACTGTTAACCACAATGCAGTAAAGGAGTACATTGTAAACCTGAATGATCCAAAAGACAGAAATGCCGAATTTCATGTAGCACTTTTTGAACAAAAGAAAACACTGGAATACGAAGTGCGTTTCCGTTATAAAGATGCAGCAAGTGAAAAAATCTTCACATTGCCCAATCTTGGTTTTATGCCAAAGCCCGATTTAAAAAGGGGAGCCGATAGTTTGACCTGCGTTATCGGGTTTTATGATGCCGACAGCACTTTTAAGGAATTCAGAGCAATACAGGTTGTGGACGGGGTTATGTCGTACAAGCATCTGAAAGAATACCAGACCGAAGATCCCAAGAAATAACCTTCTTCTGACCGGTCTGCCTGCTGTGGCGAACCGGCAAATTACCGTTTATGGAAAGGACTTGTTTTTCAGGCCAGCTTTCTTAATTTCGGTATGAAATTGTTTTATGACATTTACTGACATACTCGATCTTTCATGGCGTACCGTTCGCAGCAACAGGCTGAGAACAGGTATTACTGTTTCCATTATTGCTTTTGGTATCATGGCACTGATCGGTATCATTACTGCCATAACAGCAATGAACCAGAGCTTAACGGAGAACTTTTCCATTCTTGGAGCAAACTCCTTCAGCATCCGTTATAAAGAACGGAATATAAGGTTTGGTGGAGGGCATCAGTCAGGTGAACTTACAAGACAAAAAAAAGGCGGTAACAGGCAAAAGAATTCAAGCTTAGACCGGTATATCACTTTTGATGAAGCAAGAGCGTTTAAAGATCGTTTGGTTTTCCCTGCAACTGTGAGTATTTCAAAATTTGCAAATGGTAATGCAACTGTATTTTTTGAAGAGGTTAAAACCAATCCCAACGTACGTGTAATTGGAGGCGATGAAAACTACCTGCTCAACAGCGGTTACGTTATGGATCAGGGGCGTGATTTTAACAGGCTCGATATTGAAAGCGGAAGAAATGTTGTGATCATTGGCAGCGATCTTGTAACCAAACTTTTTAAAGGGAAACCGGCTTATGCTGTCGGGAAAATTATCCGCATTGGTTCAAACCGTTACCGGGTAATCGGCACAATGAAACCAAGAGGTGCCAGTTCTTTTCTTTCACTGGATAATATTTCTATTATTACGTACAACAATGTGCGGCGTGTATTTAACAACCAGGGCAGTTATAATCTTACGGTTCGTGCAAACGACTTTAAACAGATGGATGCTTCTATTGGTGAAGCAACAGGTGTATTCCGTACTGTACGTAAACTGAATATCAAGGAAGCCGATAATTTTTATATTGACCGCAGCGACAGTATTGTTGAGTCGTTGAAGAAAACACTCCGCTATGTTCGCTGGGCGGCTTATATCATTGGTGCCATTACATTACTTGGTGCAGCCATTGGACTTACCAACATTATGCTGGTTGCAGTAAGCGAACGCACAAGAGAAATCGGTTTGTCAAAATCAATTGGTGCAAAGGGCAAAACAATCCGCACACAATTCTTGTGGGAAAGTATCCTCATCAGCCTGCTTGGCGCAGCAATAGGAATTATTCTTGGAATACTCGTTGGAAATCTTGCAGCCATGTTTTTCAAAACAGGGTTTGTTGTTCCCTGGGGATGGGTTGCTGCAGGTGTTTTCATTTGTTTTGCTACCGGATTAGTTGCCGGTTTATATCCTGCAAGCAAGGCTTCCAAACTCGACCCCATTGATGCTCTCCGTTATGAGTAAGTAATAGCAGTTTTGCATTCTGTGTTATAATTTTGCTTTATGACGAAGTTGTTTAAGGCAGGATTATGTATAACAGTTCCAACCGGCTTTTTATTACTGATATTTTTATTGCAATCGTGTAAAGAAGGAAAAAATCAGCCGGCAAATCTGATTCATGATGTGGATGTTACCATTCAGCAGCAGATGGAGCCTGCTTCAGCAACAAATTTTGATTCTGCATTTGCTTCAGCTTTTTTCAAAAAATTTCCTTTGCTTCATTCAATTGAAAAGAATTGGATGAGTTTTTACCGTGAACGTAATTATTCATTTGCCTGGGTGGATGCTGATGGTATTACTGTTGCTGCCCAGAACCTGCACAACCGTATTAATAATCTTACTGATGATGGATTGAACAAAAGCCTGGTGTACAGAACTGAATTTAATCAGTTGTATGATGATGCATCTTTTCTCAAAGGAAAAAATATACTGAAAGATACCACTCTTATCTATGCTGAAATGATGCTGTCGGCTCAGTACTTTTTGTATGCACAGAAAATATATGGATCGTTTACCGAAAGAGAATTAAAAGAGTTGGGATGGAACATCAAGCCGAAGAAGGTGTCGTATGATGAATACCTGAACAGCGTTCTGAGAGATGAACGAAAAGATATTTTTGATCACGAACCCGTTTTTGTTCAGTATGGATTGCTGAAAAGATTTTTGCTTCAATACCGGGGAATTGATTCAGCCGGAGGCTGGCCCTTGATTGACGGCAAAATAAAAAAACTGTTACCGGGAGATACATCAAAAAAAATTATTGCTATAAAAAAGCGGTTAGCAGCTTCCAACAACTTTTCAAAAACTGATACCGGCAATTTGTTTAATCCGGCATTGGCGGCAGTTGTAAAGCAGGTCAGGAAAAATTACGGACTGAAAGACACTGCATTAATTGATATGTCATTGATAACAGAACTGAATGTACCTGTTAAAAAAAGAATTGAACAGATACTGGTTAATATGCAGCGTTGCCGCTGGATGCCTTATAACCCCGGTCCGGAATACATTGCAGTGAATATTCCCGATTACAGGATGTATGTTTATGAAAATGGTAAGCTGAATTTTTCAATGAGTGTGGTGGTTGGACAGGAAGTTACTAAAACAGTTATTTTCAACGATACGCTTACTACTGTAGCTTTCAGCCCGTATTGGAATGTGCCTTACAGTATTTATAAAAATGAGCTGAGTCAGAAATCATCTTCCTATTTAAACAGAAACAATTTTGAATATACAGCTCCGGGAAAACTGCGGCAGAAACCCGGCAAAAGCAATGCCTTGGGACAAGTAAAGTTTCTGTTCCCCAACAGTTATAATATTTATTTTCACGATACTCCGGCAAAAGACAAGTTCAGGTATTCGCAACGGGCATTCAGTCATGGGTGTATCCGTCTGAATGAAGCAAAGAAGCTGGCTCTCCACCTGTTCCGAAACGATAAAAATTACCCAGAAAAAAAAATTGACAGTTTAATGCGCCTTGATAAAGAAGTGCAGATCAGGTTGAAAAGAACTGTCCCGGTTTTTATCACATATCTTACAGCTTTTGCTGATACACAAACCGGCGAACTGCAGTTCAGAAAAGATATTTACCATCATGATGAAGCCGTGTTAAGTAAAATGATCAGCCAATAGTTTTTCGTTTGCCACTCATAATACATACTTTACCAGTTGTGAAAAGGTACTTTCCATTCTTCCCGATTGAATGCCGCTCATTTTTATCTGCTGTGTACCTTTACATCTCCAATAAAACGGAGTTACACATGTAGCACAATTGCTTCACTTCTCACAGAACAGCCTCAACTGCTTAGCCCAAACCCAAACATCTGCGTAAGTTTTCAACAAGGTGCACCAACTTACTCACAATGTGAGTTCAACTGACCGTTGTTACTGTTTCATCCATTTCACAACAATTATTTTAATTTTTAAATTTCAACAACTATGGACATTGCATCCTTATTTTTCGCCTACTGGTGGGTGTTAGTACTTATTCTGTCGCTCATCTTTTACAAATTCGTTTTACGTGTTTTCTTTGGTATGGTAATCGTACCTGAAGACAAGATTGGTCTTGTTACAAAAAAGTTTGTGTTGTTTGGCTCAAACCGTGAATTACCCGATGGCCGTATTATTGCCACAAAAGGAGAAGCTGGCTTTCAGGCCCAGACTTTAGCTCCGGGTTTATACTGGTTTATGTGGCCTTGGCAATACGGAGTTGATATGGTTGCTTTTACTGTAGTGCCTGAAGGTAAAATTGCTTTGGTGCTGAGTAAAGACGGTACAGAAATTCCAACCGGTCATATCCTTGCACGGCGTGTTGACTGTGATAATTTTCAGGATGCAACTGCGTTTCTTGAAAAATCGGGTCAGCGTGGTCGTCAAACGGCTTACATCACTGCAGGTTCTTATCGTATCAACCGTCATCTGTTTGATATCAGCATTACCGATCAAACCATCATTCATGAAAATATGGTGGGTATTGTAACGGCACTGGATGGTGAACCTATTCCTATTGGCTCAATTGCCGGTAAATATGTGGAAGGGCACAATAACTTTCAGAACATTGATACATTCTTAACCAATGGCGGTAACCGTGGTTTGCAGCCACAGGTAATACTTGCCGGTTCGTATTACATCAACCCATGGGCGATACAACTGGAAGAAACGCCAATGACTGACATCCCGATTGGTCATGTTGGTGTGGTTATCTCCTATATTGGAGAAGATGGAAAGGATTTAACCGGTGAAACATTCAAGCATGGTAATATTGTTTCCAAAGGATTTAAAGGTGTGTGGATGGAACCGCTTGGTCCGGGTAAATACCCCATCAACAAATACACTATGAAGGTTGAGCTGGTGCCAACTACCAATCTTGTATTAAACTGGGCCAATGCAAGAAGTGAAGCACATGCATTGGATAAAAACCTGTCAACAATAACTGTGCGTTCAAAGGACGGTTTCCCGTTCAATCTTGATGTGGCTCAGATTATTCACATCCCGGCAACCGAAGCACCAAAAGTTATTGCACGTTTTGGAAGCATGAACAATCTTGTAAGCCAGGTATTGGAACCAACGATTGGTAACTATTTCCGTAACAGTGCGCAGGATAGTGATGTGATTTCCTTCTTAAGCACACGTAAGGAACGGCAAACTGCAGCGAAAGATCACATCAAAGAAGTGCTGGAAGAATACAACGTTAATGCAGTAGATACGTTAATTGGTGATATTGTTCCTCCCGAAGCATTGATGAAAACATTAACTGATCGTAAGATTGCGCAGGAAGAAGAAAAGACTTATGAAACACAACGTATGGCGCAGGAAAAACGTCAGGGTGTTGAAAAAGAAACAGCTATTGCAGATATGCAAAAAGAAATTGTAAAAGCGCAGCAAAGTGTTGAAATTGCTCAGCGTACAGCCGATGCAACAGTGAAAAAAGCGGAAGGTGATGCAACGAGCCTGAAGCTGAATGTGAATGCAGAAGCTGAAGCTACCAAGATGCGTGCTAATGCTGAAAGTGAAGCTATCAAGATGAAGGCTGGTGCCCAGGCTGAATCAACCAGGCTGAATGCTGCTGCAGATGCTGAACGTATTTCGAAAACAGGTTTAGCTGAAGCTGAAAAAATTATGGCCATTGGTAAATCAACTGCCGAAGCGTATGAACTGCAGGTGAAAGCAATGGGTGGAGACAACTTTACTAAGTACAAAATCACTGAAGAAATTGGTAAAGGCAATATTAAAGTGATACCTGATGTGATTATTGGTGGTGGCAACAGTACCGATGGTTCAATCAGTGGTTTACTTGGCTTGAAGCTGATGGAAATGATGAATACTGAGAAGAAAGACAAATCTGCTGAGAACTAAGTTCGCTTATTCAATTCAAGGCTGCCGTAATTTTTGCGGCAGCTTTTTTTAAAAAATTAAAAAGTTCTCAGAACCTTATTTTTTCCGGCTATTTGCTGTAAAAGAGTAAAAAGTAAAATCCCGTTTAGTTGTTTTTCCATTGAAAGTTCAGGACGCTCAGCATTAAAGCGATGCAGCATTCTGTTATTCAGTTCATATTTTTGATTCTGAATTCCGAAAAGTAAATCGGGCTGCCATGTTTCAATCAGGCAATCTAAAAAAGTTTGAGATAAGGGTGCATCGGAGTGTGGAAAAGAAAATAATTTATACTGCTGTTGAAAGATTTCTGAAATAAAGTTGCCTGATGAAATTGTTTGCGACAGCTTTTCTTCATGGCTGATTAAACGATAATAAGGATGATCCCAGCTATGTGCGCCGATAGAAAATCCTTGGTTAGAAAGATTTTCAATTTGTGATGTAGTTAAAAAAGGCTGAACTTTTTTTAAATACCCTGTAAAAGAAAACTGAAGTTGATCTGCTATTGCATCGAGTTTTTCCTTGTTCAGATTTGTAACTGATTTTATGAACTGAATCAGTTGCTCTTTATTAGCAATTGGTTTGTTACAGGCTGCTGACAAATGACCCCAGTTGAATTTCTCCTGATCTGATTTTAAAACTTGTTCTATGAGCAAACTGATTTTACATCTGTAAAAAAGCTCTTTGTTGTCAACAAAAGCAGGGTTAATAAAAAAAACTGAGGGCACTCCTTTTTTTAATAAAATGGGAGCAATGATGCTGTACACTTCACTGAATCCATCATCAAAACTGAGCAGAAAAGAATTTTTCGGAAGCTTATTTCCAGCCTTTACAGCGGCAACTAAGTCATCAACCGAAACAGGCTTTGTATGCTTCAATAAAAAATCAAGATCCGCTGTAAATTGTTTTACATTTTTATAGCTGTATAAATGCTTTATATGTAACACATCTTCATCTGAAACAAGATGGTGGTAAGGGAACAGCGTGGAGGATGGTGTTATTTTCTGTAATAACCCTGTAGGGAACAGTGACGAAACAGAATAGTATATATTTTTAAACAGCTTCATTTCTCAAAACATCATCAATATAGAGAACTTTTGTGTGTTCTGTCTTCAAAAAATCGCTTTTAGCTTTTTTAAGTTTTAAAAAGGCGCTGATTTGCCTGAAAACAATAACCGGAATATACAGCAATGCTTCTGCCATTCCCTTTTGCCTGCTTTGAGTAAGTACGATTAAAACAAAAGATAAAGCAAATAGAAAGATGATTCCGGTAAAGATGAACCCTGTTAGCGGGTTAATAAAAAAATCAATGATGGTTAACACGAATGCAAGTGCTAATGTAATGAACAGCGGCGGACGCAAAGCAGAAAAAGCAAAATAGACTTTATTGAAATTAAGCTGCACTAATCCTCTTAAAAAGAGCCGGAAATTTATTTTAAAATATTTGAAGTATGTGTAAATCCATCTTGTTCGTTGACGCTCCAGTGTATTTCCATCGTCCACTTTTTCGTCATAAACAATTGCTTCTTTTGCAAAAGCAAGCTGTTGCGTATTATCAATTAAATCAGCCTGCAGTTTTTTGTCAAATCCCCCCAATTCATCTTTGTACATTACTTTTTTGTAGAGCTTTGTATCTATTGCAATTCCTAAACCCAAAATACAGGATGAAAGTCCAAGCTCCATTCTTGCCTGCCTTTCTGTGAATGTGTTATAAATATGACCGATTGAATCAAGCCGTGAATAAATGGTTTCTGTGTTTTTTGAAAGCATGTGTGTCTGTACGGCTTTAAATCCGCAGCAGAAATAATTATTAAGGTTTTCCAGGTAGGCGGGATGTACAAGATTGTCACTGTCGAAAACAATCATAACATCATGATCTCTTTCAAAACGATCTGCAGCGTATTTAATTGATTTTATTTTGGCATTTAATACTGGTTCTGGTTTTAAGAGGCGAACATTGCTGTTGTTTACATTGAGTGAGCTGATGTCACAGTCATCTGCAATTACATACAGAATGAAGTTTGAATACGTCTGTTTTAAAAAAGAATCTATCAAGGGTAAAATAAACCGGGTGTCTTTATGTACTGTTGCGATGGCAGCAAAGTCATATTCTTTATTTTCAGTCTTTATATATTTTCCGTTTATTATTTTTTTATTGCCGGTAAATAAGAGGTGAATCACAAATAGCAGGAACGGCAACAGAAGATGAAAAGCCAGGATGATCTGTACGGCAAAAAAAAGAAAAAACAATATTTTGAAAAGGAAATCTGCCATCTGTTATTTTTTAATCCAGACTGTTACAAAACCACCTGTGAAATTATAGGGCAGTAATTCAGCAAATGCACAATCTAATTTTTGCAGAAATTTCATCCGTTTTGCAAAAAATGAAAATGGGAATACATCTTCAATGAAGTTTGTTTTACCAAATTTGAAAATGGTAAAGTTGTTTTTTTCTGCTAATTGCTGTAACGTTTTTTTTGTAAAAAACTGTATATGCGTAAGATCATCTGCATCTGATTGAACAGTTGTTCCTTTGTAACCTAAACTGTTTTTGATTTTCTGAATCAGCTTCCAGATAAAGTTATTTTTTTTGCTGAGAGAGATTACCGGTTTGGTTACAAACATTTCTCTTGGCCCTTTACCATTCGGAACAGTCACAATCAGGACACCTTTCCTGTCAAGTATTTCATATAAAGTGGAAACAAGCTTTCCCGGATCATGAAGATGTTCAAGCACTTCACTGCAGATTATTGCATGGTATTTACTTCCGTCTGCAATGAGTTGTTCCGCACTTTTTACTTCAAACTGAACGTTAGGATATGTATTCAGGCTTTTTGCTTTCGCAATCGTTTTGTCGCTTATATCTATTCCCTTTACGTTAAAACCAACTGCGCCAAGACTTCTGGAAATAACACCATTTCCGCAACCTACGTCAAGAACTTCGGCTTTATCGGGCAAAGATTCTTTCAGGGTTTCGATTATAAAATTTAACCTCTTAACGTCTGCAATTCTATCAAATTCCATTCTTGTTTGTTTGCTTTGTTTTTAAAACATCAAGATATATCTGTTCAATTTGTCTTGTCATTATTGATGCATTAAACCGTTCTGCAACGGTTTCTTTTGCTTTTTGTTGAAAGGTATGCCGCAAGGGTTTGTCTTTACAGAGGATTACCATTGCTTTGGCTGTGTTTTCAATTAACTCATCAGTTTCAACAAGGATACCATTAACATTGTTTTCGATGATTTCACTTGTGCCATCTACATTACTTGCAATAATCGCCTTTCGCATACTCATTGCTTCCAGCAAGCCAATTGGCAACCCTTCCCACAAGGATGGTAACACATAAATATCAGCCGATGACAATATGTCGGGAACATCCTGTCTGAAAGGTAATAACGTAATTTTTTTTTCAAGGCCGAGTGATTGAATTAATTGTATTGCCTGGTTTTTCTGATCGCCATCGCCAACCATAAGCAAATGCATTTCAGGATATTCCTTCATAGCCTTAGCAAATGCCTGTATTAAAGTAAGAGGCTGTTTATGATGCGTAAAACGGGCAATAAATAAAACCAGTATTTCATCAGCCGATATTCCAAGTTCTGCCCGTATATTTTTGTGCGATTTATCAGGATTGAATTTCTGCAGATCAATGCCGTTATTAACAATGAGTGACTGAAAACTTCTGATGAAACTTTTCCCGGATTGCTGGTTTGATTTCGATACTGATATATTTATATCCGATTTTGATGTGAGATATTTTTCACCTGCAATTCTTAATTTCTGAACAAACATTTTCTGATCGGGATGAAACGACCATCCATGAATAGTGTAGATAACAGGGACATTCAGTTTTTTTGAAGCCCATAAAACATTTGAATTTGCTCTTGTGCCATGAGCATGCACCAAATCAAACTTTTTATCGCTGATAAAGTTTTTTACTTTTTTCCACTTAAAAATATCGAAAGGTCTTTCGGTGTAAATAACATGTGTTTCAACTCCCATTTCTTTTAAGCGATCAACCATGGGGCCGGGAGTAAAAGAAAGTACAACAGGTTCAAAAAGATTACGGTCCATATTTTCAACTAAACTAAGCAGGTGTGACTCGCCACCGCCTATTTGTCCCTGGCGGATACACTCCAATATTTTTATTTTAGTTGTTGATGGCATTTTTTGTACTTCTTTTATTTCTGGATACCCCATCCATCAGGTAATTTTTCAGCAATTTCAATATTGCCGAATTCCTTACTTTGCCTTGCTCCAACTCTTTTTGCCCATTCTGCCATTCTGTGAATCCCTTCTTTTAAATCAATTCCTGTCGGGTCACCAAATACCTGGTGTGCTTTGGAATGATCTGAATAAGCGTGAAGTACTTCATTCCGGGCAGATAAATAATTAATTGAAGGCTTTACTCCAAATTCATCTGCAACAACGTAAGCCAGTTCGTTAACAGTATATGGTTTGTCGGCTCCAATATTAAATACCTGGTTGTATGATGAGGTAATTGTTACGCACTTTGCAATAGGTATGGCCACATCATCAATATAACTGAATGCCCTTGTTTGTGTACCATCTCCAAAAACGGTTAATGGTTTATTTTGCATGATCTGATTCATGAAAATACCAATGACATTTCTGTACTTATCTCCGATATTCTGATTTTCGCCATACACATTATGAGGTCTGAATATAACATAATTGAGACCAAACATTTCATGAGCTGCATGTAAATCAAGCTCAACAGCATATTTTGAAACACCGTATGGATCTTCAGGAACAGGTGTCATTTCTTCTGTCATCGGCAGTTGGCCTTTACCATACACCGCAATGGAAGATGTAAATACAAAGCACTTTACTTTATGCTTTACTGATTCATTTATCAGGTTGATGCTTCCTATTAAATTGGTGTTGTAATTATACCTGCGTATGAAATGCGACAAACCTTCAGCAGCATATGCAGCAAGGTGATAAACATATTCAAACTTGTACTTATCAAAGAGTTTTGCAATGAGTTCATGATCTGTAACACTGCCGTTAATAAATTCAGCTCCTGCAGGAATATGATCTTCAAACCCACCGCTTAAATCATCAAGTACAATTGTTTCAAATCCCATCGCCACACAATGCCTTGCCACATGTGAGCCAATGAAGCCGGCTCCTCCTGTTATTAATACACTTTTTTTCATCTTATGTTATCTTTTTTGTTCCCTGAATTATTTTTCGATTTCAGGATTGTTTAATTTAATAAAAGCATTTACAAGTTATAACTTTTCAATCCACCTGTTATACCATAATTGAAAAATCAGTACATGCCAAAGCTTCTGGTAGTTGATTTTTTTTCCTTTTAAATAGTCGTCTCGCAAACGAACAATCGGTTCAGGGTTAAATACTCCACTTTTCCTTAAACTACCTGCACTTAAATAGTATTGCAATTGTTCCTTCAGTTCATCTTTAAACCATACCATTAACGGAGCAATAAATGGTCTTTTTGGTCTTTCCATTAATTCCTTTGGTATGTATTTGTGAACTACTTCTTTCAGCAGCCATTTGTTAACCCCGTTTCTGATTTTAAAAGATGAAGGAAGGCTTGCTGTAAACTCAACAACATTCTGATCAAGCATAGGTTCCCTGCCTTCAAGACTAACCGACATTGTGGCCCTGTCCACTTTCACTAAGTTATTATCAACTAAAAAAGTTTTATAGTCAATAGCCAGTAGCCGGTTTACTACACCATCATTTTTCTCAAGAAAGTGGCCATCTTCAAAAAAAGTATGATAATGCTGAAATGGTTTTGCAAGAAATGATTCAGTTTCAGATTCGGTGATGTACTGGCTGATATATTTTACAGCCTGAACCGGATCATGACTTTTCCAGATCAGTTTCATTTTCTCGTACCGTGTAGTGAAATTATATTTGTTGTTGAAATAGGGAATATAAGAAGGGTTTATCAGCGACATTCCTCCGCTTATGATTGACTGCAGTGAATTTGGAATCTGAGTTGTAAATCTTTCTGCCTGGTTAAATTTGTTATAGCCGCCAAAAATTTCGTCGCCACCGTCTGCACTCAATGCAACTTTTACCTGTTGTTTTGCGAGCTTACTTACAAGCACTGTAGGCACAGTAGAGTTATCTGCAAAAGGTTCATCATAAATCTCAGGTAGTAAAGGGAGCACTTCACCTGCTTCTTTAGCTGTTAAATACCATTCTGTGTGATCTGTACCAAGATATTCTGCAATTTTCTTTGCTTCAGGCGCTTCATTAAATTCATTTTCGTGAAAACCAATAGTAAATGTTTTAAGTCTTTCGGTTCTGCCCGTTTGCAATAGTGCAGCAACACTCGAACTATCATAACCTCCACTTAAGAAAATACCAACAGGAACATCAGCAACCATGCGGTATTCATATGCTTTTTTCAGAATACTGTCTGTTTGTTCAACGGCTTCTTCATCAGTTATGTTCAGCTTCGGTTTGTTGTAGTAATCGAATACATCCCAATACTTATGTGTTTTTTGTTCTTTTGTTTTAAGGTCAATTGTTAAAAAATGGCCGGGTAATAACTTAAAACTGTTTTTGAAAATACAATGTTGGCCGGGGATGTAGCTGTATTGTAAAAAAAGCGATAAACTGTTTATATCAATTTCTTTTTGAAAAGATGGATGTTTATAAAATGATTTTAATTCAGACCCAAACAGGAATAAATCATTTTTCCAATGGTAATACAATGGTTTTACGCCTGCTCTGTCACGTATGAGAATAATTTGCTGAAGTCTTTTGTCATAAAGCACAATGGCAAACATTCCAATAAATTTAGTGATAACATCAATTCCCCAGCAGTCGTATCCTTTTAAGATCACTTCTGTATCTGACCAGGAAACAAATGAATAACCTTTTTCTTCCAGTTCTTTTCTTATTTCTTTAAAATTGTAAATCTCTCCATTAAAGTTTACAATATAATCTCCTGAGTGCATTGGCTGGTGACCGAGTGGAGAAAGATCAAGAATTGATAAGCGTCTTTGGCCAAATCCAATATGGCAGTTTGAATTTTCATATACTTCATAACCTGCATCATCCGGTCCCCGGTGATGCAAAGCATCTGTCATCTCTTTTAAAACTGATGATGAGGTTTTTTTATTGAAGTCCACAAATCCTGTAATGCCGCACATAATCCAGATTAATTAAAGGTGATTTTTTTATTGAAATGCCAGAGAATTCCCTTCCAGAAAGATTTTAAATGCTCTTTCTGTCCTTTTAATAAAAAGGTAATTGTGTTTTTAGGAACGGTTAATAAGGTAAAATAGCCAAGAAAAATCATGTAATTGGATAGTTTCATGTTCCGCTTCATAAAAAGTATCCTGTTCCTGGTATGGTAGAATGTTTTGAACGGGCTTGACTTACCGGTTGTCATTGATTCTTTATGATAAATCAGTGAAGCGGGCTGGTAATAAACTTTGTACCCTTTTCTTTTTATTTGTTCGCACCAATCGAACTCTTCATAGTAAATAAAAAATTCTTCAGGCAGGCCACCAACATCTTCAATTACTTTTCTTGGAACCATCATGCCGCCACCATGCGCATAGTTCGTTGATTTGATTTCATTGTACTGCCCTTCATCTTTTTCTGCACAGCCAATCATGCCATTACGGCCAGTTAATACATTAACTGTATTGTAACCGGCATATTCAATTGTTCCTTTGTGATAGAAATAGTGAAACTTTGGACTTACAATTCCGGCATCGGGGTATTTATCAAAAATTTCCAGTAAGCCTTCTAATAATCCGGGAGTAAACTCTGTATCATTGTTTACAATGAAAAGGAAATCGCCGGTTGCAGCTCGGATGCCAACATTATTACCTCCTGTAAACCCAAGATTCTTGTCATTAACGATTACAATAGCTGATGGGTAAATTGCCTTGAACGCAGCTTCGGGATTAACCTTCGAGCCGTTATCTACAATAATTACTTCCAGATTTCTGTATGTACAGTGCTGGTTTAATGATTTGAGGAAATCTATTGTAACGTCTGTTGTGTTCCAAGTTAAGGTAACTATGGAAACCTTTGGTAGGTTCTTATCATCCATAAGCTTGTTTTTTTGGGGTAAGGATCAGCAAACTGCAGAAAATAAGCTCTCCGCGGTTGGCTTTATATATTCTTATATAACGTCAAACATTTGTTTTTTGTATTAAAGCCATTGGTGTTTTGGCTAAAATAAACATATCATACATGAAGTTATGATGTCTTGCGTACTCAATATCTAAGTTTATTCTTTCTTCAGCTGACATTCTTTGGTTGCTTCTTTTTTCAACTTGCCACAAACCTGTAATTCCAGCGGGTGCCATGAAGCGTTCAACTGCTTCACTTCCTGTAAGTGATGCTGCTTCATAAATAGGTAAAGGCCTGTTTCCTACTAATGACATGTCGCCAAGCAATACGTTAAGCAGTTGTGGCAACTCATCTAAACTTGTATTGCGAAGCAGCTTACCTGTTTTAGTTATACGGGGATCGTTGCAAATTTTCAGGAATTTTGCGCCCGACGAGTCTTTTCCATACTGGTTCAGGTGAGCCAACTGATCAATCTTTTTATCGGCATCAACTTCCATTGTACGGAATTTGAAAAATTTAAATACTTTAAAACCCCTCCCTGCTCTGAGTGAATTGTAAAATACGGGCCCCCTCGACTCAAATCTGATGGCAGTTGCAATGACAGCAAATACTGGGAGTAATAATAATAAGAGAAAAGCCGAAACAACGACGTCAAACAACCTTTTAAGGAAAGCATTAATTCTTTGCCAGCCTGAAGATTGGGAATGATTTGCTGATGTTTTATGTATGGAGTTTTTTTGATGCTTTTTCAGTTTCTTGAGAAAAAATAATTTGTTTTCAAAGTTCCTGTTCCAATAATAAATATCAGTTGCTTCGTCAATCAGGTCATTGCTTACCAGGTCATACACCATATCTGCATCAAGATGCGTATCATTATAAATAACCGGAATTTTTGAAAGGAAAGGATCGCTTTTAAGTACAAAAGCAAAGGCTTCCATTTTTTGTCTTTCAAATGGCGTATCAATAAAAATTACATCGGGTAATTGCTTATTAAGTGAAGCTCTGAATATTAATGAGATTGCTTTATCAAAACCTGCTGCAAAAACACCTGATTTGAAATGGGTTTCAAAGTATTGGGCAGCTTTATGTTTACTTCCAATGAAGAAAAAAGAAAGCGGGCTGGTGTGTAAAACGCTCTCAACCGCAAAGCTACTCTCCAATAGCTGGCTGTTTTCGTGACTGAGCGTTAATAAATTTGATCTACTAGACATAAATAAGGTTTAGGTTTTAAATGTTTTTAAGCACTTAATTACTTAAAAGGGTTTTTTCTATATATCTCAAAACTTCCATAGGAGAAAAGGGTTTATAGATCAGGCATTCTATCTGCACATCTTTGAGTTTGTCATTGAGTGCGTTGTTGTGGTAGCTTGTAAGTATCAACATAGGTTTATTATAAAATCTGCTTGTTTTAACATGATAAACGAAATTCAAATAGTCTGTGTTTTCATGTTCTATATCTACAATAATCACTTTAATATCTTTTCTTCTTTTTAATTCACTTGCTGCTTCAAAAACATCATCAAACTCAATTAACTCAAATTTTTCGCTGATGATTTCATTCATTAGCGCATTTGTTGTTTTATTGATGTTAAGGCTCAATACAGCTTTGTTCATATCAAAAACATCATAACCTTGCTTGGTATCAAACAAAGCGTTGTTAAAAAAAACATCAAGGAATTGGAATAGTCATGCCGTATGGCTCGCAACAGGTAAATTTTCGATTCCTATAGGAGATTGAACGTTAAGTTCCAGGAAATTGAAAATAACGGGGCTATTCTTAAAGATATTTGGGTATAAGTAATCAGTGGTTTTACTTATTTCTGCAACTAAAGTATAAAAAAAATAGTTATTTCAAAATACTAATTCAGTTTTTTTTAAAAAACTACCTGAAAGTGGTATCTATTTCAATATCGGTAATCAGAGGAAAATGGTCTGAATATGGTAATTGCTCAGTTGTAAATTGTTTTACTTTGAGTTTCTTTTGCACGAAAATATAATCAATTCTTAATGTTGGCGATAAATGACTTATTGTGCGTCCCAGTCCGCTTCCTTTTTGTAAAAATGCATCCTGATATCCGGATTTCAGCTTAGCATATGCATATGAATTTGGCACATCGCCTAAATCAGCACATATAATAGTGGGGAAGGGGGTATTATCTATTTGTAGTTTTGCTTGTTCGGCCTGCAGGTTTCTGAGTTGATAGCTGTTTTTTAGTTTGGAAAAAACAGAACGGGATAGTTTGAGCTTTCCTTCATTTGAATAGTCATTCTTGTTCAGACCAGGCGATTCCAGGTGGGTATTGAAAACCCTTAGTACATTTTTTTTAAATACTATGTCGGCAAAAATTACTCCTTCAGAATGCTCGCCTTTTAAATTTTCAAAGGCAAATGAATTAACCAAAGGGTATTTTGAAAAAATGCATAACCCGTATTGAAACTTTCCGTCAACTATTATGGACGATGGGTAAAAATAATAATAGGGATATCCTCTTTGTTTTAATGCAGGAATATTTGCCGGGAACAATCCCGGATCGGTGCATTCAAAAAACTCCTGTAAACAAAGGATGTCTGCCCCTGATGATTCAATAAAATCAAGCATAAGTGGGCGGTAGCCTTCACCTCCTCTTTTTTGTTTATTACGTTCGTCCCACCGTGAAACGTTCCAGGAAAGTATGCGAAGCGTTTGATGATCTTTTACACTCTGGAATTCCTGCCGGAAACGCAGCGGAAGAATAATATGTATTTGCTGCCAGCATATCAGAAGCGTAAAGAAGGGCATCAGTGCCCATTTCGACCATTTTAAAATCCAAATAATCAATAAAGTCAGGACGCTTGTAATTATTAAAGGAAAGAAAAGGCCGGATATTGAAAAAATCCAAAGTGAAGGTGAAGAAATGCGGCTGATAAAAGCTGTAGGTATACCAAACAGGCAAACGATAAATGTTATAGCAATAAGTACTTTTTTGAGTTTTATCGAGTTCATTTTGTGTTTGTAATCAGGCTAAAGAAACAGGTGCTGGCTAATTCAACGGTTACAATAATATTAAATGTTTTTTG
Organism: Lacibacter sp.; assembly: GCA_047601965.1. GTDB lineage: Bacteria > Bacteroidota > Bacteroidia > Chitinophagales > Chitinophagaceae > Lacibacter. Next base: position 4,027,585 of record JASGIJ010000001.1, read on the forward strand.
TTTTGAAAGAATTACATAAAAACATTAAAGGAAAAATATACCCTGTAAGTAGTATTTTTTGTGCCTGCAATTATATTTTAATAAAAAAGAAGCAATTTATTTAGAAATTCTCAGGAAAAATATTAGCTTGCAACTGATTTTGTACTGAATACAAAACCAACCCTCTCCATAATTCTACAAAACCCCAAAATCTCTTCCATTAATCCTGTTGAATTTCCTCCTTTTTTGACCAACAGTTACTGAAAGAAAAATACAATCCTTCAAAAGCCCGGTAACAATATTCCTCTGGAAAAGAAACTATTAATACTTATCAAAATCAGAATTGGAGTATGAATTCCTTATTTAAAGCGGCGAAAGTTTTATTATTAGTATTCTTTTGCTTTATTGCTACATCATCTTACACTCAAAGCATACTTAACCCGAGTGATGCAGTAGTGACTTACAATGCAGCTTCGCCACCGGCTACACCAGCATGGGGCACAATTGCAAAATGGGTTCGGACAAAAAGGCTCAGTTGGAATACCGACTCTTACAAGGCTTATTATTATAACGGATTTGCGTTTCGTTTAAAATTTCCAAAAACCTACGATCCTGCAGCAAGTGATGGAAAAAAATATCCAATGATCATTTTTTTCCATGGGCTTGGTGAAAAAGGTACTGTTTATGATAATGAATTTTCCATGTATCATGGGGGCCAGCAATTCAGAGATAAAGTAGATAATGGTACGTTTGACGGGTATGTGTTTATCATGCAAACTACAAATGGGTACTGGGACAATAATTCGTATAATGCTATCAGGGGTATTATTGATTATATGGTGACGAACAACAAACTGGATCTTTTTCATATTGTTACAAATGGCTTGTCAGCAGGTGGCTCAGGTACTTGGGAAATGCTGATAAATAATCCCACTTATATTTCTGCGGCCTTACCAATGTCAGCTTGTGATATCTCTTACAGAAACAGTACTATTGTTCAGCCATTAAAATATACCCCAATCTGGATTTTTCAGGGCGGGCTTGATGGTGCTCCAGATCCATATACAACAGAACAGGTGAGAGATGCATTTAATACTGCCGGTGGAAATTTTAAATATACACTTTACCCAACCTTAGGGCATGGCACATGGAATACAGCATGGGCCGAAACTGACTTTTACCCATTTGTTAACCGGGTTTATAAGTCCAATCCATGGACATTATTTGGCAGAACAGAATTTTGCTCTGGCGACGCTGTTAATGTTACGTTAGGGTTAACATCAGGGTTTGATCAGTATGAATGGCGGAGAAATGGTGTTTTGATTAGCGGAGCTGCAAGCAATACGTTGAACGTTACCGGTACGGCTATAACAGGAAATCCGGCGTTAGGTATTTATACTGCACGCATCAGAAAGGGCTCAGTATGGTCTGACTGGTCTCCTGCTCCGGTAGAAATAAAAATTAAAGCTCCAACAATACCTCCAACTATTTCTGTGCAGGGTTTAAGTAGTAAACATCTGCCTGCTTTGGATGGTTCTGCAAGTGTGACGCTTACTGTGCCAACAGGTTATCAAAGTTATGTTTGGCAAAAAGAAGGCAGTAGTACTACTTTAAGTACGACAAATACGGTAAATGCTACAACAGCAGGAAACTACAAAGTGAGTGTGCTTGAGCAATATGGTTGTTCTTCAGAATTTTCAGCTCCGTTTGCAGTAGTTGATGCAAATGGGCCAAATAAACCAGATGCTCCGTCAAATTTGCTGGCAGCACCTTTATCAAAAACCTCTATACGACTTGACTGGAGCCAAACTCTTACTCCTAATTATAACGAAACCGGGTTTGAGGTTTACCAGTCAACAACTGCAGGCGGGCCTTATACTTTAGTAGCAATCACGGCTGCAGATGTTACAACCTACACAATTAATAGTTTGCAGGCGAAAACAAAGTATTATTATATACTTCGTGCAGTTAATAATACGGGAGCTTCTTCTGCAACATCTGAAGCAAATGCAACAACTGATGCAGATGCGCAAGCGCCTACGGCCCCGTCAAATCTTACAATTACCGGTACAACACGCAGTTCAATTTCTTTGAGTTGGACAGCTTCAACTGATGAGGTTGGAATTGATCAGTACCAGATATATGTTAACGGAGCACTTGCATATCTTACAAATGCAACAACTTTTACAGTTAATAATCTGCAATTTGGAACATCCTATAATATTTATGTAAAAGCAAAAGATATTTCCGGAAACCTTTCTGTTCAAAGTAATCAGGTAACTGGTCAGGCTTTGGCAACAGGATTACCTTATACTTATTATACATTTACCGGAAGCTGGACTGTTCTTCCAAATTACAGAACGCTTGTTCCCGTAACTAGAAGTGTAATGGCAAATATTGCAATAACACCCAGAACACAAAATGACAATTTTGCATTTTTGTGGGAAGGTTTCATTACAGTACCTGTTTCCGGCACATATTATTTCAGAACAAGATCAGATGCTGGCAGTCGTATTTGGTTAGGTGCTCTTAACGGTAAAGAATCACCATACACAGGTTCTGCAACAAACCTGATCGTTGATAATGATGGTATTCATAGTGCACAGGATAGAACATCCAATGCACTTTCATTAACAGCGGGTACATATCCAATTGCGATTGCTTACTTTGAACAAACAGGTTCTGAGTCGATGGCAGTGACATGGCGCACACCTCAAACCGGTTTTAGTTACGTCTCAATACCAAATAGTGCTTTTGTTGACGTTGCTGCCACTGGAGCAGCAGTTGCAAGCCCTTCACAACTTACAGCTACCGCTGTATCCTACAAACAGATCAACTTAAGTTGGGTTGATAACAGCAACAATGAAACAGGGTTTGAGATTTACAGGTCAACAAATGAAACAACCGGGTTTATAACGATAGGAGTTGCTGCAGCAAACGCTACATCTTATGCTGACAGTGCATCGTTGAATCCTTCTGTTCGGTATTATTATCGTATCCGTGCAATTGGACAAACAGGCGAATCTGCTATCGTAAGTAATGTTAACCCTGCAGAAGCGATCTGGAAACTTGATAATGTTTATACAGATGCAAGTGGTAATGGCCGTACGCTTACACAAACTAATACTCCTGTCTTTAATTCATCTGATAAAAAAGAAGGTACACATTCGCTTGGTTTCAATGGATCAAGCCAGTATGTTACACCTCCGGCTTCTTCTTCATTCCTGCAAAATGCATATAGTCAGAAAACTGTTGCCTTCTGGATGAAATCAAGCGATAATACTGGTAACAGAGTAATTGTTGATATTGGCGGTAGTGACGATGGATTAGCATTGAGACTTGATGCGAGCAGACTTTATGCTGGTGTTGCAAGCAATAATACCAGGTATAATATCAGTACCGCTTATACAAGCACAGGCTGGAATCATATTGCTCTTGTTTACAATGGTAATACACTGCGGTTGTATGTTAATGGTGTTGAAGCGGCTTCGAATACAAGTATGGCTTTCACTTCAATTACTACTACATCAAATGGATCAAGAATAGGTACTGTAAACAGTTCTAATGCGTTTAATACAGGAACTGGTTATTTCAGTGGATTATTAGATGATATTAATATTTATGCTGCTGCACTCTCATCTGCTGATATTGTAAATCTGATGAACAATACGGCGGTTAGTCAGTCATATGCAACTACAACCGGCTTGCCATCTGTTCCTGCCGCACCTGCTAATCTTTTAGCAACAGGTGTTTCAAATACAGTTGTTAATGTTACCTGGAATGATGTGGCAGATGAAACAGGTTACCAGGTGTACAGATCATTTGGTAATAATACAAGTTATATTCAATATGCTTCGTTACCTGCAAATACAATTGCATTTACTGATTCTGCTTTATTCCCCAATACTATATATTATTATGAAGTAAGGGCTGTAAATGTTGGAGGCAATTCAGGTTTCAGTAATGAAGACAGTGCAAAAACTGCAAACAGTATTCCTGTAATTATTTCTGTCGGAAATAAAGCAATGCGTTTTGGAACTACGTTACAGGTAAATGTTTCTGCAACTGATGCAGATGGTGAAACACTGACTGTTACTCCGTCAAACTTACCAGCATTTGCAACATTTGTACCTTCTGGTAACGGAAGTGGTACAATTACATTTAATCCTGCTGAAACAGACCAAGGAACTTATCCAAACATTACTCTTTCCGTTTCAGATATCAGCGGAGGCAGCAGTTCTACTAGTTTCTCACTTACAGTGAACGACAATTATGCTCCTCAGATTGGCGCAGTGGCAAATGCAACTGTGGATGAAATGCAAGCCGGACAGGTAAATATTTCTGCAACAGATCAAAATGCTGCTGATGTGCTTACCTGGAGCTTTACAGGTTTGCCATCTTTTGCTGCACCAGTTATAAACGGTAATAATGTTCAGTTTAATCTTGCTCCCGGCTATGCTGATCAGGGAACATATAATGTTACTGCAAGCGTATCTGATGGTAATGGTGGAGCTGATTCAAAATCCTTTATTATTACTGTAAATAATATTGATCCAAACAAACGAATCTTCATCAACTTTACTGATGGTTCATATACAAGTCCAGCACCTTGGAATAATACAACGAAAAACCCTGCATTTGGTGACAACTATGCAGCGCTGAAAGACCATACTGGTGCAACTACCACTATTGGTTTTAATGTTACCAGTTACTGGGAAGGCATCCCTGCAGGTACAAACACCGGCGTTAATACCGGAAATAACTCAGGTGTATATCCTGATAATGTAATGCGCTCATTCTGGTTTACGAATGCAGCAGTGCAAACAATCCGGGTATATGGTCTTAATCCTTCAATAAAGTATAACTTCACGTTTTTCGGAAGCCGTTGCTGCGTAAGCGATGACAGAACATCTGTTTATACCATTAACAGTACAAGCGCAAGTCTTCAGGCTGCAAATAATTCACAGAATACAGTTTCTCTGAATAATCTTGTACCTGATGCAGCTGGTGAATTAACGCTTACAATAAGTAAATCGGCAGCAGCACAGTTTGGCTATCTCAATGCAATGGTTATTGAAAGTATTTATGATGATGGTTTGCCACCAGCAAAACCAAGAGATATAGCTGCTTCATTTAATAACAGCAAGGTAGACTTATCGTGGATTGATGCAGCTTATAATGAGCAGTCATATGAAGTGTACAGATCAGTGGGAGACAGAACAGGTGTTTACACACTTCTCAATCCTGGTGGAAATAATGCTGGTTTGCAACAGTACCAGGATGGAAATGTTTCGGGTAATAAGACTTATTATTATTATGTAATTGCACGTAATACTGCAGGAGCATCATTGTCAAGCGACACTGTTTCTGTATCTACTCCGAACACTGCACCGATTCTTGCATCAATTGCTGATGTAAAAATGAAAACCGATCAGGTTGTAAATGTTACAGTATCTTCAACAGATGATCCGGGTGATATTATAACATTGCAGGTAACAGGATTACCTTCATTTGCAACATTTACTGATAATGGTAATGGTACAGGTACAATTTCATTGCAACCCGGCAGCACAATGGGTGCTTTCAGCGGAATTACTGTTATTGCTACCGACAATTCAGGTGCTGCATCAAATACACAATTCAGTGTTACTGTTACCGACAAGAATATTACCAAGTATTATGTAAACTTTAATGGTTCTTCGATTACAGCGGGTAATCCGTGGAATTCATTTAACACAGAACCTTATCCTGCAGGCACTTCTTTAAGTAATATTAAAGATGAAACAGGGGGTAATTCTTCTATTGGTGTAACACTGGTTGATGTATGGACAGCGTCAAATACACTTGGCGCAACAACAGGAAATAACACAGGCGTTTATCCGGATAATGTAATGCAGACGTTCTATTATACAGATCAGTCAACAGTACGTCGCATCAGGATAACAGGTTTGTCAACTTCTGCAACAGCAAGGTACAATCTGATATTCTTCGCAAGCAGAGGTGGTGTGGCAGATGACAGAAGTACGGTTTATTCTTATGGTGGTCAATCTGTATCGCTCAATGCAGCAAGCAATACAACCAATACTGTTCAGTTGAATGGATTAGTTCCAAATGCAGCTGGAGAAATTGAATTTACAGCTCAAAAAGCTTCAACTTCTCCTTATGGTTATATCAATGCTTTAGTTATTCAGTCATATGTTGATGATGGTATGCCTCTTGCTCCTGCTAATCTCGGAGCTGCAGGAAACAATACGTCAATTGGTCTGAACTGGAGCGACAGGTCAAACAATGAAACAGGATTTGAAGTTTACAGATCTTCTTCACTAAATGGAACTTATTCTTTGTTAACAACAACTGCAGCTAATGTGACAAGTTACACTGATGCAACAGTTGCTGCCGGTACATTGTATTATTATAAGGTAAGGGCTGTGAAAACAGGTGCTCCAACAGTTTATTCAGATTATACGAATACTGCCGCAGCATCAACAATCCTTTATGTGGTTGATCTGAACTTTAATGATGGGGTTTCTAATCCTGCTCAAGGTGGCAACTGGACAAATACTAATCAGATACTTCAGATTGGCTCAACTGTAAATAATTTCATAAACAGAGCAGGTCAATACACAGGTATGAATCTTACATTGTTAACAGAGTTCACCGGCTATAACATTTACGGTAAAACGACTGGAAATAATACTGGTATTTATCCTGATAATGTAATGGCTGGGTTCTTCTACGTAAACTACGGAGATACTGCAAAATGGAAAATTGATGGGTTGAATCTTGCAGGAAATTACAACTTCAAGTTTTTTGGCAGCAGGCTGTCACCAACTGGCGGACCAGTAACAACATCATACAAAATTGGCAACAAAGTTGTTACGCTGGACGCAACTGATAATACAACAAATGTTGCTACAATCAGTGGTGTTGTGCCAGATAGTACAGGAACTGTTTACATTACAATGTATACCACCGAAGGTCGTGGATATGTGAATGCAATGACAATTGAAGGAGCATTGAACGACAGAAATATTCAGAACGGAGGTTCTGGTTCGGGAATTTCAAGTTCAATGGTTGCCGGAAGAGTTGGGGCATTCAGGCCACCGGCTTCAATCGGAGCAGGTACTGTAAATAACAGGGCAACAGAACAGCCGGTTATCAAGAATCTGAAAGTTGGTGCATATCCAAATCCATTTACAGATGATGTTACACTTAATTTTGAAATGACTGAAATGAAGGAACGTGTAGTTGTGTATATGACTGATTTGATGGGACGCAGGATATACTCAAGAGAGTTCCGCAATGTACCACAAGGTGTGAGTCAGTTTAAACTTGGAATTGAGGGTAATAATTATGCTCCTGGCATTTATATTATTAACGTTGAAGGATCTAAAGCAACATTTAAACTGATAAAGAAGTAAACTAATACTTGATCTGTTAATATTAATTTTAAGGCTGCCAAAATCAGGCAGCCTTTTTTTAAAAAAAATGTTTTTTGTATGGGTATTCAGACAAATTTATCGGGCAATACGGCAACAGCAGAAAAAAAGGAGAGCAGAAAGTTTATCTCTTACATTCATCATTTTCGTGGCATTGCTATATTGTTTGTAGTTGCCTGCCACCTGCTTCTTAATTGGGAACCTGATTCGAAGATGCACAAGGTGCTTGATTTGCTTTTTGGGAATGGCACAGTATTATTTGTTTTTATTGCCGGATACCTTTTTCAACATCTTACCAAAGAATTAAACTATGCTGATTATCTGAAGAAAAAGCTGCAGAATGTAATACTGCCTTATTTTATAGTTTCAATTCCGATTATTATATACCGGTTATATACAAATGATGTTCCGGAGAGTGTAACGGATTTTTTTCAGGGATTTCTTTCATGGCCTGCAGTTAAAAAAGTGTTCTATTTTATTATTACCGGCGCCCACCTGCAGCCCCTGTGGTTTGTACCAATGATTGCATTATTCTATCTGGCAGCTCCTTTGTTTTTCTATATAGACAGGAGACCAAAATTGTATTACGTGCTCATTGGGTTTGTTGTATTATCAGTTTTTGTTGAACGGGAGCCGTTTATTAATATTCCAAAAATGTTTGTTCATTTTATTTCTGTTTATATGTTTGGAATGTTTATGAGCAGGTACAAAGAACAGTTTCTTGAATTTGCAAAGAAATACGCATGGCTTATTACGTTATTGCTTGCGGTTGTTTTAGTTAGTAACTACATTTTTTATGATGCATTCAGAAATCCCCTGAATTATATTCAGAAAATGCTTTTCTGTGCTTTTTTTATTTATTGGCTCTGGAGGTTTGAGAAATTTGTGCCTTCGTTTGTCTCCTATCTGGCAAACATCAGCTTTGGGATGTTCTTTTTGCATTACTATGCCATCTTAATTATCAAAGCAGTGTATGAGAAAGTAGCCGGAGAGGGTTTGCCTGGCAGTCTTTTGTTTTGGACTATTGATTACATTCTTGTACTTATAAGCACAGCATTAGTTATCAATATTATCAAAAAGCTTTTTCCACGGCGAAGCCGCAATTTAATTGGTTGTTAACAGGAACACTTTTTATAAAATATAAAATCAATTAGGTTTTTTGAAAGAGCGGAATTTTTTTATAGTTGAAATAACTGTTAGGTAGTATTCTTTTGAATAAACCGGTATTTGCCTGAATGACGGGTTGATTTCTTTTTTTATAAAATACATCCAGATGATAATATTGATTAGTGCTGTAATCAAAGCTCCAATTACTGCACCATAGAATCCGAAAAGTTTGAGGCAAACAAAAGCAATTGAAAGATTTAGAAGCAATTGCACCGAATTAAGTATGAAGCAAAGTTTTGTTTTTCCGATTGAATAAAAAGCTATTGAAGCCTGATGTTGAATTACTCCAATTATACTTATAATCATGTAGCCTTGCAAAATCGGAAATGATGAATTGTATGCTGGCCCGGCAATTATATGAACAATCGGTTTTGCAAAGATGATTACCAAAACAGAAATAGGAATGATTATAGCAAAAATTGCAGCAACCATTTTTTCGTAAAAGTATTTTATTTTAGAAATGCCCTCTTCCATTGAGGCTAGTGACATTTTTGGAAACAAAATATCGGCAGCAGTATATGTAGGAATATCAATAAAATTGTTGATACGTTTAGCAGCATTGTAAAATGCAATTGAGCCTGGTATTATTGCCGCTGTCATGAACTGATCAATATTTGAATACAGGTTTGATACAACACCAGTAAAAAATATATAACCGCCATAATTAATGATTTGTTTAATCCATTGAACTGAAGGGTTAAACTTCAGAAACAAATATTTTTTGCTGAAAAGAAACAGAACGATAGTACCTGCAAGAATGCTGAACGATTGGTAAATGCCAAGCAACTGCATGTTCAATGGCTTTTTAAGAACAAAGTGGGTTATTATGGCTATAAAAAAGCAAACCTGCCGAACAAGGTTGCCGGCAAAAGCCCCTTTAAAATCAAAATGCGAATTCTGAACTGCTTCCAGGTGTGAGAAAAAAATCATGCAAATAAGGCCGGGGATGAACCAGACAAGTACAGTATATAATTCTTCTTCCGAATTAAAAAAAATGCCGATTTGTTTACCTGTAAAAATAATTGCGATTATTCCGCAAGCAGTGATGAGTAAGTTAATAAGCAGGGATGAAGAAGCTATGGCTGCTTTTGCATCATTATCCTGAGTTGTTGTTACAAATTTTATATGGGCATTTTTTAAAAGGCCGGTTTTTGTGTTTTCGAAGATGGTGACGATTGTCAAAAAAAGCGCCCAAACCCCCATTTGAGGAATGGAAAGCCCCCGAATAAGTAAGAAGAAATTGAGGAATCCAAAGAGGATTAGTACAAATCGCTGCAGTATGGAAAAAAAAGCCGAGCGGACCCAATAAGACGAAAAAATGTTCGCAAAATTCATGTTAGTACTTCGAGTGTCTGCCCACAAAGATTTGTATGTTAAAAAAAATACATTAGAAATGTCTAAGTGTTTCTGTATACAGCGGAAAAGTAAGCAATATTTGAAGGGGAGACAAGGCTTTTTATAAAGGATTTTTCTATACCTGTATCGTATATACAATATCGTATTGATACGATTTTTCGTTCACTAATTACCGGAACGAAAATCGGGTACTAATGCAAATAAAAACCAATCATTTATGAATAATTTTGAGTTGGATTTAATTTTCATTCCGCAGGAATTGTATGATAGTGCGACTTTTTTTGTGGAAACAGTGTTGTTAAAATGTTTTTTGTTGGCATGAAGTTTGTCTTTTTTGGGCGTAGATTTCTGGTATAATCTTTATTCCGGAGTTATACTGAAAAATCCAAGAGCGCAGTCTTTATGATCCAACAAAAAATATGTTTAAAATCCAATATTGGGTATATCCTAAAATTCCGTACCAAACTATGAAAAGGTTATTTCTATTATTTGCCCTGTTGCAGCTTACACAAACACAGGCACAAACAATAATGGGGCGACAGAGAGTTGATCAGTTTGCAAAATCCAGTTCAGGAACACTTACTTACGGGTTAACATGGTTGCCAACTACTTACAACAATACTACCCGAACCTATCCATTGATTATTGCATTGCATGGTGTAGGTGAAGTAGGCTCAACACAGGTTGATTTATCAAAACTTTACACAGCTTCTCCCAGGGCAATCAGCGGCCGGATAGCTGATGGGTGGGATGCCGTGGCAGTAAATCCGTTAACAGGAAAGACTGACAGTTTTATTGTTGTATCTCCCCAGGCTCCTTACTGGAGTTATAGTTATAACGAACTAAAATATATTCTCCCGTCAATTCTTTCAAAATACAGAGTTGATTCGAGCAGGATTTATCTTACCGGATTATCTGCTGGCGGTGATGGTGTGTTTACAACTTTTGGTAGCAGGGATTCTAATTTTATTAAGATGTTTGCCGCCATGGCGACTGCTAATGGTGCTGGTGTAAGTGCTGCAAATGGTTATACCGATGTACAGGTTGAGGCTGGGTTAAGATATGGATCAAATTATGGAGTAAGGATTTGGACAATAGCCAGCGAACAAGATCAGTTTCTTTCAACCGATCTCAGATATCATGACAGTACCAATAAGTTAAACCCAAAGCCTGCCAATAAGTTTACTGTTGTTGCAGGTGTTGGGCATTCAGTTTGGGGTAGTGCTTATAATCCTTCCTTCAGACCTACTGTAAATTACTATGGTAATTCTGGTAATTGCAGTAGTGGTTGTACAACAGGCGGGGTTCCTGTTGCACCGAACACTAATGGTTCATCTGTAATGGGATCGGGTGTAACACAGGATAGTTTGAATTTGTACGAGTGGTTTTTACTATCGAAACGTACATTGACTGTCGGAACTCAGCAGCCGGTAACACCTCCTCCGTCTTCATATAGTTTCCCTAAAATAACTGCCAGTGCCGATCAAACAATTACTTTACCAACATCTTCAGTTAATGTTACAAGTTCACCAGTAGTTACAGGAGCAACACTTGCTTCAACAAATTGGTATAAACTTAAAACTCCCGGACAAAGTGCTAAGAAAGTAGTTTGGATTGGAAGCAGTACAACTGCTGGTACCGGTGCCACAACCGAAGACAGTGCCGTATATTATCGCTTCTATAATTGGGGAGTAAAAAATGGGTTAATCAGCAGTGCATCATCAGCACCGAGCTGCAATCTGGGTGTTGTGGGAACATCTGTGTTCAATGCCATGCCTACGGGATATCTGCCAACAGGAAGTCAGGGTAGTCCTGACCCTGCTCATAATGTTACAGCAGCTTTAGCCTTAAATCCTGACATCGTTATTGTCAATTTTCCTACTAATGGTTATGACGTATTAACTGTTTCTGAAGTAATGATGGCATTCAGAACAATTTATAATATTGTTACCACTGCAGGTAAACAGTGTTTTATTACAACAACACAACCACGTATTGATTTCAGTTCCGCAACTCAATTAAAATTGCAAACTATCAGAGACAGTATACTCAATGCATTTGGTAACAGTGCAATTAATTTTTATGATGGAATGGTTGTATCAGGGAACACTTCATTTATACCCGAATATGCTTACGGCGACGGCATTCATTTTAACAACCTCGGACACCGGATGTTGTTTGAACAGGTAGTGGCAAGAAATATATTTGCTTCATACCAATCGTCATCAGCATCAATTGCCAACAGTACAAACAGCAATACCACAATTACAGGACTTACTGCCGGAACACATATATTTCAGGTTACAGCAAAAGACAGTCATGGTCAAAACACTTCTGCATTTACAACTGTAACAGTGAATCAATCCTCTGCAATTACTGCGAATGCTGGTTCAGATCAAACAATTACTTTGCCGGTATCAAGTGTAATGTTAAGCGGAAGCAGCAGTACAGGATCTATAACTTCTTATGCGTGGACAAAAGTATCAGGTCCGAATAATCCTTCAATTGCCACGCCATCAGCAGCAAATACTTCAGTTACTGGTTTAGTACAGGGAACTTACGTATTTCAGCTTTCTGTAAATAATGGAGCAAGCACTGATCAGATATCCGTAAATGTAAATAATACACAAGTGCAAACGTCTTGTACAGGAACTGCATATACGCCGGTTCCTGGGCAGGATTCAGGATATTGGAATTCCTATAATCTGCAGCCTGGTGATACGTTGTTTATTGATGGATCAAAGGCCTGGAGCTACATATATATAGAGGGAAAAAATGGTACTCCAACTTGTCCTATCGTAATTATGAATAAAAACGGACAAGCACGGCTTTCAGGTACATCTTCACAATTGAAACTGCGCAGTTGCACTTATATAAAAATATTAGGAACAGGAACAGCCGGAGTTCAGTATGGTTTTCACATTCAGCCATATCCAACAGGAACGTTGGTTAACGGGCAGTTTGCGTTGTCAATTGAAGGGCGTTCAAAGAACATTGAAGTGAGCAACGTTTCCATCAGTCATGCAGGCATTGGAATGAACATAAAAGAAGATGGAGATTGTGATCCTCAGTATAATTATCCAAACTGGGTGATTGATTCTATCAGTGTTCATCACAATAGAATTGTAAAAACATGGAATCAGGGTATGTATATAGGTAATACATCTCCTGATAATGGTCCCAACAGTTATGATGTAAGACCAGTAGTTTGTAATGGTGTTACAACATATCCAAGACCTGTAAGAATGGGTAACATTAAAGTGTATAATAATATTGTTGACAGTACAGGCCGTGCAGGTATTCAGCTTGCATCAGCAAGTACAGGTCAAAGTGAAATATATAATAATACTGTTTCTCACAACGGTATGGGTGGCGATGAAGCGCAGGGTGCAGGTATTAATCTCGGTACATACAGCAATGTTTGGGTGTATGGAAACAACATCAGAAATACATTCACTTATGGTATCAGCTCGTTTGGTGCGAGCAGTACAGGCAATACGCTGCGAATTGAAAATAATGTGATTGACAGCAGTGGTTACTTAAACCATTATGGCTTTGGTGACTGGAGTACTGATATTATTCAATTTGCGAGCAGGACAGTTGTTACGAATAACATTACATGGCCTTATTCAATTTGTATATATACAAAGCCAACAGAAGCTCCGATAGACAGTACTCACTTCTATGTATCGGGTAACTCATTAGGCAGAAGAAAGAATTCTCAGGGAGGAATTGTAGTGGGTGATTATCAGAATACTTTCCATAAAAGCGGAAATTTCATTTGTAATAATATTGCAACAACTGGAGGCTCGACTAATGTTATTGTTGAAGAACCACAGATTCCGGTTTATTTTTCAACGAATTGTTCTGCTTTACCCAACCAGGCACCTGTAGCGAATGCGGGAAGTAATCAGACAATTACATTACCGGTGAGCAGTGTAACACTGAGTGGCAGCGGCAGTGATGCCGATGGTACGATCAGCAGTTACGGATGGTCCAAACTGAGCGGACCTGCATCAGGCACGATCAGTTCATCCACATCAGCGAGCACAACAGTAACAGGTCTGGCACAAGGTACATACCAGTTTGTACTGACCGTAACAGATAACAGCGGAGCATCAGGAAAAGATACGGTACAGGTAACAGTGAATGCAGCAGCGAACCAGGCACCTGTAGCGAATGCGGGAAGTAATCAGACAATTACATTGCCGGTAAGCAGTGTAACACTGAGTGGCAGCGGCAGTGATGCCGATGGTACGATCAGCAGTTACGGATGGTCCAAACTGAGCGGACCTGCATCAGGCACGATCAGTTCATCCACATCAGCGAGCACAACAGTAACAGGTCTGGCACAAGGTACATACCAGTTTGTACTGACCGTAACAGATAACAGCGGAGCATCAGGAAAAGATACGGTACAGGTAACAGTGAATGCAGCAGCGAACCAGGCACCTGTAGCGAATGCGGGAAGTAATCAGACAATTACATTACCGGTGAGCAGTGTAACACTGAGTGGCAGCGGCAGTGATGCCGATGGTACGATCAGCAGTTACGGATGGTCCAAACTGAGCGGACCTGCATCAGGCACGATCAGTTCATCCACATCAGCGAGCACAACAGTAACAGGTCTGGCACAAGGTACATACCAGTTTGTACTGACCGTAACAGATAACAGCGGAGCATCAGGAAAAGATACGGTACAGGTAACAGTGAATGCAGCAGCGAACCAGGCACCTGTAGCGAATGCGGGAAGTAATCAGACAATTACATTACCGGTGAGCAGTGTAACACTGAGTGGCAGCGGCAGTGATGCCGATGGTACGATCAGCAGTTACGGATGGTCCAAACTGAGCGGACCTGCATCAGGCACGATCAGTTCATCCACATCAGCGAGCACAACAGTAACAGGTCTGGCACAAGGTACATACCAGTTTGTACTGACCGTAACAGATAACAGCGGAGCATCAGGAAAAGATACGGTACAGGTAACAGTGAATGCAGCAGCGAACCAGGCACCTGTAGCGAATGCGGGAAGTAATCAGACAATTACATTGCCGGTAAGCAGTGTAACACTGAGTGGCAGCGGCAGTGATGCCGATGGTACGATCAGCAGTTACGGATGGTCCAAACTGAGCGGACCTGCATCAGGCACGATCAGTTCATCCACATCAGCGAGCACAACAGTAACAGGTCTGGCACAAGGTACATACCAGTTTGTACTGACCGTAACAGATAACAGCGGAGCATCAGGAAAAGATACGGTACAGGTAACAGTGAATGCAGCAGCGAACCAGGCACCTGTAGCGAATGCGGGAAGTAATCAGACAATTACATTGCCGGTAAGCAGTGTAACACTGAGTGGCAGCGGCAGTGATGCCGATGGTACGATCAGCAGTTACGGATGGTCCAAACTGAGCGGACCTGCATCAGGCACGATCAGTTCATCCACATCAGCGAGCACAACAGTAACAGGTCTGGCACAAGGTACATACCAGTTTGTACTGACCGTAACAGATAACAGCGGAGCATCAGGAAAAGATACGGTACAGGTAACAGTGAATGCAGCAGCGAACCAGGCACCTGTAGCGAATGCGGGAAGTAATCAGACAATTACATTACCGGTGAGCAGTGTAACACTGAGTGGCAGCGGCAGTGATGCCGATGGTACGATCAGCAGTTACGGATGGTCCAAACTGAGCGGACCTGCATCAGGCACGATCAGTTCATCCACATCAGCGAGCACAACAGTAACAGGTCTGGCACAAGGTACATACCAGTTTGTACTGACCGTAACAGATAACAGCGGAGCATCAGGAAAAGATACGGTACAGGTAACAGTGAATGCAGCAGCGAACCAGGCACCTGTAGCGAATGCGGGAAGTAATCAGACAATTACATTACCGGTGAGCAGTGTAACACTGAGTGGCAGCGGCAGTGATGCCGATGGTACGATCAGCAGTTACGGATGGTCCAAACTGAGCGGACCTGCATCAGGCACGATCAGTTCATCCACATCAGCGAGCACAACAGTAACAGGTCTGGCACAAGGTACATACCAGTTTGTACTGACCGTAACAGATAACAGCGGAGCATCAGGAAAAGATACGGTACAGGTAACAGTGAATGCAGCAGCGAACCAGGCACCTGTAGCGAATGCGGGAAGTAATCAGACAATTACATTGCCGGTAAGCAGTGTAACACTGAGTGGCAGCGGCAGTGATGCCGATGGTACGATCAGCAGTTACGGATGGTCCAAACTGAGCGGACCTGCATCAGGCACGATCAGTTCATCCACATCAGCGAGCACAACAGTAACAGGTCTGGCACAAGGTACATACCAGTTTGTACTGACCGTAACAGATAACAGCGGAGCATCAGGAAAAGATACGGTAGAAATAATTGTACAGGAAGGAACAGCCATTACAACAACATTGTCTTCTTTGCGATTATATCCTAATCCAGCCAAAAACTCTGCGATGCTGGAAGTTATAACCAACACAAAAGATAGCTGGTTGTTTGTGAAAGTTTTTAATCTGAATGGATTGCTGGTTTGCACAAAACAGGTACTTCGTACTGATACAAAAACAATGGTTCCAATTGATGTAAGCAAGTTACAGGCAGGAACATATTTTGTTTATGTCAATTGCGGTATCGAAGCTGAAAAGGTATTAAAACTTATAAAACGATAAACTAGTTTTTTTAAAGTAAGAAGGGCTGCCTGAATCAAGGCAGCCTTTTTTTTACATTTTTTTATTGGGAGTCAGTGCCTTTTTTCCGAATAAATCCTGACCTGATATTCTTGATCAAAGGAAATAGTGTAAATGATGAAAGAGCAATTAAAAATGGCTCAGCAGGGTAAGTATATCTCGGCAGTGCATACATCATTATATGCACAGCGGTAATGACAAGGAAAGGAAAAATGAGTATAAACATGCTGAAATTTTTTCTTTGTTTCCACCAACCAAATAAGCCAAAGGAAAGAAGAAAAAGATTTGTCAGGCCAATAAGAATTCTGGATGCAAGCCCCCGGTTCCCCGATGAAGAAGAAGGAAAAAATCCCCAGAGTTCCCAAAGATTAGCAGCTCTGTTTTTAATAAACTGAGTTGGATTTACCTTCATGCTTTCTATGTACATTTTCATAGCATCATTACTGGTTTTTATTTCAGGATGCTTATCAAGATAGTACCAGTCAATATAACTGCCAGAAGCAGTAACAGAATATGCAGTATTTACCTTGCCATGCCCTGAAATTGCAAACTTTCCGGTTTTTTGCTTACAATAAAAACCTGTTAATAATATTGGAATGAGTAATCCTGCCAGAATGAATACCCTGATTTTTTTGAATGCAAGTAATTCTGTAAGCATTACAAATGGTAATATCATAAATAACTCTGTGCGGATAATAGAAGCTAACCCTATAAACAAACCAGCAGCGAAGTTTTTGTTTTGTATATAAAAGAAGAAAAACCCGGCAAGGAAGAAAGTAGAAGGTGTTTCTGAAAGAATCCACCGAACATAATTTATTTGCGTTGGGAAAACTGCAAGAATGAAAGCGGCGAGTAATGAAATCGTAATGTTGCCGGAGGCTTTTTTTACAATATGATAAATAAAATAAATAGTTGCAGTTGACAAAAAGATATTAATCCATAGCAGAACGGTAACATAATGATCAGCCGAAATAAGTTTTGATAAAGCTATTATGAAAGGGAATCCGTTTGGGAAATAATTTGTGTAACCTCCTGCCAGCAGCGTATCAGCTTGTCCAATATAACCAAGCGTATCTCTTTGTACATGAAGTTCCGAAACAAAAAAACAAACGATTACTCTTAAAAGAAAACCTGTCAGGAGAATTGATAAAAAAATAAAATGATTTTTTTTGGCGTCCTCTTTATCTGGAATTTCAACGGCCAATTGATCGAATTTCAGAAAATTAAATGCAAAAGCCATATTCAGGAATGTTGATGATTGATTAAAATGATTGTTTCGGATGGTGTAGCTGTAATGCTTTCATGAATTTTTAAAATGACTTTATTTATAACAGCTGTATAATTTATAAAGTTAATATTTCATAAACGGAAAATTAGTTTTAATTTTCGGGATGCTGCTATGGAAATTATTATTCTGGATTTGCTGTGGTATTGTTATTTATAACTATATCGGTTATGCCGTTGTTGTATATGTGGCTAATCGGTTGTTTGGTAAAAAGAAACCCCCAGCTCAGGATTTTACCCCAGGCGTTTCTTTTATTGTCGCAGCATACAATGAAGAAGATTGTATTGATTCAAAGATTAAAAATTGTCTTTCATTCGACTATCCCCGTAATTTAATTGAATATATTTTCATTACCGATGGTTCTTCAGACCGGACTCCTGATATTGTAAGAGGCTATGAAAGTGTAATCTTACTGCATCAAAATCAGCGACAGGGAAAATCTGCAGCACTTAACAGGGCTGTTCAATTTGCACATAATGATATTTTAATTTTTAACGATGCCAATACATATGTTAATGCTGATGCAGTAAAAAATATTGTTCGCCATTATAGCAATGAGAAAATTGGCGGAGTTGCCGGAGAAAAAAAAGTGGTTCGTGTAGCGGGGAGCGAAGATGACAAAACTGCAAGTGAGGGGCTTTATTGGAAATATGAATCTTTTTTAAAACAAAATGATTCAGATTTTTATTCAGTTGTTGGTGCTGCCGGTGAGCTGTTTTCAGTGCGCAGGCAGTTGTTTGAACCTGTTTCTCCAGATGTAATTCTTGATGATTTCATAATCAGTTTAAAAGTAGCCCGGAAAGGGTATAAAATTCTTTATGAAAAAAATGCTGTTGCATCTGAACTTCCTTCTGCTTCAGTATCGGAAGAGAAAAAGCGGAAAGTGAGAATATCAGCAGGCGGGTTCCAGGCAATTGTTATGCTTAAAAGTCTGTTCAGGTTCTGGGAGCATCCCCGTTTGTTTTTTTTATATTTTTCTCATCGGGTACTTCGTTGGGCAGCCAGTCCGTTTTGCCTTATCTTGATTCTCTTGAGCAATATTGTACTAGCTTATGGTACAAAAAGCTTTTTTTGGCTGGCAATGCTCATCCTGCAGTTTGTTTTTTACGGTTCGGCATTCATTGCTCATTCAGTTTCTTCCGGTTCCATTAAACTAAAGCCCGTTAAGTTTATTTATTATTTTGTGTTTATGAATTATTCCGTTTTGCTGGGATTTATCAGGTTTTTAAAAGGTCATCAGTCTGCTCTTTGGGATAAAGCAAAGCGGGCTCAGACACAGGGACCGCCACAATAAGAACAGCCAGGTTAATATCTCATTAAAAAACTGAATCTTCACCAAAAAGTTGTGTAACTTCCCCCAGTTTACTACTTTTATACTTGAAACACTTTATTATCACGCCTTTAGGATACTGCTGACCCCGGCGTAATATCATTCGAAAATCCGTCAATATTCCATGAGACAATAGTAAATCCTAAAAATCCTTTATTAACGATAACAAAAAGGACTTAAAGAAACATGGATATTATTTATTTGTTCAGAACATTATTAAAGCGAAAATGGATTATCATATTTGCAACCATCCTTGCAGCCGGCTTTGCATTCTTTCTTACGCAAAACAATAAAAAGAAATACCGCTCATTTACACAAGTCTCCACAGGATTTACCATTAGCGACAAAATTGCTATTGGTACCGATAATTTTGATTTATATGAGGCAGATACAAAGTTTAATAATGCTGTTGTAACAATTACTTCACCATCTGTTATTAATCTGCTTGCTTACAAACTGATTTTACACGATCTGGAAGAAAAAGACCCTTTTACGCAACTTACAGAAAAGGATAAGGAAAGTGTTTTGTACAAAGAGATTAATAAGGACGAGGCAAAGCGGATTTTCAGAGACAGGCTGGAGAATATGAATCTGCTCACATCATACAAGCCGGAAGAAAAGAAAATGCTTGAATTTCTGCGGTTGTATGGATACGATTATAAAAATATTATGAAGCAGCTTGTGGTGTACAGGGTGCAGCATACTGATTATATTCAAATGGATTTTGTATCAGAAAATCCGGAGTTATCGGCTTTTGCAATCAATAATTTATATGAGCAGTTTATCCGTTACTATAAAAAGATCAGAAGTACTACTTCACAGGAATCTCTGGATACGCTAAAAAATATCATGCATAAGAGAAAGGAAGAGCTGGATTTCAAAAAGGCATTGATGGCAGGGGCGGGTATTGCCAGTGCTAATATGGAAAGTACCAGCACTTATGATCTTATTTCAAATTTTGAGCAATCGCTGGCAACTGAACAAGCCAATTTAGCCAATCTTCAGGCATCATTACGAAAAGTTGAAAACAGGCTGGCAAATTTCAATTCGCAAACAGCACCTGTTGTTTCTGATGGTACTAATGATGAACTTATTGTTTTACGTAATGAAGTGAACGAAGCATATAGAAACTATGTATCATCAGGTTCTAACGATCAGGCCCTGCTTGCAAGATATAACAGGTTAAAAAAGCAATATCAGGACAGAGTGGCTGAAACAAAACCCGGCACTGCAACCACAACAGAAAAACTTCCTGAAACAAAAACAGAATTGCTTGCAAAGAAAAATGATCTGCAAATCGATATACAAACAAGTATAAATAATATCAGCTCGCTGAAGAATAAGATAGGAGCATTACGTGGTGCTGCTAATTCTAATGCAGCACGTGGTGCATCTGCAGAGACTTTGCTGAAAGAAGTTGAACAGGCAAATTCAGAATACTTACTTGCCAGGCAGAAATATAATGATGCCTTTGAAACAAGTTCTTCATCTGCAAATAACTTTCGTCAGTTGCTGATGGCACAGCCTGCAATAGCGCCTGAGCCATCCAAACGGTTATTGATTGTGGGACTGGCAGGAGGGGCCGCAATGTTGGCATCGGTACTCATTATTTTGCTTGTGGCTTATCTCGATTCATCAATCAAAACTCCCGGAATTTTCACCAAGGCAATTAATCTGAAGTTAATCAACATGATTAATCTCATGGACTTCAAAAAGAATAGAATTTCTGATATTGTTGTAAAAAAGGATGATGCTCCCAGATATGCAAAAGCACATAATATCTTCAGGGAATGTTTACGTAAACTCAGGTATGAAATTGAAAGCAGTGGTAAGCGTATTATTCTTTTTGCAAGTACCAAAAAAGGGCAGGGAAAAACTACTATTATTACAGGGCTGTCTTACAGTTTTAGTATGAGTAAAAAAAGAATCCTGATAATTGATACAAATTTCTGCAATAATGATCTGACAGTTTATCTGGGTGCCGTGCCTTCGCTTGAGCAATTGGAATATGATAGTAAAAGACCACTGGTTGAACAGGTTTTTGAAAAAGCTGTTACAATTGATGACAACAAAAGGATATTTGTAATTGGTTGCCAGGCCGGCGATTTTACACCCAGCGAAGTATTACCGGCTGATAACTTGCTTAAGCATTTACATGAACTGACAAATTCATTTGATTACATTTTTCTTGAAGGGCCACCACTGAATGATTTTTCTGATGCCAAAGAATTATCGCAGTATGTTGATGGTGTTATCGGAGTATTTTCAGCTTCAGACAGTATTAAGCAGATAGATAGTGAATCGCTTCATTTCTTTAAAAGTCTGGAAGGAAAATATACAGGTTCAGTTCTTAACATGGTTGATTTGCAAAATGTAAACACAGCCTGATTTTTCATTCTTCAAATGTTTAAATAATATGTATCACGATCACGATGGGGACAGGCATGTTAAACAAAGGCTGAAAACAGTTCATGAAAGGGCTATGGTTTTGCTGGTAGCCTTGGTTTTTATTGCAATATTTTTTAAAATTCTGTTTTTTTAATACTACCCGATGGCCTTGACCGATGATATAAATGTTACGAAGAATAAATCTGCATTCAGGTTTTCTTCAGGCAGGGGTAAAACTGTGATGGCTGATCAGTCAAGAAAATGGCTGACTATTATTCTTCCATTATTATTTGCGTTGCTTGCCGGATTTTTAATGGCAGAAAAACAACTTCTCGGGTTTGGCCTTCTTGCATCAGTTATTGCTGCTGCAGTATTGCTTTTGTGCATATTAAATGCAGAGATTGGCTTATACATTATTCTCATTTATTCTTTTTTTATAAGCTTTTTTAACAGGCTCTTATTTGATAATATACTTCCTGTTGGTGTTTTTTCAGATATTCTGATTGGTGTAACTTTTTTGGGATTCATCATTCGCAGAGAAAAAATTGCCTTTGAAACAAAGAAACTTGTAAACACAAGAGTTGGGTTGCTGTTAGTAGTGATTTATCTATACACTTTTTTTGAAATTTTTAATTTTGCCGGTTTGTCTATCTCTGGTTTTATTCCGGTTATCCGGAAAATAGTTGGTGTATTTCTGCTTTTACTGATTTCATTTATAGTTTTTTCTGACAAGAAAAAGATTGACAGGTTTATTAAGGTATTCTTTGTTAGTTGTATACTGGTGGCAATATATGCCTGTATCCAGGAGTGGCATGGGTTTTTTAATTTTGAAATGGACTGGTTGAGGTTAGATCCCAGAAGGTTCAGAATGACTTTTGTAAATGGTGGTGCAAGGCGAATGTCGGTTTTCCCCGATGCTCTTTCTCTCTCGATCGTCATGTCAATAGCAAGTGTTTTTTTTACAGTATTAGCTTTGGCGCAAACCAGTACTTTTAAGCGGGTAGTAATTTTTGTGGCAGTTGCACTTATGCTGGCGGCAATGTCATATTCACTAACAAGAACTGCTAATGTGATGTTTGTTGCAGGGATTGTTTTGTTTGTGCTTTTAACAGTGAACAGAAAAACTACAAGAATTTTTGCTGTATTTGGTTTAGTCTTTTTCCTGGCGTTACAATTTTTGCCATTTGGAGGTTCTAACCAGCAAGGTCATTTCATCAGAACATTGCGAAGCGGTACCAAAGACCCCTCTTACCTTGTAAGAGAAAATAACAGAAAATCAATTCAGCCATACATTTATGTACATCCCTTTGGAGGCGGATTAAGCACAACCGGTGATGAAGGATTAACGTATCATCCTAACCACCCTTTGGCAGGGTTTCCTCCAGACAGCGGATATTTAAAAAAGGCACTTGAATTAGGATGGATTGGCTTTATCATCATTTTGTTTTTATATTTTACAGTTATAAAAACAGGGATCAGTGGATATTTTTCTGAAGCCGGCCCAAAAGAAAAAATGCTTTTCGCAGCCTGTACTTCCGCTTTGTTTTGTTTTTATGTAGGCGATTTTGCACAGGTGGCAATTGGTCAGATAACTGATGTTGTTATTTATTACCCTTTAATTTCTATTATTCTACGATTACCGGAATTTAATAGTACGTCACAAACTCAATTACAAACTGTATGAGAAAGAACTTTTTTTTTCAGAAAAGAATGGCCATTGTTGCAGCATCTTTTTTAATTCTTGTTAGCCCTTTTTTGGTTCATGCTCAAAAAAACGAATCGCTCAGCAAAATTTTGCAAACTGTTGATTCTGCTTATGCGTTTAAAGATTCAATTGAAGAAAAACTTGTTGAGCTTGCATTGAATGGCCCCTCTATAAAAAGTTCGCAAAGCCAGAGTAAGATAAATGAGTACCAGCTTAGAGGACAAAAAAATACCTGGGTAAACTCTCTTACATTAAATGCTAATTACAATAATCAAACATATACACAGGGAAATCAAAACGGTTCCATTTTCTTTCCCGGTATGACATTTGGGTTTACTATACCGCTTGGTACAATATTATCGAATGGAACAAGAGTTAAAGCTGCAAAGCAGCAAGTGGCCATCAGTAATTTTACACAGGAGCAACTCGTTCGTAATATCAGGGCCGAAGTGATTGGTAAATACAGGCAATATATCAGCTACGGGCAGCTCATCTCTATACAAAACCAAACTGTTGATGATGAAGAAACTGCTTATTTACAGGCAAAAGAACAGTTCAGAAATAACATTATTAAAATTGAGGACTACAACACTGCTCAAAAACTTTATAATATTGAATTGACTAAGAAAATTAACCTTGAGCTTGAACGGGATTTACTTAAGCTTGAAATTGAACGGCTGATCGGAAAGAGTCTGGATGCTGTAATTAAAGAAATAATGTCGCCTCAATAATTCAGACATCAACGGTATTGCCATGTAAATTCTGTTTTTTACGGTTATATAATTACTGAAACGTGAAATCAACCACTTTGCCTTATCTCATACGAAAATTATTTAATCTTGATTACCTGCAAAAGGGCAGGTACAAGTGGGTTGATTATGTTAGAGGTATTGCAATTTTACTGGTTGTGTACAGGCATGTGCTGATTGGTATTGAAAGGACCGGGCTGGTAATACCATCTGGTCTTGTTACAGCAAATATGATTTTCTTCAGCTTCAGAATGCCGTTGTTTTTCATTCTCTCAGGCTTCTTTATTAACTCAAGTTTATTGAAGAGAACATTGCCCAAGCTGTTTTTTGATAAGTTTGAGGCAATCCTGTATCCTTATTTTATCTGGTGTTTTTTACAGGTTACATTGCAAATTGTTTTTTCTTCTTTTACAAATGCAAGCAGGGGGCTTGTTGATTATACTTATATTTTTTATCACCCGAGGCAATTGGATCAATTCTGGTATTTACCTGCGTTGTTTAATGTTACTATCATTTACACATTGGTGAAAGTAAAAATGAAATTAAATAATGTATTGCAGTTGCTGCTGGGAGTTGTGCTTTATTTCTTATCCCGGTCTTTTAACCAGGTAAGCATGATGTCGGACTGGATGGAGTTTTATATCTTTTTTGCTGCAGGTGATGCTTTTTCAGGAATCTTTTTCAAAGAAAAATTTCAACAATGGCTGAGTAAGTTTTATGTTCTTCTTGTCAGTACTCCTGTATTTATTCTGATTCAGGTGTATTATTTACATAAAGGTGAGGAGTATTTTTTGTCAGATTTAGCAGGCAGAGGAGAATTTATTTTTGTTTCATTGCTTGGTTGCCTGTTTATGTTTATTCTTGCATTTAATATTCAGAAAGCGGGTTTTCTTTCATTTTTACGGATTGTGGGGGCACATTCGCTGTACATATATGTAATGCATGTGTTTGTAGCAGCATTTGTGCGTATATTGTTAATGAAGTTTTTTTTAATTTCAAATCCTGTTGCACTTCTGTTTGCAGGAATTGTTATTAGTATTATAGTTTGTATTGCGTTTTACAACCTTTTGATAAAAGATGGCCCGCTCTGGTTTCTTTTTTCAATCAGTAAAAAGCAGAGTAGTTACCTGAATGAAAAAAAATCAATTACGAGTTAGATCAGATGGAAAAGAAAATTACAAACAAAGAACTGCTGGGTTATCTTAAATCGCTGAATTTCGGATCAGGTTTTATTGACAGGCTTAAAATAATTTACAGGCCAGTTGTTTGTCCGTTTGCAGAATTGATCAGTCTTGTAAATCCGGGTGAACGTGTTGGTGATGTTGGGTGCGGATCGGGGCAGTTTTGTTTATTATTGTCAAAATTTGCACAGCCTTCATTTATTTACGGCATCGAAATCAGTGACCGGTTAGTGAAAAATGCTGAATCTCTTTTTACCAAATACGGCAATGCAGCCTACAAATTTGAACTGTTTGATGGTGTTCATTTTCCTGATATGATTGCCGAAATGGATGTAATATTTCTTAATGATGTTCTTCATCATGTGCCAAGGCAAGTACAGGAACGTTTTATTCAGGATTTAATAAAGAAAATGAAACCCGGTGCACGGTTCATTTTAAAAGATATTGAGGGAGGCACCCCATTAGTTTACTGGAACAAAATGCATGATCTTGTTTTTGCAGGAGAAATAGGAAACGAACTGGTTTCTTCAAAAGCAAAAGAATGGCTTGAGAGAAATAACCTTATTATAACTGAGTTTGAAAAAAAGCAAATGTATGTTTACCACCATTACACAATTGTTGCAAAAAAACCGTAACAGGAAATTAGTCTTTATTGTTTTTTGCTTTTCCCTTTTATCGTTATACCCTATTTACAAGAACTTTTATAACGGCGAAGCTGTTACAACTTATAAAAGGCATATTGCGTTAATTGAAGGTAGGTCAGAATACTATAACCCCTGGCAGTACAGAATGCTCTGCCCTGTAATTATTGAGGGGATGATGTGGACATATAATCATACTGTTGATAAAATTTATCCCGTTGAAGAAAAATTTCGTTTTCAGTTTACCCAAACTTCCGAACCAACGCCTGAAACAAAGGAATTCTTTGAATTACTGCAAACAAAGGGAGCACTGAAGTACCTGATTGTTTTTGTATTTTTCAGATTTTGCCTCAATTTCCTTGTTTTTATTTCAGCATTTTGTTTATGGCGGTATTTTATTAAAAATAACTGGCTCGTTTTTTTTGCATTGATGTTCCTTTCGCTGGCAATGGGCAATGGTGTTATTGCAAGCGATCTCACATTTAATACGTATCTGGATAATGTTTTTTATTTGTTGGCTGCCTGTTTTATTGTGTACAGAGTTAACCCTGCGTGGTTTATCCCTTTAATTATTTTAGCAGCATTTAACAGGGAAACTGCTTTGCTTATTCCAGCATTATATTTTGTGTCACAAACCGGGTTTGAAAAATTCAGCCTGAAAAAAATGAATATTCGTGACATTAATTTCCCTTCTAAGAATGTTTGGCTGCTGACAGCGGTGATGTATTTAATTTTCCTTGCAATTTTTGTTTCAGTACGGCTCTTTTATGGATACGTTACTCCCCAGGTATGGAAGGTTGCGCCTGGCTTGGCAATGATAAAACTGAATCTGATAAGCGCTGTTGCAGCAAAAGCCTATTTTGAGATAATTGGAGTATTAAGTGTAATTCCATTTATTATTTTGTACACTTTCAAAAGATATCCTGTTCTGCTCCGTACATGGTTTATTACTCTGGTTCCCTTGTGGTTTGCAGTTCATATTTATTCGGTGGTAATTTACCAGGCACGGTTGTTCCTGGTTCCTGACATCATCGTTTTTATACCAATGTTACTTTGGCTTATTGAAAACAATTACAGCATTTCTGATAAAAAAGCTTAGGAAAAAAAAGCTGCTACAACGTAGCAGCTTTTTTACTGAGTATTTGTGAACTTTTTTTATTGCTTAACCATAACCTGGGTTTCAACTAACTGATTATTCTTATATGTACCGATTGTATAGAGACCGGGCTTTAAAGAATTTACTTCAATTCTGTTTGTGCCTTTTGTAAGGGTTTGAACTTTAACAATGCGGCCATTCATATCAGTAAGTTTAACTTCAACATTCTCATCAGTTATTAATTGAAGAATATCCCTGACAGGGTTTGGCATAATTACTATGCGTTTGTTGTTTTGATTGTTGAACGATACAACACGGATAACTGAATAATCTGTTTTTCCATCAAGATCGGTTAACTGTATGCGATAGAAATTATTACCGGTTTGTAATGGAAGTTCATGCGTAAAGGAATAATTACTTGTTAATCCTGAATTCCCTTTTGCAGGAATAGTACCGAGGTTAGAATATTTTCTTCCATCAGTTGAATATTGAACAGCGAATTGCGATGTATTGTTTTCCTGTAACGTTTTCCAGTTTAGTTTAACAGAATTACCGCTGCGTGCAGCCGCAAATTCACCCCAAACTGCTGGTAATGGGAACGACAATTTGTTTAGAACAACAGAAGTGCTGTTATATGTAAGTGAGAAGCCGCTGGGGATGTTTGCTGTTGCAAATGTTCCGGAAAAATCGCCGGTGGTTGTTAAAATTGTATATGATTGCAATGGTGCCGGCCCAATATCAGTTACATTTAATGTTACAGTACTTAAGTTAGTTGTGAATGGCCCTGTGGTTGTTAAATTCAATTGATCATGGCCTGTACCGGCGCCACTATTATTTAATGTTTCAATATTAATGGTAGTGCTTTGACCGGAAATGGCTCCTGCATTTATATTTAACAGACCAGGTGATGAACCCGGAGCTACAATTCCATTATTTGTTAGTGTACCAAAGTTAAAAACAAAACTTCCTTTGCCACTCAAGCTTCCAGTAACACTGTTTGTTGAGGGCAGGCTATTATTGTAGAAAATGAAATTGGTGGTTTTGTTAAATATGCCATTGTTTACAAAGGCGTTAGTTCCCGATGCACTTATAAAACCTCCATCTGCAAGAAACAGTTCATTAATTGTTCCGTTGTTTGTAAAAGTGGCGTTGTTAAAATTAATTCCACCGGCAGTAAGTCCACGTATCCAATTGAATGTTCCGTTATTTGTGAAATTACTGTTGAGATTTTTGCTGAAATCCAGATCGAGATTTGTAACAGAGCCGATTGCAGTGGTTGTTGGTGCCACAAGGGAGCCGCTGTACCAATTAAATATGCCGTTAACTACAATATTACCAGGGCCGTTTATTAAATCCAAAGCTCTCAAATAGAGCGTACCATTGACAATTAAATCATCGCCGGCTCCATTGTTTAACGTAAGATCAAATGTTGATATACTTACGGCTAAAACAGCATCTGCAGCTACTGTAATTTGGTCTGCTGTAACATCAGCATCAAGCAAAATACTGTCATTTGCACTGATGGTAATTACTCCGTCAGCAGAAGTGGGATAAGCTACGGCAGCAATCCATGATGCACCGTCATATCGTTCCCATTTAGTAATATCTGTCCAGTTGCCACCAGTACCGCTTTTAGGTGCATTAACTGATCTGAAGTCACCTAGAGATTGTGAAAATGCAGTTGAAAAAACAGATACGAAAAAAACTGTGAGGCAAAGAAGTGTAAAATTGTGTTTCATAATGTATATCCTTTTAAATAAAAAACTTACTGTCTGTTTAAACTAACTATCAGGGAGGGACGGGATAAAACGAATGGATTATTCTGTGGATAAAAGGATAATCAAAATCTTTCTCTATTAAATATACGACAATATAGGAATAAGCGTATTCATAATAAAAAAATATTCGATTTTAAATAGAAGATTTTTCATTTTTTTTAATTGCCTCATACAACAGTTTTATACTGTTTTCCCAAGTATGACTTTTTGCAAATATTATCCTGCTCTGAATTTTGTTTTTATCGGACTCTTCGGCTAACAAGTGTTCAATTAATGTGGGGTAATCTTCAGCTGTTTCGGCGAGCGAAACATGTTTTTCAAACAGTTGCATGGCCTTGGTCCTTGTTGCAATCGTAGCTTTTCCCATTGCAAGGTATTCGTCAATTTTCAGCGGGTAGTTGCCATTTGTGATAAAATTTATTTGCTGGGGGTTCATACATACGTCAAAATCTTTTATGTATGCGGGTAATAAATCAATTGATCTGGCTCCGAGAAAATGAATGTTTGGGATTTCATGAAGTTTACTTTGTCTGAAGGATTCATCTTCAGGGCCAACAAGCACAACTTGCCAATTGGAATTGTGTTCTGCAATAATCCGGATGATGTTATGGTCCAGTCTGGATGAATCCAATGCCCCAACGTAACCAACTTTGGGCTTCGGAATATGATGCAGGTCGCCTGGAACTTGAACCACACTTTCGGGATCAAACAAATTTAATTTACACCCCTGCCCGATATAAGTACTGGTTGCATTAAACTTTGAACAGTATTCCTGGTAATACAGGGAATTTGTAACAACCAGATCAGCTTTTTGAATGAGCTGTGGTTCTGATTTGCTGCTGTGCTTTCTCCAGAAACTGTATCCCTGCAGGAAATCACGCATGTAATAGATATACAGCGAAGGCGAAAGTAATTCCTTAAGATAAAAGCCATTATATATATCGTTGTCATTAAAAAGAATAATATTCTCAAAATTGAGTTGCTTTATTGCTTTTCTTATATCAGATGCGAAGCGGATGTTGTTGATTTTGTTTATAAAACTGAAAATCCGGGTAACAGGAATCCAGTTAATGGATTCAATCAGAGTGGTGGGATAAAATTGCCACATCTGCTCATTAATCTGCTCAATAGCGTTTTGCTTTTTGCGGATTATACCGCAATGTTTTTTTACTCCTGCGGTTTCGTTTTTATTAAAAAATGTTTTCCTCGTTATGGGGATGTTTACGTATAATACCCTGTTGTGTTTTGACAGTTCGAGAGCAATGTTTTTGCAATTACTTCCCATTTCATAATACCAGGGTTGAATTGAAATAATTACAATATCCCGGTTTTGAACAAGAAATGTTTTGTCGTTTTCAGTTGTCATTATTTGCGAAGGTTTATTGCTTCAGGCTGATTATTTGTGAAAGGGCTTCATATAACTGTAATGGGCAATGGCAAGCATTTGTTTATCGCCTGATGAATCGCCGTAAGCATAGATTTTTTCGTAATCATCTAACCGGTACGCCAGGTTAATTCGGTTTACTTTTTCCTTGCCATAACAATTGTAACCATTGATTTTTCCGGTTATCCTGTTGTCTGAAGTTTCAAGTTTTGTAGCAATCAATTGCATATTCAGTTTGTCAGCAAAAAAAGCCACCCAGTTTTCGGGTGATGCTG
The DNA here is from genome assembly GCA_047601965.1 of Lacibacter sp. Taxonomy (GTDB): domain Bacteria; phylum Bacteroidota; class Bacteroidia; order Chitinophagales; family Chitinophagaceae; genus Lacibacter. The sequence continues at coordinate 4,058,045 of JASGIJ010000001.1, forward strand.
AAACAATGACTGTTTCGACTGATTGCTGCTGAAGTTTCTTTATTTCTTCAACTGCTTTTGTTCGTATCAGCTGAGGTAATTTGTTTTCAGCAAAATTTTTACAAAGCTGTTCAAATTGATCTTTCTCGGTTCCCCCGAAATAATGGGCAAGGATTTTTTCTTTGGCAGTTTGATTGCTGATGAATTTTAGTTTATACCCCACCAAATAATGCAGGTGTAAAAAAAAACCAAAAAAAAGAGAAAGAGATCCTTTATTATAACGGATAAATTCAATCAATGTATCTTTTGTTGTAATTGTACCGTCAAAATCAAAAAATGCAATTCCTTGTTTCATTATTCGAAGAAAGTATAGTCTTTAAAATAAAGTAAAAAAACATAACTGGCTACCCACAAAAGGATAGACACTTGTATAAACCTGTCTTTATATAATATTTTGGTGGGGGAGCCTGATTCTCCGGATACATAAATGATTTGAAGGTAACGAAGCAACCCTGCAAATACAAACAGACAGGTATAATATAAACGGTAAGTGCCCAGCCTGAGTTTAACATCCTCTGACATGGTGTACATAAAATATGCAACTATAATTACTGATGAAACCAACGCAAGCAATACGTTTAAAAAATCAAGGTTATAGCCTTTCATTGATTTACGCATATCCACTCCCGAATTAACTTTCAGCAAAACATCGTCTCTTCTTTTTCCGATTGCCATAAATAATGCGAGCAGAAAAACCATGATCACAATCCATTCCGACATGGCAACTCCAGCAATAACAGAGCCGGCCTTTACCCTTAAAACAAAACCTGCCGCAACAATCATAATATCGAGTATGGGTACTTCTTTCAGCACAAAAGAGTAGGCAAGGTTCATGGCGAAATAAATACCAAGAACAAAAAGAAACTTATCTCTTACATACCAGGAAAGCAGAAATCCTGCAACCAGCAACAGTGTACAAATTACCAGTGAAGCCGGTTTGCTTACCGCTCCTGATGCAAGGGGGCGGAATTTTTTTGTAGGATGGCGGCGGTCGTCTTCAATATCCCGGTAATCATTGATTATATATATACTGCTTGCTACGAAACTAAAAGCTACAAATCCGAGCAGAAGCTGAATGTGTGAGTCGGTATTAAAAATATGACCGGAAAAAAAAACGGGGAGAAATAAAAACAGGTTTTTTGCCCAGTCTTTCGGGCGAATTAACTTAATATATTGCACGTTAGGTTTTTCGAACAAAATACAATCCTTTTTTTAATTGTGAAAGAAACAAGGGTTTCATTTGAAAATTATTCAAAAGGAAAAAGCTCCCCATACGGGGAGCTTTTCTAATAAATCAGTGAATGTTTTATTTTACATCAATAACATCCGAAATCCTGTCGATCAGATCCTGCAGATGCAGTTTGGTGATGTTGTCAGTAATTCCCGGTAATGAACTGCGCATATCATTGCGGAGTGTTCGCAATGTACCTTTCAGAATTGAATAGGTATCTGTGTTCTTTACGCTTAATGATGGCGAAATCTGGAATACAATAGTGATGCCACCAGTACCTGAACTTTGAGGTGCTGATGATGGTAATAAACCAATGATGCGTTCAACAAACATTTTCTGCAGGTTGCGGCGGTAAACATCTGTTGCTTTTTTACTGTATAGTTCGCTGAAAATTGCACGACGTAAATCGTCCATCAATTCAGTTGTTTTGTATGCATTGTTGCCCAATACGGCTTCCGTTGCATACAGTTTGCTGAATGTATTTGAATTAACAAGCCTGTTAATAATTGTTTCCTGCCTGTTTGCAATAACGATTTGCGGATTTTCACCAGTGCGGTTAAAGATATCGTTGCTGATTAACCATGTTGGTGTTGTAAATAATTGCTGACTTAAGAAGTTGACTGCTTCTTTTTGTGTTGCTTTTGGAGTGTACTCGTAAATAGGTGAACCTTGCTCAACAATTTTTGGTGTTTCATAAATGCCGCCAACATTTTTTGCAACATGACCCATATAACGTCCAAATTGTGTTACAATCTGGTTGTACATTTCGTCAAGTGATGCATATCCCTGATTGGATTGTTTTGTCCAGTTAAGAAGATTGGGAACAATACGCTGCAGGTTTTTAATTCCGTAAGTACCTGCTTTCATTGCATTGTCACCAAGATCTTCATTTTGTGAACGGGGGTCATCAGGGTTGATTTCTGTACCAAACCAAAGACGTTTATTCTTTAATCTTTCAGTAGTGATTTTTGCTAAGTAAGGAACTTCATCAGCTGCTGTTTTGTACTGAGGCAGCCAGCGGTATCCCCATTCAATTGCCCATTTGTCGTAATCTCCAATGCGGGGGAATAGGCCAACTCTGTCAACATTATCTTCCGGTTGTGCAACATAGTTGAAACGTGCATAATCCATAATTGAAGGAGTATGGCCATTTGCTTCAACCCATTTTTTGTTACGCAGGCTATCAACAGGAACTGTTGATGAAGAACCAAAGTTGTGGCGAAGACCTAATGTATGACCAACTTCATGTGACGATACAAAGCGGATCAGTTGTCCCATCAGTTCATCACTGAAATTCATTGTTCTTGCGCCTGTATCAACTGCTGCTGTCTGTACAAAATACCAGTCGTGCAGTAACTGCATAACGTTGTGATACCAGTTGATGTGGCTTTCAAGAATCTGGCCACTTCTCGGGTCATGCACATTCGGTCCGCTTGCATTTTGTGTTTCAGATGGTTTATAAACAATGGCGCTGAAACGGGCGTCTTCCAAACTCCATGTACTGTCTTCTTTAGGCGAAGGGGCCATTTTTCCCATAATAGCGTTTTTAAAACCAGCTTGCTCAAAAGCAACCTGCCAGTCGTTTACGCCCTGAATCAGGTAAGGAACCCATTTTTTTGGAGTAGAAGGATCGATATAATAAACAATCGGGTTTTGTGGTTCAACCAGTTCGCCACGAAGATATTTTTCTACATCTTCCGGTTTAGGTTCAAGCTTCCATCTTACAGCCATTTCAATTTCTTTCACACCTTGAGGGTTTGCATCAAAATCGGTGTAGTCTCTTGTAAAATAACCAACCCTTGCATCAAACAATCTTGCTTTAGCAGGAGTTTTTGGAAGAAGCAAAACGGAACTGTTTAACTCAAGAGTATATACAGAACCGCTGACGCCACCGGCAAATGGATTTCCGCCGGCAGAAGGTGCTGCACCACGGCTATATGTTTTAACTGTTTTAATTTCAATGTTAATGGGGTAAGATTTTACATTCTGGATGTAAGATCTGTCGCTTTGAATTGCTCCCAGTTGTAAACTTGATTTTGCACCGGGATTAAAGAATAGTACATCATTGTCGCCGGTCATATAATCGGTTAATTCAATTACAATTGAAGAACTGTTGGTAACAGAATCTCTCCCGTATGCCTTCACATCAAACGACTGCATGATGGGAAGCGTATTTGAGTTTACCACTGCTTTGTACATCCCGGCAGTGTCTTTTGACCTGCTGTCGAATGATACTCTTCTGAGGAATACCCTGTTTGACGGGCCTCTTTCAAAACGGATAATATTGTTATTAATAATATCACCTGCATAACCGCTGAAACCATTGCTCAGCCCGGCAGCCGATTTTGAAATACGGGACACTATCAAAATATCCCTGCCCAGTAAAGAATCTGGAATTTCAAAGAACCATTTGTCTTCGAGGCGATGAACTTTAAACATTCCTTCATCCGTAACAGCCTTGTCTGTAATGACTTCTTTGTAAGGTTTAGGCGCACTGCGAACTGCAGATGGTACTTGAGGGGGAGTAGCTGCCGGCGTTTGCGCAGAAGGTGCACCGGGCCGGTTCTGGGCAAAACCTGCCATCAGTATCCCAAGTACAGCAAAGGAGAGCATAAATCCTCTTAAACTTAGTTTCATATTTTCGATGGTTTTAATCAATGAAGATAAAAGTAAAACACACACTTAAAATTAAACTGGTACGGAAAGATGCATCGGATGATAAGTGGTAGTGTTTGATAATTCCGGTAACAAAAAAAATTGAACAAAGCTTTTATGGGGGAAAAGAAATTAAAAAAATTAAAAAAGACTGAGTTGTTGAAAATAAATATTTCCCTAACTTGTGCCACCCCTCTGAAGGGTTGTGGTTCTTTTCCTGGAATTTTTTCACAGAATTGTACCAATAATAATTAAGTATAATATTAAATTAAAAAACCAAAAAAATCAATTTGTCATGGCTGAGACTAAACCTACTGCAGCAAAGGCTGCAACTTCAGTTCAAGCGAAAAAGAGCAGTAACGCTATCTCTTGGATAGCACCCATTGTTTGCATTCTTGCTGGTTATGCAATCTGGCGTTTTATTTTAGGAAATCCGAGCGGTTTCGAAGAACCCGCAAAAGAAGGTTGGTTCTGGCCAAAGCACCACAAACCAATTGGAGCATTAAATGCCATATATGAAGGTGGTATTATCGTTCCTTTTCTTATTGGCTTGTTCTTAATGGTAATTGTGTTTTCTATTGAGCGTTTCCTCACCATCACTAAAGCAATGGGAGCAGGTAATGTAACAGATTTCATCCGCAAAGTGCAGTATCATCTTGCTAACAAGAATATTGATGCAGCTCTTGCAGAGTGCGACAAACAAAAGGGATCTGTAGCAAACGTCATGAAAGCCGGTTTGAAAAAATACGGTGAAATGACACATGAGCAAGGATTGGATACTGAGCAGAAAGTTGCTGCTATCCAGAAAGAAGTTGAAGAAGCTACAGCTCTTGAGCTTCCGATGCTCTCAAAGAACCTGGTGTTCCTTTCAACAATTACATCACTCGGTACTTTGATCGCCCTGTTAGGTACTGTATTGGGTATGATCCGTTCATTCTCTGCCCTCGGTAAAGAAGGTGGTGGTGGTGATGCCGGTCAGCTCGCTGTTGGTATCTCTGAAGCCCTGTATAATACGGCATTGGGTATCGGTACTTCATCTTTTGCAATGATCATGTACAACGTGTTCACAACAAAGATTGACGGTATTACTTATGGTATTGATGAAACAAGCTTTACATTAACTCAAAGTTTTGCATCACAGTATAAATAAAATAGATGATGCCGTACAAAATGCGGTAATCATGTATGGAATTTAGCTGAAATTGAATCTCTTTAAATCAAAACTTTCAAGTAATGTCAAAACTTAATAAAATCGCCAGGAAAAGTACGTGGGTGGATATGACTGCGTTTGTGGACGTGTCGTTTCTGATCCTGACATTTTTCATGCTGGCGACAAAATTTAAACCACCGGAAGTTGTGAAAATTGACAATCCAAAGTCAGTTTCTTCCGATAAGGTTGCTGATAAAGATGTGTTTAAAGTTTCTTTTGATAAAGATGGCCGTGTTTTTATCAGTTTCAGTGCCGATAAAGATGGCAAGGAAAAAGCACAATTGACTGCCGAGGTATTAAGCCGCCAGAAAGGTTTAGGCTTAACTCCAAGGGAAATTGCAATGTTTGTAAGATTTTCTGTTGGCGGTATTGGTGTTCCTGTTACTCAGCTAAAAAGCTTTTTAAATTTAACTGATGATGAATATAAGCAGTTTCCGCAACCCGGTATTCCGGTACAGGATAGTGCTAACAACCAGTTAGATACTTATTTAAATGCTTTGCTTACAGGTACAGGCGGTCGCCGCCCGGCCAACGTAATGCTGAACGGCGATAATGGAACAAAATATCCTTACTTCAAAAATGTACTGGCTGCATTTAAGAAAAACGGAATTTTCTCTTTCAAGCTGATAACAGCACTTGAAGGAGTTCCAACCGGTACTCCGCTTTACAAAAAGCAAAAAGAAGCTGGTGGTGCTGAGAAATAAAATTTTTCACGTTAAAAAAATGAACAATGGCTGAAATAGCTCAAGATAGTGGCGGTGGTGGTCATAAGAAAGGCCCGGGGGTCAAGAAACAGGCCCGTAAAGATGCCAGAGTAGATATGACACCGATGGTAGATCTTGGATTTTTGCTCATCACATTCTTCATCTTTACTACAACGATGAGTACGCCAAAAGCGTTTAAGCTCAACGTTCCTGACGATACAGCTAAAGATGATGAACAAACTGAAGCAAAAGCATCCGGTGCATTTACTGTACTGCTGAGCAAAGAAAACCATGTGTATTACTACGAAGGTCAATTGGCTTCTGACGGATCAAACTTTAAACCTTCAAATTTTAAAGAAATCCGTACGGAAATTCTGAAGAAAAAGGCAAACACACCTGAAAAAGATCTGGTTGTGATTATCAAGCCTAACGAAGAAGCCAGTTACAAAAACGTAGTGGATATGCTTGATGAAATGCAAATTGCAGACATTAAACGTTACGCAGTAGTAGATATTGCAGAAGGGGAAAATGCCCTGATTAGAGTTACAGAAGGCGGCGGCATAGCCCCGGCACCTGAGGGTAAATAATTTTGTGAATTTTTTCCAGATCTGCATCTAAAAAATATAACTGTAAATTATGGACGTAAATAAAATTTTAAGTGCCGATTTTCTTGATATCCTGTTCGAGGGCAGGAACAAAGAATATGGTGCTTATGAACTCAGAAAAAACTATCAGAAGAGGTTAACAACCGCTTTACTGGTAACAGCCGGAGTTGCACTTCTCATCTTCCTTACAGTAATTGTAGGAAGAAGTGTAAATAAGGCCGATAAATCGAAGGTAAAGGTGCAGGATGTTACTTTAGCTGATATTAAGCAGGAAGAGCAGCAGCAAAAAATTGAGCCGCCTCCACCCCCTCCTCCAAAACAGGAGCCTCCTAAAATTGAAATCACGAAGTTTACACCTCCCAAAATTGTGGAAGATGAAAAATTTGAGGAGAAAAATGAAGTAAAAGAACAGGAACAAATCACCAACGTTGGTAAAATTGACCAAGAGGGTATTAAAGATCCCGAAGTGGTAAATCCACCCAAAGTTGAACAGGAAACAAAAGTTGTGGAAGCTCCCAAAGAAGATGAAAACACTGTTTTCACAAAAGTGGAAGTAGAAGCGCAGTTTCCCGGTGGTGAAGGTAAATGGAACCAGTTTGTACAGCGTGAAGTAGAACGTCATATTGATGAACTTACTGAAGATGGTCAATCTGGTACTTGCGAAGTTCAGTTCATCGTGGATAAGGAAGGCAACGTAAGTAATGTGGAAGCATTATCAATGAAAGGAACCAAACTTGCTGAAGTTGCAGTAAATGCAATTAAGCGTGGTCCTAAATGGATTCCGGCTATTCAAAATGGTCGCCAGGTAAAAGCGTGGCGCCGTCAGAAAATTACGTTCCGTTTGCCGGACGAACAACCGTAGACCTTTTTCAAGAAGGAATATACAAGCAACTTCCCCATCGGGTTTCCGGTGGGGATTTTTGTTTTATGATGTTTACGGCAGGATTTATTGTAATGTTCTTCATGAAATATTTACAACAGGCTTCAATGAATTTTGGTGTGGATTTTTTTTCAACAGGCATCTAATAAACAAATCAAAAACTGTTTATTATGGATGTAAATAAAATTTCAAACGCCGATTTTCTTGACATTCTTTTTGATGGCAGAAATAAAGAATACGGAGCTTACGAACTCAGAAAAAATTATAATAAACGTCTGACTACGGCAATTGTATCAACAGCCGGATTGAGCTTGCTCATCTTTGGTCTTGTAATTATTGGAAGGGGAATTGCCAATGCTGAACGTAACAGAGTTCGTGTACAGGATGTAAACCTTGTTTCTATTAAAGATGACAAACCACAGCAAATTGAAACACCCAAAACTCCACCGCCTCAAAAGGAGCCGGTAAAGATTCAGATTGATAAGGTTACTCCTCCAAAAATAGTTGAGGATGACAAGTTCAATGAAAAGAATGAAGTAAAAGATCAAACAGAAATTACCAATGTAGGTAAGTTTGACCAGGTAGGGATTAAAGAAACTGATTATGTTAATCCGCCAAAAGTTGACCAGGAAACAAAAGTTGTTGAAGGTCCGAAACAACCTGTTGATGATGCCCCTTTCACCAAAGTGGAAATTGAAGCACAGTTTCCCGGTGGCGATGCAAAGTGGAGCCAGTTTGTTCAAAAAGAAGTAGAACGTCATATGGATGAACTTACCGAAGATGGTCAGTCTGGTACATGTGAAGTTCAGTTCATTGTTGACAGGGAGGGAAACGTAAGTAATGTAGATGCATTGAGTATGAAAGGAACTAAGCTTGCTGAAGTTGCTGTAAACGCAATTAAGCGTGGTCCTAAATGGATTCCTGCCATTCAAAACGGGCAGCCTGTAAAAGCATGGCGACGACAAAAAATCACATTCCGCTTACCTGATGAACATCCTTAGCCTTTCAAAAAAAGGATATACAAGCACATCCTCATTGGTTAACCAGTGGGGATTTTTTTGTTATGGATTTCTGTTGTGAATTCATCTTATTAAAAACAACTGTTATGAATGCAATTGAAACCACCGGAGATAAGAAAACCCTTCGCATTGACTTTGCCCCAATGGTTGATCTTGGATTTTTGCTAATCACCTTTTTTATTTTTACGACAGAGCTTTCAAAGCCAAAGGCATTTGGGCTGAATGTGCCCGATAAAGGCGATGGTGTGGAATCGCCTGTTTCAACAACCGTAACATTAACGTTGAAGGGAAATGGTGTTATTGATTACCTCGAAGGAAATGAAATACATACGCTTGCAAAAGGAGTAGCCTATTTGTACGGCAAACCATCTTTGCGTGATGAGTTGATCAGCAAAAGAAAACGAATCCTGGAGCAATTTGGAAATGATAAGCAATACACTGTCATTATTCAACCCACAGAGTATACTCAGTACAGGGAGATTATTGATATTCTTGATGAAATGGTGGTGCTTGATATTAAAAAATATGTGCTTCTTGATTAGAATTTGCCTTTATTACAAGGCATTTCCGCAGCAGCAGATTAAATTTGTGCAATGCTCGGAAAACTTACTGGTTGGGATGATACTATTGTTGCACTTGCAACGCCTCATGGTGTTGGTGCAATTGGTGTGATTCGTATTAGCGGAAACAAAGCCATTGACATCGTAAACCGGATTTTCCGTTCAAAAGATCTTCATAAGCAAGCTACTCACACAATTCATGTGGGATATTTAAAAGACAATGGGAAATTGCTTGATGAAGCTGTTGTTTCTTTGTTTAAAAATCCTAAAAGTTATACAGGAGAAGATATAATTGAAATATCCTGCCATGGCTCTCCATTTATCCAGGAACAAATCATTGCAGCACTTGTTAACCTTGGCGCAAGATTAGCCAAACCGGGGGAGTTTACACAAAGAGCTTTTCTGAACGGAAAGCTTGATTTAACACAGGCCGAGGCGGTTGCTGATTTAATAGCCAGCAATACAGAAGCTTCCAGGCGTACAGCCATACACAATATCCGTGGAGGATTTTCTGATGTTCTGAAAGAACTTCGGGAACAATTGATCCGGTTTTCGGCACTAATTGAACTTGAATTGGATTTCTCTGAGGAGGATGTGGAATTTGCCGACCGTACAGAATTGTTTGCATTAATTGAACAGGCAAAACAGGTAACAGCAGGATTGCTGCAATCGTTCCAGCTTGGTAATGTTATCAAAAATGGAGTTAGTGTAGCTATTGTTGGCAAACCAAATGCAGGCAAATCAACTTTACTTAATAGTTTACTTAATGAAAACAGAGCTATTGTTAGTGAAATTGCCGGAACAACAAGGGATACAATAGAAGAAATTATAAATATCAATGGTATCTTATTCAGGTTAATTGATACTGCCGGGATACGTGAAAGCAGTGATGAAATTGAAACAATAGGTGTTGAACGGAGTTTTGAAAAAATGAAAGGAGCCGACGTTGTGGTGTATCTTTTTGATGTAAATTCAGAGTCGCAGCCTGCGCTGGAGTCTGCATTAATGCAGGTACAGACACAGAATCAAAATTATATGGCTGTTGGAAATAAAACTGATATTATTGGGGAAGATGCAGCACAGGAGAAATTTTCAGGCGATGGTGTTTTGTTTATTTCAGCAAAAGCAGATAAGCATCTTGAGCTTTTAAAAGAACGGTTGGTTGATAAAGTGATACAGGGCTCCGTTAATAATGAAAGTACGATTATTACAAATGCCCGGCATTATGCAGCTTTACAGGAAGTTGAAAAATCGTTGAATGACATTTATGCGGGTTTAACTGGTAAATTAACAGGCGATTTACTTGCTGCCGACATCAGGCGTTGCCTGCACTACCTTGGAGAAATAACAGGTGAAATTACAAATGAAGACAGGCTTGATTTTATTTTCTCTAAATTCTGTATCGGAAAGTAACTATCTTTCCTTTGTTTCATAAATGCTTGTTTTTGTTGGGTTTTAGCCGATTTATCCTTCTCTTTTTTGTTGCCCAACTCTGCTTTTTTACTTATATTTGTTGCCTAATTGTTGCCCAGATTTGTTGCCCACAAATCAGGCAACAGTCGGGAGAGAACATGCTACATACAGCTACAAGCTGCAACATGGAGCAACAACAGGCTACAAAATGAGCAGTAACATTCGTCTTCAAAAAACTTGTCAGCACTGCGGTAACCGGTTTACCGCCAAGACTACTGTTACACAGTTTTGCTCAGATACCTGTGCCAAGAGAGCATACAAACAGCGGAAGCGGAACGAAAAAATTGAAGTGGCCATCAAGGAAGAAACCGAGAAAGTACTTTACAACCCTGCCATTGCTCAAAAGGAATTTCTAACCGTTGAGGAAGCCTGCCAGTTAATCAACGCCAGCCGATGGACCATTTACAGGCTCATTGAGAAAGGCGAACTCAAAGCAGGTAAACTGGGCAGAAGTACCCGTATTCCCCGGGCAGCTATCAATGAATTATTCAAACTAACTGAAGCATGACAGTAACACTTAGGCAACGCAAAAAGGGCGATAAAATCAGCCTGTATCTTGATTACTACAGTGATGGTAAAAGAGATTACGAATACCTGCAACTCTACCTCATACCCGAGCCGGAGAAAGGCAAGCTCACCAAAGAGCAGAAGGAAGATAACCGCAAAACATTGGTATTGGCGGAGGCCATCAGGTCGAAGCGTTTGTTACAGATAAAGAATGAGGAATACGGCTTTCGTGATACGGATAAAGCCAAAGGCAGTTTCATTGCCTACTTTGAACGCCTCACAGAGAAAAGGAGAAACAGCCAGGGTAATTGGGGCAATTGGGATAGCGTATTGAAACACCTCAAAAAGTTTGCAAAGAACGGAGCATCATTCAAAGACATTGATAAAAACTGGCTGGAAGATTTCAAGAACTACCTCCAGTATGAAGCTAAGAGCAAAACCAATAAACGCCTTTCGCAAAACTCTCAATCATCCTATTTCAGCAAAGTAACAGCAGCTTTGAAGGAAGCTGTAAAAGAAGGCATCATCCAAACCAACCCGGCAAACCAAGTGGAGGGCATCAAAGCTGATGATCCTGATAGGGAGTTCCTCACGTTGGAAGAACTACAGGCAGCCGCTAAAGTGGAATGTGAAATGCCGGTGTTGAAAGATGCTTTCATCTTTTCTGCACTAACAGGCTTACGTTGGTCAGATATTGAAAAGCTGGTCTGGTCAGAAGTGCAGCACTCTGAGCAGTCAGGGTATTACATCCGTTTCAGGCAGAAGAAAACAAAAGGTGCAGAAACCCTGCCCATTTCAGAACAGGCGTTTCAGTTGTTAGGCGATAGAAGAAAGCCCGAGGATAAAGTATTTGAAGGCTTGTATTACAGTGCCTGGCATAACTTAAAACTCCGTGAATGGGTAATGAAAGCCGGTATCACAAAACACATCACCTTTCACTGTGCAAGGCATACCTACGCCACCCTTCAAATTACATTGGGTACAGACATTTACACTGTTTCAAAACTCTTAGGACACAGGCACCTGAAAACAACCGAAATTTACGCTAAGGTGATTGACCATAAAAAACAGGAGGCAGCGAATAAAATCAAATTAGACTTATAGCGATGGAGATAAGAATATTACACAGCATACTGCACACTTCATTGATGCCCTGGACTTTTGATGCAGGCAACACGAAATCCATTACTGAGAAGTTAAAGAAAGTAGGAAGCAAAGCACCTGCTTTTGAAAGTGAATTGATTCAGCAGTTAAAAGTATTGCTGGCCGACTATCCCGAATTAGTGCAATGGCTGGACAAACAAAACACCCAAAGCCCAAATCCGCTGAGGGCTCACTTGTTCACCACACACCTGCCTGCCTATACCAACAATAGTTCAAAGTTCTATTGGCAGGTTATCAGCAAGGAAGCACTGAGGGTGCTGAATGCTTACACCAGCCGGTCAAAAAAATGGAGCAACAAGGTGGATGTGATTTACCACACCAATCTTTTGCTCAAAAGCATCAAAGCACTAACTCAGCAAACGGTAAAAGAAATCGAAGCAAGGGGATTGCAAGAATTACCCAATGAACAAAGTGACCTGGTGCATTATGCCCTGCACCTGCTAAAGCAGGAGTTGATTGTGTTGTATTTCGACATTCAGGAACTTTCTAAACACAGCCTCGATACAATCATCAGCCTGGAAGATTTCTACCTAACTGAATTAAATCTACCCCTTTCAAGTATTCAGCCATTGGAGCCTGTGCAGCAGGAAGAAACAGAAGAATCCCTTGCCGGTGATGAGAAACCTATTCCGAACAAATTCACCTTTGGTTTTACAGGAAATGTAGAAAATCTCAAAACCGTCATCCGGCAACTCTGCATTAAGGCCGATTTGATAAATGATGACAATACCATACAGGACGATATAATCGATGTACTGTTGGCAAAAGACCTGGCCAATATCCGCACCAACATACACCTCAACTGCGAAACGGCTATTTTCCGCTATATCGTTGATAAGCTAAAGCCGGTTTTCGGTAACTTAAAGCTGATAGCCATTGAAAAATCTGCCCTGTTCTATTCCAAAAACGGCAATCTCATTAAGGCCCAAAATCTTTCTTCCAGCAAGATTGATAACCCGAAACTAAAGGAAGAAATAGACAGGATTTTTAAGCAACTGCAATAAAGAATATTGAGTTCATTGAGTTTCCTCATTGAGCCCTCAATACCTCAACCTTTGCCCCTTCGCATCTTTAGAAGTTTGCCTCAACAAAATCATTTTAAAGATGGCAAACGAAGATTTAATCTTAGACAAGCTCACCGAAATCGCTAACAAGCTGGATGAGCAAAATCTGTTACAAAAAACAGTACTGAACTTTAATGAGGCTTGCAAGTATTTGGACGTAAGCCCATCGCATTTGTACAAACTCACCAGTACAAAGAACATTCCCCATTTCTGTCCTCAGGGTAAGAAACTCTACTTCAAACGGGAGGAATTGGATAACTGGTTACAGCGTAACCGTAAGTCAGCAGCCGATGAAATTGATCAAATGGCAGCCGACTATGTTATCCGCAACAAACGCAAGAAGTAAGAATTTTTTATTAACTGAACGAACAGAACAATGGCATCAAGTACCATATTCAAAAACTTTACCGTTCCGGTTGAAAAGAGATCATTGCTTCTTATTGGCAATGATATAGCCAACGGCAAATACAAAGCCGAGGTTGAAGAAATCAGGACATTGCTGGAGCAGGGTAAAGCGGAGGAAGCCGCCAGTAAGAAAAAGCAGTTGTTGGCCTTCACTCCATCCGCAGTATTCACCGAGAAAAGGCAAATGCCTTTCCTGGAAATGTACAGCGGCTTTGTGCATCTCGATTTTGATAAGCTGACACCGGAGCAGTTAGATACAGCCTTCAAAGTCATTGCCGAAATTCCCTACACTTTCTTATGCTTCATCAGCCCCAGCGGCAACGGCCTCAAAGTATTCGTTGAAGTGAATACAGGCATTGAGCACCACGATACAGCCTATCTGCAAGTGCAGCAGTATTACGAAGAAGCAACAGGATTAAAGGCAGACCCAAGCTGCAAGGACATTACCCGGCTTTGTTTTATGAGTTACCATCCCGGACTGTATAAGAATATCCGCAACGAGAAATTCAAAGTGCAGCTACCTGAAACCAAAATGCAGGAACCAGTAAGGGAAACGACAGAGCCGATTTTACCACCGCATCAAAGCGAACCTGAAGAGGATCTGAACACCGCTTTCATCTTCAACCAACAAATTCAATTCACCAATCAAAAATCACAATACATCTATGGAAACAGGAACAATTATATTTATCGGCTTGCTTCTAATTGCAACCGAGCTGGTTTATCGCAGTCCGATGTTGAACTTTTATGTACACAGCATTTTGACCTACCTGAAAGAGAAATTCTCGAAGCGATAAAGAGTGCCTACACTCACCACAAACCCGAGTTTGCAAAGTTTGCAAACACTGCAAAGCTGCAAAGTACAGAGCAGCAGCCCCCACAGGAAGACTACCTAAAGGCAACACCCACCATTCCCGAAGAACTCTATTTGCAAATGCCTGACCTTTTACAGCATGGTGCAATGGCTTTTACGGATGATAGGGAAAGAGATGTTTTCCTGACAGGTGCATTGGCTATTCTCAGCGGATGTTTGCCCGGTGTAAAAGGATTGTATGCAGGAAATGAAGTATTCCCCAATGTGTTTTCTTTTGCCATTGCTCCGGCTGCCAGTGGTAAGGGTGCTTTGAAGTTCGCCAAAATGCTGGCAGACGATTACCACAGCTTTGTCTTAAAGGCAAGCCGTGAGGCAGAGATGCAATACAATCAGGAATTGTCAGAACACAAGCAGCGTATCAGCAGCAAGAAAAAAGGCGATACCACCACGGAAGAGCCACCCGCCAAACCCACTTTTAAAGTGGTGTACATTCCGGCCAATACCAGCTATGCAAAAATCCTTTGGCACTTGGAGCAGAACGAGGGAACAGGCATCATTTGCGAAACCGAAGCAGACACCCTGGGCAATGTATTCAAACAGGAATGGGGTTCCTATTCCGATATGCTTCGCAAATCGTTTCACCATGAGAGGCTTTCCAGTTCCCGTAAAGGCAACAATGAATTTACAGAGGTGAATGCCCCCAGCTTGTCCATTGCCCTATCAGGTACACCCAATCAGGTAACGGGGTTGATAGCATCTTCCGAAGATGGTTTGTTCAGCCGTTTCCTGTTCTATGCCTTCAAGGTGGAGCAACGTTGGAAAGATGTTTCACCCAATGCCAATAACATTAACCTAACCGAGCATTTCAAAGTCCTTTCAGGCAGGGTGTTCAATATGGTCCAGTTCCTGCAACGGGAAGAAACCATTATCGAACTCACAACGGAGCAATGGCAGCAGCTAAACCAACACTGTGAGGGATGGCTGAACGAAGTAACCATGTTCACAGCCGAGGAAGCCGCCAGTATTGTAAAACGCCTGGGCTTGATCCTGTACCGCATTGCCATGATATTTACTTCCCTCCGCAAGTTTGAGAACGGAGAGGCCGCCACCCGGATAGTGTGCACCGATGAAGATTTTAATACAGCCCTGCGTTTGGCAGAAATCTACCTCCACCACAGCATCCTCATGTTCAACAACCTGCCCAAGCAGAGCGAAGCCACCCAGTTTAAAACAGGCGACAGTAAACGCAAATTCTTTGAGGCTTTGCCGGAAGAGTTTACCCGCCAACAGGCCGTTGAAATCGGCAAACAGTTTCAGCTTTCACCCCGTACCGTGGACGACATCCTCCACAATGCCACAGGCAAGGCTTTGGAAAAGCTCAAGGCTGGCCACTACAGAAAACTGTAGTCATAATTCTTGATTAACGCTGTTAATCATTGCTTTACATACTATTTGCTGCCTGTATAGTCAAGTCATGGCTTTACCATAAAGGTATTTTAGTCAAGTAATAACTTTACCAAATACTTGTATTAGTCAAGTATTAGCTTTACTTTTGCCCTGTCAAAGTCAATTTATAACTTTACTTTATGGGCAAGAAATCACTCCAACTGCAACAGCTCAACAGCAAAATGCTGGGCTTTGCTTCACTCAAACAGGTGGCCATGCCACCCACCGGATGGATAAAAGCCATCCGCACCGCCATTGGCATGTCTATGCAGCAATTGGGTAACAAGCTGAACGTTTCCAAGCAGGGTGTAATGGATATTGAGAAGCGGGAAAAAGACGGTTCCATTACCATCAAATCCCTACGGGAAATTGCCCGTGCTATGGATATGCAGTTGGTGTATGGCTTTGTGCCCAATGATGGATCGCTGGATGCCCTCATTGAAAAACGGGCCACCGAGTTGGCCACCCAAATTGTGATGCGGACCGCCAACACCATGAAGCTCGAAGACCAGGCCAATTCAAAAAAGCGGATTGAAACCGCCATCAGGGAAAGGGCAAGAGCCATTCAAAACGAAATGCCTAAAATCTTATGGGATTAGATTTAGAATACATTGATGGCCAAACTCCCTTAGATGAAGAAGAGAAAGAAGGGCTGCTCATTCCTACCATTGCCACCCGTGGCGAACTGGACGAATTTGAGCAGCAGAACATAGAACAGGCCGTACAATGGACACTGGGACGTTCCTTTAAGCCCGACACCGTTTTTACCGAAGAGTTTGTGCGGATGGTGCATAAACGCATGTATGCCGTTGTGTGGGCATGGGCAGGTGAGTTTCGCAAAACCAACAAGAATATTGGTATTGACAAATGGCAAATACCCACCGAATTGCGGTACCTGCTGGATGATGTACGATACTGGCACGAAAACAACACCTACCCACCCGATGAAATTGCCGTGCGGTTCAAACACCGCATCGTAAGCATCCATTGTTTCCCCAACGGCAATGGCAGGCACAGCCGCCTCATGGCCGACATCATTATTGAGAAACTCTACAAGCAACCAGTATTCAGCTGGGGTGCCGCCAACCTGTCCAGTGAAGGCGATGCCCGGGCAGCCTACCTCAAAGCAGTAAAAGCGGCCGACCAGGGCGATTACAGTTTGCTCCTGGCCTTTGCCCGTTCCTGATACTTCCTTTCAAAGCATAACAGAAGCCTCCACCGGAGGCTTTTTTGCTGTTGTTACCCTCCTCATGGGTTGAATGTAGCAGGTTCTGTTGCAGACTTTGCAAACTTTGCAATCCTGCAAAATAAGCCGGTACACCCTTTCCTTTATTTGTTTATATTTGCCAATATTTGACAAGTCAACATAAAGACGATGGAAAGCCAATTTGGTGAGAAGATACGAGCACTCAGAGAGCAACAACATTTGTACTTGCGGCAAGTAGCTCCATTGCTTGAAATGGACACGGCTCAGCTGAGTAAAATTGAGAAAGGATTGCGGCAACTCAAGCGGGAACAAATACCCACCATTGCCCACATTCTCAAAGCCAATGAGGATGAATTGTTGACCCTTTGGCTGTCTGACCAAATTTATGCTGTGGTGAAGGATGAGAAACTGGCCAATGAAGCCATTCAGGTAACAGAAGAGAAAATCAGGTTTAAAAAACGTAAGAAGTAATGAGTGCAAAAAATATATTCCAGTTACACAAGGAAATCTTGGACGATTACAAACTGTATATTGATAGTTTTATCAATATAGCAGATGAACGAATACTTCATACGGTCAAAAGAGATTTTGATTCAGGAAATTTATACCCTGAACCTCTCATTCAATTTAATCCTTCATTTGAGTCAGGTGGTAGCGTTGAAAATCTTGTCAACAAAGGCATTCTATCTAAAGAGTTCAATAATATTTTTTATGATGCTGAAAACAAATCATGGGAAATCTACAAGCATCAGACGGAAGCAATCATCAAGGGTAATGAAGGAAGAGGTTTTGTTGTTACATCCGGGACTGGTTCTGGTAAGAGTTTAACGTACATATCAACTATCTTCAATCAGCTCTTTAAGAATACTGGAAAACCTGGCATAAAAGCTATTATCGTTTATCCATTGAATGCTCTCATCAATTCCCAGGAATTGGCGTTAATCGGTTTTGAGGAAAATTATAGAAAGCGAACAGGCAACAGTTTTCCTTTTACATATGCAAAATATACAGGTCAGGAAAAGCAGGAGGACAGGGATAAAGTAATTGCAAATCCACCTGATATTCTTCTTACCAATTATATGATGCTTGAATTATTGATGGTAAGAAAAACGGATGAGAGTTTAAGAAGCTCTTTCCTGGATAATGTTGAATTTCTTGTGTACGATGAATTGCATGTTTATAAAGGCAGACAGGGTGCTGATGTTTCACTGTTAAACAGGCGAATTAAAGCTGCGGCAAAAAATAAAAACATCATTTGTATTGGCACCTCAGCAACAATGGCAACAGGTTCAGTTGATGAACAAAAAGGTGAAGTTGCAAAAGTTGCTTCTCGTTTCTTTGATGGCAGTTTTCTTCCTGATGACATTATTGTTGAATCGTTAACCTATTCCACGAATGATATTATCCCAACAAGAGATCAGCTCGTTGATGCCTTTCATGCTCCCATAAGTGACATTTCAAGAAATGCCATCCTGCAGAACCCAATTGCAATTTGGTTAGAAAGAACTATTGCAATCAGAAATGAAGGTATTCATAAACGAAGAAATGAACCACAATCTCTTAAGTCCATCGCTACTAAATTTTCTGAACTAACAGGCATTGACGCATCAGCCAGTGAGCAAAAGTTAATAGAGATATTGGTTTGGGCTGAATCATTGAACATACAAAGTGCTAAAGACAAGAAAAAAGATACAGTTCTACCCTTTAAGCTGCATCAGTTTATATCTCAGACCGGCTATGTATATGTGACCCTTGAAGATGCAGATAAGCGGCATATAACTTTAGAGCCAAACCCATTCGTGAAATTGGGTGCAGATAAAACAGAAGTTCCCGTCTTTCAAACTGTCTTTAGCAGGGTAAGTGGTATTGATTTTATTTGTGTCAGAAAAGACTTTGGCGAGTCAAAACTGGTATTTAGAGATTTTAATGAAAATCAGAATCCTAAAAACGATGATGACCTGAAAGCTAATGATGGTGTTAAAGTAAAGAAAGTAAAAAGCAGGAGTGCGGATGATTATAAAGATGGCTACATCTTATTCGATAAGGGTTATAATGTAGACATAAACGAATTTCTCGATTTGCTCCCTGCTGCATGGAAAAACAAAGCCGGAGATAAAATAGACCCATCAAAAGAATTTTTGTTACCCAGAGAAATCTATGTAAAAAAAGATGGCTCTTTTTCTGACGCACCTAATGGTGGAGAAAAAGCATGGTTTATTCCTGCCCCATTAATCTATGATCCAACCTGCGGACTAATTTATTTAGAACCGAAACTTAGCGAAAAGTCTAAGCTGATTTCCCTGGGCAATGAGGGCCGTTCCACTTCCACAACTCTCATCACTCTACAAACCTTATTGGCACTTTACCGGCAAGGTAAAGTATTGAAAGAACAGAAGTTGATGAGTTTTACCGATAACCGACAAGATGCTTCACTGCAAGCCGGGCATTTCAATGATTTTATACAGGTAGTCCATTTGCGTTCAGCAATTGAAAAAGTATTAAGCAGCAGCACAGAGCCTTTAAAAATATCTGATTTAATATTCAAGGTTCAGGAAGCATTAAACCTGCCTGAAAAAGATTACGCAACTAACCCTGCACCAAATCCTAATCGTCCGAATGAGGATAATCTTGAAGCCCTCAGAAACTACATAGCTTATCGTATTATTCAGGATCTAAAAAGAGGCTGGCGATATATTTTGCCTAATCTTGAGCAAACAGCACTCTTGGAAATAACCTATAAGAATATTGACCAGGATGTCGCTGATGAAACACTGTGGAGCAACATCGATTTATTAAAGGATTGGCCGGTTGACAAGCGGAAGGAATTTGTACTGCAAGTGCTGAATTACTTCAGAAACATGTATGCAGTGGATTACGACATGCTCCGTTATGAAAACAGGTTACGGATTGAAGGAGAGTTAAACCAACAATTAAATAAGGAGAAACTCTGGTCTTTAGACAAAGGCGAAAAACTGGATGCTCCTAATTTCCTTTCTGTGCAAGGGGCTGATAAAGCACCAAGAGAGACTTTCATTCAAAGTATTGGTCCATCCAGCAGATTGGCTCGTTACATCAAACACGAGTTTAGAAAGGATGGAAAAACTCCGCCATCAGGAAACGACTATCATATTTTCATGACCGCATTATTGGATGCTTTAGCTGAAGCTCACTACTTGAAGAAAATTAATATTAAAGCGGAAAAGAGTGATAAGGATGCCTATCAATTGATTCTTTCAAAAGTGCTTTGGAAGAAAGGCGATTTGGCAACGGTAACAGCAGATAAAACTTCATTGATTACTCTTGATGATGAGGTTAAGATTAAACCACACCTGTACTTTCAAAAGCTCTATCAGGAAGATTTTTCTAAACTACCAAAATCCTACATAGCTGCTGAACATACAGGTCAGATTAAAAACGAAGAGAAGATAGACAGAGAAGAGAAGTTTAATGAAGCGGTGGAACTGAGTGCATTGTATTGCTCACCTACTATGGAGTTGGGTATTGACATTTCATCACTCAACATTGTTCATATGCGAAACGTGCCGCCAAGTCCGGCAAACTATGCTCAGCGTAGTGGCCGTGCGGGCCGTAGTGGTCAATCTGCTTTAGTATTTACGTATGCTTCTAAAGTGTCCCCACACGACAAACACTATTTCGCCAATCCAGTGAAAATGGTTGCTGGTGTGGTACAAGCACCGAGAATTGACCTGACCAACGAAGAATTAATTCGTTCGCATATAAATGCAACTGTTCTTTCATTCCTAAATGCTGAAGAGTTTAAACCTTCACTGATTGACCTGATTGATATTGCCGGCGGGACCTACAAACTAAAGAACAACATTAAGGCTACGTATCAAAATGTAATTGATTCCAACTATGAAGCAATAAAGAGAGTTGTATTATCAGTAGTATCAAGTATTGATTTTAATGGAATCAAATGGTTTAATGATGCATGGCTAGAAACCCAAATCAGAACGGTACCTGATAAGCTGGAAAATGCTTTGCTACGTTGGCGTAAAATGTACTTAGATGCATTACGTCAAATGAACGAAGCTCATGAAACCCATATTAGCCCGATAGTAAAAGACCCGGAGTTAAAGAAGCTGGCAAATATTTCGTACATGCGGGCAAAGGATAGAAAAAGCCTTTTGGAGAATCAGTCGGATAAAAGCAAAAATTCAACCCTTTCAGAGTTCTATACATTCAGGTACTTAGCCTCAGAGGGTTTCCTGCCTGGTTATAATTTTACCCGACTGCCTATCCGAGTATTCCTCGGTGGTAAAGACCGAAATGAGGCCATATCAAGACCTCGTTTCATTGGCTTAAAGGAATTTGGCCCAAACAATCTTATTTATCACAATGGTGGAAAGTATAAGGTAAATCGCATCACGCCAAATGATGTCTCTCTTGATCTCTCAGAAATCAAAATTTCAAAAGAGACCAACTACGCCTTTCTGGGAAAAGATGAAGGCAAAGGAAAAAATCAAGACCCTATTACCGGAGTTCAGTTTACTGCAAGCAATATAGAACTGCATCAGAATTTGTTGGAATTAGAAGAAGCCCAATCTGAAAATTCTGAACGCATTTCCTGCATGGAAGAAGTACGAACATCTGAAGGGTACGTTACCGAATTGTATTTGAACTCCGCTGATAGCCTTCAGGATGCCACTAAGATAAAGCTGACTGTGGATGGCGATGAATTGATGAAGTTGTTTTATGCACCTGCTGCCAAACTGATTCTACTCAATAAGAAATGGCGGAGAGGTAGAGATGATGGTTTTGATATTGGAACCAAGACGGGATTCTTTAAAACAAAAAAGCAACTGGAAAAACCAAATCCAGAAGACCCGATTCAAAACATCATGCTTTACACCTATGACACTTCAGATGTGCTGTATATACAGCCGGTAAAATCGCTGGGGTTAACAGAGGAAGGGGTGATTACCATGCAGTATGCCCTTGAAAAAGCCATCGAAAAAATATACAACATAGAGCCGGTGGAGATTGATGCTAAACTCATGGGTGGTGGGGAGCATAAGAACATCATGTTGTATGAGTCTGCGGAGGGAAGTATTGGAGTATTAAAAGATATTTCCCGCAATCCGGTTAAGCTCCGTGACATATTTATGGAAGCCTATGAGATATGCGGTTACGATTATGCTACTAAGGAAGATTTGTTCCCATCCCGGCCTAAAGCCAGTTATGATGACCTGCTTTCTTATTACAACCAAATGGATCATGGCAAAATCGACCGCCATTCTATCATCAAGGCTTTGGAACTATTAATCGCTTCAAATCCTGATGACACCATTGGTGGCACTTACGAAGAAAAATACGAAGAGTTAAAGAAGGGGCTGCATCACCGAAGTCCTGGAGAAAAAAAGCTACTGGATTTTTTGTATGAGAACGGATACCGTTTGCCAGATTACACCAATCACAATATGGAGCAGTTTTATGTGCAGCCCGATTTTGTTTATGAAAAGGAAAAGGCTTTGATTTTTGTGGATGGCGGTATTCATAAAAAATCAATTGTGAAAGCGGATGATGAGAAGAAACGTAAAACAATTGAACTGGCAGGATTCGATGTGTTAGTTTGGGATGAAACAGCAGAAGACGTATCATCTTTTGTAACAAGAAGACAAGACATTTTTAGAAAAGTACGCTAAGCACTATGATTGACAGTAAATTAAAAAAGCCAGGCAAGCTGGTTAAGTTCAGAGGCAGACGATGTGTGGTACAACCATCATCTGACAGTGAAATCATATTGCTGAAACCCTTGGGTGGTTCTGACGATGAAATGATATCAGTATTTGAACCCGTGCTGCAGCCTTTTGATAAAATTGAAGACGATCATTTTGAATTACCAGCCAAATCTGACCTCGATAGTTTTCTTACTGCAAAACTATTGTATGATGCTGCAAGACTTTCATTCCGGCAGGTTAGTGGTCCATTCCGCTGCATGGGAAAACTCTCTTTTCGCCCCCGTTCTTATCAGCTGGTTCCTTTGATTATGGCCTTGAAGCAGCCTGTTACCAGACTATTGATTGCGGATGATGTGGGTATCGGCAAGACCATTGAAGCCATCCTGATTTTGCGGGAATTATTGGAAAGAGGAACCATCAAGTCTTTTGCTGTGTTATGTCCTCCGCATCTCTGCGAGCAATGGCAAAAAGAGTTGGCAGACAAGTTAGATATAGATGCTGTAATCATCCGGGCAAGTACCGTAGCGGCATTGGAAAGAAAGATTGTTGGGGATGATACATTGAATGTGTTTAATTATTACCCTTACCAGGTAGTGTCTATTGACTATGTGAAAAATGGCTCTACCAAGATGCCGGCTTTTCTAAAAGATGTCCCTGATTTGGTGATTGTAGATGAAGCCCACACTTGCACAAAGAATATTGATGTAAACAAGAAAAGCCAAAGTCAGCAACGCTATGAATTGCTGGAAAAGATAGCGGCTAAAGAGCAACAACACTTGGTGCTATTGACCGCCACGCCACATAGCGGTAAGGATGGCGAATTTAAGTCGTTATTAGGCTTAGTAAACTCCGAATTTGAAAGCTATAATTTTTCAGATTTAACCACTTCCGAAAAAAGAAAAGTAGCTGCTCACTTCATCCAGCGAAAAAGAAAGAACATTGAAAAATGGTTAGATGAAGAAACGCCTTTTCCAAAAAGGACGACAGAAGAATTACCCTATGTATTATCTGCTTCATCTGATTATTACAAACTATATCAGGACGTACTAAAATTTGCAAGGGGTATCAGCACAGAAGGTGTTACGGAAAACAAAGCCCGGATAAAATACTTTGCTGCACTCTCTCTACTGAGAGGGGTAATGAGCAGCCCGGCAGCAGGTTTTGAAATGCTGCAAAAAAGAAAATCACGACTAAGTGAGCAGGATGAGATAACAGCAGAGGAGGTCAAGGAAAATCCCATCGTTGAAAAATGGGATGAGCAAAGCGATACGGAACAGGTTGAAATTATTGACCGTGCCGGGCTTACCGAATCCGAATGGAACGTGTTACACCGCCTTGCTCAAAAGGCTTCCGAACTAACAAATATTGATAAAGACCAGAAGGCAAAACGGTGTGCAGAGCAAATCAAGGTTTGGATTAACAAAGGACAAAGCCCCATTGTATTTTGCCGCTTTATTGCTACTGCACATTATGTAGCTAAGATTCTAAAAGAGTATCTGCCCAAGGATGTAGATATAAGAGCTATCACCAGCGAATTAAGCGATGAGGAACGCAGGGAAAAGATTGATGAAATGGCAAAAAGCCAAAGGCGGGTTTTAGTGGCCACCGACTGTTTAAGTGAAGGGATTAACCTTCAGGATAAATTCAATGCCATCCTCCATTATGATTTGCCCTGGAACCCTAATCGTTTGGAGCAAAGAGAAGGCCGTGTGGATCGCTACGGACAGCCGGGATGGATTGATAAAAACGGTAATCATCAAAACACTATTGATGTAAAAGTGCTGTTTGGTGAAGACAACCCAATTGACGTAGTGGTGCTCAAAATCATTATCGAGAAAATACAACGTATTCAAAATACTTCTGGAGTAAGCATTGCATTAGCTGACGATAACCGTTCCGTGATGGACAAAGTATTGAAGGAAGTGCTTCTCAATCCTGACAAGGCTCAAAACCGCTTTGCAAAGCAAATGCGACTGGACTTTGGCACAAGCCCTGAGTTGGACGAACTGGATGCGGAGATAACCAATGAAATTGAAGCTGCCAGAGAAAAGGCAGAAAAAATACGTTCCATTTTTGCCCATGAGAGCATCATGCCGGAAGAAGTGAAAAAAGACCTGCATGAAGTGGATGAAGCCATTGGTGACGTGGCTACTCTTGAAGCATTTGTAATTGCAGCCGCTAAATTATTAGGTGCAAATTTTGAAACAGTTCAGGGCGGCTACATTTTTAGAAAACTGAACATGGACGAATGGATGGCATCTGCCTTAGGTCAGGGTGATAAAATCCATATTTCATTTCAATCACCCACGCCACAAGGTTTCAGGTACATTGGCCGCAACCATCGCTTTGTTGAGCAGTTGTGCCACCGCATCATTGCCAACTCACTGGATAAGGAAAGAAAAGGCAATAAAGCAGCAAGAGCTTCTGTTTTCCGCACGGATGCTGTATCAACACAAACTACGTTAATACAATTCCGTGTTCGCAATGTAATTCGTGAAGTAAGCAAACAACACGAAATGGTATCAGAAGAAATGTTCCTCTGGGGCTACGAGCAAAGTCCGGATGGCATCAATGCTCTGGATATTGACCGCTGTAAGGAATTATTACATACCGCAAGTGCTTTAGACCTCAGCACGGAAAGGCAAGAACTCATTTTTGAAAAAGAACTAGAACACTTCAAACAATTACATCCTGATTTCATCAAGGTGGTTGAAAAGCGTTCGGATGAATTGGTGAATGCCCATACCCGTTTTGCCAAGTATATAGGTGCAAAAAGATTTGAAGCGGTTACACCTGTTTTACCACCTGATATTTTAGGGGTGTATGTATTAATTCCAAACCCAAAAATCAATTAAAAATCTTCAATTACGAATTACGATAACGATGAAGGGGAATAATGTCATACAGGAAAAATCTTTTGCTTTTGCAGTTAGGGCTGTGAAGCTGTTTAAATATTTGCAGGAAGAGAAACGAGAGTATGTTCTTTCTAAGCAGTTTCTGCGTTGTGCTACATCCATAGGTGCAAATGTGGAGGAAAGTATTGGCGGACAATCAGAAAAAGATTTCCTCTCAAAACTTTCCATTGCTTACAAGGAAGCCAGAGAAACAATGTATTGGCTGAAGTTGCTACAGGCAACCGATTACCTAGCACAATCCGAAGCTGATAGCATGCTTACCGATGCCGAAGAGCTTTGCAAAATATTAGGCAAAATTCAAGTCACCCTCAAATCTCGTAATTCGTAATTGACAAATCGTAATTGACATGAATTTCCCATCCATCGATATACAAGGCTCCATTCTTTCTACCGACTTGCTGGCGAAAATCCGCAGCGAGCAGGCTACGTTTCAGCAGGGTAAGGATTTCCATCCAGATTATACCAATACCAAACTGAAAGATGAGATCAGCCTGGCATGGCAGGAGGCTAAAGGACAATGGACCATCTTTAAAAGCAAACTCACCCGACTGAAAGAGGGAGAAACAGGAACAACTGAAACAAGAAACTTCTGGATATCACCACTACTCACCAATCTGGGCTATAACCTCACGTTCAATCGCCAATCAGAAGAACTCAATGGCAAATCTTTTCCCATCGGCTACAGAGACAGCAGCTTGGACAACTTCCCTTTGTATGTAGGCGGTTACCACGAGTCGCTGGATAAAAGGCCCGAAAACAAACAACTCCGTGTATCACCACATGCTATGCTGCAGGAGTACCTCAATTACAGTGAGCATTTGTATGGCTTGGTTACCAATGGCCGTCAGTTGCGTTTATTGCGGGATGCCAGCCGCATCACCCGATTGAGCTATGTAGAGTTTAACCTGGAGAAAATGATGGAAGAGGATTTGTATTCCGATTTCGTGATTCTCTACCGGGTATTGCATGCCAGCCGTATGCCCCGTAAGATTGATCAGGGGGCAGAAAGCATTATTGAAAAATACCATCAGGAAGGCTTGGCAGCCGGCAGTACCATCCGCAGCAAGCTGGGTGATGCAGTAAAGGAAGCCATCAAGAGTCTGGCCAATGGCTTCATCAACCATCCGAATAATACTGCATTACGGGAAGCAGTTGTATCTGGCAATTTCAATGCGGATGAATATTACCGCCACCAGTTGCGTATCATTTACCGCCTGTTGTTCCTGTTTGTAATTGAAGAACGTAACCTCGTTTATGCCGATAATAAAACCGCAGAAGCCAAACGCTTCAATCACATATACTTCAACTATTACAGCCTGCTTCGCTTACGCAAACTGGCCAAAAAACTATTGCCACCCGAAGCTAACCGCCATTATGATTTATGGCAGGGCTTAATCAGTACCTTCTCCTTATTTGAGAAAAAAGAAATTGGCGAAAAGCTGGGCATCATGGCCCTGCAGGGCGATTTGTTTGGCTACCATGCCATCAGTGGCAATGGCTACGATTTACACCAGTGTTACCTGAGCAATGCCGTATTGCTCAACATCATCAAATCACTCAGCTATTTTGAAAACGACAATGGTGTATTGATTGCCGTGAACTATGGCGGATTGGATGTGGAAGAATTTGGCTCGGTGTACGAAGGCTTGCTGGAATTGAAACTGGAGGTAAAAAAGATTGAAGGCAGCGACCAATACAGTTGCAGTTTTGATACCAGCAACGAACGGGGCAAAAGCGGCAGCCACTACACTCCTGAAGAGTTGGTGCAGCCTCTCATCAAGCATTCATTGGAATACTTGATTGAAGACCGGGTAAAACCTTACCAGCAAAAAAAGACAAGCAAAGAGGCTACCGTACAATCTTTACTCAATCTGAAAATAGCAGACGTAGCCTGCGGCAGCGGCCATATTTTGCTGAGTGCAGCCAGAAGACTCTCCTTAGAAATAGCCCGGGTACAAACCGAAGAAGAACAACCCAACCCGGTGGCCATACGCAAAGCCATGAAAGATGTGGTGCGTAACTGCATTTATGGGGTAGATAAAAACCCATTGGCGGTAGAGCTGTGTAAAATTGCCCTTTGGCTGGAAGCCTATAATCCCGGTGAACCGCTGAACTTTTTAGACCACCACATAAAATGTGGCGATGCCATTGTAGGGCTGGCCCACCGTAGCGAACTGGAAAACGGCATAGCCGATGAAGCCTTTAAAACCCTGCCCGGTGATGATAAAGACATAGCCAAAACCTGGCGGGATAAAAACGTTAAAGAACGCAAGGAAAGAGCCGCTAAAGCCTTGCAGCTAAAGGCAGAGTTTGAAAAAAGCACCGAAAGCTCAGTGCAGGAAGCGATGGCCGAATACAAAACCTTTAGCCAACTCCCCGAAACCACACCCGAAGAAATTGACCGCAAAGCAAAAGCATACAAGAAATTTATTGATGGCAAAGGTTTTACCTTCTTAAAAGCAATGGCCGATACTCAGGTAGCTCAGTTTTTTATACCTAAAACCGATGCCAATAAGGACTACCTGATGACCGATGCCGACTACCGTCTGATACTTAGCGGCTACAAGGGCTGGCAGGATAGAAAGGTGGCCAAAGCTACAGCCATAGCTCATGAACAGCGATTCTTTCATTGGTTTATTGAGTTTCCGGAAGTGTTTAATGATGGCGGTTTTGATTGTGTATTGGGGAATCCTCCATTTTTAGGAGACCGAAGATTGAAAGAAGCCTATGGAGAAGAATTTTTAGAATGGATTCGATTCAAATTCACCGAAGGCGCTACCGTTGATTTGGTAGTCTACTTTTTCCTTAGAATAAACTCAATACTTAGGGCTAATGGTTTTCAATCATTGATTTCCACGAATACAGTTGCACAAGGAAAAGCAAGGGAGTTTGGCCTGGAAAAAATAATTGCCAATGGATCGGTTTTAAACCATGCAGTGAAGGGAATGAAATGGCCCGGATTGGCAGCTGTAGAAGTATCTTTAATAGCTATTTACAAAGGCAAATGGAGTGGTAAATTTTATTTGAATGGAAAGCCTACGGAGCAGATTTCTCCATTTTTAGATGAAGCTGATAATACTGGAACTCCAATTCCTCTTTATGCGAATGATGGAAA
Source organism: Lacibacter sp. (assembly GCA_047601965.1). Lineage (GTDB taxonomy): Bacteria > Bacteroidota > Bacteroidia > Chitinophagales > Chitinophagaceae > Lacibacter. Next base: position 4,086,760 of record JASGIJ010000001.1, read on the forward strand.
GAGTTTTCAAGGTAGTATTATCCTTGGTAAGGGTTTTGTGTTAGAGCCTTCTGAAGTCAGAGACCTATTTGCAGAAGATGAAAAATATAGGTCTGTAATCTTCCCATACTTAAATGGTGACGACCTTAATAATAATCCCGACCAAAGTCCAAGCAGGTTCGTGATTAATTTTTTTGATTGGCCAGAAGACAAAGCAGCTACTTATATACATCCATACAATATTTTGCTTGAAAGAGTAAAACCCGAAAGGCAAAGATGGAAGGAGGATAAAGATGGTAATTCTATTGTTGGTGAATATGCGTTAAGACACCCTCTTCCAGAAAGATGGTGGCAACATTGTGAAAAAAGGCCCGCTTTATATAATACCGCAAAAGAAGTTAATCGTGTTTTAGTTTCTTGCCGTGTTTCAAAATATGTAAACCAATCTTTTGTTGATGTGGGTGCTGTATTTGATGTAGCGACTTCGGTTGTGATTCGAAGTGAATATTGGGAATATGCTTTTTTGCAATCGTCTTTGCACAATCATTGGGCATGGAAGTATGGTAGTACAATGAAGTTTGATATTCGGTATACTAATCGTGATTGCATTGACACTTTCCCAATTCTAAATGACCTTTCAAATGAAGTAAAAGCTAGATTAGAAACCATTGGCGAAGCCTACCACGAACACCGCAGGCAACTCATGCTGGGTATTCAATTGGGGCTTACCAAAACTTATAATTTATTTCACAGCCGTGCCAACACGACACAGTCGGTAAATGAAAAAGATAAACAGGTTGTCACCCTGAAAAAGCATCTAGAAAAAACGCCTAATACCATTTCATTCAACGAAGCCATACAAGGCATCCTCAAACTCCGTGAGCTGCATGTGCAAATGGATGAAGCGGTCCTAGAGGCATATGGTTGGTCAGATATTCAGCTACGCCATGATTTTTACGAAGTGGATTATTTACCGGAGAATGATCGCATACGTTTCACCATCCATCCGGATGCAAGAAAGGAAGTGTTGAAACGCTTGTTGGAGTTGAATCATAAAATACATGCAGAGGAAGTGAAGGAGGGGTTGTGGGAGAAGAAGAAAACAACCTCCAAAAAATCGAATACCGTTAATGAACCCAATGCAGCCTATGGCGGAGATTTGTTTAATCAGGAATAAAACAGCGTAACCAATGCAGCAGATTCAACTCAATATTATCCCATTCAAGCCGGTAGTAGATAACCAAACTTTTGCTTTCTATGGCGAGAAGCGGAAGGGGTTTGCTCCTATCTATTGGGATAAGTTGTTTGAATCATTCCCCGAAGGCAGAGAAGCCAAACACAAAAACTACTACAGCGATTTTCAACCCCCACGGGAAGGTGCCATTGTAAAGAACATTGTTTTCACCGAAGCCATTGGCTTTTCCATTCACTATTTCCGATACATCATTCTCAGCCATTTCAAAGGCATTGAAGGAGCCATTGTATTTCCCAACTTCACCGAAGATGTGGAAGTGTGGCTGGAGGATACCGATGTACAGCACAACCAATACAGGCAGTACAATAAGTTCACCATCAAGGTGCAGTACAAGCAGGTTTCAGAAGGCTTTGAAATGGTATTAGCCTACGATGGCACTTCCAAAGTGCTGAAACAAAGCATTGCCGATATTCCTGACTTTGACACCTCCAAATACAACCTCATCAACTGCAACGGCACCATTTACCGCTACGATAAAATGCCCGATGCGGTAAAACAGCAGATGGAAACCCTGTTTCCGGTATTGAGCAATCCGTTGAAAAAAGAGTTTAATATTGAGCCGGATGAGATTGTGATTGAAAACCGCTACAAACCCTACCTGAAACAATTAGAGTGGTTTTACAAGAACTACATCAATACCCCTGCCTTCAAAAAGCTTATCCACATTGCAGAAGACGGATTCTACAAAGTGCCCAACAACAACGTATATCGTACCTCAGACGATTCCAACGAATTGCAGTTCCTGGAAAACACCCACATTAATCCGGGCTTAGGCATCATCCTGCACAAGCCACTGCGGGCATTTACCAAGAACCATGTAAAGCTGTTCTTCATTTACCATAAAGATGATGGGGAGTTCATCAAAGACACGTTTTACGAGTACATCACCAACGGCTGGCACAAAGAGGTGAACAATGAAATGAAGCACACCAAGAACCTGCAAAAGTTCATCAACCAGCCCCTGAGCATTGCCAAAGACAAACGGATAGTATTTGAAAACACTGATACCATTTTTGAAGAAGTATCGGCACAGCTCAAAAACTTTGTTGCTGCACCCAATACCACTTATGTAGCCATCTACATTACCCCCATACCCAAATCCGATAAAGATCATCCGCAGCACAATGCCTATTACAAAATCAAAGAGCAGTTACTCCACAAAGGCATTTCATCGCAGGTGGTGTACCGGGAGCATTTAGGCCGGGAAGATTTCTACTACTTCATGCCCAATATCTACGTGGCATTGCTGGCCAAAATTGGCGGCATCCCCTGGCGTTTGGCACGGTTAAGAGAAGAAGAAATCATCATTGGAATAGGAGCATTCAAACCGCAGGGAGCAACACACCGCTTTCTGGGTAGTGCATTCTGCTTCAGCAATGAAGGCACATTTGAAGGCTTCGATTGTTTCCGGGATGATGAACCCATCATGCTGGCAGGTTCCATACAGAATGCCGTAGAACGCTTCATTGAAAAGAACAAGGAGGCCAAACGGGTCATCATTCACTTTTACAAGGAAATATCCAACAGATACGAATTGCAGCCTATTCTCGATATGCTCGAAAGCATCGGGGCAAGAGACATACCCGTAATAGTGGTCACCATCAATAAAACCGACAGCAAAGAACTCATCGGCTTCGACATGAAAAGTGCCGGTAAAATGCCCGTAAGCGGAACCTATGTAAAAGTGGGTTACAACAAATATTTGCTCTTCAACAACACCCGTTACGATGAACGGGCAACCCTAAAACCCAGAGACTACCATTTCCCCATAAAGGTATCCATCAAAGCCACCAAAGAAGAATTGGTGCAGGATGTGGAGGTGATACGGGAATTGATTGATCAGGTCTATCAGTTCAGCCGGATGTACTGGAAAAGCATTAGCCAGCAGAACCTTCCTGTTACCACCAAATACCCCGAAATGGTAGCCGAAATATTCCCTCACTTTGAACACAACCACCTGCCCGAATTTGGCAAGGAGAATTTGTGGTTTTTGTAAAAAAAGGATAAGCACAGATGAGTATATACAATCCTGATATGTGGATCATGAAAATCACGCCAGATGAACCTTACAATACAAAGGTCTTTTTTGAGCGTCTTTTTGTTTCGGATGGTGCTAAAAATCTCATTGGCTATACTAAAGAAAGTGGAGATATTGAGCGATTTGCCAGTCTTTGGAATAAGATGAAGGTGGGTGATTTGGTTGTTGTAATTGAAGGCTATAATAAAGTACATGGTGTTGTTGAAATAACGTCTGAGCCATTTGATGATGTGAATGACTTGCGTGACTATCAGGCAGATTGGTTTTACCACAGGAGAAAGGCTGAATTGGTAAAATTCTTCAACCCTTCCTTTGAAGCAAAAGCAAACACGAACAGAGATACCATAATTCAATATTCCGGTGATAGTGCAATTGAAATCTGTGACGAGGTATGGGATAAGATTAAAGACGAATACATCAACCAAAAAAAGAGTAAGCAAATGCAACAGAAAATAGACATTTTAAAATACAAGAAACAAATCATTTTGCAAGGCCCTCCGGGCACTGGTAAAACACGGTTAGCTCATTTAATGGCTGATGAAATTATCAAGTCAGAAGTGAAATTAACGCCCCTGCAATATGTTGATTGGTATATCAGGAACTTTAAATCTACCAAAGATTTGAACGAAAGGAATGCTCAAAGGCAAGCATTATTAAATGATTTTGTATTGGCTTTCCCTATCGCTAACATCCCCAATTTAACTTTAGATACATATTGTTTGGGTCGAGGTTCTCAGGACAGCTTTTGCTATTGGCTTGAAAAGAAATTAGGTTCCCTGGGAAGATTTTCTCCCGGTTTAGCAGGTACAACAGTATATGGTGTTTACTTCAGTCAGGAACAAAATGCATTTGTGAGCACTGACAAAACACCTCAGGAAAAATTGGATGATATTAAGAATGCTCTGGTTGATTTATTGAGTACTCAAAATTACACGGCTGCTGCTGCAATTTTCAGGAAAAGTTTCATTCTGAAAATCCTGAGCACCTATTTCCCGAATGAATATTTCCCGATATTCAGTCAAAATCATTTGAAGCTAATTGCCAAGATCTTTGAGATCAACACCACGGGTTTAGATGATATACAATTGAATAAGAAAATAAATGAGAAGTTTCTTGAAATGAAAGCGAACCATTCGAGCAGCATTTCAAACTTCGACTTTATGGGTCATTTATATGACAAGTTTAAAATTAAAAACGATGACGTAAATCTGGATGATGTGCAGGTACTGGACACCTTAGGTGAAAAGAAGCTGATACAGTTTCATCCCGCATATACCTACGAAGACTTTGTAAGAGGCATCACAGCTGATACAAACAACAAAGGACAGGTTGAATATAAAGTAGAAAACAAAACACTGGCAGAATTTGCTCAGAAAGCATTAGATAATCAGGCCATAAATTATGTGCTGATAATAGATGAAATCAATAGGGCGAACCTGCCTTCTGTGCTCGGTGAATTGATTTATGTCTTAGAGTATCGTTATGACCCCGACAAGCCTAAAGAGAATGTTGTTGAAAGCATGTATTCATTAAAGCAGACTGGTGTTGAAGATTCCGGAGATAGATTGCTCAGGCTTCCAAATAACCTGTTTATAATCGGCACCATGAATACTGCTGACAGAAGTGTAGGCCATATTGATTATGCCATCAAAAGACGATTTGCTTTTGTTGAGGTACTTCCGACCGATACTGCAATAGATGAAGTAATCAGCGATATTGATTTGAATAGAAAAGCAAAAGAATTATTCGCTGCTGTTTCAAAGCTATTTAATGAAGAGAAATCAGCAGGTAATCCTATCTATCTCCAGTCAGATTTTAAAGCAAAAGATGTTCAGTTAGGGCATAGTTACTTCTTGGCAAAAAGCCTTTCGGAGCTAATCATGAAACTGGAATTTGAGATCAAACCCATATTGTTTGAATACATCAAAGATGGTGTGCTGAGCCAGGAGGCTGAGAATGAAATTAAAGCCTTAAAGGTCAATGAATAATTTTCTATTTAATACACTAACTGAGCACCACAAATATCCAAATGGTGAACCTATTTCATCTGAAGTAGATGTCACCTTATTGCGTCAGGAAATCTTGTTTCAGAATAATCCGGAAAAGAAGTGTATTGAAATTAAGAAGGATAATACCCTGCACACTCACTATTTTATCGGGGTCGATTGGATATGTTCCGACAAGGCCGTTTATGTTTCCCCGAAGCTAAATACAAATACTACTGATACTAAAGAGGCCATTGATGCCAGTAGTCTGAAAGAAACTGATTTTTTAAAGATGTTGTTTCATTGTTTAAAGTATCAGGATATTGGCAACGAAATAGAAGAATTATTTGAAGTCAAATGGGAGCAGCCCACAATAGAAATTGAGCAAAAGAGAGACCTGTTAACTCCTTTATTGGTTGTACAGTTTCTCGGTTTGGTGAAAATAATTGTTCGTAAAGGCTTAAAAAAATCATACTATAAAGTAGAGCACAATTTAAATAGCAGAGTTAAAGGCCGTGTTTTGGTAGGTAAAACCTTAAAGGAAAACGTCTTTAAAATTAGACACCTGAATACAGTTTGCAGTTATGATGAATTTGGTTTGAATGGTTTTGAAAACAGATTATTAAAGCGTACTCTTAATTTCATCAGAAGCTATCTACCGGTATTTCAAACTTTGAATACTGATGCATACATTGAAAATCTGTTCAATTACATAACACCTGCATTTGAAGCGGTTTCAGACGAAGTAAATTTGAATGACATTCGCTTCACCAAAACAAATCCGTTCTATAAGGAATACGAGGAGGCTATCAGGTTAGCCAAAATGATACTTAAAAGGTTTGGATACAATATTTCGAATGTTGAGAAGCAAACTGTCAATACACATCCATTTTGGATTGACATGAGTAAGTTGTTCGAGTTGTATGTATTAGGATTATTGAAAGACCAATTCAAGAGCCAGGTTATTTATCATCCTACTTACAACAGTAAAGAGTTAGATTATTTGCTGCTCAATCCGCCAATGGTCATTGATGCAAAATACAAGCCTCGGTACCTTTATACCTCGGTATTGGAAGATGCAAGGCAGTTAAGTGGTTATTCTCGTTTGCACAAAGTGTATGATGCATTGAAATTTGAGAAGGATAAAATAATTGATTGTTTGATAATCTATCCAAATCAGGAAAGTGGCAATAAAAACCTATCGAAATTTAGTGAGTTGATGGAACAACCTGATTCTGAAATAAGAGAATATGTAAACTTCTACAAGATTGGTGTTGAATTGCCAGTTGTAAAAAATATATAAATGGATTCAGTAAGTAGCATATCAAATTTTGAAATTGAATTTGCAAAGCAATTTGGTAAAGGAACTGTTATTGAAACAACAGTAACGGATATTATTCTGCCTTCACAAATAATTACTGATTTCTATGAAGGTTTTTGTGGCAGGCTATCGGTGCTTGACATGTCTTGGTGCTTGCCAAATGCCGAGCAACTTTTTAAAAGGATAAAGAAAGGCGATAGAATACAATGCGTTGTATTGAATATTGATTTCAAAAACAGACAGGTTCAATTAAGTCAAAAGCATTTAGTCAAACCTTTAAGCGAAAGTATTAAATGGGAACGAATTGAGAGAGGCGATGAATACAATGGTTCTATTATCGAAGAATTAAATGATTCCTTTATAGTAAAAACAGAAAAGGGAATATATGGGCTTTTGCATAAATCATTTTTTAATACTACTGCAAACGAATTAAAAGTAAAAGTAAATTCAAAACTGGACTATAGCGATTTGATTTCTTTTGTACCGGCATATTTAGAAGTCGAAAGTGAATTAGAAAGTGACGATGAACCATTCGTAAAGTTCAGTTTTATTGATGAGGAACTTCAGTCTTTTAGTAAATTCAAAAGGTCATTATTAGGTGCGAATGCATCCGACAAACAGTGTGAAATTATTCAATCTGGCTTTGATGCTGATGAAAGAATATTTTCAAAGGAATTTTCTACAAAGCATACCTTATACATTCAATTTGAGCTTAACAGCCCTGTTTACGAGTTTATTTTCAAGCAACAGGCTATTCCATACTTTACAGATAATTCTATTCTGCCTGAAGATGCCGAAAAAATTGTGTTGGAAAAATTATCGAAAGAGAATTATTGGTTTAAGATAAATAAAAGACTAAATAACCGAAGAGATAAATCTGACGTTGAAAAAGAATTAATTGAATTTTCGCTTTTTAACGAGCAGATAAATATATTAGGAGAGGTTAAAATTTCAAAAAATAAGAAAGAGTGCAAATTTGTAATTACTCGATTTGCTTTGGAGCAAACATTTGCCGGTGCTTCTAATGCTAAGAAAAGAAATGCTAAAGATGGTTGTTATCTTTTTTCAAATCAATTGAGAATAATTAATCCATTTGGCACCTTGCCCTTTGGTTCATCGCAAATTGAGATTCTGGAATACGCATTATTAAAAGCTCAATGTTTTAGTATTGTAAATGAGCTGAGACTTGATGCTGGTGAAATCCTAAAACAAGAGGGTAGAACATTAGCCATTATTGATAAATTTCTGGAATATCAAATAAGTTTAATTGATGAACAAAAAGAAAACAACGTTTATGTTGAAAGGTTTCAACAAATCCCAAGTCAAACAGGCGGTATTTCTATTAAACTGCCAATAAATATTGCCAATAGTTTGGAATTGACGGAAGAAACAGTTGTAAATATAAGGTTAAAGAAAGAAGATGATTTAATAAAACTCACCGATGGTATTTTATCTCTTTACGATGATGGTTGTAGAATCAAATTTTACAAGGAAATAAATCTTGAATTGCTCCAAGGCGGATTCTATATTGACAAACGAATATCCAAACGTCAGTTTCAAATCCAGCGAGAAATAATTCAGGATTTTTTAGAGAAGAAAATCAAAATAGACCACATAGAATATTTGTTGGTCAATCCTGATAAAATAAAAACCCCGATTATTCCAAATGTTGAATTTCACAATCAAGATTTAGTACGTACTGAAAAAGAACAACCTGATAATAATCAGATTAAAGCAGTTAAAAAAGCAATTGGAAATCAGAATGTCTTTTTAATACAAGGTCCACCAGGCACTGGTAAAACAACTGTTATTGCTGAAATAATTGAGCAATTGGTTAAGAAAGGAGAAAAGATTTTAGTGTCAGGTCAGAACCACGTTTCTGTTGACAATGTGCTAAGTAAAATCGCCAATATATCTGGTCTAAACCTTTTAAGAGTTGGTAATCCAGACCGAATCGATAAAGATTTAGTCAGATACAACATAGATAATCTGGTAGCCGATTACAAAAGCGATTATCTAAAATTTATATCAAATCAGCTTAAACTAACTCAGGAGTATTTGAATTTAAAAAATAGTAACCTGGCAAAAGATGTATTTACAAAAAAATATAACGAAAGGGTAAATGATTTAACGGCTGAATATGGCAGACTAAAAGAAGTTTTCAAACAAAGACATTTTAATTTGAGGGATGGCTTGAATGAATTAACTGCTAATGAAATTAATGATTCCATAGTTTCTTTGAGTAATTGGATTGACTCAAATAATAATGATTATGAAATATTACTAAAGCCTTTAATTTATAATTCAATTGATGTGGTATTTGCTACTTGCATTGGTATCAAGAGTGACGAAGTGTTTAAGGACTCAAAATTCAAATTTGATACTGTAATAATCGATGAAGCTGGTAAAGCCAATATTGCTGAAACTTTAGTGGCAATTGAGTTAGGTAAAAAAGTTATTCTGGTTGGTGACCAGATGCAATTACCTCCATATATGGATAGCTCTCTCATTGACGAAAAAGAACCTGCAAGTTTCCCAAAGTCAATTTATGGTAATAGTTACTTGATGGATGAGATTATTCATGCTTTAAAAACATCTTTCTTTGAGTTTATAATTAAAAGGATTGAGACTAGTCAATTCCCGGCTGATAATAAAGTTATGCTTAATTATCAGCATAGAATGCACCCGAACATTGGCAAATTTGTTTCAGAATCATTTTATGATGGGCTTGTCTTAATGGGAAGTAGAACTCATCTTAATAGAATCGACTTACCAGCCCCTTTTAATAAAGAAGTTATCTTCTTCGATACATCTAATTCAGCTAACCCATTTGAGCAAAATGATGGATACTCAGCAAAGAACAACACAGAAGCAGAAGCTGTTTCAGAAATTATTTTACCAAAGCTTTTCGAGCACAATGTTTCGCCAAATAATATTGCTGTAATTGCACCTTACAAATCTCAGGTTGCGAATATTCAGCAATACATAAAAAATTCATCGACCTGCAACTTTAAAAATATAGATATTTCAACATTGGATTCTTTTCAAGGCAAGGAATACGATGTTATAATATTCAGTTTTACACGTTCATCGAATCACAGAAATGCTCCTGTAGTAAATGATAGGAGAAAATACACAAAAGTTGGATTTCTTGATGATGCCAGGAGACTAAATGTCGCATTTAGTAGAGCTAAGAAAAAACTAATTTTTGTTGGCAATGCTGCTACCCTGGTGGATATTAGATCACATTACGATGGTTTATTCAATTATACCAGATTGTTTAATAAGCTGGTTGAAATGAGTAAAAATGAAGAAATAGGGAGGTTTGTAAATATAGCGGACTATTCAGACTTCAAATCACCGTTTGATTCATTTACAGAAAAGTATAAAGTCAATGATTTTACTTCCGGTATCGTAGAAGAAATTGGTGTTTCAAAAAGTACAGGTAATAAGTTTGGCCTTTTTATTATGGTAGAGGGTCTTCGTCTGCTTGCCCCTTATTATCATGTAAATTCTGTTTTGAATAAAAACTTTACAAAGTTCCATAAAGGGAGCGAAGTTGTAATAAGAGTAGTAGACATTGACTTTGATACTAAAAAGATTGTTGTTCAAATTATGGAGGATATTTGGTACAAGAATGTTTTATCATTAAGGAATTTAGATTCTATTACAGTAGAGATATTTAAAGCATTACCTAATGGTTTTTTAGTAAAGTCATCTGATGGCATAATAGGGCTTTTAAACATTAAATTCAACCGCAATACGCCAAAAAGAAAATTGGGAGATAAGATTAAGGTCAAGTTATTTTCAGTGGATTTTTATAATAAAAAAGTAAAATACAGGTTAATATAAATGGGCTTATTCAGTATAGATATAGATAGATATTATGATGAATTGGTGGAAAAAGGCCACCAGTTAAAAGGTATTTTTTGTATACAATATCCAATTTATTGCATCCATGCAAATATCATTGATGTAACATCTGACCCATTGGATAATTTAGACAAAGCAATTGTAGGTTTCCTTTCGGTTAAGCCGGATTTTACTCCATTACAAATTGCAAGTTTAATGGGTACTTCAAAAGCATTAATAGAACAACGGATTAAAACATTACTTAGTGATGATTTAATAATTGAAGAAGATGAACAGTATCTATTAAGCTCACTTGGTGTATTGGTTTTTAAAGAAGGCAAACAAGTAAGACAGCATAAACAATCGTATGATTTTTATTTAGACGGCCTGTCACTAAAACCACTGCCTAAAATATTTTATAGCTATTACAGTTCTCGTTTCATTAGTGAACATGATTCTTATTACAGAACTATTGAGAAAGGAGATAGGAAAGGTGAAACTTATTTAGTGAGGCCATTCGGTCCAGACCTTGTTCATACTCCACCCGATAGAAGTGTAATAACAGATAACATCTTTAATGTAGATATAGCAGAAAGGGCTGCTTTTGCCATTCCAACTGGTTTAAGTGAAATAAATGATATTTCATTCACAAAATTATCACTTCAACTTTTGGTTTCTGTTAGTTCAAGTAATACTGGTTTAGTTAAACAGGTTATTGATGGGTTTGCTATTTATTCTTTGGCAGACAATATTTCATACTACGAAGCTTTGAGAAGAAATATTTTATCTTTTGAAGCTAACATAAAAGAAAAAATTGAAAATCTTGAATTCAAAATAAATATCCCATCATTTAGAGCTGACAAAAAAGAACAACCAAAGCCAATAATAACATCTAATTGGCAGGAAATAGATAAATTCAAAACTTCCCAAAACAAATGCTTTTCCTTCAGTAGTGAAGACCTTATAAGAGTCGTAGGAGAGATATTTATGATTAACCCGGTAATTGAGGAGAGTATTATAAATGAAGAAACTGAAATCGTTATTGATATAAACAAAAAGATGTTGCTGCAATCCCCGAATCGGAACAAACTAATCAATGATATGATTAGGCAAAGGGATTATAAATTTGGTAATGTAGACAACAATGTGTTCCTGCTGTATATCTATTTCATTAGTTCTGACGACTTTGTGAATCAAGTTATTCAATTCAAGAAAATACTTAGTGGCATCAATCACAATATCATTAGCAATGAGTGGATACAGAAAAATCATCCTGATTTATCCGAAAACTTTCGGCAGCTGCTTATTGCTTCCGGAGAATATGAACTCTTAGAAAAAATGGACATGGATAACTATATGATAAAAATTAATTAGATGGAATTGAATATTAAGCATACTGATTGTTTTGATTGTGGCGTGTTCCTTCAAAATGGAAGCAGAAGAGAGTATTCACCTTATGTTGATTCATCACATATATATTTGACCCAAGAAGGCAATACTCTTCTGAAAAATGAAATATTGGATATCATACAAAAAAGTAATGATGTCTTAAAGATTTGTAGTTTTATTATTACCGATAAAGAAATATTTGAGGCAATTCTTTCAAAAGCTCAAAACACAAATACTGCCATATTCATTTTAACTCAATTAGACCAAGCAAAACTAACAGATACATTTTCTCTTTTTGATTTTCTTACAGAAGAAGAAATCAAGGAAAGCACAGCTTTAATACACTTAAAATACATTAAAATATTGTTTGATAATGGTGTGCATGTTAGAGCGTCAATTTCGGCACACGCAAAATTTATTGTTAGTGATAGAAAAACAGGCTTTGTTACAAGTGCTAATTTAACGAATCCATCTTTAATGCTGAATACTGAATCTGGGGTGTATTTAGATGAAAGTAGTAGTTCTGCATTGGATGTACTTTTTGATGTAATATTCCAGCGTGGTACAAGTTATCGTCAATTTTTGAGTAGTAATAAGAAGCATAAAATGCTTGTTGTACAATCTGATGTTAAAATTCAAAAAGAGTTACTTCCAGATCATAGTCAGTCCAATTTAAGATTTACATATGAATCTTTAACTAATAATCTCTATGAGGAAATAATCAGGATAATAAATAATGCAAATGAATATTTATACCTATCAACTTTCAGTATAGTGGGTTTAGAAGCACTTCCTGAATTGACTCAGGCAATTAAAAGTGCTGCTGAAAGACAAATAGAAATATTTATTTTCTGTAGAGGAATGAATTACAGACACGACCATTTAAAGGGTTCTCAGGTTTTATATTCATGTGGTTCAGCAATATATGGTGATTTGTTTAATCATTCTAAAGGAGTGATTAATGAATCACAAGGGATGATTTTTACTGCAAATATCGATGGAAATCATGGTTTGAAGAATGGATTTGAAGTTGGGTATGTACTAAGCGAAATTCAAAGAAGGGAATTTCTTGACATTCATAAATACCTTATAGAAACCAGTTACTATAAATTTCAAAATAATCCTGAGAGGATTGATTTTTTCACTACTTACAAAAGCTATGAAATAAAGAAGGACGCCAATGTTCCTGTTTTCCCAAAAGATATTTGTATTAAAATTAGTTCACATTATAATATACATGCATTATCAAAGTATCCATTGTTTTATGGCAGATCAAAAGACAGCGAATATATTATTGCTGGTGACGTCTGCTACTTAGCAAAACAAAATTCGGGTACATTTCACATTATCGAAGAGGTAAAGCCTCGTTTTGATTTGGAAAGGTATTGTCTTAAATACTTCAATCTTAAAATTATTTCAAACTGATGGATACACAAATACCATATTTAAATGAATGGCTTAATTTGGCAAGGTCAGGCAACTTCGAAAAGGCCCAAGAAATTTACTACGAAAAATTATTTGGTGCTGTAATTGATAATTTCAAAACTAAGCACTCCGCAATGTTACCCTCAGGAGGTATATTATTTTCTATTTTAGGGTTTTCTCCGGAGCCAATTATTTTAACAGCACGTACTATAGAACCCGATACTCATGTAATCTTTACAACGAATAACCAAAGCGAGGGTAATGAATATCTTGTGAAGTATCTTGAGTCTAATTATGAAATGATTTATTTGCCTAATGAGAATTTCAACACAATATACAAGGCATTAAAGGAACAGCTTGTTTTGACTCCCTCTTCTCAAATAACCTTAGATATAACCGGGGGCAAAAAATCTATGGTTGCATCCGCTGCTATTTTCGGTAAGGATTATGGTTGTAAAATTGTTTATGTTGATTTTGAGGATTACATTAAGGATTTAAGAAAGCCTATGCCCGGTTCTGAAATTTTGAATCTCGTTTATAATCCTTTTGAAAACCAACCGGAAATATTTTTAAAATGAATCATCAGATATCAATTGTAGGTAGTCAACTATTACCAATTTATGTTGGCATTAAAGAATTTAATCCAGATAAGGTTCACTTTATTGTATCCAATGAATCTTCAGGCAGTATAATTGCTTTAAAGCCCCTTTTAAATAGCATTCAGTTCAGTACACATAATTGTGATGCTTTTGATTTTTTTGCAATTAAAGCAACTTGTGAAAAGATAGTCGATAAAATAAACTCAAACGATACAATAACATTTAACCTAACTGGTGGTACTAAAATTATGGTCCTTGCTTGCCAAGCACTAATTATTGAAAAGGGACTAAAGGGATTTTATATCAATCAAGATGATACGTTACTGGAACTGCCTTCATATACCAGAAAAAAGATCAATACAGAATTAACCACGAAAGAATTTCTTGATCTAAGCGGTCATAATATTGCAGCTTCTAATGTGTTGTCTGATTTCACAGCGGAAGATTTTAAAATGTCATCAGCTATTGAAGCTTTTGCAAATAGTGATAAAAAGTATATAGTCATTACAAATCACTTCCGTAAAAAATATAATAATGCTAATCTAAAAATACCACCTTCAGGGAAAGAAAATATCCCTAATAATATTGAATTAACCTGGAATATTAATACTATAGTAATAAAAAATAATGGCAAAGAATATCTTTCTTTAAAATCAAAAAACATCCATCAATTATTTTTTAATACTGGCTGGTGGGAACTTCAAGTTGCCAAAGAAATGTCTAACTGGGGTAAGTTTAAAGAACTTCTTATTAACTGTGTACTTCCTTTTAAAATAGACGTTAAGAGTGCAAAGAATGAGATTGATGTTTTATTAAATACAGGTAAAAAATTAATATTTGTGGAATGTAAGTCTGGAAATGTAAAACAGGAGGATGTTAATAAGATGAAAGCAATTAAGCAAACCTACGGTGGCTTGATTTCCAGATCAATATTAGTTAGTCGATTTTTGCCAAGCCCTACAATAATTGAGAAATGTAAAGAATTGGATATTGATATATTTTACTGTTATGCATTTCAAAATAGATTAGTAAACCCTTTAAACAAGATACTATTTAAGCTGGATGAGTTAAACAAGAAAGTATCTCTCTAGTTTTATAGGATTACGATTTAATTGCTCATATCTGACACACCCGGCCAACGCACAAGCACGGCTTATGCAGTGGCTAACCCACAATGCCACCCCTTCCACTGCATCTATGGTGTTGCCGCCATTTTTAACTGTCATACTTTTTGTGGCTATGCTCCCAACGCATTTGGCACATTGCCTGTTCCGCTTCGCTACACAGCCAAAGAGCCAAGCCAACTCAAGCATAGCAACAAAAAGCCGCTACACTCCAACCACCACCACCGTTCCGCTTATGCCAGTATAAAAATTGGCGGAAGCATACTTAAACATAATGCGGTCTTATGTGTTCGCTTCGCACAGCCACCCCACGCTTATGCAAGCATCCCAACGCAGAGGCTGTCACATAAGTCGCCATTATGTTAAGTAGCCAACACCATAGCATCCCGACAACGGGATGAAGCCGTGCTTCTGCCAACGCACCCCACCCGAAGACCCACGACACCCCGCCACCCTTTCAGCGGTGCAGTAAAAAATAAAGCATGATTGGTTTAAAGGCCATGTGCTTGCGGTAGGTTCATTCACTTCATCTCCATTCCGTTCAGGCGTTGCGTTTATTCCGCTTTGCTTCATTCACTTCACTATCCTTCACTGCATTTCGCCTACGTTCATTTCACCAACCTCAGCACCGCACAGCAAAAGCAATTCCTTCTCTTCATTCCGCAAAGCCAACACACAGGCTTTCCGTGTCATGGCGTTTGCTTAACCCACGCTACAATAGCGTTTGTGTTTTGAAAAGTTACAAAAGCTGCCAACGCCTCTAAGCAAACTGCTCATGCCACTCCAAGCCGCCAACCCGATTTGCTCCATTCCATTCAGTTATTGCATTTGCTCTTGACCCACCGCACCATAGGAAGCGGTATGCTTTATTTTTTCCTGCGAATTGTTTACCCCAGCCAACCCAAAAAACATAACTCCGAACAATATATCCGGTTGAATTGAAATACAGATGATGAAGTGTAGTAAATGAATTTTCTGATTTCAGGAGAGGAATGCAGATAAGAAGGATCTGCTTGAAAAAAATAAAAATAAAAAGTGCAGCAAAGTTAGGTGGCTGGCACAGGCCAACGCACTAAAAAAACCAAAAGACTACGGCATAATGAAAGGCAAATAAACTGTTGTTTTTATTAGTGGTATTTGCCTTTCACCCTTCGGGACTTATTCCGTTTCCTTTTGGTTTTTTAGCCACGCCACCTCTGCGATTGCTTTCTTTTTTTTTCTGTTTTTTTTCTTTGTCAAATTATATATGTGTTGCGGAGCGTAAGCGAAGCAGGGCAGTTGCAAAGATTCAAAGCAGCTTAAAATTTAAAGCTACAATCATGCACAGTCCAAAGTTTCAAACGTACAGCCCAAAAAACCAAGCAACAGAGTTTGAGTTTTACATTCTTTGTAAAGGATTAAACAGCGGTAAGCCTCTTACTACACCTTGTCCAAATTCATTTGTTTGCATCTGCAAAAATCAAAAGCAAAAGGATTTTTATTTCTGGCTGCTATTCGGTTTGTGGAAAGCAAAGCATTTTCATCAGTTGCTCACTGGTTCCGTTATTCCGTTTATTCGGATAGCTGAATTTAAGCAAGAGGTAAGCACTCTGGCAGCAGTGGTAAGCACACAGGAAAACGAATACACCGCAACAGTTGATAAAATCAAACAACTGGAAGAAAGGGAAAAGAATATCCGGCGGCAGTTGGCATTAATCAATGATTTGAAAAGAGCAATGATATACCGGCACTTAAAAAGCAAAATGTAGGGCAGTCCCTAACATGATACTGCTCGTTGCATAAATAAATTTTCATGTGCAAAGGTAGCATGGCGGGCAGACGCACAAAGCCACCCTAAAAAAACCAAAAGACTACGGCATAAACACAGACCCACCGCACAAGGCTATCATTTATTCCGTTTCCTTTTGGTTTTTTTATCCGCCATGCTGAGAGAGGCACATAAAATTTATTTATTATGCAAAAGCATCCTCGTATCAGTTCCGGCAGCCATCCAGGCATTTGCCCATTTACTCCGCAGGTCCTCCATCAGTTCTTGCAGCTTCCACCTCATGGTTATAGTCGCTATATCCGCAGGTCTTCACTCATTGCCCAGCATCTTACAGGTGTTAAGGTTTATCGCCTTCCATGTGGTTGTTGTCTTTGGCGTTATCCATCAGGTGTTCGCCAGCTTTCAACATTGCCCTTTTAGGGGCTTTGCTGAAAAGAAAAAGCCCCACCAAACTGGTGAGGCCATTCCCTAACTGAAAGAAAGAACAGCTTTTATGCTACTTCAACAATGTTCAGGACATTGTAAGCACCATTTTTGAGAGAGTATTGAACCCCGTTCACTTCCTGGAAGAACTCAATCAACATCAGGTAAAACTTAGTACCTGCACCGGCAGGTACACCAGTTGGAATAAGGTTTACTGGAGTGTTGGTTCCATCAATCGGCAGGTTGGTTACAGGACTGTACTCAATTGCACTGGTTCCATTGGTGAAGTCAACAATTGCATAAGCAGATTTGAAGCTCACATGAGTTGCACCGGAAGGATAAGCAATATCATTGATCGGAATGAATGCCGGGATATTGATTGCACCTGTAAGACCTGTAACAGTGAACGGAGCAAAGAGAACTCCGCCTAAAGCTGCATTGTCGTTGAAATCAAAATCTTTCAACAGTGCTAATGCAGCAGGGTCAGCAATTCCAATTGCAACAATACGTTCACCTCTTGCAGAAGTGGTATCGTAGTTCTTAATAAGGGTCATGATCTGAGTTAAACGACTGGTAACACGATTGTCAGCAGCGTTCATCATGAGGTTGCGGACAGCGTTGCGAAGCAACTTGCCAGCAGTTGCAGAACTGCCAAACTCAGCACCATTTTCACGGGTGCGTTGAAAGTTCGGATCATTTGCAATTCGTTCAGCAGATACACCACCTTTGGTTTTTACCAAGTGGCCATCTTGTGTTTTGTAGAAGGTCAGTTCATCCAGAGTGCCTTCGATTTTGAGGATACCTTTTAGTTTTGCCATTGCTTTAAAATTTTATGAATTAGTAAATTTGTTTCGACTGATACGCTTTAATCAGCTTGCGAAAACAAAATTAGAATCAGTATAAAGCCTCTGCAAATGTGACGTGCCATCTGTGCCGAATGTTCCGCATTATTCCAACAAACACACTTTCACCGCCCTTAAAAAAGATTTATATTTGCAATGTCACTTCCATATTTGAAGTATATCATCGGTATGGTTAGTGTATGAAGTTGAATAATTGAAATAATGAATAGACTGTGCATTTATCCGAAGGACATTCAGGTAATCACAGGCAGAAGCGACAGGTATGGTAGAAACCTTATTAAGAAGATCAAGGACCACTTCAACAAGAAGCAGCACCAGGTTGTTACTGTTGAGGAGTTCTGCCATTACATGGGCTTGCAACTGGAAGCAGTTGTTAAGCAACTTCGATAGGTTGTAACCTTATCTTTGCTTTTGCTTATGATAAGGAACAGCACACTCTCAATTCAACAACATTTTTTCCTTTCTTTGTTGTGCCCTTGCACTTGTTTTAGTCGCCTTTGTTGTCTATTTGGTGCCCAACTATTGTAAGTGCCTGATAGTAAAGGGAACTCTAATTTCTGTATAGGAAAATGACCGAACTCAATCATATAGTTATCATAGAAGGAAGCAGGGATGAGTTTAATCATATCTCAACTCTTTTAAATGAAACCGGTTTAGATATAAAAAGGATTACATTGTATGCATCGGTTAATGAGTTTATGAAAACCGGCGAATCTGTTGCAGCCGATGTTATCCTGCTTAATCTTGCAGATAAAAGCGAAAGCGAAACAAAACAGATTTTTGATGAAGTAAAAAATCTTACCTTTTATACTCCGGTCATTATTATTACAAACGAATCAAACAGCAGATTTACATACAACCTGTTGCAAGATGGCTTACAGGATATTATTCTGTCAACATACATAAATCCGGTACAGATCAGGCAGTCTGTTTTAAATAGTATTCACCGGAAAAAGAATGTAAACATACTTGCTGAAAATCAGAAACGGTTAAATGCAGTTCTGGATACGAACCCGGATTGTATAAAACTGCTTGGCCCGGAATGTGAATTGTTCAGTATTAATAAAGCCGGGCTTAAACTTCTTGAAATTGATAACGTTGATTCTGTTATTGGCAAGCGTATTATTGGCGTTGTTACTGAGCCTTACAGGGAATCTGTTTTGAAATTGATTGCTTCTGTTTTCAAAGGCGAAAGCGGGATGCTGCAATACCAGATTCTCTCAGCCAAAGGCAATTATTTCTGGTGCGAAATGATTGCAGTTCCATATTACAATGCAGAAGGCAAAATCAGCTTTGCATTATCAGTTACAAGAGATATTACCAAGCTGGTTGAAGAAGAAAAAGAAATTAAAAAATCGAATGACAGGTTTTCCAGAATTGCCAGTACCACAAATGATGCAATCTGGGAGTGGGATTTACTTACCGGGGAGTTATGGGGAAATGAAAACCATCAGAAATTATATGGACTGGCCATGAAGGATCCGGTGCCCGCTTTTACTGAATGGGTAAAAAGGCTTCATCCCGATGACAGAGACCCTTTGATAAAGAAACAGCAAACAGCTCTTGACTCTCAGACAAATGTTTTTATTTCCGAATATCGCTTTAAAACAGAGAAAGGAGATTATAAAACTATTTACGACCGGTGTTATATATCAAGAAATGAAAAGGGGCAACCTGTTCTTATGACGGGAAGCATGATGGATATTACCGAACGCAAAAAAGTTGAAGAAGCGTTATATGCCAGCGAGGAAAATTACAGAACACTTGTTGAGCAGGCAACAGATGGTATTTTTATAGCAGATCCTTCAGGAAAGTTTTTAGTTGTTAATACCGCAGGTTGCAGGCTTTCACAATACAGTTTGGAAGAACTGCAAAGACTTACAATTTTTGATTTGACCTTGCCGGAAGAGCTGCTGGAAAAGCCATTTGATTTTGAAGTGATCAAAAGCCCGGACGGGGGAAGATCAGAAAGAAAGCTTCGGAAAAAAGATGGAACTGTTATTGATATTGAGATAAATGCCAAATTACTTTCAAATGGAAAATTCCTTGCTTTTGTAAGGGAAATCACGCTTCGGAAAAAAGCCGAGAAAGATTTGCAGGATTCCTATGCAGCAATACGTACTTTATCATCACACCTGCAAAATATCAGGGAAGAAGAGCGGGCTTATATTGCAAGAGAAATACACGATGAACTTGGACAGCAACTTACTGTTTTAAAACTTGATTTGTCGTGGCTTCAAAGAAAAATCAGCAATGTAACAGAAGAAGCAGTTACTCTGCGGATTGACGAAATGCTGAAGCTCCTGAATGAAACAGTTAATTCTGTTCGAAGAATATCTTCATCGCTGCGGCCAAGTTTACTTGATGATATTGGATTGGTGGCAGCCGTTGAATGGCAGTTGCAGGAGTTCGAAAAAAGAACAGGAGTAAATACATATTTTGTTTCAAATGAAACATCATATGAAATGCCATCGGTTACAGCAACGGGACTGTTCCGTATTATACAGGAAAGCCTTACGAATATTACACGTCATGCCAGGGCAACGGAGGTAAATATCTCCCTGTTCATCAACGACCAGGTTATTTCGTTAAACATTTCTGATAACGGTATTGGTTTCGATCCGGAAAATAATATTAATAATAAAACCTTTGGAGTACTCGGAATGCAGGAGCGAACACTGGCGATGGGAGGAGTATTTAAAATCCGAAGTGTAAAAGGAAAGGGAACAACAGTAGAAGTGGAGGTGCCTGTTGAGAAAAAGCAGGGTTAATTGTTTTTTTGGCTTAACTTAAGAATGTTTTGTTGATTTATATAAAAGAATTCTGATATGCAAATACTTATTGCCGATGATCATGCAATAGTACGCAGAGGTTTAAAGTTGCTTTTGCTAGAAGAATATCCGTCGGCCGAAATAGCTGAGGTAGGAGATGCTGAAACACTTGTGAAGGAAGTTGTGAGAAAAAACTGGGATTTAATCATCAGCGATATTAGTATGCCCGGCAGAAGTGGACTGGATGCTTTAACTCAGATTAAACAAATACGTCCTGAATTGCCTGTTTTAATTATGAGTATGCATCCGGAAGAGCAATACGCCTTAAGAGTGTTTAAGGCAGGCGCTTCGGGTTATCTTGGAAAAGATACCATTCATGATGATATTATTAAGGCTATACAAACGGTTAAGTTAGGGAAGAAGTTTATTAACCAGTCTGTTGCAGAAAAGTTATCTCGTATGACTGCTAAAGACAAAACCGGTCAATTGCATGATAAACTTTCCGACAGGGAATTTGATGTGTTTAAGATGATTGCTTCAGGTAAATCGGTTAGTGAAATTGCCAGCCAGTTTTTACTAAGTGTTACTACAGTCAGTACATACCGGGCACGCATACTGGAAAAAATGAGCATGCGTTCTAATGCTGATATTACCCGCTATGCACTTGAAAAGGGATTAATCTGATCTTCTGTTCCGGTAAAACTATTTCAATTTATATTGCCTGATCCATTGCTCCAGTAAATCATTCTTCATCAGGCGCAACAGTTGTTGATTTTTTGAATAAGCGGCTGAAAGCTGTTTCATCTGCTGTTTAATTTCCGTAATGTCTTTTTTTGCAGGCACTAAATATACAAATGGAATTGGCTCGGCCTGCCTGCTGTCTTTTGGTATAGCAAGCCATTTTACAATAACAGGTTCGTTATTATTTAGGAGCTGGTTTTTTAACGAATACTCCGACAGATTTTTCAAGGTTGTATCAAACGAAAGTTCATTGATGCGGATAAATAATTTGTATGGAAGATTTTTCTGTTCTGGTTTCCAGTGTAGTACTAACGGGAATGAAAAAATAAAACTGCTGTCGGTTGGAGCTGTCATTGATACTTTCCCTCTGAAAACGGCAGCGCTAACTTTTTGTTCATCTCCTCCTTCAGTTCCGCTGAGAAATTTTTCGAATACATACGAAAAGAATTTTGACATTCCTCCCGGCTTTGCTGTATTGAATAACTTTTTTACCTGTATATATGAGTAAGTGCCGGGCTTATTCAGCAGCATTGATTTTCCATCATTTTGAATGAGCATAACTTCTGCAAGTGCAGAAATAATGATTGATTGCTGAGCAGAGAGAAACATCCCTCTTACTGCTTTTTCTTTTTTAGTATTATTTACCCTGTGCACTTCTTTGTTTACACTGTAGATCAGGTATTGTGTTTCAGCAGCTTTTGTTTCGTGCTGCAGAAATAAAAAAAAGAGTAATATCAGAAAGTGTTTAGTCATTATCTTCTTTTCCAAGAAAGGCTGAATGGAACCTGATTTTTAATTTGAAGCATAAGAATTTCAGAAATGCTTCATATAAATTTATAAAAGTGGGTAATAAAACCAAACAGGCGGTCAAAAGCCCGGGATCAAACCGGGTGTCGAGATAACGGTAGAAAAGAATGCTCAGCGTAACAATGAAAACGCTGCCAACTAATTGAATGATTGTTCCGATTGTGTTAAACCATAAATCGCCTTTAAAAAACAAGCCGCAAAAAACAGGCAGTAACAACCAGATGATAATGAAAGAAATTACAGCCATGGCCCAGCCGGGAACAGAAAACACAAAGTCGTCTTCAATAATCATGTGAAGTATGTTTGCATGAATTACACAGCCATACATATCGGGGTAACTCCGCCCGGATAATTTTTCATTGAGCGGAGTAAATTGTTTGTCTTCATCTGTTTTGCTTATGCTCCTTGTGCCAGGCATTCCCAAATAACCAACCAGTATAATTTTATTTTGCAGAACAGTCGTATTAAATCCTGGATTTACAACTTCATCAAAATCGTAATAAGTGAAGTTGGAAAGGTTGCCGGTGTAATGAATTTCTGTTTTGCGTTTTCCCCGGTTTAATAATCTTTGATAGATGGTGCTGTCGAATTTTTTAATGATGGCACTTGTAAAGGACTCTTGGTTATTGTAAAAAGGGAAGTAATGCCGGATGGTTGAATATTCTGTGTTTTCTCCAACCATATTAACGTAGCCATTTCTTTCATGTGTAAAAAAGCTGTCGGTGTACACAGTTTTTTGTTCATTTTCAAAATCAGAAATATAACCGAACACATAATTATTGTGTAAGTCAAGCTCCGCTTTCAGTAAACTGTCGGTTTCATTTTTTCTTTGTGCAAACAGGATATCTAAGGCTGTAACTTTTGGCTTTCCGGTTTGTATTTGCTGCAGTAATAAAGCAATCTCAGAACGGTCTTTATCTTCCGCATTGATTAATACAATTGGTCCGTTGTAAATACTGTTCCGGTCTTTTACTTTCGTGTAATAGAGATCGGTTAGCGAAAAGTCTTCAAATGCTGCTGTAAACGGGTCAAAAAAAGAAGTATTGATTACAGTTAGTGAAAGCAGCGAAATACAACCAAAAATAAAAAGGTTGAGAAGCAGGTATTCCGTAAAAAGTTTGCGGATAAAACTCATGCAGTAGTTGTGACAAAAAAAGAAAAGGGCATAAACCTTAAGTTCATACCCTTTTCCCTGTTGTGGTCAATTATCTTTTTAAGTTGAGTGTAAATGTTCTGCTGTCATTGCAATAGCTGCTGTTGCTCCAATACAGCGATTTGTCGGTTGTTTCAGCATACCATTTTGTCCAGTTGCCGGGAACCCATACATCAATGCGAACTGAAGTTGCATATGGAGAAAGACGGCCCTGGTAAATGCCTTCTACCCAAATGTCAACATAATAACCAGTGAAGTTATCGAAGTAAGCATAGCAATAACCACGTGTTTTCTTTTGGCGTTGACCAGATTCGGGGCCGGGCATGTCTTTTTTCTCTTTTACTTCTTGTGCAGTAACAGCAACTTTTTTACGTTGTGTTTGTGCTTTAGCCGTAGTTGAAAAAGCAAGCGATAAACCTATCACTGCAACGATCAGGAATAAAACCTTTTTCATGTGTTTTGTTTTTTAATGGTTTGTTAATGAAAGATTATAAAAATTTTTGTGTGATGCAATTAATCTGTTACAATTTTTTCGGAACAATCTTATATGGAACGGAAAAAATGTTTACAGCATCGGGCTGAATGGTTTCTTCTCCGCTTCCTCTTGTTTGTATGCCTTCTGTTTTATTAATGCCATCCATCAGTTTTTCAAACGGATTGGAAGGTTTGGTAACGCCTCCTCTTGTACCTCCCTGTGCCATAAATACCTGCCGCAGGTTTAATGGTGTTTTGGCAGCAATAAGTTTAATTACGTTTATGCCATCTGGCGGTCCTATTCTGAATATTCTTGTTAACCGTACTGTATCGCCGGGGTTGATGAAACAATCTGTTGCCTGCTGGTTACTTGCAGGGAATAATACATTTACCAGGTTGTCGGGTTGTATTTCAAGGATGTTATAATACAATCTTTCCTGTCCGTTATTGATGATGCGTAGATTATACCGGTCATTGTGCTGAAACACAATATTACCGGATGCATCTTTCATTGTGCTTACGGGCAGATCTTTGATAATTGCGTTGTTGTTTCCTTCTGCTTTTTTATAGTCAACAGGGACAAATTCAAAAACAACATTTAATTCTTCGTTTTTCATGTTGAGGTTGCGCAGGTAAGCTGCACGGCCATAAGCACCAATTTTTGCTGCAAGAAATGTGTAGAGATCATCGCTGTTCAGTTCTTTGCTGCAAATTCCCAAACGATAGTCGGATGATGTAGAAATGTAGATAGAATCGGAATTAAAGCCATCTGTTCCCTGTTCAATAAAAACCTCACCTTGCTCTGTAATAATTTTTGCCTGTTTTATTTTGCTGATGGCTTCTGCAATTTTCTTTTGTAAAGCGGCATCTTTTGATTTTATCACAACAGGTACTGTCAAATCACCAAAGTTGACTTCTTCCAGAAATATCCATGCTGTTTTTAACTGGTCATTGCCGAGTTGAGCGTCGAGTTCAACCTCGCTGCTGTAATCAGCAGAAGTTGTAATAACTCCTTTGGCAATTGGTGAGGCTGTTTCACGATTATACGTATTTGAAGGATATATTTTAACGGTTGTTCCGGCAAATACGCCATAAATTTTTCCGCAGTTGATGGATATTTTATTGTTGCTGATAATCTGATCAACAGTATAATAATTGGGCTTTCCCAATGCTTTTCCGCCAAAGATTTCTTTATCCAGTTCACCTTCTGCATTTGGAGTCTGACCCGGGACCATTTTACTCATTTCAAGACGGATGTTGTCAAACAGCGAACGATAACTGGTACGTTGATCGGCTTTTGCAATGGCTTTGGAAAAGGCAAGTGATAAACTGCCGCAATGCTCTTCACCACATTCCTGGTTTAACTCCGATGCTGCGGATGCAAAGAAAGCACTCATTGGTGCAAGCCCGGGCTTCGGTTCTCCAAGACTGAATAAACTTTCATTTACAATTTTTGTGTTTGCTTTTGGAGAATACCCTTTCGGTTGATACTTAGTAGTGGTGCCACGATAATTTCCAAGACCGGAACGTGTACTTGTACCACTATGGCAGGCATCAACAATTACCAATAAATTTCCATTGCTGCCAAGCTTTGTTCTTATTTGGTCAAGCTTTAAACCAAACTCATCGTCACGCAAATGTTTTTCAACGCCTGGCTGATATTCCATCGGGGCATCGTATGTTACCAAAGCTTCATCGTATCCATCGGCTTCATCACCATTATCATCATACACCTGTTCTCCATGGCCGCTGAAGTGGAATACACAAATGTCGCCGGGATTTGCTTTATCAATTAATTGTTGTTGTATGGCATTCAGAATTCCTTGCTTTGTAGCTTCTCTGTCTGTAATAATTCTGATGTTTTCATCTTTAAATCCCTGTCGTTTCAATGCTTCTTTCACCAAAGGAATATCATTGGCCGAGCTGAGGTTGTTCCAGCCGGTTGAAGGAGCATATTTTGAAATAGCTACAATCAATGCCAGCTTTTTTGATTCCTGCTGTGCAGCTGACCGAAATGCAAACGATAAAACAAAAAGTAAAAGAAGAAATCTCATTTTGTGTGAAAATGAAAATTGCGTTTTCATTGACAAAACAATATTACAATGGAAGATTCTGGAACTCAATACCCAATCTACGGTATTTTGAAGGAAAAACAAAGCGGGAATGACAAGCGGCAATCAATTTTATTATCAAAAACAAATATGATCATTTTCAAATTGGCTGGTTCATTTTCAGCGAGTAATTTCACAGCTTATAAAACCAGCAAACTCCATATTAAACAGTCCCATTGAATACCTGAAAGGTGTTGGACCTCTTCGTGCCGATTTATTAAAAAAAGAACTGAGCATTTTTACATTTAATGATTTGCTCGAACACTTTCCTTACCGCCATCTTGATAAAACAAAAATTACACCCATTGCACAGGTAAATATGCAGATGGATTATGTGCAGGTGGCAGGAAGGTTAACCGATTTTGAAATTAATGGTGAACGGAAAGGGAAACGGCTGGTGGCACATATTAAAGATGCTACAGGAACAATGGAGCTT
The DNA here is from genome assembly GCA_047601965.1 of Lacibacter sp. Lineage (GTDB taxonomy): Bacteria > Bacteroidota > Bacteroidia > Chitinophagales > Chitinophagaceae > Lacibacter. Next base: position 4,113,274 of record JASGIJ010000001.1, read on the forward strand.
ACATGGTTCCAGGGAATCAACTGGGTAGAAAAGCAACTGGCAATTGCAGGCGATTATCTTGTGTTTGGAAAGCTGGGTTTTTTTATGGGGAAACCGCAGATTGTTCACCCCGAAATTGAAGTGCTTACCCAGCAAAATGCAGATGGCAAATCAATGCTCGAACCCATCTATCCAACTACTGAAAAACTAAAAGCAAAAGGTTTAAACGGGCGCAGTATTGCCAAGCTTACTGCAATGCTGTTGCCGCAAATACATCCCAACGACCTTCCTGAAAACCTTCCGGGCGAATTGATAAGCAGGTTAAATTTTCCTTCACGATACGATGCATACAGGCAACTTCACTTTCCTGCTGATAATGAGCAATACGAAAGATCGTTACAGCGGCTGAAGTTTGAGGAATTGTTCTTTGCCCAGCTTCGTATGGGTTTAATTAAAAGTAACCGTCATCGTTTTTCAAAAGGAGTTGTATTTGACAAAGTGGGCGATCTGTTTAATAATTTTTATAATCACCATCTTCCTTTTCAATTAACCGGCGCACAAAAAAGGGTTCTGAAAGAAATCAGGCAGGATACAGCACGTGGTCACCAGATGAACCGGTTGCTGCAGGGCGATGTAGGCAGCGGAAAAACGATTGTTGCACTCTTATCTATGTTGCTGGCAGCTGATAATGATTATCAAAGTTGCCTGATGGCGCCAACAGAAATCCTGGCGCAGCAGCATTTCAACAGTATTTCCAATTTGCTGAAAGAAATGCCGGTACAGATTCAACTGCTTACGGGATCAACCAAAAAAGCCGAAAGAGAAAAAATATTAAACGGGTTATTGGCAGGAGATATACAGTTGCTTGTAGGTACACATGCGCTGATAGAAGAAGTGGTGCAGTTTAAAAATCTCGGGCTGGCAATTGTTGATGAACAACACAGGTTTGGTGTGGCGCAAAGAGCTGAATTAAAGTTGAAGGGAACTGTTCCCCCGCATGTTTTAGTAATGACAGCAACACCCATTCCACGAACAATGGCGATGACGGCTTATGGCGATCTTGATTACAGTGTGATGGATGAATTACCGCCAGGCCGTAAACCTATTACAACTGTGCATCGCTTTGAAACAGCAAGGCCCGCAGTGATGGATTTTGTAAAACAGGAAATTGCAAAAGGAAGGCAGGCTTATTTCATTTACCCGTTAATTGAAGAAAGTTCAAAACTGGATTTTGAAAACCTGATGAAAGGATATGAAGAAGTGAAAGCATTTTTTCCTGAACCACATTACTACATCAGCATGGTTCATGGAAAACAAAAGCCTGAAGTAAAGGAAACCAATATGATGCGTTTCAAAAAAAATGACACGCAGATCATGGTGGCAACCACGGTAATTGAAGTTGGAGTGGATGTACCTAATGCAAGTGTGATGGTGATGGAAAGTGCAGAACGTTTTGGATTATCACAGCTTCACCAGTTACGGGGAAGAGTGGGAAGAGGCAGCGAACAGAGTTTTTGCATTCTTTTAACAGGCAGTAAGTTAACGAATGATGCCCGTGAACGGTTAAAGATAATGTGTGCGACAAACGATGGCTTTTTAATAGCAGAAAAAGATCTTGAGTTGCGTGGCCCCGGCGATATTGAAGGTACCAGACAAAGCGGGGCATTGAGTTTTAAGCTTGCAAGTATTGTTCAGGACAGAGATTTGCTTGAAGAGGCAAAAGAAATCTGCGATGAGCTGTTAAATGATGACCCGGATCTCTCTTCGGCAAAAAATTTGCTGTTAAGAAATTATCTCCTTTCAAAAAAAGGAAAAACGGAATGGAGCAGGGTTGCGTGAGGAAATAAGTCAATATGTTTTTCCGTTTTAATTGAGTACATTCAAAGTCCGTTAGTATTGGAAAAAAATTACATGATAACAACTCTCCGAAAATTCATCGTACCGTGTTTGCTTTTAGCTCTGCCTTTTGCCGGTAGTTCACAGTTATCGTTTGTTGAAAATAAAGGCCAGTGGGATAAACAGGTGCTGTTTAAAACAAATGCCGGAAACAGTACTTTTTTTCTTGTGAAAGACGGATATACTATTCTGATGCATAACCCGGAAGATTATGAACGCCTGGTTGACTATAATCACGGGCATTCAAACAAATTAGAGGCAAATGAAGATGGTAAGGAAATGCGGATGCCCGGCAACATGAGGGCACATGCTTTTAATGTAAAATTTCTTGGAGGAAATTTCAATTCTCAACCGGTGATGGAAAAACCATTACCAGGTGTTGAAAATTATTTTATCGGGAATGACCCTTCCAAATGGGGGAGTAATTGTAAGCTATACCAGGCCGTTACTTATAAAAATGTTTATCCCGGGGTTGATGTGAGATATTACGTGCTGAACGAACAGCTCAAATATGATATTATTGTTTATCCCGGTGCTGATGTTTCAAAAATAAAGATGAAGTATGAAGGTGCTGATCAGCTCAGTATCCGCAATAATGAACTTATAGTTGGCACTTCGGTTGGTGAAGCCCGTGAGCTGAAGCCTTATTCATACCAGTTTGTTGGCGGCCGCAGGGAAACAGTGAACTGTAAGTACAAGATTGAAGGCACAACGGTAAGTTTTGATATAAAGAATTTTGATCGTGCAACCACTTTAATCATTGATCCTACAATTGTTTTCTCTTCTTTCAGCGGAAGTACAGGTGATAACTGGGGTTTTACAGCAACTCCCGGACCTGATGGTAGTTTTTATGGCGGGGGTATAGCGGTATCAACAGGATTTCCAACCAGCCCCGGTGCAATTCAATCAACCGGAGGTGGTCCTTCAAATTCAAGTGCGCCACCTGATATTGCTATTATTCGTTTGTCGCCCGATGGAAGAACCCGTATTTATGCAACCTATATAGGTGGAAACGGGTTGGAACAGCCGCATAGCTTATTTGCCGATGCATCAGGGAACCTGGTTATTGCAGGACGAACCAATTCTTCTAACTTTCCTACCACAGCTACTTTTGGCACTATAGGTGGCTTTGATATTTTTGTTACGAAAATAAATGCAACAGGAACTGCTATTATCGGTTCTTCAAGAATTGGTGGCAATGCCGATGATGGTGTGAATATTGCAGCTTCACGCAACGGCGTAAAATCATTACAACGCAATTATGGCGATGATGGAAGAAGCGAAGTAATTATTGGCCCCGGCAACAATATCTATCTTGCATCTTCCACACAAACAACCGGAACGGGTTTTTATACCAGAGGGGCTTTTCAAACAACAAGTGGGGGCAGCCAGGATGCTGTTGTAATTAAACTTTCACCCAATGCAGATAATGTTATCTGGAGTACTTATCTCGGCGGTTCCGGTGATGATGCCGGGTTTGTGCTGGCAATAGATCCGCTCAATACACAAAATATTTATGTGGGAGGTGGCACAGGCAGTTCTGCGTTTCCCGGAACTTCAGCTGCAAATGTTTATCAGCCAACAATAGCCATTGGTGATATTGCTGATGGTTACCTGGCAAAACTTACTGATCTTGGTACATCTGTTTCATTGGATAAATCAACCTATCTGGGAACCAATAAAGTTGATCTGATTTATGGGGTTCAGTTTGATCAAAAAGGATTTCCTTACGTAATGGGCACAACTACCGGTACAATGACATCGGTAAATGCTGCATATTCAGTATCAAATGCCAGGCAGTTTATTGCCAAATTTCAACCCGAACTTAATGCATTGGTGTACTTAACAACATTTGGAACAGCCAATGCGGCAAACCCGAATATTTCGCCTGTTGCTTTTCTTGTTGATAACTGCGAAAATGTATATGTATCGGGATGGGGCGGACAGCTAAATACATCAAACGGGTATCCATCAGCAGGTACTTCAGGTTTACCTGTTTCTTCCGATGCATTTCAGCGAAATACCGATGGCAGTGATTTTTACTTTTTTGTATTGAAGAAAAATGCTTCGGCTGAATTATACGGTAGTTTCTTTGGTCAGGTTGGTGGAGCCGGAAGCCTGGAACATGTTGATGGCGGCACCAGCAGGTTTGATGCCAATGGTGTAATATACCAGGCAGTTTGTGCCAATTGTAAAGGTGTGCGACCTGGAACAACATTAGTATCACCTTATCCTGTTACTGCAGGTGTATGGTCACCCTCCAATCCTTCAAACAATGGAGGGATGTGTAATCTTGGTATGATTAAAATGCGGTTTGATCTCGCTGGCGTTGATGTTGCTATCAGAGCTGTTGGCGCAAAGCAGTTGAATTTCTGTTTGCCGGCAACTGTTCAGTTTACCGATACCATCAAAATGGCAAAACAATACATCTGGATTTGGGGTGACGGAACAAATAATGATACAACATCTGTCAACCCATATTCGCACACATTTACCACATCAGGATATTTTAATATAAAAGTCATCGGTATTGACAGCACTTCCTGTAACATAAAAGACTCCGCTTTAATGCGCATCCGTGTTACAACAGATTCAGTGGATGTAGGGTTTAATTATACAAGACAGAGTTGTAACAGCCTTACGTTTAATTTTACCAATACAAGCGACATACTTACATCTTCAAGACCATTCGGGCCAAAATCGTTCATGTGGGTTTGGGGTGATGGCAGTAAAAATGATACAACTCCTGGTTTTTCTCCACCGGTAGCCCATACATTTCCTTCAGTTGGTTCATACAATGTTCGTCTTGTTCTTATTGACAGTAATTATTGTAACATGGGAGATTCCATGGGAATAGTAAACTTCCAGGTAATTGACCAGGTGAAAGCGGGTTTCAGAGTTGGTAATGTTTGTGCACCTGATACGGTTGCTGTTACCGATGCTTCTGTTGGTGCTCTTAGTTATTTGTGGGTTAGCAGCGATGGGCAGACATCAACAAAAAATCTTCCTGATTTTGTTTATACAACACCGGGAACCTATTCAATTAAACAATACGTTTATAACAGCAATAGTTGCAATCTTGTTGATTCAATCACGCAATCGTTTAATGTTGTTGGTCCGCCAACTGCCGGATTCTTTTATAACCCCAATCCCTCGCAGGAAAATACCCCCACCAGGTTTACCAGTACCGCATCGGCCGATGTTGTAAAATGGTTCTGGGATTTTGGAGATGGTGATACATCTTCTCTGCGTGATCCAGTGCACCAGTATATTAAACCGGCAATAAATGTTGTTTGTCAAACAGTAACAAATTCAGATGGCTGCCAGGATTCTGTATGTATTCCTGTAGAATCCATCATCAATGTTGTAAATGATTTACCAAGTGCCTTTACACCAAATGGTGATGGTGTAAACGATGTGTTTATGGTGAGGGGTTTTGGTATTACTAAAATGACTTTGCGTATTTACAACCGCCAGGGATTAATGGTGTTTGAAAGCCGTTCGCAAAAAGTTGGATGGAATGGAACTTATAAAGGAGTTCAGCAACCAATGGATGCTTACGCATGGACGCTGGATGTTGAATACTTTACAGGCGAAATGCAAAGAAAAAAAGGTGATGTAACTTTAATAAGATAACCTGCAGTGAGAACCAAACAGATTTAATGTATTAAGTAAAATGAGTTCAATGAGAGGATACAGATTATTGGCAGTTATACTGATAGCAGTTTCGGCAGGTGTGCAGGCTGATGCGCAGGATTTGCATTTTTCGCAGTTTATGAATTCGCCATTAACAACAAACCCGGCAAATACCGGTTTTATACCAGAAGCAGATTACAGAATTGGAGCGAATTACAGAAACCAGTGGACATCAGTGCCTGTTCCTTTCAAAACAGTAAGTGCGTGGGGCGATGCACAGGTTTTCAGAAACAAAATTGAAAACGGATGGGTTGGGTTAGGTGCTGTATTGCTGAATGATGTTGCCGGCAGCGGAAACCTGCGTTCAAACAAAGTGTATGGATCGGTTGCTTATCATCAAATGATTGGATTGAGCAGTCTCGTTTCAGCAGGGTTTAATGCCGGTTATGCAAGCAAAAGAATTGATCTTACAAAGTTTACTTTCGATAATCAGTGGAACGGAAGGTTTTTTGATGCAGGCATTCCTGCAGGTGAAACAAAACTTACCAATCCCAATTCATCTTATTTTGATTTACAGGTTGGGGTTAACTATGCTTATTTCCCTTCGGAGAATACTTATATCAATGCGGGAGCATCGGTTCATCACATCAATAAACCCAAAGAAACTTTTTTTAATAATGGTACCAACGAAGTTCCCAGACGGTATATAGGATTTCTGAATGGAAGTTTTAAAATGAATGATGACTGGATTCTGAATCCCAATGCTTATTTTTCATCACAGGCTAAAGCAAATGAATTTGTATTAGGAGGTAATGCAGCTTATAATGTTACAGGCGATGGCGAAGTAGTGGTTTTTGGAGGGGCTTATTACCGCTGGGGTGATGCGGCAGTTGCAATGGTGGGGCTGGAGTGGAAAGATGTTCGGCTTACATTTACGTACGATGCAACGATCAGCAATATGTCAAAATTTAACAGCAGTTTTGGCGCACTTGAGTTTTCGTTAATAAAAAATGGCTATTACAACGAATATTTGGGCGATAAAAGCCAGAGACGGCAAAGTATGTGTCCCCGGTTTTATTAAAATTTCCGTTGAAACCTTGTCATTTTCATTTCTCAGAGCTTCCTATTTTTGCTTCAAATTCATTTTGTAAAAAAATTTATGAAAAAGATTATTGCAGTTATTTGTTTTTTGATAGTTACAGGTTTGCAGACTTACGCACAAAAAGAAAAAGGATTTGATAAGGAAAAAGTATTTGTGGGAACAGGGATTAACCTTGGCTTTTTTAACGGATTTATTCTTGGTCTTAACCCTGAAATTGGTTACAGCTTAAATCGTTTTATTGATGCGGGCGTAGCTACAAATATGAACTATATTACTCAAAACGATCCTTACAGTTCACTTACTTACAGGCAGTTTGCATTTGGTGGAGGCCCGTTTATACGCATATGGCCCGCAAGTATGTTTTTTATCGGGGGGCAGTTCGAATACAACAGTATTAACTATAGTGTAAAAGAAAATGGTGTGGTAACAGGCCGTGAAAAATTCAATGCTCCCAGCATATTGGTTGGCGGTGGTTATGGCAACAGGCTTATCGGTCAGTCGCAGTTCAGTACAAGTATAATGGTTGATATACTGAAAGCCGATCATTCACCTTATATTGATTCTTACGGAAGACTGCAACCTGTGTTCAGAACAACCTTTACTTTTTACCTGCGTGACCGAAAGCGAGGTCGTTAAATATTTCTGCAGGGCTGTTTACTACAACAATCCGTTCATTAAATTCTTCGTATAAAAATTCCTGCTGCTGCATGTGGTGGATATGTGCAATTAAATGATTGTAAAAACCATTGCTGTTCAGCAGAAATATTTTTTTATTATGAATATTGAGTGTGTTCCACGTAAGCATTTCAAACATTTCATCAAGTGTGCCGTTTCCGCCCGGTAATATTACAGCCGCATCACACAGCTCATACATTTTCCTTTTACGAACATGCATGTCTTCAACAACAATCAGTTCAGTAATGCTGTTGTGCTGTGCTTCCCACTCCAGCAGTATTTCAGGAATAATTCCAATCACTTTTCCTTTTCCTTCCATTACAGCATCGGCAACAGTTCCCATTAAACCAATACCGCCACCGCCATAAACCAACGTAATATTTTTTTCCGATAACAGTGCGCCGAGTTCTTTTGCATGTTGGGTAAACAAAGGGTCGGAACCGGCTCTTGAACCACAAAAAACTGCAAGGGAAGAGTATTGCATACAATAAAAAATATGCTGCAATGTAATGAAACCCGATGAGCATAAGATTATTTCTTTATCTTCATTTTTAAACCAACTTCTATGTCACCGCTATTATTGTTTTCATTTGTGTTTGGTTATTTTTTACTGCTGCTTGCTGTGGCATGGTACACCTCAAAAAACTCCAACAATGATTCTTTTTTCATTGGTAACCGCAGCAGCAACTGGATGCTGGTTGCATTTGGAATGATTGGTACATCGCTCAGCGGTGTTACGTTTGTAAGCGTACCCGGTACAGTAGGGGCTGGGGGCTTTCAGTATTTCCAGGTAGTGATTGGTTATTTTCTCGGCTATCTTGTTATTGCGTATGTGTTGCTGCCGCTTTATTATAAAATGAATCTTACTTCTATTTACAACTATCTCGAACACCGTTTCGGGATGATGAGTTATAAAACAGGAGCTTCGTTTTTCATTTTGTCCAGAACACTCGGCGCCACTGCACGAATGTATCTCGTTGTAAACATCCTGCAGATTTTCATACTTGATTCAATGCACATTCCATTCTGGTTAACAGCATTGGTTATCCTTATTCTTATTTTGTTATACACGTTTGAAGGAGGCGTAAAAACAATTGTTTATACCGATACGCTGCAAACTTCTTTTATGCTCATTGGATTAATTGCCTGCATTGTTGCCATTATGAGCAAAATGGATTTCAGCTTTTCTCAAACCATCGGAGTGTTGAATGAAAAAGGCATGACAAAACTGTTTAATACCGATGCAAAATCTTCCGGTTTTTTTCTGAAACAAATCCTTGGAGGGATGTTCATTACCATTACAATGACCGGACTTGACCAGGAAATGATGCAGAAGAATATCAGTGTGCGTACGCTGAAGGGATCGCAAAAAAATGTAATGACATTAAGTTTTGTATTGCTGGTGGTGAACTTTCTTTTTTTACTCATGGGCGGGTTGCTTTATCTCTATGCAGGTACAAAAGGACTTGAAGTAAAAGGCGATGACCTGTTTCCTGCTGTTGCGTTGGGCAATTATTTGTCGGCGGGTATTGGAGTGGTATTTATTATCGGATTAATTTCAGCCCTTTTTCCAAGTGCGGATGGTGCATTAACAGCATTAACTTCTTCTTTTTGTATTGATATACTGGGATTAAAACGAAATACTGCACTCGATGAAAAAGCGAAGAAGCAAACCAGGCTTACTGTTCATCTTACGTTTACTGTTGTATTTTTCCTTTGTGTTATGCTTTTTAAATGGATTGATGATAAAAGTATTATTGATGTGATTCTGAAAGTGGCAGGTTATACCTACGGCCCGTTACTTGGTTTGTTTGCTTTTGGTATTTTAACCAAACGGCAGATTAAGGATAAAGCAAGTTTAATCGTTTGCATTGCAGCGCCATTGCTTGTACTTGTGCTGGATATGTTCAACAATCCGAAATTTTTTATTGATAAACTTCATTTAAGTGATTCAACTGCTGAAATGCTGAATTCAGTTTCAGTATCCGTTTTTTCAGGTTTTAAAATTGGAATTGAATTACTGATCATAAATGGTTTGTTAACTTTTGCCGGGTTGTGGCTTATTTCGCATAAATCAAAACAAACTGCGGCTTAAACCAATCTCCATTGGCTTTGCCTTTTGCAGCAGGTACTCTATCTTTGCACAAATTTTTTTAATTGGAGTTAATTCATCCGCTGGCAGAAAAATATGCTGAAAAATTTTCTTCGCAGGAAGATGATTTGCTGAAAAGCATTACGGCAGAAACGGTTCAGTCGCATGCTGAGCCACATATGATGAGCGGACATCTCCAGGGGCAGTTCCTTGAAATCATCAGTAAACTTATTCAGCCAAAACGTGTGCTTGAAATCGGAACCATGATTGGCTACAGTACCATTTGCCTGGCAAAAGGATTAGCAGCCGGCGGGTTGCTTCACACAATCGAAAAGCGTGAACAGGATGCAGCAGCAGCGCAACATAATTTTGAAAGGGCAGGATTATCCGGAAAAATAAAACTGCATACAGGGGTTGCTGTAGATATTATTCTGCAACTGGATGAAATGTGGGACCTGGTATTTATTGATGCAGACAAACCTTCTTACGGTAAATACTATGAACTGGTGAAACCCCGTTTAAGAAAAGGAGGAATTATTCTTGCCGATAATGTATTGTTTCATGGTGATGTGCTGCACAAGCAGATTAAAGGAAAGAACGGAAAAGCAATGCATGCTTTTAATGAAATGATTGCTGCTGATGATGAGGTTGAAAAAGTAATGTTAACACTGAGAGACGGATTAACCATCATCCGTAAAAAATAAAAATATACAATGAAGAAATTTGCTTACTTGTTTTTGGGATTATTTTCTGTAACGGTGCTGCATGCGCAAACGATTACCATTGAAGAGTATATTAATACTTACAAGGAAATTGCGATGAAGGAAATGATCCGTACCGGAGTGCCGGCATCCATAACATTGGCACAGGGAATTGTTGAAACCGAAAACGGCAACAGTAAACTGGTGAAAAAATCAAATAACCACTTTGGGATTAAGTGTAAGGAAACATGGACAGGTCCTTCGGTGAGCCATGATGATGATGCACCGGGCGAATGTTTCAGAAAGTACGGCAATGCTGAAGAATCTTACATTGATCATTCAAATTTTTTACTTACAAGAAAGCATTATGCATTTCTGTTTAACCTTGATCCGGCCGATTATAAAGCGTGGGCGTATGGATTAAAAAAGGCAGGTTATGCAACTAATCCACGCTATCCTGAAATGCTGATTAAATACATTGAAACATACAACCTCAATGATTATTCGTTGATTGCACTCGGCAAAAAGAATACGGATGATGCAGTGGTTAAAAATGAACCACCGGTGCAGCAGCCGCAGGTTCAGCAACCTGTTGTACAGCAACAGCCACCCGTTCAGCAAAAAGTAATACAGCAGCAACCGGTTGTTTCAGTACCGGTAAAAAAAGAGGAAATACCTGTTGAAAAAACAACTGTTGCAGCATTGCCTCCCGTGGTAAAAGAAGAAGTGAAAAAACAACCAGCAGTGAATTACCCTTCGGGCGAATTTAAAATCAATGAAACAAGAGTGATGTATGCAACAAAGGGAACTCCATTTCTTGCCATTGCCCAGCAATACAATGTGCAGTTAAAATGGCTGTATGATTTTAATGATTTAAAAGAAGCAGAGGTAGTGGAAAAAGATCAGTTGATTTATTTACAGCGCAAACGCAGAACCGGAGTTAGTCAGTTTCATATTGTAACAGAAGGTGAAACATTGTATGATATTGCACAGGCACAAGGCATCCGTCTTGATGCGCTGATGCAGTTAAATATGTTAACCTTTAACCAGCAGCCTGCTGTTGGTGAGCAATTGTATCTGCAGGCTCAGGCACCTGCAGCACCAAAGCTCAGCAATAAAAAAAGTACAGCATCTGCCCAGTCTGTTGAAAAAGAGCAGGCAAATACAACAATTGCTGAAATTGAGGTGCATGTTGTACAGCCAAAAGAAACTTTGTATAGTATTGCAAGGAAATATGAAGTTACTTTAAGTGAAATTCAGCAATGGAATCACCTGGAAGGAACGGATATTAAAGAAGGAATGGAACTCATCATTAATAAATAAATCAACGCATGTCAGTCATCAAAGTCCACGATAAATATTTTATTCCGTATATGCCTGAAACTGCTGTGCTTGAACGTGTACAGCAACTTGCTAAACAGATGGATGCTGATTATGCAGGGAAACGGCCGTTGTTCATCGCTATTCTGAATGGTTCATTCATGTTTGCTTCTGATCTGTTTAAGTCGCTTACAATTGATGCGGAAATTTGTTTTATTAAACTTGCTTCATACAAAGGAACAAAATCCACAGGACAGGTTATTACGGCTATCGGTCTGGATACAGATATAGTGGATCGCCATGTTGTGGTGGTGGAAGATATTATTGATACAGGCAAAACAATGAATGAGTTTTTACCGCAGCTGCAGAATCAGCGGCCTGCTTCTCTTAAAATTGCTTCTCTACTGCACAAGCCGGAAGCTACTGTTTTTCCGGTGGTAATTGATTATCTTGGTTTTGCTGTTCCTGATAAATTTTTGCTTGGTTACGGACTGGATTATGACGGGCTTGGAAGAAACCTGAAAGAAATCTATCAGTTAACTGATACGCCTTCCTGATTTGCCATTACCAACGGGCAGGCAGGAATTTGATATGGCCCAATACAGGTTTTATCTTTTAATGACCTTGCTTTTTTTCGCAGTACATGCGGACGGCCAGTTTTATCTTCGTGGTGCAGTAAAGGACAATAAAGACAATACACTTTCACTTGTACGCATTCATGTTCATTCCACCAACTCATTTTATTACAGTGGTTCCGGCGGCAACTTTGGTATTCCATCTTCACGTTTAACGGATACTGTGAGCTTTCTTCTGAATGGTTATGAAGAGAAAACAATGGTGCTGAATGCGAATGAATTTAATCATGTTCAATTGAAAATCACATTTGCAGGTACAACTGTTAAAAGGAAATTACATTCTGTAACACAGAATAGCCTTGTTGATAAACCATCGTTCAGCAGTACCGGTGGTGAAACTTATTCTGACCTTGTTGAAAACGTATTTACTTCTGTTGCTGATTTTCCACATACAGGTATTTCGCTGGATGTTGATAAAGCATCGTACAGCAATATCCGCCGCTTTATCAATCTTCATTCAGCTGTGCCGAAAGATGCAGTACGTATTGAAGAAATGCTGAATTATTTTCCGCAGCAGTTACCCGAACCACAGCCCGGAAAAGTCTTTCATTTTCAAACACAGCTCACTGATTGTCCCTGGAATGCACAGCATAAATTATTATTTCTTCAGTTGCAGGCTAAGAAAATCAATTACGACTCACTTCCCCCGGGCAATTTTGTTTTTCTCATTGATATAAGCGGCTCCATGGAATTACCCAACCGGTTACCGTTGCTGCAAACAGCATTTCGTATGCTGGTTGAAAACATGCGTGCAAAAGATACCATCTCTGTAATGGTGTATGGAGGTTCTGTTGGTGTGGTGCTGCAGCCAACTTCCGGAATCGAAAAGAAAAAAATCATGGCTGTGATTGATTCGCTGGCAGCAGGTGGTGATACACCGGGCGAATCGGCTATACGCCAGGCATACACGCTTGCACAACGTACGTTTATTAAAGGAGGTAACAACCGGATCATTCTTGCAACTGATGGCGATTTTAATGTGGGTGAAGTAAGTGATGAAGCATTAATGCAGCTGATTGCACAAAAACAGCAAACAGGAATTTATCTTACCTGTTTAGGTGTGGGCATGGGCAATTACAAAGATTCCAAACTGGAAGTAATGGCAAAGAAGGGTAATGGAAATTTTGCTTATCTCGATCATGTGCAGGAAGCTGAAAAAGTATTGGTGAAAGAACTGATGCAAACCATGTATGCAGTTGCTGATCAGGCTTTCTTAAATGTGAAATTTAATCCGCAGTTTGTAAAACAGTACAGGCTGATTGGTTATGATAACCGCAAAGATGCAATGGCCGACAGCAGCACGGTTGCTGAAGGGGGGGAGATTGGTACAGGTCATTCAATTGTTTCTGTATTTGAAGTGGAACTCACGAATGATTCTGTTCCTGCAAACGGTATACTTGCTGATGCAGGATTAACCTATCTTCCTTTTGCTGAAAAAGAAAAACAAACAGAAGTTTACTCTGTAAAAAATAATTACCGTTCACTCAGTCAGTGCGACAGCAGCTATCGTTTTGCATCAGCTGTAACATGGTTTGGATTGTTGCTTCGTCAATCACCTTATGTAAACAGCAACAGCTGGAATGAATTAATTCAGCTGTTGTCTGTTTCAGTGAATACTAATGATAAGTGGCAAAAAGAAATGGGTACACTTGTATTGAAAGCAAAAGAGATTTATAAACCTGAGCGGAAGAAAATATTTTTCAACAAGAAAAGGACTGACTAAATAAAAAGGGATAGCATTGCTATCCCTTTTACTATTTAGTTTAGAATGTAATTAATCATTCACCAACCTTCACTCTCACACCTTCACTATGACTGCTGAACTCTGGCGCATACATACATTGAATAGTTGTAATGCCACTGCTGTAATTACCTGCATGTGTAATAAACATGGGATATTCAAATACGTACGTTCCTTTTGACAGCCAGTTAAAGAAGAAGCTGGTACTTGCATCTTTTGTGCTTTCGTAATAACCAAGTCCGCCCTGCCATTTGTATTCACTTAACACATTCACAGGTTCCATGCAGCTCGGGCGCATATCTTTCATGTGTACATATTCCATGTTACGATCCACACGAAGTTCAATACGTACTTTTATTTTATCACCCACTTTCAGTTCATCACCTTCATTAACAGGTGTGAGAACAGGTCCGTTGTTTGTGTTGCGTTCAACAAAATATTTTTTCTGGAGCTTCAATGGTGTTTCAGCAGAAGTGATCTTATCAAGGTTTTCAAAGTATTGCCAGTAAGCTGCTCCCCACGAAGGTTGATTGTTGCTGTTGCTGACGGTTACTTTTATATTTCCCATTGAAGGTTTTATAAAATCATTCTGCAGACTTCTTTTAAAATATCCTGTGCCTGCTTCTGTTTTTTCAGTTGATGTGCTGAATACCTGGTCGCCTGCTTTTATTTCAACCACGGGTTCAGTTGCAATCCATTTACCACCTTGCAGTAACAATGCATAACATGCTTCAGCAGTTGCAATGGTTGTTTTCCAGTTCTGCGTTTGCTTTTGTTTCAGCAGCCATGTTTTTAAATCAGCAACAGATTGTTGATCGTTTGTTACATCATTAAACACTTCAATCATTAATGCCTGCGCTTCAACAGGAGCCTGATACCAGTAATAACCTGCGTTAAATTCTTTCCAGTACATGCCCATCTCTTCATTCACCAGCGCATTTTCTTTTAATGATTTTACAATGGCTGTAGATGTTTTACTGTCGTTACTTCTGTGCAATGCAAGTGCAATCATTCCCTGCATGTACCTGCTTTGCTGTAACCAGTATTGCTGACTCTGTTTGAAATAATAATTATATGCTTTCTGACTTGCAGCTGTAACAGGAATATTTTTAAAGAAGCTGCGCATATACAGGTACTGAATTGCTGTATAACTTAAATTGTTGTTTTTTAAATTGGCTTTATACCTGATCAGGTTGTCATAATCTTCCTTGATTTTTTTATCGAGATAAGGAATTGCTGTTGCAAGAATTTCGTTGATGGTTTTTTCCTGTGCTTGAGGTAATGCATTCAGCTTTTTCAAATGACCAATTCCGGTTACAATGTATTGTGTGATGTAACGGTCATCGGGTCCGCCTTTAAACCACACAAATCCGCCATTCTCCAGTTGCATTTCCTGCAGCTTTGCAATGTTTTTACTGAGTTCATTGCTCATACGGATGGCATCGAACAGTAATGAAATATTTTTCTTTTGCTGTTCTTCATTCTTTGCATCAAGTATCCATGGCGTTTCAACCAGTAAAACAGATTTCAGTTCTTCATTCGTCTGCAGCTTGCTTTGCAATTCAGATGAGTTGTTGATTTTCCATTTCGCCATTACTTCTTTAATACGTGGAAGTTTTGCAGTGATATGTGATGCAAGCGCATTGGCATAAAAACGGTTCCATGTTTGTTCTGCACATTCATACGGATATTCCATCAGGTAAGGCAAAGCCTGCACAGCATACCACGCCGGATTACTTGTGTATTCAATTGTGAACTTATGCTGTGTTAATGTTTCTGAACGATCTGACTGCAACAGTTTAGTAAATGAAAAATTCTTTGTGCCATCACCACGCATTGGTAACGGCAATGTTTCTGTTACCAGCATGCGATTGGTGAGAACAGGCAATGTTGCTTCTTCGCCATCACTTTTATCAGCAGCTTTTGCAATGATGCGGTAGGTGAGTGCTTCATTAAAGTTGTACGGAACTTCTGTTCTGAATTTTACAACAGTACTTTGTCCGGCAGCAATGGTAAAATGCTGCACAGGAAATGTATTCTGGAACCAGCCATCAACCGGCTGCATGGTTGTTGTGTTGAACAGTTGGAGATTACTTTCGCCGCTCAGTTCCTTATCTGTAAGATTGGTGATTTTAGCAGTGAATTCAAAACGGTCACCTTCACGTAAAAAGCGTGGAGCAAATGGCTGCACCATCAGATCCTTTTGTGTGATGATTGATTTTTCTGAAACACCCATCGACAAATCTTTTGTATGCGAAAGCAGCTGCCATTTCCATTGCGTTAAAGCTTCAGGCATGGTGAAACTGAAACTGATATTGCCTGCTGAGTCTGTTTTCAGGTCAGGAAAGAAGAATGCAGTTTCATTAAAATTTTTGCGGATTTTGACTGCGTCGTTATTTTGATTTTGTTGTTGATCTCCAACTTTTACTGATGGAGTTTGTTTTATTATTATTGCCGGTATTTTGAAATTAAAACTTGCAGTATCAGCAGCAGCAGCGGTAACAGCATTTCCGTTGTCACTTCTTTCTTCTTGTTTCATTTCTAATGCTTGTGGTGAAAAAACAGGTTTTGGCATTTTCATATGAACTGGACGATCATCAACCATGCCAATCATTTCATCATACCTCTTATCGAAATTTTTCCACTCATAATCATTCCAGTTTCTATTTACCGAATTTGTTACTGCAAATCCTCCGCTGCTCCAGTTGTTATTAAAATAATTAGAAGAGAATAACCCTGGGTTCATCCACTGATGTTGCTTAAACTGGTCGAGCGATGCATCGTACATGCTGGTGAGTAATTCGGCCGCAACTTTATCTGCTTTATATCCGCTGATTTTTACTTTCCATTGCTCTTCGCTGCCGGGTAATGTTTTATCACGGAAGGTTTCATAACTGATGGTTAATTCCTTGTTTGTCCACGGCACATTGATATATCGTGTAAAGCTGAAGAAGCGGTTGTTTTTTACAAATGAATAACTGAAACCAAAACCACCTCTTTCTTTTTCCGTAACAGCTGCATTGATTTGCTTCTGCTCATTGTTCAATTGATAATAACGAAGATTACTTGTGTATTCTTTTGGATTGATTTCAACTACATACACTTCATTTGCACTTGTGCCAAATGAAAGCGTTGCTGTTGTTCCGGGCTCAGCTGTTTTTATTGCAGGCAGATTCCATACATATGCAGGCGAAACAGGATTTTTTGTTTTGCCGTCAACTAATTGTACAAATGCCTGGTTCTTTACTTCATTGCCATCTTTGTCGGTTGTTGCGGCTTCAATAATATACCAGCCGGGAGAGAATTTGAGATTTGAGATTTGAAATTTTGAATTGGATGAACTTGTATCGGTTATTACACCGATTTTATCAGATTTTTCCCAGCTTTCTTTTTCTGTTTCATTGTTGTATTCATCATTCGGGAAAGCAGCGATATAATCTTTTTCATTCAACAAAAACTGGTCGGGCTGATCCCAGTAACGTTCACGGATTAATCTTGCGGGTGCATTTAATTTATACACTGCAACTGTAACATTGCTTTTTACAAATTCACCCATCATGTTCTGTGTGCTGATGTTGATCTGTTTCAAACTGTCTACAACCATCATTTCACCTTGTGGTAAAGAAACAGAAAGCTGCAATGATTGATAACCTGCACTGATGGTTGTTTCAGCACTTCTTGTTTCACCGTTAATGTCGGTTACATCGGTAATGATCCTGTAATCAAACACCGGGCTTAATTCTTTTCTTACCTTCTTATCGGCAATGGCTGTAAAGCTGATGTTGAATGTTCCATCTGCATTTGTTTTTGTTTCACCATGAGCAATTTCCTGTTCATCCATTTGCGGCCAGCCCCATCGCCAGCAAAGCCAGGGATAAAGCAATCTTGGTTCACGCACAACACGGTATTTAACCAATGCACCATCAATATTATTACCGGCATATGCTTTAGCATTACCTGTTACTTTTATTTCATCATCAACTCTGAAGCTTTGTTTCACTGGCTGATATTCCACAAAAAATTTCGGACGTTTGTATTCTTCCACAGAAAATTCTGTTGCATTTTCTGTACTGCTTTCCTGGATGGAATAGCTGCCTGTCATTCTTCCTGTGGGAATAACAAACTTTCCGGAAACAGATCCAAACTCGTTGCTTGTTACAATCAATGAATCAAGTTCTTCATTGTTCGCATCGTATAAAATGACCGTGGTTTTTAAACCGCTTACAATTTTTGGTTTTTTAGTTTCTGCATCAGTTGTTGTAATAATTCCTTTAAAATAAACAGTCTGTCCCGGACGATAAATCGAACGGTCGGTGAAGAAAAACACACGCCGTGCTTCTTTCTCGTTTACTTTTTCTTCTTCGTCTTTATACACGTAAACATATGCTCTGTCATCAAGATGAAGATGATCATTCTGGTAAGTAATTTCTAATGTTCTTGTGTAGGCATTATTACCCGGAGCTTTGTTAATGCTGAAGTTTCCATTTGCATTGCTTGTATATGTCCCGGCTTTTACCTGTACATATTTGCTCTGTTTTGAATCGTAAGCCTGTTCCCATAAAATAACCGATGCATTTTTTAAAGGCTGACCACTTTCACGGTTCACAATAAAAAATTCGTTGTTGTGATGCATCCATGCAATATTGCTTACATAAAGAAACTGCACAGCAAGTGTGTTTTTCTTTAATTCAAAACCAGCATCTGTACTTGCCACAAGTAAGTAAGTGCCTTCAGGTAATGCATCTACTTTTATTTCAGCACTGTGTTTTTGATAATCTTCACTTGCTGCTAAGTTGTAACTGAAATTCTTCAATGCGGGCGCCGCAAGAATTTTTTTCCAGAATTCATCCTGCCAGCGGATGTTCTGCATATCATCAAATGCTTTTTTATCCATCTTTACTATGCGGAAAAAAGCTTTTGTTGTATTGCGGTAATTAAGTAACGAACGGAATGGTTTGCCGGGAATATTTACTTTTTCTGAGGTGATGGAAATATCAGTCTGCCCAATATTGTTTACCAGGTTGGAACAATTTACTTTCCCTTCACTGTTTTCTTTCTGTGCCATTACTTCCCTGCAAATGGCCATTGCTTTCTGGTAATAATAACGGGGATTCTGTTCGTCATTGCTTTTATGCTTTTTGAAATCATACGTTGCTGCAAATGTTGCATAATCCTGTGCCAGCAAAAAGGAAGCCTGTGCGGCTGCAGGAACATCTTTATATTGTTTGATGAGATGTGCAAGAGCTGAACGATATAATTCTGTTTTGTTTTCAAGCGTTGAAGTCCGGTTTACAAATGAAATACGGTGAATATCTGCATCAATCAAAGCATCTGGTTTTGCATCGTTGATGTGAAAGGCAATGATTTCCTGTAATAACAACAATGCTTTGTTCTGGAGCGATGAAGAATCGGTTGTAGTAAATTTCTGTTGAATAAATGTTGCTGCCGGGCTGAATGCGGCGGCTGAATTCATTTCAAAAGCATCGGTTGGTTTGGTAATGCTGCGTTCATCGTTTTCAAAATAACTTACTGCACGAAAGGCCAGCAGATCGAATAATGTTGGACGAAGCTGCCGCATATTTCCTTTTGTGATGATGGGATCAAATTCATCCAGCTTTGTTTGCTGTAATAATTTTTTCTGCTGAAGCGAAGCAAGATATAATGCTGATATTTTTTTATGCAGATCGTCCGTCGTCCATGTGGCTATATCTTCTTTGTTAAATGATTGTGTATTGGTACGGTCGTAAAATTTCCAGCGGTTGTTCTGAAAATATTGCCAGTATGCTTCTGCAGTAAGATTCAGCAAAATTGATTTTGCAGGTTCAGTTGCCGTTGCTGCTTCTTTTTCTAACTGAAAAATAGCTTTTACATCAGCATCTTCTTCTTTCTGCTGCTGCAGGCCAATGCGGAATACAAGCGCTTTGATGAGTTGTGCGTTATTCTTTTCAGTTTTTGCAGCGTTATAAATAGTCTGTACTTCTTTCAGTGCCGATTCTGTCAATCCCTTTTTGGAAACAAGTTCATCCACTTTTTTCCAGGCATTGGTATAGTTGAATTTTTTTTGAGCGTTTGTCATTGTAAAAATGGAAATAAGAAGAAGGTTAACGAGTAAGATTTTTTTCAGCAACATGGCTTCTTTTTTAATAATGTAAGGTAAAACATATTACGGTTAAAGGATGCGGCAGGAAGCAGAATTGCATAAATTCTGTTGCTGTTTCCCTGCATTTCGGGCGGGATTATTCAGAACAGTAAATTCCTTTAACGAATCTTTATCATTCTTAACTAACGGAGTGGCATGTGGTTGGAATATATATCAGAAACAAAGGAGGTGTTTATGAAAAGAATCTCTACTCTCATTTTAATTCTGGTTTTTAATTTCATTGCCATTGCCGGTTGGGCACAATCACGTCTCAGCATTACAAGTATGAGTACTACTCCGGTTCGTGTAATGATTGATGGCCGTGAAATGCAGAATAACAACAATGAAATACGTATAGGTAATCTTAGCCAGGGCTTTCACCGTATACAGATTTATGCAGGAGACAAAAGCAACGATAACCGTGGATGGGGCAGAAATGCATCCAACCGTTACGGCCGTATGATTTACAATACCAACCTGAACATCCGTTATGGTATGCATACAGATATTATCATTAACCGTTTCGGTAAAGTATTTGTTGATGAACAGGCTATTGATAACCGTTATGAGGATGATTGGAATAATACCGGCGATCGTAATGGCAGGGGCAATGACAACAGGAACCAGGGAAGAGATGACCGCAACAATGACGGTTGGAATAATGACCGTAATTACGGAATGAATGCAAATGCTTTTCAGCAACTGAAGCAGCAGGTAAAAAAGGAAAATTTTGATAACAGGCGCCTTGATCTGCTACGTTCTGTGTTGCCACAAAATAATATATCATCTGACCAGGTGAAAGATCTTGCAATGATTTTTGATTTCGAACGCAACAAACTGGATCTCGCCAAGTTTGCTTATAAATATACAGTTGACAGAGGCAACTATTTTGTAGTAAACGACGTCTTTGATTTTGGTAACAGTAAAACAGAGCTTGCTCAATATATTTCCGGTTACAGAGATTAACTGTGCAACACAACTTATTAAGCAGAAGCATCTATACATTAACCTCCGCACAGCGGAGGTTTTTTATTCAATGACAATATCGTATTGATCCAGCATCCCTCTAATTCCATCAACTGAAAATTTTGCTTTTTTTATTTTATTGATGGATGGATTGATGGAATACTGCACTGCAGTACGGAGATCAGCTTTTTCAAGATTGGTATGATCAAATTTTGCCCCGGCAAAGTTGCTTTCGTTAAATACAGCACCGGATAAATCAGCTTCAGTAAAGTCAGCTTCCTGCAGACTGCACTTGTTAAATCTGCTTTCTTTTAATTTCAGTTTATAAAACGAACAGAGGTTGAGAATACAATGATCAAATGACATGCTCAATAAAAACGGGTTACAATCTTCAAAATGCAAGCCAAGCATTTTGCAGTTAATGAATTGAATATCCTGGAATGAAGTGCCGCTGATGTTTGCTGTACTCAGGTTGCATCCTTCAAACACACAATCAATAAAGGTTATTTTGCTGAGATTGTTTTCAGTGAAATTGCAGTTGATGAAACGGCAGTTTTCATACTCAGCCGGTTCAAAAACGGAACTGGTGTAATCAACGCCTGAAAAAGCCTGATCCTGTATATAGTGATTGCTCATGAATTAAGAAATTGACTGTAACAAAAATAAAAACCCTGCAGTATGCTGCAGGGTTTTTTATCAATTACGGGAGATTATTTTTTAATGATCTCTGCCATTGTTTTACCAATATCAGCAGGGCTTGCAACAACATGAATACCGCATTCAGTCATAATCTGCATTTTAGCAGCAGCAGTATCTTCGGCACCACCAATAATTGCACCAGCATGTCCCATACGACGTCCGGGGGGAGCTGTTTGCCCGGCGATAAAACCAACAACCGGTTTCTTTGGATTTTGTTTGTACCAGCGTGCAGCTTCAGCTTCCATACCACCACCAATTTCGCCAATCATAACAACAGCATCGGTTTCATCATCATTCATGAACAGTTCAAGTACTTCTTTAGTTGTTGTGCCAATGATGGGATCGCCACCAATACCAACAGCAGTACTTACACCCAACCCGGCTTTTGCAACCTGGTCGGCAGCTTCGTAAGTGAGTGTACCACTTTTTGAAACAATACCAATTCTTCCCTGCTTGAACACAAAACCGGGCATAATACCCACTTTACATTCGCCGGCGGTAATTACACCGGGACAGTTAGGTCCAATCAGTCTTGCATTTGTTGATGCCAGGTAGTTTTTGGCTTTCACCATATCCTGTACGGGAATACCTTCGGTAATACAAACAATCAGTTCAATGCCTGCAGCAGCAGCCTCCATAATTGCATCAGCGGCAAAAGCCGGTGGAACAAAAATGATACTTACGTTGGCTCCTGCCTTTTTCACTGCATCTTCTACCGTGTTAAATACAGGTTTATCAAGATGAGTTGTGCCTCCTTTTCCGGGAGTAACGCCACCAACAACATTGGTACCATATTCAATCATTTGTGTTGCATGAAAAGTGCCTTCCGTTCCGGTAAAACCCTGAACAATAACTTTTGAATTCTTATTTACGAGAATGCTCATATGACAATATTAAAGTTGGGCAAAGATAGGGATGGCAACCTGAAGATTGCAGTTTAAACATGGTTATTTAATGTAGCTTGTTTACGTTGTATTTTTTATGCAGTGCAGCATTTTTAAAAGGATACTTGTCTCGCCCGCTTTTTTTGGATTTGTTTTTTTTCATCTATTCGGAAACGATTGCGTAAATATAAGCTTTGAAATCATCCCATCCGATTTCCTCAACGAGTATCTTGTGTTGCTTTTGTGGACTGCTTTGCAGTTTCATTATTATTAAAAATTGACTCTTTAACTTAAAAACAAATTGTTTGCCATGAGAAAGTTGTCGTCGTATGGACGGTCACAATTTTTCAATGCATTGCATTGTCAAAAAATTTTCCCCGTTTTTCTTACACTGGTATTAATTGCAGCAACACTTTTTGTTCAGCAGGGAGCCTATGCTATCCCTTTGAATAATGTTACCGTATCGGGTAAAGTGCTTGATTCAAAAGGTCAGCCGGTTGATGGTGCTACTGTAACAGAAAAAGGTTCATCCAATACTGTTATGACTAAACCTGATGGAAGTTTTTCCATTAGTGTAAGCCGTAACGATGTTACATTGGTCGTATCGCATGTAGGATTTAAAACCCGTGAAGTTAAACTTAACGGCGAAAGTACAGTAACTATTGAGCTTGAAACTACAGCTACTGATATGGATGAGGTTGTGGTAATAGGTTATGGTACGATGCGTAAAAAAGATCTTACAGGTTCTGTTGCATCCGTTTCAGGAAAGCAGATTGCTGCTGTTCCTGTGGCCAATGCTGCACAGGCATTGCAGGGTAAACTTCCCGGTGTAAATGTTACAACGCAGGATGGTCGTCCCGGTGCAAGTATTTCAATCCGTGTAAGGGGTGGTGGTTCTATTTCGCAAAGCAATGAGCCCTTGTTTATTGTTGACGGATTTCCTGTAAGTTCCATTACAGATATTCCTCCCGGACAAATTGAAAGTATTGATGTGTTGAAAGATGCCTCCTCAACAGCCATTTATGGTTCAAGAGGTGCCAACGGTGTAATTATGGTTACCACTAAAAGTGGAAAGGTTGGTAAACTAACCATCCGCTATGATAATTATATACAGTTCAACGAGCCTACCAAGTATCTCGAAACAATGAACGCATATGATTACATAGATTATAACTGGCGTTATGCAAAAGCCATCAGCGATAACTATGCAAATGCATGGGCAATGCTATGGGGCATTGGTGCTTATACAACAACTTACAATAACCCCGACGGGATTAATCATTATAAATCTGTTAATGCAGCTAATTACTCCAAACAGGCTTATAGCGGTTCTTTTTCACACAATCATAATGTGAGTATTTCAAATGGCAACAACAAAACAAAATATATTTTGTCCATGAGTTATGTTGATGATGATGGTATGAAGATTAACTCATGGTTTAAACGTGCAAATGCTATGTTCAAACTGGATCAGAAGATTTCTGATAAACTGAACTTCTCGTTTGATACACGTTTTACAGATATTCAGCGTATGGGTAACGAAGGAACTACCAATGGTAAAGGTTCTGTTCTTTCCAGCGCTTACCAGTTCAGGCCAATTGCAACTGCCGATGTAAAAGGCGAACTGAACGATTCAAAAAATACACAGCTTGGTTTGTATGATTATGTGTTGCAGGATCAATACAATCCCATTGCTGTTATTTCTGATAATCTGCCGTTGGGTAAAGAACGTTCTTTGCGTTCAAACATAGCCCTCGACTGGACAATCATCAAAGGACTTACTTACAGATCAGAAGTGGGGGTTACACAATACTGGAATAAAAACAAAACATGGTCGGGCGCTATTGCCAACAATTATATTGATGCAGCCGGTAATAAAACCTATTCAGGTAATGCAGCTATCTCTTCTTCTGAAGGATGGGGTGTTCGTTGGGCAAACACAGTAAATTATAAAACAAGGCTGTTTAATGATAACCACAATCTGAATGTAACTGCGGGCCAGGAAGTGATGAATTCTGAATCAGAAGGATACAGTATTTCAGGTAACAGGTATCCTGTATCATTTTCACCTGATCGTGCATTTGCCATGATGAATCAATACCTGCAAAGCACAACGGTGTATTATTCACTTGGATCAAGTGCAGGTACACCAGGCAGAATGATGTCTTACTTTGGCCGTGTGAATTATTCATTGATGGATAAATATTTGTTTACTGCGACATTCCGTGCAGATGGTTCTTCACGTTTTGCACCCGGTAACAGATGGGGTTATTTCCCGGCTGGAGCCATTGCATGGCGGATGAGTGATGAAAATTTCCTGAAAGATGTGAACTGGTTAGATAACCTGAAACTGAGAGCATCTTATGGTGAGGTTGGTAATGATGGTATCAGCGCAAGTCTTTGGAAACCGATCTGGAATTCTGATGGTTTAAGACAATTTTCAATAGGCGAAACACAACAAAGTTCATATTCCCCTGCATCAACACTTGCAAATCCGGAACTGAAGTGGGAAACAACCATTACTCGTAATGTTGGCTTTGACTTCTCAGTGTTTAATGCAAGATTGTTCGGTACAGTTGATTTGTACAAAAACTCAACAAGAGATTTGTTGATGTTAACTTCTATTGATGCAAGTCTTGGTTATTCCGGCATGTACCAGAATATCGGAAGCACCAGCAACCGTGGTATTGAAATTGGTTTGGGTGGCGATATCATCAGGAAAAAGAATTTTAACCTGACAGCTAATATCAATATCAATATCAACAGAGGTCGTGTTGATGAACTTGCTCCTGGTGTGAATGGTTTATACAAAACAAACTGGGGATCAACAATGACTCAACCTAACACCGGTGATTATGTGTTGCAGGTTGGAAAACCTGTTGGCCAGGTGAGAGGTTATACGTATGATGGCTGGTACACTGTTGATGACTTTACTTATGCAAACGGAATTTATACTTTGAAATCAGGCATTGCTGATATTGCTTCCGGTATCATTGGTACTGTTTACGGCACTACAGCTAATAAACCTGGCAGCCAGACAGCTTATCCCGGTGTAATTAAATTCAAAGACCTGAACAAAGATGGTGTGATTAATGAAAGTGACGTATCTGTTGTTGGTGATATGAATGCTAAACACACCGGAGGTTTTGGTTTGAGTGGTAATTATAAAGGTTTCGATTTTGCACTGAACTTTAACTGGAGTTACGGAAACAAAATTTACAACGCCAACTATCTTGCTGCATTTTATGGAAGTAAGGAAGATGGCTTGTATAAAAACCGTTTGAACTATTTGTCCACTTCATACAGGATTCATAAAATTGACAATGCAGGCGCTGTTGTAGCTGTCACCGATCCAACCGAACTGGCTGCGTTGAATGCCAACGCAACAACCTTCCTGCCTTATCATGAAAATCCGGTGGTTTCCACATTAGGAGTACAAAACGGATCATTCCTCCGTTTAAATACAGTAACAATTGGTTACAATTTGCCGGCAAAAATGTTGAACAAGGCTCATATTGCCAAGCTGAGGGTATTCGGATCAATTTATAATGCATTTACGCTTACAAATTATCTAGGTCTTGATCCTGAAGTAAATGCTAATACAAGTCAGGGCGGAGCATCTTACCCAACAACAGGACTTGACTGGGGAGCTTACCCACGGGCACGTTCATTCACTTTTGGTTTAAATGTTGAATTCTAATCAATCAAAACTATTAATATGAAAAAGTATATTTTTTACAGCATCATTTTGGGAATGGTCATACTCTTCTCAACATCATGCAAAAAATTTCTTGAAGTACAATCACTGTCTTCAGTTGATCAGGACTTTGTTTTTTCTGATCCGAGTGAAGCTTATAAAGTAATTGTAGGCAATTATGAAATATGGAGAGGTTCGGGCAATGGTCTTTTTTATGATCTGGATGTGGTAGGTTCCGATGCAGAAACGCATCCTGAAGGTTATAGTGCACAAACACGTCATATTCCTGAAGGTTTGTATGCAACTGAAATTACTATTAACTATTCCAATTCAGTTGATCATTACAAAAACATGTACAGCATCATCAACCGCTCCAATATTATGATGGAGGCGATTGCTGAAAAAGAAGATTATAAAGCTGCAATTGCAGCAAACAAAATCAATAGCTGGACACAATTGTATGGAGAAGCTGCCGTTTTTCGTGCATATGCTTATTTCAACCTGGTTCGTTATTTTGGTGATGTTCCTTATCGTGTAAAAGCAGTTTCTGTAAATAACGTATCTGATACATCTGTGTTAACATCACGTGATGTGATTTATGATGGTGAAATTGCAAACCTTATCAAAGTGGAACCCTTCATGTACAAAATTGGTGAAGGAGGAATTACTGCTGAACGTTTTTCCCGCACTTTTGCCCAGGGCTTGATTGGTAAAATTGCATTGTTTGCAGGTGGTTATGGTTTACGCCGTACTGATTTTGATTATGGTACTGTAACCTTTACACAAATTGGTTCAGAAAAATGGAATGCGAAGTATGCCCGCCGCACTGATTATAAGAAATATTATGACATTGCGAAAACATATCTGAAAGCTTGTATTGATGCACCGGGTTCTGTTGTGCTGATTACGACAGATACTCGTGGCGCAGCTTTCAACAATCCATTCCAGATGAACTTCCAGTACAATATGAACCTGGTGGTTAGTCCAGAGTCTTTATTTGAAGTAGGTGAAACACAAGGTCAGTTTTCAGAAAGACCGTATGCTTTCGGACGACCTTCAGGTGGTGGCGGTTCAAACGCTTATCCTTGTAAGTCGTACGGACAAAGCCGTATGCATCCTGCATTTTATTATGGTGATTTTGATCCGAAAGATCTCCGCAGGGATGTTACGACAACTGTTACTGCAAACTCCGGTGCATGTTCTGAAAAAATTATTTCGTTTACTCCCGGTTCAAGAGATGCCGGCGGTCTTACCAATAATAAATGGGATGAGAGCAGAATGGCAAAACCATGGACAGCATCACAACGTCAATCAGGTGTAAACTGGCCACAAATGCGTATGGCTGATGTCATTTTAATGCTGGCAGAAGTTTATGCTGAATTAGGTGATGAAGCTTCAGCAAAAAATGAATGGAAAAAAGTAAGAGCACGTGCATTTGCTGCTGCTGATCAAACAACAATGGTAACGAACTATATCAACGGCTTATCGGGTGATGCGTTGAAAGAAGCAATTCTGCAGGAAAGAAAGCTTGAATTTGCTGGTGAAGGCTTCCGTCGTTATGATTTAATCAGAACTGGTAAAATGCCTGAAAAAATCAAAGCACTTCGTGATTTACAGATTGCAATGATTGCAGGGTTAAAGGCAAATGGTTATTATACATTCCCCAATGGGAATCAAATTTCAAGGTTCATTTATGTGAAGGCAGTTAACATGTCTGCTTATGGTTTAAGTAAAATGCTGACAACGCAATGCACCGTTACAGAAGCTGATGCAACACATCCTGTTAACTTCCCCGGCTGGAGAGGTAATTGCGATTTATGGAGCAGTCTTAACGCAACGTTTATCCCAACTACAGGTAACCGTAATCTTGCTATTAAAGGTTTGTTCCGTTATATTGATCCTGCAGGTGCTGAAGCAACTGCATTAGTGGCTGACGGATATGTTAAAACAAAATGGGCCGATAATATTGTTGCCAATGAAAGCCAGTATTCAACTGATATATTCAAAGGTTATACTGATGCTTATTATTCAGCAGGTGTTCCCCCACGTTACCTGTTGCCATTGAGCTCAGAAACCATTGCAAAATCATTTGGAAAAATTACAAATGGATATGGATTTGCTCAGCAATAAAGAGTTCGTTTAAATTAAGAAATGGATGTCCCATCAAAAAGGCATCCATTTTTATTTTCAGCATTTATGTTCAAACATTCAACATAAGATCAATACAAATCAGATGAAAAGGATTGCAGTTTCAATTGCAGTATTTCTTTTTTTATTGCAGTTTTCAGTACATGCACAAAAAGGAAGAACAGTAACTGATTTATCCAATAATAACTGGAAGCTGATGATAGACCCATCGGCAACATGGGTACAGGATATATTGTATGCTCCGCCAGTGGATATAAAAAAGCTTCCTGTACATCAACCTTCGGGTGGCTGGAATTCTTTACAAAAAGAAAAAGGAATCAATGTGCATTTACCTGCTACAGTTGAACAATACTACTGGGGAAAAAACGGAAGCACATCGGGCGTTACAGGAAACTATCTTGGCGTTTCCTGGTTTGTGACAACGGTCAATATTCCTTCTTCTTTCAAAGGGAAACGTATTTCACTTCAGTTTGATGCTGTTCGTTTCAGGGCTGAAATTTTTGTGAATGAAAAACTGGTTGGTTATGATCTTGTAAACAGTACTCCGTTTGAAATTGATATTACTCATGCAGTCCGCTATGGTACAACCAATCAACTGGCTGTCCGCATAACAGATCCAAACGGGAATTTTGACTGGCGTGATTCGCAGAATTTTATGTGGGGCAATTACCGCACAAATCCAACACATGGTTTTGGTGGCATTACAGGGAAAGTAAAACTCGTAACAACTGATAAAATTTACTGCAGCGATGTGTTTGTAAAAAACAAACCAATGATGAATGAAGTAGATCTGGAAGTCAGCCTGTCAAATACAACTGCACAAACTGCAACAGGTCATTTACAGTTGCAGGTAAATGAAGCGAAGCCAGGTGGTAAAACAGTTTTTACAAAAAATTATTTCATCAGCGAAGTAAAGCCGGGAACAACGGTCAATACATTTACTGTTACTGTTGCTGATGCAAAATTGTGGAGCGTTGATTCGCCAAACCTGTATAAACTCACTGCAATATGGAAGGGTAATGATGAATCTTCTGATTTGTACCAGCAACGTTTTGGTTTCCGTTGGTTTGAAGTACGCAATGTGCAGGGTGACCAGCAGTTTTATCTCAATGGCAAACGTATTGTTTTACTCACTTCTATTTCCTGGGGTTTCTGGCCCGACAATGGTATTGCTCCGTCGGATGCGTTGGCAAAAAAGCAAATTGAAGCTGCAAAAAAAATCGGCCTGAATATGCTCAACTTCCACCGCACCATTGGTCAGCAGAATGTATTGGATTATGCCGATGAACTGGGACTGCTTTATTTTGAAGAACCCGGCGGGAATCAATATCCGGCCAACATGTTTAATCCAGCCGATTCATTGGGAAAAGTACAGGCTGATTTTTATTTTGCTTTCCGCAATGAAAAACTCTTTCGTATGATCAGGCGTGACCGTAACCATCCTTCGCTTGTTATCTACAATATGCATAATGAACGTGGTGCTGAACCTCAGCAGCAGGACAAAGACCAGATGCTTGCAGCTCATCATTTGGATGAAACAAGAATTCTTACGTACAATTCATCCAACGGTGCCATTAAGCAAGGTCCTGATCCACGGTTTAAGTTGCACCTGTTTCCTTATGATTTTAACTTCTATGATTATGGTTGGTTTGATCAGCACCATGCAGGTGGCCCGGGAGTTTATCATGATAATCTATACCGCAATCCAAAAGACTACCTGCGTTATACGGATAAGAAAGATGAAATTATTTATTATGGTGAAGAAGGAGCCATTGGCACACCTCCCAGGTTAGAGTTAATACGAAACGAAATTTTGAAAACAGGAAGAACCACAGGTTGGGAAGCAGATGATTATTTGAAATGGTACGATGCTTATCAGCATTTTCTTCAAACGCATCCTTCTTTTCATCAGGCGTTTCCATCAGTTGACAGCTTAACACGATCGATGGGAAATGTGGCTTATTATTACCAGGGAAGAGCCATTGAAAATGTGCGCATCAATAATACCATTGATGGATATGCAGTGAATGGATGGGAAAGTATGAAGCTTGAAAATCATTCAGGTGTTGTTGATAATTACCGTAACCTGAAAGGTGATGCGGAACTGATTGCACGTTATACAAGGCCGTTATATGTTGCAGTAAAACTCAACAGGAAAGTTGTAGCTGCAGGTGATACATCTGTTGCTGATTTCTTTATTGTGAATACAGTAAACCTGAACGGCTCATTTGATTTGAAGGTAACTGTTGTAAATGCACAAAAGCAAATCATTCTTTCAAAAACAATACCTGTTACCATAAGCGGCGGAGTAGTTTATGGGGAACTGCTTTCTGCAGGTTTGCAGGTTCCGGTTTTAACTGCAGGTTATACAACAGTACAAGCAGAACTGGTAAAAGCAGGGAAGACCATTACAAAAGGTGATGATAAAATATTTGCAGTAGCACATGATGCTTTAGCAATCCCAGCAGAAGGAATGATAGCAGATACAAGCGGAGTACTGAAATCATTCTTTATATCAGAAGCACTGCCTTATAAAGAATATAAGTCAGGCCGACCGGAAGGAAAGTTTCTTGTTGTTGGTGCATTTCAACCGCAGCAAACAGGCAACCAGCTTGTAACAGATATTCTTGAATGGGTGAATGAAGGAAATACATTGATCATAATTAAAAATACGGATGCATGGGCTGCACATCTTGCACAGAAGGAAGTGTTTGATTACAGGGGTACAAAAGAATTAAGAACAACCTGGTATGGTGGTAATTTCTTTTCACGGGAGCATGCATTGTTGAAAGGATTACCACAGGCATCCGTTTTTAACTGGGAGTATCAATGTTTTGTTACATACAATAAAAGCAGGAGCGGTCTTCGTCTTTACAATGGTGAAACAGTTGTAGCCTGTGTGGCCGATCATGCAAAAGAAGTATTCAGTGCGTTGAGTATTGTGCCGCATGGCCGTGGAAAGATTATTATCTGTACACTGGATATTTTTTCTTGTCTTGCTGAAGAAAAACAAAAAGAGCGGGGAGAAGGTGATGGAGAAAATGCAGCGATGAATACAATCAACGCTTCATCACGAAACAGTGCAAATATTGTCGGACGTCAGTTGTTATTGAATATGCTGAAGTTCTCTGCTTCAGCTGAACAGAAATAATAATTGTTGAGGGATCTGTTACCTGCTGGTTAAGCGGGTGCCTGCATAACCTGTATAGCCCCAGGTAACACTTCCCCAATAGCTTTGCCATTGTGCATCGCTGTTATTACCTAGCCGTATCATGTGTACACAGCTAACCATCCATTCTCCGTTTGCATTCACAGAGAAGCTGGTTTCTCCTTTTTCATTTGTAATAAATGAACTGTCTTTTATCTCTGTTGAAATACGATGCCATGTTCTTACTTTAGCATTTGCCAAAGGCTTTCCCATGAACAATACCCGGACTGGTATTTTTTGGTTTGCTGAAATTGTATACGGGTTAATGAGCGGAATGATATCAAGCGGTAAACTGGTTTGTTTTTTATAAACTTCCGTTTTT
Organism: Lacibacter sp.; assembly: GCA_047601965.1. Taxonomy (GTDB): domain Bacteria; phylum Bacteroidota; class Bacteroidia; order Chitinophagales; family Chitinophagaceae; genus Lacibacter. The sequence goes on from JASGIJ010000001.1 coordinate 4,145,114, forward strand.
CTATTACCTACCTGTATGATTGTTTTCACTGAACGTTGATATAACTCTTTGGCTGATGAATCAGTTTCAGAGTGTTGTTTCCTGTATTCATCAGCTTCATATAAACCATCTTCTTTAAGGTAATTATTAAATTCTTTCGCATTTAACTGAATGAAAGAATTGGTACTGTTGAACGCAATCATAACAGTCCCTTCTTCAAATATGGAAAATTGTAAGGAGTCGCCTTCGTCATCTGTTAAAGCATCGCTGAGGTCGTCGGTAACATCAGCATAATAGAGTTTCAGTTCGTTTATTTTTTGCCTTGATCCTTTCCAGTTATTACCTGTAAAATGCTCTCCAACATTAAACCGGATATTAATTTCTTCTCCTGCACTGAACAGAAATTTCTGTGGCTGCAGCCAGAATTCATGTGCAAGCAGCGGTACTACAAATAAACAACAGAGTAACAGTGTCAGAGCTTTGTAATTCATGAATGTTTATTGATTAACCGGAAAATTATAACTGCAATCAACCTACTTACTTCAGCAGTTCATCCATATTTCTTTCATCGCTGATTTTTCCTTTAGCTTCCAGCATACGCATGTCTTTTGCATCACGCAGAAATTCAGAAGCAAAGATGAATTTATTCAGCTCTTCATTTTTGCTGAAGATAATATCATGGTTGGTGCCTTCCCATTCTTTTTTTCCCTGGTGCATGAAGATAATATTGTCGCCTATTTCCATTACACTGTTCATATCGTGGGTATTTACAACTGTTGTCATGCCAAATTCAGTTGTAATTTCTTTAATCAGCTTATCAATTACCAACGATGTTTTTGGATCAAGTCCTGAGTTTGGCTCGTCACAAAACAAAAATTTTGGATTCAGCACTATGGCCCTGGCAATACCAACACGCTTTTTCATACCTCCACTTATTTCAGCGGGATATTTATTGTTTGAACCGGTGAGATTTACTCTTTCAAGCACTTCATTCACTCGGTCGTGTTTTTGTTTTGAATTCAGTCGTGTAAACATATCCAGCGGAAACATGATATTCTGCTCTACAGTCATTGAATCAAACAATGCCGATCCCTGGAACAGCATTCCAATCTGCTGACGAATCTGCTTCCGTTCATCTTTATTCATTTGTGTAAAGTTGGCGTCGTCGTAAAGTATTTCACCACTGTCGGGTTCAAACAATCCAACAATACATTTCATCAAAACAGTTTTACCACTGCCGCTTGCGCCAATGATAAGATTGCACTTGCCGGTTTCAAGAACAGCCGTTACATCTTCAATTACTGTTTTATCGCCAAAGCCCTTATGTATATTTTTTAGTTCAATCATGTGTTAAAGAAGAATTGCAGCCAAAGCATAGTCGGCTAATAAAATTAAAATACAGCTTACAATTACAGATGTTGTACTGGCTCTTCCTATTTCGAGAGCACCGCCCTGCACATGGTAACCGTAGTAAGCAGGTATGCTTGAAATAATAAATGCATAAGTATATGTTTTGCTCAAAGCAAATACAACATTGTAAGGAATGAAATCTTCCAGTAAGCCTTCATTGTAAATATCAGCAGGAAGGATACCGGATAATTCGCCGGCAATTTTACCGCCCCATATACCAAGCACTGCAGCAAGCACCACTAAACAGGGTACCACAATTAATGCAGCAAGGATTTTTGGCATAATTAAATAGGCTTTGGTATTGATGCCCATAATTTCAAGTGCATCAATCTGCTCACTTGTTCGCATATTACCCAACTCACTTGCAATACGGCTGCCAACAACACCTGCCAGTACCACACAAATTAATGTTGGTGCCAATTCAAGAATAATGTTATCCCTTACAATTACTGCAATTACAGTTTTGGGAATTAATGGTGTGATGAGCTGGTAAGCAGTTTGTACGGTTGTTACAGCTCCAAGAAATACGGAGATGATTACCACAATGCCTACAGAACGGATGCCAATTTCATTGCATTGGTGCATCAGTTCCTTCCAGTAAAGACGATGGTTTTCCGGCCTGGAAACCATGTCTTTTATCATTAAAAGATACCTGCCTAAATGAGTAAAAAAATTCATACAGAATAATGTCGGTTATCAAAGCCAGTCAACAGATGGCTTTATTTCTGAAACGTGAAGATACAAATTCAAAATAACAACCACTTTTTAGCTGCTATAAGGAAATGCAAATAAAAAGTTGCCGGTTAAATGCCGGCAACTTCTTCTGTCAGTTGTATATTTTATGCTTTGCTTTTCAGTTGTGCATCAACAACGGCAATCAGCGCCATATTGAAAATGGAACGAACAGAACTTCCAAGTTGTAAAATATGTACCGGCTTTTTCAGACCAAGTAAAATCGGTCCGATGGCATCTGCATCACCAACCTGTTCGAGCAGGTTGTAGGCAATATTACTGCTGGCAAGATTGGGGAAGATGAGCACATTCGGTTCGCCATTCACCAATTCACTGAAGGGATAGTTTTCTTTAAGAATTTCCCTGTCAAATGCAACAATGGGCTGCACTTCGCCATCGCATACAAGATTGGGTTCACGCTGCTTTACAATTTCTCTTGCGTTTGCCACCAGCTTTGCTTCCGGCGAAGGGCTGCTTCCGAAATTTGAATAACTGAGCATGGCCACACGTGGAGTAATACCAAACGATCTTACTTCTTTCGCCACCAGTTGTGTAATATCAGCAAGTTCTTCTGATGTTGGGTTGAAGTTTACTGTAGCATCAGCAAGGAACAACGGCCCACGTTTTGTAAGCATAATATACATTCCGGCAATCTTCTTCACATCATCATCCACACCAATAATTTCAAGTGCCGGGCGAATAGTATCGGAGTATTTTCTGCTTAAGCCGCTGATCATTGCATCTGCCTTTCCTGTTTCAACCAGCATACAACCAAAGTGCGAACGTTCTTTCATTGCCTTGCTTGCTTCGTAACGGTTTAATCCTTTCCGCTGACGTTTGGCAAAATAAATTTCACCAAATTCTTCTCTCATCTCTTCCATTATTTTCAGCTTTGGATCAAGTATGGGCATGTTTTCAAGATCAACACTGTTAGCTTCGGCTAATTCAATAATCTTTTTTTCATCACCCAGCAATACAGGAAATCCAACACCTTCTTCATATACCAGTTGTGCAGCTTTCAGCACCTTTACATTTTCAGCATCAGCAAAAACAATCCGTTTAGGATCTTTTCTTGCTTTATTACCAATGGCACGCATCAGCTGGTTATCCAAACCAAGCCGTTTGTTGAGCTGCACTTCATATTCATCCCAATTGGTAATAATATGCTGTGCAACTCCACTTTCAATAGCTGCTTTTGCAACAGCAGGAGCAACATAACTCAGCAAACGGGGATCGAGTGGTTTGGGAATAATGTAATGTGGCCCAAATGAAATATTCTGATCATTGTATGCCATGTTTACAATATCCGGCACCGGAGTTTTTGTTAGTTCTGCAAGGGCTTTAACAGCCGCCAGTTTCATTGATTCGTTAATAGTTGTGGCACGCACATCCAGGGCACCACGGAAGATATACGGGAAGCCCAATACATTATTAATCTGGTTTGGGTAATCACTTCTTCCTGTGCCCATAATCACATCAGACCTCGCAGAAGTTGCATCTTCGTAAGTAATTTCAGGATCGGGATTGGCCATGGCAAACACAATCGGGTTTGGTGCCATGCTTTTCACCATTTCTTTCGATACTGTATTGCCTTTACTCAAGCCAATAAACACATCTGCATTTTTGATTCCTTCCACCAATGTCATTGGTTCAGAAATACTGATGAATTCTTTCTTCTGCTCATCAAGATCAGTTCTGTTATGATGAATCAGGCCCTTACTGTCGAATACTCTTATGTTTTCTTTTTTTGCACCCAATGCCACATATAACCTGATGCAGGAAATAGCTGCAGCACCGGCACCATTCACCACCAGTTTTACATTGCCAATTTCCTTGCCTTGTATCTCAAGTGCGTTTAATAAAGCTGCTGCGCTGATGATGGCTGTGCCATGCTGATCATCGTGCATCAGCGGAATTTTCATTTCTTCCTTTAATCTCTTTTCAATAATAAAACATTCAGGCGCTTTAATATCTTCTAAGTTAATACCACCAAATGTTGGCTCAAGTGCTTTCACGATCTGGATAAATTTCTCCGGATCTTTTTCATTGATCTCAATATCGTACACATCAATGTCTGCAAAAATTTTAAATAATACACCTTTACCCTCCATCACCGGTTTACCGGCTTCCGGGCCAATATCACCTAATCCAAGTACTGCTGTTCCGTTACTGATAACAGCAACCAGGTTTCCTTTGGCAGTATATTTATAAACATCATCCGGGTTGTTATGAATTTCCATGCAGGGAACTGCAACACCGGGCGAATAAGCCAATGAAAGATCCCGTTGAGTTTTTGCTTCCTTTGTTGGTATTACCTGAATTTTTCCGGGCCTTCCTTTGGCATGGTATTCCAGTGCCTGTTGCCGGCGCATTTCCTCTTTTGTCATGACAGCTTATTTTTCTAATCAAATAATTAATGATGGAGCAAGTTACGAATATTGCCCAATCGTTTTTTTAGATGGTGAGCAGCAAAAAATGTGTTTTACATCAGTCATCAAACAGGAGAAGAAACGGGGCTGTGATTATTTGTGCAATGTTCAGCAACAGTTCCGGCTGTTGCGGGCTTCGCTTCGCTCCGGTACTTGCTTCGCTGCTTACTAAACCCTGCGCATCCGGCAGCCATTCAGCATTAGTGCTATAGTGAAAAGACCTGTAATGTTTCGAAAACCTTACAGGTCTGAAGAATATTATAAAACGGTTCAGGTCGCTGTAAGCGCCCGGGCTCTAATTAATTTCTACCTGGTTGTGCAACAATGAATCAAAGTCATCTCTTTTGCGGATGAGATGTGCTTTACCATCTTTCACCAGTACTTCAGCAGGTTTATATCTTGAATTATAATTACTGCTCATTTCAAAACCATACGCACCTGCATTGTGTATCAAAAGCAAATCGCCTTCTCTTACTTCATTCAGCGGGCGGTCACTTGCAAACGTATCTGTTTCGCAGATATAGCCGGTAACCATGTAATGTTTTTTCTCGCCTTCAGGATTGGAAAGGTTCGTGATGTAGTGATACGCATCATACATCATCGGACGAATTAAATGATTCAGGCCGGTGTTGATTCCCGCAATAGTTATATCGCCGTTTTGTTTCATCACATTCACTTTAGTAATGAGATAACCACATTCACTCACAAGAAATTTACCTGGTTCAAACCATACCTGTAACTTTTTTCCATTTGCTGACGGGTGTGTATCCAATGTTTCTTTCAACTTCCGGCCAAGCGTTGCAATATCTGTTTCCTTTTCATTGTTGTGATAGGGAACTTTAAATCCACCGCCGAGATCAATTACTTCCAGTTCTGGAAAATGAGGGATCAGGTCAAACAAAACTTCAATGCCTTTAACAAACACATCAGCTTCTTTAATATCACTTCCTGTATGAAGGTGTAAAGTGCGGATGAAAATGTTTTGTTCTTTTACAATGCGCTTCAGTTCATCCAGCTGTTCAACGGGAATACCAAATTTACTTTTGTTATGGCCTGTTGAAATTTTAATATTTCCTCCCGCCAGAATGTTCGGGCGAACACGGATACCTACAGGGTAACTGTGACCATATTTTTTACCAAACTTTTCAAGGTTCGATAAACTGTCGATATTGATGTGCACACCTGCAGCCACTGCTTCTTCAATTTCTTCAAACGCAATACCATTACTGGTGTACAGAATATCTGATGGAGCAAAACCTGCATGTAATGCCAGCTTTACTTCATTAATACTGCTGCAGTCAACATTGCAACCAATACTGTTTATGTATTTCAGAACACTTACATTGGTTAATGCTTTGCATGCGTAGAAAATTCTTGTATCAAGAACAGAAAAACCGGTTACTAATTTTTCATACTGGGTTTTTATTTTTTCTGCATGATAAACATATACAGGTGTGCCATATTGCTCTGCAATTTGTACCAGTTGATCTTTTGCTATTGAAGTTTCCATGTCTCGATTAATGAGTTGCTAAATTAGTTTTTTTCGTTGGGGTGTTTTAAGCAACCCAAATCAATTTAAAAAAGAAAAGCCGCATCAGCGGCTTTCAAATCGTTACTTATAAAATCAGGCCTGCTGTTCTGATTCATTTTCTTCATCATCCTGTTTCTTCTCATCATCCACGCTGTCTTCTTCTGCAGGTTCATCATTTGTTTCCTCTTCAGCAGTTTCTTCTTCCTGTACAGGCTCTTCTTCTGTTTCTTCCTGGTTTACAGGCTCAGTTGCTTCATCAATCACTTCTGCAGTTTCATCCGCAGTTACTTCTTCTGTAATATCGGTTGTTTCTTCAGCAGCAGTTTCGTTTTCTTCCACAGCTTGTTCAACCAGGTCGCCGTTTTCAGTTACAACCAGTGATTCGTTTAATGCGGAGAGTTCCTGTTCTTCATCACCGGGAATCTGTAATGTATCACTTTGCACACCTGTTGGTTCAATCAGTTCATCGGCCACCACTTCTTTAATCTTTGGTAAGTCTTCAGGGGAGTTAATACCAAAGTAATCCATGAACGAGCGTGAAGTACCATACACCAGCGGATGTCCGGGTAATTTTTCATTACGGCCAAGAATAACAACTAATTCTTTTTCCAGCAGTTTCTGTACAGCATAATCGCAGTTTACACCACGTATTGCTTCCATTTCACCTTTGGTAATCGGTTGTTTGTAGGCAATAATTGAAAGTGTTTCCAGCGCTGCAGTACTCAGGCGTTTCAGGAATTTATCGCCATTGATCTGTGCAACTGTTTTATGATATTCTTTTTTTGTAAGGAATTGCAAACCGCCGCCGCTTTCCCTTACTTCAAAAGGATAAAATTCAGAAGCATATTTTTCTTTGATGGCTTCAACAGAAGCTTCCACCTGGTCAAGCGTGGCACGGTCTTCAATAAAGCCAAGGGCATTATTCACCATATCGCACAACTCAAGTGTTGTCAGAGGTCTTTCCGAAGAAAATATGAGTGCTTCAATATGCGGTATGATTACACTTAATTCCATGTTGTTTCAATCGTTTAAAGTTGAAGGTTTAATGTTTAAAGACTGTTCTGAAAACATCAGAACCCGAAGCTTTAAACTTTAAACATCTTAACCATTCAATGCAGCAGCGCCGCTTACAATTTCCGTTAATTCGGTGGTAATAGCTGCCTGGCGTGCACGGTTGTAGCTGATGCGTAATGAACGGAGTAATTCATTAGCATTGTCGCTTGCTTTGTCCATGGCAGTCATCCTTGCACCATGTTCAGAAGCATTGGCATCAAGCACCGCTTTGAATAATTGTGTATTGAGGATTTTGGGCATTAATTCTGTAATTAATGCTTCTTTGTTTGGTTCGAAAATAAAATCGGCTTTTGCTTTGCTTCCTTCTTTCTTTTCCACTTTCGGAATGGGGAGGAAACGTTCCAGTTTGAACTGCTGTGTAGCTGCATTTTTAAACTGGCTGTACACAAGCTCAACAACATCAAACTCTCCGTTAATGAAAGCAGCCATTGCTGCAGCAGAAGCCTGCTGAACTGTTTCAAATGAAAGGTGATGAAAAACATCCCTGTACGCATCGTTTGTTTTGAAGCCGGCACGTGTCATTGATTCTCCACCTTTTTTACCAATACCCCAGATATGTACATTGCCTTTTTGATTTTGCTCAGCATATTGCTCAGCAATTGTAAGCTTGGCTAATTTAATCAGGTTGGCATTGTAGCCGCCGCACAATCCACGGTCGCTCGTGATGAGGATAACCAGTACTTTATTTACCGGACGTTCAGCTGCCAGTTTCATACTTACATCGCCATCACTGTTGCTTACGATGTTGCTCAGCATTTCCTGTAATTTCTGGGCATAGGGGCGCATCTGGATGATGGCATCCTGTGCTTTACGCAGCTTGGCAGCACTCACCATTTTCATGGCTTTGGTAATCTGTTGCGTGCTCTGCACACTCTTAATCCTGTTACGAACTTCTTTTAATTGTCCGGGCATGGTTTACACGTTTATTTTCAGGCGGCAAAGGTAAAGGAAAGCACCTGAAAACAGGCAGCCAAATGAGAATTTGTGGAAAAGGAAAAAGGGTTGGGCCGAAATGCTGTTTTGTAACAGGTAAAAGTTGCTGAAAGTGCAGCCTGATATGGCGATCAGTGAATTCCATGCAGGCTATTTGTGTAAGGTTTGAACGCTTTAACTACGCTTCATCTATGCTTTAGGGTGGGAGTATCCTGCCTTTAGCAACGAAGGATGAAGGGAGTAATTGGCGGTCAGCAGACCCTGAAGGTTTTCAAAACCTTCAGGGTCATTCTTTATTGCTTTTCGTTTTGCTTGCGCAGGTATTTGGTTAGGATGACGATGGTTTGTCCTTCAATCTTCCCTTCAATCTGTTCGGTATTATCAGCTACGAGACGGATATTTTTAACTACTGTTCCCAGCCGGGCATTCAGGGTTGAACCTTTTACATCAAGTGATTTGGTGAGTACCACTGTATCGCCGTTCTGCAAAATAGCTCCGTTACTATCACGATGCAGATCGACCGATCCATCGTTTTCATGATCGCCGGTTGCCTTGGCCCAGGTAAGGTTTTCATCTGTGAGATACAGCATGTCAAGATTATCTGCGGCCCAGCTTTCATTACGCAGGCGGTTGAGCATGCGCCATGCCAGTACCTGAACGGCGGGAACTTCGCTCCACATACTTTCTGTTAAGCAATGCCAGTGTTGCTGATCAAGCTCGGCCTTTTTTTCAACCTGTGCAATACAGTTACCACAAAGCAAAGCACAGTTACCGGCATTTGCCTGGTCCTGTGGCGGCACTTCATAGACCGACAGGTTTTCCTGTGATTTACATAATTCGCAGCAATTGCCGCTCCGTGAACGGATCACATCTTCCAGTTTCATGTTCATTGTTTAAGGGCGGCGAAGGTAAGTTTTTTACGCTTGCTGAATCATTTGCTCAATTAATTGCTGCTGTGAAGGAAATTATTTTACTTCTCCTTTATCGAAAATTTCAAGAGCTTCATTGTCCTCAAACTTCAGTATTTCTTCCCGCAATCTTTTCTTCAATCCTTTCAGAACTGCAGTATATTGTTTATTGGTATAAACGTTTCTGAGCTGATTCGGATCCTTTTTTAAATCGAACAATTCCCAGCTTTCCACTCCGTGATAAAAGCGGATGAGCAGGTAATCGTTTGTACGAAGTCCGAAATGTGGCGATACCTTATGTGGTTCAGGATATTCATAATAATGATAGTAGAAAGCGTTTCTCCAGCCATTTACTTTTTTATCAGTCAGCAATGGAAGCACAGAAGTTCCCTGTACTTCACCAGGCGGTTTTATGCCGGCAATGTCCAAAACTGTTGGAGCCCAATCAATGTTAGAAACAATCTGGTTTACAGAGGAGCCGGGTTTTGTAACACCGGGATAACGCATGAGGAAAGCGGTTTTCAACGATTCATCATAAATAAAACGTTTATCAAACCAACCATGCTCTCCGAGATAAAATCCCTGGTCTGAAGCATAAATAACAATTGTATTCCTGCTGAGACCTGTACTGTCTAAATAGTTAAGTATGCGGCCGATATTCCTGTCTAACGATTTTGCAGTGGCGTAATAATCTCTCAGGTAGCGTTGAAACTTCCATTCGGTAAGTGCTTTGCCTGAAAGTTTTTTCTGTTCAAATTCCTGAGTGATTTTATCGTAATACTTCTGATAAGCCTGTTGTTGTTCAGGATGTAACCTTTTTGCAAAAAAATTCGGTTTTGATTTGTTATAGATAAACGACCTGTTCACTTTCAGATCGTATTCCATCGTCATTGTTTTTTCAATACTCATATCCTGTTGCTGTGCTGCAAGCCGGTTGTCATAAGTGTCATAAAAAGTGGAAGGCAGTTTAAACTGTATATGATCATAAGCACCCAGATCGGGAATATCAGGCATCCATTCCCTGTGTGTGGCTTTTTCTCCCACTACTGCAAAAAAAGGTTTGCTGGTATCTCTTATCTGTAACCAGTCAAATAAAAAATCCGTGATGAGGTTTGTTACATAACCTGTATAGCGAACAGTATCGTTATTGTTATTGATAAAATCAGGATTAACATACTGCCCCTGGCCCGGAAGGATGTTGAAATAATTAAAACCAACAGGCAGACTGCCTAAATGCAGTTTGCCGATCCATGCTGTTTGATAACCGTTTTGCTGCAGTAGTTGCGGAAATGTAAACTGATTTACATCAAATTTCTGTTCGTTTTGCGGATACCCGTTTTTATGGCTGTATTTTCCGGTAAGAAAAGTGGCACGGCTTGGGCCGCAGATTGAATTTGTAACATACGTATTGGTAAATCTTGCTCCTTCACGGGCAAGCCTGTCTATATTGGGGGTTTGCACCTGTTTGTTTCCGTAAGCACCGGTTGCCTGGTATGCATGGTCATCAGATAAAATAAAAATGATGTTGGGCTGTTTGTTTTGGGCCGATACAAAAAATACTCCTGCAATAAACAGAATATTCAAAAAAAGGTTCTTGCTTATTTTACGCATCTGATAATATGTGAAATGGTTCAATATAAAAACTGAAGAAAAAATGTTGGTACTATGGCTTGCTAAAGGTATGCTATAAAACGAAATTGAAAACTGGAAGTAAGCCAATAAAAAAAGGCAGCTTGAAAAGCTGCCCTCATTTTTTTGTTCGTTTCTTTTAAAATCCATCACCACCCATTCTCATGCCACCGCCCATTCGTCTGAAATTATTTTGCTGCGGCATTTGGCCCGTTCCTTTAAACTTGTTGAAGCGATAAGTGAAGCTGAGCATGAAATATTGTGTAAGACCATTTGTGCGTGTGTCTGTAATGTTGTCACCTGAAACAGAGCGGCTGATATTGGAATATTGTTTTAAAATATCATATCCTGAAAGTTTGATAATGCCATTCTTCTTTTTGAAAACTTCTTTTTCGAATGAAGCATTCAGCATTGCAATGTTTCTTTGTACAGAGGCTGCGGCACCTGTATAAATGTAATAATCAAAATCCCACCTGAAAATAAACCCTTTGCCAAAATCAATTCTTGCATCATTACTTAAAGTAATGGAATGCATACGGCTGATGGTTTTTCTTGCTGAATTGTCAGTGTAGTTAAGATTATAACTTGCTCCTGTACGCAATTCAAGCCAGGGTAAATTATATTCAAAGTCAAAGCCCTGGTTCCATATCCAGTTGTGGGCATAGTTAATCGTGTCTTGTTCTACAACAGAATAATTGCGATATTGTTTTACATCATTAAACACACTTACATTATTGTTGTAATTAAGCATGGTTCGTGTATTGATGACATACTTCCTGTTTTTAAAGGGTTTTCCAAAGTTGAAAAACAGGTTTGTATTATAATAACCATCTGCGTTAACCGGTTTGGTAAGAGTTGCTCCTGTATAACGGCCGGTTGAGTCTTTATAATTGGTTACTTTATTTACAATCTGATCATTGATAAAATTGTATGAAAGATTTACAAGGAAAATCCGTCCGGAACTGAAATTGAAATTATTAAAGCTGGTGTTGAAATTATGACTTGTTGAAGGTTGAAGGTTTGGATTACCTGTCGTTTTTCTCAGCAGCTGGCCATCGTCCGGCACGGGTTGTAACTGGTCAAAACTGGGTTGTCTTGCACTTCCGTTGTAATTAAAGTTGAATGTTTTTGTTTTTGTGAAGTTGTACACAAATCTTGCAACAGGAAACCAGTTGAAGTTTCTTATAGGGGTGTAACCACTGTCTTTGGTTAAATCATAACGGTAAAAAACAACCGGTTGAAACACTGCTCCAATTGAATAGTTGTATTTTTTCTTTACAGTACGAAAAGCGAAGCTGATCCTGGTAAAATTAAAATCGTTATCAAAATTGTTACTCAGTGAATCAATGAACGCATATGCATCGCCCGATGTGGGAGTTTTTGCATATACTCTCTTGTCATTCGCTGCAAAATTCCTGTTCACATTGTACGAAAGGTCAAGGAACCTGTCAGTGCTGATTGGTTCAGTATATGTAATCCTTGCATTAAATCCGCTGTTCTTGTTATCCTGAATTGTATTTCTGTACTGGAGAGTATCTCTTAACAGCAATCCATCTGTATCATAAAAATGTGTAAGGTTATTTCTTAGCTGATCACTTTCGTTGCCGGTTAAATTCAATTCACCTCTGAACGAAAGATTACGTCCTCTTTTATGGAAACGGTGATTGTACAAAATACCCGTGTTGAAATTTGGTGAATTCGACAGGGATGTAGTTCTGTTACTGTCGGCACTTGTTCTGATTTTTGTGTTATACACATCTGACGAACTGAGTGTGAAAGAATTTGATTCAGTATAAGAAAAACTGGGATTAATTTTTATGTAGTTGAATGAGTCAATCCAGAGTTCCATATTGGCGAACGCCCTGTGTGTGCCGCTTTTTCTTGTTGAGTTTTGGTTTGAGTTTGTAAGAATTGACCTTGCTGTTTGGTTCGCAGAAGTTACAGATTCAATTACAGTATTTCTGTCGCTGTAGGTATAACTTCCGTAGAAAGAATTCCGTTTGCCAAAGTCAGAGCGGAAGTTTAAACCTGCTGAATTAAGATTGGTAATGCCGCTTTGGTTTCCCTGGTTGCCGCCACCGCCGCCATCTGAACGGAATGTAGAAGTATTGTTATTATTACTGTTGAGAATCAGCGAAACCTGTTGATTATTATTAAACCTGTTAATAGCCGCTGCAGCAACATAGCGGTCATCAGTTCCATAGCCTGCCATTGCACGGCCAAACATACCTTTGTTTTTGTCTTTTTTCAGTTGCAGGTTAATTACTTTTTCAGCATCTCCATCACGGATACCGGAAGCGTTCGACTGATCTCCATAATCATCAACTACCTGCACTTTATCAATCATATCAGCCGGAATTTCCTGTGTAGCTGTTTTAGGATCGCCAGAAAAGAAATCTTTACCATTTACTTTTACTTTGGTTACCTGTTTACCATGTGCTGTTATATTTCCCTGCCTGTCAACAGTAACACCCGGCAACTTTTTCAGCAATTCCTCTGTTGTGGCATTCGGTTTGGTCTGAAATGCGCTTGCCCTGTACTCAACCGTATCTTCTTTCATTGTAATGGCAGGGGCTTCAATAATAACTTCGCTCAATTCTTTAAAGTCGGCCAGTAAAACAAGATCTCCGAGATCAATATTGGAAACTCCGGCCGAGGGCTTAAAGAAATTTTTTGTCATTGGTTTAAAACCGGCGTAGGAAATAATAATACTGTATGCCGATGCTGGTATTTTTTCGAATGAAAACTCACCTTTATCATTCGTCATTGTGGTAACCGTATCTTTCGGACTGTCTTTTTCAACGAGTTTAACAGTGGCTTTTTCCAGCCCTTTTTCTCCTGTTGAATCAGCTACACGCCCGGTAATGCCTTTCGATTGTGCCATTAACTGAAGCGATACAAAAAAACCAAGCGCAATAAGCAGAAATTTCTTCATAAAAACATTTGTTACACGAAATACGAATATTTTCGTTAATTAATAATTTTTCATTTTGTTAATAATAGACGGCAAAGGGAATAAATGCTTGCTTTACCTGTTTTTTTCTTTACCAGTGGCAAAACTATTGGTTCAGTGGCGGCAGGTCATCCGTACAAATGGGTAATTGTGTTATTTCGTGTTTTATTATGATTTGGTTAACAGATGTAATTATTTGTGAATGATTTACACTTCATTTCTTTCCTGTTTTTATTTGTGATGAACCGGGGCCATACTTCAGAACTGTGTGTTCGATTCATTACCTTTGTCCGCCTCTTGTAAAAGGGCCATTCTGTCAAATTGGCTTTGTTTTAAACCTTGCACTGTATTTGACAGACAAAATCGTAAATCACAAAAATTGACGCTTTAATCAATACATTATGTTAGGCTTTTTATCAAAACTCTTTGGCGGCAGTAAAAGCGAGAAAGATGTACAGAAACTAATGCCATTAGTTGAAAAAATCAATCAATACTTCGTCCAATACCAGTCATTAACCAATGATGAACTGCGCAACAAAACACAGGAGTTCCGCAAAAGAATAAAAAACCATCTTACTGAAATTGATGCAGAAATAGCTGCATTGAGTACAAAAGCAGAAGCATTTACTGAAGATGAAATTCATGAAAGGGATCTTACTTACCAGGAAATTGATAAGTTAAGAAAGGAGAGAGATAAGCAAATTGAAGAAATTCTTGAACAGATTCACCCCGAAGCGTTTGCGGTGGTAAAAGAAGCTGCCCGCCGTTTTACAAATAATGAAGAACTGCAGGCAACAGCAACTGATCTCGACAGAGATTTGGTTGTAAAACGTCCGCACATGCGTATTGAAGGTGACCAGGTGTATTACAAAAAATCATGGATGGCTGCTGGCGGCCAGGTTACCTGGAATATGGTACACTATGATGTGCAGTTGATTGGTGGTACCGTATTACATCAGGGTAAAATTTCAGAAATGGCAACCGGTGAAGGTAAAACACTGGTATCTACTCTTCCTGCTTACCTGAATGCATTGCCCGGCGAAGGTGTACACCTTGTAACGGTAAACGATTACCTGGCACGTCGTGATAGTGAATGGAATGGTACTTTGTTTGAGTTTCTTGGATTAACCGTTGATTGTATTGATAAACATCAGCCAAACAGTGAAGACAGGAGAAAAGCATACCTGGCTGATATTGTTTATGGTACCAATAACGAATTTGGGTTCGATTACCTGCGTGATAATATGGTGGTCAACTCATCAGAAAAAGTGCAGCGCAAACTGCATTATGCAATGGTGGATGAGGTGGATAGTATCCTGATTGATGAAGCCCGTACACCTTTGATCATTGCCGGTCCCGTTGGCAGCGGAAGCAATGAACAGCAGTTTCATATAATGAAGCCACGTATTGAAAAGCTGATAGATGCACAAAAGCGATTGGCTCAGCAATACCTGAATGAAGCTAAAAAACTGATTGCTGATGGCGATGATGATCCAAAATCAGGCGGACTTGCATTGATGCGTGCCTGGAGAGGTTTACCAAAGTATGGCCCGTTAATTAAATATTTAAGTGAACCCGGGATTAAAGTAAAACTGCAGAAAGCAGAAAATTATTACCTGCAGGATCAGCAACGGGAAATGCCGAAAGTAGATGAAGGGTTGCTTTTTCACATTGATGAAAAAAACAATTCAGTTGACCTGACTGATAAAGGTCTGGCCATGCTTACAAAGGAAAATGAAGACCCGAATTTCTTTGTATTGCCCGACATCAGTACTTCGCTTGGCGCAATTGATAAAAGCGAATTTTCAACAGAAGAAAAATTACATAAGAAAGAAGCGTTCTTAACTGATTATTCAGCAAAAGCAGACCGGATACACACTGTATTGCAGATGCTGAAAGCTTATTCGTTGTTTGAAAAAGATGTAGAATACGTGGTGCTTGACGGGCAGGTAAAAATTGTAGATGAACAAACCGGCCGTATTCTTGATGGTCGCCGTTACAGCGATGGTTTACACCAGGCTATTGAAGCAAAAGAAAATGTAACGATTGAAGCAGCTACTCAAACATACGCAACCATCACCCTGCAAAACTATTTCCGCATGTATCATAAACTTGCGGGTATGACCGGTACTGCCGAAACGGAAGCAGGTGAGTTCTGGGATATTTATAAATTAGATGTTGTAACTATTCCTACCAACCTTGCAATGGTTCGTGACGACAGGCAGGATCTGGTTTTTAAAACCAAGCGTGAAAAATACAAAGCAGTGATTGAAGAAATTGAAGCATTACGTGCCTTAGGCCGTCCGGTGCTTGTTGGTACAACTTCAGTTGAGGTAAGTGAGTTGCTGAGTAAAATGCTGCAGGTTAAAAAAATTCCGCATAATGTATTAAATGCAAAGCAGCATGTCCGAGAAGCGCAGGTTGTTACTGAAGCAGGTTTGCCAAGTGCAGTAACCATTGCAACCAACATGGCAGGCCGTGGTACCGATATTAAACTGGGTGCCGGTGTAAAAGAAGCAGGAGGTTTGGCTATTCTTGGTACAGAAAGGCACGACAGCCGACGTGTTGACCGCCAGTTGCGTGGTCGTGCAGGTCGTCAGGGCGACCCCGGTTCATCGCAGTTTTATGTTTCACTTGAGGATGACCTGATGCGTATGTTCGGCAGTGAACGTATTGCCGGTATGATGGATAAACTCGGTTACAAAGAAGGTGAGGTTATTCAGCATAACATGATCACCAAATCAATTGAACGTGCACAAAAGAAAGTAGAGGAAAACAACTTCGGTATCCGTAAGCGTTTGCTGGAGTATGATGATGTAATGAATAAACAACGTGGTGCAGTTTATTCAAGACGTAACCATGCATTGAGTGGTGAACGGCTTGCACTGGATACCGATAATGCTTTCTTCTCCGTTGCTGAAGGATTGATTGCTTCTTTCAAGGAACAAAACGATCATGAAGGATTTAAAATGGCCTGCATTGTTAATTTTGGTATAGATACACAGATAACAGCAGAGCAGCTGGATAAAAGTGACAGCAATGATCTGGCACAGGCACTTTATACCGAAGCAAAAACTTCTTATCTGCGCAGGTGCGAAGTGGTGAAGAGAGATGCTTTACCGGTGTTTCAGAATATCCGGCTCACTCAGGGTTCGCATATTGAAAATGTATTTGTTCCGTTCAGCGATGGCAAACGTGGGTTGCAAGTACTGGCATCCATGCAGAAAACCATTGATACAAAGGCACAGGAACTGGTAAGTTCTCTTGAGCGGACTGCAACCCTTGCGTTTATTGATGAAGCCTGGAAAGAGCACCTTCGTGCTATGGACGATCTGCGTACTTCAGTGCAAAACGCTACCTATGAACAAAAAGACCCGCTGGTGATTTATAAAGTGGAGGCTTATACTTTATTTGAACAGTTAAACAGTGATATCAATAAAAATATAGTTTCATTCCTTGCACATGCAGGATTACCTGTTGAAGAAAATAACAGCGGACAGATTCGTGAAGGCCGTCAGCAGAAAACTGATATGAGTAAACTGAAGCAGAAGAAAGATGAGCTTGCTGCATCAGGCGGTAATAATGAATTAATGGAAACGCCGGATTATTATGATCCTTCTGCCAACGTAAAACATGAACCGGTTATTGCCGGTCCAAAGATTGGACGAAACGATCCTTGTCCCTGCGGCAGCGGAAAGAAATATAAAAACTGTCACGGAAAAGACGCATAAACAGAGAGCCTCCGGAAGGAGGCTTTTTTATTGCCAGAAATTTTTCATGTTGTACTTACTTAACAAGTACATTTGTTGCCCTCATTGCATTTTTCACCACTAAAACCTTTTGTATGAACATTGCATCTTACATTGACCATACCATTCTCAAACCAACAACTCTTGTTAGTGATATTGAACAGCTTTGTACAGAAGCAACCATGTACAAATTTGCAGCGGTATGTGTGCCCCCACCTTTTGTAAAATTTGCAAAGGGCCTTACTGCTGATTCAGGTGTTAAAACTGCAACAGTAATCGGGTTTCCGTTTGGGTATTCAGCAATTGAAGCAAAAGTTACTGAAACACTTCTTGCTATTGTTGATGGTGTGGATGAACTGGATTATGTAGTGAATATTTCTGCCATTAAAAACGGCGACTGGAATTTTATTAAACACGAAGGTGAAGTGTTGATCCCGATGGCGCATCAAAAAGAAAAGCATGTGAAAATGATTATTGAAAGTGGTGTGTTAACGGATGAAGAAATTATCAGGTGTTGTGAGATCTACGCAGAACTTGGCGCAGATTTTGTAAAAACATCAACCGGGTATGCAGAAAAAGGAGCAACCCTGGAAGCCGTGCAACTGATGAGGAAGCATTTGCCGTCTAACATAAAAATCAAAGCATCGGGCGGAATCCGCAACTATGCTTTTGCAAAGCAATTAGTTGAGGCGGGGGCAGATCGGTTAGGGTGCAGTGCAAGTGTAAATATTGTAAAGGAAAGTTTGAACCAGTAATTACAGATTAATGAAAAAGCTTTTTTTGTTCTTATGCGTTTTAAGTATGGCTTTCATGGCCGGGGCACAAATGATTGTTGATACTGTGAGCAGTACTGTTTATGTAACCCGTGACAGCCGGTACGATCTTCTTGTGAAAAAGAAAGCGGAGATTAATAAAAAAGCTGCTGATGCAAGAAAGCCAACCAAAGGCTATCGCATACAGGTTCTGAATACGACCGACCGTAACCAGGCTTCTGCAGCTAAAGCCCGGTTGCTGGGTCAGTTTCCTGAGCATAAAACATATTTAATGTACCAGGCCCCGTATTTTAAATTGCGCATTGGCAATTTTGTTGAAAAAGCAGAAGCGGATGATCTGAAACGAAAGCTTTCACGCCTGTTCCCAACAGGTGTATTTGTTATTCCCAGCGATATAGAAACGAAACCTGAAAAGGAAAAAGAAGAATCAAATTGAGTTACTGAAAATAGCTTTGCTTTCTCTTTTGTACCTTCGGTGCCCTATGCTGAAAGATAATATACTGCTTCTCGCAAAAAAATATAAAGACGATTTTATCGCTGTGCGTCATCATCTGCACGCAAATCCCGAACTGAGCTACAAAGAATTTGAAACTTCAACATTTGTTCAGAATAAATTAAAGGAGTTGGGTATTTCATTTTCTGTTATGGCGGAAACAGGAGTTGTTGCTTTGATTAAAGGAAAAAAACCTTCTTCAAAAGTTATTGCACTCCGTGCAGATATGGATGCATTACCTATCCAGGAAGAAAATAATGTTTCTTACAAATCAACAAAGGAAGGGGTCATGCATGCCTGCGGACACGATGTGCATACTACTTGCTTACTTGGTGCGGCCAAAATTCTGAACGAATTAAAAGATGAATGGGAAGGAACAGTGAAACTTGTTTTTCAACCCGGTGAAGAAAAAAATCCGGGCGGCGCAAGTATCATGATTAAAGAAGGCGTTTTGGAAAACCCAAAGCCCCAGGCAATTATAGGTTTGCACGTTCATCCCGGTTTGCAGATTGGTCAGTTAAGTTTTCGTGGTGGAAAAGTAATGGCCAGTGCCGATGAATTGTACCTGACGGTAAAAGGTAAGGGCGGGCATGCAGCCTCACCTCATCAGGCTGTTGATCCCATATTAATAGCATCGCATCTTGTTGTGAGCTTACAGCAAATCATCAGCCGCAATCTCAATCCGCATAATCCGTCGGTACTTTCAATCACAGCATTTAATGCCGGCACCACAACCAATGTTATTCCAAATGTAGTGAAGCTGATGGGAACATTCCGGGCAATGGATGAAGAGTGGCGTTTTAAAGCTCATGAACTCATCCGCAGAAATGCAACCATGCTGGTCGAAAGTATGGGCGGAACTCTTGACCTGCATATTGATGTTGGTTATCCTTCGGTTTACAACAATGAAGCATTGAATGAAAAAGTAAAAGCAAAAGCGGTTGAAATGGTTGGTGATGTTCATGTTGAAGAAACTGAGTTACGCATGGGGGCTGAAGACTTTGGTTATTACACACAACAGATACCCGGATGTTTTTTCCGTTTAGGCGTAATGAATAATGAAAAAGGAATTAACAGCGGTGTGCATACCCCTACATTTAATATTGATGAAGATGCTATTGAAACAGGTATGGCAATGATGGCATGGCTGGGAGTATCTGTTCTGCCTTGATTCAGCAAACCAATAATTAGTTTTAAAAGGAAACAGTTTACTGTTTTTTTTTGCATATCTGTTTTTTATACAGGCAACTTGCTGGATGTTTATTTCATCTTTCTGACACATAAAAAAATTGACTTACATTTAATCTGAACTAAAAACACTTGTGTATGCCTATCCGAATGACAGACGATCCGCAGGATCAGCAGGAACAATACAAC
Organism: Lacibacter sp.; assembly: GCA_047601965.1. GTDB lineage: Bacteria > Bacteroidota > Bacteroidia > Chitinophagales > Chitinophagaceae > Lacibacter. The sequence continues at coordinate 4,165,084 of JASGIJ010000001.1, forward strand.
AATGATAATTCCGGTGGCGGAGGTGGTAATTTTCCAATCGGCCCCGGTGGTGGTGGCAGCGGTGGAGGATTATTTAGTCTCCTGCCTTTACTGCTTGGTTTATTTGGCAGGGGCAGAGGAGGAGGTGGTGGAAAAGGAATAATCATTTTGCTTGTACTAGCGGCAGGTGCTTATTTCTTTTTCAGCCGCAGCGGTTGCAACCTGGGCAGCTTGTCGGATGTTGCGGGTTTAACAACAGGTGGTTTTCTTGATCCCAAACAATTTGAAAAGGCAGAGATATACGAACCTCTTGCAGAGGATAATACTAAAAATCCCTTACCTGAAGCAGCTAACCTGCAACGCTTTTGTCCCACACCACAAAACCAGGGATCACAAGGTTCCTGTGTTGCCTGGAGCAGTGCGTTTGCAGCACATACCATACTTGAAGCCACTCGAACAGGTAAGCAACCCGACGAAGTGGCTTTTTCTCCTTCGTTTATGTATAACCAGATTGGTTTGGAGGGATGCCAGGGATCTTATATTATCAGGGCGATGGAATTTATGACCAAACGTGGAGGTGTACCTTACGATCAGTTTCCATACACAGATCAGGATTGCAGCCAGCAACCAAACAGTTCGCTTATGCAGGAAGCAACTCAGTTTCGCATGCGTGGTTTCAACCGTTTAAGTCTTGGCGACAGAAATGATGCGGTTGATCTTCGGGCTATAAAAGAAAATTTAGCACAAGGAGCTCCGGTTGTAATTGGTATGATGGTTGGTCAAAGCTTTATGCAGCCTATGATGGGGCAGGATGTGTGGGTTCCTGCAAGTGGAGATAAAAGCATGATGGGTTTTGGAGGTCATGCCATGTGTGTGGTTGGTTACGATGATAAAAAATACGGAGGTTCATTTTTAATTATGAACAGTTGGGGACAGGAATGGGGCAACAATGGTTTTGCATGGGTGCGTTATGGCGATTTCAATTATTTTGTACGTGAAGCCTATGGTGTAAATCCAATGTATGCAGGTAATGAAAATGTGCAGCAATTTGCTTGTGAAGTTGGTTTGGTGAGAGTTGAGTACGATGGGAAGAAAACTGTAACACGGGATTATATTCCTTTACGAACCGGAAGCGGCAACCGTTTTGAAACTACTGCTCCTGTAAGACCGGGAACAAAATTCAAGATGGAAATTAAAAATACCACAGATTGTTATGTGTATGTTTTCGGAAAAGAGACAGACGGTACAAGCTACACTTTGTTTCCATATCCCAGGACAGACGATCCGGCGAAAACAAAATATTCACCTTTCTGCGGCATTACCGGTTACCGTTTATTTCCAAAAGACAAAAGCATGATGCCGGACAGCATTGGCAACCGTGATGTAATGGCGGTTGTTATCAGTAAAAAAGAATTGAACTGGTACAGGCTTAATCAGCAAATCAGTACGAACCCTTCGGTTGATTATGCAACAAGGGTAAACAATGCTTTGGGTGCAGCACTTATCCGTAATGTGAGGTATTCATCAACAGGCAAAGGTGCCATGCGTTTTGATGTTACCGGCGACGCCAATGATATTGTTGCATGTATTATAGAGGTGACGAAATAGATCTGTCAATGTTTTAATCTTTTATTCTTTTATGAATTCATCTGCTGAAAAATTTATCAGGCAAATGACACATCCGTTGAAAAGCAGGATGTTTCTGTTGTTAAAACTGCCCTCTGCTTTTTTCAGCGGTGTAAAAATAAAGACTGTTACACCTGAACGTTGTGAGGTAACAGTTCCGTACAAATGGTTTTCGCAAAATCCTTTTCGCTCTACTTATTTTGCTTGTCTTGCAATGGCTGCAGAAATGAGTACTGGTGTTCTTGCGTTAATGCAGGTTACAGGAAGAAAACCACAGGTTTCAATGCTTGTGGTAACTCTTGAGGCGAACTACTATAAAAAAGCGGTTGATCTTACCACGTTTATATGCGAAGATGGTAATGCTATTGAACAGCTGGTTGATGAAGCTGTTGCAACAGGTGAACCAAAAACATACAGGGCTAAGTCAACAGGCAGAAACGATGCAGGCGAAATTGTTGCAGAGTTTTTTATAACATGGTCATTCAAGTCAAAAGCATCATAAAGAATTATCTCAAAACCAGTTAATATGAAATTATCATTCCATGGAGCTGCCAGATGTGTAACAGGCAGCAAGCATATACTTTCATTGACCAACGGGAAAAAACTACTGCTCGATTGTGGTATGTTTCAGGGCATGGGAAAAAATACCGACGCATTAAACCGTCACTGGGGATTTGATCCTGCAGAAATTGATTATATGATTTTAAGTCATGCTCATATTGATCACAGCGGACTTATCCCGAAACTGATTGCAGATGGTTACCGGGGTAAAATTTATTGCACACCTGCTACACAGCGATTAACTGAAGTGTTGCTGGAAGACAGTGCAGAAATCCAGCAGGATGATGTGAAGTATGAAAACAAGCGCAGGGCTAATGAAGGGTTACCTTACCTCAAGCCTTTATATACTGTTGAAGATGCAAAGAATGCATCGGGTCATTTTGTAAATGCTGAATATGGAGAATGGTTCAGAATTGATGAAAGTATGGAGGCAATGTTTACCGATGCAGGGCATATTATCGGAAGCGCCTGTGTGCATCTGAAAGTAACAGAAAATGGAAAAACAAAACGCATTACTTTTTCAGGTGACATTGGCCGCTACAGAGATGTAATTCTGAAATCTCCGCAGGAATTTTCACAGGCCGATGTAATAATTATGGAATCAACTTACGGTAACAGTCTTCATGATAATGCCGTTTCAAGCCCTGATCAGTTATTACAGTGGATTGTAAAAGCCTGCCTGGAAAAGAAAGGGAAGTTAATTATACCGGCTTTCAGTGTAGGGCGTACACAGGAAATTTTATACGATCTCAATCAGCTTGAACTCGAAAGACGGTTGCCCGATCTTGATTATTTTGTTGATAGCCCGTTGAGTATTGATGCAACTCAGATAGTGAAGAGTTTTCCCAACCTTTTTAACAGCAGGATACAACGGGTGCTCGAGAATGACAGTGATCCCTTTGCTTTCAAAGGATTAAAATATATAAAAACAGTGGATGAATCGAAGCTGCTCAACTTTCGGCGTGGTCCTTATGTAGTTATCAGCGCAAGCGGCATGGCTGATGCAGGAAGAGTTAAGCATCACATCAACAATGCCATTGAAAACAGCCGCAATACAATTTTACTTACAGGTTATTGCGAGCCTCATTCATTAGGAGGTAAATTGCTTGAAGGAAGAAAAGAAGTGAAAATTTTTGGCGTGGAAAAAGAAGTACATGCTGAAATTGGCCAGATACGTAGTATGAGTGCTCATGGCGATTATGAAGATATGTGTCAATGGCTTGCTTGCCAGGATCCTCAGCAGGTTCAGAAACTTTTTTTGGTTCATGGCGAGTATGAGGTGCAACAGGCTTTTGAAAAACGTTTAATGCGTAAAGGATTTAAAGATGTTTTAATACCTGAAATGCATTTTGAAACCGGAATATAAAAGAAGCCCCGGCAAAGCCGGGGCCCTTACAAAAAAACCATGCGGTTTTTGGGTAAAAAAAATCAGGTTAGCAGGTGATAATGAAGGTCATTTAAAAAACGGTCAGCAACTTATATTCGTACTTAAGATTAATTTGCTTTAATAATTTTTGATGACATAGTTTCAGAACCAGTTCTCACTTTAACGATAAATGTTCCAGCACCCAGGTTCGAAACATTAATCTGCTGCACCTGCGAAGCTTTTGCATTGCTTACATGCTTAACAAGTATGCCATTACTATTGTAGATTTCGTATAGCACCTGTTTTTCCTGCCATTCAGCCGGGATTTGTACACGTAATTCATTTGTAACAGGGTTCGGGAATGTGCTGATTTTTATGGAAGGCTCATTTGAAAGCCTGAGCATTCTTATTTCAGAATAGGAATACTTATTATCAATATCAACCATTTTCAGGCGGTAAAAAATTGCTTTTGCTGAAACGTTTTGGAGATTTTCCTTAAAAGAGTAATTCGACAATATTGAAGAATAGGAAGAATCGGCAAAAAGAATTCCTGCTTCAGCAAAATCCTTTCCGTTTGTGCTTTTTTCAACAACAAAGTGGCTGAAGTTTGTATGGGTGGTAGTTGTCCAGTTCAGTAAAGAGCTGTTGCCTTTTAAAACAGCCTGAAAGCCTATTAGTGTTACCGGCAGCGTCGCGCTGTTTGTCAGAATGAAGTCTTTTATGTAAACACTATACTGCCTCGATGAGGAGCTGGTGTTTGAAAGTGAAGCTCCGAGACGCACTGTAAACTCATTAATATTGGTCCCGGTTGCTTTAAACATAACTGCCTGGGCGGAAGTATCTATATCTGTATATTCTTTTCCGGAGATATTTTGTCCTAAAAAATGTCCATTATTAACAGTAACACTTATTTCAGGTGTAGTTGATGCAAATACAGCTTTACCACCTTTCATATCAAATTCGCAACGTTCTTTAAGACTGTTATTACCGTCCAGATCAAGGTTGGTGGCGGTAACACTACTCATCGTAACGGGGATAGACGTGTTTTGTATCACAAACCTGATGGTAAAAAGAATATAAGAAATACCCTTGCCACCTGATTTAATTTTAGGTTGAAATGCGTCTTCATAGCCTACTCCTTTCAGATCTATTTCATCCAGGGTTGCACCACCAACTAAACTGTCTATTGATACCATTGCATCAATCCCTGGGTATACCTGTGTAAATTTATACACAGAACCAACAGCTTTTCCGTCACCAATAACAAGAGCAGGATTTTTTAGCACTAATTGAGAAAAAGTCGGCAGGCTTAACAGAAGAAAAGCAAACAACATAAGGGCAGAAAGCCTGAGTTTCTCTACTGGGTACAGGTAAATCATGTTAATAGTTTTAATAAGGTTCGAATGTGTAAACAATCAAAAACAATAAGGGTAACTGTTTACTTGCACAAAAATGCATAGAGAATTTATCATCTGCAATAGTAATTTTACGAAGATGATCAAGTTTTTTTACGATACAGTAATTTTACAGATTCAAATAGTTGAAAATCAATAAGGGCAAAGGAAGAATAACAGGAAAAAAAATCTCAGGATTGCAGAAAAACGCAGTATTGAAGGTATCCAAAATAAAAAAATCCCGCTAACTGCAGGATTTTTTTGTACCACGTACGGGATTCGAACCCGTGATTCCTCCGTGAAAGGGAGGCGTCTTAACCCCTTGACCAACGCGGCGCTTATTTTTTGGGAGTGCAAAGATATGTTTAGGGATGTTTACTGCCAAACAATTTTAAAAATACTGCCAAGAATATTTTTAAATATAGGTACAATGGCTATTTGGACTGTATTAATTAAGAATTACCGAAAGAAATGAGATTTGTTAGGAACGGATATGCCATATATCAGTTTAAAAACTAACAATATTTATTTGCAAACTGATTAACTTCGCAGCGCATTTTAAAACCCCTAAATTATTTTCCATGAGTACAGTTAAAGTAGCAATCAATGGTTTTGGCAGAATTGGACGTTTAGTATATCGTCAGATTTACAAAATGGAAGGCATTGATGTTGTAGCAATCAATGATCTTACATCTCCCAAGGTATTAGGTCACTTATTAAAGTATGATACCGCTCAGGGTCGTTTTGATGCTGATGTTAAGAGTACCGACAATTCTATTATAGTTAATGGTGACGAAGTTAAAATCTACGCACAAAAAGATCCTTCACAAATTCCATGGGGATCGCACGATGTGGATGTGGTTCTGGAATGTACAGGTTTCTTCACTGATAAAACAAAAGCTGAAGCACACTTAACTGCTGGTGCTAAAAAGGTTGTAATCAGTGCTCCTGCAACAGGCGATCTGAAAACAGTTGTATTTAATGTAAACCACAGCATTCTTGATGGCAGCGAAACAGTAATCAGCTGCGCAAGCTGTACTACAAACTGCCTGGCTCCGATGGCACAGGTTCTTGATGAAAAATTCGGCGGTATTGTTAATGGTTTAATGACAACCATCCACGCTTATACCAACGATCAGAATACTCAGGATGCTCCTCATCCTAAAGGTGATTTACGCCGTGCAAGAGCTGCAGCGCAAAACATCGTTCCTAACAGCACAGGTGCTGCAAAAGCAATTGGCCTGGTATTACCTAGCCTGAAAGGAAAATTAGACGGTAGTGCACAACGTGTACCAACTTTAACCGGTTCGTTAACTGAATTAACAGCCGTTCTTGGTAAAAAAGTTACCAAAGAAGAAATCAACGAAGCAATGAAAGCTGCGGCTAATGAAAGCTACGGTTATACTGAAGATGAAGTTGTGAGCAGCGACATCGTTGGTATCAGCTTCGGTTCTCTGTTCGATGCAACTCAAACAAGAGTACAAACAGTAGGCGATACACAATTGGTTCGTACAGTTGCTTGGTACGATAATGAAATGAGCTATGTAAGCCAGTTGGTTCGCACTCTGCATTATTTTGCTAAACTGATTAAATAAATCATGACAGCAATAAATAAAATGTTCAAGGGGTACTTCGTATGGAGTATCCCTTTTTTATTTTTTGCATGTAATTCAGGTACAGTTTCCACATCAACCGATCCTGAAAACAGTGAATGGTATATAACGTATAGCGAAAAAGAAACGGAAAATGGTAAACGCAGACTGGATGTGTACGCACTTCGTTTTTACCCCGACAGTTCATATACGCTTTGTGCTGATTTATTGTTTGAACAGGGAAGCTGGTATTATGATGATGAAAAAAAACTGCTGGTACTGCACCCCGGAAATCCCGGCAGCGAAGTAAAAGAACGTTATATTGTTGATAAGAAGAAGGTGAACAATAAAACTGTTTTCAGTTTTTATCATCAGTATCCCCCCGCAACTGATAATATTGATGAAGAGGTTGAAATGCTCTCCATCACCAATCAGTCAGTTTATGATCCTTACAGCAAAGCAATGAGCACCTGGCGAAAGAAACCATCTGCTGCAGAGTCGCCGGATCAGATAAGGAAAAGAACAGTTGCTTACCTGCTGTTTTTGCAATCGCTTTATCATCATGCAAAAGATAATCATCTTGAAAATGCCGGAGGCCGCTGGTATCCACAGCCGGTTAAGTTCTTTTCAAATAAAGTAAGTATGGCTTATGCCGATGAGCTTAACGACTGGAACAATTGTTTTTTCAACGATGAACAGGCTGTTGAAGCTTATAAACTCATCAGCGGAGCCCTGATGAAAATAAAGATCGAAGGAAAAGATGACGTTAACAGGAACATCAACTGTGTGGAACAATTAATGAATGAAATAAATAAATAACCGCTGAAGAAGGATTGTTCAACTTACAATAACTTCGTTCAGCGCAAACAATCACAAGAATAAATATTGTTTTATGAGTAAATTTTCAACCTACAATTTCGCCGGACAGAAAGCACTGATCCGTGTTGATTTTAATGTGCCGCTCGACAAAGAAACAAGAGCTATTACCGATGATACAAGAATGAAGGCAGCACTGCCCACCATCAAAAAAATTCTTGCCGATGGCGGAAGTGTTATTTTAATGAGCCATTTGGGAAGACCCAAAGAAGGCCCTGAAGAAAAATCTTCACTTAAACATCTCATTACTCATCTTGGCGAACTGCTTGGTGGCAACACTCCGGTATTGTTTGCCTATGATTGCATTGGTGAGCAGGCATATCTTACTGCTTCTATGCTGAGAGCAGGTGAGGTTCTGCTGCTTGAAAACCTCCGTTTTTATAAAGAGGAAGAAAAGGGCAATGAAGAGTTTGCTGAAAAATTATCGAAGCTGGGTGATGTGTATGTAAACGATGCTTTTGGTACTGCACACAGGGCACATGCTTCTACTGCTGTTATTGCAAAATTCTTCCCGGCTGAAAAGAAAATGTTCGGTTTGCTGATGGAAGGTGAAGTGGCCGCAGGTGAAAAAGTATTACTGAAAGCCGAGAAACCTTTCACTGCCATCATTGGTGGTGCAAAAGTGAGCGATAAGATTCTCATTCTTGAAAACCTGCTTGAGCGTGCAACCGATATTATCATTGGTGGCGGTATGGCTTACACATTCATGAAAGCAATGGGTGGCGAAATCGGAAGTTCATTGTGCGAGGAAGAAAGAATTGAAACTGCAAAAACAATCCTGGAAAAAGCAAAACAAAAAGGAGTAAACATTCATCTGCCTGCTGATTCTGTGATTGCTGATAAGTTTGCTGCTGCTGCAAATACAGATGTAAAACCAAGCAACCAGATTCCTTCGGGCTGGATGGGATTAGACATCGGTCCCGATGCAATTAAACTGTTCAGTGAAGTACTCGGCAAATCAAAAACCATTTTATGGAACGGCCCGATGGGCGTGTTTGAAATGGAAAAATTCCAGAAAGGTACAATTGCAGTTGCACAGGCGGTTGCTGATGCAACAGGTAATGGAGCTTTCAGCCTTGTGGGTGGTGGCGACAGTGTTGCTGCTGTAAATGATTTTGGCTTTGCAAGTAAAGTGAGCTACATTTCAACAGGTGGCGGTGCAATGCTTGAATTCTTTGAAGGAAAAACACTTCCGGGTATTGCTGCAGTGAAGTAATATCAGATGTAAATAAACAAAAGAGCCGTTGCAACGCAACGGCTCTTTTGTTTAACAAAGATGCCACACTGGCAGAAACACCATCATGGCATTCTTTATGCAAAAGAAAATGTGGTGAAAGCAAAAAACCTTTCGCTAAATTTAATCTCAAATAAAATTTATTAAAAATGAAATCTGGAACACTTATTACAATTATTGTGGTTGCAGTTCTGGCAATTTTTTTATTCGTGGGTTGCAATGGTTACAACGGCCTGGTAAAGCAGGATGAAACTGTTAAAAAAGCATGGAATAATGTACAAAGCGATTATCAGCGCAGGGCCGATCTGATTCCTAACCTTGTTGCTACTGTTAAAGGCGAAGCTAACTTTGAACAGCAAACATTAACCAATGTAATTGAAGCACGTTCAAAAGCAACTCAGATCAAAGTGGATCCTGAAAACCTGACTCCTGAAAAACTGAAAGAATTCCAGGAAGCACAAGGTCAGCTTTCTTCTGCTCTTGGCCGCTTGCTGATGATTACTGAAAATTATCCCAACCTCCGGGCTAACGATGCATTCCGCAATCTGCAAACGCAGCTTGAAGGAACAGAAAACCGTATAAAAGTTGCACGTAACGATTTTAACGAAGCCGTTCAGGTTTACAATACAAAAGTCCGCTCATTCCCGATGAATGTTTTTGCAGGGATGTTTGGATTTAAAGCGAAGGAAGGATTTACAGCCGATCCCGGAACAAACAAAGCACCTGAAGTAAAATTCTAAACAGCAATGGGTATCTTTTCTTTTTTTTCAAAACCAAAAGAATGGTTTTCAGCAGATGAACACAAGGCGATTGTAGATGCCATACGTGATGCTGAAAAAAGAACATCGGGTGAAATACGGGTGTTCATTGAAAGCCGTTGCAGTTATGTGCAGGCAGTTGACCGTGCAGCTGAAGTTTTCTTTGGTTTGAAAATGGATAAAACAGAAGACCGCAACGGTGTACTCCTTTACATTGCCATGAAAGATCACCAGCTGGCTGTGTTTGGCGATGAAGGCATACACCAGAAAGTTGGCGCTGATTTCTGGAACAGGGAAGTAAAGAAAATGATTTCTACTTTCTCAAAGGAAAATTATGCCCTTGGAATTATTCAGATTGTTACCGAAATAGGAGGGGCACTTGTTACGCATTTCCCCTACCAGAACGAAGACAGGAACGAATTACCCGATGATATTGTTTTTGGACGATAATTAAAATGAACAAAGTCAGATCAATCATACTGATCGGTATCCTTTTTCTGCAGGCAGCATTGCTGCAGGCGCAGGGTATTGATAAATACATTCCACCGGTTCCCAATCCCCCACGTTTGGTCAACGACAGTAAAGAACTTGACCTGTTAACGCCTTTGCAGGAAGATGAGCTGGAAAAAAAACTGGTGGCTTACGACGACAGCACTTCCAACCAGATTGCTATTGTTACAATTGCAGATATCGGCGATTACGACATCAGCGATTTTGCAGTTGCACTTGGCCGTAAGTGGGGTGTGGGTGGTAAAGAGTTTGATAATGGCATCGTCATTGTTATTCTTGTTGACAAAGAAAGGGCAAAACGTAAAATATGGATTGCAACCGGTTATGGTCTGGAAGGTGCAATACCCGATATTACAGCCAAGCAAATCATTAACAGCAATATCGTTCCCAACTTTAAAGCCAACGATATTTACCGGGGGCTGAATGAAGGCACAGATGCACTGATAAAAGCAGCAGCAGGCGAATACAAAGCGCCGGCTGGTTATTCCGACAGGAATAAGGGCCGTGGCGGAAACGGACTTCTTGTTGGTATAGTGATCATGGTATTGCTCATCATCATTTTTTCAAACTTTGGTGGTGGCCGTGGTGGTGGTATGATGAGCCGCAGAGGTTACAGGCGATGGGATAACAGTCCGCCAATAACTTTTTTCCCGTCTGGTGGCGGTGGCTGGAGTGGTGGTGGCGGAAGCAGCGGAGGCTTTGGTGGTTTTGGAGGCGGAGGCTTTGGCGGAGGCGGTGCCGGCGGCGATTGGTAAAAAAATTAAAAGGGCTGTTGAAATTTCAACAGCCCTTTTCTTATAAACACATCACCCATACTTACAACTTATTACCTACTACCTACTACTTACCACTTCTCCCTCACACCCAGTCATTTCTTCTGATCTTAATCTGCATCGCATCCTTCACCGGTTTCTCTGCAACAAAAATCAAATAGCCACCACCACCTGCACCTGATAATTTGTAACCAAGCACATCATTTTTATGCAGTTCAATCTGCCGTTCAATGGAAGGATCTGTCATCAGCGGAAATAAATGCACCTGTGCACGGAACGATTCAGCAAAACTTTTACCAAATGCTGTTAAATCTTTTTTCTGAATGGCCTCCCAGCAATTGTCCGCTGCAAGTGCAAGTTGCTGTGCACCTTCGGCTGAAAGATTGGTTTCAGAAAGCACGCTGTATTCCTGTTCTCTTGGCCCCAGTGTTACAAGGTATAAATGCTGTTCCAGCCACTGGAGAACAGATTCATCATGAACCGAATCAATTTTTTCGGGCCAGTAACTGCCGTTGTAATAATGTCGGTTTAACCCCGGCATCACAATTCCCAGCGAGTCCTGCGAACCGGCCACTTCTTTTGTACCGGGAGGATTTTCAAAACTGAACAGCACTTTTGCCAGGTCAACTTTATTTCCTGCAGGGATTGCCGTTTTCCACAGTTCAATGGCTTTGTTCCTGGTGCTGCTGGCCATACCGCTGCGGTTATTAAACTCAACAGTAGGTTCAATGGAAATGGTGAGCACTGCACCGGGATGGTATTTTGAAACAAAGGGCTGATCAAGCCAGCCTCCTGCTAAATCTATACGGAAGGGAATGGTGCTCTGCCCTCGCAGCGATGTGGTTGAACGTGCAGGCAGTTGTTCATGCGGAATACGTTTTAATACTTTGTATGCAATGCCCAGCTCTTTGCAAAGCTCTTCTTTCTGATGACTGTGCCCGTCTTCATTTACCACAAAAATATCGGGTTGGATGTCTTTCAATTCTTCCACGAAATCAAGTAAGCCGCTGCCGCTGTTCACACGGCATTCATGCACACATTTCAGTGCATTGAGCATATAACTTCGCTCATCTTCTGTATTAATGGTCTGGCGGCCTTTCAGTTGGTGAACGGTTTTATCCGACCCGATACATACATATAAATCGCCAAATGCTGCTGCTTCTGTTAAAAAAGCAATATGGCCGCTGTGAAGCATATCGAAGCAACCGGAAACAAATACTTTTTTTGCTGACATATATTTTTCAATCAGTTTAATAAAATAAAATCGGGCATAAATATACACGATTGATGGGTGATACACTTTACGGGAGACATTTTATCAACAGCTTTTTTCACAAACAAAAGAAACATGCGGATGGAAATGAAAATAGGTGTTGATAGCAGGTGAAATAAATCAGAGAAGCAGTTTTGCAGTAAACGATGCGTTCTGCTTGTTTTTACACAGTTCATGTCAGCGGTGGTTTTTCTTCTTGTCAATCTCTTCTTTAATTCTTCTGTTCATGTCAATTTTTGAACCTGCAAAAGAAAAGATCGAAGTTCTGAACTCTCTGGAATATTTATTGGTAACAGATCCTGTAATGAAAGAAGTTTCAAAAAAAGGCGAAGTCTCTTTAAGTTCTGCGTCTGTTTCATTTGCTTGTTTAACTCTGATTAGGTTCTCATATTGTATAGTTAAGTCAAACCAGTCAATATAGTCTGCATTGAATGTTACTGCTTTTATTTTTTGTTGTGTATAATAATTAATTGCTCCCGCTTGTCCGTAATTGTCGCAGAGAATAAGTGTCTTTTCTTTGTTTGGCAAACTGGTAAACGCACTGTCAACTTTTGCAGCCAGCTCTTTCCAGCCCAGCATATCAGCAAAGTCCTGGGGCAGTTCATGGTCTTTGCCATCTTCCCAGCGGAGTAAGCCAAGCTTTTGATATTTCTCTTTGTGATTTACAATATATTCAGGGCTTTTGTTTGGAAAAATCAGGCTGTACATAGGAATAAAAAATGCAATTGGAATTGCAATACAAACTGGTTGCAGATACTTTTTCCAGCCTTGCTTTATTTTGTCAGCAATAAACACCGAACCAAACGAAATGTAAATTGGATAAAGCCCGATCGCATAATAATCTTTTGCTTTGAAATAAGTGAAAACAAATAAAGTGAAAATAATGGTGCCAAAAAAAGCCTTGTATTGTTTGTATGGACTGTAAAAGAGGAGTGCATACAAACCCGGAAAAATAACAAACAATGAGCCGATGAAGAAGAATAATTGCGATTGTAAGAAGTCTGATCTGTTTACATGAACTAGTTGTGTAGTTGATAATTCTTTTAAATGATGAATAACAGGAAAATTATGGTTGAACTGCCAGATAAGGTTAGGCAAAACAATTAAAAGCCCTGCGAAAACTGAAAAGTAAAGTTCTTTTTTTGCAAATAGTTTACGTTGTTCAGTTAATAAAATCGAAGGCAGAAGTCCGGCTAAAAGGAAAACGATATTGTATTTATTCAGGAAACCAATTGCAAAAACAAAAGCAGCAGCGAACAGCCATTTCGTATGTTCAGTTTTGAAATATTTGATTAACACAAAATAAAAAGTTGTCCAGCTTAAAACGTCAAAAGAGTTTGGCTGATATAGTGTGTTTAATCTTAAAAGTGCTGAAAATAAAACACAGGTTGCACCCAGTATTAATGCGAATAGGTTTCCGTTTAATAATTCAATCGCTTTCCAAACAACAAAAATTGTCAAAGCCCCGGATAGTGCCGGGAAAAATTTTACCCAAAAAACAGAGTTTCCAAGTAAATAGATGATATATGAAATCCAGGAAGTAAATGGTGGTACTGATTGAAAACCCCAGGCCAGGTGTTGTCCTTGGTCAAGGTGCAGATATTCATCTCTTTGTAAGTCGTAGTCTGCACTTAATAAAATGTATTGCAGGAAGAATTTTAACAGGATAAATCCAAGTAAAATGATAGTCTTCTTAGTCATACTGTGAGGTCTGATGAAATTATAGCTAACGTTTTGGCACTTGGCGAAGAAGCGGATTTCGAAGCACTGAACTGACAACCCAGCACAAAAATTGATACGAGGTAGAACGTTCAATGGACCGCTGAGCCCGCTTTTTTGCCAAACGCCTGTTATGCGTTCGGGCTTCTGTGTCTGTCGTTAATTTTCTGTCTAAATACAACATTGTCATTGAAGTAATTTGTTTAATTGTGTTTCTAAAGTTTCAAACAACATTGAATCTAGTTTATTAAAATTTGTCAATGATGAAAAAGGAATCTCTATCGCTGTTATTGTTATTTCGTCTGCTCCAGCAAAACCTGAAATAATTTTGAAGTTGTCTGATGTATTTAGGTCGTCTGCAATGTTTGGGTAAACTAAAATTATATCTGTGCAACCTCTCTTAAAAGTATAGCTAACCATTTGATAAAGGTCTGCTTGTGCTACACCTTTTTTGGGGTCTGTTTTGAAATTGTCTTGGCGTAATTTGTATTTAGTATCAATGATTACCTTTCGTTTAGAACCATGTCTTGATGTAAGAAATATGTCATGTTGCATATTGAACACTCTAGGAATGTTTGACAAATATTCGTCTGATTTTTGGTATTCAATTTTCCAGTCTTTTGAAAATTTCTTTTCTAAGAAACCTGCTAGAAAGTCTTCAAAAATATATTCCATTGGAAAAAGTAAACACCATTGAGAAAGGTCGTAAGTATTATTTGAATAGAGTTGCTGGCTAAGGATAAGTTTGCAACTGTCAAGTATATTAGAGTAATCTGAAAAGAATGTATTCAGGGAAATATTATCAATGTCATGAATTGTGCAATGTAAATCCTCAACTTCGTCTAAAATGAATACAACTTCTTGAAGCATTCTCAAATTTTCAGAAAATTTTGTTTGTTTCATCAACAACCGTGAACAATATTTAATTACCCTGTTTACTTTATTGTCAAATATAAAGGGTTCATAGTCGCATTCAATGTTTTGAAAATTTCCATGTGATAAACTACTGCTTAAATATCGTTTGAAATTTATTGAACCTCTTGGAGTAATTAACGATTCCTCCACTTCTTGATACATAGTCAAAGGTTGCTTTGAAACTGTTTCTAAAAATTGATTTGCTATTAAGTTTATAATCAACTCTGGAAATTCGTTAATGTCAATTGTATCGAGTGATGCTTGATTAAAAGGGAAGTTCCATTTACGACAATAGCTAAACCAATAAAAGATGTGGCGAAGCATCAACATCTTTTCATACTCGGACGGGTTTGGTAAATGTTGTCGAAATACTTTCGGGTAAATTTCAATTACTTCATCACCGTTTTGAATGAAGCCAACAAAATTATTCGCTCTTATTTGGTTGTCGTCAAACTGTAAGAATGGTTGATAATGATTGTCTGTTTCAGCTTCTGTTAGTTCAGAATCTGTTTCAACAAACATGCGTTGCTTCCAAATGCCTTTCAACATCTGGTGTAAAGCATTTTTGTCTTTTATGCTCTGCCATTTTCCGTATTCAAAAAGTAGAGCCATTTTATCTTGGTGAAATATCCCAAATGAAATTTGTTGTATCGTAAGTTACATTCCAATTGGTGTCGGCAAATATTTTTGATACGATGTCTGTCTTGCCTGAAAAATATTCCATCAATAGTGGAACAACTTTGTTTTGCAAAACAATTTCAATCGTTTGTCCTTTCATGAAATAAGCATGCCCAATCAGATAGTCGGCAGATTTTTTTTCTTTGAAAACTGCTTCATTGACTTTTCTTAATAGTGTAGATTCTTCTTCATTCAATTCCTCGTATTCCGGATAATAAGCAACGAACTCAAATCTTCTCCGTAAAGCAATGTCAATTAAAGCAATTGACTTGTCTGCTGTATTCATTGTGCCGATGATGTAAAGATTTGGCGGAACGCCAAATTCTTTTTCCCCATTCGGCAAAGTAATTTTCAATTCGTTTTCTTCTCCTAATCTTTTATCATCTTCCAGTAGCGTAATCAATTCGCCCAACACTTTTGAAATATTTGCCCGATTAATTTCATCAATTATCAAAACGAAATTTTTCAATTGTTCGTCTGCTGATTTTTGCGGTTCTAGTGTTTCCGCAAACTCTTTTAGATGTTCTACAAGTGGATTGTAGTATACTCCCAAACCTTCAACACCGTAATCTAAGCTGCCCTCGTAAATCGCTTTGAGATTTTTTACCAGCAAGTCGTGTCCAGTTCCACCGCTTTGTTTAGTAAACTTTATTCTTCCCTCATCAATGTCAATTGATGTTACTTTAAACTTGTATCCTTTGCTTTTCATTGGTATTTCAACTTCCTTTACTTCTTCCTCAATCAATTTTGCAAAGAACGAATTGAAAACGAAGTTAAAATCAATAGTGATTTCTTTTTTGTTGGTTGCTGTTAACCAATTTTGTTTTGCTTTTTCTGCCAACTGTTTGAAAATTCCTTCTCGTTTGTCAAAACGCAAAGTGCCTGATGTTACATCGGGAGAAATTCCAACTACAAAATCTTCATAAGAATAATTTTGGTGGAAAGTTACGAACTCAATTTGCCCTGCCTTTCTTAGTTCGTCAAAAACATTTTTATTAGCTTTATGATTGTTAAGATTAAATTTTTTGGTTGAAGCAATCTCAACCGCCTTGTCAATGCTGTTGTATGTCTTACCTGTTCCTGGTGGGCCATACAGGATTATGTTTTTTGCTTGCATGTCTGCTGTATTATTCGATGCTAATGAATTGCTAATTAAATCGTAAATGGTTTTGTATT
Source organism: Lacibacter sp. (assembly GCA_047601965.1). Lineage (GTDB taxonomy): Bacteria > Bacteroidota > Bacteroidia > Chitinophagales > Chitinophagaceae > Lacibacter. Next base: position 4,181,514 of record JASGIJ010000001.1, read on the forward strand.
CCTTTTTTGTTGCAGAAAAATTCGTCCCTTGATTTCCAACTTTTAAATTTTCCAAGCCCTGAGTTCCTCTTATTTTACTCCAAAGCAATGGTTTGTCAATTAGGTTGTGAGTGATTTTTATCCCTGCCTTAAGTGAATTTTTATCCTCTGTTTTCCAAAGATGTGAATCTTTGGAGTTCGAAATATTATGTGGTTCACTTGTTATTTCTGCAAGGGAATAGCAACCAGATTTTTTTCCTGAAATCCATAAAATTATTTTATCTCCAATTTTTATTTTGTCTTTGTGGGCTGATACAGTCCAATCTTCAAGCAAGTTATTTCTTATCGCTGTTTCAAAATCAAATGCGTTTGGATTGCCTTGAAAAATCCAGTAGTTAGAATTTCTATTATTCCATAGTTCAATAACTTTTTTACGTACATCTGAATTTTGGACTTTACAGATTCCCTGTTGTAACTGATAACTAAACTTGTCATCATTGTCAAGCTCATACCATTCTGCATTGGAGAAGTTTACCCAATCTTCATAATCTATTTGATATTTTAAAAAAGAAGATTCCAATGTACTATCTTCTGTAACGGGAAGTGGAAGTTCATTTATTCTTGCAATTGCTTTGACAAGGTGACCCTCGGTCACAATAATTAAATCTCCAATGGAGTATTTTTTATCATTAACTCCAATAATAATTTCTTCATTTTTAATGTATTGATAAAAGCTTGGTTTTCCAGTACCCCAATTACATCCAAGTTTCCAAATCGTTCCAGTTAGTTTAGTGTTTCTGACCACTTCAACTTCTTCCTCTGTTTCCAAATTTCTATACTTTTCTTCCAACTGAAGCTTAGCTGTTGCTCTTATTCGAAGCCATTTAAAGAGGTCACCTGTAATTTTTTCAAAATCTGGATTATTAAATTCGCCTTTTAATATTATTTTATCTGGATTAAAACCCAAGTCAAGCATGAGTTTTTCGGATTCCTGCTTTAGACCATCTTGTTTCGTACCGATGGTTATTACTTTGTTTTGCTTTAATACAAATTCATTCCTATCAATGATAAAGTTACCATTGTCAATCGTGTACTGAATTAATGAATTTTTTCCTTTGGGTCTGTTTAAATCTCTGAGGTTTAAATACGAAGCGTCTTCGTTGTTATAATGTGAATCATAAAGTCTAAGAATGTATTCATTTTTCCCAAACTTTATTTTAAAACCATTTTTAGGTTCACCATCATCTATACCTAATAATGTAATTCCCTCATAAGTGGGTTTAGAATCCACCTTGCTCTTTAGGTATTTCAATAAAGCCCTAATAAAGCTTTTGTTGTTTTTTTGCATTATTGTCTTTTACGGTTAGTTCGTTTTTAATTGTTCGATTTTTGTCTTGTCTGTCTTTTAGCCTGACGCATAACTAATAAATATACGCAACTCACACATAAAAATAAAACAACATATTATTTGGTTATCATCTTTTTAATTTTTCCAATTGTTGTTTATCAGTTGCGCCAATACAGATTTCATCAAATCGTGCAGTTTGGTGCTGTTATCATCCGTTTCAGTTCCTTACATACCGTTATGCTCCGTTCTGTGCCGTTTTGCTACCCCATTGCTGCAAATCTGTTACCTGTATAAACAAAAGAGCCGTTGAGTTTCTCAACGGCTCTTTGTTATAAAAAAGTAGTGAAAATTATTCGCTCATCTTTTTCTTGATATAATCAATCTGCTCCTGCAATGCACTTACATTTTCACCTGCTTTGAGGGCGGTTTCCTTTTTGCCGATAATGGTTTTAAGGAAATTATCAAACACAGGTCCCAGTCCATATTGTTCAGGAACCGATTTTTTGAATTTCAGGATTTCATCAACACCTGCTTTTACTTTTTCAGTGTTTTTAATGGTGCCGATAAAGTTTACCAGCAAAGGAGTAATGTTAAACTTCGCCATCGAAAGTCCCATTTTGCTGTAAGCAGTAATCACATCATCAAATGCCGATTCATCACCGTTTTTAATTAAGGTTGATGCAACAGCTTCCAGCAGGTTTCCTTTTAATGAAGTTTTTATTAAACGCCTGGCTTCTGTTAGTGCAGCAGCAGGATCAATTTTATCCAGCGCTGTAAGGGCTGTGCCGCTTAATGTATAGGATGAATCGTTTACAAGAGTTAAAAACAGCGCTTTGTTTTCAGCCTTCTTCATATTTCCAAGCACTTCAACAGCCTTGCTGCGCACCAGTCGGTGTTCATCTTTAGCAGCAATTGTGCGGAGCTTTTCTTCCACAGCAGTGGCAACAGCTTCCTTCTTCATATCTAATTTGGAAATCGTAACATTTCTCAAACCGCTGTACGGATCGTTTAATGCCAGTTTGATAAACTCAACCACTTTTGCATCATCCTGTTTTTTCAATACAAAATCAATGGCTTCTCTTCTGTCTAAATACAGCCCTGCATATTTATACTGGTGAATATAATTGTCGGTAGTTTTATTTTCTTTCTTGGTGCAGAGCAAAACCTTGTCGCCATCAAAGTTGATGAGATCGGGTTTTGTTGCTGATGCAAAAGCAAATGAATCAACTGCATTTTCAACCCAAACATTGTAGCGAGTTTTTACAGCACCATTGTACACATCAATCGCTACCGGAACTTTAAACAGTTTTTCTTTTTGTGTTTGCTTAACAATCACTTTCGCTTGTTTTACTGTTTCATCATAACTGTAGGTAATATCAAAAGCAGGGTGGCCGCTTCCATAATACCATTGGTTAAAAAACCAGTTCAGATCTTTTCCTGTTACTTCTTCAAATGCCAGGCGCAGGTTATGTGCCTCTGCCGACCTGAATTTGTTGCTGGTTAAATAAAGGTTCAGTGCTTTAAAAAAGGCACTGTCGCCAATATAGTTACGCAGCATGTGCAATACTCTTCCTCCTTTCTGGTAACTCACCGCATCAAACATATCCTCTTTGTCACGGTAATGAAAGCGTACAAGGTCTTTCTTTTCACTTCCGCTCATTAAATAATTCTGCATGGCACTGTATTGCTCAGATGCTGCTTTGTCTTTTCCGTATTTGTATTCATCCCACAGCAGTTCACTGTAATTGGCAAAAGATTCATTGAGGGTTAAGTTGCTCCAGCTTTCTGATGTAACATAATCACCAAACCATTGGTGAAAGAGTTCATGTGCAATGGTTCCTTCCCACTGGTTGCCGTCAACCAGTTCTCTTGCATCCTGCTGGGCACTTTCTTGGTGTAAGGTGGCAGTGGTGTTTTCCATAGCGCCACTTACATAATCCCGGCCAACAATCTGGCTGTACTTCACCCATGGATAGTCAACACCTGTAATTTTTGAATAGAACCCGATCATTTCCGGGGTTAATCCAAAAATTTTTCTTGCAACAGACTCATACTCTTTTTCAACATAGTAGTTTACTTCTTTTCCTTTCCAGTTGTCTTTTACAACAGCAAATTCACCTGCTCCGATAAAGAAGAGGTAGGGGGCGTGAGGTAAATCCATTTTCCAGAAATCGGTTCTCAATCCGTTACCGGCCGGTTTCTGACTTACGAGTTTTCCGTTACTCAGTGTTACCCATTTTGCAGGAACCGTTAAATAAAACTCCTGGGTTGTTTTTTGATTTGGTTTATCAATGGTAGGGCACCAAACACTGGTTGCTTCGGTTTCACCCTGTGTCCATATCTGGGTAGGTTTATTTTTTTCTTCACCTTTCGGGTTGATGAAGTACAACCCCTTTGCATCTGAAATTGCAGCACTGCCTTCAACTTTCAGATCGTTGGGTTTTGCTGTGTAGTCAATAAATACAGTGTACAGCTCACCTCCTTTGTAGGTTTTGTCAAGGGTAATGCTCAGTTGCATTCCGTCATAATTGTACTTCAGCTTTGTTTTTGCTGTGCCTTTTACAACTGCCACTTCTTTAATATCCATCCCTTTGGCATCAAGCACCAGCAGGTTACTCGGGTAGAAATGTGGTTTTAAGGAAACCCACACCTTTCCCTGCATGTGTGCATTGGGAATATCAAAGCTGGCCTCTAATTTGGTATGTACAAGATCGTGTACTTTCTCAGCAGATGAGCGGTAAATTTTTTTCCAGCTTGTATCAGCTTTTGTGTCGGTTTGTGCACATAATCCGGTTGCGGCAAGCATAAAAGCCACAAAAGGCATAAAAAATTTCATCATTCTTTGTTTAGATTTATTTGTAAAGATAGAGGGAGGCTTCGTTAAAATATAAGAAATTGACAAACGGTTTGTCCATCAGATAAACAAAAAAAATTAGCTTTGTTATTATGCGAAATTCTTTACTGCAGCGGATTTTTTTTATCATAATTGTTTTTACAGCAGCTACACAGAGTGTATGTGCACAGTTGAATCATTTCATTTACCTGCAAACAGATAATCAGCAACCTTTTTATATCAAGTACAATAACCGTATCTACAGTTCATCGGCAACAGGATACCTCATTTTGTCGAAACTGAAAGAAGGACCTGTTGAATTTACCATTGGTTTTCCTAAATCTGATCAGCAGGAACAGCAGTTTAAGTGTGTTGTTGACAAAGCTGATAAAGGTTATCTGGTGAAAAATTTCACCGATAAGGGTTGGGGTTTGTTTGATTTGCAGACGTCGGTTGTTCTGTATGCTTCAGTTCCGGAAATCACCGGTAATAATACAACTGTGAGTACAAATCAACAACCTGTTACCAACGATCCTTTTGCAAACATGTTGTCGAAAGTTACGCAAGACAGTACAGTGAAAAATGTAACGGTGAAGAAAGAAGAAAAAGTCGTTGTACCCGATCCTCCAAAACCAGTTGAAACTGAAAAGCCGGTGGTGGTGGTTCAGCAGCAGCCTGTGGTGAAAGATACCGTTGCATCAAAGCCGGTTGTAGCAGCTCCTGTGGTAACGGAGCCGGTAGTTCAAAAGGAACCGGAGTGGACCAGGCCTGTGAAATCAGCAGTTATACAGGTGAGAAAATTTGATAGCAAAGAAGGAAGTGATTTTGTATATGAAGTGGCAGAAACCGGAGGAGTAAAAGATACGGTAAGACTGTTTATTGAAAGAGATACGGCCATTACTGCCCCGGTTGTAACAGCTCCGCAGACAGAAGCAAAACCCGATACTGTTGCAGTTGTAAAGGAAGAAAAGGTGAATCCTGTTCCCGAGCCGCAAAAAAAGGAAGAGAAAAAAGAAGAACCGGTTATTAAGAAAGAGCCTCAGCCCGAAATAAAACAGGATATCCCCAAAACGGAGGAGCCGAAACAACCCGTTGGTGAACAAAAGCAAACTGCGGCATCCTTGCCAAATTCAAACTGTAAAGCAATTGCCAATGAAGATGATTTCATGAAACTGAGGCGCAAAATGGCGAACGAGTCAAGTGATGAAGCAATGATCAGCGAAGCCAAAAAGGTTCTGAAAGCAAAATGTTTTTCAACTGCTCAATTGCGGAATCTTGCTGTGTTATTCCTGAATGATGAAGGGAAGTACAGGTTTTACGATGCTGCCATGTTGTATGTGACAGACTTCAGTAATTTCAAATCGCTTAGTGATACAATCCAGGACGAGTATTACAAGAAGCGTTTCTTTGCCCTGCTTCCTAATCAATAGATTATGCTCCGTTATTTTCTTGAAGTGTTTTATAAGGGAGATGGTCTGAGCGGGTTTCAGGTGCAGGAGAATGCTGTAACAGTTCAGTCCGAAATTCAGAAAGCCTTTGCTGTTTACTTCAGGAAAGACGTGTTCCTAACCGGCTCTTCCAGAACAGATGCAGGTGTGCATGCATTGCAAAACTATTTTCATTTCGATTGGGAAGAGGAGTTTCCTCAAAAAAGTATTTATAATCTCAATGCTATCCTGCCTTTGGGAATTGTCATTCAATCTGTTCGTTTAGTGCAACCCGGTGCACATTGCCGTTTTCAGGCTGTTTCACGGGAATACAGGTATTATATCTGTAATACAAAAAATCCGTTCCTGGCCGACAGATCATGGTATCTGCCTTATTCGCTTGACGAAAAACTGCTGGATATATGTGCAGAGAAAATAAAGAGCCATACGCAGTTTGAAGCTTTTTCAAAACGGAATACACAGGTTAAAACTTTTCAATGCTTCATTTCTGAAAGTGAATGGACAAAGGAAAACGGCTGCCTGGTGTATCATGTAAAGGGAAACAGGTTTTTACGGGGCATGGTAAGGGCACTGGTGGGTACAATGATAAAAGTGGGGCGTGGTTCAATTGATATACAGGAGTTTGACCGGATACTCAAAAGCAGGGAATTGTCATCTGCTGATTTTTCAGCCCCGGCCAAAGGTTTATTTCTTGTCCGGGTATCTTATCCCGAAGAAATTTTCCTTTGAACAACTTAATTTTTTGCGGTTTTTCATTCTCCTGTTGCTTTCATTTTCATCTTATTTACCGGTTTTTTGAAGTCATTTTATGCTTTTCGGGCACCGGAATGTTGTTGGTTGAATGATTTGCTTAATTTTTTTTTCGGCTCAAACTCTTTACAGTAAAGGGATTGAGATTTTGCCCTGAAAAAAGATTGTAAAAAGTTTGGTTCGTACTTCAAACCGCCCTTAACTTTGCAACCCGCTTCGAAAGAAACGGTAGTTCTTCAAAAGGTTATCTAAGGCATTCACAGCCAATCAGTTTTTCCTCTTTATCGAAAAGAAATTTAAAATAAAAACAAAGAAAAATTTGGTGAAATGAAAAAGCCGCTTACCTTTGCAACCCGCTTTGAAAAAAGCGAAAGTTCTTCAAAAGGTTTACGGTTCATTTTCACTGGCAAAAAATGATTTTTCTCTCTTGAAACTTGAAAATAAAAATTCAAAAAAAAGTAAAGAAAAATTTGGTGAAACGAAAAAGCCTCTTACCTTTGCACTCCCGTTTAAAAACGGGGTCACGAAAACAAACAAAAGATCTTTGAAAGATTGGAAGCAACAGCAACGTTTTAATTAATTAGAACGGGTAAATTTTAAGCGTAACAAAATTAGATTTTGAACTGTTAATTCTTGAGAATTAATAGTCAGTATCAAACTTCATTTACAATGGAGAGTTTGATCCTGGCTCAGGATGAACGCTAGCGGCAGGCTTAATACATGCAAGTCGTGGGGCAGCAGGTTTGTAGCAATACAGATGCTGGCGACCGGCAAACGGGTGCGGAACACGTACGCAACCTTCCTCTTTCTGGAAGATAGCCCACCGAAAGGTGGATTAATATTCCATAATATATTAAAAAGGCATCTTTTTAATATTAAAGCTCCGGCGGAAAGAGATGGGCGTGCGTCTGATTAGGTAGTTGGCGGGGTAACGGCCCACCAAGCCTGCGATCAGTAGCTGATGTGAGAGCATGATCAGCCACACGGGCACTGAGACACGGGCCCGACTCCTACGGGAGGCAGCAGTAAGGAATATTGGTCAATGGACGCAAGTCTGAACCAGCCATGCCGCGTGGAGGATGAAGGTCCTCTGGATTGTAAACTTCTTTTCTCTGGGACGAAACCCCCGATTTCCATCGGGCCTGACGGTACCAGAGGAATAAGCACCGGCTAACTCCGTGCCAGCAGCCGCGGTAATACGGAGGGTGCAAGCGTTATCCGGATTCACTGGGTTTAAAGGGAGCGTAGGTGGGCAGGTAAGTCAGTGGTGAAATCTCTGGGCTTAACCCGGAAACTGCCATTGATACTATTTGTCTTGAATGTCCTGGAGGTAAGCGGAATATGTCATGTAGCGGTGAAATGCTTAGATATGACATAGAACACCCATTGCGAAGGCAGCTTACTACGGGATGATTGACACTGAGGCTCGAAAGCGTGGGGATCAAACAGGATTAGATACCCTGGTAGTCCACGCCCTAAACGATGATTACTCGACATTAGCGATATTACTGTTAGTGTCTAAGCGAAAGCATTAAGTAATCCACCTGGGAAGTACGACCGCAAGGTTGAAACTCAAAGGAATTGGCGGGGGTCCGCACAAGTGGTGGAGCATGTGGTTTAATTCGATGATACGCGAGGAACCTTACCTGGGCTAGAATGCATTTTGACCGCAGGTGAAAGCCTGTTTTGTAGCAATACACAATTTGTAAGGTGCTGCATGGCTGTCGTCAGCTCGTGCCGTGAGGTGTTGGGTTAAGTCCCGCAACGAGCGCAACCCCTATCTTTAGTTGCCATCAGGTAATGCTGGGAACTCTAAAGAAACTGCCGTCGTAAGACGTGAGGAAGGAGGGGATGATGTCAAGTCATCATGGCCTTTATGCCCAGGGCTACACACGTGCTACAATGGGGAGGACAAAGGGCTGCCACTTAGCGATAAGGAGCTAATCCCAAAAACCTTCTCTCAGTTCAGATTGGAGTCTGCAACTCGACTCCATGAAGCTGGAATCACTAGTAATCGTATATCAGCAATGATACGGTGAATACGTTCCCGGACCTTGCACACACCGCCCGTCAAGCCATGGAAGCTGGGTGTACCTAAAGTCGGTAACCGCAAGGAGCCGCCTAGGGTAAAACTAGTGACTGGGGCTAAGTCGTAACAAGGTAGCCGTACCGGAAGGTGCGGCTGGAATACCTCCTTTTTAGAGTATGCTTGATTTACACGCTGTTGCTTTTCCACTTTCATTGAAATAAGTTCTTATAAATGTAGTTAGGCCAGTTGCTATGGATAAACAGAGGCCAATTGGCTATAATCAAATAGATCCGTAGCTCAGCCTGGTTAGAGCACTACACTGATAATGTAGGGGTCAGCAGTTCAAATCTGCTCGGGTCTACAAAAGCTTGGGGGGTTAGCTCAGTTGGCTAGAGCATCTGCCTTGCACGCAGAGGGTCATCGGTTCGACTCCGATATCCTCCACAAACAGTTCTTTATTATTGATGTTGACTTCAGGTCTGATGATTCGTAATCATAACATCATCTTTTCATTTGAATGAAAATTCACTTGATTAAGTTCTTTGACATATTGGGATGTAACAAGTTGTAATTGAATAAGGCGATTTAAGTATAATAACTCTTTTAAAGCGAATAAGGGCACATGGTGGATGCCTTGGGTCTGAGAGGCGAAGAAGGACGTGGTAAGCTGCGATAAGCTTCGGGGAGCTGCACACAAGCATTATATCCGAAGATTTCCGAATGGGACAACCCAGCACACTGAAGGTGTGTTATCCGAAAGGAAGCCAACCTCCTGAACTGAAACATCTAAGTAGGGAGAGGAAAAGAAAATAACAATGATTCCCTGAGTAGTGGCGAGCGAAATGGGAAGAGCCCAAACTTAAGCGGCGTGCCGCTTAGGGGTTGTAGGACTGCGTTTAGAAATGTTCATCAAATTGAATCTTCTGGAAAGTTGAGCCATAGCAGGTGATAGCCCTGTAGATACAAATTGAACAGGACGAGCAGTATCCTGAGTAAGGCGGGACCGGAGGAATCCTGCCTGAATCTGTCGGCACCATCCGATAAGGCTAAATACTCCTCAGACACCGATAGTGAACCAGTACCGTAAGGGAAAGGTGAAAAGAACCCCGAAACAGGGGAGTGAAATAGTACCTGAAACCGTGTGCCTACAAGCGGTCGGAGTCCAGCAATGGATGACGGCGTGCCTTTTGCATAATGATCCTACGAGTTACTCCTCACTGGCGAGGTTAAGTTCTTCAGTAACGGAGCCGCAGCGAAAGCGAGTCCGAACAGGGCGTTTAGTCAGTGGGGGTAGACGCGAAACTTTGTGATCTATCCATGGGCAGGCTGAAGGTGTGGTAACACACACTGGAGGGCCGAACTCATTAACGTTGAAAAGTTATGGGATGACCTGTGGATAGGGGTGAAAGGCCAATCAAACTGAGAGATAGCTCGTTCTCCCCGAAATGTTTTTAGGAACAGCCTCGGATATAAGAAGTGTGTAAGAGGTAGAGCTACTGATTGGGCTAGGGGGCTTCACCGCCTACCAAACCCTGACAAACTCCGAATGCTTACACATATCTCCGGGAGTGAGGCTGCGGGCGCTAAGGTCCGTGGCCGAGAGGGAAATAACCCAGATTAGCAACTAAGGTCCCTAATACGTAGTTAAGTTGAACAAACGAAGTAGGACTTCTATAACAGCCAGGATGTTTGCTTGGAAGCAGCAATTCATTTAAAGAGTGCGTAACAGCTCACTGGTCGAGAGGTCCCGCACGGAAAATGATCGGGCATCAAACTACGAACCGAAGTTCTAAAATTGTACTTGTACAATTGGTAGGGGAGCATTGAAATCTGCTGCGAAGGCGTCTGGTGATGGATGCTGGAGCGATTTCAAAAGAAAATGTAGGAATGAGTAGCGATAAAAGTAGTGAAAAACTACTTCGCCGTAAGTCCAAGGTTTCCTGATCAATGTTAATCAGATCAGGGTTAGTCGGGTCCTTAGGGAAAGCCGAAAGGCGTACCTGATGGAAAGTTGGTTAATATTCCAACACTTGCTTTTGTTTCGATGGGGTGACGGGGTAGTGAAAGATCCGCCTGGTTACGGAATACCAGGTTAAAGCGTGTAGATATATTTTTTGCAGGTAAATCCGCAGAGAATGTCGAACGTGATAGTACCACAAAGCTTCGGCTGCGTGGATAGTGATCCTAATCAAACCTCCGAGAAAAACCTCTAAGGTTAGGCAATAGCAACCCGTACCGTAAACCGACACAGGTGGACGAGATGAATATTCTAAGGCGCTCGGGTGAGCCGTGGAGAAGGAACTAGGCAAATTGACGCTGTAACTTCGGGATAAAGCGTACCATCTTCGGATGGTCTCAGTAAAATGGTTCAACCAACTGTTTAGCAAAAACACAGGGCCCTGCAAAATCGAAAGATGACGTATAGAGCCTGATACCTGCCCGGTGCTGGAAGGTTAAGGAAGGATGTTCGGCGCAAGCCAAAGCTTCTGACTGAAGCCCCAGTAAACGGCGGCCGTAACTATAACGGTCCTAAGGTAGCGAAATTCCTTGTCGGGTAAGTTCCGACCTGCACGAATGGTCTAATGAGTTGAACACTGTCTCCTCCACGAGCCCGGTGAAATTGTAGTATCGGTGAAGATGCCGGTTACCCGCCACGGGACGGAAAGACCCCGTGAACCTTCACTACAACTTTGCATTGATTTTGAATTACGGATGTGTAGAATAGTTGGGACGCTTTGAAGCATTGCCGCCAGGTAGTGTGGAGCGGTCGTTGAAATACCAACCTTCTTTGATTTAGAATCTAATCCCTTGCGGGAAACAGTGCATGGTGGGTAGTTTGACTGGGGTGGTCGCCTCCTAAAGAGTAACGGAGGCTCGCAAAGGTACCCTCAGTACGGTTGGTAATCGTACGTAGAGCGCATTAGTATAAGGGTGCTTGACTGTGAGGCATACAGGCCGAGCAGGAGCGAAAGCTGGCTAAAGTGATCCGGCGGTTCTGCATGGAAGGGCCGTCGCTCAAAGGATAAAAGGTACTCCGGGGATAACAGGCTGATCTCCCCCAAGAGCTCATATCGACGGGGAGGTTTGGCACCTCGATGTCGGTTCGTCACATCCTGGGGCTGGAGAAGGTCCCAAGGGTTCGGCTGTTCGCCGATTAAAGTGGCACGTGAACTGGGTTCAGAACGTCGCAAGACAGTTCGGTCCCTATCTGTGGTGGGCGTTAGTAAATTGAGAGGACATGACCTTAGTACGAGAGGACCGGGTCGTACACACCGCTGGTGTATCTGTTGTGCCGCCAGGTGCAGTGCAGAGTAGCTATGTGTGGCCAGGATAAACGCTGAAAGCATCTAAGCGTGAAACCTTCCTCAAGATGAGTTTACTTTTAAGGGCCGTCAAAGACGATGACGTTGATAGGCTACAGATGTAAAACTGGTAACAGTAAAGTCGAGTAGTACTAATTACCCGTAAGCTTTAATTTTTTTTAATTGCCTTTTGCAATTGCAACTTTTCCCAATATGATCTTATTTAAGAGTTTATGGTGGTTTTGCCGAGGGTGTTCACCTCTTCCCATACCGAACAGAGAAGTTAAGCCCCTCATGGCCGATGGTACTGCACTACAATGCGGGAGAGTAGGTAGCTGCCATATTTATTCTAAGCCTCAACAGTTTTGTTGAGGCTTTTTTTTTATATTATTCTCTCCTTACTTTTTTGTTTGAAATTGTCTGTGGTTAACTAAAGTTAAACTTGCATGCAACAGAAAATTGCACTTGCCATTAATGCAAAAGCCGGGAATGGAACAGCAAGCAAAGTTTCAGCCCGAATTACAGCAATTTTATCAGTGAAAGGAATTTTTTACACAGCTTTTTCTGATTCCTGGCCATCTTCGTTTGAGGGATTTACAGATGTATGGATAATTGGTGGTGATGGAACTTTGAATTATTTCATCAATAAATACTCTTCAATAAATATCCCTCTTGTCATTTTCAAAGGTGGTACAGGCAATGACTTTTCCTGGAAATTATATGGAGATATTTCTCTCGAAGAGCAGATCTCATTGGCACTAAATGTTGAGGCAAAATTTGTTGATGCGGCTACATGCAACAGATTGCTTTATATAAATACTGTGGGGATTGGCTTTGATGGAGAAGTGTTGCATTCTATGAAGGCTATCCGTTTTCTGGGAGGGCATTTAGGGTATTATCTGGTTGTGTTGCAAAAGATTTTCTCTTTTAGGGAGTTCCGATATAAAATATATTCAGAAGGACTTCTGGCAGATGAAAAATTTCTATTGGTTTCAATTGCAAATTCATCACGTACCGGAGGAGGATTCCATATTTCTCCTAAGGCAAGTGTTAATGATGGGTGGCTTGATCTTGTGATAGTGAAACCATTAGGTCTCTTGAAAAGAATTTTCTATTTGCCTCAAATTGAAAAAGGTAAACATCTGCAGTATCCGTTTGTACATCATGTAATCGGGACTGAATTTATCATTGAATGTGAAAAGGAAATAGCGGCACAACTTGATGGAGATTTAATCGTTGCCAAGAGATTTACTTTCTCACTTCTTAAAAACAAATTTCTTTTCCGTTACAAATAAAGGGCAAAGATGATTATATAGACTTTAATTAAGTAAAATTGCATCTTCAAGCAAGCAAATATTCATGAACTATCCAGTTTCAAAATTATCCATTATTATCCCAGCATATAATGAGGCAAGAACAATACACCTGATTTTAAATAAAATTTCAAAAGTTCAGCTTGTTAACAGCATAGAGAAAGAAGTTGTAATTGTAAATGATTGCAGTACAGATGAAACGAAACTTGCTGTTGAGCAATATATGAAGCAATCCGATCTTCAGATAGCTTTTTATAATCATGAAGTTAATAGGGGGAAAGGAGCTGCTTTGCATACCGGGATAAAAAAGGCAACCGGGGATTTGGTAATCATTCAGGATGCTGATTTGGAATATGACCCCGAAGAATACAATGTACTTTTAAAACCTGTACTTGATGGTTTTGCGGATGTGGTTTATGGTTCCCGTTTTATGGGGGGAAATGCTCATAGGATACTTTTTTTCTGGCATAGCATCGGCAATAAATTTCTTACTACAATTTCAAATATGTTTACTAATCTGAATCTTACAGATATGGAAACATGTTACAAATTATTCAAGCGGGAAATAATTCAATCTGTTAATTTAAAGGAAACACGTTTTGGTTTTGAACCGGAGGTGACTGCAAAGATTTCACGCAAACCTGATATCCGTATTTATGAAGTAGGCATTTCTTATTATGGCAGAACTTATGCTGAGGGAAAGAAAATAAACTGGAAAGATGGTCTCCGTGCTATCTATTGTATTCTTCGTTATAATCTTTTCCGTTAAAGATTATTTCAGTTCTACAATATAATATTTCTCTCCATTGAGGTTTCTTGCATTTTTATCTAAAAATACCTTTGTAAGTAAGGTTACATGGTAATGAACGCCTTGTTTTTGAATTTCAAATGTCCGATTAATCTTTTTTAGTTCATTTAACCCTTTATCTGTTGTTAACAAAAATGTTCCTTGCTTAAGCGATTGAGCAGAATCTGCTTTTTTTATTATTTGCCTGCTGTAAAAATGAATTGACTCGCCAACATCCCCTTCTTTATAGAGGTAAAAATGAGCAGAAGAAATGTTCTTTTCAAAAATGAAACGGCCAACTACACTTCCTGACTGATAGCTTAGAACGTTCGGATAAAACCAAAGGCTCAACAGCAGGTTAAGTCCAATTATTGAAGCTATAGAAATACTGAAGATTTTTTTTGTAATTGCTTTCTTTGAAAGAAGGATTATTACTGTTACAATTGTTGCCGCCGGCATTAACCATGGCCAAATAGAAGTTGGAGTAAATGAATAAATTAAAATCAACAAAGGCGCAATCAGCAGAATTGTAATAATCAATACCTGAACCGGATTGATTATCTTTTTTAATAATGGCAATTGTTGTTGCCAGAATAATATATAAAGCATTTTTGCAGTAATAACAGCTATCAGCGGCAAAACAACATAAATGTAATGCGGTAACTGGTATTTTGAAATTGCAAGAGAACAATATGTAACAACAAATCCTCCTGTGGTAATAAATTCTTCTTTGGATGTCAATCTGAATTTTCTTCTTATAATCTGAATAAAATCATTGATCAGACCTGAAACAAAAAACAAAGTCCAAGGAAGCAATCCCCATAACAGGTTTTCAAAAAGGAATGTAAATGAAGCATGATTGTTCCAAACATTTTCTCCGGTAATTCGTCCAAAGCTTTGTGTCCAGAAAAAGAACTTTAAACCGGAAACATTCTTCATTCCATTCACTGTTTTTTCAGGATGGAGATCAAACTGCTGATACAATCCAATACTCATTGGAACCAGGATTACAGCAATAACAACAATACTCAGTAAATATGCCGGCTTAAACAAAGAACCCCAATTACGTTGTAGAATGAAATGACTGCCAAATGCAAATATTGGCACAAACAAAGAAATAGGCCCTTTTGTAAGCATTCCAAAACCTATAGCCGCACTACCAACTAACAAATGAATAATTTTTTTTGATTGTGTCCATTCAGCTATTTGCCATATAGCAACTATTACCCAGCTCATCAGAATTGTATCTGTACGAACATCGTTTGTAATTAAAAAAACAGCCTGGCAGCTTGCCAGTACCAATGCTGCTAACACAGCTACCGTTTTATCATAAAATAATTTTGTGAAACGGTAAGTTGCAAACAATGCAAGAATGGCAAAAAGAATCGATGGAAGTTTAAATGCAAAATTGTTTTCGCCAAATACAGTCATTGAGAAACTGCTTACCCAAAACAGGAAGGGGGGTTTGTCTAAATAATCTTTCCCTTGTTCAAATACCTTGAGATAACTGCCGCTAGCTTTCATTTCCCTGCTCATTGCTGCATATTGTGAAGCATCAGCATCCATTACATCAACACCAACTGCACAGAAATATACAACGATGATAACTGCAAAAAGAAGGAGAATATTATTTGTTTTCATCTGTAAATTTTATTGTTCTTATTTGCAGTAAGCTGAACTATGAACTGCTGGTGACGAGTAAATTTATTCCGAAAATTTCAATGCACAATTGTCAGGGTAAATATTAAGCAACTTCTTTGCCCGTACTTGCTCGCCATAACATAAACCAGTCTTCTCTTTCTAATTTTATTTCTGCTGCAGTAACTGCTGCTTTTATTCGTTCAGGTTTTGACGTGCCAGATACAGGGTGAATGTTTGCGGGATGAGTTAATAACCAGCTCAATAAAACAGCATCTGCCGTTGAATTGTATTTGTCGGCGAGAAAAGATGCCACAGCTGTAATACGCTGGTTACGTTCATCAGTTTCTAAGAAAATATTTCCACCACCCATCGGGCTCCAGGCCATTGGTGTAATGTTGTGTTGCTGACAATAATCAAGTGTGCCATCAAGAAATGGATCAAGATGCAATAAAGAACACTCCACCTGGTTTACTTCAACTTTAAAACGGCTGTTGAGTAAATCAACATGCCAGCGTTTAAAATTCGATACACCAAAATGCAATACTTTTCCCTGATCTTTTAACTGTGTAAATGCTTTTGCAACTTCATCAGCATTGAACAAAGGATCCGGGCGATGAATTAATAAACAATCAATATAATCAGTTGAAAGATTTTCGAGAGAATTTTCAACTGATTCAATAATGTGATTGTATGAAGTGTTGTAAGATTTGATTATATGATGAGGGCGGGTTGAAGATACTTTTTGAATGCCGCATTTGGTTATGATTTGCATTTTCTGTCTTAATGCAGGGTCATCTTTTAACACCTGGCCAAATTCAGCTTCTGTTGTATAGTCGCCATAAATATCAGCATGATCGAAAGTGGTAGCACCTGCTTCAATGCAATCTTTGATCATTCGTTCATAAGCGGCCTTGTTGAATCTTGCCCCCCATACTCCCCACTTCATTGTACCTGCTATAATTCTTGAATAGTTCATCCAGATATTTATTTGGTTCAAAAATAAACGCATTAATTGTATTTGGAAAACACATTTGCTGGTGAGAATAATATCCGTAGAAAGCAGCTAAAAGAAGTAAATAATTCTGTCCTGAAAATGACGAACAATAAAAAAGCCCCGAAATAATCCGGGGCTTTGTAAATACTGGTTTATTCAGTTTAAGCTGCAGCTGCTTCTGCTGCTACTTCAATTTCAATTTCAGCTTCGTTACCATTTGCAAAATCAACTTTTGCTTTGTGTGTACCGATTTCCTTGATTTCGTCTACCAGGTGAATCTTACGACGGTCAATTTCGTAACCTTTTTGCTCACGAATAGCACGTGCAATCATAACAGTGGTAATGCTGCCAAAAATTTTACCGCTGGTTCCTGTTTTAGCTGTAAGCTTAACAGGAGCTTCTGTAAGTTTTGCAATTACTGATTTAATTTCAGCCAGCATTGCATCTTCTTTCTTCTTCTGTACTTTTAAACGTTCAGCTAATTGCTTTAAGTTTGAAGGAGAAGCTTCAACAGCTATTTTCTGAGGGATTAAAAAGTTACGTGCATAACCGTTTTTAACCTTTACCACTTCGTTTTTACCACCAAGTGTATTTACATCCTGAATTAAAATTACTTCCATTTTTTTGTTTTTTAGTTTCCGTAACCCAGTGTGCAACTGTCTTCCCGAAAATTGAAACGGGAGTTAGGGAAAGGTTCACTAATTATTTTTATTTCAACAGATCAGTTACATAAGGAAGCAATGCCATCTGGCGGGCTTTCTTAATTGCGTCTGTTACTTTACGCTGATACTTGAGTGAATTACCAGATAAACGACGGGGAAGAATTTTGCCCTGTTCGTTCAGAAATTTCTTCAGGAATTCAACATCTTTATAATCAACATAGCGGATACCGTATTTTTTAAAACGGCAATACTTTTTCCTGGGCTTTTCGGTCTTAATCGCCGTCAGGTATTTGATTTCATTCTTTGCCATGACTTACGCCTCCGTTTTTTCAGTTGCTGAACGTACGCCACTTCTCTTTTTTGCATTGTACTCAACGGCGTATTTGTCGAGTGCAGTGTACATGTGACGGAGCACTTGCTCATCACGGTGGAGCTGAACGTTCAGCTTTTGATTAAAATCGGCTGCTGCCTTGTACTCAATTACCCAGTAGATACCAGTTGTTTTTTTCTGGATTGGGTAGGCGAGTGATTTTAAACCCCAGGGATTGCTATGTACAACCTCTCCGCCATTTGCAGCAAGAAGGTCTGTGTAGCGTTTCTGAGCTGCCTTAAATTCTTCATCAGACAGTACAGGGGTAAAAATCACCATCATTTCGTAATTGTTCATTACTTTTTGTGATTTAAATTAAAAATTGGGTTTACCCATCGGATCCCTTCCTTGCGGTTGGGAAATCTGCCAATACAGATTTGGGGCTGCAAAGGTAAGAGATAGCACCTTGCCTGCCAAGCAAACGGGGCTTTATTTTCAGGGAAATCAAGGCTTTTCGGGCGTTTGCCGGTTTATTCAGCCGGCCTGATATCAATTGCCCTGAGTTGAAGATTTGTGGAGCCGTTCCATTCGTTTTCATCAATCGTGTAAACAATGTCGAACTTGCCTTGCTGAACAATTGGCAGGAGATGGGCGGCTTTAAAGAAAATACCAGTGAGAGTTATGTTATCCTGCTTAACAACCAGTCGCAGGTGCTGGTCTTTTACAATTTTGCTGAAGCCGGTATCATTAACGTGGCGGCTAATAAAAACCGGACGCATATTTTCAGGCCCAAAAGGCTCCATTTGTTGAATGATATTGAAAAAAGGCTGACGAATATCTGAAAATCTGATTTCGGCATCAATGGTTATTTCAGGAACAAGTTGTTCCGGCAAAATTGTATCTGTTACAATTTTTTCAAAAGCATCTGCAAAGGCATCAATATTTTGAGGAAGAAGGGTTAGCCCGGCGGCGGCAAAATGCCCGCCATAACCAAGTAAATGTTCCCTGCAGGCATGGATTGCTTCGTACAAATTAAAGCCACTTACACTCCTTGCGCTTCCGGCAGCATAATCACCGCTTTTTGTTAATACAATGGTTGGACGATAATATGATTCAGTTAATCTGGAAGCAACAATACCAACAACTCCTTTGTGCCAATGCGGTTGAAAAAGTACAGTTGTTTTCTTTTGTTTTAACAGTTCGTCTGCGTTAATTATTGCCAATGCTTCTTCTGAAATAGAAGTATCAGCTTCTTTTCGTTCATCATTATCAGCATGTAATAATTCTGCGTAGCTTAATGCCTCTTCATAAGTTGGGGAAATGAACATTTGCACTGCTTTTCTTGCATCATCCATGCGGCCAGCAGCGTTTACTCTCGGCGCAATCATGAATACAAGGTTGTTGATGTGCATCTGCTTTTCGGCTTTGCTCAAAAACATCAGGGCTTTTATTCCATTTGAAGGATTGCTGTTTACTTGCTGTAAACCATAGAAAGCAAGTATCCTGTTTTCGTTAGTAATTGGTACAATATCGGCAGCTATTGCAGTTGCAACAAGATCAAGGTAACAAAGTACCTTTTCGTTGCTGATGCTGAGTTTTTGTGCAATGGCAGATATTAGTTTAAAACCCACGCCACAGCCACAAAGTTCTTTAAAGGGATAAATGCAATCTTTTTGTTTAGGATTAAGAATAGCAACAGCAGGAGGCAATTCAGCATCAGGCAAATGGTGGTCGCATACAATAAAATCAACTCCCAGTTCTTTTGCATAGGCAATTAATTCGACTGATTTAATGCCACAGTCGAGAGAAATAATGAGGTTGAATCCGTTTTCTTTAGCAAAATCAATTCCCTGTTTTGAAACACCATAACCTTCCCTGTAACGATGCGGAATATAAAAATCAACCAATACTTTTTCATATACAGAAACAAGAAACTGATACATGCAGGCAACACTTGTTGTTCCATCAACATCATAATCACCAAATACAAGAATTTTTTCTTTTTTCTGAAATGCGAGGAGAATTCTGTCGGTTGCTTTACCCATATCTTTCATCAACCAGGGGTCATGAAGTTGATTTAATTGGGGACGAAAGAAATTCTTAGCTTTTTCGAATGTATCAATACCTCTTTGTACAAGTATTTTGCAGATAGACGGGTGAACCTTCAGGTCTTGAACAAGGTCTTTTGTTTTTGATTCATCGGCCTGTAAAAGGGTCCATCTTTTTTTCATGAGTTAGTATTTTCTGTCGGTTGTAAAACGGACTAACGATTCCAGCCCGTCTCGTATTTCATTTTGGGGGAACTGTTTCAAAATTTCAATTGCTTCATCACGGAACTGATTCATTTTTTCTGTGGCATACTGAATCCCACCTGCTTTAATAACTTCATCAATTACATATTGAACCTGCTTCTTTCGTTTGTTTTCGTTTTTGATGATATAAATCAACTCTCTTTTTTTTGCAGAATTTACTGTGTTTAACGTGTAGATGAGCGGGAGGGTTAATTTTTTTTCTTTTATATCATTTCCGGTCGGTTTTCCTATCGAATCACTTCCATAGTCGAACAAGTCATCTTTTATTTGAAACGCAATTCCTGCTTTCTCTCCAAAGATTTTCATCTGTTCTGTTTTGTATGTATCGTTTGTTGTTGACCATGCCCCGGCGGCACAGGCAGAAGACAGCAATGAGGCTGTTTTATTTCTGATTATTTCAAAATAAACATCTTCGTCCAGGTTTAATTTTCTTGTTTTTTCGATTTGTAACAATTCGCCTTCGCTCATTTTTTCAACAGCCTCCGACAAAATTTTTAAGGTGGCGAAGTCATCATTTCTGAGAGATAATAACAACCCTTTTGACAAGAGATAGTCGCCAACTAAAACTGCAATTTTATTTTTCCATAAGGCATTGATGGAAAAAAAGCCACGTCGCTCCATTGCTTCATCCACTACATCATCATGCACAAGAGTTGCAGTATGGAGTAATTCAACCAATGCTGCAGCCCTGTGTGTGTGTTCATTTATGTTTCCAAAAAGCTTCGCACTCAGAAATACAAACATGGGTCTTACCTGTTTGCCCTTCCGTTTGATGATATACTGCATAATTCTGTCAAGCAAGGAAACCCTGCTTTTGACAGCCGCCCTGAATTTTTCTTCAAATTCGGTTAATTCCTGTTTTACCAGTTGCTGAATATGGTGGGATGAGTTCATGTGGCGGCAATTTACATTAAATGCGAAATTTTCAGTTTAATTTTGAGGCAAATGCAGCTTCTTTTAAACGAAAGAAGTCTATTATGACGATTTGAAAGTAAATAAATTATAAAAAATTTGCTTTTTAACCTATCATCTCTATTTTTGCAATATTCATCAGGATTTTTCGAAACTTAATACAACAACTATGGCAAGCAAAAAGTACACCCTTCTTTTAGGGGCCCTATGTCTTTTTTTATCGAACCTCTCTGCGCAGAGTTACGATTGGAAGGACTCTTCTCTCGTTCCAAGTTCTGGTAAAGCTCAACACAGCGAATTCTTACAAAATCAATACCCTTTCCCGGCTAAGCCGAGAAACCAATGGGAAATTGGTATAAGCGTTGGTAATGTTGCCATAAGCGGCGATGTTAACGCTAAACTTCCTCAAATTGGATGGGGAGCACATGTAAGAAAGGCATTTGGATATATTTTCTCTACAAGGCTGCAGTATCATGGGGGTATTGCAAAGGGCATGAACTTCAGCCCTGCATTTAACTACGGAAAAAATACAGCTTGGGCATCGCAATACAATGCGCCTTTGAATGTTAGATCAAATCAATTCCCCGGTGGTTCAACAGGAACTTTGTATCAGATTTCTTCAAAAACAGGTCAGCCATTTACAAGTGCATTACAAGACCCTGTTTATTACAATTACAGAACAGTAACGCATCAGTTAGCATTACAAGGAATTGTTACATTAAACAATATCCGTTTTCATAAGGCTAAAACTAACTTCATTATTTACGGTGTAGGTGGTGTTGGTGCTTTGATTTACAAAACAAATGTGAATACACTTGATGCAACAGGTGGTAACTATGCTAATCTTTTCCGTGCAGTGTTGAACAAATACAGCTTTGAACACAAAAACAGGTCAAGCATTTTGCGTGATTTAAGAGCTGGAATGGATAACACATATGAAACTGCTGCTGAAGGTCAGGGATGGCGTCGTCCGAAATTGTTTGATATGACTTTGAAACCAACAGTTCAGGCAGGTGTAGGCGTAGCATTCAAGCTTGGAAAACGTTTCAGCCTCGGAATTGAAGAAATCCTTACTTGGACAAATGATGACTTATTAGATGGTCAGCGTTGGCAAGAACAGTCATTAGGCGGCGATGCTCCTATGACTCGTGATTTTGACACATGGCATTATACTAGTGTGAATCTTAACTATAGTCTTGGAGCGAAAGCAGTTGAGCCTCTCTGGTGGTTAAATCCATTGGATTATGCTTACAACGAGTTGAATGCTCCTCGTCATATGAAAATGCCAAAACCAGTTCTGGATGATGCAGATGGCGACGGTGTAACTGATCAGTTTGATAACGAACCTAATACGCCTGCAGGTTGCCCGGTTGATAGCCATGGTGTAAGCCGTGATACTGATGGTGATGGTGTTCCCGATTGTAAGGATAAAGAACTGATCACTCCAACTCAGTGCCAGCCAGTTGATGCTGATGGTGTTGGTAAGTGCCCAGAACCAGAATGCTGCAAAACTCCACGTATTGACAATTCATGCCATCTGGTAGATCTTCCTTCTATCACGTTTGCAGGCAACAGCACTGCTTTAAGTACTGAAGCAAAAGCTTTGGTAGGTAGCGTAGCTTCTTCTCTCCGTGGCAATCCTAATTGCAAACTGGTTGTTTGTGGTAGCGCCGCTAAGAGCAAATCTGGTCAGGCTTTAGGCCAGAAGCGTGTTGATGCAATTGTTAAGTACTTGGTTGAAGTACAGGGTATCAGTGCTGATCGTGTAATTGCTCAGTATGATTGTCATGAAGGAGATCCTTCTACAGTTGAACTTCGTGCAGAACAGAAGTAAGATGTAAATACTCTTTATAAAAACCCCGGCATTGCCGGGGTTTTTCTTTATGAAAAGATTAACCCATAATTTCAGTTTTTGAGAAAGGTTGGGGCTAATTTGCCCGAAAATCTTAACTTTGCTGGCTTTTATGAATTTTAGAATCAGAATAATCGTTTTATTTAGTGCTGTTTTGATAGTTCTTGGTGGCTGTAACAAAAAGACCGTTACCAAAATACTTAAGAGCAAGGATGTTGAATACAAATTGGGTATGGCCGAGCAGTATTACGCTAATAAGAAATACAGTAAGGCTCAAATTCTATATGAAGATCTTTTCCCGTTATTAAGAAATGATCCCCGATTTGAAGATCTTTATTATAAGTATGCATATTGTGCCTTTTATCAGAAAGATTATCTTAATGCAGAAAATCTTTTTAAAGGGTTCATCGATGCTTTCCCCAAAAGCCAGAGAGCATCAGAAATTGACTTTATGCGGGCTTTTTGCTTTTTCAAGCAATCTCCCAGGGTGGAGCTTGATCAATCAGCTACACAAAAGGCGATTGGTTATATGCAGGCTCATTTGAACAACTACCCTGAATCGTCAAAGCAGGAAGAAGCCAAAAAGATCATTGAAGAATGTTATGAAAAGCTGGAGTTAAAGGATTATACCGGTGCTGAATTATATTATAATGTCGGTTCGTACAGGGCTGCGGCAATAACTTTTACGAGTCTGCTGAACAGATACCCTGAATCAAAAAAGGCAGAAGAGTATAAGCTGATGATAATAAAATCGTATTATCAATATGCTGCGATGAGTATTGAGGAAAAGCAAAAAGAGAGATATGAGAAGGTAATGGAGGAGTATTATGATTTTGTAGACAGATTTCCAGACAGTAAGCTGTTAAAGGATGCAGAGAAATATTTCAATCTTACAAAAAACAACTTAAACGCAATAAAAAATGAGCAGACTAATAAGAAAAGTTAGTGTTAACACAAGCAGTGTTGTTGAAACAAAAAATGTTGCTGATTTGAAAGCAAAAACCGGCAATCTTTATGAGTCTATTGCTGTTATTGCTAAACGGGCAAATCAAATCAATATTTCTTTAAAAGAAGAACTTCATAGTAAGCTGGAAGAGTTTGCCAGTCATACAGACAGTCTTGAGGAAATACATGAAAATAAGGAACAGATAGAAATATCAAAAGCTTATGAACGTATGCCCAATCCTGCATTGTTAGCTACTCAGGAATTTACTGACGATAAAGTGTATTATCGCAGAGCAGATAATGATCTTTTTTCGTAAAAAGAAATTGCAAAATGTTAATGGCGGCCGAAGGCCGCCATCTTTTTTATTGAACATTTTATTAATTTACATAAGTATGATGTTAAGCGGAAAAAAAATTGTTTTGGGAATAACAGGAAGCATTGCTGCTTATAAATCTGTTCAGCTTTTACGGCTACTTATTAAAGAAGGAGCAGATGTAAAGGTTGTTATTACACCTGCAGCCAAGGATTTTGTATCTCCGCTTGTATTGGCAACACTTTCAAAGCAAGTTGTTGCTTCTGATTTTTTTAAAGATAGCAGTTGGTCAAATCATGTGGATATTGGAAGGTGGGCCGATTTAATGCTGATTGCACCGTTAAGCTGCAATACGCTGGCCAAAATGGCTAACGGCATTTGTGATAATCTGTTGCTGTCAGTTTATTTATCATCAATTTGTCCTGTTATGGTTGCCCCAGCCATGGATGAAGATATGTGGAAGCACCCTTCAACCCAACGAAATATTCAAACTCTTAAGAGTTATAATAATATGATTATTCCGGTTGGTTCGGGAGAACTTGCAAGTGGCTTAATTGGAGAAGGAAGAATGACTGAACCGGAAGATATTGTGAATCATGTTCGTCGTTTTTTTTTGACCAGAAAGCAGTTTGAAGGTGAGAGGGTTTTAGTGACCGCCGGACCAACCTATGAGCCGATAGATCCGGTTCGGTTTATAGGTAATTACTCAAGCGGTAAGATGGGAATTGCGATTGCAGACGAGTTTTCTAAACGAGGTGCAGAAGTAATATTGATTCTTGGACCATCAGTACAAAAAATTCCGGAAAATATCCGTCATGTTATAAGGGTAAGAACAGCAGATGAGATGTTTGATGCCTCGATAGCACATTTTGAAAATGTCAGAATTGCAGTATTATCTGCTGCGGTAGCTGATTTTACCCCTCTTGCTGTAGCTCAAGAGAAAATCAAAAAAAGCAACCAAACTTTGACTGTGGAACTAAAAAAAACAAAAGATATTTTAAGAAGCCTTGGCAGTATAAAAAAAACAAGTCAATTGCTAGTGGGGTTTGCCCTTGAGACCAATAATGAAAAGCAAAATGCTCTTGAAAAATTAAAGTCAAAAAATGCTGATCTTATCGTGTTAAACTCCTTAAACGATGAAGGCGCCGGTTTTGGAATCAATACAAATAAAATTACAATCTTTGATAAGAAAGGCAATGAATATTCGTTTCCTGTTAAGGATAAGGCAGAAGTTGCGGGAGATATAATTGACAAAATCAAAACGATGATAAATGTCTAAGTTTTCATTAATCATATCCATTTTTTTTCTGACAGTAGTTTCAGCGGATTCGCAGGAATTAAATGCCAGAGTTAGAATAGTGGATAATAAAATCAGCTCTGCAGTTGACAAAAAAATATTTCGTTCTTTGGAAACAGCTTTAACCAATTTTTTAAACAACAAAAAATGGACAACAGATGAGTTTAAACCTGCCGAAAAAATTAATTGCCAGATATTGATTAACCTTCGGGAAATGCCGGAAGCAAATGTTTATTCCGGAAGTATTACAATCCAGGCGGCACGTCCTGTTTATTCTACTTCTTATGTTTCTCCTTTAATTAATTTTCAAGATCCGAACTTCGATTTCAAATATATCGAATCCCAATCGCTGGATTTTAATGAAAACAGAATAAACGGAAGCGATCCTTTGGCCTCAAATCTTACAGCTGTAATGGCCTATTATGCTTACATCATAATAGGATTTGATTATAATTCTTTTTCATTAAAAGGGGGAGAGCCTTTTTTTCAAAAAGCTATGAACATTGTAAATAATGCACCTGATGCATCCAGGATTTCCGGGTGGAAATCATTTGAAAACAATAACAGGAACAGGTATTGGCTTGCGGAAAATTTAGGCAATAACAGGTACACTGCATTTCATGATGTTTGTTATAATTACTATCGAAAGGGATTAGATATTATGTACAGCGACAATAATAATGCCCGCACAGAAATAGTAAATGCACTCATGCTTCTTGATAATCTTAACAGGGAAAACTCAAGCCTTATGGCTATTCAGTTTTTTCTGCTCGGGAAATCGGAAGAAATAATTAACCTGTTCAAAAAAGCCCCAGAACAGGAAAAATCAAAGGTTGTTGATATTCTTTCAAGAATTGACATAAGCAATTCCAATAAATACAAACAGGAATTGAAATGAAATTGAAAATCGTTTTTGTATTGTTAATTGCACTCACTTCATGTTCAGATAAAAAAGATATCCCTGATGGAATTCTTTCCATGCAAAGAATGGAAGCAATTCTTTCAGATCTGCTGATTGCTGATGCATTAAATACCGAAAGAGCCGCACGGGATACCTCTTTTAAGGTGCAAAAGGAAAATGCTTCATATTTTCTCAGCATTTATAAAGCACATAAAACAGATAGTGTACAGTTTAACAGGAGCTATGCTTATTATTTGAAAAGACCTGATCTGTTAAAAGAAATTTCAGATACAGTCATTGCAGTTTTAAACAGAAACAGCATAAAGCCAGTTATTAAAGCTGATACAACACAAAAGAAAAGTAATGGTAATAACATCAAGAAAACTGCAAGATAGTATGGGCATTTGCCCGGAAATTGCTGACTATTTTGCAAACAACCGGGCAATACCAACTGACAATCTTTTTTGGGAAAAGAAGAGGGTGTACATCGCCAGCGGTTTTGGGTATCTTACAATCCCATTGATGTTTGATCTTGTTCATAAACTTGGAGTTCCTGCAGAAGTTCTATTAAACGATGGGCATGTAACTCTTATGGAAAAGGGGTTTCATAATTTAAAACGGTATGAAAAAGGCGAGATTGCATTTGAGGAGTTTCTGGATAGTTGCCGGGCTTTACTTGCAGGCAAGATAAAACAAGTGAAACTCACCTCTGATTTGTTTGATTTGTTTTCAGGAAAGCCTCCCATGTTTTTTAAATTTGAAACCAATCATAAGGCACTTGCTCGTTCAGATAGTTTTTTGTTTACTCTTGTTGATCTTGAATTAACAGATGAATGGGTAACCAAATTTCTGCCTGTCTGGTATTCGCTAGCTCGTCCAATATTGTTACTTGATGATTTTAAGGATTTAATTGAAGACAGGCAAACCAAAGATTCTAATACAATTATTGAACTTGGCAACAACAGTGATGCAATTAAAGCAGCATATCAATTGGGGGTTGATGATTTGAATGTTCTCTCCACAATAAATCCGAAGCTGAGCGAATTTATGCTGTTAATGTTGAATGACGCACTGCGTTACAAGCATATTCAGAGTGAAATGAGTAATTGATTGAATTAGTCAATTAATGAATTCTTCATTGCAAAGAAAACAAGCCCAACAGAGTTTTTAACGCCAAAGCGTTCCATCAGCCTGTCTTTAATTGCTTCGACAGTGCGTGGGCTAATCTCCATTTCTTTTGCAATTTCCTGTGCGGTATATTCCATGCAAAGTAACCGGATGACCTGTTTCTCTTTATCTGAAATTTGAATTTCGCTGTTTAATGTCGGGATGGCTTTTACCTTATTATGTGATTTTTTCAGTAAAATCCTGTTGACAAAATTGTTCAGATAATACCCTTTTGTGTAAACTTCAAGTATTGCCTTTTTTATTTCTGCAGGATCGGAGCTTTTTAATAAATATCCATTAGCGCCGTTTTCCATCAGGTGTGTTACAAATCGTTCATCTTCGTACATTGTAAGTACTAACACATGCATATGAGGGAATTGCTTACTAACAATTTTTGTTGTTTCAATGCCATCCTTTCCAGGCATTCGCAAATCCATCAGAATAACATCAGGTTGGGCCTCTTCCAATCCTGCAAGAAGTTCTTCTCCATTTTCTGCTTCTAAAACGAACTTGATATTTGTATATGACCTTAATGAAAGGATAACACCTTTTCTGAAGATTTGATGATCGTCGGCGATTGCTACTTTTATCTGGCTCATAACATCGGGCATATGTAAAGTTAAGCTATTTCGTTATTACTGCAGAGCTTCTATAGGGAGCTCAATGGTAACTTTAAAATACGTATTTGAAGGGTCTTTTTCAAACAGAATTTTTGAATTCAGGATTTTAATACGGCTGTGTATATTTTTTAATCCCATCCCTTTTGGAGTATCTCTTAACTTTTCATACTCTGTATGAGTCATTCCTTCTCCATCATGGTGTATTCTGATGTAAATATGCTGATCAGTTTTGTTTTGTGTAAGATGTATAAAACTTGAATGACTGTGTTTTAAGATGTTGTTTATGAGTTCCTGAAGTACACGATAGATAGAAAGTTCGAACTCCAGCTTTAAACGCCTTTTATAATCATGAAACCGTGCACTGGTGCTAATTGTACCACTGCCATTAATCTTTTGAAACATATCGTTTACTGCACTTTCTAAGCCGAAATTTTTGAGCGTTGGCGGAATCAGATTGTGAGACATGTTTCTGATTAACTGAATTGTATCATCAATTATTTGTTTGGCATTGTATATACTTTGTAATTGGGTGCCTTGATCCTGGTGGATCAGGTTTTCATTAAGGTAAAGCCGTACAGTTGCAAGAAGGGGGCCTGCATCGTCGTGCAGATCGGCAGCAATCCTTTGCCGTTCTTCTTCCTGACTTTGAATAGAAGCCTGAAGCATCATTTGTTGCTGATCTTCCTGCATTTTTTTCATTCGCAACTGAAAGTAAATTACCTTTCTCTGGTGGAACACAATAAATACAATAAGTCCTACAGCAAGCAACAGCATCCCGAATGTACCTAAGTACACTACATAAGTGGTATTGGCAGGATTTGAAACTTGAAGGAAAAACATGATGGTTTTGATCGGGTTAAACTTTGTGTTAATGGGTTAAAACATGCGTTTTACTTTTTAGAAGGAACGAAACTGATAATAGAAGACTCCTGATGATAAAAAGAAATGCATGTATATAAACATATTGATTATAAAATATCTGATCGGCATGTAAAGATTGCTGGCGGAAAAGAAAAACAAAAAAAGTACCTGCCGAGAAAATAAATATTGCTGTTACTCCCCAAAATTCGGGTTTTGTATATACAAAAAAAGAATCAAGCTGTCTTATTTCCTGGTAGTAGTATAGCAAACAAGCAATGATGAGTATAAGTGAGGCACTTACTTTAATGGTTGAGCTATATTCTGCATCTTTCCAGTTTTTTATCATCCAGACAAAAAGAAAAAAAGCAAACAGGGCTCCGATAATTAAAATATTACTCTTCGATTTTATGATTTCCCGAAAAAAAATGAACAACACTATAATTTGTAGGGGAAGGGAAAAAAGCGTAAACCAATCAAAAAAGCCGACGAAATGATTATCTATGACTGAGGCTGCTCGCTCCAGAAAAAAAAGAAATGTATACGCAAAAAGAAACCATCTGTGTTTTTCTTTTTGCTTTGTAAAAAAAAGGAAAACACAGATGGGTATTAATAAAGAACCTTTGGCTATAAATTCAATGTAATTCAATATCTGAGTCTTATGAACTCAAATATAGGTAAATTGGCTTTACCTTGTACTAAACTACCAACCACTGTCGGTTACAAAGTCAGAGTTAGAGCTTTTATCACCAATGATAGCTTCTTCGCTGGTGATTGTACCATCAAGATTAACCACATTCAGGTTAACAATTGGTTTTGAGTCAGCGTCAACGCCAAGATAAACCATGTGCATTCTGCCATTTTCATCATACGAAGGGAAGATCATAAGTCCTTCGCAATCTGGTTGCGCAAGAATTTTTGAAATGATATTTTTTCCAACGATATGACCATAAGCTACGTCTGGATGCTTATCGAAGAAACGTTTTACCATTTCTTCCCCTGCTTCATAGCCAATGTGCTGACCAATTTCAGTAACTTGCGTTTTTAATTGTAATTCTTTTTGCATAGTTGTAGGTTTAGAAGTAATATTTAGACAGCTAATTTTTAATATTTAGCAGGAACAGACAAGCGGGAAGAAATGTGGATAAACTGATTTTGTATTCTTTTTTATTGATAATGAATTGTTTAAAAATAATTTTAATGCAAATAAGTAAATAACGAAACGGAAAAATACCCGAAATTTTACGTAAAAATACTATTTAAAATTTTGCAAAAACAGGAAATTTTACGAGAAAAATTCGCAAGAAAATATACTATGTGAAAAAACTGTGAATAAAAGCGTTATTGAATAATGCTTTGCAAGGATTTTGCATACTTGGAATTGTGTTTAAAACATCAAACTGTTTAGTTATTTGATTAGTATTGGGACAGGGAGAGTTATCATAGCACAGTAGTAATCCGGGCCTACTTGCTTTCTTCCATATAATTGAATTTGTTCAAAAGAGTGCCATTGTAATTTCCTATTTATCCCCGTCAGCAGAATTACCCAATTTCCTTTGTTTATCACAGGCGGAACAATTATCTTGCATATAACCCAAAACATCGCTATCCATGTCTTCTGAATCACAAATTAAATTTGCAATTGCTGACGACCATAAGATCTTCAGAGATGGGATCAAAATGGCGTTAAACGGTAAGCCACACCTGAAATTGATTTGGGAAGCTGAAGATGGTAAGGAAATGCTTCATAAATTGGCTATTAAACGGCCTGATATTTTGTTACTTGATATCAGAATGCCCGAGCTTGATGGAATTAATGCACTTGAATTAATTAGAAAAGAACATGATGACCTGAAAATTATTGTACTTAGTATGTACGATGATCAGCAGATGGTTAGCAAAATGATGGAAATGGGTGCAAATGCTTACCTTACCAAAACAACTGATCCGAATGAAATTTACGATGCCATCCTTACCTGTATGAATGAGGATTTTTACTTTAATGAACTCGTAAACCAGGCTGTATTACTAAAACTGAATTATAAAAAAACAGTAAAACAGCATTATCCCAACTCTATTAAATTTTCAGAAAAAGAAGTCCAGATTCTAAAACTGCTGGCAGAAGACAAAACCACAGAGGAGATTTCCAAGGAGGTTTTTTTAAGTCCCCGGACTATTGAAACAATCAGGCAAAACATGAAAAACAAAGTGAATGCGAAGACTATTGCGGGCTTAATTGTATATGGTATGCGTAATAAGCTTATTGATTAAAGCTGACTTTTTTGTAAAAAAGCGGGAACACAAGTTTAGCGTAAAATCCACATTTTCAAAGTCAGGTAGTAGTACCAATAAAATTCCGGCTAAAAATCGCCAAATTGCACTGTAAATTTATTTGTAAAATTCGAACCATATCCTATGTACGCAATGAAATCCGTTAAACCAAACGAACAATCCACAGATATCATTAAAGTAGCCATCACTGATGATCACGTTCTATACCGTGCTGGTGTGAGAACGGCTTTAAGTATGAAGAAAGATATAAATGTCATATTTGAAGCTGATAATGGCATGCACCTGCTCAATATGCTGAAATCGTTACAGCCCGATGTTATCCTACTTGATGTGCAAATGCCCATCATGGATGGTATCGCCACTTTGCCGGAAGTAAAAAAACTATACCCAGATATCAAGATAATCATGCTGACAATGCATGATGAGCATACCATGATTACAAGATTAATGGAGTTGGGAGCAAATTCATACCTCACCAAAAACTCCGACAGCGAGGTTATTTACGAGGCTATTAAAACCTGTCATGAACAGGAGTATTTCTTTAATGCTTTGACGAATAAGGCGTTGATTGACGGTCTTAAAATGAAGCGCCAGAACGATTCAATGATGGGGCATGACGTTAAACTCAACGATAAGGAAATAACAATTCTTCGTTTAATGTGTGAAGAAAAAAGCACCAAGGAAATTGCAGATATAGTTGACCTGAGTCCACGTACTGTTGAAGCTATCCGTGATAAGCTCAAATCAAAAATAGGTGCCCGTTCAACTGCGGGACTTATTCTCTATGCAGTTAAAAATAATATTATCGAAGGATAAATTTATTTACCGAAACCAACATACAACAACAGAGGCGATACCAAAAAGTATCGCCTCTTTGTTTAAATTCGTTCTATAATTACAGGTAATGTTCAGTTATAATTTCGACGGTAAAATTTTGGGCAATGAAGAAAGCGTTATTCATCCGGATAACCGTTCATTCCGGTATGGCGAAGGTTTGTTTGAAACAATTCATTTATGGAAAAGTAAAATACCGCTTTGGGATTGGCATTGGAAAAGATTAATTCAGTCTCTGCCGCAATTATATTTTTCTGTACCTGTTCATTTCTCTCAGCAAAAGCTAAAAGAAGAAATTATTTCACTGGCGCAAAAGAATCATTGTGCGCAAAATGCCAGGGTGCGGATTACAGTTTTTAAAGGTGAAGGTGGTATTTGGGAAAAACCATCTGCCGCATTTCATTACCTGCTTCAATGCTGGCCGGTTGAACAAACAAATGTTTCACTTAATGAAAATGGACTTGTTACAGGCATTTATACTGACGGATGGAAAAGTTGTGATGCGTTTTCAAACCTGAAGCATAATAATTACCTGCTTTATGCAATGGCTGCTCAATATGCCAAACTTCAGCAATGGAACGAAGCCATCTTATTAAACCAAAATAACCGTATTTGTGAAGCCACAATTGCTAACGTGTTTTTCATAAAAGATGGTATTATACATACTCCGCATTTAAAAGAAGGATGTGTGGCAGGGGTTATGAGAAGTTTTTTAGCCGATAAGATTAAGCCATTGGAAGGATCATACACAATTGAGGATTTGTTGCACGCAGATGAGTTGTTTTTTACCAATGCCTTTAATGGAATCCGCTGGGTAAAATCATTGGGAAATAAAATATATACAAACAGGCAAACAACACAGGTTCTTGCTGAGTATATTTCTCCCCTGTTTGTCTGAACAATCAGTAGCTTCTTCTGTTATACACTTCATGTCTTTGCAAAAAGTAAATATCTGCTGGTTCCGCCGTGATTTGCGGTTACATGATCATGCGGCATTATACCATGCATTAAAAAACGGGTTGCCGGTGGTTCCTGTTTTTGTGTTTGATAAAATGATTCTGGATCAACTGGAAGATCATAATGACAAGCGTGTTGATTTTATTCACCAGGCACTTTCAGCTATGCAGGAACAACTTGCAGCATTGGGAAGTTCCCTTGAAGTATATACCGGAACTCCTCTTGAAATGTTTCAGCATTTATGTTCTAAGTACAGGATTGATCATGTTTACACGAATCATGATTATGAACCTTATGCCAAAGAGAGAGATGACGCTGTTCGCTTTTATTTAAACAAAGAAAATGTTGCATTTCATACGTACAAAGACCAGGTTGTTTTTGAAAAGGATGAAGTTTTGAAAGATGATGGTAAACCATACACAGTGTTTACTCCTTACAGCAAAAAATGGAAAGCAACACTCAATGAATTTTATTTAAAGAGTTATCCGACTGAAAAGTACTTTGATCATTTTTTTAAACAATCACCAGTTCCAGTTCCAACTCTGCAACAAATTGGTTTTGAAAAAGCATCTATTCAATTTGAGGTGCCTGTTATCCATGATGAACTGATCAGGAAATACAAAGAGCAGCGGGATATTCCTTCGGCAAATGGAACCACAAGGTTAAGTGTTCATCTCCGTTTTGGAACAATCAGCATTCGTGAACTGGCAAGGCACACATCAAACATAAGTGAAACTTTTTTGAATGAACTTATCTGGCGGGATTTCTATCATATGATTCTATGGCATTTTCCACAAGTAGGTTCAGGAAAATCATTCAGGGCTGAATATGATTTTATTCAATGGCGCAATAATGAACATGAATTTCAAAACTGGTGCGATGGAGAAACCGGTTACCCGATTGTGGATGCAGGGATGAGAGAGTTAAATTCAACAGGCTTTATGCACAACCGTGTGCGGATGATTGTTGCATCTTTTCTAACTAAGCATTTATTGGTTGACTGGCGCTGGGGTGAAGCTTACTTTGCAAAAAAACTACTCGATTTTGACTTCGCTGCAAATAACGGCGGCTGGCAATGGGCTTCAGGAAGCGGTTGTGATGCAGCGCCTTATTTCCGCATTTTCAATCCTTATCTTCAAACCATGAAGTTTGATCCTGAACTAAAGTACATCAGGAAATGGGTGCCGGAGTTTGAAGGATTCAATTACCCCAAACCAATTGTTGAACATGATTTTGCAAGAAAAAGATGCCTGCAGGTTTATGCTGATGTGTTGAAGAAATAGATTATTGTGCCGCAGCAGCTTTCATCATTTGGTTTACTGCATTCATTCCATCTTCCCCTAAATCAAGAGAATAATGATTCACATATAAATCAATATGCTGGCGCATTACATCTTCACTCATTTCCTGCGAATGCTGTTTTACATAATCAGTAATAAGCGGGTAGCGGTCAAATGCATATTGAAGACTTTTGAAAATCAGCTGTTCCACTTTTTTCTGAACAGGTTCATCAATGCGTTTATGTGCAATGATACCACCTAACGGGATGGGGAAACCGGTTGTTTTTTCCCAGTATTCACCAAGATCAATGAGTTTGATCAAACCTTTCTGCTGATATGTAAAACGGTTTTCATGAATAATCACACCGGCATCAACTCTTCCGCTCAGTACTGCTTCTTCAATTTCATGAAAAATCATGAACTGCTTGTTTTTTGCCTGCGGAAATGCCTGTGAAAAAAGAAAATGAGCTGTTGTGTTTTTTCCCGGAACTGCAATGGTAAGATCTTTGATTTCGTCTTCAAGATTATTGAATGAGCGTTTGGAGATAAGTAAAGGTCCTACACCTTTTCCTAACGCACCACCACTTTTCAGCAGGTTGTAATTATTTTGTACAAGCGGGAAAACACCATAACTGATTTTTGAAAAATCAAGCTTGCCCTGCAGCGCCCACTCATTAAGTGTTTGCACATCTTCCAATACTGCTTCAAACTCCAGTCCCTCTGTATCAATTTTGTTATTTACTAATGCATCAAAGATGAATGTATCGTTAGGACATGGTGAAAAACCAATTGTTAATTTCATTTTCTTCTTTACTTAAAGACTTTCAACAAACCTTGTTAATTCAATATTCAATTGTTCAACAGTTTCTTTTAATTTCCATTTCTTTTTGTTGCGTTCGCCAACATAATTTGAAATGCTCCTGATCTGCAGAAAAGGAATCTGTTCTTTTAAACAAACAAAATGCAGTGCAGCACCTTCCATACTTTCAATTGCTGCTTTGTATTTTGAGCTGTAAAGTTCGGCAGTTTTTTTTGTACTGGTCACCTGGTTTACGGTTACGGCACTTACTTTTTTCAGTTTTGTTCTTTTGAGATATTCTGAGGAAGGATTGATCAGTTTCTTTTTGCTGAATGGCGGTTGGTTAGCTGCAAGCAGGTTTAGATCAAATACATCTTTGTACCCGTCTTTCTCCTGCACACCAAGATCGGCCATTGCTTCATCTTTAACCACCACCACATCGCCCAGCTGCAGTTTTGGAGTAAATGAACCTGCAATACCGGCCATTACAATAAGATCAGGCCGTTTCAGTTGCAAATATTTCATTAATGCATAAGTTGTATTTACCTGGCCAACACCGCCAATAAGAAAATCAACTTGCAAATCAAGATGATCGAGCTTTTTGCTGCTGCGGCAATAGTCAACAAATGGCTTTATTTCAAATATGGTGGATGAAATTACAAGGCAGTTCATCTTTTTTTTAAGCAAGAATACTCAAAATTTACAATACCTGTAAAGTGCTTTAATCTCGTTAACTTTGCGCCTCATTTTTCCTCCGCCCAATTGCTGAGAGGAAGCAAATAAGTGAAGCATGGTTTACTTAACACGTCTTGAACATTTTAATGCAGCCCACAAACTTTTCAATCCCAACTGGAGCCGTGAAAAAAATGAAGCTGTTTTTGGTATTTGTGCCAATGAAAACTGGCATGGCCACAACTTTGATTTGTATGTAACAGTAAAGGGAAAGGTTGATCCTGATACAGGTTTTTTATTTGATGTAAAAAAGCTGAGTGAACTCATGAAGATTCATGTAGTTGAAAAGCTGGATCATAAAAACCTGAACCTTGATGTTGATTTTATGCGGAACAAAATGTGTTCAACCGAAAATCTTGCTGTAGGCATCTGGCAGCAACTGGCTCCGCATTTACCCGAAGCTGTTCATCTGCATTGTGTAAAACTTTACGAAACACCACGTATTTACGTAGAATATTTTGGTGAGTAAACTTTTTACGCAGTAACTTGTTATTGTTTCATTTACCAATACGTTATTACATCAAATGCAAAAGAAGGTATCCATTTTCAGGCACGAACATTTTAATGCAGCTCACAGGTTGTATAACCCAGCATGGAGCAACGAGAAAAATGATGCTGTGTTTGGCAAATGCAACAATCCTTCTTTTCACGGTCACAATTATGAACTGGTGGTTAAAATTACCGGTGTACCCGATGCTGAAACAGGTTATGTGATGGATATGAAAGAACTGAGTGAACTGATTCAAAAGGAAATTCACAGCAGGTTTGATCATAAAAATTTCAATCTTGATACGGAAGAATTCAAACATCTGAATCCAACAGCAGAGAATATTGCCATTGTGATTTATGATTTGTTAAGGCCGCATATACCTGCAGATAAGGACATGCAGGTGCGCTTGTATGAAACGCCGAGGAATTTTGTTGAGTATCCTGCATAGTGATGATGATTGACGGGTAATATTAATGTTGTACAAGTGTGCGACGCCAATGCAGCTGAACAATGTTGTAAAGCTTGAAACAAAAAATAACCTTAAACCATTTTATGGCTTACAAAAAAACAGAACATTACGACGAGGAAACTACTTCGGGCCTGATTACGAATTACAGGAATGCAATTGCGCTGCTTGGTGAAGATGCAGACAGGGAAGGTTTGCTGAAAACACCTGAACGTGTTGCAAAAGCCATGCAATACATGACACAGGGTTATCATATGGATGCAAAAGCAATTCTTGAAAGTGCAAAATTTCATGAAGAGGTAAGTGAAATGGTGATTGTAAAAGATATTGAACTGTACAGCATGTGCGAACATCATATGCTGCCTTTTTTTGGCAAAGCTCATATTGCTTATATACCAAATGGCTGGATTACCGGTTTAAGTAAACTGGCGAGGGTGGTGGATGTTTATTCAAGAAGGCTGCAGGTGCAGGAGCGTTTAACGACTCAGATATTAAATGCAATTGATGAATCGCTTAATCCATTAGGGGTAGCTGTTGTAATTGAGGCGCAGCATTTATGTATGATGATGCGTGGTGTGCAGAAACAGAACTCCGTAACAACTACATCCGCTTTTTCCGGAGTTTTTCAAAAAGACCCTACAAGGAGTGAATTTTTGAAACTGATTTCTGGGAAATTCAATTAATTGATAGATTTTCAGAAAAAGAAGTCTGTTGCACTATTTGCAACAGACTTCTTTACTTTTGCCCCCTAAATTATAATTATGAAACATGCGTTTGTATTCCCGGGGCAGGGATCTCAGTTCAGCGGAATGGGCAAAAGTCTTTACGATGGTAGTGTTTCTGCTCAAAGGCTTTTTGAACAGGCAAATGAAATTTTAGGTTTTCGTATTTCTGATATAATGTTTACCGGAAGTAATGAGGATTTAAAGCAAACCAATGTTACACAACCTGCTATTTTCCTGCATTCAGTAGTAGCTTATAAAAGTATTGTAAGTGCTAAACCTGATATGGTTGCCGGGCACTCTTTAGGCGAATTCAGTGCTTTGGTTGCAAAC
This sequence comes from Lacibacter sp., assembly GCA_047601965.1. GTDB lineage: Bacteria > Bacteroidota > Bacteroidia > Chitinophagales > Chitinophagaceae > Lacibacter. Next base: position 4,218,993 of record JASGIJ010000001.1, read on the forward strand.
GGTGTTTTAAGTTTTGAAGATGCTTTGATGCTGGTTGCCGCAAGATCAGCCGCAATGCAACATTCGTGCGAACAGGAGCCGGGCACTATGGCTGCTGTAATTGCTTTGCCTGATGAAAAGGTGGAGGAGATTTGTGCATCAATTGAAGAAGAAGTTGTTGCTGCAAATTACAATTGTCCGGGGCAGGTGGTTATCAGTGGTTCTAAAGCAGGTGTGGATAAAGCTGCAGAGCTTTTAAAAGCAGCCGGTGCAAGAAAAGTATTGCTGCTTCCTGTAAGTGGTGCGTTTCACAGTCCCTTAATGATTCATGCTGAAGAGGAATTGATTGCAGCTATTGAGAAAGTAACTTTTCACAAACCCGTTTGCCCGATATATCAAAATGTTGTTGCAAAAGCTGTTTTAAGACCAGATGAAATTAAAATGAATTTAATTCACCAATTAACCGGTGCAGTAAAATGGACGCAGAGTGTTGAGGTAATGATTGCTGATGGTGCAAGCAAGTTTACTGAAGTTGGTCCGGGTAAAGTTTTACAGGGGTTGATACATAAGATTAACAAAGACATGATTGTTGAGGGTGTGAGCTGATTGAGAATATGTAAATAAAAGAGGGAGCAGTTTTCTGCTCCCTCTTTTATTATAAACCTATGCTGACGTTGACCCATTCGGGATCAAACGATGCATTATACTTTTTGTAAAAATTAATTGCCGGTTCATTCCACTCCAGTACCTGCCAGGTAATGCCGGAAAAGTTTTTTTCTTTGGCTTCAACAATCAAACGGTCCATTAACAGTTTGCCAATCCCTTTTCCTCTTGCTTCTTCTGTAACCAGAATATCTTCTAAATACATACGTTGCCCTTTCCAGGTTGAATAACGGATGTAATACAAAGCAAAGCCAAGTACAATATTATCTTCTTCAGCAACAAATGCCCACCAAACAGGATTGCTGCCAAAACCGCTTTCTTCAAAATGCTCTAAGGTAACAGTTACTTCCTGCGGTGCTTTTTCGTACACCGCCAGTTCATTTACTAATTCAAGTAATCTTGGACAATCTTTTTTTTCTGCTCTTCTGATAATCATCAATTATTGTTTTTTCTTGTTGCTTTAAATGTTCCGTTTGGTTGAATAAAATACAAGGCAGTTACTTCACCGCTGGTGTTTTTTTCAAAACGTACACTGAAACCACTCAATATTTTAAAATTGAATAAATCTTTTTTAATAGGAAGTAATTCATAATCCGGCTGACCGGGAACGAGTACCATCAACGTTTTTTCTCCTTTGATATAAACCTTTGCTGCAACACCGGGTAATTGATATTCGCCCACGTATTTTTCGAGATCGGCTTTTGATACTTCAATTGTTTCAATTTTCTTTTTGAATACAATGTCTTTTACACCGCCCTGCATTGGTAACGACAGCGATTCAATATCGCCTTTTACATTAATATTGAACAACCCTTTTAGTGCATCGTTTTCATCTGCATCCATTCCATCATCTACAGGAAGGAAATTGAAGTAATCGTAATGATAATGTTTTACTTTAAACGTTAGCCCGTTAAATTTTCCAATAAGTGTGTCTTTGTTTGATTCAATGAGAATAGTGCCATAGCCATCGTTGGTATAAGATCCGGCGTAATCATTTATTCCATGTGATGGTTTTGTGCCGGGTTTACGTTGTGAACTGTCGGCCTTTATTAGCTCTTTTGCAGCTGCAATATTTTTTTCATAAGCAGAGCGTTGTATGCGCTGCCAGTCTTTATACTTCAATCCAAGTAACCTGTCTGCTATATTATTGCGGATGATGCCGGGAACTGCAGATCCGTTTTGATTGACTGAAACAAAAATGCCGATACTGTCGGAAGGAAAGAAACTGGTGCTTGTACTAAAGCCATCAATATTACCACCATGCTCAACACGGTAATGACCACGGTAATTTGCAAGAAACCATGCAATTCCATAATTGCTGAAGAATACATCCGGTTGATCTTTTGATGGTAATCCTGCACCAATGATCATTTGTGAACTGATGGCCTGGTTATAATAAGTTGCAGGGATAATTTCTTTGCCATTGAATTTACCTCCGTTAACCCACATCATTACCCAGTTGGCCATATCTTTTGCATTGGAGTTGATGGCACCTGCAGGAGCAAATGCATCAATGTTGGCAAATTTCATTTTCTTAATTGTTCCATCCTTTTCTTTGTAACCAAAAGAATAGTCGGGAGCTTTTTCATAATCAATCATCGATGTGTTACTGGATGCCATACCAAGTGGAGTAAAAAGTCTCTCTTTGATTTGATCTTCCCAGCTTTTACCATAAATTTTTTGAGTAAGTACGCCCTGTGCAAGAAACATAAAGTTGTTGTATTGCCAGGCTTGCCGAAGCGGAGCTGTCGATTCAAAAAAACGTATGATGTACAGCAAGCTGTCACGGCTTGACTTTGCTCCGTACCAGGCAAGGTCATGACGGGGAAGACCTGTGCGGTGACACATCATGTCTCTTGTTGTAACATTATTATTTAGTTCGTCATTAATAAAACGTAGTTCAGGTAAATATTGTGTAACAGGTTTGTCTATATCAAGTTTGCCGTCTTTTATTGCAAAACTCAGCAGCGACGATGTGAATGCTTTTGTACAACTGCCAATGGCAAACAAAGTATTTTCCGTTGCAGGAATTTTGTTTTCATAATCTTTGTAGCCGAATCCTTTAGTCATAAGGATTTTGTTTTTTTCTACAACAGCTACTGTTACACCGGCTGCATTCCACTCTTTTAAAACACGGGTAATAAAAGTGTCAATACCTGCCAGACGTTTGTCCGTTGTTTGCGCACTCAGCATATGCTGCGAAAGGAGCAGCAATGAAATCATGAAAATCTTTTTCATGTGTCAATTTTTATTTTTTGTAGTTCAAATAGAATCTAACGCCTGTTGAAAATCGGCAATCAAATCTTTGATGTCTTCAATACCCACTGAAATGCGTAATAAATTGTCAGGAGTAGGTGATAACGCCCCCTCAATTGATTTGCGGTGTTCAATTAAACTTTCAACACCACCCAGACTTGTTGCGTGTGTAAATAAATGTAAAGATGACGCAAGTTTTAATGCAGATGAACGATCACCTTTCACAATGATCGAAAACATTCCGCCAAAACCATTGCTCATTTGTCGTTTTGCAATTTCATGTTGCGGATGCGAAGGAAGACCGGGATATAATACACGTTCGATTTTTTCATTACTCTCAAGAAACTGTGCAAGCTGCATTGCATTGGAAGAATGAATAGGCATACGTGCAACAAATGTTGCAAGGCTTCTGCACAGCAACCAGCAATCAAATGGCGATGGAACTGCACCTGCCAGTTTCTGTGTTGCTTTTATAAAAGTGTAACGTTCATTGTTTTCTTTAAAGATCAATGCGCCTCCAAGTATATCACTGTGTCCGCTGAGATATTTTGTAGTTGAATGCAAAACAATATCAACACCCAGTTCAATTGGCCTTGTATAAAAAGGCGTTGCCCATGTATTATCAACAACAGTAAAACAGTTATGTGCTTTTGCAATTTCAACTGCAGCAGCAATATCTGTTACTTTAATTAATGGGTTTGATGGTGTTTCCATCCACACCAGTTTGGTATTTGGTTGAATGGCCGCTTCCAGTTTTGTAAGATCGCTCATGTCAACCAATGTGTATGAAAGACCAAAGCCTGAAAATATTTCATCAAGAATCGTACGAATAGAAAAATAAGTATCGTCTGGTATAGTGATATGATCACCGCTTTTTAAACTCTGAAACACAGCCGTTGCAGCTGCAAGTCCTGATGCAAAGCTTACACATGCTGCGCCGTTTTCCATTTTAGCCAGCTTGCCTTCCAGTGAATGACGGTTAGGATTATCATATCTCGAATAAAAATATCCGCCGGGATAGCTGATACCATCTTCACCTCTTTCAAATGTTGTGGAAAGAACAATCGGCGACATTACTGCACCACTGTTATCCTTTATATTGTCTTCATGAATAATGCGTGTAGAAAATTCCATGACATTTTTCTTTCAGTAAAAATAAGCATTATGAAAGTTGTTAATTAACCATATATGTAAAATGACGATTTTATCCGGTAATTGCCCGCATCAAATACTTACTGTTTTGGAGCAGATTTTGTATTATTGTAAGTCAAACTGTGATGGGAAAAATCTTCTTTTATCTATCGTTATTTGTATTTCTGCTCATGACTATTGTGTCTTGCAGCAGGGAATATTCTTGCGAAGACTGTAATGAGAAGAACAAAGCGCCGTTTGCAGTTGCAGGAGATGATAAGTTTGTTGTATTGCCTGCTGATAGTTCTTTTGTTGACGGAAGCGCTTCTTTTGATCCTGATGGTAAAATCGAATTCTGGAACTGGAAAAAAATTTCAGGGCCATCGTGTGTTATAAAAGATTCTCTCTCGGCTCTTGCAAAGGTATCATTACTTACCGAGGGTGTTTTTTTGTTTGAACTAAAAGTGACGGATAATGATGGATTTTCGTCAAGAGACACTATATCAGTTACAGTAACCAAAAACAATATACCTAACCGACCTCCAGTAGCAAGAGCTGGTGCTGACACAACAATTACGTTGCCAATCAGCAGTACAGGTTTAGACGGCAGTTCTACAACTGACCCTGACAATAATATTATTGGTTATGCCTGGCGTAGAATATCCGGACCGGAACCGCATCGGTTTTTAAACCCAATCGGATCAAAAACCTTAGTGGAAAATCTTACAGAAGGAGTTTATTTATTTGAATTAACAGCTACAGATGCAGGCGGTTTGTTTTCGACAGATACCGTTCAGATAACAGTTAAGAGTTCACCCAACAAATCGCCTGTTGCAAATGCCGGAAGTGTTATTGCCATCTCATATAATTTGCAAAATTGCAGTATTGAACCATCATCAATTACATTAGACGGAAGAATGTCGAAAGACTTGGATGGAACAATTGTTTCTTATGAATGGTCGCTTGTTTTTGCAGAAAACTATTCAGCAATAATTACAAGCCCGTTTGCAGGATTTACAACAGTTTCTAACCTTTCCCCGGGAACATACAGTTTCAGATTAAAAGTTACAGATAATTCAGGTGCATCTGATGATGATACAGTAGTTGTAAATACCGTTTACAGTAACAGGCAGGAAATTCATGCAAAGCTTGTGCCAGTAGGTATATTGTCAACAGAAAGAAAAGTGAGTGTTGTGGTGGCATTAAATAATAAAATATTTTTTGCCGGCGGACAAAAAAAACCAACGGGTCCCGGGCCGCATTTTTCCAATGATGTTGATATTTATGACATTACTGCCAATACGTGGAGCACTGCAAAACTCAGCGAAGCGAAGTATGGAATGACTGCCAGCGCTATTGGTAATAAGGTTTTTTTTGCCGGAGGAACAGCTATGAAATCATTGCCATCAGTAGGTGTAACATCACGTATTGATGTGTACAATGCAACTACAGATTTGTGGTCAACAATGGAAATGCCGCATAGCGATGCTTTACTATCCTCCATTGTTTTGGGAAATAAACTGTTTATTGCAGGCGGTAATTATGTTGATATTTATGATAACATGACTGACCGCTGGGCAACAAAAAATTTAAGTCGTTCAAGGTATCGTATTTCAACCATGAATGTAAGAGGCAAACTTTATTTTGCCGGTGGAGAAACGAGTAAAGCATCTGGTGTTCCAACTGCCAATATTGATATTTATGATCCTGTATCAACCTCATGGTCTGTATCAAGTTTAAGTAAGCCAAAGTTTGGAATGGGCAGTTTTTTCCTGAATGGAAATGCAGTATGGGCAGGAGGCACAACTACAGATAAAATGACAAATGAAGTTGAAATGTTTAACCCACTTTCGGGCAATACATCTTTCTCTTGTTTATTTCAACCAAACAGTTTTTCTGCTTATAGTACGGCAAGCATGAATGGCAAAGTAATTTTTTTTATAGGCGATGGCAAGGCAAAGAACAAGTTTGATATTTATGATCCATTGAATGATACATGGCAAATTGGTGTATTAGAGCATACATTAACAGAACCACTTGTTATTGGAGTGAATAATTCAGTTTTTGTGGTCGGATCATCGGCTTCGGGTAATCAGTATCATCAGGAGGTTTGGAAGCTGGAATTTTAATTACAACTTTATTCTTTTGGAGTAAATCTTCCTTCAATCACTGGCGAAACAGAAAGTTTAACAGCGGTCAGGAGTTTACTCATCATTTCAAAGTTAAGAGTTGATACTTCATCTGTAAGTTGATGGTAGTGAATATCACTGTCGGTGGTTAACATGAAAGTGTGCGAAGGGACACCTTTAACAGCAAAAGGGTAATTATCACTTCTTAAAAAATAAGTGGCAGGGAGTTGTTTGTAAGGCTCGGGCTTAAAAAAATTCTTTTTATAAATTTCAGGTGATACTTTATATAGTTGGTTGTTCAGAAATTTGAACATATTTCCATAACCGCTTCCAGTTAAAAAAGGCCGGTTACCTCTTCCTATCATATCAAAATTAAATACGGCTATAATCTTTTCTGTATTTATTCTTTCAGCAAAATAGGAAGATCCGATAAGTCCTAATTCTTCGCCACAAAAAAACACAAACAAAATAGTTCGTTGAGGTTTACTTTTTATTAATTCAGATGCCAGGTATAGTATTCCGGCAACACCACTTGCATTATCATTGGCGCCATTGTAAACCGAATCTTCACCATTTCGATTATTTGATTTTCCGATGTGATCATAATGAGCGCATATAATCACAATTTCATCTTTCAGTGAATCACCATAAATTGCTCCAACTATATTCAATGCATTTAAGGCAGTTCCCTGATAATTGATTTGGTATTGTTGAAAGTATTGATTGTAATTGTTTAGTGGCTGAAGGCCGATTTTTTTTATTTCTCTTACAATACAATCAGCTGTTTTGTACATTCCGGTACTTCCGGTAAAGCGGCCCTGCATCGAATCGTGTGCTAAAGCAGAAACATAATGCTTTAGCTGTTTTTGTACAGCGCTGTTTTCTGAAGACGAATCTTTTTGTGATACAGATGATTTAGAAAACAGTAAAATTATGCCTGTAATTACTAATGTTTTCATGGTTATGAATCTATCTCAGGAGTATCTAAAAATTTATTTTGCATCATACGCCCACTTCACCCACACTGCTCCCCATGTAAAGCCGCCGCCAAACGCAGCAAGAACAATGTTGTCGCCTTTGTGCAGTTGTTTTTCCCACTCCCACAAACAGAGTGGAATTGTTGCTGCAGTTGTGTTACCGTATTTACCAATGTTTATCATTACTTTTTCTTTTGGCAAACCCATGCGGTTAGCAGTTGCATCAATAATGCGCAGGTTGGCCTGGTGTGGTACAAGCCATGCAATATCTTCACCTTTCAGATTATTTTTTTCCATCAGCTCAGCACTTACATCAGCCATACCTTTTACAGCAAATTTGAAAACCTGCTGGCCTTCCTGGTAAGCAAAATGTTCCTTGTTTGTTACTGTTTCAATGGAAGCAGGTTTTAAACTTCCGCCTGCTTTCATGTGTAAAAAATTTCTGCCTGCGCCATCAGTTCTTAAAATACTATCCTTAATTCCATAACCTTCTTCGTTAGGTTCCAAAAACACACATGCTGCACCATCGCCAAACAATACACATGTGTTACGGTCGGTATAATCAATAATAGCACTCATTTTATCAGCGCCAACCACCACCACATTTTTGTAGCGGCCACTTTCAATAAACGAAGCACCTGTACTTAAAGCAAACAAAAAACCACTACAGGCTGCGCTGAGATCAAAACCCCATGCATTTATTGCTCCGATTTTATCGCAAACAATGTTAGCAGTTGCTGGAAACACCATGTCAGGTGTAACAGTGGCAACAATCAAACATTCAATTTCTTTCGGATCAATACCACGTTTTTTACACAAATCAAGAACTGCAGGAGCAACCATGTCAGATGTAGCAAGTCCCTCGCCTTTTAAGATTCTTCTTTCAGAAATTCCCGTCCTGGTGCGTATCCATTCATCGTTTGTGTCAACCATTTTTTCCAGGTCGAAATTTGTTAACCTGTCTTCGGGAACCCATCCTGCAACTGCGGTAATTGCAGCGGTAATTTTTTGGCTCATGTAAACACTTTTAAGCGGTATGTATAAAAATTCGGGGCACGAAGATAAGAAATTGACCGGTTTACAGTTGCAGTAAGAAAGCAGCAGTTGATAGCCGGGTTTTACAGCATCTTCCAAAAACAGTTATTTTCGTTTCATGTTTGCATATCTGAAAGGAATATTTACGCTTAAAACCCCTACTGTTGTGCACATTGAAGTACAGGGGGTTGGTTATGAAGTGCAGGTCAGTCTTCATACATATGGAAAAATCCAGCATTTGAAAGAAGGTGTTTTGTTTACGCACTTACTCATTCGTGAAGATGCTCATATCTTGTTTGGTTTTTTCGACCGTTCCGAAAAGGATGTGTTCCTGCAGCTTTTAAGTGTGAGCGGAGTTGGTGCCGCTACGGCCCGTATGATGCTTTCGTCTTTGCAGCCGGAAGAAGTAGTAAGGGCAATTCTGTCGGGAAATGAGGGGTTGCTGGAAAGTGTAAAAGGCATTGGTAAAAAAACTGCGCAGCGGATCGTACTTGAGTTGCGGGATAAAATCTCAAAAACCACGAGTGCCGATGCGAATATTTCTGTTCTGAATCACAATAGTTTAGAGCAGGATGCGTTAACAGCTATGACAGCTTTAGGCATTGCACGGAATGCAGCCGAATCGGCCATTAAAAAAGCCCTTCATTCAGGCAAAACTTACGATGAAGTGCAGGAACTGATAAAAGCTGCGTTGAAGTGTCTTTAAACTGTTAACAAAACCATTTCGCTTAGAGATTTTGGCCCTGATCTATCGCACCATACATGGTTATTCTGCCCTGATTACCTTGTTGTTTACCTGTTTATCGCTTGTAAGCAATGCAGGTGAAACCTCATTGAAACAGCAAAAAAAGGATTCAATCCCGGGCAGGAACGATAGCCTGCGTTTTCCGCTGACCGACAGGAGGGGCGACAGGTTCAATTACCCCAATAAAAATCCCTTCGATTTACAGCAACCTTCCAGCTTTACTGATTCCATCGTTTACGATCCGGCAACAAAGCGTTATTACATTTATGAAAAAATTGGACGGAGCTGGTACCGTAAACCCACCTACCTCACTTTTGATGAGATGGTGGAATACAAAACCCGCCAGGATGAACGGGAGTACTTTCAGCGTCGTTTAAATACAACACTTAACCTGAACAGGAAGATTGAAGACCCCAGGCTACAGGTGCGCCCCGGCTTTTTCAACCGTTTATTCAGTAATACAGGTATTCCCAAAGTTGAAATCAGGCCACAGGGCGATGTTACTTTAACTGCGGGTTATGTGGGGCAAAATATCAAAAACCCCACTCTTCCCGAACGGGCAAGAAAAAATGGTGGTTTTGATTTTGACATGAATGCCAATTTTGGTTTGAATGCCAAGATTGGTGATAAACTCAATTTTCCGGTAACCTATAATACACTTGCCAACTTTCAATTTGAAAATCAACTGAAACTTGATTATTCCGGTAATAACGATGCCATCATCAAACGGATTGAGGCCGGTAACATTTCTTTTCCTGCAAAGGGTACGTTAATGCCCGGCGCATCGGCACTGTTTGGTTTAAAAACCGAATTGCAGTTTGGCCGGCTTTATGTAACAACAGTATTAGCCAATCAGAATTCCAGCAAGCAGCAGGTGCAGTTATCAGGTGGTTCAGGGTTGCAGCAGTTCCAGGTAAAGGCAGATGAATATGAAGAAAACAGGCACTTTCTCTTAGCTCAGTACTTCCGCAGCAACTATAATAAAAACATGAAGAATATCCCGGCTGTAACATCTCCGGTACAAATTCAAAGGATGGAAGTATGGGTAACGAACAGAACGGGAACAACAACTGAAAACAGAACAGTGGTAGCCCTGATGGATCTGGCTGAACCTTCGCCTTACAACAGTAATGTTCATTCGCTGTCAGGATCTGAATTGCCATCAAACGGATCAAACGATCTGTATCAACGTATTTTAAACGATGGTACAACAAGAGACCCTGCTTTTGTAACAAACCGTCTTACCAGTTTTGGTTTAAGTGCAGTGCAGGATTTTGAACGCACTTATGCAAGAAAACTGAAACCGGAAGAATATTATTTCAATCAGCAGATTGGTTTTATTTCACTCAATACAACATTGCAGGCTGACGAAGTGCTGGGTGTGGCCTTTCAATATACGGTTAATGGAAAAGTGTACCAGGTTGGTGAATTTTCAACTGATGTAACACCCGACACAACAGCATCAAACAGCGGTACACAAAAAGTACTGTTTTTAAAAATGCTGAAAGCAACATCGCAACGGCCCACGCTTCCTGTTTGGGGGTTGATGATGAAAAATGTGTATTCAGTAGGTTATGGTCAACTGGAAAGAAAAGATTTTAAACTCAATATTCTTTACCAGGAACCCGGTGGTGGTGAAAAAAGATATATTCCTGAAGGTGAGGAAAAAGGAAGACCACTGATTGAACTCGTGAACTTAGACCGTTTGAATAATCAAAACGATCCGCAGCCCGATGGTGTGTTTGATTATGTGGAAGGATACACCGTTATTTCTTCGATGAGCCGCATCATCTTTCCAACACTTGAGCCTTTTGGTAAAGATCTGAATTATATTTTCCGTGGTGCCGACTCAACAACCCTGCGCCAGAAATATTTATTCTACAATTTATACGATTCAATAAAATGGGTTGCGCAGCAATCGCCACAACTTAACAGGTTTGTGTTTAAAGGTGCTTCACGAAGTGCTGGTGGCGGAGGTGAAATTTCATTGGGTGCATTTAATGTTCCGCAAGGTTCTGTAAAAGTAACTGCAGGAGGACAGGTTCTTACTGAAAATGTAGATTATGTTGTTGACTATAATCTTGGTACGGTAAAAATTATTAACCAGGCAATTGTTAACTCAGGCATACCCATCAGCGCAGGCTTTGAAAACAATGCAACTTATGGTTCTCAAAACCGCAACTTCATGGCTGTTCGGTTGGACTACCGTGCTATTGAACGGCAAAACAAACAACTGAACATCGGTGCCGCTGTTATGCGTTTGGGTGAGCGCCCTTACTTCACCAAAATGGGTTATGGCGATGATCCCATCCGTAACACAATGATCGGGGGCGATATAAATTTCCGCAGCGACTGGAAGCGCATGAGCAAATGGCTTGATGCATTACCATTTTACAGCACAAGGCAGGCTTCCAATATTAATTTCTATGGCGAAGCGGCAAAAATAATTCCCAGCACAGCCAAGCAAATCCGCCCGGAAAAGAACGGTGGCGGCCTGGTTTATATTGATGATTTTGAAGGAACACGGAATGGAATTGATTTGCGTTTCCCGTTCATTTCATGGGCACTTGCATCAACACCGTACAAATCACAAAATCCGTTTGGCGTTGAACTGTTTCCTGAAGCAGGGTTGAATAATAATCTTGAATACGGATACAACCGTGCAAAACTTGCATGGTATAATATTGAACCGGTTTTACAGCAACGTCGTGATCCCAATAATCCGTTAGGAAGTAATCTTGCAGAGCTTTCTGATCCACGTGTACGTTTTGTAAACAGGCAGGAAATTTTTCCACAGGCAACTCCTGATCTTGGTCAGAATCAACTCATCACTTTCGACCTTGCATTTTATCCAACCGAAAGGGGACCTTATAACTTCGATGCACGCAACGGAAGCATCAATCCTTTGAATGGCCGTTTGCAAAACCCAAAAAACAGGTGGGGCGGTATCATGCGTGCAATTGACCAGATTGATTTTGAAACCAACAATATTGAGTTTCTTGAAATGTGGGTGCAGGATCCGTTTATCATTAATTCAATGAGTACAGGCGGGCAGCTCTATTTCAACTTCGGTAACATTTCAGAAGATGTGTTGAAAGATGGCAGACGTTTTTATGAAAACGGTTTAAGCACTGTTCAAACACCGGCTAAAGAAGATACAAGCAACTGGTCAAGAGTGCCACGCAACCCAATACAGATTGCACGTGCTTTCAGCAATATTGTGGAAGAACGGGATCAGCAGGATGTTGGCTTTGACGGCCGTGCCGATTCTGCCGAACAAAGAATATACGCCCCATTCCTTAACAGTATCCGGAACATTGTTGGCTCCGGTGCTGCATTTCAAAAATTGCAAAGCGATCCCGGCAGCGATAACTATCAGCATTACCGCCAGGGATACAGCAATAGCACCGGTATTTTAACCCGGTATAAAGACTATAACAATCCGCAGGGAAACAGTCCTGTTGCAAACAATAATGTTGAATATACTTCGGCTGCAACTTTATACCCCGATAACGAAGACCTGAATAATGATAATACGTTAAATGAAGTGGAAGAATACTTCCAGTATCATGTTGATTTAAAACCAAAGAATGATGCTTCCATGCAGGTTGGGCAAAACTATATTGCCGACAGACGTGAGGTTGACATCAAACTGGCTGATGGTACTACAAGAAAAGAAACATGGTACCTGTTCCGCATTCCTTTAAGAGAGTATGAACAAAAAGTTGGGAACATCCCCGATTTTAAATCTATCCGCTTCATGCGTATGTTCATGACCGGGTTTGAAGACAGTGTGGTGGTTCGTTTTGGTAAACTCGAACTGGTCCGCAACATGTGGCGTTCGTTCCAGTATTCATTAGATACGACAGGTACTTACAAGCCGCTTCAGAATACAACACTTACATCGTTCAATGTAACGGCTGTTAATCTTGAAGAAAATGATAAACGTACTCCTGTTAACTATGTTACACCACAGGGCGTTGAACGTGTACAGCAGCTGAGTAACAATGGAGTGAACCTTTTGCAGAATGAAGCTGCATTAAGTTTACAGGTTTGCGATCTGCAGGATGGTGATGGCCGTGCAGTGTATAAATCAACCAATCTTGATTTACGCCAGTACAAACGTGTACGCATGTTTATGCACGCAGAGTCGGGTGGTAAAACCGACAGGTTAAAAGATAATGAATTGCTCGCAGTCATCCGTTTTGGAACCGACTTCATCAACAACTACTATGAAGTGCGCATGCCATTAAAGTCAACACCGTGGGGCTATTATCCTTCACCCGGTGTAAATGATACGTCCAGTGCGCAATGGCCCAATAACAACCAGTTTGATCTCAATCTGGAAGATCTGGTAAGGTTTAAACTCCGCCGTTCCGGTTCGGTGAATACTGTTTATTCTGAAGACAGGGGAAATGGAATACGCTGGAGTGTAATGGGTAGTCCCAACCTTGGTGAAATAAAAGGATTCCTGATTGGTGTTGAAAACAACCCGAACGATGCCACATCAAGTATTTGTGCTGAAGTATGGATGAACGAACTGCGTTTGAGTGGCCTGGATGAAAAAGGAGGCTGGGCAGGAGTAGGTCGTGTGGATATTCAGTTAGCCGATCTTGGTACGCTTTCTATTTCAGGTGCAGTACATACAGCCGGCTTCGGAACCATTGAACAACGGGTAAACGAACGCAGCCGTGAAACATTCACCCAATTTGATATTGCCACCAATCTGCAGCTTGGAAAACTGTTACCCAAAAAAGCGGGAATAGATATTCCGTTCTATGCAAGCTATTCGCAAACAGTAATGAATCCTGAATACGATCCGTACGATCAGGATGTAAAACTGAAAGACAAAATAAAATCTGTCAGCAATAAAGATTCTGTAAAACAGATTTCGCAGGATTTTGCAGCGGTAACAACAGTCAACGTTACCAACATGCGCAAAAACAAAACCAATGGAAAGCCCGCAAAAATTTACGACGTTTCAAATTTCGATGTGAGTTATTCTTACACCAAAACAGAAAAACGCAGTCCGTTGATTGAAAACGATGTGGTGGAAAAACATTACGGCGGACTGGGTTATAACTATGCACCGCAACCTAAGTTTTACGAGCCGTTTAAGAAACTGATTAAATACCGCAGCCCCTGGTGGAATATTATTAAAGACATCAACTTTAATTACAGGCCCAACCTGTTAAGCTTCAGGGCCGATATTAACCGGCAGTTCGGTGCCACACGTGCAAGAGAAGTGGTGATACCCGGCGTATCAACCGGCTTGTACAAAATACCTGAAACTTACGATAAGTATTTTGTGTTCGACCGTGTGTACAACATGCGTTGGGATCTTACACGTTCCATCAACATTGATTTCAGTGCCACCAACAATGCAAGAATTGATGAACCGGTTGGCCGCATTGATTCAAAAGAAAAGAAAGATTCCATCAGGCGTAATTTATTTAAGGGCGGAAGGAATGTGATTTATAAACAATCGGCAAATGCATCATACACATTGCCGCTGGCAAAAATCCCTGCACTCGACTGGACCACTGCCCGTTTTAATTATGCCACAACATATAACTGGGTTGGTGCTTCAAGGCTTGCAGTAAGTCTTGGCAACACCATTGAAAATTCACAGGCAAGAGTTGTTACAGGTCAGCTCGATTTCAACCGCCTGTATGAAAAATCAAGATTCCTGCGTTCGCTGCAAATGCAAACCGAAAAGAACAAACAACCGGTATTGCTTTCGCAGGCAATTGAATTCAACCCGAAAGATACTGTGGGCAAGAGCAAAAAATATGTAGAGCGTTTGTTCCGCAGGCTTAACAGGATGGCCGCTAAAAAAGACAAAGGCATTCAATACGATCCCGGCGAAGCGGTGAAATTTTTCGGCAGAATTCTCACTGCTGTAAAAACCATCAATATCAATTATAACGAATCGTTTAATTCACGCCTTCCGGGATATGTTGACAGTACAAAAATTCTTGGGCAGAACTGGAAAACAAAAGCGCCAAGCATTGGTTACGTATTTGGTCAGCAGCCAACCGATGCCTGGCTCAACGAAGCTGCACGTAAAGGATGGATGACAAGAGATACCAATTTCAACTTCCTCTTTACACAAAGCTACAGGCATGAGTTAAAGCTCGATGGTACAATTGAACCCTTCCGTGACTTTACCATTGATCTCAACCTCAGCCGTTCATTCAGCAAAAACTACTCACAGTTGTTTAAAGACACAACCGGCGCCGGTAAGTTTGCTCATCTCAGCCCGTTGGCAAGCGGTGGGTTTGATATAACATTCATTTCTTACCAAACCATGTTCCGCAAGTTTTCAGCAACATCGCCGGGACAGTCATTCCTTGAGTTTGAAGAAAACAGGAAAATATTATCACAACGGCTCGGGCAAACAAATCCATACAGCGGCACACAGGCAGGTAACGGATATTACAAAGGTTACGGGCAGTATGCACAGGATGTATTAATCCCCGCATTTATTGCAGCATATACCAAACAGGATCCGCTTAAAGTGGGATTGATTGATGAAAAGAACAACCGTATTAACGATAATCCGTTTAAACGTTATGTACCAAAACCAAACTGGCGCTTAACATACAACGGTTTAACACGCATACCGGGGCTTGATAAAATATTTACCAACTTCAGCATTACACACAGCTACAGCAGTAACCTCAGCATGAACAACTTTACCTCGGCACT
Organism: Lacibacter sp.; assembly: GCA_047601965.1. Taxonomy (GTDB): domain Bacteria; phylum Bacteroidota; class Bacteroidia; order Chitinophagales; family Chitinophagaceae; genus Lacibacter. The sequence continues at coordinate 4,234,619 of JASGIJ010000001.1, forward strand.
GTTGTATGCCGATCAGTTTGGCTACGGTTTCCCTTCGTTTATTGATACCGTATCAAGCAACTTTGTTCCTTACTTTATTGTACCCAACGTAACCATTGCCGAAAGGTTTGCACCGTTAATTGGTATTGATGTACAGCTTACCAACCAGTTGAATTTTAAAATTGATTATGGCCGCAGCCGCACCATCAGTTTAAGTTTGGTTGATTTCCAGGTAAGCGAAGTACGCAGTGTTGATATTACAGTAGGAGCAGGCTGGCGCAAGCGTGGACTGAAACTGCCGTTTAAAATACCATTCAGTAAAAGCGATTCAAAAACACTGGAAAACGATCTGTCGTTCCGGTTCGATTTAACATACAGGGATAACGCCACCTCCAATAATATACTCGATCAGCGAAGCTCCATCCCAACCGGCGGACAAAAAATTCTTACCATCAGTCCCTCCATTGATTATGTACTCAACAACCGCATCCGGTTAAAACTCTATTTCGATCAGACAAGAGTGGTGGGTTACATTGCCACACCACCGCCTGTAGTAAATACAAAAGCAGGCCTGCAGGTAAACATCAGTTTAGCACAGTAATACAAAAAGAAAAGAATGTAGCAGAAGCCATTGCTGCTATAAAGCTGTTGTTGCCACGCTCGCTTGTACGCCTTGTCCTGCTTCAGCAAGGGATTTGGGAATGCTATGCAGCGCAATGAAAGCAGTTTGAGAAAAGAAAAATCGCCGGTTAATTTCAGTAGCTGTATAAAAAAGACCCGCTTGTATCAGCCAAATTATTGTTCAGCCAAACCATAAAAAAGATCAATTTTTGTTTGGTTTTTTACACAGTTCATGTTACAGGCAGTTTTGTAAGGTTTCTATCTCGTCAATTTTTATAACCTTGGTCTTGATTTTTAGTTTGTCATAAGTTTTTTCTGCCTTGTATTTACACCTATCATCATTAGTAATGAAAAAGTCAAAATGAGCAGCGTAAAAAGTATGTAAAGCATCGTCAAACATATTATTGAAATGTCCGTCACTTTTATACCCTGCAAGGTCATACTTAAAGAAGACGTCAATTACTTTTGAGTATAGTGCATTGTCGCTTGTTTTATTGTTTGGGGTATGAGCATCAAAAATGTCTGTCAACTCAAGATGTTTTGGTAAGTCTTTAAAACCTGAATTCGCAGACTTAATTAATTCTTTGTTGTTTTTAATCTTATTAAGACTTGTCAAGAGGTAAGTTCTAAAAGATTTATAAAGTCCGTAGTCGGATTTAAGTCGTGATTGAAAATTATAGATGTCCGCTTGTAAAGCGAATTGATTGTTATGAATTTTTGAAAGAGGAAACATAATGCCGAACATTGGTTCAATATATCCTTTCTTAAACTCTGGTGGTAAAGGAATTAGTTTATATAATTCCAAAGTCTGTTGCATCAACGGATAGTCTTTAAACAACTCATCATAAGAGGTTGGTTCAAATTCCCATTCATCAACTTTTTCTTGAAAAAACTCATTAATGTTTCTGTAATGCCACTTAACATCTTTTTCACCCCAATACTGACAGATGCAAAGGTTATTGGTAAATGATTTAATATTTGTTAAGTGTGCCTCAATATAGGTTGGATTTTTCTGGTATCCACGAAACAGGTCATTAAGATGTGCATTAGAGTATGCGGTAGAGATTTTTTTGTCAGCTAACAAGTTGTATAAGGTCTGATAAAATTCTTTATCTGCTTGTTCTAACTTGTCAAGCTTTTCAAATCGGTCAAAAATGTTTAAATCAATGTACGCTGTCATTTAAAATTGCCTGTGACGTTCAGGGCTTTGCGTTCGGCGGGGCGGATTTATTCGTCCCGCCCGATGCTAAAGCTGAATAAAGATAAAAAAGTTGAGAACATATTATGTTGATGAGTTGCGTTGGGTCGAGCCCGATATACAGCTGATCGGAGTTACTAAGGCTGAAGCTCGACCACGTCAGCCCCGCTGACGCAAAGCCGCTTGTTAGCAGCATAGCCATCGTTTCGTTTAGTGTTGATAGCTTCCTAAAATAGTTAATAGAATGTCATTCAAAGAAGGATTAATAAGGTTGTTAATTGTACAACTCAGGGTCCCGCTGTCACATGTAAGTTCGAATCCGGGATTTTTTGTGTCACCTGTATATTCTTTGTTTAAGACTATTTTATTTTTATTTGAGTCATACACCTGAATTCTTGCAGTCGTATATTTATTTCCGTCTTTTTTAAATGAATGTAATGTTACTGGATTGATTACCCATTGGACATTATATTTTTTGGCAACTAACTTGAGTTTTTCACTACTTCCCTCAGACTTGTCATGACTAGGAATTACAATACAATTTTCTGTCTGACCAAATACCATATACGTCAACATACCATATAGAGAGAGAGTAAAGTAAGATGCAAAATTCATCTGCTCTCTAAAGTGGAATTCTGCAACGTCCATTAGTCTTTTGTTGTATTCGTTTTTGTTGAGACTATCAAGGATATGTTTTTTTTCATCAGATGAATAGTCGGTCTGATAAATGAATTCTTGAATTTCGTTCAAAAGTGTGCTGTCGAAAGTGAATTCGTATGGGTCAAGTACAACAATTGTCGGTTTATATTTTTTCTGTCCAAAAGTTACAAGTCCGACGAATAAAAGTAAGGTGAGCAATGAGTAACGCATTTTCAAATTTTAAGGTTTGGCTTGCTGCTAACGAGCAGGGCTTTATGCAGGTTGGGAATTGTTATTCGTCCGCCCACAACCGCTGCTGATTGAAAATATATTGTTGAAGTTATGTACAAAAGCTGATAGATATTCGTCTGACCGAACTGAAGCTGGGATTTGCAATTGGCTGATGTTACAACGTCCTGCCCAACTTGCATAAAACCCAATGTTGCATGCAGTTTTTCGTCCACCGTGACGAAAAACTACCAAAACTGCCACCACTTTTTTTGTGGTTTCATTAATACAGTAATTGGCTCTTTGCTGTAATAATCACTTTCATTGTGGTCAATTGTTTTTCCATCATAATCTATTTTGTATGTACTTCCGTTAAAGTCTGTCAAAGCAATATAAGTGTCAAACATTTCAAAAGGTGTTCCTTCATAAAGGCAAACAAAAATGTCTGCACCACCATAACTCCAAAGAATTTTCCCTGTCTTGTCAAATCTTGCAATTGAAGTCTCTCCATAAGAAATAAATGTGTCTTGATACTTATGAAGTGAAAAACAGGTTGCCCAATCAACTTCTGTCACCCAATTAGTTTTTAAGTCTGGAAGTGTCAAACTAAATACTTTGTTGCAGCAGCGTATAATAAAATTGTCTTCATCAATAAGTGCTGAGTCATCATGAACGCCTGTACCACCACCACTTGCCAAAATAATTGCACTGCCAATGAGATTATTGTCTTTATAGATTTTTATGGCATGTTGTGAGTTGGGCGAATAAGGTTTGTCTTTGTCAACTTGAATTACCTTATCATAACTTGTCGGACTGTCTGCTGTTTGATTAAATGCAGTGTCGTCAAAAAGTTCAATTGTCAAGTCGTTATGTTGAAGGGTAACTGTCATTTAAAATTGCATGCAACTCAAAAATAGACGCAATAGGCCATTTTTGCAAAAAATCCTGTTTCTCCTGTAATGCATCGGAAATGAATAGTTTATAACTGAAAAAACCAAAAATGCACAATACGTATTTTGTGTTTTCTCTGGCAGATATGCTACGCCACAATACAAAATGCGCATTGCGTATTTCATCTCCCCGCTTTGTATAAACTGTCTGCTTCAAACATTCGCCCATTGCTTGTTCAAAAACAGGCTTGCACACTTATTGTAAAATCAGCACACCCCTGTTTTCAGCTTTTTTCAGGAGCCAAACGCTAAAAAGAAGCCTAAAAGCCACTATTTCAGGCACTTAAGCCGTGTCGTGCAGCCTCCAAATCGTGTCGTACACTGCCTTAATTGCAGCTTACACTGCCCAAATTGCAGCGTGCAGCGTCCAAATCAGGTCGTGCATCGTCCAAATCGTATCGTGCAGCGTCCAAACCGGGTCATGCAGCGTCCAAATCGTGTCGTGCACTGCCCAAATTGCAGCTTACACTGCCTTAATTACAGCGTGCAGCGTCCAAATCGCCATCTGCAGTGCCCAAATCAACAGCTGCAGCAACCTGGAAATGCACAGTTATGGCCAAAATCAGCACAGCAATGAATTTGCAGTAAAGGCAGCATTCCGCCCTTCGGCCCATTGCCCCCGCTGCAAAAGCAATCATCACAAACTATATCAATCATCTTCCTTATTTTTGGCGCAAATCAAGATATTGAATATGAGTCATCAGTTACTGAAAGGGAAAAAAGGAATCATTTTTGGCGCACTGGACGAAAAATCCATTGCCTGGAAAACGGCGTTGAAATGTTACGAAGAAGGGGCGCAGATAGTGCTTACCAATGCACCGGTGGCATTGCGTATGGGCGAAATTAACAAGCTGTCGGAACTGTGTGGCAATGCACCTGTAATTGGTGCCGATGTAACCAATATGGACGATTTAAATGAACTGTTTGTAAAATCAATGGAGCATTTTGGTGGCAAAGTTGATTTTGTACTTCACTCCATTGGCATGAGTTTAAATGTGCGCAAAGGAAAACATTATACCGAAATAGATTACGACTGGAATGCAAGAACACTCGATATTTCGGCCATGAGCCTGCACCGTGTATTACGCACTGCATGGGATCTGGATGCCATTAACGACTGGGGCAGTGTGGTGGCGCTTACTTACATCGCTGCGCAGCGTGTGTTCCCCGATTATAACGAAATGGCCGATGCCAAAGCCTTGCTTGAAAGTGTAACCCGCAGCTTTGGTTATCATTACGGCGATAAAAAGAAAGTAAGAGTCAATACCATTTCACAATCGCCTACAAGAACTACCGCAGGAAGCGGCGTAAAAGGCTTCGACGGGTTTATTGATTATGCAGAAAAAATGAGTCCGCTGGGAAATGCCAGTGCCGAAGATTGTGCAAGTTATATTACAGTAATGTTCAGCGATCTTACACGCATGGTTACCATGCAGAATCTTTTCCACGATGGAGGTTTCAGCTACACCGGTGTTACACTTGGTGTAATTGGACAAATGGAGAAATAAGCAGCAAGCACTCCATGAACAATGAACGATTAACCATCAACTAAAAACATGAACTGGGTAGAAGCTTTTGGATTATTCGGATCTTTTCTCAGCAGCATTACGTTTATTCCGCAGGTGTACAAAGCCTGGCAAAGTAAAAGCGTTGGCGACCTGAGCATTTATACCATTTTAATTGTTACCCTCAGTACAATTGTATGGTTGGTTTACGGCATCTTCAACAATCCGTTTCTGATGCCGGTTGTGTTGTGCAATGGTTTTATCTTTTTACTGTCGCTGGTGCTGTTGTATTTTAAAGTAACGTTTAAGAAATAATGGATGCTGATAAAAAACATCAGTAACGAAAAATCCCGGTCTTAAAAAAGCCGGGATTAATTTTTTTCTTGTGATTACTGTAAAAGCGTTTGCTTTTAATATTCATCTTCATTAAAGAAGAAGTCTTCCTGGCTTGGATAATCGGGCCAGATGTCGTCAATACTTTCGTAGATTTCACCTTCATCATCCAGTTCCTGAAGGTTTTCTACTACCTCAAGAGGAGCGCCGCTGCGGATAGAATAATCAATCAGTTCATCCTTGGTTGCAGGCCACGGAGCGTCTTCGAGGTACGATGCTAATTCAAGTGTCCAAAACATGTGTAACCCTTTAATTTTCCGCAAAAGTAACTTTCCTGACGAAATAACCAAATCTGCTTTGTTAAGAGTGTGCATAACGCTTTGCCTGTTCTACAAAACTCCTGCTTGCATCTACAGTTCAATGTCTTAGGTTTGTAACCCGGAGAAATGAAACATGCTTACTTGTAAACAGATTACCAAACACTACGGCAGCCTCGAAGTACTGAAAGGAGTGGACCTGCAGATTTCGAAAGGTGAAATAGTGAGCCTGGTGGGCAGCAGCGGTGCAGGAAAAAGCACTTTGCTGCATATTCTGGGCACACTTGATGAAGCCGATGGGGGTGAGGTATGGCTGAATAATACACTTGTAAGCCGGTTGAGGGGAAGCGAACTGGCTGATTTCCGTAACAGGCACATTGGTTTTGTATTCCAGTTTCATCATTTACTGCCGGAGTTCTCAGCGTTGGAAAATGTTTGCATCCCGGGCTGGCTGGGCAAAAGAAAAAAATCGGAGGTGGAAAAAAGAGCGAAAGAGTTGCTGGTACTGCTCGGGTTGGAAAACAGGATGGATAATAAACCTTCTGCAATGAGTGGGGGAGAGCAGCAGCGTGTGGCTGTGGCAAGGGCATTAATCAACAATCCGGCTATTATTATGGCCGACGAACCAACCGGAAATCTCGACAGTAACAATGCCAGAGAACTGCATCAGCTATTTTTTGATTTGCGCAAACAGTTTAACCAGACTTTTTTAATTGTAACGCATAACGAAGAACTGGCTGCTCAATGCGACCGCACTGTGCACATGAAAGACGGACGGATTGTTGGAAGCTGATTGGTTCAGCTTTTAACTTTCTGATATTTTTTTTACGAACTGTAATGCCTGCGGAAATTTTTCCTGGAAATATTCCTGAAACTCTTCGGTTGAATCTAAGTCAACCTGCAGATTTGTAATGCCGTTTGCTTCTGTTAAAACATAATTTTCCAGTGAGCCCGACCAGCTGCTATCTTTTTCAACGCCATCCATTATTTCGCCCAAATGTTTAAACGTCATCTGCCGGTTAGTGATTTTTGTTTCAATAACAGAATACATTCCGTTACCCTTTTCATCAACAAAATAAATGTTGCTTCCCTGTTCCCAATCGCTTTTGACAGTGGACCCTTCGCCGAAAACGGATGTCCATTTGTGATAGTTTTCAATCGTCCATAATGCTGCCCACACTTGTTCAGGCGTTGCATTGATCTCAATTGTAAAATGAAGTTTGATCATCTGGTTTTTTTATGCGTTGAGTAATGTTGCAATATCAAATTTTCTCATTTTTAAAAAAGACTGAATCACCTTTTCTGATCTTGACGGATCGTTCATCAATTCACCTAAAATGGTGGGAACAATTTGCCACGATACGCCGAATTTATCTTTCAGCCAGCCGCATTGCTGTTCTTCGCCGCCATCAGCAACAAGATTGTTCCAGTAATAATCAATCTCGTCCTGCGAATCACAATTCACTACAAACGACACTGCTTCATTAAAACTAAAGTTGTGTGGTGCAGAGCTGTCCATTGCCATCATCACATAATTGTTGAGTTTAAACTGCGCATGCTTCACCAGATCTTCCCTGTCTTCATCGCCGGGTGCATAATGCAAAATGCCCTGCTTTTCTGAAAGAGGAAAAAGTGTTGTATAAAAGTGAACAGCTTCTTCAGCCTTGCCGCAATACTTTCCTGTAAATAGTAATGTGGGAGAAATAACCTGGTTGCCTGTGTGTTCTTTTTTACCTGTGTACAGTTGCCAGCTTACACCAAACTTATCTTGCAGCATTGCATATTTGGGACTCCAGCCGTATTTGGCAAGCGGCATCATTACCATTCCGCCATCAGAAAGTTTTGCATACAGGTCTTCAGTTTCTTTTTCTGTTTCACTTGTAATCATAAACGAAACGGAAGGATTGAGTCTGAACATTGGTCCTCCATTCAGCCCCATCATTTTTTCACCAAACAAATGAAACATTACAACAACTGGATTTTCAGAAATGATTTCTGAATGATCAAAAACAGAGCAATAAAATGTTGCGGCTTCTTTTGCATTGCCATCAAACCAGAGACAGGGATAAATTTGTTCTGCCATGATTACTGCGTTTTATTTTGCTGCACAATTAAGCATCCACTGCACACCAAACTGATCGGTTAAACTCCCGAAATAAGCTCCCCAGAACATATCTGTAAGCGGCTGGGTAATTTTTCCTCCAACGCTTAATGCATCAAACAGTTTTTTTGTTTCTTCTCTTGTGTCCGGTTCCAGGTTGATAGAGTTGTTGTTGCCGAAGTTCACTGTAAATCCCATTGCTGCAGGTGCATCAGTACCCATCAAAACATGCCCGCCGAGTATTGGCAGTTCAATGTGCATCACTAAGTTTTTTAATTCATCCGGAATAGGTGGCATTCCTTCAGTTGGGGGAATATCACCAAATCGCATAACTCCGTTTGTAAACTCAGTGCCAAAAACCGATTTGTAAAAATTAAAAGCTTTCTCTGTGTAATCGGGAAAGTTGAGGTATGTGCTTACTCTTGCCATAAAATGATTATTGTGTTGATGAATGTTTCAGATAATGCTTTCAGCATATTTTTTAAAATTATCCAGGATTGCCTGCCAGCCCTGTTGCTGCAGTTCTGGCGGGTTTTCGTTTTCAGCTTCAAAAGTTTCAACAATTAATGTGCTTTCGCCTGCACTGCTGAAATGAATCACAACCTTTCTTCCGTCGGCTATTGTATAAGAAAGCAATTCGTTTTCGCATACTTCATCAAACACACCTCCAAAATCAAAGCCAAAGCTTCCGTCTTTCGCTTCCATGCGGGATGAAAATTTTCCACCGGGCCGCAAATCACTTTCAGCTTTTGGGGTGTGCCAGTCGGGTGATGCGTTATTCCAGTGAATAATGTGTTCGGGAGATGTCCATAAAATCCAGACTTTTTCAACGGTTGCCTGCACAGTTGCACGAACCGTTATGGTTGAGTTGCTTTGAGTAGTCATTGTTTCTTTTTGTTGTGATAGAACCAGTGCTGTTGATGAACAGCATAACTGCACAACAAAAATTAAAATTTTTTTCTGAATTTCTTAGTGTTTGTTTTAAATGGCAGCGGTATATCAGAAGATTTTATAATGACTTCACTCAAACTCTTGCAGTCCATTTAATTTCTTCTGTACCGTTCACATGAGCTGCATAGCGTGCAAGTACAAACAGGTAATCACTCAACCGGTTCAGGTATTTTATTATGAGCTGATCAACAAACATGCCTTCTTCCTGCATATGCACACAAATACGTTCGCTGCGCCGGCAAACACAGCGGGCAATATGTGCACTGCTCACTGCTGCATGACCACCCGGAAGGATGAATGATTTCATTTCGGGCAGCACCTCATTCATTTTGTCAATTTCTTTTTCCAGGAAAAGAATATCGTCTTCCTTTAAATCAGGAATTTTCATTTTTGGTTCTTTGTCAGGGTCACATGCAAGCGATGAACCAATTGTAAACAACCTGTCCTGTATTTCTTTTAAAGTTTGTTTTGAAGGGGCATCTGCAAACTGGTCATTTACAAAACCAATCCATGAATTTAATTCATCAATGGTTCCGTAGCTTTCAATACGTAAATGACTTTTAAGCACTTTTGTTCCGCCAATTAAGCTGGTTTCGCCTCTGTCGCCTGTTTTGGTATAAATTTTTGATGCCATAACTGAGTTAAAGAATACAAACAAAAGTAACAGTGAAAAGTTGTAAAATAAAAAAAGAGAGTGTACACTCTCTTGATAACTTTTTCACGAAATGATTTATCAGGAAACTGCTGCTGTTTCGTGCTTGGCAGTATCGCTTTCAATTAAACCGTCACGCAGGCGAACAACACGTTTTGCATATTTTGCAATATCTTCTTCGTGGGTAACCAGCACAACTGTATTTCCAAGTTGATGAATTTCGCTGATGAGATTCATGATTTCAACCGAAGTTCTTGTGTCAAGATTGCCGGTAGGTTCATCAGCAAGGATAATTGACGGGTTATTTACCAATGCCCGTGCAATAGCTACACGCTGTATCTGTCCACCACTCAGTTCATTTGGTCTATGATGATGCCTGTCTTCAAGATTTACTTTTACAAGCATTTCCATTGCACGTTCATTACGCTCCTTTTTTGAAACACCTGCATAAATAAGCGGTAGTGCAACATTTTCAAGTGCTGATAAACGAGGTAACAGGTTAAACTGCTGAAAAACGAACCCAATTTCTTTATTACGTATTTCAGCCAGGTCGTTATCATTCATTTTGCTTACATCCTTTCCGTTTAATACATACCTGCCTGCAGTAAGTGTGTCAAGGCAGCCGAGAATATTCATGAGCGTGCTTTTGCCGGAACCTGAAGGTCCCATTAAAGCCACAAACTCACTTTTATTAATATCAAGGTCAATTCCTTTTAAAACGGGAAGCTCCTGTTTTCCGAGGTAATAGCTTTTGCGCAGCGCATCAAGATGAATGACAGATTGCATAATTTTCAGCAGATTATTTTTTTATCACTTTTGGAACCATGAAAAAATCATTGTTTTTGAGAGATGCATTTAAAAGTGCATTTTCTCTTGAAACAGACCCTTGTACTTCATCGGTACGTAGTACATTTATTTCTTCTGTTAAATGCATCAGGGGTTCAATCCCGGTAGTATCCAGTTCCTGCAGCTTTTCAATAAAGCCTATCAGTTCCTTCATATCACTCTGCAGCTTGTCTTTTTCTTCAGGTTTAATTTCAAGCCTTGCCAGCAGACTCAGTTTGTCAATTAATTCATGGTTTACTTCCATTATCCAAAAATAGTGATTCAGTGGTATTAATCGGCATTTGCTGTTTTTTCTACATAAGCGGCATAAACTTATGCAGCAGATTTTTGATCAGTTAATTGCTTCAGCATTTCCAGTTGCTTTAACTGAATTTCATAAAGCGTTTTAATCTGTTCTTCAATCATCAGGTCAACTTTCTGGTGCAGGCTCCTGATTTCCAGCTCAGCTTTCAGGTTAATCATATAATCGTTTTGTGCCCTTTGCCTGTCTTTTTCTTCCTGCCTGTTCTGGCTCATCATAATGATGGGGGCCTGTAGTGCTGCAATGCAGGAGAGAACAAGGTTCATTAAGATAAATGGAAAGGGATCGAATTGTTTTCCTGCCGGAAGTAATGAGTTAATAACTATCCAGATGATGAGCATGACAGCAAAAAGTGTGATGAACATCCAGCTTCCGCCAAACCTTGCAATTTTGTCTGATAATTTTTGGCCGGAAGTAAGCATTTCAGCAGGTGGGTGAAGCAGGTTATCCATTATTAAATCTTCATCCTTCATTGTTTGCTCTACAACTTTGTGAAGTTTTGACAATTGGATGGATTCAACTTCGAGCAGTTCATTAATTTCTTTAGTATCCATATTGTAAGTTTAAAGAAGTATTCCTTTCAGGAAAAGAAAAGCCATTGAAAAGTAAATGAGCAACCCGGTAACATCCACAAGCGTGGCTACAAAAGGAGTTGAAGAAGTTGCAGGGTCAACTCCTAATCGTTTTAGTAACAGCGGAAGCATAGATCCCATCAGTGTGCCCCAAACCACAATGCCGATTAATGAACTTCCTACGGTAAACCCGATTCTTACTGCATGCTCGCCAAATGTATTTGCAAAAGCATTCCATGTAAGTATAATGCTGATGGCAATGATGCAGAGAGATGTGCCGAGCAATAAACCTGAAATCACTTCCCTGCGCATGATACGCCACCAGTCGGCAATGGTAATTTCTCCCAGGGCCATTGCCTGAATGATCAGTGTTGAAGCCTGTGAACCACTGTTGCCCCCGCTTGAAATAATCAGCGGAATAAACGTGGCCAGTATAACCACCTTGGCAATTTCATCTTCATAACTCTGCATGGCAGTTATCGTAATCAGTTCGCCAAAAAATAAAACAATCAGCCAAACCACCCTTTTACGGAAAAGTTTAAAAATGGGCGTTTCTATATACGGTTCATCAAGGGCTTCAGTACCCCCCATCTTCTGCATATCTTCAGTAAACTCTTCATTCGCTACCCACAATACGTCATCAATTGTTACAATTCCCAAAAGTTTATTTGAATTGCTTACAACAGGTAACGCTACTCTGTTATTCATTTTAAATATTTCATTCGCAGTCTCCTGATCATCATAAACGTTCAGTGATACAAAACGGCCATCAATCAGTTCCTCCACTTTTTTATCGGGTGCAGCAAGAATAATATCACGGATGCGGATATCATCAATAAACTCACCATTTTCATTAATTACATAAAGTACATTAATGGTTTCACTGTCTTTCCCGTATTTACGAATGGTTTCAAAAACCTCTGTTACAGTATTGTGTGGATAGATATACACATAGTCGGGGGTCATTAAACGGCCGATACTGTTTTCAGGATAGCCAAGTAATGACAGTGTAACTTTTCTTTCTTCGGGGTTAAGTAATTTAATCAGTTCACGTACAACATTTCCCGGCAGTTCTTCAAGAAAAGAAGTACGGTCATCGGCAGGAAGTTCGTTCAGCAGTTCAGCCGTTTTAAAAGGAGGAAGTTCTTTGATAATTTGTTTCTGAATGTGCAGGTCGAGTATTTTAAATACACTGGCAGCTCTGTGTACACTCATATTTGCCAGTATCTGGCTTTGATGTTCGGAGTAATCATCAATCAGTTCCGCCACATCACTTATATTCTGATTGTTCAGAAGGTCCAGCATTTCAAGTCTGTCTTCACGCTGAAGCAGTTCTTCAAATTGTTCTTTCAGGTTTTTCTCTTTCTCTAATTCAAAATTCATATTCACCTAATTTGGTTAAAGTTAGTTTCTTTGATGGAAAATGAAGAAAAGCAAAATAATCTGAACATGAGACTGAGCCAGCTTTTTATTGATCAAACTGAAAGCAAAGGAAGAGGTGTGTTTACAAACGAAAAAATTGAAGCGGGAGATATTATTGAAATAGCACCGGTAATTGTTATGACTGCTGAAGAAAGAATATTGCTAGATCAAACATTATTGCACGATTATATTTTTGAATGGGGTGGAGATAAAAAACAATGTGCCATGGCGTTGGGGTGGATACCGGTTTACAATCATTCTTATTCAAGTAACAGTGAATACTTCATGGATTTTGAAGAAGAAGCCATGTTTATAAAAGCAGTGCGGGATATTGAAGCCGGTGAAGAAGTGACGATTAATTACAACGGCCAGTGGAATGATGAAAAAGCAGTATGGTTTGATGTGAAGGAGTAATAATTTTTCAGTCTATCAGCTTACAAAAAAAGAGGAAACATATCTCCGTAAAATAAATATCTGGAAACCATTGCATCCGGATTTCCTGAAATGTATTTTTGTTTATCCGCCAATTTTCCCCTGAAAATCTAACCTTTTTAATTTCCTCCACCTACGGAATCCAGTTAACAAAAATTATTTCTTATGACTAGAAATCTACTCTTGTTGCTGGTATGTATGTTATATGTTCAATCTGTTTTGGCACAACAGGCAAGTGTTCTTGGAAATGTGTTGTGGGATAGTTACAATGAACGTATTGTTGTAAGAATTGCTATCCGTAACAATACAAATGCTAATTCAAATTGTCAGATAGCTGCAGTACGGATCGGGTACCAGTTTAATGAAAACGTTTTAACACCTGCAGGATTCAGGTCTTATTTCTACAATGGTATTGATCAAAGCACGGGTTTAAATGATGCTTTGTGTTACACAGGATCCGGCGGTATTTTTTCTCCAGACAGTAATACGCCGGTGGATGATGGAACCCGGAATGCTTCAATTACCGGCGGCGGTTCAAAAACGCTAAAGAAAAATTATATTAACCGTTCAACTGCAAGTTGCGAAAATTTATGGGTTATTCCCGCCAGCACATACCGCATTGCAATGGATTTGTATTTCAAATTTAAGTCACCTTACATGCCTGCCGATTATAGTTTAAATACTTCAGGGTATGGATTTGGAATGCCTGGATTTATTGCTCAGTTTATCACAGATATAAATCAGGCACTATCAGATAGTAAAAAAGAAATAGCGGTTTTAATTGACCATACTGCCGGCAGTCCGTATCAGCCATGGGATCAGAGTGGAAGTAACTGCAATTCAGGATCAATCAACCCTGTACCTATTACTGACAATGCGGTGAATTTTATCAATCCTATTAATGGAGTGCTTGCAGGAAAAGTAGATAAGCTGGATGTAATTGAAAAAAATGATTACGTTTTTCTTAAATGGGATGTGGACAATAATCAAATGATTGATCATTTTGAAATAGAACGGAAAGAAGAAAACGGAAGTTTCAAAACCGCAGGAATTGTATTGAGCGATAATAACAGTAGTGCATTACAATACTGGTTTAAAGATAAAATCACTGTGAGAGATGTAAATCTTTATTACAGGATCAAAATCTTTTTTTCTGATGCTGTTGTCTTGTACAGTGATACAAAGCTGATTCGCCCGGAAAGTGCTCAGACAAATTCAATCGTCTTATTCCCTAATCCGGCAACTGATATTGTAAAGTTTAAATCTGCTGTATCAACAGGAAATTATGTTTGCAGGATCTACAACAGTGATGGCCGGATGCTGATGACGGAAAGCCTTCCGGCTTCTGACCCGCAACTGAAAGTTAAACAACTTAACACAGGTTCTTACTTTATTGAGTTGTATCATGTGCAGAATGGCACTAGATTTTATTCCCGTTTTAAGAAATTGTAATATTGAAAAGGCGGTAATACAAAACAGGGACTGATGAAATCAGTCCCTGTTTTGTATTGTGCTTTCAGGAATCTTTATTTTTGCAATGTTTTTAATTGTTCTGTGATAAATTATTTTTTTTGAAAATAGCTGTTGTTTTCTTTTTCTGTTTAGTGAGCCATATATCATATGGGTTTAACGGTTCTGCCGTGGTTTCTGATACATCTGTACAAACTATAAATAATGTTTCAGCCGCTGATAGTAATAATTATGTGTTTCTGCAGTGGGATGTGTCAAATAACCATATCACCGATCATTTTGAAATAGAGCGTATGGATGTAAATGGTACGTTCAAAACAATAGCGCTCATTCTTTCTGACAATGAAACTGAAACCATCAGGTACAGTTATAAAGATAAAATTACACTGCGTGATTTTGTTCTTTTTTACAGAGTGAAGGTTGTAAACTGTAATGGAGAAATTCTTTTAAGTGAAGTAGCTCCATTGAAGCTTGCTTCAACCGGGAAAAATCTATTGCCTGTTGATTTCAACCCTGCCGCCAGTGAATTAAAATTTCATCTTCCTGTAATTAAAGGAAGTTATGTGTGCCGTTTTTACAATATTGTTGGCAAAATGGTTTTGTCAAAAACGGTCCGTTCTTCAGTAAACGGGATTTCAGTGAATGAATTAAAAAATGGGAATTATTTTTTGGAAATATATCATCCTCAGAGCGGCAGAAGATATTATGCTGGTTTTGTAAAATAAATGTTACCATCCAATGCCGTAATCTTCTCCATGATTACTGCTTCCACCCCAGAAACTATTATGCTTCCAGTCGAAATAAATTGCGTTGATGGGACCGCTTGTTCTGTCATCAAACGACAGAATGTAACCCATTTGCCGTAATTCTTTTCGTACCCATTCAGGAGTATTATCATGCAGCAACAAACTTCCGGGTCGAGGTTGACGGTCTTCTGTTTTTGTGCCGCCTAACGAAAGCCATAATTGATTGGTGTTAATATTAGCCGCTTCACATGCTTCCTGCACATTCATGCCAAACTCAACAATGTTTAAGAAAAATTGCAACAGGTTCTGATCCTGTGTGTCGCCACCCTGCACAGCAAAGGATAGGAAAGGTTTGCCATCTTTTAAAGCAAGTGTAGGTGTAAGTGTAACTCTTGGTCTTTTTCCCGGTTCAATGACATTAAACGGATTAATGGTTTCATCGAGAACAAAACTTTGTAAACGCTGACTCATACCAATGCCTGTATTTCCTGCAATGCAGGCAGGTAACCAGCCACCTGAAGGTGTAATGGATACAACCCAGCCTTCTGCATCAGCTGCCTCTACTGATGTGGTGCCACGCCATAAACGATCCATGTAATCAGCATCAACCGCAGCTACACTGTTACTCCTGGTATCATGTGCCGGTGCAAAATTGGAACGATTACTTTTTGTTGTATCAAAACTGAATCCTCTTTTCTTTAAAATATCAAAGTATGGATTTGTTTTTCCTTCATAGGGATAAGGGTCTCCCGGTCCTGCATTGGGATTGTTTAGTTCCCATTTTATAAGTGATGCTCTTTGTTTTGCATATTCTTTATCAAGCAAACCGTTTATTGGTTCAGCAGGTGGAAAGTACGGATCGCCGTAATAAAAATCTCTGTCGGCAAAAGTTAAATTCATCGTTTGGTATAATGTATGAATATATTTTGCACTGTTATAGCCCATGCTTTTCAGATCAAAATTTTCCAGTATGTTAAGGCTTTGCAGCAGCATTGGTCCCTGCGTCCATTGCGAAAGTTTATATACTTCAATGCCCTTGTAATTCACATGCAATGGTTCCTCTTCAACCGGTTTCCAGCTTGCCAGGTCATTCATTGTAATTAAGCCGCCTTGTTCCTGGCACCCACGAACAAATTCCTGTGCAATATCTCCTTTGTAAAAACGGTTATACGCAGCCATAATGGCATCTTTACGGCTTTTGCCTTTCTTTAATGCTTCCTGTTCAGCTTCCACTAGTTTTGTGAGTGTGTTTAATAAATCTTTCTGCACAAAAATTTCCCCGGCTTCGGGTGCTTCACGTTTTTCACCGGCATGTGGTAGAAATACTTTTTTGCTGTAAGGCCATTGTTTAATCATTTGTTTACCACGCTCCATGCTGTTGGCGGTTTGTGCTTCTATGGGATAACCTGCTGCAAGCTGCATACTTGGTGCAAGAACATCTTTTAAACTCATTGTGCCATAGTTTGCCAGCATTAAACAAAGCCCGCCAACTGTGCCGGGTGTAACAGCTGCCAACGGGCCATATTCAGGTGGAAATTTATATCCTTTACTTTTATAAAATTCTGCAGTTGCTCCGGTTGGAGCCACCCCAAGTGCATTAATGCCAATTACTTTTTTGGTTTTGGGATTGTAAATCAAAACCTGTGTTTCACCTCCCCAGCTTAATACATCCCACATTGTACAGGTTGCACCAAGCATGGCACAGGCTGCATCAACTGCATTGCCTCCTTTTTGGAAAATAATTGAACCGGCTGTTGCAGCAAGCGGTTTGCCTGTTATAGCCATCCAGTTTTTTCCATGCAGCACAGGTTTTTGTGTTTGTTGAGCCAATGCAACTAAAGCTGTACCCAAAAATGAAAAGAGAAAGAAGAGGAATCTCATGAGCAGTTTTTTTTGATTATTCATTATATACAAAACCAGGTCAGCTCAACGATAACGGAAGTGTTTATCCATTTAATTTGTTCTAAAGTTATGAATTGATATTTACCTGTAAGAAATGACTATATGAATGGCATTCTTCAAGTATGAATAATGAAAGATAATTATCTGTATGTGAAATAATAAGCAGTTATTTTGGTAAATTGGTTATTGCTTCAAAAATGTATTTCAGATATGTTTGATTTTTACAGGAAAAGAGATAAGCGGAGAATTCTTATTGTTTCAGCAATACTGCTGCTTGCATTAATTCTCAGCACTTTTGCAAGTACGGATGATTATAACCGGCTGGAGCAAAACATGTCGGCTATTTATAAAGATCGTTTAATGCCCGCATATTATTTATTCAGGATAAATGATCTGTTGCATACGAAAAACAGCCTTGCAAATAAATTACAGCCAGATGATGAAACAGTACAAAAGAATAAACAAGCGAATCAGTTAACTATTGACAGCCTGATCCGGGCTTATGAGCTAACATATCTTACAACTGAAGAAAAGAAAGAGTGGAAAGTATTTCTTTCGAAGCTGAAAGAGTACAATGTTGCAGAGTTAGCTACAAAGAATGGTGGTGTTTCAATTCATTCAGCAGATTCTTTATTTATGGAGGTGAATAATTCGCTGAACAGGCTTAGCGAAATTCAGGCATCGGAGGGTAAATTGTTGCAGGCAAATTCAAAAGCCATCGTGTATGGATCGGTAATATATACTTACCTGCAAATAGCACTGATGATTATTCTTATAGTTATTGTGATTATGACAATCAGTTCTGCTGAACGGATTTTTTATCCATCCGATCATCCGCAGTCATTGAACTGAAATCGTATCAGTATTTCTTTTTTAGAGGACTTGCCTCCCATTTCTTAAATGCTTCAAGAGCTTCATTTCTCAATAGCTGTTGTGTTGGAAGTTGTCGTTTTGTGTAACCCAGCTCAATTTCCCTGTAAATAAAATGATCATCAAAATCAATTTCAGCAGCATCCTCTTTCGTATTTGCAAAATAGAGTTTTGCGGGTCTGGCCCAATAAATGGCACCAAGGCACATAGGGCAAGGTTCGCAACTGCAGTAAATTTCGCAGCCATCCAGTTGAAATGAATTCAGTTGCCTGCAGGCTTTGCGTATTGCAACAACTTCGGCATGTGCAGTTGGATCATTACTGTCTGTAACTTCATTTACACCCGTTGCAATAATTTTTCCTTCTTTTACAATTACTGCTGCAAACGGGCCTCCTTTGCCAGTTTCAACATTTTCTATGGAGAGGCGTATTGCCTCACGCATAAAATTTACAGATGCATTGCTATACATACATCTTTTTTTAGAATCAAAAGCTGCCGCTTAATGCGGCAGCTTTTTTATTACAAAGGATAAACACTCAAACCTGGTTATACGTGGCCTTCAGCCAGCATTGCGTCGGCTACACGTACAAAACCGGCAATGTTTGCACCTTTTACATAATCAACGGTTCCATCTTCTCTCTTACCATATTTTACACATTGTTCATGAATACTTTTCATGATTGTGCGGAGTTTATTTTCAACTTCTTCTCGTGTCCATGAAAGACGGATGGAGTTTTGCGACATTTCAAGACCGGATGTGGCAACGCCTCCGGCATTAGCTGCTTTTCCCGGAGCATAGAGAATGCCATTTTCCTGCAGCACTTCAATTGCTTCAGGAGTTGTTGGCATGTTTGCACCTTCAGCCACCATTTTGCAACCATTTTTCACCAGCAGTTTTGCATCATTTTCATCTAATTCATTTTGAACAGCGCATGGTAAAGCAATGTCGCATGGAATTTTCCATGGCTTTTCATCTGCATAAAAAGGCACACCATATTTTTCGGCATATTCAGAAATGCGTCCTCGTTTTTCATTTTTCAGTTCAAGAATGAATTCCAGTTTTTCATGTGTAATCCCATCAGGGTCGTAAATAAATCCATCACTGTCAGATGCTGTTAATGGAATACCGCCTAAAGCAATTACTTTTTCAATGGCATATTGTGCCACATTACCACTGCCGGAAACAACTACTTTTTTGTTCTTCATTGATTCACCAATTGTTTCAAGCATTTCTTCAACAAAGAATAATAAACCGTAACCGGTTGCTTCAGGGCGGATAAGACTGCCGCCATACGCATAACCTTTTCCTGTTAATACGCCGGTAAATTCGTTTGTAAGACGCTTATATTGTCCAAACAGATAACCAATTTCTCTTGCTCCCACACCAATATCACCGGCAGGGATGTCAGTATCATTACCAATGTAGCGGTGAAGCTCTGTCATAAAACTTTGGCAGAACCGCATTACTTCAGCATCAGATTTTCCTTTGGGATCGAAGTCGGAACCACCTTTACCACCACCCATTGGAAGAGTGGTTAAAGAGTTTTTGAACACCTGTTCAAACGCCAGGAATTTTAAAATGCTGAGTGTAACATTTGGATGGAAACGCAATCCCCCTTTATAGGGCCCGATGGCATTGTTCATCTGAACCCTGTATCCACGGTTCACCCTGTAATTTCCCTGGTCATCCATCCAGGGAACACGGAAAATAACAGCCCTTTCAGGTTCAATCATCCGTTCAAGAATGTTAGCCTTCTGGTATTCGGGGTGCTCTTCAACGAAGGGAAGAACAGAACGTACTACTTCAAATACGGCCTGTTGATATTCGGCCTGAGCAGGATTGCGTTTTACAACCAGCTCCATAAATTTTTCTAAGCTTTGGGATTGAGTTGCTATCATATAGCAAAATTTAAATGTGAAGCAATCGGATTTTTTCTTTCAAGAGATCAGAAAAAATTCTAACTGCTAAAAATATAACGACCGTTAGTTTTGTAGAATGAGATTAGTCAGTCTTTTTCCTGTTTATAGTTTCAAAAAACCGGAATATCTGACCATGTGTAAATAAAAATCCCGCCATTTGGCGGGATTTATCAAAACAAACTTCTCTGATTTTTTATCCTTTTGCAAATTCAGCACGGATCACATTCAACGCACCACCTGCTTTGAACCACTCAATTTGCTGAGCGTTGTAGCTGTGGTTAACGGTAATTGTTTGGCTGCTGCCATCTTTGTGATTCAACACCAGTTGCAAAGGCTGGCCAGGTGTAAAGCTGGTTAAACCAATTACATCAATCGTATCATCTTCAAGGATCTTATCGTAATCTTCTTTGTTGGCAAACGTTAATGCCAGCATACCTTGTTTCTTCAGGTTGGTTTCGTGGATACGTGCAAATGATTTCACCAATACCACACGAACACCTAAGTGACGAGGCTCCATTGCCGCATGCTCACGGCTTGAACCTTCACCATAGTTTTCATCACCAACAACAATTGAACCAACACCTGCAGCTTTGTAAACACGTTGTGTAGCAGGAACAGGACCGTATTCGCCAGTCAACTGGTTCTTTACGTTATCTGTTTTTTCATTGAAGAAGTTTACTGCACCGATCAACATGTTGTTACTGATGTTATCGAGGTGACCACGGAATTTCAACCATGGACCAGCCATTGAGATATGATCAGTCGTACATTTTCCTTTTGCTTTGATAAGGAGCTTCAATCCTTTCAGATCTGTGCCCTCCCATGGAGCAAAAGAATATAACAGTTGCAAACGCTTACTGTCAGCTTTTACATCAATCACAACGCCACTGCCATCTTCAGCAGGAGCCTGGTAGCCCGCATCTTCAACAGCAAAACCTTTTGTTGGCAATTCATCACCACTTGGAGGATCGAGTTTTACCTGCTCACCTTTTTCGTTTGTTAACGTATCAGTAATCGGGTTGAACGTAAGATCGCCGGCAATTGCCAACGCTGTTACCAATTCAGGACTTGCAACAAACGCTAATGTGTTCGGGTTGCCATCTGCACGCTTAGCAAAATTTCTGTTGAATGAGTGAACGATGGTGTTACGTTCTGCTTTTTCAGCACCAACCCTGTCCCACATACCAATACAAGGTCCGCAGGCATTTGCAAATACTGTTGCACCAATTTTTTCAAAAGTGCTCAGGTAACCGTCTCTTTCAATGGTGTAACGCACCAGTTCACTACCGGGAGTAATGGTGAACTCGGCTTTTGTTTTCAAACCTTTTTCTGCAACCTGTTTTGCAAGGCTTACTGCACGACTGATGTCTTCGTAAGAAGAGTTGGTACAGCTACCGATCAAACCCACTTCCACTTTTACAGGCCATCCGTTTTTAGCTGCCATTTCTTTCATTTGAGAAATTGGTGTAGCTAAATCCGGAGTGAACGGTCCGTTCAAGTGTGGTTCCAGTTCGCTCAGGTTAATTTCAATTACTTTATCGAAATACTTTTCAGGGTTTGCATACACTTCAGCATCGCCGGTCAAATATTCTTTTACTGCATCAGCGGCATCAGCAACTTCTGCACGGCCGGTTGCTTTCAGATAGCGAGCCATGCTTTCGTCGTAGCCGAATGTAGAAGTTGTTGCACCAATTTCAGCACCCATGTTACAAATGGTTCCTTTACCGGTACAGCTCATGCTTGTAGCACCTTCGCCGAAATATTCAACAATTGCATTGGTACCACCTTTAACAGTAAGGATACCTGCAACTTTCAAGATCACATCTTTAGGAGCTGTCCAGCCATTGAGTTTGCCGGTAAGCTTCACACCAATCAGTTTTGGCATCAACAGTTCCCAGCTTAAACCAGCCATTACATCGCAGGCATCAGCACCACCAACACCAATCGCAATCATACCCAAACCACCTGCATTTACGGTGTGGCTGTCGGTACCAATCATCATACCACCGGGAAAAGCATAGTTTTCCAATACCACCTGGTGAATGATACCTGCACCGGGTTTCCAGAAACCAATGCCGTATTTGTTCGAAATAGAAGACAGGAAGTTGTACACTTCTTCATTATCGGTAACGGCTTTCACCAGATCCTGCTTACCTTCTGTTTTTGCAACAATCAGGTGATCGCAGTGTACTGTAGAGGGGACTGCTACTTTCTTACGGCCTGTTGTGTCGAACTGAAGAAGAGCCATCTGTGCAGTTGCATCCTGCATTGCCACACGGTCGGGAGCAAAATCAACGTACGCTTTACCTCTTTCGAAGTCTTTGGGCTCAACACCTTTCCAAAGATGTGAAAACAATATTTTTTCTGCCAGAGTGAGTGGCCTGCCTAATGCTTTTCGGGCGGCATCAACTTTTGCAGGCATTTCGCTGTACGTTTTTTTGATTAAGTCGAGATCGAATACCATGTTGATTATGTTTTATTTTTCTGATTGGGATTGCTGACCGGAAAGCAGCCTTGGAAGACTTTACACAATTCTGACCCAGCAATTAATTGAGGTGGCAAATTTACCGATTTAAACGCAACTTTTTACCGGGAGTAGTTAAAAGAATTGGTTGAATGGTATATCTTTGAACTGCAAAAAAAGTACTATGAATAATTTACGCCGGCTTATTGAATGGAATGTTTTTGGGGTATGTGCATGGATTGGTGAAAAATTCGGAATTTCAACGGTAACAATCCGGAAGTATTTTATTTACGTTTCATTTCTTACAATGGGGTCGCCTCTTCTTATTTATTTCTTTATTGCATTCTGGATGAATTTGCGTCAGTCTATATGGTTTAATAAAAGAAATCCTGTACGGTACTGATATTATCATTGTATTTTATTTTTTGATTGTTTAATTTGAGCTGACAATCGTTTTATGTTTTTATTTGAATATACACATTCAAACTACAGGGATCTTTTGCAGGATGCAGCAGAAAAGCTCCAGGTGAAAATAAAAGATGGCTGGCTTTTTTTTCCTGAGGAGCTTGGTTCGGGCTACGCACATGTTTTGCAAATTGCAAACGGTATTGATGTACTTATCCTTAATTGCAGTTTTTACCACGACTGGATGCTGCACAGAAAGGCTTCTTCGGAAGAGTACTACACATTGCGGTTTGATGAATTGACAGTAGAAAAAGACATCAGGGTAGGGATTGGAACCGATGTGGTGGAAAAGAAAAAGGAAAAAGTGGCAGTTGCGTATTTAACAAGTTCATTGTTCGACTGGTATTATCACGGCACAAAAGGAACTACGTTTAAGGCTGTTGATATTCTTCTTTCAAAAGAATGGCTGGGCAAACTGATGGGTGTTCAGCTTTTTGATGATATACTTCCCGCATATGTTGAGTTGAAAAGCAGGAGCTTTAATATGGAACCTTTAGATAAGGTTTACTATGAGCTGATGAATGAGATTATGCAGGAAGAACCCGATACGGCGCTGCCTCTTCTCTATATTCAGAACAGGGTGCAGCTTTTACTCGAACGTTTTTTTACACATATTCATTCCAGGGTATCACTAGCTGATGTACACAGTGTAATTAAGCAGGAAGATATTTACACAGTATTACGTATTGAAAAACTGTTGACTGAAAATTTTTCTGATAAACCAAAATCAATCGAAGAACTTTCCCGTAAAGCAACAATGAGTTCAACCAAACTGAAAAAACTTTTTAAATCAGTTTTCGGGATGCCTATTTACGAATATTATCAGCAAAAAAGAATGCAAAGGGCAGGCGAGTTGTTGTCAACAGGAAAATATTCTGTAAAACAGGTTTCAGAGATTATTGGCTACAGTAATATCAGTAACTTTAATACTGCATTTAAAAAACACATGAAACAAGAACCTTCCACGTTTTATAACAGTTAATTATTACGAAATTAAACTTATACTGTGCTGGAACTGGAATTTAAAAGCGGCAGCTACAAGGAGTTCATTCAATACCTTTCTGAAATACTTCATGTTTCTGCCGGAGACGATTTTATTGAGCTGCCAACTTCTTTTGGAGAAGGTTATTATAAAGCGCTTGAATTGCCAAACGGGTTACAATCTCTTATTTCAGAAATTGAATACCACAGCGATGTTCTTTTCAGAAGGTCAAGCAGCGACGAGGTTTATTGCACCATTCATTTTAATGAAATTCAAATAAGCGATTCATACAAATTTATTAAAGGCGGAACCGTATTTGAAGATAAGAATGAAAAACGCATCGGGGTAACGCTTACATCCAGTACTGAAAATGTGGATCTGATCATTAAAAAAGGGACTTATTCCAAAACAATCAATATTCTGCTGCCCAAAAACTGGCTGCAGGAAAATCTCAATCGTTTTAATGAATTGGAGTCTCTCACAAAATTTACTTCTTTCAGTAATACATTAACACACCCCGAGCCTTTTGATGCCCAATACAGAATTTTGTTCAACGAGGTTTTCAATGTGGCAAGAGTGCACCCTTTGTACAACCTGATTGTAAAGAACAGGATAATGCTTTTGCTGGAACATTTCCTTTCAAGATTATATAAAAACGTACAGGCAACTAATAACAGGCCCCATAAAAAAGTAAAGACAGCCGATTTAAGTAAGCTGATGGAAATTGAATCGCAGCTCGTTAAAGATTTCAGTCTTCAGCCTCCCACCATTATGTCGCTTGCGGAAAACGCTGGTATGAGTGTGTCAAAACTTAAAACTGCGTTTAAAAAAGTTTACGGTACAGGTATTTATGAGTATTACCAGAAGAACAGGATGCAAAAGGCCCGTTCATTATTACTCACAGGGCAATACACTGTAAAAGAAGTTGGTTTACAGTTGGGTTACACCAATCTCAGTAATTTTTCACTCGCCTTCAGAAAAGAATTCGGGATTTTGCCAAGCCAGGTTTAATTCTGTTCAGATCAGACATTTTTTTGGGGCAATGCAACCGGGTATAAACGGAATACATCTGTTTATGGTCAGATTTACATGGCCCGTTTTTATCCAATACCTATGCCCAGATTCCACTTTATGAAACGAATCTATCCCTATAACAGATAAAACAGTACCTGCATGAGAACTGGTGCCCTGCATCAGCGGCTTACCTTTAAAAAAGGCTCTGGTTATCAGAGCCTTTTTAGTTTATAATGCTTTCCTGATTTTTACCAGTTGTTCAAGCAAAGGTTTCAATTTGTCTAATTGCAGCATATTGGCACCATCACTTAATGCGTCTGATGGATTGGGATGTGTTTCAATAAACAAACCATCAACTCCTGTTGCAATGGCTGCTTTTGCAATTGTTCCTATCAACTGCGGATTACCACCTGTAACACCGCTTGTTTGATTGGGCTGCTGCAATGAATGTGTACAATCCATAATAACAGGAACGTTCAGCTCTTTCATCCATGTAATGTTCCTGTAATCAACTACAAGATCGGTATAGCCAAATGTGTTACCACGTTCGGTAAGCATTACTTTTTCGTTACCGGCTTTTTTAATTTTTTCAACAGCAAATTTCATTGATGGTCCGCTGAGGAACTGGCCTTTCTTTACATTCACAATCTTACCGGTTTCTGCAGCCGCAAGTAACAAATCTGTCTGGCGGCAAAGAAATGCAGGGATTTGCAACACATCTAAATAAGGAGCAGCCATAGCAGCTTCTTCATGTGCATGTATATCGCTTGTTGCAGGAAGCTGATATGTTTTACGCACTTTATCAATCAAGGATAAACCTGTATCATCACCAAGACCAGTAAACGATGATGCACTTGTACGGTTTGCTTTCCTGTACGATGCTTTAAAAATATATGGAATGCCCAGCTCCTTGCAAATAGTTGAAACCTTATCTGCCACTTCCATCACCAGCTCTTCATTTTCAACAACACATGGTCCGGCAATTAAAAAAAAGTTCTTTTCGTTGTACGACTGACCGGCAAACAAATCCTGTAAATATTTTTCCATGCAGCAAAGGTAGGGAGGAGGAGGAAAGATCTAAGAGGTAAGATGTATGATGTATGAGGTAAGATGTAAGAAGATTGGCATTCACAATTTCGCCTTAATTTTTTTGTACAAACGATTGATCGCATTTGCCTTTAATTTTACTTTTACATTCGTAAAAAAAGTAGACTATGGTAAAAGATAAAATTCTCGTAATCGGAGCTTCCGGTCAGATAGGAGTAGAGTTAACAATGGCCTTGCGTAAAATGTATGGTAATCAGAATGTGGTTGCATCTGATTTACGTGAACAGAATCCTTTACTCGAAGGCACAGGTCCCTATGTAAGCCTGGATGTAATGAATAAAGAAATGCTGCATGTGCAGGTTATACGCCAGAACATTACCCAGATTTATCACCTTGCAGCGATCCTTTCTGCAACGGGCGAAAAAAATCCCAACCTTGCCTGGAACCTCAACATGACCGGCTTACTCAACGTATTGGATATTGCCCGTGAAGAAAAACTGCAAAAAGTTTACTGGCCAAGTTCCATTGCCGTATTTGGTCCAACATCGCCCAAACAAAACTGTCCGCAGCAAACCATTATTGAACCTACAACGGTTTACGGTATCAGTAAATATGCCGGCGAATTCTGGTGCAACTATTATTACCAGCGTTATGGTGTGGATGTGCGTAGTCTGCGTTATCCCGGTTTGATTTCGTACAAATCAGCACCCGGCGGCGGAACAACTGATTACGCTGTTGAAATTTTTCATGATGCACTTTCCGATAACAGCTATGAATGTTTTTTGAAAGAAGATACATACCTGCCCATGATGTACATGCCCGATGCCATTCGTGCAACTATTGAACTGATGGAAGCCCCGGCCGAAAAAATTTCCGTACGTCACTCGTACAACATTTCATCCATGAGTTTTTCGCCAAAAGAAATTGCGGCTGAAATTGCTAAACACAACCCCGGCTTCAACATCAGCTATAAACCCGATTACCGTCAAAAAATTGCCGACAGCTGGCCACAAAGCATTGATGATGCTGTTGCCCGCCGTGACTGGGGCTGGAAACATGAATTTGACCTTGCTGCGATGACGAAGGATATGTTTGAAAATTTATAATCAAACCCTGAAGGTTTTCAAAAACCTTCAGGTGTTTTTATAATAAAACGTTTCAGGGCTTTTGTTCTAATGAAATACCAGGTCAGGAATCAATATCTGCAAAGCCATTTTTTATTTCTATTTCTTGGTGATGAAACTCAATAAATCGTTCCCCGCCACCAAATAACTCCAGTACTGCTTCCCGGGCAAGTCGTGTGGGTTTGTTGCTTAACAGGCTTTTGAAACTATCAAATTGCCAAATACCAATGGCTTTGGTCAATGCATGATGAACTGCGTTTTTATGAACATAAAAAATGAAAGCCTTAACATCTGCATCGTCCTTTGCTTCTGAGCGGCGCAAATGGTCGATAAATAAACTGCCTTTTCTGTTATAAACTTTGTTGAAGGCTTTTGTGTAACTGTTGATCAGGTTGCTGAACTGCTGCATGATTGCAATTGAAATATCATTTTCCTTGCCAAATTTCTTATTCGTTTGTTTTTCACGTAAAGCTGCTATTTCCTCATGGCTTCTCACCTTTATTACTAAATGAAAGTGATTGGGCAACAGGCTGTAGGCATAAACATCGGCTACAGGAAAAATATATTGTTCAAGTTTTTTTAAGAAAAAGAGGTAATTATCTTCATTCAAAAAGCATTTTTCGTTCCCGATAGCTCTATTAAAAACATGGTAAAATTTTTCAGGTAAAAGAGGTGCGTAATATCGGTTCATTTAGAAATATAAATAAAACCCTGAAGGTTTTCAAGAACCGTCAGGTGTTTTTGTAGTCAAGCAAAACACTTCAGGGTTTTGCCACCCCACAAAAGCCGCCACTGCAAACCCAGAAGGTTTTTTAATAACTTTTGCCCAACTAACAATCATTTCATCAACCGGGGTTATATTTGCTGGCCTTAAAACAAGGATAATACTACCAATTTCATAACAAGTAAAAGACAAACTGATGGCTGCAAAGATTAAAGTTGCCAACCCGGTTGTAGAACTGGATGGTGATGAGATGACAAGAATCATCTGGAAATTCATTAAAGAAAAACTCATTCTTCCTTATCTCGATCTCGATATTAAATATTACGACCTTGGTGTTGAGTACAGGGATGAAACCAACGACCAGGTTACTGTTGATGCTGCAAATGCAATTAAGCAATATGGTGTGGGTATTAAATGTGCAACCATTACGCCCGATGAAGCACGTGTAAAGGAATTTAACCTCAAGCAAATGTGGAAGAGCCCTAACGGAACTATCCGCAACATCCTTGATGGTACAGTTTTCCGTGAGCCGATTGTGATCAACAATATTCCACGTCTTGTTACCAACTGGACAGCACCAATCATTGTTGGCCGTCATGCATTTGGCGATCAGTACCGTGCAACCGATACAGTAATTAAAGGCAAAGGAAAATTAACCATGACCTTTACTCCTGAAGATGGTGGCGAACCACAGGTGTTTGAAGTGTATAATTACAAAGGCGATGGCGTGGCAATGACCATGTACAATACCGATGAAAGTATTATTGGTTTTGCACGCAGCTGTTTCAATATTGCACTCAGCAAAAAATGGCCTTTATACCTTTCTACAAAAAATACCATACTCAAAAAATACGATGGCCGCTTCAAAGATATTTTTGAAGAAATCTATCAAAACGAATTCAAAGCACAGTTTGAAGCAGCTGGTATTGTGTACGAGCACCGCCTTATTGATGACATGGTTGCAAGTGCATTGAAATGGAACGGCAACTTTGTATGGGCTTGTAAAAACTATGATGGTGATGTACAGAGCGATACTGTTGCACAGGGTTTTGGTTCATTGGGTTTAATGACATCTGTATTGATTACACCCGATGGAAAAACAATGGAAGCAGAAGCTGCACATGGTACAGTAACACGCCACTACCGTGAACACCAGAAAGGTAAACCAACTTCAACCAATCCCATTGCATCCATTTTTGCATGGACAAGAGGTTTGGCTTTCCGTGGTAAGCTGGATGGTAACCAGCCGCTCATTGATTTTGCAAACGCACTCGAAGCAGTTTGTATTGAAACAGTTGAAAGCGGTAAAATGACCAAAGACCTTGCTGTATGTATTCACGGCAACAAAGTAAATCATGGCGAACATTATTTGTATACAGAAGAATTCCTGGATGCAATTGATGCAAACCTGCAGAAGAAACTCGCTTAATTTATTCAAGCGTTTAAATAAAAAAATCCCTCAACGTTGGTTGGGGGATTTTTTTATTGTTCAAAAAAATCAATTCATCAAATCAAAGTTGTAGCAAATCTTGAAGTTAGCTTTGAAAATAAAGAATGTCGGAAAAATTAAAACTCATTGAAGCAGTTGCCAATAAAATATCGTAGTAGTTTTCTTCTGTTTCTGCAATTTTCATTTAGTTATTATAGTTGAATTTTTGCATTTATTAGTCGTGTTATTTCGTTGCCTAGTTTCTTTGCATTATCTGCGTTGTCCATTTGAAACTTGAAAATAGGAGTTTCTTTATTCTGTTCTTGAAGAAAATGAGTAATGATAACAATGTCAGAACCCAAAGTTCCAATACGTCTTATTTTCATTACTTCTGTTTTCATGTTAATTTTTATGTTGCCACTTAAAGGAATAATAGTCCGTTTCAAATTGTGTCGAAACTTGATAATATTGTCTTTGATTTGAAGGCCATCAGCAAATTGTCTAGTTAAAGTCAATATTGAGATAATCACTAGTAAAAGTCCAATAGCAATTCCAATAAGTTTTGTTTTTGTATCTGATGTTACAATGAATGGTGCAATAATTAGAAATAAGCCTCCAAGTAGGAAGAAGATAACACCCAATGTCGATTTGTCCACTAATCGACATTTATGTTTTATAACCACGACTTTCTCGTCTACAGATATTTTTAAGTAGGCCTCCTTCGCAATTATCAATATGTCTTCATTAATATTTTTCAATTCCTATGTTATTTAGTTTGGTAGTCTAAACTTGGCACCAGCGCCAATGTTGGTCGCCTGACCAACAAGAAAATTGATAGACTCGCCGTAATAAATTTCGTTAAAAAATAATATCTTCCATTCTATAATTACAATTTTTCACCCCTTAAATCAATTTATGAAAAAGATTGCTGTACTGGTTATTACACTCATAAGCTGCTTCAACATTTACGCCCAGGTTATTAAGAACACAACCGTTCCGGCAAAAATAAACGAAGCAAAAACGCTGGTTGTAAAGCCTGTTGCATTTCGTATTCACATGACAAACCAAACTTTATTCTTCACCTCCCTTAAACCGAATGTGATTGATATGCCTGTGAAGGAATTTGATTTGGGTGGAAATATCAGCGGCAATAATTTCAAAGCATTTGATGCAGGGGTGTATCATTTCGATGCAACGCTCAGCATCAATTATAATATCGAAGAAAACCAGGTCATCAACCGTTTCCATTTATACATGTACAGAAATGGAGCATTAATCGGTATGTGTTCTGTTATGAATCCTAAAACTTCCGTAACAGCCGAACATACTATGTCCATCTCAACCACAGTGATGCTGCAGAAAGGTGATGTTATTAATTTGGCCTACGAAGTGGATGGCAATCAAGGACATGATTCAATGACAAGAGGAATTGATGCTTCTTTTTCAGGTTTTAAAGTGCAGGTGGAAAATCAGGCGAATTAATTTGTTTTTTTGGTGGAATACAAAAAAAGAAAAATCCCTCAATGTCATTAAGGGATTTTTTTATAAATAGTTCTGTAGTTTCTTGCAAATGGAGGATCTGTTATTTCGAAGTTCCATTCTTCTGGAATTTCAGGAAAAATAGATTTTGTTTTAACTACAAACTGATACCAGCCGGGAATATCTTCATTAATTGTTATGCACATATTACCATAAACTATTTCCATTTCTATTCTGTCAATTGTCATTAAATCTTTTTTATAAACATTTAATTGGGTTATGTCGTTCCATTTTACTTCTTTAAAAAAATCTTCATATTTAATTGAGAATCCATTTTGAGTATAGTTAAATGCACCCCAATCATTATACTTTTCTTCAAATGATTTTTGTGATGTTAGATTCGTTAGCAGTGGGTTGGTTCGTTTATAATTAAATAGCCTTAAAAGAATTTTTATAAAATTCATAATTGATAATTTAATGCTATCATTAAATTAAGTCTCCCCGCCTTGGTTCGTGGTACACGAAACAAAATCTTCAATCACAAACCAAACACATCATGCCAAATCTTTCTCCACCAGCTCATTCATAAAACGAATTTCTTCTTCGCTCAAATCAAATTTCATTGCACCTGCATTCTGTATCGACTGCTGTGCATTTCTAGCACCTGCCAGTGCAATGGTTACACCCGGGCGTTCAACCGTCCAACGTAAAACCAGTTGCGATAGTGTGGCTTTCTTTTCATCAGCCAACGGCTTCAGCTTTGTAAGTAACTGGTTTGTTTTAGTAATAAACTCATCGGTATAAAACCTGTTGCCGTTTCTTGTATCGCCTTCTTCAAACACCTGTCCCGGTTTTATTTTTCCAGTAAGCAAACCACGTTGCAGCGGACTGTATGCCAGAACTGATTTCTTATGTTCAATGCAGTAAGGAATAGTTTCGTTTTCCATTACACGGTTCACCATACTAAACGGAATCTGGTTCGATGCAAGCTTCACCATTTTTTCTGCTTCAGCCATTTGTGCAATCGTGTAATTGCACACACCTGCATAACGGATTTTTCCCTGCTCAATTAATTTTGCAACAGCTTCAAATGTTTCAGCAATTGCTGTTGTACTATCAGGCCAGTGAATCTGGTACAGATCAATATAATCTGTTCCCAAACGTTTCAAACTGTTTTCACATTCCTTGATAACACTTTCCTTGCCTGAGTATTTGTAAATATCAACTTCGTTGCCATCATTGTCTTTACTACGCATCATAAAATCACCTTTGGGCGAAGTAAGATCCCAGCGCATTCCAAACTTGGTTAATATCTGCACTTTATCTCTCGGAATATCTTTGATGGCTTCACCAACAATTTCTTCACTCACACCCATACCATAAATCGGTGCAGTGTCAATGGAAGTCACACCTTCAGCATGAGCAGCTT
Source organism: Lacibacter sp. (assembly GCA_047601965.1). Taxonomy (GTDB): domain Bacteria; phylum Bacteroidota; class Bacteroidia; order Chitinophagales; family Chitinophagaceae; genus Lacibacter. Next base: position 4,266,731 of record JASGIJ010000001.1, read on the forward strand.
TAATTGCTTCAACAGCTTCTTTACGATCGGTGCTTCCCCACATCCATCCGCCTGCTGCCCATGCTCCAAACGTAATCACCGATACATTCAGATCTGTTTCGCCTAATTTCCTGTAGTTCATCTGGATTTTATTTTTTCAGTTTAATGTAGTTGATAATGCTCATTACATCCTGCTCACCATATCCTGCTTTTTGTGCAGCAAGATAAGTTGCAATCAATGTTTCGGTTAACGGGTAATGTGCGCCGTTATCTTTTGCAAGCAGAATATCTTTTGTCATGAGGTTTAATGCAAAGGCTGCAGGATATTCATCGTTTACCAGCAATGGCGTTTTTATTTTTGTTGCACCATTGCCTACTGCACTTTCATTAATAATCTCCAGCATATCGGCACGGGCAATTCCTTTTTCTTCAGCAAACAAAACAGTTTCAGCCAGTCCCTGGTAAATCATCGAAAGAAAATAGTTGATGGAAAGTTTTGCAGCAATGCCTTTACCGTTTGAACCAAGATGTATGGTGAGCTTTCCCATTTTTTCAAAACAGGGTGCTGCTGTTTTTACATCTGCTTCATCACCTCCAACCATGATAATGAGTGTGCCGCTTGCTGCAGGTGCAGTACTTCCGGCTACAGGAGCATCAAGGAAAGATGCTTTTTTCTCTTTGAGACGGGCTGCAGTTGCTTCGCTTAATTGTTGAGAGATGGTACTCATATCAATGAATAATTTTCCTTCGATGGAATCAAGCGAAAGAATTTCATCATAAATGGATTGTATTGCCGCATCGTTGGTCACCATCGTGAAAATAATATCCGATGCGTTTACAAGTTCAGGAATACTTACAGCAATTGCTGCTCCCGTTTGCTGAAACGGAATTGTTTTTTCAGCATTGCGGTTATATACTGTTAATGGAAATCCTGCTTTTTCTAAGTTCTTTGCCATGGGTGTACCCATGTTGCCTAAACCTATCCAGCCAATTTTTTTCATATTCCTTTTATTAATTCGTTATTGAAGTTAAACACAAATTTCAGTAAAAGACGGCCAGCTGCATGAAGTTAATTACCGGTGGCAAAACTCTTTTTTGTTTGGAATAGTTTAGGAACTACCTTAACTGTAAATATTGTTTATGCTCCGCAGAAAAATCTTTCACCATTCTGGCAAGAGCACCATCAGGGGAACAGAGCTATACCGTGTTGAAGCATTGAGCGATGCTGTTTTTGCTTTTTCCGTTTCACTTTTAATCATGTCGCTTGAAGTTCCAAAAACCTTTGAGGAACTGAAAGTAACCATTCTTCATTTCCTGCCGTTTCTTGCAACGGTGAGCCTGGTCTTTCTTTTCTGGTATATGCAGAATGAATATTTCAGGAATTATGGTATCAACGATGGCTGGGTGATTTTCCTGAATCTATCATTATTGGTGCTGATTTTATTTTATGCTTTTCCGCTTAAGTTCCTTTTTTCGGTTTTGCTTTCGTGGATGACAGGAATCAATTATTTCTCTGAAGTAATTGAACAGGGAAAAACTGTGATTACGCAGGGAGAATTTCCGCAGCTGATTTTATTTTTCAGCGTGGGCTATGTGGTAATCTGGCTTATTTTTCATTTGCTGTACAGGCATGCGTATAAAAAAAGAACATCAATTGAATTAAGCCCTTACGAAAGTAAAATGCTGCACTCACAAAAAAATGATACACTTGTACAGGTAATGATCGGGTTGCTGAGTATAGTTTTTGCACTGCTGAAGCATCCTTCATGGAGTGGTTTCAGTTTCCTGTTAATTCCGGTTTGGTTGGTTCTGAACCGTTACCTGTTAAACAGGGCTTTGAAGAAACTAAAAAATCATTAAAGTGTTTGCGGCTTTATCAACGGATAATTCTGAAATCATCAAATAATTCGAGTTCCAGATCGGTTACTTCAACATTGGTGACATTGCTCATGGTGGAGCCAATATAACACCAGTCGGCCAGCTGTTTCAATTGCAGCGCTGTTCCTGTTGCAATAATGTTTACTGAACGGTTGGGAAGATTCTGCACATAACCTGTTATATGCAGTTCAATTGCTTTTTCCTGTGCGTATTTGCGGAACCATACGCCCTGTACTCTTCCCGAAACAATGATGGAAACAGTTTTCATCTCACAAATAGTTTATGGCAAGTGGATGTCTGTTGAAAATGGATGCTGATATTATACCAGGTCGGCAACGGTTTTCTTTTCAAGAATTTTCAGGTTGGCATCTCTTACTTTCGCCATCATGTCGTGCAGGCCGCAATGTGCTTCATCGCAGTTTTTGCAACGTTCATAAAAATGAAGACTCACGCAGGAGAGGGGAGCAATTGGTCCATCGAGCAAACGAATAACTCTTGCCAGCGGAATCTGCGATGGTTTCATTTTAAAATAATAACCGCCTCCTTTTCCTTTCTTGCTTTCAAGAACGCCGTCTTTGCGCAGCAGCAGCAAAATGTTTTCCAGGAACTTCAACGGAATTTTTTTCTTCTTTGAAATTTCTGCAATCAAAATTGGTTCATTGGTTTTTTGCTGTGCCATATATGACAAAGCCTGGAATGCGTATTGCGTTTTTTTGGAGAGCATGGTCGTTTCGTTGGCCTAAAAATACGTGTTATAAGGTATAGAAGAACTAAGGTGCGGATAATATTTTTATTTCAAATTAATCATTATGCCAAAAATCAGTTTTGCAGGATTTTTCTTATTTGCTTTATTGACTTCATCAGCTCTTTCTGCCCAGAAAAAGGCAAAAAGTTTTATTGGAGGGAATCTCATCTATGCTGTGCCATCCGGTATGTTTAAAACAGGTTATAAACATGGTACAGGTGTTGACGCATCGCTGGGTGTGGGTACATCAAAAATTTATTTTGTGGGAACGCTTGGCTATCTTTCTTACAAGGCACAATCGGATAATGTTTATGGAAAGATCACTGTTATTCCATTAAAAGCAGGGCTGCGTATCCGTCCAACCAAATCTTTATTTCTTGCAGGTAACGCCGGTTATGGTTTTTTAAAAGATGAAACCATGAGTTCAAGAGACGCAAAGTTTATGTATGATGCAGGTATCGGGGTTCATTTTATTCTTCTTGACTTTGGCGTTTATTACGATGCCTGGAAAAAGACAAACACACCCGGCTATTCAGGAGCAGTGCAGTTAAAGTTTGGAATGTCGTTGTAAAGCTGTTATATCAGTTTGTGTTCGTAAGCATATTTTATCAAACCAATCACTGAGTTGGTTTTTGTTTTGCGGAAGATGTTTTTCCTGTGTGTTTCAACGGTACGTTCGCTCAGGAACAATTCTTCCGCAATTTGTTTATTGCTATATTCTTTTTCTATCAGTTTTACAATTTCAAGTTCACGGGCTGTGAGTTTGCTTTCTTCTGCTTCTTTTTTTCGTTCGCTTGCTTTGAGCATTTCCTGCAGTACCTCATCGCTGAAATAAATACCACCTGCTGCAATTTTATTTAATGCTTTCAGAAATTCTGTCTGGCCGATATTTTTCAGCAGATAACCGCTGATGTCACTTTCTTCAATCATCTGGTTTACCAGGCTTCCTTCACCATTCATTGAAAGTGCAATAATTTTTATGGAAGGAAATTCTTTCTTCACCTGTTTCGCCAGCTCAACACCGGTTAATACCGGCATCATTACATCTGTTAAAAGAATATCCACTGCATGTTTTCTTAAATGCGAAATCATATTTTCAGGATGATTGCATTCAACAGCAATCTCGTACTGGCTGTGACCTTTTAACAGGGAGCGTAAACCATCAATAACAATCTGGTGATCGTCAACAATGGCGATTTTAATCTTTGGTGATGACATGTGAATTGAGGTATTAGCCGAAATTATGGAAAATTAGCTTTTGTTCAATTCTTTATTAAAGGGAATAAAAATAGCTACAAGGGTGCCTTTGCCGGGGGCAGCATCAAAGTCAATGGTTCCTTTCAGGTACTCCACTCTTGCCCGCATATTTTTCAGTCCGATGCCTGCTTTTTCTGACAGGTGGGTACTATCGAACCCTTTACCGTTGTCTTCTATTGTTGCACTTACACCTCCGGCTTCTTTTACTAATGAAATATCAAGCTCAGTTGCTCCTGCATGTTTGATGACATTGTTGACACTTTCCTGCAGCACTCTGTACAACACTATTTCAATATTTTCATCAATCGGATCATTTAATCCTTCTGTATAGAGATTGATTTTTAAAACTTTCTGATCAATCTTGTCGAGGAAGTTGTGGACTGCTTTTCCCAATCCTGCTTTCAGCAAAACATTCGGCATCATCTGGTGCGAAACGGTTCTTACCTCTTTACAGCTTTCATCAACCAGGCTTATAATGCGATCGAACGAATTTTTCTGTTCTTCATCTCTGAACTCTGCATTGTTTTCAAATGCCGATAAATTCATTTTGGCTGCACTCATCATTTGGCCCACACCATCGTGCAGATCTTTTGCAATACGCTGCCGCTCGTTTTCTTCGGCTTGTAAAATAGCGGCTGCGGCTATTTGCTGCTGCTGCATAATGGCTTCCTGCAGCTTGGCTCTTTCTTTCAGTTTATTGCGGTTGTAAATAAGCCATGCAAGTAAAATGCTGAGTAATAAAAAACAGCTGACTGCAATAATCAGGTAATTTTTTTGCTTCAGTTTAAATTGCTGCTCCTGTATAACACGTTCCTTTTTTTCTGTTTCATATTTTGTTTGCATTTCGGCCATTGCTTCCTGCGATGCGTTGGTATAAAGCGTGTCTTTCAGGTCGTTTATTTTTTTGTAATAAAAAGCTGCTTCTGAATAATTGGCTGCTTTTTCATAATTCAATGCAATGGCTTTGTAAATCATGGGCAGCTTTGCCTGCATATTTGTTTGCTCAGCAATTTTCAATGCTTCCTTACCTGTAAATAAACCATCGGCAGGCCTGTTCATATTGGCATACAGTTCTGAGAGAACAGCCAGGTCAGATACAATAAAAAATGGATCTCCAACTTTTTCACGCAATGGTTTTGCTTTCAAAAAGCAATTCAATGCCTCAGTAAATTTTTCCTGCGCACTGTAAGCTGTTCCGAGAATATTCCAGCCATTTGCTTCAGCTGCATAATTATTCTGGCTTTTAGCAATACCAATTGCAAGTTTTGCAAATTTGTAAAGCGAATCGTATTTCTTTACAGCACCATAACAGGAGGCAAGATTGTTATATGTGGGAGCAAATTTTAAATAAAAGTTTCCGTCTTCAATTTTCTTTATTGCTGTTGTAAAATGTGTAATGGCTTCATTGTACTGGTTCAGTTCCATGTAGGCCCATCCTACATTGTGTAATTGTTTTATTACAGCAATTTTATCTCCGGCCTTCTCTGCTTTTTTTAATGCAGTAAAAAAGTTTTCCATTGCATCTTTCTGCCTGTTTAAACGCATCAGGCTGAGGCCGGCAGCAGAGTGATATTGTGCAAGCAGTGAATCGTTTCCCGATTTGTTGTTCAGCTTCCTGATGTTTCTGGTTGAAAGCAGGAGACCGGAATCGGGTTGTGATGTATTGAGGTAATAAAAAACTTTATTGATTTCTGCTTTCATCTTCATGCTTTCGTCATGATTTTTTTCGGAAAGCGCAATCAGAGTTTCTGATAAATTGAGTAATGAGTCGGGATTAATATTTCGGTATTCAATAGCAAGCAGCAGCAGTTCCTGCATTTTTCTTACTTCATCTTTTTCGGAGTTGATGACCTTGCGCAGGCTGTCGGCTTTGGTTATTTGCGCATGCAGGTGCAGTTTGCTTTGCAGGCAACAGATGAAAAGTATAAACAGGATTTTCAGTTTCATGTGTTTACAGATTGGGCAGGTATATGTATGGCAATGAATGTTCCGTTGCCGGGTGAAGTATCAAAATCAAGCGTGCCTTTTAAAAACTGGATACGGCTGCTAATGTTTTTTAATCCAATTCCATCTTCTTCCCTGAAGCTGGAATAATCAAAGCCCTTCCCGTCATCTTCAATGGTAACACTTACACCATCGTTGTCATGAATTAAAGCAATGTCAAGATTGCCCGCCTCTGCATGTTTAATGGTATTGTTGACGCACTCCTGTATTACTCTGAAGAGAATTGTTTCGATGTTGGAATCCAGTCTGTCTGCAAATCCTTCACTGTGGAATGATACTTTTAATTTATTACTGTTGATTTTTGACAGCATTTCATCAACAGCCTGCGGCAAACCTTTTGTAAGCAGGGCAGCAGGCATCATGCTGTGGCTTACAGCTCTTACTTCTTTACAACTGTCATCAACAAGCTGAATAATATCGTACAAAGATTTCTGCTGGCTGTTATCGTTAAGTGTTATGTTGTTGTAAAAGGAAGAGAGATTCATCCTGGCGGCACTCATCATTTGTCCCACACCATCATGCAGGTCTTTTGCTATTCTGCTGCGTTCTTTTTCTTCAGCTTCCAATACCGATTTTGCAGCCAACTGCTGCTGCTCGGTAATTTCTGCCTGTAACTTTGCCTGCTGTTTCCATTTGTACTGGTTATATAAAAGAAATGCTACCAGCAGCGAAAGGAGTGAAGCTCCTGAAATGATGAAAATTAACCGGTTCCTTTTTTGAATGGTTTCTTTTTGCTGTTCAATCTGCTGTTCTTTTTTTCCTGTTTCGTATAATGTGCTTAATTCTTCAACCTGCCTGTTTTTTTGTGCAGTAAAAATGGAGTCTTTCATCTGGGTTGACCATGTAAAATAGTCAAGCGCCTTTTTATAATCTCCGTTTACGTTAGCTACTTTGCTCATTTCGGCATAATTGTTTGCAATCAGTTCTTTGTAGCCCATGTTCTCTGCAGTTTTATTACTTTCTTCAAAGTAATACAATGCCCGTTCAGGTTTGCCCCAGGCACTGTATAAAATACCGAGGTCAGAATAGCTGAGAGCTATGGAAAAAGTATCCTGTTGTTTTTGCCTGATGGCTAATGCACGCAGTTGATAATCTTCGGCCAGTTCAAATTTATTTTGAAGAACATACACACCTGCCATGAAATTGTAGCACCAGCTTTTTCCCATTTCATCTTTTAACCTTGTGGCTATATCAAACGATGCTTTATAACGGCGGAGTGCTTCGGTGTAATTTCCCTGGTATTCATATACCACACCGCTTTCGTTCAGGATCATTTGTATGCCGCTTGAATCTTTTAATGAACGGAATATAGACAAAGCCTTGTCGTAGTTGTCAGAAGCCCGTTTCAGTTCACGGGTTTTGCGGAAGAGTTTGGCAATATCATTGTAAACATATGCAAGTGGCTGAATTTTTCCCGCCTGTTCATAAATACGTGCAGCAGTATAATAAAGAGTTGCTGATTTATCGTACTCGCCTTTAAAATAATATGCAACCCCCATATTCTTGCTCAGTTCTGCATAAGCAAGTGAATCGTTTAATTTCCTGGCAAGTTCAATCCCTTTCTTCTGCATACTGTATTGTTTGGTTAAAGCTTGCAAGACTCAGCCTGCTGGTAAGCGATACGTATGCAGATAGTTTTTTTTCCGGGGGAATATTGCTTACAATATCATTCTTTAATGAATCAACAGATTTATCCTGTGCAAAAGGCACCGAATAAAATAAAACAGCAGTAATGAAAAGGATGAGTATTCTTGTTTGAAGCAGCATGGTGCTTACAAGTTAAGAACTTCTTTCATTCCAAAAAATCCTTCTTTGCCTTTCAGAAATTCGGCAGCAAGTACGGCGCCAAGTGCAAACCCTGTACGGTTATGGGCGGTGTGTATGATTTCAATGTCATCAACAGAAGAACTATATTTTACATGATGCGTTCCCGGTGCAGGGTCAATGCGTTCGCTGATGATGGAAAGTTCTGCCGGATTTTGTGCCACATCATTTATCCATTTTTCTTTTCGTGTAACAGAAGCAAGCACCTGTTCGGCTAATGTAATAGCTGTTCCGCTTGGGGCATCTTTTTTTGCTGTGTGATGGATTTCTTTCAGTTCCACATTATAGCTGTCCTGCAGTGCCATCAGTTGTGCCAGGCGTTTATTCACTTCAAAGAAAATATTTACACCCACACTGAAGTTGCTTGCAACAATCAGCCCCGTTTTATTTTCAGCAGCAACTTTTTTTGCTTCGTCCAGTTTTTCGAGCCAGCCGGTTGAACCACACACAACCGGAACTTTGTTCTGGAGAAGTTTAATTACATTATCGTATGCTGTATGCGGACTGGTAAATTCAATTGCCACATCAACCTTTGCAAGGTTTTCAGCAGTAAAGTCGGCCTGGTTACCCAGGTCAATAATCAATACGGCTTCATGTCCTCTTTGCTTTGCAATTTCATGGATGGCTTTCCCCATTTTTCCATAACCGATTAATGCAATATTCATTGTGCGATTGTTTTTAAGTGAAACTGAGTTTTACAAAGAAACTAATAAACGGGATAACAGATGTGAGCAGAAATAAAAAAGAATTACTTCCCGAAAGAAAAAACCAACCCAACATTCCCCTGTTTTGAAATGGGGTTGTAGCTGGGGTTTATTTTAAATGAAAGGTTTTCATTTACGTCAAATTGTTTCAGATGGCCATCAACTGTTGCATCAACCACATTTAATCCCCAGAGTAAAATAAAGGCCAGAACAGAGTAATCAACATACTGTCTAACTGAAATGCGGTACTGCCTCACACTTTCAGGATAAGCCGTACGGAATTTTGGTTTAATTAATATGTCATTTGCATCAATCGTATCCATCATATACCGGTAGGCATCTCTTGAATCAATGTATTCCCTGCGGTTGTACACAAAAAAGCCGGCAGCGGTTCCAAGCGCTCCCCACACTATCGGAATTTTCCAGTATTTTTTATTGTATGCCTGTCCCCAACCGGGAATAACTGCTGAACGCATTGTTGCTTTGCGGGGAGAGTGAACGGAATCTTTTTCAAACAGCCACTGTGTAAATTTTTTTGTTTTTGCTGTATCTTTTTTTACCTGCTCAACAGATTTTTTCAGCACAGAATCCTGTTGCTGTGCTGAAACCTGAAATGTAACAATGCTGAATGCTATGAATAAAAATAAATACCTCATGCTCTATTCCACATCGGTCCCCAATTGTTTCAGAATCTGGTTGAACTGCTCAAGCGAGTAATATTCAATCATGATGCTTCCGTTTCCTTTTTTGCTGTGATGCAATTTTACTTTGGTACCAAATTGTGATGCTAAATTATCTTCAATACGCTGAAATGCCTGTGGCAACCCGGTCTTTACCGAATTTTTAACAGGGTTTGATTTATATAACTGGCGCACCAGACTTTCTGTTTGGCGAACCGATAATCCTTTTTGTTTGATCTGGTTAAACACATACAACTGCTTATCAACCGTATCAACATTAATCAATGCCCTTGCATGGCCCATTGATAATTCGCCCGAACGGATAGCCAGTTGAATATCGGGAGGAAGTTTCAGCAAACGGATGTAGTTGGTAACGGTTGTACGGTCTTTACCCATACGTTCAGCCACCTGCTCCTGCGTATAATCCAGTTCTTCCATCAACCGTTTATAGCTGAGGGCAATTTCAACCGCATTCAGGTTTTCACGCTGCAGGTTTTCAAGTAAGGCAAGTTCCAGCAGTTCGGTATCATTTGCCTGGCGAATAAATGCTGGAATATCCATTAATCCTGCCAGTTTACTTGCACGCCATCTGCGTTCACCTGCAATTAAACGGTATTTGTTAGGGGCAATTTTTGAAACAGTAACCGGCTGAATAATGTCGTGCATTTTAATGCTGTCGGCCAGTTCTTTCAACGCCTGCTCATCAAAATCTCTTCTCGGCTGTTTGGGGTTAATTTCAATTTCGCTGATGGGAATACGCAAAATACCGGTAACAGCCTCTGTAACGGTGGGTTTCAGCTGTCCGGCGGTTGTTTTCAGGTCATCATCAATACTCTGCAACAGGGAGCGGATCCCTTTTCCTAATGCATCTTTCTTATTTGGTTGTGCTGCCATGCCTCAAATTTCAGTTATAAGCTGCGAAGTACCTGTAAAAAATCCAAAAAACAAAAAGAGGGGAGAAAGAGTTGCAGGTTGCCGGTTACAGGGTACAGGTGTTTTTTTGATGCCAGCTGTAGTTTTTCATGGAATCCCGGTTGCGTCGCAATCCGTTCATCGGTTGGTTATAATGGTAGCAGTTAAAGATTGGAATTATTCGACAACCTCACTCCAAAATCTGATTTTTCGTAAAGGCTCTGCCGGAACTTCAAAAAATGAGGGTAATTCAAAGTGAAATTCGTTGGAAAAATAATCAGCTAAATCAAAACCATAATAAATGATATCCATCTGATATACGGAAAAAACAGGGTTACCGCTTTCGCATGGTGCGCTTGGAATAAAACGATGACCGTATATTGGAATTAACTTTGGGTATGAGTTGTAATGTTTTTTTGCGATCTCAATTTGCTCTTTTAATGCGATGGGCTTAACTCCCCATTCATCATGCCAAAAATGATTGTTTTCAAGATCGAATTGCATTCCCTCGAACGGCCAGTTTAAGCTGGAATTGATAGCTGAAGTTTCTTCGTTGGAAGTTAAGGCTGCTCTCCAGTTTACAAATCTTTGTGATGTTGGCAAAGCGGTTTCCAGAAATAATTGTAAGTCTGGAGGGAACCTGATCGTAAACTTTTGTTCAATTACACTTATTTCTGCTTTTGTGAGGCCATCGTTAAAAATAATTCCTTTATTTTTTAATTGCTGAATAATATAGTTTGCCTGTTCCTGAGTCATAAATAATACTACTCAAAAGATTATTTCATCAACGCATATCCAAACCATGTAGCTAATAATCCAAGAATAACTGTAGCTGAAAAATAAATAATGAACAATGCATACTTGTTTTGTTGCAGCATGGTCAGCATTTCAACCGAAAAAGCAGAGTAAGTGGTAAAGCCACCACAAATACCTGTAACTACAAATAATCTCCAGTTTACATCAAAATGTTCATTACGCATTGCAAATGCAAAAGCGGCACCAATAATAAAGCAACCAATAATATTCACTAAGAAAGTTCCCAGCGGGAAAGACGCATTTTTAAACCACCACGAAAAGGCATAACGCAACATGCTGCCGGCAGCACCACCAATTCCCACAAGTAAAAAGTTTTTTAGCATAGATGAAGTTAGGAGTTAGAATTTTGAAGATAGAAGCAAGAAGAACAAACCCGGACATAGAGCAACAAACATTTATGAAACACTTTTCTGTTCTAACTTCTGCCTTCTGTATTCTATCTTCTTTCTTTTATAGATTTCCGGTAAATGTATAATTGAAATCAACCTGCCACAAGCCATTTTTCAAAATTACTTTGATGGGCATTTGTTTGTTTTTATATGAATTGGAGTAATTCACAATCACCACACTGTCGCTTACATTATCAACCGAATGAATAACGATGCTTGAGCTTTTATACCCCTCTTTATCTTTTGCACTCATCTCAGTTTTGTACTTTTTCTCAATAACATCGAGCTCATAAAGATTCAGGCTGTCTTTCACCATCAGCTCCCTTGCCCAGTCATATTCCCCGTTTAACGAACTGCGGATAAACTCACGGGCTGTACCCAGTGCATCATCAGGCCGTTCGTGCTTTTCTTTACAGGCAGCAAAAGCTGCAATAACAACTAACAGGAGAAGGATCGTTTTCTTCATAATCTCAAATGTACAAAAGGGATTATATCGAAGCGCAGATTTATCAGATTTAAGCAGAGGTTAACGGATAAAAAAATCCCGTCTCAAAGTTGAAACGGGATTTGCGGTTGTATATGCGATGTAAGATCTCTATCTTCTGTAACCACCTTGTTCCATATCCTGCTGGTGGTCTTTGTCGTAAGCACGGATGATGGCTTTCACCAGGCGGTGACGAACAACGTCTTCTTCATCCAGTTCAATGTGGCTGATGCCATCAATGTTCTTCAGGATGCGGATACCTTTTTCCAAACCACTGCGTTGATTTTTCGGAAGGTCAACCTGTGTTAAGTCGCCGGTAATAATTGCTTTTGCATTGGCGCCAATACGGGTGAGGAACATTTTCAACTGAAGATCGGTTGTGTTCTGCGCCTCATCAAGAATAATGAATGCATTATCCAGCGTACGGCCACGCATATAAGCAAGCGGAGCAATTTCAATTACACGGGTGCTCATATAATAACCCAGCTTATCTGCAGGAATCATATCATCCAGCGCATCGTATAACGGGCGCAGGTATGGATCAATTTTTTCCTTTAAATCGCCGGGCAGAAAACCGAGGCTTTCGCCAGCTTCAACAGCAGGGCGTGTAAGAATAATTTTCTTCACCAGTTTATTTTTCAATGCACGGACAGCCAATGCAACTGCGGTGTATGTTTTACCTGTACCTGCCGGACCAACAGCAAACAAAATATCATTTTTGTCAATTGCTGCCACCATTTTTTTCTGGTTCTGTGTACGGGCACGAACAGTGCGGCCATTGGGGCCAAACACCAGTACTTCGCTGGGATTACGCTCAATAAAATGATCAACGGTCTCCTGGTCATCACCTCCAAGAATCTGTTCAAAGTAATTTTCACTGAGCTGACCATTGCGTTCGAGATAAGCAATAAGCAGATCAATTTTTTCCTTTGCCTGATCAATTTGTTCAGGACTTCCGCTGAGCTTGATTTGAGTGCCTCTTGAAAGAATCTTCAGAAGAGGGAATTTCTTTTTCAGGAGATCGAGCTTGCCGTTGTTAACACCGAAGAACTCAATAGGGTTTACGGTTTCGAGGTTGATAATAGTTTCTGTCAATGATTTTCCATTTTAGCGGCGGTACCGGAATAACTTATTACAGCACCAGCCATGTTCACAATAAGTATCAGTTTGTGCCTGATACTACTAACCCGTCCATCTGTTTTCAATATTACTTATTGAAAAGTTATTTTCATAAAGTTACTTATTCACAGCATGTGGAAACGTTAACAAACAGGCAATTTTAAATTCACTTATTACCTTAGTAAAAAATCTGCCTTGTACATTAACATTCATACACATCTTGCTCAGCCAACCGATGATTGGTTTTTGCAGAATTTTTATACTCACTTTAATCAAACAACTGAAGTGAAGTATTGTTCAGCAGGACTGCATCCATGGTATATAAATGCACAGCAATGGCAGGAAGATTTTGCATCATTAACCAATACAGTTCATGCAAAAAATATTTTAGCAATTGGTGAATGCGGATTAGATAAAGTTTGTGCAACAGATTTTGATTTGCAGGTGAAAGTGTTTGTTCAGCATATTCATCTTGCCAATGAAATCAATAAACCTTTGATCCTTCATTGTGTACGTGCACATGATGATATTTTTTTGCTGTTGAAAAAAGAACAAAACAAAGTGCCTGTGATTTTTCACGGCTTCAACCGCAATGAAGCAATTGCAAAAAAAATTATTGCGGCAGGATATTATGTTTCGTTTGGCAAAGCGCTTGTAAAAAAAGAAATGCAGGAATGTTTAAGCAAAATTCCTGTTGATCGTTTTTTTCTTGAGACAGATGATGCAGAGATCAGCATCAGGGATATTTATCAATTAGCTGCAAAAGCTTTTCAGATTGGTGAAGATTCACTTAGTTTGCAGCTTTTCAAAAATGCATCAGCTATTTTTGGTGCCGGAGTTTTAAAGATATGATGGATATTTCGTGGCTTTCACGCACAAGTTTATTGATTGGTGAAGAACGGGTACGCCTGCTCACACAAAAACATGTAATGGTTGTTGGGCTGGGTGGTGTAGGTTCTTTTGCTGCAGAATTTATTGCACGCAGCGGTGTGGGTATAATGACGATTATTGATGGTGATGTGGTTGATCCCAGCAACCGCAACAGGCAGTTGCCTGCACTTGCCACCAATCATGGCGAATCAAAAGCAATGATTATGGCTGAACGCCTGAAAGCCATTAACCCTGAATTGCAGCTGAACGTGGTAAAAGAATTTGTAAACCCGCAAATGGTACAACAGCAACTTGCATTAAAACCCGATTATATCATTGATGCCATCGACAGTATTACACCAAAGATTACATTTATTTCTTTGGCTTATGAAAGCGGGTTGCCATTGGTAAGCAGCATGGGTGCAGGAGCAAAACTTGATCCCACAAAACTGCAGGTGGTTGATATTTCAAAAACATATAATTGTCCATTTGCACACCAGATAAGAAAGATGCTGAAGGAAAAAGGTATCAGGTCGGGAATAAAAGCTGTTTTTTCTCCTGAAAAAATTATCAAGGAAAGTTTGATGATGACGGATGGGAAGAATTATAAAAAATCAGCTTACGGAACTGTGTCGTATATGCCTGCAGTGTTTGGTGCTGTTGCTGCATCTGTTGTTATCAGGGAATTAATTGGAGAAAAAGTGTAAGTTTTTTTTGGGTTGAATACAAGCTAAGAATGAGTAATTGATAAGGAAATGATAAAGTGGTTTGGAGAAGTAAAGTGCTTTATTTCAATTATTAACTTTAATTATGCGAATTACTATTTTTTCAGTTTTAATTATTTTGCTATTAACATCTTGTTATTCGTATAAAATTTTCCCAAAAGAATACCGTAATCCTGCACCTGTTATAAACAAAATCAATGCATTTGTTGTTAATCCTGAACTGACGAAAGAATATGAAATATTAAAAAGCGCAGAGATTTATACAATAACCACTGATAGTAATTTGGCCGATATTCAAGTTAAACTTTATAAAATTGAAAAATTATTTGTTTGTGGACAACCTGCTATAGGTTCATTAATAACTTTGGGGCAAATTCCTGTTTACTTGCCGGACAAATATTTTTTTACAATTGATGAAATCAGAAAGGGAGAAATAACAAAAACAAAATTTGAATTAAGAATTGCAACAAGAATCTGGTTTTGGGATATGTTTAATTTTAAAAAGAACTTTAATCAGAAAGCCGGCCAGTGTTTTCGTGGAAATTATTATGAACTTAAAAAAGAAAAAGTTGTCGGTACTGATAATACAGGGTATTGAATGTTTGTCAGGAATAAATAATTTCCCGAATTTGCCTTCCAATTCAATTCTCAATTTTCAATGCCGGTTTATTTCGCATCATTAAATTCAGGGAGTAATGCCAATTGTTATTATGTTGGCAATGAGCAGGAGGCTGTGCTGGTTGATGCAGGACTTTCGTGCAGGGAAACGGAGCGAAGGATGAAAACTGTTGGTCTTGATATGAAAATGGTGAAAGCGGTTTTTATTTCACACGAACACAGCGATCATATTTCAGGATTAGAAAATCTCTCAAAAAGACACCATCTGCCGGTTTATATCACAGAGAAAACATACAACAGTTTTCATTGCAGGGTTGAACCGCATTTAGTCAAACATTTTAAAAAAAATGAAACAGTTCAGTTTGATCAGCTCTCTGTAAAAACATTTTCAAAATCGCATGATGCTGTTGATGGACATAGTTTCATGATCAGTTCTGGCGGAGTAAACATTGGTGTGATAACCGATATTGGTTATGCCTGCAAACAGGTGCTGAAATATTTTCCGCAATGCCATGCTGCATTTCTTGAATCGAACTATTGTGAAGATATGCTGGCAAACGGCAACTATCCTTATCATCTTAAAAAAAGAATCAGTGGCGATGAAGGTCACCTGAGTAATTCACAGGCGCTGGATTTATTTCTCAACTATAAATCAGAAAAATTATCTCATCTTATTCTTTCCCATCTTTCAGCCAATAACAACAAACCTGAAATTGTGGATGCATTATTTCAGCAATATGCAGGTAATGTAAAAGTGGTTGTTGCATCCCGTCATGAAGCATCTGAACTGTTTACAATTGAAACCAAAGTTGTTGCTGCAGGTCGTAGTAAAAAGCAAAGCAACCAGCAACAGTTATCTCTTTTCTGAACTCATCAATGACTTTTATTTTTTCAACAGGAACACTGAACACATTGTTTCATCATCCTCGCTTTTGATCAATACTTCTTCCAGTTGTTTGCAAAAAGGAAGCAGCTGCTCAATAAATGGTTTAGCCATTAAGCGCTGTGGTGTGCTGAGCAGAACAGTTGTATTGTTGTTGAGGAATTGAATTAAAACCTTAAAGAGTGTTTCAAAACTTCCGGGTTCATAATTGATATCGCTTACAAGCAATACATCAGCAGTTAATCCGGGAGGAAGATGATTCCAGTCAATTACACGTGCAGAGATGTTCTGCAGTTTATTTTCTATTATAGATTCGTTGATGAATGTAACAGCATCTGCATTATAATCGCTGCAGCAAACTTCTTTTGCATAGAATGACGAAAGCAGGGAAGGAAGACCAACACCAGCCGCCAGTTCCAGCACTTGCTTATCCTTCAACAGTTCTGTATGGTTGCTGATAAAAGCGCACAATGCTTTTGCAGCCGGCCATATTTTTCCCCAATAAGGAAAGTCTGCGGTGGCTTTTGTATTAAGTTCTTTTGCATACCAATGCTGCAACGAATCAGCATCGGGAACAACTACTTTAATGCTGTGGTTGCTGAACGAAAAAGTTTGCAGGTTCCTGGAAATATTCATGCAGAACAAAGAACGGAAAGAAGATGATTGATTTGCTGAAACTGTTTTACTTTTATTTTATGCAAAGAAAAAAGGCCGATGTAGATGTGATAAAAGATGTTCTTCAGTTAATGCTGGCAGCAAGGCCTGATTCGACTTTTGTAAAAAGCCTTGCTTTTCAGTATGAAGAGCGGGGAGGGCTGAGCAAAAAACAATTAGAAGGGTTAAGACAAAAAGCATTAAAAGTTCCAACTATTCCGCCAAATAAACTGGCTACGCTTGAAGCCATCATTAAAAAGAAACCGCTGAAAGAAAAAGCTGCAGCATCGGCACCAACGCCATTGTTTGTAAAGGATGAAGCTGCAGGAAAAATAATTGATACCATACTTGCTAAATATCCACAGCATAAACGTGTACTGTTCCTAAAAGCGAAATATGATAACAACGAAACGCTGTCAGCAGTTGAAATTACCGAACTGAAGAAGTTTGAAAAGCTGCTGAAATAACTATTCCCAAAAAACAGTTTCATGATGATCGAACCATGTGGTGTAAAACGGCTGATGCAGTTTTTCCACCTGGTTACGTTTTACTTTTAAGGTAGGAGTGAGTAAACCATTTTCAACACTCCAGTTTTCTTTCATAATAATTGCTTTTTCCACCCATTCGTAATGCTCAAGTGAAGGGTTTACATTGTTTAAAGAAATTGTAATGCTTTCAACAATCTGCTCCTTTGTTTTTTGCTTGCCTGCTTCTGAAAGGGTAACCAATGCAATTGGCTGCGGAATACCCATTCCCACCACACAAACGTTTTCAATATCCGTATTCGCCAGCAGTTTCAGTTCAATTGGTGCAGGAGAAATGTATTTGCCCTTGTCGGTTTTAAACTGGTCTTTTACACGGCCTGTAACAAACAAAAAACCATCATGATCATACTCACATAAGTCGCCTGTTTTCAGGTATCCGTCTTCATCAAAAACTTCAGCGGTCATTTCAGCTTCTTTATAATACCCTTTCATAATGCTGGGGCTTTTTACCCGCAGCTCACCTTCTTCCGAAATTTTTACATGCAATCCTTCAAATGGCTTTCCTACTGATCCGTGTCGGTAAGCGTACGGACGTTCAAAATGTGCGTACACACAATCTTCCGTCATACCAAGTGCCTGGATAATGGTAACACCAAGTTTATCGTACCACTGCAGCATATCAACAGAAATAGGTGCTGCGGCACTGTAAATATGCGATGCTCTTGACAAGCCAAGTTTTTTCCTGATGCTTTTTTTAATGAATGTATTTACAAACGGAATAGCCAGTAAAATACTGAGTTTGTTCTGTGGAATTTTATGCAGAATCCCTTCTCTGAACTTTCCCCACAAACGTGGCACTGCAAAAAATACATGTGGCTGAATTTCTTCCACATTTTTTGCAAATGTTTGGATGGATTCAGAAAATGAAATGGTTGAACCACTGTATAAACCATCAAATTCAATACCTGTTCGTTCAGCAATATGACTCAACGGCAGATATGAAAACATAGCTGAGCGTTTAGGTAACTTTAATTCTTTTATGGCAATGGTTAATACTGCATCAAAATTGCCTGCTGTATGAATCACCCCTTTTGGATTGCCCGTTGTACCGGAAGTGTAGATGATAGTAAGTATTTCATCTGCTGTCCAGTGATGCACTTCTTGCAGGGGCTGATGTTGTGCAATCAGTTCATTCCAGTTGTATTGTTCTTTTCGTTCATAATCATCAAAACCAATGCGGATAAAGTTTACCGGGATGCTTTCTTCCTGTGTTGAAAAATCATCCAGCTTGCCAATGAAAATTGCTTTTGCATCACTATGTTCCAATATTGGCTGTATGGCATGTGCAGTTAAAGTAGGGTAGATGGGAATAGATACACATCCTGCCATCATGATAGCAATATCTGCCATTATCCAGTGTGCACAGTTTTTTGAAAGAACAGCAATATGCGTTTTCTCTGCCAGGCCAAGCAACTTAATTGCTGAAGCCACTCTTCTGCATTCATCATCGGCCTGTTTCCATGTCCACTCTTTCCACTGACCATTGAATGGCTGACGCAGAAAAACATCGTTTGGTATTTGTTGTACGTTTCTTAAAAATTCATTTAAAGGGGATGATGGCATGTAGTTTATTTGAAGTGACTAAACTAAAAAAAATCTTTAACAATTAATTGCTGCAAAAGTTGATTACCACCTTGCTACAATTTTAAAGTTAATCAGTCGTGGAGTTAGCCTGTTCGGGATGAGAAAAATACTGTTGCTGAAATCTTTGATCAGCATGTACGAAATAGTATTGGGCTTGTCAATTACATTAAACACTTCAAGGCTTGCCCAGATGGTATTGAAATCCCTGAACGGGCTATGACTTCTCCTCTTTGCTTTTTCTCCATCAAGCAGCAATGCACTGAACCCAAAATCAACACGTATATACGGATCAATCACAAATGCATTGCGGTACTTTACATTATTGGGTGTATTGTACGGCAGATTACTTCCATATAAAAAGTTCATGGAAAATTTAAAGTTTTTGTTGGTGGGCAAATAATCCTGGTAAAACATACCAAAGGTTAAGAGTCTGTCGGTTGGGCGGCGCACCCATCCGCCCTGCACCAATGTGCTGTCAACAGGGTTGTTCAGTGAATCCAGTTTGTAATTATACCATTGGTCATCGCTTAAATTTTCTCTTGTACGCATTAAACCAATGCTTACCCAGCTTTCTGCATCTTTCACCAGTTCGCCAAACAATCTTGCTTCAATTCCGGTTGCATAGGCCTTGGCGTTGTTTTTTCCGAAATAACGGATACGTACGTTGTCAATATCGTAAGGCACCACATCGTACATATGCTTGTAATATGCTTCCGCCTGCAGTTTAAACGGGCGGTTGCCCCAGCCTTTAAAATTATAATCAATACCTGCAACGACCTGCCAGCTTTTTTGTGCTTTTACATCTTTGTTCACCGTACCGTCATAAGCACGCAGTTCCCTGTAAAAAGGTGGTTGATGATAAGCTCCTGCTGCGGTGCGTATGATAATATCTTTATTCCACTTGGGTTTGAATGCAAACTGTATTCTTGGCTGAACAAGCAATTCGTTGTTGAGTGTATTGTAATTGTACCGAACCCCCACCTGCAACGTCATGTTGAGCGAATCATTGAGAATAATATTGTCCTGTATAAAACCTGTATTTCTGAAATAGGCAAATTCCGCAGTTGATTTAATGACTTTGCTTAACTGCAGTTGATTGGGATTAAAAGGAAGCGTATAGCCGGCACTGTCCTGCAATTCCCATTCATTCAGTTTGTCATAAATTGACTGCCGTTCAAAACTTTCCCCCCACTGAATAAAATGCTTTCCTTTTTCAAGACTGCCTTTGTGCGAAAAATTCTGCACCTGTATTGTGAGCCGGTTGCGTGCAAAATTCTGAAACACACCCGACCCCAGTGGATTTACAATCAAACCAAAATCTGAATGGCTGCGGTCGAAATCCCGTTCACCAAATAAGTAAGCTCCCTGAATATCGAATGACTCTTCTTCTTTATCTGTAAACTGGCTCAGCATCCATTTCAGCTTCAGGTTTTTTCGGGGTTGATGATTGGCAGCAATGCCAAACATGGTTGTGCTGTATGCATCTTTTTCAGCACCGGCAAAATAGGTATCAAGTCCAAGATTTGTTGTGAAGTACTTGGATAAAACCGATGCTGTTTGCCTGCTGAATTCGGGTGTAAGTTTAAACTGCGATTTAGACATGTTAGCCATGCCTTCAAAAATCCATTTTTCTTTGGGTTGCCAGGTAAAATATCCCTGGAAATCGTTACTGGAAGGAACGTAGTTGCCTTTGGTTTCCTGGCTTCCCAACAAATTCTGGTTGCTTTTATTTCTTGCGCCAACAATGTAACTCCATTTTTCGTTCTTGCTTCCACCTTCCAGGTGAACACCTTGCTCAAGTAAAGAAACATAAGCAGATCCGCCAAATGATTTTGGACGTTTGTACTGAATGTCGAGCACACTGCTCATCTTATCGCCATACTTCGATTGAAAACCTCCATTGTAAAAAGTAAGACTGCGCACCATTTCTGGATTGATGAAACTTAATCCTTCCTGCTGTCCCTGCCGTACAAGATATGGACGGAACACTTCAAAGTCGTTGACGTACACCAGGTTTTCATCGTAGTTACCACCACGCACAGAATATTGCGAAGTGAGTTCATTATTACTTCCTACAAATACCTTAATCAGTGCTTCCACACCACCTGTAGCTGAGGGGAGTTGCAGCGCATTTTTTGGATTGATGCGGTAACCGGCTCCTTCAGTTCTTAAGCGGTCGTCTTTTACCGTTACTTCCTGCAGTTCTTTTGCTCCTTTTTCCAAACGGATCACAATATGTTCTTCTTCATTTTCATTTAGAAAAAAATTGCGTTGATCACTACGGAAAGATGTATGGGAAAAGATGAGTGCAAATGCTTTTTCGGCAGGAACTTTTAATTTAAAAAGACCGGAATCATTTGTAACAACTCCTGAAGTACGGCCAAGAATAACAACGGAAACATTGCTTACAGGTTGTTCATTTTCATCAAGAACTTTACCGGCAATTGTTGCCGATTTTTTCTGGGCAAATGAAACAGATGTCCACAGAAGGACTAAAAAAAGTAAGCAGATTCTGGTTGCTTTCATGAACGATAAAACTAATGCTTTCTGCTAAAACGAAGCTGTTTACAGAATATTTTTCAACTTACTGATTGTTTCAGCAGGGTTTGCTGATCTGAAAACGGTATTACCGGCTACAAGAACTGTTGCGCCTGCATCAAGAATTGTTTTTGCATTTTCAAGTGTAACACCTCCGTCAATTTCTATATCAACATTCAATCCTTTTTCATCAATCATATTCCGCAGCTGCTTTATTTTATCAAGTGTGTTGGGAATAAACGATTGCCCTCCGAAACCCGGGTTTACACTCATCAGTAATACGAGATCAATTTCGGTAAGTATATCTTTCAGCAGTTCAACTGGTGTGTGCGGGTTAAGTGCAACACCAGCTTTCATCCCCAGCGATTTTATCTGCTGAATATTACGGTGCAGATGTGTACAGGCTTCATAATGAACAGTGAGAATATCGGCACCGGCTTTTTGAAAAGCTTCAGCATATTTTCCCGGATCTTCAATCATCAGGTGTACATCAAATGTTTTGGTTGATGCTTTGCGCAAAAACTCAATAATCATCGGCCCGAACGTAATATTAGGAACAAAACGTCCGTCCATCACATCAAGATGATACCAATCGGCAACGCTGTTGTTCAGCATTTCACAATCGGCCTGCAGGTTAATAAAGTTTGCTGATAATAATGAAGGGGCTATGATTGGCATTGGTAAAAAATTATTGTTTGTAGTTAATTGTTTGCAGGTTTTATTTTATTGCTCCCAGCCGCTTCAGCGCATCTTTTGCTTCTGTTATTGACTGGTCTAATGCCAGCGACCGTTTATAATTATCAATTGCTTCCCGGGTGTTGTTCAGCTTTTCTTCTGCTTTTGCCATCCAGAAATAACCATCTGCAAACTTGTTACTGATGCTGGTTGATTTTTCAAAAGATTTATGCGCTTCCGCAAAATTCCCCATATCATAATACACCAACCCCTTTTCGATGTAGGCATCAAGATAGGTATAATCTTCATGTATTAATTGATTGTAAGTTTTCAGCGCATTTTTTGAGTCTTTTGTCTTTGAATAATAGGCCGCTTTCACAAAAAGAATATCACTGCGCATACGTAAAGCCGTCGGATCTTTCAGCAATTCGTCACAAAGTGCTAAAGCAGCCTCGTTTTTTGTTTCTGAATATAAGGCCGCCAACCTTAGTTGTGCTTCTGTAAAAGTGCCTGCTTTTATTACTGATTGACGGTAGAAAATAATTGCATTGCTGGTATCGCCCTTTTTCTCCAACGCATCAGCCTTCATAAAAAGATAGGCCGGGTTGTCAGGATTTTTTTTCAGCAGCAGGTCAATTTGCAGCAGCGCTTTATCAAACTGGTTATTCAGAACCATTTCCTGTACAAGGCTTTCACGTAAACTGTCGGATTGAGGCTGCTTTTCCAGTTTTTTTTCGAGTTCACTTAGTTGTTTGGAAGAGTTGATGGAATCTGTCAGCGTGTTTTTTCCAACAGTTCCTTCGTTATTACATGCAAGTAAAATGAGGCTGAAAAAGAGGAAGCCTGATGCAACTTTTTTGTACATGGCGCAAAACTAAATTATTTTAACGCAGGCTTTCTACATTTTCCTGACATTTGCAAACTGTTTTGCCAATATTTTTACAAAAATTCAACTGAAAAATGAAGAGTGCTGTATTATTTGTTCCGGTATTGTTAATGATAACTGCATTAAAGTTTATTCCCAAATCAGAAAGCGTTTCACCTGCCGCTATTGAAATTGTTTCAAAAAATGATACAATACATTACCCGGAGGAGAAGCATTTTAAAAATGTACAGCAACTGACCTTCGGTGGCGATAATGCAGAAGCATATTTCAGCTACGATGGTAAATGGCTCATTTTTCAGAAAACATATGTAAAGGAAGGTATTCCCTGCGACCAGATGTATATTGGAAAAGTTCCAGTCAAACCGGGTGAGGAGTTTGTTCCAAAACTGGTGAGTACAGGTAAAGGACGTACCACCTGTGGCTTTTTCATGAAAGACGGAAAGCACGTTGTGTATGCATCAACGCATCTTGCTGCTGATACCTGCCCACCTGTTCCTGACCGTAAAAAATATGGCAACAAATACATCTGGCCTTTGTATAACAGTTATGATATTTTCATGGCCGATCTTAATGGAAAAATTGTTAAGCAACTAACCCGCAGCAAATATTATGATGCAGAAGCAACTCTTTCACCCGATGGCAAAAAAATGATTTATACCAGTACTAAAGACGGCGATATTGAACTGTATATAATGGATTTGAAAACCGGAAAAGAAAAGCGGATTACAAGCGTGGCAGGTTATGATGGTGGTGCATGGTTTAGTCCCAATGGTAAGAAAATTATCTGGCGTGCCAGCCGTCCCAAAACTGAAGCAGAAATAAAAGAATACAAAAATTTACTGGCCGAAGGGTTGGTTGCACCTACCAATATGGAGGTTTGGGTGGCCGATGCAGATGGGAAAAATACAAGACAGGTTTCAAGTTTTGGGCAGGCGAACTGGGCCCCGGCTTATATGCCCGATAGTAAACACATTATTTTCGCCAGCAATCATGAATACAAAAGAGGCTTCCCCTTTAATTTATATACAATGAATGAAGACGGAACCGGGCTTACAAAAATCAGCAGAGATAAAGGTTTTGACGCCTTTCCAATGTTCAGTCCTGATGGAAAGAAAATAGTTTTCTGCAGCAACAGAAATAATGGTGGTACAAGAGATACCAATATTTTTATTGCCGACTGGGTTGATTAATATCGTACCGTTATTTTATACCAGCAAATCTTCCAGTAAACTGTAGTAGTCCTTTTTAATAGAAGCGAAAGTGATTTCCTCACTGCCGAATTTTTTCTGGTTTTGCTGATGATCATGATCCAGCATAGAAGAGGAATACATATTTTCTTTGTATTTCCTGATGGCTTCCTTTTCTTTCAGAATGTTTTTTTCAATGTCATTTAACTCTCTTTCCTGGTGAACTACTTGTTCCAGCAAACGGTTAATACGAATTGACCTCGGATTTTGTGATGGAATGTTTTTGTGAATGGCATCTAAACGTTCTTCGATCAGAAAAGCGGCTTTTTGGTAGCCTGTAATTTCCCATTGCCATTGGGCAATTTCCTGGAGATACTGTTTGGTTTTCATACCCGGATTTTTAGGTTTAATTGAAAATAATTTCCGGCAAATACTCAATCGGGAGTGACTGGGTTACGGAATATGAACGTAAACCTAACAAGCAAAATTGTTTTAATCAATGATTTTCGTCACAAAAAAACATCAAAATACTTTTATTGTTTTAACAGTAAATGAAAGCACTTAATGAATTTTACCCCGCCTGCAGGTTGATGTTACAACTTTTATTGCTTACTCAATTTGCATATTTAAAACAGACTTTGAATTTTAACAGGAAAGAAATGGATGATACAGAGTACTCTTTGTTTTATTGATATTGAAGTAAAAAGAAGTCAATCATTTTCAGTTTGCCTTAAACCAGCAATTTTTTTTCTTACATATTTTACGGTTAAGTAATCCGGATATTGCTTAAGAATTGATATTAAAAAAGGTTTTCAGATTAATTATTTTAACAATGGAAGAGTAAAAATATATTCCATTTTTTTTAACAGGGTGCTGTTTTTTGAAAAATCAATTTTGAAAAATAGGTGTTTCTTTTTATCTGTTATATCAATAAACAATAGATGGAGATAATAGTGAAGTAGTAAAAAAATAAAATAGCGTATGAATATTTCAGTACATCAATTTTTACTGAAAAATAAAAAAAGAACTCACTATATTTAATAAGATCATTTGTGAATATTTTTTGATTTGATGTTTTGTCGTATAGAAATAATGATAGAAAATTCAGTGATAATTTTTTTGGAAAGTTTTGTTTTTTCTGCTTAGAAGTTGTCATAATACAATTACGATATAAAACACGAATGAAAGATAATTTAAGAAATGAAAATGGTTAACAAAGCACAAATTGCACTTAATAGTACGACAATGACAGGACGCATATTTGTGTGTCATTTTATTGTTTTACTGTATCTTCTTCCGGGCTGTAAAGAAAAAGAAATCAGCAGCCCCCTTTATGGAACAGCCCCCTCCGATTCGATACCGGTATATCGTTTTGCAACTCCGGAATTCAATAACCCTGGTGATGTTATGGCAGATTATCAGCCATTGATGGATTATCTCAATGATAATATTAAGAGTGTACGGTTTGTTCTGGAAACATCAAAAGACTATGCAAATTTTGAAAAGAAATATCAAAATGGCACCCCGGAAATTATCAGGCCTAATCCCTGGCAAACCATTCAGGCAATACAATCTGGCTATGATGTAATTCTTACTACAGGAGATCCCGCTGGTCTTAAAGGACTTTTCATTGTTCGAAAGGATGCTGAAATTAATAAGCCTTCCGACCTGATTGGTAAAACTGTAAGTTATTCTGCACCTACAGCAATAGCAGCAACTGTAATGACACAGTATTTCCTTTATCAGAACGGGATTAATGTAAACAGGGATGTAAAAAATATTTATGTGGGTTCGCATGAATCTGCACTGTTAAATGTGTACATGAAAAATTCTTCAGCCGCCGGCAGTACATCCATACCATGGCACGACTTTCAGAAAAATCATCCCCCTGAAGCATCCAAATTAAAAGTGGCCTGGGAAACAGAATCTTTAATCATGGGTTCAATTATGATCAGACGAGATGTTGATTCTGCCATCCGCAGGCAGGTAACCGATTGCTTATTGCAGTTGCCTGAAACGGAAAAGGGGAGAGCATTGCTTGCAGGCATTCACACAAAATACTTTTTGCGGGCAACGAATAAAGATTATGATGTTGTTAAACAATACATACAACGATTTGAAAGAGATGTACGAAAAATTGAGGTGAAATGAAAAAACTGGATATAAAACATTATTTATTTTATACACTCCGGGGAAGGCTTGTAGTAAGTATAACAGCTGTTATTACAATTGTAATGTCGGCTTTTGTCACTGACCTTCTCTTGAACCAGCGAAAAGTGTTGCTAAAACAGCAGGCAGAACATGCTATTGCTTTATCACAACCACTTTCAATAACGGCAGCAGGATGGCTTTCTTCATACGATATAGCCGGGCTTCAGGAATTAGCGGATGCTCAGAAAAGTTATCCAGAGCTTTCTTTTGCTATACTTACTGACAAAAGAGGGCATATTCTTGCTCACACTGATCATTCAAAGAACGGGCATTATTTGCTCGATTTGCCACATAAACCAGAAGTGACAATTCTTTCTCAATCTTCAGAATTAATTGACATTGCTGTTCCATCATTTCTTAATAAACAACAGGTGGGCTGGGTACGGTTAGGGCTGAACCAAAAGCTTGTAACTGATCAGATGAATGGATTATTTAAGGAAGCCATTCTTTATATAATCATTGCAATCCTTGCTGGTGCAGCAGTTATCTGGTTTATGGGGTACCGGCTTACACGCAGGCTGTATGCAGTACATGAAACAATCCAAAAAATTGGTGCAGGAAATTCATCTGCAAGAACACAATTGAAAGGTTATGATGAAGCAGCTCAGCTTTCAAGGGAGTTTAATAAAATGCTTGATGCTTTGGATGAACGTAATGCTGCATTGAGAGAAAGTGAAACAGGTTTTGAAAAACTGTTTAATGTAGCTGCAATACCACTTGTATTTCTGAATAGTGAAGGGGATGTTCTTAATTATAATGATGCTTTTTTTAAAACTTTTGGTTACTCAAGGGACGAAGTGCCAACTATCAGAGAATGGTGGAAACAAGCTTATCCAGATCCGGTTTACCGACATGCAATAATGACACAGTGGGATAGTCTTGTACAATCAGCAATCAGGGAACATATAGATATACCCCCCCTTGAAGTTAATGTTGTTTGTAAAAATAAAGATGTTCGTACCGTAATGATTTCCGGTTCAGTAATCAGTAATAATTTATTGGCAGCTCTTTATGATATAACTGACCGGAAAAGAGCAGAAGAGCAGTTAAAGGAATCCTTTGACAGATTACAGAAAATTGCAGCAAGGGTGCCCGGCGTTATTTATCAATTAAAGTTGCTGCCTGATGGTAATTTTTATTTTCCATATGCAAGCGAAGCAATCAAAGATCTTTGCGGTGTAACGCCGGATGAAGTAAAGCTCAGTGCCGCAAAAGCTTTTCAGTCAATACATCCTGATGATTATGATGATGTAATAAAATCTATCCGGGAATCAAGCGAAAAATTAACGGTCTGGCAGCATGAATACAGGTTGAAGTTTAACGATGGTACAATCCGAACATTATATGGTAATGCACTTCCTCAGAGGGAAGCTGATGGTTCTGTACTATGGTATGGATTCATATCAGATATTACTAACAAAAAAGTTGTAGAAGAACAATTACATGTATCGCAGGAAATAACAAGAACCATTATTGATACGGTTCCGGTACGGGTTTTCTGGAAAGACAGAAATTCTGTTTACATGGGATGTAATGAAATGTTTGCTAACGATGCAGGCTTTCACAACCCTGATGAAGTGATTGGAAAGGATGATTTTGGGATGGGATGGCATGTGCATGCCGAATTGTATCGTAATGTTGACAGGCTGGTTATTGAATCAGGAGTGCCTCAATTAAATATTGAAGAACAGGTTCAGCTTCCTGACGGTTCACAGCTTTCAATTCTTACAAGCAAAACACCTCTCAGAGATTCAAAGAATGAAATCATTGGTGTGCTGGGTGCTTACACTGATATTACCGACCGCAAACTTGCAGAGACTGCAATCAGGAAAACAAACAGATTGTATCTTTTTGTAAGCCATATTAACCAAATGATCATACAGGCTAAAGATGAGATGACTTTGTTGAGAGAGGCTTGCAGGATTGCAGTTGATTATGGTGAATTCAAAATGGCATGGATCGGCCAAGCTGATAAGGAAAAAGCGACAGTTATTCCAGTTGTTTCAAACGGTGAAGAAAACGGTTATTTGTCTGAAATAAGAGCAATCTCAATCCTGGAAAAACCTGAAGGAAAAGGACCCACAGGCACAGCTTTCAGAGATGAAAAGGTTGCGGTTATTAATGATATTGCCAACGACCCCAGGATGATCCCATGGCGTGAAAGCGCATTAAAAAGAGGGTATTCTTCCTGTATTGCTTTGCCTTTAAAAAAATATGACAGCGTTTATGGTGTGTTTTCATTGTACGCATCTGTACCTGACTTTTTCAACATTGACGAAATACAACTACTTGAAGGAGTAATTAATAATCTCTCATTTGCGCTGGATAAAATTGATAACGAAAAGCAACGTAAAATAGCAGAGAAGCGGGTGGAAGATTACATTTTTGCATTGAATGAATCATCGATTGTTGATGTATCGGATAACAAAGGAATTATTCAATATGCAAATGAAAATTTCTGCAAAATTTCTGGCTATACACTCGATGAACTTATTGGACAGGATCACAAAATTTTAAAATCGGGCTACCATACAGAAGAGCATTATTCTAAATTATGGTCAACCATTTTAAGAGGAAAAGTGTGGCGTAGTGAAGTAAAAAATAAAGCAAAAGACGGCTCTTATTTTTGGGTTGACACAACCATCATCCCATTCCTGAACGAAAATCATGAACCAGTTCAGTTTATTACCATCAGATCTGATATTACTAAACGGAAAGAGGTGGAAGCAAGTATTACAGATGCCCTTGAGCGTTATGATTTACTTACAAGAGCAACAAGCGATACCATTTGGGATATGAATGCAAAAACCCAGAAAGTATTATACAATCAGGGTATCACCCGCACTTTCGGATATCAGACTCCTGACCTGGGTGAAGATGAAAAGTGGTGGGAAGAGCATCTCCATCCGGAAGATAAAGAACATGTGATGAAGATTATTGATAAATCAATTACACAAAAAGACCAGTTTATTCAGCTTGAATACCGTTTTATGTGTGCGGATGATACATACAAGTATGTGCAAGACCGCATGTTTGTCATTTACGATCAGGCGGGTAACCCTGAACGAATGATTGGTTCCATGCAGGATGTAACGACAGAAAAAGAGCTTGCAATCAAAATCGAAAAAGAAGTAATTGAGGCACAGGAAAGAGAATGGAACCAGATAGGAATGGAGTTGCATGATAATGTTAACCAGGTATTGGCAGCATCATTATTGTTTATGGGATACGGATTGGAGAAAATGAAAAAAGGTGAATTGCCGGAAAACGAAATTAAGGAAGGCGAAAAATATGTTCGTGAAGCAATCAACGAAATCAGAAAGTTGTCGCATCAGTTGTCTCCCGGAGCAACAAAAAATGTTTCATTGATGCACGTGGTAACTTCACTTGTTGAAACAATGACAGAGAGCAATCAGTTTCATGTGAAATTTGAAGTAAACGGAATTGATGACAGGGAAATATCTGATAAACTTCAGCTGAACCTATACAGGATATTACAGGAGCAGTTAAGTAATATTATTAAGCATGCTGATGCAAAAGAGGTCATCATTACCTTAAGAAAAGAAGGCAGAAAGTTATTACTGAAAATTGTTGATGACGGAAACGGATTTGATCCTGAAAAGCAAATGAAAGGCATCGGCCTTGAAAATATAAGGCGCAGAGTAAAAGCTTTTGCGGGCGAACTTAAACTGCATAGCGCACCTGGAAAGGGTTGTGAAATAGCAGTTGAAATTCCGTTATAAACTAGTTTTAAACTTTTGATCTCATCAATTGTTAAATTTTATCCCGACTGAACAGGTAAATCAACAAGAAAACAATTTCCTGACATTAGTTTCCCTGAAAACTTTAGTTTTGACAAAAACAATAACATAATATGTACACAGGATTACTTCATTTGCACAACATTTTACGCTGGGTGATTTTAATTTTATTACTGGTAGCATTATTTCAGTCGTTCAGCAAAAACGGTGGATTAAAGAAAACAAGTTTGTGGTTACTTATTTCAGCACATATTACTTTAATACTCGGGTTGTTTCAGTATTTCAACAGTGAAACTGTAGGCTTTCATTTAATCGAAAACATGGGTGGTTTTGGCAATGTGATGAAGGACAGTTTTGCCCGTTTCTGGGTAGTGGAACATATCACTGCAATGATTGCTGCAATCATAATCATAACCATGGCAAGGGGAAAAGCCAAAAAAGAAAATTATAATGCAGCAAAATGGCTGTACCTGGTTGCTTTGATTTTAATTTTAGCTGCAGTACCCTGGCCGTTCAGGGAAGCAATTGCCCGGCCGTTGTTCCCCGGTATGTAAGAGCGCAAACATGAAATTATTGCGGAGAATGATAAGTCATTCTCCGTTTTATTTTTTACCCAGTTCAATTACTTCGCAGTCTTTTATGTTTCTTCCGTCAATTGCAAACCGGATAAGCGTTCTTATTTTATGCCATCCCTGCCTGCCCGCTGCACCGGGATTTATGTGAAGGCAATTAATCCTGTCATCATACATTACTTTCAGAATATGTGAATGACCGCTGATAAACAATTGAGGTTTGTGCAGCAGTAATGCTTTTTTTGTTTCAGGATTGTATTTAGGTGGGTAGCCGCCAATATGCCTGATGATTACTTTTACATCTTCACAATGAAAGACGAGTTGCTCAGGGTAAACGCTTCTTATATCCTGCCCGTCAATATTTCCATACACCCCTCTGACCGGAATCCTGCATTTTGCTGATAGCTGATTGGCAAGTTCATTTGACCCCCAATCGCCGGCATGCCATATTTCATCGCAGTGCTCAAAATGTTTGAACACTGCTTCATCAAGAAATCCATGTGTATCTGAGAGTAACCCGATTTTTGTCATTTTCAGTCAATTAAATGATCAGCTTTTAATTTTTCAAGTATCATAACTGCACCCGGTGCAGTTACAGGTTGTTCAAGATAGTCTTCAAGGCTGAAATATCCCAGGCTGCCTATTTCAGCAGAAGGCGTGGCATTGATTTCTGTGGTCAGCAAATAGCATTCCTGTTCCATGATCAATCCATCAGCTTCTCCATACGCTTTGGCAGAAATGTGAGTATAATACGTGAAGTCACCGGGCGTTAAGTTTGTGTTCAGTTCTTCTGCTATTTCCCTGCAAAGAGCTGTTTCAGGAGTTTCGGTGTTATCAATTTTTCCTCCGGGTAAATAATAACACTGTTTGTTATTGCTGAAGGCCAATAACAATTTTCTTTTCCGGATTACCAATAAACCAACTGTATGTATCTGCATAGAATAATAGTGCGGGTGAAAGTTACGGTGCCGGGGGTTAATGTGCAGCAGAAAAAAATTTGGAATTTAGAAATGCTTTTTTTTACCTTTGTTAACCATTTGGTTAAATTGTATGGTTAAAACTAAAAAAGATACCTCCACAGAAGAACGGATACTCAATGCAGCCCGTAAGGAGTTTGTTGCAAACGGACTGGCTGGCGCACGAATGCAGGAAATAGCTGACAAGGCTGGTATTAATAAAGCTCTGTTGCATTATTATTTCAGGAGTAAGGAGAAATTGTTTGAAAAAGTTTTTATAGAAGCAATGAGTGCTTTTCTTCCGAGGATTAATGCAATTTTTAACAGTGAGCTGGAGCTGTTGGAAAAAGTGAAAGCTTTTTGCTCAGAGTACATTGATAAGATAACAGAAAATCCATTCATTCCATTGTTTGTAATGAATGAAATCAACAAACAGCCTGAAGAATTTGTAAAAAACATGTGGGGGAGTACAAAGCCCAACATGAAAAAACTGCTGCTGCAGATTGAAGATGCAGTTGAGAAAAAACAAATCAGGCCCATACATCCTGCTCACCTGATGATGAATGTAATCGGAATGTGTATTTTCCCTTTCATTGGTAAGCCGATTGTGCAAATGGTGATGAATGTTTCAGAAAAGCAGTTTGCGCAATTGATGCAGGAACGTAAAACCCTTATACCCGAATTTGTATGGCAGTCAATTAAAGTCAAATAAGTCGGCTGATACAGTTAAAAAATGGCAACATGAAGAAAATACTTTTTCTTTTTTTGGTTATCGGAAATACTGTTTTTTCACAAACAGCAACACTTGACAAAGTTGTTGAAGCAGCAAAGCAGAATTATCCGTTGGTTAAACAAAAGGATTTAATCAGGCAAACAAAAGAAATATCAATTGAGAATATTGGTAAAGGTTATTTGCCGCAGTTTACATTAAGCGGACAAGCAACCTATCAATCGGATGTTACCAGTGTAAAAATTCCGGTGCCGGGCATCAGTATTACTCCTCCCAGTAAAGATCAGTATAAGGTGGTGGCTGATGTAAACCAGCTGATCTGGGATGGAGGGTTCATTAAAGAACAAAAAAATATACAGCAGCTGAATGCTGATGTGGAAGATCAGAAAATTGAAGTGGAGTTGTATAAACTTACTGAAAGGATTAACCAGATTTATCTCAGTATTTTGTTTATTGAAGAACAGTTAAAGCAGACCGGGCTTATAAAAAAAGACCTTGAAACGGGTTTGAAAAAAACTGAAGCACAGGTGCAGAATGGTGTGGCATTTAAATCAAATCTCAATTTATTAAAAGCTGAGATATTAAAAATTGAGCAACGTGTAATTGAACTGAAAGCAACCCGGAAAGGTTTGACAGATGTGCTGAGTTTATTTACAGGTGAACAATATTCCGAAGCCACTGTTTTTGAAAAACCATCAGCAAATTTTGCTTCCGGTGAAACAATTCAGCGACCCGAATTAACACTGTTTCAAAAGCAGCAGAATCTTTTAAATGGGCAAAATAATATTATCAAAGCACGCAATCTTCCCAAAACAAGTTTGTTTTTCCAGGGCGGATATGGAAGACCGGGTTTGAACATGCTGGAGAATAATTTCAAAACATTTTATATCACCGGTGTTCGTTTTAACTGGGCTTTCGGGGGATTGTACACTGCAAAAAAAGAAAAGCAGTTAATTGATATAAATAAGAAAATCATCAGTGTGCAGCAGGATGTGTTTGTTCTCAACACTAACACGCAATTAAAACAGCAGCTAAGTGAAATGGATAAGATCAGCCAGCTGATTGCAAAAGACCTTGAAATAATTGAACTGCGGGTGAAAGTAAAAGAAGCAGCAAATGCACAACTGGAAAACGGAGTGATTACTGCCAACGATTACCTGCGTGAAGTAAATGCAGAAGACCAGGCACGGCAAACATTAATTGTTCACCAGATACAGTTATTACAGGCACAAATAAATTATCAAACTACCAAGGGAAAATAAATATGCGTAACATTTTCACAGCAACAGTTGCTGCAACACTTTTATTGAGTTGCAATGGCAACGGAAATAAGTTTGATGCTTCAGGAACTTTTGAAGCAACAGAAGTCATTGTTTCTTCCGAACTCAGCGGAAAAATTCTTTCTCTCACTATTAACGAAGGCGACACAGTTTCTGCCAACCGGGTTATTGGAACGGTTGATGCTGCGGGTATTGCTCTTCAGAAAGAGCAGGTACAGGCAAGCATCAGTTCATTAAATGATAAAACTGCTGATGTTGGTCCGCAGGTACAGTTGCTGCAGAATCAGCTCGCTGTTCAGCAATCTCAGCTTGCCAATCTGCTGCATGAAAAACAGCGTGTGGAAAATTTAATCAAGCAGGATGCTGCAACCGGCAAGCAACTGGATGATATTAATGCCCAGGTTGATGTGGTAAAAAAGCAAATGGCAGTTACGCAGCAGCAGATTAATGTGCAGCGCAGCAATGTATCAACACAAAACAGGGGTGTGCTGAGCGAATCGAAACCATTGCAGAAAAGAGTTGCACAGTTCGATGATCAGTTAAAACGTGCAGATATTGTAAATCCCATCAACGGCACAGTTTTAACCAAGTATGCCGAAGCCGGCGAAATAACAGGTGCCGGAAAAGCATTGTACAAAATTGCCGATTTAAGTGTGTTGAAATTACGGGCCT
This sequence comes from Lacibacter sp., assembly GCA_047601965.1. Lineage (GTDB taxonomy): Bacteria > Bacteroidota > Bacteroidia > Chitinophagales > Chitinophagaceae > Lacibacter. The sequence continues at coordinate 4,300,869 of JASGIJ010000001.1, forward strand.
ATGTAACCGGCGATCAGTTATCGCAGATAAAACTTGGTCAGCAGGTAAAAGTTTTAATTGATGATGGGAAAGATAAATACAGGGAGTTGCCCGGAACTATAACATGGATTTCTGATAAAGCAGAGTTCACTCCAAAAACAATTCAGACAAAAGAAGAGCGGGCTAATCTTGTGTATGCAGTAAAAATAAATGTAAAGAATGATGGATATCTGAAAATAGGAATGTACGGCGAAGTAATGTTTAAGTAAACGGAAATGACGAGCATATCAGTACAACATATTGTAAAATCATATGAAAGCAACAAGCAGAAAGTAACTGCTTTAAATGATATTTCATTTGAAGTAAACAAAGGTGAGTTGTTTGGCATCATTGGTCCGGATGGAGCAGGGAAAACTTCTTTGTTCAGAATTCTTACAACATTACTTCTTGCTGATAGCGGAACGGCTGCTGTTGAAGGAATGGATGTTGTAAAAAATTATAAAGACATCAGGAAAAAAGTGGGTTACATGCCGGGGCGTTTTTCGCTTTACCAGGATTTATCGGTTATTGAGAACCTTAATTTCTTCGCAACAATTTTCAACACGTCTGTTAAAGAAAATTATGATCTCATAAAAGATATCTATTCACAAATTGAACCGTTTAAACACCGTAAAGCCGGAAAGCTCTCCGGAGGAATGAAACAGAAACTTGCACTGAGCTGTGCTCTCATTCACCGGCCTGTGATATTGTTTCTTGATGAGCCTACAACAGGTGTTGATGCTGTATCACGAAAAGAATTTTGGGAAATGCTGAAGCGTTTAAAGCAGCAGGGAATCACCATTCTTGTTTCAACTCCCTATATGGATGAAGCAGCTATGTGCGACAGGGTGGCTTTGATGCAGAACGGAAAAATTCTTTCCATTGATACGCCTCAGAATATTGTACAATCTTTCGGGCACCAGCTCTGGGGAGTAAAAGCGAAGAATATGCTGCATTTGCTGAACGATCTGAAGGCATTCGATGGAGTGGCACATGCTTATCCTTCCGGTATTTATCATCATGTTATTTTAAAAGATGGTGTATCAGAAAGTGATTTGATTCAGTACCTGCAGATTAAACAACATGCTGAATCAGAAATTATTCTGACAGAACCTGTCATTGAAGATTGTTTCATGCAACTGATGGAGAATTAAATGAGTAATAATAAAATTATATCGGCCGGTTTGCTTACCAAACGCTTTGGTGATTTTACAGCTGTGGATGAAATTACATTTGATGTTCATAAAGGCGAAATATTCGGATTTCTCGGCGCAAACGGTGCAGGCAAAACAACAGCAATGCGTATGCTTTGCGGACTGTCAATGCCCACAAGCGGCACAGCCACTGTTGCAGGCTATGATGTATATAAACAGAATGAACAGATTAAGAGAAACATTGGTTATATGAGTCAGAAGTTTTCGTTGTACGAAGACCTGACGGTTAAAGAAAATATGCAGTTCTATGGAGGTATTTATGGAAAGGATAAACAGTTTATCAAACAAAAAACTGCATCTATCATTGAGCAGCTTCACCTGCACGATGAAGCAGATAAGCTGGTAAAATCGCTTCCGCTGGGGTGGAAACAGAAGCTTGCATTTTCTGTGGCAATTTTTCATGAACCGGAGATTGTGTTTTTGGATGAACCTACAGGTGGAGTTGACCCGGTTACACGCCGTGAATTCTGGAACATGATTTACCAGGCGGCTGATAGCGGCATCACCATTTTTGTTACAACACATTACATGGATGAAGCTGAATACTGCAACCGTGTAAGCATAATGGTTGACGGGCGGATTGAAGCACTTGATACTCCTGCTGAACTTCGGCGCATGTACCAGTCGAAATCAATGGATGATGTGTTTTTGAAACTGGCCAGAAAAGCAAAAAGAAGTGAGTAAAAGCTTTCAGCGAAGAAAGCTCTGTCAATAGTAAACCTGTTAGAATGAAAAATTTTAAAGAGTTACTGATTTGGAAGAAAGGCATTGAACTTGTTAAACAAGCTATCGGCTGAGATATTATGAAACAATTCATCTCATTTATAAAAAAAGAATTTCTGCACATCTGGCGTGATAAGCGAACCATGTTTATCCTGCTGGGTATGCCTGTTGTGCAGATTATCATTTTTGGTTTTGCATTAACCAACGAAGTAAAGAATTCAAAAATTGCAATCCTTGATCTGTCGAATGATGTTGCTTCTTCATCACTTACTGCAGAGCTGGATGCAAGCAGGTATTTTGATGTGGTGCAGAAACTGCATTCCTATAATGAAATTGAACCGGCCTTCAGAAAAGGAAAAATAAAACTGGTTGTTGTTTTTCCCAACCGCTTTAATGAAGATCTGCTGCATGTTAACAAATCATCTGTTCAGTTGCTTGCCGATGCAAGCGATCCGAATGTTGCCAATGCCTTAACCAATTATGCTGCTGCTGTGATTATGGATTACCAGGGCAGGGTTACAAACAATGCCAGGCTTCCTTATACCATTAAAGTTGAATCAAGAATGTTGTATAACCCGCAGTTAAAAGGGGCTTATAATTTTGTTCCCGGTTTAATGGCAATGGTGCTGCTACTTGTTTGCACCATGATGACCGCCATTACCATTGTGCGTGAAAAGGAAACAGGTACAATGGAAATTATGTTGGTATCGCCTATGAAGCCAATGCTGGTGGTGCTTTCCAAAGCTGTTCCTTACCTGCTGCTTTCTGTTATCAATATTGCAACTATTTTATTACTGAGTGTATATGTTCTTGAGTTGCCCATTAACGGCAGTCTTTCATTACTCGTTTCAGTAAGTATTTTGTTTACACTTGTTTCATTGTCGCTTGGGTTACTCATCTCTTCGGTAACTGCATCACAGCAGGCAGCTATGTTTATTTCATTGGTTGGTTTATTTCTTCCAACAGTTTTGTTAAGCGGTTTTATGTTTCCCATCGAAAACATGCCTTTGCCTTTGCGTACAATTTCAAAAGCAGTACCTGCATCGTGGTATTTTGGTATTGTAAAATCCGTAATGATAAAAGGGCTTGGGTTTAGCGGAATTTGGAAAGAAACCCTTGTGCTTACCGGAATGATGTTCTTTTTTCTTACAGTAGCCATTAAACGTTTTAAAATCCGCCTGCAATGAGAACATTAAAATTTTTACTTCAGAAAGAGTTCAGGCAGATTTTTCGTGATCCCATGATCCTGCGGCTCATTTTTGTTTTACCCGTTATTCAACTGGTAATATTACCATGGGCTGCTGATTATGAAATAAAGAATATCAAACTGTCGGTATCAGATCAGGACAGGTCGGCATATTCCCGTCAGCTTATTTCAAAAATTACTGCTTCAGGATATTTTCAGCTTACTCATTATTCCAATTCTTTTCAGCAATCCTTTCATGAAATTGAAAAGGATAATGCCGATCTGATCCTGGAAATACCGGCTTCGTTTGAAAAGAACCTGGTAACAGAAAATGAAGCCAAACTCTTCATTGCCAGCAATGCCATAAACGGAGTAAAAGGAAGCCTGGGCAGCGCTTACCTGCAGAATATTTTAATGGACTTTAACCGGGAAGTACGACTTGAATGGATTCAGTTTCCACGCTTCAGTCCGCAAACACAAATTGAAGTCACATCATCTAACTGGTTTAACCCGTTAATGAATTATAAATATTTTATGGTGCCGGGAATACTGGTGCTGCTGCTTACAATTGTCGGAGCTATTCTTTCTGCAATCAACATTGTCAAGGAAAAAGAAGTTGGCACAATTGAACAGATTAATGTTACTCCCGTAAAAAAACATCATTTCATACTGGGTAAGCTCATTCCTTTCTGGGTGCTGGGTTTAGTTGTTTTATCGGTGGGGCTTTTGATTGCAAGAATTATTTACGGTATTACTCCATTAGGTGGTTATTTCCCTATTTATGTGTTTGCAGCGGTTTATCTCCTGGCAGTACTGGGGCTTGGCTTACTTGTTTCAACCTATGTTTCAACCCAGCAGCAGGCAATGCTGATTTCTTTTTTCCTGATGATGATTTTTGTACTGCTGGGCGGTCTTTTTACATCCATTGACAGTATGCCCGTTTGGGCACAATGGATTACAAGGTTTAATCCTGTAAGTTATTTTATTGATGTAATGCGCATGGTTGTGCTTAAAGGCAGCAGGTTAGCCGATATTCAGTCGCACCTGCTTATCATGAGCTGCTTTGCAATTGTACTCAACAGTTGGGCTGTTTTCAACTACCGCAAGCGTTCGTAACAGATCCATACAAAGGCTGTTGGTTCTTACTTTCATTATTCCTGTTTGCTGTTCATCTTCCGGCATTCTTTCCGGGAACGTTTGCTTCTTCATTACGCAAACGATAGCGTAAATAAATACGCTTTGCAGGGGGGCATTTTGCGTATTCTCCAAAAACTGTTTTTACTTTTAACGCCTAAATTTTTAACGAAATGCTTCTTTCTAAAGAGTCTTACCCCGGTTACAAACAGTTTCCTGAAAAAGTACTTCAGTTTGGTGAAGGTAACTTCCTGCGTTGTTTTGTTGACTGGATGTTTAATGAGTTAAATAAAAAGGCCGGGTTTAATGGTTCAATTGTTGTAGTGCAGCCTATTGAAATGGGGATGGTTGATATGCTCAATGCACAGAATGGCTTATACACTTTGTATTTACGTGGTTTGCAGAATGGAAAAGTGGAGAACTACCACGAAACAATCAATATCATCAGCAGGGGATTGAACCCTTACAAACAGTTTGCTGAGTTTATTCAAACAGCAGAAAATCCCGATATGCGTTTTGTGATTTCAAACACAACCGAAGCAGGGATTACTTATAAAGCCGATGACAAGGCAAGCGATACACCTCCGGCATCTTACCCGGCTAAGCTGGCTGTGTGGTTATTCCACCGCTACAAAACATTTAATGGCGATGCAGCAAAAGGTGTTCACATCATTCCTTGCGAACTCATCGATAAAAATGCCGATAACTTAAAGAAAACAATTCTGCACCTGGCTGCTGACTGGAATTTTGAAGCTGGTTTTGTAGAATGGCTTGGCAGTGCATGTACGTTCAACAATACGTTGGTTGATCGCATTGTACCGGGTTATCCAAAAGACCGTATTCCTGAAATTACAGCTGAGCTTGGTTATGAAGACAAGCAGGTGGTTGAAGGTGAGCCTTTCCATCTGTGGGTTATCCAGAACGAAAGTGAGCAACTGGAAAAAGAACTTCCTTTCCCTTCAATTGGTCTGGATGTATTGTATGTAAAAGATGTAACTCCTTATAAAGTCCGTAAAGTAAGAATCCTCAATGGTGTGCATACAGCATTGGTGCCGGTTGCTTACCTGTACGGAATTGATACTGTTCGTGAGTCAATGGAAGATAAAGTAGTGGGCAAGTTCATCAAAGATGCTTTGTATGATGAAATTATTCCTACACTCGATCTGCCTTTGCAGGAACTGCAGGATTTTGCAGCAGCAGTACTGGAGCGTTTTTCCAATCCGTTTATCAAACACCTGCTCATGAGCATTTCATTAAACTCATGGAGCAAGTTTGAAACAAGAGTGCTGCCTTCTTTGTTAGAATACAAGAAAAGAAAAGGCGCATTGCCCGAAAAGCTTACGTTCTCTCTTGCAGCAACCATTGCTTTCTACAAAGGAAAACGTGGCGATCAGGATATTGCACTGAATGATGATGCAGCATTGCTCGACTTGCTGAAAAATGCATGGGCTAAATACGATGGTACCGATGCATCAGTAAAAACAGTTGTAACAGATGTACTGGCTTACGATAAAAACTGGAAGCTCAACCTTAACGAAGTGGAAGGCTTAACAGATATCGTTACCAAACATCTCGTAAGTATAATAAACAATGGCATGCAAAAAGCTATTGAGTTGGTTTAAGATAAATGAAAAGATCTTTTTATAACACGAATCAATTTTTCAGATTAGTGTAATTCGTTTCAATTCGTGTAAACAAAAAAATTAAATAACCGCCAAATGAAGGAACTGATAAAAATTAATGCAAAAGATAACGTTGTTATCGCTCTGCGCAATTTTTCTGCTGGTGAAGTAATCAGTGTTGATGGCAAGGATATCACCCTGCTCAGCAATATTGAACGTGGCCATAAAATTGCCTTAACTGATATTCCTGAGGGAACCGATATCATCAAATACGGTTATCCAATCGGTATCAGTACTGCAGCCATCAAACAGGGCGAGCATGTGCATGTGCAGAATGTAAAAACAAAATTGCACGATGTATTTGATTACTCGTACAACCCTTCCCTGCACGATGTGGTTCATCCCAAACGCAACCTCACCTTCAACGGTTACCGCCGTAAAAATGGCGAAGTGGGCATCCGTAACGAAATATGGGTGGTGCCTACAGTTGGTTGTGTAAACGGTATTGCAGAGCAGATCATCCGTGAGTTTAAAGCCGAAGTAAACCCAACCGATATTGAAGGTATTGAAGTGTTCAAGCACAACTATGGTTGTTCACAGTTGGGCGATGATCACCAGAACACACGCCAGATACTGAGCGATATTGCACTGCATCCAAATGCAGGTGGTGTATTGGTGCTGGGTCTTGGCTGCGAAAACAATAAGATTGATGAGTTTGAAGCAGGCCTGGGTGATTTCGATAAATCAAGAGTGAAATTCCTTTCAACACAACGTGTGCAGGATGAAGTAACAGATGCTGTAAACCTGCTGAAAGAAATTTATGAAGTTGTAAAACAAGATAAGCGTGAACCAATTCCCATTTCAGAATTGAAAGTAGGATTGAAGTGTGGTGGTTCTGATGGTTTATCGGGCATTACAGCAAACCCGCTGGTAGGTTATTTCTCCGATTTTCTTATCAGCCAGGGTGGTACAACTGTATTAACCGAAGTACCTGAAATGTTTGGTGCCGAAACCATTTTAATGGATCGTTGTATCAATCATGATGTGTTTGAAAAAACAGTTCACCTTATCAACGATTTCAAACAATATTTCATTGATCTCAAACAACCCATTTACGAAAACCCATCACCCGGTAACAAAGCCGGTGGTATTACAACACTCGAAGATAAATCGCTGGGTTGTACACAAAAAGGTGGTAACGCCAATGTGGTCGATGTATTAAAGTATGGCGAACGTTTAAAAACAAAAGGACTGAACCTGTTAAGCTCACCCGGTAACGATCTGGTATCAACTACAGCATTGGGTTCAGCAGGAAGTCATATTGTATTGTTTACAACAGGAAGGGGAACACCGTTTGGAAGTTTTATTCCTACGTTGAAAATTTCCACCAATTCAGAGCTGGCAAAAAACAAACCGCACTGGATTGATTATAATGCAGGTCCGCTTGCCGAAGACAAAAGTTTTGATGAAGCGCTGGATGAACTCATTGATAAAATTGTTCGCACAGCCAGTGGTGAAAAAGCAAATCATGAAAAAGCAGGTTTCCGTGAAATCGCCATTTTCAAAAGCGGCGTTACATTATAAGTATATAAAAAAGGAACACGTAACTGCACAGCCCTTCGAAAGAGGGGCTGTTTTATTTTATGGAGGAAAGAGATTTGGTTTGGAACGGGCAGGGCTTTATGCAGGTTGGGAATTGCAATTGGCTGATGTTTTCTTGTCATGCCCAACTTGCATAAAACCCTATGTTGCCAGCTGGTTTATTTAAGAGTTGCTATTCCTTTCCAATGTTTGGGTTGCGAATAAATTGTCATACCAAGTAAACTCCATTTAATTGTACCGTCAACTTCGTATTCAAATTTATTGTTGTCGTCTGTACGATTAACAATTATAGATATAGGTTTCCAATGAGTTCCGCTTTCAAAGCCTGTTGTCCAGGTGTTGGCACTGGTAGGAATATTATTTTGAAGTTGCTTGTCTTTGCCGTAACCGATACCCAAGCTATATTTTGAAATTAATGTCTTTTCCAAATCAATGTCTATATAAGCATTTGAGCTTTTATCCAAGCTGTCTATGGAGCTAAATTTCCATGTCTTTATTTGGTTTGAGTTTGGTTCTTTGTTGTCTTTGTCATTATTTGAACGTCCAACAAATGAAAGCAGTCCGAAAACAAAAACGACAGATGTTAAAATACCAAACTTTTCTTTAATGAGTTTTGTCGCATTGAAGCAAATAACAATAAAGAAAATAAAAAGTCCAATGTTTAATAAAGCCCAAAGAAGATAAATCATAACCTTTGAAATTTAGGGTGTATCAAAGTTTACAAGCAACTCATAAATATACACATCTAACGTATAAAAATAAAACAATATACTACGCCCTTGTTGGTCGCCTGACCAACAAGAAACCTCAGATGAAGTTTTAATTTTTTAAAACGCCAACTTCTTTTATGACTGTAATTATTCCGGTTTATTTTTTATGCTCAACCCAAACCAATCTTGAAGTATCAAACCCAAGACTTTGAGCATACTGTACATATTCTGCTTTTACATTGTCGGGGATAGTGGGAGTTTTTGAAAGTATCCACAGGTAATCAAAGTTTTTACCCACAACTAATGAAACAGTATAATTCTCATCAATTTTAATCACATTATAACCGGCATAAAAAGGTCCCCAAAACGAAACCTTGAGCATACCTGTTTTATCATCGCCTGCAAATTTTGCTTTTCCAACAGCTTTTTTCCATTTGTTACGGGTATAATCAAAACCGGAATTAACCACTTTTATTTTACCATTCGCAGCTTCAGCATATTCCGCAGTGGTATTATTAAGATTTTTTTCAAACCTGAAATCGATTCTGGCAATTTCGTACCATTTGCCCAGGTATCTTTCTTTTTGAAAGTTTTTTACAGCAGTAACTTCTTTGGGAATAGAAGCACAGGAAAATATTGACATGATGAAAAAGCTGTTTAGGATAAACTTAAGCACAGGTATTAATTTATGATAAAACAAGTTTTCAGCTGATATTGTTTAAAAGGCTTCACCACGCCCTTTTTTGGTCGCCCAACCAACCCTTTTGATGCAACTATTCTGCGGTTTTTCAGATCACTTGTTACCATTAAATCCTGTCCCGGTTTTATCGGGAATTTGAAAACCCGTTGCTGAAGTTTGCTTCTTTTAAGCGGCATATATTTTTATGTTGAACCGGACGTGTTCAAGTAATTTCCAAAGCAATTCACCACTCTGCACCACAGCTCAATCAGGGCGTTTTTCCGAAAACCATGCTGGATATTCCTGCCCGTCCGGTCAGGCGGGGGTTTTCGGGGCCCTTTTCTTCTTTTTGGGCAAGCAAAAAGAAAAAGAAACCTCAGTAAACTCAATAAAACAGGAAAAATGCTCAAAAAAGCTCGCAAAAACCACCTTTTCAACCCAAAACAGTCAAAAAACAGCCACATACATCAAATAAACCGGCATTTACATTGCATAAACTGCAACGTACATTGAAATAACTGCAACGTACATTGAAATAATTGCAACATACATTGAAATAACTGCAACAAACATTAAAAAAACTGCAAAGAGTATTCAAAAAACTGCAACAAGCATTGAAATGACTGCAACGTACATTCAATTAATTGCAACAAGCAATAAAATAACTGCAACATGCATTGCATAAATTGTCAACTACAAAGGCTGGAAAATCATTGCACCATACCAAATCAGTAATCACACACCATAACCGGGCTTGTATAATTAATAATCAGGAATCTTATTCTGTAAAGCATAAAAATCACCCCAAATCATGGCATAGACAAAAAGGAATGAGTAAATTGTAAAAAACGATTGTACCATGATTAAAATTTCCGACTTAAAAACAGGCGATTTCGTGATGGTGAATAACGAAGGCACACAAATGGAAGCCGAAGTGCTGGAAGTGGATAACAGCCAGCACCTGGTAAATGCAGAAACCAATGCCGGCCAGAATTTCTGGTTTGGAGCCGATGATCTGTCGCCCATCCCCCTCAGCGATGAGGCATTGCAGAAAATTAGCTTTGTACGGGAAGATCAGCCCGATGGCTCGGTGAAATACCTCAAAGGTGCATTCCGGCTCCAGGTAAACAGCCCCGGCGATTTCAGTCATATCAATTTCTGGTACAGGGAAGACAGGCGGCATATGAACCAGCCCATTGCCCTGCACCAGCTTCAGAATTATTATCTGCAAATGACCAAGGTTCACCTTACTGCTGAGCCGATTTAACGGCCGATTCAGCTATTTTTGCCCCCGGTTTGCAAATTTTTTTCAGGAATTGTAGCAGGGGGCAATTTTTTTGTAAAATTTTCAGATAATACTCCTATCTTTGCGACCCCAAAAAGTATGGCGAAACAAGCACTCATAAAGCAAGACGGTAAAATTCTGGAAGCATTAAGTAATGCGATGTTTCGGGTACAGCTTGAAAACGGGCACGAAATTCTGGCTACAATTTCAGGGAAAATGAGGATGCACTACATCCGTATTCTTCCCGGCGATAAAGTAGGAGTGGAAATGAGTCCGTACGATTTGAGCAGGGGCCGGATTATATTCAGGTACAAATAATGCTTAACGCAAAAAGCCGAAAGCTTAACGCAGAAAACATACAACGATGAAAGTTAGAGCATCCATCAAAAAACGCAGCGCCGATTGCAAGATTGTTCGCAGAAAAGGTAAGCTGTATGTAATTAACAAAAAGAATCCCCGCTTCAAGCAGCGCCAGGGATAATTTTTAGCTATCAGCTAACAGCCTCAAGCTGTGAGCTAATAACAAAAACTAAAACACAAAAACTATAAACGTATAATATGGCTCGTATTGCCGGTGTTGATTTACCAAAGAACAAAAGAGGAGAAATAGGTTTAACCTATATCTATGGTATTGGACCATCTACTGCAACATACATCCTGGAAAAAGCAGGTATTGATGTAAACAAGAAAGTTCATGCATGGAATGATGATGAACTGAATGCAATCCGTAACATCATTACCAATGAGTTTAAGGTAGAAGGTCAGTTGCGTAGTGAAGTGCAGATGAGCATTAAGCGTTTGCTGGATATTGCCTGCTACCGTGGCTTACGCCATCGTAAAGGTTTACCGGTTCGTGGACAGCGTACTAAAACAAACAGCCGTACAAGAAAAGGTAAGCGTAAAACAGTTGCAGGTAAGAAGAAGGCAACTAAGAAATAAGCTTAAAGGCGCAAGGAACAAGGTACAAGTCGAAAGCTTGTACCTTGTGTTTTGAAAACTTGGGCCTTCAGCATAGCACCGGTTCTTTCAGATCAGCAGCAGATGTTAGGTGCAGCGGAGCGTTGATCTGGTCACACAAAAGGTGTGATAATTTTTAAACAAATGATTACCTCGGTTATTAATTATGGCAAAAGCACAACAGGTGAGCGCTAAGGCTGCCGCCAAAAAAAGAGTAGTAAAGATTGATGCACATGGTGATGCACACATTACTGCAAGTTTCAACAACATCATTATCAGCTTAACCAACAAGCAGGGACAGGTTATTTCATGGAGCAGCGCCGGTAAAATGGGCTTTAAAGGTTCCAAGAAAAACACTCCTTATGCTGCACAGGTTGCATCAGCTGAAGCTGCGAAAGTAGCTTTCGATGCAGGTGTTAAGCGTGTGGATGTTTATGTAAAAGGACCCGGTTCTGGTCGTGAAGGTGCAATCCGTGCATTATCACAATCAGGTATTGAAGTAGCAATGATTAAAGACGTTACTCCTTTACCACACAACGGTTGTCGTCCTCCTAAGAAGAGAAGAGTTTAATATAAAAAGCTATCGGCCGATGATTATTGGCTGATAGCTTTTTTCACATATTTGAATCGCCATTGATTCATTTTAACAAAGGGTGACTGATTAATTTTTAACGCTTTTAACGATCAGTTCACCGGTTTCTAAAAAGCGTAAATGAATAAAAACTATGGCACGTTACACTGGTCCTAAGACCAAAATCTCCCGTATTTTCGGTGAACCCATCCTGGGAAATGGAAAGTGGTTGGGCAAAAACAGCAACCCTCCCGGACAACATGGTGCAACACGTAAACGTAAAACTTTAGGTGAATACGCTTTACAGTTGCGTGAAAAGCAAAAAGCTAAATACACTTACGGTGTATTAGAGAAGCAATTCCGTAAAACATTTGAAGAAGCTGCACGCTTAAAAGGTGTTACTGGTGAAAACCTGATCCGCCTTCTTGAAGCACGTTTGGATAATACCATCTATCGTTTAGGTATCGCTCCAAGCCGTCCTGCTGCACGCCAGCTTGTTAGTCACAAACACATTACAGTTAATGGTGAAGTGGTTAACGTTCCTTCATTCAGTTTAAAGCCAGGCGATGTTGTTAGCTTGAAAGATAAGAGCAAAGACAACACTGCTGTAACAAGCCAGATTAAAGGAAAGAATCCTAAATTCAACTGGATTGATTACAACGAAGCTGAAGTAAAAGGTACGTTCATTGCTTATCCTGAACGTGAAAGTGTTCCTGAAAACATTAAGGAACAACTGATCGTGGAATTGTACAGCAAGTAATAGCTGAGTGCTGTTAGCGATGAGCTGATGGCAGAACAGACTTACTGAACGTACAAGTGTGCGACGCAACCGCAGCTTAATCATGGCTGAAAAGCCGATTTCAAAATGTAAACAAGAAACTTCAATATGGCTATTTTGAATTTCGTAAAACCCGACAAAATTGTTCTTCAGAAAGCAACTGACTTTGAAGCTCAATTTGAATTCCGTCCGCTTGAACCCGGTTATGGTGTTACTATTGGTAATTCTTTACGCCGTGTATTGCTGAATTCATTAGAAGGTTACGCTATTACCGGTATCAAAATCGAAGGCGCCGACCATGAATTTGCAACTGTAAAAGGTGTAAGCGAAGACGTTGTGGAAATCATCCTCAACCTGAAACAGGTTCGTTTTAAAAAGAAAGTTGATCATGATGTTACTACTGAAAAGATCACTTTAAGCCTGAAAAATAAAACAGAATTTACTGCTGCTAACATTGGCGAAGCAACTCAGACATTCGAAGTAATGAATCCTGAATTGCTGATCTGCACAATGGATCCAAGTGCAAAGCTTGATATTGAAATCAACATTGCAAAAGGCCGTGGTTATGTATCTTCTGAAGATAATAAACCTAAAGATGCTCCTTTTGGTTTCATTTCTACCGATTCAATTTTTACTCCCATCAAAAACGTTAAGTATTCCATCGAAAATACCCGTGTGGAACAACGTACCGACTTTGAAAAGCTGGTGATGGAAGTAATTACTGATGGCACCATTCATCCTGAAGAAGCAGTGAAACAGGCAAGCCGTATCTTAATTCAGCACCTGATGATCATCACTGACGAAAACATCACTTTCGACAATAAAGAAGAGAAGAAAGAAGATGTGGTGGATGAACAAATGCTGCAGTTACGTAAGGTGTTGAAGACTCCATTGGAAGATCTCGATCTTTCAGTACGTGCCTTCAACTGTTTGAAAGCTGCTAAGATCAATTCATTAAGCGAACTGGTTCAGTACGAACAGGAAGACCTGATGAAATTCCGCAACTTTGGTCAGAAATCACTGGCTGAAATTGAGCAGGTGTTAGGCGAAAGAGGCTTACACTTCGGAATGGATCTGCACAAAATGGGATTAGATAATATCGATTAATATTTTAGTCAGTCGCAAGTAATTGCGGCTGGCTTTTCTTTTAAACATAATCTTGTAATTCCTGACACGGTACAAGATTCTAAATTTTAAACGTCATGCGTCACGGAGACAAAATCAAAAATCTGGGCCGTACTGCTTCTCACAGAAAAGCATTACTGACCAACCTCGCAATTGAACTGATTCAGCACAAGCGTATTGTTACAACCTTAACAAAGGCAAAATCTTTACGTACCTGGATTGAACCATTAATCACAAAGGCAAAAGATAACTCTACTCACAGCCGTCGTGTTGTGTTCAGTTATTTGCAAAACAAAGAAGCGGTTGCTGAATTGTTTGGTGCAGTTGCTGAAAAAGTTGCTGGTCGCCCCGGTGGTTACACACGCATCCTGAAGTTAGGAATCCGTGTAGGTGATAATGCAGAAAAAGCCATGATTGAACTGGTTGATTTCAACGAAATCTACGGTAAAGGAAAAGGCGAGGCTGCTGCTCCTGCTAAGAAAACCCGTCGTGCCGGTGGTGCGAAGAAAAAGGCTGAAGCAAAAGCTGAAGCGCCTGCTGCAGAAGAATCAACTGAAGCAAAATCAGAAGAGTAAATTCAATGTTGAAAAAAATATGATTCAGAGGCAGGCCATTTGGTTCTGCCTCTTTTATTTTGCATACTAATTATGACACAACCACATAAACCAATCGGAGATCAAACAGCCATTCTGATGCTGGAGGATGGCAATGTTTTTTACGGTAAAGCATTTGGAAAAACAGGAACAACTACCGGTGAAATTTGTTTCAACACAGGAATGACCGGTTACCAGGAAGTATTTACCGATCCAAGCTATACCGGCCAGGTCATCATCATGAATAATGTGCATGTTGGAAACTATGGCACATTTGTAAAAGATGTAGAAAGTGCAACGGTTAAGATTAAAGGATTGATTGGCCGTAACCTGGAAGATCGTTTTTCAAGGTATATTGCCGATCAGTCATTACAGGAATACTTAGTAGCACAGAATATTGTTGCTATTGAAAATGTTGATACTAGAGCTTTGGTTGCTCATGTGCGTACAAAAGGTGCCATGAACTGCATTATTTCGTCAGAAATACTGGATGAAGCAAAGCTGAAAGAAGAACTGGCAAAAGTGCCTTCAATGGAAGGGTTGGAACTGGCAAGTACCGTAAGCACAAAGGAAGCATTTACAATGGGCGACGAAAGTTCACCCGTAAGAATTGCAGTAATGGATTTTGGTACAAAACTCAACATTCTGCAGTGTATGGTTGATCGTAGTGCTTATTTGAAAGTATTTCCCGCCAAAACAAAGATTGAAGAGCTGAAAGCATTTAATCCTGCCGGATATTTTATTTCAAACGGCCCCGGCGATCCTGCAAGTATGGATTATGCCATTGAAACAGTAAAGGCAATTGTGAATGAAAAGAAACCAACTTTCGGAATTTGTCTAGGTCACCAGTTACTGGCTTTGGCTAACGGAATTCCTACATTCAAAATGCATCATGGCCACAGGGGATTAAATCACCCGGTTAAAAATCTTTCTACAGGTTTGTGCGAAGTAACAACGCAAAACCACGGCTTTGCAGTTGACGCAACAGCAGTACTCAATGCAGCAAATGTTGAAGTAACGCATGTAAACCTGAATGATGAATCAATCGAAGGAATTAAACTGAAAGATCGTCCTGCATTTTCGGTGCAATATCATCCGGAAGCAACTCCTGGTCCGCACGACAGTCGTTACCTCTTTGATGACTTTGTTAATATGATCAAAAGCACATTGAATTAAGTTGTGCAACTAATATTACAAACGCCGCCGCATAAAACGCAGGCGGCGTTTTCGTTTTCCCTTTCTTATATTTACGTTATGAAGAAAATTGCCATTATTAACGGGCCCAATTTAAACCTGCTTGGAAAACGGGAGCCGGGTATTTACGGCAGCCAGTCGTTTGAAGAATTTCTGGTTGAACTGAAAGCGAAGTTTCCGGAAGTGGAGTTTCATTATTACCAGAGTAATGTGGAAGGTGAATTGATTAATGAATTGCAGCGTGTTGGTTTCAGTTATGATGGAATTATTATGAACCCCGGAGGATACACACATACATCTGTTGCTATAGGTGATGCAATAGCTGCAATAAAAACACCTGTGGTGGAAGTGCATATTTCCAATGTACATGCAAGGGAGGAATTCCGTCACTTATCGCATGTAAGTGCAAAAGCGGCCGGCAGTATTATTGGTTTGGGTTTGAAGGGGTATGAACTGGCTGTATCTTTTCTGATTTCCTGATTGTTTCTTTTTGTGGTGTAACAAGAATGCTGCTGTCTTTCAACAAAGGAAGATTGGCATTGAAATATTTATTCAGTACAATTCTGAAACTGTTTACAGGTGTGATGGAATCGTATAGCAAGGAATAATTCTGATCGGGAAAATAGAAGGAATTGAAATTCTGAAACGTATATCCTGCTGTATTCCCTTCTTCAGTTCTGTAGCCATGGTCTCCTTCCACAATAATTACTGTATTCTTTTTATTGTGCTGCTGAATATATGTTACAAGTTCCTGAATGGTTTTTCCGGCATATACCAATTGTTCATAATAGGCATCGTCATTTCGTTTTGCATTCAGTTTTAATGATTCTTCTGCTGAAATTAAATTTCCTGTGCTGTCAAAAACAAAAGGTTCATGCGGTATCATAAAGTGCCCGTACACAAATTTTGGTTTTCCATTTAAACTGCAGGTTTGTTTCACCATTGCTTTTGTAGTGTCAAAGTATTCTTTCTTTTCATGAATACGGTTTGTTATGATATTGATTTGTTTTTTCCGGATGAAATCTGCATCAATTTTTAAATAATTCCAGAAGATGTCTCTGTAAATTCTGCCGGGCAATGTTTTAAAATAAAAATGATAAGCTTTGAGATAATCAAAATAAGTTTTACCCGGCCATTCTTTGTTTGCAAATGATATTTGCTGGTAGGAGTGCGTTTGATAACCCTCTTTTTTCAGTATCTGAAACAGTGAATTATTTAAAAAGGAAGATGATCCCCAGAAATAAACTTTCGGATCATTCATAACAGGTGCAATCCATGATGGCAGGTAATCCATATTCAGGGTTGTGCTTAATGAATGAATTGTCCAGTTGTAATTTGAATGAGCATCTGCAGCCACATAAAAACCTTTTTGCTGCAAAAAAGTATCAAGCTGGCTGTTATCTTTTTTCAATCCTTCCTGAATGCTTTTGGTAGATGCCATTGCATCAAACACAAGGAAATAAATATCTGGTTTGGCTGAATCCGGTATTTTAGATGAAGGGTTGTAATCGTTCCCTGCGTTGAAACGGAAGTCAATCAGGTTGTGAACACTTTTATCTAACCGGTACCGTTTAATACTGTTTGGAATTTCTGACAACAGCAATACAATAAATAACAGGTTCAGGAAATTATACAGTTCCCGGAAATTGCTTTTACTTCTTTTTATTATAAAGAAAACAGCAACGATGATGAACAGTACCATTAATAACTGAAAACTGTACTTGTGAGTTAAGGCCGGTAACCCTGAGGCTTTTAATAAGTCTTGCAGGTATCCAAATGCAAGAACAAGAAGTGAAATAAAAAAAGTGAAAACTGATGATTTGGTTTTATTGCGGTAGAATAAAAAACTTACTGCATAAACAATTCCGGCGGCAATAAGAATAATGAACAGGTTTTTGAATACGAAAACAACAGGCAAAAAGCCAAATAACTCGTTGTATCCGCTGTAAATAAAAAAAAGGGGTAACAGCAACAGAAAAAAAGCATGCTCCCTGAGTGCTGATTTAGTTTTCTGGAAAAGTGCCTTCATTAACTTTTGCTTGTTTGTCCGGTTTAAAATAAGATGATCTTTTATTTCTTTTGAAAATAATATAAAGTTCTTTTTGAACCTGTTATTGGTAATCTTTGTTTTAATTCAAAGTTTACTGCGAAGGCATTTTCAAACTCTTTTTCACTGTAACCTTCAAAAATATCCTTTCGCCATTTCAGCATTCCTTCCACTTTAGCATCGTTTTTCGGAACAAATTCAATAATCAACAGGTCTGCAGCTTTTGCAAAAAAATCAGCAAGTTGCATAAAAGAGATATTTTTTGCAATTGCCAGGTGATGTATTAAAGCAAGGGCAAGACAAACATCAAATTTTTTCCGGTTGAATAATGCCGGCCTTTCATTGTTCATCCAGCCCATTGCCGGGCTTGGATAAGTAAGATCAGCAACAACCGGTAAAATGTTTTTTTGTTTTCGTTGTTTACTTGCAGTGTAAAGTGAGTTGATGCAGTCGCTGTCAAAATCGGCAGAAACTACTAATGCATCTTTATTGCAGAGCAATGAAAATTCCCCTTCATTGGCTCCGAGATCAATTACAGAATTGTAATTGATCTCCGAAAGAATGGATGAAACAACTTTTTTCTTTTCATTGAGATATTGTTCGCTTAAAATGGTTTCATCGTAATAATTATTCCAAACTGTTTTTTTTGCAGGAAGCTTAAGGTCTTGAATAAGATCATGTAAACTCTGCAGTATCTGCTCAATATTTTTTTGTGTTACTTTTCGTTTGGTAGTGTTTTCTTTTGCTGTCTGACCAGCAAGTTTTGCATGCAGATGCACATGCAGATAAATTGACGAGCTGAGTTTTGTCTTGAACGGGAGAAGTGTTGCTGTTAATGCTGCAGGAACCCCATCGGGATATGCAAGCAATAATTTGTGAACTTCCATTCCGGTATGTGCTGAAATCAGCAATGGATTTAAAAAACATTCGCAAAACTGCCTGTAAGCAATCCACTGCTCACCTTCTTCATATTTTTCAAATGAAAGCGTATCAATCAGCTTTGCATTGCCATCAACAAACTGAATATTTGTGTGTGTTGCATCTTTCAATATCATTCCTTTCTGCAAAGAGCTTTTGCAAATAGAAATTGTTGTTAAGGCTGCATCTTTTAACTGGTTAAAACTCCATTCCCACGCATAAGTGAAAAATGGAACCTGCTGTGGCTGTAATGTTTTAAACCAGTCATTTCTGCCTGTATGGTTTTCATTGAGTTCTGTAAAAGGAAGTAACAGATTTTGTTTAATCAAATCATGAGCTAATCCTGCGGATTGCAGCAGATCATAATGCGGTTGATATACAGTTGAAACAAACCTGTACAGTACTCCATCTTTTTCATAAATAAAACCTGATGGATCACGAAAAGAAGCAGGATGATGGTTAATCTGCCGGCTCATTGTTTTCCTCTTCTGTTTTTGGAGGGGATTTTACAAAGAAACTTTTAATCCAGTTCCATCCGCTTTTGAAATAAAATATCACACCCAGAACTGCAGCAATAATTACCTGAATAAGATAACTGCCGCTTCCGGGGTCAAGATATAAAAGCTGCATCATAAATATCTGAGGTTGGTTTTTGGAGTTAATGCAAGCAGTGATTCATAAATAAGCATGATTGTATTTTCAATATCACTTTTGTGCAGCATTTCAACTGTTGTATGCATGTAACGCAGCGGAATACTGATAAGCACTGAAGGGCATCCGTCATTTGCATACGCAAACGAATCTGTGTCGGTACCTGTACTGCGGCTTAAT
Source organism: Lacibacter sp. (assembly GCA_047601965.1). Lineage (GTDB taxonomy): Bacteria > Bacteroidota > Bacteroidia > Chitinophagales > Chitinophagaceae > Lacibacter. Next base: position 4,320,056 of record JASGIJ010000001.1, read on the forward strand.
GATCTCCACTGAACCGGAATTTTTTTCTTATCAGCTACATCGCTTACAAAATCAAGCAGCTTATTGTGAATGGCAGGAGCAGTTGCCAGCGATGGTCCTTTCCCGCAGGCAATTTCGCCTTCAATAATTTTGCTGATGAGTGGAGTGGTGGTGTCATGCGTTACATCGGTAACTATTGCCACATCTGGCTTTATTCTTCTTGCAATCATTTCTGCGCCACGTAAACCAATTTCTTCCTGAACGGCATTGACAATGAAGAGCGAATAGGGAAGCTTTTTTTTGTTTTCTTTCAGAAGCCTTGCAACTTCAGCAATCATAAAGCCGCCAATGCGGTTGTCAAAAGCACGGGCAATATAAAAATCATGGGCAAGTTCATCAAAACCTTCTTCATATGTTACAACACATCCAACTTTAATTCCCAGTTCCTCCACTTCCTTTTTTGTTCTTGCGCCGCAATCAAGCCAGAGGTTATCAACCCTTGGCTGGGGCTCTTTCGTATCGGGCGTGCTGTACCTTGTATGTATGGCCGGCCATCCGAAAACAGCCTTTACAATTCCTTTTTTACCATGAATTAAAACCCGTTTTGCAGGAGCTATCTGGTGGTCAACTCCGCCGTTACGTTTCAAATAAATCAAGCCATCAGTTGTAATATAATTTACAAACCAACTGATTTCATCGGCATGTGCTTCAATCACAACCTTAAATGGCTGATCGGGGTTGATAACGCCGACAGCAGTACCATAAGCATCTGTAAAATGTGTATCAATATAGGGCTTCAGGTAATCAAGCCACACTTTCTGTCCGCTTGTTTCAAAACCAACAGGTGAGTGTGTATTGTGATAGTTTTTTAAAAAGCTAAATGATGCAGAGGTGAGTATTGATTTGTTTTTGGATGATTTTTTTGCTTTTGCCATCGTTCATGGTTTTAGCAAATGTACTTAAATCAAAACGAATAAACTCAGCATGCTGGCCAGTATCAATACACCATCAACCATCCCAAGGTAAAAGAAGTCGCCGGTTTGTTTTTTTGATTGGTTGAGCTGGTAAATGAGCACAAAGCCGGGTATTAGCTGCAGCAGGTGAATATTGTTTTGAAATCGAACAGCCAGTAAAATAACGGTAAAAAAATAAACAGCCACATTCAGTAAAAAGAAAACCGTAAACTGCTTTTCATTCATCAGGTTGGCCGGAGTATGAACACCCGATTCGAAATCCTGTATTTTATCACGGTAATCAAAAATCATTGTGGCAAGAGAAACCAGCATCAGCCTGTTCATGAACAGGAATATTTCATTTAACTGCGGTTCAATTTTAAAAAATGCAAGTGGCAGTACAACAGTTACATATGCCCACACAAATCCAATGAAATAACTCTTCTTAAAAGTAAGCAGTGCCGGTAGCTTAACAGGTTTTTTGAGTAATAGCGGACCTGTGTAAGTAAAATTTATAATGATGGAGATGATAATGAGGTGGGTGATTGATTTCACTTTCCACCAAAACCAAAGCATGAGAATAAACGTAACTGCATTAACCAGGTAATTTAAACTGCGGTGATTTCTGAACCAGCTTAGTTGTGCAGAATCATTATTTTTTCTTGCAGCGAGTGTAAAATGAATATTGTAGCTGAATAGTGTTGCAAAAAATACAAATGAAATTAAGGTGAGAGGATAGTCAAGGATGGAGTAGAATAATTTTGTCTGCACACAAAGCGCAGCAGCACATAATGCAATAATAATGTGATGATAAAATAGAAACTTTGTAAAACGGTTATTCAAAACAAAGAATACTGTCAAAAAAATACAACGCCTTCAAGATTAATCGGGTCGCTTACATTACCGGCCGCATCCTTTACATAAAATTTAAACGTTGTACTGTCGTTTCTTGCCGGCGCACAAATTGCCCGCCATATTTTAGGATATGCAGTGTTGTTGGTATTGTATTCGTATTGAAGTCTGAAAGTTATTTTGCTTTTTTCGCTTGTTGGATAAGCAGGGATATGTGTACTCAGCGTATCGGGAGTGGCTCCGCAGGCCGGAGTACCGGTATGTGTACGTATGATGAAAAGGCTGTCGGTTACATCTCCCTCTTTGTCGTAAACAAGCAGGTCAATTAAAAGAATATCTCCATTCTGCACTTCCTTATTAGAGGGTTTTATTTCTTTCAACTCAACTTTGGGTTTTGTTTGGTATTTATCTTTATTACAGCCAACTGTAATGAAGATGATTACGAAAAGAAATAATAGTTTTGCTTTCATTGCGAGTTGTTCTTATTTCAAATTTAAGCATTAATACAGCATTAAAAAATTGAATCCTTCTTTTGTTAACAATCTTTTTGTACTGAACGCTGCTTCATTTAACGCAGCCGCATTGGAAATATTTCACTGGCAACTGGCAAACAATGCCGTGTACCAAACATTTTGCCGTGTAACAGGCAGAGAAGCCTCACAACCGGCTTCACCCGGTGAAATACCTTTTTTACCCATCAGTTTTTTTAAAACACATAAAGTAACATCCGGATCATTTAACCCCGAGGCAGTTTTTGAAAGCAGCGGTACTTCACAAACAATACAGAGCAGGCATATTGTCAAATCGCTTTCACTCTATGAGCAATCTTTTTGTAAGGCATTTGAATTGAATTACGGAACCCCGGAAAACTGGTGTATTCTTGGGTTGCTCCCTTCTTATCTTGAACGAAAGCATTCTTCACTGGTATATATGGTAAAACGGCTTATGGATATAAGTCAGCATCCTGCAAATGGTTTTTATCTTAACGAATGGGGGAAACTGGCTGATACATTGCGCATACTTGAAACAAACGGACAACCAACAATTTTATTTGGTGTTACTTTCGGATTGCTGGATTTTGCTGAACAATATCAATTCAATTGCCTGAATACTGCAATTATTGAAACCGGCGGAATGAAAGGCAGAAGAGAAGAGTTAACACGAGAAGAAGTACACCTGCAATTAAAAGCAGGCTTTGGTGTTAACGTAATACATTCTGAGTACGGGATGACAGAATTACTCAGCCAGGTTTATTCAAAAGCTGATGGAGTGTTCCGTTGCCCACCCTGGATGAAAGTATTTGTACGTGATGAAGATGATCCGCAATGCATCCGGTCAAAAGGAAGGGGAGCCATCAACATAATTGATCTTGCCAATATCTATTCCTGCAGTTTTATTGCTACAGATGATGTGGGAGAAGTTTATGATGACGGAAGTTTTCGTGTGCTGGGGAGGATAGATAATTGTGATGTAAGAGGATGTAGTTTACTGGCGTTGTGAAAAATGAAAAGTTAAAATGAAAAAGATTGAAGATAAAATAGAAATGTTTCGCAAACGCCTGATCAAAGTGTATAAGCACAGAAGTAAACAGGCCAGGCGAATGAACATTTCTTGCTACAGAATTTATGATAAAGACTTGCCGGAGTTTCCGGTAAGTATTGATTTATATGAAACTAAAGTTTGCCTCAGCGAATACAGAGCCAAACATCATTTAACTGAAGACGAACATACGGAATGGCTTGAAAAAACAATTGAAGTCATTGCTGATGTGCTGCAAATTTCTGAAGAGGATATTTATACCAAAGAACGGAAAAGGAAAGCTGGCCGTTTATCCCAGTACCAGAAAAATGCAGATGAAAAAGAGTTTTTTGAAGTAGAAGAAAATGGGTTGAAGTTCCTGGTAAATTTAACTGACTATCTTGACACAGGATTGTTTACTGATCATCGTATAACCAGAAAACTGGTGATGGATGAAGCAAAGGATAAAAAGGTGCTCAACCTGTTTGCATATACAGGTGCTTTCAGTGTATATGCTGCTGCAGGCAATGCAGAGGAAGTAGTAACAGTTGATCTTTCGAATACATACATTGAATGGGCCAAACGTAATTTTGAACAGAATCAGTTTACAGATGCTGCGAAATACAAATTTGCAGTAGCTGACGTGTTGCAATACCTCCACACACTTGAACCGGAAAGCTTTGACCTTGTTGTCATGGATCCGCCAACATTCAGCAACAGTAAAAAAATGAAAGATTTTCTTGATATTCAGCTTGATCATGTGGAACTGCTGAATCTTGCATTTAAGGCAACAAAACCAGGCGGGGTCATATACTTCAGCAATAATGCAAGAAAGTTCCAACTCAATGAAAATGAAATTCATGCATCTGAAATTAAAGACATAACAAAGTCAACAACTCCTTTTGATTTTGAAGGAAAACTTCACCGCTGGTGCTGGAGAATGATAAAATAAGTACAGTTTGTTCCGTATAATTACGGAAAATCATAGGGAAAAAACAAGTCAATTTAATTGCAGTTAAAACGCAATTGAAGTATTTTTTCATTCTGGAACCAACCACCCAAATCCATTGCTATGAAACTGTTGACAAATTTTTCCTGGAAAAATCTTCGTTATAAGCAGGTTACAGCTTTTGTTACTGTGTTTCTTATTTTGTTTATTGGTATTGCATTTAATTATGCAATTGAACTAAAAATGCTTCATTCCGTACAGGAACATACTTCGAAAAATGATTCAATCATACAGCATGAAAAATATCAACAACTCGTTGAAAGAACGATGTTTCTGATAACACAAAGTGAGCATAACCTGGAAGACTACATTCAAACCTCTGATCGTACAAAACTTGATGAGTATAATAAAAATGTAAGCAGTATTGAAAAGAATCTGCAGGAAGTTAAAACTGCTTATGCAGGGTATATCCCAAAATATCTCGTTAACATTTTTATTCACAAAGCACAAAATAGTATTGATTTAAATAGCGATATTTTAAAATCATACCAGTCTGGCGGCCGTATTCCGGCACTTGAACAGATTAATAATTCTGAAAGCAGGAATACAATAAAAGAATTATCATTCAGTGCACAGGAACTTGTAAATGCACTTAACTCAAAGATCGCATATCTGAATAGTGAAATCAGTAAAGAAAAAACAAAAATGCTTGAGTTGGATAAGAAATGGAATTATGTTTCTCTGATTTTTATGACACTCATTGCTCTGTTTGTTTTGTATAAAATGAATGAAACATATAAGTTAAACAGGTCTTTATCAGTTGCAGTAAAAAAAGAGCAGCATGCTCAGCTTGTAAAAGATAAGTTTATTTCAAATGTTACACATGAACTTCGCACTCCGTTAAATTCAATTATTGGCTATACAAACCTTTTGCTGAAAAAAGAGCATAGTGAAGAAACAAGGCAGTGGATACATGCCATGAAAATATCAGGCAATCTGCTGATGGAAGTAATTAATGACGTGCTTGATTATTCTAAACTTGAATCAGGTTTTATTCAATTTAACAGGCAGCCGTTCAATCTGCAGGAAGTTCTCAATAATCTTGGAAAGGTAATGCAGGTGCGTGCTGAAAGTAAGAATCTTGAATTTGTTGTTGAAGTTGATGATACAATGCCTGTTCAATATACCGGCGATGAAAAGAAACTGATGCAGGTTCTTGTTAACCTTGTTGGCAATTCAATCAAATTTACGGAAAACGGGTCCATTAAAATTCATACTTCGCTGCAGAAGAAAAACGGCAATCATTGCTGGATACAATTTGTAATTACTGATTCCGGTGTGGGCATTGAAGAAGAAAAACTTCCTTACATATTTGAGCGGTTTTACCAGGTTGAAACAGTTCAAACAAAAAAATATATAGGAACAGGACTTGGTTTGCCAATTGTTAAGCAGTTGGTTGAAATGCAGGGCGGAAATATTGAAGTAAAATCTTCATATGGAAAGGGGACAGAGTTTACTGTTGTTATACCTTATACAGAATCAAGCATTGAAGAAAGAATAATCGTTTCAGAAAAGGGAGAAATGAAAGTTGTCAGAAAATCGTTGAAACAAAAGAAAATTCTTGTTGTTGATGACAATGAAATGAACCGTGATTTAATGGGATTTATTTTAAAACAGGGAAATTTTTATTATGAAAAAGCTGAAGATGGTTTTGCTGCATTAAAAATGCTGAAAGAAAATGAATATGATTTTATATTGATGGATGTTCAGATGCCCGGCATCAACGGAATGGAAACAACACGAAGAATAAGAAGCGAATTAAAATTACAAACACCAATTATCGGGCTGAGTGGTTACAGTATGCCCGAAGAACAGCAAATGAGTATTAACGCAGGCATGAATGCTTATCTTACCAAACCCGTTGATGAAGTAAAACTGTTTGAATTGCTTGATTATTATGCTGACTTCCGTTCACAAGAGCCCAAAAATTTGCAATTAAAACTGATCAACATTGCTTACCTGAACAAGATTACAGCCGGCAACAAAGATTATATTGAGCATATTTTAGGAAAGGCGTTTGACGTGCTGCCTGTTGAAATGAAAAAACTGCAGGACAGGTTTGAAAATGATGATGAAGTAACGATGAAAGAGATTGCACATAGCATGAAAACGACATTGCATATTCTGGGCGTAAAAGAAATTGTGTCGGACAAAGTAAAGCTGCTTGAAGCAACAGATCTCAGTAAAATTTGTGATAAAGAAAAAGCTATAACATTATTACAGGAACTGGACGATTCTGTTAAGGTGGTTTTACAGGAGCTGAAAGAATACATGGCTGCAGCATAAGTCGTTTTTACTTTTTTTAAAATTTCTATCACTTCGAATTTCGTTTTTCTTCTGCTATCTTACAATCAAATACGATTGCTATGCAAAAAGTTGTTGCCGGTGCACAGGCGGCTATCAGCGATATTGCCGACGGTTCAATAATTATGATTGGCGGCTTTGGCTTGTGCGGAATTCCTGAAAATTGTATTGCAGCCCTAGTAAAGAAAGGGGTAAAAAAAATCACCTGCATTTCAAACAATGCGGGTGTGGATGATTTTGGCATTGGATTAATGCTGAAGCAGAAACAAGTATGCAAAATGATTTCATCTTACGTTGGCGAAAACGAAGAATTTGAACGGCAGTTGTTAAGTGGTGAACTTGAAGTGGAATTAATTCCGCAGGGAACATTGGCCACAAGATGTATGGCTGCGGGTTATGGGATGCCTGCAATATTTACTCCTGCCGGTGTTGGTACTGAAGTTGCCGCAGGAAAAGAAGTACGGAATTTCAATGGAAAAGATTATTTGCTGGAATATGCTTTTGATGCTGATTATGCAATTGTAAAAGCATGGAAGGGCGATACAATGGGAAACCTGGTTTACAAAGACACTGCCCGCAACTTTAATCCGTTAATGGCAATGGCTGGAAAAATAACCATTGCTGAAGTGGAAGAATTAGTTGATGCAGGGCAACTTCATCCCAATGAAATTCATACGCCGGGAATTTATGTGCATCGTATTTTCAAGGGAACTGATTATGAAAAGCGGATTGAAAAACGAACTGTAAGAAAACAAATGTAATGATCTGACAATTTGAAAATTACTGTTATGTCTTTAACAAAAGAACAAATTGCCCAACGCATTGCGCAGGAGTTGAAAGATGGTTATTACGTTAACCTCGGCATTGGTATTCCAACGCTTGTTGCAAATTATATTCCTGCAGGAATACAGGTGGTATTGCAAAGCGAAAATGGCTTGCTGGGCATGGGGCCGTTTCCTTTTGAAGGAGAAGAGAATCCTGATTTAATCAATGCAGGAAAGCAAACCATTACCACATTACCGGGTTCAGCATTTTTCGATAGTGCAATGAGTTTTGGAATGATCCGTGCCGGAAAAGTTGACTTAACTGTTCTGGGTGCTATGGAAGTAAGTGAGCAGGGCGATATTGCCAACTGGAAAATTCCCGGAAAGATGGTGAAAGGAATGGGTGGAGCAATGGATCTTGTAGCCAGTGCAAAAAATATTATTGTAGCCATGATGCATACCAATCCACAGGGTGAAAGCAAGCTGTTGCCTCAGTGCAGTTTACCCTTAACGGGAGTGAAGTGCGTGAAAAAAATTGTAACTGATCTTGCTGTACTTGATATTACAAGTGAGGGATTCAGGTTGATAGAAACGGCACCAGGTGTAACAGTTGAAGAAGTTATTTCAAAAACAGAGGGTAAAATAATGGTTGCTGAAAATATCAGTGAAATGGGGTTGCAGAAGCAGTATAAATAAAATAAAAAAGGCTGCATTTCATATGCAGCCTTTGATATTGAAAAGGTTGATTTTTTATTCGCCTTTCTTTTTGCCAAGTTTAACTGTAAGCAGCATAATACCGCCAAACAGAAGCATACCAATTCCTGACCACAGGTTTACATTTATGCTGAATGATTTTGCATACATTTCTGTATCGCCGCCGGTCGTTAATCCGTAAATGGTCAGCAATACACCAAGCACGCTGAATAAAAAGCCAATGGGAATTCTTATATCTAACATAAAATTGTATTTAAAAGATTACCAGAAAATAATTGATAACACAACTAAAATAGCCAGTACAAATACTGCAAGTGTACTTGTTTTATTATACCACGCAACATCCTCTTCTTTTACTTTTGGAGTAAGTGAATAAACAAGTCCTTTCAGGTCTTCATCTGTTTTTTTCTGAGCAGTTGCTAATGAAACAACCACTGCAATTACAGCAGCAGATGCACAGGCGTAAATAGCTGTCCAGAAGTTTTGTGCCATTTCAACAGGATAAACTTTTGCTACAGCAATCCATCCGCCTTTTACCATTGTTGTTGCACCTTCAGGAATAGTTAAACCATGATGTACTAATGCAATCAGGAAACCAGCCAGCAAACCAATGAAAGCACCATGACCAGTTGTGCGTTTCCAGAACATGCCAAGGAAGATGATGGCAAATAACGGCGCATTAATCATGGAGAAAATTGTTTGTAAAAAGTCCATGATGTTGCCAAACAAACCTGCGAGATAGGCAGCAGCAATACTAACCAATACACCAAAGATGGTTGCAAGGCGGCCTACTTTCAGGTAATGTTTTGCATCGCCTTCCTTATCGGTTGTTGCGGGTCTGATATAGCTTTGATAAATATCATAAGTCCATACTGTGTTGAAGGCTGAAACGTTTCCTGCCATACCCGACATGAACGATGCAAGTAAAGCTGTGATACCAAGACCAAGAACACCTGTTGGAAGATAATGCTTCAGCAACATGATAATTGTAAGGTCATAATTAGGCACACCATTTTCTGTAATACTGAAACCGGAAGCAGGATTATTCATCAGCACCAGCGCAACAATACCAGGAACAATGATGAGGAAAGGAATAAACATTTTCGGAATAGCACCAATTAACGGTGTTTTCTTTGCAGCCACAATTGATTCTGCAGCCATAGCTCTCTGTACAATCAAAAAGTTTGTACACCAGTAACCGAATGATAGTACAAAGCCCAAACCTGCTGCAATGCCGTACCATTCAACACCCATCGGGTTTGAACTGGCAGCACCCGTATATTTCCACGTAGTTGTGTAAGTATCGGCAGCATATCCTTTTGCAGAAACTATCGGAGCCAAACCATCTTTTAACCCGGCCCATCCGCCAACTTCGTTTAAACTGAGTAATACAATCGGCAACAAACCGATAATGATAATGAAGAACTGAAGAACCTCATTATAAATAGCAGATGACAAACCACCGAGATAAGTATAGCCTAGAACAATAGCAGCCGACAATAATAAACTCACATTAAAATTCCATCCCAATACTTTCTCCATCAGCAAAGCAAGTGCATACATGGAAATGCCCGAAGCAAGGATGGTCATTACTGCAAAAAGAATCGCATTCAAACCACGGGTCTTTTCATCAAACCTGAGTTTTAAATATTCAGGAACTGATCTTGCTTTTGAACCGTAATAAAACGGCATCATGAAGATGGCGAGAAAAACCATTGCAGGAATTGCTCCTATCCAGTAAAAATGTGTAGTGAGCATTCCGTACTTGGCACCTGAACCTGTCATACCCATTACTTCAAGAGCGCCGAGATTGGTGGAGATAAATGCAAGACCGGCAACCCATGCAGGCATGGAACGCCCGGCTTCAAGAAATGCGCTGGCATCTTTCATGTACCTTTTTAATACCCAACCAATGCCCAAAACGAAGAGAAAATAAATTGACATGATTGCATAGTCAATCCATTGTAATTGAAACAGTGCATTATTCATTGTTTGTGAATTTTTGTTTTATATGTGAATGGTCGTTAATTAAAGCAGACAAAGCAATCTTTTTCAGAAAGCGTTTAAAGGTAATGTGCTAATTCAAATTAGCAATCATGTGATGCACAAATTTTCTCACAAAGAGGAATTTGTCCCCCTGTTTTTATGAAATAATGATGCTTGTCAGAATTGAATTTGCCTGCGATCAGTTGGTAAAAAAGCTGAAATGATTAGTGCCGGATGATCTGTATCAGAATGTATTCAAACTGTTTCATGCTTACAATATGTAGTTTTCAGGGAATAACGAAATGGATTTTGTGAAGTTCATGCAACAGTTTCTCTGTATCATGTGTCATTAAAAAAAGAATAGAATGAACCGGCTTGTAATAGTTTTCTTCATCTTCATTGCATCAGTCAACGGGTGTGTAAAATCATCTGTGCCGGTAACAGAAAACGACGGGCTGATGAAAATAATCCGTTATGCCTGCGGACCCGCCTGTGACGCCATGACGTATTCCATTTTGATTGACGGGAAATATTATATCCCATCTTCCGTCTTGTCTGATACGTTTAAGCTCCACGATCTCAACGTTCACCTCCGTTATAAAACAACCGGCAGGTCTCCTGAATTATGGAAAGGCCCGGCGAATTGTGAGATAATTGAGATTGTAAGTATAACCAGGCGGTGATGAAAAATATAAATTAAGAATGCAAAGATTTTGATGAATTCATGTAACTTTTAACCCGGGACAAATCTTCATCAAAACAAAGACGGTGAAACGCTTCTTTCTTTTTATTTTTTTAACAGTTATTGTTGGCAGCTTTTCAGGATGTACTATTGGGTTTCTTTTATTTTATCGTGATTCGAAGACAGCAACTGTTTACAAAAGCTCTGCCTCAAAGAGTGATTATTATATAATCAAAGCAACAACATTGTCACATTGTGGATGTACTTTTTTGGATATCTATAATTATAAAAACGGAAAGAAAGATTTTCATTTGTTTTATTCAGACAATGTTGTCCGTAAAACAGTTTATAAATTTGATAGTGAAATTGGCCGCAGCGATACTTTACATCTGATGGCCACTGCAGGCGGTGGTTACATTTATGCATTTGATTCTGCCGACAATGAAATTTTTAAGCGTATTGATTCAATTGCAATTCAGAAACCTAAAGGGATTATTTATCCTGTTAAAATAACTAAGTACAAGGGATATATTGGTGATATCAGTTATAATTACAGCAATTAAAAGCCGGAAACAGGTTGAGCAATTTCAATCTTGACTAATAGCATAGAAACAGTATGGACCAATACAAAGAAACATTTGATACATGGAATAAAATTGCATCACTGTACGAAGAAAAGTTTATGAAACTTGATTTGTACAATGAAAGCTATGATCTTTTTTGTAAGCTGCTGCATAAAGAAAATGCAAGCATTTTTGAAATTGGCTGCGGGCCCGGCAATATTGCTCAATATCTGCTGTCGAAACATCCCGGGTTTGATTTGTTTGGAATTGATGTGGCGACAAATATGATTGAACTTGCGCAAAAGAATAATCCATCTGCAAAATTTTCTGTGATGGATTGCAGGAAAATTGATTCGATCCAATCCACATTCGACGGGATCATCTGCGGTTTTTGTTTACCTTATTTATCAGGAGAAGAAGCGGTGAAACTTGTAAAAGATGCTTATCAGTTACTGAATACTGACGGTGTTATCTATCTCAGCTTTGTGGATGGAACGACAGATCAATCAGGATACAAAACAGGCAGTGGTGGAAACCGGGTTTATTTCTATTATCACCAAACCGGAAAACTGGAGAAGATATTAACTGAACAAGGTTTTACTCATATACAATTTCTGAAAGTTAAATACAGCAACACAGGTACAGTTGATGACATACATACCATACTTATTGCAAGAAAAATGAATGTGTGAGTTACGCACAGGGTTCATAACTATTTTTCACTTCGGTATATAATTTGTTATACGTTTGATCGGCCATGCAATTTCATTTAATGATAAATGAATTGTTAATAGAGCGATGACTCCGGTTGCCATCTGGCGTTAGCACTTAACTTCGCAGCCAATAATTTTTAAAACCAAATATTATGAACTATCGGAATTTTACATTGTTTGCCCTTGCTCTTTTTTTACTCACTTCATGTGTGAGTACAAAGAAGTTTAAAAAATCGCAGGCAGATTATGCATTGCTTCAAACAAAGTACCAGACACTGGAAGGAACACTGGCAGATTGCAATAATCAGAAAGCTGGTGTACAGCAGGAAAATGAAAAGCTCAATAAAAAAATCAGTGATCTTACCCGTGAGCTGGAATATGTAAAACAGAATTACACACAGGCACTTTCACAATTGGAAAATCTTTCTGTTATCAGCAAGCAGCAGGCAGAAAGCATTAAACAATCATTGCAGAACATTGGTGCTAAAGATGCTTACATTCAGAATCTGCAGCAGCAGATGGCTTACAAAGATTCACTGAACATGGTGCTGGTGATGAACCTGAAGGGTGCAATTGGAAATATGGACGATCAGGATATCAATATCAAAGTTGATAAAGGTGTGGTGTACATTGATATTTCTGATAAGCTTTTGTTCAAAAGCGGAAAATATGTTGTAACAGATAATGCAAAAGTGGTGTTGGGCAAAGTGGCAATGGTGCTGAAGAACCAACCTGATATTGAATTTATGGTGGAAGGTCATACAGACAATGTTCCATTTAAAGGAAATGCAGTGTTGATTGATAACTGGGATCTGAGTGTAAAACGTGCAACAGCAGTGGTTCGTATTCTGCAAAATGAATATGGATTGGATCCGGCTAAAATGGCAGCAGCAGGCCGTGGCGAATACCATCCTGTAGCAGAAAATGATACCAATGAAGGTAAAGCACAAAACCGTCGTACTAGGATTGTGATTTTACCGAAGCTTGATCAGTTTTTCCAGTTACTGGAACCTAAAAAAGCAGGTCAGTAAAGAGTAAATGATTTGATAGAAAAGGGCGGCCAAAGGCCGCCCTTTTCTATTTAAGACTGAAATGATATCTGACAAAAATCAAGAGAAACTTCCGGAAGAAAAGAATGTTTTTTATTTTGATGTTACAAAACAGCGCTTATGCAAATCATCACAACCATTCAAAACCGTATTTATGAAATAAGAGGCGAACGGGTAATGCTGGATTTTGACTTAGCATCCTTGTATGAAGTTGAAATAAAGGTTTTCAACCAGGCAACAAAGCGAAATAAAAAACGATTCCCTGCTGATTTTATGTTTCAGCTTACGAAAGCTGAGTACGACAGCATCAGGTTTCAAATTGATGCATCGCAAAACTCAGATTCTTTAAGGTCACAATTTGTGACCTTAAAGAATGGTAGGGGGCAGCATCGGAAATATATGCCTTATGCTTTTACCGAACAGGGAGTTGCTATGCTTAGCGGTATCCTCAACAGCGAAAAAGCTATTCAAATGAACATTGCCATTATGCGGGCCTTTGTGGAAATCAGGAAAATATTGCTGAAAGAAAGCGACCTGAAAGAGCAGTTAAGGGAATTAAAAGAACGTATTGGCGAACACGATGTACAGTTAAGCCAGATTTATGATGCAATGGAAAATATGCTGGATGAAAAAGCTGCTGAACGGAAATGGGACGAGAGGGAGAGGATTGGGTTTAGGAAAAAGTAGATATTATTTTCATTTAAAGAGCTTTCTGTTTTCATATGTATTTTTTGATTATCTCTTTTGCTACTATTATTGCACCGATGAAGTTCGATTTCATAAATAAAAAACAGCTAAAAAAGAGTAATAAAAACCAGCATATAACTATTACTACGGTAAGCCCACTTGCTAAACCAGGACTAATTTCCGTTTCAACAAACTTTGTTTTAAAGGGGACTCTGTCTATTTTAATCTTTGACCTAACCTTTTGTTTATTCATCACGCATTTATTAGGTGATAATTTTTGTTACGGGTACAAAGTAAAATGGTAAATTTTTCCAAAATGGCTTTATCGTCAACTACTGTAAAGGAGATGAAAGCAGAAGTTTTAAATTAAGCGTTAAGGGTTATGCCAATCTCTGAAGAACAGCCCCCAATAAATATAGAATAGCGAACAATGCATCTTGAATAGTGAAGGAGGAATTTGTGCTCCACCTTCCTCCAATTTTAACCCTGCGCAGGCTTTAATACGGCCATCTTGGGCATAAGAATTCCTCATTTCGCAACTATCTATACTTTTTTGTATAGATTAATCTGTACTTTTGCGTATAAATTGAAACGCATTAGTAATCAGTTAAAACAGAACGAATCATGAGTGAAATGCTCAATACACTGGAGCAAACAGCCCTGAGTGAGTACAAATATGGCTGGGTGACCAATATTGAGGCCGACGAGGCTCCTCCCGGTCTTAATGAGGATATCATCCGCTTTATCAGCGCCAAGAAGAATGAACCCGAATGGATGTTGGAATGGCGACTGAAAGCTTTCCGCCATTGGCTGAAAATGGAAGTGCCCCGCTGGCCCAATGTGAAATATCCCGATGTGGATTTCCAGGCCATTAAATATTATAGTGCTCCCAAGCAGAAAAAAGAAATCAGCAGTCTTGACGAGGTTGATCCTGAGTTAAGGGCAACATTTGAAAAGCTCGGCATTTCGCTGGACGAACAAAAACGTTTGACCGGTGTGGCAGTTGATGCGGTTATTGATTCTGTTTCTGTTGCTACAACGTTTAAAACGCAACTGGCAGAAATGGGAATCATTTTCTGCAGCATGAGCGAAGCTATTAAAGAGCATCCCGAACTGGTGAAGAAATGGCTGGGTTCAGTTGTGCCTGTTACTGATAATTTTTATTCGGCTTTGAACAGTGCTGTGTTCAGCGATGGTAGTTTCTGCTACATTCCAAAAGGTGTAAGATGCCCGATGGAACTTAGCACTTACTTCCGTATCAATGCTGCAGGTACCGGTCAGTTTGAGCGTACATTAATTGTAGCTGAAGAAGGTGCTTATGTAAGTTACCTCGAAGGTTGTACTGCTCCTCAGCGTGATGAAAACCAGCTGCATGCTGCTGTTGTTGAAATTGTAGCGTTGGATAATGCAGAGGTAAAATATTCAACTGTTCAGAACTGGTATCCCGGTGATAAGGAAGGGAAAGGTGGTATTTACAATTTTGTAACCAAGCGTGGTATTTGTGCAGGTGTAAATTCAAAAATCAGCTGGACACAGGTTGAAACCGGAAGTGCGGTTACGTGGAAATATCCTTCCGTAATTCTGAAAGGTGATAACAGTGTGGGTGAATTTTATTCAGTTGCTGTTACCAACAATCACCAGCAAGCCGATACCGGTACAAAAATGCTGCACATTGGTAAGAACACAAGAAGCCGCATTGTATCAAAAGGTATTTCTGCCGGCTTCAGTCAAAACTCTTACCGTGGTTTGGTGAATGTTGGAAAGAATGCAACCAATGCACGCAACTTCTCTCAATGCGATAGTTTGTTGCTGGGCGATAAATGCGGTGCACACACATTTCCATACATTGAAGTAAAAAACAGTACTGCCCAGGTTGAGCACGAAGCCACTACTTCAAAAATTGGTGAAGACCAGATTTTCTATTGTAACCAACGTGGACTGGATACTGAAACTGCAGTTGCATTAATTATTAATGGTTTTGCAAAAGAAGTTATGAACCAGTTGCCAATGGAGTTTGCAATTGAAGCACAGAAACTGCTGGCAATTTCACTGGAGGGAAGTGTTGGATAAGAAAGCTGATTTTAATTTTTTCAAATTCACAAATTTTCAAATTATATGTTATCAATAAAAAACTTACAGGCCCGCATTGAAGAAAAGGAAATTCTGAAGGGCATTAATTTAGATATTAAACCGGGTGAGGTTCATGCTATCATGGGACCAAACGGAAGCGGTAAATCAACATTGGCATCAGTACTTGCAGGTCGTTCTGATTATGAAGTAACCGGTGGTGAAGTGGAGTTTAACGGGAAAGATTTGTTTGAACTTTCTCCTGAAGACCGTGCACGTGAAGGTTTGTTTTTAGCATTTCAATACCCTGTTGAAATTCCCGGTGTAAGTACAACCAATTTCATCAAAACTGCAGTTAACGAAATCCGCAAATACCGTGGCGAAGAACCAATGGATGCAGTTCAGTTTCTGAAGAAGATGAAAGAAAAAATGAAGCTCGTTGAAATTGACCAATCATTATTAAGCCGTTCGCTGAACGAAGGTTTCAGTGGTGGTGAAAAGAAACGTAACGAAATTTTCCAGATGGCAATGCTTGAACCAACACTTGCTATTCTTGATGAAACAGACAGTGGTTTGGATATTGATGCGTTGCGTATTGTGGCAGAAGGTGTAAACAAACTGCGTGATGGCAACCGTTCGTTCCTTGTGATTACACACTACCAGCGTTTGCTCGATTACATTGTTCCCGATCATGTACATGTATTGTACAAAGGAAAAATCGTGAAGAGTGGAGGCAAAGAGCTTGCACTTGAACTGGAAGAAAGAGGTTACGATTTTATTAAAGAAGAATTGGGAGAGAGTGTAGAAGCTTAAAATTTCTCACCGGTTTTTTCTGTGTCAATCAGTAAAATCAGTGAGACAAAATCAATTTCAAGATGTCGGAATTAAAAGAATTAATACAGAACAAATACAATAACGAAGCTTTTGATGGCAATGGCTCTTTGCAGTCATTAAGCCAGAAAGGGATGCAGCTGTTCAATGAGCAGGGTATTCCAACAGTGAAGCACGAAGAGTGGAAATACACACGCATTGCCAATGTGCTGAATAAAGATTTCAGCTATGCTGTAAATGCAACTGCTGTAACAAAAGGAGATGTGGATGCAGTACGTCTGCCGGGCCATGAAGCTGCCAATGAGCTAGTGTTCATCAACGGAATTTATCATGCTGAATTATCATCTGTACGTTCATCGGCTGATGAACTGGTGATTCTTCCTTTAAGTGAAGCAGCAAAAGGCGAATACAAATCCGTGGTTGATGCTAATCTTGGTCACAGTGCAACCTATCATCCTGATGGTATCAATGCAATGAACAATGCATTTGCATACCAGGGTTTGTTTATTGCCGTGAAGAAAAATAAAGCAGTTGAGCACCCGCTGTATTGCTATTACATCAACGATGCAAGAAGCAGCAGTGTATTATCACAGCCACGCACATTGATTCATGTGGGTGTGAATGCAGAAGTGTTTTTAGTGGAAGAAGAAATTACCATTGGCAGCAGCGATTCATTTACCAACCGTGTAAGTGAAATTGTGGTGGAAGAAAATGCCAATGTGCACATTTATAAAATTCAGAACGAAGACAGTCACAGCAGTTGTGTAAAAACAACGCATGTACGCCAGGTAGGTGTAAGCAAAGTAAACTCTGTTACACTTACATTAAATGGCGGAACTATTCGTAACAATCTCAATTTTATCCTGGAAGCTCCCGGTTGTGAAAGTCACATGTATGGTTTGTATTGTGTAAAAGGCGAAACACATGTCGACAATCACACGATTGTTGATAATGTAATGCCCAACTCTTTCAGTAATGAATTATATAAGGGCATTATTGATGAAAATGCAACAGGTGTTTTCAACGGTAAGATTTTTGTACGCCAGGATGCACAAAAAACAAATGCTTATCAAAGCAACAAGAATGTGTTGCTGAGTGATACAGCAAATGTGAACACCAAACCACAGCTGGAGATTTTTGCTGATGATGTAAAATGTTCACATGGTTGTACAGTTGGTCGTTTGGATGAAGAAGCATTGTTTTACCTGCGTGCAAGAGGTGTGGGTGAGAAAGCTGCCAAAGCTTTGTTGCTGCATGCTTTTGCCGGTGAAATATTAGATAAGATTGAACTGGAGCCGATCCGCAAATATGCAGATGCAATTATTGCGGAAAGATTAGGTTTTGAATTTTAACTGAACCACAGAGGCACGAAGAAGTTTGGAAAAGAAGATCAATGAAAAGGTTCAGCCCTTTCAATAAATAAAAAATGATTGAAACTTTAGAACATACTACGTTTGATGTACAGGCTATCCGTCAGCAGTTTCCTGTGTTAAACAGGCTGGTGAAAGGAAAACCATTGGTATATTTTGATAATGCAGCTACTGCACAAAAACCCAAAGTGGTGATTGATGCGTTGACTGAGTATTACGAAAAATACAATGCCAATATTCACCGTGGTATTCACTCGCTGGCGGAAGAAGCTACTGCAGCTTACGAAGCTACAAGAGATACCGTGCAGCAATTTATCCATGCACAACACAGGGAAGAAATTATTTTCACAAGAGGCGTTACGGAAAGTATCAATCTTGTTGCGTACACATACGGGCGTACAAACCTGAAGAGTGGTGATGAAGTCATCATCAGCGGAATGGAACACCACAGCAACATTGTTCCCTGGCAACTGGTTGCAGAAATGACCGGGGCAAAACTGCGTGTGATTCCTGTTGATGATAATGGTGAACTGATCATGGAGGAATTTTACAAACTGCTTTCAGAAAAAACAAAAATTGTTTCCATCGTTCATGCAAGTAATTCGCTGGGCACCATCAATCCTGTAAAGGAAATTATTGATGCTGCTCACAAAGCAGGTGCAGTTGTGTTGGTTGATGGGGCGCAGTCAACTGTACATCTTGATATTGATGTGCAGGAACTTGATTGTGATTTTTTTGCCATCAGTTCACACAAAGTGTATGGTCCAACAGGTATTGGTGTGTTGTACGGAAAGAAACAGTTGCTTGAAGCAATGCCGCCGTTTATGGGTGGTGGTGAAATGATCAAAGATGTTTCATTTGAAAAAACAACATGGAACGATCTGCCTTACAAGTTTGAAGCCGGTACACCCAATATTGCCGATACAGTTGCATTGAAAGCTGCAATTGATTTCATCAACAGCATTGGTAAAACAGCTGCAAGAAAACATGAAGATGCATTATTGCAATATGCCACAGCGCAGCTTGAAACAGTGGATGGTGTTCGTTTGATTGGCAGGGCTAAGCATAAGGTAAGTGTTGCATCATTTGTTGTGGAAGCTGTTCATCCGCAGGATCTCGGAATATTATTGGATAACCAGGGCGTTGCTGTACGAACAGGACATCATTGTACACAACCATTGATGAACCGTTTCGGTATTCCAGGTACAACAAGAGCAAGTTTTGCCATGTACAATACAAAAGAAGAGATTGATGTGATGATTGCTGCGTTGAATAAGGCAATAAGATTGTTGAGATGATGAAGCCCCCTTCCGACTTCCCCCTGAAAGGGGAAGCCATCAAAGCACAGGGCTAACTTAAGTAAGAGTTTAATTGATGAATAGAAGTATAAGTGTACAAGCGAGCGTGGCAACAGAAGACAAAAAGTAGAACGAAAGCTGATAACAAAAAAAATTGTGCATAATCATGAGCGACACAAAACCGATAACAGAAATAGAAGAAGAAATCGTAGATGAGTTTTCCCTGTTTGATTCGTGGGATGAGAAGTACGAGTACATTATTGACATGGGAAAGAAATTGAAACCATTGGATGATGTATTTAAGAAAGATGAAAATAAAATCAAGGGATGCCAGAGTACGGTGTGGATGGTGAGTGAACTGCAGGGTGATAAAGTGATTTACAAAGCGGAAAGTGATGCTGTGATTGTAAAAGGATTGGTGAGTATGCTTATTCGTGTATTAAGCAATCATACGCCACAGGAAATTATTGAAGCGAAGCTTGATTTCATTGACAGAATTGGCATGAAACAACATCTTGCACAAACACGCAGCAACGGTTTGCTGAGTATGGTGAAGCAGATGAAGTTAGATGCAACTGTTTATTTAGCACAACTTTCAACTAAGAACTGATGAGTTTGAACAAAGAAGCGATAAAAGAAGAGATTATCGAAAAAATGAAAACGGTATTTGATCCGGAACTGCCGGTGAACATTTATGAGCTTGGTCTTATTTACCGTATTGATGTAAACGATAACGGCTATGTGCAGGTAACAATGACATTGACTGCACCAAGTTGTCCTGCGGCACAATCATTACCTGTTGAAGTGGATCAGAAAACAAGAGAAGTGGAAGGTGTAACAGATGTGAATGTGATGATTACCTGGACACCAAGCTGGAACAAGAGTATGATGAGTGAAGCAGCGGCACTTGAATTAGGATTTATGTAGGATTGCTCACAGATTACGCAGATTAACACAGATTATTCTGCTGATCAATGAGGATTAAAAAATAATAATCACCAAACAGGTTTCATCTGTGTACATCAGGGAACCCTGTGAGAAATGAAACGTTGAAACAATAACCAATTAAATAATTAACCAGGTAGAGATTCAGTTAATTGCTGAGTTTCTGTGGTGAAAACAAGATTATGAAAATTACTTCGTCGGAAGAATATGGAATCAGGATGCTTATCCGCATTGCATCTGCAAATCCTGCAGAAGGGTTGAGTATTCCTCAATTAAGCGAAGCAGAAGGATTAAGCGAACCGCATGTAGCAAAGATTTGCCGTACACTGCGTATGGAAGGTTTTATTAACAGTACTCCCGGTTACAAGGGTGGTTATGTACTGGCAAAACCTGCCGACCAGATTATTGTAAATGATGTATTGAAAGCATTGGGCGGAACCTTGTTTGATAAAGAGTTTTGTGAATTACATACAGGCATCGGGCGTTTGTGTACAAACTCCATTGACTGTTCCACACGTTCATTATGGCGCATGGTTCAATACACGCTTGATAATTTACTGAACCGTTTAACATTGAGCGATCTGATGGTAAAAGAAAAAGAAGTTGAACTGAAGCTGGAAGCTGTTCTGCAGAGGAACATGGAGGAGATGACGAAATAATATCAAAGAGTTCCCAATTCTTTTTTTATTGCCTCAACTTCATTTTTAAGAAGAAGTTTAATAAATGATTTAGTTTCTTGCGGTGTAATTTTTTGATGAAATAATTTTTTAATTGTGAAATCTTTTACCTGATCGGATTTGATCTCATAATGAGTTCTTGTAAAAACAATATCGAATTTTGTTAAATATTGGAAGTTTATGTTCGATGTTTTGCTTAGGTTTATGTGCAAATAAATAAAATTCCATGTAAACGGTTTTAAGTTATTGCTCTTTTGTGAGATATGCTTAACGTATTTAGTAAACTGATCCTCTACATTGTTTATGGTGCCGCTTCCTTCTCCCGACCACCTTATTTCTTTTCTAAGAAAATGATTATCTAGAAGCGAAATTTCTTCGAAAACATTTTTCAGGAATGGAAGTAATGAAGTCAGGTAAGTTTTTTCTAAAGTCACATTCGAGAAAGTTTTTTCAGAGTCGTCTGAATAATCAATTGCTTGTTTCAAAAGATTAATCTCTTTATAAATATCATCTTCTTCTTCAATATCTGCTCCTTTTGCAGCCAAGTTATATATATCCTGCCATCTTAATGCTAATTGGGAAATGTAATCAATAAATGCAGTTACATCGCCAGTATCAGCTCTGTTTAATGCATTCAGATAATTTTTCTTGTCAGCACTTTTAACGACCAATGGAGCATAGCCATTTTTCATCAAAATATAATTCAAGAGCAATCTTGAAGTACGTCCATTACTATCATCAAAAGGATGTATTCGGACAAAACGATAATGAGCCAATGCTGCTAACTGAACAGGGTGTAACTCTTTTTTCTCATCTTCTTCTCTTATCCATTGGATCATATCTCCCATTAATGCAGGAGTTTCTTCGGCAGAGGCGTAATGAAAAATTTCTCCATTCTGGAGGCGGACATGGTTTGGCTGATTTTTGTATTGTCCCGGGGTTATTAATTTTCTAACGTTTTGCCCACTATAAGTTTCTGCTTCTTTGTAATAAGGCTCAACAAGAATTATTTGATTAATTTCTTTTATGAATTTTTCTGACAAAAAAAATTCAGGATCAAGTGCTGCTTCCCTGATTAATTTTAATGCTACATCATGTGCTTTCATTTCTTCTAATTCTCTGAAAGAGTAGCTATCGCTGCCAAGTTTCCCGAACACAAGTAAAAGCTCTGTATGGCCATAGGTTAACGTATTTCCTTCAATATGATTGGAATTGTAATTGAATTCAAGCCTGTATTTTGTCCAGAATTTTTGTTCATACTCTGGCTTTACAGGTTGCAGAGCATCAGCTTCTTTTTTAAGGACATCAATTTGCTGAAGGATTGGAGACAAATTCATAGTTAAATATAAGAAGGAATCAGGATAGCTTATAATTTCCACTCCACAATTTCATTCACCCATTCCTGGTTAAAAGGAGTAGTTACTTTAATATAGTTATCGGTGTAACCTTCCATCATTGCATTTTTGTTGTTGCCTTCAAACAATACTGGTCTTGTTTGTCCCGCATGTTGATTAGTGAAGTATTGCATCTTCATGTAAGAAAGATTACGCAATGCCTTGTTGCGATCGTAACGCACATTCATCGGTACAACATTGTCAATCGTTAAAGCATGTGTGTTATCACGTTCAGAGTAAGTAAACACGTGCAGGTAAGAAACATCCAGCGTATGGAGAAAGTCAAATGTTTCTTTAAACAGTTCATCGGTTTCGCTGGGAAATCCAACAATCACATCAACACCAATACAGCAATGCGGCATCAGCTGTTTAATATGTGCCACACGTTCGGCATACAATTCTCTTTTATAGCGGCGGCGCATCATGCCCAGAATAGTATTGCTTCCGCTTTGCAATGGAATATGAAAATGCGGCATGAACTTTTTACTCTTGCTTACAAATTCAATGATTTCATTTGTAAGCAGGTTTGGTTCGATAGAGGAGATACGGTAACGTTCAATTCCTTCAATCTCATCCAGCTGCTTAATTAATTCAAAAAAGTTTTCTTCACGGTTGTTGAATGCAAGCGAACCATTTCCATCAGCACCTTTACCAAAATCACCAAGGTTTACACCTGTCAATACAATTTCTTTACTGCCGCCTGCAGCAATTTCATGCGCATTGCGGATAACGTTTTCAATACTATCGCTGCGGCTTTTTCCTCTTGCCATGGGAATAGTGCAGAACGAACAGGTATAATCACAACCATCCTGCACTTTTAAAAAAGTACGTGTGCGGTCGTTAATGGAATAAGAAGCATTGAAACCACTTACATCTTCAATATCGCAACTGCTGATTTTTGCACTGTCGCCTTTTGCCAGTTGCCTGATGTGTGAAGCAATGTTGAATTTTTCAGCAGCACCAAGCACTAAATCAACACCGGGAATTTCAGCAATTTCTTTTGGCTTCAGCTGTGCATAGCAACCGGTGATAACAACCAAACTTTCAGGTGCTTTGCGTTGAATGCGGCGCACCAGTTGTCGGCATTCCTTATCGGCATTATCAGTAACAGAACAGGTGTTGATGACATACACATCGGCCTGGTCATCAAACTCTCTTTTCTCAAAACCTTCACTCTCCATCTGCCTGCTGAGTGTGGATGTTTCGGAGTAGTTGAGTTTACAACCGAGTGTGTGAAATGCGACTGTTTTTGCTTCTGCCATAAAGGGTGCAAAGATAGTAATGAGGAATGAATTATGAGTAATGTGCGGGGAGTTTGAAATCAGTCAACAGATTCAGAAAATTAATGCTATGAAAACGGAATGCTGCTGAAGCAGGGCAAGCTGTACAAGTGAGTGACCATGCAGCCGCTTCGTTGCATGACAACCACAACAGGCGATGACAACAGCACTTCAGCCCGTTCAATAAAAAAATCTTTATCATTGTAATATGAATTTGAAAAAAGCATTGCCGTATTTGTTCCTGCTGTTGCTGCTGGTTGTGCTTGTTTTTGTGCGTACCTGTAAAAGCAGTTCAAATAAAACAGATAACGAAAAAACAAAAAAGCGCACAGAAGATGTGCGGAACAATGATGATCAGAAAACGGATAACCAGAAAAATAACCTGGATGTTTTTCGTGATCCGTCAGCCGACTATTATTTCACAAAGCATGCCCGGTGCCGCATGAAGTGCAGGCACATAACACAGGAAGAAGTAAAAGAGATTGTACGAAAGGCAGATGTTAACTATAACAAGAGTGAACTTGATGCTGCCCAGGGACCAAAGTATGCAATGGAGGGATATACATCGGGTGAGCGGCAGCATGTGCGGATTATTGTTGCACCAAAGCAACGCCACCTTACGATTGTAACAGTGATTGATCTTGATTATGATTGGGAATGCCCGAGCTGCAAATAGTAAGTTATTGGTAATAAGTTCTAAGTAGTAAGTAATGAAATTTCTGATAAAACCATTTCAATTCATTTATGTTCTGTATGCCATGATCCTTTTTTTGGTGATCATGTTTCTTGTTGTTCCGTTTGTAATTGTTGCTTTATTTTTTGGAAAAATAAAAGGTGGAAATGTTGTGATGCGTATTGCACATTGGTGGGCCGATGTGTGGTTGTTTTTGATTGGTATTTATCATGTGCGTATTGTAGAGCAGGAAATTAAAAAGCATCAGTCTTACATTTTTGTCAGCAATCATAATTCATACATGGATATTCCGCAGATGCTGAAAGCTGTTCGCTCCAGAATGCGTGTGCTGGGTAAAGCTGAAATGGGTAAAGTGCCCGTCTTTGGAATTATTTATAATGCAGCAGTGGTAACGGTTATGAGAGACAGTGCCAGGCACCGTGCAAAAAGTGTGGCTGTATTAAAATCGGTATTGGAAAAAGAAATTTCCATTTTTATTGCACCGGAAGGGACATTCAACATGGGTACGCAGCCACTGATTCCTTTTCATAATGGTGCATTCCGTATTGCTATTGAAACGCAAACACCCATCAAGCCTTTATTGTTTTTAGATGCAGTTGACCGTATGCACTGGCGGAATATTTTCACCATTACTCCCGGCAAACTCAGAACTGTTTACTTAGAAGAAATTTCACCGGAAGGTTACACACTTCAGCAGGTGGATGCTTTGAAACAAAAAGTTTTTGAGCTGATGGAAAAGAAACTGGTTGAGTACAAAGCGGGATGGATACCCCCAACCCCTGAAGGGGAGTAAATACAAAGTCTGATTGTTTCATTCTTCCTTAATTTTATTGGCTCATGCCATCAACAACTGGTCATAATAATAGTAATGATACTTCATTGAAGATGTTCTCCCCTTCAGGGGCCGGGGGCTTTTTCATCGAAGTCATCATACCACTTGCCCTCCCCAAAAATTATACATGGAGTGTGCCCGACCGTTTGCAGGAGCAGGTGCAGGTGGGTGTGCGTGTGGAAGTGGAACTGCGGAAAAAACGTTATGCCGGTATTGTAAAAAAAATAAGCAGCGAAAAGCCATCTGCTTTTGATCCGAAATTTATCCTGAATGTACTTGATGCTGAACCGGTGATTCATGAGCAGCAACTTCAGTTGTGGGAATGGATTGCAAATTATTATCTGTGTACCGAAGGTGAAGTAATGGCTGCGGCATTGCCTGCACATTTTAAGCTGAGCAGTGAAACCATTCTTGTTTATAACGAAGAAATTGGTGAAGATTTTTCAACGCTTGACAATAATGAGTATTTGGTTGCAGAGGCTTTGCTGATAAGAAAAGAACTGCGTTTGCCCGAAGTGCAGCAGATACTTGATACATCGCATGTATATCCTGTTGTGAAACGATTGATTGAAAAGCGTGTTTGCTTTGTGTGGGAATCGCTGAAGGAAACGTATTCTGCAAAGAAGGAAACATTTGTTTTACTCAATCCGCAATATGATAATGAAGATGCGTTGAGTGATTTGCTCAACAACTGGACCCGTGCTCCCAAGCAGATGGAATTATTACTGAGCTATCTGCATTTAATAAAAACAGAAGGCGAAGTAAATAAAACTTCTTTGCTGAAAAAAAGCGGCGCCAGTGATGCTCAGCTGAAAGGACTTGTTGAAAAAGGAATTTTGTTCCTGGAGAAACGTGCAGTTGACCGTTTACTCAATCTTCCAAGAAATATTTCCATTGGTTTTGAATTAACAGCTGCACAACAAACTTCGCTTGATGAAATACGAAAGTCGTTTGAAACAAAACCGGTATGCCTGCTGCATGGTGTTACCGGCAGCGGTAAAACACAGTTATACATCAAACTCATTGAAGAATATATCCGCAAGGGAAAGCAGGTGTTGTACCTTCTTCCTGAAATTGCTTTAACTGCACAAATTATCCGAAGATTACAAAAACATTTTGGCGGTTACATTGGTATTTATCACAGTAAGTTTAATCAGAACGAACGCATTGAAATATGGAACAAGATTAAAAGCGGTGAAATGAAAGTGGTGCTTGGCGCACGCAGTTCATTGTTCCTTCCGTTTATTGATCTTGGATTGGTGGTGTGTGATGAAGAACATGATTCATCGTACAAACAGCAGCAGCCTGCGCCACGTTACAATGCAAGAGATGCAGCCGTTTATTATTCTACTTTGTTTGGTGCAAAAATTTTGCTGGGCAGTGGCACACCTTCTGTTGAAACCTATTACAATGCCACAACAGAAAAATATGGTTTGGTTGAACTGAATGAACGTTATGGTGAAGGTGAATTACCGGTGATTGAAATTGTTGATACAAAACCTCTCTTCAAACAAAAGAAAGAAAAGGTGATGATTGCACCGGTGCTGCAAACGGCTATTGAAGAATCGTTGCAGCAAAACAGGCAGGTGATTTTATTCCAGAACAGGAGAGGTTATACGCCGCACCAGGTTTGTAAAGCCTGCGGGTGGATTCCGCATTGTCATTATTGCGATGTGAGTTTAACCTATCATAAGTTTAAACACAAACTGCAGTGTCATTACTGCGGAACAATTTATCCGGTGTTCAATACCTGCGATGCATGCGGCAGTCATGATTTTATGCAGATGAATTTTGGAACTGAAAAAGTGGAAGAACAGTTGCAGGAATTGTTTCCCAAGGCAAAGATTGCACGGATGGATTACGATACCGTAAGTGGCAAAACTGCACATGATCAGTTAATACAGCAATTTGAACAACGTCGTATTGATATTCTCGTTGGCACACAAATGGTGGTAAAGGGTTTGGATTTTGAACATGTAAATCTTGTGGGTATTCTTGATGCAGACAGTTTAATGAGCTTTGCTGATTTCCGTGTAAATGAACGGGCTTTTCAATTAATGGAGCAGGTGAGTGGCAGGGCCGGAAGAAAAGATGCACATGGAAAAGTATTGCTGCAGGTTGCCAATACCAATCACCCGGTTTTACAGTTTGTAAAAGCACACGATTACAAATTATTTTTTGCAGAAGAAATACAGGGAAGGCGGCAGTTTTTTTATCCGCCGTTCAGTCGTTTAATACAACTCACATTTA
This sequence comes from Lacibacter sp., assembly GCA_047601965.1. Classification (GTDB taxonomy): domain Bacteria; phylum Bacteroidota; class Bacteroidia; order Chitinophagales; family Chitinophagaceae; genus Lacibacter. Next base: position 4,347,467 of record JASGIJ010000001.1, read on the forward strand.
AACATAAGTTGAAAGAAGTGGCTGAAGCAGCAGCACATTTTGCAGCCGAAAACCTCAAACCATTTTTTGAAAAATATATGGTTGGCCCGGCTGAGCCTGTGGTGAACCGCATCCGCAACCAGTACATCATGGAACTGGTGCTGAAGCTGCCGAAGGATGCACAACTCATACACCAGTGCAAGGAAATGATTTTGGCACAGCATATTCATTTGCATAATCACGACAAATTAAAAAGCGTGGTAATGATTGCGGATGTGGATGCGTTGTAAGATCATTTTTATTTAGTAAAACTTTCCCCCTTTCGATTCAGAACTTACCCTTAGAGTTTCAAAAGTCAATTAGCTCACAAAAAAAAGTGACATTGTCTTTACAAAACTTCCCCTAACTTTGTGGTTTGACCATTTGGTCAAACCAAATAATCAACCATGCAGTTATCGTCAGAAACAGAAAAAAAGATACTGGAAGCTGCCCGTGTGGAGTTTGAAACAAAAGGCTACAACGGCACAAGAATGCAGAAAATTGCTGATAAGGCAGGCATCAGCAAGGCTTCATTACATTATTATTTCAGGAGTAAGGATAATCTTTTCGAAAAGATTTTCAATGATGCACTGGATGAATATATCCCGTTGATAAGTACATGGGCTGATAATGATTTAAGCTGGGAAGCAAAAGTGGAGCAGTTTACAAAAGACATGATTTCGTTTATCCGTCATGGGCGGATGCTTTTCCTGATCAGGGAAGTAAACCGTAATCCGCAGATACTGGAGGAGCGTATTAAACGTAAAGCCAAATCGCAGAACAAGTTTGTTACTTATTTCGACACTGTACAGAAATCAAAAAATATCCGGAAGGTTGATCCGAATTATCTCTATATCATCCTCAATTCAATCTGTTCGTTTCCGGCAATTAATAAAGAAATGTTTCAGCGGGCTTTACGTCTTAACGCAAAACAATACGATGAACTCATGGATGGGTACGCAAAGACGGCGGCCGATTTTTTTATACACGCAATTAAAAAACAATAAACTAGAATGCGTAGAAAATTTGTACTGAGTGCTTTCATTTTCCTGTTTGTTTTCAATGGTGAGGCACAACAATCGTGGACATTGGATCAGCTGCTGGAAAAAGCTGTGGCCAACTACCCGGCAACAAAGCAGAAGGAATACGTCCGTTCACTGGGAAAAGTGAATGAACAATCCCTTCAGCAAAATGAATATCCGCAGATGAGTGTTACCGGTCAGGCTACTTACCAGAGTGAGGTAACGAAATTTGATTTTCCCGGTATTGAAGGTCCCAAGCCTGACAACTATAATATCGGTCTTGATCTCCGTTATTCGTTAACAGAGTTTGATATCCTGAAATCAAAAAAGGAAATGGAGCAGCAAAAAGCAGAATTGGGTGTTCACCAGATTGATGCTGATCTGCAGCGTATCAGGGAACGTGTTACAACGCTTTACGGAAATATTCTTTTGCAGAAAGAGAATAAAAAAATTCTGCTGGTAAGAATTTCCGAACTGCAAACACAGAAAAAGAAAATTGAATCGGCTGTTGCAAATGGCGCTGTGCTCAAATCAAACCAACTGGTACTTGAATCAGAAATCCTGAGCACGGAACAAAAGATTGTTGATATTGATGCAACGGTTGATGGCCTTGTGCAGGAGCTTTCTCTACTTACTGGACTAACTGTTTCAGCCAATAATGAATTTGTATTACCTGCTGCAGAAATAGTAGGAGATAAAGTTGCAAGACCTGAACTGCAGATTTTTCAATCGCAGATTACATTGCTTGGCATGCAGGATAAATTGTTGAAGAAAGAAAACAGGGCCAAGCTGTATGTATTTGGACAAGGCTTTTATGGACGACCTGGTTATAATTTCCTGAATAATAATTTCAGGGTGTATGGTATTGCAGGTGTTGGCATTAACTGGAACATCAACAATGTTGCTACACAAAAAACAAAACAAAAAGCAATTGAAATCAATAAGCAGATTGTGCAGCAGCAACAATCAACGTTTGAATTAAATCTTCAGACAGCACTTGTACAAAAGCAAACAGAGATCAATAAATACCAAACCATTATTTCAAAAGACAATGAAATTGTCAGCAAGCGTAAGGAAATTCTGAAAGTTGCTTCAAGCCAGTTACAAAATGGTGCAATTACATCAACCGAATACATCACTGAACTGAATGCAGAAAATGCAGCCGAACTGAATTTGTTATTACACCAGGTGCAACGTGCACTGGCTAAAGTACAATACAATACACTGGCTGGCTATTAATATTATTAACGTATAACAATCAATACAATGAGCGACGAAGTAGTAAAAAAATCAAAAATTAAACCATTAAATCTCATCATCATTGGAGTAGTGCTCATCATTGCTGCAGTGTTTGGAGTAAGAGCATGGCATAAAGCACAACATCATGAAACAACTGATAATGCTCAGATTGATGCAACCATCACATCTGTACGCAGTGCTGTTTCAGGTTTTGTAAAAGAAGTAAGGTTTAAAGAAAACCAGTTTGTAAAAAAAGGTGATACACTTGTGATCATTGATGATAAAGATTATAAAGCAAAAGTGGCGCAGGCTAAGTCAATGCTTGCAGCTGCCGAAGCACAAACAGGCATTTCAAGATCGGCAGCAATGGCGGCCGAAAGAAATGCAGCTGCATCATCCATGAACTCTTCCGCATTGCAGGAAAATATCAATGTTGCAATGGCACGTTTCACCAAAGCGCAAAAAGAACTTTCACGTATTGAAAAAATGTTTGCAGAAGGTTCGGCCACACAACAACAGTTAGATGCTGCACGTGCTGAATGGCAGAGTGCAAATGCAATGGTTGAAATGGCAAAACGCCAGTATGCAGCATCGGGCAGCCAGGCAGAAGGCACACAATCATCTGCACAGGCACAACAGGGTCAGGTAAGTGTTGCTTCTGCACTTGTGCAGCAACGCATGGCCGAACTTGAATTAGCTGAAACACAATTAAAGTACACTGCCATCATTGCTCCTTATGATGGTGTTATTTCAAAAAAATCAGTTGAAGTTGGTCAGTTGGTACAATATGGTCAACCCATCTGTTCAGCTGTTGAAACAAATGAACTCTGGGTAGTTGCAAATTTTAAAGAAACACAGTTAACCAAAATAAGAGTTGGTCAAAAAGTGGATATTAAACTGGATGCTTATCCGGATTTAAAACTTACAGGTGAAGTGGAATCAATTGGTGGTGCAACCGGTGCAAGGTTTTCATTGTTGCCTCCCGATAATGCAACCGGCAACTTTGTAAAAGTTACACAACGTGTACCTGTTCGTATCAAATTAAATCAGTATTCAGATAAAGAACATTTGCTTGCACCGGGTTTAAGTGTGTTTGCAGATGTGGAAATTAATTAAGCATGCAGGCAAAAGAATTAACACAATATCCTGTTGGTGCAGAACGGGCGATATTAATCATTACTGCCATCAGTGCATCACTGTTGCAGTTGATTGATACATCAATCGTAAACGTATCGCTGCGTGAAATAAGCGGAAGTCTTGGTGCAACCACTACTGAAATTGCATGGACGGTTACGTCGTATGCCATTTCAAATGTGATCATGATTCCATTGGCAAGTATGCTGAATAATTTATTCGGCCGCCGGAATTATTTCACCATTTCTATTCTCATTTTTACTGTCGCCTCTTTCTTCTGCGGAACAGCCGATTCACTTGTAACATTGGTGATCTGGCGTTTCATACAGGGAATTGGCGGTGGTGCATTGTTAACCACAGGACAAACAATTATTGTAGAAGCATTCCCTCCCGAAAAAATGGGAACAGCCAATGCCATCTTTGGTATGGGTGTAATCCTTGGTCCAACATTTGGTCCAACACTCGGAGGTTATATCACCGATAACTATTCATGGCACTGGATATTTTTCATCAATATTCCTATTGGTTTGATGGCTGCTTATCTCTCTTGGCGTTTTGTAAAGAATAAAGCAGGTGCAACGAAGCCGCCTAAAATTGACTGGGCCGGAATTGGATTGCTCATCATTGCCATTGGGTGTTTGCAATATGTACTAGAAGAAGGCACAGCACAGGATTGGTTTGAAAGCAGGGAAATTGTTCTTCTCACCATCGTTACTGCAATTGGTTTTATTGCTTTCATCTGGCGTGAATGGACGTATGCATTTCCTGCGGTAAACATCAGGCTGCTGGCAAGCTGGAATCTTGCATTAGGATCTATCCTGAATTTTGTGGTTGGTTTAATCCTGTTGGCAACTGTGTTTGTATTTCCATTGTTTGCACAGATTGGTTTGGGATGGACAGCTACCATGACAGGTAATTTCATGATCTCCGGTGCACTGGCTTCAGCAATGGCGATGATGATTGTTGGAAGATTAATGTCGAAAAATGTTAATCCAAAAACGATTATGATTGCAGGTGCAATTATGATTTTTGGTTTTGCCATACTGATGAGTTTTTCAACGCCTGATTCAGGAGAGAAAAACTTTTTCTGGCCGTTTATCCTCCGTGGTTTTGGAATTGGTTTTATGATGTCGCCGGCAATGGTGCTTTCATTGAAAGGATTAAAAGGATTGAATCTTGCACAGGGAGCAGGGTTGAGTAATATGATCCGCCAGTTAGGTGGTGCAGTTGGTATTGCCATCATGAATGTGTTTCTTACACATCGTAATGCAGCAAATGATAATTACCTGCTGCAGCATTACAATATTTACAACGAACCTTTCCAGGAAAAAGCCAATTTGCTCACGCAGAATTTTATGTCGCAGGGATATTTTAAAGAAGATGCCCAGCAAATGGCTTACAAGCTGCTTGATCTTTCTTTGTTTAAGCAGCAGTCAATCATCAGTTATGATAATGTTTTCTGGACAGTTGGTCTTGCTGTTGTAATTTGTATACCAATCATCCTGCTCATCAGGAACAGCAATGCGGCATCAAGTGAAAAGATACAAGTCCATATGGAGTAAACCTTTAAACTGTTTTTATGAACAAAATAATTATTACATCAGATTTAAGTGAAAAGAAAGAAATTGTTTTTGATTTTGGTTTAAAGCTGGCCAAACACATGAATGCATCGGTTGAACTTGTTACAGTCATCAACCAGAATGTAGAATATATGCCTGCAGACATCGGGATGAATTTTGTTGATCAGTGGGAGGCAAGAGAACACATGGCAAGAACTGTTTTGGAAAAAGTAAAAGAACAACATCCTGATATCCCGATTGAAGTGGTGGTGTTTGTTGGTGATCCGAAAGAAGATGTTATTAAGCAGGCAATTGAAACAAAAGCATGCATCCTTGTTGTAGGTACTCATGGCCGCACCGGCATTACACATACATTAATGGGAAGTACTGCTGAATATATTGTTCGTCATTCTCCAATACCGGTATTGGTTGTGCCTATGAAGAATTATCTGCACTAAGCTGGAAGGCTGAAGGTGTTAAAAGGGTATCCTGATTTATTAATAGAGTTCTATAAAAGCAAAATCCCCGTTACCGGGGATTTGCAATTGTGTAAATTTTTTCCATCAAAGGTAAATTTTAAGTTTTCAAAGGTACTTGATGGCGGTTCTACACGGATACCGATAATAAGGTTGTGCATTCAGAGGTATTGGATAATTCTACTGTTTGGTTCTCCACCGAAATTGGTTTTTGGTTTTTCGGTAGATTCAGATTTCCTGAATGATGGGAACAAAGGTAAAAAAGACACTTTAAAAAAGTGTTTGTATTAACACTCGATTTTTAAAAAATTATTACTGCGTAGTTTTACGAATAATTGATGTTGCAACGTTGAAATATTGCTGTATCGAGATTGTTTATCATTCACTTGGCAACTTTACCGTGTTTATGCAGGCTGTTCACCGACCATTCTAACGGATTGTCTTGCCAGTAGCAGGAAGAATTGATTTTATAGTGATTGATTAATACTTATTTCGAAATCATGTCACTGTAATAATAGACCGATAATCCTTTCGTTGCTTTTTTAGCAGCACGAATCATTGCAGCTGCTACAACCGACCCATGAATGCTTTTGTATTTTGAAGGAATCATAAATGAGAACAGCGTCATGAAAAATTTGCTCATGCTTTCGCCAAAACGTTTTTCTTTTCTGTCGCCCAGTAAAAGCGACGGACGGAAAATATGAAAGCTGTAGTAATTAAATGTTGTGATCACTTCTTCCACCTCAGCTTTTAATCTTGCATAAAAAATCCGTGAAGAGGGATCTACACCGGCAGCTGAAACAAGAAGAAACTGCTGAAAGCCTGCTTCTTTTCCAAACCTGGCTGCGTTAACAGGGATATCAAAATCTATGGTACGGTAAAGCAGTTTATCACCTTTTACTTTTGCATTGGTTGTACCAATGCAGGAAAAAATACAATCGCCTGTTCCAAGATTTAATTTGTATTCTTCGTAATTGCTGAAGTTGGTGATGATGGTTTCAAGTTTTGGATGTTGTATATCCAGCGGCCGGCGAACCAATACTCTCACTTTGGCAAAGCCATCATCGTTTAATAATTGTTTTACTACTTCCGATCCGATTAATCCTGTTGCCCCGAGAACAACTGCAGTTTGTCCGTTCATAAGTTGTTATTTTGCATTATGCAAGTTCATCAAAATATTTCCCTGAAACAATTCAACACTTTTGGCATTGAAGCTAAGGCAAAATTATTTGCAGATTTCTCCTCGCTGGAAAAATTACAGGAAATTTTATTTTACACGCAGCAGTTAATGCCCAACTCAACCAAACTGATATTAGGAGGCGGCAGTAATTTACTGTTTACAAAAGATGTGGATGGACTGGTGCTGAAAAATGAAATAGGTGGAATTGAAAAGGTAAAGGAAGATGATGAGTTTGTATACCTGCGTGCAGGTGCCGGTGTGGTGTGGCACAATTTTGTACAGCATTGTGTTGATGCAGATTTAGGTGGTGCTGAAAATTTAAGTTTGATACCGGGCAATGTTGGCGCAAGCCCTATGCAGAATATTGGTGCTTATGGTGTGGAAATAAAAGATGTGTTTGAAGAACTGGAAGCATATCATATCAACGATAGGGCAGTTGTGAAATTTTCAAACGAAGAATGTGCATTTGGTTACAGGGAGAGTGTGTTTAAAAGACAATACAAAAACCAGTTTATGATTCTCAACGTAACCTACAGGCTTCGCAAGAAAGCATTGTTTAATACCAGTTACGGAGCCATTAACCAGGAGCTGGAGAAAATGGGTGTAAAGGAATTATCAGTAAAAGATATTTCGCAGGCAGTTATCAATATCCGTACATCCAAGCTGCCCGATCCGAAACAGATTGGTAATGCAGGAAGCTTTTTCAAAAACCCAACAGTGAGTAAACAACAATATGATCAGCTTAAATCTTCGTTTAATGAACTTGTTGCTTATCCCAATGCGGATGGAACAATGAAACTTGCAGCAGGATGGATGATTGAACAATGCGGATGGAAAGGTTACCGTAAAGGCGATGCCGGTTGTCATGCAAAACAAGCACTTGTACTGGTGAATTATGGTTCAGCAACTGGGAAAGAAATTTTTGATTTGAGCAGTGAAATTCTGCAAAGTGTGAAAACAAAATTTGGGGTGGATCTGGAACGGGAAGTGAATATTGTTTAGTTGATGGGTAATAGTTGTTTTTCTGGTTGCAGATGAGAACCGGCTTTCATCCACTAACAACCCAACTCATCACTACTTCATTCATAAACCTGTAATGTACCAGGAGAGGCAATGGTTCAAATTTCTGAAATCTGCAGATCAGTTTTCCTTCTTCATCATTACCTTCCATATTTTCAACAAGGAGATGCTGGCGGAAATCAATTCCCCCATCACCATACCATTTGAACATTGATTCTTTGGTACTCCATAAAAGCGTTGCAAGCTGAAGTAACTGTAAACTGCTCATCTGCTCATCGAGGAACATTTTTTCTTTTTCAGATAGAAATTTATGACTGATGCGTAAAATTTTTTCTGCGGGATGTTCAATATCAATTCCAACTCTATGATCTGAACTTACAATTGCAGCGGCATAATCGCCGCTGTGCGAAATTGAGAAATGATATTTTTCACCAGGCAGGAAAGGTTTACGTGTATCGGCAATCAAAATTTCTTCCAGCGGAAAATCTTCAAACAATGTTGGCAGCAAATACCGGCCGGCCAGGTGTTGCAGCCGTTTGTGCGGATGTGATACATCCTGCTTTAACGGAACCCGCTTCAGAAAAAAATCCTCATCTTCTGCTATATGCCAGAGAGCTGCTTTTGTATTGCTGTTGATAGTATGTTGATAAACGAGCGGCAAATTTTAATTTAAGATTTTAGATTGCAGATTTGAGATTCATATTTTCGCACAAAGCTAAAGAATAGATTATGATTTTAAGTGATAAACGTATTCTTGAAGAAATGACGAAAGGAACAATTAAGATTGAACCTTACGACCGTGAATGTCTGGGCAGTAATTCTTATGATGTGCATCTTGGCAGTACGCTTGCAACTTATAAAGAACATCTGATTGATGCAAAGAAGCACAATGAAATTGAGCATTTTGAAATTCCCGATGAAGGATTTGTGCTTTATCCCAACATTTTTTATTTAGGAGTTACTGCTGAATACACGGAAACACATGCACATGTGCCGTTTCTTGAAGGAAAGTCTTCAACAGGTCGTTTGGGAATTGATATACATGCAACTGCCGGTAAAGGGGATGTTGGTTTTTGTGGTAACTGGACGTTGGAAATTTCTGTTAAACAACCGGTGAAAGTGTATAAAGGAATGCCGGTTGGTCAGCTGATTTATTTCCCTGTTGAAGGTGAAATTGAAGTAAAGTACAATCAGAAAGCAAATGCGAAATACAGCGGTCAGCCCAACAAGCCTGTTGAGAGTATGATGTGGAAGAATAAGTTTTAATGAGCAGTTATTTTAGTTCATTAATGCATACACAGCAAAACTTGCAAGCCAGTGTTCTCCGCCGTAACCTCCACTCACAATATTTGGTAATGCAGATGAGAGATGTTTAACTGCAGATTGCTGCAGTAGCTTTTTTCTTGCATCAGTTGATGGTAATGCTTTGGCAATTCCACTCATGCACCAGCTGCGGCTGAAGCATAATCCATCGAGGTGAACAATCTGGTAATCGGCACGGTCGCTTACAACAGGAAGAACGGTTAAATGCTTTAATGCCGAAAGCGTGATGTATTGATTAAACCAGTTCAGAAAATCTTTCTTTGGTAAAACCCTGCGCATCAAATCGGCAACTTCCAGTGCAGGCGATAAAAAATCGGAGCCATTGGGTTCCCATGAAGCAGGAACGTTTTTATCTTTTTTAAATAAAGTAATGGATGCATTCACAATACTTTTTTCAAATGCTGTGTTTTTTGCAGCCCTTGCATAATCCAGTGCAAACACAAGTCCGAATGCAGTATTTGGATGAACGCCTGTGCGGTTGGCATAGGTTTGCTTTGGTAAAAACGCCATCCACATATCAATCACTTTATGCGTAAGCGGCTGCAGGTATGCATGCCAGCGTTTGGCATCAGCATCGTTCCAGTTCATTAATTCTTCATCTAATTTCAGCAACCATGCCCAGCCGTAAGTCCGTTCCCAGCCATTGGTTAAAGGCATATCGAAATATCTTACTTCCTGGAGAATATTTCCCTGCGTTATGGTTTGGTTTAATGTATTGCGGATTTTATCTGCTTCGGCAAGATGGGGAAACTGTTTCAGCAAACGTACCAGCATCCAATGCCCGTGTACACAGGAATGCCAGTCGAAACAACCATAAAAAGCCGGGTGAAGTTCTTTTGGCTTCAGTACATGATCGCTGTCGTTATTGGATGTGTGATTTGTTTTGTTGGGATATTCCTGTAAAATACATTTCAAAGGTAATGATGCAAGATGCGAAGCTCCTTTTTCGGTTAAACTAAAACCAGACTTGTCTTTTTTTACCGTAAACAAATCTGTTTGCTGTGCAGGTAATTGTTGCATGGTCATTAGTAATACGCTGGCAAGAATAAGTTTCAGTTGATTCATGATTGTTGATTGTAAACGGTTTATAATCTGCCGAATTTTTTCCTGTAAGCAATTGCCCAGGCAGTTACCTCACCATAACTTTCTATTCCTTTCATTTGCCTGTTTTGCCGCAGGTAATAGTCGTACACTGCATTCATCCACCTTGAAACAAATGTGCGGTGCGAACGGGCAAAATGAAAATAAGTTTGCAGGTCTCTTTTTACGCTGACATCAATTTTTGTTTTGAAAGCAGCAGCAGCAGCTGTATCAACTGCTGAAAGATTTCCCCAGGCATAGAGAAACATATCAAGATAGGTTGAATATTGCAGTAAGGTATCGTTTGAATTGGAGGCTGCGAGAAATCCAACAAAGTTTGCCTCGCTTTCGCTGGCGTAACCAACCTGGTGAGCCATTTCATGACAGGTTACATACGGCTGCATGAACAATGGAATTTTCGTGTTTACCTGTCCTTCACCTGTAAACGGGTTATAGTAACCCAGAAAAACCAACATAGTTGCCGATTGTGCCAAACATAGACGGCTTCATTGAGGGATTTTTGTAGCTGATAAACGAAAATTGTTTTTGTATTGTTTCATATCCCTGTAATGCCGATTGAAACATTCTCTCCCGGTTCATTACTGTATCTTTTTTCTGCAGGCAAATGTTTTTTGTACTGTTTGCTTTTTGCAGAAGGTAGCCGGTTAAATCAATAAGCTGTTGTTTTTCAAATTTATCTTTTTCAAGCCCGAGCTGGTATTCAATGCCCTTACGGTAATAGTTTAATCCCCAGAACAAATAAAAATATACATACACGCACAGTAAAATTATTCCAGCCGTAAACAAAGGATTCAGTTTTTTCTTCCAACTGTCAGTTTTATGAAAAAGACGAACAATAAACTTCCCTATCTGCCATGCAACAGCAATACCCACACCGGTATAAATTAAATCGCCGAAGCTGAAGGGAAACCATCCAAACAGGAAGCGTAATGATGATCCGAGTTTGGGGTAAAAAACAGCAGAATAATTTTTTTCAATCCAGCCGTGATTGCCTGAAATAAAAAAAATAAACAGGGCCAGAATAATCAGGGTTGTAAGCAGCGATATGCGTATCAGTTTACCGTAGGTCATTACTTCAAATTTAAGGGAGAATAGGGAATGAATCCGAAGAGATGATCTGCCGGTTGCAAAAGGGAAATTAAACAGTCTTATCAGGGAAGGCCGAAAGCTGATATTTTTTTTAATATTCAAAAAGAGTAACCTGGCTTGGTAAACTTTTTCCTGGCAGACACATTTCCTTTCTCACAGGATACAGGTCCGAATCATAAACGTATTTAAACTGAACCGTATAATCATTGGTTGTCCAGGAAGTTAGGTTATTTGTGGTAACTCCCATATAATGTGTTTCCAGCGGAACGTTATATCCAATGCCTAAAGAAGCGCTTTCGAAGTATAATGAGTTTGATATGTTGAGTTTGTTATAGGGGCTGATGTATTTATCGTAGGTAAATGAATAAACCACTGTCTGGTCGCCTGAAGTTTTAATAATTCGAGAAGTTAGTTTTTCAATATTACCACCTGATAACAATGATAGAGTGTCGTAAGAATTGTTTTCCATTGGAAATCCGGTAAGCACAGGAGTAACGGAAACCTTTTCCTTATTGTACACATAATGAATAACCCGGTCTGCAGGTTCGCCAGCCTGATTTTTTACTCTTACTGAATCCTTAATCTTCCTGCCTAATGCGTTATATGTATAATAATATGTTGTTACGAGGTTTGGAAATACAGTCCTCACAGACGAAAATGAAGATGGCAGAATAGTGATGCTTCCCTCATAAGTAAATGTGATGGTTTGTTTTAGCAGAAAGGAAGGATTGGCTGCTGACGAGTCAATCGTGCCAATTTCAATTTTGCTACAGCGGCTGAAGGCGTCATAACTAAAAATTTTTACATATTTGAATGTGGTATTTGGGTCAACAGAAGATATTTCACGTTTCAGGATTTTTTTTGAATACTGCACTTTTGCAGCAGTCATAGCAAACTGGGGTATAGGATCTGTTTCGGTTTTGGGAGGGTTTTTGCTGAGCTCCTTTTTACACGAAATGAACAGGGTAGAAGTTAATGCAAACAGTACTAAGCGGTTCATAAAATGAATTTTCATAGCCAGTGCTAAAATTAAGGCTAAATACGGAGGGAGCGGGTTTTTTATGCAAAAGGGCAATTTGGTGCACAACCGGGTTTCATCAAAAAGCTGCCTTCAACTCAATAATGCAGAGATGTTGCTCAGGCTTCAAATAAAACCATCTTTCGTTTGGCTGGAAACGGTATTTCGGTTACCTTTGCAAACTCTTTAAAATAGGGTAATATGTCGAGCCGCCGGGAATTTGAAATAGCATTTGTGGGTTTAAAGCCCGGCATTCATGAATTTCTGTATGAAATTGATGACAGGTTCTTTGAAGAATTCGGAAAACAGGACTTTAAGAACTGCAAATCTCAGGTAAAATTGCAACTGGAGAAAAATACCGGTTTCATGATGCTGAAATTTGAAGTGGGAGGAACCATTGAAGTGCAATGCGACCGTTGCGGCAATGATCTTCCAATGGAACTGTGGGACGAATTTGAGATGCTGGTGAAAATGACTGATGAGCCGGAGAAAATGAACGAAGAGGAAGAAAGCCCCGATGTGTTTTACATTTCCCGTACCGAAAGTCATTTACATGTTAAGAACTGGATTTTTGAGTTCATTAATCTCAGCATCCCTATGCAAAAGATGTGTGGTGAAAGTGAAATGGGCGGACCGTACTGCAATAAAGAAGTACTGGCAAAGCTGGCAGCACTGAACCCGCAAACAAACGAAAACAAATCAATCTGGAAAGGATTGGATAAATTCAGAAACGAGTAAAATTTAAAAGATATGCCAAATCCAAAACGCAGACATTCGCAACAACGTGGTGCGAAACGTCGTACGCACTATTCGGCAATGACTGTTACTTTAACAAAAGACAGCACAACTGGCGAAACACATCCACGTCACCGTGCACATGTGAGTGAAGGTAAATTGTATTACAAAGGAAAATTAGTAGCTGAAAAAGCTCCTGCAAAAGCGTAAGCTTTTATAAGTAACTTGCCTGCATGGTCATAGGTATTGACATGATGGGTGGCGACTACGCCCCTCAGCAATCGCTGTTGGGCGTAGATTTGTTTTTAGCCGATGCTGTTCCCGGAACAGAACTCCTTCTGATAGGTGATGAGGGAGTTATGCGTAAGCATTTCGTTGCAATCCCTTCAGGTGTTTCGCTTGTGCATTCCTCCAGTGTGATAGATATGCACGAATCTCCTACAAAAGCTTTGCGTGATAAACCAAACTCATCTATGAGTATTGGATTGCAGTTGCTGTCGGAAGGAAAGATTGATGCTTTTATCAGTGCCGGTAATACCGGAGCAATGATGGTGGGTGTGTTTTACACCATTAAAGCTATAGAAGGGGTTCAGCGTCCAACTATTTCCACTGTTATTCCTAAAGTTCAGGGTGGGTATGGTTTGGTGCTTGATGTGGGTATGCAGGCCGATTGTAAGCCGGAGAATCTGTTGCAGAATGCAATTCTGGGCAGCATTTATGCACAGAATATTCTTGAAATTGAAAACCCTGCTGTAGGACTGATTAATATTGGCGAAGAAGAAGGCAAAGGAAACCTGCTTGCTCAGGCTGCTTACCAACTGCTCAAAGAAAGTAAGCTGATTAATTTTGTTGGCAATGTGGAAGGGCGTGAAATATTAACTGGTAAAGCAGACGTAATGGTATGTGATGGGTTTACCGGAAATGTAATTTTAAAATTGGGCGAATCTTTATTTGATATTGCGCATCAACGAAACCTGCAGGAGGATGATTATTTTAAACGCTTCAATTTTGAAATATATGGTGGTACACCAATTCTCGGAGTTGACAAGCCGGTAATTGTAGGGCATGGTATTTCAACTTCAAAAGCATTCCGTAATATGATACACCTTGCAAGCAAGATGATTGAAACAAAATTGCTGGAAAAAATGAAGGAGAAGTTTGTGAGCGAAGATGAAGGTGAATAACAAATTAAGTAATTCTTATAAAGCAAACCTCCCGTTGGAGGTTTTTTTATTTAGATCAATTAAAAAAGCCACTCTCAAGAGTGGCTTTGTGATCCCGCTGGGACTCGAACCCAGGACCCCAACATTAAAAGTGTCGTGCTCTACCAACTGAGCTACGGAATCCTGCCTTCTTTTCAGAAGGGTTACCCGTTTATTTTGGGAGTGCAAAAATAGGGTAATTACCTTTTACGCCCAACTTTTAAAAAAAAATGTTTTTTGTTCTTCTTACTTTAAAAAGAAGAATTGATTTTCTCTGTCTTATTTTTGTTAATAAATAATATAAAAGAATGGACTTTGCGAATAAAGTTGTGGTCATTACCGGCGGTAGTGAGGGTATTGGAAGGGCCTTAGTTGAAATAATGCTCAGCAGAGGGGCAAAAGTTGCCACTTGCGGCCGTAAACATGATAAATTATACCTGCTTCAAAAAAAATTTCCAAACAAACCCCTGCATGTATTGGTTGCTGATGTAAGCAGTGAATCAGATTGCAATCAGTTTATACAATCAACTCTTAAAACATACGGGCGTATTGATGTATTAATCAATAATGCCGGTTTATCTATGCGTGCAACAGTGCTTGAGGCGGATGTAAATGCTTTTAAGCGCCTCATGGATGTAAATTACTGGGGTACGGTTTATTGTACAAAAGCTGCCTTACCATCCATTATTGAAGGCAAAGGAACCATTGTTGGAATTTCATCAATTGTAGGATACCGAGGTATCCCGGGAAGGAGTGCTTATTCTGCTTCAAAATTTGCAATGCGTGGCTGGCTTGAGGCATTGCGTGTTGAAATGATTGAGCATGGTGTAAATGTATTATGGGTTTCGCCAGGTTTTATTGCTACAAATATCCGTTCAGTGGCATTGAATGCAAAAGGAGAACCAATTGGAGAAACACCCATGGATGAATCTAAACTGATGAGCCCTGAAGAATGTGCTATGCATATAGTAAAGGCAATTGAAAAAAGAAAAAGAGCGGTAGTATTAACTTTAACGGGTAAAGCAACTGTACTTATGAGCAAGTTTTTGCCAAAGCTTGCTGATAAATATATTCACCGTTTTTTCTTTAAGGATGGAAAGTTGATTAAATAAGGAATGCCCGCAACCAATAAAGAATCTGATTAAGGAAACTGTTTTCCATTTATTATTCTTTATTTTTAATTTTTCATATCAAGAATGCCAATACTAACCCTCACATCAGATACAGGAGCACAGGATTACTTAGCCGGGGCAGTAAAAGGCAGATTATTATCAATTGAACCTTCTTTTCAACTGGTTGACATTACCCATCATTTGTCGCCTTTTAATGATCCGCAGGCAGCTTTTGTTGTAAGAAGCGCAATCAAACATTTTCCTGCAGGTACGTTTCATATTGTCCTGGTAAATCTGTTTCAGTACAAACCAGATCATTTGCTGCTGGTTTATCATAACAACCAGTATATCTGCCTGGCTGATAACGGCCTTATTACAATGATACTGGAAGAGGCACCACAGCAGGTGGCTGCTTTGTCATTAGATAAATCAGTTGTGCGGAATACAATTGCCTGTACCGAAGTTTTTGGCAGAGCTATTAAACAAATTTCCGCAGGTGTTCCTTTAAATCAGGTAGGGGATACTTCTGTTTCAATTAATGTAAGAAATCCGTTGAGGAGTATTATCACCAACCAGTATATTGAGGGGCAAATCATTTCAATTGATCACTTTGAAAATGTAATTGTGAATATTACCCAGGAGGAATTTGAAGCACAGCGTAAAGGACGCCGCTTTAAAATTGTGTTCAAACGAGATGAAGTAATTGACCGCATCAGTGAAACGTATGCCGATGTGAATGAAGGTGATAAACTTGCTTTATTTAATTCGGCAGGCTACCTTGAAATTGCCATTAACAAAGGAAATGCAGCAGGGCTTTTTGGCTTGCAGGGCTTTTCAGAAAAGAACATCAGTCAGTACACTCAAACCCGTCTGTTCTATCAAACCGTGAGGGTTTATTTTGAATAAGCTGCCTTTTGTGAAATTATCCTGTTAAAACAGCAACCAAATTCTGCATTATACACCCATCTCCTTATTTTTGCCTGCCCGCTTTTACGGGCTTCAAAATCAATCCCCGATATGAATTTTCAAAAGATCAACAACATTACAGGCTGGATTATTGGCATGATTGCTAGTGCCGTTTACATTTTAACCATGGAACCTACCGGCAGTTTGTGGGACTGTGGTGAGTTTGTTTCAACAGCGTATAAACTTGGTATTCCGCATCCTCCGGGAGCACCTTTGTTTATTTTAATGGGCAGATTGTTTACACTTTTTACTCCGCATGATGCGGCGGTTGGTGTAAATCTTATGTCTGCACTGGCAAGTGGGTTTACTATCTTATTCCTCTTCTGGACCATTACACATTTTGGCAGAAGACTGGTACAAAAAGGAACAGAAGAATTAACCGGCAACCAGATTTTTAATGTGATGGCTGCTGGTGTTATTGGGGCACTGGCTTATACTTTCAGCGATTCATTTTGGTTTAGTGCTGTTGAAGGTGAAGTATATGCCATGTCATCTTTCTTTACAGCCATTGTGTTCTGGGCTATTTTAAAATGGGAGCATGAAGATGTAAAGGCGGGTGATGACGATATGAAACGTACACATGCAGAACGCTGGATTGTGTTGATTTTTTTCCTGATGGGATTGAGTATTGGCGTTCACTTATTAAACCTTCTTACCATTCCGGCAATTGTAATGGTGTATTATTTCCGCCGTTACGCACCTACATGGAAAGGTGGTACCATTGCTTTTCTCATTGGTTGTATTATAACAGGTGTTGTACAGAAAGCAGTTATTCAATGGAGTATTGCAAGTGCGGGCTGGTTCGACCGTTTATTTGTTAACAGCTTTAGTCTGCCGTTTTTCTCTGGATTTGTTTTCTTCTTTTGGCAGTTGCTGTTCTTATCTGGTTTGGGTTAAGGTGGGCACAGAATAAGCACTATCGTTTTCTCCGTTTGGGATTATGGTGCTTTGCATTTATGCTGATTGGTTATTCTCCATATGTAACAACAATGATCCGCTCCAATGCCGATCCCGGTGTTGATATGAACGATGTAAACAATCCTATTTCATTGGTAAGCTACCTCAGCCGTGAACAATATGGCGATGTGCCTTTACTGAAAGGTCAGGTCTTTACTGCAGAACCAAAAGATGAATACGGAAATTCGAATTACGAAAAAATTGGTGATATATATGCTAAGGTTAACGGTAAATATGAAATTGTTGGTGAAAAAATGAAGCCTGTTTACCGGCCAGAACAAACAATGGTTTTCCCCCGTGTATGGGATGCCAGTAACGATCAGGGGCATGCCGATTATTATGCACAGTTTCTTGGTATTGGAAAACTACAGGACAGACAAACAGGGAAAATCTCTTACGAAAGAGATCCTGACATGTCAGATAACATCAAGTTCTTTTTTGGTTACCAGCTGAGAATTATGTACTGGCGTTATTTTATGTGGAATTTTGCCGGTAAACAAAACGATTTGCAGGGTGTGGGTGAAAAAAGAAATGGCAACTGGATAAGTGGTATTTCTTTCCTCGATAATATGCGTTTGGGTAAGCAGGAGTTAATGCCCGACAGTTTAAAAAATAACAACGCAAATAATAAGTACTACCTGCTGCCATTGTTCCTTGGTATTCTTGGAATTATTTTCCAGGTTAGTAATCATAAACGTGATGCTTTGGTTGCGGGTTTACTCTTTTTCTTTACCGGTCTTGCCATTGTGTTGTACCTCAACCAGGCAGGTCCCCAGCCCCGTGAAAGGGATTATGCTTATGTGGGAAGTTTTTATGCCTTTGCCATCTGGATTGGTCTTGGGTATTTCCAGGTAAGAGAATGGTTGGAAAGTGTATTAAAGGGGGCCGTTGGTTCTTATGTTGCAGCTACACTTTGCTTCCTGGCAGTACCATTGTTAATGGGTATGCAAAACTGGGATGATCATGACAGAAGTAAAAAAACACTTGCACCTGATCTGGCTGCTGATTACCTGGAAAGCTGCGCCCCCAATGCCATTTTATTTACAGTGGGCGATAATGATACTTATCCTTTATGGTATGCACAGGAGGTATTGGGCGTGAGACCTGATATTCGTGTAATCAATACTAGTTTACTCGGAACCGACTGGTATATCAATCAGCTTCGTTACAAAGTAAATGAGAGTGCACCTATTGATGTTATCTGGAGCGAGGATAAAATTATTGGTGATAAGCGCAACGTAGTTTATTATATCCCCACAACGCAAAACGATACAGCCTATGTTGATTTGTTCAAAATGATGAAAGATCAGGCTGGTAGTGATGATCCAAACAAAATGTACCGTACTGATGGAGGAGAGCTGCTCAACTACTTCCCTACAAAGGGAGTTACAATTCCTGTTGATAAAAACTTTGTAAAGCAAAACGGCACAGTAAATGCAAATGACAGTTTGGTGGATGTGGTGAAATTCCAGATTGCAAAAGGATACTTGTTTAAAAATGATGCCGCAATATTGAATGTTATTGCTGCCAATAACTGGAAACGCCCCATTTATTTTACACAGCCGTTAGGAATTGGTTTTGATGATTACCTGCGTCAGGATGGTATGACCTTCCGCCTTGTGCCCGTAGCCAATGCACGGCAACAGGTAAATGTTAACTGGATGTATGATAATATCATGAACAAGTTTAAATACGGCAGTGCTGATAAGAACGGAGTTTATTATGATGAAGAAAACCGCAGGCATTTAGTAAGCATACGCAACGCACACACTATTCTTGCAATGAACCTGAATGCTCTTGGAAGAAAAGAGGAAGCGAAGAAGGTTTTGCAGCGTTGCGATAAACTGATGAAAGAACAGAATATGCCTTACGCAATGGCTTCACGTTATGGTAATGATCATAATGAAAAGAGCTACTATTTTGCACTGGCTGCTTTTGAAGCAGGCGACACTGAACTTGGAAAGCGTATTTTAACGGAAGTAAAGAAAGACCTTGAGCAACAAGTTACTTATTACGAATCTATTCTTGAAGGAGATGATCAGTCGGCTTCCAGTTATGAATACCAGATGGCTAAACGGCTCATGCAGGGAATTGATGATGCAATGAAGCAATACGTGCAGGGAATTAAACCCGGATCAGATACAATTCAGAACAAAGAAACACTGCCGGTTATCAAGAACAACAAGTAAGAAGATTGTATAAAACAAAAGCCCCGAAAATTTTTCGGGGCTTTTGTTTTACATCAGTTTTTGGTGCATTCTATGCATGCATTCTTGAAAAAATGAATCCTGCAATCAATGCCTGGAAGAAGCCATATAATACCCAGCTCCAAACCACCATTAAACTTACATCAATAGCGCTGTAAGTAATAAGCAATGAAGGAATGGTGGCAACTAGGGCATAAATAACAGCCATTTCAATTCCCTGCATGATTGCATTTCCCCGCAGGAGAGATTTGAACCTGTTCCAGAACCAGGCAAGGCCAAAGGCTAACAATACAGGATGTACGTAGTACAAAAAGTTGCGGGCAGAATCGTTAATAAATGCAGGGCTGTAATATTCTTCTGCAATTTTTGGCAAAAGAATGGGCATTAGTTTTAATGCAGCAAAAGCAAAAACAAGCAAAGCAATTCCGGCAACGATCCCGGAGGTTAAAATTTTTCTCATTTGAATGGTTTTTTATTATTAGGGGTTAATAAATTAAATATACAGAAATCGGTAAAAAGTATGGGATACATGTACACTTTTTCTTAAAAACAGGCTTAATAGCTATCGTTGTCAACATGAGTAGTGACTTTTTTCATTTTTTTTACTGATTATAATTAGATAAATAAATGCAGCCCCAAGATTAACTTTGAGCCTTATTATTTTTGTATGACAAAGACAATTTTTATAGCTACCGCAGAACCCTATAGCGGCAAATCAATTGTGGCACTTGGAATTGTAAACATGTTGCTCGGGAAAGCCCGCAAAGTGGGCTATTTTAAGCCCCTGATCAACGATGATCCCAAAGAAAAAAAGGATGCTGACATTGAAATGATCGTCAAATATTTTGGATTACCCATTGCTTATGATGATACTTACGCATTTACACGCCAAAAGGCTATGCGGCAAATGGAAACAGAAAAAAGAGGCGATTTAATTGATATTGTTATACGGAAAGTAAAAAAGCTCGAAGAAACCTACGATTTTACCGTTATTGAAGGAAGCGACTTTCTTGGCGAAGGAACAGCTTTTGAATTTGAAACAAATGCCACTATTGCAAAGAACCTGAATGCTCCGGTTGTATTTGTAGTGTCGGGCGATAATAAAACCACTGCTCAGTTAGTAAATACAGTAAGTACTGTACTGCGTAATTTTAAATCGAGGGATGTACAGGTACTGGCAGTTATAGTTAACAAAGTGAAGAAGGAAATGATAGAGGATGTGCGTGAACTGATTACAGCGCAACTCATCAACGGAACAATTCTCTCCATTATTCCTGAAGATAAAAATCTGCAAAACCCAACCATGAAAGAAATCACCGAGCAGCTTGGTGGTAAACTTCTTTTTGGGGAAGATCAGCTCAACAACCAGGTAGATGTAATTGTAACAGGCGCCATGCATTTACCGCATTTTCTGGATCACATCAGCGAAAATGTATTAATTGTAACACCGGGCGACCGTGGTGATATTATTATCGGAGCACTGCAGGCGGGGTTATCACACAACTATCCAAAAATTGCAGGAATTGTTCTTACAGCGGGCATTACACCCGAACCACCTGTCATGCGTTTGCTCGAAGGTTTGTCTTCGGTATTGCCAATTGTTTCTGTAAAAGAAGGAACCTTCCAGACAAGTACCCGGCTTGGTAATGTGCGTTCAAGAATATCAGCCGATAATATCAAAAAAATTCAGCTTGCCATCAGTAAGTTTGAAAAATATGTGGATGTAAATAAGCTTGATGAAAAAATCATCACCTTCAAACCTGAAGGTATTACACCGCACATGTTCCAGTATCAGCTTACAAAAACGGCGAAACGCAAAATAAAACATATTGTACTTCCTGAAGGAAATGATGACCGCATCTTAAAAGCGGCAGTAAGGTTGATTAACCAGGAAATTGTAGAGCTTTCTATTTTAGGCAAACCTGCAGAAGTAACTGCTTCTTTCAAACGTTTGGGTCTTACAATTGATTTAACACGTATTCATATTATTGATCCTGCCACATCAGAACATTACAATGATTATGTAGAAACACTATATGAACTGCGTAAGAGCAAGAACATTACCATGGAAATGGCCCGTGATCTGATGACGGATGTTTCATACTTCGGTACTATGATGGTGTATAAAGGTCATGCCGATGGAATGGTTTCCGGTGCTGCACATACAACACAACATACTATTCGCCCTGCATTGCAGTTTGTAAAAACAAAACCGGGTATATCAGTTGTATCATCCGTGTTCTTTATGTGTCTGCCCGATCGTGTATCGGTGTTTGGAGATTGTGCAGTAAATCCTGATCCTACTGCAGAACAACTGGCAGAAATTGCCATTTCATCAGCTGAAAGCAGTCTTGCATTTGGTATTGAACCACGCATTGCGATGTTGTCTTATTCTTCAGGTTCATCAGGCGAAGGTGCTGATGTGGACAAAGTAAGAAAGGCCACAGAAATTGTAAAACAAAAACGTCCTGATCTGAAAGTGGAAGGGCCTATTCAGTACGATGCTGCTGTTGACCCAACAGTTGGTAAACAAAAAATGCCGGGATCGGAAGTGGCAGGACAGGCAAGTGTACTCATCTTCCCTGATCTGAATACAGGTAACAACACATACAAAGCTGTACAGCGTGAAACAGGTGCGTTGGCCATTGGCCCAATGCTGCAGGGATTGAACAAACCAATTAACGATCTCAGCAGGGGATGTACAGTGGATGATATTTTTAATACAGTCATTATTACAGCAATACAGGCACAGGAAAAATAATAATCGAAACAGCAATGAACATATTTGTAATTAATACCGGCAGCAGTTCTATCAAATACCAGTTTTTTAAAATGCCTCATGAAAAACCGGTTTGCAGTGGTTTGGTTGAACGTATTGGATTAGATGATTCATCCATTACACATAAAATTTTTGTGAATGGTGAAGAGAAAGTGGTGAAAGAAAAAATGCAGCTGAATGATCATGAAGCAGGATTGCACGAAGTTGCACGTTTGCTGACTGATAAAGAAATTGGTGTGATACAGGACCCGGCTGATATTGATGCAGTTGGTCATCGTGTGGTGCATGGTGGTGAAAGCTTTGCTGCAACAACCATTATTACCGATGAAGTAAAAGAAAAAATCAAAGAACTGTTTTCGCTGGCGCCTTTACATAACCCGGCCAACTATATTGGCATACAGGTGGCAGAGAAAATTTTCACCAAGGCAAAACAGATTGGTGTGTTTGATACAGCATTTCATCAAACCATGCCGGCAAGAGCTTACCGCTTTGCAATTCCTCAATCTTTCTATAAAGAAAATCATATCCGTGCTTATGGTTTTCATGGCACATCGCACAGGTATGTAAGTAAGCAGGCAAATGCTTATCTCAACAACCCTAATGCAAAAGTGATTACCATTCACCTTGGCAATGGTAGCAGTATGGCTGCTGTTGATGCAGGTAAATCAATTGATACAACAATGGGCTTTGGTCCCGTTGGTGGTTTGATTATGGGAACACGTTCTGGTGATATTGATGCGGCTGTGATTTTTCACATGATTGAACAAATGGGTTACTCAGCTAAAGAAGTAAGTGATTTGCTGAACAAGAAAAGCGGGATGGTTGGTTTAACCGGTTTAAGTGATATGCGTGATATTAAAGCATTGATCGATCAGGGCGATAAGAATGCTGACCTTGCTTTTGATTTGTATGCATACCGCATTAAAAAATACATCGGCGCTTATGCTGCTGCATTAAATGGTTTGGATGCAATTGTGTTTACTGCAGGTGTGGGAGAAAATGCAAGTGATATACGCAAACGTGTTTGTACCGATATGCAATTCCTCGGTATAAAAATGGATGAAGCAAAAAATGAAATCCGTTCTTCCGAAATAAGAGAAATCAATACTCCTGAATCGCCAGTTAAAATCTTGGTGATACCTACTAACGAAGAACTGGAAATTGTACAGCAGTGTTATGATTTGCTGAAAAGTTAATTTCAGTTATACTCTGAATAATAAACCCTGAACGTTTTTAAAACCTTCAGGGTTTATTATTTTTAAAAAGCCTCCTGGAATTACTACATTAATTTTTCTTCAGCAGTAATGTAAGTATTCTCGGAATTTCATTGCGGTTATCCTCATCAAAATACTCGTTGATCAATTCAATGGCAAAGCCATGTTTTTTTGCGGGCTGAATAAAATCTGAAATATGATGATCGAAACAGGTGACGATTTGTGTTCCTGTTTCTGTTTCAAATCTTGCTTTACTTCCGCTGTATTGTTTAAAGGGGTGAAGTTCGCCAATGTAAACATGTCCGCCTGTTGTTACAACAGCAGCTGTTTTTTCAAAGATTGCATCAAGGTTATGAATATGCTCCAGTACTAAACTGAACACAACAAGATCGTAACTGCCATTTACAAAATCCCAATCGCCTGTTATATCTGCCTGCTGAAAATGAACATTTGCACTGCTGATTTTTTCTTTTGCTTTTGCCAGCATTTCTTCTGAAAGATCAACAGCAGTGATATGATTTGCTTTTTCTTTCAGCCATGCCGTATTCTTTCCTGTACCGCAGCCAATTTCAAGACAACGGTTGAACGAAAGCGATGATAAGGTATTGCGTAATGAAACAGCTTCAAGATCTCTTGTCTTGTTGAGGTTTGTGTCGTATTGCGATGCCCATGCATTGTATGCTTCCTGTGTATTCATTAAACAAATTTCATTTCAGGATGATGGTGTACAGAAAAGAATTCATTGGATAAGGCCATCGTAAGATGTGCAAAGAATGCGGTTGCCAGGCTTTGTGTTGACACAGTGATGTAGCATAACAACAAACCAAACACAACTGCACCAAATGTTTCACCCGGTCCTTTGGGAATATGTGTTGCTGAGTACAACGAAAGATTTATTGCAACTGCCGGCCAGAAACCAAATGCATCAAAACAAACAAACAACAAAACACCACGGAATAAAAACTCATACGCCAGTAAGTAAGCTGCCCATGAAAAAGCATCTGCAGCAATTCTTTTTTTATTCCATTCCTTTAAACGCATTTGCGGATAGCGTTCAAGATTTTTTGGATTCGATGAAGCAAAGTAGTTCATTATAAGAATAAGAACCGCCATGCCTGCGATGTACATCAATGAATGTGTATAATCTCCCAACTGCATACCAAGCTTTGCCAAACTGTATTCAGTTGATGATAAAAAATAAACGGCAGGAATGATGCCCAGAAAAAGTACGCCAACCAGTTTCTGAAACACTACATAGCGAACCTGGTTTTGTTCATCGTTTCCGTTATTGAAATATTTTTTTTTGATCTGTTCGCTTTCTGCAATAAACCAGTATGCAGCAAAACCAACTGCTGTATAAACAATCGCTATAAATGCATTTGTATTGTTACTGTCCCAATCAAAAGTTCCCGGCATAAATAAAAAAATGTATGCTGTAAATGTATTGAATAAATGAACAGGGCAGCTTTTGATTTCGTTTATCGTGCAGCAGCAATATGAATGTCTTTTATTTCAAGCACATGCTTTTCATACCCCGATTTTGTAACACTAATCATTGCTTTGCCAATTTGTTCAAGTGTAGTAATACTGCCGGGCGAAAGTTTTTTAATGATCCATAAAAGCCATACAAAATACTTGTACCACTTGTTTGTAAATTTCATGTCTTTACCTGCTTCAATAATCCCCGGTCTGAAATTATAAACTGCTTTGAAAGGAAGTTTCATTAAATCATTTTCTGTTTTTCCTTTCACCCTTGCCCACATGAGCCGTCCTTTTTCACTGCTGTAGGTTCCTGCACCGGAAACATAACAAAATGTCATTGCTTTGTTTTGTTTCACCAGCATTTCAGCAACATGCGTGGTTAATTTGTAAGTGAGATGATAGTAAACCGGTTCTTTCTTTCCAACTGATGAAACACCGAGACAAAAGAAACAGGCATCATAGCCTGAAAGTTGGTCAGCAATGGAAGAAAGATCATGAAAGTTTTTGTGTACAATCTCTTTCAGTTTGTGATGCTGCACATTGCATGATCTTCTGCCAATCACAACAACTGATTCTACATCGGGGTGGTTGAGGCAGGTATGTAAAACACCTTCACCTACCATTCCTGTTGCGCCTGTAATAATGACTTTCATGGAATTGCTTTTTAATTGACGGAAAGATTTTAAATAAAAAACCTCTGTAATAAAAGTACAGAGGTTTTTTATTTTATTTCAAGTAATGTTGTTATTGCATCTGCATATCATCACCACCTTCCATTCTGTTGTTTTTGCGTTTGAAAAGTGAAGCATCAAATTTTCCAAAGCGGTAAGTGAAGTTTACACGAACAAATGCCGGGTCCCTTCTTCTCCAGCTTTCCTGGTACATTCCTTCCGAAACAGAAACAACTCTGTTCTCTCTTGTACTGAATACATCGTTCCAGTTTGCAGAGAATACGGCTGTGTTTTTCTTGATTTTGAATTCTTTTCTGATGCCAAAATCAAAATCGTAGTTGGCACCTATATAACCTTGCGTTGTAGAAATCTGTCCGCCAAAACCAGGCCCCATGCCGCCTCCCATTCCCCGGCCGCCGCCGCCACTATTGCTTGTTGATGCCGGAAGAATGGATTTTGAACGGTACTGACTACTGAATTGCATTGTCCAGCCTTTACCAAGTTTAAACGTATTGTTGAGTTTAATGGTGTAGCTGGTGCGTTCGTTTTCAAGATCGGGAAGTATTTCACTTCCTTCAATTTTTGAATAATACACATTGGCGTTGTAATTGATTTCCCACCAGCTTCCGATGGTATTACGGAAAACAAGTTCAAGACCAGCAGCATAACTGCGAGTTGCATTAATGTATGAGCTGATCCATGCAGAGTCTGAACTTTCGCCAAATTTGCTGTAAGTCAAATAGCGTGAAATAAGATTATTGGTTTGCTTGCCAAAAACAGTTGCAAGAAACACATTGTTTTTTTCGCCGTATGTTTTCTGGTAAGTTAATTCAAGCGAGTTAGTGAACTCTGGCTCAAGATCAGGGTTTCCTGTTTGATAATTGAATTTATCGCTGTAATCAGTATTGGGAAGCAATTGGAAAAAGCCGGGACGGTTAATGCGGCGGCTGTAGTTCAGTTGCATATCCTGATTTCCTTTAAACGATTTTGATAAAAACACACTTGGAAAAAGTGCAAGAGGGAACTGATTTTTGTAAGTTGTTGATTTGCCAACTTGTTCTCCATCATACTTTGAACTTTCTGCACGCAAACCAACCTGGTAATTCAGATTGGCATCCTTTATTTTTTGTGAAAAAGTAAAATATGCCGCATGTACATAGTCTGTGTACTTATATTCATTGCTTTTTTTAGCATCAAATACACCATTTTCAAAATACAATTGAGAACTTTCAAACCAGCGAATTTGAGTACGGAGGCCCGTTTCTATTTTAATATTTTCAGTAACCGGATCACTGTAATCTGTTTGTGCCACAAAGAATGAGCTGTTTCCTCCGCCATCAATCAATTGATTTTGTTTTGGTGACAAAGTTGTTCCGTTTATATCAAAAAAAGACGAGTTTATATCCTGGTCGTTATTGCTCCTGCTTTGATTAAAATTAATATCAGCAGTTAATTCATTGCCTGCCTTAGGGAAATTATGTTTGTAGCTGATCTGAGCACCGTTATTTTGCATACGGTTTTTTCCAGCTGTACGTCTGCTTTCAAAAGTTTGTTTGGCCACCGGGCCAAGTGTATCATAACGCAAATCGTTTTGATCAATGAAATTAAAATTACCTCTCATTAGCGATCCTGAAACAGAAAGTGCATTTCTGTTATCAATGAGGTAATCAAAACCGGCACGTCCAAACCCAAATGTTCCTTCGCCGGTATTGCTGTTACGGGTGTACATTAAATTTTCATACGTATTATAGTTTGTGCGGTTTGTTTCACCAAACGAAATGGATTTACGCTGGTTTAATCCAATGTTTGCAAAGAAGTTAACTTTTCCCTGGCGTATATTCAGATCACCACCGCCACCAAGCTTACCACGCATATCCACACCGGCACGAACGCTGCCACTGTAACCAACACGGCGGTTTTTCTTTAATACAATATTGATAATTGCAGATTGACCGCCACTTGCATCATATTTTGCCGAAGGATTGGTAATTAATTCCACACTTTGAATAGCATCGGCAGGAATTTGTTCCAACGTTAATGTAGTTGGTCTTCCATCAACAAATATCTGGGGTGAACTATTGCGGAGAGTAATGTTGCCGTCAATATCAACATTTACAGTTGGTACATTACGCATTACATCAACACCGGTTCCACCTTCAGAAACGATGTTTTTTTCAACGTTAAAAATCTTTCTGTCAATACCCAGTTGCAGTGTAGGGCGTTGACCAGTGACAACCACTTCACCCAGTTCTTTTACTTCTGCATCCAGTTTTAAGTTTCCAAGGTCTTTGTCTATACTATTGAGCATTGAACTCATATCGCCACCACCCATTTTTACAGTAAAACCCGCTTTTTGTTCAATTGATTTGTAGCCAATGGCGGTTACTTTTAATTTATACTGCGCCATAATGTTAAGCCCTTCAAGACTAAAATCACCATTTGCCAGGGTAAGCTGACCGTTTACTATAACGTCTTTTCTTGATCGGGAAACACTATCAAATTTGTTTTGAACAAGTTGAACTGATGCTGCTTCAATAGGCTTGCCGGTTTTTGCATCAACAATTTTTCCATAAAGCCTGCCCATGTTCATTTGCCCGCCGCCTTGTCCCATGCCAGGCATTTGACCACTAACCTCTATAATTGTTAAACAAAATACCAGACTGAAAAAAATCTTCATATTTATTTTTTTTAAAAGAAGTGCAAATTTGGATTAATTTTTACTTGGCACACACCCGTTTGGTATGAACGGTAGTGTTGAAATAGTAAGACGGCAAAAGGCCCAAAACCTTTTTTTGCCGTTTTTTATTTGTGATGAAAGGAAATTATTGAGTAAGAAGGGTGATGAAAATTTGAAGCAACCCAATTAAAAAACCAAGCACGCCACCAATAATTTCAACAAAGCGAAACTCCTTTGCCATTACCTGGTACAGAATTTCTTCAAGCTTGTCGCTCGAAAAACCTTTTACTTTTTCAGTTACAATCTGTTCAAGATCAAGCTGTGATTTTAGGGTGCCCGTATATTGCTTCATTATTTTCGGGAATAATTCTTCCAGTTCTTCAAGGAAAACTGACTTCAGTTTTTCAATTGTTTTATCACCAATAAACATACTGATCATGGGCATTGCATCGCTCAGTTTTACCCTCAGAAAATGATCAATATGAGATTCCAGTTGGGGTAAAATACTTTTCAGGTTCTCAGGGTTGGTGATTTTTTTTTCGATTTCATCAAAGGAAAGCAGTTCTTCACTTACGAGTTTCCCTAATTTCTGGGCAAACTGTTCCTGTCTTTTGGGAAAATACCTTGCAGTTTATAACCAAAAATGTTTTTGGGGTTGCGGGGATGAAAAAGCATTTTTATTGCTACCCAATTAGTAACCCATCCAATAAATCCAGATATAACGGGGATAAGTATAAGCCAATAATTCATAATCTGTATTGAGCCGCAAAGAACGTTTATTTTTTATTTCTTGCATGTGATTTGTTGATAAAACTGAATTGCATTACTTTTGCCGTCCCAAAACACGGAGGCTGTAGCTCAGTTGGTTAGAGCATCAGATTGTGGTTCTGAGGGTCGAGGGTTCGAAACCCTTCAGCCTCCCTTAAAAAAAATCCCCGCATTAGCGGGGATTTTTCATTTAAATCTTTCAGGATGCTTTGGCATACCTTTCTTTTTCAAGCACATATTTCGGTGTATATCCAAATTCTTTTTTGAATGCTTTTGTAAAGTTTGAAACATCAGCAAAACCAATTGTTAATCCGGCTTCTTTTACTGAAATCCCCTGAAGTATCATCTCTTTTGCCTTACTTAAACGGCGCTTATTATAAAATTCATATAACCTGAGTCCGTAAACCTGTTTAAATCTTTGTTTCAGTTTTGTTCCGCTCATATGTGCAATGCGGGCAAGTTTGGGAATTGATGGGAATTTTTCAAGCTCTTCATTATTTAAGAGAGCTTCAACATTTTGCAAACGGGAAATATCTTCGTCAGGAATAATTTTTTTATTTCCTATTTGCAGTGTATCGTTGAGATAAGCACTGAAAAAATATTCAAGCAAAATGATAATTCTGCTTTTAAGGCTGAGCCTGTCAGAGTCGCTGGCGAAATTCGTTTCAAAAATGCGGGAAAGTTTTTGCTGCATTTCATTATTGATCAGCATCTTATTGATTTGCTCAAGATCCTGACGGGTAAGCAGTTCAATCTGCATTCTTGTGTTTATATCAAAATGTCCCGCTATCCATTGGGGAGAGAGGTATATACCAAGCCGCCTTATTTTTGTTCCGGCAGAAAAAGATACTTCCAGTTCCATGTTGCTTGACGAAACAAAAATATTGTTGCGCTGCTTTGCGTTGTCAATTAATAAATTCTTTTTACTTCTGATTTCAAAATAATCATTTACATGAACCAGGTTAAAAAAAATTAAAAGCCCCTGCTGATGATTGCTTACCCGGTGCAGTGTAAGATTTTCTTTCAGATCAGCATCCATAATTATATAGGAAAATGACCTGTCTATGCTATCGGCAAAGCAGTATCCATTGGCTTTATTGTGAGGAAAAACAAACAGCGAATTATTCGTTGTGCCGTCCGTTTTACGGGCAGTTTCCTGAAGCCAGATTTTGAAATTTTTCTGTTTAAAACGGATGTACATCTGCAGCAAAATTAGCAATGCAGACTTTTTCTGTTTGTAGAACGAAATATGATAGTTTTATTATATCAATTTAATTTTTGCTTTATTTCCTGGAGTTTCAGCAAAGCTTCAACCGGTGTTAAACGGTTAATGTCGAGTCCTTCAAGTGTTTTGCGTATTTCGTCAAAAGTTTGAGAGTGGATATCAAAAATATTGAGCTGCATTTTCTGTACAGGCAAGTTCTTTAGCTGTTCTTTTATATCTGAAGTGCCCCTTTGCTCTTCTAATTGTTTCAGAATTTCGTTGGCCCGGTTAATTAAGCTCACAGGCATACCTGCCATTTTTGCTACATGAATACCAAAGCTGTGCGTGCTTCCGCCCGGTGCAAGTTTGCGCAGGAAGATGATTTTATTACCCACTTCTTTATTGGTAATATGGTAGTTTTTGATGCGACCGAATTTTTCTTCCAGTTCATTTAATTCGTGATAATGTGTTGCAAACAATGTTTTTGGCTGGGAAGGCGACTGGTGCAGGTATTCTG
This sequence comes from Lacibacter sp., assembly GCA_047601965.1. GTDB lineage: Bacteria > Bacteroidota > Bacteroidia > Chitinophagales > Chitinophagaceae > Lacibacter. The sequence goes on from JASGIJ010000001.1 coordinate 4,378,137, forward strand.
CAATACTCCAGGCAATGGAAACACCATCGTAAGTGGAGGTTCCCCTGCCAATTTCATCTAGCAGAATTAAGCTGCGGGAAGAGAGGTTGTTGATGATGCTTGCCGTTTCGTTCATCTCAACCATGAATGTGCTTTCCCCTCCGCTTAAATTATCACTGGCGCCAACTCTTGTAAAAATTTTATCAGTTAAAGGAATTTTTGCAGCCGCTGCAGGTACAAAACTTCCCATATGTGCCATTAATACAATTAAACCTGTTTGACGTAACAAGGCACTTTTACCACTCATGTTTGGCCCTGTAAGAATAATGATTTGCTGTTTTTCTTTATCGAGCAGCAAGTCATTGGAAATGTATGATTCACCGACCGGAAGATTCCGTTCAATGACAGGGTGTCTTGCATCCTGCAGTTCAAGTTCGGTTTCATTATGCATCTGCGGACGCACATACTTATACTGTAATGCATTTTCGGCAAAACAACTTAGGCAATCAAGTACAGCCATGACCTGCCCGTTGGTTTGAATTGGCCCAATGTATTCCTGCAGTTCGATCAGGATTTTTTCGAACAGTTCGGCTTCTATGCGTAAAATCTTTTCTTCTGCTCCAGTGATTTTTTCTTCGTATTCTTTTAGTTCAGGAGTAATGTATCGTTCAGCATTGGCAAGTGTTTGTTTTCTTGTCCATTCGGCAGGCACTTTATTCTTATGCGTGTTGGTTACTTCTAAATAATATCCAAACACGTTATTGAACGCAATTTTAAGTGAAGGGATTCCTGTTGCTTCACTTTCCCGTTGCTGAATTTCAAGCAGATATTCTTTACTGTGATGAGCAATGCGGCGTAACTCATCCAATTCAGCATGAATACCATCTTTGATTGCATCGCCTTTGCTGATCATTACCGGTGGATTGTCAACAATTTCATTCAGGATTTTTTCAGCAATGTAATGACAGGGATTAATTGTATCGCTCAATCTTTTCAGGTATGGGTTTGCTGATATTTTACACTGTTCTTTAATTTTCTCAGCAAAGCCTAATCCTTTTGCAAGATGAAGAATTTCTCTTGGGTTGATTTTTTTCAGAGGCAGTTTAGCCACCAGCCGTTCAACATCACCACATTGCTTAATCAGTGTTTGCAATTGCCTTCTCAGTTCCGGCTCAATGATCAGCGATTCAACGGTATCTAATCTTTCATTAATACGTTCAATATCTTTTAACGGCAGCAGCATCCAGCGACGCATTAATCGTGCTCCCATTGGTGAAGATGTGTTGTCAATTACTTTCAGCAAAGTATTGCCACCATCAGCATTGCTGCCAAGCAATTCAAGGTTGCGGATGGTGAAACGATCCATCCATAAGTAATCAGCTTCATCCAGTCGCTGAACAGCGGTTATATGGTTGAGATTAGGATGTTCAGTATCTCTTAAATAATGCAGGGTGGCTCCGGCTGCAATTTTTCCAAGGTGCAGTTCTTCAATTCCATAACCTTTCAGTGAATGTGTCTGAAAATGTTTCAGCAACAGTTCGGTGGTATATGTTTCGCTGAAAATCCATTCTTCCAAATGGTAGGTATAAAACTTATTGCCGAAATTATCTTTAAAGTGTTTTTGTTTGTTTCGCTGAAAAACAACTTCTGCAGGTTTTAAACTCTGAAGCAGTTTGTCAGCATATTCTTTATTTCCTTCTGCCACAAAAAACTCGCCGGTGCTGATGTCAGTAAATGCCAGTCCGTATAGATCATTTTCTTCATGAATGGCTGCAAGGAAATTGTTGCTGTTGTGTTCAAGTAGTTTGTCATTTGTGGCAATACCCGGAGAAAGCAATTCGGTTACACCACGTTTTACAATTCCTTTTGCCTGTTTGGGATCTTCCAGCTGATCACAAATAGCAACACGATAACCTGCTTTTACCAGTTTATGTAAATAGGTATCTAATGCATGGTGAGGAAAACCCGCCAGTTCATTGCTTGAAGCCGAACCGTTGTTGCGTTTTGTTAAGGTAATACCAAGAATCTGAGATGCTTTAATTGCATCTTCACCAAAGGTTTCATAAAAATCGCCGACTCTGAATAATAGAATTGCATCCGGGTATTTTGCTTTAATAGCCCGGTGTTGCTGCATTAATGGGGTATCTGCTCCTGCTTTTGCCATGGCCGACAAAAATAAGGAAGCAGGCTGTTCATTAATACTTTATTTGTCCAGATATAATTACAGGTATTCAATGGCGAATTCTACATCAGCAAATTTTTCGAACATGGCACTTACGCCGCAGTATTTGTCTTTTGAAAGATGAACGGCTTTTTCCACCTTTTCCTTGTCTTCATCCTTAACCTGAATTTTGTAGGTGATTTTTACCCAGGTATAGACAGTGGGGGGCTCTTTTGTAAGATTTGCCTCCACATCCATGCTGAAATTGCTGAAGTCAACCCTCATTTTTTTCAGCATTGAAACCACATCTATTCCTGTGCATCCGGCCAGCGAAGAAAGCATCAGCTTTTTGGGACGGGGGCCTAAATCGTTGCCACCGTCGTCTTCAGGGGTATCTATAATTATAGTATGATTGTCGAGCTTGCTCTGAAAGGTCATTCCGCCAATAAACCGGGTGGTAACTTTATGATCTGCCATTATTTTTATGCGTTTTGGACGCAAACCTATGCAAATAAGCCAGATTTTTGCGCAGCAAGGCCAAGCGGCACAAAACTTCAAATAAAATCTGATTTTGTTGCTGAATTTAAGCCGAATTCTCCTACCTTTGCCGTCCTAAAAATTTGTATCATGGCAAGAGTATGTCAGCTTACAGGAAAAGTGCCAATGGGCGGTCACAAGGTTTCGCATTCAAATATCAAAACCAAGCGTCGCTTTTTGCCCAATTTGCAGACCAAGCGTTTCTTCCTGGCTGAAGAAGATAAGTGGGTAACCCTGAAGGTTTCTACTGAGGCAATCCGTACAATTAATAAAAGAGGGTTGTATAATGTGGTAAAAGAATTGAGAGCAAAAGGAGAACATATCTGATTAATTATATTTAAACTGAGGCAAAATGGCAAAAAAAGGGAAAGGCAACCGTGTTCAGGTGATCCTCGAATGTACAGAGCATAAGACTTCTGGTCAGCCGGGTACAAGCCGTTATATCACTGTAAAAAACAAAAAGAACACACCAGAACGCCTGGAGTTGAAAAAATTCAACCCAATTCTGAAAAAAGTAACTGTTCACAAAGAGATTAAATAATGTGTTTGTACACATTTGTAAGTAACTGATCCCTTGCGGGATTTTAAATTAAGATTATGGCAAAAGCAGCTTCAAAAAACGCAAAGATTAAAGATGCTAAAGCAGCAGCTGAATCAAAAAACTGGACTAAAGTAATCAGAGCCGTTCGTAGCGAAAAGACAGGTGCATATACCTTTAAAGAGGCAATTGTGCACAAGGAGAAGGTGAAAGATTACATGGCACAAAAATAATTTATAGCTAAGCTATAGTAACAAAGCTGTTCCAGGTTTATACATGGGGCGGCTTTGTCGTTTTTGTACTATTCATTATTCTTGCAAAAAAAAGTAAAGAATGGGATTTTTTGGAAAGTTATTCGGGAAAAAGGAAAAGGAAAGTCTTGATCATGGTTTGGAAAAAACCAAAGAAGGCTTTCTTGGTAAAATAGCAAGGGCAGTTGCCGGCAAAAGCACAGTTGACGCTGAAGTGTTAGACAACCTGGAAGAAGCGCTTGTAAGTGCTGATGTTGGTATTGAAACGACAGTTGAAATTATTGAACGCATTGAAGCAAGGGTTGCAAAAGATAAGTATGTAAATACATCTGAGCTTAACACTATTCTACAGCAGGAAATTGAAAGTATGTTAGTTGATGCGCCTGCTGATTCTACTTATTCCAATTTTGATTTGCCTGAAGGTAAAAAGCCCTTTATTTTAATGGTTGTAGGGGTAAACGGAGTGGGAAAAACAACTACAATTGGAAAACTTGCCTATCATTTTACACACGCAGGAAAAAAAGTAATGCTTGGAGCTGCAGATACATTTCGTGCTGCAGCGGTTGATCAGCTGACAATCTGGAGTGAAAGGGCAGGCGTGCCGATAGTGAAAAGAGAAATGGGGAGTGATCCTGCTTCCGTAGCATTTGATGCTGTAAGCAGTGCTGTTGCGAAAGATGTTGATGTGTTGATTATTGATACAGCTGGCCGCCTTCACACAAAAACTCATTTAATGGATGAGTTGAGCAAAATAAAACGTGTTATTCAGAAAGTAATTCCCGATGCGCCGCATGATGTATTGCTGGTGCTTGATGGATCAACCGGGCAAAATGCAATTGAACAAGCCAAGCATTTCACGGCTGCTACAGATGTTACTGGTTTGGTAATTACAAAACTTGATGGTACTGCAAAGGGTGGGGTAGTACTTGCAATAGCGCATCAATTTAAAATTCCGGTAAAATTTATAGGTGTTGGTGAAAAAGTGGAAGACTTACTGGTATTTGATAAGCATGAATTTACAGATAGTTTGTTCAGCTTAGGGAAGTAGGAATAATAAATAAACGTATTAAAAAAGAAAATCCTTCTGTAATCAGAAGGATTTTCTTTTTTGATTCTGTGTGAATCTTATTTCTTCTTAGCAGCTTTTTTAGCAGCTTTCTTTTTAGGAGCAGCTTTTTTAGCGGCTTTTTTAGGAGCAGCTTTCTTTGCAGCTTTCTTAGGAGCAGCTTTTTTAGCAGCTTTCTTTTTTGTTGCCATTTTTTTAGAATTTAATGATTAGTAAAAAACTTAACAGAGTAAAAATAAAAAAATTTTTATTTTAAAAAAATTTTTTTAAGCACCTGCTTCAATCGGGGCAACAGAAACGAACGTCTTGTTATCTTTTCCTTTTCTGAATTCAACCACACCATCTGTTAAAGCAAAGATTGTATAATCCTTACCAACACCTACATTTTTACCAGGATGATAAACAGTACCACGCTGGCGGATAATGATATTACCAGCAGCAGCAGGTTGTCCGCCATAAATTTTCACACCAAGGCGTTTGCTTTGTGAATCACGACCGTTCTTTACACTACCTTCACCTTTTTTATGTGCCATTGTACAAGAGTTTTAAATTTTTGATTTTGAAAAACCTGAAATTGATTTCCGGGTTTTATGCAATGCCAGTTACTTTAATCTGTGTATACAAAGTGCGGTGACCTCTTTTCTTGCGAAAACCTTTACGGCGCTTCATTTTAAACGCAATAACTGTTTTGCCTTTCTTTTCGCCAAGAATTTCGGCTTTCACTTTTACTTTAGCATCAGCACCGGTGCTGAGTTTTCCATCCGCATCAACTAATAATACATCAGAAAATTCAACCTGATCGCCTGCGTTACCTTCAATATGAGGAACATACAGGCTTTGACCTTCTGATACTTTAAACTGCTGACCGGCAATTTTTACTACTGCAAACATAACTTTCCAATATTAGGGCTGCAAAGGTAGGGATAAAAATGGTTTGAAACCAAGTTTATCACAAAAAAATTACCCCACTTTTAACGGTGGGTTTGAAGGTGTAAAGTTAAATTTGTGGCCTTAAAGAAGGGCTTGGTATGAAAATTAAATCAATCCTGGCAAAGCCGTTTGCCGGGTATATATATAAGAATATCCAGAAAAATAAGACGACAGCCGTACCTGACCAGGAGACTATCTTTAAACAGCTGGTAAAAACAGGCAGAAATACCGAATTTGGCAAAGTTCATAAACTGGCCGGGGTAGATTCGTACGATCAGTACAAAGAGGCCGTACCAATTCAGGATTATGAGCAAATGCGGCACTGGATTGATAAAATTATTGAGGGAAGGCATAATGTGTTGTGGAAAGGTGTCCCCATGTATTTTGCTAAAACTTCAGGCACCACCAGTGGTGTTAAATACATTCCAATTACAAAGGAATCTGTTGGTAATCATTTTGGTACTGCCCGAAATGCAGCTTTATGCTATGCTGCTGAAACTGGTAATACAAAATTTTTTGATGGAAAGCTGATCTTCCTGTCAGGCTCGCCCGAGCTTGAAAGAGTGGGAAATATTCCAACTGGCCGCCTGAGTGGCATTTCCAATCATTTAATTCCAAAATACCTGCGCACAAATCAGCTTCCGTCGTACGAAACAAATTGTATTGAAGATTGGGAAACCAAGTTGAATAAAATTGTTGATGAAACCATTAATCAGAATATGACGCTGATAAGTGGCATACCGCCATGGATGCAGATGTATTTTGATGAGCTGATTAACCGTACAGGGAAAAAAGTTGGGGATATTTTTCCCAATTTTAATGTAATGATCCAGGGAGGAGTGAATTTTGAGCCCTATAAAGCAAAATTGTTCGAAAGCATTGGCCGTAAAATTGATTCGATTGAAGTATTTCCGGCAAGCGAAGGTTTTTTTGCCTTCCAGGATTCGCAGGAAGCAGAAGGGTTATTATTAAATACCAACGATGGGATTTTCTTTGAATTTGTTCCTGCCAATGAAATATATAATGAAAACCCAACAAGACTGTCACTGAAAGATGTAAAAGTTGGAGAAAACTATGCACTCATCATTAACAGCAATGCAGGCTTATGGGGATATAATATTGGTGATACTGTAAAATTTGTATCAATCAATCCTTACAGGTTGGTTGTAACTGGCCGCACAAAACATTTTATCTCAGCTTTTGGGGAGCATGTCATTGGCGAAGAAGTAGAGCAAAGCTTACTGACCGCTGCAACAGATGAAGGAGTACACATTACAGAGTTTACAGTTGCTCCTCAAATTCAGCAAGGCGAAGGAAAAAGTTACCATGAATGGTTTATTGAATTTGAAAACAAACCATCCAACATGGAACAGTTTTCGTTAAAAATTGATCGTAACCTGCGAAGTAAAAATATTTATTATGATGACCTGATAACCGGAAATATTTTAACTCCGTTGAAAATTACACCGGTAAAAAAGAACGGATTTATTGACTACATGAAAAGTATTGGTAAATTGGGCGGGCAAAATAAGGTTCCAAGACTCAGCAATGACAGAAAGATAGCAGACGAACTGCTAAGATGGGCCGATCTGTAAAGAAAAATGCTGGAGTTTGACGAAAACAGCTCATCCAACTGATTAAAATTTATGCAACAGCAACAAAAAAAACGAATTGCAATTTTTGGATCAACCGGCTCCATCGGAACCCAGGCTCTTGATGTAATCGAGGCTAATCCTGATTTGTTTGAAGTTGAAATTCTTACTGCACATCATAATGATGAGTTGCTTATAAAGCAAGCACTTCAGTTTAACCCCAATGCAGTTGTAATTGTTGATGAAAAGAAATACGATAAAGTTAAACAGGCACTTGCTTCTACCCATGTAAAAGTATTTACCGGTGAACAGGCGCTTGAAGATGTTGCTGAGTTCAGCACTTATGATATGATGCTGGCTGCAATAGTTGGTTTTGCAGGGTTAAAACCAACTATTAAAGCTATTGAAAACAAAAAGGCAATTGCATTAGCTAATAAAGAAACACTGGTTGTGGCAGGCGATATTGTGATGCAGATGGCAGTTGAAAACAGGGTGCCCATCATTCCGGTTGACAGTGAGCACTCAGCTATTTTTCAATGCCTGGTTGGCGAATCGAAGAATAAAATTGAGAAAATAATACTTACTGCAAGCGGGGGACCTTTCAGGGGGCGTAAACCAAATTTTTTATTGAATGTAAAACGGGATCATGCTCTGCAACATCCAAACTGGAGTATGGGAGCAAAAATTACAATTGATTCTGCAACATTAATGAATAAAGGGCTGGAACTGATTGAAGCCAAATGGTTATTTAATTTGTCGCCCGATCAATTGCAGGTAGTTGTACATCCGCAAAGCATCATTCACAGTATGGTGCAGTTTGAAGATGGCAGTATTAAAGCACAAATGGGATTACCCGACATGAAATTACCCATTCAATATGCAATGGCCTTTCCTCAAAGAATTCCTAATCAGTTCCCACGATATGATTTTAAAAAAATAAGTACACTTAGTTTTGAAGAACCCGATCTCAAAACATTCCGTAACCTTTCGCTGGCAATTGATGCATTAAACAAGGGAGGAAATCTGCCATGCATTATGAATGCGGCAAATGAAATTGCTGTTTGGGCATTTTTGCGTAACCGGGTTGGCTTTCTTGACATGACAGATATTATTGAAAAAACAATGAATTATGTTTCATTTATTGAAAACCCAACTCTTGATGAGTATTTTGAAAGCGATGGTGAAGCCAGAAATTATGCTGCATCGCTGATTCAGCTTTGATTTTAGAAAAATATTACATACCCTGAACCAATTTTAAGCGATATTTGCACACTCCGTACAAAACCGGATATTTAGATTAACTAACCATTATGTTATTAGCAATTAACTGGGCCGAGTTTGGAATGAAAGCCGCACAATTATTATTGTCGCTTTCCATCTTAATTATATTTCATGAGTTTGGGCATTACATTACAGCCAAATGGTTTAAATGTCGTGTCGAAAAATTCTATTTGTTTTTTGATCCCTGGTTTTCGTTATTTAAAAAGAAAAAAGGCGAAACAGAATATGGCATCGGCTGGCTGCCATTGGGCGGTTATGTAAAAATTGCCGGTATGATTGATGAAAGCATGGATAAAGAAGCCATGAAACTGCCACCTCAGCCGTGGGAATTCAGGAGCAAACCAGCCTGGCAACGTTTAATTATTATGATTGGTGGTGTTACTGTAAATGTGTTGTTGGCTTTTCTTATTTATGCCATGATTTTGTTTGTGTGGGGCGAAGACAAGATTCCGGTGAGCAGTTTGAAAAATGGTATATGGGCACAGGATCAACTGATGAATGATATTGGGTTGCAGAATGGTGATAAAATCATTGAAATCAATGGAAAGAAGATAGAATATTTTGGTGAAGTGAACTCAAAAGTGTTAACAGGTAAAAATATTCTCATTGAGCGAAATGGAGAACAAAAGCTCATCAACATCCCGGTTAACCTTGTTGAAAAATTAATAGAAAACAAACGCAGAAAAGGATTACTTTCTTTCCGCATCCCCGCAATTGTTGGAGCATACAATGCTAAAGATACATTATATGGTAAGCAGGCAGGATTAAAGGAAAATGATAAAATCATTGCAATTGATGGGGCTTCTGTTTTATTTTATGATGAGATGTACCCGCTTCTCCAAAAAAAGAAAAGTAGTTCAGCAGAGTTAACTATTGTAAGAAATACCGATACATTAAAACTTACTTCAAAAGTTGATAAAGAAGGAAGAGTTGGAATACCTTACTTAACCTATGAACAATACGGAGCCCTGGGAGTGATAAAAATTGAACATAAGGATTATGGTTTTTTTGAATCATTCCCGGCTGGTGTAGCAAAAACATTTGAAAAACTCGGCTATTATATTGATCAGTTTCGTTTGATTTTAAATCCTAAAACCGGTGCCTACAAAGGAATTGGTGGATTTGGCTCAATGGGTTCAATTTTTCCTTCAACCTGGGATTGGGAAAGCTTCTGGAACATTACGGCATTGTTCAGTATTATTCTTGCGTTCATGAACCTGCTTCCGATTCCTGCTTTGGATGGTGGCCATGTTTTATTTACATTGGTTGAAATGATTACCGGACGTAAGCCAAATGAAAAGTTTCTGGAGTATGCACAAATTGTTGGGATGGTGATTTTATTCAGTTTATTGATTTATGCAAACGGAAACGATCTATTTGGCTGGAACAGGTAGGCAAGCAGTACGAAATCAGAAACAGCAATGAGAAAGTTCAACAACTTTCTCATTTTTTTTGAATGTACTTACAGTTCAATGCCAATCTTTTTCATCAACAGTGATGCATTCATACTTGAACAAATGCCTTCTTTAAGTTTGTAATCGAAATAAAGTTCTTCATTTTTTATTGCTGCATCGAAATGATAATTGTGAATGTTATGCGGAAATACGGCTGCAAGATTTGTTAACTCAAGATCATGGGTGGCAACAATACCTGCAGCTTTATCACGAAGCAATTGTTTTATTAATGCTTCAGAACCGGTATGTCTGTCTTTTGAGTTAGTGCCCCTGAGTATTTCATCAAGCAGCAGAAAAGCATGCTCATGTTTACTTACGGCTTCAATAATTTGTTTTAGTTTTTTTAATTCAGCATAAAAAGTCGAGGTGCTTTCCTCCAGGTTATCACTTATACGCATACTGCTGATGACTCTCATTGGAGAAATGGTGAGTGATGAAGCACAAACGGGGGCACCTGTATGGCTAAGTACAATGTTTGTTCCCACACTTCGTAAAAAAGTGCTTTTACCCGCCATGTTTGAACCGGTTACTAAACTGATCTGTTGATTTCCGTTAGTTGAAAAACTGCTTGTAACCAATTTCTCTTTTTCAATTAAAGGGTGTCCCAGATCTTTTGCCAGAAAAACATAATCATGCTGCGCCGGTTCAGGATAGCACCAGTAAGGTTGATTGGCCGCAAGGTTGGCTATACTTGATAATACTTCAAACTGCGCAAGTGAATGAAACCAGTTTGATATATTATGCCTGTTGGTCTGTTTCCATTTTTCTAATGAAAGCACTTGCTGCAGATCCCATAAAAGAATTGTATTAAGCGGAATAAACACAACAGGGTTAAGACGGTAATCAAGCCTGCTGAATATCTTGCGAAGCTGGTGAATAGATATGGATGCCTGTTGCCGCTGATTGACAAAAGATGATTGCAGATCTTTCAGCAATTCACTTTTAAACACAGCTTTTTCAATCCATTCAACACTGTCTTTTAATGTTCCAATTTCTGAAGCAATTTTGTTTAACTGCAGATAAAGGGGCATTACCCATTTTGTAATACCAAATGCAATTGCCAGAAACAAAAGCATGGACAGATTGAACCATTGCGAAGGAACAATATCAAATGCGTAAAGAACAATGATTGAAATACAGATGAAAGGTAAAAGTATGCGAACTGCTTTCCAGATTAATTTATCAATGAACTTATTTTCCTGCTGTAACCATTGTTCAATTTTATTTTGAGTAGCGGTGGTAATCTGCTTTGATAATCCAAACGCCTGCAACTGCTGCCGCCACTCTGTATTCTGCTCTAATTCTTTAACTGCAGCCTGTCTTTGATGAATAAGGGTTGCCGAAGCTGAATTTAAAAGCCAGCTGGCCATTAACTGATTTCCCTGTTGAGATGTGGTTCTGTTGATGTATTGATAAAGAGAAGATTTTCCGAAAATATCAAGGTCATTGGCATAACTATGATCGGCAGGTTGAAATTCATTGCCGCCGGGCAAATGAGTGAATTTGTGATGCAGCACATCAATCTCCTGCAGATTTATATCCACAAGAATTTCGTGGTTGGAAATTGAATTTTTGTTATTCAGATCAATTTTTACAATGAAGAGAAACAGGAAAAGTGAAGCAGGAAAATACATGAAAACGATGCTGATCCCCCACGGCCATAACAGCCATGACCCGGCAATACAACCAATTAAGGCAAAAAATCTCAGCCATGCCAGCCGGCTCTTTTTTCTATTGAAAACAGATAGTTCATTTTTAAGTTTTGCGATTCTGTTTTGGTATAATTCTTCAGGAGTTCGGTTCGCCATAGGGTAAAGCTATATCTTTCACATTAATAATTATATTGTTAATCTTGCCAATCATTACTCCGATTTCTTTTTAAATTTTTATTTTTGCTTTTTTAGGGGCTGCCTGGTTTTGACAGCATAGATCTTTGAAGGTGTAAGCATGCAGTGCGTTGGATAATTAGCACTTAAATCTGAATATTCAAACATCAAATGGCAATACACAGTATGCCATGGCTGCGTAATCAGTGATTATTCAGTCATTCGGGCCGCCGAACAGGTTGATCTGTTACCAAGTTCCGCCGCCGACTCAAAAACAAAACAGGTTGCTGTAACAAAAGGCTGTGACTGTTGCAAAAGACTTATTCAGCTAAGTAATGTATTGGTAGGTTCAGGTCCTGTACATTGCCGACAATTAATCATGAAATAAGCATGTAGAAAGCTTTTGGGGAATGTGTTTGGACAGCGGTTCGAATCCGCTCAGCTCCACAAAATTCAGCCGCTTATGTACATAATCATAAGCGGCTTTTTTATGCCCGCCAAGGCTGTATTACAGTGATTGCAGGAAATCATTTTGGATGATATTTAAAAATCACTGTATTTTACATTCACTATTGATTGCTTTGCAAAAGGGAAAACCATATACTACCATCAAAGACCTTCAGCGTCGTATTGCAGTTTATGAAGATGAAGCTGCATACAAAGAGTTATTTAAAGCCCTTTTTCTCACATTAACCCGTTTTTCAGCCGGAATAGTTCAATCAAAAGAAACCGCAGAGGAAATTGTATCGGATGTATTTATTAAAATCTGGAATGACCGTGCCAGACTGAATGAAATTGAAGACCTGCAGCTTTACCTTTTTATCGCAACGAAAAACAATTCGTTACGCAAACTGAAGCAGCAGAACAAAAACTCAACCCTTTCTTTCGACGATATGAATGTTGAATTGGACTCTTTATATCAAAACCCCGAAGATAAAGTCATGTCAGACGAATCGCTCCGGGCTATTGAAAAAGCCATCAACAACCTGCCTAACCGGGCACGCCTCATCCTCAAACTGGCAAAAGAGGACAGGATGCGTTACAAGGATATTGCTGCCTTGCTGAATATTTCAGTAAAAACTGTCGATCATCAGTTGGCTATATCATTGAAAAAGATAGCATTAGCTATAGGTGCGGTTACCCGGAAAAAAAGTTAAAAAAATATTGACAGGCCTTTAGGGGATTTTTTTGTTTTCTGCCTCCTTAACATTATACCAACTATGAGCAGAGACAAAATTTGGCATTTATTCGCCCGAAAACTGGCTGGAGAGGCAAGCAAAGAAGAACTCCATGAGTTGGATCTTTTGCTGAAAGAAGATTCTTCACTCTACTATGAATTAAGTTCATTAATTCAGGTATGGGATGAGGTGCCCGCAGCCGATAATGAGTTTCTTGAAGCTACATATCTCTTACACTATGAAAAAATGAAGAAGCTTGGTGTGGAGCCAAAGCAAGAAGAACAGGAAGAAGAAACTGAAAATTACAGCAGGCCGTTTACAATATTTACCAGGTACAGGAACAAGGTTTTTGCAGGGGCAGTTGCCGCAACTCTGGTTATCTTAGGTTTGGTGGTTGTATTTAATAATAGCCAGAAAGAAAATGCTTCGTTAGTTCTTTATCCAGATGCACCAAAACCACGAAATGAAATTGTAACAAAGACCGGATCCAACGCTCAGTTTAAATTGCCCGATGGATCAACTGTATGGCTGAATGCAGGAAGTAAGCTGAACTATGAAAAAATAAATGAAACAGGAATAAGGGAAGTGTATTTAACCGGCGAAGCTTTTTTTGATGTTGTTAAAAATCCCAAACGCCCTTTTATCATTCATACGTCGAGTATAGATATTAAAGTCTTGGGAACCGCATTTAATGTAAAAGCCTACCCCGATGATAAAACTGTAGAAACAAGCCTGATACGGGGAAGCGTTGAAGTAACTGTAAAAAATAACCCTGGCGAAAAATACCTGCTTAAACCCAATCAAAAACTGGTATTATACAATGCTTATATAAACGACAGAGTGGTTGGTAAGGCGCAAAGAATAGTTCCTGTGAACCTGCCTGCTGTTGCGATTAAGCAGCTCAGTTATATAAATGGCGACAGTACTTCAAACGAAATTTCATGGATGAGAAATGAACTGGCATTTGAAGATGAATCGTTTGCGGATATTGCCAAAAGGATGGAAAGATGGTATGGTGTTGAATTTGAATTCAGAAACATGAAAATTGAACAGGAACGTATTACCGGTTCATTTGAAATGGAAACGCTTGCCCAGGCGCTTGAGGCATTGAAATTCACCACAAAGTTTGATTATAAAATAGAAGGGAAAAAGGTCTTGATTTTTTAAACGATAAAACAACTAACATGCTTATGACCCTCAAACCAAATTCTTCCTGAATAAAAAACGGGAAATGCTGGAACATTTCCCGTAAGTAGTACTTCAATTACCATGAAACCGGGTAAACAGGAAAACAGTCGGTTTCAATTTATACTACCAAACTATAAAAGTATGAAAAAAAGAACTTCGATTGCTCGGGCCAAGGCGGCCTTAAAAAAGCCTTTATTAGTTATGAAACTTACGATTCTGCTTGCTGTTTTTTGCACGTTTCATGCTTCTGCGGGTCTGATAGCTCAAAACATTTCAATTAAAGCCAGTGATACTGAAATATCAAAGGTGTTAACTGAAATTCAGAAGCAAGGAGACTATCGCTTTTTATTCAACAGCAGCTTAAAAGATTTAAGAACAAAGGTATCTGTCAATTTCGAAAGGGCAGAACTTGAAGAGGTGATGAAACAATTGTTTTCAGGCACTACTTTAACTTACACAAGGTTGGACAATAATCTTATTGCCATCCGTTCAAACAGTCCTGAAGAAAAAGATATCAGGGTTACTGGTAAAGTGACTTCTGATAATGGTGACCCTATTGCCGCTGCATCGGTAGTGGTTAAGGGTACTTCCAACGGAACTGTTACTGATGCTGGAGGTAACTTCTCTATTACAGTGCCGGATAATGCTGTACTGGTAATTTCGGCAGTGGGATACAATACAGTTGAAGTTTCTGTTGCAGGGAAGCAGCAGATCAGTGTAAAACTGGAACAATCAACTAAAAAAATGGATGAAGTGGTAGTGATTGGTTATGGTACAGCCAGTAAGAGAGATTTAACCGGCTCTATTATAAAAGTGAGTGGTAAAGATGTTGCCGATAAACCAAATACAAATCCTGTGGCATCATTACAAGGTAAAGTATCAGGTTTGTACGTAGTGAACAGCGGAACTCCCGGTAAAGAACCAGATATCAGGATAAGAGGAACAAACAGTTTGTCGGGTGATGTTAAACCTTTGTATTTAGTTGATGGTAACTTTCAGGATAATATCAACTATTTAAACCCTGCTGATATAGAATCAGTGGAAATTCTGAAAGATCCTTCGTCGCTCGCCATTTTCGGGGTACGTGGTGCAAATGGTGTAATTGCTATTACTACCAAAAAAGCAAAAGTTGGCCAGATTAACATCAATTTCAATACAAACTTTGGTATTAAAAAACTGGTTGATAAAATTAAAATGGTTGATGCTGCTCAGTTCAGAACATTGTATGATGAAGAACAAAGTAATCTTGATATTCCTTTGTACGACCGTAAAGATCTTTCAGCCTGGACAGGAAACACCGACTGGATTAATGAAATGACACGTACTGCAATTTTTAATGCTACTAACCTCAGTATAAGTACAGCTACAGATAAGAATAGATTTTACATCAGTTTTGGACGTACTTACGATGAAGGTATTGTTAAAAACCAGCAACTCACCAAATACTCTATTAACCTGAGTGATGAAGTGAAGCTGAGCAATAACTTCAAAGTTGGGTTTACTCTGATGGGATTAAATCAGCGTAATCCTTACAGTGCGGCTGATGGTTTGCTCACTGATGCAAGACGCACATTGCCTATCACTCCGGTGTTTAACAGTGCAAGAAATGCCTATTATGATCTGGCTATTCAAAGTGCACAAATGACCAATCCGGCAATGGTGTTAAATAACAACTGGAACAAGGAACTTGCTTTTGAAAACCGTTATGTAGGTAGTGTATTTGCTGAATGGAAGTTTTTGAAAGACTTTACTCTGCGTTCAACAGTTTATGGCGATTTTTCTTATTTAAGCGCAAGAACATATTCTCCGCTCGACAGTGTATATAACCCTACTACCGATAAAGTAACATCACACAGAGGATATCTGTTAACTTCAATCAGGCAGAGCGAGGAGCGTTGGAGAAAATGGCAACAGGATCATACCATTACGTTCAAAAAAGCAATAGGAGATCATAATGTAACATTGTTAGGTGGCTTTACAACGTATGAAAGTATTTATCGTGGAATGAATGGTTATATCAGGCAAAGTGCAACTGGTAAACCTATTCCAAACGACAAACGCTTCTGGTATTTAAATACTGTTTGGGGAGATGTTAATACACAAACTGTATCAAGCGGTCAGTGGGAAAAAGCTACTGTTTCAGGTTTGTTGCGTGGTTTATACAATTACCAGGGAAAATATATTGCAACACTCTCTTACCGTCGTGATGCATCAAGCGCATGGAGACCGGAGTTAAACAACCAGGCTGATAATTTCTATTCAATCGGTCTTGCATGGGATGTTACAAAAGAAAATTTCTTTACAAAGCAAAATGTATTTGACTACTTGAAAATAAAAGGTAGTTATGGTAAGTTAGGTGTACAAAATACATACGGGTATGATTATCCTGCTTATCCAACATTATCACCAAGCTATGCCATCTTCGGTACAGTATCAGTTCCGGTATATTACCAAAACTATATTGCATCGCCCGACCTTCATTGGGAAAGAGTATTCAGCAGGGAAATTGGTTTTGAATTTGCAATGCTGAACAACCGTTTAAATGGTGATTTCACATACTATAGAAAAGACACAAAGGGATTGATGGCGATTATAGGCAGTGGTGCTTCAGATAATTTGCTTAAAAACCTGGGTGATATGCGCAACAGAGGTATTGAAGCATCATTATCTTACAATCACACGATTTCAAAAGATATGAACCTTTCAGTATCTGGAAATATCACAACATTTGATAACAGGTTCCTTAACTCATCGTTTTCAACAATAGTTGACGAACAATATCCAAACCGCACAGAACCAGGATATCCTGTTGGTTATTTCTATGGCTTAAAAGTTGCTGGTATTATTCAATCATATGCTGATAAGAACAGTTATCTTGATCAATCAAATCTTGATTCTTACGGCCCCGGCGATTTCAAATATGTAGATGTAAACGGTGATGGCGTAATTACAACAGACGACCGTACAACAATTGGTAATCCAACACCTGATTTTACATATGGTGGTAACATTACCTACAAGTACAAGCAATTAGACATCAGCATGGATTTCCAGGGTGTATATGGTAATGAAATTTACCGTTACTGGGGAAGTTCAGAAAATCCTTACACCACTTACAACTATCCAGCATTTCGTATGAACCGCTGGCATGGTGAAGGAACTTCAAACTGGGAGCCTTTACTTGGTGCAGCGCATAAAATCAACCGTTATCCGTCAACTTATGGTATTGAAGATGGAAGCTATTTCCGCATCCGTAACCTGCAGATTGGTTACAACTTTGCCGGCGAAGGTTTCCTGAAAAAGCTGAAGGTTAAAAACATGAGGTTGTTTGTAAATGCACAGAACCTGAAAACATGGAAACATAACTCAGGCTATACTCCTGAATTTGGCGGAAGTGCAATCAGGTTTGGTATTGATGATGGTAATAATCCAATGCCCGCAATTTATACAGGTGGTATAAACATTAATTTCTAATGCTACTAAAAGGATTTAATATGAAACAACAAATATTTAAAACAATACTTATCGTCGCATTGCCACTGATGTTTATTGGCAATATGGGATGTAAGAAGTTCTTAGACCGGAAACCTTTACAGGCAACATTAGAAGATTTAGGACAAGGTGGTCTTGAAGGTTTGGCTTTTGGTCTGTATTCAGCATTCACCGACCGTAATGGCTCGTATCATGCATTTAACAGTATTCCTTATTTTGCTATTCACTGCTTCAGGGATGATGATTCAAGATTGGGAAGTGATAACGTGGAAGCAAGCGACTGGAAAAGTATTTACGATGCGTTTGAATACAACAAGCAGCACTGGAGTACACAAATTTACTGGGAGCAAACTTATAACCTGATTTATAAGTCAAACACCCTTTTACAGTTTGCTGATTCGCTTCAGTTAAATGATGCTCCTTCAAAAGTTAATATTGCCGAAGCGAAGTTTTTCCGGGCAATGGCGTATTTCAATCTTGTAAGATCATTTGGATCTGTTCCAAAAATCACCAACAGAATTTACACACCAAACGATGCCAAGAAAGCAAAATCAACTGTTGCTGAAATTTATGCATTGATTGATGAAGATCTTAATTATGCAATTGCAAACCTTCCCGATAACTGGTTAAACAGTGCCGGTAACAATTTGTATCCCGGAAGATTGGTTAAGTACACAGCAGTTGGCTTGGCTGCAAAAACAAAACTGTACAGACAGGATTGGAACGGAGCTCTGGGTTTATGTAAACAAGTAATCTCTTCTGGCAAATACAGCCTGTTAGGCAACTATGCTACCAACTTTATGGTTGCGGGTGAAAACGGAACTGAATCTCTGTATGAAGTACAGGCTGCTAATGATGCAAAATCTGTAATTAATACCGGTTATGAATTTGGTGTTGAGCAAGGTATGCGTGGCTCTGGCGATTGGGATCTTGGCTGGGGATGGAATGTGCCTATTTCAAACCTGGTAAATGATTATGAAAGCGGAGATAAAAGAAAGAATGCAAGTATTTTATTTGCAGGCCAGGATGATGGATATGGAAAAACTGTACCATCTTATCCTGCTGTATCTGTGCAGCCATACTGGAACCGCAAAGTATATCCGGAACCATCCATGCAAACAAGCACTGGTAACAGAACTAATAAATGGCTCAACCATGTGCTGATACGTTATGCTGATATTTTATTAATGGCAGCAGAGGCAGCTAATGAAATAGGCGGCGCTTCAAATAACACCGATGCAACAACATGGATTAACCTTGTGCGTAACAGGGCTGGTTTAGGAAATATTACCTATACCACTCAGGCCGTAATGCGTACAGCTATTAAAAAAGAACGCAGGTTTGAATTTGCCCTTGAAGGTGAAAGATTTTTTGACCTTGTACGCTGGGGTGATGCAGTTTCAATATTAGGACCTGCAGGTTATAGTGAGCCTTGCGAAAAGTATTTACCATTACCGCAAAGCGCAATTGACTTTGCGGGTGGTGTGCTTGTTCAAAACCCATGTTATTAATTCAGTTTCATTAAATAATTAAACATTACACAATGAAAGAATTTAAATTTTTTAGCCTGTTGTCGCTCACTGTTGTATTATTTGCAGTGTTAAGCGGCTGCCAGAAAAAAGAAAGACCGGGATTAGGCGATTATCTGAAAGATGCCAATCCGCCTACAGGTCCTCTTAAATTTTTTGTATCATTTAACGGTACTTCAACAGATTCAAAAGTTGGTGCCGTTGACAGTTTACAGTTTACAAAACCAGTTTCAAATACAATGACCTTTACTGCATCAGGAGTTAATGGCTCCAGGGCTGTAACAGGAAATGGCTCACAGTACATTTCATACGGTAAGCCTAATAACTTTGCCAACTGGGCAGAAAGCTTCACCGTTTCTTTCTGGGAAAAAAGAAATGGTATGCCCGTAGGCGAAGCCGAATTTCCCTTTAGCCTGTCATCAAGCAACGGTCATTGGGCCGGGACATCATTGATGGTTTTGTTTGATCATGCTGGTTCGGGAGCAACAGATAATCTTGCAGTGGTGAAAATGGTGGCAGTTGACCGTAATGTAAATGATACATGGTTTGAGTGGGCGGGGTCAAACAAAATTGCCGGTATCCAGGATAACAACTGGCACCACCTTGCTTTTGTATATGATGCAGCCACATCAAAATGCACTTTGTATGTTGATGGTGTTGCAAACAGTAATGTACCACAATGGGGAACACATGGTAAAGTGATGATTGATTATGATAAAGTAAAGAGTTTCCAGATTGGTGGTCGTCCAAAAGAAGATCTTGGTTGGGGCAGATCATGGACCGGTTCTTTGGATCAGTTCAGGATGTACGCTTCAGCACTTACCGCTGCTCAGGTGCAGGCTCTGTACACTGGCAAAATGTAAAATCATCTTTTTTGTTCTTTTAAAGGTCTCAATTTTTGTATAAGGGCTGAACTTTATTGTTCAGCCCTTTTAAACTTTGTTTTCAGAATGATCCGCAATAGTTTTCGAATTCTTCCAGATTACTTACACATTTCTGTATTCTTGTTTCTTTCTCTTTCTTTCAGCTTACTGATAACAGGATGCAGTTCACGGAAAAATGGTTTTGAAATTCTTTCTTCTTCCAAAACAAACATCACATTTTCCAACACACTTGAAAAGAAAAAGCAGTTCAGCATTCTGTACTATTTATATTATTACAATGGAGGCGGCGTAGCTACTGGTGATGTAAATAATGACGGGCTGCCAGATATTTATTTTACCGCAAACAGTACTGCACATAATAAACTTTATATCAACAAAGGAAATTTTGTGTTTGAAGATGTTACAGAAAAAGCTGGCGTTGCCGGAAAAAGCGATTGGTGCAGCGGTGCTGCAATGGCTGATGTAAATGGGGATGGTTTACTTGATATTTATGTAAGCACAGTATCGGGCGTGTATGATTTAAAAGGCGGCAACGAATTATACATCAACAATGGTAATGGTACATTTACAGATAAGGCAAAAGAATTTGGACTGAATTATTACGGTCTTTCAACACAAGCTGCTTTTTTTGACATGGATAAAGACGGCGATCTGGATTGTTATCTTCTTCGTCATTCAAAACGACCCCATGAAAACATTATTGATACTACTTTCAGAAATAAATACGATAGCCTGAGCGGCGATATTCTGCTGAGAAATGATATTGTGAATGGTGTTACAAAGTTTACCGATGTTTCCAAACAGGCAGGTATTTATCAAAGTGCTTTGGGTTACGGCCTGGGCATTGCCGTTGCTGATTTTAATAATGATGGCTGGGAAGATGTTTACATCAGCAACGATTTTCATGAAAATGATTATTACTATATAAATCAGAAAAACGGAACATTTACAGAAGAAGGTGCTTCGCATTTTAAACATTACAGCCGTTTCAGTATGGGCAATGATGCTTCAGATTTTAATAACGACGGCCAGATGGATATTGTTACACTTGACATGCTTCCTCCCGATGAAAAAACATTAAAAACTTACGGCAGTGATGAAAATCTTGATATATATAAACTTAAACTTGAGTCACTAGGTTATCAGCATCAGTATTCAAGGAATTGTCTGCAGCGTAATAATGGAAACGGAACATCTTTCAGTGAGGCAGGCTTGTTCTACGGAATTTCTGCAACCGACTGGAGCTGGACTCCGTTGTTTGCAGATTTTGATAATGATGGTGTTAAAGACCTGTTTATTGCAAATGGTATTCCACGACGACCTGTTGATATGGATTATATCCGTTTTGTATCAAACGTTCAGGTATCAAAAGGATTAAATTCAACTGATGCGTATGATGATGAAACCATCAATGCAATGCCTGACGGGTCATCTCATCCTTTCTTTTTCAAAGGAAGCCTTCAATCACCATTTTCAGATGAAAGCAACAACTGGCTTTCTAAAGATCTGAAAGGTTTTTTCAATGGTGCTGCTTACGCCGATTTTGATAATGATGGTAACACTGATGTTGTTGCCAATACGTTAAACGGAAAAGCGTTGGTGTTGCGCAATAATCTGCCTCCAAAGCAATTTCTCACGCTTTCTTTTTCCGGCAATGGCAGTAACACTGCCGGTATCGGAACCAAAGCTTATGTATTTGCAAAAAACGGAATGCAGTTTCAGCAGTTGATGTTAACAAGAGGATTCCAGTCTTCATCAGAAGCAAGATTGCATTTTGGATTTGATAGTGTTACAAATATTGATAGCGTATTGATTGTTTGGCCTGATCAGAAGTATGAGGTGATTAAAAACATAAAAACAAATCAGTTCCTGAAAATATCGCAGGCCAATGCAAAACAGCTGTTTGTTTACGAAACATTCTTTACTGTACAAAAAAGTTTGTTTGCAGATGCTACTGCCGAAATAAAAAATAACTGGAAGCACCAGGAAAATGATTTTCTTGATTTTAATGTTCAATATCTTATCCCACACCAGCAATCAACCAGAGGGCCGAAAATTGCTGTTGCTGATGTAAATGGGGATGGGTTAGATGACTTCTATGTTTGTGGTGCAAGAGGGCAGGCAGGGGCACTGTTTGTACAAAACCAATCAGGAAAATTCACTTCAACGAATGAATCACTTTTTGATAAGTTCAAAGATGCGGAAGATGTTGATGCTGTTTTCTTTGATGCAAATGGCGATAAGTTCCCTGATTTGCTGGTGGTAGCTGGAGGAAATGAAGTGCTGAAAGGAGAAATTGAAGGGCTGGACAGACTTTTTATAAATGACGGGAAAGGGAATTTTACTTATATCATTAATCCATTCCCTAATCAATACGAAAGCAAATCATGCGTTGCCTACGCCGATATTGATAAAGATGGCGATAATGATTTCTTTATTGGCAACCTCGCTAAACAAACTGCTTACGGTGTTGCACCATCTTCTTACCTGTATCTTAACAATGGCAAAAGCCAGTTTCTGCTTGCTGATAGAAAAACCATTTTTTTGCAGAACACAGGAATGGTTACATCTGCATCATTTGCTGATGTAAACAATGATACATGGCCTGATTTAATTATTACAGGCGAATGGATGCCGCTGAAAATATTTATTAATAAAAAAGGATTCTTTACTGAGACTGCAGTTCCAAATTCAACTGGCTTGTGGCAAAATATTTATGTTACCGATGTGAATGGAGATGGCTTTGCAGATATTCTGGCTGGTAACTGGGGGCATAATTCAAAACTGTGGTCGGGTAAGAAAAGTCCGCTGAAGCTGTATGTAAAAGACTTTGATAACAACGGCTCCACTGAACAGATACTGTGTTATACACTTGCAGATGGTAAACAATATACATTTCTTGCCAAAGATGAATTGGAAAGACCATTGCCTGTTTTAAAGAAAGCTTACTTAACTTACAGTGAAGTTGCAGGTAAAGATGTAAAATATATGTTTTACGATTTGTTTAAAGATTACACAGAGCTTACTGCAGAAACGCTCAGCTCATCTTGTTTTATAAATGATGGTAAAGGAAGTTTCAAAATAATTCCTTTGCCTGATGAATTGCAACTGGCGCCTGTGTTTGCATTTGCTGCTCTCCCAGGTCAGGCGTTTATTGCAGGTGGTAATTTCTATGGCGTAATTCCTTACGAGGGAAGATATGATGGAATGTTGCCGACTGTTTTTTCATTCAATAAAACATCAAGTTCATTCAGCGTTAAAGAAAAGATATCTTCTTTTGATGGAGAAGCAAGAGACATAAAGTGGCTGAATGCAGCAAATGGAAATAGAATGATGATGATTGCAAGAAATAATAATTCAATTCAGTTTTTTAAACCAGGCAAATAATAATTTAACAGATCAACAAATTTTTATGAAACGGATTACAGCAGTGATAGCATTCGTTTTTATGATTGCAGGCTGCAATGAAAAAAAAAGCTACCAGAATTTATTTAATGATTCATTTCTTTATTCAAAAACCGTTAAAGCATACAACTACATTGTAATGGGCAATAATCTTGCTCCGATTGTGGCAAGCAGATGTTATACTTATGCCACCATTGCAGCGTATGAAGTGGTTGCAATGGGCGATAGCAGATTTCAATCACTTGCAGGACAAATTAAACATTTACCTGCAATTACAGTTCCTGATACAAGTAATGTAAACTTTCAGTATGCAGCATTGCTTGCATTTTGCAAAGCAGGTGAGGCTACAACTTTTCCAAAGGGGAGCATGAAAGAACAAATTGCACAGCTCGACTCAATTGCAAAAGAATCAGGCATGAGCGATGCAATGAAGGACGCTTCAGTTAAGCTGGGAGAGTCAGTAGCTGAACAAATCATCAAATGGAGCAAGGGCGACAATTATGCCGAAACAAGAACGGCGCCCAGGTATGAAATAAAAAAAGGTATAGAATCAAGATGGGTTCCAACTCCTCCATCTTATGCACAGGCATTAGAACCAAGCTGGAACAAAATAAGACCAATGGTAATGGATAGTGCAGGCCAGTTTCTTACACCACGTCCGCCTGCTTTTGATATGAAGAACAAAAACAGTGAGTTTTATAAGTGGGTGTTGCTGGTTAAAAATGCAGGTGATAGTTTAACGGATGAACAAAAGCACATTGCTGAGTTCTGGGATGATCTTGGTGTGAGATCAATTGTTGAAGGTCATGTGATGTTTGCAACCAAAAAATTTTCACCTCCGGGTCACTGGATGAACATAGTAGGTATTGCAGCACAAACAGCTAAAGCTGATTTTTCCACAACAGTAGCAGCTTACGCTAAAACAGCTATTGCAGGATTTGATGCATTTATACAATGCTGGGATGAAAAATACAGAAGCAACCTGTTACGCCCTGAAACTGCTATTAATAAATATATTGATCCTGAGTGGAGACCTTATTTGCAAACGCCTCCTTTCCCTGAATATACCTGCGGGCACAGTACTGTTTCCGCTTCTGCTGCTGAAGCATTAACTGATATGTTTGGCGATAATTTTGCATACACTGATACATCTGAACTTGAGTTTGGTATTAAGAATCGTTCGTTTACATCTTTCCGCCAGGCTGCAATTGAAAATAACTGGGCAAGGTTTTATGGCGGAATTCATTATCATGGCTCATGCCTGGTTAGTACAGAATTTGGAACCAAAGTAGGAGAGCTTGTTAATGAGCGATTAAAAATGAGGAAAGAGAAAAAATAAAAAAGAAACTTTACTTCAACAGTAAAGTCAGCACGTGTTAATACAGCGTTTGTAATTGGCATGTGAGCGGATAATGAAATGAAAAAATTATGAAAATGAATATTAGTGCAATAGTCGTGGCTGCTTTTGTATTGTTTTTTAACGGCAATTGTTCAAAGGCAAAAACAAATAATCCTCCCCCGGTTATTCCACCAGCAGTTAACGAAGTGGATTTCTGGTTAACAAAAGGCGATCAGTCAGTATTACTTCAAAAGCAGAGCACTACTCTTTCTTTTGGAACTGCAGCAAATGCTTATTACACAGTTGATGTTGATTCTGCACAAGCATATCAGTCTGTAGATGGATTTGGATACTCATTAACAGGTGGCAGTGCATACTTAATTAATAAAATGAACAGTACGCAGTCTGCAGCATTGCTCAATGAATTTTTCGGTTCAGGCGATGGCAGTATTGGAGTAAGCTATCTCCGCATCAGCATTGGTGCTTCCGATTTGAATGCTTCGGTTTATAGTTATGATGATATGCCTTCGGGACAAACAGATCCAACTCTTGCAAATTTTTCTTTATCACAGGATACGGTTGATGTAATACCTGTATTGAAAAAAATTCTTGCCATTAGCCCTAATATAAAAATTATGGGTTCTCCCTGGAGTGCACCTGTGTGGATGAAGGATAATGGAAGCAGTATAGGCGGAAGTTTAAAACCTGAATATTATAGTGCATATGCACAGTATTTTGTGAAGTATATTCAGCAAATGAAAGCGAAGGGAATTACCGTGCATGCAGTTACTGTACAGAATGAACCGCAGCATGGAGGCAATAATCCAAGTATGGTAATGTCAGCTGCTCAGCAGGCAGATTTTGTAAAGAATCATTTAGGTCCGGCATTTCAAACTGCGGGTATTACAACAAAGATTATTATCTGGGATCACAATTGTAATAACGCAGCTTATCCTGTTGCAATTTTAAATGATGCTGTTGCACGAACTTTTGTGGATGGATCAGCTTTTCATTTGTATGAAGGAGATATCAGTGCATTGTCTTCCGTACATGATTTATTTCCTGACAAAAATCTTTATTTTACAGAACAGTGGACCGGCGCAAACGGAAGTTTTAACGGCGATTTAAAATGGCATGTAAAGAATGTAATTATTGGTTCAATGCGCAACTGGAGCCGGAATGCATTGGAATGGAATCTTGCCAGCGATCCCCAATACAATCCGCATACACCCGGAGGTTGTTCAGAATGCAAAGGGGCAGTAACAATTGATGGATCATCTTTTACAAGAAATGTCGGCTATTATATTATTGCCCATGCGTCAAAATTTGTTCCTGCAGGCTCAATAAGGATTAGCAGCGGTTCAACTTCTGCTTTGCCAACAGCAGCCTTTCTTACACCTGCCGGTAAAAAAGTTTTGATTGTACTTAATGATGGTACTTCAACAGAAAATTTTAATATTAAATTCAAAGGAAAATGGACAACGGCATCTCTATCTGCAGGTGCTGTTGGTACATTTGTATGGTAAAAAACGATTGATATGAAAAAGTTTGTCATTTACATTTTAGGAGGATTGTTATTTTCCTGTTCAAACGAGAAAGATAAAACCAATGAAGCAGATCCTTCTTCTGTTACAACTGTAGAGGGAAAATCAGTATTGGTTTATACAACTGCTGATAGTACAAATCTGCGCTTATCACTTAACGATACTGCTGCGTTTGCAGACAAACCCCAGCCTCTTGAAAATGAGATAACCGTATTTGTTGATCCCGGTAAGACGTTTCAGGAATATTTTGGAACCGGGGCGGCATTAACTGATGCTTCAGCCGAAACATTTTACAAAATGCCAAAAGATAAGCAACAGGAAATTCTGAAGGCTTATTTCGATAAACAAAGCGGCATTGGTTATACTGTTGCACGTACAAATATTAACAGTTGCGATTTCAGCAGTGATATGTACACTTATGTAACCGACAGTACAGACAAGGAATTGAAATCGTTTAACATTGATCATGATAAAAAGTATAAAATTCCTTTTATCAAAGAAGCAATGCAGGCTGCAGGAGGTAAATTAAATTTATACGCAAGTCCGTGGAGCCCTCCGGCTTATATGAAAACGAATGGCAACATGCTGCGTGGTGGTAAGCTCAAACCGGAATATTATCAAACATGGGCTTTGTATTACACGAAGTTTATTAAGGCCTATGAAAGTGATGGAATACCTGTTTGGGGAATTTCCATTCAGAATGAACCTATGGCTACTCAAACATGGGAAAGCTGCATTTACACCGGCGAAGAAGAACGGGATTTTCTTAAGAACCATTTAGGTCCAACTATGGAAAAAGAAGGACTGAAGGATAAAAAAATTATTGGATGGGATCATAACAGGGATATGATTTTTCAAAGGGCAAGTGCTTTGTTGAACGACCCCGATGCTGCCAAATATTTGTGGGGCATTGGATACCACTGGTATGAAACATGGAGTGGAGGTGAACCAATGCACGATAACCTGAAATTGGTGAAAGAGGCTTTTCCCAATACAAACCTGCTTTTTACTGAGGGTTGTAAAGAAGCATTTGATTTAACAAAAACAGGCGACTGGAAACTGGGTGAAAAGTATGGTGCCAATATTATCAGGGATTTTAATAGCGGGATGACAGGTTTTACCGATTGGAATATTATCCTGGATGAAACCGGAGGTCCGAATCATGTTGGGAATTTTTGTTTTGCACCTGTTCATGCAAATATTAAAACGGGAGAATTAATTTATACCAATTCATTTTACTATATCGGTCATATTTCAAAGTTTGTTGCTCCGGGTGCAAAACGTATCAGCAGCAGTGCCAGCAGAAGTCAGTTGCTTACTACTTCATTCCTGAATCCTGACGGCAGTATCGTTGTAATTGTAATGAACCAGGGAAATATAAACACTCCTTTTTCCATTTGGATAAATGGTAAGGCTGCACCGGTAACAGCTCTGCCACATTCTATGAATACATATGTTATAAAATAACTGGTGTTTCCCTGCCTGTATCATTCAGGCAGGGAAGTAAATAATATCAACGGCGGGTCAAAATTTTATGGCGAACAAAACTGGCTGGCTGTTACAACTAATTATCACATGAAATACTTTGTGCTTTTAGTTTTCTTAATTGCCGCTGCTGGCTGTAAAAAGAAAAATGAGCCACCACCTGAACCTAAAACAGTTTTGGTGGCCGATATTACAATTGATAACCAGCCGTTTTATGAAAATGTTTATGGTGCAAGTCTGCAACCAAAAATTAAAATACGGTTTACACAGCCCGTTAGCAGGGCAACTGTAAGCACTGCAATGAAATTTTCAACTGCAGGAGGAACAGATATTCCTGTTGTAACCAGTTTCATGAACGGAGATTCTGTACTGCAGGTGCAAATTAGCTCAGCATTAGCGCCACTTACAAAGTATGTGTTTCAATTAACCAATGTACTGAAGTCTGCTTCAAACGGCCCTTTTATTACACCTGTAAACAATACATTTCTTACAGTAATAGATTCAACCGATAAATTCCCCGTTTTGTCAGATGATGCTTTGCTTGATAAAGTGCAGCAGCAAACATTCAAATATTTCTGGGATTTCGGACATCCAACCAGTGGCATGGCAAGAGAAAGAAACACCAGTACTGAAACTGTTACAACAGGCGGTACAGGTTTTGGAATTATGGCAATAGTAGCAGCTGTGCATCGTGGTTTTATTACACGAGCTGAAGGAAGAGACAGAATACTGAAGATTACAAATTTTCTCATAAATAACTGCACCAGGTATCATGGAGTGTTTGCACACTGGATATATGGAAACACAGGACAAACCCAACCTTTCAGCACAAATGATAACGGAGCCGATCTTGTTGAAACTTCTTTCCTGCTTGAAGGATTGATTACTGCACGGCAGTATTTCACAGGCACTGATGCAGCAGAAACTGAACTTCGCACAAAAATTAATTCAATCTGGGATGCTGTTGAATGGAATTGGTTCAGGCAAGGTGGACAAAATGTTTTGTATTGGCACTGGAGCCCCGATAAAGGCTGGATTATGAATCACCAAATTAAAGGATGGAATGAAGCATTAATTGTGTACGTGCTTGCTTCTTCTTCAAGAACTGATTCAATACCAAAAATTGTTTACGACAATGGTTGGGCAAGCAACGGTGCAATCGTAAATAACAATACATATTATGGTTATAAGCTGCCTTTGGGTTCAACAACAGGCGGCCCTTTGTTTT